>NZ_FUWZ01000021.1 GCF_900167135.1 Chitinophaga eiseniae | reverse complement strand
TGGCCGTTATGAGACCATTCTTTCAGCGTTGTATTTACATAAAAAGGGCCATCTGCAAAATTGATCGCCGGGTTGGGACGCTGATAATGAAGCGTAGGCACCAGCTGACGGTGATGCAGGCACAATACCGTTTTGATAAAACCGGCTATGCCCGCAGCAGCGTCCAGATGGCCGATATTGGTCTTCACGGCGCCCAGCGCACAATACTGCCGGCTGCTGTTCCCAAAAACACGCCGCAGCGCTTCTATCTCGATCGGGTCGCCAAGGTGCGTTCCCGTACCATGCGTCTCCACAAAACTGATGCTATCAGGCGCAATGCCGGCCATATTGACGGCCTTTAACACTGCATTATACTGTCCGTTCACACCCGGCGCGGTAAACGACATTTTATCATGGCCATCATTATTGATCCCACTGCCTCTGATCACCGCGTAGATATGATCTCCTTCAGCAATCGCTTCTGCCAGGCGTTTCAGTACTATCACCCCGCCGCCTTCTCCGCCCACGGTACCGTTGGCGCCAGCATCAAACGCGCGGCAATGCCCGTCTTTGGAATTAATCATTCCCTCCTGATACAAATATCCTCTCCCGGAAAAACTGTTGAGCGTAATGCCGCCAGCCATCGCCATTTTACACTCCCGTAGCAAAAGGCTCATACACGCCCGCTGTACGGCCACCAGAGAAGTAGAGCAAGCGGTGTTCACAAATACTGACGGACCTTGCAGATTAAGCTGGTAAGCAACCCTTGAACACAAGAAGGTAATGTTGCGAAGCTGGGAAGCCGAATATTCATCCACTCTTTTCTGTTGCCCGTTGCGCAGGATCGTATAGTTTTCCCAGTTATTGTCCGGCGAGCCCCCGGCAAATAATCCGATTTTATCCGGGTAGGTGGTCACATCATACCCGGCATCTTCCATCGCTGCCCAGCAGTACTGGTGAAACAAACGGATCTGGGGGTCCATGATCGTCGCTTCATCGGGGCGGTATCCAAAAAACGCCGCGTCAAAGCCGGCTTTTCCATTTAGCCGGGCATTTGCGTTCACATAAGACGGATCATCTGCAATAGCCTCATCTTCTCCCGCAGCCATCAGTTCCTCTCTGGAAAAAAAAGTGATGGATTCCTTTCCCGATTGGAGGTTTCTCCAGAATTCATTTACGTTTTCAGCACCTGGAAACTGTCCTGCCATTCCGATAACGGCAATTTCAACACCATTGTATTTAGTCATATTTTTCCGGGATTACACTTATTTAAAAATATCGATCATGTTTTTTAGCCCTTCCACTTCTTCTCTGACCGTTTTTTCGAATTGCTCCACGGCAACGTTGCCATTATCAAGAAATGCCGCCAGCGCTGCAACAGAAGAATAGGTAAACAGTTCCGCCACAGCGACGTTGATCCCTAAGCGTTCCTTCATCCGCACCTGCAGTTTTATTAACAGGAGAGAATTTCCCCCCAGTTCAAAAAAAGTGCTGTTAGCGCCGATCTTCTCCCTGTTGAGCGACAAGACCTCAGACCAGATATTAGCCAGCATTTCCGCCGTGTCTCCCAAAGGCGATATAAATTCCGCTCCGGCAGCGCTTTCCACCAACGGCAGTGCCTTCCGGTCTATCTTTCCGTTGCGGTTCACCGGGAACTGTTCCATTTTTATAAAATGCGCTGGTATCATGTAGGCCGGCAATTGTTCACGCATATAAGCATCCAACGAGAGAATACCGGCTCCGTGAACAGGAATATAATAGGCGGTGAGGACGGTATGCTGTCCCTGCCGGTCAGCAATGACGATACTATCCTGTACTTCCTCGTGCTGCCGCAGGCGGGCTGCAATCTCTCCCAGCTCCACACGGTATCCCCTGATCTTTATTTGCTCATCGGCCCTCCCCAGGAATTCCAGTTGCCCATCGGGCAGCCACCTGGCATAATCGCCGGTATCATAGATGCGCTCTTCCGGCAATAACGGATGCCACAGAAACTTACGTGCAGTCAGTTCGGGGTCGTTGACATAGCCTGATGCCAGGCCATCGCCGCCGATGTAAAGTTTCCCCCTGGCCCCTGCCGGCAACAGTTCCAGTTGCTCTCCCAGAATATAAACCCTGGTGTTGTGGACGGGGCGGCCGATAGGGACATATGTCTTGTCGGGCATCGGACCGGTAACGGCATATTCAATGGACGTTACGGTCGTTTCCGTAGGGCCGTACTCGTTATAGAAAGCAGCCACTCCGCCACATTTCTCTGCGAGTGTCACGGGGCAGGCCTCCCCGCCCGCAATGATCCTTTTCAGCGCAGACACATCCTCCCATGCGACGCTCTCCAGGAAGGATGGCGTGGCATGCAAGTGCGTGACCGCATGGTCCCTCAGGTATTGATTAAACAGCGCGTTGTCCAGTATCACTTCACGGCTGACCATCACCAGGGTGGCGCCGCTCAACAATGCCAGCCAGATCTGTTCCACCGAAGCATCGAAACAGATAGTGGAGAACTGTAGGATCTTTTCCGCTTCGGTGATCTGAAAGGTCCTTCGTTGCGACCAGGCCAGGTTCACTACCGGGCGATGCGGCACCATAACTCCTTTAGGTTTACCAGTGGAGCCGGATGTATAAATTATGTAAGCGGTGTGCGCTGCTGTAACTTCAGGTAAGGCATGAAGCGGTGCTTCTTCATGATGAGGTATTTCTGTCAACACTGTCTTCACCCTGCATTCCTCCAGCATGTTCCGGATATGCTCCTCCGGATAGGTAGCGTCCAGCGGCAGGTAGGCGCCACCTGCTTTCATAATGCCCAGCATTCCCACGATCAGATCGGTTGACCGTTCCATCATCAGTCCCACGATATCTCCGGGCGCTACGCCATGGTGTACCAGGTGACGGGCAAGTTGGCCGGACCGGTGATTTAACTGCCGGTAAGTAACGCGCTCTTCGTTGAACTCCACTGCGATATGGTCCGGGGTCTGCTGCGCCTGCTGTTCGAACAGCTCCACAAGACTCTTGTCTGACGGGTAATCAGTGGCTGTATTATTCCATTCATACAATAGCCGGTGTGCTTCTTCCGCCGGAATGATCACCAGGTCTTTTATCAATGCCTGCGGATGAGCAGTGATCGCCGTAAGGATATTGACAAAACAGGTAACAAACCGTTGTATGGTCGCTTCTTTAAACAGTGACGTCGCATATTCCATGCTCAGTAAAAGCTTTCCGTCGTGTTCAAAAGCAGATAAGGTCATATCGAATTTAGCCACTGCGTGGCCCGTACTATAGGGCTTTAATGTAAGCCCCGGCAGTTCCAGGGTAGATTGTTCATAGTTCTGAAACACAAACATGGCATCGAAAAGCGGGTTTCGGCCGGCGTCCCTTAACAACGCCAGGTCGCTGATCAGGGCTTCATACTGGTAGTCCTGGTTATCAAAACAGGACAACGTTTTTGCCTTTACCGCCGCCAATAGTTCCCTGAAACTGCTTCCGCCTGACACCTGGTTTCTTAAAGGGAGCGTATTCACAAACATTCCCATTACCTGTTCCACATCACTGTTGTGACGGCCGGCCACCGGCGTGCCCACCACTACGTCATCCTGTCCGGAAACCCTTGCCAGCAGGATATTATATGCTGCCAGCAATACCATGAACAGTGTGGTCTTTTCTGCTTCTGCCAGTTGTTTCAAATGGCCGGTGAGAATGGTATCAATATCAAAGCTGATGATATGGCCTTCCTGGTCTTTAGCAGCAGGCCGGGCGTAGTCATATGGCAGCTCCAGGGGGGTGGGCACCTCTTCAAATTCACGCATCCAGAAATCCCGTTGTACCGACATCCAGGGCTGGGACGCAACCTCTTGCTGCCATTCTGCAAAATCTTTATACTGCAGTTGCAGGGGGGGCAACGTTTCTTCCTGGTACAATGCCATAAAATCATTGATAAGGATATTTTCAGACACCCCGTCCATAATGATATGATGTACATCTACCATCAGTATGTGCTGCCGGCTGCCGATGGCCACCAGCGCCATCCTGATCAAAGGCGCCGCGCGCAGGTCAAACGGCCGGATAAAATTGTGAATGACTGCCGGCACTTCTTCGGCGGTTGCCTTCACCACAGGTATTTGACAGGTAACCGGAGCGGCTATTTTCTGTACAGGAACGCCGTCTTCCACCTCAAAAAAGGTGCGGAGGTTTTCATGACGCGCCAGCAACTGATTGAAGGCGAGGCTGATTTTCGCCACGTCTAATGCACCTTCCAGCATAACCACCTGCGGCAGATTGTAGGCAATGGAGTCTTTGTCCATTTCATACAGGAAATAAAGCCGCTTCTGTGCGGAAGACAATGCATAATATGGCTTTAACGGAGCGCTGGGGATAGCCGTATATTCCTTCCGGCCGGCATTGCCAGCCGACATCAGCGTATTCATCTGCGCTGCCAGTAATGTAATGGTGGAATTATCAAAAAAGGTTTTCACCGGTACTTCCACATTGAACAGCTTATGTATGCGCCCCATCATGGTAAGCGCCTTCAATGAGTTACCGCCTATTTCAAAAAAATCATCTTCCGCAGTAATACCCTGCTTTCCAAAAAACTGTTCCCATAAACCGATCAGTGAAGCGGTGATATCATCCTCCGAAGCCTTATCATCCCCTGCTGCCATGGCTTCCCCGCCTTCGGCAACAGCCACTTCCCGGTTGACCCATTGCTGCAGCCGCAGCTGCAGATCGGACACCGAAACCACCACCTGCGGCAGATGACGGACGCTCATGATGCGGCGCCATACCTCTGCCAGTTCCCCGCCCGTAATACCACCACCGGTTTTATCACCATATTCCAGGCCGTCGAAACAGATGCTTATCCAATGTTTTAAGCTGCCGGTACCTACCCCGGAAGTAATGTAGGCATCCATGTAAGCATTGGCGGGAGCATAAGCTCCAAAACCAATCCCCCCCAGCACGGTAGAGAGAGATGAGGTAGCGGCAAAAAATTCAAGCGCACGATCACCCAACACGGTCTGCAATACTTCCAGTCCCTGCACTTTGGGCCCGAACTGTTTTTCATAGTCTTGCTGCGTCAGCGTGTCTATACCACCATGGCTTTCCCCGTCCGCGATGCCCGCCGCATGGACCACGCCGCTGATACGGCCGCCCAGCACAGCCTCCGAGCTGGCCACCAGTTCCCGTACCGCTGCTACGTCCGTGAGATCGCAGTGGCTGTACAGCACACGACAGCCCCGTGATTCCAGCTCACGGATCTTTTCTATACGCGCTTTCACACCTGCTTCCAGGTCACCGGCATCCCAGGCAGCACGCGGCGGCAACGCCACCCGGCCCGTCAGTATCAGGCCCGCGGCATTGTCTGCCAGCAAGCGTTTACTTAATGTATAACCCAAACCGCCCAGCCCACCGGTGACCAGGTAAATTCCTCCGCCTGGCATTGCAGACACGGATGTTTCCAGACGCTCGTAATGCCGCCCCCAGCGACGACCGTGACGCAGGCATATCACCCTGCCGTTCCCCGGTGTATTGATCTCCGCGGCCAGCAACGGCTGCCACCCTTCTTCCGACAAACTCACATCAATATGGCTCGTCTGTAAAGAGGGATACTCCTGCGACAGCACTTTCAGCAGAACG
>NZ_FUWZ01000022.1 GCF_900167135.1 Chitinophaga eiseniae | reverse complement strand
GCTTCAGCATCGGCCAGGCTGTTATCGTAATACCGGCAGAGCAGGTAGTCGATCCCTTTATTGGGAATGGTACGCAGCGTCTCTTTTACATGACGCAGCCGGTCGCTCCACGTTGTTCCTTTTAGCTCCAGCATCACCGGGTAAATGCTCGTAAACCAGCCAACTGTCCGGCTTATGTCCACGCCGGGCAATATTTCTTCCCGGCCATGGCCTTCCAGGTCCACACACACCTGTTGCTGTCCGTATTGCTGCGCCACAGCGGCAACAAAAGCCGCCAGCAACACCTCTTCCACCGATGTACGGAAAGTGTCCGGCGCCTGTCGCAGTAACTCGTGCGTACGCATACTGTCCAGCGTGAAACGTACGGTCCGCATTTCCTCTCCGCGGTTGCTGCCCTCCGGCATGTCGCGGGGAATGAAGCCCTGAAGCCCTCTTTTTTCCTGCGCCTGCCAGTAGGCGCGCCCGCTGCGGAATGAGGCGCTCTCCATGTAGTGGTGCAGGTGGGCGGACCATGAAAGAAAAGGAGTGGTTTTGCCGGGCAGCGATAATGTTTGTTTTTGTTGTAACTGGCCGTACAACGTGGCCATGTCTTCCAGCAGGATACGCCAGGAAACGCCATCGGTCACGAGATGATGGACCACGATCAGCAGGTGGCTGCCATCTTTTTCCCGGAACAGCCCCAGTTTCATCAACGGGCCCGCAGTGAGGTCCATGCTTCCCTGCAAAGCCGTACAGGCGGCCTCGTTATATGCATCATATACCGTCAGCGATACAGGCTGCTCCGGCTTAGTGTCCAGCCGCAAGCCTTCGGCGGTTTCTTTTATCACGATGCGCAGCGCATCATGATGCTGTTGCAGGTAACCAAAAATCTGTTGTACCTCGCCGGCGGTAATGCCCTGGGGGAAATGCAGCATCACGGACTGGTTGAAATGCGCATCCCCTGCTGCCGGCCCGTCAAAGAAAAAGCGTTGTACCGGCGTCAGTGCCGCCTCGCCTTTTACGATATCCTGCCGGGGTTGTGCCCGCAGCACTTTCAGGCACCTCGCCAATCCGGCAATGGTCTGATTGGCAAAAATATCTTTCATGGATAACTCGTATCCGGCCGCACGTACGCGTGAAATAATCTGGATGGATTTAATGGAATCACCGCCCAGGGAGAAAAAGTTATCAGCTGTTCCCACACGCGCCATGCCCAGTATCTTGCACCATATCCCGGCGAGAAGTATTTCCTCATCGGTAACAGGCGCCTGGAATGCTTCGCTGCCAAATACAGGTTCCGGCAGTTCGCGTTTATTTACTTTGCCGCTGAGCGTAAGCGGAAATGCGGTTAAATGCACGTATGCAGTTGGCACCATATACTCCGGCAGCTTACCGGTTAAATAGGCCGCCAGGACGGCCGCGTCTATTTCCCCCTCCGCGATATAATAGGCTGCCAGGTATTGCTGTTCTTTGTTTTCACGGCTTAACACCAATACATCCCTGATACCGGCGAACTGCAACAGCAAAGCCTCGATGTCGCCTGTCTCTATCCGCGCGCCACGGATCTTTATCATATTATCTATCCGGCCGGTGAGATAGATCATGCCTTGTTCGTCCCGGTACCCTACGTCACCTGTCCGGTACATTACAGCATAAGCATCCGATGTATCATGGCTGGCGAAAGGGTTCGGTACAAACTTCGACGCCGTCAGCGAAACATCTGCGATATAACCTTTTCCCACACCCGGACCAGCAATACAGATCTCCCCGCTTACCCCTACCGGGCACAGGTTCCGGGCAGCATCCAGCACATGTATGTGAAAATTGGGCAAAGGCTGGCCAATAGGCACGTTCCCCACTCCCTGCTCCTGTAAATCTGGTGGAACAATATAATAAGTAGCATCGTCTGAGGTTTCAGCCGGCCCGTAGAGGTTCAGCAACCGCACATCCGGGTAACATCTGTACCAGGCAACCGCCAACTCCCTGCTCAGCGCCTCCCCTGTGGAGATAACCCAGCGAAGCTTTCCTAATGGCAAAGGAGCCGCATTTACCAGCAAACGGACCACAGACGGAACAACCTCCAGGATAGTAATATCGCCGGCCACCAGCTCCGCTGAAAGAAGACCGGCATCCAGCATCACGTCCCTGTCGATGATATGCGTACAACCACCCACCGTCAACGCCAGCAGCATCTGAACAAGATAAACATCAAAGCTGCATTCTGCCGTTTGTGCAAACCTGTCATCCGATGTTAGCCCCAGCAATTCCTTCAACCCGTGAAAGTGGTTCATCATTCCCCCATGGTGTAACAACACACCTTTCGGCACACCGGTAGACCCGGACGTATACGCGGCATACGCAATGTCCGCCGCCTTCCTGCTCATCCAATCGCTGACAGACCGGTCATGTGCTGTCGTAGCCACAGTTTCGTGCAATACCATCGGACAACCGGCCTTTAACAGACCTGTATATTTTTCTTCCGTTACCACCAGTGCCGGATTACAGCCATCCAGTATACCGGCAATACGGTCTGCGGGATGACGGGTATCCAGGGCAATAAATACCCCGCCTGCTTTCTGAATACCAATAATCCATGACAACAGATCGACGCCACGGTCCAAAAGCAACGGAACGACAGCTCCCGCAGGCAGTCCTATTGAATGCAGGTAATGCGCCATCCTGTTGGATGTTTCATGCAGTGTGCGGTAATCTGTGTCAACGCCACGGTATGTCGCTGCAATATGATGCGGATAAAGTGCTGCCTGGTCTTTAAAAACATCCGGAAAAGTGGTGTTCCCGTATGAACGCGCTGTATTGTTAAACACGTGCAACAGCGTGTGCTCCTCCGCTTCGGGAAGCATAACGATAGCTGACAATAACACTTCATTGTCTGCGATAACTGCCCGTACAATATTTTTAAAATAGGTGATCAACCGGTGGACCGTGCTGCTGTTGAATAAGGAGGCGGCGTATTCAAAATCCAGCTGCAGATCATCGCCCCGCTCACTGACGGTCAGTGTCAGATCAAATTTGGAAGCATACTCTTCATGCAGGTAAGGCTCCAGCTTCAATCCCGGTATGGCCAGCGTCGTCACATCTATGTTCTCATAGCCAAACATCACGTCAAACAACGGGCTGCGGCTCGTGTCACGCTCCGGCGAAAGATCTTCCACCATTGCCTCCAGCGGGTAAGACTGATGCTCAAAACTCTCCAGCGTACGGTCCCGCACCGTCGTTAAAAACGACAGAAAAGACTGGTCCCCATGCGGATGATGGCGTAAAGGGAGCGTATTGACAAACATGCCGGTCAGTGGTTCCAGATCAGCATGATAACGACCGGACACCGATGTGCCCACAACAATATCATCCTGGTTGCAAACGCGTGACAGCAGCACGTTGTACAATGACAACATCACCATAAAAAGGGTGGACTGCGACCGGGACGCCAGCGCCTGTAAAGCTGATACCTCTTCCCTGCTCAGGGAAAAACGGACAACACCACCTTTATCGTCCTTTATCAACGGACGTTTATAATCCAGGGGTAAGTGCAGCAAGGGCACGCCATCCGCAAAAACGCTCTTCCAGTATGACCGGTGCTGCTCCTGCATGGCCCGC
>NZ_FUWZ01000019.1 GCF_900167135.1 Chitinophaga eiseniae | reverse complement strand
CGGCGAGATCGTGTACCATGTTTGCCGTCAGCCCGGTGTGAGAGAAGCCGCGGTGTTGCAGCGTAACGGTCAGCTGGCATGCTACTACGTATCCGACGAAGCACAGGACAGCGCAGCGCTGCAAGGCGCGTTGCAGCAGGTGTTGCCTGCCTATATGGTGCCTGTGTATTACCTCCATCTCCATCACCTGCCCCTGACGGGCAACGGTAAGCTGGATGAAAGCCGGCTGCCTGCTCCCGAAGCGGGAGTCGGGGGCTATGCGGCGCCGACCGGCGATACTGCTATCCGGTTGGCGGCCATCTGGGCCGATGTACTGAAACTGGACGTGTCGGACATCAGCGCCACCGCCAGCTTTTTTGGGATGGGCGGGCACTCTGTCAAGGCCATGCGATTGAAGAATCTTGTTCACAAACACTTCGGCTGTAACATAGAGCTGCGCGATATCTTTACACATGCCGTATTGAATGACATGGCTGCTTTTATCGGGAGCAGTCAGCCTGCTGCAGGGATAGAACTCCTCAAAGCCGGCGCGCAGCAGGAATGTGCGGCATCCCCTGCCCAGGAACGACTGTACTATCAGCAAATGCTGAATAAGGATAACCTTGGATTTAACATAGCCGCGGTCTTCCGGTTGGCGGACACCGTTGTGCCGGAAAAGATACACGCGGCATTTATCCAATTGCAACAGCGGCACACCAGCCTGCGGACCCGCTTTGAACTCGGCGAAGGAGGACTGGTACAAAAAGTGGATACGGAGGTCGCGCCTGCGCTGCAAGACGCAGGCCCTGAAAATGCACCCTTTGAAGCGGTGTGGCAGCAGTTCATCCGGCCCTTTGATCTTTCCGTTGCGCCACTCATGCGCTATGCCTTGTGGAAGGATTTTTTGTTGATTGATATCCACCATGTGATCTGTGATGGTATTTCTCTGAACATACTCATCAGAGACCTGCGGGACCTCTACCAGGGGAAAGTATTGACGCCCGTTGAATATAATTACCTCGACTACGCCGCCAGCCTGGCTACTAGGACGGCAGACAACGACAAAAACAAACGCTATTGGCTGCGGCAGCTGTCGGGAGAGCTTCCCCGGCTGGATTTGCCGGTGATGCAACAACGTAATTTCCCGGGCATACACCCGGCTGCCGTCAAAACGCTGGAAATACAGGAGGAACAGTTCTTTCAACTGCAACAATGTGCCGCCACGGCAGCCACTTCTCCCTATGTGTTGTTGTTGTCCGCTTTCTATATACTGTTGTACAAGGTCTGTGGCAACAAAACCCTTATCGCCGGTATCGATGCAGCCGGCAGAAGCCATGAGGCGCTACAGGAAGTAGTCGGCACTTTTGTGAATATCCTGCCGTTGAAAGTAGATATCCATGAAGACCAGCCTGTTCATACATTGCTGGCAGGTGTCAAAAACTGCTTACTGGACGCACTGGACCATCAGGACTATCAGTTCGATCAGATAGTAGCATTGGCGGAAGAAGAAGAGCGGGATGGCCGTAATCCGGTTTTTGATGTTCATTTTGCTTTTGCCAATACGCTGGACAGCGATGCGGAACTGAAAGAGCTGGGATTTATTCCTGTACAGGGCCGCCAGCATGAGACTACCCAATACGAATTAAAAATAGAAGTATCAGAAAAAGAAGCAGGTTACGCAGTCGCATTCATCTACAGCACGGTGTTGTATGAAGAGAGCATGATGGACGTGTTTGTGGCGTACTATCAGCGCATCGTCAATGCCATCGCGCAAGACAGCGAAGCATTGATTGATGATATCCGGCTTGAAACGACTGTAAATGTATAACTACTAAAGCAATTTTAATATGTGTGGTATTTGTGGCTACATAAGGTATGGGGCGCATACAACAGGGTATGATGAACAGGTGGTCCGGGACATGAACAGGCAACTGTTGCACCGGGGGCCCGACAGTCAGTGCGTGCACCAGTTTGATAATGTGGCGCTGGGCTTCAGCCGGTTGAGCATCATCGGTTTAGACAACGGCATGCAGCCTGTTTTGAATGAAGACGAAAGCGTGGTGTTGTTGTGCAATGGGGAGATCTTCAACTATATTGAGCTGCGGGAAATGCTTCGCGCAAAAGGGCACCGGTTTCGCACGGCTTCAGACGTGGAAGTGATCGTTCACCTCTATGAGGAGCATGGGATGGCCTTTCTGAATGAATTGAACGGTCAGTTTGCTTTTGCGCTCTACGACAAAAAGAAAAAAACATTGTACTGTGCCCGTGACCACATGGGAATTCTGCCATTCTTCTACACGATCCGGCAGGATACTTTCATATTCGGTTCCGAAATAAAAGCGATCCTGAAGCACCCGCTTGTGGAACCCCGGGTAGACCTGACGGGACTTGACCAGGTATTCACGTTTCCCGGTCTTATTAGTCCCAGAACGATGTTCAAAGATATTTTCAGCCTGGAAAACGGTCATTTTTTAAGTGTGGACCACGACGGGCTTGTTACCAAAAGCCAATACTGGGACCTTGTTTTCCCGGACAAGGACGAAGTTGTAGAGGAGATGCCCGCCGAATATTATATCAACCGCCTGGAGACGCTTTTTGAAAATGCCGTGCGCCTGCGGCTACGCGCAGACGTGCCATATGGGCTTTATCTCAGTGGAGGGCTGGACTCCTCGATGATTGCCATGAAAGTACATGCGCTGGACCCTTCGATGGCCAAACATGTGTTTTCAATTGACTTCGTTGATTCACGTCTTTCTGAAACCCTCTACCAGCAATTGGTGGCAAAAGAAATCGGCGCTAAGATCAACAGGAAGACCTTCTTCTTTGACGATATCAGTGAACGTTTACAACAGGCTGTTTACCATTCGGAGTGTCCGGTAAAAGAATCCTATAATACGGCGTCTTTGTCCCTGTCGGCGGCGGTGAGAAACAACAATATCAAAGTGATCCTCTCCGGAGAAGGCGCCGACGAACTGTTTGCCGGGTACGTAGGCTACCGCTTTGATAAGATCAGGGCCATGACAGGGCAACAACAGGTTGTTTCTGCAACTGAAGCCGCCTGGCGCGAAAGAGTATGGGGCGATCCTGCATTCTTTTACGAAAATAACTTTGAAACGTTGTGTGAACAGAAGAAAAACCTGTACTCGGCGGATGTCGCTGCGGTATTCGATGACATCAACTGCCTGAATCACTTCGTTATCGATAAAAGCCGTATTGCCAACAGGGATGTCTTAAACCAAAGGGCTTATATCGATTATAAGCTGCGACTGGTGGACCACCTGGTATCGGACCACGGCGACCGGATGGCCATGGCTAATTCCGTCGAAGTCCGTTACCCCTTCCTGGATAAAGATTTTGTGACATTTGCTGCTACGGTGCCCCCCTCACTGAAGCTGAATGAGTTGGAAGAAAAGTATGTCCTCAAAAAAATGGGAAGCCGCTTTACTCCTGAAAAAATTGTGGAAAGAGAAAAGTTTGGATTTACCGCACCCGGCAGCCCTTATCTGATGAAGAGAAATATTGAATACATCCATGATACCCTTTCTTCAGCAAGAATAAACCAGCAGGGCATCTTCAATCCGGTAATGATAGAAGAACTGAAATCGCTCTATACGACAGAAGGATTTACCATTAATACCCCTTTTGAAAATGATGTGCTCATGACGGTACTCACCTTCGGTATCCTGCTGGAGCAATACTTCAATTAATCAAATATAGCACCTATGGTTTTTCAGGAAGAACTGAACAGATGTTTAAAGCAATTTGCCGGCGAAACAGCTATTCACTGCAATAATATATCCATCTCTTATGCGCAGCTGCTTGCGGATGCCAACCGTATCACCGCCTTTCTCCTGGAAAGAAATCCCGGTAAAGGCACGATGGTGGGGGTATACCTCGAAGACAGGGCCTCGCTTATCACCACTGCCATCGGCGTATTGAACGCCGGATGCGTATTTGTTCCTGTGGACTGCAACCTGCCGCAACAGCGGCTCGACAGTATGGTGGAGAAGATGGGGCTGCAATATTTTATTACTTCCGGCCTGAACACAAAAATAAAGCCGGACCATACCTTCCTGTTCGGGGACATATTAGCGGAAAAGAAAGGACCGGTTGATGTCTGCTATCCTGTCTTTGATGAGTCGGACAACATCTATGTTTATTTTACGTCCGGTTCTACCGGTACGCCGAAAGGTATTCTGGGAAGGAATGAAAGCCTGCTGCAATTCATACAATGGGAAATCGCGGAATTCGATATCCGGCCGGGATACAGGGTTAGCCAGTTCATCAGCCCTTATTTCGATGCTTTTCTCCGGGATATTTTTGTACCCCTGCTGGCCGGCGGTACCATCTGTATTCCCCCGGCAGAACAGACATTCCATGAAGCGGCCCATATAACGACATGGATAAACGAAAACAATATCAACCTGGTCCATTGTGTCCCCAGCCTTTTCCGCCTGATCAATCACGATGCGTTACAGGCAGCTGATTATGGAAGCCTGCAACACGTATTGCTCTCCGGTGAGAAAATCAACCCGGCCGAGCTGAAACCATGGTACGACACCTTTGGTGCGCGCATAGGGCTGGTGAATTTGTATGGCCCTTCCGAAACCACCATGATCAGAACTTTTTACAGGATACAGCCTGCCGATGCCGCACAACCCAGGATGCCCATTGGCCGTCCCATACCGGGCACAAAGATATTGATTGCCAAAAAAGACCTTACACCCTGTGAAAAGCTGGTGCCCGGCGAATTGTACATTATCTCTGCCTATAGTTCAAACGGTTACCTGAATGAACCGGAGCTGAACAAAGAGCGCTTTATTACCATTCATGCCGGAACAAAAGAAGAAGCAAAAGCCTTTAAAACCGGGGACATCGCCCGTATGCTGGTCAACGGTAACATAGATCTCATCGGCAGGGAAGACAGGCAGGTGAAATTACGGGGGGCCAGAATAGAACTGGATGAAATTGAACACGTCCTGCAAAGAGTGGATAGCCTGCGCCAGGCCGTTGTGATGAAGCACCAGGACGAACAAAACAATGAATTGCTGATCGCTTTCCTGGTACGCAGGCAGGACATCGCAGATGATATAGATATCAGGCAACTGAGCCGCAGCTACCTCGAAGAACATTTGCCGTCATACATGCTCCCCGCTGATTTTCGGGAAGTGAAGGCAATTCCGTTGTTGTCTAACGGGAAGATCAACTACAGGGAACTATTGGCCCAGGCGCCGCAGCATACTGTCGTTGCGCCGGAAAATGAAACAGAGCGCAGGCTGCTGGAGGTATGGAAACAAACGCTGGGCGAAAAGGAGATATCAACGGAGGACAGCTTTTATAAAGTAGGGGGCAACTCGCTGAACACCATGAAGCTCATCGGCAGAATTCATAAGGAATTCAATGTCAGGATTTCTCTCAGCGAGCTGTTTAATCATCTCACAATTAAAAAACAGGCCGGGATCATCAGCAAACTGCATAGCGATAACCTGATGACCATTGGCAAAGCCCCGGAAATGCCCGATTATCCCCTTTCCGTTGCACAGGAAAGAATCTACTATAACTATCAGCTCAATAAAACGGGAATGGCTTTTAACCTGCCCGTAGCCTGGACGTTGAACAGCGCGTTCGACGCAACGAAAATGGCGGCTGCGCTCACAGCACTGGTGCAACGCCATGAAAGTCTCCGTACCGATTTTGGTTTTGTGGATGATCAGCTGGTGCAGCGAATCGCGGATCATGTTGACGTTGAGATAGCTGTTATTCATACCGGGGAGGCATCACTGAGAGCGGAAGTACAAGCTTTTATCCGGCCTTTTGACCTGAGTAAGCCTGGTTTGCTGCGCTGCGGCATTATCCGTACGGACAAAGGGACTGCTGTGCTGGTGGTAGATGCGCACCATATTGTTTGCGACGGAATTACGCAGGTGATCCTGTTTAATGATCTGATCCGGATCTATAATGGCGAAACGCCGGAACCCTTACCTGTGCAATATAAAGACTATGCCTTGTGGGAAAGCCAGTTCAGGAAAACGGAATTGTACATGTCCCAGCGGGAGTTCTGGCTGAACCAGTTCGAAGGCGCCATTCCATCGACCAATTTTCCTGTGACAGGTGTGCAAAATGACCTGGCAGACGATGCGGGCGGTAACATCTTTTTCAGTATCGAAAAAGCGTCGGCATTACTATTTGCCCGTATGCTGAAAGAAGAGGAGATCACAGTTTCGTCCGGCCTGTTTACGGTGTTCTTTGTCTTCCTGGCGCTGCTGACAGGACAGGAAGACGTTATTGCGGGGATTAGCACCTCCGGCCGTTTGCAGCATGAACTGGAAGGTGTGGCGGGCATGTTTGTAAAGACATTGCCGGTCAGGTATCAGCTGGACACAGATCTCACTTTCCGGTCTTTTACAAAAGCCATGCATGCCCATCTTGTAGAGGTGATCAGCCGCCAGCAATTCGACCTGTCCGATATTTTCAGTGAGCTGAATGCTTCCAGGGGCGCTAATGTGAGCGAATTGTTCAAAGCCGTGTTTGTTTACCAGGATTTTGATGTCAACACCACTGACGCGGACCATTTGCTGACGCCCTTCGAATTAAGCAATGCCGCCGCCAAATATCCTGTCACACTGTTTGCTTCCGGACGTGAAGATGCCTATACGTTCCGTTTTGAATACCAGTCATCTTATTTCCTGGCAAAAGACGCAGCGCTGCTGGTAGACAGGCTGACGGCGTTGTTTAACACTATTGCAGAAAATCCCGATATCAGCCTGTCTTCTCTGGCCGGCTATAATACCGTGCCCGATAACGTGATGAAGGATCATATCATTCTCAACCTCTAGTTAGCCTTATATGATGAAACAGCAATCGACCCTGGACTTGTCCGCACTTGACATAAACAGTAATATCGCCGCGAAGAATTACTGGAGAAACCGATTGTCGGATTTTCAGTTTGTAAATTATTTTAAAAGGCGGGAGTTGCCGGTAGCAGCGCTGACTGCTGGCATGGATAGTTGCGCCATTACCGCTGACCAGGCTGTAAAGCAGGCTTTCAATGAACTGGCCGGATCTGCGGCGGCGAAACATATCGTGCTGATGGCCGCTATCGGGGCGCTGATGAGTAAGTACACCAGTTCGGCCGATATCATGGTGTTTACCCCCACCTATAAAAATGAAGATAACAGGGTCGGAGGAGATGACATCATTCCTTTTCGTATGCACGCGGCAGAAACCCTGACATTTGCGGAGCTGGTGGCCGCCGTGAAAGATAACCTGGTGAGAGACCTCGGATATAGCAACTACCCTGTGGAACGCATATTGGGAAAAGCGAAGACGGCATTGCCCTGGTCATCCTGCATCGGGATGATGGTGGACGAAATACAGTCTGATGCTGCTTTCGGGGAGCTACCGGTGGGGCTGCTTTTTCGTTTTGATACCAGCGAAGGGGGATTAAGCCTGAATATCAGCTATAACGGTACTTTATATCTTCCTGCTTTTGTAAATACCATTGCCAGCCGGTTCTTTAACCTGCTTGGTAAACTACTGGCAAACAGAAGGGTCCCCCTGAAAAGCGTGGCGCTGCTGACACCTGATGAGAAGGAAAAGCTGTTCGGGGAGATCGTCCATTGCGCTCAGCATAGCCCCCTGGCAGCCTCTTATCACCAGGAACGCATGTGGTTCATCGATTATTTTGAAGCAGGTGACCTGTATGAAGGCGGCCCGGTTTACCATAATATCCCATTGATACTTGATCTGGAAGGAACGCCGGATGTCCCGCTGTTAGCGCAGAGCGTACAAACGTTACTTGACCGTTATGCGATATTAAGAACGGTTATAGAGAATGCAGACGACCGTATCACGCAGCGGGAGATCACGGTTTCCGGGTTTCAGTTCCGCTATGCGGCCATTGACAGTGACCAGGACGTTGAAGCAGTTACCAGCGAAGAAATCAATACGCCAATGAAGCTGGACAGTTTGCTGGTGAGAGGCTTGCTGATCAATAAAGGAGAGAAACGGTTCCGGATGGTCCTGGTATTCCATCATGCCATAGCAGATCGCTATTCCGTTAAACTGCTGGCCCGTCAACTTCTTGATAACTACTACGCCGGTGGCAATGCGGTGCCGGCAGTACCGGTAGTACCTTATCATCATTTTTCAACATGGCAGCGGGAACGTTTTGAGGACCTGGAATTTCATTTATTCCCTTTCTGGGACCAGCTGTTGTCCGGTGGCAGGTTAAAGGCGCTTGAACTGCCAACAGACAGGCCAAGAGCAAAAATACATATCTATAAGGCCGCGGTGGCTGATATCGCATGGCCCCAGCGGATTACTGAAAAACTGCTGGAATACCAGGCAGCGACCGGCCAGAACGTCGGGTTGATATTAATGGCCGCCTTTAAGGTATTGTTGTACAGGTATGCACGGCATGAAGAAATTGTCATTGGCGCCAGCGCTGATAACAGGAATGTTGAAACGCTCAAAGGAATGATCGGTCCGGTCGCCAACCTGGTGGTGATCAGGAGTTTTGTACGGGAAGACCAGTCTTTTAAAAACTACCTGGATACTTTGTCGGCCATTTATGACAGCTGTATGGCACACAGCGAGATGCCTTTTGACAAGCTGGTGGCCGATCTGGCGCCGGAAAAAGATATGGCCAGGACCGCGCTGTTCGACGTGCTTTTCCAATATGAAGAAACAACCAATGATCTGCCATCAACGGCAGCGCTGCTGGTAACCGAACAGGAAACAAATCTGGGATACGGAAAATATGACCTGAACTTGTTATTGCAGCTTCGGGACAACAGGTTAGCAGGAAAGCTGGTATTTAATGAAGAGTACCTGGATAGCGCGACGGTAGCGGATTTCCTGCATAACTTTTACGAATTGGCCTATAACCTCATCTCCTCGCCGGATGAGCGCCTCTCTTCTATCCCGCTGTTGTCCGCGGAAGCAGCATCGTCGTTGCTGCTGTCGCTGGACCACAGCCAGGTAGGATATCCTTCGGAGGCAACGGTACACCGGCTGTTTGAGCGGCAGGCCGCGCTGCATCCCGGCCGTACTGCCCTGGCGTTCAATGGCGACACCATGAGTTATGCGGCGCTGCACGCTGCCAGCGACCGGGTTGCGGCGTATCTGCGCAACGAGGGCGTTAAGCCGGGCGTGATCGTAGGGTTGCTGCTGGAGCGGGGCATGGAGGTGGTGGTCGGGATGCTGGGGATCTTGAAGGCCGGCGGCGCTTATCTGCCGTTGGACGTGGAATACCCTGCTTCCCGTAAATCGTATATGATCAGCGACAGTGGTATGCCGTTTTTGCTGACGGCGCGCAACGTGACCGATGCCGGCGATTACGG
>NZ_FUWZ01000018.1 GCF_900167135.1 Chitinophaga eiseniae | reverse complement strand
CTGAACACTTCCTGCCAGTAGGCTTTGCCCGTTCCCGTGCCGGTTAAACGGCTACGCTGCCAGGAAGCATAATCCTTGTATTGTATGCGCAGGGGAGGCAATGCTTCGCCGCCGCCGGTAAATCCGTTGTAGAGTCTGAGCAGATCGTTGAAGAATACGCCCATGGACCAGTCGTCGCTGATAATATGGTGCATCACATAGCTGAACACCCATTTACTATCCGTAAGCCTGTAGAGGCCCGCACGCAACAGGGGGCCGGCTGCCAGGTCGAATTCCGTATAAAAATCACCTGCGAGGCAGGATTGCAAAAGCTCCTCCTGCTGCTCTGCGCCACGCAGGTCCTGCTCCTTCACCCTGAAGTTCAGCAGGGTGGCGTCGAGCACATATTGCTTTACAGTACCTGCCGGATCGGCCCTGAATACGGTGCGTAAGATCTCATGCCTGGCAACAAGCATTGTAAAAGCTGAAAAGAGCGCTTCCTTATCCAGCACACCTTCAAATACCAGCACGCCCGGCATATTGTAGGCAATGTTGCTGCCTTCCAACTGGGATAATACCCACAGGCGGTGCTGTGACGAGGATAGCTCATAACTATCCTGCAGGGGCAACACCGGTATCGCCTGCTGCTGCTCCTTCCTGCTTTCAGCGATCAGCGCTGCCTGTGCCTCGAGCACGGAATGCACAAAAAGATCTTTTAAGCTAACGGCCACGCCAAATGTTTTGCGGATCAGGCTTCCCAGGCGTGTTACTTTCAGGCTATGCCCACCCAGATCAAAAAAATCATCCGTCACGCCCACCTTTTCCTTACCGATCACCTGTTGCCACATGTCAGCCAGCTGAGCTTCCGTTTCATTACGAGGCGCGACATACCCTGTTGAGGGCGATGGTTTCATTCCTTCGTATGCAGCCAGTCGTTTGCGGTCTATTTTCCCGGTGTCAGTGAGGGGCAGTTTATCCAGCTGCAGGAAATGATCAGGCAGCATATACGACGGCAGGTGCTCTTTCACATAAGCGCGGCAGGCCTGTATATCGAGCTGCCCGCTCCCCGCCAGGAACGCCGCCAGCTGCTTTTCACCGGTGGAATCTTCCTTTACTATCACCGCCGCATTATCAATTCCGGGGAAGCGTTGCAACAGGCCTTCTATCTCCCCTAACTCAATGCGATAACCGCGTATCTTTACCTGTTCATCTTCGCGGCCCAGCAGCAGGATGCTCCCATCCGGCATACGCCGGGCCCTGTCACCGGTCCTGTACAGACGGCGGCCAGGTTCAAAAGGATGTGCAATAAACCTTTCGGCCGTTAATACCGGATTATGGAGATAGCCCAGGGCCAGGCCCTGACCACCCGTGCAGATCTCTCCTGCCACATATTCGGGGCACAGGTGCCCATGCTCGTCCAGTATATACACATCGTAATTAGGTACATAATCATTAAAACACATGGGTTCTCCATAACGGCATATCGCTCCTACTGTGTCAATGGCGGTTTCCGTTTGCCCGTAGATGTTATAGAGCGTATATCCTTTGCTCACTATCTCATCCTTCAGGCTTTCGCTTAATTTGTCCCCCCCGCACAGTATCTGCTTAAGGGTAGTTATACGTGGTATATCCTGCAAATAGGTGGCCAGCATGTCAGGTATAAGCTGAATGAAGCTGATTTCGTGATGTTTCAGCCATTCAACGAAAACGTGCCTGTCCTGCTGCTCTTCCTGCCGTGGTATATACAGCGGAAGCCCGTTCATCAGCGAAGAGAAGATTTCCTGGAAAGCGATATCCACCGCGATGTTAGTCAGCTGCGCGATTTTTGCGCCTGCGGCAAGATCATAGCGCTCGTTATACCAGTACAGTAAATTCAGGATAGCCTGATGCTGTATCATGATACCTTTCGGCTTTCCGGTAGTGCCGGAAGAGAAGATCACATAGGCCACATCTGCCGGTACTACCTGCGGTAATGGCCGGGCGGCAGTCACCGCAGTGACAGTTGCGATATTTACAATACTGCAAATTTCTATTCCTGTTGCAGATGCATCATCATCCGTTATGATAAGGGGGCATTGAGTGTCTGCTACAATACTCTTTTTACGATCTGCAGGATAAGCAGGATCTATGGGCACATAAGCGGCGCCAGCGCGCAAGATGCCCAGAACAGCTGCTACCAGCGCGGCTGAACGATGCATCATCACCCCGATAAACAGCGGCTGCGAGCGTGATGTATGCTGCAGGATATAGGCGGCAATCCGTGCGGACCATTCATCCAATCCGCCATAACTGTAAACGGTATCTCCGAATACCAACGCTGTATTTTCCGGATGCTCCAGGGCCTGTTGCAGGAACAGGTCCACCACTGTAAGGCCGGTTGCATATTGCCTGCGGTGATCATTAAACCTCGCCATCCATGCATGTAAGCTCTGCGGTGGCTCTGTTGCACATTGTGCAATACTTTTCTCTTTATTGGCAGAAAAAGAAGCGGCTACAAACAACAGGCTTTCCGCCATGTTCCGCAGCATCTTTTCCGGCAGCGGCAAATTCCGGGCGTTGACCTTTATATGCGATGCAGCGGCATTGAATTCAAAATGCAGCTGATGCTCATGCAGCCAGTTGTCCGGAGCTGTAAGGCCATCATAGCTAAGGGCTACGTTGCCAGCCAACAGCCGATCATTGTTAGCTGCCCTGAAGGCATCCCTGAATGTGGTTTCATTATACCCCGCATGCAGGTGCGCATCATTCAGCGCTTCATGCACCTGTTCCAGCAGCGCTGGTACCTGCAACGTTGCGTACAGGTGCAGTACGCAATACAAAGTGCTGTTATCATCAGCATTCTCGCCAGGAAGCGCCAACGGCGGCAATGCGATAGCAGCATGCTGCAAGCCGGTGTACTTCCATAATACCACGCCCAGTCCACCCAGAAGCAATTTCAGCATATTCACGCTGCTGTTTCCTGCCACGGCCTGCATTGCCTGCATAACAGCAGGTGGCACAGGCACCGTAAACGTTACTGTTACGGTGTCGGGCGAGGTATACGGCCAATCGGGGACCTGTATGTGCTCCAATCTTTTCAACCAATAATTTTCCATACAAATATTTTCCTGTAGATACTTAATCTGTAATAATAACATGGGAACGCTGCCCAGGCCTAACGGCGCGGGATTTGCGAAGATCCAGCGTGATGTTCACGCGCTTCAGCCAACGGTCATTCCCATCAAAACGAGGTTTAAACCCTTTACGGCCATGCACTACCCTGTAGTTATCCATAAATAATATGTCGCCGGAGGTCAGCGGCACTTTACGCAATGCGCTGTCAAAAGCGTCTATGATATATGTAAGGGCCCTGTCAGCGGCCTCATCACCTGGTGCCGGGCTCATAAAGGCAGGGTCCAGCCGCACGTAAGGAGCCTTAAAGTCCCCAAACAACACGGGTTCTGGCACAGGCACATAAGTTTCTCCCTGATCAAAATTCTTGTCTGTATGAAATATAAATCGTGGTTCAAACAGGATCTCTTTTATTTCGACAGGGATGTGGACATCCTGTATAGAACCTACCAGCGTCGGAATATTATCGGGGTTACGAAGGCACATCAAAGCAAGATAATCTGCCCTGAAGGGGTGGAAAGCCTCTTCGTTATGCCAGCTCAGATCAGCCACACTTCCGGTGCTCAGCTGCTCTGACTCGTGGTCCTTCAACGGGAGCACATTATTCAGCAGGGCCCCGTTACGCTGATTAGCCCAGCCCAGTGAATCGCCCAGGAAGGAAGCCAGGAGCATTAAAAGAAATCCCTCACGGGCAGCGGATTGCTCATCTATTTCTTTACCCGTGGCATTGGGGGTAGGGCCTATCTGGCGATCATCGACCTCAAACCCGCGAAGCATCAGCAACCCGTTGTGATCTTCGTGGTATCTGAAAGCATTCAGGCGGCTCATCAGGGGCTCAGGCAAACGCGAGGACAATACACGAGCCTCCTGCAGGAACAGGGGGTTACAGGGAGATTCATATTGCACGGTAAGATGTGCCAGCAGGCTGTTGATCCGGCTATTATCCTGCTCATCTAATTGAAAGAGGTTCATAACATACAATTTATGAAGTGGCAAAGGACCTATAATTTCAAATCGTTAACAATTCCTTTCCTTGACTGCTGGAGAAGCTGGCCGGAAGGCGGCGCGCCAGGTGACTGCGCCGGCAACCTGTATCCCAATTCATCTATCCTTTTAGCGGGATCCGATGTAAATGCCGCCAGCAGGTGGTCCAGGTGCTCCGCTATATGTTGAGCGGTATTGCTGTGAAACAGATCGGTGTTGTACTCTATGCCTGCAACCAGCTCCGCACCGGTATCAAAGAAATCAAATGAAAGATCAAACTGGCTTGATTGCCGTGCCTGGCTTTTATAGCGGGTGACGGTCATACCATCCATCGACGGGATGGAGCTGCTGCCTTCGATGTTTGTGTTCTGCAATACCACTATCACATCGAACAACAGGTTACGGGAAAGGTCCCGCTCCAGATCCAGCACCTGTACCAGTTCATCAAAGGGATACAGCTGATGCTCATAAGCCTGCAGGGTAGTTTGTTTTACGCGGCGGAACAACTCGTGAAAGGTAATAGTGTGTGCAAAGCGGGTACGCAGCGCCACAGCATTTACATACAACCCAATCTGGTTTTCCAGCTCCGGATTTTCTCTTCCGGCCACGGAAGTTCCAAGGATAATATCCTCCTGATCGGTATATGCCGCCATCAAAGCATTGACAACAGTAAGCAATCCCATAAACAGTGTACCGCCTTCGTTCCGGGCATAATCTCTCAGCCTGTCCGCAACTTCTTTGCTGACGATGCGTTTCAGGTAAGCGCCGTTATATGTTTTAACGCCGGGGCGGGGCTTATCGACCGGCAGACGGAGCACTGGCAGTTTACCGCCAAGCTGTGATTTCCAGTAGACGCCGTGCTCATACAACAAGCCACTGTTTAACTGCGATTGTTGCCATACCGCATAGTCTTTATATTGAATGCGCAATGGAGACAATGCCGGACTGCTGTTGTTGTGAAAAGCATTATACAGGCGCAGCAGTTCCTCCATCAGCAGATTTACAGACCAGCCATCGCTGATAATGTGGTGCATGACATAGGCAAATACCCATTTACTATCTGACAACCGATACAGGCATGCCCGTACCAGTGGCTCGCTGCCCATGTTGAAGGTGGTATGCGACACTGTCCGTACCTGCTGTTGCAGCAGTATCTCCTGATCGGCTGCATTACGGAGATCGCCGTACGTAATCCTGTTGGCGAGCAGTTCAGCCGGGAGCACATATTGCATCACCTGGCCGTCTTCCTCTTCCCGGAATACAGTACGTAATATCTCATGACGCTCCAGTACCGCAGCAAATGCCTGATCAAGCGCGATACGATCCAGCTCGCCTTCGAGTACAAACGCGCCGGGTATGTTATAAGCCGCGCCATGTTCATCCAACTGGCTGAGCACCCACATTCTCTGCTGAGCGGAGGAAAGCACATAAGCTGGCTGTTCTACAGCCGGCTGTATATGCTGTACCCGGCCGGTATTCCGTGCAGCCAGCAGACCGGCAATGCCTTTGATCGTAGGATGCATAAATACCTCACGGATGTTGAGGGACAGCCCCATATCGCGGGAGACCCTGTTTACGAAAGCCCCTACAGAGAGAGAATTGGCTCCCAGATCAAAGAAATCGGCGGTAAGGCTTACTTTATCGGCCTTCAACAGTGATTTCCATATGGTTTCAATGCTCTTTTCCAGGGCGGATTGCGGTGGCTCATAGGCCGCCAGATCGTTGCTTTCATCCGCAACCGGCGACGGCAGTGCTTTGCGGTCTATCTTCCCGTTACTGTTCAGGGGCAATGCCTCCAGGACCAGGTAATGGTCCGGTACCATGTAGGCCGGGAAAACCGCTTTCAGGTAGTCGCGCACTTCTTTGCGGTCGACAACTGTTTTCGGCACCAGATAAGCACAGAGCTGGTTATTGTTGGCAGCGTCCTTTATAACATTCACAATGGCCTCTTTTATACCGCTGTGCTTTAACAACACACTTTCTATCTCCCCCAGCTCAACCCGGAAGCCTCTTATTTTTACCTGGTTATCCTTTCGTCCGAGGAATTCCATATTCCCATCCGCCATAAGCCGTCCCAGGTCGCCGGTTTTATACATGCGCCCCCCCAGGCTACTGTTAAAAGGATCGGGCTTGAAAGCGGCGTTGGTCTTCTCCGGGTCGTTGGCATATCCCCTGGCCACGCCGATGCCTCCGATATACAGTTCCCCGGCCACACCCCTTGGTACTGGCTGGAAGTTATCGTCCAGAATGTAGAAGAAGTTGTTCTTAAGGGGCACTCCATAGGGAATACTGCTCCAGGTTGCTGGTACTTTTCCTATTGGATAATAGTTAGACCAAACGGTACCTTCGGTAGCACCGCCCAGGCTGATGACCTGTGCATTCGGAAAATATTTCCGTATGGTCCCCGGCAGCTGCACAGGTATCCAGTCGCCGCTCAGGAAAACCAGGCGCAGGTTGTTTTGCCTGTACAGACCACCATCCAGCTCCAGCTCCCCGACCAGGTAATTCATCGTAGTAGGCACGGAATCCCAGAAAGAAATGCGTTCGTCTACCATCAGCTGCTGCAGCTTCCTTACATCCTGCACCTCCTCCTGCGTAGCGATTACCACCGTGCCTCCGGCGGCCAGTATGCCGAAGACGTCATATACGGAAAGGTCAAAACACATAGAGGTAATGAACAGCAGGCGATCGTTATGATTTATCTCAAAGGTATCATTCACCCATTCTATCAGGTTCACTGCCGAATGATGCTCAATCATCACTCCTTTGGGACGTCCGGTTGACCCTGAAGTATAGATAGTGTATGCCAGCTGGCGGCTATCGACAACGATTGCCGGATCTTCTGCAGGCTGTGTGTCGATCTTGCTGTCCCGGAGGGATATAAACGTGACATGCTGTAGCTTCCCGGCCAATGCTTCCGGGGGCGGGGTATTTACCAGCAGGGTGTTTAGTCCGGAATTATTAATGATATACTCCTGGCGGTCAGCAGGATACTCCGGATCGACCGGCACATATGCGCCCCCGGCTTTTAAAATACCATACATTCCAACGATCATGTCAAAAGTGCGCGTGACCAGCAGCCCGACATTATCACCGGGTTTAACGCCTGTCTCAAGAAGACAGGCCGCCACCTGGTTTGCGCGCTTATTAAGAGCTTCGTAGGTGAGATCGTGGCCATGCTGGCTTAATGCCACCTGATCCGGGGTTTTCAATACCTGCTCTTCGAAAAGCCGGTGGATTGTTTTTTCGCTGGCGTAAGGCGCTAGTGTTGCGTTGAAACCGAACAGTAACGCGTTGCGTTCTGCTTCGGGCAGCAATTGTTCCGGCACCAGTGGCGCTGAGATATCTGCAACGAATGATACCAGTATCCTTTCATACAGACTTAACGCATAGTGAACTTCCTCTTCGTGAAAATAGGCCGGCGTATATTTTATTTTAAGCAGGAAACGGTCCATCGTCTTATCCAGCTCCACGTCAAAAAGCGTGTTGGTCATTTCACCGGCCTCTCCGGTCACAGCCCCGAATGGAGCGGCTACCGGCGCCAGCAGGGAAGTGTTGTTGACGTTACGGTAATTATGAAAGTCTGTAAAGTTAAACAGGGTATCAAAGACAGGGTTTTCGCCCGATGCTTTTTCACTGATAAAACCTGCCACTTCACTTAAGTGTACTTCATGAGGCTTGGAGGCCACCAGAAAATCCTGCACGGTCCTCAGCAGCGTACGGGTATCTTTTACTTTTTCAAAGTCAACCCTTACAGGCACGGTGTTCAGGAAGCAGCCCAGTATGCCGGTGCTGTCTTCCAGCTCGGGGCGTTCATGTGTTACCACGCCGGTAACAACATCTTTTTCGGAGGAGACAATGTGCAGCAGGTAAATATGCGCAGCGAGACAAATAGCTTTAAACGACAACCGGTTATCCTCGGAGAGACGGTTTAGCTGTTGCAGCAGTGTATTATCAAGCACACGGGATATTTTCTTCATGCCTGCGGCTTCTGTTATTTTCAGGCCTTTATAATTAAAGGGCAGCTTATTCCTGGAATAACCCAACAGTAATGATCTCCAATAGTTGGCCGTGGCTTCCGATTTTTTCCGGCCCAGTATAATAGCGCAATAATCTTTATAACTATGTTTTAACGGGCGCAGTTCCGGCGGGTTATCACCAAGGAGATTGGCCAGCTCGCTTGAAAATATGGATACTCCCCAGCCATCTATCATAGCGTGGTGGCAGTTAAGAACGAGATAATATTTTCCTTCTCCCAGATATAACATTTTCAGACGCCACAGCAAATCATTATCAAAAGCTAATCTTATGGCTATATCTTTTTGCAGGAACGTACGCAGGCGAACTATCTTTTCCTCATCGTGCAAGGCGCTCAAATCTTCGTAGGAAACAGGAATAGTTATTTCCGGCAAAACTATTTTTATCGGCTGCCGGAAGGTCTGCATGTAATACCTGGTACGCAGTGCTGCATGTCGTTCTACCAGTTTTTCGAGGCACGCCTTAAAGGCATCGATATCTGTTATCTGTACAAAAGAGGTAAACTGATCGTAATAGACCGGTTCTTCAGGACGAAGCATGGAAGAATAGATCATGCCCTGTTCGATGGGCGTTACCGGATACATGTCCTCATAAGCGGCCGGCAAAATACCTGTTCCGCCATGCTCATATTCTATCTGCTGACGCAAGGCTGCTATTTCCTCCATGCCGGCATGCCATTCCTGTTCGAGGGTGTCCGCCAACTGGTTTTGTTGCAACCAGGCCGCCAGGGTATCAACGGTTTGATGCTGATAAAGATTGGCAATGGTAATACCTGTATTAAATGCTTTCTTGATCTTCACAACTAACTTCATGCCCTTTATAGAATCGCCTCCCAGCGCAAAAAAGTTGTCCTTCACACTTGTTCTTTCCGGCGCTCTGTTCAATTCCGCGGCAAACAGCGCTACCAGTTTTTCCTCCCATGCGTTGGACGGCGCCATATATGCCACGCCGCTACTGATAGCGCTGCTATCGTACGAGGGCAATTTTTTCCTGTCTATCTTACCGTTGGCGGTAAGGGGCAGCGCTTCCAGGCGTACAAAACCTGCCGGAAGCATGTAGTCGGGCAAACGGCGGCCTAACCAGCTGCGCAGATCTTCCGGCGACAGTGTTTCCGGACATATCACATAAGCCACCAGCTCCTGCAGCCCTCCGGTACCGGGACGCGCTATCACCAGCGCCCGGCTCACTTCCCCGTGGCTTTCCAGCGTAGACGCTATCTCCCCCAACTCTATCCGGTAACCGCGGATCTTTACCTGTTCATCAAAACGGCCGCCATATTCCATCTCTCCATGCGGCAACCAACGTACCCGGTCTCCTGACCGGTACAACCGCTCCCCTGCTCTCAGCCAGCTATCCATAAAGCGTTCGCCTGTCAGCTCTTCCCGGTTCAGGTAACCACGGGAGACCCCGGCGCCGCCTACATACAGCTCACCCCATACTCCTGCCGGCACCAGCTCCCGCCGGCTATCCAGCACATAGGTCCGCAATGTGGGGATAGGAACGCCGATGTTGCTGATGTTGGCCGCAATATCGGCGGA
>NZ_FUWZ01000015.1 GCF_900167135.1 Chitinophaga eiseniae | reverse complement strand
TACCAGTCGTATACCCGCATCCGTTAGCATATGTACAATACGTTCTTCCGGGTAACCGGCGTCCAGCGGTACATAACCCGCTCCCGCCTTCCAGATGCCCAGCAGTCCGGAGACCAGTTCAGGGGAGCGTTCCCCCATCAGGCCCACCAGCTGTCCGGGTTTGACCTGTTGTTTTTCCCGCAGGTAATGCGCTATCCGGTTGGCCGCTTCATTCAGCTCGCGGTAGCTGACTTTCCGGCTGCCATGCACCAGTGCGACAGCCTCCGGGGTGGCGCGGGCCTGCGCCTCAAAAAGGTCGGGCGCCATCATAGCAGCCGGCAGTTGCGGCAACTGATGTATACCGCTGAAAGGTTCCAGCTGCTGCTGTGCCGCCGCCCCAATCCAGGACAAGCTGCTTAGTCGCTGACCGGGGTCGCCAACTGCGTGCAACATTAATTCCTGATAACAGTCAAACAGGTCCGATATATCCCGGTCATTGAAAATGTCCGTATTGTAAATGACTACCAGTTCCAGTCCGCCTGCGGCTTCCACAAAAGTGAAACTAACATCGAAGTGGCTGCCGGCCGTACGCATTCCTTCCGGCACAGATACCAGCAGGCCGTCGAATATGGCCTTTCTGTCATAGATATTGGCGGACGCCTGATTTTGCATCCCCACCAGGATATCGAACAAAGGTTGCCGGCCGGTATCCTTCGGAGGCGTAAGCCGCGCCACCAGCTTATCATAGGGATATGCCTGATGCCGGTATGCGTTTATCAGCACCGTCTTCTCCTTTCTCAACAAAGAAAGGAAGCTGTCAGAAGCCTCAAAACGGGTACGCAGTGCCAGGCTGTTGATATATAATCCGATCTGGTCTTCGAGTCCCGGATGTTCTCTTCCTGCCACCGGTGTACCCAGGATAATATCTTCCTGGCCCGTGTATTTAAAGAATAACGCATTCAAGCCTGCCAGCAGCCCCATAAACAGTGTGCATTCTTCCTTCACACAGAGGTCTTTCAGCTGGTTGAGCATCGGGGTTGACAACGGGCGGGCCAGCGAGGCGCCCCGGAATGTTCTGAGGGCAGGCCGTCTCTTTGCGAAAGGCAGTTCCAGTACCGGCAACGGTCCGGAAAACTGCTGCAGCCAATATTCTTCCTGTTGCAGAAAATAAGACTGCTGCTGCTCCGAATGCTGCCATTGTGCATAGTCTTTGTACTGCAGCGGCAAAGACGGCAATACGGGGCCATGGCCCTGCTTATAACAGTTGTAGGCCTGGATGATTTCCCGGGTCAATACCACCAGCGACCATCCATCGCTGATAATATGATGCATGGTATAAAAAAACGCATGCCGGGCCGCACCCAGCCTGACGATGCGCGTACGTAGCAACGGACCGCTTTCCAGGTCAAAAACAGTTTCCTGTTCCTCGTCAAACATAGCGGTTAATGCCGCCTCGTGGTTTGTCTCGTCAGACAGGTCGAAGATCTGCAGCGGCAGCGGAAATGCGTCATCCGGCAGAATATACTGCCGGATGTCTCCCGATTCGTTTTGCCTGAAAACAGTGCGCAGGCTTTCGTGCCGGCTGATGACAAAATCCAGCGCCCGGGAAAACACAGCGATATCCAGTTCCCCTTCAAACAACAGTACGCCGGGAATATTGTATGCCCTGGAGCCGGCTTCCGACTGGCTGAGAATCCAGAACCGCTGCTGCGCATGGCTTAGCGGGTAACTTTCCTGTTCCGGCGCAGGTATAATAACATCAGCTCTTCCTGCCTGGTCCAGTTTTTCTGACAACAATGCGATTAATGCGGGCTTTCTTTCACGCACTTCGGCCAGCACAAGCTCCGGGATGTCCTGTTCTGCTCTTAGGCGCAGCTGGCCATCCGACAGACTAACACTGACCCCTATACGCTTTAGGTAAAGGATAAATTTCGCTGTTTCCATTATATAATGATTTCCTTGCTATGATGATTATTGGTTGTAACCGAGGGTTCCCTTAAAGCGTGCAACAGCTTGATTTCCTGGGCCAGTTGCCGCACAGTGGGCCTTTTAAACAGTTCCCTCATATCTACTTTCACGTCGAACTGTTGCTGAACAGCATTTAATATCCGGATTACGCCAAGGCTGTGTCCTCCCAGTTCGAAGAAGCTGTCATTGACGCCTATTTCTTCCACGCCCAGTACTTCTTCCCAAATATTCACCAGGGTCGCCTCCATGTCATCTGCGGGAGGCTCTCCGGTTTTGTGGCTATGTACCTCCAGCGGCAGCATTTTTTCCAATGCCCGCCGGTCGGTTTTTCCATTGGGTGTAAGCGGCATCTGCGCGATGGCTATAATGTGGGCGGGCACCATATAGTCAGGCAACAGCCCCGCCAGGTGATCACGCAGCCGGGTGGCCACTTCATCGCCGACCGCCACCACATAAGCGACCAGCATAGTCCTGCCATCAGCGCCTTCCATAGGCAGCACCTCCGCTGCTTTAACAGATTCCTGCCGTAGCAGTACGCTTTCTATTTCTCCCGGCTCGATCCTGTTTCCCCGTATTTTTACCTGGTAGTCTTTTCTTCCATAAAATTCGATATTCCCATCCGGCAGGAACCTTCCGACGTCCCCTGTTTTGTACATTCTCTCCGAAGCAGCTTTACTGAAAGGGTTATCCATAAAGGCGCCTGCGGTTTTATCCGGATCGTTCAGGTACCCCCTGCCAACGCCAATGCCCGCCACATAAATCTCGCCGGCTACTCCCACGGGGCATAATTGCCGGTGGGCGTCGAGCACATAGATGTTCATGTTCCTTACCGGCTTCCCTATCGGGATATTATCCGTCAGCGGCGCTTCCGTCATAAAATGGTGGGTGATATCATCCGATGCTTCCGTAGGCCCGTAGGCGTTGACCATCGGCACATGCGGATAAAACTCAAACCACTTCCTTACCAATACCGCTTTGAGCGTTTCACCGGTAACAACAAGGTATTTCAATGACAGCACAGGTCTTTCTTCCTGCTGCGCCAGTAAATCCAGTAAGAGCGAAAGGTAAGACGGTACCACCTCCAGAATGGTAACTCCTTCCCGGCGTATCTTTTCCCAGCAGGCCAGCGGCTCAAATATCTCCTGATCGCTGTATATGACGGTCCTTCCTCCCGTTATCAGCGCCGCAAAAAACTGCCATACAGATATATCGAAACTCTGGGAAGCATTCTGGGCTACCACGCTGGCAGCCGACATCTCCATGCTTTCCGTTTTCGCATACAGGTGATTGAGCATTCCCTGATGCTCAATCATCACTCCCTTGGGTTCGCCGGTGGAACCGGAGGTAAATATCACATAGGCCAGATCGGCCGGCATAATGTGTACCGGCTTTGGTATATTTTCTTCGCCGTCTGCCGTCAAAAGATTTATCAGCGCCGCAAACCCGCCGGCCAGGACCTGGTATTTTTCATCGCAGATTACCGCAGCAGGACTGGAAGCATTTATAATTGCCTGTATCCGGGAGGCAGGATAATCAGGATCGACGGGCACATAGGCAGCGCCGCATTTCCAGATAGCAAGAATAGCTGCTACAAACAAGGAGGAACGGTCTGCCAGTATCATAACGAGGTCGCCCTTTTCCACGCCATAGGCGGTTTGCAGCCGGTAAGCCATATTGCCGGCCATTCTTTCCAGCATACGGTACGTGACGGTCCCTCTTTCATCCGTGACAGCAGGAGCATCCGGCTGCCCTTGCATATGCATTGCCAGTATATCCGGTACCGTTATAGTTTCATGTACCACAACGCTATTGTCGTTGAAAGTTTGCAGCAGTAGCTGCTTCTCCCCTTCACTGATATAATCCACCCTGCTCAACGGAACTCCGGCATCTTTCACCACAGCAGAGAGGAACTGCGCATAGTGGCCGGATAAGCGCACGATTTCTTCCCGTTCAAAAACGTCTGTATTGTAAGAGAGCGACAGCTGAATTCCCTCACTGGTTTCTGCGAAGGAAAAAGTAAGATCAAACTGGCTGGTTTCTGCTTTCAACCCATCGATATAGCTGGCCGTTAGCCCCTCCATTCCGTCATCTCCGCTATATATATTGGTGTTGCTCTGATTCTGTAATACCACCAATACATCAAACAAAGCTGAGCGGCTAATGTCCCTGTTCACCTTGCGTAATTCCAGCAACCGGTCAAACGGACATTCCTGGTTGCCATACGCTTCCAGCAACACTTCCTTTTCTTTCAATAACAAGTCCCGGAAACTCTGTGCAGCATTGAACCGTGTACGCAGCGGCAGCGTATTCAGATAGATCCCGATCTGGTTTTCGAGCTCCTGCTGTTCACGGCCTGCTACAGGTATGCCAACGATAATGTCTTCCTGTCCGCTGTAGCGGTAGAACAGGCCTTTGATAGCCGCCAGCAGCAGCATAAAAGGGGTAACCGCTTCCCGGTTGCAATACCGGTATAGTTCTTCCATATTGCCCTGCAGCAAGGTGACAGACAAGCTATCACCGTGATGGGTTTGTATCGGTGGGCGGGTCTTACCGGGAAAGAGGTCCAGCACCGGCAGGTCGCCTTCCAGCTGACGCATCCAGTAATCCTCCTGTTGCTGTAATTGGTCCAGCCGTGACTGTTGCCAGGCGGCGTAGTCCCGGTATTGTATTCTCAATGGCGGCAGATCGGGAAGTCTGCCATGTAACAAGGCATTATAAATGCTCACCACTTCTTTTGCAAGCACCTGCATAGACCAGCCATCGCTGATGATGTGGTGCATGGTATAAAAAAAAGCGTGGTTGTTGGGTCCTGTTTTTACCAATATGGTCCTCAGCAGCGGCCCCTGCCCGAGATCAAAAGGTCTCAGCTGCTCTTCTGCATAAATAGTTTTCAGTGCCTGCTCCGGCTGCGGTTCTCCGCTGATATCCCGATAGCTCCAGTTCAGCGTAATCTCTTCCGCCGGTTGTACGAACTGCATTACTTCTCCCGATGGTGTTTGCCGGAACACCGTCCGCAGGCTTTCATGCCTGCTTACTACGGTATGCAGAGCAGCCTTCAGCAGCGCTTCTTCCAGCGGTCCGTTTAACCGGAGCCCCATCGCCATATTATAAGCCAGGGAACTGTCGGTGAAGCGGCTGAGTACCCAAAAACGGAGCTGGGCATTGCTCAAAACATAGCACTCCGAAGGCGGCAGCGCGGGAATCTCTTCTACGGCCTGCTGTCCCGCCACTGCAATCAGGGCAGCCATTTCCGCCAGCCGGGGATGACTGAAAATATCTTTGATCTGAACATCGGCAGACCATTCTTTTCTGATCCGGCTGATCAGTTGTATCGCTTTCAGGCTATGGCCTCCCAGGTCAAAAAAGTGATCGTTGACACCGATGTTTTTCCGCTCGAGGACTTCCTCCCATATATGGGACAGGCGTTCCTCTGTTTCATTACGGGGAGCCAGGTAAGCGGCCGTTGTTCCCCGCAGCGCCGTCATATCCGGAGGAGGCAATTCGCCCGCGGCCACTTTTCCGTTGGCGTTCAGCGGAAACTGGTCCAGCAGCATCATTGCCTGTGGCTGCATGTATTCGGGCAAGAGTGTGGTCAACGCAGCGCTGACCATATCCACGTCCGTTCCCGGCAGCGCAGTAAAATACGCAGCCAGGCCTTTATCATTTCCCGGCAGGTCGATGACTGTTACCACCGCCTGGGTAACACCCGTCACCCGGCTGATGGCCGCCGCCACTTCCGCCGGTTCCACGCGGTGCCCGCGTATCTTCACCTGCTGATCCTTGCGGCCGAGGAAAGTAATTACGCCGTCCGGTCTGTAACGGCACATGTCGCCGGTGCGATAGAGGCGTTCTCCCGGAACAAAAGGATGCGGGATGAATTGTGTTTCCGTTAGTTCCGGGGCCTGAAGGTATCCGCGGGCCAGCCCGTCACCGCCGACATACAGCTCGCCGGCAAGGCCCAGCGGTAGCAACTGCCGGTTGGCATCCAGGATGTAACAGGTACTGTTGCTGACAGGAAGCCCGATGGGAATATCTTCCACGTCTTCATCCGTCACCTGCCACGTAGCAGAGAAAGTTGTATTTTCCGTAGGCCCGTAACCGTTAATCACCACCAGTGACGGATATAATGTTCGCAACTTCCCGATATGATGCGGAGACAAGCGATCGCCTCCTGCCAGGACCACGGCAAGGGTTGCAAACAGGCTTGCATCGGCGTCCACCAGTTGATTGAACCAGGATGCAGTGAACCACATCATCGTCACTGCCTCCTTTCTTACCAGGCGACCCAACAGCGTATAGTCGAGCAGCGTTTCCCTGCCGGTCAGCACCAAACGGCCGCCATTCAGCAACATTCCCCAATATTCAAACGTTACGGCATCGAATGACACTGCGCCGGTAGACAGCAGCACATCCTGTCCGGAGAAAGCTACAATTCCGGTATTCTTCACCAGTCGTACCACGCTCTGATGCGTCACCATCACCCCTTTCGGACGACCGGTCGAACCGGAGGTATACATCACATAGGCCAGATGAGCCGGGCCGGCCTGCCGGGCAGGGCGCCCTTCCCTGGCAGGTAAACTGTCCAGCTGCAGGTCCAGTGCCATTATATCTCCCTGATAATATTCAATCAGGTCAAATACGGCAGCAGAGTCAGTTATCAACAGCTGCACACTGGCGTCCTGTAGCAGCGCTCCTGCGCGGGCGGCAGGATAACTGCGGTCTACCGGCACATAGGCAGCCCCTGCTTTCAGAATGCCCAATATGCCGATCATCATCAGCGCTGATTTATCCATCATTACACCGATCAGCATATCCGGTTTCACGTGATAGCTGTCCATGAGGTGATGTGCCAGCCTGTTGGCCGCATCGTCCAATTCCCGGTAAGTCATTCGCTGGTCTTCATACACCAGGGCGACGGCGTCCGGGGTACTATCCGCCTGCGCCTCAAAAAGGTCTGCGATGGTTAGTGTTGACGGATAGGCGACTGCGGTATGATTAAATGTGTAGAGCTGTTGCTGTTCTTCTTCGTCAGATAAATATTTCAGGAAACAAATATGTTGTCCGGGGCAGGCGGTCACCTCCCGGAGAAGATTGAAAAAATGCGTAAACAAACGGTTGATGGTGGCCTCTTTGAAAAGCGCAGTATTGTATGTTATCTGCAGAAAAAGCTTACCATCCCTTTCTGTGAAGGTAAAGGTGAGGTCCACCTGGCTGGTTTGCAAAGCAAATTCCTGTGTGCCTCCGGTTGTTATGCCCTCAAGGTGGTCCGGCGTATTATCGAGCGTAATATTTTCCTGGTTTTGCATCACCACCATCACGTCGAATAAAGGCGACCTCCCGATATTTACGGGTGGCGCCAGTTTGTCCGTCAGCATATTGAACGGATAAGCCTGATGTTCATATGCGCCCAGCAGCGCCTCCTTGGCCTTCGTCAGCAACGAACTGAAGGAAGCGTCGCCCTGCGGTTGCATACGGAGGGGCAACGTATTCAGATATACGCCGATCTGGTCTTCCAGCGCCAGTTGTTCCCTCCCTCCCACCGGTGTCCCGATGATCATGTCTTCCTGGCCTGTATAGCGGAAAAGCAATGCAGACAATGCAGACAGGAGGCCGGTGAAGAGCGTGGTATTTTCCATGTGGCATAATTTCCGCAAAGCCGCCGCCGGTACGGCCGGCATCTCGCGAATCATACTATGGCCGCTAAAGGACTGTACCAACGGCCTTGGATAATCGAGCGGCAGTTCCGTCACCGGTAATTCACCACTCAGTTGATTCATCCAGTAATGCTCCAGGGCAGCCAGTGTATCGCCTTGCAGGTATTGCTCCTGCCAGTGGGCATAATCTTTATATTGTATGTCCAGGCGCGGCAGCTCCGGCAAAGCGGATACCCGCAGTGCGTTATAAGCGGCCGTTACGTCCCTCAGCAATACCAGCATAGACCATCCATCGCTAATAATATGATGCATGGTGTAAAAGAGCACATGTTCATCATCACCGGTCTTTACCACCGTCAACCTGAACAAGGGAGCAGTGCTGAGGTCAAAAACAGCCAGCTGTTCGTGATCGCCGATAGCACGCAGCGCCGCGCCGGTATCGGGGCTACCGGTGATATCCTCGTAACGCGGCGCACATGCCACCTCCCAGACCGGCAGCACATACTGACGGACATCTCCTGCTTCATTAAGCCGGAATACGGTCCTCAGGCTTTCATGCCTGTTTAATACAAACGAGAGTGCCCGTTGCAGCGCCTTTTTATCCAGCTGTCCTTTCAACGTACATACGTTAGCGATATGGTAAGCCCGGGAGCGTTCCTCGAACTGGCTAAGCATCCAGAAACGGCGCTGGGCGTGGCTGAGAGGATAGCTGCTCTGATGCGGCGCGCGAACGATGCCACTTTCGCGGCTGGTGGCGGCTTTCTCCAGGAACGCAGCCTGGGCGGCAATGGTCGTATGTGTAAAAACATCTTTCATTTGAAGCGACAGCCCCATCAGCTGGCGTACGCGCGCAAAGAGCTGCACCGCTTTAAGGCTGTGTCCTCCGGAGCGGAAAAAATCGTCGTGGATGCTGATCTCCTGTTTTCCCAATACGCTCCGCCAGATATCGAGCAACTGCTGCTCAAATGTGCTACGCGGTGTTTCAAAGGTTGTTGCGGCCGGATCCGGCAGGGCACTAACGGTATCGGTTATATGATTATCTGTCAGCAACTCGAGGCGGCCGGTGTCCAGCCATCGTCCGGTATCACCGGTCCTGCAAAGCCATGCGCCTTTCCGGAAAGGGTCCGGCGTGGGGCTATGTGCAGGGCCGCCGGGAAAATATTTTTCTATCGCGGACAAATGGTCGTAGCCGACACATATCTTCCCTGCGACACCGACAGGCACCAGCAGGTCATGTTCATCCAGTATATAAATGCGTAGGTTGTGGGCGGTGTTTTCGATACTCACCTTCATACTTTTTATTTTCAACAAAAGAGGTTAACCTGTGGCTCATTTGGCTGCGGGCGGTTCTTCAGGGGAAGCCGCCGGCCCGGAGGCTTGCGCCTCCGGATGCCCACAGTAAATCATCATCTCCTCGTCTGTAAACGAGGGTAACTGCCGGGGCATATCTTCCCCCAGCTGTGCATTGTATTCGGAAAAAAACTCCTTCATATATGCAAAGTGTGCCCTGACCCTGTCCATCAGGGATTCCATTTTTTGTTTTGCCATAAATCTGTTGGAATTAAGGGGAAAAGGGAGCCGTGGCTGATAGTGCTTCTATAATACGGGGTGTGCGGTTGCGGGAGACTTGTGTTTGTTATACAGTATTTCTTTTTCACCGAACAGGCGTTCAGCGGCGAGGCCTTTTTCTTTGCATTCGCTGATCAGCTTATTGGAGGCCACGATAGGGTTGGATTCATCGGTGTATTTGATGCTGCTGATAAACTCCAGCCAGGGTTCCTGGCCCATAGCGTATACGTATAATTCTGCCGGCTGAAAGATATCGACAATGGCGCTTCCTCTTTCGAAATTAGATCCGGCAAGCCTTCTGGAAGCATCCATATCCCTGGGAAGGTCCCTGGTAAGTAACGGTCCGTACAGCCAGCTTAGCGGCGCACCGTCACATTCCATGCCCAGGAACAATACATCGAGATTACCTATTTCCTTTTGCACGTGTTCATACAGGCGGGGTTCCACCACACATGAATCTGCCGCGAACATGATTTTAAAATCGTTTATCTGCAGGTAGTGACAGATCTTCGTACTAATGCTGAGATCGGAGTGTTCTCCGAAGAAAGGAATACCGGTGATGGTACAATCACCCATTTCCAGGGTACCCATTTCCTCCAGCTCCAGTACATTTTTAAAACCGGTTTGTTGCAACACCATCTTCAGGTTGGGGTCCTGCAATTGCCCATAGCCGCCCCGGGGGACCACTATATTCCTGATCCGGTGACGCAACGGCAGCAACGTTTCAAACAATATATGGTCCTGATGGTTATGGGTGATTAGGACATAATCAATTACAGGCGGCAAATGCATATCGGAAAAACGGGCGAGCTCCGTATTGTATCCGTAATAGCTAATAAGCGGGTCAACCAGTATGCTCACCTCTTTTGTTTCTATGAGGATGCAGGCATGCCCGAAATAGCGCATCCTGATCTTGTCGCCTTCATAGCGCTGGTATGGAGGAGGCGCATCTTTTGTGAAAAAGGTTTCCAGCAGCGCTTCGTCCTCTTTGGAAACATTCAGCAGTTCTTTCAGGTAGCTGATCGTGTTAGGCGTATGTTTCATACGGGCTATTTCGTCGATCAGTCGGTCATTGAAAGCTACCGGCAGGTGAAGCACGTTGGGCTCGTCCAGCCGGGGAGTACTGAGCACAAAAGGTCTTTCATCGTTTTCTGTGACCCATAGCGCGATACTCTGGAATTGTTCCTGGTAGTATTTGCTTTTATAGAGCAGGGACTCCACGATGCGGAATGACGGCTGGTTGTTCAGGTCATAGTTAAGTTCCACATATCCTTTGAGAATATCCGGCACTTTGGCGTACAGCGGTTCCAGGGAATATCCTTTGGCATGTTCTTTCAGCAACTGATCGAGCTCTTTTAATGCGTCGGAGAGCGCTACCAGGTCCTGCTGGGATGACAATGTATCCTCCCGCAGCGCGCGTACTTCTTCCACCCTGTTTCGCCCGAAGTCCATAAACGGTCCACCTTTCATTTTGGGGTTACGTACGGCTTCCATGTGTATCTGTGGCGCCTGTATATACGAATTGATGATCTTCATATGGCGGCCGGTAACATTTCGCGCGGCAGTCGCTGGTGGAATGAGGTATGACCACGCATACCATCTTTTAAATAATGGTTCGATCACCAGATTTGGCTTGAGATAATACAAATCTTCCATCATGGCATATGCAATTGAATGAGTAAATTTTTATGTTGGGAAACCCGGATGTGCAAGGGAAATAGGGTAACCGGGAAAGACAGAGCTAACGCTACAGTAAAAACGTCTTTGCGCTACTGCAAGTTGAAAATCAATGATTAAAAAAGGGTGTCAGGTTTACAAAGTTGCTTCGGAATTGTATTTCAATTTATGCAATAAAATTAGAAAAAAGAAGCTTTTCAAAATAATTTACTACGATATAATTACGAATCAGGTTGCGACCAGAATACCTTCCGCCATATGGAGCCGTGCGCCATCGATCACCAGGTTTACTATTTTCCCGAAGAGCTGTTCATCGTCGGTCACATAGTAGTGATCTTTGAGCAACGCCAATGCAGGCGCCGGCTGCTGCTGTATAAACGTTACAATGCGTTGTGCCGCTTCCCTGATGGTAACGGGCTGGTCAAACTGTTCGAATACCAGCCTGATAATTCCAGGATTGATATCCTGTAAGGTATCGTCAAGGGAAAGATAACAAATACAGAAACGCGCACCGTAATGCTGGAAAAATGATGCAAACTCGGGTACGGTGAGCACGCGGGACAGGTCCATCGTTTCCTCCCAGCTGCGTGTCCTCACACTGGGAGCATGGACAAGCCGCAGTGATAAAAACCGCTCGGTGCTCAGCGGCATCTGCGCCTCCAGCTGTTCTACGCCCGCTTCGTCATCCGCCACCGGACGGCATCTAAATCCCAGTGAACGCCTGACGGACAGGATAAACTGTTCTCTTTCAAATTCCACCCTGACAGCTGTTACATCGGTATGCTCCTCCACCGCTGCCAGCCAGCCTTCTATGTATTTTTCAAATGCCGCGATATCCGGTATTCCATATTCACTGTAATACGCCTGGAGGACATTCGGCCGCAGCGATTTCAACAACGAACATGTCCGGCGGAAGGCCGATTGCAAGTATGCATCCAGTATGTCGTATCCCTCCGGCCCGAAAACGGACCGTAGCGGCAATCCTTCCGGCAGGCCACCATCGCCGTTTTCGGTTTCCATTATCTGCATATACTTCAGCAGAAAGAACCCTTCCCCATACGGCGCCTCGCTGCCCGGACACCCGGCACTTACGGGATCTGCCTGATAATCCGCTTCATATTCCAGTGCTTTGGCAGCCAGCGCCTCCAGTATGCCGGACGAAAAATAACGACTGACTTCCGACAGTACCAGCGCGATACCGGCAGCGCCATTTTTGAAGCCTGTGTTGGCACCTTCACAATTAGTGGCATTTCCCCAGTGGATTCCTTTTCTCCCCTGCTTTGCACGGAAGGCAAGTTGCAGCACAATCTTTTCCAGCCCTTCCAGTATTTCCGGGTCCTGCGTTTCCTTGTACACATGCAGCAGCACCAGCAGGATACCAGCCAGCCCCGTGGCAACACCGCTGGTAGCAATGATGCTATACCGGAAGGATTCTCCCTGCAGGTAATCCATCGCTATCTGCCTCGCCTCCTGCAACCATTGGCTTTCTCCGCTGGTCCTGTATAGCCCGAGATAAAACCAGGCGATGCCCATCCGCCCGCCATAAAGCGTATAATTATAGCCAGGGGATTCCTGGTAAGTTTTTAATTGTGCGGCCAACGTTATCAGATCGTTCCATACCGCCTGCTCACCGGTGCGCCGGAACAGCTCCAGCATAAAAGCACACTTGGCAGGCACCACTTTTTTAATATCCGCACCCGTCAGTGGTGCTTCCATCCGATCTATAGACTGACAGATCCGGTATGCTGCCGGCGACACTCCTGCCGCTGTATTCAATATTTCCATGCGTTTAACTTTTTTAGATTTCAGAAGATGCAACCAGTTCCTGGATGCGATAATAATATTCGGGATAACGGTGCTTCAATTCCCGCGACAGCATATTGCACACATGTCTGATCTGTTTGAAAACACCCAGGCAGTGTACAAAATTCTTATTCGGCAATGCCTCATGGAAATAACCGATATAGTTAGGGAAGTCAATCACATCGGGGAAGAGGTAGGTGACCTCCCGCTGCTGTGCCTGCGCCATCCAGTAAAAAAACACCTGTTCATATACCACATTGATGTAAGTACTGTTCATATGCATCATATGATGGTCCAGGTGTTCTTCGTTCTGTTTCAGGAAGTGAAACACCTCTGCTGTGTACTCCTGGAAAAAAGCGATATCTGATCCGCCCAGAATGCCTGCGTTACTGCATTCTATGATTTTCTTGCCGTACAGCTCCCTGATACCCGGACGTATATACGGGAATTTATCACAGATATCATTAAACGTAGCGGCGTAGGAAGATGCAGCACCTTCCAGGTTCTGCGCCGCCAGCGGGGCAGACATCACCCTGTCCTCGAAAGGTTGCCAGATAAACACATCATTATCTACGTGCAGAAACGGCCGGTCCTGTATACTATAGGTATACACCTTCCCCAATGCCCATAGTCCGGGGTTATAGTTATCCAGCTTATCCATGACAACACGCACGTTCGTGTAGGGAAGTCCGATCTTGTCTATCAGCATCAGCTTACCAAGATCATCTGTTACCAGTTCGACTTCGTCATAAAAACTACGTAGCTGCAAACAGGAAAGCGCCCAGCTGAAATAGTTGTATTTCCTCGAAGGCCAGCCGCCATTGAGCCTTGTATCCTTGAGTAAATCAGGAGACCTGAGAAAAGGTTTGGTCCAGAAACTTTGTACAATTTTCATAAGTTGTTGTATTCTTTTTTCATTTTTATTACCTTAATTAAATCTTATTCGAATAACTGTTTTTAACTCTTCAACCTTTTCCAACATGACCCTCCAGCAATCACTCAAAAAGAAACGGTACCTCCTGCACAAAATCTACGAGCACTACCGGTTTGTAAAACCCTACATGGCCAGGAACAAAAAAGGCGGACACACCAACACAGTCACCAACATCAGTATCTTTTCAGAACCCAGGGGCGGTTCTACCTGGATGGCCTCCCTGCTTACCAGGCTGCCACAAAGCGTACTGGTCTTCGAACCTATGTTTCTCATCCCTGCTTACCGCGAGATTAAACCCGTGCAGTTTGTATTCAATCAATACATACCGGAAGAAGCAGCATGGCCGGAAGCCACAGAGTACTTCAGAAAGCTCTATCACCAGGAGATTGACTCATTCTCGTCACTCAGACTTTATTACAGCAACAAAAGCCTGCGCGACATCCGTAACAGCCGGTACTTCATCTACAAGGATGTCAACAGTAACATGCTGTTGCCCTGGCTTACCAGGCAATTCGATATCAACCCCATATACCTGCTGCGTCATCCCTGCGCGGTTATTAGTTCTCAACTAAAATACCGGCACTGGGATTATATACAACAAGATCTGAGAGCCTATTTCCCTGATCCTAAAGACAGGCACCAGGAGCTGTTCGAACAATACAAAGATGTTATTGGTAAAATATCGAAGCCGGAGGAACGGCTTGCTGCAGAATGGGCCTTACACAATGTTGTTCCGTTAAAACACCCGGAAAACAACCGCCGGTGGATAACGGTATCCTACGAGAAATTATATAACGAACCTGAAACTGAACTGGAGAATATATTCAGCAGACTGGGGGTTGACATGCCTGCTGAAATATATTCCGCTATCCGGAAGCCCAGTTTCACTACTATCAACAGTTCCAAATCACTTATCGAGCAGGGAGGCCAGCTGGCTGCTTGGAAGCAGTCGCTGACCACAGCGCAGGTCCGCAACATCCTGCAAATCGTTCGTGAATTCGGTATAGACATTTATGATGAATCACCGGAACCCGATTATAGCCGGATTTATGTTTAAATCCGCGAGCGCATTATTTACACTGCACGCTCAGTAATTTTTCAAACTGCTGCCATAACGGATCGTTGGATTTCTTTGGCGACACTTCAAAATAGATTCCGGTATGATTATCTTTCTTACACCTGAACAAATGGATCACGCAGTTCAGCGTGATGGGCTCCAGGGCCATGTAGTCCAGCATATCGACAGTTCCTGAATAGGTGGCTGCATATCCGGACGCAGTTGCCACTTTCCGGATAGCTACTTTTGTTGGCACCACTTTATCGGCAGGAATATTCCGCTTGGTAATATTACGTCCCACCAAACCGCCATAATACGCCTCCAGGTCACGCTGCAATGTGGCTTCGCTGATTTCCGGCATCCCTTCCAGCCACCATACAAATGCATAGGACCAATGTTCTTCGCCGGGAGCGCCCCACCCCGGAGTGAACCGCAACTCCTCTTTTCCTTTATAAGGGATCGTCGGCGCAAAGTCGATGGGAATCGGAAATGTCTCGGTGGTCCATCCGGACGGAATGTCGAACTTATAAGGCGCTGCCGGTTGCTGTTGCGCGCAGGCGGTGAATAACGACAAAAAGGTTAAACACAACAAATATAACGGGAATTTCATCTGATATTTTTTTAGCCGGTGAATAATAACAAATATAGTTTTTTATCCGGCTGTTTCTGCCAGCTGTATTTGTTGCTTTGCCATAAAATAATCGGCGGCCGCATGTCCGGCCTGAGCTATCAGCGCCTGTTTTTCATTCTCCGTCAGATAATCCGCTTTGCCCACGGCATGATCAGGCGACTGTAACAGGACTTCCAGCAACTTTTCCAGGTGATCGCCCATCCTGTAAATGCTGGCCGGCAGGTAAATATCGCTGTTGTATTCTATGGTGAGCATGAGACCTGTCGCTGTTTCCACAAAATCAAACGACAGGTCAAACTTACTGGTATTCGGGGCTAACGGCAGGTCGTATAAGGTTACGTTCAACTGGTCCGTCACTCCCGCTTTCTTCTCCGCCAGCGGCGTTGCGTCCTGTAAAACCACCAATACGTCAAACAGAGGATGACGGCTGGCGTCGCGGGCTGCTCCGAGCGTTTTTACCAATTCATCGAAGGGGTAATCCTGGTATTTGTATGCACCTGACAGGGTTTGCTTCATTCCGGCCAACAGCTGCCGGAAACCATTCTCCGCATCCAGTGGCAAACGCAATGCGATTGTGTTTACATAAAAGCCTATTTGATCTTCGAGGTCAACATGCGTTCTTCCGGCCACCAGCGTACCCAACACCGTCTCCCGCTGACCGGTATACCGGGAAAGAAGCACCTGTACTATGGCGAGCAGGCCTGCAAAAAGCGTGGTGCCACTTTCCTGTGTCAGCGTCTTCAGAGGCTGTATCAACCGGTGACTGATTTCTTTCCGGACCGTTCCGCCATGATAAGTTTTTGTCTCCGGCCGCGGGCGGTCGCCCCGTAAGCGCAGTACAGGAACCCCTTGTTCAAATTGTGAAAGCCAGTATGCCCTGTGCTCATCAAAACCGCCATGCAGCAATTGCTGCTGTTGCCACGACGCGTAGTCTTTGTATTGTATCTTCAACGGCGTAGCGGCCGGTACGCTGTTGCTTTCAGCAAAATAAAACTGCATCAGCTCCTGCATTAGTATATTCATAGACCATGCATCGCTGATAATATGGTGTATGACCGCCAGCAATGTCCATTGGTCGTCGTCTGTCCTGTACAGCCCCGCCCGAAGCAATGGAGGTGTTGTCAACAGAAACGGGACCATCAGCGTTTCGTTTAGCCGTTTCCGGATTTCCTCATCTTTGTCATGCCTGTCGCGCAGATCATCCTGCAACAGTGAGAAACCGCTATGCGCTGCAGGAAGCACCACCTGCACCGGCTCGCCGTCTTCCTGCACCCGGAACACGGTCCTCAGTATTTCATGTCTTTCAATCAGCCGCTGAAAGGCTTTTTCGAGGGCCTGCACTACCAGTGTTCCTTCAAAACGATATCCGACAGCAATATGATAGGCGGTATCGCCGGCTTCCAGTTGTGACAATATCCACAGCCTCCGTTGTGAGGAAGATAGCGGATAGGAAGTCGCCATCGGGGCAGGCTGAATGGTGATATCTTCCTGCCGCACAACCTGCCGGATATAGGCTATCAGGGCCTCTTTATTGTCTTTAATCAACTGCCTGAGCTGTTCGTCGATAATGCCCCGGGCCGCTTCCACCTGGAGCCGTTCTCCGTTCAGCGAGATGCGGACGTTCCGCGCTCTCAAGGTATCCAGTATATTCTTTATCGCTGTTGTTGCCATTGTCTTTTTTTATAGGGGTGTTTAAAAGATTATTTTTTCATTTTCTTCCTGGTCCTGCATCACCGGTTCTTTATCTGCCTCTTTTAACCAGAGCGTCGTACCGGCCCAGTCAGCCATTTCCGCCACAGTAGGATGGCTGAATACGTCAATAATTCCCATGCCCAGCGACCAGCGTTTATTTATTTGTGCGACCAGCCTTATGGCTTTGAGGCTTTGTCCGCCCTGTTCAAAAAAATCGTCATGGATACCGATCCTTTCTTTTGCCAGTACGGTTTGCCATATGTCACTAAACGCCTGCTCCAGCTCATTCCGGGGAGCCACGTAAACGGTAGCCGGCTTCAGGCCCTGCGCCCATGGCTCCGGCAATTGCTTCCTGTCAGTTTTACCATTAGGCGTGAGCGGGAAGGAGGTCAGTTTCACATAGTGGCCCGGCAGCATGTAGGCAGGTAGGGTGCGCGACAAATGTGCCTGCAGAGAAGGCGGCGATATTGGTGCTGCCGTTACCAGGTAGGCCACCAATACGTGATCGCCAGCAGGATCTTTCCTGACCATCACCAGCGCTCTTTCCACGCCGGGGTACTGTTGCAGGGCGGCTTCAATTTCCCCGGGCTCTATGCGGTGGCCGCGTACTTTCACCTGGTCATCCAGGCGGCCCAGGCATTCCAGGCGGCCGTCAGGCAGCCACCGCGCCAGGTCGCC
>NZ_FUWZ01000004.1 GCF_900167135.1 Chitinophaga eiseniae | reverse complement strand
ATGAAGTGCCCCCTAAAAGTTAGACACTTTTAGGGGACATTTTTTATGAATAAAAGAATCAAATACAGTTATCAACAAAAAATAGGTGCAGTACAGTCAGTGATCTCTGGTAAGGACTCTCTGGCTTCTGCGGCACGTAAAATTGGAGGAAACGACAAGAGTATTCAGCGCTGGGTAAATCTTTACAATCAGTTTGGGAAGAAGGGGTTGTTGCTTCGCTCTGGCAGCTATGAGGGCGAGTTTAAAGTTCGGGTTATAAAATATATGCTAAAAAAGCACCTATCTTTATTGCAGACATCAGCACTCTTTGGTATTGCTAACGATAGTGTAGTAGGTCGTTGGTTAAAGATATATGAAAGCCAGGGAGTAGGAGGTTTACTGATGGAAAACAGAGGTAGAAAAAAGTCAGCAATGCCTAATAAGAAAAAAAAGACCACTAGAATAGTGTCTAACCCCGAAGCGGAAAAGCTTGCTGCCTTGCAGGCAGAGAACGAGTATTTGCGCACAGAGCTTGCATTTTTAAAAAAGTTAGACGCCTTAATTCAGCAGGAAAAAGCTGCCAAAGCACAAGGCAGGCAGCAAAAGCCATCCAGGAATTAAGGCGGTCCTACGATCAGGAAATATTGCTGAAAGTAGCGGGGATGGCACGGAGTACTTTTTACTATTACTTGAAAAAATCGGTACAACCTGATAAGGATAATCACGTTAAAACTTCAATAATAGCTATTTATCGTCAGCATAAGGGTAGATATGGTTATCGCCGAATAACGGATGCTCTAAAGAGCAGTGGGATGCATATCAACCATAAACGTGTTGCCAGACTAATGAAAGAGTGCGGTCTAAAAAGCCTTGTTAGAAGGAAGAAGTACAAATCTTATAAAGGGCAGCAAGGAAAAATTGCCCGGAATCTGCTGAATAGAGATTTTAACGCCCGGAAGCCTAATCAAAAGTGGGTGACCGATGTAACGGAGTTCAATGTGTCAGGTAAAAAGTTGTATTTATCGCCAATTATGGACCTTTACAATGGAGAGATAATCAGCTACACCTTATCGAAACGGGCAACGTTCCATCAGACTATGGATATGCTTGAAATGGCGCTAAAAAAGTTGCCTGAAAAATCCAGACCGATCCTCCATTCTGATCAAGGATGGCAATATCAAATGAAAGGGTATCAACAAAGGCTGCGAAAAAGAAGAATAAGGCAAAGCATGTCAAGAAGAGGCAATTGCCTGGATAATGCAGCTATGGAAAGCTTCTTCGCCATTCTGAAATCTGAAATGTTCCATCTGAAAAAATTTACATCAATCGAAACGCTTAAAAAGAATATTGTCAATTATATTCACTATTACAATAATGACAGAATCAAACAAAAACTTAACGGCTTGAGCCCAGTACAATACCGAACTCAAGCCGCTTAATCAAAAAAGCTGTCTAAACTTTTGGGTTCACTTCAGAAAAGGAACAGCTTTTTTTATTTGAAGGCAAGTTAAGAAGATTAGTACAAAGTGAATTCTACCCTTCTGTTCTGCTGACGGCCGGCAGCGGTTTTGTTAGACGCAATAGGCTGTGCAGCACCGTAACCGGTAGCTTCGATTCTGGAAGGATTAGCGCCTTTGGATACCAGGTAAGCTTTGATAGCTTCTGCGCGTTCTTTGGAAAGACGCATGTTGGTAGCGGCAGAACCGGTGTTATCGGTATGACCGGCCAGTTTCAGGCTGAAGTTTTTCTCTACCAGCAGGTTGGCCACTTTATCGAGACTAGCGAAAGAGTTAGGACGGATAGTTGCTTTACCCAGATCAAATTCCAGGTTATCGATCGCGTCTTTTACCACTTTTTTATCCGCGTCAGTCACGATAACTTTTTCTTTGATCACCTGCACCGGAGCCGGCAGCGGGCAGCCGGCGCCGTCTACTTTAGTACCGGCGGGAGTGTTCGGGCATTTGTCCAGGTAATCAGGAACGCCGTCACCATCTGTATCTGTTTTGATACCGGCAATTTCTTCTTTCAGTTGACTGATAGCGGCTTCATTGCGGGCATCACTTTCAGCGAGAGAAGTTTTCAGCGCAGCATTTTTGGTCCACAGATCTTCTGCCAGCTGTGCAGCAGGATTTACAACTGCCAGCTGTGGTTTTCTTTTCTTGCCGATAGCAAATTCAAGACCCAGTTTAGCAGTGGAGAATTTGTCTTTGTTACCGCTGTTCACACCGTCGAACACTTTGCTGTTCACGAAGTTAGCCGTATACGCCAGGTCGATGTTCACGCCGGGAGCTACTACGAATTTAGCCCCTACGCCAACAGGGATGAACATTTCGCGGTGGCTGGATTTACCGCTGGTAGTCAGCACTTCTTTCTCAGTGCCATCTGCAGCGGTAACGGTAGGTTTAAAACCTATCGCACCGGCACCCACAGATACGTAAGGAATAACGAAGCTCTGTTTGTTGATCCAATTGATAGAACCCAGGCTGAACACACCACTCAGTGAGGCAGACCAGTCAATATCCGTCTGAAAAGATTTGATACCACCAGCTAACGGCGCACCATTAATATCAGTTAGTGTCTGCGATGCTTTGGTAGCGCCTTTTACCTGTCCGCGCATGAAGTCTGCCTGCAGGCCAAAGTTGTGAAAAATCTGTTTTTTCACGTACGCACCGTATACAATGCCAACATTCTTAAAGTCGAAGTTATTGAAGTAGTAGGGACCGCCAAATGGGCCAAACGCAGCGGAACCACCGCCCCATGCACCAACTGACCATGTACGATAATCTTTTACGCCATTGAAGGGAACTACACGATTTGTTTTCAGGGTACTGTCCTGGTCCTGTGCCATGGCAGCAGCTCCAGTCAATGCAAGTACAGATGAAGTCATCATGAGAGACTTCCCAAATTTCGTAAACATCCTCATAAAATTTAGAATTGGGTTAAATTATATAATCTGTTCTATGTATAACAAACATAAAGTCGTTAACAACCAAGGTACCATTGTTAGAACAGGCAGGCTATTTACAAAGGCTGTGCCAAAACCGAAATTCCTTTTCAGAGCCATCTCCAAAAAACCATTACCACAAAGGGTTTTAACGGATATAAAAAAATCCGCTACACTTTACCACCTTATCTACTACCCTATCGTATATAATTTTTTCAAACTATACAAATAACGTTTATACGTCTTGGTTATATGTCCTTACTTTTTAAAAAACAACTACCAAAAAAATTCCTTATCCGGCGATTTTGCAGCTTTCATAAAACGAGGAATTATATCGTAAACGCATATACGAATTATCGGAACAGGCATAAAACAGAGAAGCCTGCGCATAAGCACAGGCTTCTTTGTTTATTTTTGTCGGCTGCACCTTTAGCAGGCAGTCACTTCTTTCTTGTTGGGCATAGGCTGCAGTCCGAGATGCTGCAGCATCTGCATATCTTCTGATACGCCCGGATTAGGTGTTACCAGCAATGTTTGTCTTTCACCGGTGAAGATAGAATTGGCGCCGGCCATGAAGCACCAGGCTTGTTCTGACTCTGTCATCTCGATACGGCCGGCGGTAAGACGTACCGTAGACGCGGGCATTACGATACGTGCAGTAGCGATCATGCGTACCATGTCCCACGCATCCACTTTGGGGTTGTCTTCCAGCGGGGTGCCTTTCACACGGGCCAGTGCGTTGATGGGCACAGACTCCGGATGTTTGGGCATCGTGGCCAGCGTGAGCAGCATAGAGATACGGTCGCGGTGTGTTTCACCTAAACCGATAATACCGCCGGAGCACACAGTAATGCCGGCTTTACGGACATTATTGATCGTATTGATGCGGTTATCAAAATTGCGGGTGGAGATGATTTCTTTATAGTATTGTTCAGAGGTGTCCAGGTTGTGATTGTAAGCATGGAGACCGGCTTCCTGCAGGCGGACCGCCTGTTCTTCCGTGAGCATGCCGAGCGTGCAGCATACTTCCATACCCAGCTCGTTGACGCCTTTCACCATGTCGATAACGCGGTCGAAGTCCCGGTTATCCCTTACCTCGCGCCAGGCGGCGGCCATACAGAAACGGGTGGAACCGTTGTCTTTCGCTTTCTGCGCGTGGGCAATCACGGTTTCGGTGGGTAACAGCGCCTGTACTTTGATATCGGTATGATACCGGGCTGCCTGTCCGCAATAGGAACAGTCTTCCGGGCATCCGCCTGTTTTAATGGACAAGAGGGTGCACACCTGTATTTCCCTGGCGGAGTGATACTCGCGGTGGATGGTAGCTGCCTGATAAACCAGATCCAGCAGGGGCTGGTCGTAAATGGCCTGGATTTCCTCCAGCGTCCAGTTGTTTCTGATAGCTGTTGATGTCATGCTTCCTGATTAAATTTAACGGTGTTATAGTGAGTGTCTTTATGCGTATTGCGTCAGTTCCTGCCCGATGGCTGCCATCCAGTGGTCAAACAGTTGCTGCTCCAGTCCCTGCACATGCAGGGCGTGTGTTTCCCAGTCAGGCGCAAAGTCCTGCAGTTGTTTCATCATCTCTTCCAGGTGCCCTTCCTCCTCCACGATAATAGAGCGTACCATCACTTTGCTGGCAGCTTTGTCCAGTTCCGCCTGGTATACCGGGTACAGAGCGTCCGCACGCACTTCTATCGCATATGTCACGAAGAGGTACGCAGCATATTTCAGCTGGCTGCCCTGCAGGCCGAAAGTATTTTTGATGTAGCGGCAGGTCTGCATGTCCAGCTGGTGCAGGTAATGCCGGGTCTGATGCGGCGCCAGCAGCTCGTGCAGCTGGTATGTTTTACAGGTATCCGGACTTACCTTGGCGATCTGTTTTTTCAGGTAATAGGCGTGGCGATGCTCTTCGGCAGCATGTTTCAGCTGGATAAAGTCCACGAGCACAGGATGCTCGCAGGCCGAAATCTTACGGGCGCCGGCATTCTCCATAAAAGAGAGGGTGTTCAGCCATCTGGCGTGCAGGTCGTTGTGTCCAACGATATGTTGCAGTAGATCTTGCATATATCATACGTTTCCGGTCAAAAGTAACCGCTTGCCGGACGATTCAACTAGGCCAGTTTTGATATGACAGCTAGTCCGGACATTTACTCACTTGCTCATTTGGGGGTGTAAGCAAGCAGCCCCCTCACATTAATATTTAATTATCATTAATATAAATATTAAATAAAATAATATAAATACTAATACCGCAGGAAATATGATATCTTGCCGGACTATTTAACTAAAATCTTTCACCCAAGATGAGCAGTCCGGTTCCCTATAAAAGTTTTGTACAGATAGACCGGCAGTCCGCCACCGCCATCTACCTACAGATTGCCCACCAGCTGATCAACGCCATACAGCGGGGTTACCTGGTGACAGGCACCAAACTTCCCGGTACCCGTCAGTTCAGCGAACTGCTGGCGGTTAACCGCAATACCATCGTAGCCGTGTATGAAGAGCTGGACACCCAGGGCTGGATAGAAACGCGGCCCAATAAAGGCACATTTATCATCGGGCAAACGAAAGACCGGCCACAAAAAATACGGACCACACCGGACACGCCGCTGGCCCGGTACCCGAAAGAAACCGGCTTCGATTTCCGGAAATCCAGCCTGCTCGACAACCCTTTTGAGCATTCCTCCTGCGAATATGTGTTCAACGACGGTACGCCGGACATCCGCCTGACGCAGGTCAGCCACCTCTCCAGCCTCTATAGCGGCCACCTTAAACGCAAAAGCAATCACCGCAAACTGGGGTATTACAACCAGGACGGCAGCGAGTTCTTTAAAAAACACCTGTCCAACTACCTGAACCAATCCCGCGGCCTGCATATCTCAAAAGACAATATCCTCATTACCCGCAGCACGGAGATGAGCGTTTATATCACTTCCGAAATACTGCTATCACCCGGGGACACCGTACTGGTAGGGTCCCTGAGCTATTTTTCGGTCAACATGATTTTTCAAAAATCGGGTGCGCGGATACTTTCCGTTCCTATCGACGAAGATGGCATCGACGTAGATGCCGTACGCCGCATCTGCGAGCGGCAGCGCATCCGCATGCTGTACATTACCCCGCATCACCACTACCCCACCACCGTCACCCTTAGCGCAGAACGCCGCATCGCCCTGCTGCACCTGGCCTCGGAATTTGGCTTCATCATCCTCGAAGATGATTACGACTACGACTTCCACTATGACAACAGTCCTGTTCTACCGCTGGCCAGCGCCGACACCAACGGCATGGTGGTGTATACCGGCGCATTCGGTAAATCCCTCGCACCCGGCTTCCGTACCGGTTTTATCATCGCCCCGGAAAACCTGATGACCGAAATGCGCAAACACCTCGGCATCATCGACCGCCAGGGCGATGTGCTCATGGAACAGGTGTTAGGTGAAATGATCGAATCCGGAGAGATCCATCGTTATCTTAAAAAGTCTCTGAAAGTATACCGCGAACGGCGGGACCATATTGTAGAAGTACTACAGAACGAGCTACAGGATTTTATGGAGCTGCGGAAACCGGCAGGCGGCCTCGCCGTATGGACACGCTGGAAACGGCCGATCAACCTGATGCAGCTGGGAAAAGCCTGCTCCCGGAATAACCTTTTTATTCCCAAAACACTGTTGTACCAGCACCGGGACCTTACCGCCATGCGGTTGGGATTTGGGCATTTTACCCAGGAGGAAGCCGCGGAAAGTGTGAAGATATTGAAGAAGGGCGTGCTGGAGGTGGTAAAATAAAAACAAGAAGCAACCTCATTCATAAAAAACGGCTGCTGTTACATAAAGCAACAGCAGCCGCACTTAGATATAAGCTGATTAATATCGATTGGAATATCGTGTATTCTCCCGGGGAGGCCTTGCTTCCGACACGTTAATGCTCCGTCCATCAACTTCCCGGCCGTTCAACTCGTTGATAGCCTTTTCGGCTTCCTGTTGGTTGGGCATTTCTACAAACCCAAATCCTTTGCTTCTATTGGTAAATTTGTCTACGATAACTTTCGCGGATGACACGGCGCCGTATTCCATAAACAGGGTTGCAAGCTCCTCGGTCTGGAAATTAAATCCCAGGTTTGATACATAGAGATTCATTGGAGTTAGATGTTTAAAAGTGAAAAAAATGTTTGAGAAGAATACACGTGTAAAGTAGAATGACCGGCGAGAGTAATGGTAGCTTACAGAAGCGATAAACCTCAAATTTCGTTTAAGGTACAGTTAATTTTCCTATTCCCGGAAAAATTCGCTATTCCCTTTTTATTTCTTACCTTTAGCAACGCACTTTTGAGTACCTCGAGCCGGCACATAACACAACAGACAGTAACACCATATTCTGAATAACCCTTTCAATACCCTGTTATGCTTAGAGAAGATCAGAGGCTTATTACCTTCTTTGATGAAATTGCCTACAAAATCCTGTTAAGCACCTACGGAGAATTTTCGCTGTGCACCAAAAATATCGACAGACATCAGCAGGAAAATATTTTCCGCCAATGGCAGCAAAAGTACCAGATCCACTTTCACCAAAAGCTGGATGAAGCAGCTGCAGCGTTCGTTTCAGAAAATCAGTCCACAGTCACGATCGATTGGCTCCGTAAAAAGATTGGTATGCTGATCCAGCATTATCTGCAGATTTTTACCTTGCGGGCACAAACTACCTGAAAATCCATCATGCAGGGAGTAAAAACACCGGTCTCCACATTATTTTGCTATATTTAAGTATCAATCAGATACTTATGTCACGCATCATTCCCATCTTCCGCATGTTTGATTATGCCCGGGCCATACAGTTCTACGTTGATTGGCTGGAATTTGAAATCCTTTGGGAACACAAGCCTGAGGGCGCTCCGGTCTATATGCGTATCGCCAAGGGCGACACCCAGATAGACCTCTCAGAGCACCATGGCGACGGCACCCCCGGCTCGCGGATCAGCATCACGGAGTTTAAAGGATTAAAAGCCTTCCATGCGAAGCTGGGCGGGAAAGACTATAAGTATATGAACCCGGGACTGGAACGGGCCGACTGGAACCCCGAGGTCCTACTGATGACCGTAATAGACCCGTTTCAGAACACCATTATCTTCGAAGAATCAGCCTGATTAATAGATCTCCTTGCCAAACGGCGCAAATGTAAGGCTCATCAGCTTAAAATGCTGCCGCCCCCATGGCGCTCCGATAACGGTGATGGTCAGCAATACGCCAAAAAAGAAATGGCAGATGGCTACCCACAGACCGCCGGTAAACACCCAGATAATATTGAACAAAGTAGACAAGCATCCCGTAGAACCTACGCCGTCACGCACTTCCCGCCCGAAAGGCATCAGTGTGAAAAGCCCTATTTTCATGCACTGTATCCCGAAAGGAATGCCAATAATGGTGATGCAAAAAAGAAACCCCGACACAAAATAGCCCAGGGCTGCGGCCAATCCACCAAAGATCAGCCAGATGATATTTCCGATTAAGTTCATAACTGTAATATTACAGAAAAGTAAATACTTTCCATAGTAGTCAGACTGCAGGCTGCCGGCGGTAACGATAGTGGGCGTACCCTACCTCGATCAACGGTATGGCCAGTATCAGCAGGAAAGTATAAAGAATGCCCCGCTGCAACCCTTTCAGGAACTGATCTACCTGGATAACCGCGATATTAACAAATAGATTACCGTTCACCAATTTACGCAGCGACGTGTGCACCACCGCGTTGCTCACGCCCTCCGACAACCCCAACTTATCATGCAGTAAATTATAGACCGCCTTGTGCATCATGGCGGCGATGCTTTTATTTTTGGTGATGTGCAGTAGCATGGAAGCCAGCTTTCCTTTAACACCCTGTGTGGCGGACAACTGTTGCTCCAGCGTACTGCCGTAAACGTTATAAACCACCACTGCTACGGTATCAATGAGCTGATGGGTACTGAGCGAAGACATCTCCGCGTGACCACCAAAAAGGGAATCCACAGCGCCCAGCGCCTGTTGGCCGAAAAGCGGCGGCACATGAGCCGCATAAACATCGGTATGCTCCCGGATATCTTTACGCAGGCTATGGAAAAATCCCCACTTCAGCCCGAAGAAGCCCGCCAGCAACGGCAGCGCTACAAAATAGGCATAGGCCACGAATTTCAGCACCTTATGGGAACGGGGCACCAGGATGTATTTACGCAGCAACAATACCAGTATAAGTGCAACAGCAAATGCAGTCAGACCCGAAAGAATGGCGCCGGTAATGAATTTGTAGGGGTTGGTAAACTCTCCCGCCAGGTGGAAGTAGGTAACAATGGTTTGCATATAGGGAAAACGTTAAATGATAGAAATGCAGCCGGTTGACCGGCCGCATTCAAAAATTGAATGTTATTTGGACGATCTTTTAAGCAGGTACGGTTGTATGGCTTTGCGCCATATAGCATAGCCTTTCGCGTTCATGTGCAGCATGTCGGTCACAAACAGCTCCGGCCGGGGTTGCCCGTTCTTGTCAAGCATCAGCGAAAACACGTTGATGAAGTGGGCGTTCTTTTCCTTCGCCAGGAAGGCTTTGATGAGCGCATTGGCTTCAGCAGCGGTCTTCATGTATTGCACGCGGGAGGGACTGGGCTTCAGGGAAATATATTCAACCGGCACTTCCGGCAATTGGGAACGGACAATGCTGTACAGCCGCTGAAAACGACTGAATACACTATCGGCGGTAGCTCCTTCCGGCAGGTCGTTCTCTCCCACATAAATCACTACCTGACGGGGATGATAGTCGAAGATAAGGTCCTGCGCGAAATAGATAATATCGTTGAGCACCGCGCCGCCAACGCCTCTGTTCATCACCACATAACTGGCGAATGTCCGCTCCAGGTCGTCCCATTTACGAATGGAAGAACTGCCGACAAACAAAATCGGATCTGCCGGAGGCGCAAACATCCTGTCATACTTTTTGATGGTCCGCACATCGTCCTGGTAACGGACCTTCTCCTGTGCGGACAGGCTGTTGGCTGATAACAACAGGCCTAACAGAAAAGGAAAAAACAACTTCGTCATTGGCACAAAATAAGGAAGAATTACGAATCAGGAAACCCCTGCCCGTAATTCTTCCACTGACTTATTGTTTGGTGACCATCTTAGTATATACCTTTCCGTTATGGGTCAGCTTAATGACATAAGCGCCCGCAGGCAGGTTTTTAGTGTCGAGAGCCGTGCGGTGACTGCCCGGTTGCAGCGGACTGTTGAGCAGCAGCCCTACCCTTTTCTGCTGGGTGTCGAATACCTCTACCATGGTATTGCCAGCTTCTTTTACGTCCAGGTCGATATAGGCGATCTGCGGGAAAGGATTGGGAAATACCTGGAAGGAAATCGTTTCGGGAGCAGTGGTGACTGTCGCCGCCGGCGGAGTTTCTGAGGTTGCTAACAGCGGGCTGCCGCAGGTAGCACTGCCTTCAGCGATGCAAAAGTCTGCAAACCGTACCTGCTCATCCCGGATGCCGGTGGCCAGCTTGCGGTAAATGCCCCATTTAGGCCGACAGAAGGTGGTACCGTCACGCCACATATTAATGTTGTTATTGCTGTAGTTCAACAACGTGGTGCCATCGCTTACTTTTTTAATGATCACTTTATAGGAGCCGGTCGTTGTATAGGTGATTTTTTCCTCTACCTCCACCCAGGTACCTTTAAAGGAAGACAGCGGGGCGCTGGCTTTCTCTCCCCCGCCGGATTCACCGGTGCCGGGTGTGTAGATCACCTGCAGTTTCTGGGGTGAGCCGGCACGCGGCGTAAGGGTGATCAGCGGCGCGCCGGCGTCACCATCGCCCGCTTTGATCTGATGCAGGTGACAGAAGCTGGTAGTGGGTACAAAACCGGCGTCTATCTTAAATTTCCACCGATAGGTGACCGTCTCGCCATACGTGGCTTTTACATTGGCCGGTGACGGCCCGAAGGTCTTGATCTCGTTGCGCTGCCTGTCAGTGTTGGAGCCGCAACGGTCATTGTCGGGCGTAGTGTGCAGGAAAAATACAAAAACATTCTTGTTCAGGGTCGCATCAAACTCTTCTGTAATGTGGCGGCCAAAGGAAGCATGCGCACAGTCCGGCACTTCGCTGGCAGTGCCGTTGCCCAGCACACTTTCTATCAGTTCATAGGTGTTGCCGGGGCCGTTGGCGGACAATGTTACCTGCGCATGGCCGGCAGAACAATAAAGGAAACCGGCAGCGGCGAGGAGGGCGGGTTTCCATAAATAATGCAAAGGTTTGCTTTCAAGCAGTTTCATAAGTGATACATGTTTGAGGGTTTTTGGATTCAGATTTCGGTACGAATTATGCAATCGATTTCATAACATACATAATTTAATATTTTTATTTGATATTTTGTCTTTTCGGGGGAAATAAATTTTGTTCAGGTATTGTGTGCCGATCTTTCTTTAGATGATTTCCGAGTAGGTTTTCGCAGCAGGAGATAACATGGGATGACGCCCGTGACCCATTGAATTCCAAATGGAAAGCACTCACCTATTGCGCGGTAAAGAGCACTTTCCTGCCCGTACGGGCCGACTCCTTCGCAGCTTCGAGGATACGCAGCACCAGCACATTATTGGCCAGTGCATACAGACCGTAAGGCGGCGGCGTTTCTTTTCCCTTCACCACCGCAGCCAGGTACAGGAACGGATCTTCGTACACCGGTATATCCGTAGCCGTAACATGCCTGGTGACTGCCGGCGCCGACTCCCGGTTACGCAGTATCAGCGTGTTCCTGTCAGCCGCGATGATATACCCCTTGTCACCGTACACTTCCATATCCTTACGACTAAAGGTCCAGTTCCAGGAAGCCTGTATAATACACTGGGCGTCAGGGTAATCTACGATAATAGTGGCGTCATCCTCCACTTTCGGATAACGGTCAGGCTTATACCGGCGGGTAACCGCGGTAACGGCAACGGGCATACGGTTTTTCATGAGCCTCGTCATCAGGTTGGCGCCGTAGCAGCCAAAATCCATCAGCGCGCCGCCGCCATTCAGCACGGGGTCTGTCAGCCACGACAGGAAAGCGGGGCTGCACCCTATCTCCTGCGGTCCCTGGTGCCCGTCATGGACCACCACCTTCCGGACATGCCCTGTAAAACTACTATCTTCCACCAGCTGGAAAGTCTTAGCTACTGTAGGGTACCAGCTGGTTTCGTAGTTGGTGAGCAGATGAATGCCATACCGCCGCGCCAGCGAGTCCATCGCCAGGGCATCGGGAAGATTGGCAGCCAACGGTTTTTCCACCATCACATGAATACCCCTGGGAGCACAGGCTTCCACTACTTCGCGGTGACTGTACACCGATCCAAAGGCCAGCACGGCCTCCGGCTTCACGGCGTCCAGCATCCGGCCGAGGTCATGATACACCTGTTGCGGCGGTATATGATACTGCCGCGCCACCTTACCAGCCAGGGCGGTATCCTTTTCGTATATTCCTGCCAGTTGTATATCGTTGCGATTGGCACGCCCCAGTATCCAGCCGGAGTGGCCATGCGATACGCCGGCCACGGCCACCCGCAGGGCCTGCGCTTCAGCGCAGGCCTGTGCAAGTAGCAACGTCAGTATAACATAATATCGTTTCATTACATGGTAAATACTTTACCACCCACCATCACTTCCTGGGTAGCTTCATCAAAAGTAGCTTTCATTCCGGTACGGTAAGCGGCGTTGCCCATGATCAGCGCAATAGAGTGCGAATAGGCCGCTTCTATCGGTGCGTGAGGCTGCCTGCGGTCCCGGACACTGGTCATCCAGTTGCGTACGTGCGCGCTGGTCAGCGGGTCCCCACCGGTATTGGCGCTGGTCTCCGCTTTTTCCTGTGTGCTCAGCGTCATCGGTGTCAGCAGGTTGGCGTGCATGCCCATCTCAGCTGCCTCCTTTTCCGTCAGTCCGCCGGTGCTGGTGATTTTGCTGGTAGACATATCAATGGTACCACCATTGGAATAATAGATCTCTTTCGTACCCCCCGCAGAGTTATGAAAACGACTGCTGTACATTACCTGGAAACCTTTTTCCGGGTTGTCGGCCGGACCATAGTCAAACACGGCTGTCAGCGTGTCCGGGTTCTTGCGGCCGTCGTGCCACATATAGATACCGCCGTTGGCCACTGCGCTGCGGGGGTGTTTCAGGCCGCTGAACCAGTGCACGGTGTCTATCTGGTGTGTCATCCACTGCCCGAAGATGCCGGAAGAATAAGGCCAGAACAGACGGTATTCCAGGTATTTACGCGGGTCCCAGCTGTCGTTCGGACGGCCGGCCAGGAAACGTTTCCAGTCAGTGTCAGATTCCCGGATACTCTTCACGAGGTCGGGCCGGCGCCAGCGTCCCGGCTGGTTCACGTTCCACGTCATCTCCACCATGGTGATATCGCCGAACTTTCCTTCTTTAATAAAATTGGCCGCGGCGTGGTAACTGGTACCGCTGCGCCGCTGTGTGCCCACCTGCATGATCCTGCCAGACTCTTTTACGGCCTTCAGTGCTTTGCGGGCATCGTCCATCGTTTCGGCAAACGGTTTCTCACTATATACGTCACACTTGTTTTTCACCGCTTCGATGGTATGATAGGCGTGCTGGAAATCAGCCGACGCAATGAACACGGCGTCCAGGTCTTTGATCCGGTACAGTTCATCATTGTTGACACAGGCCCGCACCTTATGCCCTGTTTTTTCTTCCAGGAAGGCTTTGCCCTCCTCCCGGCGACGGTTCCAGATGTCGGACACCGCAACCAGGTCGAAGTTCAGTTCTTTGTTATGGCTGAAGAAAGAAGGCAGCAACGCCTGCCGGGCACGGTCGGAAAATCCTACCAGCCCCACGTTCACCCTGTCATTCGCACCCAGTATACGAGCGTAACTGCTGGCCGGCATTCCCATAGCCGTGATCGTTAGTCCCGCCCCTGCCATCAGGGACTGTTGCAGAAATTCCCGCCTTGTCTTTTTTGTGGTTGTCATTGTACAAGTGTTTTATTTTTTTCCGGAGATATGATATACTTCGTTGAGTTGCGCTTCCAGGTAAGCCACGGCCGGCGCGTATTCCTTTGCAGGATCGGTCCACCGGCATTCCATCATGATCCGCCCGTTGTATCCGATGCTGCGCAGCGCTGCCAGGTAAGGCCGGAAATCCTGCCGCTCTGTACCCGGAGCGGAACGTTTCTCCCGCTCCGCGATATGACAGTGCACCAGGATACCCTTCGCCTGCAGGAGATTGGCCGGCGGTTCGTTTTCTCTTAACATATGATAGATATCGGCTGTCAGCCTGAAATGAGGATGCGCAATAGCGGTCACTACCTGGCAAGCTTCCGCCACCGTGTTTACAAAATTAGTTTCGGTAGCATTCAAATTCTCCATGGCAATGAGGCAGTTATGTTTTTTAGCAATATCGGCCATTTTACGGGCCAGCCGGATAAACTGCCCCTTCGCCATGTCCGGGTCATACCCTTCCGGAATTTTACGCGCCTCCCCGCTTCCCAGCACGATCAGCCGGATACCTGCTTTTTCAGCCCTTTGCATGACCGTGTCCACGTACCCCAATACCCACGCTTCGTTGACCGCAGGTCCTGTTAATTTGAGGTATCCCGGGATGAAAACGTTACAGGTCTGTATCCGGCAACGGGCTTTGTTGATCCGCTCTATATTGGCGGCAAAGACGTCCTCGCTGACGGCCGGCGCCAGCATTCTCTTTACTGTTTCTTCCAGGCAGGAGAAACCGGCCGCGCCGGCCAGACTGTCATTATCCATCGAGGCGGCAATGCCCAGGACAGGCATCCGCTTTTTCCCGCCAGGCGGCTGTGCGCTTGCATTCGATTGCAAAAAAGCTATTAAACAGAGGAGGAAAAGGCCGGTCAGCGTGTTTTTCATAAAGTGGAAAGCCCCGGAAAAAGAAAGGCTGAGGAAAAAATAGTCATTATCCCGGAGAAATCAAAACCATTTGGATATGCGGTCATCGAATCAGGACTTCAGTACCTCCAGCAGCGGCTCTACCTGGCGCCTCAAATCATATTGCAGGTCTTCATGCAGCCCCACGGTCACCTTCACTATTTTCTTCAGCTGGGCGGCGTACAGATTATGCAATACCGTACTCTGATGCCGTAACAACCCCGACTCCAGCAACTGCTCACAGAAATAAATCAGCAGTTCCGCCTCTGCCGGTTTGGACCCCATGTAACGAATATGTTTGTTGACCAGCCGCAATATCTTACGTAACCGCTTTTTGGCATTGTGCAGATTACTACCGGTCATTTCTTCAAACCCCTGGTCCATTTCCGCCTTCACCGCGTTGATGTATCCCTGTTCGTCATCCGCATCGAACAACAGGTAAGTCAGCAGCTCCTTGTTCTCCTTTTTATATTTGGCCAGGCGCAGACACAATGCCGCCAGCTGCGCCGGTGGCACGGCAGCCAACTCTTTCTTCAATTCGTTGATGGACGCTGTTTTCATCTTGGTTTTATTGCGGCCCGAAAATACAATTAATAAATAGTATGGTGCAACACCTAAGCCTGCGCACGTATCATAATTAGTTAACTTGCACTTCTTCAATAACCCCATTTACTCACTTCTAAACAGCCTCAGACTATGAAAGCACAGTATGTGTTGGCTGCCGTTATCGGTTGCCTGTTAACAGTTAACACGGCGTCGGCCCAGATGGATTCCGCCGCCGCCCACAAAGCATGGATGGCCTACATGACACCCGGCCCCGAACATCAGCTACTGGCTAAAACCGATGGTGACTGGACCACCGACATGACTTTCTGGAAAGGTCCCGGCGCTCCGCCGGAAAAGGCCACCGGCAGCTGCTCCAACAAAATGATCCTCGGCGGACGTTACCAGGAGAGCCGCTATATGTCAGACATGATGGGCATGCCCTTCGAAGGTCTCGGCACCACCGCTTACGACAATGCCCGCAAAATGTACCTCAGCAGCTGGATCGACAACATGGGCACCGGCATGATGATGATGGAGGGCAAATGGGACGCCACCGTCAACGGTATCGTCTACACCGGAAAATCCTTCGACCCTTCCAGCCAGAAAACCATGGAGCTGCGCCAGGTCATCAAATTCCAGGACGCCAATAATTATACGATGGAAATGTACCGCATGGCCAATGGCAAGGAATTCAAAGAAATGGAAATCGCGTTCAAACGGAAATAGCTGCTGCCCGTCAACATACTCCGGCGGCCTCTGCTGTGAAAGCAGGGGCCGCCTGTTTTTCCCCGCAACACATTACTACCAAAACGAATATAAACAAAACCGGTACGGATATTAATTCAGAAGCCTTCCGACAATGGGTGGCGTTATCTTTGATCGTCCGCTATTTATCCGCCTGTTTCGCCGCCATTGTTGGGGCCGGCGTTATTCAGTTCTTCCCTTAGTAAAACGTTTAAGTGCGCATTCCGCATGAAATAAAAATATTCTGGTGAACACCGTGGCAGCACCGGCTTCTGCATTGTTCAGTCATATAGTTTGTTCTCCGGAGAGCCCTATTATGTTTAAGCTGTTAGGTCGGCCTTTTATTCTTTGTTGATAACCTTACAGGTATTACCATCCGGTAATACCTGATTTTTTTGTTACTTTTAGTAAAATGAGCAATAACCCATATCCGAGACCATGATCCGTACGCTGATTATTGACGACGAACCGGCCATCCGTAAAGATCTGGAATGGCTCATGAAACGCTACCCCGATTTCGTTGTGCTGGGCAGCTGCGGCAGCATCGCCGAGGCACGGATCATCATCCCCAACACAGAACCGGAACTGTTGCTGCTGGACATTGAACTGGCTGACGGCACCGGATTTGACCTCTTACAGGAATTTCCCGACAGAAACTTCCGGATCATTTTCATCACCGCTTATAATGAACACGCGATCAAAGCCATCAAATTCGGGGCGTTTGACTATCTGTTGAAACCAGTAGATGAAGAGGAGCTGATGGCCACCCTCAAACGGCTGCTGTCTGAAAACGCTGTCAACACCCGCACCCAGATGGACATCACCAGCGGTCACCTGCAACCTAAAAAACCGGCGCTGCAGAACCGTATCGTGCTCCGCTCTTCGCAATACCTCCAGGTAGTGCCTTTCGAGGAAATCCTCTATTGCCAGAGCGACGGCAGCTACACCACCTTCCACCTGTCTGACAAAAGGAAGGTAATGGTTTCCCGGCCTATCAAGGAATACGAGGAATTACTGCCCGAAAGCTGGTTTATCCGCATCCATCAGTCGTATATCGTCAATCACCATTTCATAGACCGTTTTCTGAAAGATGGTATCCTGATCCTGAAAGACGGTACTGAAATCCCGGTTTCCGCCCGTAAGCGGGAGTATGTCCGGCAGTTCCTGATGGGCGACCATTAATAGATTGTGCATGTATATCCGCAGACCATCCGTTTTACTGATCATATCCCTTTGCTGCGCCGTCTGCGGATGCCAGCCCCGGTCCGCTGCTCCGCCGCCGTCCGCCGGACAAAGTACCACTACCCCACCGGTGGTCAGGGAGCTGCAGCATCTCATTGATTCCGGCGCCCGATGGGACGGGCCACAAGCAGCCCAGCGGCTTTCTCAGCTTAAAAATGACGCTTTGCAGGCAGGCGCTGTTGCCAGCGGCTACTACTACTATCTCGAAGGTGTCCACTACTGGTATGCCGACAGCAACCAGGCCGCCACCAATAGTTTCAACCGCATGTTGCCCGCAAAGCCCGCAGATACCGGTCAACTCACAGACCTTATTATCCTGCAGCAACTGGGACTGCTACAGGTGCGGCTGGCCAGCAAAATAGACGACAGCACTTTTACGCGGCTGTTTCACCTGATCTCGCTGGCGGAACAATATCAGTATGCCGGCAGCTGGCGGGTGTATGACCTGGCAGCAGAAATATATTTCCGCTTCGGCGATTACGACAAGGCGGAGACCTACGCCGCCATGGCGCGGGACAGTTATCCGGAAACCGGCGATTACTTCCGGCTGTCGCTTTTTATGGAGGAACGGTCACGCATCTACGAACGCCGCCATCAGTACCGACAGGCACTCCAGTACCAGGACAGCGCCCTGCGATACGCGCTGCAGCAGCCCGATACTATCCGCCTCGCCACCGTATACAGCGCGCTGGGCGTGCTCTATGAAAAGAATGGCGACAAACCGCGGGGGCACGCCCTGATGGAAAAAGCATTTAACATCAAGGAGAAAATCAATAAAGTCAGCTTCCAGGAATATATCAATTACGGCCAGCTGCACCAGGAGAAAAAAGACTACTCCGCAGCGCTGCACTATCTTGGCAAAGCCCTGGAAAAAGCCCGGCTGGCCGGCAATGCCGGTAACCTCAGCGCCGCCTATGACGCCATCCGCCATGTATATTATGACAAGGGCGATTACAAAACCGCCATCAGCTACCTCGACTCCGCCGCCGATATGGCCCTGGCAGAACAGGAAGACAGGCAGCTGAGAAAAATTGTGGAGATACAGGCGCTCAACGAACTGAAAGTACAGCAGCATAAAACAACGGACCTGAGCCGGCAGTATAACAATCAGGCCATCATCGTGCGTCAGCAGCAGGTCATCCTGCTGATCATCACCATCCTGCTGGTCCTTGGCCTGCTGATCACCTTCCTGCTGATACGGCAACGAAAGCTGGTGACCCAGAAAATGAGCATAGAGCTGGAACAAAGGCTGCTGCGCAGCCAGATGGAACCCCATTTTATCTTCAATACCCTGTCGGTATTACAAAGCTTCATCCGGCGGGATGAAAAAGAAAAGTCTGTTAAATACCTCAATAAATTTGCGCGGCTGTTGCGCCTTAACCTCGAAAACTCCCGGCACAACCTCGTCCGCCTGCAACAGGAAACCGAAGCGCTGGAGAACTATCTCAGCCTGCAGGCCGTACGCTTCGACAACCTCTTCGGCTATACGATCCATGACATCCCGGCGGAAGAAAGCAGCGGTATCTGTATCCCGCCAATGCTCCTGCAGCCTTTCGTGGAAAACGCCATCCAGCACGGCATGCGTAATATAGCGCACCGTGGCCATATCTCTATTACGCTGCAGCTGCAGGGCGACCGGCTGCATTGCATTATCGAAGACAATGGCCAGGGGTTGCAGCCCGCCAAAAATAAGGACAAAAATTCCCTGTCAAGCATCATTACACAGGAGCGCCTCAAAATACTGAGCATACAAACGGGTAAACTGGCCTCCCTCACCATCACCGACAAAGCCGGCGAAGGACGTACAGGCGTTCGCGTTACCATGATCATTCCCACCCAGCGATGTTAATCAGCGGATACCTGCAAAAGGGATGCAGGTGGAAATTAGGCCATGATGCCGTCAAACGCGCCAATTTTCCACGCAAGTGAACCAAACCCGGGGTTTACCACTTATATTATAATATGAACAGCTATTGGGAAGACGCATACAGCAGATAGCCGGGAAGGCGCCCAAAAAACATTGTTTATCATAGAAAAGTGTAGTATCCTTACAGCCTGGTACGGTGAGCCCGGATTACACCCCGGACGGATGATTTTTGCATGCTGATAGCATAAAACCCAAGACAAATGTACACACATGGGCAACAGGACCTATTTAACCATCAGGACCGCTCCTGAGCAACAGGAGGTATTGTTTGAAGGCAACAACAGCCTCGCTTACTTCTGGTTACTGTTACTGAAAAAGAAAGATGTAGAACAGGTAAGGCCTGCTTTTCTTACCCTGTATGCTGCCGGGGACACCGCAGAAACAGCGGAGGAGCAGGAAGACACCTATGTCGATACTGACATCCGGATACCGCTGGCAGAAGCGCTCAGCAACGCCGCAGCGCACCGGCCCTATATAGAAAAGGTGTATCCATCGCTACTGCCGCTTTATGATGACTGGCGGACGTATCTCGCCTCCGTCCCTTCCCACGACCAGTTGTTGTACATCGACCTGGAGGAATTCAGTGGCTTCTATGCCAATGTAAATCATTTCCTGGAGGAGCTGCTGGATTTTTACCAGCATGTATCTGCCAACAAAGCCTATTTTAAGCCGGCGATCTCTGACACCACCGGCTGGGAAGCCATCGGCAGGAAGCAGTTCTATACTTACTCCGGGCACTACCGGAATACACCTGAGATCGTGGACTACCAGCAGCGAAGCCTGCCCGCCAAACCACTGTCCACCGGCTACAGGATACTGATCGGTTGCTGGGTGGTTTTCAGTCTGGCGTTGTTGGCGGCCGGTACCTACAGCCTCGGCTACTTCCGGCCTGTTTGGCTGAAAGCGTTGATGGCGCTGCTCATCATCACACCACTTTTGTTGCTGGCCGTTGGCGGGCTGGTCTGGCTGATGAATAAAGGAACAAAAACAAAATAGCCCGTCATCATTTAACAAAAAAGAAACTATGCAATTGCCGCTTTACCAGATAGATGCCTTTACCGACCGTCTTTTTGGCGGAAACCCCGCCTGCGTGATGCCCTTACAGGAGTGGCTGCCAGACGGGCTGCTGTTAGAGATAGCCCGGGAAAATGCCGTGGCTGAAACTGCCTTTTTTATTCCACAGGGAGATGGGTTTGCCTTACGGTGGTTTACCCCTGAAATTGAGATGGACCTCTGTGGCCACGCCACGCTGGCGGCCGCCCACGCCATCCGCACCATCCATGCGTATAACGGTGACACGCTGCATTTCCATTCCCGCAGCGGCCTGCTGAAGGTGACGTTTGAAGGAGAACGCTACGCCCTCTCCTTTCCCTCGCGCAAACCGGCACCCGCAACATTGCCCGTGGAGATTGCGGAGTCGCTGGACCGTATGCCTGTGGCGGTCTTAAAGGCGCGGGACTACGTACTGGTGTATAACACGGAAACGGATATACGGCAGATACAGATCAACCGTCAGTTGCTGGACCGCATTAACCTTGATCCCGGTGGCGTAGTGGTGACCGCTCCGGGGGAAGACTGTGACTTTGTATCCCGTTATTTTACACCGCAGGCTTCCATATTCGAAGATCCGGTTACCGGCTCGGCCCATTGCTCGCTCATTCCCTACTGGCGGGAACGTCTTCATAAAACCGAGCTGCTGGCCCGGCAGCTGTCGGACCGCGGTGGTACGCTGTACTGTACCGATGAAGGCGCTACTGTGAAGATGGCGGGTTACGCCCGCACTTATTTCACCGGCACCTGCGAGGTGCCGGGCAATCAGTAGGCAATAAGTCCCCCCTGCCTGGCACGCTGCGGGCGTTCCTCTAACGCCGGCTGGTGCTGGTAGTAGAAAAGTTTGACGAGGTCTTTCAGCAAACCCGGTGGTCCGCTAAAAAAATAAACGACAGCTGTGCCGGCCGATATCGGCTGGTCCGGATACCTGATTTCGTCGCAATTCTCCCTTAACAGGGCGTAAATTTTCCCCTCCGGAGCAAGTTGCTGCTCCCGAGGCGGCTCTTTTTATCTCCCGACATAAAAATAAAATTTTGGTTTTCAGTTTATTACAATAACATATTGTATTTTTACATCAGATTATTCAGGTTGGGATGTTATGTTTACAAAAGCTATTTGTTAATCTTTAAATATGTGGAAATATTTATCATTTATTTAACAGGTTTTTGTTAAATTTAGCTAAATGCGGGATGGAAGTTAATCATCGGTTCCAGTCCAAAGCCACCCAGAGTAACCATTACTAAAAGACGTTTCTCGAGCGTAACCTCACATGAAAAATTTACAATCCAGATGAAAGCATTCAATGTCTTTATCCGATCGCTCACTCATTTAGGCAGGAGTAACTTCTACGAAAAAGAGCTGAATTACCGGATCACCAAGATCAATATTGTCGCGCTTTTGCTGATCGTACTAGGCTCGATCTTCGGTTTGACATATTGGCTCACCTCGGGCTATCTGAGTATCCTGATTGCGACAATGTTGGGCAATGTCCTGTTCGCGCTTGTACTATATGGTAATAAAAAGAAGAAACATGTGGCGGCCGGTGTGGCGCTCCAGGTAACGATCAATTTATCGACGCTTTATTTCGGCAGCATTCTTTCTGTAGCGGTAGACCCTATCTGGCTGACGCTTTTCCTGCTGATCTCCTGTCTTTCCTTTATTAAAGTGGGCAGGGCGCAGACCTACTGCCTGATGTTTTCGGCAGCTACCCTTTTGTTCCTGGAAGTGAACCGCGCTATCCATATCCTGCCGCCGATGGACTTCAGCCCGGAGATGCTGAGCCTCATCTATTATTGTACGGCTTTTACAGTAATGACGCTGACTTCTATTTCATTGGTGACTTTGGTACATTACAACGCCAAACTGTTTCATACCATTACGGTGCGCAATCAGCAACTGACGGACCTGAACCAGGAATTACACGCCAGTAACACAAGACTGGAGCAACAGGTAAAAGACCGGACGGCCAATCTGGAAAAAGCGGTTACTGCCAAAAATATTTATGTCCGCGAGCTGACCCACGAACTAAGGACCCCGCTGAATGCGATCTACAGCATTGCGCAGCTGAAACTGCTGTCCGGCAAGGAAAAAAGCAGAAGCGAGAAAAAAGTGGACGAGGACCTGTTCATCGCCTGCCGCAACCTGCAGACGCTGATCAACAATACGCAGGACAAATGCAAGCTGGACGCCGGCAACTTTGATGAAATCAAGAAAGAACATGTTCTCCTCTACAGCTGGATCACCAACATCGTCAACATTTACCAGTATTTCGCCAATGAAAAACGGGTAAAAATAGAACTGGAAGTGCAGGAGTCTTTCCCGGACGCCATTGTGGAAGACAGTATCAAACTGACCAAGATCGTTAACAATATCCTCGTTAATGCCATCAAATTCACCCGTAGCAATACTGCCATTCTCCTGCGTATTTATCGGGACGACACCCACTGGTACATAGCGGTAAAAGACCAGGGGGCCGGTATTTCACCGGACAGGATGGCCACGTTGTTTAAAGAATTTACCCGTACCACCATCAACTTTGCGGAAGGCAGCGGGTTGGGCCTCAACATCACCCATCACCTCGTTCGTATTCTGGGTGGTACCATCAAAGTGCACAGTGAAATAGACGAGGGTACAGAATTCGTAGTATCGCTGCCGTTAGTACCCTTTGCCGGCGAAATAAAATCCGCCACCATCGACATCAAAGAAAACAACCTGATCTCTTTTGAAGGTAAAAAAATACTCGTGGTAGAAGACGACATCATGACCCAGCGTTATCTGTCGCTGCTGCTGAGCAAACGTGGCTTCTCCATTATGCATGCCGACAATGGCCAGGAAGCGCTGCTCAAAGCACATAATCATCCGGATGCCATCATTCTGGACATGAGCCTGCCGGGCAAATCAGGCAAAGATGTACTGAAAGAACTAAAAGCCAATCCTGCTTTAAGACACATCCCGGTGATCGCCGCATCTGCCGATACCGATGAAACCAATATTGATGAAATAATGCTGGAGGGGGCCAGCGCCTATATGATCAAGCCAATCGATTTCCATATCCTGATCGATGTACTGGTCAAAAATCTACTCACAGGAGCAATCGTTAAAAATTAGTATTTAGCAGATATCAACCGTTTTTCATTTCTTTTTTATCGCGCTCTACCGGCGCGAAAGGTACCTTTTGTTTATCACCGATTGTCACAATGTTTATGAACCAAACTGAAACTACTGCGAAGATTGTCATTCCCAGGCTGCATTGCCCGTTCCCTACCAGTGTCAGTCCGTTTGTGGAACTGGTAGCGACCAACACCTTCGATTTCCTGCACAAATACCAGCTGCTGGACAGTCCGGAAGAAGAACGTTATTTCGCCCGCTACAAAATGGCCTGGATGACCTGCCGGACGATGCCTAAGGCAAACTTTGAGCTGCTGTGCTGCATCGACAACCTTTACAGCTGGCTCTTTGTACTGGACGAACAGCTGGACCACGTAAAGCCGTCTACCGCCTACATCCGCGAAGAGAATTACCTGCAGCAGCTGATAGATGGTTTTTCCTATGTGCTCAAACACAAGGTGTCGCCGATCGACAACAAATTCTTCCATGCGCTGGCCGACATTTGCGTACGCCTTGACGCGCTGAGCAGGCCCAGCTGGCAGTCGCAATTCCTCATCAGCGTGCAGGCGACTTTCGAAGCCGCGATATGGGAGGCGAAAAACAACAAAAACAGGGAAAAACATCCGACGGTGGCGCAGTACATGCATATGCGGCTGTTCTTCTCCGCCGCCAATATCGGCACCGACATCAACGAGCTGGCCACCGGCGTATGGCTACCTATGTATGTATTACAACATCCGGACATGGTACATCTGACCGCATTGGCCAGAAGAGTGGTATGCTGGGCCAACGACCTGTTCTCTCTCCGCAAGGAGCTCGAACATGGCGACGAGCACAATCTGGTGATGATGCTCAAATACCACCACAACACTACCCTTGAAGAGGCAGTGTTGATGGCGGCATCTATTCATGATAATGAAATCGGAGAATTTGTATCCTGCAGGGCGGCATTTCCTGACTTCGGGGAAGAACTGAATAAAAGGATACAGGTCTATCTGGATGGACTGGAAACAATGGTTGCCGGCTTCTTCTACTGGAGCATTACCGATACTCCCCGCTATAACCCTTACTGATATACGCCCACGGCTGAAAACGTGACCGGTAACCTCGTAAAGCCTGTAATAATTGTACTCGGCGTCATCTCAATCCGGGCCCCCTCTTTGATCCGGAGCTTCCTGATACGGGAAAACACCACCTTTAACGCTATCTCTGTCTCCATCTTCGCCAGCGGCACTCCGAAACAATAATGTATGCCATGCCCGAAGCTCAGGCTGTCTGAATGGTTCGGACGGCGGAAATCGAATTTATCCGGCTCCGGAAACACCTCCGGGTCATGATTGGCCGATATCAGCCAGATATTCAGGTAATCTCCTTTCTTAATCTGCTGGCCCCGCAGCTCCAGGTCATGTTTGGCCACCCGCGTCATGGACTTGGCAGAAGGCAATACCCGCAGTACCTCATTGATGATATTATCAAAATCTTCCGGATGCTCCAGGTAGTGGTCCAGCACCTCCGGATGATGACAGAAAGTATAGGCGATATTCCCCAAAAGCGAAGATGTTGTTTCAAAACCGGCGAGGAACATACCTACCACTGTACCCAGAAGATCTTCGTTGTTCAGCCTTTCGCCATTTACCTCCGACGCCAGCAGATGCGAAATCAGGTCGTCTTTGGGTTCTATCCTGCGCATCTCTATCATTTTGTCGAGGTAGTTCGCAATTTGCTGTTGCGCTGCAAAAGAAGCCTGCATCTCTTCCATCGTCTTTACATTCGTAACAATGGTGGTCACCCAGCTGTGCACCTGTGCATGGTCTTCCGCCGGAATACCCAGTAGCTGCGCAATGACACGGTTAGGCAATGCAATGGCAAAATCATGGATAAAGTCCATCTCTCCCTTTTCCAGCAACGGCTCAATAATCTCTTCACACTGCTGCCTGATCCAGTCCGCATGCCTGGAAATCACTGACGGCACAAATACCTTCGCCACCAGCGAGCGTAGTTTCTTATGGTCTGGCGGATCGCTCTGGTTCAGGTTTCTGCCCATAATATTCTGCCCCAGGTTAGGGATAAAAAGATTGGAGAAGGAATTGTAATCGCCCAGGACCTGCTTGGCCTCCTTGTGCGAAAAAATCTGCCATGCTCCTTTCACGCCGTAATAAAAAACAAATTCCGGATCATACACCACCGGGTTTTCAGCTCTCATTTTTGCAAACCAGGGAATTGAATTAGGAGAAATCATAAGTGACAATCGTTTGTGCGGCCATCACATGCAGTGACCGCTGGTACATAAATAACGGTGATAAAACAAAAAAAACGGTGATAAACAGTATATCGTTACAATAAACAAAATACGGATTGTATTGCTATATAACGCATAATAGTCGCAGTGTTAACCGAGCGTTAATCACATCACTTTTACGAGTAAGCCCTGTTAAGCGCATGTTATGCTGATTTACCGCTGATCGTAATTGACAACCAGCACATCTCTAATGTGTTAACTTCAGTTATTGTTTTACACCTACACATCATCTATGGTAAACAGAAAAACCAGAAAGACAGTACCGGTACCTACTGCGCTCGAACGCCTGCTGGATGAAATATTGCAGGAAGCCGCCTCATTAAAGGAGACAGACATACAACTGTCGGCCGATAAAACCGCGGCCGCCTGGGCCCTGGTGCCGGAGCCGAAGTTCAACACGAACTGCACGCTGATGGTGCTCAATGACCATCTGCTGCGTTTGCTGGATGCCGGCCGCATACAGGAAGCCAGCAACATCGCAGGACGCTGGGTGGCAGACATAGAATCCAGCCAGGAACCGGTAGGCGAACTACGGCCATATGTGCTCTTCGCGGCTTCCCTCCTCTATCTCAACAAACCCACAGCTGCCAAAACCATTATCCGCATGACCCGCAGCTACGGCGCCCGCAAACCGGATTTCAAAGGACTGCCGGCGCTTTACTGGGACCTGTTTATCAATACACAAATGGAGGATACCGTGGTGATGGAACGTTTTCAGCAGGAGGTGCTGCAACCGCAGCGTCAACTGCCGGAGATCGAAGCGGTAGAACTACACCCGTTTCTCATCGACTATATGGCGCCCATGGTACAGCAGGGCCACAGCGCCTTTGCAGCAGGCAACTATGAAAAGGCCGCCCGCGCCTGGATACGGGCGCTGAAACAAATACCCGAACCGCAATCCGAATTCGGCCAAAGCCTCACACTGAACGCCGCTATCGGCGACGCCTTTTTTCTCCTGCGGGATTATCAACAAGCCTTGCCCTACCTCGAAGCCGCCAAAGCCAACATAGCGGAAAACGGGCAGGTCAACGCATTCGTATTGCTGCGCCTCGGGGAAGTATTGCTGGAACTGGAAGAACATGCAGACGCCCGGGAATACCTCTTGCGCGCACATACGCTGGGAGGAGAAAAACTTTTTGAAAATGAAGCGCAGCAGTATAAAGATTTTCTGCAATCTTATTTAAAAACCAGTACGTAATAAAAGAAATTTGCTACCTGGGCTATTGCGCCGTACCTTAAAAACAGGGACCTCGTTACCCTGCCACTGCAAACGCCGCTGCGGAAGCGGACCTGGAAAGCAGCATGCCTGGACCGGAAAATTCGCTGATACAGCATTTCGTGGAGCATATCCGGCATCATTTCAAAGCCGCGCATCAGAAACAGACCAAATAATGTATTTTAGATTTAATATTTTAGATTTAATATTTTAGGTTTAAAAAGATGCGCTATCTGTATTTTATCCTGCCGGGCCTCTTTGCCGCTAATACCCTGCAAGCCCAGTCCGACACTGCCGGCGTAAAACAGACGATAGATAAGATGTTTACCGCTATGCATAACAGCGATAGCGTTGCGCTCCGGGAGTGTTTTTCTTCCAATGCTGTCTTCCATACCATCGATGAACATAAAGGCAACACCACTGTCAAAAATGTTTCCGTTGAGCGTTTCTCCTCCGTGATCGCCGGTACGCCCAAAGGAGACCTGGAGGAACGTATTACCTATGGCCCTGTACAGATAGACGACCGCCTCGCCTCCGTATGGACGCCCTACCGCTTTTATCATCAGGGAAAGTTCCACCATTGCGGCGTCAACTCCTTTCAACTGGTGAAGCTGGGAAAAGAATGGAAAATACAATACATCATTGATACCCGCCGCAAGGACAAATGCGAGGAGGACGGTGCTGCTGCTCAATAGCAGACCATGCTTCTGCAGAATCCCCTTTTAAACCTCCTGAAACCGCCCCCCGCTTCCACTCATCAAGGCCGGTAGCCGGCAATAAAAATTTATGTAAGTACTTACCATTACCTGTAGACAGAGGGGAACAATAGTTCTATTTTTGCTTTAAAAACCCCCAAATGAAAAGGTCATACATGTTTACCTTTGCCCTGTTGATTTGCGTTACTACTTACATAAATAAGGCAGTTAGCCAGACGGGCAACACGTTTTACAGCATCAAAGGAACATTCGCTACGGCAGATAATACCCCGGCCAGGGACGTAGTGGTACAACTATTACAGGCAACGGACAAGAAACTGGTCAAACTGGAATACACCGACGCACAGGGGAACTTCTCCTTCGACCATCTGCCCGCAGGGCAATACCTGCTGGCGACACAGAGCATGGCATATGCACCGTGGCTGTCGGCTGCCGTCACGCTCAACAAACACCTGCAGCTGGGCATCCTCCGGTTGCAGCCCGCTACTACCACCCTTAAGGAAGCCACCGTCACCGCCAGCAAGCCATTCATTCAGCAACAGTATGATAAAACCACGCTCAACGTGGCGGGGTCTATATCTGCCGCGGGCAGTACCGCACTGGAAGTACTCGAAAAAGCGCCGGGCATCACCATCGACCAGAACGATAACATCGCTATGCGCGGCAGACAAGGCGTACAAGTGATGATGGACGGGAAACTGGTGCCCATGTCCGGACAGGAGCTCGCCAATTTGTTGCGCAACCTGTCGGCCAACCAGATTGAAAAGATCGACCTGATCACCAATCCATCCGCCCGGTACGACGCTGCCGGCAATGCCGGCATTATCGACATACGGCTCCGCAAAAGCCATCAAAGCGGCACCAGTGGTAATATGTCGCTCAGCTACGGCCAGGGGATCTATCCTAAAATTACGCCCTCCCTCAACTTCAACAGCAAAAGCAAACAACTGAACATATTCGGTTCCTACAGCTATAACTACCGGGAATTGATGAATGACCTCGATATTGAACGACAGTTTTACAATGCCGCGGACCAGTATTCCGGAGGCATCAACTATGATAATTTTTTCAAGCTTGGTTTTAATAACCACAACGCCCGGCTTGGCGCTGACTATAACGTCTCCCCGGATATTACTATCGGCATAGTGGCCAATGGTATCTTTAACAAGGGCGATATCCGCTCCAGCAGCCTGGCGGAGTCTTTCGACGTACAGCAGCAGCCCACCAGTTCTTTTGTCACCAAAGGCGATAACCATCCGCAACGCAACAACGGCAGCATCAACCTGAATTATAAACACAAACTGGACACCAGCGGGAAAGAACTGTCGGTAGACCTGGACTATGCCCGCTTCAGCAATGATGAATTGCAAAACTACCACACTTCCTATTTCGATCTGCAGCAGACGCCCGCCAAACCGGACTACCGGCTGTTTGGCAACCTGTCGGGCGACCTGAGCATCAAGTCCTTAAAGGCTGACTACTCCCAGCCGCTGAAGGGTATCGGCGCTCAACTGGAAGCCGGCATCAAAAGCAGTTGGGTGAAAGCTGATAACGATGTGCAGTTCTATGACCGGAGCAGCGGAACAGACATTCCCGATACCGGCAAAAGCAATCGTTTTAAATACGATGAAAACATCAACGCCGCCTATCTCAACGCGTCGAAAAAATGGACGCACCTGAGCGTACAGCTGGGGCTGCGGGTGGAAAACACCATAGCCAAAGGATTACAGGTCACCAATAAGGAAAATTTCGATCGCAACTACACACAGTTCTTCCCCAGCGGGTACGTGGGTTATATGTTCAACAAAACCCACGACCTGGGCGTGTCGGTGAGCCGTCGTATCAACCGGCCCTCCTATCGCGAGCTGAACCCATTCAAAGTATTCCTCGATCCGCTGACCTATTCTACCGGTAACCCCTATCTGAAACCGGAGATCACCAACGCTTTTGAGCTGACGCATACCTATAAGGAGAAGTACATCACCAAGATCGGCTTCAGCACTACCACCGATAATATCCTGACGGTGTTGTCGCCGGACAAGGAGCCTAACAGCGTTATTCAGACAGGGCATAACCTGGCACGGTATAACTATTACAACCTTAGTTTCAGTGTACCCTTCTCCGTAGGAAAATGGCTGAACAGCAGCAACGAAGCACTGGCCTATTATGGCGAATACAAAGGCGATCTGGCCAACACCCATCTGAATGCCAGCAGGGTTTCATTTAACCTTAACAGTATCAACAGCATCACCATCGATCCCAACACTTCCATGGAAGTAACGGCCACCTACAACAGTCGTACCTATTATGGCTTCCTGGATGTAAAAGGCGTATGGTTTATGGGTATAGGCGCACAGCGGCAGTTATGGAAAAAGAAAGCTTCCCTGAGGCTCAACCTCTCCGATGTATTTTTTACCAACTATACCAACGCTATCACACGGCTGACCGGCTATGGCGAGACCTTTTTCCAGCGCAGGGACAGCCGGGTGCTGACGCTTACCTTCAATTACAAATTCGGCGGCAGTACTTCCGGCGGCGGTAACAGAAAAGCTGGCGGGGCTGAAGAAGAAAAGCGCCGGGCCGGATAATTTTTGGTAAATTGGCTGCATGAACCTGGTGAACGAACTGGAAGAACTGGCGCTGGCTACACGGCTCAAAAGGCTCAGTGAGCGCCTGTCTCAGGACATAAGCAAGATATATAAGGAATCCGGGCTGGAGTTTGAAGCGCGGTGGTTCCTGATACTGGAGCTGCTGGTGCGGCAAAAGCAGTTGAGCGTTACCGAAATATCCGAATCGTTGCAGCTAACCCACCCTGCCGTAGTGCAGTTTACCGACCAGCTGCTGGCGCAGGGATTGATTAAAACAACGCCCGACAGCCGGGATAAACGTCGCCGGCTGATATCCCTGTCGGCCGCCGGCAAACAGATGCACCGCAAGATCAGTCCCATACTGGAAGTCATCCGGGAGGAGAACCGGAAATGGCTGGAACAGGCCAGCGCCAGCCTGTTGACCGTACTCGGAGAACTGGAAAAATCGCTGGATGAAAAAAGTATGTACAAACGGGTAAAAATCAGCTTGTTGGAGCAGTCAGACCAATAGTCCCGATCGTAAGCTATGAAAAAGACGATGCCCGGTCACGACAATGGTGGCCGGGCATTTGTATGAAAGAGGAATGTGTTAACCTTTGGAGATCTTCACCATTTTATTGCCTTGTAATACGGTGGTGCCGCTGCCGATAATTTTGATATCCCCGAGCGTGGTATAAAGGCTCATGGTGCCGGAGCGCAGTTTCATGGCGTCCTGGGCTGTCTGAACGATATCTTCCGATGCTTCTTCCGTGATGTTGATCGCCTGACATGTATAGGCGTCGCCGGCTTTGACCCTGACATCTGAGCCTGCGGTGGTTTCCACGTTCTCTCCCGCGTCTACGGTAATGCTTTCAGAAGCTTTCAGGTTGATATTCTTCGCGGTGAGGTCGATGGTTTCCATAGCCGTGATATGGATATTTTTGCCGGCCGTATCCAGCTGGATGGTGTTGCCGCTTTTATCCGTGATGGTGATGCTTTCGGCGCCTTCCGTGTCATCGAGGCGGATGGTATGGCCGCTGCGGGTGCGGATGGCTTTGATGTTGTTCTGCGGATCGCCGTAGTCCGTTTTGGCGTCGCCGTTATAGGCCGTTCCCATCACGTAGGGCGCTTCCGGGTTGCCATTTTCGAAGCCTATCCATACCTCTTCTCCCAGTTCGGGCACGAAATAAAACCCTTTGCCGCTGCCACCGTGGGGGGCTATCATGCGTATCCAGGGAGTAGATCCCTGTTGCTGCCAGCGGAACCGGGCGCGTACGCGGCCCAGTCCCTTCGGGTCGTTATTGTCCGTGACGACAGCGCTTTGCGGCTCGCAGCCGGTCTGCGGCCGAAAATCCACGCGGGGCATGGCGGTATCAGCGGGTATAGCTTCGAAAGTGTTTTTATAGCGTCCGTTTTCTGTGCAGAGGTGGTCGAGATGGGTGACCACAAACCGGCCGTGGTTGGCCTGTCCGAAGACGCTTTCATTGATGGAGATGATATCTCCGATGCGCAGGGCCGTGTGCTGACTGGTGCCTTTGAGGACCACCATCTGTGCCTGCCGGCCTTTTTTCTGCAGCAGGGTGAAGTCGTCCACCGTTTCTTTGGCCGCGCTGCTAAAGCCGTGGTTGAGTTTATGCAGGGAAGGCTTGCGGTACAGTTTATCGCTGACATCCTGCATGTGGGCAGTGTAATTGTTCATCTGTCCCGCTGCCTGCGCGGAAGTTTCGTTCTCCACTACCTGGTTACGGCGATATTCATATCCCGTAAAACGGGTATTATTGGGATGCACCTGGAAGCCGAGGTCGAAGTCGATCAGGTCTACCTGGTGCGTCAGGGATATTTCTTTGGGTGAGTAGTTGCCGAAGACGATCTTCTGGCCATCGTAGAAGTACCATTCTCCGTAGCGGGCCGCGAGGCGGCTGACAAAGTGATGGGTACTTTCCTTGTACTGCACGATGTATTTGAGCGGGTCGGTATTGGCTGGTTGTACGGCTGGTGCGCTGCCATAGGGGCTTACGCCTTTCATAGCCAGCGTTACGATTTCCCGGAGGGACTGCATTTCAAAGGTGGCGATGTGAGGGTCGTCTTCCAGCAGGATGGTAGGGCTGAAACCTTTTATCACGCAGAAGCCGTGGGTACCGTCGCTCTCTTTGCCGGCGTTGATACCGGTGACTACGCCGTTGAACTGCAATGGTTTCTGGGCCGCTGCCGCCTCTACGCCGGTGACGGTGATACTGATCTCTTTTCCCAGGAACTCCCTGCCGGCCGTAAAGAGGCCTTTGCCCAGCTGTGACAGCCAGTCGTAGCTGATCTGTATTTCAAAAGTATGGTGACCGTCGATGGTCTGGGACAGCTTCAGGGAATGAAAAGAAGAGAAGCGACTGTCGCCAATGGTGAAAGTGGTTCGGGTATATAAAGACATGTGCCGCGGTTTTTATAAGGTGATATGATACAAAGCAGCTTATTCGTGTGCCAGCTGTCAACAAACAATCTGCAGGGTTAAGGCAAATATTTTGTCATAGAGAAATGGTTTAACAAAAACAGGTACTGCTTCGGAATCCTAAGATAAGGTTTTTCGGGAAACGATCATCACATTATATAAATATTAAATCTGTTTTGTTAATCTTCCTCTTTTTGGATCTGTTAAACAGAAAAATGCCCGCTAAAAAGGATATTGCTGGTGTCAATTTGATATTAAATGAGTCATGATCCTGTATTCGAGTTTAGTGAGCATTTTGATGGGGAATACCTGCGAAATCTGTATAGCAGCATTGATGAAATACTGATTGTATTTGAAACCTATTGCGATAGCGTACCTCTGTGCATAAACGCTATCCGGAATTCCATGGAAGTGTCTGACTGGAGAAATGCCGCAATGGATATACACAGATTAAAGTCCGCCATACTAATAGTCCGCAGAACACACCTTTCAGAAGAACTACACAAAATAGGGCAACGTATTAACAAGGCAATCTTCCTTTCGCTACCGGATGACGAAATTTCCTTTTCCGCTGAGGCTAACGATATTATAGCTTCCTTTCATCGCATACAACTGGAAATATTGGCACATCTGCCCCTTGTTTACGCAGAAATAGACCGTATGCGTATTTACTTTAGTCATCCGCAGCGCTGTCGCTAAACTGTTATACTATGGAATTCATCAAAATCTGCACAGCTGCCATTGAAAGCGTCGCCTCCGTTTTCAGGACCGTATACAAAGCGATCAACAAGCGCAGGTCCTTCATACGCAGGATTAAAAGTAAACAACAACTACAGGTCAGTGATTTTATCTTCAATGCGCATACCGCCAACATTACCCAACTTGAAGATATTCTGCGAAAATATATCACGATTGTACAGCGTACCAAAGACCAGCTACGAGTACACATCTACACCTCCCACAATATGAGCAGAAGTAAACAGCTTGCGGCACTTCACCAGCTGCGCGAAAAGTTGCTGGACCACTATGCGGACTACCGCACCCTGTTTGACAGTACTCCCTACGGTGGTCACGCCCATATTGTTAAACATGGACTACTTAACGTTATTCTGAAACTGGAATCATTACAACCCTACAACCCGGAAGATCTGCTGGAAGCGATCAACCTTATTTCATCTGACCAGGAGCATCTTACCCAAGGTATACACCGAACGGTTTCACGGATGCAGCAAAACCTTCAACAAGCCCATTCCTGATATGCGTGTACTTTGCTTTCATCCGGACGAGACATCCATACCTTATAGCCACTATGTTGAGAGCCTCAGGAGTTACCCGTTTACAACGGTCGTGGTACATAATCACCAGCAACTAAAGCGGACGATTTTAACCGGTCAATATGAAATCGCCTTGCTGCCATGGAACAGCCGCTCATGGCTGCAGACGGTAAAAACGAGGCGTATTTCCCTTCTGCTTCGGAAGTCCTCACCCACTTGCTTCGTGCTCCTATACCGATGCTCGCCCGAGCCGATTTCGAAACTACTTGCTGCGATAATGCCCTTATCCGGCAATGTTTCATTTGGCAACACCCTTGAACCAGGTGCATTTCCTGCACTGGTTGAGAAACTGTTTCTCCGCTGGCTACAACAGCTAACGCGTAAAAAAGTGGTCGGACAACTAAAAAAACTAAACTCCATCAAGGGGATGGTAGCAGTCGACTACCTTGCAGGAGAACTGATTAAGCAGTCCCTTTCAGAAATCGGTATTCATATAAAGCTCACGGAAGTGTCAATGGACTTTGAAAGCCGATTCTTGCAGGAGTTTCCGGACTTTGTACTGTTACATTGCCACAACCGGAATGGTGACAGTGATATTGTGATAACAGCAACACACACAATACGCAGGATGCACCCCCGATGCATTATATATATCACCTGCTCTGCAGTCACATGGTCTCAGTTTCCCCAACGTTACCGGCTTCATGAATTTGCTTTCGACGAATTACTGCTGATACCGTATACTCAGGAGGAACTTCGGAGAATGCTCTTTAGAGACCTCGTTCTCCGCCGCTACCACCTCCCTCCCACCCACTCATAAAAAAGCCCCCATGCATCGCATGAGGGCTACAATGTTCCAGTGAAATGCCATGCTGTTACTTAGCGCCTGTCACGTTTACGTGTTTGATCGCCGAGCTGTCTCTTATTTCCTCACTGGCTACTTTGATAAGGGTATCGTTCAGCGCGATATCGCCGAATATTTCTGTCTGCTCATCTGTTTTGCGGCCGGTCTTTACGGGCACCCAAACAGCCATGCCGTTGACCACCTTAATGACATACACGCCCTGGGTGGAATTAAGCACCGCTTTGGACGGCACCACAAAAGCGCTGGTATGGTTTCCTGTGAGCGGAATGGCCACTTCGGCCACCATGCCGGGCAACAGTTGTTTGTCCTCATTGATCACGTCCATTTCGATGCTCTGGGAACGCAGTCTTTCGTCGAGCGCGCCGGACAACCTGCTTACTTTGGCGGTAAACGTTTGGTTGAGCATAGACTTGGTGGTGAATTTCACTTCGCTGTTATTATTCAGGTAGCTGTTATACGCTTCCGGGATACTTACCACCAGACGCAGTTTCTTTTGTTCCTGCAGGGTAAAAATAGGCAGATCGGAGCCTTTACCGGCCGGACCTACATAAGCGCCGGCGCTCACGTTCCTGCGACTGATAACACCGCTGAAAGGCGCCCGTATCTCCAGGTAGTTACGGGTATCTCCCACTTCGCGGTAAGAAGCTTTGGCGGCGTCCAGCTGTGCCAGGTCTGACTTCTGCTTGGCGTAAGCGATGTCCAGGTCGTTCTGGGAAACGGTACCGGGCGTTTTGCTGGTTTCCAGCAGGCGGTCGTAGGTGGCTTTGCTGGAAAGATAGATCGCTTCCTGTGACTTGAGGCGTGACTCTGCGCCGGACAACTGGGAATTCAGTTCAGGCGCTTCCATGGTCACCAGCAGCTGGCCGGCTTTCACTTCGCTACCCACGTCCACGTACAGCTTTTTTACAAAGCTGCTCACCTTCGCATACAGATCTACCCGTTGAAAAGCCACCAATTCACCGGGAATTTTTATGGAAGTAGACAGCTGTCCCTGTTGCAATGTAAACGCTTCCAAAGCTGGTGCGGCCGCCGCACTGTCCTTGTGCTCCTTGTCATCCTTCGCTTCTGTGGAGCTACAGCTCTGCATCGCCAGGGCAGACACACCAACGGATAAAAATATGAGGGCAAATTTTGATGCTGGTTTCATAAAATGATATTTATTTCCTGTAATTCTCATGGTATTATTTATGCTGACTGCTTTTTCCGGTTTATCCTTTCATGGGAATGTAATGTGTACTTTCTTCATCTTCCGGATCGAGCGAAACACTTTGTGTAGTTGCTTTTCCTTGTCCCCATGCAAATACCAGCGGTAAGATGAACAGGGCGGCGAAAGTGGAAGCTACCAGTCCGCCGATAACGGCGCGACCCAGCGGTGATGACTGGTCGCCGGCTTCTCCCAGCCCGCTGGCCATCGGGATCATACCCACCACCATCGCGAGGGCGGTCATAGCGATAGGACGCATACGCAGCGCGGCGGCTTCTTTGGCGGATACCAGCGCGTTGCCGTTGGTCTTCCTGATCTGCTCTGCATTGGTGATCAGCAACACCGCGTTAGAGATAGACACGCCCACTGACATGATCATTCCCATGTAGGACTGCAGGTTCAGCGTGGAGCCGGTCATCATCAGCAAAGACAGTGATCCGAGCAGTACGGCGGGCACCGTGGCCAATACGATAGCAGACACTTTGAAAGACTGGAAGTTGGCCGCCAGCATCAGGAAGATCACCACTACAGCTACCAGCAGACCGTTTTGCAAACTACCCAGCGTATCAATGAGGGTGCTGCTGAGACCAATCAGGTCTACGTTCAGCCCGCGCGGCAGCTCTCCGAGGGAGCTAATGGCTTTCTTCACTTCCGTGGAAGCAGTGCCCAGGTCAGTGTTGTTCAGGTTAGCCGTAACCGTTAGCATGGGCATTGCCCCGAGGTTGTCGTTCTCTCCGTAGGTGCTCTCGGGGGTAATAGTGGCCACGTCGCTAAGGATAGGCCTGGACGAATTTTTCAGCAAAGGTATTTCACCAATGTCATTCTGGGAAGCCAGTTTGCTTTCTGGTATCTGCACCTGTACGTTATAGCTGATGCCTGCTTTTTCATCCACCCATATATTTTTTTCTGTCAGACGGGAAGAAGAGGTACTGGCGATCAGGGACCGGGAGATGTCTCCCACGTCTACCCCCAGTTGCGCTGCTCTCACCCTGTCGATATTGATGTTCAGCGCCGGATAGTTAACCGACTGGCCCAGTTGCACATCCCGCAGGTAAGGGACCTGTTTGAGTTTATCGATCATCTTCATCGCGTATTCCAGGTTCAGTTTTTTATTTCTGCCGGAAAAACGCACCTCTATCGGTGTGGGGGAACCCTGGCTGAGGATTTTATCGGTCAGTTCAATCGGTTCGAAAGATAATTTCATCACCGGATCGATCTGTTTTACACGGTCGCGGATTTTATCTTTCAGCTCATCGAGGTTCACATGGTAGCCCTCCTTGAGCGCCACCTGCAATACAGATTCCTGCGGACCGGCCATCCAGAGGAAGATAGGCGCGGTGGAGAACAGCTGCGGATGGGTGCCCACGAAAGCGGACGTGATAGACACGTTTTCTTTACCGACGATATCATTGACGGCGTTGATCACCGCGATGGTTTTCTTTTCCGTTTGTTCGATACGGGTGCCGTCCGGCTGGCGGAGCCTTACCTGGAACTGGCCGCTGTTCACCTTCGGCAGTACGTCGCGGCCGATGATGTTCATCTGGAGCGCCACAATGAGCGCGCTGATAACGAGATAAGCCGTCACAATCACTTTACGGTAAGGCATCATGCGGTCGATAAAGCGCAGATAACGCTGGCGGATTTTTTCAAAACGACTGATTTTACCGTCACGGTTACTGTCTTCCCTTTCTACAAGTGCTTTTTTCTGTTCCCAGGTATTGCCTTCACCATGTGGGTTGAGGCCGGCGGCGGCAAACTCCTCGGCATCTGTCATCACGCTGCCGTCTTTTTTATGGTGGTGTTTGGATTTCATGATCCAGTTGGCCATCACCGGCACGAATGTTTGTGCCAGGAAATAAGACACGATCATGCTGAAACCGATGGCCAGGGCCAGCGGGAGGAACAAGGAGCCGGGGATGCCGCCCATCGTAAAGGCAGGGGCGAACACGGCGAGGATACAAAACAGGATGAGCAGTTTCGGGAAAGCGATCTCCTTACAGGCATCCCAGATGGCGAGCGATTTGGGCTTGCCCAGATCGAAGTGCTGGTGGATGTTTTCAATCGTCACCGTACTTTCGTCCACGAGGATACCGATGGCCAGCGCCAGACCGCTCAGCGTCATAATGTTGATGGTCTGTCCGAACAAGCTCAAAAACAGGATGCCGGAGATAATGGAAGTGGGAATGGTGAGGATCACGATCAGCGCCCCGCGGGCATCGCCGAGGAACAGCAATACCATCAGACCGGTAAGGATGGCGCCGATCGCTCCTTCAGACAACAGGCTTTTAACGGAATTGATCACATAGGTGGACTGGTCAAATTCATAACTCAGTTTTACGTCTTCCGGCAGCTGGGCCTGAATCCTGGGCAAAGCTTTCTTCAGGTTCTGCACCACTTCCCAGGTAGAGGCGTCGGCCGCTTTCGCGATACTCACGTATACGGAACGTTTGCCGTTGATCAGCGCATAGCTGGTGCTTACGTCCGCACCGTCTTCCACGGTGGCCACATCGCGGAGGTAGAGGTTCTGCACGCCGCTTTTGAACAGCGGAATATCTTCAAAGTCCCTGATGGTCTTGATCGTGGTGTTGGCAGGCGTGAGATAGTTTTTATCACCGATACGAACGTTACCGGAGGGCGCCGTCTGGTTGTTGAGCCGGAGGGCTTCCACCAGCTGGTCAGGTGTCATATTATGAGAGCGCAGCAGTTCGGGGTCCGCTTTGATCACCACGGTACGCATGTTACCGCCGAACGGCGTGGAGCCTACAAGACCTGGAATGGAAGTAAAGGAAGAACGCACGTATACGTTGGCCAGGTCGAGCAGTTGGTTGTTACTGCGTTTATCGCTGCTGAGGACGAGCTGTCCTACCGGCAGTGTAGAGGCGTCGAAACGGATGATAAAAGGCGGGTTGGACCCGGGCGGAAAGATGGCCTGGATACGGTTGGAGAAGGCGCTCACTTCTGCGGCTGCCTGCGCCATATTGGTACCGGGATAGAAGTTGATCTTGATGAGTGTCAACCCCTGAATGTTCTTTGTTTCCACACTTTTCACCCCGTTCACGAACAGGAGGATATTAATGTATTGTTTACCGAAAAAGGATTCCATCTGGGTGGAGGTATATCCGCCAAATGGGTGTGAAAGATAGATCACCGGCATGTCCAGCTTCGGGAAGATATCAATTTTGATCGTGGTGACCGCTTTGATACCGAAGAAGAATAAGCCGGCAACCAGCACCATGATGGTGATTGGTTTACGAAGTGCGAAACGAATCAGGTTCATACTATCTGTTTAATGTCATTGTTCTGAGTGGCTGGCCGTTACCGGCCGGCCACCTATATCCATCCGTTAGAGTTCTTTTGCAAACATGTTAAAGTCGCCGGAAGCGGAGGCTTTGAGCAACAGCGCCTGCCATACGTTGCTGTAGGCGATGTCGCGGTCTGTCTCCGCCCTGATGAGCGCATACAGCGCCTGTGTCACGTCCACCAGGTTGGTGAGGCCGTTGCGGTACAGGACCGACTTCTGAAGATAGGCGTCAGAAGCGGCTTTCACCTGTGCCGGCACCTCGTGGTAGTTGTCCAGCGCGTTGGCGATTTTAGTGTCCGACAGTTGCAGCTGGGCACGCAGCTGTTGGTCCGCCAGATCATATTCGGCCTGTAAGCCTGTACTGATCTGTTGTTGTGCTTTCACCTGCCGGGAGATACGCAGCGGCTGCGTAAGGTTCCACGTAACGCCCACACCGATCAGGTAGTTGGTACGGGTAGGTTTTACGCCATCCCAGTATGCGTGCGTATAGGCGTTAAGGTTTTGTGCGCCATAGGAGGCATCAAAACCGGAACCTCTGGTCTGCAGTACGCCCACCAGTGAAAAGGCAGGGTACATCAGGGTGCGGTAGTATCTGGACTGCTCATCGCTCAGGGCGATACGGCTCTTGTACCACTGCAGCAGCGGGTGGCTTTCAACAGCGGCAGTATCGTTGAGCATTGCCGGCACACGGGACACGAGGAAAGTATCCAGTGCAAAGTGGCCTGCAGGTACGCCCATCAGCTGGGCCAGCAGGTTGGACTGGGTTTGTTCAAAATCTATGGCCTTGGTGAGGGCGATCCTGGCGCCGGACACTTCAGCGTTGGCCTGTGAAGAGTCCACACCGGCGCTCAGGCCGTTTTTAACGCGGGTCACCACCACTTGTCGGAAAGTATCTGCCCTGTTCAGATTCTTCTGATAGGACAATGTCAGTTTCTGCGCGGCCACGAGATTTAAATAAGCAGCTGCCACCTTTACTTCGTGCTGAAAAATCTCTTGTTGCCAGTCTTTGTTATCCCGGGCGGCAACTGCTTGTGCTGTTTTTATTTTTTCTTTGGCGCGGCCAAAAGCAAAGAAGTCCCAGTTAATGTTAGTGAGGTACAGACCACCGAAAGCAGCGTTCCAGTTCTGTTCCGGCAGCGGAGCGCCGGAGGAAGCGGCTGCAAGGCCGCCAAAGCCGTACATCGGACCATTCTGACCATTAATGGTACCGTAGTCCTGTTGCGCGGAGACGTTAAGGTTAGGCAGATAATCTCTCTTTGCCTGGTCTATGCTCGTTTTGGAAGCAGCAGCATAGTTGGATTTCGCCTTGATGGTACCGTAATTATTAATCGCTGTTTGAATAGCATCTTTCAATGTAAGTACCTGCTGGGCTTTCACGGAAGTTGAATGAACACCAATCAGAAAAAGAAGGATCAGCCAGTATTTATTTCCAATCATGTAGGGAGAATTTTGCAGCATGGTATGAACTAAAGTTGTTAATCCGGATACAAAAAGACGCCATCATTTTGAAGCAATTTTGAAGTAGTCATTTTTTTCTCCTGCCGGGGAAAATAAAAAAAGGCAAGACGAGAAGTCTTGCCCCTAAAAGGTTTCAGCGTATCCGTGGGATACTGTTATTATGCGGTCACTACCGCTGCTGTTTCAAATTTATCCTGTTCCGCCTCGTTAATGACACTTTCCGGACAAAAGTCTACCTGCAAAATATGCAGCGGGGCTTTGTACCGGTAAGACACTTTAAAGTCACATACTTCGCAGATCTGTTTTACGATAGCCAGCCCGAGACCTACGCTATCGCTGCACTGGTTACTTTTGCGAAAACGTTCGAACAGCTCTTCCGGCGGGGTTTCCGGTGGAAGACCGGTATTTTTGATCACCAGCTTTTGTTGTTTCAGAATGATGTGGATCATGCCGTCCTGTACGTTGTGACGGATAGCATTGCCCAGCAGGTTGTTCATCAACATGTCTGCCAGTACGGGATGTATCCTGAGCTGGATATTTTTGTCCAGTTCTCTTTTGACTTCAATATTTTTCATCTCCAGCCTGTCTTCGTATGCCGCCAGCACGTCTTTGGCTACACGGCAGAATTTGATGTGTTCCGTCACCGCAAATTCATTGTTCTCCATTTTAGAGAGGAGGATAAGTGAGCGGTTGATCTTCGACAGCTTTTCGATAGCGTGATGCATATCAGCCAGCAAGGTGGCCTGGCATTCATCAATATTGGTTTCACTGAGCAGTTCCAGTTTACCGCGGATCACTGCCAGCGGGGTTTGCAGCTCATGGGAAGCATTTTCGCTGAACTGTTTTACCGCCGTGTATTCTTCCACTGCCTGGTCAGTCATTTTTTTCAGGAAGGTATTCAGTTCTTTGAATTCCGTTGTATTGGTCTGTGGGAAAGTGATCTTTTTCTTCAGGTCGAAGTTGTGGATTTTCTTCATGGTGAGCCGCAGTGTATGCAGGATGTGCTGCGACAGGAAACGCGCGGACACCGCCACACAGATAATGATGAGCAGCAGTTTCCAGGCCACGGTATCGAGGATGGCGTTGAGGATCTGCCGGGATGCCGGGACGTAGCTGGAAGTAGTTACTTCATAGGCCTTACCGTTAATCGTCATGAAGGTACTGACGGTGAGGCGGCTCTCCAGGCTTTTGTGGTTGCCGTCGGGGTCGGGGTCTTTCCGGATACGGAAGCTGTCCGCCGGCAGGACCGGTAATGAAGTGAAGGTCGTAAAGGAAGCGTCCCGTGGTATGTTGACCGACGAACCATCGGTCATACGGGCGGCGGCCTTTATGTTGACCGTTTTCAGGCGGGCAATCTCCACATCATCTATCTTTCTTTCTATATTATTCAAACAGATATAGGAAGTGATGGGTGTGGTGACCACAATCACGCCAATAAACCACAATGTAAATTTATCAACCAGTTTCATACTTTGGAAGCATTAAATTTATAACCCAGTCCATACACCGTATCTATGTAATCCGCTCCGTTTGCCGCGCTGATTTTCTTACGAAGGTTTTTGATATGCTGATATACGAAATCAAAATTAGCTAAATTATCGGTATAGTCGCCCCACAGGTGGGTAGCTATCGACTGCCGGGAGAGCACCCTGTTTTTGTTGACCACCAGGTACAGCAGCAGGTCAAACTCCTTGCGGGTGATGTCCAGCAATAGCCCATTGATAGAAGCTTCCAGCGTATCGGTATTGAGCGTGATCTCGTTAAAGGTGATGATGTTACTGCCGGACAGCTTTTTACGCCGGTAGATCGCTCTGAGGCGGGCATGCAATTCCGGCAGATGAAAGGGTTTGGTGATATAGTCGTCTCCCCCGCCCTCCAGGCCCCTGATCTTATCGTCCATGGCATCTTTGGCGGAGATGATCAACACGCCGCTCTGGATGCCCTGTTCCTTCATAAATTTCAACAGTTCCAGCCCGTTCCCATCGGGCAACATGATATCAAGCAATACACAGTCATATGAATACAGCAATAACTTCTCCTGCGCTTCATCAAAACTATAGGCCAGCTCACAGATGTACCCTTCCCTGAAGAGAAAATCATGAATGCTGCTGGCAATTTCTTTACTATCTTCTACTACTAACACTTTCATATAAAAGCTAATGTATAGGCAAATTTTGAAGCAATCTTGAACCGCTGATGTACAGGATTGTAACTGACGATCCTGATCCAGGAAGATCAACGGGTGATCACCCCCTGTTTATCTTTATTAAATATTACCTTTCAATCCAAAACACATCAATAAATATTATATTTAATTAATAAAACAATATATTAGCCATGTTGAAATGAAGCGAAACGAAGGGCAAAATTAACGCAATTTTATGGTCAATAGCGAGCGCTAAGGTAACAATCATGACCATCACGATGCAGGGGGAATTGAATTTTTGTGGCATCGGTTTTAGGTACAAAATATTTATGGTATACGCACGAGCGTCCACCTGAATTGTTATTTAGGATAAGAACCCATATTTTTATTTTCTTGTCGAAGTATTGCAGACTTATCTTTCTTTCATATGAATGTTGATGAGCCCAAAACGGTGCAGTTGATTTTTTTAATGTTCCCATCAGGGTCGATTGCATAGTATCTAACTTTTAATTATCTACTGATGGAAAATTATACCGTCCTGTTAGTGATCATGGCGATCATGATTGGTGTATCCGGTATTGCGGAAAAGATAAAACTGCCTATTCCCGTGTTGCTGCTGGCAACAGGTATTGCGATTGGTTTTCTGCCCAGTATGCCTGGCATTGAGCTGAACCCGGAAATTATCATGCTGCTGTTCCTGCCGCCGTTGCTGTATGATGCGGCGTTTAACATTTCCTTTCGGGAATTCCGGCTCAATATCAACACCATCGGCACGTTGGCCATCGGGTTGGTTTTTATCACCACCGGCGGTATTGCCGTGGTGGCCTACTATCTGATACCCGGCATGACATGGCCGCTGGCTTTTGTGTTGGGCGCTATTCTTTCAGCCACCGATGCGGTGGCCGCCATCGGTATCACCAAGGGACTGGGGTTGCCGCATAACACGGTCACCATCCTCGAAGGAGAAAGCCTGGTCAACGATGCTTCTGCGCTGGTAGCCTACCGGTTTGCCGTAGCGGCGGTAACAGGCGTGGCTTTCGTTACCTGGAAAGCGCTGTTGCAGTTTGGCCTGGTGCTGGGCGGCGGTTTTGTGATCGGCGTGATATTGGCGAAGCTGCTGGGCATCGTGCTGCGTTTCTTCCGTACCAACGATATGGTGGTTATCTGCCTGATGCTGCTGATGCCCTTTGTCACCTACGTGGTCGCTGAGCACTTTGCGGTATCCGGAGTGATCGCCGTGGTGACGCTGGGGCTGGGAATGTCAAGGCTGAGCAGGATGAAGCTGCCGGAAGCGCTCCGCGATCAGTCAAAACATTTCTGGGATGTGATCATTTTCCTGCTGAATGGCCTGATTTTTTTGCTGATTGGATTGCAGTTTCCGCTGGTACTAAAAAAGATGCAGGAGGCGGAAGTATGGCCCTATATCGGTTACGCCGCCATTATTGCGGTGGTGGCGCTGGGTATCCGGCTGGTGCGGGTGTACCTGCAGCAGTTCAACCTTCAAAAGGCTTTTCTGGGCAAGGGTAAGGGTAAGCGCCGTGTCAGCCAGCATGCGTTGTTTGATTCGAAGACAAGTTTTATTATTACCTGGTCGGGCATGCGGGGAATTGTTTCGCTGGCCATCGCGCTGGGCTTGCCGACGGTATTGGAAAGCGGGAGTCCCTTCCCGATGCGCAACGAGATCATCTTTCTTTCCATCGCCGTGGTATTATTCTCCCTGCTGGGCCAGGGGCTGTCGCTGCCCTGGGTGGTCCGGAAATTCAGTAAATAACGGATGTCCGGTGATGTCGCCGGTTATTCGTAACTTACAACTACGAAAACACTGATATGAAAGCACTGACTTTTTTATTGGCGATATTGATCACCGGTTCTGCCTGTCAGAGCCAGCAGAAAAAACAGCAGCCTATGACAAGCGATGCGCCCGCCAATCCGTATTATTCACGGACAGACACCGAGAAACTGCATGTCACGAATGCCGAATGGAAAAAGGTACTGCCGCCGGAACTGTATGCGGTGGCACGGGAGGCGGCTACAGAAAGGCCTTTTACGGGAAAATACTGGGATGCCGACACCAAAGGCGCCTACTATTGTGCCGTATGTGGCAACGCGCTGTTCCGCTCTGACGCCAAGTTTGCCAGCAGCTGCGGGTGGCCCAGCTTCTTCGAGCCTATCCGGGCGGCCAGCGTTATCTATAAGGAAGATAATTCCTATGGTATGCACCGGACAGAAGTACTGTGCGGCAGATGTGAATCACATCTCGGCCACATCTTCGACGATGGTCCGCCACCTACGCATAAACGCTTCTGCATGAACTCCGTATCGCTCGATTTTGAACCGCTGCAGTAATCCTGTCAGCGGTCACGCTCATGACGTATCACTTCTGCCTTCACCTCCTCGCCGGTGATGGTAACGATACTATATCCAAAATAAGACAGGTCTACCTGCACCTCGGTCGCTTCTTTCACAAACTGTGCGCCGGTGGCTGGCGTTACCGTCTGATGTATATTTTTCTCCTCCCGCTGGTCGGTGACATGAAGATGCCCGCAAAAAATGTATACGGCGTGCGGATGGTCCAATAACAACGCTTTTACTTTTTCCCTTCCCTGCAGCGGTTGCAGGCCATCCAGGAACACCGGTATTTCCACCACCGGATGATGCAGGAACAACAACACCTTACCCGCCGTTTTCAGTTCCGCTTCCAGCCACTGCAGCTGCGCATCGGTGATCGCCTCGCTGGCGGTGTCCAGGAAAATATACCGGAAACCATCTCTGTCTGCGCTGTAACACATCGTCCCGTCAACCAGCCCCGGTGGCGGATAGTGCTGCCGCACATCTTCCAGTTTGTCGAAATTACCCAGTATGATATTGTACTCCGGCGTATATTGTTTTAATGCATCAAAAAGGAAAGCATGTGCAGACGGTTCTCCGATATCCCCTCCTATTACCACTTCCCGGATACCTTTGCCGGCAATTTCCTGTAAAAGCAATAGCAGATTTTCGCGCGCAGGCACCTGTTGGCCGCGGGTAAAAGCATCATCCAGATGCATATCGGTGACAAAAGCGAATGAACGGGTCATATTGAGGTAAGTTTTACTGCTGAATATAGCGCATTATCCGGTCACCTGTATGTCAAAATACGGCAACGGTTATACGTTGCTATATTTCAGCCATCTTTTTATTGTACCGGTTGCGGTATTCATGTGGTAACAGGCCCGTCACCAGTTTGAAGGAATTGCGAAACGTTTTGGTGTCAGAATATCCTACGTCGTACATGATGTCATTTATTTTACGGTCGCCGTCTTCCAGGTGTTTTTTGGCAGCCTCAATTTTCACACGCTGGATATATTCATTCATGGTATTGGAGGTAGCTTTCTTGAAGCGCCGTTCCAGGCTTCTGCGGCCAATGGCCAGCATTTCGGCGAGCGCGTCTACCCTGATTTTTTGCTGGAAGTTGTTCTCGATAAATTCCTGTGCCTGTTTCACCGGCTCGTCATCATGTTCCTTCTGCGCCTGAAAAATGATAAAAGGCAACTGGGCAGAGCGTTCCAGGTCCACCTGAAAAAACTTCGCGCTGTAAATAGCCGCGTCGCGGCCGGCGTATTTCTCCACGAGATATACCAGCAGGTTCACCAGCGAAAGGCCGCCACCGCTGGAGTAGATACCGTTTTCGTCGGTAATGACTTTTTCCTTGACAAGATTTACTTCAGGGAACATATCGCGGAACAGCGCCGCTGCTTTCCAGTGCGTGGTACATTTTTTTCCGATCAGCAGCCCCGTCTGCGCCAGCAGGAAGGCACCGATACAGAGACTGGCCACTTCTGCGCCTTTCTCATATTGTTCACGTATCCAGGCTACCAGCTCCCCGTTTCTTGCCAGGTTGTCCTCCACATTTTTATGTAATGCAGGAATAATAACCAGGTCCGTTTTGTGCAACTCGTGAACAACTGCATCCGTCTGGATGGTAAACAGCCCGTTGTTCAGCTGAACAGCGCGCCAGGCGCCTACGAGCTGCACGTGGAACAAAGGAGCTTTGCCCTGGCTGATGAGAAAATCATTCACTTCTGTAAAGACATGGCGGGCGACTTCAATACCGGTCATAGCGGCACCGAGTGGAATCACAATAGATACGTGCTTCATAAGACAGCGTTATAAAGTTTGCAGGTTTCTCATTCCATCACAAGATAAAATATTTATCAGAATGATGAAAGCCCTGTTCCCCCGGACAGCGAGCGGCCGTCAGCACATGCTTCTGACCAGGTTTCCCAGTTTACGTACCGCCTGCTCCACCTGCCTGTTCCAGTGCTTATTGCAACTGATACGGATATAGTTACGGTAGCCGCCGGTGCTGGAAAAAAGCGGGCCCGGTGCGATATTGATATGATGTTCCAGTGCCAGTTTCTGCAGCTTCAGGGCATCTACCTGCCTGGGCAGTTCCACCCAGAGCACCATACCGCCGTCGGGCTGACTGATCCTTATGCCGGAGGGGAAATATTGTTCGATGTATTGGGTGGTCAGCAGTACCTGTTTATGTATCAGCGGCCGCAGTTTGCGGAGATGCCGCTGATAGGTGCCGCTGGCCAGCAGGTCGGCCAGTGAGAGTTGCAGCACCGAAGCGGTGGCCACATTGGTGGTCGCTTTCAGCTGCGCTACTTTTTCCATGAAGCGCCCCGGGGCGCACCAGCCAACGCGGAAGCCTGAAGCTACCGTTTTGGAGAATGATGTACATAACATTACCCAGCCGTACCTGTCATATGTTTTTATGGTAGAGGGCCTGGTAGGACCGAAATGCAGTTCACCATAGACATCGTCTTCGATGACCGGCAGCTGCCTTTTCCAGGCCAGTTCAGCAATCCATTTTTTCTTTTCGTCCGACAACACGACCCCGTTGGGGTTATTGAAGTTAGAGATGAACAGGCAGGCGGCGATCTCGTAGGTATCGACGGTTTCTTCCAGCTGGCGGAGGCTGATGCCGTCTTCCGGGTCGCAGGGCAGTTCTATCACTTTCAGCTTCAGCTGCTCGAGGCATTGCAGGATGCCGTAGTAGCAGGGAGATACCACCACGACCGCATCGCCGGGATTGGTGACAGCCCGCAGGCACAGGCTCAGTGCTTCGAGGGTGCCGTTGGTGACCAGTATATCGTTGGCCGAGAGGCTGCCGTTCCAGTAAAAAGAGAGCCGCGCAATCTGTTCCCGCAGCAGTCCATTGCCCAGCGTAGATTCATATTGCAGATGCGCCCCGGTAAGATCGCGGGAAGCTTTCTGTAAACTGCGCCGCACCGCGTTAAACGGCACCATATGTGTTTCCAGCGAAGCATTAAAAAAGGAGATAAACCCCGGTGGATAAGGTCCCGCGTCTACGGGCATTTTGCTGATGATGCGGCTCACATTGACCTCGCGGATGGCAGGGGCTGCTGTGGTGGCCACCGGCTGCTCCGTATGCCCCATCGATTTGCGCAGGGGCACATAGCCCGATTTTTCCCGGGAAACCAGCAACCCCTTATCTATCAATAAAGAGTAGGCTTTTAACGAAGTGCCCACACTCACCCCGAAATGTTCACTCACAGCACGCAGCGAGGGCAGCTTCTCGCCCAGCGGATAAGTCTCATTGTTGATCATGGCCTCTATCCGGTTCGCTATCTCTATGTATTGAAAGTCCTTCATCTGTTACACTAAAATATTCAAAATCTGTATCTGTTACAGTACCCGCAAAGTAAATAATTTTGAAGAAACAATTGCGCCATGGAAATAATCAACAGCACCGTTGCAGACATAGACGATATCTTTTACCTATATGACGAAGGCACCAAATATCAGCGACAGCAGGGAACGAACCGTTACTGGAAAGGATTTGAGCGGTCTGTAGTGGAACAGGAAATCGGAGAAAACCGGCAGTGGAAAGTGGTGGTGGACAACAAGACGGTTTGCGTATTTGTCACTACCTTCAGTGATCCGTTGATATGGGGAGAAAAGGACCACGAACCTTCCCTCTATCTTCATCGTATTGCCACCCATCCGGCATACCGGGGCCGTGGATTTGTGAAACAGATCGTTGACTGGGCCAAACAGTACGGAAGGGAAAACGGCCGGCGGTATCTGCGGTTGGACACCGGCGCCGGTAATGAAAAGCTGAACAACTATTACGTCAGCTGCGGCTTTACCTATCTAGGCGTGGTTTCCATTCCCGATCCGGAGGGATTGCCTGCCCACTACCGCGATGGCGGCTTTGCTACTTTTGAGCTTATCCTTTGACATCTACCTTAACGACTATATGAAAACACATCTCCTATCGCTGCTCATGGTTGCCTTTATTACCGGCACCGCTTCCGCCCAGCACACAGCAGCTCCTTCCAACTGCAGGAACGGCGCTTATGCCATGAGCGACGGCAGCCAGCTGATCATCAGTCCTTCCATGGACAACGACCTCCGTTACCGCCGCCTGGACGGCACTACCGGCCGCCTGTACTTACAGGCCGACAGCACTTACCTGTCGGGCCCCGGCTGGGCCAACGCCAAAGACCCCAATATATTCGCGCGTTTTAGTGGGTGCGCTGAGGCGGCGCTGGTTTTCCGGCAGGATGGTAAAACGCTTACCGGTAAACGTATACCCCTCCCCGTTATCCCGCTCCGGTTCGACGTGAAGGAAGCGTCGGTGTACGGAGAGCTGTTCCTGCCTGCAGACCGCAGGCCGCAGGCATTGGTGGTACTGCATTTTGGCTCAGGGGGCGCTTCTGCCGTAGCTACGCACTTTCTCCAGTATATGCTGCCGCTCAACCATATCGCTGTACTGGTATATGATAAAAGAGGCACGGGTAAATCTACCGGGAAACTGTCTGCCAATTTTCACCTGTTGGCCGAAGATATGGCGACCATCGTAAAAGCTGTAAAAAAGCAGCCCGCCGTACAGGGCATTCCTACAGGCCTGATGGGCGAAAGCCAGGGCGGGTGGATTGTACCACTGACCGCCACCCTGACGCCGGTTGATTTTGTTATCGCCAGCTACAGCCTGCTCATCCCGCCGCGGGAAGAGAACCGGCAGGAAGCGTTGCATGATCTGGAGGAAGGACATTACAGCGAAGCAGACATCGCGAAAGCCATGCAGGTGGTAGCGGCTACCGACCAGGTGGTGCGGACCGGCTTCAATGGCGGCATGGAGGCCGTTGACGCTCTTAAGGCGCTGTATGGCAAAGAACCGTGGTTTAAGGCATTACAGGGAGATTATACCGGCCCGATACTGGAGGCCAGCCGTGCGCAACTGGACACCCTGAAACAGATTTTCCCGACGGATATTCCGCTGGATTACGATCCCGTGCCAACGTTCCGTCGCGTAAAAGCGCCTATGCTGTGGGTGATTGCCGGGAAGGATACCGAAGCTCCCAATGGCGGCACTATCGATGTGTTAAAAAAGGCCGTCGTTACCCGAAAAAATATTGACGTCGTAATTTTCCCCCATGCAGACCATGGCATCATTGATGTGCAGGACGGTCCGCATGGTCCGGACGGCCCGGTACTGCTGCGGTATTCCGCCGGCTACTTTGACCTGCTGCGCGACTGGATCCTGCATCGCCAGGTCAGTAAACGGTACAGCGACGGGCAATCGTTAGCGGAGTTTAAGCGTGGCTGACGGAGGGGCCGAGGGTGAGGTGAATTGTCGGAATACCCCTTGGCGATTGTCGCAGCCCTACCCTGCTGTTTATGCCCGTGGGGGTACCTTTGCTGCAAGTGTTCATTTCTATGAGAGCCATTGAAAACATTGCCGTACCAGTCACCAATCAACAGCTGTCCAAACAATTTTATCTGCTCCTGGGCTTTGAGCTGCTGGCAGAAGTGACGATGCCTGACGGCGACATCTGGATACAGCTGGGATTCCGGAACCAGGTCACCACCATTTCGCTGGTGCGGCAATGGCCCTACGGCCGGATGCAGGCAGGCGCCTTACAGGGGCTGGTGCTGGAAACAGACAATATTATCAGGGAAAGGGACCGGTTACACCAGGAAGGGGTTGCCGTTTCAGCCATCAGCGAATCCGCTTTCGGAAAGGTGTTCTTTTTGCAGGACCCTGATCTTAATGGGTTAAGCATCCATCAGTTCAGCTATTAAAAGCAGGTCCAAAGGCCGCTCAATCATCTCCCAAAATACTGGTTTTAAATATCTTATAAAAAAATCAGCAATTTTGGCCAAAAATTGTCTTATTCCCGACAGCATAGTTGTTATTCAGTTATAAACAACTAAATTTATTGCCATGAAAAATTTCTTATTTCTCTACAGATCAGATTTCTCTTCCGCAGCTCAGCGTTCTCCGGAAGAAATGCAGAACAACACAAAAATGTGGATGGACTGGATCGGTGGTATAGCTGCGCAGAACAAACTGGCCGACCGCGGCAACCGCCTGGAACAGGCCGGCAAGGTAGTAAGGCCCAATAATGTGGTAACCGACGGTCCTTTTACAGAAATCAAGGAAACACTCGGTGGCTATACCGTGATTCAGGCCAGCTCGCTGGAAGAAGCCGCTGAACTGGCGCAGGGCTGTCCGATACTGGCATTTGGCGGTAATGTGGAAATCAGGGAAATCAGCGTTTTATAATCTCCCCAAGGGATAAAATCACAGAGCCTATGTAATATTGCAGTATTACATAGGCTTTTATATTATGGAAGAAAAAGAACTGCTCCCCCACCTGTTCAGAACGGAATACAGCAAAATTACGGCTGTATTGTGTAAGCTGCTGGGGTTCGAACACCTGGATATTGCAGAAGACATCGCCAGCGAGACCTTTCTGTCGGCCTCTGAGCTATGGGGCCTGAAAGGACTGCCGGAAAACCCTGCCGCCTGGTTGTATACCGTGGCGAAGAACAAAGCGAAGAACCATCTGAAACACCGGGCCGTTTTTCAGCAAAAGGTATCCGTTCAATTAAGTCAGGCTGCGACCAGCGAATTGCCGGAGCTGGACCTGTCTGCCCGGAACATTAAGGACAGCCAGCTGCAGATGATGTTTGCCGTCTGCCACCCTGCTATTTCCCTGGAATCGCAGATAGGGCTGGCGCTGCGGGTATTGTGCGGCTTTGGCATTGAAGAAATCGCGGATGCTTTTCTTACCAGCAAGGATACGATCAACAAACGGTTGCTGAGGGCCAAGGAAAGGCTGCGCGAAGAAAATATCGCCATCGCATTTCCAGCCACCGGCGAAATTCCTAACCGGCTGGAAGCAGTGCTGCGTACCCTTTACCTGCTGTTCAACGAAGGCTATTTCTCCGCCAGCCATGACCATTCCCTCCGTAAGGACCTTTGCCTGGAAGCCATGCGGCTCACTTTTCTGCTGACCGAATACGAGGCTACCAATACCCCGGCCGTGAATGCACTGATAGCACTGATGAGTTTTCAGGCTTCCCGGTTTGAAGCACGTACCGACGCCAGCGGAGACACCATTTTATACGACGACCAGGACACGGGGCTGTGGGATAACGACCTGGTGCAGCAAGGGGAGTATTTCCTGAACCTTGCCTCCAAAGGGACCGTTGCCTCCAAATATCATTATGAAGCCGGTATAGCTTACTGGCATACCATCAAGGCAGACACGCCGGAGAAATGGGAAAATATTCTGCAGCTCTATAACCTGCTGCTGACCGTGGAGTATTCTCCTGTTGCCGCGCTCAACAGGACTTACGCCCTGTCGAGGGCCAACGGTAAAGAGGCCGCTTTGCAGGAAGCAAAAAAGCTGTCCCTCAATGACCATTACCAGTACCACCTGTTGCTGGGGGAATTATATGCCGGGGTTGACAATCGTGCTGCCCGCAGTTCACTTGAAAAAGCGATGGCACTAAGCCATTCGGCGGCCGACAAAAAAATTATCACTCAGAAAATACAACAGCTTACGGAAACTGACTGATATTGTTCACCACCAGTTGATACAATTGTTGTATCACCGATTCACGGTGCAGGTCAAAAGCAGCGGCGTCGCCCTCCCGGATGGCGGCGGCTGCTTCAGCGCACGATAGTCTGTCCCGAAGGGTAGTACCGGCCAGCTCCCGGTAAAAATACAGTGCACTGTCAAACCCCTCATAGCCTTCATAGGAAAGCCATTCATGCACCACCATAAAAGTCTGCTGACAGGAATTGGGAAGCGCCATGGTGTCCAGCGGGAGCCAGTAGTTCCTGTGCAGTGGCGTAGCTGTCTCCACCGCCAGGGCTACTTTGTCAATAACCGCCTCCGGATTGTTTCCTATTTTTCGTAGTATCCTTTCCGTTATTGTATACAATGCCGCTTCTATGGCGGTCAGTGTGCGTGGTATATCATAGTGATGCTGTTCCAGCAGTTGCAGTACCATTTCACGCGGCGCTGTTGTTTTACTCAGCATAATAGCCTGCACCTCCTGTATAAATAACTGCCGGGCGGCTATTACATCACCCCCGGCTTTTTCCAGCAAGAGCGCCGCGTGGCGCAGACCTACAGGCACCTGTTCCCGTAATTGTTTTAATTGTTCTTCGTGGTCCATCGTTATACAAAGTAAACGTATTTCACGCGTACCTCAACTTATCACACATTTAATCATTATTGTCTGAATGCGTACAAATATTGTCCCGTCGGATACATCCTTCTCAAAATATTGTATACTTGATCTGTAGAGTGTCTGTAGTTCCACCTCGATGAGCAACAACGATATATACGACAGAACAATGGAACAAGCACCTGTATAACCTATAATTATCAATCAAAATCAGTTATCGTACCACCACCCCGTTGCGGCCGAAAAGCCGGCTGTACAGGGCTATAGAACAACCACGGGCTTCCGGAAATTACGGCTGCTAATTCCCGTATAAGGGTTACCGTTATTACGTTACAACCAGTAACGAAACGGCACCCGCATGTCTTCATACCACACCTGTCACGAGCACCGCTACCGGTGTTCCGGGGATGTTATGGCCGTCACGGAGCCCTTACCTGTAGTGTATTCCCGAACAAATCCTCATAGCTCATGAAAAGAAAATGCCTATTCATGCTGGCTTTCCTTGTGTGTCTGTGCACAGGGGCCATCGCTCAGACAAAAAACATATCCGGGACCGTCAGGGATGCTGATGACGGTCACCCGCTGGCCGGCGTATCTGTCCGACAACCAGGCGGTAAAGCCGTACCCACCGACGTACAGGGACGTTTTACCATTGCCGTTACCTCCGGTGCGCTGCTGGAATTTTACGCCATCGGCTACGAACCGCAACAGGTACGTACCGGGGCGCAGGACAGTATTATTGTACGGTTAAAGAACAAAGACAAACAGTTGAACGAGGTGGTGATCACTGCCTATGGCGCCACAAAGAAACAGGCGTTCACCGGTACAGCCGCCGTAATCAGCAACGAAAAATTCAAAGACCTGCAGGTGTCTACCGTTACCGGTGTGCTGCAGGGTAATGCCAGCGGTGTACTGGCGATCAACTCCAGCGGCCAGCCGGGTGAAAACCCGACCATCCGCATCCGCGGCATCGGTTCATTCAACGCCAGCAACGATCCGTTGATACTGCTGGACGGCACACCGTACAGCGGCAGTATCAACAGTATCAACCCCGGCGATGTGGAGACCATCACCATCCTGAAAGACGCCTCCTCCACCTCTATCTATGGCTCCCGCGCCGCCAATGGCATCATTCAGATCACCACTAAAAGAGGCAAAGGCAAAAGTCATTTCGAATTTTCCGGTCTGACCGGTTTCTCCCGCAGGGCCGTGAAAGAATATCCTACGCTCAATGCCTCCCAGTACTATGAAATGGCATGGGAAGCGCTGCGCAACGACGCCCGCGACAACCCCGCCCTGCTGACACAGTTCAACGTGCCTACGCCGGAAGCTTATGCCAGCAAGCAGGTGGTACCGCGGCTGGTGTACAATCCGTTCAACGTAGCGGCTCCCGTCGGTGAAAACGGTAAGTTGGACCCTAACGCCACGATGCTGTGGAACGACAACTGGATGGACGAGATGACCCGCACCGGCGTCCGGCACGACCTCAATATGAACGTGTCCGGCAGCGATCCCGCCAACACTATCCGGTATTACCTTTCCGGTGGTTACATCCAGGACCAGGGTATCCAGAAAGAGTCTGAATTCAAACGGTATTCCGGCCGGGCCAAGATAGATGCAACGCCCGTAAAATGGCTGCAGGTGGGTGTTAACAGCAGCCTCGCCTACTCCAGTCAGAACTACCCCTACCAGGGCAACGCCGCCGCATCCAACGGCATCGGGTTTGCCCGTACCATTGCACCGATCTATCCGGTATACCTGCGTGACTGGAAGACCGGCGATTTCCTGCTGGATGGCGCCGGCAATAAGGTGTTCGACTACGGCAACAACACCACGGAGCTGGGCGTGCTGCGTCCTGCGGCGCAGAACAGGCTTTTCAACCAGGGCCAGAACCCTTCCGGTACTACCAGTATCAATCCTATTACCTATGAGCGGCTGACAGCCAACGGTAACGCCTATGCAGGCGTTGACCTTTTCAAGGGGCTCAGCTTCAGGTCACAGTATTCTATCGACTACAACCAGGTAGATAACAACACCTTCTGGAACCCTTTCTATGGTGATGGCACTACCAGTGGTGGTTTGAGCTACCGCGCCGTCACCCTGCTGTATGCCCAGAACTTCAGCAATGCCTTTACGTACGACAATACCTTCGGGCAGCATCACGTAAACGTAGTCGCCGGTACGGAAGCTTTCCGCCGGGTGAGTGAAGTCACTTCCTCCCAGCGTACCGGCTTCACCTACGCACGTCCTACGCAGCCCAGCTATGGCACTACTTCCACCGCTGACGGTTATAAGGAAGTGTTCCGGCTGCAGAGTTATTTTGCACGCGCTGCCTATGACCTGGCCGATAAATATCACCTGAGCCTTTCCGTCCGTACCGACGGCGCCACCCGCTTTGCCAAAGATGTACGCTGGGGCGTGTTCTATGCAGCAGGTGCCTCCTGGAACCTGGACAAGGAACAGTTTATGCAAAACGTAGACTTCCTCAGTCAGCTCAAACTAAAGGCCAGTTACGGTACCAGCGGCAACCAGGCGTTGCCCGGCAGTTTCCCTTACCTGGGCACCTATTCCGCCGGCGCCAATGTAGGCTCTACACCCGGCTCCGTTATCAATACCGTCGCCAACCCATCACTCAGCTGGGAAACACAAAAGCAACTGGACCTTGGCGTGGAATTCGGCGTGCTGAAAGACCGCATCATGGGCTCCTTTGTGTATTTCGACAGGAAGTCCGCCGACCTGTTATTTAACAGGCCCCTGCCCAATTCTACCGGCATTAATTCCATTGCAGACAACGTGGGTGGTGTTAAAAATACCGGGTTTGAAATAGAGCTGAACACCGTGAACATCCGTACCTCAAAACTGGAATGGCGTACGTCCGTTAACGTGACCAGGCTGAAAAATGTTATCACCGAAGCGGCACCGGGCACCAACCAAATCGTTGGCGGCAGCTGGTATGAATGGTTCATACAGGAATATGCCGGCGTAGATGCATCCGACGGCAAACCGATGTGGTATAAAGACGACCCAGCCAACGCCGGGCATAAGGTGACCACCAAAAAGTACAGTGAAGCCACCCGTTATCATCTGGGCAACAGATTATCGGACTATACCGGCGGTATCACCAACACGCTTCGTTACGGTCAGTTCGATTTCACGGTACTGGCGTCTTTTGCGCTTGGCGGTAAATTCTATGATGCTGATTATGCCGGGCTGCGTAACGGCATGGTTAACTTCGGCAACAACGCCAGCACAGACATCTATAAAAGATGGCAGAGCCCTGAAAATCCCGGCGACGGCCTTACGCCGAAGCTGAGCACTACCGCCGACAATGGCAGCTCCGTTTCCAGCCGTTTTCTGTATGACCTGAGCTATATGCGTATCCGTAACATCACCCTGGGATACCGTGTGCCAGAGCGGCTGTTGAAACGCGCCCATATCAGCAATGCCCGCTTTTTTGCAGACCTCCAGAACGCTTTCACCCTCTTTGGCGGCCCTAAAGGCGCGGACCCTGAAGCCGGTATCAATGCCGCCACCAGTGGCAACAATACCACCGCCAGCAAAATATTCTCCATCGGTATCAATGTAGGGCTGTAAATCTAAAACCATGATCATGAAATTATCTCGAATCATCCTGCCTGCGATCCTTGCATTACTGGTATTTTCCGCCTGTAAGAAGGACTTTCTTAATACACCGTCTCCGGAAGACGGCAACCTGACCGATAATATTATCTTCTCCAGTAAGGCCGGCGCAGAGAGTGCGATGACCGGCATTTACTGGATATTCCGTTCTGAAAACTACAATGGTTACGGCGGCGACCCCAACAACAGTGGCAACCTCACCTGCAGAGGACTACAAACGACCATGTTTTTCTTTGAAGTGAGAGGCAACGATGTTTTTGAAGCGTTGCGTTCCTGGTGGCGCTGGGAAACCGCGTGGGAAGAAAACGCCAACGGCCGTATCCAGAATGGGAGCCGTACCCGGCAGATATGGGATATGTTTTACAAAGCAATCAACAATGCCAACGCTATTATCAAATACACGCCAGCTATCACCGGCGCTTCTGACGCAGAGAAAGCAGCGCTGATAGCCGAAGCGAAAGCGATCCGCGCCTATTCCTATTTCTGGCTGGCCAGGTCCTACCAGTACACCTATGCCAAAAATCCCAATGCACGCGGCGTGCCGCTGTATACCGAGCCTGCCTCCAAAGACAGCAAGGGCAACCCGCGGGCGCCCCTCAAAGACGTGTACCAGCTGATCCTGTCTGACCTTGAAGAAGCTACTACCAAACTGACCGATGAGCGGAGCGGCAAATTCCGTATCAACCGGAACGTGGCACAAGGCATCCTGGCAGAAGTTTACCAGGAACTAGCCATGGCCGACGGTACCCTGTGGCAGAAAGCGATCGACAACGCCAAAGCCGCCCGCAACGGCTTCCCGCTGATGACCAACACCAGTTATGCCGCCGGGTTCAACGACCTGGGCAATGCCGAATGGATGTGGGGTTTCCCTGTACCGGAAGACCAGAGCCTTACCTACTATTCGCAATACAGCTTCATGGACCTCTCCGGCGGTTATTACCGTAATATCTACTACAACGCTGATTTTGTGGGCAAATACAGCGCTACCGATACCCGCCGGGCACTGTTCACCGACTTTGGCGATAATCCGGCGGCGCCGGCCCGTAAATGGGGTAGCCGCAAATACAGATCAAGGCTGACCACCTCCATTACCGGCGACATCCTGGTCATGCGCGCAGCAGAGATGTATCTCATAGAAGCGGAAGGCCTTGCGCAGCAGGGAAAACTGCAGGAAGCCATCGATGTGCTGTTCGCCATCCAGGGCCTGCGCGACCCGTCCGCCGTGAAACCGCAGGCGTCCATCGGTAAAGACAACCTGATCAACCTGATACTGCTGGAACGTCGTAAGGAAATGTACGGAGAAGCGGGCGTCTATTATTTTGACCTGAAACGTTATCAGCGTGACCTGGTACGTACCGGTAATCATCCTTATATACTGAACGTTCCAGCGGCTGATCCCCGCTGGCTGGTACAGATACCGCTTTCAGAAATTGATGCGAACGATAAAATCAACCCGGAAGACCAGAATCCATAAATGCTGAAACCGGTTGGCAGGAAAGGCCTGTCAACCGGTTCATTTTCCGTTGCGGAATAACGATAGCAGAAACAGTCCATGTATATCCCCGGTCAATAAAAATTTTATTGAAATAGTTGGCGATGGCTTCGGGGATTGGACACAACAGCTGACAATAAACCTCTAAGAACGTTGCCAGACATCAACAATAAAGTTAGGATTGCTTACAAATCAAATATCATAATTACATTGTAAAAATCTCCTGTAGCACCCTCCCTATCATCATTACAATCTGATTCACATCGATATTTCTGATAGATGCCCATCGTTTGTTTTTGTGCATTTTCTTTGCATTAAAAGAAGACATGACAGACTTCCTTTACATAGACGACAGGGATAGCGACGCCTGTATCACTTCTTTCCGAAAGATTGCGGACACGATCATGAACGATCATTTGCTGCGGGCAGGCGACAATCGTTACCGGATAGTAGACTGTGAGTTTTATTATTGCAGTGATACCCACAACGACCCTTATGCCCATGCGCGCGAGCGTATCCAAAGCAGCAGCGGGGAATGGTATTTTCATGGCACAGGGATGGATATCACCCTTTCCACCGATCAGACCTTCGGCGGCATATTGATCCGCGGCATTGCACCGGTGGCGGACAGCCAGCAGCTTCCCTCCCGGACGCGCACCATAGCCGGTCCTTTGAAAGTATGCAGTGAGGTATTTAAACAATTCGGCAGTGTGCTCAGGGAAGAGCCGTTATATTTTGGATTGGAAAACATATCTTCCGTCAAAACGCATAACAGCATCGATAGAGCGCGGTTGTTTGCTGTGCCCCGTGTGGCATTGAACTCCGCCAAAGACCCTGAAGAAATTTTTTGCGGCCGTCCATACCGTTTTCTCAGCTTCCTCTACCTGCCGCATAAGGAGAGCGAGAAAGCGCGCCGGTACCTGATACATCACCCGGAAGATCCCCTATCGCCTGTTGAGTACGATGCATACGCGAGCGGCAGATTGTGGTAATACAGCTCCCCGGGCTTCTGCCCGGGGATTTTCTATTTATGTATGCAGTAGCTGGTTGATGGTTACAAAGCGGTACCCTCTCTTTTTCAGGTCTGTGATCAGTTCATGCAGGCGGTTGTAGAATTTATCTGTGCGTGCCGGGTCTGTGCCGATGTGCAGCAGCAGCATAAAGCCATTCAGTCCGGCCGGCTGCGTGTCCGCATACTGCAGTATGGACTTGTAAATTTCTTCCGAAGAGCGGTAGCTTTTCATAGCCGGTGTGGTGTAATCTGCATTGGAACGTGTTCCCGGTGTAAAGTTCACCAGTTGCAGACCTGCCGCCTTCGTCCATGCAGCGATGGTGTCATTGTACCACTCGTAGGGCGGCAGAAAATAGGATGCCGCGCTTTGGGAGATGCCGAGGGTCTTCATCCTGCGGTAGTTGGCAGCGAGATCTTTATCGAAAGCGTCGCGAGTGATGAGAAGGCTGTCCCGTTTTTGCCAGTCGCAATACAGCGGATGCTGATCGGAATGCGGGCCGAGGTAGTGGCCATCAGCTTTGAGTTGTTTGACCAGCGGCTGAAAAGCAGGATTGGCATAGAACTTCCCGGTAAGGAAGAAGGCCGCCGGCACTTTTTGTTGCTGCAGCACGCGGCGTATTGTCCGTCCCCCGTCAGCAAACTCATCGCCGGTAAAAACGAGCGTCAGCGTCTTACGGCTGGTATCGCCGCGGATAACGGCGCCGGCGGCGTACGTATATGCGCTGCTGTTAGCCGGCGTAGCAGCAGCGGGATGGTTACCGCCTTCATGGTCCATGGCAGCCAGCAGGTAGATCAGCGAAGCTGTTCCGTCCATCGTAGGTTCATTGGTGCTGTAGTCCCCGAAATCGTCGTGGTACACGGCGAGGTCGCTTTGAAACGCCGCATAGGCGTCTGGTTTAGACAGTTGTATCCCGATCAGGTTTTTGTAGATATTCGTATATACGGGACCGTCTACCAGCGCCCCATCTACCGGGTAGTGGCCCAGATGGGTAAAGGCCGAGTGCGGATCTTCCGGTGTGTCGCCGGCAGCGGGTAAACCATACACCATACTGGTGCCCCACGGGTTGCAGCCAAAGAGCCAGTCGAAATTAGCCTGTTCCAGTGCGGCATAGGCATTACTGCCGGTCAGCTGCCGGTACCAGTAACATTGGATGGCGAAGGCGGTGGTGAGGTTATTACTGCACCAGATAAAAGGAATATAACGGTAGAAGGCATTGTTTTTTGCCTGTTGCCATACTTGATCAATACCTTGTTGGTAGTAGCCGGTGATGGTTTGGCGGGCGGCGCCTTTTAGTTGCCGCGCCAGTTCATAGTGCCCCAGGTTAATAAATGGATACCACTGGTAGTGATAGGCGGTATCCTTCCCCAGCCAGGGTGTTATCTTCTCCTGCCCGGCATAGTCCAGTGCCTGTTGCCGGCAACTATCCTTTCCGTATAACCGGTACAGTGAGGCAGCAGCCAGTTCCATGTCATCCACCCAGTTGTCTTCCGCATAGATATAGGGCGACTTTACCGAGGCGGTCTGGCAGACACCCGGTTGCCGGCGGCCCATACTGTAAGCAGTGAGTGCTTTTCGGCGCAGGATACCGGCGTAAGCGGCATCTTTGTCTTTCAGCAGGTCATATCCCAGTGCGAAAGCGCTGGCAAATTTGCCCGCTGTGGAAGCCACGCCGGTGGTCTGGTTCATGAATTTACCCCGCACCTGTGGTTGGCCGGAACAGAAATATACCGGCCGCTCGAAGCCCTTGCCATAAAAAGGATCTTCTTTAGGCAGCCGCATGCCGTTGTGGTCACGGTCATCAGCGATCTGATTGAACATCCAGTTGTCACGCGGATGCATTTTCGACAGCCAGTCGAGCCCCCAGCGTGCTTCATCGAGGATATCCGGCACATGGTTACTGCCTTCCAGGCCGTTGGCCGCGTACCGGTCGCCGAACACCTGCGGGAAATCGCGGTAGGCCGCCAGCAGATGGTAGGTAGCGTTGGCCGATGTAGTGGAATACTGGAGGTAGTCGCTCGCATCGTGCCATCCGCCGGCCACATCGATGCGGGTGCTGTCGGGCATTGGCCCATATAACGTATAGCCGTCATGGGTATGACAGGAATCTTTCAGAAAGGGATTAAAAAACGACCTTTGCTGGCGCATATACCGCAGTGCGAAGTCCGCCGCGCCGGCATATACGTTGGGGGCTATACGAAAATAAGGCGACTTCGCCTCTCCTGCCACCAGGTAAAAGGTACCTGTTTGCTTCCAGCTGCTGAAGTCGAGCCGGGCGGTGGTCCTGAAAGGACCGTATTGTCCGAAAGGTTTGACGGTACCGGTAAAGACCGGCTTACCGCTGGCGGAGTCCACCAGTTGAAACTTCATGGGTATGGCTGTATGTTTACTGGCCCATACGGCCGCTTTAACGCCTCCGGGCAGATACCCGAGCTGGTTGATCCGTATCCAGGATTCCGTGGCCGCTATGGCATCGGACGCGCAGAGAGCGGTCAGCCACAAGGTGGTTATGATAGTCAGACAGTTGTTTTTCATCTTCCTGTATTAACATTTTCCTGCAGCTCACTGTTGTGCGCCAGCGACAAATACTTTTTGCACTTTATACTGATGATCAAACACCACCAGGTCTGCCCGGCAGCCTGGTTCAATACGGCCGCGGTCTTTAAGGCCCATGAGCGTGGCCGGGTATACGGTAGCCATGCGCAGAGCTTCTTCCAGCGGAATACCGGCATATTCCACACAGCGCTGTACTGCGCGCAGGAGTGTCAGCCGCGATCCGGAGAGGGTACCGTCGGGCAACGTAAAGCGGTCTTCCTGTGCCACATGATGCGCCGGCCAGGTGTCGTTGGCTTCCACTGCATCGGTGATCAGGAACAAACGATGGCCCATTGCTTGTTTACTGATGATCAGCGCGTTGTCATCCACGTGGATATTATCGGCGATGATGCTGGCATACACGCTGCCGTTGCGGAAGGTGGCGCCGGGGAGGCCGGTATCGCGGTGATGCAGGGACGACATGGCATTGAACAGGTGTGTTACTGCCCGCACCCCGTTCTGGAAACCTTCCATCGCTTCTGCGAAGGTGGCGTTGCTATGGCCCGCGGAGAGGACGATACCCTGCTCATCGAGCCAGCGCAGGATAGCCGGATCACACATTTCCGGGGCCACGGTGATCATCTTCACCACACCACCGGCGGCGGCCAGCAGGTTTTCCACCTCTTCGCGCACCGGGCGCCTGATATGCTGTACAGGATGCGCGCCTTTTTTGGCGGGGTTGATATAGGGCCCTTCCAGGTGCATGCCCAGCAGTGCCGGATGCGGGTGGTCGCGCACAATACGGATACACTCATCAAACACTTCCAGGCTGTCGGTCGCCAGGGTAAGCAGAAAGCCGGTCGTACCGTTTTTAACCAGCGCCTGCGCCATGGCGTTGAGCGCTTCCGGTGAACGTTTAGCGGAGAAAAGGTACCCGCCGCCGCCATAGATCTGAAGGTCCAGCAGTCCGGGTGCGATGATACTTCCGGCGCAGTCTACGACCGTAGCATCTGCCGGGACTTCCGCGGGGCTGACCAGCGCGGTGATTTTTCCTTGTTCTGTTAAAAGTGTCTTATCCCTGATCACCTGTGCACCGGTGTAGATCGTTCCGTTTGTTAGCGCAGTAAGCATAATTATATTTTAAGGCCGGTTGGCCGTTTATGGTCCGGTAAAGCAGAAAAAATAGGAAAAGATCAGCATAAAAGCAACGCACAGCGCTAATAACTTTAACATTCCCGGTGTTTATCACGCCTGAAAATTGACTATATTGTAGGGAACAGAACCAATAACCCATATGCCAGAATCCCTGTTACTACATGCATGGACGATGATGGAGGCGCCTTCTTTTGCACAGGAGACGATACAGCTCCCCTAAAAGGTAAGCCTCTCCCGGGACAGGAATATCGACACCTATTTCATCACGGAAAAGCTGGCTGTGCAACATATCGGCTACATTGTCTTCACGTGGAAAGACAGTGTTTATGCGCATCGGCCGCTCGTGGGGCCGGCGAGCGTTTCGGGCGTTGATCCGCTGCCAATAATTTCAGTTTTACTGACATATATTTTTTAGTATATTTAATACGAACTGGTACCTATTACATCACTAAATCTACCTTATGAGTACGCTCCCGAGGCACAGGCTATTCGACGCAGTAAAGTTTCAGCTGGAGAAATTCCCCAAACAGGACATGCTGGCCGCCAAGATCAATGGCAGCTGGAAGACATTCAGTACTGCCAGTGTCAGTGAAACAGTGAACCGCTTTTCCGCCGGCTTGTTACAGCTGGGCGTGGGCGGCAATGATTTTACGCCTGAAGGCGCTGACAAAATCGCTATTATCAGTAACAACCGGCCGGAATGGGTGTTTACAGATCTGGCGGTACAGCAGACCGGCGCCGTGCTGGTGCCCCTGTACCCCACTACCAACCCGGCTGAAATACAATTTATCCTGAACGACGCTGCCGTGAAGTATATCTTCGTCAGCAGCAAAGAGATGCTGGAAAAAATCCAGGCTCTCCGGAGCGGCGTTCCTACGCTGAAGGAGATCTATTCCTTTGACGAGATACCCGGCGCCACCCACTGGAGCACCATTCCGGACATGGCCACCCCTGCGCTGCTGGAGCAGGTAGAAGCCATTAAAGCGGGGATTGATCCGGAACACCTGGCCACCATTATCTATACCTCCGGTACCACCGGTACGCCCAAAGGCGTGATGCTCACGCATGCCAATATATCCTCCAACGTGATGTATTCCAAGGTGAGCTTCCCTTTTGATGATGCGCCACAGCAGAAAGTACTGAGTTTTCTGCCGCTGAACCACATCTTCGAAAAGACGGTTACCTACATCTATCTTTTCAGTGCTATCGGTATTTACTATGCAGAAAGTCTGGACACGCTTAGCGAGAACCTGAAAGAGGTATGCCCTGATGGATTTACCACCGTACCGCGGCTGCTGGAAAAAGTATTTGAGAAAATTATGGCCACCGGCAACAGTCTCACCGGCATCAAACGCCGGCTGTTTTTCTGGGCGGTATCCCTGGCCGGCAAATATGACAACAATATCAGCGGCGGTGCTTGGTACAACCTCCAGTTATCCATCGCCAATAAGCTGGTCTTCAGCAAATGGCGCGCAGCGCTGGGAGGAAATATCAGCTATATCGTCACTGGCGGCGCGGCCTGCCAGGAGAAACTGCTGCGTATCTTCAACGCCGCGCAGATACCGGTATACGAAGGTTATGGCCCTACCGAAAACAGCCCGGTGATCTGCGTCAACCGCAGGAAGCCCGGCGGCACCAAATTTGGCACGGTAGGTCCCCCTATCGATGGCATCGAAGTTAAACTGGAGGAAGACGGCGAAATCTGCGTGAAAGGCCCTACGGTGATGAAAGGCTATTACAAACGTCCTGATCTCACCGCTGAAACCGTTGTGGATGGCTGGTTACACACCGGCGACATCGGTATCTGGGTAGATAAAAAATTTATCAAAATCACCGATCGTAAAAAAGAACTCTTCAAAACCAGCGGCGGCAAGTACGTGGCGCCACAACCCATTGAAAACAAGTTCAAGGAAAGTCCGTTCATTGAACAGATCATGGTGGTGGGTGAAGGCCATAAGTTTACCGGCGCGCTGATCGTACCTGCGTTCCCGTATCTGAAGTATTGGATGAACCGGCAGAATATCCCCTTCACGACGCAGGCAGAAGCCATTGCCCGTCCGGAGGTGCAGGAAGCCTATCAGAAAGTGATCGATGAATACAACCAGCACTTCAATCATGTGGAGCAGATCAAACGCTTTGAGCTGATGCCCGAAGAATGGAGCATTGCCGGCGGTGAAATGACGCCTAAGCTGAGCCTGAAAAGAAAAGTGGTGCTTGAAAAATACAAAAGTGCTATAGACAAGATCTACCAAAACGAGCACGAATAATATTCCCGGGCCCTGACAGCCGATGGCTGTCAGGGCCAATTGATCGTTCGGACAACTTTCGTTTCATCCATCTGCCAGGCCCGTATCTCATCATTTCTATCCGCCGCCGCCTGTGGCTCCCCGTCCACTCCCACCGACCATTCTGCTTTATAATCTTCCGGGTGGCGATTATGTTCTCTGAATGCTGCTTCCAGTTGCTGCTGTTGTGCCACCAGGTCCTTCAGATGCCGGTAGGTGATCTTAAAAACATGGCTATACAAGTAAGGTAGTTTCTTTTCTGTTGGGTTAAGCACCAGGTAAAAAAACTGGGTCGTCATCATTGAATAATTAAAAAGTGAATAGCTGCCAGGTTTCCCGTTACAGTGCAACGTCGTGAATATAAGAAAATTTATGGCGTTGGATCAGGCTTTAGCAAAACTACCCCATCCCTATCTCATTAGTTTATCACAAATGTGAAAATGCAATGATTAACATCTAACCCTGATTTAAGGTATCTTTGACACATGAACCAGGACACTCACCAGGGGTACCAGCAATCACGCCTGCCTGTTCCGGCGGAGTATGAAGCTGTATTCTCCTATTTTTATCATGCTGTCAATAATACCGGTGCTTCGGTAACGAAAACCCTGCTGCCTACCTATCAGACAATCATGGTATTTGTATTTGGCGGGAAAGGCGTTCTGCATTCAGCGCAGGAAACGCTGCTGGAGGTTGCGCAGTGTATGGTCCTGGGCCCGGTGAAACAGGCATTCGATTACACGTTACCGGCCGGGACCAGTATACTGGTGGCCAATTTCAAGGATGATGCTTTTTATCGTTTTTTTGGACGTGCGACCATGGTGGGGCATCCGGATGAGCTGGTGAAAGACAACTGCTTCACAGCACTGTGGGAATCGCTGCAGCATATCCCTGCGCCCGGCGCGCAGGTGATGCATATCCTCGATTTTTGCCGGCCTTATCTGCAGGACAGGCATCTGCTTTCTGCACAGCTGGCCAATTTCGAAGATGAAAACCTGAATCCCGTCAAAACCATTGCCGACGCTACGGGCCAGAGTGAGCGCAATGTTCAGCTGCACCAGAAAAAACAGTTCGGTTATACGATGAAGGAGCGCCAGCGGTACCAACGGTTTCTGAAAGCAGTCCAGATGGTACAGCAACAGGTGGCTGCCGGCGCTCCTATCGACTGGTTTGACCAGATTGAAGCCTGTGGCTATTATGATCAGAGCCAGCTGATTCATGACTTTCAACATTATCTGCATCTCAGCCCTAAACAGTACCTGAAATTCCAGGAAGATATTTGTCTCGCTAAAGTATAACCCTTTCTTATGGCTGTATTTTCAGCACTATACCATGTTTGATGACGATCTTCGGTGAGAACAGCCGCGTCACATCTTTTAATGGATCAGCGTCGAGAATGAGCAGGTCCGCTTTTTTATCAGCCCGTACCAGGCCACGGTCTTTCAGTCCTGTTACCAGCGCACCGTTCAGTGTGGCACACTGCAGCACCTGCGCAGGCGACATGCCACAACGGGCTACCAGTAATTTCATTTCTTCCATGAGCGGCACCGGCTCCGCTTTTGCGGGATAGATCCAATCGGTGCCCGCTACTACGGAAACACCTAAACGGTGCGCCAGCCGGGTGATGATAAAAGCGTTTTCCATTTTATTATTACCTGCGTGGAAGACGGTCGGATCGAGAAAAATACCTTTCTCCTTCATTTGTTTCAGCAATGAGATCTGTACGCTGGTATCCAGCACGAAACCTTTGTAGAGCTGCTGCCATGCGCCGGAGATCTCCAGCGTATCTCCCGGCAGCTGCTGAAAACAGAGATCATTTGCATGAGACAGGCTGTTGGCCCCTGCCGCTACTGCATCCGCCGGTTTGGCCGGGAACACGGCGCCATGGCTCCATACCTGTATCCCTTGCCGGTGCGCTTCCTGCGTAATAGCGGCTATTTGCTCCCGGGAGAGATCAGCATATACTTTAATGCCCGTCACCCCGGCGCCTTTGGCTGCCGCCACGGCCAGCCGCAGGTCTGTTTGCGGGGTGATGGCGCAGTACCAGGGGGTAGTGCCCAGATCGGCAGATTCACGGGAGCCTTTGCCTACCAGTTCAAAATAACCGGGACCAGCGAATTGTGCAGCGTAAAAAATATCCGGCGACAGCAGTTGACCGGTAGCCGCCAGCCTGCTGTAACGGGCCAGGAAAACGGCATCTCCCGCCATATCACGGACAGTTGTAATACCGTGACGGAGCATGTTCTGCAATATACTATCGGTGGTCCGTTCTGCCGCCTGCTGGTGGTCCATACCCATTGTGGCAAGGTGCACATGGGCGTCCATCAGTCCGGGCGTAATGAATTTCCCGGTGCAGTCGATCACGCTGTCGGCCGCCACAGTACTGTCATACAGCACCCCTGCAATCATCCCCTGCCGTAGCAACACATTGCCTTTGCGCGGTGCAACGCTGGCATCGCCATCGATGATGGTGGCATTTTTCAGCAACAGGGTGCGGCTGTGCTGCGCGTTTCCATGGATAACACAAGCCAGCAGGCCTACTATCCAGTAAATCTTCTTCATGTGTATTATAGTTTTTTCAGGTCTTCGATCTCGATATGCTGCTGAATAATTGTGCCCTCCCGGTTGATCAGGAAAGTAGCCGGCAGTGACTGTACCTTGTAAGCATTGACAAAATCACTTTTCATCCCGTGAGGGCTCACCAATTGCGTCCACGGTATCTTATCCGCCACCACAGCCTTTTTCCAGAGATCCTTGTTTTCATCAACAGAAACGGAGATAAAGCCGATCCCTTTCTGTTGCAGCTCTTCATAGTGCGCGGCCAGTGCACGATTGCCTGCCCGGCAGGGTGTACACCAGGACGCCCATACATCCAGCAAAACGTATTGATGCTGACGGATAAAGCTGTCCAATGCCACCTGTTGACCGTCGATAGCGCTGAGGGTGAATACCGGCGCCTGTTTGCCTGTCATGCTGACGGCCGCTGCAGCGGCCTGCTTCTCCTTCAATACCGCATATGTAGCGCTGGCAGCCGGCTGTTGCCGGAACAGGGGCGTTAGTTTCTTCAGCGACTCCGGCGTCCAGGCGAAAGCATAGGAATAGGCCATCCAGGCGCCGGCGAGATTACCGGCGTTCTGCACGGCAAAGTGTAGCCGTGCCTGTTGTACCGATCCTGAGTAATGGTCCATTTCCCGGGCGATCTTCAATTTGGCGTCCAGGTCGGTGGCCTTTTCATATCTGCGGCCTACATCGCTCCATGCCGCTTCATCGGGGGCGACGGACTGCAGGAAATCGTCCCAGCGCTGCTGGAGAACACCACCCCGCACTACCACCTGGCTATCTTTCGTGATGGTAATGGTCACGGGCTTCCCTTCTTCTGCCAGCACCGTAGCATCGGCAAATGGTTTTCTGAGGGACACACGGTAGACCGCCGCAGCCTGCGGCAGCTGGCAGGACACCTGGTGACCGGAGAGACGCGGGGTATCTACCACCCTGCGTTCAGGCCACTCCTGGTAGATAGTTACTTTCCCCTGATCTGCATGTACGGCGGAAGTGAGTTTCAGCTGCTGTGCGCCGGCGGCTGCCGGCAACAAGGCTGCCATCATAATAAATGATATTGATTTCATATGCATCTTTTTGATAACGGGAACGCCGTACAGGCGCTCCCGTTGTTAGCATGATTGGTTTAAAAGATTTACTCAGCGTGGGTTTTGCACGATACCAGGATTTATACCGATGATCTTGGGTGCTATCTGCAACAGGTAAAGCGGATCATTAGGAGGCAACGTATAGGTATTGTTTTGAAACGTGCGGGTCAGTGTTTTCTGAAAACGGGGTTCGCGGTTCAACCGCTTAAGGTCCAACCAGCGGAGTCCATGATAAAGCAGCTCCAGTCTTCTCTCGCGCAGTACCAGGTCCAGCGCCTCAGCACCGGAGGTGGCCGTCAGCGCCACATAATCTGCCGGTTTGAAGCGCTTCTGCCGGAGGGTATTGAGCAATGTCACCGCTGCTGCAGGATGATTATTGCGTGCAAGGCATTCCGCTTTGATCAGCATCATTTCCGGTACGCCGATGCTATAGTTCACACTGTTGGCAAAGTATTCCGGAAATGGACTGGTAACAGGCTGCCCTTTATTATCGAGGCGGCTAAACGTATATACATAACGCAGGTCTTTTTCGCCGAGCACATTCAGCAGATCGGGACTGATCATAAAACGGGACAGCATACCGTTGCCACCGTTGGTTTTAGAGAAGATGTTTTCCGGGTTGTTTTCAGGCACCGGCCTGCCGTTGACGCCAATAGGCGGGCGGGCAGGGTTCACGAAACTGAAGGTATTGTAATCCAGCAGCGTGTTCTTCAGGGACAGCGCTGCTTCTGCCGACTGTTGTGCGCCGGCATAATTACCCATATACAGGTATACCCTTGCCAGCAACGCATGAGCGGCGGCCTTACCCGGATGCACATACGTTTTTCCGGTCACCGGCAGCTCATTAACGGCAAGCGCCTCCTGCAGATCTTTCAGGATCTGATCGTACACCGCCTGAACGGAGGCACGTACTGTCTTTGCTTCGAGGTCGGGCGCCAGCAGCAGCGGCACGCCGGGGTCTGAAGCAGCAGAAGCAGCCTGATAGCCGGCGCCATACAGGTTCACCAGGTTGAAGTAAAAATAAGCGCGTTGTATTTTGGCTTCTGCCGAGAGGCGGTTCACCTCCGCGGCAGTACCTTCTGTCGCAGCAGAAAGATTGGCCAGGACAAGGTTGCAGTTATAGATATTGCGGTACATGTTGTTCCATTCCCCGTCGTCTTCTGTTGCCTTCAGCAGGTCCTGTTTCCAGAGATAGGAACGGGTGGTGCGGTTATCCGCGGCCAGCCGTGCATCAGTAAAGGCCAGATCATCCGTCATCAATTCACAGTAAGCGTAGCTCGCATCTGCCAGCAACACATCATTTAAAAAGAGTTCGTATTCCGCTACTGTCCTGGGGATGAATACTCCTTTAGGCGTAACGTCCATAAATTTTTTGCAGCCGGTGCCGAGCATGGCTGCCCCTGCCAGGCAATATATTATCAGTTTTTTCATGACTTTCGCATTTTTAGAATTTACAGTTCCACTCTTACTGTCAGTGTTGTTACCCTCGGTTCCGGCAAATAGTAGCTGCCGCTTACCGGATCGATGGCTTCCGGATCGATACCATATTTGTTTTTCTTCCAGAGCGCCACATTATTCATCTGACCGATGATATGCAGGCCTTTGAGGAAAGAGCCTTTGAGCATCTTAGCGGGGAAATTATACCCCAGTTGTATTTCCCGCAGGCGGATATAATCTCCGGGAATCACGCTGTTGGTAGAAAACTGCATAGCACGTTCTCTTCCGTCATAAAAATCATCCGGTTCAAAAGACTGCGTCATGCCCGCGATATCGGTAGATGCTTCATCTCCCGGTTTGCGCCAGCGGTTCCGGATCTGGTAGTTCATAGCATTGGAAAAATCCAGGGCGTTCATGGAAGGCATTTCCCGGCGGAGCACATTGCCGAAGTTGAATACCGTCATCACGCTGGCGAAGAAATTTTTATAGTAGAAGATATTGGTGAACCCACCGGAGTACGGCGCCCGGTAAGTACCGCTATACACCAACGAAGACAGTACCGGTACTTTCACCTTCTCCTCTTTATCACCATATACGGTCGGATTACCTTTGTTGTCCAGTCCGGCCCAGCGATAGCTCCACAGTGCTTCTCTGGCATAACCTTCTACATATTGTGTGGTACCGGAAGGCCGGTTGATTTCCGGGTTACCGTCCTGTATCCTGTTCTCTGTAATGATATTATGGTTGTAGGCTGCATTCAGGCGGCTGGTCCATCTGAAACCGCGGGTATCCAGCACGGTGCCCTGAACTGCCAGTTCCACACCGTTGTTACGCATCTTTGCAGCATTGATCTTCATGGTGGCCATCCCTACTGTAGGATCGAGGATGGTATTGCCATACAGGTCATAACCGTATTTGCGGTATATATCGGCGGAGAGCTGTAACCTGTTGTCAAACAGCCCAAGGTCCACCCCCATGTTCATAGTGCGTGTTCTTTCCCAGCGCAGTTTGGGGTTATAGCTGGTGACCCTTGCGTTGTAATCTCCCAGCACAGCCTGGTACATTTTTCTCGCTACCAGCAGTGGCGTGGTGGTGGGATCGTAGTTGCCTGTCAGCCCTACCGTAGCGCGGAGCTTTAGCAGACTGATTTTATCGGCATGAAAGAATTTCTCCCGTGCAATGTCCCAGGCTCCGCCTACCGACCACAAAGGGTTATTGCGATACTTAGGGTCTACACCAAAGAGATTCGATTTGTCAACCCGATAGCTGGCAGTAATGGTATAGCGGTCGTCGTAGGTGTAGGTTGCCATACCGTAGTACGACTGTTCCCTGGTGTCGCTGAAGGAGAACCTGTCATAAAGCGATTGATCAAAGCGCGGTATCGGACGGCCGCTCCAGCCGGTCTGTCCGCCTTTGAGCAATGTTTTCTGATCGATGGGCTGAAAAATCATCAGTGCATCGTCATAGCCGAATTTAGCGGCAGTGGCGCCATCGGTCACATATTTTTTCACTTCGATACCGGCAGCGAAGTTCACGAAGTGTACTGAGCGGAATACGTTGGTGTAATTGAGCTGGGAACGGAGGGCCCAGTTGGCCGCCGTATTTTCCATGGTTTTAAGGATTCCGCCTTTCGGGATGTTAAACACCGCCTGGTTGTTGGCATCCAGCGTCACATACTGATTCACGAAGTTACGGCTGTCGTAGGACTGGGCCACGATCAGGTTCCGGCCGCTTTGTTTCATTTTGTCATAGAGAAAATCAGCATTCAGTGTCAGGCCTTTGAGGATCTTCCATTCCCCACCGACTTTAGTCCGCAGGCCAAAGTTCTTCTGACGGTTGTCTGCCAGCCGGGCTTCTTCCAGCAGGTTACGGCCATTGTCAGAATAACCGCTGGCCAGCAGGCGGTCATTTTCCGCTTTGTTGAATGTGCTGTAGTCGTACAGGTATTTACCGTCGCCATCGAGCAAGAGCTGATAAGGTGGTGTTAGCAGGATACCGGAATTGAGGGCGGGGCCTGTCCGGTAGTCCTGGAACGTACCGTTCATATCGAGACTAAAACGCAGGCGGCTGCTGATTTCCAGGTCATTGCGCATATTGATTTGCAGCAGCTGTGATTTATCGGCGATATAGGTGGACTGATTATGGTCGTACGATCCGGAAATCATAAAACGGTATTTACCGCTGCCGCCGGCGAGGGACAGGTAGTGATTCTGCCGGAGGCCTGTCTGCATCAGCAGGTCGCGGACCTGGGAGGAATTTGAAAGGGCGCCGAGGGAATCCTGTTTACGGTCGAACTCCTGTTGAGATATTTCGCCTTTCTTCAGGCGGAATAAGATATCATAGGAAGGGGAATAACCGCCCGGAGAGCCTTCGAAAAACAGGGGGTCCACGAATCCTTTATCGTATGATTCCTTGTCGAAGTCCAGCAGGTCCCGGCCGGTGGCCCTGTCGAGGCGGGAGAAATCCGGGCGTTGGGTGAAGTACAGGTTACTGGCGTAGTTGATGCGCATCTTACCTTCTTTACCTCTTTTGGTGGTGATCACCACTACCCCGTTGGCAGCGCGGGCGCCCCAAACGGCAGCTGCTGCGGCGTCTTTAAGCACGTCTATTTTGTCCACATCGTTGAGGTTGTCCGGCAGCTGGTTCACCGGGAAACCGTCGAGGATGATCAGCGGTGCTGCCCGGTCGGTACCGATGGAGCTGCCGCCGCGGATTTGTAAATTGATACCGCTCTGGTAGCGATTTTTAGAGGTACCGGCATAGCCGGTGGCCAGTGTAAGACCGGGAACACTTCCCTCCAGCACAGCGGTAATAGACTGGCTGCTTCTGCGTTCCACTTCACGGGAGGAGATACTGCCATAGGCGCCGGTGGTGTTTTTGCGGGCCAGGCGCTGGTAACCGGTGGAGATGACCACTTCCGGGATGGACTTCAGTGATTGCTGTAATGTAAGGTTCACCATGGTGTTGGCGTTCACCTCCAGTTCTGTATGTTCATATCCCACACAGGTGACATGAATGCGGCTGTTGGGCCGGGAGAGCTTCAGTGCAAAATACCCTTTGCCGTCCGTGATGGCGGCGTTGGTAGTATTATCCTCACGGATGGTCACTCCGGCATTGTAAACGATGTTATCCTCTTCGTAGAGGCCGATGCGTCCCTGGATGGTGTTTTCTTTGGTGGCAGCGGGGCGCAGGCTCACGCTGATCATGTTATCCTGCTGCCGGAAAGCGTACCGGTATCGGTCGGCCAGGTATTGCAACACGTCGTCCAGCGTTCTTGTATCCGCGGGAATGCTAATTGTTTGTTGTTTGTCCATCGCGGACCCGGAGTAAAAGAAGCGGACATGGAAGATACCTTCCAGTTGCTTAAATGCTTTTTCGACGGGGACTTTCTCCATCGCGACATTTTTCTTTTCCTGTGCGCGGAGTGTTGCGGCAGTCATCAGCAGCGTCGTTACAGTAAGGGCAATAGCGTGCCTGATCGTTGTCCCCAGGGACAACCGGCAAGAGAATACATGCATAAATAATGGTCCTGTTTTGGTTGGTTACTGAATTAAGACGTTGGTTGAATCAGTGAATCGGTACTGTTTATTTAAAGTGAAACAAAGTATGTCCAGCACTGCGGGCAGCGCATCGTGTTTAAACTTCCCGGTAAATGTTTCCTGCTGCAGATTGTTACCGGCGATGGTGATACGTATATTGTAACAAGCCTCCAGTTGCTGTATTACTTCCGGAAGTGGTGTATGGTCGAAGACGATCTCCTCCGCTTTCCAGGCGCCCAGTTCCTCCTGCGGGAAGATGGACTTCTTTGTATGGGCCGGCGCAACGGGGTCTATCAGCAGACTTTCGGAAGGCTGTAATATTGCCAACAGCTTTCTTTCTCCGGACAGCTGTTTTTCCACTTTCACTTTTCCTTCTTCCAGCAACACCTGTATTTTCCCCTTGGCCGCAGTCATACGGAAAGCGGTTCCCAGAGCGGTCACAAAATAATCCTGGCCCTGTACTTCGAAAGACCGCCGGCGGTCGGGCTGCACCTTAAACCATGCTGTGCCCCGAAGCCGCAGGTGGCGGTGTTGTTGACCGAAAGCGCTGTCAAGGTCCAGTACTGAATTACTTTCCAGCAGCACATAGCTGTTATCCGGCAAACGGAAGCCTGTCCTGGGCTGCCCCACGGTGCTGAAATGCAGTCGGGGAGCATCCTGACGAACCGCCACTGCCGGTGGGGAAGAAGGCGACGGCCGGAAGAACCATGCTATAGCTAAAAGCAACAGCAATGCAGCGGCGGCAGCATAATACCATGAACGACGGCGGACACGGGGTTGTGTGGCCTGCAACAACCACTCATCCAGTGCCTCCATGGCGGCAGGCTTCGCTTTTTCCGCCTGTAGCAGCCAGGAGGCCATTTTCACCGCCGCAGCAGCCTCCCGGATAACAGACTGATGCTCTGGATGAGCCTGTTGCCAGGCTTCCCAATAAGCGGTATCCACCTCGCCGTTGCGAAAGCAGTAATTAATGAAAGAAGGCTCTCCTATTAACTTCTCGACCGAAATTTCATCCATCCGCAGGCACTTTTACTATACAGAGGGACCGATGAAACAGATTTACCACAGAAATAAAAAAAAAATTTTGCCCACTTCCTGGCGGAGCTGTGTAATGGCACGATGGGTAAGGTTATAGACCGTCCGCAGACTGGTATTTTTGGCGGTGGCGATCTGTTGCAGGGACATATTCTGCAAAAAACGCATCTCTATTACCTCCCGCTGGGCAGGAGTGAGTGACTGCAGAGCGGCCTGTATCCGGTTGAACTGCCGGGTAAAAAGATCTATATCTTCCTGCTGATCCTCCACGGGGCTGATCATGGCACCGAGATCCTTCAGGCGTTTCTCCCGGCCCCACTGCTCTATCAGCCGCCGTTTGAAGGCTGTCAGCAGGTAGGCCGACACCTGGACCTCCCGCGCGAGATTCGCTCTTTTTTCCCACAGATAAATAAAAAAATCATGCAAATGATCTTTCACAAAGGCCGTTTCTCCTTCCAGCCAGCGGCATCCCCATACGAACATGCGCGAATAATACCGGTCGTATAATTCACGGAATGCGCTCTGTTCACCCGCACAAAATTGTTTCCAGATTTCGTTATCGTCAGACATATTAGCCGGAAGCCCCGGCCGATCATTAGTTGGTTGCGCCCAAAGATATTAATTTAAAGAAATAAAGAAAACGGTTTTTATGACGCTTATACGTTTACCATTCTTCCACCCGGGAGAGAAAACGGGTGTCATTATGATACTTTTTTTATCACAAAAAAGGCTGGCAAAGATATGCCAGCCTTACATCTAAAGTCAATTTTTAATATCAGGTAAGAAGGAGCTTCGAAGCGGCGATCCAGGAGTTAAAGGAAATCCTGTTGCACTCCCTTCGCACTTCTTCCATATATTTATTTCTCTCTTTTTGTCTTTTTCTGAATTCCGGACAATCGTCCATTACCCGCACTTTCCCTTCTCGCTCTAACCTGTCCATAATTTCCTGGGCTCTGTTTAATTTAATTGCCATATCAAAATCCTTTTAGATTATTAGTAAAAATATTAAACGCTTCTAAAGATAGGGAATTCTGTAATAATCGCTTTCCCTCCGGATACCTGCAATACAGTTTTTGATCATATCCACCAAACACCAAATTCCAGTCATCAGTTGTCTGAGGTTCCGTTGCATCTAAAATAATAAGGCCATTTGCTTTTCGTTTCTTTATTAAATTCTTTGAAGACACCTCTCCCACCCAGATAAACTTAGGCATTGGTATTGCTAATATAATTTCTTTCAAGTCTTCACCAAAACTCTCCTCTATTGTCAGATAGTCTTTATACGATCTGCTGGATGCCAAAAAAATACGGACAAATAATTCAGTATCAGCTGGAATACAAAACGAGTCATCTAACAATACTGTTTTTACATATTTTATGGCAGCAAGTGCATCCATATAAACTTTAGGGTAGAGCGGCACCAGAAACTGTACTATTTCACATCTTTGCCAATCTGCGTCTCCATAGTATGCTGCAGGCATAGCAAAGGGTGCCATCTGGTAAACAGGATAGTTATCATCGGCTATAACAAAACTGCGTTTTATGTTTGCATTGTCTGAGATACGAATCCGTTTTCTTTTCATCATTGTCGCCAATACGTCATCTTCTTCCTCCTCCGCTTTTAGCTGATCGATATCGGCATCAGTTGTCTCGGAACGGCCCATAACAACAACCGCATGACCGATCCGGCCGCCATGATGCCTGTCAGAAACAGCCACTATCAAAGGAATACCGCTCTCCACATAAACAGAAAATACGTTAGCAAAAGTCGCCACTGAAAGCTCGGCGGTATCATAAGCCTTTGTACCAAACCCAAACTCCCTTAACGCAAACCCCATCTGCTCGATACCCAATCCCTCCGAAGGAATCTGCCTGAAACTGGATCTGCTTCTTAGCGTATCGATAATCACAGAAGGCGTCACTGGCTTATACTCAGGGTATCGCCCCGCAAAATACTCCATCAGGGCCCATAGGGATGTTTCGGCACAGGTCAGCATTTCCGTGTCCTGGGAAGCATGCGGGAAGCCCGTCGCCACCAGCTTAACGGAATTTACCGTTGTCTGATATTTTCCGGCGAGGCTGAGGAAACGATGCTCCTGCAGTGCATAAGGAGATACGACACTCCTGCCAATGATATTCGGTATGGTAGGCCGCAGCACTACAAACCCACGGTACCGTTCCTGCAGACCGGCAACACCGGCCGCATTTCTGAAGTGTTCCGGGAGTACTTCGCCATCAAACATTGAAATCCGGATACAGTCTTTTTGATAGGGGCGCCGTTTGGAGGAAAAGTAAGCGTAGTAGCTGTCACGATATACTTTGTCCACGTAAGGATATTCGACTACAAATTGCACCTCATTCTTTAAGCGTCTGAAATATTCATCCAAGCGGTCGTCGTAGGCTTCTTCCGCCACTCGTGGAGAAACAGCAAACTCCTCTTTCATGATTTGGGTTAACTCACCCCGTAGTTCATGTGGTGAACAAACAATTGTTGTAATACTCATAAAGATATGTTTTGGCAAAAAAATAAAATGAGGGTTATTACTTTCCGTCAAAAGTACGCCTTGTATTACCGGGCATTCTCATGATTTTATTAAAAGCAGATGATTAACAATTTTCATCTTACTTCTTTTTACGCGGCTGCTGGAAGAAGTGAAGAAGACGAGGATGACCATGACTTATCATTTGCCATGGCCTGGTTTAGGAAGGATAAAAAAAGGGGCTGTTGGTTAGAATGGGAACCGGTCATACCTTCCGGTAAATAACACGGTTGTCGTATTCCCCTAAGATCACCCTGCCGTAGATTACCTTTGTCCAACCATTTTCAAATCCGTGGTTGTTAGCGATCAGGTAACCTTTGTTCGCATCCGTTTTCGTGATTTTATGCGCGTCGATATAACGCCCCTTCACTTTACAAAATACGATGTCGCCCACCGTATATGCCGGTTCCCGCCGGAAGGTCAGCAGGGTGCCACTTTTAAGGATGGGCAACATAGAAGCGCCAAAGGCCTTCATTTTCCCGGTTCCAACTGTTTCCAGTTCGTTCTTTAGTCTTTCATATTTATTCATAACATAAAAATTGAGTGCATGGTAAGGGCATAGGTCAACCGGGTCGCACGTCAACGGGCAACAAACATCCGACCGTTGATGACATGTATCAACGACACGGCAATACCGGTAAAAATGACTTTAAAACTTATTGATAAAATACCAGAAAAGGGATAAGGGCAGTATTACAATGTGGAAGGATTTAACCGGGGTTTCAGGCGTACAATACTTCGGGTTGACATGGCAGAAAGCCGTTTCTGCACGATATACTACAATCTCATAACGATCTGAATCAAAAAGTTCTTTATGTCGGGAACCTTGTTTCCGGTGCAAAGATGGAAATTTATTTTTAGATAACCAATAAAAAAAAGCCGGACCCAAAACGAGTCCGGCTTTTATATCAATGACCACCGCGAATCAGCTCCATCGTATACGATATTTCAGGATCTTTATCGGCCTGCACATATCCCATGAACTTATCCATAGGCACTTCCTTATCCGGCATGATACCCCGGCCGTTGTCTTTAGTAGCGTTAAAGAAATTGAGCTCTGACCGCGGTACTGTCAGCACACATTTGGTACGGGGTAACAGGTAACGCAGGAACCAGGCAGCCGTGGTAGCTGCTTCACCGCTACCGGTCTCCTTACCGATGATCACTCCCCTTTTGTTTTTCTGCACCAGCGTAGCGAAGTAAGTCGCCGCCGACACGGTACCGCCGCCGGTGAGCACAAATACTTTACCGTGAAACGCATCTTTGTCCGGCGGGAAGTTCTCCATCAGTCCATCTTTCAGGCGGGCGTTGCCCACGTAGAAGCCGGAGCTGTCTTTATCAAAACGCTGATAGAAGAAATTTTTCTGTCCTTGTATATCCTCATCAGAAAGACGTCGGCCATTATCTGCCACTGCATATTCCGGGTAAGCTACATCGATGTTACGGGTACGGTAGTTGTATACGTTCCGGAAAGGCGCTTCTGCCATAAAGGAATACAACAGGGCGGAGATAGCAGGATCGCCACCGCCATTGCTACGCACGTCGATGATCACCTGTTGGTAGTTTCGTTTTTTTACTTCACGGAAAAACTCGCTAAACTCCTTGTAGGCATCCTGCTCGTTGAGCGCAAAGGTATTGACAGTCAGACGGCCAGTCTTCGTGGCGTCGTCGTAGTCATTGTAGATATAGTAGGCCCGTTGCAAGAGGTTGAATGGGAAGACCGACTGCCGCGTGGCATGGAAAGCATCCGTAGGGTTGGCTGCTTCCAGCGTCGTTTTACGCGTTTCTTTGCTGCCGGGCGCCGTCCAGGTCACCGGATAGGAGGCCTGGTGCGGCGACAGCAGGCTAAAGGTCACCTGAAAATCAGGGTATAACCGGTCCATACCGGTAGGAATAAATCCATCACTATAGGCGGAAGTGGAGAGGCTTTGCAGAATGTCTTTTACCGGTTTGTTGTTGATGCTGAGGATCTCTGCGCCGTAGGGAATGGTGGCGCCTTTGATATTAACGAATATCCGTCCCCGTTCGATGATCACCGGGTAGGGGAAAAAGCGGAGATTACCGTACAGCTCCCGGGAATTGTCGTTGGAGAGCCGCAGGCTCGTATGCACATCCCTTACCAGGTAGATGGGCGAATACTGCAGGCTGGTCATCATATCCTGCTCTTTGCCCATCCGGTCCATCAGGGAATCCACCCGGCGCATGAAAGTAGCAGAATCGATAAACTTATACGGATTAGGATGTTGTTTTTTCAGGATATCGACCGCCAGTCTGAAGTCGGCGATAAAATCCTCTTTGGTAAGGCTGGCCAGTTTTTTCTCCTGGGCCGCCGCTTGCAGGCATGCGCAGGCCAGTATGGCGCCGGCGCCATATGTCAACAGCTTCTTCATATGTTTGGTAAATTTTACAGGTTATTGGCATTCATCAGTTCCAGGATACCTTCGTTGCGGATGATCATCATTCCCTGTCGGTCTTCCGTAATTCCTTCCTCCAACCGGTAGGTATAACGGGGACGGCTACCCTCCATCACCGTGGGCAGGTATCTGAATTGTATATTAGACAGGTCTTTCAATGCTTCTCCCACTTCGATAATATGGGTAGACACGATGAACAGGCAACCGGTGTATTCCGCAAAAGCGGCCGTTACAGCGAGCGTGCCGTCGTAAGCATCTTTTACATTGGTCCCTTTAAAGAGTTCGTCGAACATCAGCAGCAGGCGTTTCCCACTGGCTGTAGCCTCCGCCGCCTGTTTCACCCGCACCACTTCTGCATAAAAATGGCTATAGCCGAGGTGAATATTGTCCGACACGTTGATAGAGGAATACAGTCCTTCCCGAACAGAGAACGCCAGACTGGAAGCCGCCACCGGGAAGCCCATGTGGGACAGGTAGAGGGCGATGCCGACCGATTTCATCAGGGTAGATTTGCCGGCCATGTTGGCGCCGGTGAGAAACAACACATTACTGTCCTGCTGCATCCGTATATCGTTGCCGGTGGCATTGCTAATGCAGGGATGATGCAGGCCGGTAGCTGTCAGCATATTTTTTTCCGGCGGGAAGGCTTCTGCATAGTGAAAGCCCCTGGCCCGCGCCACGTCACTCACAGCGATATATACATCCAGCTCGTCGATAAATGCCATCAGGTCCTCCATGGGCTGCCGCAGCCTGTTTTTCAGCAGGTGATCGTAGGTCGCCAGTGTTTTTACCGGTAACGCCTGGTAGATGTCCATATCTGCCAGCTGCTCCAGTTCAGGGGTGCGCAGCAGCAGCCGCATAGCATCGATGCGGCGATCATAGGGGCCTGACAACGATTCTATGGAAGCCAGGAAAGCGGCGCATTTTTTCACCGTCACGATGGTGGCCTGTAAACCCTGTACACTCTTCCGGTAACGTTCATCCCTGGCTACGGAGGACAATCCCTTTTTCAGCAGGGTGCCGGCCATGGAGAGCAGCACATTTTTACTGCCGCCGGTGTCGAGGTATTCCCGCATTTCCGCCAGTTGCTGCACATCGAAAGGAAATACCAGCTGTGCCTCCTGGAAGAACCGGAAAATACTGCTCCGCTCATTGATGGCTGCCATCTCTTCCAATGGCGATTGAAACATGATGTCCAGCAAACGCTCTCCTCCCCTGGTCTTCACCTGGTTAAACAGGTGATATACTGAGCCCTGCCGGAACTTGCCCAGCAGGTTCAGTTCATCCATCGTTTGCCTGTCTATACTAAAGCTCATACATGCAATTTTTATTTGGTCCTGCGACCATTCCTGAGAATATCCAGTATGCCTTCATTGCGGATGATGATCATACCATGGCGATCGTCTGTAATACCCTTTTCTAACGTATACGTATACTCGGGCTGATGGCCGTTCATACGGGTGGGCAGATACCGAAAATCCACGCTGCCGGACTCTTTCAGCTCATCGCCCGCTTCCACGATATGGGAAGAGATAACGAACAGGCTGTTTTTGCGACGGGCGAATGCACGGGTAACAGCCACGGTGGCTTCATGCGCATCTTTTACGTTGGTTCCCCTGAAAAGCTCATCGAAGATGACCAGCAGCGACTGTCCGTTGCCCAGCGCCGTGGCGACTTTTTTCACCCGCAGCACCTCTGCATAGAAGTGGCTGGCCCCAATACCCAGGTTATCCGGCAGGTTGATGGTGGTATAGATCCCGTCCAGCACAGAAAACGACATCCTGCCAGCTGCGACCGGAAAACCCATATGCGCCACATACAGCGCCGTGCTGAGCGAACGCAGGAAGGTAGATTTGCCCGCCATATTGGCGCCCGTAAGGAAAATCACGTTACTGTCGGGCCCCATGGATACATTGTTGCTCACCGCATGTTTTACGGACGGATGATAAACCCCTTCCAGTTCCAGCACCGCGGCGCCCTTGTCCAGCGCCACCGGGAACACAAACTGCCGTTCCGCCGCCACGGCCGCCACGGAAAGATATACGTCCAGCGTATATACATGCTCCAGCAGCCGGGTAATACGCTGGCGCTCCCGCGTCCTGAGCAGCAGGTCAAAGGCTGTTACCGCGCCGTAGGACAGTTTTCCTTTCATTGGTTCGTTGAGGACCGGCTCCAGCGCAGGTTCCGATAGCAACAAGGCGATGGCAGCACGCTCGCCGGCATAGGCGGCTATACCGGCAATGGCCAGGCCTTCGACGAAACGGTGCAGCTGCTGCACCAGCCCGATCACGGCAGTGACCCCGTTGTAAATATCTTTCTCTCCGAGCGGCACACTGCGGCCGCCGCTTTTCGTATGTTCGTCCCCGTTTTTCAGATACTTTTCCGCCATATCAAACATGGCCGCTTCAAACGGGAAAGTTGTGCGTTGTTGCGCAAAATGAGCAATGATACTGCTTCTGCGGTTGATTTCCTCCTTGTCGGACAGCGGCTGCCGGAACATGTCCTGCAGCAGGGCTTCGCCGCCCCGTGTATGCGTGTGGTTATACAGCTCATAGATACCGCTCACGTCCCGTTTGCCGAATATCCGGAGGTCCTCTATGGTTTGTTCATCCGTTTGTAAATACATTGTTTCCCGTTTTATTGTCTTTTACGACGCACCAGCAATATTGTTCCGGTCAGCAGTACCAGGCCTGGCAATATCCATACGAACAGGTACTTTTCTATACTGGCCGTAGTGGCGCTTATCGTCAGCTTTGTATCGACAGGGGCCGGCTTCGGCGTATAGATGGGAAAGGCCCCGTTGACCATCCAGGCGTAGAGGTTTCTGCCCAGAAAGCCGCCGCCCTGCCGGAGGTTGCTCATAATATCAGCATCGGCGCTTATCACGATACGCTGTTCCTTATTGTTGATTTTACGCGTCAGCGCGATAGCCGTAGCGTAATAGGGCTGACGGGTATCTCCGTCCTGCGGATTGAACACCGGCGCTGTGGAGTCTGTCACCACGGTACCAGCTTTCAGCCATACATTGCCGGGCACGGTCGTCAGCAGCGGAGCAGCCCTGAAAGCGCTGCTGTCGCTGAAGGTGATGCCGGTTACGCCAGGCATCAGCAGCCCCATACTTTTTCCTTCTGTCTGCATCTCACGTAATACAATCAGGGCGGGGTCTTCCGAGAGGTGCATCGTAGCGGTGGTAGCAATGGGTTTCACCATATGCGGCATCTCGTCTTTGGACACTTCTATCAGCGTGCCCCCCATAAGCTGCACACCCAGCTGTTGCAGCAAAGGATTGAGCATCTGCTGTTTGCCAGGCTCCCCGAATATCAGCATGTTACCACCGTTGTCGATATAGCGGCGGAGCTTCTCCATACCGGCGGCGCTGATCGCGGTCTTGGGATCGGCCAGCACCAGGGTGGCAATGTCAGCAGGGATCTCCTGGGTATCCAGACAAAGGCTGTCAGAATCAAAACCAAGGTTGATGAGCGCCAGACGGCCTTCCTTGGCAAGGGTATGACCGGAATACTCCCGCTCTCCATTTTTATAAATACTACGTTCAAGGTTGCCGGTGAGGAACAGGTTTTTCGGCATGCGGTCCTGCAACAGCCGTTTGAGGGAAGCCGCGACTTGTTGCTCTTCCGGCCAGAACACGGCATCGTCGAAGGTACGCAGGAAAGTGGTCTTTCCTTTATATTTCAGCTGCATTACCAGCCGGTAGCCTTCCGGTTGCAGGTTGATCATTTTACGCACTGCCGCCGGTGGCAGGAATTTTTTGACGTCCACCTCCTGCCCTTCTGCTGTCTGGGCGGCTATCTCAGCAAGTGACTTGCCTTTCCACGTCCTGTACAGCGTACTGTCCCTGTCATCGTTGTCATAATAATAAACGTAGTTGAATTTGATGTCCGGCTTAAAACGCAGGTAAGGTTCCCAGAGGGCCGTCAGATAATCGTTCCGGTTCTCCGGCAGACCACGGTTAACACCTGCTCCCAGCAGATTGGTGTACAGCGTGATCTCCATAGGCTCTTTGCCCATCTCTTTCAGTACCGCCTGTGTATTGGGATGCAGTGTGTTGGTATTGCCCTTTGTTGTATCCCAGTAGCCGATCATCGATGGGCGGGAGCTGACGTACCCGATCACCAGCACGGAAGCAAATACGGCCGTGTAACGGGCGGCCTGCGCCCACCATGGTTTCGACTCTCTTCCTGCTTTCATTTTGATGAGTGTGAAAGAGACAAACATATACACGATCATCACGAAGTAAATCACGTCTTTTGTGGTGATCAGCCCTTTCAGCATTTTGACCGTACGCCCGGAGATAGACAGGAAATAGGTCAGGTCCCGCACGATGTCATATTTCTGCCACAGGCCACTGATATGGCTCAGCACAAAAATAATGATGAAGCTGCCGATAGCGGAAACGATCTGGTAGTTAGTAAGACTGGACATAAACAGCCCGATGGCCGTGTAGGTACAAACCAGCAGATAGAAGGCCAGCGCAGCAGAAAGCAGCACGCCATAATCCGCCGCGTAGATGTTGAAAAAACCTGCAATCATCAACACGCCTACAATGCTTACCAGCAAGAGGTTGTAGATCATGATAGCGAGATACTTCCCCAGCACGATCTCACTGGTACGGATAGGGGAAGAATACAACAGCTTGATCGTGCCGCTGTTGACCTCGCGGCTGATCAGTCCCATTGTGAGCAACGGAACAAACAGGTAGAGGTTCTGCAGCACATTATAGAAAATACCATCCTGTGCTAAAAAGAGTGCGCTGGTCAATGAAATGCCAAAGCTTTTAAATGCCGGATTATTCCTTCCAATCACATCCTGCCAGTTGGCCAGGCCATACAGCGGGTAGGTATAGTATACTCCGCACTGTATCATAAAAGCGATTGTTAAGAACCAGGCCACCGGTGAAAAGAACAGGTTCCGAAGCTCTGTTTTAGCAATCCTGAATATCATCTTCATGTATAAAAATTATTGGAGCGATTGAATAGATAATTGTTTGAAAATGTCATCCAGCAATCCTTTGTCGAGGTTGATCTCACGCAGGCGCCATCCGTGTTGTACGCTGGCCGCAACGATCCTTTCCGTGATACTTTCATCACCATCGAAATAGATGCGGACCTGGCGGTCGCTGAGGAATTCCACATTGGATACTCCGCTGATCTGTTGCAGTTCTGCGGCGGCGGGCGGTTGTTCCATTCTTGCGAGCACGCTGTGCGGCTGTACGTAGTTATTGAACGCCTCCATGGTATCGGAGAATATAACGCGCCCTCCTTCTATCATCACTATCTCGCGGCAGAGCAGGTGTACTTCGGAAAGGATGTGGGATGATAACAGGACGGTGTGGTCCTGTCCTATTTCGCGGATCAGTTTTCTGGCTTCAATGAGCTGATTGGGATCGAGCCCGTTGGTAGGTTCGTCCATCACCACCAGTTTGGGTTTATGGATAATGGCCTGCGCGATGCCTACACGCTGGCGGTAACCGCCGGAGAGATTGCCGATCAGGCGGCTGCTGAAGTGGGAAATACCTACGCGTTCCTTCGCTTCCTCCACGGCTTTACGCACTTTTCCCTTTTCGATATGCCGCAGTTGCGCTGCATAGTGCAGGTATTCATCTACCGTCAGGTCGGTATATACCGGCGGGTTTTGCGGCAGGAAACCGATCTGTCTTTTTGCCTGTTCCGGTTGCTGACGGATATCCAGTCCGTTGATATATACCGTCCCTTCTGTTTGGTTCAGCACCCCGCAGATAATGTTCATGGTGGTAGACTTACCGGCACCGTTGGAGCCCAACAGGCCTATGACGCCGGCATGGCCTATTTCCAGGTTAATATCGCGGACAGCCCAGGCACTGCTGTACCTGTGGGAGAGCCGGTCAATTTTCAAGATAGTGCTCATAATACGTTTTGAATGTTTGATAGTTTGATGCCCACTTTCGTTAGTAGCTGATAGACAGTATCGTTTGTTCCTGTCCGTTAGTACCGTCTGGCAGGCCGACCAAAGCGAGGGTATAGTTCTTATATGCCCACGGGCTGTTCGTTCCCGGTACCGGATTATGTATCCCTTCTACCGGGAATGTAGCGATGAGGCGGTCCGTGGCCACGTCCCTGAACTCAAAGGCCATGTCTTCCTGCGCGGCATTAACAGGATAGTTGAGGAAACCGGTCACCCTTTTAAACGGCAGGGTGCTCACCACCGGAGGGCCGTTCTTCCGTGCGATCGTTACTTTCACCGGTGCGCTGCCGGGAGAAAGGTTAACGAAACGAAAGCCGCAGCTGCTGTCGCCCAGCGGATGATAAGGGATAACATCCCTGACGAACAGCGTATCCGGTTGGGTAAGGGTACCGGCCAGGAACAACGTATGCATGGAACCTATGGGCAGGTCCACCACGAGGTTGAACATCGGTTTACTTTTATCTGTTGTGTCAGGATAATGATAAAGTGCCAGCGGCGTTCTGCCGGAGTAGGAACTGATACGGTTGCTCAGCAAAAAAGTATTGTACCGGATCTCGTTGGCCAGGTAATAATTAATCGGACGGCCGTCATTGAAATTAGTGATCAGAGACCTGCTGCCGGGTATCGCATTGATGATCGTCAGCGAAGCTGTTCCGGGCGCTGTTTTTTCTTTGGTACAGGCGCCCAGCAACAGCAATAGCAGTGAAGCAGCGAAGTATGTTAACCGTTGCATATTAATAACCGGGATTTTGGGTCAGGAAATGGTTTACGCTGATTTCCGTATTGGGAATGGGATATAGCAGCTGATGATTACCCGCCCACGGTTGTTTGAGCGGAATAGCAGACAACAGCGCGGCTGCCTTACCGGTGCGTTTCAGGTCCAGCCAGCGGTGGCCCCATTCGGCAAATAGCTCCGTCTGCCGCTCTTTGGCCACGGCTGTCAGCACCTGCTCTTTATTGAGCGACGCGGCCAATGCAGGCAGCCCGGCACGGGAACGGACCACGTTCAAATCGGCAATAGCGGAGGCAAGGCCCCCCGGACCGCCGTTGGCAGCCGCTTCCGCGCGTATCAGGTACTGTTCAGCGAGACGCAGCATCACATAGTACTCACGGGGTGGCGTCATTAGCTCGCCATTGGGCTGACCAATATGGTATTTATTCGGATAATAGGATACAACCGCGGGCATACCAGGCTGCGGGGCGGCTTTGGTACTGTCTATCCAGCAAAGCCGTTTATCTCCGGTCTCAAAAGCCTTCATCTGCGTATCTGTAAACACATAGGAGGCAACACCTGTCTTCAGGTAGATGGGTATAAAGACATACCCTTCCGGCGTAGCGTTGCGCAACAAAACAGAAACATCATTTTGTTTTAGCTGCCAGATAGCTTCCCGGCTGGCGATAACGAATGCATTGTTGGGATCGGGCTCCAGTTGATACAATCCTGCCTGATTAATAACGGTTGTTGCCGCCTCCACAGCGCCTGCATAGTTCTGTTGGTAGAGATACACCCTGGCCAGCAGCGCGCTGGCGGCGTACCGGTTGGGCCGTATCCGCTCCCCCATGCTGGTGGGATAAGCTTCCGGCATAGCGGCTGCCGCTTCTCTGAGGTCCATCTCCATTTGTCCGTATATCTGTGCCTGTGAGGCCCGTGGCATGTTCCGCGTCTTATTAAAATCGATGGTTAGTACCAACGGTATATCTCCAAAAAAGTTGGTGAGATAGAAATAGGAAAAAGCTCTCACAAATTTTGCTTCACCGGTCATAGCCTGCTTCACGCTGTCTTTGAGATCAGGCGAGGTGGATGCTGCCAGGCCTTCTATGACGGAATTAGCACCATATATCGCGCCGTAGGCCGAGGTCCATACACTACTGGTACGACTCGCCTCCTGTGCGGTCAGCTTGTTGGTATTCACGAGGTACCAGGATTTTTCCGTAACGGAGCGGAAAAAATACAGCTCATCCGAAGAAAGTCCCCCCAGCATCGTGGAGAGCCCTGCGGCAAAAGAACTCTCTCCCACCGGCGGGGCGCCTACCGGATCATCCCCATTGATCAACCGGGAGTATACACCAGCCATCGCACCATTGGCCTGCTTTTCAGAATTAAAAACCTGGCTGGTGGAAATAGTGCTGACAGGGTCCGGCACAGACACCAGTTTTTTACAGGATGAGAGAAGACTGGCCCACAATAACCATCCACCGGAAAGCGCAATTATTTTATGATAGGTCTGCATAAATCATCATTTAAAAATTAAGCATTACACCACCGGTAATGGTCCTCGGGGAAGGCAGCGCCGTCAGGCTCCTCGTATCGGGGTCCAGTCCTGTGTAACGGGTGATGTTAAATATGTTCTCTGTCTGTATATACAGCCGGAAGCTCTCCATACGTGCTTTTTTCACCAGCTTCTCCGGGAAGTCGTAGCTGACAGCGAGGCTGCGAAGCCTGACGTAGGAAGCATCCATAAAAGCGCCGTCAGACGCGTTGAACAGGGTGTAACCAATAGGAGCAAAACCTGCATATTTCGCATTGTCTCCTGGTTTGGTCCAGTGGTTGGCCAGCGCCTCCCTGGGCAGATTGGTCATTGCTCCTGGCAATATGTTGGCAAAGGGGTCCGGGCCCAGCTGTTTTTTATAGTCAAAAAAGAGGTCCAGCCGTACGCCTTTCCAGGTGAACTGGGAGCCGAAACCACCATAGTATTTGGGTGCGTCGTCGATAGGGACATAACGGTCGTCCATGCCTGTGCCGTCCGGTATCCCGAGGTTTACCGTCGCTTGTCCGTCTTTATTGTAATCGTCAAAAGCATGTTTGCCTGTCTGCGGATCTATGCCGACGTAATGCAGGTAGTACCTGGTAGACAGCGACTGCCCCACTTTATAGGTTCCGTAATAAGGAGAAAATTCCAGGTCGGGGTATGCCACCAGGACATTACGGTTACGGGAGATGTTGAAAGACACCGTCCAGGAAAAATCTTTCTGTCGCACCAGGTTGGCCCTGATCATGCCTTCCCAGCCGCTGTTTTGCACCACTGCCGCCCAGTTGGCCAATACGGAACTAAAACCTGTATACTGTGGCGTGGGCAGCCCTGTCACCTGGTCGCCGGTCCTGTTGCGATAATGCAATACCTCCAGGTTAATGCGGTCGTTTAAAAAACTGACGGACAGCGATCCTTCCATTTTTTTATTGGCCTCCCAGTGGTAGTCCTGGTTCATGGCATGTATGGGCACATAAGGCTGTACGCCGTCGTACTTGCCAAGCAGCCCACCGATAGTGCGGGTGCCCCATTGTGAGAGGTACTGGTAGTCGCCGATGGAACCATCCCCACCGGTGATGCCGTAGCTGCCCCGCAGCTTCAGGAAAGTAACCCAACTGGGAAGCACAGCTTTCACCCAGGGCTCTTCCGACATAATCCATCCCATGCCCACGGAGCCGAAGTTGCCGTACTGGCGCCCTGGCGCGAAGCGGGAAGACCCGTCCCTCCTGGCGTTCAGGTTCAGTATATACTTATTGTCCCAGTTATAGGAGATACGGCCAAATACCGCGGCATATTTATAGCGGCTCAGCATTTCAGTGGCCTGTTGTAGTGGAGCGTTGGAAATACTGCCCAACAGTGCGTCATCTCCGTAGCCAAAACCAAAGACCGTCGTACCATTGGTAGCAGCGGACTGATAGCTGGTACCGGCTTGTATGGACAGGTCGCCTTTGCCGATAAAGCGGGTGTAGGCCAGTTGTGGTTCTACGATCCAGTTGGTGTTGCGGGTTGTGCCGAAGATGGCCATGCCTGTAGGGTTCAGGGCGGGGTTCTGCGATGCCATGGGCACAAAATTGTCGCTCGTTCCGCTGACGAAAGAATATCCGCCGGTAGTGCTGAAGGTGAGACCTTTGGCAATCTCATACCGCAGCTCCATATTTCCATCGAGCTGGGTGGCCTGGCTGATATTTTTCCTGCCCAGGCTTTCAAAGGGGAACTGACTTACAGGGTTATGGGCTGTCCATTCCGCGAAGTTGAGGTTCCCTTTACTGTCGTAGATCGGTGGTGCATTGGGTGGCAGATAGGCAGCGTCGCCCATGTTAACGATAGCGTCCACTTTCGTATAGCCGATGGTTGTTCCCACCATGATACTGAACTTCTGATTGGCGGAGGCATGCCTTACACGCGACATTACCGACGCTTTTTGGGAGGCCCCGCTCTTGCTCAGCAGCTCTACCTGACGACCATAATTGGCGCTTACATAAAAAGTATTCTGGTTATCGCCGCCGGAGAGGCTGGCCGATACGTTGGTCATTTTACCTGTGCCGAGGATTTCTTTCTGCCAGTTGGTATAGCGGGTAGTATCCCACAGCATCAGGTCTGGGGCCGTAGCAATAGTAGGTGCGATGCCTTCGTTTTTAAATGCGTCGCGGCGCATCTGCAGGTATTCTTTGGTATCCAGCAGATGCCACTGGCGGGGCACAGTTACAATTCCTTCCCGCACGTCTACAGACAGCGCTGTTTTTCCTGTTTTTCCTCTTTTGGTGGTGATGAGGATAACGCCATTGGCGCCGCGGGAGCCGTAGATGGCTGTTGCATCCGCATCTTTCAAGACTTCGATGCTCTCAATATCTTTGGCATTCAGTCCGAATAAAGGGCTCTGGCCTCCGGCAGCGGAAAAGCCACCCTGTACAAATCCCGAGGACACCCCTTCTGTGACGTTGACCAGGTTCAGCACTGTCAACGGCACGCCGTCGATGATATATAGCGGGTCTGACAGGAACCCCTTGCCGAGAGAGTTCCGTCCCCTGATTTCCAGTTTAAGGGGTGAACTGGCATAGCCGGAAGTTTGGGTGACCAGCAGACCAGGTACTCTGCCCTGCAGTGCCTGCAGCGGGTTCATTACCGGTTGTGAAGCGATCTCTGTTCCCGTCACTTTGGTGATACTGCCGGTGGCCAGCCTTTTGCTGGTAACGCCGTACCCCTGTACCACGGCCTGGTCCAGCTCACTGGTAGCCACTTTCATTTTAACGTACATGGTCACGCCCGGCTGTCCGGCAGCCATGGTCACCTTCTCGTAGCCGATACTGGAGAAGGTGAGCATTTCTGCGTCTTTTAAATTCTTCAATGAAAAAAAACCTTTTTCGTTGGTCTGGACGCCTTTGCCGCTTACGCTGGCAAAGACGCTCACACCGGGTATCGGCTGGACTGTTTTTTCGTCATACACTATCCCCATGATCTCCACGGGTGGCGGCGGCATATTGTATTCCGGCGCCACGTCCGCTTTGCGGAATATCACAATGGTAGTGCCGACGATCGTGAAGTTCAGCGGCGTTTTGGCCAGCAGCGCCCTCATAAACGCCTCCAACGGCTGGTTGCGGGCATTCACCGGAACAGTTTGCGTGACGTCTACCTGCTCCGGATTGAATACCACAACATGGTCGGTCTGTTTCTTTATCTCTGCAAACACCTGTTGCAGGGTCACTTTTTTGCTGCTGTAATTCATAGTCTGGGATAATCCCGTCAGCGGCAGTCCTATGGCTGCTATCAGCAGCAACAGCCCTAGCTGTTTCCACGGTATATACCGCTTTGGACGTCTCAATTCTGGCATAACGTATTTTTGGTTGATAAATAATAACCGGTGTCAGAAGTGGCCGGGCATAGCTCCGCCGTTAAGCCCAAAGGGCTTTTCATTCCCGGACACACCAGGCCCTGACCACTAAGGCCGGCATGTTCACCTCCTCACCTGTTGTTGCTTGTTGACCTAAATTTTTATTATGGTTGCTTTATGGCATGACAATCAATTGCTTTCCTTCTATTCTGAAACGGACGCCCATCTTCTCCAGCACTATCAGTGCCTGTGGCAGGTCCAGGTCTCTTTTTATTTCCCCGCTGAAGACGATGTCCGCGCTGCCGGGTTCATATACGACCGTCACGTCGTACCACCGGGCCATCTGCCGCAGCACTTCCTTCAGGTGGGCATGGTCAAACTGGAAGGAGCCGTTTTTCCATGCCATAGCTATTTCCAGGTCCGGATGTTCCACCAGCTGAAGGCCTTCGCCCGATATGGCGGCCTGCTGACCGGGTTTCAGCACCACGGATGTTTGCTGATGATTCACTCTTACGCTGCCATCCAGGAGCGTGGTACGGAGATTTGCTTCATCCGTATAGGCGTTTACGTTAAACCGGGTGCCGAGTACTTCCACAGTCGCTTTTCCATTTACATCCACCCGGAAGGGTTGGCGGGCATTAGCCGCCACTTCAAAGTATGCTTCCCCTGTTATAATCACTGCGCGGACCTTGTCCGTAAAGGCTGTCGGATAGGTGATGCTGGATGCAGCATTGAGCCAAACAGCAGTACCATCGGGCAGTTCAATGCGGTATTGCCCACCGCGCGGCGTTGTTAATGTATGATATTCCACGGCTGCGGTAGCTCCCTGATAATTGAGCCGGCCGCTGTCATTTCGTACGGTGAGTCCCGGTTCCTGTACGATGCTGCCACGGGTACTGTCCAGCATAATTTCCTTACCGTTGGCCAGTTTCAGCATCGCGCGGCTGGTACCGCCGGCGATGGCTACCGGTGCGGGCGCGGGCATTTTTTTCCGGCTGGTCAGCATCCTCGCGGCGGGAACTGCCAGTGCTGCTATGAGCATGGCCGCAGCCGCATATCGTACCCAGGGACGGCGCCACAACGGTATCGGGCGTACGATGCCGGTACCTTCTGCTGCTACAGACACCATCAGCCGGTCCAGTATACGCTGGCTGGCGCCGGCAGGTAAAGGTGTTTCAGCGGTAAAAGACGTATGATAGCTGTCCTGCAGCACTTTCTCCAGGGCCTCGTTCTGCTCCGCTGCTGCCGGGTTTTCCTTCAGCCAGGCAAACAGCGCTTCACTTTCCGGCTCTGTAATGGCGCCGGCGAGGTACTTTTGCAACAGGTCCGCAGGAAATTTATTTGGTTCCATACTATTAAGACTAACGAGTAAAAGAAATGGGTGGATGGTCCGGAAAAAAAATTCCGCTTTTTTTTATTTCATGGCTATCAGCAGCATCAGCAGGGAGATATGGCCATGTTCCAGCAGGTAGTCCCGGATGGATTTTACGGCCAGCGACAGGTGCTGTTTAAACGTATTACGGGAAATATTCATCAGCGCAGCGGCTTCTTCGTAACTTTTGCCCTGCTGACGGCAGAGGATAAACGCCTCCCGGCGCTGTGGCGGCAGGTTGTCGATAGCACGCTGCAACAGCTCCTCGTATTGCTTCTGTTCCACGGCATTCAGCACCGACTGCTCATGGATGCCCAGCGACATACGGTGCATCACCTCGTCTCTTACCGTATCGAAGAGCGTCAGCCTGTTCAGCTGTGTAAGCGCGGTATTGCGGGCAAGGCGGTACAGGTAGCCTGCAAAAGAGGACTTAATGTCCAGCTGTTCGCGGACCTCCCATATCTTCAGGAACACGTCGTGCACCAGATCTTCTGTGAGCAGCGGATTTTTGGTGAATTTCAACAGGTAGGTATAAATCCCCCCGTGGTATTGCAGATAGATCGCTGTAAACGCCGCCTGGTCGCCTGCGGCAAGCCGCTTTAGCAGTTCCTGTTCATTCATTCTATATAAGATATCAGACAATCAAACTCCCCTACAGGAGACCGGTAAATTTAATATTAAATGTGGCAAAAAAAGAAGCCTTTCCCACCAGCCATACCTGAATTTGTCCGGTAACATAAAAAACAATAGTTTGCCACCGTTTACGTTTTTGCTTATTTATTTACTATCTGATACCACAAATCCGTTACATGCTAACAAATCGACTGCGAGCCAACACTTGTCAGCACCTGAAAGCGTTGCTGTTACTTATGACCATCTCCCTGGCTTTCCTTCCTGCCAGCCAGGCACAGAACAATAATGTGACCGACAAATACGCCGGCGGTAAAAAACTGATCACCGGGCTGAGTAAGATCCTAAGTCCCAATGGTGTCCAGGAAAATTTCGAGGCTACCCTCGGCGGCACCAAACAATGGGTATTTGTACGGGGACAAGACCGCAACAACCCCATCATCCTCTTCGTTCACGGCGGCCCGGCCTCCCCCATGGCGCCCGTAGCCTGGACCTGGCAGCGGCCCGTGGAAGAATATTTCACGATGGTACAATATGACCAGCGTGCCTCCGGCAAGAGCTTCCTCTCCAACGACACCACCAACCTGGGCGCCACCCTGCATATCGACCGTTACGTGGACGACGCCATTGAACTGGCCGAACAGCTCCGCCAGAAATACCACAAGAAGAAACTGGTCCTGATGGGCCACAGCTGGGGCACCATTATAGCCATGCGCGCCGCCCTGAAGCGCCCCGATCTGTTCTATGTATATATTGGTGCAGGCCAGAACATCAATACGGTAGACAACGAACGGGTAAGCTTTGAATTTGGCCTGAAAGAAGCCATTCGCCGCAACGATACCACCGCTATCCGGGAACTGCAATCCATCGCGCCTTACCCGGGTGATCAGCCTATCACCCGCGAAAGGATCATCATTGCCCGCAAATGGCCCCAGGAATATGGCGGCCTGGCAGCGTACAGACCTGTGCCCTCCTATTTCTTCAACGCTCCGCTGCTGTCTCCGGAATATGATAAAAAAGACGTGGACGCCATCGATGAAGGCAACATCTTTACCCTCGGCAGAGTAATAGATGAATTCCTGGCAGTGGACTTCAAGAACGTAACAACGTTTCCCATCCCTGTACTGATGTTTATGGGACGGCATGACTATACCACCCCCTCCGAACCTACTGACGCCTGGCTGAAAAAAGTGAAGGCCCCCTATAAAAAAGGGGTATGGTTTGAAAATTCTTCCCACCTGATGATGATGGAAGAACCGGGCAAGTTTTTACTGACGCTGGTGCAGGACGTAAGGCCCATGGCTGTAAAGTAATCTTCCTGCCAACAGATAAAAAGGGATGCCTGTCGACAGGCGTCCCTTTTTATCTATGTACCACGTAACCGGCTTTATGAGCATTACTACTCATGTCTGATAGGAATAAGCGTTCTATCTTTGCTTTGTAAATGTTCCCCCCAAAACAACCGGCTGTATCCTTTGAGGTGCAGCCGTTTTGTTTTATGCGTTTAAAGCAGACCACCGCTGTTTAACGGCGAAACCAGTCGAAGTCCGCATACCCTTTGCTTTCGGGCCGTGTCATGTCTGTATTAAAAAGGAACAGCGCAAAGCGGTTGGCCGTCCAATCCAGTCCGAGGCCCATCTTCAGCGCATTGCCTATCGTCCTGAAATGCTGACCGTCTTTGCTATAGGCAAAAGCAGCGGTGAAGTCTTTTTCCTGTACCATGGCTTTCAGCCAGATTTTGGAAGCAGTATAGGGTAAGACGGTAACAGTGCTGTCATTATTCACCATGATGAGTTCTTTGTTTTTTCCTTTGCAGCGGACACCTACATAAGCAGATGGCGACTGGAATACGCCCAGCCCCGCTACATCGCCCGGTTTCAGGCCGGAAAGATCGAGAGACACCGTGCCTTCCGAATAAGGGCCTTCCACCCGTTGCGTTAGTGTGTTGCGGGCATCTGCCAGTTGGCGTGCTTTGCCGGCATACAGCCGGAGATAGCCCTGCCGACGGGAGAGCGACCATTTACTATCGTCGGGATTATGGTTCCATTGCCATTGCAGCCCGAGGGTGCCGGTATTAAACTCATCCGAAGTGGCCGGTACCGTTACCGGGTAGCTTTTACCTATGCCTGGTTTGGGAAAAGTATCCACGCCCTTTCCGTTGACGCCTAACATAGGCCAGCCATCCACCCATGTCACCGGCTCAAGGTTGGGCACCCGGCCGATAGGGCCACGGTCCTGCATGATGATAAACCACCAGTCGCCATTCTTTAGCTGGACCATCCCGCCCTGATGCAGGCCGTTGCCCGGATAGGAATGATCGTCCTTTATCACCACCTTCGACTCATAAGGGCCGTACACATTGTCGGACCGCAGGCATACCTGTCGGCCTTTCGTGCCGCCGGTGCTCCCAAGGATGTAATACTTACCGTTGATTTTATACATGTGCGAGCCTTCCAGGTACGGGTAGTCGCGGTTATCATAAATTTCGCGCCGTGGTGTTTTTACGGACAGCGCGTCGCTGTTCAGCTCGGTGATAAATAGTTTCTGCTGACCGTGCGCGACATACACCTTACCATCGTCATCGAAGAATAAACCCGGATCATACAGATATTCCGGGAAGATGGTCCGCGTCCAGGGGCCTTCGATATTTTTAGCCGTACACATGGAAAAATGTCCTTTGCGGCCGTCCATGTCCGGTGTGCAGAAGCCTACATAGAACAGGCCGTTATGATGCCGGATGGTGGCCGCCCAGGAGCCGCTGAGGTACATATTGCCGCCTTCCAGGTTGTAACGCGGATCTTCCTCATAGCGGGGCACCGCATAACCGGCCATTTTCCAGTTGACCAGGTCCTGAGAAACCGCCACCGGGCAACCGGGGACGTAGTGCATACTGGTAGAAACGAAATAAAATGTGTCCTCGACCCGGATGATGTCCGGATCGGGCCAGTCTCCCCACATCAGCGGGTTTTTGAAGGTACCGTCGCCGTTGTCCGGCGTCCAGGAAGTGTTGGTTTGCGCCTGCAGGTAATTGTCGGTTAAAAGCAACAGGCAGAGGCATGCCCATGCCGGCAGGAAAAAAAAGTATCTCATTTGTTCACTTTTGAAAGTCCCGGTGGTCTGCAACCACCATTGTCATAACGTATCTATGTGCGAACATATGGACTTTTTTTTATCCTTTCAGGGATTTTTTACCAGCGGATATCCACTGTGTACGGATGACCGATATAATCCGGAAAGGATCTTACTATCCACCCATTAATACCCATTGCCCATTTTCTCCAATGATGGCACAGGTGGGATCACCATAAAACCAATCGAGTAATTGCACAGTTTGAGTTTCCCGATCCATTATATACATTGACTCATACAAGCTACCTACAATGATACGGTCATTGGCAGCATGTTGTACAAAAGCGAGGTCGTTCAATATCTCCCAGGGTATATTCATCTTCCTAAAGTAACAAAAACTGAAAAGCCGCACAAACTGTTGGTTTATGCGGCTTAACTAAATGTTGGCGCATTACTCGCACAGCCAGCAGGTTTGTCCGGTACCTGGTGATGTTTCACAGGTAATATAAAGGGTGGCGCAGTTATAGGGGCTGGTCTCGAATGCTTTACCGCCTGCGAGGCCAGGCTGTTGCGCCGGGTTGAGCACAGCGATGGCGTCTTTGTTAAATGACAACTTTTTGCTGATGGAAATTTTCTTTTTTCACAGCAACATATTTAAATGATGAAAGGATAACGCACCAAAGCCACACGGGCCACAAAGGGCCCGTGCAGCTTTGAGAGATGCTTTTCTACCGATGGGTCTACTCCTGGCAATCCCTGCAGGCTTCTCCCGGAGCTTGTACAGCTTGACAGGTAATGATGATGATACTACATGCAACGTATGCACGCATGGCCGGTAAACGGTATGGTAGGACAGGTTTCATCCAGTCCGGTTGTACAGTTGACCAACTTCGTTACGATAGTAGCCCCGCCAGCGATCAGCTGCTGTTGCCCTACATTGAGTGCTGCAATCGTCTCCTTATTAAAGGAGAGCTTTTTTCCGATAGTGATGTTTTTCTTTTTCATGAGAAAAAATTCAGACAGTGAAAAAAATTACGCGCAGTCGTCGCAAACGCCGGTAGCTGTTGTAGTTACACAGGTAACGCCGTTAGAGGTGCAGGTGATCAGTTTAGTAACGGTCCTCGAGCCTCCCGCCAGCACTTGTTGCTGAACATTATTGAGAGACGCGACTGTTTCCTTATTGAAGGAAAGCTTTTTTCTGATGGCTGTGTTTTTCTTTTTCATCAGCGATCATTTTATTACAGGATGGGGCACAGTTCGCAGGGACCGCCCGGACGTTGGATCGTAGCGCAGCTTTCGCCACCGCAGGTTTCCATACCGGAAGTGCAGTTCACCAGGCGGGTAATGGGAATGGCGCCACCAGCGATGAGCTGTTGTTGGTTACCATTCAATGCTGCGATAGTTTCCTTGTTAAAGGAGAGTTTTTTGCTGATAGCGATGTTTTTCTTTTTCATGAGTTACAGTTTAATTGGTGGGACAAAGTTCGCAGGGACGGGTTGGACCGGGGAAGGTACCGCATGTTTCCACACGGGATATGCAGGTAAACAATTCGGTCCGCCTTGCTCCGCCGGCAATCAGTTGTTGCTGACAGTTATTTAATGCCGCAATAGTTTCTTTGCTGAAAGAAAGCTTTTTGCTCATGGCAATGTTTTTCTTTTTCATAAATGATGAGTGTTCAGGTTAAACCATAAACGTTAACACGCTATGCATACCGGGCGTGTGTAGGGAAATGTACTACAGGTATCCTGGTATGTCATACATTTCGCGTCATAGGTAACCGGACGAAAACCACCGGCCAACATTTCTTTTTCGGTGGCAGAGAGTACTGCTACGGAAGATTTGCCGAACTGCAGTTTCTTTTCGGCGATCATTTTTTTCTTTTTCATAAACGGAGTGGATTTACAGGACAAAACATTCCCGCTGGCAGGCATACAGCCGCCACGACAGTTTGATCCCGGGTTAAAAAAAGAGATCAGATCAGATCAGACTAGCAGAATACACAGATCTCCTGCGTATAAGGGAACGTGTTACAGGTTTCGTAACGGGTTTCTTTGCATACTTTAGAGATGGTGATAGTGGTAGTGGGTATACCGCCGGCGATCTCAGCCTGTTGCTGCGGGTTCAGCTGGGCAATAGTTGTCTTGTTAAAAGACATTTTTTTTCCAATCGTTGTCTTTTTCTTCATAAGGAGGAGAATTACGGGTTCAAAATTTCGGTTGAATGACAGTACGGATCAGCAAAGCACGCAGGCTTGCTGTGTGTAAGGTATTGTGTTACAGCTGGCTCCTCTTGTTTCGATACATTGAACTTGCAAAGTAAGAGGCGGCATACCGCCAGCGATCAAAATTTGCTGGGATGCGTTCAGTTGGGCGATAGTTGTCTTGTTAAAAGACATTTTTTTTCCAATCGTTGTTTTTTTCTTCATAAGGAGGAGATTTACAGGTTCAAATTTGGGTTGAGAAATTACTTTATATAGACTGGGTTAATTGGCATGAGTTGTTGATTATTTTGAGATATCTGAAGATAATAAAAATGAGCAGGAAAAAAAATTTTTTTTGCAGGCCGGGGTCAACCTGCATGGACACATCCGTAACAATCCGTATCAGGAAAGCTCCCGCAATCCCATCTCCAGCCACGGCAACTTCTCATGTCGCTGGTTTTTCATATACTCCATGCCCCATTCATACAAAGGTTCAAAGATAGCGCACAGCTTCTTCCCTGACGCAGTCAGCATATACTCCACCCGCGGCGGCACCTCAGGGTATACTTTCCGGGTGATAATACCGTCTTTCTCCAACTCCCGCAACTGGCTGGTGAGCATTTTCTCCGTGAGGTTTTCACAGGTGCTTTTCAGCAATTCTGTATACCTTTTCGGCGTACCGTCCGACAGCATACTTAATATGTACAGCTTCCATTTTCCGCTAATGGCTTTTACCGCTACTGTCAGCGGACAGTGCAATCTTGGATCTCTCATATTTTTTTAAAAAAATTTGTCCGCGCCTTGCGGCGATGATCAACAAAACCTACAAAAAAGTAAGTAAGGCACGGAAAAGTGCCTCCTTATCCCGCAGGATGTAAAGGTATACCTTTGGTCCCATTAAAATTAAACAGCTCCCATATGAAAAAAATAATCCCGCTGATACTCGCCTGTATCAGCGCCCTGGCAGCAGACAGCGTAGCCCAACCATTACAGGTTCAGTTGATCCGGAGCGCCACGGTAAAGATCACCATCAACCACCGACACCTTTTAACAGATCCGATACTGGCCGATAAGGGGACCGAACCTCCCATTTTCTTTGCAGATGAACGCAAAAATCCCACCATTGATTTACCGTTTCACCATGACAGCATACTGAAAGACGTCGATGCCATACTACTGACCCACTATCATCCCGACCACTTCGACGGCGCAGCAGAAAAATATGTCCCCAAAGACATGCTGATCTTCTGTCAACCCGGAGATGACGCCAAACTGAAAGAAAAAGGATTTACCAACACACGCGTGATCGACAGTTTGGTCACCTGGGAAGGCGTCTCCTTCCACCGGTTCCTGTCGAGCCACTACCCCGGCGCAAACGGAGAACCGCCTTTCGGCATCTCCTCCTCTTACTACCTGCAAAGCCCGGATGGCGCGGTATTTATCACCGGCGACGCTATTCTTGATGACAAATTAAAAGCGTCTCTTATCACCACAAAGCCGCCCATCGTGATCGCCAACACCGGCGAATGCCACTTTACCCGTGAAAACCCGGTGCTGGCGCCCGGCATCACCATGACGCTGACCACCGGCGAGCTGAAAGCCATCACCCGGCTACTACCCGCCACCACGGTGATAGCAGTACATATGGACGCCATCAACCACTGCAGCCTGAGCAAGGCGGACCTGCGCCGGTATGTGGCCGGTGAAAAACTGCAAAATCGGATAAAGGTGCCGCAGGAAGGTGAGACGGTACGCGGCATTCCGGGGAATAAATGATATCTTAGCGTGGTTTAACCCACGACGATATACATGAATTTCTCATCACAGATACATACCCTGTACCATTCCGGCAATGAAGAGAAGAAGCTGCACGCACTGGCGGAAATGCAGACAGAAGGAAGTTGCGACCTGATCTACTGCCTGTTGCATGCATTACAACAGTCTCACAATACATCGGTCAGAGATATTATTGTAGATACGATCATTCATCTGTTCCGGAAGAATATGTATCCGCGACAATTATATCAGACGTTAAACAGTTGTCAGATCAGCCTTGCTGATGTTGATTTTTTTGAAGTCAGTTTTGATCAACAGCGACTGACCTATCTGCTGATCATCAGTTCACTCAATGAAAACGGCTACGTCAGAGAAAAAGCGGTACGCAAACTGGCCGATACCAAGGATACCGAAGCACTTCCCTTTTTGATTCAACGCCTGGCCGACTGGGTCACACCTGTCCGCCAGGCGGCTGAAGCCGCCGTGATAGCTTATCTGCATGCAGGAAAGGCAAAGGCCTTCATCATGAACCTTCCGCTGCTGGATTGGCTGCAGCGCGTGGAGCGGGTAGATCTCACAGATACCAGGGACGCCATACTCGACTACCTGACCGGGAGAGCCCGTAGTGTCTGTATGGCCCAATTTCCCCGCCTGCCGGTAAAACACCGTGTTCTTCTCGCCCGTTATCTGGTGGCCAGTTATGTTCACAGAGAGGAACTGCTTACGTTTATGGCAGACCGTTACCCACTGGTAAGGCAGGTAGCAGCTGCGCACATGGAGCATCTGCAACCGGAAGATATTATCCGGTTGTTGCAGGACAAATCTCCCCATATCCGCCTGCCGGTACTTCGAAAGCTACACCAGCAGCGGCCGGATTTTTCTTTGCTGCCTTTTACAGCAGATCCCGCCGCCGGTATACGGGACTTCGCCCGATACTATCTTAAAGATAAAGGCATTGACATAACCGCTTTTTATCTTGATCAGCTGCAACAGGGACAACAGTTACCGGGTTCTCTCCTTGGGCTCGCCGAAGCAGATGCCCGGCAGCATGCGGGTACTGTGGCCCGGTTCCTGCACCATCCTGTTTTGCGGGTAGCGAAAGCGGCATTGATCGCCCTGAAAAAATTGGATGATACCGCATTCTATGAACACTGTCTGGCGCATATGGACCATCCGGTGCCTGGTTTCCGGCACATCATTTTAGACTATCTGTCAAGACGTGCCAATCATACAGTGCTTCAAAAAGCGAGAGCACACTATGCGGCAGGGACGACAGGCCTTAAACTATCCATGTTGCAGTTCTTCTCTCATACCGGCGGCTGGAACGTTGCCGCAGATCTGATGCTCGGCACTATTGATCCGGACGTGGCTGTCAGGGACTATAGCCTTGCAGCGGTCCGGCATTGGCAGCAAAGAAGTGTATACCTCTTCTCTCCGCTTTCCGACGCCGACCGGGACCGGACACGCACGATCCTGCGCTTTGCCACAGAAATGCACGACCAGCACCAGTACTTTACTGAAAATCCGCTACGCGGACTGGCGTTTTATTTCCCCTGACAACCGGCTGACCGCCAAAACGCTGTGCCTGCAGTCGGTCATATTCTTTGACATAGTCCGGATGCTCGGTGCCCATCACGCGGTCCCATATACGAAAATACAGCCCGTAGTTGCCTTTGAAGCGGCTGTGATGCAGATTGTGATGCACGGAGGTATTGAGTACCTCAAACAGCCAGCTGCGACGGAAACCACGGGGCATGATCTCATAACCAAGATGGCCGTATACGTTGATAATAAAACCGGAGACGGTAAACAACAGGACTGTCAACGGATGCATCGGCATCACGCAGACGATCACCACCAGTATGCCGCCTTCCGCGATCGCTTCCAGCAGGTGAAAACTGTAGGACGTCCAGGGAGAGGGATTCGTGCTTTTATGATGTACCAGATGCGTGGCTTTAAACAATGCCGGGTGATGCAGCAACCGGTGCATCCAGTAGAAGTAGGTATCGTGCAGCACGAGGCTGAGCAGCAGGCTTACGCCAATGTACCACAACGGGAAATCGCCGATCTGCGTGTACACCTGCGTATACTGCCGCAAAGGAGTAAACAATACCGCCACAGAGATGGTGCTGAACACGAGCGTGCTTTGCATGGAGTGCAGGATCTCCCGGAAAAAATCCTTCCGGGAGGCTTCCCGCCGCTGGATTTTCTGTTGTTTTAACCGGGTAGGATATACCAGGTAAAATAAGATAAAGGGGATGCCAGCCAATAAAAAATAACGCAGCGCCTCCAGGCTGAAAATACGGGCCACCGCTTCGGTCAGTGTTTGCATAAGTCCGGTCGTTTTGATGTTAAACAACCCAAAATTAGCTACCACATGCCCTTTCACCGGTTAACAAAAGATAAGAAATGACGTTAACAAAAGATAATTTCCGGATTACTGCTTGCCCCGGCTGTGTATTCTTTTCCTGATGCGGCTGAGCGACACCGGCGTCACCCCCAGCATGGAAGCGATATATTTGTCCGGCACGCGGTTTACAATATCACCGCGGCTTTCCAGCAACTGCAGGTAACGCTCTTCGGGCGACAATGTCACGAACGCCTCAATGGTGTCCAGCGCTTCCGCCAGCATCATCTGCAAAAAATAACTGCGCAACGGCTCCAACCGGGTATTGTCACGCAGCAGCCCGTCCAGCTGGTTGTAGTCTATTTCTACCATCACGGTATCTTCCAGCGCCCTGTAAATAAACCTGGAGGACTGCTGCCGGATAATCGTATCATGTGAGGCAATAAACTGCCCCTCCCAGCGAAGAAACAACGTAGCCTCGTCACCGTTATGCCGCACCGCGTAAGCCCGGATAATGCCTTGCTGCAGCCAGGCCAGTTTTCGGGAGGTATCACCTTCACGAATATACGTTTCTCCCGCCTCCAGTTTCACCTGCCGGGTGATGGCAAACAACGGCGTAAGATCTGCCGCTGCAATGCCATTCAGTTGTTGCAACAGCTGTTGTAATGCGTCAATAGAAACCGCCATGCTACTCATTTTAGACCCAATATTAGCATTTTTCCCGCGAGCGCCGAACAAATTCATACACGGATTGTTTAACCAGCAAACAAAATAACCATTCATGAAAAAAAAACCTTAAGCCTGTTACTATCGCTATTGGCGCTGCTGTTGTTTTCCCGTTGTCAGGATAATACTGACATTGCGGACAGGATACTCAAAGGCCACGTCCGGACCATGAACGACAAAGACCCGCTTAAACTGGAAGAATGTGTAGCTATCAAAGACGGTAAAATTATCTTCGTGGGCGCCTTTGACCAGGCAAAGCTGCTACACTTCAAAGAAGGCATCACCCAGGTCACAGAATATGGAGACAGCGCCCTGATCATGCCCGCTTTTATCGATGCACACGCGCATGTAGGGCTTTTTCTTATGACGCATTCCATGGCCGATCTTGCGGCACGTCCCTATGGAGATGTTAACGACTCCCTGACGCTGGAGAACACCCTGAAAGCCTATCTCGACAGCCTTAAGCTTCCTGACAATGATACCACCACCGTCATTCTGGGCAACAACTACGACGATGCCCAGCTGGCAGGCAACCAGCAGCCTACCCGGTACCTGCTGGACCGCGTCTCCACTACCCACCCTATCTATATCATGCACGTCAGCGGCCACATGGGCGTGGGCAACACGAAGCTGCTGACCATGTTAGGCATTACCAATAACACTCCCGGCAACGCTATCAGCGGAGGCACCATCGTGAAAGACACAAAAGGCGTTCTGACAGGCCTGTTACTGGAAAATGCCAATGTGAACGCACTCAACACCTCCATAGCACTAAATCAGCGCGCCGATACAACAACGGCGGCTAAAAAAGCAATGCTGGAAAGGCTTGTTTCCCGCCTGCTGCAGGCGGAAGAAACCTGGTTCCGCTACGGCATCACCACCATCTGCGAAGGCAGGGCCGACGCCAATACCATTTCACTGATAAAAGGCGCCAACGACCAGGGCCTGCTGACCGGCGATTTTATTGTACTTCCGGACTACGACATGAACCACAACCTCGGCGAACTGGCTAAGTACTACCCCAACTATGACAAACACTTCAAGATCGGCGCGGTTAAATTCACCTTCGACGGCTCTCCGCAAGGCAGGGATGCCTATCTCTCCCTTCCTTACATGAATCCTCCTATCGGTGAAAACAAGAGCTACCGGGGCCACCCGATCTATTCATACAACGATGCGCTGCGGAAAATAGACAGCGTGGCACGTAACCTGAAAATGCCGGTACATGTGCATTGCAACGGCGATGCGGCCATCGACATGGTATTAAATATCTTCAAAACATTAAAAGAAAGAAAAATCCTCGACAACCACCCCACACCCAACGTCATCATCCACACCCAGATCACGCGCCCGGAGCAGCTGGACAGCATGAAGACACTGGCAGGACCGGTAATGGAAAGCTTCTTCCCCACCCATGTGTACCTGTGGGGCGACTGGTACGTTAACCAGGTGTTGGGGATGCCAAGGGCGCAGCGCATTGCTCCGCTGCAGGAGGCTACGAAAAAAGGATTACGATATACCATTCATACCGATTCTCCCATTACCCCGCCAGATCTGCTGACGGCGGTCCATGCCGCTGTAAACAGGCTTACCCTGAACGGCATCCTCCTGGGGCCGGACCAACGGATATCCGTATACGACGCGCTAAAGGCCATCACCACAGAAGCCGCCTTCCAATGGGGAGAAGATTCCACCAAAGGAAAACTGCTGCACAACTATAAGGCAGACATCGTCGTGCTGAGCCACGATCCTGTTAAAGTAAGACCGGAAACCATCCGGGATGCTGTGCAGGTAGTATCCACCTTCAAAGACGGCCAACAGGTATACCCCATCGGACCTGATAAAAGGCGCTTAACCGAAAAATAAATTATCTTCCGGATAAAACGAATCCCGCTTCGCCACTGGGCAAAGCGGGATTTTTTATACTGTGGATGACCGGTTCCTTATCTTGTTGTATAACCACCGTTGGCAAAAATCGTCTGCCCTGTGATCCACCAACCGTCCGTTACCAGGAACTCCACCAGCGGCGCTATATCTTCGATCTTCGTCAGTCCGCCCAACGCTGACGCGGATTTGTGGTACGCCACCGCATCATCCGTCTCCTGGCCGTAAAAGAACGGCGTGTCCATCGGACCGGGCGCTACTGCTGTTACAGAGATGCCACGGGCGCCATATTCCTTAGAGGCGGCACGGGTGTAATGTTCCACCGGCGCCTTGCCACCGGCGTAGGTAGAATACAAACCGGTGAATGCTGCCAGCAATGAGGTCACAATGGTGCAGATTTTACCATTATCATTGATTTGTTTACCCGCTTCCTGTATAAAGAAATAAGCCACTTTGGAGTTGATATCGAACATACTGTCGTACTCCGCTTCCGTCGTGTCGGAGAAAGGTTTCTTCAGCACTTTACCAACAGTATTGATCGCAATATCTATCCCTCCCCATTGCTGACGGACTTCGTTGAAGAGTGCCCGGATGTTTTCCACGTTGGTGAGATCAGCCTGGAACAAGATCGCCTCACCACCGCCAGCTTTAATATCTTCCAGTGTTTTGTCCGCATCCGCCTTAGTACTATCACTGTTATAGTGAATGGCTATTTTAGCGCCTTTTTTCGCCAGTTCCCGGCTCAGCAGACCGCCCAGATTCTTTGCTCCGCCTGCTATGAGCACAACTTTCCCTTTGAGGTCGTTTCTTCCCATGATGACATTTTTTTAAGAATGTTTAACGATGGGATAAAGTTCTAAAAATCCTTTCCGCGGACATGGTGAACTTTCAGGAATTTTGAAAAGCGGAGGATACAGCAGGCCAGGTTTACTGATACCGGCCATCTGCTTCCGCATAAGGCGCTGTCAGCGGACAGAGGCCCGGTATCGGCCGGGGGTTTGTCCTGTCATTTTTTTAAAAAACTTGGAGAAATTGGAGGGATCATAGGTTAACACATTGGCTATTTCCGCCACCGGCTTATCCGTCTCCGCCAGCATTTTCCGGGCGGCATCAACAATCTTCTGATCATAAAAATGACAGGGATGATGTTTCATTGTTTGTTGTATAGTGGCTGTCAGATGGGCGTGCGACACAAACAGCGCGCTGGCGATCTGATTGAGTTCCAGGAACTGCGGCGCCTCGCCGCTGATAACTTCAGCAATATGTTTATCTAAAAAAGCGAAATATGACTGCGTAATTTTTTCACTTTGCTTCATGGACGTTTTAACTGCATTCATTGAACAATCAGGCTGCAATGGTCAACACTTCACCGGGCCGGTCCGGGGTGAAGTTTGCAGCGGTTACACCGGCCCTTCGTCCTCAAAGCTACTTATTTCGCCGCATTTTCCGCTTTTTGTGCTAAAATCGGCTGTTAGGAAACCTTATCTGTCGCCGGCCTGCAGGGCCATCAACGGCACCGGGCTCCGCAAAGTCAATTGTTTGGTATGGCTGGTATGGGTCAACTGGTACAACCAGTCATGCCGCTTCGGCAGCATGATCAACAGGTCCAGCCCGAGCTCTTCCACAGCATCGGTAATACTTTCCACCACTTTTGGGTGAACACTGTAATGATATTCCGGCCGCAAGGGCTCCAGCATATCGTATAAAGCGCTGGTCTCCTGCAGGATAGTGGCAATATGTTCCTTTTTCTCTTTTATGTTCAATACATGCAACTCCGCGCGAAAATCGATGGCAAACAACTCCAGCAAATCTACAGGAACCGTCGTCGTCACATCGTCCAGGTCGCAGGCCAGGCCCATCTTTTTAATGCCTTTAAACACACAGGCGGGCGGTACTGTAATCAGTGGCCATGGCAGGTTTTTCATGGCCGCTACCGCATGGCTGCCCAACAGCAACCGTTCTGTCGCGGTCGTACCCTGGCTTCCCATTACTACCAGGTAAGGCCTTTCCTGGTCGCAAACTGCCTTCAGCTCGGTATAAAAAGCGCCCATCTTCAGCAACGTATTCACCACCACTGCGCCTGCCACCCGATCCGTCATCAGTTGCTGCCACTTATCCAGTTCCTGCTGTATGTCCTGCATCAACCGGTCAGGGTTAAATGCCACCGGCACCTCTGCATAAGACACCGGTAATGTATATACATGTAATAACAATACCTGCTTACCAGTTGCCTTTGCCATATCTGTTGCGTAATACGCAGCATTCAGGGCAGCTGCGGAAAAGTCTGTTGCAACAATGATTGTCTTCATATACTTGTTTTTTGTTACACCAAGGTAGCCACAAACCATGAACAGGATACTGACAGCTGTCAGGCTTTTATTTGATTGTGATCATTGGACCTGCAGGTGGGTAGGGATAGCGCTATAACCCTGTTAAAAAGAAAAGGAACCGATGCCCGGAGGCACCAGTTCCTTTGACTGACCACTTAAAAAAATCAATTACCTACTGCTTTCTGCGCATCTACCACGCCCCAGCCCAGCTGACCATGTTTATTGTTATAGAAGCTGGATGCACGACGCATACGGGCCAGGATGCTGTCGCGGGAGTATGTCGGGTATTTGCTCCATACCAGCGCCGCGATGGCTGCACAGCTGGCCGTAGCCACGGAAGAACCACCCACGGTAGACGGCGGATTGCCGGTAGCCGCGGTAGTCAGCGGATTTCTGCCGGTAGTGGATTTTTCCATGATAATATCAAAAGCCACTTCACGGCCGGAGTGACAATCTTCACAGGGAGAAGTGCCGTTATCCTTCACACCTGTCACCGCCTGTACTTCCGGCATGGTAGCAGGATAAACCACACCGAGGAAAGGCCCGAAGGTGGAGTTGGTGGTACCGGCGGCACAGAACATCAGTTTACCTTTGTTATAAGCATAACGGATACCATCTGTCACGTGACCGAAAGAAAACAGGGACCCCATACTCATGCTGATGATTTTCACCGCGGCATTGTCACCACCCAGCACATAGGCGTCACCGATACCCTGTACTGATTCCGGAGAGAGAATCACCACATTTTCCGCTGCGTGTACGGTGATCAGGTTACTGTTATAGGCGATACCGGCGCTGTTGCCACCGGTGCCGCGGGGCGCGCCAATAACACCGGCCATTTTGGTACCGTGGCCGCATACGTCTGCCGGCGTGCCACCCGGGAAAGTGTTGATTTTCTCGATGGTGCGGCCGGTAGAGGCGCCCTGGTTGAAATTGCTGCCCAGGTTATCCTGTGTAGGACTCACCCCGGTATCTATCAGCATGATCTTGACATTGGCGCCGGTGGACTGTGTCCATGCCTGCGGGATGTTATGATTGGCATAATTCCACGACTGCTTGGCGCCGGGGGTGATATTCGTATAGTCTACACCGGGAACCAGCGATGTATTGGCCAGGTTGGAGTCACAGCCAAAGGTGAGCAGGGAGCTGCTGGTAGCGCCGCCGGAAGCAGGTTGTACCTGCATGTAGCGGGCATACCCCACCGGTTCCGCATACCTTACCAGCGCGGAGGCGCGCAGCGCTTTCACCGTAGCAAAGCGGCTGGCTTTTACGTAGAACACCGGCAGCTTGGGCGACTGATAGGTCACCAGTCCTTTCTCCAGCTTGGTATCTCCTTTGAATTGTTCCGCCTCGGTAATAAGGCTTAATACTTTCTGACGGGCATCCTGCCAGTCGCCGGCGTTAACATTGATTTTGTCGATCTCCCGGCTGATATCGGCAGTGCCGGAAGGCTGGAAGCCGACAGACAGGATGCTGTCGCCCTGTACCAGCGCGCTCCAGACAACACTGTCACTTACCATCTTCCAGTCAAAGCGGCCGGTTTTGTGGAGATTTTCAAATACCAGTCCATTGATAACAGATTTTGGTACGACGCCTTCCGTGGCCGAAGGCTGCTGGCCACCCTGCAGGACAGACTCTGTTCTTTTACAGGAAACAAACGTGGCGAAGAGCATACATGCTGCAAATACATTAACAATTTTCATGTGAGGGTTTGCTTTAAAGATGAGGATTCGGGTTTGGGTTAAAAGATATGATTCAATTGTGTTTTGATATGATCAGCTACAGTGGCGGCGCCGGTTTCCTTCGTCATGGAGATATGATCGCCTGGCGCTGTCAGTGATGCGGAGCGGGTAGCAAAAGACGCCCATCCCAGGCTGTCATCTCCGTTAGTGACCTTCCGCTCTTCCGCACGGATCACCGTCAATGCGGTGTCCACCTGGCCACTGACAACATACTCCATAAACAAACTATGGGTGGCCATGTCGAACATGCGCATTACAAAGCCCAGATGCTCTTTTTCTCCCGGCACATGTGCTTTCAGGTATTCCAGTACAAACGGGATGACCTCCCTGGGCTCCAGGCCTTCAATAGCCGGCTTCAGGGCTTTTACCCATTCTGGGTATGGTTTGACAGCGATCTTATACACGTCAAACGCTTCCAGCAGCGAATGATAAAGGGTGTCATTATCCAGTACGGTGCGTTTAGGCGCCACATGTGTATCCAGCACGAAGAGAGCTTCCACTTTGTCTCCCTGCGCTTCCAGCTGCCGGGCCATCTCAAAGGCGATCTGGCCGCCGAGCGAGTGGCCGATCAGCCGATATGGGCCTGTCGGTTGCACGGATCTCATCCATACGATGTTTTGCGTGGCAATGGCGGGCACGCTGTCCAGCGGCTTTTCCCCCTCGAAGATGCCCATCATCTGCAATCCATAGAGTGCCCCGGTGTCTTCCAGTGCAGCTCCCAGCGTCGTATAGCCTTCACAGATACCATTGCCTCCGGGCAGGAAAAAGAGCGGCGATGCCTGTGGACCGCTGTTCAGCGGCAGGATATGCCTGTTGCCATTATATCCCTTCACCTGCCCGGCCGTATTGACTTTAGCCATGGCTCGCTGGTCCAGCACATCAGCCAGCGCTGCAATCGTCGGAAAATCGAAGATATCACTGATGGCGATCTCCCCTGCCAGTTCCTTGCGCACTACCGCTATCAGGTGGATAGCCAGCAGGGAATTACCACCGGCTTCGAAGTAATTATCATGAACACCTATCCGCGCTATTTCCAGTTGATCCTGCCAGATAGCTGCCAGCGCCCTTTCCGTGGGCGTAGCTGGTGCAACGTAACCACCACCGGGCTGCGTCATGGTATCCGGATCAGGCAGCGCCTTTTTGTCTATCTTACCATTGGCGGTCATCGGCAGTTTTTCCAGTTGCACCAGGTAAGAAGGCACCATATAGTCCGGCAGGCGTTCTTTCAGCCATGTCGCCAGTTGCTCTCTTTCCAACCCGCCTTTGGGCACGATGTACCCTAACAGGCGTTTGCTGCCATTCTCTCCCGCTTTTGCGATGACCACCGTTTGACTTACCTGCGGATGCTGCAGTAATACGCTTTCTACTTCACCCAGCTCGATGCGGAAGCCACGGACCTTCACCTGGTCATCCCGGCGACCGAGATACTCCACTGTGCCATCGGCGCGCCAACGGGCCATATCACCGGTTTTATAAAGACGGTCCCCCGGTGTTTTACCATACGGATGCGGAATAAAACGTTCCGCCGTGAGTTCATCCCGGTTGAGATATCCGCGGGCCACGCCATCACCACCCACGTAAAGTTCCCCGGCCACACCTACCGGCACCAGCTGCAAGGCAGCATCGAGAATATAAGCGGTACGGTTGTTCAGCGGTATACCAATCGGAGTGTTTACCGTCAGTCCCCGCTCATGGATAGGATAACTCAGGGAGAAGGTGGTGTTCTCCGTAGGGCCGTAGATGTTACTGATCTTTATATCAGGATAAGCATCTCTGAAGCGTATTACATGTTTTTCGGACATCTTCTCCCCACCGGTGAGAATAGCCTGTAAATGGGCAAATACGCTGACATCCGTGTCTACCAACTGGTTGAACCATCCGGTGGTAATAAACAATACCGTTACCTGTTTTTCGTATAACTCCTGTTTCAGCACTTCGGTGTCCAGCAGGCTGTTCTCCGGACTGAGTACCAGCCGGCCGCCATTAAGCAGCGCGCCCCAATATTCAAATGTAGTGGCGTCGAAGGAGAGCGAGCCGGCAGACAGGATCGCATCCGTGGGCCGCAACGATACATAGTTGGGCTCCTTCACCAGGCTGGTAACGTTCCGATGGGTCACCAGTACGCCTTTAGGCCTGCCGGTAGAACCGGAGGTATACATCACATAAGCCAGGCTGCCGGCTTTAAGCGTATCAGGGATAACGGCTCCCGTGTAAGCTGGCAGACTATCGTATAGTTCATCCACGCAGAGATGCAACATATCCGGCCTTTCTTTAGCCAGGATGGCAGCATATGTATGCACTGTCACGGTTATATGACTATTGCTCTCCGACAGCATAAAGGCCAGCCTCTCTGCCGGATAATCCGGGTCCAGCGGCACATACGCACCGCCTGCCTTCAGGATGGCCAGGATGGCGGCCATCATTTCCAGGGACCGCGGAATACAAACCGGCACCCTCATTTCTTCTTTCACGCCCTGCGATCTCAGGTAAATCGCCAATCTGTCGGACCATTCATCCAGTTGACGGTAAGTTAGCACCTGGTCCCGAAATAATACCGCGGTTTCGTTGGGCCGTTGACGAGCCTGTTCGGTAAACAGCTGTACAATCGTTTTATCCGCCGGATAAGGCACAGCCGTATGGTTAAAATCTTCCAGCAGCATTTTTTCATCCGCAGCCGTCAGCAGCGGCAACATTCCTACCGGCGTCCCGGGTGCGTCCACGATGGCCTGTAATAATTGTTTGAACTGCGACATCATCCGTTCGATGGTGTCCGCATCAAACAGGTCTGCACAATATTCCACGCTGGCGCCCAGTCCTTCCGGCCCTTCGCGGAACAACACGGTCAGGTCCAGTTTGGCGGTAGTGTGCTCCCCTCCCTCTTCTGTCATCACCAGGTCGCCCAGCTCCAGCTCCGGCACGTCAGGCAGGTTTTGCAGCACGAGCGCTACCTGGAAGATAGGATTGCGGCTAAGGTCCCTGTCTTTGGCCACCACATCCACGATCTTTTCAAAAGGTACCTCCTGGTGCGCATAAGCATCCAGGGTCGTTTGTTTTACCTGTTGCAGCAGGCTGGTAAACGAAGGGTTGCCACTCAGATCAGCGCGCAGCGAGAGGGTATTGATAAAGAAGCCGATAAGGCCTTCCAGTTCCTGGCGCGTACGGCCGGCAACCGGGCTGCCTACGCAGATGTCTTCCTGTCCGCTATAACGGTACAGTAGCACCTGGAAAGCCGCCAGCAGGGTCATAAAGATGGTAGCACCTTCCTGTTTGGCCAGGACATGCAGCTGGTCGGACAATTCACGGTCCAGTATAAACGTAGTAGTGGCGCCACGGTTGCTCTGCAGCGCTGTACGGGGATGGTCCAGGGGTAACTGCAACGCAGCCACGCCGGACAACTTCTGCTCCCAGTAACCCAACTGCCCGGCCAGCACTTCTCCGGAGAGATGTTCCCGCTGCCAGATGGCATAGTCGGCGTATTGAAGCTCCAGCGGCGCCAGTTCCGGTTCACGGCCCCCGGCATATGCTTCATAAAACGCAGCCAGTTCCTTCACCAGCACACCGGTAGACCAACCGTCAGAGGCAATGTGATGCAACGTTGCCACCAGTACATGTTCTTCTTTGCCCAGTACAATCAGTTGCATCCGCAACATATGATCTGCCGACAGATCAAACGGTTTGGTGATCAGCTCTTCCACAAAGGCATGCAGGGCGTTCTTATCTTTCCTGAATGACGGATCTTCGTAGGTATCCATGCGCCACTGGTTTTCGGGAAGTATCTGTTGCCAGGATTCTCCGTCGCCGGAGGCGATCACGGTACGCAGCGCTTCATGGCGGTTGACGATCGCCTGTGCTGAACGGGCCAGCGCCTCAGCATCCAGCCGTCCTCTCAACCGTAATACGGTAGGCAGGTGATAATGCAGGCTACCTTCTACCTGATCGATGAACCACAGCCTTTCCTGGCTGAAAGACAGCGGAATACGGGCTGGCCTTTCTTTCCGCAGGAGGTCTGGCGGCTGTGAATGCCCTTCACGCGATTCCAGCAGGGCGGCCAATCCACCAACGGTAGGATAATCAAATACGTCCCCGATGGTCACCTCCAGCTGTAATTGTTTTCTGATAGCGGAGATCACACGGATGGCCAGCAGGGAATGTCCGCCGAGAGCGAAGAAATCGTCGTGCAATCCTACGTTTTCCACTTCCAGCAACCGCTCCCAGATAGTCGCTAATCCTTGTTGAATAGCGGTAACCGGCGCCGCAAAATCATGGGTATCTGTTGTTATTGTTTCCGTATCCGGCAAACTGCGTTTATCAATTTTCCCGTTGGCCAGCAGCGGGAAGGTTTCCAGCGGGATGATAGCCGCAGGCACCATGTAATCGGGCAGCCGTTCCCGCAACAGCGTAAACACTTCCGTTGCGTCAAAGTCGTCCGCAGGCACTACATATCCCAGCAGGCGCTTGTTCCCGGTATTGTCTTCGCGGGCGATGACCACCGCCTGCGCCACGCCCGGACACTGTTCCAGTATACGCCCTATTTCCCCGGGCTCCACGCGGTAACCGCGTATCTTCACCTGATCATCTATACGGCCAAGGAAGAGGATATTGCCATCGGGCAATAATTTCACCCGGTCGCCGGTACGGTACAACCGCTCTGCAGGACCCGCTGCCAGGGGCTCACTTACAAAACGCTCCGCCGTCAGCGTTTCATTGTGAAGATACCCCGCGGCCACACCTTCTCCACCGATATAGAGTTCACCCGGAACCCCCACCGGGCATAGCTGCCGTTGCGGGTTGAGCACATAGGCACGGGTATTGGAAAACGGTTTACCTACCGGGATAAACGCGCCATACTCCGTATGTGCGTTAACGATATGCAGTAATTTCCCGATGGTCGTTTCCGTAGGCCCGTAGTGGTTCACTACAACGCAGCTGGCCCCGGCAGCGCGGATAGTCTCCGTCACGCTATATTCCAGGGCTTCCCCGCCGAAGATCAGCAGCTTTTCCGGCAGCAGTGGTTGCCCGGGCTCCGACAGGGCTTTCCAGTGCGAGGGAACTATCTTGATACAATCTATCTCGTGTCTTTCAAAGTAAGCCAATACCTTCTGTGCGTCATTGATCGTGTCTTTGGAGAACAGATGCAGTGTAGCACCGATAGACAGCGCGGCAAACAACACCGTATTGCCCAGGTCAGTGGCAATGCTGGAGAGCAGCCCGAATGAATGACACGCATCCACCGGCAGCTGCGCCCGCAAACCGGCGATGTAGTCTGCCAGGTTGTGATGCGTAATTTTCACGCCTTTGGGTTTGCCTGTACTGCCGGAAGTATAGATCACATAAGCAGTAGCCGAAGGCGCCGGCAATTCCAGTCTGCCTGTTGTCGTATAGGCGTTGAAGATATGCTGTTGCTCGTCCTGGAAAATAATCTCCAGTCCTTGTATGTCCGGCAGGATATCGCGGTGCTTTCCTATGCTGACCATCACGGTAGCCCTGGTGTCTTCCAGCATGTATTTTATTCTTTCTGCCGGGAAATCCGGTTCTACCGGCACATAGGCCCCACCTGCACGCAGGATGCCTAATACGGCCACCAGCATGTCCAGCGAGCGGTCTATGCATACAGGCACCAGTACATTCGCTCCTACCCCTTTACTACGCAGGTAATGCGCGAGCAAGGCGGAACGTTGTTCCAGCGCTTTCCAGGACAGCAATTGCCCTTCAAAAGCCAGCGCGGTGCCGTCCGGGTTATGGCGGGCCACCGCTTCAAACCAGTGAAGGAATGTTTGTTGCCGCGGGTAGTGGATAGTCTGTTCCAGTATGGCCAGCTGTTCCTGCTGTTGTTTGCCGGTCATTAACGGCAGCAGATCAACTTTCTCCTGCGGTGCGGCCACAATGGCTTCCAACAATGTTTCAAAGTGGCCCAGCATACGTAATATCGTCTCCTCACGGAAGAGGTCCATGGCATACTCCACCGCGGCATGCAGGCCGCCGTCGCTGTCTTCTGTTATTGAGAGGATGATATTAAAACGTGCCGTCGTATGCGTAATTTCTTCCGGCATCAGCGCCAGGCCGTGCAATTTAAAGTCCGGTGAAGCCGGCGTATTGTCCATTACAAACATCACCTGGAACAACGGCCTTCTGTTAGGATCACGGTCTTTCACCACTGCTTCCACGATTTTCTCAAAAGGCACGTCCTGATGATCAAACGCATCGAGAGTTGTTTGTTTCACCTGTTGCAGCAATTCCGTGAAGGCCGGATTGTTGCCCAGATCACTGCGCAACGCCAGTGTATTGATGAAGAAACCTATCAGATGTTGGGTTTCCTGCTGTGTTCTGCCTGCGGCAGACGTGCCTACGCTGATGTCGTCCTGTCCGCTGTAGCGATGCAGGAGTACTTTAAAGGCTGTCAGCAGCACCATATAGAGGGTAGCGTCCTGTTGCAGCGCCAGTTGATGCAGCTGCCGGCCAAGTGAGGCGGGCAACTGCATACCTACCCTTGCGCCCCGCATACTGATGGTAGACGACGGTGTGAAGTCCGTCGGCAGCTCCAGCGGCGCCACCCCGTCCATCTTATTTTTCCACCAGCCCAGCTTTCGGTCCAGCGCATCAGCAGAAAGTTGTGCCCGCTGCCAGATGGCGAAGTCCGCATATTGCAGCGGCAGCTCCGGTAATTGCAGGGCTTCCCCGCCGGCATAGGCGTTATACAACGCCATTAACTCACGGGTAGCAACACCCATGGACCAGCCGTCGGCCGCAATGTGATGAATGACCAGCACCAACAGATGTTGGTGGTGCCCTAAGCGCAACAGGTGGGCTCTTATGGGATGGTCATGCGATAAGTCGAACGGTGTACGCACCAGCACGCCCAGGTACGTTTCCCGGGAGCCTCCTTCCATATATCCGTCCACGTTATCAATAACCTCCAGCGACCATGTGTCTGCCGGCAGTACCTGCTGATACACCACGCCATCTTCTTCTTTCATTACGGAACGCAGCACTTCATGCCTGTTTACCAGCGTTTGGAAACTACGCTCCAGCGCCGGAATATTCAGATCGCCGTGCAGCTGCAGCAGCTGCGGAATATGATACTGTATGCTTCCCTCCAGCTGATGGATAAACCACAGCCGCTCCTGGCTGAAAGATAGCGGGATACGCGGTCCTCTTGCCTGTACGCTGATTGCCGCCGCAGGTTTTCCTTCCGCTGTGGCCAGCCATACCGCCAGTTGCGCCACCGTCGGGTTGGCAAAAACGGCCCGGATAGGCATTTCCACCTGCAGCTGGCTGCGTACCAGCGCAATAAGGCGTACCACCTGTAACGAGTTACCACCGCATTCGAAGAAATTGTCGTGTATCCCTATCTGTTGCCTGCCCAGCACCTCCTGCCAGATACCAGCCAGTGTTTCCTCTGTGGCGCTGCGTGGCGCCACATATACATTGGTCAGTATATTAGTCATATCAGGCGCTGGTAGTGCGCTTTTATCGATCTTACCGTTAGCGGTCAACGGCAGCTTGTCCAGTGTTACCCATAGCGCGGGGAGCATATAGTCCGGCAGCCTTTTTTTCAGGAAAGCCACCGTATCCGTTTTTTGGAAGTCGCCAGCCGGTACCACGTACGCCACCAGCTGCCGGTTACCCTCATGATCTTTCTGCGCCAGTACCACCGCCTGCTGTACCCGCCCGCTCGCTGTGAGCGCGCTTTCTATTTCACCCAACTCGATACGGTAGCCGCGCACCTTCACCTGCTCGTCGAGACGCCCAAGGTATTCGATGGTGCCGTCCGGCAGCCACCGGCCAAGGTCTCCGGTTTTGTACATCAGCGTACCGGCATGGAACGGATCTGACACAAATTTTTCCTGTGTGAGATCAGGACGGCCCCAATATCCCAGCGCCAGACTGTCACCAGCCAGGCATATTTCACCGGCGATACCGGCAGGACATAATTTTTCACGGCGGTTAAGGATATATATCCGGGTATTGCTGACCGGACGGCCGATTACCGGAGCACGGTCTTTATCCGTTGCCGACAGCTCATACCAGGTAGCCACTACGCTATTCTCCGTAGGGCCGTAGTTGTTAATGATTTTATAGGACAGACCACTGACATCCGTCGCCGGCAGCTGATCGCCGCCAGTCAGCAGATATTGCAACGGCAGTATTTTGTCCGCTGCCGCCCGGATGAATTCCTGCACCTGCGCAGTGGAGATAAAAGCATGCGTAAAGCCCTGCTGCCGATGCAACGCAATGAGGGAAGGCATCAGCACACGGGTATCGTTGTCTGGCAGGTACACATACGCTCCTGCCGTAAGGTAAGGCCACACTTCCCAGCCGAAGGCATCGAAGCCCACGCCGGAAACGGCCGTGGCCTTGCTGTGCGCATTCACCCGGAATGCAGCCTGATGCCAGTGCACCAGGTTCATTAACCCACGATGCGGTATCATCACGCCTTTCGGCTGACCGGTAGATCCCGAGGTATAGATCAGGTAGGCTACCTGTCCGGGGGCGACTTCGGGCAGGTCAGCGACCGGAACGTAGTGGTTGATCGCTCCTTTGTCTTCATCCAACCGGATAACCGTTAACTGGTCAATATCGGGTACACTATTCACATGATGGCTGTCCGTGATCAGCGCGGCGGCGCCGCAATCGGCGAGCATATAACGGACACGGTCCGACGGATAGGCGGTATCTACCGGCACGTAAGCCGCACCGGCTTTCATAACAGCCAACATGGCCAGCACTATTTCCGGCGTACGTTCGAGATATACCGGTACCCGGTCCCCTGCCTTTACGCCCAGCCCCTGAAGATAATGCGCCAGTTGAACGGCTCTTTCATTGAGTGTTTTATAAGTAAGGGAAGCCGTTGCCGAAGCCAGCGCAATGGAATTGGGCCGCATGGTTACCTGTGAGGCAAACAGGGACAACAGGGTATCTTCTGCCGGATAGGCGGCAGTCGTTTGATTAAACGTATGCAGCAGCTGCGTGGTTTCCTGTGGTGTAATCAACGTCAGTTCATCGATGACAGCATCCGGCGTCTGCACGATGGTACGTAGTAACTGTTCGAAATGCCCCACCATACGCTGTATGGTAGCCTCACGGAACAGGTCTGTGCAATATTCGACACTGCCCATCAGCCCCTCGGCGCCTTCTATCACCGACCAGCTGAGATCGAAGCGGGAAGTAGCATGAGCGTTTTCCTGCTGTGACAACCTCAGGTCACCCAGCGTCAGCGTTGCTTCCTGCGGCGCGTTCTGTAATACGAACATCACCTGGAACAGCGGCGTGCGGCTGATATCCCTTTCCCTGACCACAGCGTCCACCACCTGCTCAAAAGGTACATCCTGCTGCTGATAAGCGCCAAGCGTAGTTTGTTTTACCTGCTGCAGTAAAGTGATAAACGACGGTTCGTTGGCCAGGTCGCTGCGCAGCGCCAGCGTATTGATAAAGAAACCGATCAGTCCTTCTGTTTCCTGAAGGGTCCTGCCGGCAGTGGGTACGCCTACGCAGATGTCTTCCTGTCCGCTGTAGCGGTATAACAATACTTTAAAGGCGGCGAGCAGTGTCATAAACAATGTGGCTCCCTGTTGCTGTGACAGCGTCTGCAAAGCGGCCGAGAGGTTACGGTCAAGCCTGAACGAATACAGGCTGCCCCGGGTGCTTTGCACTGCCGGTCTTGGGAAATCGGTCGGCAGTTGTAAAGTAGCCGTACCGGATAACTTATTCTTCCAGTAACCAAGTTTGTCCTCCAATACGCTGCCGGCGAGGTATTCCCGCTGCCAGACAGCAAAGTCGGCATACTGGATATTTCGTTCCGGCAACGATGGTGTGCGGCCGGTGGCATAAGCGTCATACAATGCTGCCAGCTCTTCCACGATAATACCGGTAGACCAGGCATCAGAAGCGATGTGATGCAGGGTGACCACCAGCACATATTCATCCTGTTGTCTTACGATCAGGTGTGCGCGCAACATATAGTCGTTACCGAGATCAAACGGAGCATTGATGAGGCGGGAGATATAATCCTGCAAGGCTGGTTCCGTTATGAGAGAAGTGCCCGCAATGATCTGTAACTGCCAGTCATCGGCCGGCAGTATCCGTTGCCAGGCCAGCCCCTCTTCATGTTCGATGACTGTGCGGAGCACCTCATGGCGTTCCACGATCGTTTTCAGTGCAGTTGCCAGAGCGGTGCTATCCAACTTGCCTTTCAAGCTTAACACTGCTGGTACATGATAATGTATACTGCCTTCCATACGGTCAATAAACCAGAGCCTTTCCTGGCTGAAAGACAGCGGAATGCGCGCCGGTCGCTCCTTAGGCACCAGCGCCGGTGCAGGCGGTTGCGGTTTCCGTTGTTCCAGTTGCGCTGCCAATGCGGCTACCGTCGGATAATCGAATACGTCGCCGATCGTCACTTCCGCCTCCATTTGTTTACGGATGGCAGAAATAAGGCGGATGGCCAGCAGGGAATGACCACCCAAAGCAAAAAAATCATCATGACGGCCGACTTCCTCAACTTCCAGCAATACAGACCAGATAGCTGCGAGCTTTTGCTCTACGGATGTTTCGGGCGCCGCATATCCCTTTTGTTCCCCGGAAGCCTCCTCCGGATCAGGTAACGCCTTACGGTCTACCTTGCCGTTGGCCATCAGCGGGAAGCTATCTATGAAAGACCACAACGCCGGATGCATATGATCAGGCAATTCATTTTTAACGTATGCCTGCAATGCCTCTATGTCTGTGCCGTTACCACGCAGGATATAAGCTACCAGGCGCTTATCGCCGCTACTATCAGGTTTTGCCAGTACTACGGCCTGTTCGGTAAGACCACTCTTCACCAGTACATTTTCGATCTCTCCTAATTCCACCCGGTAACCACGGATTTTCACCTGGTCATCGGCGCGCCCCAGGAACAGGATATTGCCGTCCGGCAGGTATTTCACCAGGTCGCCGGTACGGTACAACCTGGAAGCGACGCCTGGCAGAAAACGATCGGCCACAAACTTCTCGCTGGTCAGTGCTTCCTGATGGAGATAGCGGGCAGCCACGCCATCACCACCGATATACAGCTCCCCGGGAACGCCTACAGGGCTTAACTTTCCTGTCGGCGACACCACGTATATCCGGGTATTGGAGAACGGTTTGCCGACGGGGACCTGTTCTTCATACAGCCTATCGGGTTGTACCACGTGGACCAGTTTTCCGATAGTCGTTTCCGTTGGCCCGTAGTGGTTGACCACTGTAACGTTGTTGCCCGATGCCCGGATAGCCGCTATGACGCCGGCATCCAGCGCTTCTCCTCCAAAAATCAGCAGCTTCCGGGGCAACAATAAGTTGCCTGGCAACGACAATGCTTTCCAGTGGGATGGCACGATCTTAATACAGTCCACCGGATGCGCCGCAAAATAGGCAGCGATCCGCTCTGCGTCATTCACCGCTTCTTTGGTGAACACATGCAATGCTCCGCCTGTGGCCAGCGCCCCAAAGACAACGGTATTACCAAGATCAGTGGCGATGCTGGACATCAGGCCGAAAGAACGGCTCTCTTCCAGTGGCAGCGCATGCTTTAATCCATATACATAATCCATCAGGTTCTGATGGGTAACGATCACTCCTTTCGGATTACCGGTACTGCCGGAAGTATAAATAACGTAAGCCGGTTGTCCGTGTAGCCATTCCCGTGTTATACGTGTAGCCGGCATGGTATCCAGCAACGCAGCATCTCCATCAAGGGCAATGATGTGCTGGTCCGTCAGCGGCAATTTGCCGGCACAGGCCTTATTGGTGACGATGACCTTCGCCGCCGTATCCGCCAGCATGTACCCCACACGTTCCGCCGGAAAATCCGGGTCGATGGGCACGTAGGCGCCGCCGGCCTTGAGGATGCCCAGCAGGGCGATCAGTATATCAGCAGAACGTTCGAAATACAAGGGCACGAGTGAACCGGTTGTTACACCTTTGCTGCGCAGATAATGCGCCAGCTGAGTGGCCTGTTTGTCCAACTGGTGGTAGGTCAACACACGGTCTTCACACCGTACAGCTGTCTGTTCCGGCACGCGGTCCGCCTGTTCTTCAAATATATCCAGGAGCGTGGTATGCGCGGGATACGCTACGGTAGCGGTATTCAGCAGCCGCTGTTTTTCCGTTGGCGTCAACAGCTCAATATCTCCGACTATCTCTGCGGTACCGGCCGTGATTTGCTGCAACACCTGTTTAAAATGCCCGGTGATCGCTTCGAGATAATGATCTTCCAGCAAAGCGGTGTTATAGGCAAACATCAGGCTGGTTTCAGCAGAAATGCTGATAATGATGGTCAGCGGATAGTTGGTGTGCGGATGTGTTTCCACGCCTGTCACTTTCAGTTGCCATTCCTTTGCGTTCACCACTTCATCTACAGGATAGTTCTGGAAAGTAATGGAGCTGTCAAACAGATCACCATTGATGCCTGCCCATTGCTGCACCTGCTGCAGATTATTATACTGGTGTTCCCGGCTTTGCTGCTGCTCCGATTGCAGTTGCTGCAACCAGCTGACGATATTGTCGCTTTCGTCTACAGCCGTATGCAGCGGCAACGTATTAATGTACAATCCTACTCCCCTTTCTGCGCTCTGCAGGTTGTCCGGTCGACCAGACACCGTGATACCGTAGGCTACGTTGCTGTGACCGGTGTAGGCGTGCAACAGGTATGCCCAAACGCCCTGCATCAGCGTATTAACGGTAATATGATGTCTTTGTGCAAAACGCGACAGCTGCTGCGTAAAAGCGGCGTCCAGCACCACCTTCCGGTTACTGTATGCCCCCACCCCTTTGGTGCGTGCAGTGGTATTGCCAATGAAAGGCAACAGGGTCGCTTCATTCAGGTTATGCAGATATTGTTTCCAGTAATGCTCTGCTGCCTCTTTGTCGAGGCGGTCCAGGTACTGAATGTATTCCCCGAAACGGTCGTCTCCCAGGGATGGCGGAGCACCACCGGTCAGGAAAGCATCGTATCCCGACAGCAGTCCTTCCACGAGAATAGGCAATGACCAGCCATCCAGCAGGATATGATGGGATGTCCATAACATCCGGAAGTTATTATCGTGTAGCCGTACCAGTGTCAAACGCATTAACGGCGCTTCTGTAAAATTAAATCCCCGGCGCAGGTCCGCCTCTTCCAGGGTTTTATATAACCTGTTCTGTTCATCCGGGCTAAAGGAGGTGTAATCCATTATCTCTACCGGTAACACTACCTTCTTGTAAACACATTGCACCGGGATGCTGAAGCGGTCATAATAAAAAGCGGTACGCAGAATGCTGTGTTTTTCCACCAGCAGGTTCCAGCTTTTTACAAAAGCGTCTACATGCAGGTCTTCCAGCACTACGGTCATCTGCTCCGTGTATGTGCCTCCCTCTGCGGCGTACAGGCTATGAAAGAGCATGCCCTCCTGCAAACCGCTCAACCGGTAAAGGCTGTCTATTTGCTCCCGCCGCGGTGTGCCATTGTACGGCGCATCGAGGAAGCTGTCCAGGTCTTCGTTCGAAACCCAGGCGCCCAGCCCGTAATCTGAGGGGGTAAACACCGGAGTTTGCACCGCCACACAGTGCGCAATCAGCGCTTCCAGGTGAGAGAGATAGTGCTGCGCCAGTTGCGCAATGGTAGCCGGTTCAAAGTGTTGTGAACTATAATTCCAATCCAGCTGCAATTGTCCGGCTTTCACCAGGCCTGTCACGCTCAGCAGTTCCTGCAACGGAAAGCCGGCAGCGATGTCAGCACCGGAGGATTCCGGAGCCCCGCTGAACAGGCCAGCCTCGTCTTTCAGGTTATCGGACTGGCCCAGGTAGTTAAATACCACATTCCAGGGATTGACACCCTGCAACGTCGGTATTTTGTTCAGATACTTCAGGACGCCATATCCCAACCCTTTATCCGGCGTACGCCGCAGCTGTTCTTTGACGGCCTTCAACGTCTCTCCCACATTATTACCGCCGGTTTCCAGCAGTACCGGGAACAGATTGGTAAACCAACCCACCGTGCGACTGGTATCGATGTTTTTATTGATGTCTTCCCTGCCATGCCCTTCCAATCCTACAATCACGGCTGCATGTCCATTCCATGCGGACAAAGTCAGGGCTAATGCCGTCAGCAGGATATCATTAATCTCCGTGTGATAAGCCTGCGAAGCATCTTTCAACAACTGGCGGGTGCGCTGTGCATCCAGCTGCGAAGTATAATTTCCGGTATCCGCTACCGTTACCTGCCCTTCAAATTTTTTGTCGGTCTTCAGGGGCAGCGGTTGTTGCACCACCCTTTCCCAGTAAGGCGCCTGGGACAGTCCGCGTTGTGACTCCCCGTAATTGACCAATGCTTGCTGCCATTGCCGGTAAGAAGAACCTTTCCGCTCCGGCAATGATTGACCCTGCAACAGTTGCTGCAGGTCTTCCAGGAGAATACGCCAGGAAACGGCATCTACAGCGAGGTGGTGCACCACGATAAAGAGGCGGTTGGCCTCTTCTGCATCTGGGGTCTGTATCAGCACCACTTTTGCTACCGTTCCCGTGCGAATGTCCAGGCTGGCCTGATAACGGTCAGCAGTAGCGGTAATAGCATCCGACAGTGCTTCCGTCGGCACGCTCCGCAGGTCCGCTATTTCCAGCTCACCCCCACCAGCGCCATACACCTGCTGCCATTTGTTTTCCTGTTGGTGATATACAAAACGTAAAGCATCGTGATAGTTAACCAGCTGTTGAATAGCCGGCATCAAGCGCTCAGCTGTTATTTTTTTATCGATCCCCAGTAATACACTTTGATTAAAATGGTTTACAGCAGCGGTATCCAGCTGAAGGAACCATTGCTGGATAGGTAATAGTCCGCTGGTCCCGGTAAGCGTTCCCTGTTCGCCGGTCACGCTGCGGCCCGCCTGTGCATGTATATGTGCTGCCAGTGCTGCGATATGCTGATGTACGAACAGGTCTCTCGGCTGCAACTCATACCCCGCCCGTCTTATGCGGCCTACGGCCTGAATGGTGATAATAGAATCGCCGCCCAGCTCAAAGAAATTGTCGTATATGCCTACCTGTTGCACACCCAGCAGCTCCTGCCAGATAGCAGCCAGGACTTCTTCCGTAGTATTACGCGGAGCCGTGTAAATAGCTGTAGCCGTGCTTTCCTGGGCAGGTTCCGGCAGGGCATTTTTATCGATCTTGCCGTTGGCCGTTAGTGGCAAACGGTCCATGACGATAATAGCCGCCGGCACCATGTATTCCGGCAAGCGGCTTTTCACCGCGGCCAGGGCAGCGGCCTTATCAAAACTTTCATCACCAGCCACGTAGGCTACCAGCCGTTTGTGCCCGGCGCTGTCAGCTTTAGCCAATACCAGCGCCTGTTTAGCACCTTTCACAGCAGCGAGCACATTTTCAATTTCCCCGGGCTCAATACGGTAGCCACGTATCTTCACCTGCTCATCTATACGTCCCAGGTATTCGATAGTTCCGTCAGCACGCCAGCGACCCAGGTCGCCGGTATGATATATCCTTTCTCCGTTTGTATGGATGGTGAATTTCTCTGTTGTCAGTACCGGCAGATTTAAATACCCTTTAGCCAGACCAGTGCCCGCGATGCATATTTCTCCGGCTACACCGACAGGACTGAGTGCGCCCGCCGGGCTGAGTATGTATATCCTGGTATTGCTCACAGGGCTACCGATGGGAGGCGTCATCACCGCGTTAACAGATGACAGCGTATAACTGGTAGTGACTACACTATTTTCCGTTGGCCCGTAGTTATTGACCAATTGATAAGGCAGCTGTGATACCTGCGTGGCGGGCAGTTTATCGCCGCCGGTGAGCAGGTACTGCAGATCTTGTATCTTTCCTGCACCAGCCTGGATAAATGCCGGTACCAGGGCGGTGGATATAAAAGCGTGTGTGATCTGTTGTTTTACGTGCAGGCCCACCAGTGCCGGGATGAAGATGCGGGTATCATCGTCTACCAGGAAAACAGAAGCGCCGGCGGTAAGGTATGGCCAAAGCTCCCATCCGAATGCATCGAAACCGATGCCGGAAACGGCAGTAGCGCGGCTATCAGCGGTTACGCCGAAAGCCCGCTGGTGCCAATGTACCAGGTTGGCCAGCCCCCGGTGTTCAATCATTACACCTTTGGGTTGACCAGTGGAGCCGGAAGTATAAATAACATATACCAGCTGATCGGCTGCAGGCGTCACTGACAGCGCGGTAGCCGGGCAACGATCGATAGATGCCTGCTCCCGTTCCGGAACAACCGGCCGTATTTTCTCCCCGATGCCGACGGTGATCACTTCATTACAAATAACTATCGCTGCTCCGGTATCTTCCAGCATAAAGCCTATGCGCGCTGCCGGATAAGAAGGATCTACCGGCACATAGGCAGCGCCGGTCTTAATCACCGCCAGCATGGCCACCACAAGATCATGGGAGCGCTCAAGGCAAATTGGTACCAGGCTGCCTGCGGTAACACCTTGTTGCTGCAGGTAATGCGCCAGCCGGTTGGAACGTTCTTCCAGTGCCTGATATGACAATGCTCCGTCTGCGCTCTTCACTGCCACGGTATCAGGCCTGGTAATCACCTGTTCACGAAACAGGTCCAGCACCGTTTTATCCGTCGGAAAATCAGTATAGGTATCGTTAAATGTCAGCTGTAATTGTTGCTCTTCCGCTTTGTTCAGCAGCAGGAGATCATCTATACGTGCATCCGGGGTAGTGGTCACGGACTGCAGCAACTCTTTGAAATGCCCGATCAAAGCCTCTATAGTGGCAGCGCTGAACAAATCAGCACCATATTCCACGCTCCCTTTTAATCCTCCGTCTATCTCCTGCATGATCAGGGTAAGATCGAACTTAGCGCTTTCTGTAATGATTTTTTCTTCTGATAACCGCAGTTTGCCGGGCGCCTCTGCTTTTGATACCGGTGTATTCTGCAAGGCGAAGACTACCTGAAACAGCGGGCTACGGCCGGGGTTACGGCCCTTTACCACGGTTTCGATCACTTTCTCCAACGGTATTTCCTGGTGATCGTAGGCACTCAGGGTTGTCTGTTTAATCTGCTGAAGCAATGCCCGGAAAGAGGGATGACCACCCAGATCGCTACGTAACGCCAGCGTATTCACAAAGAGGCCGATCAATGTTTCCATCTCAGCCCTCGTTCTGCCGGAGACAGGACTTCCTACGCAGATATCCTCCTGGCCGCTGTAACGGTATAACAGCACCTTAAAAGCGGCCAGCAATGTCATAAAGAGCGTCACGTCTTCCTGGCGGGACAGCTGTTTCAGTTTGTGAGCGATGTTGTCATCCACGACAAAATCAATGGTAGCGCCACGGGTGCTCTGAACGGCAGGCCGCGGATAATCCAGGGGCAATTCCAGGGGCGCCACACCAGCCAGCTGCTGTTTCCAGTATTCCAGCTGCTGTTGCAGCCCGTTGTCACCGAGCTGCCGGCGTTGCCAAAGGGCATAGTCGGCGTATTGTATTTCCAGCGGCGCCAGATCCGGCGTATAACCGTTAGCGTAAGCATCATACAACGCCTGCAATTCACTTACCAGGATACCGGTGGACCAGCCATCGGAAACGATATGATGCAGTGTTAACACCAGGATGTGCTCCTCTTTCCCCAGCACGATCAGTTGCGCCCGCAGCAGATGGTCATTGGCGAGATCAAAAGGAATGGCAATATCCTGTCTCAGCACTTCCTGTAAAGCAGCAGTATCGTGGAACACTTCGGCATCTTCACGGATACGGAGCCGCCATTGGTCTTTTTCCATCACATACTGTGACGGCCGGCCACCATCTTCGCTGGTGCGGATCACCGTGCGGAGGACTTCATGCCGGTTAACGATTTCGCGCAGGGCATTTTCCAGTGCTCCGCGGTCCAGCGGTCCCTCCATACGGAGTGCAGCAGACAGGTGATATTGTACACTGCCTTCCAGCTGATCAATGATCCAGAGTCTTTCCTGGCTGAAAGACAGTGGTGTCGCGGTATCGGCCGAACGGCCGGAAGCAGCCGTTATAGCCGATCCCGTAACTGCCGCCGTGCGCTGATGATATTGCCTGAAATAAGTAATGAGATGTTGTTTGTTGTCCTTCAGCACTTTCAGCAGGCTGCTGTCGATTTTTTGTTCTTTGTTAACCTTTACCACCAGGTCGTTTTCGTCATAGGATATCTTTATTCCCGAATCCTGGGCCCTTCCCAGTAAGTCAACGATGTCAATTAAATTAAAATCTGACATATACAGTTGTTTGAATGAATGAAGAGAATTAAATGGGGTTGCTTTTTACAGGGTAATGGTCTCCAGATCGTCATCATCATCTGCCGCAGGCTGGTCTAGATTCAGATGGATATATCTCGCCAACTGTTCGATGGTAGCCAGCTGGAAAAAGGTCCGCACATTGACCTCTATGCCAAATTGCTTACGGACCGTGGAAGTCAGCCGGATCACCTGCAGCGAGTGGCCACCCAGTTCAAAGAAATTATCCTGTACACCGACGCCTGTCACACCCAACAGGTCTTCCCACACGGCGGACAACAGCGCTTCTGTTTCGTTGCGGGGGGCTACATATGTCTGTGATGACCATCCCGCCACCTCGTCCGGTGCCGGCAGCGCTTTACGATCTATTTTACCATTAGCCGTGAGCGGCAGCTTCTCCAGCGGCACCAGCCAGGAAGGTATCATGTATTCCGGCAGGCGGCCTTTCAGAAACGCATATACGTCATCTCGATCATAGGCATCGGTAGTAACCACATATGCCGCCAGCTGCTTGTTGCCTCTGCGGTCAGCGCGGGCCACCACCACTGCCTGCTGTACCTGTTCATGCAGTTGCAGTGCGTGTTCAATCTCGCCCAGCTCCACACGGAAGCCACGGACCTTCACCTGGTCATCCAGGCGGCCAAGGTATTCCACGGTACCATCCGGGAGCCAGCGACCGAGATCGCCGGTACGGTACATGCGTACAGTCATTCCCGTTATAAACGGATCGGTGATGAATTTTTCCGCTGTCAGCTCCGGGCGGTTGAGGTATCCTCTGCCCACTCCTACGCCGGAAACACAGATCTCTCCGGGCACACCGGGCGGACACAGCTGCATCGCTTCGTTCACCACGTAGATGTTGAGGTTTTGAACAGGATATCCCAGGGGAATATTAGACTGTACCGGCGCCTCATACATTGTATAATGACAGATGTCATCAGATGCCTCCGTAGGCCCGTAAGCGTTTACCACCGGGATACGGCCGTAATGCGGATGACGGAACCATTGTACCAGTACCTGCTGGCTGACGGCCTCGCCGGTGACAAGCAGGAACTCCAGATGTTCCAGTTTCACCGGAATATCCTCCTGTAATACCGTGGCCAGGTAAGAGGGCACCAGTTCCAGGATGGTCACCTGCTGGCGGTCTGCCGCGCGCATCAGTTGTTCCGGCTGCAGGATGGTTTCTTCGGAATAGATGATCGTCGTGCCGCCACAGAGCAGCGCGGCGAACATCTGCCATACGGAGATATCAAAAGTATAGGAAGCTGTAAAGGCAACAATAGTACGGTGGTCAAGTCTCAGATCGTTGACCTTTGCGTAGAGATGGTTCAGCATCCCCCGGTGTTCTATCAGCACGCCTTTGGGCTTACCGGTGGAACCGGAAGTATAGATAATGTACGCCAGATCACCGGGAGACGGTACCAATAAAGAACCTGATACCGGCTGACGGAACACTTCCTCCTGGCGATCATCCAGGGCAATTACGCGCGCCGTCGTAACGGCCGTCAACTTGTCTTGCAATAACCGGCTGCTCAGTACCACGGATGCCGCCACGTCTTCCAGCAGGAAAGCGATCCTTTCCGGCGGGTAGGCTGTATCTACCGGCACGTAGGCGCCGCCGGCCTTCAGGACACCCAATATACCGATGACCATTTCTGTTGACCTTTCAATGCAGATGGGCACCGGCATGTCTTTTTTTATGCCCAGGCCCTGCAGGTAATGCGCTACCTGGTTGGAACGTTCTTCCAGGTTACGGTATGTCAGCGCCGTCTCTCCAAAAATAATAGCGGTGGCATCGGGCATCACCGCCGCCTTTTCCCGGATAAGGGACACCAGTGTTTTATCTTGCGGAAACGCGACTTTTCGGTTGTTCAGCTTTTCCGTCAGCATCACTCTTTCAGCAGGCGTTAATATATCGAGTTCGGCCAGTTGAAGGTTATCGTTCGCCGTCATCTGTAGCAGCACCTCTTCGAAATGCCCGCGGATAGCGCCGATATAGGCATCAGCGAGGAGGTCTGCGTTATAGCGGAGCGTCACCCGGATGGTATCCGATACGGCAGCCAATATCTCCAGTGGCAGGTTGGTCTGCTCATGTACATGCACATTCTCCACCGTCAATATACCTTGTTGCGCCGTCATCATCTTGCTCACCGGATAGTTTTCATATACCAGCAAACTATCGAACCAATCGCCGGTAATACCGGTCCAGCGCTGCATATCATCCAACGGTGTATACTGGTACTCCCGGCATTGCAGCTGTGATGCCTGTAACTCCTGCAGCCAGACTGTTACCGGCTTTGCAGGGTCAATCACTGCGCACAAGGGCAGCGTATTGATATACATACCCACCGCCTGTTCTACTCCCGGCAGTCCTTCCGGCCGGCCGGACACCGTGATACCATAAGTCACTTCCTTACGCCCGGTATAACGATATAACAGGTACGACCATACGCCCTGTATAATTGTGTTAGGCGTAATACGATGACGGTGTGCAAAACGCTGAATATTCCTGGTTGCTGCTTCATCCAGCTCCAGTGACTCCTGCCGGTAGGTGCCTACTCCTGCATTACGGGCCTCGGCAGCGCCAATGAAGGGCAACAATGTAGCGTCTGTAGCGTTTTTCAGATAGCTACGCCAGAAAGTTTCCTCCTGCGTTTTATCCTGGCGTTCCAGGTACCGTACATAGTCTTCATACCGGTCTTCTGTAAATGCAGGCAACGGCAACTGTTTCACCACAGCTTCGTATATCCGTAACAGGTTTTCCAGTATCAGCGGCAGGGACCATCCATCGAATAAAATATGGTGGGACGTCCATACCATACGGTGACGACTGTCATCAACACGGATCAGCGCCAGCCGCATCAGCGGTGCATGGCTGAAGTCAAAACCCTTGTTACGGTCGGCTTCCAGGTAGTCCGCCAGCTTTTCCTGTTGTTCTTCCGGCGTCAGTGAGCGGTCATCCAGTAAAGTCACCGGCAGCTGTACATCCTGATACACCCACTGTACCGGGATGCTGAACTCATCGGCGCTGAAGCCGCTGCGCAACGCTGTATGCCTTTGCAGCAACAGATTCCAGCTCTGGATAAAGGCCGTCTCATTTAAGTGAAACAGATCGCAGGTAAACTGTTCCATATAGGCGTTAGCGTGTTCGTCAAACAAGGCATGGAATAACATAGCCTCCTGCAGACCGGTTAAGCGATAAAGGCTGCTGATACGGCCGCGGCGGGTTATTCCGTCGGGCGCGGCATCGAGGAACGTGTCCAGTTCCGCTACGGAGATCTCTTTGCCCAAGCCAAAGTCAGATGGTGTAAACGCCGGTTCCCTGCGACCTACGCAATGGGAAATCAGTGCTTCCAGGTGCGCCATACAGATCGATGCCATTTTTTCCATGGCGTCGGCACTGAGATGCCGGCTACTGTATTTCCAGCGAAGTACCAGCTCACCGTCCTGCACCATACCATCTATCGCTATTTTCTCCGACAACGGAAAATCTTTTCCGATAGCAGTTCCCGGTGATTCCGCCGCCATCCGCAGCAACCCGTCTGCTGCCGCAATGTTGTCTGTTTGACCGAGGTAGTTGAACACCACGTCCCAGGGGTCACTACCCTGAAGCGCCACTTCCTGCTGCAAATATTTTAACACACCGTATCCAAGACCTTTGTCCGGCACATTGCGTAATTGTTCTTTGACTGTTTTTAATTGCGATCCAATACTGCCGTTACCCGTCGCCAGCTTCAGGGGATAGAGGCTGGTGAACCATCCTACGGTATGGCTGACATCCGTTACATTGTCGATGGTTTCGCGGCCATGGCCTTCCAGGCCGATAGTCACGCTGTCTGTACCATTCCACTCCTGCAACGTCATTGCCAGCGCACATAACAACAGATCGTTTATTTCTGTATGATATGCTTTCGGGGCGTCCTGCAGCAGCCGCTTCGTTTGCCCGGCATTCAGCCGTACCACCAGGTTGGCGGTGTCCCTGATCGTAACGGCGCTGTCAAAGGATTTATCCGTTTTTAGCGGTTTAAATCCGGTTGTGGCTTGTTGCCAGTAATCCAGCTGGCCCAGTACCTTTTTACGTTGACCGTAAGCAGTCAGCGTCTGCTGCCATTGCCGATAGGAATTACTCTTCGGCGAAAGCGGGGAAGCTGGTTGTTTTACCAACTGCTCCAGGTCTTCCAGCAGGATACGCCAGGATACGCCGTCTATCGCCAGGTGATGTACTACGATCAACAGGCGGTGGTGAGAAATATTGTCCGGCGTTATCATCAGCACCGTCCGGACCACAATACCTTGCTCCGGATACAGGCTGCGCTGATAATGTTCCGCCTGCGCCGTAATTTCCGCCGGTAAGGTGTCCGTTGTTTTATCCCTCAGATCTATTACCTCCAGCGTCCCCTTATAGGCGCTGTATGTTTGTTGCCATTGTTGCTGCCTGCTATAGCTGAAGCGCAGCGCATCGTGATGCTGTATCAGTTTTTCGATGGCCGCTTCCAGCACGTTGAACGCCACCGATTTATCTACCTCCAGCAAGAGCGCCTGGTTAAAATGATGCTCACCCATTGCCTCCGCCGTATGCGCAAAATACCAATGCTGTATGGGTAGCAGCCCGCTGACGCCGGCCAGCGTACCCTGTTCTGCCTGATTGTCCGGCGTATCCTGCCTGGCAACCAGCATTGCAGCAAGACCGGCAATCGTCTGATACCTGAATAAGTCCGCCGGATGCAGGTTCAATCCTGCTTTTCTCGCGCGGCTCACTGCTTGTATGGTAATGATCGAGTCGCCGCCCAGTTCAAAAAAGTTATCGTATATCCCTACCTGTTGCTGATTCAGCAAATTTTGCCAGATGCCGGCCAGCAGGGATTCGGTTTCATTGCGGGGCGCCACAAAAGCGCTGCCGCTCAGTGTTTCCGTGTCCGGCGCCGGCAGTGCTTTTTTATCCACCTTGCCATTAGGGGTCAATGGGATGGCCTCCAGTGGAATAAACTGTACCGGCACCATATACTCCGGCAGCCGCTCCCGCAGGAAGGCGGATAATGGCTCACGGGCCGGCAGTTCCTCTCCGGTGAGGTAGGCCACCAGTCTTTTATGACCAGCACCATCGGTTTTGACGGTTGTTACGGCCTCGCGGATGGACGGATGCTGTAACAAGGCATTGTCAATCTCCCCCAGTTCTATCCGGTAGCCACGTAGTTTCACCTGGTCGTCTATCCGTCCGAGGTAGGCGATGTTACCGTCGGACAGCCAGCAAGCCAGATCACCGGTACGGTATAACCTTCCGCCACCGCCACCAAACGGATCATCGACAAATTTTTCAGCGGTCAGCGCCGGGTTGTTCAGGTATCCTTCAGCGACCTGTATCCCGCCGATAAACAGCTCCCCGGGCACGCCCACAGGTACGGGGCTACCGGTGCTATCCAGGATATAGGCGGTTACGTTAGTCAGTGGTTTTCCGATAGGCAGCATGTCTGTGACGGCCGGCTGCTGCGACTGGTAATGCCAGGCAGTAGCTACCACTGTTGTTTCCGTAGGGCCATATTCGTTATAAAAATCAACATGGGGCGCCCATGCTGCCGCCAGCGGCAGACTGCATGCTTCACCACCGGAGACGACCCGGCGTAACGAGCCATAGTTCCCCGGCGTGATGGACGCCAGGAAGCCGGGTGTTGTGTCCAGGTGTGTAATCTGTTCCTGCTCCAGCAGTTGCTCAAATTCCTGCCGGTCCAGCCGTAGCGCCTCCGGTATCAGTACCAGCACAGCACCGTTTACCAAAGGCAGGAACATCTGTTCCACCGACGCATCGAAGCAATAGTTGGAGAACTGCAGTATTCTATCTGTTACGTCAATCTTAAAATCCGCGCTGCGGTGAACGATAAAGTTGACGATCGCCGCATGTGGAATGACCACGCCTTTGGGGATGCCCGTAGAGCCGGATGTGTAGATCACATAAGCCGGATCTTTCGATGCGGCAGCTGTAATCGTATACTTCTCTCCCGCCGGCTGGCACCAGTTATCCGGCAATAACAGCCTGGAGGCCGATGGGAACAAATGTGTATGCTCCGTTGTGGTCACGATCAGCCGGTCGCCGCCGATATCTTCCAGTATGCGGCCGATCCTTTCCGCCGGATGCTGTGGGTCCAGCGGCACGTAGGCGCCGCCGGCTTTCAGGATGCCGAGAATGGCCACCATCATCTGCAGGGAACGATCTATGCACAACGGTACCAGCGTACCCGCGCTAACGCCGTTACGCGCCAGCTGACCAGCCAGCTGACCGGAACGTTCATCCAGCTCCTGGTAAGTCAGCGCCGTATTCCCGAACACCAGCGCCGTCGCCAGCGGCGTACGACGGGCTTGCTCGGTAAATAGCTCCGCCAGCGTTTGCGCCACCACCGGTTTTGCCGGTTGCCGGGCCTGATTAAAGTCATACAACAGCTGCTTCTCTTCCGCCTCACTGAGGATTCGCAGCGATTCAAGACTGGCTGCCGGCGCTGCCGTGAGGCTGCGCAGCAGCTGTTCAAAATGCCGCATCATCCGTTCGATGGTGGAGGGTAAATACAGATCGGTGCAATACTCCACACTGCCCCGCAAACCTTCCGGCGTATCTTCCAGCGTGAAGCTGAGATCATATTGGGTGGTAGCGTAAGACAGCGGCATCGCCTCCATTTGTAATCCCTCCAGTTCCGGCGATGTACTTTCCGGCATATTCTGCAACGTAAACATCACCTGGAACAGTGGACTTCGGCTGAGATCGCGCGCTTTCACCACTGCTTCCACGACTTTCTCAAACGGTATTTCCTGGTGCTGGTATGCGTTGAGCGTTGTTTCCTTTACGGCCTGTAACAAGCTAATGAAGGACTGCCGGCCATCTACGTAGCTGCGTAACGCCAGTGTGTTAATAAAGAACCCGATGAGCGCTTCTGTCTCCTGCCGCGTACGGCCGGCCACAGGGCTTCCCACACAAATATCTTCCTGGCCGCTATAGCGGAATAACAATACCTTAAAGGCCGCCAGCAATGTCATAAACAGCGTTGCCTCCTGTTGCTGTGCCAGCGCCCGGAGGCCGGAGGTCAACTGTTTATCCAGCCGGAACCAGGAAACGGCGCCCCTGTTCCGCTGTACTGCCGGACGGGAGTAATCCGTCGGTAACTGCAACGTCTCTACGCCGTTGAGTTGCGCTTTCCAATAATCAAGCTGCAGCGATAATACGGTATCTGTCAGGTAGCGCCGCTGCCAGATCGCATAGTCCGCATATTGCAGCGGCAGTGGTGGCAGCGTGTTCATTTCATTGCGGACAAATGACCGGTAAAGGTCTGTCAGCTCGTTGACGATGATAGAAGAAGACCAGCCGTCGGAAGCGATGTGGTGGATCACAGCCACCAGTACGTGCTCCGTTGCCGACAGCACTACAAGGTGGGCACGCAGCATATGGTCTTTCGAGAGATCGAAGGGCGTCTGCACATGTGCTTGTACCAATGATGACAAGGCCAGCGGGTCTTCGTGATAAACGGGATCGTCTGTCACCGTCAGCTGCCAGTGGTCCCGCGCCAGCAGCCGTTGCCAGGCGATACCATCTTCCTCGGCAATCACCGTCCGCAGTATTTCATGACGATTGATAATATGCTGTAAGGCAGATGCCAGCGCACTTCTGTCGAGCTGCCCTTTGAGCCGCAGCACTACCGGGATATGATACTGCACGCTTCCTTCCAGCTGATCGATAAACCATAAACGTTCCTGGCTAAACGAAAGCGGCACTCTTTCCGGGCGCAGCACCGCTTCAACAGCGGGTAGCGCCGGGGTGGCATGCTGTTGGTCACCCAGGTGTGCCGCCAACAGCGCTACGGTAGCATGTGTAAATACCGATTTCACCGGCAGCTCCAGCTGCAGTTGTCTACGTATTGCCGCCACCAGGCGCATGGATAAGAGAGAGTTTCCACCAAGTGTGAAGAAATTATCGTTAATGCCTACCCTGGAAATGTTCAGAATATCCTGAAAGATATTTGCAAACAGCTGTTCCGTTTCGTTTCCAGGAGCCACATAGGCAGCTGCGGCAAGGAAGGATTCATCCGGCGCTGGTAACGCCTTGCGGTTGATCTTTCCACTGGCGGTCAGGGGCATCGCTGCCAGTGGTACCAGTATCGCAGGCACCATGTATTCCGGGAGGCGGCGCTTTAGTTCATCCAGCACGGCAATGCAGTCTATCTCCCCTGCCGGCACTACATAACCGATCAGGCGTTTGCTGCCATCGGCCGCATCACGCGCCACGACAACAGCTTCGCTCACTCGTTCATTCTCCAGCAATACACTTTCTATTTCTCCCAGCTCGATCCTGAATCCCCGGATCTTCACCTGGTCATCGATCCTGCCTGCATATTCTATATTGCCATCGGGTAACCAGCGGCACCAGTCACCCGTTTTATACAGGCGGCCGTCACTGAATGGATCTGCGATAAATTTCTCTGCGGTAAGACTTTCCCGGTTCAGATATCCGCGGGCTACCTGTACCCCGCCGATATGCAGTTCCCCGAAAACGCCCGGTGGAAGCAACCCGCCGGCCTTATCGAGAATATATAGCTGTGTGTTGGCTACCGGTTTTCCGATAGACACCACTTCATTTTCTGTAAAACGATCCGGCACCTGCCAGCAGGTAACGTCGATCGCCGCTTCCGTAGGTCCGTAGAGGTTATACAACCCCGCATACGGTATCTTCTCACGAAACAGGCTCACCTGCTGCGGCTTCAGCGCCTCCCCGCTACAAAGGACCCTTTTCAGGCCAGGAACCTCCTCCGGGCTCACATCTTCCAGGAAGATATGTAACATGGACGGTACAAAATGAATAGTAGTGATACCATAACGGTCAATGGCCGCTTTCAGATAGGAGGTATCCTTCTGTCCCCCCGGGACGGCCATCACCAGCCGTGCACCGCACATCAACGGCCATAGCAGCTCCCATACGGATACGTCGAAACAAAAAGTTGTCTTCTGTAAAATAGCGTCGTCGCCGTTGAGTCCAAAGTATTTTTGCGTCCATAGCAAGCGGTTCACTACGCCGGCGTGTTCATTCATCACGCCTTTAGGCTTTCCGGTGGAACCGGAAGTGTAGATCACGTATGCCAGTTGGCCGGGCTGAATCACCCGACCCGTAGGTGTCTCCGGATAGATGCCCAGCACAGGCCGGATTTCATCGAGGCGCACCACGCCGCTGAAATTATCCGGTATAGCGCGAAAACCGGAATGATCTGTGAGGATAATATCCGCGTTGGTATCTTCCAGTATATGTAAGATCCGTTCTTCCGGATAGGTTGGATCAACCGGCACATAGGCGGCGCCGGCTTTCAGAATCGCAACAATAGCGATGATCATGTCCAGCGAACGTTCGAGACATACCGGCACCAGCGTTTCTGCCCCTACTCCCTTGCTGTTCAGGTAATGTGCCAGCTGGTTAGTAATGATATCCAGTTCCCGGTAGGTCAGGCACCCTTGTTCATCCACCACGGCTATCAGCAGCGGCGTACGGTTTACCTGCGCTGCAAACAAAGTTGTCAACGTTTGTTGCCGGGGAAAGTCTGTAGCGGTATCGTTGAAGCTGTGCAGCAGCGACCGCTCCGCGTTCGTCAACCATGAAAGCGCAGACACAGGGCTGCTACCATTTTCCGGCAGCTGCGCCAGCAGGGTTTCAAAATGACCGGCGATAGCCTGCAGGTAATTATCTGAAAGCAAGCCGGTATTGTAGCTGAAGCGGATATGAAGCGTTTCCCCGGCGACAATCAAAATAGTGAGCGGATAGTTTGTCTTCTCCTGTACCGCCACATTCTCCACCTGCAACAGCCACGCCTGCGCCTCCAGCACCTTGCTTACGGGGTAGTTCTCAAACACCAGCAGGGTATCAAACAATTCCCCCGGGAGGCCGCACCAATGCTGAATAGTATCCAGACCTGTATGCTGGTGTTCACGGCTTTGCAGCTGGGAGAGCTGTAGTTCCTGTAACCATGGTCCCAGGACCTTCTCCGCAGTAACAGCCGCGTGCAGCGGAATGGTATTGATATACATTCCTACCCTTTGTTCCACGCCGGACAAATCTTCCGGCCGGCCGGACACCGTTACCCCATAGGTAACGTGCTCCTGTCCGGTGTAATGGTGTAACAGCAACGCCCATACGCCCTGCATCAGCGTATTCACAGTAATATGCTGTCGCTGGGCAAAAGCATTGATCTTTGCCGTTGCCGCGGCATCGATGCTCAGGATAAAATCTTTATATACGCCAGCTTCCCGTGTGCGGTCTGCGCCCGGACGGATAAAAGGCAACAGGGTGGCTTCTTCCACTCCTTCCATATACCGGCGCCAGTATTGTTCTTCTTTTTCACCGTCCCGTTTTTCCAGGTAACGGATAAAGTCTTCATAACGATCTTCCGTACGTGCGGGCAGCGGCACACCATTCAAGGTTGCCTCATAAGCTTGCAGCAACTCCTCCATTAACACAGGGACAGACCAGCCATCAAACAAAATATGATGGAAGGTCCATAACAAACGGTGACGTCCCTCCGCCAGTTTAAGCAGCGAAATACGCATCATTGGCGGCACTTTAAAATCAAAGGGTTGCTTAGCATCCTGTTGTGTGAACACTTCCACTGCTTTCCGCTGCTCCGCCGCTTCCATCCCACTGTAGTCGGCCTGGTGAAACGGCAATACCGCTTCCCTGAAGACAGCCTGTAATGGTATGGCTGCTTCATCACTGAAGAAGGCCGTGCGCAGGATGGTATGCCGTTGCATGAGGTGTTCCCACGCTGCCTTGAATGCCTCCGGCTGCACGTTGATCAGGTCGCAGCCAAATTGTTCAATGTATGCGCCGCCAGCCTGGTCATACAGGCTGTGAAACAACATTCCCTCCTGTAATGCGCTCAAACGATACAATCCTGATACGTGCGCACGCCGCGGCATACCGGCATGGTCAACATTCAGCAGCGCATCCAGTTCGGGAATTGCCACAATGCCTTGCAGCCCGTAATCCGATGGAGTGGCCAGCGCCTCTTGTTGTGCAACGCAGCAGGTAATCAGCCGCTGTAGTTGCTGTATATATTCATCTGCCAGCGCCTGTATCTGTTGCGCCTGGAAATGCCTGGTACTAAAAGACCATGCCAATACAAGCGCTCCCTCGCTGACGATACTGTTAATACCTATTTTCTCATGCATCACGTATGTTTCTCCCACACCAGGTGCGGCAGCTTCTTCCACGATGGTTAATACACCATCCTGTTTCACTACACGGTCCGATTGTCCGAGGTAATTAAATACGATTTCCCAGGGATCGTCGCCCTGTAGGGAAGGTGTTTGCAGCAGTTGCTTTAATACGCCGAAGCCGATGCCTTTATCTGGCACGGCACGCAATTGTTCTTTGACGGAGCGTAGCACCTCACCAGGTGTCAGTTGCTGATCAGCTTCCAGCAGGACCGGGTACAAACTGGTGAACCAGCCTACGGTGCGGCTGATGTCCATACCGCCGATATCGTGCCGGCCGTGACTTTCCAGCCCTATACATACTTTAGTGGTTTCGTTCCACATGCCAACAGCCAGCGCCAGCGCACACAACAGAATATCGTTGATCTCCGTATGATACGCCTGCGGCGCATCCTGAAGCAACTGTCGTGTCCAGCCGGCATCCAGCGTTGTCGTTATGCTCTCAAAATCCGCCATAGAAACTTTACCATTGAAAGGCGCTGCTGCTTTTAAAACAGCCTGTTTGCTTTCCTGGTGGATGTTTTCCCAATACGGCAGCTGGACGGTTAATCGCCGCTGGCCTGAATACGCTGCCAGCGCTTCATGCCACTGCCGGTAAGAATTTCCTTTATCGAGCGTCAGCGCTGCGGGGTCCTGTTGCAACAACGCTTCCAGATCTTCCAGCAGGATACGCCAGGAGACGCCATCCACCACCAGGTGATGGATAACGATCAACAAACGATGATGCGTTTCGGTTTCCGGTGTTTGCAACAGTACCGCGCGCACCAATATCCCTTTGGAAATATCCAGGGAGCGATGTACGGCAAGGCTGTACGCCGTAAGGTGTGCGGCGAGGTTCTCTGCCGGGACCGCCCTCAGGTCTTCTATGGTGAGCGTTGCTTCATGGGTGCCGTAGGTCTGATGCCAACCCTTATCATCTGTCCGGTAAACAAAACGAAGGGCGTCGTGGTAACGGACCAGCGCTTTAATGGCGGCGGCCAACTGTGCAGGAAGAATTTTTTTATCGATGCCTACCAGTACGCTCTGGTTAAAATGACCTGCCGCCGCTGCGTTGTTATCAAAAAACCAACGCTGTACCGGGATCAATCCACTCTCTCCCGTTAGCAGCCCCTGTTCACCTGTCAATACCTGCTCCCTGTTTTCAGACAACAGTATTTCCAGTCTTTCGATGGTCTGATGCCGGAAGAGGTCCCGCGGATGCAGGCGGAAGCCAGCCTTCCGCGCCCTGCTGACCACCTGTATAGTGATGATGGAGTCACCCCCCAGCTCAAAGAAATTATCGTATATGCCTACCTGTGACACCCCAAGCAGCTCCTGCCAGATCTGCGCCATTTCCCGACCAGCATGGGTACGGGGCGCCACATAATCGTGCGCAGCGAACGTAGTCACCTCTGGTTCGGGTAAAGCTTTTTTGTCAATCTTCCCGTTCGCCGTCACCGGAAACTGATCAAGGGTCATAATGACAGCAGGCACCATGTATTCCGGTAACTTCGCTTTCAGATAATTCACCAGGGCATCTTTGTCAAATGTATCGGCCGGCACTACGTAGGCTACCAGCCGTTTCAGGTCTTTTTCATCTGTTTTGACGACCACGATCCCCTGCGCCACCGCAGGATGGGTCAACAGGATACTTTCCACCTCGCCCGGTTCTATGCGATGACCGCGGATCTTCACCTGATCGTCCACGCGGCCGAGATATACAATATTACCGTCGGGCAGCCAACGCGCACGGTCTCCCGTGCGGTACAGCCTTTCTTCCGGGTTGTCGCTGAATGGGTGTGGAACGAATTTCTCCGCTGTCAGCTCCGGTCTGTCGAGATAACCCGTTGCCAGGCCCGCTCCGCCAACATACAGCTCACCCGCCACTCCCACCGGCAACAGCTGTTGTGCATCGTCCAGCACGTAAGCAGTGCGGTTATTGAGCGGTATGCCGACAGGCGTATTGGGAGCCAGCGCATGAGGATTGATAAGATAACTTAAAGAGAAGGTAGTATTCTCCGTAGGTCCGTAAATGTTACTGATACTGATATCGGGATATGCCTGCCGGAAACGTTCTACATGCTTTTCAGACATCTTCTCTCCGCCGGTAAGAACCGCCGACAGGCGGCCAAAGACCGTGATATCGGTATCTACCAGCTGGTTAAACCAGCTGGTGGTAATAAACAGGATGGTTACCGCCTTGCTGTATAGTTCCTGTTTAAACACAGCACTATCGAGGAGACTATTGCCCGCGCTAAGCGCCAGGCGGCCGCCATGCAACAGGGCGCCCCAGTATTCGAAAGTCGTAGCATCAAAAGCCAGAGAGCCGGCAGATAAGATGGTGCTGGCAGCATCCAGGGAAACATAATTCGGTTGCAGCACGAGGCTGGTCACATTCCTGTGCGTTACCAGTACGCCTTTAGGTCTCCCGGTAGAACCAGACGTATACATCACATAAGCCAGATCATTGGCGGATGGCGGGTTGTCAGGGACGGTGCCGGGCCAGCCTGTCAACAGCGCCGGTAGCTGGTCTGCCAGCAACAGTTCCATACCCGGCCGTTCCTGTGTAAAACGATCATGAAAATCAGTGGTGGTCACCAGCATGCTGCTACGGCTCTCGTCGAGCATCATGCCCAGCCTTTCCGCAGGATAAGCCGGGTCCAGCGGCATGTAGGCCGCTCCTGCTTTCAGTATGGCGAGGATGCTCACCATCATTTCAGGGGAGCGTTCGGTGCACACCGGCACTATGCTTCCCTGCCGTATGCCTTTTCCCCGCAGATAGTGCGCCAGCTGGTTCGACTGTTTTTCCAGTTCACTGTAATGCATCACTGCGTCACCGAACATGAGGGCGACTGTATCCGGCGCCTCTTGGGCTTGTGCAGAGAACAGGGTAGTGATGGACTGATCATCAGCGTAAGCGACGGCAGTATTATTGAAGGCTGTCAGCACCTGTTCCCGTTCTGCTGCTGATAGCAGCGGCAACAGGTGCACCGGTTTATCGGGTGTCAGCAAAACGTTATCCAGCAGCAAGCAGAAATGCCTGATCATCCGCTGTATCGTTGTCGGTTCAAACAGATCGGTGCAATACTCCATCCTTCCGGAAAGCCCGGCGGGTGTTTCTTCAAAGGAGCAGGTGAGGTCGAATTTGGCTGTGGTGTGCGCGGTCTCCATGTAGGTGAACGTAACACCGTCCAGCTCCAGTTCCGGCGCCGCCGGGGCATTCTGCAGGGCAAACATGACCTGGAACAGCGGGTTCCTGGCCATGTCCCTTTCTTTCACTACTGCTTCCACAATCTTTTCAAAAGGCAATTCCTGATGATCGTATGCGGCGAGGGTTGTTTGTTTTATTTGCTGCAACAATGCGCTGAACGTAGGATGCCCGGACAGGTTGCTGCGTAGCGCCAGCGAGTTGATAAAAAAACCTATCAGGTTATCCGTTTCGTTCCGCGTTCTGCCCGCCACGGGCGTGCCCACACAGATATCTTCCTGACCGGTATAACGGTACAGCAAGGTTTTAAAAGCTGTGAGCAATGTCATAAATATTGTAGCGCCCTGCTGCCGGGAAAAAGATTTCACCCTATCAGAAATATCACGGTCAAGGTTAAACGTAATGACAGCGCCCCGATCACTTTGAACGGCCGGCCGCGGATAATCTGTAGGCAGCTCCAGCACCGGCGTACCGGAGAGTTGGTTTTTCCAGTAACCTAACTGCATAGCCAGTGTATCACCGGAGAGGTATTGACGTTGCCATACCGCGTAGTCGGCGTATTGTATGTCCATCGGTGGCAACGGGGACACATGACCGGTTACGGCGGCGTGGTACAGCGCTGCCAGTTCGCGTACAATGATGCCGGTAGACCAGGCATCTGCCGCTATATGGTGCAAAACCACCACCAGTATGTATTCACCGCCACCCATCGATATCAGGCGGGCACGCAGCATGTGATCAGCTGCCAGATCAAAAGGCGCATCAATCATCGCCTGAATGGAGCGCTCCAACGCGGGCGGGTCATCATAATATTCCTGCGCCGTCAGCATGTCCATTTGCCAGGTGTCTTTATCCAGCACCAACTGAGAGGCTACACCTGCAGTATCCCTGAATACGGTGCGTAACACCTCATGGCGGTCCACAATGGTCTTCAGCGCCTGCTGCAGGGCATCTACCTGCAGCGCGCCTTTTAACTTCAATACAATGGGAATATGATATTTAACGCTCCCTTCCAGCTGATCGATGAACCAGAGTCTTTCCTGACTGAAGGAGAGCCGCGCCCCGGCGTGGCTGGCAGCTGCACCGGGGGTGATAGGCGTTGTCTCTGCGGAGATGGCCTGGTGCAACAAGGCTTTGATTTCATCCCGGTGCAATTTTATCTCTTCCAGCAGTTCAGGGGCGATACCTGCGTCTTTGGGTGTCCGGAATTTAATCTTGCCATCCTCCAGGAAGAGCATAACTCCCTGTTCCCGGGCTTTCGCCACCAGTGCTATTGCCTTGTTGAAATTAACCTCAATCATATATCATCTTTATAATACCAGTAAATGTTGATGGATACCGATTACAGTTCATGTACATCGTAAGCGGTATCGTTTTCCGCTGTCGTGGCCAGTGCCTGAATATAAGCTGCCAGCCGGGCGATGTCTTTGCATTCAAACAGCTTGCTGACAGAGAGGTGAACAGATAGTTTCCGCTTGAGATGGGCTACCACCCTTACTGCCAGCAGCGAGTCTCCTCCCAGCTCAAAGAAATCATCGTATATACCTACCTGTGGTACTTCCAGCAGCTCCTGCCAGATAGCGGCCAGATCTGCCTCCATCGTATCGCGCGGCGCCACAAACGTTCCTTTGTGCAGCGCATCCGGATCAGGTAAGGCGCGGCGGTCGATTTTGCCGCTGGCCGTTACCGGTAATTGTTCCATTGGTACCAGCAGTGCCGGCACCATGTATTCCGGTAGTTTTTCTTTCAGGTAACCGAGGATGCCTTCTTTATCGAAAGTCCCCTGCGGCACGATGTATCCTACCAGCCGTTTATTGTCGGCTCCGTCGGCCCTTGCCAGCACTACGGCTTCGCCGACCAGCTCACATTCCTGCAATACCGATTCAATTTCTCCCAGCTCTATGCGGAATCCGCGTATTTTCACCTGGTGGTCAATACGGCCGATGTACTCGATATTGCCATCCGGCAGCCAGCGGGCGGTGTCACCAGTGCGGTACAACCGGGCACCGGGGGTCGTGCTGAAAGGATGCGGAATAAATTTTTCTGAGGTAAGCGTTTCCCGGTGGAGATAACCGCGGGCCAGGCCGGCGCCGCCGATACACATCTCCCCGGCCACGCCGATGGGGCATAATGCACCGTAGCGATCAAGTATATATACTTCAACGTTAGCGACAGGCTTTCCGATGGTCACCACATTATCTTCCCGTATAGGCTGGTCCGTGAGCGTGGTACAAACGGTATTCTCCGTAGGGCCATATGCGTTAATCAAGCGGATACCCCTGCCTTGCAGGTACTTTCCGTCTTCCCTGTTCAGCGGCTCACCGGCAGACACGATAGTCTTCACCGGCCCTAATACATCTTTGATGATATGCTGGTATGAAGGTGGCAACGTTACCAGGTCTATCTGCTGTGTTTGTACCAGTTCCGCAAAGCTGTCGGCCGACAGCAGGTCTTCCTTACGTGGCAGTACGAGGATACCGCCACTCAGCAGCGTATTGAATATCTCATAGCAGGAAGCGTCAAAGCCGAAGGAGGCAAACTGAAGCGAGCGCATACCTGGTTTCAGCCACAAGGCGTCGCGCTGGCTGAGGGCCAGGTTAACCACGCCGCGGTGTTCCAGCATCACCCCTTTGGGCTTGCCGGTAGAGCCGGACGTATAAATCACGTAGGCCAGGTCTTCCGGCCGGGGTGGCCTCGCAGGCGCCGATACCGGATACCTGCTGATGGCATCGGCTTCCTCGTCGACCAGTACAATTGTGGCATCGGGATTGGCTGTACGCAGTTTTCCACTGCAGCTGTTACTGCTGACCATCACCTCCGCGCCTGTGTCGGACAACATATAGCTGATACGGTCCGCCGGGTAGTCCGGATCGATGGGCACGTAGGCGGCTCCGGCTTTCAGAATGCCCAGGATGCTAATGATCATTTCCAGCGAACGTTCGAGGCACACCGGCACCAGCGAACGATTTGTTACGCCCTTGCTGCGGAGGTAATGGGCCATCTGCGCAGCACGTTCGTCCAGTTCGCGATAGGTCAGACGCTGATCAGTGAAGATCAGCGCAGCAGCTTCCGGCTGCAAGTCTACCTGCAATTTCAGCTGATCAATGATGGTATTATTTAGCGGATAATCTACCGCTGTTGCATTAAACGTATGCAGGAGAGTTGTTTTCTCCGCCTCACTCAGCAGCACCATAGCGCCGATGCTGGCATCCGGCGTATCCACGGCGGCCTGCAGCAGCTGTTCGTAATGCCGGGCCATCCGCCGGACCGTATCTTCGTGGAAGAGGTCCGCGCAATACTCTACGCAGCCACGGAGCGCTCCCCCTACCTCTTCCATCGTGAAATTGAGGTCCACCTTGGAAGAAGTGTATGGAATATCTTCTATGGCAAATGCTACATCGCGGAGTTTTAATTCGGGAACTTCCGGAGCGTTCTGCAGTACAAAAGCGGCCTGGAATAGCGGCGTACGGCTCACGTCACGGTCTTTCACCACTGCATCCACGATCTTTTCAAAGGGCACTTCCTGATGGGCAAACGCGCCCAGCGTGGTCGTCTTCACCTGTTGCAGGAAAGTGGTGAATACCGGGTTATCACTCAGATCGGCGCGCAGCGCGATGGTGTTGATAAACAATCCAATCAGGCCTTCCGACTCGTGCTGTGTTCTGCCTGCCACAGGGCTGCCTACGCAGATATCATCCTGCCCGCTGTAACGGTGAAGCAGCACGTTGTAAGCCGCCAGCAGGGTCATAAAGAGGGTCACTCCTTCTTCGTGGCACAATGACCGCAGCTTGCTGGTCAGGTCAGCGTCGATCATGAACCAGTAGCGTGCGCCGCGGGTACTTTGCACCGCCGGACGGATAAAGTCCGTTGGCAGCTGCAATGGCGCCACATCTGTCAACTGGCCTTTCCAATAGCCCAGCTGTTGTTCCAGCACGTCGCCCGACAGGTAACTTCTTTGCCAGATGGCGTAATCCGCGTATTGCACCGGCAGTGTCTTTAGTTGCGGCATACGGCCTTCTACGCTGGCGGCATAGAGTTCCATCAGTTCATTCACCAGGATCGTGTTGGACCATCCGTCTGAAGCGATATGGTGCAATATCACCACCATTACATGTTCCTGTTCTGATAGCCGGATCAGGTGCACCCGCAGCATGTAATCGTGTTGCAGGTCGAACGGCTCCGCGACCAGCCTGGATATTTCCTCATGCAGTGCAGCCATGTTGTGCTGATAGTCCGGACGGCTAATCCTGTTCAGCCGCCAGTTACCGGCAGGCTTCACCTGTTGATATGCTTGTCCGTCTTCCTGCTCCATGACGGTGCGCAATACTTCGTGCCGGTCGACAATGGTCTGCAAAGCATTTTCCAGCACCGCAGGCTGCAGGCTGCCTTTCAGACGCAGCACCGCCGGTACATGGTAATGGACGCTGCCTTCCATCTGATCGATAAACCAGAACCGCTCCTGACCAAATGATAGTGGCACCTGTTTCGGCCTGTTTTGTTTCACGATTGCCGGCACAGTTGTATCGATGCGGTTATGATCAAGGCGGGCCGAGAGTGCTTTAACGGTGGGATAGTCGAACACGTCGCCAATCACCACTTCCGCTGTCAGTTCCTTACGGATGGCGGATATAAGGCGGATGGCCAGCAGTGAGTGGCCTCCCAGTGCAAAGAAATCATCCTGCAAACCTACCTGTTCGACTTCCAGCAACCGGCTCCAGATAGCGACCATCCTGGTTTCCGTTGGTGTGGACGGCGCCGTGTATTCGTCACCGGTAGTGAGCGTCACTTCCGGATCGGGTAACGCCCTACGGTCGATTTTCCCGTTCGGCAGCAGCGGGAACTGGTCCAGCACCAGCATAGCAGATGGATGCATATAGTCCGGCAGTTCCTGACGGACATAGACCGTTACGCCTTCCCTGTCAAATTCGCCGTCCGGTACCACATAGGCTACGAGGCGTTTTTCGCCGGAGGCATCTGTCTTTACCAGCACCACGGCCTGGCGCACGCTTTCAGCAGCCGCTATTACGGCAGCTATTTCTCCGGGTTCCACACGGTATCCCCTGATTTTGACCTGGTCGTCTATACGACCCAGGAAGAGGATATTGCCGTCCGGCAGATATTTCACCAGATCACCGGTACGGTATACCCGTTGGCCGGCGTCCGGGTGGAATGGGTTAGTGATAAATTTATGCGCTGTGAGCGCCGGCTGATGTAAATACCCTTTGGCTACACCGGCGCCGCCAATCAGCAGCTCTCCCGGTACGCCCGCAGGGCACAGTTTTCCGGCCGGGCTCACAATGCAGACATTCGTATTGGAGAAGGGTTTGCCGATCGGTACGGTCTTGCCGTACTCCCGCTCGGGACTTACCACGTGCAATAATTTTCCGATAGTCGTTTCCGTTGGGCCGTAGTGGTTCACCACCGTGCAGGTAGCTTTAGCCTCACGGAGACTGTCTATCACGCTGCTATCCAGCGCCTCGCCGCCAAATATCAGCAGTCGCTGAGGCAGTACCATCTCATCGCCGGAGCACAATGCCTTCCAGTGAGAAGGCACGATCTTGATAACATCCAGCGGATGACGGCGCAGATAACGGTTGATTTTCTCAGGGTCGTTGACCGTGTCTTTGGAAAAGAGATGCAGCGCCCCGCCAGTCAGCAGGGAACCGAATATCACCGTATTGCCCAGGTCCGTCGCAATGCTGGACAACAAGCCGAAAGTCCGGCAATCTTCCAGCGGCGTTACCGCCTTCAAACCATACGTATAGTCGACCAGGTTACGATGGGTTACCTGCACCCCTTTAGGCTGCCCGGTACTGCCGGAGGTGTAAATCACATAAGCTACGCTGTCCGGGGTAATGGCCATCTGTAAGCGGGACGCCGCCAGTATACTGAATTTCGCGGCGTTACCGTCTACGGCGATCACCTGCAGTGATGCCCGTTGCGGCAGTAAGTCCATGCAGGCATTGCTGCTGACAACGATGCGGGCGCCGGTATCTTTCAGCATATATTCAATGCGCTCAGCGGGGAACTCAGGATCAACAGGCACATACGCTGCCCCCGCTTTCAGAATGCCCAACAGACCCACTATCAGCTGCACGGAACGTTCTATGCACAACGGTACGAGCTCGCCAGGTTGCACCCCGAGGTTACGAAGGTACCGGGCCAATTGGTTGGACTGGTCTTCCAGTTGCCGCCAGGTAAGGCTATCACCTTCAAATACCACGGCTGTTTCCTGTTCAGCGCGGGTCGCCTGTGCTTCCAGCAGACTGACAACGGTGGCGTCCTGTGGATAGTCGACAGCAGAAGCTTGCAGCAGCTGTGTTTTTTCAGCTGGCGTCAGCGGTTCGATGTCTGCCAGTATTGCCGCCTGATGTGTGATGATTTGTTCCAGTGTCTGACGGAAGTGACCGGCCATCATCCGGACAGCGTGTGTCGGCAGCAGGTCGCTGTTATAGGCAAACAACAACGTCGTCTCCGAAGCAATGCCGATGATGATGGTCAACGGATAGTTGGTATGCGGATGTATCTCTACATTCCTGATCTTCAGTGCCCAGTCGCGGGCTTCCAGCACTTCATTGACCGGATAGTTCTGGAAAGTAAGGGAGCTGTCGAAGAGGTCGCCGTTCACCCCCGTCCATCGCTGCACGTCGTTCAGACTGGCGTACTGGAAGTCGCGGCTTTTCAGCTGTTCTGCTTGTATAGCCTGCAACCATGACACAATTTGCTGCTGCCCATCCACCTGCGTATGCAGCGGCAGGGTGTTGATATACAGCCCTACCCGCTGTTCCACACCGGGCAGATCGTCCGGCCGACCGGAGACGGTCACCCCATAGGAGATTTCGTCACGGCTGGTGTAGCGATGTAACAGGTACGCCCATACGCCTTCCATCAGCGTACTGGTGGTGATATGATGTTGCTGGGTAAAAGCAGTCAGTTGCTGTGTGAAAGCGATATCAAGTGTAAGCAGGTGCTCCAGGTAAACACCACTGCCTTTGGTCCTCGTCACGGCTGCATCAATAAACGGCAGTAAGGTACCTTCTGTCGCGCCTTGCAGGTACCGGGACCAGAAATCCTCCAGTTGTGCTTTGTCCTGTTTCTCCTGATAACGGATATAATCTTCGAAGTGGTCCACTGTCACCGCAGGCAGTTCTTTACCGGTCACCAGCAGCTCATAGGTATTGAGCAGGCTGTCTACCAGCACAGGCAATGACCAGCCATCCAGCAGCATGTGATGCGATGTCCACAACATGCGGTAGTTATTGTCCTGCAGCCGCACCAATGCCAGGCGCGTAAGCGGCGCTTCGCGGAAATCAAATCCCTGTCGCAGATCCTCTGCCTTAAAGCCGGCAAAAGCTTCCTCCTGTGCCGTTTTGTCCAGGTGTGTATAGTCGAAGATCGTCACCGGTATTTCCACTTGTTCATATACACACTGTACAGGGATGGTAAATTCATCATAATAAAATCCGGTACGCAGGATAGTATATTGTTGCAACAGCCTGTTCCAGCTTTGTATAAAGGCATGGGGATGCAATTGTTCCAGATCGCACACGAACTGTTCAATATAGGTGCCTCCTTCACCATCATACAGGCTATGAAAAAGCATACCTTCCTGTAGTCCGCTCAGGCGGTACAGGCCCGACACCTGCCTGCGTCTGCTCACACCTTTGTAAGGTGCATCCAGGAAGCGGTCCAGTTCCTCCCAGCTGATCTCCTGTCCCAGACCGTAATCGGCAGGTGTAACGTTTGTTTCCTGCTGCGCCACGCAGTGCAGGATGAGTGTTTCCAACTGCGACAGGTAGTCTGCCGTCAGTTGTGTGATAGTAGCAGCCTTGTAATGCAACCGGCTATACTTCCATTGCACCACCAGTTCACCATCCTGTACGATACAGTCCACGCCCATTTTTTCATGAACGCGCAGTACCGGAGACATGCCGGCGCCGGTGGATTCATTGGTAAGCCCCAGGTAGCTGCCTGGTTGCATCAGGTTATCTACCTGGCCGAGATAGTTGAAAATGATATCCCATGGATGGGTACCTTGCAGTGAAGCTGCTTTATTAATATACCGGAGCACGCCATAGCCAATACCTTTGTCGGTTACCTTTCGGAGGCTTTCCTTTACTGACTTCAGCAACGCGGCCGGCCCTGCATCTGCCGCAGCGGGCAGGAATACGGGGTACAACGATGTGCACCAACCGACAGTACGACTGGTATCTGTGCCAGCAGCGATATCTTCGCGGCCATGGCCTTCGAGACCGATGACAGTACCGGCAGTGCCGCTCCAGGACGATAAAGTGCGGGTTAATGCGGCCAGCAACAGATCATTCACTTCTGTCCGATACGCTTGTGATGTGCGTTGCAGTAGTTGTTGCGTTAAGCCGGCATTCAGCCGTACTTCCATGGTACGTATATCCGATGCTGTTATATAATCCCCGTTATTGGTGTCTGCAGGCAACGGGTGGTAGTGTTGAGCGGTTTGTTCCCAGAAAGGCAGTTGGGTTTGCAGGCGTCCGGATTGCCCGTAGCTGGCCAGCGCCTGCTGCCATTGACGGTATGAAGTGCCTTTCGGCATTGTCAATGCTCCGGGCCCTTCCGTCAGCAGCAGTTCGAGGTCTTCGAGCAGGATACGCCATGACACCCCGTCTACCGCCAGGTGGTGGACCACCACCAGCAGGCGGTTATTTGCTTCTGTTGCAGGCGTACGTATGAACACCGTCCTGATGAGGATACCGTTTTCAAGGCTCAGGGAAGCATGATAATGATCTCCCAATTGCTCCATACGGCTTGCCAGTTGACCTGCCGGTGTTTCCTGCAGGTCTTCCACGGCCAGCATACCGCTGTAGTTACCATACGTCTGTGTCCATTCTTTCCCATCGTAGCGGTACCTGAAGCGGAGGCTGTCATGGGTAGCCAGCAGCTGTTGCACGGCGGCAGCCAGGGTATCGGTATCCACCTGTTTGCTGACTGTCAGCAACAGGCTCTGGTTGAAATAAGGAGCGTCAGGGCCGGCGGTTTCCAGATACCACTGCTGAATGGGCAGCAGACCGCTGTCTCCTGTGAGCAGGCCCTGCTCACCTGTCAGCACCGACTTACTGCGTGACTGCAGTTCAGCTGCCAGCGCTGCGATGTGCTGATAAGTAAAGATATCACGGGGCTGGAACTCCAGTCCGGCCCTTCTGGCACGGCTGACCACCTGTATGGTGATGATGGAATCGCCACCGGACTCAAAGAAATTATCGTAAATGCCTATACGTGGCAGGTTGAGTAACTGTTGCCAGATATCGGCGAGGATACGTTCTGTTTCATTACGCGGTGCCGCGTGGGCGCCTGTTGCCACAGCGGTAAAATCCGGATCAGGCAATGCTTTGCGGTTTGTTTTTCCGCTGGCCGTGAGTGGAATCGCTTCCAGCGGTATTGTTATGGCGGGCACCATATATTCCGGAAGCCGTTCCCTGAGCGCAGCGACGATCGCCTCTTTGTCGAAGGCAGCTGCCGGCACCACGTAGGCGACCAGCCGTTTATGACCGTTTGCGTCTTCCTTCGCCACTACAGCGGCATCGTTGACCAGCTGGGTGTCCAGCAGGGCATTTTCTATCTCTCCCGGTTCCACACGGAAACCACGGATCTTCACCTGATCGTCTATACGACCGAGGTATTCGATATTGCCATCCGGCAGCCAGCGGCACAGGTCACCGGTACGGTACATAGTGGCTCCTGCTGTGTGACTGAAAAGATCAACCACAAATTTTTCAGCGGTGAGGTCTGACCGGTTCAGGTAGCCCCGCGCCACCTGTATGCCGCCGATATGCAGTTCACCGGCAATGCCAGGGGGCAACAGATGTCCCGTCTTATCGACGATATGAAGCTGCGTATTGGCCACAGGTTTACCTATCGGCACTATATCAATATGACCGGGCGTGGCGGGGGCATGCCAGCAGGTTACTTCAATGGCAGCCTCCGTAGGCCCGTAAAGGTTATACAGGTCCACATGCGGCAGCTTGTCCCTTACTGCCATCACTTGTTGCGGTTTCAGCGCTTCGCCGCTGCACAGCACCCGCTGTAGTGACGGGCATGCGCCACTATCGATATTCTCCAGGAACACATTCAACAACGAAGGCACAAAATGAATAGTGGTAATACCGTAGCGCCGGATGGCCTCCTGCAGGTAATCAGCGTCTTTCTGGCCTTCCGGTTTGGCAAATACCAGTCTGGCTCCCGTTGTCAATGGCCAGAACAGCTCCCATACAGACACGTCAAAACTGAAGGTCGTCTTTTGCAACACCGCATCTTCCGGCAGCAGGCCAAAATAATCCTGCGCCCACAGCAGGCGGTTCACCACACCTTTATGCTCGTTCATCACACCTTTAGGGGTACCGGTGGAGCCGGAGGTATAAATCACATAAGCGAGGTTCTCCGGCGCAATTGCCACTTCCGGCGCTTTCACAGCGTAAGCATTGATAAGCGGCCAGTCGGTGTCCAGCTTTACCACCGTAACACCTACAGGCACCAGCGCCGCTGTGCGGCTGTCGCCCAGCACCACGGTGGCATGCGTATCCTTCAGCATATAGTGGACACGCTCTTCCGGATACCCCGGATCTATGGGAACATAAGCACCACCGGCACGCAGCACTCCCAGGATGGCCACTATCATATTGATGGATCGCTCCAGCAAAACAGGTACTAACGTTTCACCGCCAACGCCTTTCTCCCGCAGGTAACCGGCCAGTTGTGCGGACCGCTCGTCCAGCTGCCGGTAGGTCAGTGTTTCGTTTTCAAAAACAACGGCAGTCAATGCAGGGGTGCGGCTCGCCTGTTCGGTAAAAAGGCTTACCAGCGTATTGCCGGCAGGATAACTTTCTGCGGTATCATTAAAAGTATGCAGTTGCTGGTATTCTTCACTGGTCAGCCACTCCAGCTCACGCACCAGTATATTGCCGGACGACATCACCTGCAACAGCACCTGTTCGAAATGCGCGGCCATCGCTTTCATATAGTCAGGCAACAGGAGATCTGAATTGTAATTGAAACGGATACTGATCTCCTCCCCTGCTTCCACGATAATATCCAGCGGATAGTTCGTGTGTTCATGAACGGAGGCGTTGTCTATCCGCAGGCGCCAGTGGCTGGCCCCCAGCGCTTTGCCCACCGGATAATTTTCAAACACCAGCAGGCTGTCAAACAAATCACCCGCAATGCCTGCCCCACGTTGAATGGTGTCCAGACCAGTATACTGAAACTCCCGGCTTTCCAGCTGGGATGCCTGTATTTCCTGCAGCCATGCAACAACGCGGCTGTTTTCCTGCACAACGGTATGAAGCGGCAAGGTATTGATGTATAAGCCGACCCGCTGTTCCACGCCCGACAGATCTTCCGGGCGGCCGGACACGGTAACGCCGTACGTCACTTCACTCCGGCCGGTATAGCGGGATAACAGGTACGCCCATACGCCTTGCATAACAGTATTGACGGTAATCCTTTGCTGCTGTGCAAAATGAGTCAATGCAGCAGCGTTGTCTTTATCCAGCAGCACAGCTACCGACTTGTAAATGCCGGCACCTTTGGTTCGTTCTGCCGCAGCAGGAATGAAGGGCAGCAACGTGCCTTCATCAGTATCTTTCAGGTAACCCTGCCAGTAAGCGGCAGCCTGCCCTTTGTCCAGGCGCTCCACATAATGGATATAGTCGCTGTAATGGTCTTTTTCGTATAGTCCTTCCAGTTGACCGGCAGACAGATTTTCGTAAGTTCTTAACAGGTTTTCTATTATTACCGCGAGTGACCAGCCGTCGAACAGGATGTGATGGAACGTCCATAACATCCGGTATCGTTTGTCCTGCAGCCGTACCAACGTTATACGCATTAAGGGCGCCTCCCTGAAATCGATACCGCGCTGCAGGTCCGCCGCCTCATAGTCCTTCAGTGCCTGCTGTTGAGCCGACGGGTCCAGGTGACGATAGTCGAGCAGTTCAAACGGCATTTCCGCGTGCTGATAGGCACATTGCAGCGGTACGCTGAACTCGTCGTAATAGAAACCGGTGCGTAACACGCTATAGCGATTCAGCAGATGGTTCCAGCTCTGTTGCAGCACTGCGATGTCCGGATCATCCAGGTCACATCCCAGCTGCTCGATGTAGGCCGCATTATTCTTGTCATACAGCCCGTGGAAGAGCATCCCTTCCTGGAGACCGCTAAGCCGGTAAATTCCTTCCACCTGCCCTTGCCGGGGCACGCCTCTGAAATCGGCGGCCATAAAGGCATCCAGTTCTGCAATGCTGACAACGCCTCCCAGTCCGAAATCAGACGGCGTGAAAACAGTTTTCTGTTTGGACACGCAATGAGCGATCAGGTCTTCCAGCCGGGTGAGATAAAGCGCAGCTAACGCCGCGATGTCGGCCGCATCAAAATGCAACGCGCTGTAACTCCAGTCCAGTATCAGTTCTCCATTTTGAATGACACCATTGACCGCTATTTTTTCATGCACGGGATAATCCGGCGCCATTCCCTGGCCGGGTAATTCCTGCGCGTGGCGAACAGGTCCGGCTTCATTTACCAGGCGGTCTGCCTGTCCCAGGTAGTTGAACACGATGTCCCACGGGTGGCTTCCCTGCAAGGCAGGTATTTTGTTCAGATATTTCAATACTCCGAAGCCAATGCCCTTGTCAGGCACCTGCCGGAGCTGTTCTTTGATGGATTTGAGGATATCGCCTGTTTCAGCCAGGCCAGCCACCTCCGGCAGTACCGGGTACAGGCTGGTGAACCAACCTACGGTGCGACTGGTGTCTATGCCTTTAGCGATATCTTCCCGCCCATGGCCTTCCAGGCCGATGACCACCTGTTGCCCATCGTTCCACGTCGTCAGTGTTTGTGTCAACGCGCATAACAGCACGTCGTTGATCTCCGTGTGATAAGCGCCTGGCACGTCCTGCAACAAAGCAGTCGTTTTCGAAGCATCCAGCCGTACCTGCAGTTGATGCAGGTCCTTCATCGTGATATGCTTTGTTTCGCTTCGTTGTTTTTTCAGTGGCTGGTAACGGCTGGCTATTTTTTCCCAATAGGCAGGCTGGCTTGTCAGCTGCACCTGGTGGCCATAGCTGACCAACGCGTGCTGCCATTGGCGCACGGAAGCACTTTTGGCGCCCAGTATCTCCTCTGCCGTTTTATTGTCTTTATTTTTCAGCAACAGCTCCAGGTCTTCCAGTATGATCCTCCACGACACGCCGTCTATTGACAGGTGATGGACGGCCAGCAGCAGCTGGTTATGCGCCGTTGCCGAAGGCGTTAGCAACAGCGTGGCGTGTAATAGCCGGCCGGCGGTAATATCCAACCCCGTATGGGCTGCGTTGGCATATGACAATACCTGTTCCTGCAAGGCGGCCGGTGCGATCGCGCGCAGGTCCGCCACTTCCAGTTCACCTTCAGCATAGCCATAGGATTGTGTCCAGCCGGCGGTATTTTGTTTGTAGGTGAAACGCAATGCGTCATGGTAGCGGACCAGCGCGGCTATTGCGGTGGCTACCGCTTCCGGCGTAATACTCTTGTCTACCGCAATCTGCAATCCCTGATTATAATGGGACACGGTAGGCGCCTTGCTGTCAAAATACCAGTGCTGGATGGGCAGCAAGCCGCTGTCGCCGGTGAGTTGTCCCTGTTCGCCGGTATGTGCCGACTCCTGACCGGCGCCTGCTACAGCAGCAAGGCTGCCGATGGTCTGATGCAGGAAGAGGTCCCGCGGGTGCAGGTGATACCCGGCACGGCGGGCGCGGCTTACCACCTGTATGGTGATAATGGAGTCTCCCCCCAGTTCAAAGAAATTATCGTATATCCCTATCCGTTCCACACCCAGCAGGTCTTTCCAGATCAGGGCCAGCGCACGTTCCGTTTCAGTACGTGGCGCGACGTACTCATTCGTCAGCGTAGCCCCCGCATCCGCGTCGGGCAGCGCTTTTTTATCCACTTTCCCGTTACGTGTCAGGGGAAGTTTGTCCAGTTCCACGAGGATGGCCGGTACCATGTAGTCCGGCAGCCTGTCTTTTAAAAATGCCAGGATGGCCGCTTTGTCATACGTGCCGTTAGGTACGACATAACCTACCAGGCGTTTGTTTCCTTTGTTGTCTGCTTTCGCCAGTACAACAGCCTGGCTCACCAGTTCACATTTGGTCATGACACTTTCTATCTCTCCCAGCTCTATGCGGAAGCCACGGATTTTCACCTGATCGTCTATACGGCCCAGGTATTCCAGCGAGCCGTCCGGCAGCCAGCGGCCGAGGTCACCGGTGCGGTACATCCGTGCGCCGGCCGTTTTGCTGAATGGATCGGCCACAAACCGGGTTTCGGTAAGCTCAGGGCGATGGAGATACCCTCTCGCCAGCCCGGCGCCGCCTACATGCAGCTCGCCGGCTACGCCCGCCGGCACCAGTCCGCCGTACGGGTCAAGGATATAAAGGCTCAGCGTGGGAATAGGCACGCCGATCACGCTGCTGCTTTCTGCATGATGCAACCCGATAGGCTGATAAGTAACGTGCACCGTTGTTTCCGTGATACCGTACATATTGACCAGCCGGCAGTTTGGGTATGTCTGCAGCCAGGGCTGCACTTTACCGGGATTCAACGCTTCGCCGCCAAAGATGACGTACCGTACCGGTACGGTATCGGCCGCACCGGTCAGATAATCCTGTAATACATAAAAAGCAGAAGGCGTCTGGTTCAGAATCGTCACTTTTTCCCGTAGCAGTAATTCGCCGAAGGCGATAGCATCCTGCGCTACCGGCTTAGGCACTATGACCAGGCGGCCGCCATAAAACAGGGCGCCGTACATCTCCCAGACGGAGAAGTCGAAGCAGAAAGAATGAAACATCGTCCATACGTCAGTGCCGTTAAAATCATATAACGGCGCGTCGGTCTCAAACAGCCGCACTACGTTGCGATGCTCAATGAGCACGCCTTTGGGGTTACCGGTGGAACCGGAAGTATAAATCACGTAAGCGAGGTTAGCGGGCTGCAGTTGTGTGACCGGCGGCGCCGTTTTGTATGCTGCAGGTGTACGTAACTTCTTGTCGACGGCCACCAGCACGATATCTTTGCGATTGGTTTTTAGTTTGTCTTTACAGCTGCTGCTGGTAACGATCACCGTGGCGGCCGTATCTTCCAGCATAAAACGGATGCGCTCCTCCGGGTAGTCGGGGTCTATGGGCACGTAGGCGCCGCCAGCCTTCAGGATCGCCAGGATGCCGACGATCATGTCCGGTGACCGTTCAATGCATATCGGCACCAACGTATCTTCCTGTACTCCTTTTTCGCGCAGATGGTGCGCCAGCCTGTTGGAACGTTCATGCAGTTCCCGGTAGGTCAGCGTGTCATTTTCCAGCGATACGGCTACGGCATCGGGCGTACGAAGCGCCTGCTCCATCAGCAGGTCTACAATGGTTTTTTCTTTAGGATAACCAACAGCCGCGCCGTTGAAGGCTTCCAGCAGTTGTTCGCGCTCTCCTCTGGCCAGCATCGGCAAGCTGCCTATCTTTTCGTCCGGTGTCAGTACCACACTACGCAACAGCTGTTCAAAATGTTGCCACAGGCGGACGATCGTCTGCCGGTCAAACAGATCGGTGCAGTATTCTACGTCTACATCAATGCCGTGCCTGTTTTCTATAGCGGAAAAACTCAGATCAAATTGTGCCGTGGTATGTTCGATGACTTCCTCCTGAATAGATACGCTACCCAGGCTGACAGCCGGAATATCGGGCATATTTTGCAGGCCGAAGACCACCTGGAACAGCGGTGTTCTGCTGAGGTCCCTGCTGGTCACCACAGCGTCTACTATTTTTTCAAAGGGTATTTCCTGGTGATCGTAGGCAGCCAGCGTCGTTTCTTTTACCTGTTGCAGCAATGCGGTAAAGGTAGGGTTATTACCCAGATCACTGCGCAACGCCAGTGTATTGACGAAGAAGCCGATCAGCCCCTCTACTTCCTGTTGTATCCTGCCGGCCACAGGGCTGCCCACGCAGATGTCCTCCTGACCGCTGTAACGGTGCAACAGTACCTTAAACGCTGCGAGCAACGTCATAAAGAGTGTGGCATCTTCCTGTTGGGCGAGCTGCTTCAGCTGCTCCCGGAGGATATGGTCTATTTTGAAAGAAACCAGGCTACCGCGTCTGCGCTGTACCGCCGGTCGTGTCCGGTCGGTAGGCAGGTTCAGCGGCGCCACGTTTTCCAGCTGTTGTTTCCAGTACCCCATCCGGGCGTCCAGCACGTCGGGTGTCAGCCAGTTGCGCTGCCATACGGCAAAGTCCGCGTATTGCAGATCAAGCTCCGCCAACGCCGCCGGACTGTCATCTGAAAAAGCTTCATAAAAAGCGGCCAGTTCATTGACCAGTATGGAAACAGACCAGCCGTCGGAGGCAATGTGATGCATTACCACGACCAGTATATATTCTTCGTGAGCGCCTTCCATCAGGTGCGCGCGCAGCATATGATCTTCTGACAGGTTGAACGGCTGGTTGATCACCGAAAGGATATGTTCATGCAGGGTAGTCGTTGCCGTTAGCCGGAAGTCCCACTGCGACACGTTCATCTCCCATCTGTTCTTATCCATTACCTGCTGATAGGCCGTACCATTTTTCTCCCGGATAACAGTGCGTAATACCTCATGGCGGTTTACCAGCGCCTGCAGCGCTTTCGTCAGCGCCGCTTTATTCAACGCGCCTTTCAGCCGCAGTGCCACCGGCATGTGATAGGCCAGCGATCCTTCCAGTTCGTCGATGAACCACAAACGTTCCTGGCTAAACGACAGTGGTATCTGCAACGGACGCCTGCCGGTCAGTACCGGCGGTAACAGGCTGCTTTTGTCCTGTTGATCGAGGTAGGCCGCCAGCTGTCCGATGGTTGGGTATAGGAAAAAATCCCTGACTGTCAGCTCTGCCCCCAGCGCCTTCCTGATGGCGGAAACCGCGCGGGTAGCGAGCAGCGAGTGACCTCCTGATTCGAAGAAATTATCCTTTACGCCGATAGCGTCCACCCGCAGCAGGTCAGCCCATACGGCAGCCAGTTGCAGTTCTGTAGCAGTCACCGGCGCCTGATAGTTGATCGTGCTCTTACGTTGCATGTCTTCCCGTTCACACAGGAAGCGACGATCTGTTTTACCGTTGTTGGTGAGCGGTAGTTGTTGCAGAGCCACAAAGTCGCCCGGGATCATATATTCCGGTAACAGCCGGGCCATGGTATCCCGGATATCCCGTTGTATCAATGCGCAGATATCAGCGAACAGCGGAATACTTGTTTTGGGCACAGCGGTGGCAACATTGCCTGCCGCGGGTCTTTCGATAATGCCGTCAAAAGGATGCAACCCCAGTATCAGGTCAACCTTCAGCGGATCGTCATTCAGCAGTAAACGGATATGATAACCTTTGTTTTTTGCCAAACGGATAAAGTCCTGAACTATCACGGTGTCCGGATCGGGCTGCGTACTAAAGGCTGCCAGCTCCCTGACCGTATCCACCGCCTTACTTCTCAATGCCTGGTCCTGCAACCGTTCTTTCCATAAACGGGGATTGGGCACATCTTTTAGGGCAATAAGTTCCTTGCCCTCCAACAGCTCCAGCTGCACACTTTTTTTGTCGTCCAGCGTGTCCCACGACTGCCAGCCGGTACGCAGCACGTTTTTCTCTCGTCCGACGTGCAGGATGACCGTATAACGGTAAAGGCTCAACTCATTGCTGTAGTCAGCATCTTTCCACTGAATACTGACATGGGTGATCCCGGGGAAAACGGTAGCCAGCTGGTAGAAATATGCGGGGGAGAAACAAAGTTCTTCTTCCTTCAGTACTTCCTGTTCCACCTGCCAGTTGAAATCGCGGATGAGGGTTTTATCCTGTAGTGCTCCGAGTTGCAACCGGCGTTTGAAAGCAGGCAGCAAGCGCAGATCACGGACATCGCCAATGATAATGGTGCCGTTGCCTTTGAGCAGCGACATGCATTTGGCGAGGACATCGGTCATGTATTGTTCACCCGGAAAATATTGTATGATGGAATTGAGAATAATGGTATCAATGGTTTCTGTGTCATCGATCGTCACATCATGTGCAGCACATAACTTCAGGGTGGTTTCGGGGTAAACACGTTCTTTTTTATCGATCCTTCGCTGCATCTGGGCCATGGACACGCTCGAGAAATCGGTACCGATATAACGATCAATGTGGCCTGCCAGCTGATAGTAGATCAGGCCCGTGCCGCTGCCGATTTCGAGTACTCGTTTGGGTGATTCCGCCAGGATAACGCCGGTGATGTCCTGCAGCCATTGTGCCATCAGTTCAGGCGGTATGGCTTCACCCGTAAAGCTGTCATTCCAGCCGGTAATGTTAAACTCTTCGTCGAGGTCGGGTATTTCTTCTGCTTTTGTGTAGGCTGTTTCATACAGCTCTTTCCAGGTCTCTACCTGCTGCAGGCAGAGCTCCGCCTCTTTCCGGCGTACCTCCTGCAAATCCGGCACATAGTAGCCTACCAGCCTTTTTTCGCCGGGTGTTTGTTGTTTTACCACTACTGCGCCGGCAGCTACCTGCTCCAGGGCATTGAGCACTTTTTCAATTTCTCCCGGTTCAATGCGGTAGCCGCGTATCTTTACCTGGTCGTCTATACGGCCGAGATATTCCACCGTGCCGTCTGACAGCCAGCGGGCACGGTCGCCCGTGCGGTACAGCCTTGCACCCGGCTCTCTGCTGAACGGGTCGGGCACGAATTTTTCAGCGGTAAGCTCCGGCTGATGAAGGTAACCCGCCGAAACACCGGCGCCCCCTACGTACAGTTCCCCGGCCACGCCGATGGGGGCAGGTTGCCCCCAGGCGTCGAGCACATAGGCCGTACGATTGCCCAAAGGCCGGCCGATGGGAATACTTCTGCCACGGACAATGGTATCGATCGGGTAAGTCAGCGAAAAAGTAGTGTTCTCCGTAGGGCCATAACCGTTGATCACCGTTGTTTGAGGCCATGCCGCCCGGAAGCGGCGGATATGATCTTCCGACAGTTTTTCTCCACCCACCATCACCACAGAGAGCCCCTCGAACAAATGAATATCATCATCCACCAGCTGATTAAACCAGCTGGCTGTAAACCACATGATGTTGACCTTTCTGTTGCGGATCTCTTCACGCAACAGCCGGTTATCCAAAAAAAGATGCTGCGGGCACATTACAAGCTGGCCGCCATTGAGCAGCATCCCCCAGTATTCGATGGTAGTAGCATCAAAGGAGGGCGAGCCGGTCGACAACAGCACACTGTCCGGCCCCAGTGGCACAAAATCGCCCCCGGTAGCGAGGCTCACCACATTACGATGGGTTACCAGCGTTCCTTTGGGCTTACCCGTAGAACCGGAAGTATACATTACATAAGCAACAGCATCGGCAGAAAGAGGGACCTGCACCGGTATTGCCGGCAGCGTTTCCAGTACGGAAGCTACCTGATCGATGCATAGCAACGCCGCATCCGGAGCCGCTTCCAGCAGCAGCGTTTGATAGTCACGGCTGGTGAGTATCCTGCTGGCTCCGGTGTCTTCCAGCATAAAGCGAATGCGTTCTTTCGGGTATTCAGGATCGATAGGTACGTATACGCCTCCTGCCTTCAGGATCCCGAGTATGCTGACAATCAGCGCTGTGGAACGATCGAGGCATACCGGTACGAACATGCCCGGACGCACGCCCAGGGTCTTCAGGTATTGCGCCAGCTGATTGGTGCGCTCTTCCAGCATCTTATAGGTCAGCTGCTCACTGCCGAAGGACAGCGCGATAGCCGCCGGCGTCTTTTGCGCCTGCAGATCGAACAGCGCTGTAATACTTTGCCCGGCAGGATATGACACCGCGGTATGATTGAACGTATGTATCACCTTTTCTTTCTCAGCGGCGGGCAACATATCAAAACTCCCTATCGCAGCAGCGGGATTGTCCACCACACTGCGCAACAGTTGCAGGTAATGGGTGACCATCCGCTGCATCGTATCTTCGCTGAACAGGTCCACACAATATTCCAGCTCTACCTGGATGCCTTCCGGCTTTTCCAGCAGCGACCAGAACTGATCGAACTGGCTGGTGATGTGTTTCACCGGTTCACGGGTGACGGTCGCTTCCCCCAGTGTCAACGCCGGCATTGGCGGTTCGTTGTCCAGCACAAAAATCACCTGGAAGAGCGGATTTTTGCTGATATCTCTTTCACCGCCCATCATCTCCACTACTTTTTCAAAGGGTGCGTCCTGATGTTCATATACATCGAGCATGGTACTTCTCACGCGGTCGAGCACCGTTGAAAACGTGGGGTTACCACTCAGGTCTGTTCTCAGCGCCAGTGTATTGACAAAAAAACCGATAAGTTCTTCCACTTCCATTTGCGTCCTGCCGGCGATCGCGCCGCCCACACACACGTCTTCCACGCCGCTGTAACGGTATAGCAGCACTTTAAATGCAGCCAGCAGCGTCATGTACAGCGTGGCGTTCCGATCGCGGGACAGTTGCCTTACCCGGCCGGTAAGCGCCTCATCGATCATGAAAGTGATCATAGCGCCACGGGTGCTTTTCAGAATGCCGCGATCACCATCTGTCGGCAGTTCCAGCAAAGTCGTACCCGCCAGTTTCTTTCGCCAGTGGGCCAGCTGTCTGTCCAGGAAAATACCCTGCTGGTATTTACGTTGCCACAGCGCATAATCGGCGTACTGTATGGCCGGCGGCGGCAGCGTGTCTGTATGGCCGCCGGCGTAAATACCATATAGCTTCTGCAGCTCATCGAACAGCACGGCCATGGACCATCCATCTGCCGCGATGTGGTGAAGCACGATCACCAGCATATGTTCATCTGCCGACAGTTTAATAAGATGCGCCCGGAAGGTGTGGTCCCGGGCGAGATCGAAAGGAATATTAAATAAGGTGATGATATAGGCCTGTAGCTGCACCGCGTCGTCATGATAACGTTCATCATCTGTGAAGCCCATATGCCAACGGTCTTTCTCCAGCACATGCTGATAGGGACGGCCTTCTTCCTGTAAGATGACCGTACGCAGTATTTCATGGCGGTTCACGATCGCCTGGAACGTGCGCTCCAGCGAGGCGGTATCCAGCCGGCCGCTGATCCTGAAAGCACCTTTCATATGATACTGCACGCTTCCCTGCAACTGGTCGATAAACCAGAGGCGTTCCTGGCTGAATGACAGCGGAACATGGCCATCGAAGATGCCTGCCAGCGGTGTGATGACATTGGTATACTCCTCTTCCGCGTCCTGTTGTTTCAGGTATTCGACCAGGTGTACCTTATGCTGTCTTAATTTGGTAAGGAACGACGGATCAATCTCCCTGTCATCCGGAATATTCAGTAACAGGTTATCGTCTTCGAAGGATATTGTGACTCCACTTTCAGTAGCCTGTTGCAACAGGGCTAGAATATCGTTAACATTTAAACTGGGCATTGTGCTAGGATTTAATAAGTTTCACATCTCACCTGTCGATGGCGGTTAACCATACGGCGGCGGCCCGCCCTGCTTCACCAGGCCGGCGTTGCGGCTGACAGCCCGCTAAGAAATAGTGCTGCTGTTTTAAGCGACGGTGGCAGACTGCAGTTTATGCGCCAGTTGCGCTGCCCACTCCGGATTATAGATCGTGTCCAGATAGGAATGGCCTTTATCCGGGAAGACGAGCAATGAATTCGGGGGTTTGGGGAAGGACTGCTGACGGAAATAATTTTTAGCGGCGAGATACACGGCGCCGGAAGAAGCACCTGCAAAAATCACCTGCTCATTGAGCAATTCGAGACATCCTTTCACGATGTCTGTCTGCGATAGGATCACTACATCATCTATGAGGGCGTTTTCGATGATAGGTGGTACCTGGCTGGCGCCGATACCGGAGATATATCTTTTCACCGGCGGTGCGTTGAAAATCACAGAGCCTTCCACGTCCACGCCCACGATTTTAATATCAGGGCGCTCTGCTTTTATACTGCTGGAGATGCCTGTGATGGCGCCGCTCGAGCTCACCGCCACAAACACATAATCGATGGGTTCCGGACAGGCCAGAATTTCTTTTGTCAGGCCATAATAACCTTTGTAATTATTGGGATCACCGTATTGGTCGGCAATAAAAGAATTTTCGATGGTGGTATGCAGCCGGTTGACCGTGTCTATACGGGTGAGCAGGTATCCGCCGGTATGATCACGTTCTGTGATCTTCACCACTTTGTAAGATAGGATATTCAGCAGCGCTTCATAAGCGCTGTTGATATTCGGATCGATCACCGGGATAAACTTCAGGTCCAGCATTTTACAGATGGAAGCCACGGCAATAGCGAGGTTACCGGAACTGGAAGCGATAATGGTGGTATCTTCGTTGATATGACCGGCTTTTATACCGTTGTAGATAATGCTATAACCGGCGCGGTCTTTGGAGCTGCCGGAGAAATTGTTGTACTCCAGTTTAGCCCACAAAGGGGTGTTGGTATTCCGGAGGGATATGAGGGGGGTGTTGCCGATAAAAGCGGACAACTTTTCAAGCTGCTGTAGCATATTTGCATTTTTATGGTAAAAAACCGGGGGTATACCTGCATCCGGGGAGGATGCAGGTAGCAGATGAGTTGGCGAATGATAATGGTGTTCAGGGAAGAAAAAGGAGCGTCATCAACAAACAATCAGAAAGGGCCGGCATTACTGTTCTTCCGCCACCAATGCTTCTTTCCTGTTGTACAGGAGCTCTTTTTCTCCATACAGACGTTCAGCAATGATACCTTTCGCTTCACATTCTTTCACCAGTTTGTTGGACTGGATGATCGGGTTGGATTCGTCGGTATACACGATGCTGCTGATAAACTCCAGCCACGGTTCCATCCCCATGGCGTATACGTAGGCTTCTTTGGGGTGGAAGATATTTACCAGCGCCATGCCTTTAGGGCAGTCGGAACCGGCGAGCCTGCGGCTGCTGTCCTGATCACGGGTGATTTTTTTGGTCAGCAGCGGGCCGTACAGCCATGTAAGGGGGGCGCCGTCGCACTCCATGCCGAGGAACAGTACGTCCACGTCCCCAGTCTGTTTATGAATAAGTTTGTAAAGGGCAGATTCCACGATCCTGGAGTCAGCGAGGAACAACAGTTTGAAACCGCTGATCTGTACCAGGAAACAGGATTTGGTGAGGATGCTCATATCGCAGTGTTCTCCTGTGAAGGGCAGACCGGTGATGGTGGTATCCACAAACTCGATGGTTTCCATAGGGTCTACCGCCACTACGTTGTTAAAGCCGATGTTATTAAACATCAGTTTCAGGTCCGGGTCTTCCAGTCTGCCACTGCAGGTACGCGGTACGATCAGGTTTCTGATTTTATGACGCAGGGGCAACAGGGTTTCGAACAGGATGTGGTCCTGGTGGTTATGCGTAATCAGCACATAGTCGATTACATCCGGCAGGTCTGCATCGGAGAAGTGGTCGATACTGCTTTCATAGCCATAGTAGCTGATCAGCGGATCAACGAGGATACTTACGTCTTTTGTTTCCACGAGAATGCAGGCATGCCCGAAGTAACGCATACGGATCTTGTCACCGGTATATCGTTTATAGGCTGGTGGCGGTGTTTCCGTAAAGAAGGTATCGAACAACGTTTCCTGTTCGGGTGTGATGCCGAAAATAGTTTTGATTTCCGACAGGGAGCGTGCTGTCCGCTTCATACGGCTGATAGCGTCGATGCCGGGGTGATCGAAGGGAATATTGAGATGCAGCACATCCGCTTCATCCAGCCTCGGGGTACTGAGACAGAAAGGGCGGTGGTCGTTATTGGTGATCCACAGGGCGATGCTCTGTGCTTCTTTATTATAGAATTCACTCTTATACAGGAGCGATTCGAAAAAACGGTAGTCTGCATTATTGTTGCGGTCGTAACACAGTTCCACATATCCTTTGAGGATTTCCGGCACTTTTTCGTACAGGGGTTCCAGTCCGAACCCTTTAGCTTCCGCGGCCAGAATTTTGTCCAGCTCCTTGCAGGCTTTCGCGAATTCGATGGTACGGTGCTGGCGTTTCAGGATATCTTCTTTCAGGGCGCTCACCTCCTCTACCCTTCCGCCGTTGAAGTCCATAAAGGGACCACCTTTCATTTTTGGATTCAGCACGGCTTCCGCGTGGATGGCGGGGTCGTCGAGATACGAATCCATGATGGTAAGGTGACGTCCGATGGTATTCATGGCTGCAGTCGCCGGGGACACCAGGTGACTCCAGGCATACCACCGGTCATACAATGGTTCCAGCACTACGTTGGGCTTGAGGTATACTTTTTTGTCGCTCATAATTGATATGATTTGTGATGTACAAGTAATTTTTTGGCGATGATGCTGACGATCTCGTAGGGGTATTTGAAGATAAAAAAGTGATGGCCGGGCATACGGCGGAAGTCAACAGGCTTACGGGTCTCCTGCTGCCAGAGGCGGATGTCTTCGTGTTTCATATCTTCTCTCGTCCCGGTGATAACGGTAACGGGTATATCCAGTGGTTCATGACGGATATGGGCATAATTTTCCGATACTTTAAAGTCGGCCCGCAGGATGGGTTCTATAAAATCCAGCAGTTCGTCGTTTTGCAGTATTTCATCGGGGCTTCCGTTCAGGTTACGGACTTCTTCGATAAAAGATTTTTTGTCCAGCAGGTGTCTTTTTTTCTCTGTTCTTGACAGGGCAGCCGGGCCGGAGGTACCGGTGATAAAAAGATGCAGCGGCAGCATACGGCCTTCTTCCCTGATTTTGCGGGCCAGGAGATAACAAAGCAGTCCCCCCATGCTGTGTCCGTAGATGGCGTAGGGCGCCTTGTCTATTTTGTGCTCTACCTGCTGATAGAGATCATTCACCAGCTGCCGTATATCTTCTTTCAGGGGTTCACTCATCCGCGTACCTCTGCCGGGATATTCCAGCGGAATAAGGTTCAGGAAAGATGGCAGGTGTTCTTCATACAGCCGGTAGGAGTACTTGCTACCTCCGGCAAAGGGCAGACAGAAAAGATTGATTTTCTCCATATGTCAAAGTTTCCACGTTGTCAAAAAATCGGGCATAGGAATCCCCGTCCGGGACCGGGGAGTCCGGTATCTGAACTATAAAGGAATGACGGCGACAGTCACCTGTATTACACAGCTGATGTCTGTTTATTCCTGCATCATATCAGGGAAATTACAGGCTGACGAGGGCCTGTGCAGCAGAGGGGAGCCGTCCTGCTGAAAATGAAAACGAGCCAGGGTTTCCATGCAGACCATGTTGACTATAACGATGGCCGGCCGCTTACACAGCAATTGAATCGAGGTATTCTCCAGATACGGCCACCAGAATATTCTTCTGCAGCATATTCACCCTTACCAGGAATTTCCGTTCGCCTTTCACCTCCACTACTTCACAGACGAGGCCGCATAGTATTCCATCTTTGATCATCAATTGTTTACCGGGCTGAAAATAATCATCCGACACTTCGATATCGATATGACTCGTCTGTTGGGTAACCAGCCGGATACTATGAATCACGTCTTCTTTCACCTTTACTACCTCCTTTCCTGTCTTTACATAATATAACACAGCTTCCAGGCTTAGCACCCTGTAGTAGGTTTCCAGGTCCTCCAGATAAACAAAGAGGTAAGAAGGAAATAATGGAGCGTCGATGTATTTTTTCCGGTCTTTCCACGCGCGTAAAATTCTGGCAGTAGGCAAAAAGTTGACAATATTCAAAGTTGACAAAAAAGCGGCAACTTTTTTTTCGTGACGGGGCTTGGTATACACCACATACCAGCCATTTACGGAAATGCTCATTGAGGGTATTTTCTAAAGGATACTAATAAAGCGATAGGCTTTCCTTTCAGATATAGTGTCACGTGCCCTTTCCTGAAACAATGTCATTCAGTTCCGGACATAGCTGTCGCTAGCGTGAATCCAGATCTTTCACATTACGTAAAAAATAAAATAGCTGTTTAAACGACGTAATAAGTTAACATACAACACCACCTTGGATGTCTCAGAATTTTCCGGATAGTATTAGTTTGTGTTTAATCCCTTGTCTCAGTTTAACATTTAAGGAAAATTTGATTATTTGAGGGTCTGCTAACTACTTTTTTATCGTTGTACAATAATTAACACTTCTATCGTCCTTATCAGTGGGTCGAATTTAGCAAACATATTTTATTCAGCAAAAAAAAATATCAGACAACACACCGCACCCGAAAAAAAATACAATATATGTTGTGAATTATAATCCGGTGAAGTAGCAATTCAGTGAAAGAATGCATGAAAACCTGCCACAGCAATGCATTACAACGCAGAACCCCGTTATTAACAATCATTTAATATCATTTGCATAACTGACAATTTTTTAAACATTTTTTTTCATTGCCGTAAAGCATTTTATATTTAACTTGCTGTCCGCTGCTAAATCTTACACCACCGAACTTTTGTTTCAGCAGCACACTGCAATAATATTGCCAGCAAGACCTTAAAACCCATTTTCACAATACCCAAAATCGATCCATGCAACTCCCCTCAACAACCATCACCAACGGTACCCGCATGACTGTGAAGCCTAAACGAACACTACGCCTGCTGCAGTTACTGCAGCCTCACCGGGCCCTGTTTATAGCAGGCATGCTTTTTTTAATCACCAATAGCCTTGCAGGCCTTGCATTCCCCGAGCTGCTGGGACGGCTGATCAATGCCGGCAAACAACCAGAAACAGCAACGTACATCAACGAAGCAGGAATTGCATTAGTAGCACTCCTAACCATACAAGCCATCAGCTCATTTTTCAGAACACTGATATTTGTAAAGGTAGCCGAGAAAACACTGGCAACCCTGCGGCAGTCTGTCTACAACCACCTGGTAAAGCTTCCCATGCAGTTTTTCCTCACCCGGCGCGTAGGGGAATTAACCAGCAGGATATCTGCAGACATCTCGCTGCTCCAGGAAACATTTACCACTACCATCGCTGAACTGATACGGCAGCTGGTGATCATCATCGGAGGCATCACCTTCCTGATGCTGACCTCCATTCACCTTACGCTTTTTATGCTGGCCATTATGCCGGTCATGATACTGATCGCCGTGGCTTTCGGCCGTTTTATCCGTCATTTCTCCCGTAAGGTCCAGGACCAGGTGGCGGCCTCGGGCACCATCGTGGAAGAGACCCTGCAGGGCATCTTCAGCGTGAAAGCATTTGCCAGCGAATTCCTTGAAATGAAACGTTATCGTGAAAAGACTGACGAAGCGGCCCGTATTGGCATTCAAAACGGCAAATACCGCGCAGCCCTCTCCTCTTTCGTTGTCGCGGGTATCTTTGGCGCACTGGTAGCCGTTATCTGGCGCGGTGCGCTCATTGGCCTGGACACCGGCGAGCTGTTCTCCTTTGTGTTATATTCCGTCTTTATCGGCAGCTCCATAGGCGGACTGGCGGAAGTATATGCCTCGCTGCAAAAAAGCATTGGCGCCACAGACAACCTCTTCGCCATCCTCGACGAACCAGCAGAACCCCTGACGCCGGTCACCCGCCCGGCACCCGAACATACCCTCCATGGCTACATCAGTTTCCGCCACGTATCTTTCCGTTATCCCGGGCGTGAAGACACGCCGGTACTGAAGAACCTCTCCTTCCAGGCACAGGCCAACCAGACCGTCGCGTTAATAGGGCCCAGCGGCGCCGGGAAAAGCACCATCGTATCCTTACTGTTACGCATCTACGATCCTACCGGCGGACATATACTTTTCGACCAGAAAGACAGCAGCAGTTTCCCCCTGTCTGACCTCCGCTCCCAGATCGCTACCGTACCGCAGGACGTATTCCTTTTCGGTGGCACCATCGCAGAAAACATCGCCTACGGCAAACAGGACGCCACAGAAGCAGAGATCATCGCCGCCGCACAGAAAGCCAACGCCTGGGAGTTTATCCAACGCATGCCGCAGGGCCTGCAAACCATAGTAGGAGAACGCGGCGTACAACTTTCCGGCGGACAGCGGCAGCGTATCGCCATCGCCCGTGCGGTGCTGAAATCACCGCGCATACTCATTCTCGATGAAGCCACTTCCGCGCTGGACGCCGAATCAGAAAAACTGGTGCAGGATGCGCTCAGCAAACTGATGAAAGGCCGCACGGCCATCGTTATCGCCCACCGGCTGGCCACCATCCGCCAGGCCGACAAGATCATCGTTATTGACAAAGGCGCTATCGTGGAAGAAGGTACTCATCATGAGCTGATCAGTAACGAAGAGGGATTGTACAAGACGCTCTGTGAAATGCAGTTTATTCAATAAAAAAGGCCGGCTTTTTAGAGCCGGCCTGCACATAGGGGTTGACCACTGGTTATTGCAATAGTTTTTGTATGACTTCATCGAAATGGCTGCGCTGATAATAGTCCATCGATGTGGCGATGCGTCCGTCTTTATCCACAATGACCAGATGCGGGATACCGGTGATGTTAAACATCTTCCTGACGCCGGTTTCTTCTTTAAAGCCGCCGTCTGCCAGTACCTGTATCCATTCCATCTGCAGCTCTTCCATGGCTTTTTTCCATTTGACCTTGTCGTCATCTACCGATACGCTGACGAACGTTACCCCTTTGTCTTTATAGCGGTTGTAATGCTCCCGCAGGGTAGGTACGTAAGCACGGCAGGGAGCGCACCAGCTGGCCCAGAAGTCCAGTACCACCACTTTACCTTTCAGGTCTTTAAGCGCGACGGTATTACCGGCAGGGTCTTCTGTCCTGAATTCCGGTAGTGGGGAACGGACTTCTATCATCCGGTAAGTGGCGATCCTTTCCGCCAGGGCTTTTCCTTCCAGCGAATTTTTACCTTCCGGCGTCAGTTGCGCATAGGCAGCTTTAGCCTCATCGTACTTCACGGCATAGCGGCTGGCGATCCAGGCAGCAATTTCCTGTTGCGCGTGTTCTGCGAAATACTGCATGGGCAGCAAACCGCTGGCAAGGTATTGGTGCCATTGCTCGTTGTACCTCCCTCCTTTCAGATGCTTGCCCGAAAGGGAGTCAAAACTACAGTTGATCGTATAATCAGCGTTCTCCAGGAAGACTTCTATTTTACGCGTACTGATTTTCAGCTGTAACAGTTGTGGGTGGTCCAGTTTACCGGAGTAGGTAAACTCGCCGTTCTCGATGCGTACACGGGGAAAGTCAGCGATGCTTCCCCCGCTACGATCAAGAATCGTCACACTACCATTAGCGACGCCTGTTATTTTACCGTGGATCACGAAGCCGTCTCCTGCGAAGCTCAACAGGGGCAGCAGCCATAAAATCAGTAGTGGGCCGTATTTCATAGGATATAGTTATTTGATGATTTCAGCCAGTTTTTTCTCTACGTCCTCGCCGTACAGTCCCATGCCGAGGATCTTACCGTCTGGTCCGATCAGCACGTTAAAAGGAATGTAGTTGGCGCCGTAGGCGGCAATGGTTTCATCGCTCCAGCCTTTCAGGCTGCTTACGTTTGTCCAGTTGATGCCATGCTTCTCGACAGCATTCATCCATGCCTCTTTTTTAGAATCGAGGGAGACGGCGATCATGGAAAAATTCTTGTCTTTGAATTTATCGTTGGCCGCTTTCAGATAAGGGATCTGCGGTTTGCAGGGTCCGCACCAGCTGGCCCAGAAATCCAGGAACACATAACGTCCTTTGAAGTCCGCCAGGGACACCATTTTGCCGTTAGCGTCCGGAACACTGAAGGCCGGCGCCATATCACCTACTTTCACTTTTCCCAGTGCGCCCTGCGCTTCTCCCGGCTCACCGAATTTAAAGCCAACAGGCGCCGGATCTATTTTGCCGGGGTTCAGGCGGCGCTGCATGATACGGGTAGCGATAGCGTGTTCTCCCAGCAATGCAGCCACTTCATCATATTCTTTGGTGCCATTAAAAAACACTGTCGTTGCGTAAGCGGAAACACCGGAGTTGGGGTGTTTGGCGATCCAGTCACGGTAGGATTTCTGCACCTTCGCGGTTATGGCTGCATATTCCTTGCTATATTTATCAGCGGCTTCCTCATCACCTACCTTCATGGCCTTGCTGATCTTCTCCCCCAGCTCCGCCTGCTGTTTCACTTCTTTTCTATCCGGGGATGTGAGCGCCATCATTTCCTGCCATTCTTTCACCCAGGTATCACCTTTGTAAGTCGCATTATCGAAATACGGGCCTTTGCCGGTGATATGGACCTTTCCCTCTTCAAGATAGAGGATAGTACCACATTTCTCGCCCTGGTTACCGATCATCAGGATATAAATGCTTCCTCCTTTCTTCATGGAAGACTTCAGGGTGAAGCTGTGATTAACTACCCTCACGGAATCCCACTCCCCGGTATAAGGCTCTATGAGTGTTACGAGCGTATCGTTGGGCATTTTGTCCATTTTGGCAGTGATCACCACCTCCTGTGCAGAGGCACTGTAAGCGCCGGCGCCCAGCAATAAGGAAAAGAGTATTTTTTTCATCATGGATTCGTTTATATATCAGGCACCCTGAATGGCGGAAAGGGTGAAGCCTGATAACAATTTTTTAATTTGTTTATTTGGATATCTTATAGTTGACCATATCTTCCAGTACCCTTACCGTTTCGGCGAGGTAGATATCTTTTGCTGTTTTTTGCAGGAACTCCGTAGTGGCGGGACTGTTATCCGCTTTGCGCAATGACGGGTGGAGCGACCTGTTAACGGGCAGCAATACACGCAGTGTATCGGTACCGGTGTTTTGTTTGGTTGTCTTGATGTCTTTCTCCAGCTGCGCAGTCTGTGTATATCGCTGACGGAAAGCCTGCAGATCGAGCGCCGCGGGCTGTCCGGCTATTTTTTCCAATTTCGCATTGCTGGCAGCTATGGCGTTAAAAGCCGATGCCTGCGCCACCCGTTTACGTGCTTTTTCGACAACCGTATTATAGTCAAATGTGAAGGTTTCCCGTTCAAACGGCATCAGTTTCATCGTATCGCACACCAATGCGGAGGAGTAGTCTTTTTCCATAATGGACTCACGGTTCATTCTGTCCTGCAGTACAATATCGGGCACAACGCCTTTAAGCTGGGTGGATTCACCGGTAACGCGGTAAAATTTCTGTACCGTCAGGCGCATGCTGCCGTAGCTGATGTCTTTGGTACCTTTGTCCGGATCGCCCATTTTGCCGAGGTTGACGTTCATCTGTGCGGTCCCTTTTCCGAAGGTGGAGCTGGTACCGATGACCAGCGCCCGTTTGCGGTCCTGCATAGCAGCTGCGAATATTTCAGAGGCGGAGGCGCTGCCTTCGTCAACCAGCACGGTCAGCGGGCCGTTGTACAGTGGTGTTGCCGCGGGTGAGTTGTAGCGATCGACTTTATCTTTACCCCGGAGCCAGCTCATAGGGCCTTCCGGCACAAAGCAGTAGCCCATTCTTACCACTTCATCGAGGGCGCCGCCGCCGTTGCCGCGCAGGTCCATCACCATACCATCTACTTCCTCCTCTTTCAGTTGTTCCACTGCACGGATCACGTCATTACAGGCGCCGTTTATTTTCGTAGGGCTGTCATCGGTATAAAATATCGGCAGATAGATATATCCGAAGCGTTTACCGTTGTGTTCTATCACGGCGCTCTTGGCGCGATTTTCCGTGTCGATGATTTCTTCCCTGTTGACCGTCACCTGGCGGGGTTTATCACCGGGCTGTTGCAGCTGGAGTTTTACCGGTGTGCCTTTTTCACCGCGGATCATGGCAGCTACTTCTGTAGGCGGTATGCCGGCCACTTCCTTCATCTGTCCCTGATGATCGGAAATAGCGAGAATAAGATCGTTTTCTTTTACGGTGCCGGCGCGGTAGGCAGAGCCGCCAGGCAGCAAGCGTTTCACGAAGAAGTCAGCTTCCTTTACGCCCAGTTCTATGCCGAGGCCATAGTAGCGCTTGTTGAGCATATCGTTGAGCGTCAGCGCCTGTGGTGCCGTGTAGGCAGTATGCGGATCTACCTCCATCACGGCATCCGCCATGTACTGGAAGAACTTGTCGTTTACCGCCTGCTGGCGGGTATTCTGCCGGAAATAGTCCGCATACCATTTCCCCACTTTTTCGCGGGCTTTGGCTTCCAGCGCGGGACTGGGCGTTACTACGGCGGCAGAATCCTGCATCTCCATATAGTTACGGAGCGTGTAATATTTGAGCAGTTTGCGCCAGAGGTCAGCCTGTGCTGCCTTGCTGGCCGGATAGGGTGCATTTTTTCGTTCAGCCAGTACCGTTTCCTTCACTTTAAAATCGAGCGGCTGGGCCAGTGTCTGTTCACACAGCGTTTGCAGGTCGCGTACCCGTTGGGCATAGATCGCGTACGCAGCGTCAAAGAAACCGGTGCCGGCTGCTTTTATTTCGTCGTCGATGGTAGTCTGGAAGGCCGACAGGCGTTTAATATCTTCCTGCAGGAAAATGTTTCGATGAGGGTCCAGCGAGGCGAGATATCTTTTCCATACGCCGGCGGCATAAGCGTCGTCCAGCTTCCTGGGTTCGAAATGGCTTTTATTGATTTTGTTGAAGACGGAGGTAACCACGTCTTTACGATAAGCCGGCCATGCGGCAGTGTCAGCAGGCGCCTGGGCGCTGGCGGTGTAGCCGGCGGACAGGGCACAGGCCATCAGTAGCCATGGATTATTTTTGCGAAGTAGTTGTTTCATGTTCATCGATTAATGGGTATAATTATCAGGGTTTCTCACCGACAGCCTGGAGGTCTGTAGCAAAGTTGTTGGCAAAGTAGTTGATGATGATTTCATACTTTTTTCTGATCAGTCCTTTGGTGTCCACCGTTGGACTTAGCACCGTCGCTTCCAGTTCGGCCTTGCTATGGGAGGTGATCGCCTCCACGTAATCCAGGAAGTCTACCACCACGTTCAGGATCGATGCGTTCGTATTGCCGATAACACCGTTGGCGTATTTGTTGCCAGGCTGAATTGCCAGGTAGTCATAAGGCGCCAGCTCTATGAAAGCCTGCGGTATGTCCACGCTTTTAACCCGGTAGGCCCGCTCCATATAAAACCGGTTCAGGAGGCCCCGCATCTGTTTCGTCGCAGCTGGGGTTTTATCAGGCAGGGTGCTGTCTGCCCACCCGATCGTCAGCGTGCTGATGGTACTGGCAAAACCAGCAGCATCGCGCGTAGCGCCGGTACCAATATAGGAAGCCAGCAACACTTTAAAAGGAAGCGTTTTCTTCAGGAAAGACTCCGGGTACCGTGTTATTAACTGGTCATAAAAAAAGCGGAGCGTATTGCCAATATAGGCAGGGTTGGCATTAAAGGCGCTATCCTGCCGCATATTTGTATAGTTATAGGCGAAATCGGTATGGGTAAACCGGTACAAAATGTAACAGTTGTATTTCTGGTAGAACTGAACGATCGAATCGTCATAACTGTGGTTGCCTTGTGGCAGCGTATAGCTGGGCACATCGACAGATGGTGTCAGGATGGCTTCTTTACGGCAGGCCGTAAATACTATCAGGAGGGAAGCCAGGAGCACGATATATCTTCTCATCAGTAGTCACATTAAACGTTAGGAAATATTACAGCGGCTTGCGTTCGCCGGGATACAACGGATTTTGCAGCAGCGCCGGGTTACGGTTCAACACATCGTCCGGAATAGGCATCACATACATCGGATCGCGGGCCTCCAGCCGGAAAGTTTGCGTCGTCGTCACATTAGGTCTGTAGATATGCTCAATAGCGGGCATGCCATATCTTCTGAGATCGAACCAGCGGTGCAGTTCCTCCCGGAAAAGTTCTCTGCGGCGTTCTTCCCGGCACATCTGCAGCATTTCGGCGGCGGGTTTCACCTCCCATGCTTTAAAGGAAGCGGCATTGATGCGGTAAGACCGGAGCGTATTGAGGCTTCTTAATGCCTGGGTGGCGGCGCCGGCATCCCCACTGGTTTTATAACGCTGTATATAAGCTTCAGCCCTGTTGAGATAAGCTTCAGATACGCGCCATCCGTTGGTTAACGTAGCGTTTCCTGTTTTATAGGTGCCGGATGTTTTCATTTGTCCCAGTTCGATGGGAATAAACTGTTTCATTTCCGGTGGTATCACGATCAGGCTTATTTCCCTGCGCAGGTCATTATCCTCAAAAGTGTTGAACAGGTTACGGGAGACTTCATAGTTGATGGTGAAGGGCAGGTTTACCTGCTCATCCGGCTCCCCGTAGGCAAAGAGGGTTTCCTCGTTATTAATGCCCGTGAGCGGCCGGTTGTCCGGGTCTGCGTATCCCCATGAATTAAAGTTCATGAGGCCGGAACGTTCTTTCAGCACCGCGTCTGCATGTTGAATGCATTTATCCCAGTTTTCCATGTAGAGATATATCCTGCTTGCCAGCAGATGAGCGGCGGGAGCGGATATGCGATATAGCTCCACGTTCTTTTTATACTTATCCAACAGCAGCACAGCACTGTCTATATCGTTGGTGATCTGCGTATAGACTTCCTTCACGGTATGGCGTGCCAGGAACACATCGGCCAGGTCGCCGGTGGTGCGGATGGGTACGCCGGGGCTCTTGTCGGGTGTTGTAGTGGAATCATTATAAGGCTTTGCGTAGATATTTACCAGCATAAAATGGTAAAAGGCTCGCAGCGCATAGGCCTGTCCTTTCAGCAGCTCTTTTTCTTCCTGTGTTCCGGAAGCCGTCTCCAGCCCGTTCAGTGCCAGGTTCACGCCCAACAGCAGGCGATAGTAAACACCCCAGGTATTGGTTTTGTAGGCATACCCTTCTCCCGACAGCCGGCGTTCAAAATCCGTTTGCCACTGGAAGATCCCGGCAGCCACATGGGGCAACGGGTCCTGCCTCACCGGGCCGGTATAACATTCCACATCGTCGTCGAGGTAAGCCATCCACGGTTGCAGGAATATCGATCTTCCGGGGTACCCCTCCGTCCACAACAGGTTTCCATAATCACGGGCGGTCTTGGGCGTGATATCTGTTTGTGAGTATTCCTGCAGAAATTTTTTACAGGAGGTCATACCCAGCGCCACTATCATGATGATCAGTACTTTTTTCATCTCGCTCTGTTAAATGTTTGGATTAGAATGATGCATTTACACTCAGGGAATATTGCCTGCTGAGTGGCAAAGCGCTGGTCCCTGCCCCTTCTATCTCAGGGTCCTGCCCTTCCAGCCGGCGGTTGGCAATGGTAAATACATTGTTGACACTGGCATTGACGGTCAGGTTTTTAAGTCCGGTACCGGCCAGTTTATTGAAAGGTATACCATAACCCAGCCGGATGGCGTTACACCGTAAATAGTCATTACGGACAGTCCTCAGGTCAGATACTTTATAAGCGGTATAAGGGTCTGTAATCAGCTGCTGATCGATACCCACAGACTTTGCATAGAGGTATGGTATACGCAGACGGTCATCTATGCCCAGGTCTCTCAACACGGGGAAGTCTGTGTATTTTTCATCGCCGGGTTTACGCCAGCGGGTAAGGTAATCCCGGGGGACATTGGCATTGGGGGACGGAACGCCGTTACTTGTCAGCTGGGATGAGCGGAAAGGATCATTCAACCGTTTACTGCTGCCAAGGCTCACATAAAACATGGCGGAAACGGAGAATGACTTATACCTGAATACGGGCTGGATAGAGCCGGTGATGACCGGTAAAAGTTGTCCGGAGTATACCAGCAGGTCGTCCGGATTGTTGGATGGTTTGCCATTCAGTTTACCGAAGGTAGGGATACCTCTTACCGGATCCAGTCCTGTGTACTGATAAGAATAAAAGCTGCTGATAGGTTTTCCCGCGATGCGTGCGCCGCCATTCAGCAGCAAAAAGAAGTCTTCCTGGAAAACTCTGTCAGCAACGCGGTTTTTCACTTTACCGGTTGACAGTGTAAAGGAGAGCTGTGTATTTTTCCGGCGGATAGCGCTGACATCTACGGACGCATCCCATCCGGTGTTATACAATGTGCTGCCGTTGCGGTACATGGTATTCATGCCGTATTCGTAGGGAATATTGATATTATCGAGCACATCGACGGTTTTTTTGGAAAAGTAATCCACGCTCACGCGAAAACGGTTATCGAACAGGGCGAAATTGGTACCGATATTCCACTGATAGGTTTTTTCCCATCGTAAATCCGGGTATGGCATGGATTTAATTCTCAGTGACGGCTGACCAAACTGGTCCGGTCTGTCGGGGCTACCGTAGGTGGCGATCAGGTTGGGGCTTACTGCTGTCACCACATTTCCCTGTGTACCGTAGGAGGCGCGTACCTGCCAGTCGGTCAGCAGCGTAGTAGCGGGGAACCAGCTTTCCATGGCGGCATTCCAGCGGCCGGAGAGGCTGTAGTTGGGTAAAAATTTGGCATTGGAGAACTGACCGAACCGGTTGGAGCCGTCAGATCTGATGGTACCGCTGAAGATGTAGCGGTTCATCAGGCTATAGGCCAAGGTACCGTAGTAAGACACGGTGTTGTCCAGGCCGCTGTTGATCACCTGCGAGGACAGATCTTTACGGCTGCGGTCTGCCGGGGCAAACGCTTTTCCGCGGTCGGGGAAATATCCCGGCTCCACAGCAACGTTGGCATTCGTCTTCGAGCTGCGGATCTCATTACCAAGGCTTACATTGAACTGGTCGCGCTCCTCAAAAAAACCTCTGGAGTAATCCAGGCTGTTTCTCAGCCCCCAGCTCAGCGCTTGTTGATTTTGTATATAGGCCATACCGCCGTAAGGGAGAACGCTCGAAGTTACGGCCTTGGGTTCCGGTATCGTGCCGTAGGCCCATCCCCGTGTATTAGAGATATAGTAAGACTGCTCATCTGCCGCAGCAAAACCATCCATGGCGTCCGTAATGATGCTGGAGGAATTCCGGAACACCAGTCCCCTGGCGATTTTGTAGTCCAGGTTCAGGTTCAGGCTCGTGGACGATTGCGTAGAAGTATTTTCGGTGTGGGCAATCTCATTGAGCATGTTCATCGTGATGGGCGGTGCATAGTATTTCAGCGGAGAATTGGAGCCTGAAGTGCTGGGCGCCCGTAACGGATAATAGTCGTCAGGGCTGAACACACGGCTGGTCTGTAGCGCGTAAGTCAACGGACTGACGCCCTGGAAATACGTCCTGGCACTGCGATAGTTGCTTTGCAGGGAGACGTCCAGCGAGAGCCGTTTGGTCACCTGTGAGCGCAGATTGAAGCTGGCTGCATATACTTTATTTCCATCCTCTTTAGCCGAGCTGTTGTTGGCCGCGTAAGATGCGGACGCATAATATACAGTTTTGGCCGTACCGCCGCTCAGGCTCAGGGAGTGTTGCATACTCATCTGGTTGCGGAACAGTAGTTTAAACCAGTCGGTATTGCGGGTTTCGATCGTGGCCACTCTTTCTTTGAACTCTGCTTCGGTGATATGCCTTGCATACAGGGCACGGAGCAGCCCTTCATAGGTCAGCTCCTCTTCCATACCGGCATAATAGTCATTATACAGCACATGATCTTCCTGCATCTGTTTGGAAAAGGTCACCCGTTCCTGGGAATTCATGAGCATCAGGTTACGATAGGAAGGACGCGCCTGAAAAGAAACGTTCGCATTATAGTTTACCTGCATTGGTCCTTCTTTACCTCTCTTGGTCGTGACCACGATAACGCCGTTGGCAGCACGGGTACCATAGATAGCGGTGGCGGCAGCATCTTTCAGTATGGTGATGCTTTCAATATCATAGGGATTGAGGCCGCCGATAGCGTTGCCCATCAGTTCAAAATTGGAGGCACTGCCTTCAGACACGAGGTTGTTCAGCAGGGCATTGGAGATATTCACGGGGTCAGGGCGTATCATACCGTCTATCACCCACAGCGGCTGGGTATTGCCGACCAGCGTGGAAGTGCCACGGATGCGTATATTGGGTTTAGCGTTCACGCCGCCGGAATTATTGACGATCATCATGCCTGGCACCTTACCCTGCAACATTCTGTCTACAGAAGGCTGGCCCGGCTCGATGATATCTGCCGCTTTCAACTTAAAATATGAACCGGTAGATAAACGGGGATCTATTTTCTGGTAGCCGTTGACCACCACTTCCTGGATATCCCGGGCGATGGTGTCCATCATAAAGCGCATGATGTCCGTTTTGTTGGGATCGGCGCGGTACACCAGTGGTTTCATGCCCAGCAGGGTCATGCTGATTTGTTCATTAGGTGTTGCAATAAGAAAGAACAGTCCATCCGGCCGGGTTACCGTCATCTCTTTAGATTCCAGTCCCTTCACGCTTACGCCGCTAAGCGGCTGCCCGGCGGGGTCCGTGATCTGGCCACGGACCACTACGCCGGTCACTTTATCTCCGGGCGACGGAATGGCCGTCGTCGCGGGTTTCTCTTCGTAGATCATGATAGCGCCCATCTCTACGCTAAAGCGCAGGTTCGTGTTTTTCAGCAGCTGCTTCAACAGCGTTTCCAGGGTACTCTGTTCCACTTTAACCGTTACCGCCGGCTGCCGGCCTATCAGTTCACTGTTGTAGGTAAACCGTAAGTCCATCTGTTTACGGAGATCTTTCAGCACTCTGCTCAGGGGTGCATTAGTGGCCTTGTAGGACACCTTGCGGGTGAGGATGCCCCGGGCAGCTTCCTCCTGCTGGGCCGTGGCTGTAAGGACAGCCATCAGCAGGAAAAATGACAGCAAAACACCTGCCTTCCGGACATAGCGTAGTAAGGCCCCTCGCAGGAAGGGCAAACCCTGCAATTTTTTCATGTTGGTCTGATATTAAAGTTTAAGGGGGCAACCGCTGGTCGCTGAACTACCCGTTGTCAATCGCCGATATGACGGCTGTTTAATTGTTATTGTTGTTTCTTCACATGTACAGTACGGCCATCTACTTCAAAACGGACCGTTTGCAAACTTTTGGTGATTTGGTTGAGTACACCCTGTAAAACCGCAGGGCGGCGTATGTCTATCGTAAAACTCATTCTTTCCAGGTCGGTATCGTCAAATATAAAGTCATAGTCGTAAGTGCGTGCCAGGGTGACGGTTATTTCCCGCAGCGGAGCATCTTCAAAGAAGAGGTCACCCTCTTTCCAGGCGGTAAAAAGGCGTGCTTCCACCGCCTGTTTCTGCAGCGTGCCGTTACTATTTAAGACGGCCTGTTCATCGGGTTGCAGTACCATCTGCGCTGCTCCTGCCGTTACCAGCAGTTTCCCGCTGGCGAGGGTGGTGGTGGTCTGTGCATTATAGGCGTTTACGTTAAAACCGGTGCCCAGCACCTTCATCTCAGTTTTGCCGGCATGAACGATGAACGGTTGCGCGGCCTGTTGGGCTACTTCGAAGAAAGCCTCTCCCTGTACCGTCACCTCCCTGGTGGCGCCATGGAAGGCGGCCGGAAATATCAGGCGGGAGGCGGCATTCAGCCATACCTGCGTGCCATCTGCCAGCCGGAGCGAGAACTGTCTGCCTCTGGGCACATCCAGTGTGTCCATGGTGGTTACCTGTTCCTGACCGCTGCCGGCTGCATACTCGAGATGGTCTGTACGGGCTTTTATACGGGCAATATTATTATGCTGGATCTCCAGTGAATCCTGTCCCAGCGTGACGGTGCGTCCGCCGGAGAGATGTAGCATTACTTTTTCCTCCGGCTGGGCGTTCGCCAGTTGGGCGACCGGTTGTTGGGCCCGGAATGTCCACCAGGTGGCGCCTGCCGCCAGTACCACCGCTGCAGCCACCGCTGCCCTTGCCAACACGCGTATACGTCCTTTCCGTTGGTCCCTGGCTTCGGTAAAACGCTGCCATCCGTCCTCCGCTGAAAAACGGCCTGCCTTCAGCCGGGCCTGCACCTCTCTGGCCGCGGCCAGCGCCGCCATTTCGGCGTCGGTCATGTCCGGCGGCAACTGCCCGTCCTCCAGCTGTTCTATCAGCTTGTCCCAGTCAATATCGTGCTCGTTGTTATCTAAATTCATATCTGGTTATTGTTAAGGCACCCGAACTTCAAAAAAGGGTGAAGCCAATTTCAAAAGCGGGATAAAAAAAATATAAAAGAGATCATCCGCGCCATCCATCCGCATTCTTTTCTTAAAAACTGTAACGCCAGTTTGATTTGTGTTTTCACCGTATTCACGGAAATATCCAGAACGGCTGCAATATCCTTGTATTTAAGCCCATCACGGTTGCTCATGAGGAATATACGCTGCCGCTGCTCGGGCAGACGGGAAACAGCTGCCCACAGCGCCCTGTTACGCTGCTCCTCTTCTTCCTTGTCTTCCAGCGGGAAATAGCGGGTCAGCTCCTCGATGACATGAATCTCTTCCAGCTGCGTTTTGCCAGATTTCCGGAGATAGTTCAGAGAAGCATTTTTTACCGCACGAACGGCATAACTCTTAAAGTCGTGTGTGATCCGGATGATATGACGCTTATGCCAGCAGTACAGGAAGAAGTCCTGTACCACGTCCCTCGCCGCATCCTCATCTTCCACAATGTAATAGGCTACCGTACATAAAAATGTATAGTGTTGCCTGAACTGTTCCTCAAAGGAAACAGCCTCTCCTGATCCTGGTTGATGCATAAGCCACTTTGTACGTTCATTGTTACCCGTACAAAGTAAAAAATAATCCGGATTTATTTCCATCATCTCCTTTTAGCTGCGGTTCACATGAAATCTGTTCTGACGACAATCCTGCTATTATGGTCCTGGTATATGATAATTAGTATCAGGCACGCGGATACCGAAAAAGGGTGAAGGACGGGGAAATTTTTTTTGTCAAAAAAAGCGCCCGTCAACGGTGCGCCTTTTTATATTTTTCTTCCTGTACGGCGATCGCCTTTGTCAGCGTACTGGTTTTTATATCGAGGTAACCACTTCTCCCCTGTTTAAAGTCCGTCTCCGGTACTGCCTGAAAATTAATCGTGACCTGACTGTCCGCATAAGTGTATTGTTTGCCCCACCGGGAAGAATCCGCCAGCTTCAGGGCATAGTGATTTTCCAGGTAGTCTTTTATCTCCTGTTGAAAGGAATAGCTCATAATACGGAAGCCGAACCCGGCCACCTTTTCATTATAAGCCAGTAATTCCACATGCGGCGGCGCGTAGCGATCGAACAACAACACGCCTTTGTTGTCTATTCCATAAGAGAGCATATTGGGAAGATCATAGAGTTTACCCTGCCGGACGCCGGTGATGCCCTGCAATACTTTCGCGGCCAGTTCATCAAACTGTAGCTTCGCCAGGTTTGTCTTTTGCTGTGCGAGAGCGGTAAGGGAAAACAACCCCATCAGGGTGGTTAACAGCAACTGTTTCATGGTATCGTTTGTTGGAATGAATGTACGAATTTTTCCGCCCGCAACCTGTCGTTATTTGCCACCTATTTTGTCATAACTACCCGGTCAGGTTTGTCTTTCAGCCGTTTATCTTTACAAAAAAACAGGTCATGAAAATACTCATTTGCCTGGTGCTGGCCCTGCCAGGATTATTTTCTTTCACGCTCAATAACAATATTATGCAGCACGCATCCGAAAAAACCGGTCAATACGCCACCATCAATGGTATCAGGATGTATTATGAAATCCACGGTAACGATAGCGGTATCCCACTGGTACTGGTCCATGGCGGTGGCTCCACCATCCCCTCCAATTGGGGCACGCTGTTGCCGCTACTGGCGCCCCATTACAAGGTGATTGCCATGGAGCTGCAGGCACATGGCCGTACGGGCGACCGCAACGCGCCGGAATCCTTTCAGCAGGACGCGGCGGACGTAGCGGCGCTACTGCAATACCTTCACATCCGGCAGGCCAATATTGTGGGTTTCAGCGATGGCGCCTGTACCACGATGGAAATAGCCATTCATCATCCGGCCATTGCGCATAAAATCGTCCTGATCTCCGGTAATTATCTACGGGAAGGCATGGTACCCGGTTTCTTCGAGGGAATGGAAAAGGCAACGTTTGCAGATATGCCGGCGCCGCTAACGGAAGCCTATCTCGAGGTGAACCCCGATCAGCAGGGAGTTGTCAATATGTTCAACAAAGACCGGGCAAAACGCATGGGCTTCCGCGACCGGACGACCGAAGACATGCAGTCTATCCACGCGCCCGCCCTGGTGATCGGTGGCGACCGGGATGTGATCACCACCCGGCACTTTGCGGAGATGTCGCAGGTGATACCGGGCGCCCGGCTGGCCATACTCCCCGGCAATCATGGCTCGTTTATCGGCGAGCGCCTGACTTTTGAAGCTGGTAGTCCCATGCCCGGAATCACGGCGGGCATCATCCGGACTTTCCTGGATGGCCAGCCCTGACCGGCGGATTACAGCAGGCGCAGTTCCTGCGCCCGTTTTACCAGCGCCACAATATTGTTGACACCGAATTTCTGCAGCAGCGTGGCACGGTGGGTCTTTACGGTCAGCGGACTGATAAACAGCTCCCGCGCGATGTCGCCGGAACGTTTGCCTTCTGCCAGCAGCTGCAGTATTTGTTTTTCCCTTTTGGTGAGCTCGGGTATGACAGCGCCGGTATCCAGTTCCGGGCGGGAGATGATTTCCTGTACTTCTTTAGAGATGGAGGTATTACCTTTCAGCACTTCGTGGATACAGGCCAGCATCTCTTCCGGGCCGGCCGTTTTCAGCAGGTACCCCGCCGCGCCTTCATGCAGCATCTGCCGGATGATGCTCCTGTCGCTCAGGTTGCTCACCACCACCACCTGTGTGTCCGGCCATCGCCGGCGGATGCCCTGGCACAGCAGCATCCCGTTGGTGTCTGGCAGACTGATGTCCAGCAACACCAGCTGCACCTCATTGCCCTCCATAAATGACAGCAGGTCGCTGCCGGTATGAAAACAGCCGGCCACCGTCCATCCCGGCGCTGTTTCCAGCAGGTCTTTTAACCCCTTCACCACAATGGGGTGATCATCCACGATGGCTATCTGTAACATATAGTTCAATATTAATGATAGTACCGTTTTCTCCCGAATCGATCTGCATGTTGCCTCTCAGCAGTTCTACCCGGCTACGGACGCTGGACAGGCCAATCCCCTTGTGATGATGGCCGGTATTAAATCCTTTTCCGTTATCTTCCACCGTGATAAAAAACATGGCAGCCTCCTGGCTGCACTGAAGCAGCACCTTTCCGGCGCCGGAGTGCCGGGCCGCATTGTGCAGCAGCTCCTGCACAATGCGGTAGATCATAGTCTGTATACGCGGCGGGATGTCCTGCCGGATATTATAAGCGTTGAATACCACGTGTAACTGCGGGGAGAGCATATTTTCACAGAGGTCTTTCAGCGCCGGCTCCAATCCAAGTTTCAGCAGCGACTCCGGCATCATGTTACGGGCAATCCGGCGTAGTTCATGTACCGACGTGCCCAGCTGTTCAGCTGCCAGCCGCAACGCCCCCTGTTGTGTTTCGCTGCTTTGCGCCATACGGCCGAGGTGAAGTTTCAGTCCGGCCAGCGTACCGCCGAGGCCATCATGCAGGTCCCGCGCCAGCCGCGTACGTTCCCGCTCCTCTCCTTTCAGCAAGGCATCCGTGATTTCCATCTGCCGCGCCTGTTCAATGACGCGTATCTTTTGCCCCATCCTGATTTTACGCTGGCGGATCACATACAGGAAAAAAAGTACCGTCAGCCACAGTAAGATGGAAACGCCCCACAGCAGGTAGCGCTGCAAACGCGCCCTGCCCTGCAGCGAAGCTATCTGCTGTTCTTTCCGGGCCGCCTGGAGCTTCGCCTCCATTTCTTTCAGTTTAAATGCGGTTTGCTTTTTATCGATACTGTCTTTAAAATGAACATACTTTTCCAGGTCGTCGTAGGCCTGCCGCAGGTCACCCGTTTTGCGGGAGTACGATGCCATTGCTTCCAGCGAGGATAAGACAAAAGAAGACGCCTCATCTTCCAGCGCCATTTCATAATTTTTGGCCGCGGCCGCCCTGGCGGCCCGGTAGTCTCCTCTTGCTTCCTGTAATTCTTTCTGCGCCGTGTACGCATCATACTGATTCGTCCGCCTGTCAAATTGTTTCAGTTCTTCAAATGCCTTATGGCATGCGATAGCGGCAGATTCCAACCGGCCTTTGGCGGTATGGTAACGTGACTGATAGCTGTAATACCTTCCCCAAAGTACATTGGCGCCCAGCGCTTTCAGATGCATGGCCGCCGTATCGAGATAGCGCTCGCCGCGGTCAAGGCTATCCATGTACAACATAAGCAAGGCGCCGCTCAGGAACGATTCGGCAATCTCCTCCGGCCGGCCCTTGAGCTGCATATACCGAAGGTCTTCCTGCGAATAGGGATAGGCTTTCGTATACTCATTTGTGTTAGTAAGCCCTGCGGCTACATTATGTACTGTTGCAGCGTACATAAAAGTATCTTTCAACGCCAGGATCAATGGCAGGGAACCGATGATCAGTTCCATCGCTTTTTCGGAATAACCGTCATTGGCGTAGGCGAAGGCAATATTGTTATTGCATTTCAGGTACAGGCTTCCCGCTGCGGGCGACAGGCTGTCCGGCGACAGCAGCAGCCTGGCGCTTTCATATTGTGCGATAGCACTGTCATTAACAGCCTGCATCAGATACACGTATCCCATCCTGTAATGCGCCAACGCCTTGTAATAAGTATAAGGCACCAGCCTCCCGAGCCGCAGCGCCCGGACGCCAAAATCATAAGCCTCGGCGCTTTTACCCATGTTCATGTAATTGCCGGACAGCTCTCCCATCAGTCGGATACGGTCAGTATCGCTAACTGCTTTTGTGAGCAGGCGTTGAAAGCTGTCTATCCGCTGCTGATAAGCCTGTGCGGCAACTGTCAGGGCGCAGCAACTGTAAAAAAAATATATAAGCAGGAAACGTTTCACATCCGGGAAGTTAATAACAAACAATATCTAATTTACTACATCTCCGCTTAAAAACTAAAAAATACTCCTTTGGGAGTATTCCCCTGATAGCAGCTTTATCTCAATTTTGAATCGTGAAAAACATCCTGTCCGACATTGTAAAACCTCAAACATATGCGACTCTCTTTCTGCCTTTTGATAGCGCTCACCTTCGTTGGCCTGGCGGCGTGCAAAAAAGACAATAACAGCGACAGCCCCGGCGGTGGCAGTAATTACAACTACGGCCCCGGCGCCGTATTCATCAAACAGGGCACCAGCGGCATCCGGCGGCTGGACATGCCCTCCGGCGTGGTTTCTCAGCTAGTGCCTGACTGGCAGGGAGGAGCCGGCTGGGACATCAGCTGGGACGGCAAAACCGGCGTAAAACAGATGGACCCTACCGGTAACGCCGCCAGCAGCGACTATGTATTATTTAACACCAGCGATGCTTCCGTCATCAAGACCATTCATTACAGCGCGCCCAGTGGTGATGACCATGATGGCGGACTGCCCATGATTTCTCCCGATGGTTCAATGTTGGCGCTCGGGCCCACACTGGACGACGGTCTTGTCATCATCGACCTGAACGGCCGCGTGATAAAAAACCTCTCCGGCTACGGCAACTATGATTTCAAATATCTCGACCCCATCAACTGGGCGCCGGACAATACCATCCTGTTTAAAATGAACGGTGCCTTGTACCGTACAAGCAAAGATTTTACGCGTGCCTCCAAAGTAAAGGACATACCTTTTACCGACTGGAGAGGACATGCGGTGGCCAGCCCGGACGGCAAAAAAATCGCGCTCTCCGCGGGCAATCACATCTGGCTGATGAATGCGGACGGCAGCGATTTTCATGTGATCACGGAAAGCAGCCAGCAGGAAACGAAACCCTCTTTTTCACCGGATAGCAAATATCTCGCTGTTCTCGCCAATTCAAGGGCATCGTCTCCCGGCGATGGTTTTGGTACCGCCGCTCATCTTTGCCTGGTACCCGCCGACGGGCAGCTGTACAAAGTATATCCCGGTGAAGACAATCGTGTAGTCCAGGTGGTGGAAAACGGCCGGCAACCAGACACCAGAGGGCTGGGCATCGCCGTTGTAGGGGATTTTGTATGGAGATAAATAACCCGCTTTTATCAGGTATTTCCAAAGGTGATCACTGCCTTTTTTAAAGCAGGGCTGTAGAAAAGATGGATATCCTCCGGCGTAGTATGTTGAAATCCGTAGCCATCTATACTACCGATATATTCGAAAGAAGCGTCCAACTGTTCATAGGGCCAGTCGCCCGGAAATTCCGCCGGCGGCCAGTGCAGTAAATATGCCCGCAGGATGTCGCTGCTGCTCCGCGAGGTAATCGGAGACGGTATCTTTTTCCAGGGCTGCCGGTGTAATGTAAGCATTGCGGCAGACTATTCCGGCACAACCGGTATCAGGCCATGATACTGCCCGGTGTAATGCCGCACCTGTTGCGGTCTTCATCGAACTGCATTTTCAGAAAGCCGGTCATCATCCCGTTCGTTCCGGCCTGGCTAAGATACACTTCATGATCACGGGCATTACGCAGCACCATGGTGGTGTGGATGATTTTCTCCTGATGCCCACCAACGACAAAGTCGATGTGTGTGGAACTCATTGCCAGATCGCGGCTGTCTGCGATATTTTCCGGTTGTTTGTATCCCAGATGCGAGAGGCATACCACCACATGACAGCCGTGTTCCTGTTTAAGACGGACAGCCACATCATTGGCCGTCTGCACCGGCGACAATACCGTAACGCCGCTACCCGCAGGCAATGCCGGGCCTACTCCGGTAATACCTACTTTTAACGATCCCGCATAAACGATTTTATAGGGTAATACCTGGCGGGCCAGGGCTTTGTCGGCAAACCGGTAATTGCAGTTCACCAGCGCAAACTGCATATCGGGGATAAGGGCTGCCAGCGCTGCCTGTCCGCCGGCCAGTTCGCGGTTGCCGATCGTAGCGGCGTGGTAGCCGGCGCGGTTCATGGCGGCGATGATTTCCCTATGTTCGTCAACGTTAGTCTCCCCGTGAAGAAAGTCGCCTGCATCCAGCAGGATACCGGCATCGCCAGGGGGGCGCAGGTCGGCGACCTGTCCATGCATATCATTGGTATGCCAGATGGTGAGCTCACGGTTGTTACCGGGAAGGTAGGTCGCGTTACCGATGGTGGCGGCCAGGGAACGGAGAGGTTGTTGGAGCAACAGCAAACCCGTAGCCAGCGAGGTGTTACGCAGAAAAGCGCGGCGATCTTTGTTCATATATTATAGGGACCAAAAAGAAATTGCGGCCAAAGATATATACATTCCCGTTATTTTTTCCCGGAAATAAATATTGGATGAAAAAAAATATATAATACTTTTGTAGCGGTTTTTCAAACGCGACGAGCACCCTTTACCTAAATCTACCAAAACTATGGACGAGGCATTCCTCGGAGAAATATTCCTTATAGGATTCCAATTCCTTCCTCCCGGATTTGCATACTGCAATGGCCAGCTGCTTCAGATCAGCGAGCATTCGACCTTGTATTCCTTAATAGGCACCACCTATGGCGGAGATGGCATTGAAACATTTGCGTTGCCGAACCTTCAGGGCAGGGTACCGGTGGGCAGCTCCAGCCAGGATTTTAATTATGTCCCCGGGATGACCGGCGGCGATGCCACTAACCAGCTGACTGTTGGTCAGATCAGCGATCACACACATTCCATCGTCACCAACATCCGGATGAAAACTGGCACGGCCGCTGACACGCCAGCTCCTGGCAATGCTTACCCTGCACCAGCTACAGCGGCGCCCCGTTATGATACGCAGAGTGATGAAAAAATGATCGCATTGAATGTAAGTGATATGGTAACACCTCAGGGAGGGAAGCTTACCACCGAGCCCAACACCACCAGTAACTCACCCGTTAACAATATGATGCCTTTTCTTTGCCTGAATTATGTGATCTCGTTACAGGGCATTTATCCGTCTCCCATTTAATTTTTATCTACAGGTATATATGGTAAAAGAGTACCAGTTTATAGGCGACATTATCATGGCCGCTTTTTTGAATGCCCCTAAAGGGTATGCGCAATGTGCCGGACAAACGGTGTCCATACAGCAATTTACAGCGCTATATGCCATTGTGGGCAACCAGTATGGCGGCAACGGGGTAACGACCTTTCAGCTGCCCGACCTACGGGGTCGTGTGCCAATAGGCGCCGGCCAGGGCCTTGGTTTAAATCAGCGTACGCTGGCCCGGCCGGGTGGCGAGAAATCAGTAACACTTACCGCTGCCAACCTGCCACCGCATATCCATACCGTACGGGAAGATAAACTGTCTCTTCCTGCCGGAGCAAATAATGATACCCACAGCCCTGTAGGTGCTTTTGCGGGTACTGCTGCTACTGGCAACCTGTACAGCAGCACCGCCGGAACAGGGACTACCGCCGCATTGCAACACACGCTGACAATGGATAACGGCACCCCCGCACTGCCGGTTAATAATATGCAGCCATATCTGGCCATACAGTTTTTTATCGCGCTGGAAGGTTTCTTTCCCTCAAGAGGGTAGCTTCCGTCATATTAATAAATATCCATTATGCCTTACATTGGAGAAATTAGAATATTTGCAGGCACCTTTGCACCTGATGGCTGGTTTTTATGCGACGGCTCGTTACTAAGCATCGCACGGTATACCCCGCTGTATGCCCTGCTGTCCTATACCTATGGCGGCGACGGCAGGAACACCTTTGCCGTTCCCGATCTGCGGGGAAGGGCCCCTTTACATGCGGGCGACCTTTTAGGCACTACCTATACGCCAGGCCAGATGGGTGGCACCGAAAAGAAAACCTTGTACAGTTTTCAACTACCTGCACATATACATACGATATCCGGTAGCGTATATCAACCAGTGCTGGGCGAAAACCCCGGACAGCTAACGTCTCCCGATAACACCTACATGGCCATTACCAACGGGCAACAGGTATACAGCAGTGTAAAACACGCTACCAGCCGCATGGCGCCACTGAAAACAGCGATACAGGTACAACCTGCAGGAAGCGGCCAGCCCATAGAGAACATGCAACCCCATCTTCCGCTCAATTTTATCATCTGTGCGCAGGGTAATTTCCCTCCACATGCCTGACCCTTTATATGATGAAGATAGGTACCCTTTTACCCAAATCGACTTTCAACCTCCTGCTGCAACATGATTTTCAGGCCGGCCTGACCGCTTGCCTGCAACACCGGCAGACAGGCGCCACACTAATCAGCAGTAACATCCAATACGGCACCAACGCAGGCCTGGTGCATCAGGAAGCAGAACGACTACTGCTGGAGGAAAAGGCCGACGTACTCGTAGTGTATGCAGACCAGGCGACACTGAAACAAACAGCCGACCTCGCGCGGGCGCTCAATAAACTGTTGATAGCGGTGCATGGCGGCGCCAAATACCTTCACAACTGGGAACCCCATCCGGCTATGCTGTCGCATACACTCAACAACACGATCCATTGCAGGCTCACAGGCATGTATGCAGCTACCAAAGCATCTCATGCTGCTATGTGCACTTCTTTCTACGACGGCGGATACTCCCATTGCCATGCCTTTTCGGAGGCCTATATGAGCAGTGGCGGCAGCCTGACCTACAACTACGTCAGCCAGTACAAAACAGCGGAATTCAACACGGCGCCGTTAGAAACATTCCTGAACGCTCATCCGGAAACACGTGCATTATTGTCTCTATTCAACGGAGACCTTGCGCACTGTTTTCTGCAGCATTTACAACGGTCAGGCATCAACGATTTACAGCTGTTCACAGGCCCTATGCTGTCCGACGAATCCCTGCCGGCCGTACACGGTCCGCTGGAACTGCCTTTCCGCCTCCAGGGTTATACCCCGTGGGTGTCCATACTGGACAATCCCGCCAACGAATTATTCAAAACACAATTCCGGCAACACAGCGGACGCGAAGCCTCTGTAGCGGCGCTCCACGGCTGGGACACCGGCATTATACTGGAACAAATCCTCCGGACAGCAGGCCAGCATCATTTTCATGCAGGAAACATCCTGGAAATGATGAAAGAAGTGCAGCTGGAAAGCCCCCGCGGTATCCTGCATATGGACGCAGCTACCCATCACATACTGGGCCCCTCCTGGCTGGTGCAGATGGATGAGACGTTTAAACCAGCCATACTGAGCGAGGTAACCAACACGGCACATATCTGGCAGGACATCATCCGGCTAAAACCGGAAGGACAAGCTTCCGGCTGGATCAACACTTATCTCTGCGCCTGACAACCGCGCAGTGAAACACCCAAACCTTACATCCTGCACCACAGGATGCACAACGATATATTTCTTATACCTAAGACTTCCCTCTATGAAGTTATTTTTACGCAGGACTGTCATCACGATACTTTTACTGACCGGGATGACTGCAATTGTTCAGGCGCAAAGCCCCGGCGACCTGATGTTTACCGGTTACACCACCTTCGACGACGATACGGACGGCAACATACAGGACGATGCTTTTTCGTTTGTCCTCCTACGTGACCTTCCGGCCAACAGTAATATTTACTTTACCGATCTTGGCTGGACGGGCAGCGACTTTCAATCACTCTCCTGTCCTGCCGGCGGCTCACAGACGGACGGAACGATCTTATGGCGATCAGGCCCTGCGACGCTCAGAGCCGGTCAATCCGTCGTGATCACCTGCAAATACAAACTTACCGCCTCTATCGGCACCGTAACAGGTATACAGGCCACCAAAGCCTCCGGTAATAAAGAATACATAAGCCTCGGCCTCGCCGGCGATCAGCTGTTTGCATTCACCGGTTCCTCCCCTTTTATTACTATCATCGCAGGCATCAATATCAATCGCTCTGCCTGGGAAGCATCACTCGATCCGTGTGAGTTCACTTCTTCCAAATCGATGCTGCCGGGCACATTGCCGCCGACGCAGTTTCCCAATATTACCGCGGTGAATGGCAGGTATAACTGTAACGTTGCCGCAGCCAACTCCATGCCGGCGCTGCAGGCCCTGATACAGGACCCTGCCAACTGGGCTAAAGACAACACTATGGCAGCACCGGTGCCCACCGCCTTTGACCTGAACAAAACCCCGCCCTGCAATCTGGCAATTGTGAGGCCCGGCGCAGACGGTATTTTATATGTCAACAAACAGTCCGCTTCTCCCGGAGATGGCAGCAGCTGGGGCGCCCCGCTGACGGAACTACGCGATGCCTTGTCAGCCGCCGCCAATCCCGCTAATGGCATCACCCAGGTATGGGTAGCGAAAGGCACCTATAAACCCAGCACCACAGACCCCGCCATGAGCTTTGTGCTCATCCATAATATCCCGGTATACGGCGGATTTGCCGGTACAGAGAGCAGCATCGCTAACCGCATTACCGGCGCCAATCCGGTGATCCTTAGCGGAGACATCGACAACAATGACGTACTGACCAACGGCGTTGTACTCAAACCATCCAACATACAGGGGATCAACAGTTATCATGTGGTCACCGCCAACGGCGGAAATATTACACTGGATGGCGTCACCATTACCGGCGGAAAGACTTCCAACAGTACCGGCGGTCCGAACGGCGCAGGCTTCTATACAAGCAATTCCAGCACCATCATGATCCGGAATGCCCGCTTTTATGGCAATAAAGCCGGGGCCTCCGGTGGCGCCCTCTACCTTCCTGCTGCCGGTACCACCACCATCACCAACAGCAGCTTCTTTGGTAACGAAGCCGGTACGGGCGAAGGGATTATCGCCGGCAACGGCACGCTTAAACTCATCAACACCACTATTGCCGGCAATATATCCTCCGGCATCAAACAAAGCGGCGGACAGATGGACCTTTACAACACCATCGTCACCAATAACACTGATCCGATGGATATTGTCCATGCAGGAGGTTTTGTCAACTACTACTATACTATTTCAGGTTCGACCTACTATGCCAACAATTCGCCGTCCTCGTTTTTCACAGATGTGTATTTTACCGATATCACCAACGGAGATCTGACCCTGAAGGCCACCAGCCCGGTCATCAACAAAGGCGATCCGTCTACTAACGCTAACGGGTATCCCGCACAGGCAGGTAATACCGACCTTGCCGGTCAACCCCGTATCAGCAATAACAGTATTGACCCCGGCGCTTTTGAATATCAGGCGCAACCTCAAACCATCACGTTTAATCCGATCACAGCACGCACGTACGGCGACAATAATTTCTATCCCTTCGCGATTTCCAGCGGCGACGGGATTATCACCTATACTTCAGATAATCCGGCAGTAGCCGCCATTGTCAATGGCGCGATTAAAATCACCGGTGCGGGTACCGCACAAATCACCGCCACCGCCGGCGCCAGCAATGGTTACCTTGCCAATACCACCGGCGCCAGCCAGACGCTGACAATCAACAAAAAAGCGCTCACTGTAACACCGGTTGACAACACAAGGTCCTATTATACCGCAGATCCACCCTTCACCGGCACTTACAGCGGATTTGTTTATAATGAGAACGCCTCCGTGGTACGCGGCACCGCCACCTACAGCACCGCCACCACCCTTACCAGCCCTGTGGGCGTATATGCCATTACAGCGGACGTAAGCGGGCTTAGCGCCGATAATTACAGTTTTACCGGCGCAACCGGCAGCCTGACGATCACCCCCACGACACAGACCATCAACTTCTCTGTACCGACAGACGTGACTTATGGCGTCACGCCGATCACCCTGACGAAACAGACCGACAGCGGTCTTGATATAGTATACGCTGTGTCCGGCCCTGCTGCGATAACGGGCAATATGCTGTCCATCACCGGCGCCGGCACCGTTACAATAAACGCCAGCCAGCCGGGCGACGTCAATCATTTCCCTGCCGCACCGGTATCAAAAAGCCTGACCGTTAAAAAGGCCACACTGACCGCGACTGCGAATGACAAGATCCGTCCGTATAAGCAGGCCAATCCGGCGCTGGACTATACCATCACCGGACTGGTGAATGGAGATAACAGCTCCGTTGTCAGCGGCGCGGCAGACATCAGCACTACCGCCGACATATCCGACGCGCCGGGTATTTATCCCATCACGATGGCTACCGGCACGCTATACGCCGATAACTACGACTTCAGTGTGGCAAACGGTACCCTAACCGTAACGAAAGCCACTCAGAACATCAGCTTCCCCGTTATACCCGGTAAAACTTACGGCACCGCGCCGTTCTCCCTGAACGCCACCAGCGATGCAGGGCTTCCGGTAAATTATACAGCCACTGGCCCCGGCACCATCAGCGGCGATATGCTCACTGTCACTGGTACCGGTATTATCACCGTTACGGCAACACAGGGAGGAGACAACAACTACGATGCTGCAGTCGCAGTACAAACCAGCATCTCCGTCTCCAAAGCTCCTCTGAGCCTGGTCGCAGATAACCAGTCAAGGGAATACGGCAGGAACAACCCCGCACTGACTTATCATTACAACGGTTTTGTGAATGGAGAAGACGCCTCCGTACTGACAGGCAGTGCGGCCCTGGCTACCACCGCCGATCTGAACAGTACGCCCGGCAGCTATCCCATTCAGTTTACCGCCGTTACCTCTTCCAATAATTACAATATCGTCCCCGTTGGTGGTACGATGACTATCACCGCCGCACCGCAAACCATCACCTTCCCCGCTATCAGCGACAAGACCTATGGTGATGGTAACTTTACAGCCGGCGCCACCACCAGCAGTGGTCTGCCGGTCACCTATTCGGTTGTTAACGGCCCTGCCACGGTTAACGGCAGCACCATCACCATCACCGGCGCCGGTACCGTCACTATCGCCGCCCAACAACCGGGAGATGGTAATTATGATCCGGCGCAACAGACGACGCAGACTTTCCGCATTAATAAAGCGGTGCTCACCGTCACCGCCAACGACAAAGCGCGGGCATACAATCAGGCCAATCCGTTTCTGGACTATACTATCACCGGATTGGTGAATGGCGACAACGGTTCCGTTGTCAGCGGCACGGCAGCCATCACTACTGCTGCTGGTCTCTCCAGTGATGCAGGCATTTACCCGATCAACATTACAACGGGTACCCTGCACGCTGACAACTACGATTTCAGTTTTACCAATGGCTCCCTCACCATTACTCCATCGCCGCAGGCTATCAGTTTCCCCGCGCCGGCGGACCAGACATACGGCGCTGCGCCAATCACGCTGAATGCTACCAGCGATGCAGGGTTGCCGGTAAACTATACTGTTACAGGACCAGCCACCATTGCGGCGAACATCCTTACCATTACCGGCGCCGGCACCGTAGTAGTGACTGCCAGCCAACCGGGCAACAACAACTACGACGCAGCGAATCCATTGTCTCAAAGCTTCACCGTCAAAAAAGCTTATCTGACACTCAAAGCAGACAACAAGACAAGGGAATATAAACAGAACGATCCGCAGTTTTCCTATAGCTTTACCGGCTTCGTGAATGGCGATGACGCTTCCGTGGTAAATGGCACCACCACGATCCATCTCTCCACTTCAGCAGACGTCCTCAGTACACCCGGTGATTATCCGATTACGATCAGTGCTGCCGTCAGCTCCTCCAATTACATCATCACTCCCGCAAATGGCACACTGACGGTCACCACCGCGGAGCAGTCCATCACCTTCCCGGCTGTCAGCAGCAAAACCTACGGTGATGCACCGTTTATGCTCAGCGCCATCAGCAGCAGCGGATTGCCCGTTACCTATGCCGTTGTCAGCGGTCCTGCCACCATCAACGGCAATACCGTGACGATTACCGGCAGCGGCGCTGTAACCATTGCGGCCAACCAGGCGGGCAACAGCAACTATCAGCCCGCCGCGGAAGAACAACGATCGTTCCTGGTCGGCAAAGCGCTGCTCACCGTCACGGCTAACGATAAAACAAGAGACTATAAACAGGCGAATCCAATATTAGATTATACCATCACCGGTTACATTGGCGCCGATAACGGCAACGTTGTCACCGGCACGGCCACTGTCGGCACTACCGCAGGGATTAACAGTCCGGCAGGCACTTATCCGATCAGCCTGAGCAACCCTGCGTTTAGCGCTGCCAATTACGACTTTACCTATAAAGCTGGTACACTGACCGTTGTCCCTGCCAGCCAGTCCATTGCTTTTGACGCCATCACCGACAAAGTATATGGCGATCCTTCATTTACCCTTCAGGCCACTTCCGATGCGGGCTTACCCGTTGCGTTCGCGGTAACCGGCGGACCGGCCACTATCAGCGGCAATAGCATTACCATCACCGGTGCCGGTACGGTAACAGTAACGGCTACACAGCGCGGCGATGGCAATTACACTCCGGCAGCGGCGGTCAGCAGGAGCTTTAAGATCGCGCCCGCCCCGCTCACCATAAAAGCAGACGACCTGCAGCGGCCATATGGAAATAATAATCCGCCGCTGACTTATACCGTTACCGGTTTTGTATACCAGGAGGATAACCGCGTTCTAACCGGCGCTCCTGCCCTCATCACCACGGCAGATGCCAGCAGTGCTGTAGGTACTTATCCGATCCGTATTACCACTGGTAATCTCAGCGCCGCTAACTATACCTTCCTGTTTACAGATGGTATGCTGTCCGTAGGGCCCGCCAGTCAGACGATCAGCTTCCCAGCCATTGGCAACAAGACGTACGGCGATGCTGCCTTTACGCTCAGCGCCACCAGTAGCAGCCAGCTACCAGTGACGTACACGGTGCTCAGCGGACCGGCCACTATTAGCGGAAACACTGTTACCATTACAGGCGTCGGCGCCGTGAGCATCGCTGCAGACCAGACCGGTGATGCACGTTACACGCCGGCAACGCGCGTGGTCAATGCCTTTAACGTTAACAAAGCGATACTGACCGTTACCGCCGACGGCAAAAACAGGGCGTACGGCGGGCAAAATCCGGCATTGACCTATACCATCAGCGGTTTTGTATACAACGATAACAATAGTGTCCTGAATGGCGATGCAGACATCAGCACGGCCGCCCATACCACGAGCGCTCCGGGTGTATACCCGATTACTGTTTCTGCGGGTAGTCTGACAGCCGCTCATTACGACTTCCGTTTTGTGGACGGCCGGCTCGCCATCTCCAAAGCAGCACAAACCATTCACTTTAATGCGCCGGCGAATAAAACCTATGGCGACGCGCCGTTTGCTATCAGCGTCACCTCCGATGCAGGGCTGCCTGTCAGCCTGGCGGTGGCAGCCGGCTCCGCTACCATCAGCGGCAACATGCTGCACATCACCGGAGCCGGCACGGTAACGGTGACGGCTACACAAAAAGGCGATGCTAACTATAACGCCGCTACGCCGGTAAGCCAAAGCTTCACCGTAGCGCCGGCCGTCTTACAGGTAAAAGCTGATGATCAGCAACGTGCGTTCGGTATTGCCAACCCTGTGCTGACATATACCCTTAACGGGTTTGTATACAATGAAAACCGCAGTGTGATAAGCGGTACGCCGGACTTAAGCACCACCGCAAACATTACCAGCGCCGCCGGCACCTATCCTATCAGTATCACAGCGGGCAACATGCGCGCAGCCAACTATCTCTTTACGCTGACAGGTGGCACGCTGACCGTTGGTCCGGCAGATCAGTCCATCTCCTTCACGGCGATCACTGACAAGACCTATGGCAATGCCGCATTTACACTCAATGCTACCGCCAGCAGTACGTTGCCGGTAAGCTACCGTATCGTCAGCGGGCCCGCAACGATCAATGGCAATACCGTTACCCTGACGGGCGCCGGTACCGTGACCATCGCCGCCTCCCAGCCAGGCAACAGCGCGTTCAAACCAGCGGCTGCAGTTAACCGTACCTTTAACGTCGCCAAAGCAACGCTGACCGTCACCGCGAAAAACGATACCCGCACCTATAACGGTGCCGCCTATACCGGAGGTAACGAAGCTGACTATACGGGATTTGTGAACGGTGATAACGCCGGCAGGTTAACCGGTACGCTGACTTACAGCGGTACGTCGCAGGGAGCCGTGAATGCCGGTAAGTATATCATCACGCCGGGCGGACTTAACAGTAACGACTATACATTTATCTATAACAACGGCTCCCTCATCATTCAGAAGGCTCCGCAACAGATTACCTTTACTGCACCGGGAAACAAAAACCAGGGGGATGCGGACTTTCCGCTGGTGGCCACTACCAGCTCAGGTTTGCCGGTAAGTTTCACCAGCAACAATACATCCACAATAGCCGTTGCCGGTAGTACCGGCATCGTAGGCAACGCCGGTACTGCCATCATTACCGCTTCGCAGGCCGGTAATGCCAACTACGAAGCAGCGGAGCCGGTGATGCAGACCATCGTGGTCACCGCCTATCCGCTGCCGGTGATTACCGCCCAGGGCAGCACCATCTTCTGTGAAGGAGGCAGCGTCACCTTACAGTCCACCGCAGCACCGGTATACGAATGGTACCGCAACAATATCCGGATCAACAGCGCCGGTGGCCGCACGCTCACCGTTTCCGAAAGCGGTAGCTATACCGTTAAAGCCATCTATCCCGGCAATACCGGCGTAACGTCCACCGCGACCAACGTTACCGTGAACCCGTTACCGGCAGGCCATCTGCAGGTAAATGGCAATACCACGATCAGTAAAGGAGAAAGTGTGACGCTGGTGGCCTCCGGCGGTACCAGCTACCGCTGGGAACCGGCGGCGGGGTTAAGCGACGCTGCTGCGCCAGCGCCGGCAGCGAGGCCCACGGCCACCACCACCTACCGGGTTACCATCAGCAACGCAGCAGGCTGCAGCGTTGTCAGAGACGTTACCATCAACGTAAAAGAAGATTATAAGCTGGAGCCTACCAACATTCTGACGCCCAACGGCGACGGCATCAACGACGTGTGGGTGGTAAAGAATATAGACATGTACCCGCAAAACGAAGTGAAGATTTTCGACCGTACCGGACGGCTGATCTATCGTCAGCATGGCTATACCAACAACTGGAAAGGTACCGTCAATGGTCAGCGCCTGGCCGAGGGTACTTACTACTACATCATCGATCTGGGTGAAAACAGACCATTATTCAAAGGCTTTATCACTATTGTACATGAAAATTAAACAGATAGCCTGCTACCTGCTGCTGCCGGCAGCAGGAGTGCTCAGCAGCCAAACCGCCGGCGCGCAGACCGCCGGCAACCCGTCACAATTGTACGAGCCGTTGGCTGCACAGTATTTTCTGAATCCGTACCTCGCCAACCCGGCCATGGCCGGTATAGACACCGGGCTGCATGTATATCTTGCCTACCAGCGCCCCTGGTCGGATATGCCGGGCGCTCCCGAAGCCAAATCCCTTACGGCAGACTATCAGCTGTTTCACCGGGTAGGCATCGGTATGAACATTTTCAACGACAAAGCAGGTTTGCTGAACAACACCAAAGTCGCCTTTTCCTATGCCTATCACCTGCCGCTCACAGCCGACGAACAGAGCACGCTCCATTTTGGCCTCTCCGGCGCTTTCATCGCCCGGCGGCTGGATACCAAAGCGGTCAACGGAGATATGAACGATCCGAATATCAATGCGTTCAACCGGCGGGACAACTACTTCGAAGCAGATTTCGGCATGGCGTTCACCCGTAAAGGACTTACCCTGCAGGGTTCCCTGCCCAACCTCGTCAGCCTTATGAAAGACAAGTCCTCCGACTTTGGCATCAACAGAAACCTGTTTTTTGCAGCAGCATCCTACCGGTTCCCGCTCAGCGATCAGCTGACGTCTATAGAACCGAAAGTGTGCCTGCGCGGCATGAAAGGATATGATGATATCATTGACGCCGGCGCCAGTTTTGTGTTCATGGAAAACCTGTTCAACGTATTCGGCATGTACCATTCCAGCAAGAGCTTCAGCGCGGGAGCCGGTATCAATTACCGGTCCATTGCAGGTCTTCAGCTGGTATACAACTCCCAGACAGCCGGGCTGGCCAACTACACCAACGGTACTTTTGAGCTGGACCTCGTTGTCCATCTGTTTAAATAAGCTTCATCATCATCTGTAAAAAGGGCGCCCGGGCGCCCTTTTTTATTGTCTGCTGACACGCGGGAGATATTTTCAACGGTTATTTTATATATTCGCTACAGTAGCAGACAAAATTCGATATGAAAAGACTCGCTTTATTATTTCTTGTAATGTTTTCTGTGTCCGGGTATGCCCAGAACACCATCAATAACTACAAATATGTGCTGATACCGGAGCGGTTTGATTTCTCGCGGGAAGACAACCAGTATGGCCTCAACACCCTGGCCAAGATGCTGATAGAAGAAAAAGGCTTTACTGCCTATTTCGATAACACTGAGCTTCCGCAGGAACTGGCCGGCAACAAATGCAACGCCCTGAAGGCAGAGGTAACCCAGCGTAAGGCGCTGTTCGCGACCAACCTGACGCTGGTGTTAAAAGACTGCCAGGGTAACATCGTCTTCAAAAGCAAAGAGGGCAAAAGCCGTGAAAAGGAGTTCAACACTTCTTACAATATGGCTTTAAGAGACGCTTTCAGTTCATTGAAAGATGAGCCGTATACCTATAACGGTACTACTCATACCCGGGCGGCGGTGGAGCAAACCATGCCGGCAGCGCCTGCAGTAGCAGCTCCTCCAGCCGTGGCGCCTGCACCGGTAACATCCACGCCTGTTCCTGCCACCCCGGCAGTGAAAGACGCGGCCGGCACGCTCTATGCACAGGCTATCGGCAACGGTTACCAGTTGATCGACACTTCGCCTAAAATCGTTTTAACCCTGCTGAAGACGTCCGTACAGGATTTCTTTATCGCAGAAAACGGCGCGCAGCATGGCGTAGTGGTGAAGAAAAACGGAGACTGGTACTTTGAACATTACAAAGACAACCAGCTGGTAGCAGAGAAATTGCTGATCAAATTTTAAGAGCGATAATTTATATAATAAGCCGGTGGAATATCTGTTATGATACCACCGGCTTTTTTTATTGTTTATAGATGAAACCGCCGGGCAGATAATAAAGTGCGTTACACTTTTAGTTTCTTCAGTTGCCCTGCCGCCTTTTTATGGCCCAGCGCACCGGCCCGTTGAAAATAGTACCGCGCCCAGCGCACTGACTTTTGGACGCCTTCTCCTGTTTTATAGCAAAGTCCGAGATTGTACAGCGCCAGGGGATCATTCTTCCCTGCAGCCTTTTTATACCAATACACCGCCTTCTTCCAGTCCTGCTGAATGCCCTGGCCATAGAAGTAACTATATCCCACTTCCCTTTGCGAAGGAATGTCTCCGTGGCTGGCGGCACGGGCAAACCATTTCAGGGCTTTCCGGTAGTTCTGCTCCACGCCGTCTCCGTTGCGGTAGCAGAAACCGATGTTAAACTGGGCCACCGCATGTCCCTGCCGGGCGGCTTTTAAATACCACTCTATAGCCGTGCCCAGGCTGCGCTTGCATCCCAGGCCATGATCATAACAAGTGCCCAGGTAGAACTGCGCTCTTTTATGCCCGCTGGTGGCGGCACTCTGCCAGAGAGCGAAAATGTTGTTCCAGTCTTTTTTACGGGAGCTAGTTTCGTAGGCAAGGTGGTACCCCAACAGGAAGCGCCTTTGCTGTTCTTTTTTAGAGAGAAACGTGATCATGTATGCAGGATATAAGACCTGCACAAAGGTATTACTTTAATCGAACAGCCTTCACCATTTCATAGACATACAATGGCAGCGCCCAGCCCAGCCAGAAAAAAGACGGACTGATCGCAGCGAAATCTCCCAGCTTATAAATCAATGGCATTTTCAGTATCAGTCCCGATACAACGAACGCCAGCGTTACAAGGTAACTTCTGATCATCCAGTCCTTATGTTGTTTGAATTTTTGCTTTACGGCCAGCCACCAGGCGATACCAGTGGTAGTGATCCAGACAGACACCCATATTTGCAGCGCAAAGGCATAAGCCCAATTGACGGCATAGGCGGTAGTAGACGCTAGTACTACAGCGCAGAGGCTACTGGCCAGGATGGCCAGCAGGTAAAGGTAACCAACGATACGGTGCAGCCGTTTGTTGGATTGCAGTCTCTTCCAGAACTGCAGCGGTCCCAGTATCAACGCGCCGCCGCCGGAGGTAATATGCATCAGCAGGAACCACCGCACCGGGAAATACCGTCCCAGCGCTTCGGGGGTGAGCTGCAGATAGTGATCGGCGCCGTGCATGAATGTCCACGTAATAAAGAGAATGCCGAGCCACAGCAGTACATAGATACCATCCTTTAAGGTAAAAGACCTGTCGATAAGAGTTTTGTTCATGATGCTTACAGATTTACGGCTACAAAACTCCGTATCCGTTCTGCAAGAATCAATAACCGAAAAATTATTCGGTATCAGGCAGCAGTTTCCGCGATGGCCTGTTTCACCCTTTCGCCGTACTGTTTTCCCCAGTTGTCAATCGCTTCCACAAGGGGGATCAGGGACTGGCCAAGGTCGGTGAGGCTGTAATGCGCTTTGAGCGGGAAACCGGAACCCGCGTTTTTTACCACTACGCCCATCGCCTCCAGCTCCCGCAGCTGCATGTCCAGCACACGCGGCGTAGCTTCCGGGATCAGGCGGTGCATTTCGCTGGGCCGCTGATAACCCTTGTTAATCATATCGACGAGGCAGGGTTTCCACTTTGCGCCCAACACCTGCATATATACGGTGATGCCACAGTCCAGGTCCACCGGCGTCTTACGTTCATATGTAAACATGTTATAGGTTTTTCCGTAACGACAAAATAACGATATTCCGCGTTATCTCACAAACTGCTTCGATGCCAGGTCCGTCCGCAGAAGATATAATATTAAATTAGCGAAATTTTCCTGTCAGTATTTTTTCGCGGAAGAATCTTTCTGTACCGATATCCGGTAGTCATCTTCCGTAATTCCTTTTACCCCCCGTGGTTTCTTCATCGGAGGCGCTGAAACGGAGTCCGGCGCAGGCGGAATGAACGACGGATGTACGACCGCCGGTGAATCCAGGGGTGGCGGCAATACTTGTCTTGTAGCTGAATCGACCGGCGGCAGTGCTTCTATCCGGGAGATACTGTCTTTCTTTTTATATACCGGGACCGGTTTCTCTTTTACGGGAGACGCGACGGCGCTGCTGTCAGGCGGCGCAGGAGCATGTGTTTCCGGCTGTTCTTTTACCGGCGCTGTTTTTTCCGGCACAGGTGGCTGACGGCTGGTGTACCACCACAGCGTGGTGGCTGCCGCTGCTGCGCCTGCAAAGCCGTACCAGCCTCTACTGAGGTATCTGACGATGCTTTTTTTCGCAGCAATGGTGCTTGAGGTATTATTGGCAGGTTGATCGTTATGGGTTTGGGTATCATCTGATGATTGGTCATCCGGCGTGTCTGCAACCGCGTCCAACTGCAGCGCAATGCTCGCCCAGATGCTGTCCGCCATATCGGGAACGGGCACCTCGTCCAGCTTTGCTGCTATTAATTGTTCGTATGGAGTGGTTGTATTCACTAAGGCTTGTTTGCCGTTACTTTTTGCTGAAGAATTTTCCTTGCTTCACTCAGATGCCATTTACTGGTCCCCTCACTGATGTTCAATTGCGTGGCAATTTCCCGGTGAGTATAACCATCAATGGCATACAACACAAAGACCGCATGCGTGGCAGGCGGTAATTTCCGGACCAGCTGCAAAATGGCGGCTGCATCCGTCTTTTCTATCACGCTGTTGTTGACGGCCGGTTCTTCTACCGCCTCCAGCTCCAGGCTGGAAAAGCGGCTCCGCTGTTTGATCACATCCAGCGCTTCGTTAATAACAATCTTTTTCAGCCACCCGTGGAAGTTCCCCTTGGTATCATCAAACGTGTGCAGGCTGCGGAACATCTTCACAAAGGCATGGCACAGGATATCGCCCGCTTCGTGCTCATCATTGGCATAACGCATGGCAATAGCCATCGCAAAGCCATAGAGCTGCCTGTACAGCTGCTCCTGCGCTTTCCTGTTACCAAGGCGGCACTCCGCGATAATAATATTTAAATCCTGTTCCAGTTGTCTGTAAAACCGTTTAGTACTATACTGTCTGCTACCATTTGGTGTCGTGCACTTTCCGCGCGAAAAGCGCGGTAGTGATGGCACTCACGTTCAACTTCTCCGCGGGAGACAACTCATTATAAAACCAGATATTCCGGTCAATCAGATCAATGATGGCGATCACTCCGTCGGCAGTGCTTAACTCATAGCCCGACATCATTTTAAAAGGAAACTGCCCCGTTTTACCATTTGACAGCTCCGTTTTTTTGATGCTCAGCGGTTTTATATGGATCGTGTCAATACCGTTGGTGGCCATCCCTTCATCTTCCTGTTTGATAAAAGCAAACGGGTTCTTGTCGTTCGTCGCCTCCCGGTCGTACAGGTTGGTCATCACCAGCTCCCAGTTTTTGCTGTCCTGCGTGGTGTCCACACTGATCAGCGCAGAGAAAATATATCGATGCTCCTGCAGCACTTCAAAGCCCCCCAATATACCCCAGTGCTCCGTGGCTTCATAATCATGTTTCCTGGTCATCTGCCTTTCATGGGCAAAAACCTGCACCGTGTTACGCCCGTCCGTGATGGCATAACGGAACTTCGCCTTTTCATTTTCCACCGTTTCGGACTTGGAAATACCTGCCTGGTTCAGCAACAGGTTCTCCCAGATAAACGGGCGCCCCCATCCGGGATAACTGACATGTACGCCTCGCTTTATTTTAGAGGTGGTGAAATTGGCAAACGACATCCTGTTGCCCCTGGCCCCCTCTACATGCTGCATGGTGGCCTGCTCCTTAAACTTGTCCGGCACCGCCAATTTCATGGAAGTACCACATCCCATTAAACAGATCCCGCTCACGAGTAATACAGCGTTTTTCATCTTATGACTGTTCTCTTAATATATTATAAATATTAACATGTAAAAGTACCGCATATACGAATACCAACAACAATACCCTCGTTTTTTGTCAAAGGTTGGGTCATTGTCAAAAAAAAAATTTCTTTTTTAACCAACCCTATGCCTACTGCCGGGGGTACTACTGTAAAATCCATTTAAACGAAACATATGAAAACAATGACCATCAAATGCACCGCAGCTGTTATCATCGCTTCTACCCTGTTGTTGGCCTGTAAAAAAGAAAAAAGCAGCCCCTCCGGCTGCGATATCAGCGTGGCCGGCCTCTCCGGCTCCTATAAACTAACAGCTTTACAATATAAGGAAAACGCGTCCAGCGCGCCCATCGACTACCTGGCATACCTGGAAGCCTGTGAGAAAGATGATATTATGGAGCTGAAAAGCAACGGTACCTATACCTATCACGACGCCGGCACCGCCTGCGCGGAACCAGCCACGGACCACGGCACCTGGACCGTAACCGGTAAAACCCTTACCAGCGATGGCAAACTGCAGGGCGCCATCGACAGTTATGATTGCAAAACACTGGTGTATTATGTAGACAATGCGCTCACCCATGGCGACAGGCTGACTTATACCATGGTGAAACAATAGACGGAAACCATACCGGCTGATCATTCCGGCGTACCGGCGTGATCAGCCATCCATACGGCGATGCGTGTAGCGATACGCTCCGTTACCCAACGGCGGTCGGCCTCTTCCAGGTCCGCCAGGATACCGCCGCTGTCTTCGTTGAAATCAGTGCACACATCGTCCAGGAATTCGTTCCTCACCTCTTCCAGCCGTTGCGGGCTGCCAGCATCCAGCCGGCCTGTTTTAGACACCACACTGTACAGCCGGTTACTTGTGATGTAACGGGCCATCTCCTCTACCAGGAAAGAAAGTTGCGCGGCACGGGAACTCACTTCTGGTATAAAGGACCATTTCTCCGCCTCGTGGAACTTCTCCTCTTCATCGAACTCGGGATTTTTCAGTTTGATGATCGGGCGTGTATCCATGCTGGTGAGCCCGGAATGATGCAGCGGCTTGATCACCACTCCCTCTATCAGGTTGACCGGCAGCTCCGGCAACTGCAGCCGGGCAGGCACCGCGGAAGAAATACGGGTATCAAAATTCAACGCCTCGTTCCACTTACCGGTGAAAAGCGGTTTTGCGTAGAAAATATCAAACTGCTGAAAATAGGTCATCGCGGCATCATAGTCGAGATAACGTTTATCCCCCTCCGTAGTTTCCACGGCGATGTCGAAAGCACAGAACCGCACTGCGGGACTGTAATACACACCGGTCTGAATGGCTTGCACCTGCGGGTCAGGCGCAACCTCCGGATGCGGATATCTGCCGCCGAACAATTCGCCATAAACGATGTAGCGGTGCGCCGGGATATCCTGTTGCAGCTGCTCAAACAAACGGACGATCTGTTCTTCCATTGCTGCCACCACTGCCTGAAACCCGAAGAAATCATCGGTCCATTGCAGGTACGCTTTGCGTTTGGCGAATAACAACTGATGGTCTTCATACACAAAGCTGAAGTTAGCGCCGTGTATTTTTTCTGTCACCACCCATTTTAGTTTATTGAGGTCCTGCATGGCTTTCTCTGACAGCGGAAGGCCTTTCAGGCTTTTAGGCATTTTTTCGTATTCGGAGTTCTTGTTCATGGCACACGGGCGTCCTATAGTGACAGCCCCTTTTTATCTGGTTAACAGCTGTAAAAATAAGTAATTCCCGTTATAAACAATGGTTACTTCAAGCACCAGGTGATCATGGACTTATCGTATGCGGTATTGTCAATGGAGAAGTTCCGGGCACAACCTTATCGCTCTTCTTCTTCTTTCAGCACGTCTACCACTTTCCGCAGGATGCGGGTAAACTGTTCCAGTTCCTTTTTGGGGAGCATGCTACTGATGCGGGTGGTAACGCTGTGGCGCTGGTTTTCCGAACCATCCACCAGGTGTTTGCCTTTGGCAGTCACCTCCAGCAGAAAGAGGCGGCGGTCCTGCGGACTTTGTTGCTGGATGATCAGTTTTTTCTCCAGCAGTATTTTTACATGGCGGGAGATGGCGGGAGCGCTGATGTGGAATTTCTGCGCCAGCGTTTTACCCGTGGCGGGTCCGTTGCGGTAGAGGTATTCCACCATATTGTAGTGCGTAGCCCCTATGCCGTTATAATCGCCGTTGTTGACCTGCGCAATAACATAACACTGGAAATCGGTATAAGTATCAAAAAAGGCTTTTTGTGTTTTTTCCATTGCCTGAAATTATTTAACTTTGTTAACTATTCACAAAGTTAATAAAAATTTTAACCCATGTATCCGCTAAAGATTACCGGCGCCCGCCAGCACAATCTGAAGAACCTGACATTAGAGATTCCTAAAAACACCATCACTGTTTTTACGGGTGTGTCCGGATCGGGCAAATCGTCGCTCGTATTCAGGACTATCGGGGCGGAAGCGCAGCGGCAGATGAGTGAAATGCAGCACAGCTTTGTGCGCAGCAGGATGGAGCACCTCGGCGTGCCCGACGTGGACAGTATTGAACATCTGAATGTACCGGTGATCATTAACCAGAAACGGCTGGGCGGCAATGTCCGTTCCACTGTAGGGACCGCCACGGATATATACACATCGCTGCGGCTGCTGTTTTCCCGGGTAGGTAAGCCTTTCGTGGGGTATGCCAATACGTTTTCATTCAATCACCCGCAGGGCATGTGCCCGGTCTGTGGCGGCATCGGGCAAACGCGGCAGATAGACATCGGCCGGTTGATAGATACAACCAGATCACTCAACGAAGGTGCGATCCGCTTCCCTACCTTTCAGCCTGGTGGCTTCCGCTGGCTGCGCTATACAGAATCGGGGTATTTCAACAATGATAAAAAACTCGCCGACTATACGAAAGACGAATGGGAAATGCTGCTCCACGCGGAAGAGCATGTCCCGCCGCACCCCTCTCCCAAATGGGGCAAAACCGTGCGTTACACCGGCATTATTCCCCGCCTGGAAAGGGATATCCTGAAAAAAGACACCCGGGAGCTGCGGCTCCGGGAAAAAGAGATCAGCAGGATCGTCAGGGAGCAGCCCTGCCCTTCCTGCCATGGTAAACGGCTCAACGAAAAGATACTTTCCTGTAAGATAAAGGGGCTGGACATCGCTGACTGCGCCGCCATGCCGGCGGACGAGCTGCTGGCGTTTATCCGTCCTGTTAAGGCGGCGGGGTACGACACGATTGTCGCTGAACTGGTGAAGAAGCTGCAGCATATGGTCACTATCGGCCTGGGCTATCTCACGCTGGACAGGGTGACGCCCACCCTCTCCGGTGGTGAATCGCAGCGGATTAAGATGGTACGGCACCTGGACAGCAGCCTGGAGAACCTGCTCTATATTTTTGACGAGCCCAGCATTGGGCTGCATCCCAGCGATCTGGACAATCTCTCCCGCATCATTCAGAAGATCCGGGACAAAGGCAATACTGTATTGCTGGTAGAGCACGACCCGGACCTGATCCGCATCGCTGATCATGTGATCGATATGGGACCGGGTTCAGGCACCCATGGCGGCGAAATCGTTTACCAGGGCAGCTTTAAGGGCTTGCGCAAAAGCAGCGGCAAAACCGGCCGTTACTTCGCCCGGCACCAAACCTATAACCAGCATCCGCGTACATTTACCGATACGCTGACCATCCGTCATGCAAAACTGCACAACCTGAAAGACATCACGGTAAAGATTCCCCGCGGCGTGCTTACCGTCGTTACCGGCGTCGCCGGTTCGGGCAAGAGCACGTTGATCAGCGACGTACTGCCGCTGCAACATCCGGAGATCACGCTGATTGACCAGTCAGGCATTGCGGGGCATTCCAAATCAAACCTCCTCACGTACCTCGGCATCTCCGATATTATCCGCAATCTATTCGCCCATGCCAACGGCGTCAGCAATAAGCTGTTCAGCCGCAACAGCGAAGGGGCCTGCCCCAACTGCAAAGGACTCGGCATCGAAAAGATAGACCTGGCTTTTATGGATGATGTGGAGATCCCCTGCGAAGTGTGTGGCGGCAGCGGCTTCCGGCCGGAAGTACTGGCCTACCACTATCGTCAGCGGTCCATCGCGGATGTGATGGACCTCACCGTGGAGGAAGCGGCGGTATTTTTTTCGGAGCTGCCACAGCTCCACCGGCATTTTGTTATGCTGCACGACCTGGGCATGGGTTACCTCACGCTGGGCCAGCGGCTGGACACCTTCTCCGGCGGGGAACTCCAGCGGCTAAAACTCGCAACGCAGTTAAAAGAACAAAGTACGGTCGTGGTACTGGACGAGCCCAGTACCGGCCTGCATCCCGCCGATACGGAAAGACTGCTGGCGCTTTTTAACAAACTCGTCAAAGACGGGCACACCCTGATTGTCATTGAACATAATTTAGACATTATCGCGTGTGCCGACTGGATCATCGACATGGGGCCGGGCGCCGGTAAAGATGGCGGCCAGCTTACCTTTGAAGGGACCGTATCCGACCTGCTGCAACAGGCAAACACACCAACGGCCGTTTATCTGCGGAAATACCTGGAACACGGCGTTTCCTAAGGCTGCAGCTTCACAGCTGTCCAGCCGCTGTCAGTCAGCTCATACAACGTACGGTCATGAAAACGGGCTTCACTGAAAACGAGAAACTCTATCCGCAACGGCGCAATCGCATAAGCGCCCCAGTTCTCCGGCCGTGGGATACCCCTTGTATCCGGCTGTTGTGCCAGCTGCTCAAACTGTTGCCCCAGTATCCGGAGATCGTCGAGTATTGCTCCCTGTTGACTAACGGTGGAAACGATCTGGCTTTCGCGGTTCCGCTCACTGAAATACTGATCCGCCAATACATCGGGGAGCTGACTGGCAACTCCCTGAATGCGCACTTGTTGCGCTGTTTCCGGCCACCAAAAGGTGAGCGCTACTTTATTGTCTTCTTCAATCTCTATCCCCTTCCGCGATGTCAATGCGCCGGTCACAACAAACTTCCCGTCCAGCACTTCTTTCAGCGATACGAAACGGGCATTGGGAAAGCCGTCCAGCCCCACCGTGGAGAGGCAACAGGCATAAGGCAGTTTTACTTTCCGTTGTTGTATTTCCTGTTGTAATGCGTTGTTGAACCGGGCTACAATTTCCTGCATGGTGATCGTTGACATGATTGTTGATTTAAGGTTCGGCTAATGGTTTCACCGGTTAAAGGTACGCCGGGAAATTTTATTGTTCGCAACCGCCGGCCCGCCTGGGCCGGCGCCACCAGCGTTTAAAGCCAGCTATCTGTTCGTTTTCTTTTACGTTTACCAATCCAAATATATCATATTAATATCTATATCACTGCGCTGTCCGCTTCTTTCAAAAGAAAGCCCTATCTTGTCGCAGTAAAGGGTTTTAGCCAATTTTGAACATCAACCATCATTACAGGACCAACATTACATGTACGATAACAGTGACATAGCGCTCTTAGCGAGAATGAGGGCTGATGATGAAACAGCCTTTGCCAAATTATACCAGCGCTACTGGGAGGATTGTTACCGCGTCGCCTGTAAGATGATCTACCTGGAAGATGTAGCGCAGGACGTGGTGCAGGAAGTTTTCTTCAAAGTATGGGAGCGGCGGCACGAACAGGAGATTACCGCCGTAAAGCCGTATTTGCTGCAAGCCACCCGTAACAGGGTACTGAACGCCATCCGCGACAGGAAGACCGACCAGCGCTTCTTTGACCGGCTGGCAGAAGTAACGATAGACCTGCTGCAGGAGAACCATGCGCTATTAAGGGAGAACGAGCAACTGTTGAACTTACTGATCGATACATTGCCGGACGATTGCCGGGAGACTTTCCGCCTTAGTCGTCAGCAGCATCTGACCTATAAAGAAATTGCCCTGCAATTGCAGGTATCGGAAAAAACAGTCGAGAAACGCATTTCCAAATCTATGCAGCTTTTCCGGAAAAAGTACCATCTGATTGGTATCTATGCTGCCTATATAGTACTGTCCTACATCCGGGAATAACCCAATCTGTTACTGTCTCCAAAAAAAATTTACCCTTCCGGGAGGGTACCCTGTTTTTTGTTGTGTCTAATATAACGTATATGGACAAAGAGACTTTTATTGCTTTTATAGAACACTGTGCCTCCGGGAAAGCGACCGACGGGGAAAAAGCTTTGTTGGAAGAGTATTTACACCGGATGGAAGCTAAAGGGGAAATTATCCCGACCAATGGCGATCTTATCTGGCAGCGCCTCTTACAACAGATTCACCTGCAGGAAACACCGGTGCGCCGGATAAAACGACACCATCCCTACCGGTGGGCCGCTGCCGCCGCTGCTGTTGTCGTGCTGGCAGCCGCCGGCTGGTGGCTATTTCCCGGAAAGTCCGGTACCGTACCGCCTGCACCGGTAGCGGATATAGCACCGGCCCGGCACGCCGCCACGCTGACGCTGGCCGATGGTACCGTCATCCCATTAGATGACACCAATGATGGTACGCTGGCGCAACAGGGCGCCACCGCCATCACCAAGTCCGATAACCATGTACTCTCCTACTCGCAGCAAGGCGGCCAACCTACATCCATACAATATAATACGCTGAACATCCCGCGTGGCGGACAGTTTCAGCTGGTCTTGTCTGACGGCACCAAAGTGTGGCTCAATGCAGCGTCCAGCATCCGCTACCCGATAGCGTTTGCCGGCAATGCCCGGAAAGTGGAAGTGACCGGGGAAGCCTACTTTGAAATTGCCCCGCACGCGCAACAGCCGTTTGAAGTATCGGTACAGGGCAGCACCATACAGGTACTGGGCACCAGCTTCAACCTGCGGGCTTATGAAGCCGATGATGTCTCCACCACCCTGCTTACAGGACGGGTGCGCGTTGCCAACAAGGATGGCCGCGTGGTGTTGCAACCGGGCCAGCAGGCCACCATCACCGCGCCGGATAAGACTATCAGCGTAAAGGCTGCAGACGCCGACGCGGCCATCGCCTGGAAAAACGGCTACTTCTCCTTTCACAATGCCGATCTGCATACCGTCATGCAGGAACTATCCCGCTGGTATGATATCCGCATCGAATACCAGGGAAATATACCCGACATACGGTTTGAAGGTGAAATGCAACGTAACCTGAAACTGGCATCGATCTTAAAACAGCTGGAACAAAAAGAGATACACTTTCGCCTGAAGGGCGAAGTGCTGACCGTCTTTCAACCTTAACATGATTTTCAAACAAAAAATTAATCTGTCGAATGCAAATCAATACATAAATCAACCACCAGGACCATAAAAAAGCCGGATGTGATTGCGACACATCCGGCCAATATGGAATGGTCCGACAAGATTTTTTATTCAACCACCTTATCAACCAACCAGATCAAAGTTATGGATTTTACCAGAAAAAAATCCGGTGGCCGCCTCGTTGTGCCTATACCACAACAGGACAGATGCCAACGGTCAACCAAACCACTGCGAATCATGAAACTAACAGCAGTACTGCTACTTTCAGTATGTCTACAACTGTCAGCCCGCACCATGGGCCAAAGCGTCACTTTTTCCGGCAAGAATGTTTTGCTGACCGATGTGTTCAAAGCTATCAAACAACAAACAGGTTTTGTTGTCTTTTTTCAAAAGGGATCACTTAATGAATCTAAACGGGTATCCCTGGAAGTAAAAGGAGCCGGCGTGGAAGCAGTCCTGCAACAGGTACTGGACCCTCAGTCCCTCACCTGGTCACTGGAAGACAAAACCATCTTCATCAAAGCGAAGAGCATCAATACAATACCTGCGGCAGCCCAGGCAGCCGGTATTACCGGCACCGTCACTGATGAGCAGGGCGCTCCGCTTGCCGGTGTGTCCGTGATGGTGAAAGGCACTAACTACAGGACGGCCACTGACGACCAGGGGCAATTCCGGCTGCCCGGCGCCGACGCCACCAATGCAGTGCTGGTATTCACCATGGTAGGATATGAAAGATCAGAGATCGCCGCAAAAGGCAACCGTACCCTCACCGTTCGCATGCGTCTCTCCGTTGCAAAGATCGTAGAAGTAGAAGTGACCGGCAGCACCGGTTACCAGAAAATACCGCGGGAAAGGGCTACCGGCGCTTTTGACGTTGTCAGCTCCAAACAATTGTCCAACCGCGTACAGACCAATGTGCTGGAGCGATTGGAAGGACAGGTGCCCGGCCTCATGCTCATCAACGGGAAGGACAATGGCAGCGCCTCCGGCGACGGACTGACCATCCGCGGCGTATCCACCCTGTATGGTACCAAGCGGCCCCTGATCGTGATCGACAATTTCCCGTTTGACGGCACGCTGGATGCTATCAACCCCAACGACGTGGCCAGCATCACCATCCTGAAAGATGCCGCCGCCGCCTCCATCTGGGGCGCCCGCGCCGCCAACGGCGTGATCGTCATCACCACCAAAACAGCCAAACAAGGCAAGATACAGTTCACCTACAACAACAACTTTCAATTTGAGCCCAAGCCTGATCTCAATTATTTAAACCGGTTGGACGCTGCGGAAGACATCGCCATTAACCGTCAACTGGTAAATGCCAATCTTGAAACCAACGCCCGTCGTTCGGGATACTCCTTCTCCGCGTTTGAACGCCTTTACATGGATTCGGTGGCTAAACGGATCACCCCCGCGCAATACGCGGCATCCGTAGATTCCCTTGGCCGCCTGGACAACAGCCAGCAGATACGTGACCTGCTGATGCAGGCGCCGCTCACACAAAACCATAGCCTGTCCTTTATGGGCGGCAACGAGAAAAACAACTTTTACGGGTCCCTGCGCCTTACCGATAACCGCGGCTACGCGCTGAAAGACAGGACCAAAAACTACAGCTTCCTGCTGAAAGACAACTACAACGTGTCTTCCAAACTGTCTTTCAACGTCAGCGCCAACCTGACCTATACCGATGCCACCACCACCCCGCTGGACCCTGTGGAGCTCTACCGGCTGAAGCCTTATTCCATGCTGCAGGACGCACAGGGGCAACCCCTGGCGGTGAACCGCAATTCAGACCCTGCAAATCAGAACAATTCCAATGATTTCACCATCGCACAAAGGATGGCATGGGGACTGGGCGACGAGTCCTTTTATCCGCTGAAGCAGCTAAACCTCATTGAAAACACTACCAACAGCGTTTATAACCGACTCCAGGCAGAAATAAAATATAGCATCATCCCCGGAGTGGATATCAATCTGAGCTACCAGCTGGAAAATGGTTCATCCTACAACAAGATGTTTACCCACCGGGATGAACCGACGCTGGTCAAGCAGGTCAACGATTTCATTGTTCCGCAAAGGGATGCCGGTGGCAATATTATCACCAACATGGATGGTACCCTCGCCGGTCCCACATTCAACGTACCACAAGGAGGTAAAATAAAGGAAACCCGCACCAGTTTCACGTCTTACCTGCTCAGAGGGCTCATCAATGTCAATAAAGACATTCGCGACGATCATAATATCGCCGCGGTGGCAGGCATAGAAAGAAGGCAAAGCAAATCCAACGGCAGTTACTTCACCAAATACGGCTACGACGACAACAGCCTGCAATTTGTGGACATTGACATACAACGGCTAAAAAACGTCTCCGGTACCTTGCAGGCCGTACAAAACGGTTTCGATGGACTGGAAGACGGTTACACCTATCAGCTGGACCGTTTTGTATCCGCTTTTGGCAATGCTGCCTACTCCTTCCGCCGGAAGTATGTGGCCAGTGGCAGCATCCGTATGGACGCCACCAATTTATTCGGCACCGATCCTAAATACCTTTACCGTCCCATGTGGTCCGGCGGTGTAAGCTGGATTGCCTCCAATGAGCCATTCTTCCAGCACCTGCCATTCGTGGACTATTTACAGGTACGGGCCACCTACGGCATCAACGGCAATATTCCCAAGAATAGCGGGCCATTTATGATTGCCTCCAATGGCACCAATTATTTCACTAACCTGCCCTATAACAGTATTACCACTCCCGCCAACAACCAGTTAAGATGGGAGAAAACGACCGTTACCAATATAGGAATTGACTTTACGTTGTGGCATAACCGTTTGTCCGGCAAAGCCGACTACTACGTCAGGAAAAGCACCGACCTGCTGGGGGACCAGGACATCAATCCCACGCTGGGATTCACTTCCGCCAGTGTTAATACCGCCAGCATGAACAATAACGGGTGGGAACTGCAACTGATGAGCAAAAACATCAGCACACCACAATTTGAATGGAGCACCACTTTCACCTATGCCCATAACAAAAGCAAGATCACCAAGGTAGCCCTTAGCAGCGACTTCCTCACCCCTGCCGCTGTTGCCGGCCGCAGCCCCTTTATACAGGGCGACCCTTACGGTTCCATGTACAGCTTCCGTTTCGCCGGCCTGACGCCAGACAAAGGCCAGATCCAGCTGCTGGATGCCAACGGAAAAATTGCACCGGATGAATATTATTATGACCTGAACATGGTGTATTATTCTGGTACCACAAGACCTGTCAACACCGGAGCTTTGTCGAACAATTTTACCTATAAGGGCTTTGATCTTAATTTTATGTTTGTCTTCTACCTTGGCCAGGTAAAACGGCAGGTTATGCCGCAAGTATACCGGGGCGTCAACAGTTTCGATAACCGCCTGAAAGATGCATGGAAACAACCCGGTGACGAATCCCGTACACACATCCCCAACGTAATCCTCGATAATTCCGCCTACTATGCTGCTGTTTACTATGGCAGATTCCTCGATGTAAACGTGTTTAATGCTGGTTACATTAAACTCAGGGATGTGACACTGCGTTACACCTTTTCTCCGAAAACCGTTAGTAAATGGGGTATCGTGAGGGGCCTGCAGTTAACCGCCAACGCGCGTAACCTGTGGACCATCACCCGGAACGATCTGGGTATCGACCCTGAAGCATTTGATGGGCGCAACCGTACGATGCCCGTCATGCCTTCCTATTCCTTTGGTGTAAACCTTGACTTTTAAATCCCGCAGACAACATGAAAACAACAACGATACTGATTGCCGCCCTACTGGGCTTAATGAGTTTTTCCGCCTGCAAAAAATACCTGGACGTAAAACCCAAGGGCTACGTGATACCACAAACCGTAGAAGACCTGGAGCGGCTGCTCAACGGGCAAAACATGACCCGGATGCTGCCCACCGACCTGGACATGCTCTCCGACGATTTCCTGTATAAAGATGCAGACAAAGCATCCCTGTTGAGAGAAAACAGCACCCAGAGCCGGATCTATCTCTGGTTACCCGAGATCTACAACACGCCCGAAGACTGGAAATACAATTCCGCCTGGAACCTGATGTATAATAACATCTATCAGTACAACGCCATTCTCAACAATATTGACATGGCCGATGGCGGCACCCCACAGCGCAAAGCCGCTATCCGCGCCCAAGCCAAACTGGGCAGGGCCTGGTGCTACTGGTACCTCGTCAACCTGTACGGTAAGCCGTTTAATGCCGCCACGGCCGCCAGCGATCCGGGTGTTCCATGGATCACCACCAACGATATAGCCCTGCCGGTGCCAGGCAGAAGCAACATCAAAACTACCTATGACCTGATCAATGCAGATCTTGAAAACGCTGTAAAAGAACTGCCCACCTCAGCAGTCAGCCCTTATGTACTCACCAGAGGCGCAGGCTTCGGCCTGTTCGCCCGGGTGATGCTGATGCAGGAAAACTATCCGGCAGCAAGGAAGATGGCAGACAGCGCATTAAAATACAATAGCCGCCTGATTGACTATAACAAAGTGTATAAGATACAGGACGCTCGTTATGTACCCATTGACAATCCTCCATTCGCTGATATGACGACTTCTCCCGAAAATATTCACGTACAGCAATATACCTACTCGGGCGGTCTTTCCGGGCAATATATCAGTCCCGCTACGGTAAAGATGTTCGAGCCCCATGACCTCCGCAACATATTCATTGGGGTGGACACAGCCACCAATGAAGCAACAGGCAAACTGGACACTAATTATCAATATAACAAATCCAGGTTTTATTATGCCAATATCAGCGTCACCACACCGGAGATGTATCTCATACGGGCAGAAGCCAGCATTCGCATGGGTAATGCAGCAGCGGGCATGGCCGATATCAACCTGCTGCGTAAAAACAGGATACTCGCATCCTCCTACACGCCGTTAAGCCTCACAGACACACAACAGGCGATGAAAGTACTGCTGAGCGAAAGAAGGAAGGAGCTGCTCTTCCACGGCGCCCGCTGGTTTGACATGCGACGGTTCAACAACGATCCAATCTTCGGCTTTACAGCGCACCACTATCTGAAAGACGGCAGCACCATAGACCTGCCGCCCAACAGCAACCGCTACACGTTACTGATACCTCCCGCCGCATTGACAGAAAACATTACTCAGAATCCTTAATAAAATTTACGCATATGCTTAAACAGAAACCAACCCTGCTATGTATAGCCCTACTAGCCGCGCTCTTTGCCCGGGGGCAACAGGTCACGCTCAAAGGCGCGTTTAAAAATACGCCCGATCCGGTGATCGACGCCAATATCCCAGTGGACGGTAAACAATTCACCGGCGCCATCGTGCGTATGAGCATAGATCCTGCTACCGGCGCTTTTCAGCAGACAATCGATATAAAAAAACCAGGGTTTGTCACATTGACCAACAACTGGAAGCAGATAAAGTTATTCGCCACACCGGGACAAACATATACTATTAACGCAGACAGCAGCCAGTACAGCGTTACCGGCGACCAGCAGGCTGGACAAGACCTGATCAAAACTTTTGATTTCCAGGACGATACCAGGAGAACCGCAGCTGGCTTGGAACACATATCCTCCGCACAGGAACGGGTTAATACCGTCAAAGCGGCCGCCGACAAAAAGAAAGCCACGGTGGAGAGCCTGTTCCGTGACGGAAAAATCAACGAGGCATTCAAACAGGCGCTTTTCAGCGCCATCGATATCAACTATATGAGCATCCTTTCCGATAGTTTCTTTTTCACTTTCCGCGAACGGGAACAGCAACCAGCCGCAGTAGCCCAATTTCGCAAGGATTATTTGCCTGTGTGGAAAAAAATATACGACGACGCAGCACCGTTTACGCAACTGTTACATGCGCCGGGGTACTACTGGATGCTGAACCGTTACCAGGCGTACCTGGAAATCGCTGACAGCGGAAAACTTATCTACCGTCCAGGGATCTACGAAATACAAAAAATCGATTTATTCAGGACCAAACTTAAAGGCGAAATGCTGGAGTATACCTGGGCCAACAGCATCATTTCCGGGATCAATACCAATCTGTATGAAAAAGAGTGGATTGATAATTTCAGGGACTTCAGGCAACAATTCCCTTACAGTCAGCTCACTCCCTACCTCGACAAAAAGGTACAGAAGATCGTAGCGTATCATGCAGCCGACAAACACCCGAACAAAGATGTCCGGTATCTCGCCGGTTATGATAAACTGAACAATTTCAAAGCGTTAACCTCGGCGCTGAAAGGAAAAGTTACCTATATCGATCTCTGGGCTACCTGGTGCAGTCCCTGTCGGGCGGAACTGCAATACTCGCTCGAATTACATGATGTCTTACATCAGATGGGCATACAAACAGTTTACGTGTCCCTCGACAATGACAGAGACGACAAAGCCTGGAAACAAATGGCGCAGCGCCTGCCCCTGAAAGGCATTAACCTGCGTCCCAACAAGGCATTGCATCAGGACATCAACAAAACGGTGCCTAAGTTTAACGGCATCCCCCGTTATATTATCCTCGACAAAAACGGCGAAGTGGCCGTTTGGGACGCCAAAAGACCCAGTGATAAGCTGGAGCTGATCAAACAACTCCAGCAGTATCTTTAATACTCTCAATAAAAAAGCCGCATGGATCTTTTTGACCCATGCGGCTTTATCGTTTCTACATCGTTACTCCACGACTTCGCTTATCTGTATCACCGGCGCGATGTTCGTGTATTTGAGTCAGACCGTATCAAGCCCAGTTCCATTGCTTTCTTCACCAGCACTACCGCATTGGGAACTTCAAATTTTTGTAGCAGGTTGTAACGATGACTTTCCACGGTTTGAACGCTGATAAATAGTTTAGCTGCAATTGCGGAAGTGGTCAGTCCCTCGCTGATCCAGTACAGGACTTCCTTTTCGCGGGAAGTGAGACGTGGCATGCTCTTTAACGGAGCGTTAGCGGCAAAGATAATATTTCGTATGTCTTCACTCATCACACATTGGCCCATCATTACCTGGTTTATAGCATTTTGCAGGTCGGGCAGCGACGCGTTCTTCAACAGGTAGCCATTGGCTCCGTTGTTCAGCATATCACCAACAATTTCCCTTTCCGTGTGGTTACTCAGCGCAATGACTTTTGTTGTTTTGTGGCTGCGGCGGATCAACCGGCATATCTCAACGCCTGACAAGTTGCCGGGCAGGCTGATGTCCAGTAAAACGATGTCTGCCGGCTGCTCTTGCAGGTACTCCAGCGCTTCCTCTCCTGTGCTGAAAGTAGCCAGTACCTCTACATTTTCTATCTTCCGGAGCACACTTTGCAAGCCCTCCACAAAGATGCTGTGGTCTTCCACCAATACGATACTAATTCTTTCCGTTTGCTGTGACATTGATTTCAATATTAATGATCGTTCCTTTGCCCTCGTGGCTGGTCAGCTCCATTTTTCCCTGCATATATGCTATCCTGCTACGAATGTTGGCCAGCCCCATCCCTTCTCCTGCAGTTTTTTCCGGCATACCTCTTCCGTTATCTTCTATAGTAATATAAAAGCGGTTTTGCCTTCCACTGCATTGCAGAAATACCTCCCGCGCACCGGAGTGCCTGGTGGCATTGGCCAGTAATTCCTGTACAATCCGGTAAACATCCATTTTCTGACTGTGTGCCATCTCTTCCGGTATGTCCAGCAACGTGTATTCCACATGCATCCGGTCATTGTTCATCCACTTACAAAGTTCTTCCAGTGCACGTGCAAGCCCTGAGCGCAGCAGGGTTTCCGGCATCATATTGCGGGCGATACGCCGGAGTTCATGAACTGAATCGTCTAGTTGACCGATAACCTTTTGCAGGTCCGCCTGTTGCCTGTGGTCCTTATCATAGCCAAAGGCAGATAAATTTAACTTCACCCCCGCCAGCATGCCTCCTAGTCCGTCGTGCAGGTCGCGCGCCAGCCGCCGCCTTTCCCGTTCCTCACCTTCCAGCTGGGCATGTGCGATCTGTATTTGTAGTTGTTGCACCCCGCGCTTTTTCCGTTGCCAATATATATACAGGAAGAAGGCAGTCAGTAATATCACCACGGCGCCGCCGAAGTACAGCAACAGTTGCTGCCGCTGGCTTCTGTTCTCCAGGCGCAATAACTTTTTTTCATTTTCGGCAGCCTGGTGTCTGGCTTCCAGCGTAGCTATTTCTTTGGCGGTCCGCTTTTCAAACAGGGTATCTGAAAGCTGCGCGTATTCCATCAGCCGGTTAAACGCCGGTTTGTAATTCCCTAGTGCAGCCTCTGTTTTAGCCAGTTGATACAGGATCACTTTACGGTTGTCGGCCAGCGGAAACTGCTGGTAACTGATATATGCTTTTTCCAGCGCGGCCTTAGCCATGTTGAGTTTACCCTGTTGCTGATAGACTTCATACACCTGATATTGCAGGCTCAGCACATCATAGGTCCTTTCCAGCCGCTCCGCGATATATAACCCGGTGTGAAGGTCTGCCAGCGCCGGATCCCACTGCTTCATCCGGATGTAGTACATACCACTGACAGTATAGTAAACGGGCAGATAAGAGGAATCACGGACCGCGTTCAATATCCGGAACGCTTCTTTCAACGGGGTTTCTGCCTCCCGGGCCTGGTCTTCAAAAAGACGTACTTTGGCCAGATTGATATAACACTCCGCCAGCACCGGTTTGGCTCCCAACTGATGATTACGGAGGATGTCGATGGCTTTGGTAAAGTAATCACCTGCTTTGGGATAATCCTTATAATTCATAAATATGGCGCCGATGTCCATGTACCCCCAGGCCACCCGCTCATTATCACCGGCAGCCTGCGCAAGCGGTATTGCTTTAGTCAGGAGAATATTGACAAAAGACCTGTTATCATCCATATACTGGTACAGCACGCCATAGTTGTGCCAGGCACGGGAACGGTATTGCAACGCTTCCGACATTGTAAAAGGTTCCAGCCATTTATCCGCCTGCATATATTCCTGCTGACTTCTTTTTTTGTCGTAGCTGAAATAAGCGCCGGCCAGGTAAAAATGGGCCAGCCCACGGAAAAAAGGTGTGGTTGTTGTATAGTCAAAAGATTTTTTGGCGTAATCTACCGCCCGGGCGCTGTCTTTATCAGCCCAATAATCAGAAAGAAGAAACAGGAGACGCGCCCGGGCCGTATCCCTTGCAGCGGTATCCAGTATCCGGAGTAAACTGTCCGTATAGCTTTCCTGCTGGCCATTTGCCCGGTAGCCGGCAAGGCTTAGCCACAAAAAACATACAATGGTAACTGTTCTCAAATCATGGATAATTGGTCCTAAAAATACGGCTTATTTCACGGAAAGACATCAACGCCAGCATACCCCGCCATCACAGGCTTCCGGCTGGGTTTCTCCTTTTTTGATCAACCGTATTACATTGCCGTCAGCACCAGGATCAATATTGTACTTTTTGCCATCCGCCGGCACCACCACCAGCCGCCATATACGGCCAAAAGGGCCTGTCACCTGGTATTCGGAGCCCAGTACCAGCCATTTCCCGTCCGGCGAGAATTCCGGTACCACCTCTGTTTTACTGCTGGCAGTAACCTGCACCAAATTGCTGCCGTCGATATTCATCATCCAGATATGACTACCGGCTACAAAAGCCAATTTGCTGCCGTCCGGACTTACGGTCAGATCACCCCATTCTGCAAAGTTCAGCTCTTTAATTACCCACGCCTGTGTAAAAGCGGTATTGGTCCGGCAGATCTTTTTGCCAATACTAAAGAGCAGCGTGTTGTCCGGCATCCAGTTGATATTGCCCTTGTCTATTTTCACGCCCTGAAAACTGCTCAAGTTGTGTAATATCCTTCCCTGGAGATCCAGCACCATCAGCCCGTCATCAAAAGTGGGCGGCACGGCGATCAGCCTTACGTCGTGCGACAGCTTTGGAAAAGTATGGTTGGCATAACCCGACTCCTTTTCAAAACGGCTGATAATCGTTCCATCGGCCAGGTTGGTCAGGGTGTAAATTTCCTTGTCATAACCTCCACCGGTTTTATCCTCTGCTTGTAAATATTTTGTACCGTCTTTACTGATGTCCCATCCGTTGCGGCCCACATCATCTTTCTGCGAGGTGGCCACCAGGCCCGTTACCAGGTTAAACTGCAGAATGCCTTCATTAGCCCAGTCATAGTAAACGACACCTCCGCCCAACGGCGTATAACCGCCACTGTTACCCGGACCAGGACCATTGTTTTTGTCCTTACTGCAGGACAAAAAAAGAGCCAAAGCTGCCAGGAGGTGTAATACACGTGTTTTCATATAGTTAATGATTACAGGGTTTAAACAATAATTTTCCTCCGGCAAAATAAGACGATGGATCCAGGCGGGACAACCGGGCAAAACACTGCTTTTTTTCTCAGGGTTTTCCCTGAGAACATTGATCTGCCGCGGCAAAGCCCCGCAGCCATCCCACCGGGCACCATCTATTCCACCTCCATACGCCGGATCAGGCAAAAATCAATGAATTGTAATACATGTTATACAACGTCATCGCACCGTGTGAAGCGCTCCGGTGGGTGGTCAGTCACTTCTGGCTAGGCAGCTGGGACACCTCTTCCCTCAAACCCGACATCATATCCAGTAGTTTAACGGAGCTGACCTTTGCATTTAACAACAATGATTTATCCTTCTCCATTGTTAAGGGGCATACCCATCAGCCACGGCGGTTCACCGTCGATAAGTTTCCCTTACGAAGCCCAGGAACTGGCGATATGGGGAGATCTGCTCGGGGCCTCGCCTGCCTGTCAGCGCCCACCTGACACCACAACCGCCCACTTTTACGGGGATGAAGACATGAAGAAGTACCTGCCTGGCATGCGGAAGATGGTACCGGGCAACTATTGCCGGCAATGCCCGGATACCGGCAGATAATTAAGTCCCCGTTTTTGGCTACAAGATGACGCGTTCCGGCTACAAATACCTTTTCGTTTGTGCTCAACTTTGTGAGACAAAACACATAAAGTATGAAAGTATTTGTAACCGGCGCGACCGGGTTTGTAGGCACAGCCGTGGTGAAAGAGCTGCTGGCAGCAGGTCACCAGGTAGCGGGACTGGCCCGTTCCGAAGCGGCCGCGCAAAAATTAATCTCCCTCGGCGCTGAAGCGCACCGGGGCGACCTCACCGACACCGACAGCCTGAAAGCAGGCGCAGCAAACGCTGACGGTGTTATCCACCTTGGGTTTATTCATGATTTTTCGCGGTTTAAAGAGATGTGCGCCGTCGATGAAAAAGTGATTGAAACTATCGGCGAAGCGCTGGCAGGCACCACGCGCCCTTTTATTGTCACCTCTGCTACCGGTGTGCTGGCCCAAAACGGCATCATCACCGAACAAGACCGCAGCGAGAGCGACGCCAATCCGCGGGTGGCGACGGAAAAAGCGGTAGATAGAATAGCGGCCAAAGGTATCCGGGTGTCTGTTGTGAGACTTCCTCCCAGCGTGCATGGAGAAGAAGATAAAGGTGGCTTTATTCCCATCCTGATCCGTCTTGCCCGGGAAAAAGGTAAATCCGTGATGATCAATGACGGCGCCAATGTATGGCCGGCAGTGCATCAGCGGGATGCGGCCCGCCTGTACCGCCTTGCGCTGGAAAAAAATGCCGATAGCGGCACCCGTTATCATGCCGTTGCTGAACAGGGTGTTCCTTTTAACATCATCGCAACAGCCATCGGTGAAAAGCTCGGCGTACCCGTAGTGTCCCTGGGCCCGGATGAAGCGAACGCCCACTTTACCTGGTTTGCACACTTCGCCCGGTTCAACAACCTGTCCTCCGGCGAGGCCACCAAATCGGCATTGGGATGGAACCCAACACATGCGACATTACCAGAAGACCTGACAGGGAATGCTTATTTCCCTGCGGAGCATTAAACGGTAAAGTAGCTGCAGGCGGCTGTGTCGCCTGCAGCTATTTATTAATGCCCCTGTGGCGTCATCCACTCGTTGAACTTTTCTGCGATTTTCCCGGGATCAGCACCATCCGCAAATGCACTGATCAAATAATGCCGGTCGTCCCTCGGCGCTAATCGCCACACATTTGTCCCGTCTTCGAAAATATGATTATAACCACGCTCTTCTGATTTGAAATAAGGCAGGTACCCTTTCACCGCCACATACACCGCAATAATGTCGGCGCTGTGATGCCACTTCCTGTTCCAGCTTTTCAGGAAAAGCTGATACGCGTGCGCCATCGGCGTATGTCGGTATTTTTCCTGAAAAAAAATGTTTCCGGTGGGTATACTATCGGCGAAAGCACCACCCCCCGTGAAATAAATGCGGGTGGGCCATTCGGCGGCGACATGCCGGGTAGCGCCGGGGTCCGGTTTGAAATTTCCCCATGGCTGAGGATCGGTATCAGCCGGGTAGCGGCCTCCCATGCAGACAAGGTGTTTTACTTTCTTTTTTACCAGGTCGATGCCCTCTAATCCACTGAACTGGTCCGGCGCTGACTTTAATAAGTTGGAGAGATTGGTCAGGTCCCCTACCGTCACCACCACCACACTGGTATCCTGCTGCGCCGCCAATATTTTGCGGTACAGCATCGTTGCATCCGTTATATCCCCCTCCGGTGGGGTATTATGCTTAAACTGCTCACAAAGCGCCTTTGCGTATCTGGATTTATGATATACGCCAAATCGTTGCACGGCGCCAATGGGAATGTCCGGCCTGCCGTAAAAGGTATTGATCACATCCACTGCTCCGGGCGACCAGGGGTTAAGGCTGGATACCATCACTGCCAGTATGGCTGCGTCTCCCCGGTCGGCAAACCCGTGGAGCATGGCCAATGCGCCCACGTCATCTACGTCGGAGTCCATATCCGTATCAAAAATAATTTTCACCTGTTGCGCCAGGGCGACATGACATATCAAAAGGTGAATCAAGAGTACACCGACATATTTCATTCGTTTCATATAGACGATAATAGCCGTCCCACGCAAGCGTGGGACGGCTTCTGTTTCTTTTTAGATTTTTATAATCCGGAAGGTTTTGTTGTTTTTATCTCCTTCCAGTATCAACATATAGGTACCTGCCGGCAGCGCGCTGATGTCCCTGCTGATTTGCCGCTCCCCTTTCTGAATATACCATTGCCGCAAGATGTTGCCACGGATATCCAGCACCGTCAGCCGCCGGTACGGTTTACCCCGCAGATCGAGGGTCAACTGGCCGTTGGTAGGATTGGGATAAAGGACAGGCCCTTTGGTGTCTGTTTCTTTTGCAGGATACTCCGCATTCGCAGCAGCCATCGCACCTGCCTGTTCGTCCACTGCGCAATTATCGATACTGAACCAGTTGAATTTCGGATTACCGGTCAGGATATGCACCCCGGTGTAGTTGAGCGCCGGCAGCCGGATGGTATCTGTAATTGTTTTCCATACACCGCCGGTGGACGGCACGGAGATGGTGTCAAACTTGTAGGTGCTGTGTCCTATCCAAATTTTGGACGCCGCGGTAGACAGCACCCTGAAGCTGATCGTATACCTTCCTGCAACCGGCACATTCAGCGTATTATATGCAAACCAGTCACCCGCTTTCAGGCTGGTGAAATTCTGTCCGCCGCCTACATCCGTACAGGCTTCCAGTACGGGTCCCGGAGCGCGGTTGGAAGCACTTTCTGCTTCATACTTGTCGTTCACCGTGCAGGTGTAGTCCACCGTTACCGGTGTGGTGACAGACAGAGAACCGCTGGTAGCGGTCACGATATAGCTGCCGGGTGTGATGCCCGCCGTGAATACCCCGTTTGTATCAATTGCATTTCCGGAACCGGTAACACTCCAGGCCGGTTTAAAGGTGAAGGGATTATCACGCTGGTCATACCCCTGGGCGACAAACTGCTGCGACGCCCTCAGCGGCACCGTTACTGAATCCGGCGTCAGCACAATACGCGTAAGTACCGGCGGCGTGACAACATGCACGATAGCGGTATCACCCACCGCTCCTGCTGTTGCCAACACCTGGTAATCACCGGCAGCGGTGCCGGTAAATAATCCGCCGGTAGTAATATTGGCGCCGGTACCCAGTACGGACCATACCGGTTCTATGGCTATCTGGCTGCTGTCCTGACCGTATCCGGTGGCGGTAAACTGCTGCGACTGACCGGTATTGATCGTTGCGCTGTCGGGCTTGATCACCACGCGGGCGAGCGGTATGGAATCGGCCCGGAGAATGCTCAGCCAGTTGAAGTTCCAGCCATCTTTATTAGCAACGATCTTTATGGTTTGCTGCCCCTGTTCCAATCGTATAGGCGCAGACGTTACCGTTATCCATTTCTGCCATCCGCCGCTGGCAGGCAGACTGACGGTTTGCAGTGTAGTGGTATCGAGTTGTATTCGAAGACTGGAAGCGCTGTTGACCGCTACGCGGAACTGTACCCTATAGGTATCTGCACGCGGCACATCGATATCATACTCAAACCAGTTACCAGTTCCGATGAAGCTGACATCCAGGCCACCGCCTACGTCGGAGCAGGGCTCTGTATGCGTATTGTTGCTGTTGTCGAAACTTTCGGCCTGTATTTTTACCGGCACCGGTTTGTAGTTGGCAGGTCGCCGCGTTACAAATGCGACGCCGGTTTTGGTAGTAGTATCCACGGTAGCCGTCACCGTTACCAGCCCGGAATTATTCAGCGTGGCCTGCCCGGTGGACGTAATGCTGTTGCCCGTGCCCGTAATGCCCCATTGGGGAGTAATCGTCATGGGATACCCGTTCTGGTCAAGGGCTTTCACCGTATACTGCAGCTGTTTTCCCGGCAGGAAGGAAAGGTCCGCCGGCGTCACCATGATAGTATCCAGCACGGGTGTGCCCAGTCCTCTCTGGTACACGCGGGCATAGTCTACCTGCATACTGTCGGGCCAGTCGGCCGTCACGATGGAACCACCCATCCCCCCGCCGATGGCCAGGTTCAGGATCAGGTGGAACTTCTGGTCAAAGGGCCAGTCTTTCCAGTCCGTATGCGGGTTGGCGAAAGAAAGCACCTGCATCGTATCGAAGGTAAACCGGATCGTGTCCGGCGCCCACTCCATGGCATACACATGATACACCGTATCTGCGTCCATCAGCTTTTTACTGCCGGTAATACCTCCCCCATTGGTCCAGTTATGGTTCTGTGAATGAATGGTAGACAACACCGTTCCGAAGTTATTGCCCACATGTTCCATTATATCCAGCTCACCGCTCTTAGGCCATCCGCCGTAGGCGCTGGTGGTAGGCATCAGCCAGATGGCCGGCCAGGAGCCGCGCGCACGGGGAAGTTTCGCCCGTACCTCTACTTTACCATACAGAAAATCAAACTTACCCTGGGTGATAAGCCGGCCCGAAGACCACGGATCTGTGGTGTTGCCATTGGGAAAATCCCTCTTTCCGGTGATCACCAGCCGGCCATTTCTCACGCGGGCATTGTCGTGTGTGGTATCGGTGTATACCTGTTGTTCACCGTTGATCCAGCCTTTGGGACGGGGATCTACGATCCATTTGGAGCGGTCCGGTTTTCCGTCGGTATTAAACTCGTCAGCGAACACCAACGTCCAGTTGGGATTACCTTCAAACACTACGTTTCCCTTCGCCGTATAGCTGGTCACGTTAGCGGTGGCCAGTTCCGCGCCGGCGATACTGAGCTTCAGCGTGGCCCTGGAATAGTTGGCCGGGGAATTGCCGCTGAGGGTAACGCTTGCCGTAGTGTCATTCAACCGCTGAACGCCGCTGATAGTAACTCCTGCCGGTAAATTAGCGGCCGTCCAGTTGGTGGCGGTCAGTGTCGGTTTGAAAGTCCCTCCTTTTACCTGGGCTGTCAGCACGGCGCCGTTTTCATGTCCCATCAGGATGGTAGTATCTTTCAGCACGATGGCCGTAGGGTTTGGCCCCTGTACGAGGTCGAAATACAGGATGCCATTGGCCTTCTTACCATCGATATACTGTATGGCGATGGTGTTAAAGTCGGTCCGGTTCTTTACGCTCTGGAAATTGTAGGTGGCTTCTTCCCAGTGATTGATGCGGGAAGGTTTGAAGGTAAAGAACACCGCCTTGCTGTAGTTATTGCCAGGCTGCAGTTTGAACATGATCTCGTCCAGCGTGCTGGCATATACCAGCATTTTAAAAGTGCTGTTGGAGGCAAGATCGAAGGAGTCTGTCAGCTGACAGGACGCGCTCATGTACTCGAAGCAGCTGGTGTCTTTGGTAAATTTGGCTACCAGCGGACTGGTATTCAGGCCAGATGGATTGGGGTTAGGCACCCCAAATTCCACCTTGCCGGTCGTGGTGTTGCCGGCGTAGTAGGTCCACCTGCCGGAGCAGGGGCCGTGGCCCTCCATGTCGTCCAGCAGGAGATATTGTGCCTGCAGCGAACAGCACAACAAACATAGCGGCAGTAATAACAATGAGAATCTTTTCCATCGGTCGTAACAAGTTTGCAGCAACCGAGAGGCACGTCGCAGAGAAATCTTCCTGCGAGCGTCAGATTTTGGTGTGCTCGTTTTCATAACGTTACATTTTAGGGTGGAAGGGCCGGTACAGCTAAAGGCTGTACCGGCAGGGATTTTCAGGCTTTGGATATTTAAATAAAAAAAGGTGCTTCATTCATCTATGGGTCATAAATTGGGGTTCACCACCGCATCAGCGCCCGGTATGGGCATCCAGTAGCGGGCTTTGGTGATAGGGCCTGCCGGTTGCAGATCGCCGGCCGCCTTGTTGGCGTTGGCTGCCTCCACCTGTTCCAGTCTCACCAGATCGAACCAGCGGTTCCATTCTCCGGCAAACTCCCAGGCGCGCTCATTCACCACGGCGGCCGCGAAAGCGGCGCCTGTCATACCTCCCGGCAGTTCAGCCAAACCGGCGCGTTGCCGAACGGCATTCACTGCCGTATAGGCCTCGCTGTTAGGGGCACCGGCAGCGCGGGCCTGCGCTTCTGCGTAGATAAGTAACACGTGCGCATAGCGCATCATGATAACAGGGTTATTGGACATGTACACGTCTTTCTTTCCCGACTGTATGGTGAACTTTTTATAATAGGGGTGTTTGGTCGTGGTTTGTTGCCACGGGATCACGGTACCGTTGCTCAGCGTGAACTGTGTACTGAACGTAGCGTCTTTACGCGGGCCTTCCGGAAAATTGTTGAAGAAGTTCAGCTCCGGGAAAAAATCACTCCAGCCGCCTTCATCCTCCGGCATGGTCGACAGTCCGTAGAACGAGTTATAGGTGACCCAGTTACCGCGGGTAAAAAGCGTGAAGACATCCTCGACCGTACCGCCCGCAAATATCTTCAGGTAGCCGCCGGTAAAAAGGTCAAAGCCATAAGTCGCTTTGTTATCGATCACCTCTTTGGCCTTGGACGCTGCCAGCGCGTATTTCGACTGGTCTTTCAGCGGCCATCCCGCTTCGGTGAGATACACGTCCGCCAGCAACGCCTTCGCGGAGCCTTTGTTGGGCCGGCCGGAACTTCTTCTTCCATTGGGAATCCATTCTTCCGCGCGTTTCAGGTCTGCTTCAATCAGCGGATAGATCTCTGCGGGTTTGCTCTTTTTCAGGTTAAGGTATTCCGCGGAGTATTTCTCCGACGGGATCACCGGCACCTCTCCCCACAGCCGTGTGAGCCAGTAATAGGACAGGGCGCGCAGATAGCTGGCCTCTCCTACCATCGCATGGATCGTATCCTGATTTCCCCCGATAACTTTATTGTAATTGTTGATGATATTGGTGGTGGCCTGTATCGTTTTGTAACAGCCCAGCCAGATGGGATTCATCCTGCCATTCAGCGAGGATACGTTGAAGCGGTCGAATTCCCGGAACTCTTCTTTATTGGAGCCCGGGTGTGTGGTGAGGTCATCGCTGCCCATGGTCATCGCGATCTGCGATACGGAAGTGAAACCGCTGTTCCAGGGTACCAACAGGCTGCCATAAGCGCCGGAGAGCACCGTTTCCAGTCCTGCCTGGCTGCTCAGGGCTTCATCACCGGCCACCAATCCCCTCGGACTTTCTGTCAGCTCTTTGCTGCACCCTGTCGCCAGCAGGAGAAAGGCCAACAGGTAACAAGCGTAATGTATGTAAAATCGTTTCATCATAACAGTTAGTTTTAGAAGCTCAGCGTAATACCTCCGGTGATCGTTTTTGCGTTGGGATACGTGCCAAAGTCAATACCCTGACGGATATCACCCGCGGAAGAACTGCTTTCCGGATCGATGCCGGAATAATCGGTCAGCGTCAGCAGATTGGTGGCGCTGACGAACACTTTCACGCCCAGTGTATTTTTCAGGGCTGACTTAGGGATGTCGTAGGCCAGGCTAACGTTCTTCAGGCGCAGGAAATTTCCTTTTTCCAGGAAACGGCTGCTCTGCGTGAAATTGCGGTTGGTGGTACTGAAAGCCGGTATATCGGAGGTTTCGTTCACACCGGGAATATACCGGTCTTTGATCTCTGCCAGCGTGGCTTCACGGGCGTCGCCACCGTAATACATGGCCGCTGCGCGGTTATAGTTCAGCCGGTCGAATCCGAAGAGTCCCTGGAACAACAGGTTTAGTGTAAATCGTTTATACGTCACCGTATTGTTCCAGCCGATGGAGGTAGTGGGAATACCGGTGCCGATCACATGATAATCGTTGGCGTCAATGGCGCCGTCGTCGTTCAGATCGAGATAGCGGGCATCGCCTGCTTTGGCGCCGTATGCCGCCGCTTTACTGTCGCCAGGCTTCCAGGTGCCGAGGTAAGTAAGTCCCCAGATGGCGCCGAGGGGCTGCCCGGGCATCACCACAAATTCAGACTGCGGGGACATGCCACCACCGATCTTGCGGTTGTTGGGATCGAAAATCCGGGCTTTACCTTCTCCGAGGGAGACTACTTTGTTTTTAACAAAAGACAGGTTGAAACCGGTGTTCCAGTGAACGGCGCCCCTGTTGATCACTTCACCTTCAACGGCAAACTCCCAGCCTTTGTTCTGCACCGCGCCCACGTTGCGGGTGATGGAATTGCCCCCGAGGTACATGGGCAGGTTTTCCTGTAACAGCAGATCGCGGGTGTCTTTAATGAAATAATCGACGGTAACGGCTATACGTCCTTTCAGCAATCCGATGTCGAGACCGACGTCTTTTTGTTCTGTGGTCTCCCATTTAAGGCCCGGATTACCGATGTTGCCCATCACAAGGCCTACCACGTGGGTGCTGTTGTTGAAAGATGCCGGTATATTGGAATAGGATGAAAAGGTGCTGTAAGGGCTGATAGCCTGATTGCCGGTCAGGCCCCAGCTACCGCGCAGTTTTAAGTTGCTGATGCCGCGTACCGCCTGCATGAACGGCTCGTTGCTCACCACCCACCCTGCCGACACAGAGGGGAAATAGCTGTATTTGTTGTTGCCCTGGAATTTGGAAGAGCCGTCGCGCCGCAATGCGGCGGACAGCAGGTATTTATCATTATAGGCGTAGTTAACACGTCCTACCAGCGAAAACAGTGCCCATCTGGAATAGCCGGAACCGGGCGTACCGGCCGTCGCCAGTGCGAGATTGTACCACTGGAAATTCTCATAAGTGAGATTAGTGGCGCCGGAAGAGGAATAGTTATAGGTGGATTGCTGGTATTCCGCCACCGCCGTCACATCGAGGCTATGTACGTTGTTGAAGACTTTCCGGTAGTTCAGCGTGTTGGTATTTTGCAGCACCAGTTCTTTATTGGACCTGATACCGGCACTGGACACATTGTTATTGGTGATTTTACCGCCGAAGGACTTGTCTTCATATTGCAGGTAGTTAGCGCCGTATTGCAGGTTGAACGTCAGGCCGGGCAGAACGTCGAACTTAAATCCGCCGATCATATTTGCCAGCATCCTGTCCCTCAGCGCGATCCTGTCTACCGTCAGCGCCACGGGATTGTAGAATTGCGAGCCCACGGGATCGCTGACCGTAAAGGTGCCGTCGGCTTTTCTCACCGGCGTGGTAGGCGCCCAGGTGAGCGCCTGCGCCAGCGGGCTGCTGGGGCCGTCGGCCGGGATATCTGCGTTTTGCGCCGTACTGTAGGACCCGGTGATGTTCAGAAATGCAGAGACCCTGTTACTGAGGCTGGCGTTGATGTTGGAACGTAACGTATACCGTTTGTAGAAAGAGTTGTTGATCACACCGTCCTGGTTGAGGTAGTTGCCGGAAATAAAATAGCCGCTCTTCTCCGTGCCGCCGGAAAGGCTGAGCAGGTACTCCTGTGCCGGCGCCGACCGGAAGATCTCGTTCTGCCAGTCGGTGCCTCCTTTGGCGCGAAAGTCCGCTATCTGCGCATCGGTGAATTTGGGCGGCGTACCTACGGCGGCGGCGTGTGCGTTCGCCGTTTCCGCGAAATCGGCTGCGTTCAGCAGGTCCAGCTTTTTGATGACGGTAGACACGGACTGGCGTGTGGTGAAGTTCAGCTTCAGGCCCCCCTTACCACCTTTTTTGGTGGTGATGAGAATAACGCCATTAGCACCGCGGCTGCCGTAGATGGCCGTGGCAGCGGCATCTTTCAATACCTGTATGGACGCGATATCATCCGGGTTGATGGAGAAAAACTCCGCTCCCACGAAGCCGTCTACCACATACAGCGGATCGTTGCCGCCGTTGATGGAATTGGAACCCCGGATGCGAATACGCACGCTGCCACCGGGAGAGCCGGCGGAATTGGTCACCTGTACACCGGTAGCGCGGCCCTGCAATACCTGGTCGAGGCGGTTTACCGGCGCGTCCTGGAAGTCTTTGGCGGTAATAGAAGAGATAGCGTTGGTCAGCGTGCCCTTCTTTTGTTCACCGTACCCTACCACTACCAGTTCATTGATATTGGAGGCAGAGGGTTGCAGGGCCACCGACAGCTCCTTCTGCCCGTTCACCGGCAGCTCTGTTTTGTTGTAACCCAGCGAGGAGATCACCAGCACCGCACGATTGTCGGGCACTGTGATCACATATTCCCCTTTTTCGTTGGTCACCACTCCTTTGGCTGTTCCTTTCACCTGTATGGTTACACCAGGCAGCGGCTCTCCTTTTTCGTTGGTGATTTTCCCACGCACTTCCTGTTCCGGCGGAGCGGCCATGTTGTCCGTCGCAGGCTTGCGTTTCACGATGACGATCTTGTCTGAAATACTGTAGGAGAACGGCTGCCCCCTGAAACAGGCTTCCAGCGCCTCTTTCAGAGAGGCGTCTTTCAGTTGGAGGCTGACTTTACGCTCCTGCAGCATCTGTTCATCGGTATACAGGAAGGTATACCCCGTCTGTTTTCTGATCTCCTTAAAGATCATATCCAGCGGCGCATTACTCCGGGAGATGGTAACTGTCTGAGAATACCCGGCTGCATGTACCTGTAGCAGAGCAACGGTCATCAATAGCACCGTTAGTTTCATCATCAGTAGTGTTTTTTTCGATAATCGTGGAAAATTTTCGCCCCAGGCAGTACGAAGCCGCCTGCTTTGGGAAAAAAGCATCAATTGCATACATTTGTATGGTTTGGGTAAGTAATGAATAATTGCCGCAAGCGATTGAGCATACAGGCCCTACGTCCACCGGGAGCGGTACGAACGCTTCCGGTTTTTTATTGCCTGTATGGGTAAAGGGATTCGTGGAACGTTAAGGACCCATATGGTATCAGTTTTTTAAACAACCGTAAATATCAGGGCGATACGATGATCTGCCTGTCTCTTATTTCGAAATGTACCTCTCCTGTCATCTCCAGTATTTTCAGCACCTGTGACACCGGCACGTTGCGGGGAATGATACCGCGGAAGTGAGCGGCAACCGGCGCAGTGAACACGACCTCCACATTGTACCACCGGGCGATCATGCGCATCACGGCAGCTATGTCTTTTCCTTCCAGCTGCATGAGGCCGTTTTTCCAGGCGACCGCTTCTTCCGTGTTGGCTTCCCGCTGGAAGGTCAGCAGGTCCTGCTGTTTGTCCAGCTGCGCGCCCTGTCCCGGCGCCAGCTGGCGGCTGTTACCCTTGCTGCTGACTTTCACGGCGCCTTCCAGCAGGGTGGTTTTCACCACCGCTTCGTCGGCATAGGCCATGATATTAAATTGTGTGCCCAGCACGGCGACTTCCATGCTGTCGGTCTGCTGACCGGTACGTACGGTCACTTTAAACGGCATGGCAGCGTGGCGGGCCACTTCAAAATAGGCTTCTCCTGTCAGCTCCACCTGCCGGACCTTACCTTTAAAGGCAACGGGATATCTGAGCGAGCTGGCTGCATTCAGCCACACGTTGGTGCCATCGGGCAGCGTCACCTTGAACTGTCCGCCCCGGGGCGTACGCAGCGTGTTGTATTGCAATATGGCTGATGTTCCGGAAGATGCGTACACCAGTTGACCGCCGGCCGGTTGCAGGATGTTGGTATTGCCTTGTTGCGCCAGCGCGCCGCTGGCAGTGCTGTCGAGCGGCAGCTCCGTGCCGTCTGCCAGGGTAAGCACCGCTTTATTACCGCCGGGCGCCACATCTTTCTGTGGCGGCGCGGCCGCGATGATGACCGGTGACGGGGCGGCCGGCTTCCAGCGCCAGTACGCACCGACAGCCAGCAGTACCACAGCGGCGGCGGCAGCTGGTACCCAGCGTAAACGGCGGAGCGGCGCCACCCGTGTGGCGGCATCGATGCGTTCGGGGCGGTCGGCCGCCAGAATCCGGCCCGCGATATCATCCCAGTAGGCAACGTCATAGCCTTCCGCAGCATTGTGCGGCAGCTCCTCCAGCAGCCGCGTTTCCACCTGCTGCGTGACGGCGCCGCTGACATCCTCCCGGATCAGCATGGAAAGTTCCTGTAGCTCCGCCGCAGTGGCGACGCGCTGCAATGCCTGCCCCAGCAGGTAGGTAAGACGGTCTTGTGTTGACAATTGGCGATCGTTTTGACAGTTTTTGAACGGGACGATTTTGGTCTAATTCTTCAAACGTGAAATACCCCTTCTGATAAACAGACGCGCGAGCAGACATTTAGGACCTACCGGTCAGAAATTTTTTTTTATACCCGCAACAGCCAGAGGATGAGCATGGGAAACAGCAACCCGGATTGCTCCAGGTGCTTGCGGATAGCGTGGAGAGAACGTACCAGGGAATTCTTAACGGTACTGGGCGACAGGGAGAGCCGGGCAGCAATCTCCGGTATTTTCAGGCCCTGCCCGCGGCTCAACAAATAAATCCGTTTGGCCTGCGGCGGTAGTTGCTGCACGGCGAGCGCCACCTGTTCCTGCATAAAAGCATAGGTCATGTCTTCCTCCGGGGTAAAAACCGGCTCCTCCGGCGCCAGCGTAGCCATCGCCTTGTGGTGCACCGCCTGCCTGCGCAGATAGGTAAAGCACTGGTAAAAAACAATACGCAACAGCCAGGAACGGGGCTGCTCAATCTCCTTCAGTTTGTCCCGGCTGAGCCATAACCGCAGAAAAGTCTCCTGCAGGATATCTTCCGTGACGGCCGCGGTTTTAGTAATATGGAGCGCCATGGCCCTGAACTCAGGTGCGTACCGATGAAACAGCTGCCGGAAGGCCGTTTCATCGCCTTCGGAGATCAGTTCAAAAAGTTTTTTGTTATCATGTGTGTACGCATGCATGGAAGACAGCCTTGCCGCTAAAGTAGCAAAATAATTGTTAGTTGCTTCACCGGCACAGAAACACCTTCTTCTTTCTTCCTTTAAATTCTTTTTATAATTTTCCCGCCGGAAATATATAAGATTGTTTTATGAAAAGATATGCCACGTTCGTGTTTTGCTGTCTTGCCGCCACCTTTTCCTCCTGCTCCGGCGGCAGACAGGTAACCGGTCCCGATGCCAACACCGCTACCTTTATCACCACCAGCGACCAGCAGCAACTATTGAAAGAACAGGCAGGACTCCGTTTTTCAGGAACTAACGCTAACGGATATACTACCATCGAAGTAAACGGCAAACAAACCTTCCAGGAGGTGGAAGGTTTCGGCTATACGCTTACCGGCGGCAGCGCGCAGCTGATCAATGCCATGGAAGCCACTGCCAAAAAACAACTGCTGCAGGATATTTTCGGCAGCGGCCCTCAGCAGCTCGGCGTCAGCTACCTACGTATCAGCATTGGTGCATCAGACCTGAACGCCACCGTTTTTTCCTATGATGATATGCCGGCCGGAAAAACAGATGTGCCGCTGGCACACTTCTCCCTGGCGCCGGACATGGCCGGCGGTACCGGTCTGGTCCCGCTGCTGCAGGAAATATTACAGATTTCTCCGAAGCTGAAAATAATGGCCGCCCCCTGGAGCCCGCCATCCTGGATGAAAGACAACGACTCCTCCAAAGGCGGTTCGCTCCTTCCACAATATCACACCGTGTATGCGCAGTATTTCGTCAGGTACGTCGAGGCCATGAAAGCCGCCGGCATCCCTATAGACGCTATTACGCCGCAGAATGAGCCGCTGCACCCCGGCAATAATCCCAGCCTGAAAATGGTGGCGGAAGAGCAGCGGGATTTCATCAAATATCACCTCGGACCAGCATTCGCTGCTGCCGGTATCCGCACTAAAATCGTTGTCTACGATCATAACTGCGACCGCCCGGACTATCCGCTGACCATACTCGGAGATACGGCAGCAGCCAAATATGTACATGGCAGCGCCTTTCACCTGTATGCCGGCGACATCAGCGCACTCACAACCGTACACAATGCGGAACCGGACAAGGCCATCTACTTCACCGAACAATGGACCGGCTCCAAAGAAACATTCGACAACAACCTGCGCTGGCATATCAAAAACGTGATCATCGGCGCTATGCGCAATTACAGCCGCACCGCGCTGGAATGGAACCTCGCCAATGATCCCGGCTACAAACCACATACGCCCGGCGGATGCACCCAATGCAAAGGCGCCTTTACGATCAATGGCAACAACGTGACCCGCAATGTGGCTTATTATATTATTGCCCATGCCTCCCGCTTTGTGCCGGCAGGCGCAGTCAGGATCGGTAGCAACAGCGAAGGCAAAATTCACAGCGTCGCCTTCAAAAGACCCGATGGCCGCAAAGTACTCATCGTTTTAAACGATCATGACACCGAAGCGTATTTTAATGTCCGTTATGAAGGAAAACAAGCGGTGACCTCGCTGCCGGCAGCCAGTGTAGGCACTTATCTTTTTTAGACGGAATTATTGTAGCTTTGGCATTATGAGGATGACACCAACACTTTAATACTTCTCCGGTACAATGGACCACGCCTGCAGCCAGGCGTGCCTTTCTGCTATTTTTCACCCTCATCGTTATTTTATGGAAGAAGTATTAAATCCCACTCAGATAAAACAATTTATTGAAGAAGGTTATATCCGCCTTGATCACGCTTTTCCTGAAAGCCTCGCCGCCGAAGTCCGCAGCATCTTATGGAAAGAAATGGCTATTGGTCCCAACGATCCATCTGCCTGGACCAGGCCTGTTGTCCGGCTGGGCATGTACTCCCAGCCTCCGTTTGTGACCTCTGCCAATACACCGCTGCTGCATGCCGCCTTCGATCAACTGGTAGGCAAAGACCGCTGGCTCCCTTGCCGGAGCATGGGCACCTTCCCTATCCGCTTCCCTTCCACCGAAGACCCCGGCGATACCGGTTGGCATGTAGACGCCAGCTTTGGCGACAACCCGGCCAACTACCTCGAGTGGCGGGTTAACTGGCGTTCCAAAAACAGGGCGCTGCTGATGTTGTTCCTTTATTCCGACATCGGGGAAAATGATGCCCCTACGAGAATACTGGCAGGATCTCACAGGGATGTAGCGCGACTGCTACAGCCTGCAGGGGAAGCAGGCATGACCATCCTGGAACTGGCGGCGGCTTTTCCGTCTTTACCACCACGGCCCACTGTTATGGCTACCGGCAAGGCAGGCACGGTATACCTGTGTCATCCATTCCTGGTGCATGCCGCACAACCGCATCGGGGAACGGAACCCCGTTTTCTGGCGCAACCGCCGCTGCTGCTGAAGGATGAGCTGATGAAAGCCGGCGGGGAGAACACCTATACACCCGTGGAAGAAGCCATCCGGCGAAGCCTTCACGCATAAATACACAGCGGGCCGCTTCCTGATGGAGGCGGCCCGCTTTTTTAACTACTTCGTCCTGCTGCGTTCATCTTCATTACCGAAATCTCGCTGTTTCACTTTGATCTGATTGTTGCCCATCTTGTAGCTCAACGAAATCCTGAAGCCCCTGGTATCACCATAACTGCGGACCGTATTTTTAATCCCGTTGGAATAATACGTAATGAGCGGCCGCTGTGCATTCAGCAGATCCTCTCCCGCAACGGTCAACGACAGTTTTTTGTTGGCCATTAAAAATTTCATGGAAACATCGAGCATGTGCAGGGTGCCAATATGGAAGATCTGATAGCGGCCCGGTAGCTGCAAGGCGTAATTAGCACTAAAGAATAAAGTCTTTGACTTGTTGAGGGTAAAGTCATTGTTCGTATAACAATAAGCGTTATACCCATCGGTAGAACTGACAAAGCCGGTTTTAGACTTCACATGCTGGTAGTTCACGTTAAACCCTGTAAAGCTGCTCCACCAGGACAACAGGTTAAAATTATAGTAGGTAGAAAAACCCACCTGGTAAGTATTTCCGTAGTTCACCGGTGTTTGCCGGGTAATGTTGGTCACACTATCCACAATGGACAAGTCCTGCCCGAAATCCTTCACACGGGAGTAATACACGGAGCTGGCCCACTTTTGGTTTTTCACATAAGACAATTCGATATTGTCAATATAAGAAGGTTTCAGGAACGGGTTTCCTTCGGAATAAAAATACGGACTGGTACGGACCACAAAAGGATTCAGGTAATCGAAATCGGGGCGGCGGATACGACGGCTGTAGTTGAGCGACAAGGAATTTTTATCATCCGGCACATAGGTCACGTAAGCCGTTGGAAACAATTTTATGTAACGGTTGGCATTGGTCTGGTCCAGGTTTTTGGAGTAACCTTTCGTTTGGGTAGCCTCCGCACGCAGCCCTGCCTGCACTTCCCACTGCGTATTTAATTTTTTGTTGGCAGAAAAATAGAGCGCTTCGTTATATTCTTTATAGCTAAACACATTGGACTGATCTGTATTGAGTACAGGCGTTCCCGTATGACGGTCGTACACCACCAGGTCATTGTTGGTATTGGTATAGGAGAATTTACCACCGAAGCTGATATTGGCCCATTTATAGGGAAGCAATACATCTGCTTTACCGGAGAAGTTGTTTACTTTATTCACATTACTGTTGGCTGAAGAAAAGAACGTACCCGGCAGCATTCCTTTCATAGGGTCCAGTTCATTGCCGGAAAAATTGCGGGCATCGGTTTTCCGGTAATTAAAGAAGTCAATATCCACTGTGAGGTTTTTTCCCAGGGAGTCCAGCGTAAAAGCATGGTACCAGTTAAGCGCGTTCATGGCTGGTTTATTACGTGCATCCACGGCCGATGCCACGTAGCCGTTCACCGCCTGTGTGTGGCTGTTGAAACGGGTGGTCAGCGGCTGGTTAGCAGATGTTTTATCAGTGAAACTGCCGAGGTATTTAATCCCCGTGGTCCATTTGGGGGTCACTTTATAGTCCAGTCCCAGCCCGGCGCTCAGCGCATTGCTTTCGGATTTGTTGCGTATTTCCTGTTTCCACCATTCTTTCGGATAAAATATCTGATCATCGGAAGTGGTCATCAGCTGTTGCCTGCTTTTGCTGAGAGAGGCCTGCAGTGCCACCTTTCCGTGGTTATAGTTGAACAGCCCCTGTACGTTGCCGCCGCCATATGTCTTCTGCGTATAGCCGGCGCCGATGGTGGCGTCCCACGAATTGGCCTTTGCCTTTTTAAGTTTGATGTTGATCAGCCCACTGTTGCCCTCCGCCTCGTATTTGGCCGGCGGGGCGGTGATCACTTCGATACTTTTGATATTATCCGCCGGGATGGACTTTAGGAAAACGGTCAGATCTTCCTGTGACATCCTTTGGAGGCGGTCATCCACCATTACCAGCACTTCGCCTTTGCCCACGACAGACACGCTTTCCTGCTGTACCCTCACTCCCGGCGTGGCCTTCAGGGCGTCCAGCGCAGTACCGCCTGTAGGCATTACCGCTTTTTCCACGTTAAAGACGAGGCGGTCTACTTTTTGCTCTACCAGCCTTTTGGCAGCCGCGATGGTCACGCCCTGCAGCTCCGTCAGCTCTCTGATTTCGATGACGCCCAGGTCTACCGCTTTGTCCAGCACCATCTGCCGGTCCAGTCCCGTATTACCGAATTGTCTGACAATCAGCCGGTAAACGCCTTTGGGGGCTTTCAGGGTAAAGTTGCCCAGTGTGTCGGTCATGGTTTGTGCGACCGGCGTGGAATCCGGCTTCAGCAAACCGGCATATGCAAAACCAACAGGTGCTTTGGTTTGATTGATCACCTTACCGCTGACAGAAAATTGCTGGCCCGCCACACTGGTATAAAGGAAAACTGCTATCAGTAAAAAAAGAATCTGCTTCATGCACTATCGATTAAATGTGGCACAAAACTGCATCGTACAGCCGTTTTCACCTACTTTTATCGACGAACCCCTGCCGTTCTCCGACGAACCCGGTGCCGTATCTTTTTGAAAAGGAATAGCTTTGTAAAAAAAAGCAATGTTATATCAGGGGACATTATCCAAAAGGCGGGCGTTACTGGTCCATGTGGTATTCTGGATACTCATGGCCTATTTTACGTTTGTCAAAAACCCTATCAACGCGCGGCTGTTCGTCCCCGATTTGTTTTACACCACCTATGTGATTGTATTTGTGCTCACCTTCTACTTCCACTACCTTTTTGTGATGAAGCAGGTGTTCAAATCATTTCAATGGAAAAAGCTGCTGGCCGGCATGTTTGCGTCTTATCTGTTCTTCACCGGCGCCCGCTGGCTGACAGAACAGGTGATCACCGATCTGCTGTTGGGTAAGACAAATTACACCAACCCTACCTTTCTTAACTATATGCTGGATAACCTGCACTACAGCAGTATGCCGATTATTTTCAGTTCCTTTCTGTGGCTGGGCATTTATTCCATCCGGTTGCTGGAATACAACCAGGCTATTCTCGAAGAAAATAAAAACACGGAAATCAAATTCCTGAAAGCCCAGATCAACCCTCATTTCGTTTTTAATACGCTCAACAATATCTACTCCATGGTCTATTTTCAATCCGACAAATCACTGCCCGCGATTGAAAAGCTCTCCCAGGTAATGCGTTTTACCACCTATGAATCACAGAAAGAACGGATCCGTTTGGCAGACGAGATCAACTACATCAACGCCTACATAGAGCTGGAGCAGTTGCGGCATCCTGAAACCGGCTTCATTCAATTTATCAGCGAAGTGGCCAATGAAAACATCGAGATCCCTCCCTATGTGCTTTCCCCGCTGGTGGAGAATGCCCTGAAGCACGGCGCCACTTCCGGCGAAACACCTATCACCATTACGCTCACGGCCGACAGGCAGCAGCTCCGCTTCCGTACCGACAATGCCATCGGCACACAGAAAAAAGATAAACTGGGGGGCATCGGCCTCGGCAATCTCAAAAAAAGGTTGGAAATTCATTATCCTCACCGTCATCAGTTAAATTTGACAGGTGATAACCAGCATTTTACCGCCGAGCTGTTAATTCAATTGTCATGAAGAAGAAAATAAACTGTATCATACTGGACGACGAGCCTTTTGCCGTAAAACTCATTGCAGACTATGCATCGAAGATACCCCAGCTGAATGTGCTGTATGCAGACAGCGACGTTTATAAGGCCATCGAGGTGCTGAACAAAGAAACGGTAGACCTGATTTTCCTTGACATTCAGATGCCGCAGCTGACCGGCATTGAGGTGATGCAGCTGTTTAATCAGCGGCATAACTTCATCATTATATCCGCCTATCCCGAATATGCGCTGGACGCATTTCAGTTTCATGTGGTGGACTTTTTACTGAAACCGGCCACCTTCAACCGGTTCTATCAAAGTGTAGAAAAATACAACCGCTGGCAGGAGACCTTCCAAAACGAGGAAGATGCTGACAGTGCCTTGTTTGTGAAGGCGGACCGCAAACATTATAAGATCTCCACCGATACCATCTTATTTATAGAAGGACTAAAAGACTACGTCCGCATCCACACCACCGGAGAAAAGATCATGGTACTGGAAACCATGAAGGACATGCTGGAGAAGCTACCGCCGAAGCAGTTTGTCCGCATACACCGGTCATACATTATCCCCTTGAACAAGATCAGGGTCATTGAAGGCAACCAGATCCAGCTGAGCGACGGCACGTGGCTGCCGGTGGGGGAAACCTACCGGAAGCTGGTGGGGGAATGGACGGAGCGGAAGTAGGGCACTGTCGCAAACACCCTTTTTTGAAACAATCCGCAATCCTTACTATATATTTTTTCCGATGATGACAAAACGCTATTTTTTGCTATTTTAGTAATAGTGTTAATTGTTATCCAAATTGCCTGAATCCAGATATCATGATGAATCCGACCTGCTGCTGAGGAGCGCCTGGCGCTCCTGCCAACTCCGGCACACTGGACATCTACGATGTGCCGGACAGCAATGCACCGCTGCAGCTATACCAGTCCTTCTCCGGAGGAATCGGTAAGGTCGCCTGCGTCTCCTACCGCGACCGGTAAGTTATACTTCTGAGGTAGTAACACCGTACTTCTGTCTAAAGGCGAAATAAAAGTGGGACAGGTTCTCAAAACCGAGGTCCAGATAAAAATCAGCCGGTTTTTGTTGTTTATGTTTGATCAGGTAATGCGCTTCTTCCAGGCGTCGCTCCTTCAGCCATACTTTGGGGGTGGCGCCAAATGTTTTGGTAAAATCCCGCTTGAACCCTGAAAGGCTGCGACCGGTAAGCCGGGCCAGCGTAACAACGGGAACGTTGAACATATAATGCTGATGCATAAACGCCTGCAGGTCTATTTTGTGAGGCTCAGAAAAGTCAAACAGCAGATTTTTAAAGTCCGGCTGGCTTTGTAAAAGTAATTCTATTGCCTCTCTGATTTTGAGATCTGCCAGTTTGGGCGTGGCTTCTTTTGTCCGGTTGATATAAGGGGTCAGGGAGACAAAGAAGCTCCGGAGAAATTCATCCGGCCTAAAGAATAGCTTTGGACCGTCCGGATAACGGTTACTGACGCTTATTTTATTTTCAGCAGCGTAACGCCGTAGTGCTTCAGTATCCAACGTGATGGCGAGGAACTGGTAGTTCCCTTCCCTGGAGGGGTATTTAATGGTTCGAATCAATTGGTTTTTCGGTACAAACACGACTGTATTTTCGCCGATAACGGCCTGGCCGTCGGCATGAAAGGCATGCGTTTCTCCTGAAAGTTGAAACCCTAAAAAATGTTCGGGTATAAACTCCTCGTGTCCTCTGTACTTTTCAAAAGCGCAGGAATACACAAACCTGTCAAATATAATTTCAGTTTTTGCTTCCATGTGACGAATATCGCGGAAATTTTAATAATCCCCGCGTGCCCCGGCCATAGCTATTTCTTTGTCCTGTTCCGGTGTGCCGCCGGAGGAAGCGATGGCCCCAATGATATTTCCATCTTTATTTTGTATGGTGACGCCGCCTGCGATAGTGAGCAGGCCGCCATTGGCGTTGATCATGCTATAACCGTTCAGGCCGGCGCCGGCGATGATGTTCCCTATTACGTCGCTGTCCACCCCGAACATAACAGCAGTTTTTGCTTTTTTCAAGGCGAAGTCCGCCACACCATATACACTGTTCCACCTGCCGAAGGCAACAAGATGACCACCGGTGTCTACTATTGCAATACTCACCGGGATATTTAGTTCCTTTGCTTTTGCTATTGCTGCCGATAATGCGCTGGCAGCCTGATCATATGATATATTCATTTTCTGTTTTTTTAGAAGGATGATAAAAGAATGCACAGGCTTAGACCTGTGCATTCGCCTAACTTTTAGCGGCCCATGCCTCACTCTGTAATTGTTTCACAAAATCTTCTGTTTCTTTCGGGTGCACGTTTCTGAAGTTAGGTTGCGCATCCAGCGCCACATTAACGATAACATCTGCCATGGATTCGGGGTCTAATTGATTGGCGAGGGCGTCGGCGACGCCGTCAAATGCGCTGGCGGGTGTAAAATTCACTTCCGGATCGTACCAACGGCCAATGGAGTCTGCACCGCGGTCGTTGAAACCGGTGCCGAAAACACCGGGGTTGCACGTGGCTATTTTAATATTGAAAGGGGCCAATTCCGTTTTTAGTCCCTCCGCAATGGCTTCCAGCGCATGTTTGGATGCACAGTAAGCCGCTACGTAGGGAACCGTCCACAAACCTCCCATGGAAGAAGTGAACACGATCTTTCCTTTTTTCTGTTGAACGAATTTTTTAATGAAGCCTTGCGCCAGCTCCAGCCCGCCGAAGACATTTACATCGAACATTGCACGGACCAGTTCCAATGGTTGCTCTGCAATGGGGCCGCCTTCCATCACTCCGGCGTTACTGATCAAAATATCAATGTCATATTTCTTCAGTATATAAGCGATATCGCGGGAGTTGGTCACATCCAGTTTGTCTACGGTAAGTTCAAGTCCCTTTTCCCCGGCCTCCCGGATCAGGTCACTCATCTGAGGATATACCTGCGTCGTGGCGATGACATGGTGTCCCATCGCTGCCAGCTTAAAGGCGGCAATCTTTCCGAAGCCGCTGGCGGCCCCTGTTATCAAAATGGTTTTGCTCATCTGTCAAGAAAATTAGTACAATACAAATTTGGACAAACCAGCGATAAAATAGCTTGTCAGGAAGTCCAAAGATGTATTGCTGAAAAGTTCAAAGAAAACAAACGCCGCAACGCGCTCTATGGAAGAAAGTATCCTTAAAAGTCCGCAAGCGCAGGGATACCGAAATAATATTGTACTTTGGAAAAAAGTGCCGCCACCTTATGAAAACAAACCGCTTACCGCTTTTCCTGTTACTGTTGCTGTACCTGCAACCGACATTTGCCCAGACACGCTCCAAAGACGCCGCGCTTCAACAATTCATGAACGACCGCTTCGGTATGTTTATCCACTGGGGGCCCGTGAGCCTGCGCGGTACCGAAATCGGCTGGAGCCGGGACAAGGAAGTGCCGATCAACGACTATGACAGCTTATACAAAGAATTTAATCCCGTGCTCTTTGACGCCGATGCCTGGGTAAAAACGGCCAAAGACGCCGGCATGAAATACCTGACCATCACCGCACGGCATCATGATGGATTTTGTTTATGGCCCACGAAATACACCGACTACAACATCGCCAACACGCCCTACCGGAAAGATATTGTGAAGGCCTTGCAGGTGGCGTGTAAGAAACAGGACATCAAATTTTGTATTTATTATTCGGTGCTGGACTGGCATCATCCGGACTACCCTATTCATTCGGCACACAACAGTCAGGCAGACCCCAAAGCCGACATGGGGAAATATTTCACCTTCATGAAAAATCAGCTCCGGGAGCTGATTGAGCAGTATGACCCCTACATGCTCTGGTTTGACGGCCAGTGGGAACAACCATGGACCAACGAAATGGGAAAAGAGCTCTATGCCTATCTAACACAGTTAAAACCGGACATTATCACCAATAACAGGCTGGGCAAAGAATTCGCAGCCATGGACAACAAAGCGATCGATGTCACCAAAATGGTGGGTGACTATGACACCCCGGAACGGGTGGTCGGCCGTCTGAATATGAGTACTCCATGGGAAAGCTGTTTTACAATCTGCCAGCAGTGGTCCTGGAAGCCCAACGACAAATTGGTGCCACTGGACACCTGTTTGTCTATTCTCTCCCGCAGCGCCGGCAGCAATGGTAATCTGCTGCTGAACGTGGGGCCGATGCCGGATGGGCGGATAGAAGCCCGCCAGGTTAAACGCTTGCAGGCCATCGGCGATTGGCTGAAAATAAACGGCGCCGCCATTTACAATACGAAAGGCGGGCCTTACGAACCGGTGAAAGATTATGTAACCACGCGCAGGAACAACCAGTTGTTTGTCCATGTTCTGAACACGCAACTCACCGGAATAACGCTGAAAGCAATTCCGGGCATTAAAGTCCGCCAGGCAGCTACGTTGACGGGCGTTCGTATTCCGGTGACCATCAGCGATGGCAGGTATCAGCTTAGGTTTCCCGCTACCCTCAAGGGCCAGCAGGAATACGTGGTTGTTCTGGATATGGATAAAAGTATGGAGACAGTAGCCGTGATTAAATAAGCAAATATGGGTGGGACTGTGAGCGGCTCAGGGGGCCGCAGAAGATGCAGCACCAGGCTAAAGGCACCATGGCGATACATAGGGCAGATAGCTGTCATTTTAAAAACCAGGCAGGCATTCATGGTCGCGGCAGGTATAAAGGAATACGGTAACGGTTAAACGTTTTTTCCCGGAGATGAAAAAGCGGGGTCATAATTCCCTCCTCTTATCTATGTCCCATCAGCGGAACAGGGCCAGGGAGCGTTAAAACGCCTGTTAACAAGCCATTTAAATATTAATTGAGCAATTGCTGGTATTATTTTACCGGCAGAAGGAATTTACCGCCAGTGATACTGTTAAATTTTATAATTTTCTCTCCACGTCCCTGAAAAAACAATCGATTGATGTATCAACCAACACGTTCCGCGTTCAGAAAAAATTGCTGGATCACAGGCTTTCTCTTTACGGTCACAGCTGCGCATGCGCAGACTGCCACTACACCTGCGGCTGAAAGGGCCGGAGACATTAACGCCCGGTGGGAAGACAGGGCGCAATGCAGCAGCCAGACACAAAAGCCGGAAGGGGACGTATTGTGGTACCGCCGTCCAGCCCGCGTATGGGAAGAAGCGCTGCCGGTAGGCAACGGCCGCATGGGCGCCATGATATTCGGCGGCGTGGCAGACGAACGGATACAAATCAACGAAAGTACTTTATGGGACGGGTATCCTAAAGATGCTGACAACCCAGCCGCATTAAAAGCGTTGCCGGAAGTAAGGCGGCTGCTTTTTGAAAACAAAAACAACGAAGCGGTGAAACTGGCCGCCAAAACCATGCTGGGCGTTCCGGAAAGGATAAAACCATACCAGTCACTGGGAGAAGTGTGGCTGGACCAGCCGGTTACCTCCGCCACCAACTACACCCGCAGTCTCGACCTCGCCACCGCCGTCGCCACCGTAAAATATACTTCCGCCGGCGTGGACTATACCCGCGAAAATTTTGCCTCCCTGGCTGACAACGCGGTCGTGGTAAAATTTACCGCCAGCCAGCCGGGGAAAATCAGCTTCCGGCTCGTGCTCAAACGGCAACAGGATGCACAATGCATCCCCGACCCTGCCGACGGCGCCGCCCTGCTGCTGGACGGCCGGCTGCCCATCAGAGACACTACCGGAAAACCGCGCGGGATCAGGTTTGCAGCCCGCGCCAAAGTGTTGAACAAAGGTGGCCGCGTCTATGTGAAGAATGGGATCTTATATGTTGAAGATGCCAACGAGGCCACATTATATATTACCGGCGCTACCAACTATCCCGGACTGAAAAATCTGACGAAAGGAATTACAACGGTCAATACCGATCCCATACAACTGTGCCGGAAAAACGCCACTGCTGCCGTTGCGAAAAACTATGCAGCGCTGAAGTCGGCACATATAGCAGCCTACCGTAAGTATGCCGACCGCATGACACTGCATTTTGATATGCCGGATACCGCCGCTGCCGGTCTGCCGACAGACGAGCGGCTGGAACATGCGCGCCGCGCCGGCAGCCCCGACGCGGGACTGGTAGCCCTGTATTTTCAGTTTGGCCGCTACCTGCTGATCTCCAGCTCACAGCCCGGACATATGCCGGCCAACCTGCAAGGCCTCTGGGCCTGGCAGATGACGCCGCCCTGGAATGCCGACTACCATACCAACATCAATGTACAAATGAACTACTGGCCGGCAGAGATCACTCACCTGAGTGAACTGCATGAGCCACTGTTCGACCTGGAAGAAGCACTGGCCAAACCGGGGGCGCGTACCGCCCTGCAGACCTATGGCGCACGCGGCTGGGTAGTACACCATCTCACCGATGCATGGGGCTTTACCTCCCCTGCTGACGGTCCGCAAGGCATATGGCCTATGGGCGCCGCCTGGCTGGCGCAACACCTGTGGGAACACTATACCTATACCGGCGACAAAAAATTCCTGTCACAACGCGGCTACCCGCTGATGAAAGGCGCCGCGGAATTTATGCTGGACTTCCTCGTGGAAGCGCCCGCAGGCACCGTATGCCCCGGCATGCTGGTCACCAATCCGTCCTACTCCCCTGAAAATGCTTTCCTGTTGCCGGATGGCACCACCTCGGTCTTTACCTACGGCGCAACGATGGACATAGAGATCATTCACGATCTGCTGACCAACTGTATTTCGGCCGCCACCGCACTCAATATAGATCCTGCTTTCAGGGAACAGTGCGCCGCTACGCTGAAACGCCTGCCGCCGGTACGTATCAGTCCCGCTACCGGCCGCATCATGGAATGGGCGGAAGACTACCCCGAAAAAGAACCACATCACCGGCATACCTCTCATCTGTTTGGTTTGTATCCCGGTAATCAGATCACCATGGACGGCACACCCGAACTGGCCGCCGCTGCCCGTAAAACACTGGAAGGCCGCGGCGATGACGGCACCGGCTGGAGCCTCGCCTGGAAAATTAATATGTGGAACCGCCTGCACGACGGCAATCATGCCTTCAGGCTGTTGTCCGGACTGCTCACTAAAAAAACGCTGCCCAACCTGTTTGACAACCATCCCCCTTTTCAGATTGATGGTAACTTCGGCGCTACCGCCGCTATCGCGGAGATGCTGTTGCAAAGCCAGCACCGCAACAGTGACGGCGCTTTCGAACTTTCACTGCTGCCCTCCCTGCCGGACGCACTGGCCAGCGGACGCGTCTCCGGCTTGTGCGCACGCGGCGGATTTGTCATCGATATGGAATGGAAAAACGGAAAGTTGCAACAGGCTGCCGTCACCTCCAAACTGGGCGGCGACCTGTATATCAAAGCAGGTGGCAAAACCGTTCGTTATGCTACCCGCAAAGGAGAAATCATCAGGCTCAATGACCAACTGATCAAAGTCATGTAATCCGGAAACACTTTTTAATTAAAGTCATGTCATTCGAAAATATTTTTTCACCGTTTATGCAAACCTTTGCATAAATTCACCAAACGACCAAAACCAACATCCACATTACCTTTTAAACACGTTAAGAAAAAATTTCAGACCTACAATATGGAAAAAAATGGGTAGCAGAATTTGCTACTGGTTAGTATCGCTTTATCACCAAACATCTATCATTCAAAAAATCGTTTTATGGGAGGAATAGTAAAAATAACTATTGCGACAATGCTCTCTATTTGCTCTGTACTGATGCAGACGTACGGACAACAAAATACCGGCCATGTGAACGGCACAGTAAAGGACGCCGGCGGCACGCCCCTGCCCGGCGCATCTGTAGAAGCAGTATCCAATGGGCAGCGTGTGAAAGTAGCTATCTCCGACAATGTCGGCAAGTTCGCCTTCACCGGCCTGCCGGCAGGCACTTATACCTTTAATGCCAGCATGATCGGCTATGACGCCAAATCCTTCGCAGGATTTAAGATCAGCCAGGGACAGAATGCCGAGCTCTCCCTCACCTTAACGTCCTCGGTGAGTGAACTGAGCAGCGTGGTGGTCATCGGCTACGGCACCCGGAAAAGACAGGACGTAACAGGCGCCGTGGCCAAAGCGGACCTACAGGTACAGAAACAGTCTCCCAACGCCAACGTGATGTCTTCACTGAGAGGTACTGTTCCGGGCCTCACCGTAGGACAAACTACCAGAGCGGGCAGCGATCCGGCACTGATGGTACGCGGACGGAACTCCATTTCCGGCACCACCTCTCCGCTGATCGTGGTAGACGGGCTCATATACAGGGGGGCACTCACTTCCATTAACCCGTCAGACATCGCGAGCATTGACCTGTTGAAAGATGCAAGTGCTGCCGCGGTGTATGGTTCCCAGGCGTCCAACGGCGTGGTGCTCATCACCACCAAAAGCGGCGCCAGCGGCATCGATAAGCTCACCGTGGATTACAGCGGCTCTTATTCCATGCAGGAGATGACAAAAAAAGAAATGAGACCGGCTTCCGGTGCACAGTACATCCAGAAGCTGGGCGACTGGTACCTGTCTGAAAGCCGTGACCCCAACGACCCTACGAAAATGAATCCCAACTGGGACCCTACCACCAAGATACCGGGCATAGAAGGCGATAACTATAAGAACGGGTACGAAGCCAACTGGTGGAACCTGATGACCAATTCCAAACCGAGGATTCAGAACCACAACATCGGTTTAAGCGGCAGGTCCAGGAAGATCAAGTTCTACCTGGGCTATGGTTATTTTGATCAGGTGAACCTTATCAAAAACGATAACTACCGGAGAAACAGCTTGCGCCTCAACATTGAAGCCAAGCCCGCAGAATGGCTGACCGTCGGCGCACAGACAGGGTTGTCCATCAACGACTACAGCGGCGTTTCGCCGTCCTTCTCGAACATCATGTTCCTGAAACCCTACAACCTGCCTTTCGACCCTAAAACAGGGCAGATGCTGGAGTTCTACGCACAAACCACTACGCCTACAGCGCTGGAAGTGCTCAGAAGAAATAAAGACCTGGACCGTAACATGAACCTGATCGGCAACTTCTTCGTAAGCGTAGACGTTCCGTATATCAAAGGCCTGAACTACCGCGTGAATTTCGGTAACAACTATATCTCCGCGAACCGCTTCAACTACGACGCGCCCAATGTGGAGGCTACCGCCTACAAAACCTACATGACCGATTATTTCCTGACCATCGATAATATCCTGACCTACAAAAGGGATTTTGGTAAACACGGGGTAGACCTCACCCTGCTGTACGGCGCGGAAAAAAACAAACACGATGGCACCCGCACGTCCGCCGGTGGTATCACCAACGGCGTACTGTCCTACAACAGGCTGGATGTGGGCGATCCCGCACGCCTCACTGTGTCCAACGACATGGACATCCTCCCCTGGCAGGAACAGGCGTTGTACCAGATGGCCAGGCTCTCCTATTCGTTCGATAAAAAATATATCCTCACCGGTACCGTCAGAAGAGATGGATTTTCCGGTTTCTCTGCGACCAACAAATGGGCCACCTTCCCTTCCATTGCTTTTGCATGGCGCATGAAAGAAGAGAATTTCCTTAAATCAGTGGATGCCATCAACGATCTGAAACTGAGGCTGTCTTACGGTTCTACCGGCAACAGGACAGTAGGCCGTTACCAAACGCTTGCCCAGATGACCGTCGGCTTATCCAGCGGCTACCTGTACGGTTCATCCGGCGGCGCACAGCTGGGTTCTTTCCTGAGTCAGTTGCCCAACTCCGGCCTGCGCTGGGAAACCACCCGCTCCTTTAACACCGGCGTGGACTTCGCGTTCTTCAACAACCGGCTGTTCGGTTCACTCGATCTGTATTTCTCCAATTCCGTGAACCTGTTGAACTCCCGCGCGACGCCTACCATCACCGGCTTCAACAGCTTCCTGATCAACATCGGTAAGATCCAGAACAGAGGACAGGAGCTGAACATCACCGGCGTACCGGTATCCAATAAAAACTTCAAATGGGAAGTAACGGCCAACTTCTTCCGGAACCGTAACAAAGTACTCGACATCGACGGTACCGGCAAAGACCTGATCAACGGCAACGACCCGATATTAAGCTACTTTATCGGTCAGCCTTACGGCGTGGTATACGATTACAAGATCACCGGCATGTACCAGATCGGCGAACAGGTGCCTGCCAGCCTCGCGGCACAGGGCTTCAAAGCCGGTCAGTACAAAGTGGAGGATGTAAACGGTGACGGACGTATCACGCCGGACGACAAACAAATACTGGGCAGGCTGGACCCCTCCTACAGCCTCGGTATCTCCAACAGCTTCCAGTACAAAGCGTTCCAGCTGAAGTTCTTTATCAACACCATCCAGGGTGGCAAAAAAGGTTACCTCGGCGCGCCGGGCATCATGCTCCAGAATCCGGACAACATCCGCAACAACAACGGCTTTGTGTATGACTACTGGACACCCAATAACCCGGACGCCCGTTACAGAAGCATCGCAGCCTACGTAGCCACACTGGGCGAAAACTTCGGTCCCTATGTGTCCAGAAGCTTTATCCGCCTGCAGGACGTAACGCTGACCTACAGTTTACCTGAAGGCCTCCTGAGCCGTTTAAAAGTAATTAAATCAGCCAGTGTGTATGTCAACGCGCAGAACCTCCTGACCATCACCAAATGGGACGGCTGGGACCCGGAGTCCAATCCTTCATCCGGACAGCGCTCCTCCCTCGGGCTCAGAATCCCCGGTGGCCTGGGCCTCGACCAGAACGGCTATCCCGTGATGAAGAATTACTCGCTCGGCGTAAACGTGTCCTTCTAATGCTTCAACCGTAAACTTTAAGACATGAAACCAAAAATATTCGCATACCTCCTTTGTATCGGTGCAGCGTTATCTTCTTCCTGCAGCAAGAGTTTTCTGGATGAAGACCCGCTGTCTATCTATACACCGGACAACTCTCTCCAGACAGCCACTCAATATCAACAGGCGACCAACAACCTGTACAACGGTGTCAGGAACATCTACATGGGTAATATCAACCTGGACACCTATTTCGGGTTGTATTACGCCACCGACTTCGCTTTTAACGGCACAGACTACGATCCTGCCGCTAAGCTGAACGCCTACAAGGCCACCATGGTGCCAACATATTTTATTCCAGGTAACCTGTGGACCGCGTTTTATAAAATTATCACCAACGCCAACCTCGTGATCAGCCAGGTGTCAAAATCCACCCGCCTGAGCGACGCCGAGAAAAACGGGTTTCTCGGTCAGGCACTGTTCTTCCGGGCATATTCCTATAAGATCCTGGCCAACCTGTACGGCGGCGTGCCCATTGAGCTGAACGAGCTGTCAGGCCCCCGCTACGATTACGTGCGCGCCAGCCGCGATGCTGTATACCAGCAATGTAAAAAGGACCTTCAGGAGGCGATCACCTTACTGTCGGATATCAACAAAGTGCCCGACGGCACGGTGAATAAACAAATCGCCCAGCATATGCTGACAGAGGTGCTGATCTCCCTGAAAGACTATGACGGCGCCATTGCCAGTGCATCGGAAGTGATCAACTTCTCCGGTGTATCACTGATGACCAGCCGCTTTGGCAGAAGGTCCAATTTACCGGGAGATGTTTACCGCGACCTGTTTGAATACAACAACCAGAACTACAGCACCGGCAACCACGAAGGGCTGCTGGTGATACAAAGCACGCTGAACAACTCCGCCTCTGTAGGCGATCAGACCGCATGGGCCGTAGTGCCCAGCTTAACAGGCGTGCGGATCGTGGAGTCCGTTACCAAAACCAAAATGTCCATCCTGTTCAACGCTAAATTCGTAGACAGCGTTTCCTCCAACGGTATCGGCTGGATAAGGCCCACCTCCCACTTCTTCTACGAAATATGGACACCGGGCGACATGCGTAACTCCTCCTACAATATCGTGCGTGATATCCGCATCTCCGGCGTACCGGCCACCTCTCCTGACTATGGCAAATGGTACGTAAAAGACGGTTACAAAGACAAAGTAGCACCTGCGGACTTCAGGGACACCATCCGCAATTTCTACCCGGTGATCAGGAAAGCCTCTCCGTCGGCCGGTGACTTCGTGTCTGTGGCAGGTCCGGCGATCCTCACCAATGTGACCAACCCGTTTGGCGGCCTGCTGCTGAACGGCGCCTCCCGGTTGTTTTTGCAGAAGTATATGGCCCGCCTAGCAGAAACCTATCTGCTGAGAGCCGAAGCACACCTCGGCAAAGGTGACGCACAGAAAGCGGCAGACGATATCAACGTGGTGCGCAACAGGGCCGGCGCCACGCCTGCCACCGCCGCAGAAATGAATATCGACTACCTGCTGGACGAACGGCTGAGAGAGTTGTACATGGAAGAGTTCAGGGCGGTAACACTCACCCGTATGGGTAAACTGTACGACCGGGATAAGAAATACAATCCGAAGTCGGGCTTAACCATCGAGCCTTATCATAACCTGTGGCCGATACCTGCCACCGAAATCACACAGAATACCGGCGCTGTGCTGGAACAGAACCAGGGATATTAATATACAGGCCCGGGGCACGCAAGCCCCGGGCTATTTTTTAATAGATACCAGTTGTTTCTCCAAACTTATCCAGGCAAACTTCATCAGCTACCCCATAAAGAATACGCTCTGTATTACCTGTTACCGAATGAGGGGTATTTTCCGGATGATGAATGATCTCCGCGTAAAAGGCTTTTCCTTTGCTAACTATCCAATGAGAGATGTCTTCTATGCCATCTTCTGATTCCTCCATATAATCCGTAAAAGGCTCGTCCTGTAGCTCTGCAGCAGCATCTACAAACTGTTCCTGAAACCGCAGGATATCGTCTTTGGCCATCGCAGACAGTGTTTCTTTTAACGTGTTTCTGTCTTCCTTCGCGTGGCTGATAATACCCCAGAACCAGTCGCTGATATGACTAAAGTCTTCAGGCAACTTAATCGATGCGTTATCCATGATCTTTTGATTTACTGCAAGGATAATAAAATACCGGTATCCCCGACAATAAAATCCCCCCGGGAAATCCCGGAGGGCGCTTTTCGCTTTATACTGTAGTTGTGGGAGGCTTGGTTATGGTATGATGGCAATGCCCGCAGCGGTTACACGGACCTTCACGGTTTGTCCGGCGCCGGCGCGCACATGCGGCCATTTCACAAATGCCGTATAGGGCAATGGAGCGGCCGCCTGCCGGTTGTTTTCTGCCAGCAATGACACCGATGCGTCGTAGGCTGTCGGGTTGGTGATGGCGATGACCATCGATGATTTTTCCGTCGCTATTATTTCAGTAACGACATGATCAAAGGTGTATACTTCTTTTTTATCCGTGTTGATATAGATACCCGGCACTTCCAGTGCCATGAGCATGCCTGCGGTTTCTGTCCAGGAGTTGCGCGTATTGATGAAATTGCCGATACTCTCTTTCCCTTCGGCATCGCCGGGCTGGATACGTTCCATTGAAGAACCGGTGAGGTTGTGCGTGGTCAGGTGTCCGGGCATGTTCACCGCTTCTGCATGGGCATGTTGTATGTCCCGCAGCAGATCTGCATACTGGCGATGGCCGGTGGCCCTGAAGAGTTTGAACAGCGCATCGCCGGAAGACGTGCAGATACCGGGCGCCGCATGTTTGTTCTGGATACTGGCCCATACAGCGCCGGCCATATGGCATTGTAACCTGCCGATAGCGCTACCGGAAGGAAAAACAGGATCATAGGACAGTACCCATGTAGCACAGAGGGCAGCCTGCGTTTCGGCCATATGCAGCCAGCGCTGCTCCCCTGTATAGTGGTACACGGCCATCAGCGACTCCAGGAGACCGAATGCCGACTCAGAGTTGGCATCGTGAGAAATATCTCCGCAGTCACCGCCCGTCAGACCCTGCTTTTCAACATCCCGGCGGTAATAAAAGGCGGACGCATCCTTTGCCATCGTCGTCCATGCCGTAACGTGAAAATAGCGGGAGGCCATGATCATGCCCGCAGGCACGATCGCCCCCGCCGTGGAATTATAAACCGCAATATCTCCTGTTGCAGGAGCAATAAATTGTCCGAACTCGCCATGTTTTTCCCAGGTGGCCGCAAAGGCTGCCGCCAGCCGCTTTGCAGCCTGTTCCCACTCCGGCCGTATCATCCGGCCATATCCCTGCGCTTTCAGCAACAGCAGGTGTTTCATCAGCCAGAACAACACGTCGCCGTTCTTCCTCACCATCGCCTGCAGCTCAGGGAATGCGGGATGCATTTTTTCGGGACGCAGCTTACCGTCGGCGGTAATACCACCGTAGAAATAACCGCTCTTGCCTTGCAGCTTCGCCGTCACAAAATCAAGCTCCCTGGCCACCCGTTGCCGTTCCTTCGCATCATTGAGCGCCAGCATGGGAAAGGTATTGATCATACCGCTCACCCATCCCAGCTGGAAATCATCATTGTTCTCCGGCCTGTAATAGGCGCCGGCCTTCACTTCTATGAAGTTCTGCCGGCAGATGTCCGTTGCACACTGCAACAGTTTGCTCATCGGTAATATGTTCCTGGGCGCATTGGGCCCGCTCAGTGCTTTACGGACCTGCATCAGGCGGCGCAGCAGCGCCGGTATATCTTCCGCATCAAATACATACGTCCGGAAATGCATGGTCACTTCATCACCGGCTTTCCAGTCGGGCGCACGGTCACCGCTGGCATGGAAATCGCCGAATCCCGGCGCCAGCCTGCGTACCGCTGGTGCGGAAATCGACAGTGAGCAGCTGTCTTTTGCTGCGTTTTCTGTTATCGTAAGACCGCTGTTTCCCAGACTGGTCTGCTGTGTCGTGAGCAGAATAAAACCTTTCTTCTCCTGTGGCGAAAAAAAACAGATAGCCGGGGTGGCAGCGTTGCCGGTTTGTAAGGCTATCGTGGAAGGTTCTCCTGTTTGAATTGACAAACGCGGATTGTTGGAGATAGTGAGCGGCACCTGCGGATTATAATACATATCCCGCGGATAGTCAGGATTGTAACCCTCCCCGATGGCACGATAGCGGTTGCCGTTGTATACGGAAGCCGGCACCAGCACATAATGTTGCGGGCTCCATCGGGCGAAGTCCAGTGATATGGAGAGCGCGCATTGGCGCGCGTTACCCTTTTCCAGTCTGCAGGCAGCCTGTATATCGGTAGCACCGTCGGGCAGGACCCTTTTATTCACCTGCAGGCGCCAGTCGCCCCCGGCCGCCTGGACCCTGTCCTGCTGAAAGGTTTGTGCCGTCTTTAAAGTGGTGCCTTCATACTGGCAGATCCGGTACCGTAACACACCCTGCAGTTGGCCCGGCAGATCATCTGCCGCCGGCTGTTGCGCCGGCACTATATGCCATGCGCACAATGCCGGGATCATAATCAGGGATTTAAAGCTGCACCAATATCTCATGGTGCAAAAATCAATGATAGGCTTTCTATTTACCACCCCTTATTTGATCAATACTGATGCTTTTTTTGCTGCCGCAAAAACAGGAGATTATTTGCTAAAACCTTGCTAAATTTTATTAACTTGGCATCGGGAGTATGCCACATATCTATGTCTATGCAGTACATTTATGAGAACTTCACCTTTCCTCCGGACCAGTCATTTACCATCAGGTCAGAAATGCTGGAGATCAGGAGATATACGGCATTGAAGTCACATGTGAACTTTGAGATCGCGCTGATTGAAAACTGTAGCGGCAAACGTTTCATCGGCGATCATATCCGCGACTTTGAAGGTACGGAGCTGGTGTTGCTGGGCAGTTATCTGCCGCATTGCTGGCAGTATTACCAGGCGGTAGATCCTTTTCAACCACCGGTAGCGACAGTGATCCACTTTTTCCCTGACTTTATGGGCCGGCAACTGCTGGAAAAACCGGAAGCGCGGCAACTGAATGCACTCTTCGAAAAAGCCGCCAGGGGCTTGCTGTTCAGCGGCCCAACCATTACCACCGCCAGGAACCTTATGCTGGAAATGCTGGGCCAATCGGGCCTCACACGCGCCGTACTGATGTTACAGCTGCTGGATGCGCTGGCGCAATCCGACTACGCTGAAGTGCTCTCTTCCCCCTACTTCAACGCTGTAGACAATTCCGGCGAAGCCAATAAAATCAACAAGGTATTTGATTATATCTTCAGCCATTTTAAAGAAGAAATTGCGTTACAGGATGTGGCAGACCTCATCCCGATGTCTTCGGCGGCCTTCTGTCGTTTTTTCAAACGGAAGACCAACCGCACGCTGATTGATTTTGTAAAGGAAGTGAGAATAGGACATGCCGCCAAACTATTGCTGGAAGGGCATCATAATGTCGCAGAAGCCTGTTACGATAGCGGGTATAACAATATCTCCAACTTCAACAAACATTTTAAGGATATCAAAGGGTTATCTCCCCGTGATTTTATAAAACGGTATAACGAACACACCGTCGTTGCTATTCCTTCCTGAATTCATAAAAAGGAACTGCTTCCACCCAGGTTTCCCCCTGCGCCGTGCCGGGCACGCCTACCTGGTAGCCGGCCATCAGCCTGTTCCATTCCGCACAACGCGGGCTGTAAGCTTCCGCTGTTTTTCCCATCTGCCCCAGGTCAGCGCCCACAGGCACCTCGATCTTCATCACCAGTAAATACTGATACCGGTAAAGAACGATCTTTCTATACCCTGCTTTCCGGAAACCGGCTTCCACTTCCGGCCATACCTGCCGGTGATAACGAAGGTATTCCTGCAGCTTCTTTTCTTCCGGCACAATGTTCACCACGAACACCTTCTCTTCTGTTTTCAGTTCTTTGTTTCCGCCGCATGATACTAAACATACCGCGAAAAACACGCATAATAGGTGCTTCATCATTTATTCAATAAAAGATAAATAATCAACATGACCGCCGCCAGTACCGCCCAACCGGCCCACACCCTGCGCGACTGTCCACCAATTTTTTCTGTTGTGGCCGCCGGCTTCCCGGTGGCTACAACCGGCGCCGTCAGCAATGACACCATCACGATCAGCACCGCCAGTCCGATAAAAAGATATACCGACAACAGCAGGAAATGCGGCCAGAACCCTTTGTACGGATAATTCAGCAGGTAACATACCCCCATCAGCAGGCAAACAGATCCCCCGCCGTATAGGACCGTCAGCACCGCCACCCTGTTGGTCCGCTTCCAGAAAATAGAAGCGAGAAACACCACCGACAGCGGCGGGGCCAGGATAGACACCATGCCCTGCGTAATTTCAAACAAACCTTTACCTGAATACAAAAACATCCCTGCGATGCCGATGGCCAGCAATGCCGCCAGCACCGTCACCCACCGGCCGGTGCGCACCCGGCTCTCTTCGTCCGTTGTGCTGAACTGTGCCACCACATCCAGCGTAAATACCGTGCTGAAAGAATTGAGTCCCGACGATACCGTGTCTATCAGTGCCGCAATCAGCGCGGCGATGCAAAGGCCCCGGAAACCATCCGGCATCAGCTGCTTCACCAACGTAATGTACGCATTATCAGCGGTGGTGATATCCCTGAACAATATAAAACAGATAATGCCCGGCAGCAGAAAGATGACCGGGGTAATAATCTTCAGCGCCGCGATAAACAACGCCCCGTACTGCCCTTCCCTCAGGTCTTTGGCGCCCAGCAACTTCTGCACGATGGTCTGGTCGGCACACCAGTAGTAGATCGCTACTACCGGGTAACCTGCCAGGATGGCTACCCATGAATACTCCGGGTCGTCGGCTCCATGCAATAGCTTCCAGAAATCCGGCGGCACCTCGTGGTGCGCTACGCCGGAAGCCATCATCCTGTTGAATGCCAGCACCGTGAGTATCAGCGAAGACACGATAATGATGACCGACTGGAAAATGCCGGTGCGAACGACCGCCCTGAAGCCGCCTACAGCGGTATAGCTGGTAGCGATCAGCGCAATCAGCGCCACCGCGTACAGCAAAGGACAGCCCAGCACCTGCGAAATCACCAGTCCGCCGGCATACAAAGCGCTGCCCAGCCATACCACCAGTATGGATACCAGGCTATAGATCACCAGGAAATTATAAGCGCTTTTTCCATAACGATGCAACAGGTACTGCGGTATAGTGCTGATACCGGCCGACAGGTAACGTGGCAGGAAAAACATGGCCAGCAGCAGCAGGAATATCCAGGCCAGCCACTCAAAATTGGCGCCTACCACCCCCTGGGAAAACCCCAGGCTGGACATGCCGATCAGCATCATAGGACCAGCATTGGCACTGAACATGGAAAAACCGATCTGCCACCAACGCAGCGACCGGCCTCCTAAAAAAATATCTTTTCCGCTGTTCCTGCCCAGGAAAAAACCCAACGCAAAAAGTGCGATAATATACAACACCAGCACAATGCCGTCAACTCCGGTAAGTGATATATTCACAGGCGCGTGTTAAAGATCATAATGATACAATAGGTGAATACTTCCTGATATTCAGACTGTTCCAGGAATAATGTTTTACAATCTTATCCGCCTTCCGGCAGTAGTCCCAGTCCACCCGCACCGGCATACCGGCCGTGTCCGGCAACACAAAAGTACCGTTCTTCCATTCGGGACGCACGCTGAAATAACGCTCCAGCCCATACATGATAGCATACAGGTATTCCACTTCACAGGCGGCATCCGCGGTAGCCATCAGCGCTGCGGTAAACAATGAATAGCCACCGGATGAAAAATCCACGCCGTTCTTTGCCGCCAGGTCCCGCACCTCCTTCCATTCGTTCACCCCTCCCAGGTGCGTGGGTACAGGCTGCAGATGCCGCACTCCCATGTTCACCAATGTAGGGAATAAACGCGAGGTCCGTTCCGACTCGCCGAAAGAAATACAGAGCGGCGTGCGGCTGCACAACGCCCCTATCTGTTCAAATGCGGCGGAGTGGATAGGCTCCTCCAACCAGGCTACATTCTCCGCGGCGATCATGTCTGCAAAACGCAATGCTTCTTCTCCGCTCCATATCTGGTTAGCATCTACCGCCAGCCGTATATCCTTCCCCAACAGGCCGCGTACAAACTTCACACGGGCGGCGTCTTCCTCCATCCTGGTGCCGAAACCCTTGCCGACTTTCATCTTATAACAATCCACGCCGGCATCGAGGAAAAGACGGACTTCTTTTTCCAGCTCAGGCAAAGTGTAGTTGGTACCACCGCCGCTGCCATACATTTTTACGGTGTCTCTTTCCGCGTTGAGGTACCGGTGCAACGGCACTCCTTCCCGGCGGGCCGCCAGATCGTGCAGGGCCAGGTCTATCTGCCCTACCAATGCCGATGCCGGGCCTCTGAAGCCCTCGTTGCGGATGGACCAGTAAAGCAGCCGGTACAGCTGGTGATACGGAATATGGTGACTATGCAGCAGGATGGGCAACAGGCAGTTTTCCAGGATATTGATATAGCTGCTGTAAACGGGCGCCTCTCCGATAAAACCGTTTTCGTCTTCCAGTGTGATCAGCGCCAGGCCGAAAGCAGGAAAAGGGCCCATGGTAGCATCCTGAATGGGCGTCACCGCCGTGGCGGGTTCCAGCTCCCTCAGCTGTACGCTGGTGATGTTGAAGATTTGATGATCGATAGTATACAATGCTATGTGTTTACTTGTTACAATCCAGTATGTCCTGGTACACTGCCGCCGGTAGCGGGCCTTCCCGGAAGGCCGACAGGCTGTCTTCCAGCTCGTCCGGAGCGGATGCGCCTATCACAATGTTGAATGCATGAGGAATATTGAGCAGGAAACGATGTGCCATTACCGGCAACGAAAGCCGATGCCGGTCGGCGATCAGCTGCAGCCGCTGCGCTGTTGCGATGCGGTCGGCAGGTAACCATGACGGTGGCTGCTGCTGCCACACATTAAAATTTCTTCCCAGCAGCCCCATATGCAGCGGACTGGCGGCGTAGTACGCCATACCTCTTGCCTGGCAGAAAGGAAGCCGGTCATAGAGCGCTGCCACGTTACCGGCGTTCAGCCGGTTGAATTCCATGATCACGTCAAAAACACCGGTCTTAATAGCAGCTTCCATCCACAAAGGGATGTTACCTCCCAGACCGATTTTCTTCACCAGGCCCAGTTGCTTCAGGTGTTGCATCACCCCTATCACGTTATCCGCTTCCTCTTCCGGCACTGCCTCAGGGTCGTGCAGGAACAGGACATCCACAGCGGGAATGCCCAGCGCTTTGAGCGAGTGATAAACGCTGTTCATGATGCCGGCAGCGGAATAGTCGTAGCGCGCCTCCTCGGCAGCATAAGAGCGCAGCCTGCCGGCTTTGGTGCTGATGACCGGCATCGGCCCCCTCCACTGTTTCAGCGCATCGCCCACGATCTCCTCTGCATCACCATAAGCCGGCGCGGTGTCCAGCGCGGTAATGCCGTTTTCCAGGGCAGTCAGTATAGTGCGGACAGAAGCCGGCCGGTCTCTTCTTCCCCATACGCCTCCAAGGCCTGCTGTCCCCAACACTATACTTTTTGCATTCATCCGAAAAAATCTAATCCTTAAAAAAATCCGCGTAATAAAAGTAAAGTCGCCACAACGGTGTGACAACACCTAAATTGACTTAAACCTATGTTATTTTTGCCCGGGCGTCAAAATATACATGGCGCAGTCATGTGCTTCCAGTGTACCTTTCAGCGTTCTGACCGGCCTACCGCTCCATACTTCCGTGACATTAAAGGGCTGCCACAGGTCCAGCTCTTTTTTGAGGTCTATCTCAAAAGACTGCCCGCTGGCAGCACGATTGAACACACAAACAGCAAAAGCCTTGTCCTGCAATGGTTTCAGCAATACCTGCAGATCATTCTTTTGTAACACGGTAGTGGCTTGTCTGCCCAGCGCGTCCTGATTGATGGCGATCAGTTGCCGGTTAGTGATCAGTTGTAATACTTCCGGAGCGATCTGCTTCAGGTCCATATTGACCATCAGCGGCGCCGCCAGCATACTCCAGAGCGCAAAATGCGTGCGGTACTCTGTGGCGGTGCAACCTTTAAAGCGGCCGTCAACAGAAGAAGAGGCGCCTTTACCGTAAAGACCCACCATGAGCAGGTCGGGATCATTCCAGCCGCCCGGACCGGCATACGGTGCCAGGTGTTCCTGCTGACGGAATATCTCCATGATGCCGGTGAGGTTGGTATTGTGCGACTCCCATACATCGCGGCTGTCCCAGGTGGTGCGCCACAGATGCCCGCCGGCCGCTTTCGCCCAAAGCCAGGGCTTCCGCTGTCCCCATTCACAAATAGAGTATACGATAGGACGGCCGCACTTTTTCAGCGCATCGCCCATGCGGGAGTAGCGACTGAAAGCAGTAGCCACATCTTCCGGCGCATTGCAGTAATCGTACTTCAGGAAATCGATGCCCCAGGCGGCGAAAGTTCGCGCGTCCTGTTCCTCGAAATTATAACTGCCGGTAACACCACCACAGGTAAGCATCGCTGCATCGGAGTAGATGCCCAGCTTCAGTCCTTTGCCATGTACGTAGTCCGCCAGGTACTTCATGCCATGAGGAAACCGTACGGGATCAGGGACCAGCTGGTTGTGTTTATCGCGGCCGGCCACCCAGTGATCGTCTATCACCAGGTAACGGTAGCCGGCAGCCTTCATACCGTTCGTTGCCATGGCATCAGCCATGTCCATGATCACCTGCTCGCTGACTTTGGCCTCAAAAAAATTCCAGCTGTTCCACCCCATCGGAGGGGTGAGCGCCAGCGAATCCCAGGCGGAGTAACGTGTTTGCGCACCAGCCGGCAGGCAGGACATCAAAGCTGTCAATAGCAAAATTATTGTTCTCATTGTTCTTGGATAAGGGGATGTTTCAGGATAAAGATCCGCATTTTTTTAATGATCAGAATTTTACCGGTGCGCCCATCACCGGCACTACCACTTCAAACCGTACTTTATCATCCTGCACCGGGTGTAATACCGTCACCACCATATCGCTCACCCCTTTTTTGATCCGCAGGTCCTCTTTTGCAGGTAATAGTTCCAGCGGCTTACGCCCATGGTCCGCCACACAGAGTTTACCTTTTTTGTAGATAACGTGCTGGCCGGCGCGGAGCGGCTTGTCGATCGTCAGCACAGTGTTGTCCGACAGCCCGATCGTCACCCCCTTTACCTCGGTGCCTTTCGGCCCCATGATCCTGAAGGAGAACTCCAGTGGTTGCTCTGCAAACTCATTCTGCAATGATATATGTGTTCCTGTGATGGAACAGCGCTGTTCAGAAAACCTGTTTTCCCGGATAGGATACAACAGGTATATATTGGCGGCTGCTTTCTCCAGGTGAAATTTATAGCCCAGGTCTTTCAGTTTTTCTTTCAGGGCGTTGCTGAATTTGTTGGCGGCACGCGCTTCCTCCCAGCACCGGAAAGCGTTAAATATCGCTTCTTTTTCTCCGCTGGCTTCCACTGTCTGTTGGTTGAGCCCCAGCATGTAGGTGGCATTCCATCCGATGGATTTTGCTTCCAGGTTTTCCGCATCGTATAGGCTCCAGTCTGCCTGGTATCCCTGGATGCCAAAGGTAGCCGGGAAATAGCTGCTCTCGAATACGTAACGCATGTCCTTCCCTTCGATGCCCCATTTATTTTTCACGGGGCTGAACATATGATCGCCGCCACCTACGTTGCACACGCTCATGTAATGCCAGCTGCCCTCCTGTACGGCGCTGCCCATTACCCGCAGGTATTTACCGCCGTTACGGTGGTAACTGTCAAAAAGCCCGCGGAAAAAACGTTTGAAGGAATAATGCCCGTGGCCCTGGTACATACAGCTTTCCAGCCCGTCGAAATCTATGTAGTCCATGCCGCCGGCTGTCAGCCATTTTCCGTAGTAATCAGCATACGTATCCTGCAGGTGCATATCCGGCGCAAAGCCGCGGTAGCAGTTGGGTTGCAGTTTTACGATCGTGGTACCTGCCTTGTAACTTCCGCGGGTAGTACGATGAAACCCCCTCTTCACGTGCAGGAAGGTGTAAGGCGGCGTGCGGGTGATACCATCGTATTCGATCAGCTCCTTCCCTATTTTCAGCACGTTGGTATGATTGCCTTCCCAGCCGCCGAATTCGTTGAAATAGGCGGTATCCGCCACGGTGATGATCGTATCTTCTGGTTGAAGGTCTTTGGTAATGGTGGTACGCTGCATAATGGCGAGACTGTCACTGGGTATGGGCGATACATCGCTGTTATCACCGGGTTGCAGGAATTCGCAAAGCGTATGCAGCCCATAACGGATGCCATGTTGTTTCATCAATGCGCCAAAGGCAGGAATGCTCATTCCTGTTTTATCGCTAAAACTGACCTTCTTGTTTTTCCAGGGATTGGCCGGGTTAGGGTAATATTCTCCCCATCCTTCATCCTGCACACCTTTGATCCCGAGGCGACCGGCATAGGCAACGAGACTGTCATGCGGGCCATACCAGGCGATATCCGGACAGTAGGCCGAGGGATCTTTGATCCATTTGCCATCAATCGTAGGATACGGCAGGCCTTCCGCCAGTACAATTTTTTCTATGGTATGAAGGCCGAGCGAGTCAGGACAGGCATATAACGCGATGGCTGAACCGATGAAGTCCGCTTCAACGGGCGTCACCAGTTGATAGCGGGCGGAGTTGGCCTTTCCGTCCAGCCCGTCGGGGTAATCGGGAAAGCGGATCATCTGCTCCTTCCGCCGGTTGCGGGAATGCATACAGATAGTGGCGCCATAGGCTGGTTCCAGCTTTGCGCCGTTGCCGTAGTTCATCCGGAAATACTCTTCCGGCTGGGAATAGAAGGCCACATCGTTTACGCCGTCACCGCCGATGCTAAACGTCTGCCCTTCTTTGAGGTGTGCCGGCAGCGGATATTTTACGGGGTCCGGGGAATGGATGAAGTAATACATGAAAGACAGGTCGCCCTCACTGGGCGGCCCCCCGGTGGTGTTATCGTCCAGTCCCAGCATACCGAAAGCAAATTCCTTATTCCGTATCACGCCGATCACATCGCCGATCAGTGTCGAGATCGTGCTTTTATATGGTCCCCAGACGATATTGTCCACGTTTTCTCTGTTCGTGAGGGACAGCAGCTTCAGTTTCAGGTATTCCGGCTGCTGGTCAATACGGACCAGCGCTTCCGAGCCATTGGGATAGCGGAGCCGCATTTCATGCTGCCGAGGGTTGTATACCGCCTGTTGCGGCAGCAGGTATTGTTTACCTGCATAGAGGCTCATCAGCGCCGATGTAAGCCCTTTGGGACAATATTCGCGGCCATTCTTTTTATTGCGGACAGACGTAATAAATCCTTTGCCATCGATCGTTACCGTCGCATACTTTGTCTGTAGCCTGACAGGCTGCGCGCTAAGGCTGGTGGTATACAGGATTGATATCAACAGTAGGGAGATCAGTCTAAACCCATTACTATTCATGAAAGAAAAAGTTTTTTAAAAAAACATACATTCAAAAACCGGCAGCCAGGACAGCTGCCGGTTTTTAACCAATATAACGCTGATTATTGCAACGGATCAAAAGAGCCGCCCCATTCTTTGTTTTGCAGCAGTACATTCTGAGACTGTGAGATCTGGTCTGGTTTCAGGGCGAAGAACCAGTGGTTCAGGTCCAGGTTGAACTTCACACCGGCATCGCCATCAAGGTTATCGACATACCGGGCGGTGAATTTAGCCCTGGTAGCGGGGTCCATGATATTTTCCGAAGCGGTCACCATTTGTCCGTCTTTCAGGGTGATGTACAGGCCATGGCGGCCGCCCTGGCTGTTAAGGATATCGTAGCGTTTCCAGCGGCGCAGGTCATCGAAGCGCCTGCCTTCAAATGCGAACTCCACTTGTCTTTCACGGATATAGGCGTCGCGGATGCCTGCTGTGGCAGTAGCGGTGATGCCATAAGTATTGCCCGCGCCCGGGGTGATACCCGCACGTTGACGGATATCGTGCAATACCTGCAAGGCTTCGCCGGACTTACCCAGCTCATTGGCGCATTCGCCGTAGTTCAGCAGCACTTCTGCAAAACGGATCTCCGGCCAGTCGGTGCCGGACTGGTACACCAGTGCGCTGGTAACAGTCGTGTCGAGGCCCTTACGATCGAAGAAACCGGTAATACCCGGGTTGCCCGGTATCCCCGGATGAATGACAAGGGAAGCGTTGGTATAGCGTCCGCTGGCTGCATCATACTTCCAGACGTTCCAGTAGCTGTTACCGCTCACATAGGAAGGCGGTATCTGGTCGGGCGTGGGGTACGGCGTACCACCATAGAACACGGTTGCGTAAAAACGGTCATCCCGGTTGGTATAAAAATCATTCATGAAAGCAGCGTTGTAGGCCGGATCGCCCAGCTGGTTTTTATCAAACTGCATGGGAGATCCATCCCGCTTCGGAAAGGCCAGCAGCAGCGACAGCAACGGCTGGTTGTTGTTGGAGGCGTCGCGGGTAAAAGGTTCCGCACGGATGCCGTTAAACGTGTTGGCATGAATAGGATACCAGAACTGGTTGACCATGATCACCTCTTTGTTACGTTCCTGGTACCAGATGTTACGAAAGTTGGGATGCAGGGCATGTCCGGCGCTGACAGCAGCGTCCACGGCGGCTTTGCAGGCATTGTAGGCCGACTGCCAACGGGCGGCGTCGCCACCGGGATTAAACAACGGGCTGGCATAAGTAAGCAGTACCCTGCCTTTGAAAGCCATCGCCGCTACTTTGGTGATACGTCCGTAATCCTGGCTGGCATTGGGATAGCTGGCGGGCAATACCTGTATGGCATCGTCCAGGTCTTTTACGATCTGCGCTATGCATTCAGACGTTTTATTGCGCGGCACAAACAGTGACGGTTTGTTCAGGTAATCCTGCGTATGCAGGACCAGCGGCACACCGCCCACCTGGCGGACCATTCCCCAGTACGTCCATGCCCGCCAGAACTTCGCCTCCGCAGCAAAGCGGCTGTTCCGTTCCGCAGAGATGACAGTGGCTGGTGCTTTCGCCAGGTTATCGAGGAAATAATTGATCTTCTCTATGTATTTGTAATCCAGCTTTGTATTGGATGCTTCACTGCTGGCGCTGATGATCCCCCGCTGATAGTCGCCAAGACTTCTCGGCGTGGAAATACCTTCGTCCGAAGCACTGCCATTGAAAGGCCATTTAGGCAGCAACCCACCGTAAATATCAGACAGGTAAGCCTGTATCATGGTGGAGTCTTTCCAGACGTTTTCAGGAGACATGGCGCCGACGTTGTCGTAGTCCAGTCCTTTTTTACAGGACGACAGCTGAACGACAGCCAGCGCAGCACACGCAATAGCGATACTGAGTTTATGTATAAGTTTCATCTTCTCTTTTTAAGTCGGTTAGAGGGTTACATTTGCCCCAAAGTTGAATGTCTTCATTACCGGGTAGTTGGTATGCCCTCCCATTTCCGGATCGTAGTATTTGCTGTTGAATTTGCTGAGCACAAGGAGGTTGGAGCCGCTGAAATATATTTTGAAGCCATTCACGCCCCATCTGCTGATCAGTTTTGACGGCAGGCTGTAACCGACGTTCAACAGGCGCAAACGCAGAAAATCGGAACGGGTGAGCCAGAAAGTGCTTTCATCCGTAGTTACGCGGTTGTTGCCATCGTTACTGGAATAACGCCGTGGCAGGTAAGCATTGGGATTGTCCGGCGTCCAGCTGTTGCCATACCATTCCTTCCAGTTACGGTTCCATTCCACGTTCTGTGCGAGATTGTTCACGTACTTGTATTGTTTCAGGTTACCGTTGATAGTAGCGTCTACGGAAATGCCTTTCCATTCAAATCCCAGGTTAACGCCCAGCAGGATGGGATTATTATTGCCCTTCACTTCTACCTTGTCCCAGTCGTCGATGAGGCCATCAGGTTTGCCATCCGGCCCGTTGAGGTCCTGGTATACCATCTGCCCTAATTGCGGTGCAATGCCGTAATATTTGTAATTGGGATACGCGGCGTTCCATGCGTCGAGGTCCGCCTGCGTACGCAGAATATGATCGGCCACGCGTGTTACAATGCGGCTGGTAGAGCGGCCTATTTCATCCTGGTATGGATAGGTAATGTTCTGGTCTTTGACGGTGTACCTGGCGCCACCATAGGACGCATTGGCATTTACATAATACTTCACGTTCCCTACCCTGTTGTTATATCCCACCGTCAGTTCCACCCCGTTGGCATGTACTTCTCCGTAGTTCTCTGCGGGCATCTCGCGGGGAAAGGTTGGGGAAATGGTCTGTATTCTTTTGGCCAGGATATCGTAGGTGTTAATAAAATAATATTCGGCGGTTGCATTGAAGTGACGCAGGAAATCCACGTCCACCGCTACGTTATACGATTTTGTTTTCTCCCAGGTAACGATCGGGTTGGTAATGTTGCCATACTGTATACCCGTCCCTGTGATAGGCGAAGTGCCGAAATAAGCAGATTCTCCGATTTTATACACCTGCATCCACTGGTAAGCGTCAATATTGTCGGAGCTGGTAAGACCAGCGGAGGCACGCAGTTTCAGGAAGTCTATACCTTTGACGTTACGGAAAAAGTTCTCCTTGGAAATTACCCATCCTGCAGAAGCAGACGGGAAGAAGCCCCAGCGGGAATCTATCGGAAACTTATAGGAGCCATCATACCTGTAGGAGAAAGTGGCGAGATATTTTCCATCGTAATCATAGAAGAACTGTCCCACCCAGGACTTGCGGCCTACTTTTTCGTTGGTGATGCCGTCCGCATCTTTATCGTTCGGTTCTTTGCTGGCCGCCCACCATTGGTCGGTAGTATACACCGGGAAATTCTGGCGGTAAGCGTCTGCGCCGCCGACTTCCGTCTGTGCTTTTTCCATCAGTACCCATCCGCCTACATGGTGCCGTCTGAAATTGCGATCATAGCTCAGTTGCAGGTTTAGCTGACTGTAGTCAGACCAGCGGTAATCTTCTTCCAGATAATCGTTGCTGACCTGGTTCGTTTTTTTCAGGCCTACGAGATCTTTTTCATCGAGGGACAGTATCCTGTTGCCGGTGCGCTTCATCACCCATACATCGTACTTTTTCTCGAAGTATTTAAACCGGGTATTGGACCAGTTGCGGTTGTATTGCGCGCTGGCAGTAAGCCCGTCGATACCCGGTATTTTATAACTCAGTTTCAGATTGATGGTGGGGTTTACCACGGTATTCTTTTTGTATCCGCCATCGCCGCGTACCTGGGCGCCCATGTTCATGATCCAGCCATAGTCTACCGGATGTCCGCCGTCGGTCCACACCGGCTGTTCGGGCTGCCATATCCGCAATTTCCCGTACCAGTCGTTAAAATCATCTGCCGTAGGGGGAGAATAACGGTTGGTGGTGTTCAAAGCAAGACCGGCAAACAATTGCAATCTGTCTGTAATATCTGCGGTGACGTTGGAACGAAGGTTATATTTTTTGTAGTCGAGATTTTCCACGAAGCTTTTCTGCGAGACCATAGATCCGCCCATATAATAACGGACTTTGTCTCCCCCGCCGGAAACACTCAGGTTGTGGGAGGTGGTAGAAGGGTCACGCCATATGGTGGCCAGTTGATCGTAGCCCCATCCATTGTTGACGGTCTTGAAGAAATCCAGTTCCTGCTGCGTCCACAGATCGGTAGCGTTGGGGTTGATACGGTTGTACAACAGCCCTGCTTCCACCGCGCTGGTCAATGGCGCGTTTTTGGTACGCTTATCGACGCCGGTATTGAAGGAGTAGCTGATGACCGGCCGGGCGGATTTCACACCTTTACGCGTTGTCACCACAATAACACCGCCTGCCGCCCGCGCGCCATAGGCCGCTGCTGCCGACGCATCCCGCAGTACGGAAACGTTGTCGATATCGTTGGGGCTCAGGTTATTAAAATCATCTGCATTGCTGGTCACCATACCATCGATGACAAACAGCACCGGTTGTGCCGGCCCTTTTTTAGGGTCTTTATCGAACGTCGTTACCTGCCGGATAAAAAAGGATGGCTTCGCGCCCGGCACGCCCGCGGGCGTGTTTACTTTCAGGCCCGCCACCTGTCCCTGCAAAAGGTTGCCGGCGGAAGTAGTAGGCGTTACCCGCTTCACGTCGTCCATTTTAATAACGCCGATAGACCCGGAAATAGCGGATTTTTTCTGTACACCATAACCCACCACTACTATCGCATCGAGGTTACTGGAAGAGGACAGCAGCTTTACCAGTATGCCTGTATCCGCCTTCATCTGCGTGTTGTTGTAACCTAATTGCGAGATCCTGAGCGTACTTCCTTCCGGTACGCCGATCTCAAAAAAACCTGCGCTGTTGGCGACGGCGACTTCTTTACCGCCTACCCGTACTACGGTGGCACCGGGCAGCGGGGTAAGATCTTTGGTGTCCACGACCTTGCCGCTTGCCCTGACAATTCGCTGCGCCTCGGCTGACTGCATAGAGAGGAACACAAATGACAACCCCAAAGCAGATCCTATTAGTGCTTTGCTTTTTACTTTCATTGTGACTGTAATTAGATTTTGATTGACTTACTGTCGGAAAAAACCGATTCATAACGTGTTGTAAATCTCCATCTTTATACAGCCACAAACCACCACGGATTTGCCGGATTTTGATGTTTTATTTGCGCGAGGGGTATCTTATTTTTTGCCGCCGATCCGTAATACACTCAGGGAATTGGGCGCCAGCTTGAGCGTGACGGCTTGCCGACGTACCGGTACCGTAGACACGACCGGCTGTACAGGCATTTCGTCAAATGTATTGACGGTGACCGGGTCCTTAGCGGTGAGCGTGGTCAGCGTTGCACTGCCAGCAACCTTATTGCTGCCGGTTACCTGTATCGTTCTGACAGTAGTTTGCTGGCTGGCGTTAACGATCTTGACAATCACATCTCCTGTATTTTTATCGAAGACAGCGCTGGCATAGAGGCTGTCCTTCCCCTTTACCGGCTCGTTGCCCTGGTGTAATGGCAGTACATGCGTCCCCTTATTGCGCGAATATAATTTCTGTACCTGGTAGCTGGGCGTGCCAACAACCTTCAGGCTGTTCACCCAAATAAGATCGGGCGCCCACTGCCACTGTTCTGCACTGGCGAAAAGCGGTGCGTAGGAAGCCATGTGTACCACGTCCGCATTTCTTTCCAGGCCGGTAAGGAATGCTGCTTCGGCAATGGCCGCCCGCAGCGTGTTACGGCTGGCGCCGGTGAAATTTTTTGATTCATGCGCAGCGTACTCCCCTGCAAACACCTTAGCACCTTCCCTCGGGTAATGATCGTAACGGCCGGCATTGGCGAGAAACCATTCCGGATTGCGATAGTAATGTTCGTCAATAAAATCGGCGTTCATTTTCCGGAGCGTATCGTTGAGATAGTTGAAACGCGGACCGTCGGGATCTGTACCGGAACTGAACACCAGCTTTATTTCGGGATGCGCGGCTTTCAGCTGACGCGCAAATTCCGCGGCGCGTTCAACATACTGCGGTCCCCAGTTTTCGTTGCCCACCCCGATCATCGTCAGGTGAAAAGGGGCCGGATGTCCCATGTCAGCACGCACCTTTCCCCATTTACTGTCAGCGGGACCGTTGGCAAATTCCACCAGGTCTATCGCATCCTGGACATAAGGCTGCAGCGCGTCCATGGGCGCCAGTTCAGCAGTATTAAACTGACATGCCATGCCGCAGTTGAGGATGGGCAGCGGCGCCGCGCCGATGTCTTCTGCCAGCTGGAAGTATTCAAAAAAGCCGAGGCCGAAGCTCTGATAATAGTCCGGCGTCAGGCGGTGACCGAATTCCGTGTTCCAGCGGTTGATGATCAGCTCACGGTCTTCCGGGGGACCGACCGTCTTTTTCCACTGAAAGCGGTTGGCCAGGTTACGGCCTTCCACAATACAACCGCCGGGGAAACGAACAAATCCCGGTTGCATGTCTGCCAGCATCTGTACCATGTCTGCCCTAAGGCCTTTAGGCCTGTTTTTCCAGGTGTCACCGGGAAACAGCGAGATCATGTCCATATCGATACTGCCGTTGCCCTCCAGCCACACTGTGAGCCTGGCCGACGGCTCCTCCGCCGAAGCGGTAAAAGTTACTTCCTTCGTTGACCAGTCAGCGCCGGTGGGCGCAGCGGTGAATGAGCCGGCACCGATCACCTTTCCGGAAGGTGTTGTCAGTTCGGCGTACACCGTCACACCTGGTTGGTTAGTACTGTATTTGACAGAAAAACAATACGTTACGCCCTTCCGAATACCCATGCCTTTAAAGCCTTCGTTGGTGAGCCCCCACTCCCCTTTACGGCGGTTGTTGACGCGGATATGCAGATAGTGAGGGTTGGCTTTGTTATAAGCAGTACTATTCAGCACCAGTATATCACCTTCGTCCTTTTTACCGTTGACCGTCCACCCCATTAATGGGTTGTCGAATTCAAAGGAGCGGTTCTTCACCAGCTCGGCATATAGTCCGCCGTCAGCGCCCATATTAATATCTTCAAAGAATACGCCATACATCGTTGGCTGGATAACAGCGCCGGGTTTGTCGGCCTGTACGGTAAATACCTGCTGGCAGACAGCCGGTATAGCTGCCAGCATCAGGCTGCACGCCGGCAACCACCATCTCCATTTTTTGATCAGTTTATTTTTCTTCATAACATTGCATCTGCGACTTAGCGACGGACAATTTAAAAATATTATTTGTCATTACTACAATTATTTTTAACTTACGTGCAGAGACTCGTAGTTTGGCCGGGGTAGCGTTTTAGCAGGATTTTAGTTCCTTTGGGGCCGGGGCCTTCCAAACATTGCTGTCGTTTCGCTGCGTTTTCTTTTTTTATGGCGACACAGGATATCAGATGGCGTTCCTATGCTGCAGTAATAAATTCTAAGTTCAACACGTTATGATGCGCGTTTTCGTTCTAATGGCTATACTGGCATTACCTTTCCAGGTTTTTGCACAGACAGCTCCCTACAACTTTTCCAAACTGGATATCTATTCCGGTTTGTCGCATAACCAGGTGACAGCGATCCTCAAGGACCCGGACGGCTACCTGTGGTTCGGCACGGTATCGGGGCTTAACCGCTACGACGGCTATACCTGCAAGGTGCTGCGCAGCCGTCAGAACGACAGCACTTCACTGACCGACAACTATGTGCTTTCGCTGTATGAACTTCCGGATGAAAAAATGTGGGTGGCAACAAAAGGCGGCCCGTCGGTCTACGATAGTCATACCGAACGTTTCTCTGCTAACGCCAACGACTATCTGAAATCACTGGGGCTACCCGAAGGTACTGTGTACAATATCACCAAAGGAACGAATGGGCGATACTGGTTTTTATATGAGAACGGCGATCTTTTCCTGTATGTCAACAAACAGGCGAAAAGAATGAACATCAATGCCGGAAATAAAATCATAGCCGTCCGGGAAGCAGCCGCCGGCACTATATGGCTGCTGCAACAGAACGGCGTCTTACAACATTATGACATCACCTCCGGCAAAACCATCTCCACGAGTACTGCCGTTCAGCAACAGGCCAAAGAGCGCCCGCCTACCAACCTTTTTATTGACAGCGATGGCGACATTTGGCTCTGGAGTTTCGCCTATGGCGCCTACCTCTTCCGTCCGCAAGACAATTCCGTAAGACCTTTCAATGAAAACTCCGCTCCTTCCCGCCTGTCATCCGGCCTTGTAAGCCAGATCGTCCAGGACAACAGCGGCCTCATATGGATAGCCACCGATCATGGCGGCATTGCGCTGATCGATAAAAAGAAAAATTTCCATACGACCTATTTGCTCAACGATCCTAAGAATCCCCAGAGCCTGGGTCAAAACAGCATCAACGCCTTGTACAAGGATGATAACGGCATCCTGTGGGCGGGCACCTACAAACAGGGCGTCAATTATCTCAATAGCAATATCCTGCAATTCCCGCATTATCATCACCAGGAGTCGGATGCCGGTAGTCTTCCCTATGATGATGTGAACCGCTTCGTGGAAGACAAACAGGGCAACCTCTGGATAGGCACCAACGGTGGCGGTCTCCTCTATTTTGACAGGAAAACCAATACCTTCCGGCAATATCAGCATGATCCCCGCAATCCCAACAGCATCAGCAACAACGTCATCGTAAGCCTCTGCCTGGACCATCAGAACGTGCTGTGGATAGGCACCTACTTCGGAGGACTCAACAGCTTCGACGGAAAAAAATTTACCCGTTACCGGCACAACGATCAGGACACGTCGTCCCTCGCGGACGATAAGGTATGGGAAGTCTATGAAGACAAAGACCGCCGCTTGTGGGTAGGCACCTGGGGAACCGGGCTGGACCTGCTGGACCGGAAGACCGGCCGTTTCGCCCACTTCTTCCGGGAAAGGACCGGCAACCAGTCGTCCAACTACATTTCCGCGCTGATGGACGACCGCAAAGGCAATCTATGGACCGGCACCACCTATGGGATCATGGTCTTTTCCCCGGACAAAAAACAAATCACTACCTACCGTCATAGCAGCGATAAAAAAAGCCTGAGCAGCAATAACGTCATCTGTTTCCTGGAAGACAGCAAAGGCCGCGTGTGGGTAGGCACTCATGAAGGGCTCAACCTGTTCAACGAGCAGACCGGCGACTTTGAGTTGTTCACCATGGCTGACGGCCTCCCGGACAATATCATACTCAATATACTGGAAGACAACACGCAAAGGCTATGGCTGTCCACCCCCAGCGGCCTATGCAGCGCCACACCACGGCAGAACGGCAAGGGCATTACGTTGTCGGTTGTCGGTTACGATGAATCCAACAACCTCCAGAACCGCGAATTCAATGACAACGCGGCCCTCAAAACCAGCGCCGGAGAACTGATCTTCGGCGGTCCCTCCGGTTTCAACATTATTAATACCAACCAGGTAGCCAAAACTGTTAATCGTTCCAAGCTTATCTTCACCGGCCTGCAGATATTGAACAGCAACATCAGGCCGGGTGAAATCTTCAACGGCCGCATTGTGCTGGAGCAATCCCTTTCCAAACTCGGAAACATTGACCTGAAATACCGGGAGAACGTATTCTCCATCGAATTTGCCTCCCTCGACTATGGTCACAAGGCACATTACCGGTACGCCTATACGCTGGAAGGATTTAACACCGACTGGCTTTACGCAGACGGCGGCCAGCGCAAAGCCACCTACACCAACCTGGACCCGGGGCATTATACGTTTAAAGTCAAAACGCTCAACAGCGATGGTTCCTGGAGCGAGCCCATATCGCTGAAGATTCGTGTGGAGCCCCCTTTCTGGCGAACCCCCTTCGCTTTCGTTCTTTATCTGCTGACAGCCGCCGGACTGTTCGCGCTGGCGCGGCGTATTACGCTGGACAGGATACATATGCGGTACGAAGTGGAACAACAGCGCCGCGAGGCGGAAAGGGCCCATGCCATAGAACAGGTGAAAACTAAATTCTTTACCAATGTCAGTCACGAACTGCGTACGCCGTTGAGCCTGATCATCTCTCCCCTGGACACCATCATCAAAAACACGGAGAACGAATCCCAGCAAAAACAGCTGGGGCTGGTGCTCCGTAATGCCAAAAGATTACTGAACCTTGTCAACCAACTGCTGGATTTCAGAAAGATGGAAGTACAGGCCATCCGGCTGCACCTGGCTATGGGAGACATTGTGCAGTTTATCCGGGACATCAGCCGCTCCTTTACAGACATCGCGGAGAAGAAGATGATCACTTTTAATGTCATGTCCGCTATTGACCATCTTGAAATCTATTTTGATAAAGACAAGATTGAAAAAATCCTGTTCAACCTGCTGTCTAACGCATTTAAATATACGCCGGACAATGGTACCGTCACTTTACAGCTTTCCACGGACCCTCCTTCCGGCAATGAAGGCGATGCAACGCTCATCATCGAAGTCCGGGACACCGGCATCGGCATCCCCGAAAACCAGCAACAGAAAATCTTTGAACGTTTCTTCCAGACAGATGTACCGGCAGAAATGGCGAACCAGGGCACGGGCATAGGACTGGCCATTACCCGGGAGTTTGTAAAACTTCACCACGGCGTAATCACAGTGAAGAGCGCGCCTGGGCTCGGCACCTGCTTTACCGTACGTATTCCGGCCCAAAAAATATACGATCCCGTTATACGCAGTACCACGCCAATGTTAACCGGGGAAGACACGACGCAAATGTTGTCCGGGGAAACGCGAAAAAACAGCAAGCTGAAAACCATCCTTGTAGTGGAAGACAATGAAGACATTCGCTTCTATCTGAAAGATAACCTGAGAGGTCAGTTTCATATTGAGGAAGCCACCAATGGCAAGGAAGGCTGGGAAAAGGTGAAATCATGTAATCCGGACCTGGTGGTCAGCGATATTATGATGCCTTTGTCAGACGGCATTGACCTGGTCAAAAATATCAGAACGGAAACCGGGACGGCGCATATCCCCGTGATCCTGCTCACGGCCGTAGGCGACGAAGGCAGGCAGCTGCAGGCCTTTGCAGCGGGCGCCAATGACTATATCACCAAGCCCTTTACTTTTGAGATACTGGATTCCCGGATAAAAAACCTGCTGGCGCAACAGAAACTACTGCAGAAAAGATTCCAGAAGCAAATTGAAGTAAATCCCGCCGAAATAACCGTTACCTCTGTAGATGCCGCCTTCCTGCAAAATGCGCTGGACATCATCGAGCAACAGATGGACAATCCGGACTTCTCCGTGGAAGATTTCAGCGCTGCCATGCATATGAACCGGGTGACGCTTTACCGGAAGATCGTAGCGCTTACCGGCAAATCCCCGCTGGAGTTCATCCGCTCCATCCGGCTGAAGCGCGCAGCGCAACTACTGGAAAAAAGCGGTATGACTATCGCGGAGATCGCCTATAACGTGGGGTTTAATAACCCCAAACAATTCTCGAAATTTTTTAAGGAAGAATTCAAGGTGCTGCCTTCGCAGTATGTGGCGAATAAAAAGGAAAACGACAGCTGACCATTATGGCTGTGTTAGCCCTTTCCAGTTGTCCGTCCTGAACGGAACGGCGGGAAGACCTGCGGAATTAACCAGGTTACAAACCGGATTGTCGGCCCAGGCGTAACGTACAGCCGTTGGCGTTGCCACCTCGTCTGCATAAACAACCACTTCATTTCCCTCGATGATGGCGTTAGCCCAATAGAAGCGTTTGTCAGCGCCGGCAATGGCGAAACCGGTCACCGCTTTGCCATCGCTTGCTGCGAGGCCGGTCCCCGTACCTGTAAAACGGACGCGGATGCGATGAGGCTCTTTTGTAAAGCCGGCAAAAGAAGGCCCTGACGCTATGCCCTTGTGATGATATACCTGTTTACCTGCTACTAAAGCCAGCCTGCGGCCCACTTCCTGTTTGTTGGCAGGGTGAATATTACCTGCCTCTCCCAAATCGATGATACAGGCCATCCCCGTGTTGGGAAGCGACAGCGTCATGGACTGTGCCTCCCTCACCTCGGCCCATTCACTCTCCGAAGGCTGTGGCTTTATCTTCTTAAAGTTGGCCAGCTGCACATACAGAAAAGGAAAATTCCCCTGCTGCCAGCGTTGGCGCCAGTCTTTGATCAGGTTAGGGAATAACTGCCGATAATCGAAGGCAGCGTATTCGTTGGCTTCCCCCTGGTACCAGATTGCGCCTTTGATCGCATAAGGCACAAGCGGGTGGACCATGGCGTTGTACAACATAGCTGGATAGCAGTGATAATTTCGTATAGCCAATGCTGTTGTTTCCACATCTTTTTTATATCGCCACGGCCCTGCCAGCGAAATGCGTGTAGCCCCATCCGTTACATAGATGCTGTCCGCCGGCGGGTTCAACCCACCCCCGCCCCACAGCATGGCGATCCGCAGCGCGATGACGTTCTCTCCCGTCTTCAGCATTTCCGGAGGGACAGTGTAATGATGAGACGGACTGGCGTTCCAGATGTTCTTACAGATCTCGTGTCCGTTGACATACAGGGAATAGTTCATTTCAGGGTGGCCTAATTCCACCGTCAGGGCTTTTCCTGTAAAAGAGGCAGGCAGCGTGATCTTTTTGCGCATCCATACGATCCCTTCGTATGGCCCGCCAAAGTCCTTCACCAGCCCGGGCATCTGCACCTGTGGCCATGTTGCGTCACTGAATGTTTCCGACGGCACTTCCCGGTCCGCATTGTTTTGCGGGTGATATACTACCTCCCAGAAGCGTACCAGGTCTATGCTATCCTGTACAAAATCGGCGGTCGTGAGCGTGTCGTTGGCCAGTACCCGGGACTTTGTGATGGGAGATGCCAGCAGTCCTTCCCTGCCGGTCCATGCCTCCACCGGCGTGCCGCCCCAGGTACTCTGGATGATGCCGACCGGAACGCCCTGCTCCTGGTGGACCTTGCGCGCAAAATAATAAGCCACTGCAGAAAAGCCGCCGGTATTGGCTGTATCACAGGCTTTCCATTTTCCACCCGGGATGTCTTGCTGTGGCGTCAGGCTTTTGTGATGGTCCACCACCAAAAATCGTATCTGTGGCCAGTGAGAGGCCGCTATTTCTTTGGCGGCGTCTTTAGCGTCCTTCACGGGCCATTCCATGTTGGACTGACCGGAAGCCAGCCATACATCACCGATCAGTACATTTTTATATTCAACGGCTGTATCGGCGCCGGATACCTTCAATGTAAAAGGCCCCCCGGCTTTACGTGACGGGAAACGAAGCGTCCATTTACCGTCTTTGCCTGTTATGACTTTCGCCTGCGCTGTTCCCAGCACGGCCGTTATCAACGTTCCGGGCGGGGCCCATCCCCAAACAGGGATGGGCTGGTTACGCTGCAACACCATGCTATCACCAAACACTTTAGACATGGTAAGCTGCGCAAAGGCGCCGGAACAAAAAAGGCAACAACATGCCCATATAAAAAATAATTTCTTTAGCATAAAAATCAGATAGCGATAACATTTGGTTCAATCCCTGTAACATAACATCTCTGTTATGCATTTTACAGGAAACAACGACAGCGATCATCAGGATGATCGCTGCCGGCAAATAGGGTTTCATGCGGTAGCATTATGTCAATTTCCACGGTACTACTGTTGTTTCGATACATAGTTATATACCAGCAATGCCGGCCCGTCGCACGAGGTCCTCAGCACGCCCAGCTGCATGGATTTTTCAGTTAATGAAAGCAGCCGGATATTGCCCCATGCCGCCACACAGGCGTCGCGGCCCATATCGTGAATAGGCGTGGCATCCGTCATAGTGAGTCTTTTAGTATTAATGTCCAGGTAAAAAGTCCCGTTTTCGGTACCTCTGGCCGGCACCTGTTGATGCACTACTTTCACGAACGGACCTCCCTTCAGGCTAAACGTCATGGTCCCATAATCGCCGGCGGGCATCAGCCAGGTATTGTCTGCGTATTTGGGCGCCCATGACCAGCAATCGCCGCCGGTTTTCATGCAGTCGCCTCCCCAGCCATTGTCGGTACCATAAAAGAAAAGCGGACCGTCAAACACAGTAGCCTCCATGTCCAGCACCCATGTCTTTTCCTGGCCAACGCCACCGGTAAGCGCATTCCACAAGGGATCGTTGACGTAATTCAGATTATCGGCGGTGACACGGACCTTAATAGAATCCAGTTGCACGATACCTCCGCCTGTCAGCGCGGAACGCCGGATTACATAGTCGCCTTTGAAGGCAAAGTGAATAGTATCCGTTTGCCGGCCCGATCTGCCGGTGCCATAGTCCCACACCGGGATGACCTCCGCGGTATGATTGATCAGGTAGAGGGTATTGCCTCCGGGGTCCACAGTCAGGTCCTGCTTCACCTCCATGTTAATGGCCGATTTGTCAGGCAACGGGGAAAGACTGTATTCTTTCTTCTTACAGGAAAGTATAGTGGATATAGTGATGAGCGGCAGCAATACTAATACTGCCTGCTTCAGGTATGACAGCTTGTACATAGTGGTATATTTTTGTGGGATGATCACCAGCCTGTATTTTGTTTCAGTACGCCGTTGGACAGGGTCACCTGTGAATAAGGAATCTGTGACAGTCCTTTTGTCTCTGTAATTTTTCCCGCCTGTATGGTCTTCGTTGTATTTACATCACCATTTTGCACCGTGGTGGTTTCCGCGATGGCAGCTGCCGCGGCGGCGATACCCTGGCGCAGCAGGTCCCAATAACGAATGCCTTCTCCGGCAAATTCAAACCTTCTTTCCTGGAGGACATTGGCCTTATTTACAGGCAATGCCGTGAAGTTAGCGCCGAAGGCGCGTTTGCGCACATTGTCAAAATACTGCTGCGCATTGGGAGAACCCATTTCCGCCGCCATCAGCAACACATCTGCATAACGGATGGACACATAATCCTGGAACTGCCCGATCATAAAGTTGGTACCGCCCATTTTCACGGCGAGGCTGTTGCCCGCCTCGTCTACCAGCGGTGTGTACTTTTTCATATAGTAACCGGTGTATTCCCGCTGGTCTTTACTGTTCGTAAAAGCCAGTCCTTCGTCTGCGATAGAAATGATCGTGGCTTTTCTCCTGGTGTCGTTGGCGGCGTAGGCGCTCCAGAGCTTTGCGTTGACCGGACAACCGCCCCACCCCATACCGTATGGGAAGATGCTTTGTCCACGAAGGCCGTTCATTACCATCCACTGGTTGCCGTCTGTATTCCCGTTGTAATCGCTGGTATACGTGTACTTAATGGCGAAGATGGTTTCTTTGTTATCTTCTCCCACGTAATCATTGAGCGACGCAGCCGGCCACAGGTGGGCAAATTGCTCTACCAGCCCGAATCCGCCGTTGGTGATCACATCTTCGAGATAAGCCAGCGCCTGTTGTTTGGACACAGTGCTGACGAGGTCCGTCTTACCATAATAACCGGTGTAATACAGGTACACTCTTCCTATCAGCGACTCCACCGCCCATTTAGTGACCCTGCCACGCGTAGCGGCTGGCTGAGCGCCATAATTGACTGCCGGAAGATTGTTGGCCGCAAACACGAGGTCATCTGCAATCAGTTTATACACGCTGTCGGCACTGGCCTGCGGAACGTTGTCTGTCGTAGGTTTGGCGAGCAGCGGGATATTACCCCACAATCTTACCATGTCGAAATACAGGTAAGCGCGTATGAACCGGGCTTCGGATTCGTACACCGGCCGCAGGTTCTCGCTGCCTTTCCAATCCACCTGGTCGAGGTGGGTCAACAGCATGTTGGCCCGGTAGATAGCTTTATAGTAAGCGCTCCAGTTATCACCGAACAGGCTCTGGTCAGACGGGGAACGGAGCTTGTCAAACTCGTCGATCATCTGGTAGCCGAATCCGTCTGCATTACCGGTACCGCCAAAAGCGTTGTCAGACAGTATTTCCGATGCTATCGGCATGGACACGCCGCCGGCCCATACGGTCTGCAGCCCATCATAAACGCCCACCAGCGCTTTAAAAGCATCGTTGGGTGTTTTATAGAAATTTTGCTCGGTAGCCGTGGTAACGTCTTCCGTATCGAGGAAACTTTTGCTGCAGGCCGCCTGGGATGCCAGCGCGAAGAGCAGTGTATATATGCGTAGCTTTTTCATCTTCATGTAGATTTTGGTTAGAAGCGGAGATTAGCACCTATCATCATGGTCCTTGGCCTTGGGTAATAACCGATGTCCACGCCGGTGGAGAAACCTTCATTGTAGCCGATTTCAGGGTCCATGCCGTTGTATTTCGTAAAGGTGAAGGCGTTCAGTACGGAGGCGTATACACGCAGTCTGCCCAGGTAATTGCGGGACACCAGTTTGGAGAAATCATATCCCAGTGTGATGGTATTGATGCGCAGGAAACTGCCGTCATGGATGTACAGGTCAGAGAACTGCGTCCAGTTGCGGTTATCTTCCGTTACCCTTGGCATTTTGTTGGAAGATCCGGGACCATGCCACCGGTCGAGGATGGCAGCGGAATAATTGCCCAGCGCGCTGGACTGGTTCCTCCATGATTGTACGATGTCATTGCCTGATACGCCGGAGGCCTGTACCTGAAGGTCGAAGCCTTTGTAATCCAGCGCGATGTTAAACCCAAAAGTGAAGCGCGGGTTAGGGTCGCCGATCATGGTTTTGTCGTTGGCGTCGATGACGCCATCGCCGTTGAGGTCCACGAAACGCACGTCTCCGGGCTTGGCATCCGGCTGGATAGGCTTACCGCCTTTGTTTTTATAGTCATTCACTTCCGCTTCCGTCTGGAAGATACCGGCCGTTTTCAGTCCCCAGAAATAGCCGATAGGCATACCATTGGCGGCGCGGTAAAACTCGAGTGAGTTCTCATACAGCGTATTGGTGTTTCCGTGGATGATGTGATCGTTGGTGGGGATGTTGCCGATCGTGTTTTTGTTATAGGCGCCATTCACTCCCACCGTATAATGAAAGTCCCTGCCGATGCTGTTCTGATAGGACAGCGCCAGTTCCACGCCGGTGTTGCTTACGTCCCCGCCATTGATCAGCGGCGCGTCCGCCCCGGCGGTAGCCAGTATCGGCGCACTGATCAGCCAGTCTTTTGTCTTTTTGATATAGTAGTCGAACGTAACGCTCAGATTTTTCATGAGCGTTGCATCAAAACCGATGTTGGTCTGTTCCGATGTTTCCCATTTCACATTGGGATTGGCTAACCGGCTGGGATAAGCGCCTTGTGTGTTAACGCCTTCCACCGGTCCGAAGATATAGGATGCATTATTGAAAGCGATGGGTGACAAGTATTGATAAGCCGCTACGTTCTGGTTGCCCACCTGTCCCCAGCTGCCGCGCAGCTTAAAAAAGTTCAGCCAGGAGGCGCTTTCCATAAACCCTTCTTTGGACACCACCCATCCGGCAGATACGGAGGGGAAATAGCCCCAACGGTTATCCGGAGCAAATCGGGAGGAGCCATCGGCACGGAAGGTAAGGTTCAGCAGGTATTTCTCCTTGTAGTTGTATTGCAGCCTGCCGAAGTAAGACGCCAGCGCGTTGGTGAAGGGGCCGCCGCTCACGCTCATATAAGGTGCGCCTTTGGTCACGTTCTGCGCTACGGACAGATAGGCATGCCACAAATCCGCGACGCGCAGATCGCGGTTGTTGCCGGTCATGCTCACACCGGTAGCTTTGAGTGCCGACGTCCCGCCCATCACGCTGAAGCTGTGATCGTTGCCAAGGGTGAAGTCATAGCTCAGCGAGTTATCGAACTGGATCGTCTGACCGCTGCCCATGGACTGTGTCACCCTGGAAGTATCGTTGAACGAATAGACAGACAGGTGGTATACCGGCGTGAAGCCGTGGCTTTGGTTGGCGTAATAGTTGAGGCCCAGGCTGGTACGGAATTTCAGTCCTTTGATGGGTTCTGCCTGTAAATACACGTCACCGAATAATCCCTGGCTGCTGCTGCGGTTCTGGTTGGAATAGTACATCACCGCATACGGGTTGGACTCTCCGTTGTTCCAGGCCCTGTCGGGTTTTCCGGGGTACCAGCCGATTTTGTCCGCCGGGAAGAAATTGCCGTCACCGTCGTACATCGGCAGGAAAGGGCTGGTAGTAAAGGCTGCGCGCAGGGAGTTGTTGTACTGGTTACCGACCCCGATACCGTAGGTGTTCTGGTAGTTGAACGTCAGGTGCTCCCCTGCTTTGATGATGTCTTTATATAACTTGTGTTCGGAGTTGATGCGGAAAGTATAACGTTCCAGGTTGGAAGTGCTGGCTCCTCCTACGATGCCGCCCTGGCTGGTATAACCTAACGATAAGGAATACACGGAGGCGGCGCTGCCGCCCTGTACGCCGAGGACATAGTTCTGGGTGGGCACGTTTTTTTTGAACATCTGGTCCATCCAGTTAGTATTTACCGGCAGGTTATCGATCACCTCATTGGTGAAATAGGGTGTCTTACCGGAGTTGACCGCCGCTTCGTTCATGATGACCGCATACTCTTTTGCATTGAGCAATTTCGCCTTGCGGGCCACATTTTGCAGGCCGTAAAAAACGTCCAGCGTGACCTGCGCTTTCTGGTTGGCTTTGCCCGAACGGGTGGTCACGAGGATAACGCCGTTAGCTGCCTGTGAACCATAGATCGCTGCTGAGGCTGCGTCTTTCAGCACATCGATGGAGGCGATGTCCGCCGGGTTGAGATAAGTAATGTCGCTGGTCTGTACCCCGTCGACGATATACAGCGGTGCAAAATTACCCACGGTACCTTTACCGCGGATCACCACGTTCATCGCCGAACCCGGCTGACCGGAATAGCTGGTCAGCTGCACGCCGGGCGCCTGTCCCTGCAATGCCTGCAGGGCATTGGTGGTGCTTTGTTTCTGCAGGTCGTCTCCTTTTACCTGCAGGTTGGCGCCGGTGACGAGTTTTTTCTTTTGTACGCCATAGCCGATGACCACCAGGTCTTCGATCTGTATGACCGACTCCTGCAGTTGCAGGTTCATTTCAGTACCGGTCACCTTTAGTTCCTGCGGCACGTAACCCACGGAGGTTACCACCAGTATGGCGCCGGGAGCGGCATCTATCTTAAAAAATCCGCCATTGTCAGTCGTGGTACCTTTAGTAGTGCCTTTGATGGTCACTGATGCACCTGCGATCGATGCGGCTGTTTTCGCGGAAGTGATACGGCCCGTTACGGGATGCGTTTGCGCAATAACGGAAGAGCTTATCAACAGGGCCGTCAGCCATGTTAATAGTAACAACTGTCCTGCTTTTCTTAATGATCTTTTCATAAAAGTCGGGCATTTGGATTTTGGTAGTGATAAAACCGGCGCTTACAGTTTGATGGTCAATTGCTTTCCTTCATAACGTGCCTCCTGATCGGCTTTCGCGGCGGGGTCCAGCGGTTTGGGCGTAGCGGCGCTCACCCGGATGATCCGGAATATGCGTCGCTGCAGCATACCGTTGTAGGACCCTTTGCGGTCGCCTATGGTAAGTGTCTTTGAGCCTTCCTGGTAGTTGATTGGAATGATGGTAAACTGTCCTTTCTCATAGTTATAGGAACTGCCGTCGTCTTCGTAGAGCCGGAAAGCGCCATTCTTACCGGTGTAGACGTACAGTGTAATCGTGTCGGCAGGTTTTTCGGAAGCGTATTGCAGGGCGGGGCCTACCGGGATGATAGCGCCTTCCTTTACATACAGCGGCATGCGGCCATAGGGTGCGTCGGCCGTAATCCTTTGGCCGCCGGCATGCCGGGCGCCGGTGTACAGGTCGTACCAGCCCTGTCCGGCAGGCAGGTACACTTCGCGGCTGCGTTGTTTGTACTTGTAAACCGGGTTAACAAGAATGGACGGGCCGAACATAAACTGGTCTCCTATGTTCAGCACGGTGGTATCTTTGGCAAAGTCCATGACCAGTCCGCGCATTATCGTATAGTCGTCGTGGTAGGCGGCGCCTGCCAGCGAATAGCTGTAAGGCAGCAACCGGTACCGGAGCTGATCGTAGTAGAGAAAACTTTCATACGCCGGATGATCGTCCGGGGCGGTGTTGAAGATTTCGCGGTATGGGTACTGGCCGTGAGCGCGAAACAGCGGCACAAACGCGCCGAACTGTGTCCAGCGGGTACTGAGCTCCCGCCATTCTTCCAGGTTTTCGGCATCCGGCTTTTCAAACTTCGCCGGTACGACAAAGCCGCCGATGTCCATGGTCCAGTAAGGCAATCCCGACATGGAGAAGTTGATGCCTGCGGAGATCTGCGTTTGCATGTCTTTCCAGGTGGCGCCGATGTCGCCGCTCCAGATGGCTGCTGCGTATCGCTGAGAGCCGCCGAAACCGGAGCGGGTGAGCAGGAACACCCTTTTGCCGGGGTCTGTTTGCCGCTGTCCCTCATAGATGCCTTTGGCGTTTTGCAGCGGATAGGCGTTCAGGTATTCAGCTGCGGGGCCCAGGGCGGTAGGCGTCATCTGCTGTTTTCTTCTTTCCGGGCTTACGTTGGAGAGGATGTCCGGCTCGCTGGCATCCATCCACCAGGCGTCGATACCTTTGGTATAGAGCTTTTGATGGATCAGGTCCCAGAAACCTTTGCGGGCGTCTTCATTAAAGGCATCGTAAAAAGTAGAGACGTAGCCGTTACCGATCCAGTCGCGCTGCTCATCGGCGATGTTCCGTTTATAGAGCCATCCTTTTTTATCGAACGCGTTATAGGCGGGAATGTCTTTATAGAACTTCGGCCATACCGATATCATGATTTGCGTATGGTATTTTTTGTGCAGCACATCGATCATACTGTCGGGCGACGGGAAGCGGGCCGGGTCGAACTCCTGGCTGCCCCAGGCGGCCTCTTTCCAATAGCTCCAGTCCAACACAATGTTGTCCAGCGGTATTTTCCTTTTGCGGAACTCATCGACGGTCGAGAGTATTTCTTCCTGCGTTTTGTACCGTTCCCTGCTCTGCCAGAAGCCCATCGCCCATTTAGGGACGATCGGCGCTTTGCCTGTGAGTTCGCGGTAGCCGGCAATTACCTCGTCCATGTTGCCACCATGCACGAAATAATAATCTACCTGGCGGCCTGCTTCTGAGGAAAAGCCAAAGCAACGCTGCTCCGCTTTGCTCAACGGCGCCTGCCATTTCAGTGAAAGGTAAGATTCCGGGCTTTCGGGCGTCCATTCTATTCTCACCGGGACCTTCACGCCTTTTTCAAAGTTGACCGGCACCAGCGCGGGCGCCGGGTTCCATGCCTTGCGCCAGTGGTCCAGTACCAGCCGGCCGTTCAGCCACACTTTCAGGGTGCCACCGAAGGTAAACCGCAGTTGATGCAGCCCGGAAAATTGACTGGCCACACTACCTTCCCAGGCGGCCACCCCGGTGGCCGGTGTAAACCCTGGCGGAAGCGTCACCTTTGAGTCTCCCAAAAACTCCATATTGATAGCTGATTCCGCCCGGGTAACGGTCACCTCCTGTGGCTGGCGGGCATTATTAGCATAAGTGGCGGTGAGCCAGCCTTCGGCGCCGTTTTTATCGAACAGCTGTAAGGCAGACAGCGGGTGAAGCGGCCGTATGTCCCCCGCCGTGGTCAGGGAATAGTTGTCCCAGAGGATACCGTAATTTTTATGGGAGACCAGGAAAGGAATGGCCACTTCCGTATTGTTCTGGAAAAAAGTGACCTGCTGCCCTTTATAATTGTACACGCCGTCCTGGTGCTGCCCGAGGCCGTACCAGGCATCATCGTCCGCCCCTTCAAACTGCTGGGTAAGATGGTAATACGGGCGTCCGTCGAATATGGCGGATTGGAAGGTCCGTCCACCGATGGTTTTCTCCGCCAGTATCTTTTCGCCCCGGGCATCGAGGAAGGACACGGCGCCTGTCTTCGCCTGTACAACAACGGTGAGCTTTTGTGTTTTCAGTGTAACCGCTTCATTGGAAGCTGTTAGCTTCCATATCGGCGCCGGCCGGTTGGTATTGACTGTCATCAGGCTGTGGACAGGCGCCGTTTCTTTCCCCGGCGCAGCCACCACCCTGATAATGTCATCGGTCACCACATACAGCCGGACAGCATGGGAAGAACCAGTAAAAGAAGGGTCTGTATAAACAACGACCCCTTCTTTAGTTTGTAAATAAAACGGCGTGCCTGCCATCGAAACGTGGTAAATAAGCATAAGCAAAAGCCAGGCGACAGTAATCGTCCTCTTCATAACGTGATGTAGTCTTACGTGGATAATAATGCCGTAAAGTTGGTCAATGTGGGGGAATGAGAGGGGTATTGTATGTTGCGTTCTGGGGTATCAAATGTTGCAACAGGTTGAATTTCAGCGTAAAAATCTAAACATCCGGAAAATAAAGAGGACCGGCTCCAAAGGGCCGGTCCGGAAATGGGTGTTCTTACATGGATGTATAATTGATTGGGCACAATCGCAATGCTGTATTACCAGGAGGGCTTTATTACCTGATTTTTAAAACCGCTGCATAGGGAAATGGGGGTTTATTTTCCGGTAATGAAACCTCCAGCGCATCCGCCTGTTGCATAAAGTGTAATTCCCCGCCGCCCAGCAGATCGATCCTGTGGATCTTTTCGGGCCTCAGCGGACTTCCGGCGGCGAGGCTTTTGATGTTTATTTTTCCGTTATCGGGCCAGCCCAGTAAAACCGCGTAGAGCGCATCAGCTTTGGTGGTAAAACGGATATCGCCTGCACCAAAAGGTTTGCCTTTGCCTTCATTGAACCCCTGCGCAGCGATGGGGGCGGCATTTTCCATGGCAGGGCCTTCGCCGAGCACCTTCCAGGGCCGGGTGTCGAATATACATTCCGCATTGACCGCCATCCAGGCAGCTATTTCTTCCAGGATGGCTTTCTCCTGGTCGTCGATAGTGCCGTTGCCTTTCACCGGGATGTTGAGCAGGAGGTTACCGTTTTTGCTCACCACATCTACCAGCGTCTGGATAACGGTTTTGCCGGATTTATACCATTTGCCGTCAAAGAACCGTTTGTCATAGTGCCAGGCGCCGATACAGGTGTCTGTTTGCCAGGCGAATGGTTCAATCACGTTGCTCTGTCCGCGTTCTATGTCCCATACCATGCACTTGCGCTGCATTTCGTTCAATACCTTACCGTTCAATACCGCCTGCAGTTTGCCTTTATGACGTTTGATGCTTTTATTGTAATGATAGGCAGCTATCTGCAGGCCTACGTCGCTGACCGGGTACAACGGCAACACCGTATCATCAAAATAAACCAGCTCCGGCTCATAGCGGTCTATCAGGTCGAGGGTCCTTTTCAGGAATAGGTCACAGTAAGCTTTTGACGGTGGTACCGCCCCGTTATGCCAGTCCCACTGCCGGAAAACGGCGCCATTATCCAGGCTGTTTTCGCTCAGCGGATGGTTTTGTGCGTAAAGCTGCTGTGGGTCCAGTCCCTCCCACCAGGCGCCTTTTGCGTCTGCTTTGGTCAGTTTTCCGTCGTAAGGCACGCCTGCCAGCGGGCCGTTTTTATCGGCGCGTTGCGCTACTTCGTACCATGTCCAGGCGTGGGCGGCGTGTACGCTGACGCCGAAGGGGAGCCCGTTGTTGCGTGCCGCTTTGGCCCAACCGCCGATAATATCTTTTTTAGGCCCTACATTCATGACATTCCATGCATGATGACGGGAGTTCCAGAGGTCCAGGTTATCGTGGTGGTTGGCCATAGCGAAAAAGTATTTCGCGCCGGCCCGTTTGTACAAGGCTACCAGCTGCTCCGGGTCCCACTGTTCCGCTTTCCATTGATGGATCACATCTTTAAACCCAAACTTTGACGGGTGGCCATACTTTTGAAGGTGGTATTTGTACTGGTCGCTGCCTTCTACATACATGCCGCGCGCGTACCAGTCACCGTATTCCGGCTCACACTGCGGGCCCCAGTGCGCCCATATGCCAAACTTGGCATTACGGTACCACTCCGGAACGCTATACTGCTGCAGGGATTCCCAGCTGGCCGTAAAAGGTCCCGGCGCTGTATGTGGGGCCAGCGGCCCACCGATGGACGCAGCTGCCTGCTTTGACAATATATAAGCAGGAACAGTCAACCCCAGGTATTTGATAAGTGATCTTCTATTCACGGGTGGCTAATTTTTATGTATGAAAGGGAAATAGTATCAAAATCATCGCTTTCCGTTTTGCCATGCGATAGTGATGGTGCGGACTTTATATGGAAGCGGGATATATTTTGCAAACCGGTGAGAAATTTTCCTGCAACAGCGCGGTAAGTTGGCAAACATCCTTCCATCGGTCCCTGTTGCAGGAAAATATCCTGTGTGCATAACGTGGAATTCTATCTGTATGCAATAAAATAAAAAAATGTCAATTTTACAATTATTTTTTCACCGCCAGGCATACCACGCTGAAACACGGAAACAATGCGCACAGCAGTGGATTTAGAGAGGTTACCGGTTACCTTGCGGCGGCTGATTTTTTCATCAGCGCCTCCGGCACGAAGTTCAGGAAAGCATGCAGGTTGACATTATACTTTTTCTTGTCCACCTTATAATAAAACGCACCTTTGCGGGAGTTCAGCTTGTCTTTATCGGCCAGTCTCACCAGCAGGCCGGTGGACAGGATCTTCCGGCTGAAATTACCTTTGTCGAAAGAGGTATTGTAAACAGACTCGTACAGCTGTTGCAGTTGGGGCAGCGTAAATTTGGGAGGCAGCAGCTCCAGCAACAAAGGATGCAGCGCCGCCTTATAGCGTAGTTTCTCCTTGGCCTGGTTCACCATTGCATCGTGATCGAATATCAGCTCCGGATGATGATTGATCGGAAACCATACGGCGTGGAAATCTTCATGCAGCTGTTTATAACGTTTGATATCAATCAGGGCCGTGTACGCTACGGAGATGGTCCTTTCCACGCTATCCCTGTCGGGGGAGCTGAAAGTATGTAATTGTTCCATATAAATGCCATCCAGCCCCGTAAGATTTTTCAGCACGCGGGTGGCTGCGTCTTCCGCACTTTCTTCTTCCTGCACAAAGCCGCCAACCAGGCTCCACTTCCCCTTACATGGCTCGAAGCCACGCTGGATGAGCAGCAATTTTATCTCCTGTCCGTCGAAACCAAATATAATGCAGTCAACAGCGACTAACAACCTTGTTTGCTGTGCATATCTCTTCATACAAAACAATTAGACAACAAAAGTACAAATCAGACCCCGAATCTCCATCTTCTTACCAAAAACGGATATACAGGGCGGAAATCAGCAACAGCGTGATAACGATCAACACTGTAGTGGCCGGTGATATCCTGAACATTTCCTTATCCAGTACAAAAGCCCGCGGATTAATCCGTGGCCCGGCCATACTGATCAGCACCATCACGATCATGGTAAACATAAAGGCCAGTCCCATACAGATCAGGAAAGGGATCTCGTATCCGCCGCTACCATTGGGATAAGCCGTATACAGGAAGTTTTCGTGTCCCAGCACCGCCGGTGCAAACTGATTAAAGAACACGCACAGGGAGAAACCGGTGATAATACCTGCCACGGCTGCCGCGCCGGTAGTTCTTTTCCAGAACATGCCCAGCAGAAACATGGCAAATACACCCGGACTGATATAGCCCGTGTATTTCTGTATAAACGTAAAGCCTCCTGCCCCACCGATGCCCAGCAGGTCGTTCCAGGTAAACCCGATCGCCAGCAGCATAGCCGCTATCACCACCCATCTGCCTGTCCACACCAGCTGCTGCTGGGAAGCCGTTTTATTCATGTATTTCTGGTAGATGTCCAACGTAAATATCGTGGAGATACTGTTGGCTTTCCCGGCCAACGAAGCCACAATGGCAGCTGTCAGCGCCGCGATGGACAGTCCTTTCAGGCCAGACGGCAGAAAGCCCAATATTGCGGCATAAGCGCCGTCTTTATTCTCCAGCCCTGGCAGCTGTCCGTTTTTATGCAGCACATACGCAGCAATGCCAGGCAGCATCACAATAATGGGCATCATGATTTTCAGCAGCCCGGCAAACAGGATGCCGTTGCGCGCTGTCTGCAAATTAGCGCCTAATGCGCGTTGCGTGATATATTGGTTGCAACCCCAGTAGTTCAGGTTTACGATCCACTGTCCTGCCGCATACATCAGGACGCCCGGCAATACCAGGTATTTGTTGATGTATTCCTGGGAAGAGGTGGCATCCGGTTTGTCCAGGATCATATGAAAATGGTCCGGCGCATCTTTCATCAACGCCGTAAAACCCGCCAGTGCATTCCTTCCCAGCCCGAAATGTTCACTCACCAAAGTGAGTGCCATGTAAGTCGTGGCCAGTCCGCCGATGATGAGCACACTCACCTGGATCACGTCGGTATAGCCGATTACTTTCATGCCACCCAGCGTGATCACAATGGCAAATACCGACAGCGCGATCATCACGATGTGCAGGTACTCACCTCCCAACAAGCCGTTGATGGCCAGCGCACCGAGGTACAGGATGGAAGTAAGATTGACAAACACATATAAAAACAGCCAGAACACAGCCATGATCAGCGCCACCGTTTCATTGTACCTCGTTTTGAGGAACTGCGGCATGGTGTAGATTTTGTTCTTCAGGTAAATGGGAATAAACCAGACCGCGATGATGATCAATGCGATGGCGGCGATCCATTCGTAGGCAGCTACGGCTATGCCTACAAAGAAGCCATCACCGCTCATACCAATGAACTGCTCCGCAGAGATGTTGGAGGCGATCAGCGAAGCGCCGATGGCCCACCAGGTCAGCGAGCCTTCCGCCAGGAAAAAATCCTTGGCATCGGGGTTGGCCGTTTTCTTTTTCCTATAGACCCAGTAGCCATAGCCGGCTACGACAATAAAATAGGTGACAAATACCAGTATATCGTTGGCAGAAAGTACATTTTTCATAACGGGGGATATATCAGTTTAATAAGCAGCATCATTCCAGCGCAACTCGTTGCGGAAAGTCCTCAGCTCCGTATGTTTATCTATCAGCACCATTTCAATGCCGGCCATGTCCGCAAAATCCTGCAGGTGAACAGATGTGAGGTTCTGGCTGAAGCAGGTATGATGTGCGCCGCCAGCCAATATCCATGCGGTACAGGCCTTTTTCATGTCCGGGTAGGGCTTCCACAATACGCGGGCCACGGGCAGCTTTGGCAGATGGTGCGGCGGCGTTACCGCCTCTACTTCATTTACCAGCAGCCGGAACCTGTTGCCCATATCCACCAGCGATGCATTGATGGCAGCACCTGCCGCTGTATTGAACACCAGCCTTACGGGGTCTGCTTTCCCCCCTATGCCCAGCGGATGTTTCTCACAGGAAGGCTTACCATCCGCGATGGAGGCGCATATTTCCAGCATATGGGCTCCCAGCACCATAGGGTTTTGCGGATCAAAATGATAAGTATAATCTTCCATGAAGGAGTTGCCACCCGGAAGACCGCTACCCATCACCTTCATGGCGCGCACCAGCGCCGCCGTCTTCCAGTCACCCTCGCCGGCAAAGCCGTAGCCTGCCTGCATGAGCCGTTGCACCGCGATGCCCGGCAGCTGTATCATCCCGTGCAGGTCTTCGAACGTATCGGAGAAACCTTTGTACCGACCATCTTCCAGGAAAGCTTTCAGCCCCAGTTCTATCCTGGCGGCATCTTTCAGGGCTGCGTCGTTTAACAGCGCCGCAGAGATCGTATAGGCGTCCGCGTACTCGTCCACCAGCGCCTTCACGGCATGGTCCGGAACGCTGTTGATCACGGCTACCAGGTCGCCGATACCGTGTGTATTGCAGGCGAAGCCGAATACGGATTCCGCTTCTACTTTATCGCCGTCGGTCACCGCCACGTAGCGCATATTGTCGCCGAAGCGGACGAAGCGGGCGCCCTGCCAATCGTGCCAACCGGCAGCCACGCGGGACCATGCGCCCAGTTCTGCCAGTACCTCCGGATCTTTCCAGTGACCGGTGATCACTTTCCGGTTCATACGCATACGGCTCATCATAAATCCCAGCTCCCTGTCGCCGTGCGCGCTCTGGTTGAGATTCATGAAGTCCATGTCTATGTCGTTCCACGGGATGTCCCTGTTGTATTGGGTATGCAGATGGCAAACAGGTTTCTTCAGGGCTTTCAGGCCCCGTATCCACATCTTGGCGGGAGAAAAGGTGTGCATCCATACCACCACGCCGATACAGCTGGCCGCCGCATTGGCGTCCATACATACGGCATATATTTCCTCCGGCGTAGTAACGATCGGCTTGCAGACAACGGTAACGGGTATATGACTATCCCCGCTGATCGCAGCCGCTATTTCCCTGCTGTGCTGCGCCACCTGTTGCAGGGCGGCTTCTCCGTACAAGTGCTGGCTTCCGGTTACCAGCCAGATCTCCAATTTTTTCAGATCGGTCATACCATATAGTTTATTGGCCGTAATATGAATCAGGGCCGTGTTTACGTTCGTAGTGTTTTTTTATCAGGGAGTCTTTTAATCTGGACGCGCGTAAGTTGATGGACTCAGTAAGGTAGGCCATCTGGGCGATGGATTCCAGCACTGCGCTGTTGTACACGGCCTTCGCCGGGGTGCTGCCCCAGGTAAAAGGGGCATGATTACCTACCAGGACCATCTCCATGTCTTCATACGTCAGCTGCCTTTCCGCCAAAGCGTTCATGATCTGAAAGCCGGTCTGGTATTCATAGTTTCCGGCGATCAGTTCATCCGGCATGGGCGGCGCACAGGGGATGTCGAGGGTGTTATGGTCTGCATGGGTAGTGCCGTAAATAGGAATATCGCGCAGGCTCTGCGCCCAGGCGGTAGCGTAGGTGGAATGGGTGTGCACAATACCGCCGATATGCGCCCAGTGTTTATATAATACGGCATGGGTAAGCGTGTCGGACGAAGGACGCAGGTCCCCTGCCACTACTTTCCCGTCGAAGTCCACGATGACCATCTTATCGGGCGACAGTTCCGTATAGGGCACGCCACTGGGTTTGATAGCAAACACGCCTGCGTCCCTGTCGGCCGCGCTCACGTTGCCAAAGGTAAATATAACGAGTCCCAGTGCGGGCAGCTGCATGTTGGCTTCATAGGCAGCCTCGCGGATGTCCTGGTAGGTATGTATGCCCATCTTAGTCAATATTCATGTTAGCGGTAAAAGCGCCGAGCGCCATATATTTCCGGTACCTGTTCTCATATATTCCTATCCGTTGCCGGTCAGGCGCATAGGTCGTTTCAAATCCTTGTCCCATTGCTTCCATGGCCGCTTCCACTTTAGGGAAGATGCCTGCCGCCGTAGCGGCGAACATGGCGGCGCCCAGCGCGCAGGTCTGTTCAGAACGATGAATACGTATAGGCATGCCCATGACGTCGGCCATCATCTGCATAATAAAGGGAGATTTTTTGGCCACCCCGCCGATACCTATCAGTCCTTTAACCGGTACCCCTTCGCGCTCAAAGCGGTCCACGATGGCTTTGGCGCCAAAGCAGGTGGCTTCCGCCACGGCCCTGAATACTCTCGGTGCATCAGAGGCGAGGTTCAGGCCGGTGAGCGTACCTTTGAGCGACTGGTCGGCATCGGGCGTGCGGCGACCGTTTAACCAATCAATACCCCATTCGCTGTGTTCATCTGGTGTGATGGCGGCTGCCTGTTGAGACAGTTCCATGATCATCCTGCTATTGGCCTCGTGCAGCAATGCGCTGTCATGCGGAAAAAGATGCCGCAACGGCCATGACAATAAATTACTGAACCAGGCGTAAGCATCTCCGAAGGCCGATTGCCCTGCTTCCATGCCCATCATACCGGGGATCACGGAGCCGGGTACCTGTCCGCAGATACCTTTCACCAGTGTGTCTTTCACCTCTTCCAGCGGCGCCACCAGCATATCACAGGTGGAAGTGCCCATTACCTTGCTGAGGTGGTAAGGCGCTATCTGTCCGCCTACGGCGCCCATGTGGGCGTCAAACGCACCGATGCCGATCACGACGTCCGTGCTCAGCCCGAGGCGCTCCGCCCATGCGGGAGACAGGTAACCCGCCGCCTCGCCGGAAGTGTAGGTTTTACTGAACAGCCGCCTGCTCACGTTCTGCAACAGCGGGTCGATGGCCGCAAAGAAGCTGTCGGGAGGCAGGCCGCCAAACGCCTGGGCATACAGCGCCTTATGGCCAGCAGAACAGATGCCGCGTTTCAGTTGACTGGCGCGTGTGCCGCCTGTCAGCAGAAAAGGAATCCAGTCGCAGTGCTCCACCCAGGTATACGTGGCGTTTCTAACGTCTTCGTCTATACGCCATATGTGCAACCATTTGGCCCAGAACCACTCCGAAGAATAAACGCCGCCCACGAAGCGCAGGTAATTTCCCGGAAAAGCCGCCGCCACCGCGTTGATCTCTGCAGCTTCGCGGATGGCCGTATGGTCTTTCCACAACACAAACATGGCGTTGGGATTATCTTTAAAAGCAGGCAACATCGCCAGCGGCATGCCTGTTTCATCTACCGCTACCGGCGTGCTGCCGGTCGTATCTACCGATATTGCTTTAATATGCCTGGCCACCGTACTGCCGGCCTGTTGCAGACATTGCCGGACAGTGGTTTCCAGCCCTTCTATATAATCCTGCGGATGTTGCCGGAACTGGCTACGGGCGGCGTTGCAGTATAACCCATCCTTCCACCTCGGATAGTGAAACACCGCAGCCGCCACCTCCTGGCCATTGCGGGTATCTACGATAATCGAACGCACAGAATCAGTTCCAAAGTCAACTCCTATTACAAAGGATGCACTCATGTGATCAGGTTTCTTTTTTATAAAGGCATGCCGGTAGCCGGACTACAAGGACATGCAGTCGTCGTCAGCCCCCGGCAGCGGGTATTTATTGCAGTTCCAGTACCACCACAGAGAAGGGCGGCAGCTTAACGGTCAGCGTATTATTTTTCAGCACTGCGCCTTTAAACGCTACGGGCCTGAGCTTGTCAGGCTGCGTGAAGCTGTTATGGTCCTGCAGTTTGGCGGAAGATAGTATGCGGCCCGCGACAGACTTATAGGCGGCGCCTGTCTGCACGGTGATCTCCTGCGCTTTGGACGCGTCAATATTGACCAGCGAGATATGGGTTACGCCCGATTTATCTTTGGAGGCGGAAGCCGAAACCGCAGGCAGTTGCTCGTTTTTGTAAGTATACTTATTGCTTTGCACATCAATGGGGATGAGCGTTGCATCCTGATGCACCTTGTACATTTCCATCACGTGGTAGGTAGGCGTCAGTATCAGTTGCTCTCCTTTCGTCAGCACCACCGCCTGCAGCACGTTGACCGTCTGTGCGAGATTGGCCATGCGTACCCTGTCGGAATGGTTGTGGAAGATGTTTAAGGTCACGCCGGCGATCATCGCGTCGCGCATGGTGTTTTGCTGGAAGAGGAAGCCCGGGTTCGTACCTGCTTCCACGTTATACCAGCCACCCCACTCGTCTACTACCAGCGCCACTTTTTTCTTCGGGTCATATTTGTCCATGATAGCGGAGTGGCGGCGTACCAGCGTATCCATAAAACAAGCGCTGCGCATGGTCCGGAAATATTGCTCTTCTGAAAAATCTACTGCCGATCCTTTTTTATTCCAGTCGATGACCGAGTAGTGATGCAAAGCCAGGCCGTCCAGCATGTGCAGCGGAATGTTTTTCATCAGGACTTCCGTCCAGTTATAGTCGGATGAATTGGCGCCGGAAGCGATTTTGAACAGGTTGCCGCTCATGAAGGTGGCGTACTTCCTGTAGATGTCCGCATAGTATTCCGGTCGCATATTGCCGCCGCAGCCCCAGGCTTCGTTGCCTACGCCCCAATACTGCACTTTCCACGGCTGTTGCCGGCCGTTGTGCTGGCGCAGGTCAGACATGGGGCTTTTACCGGAGAAATTGACATACTGTACCCAGTCCGCCAGCTCCTGCACGGTGCCGCTGCCGACGTTGCCTGCCAGGTAAGGCTCTGTGCCCAGCTCCTCGCACATGTCCAGGAAATCATGCGTACCGAAGCTGTTGTTTTCCGTCACGCCGCCCCACCAGGTGTTAACGATCGTGGGCCTTTTTTCTTTAGGGCCTATACCGTCTTTCCAATGGTAGGTATCAGCAAAACAACCGCCCGGCCAGCGCAGGTTCGGTATTTTCAGCGCTTTTAATGCAGCAATGATATCTTTCCTTACCCCCTTAATATTGGGAATACGGGAAGTGTCTCCCACATAGAAGCCGCCGTAAATACAATTTCCCAGGTGTTCGGCAAAGTGGCCGTAAATATTTCGGTTGATCGTTTGTGTTGGCGCATCTGTATGGAAGGTGATCTTATTTTGTGCCTGCAGAGCCGGTGAAGCCGTCAGCAGCAACGATACGCCCATACAAACAGAACGGAACTTATTTTTCATGACGCGGAATTATAACAATAATTTGATTGATTGCTTCAAAGTAAAACAATATTTGTCAAATTTACAATTATAATTTTCCAAACAAAAAACTACCGTTATGGAATAATCTTGACCACCTTGGACTTTTTCGTCCAGCCTCTTCCCGTTGCTACCACTACATATGTACCCGTTTTTAGTGCCGCGCCCATAGACAGGAGGTCAGCCGGCGACGGCCGGACCTTTACGGCCACAGGCTTTCCGGAAGCGTCGATAATTGTAATCCGTTCTATTTTCTCCTGTTTGCCGGCGGTAATGCGGAAGGTATTGGTAAACGGGTTGGGGTACACGTTCAGCTCATCGGCGGACGGGCGGGCCATATCAGCGGTGACAGCCGCCCCCGTCATGGCCGCCGCGGGCAAAGCAACACCGGTCATGGTCCATTGCTGGTTATTGCTGCTGCTGCCCGACCACTGCGCCAGGTCCGCACCATTGGCGGTTTGGCCCAGTCCATCGAGGTAAAGTCCGGTCGCCCGGTTCTTCAGTTTAATATAATTGCCTGTCACTTCGGATTTCCATTGCTGGTTGTAGCTGCTGCTGAAACTCCATTGGCCGGCCACCGACCCGTCAGCCGTTCTGCCCATACCATCCAGATACAGGCCGGTAGCGCGGTTTTTCAGCCGCACATAGCCATCGGCAGCTTCCACGGCCCATAGCTGCGCATCACTACCGCTATAACTCCACTGCCCTGTATTGGAGCCGTTGGCGCTCCTGTACATGCCGTCGGCCAGCAGGCCGGTAGCACGGTTGGCCAGCCGCACATGCCCCGGTGTTACGCCCGCGGCCTTTATAATGGTGGAAATAGTTTCCTGGTCCAGCACAGCGCCGGTACCACGGTCGTACATCTCTTTATTGATATCCCAGCAGATGGGGATCAGTCCCTTTGCCCTTGCCTGACTCACCAGGTAATCATAAAAATGCCACCGGGAAGCGTTGTGCAACGCCTGCTCGGAAGGAGGATTCAGCGTTCTCCTGATAGCGGCAAACTCCCCAATGATCACCGGTATTCCTTTGTCGATGAACTTCGTTTTCATGAGGTCCAGCTGAGCGTCCACAAAACGCTCTTCGCCCCAGGTGGCGTTCCGGGAGGCGTCTGTAGTGGAGTGGTAGTTGGCGCCCCAATAGTAAAACATCCGGCCCCAGGTTTCATCCTTCGTGATCAGCGTAAACTGGGAAGGCTCATAATAATGTATCTCCATCATCAACCGGTTGGCAATGGGATCTGTGGGCATCGTATTCATCAGGGTGTTCGTCTTATCGATGTTGGTGGACGGCCCCTGGATAATCAGCGTACGGGAACTGTTGTTGCCCCCGGTGGCCCGCACGGCATTGATAAATGTCTGGTGGTAAGACAATAATACCGACATGCCCGTGGCATCGTTCACCGCAGGCTCGTTGGCACTGGCGAACAACAGGTGTTCGTTATAATTTTTAAAGGTATTGGCAATCTGAGTCCAATAGGCCTGTTGTTTGGCATTCACCTGCGCCTGGGCGGCAGGGGTGATATTATTTTCCAGCCAGCCGTTATCCCAATGGATGTTAACGATGACATAGAGGCTATCGCGCATACAGTAGTCCACCACTTCCTTTACGCGGGCCATCCATGCGGGATCTATCACACCGTTGGTACTGTGGCAGTCCCAGGCTACGGGCAGCCGGATGGTGTTAAAGCCGGAAGCTTTCACGGCGTCGATGGTGGTTTGCGTAACAACGCCGCCCCAGGCATTCTCCCCGCAAATGGCTTCCAGCGTGTTACCAAGGTTCCAGCCCACTTTCATCCGGCTGGCGATTGTTTGCGCCGCTGGCAACTGGGCTGACAGTTGCAGGCCTGCGAATAGCAGGACCAGCAGTTGTACTACGCTGCGGATACAGCTGCGGACATAATGTTTGACATTTGTACGTTGCATAATAAATTGGTTAAAGTTTGAGGATATTTATCAGAAAGACATCATTTTCATGGATATCTATTGTTTTGATAAAAGGCATATTTTCCTCCACAGCAATGATCGAGCGCGAGACCGGCGCACCGTTATTTTGCTGCTTTATCAACTCCACCTGTTGCCTGTTGAGCTGCGCAGGTTTACCCATCGACAAATAGGTGGTGTAAGCGTCGTTACTGCCATAGCCCGTTTTATATAATTCCACTGCATACCGCCCCGCTGCCATGCCGGTAATGTTCAGCTGCAGTTTACCCTTTGCTTTTGAGGGCAGATCGCGAATATAATAGCGTTGATTATGTACGGAGTCTCCCGGATGGGTATTGGTAAAATCCCACACTAACGCCTGTACGTTTCCTGAACCGTCACGGCATATCCAGGACGAAGCATCCTGGTTGACCAACTCCGTATGGCCCAGCCGGTTCAGCCACTGGTAGGCATAAAACACCGGTTTGTTGATACCCTGGATGGTCAGCATGCCAAAACCGCCATGGAAGGGCGTAAACCGTGGTCCCGGTTCTTCAAAAATATCGGTGAACACCCAATAGGACATCGAGTTGGCGGCAGTACCTACCTGCTTCAATTTCTGCAGTACATAGGCCGCCTCATGATAGCTGTCATGAACAGGATCAGCGGGCGTATACGAAGCGCTCCATTCGGTATAATGCAACTCCAGTCCCGGCATCTTCGACGCCGTGATTTCAGCGCGGGACTGTAGGACCTCTCCACTCACGCTCGCCGGATTTTTATCGAGCACGGTACCCGAACGGCCAAATTCATCCAGGTATCCCTGCTTCACGCCATAGGCATGTGTGCTGATAAAATCCAGCGGCACTTTATTTTGATAACAGTAATCTATCATCTCCGGCTCCCAGGCTGCCCCGGCCGTACCCGGCCCGCCAACGCGATAAGCGGGGTTAACATTTTTTATCGCCCTCGCCGCATACGTGTATAGCTTAAAATACTCCGCCTGGCTGCCGGCCCAGAAACCATCGAGGTTAGGCTCGTTCCATACTTCAAAGTACCAGCTTTTCACTTCCTCTGCCCCGTAGCGTTCTGTAAAATGTGCCACCAGGTTTTGGACCAGCTTTTCCCATTGCGTATAGTCCCTCGGCGGCGTAACATTGCCGCGCCACCAGAAAATAGTCTTAGGCCCGCTGGCCAGCGCCGACGGCATAAACCCCAACTCCACAAAAGGCTTCATACCGATACTGTGGAGAAAATCGAACAACACGTCCACATACATGTAGTTGTACTGCGGATGACCATTTTCGTCCAGTGAGTATACCGCCATTTCATCGTTCAGCAGGCCGTGCATACGGATATAGCGGAAGCCGCATTCTTTCCTGACATACGCCAGTTGCTGCTGCCAGTCGGCACGAAGCCCTTCGGCAGCACGACCCGCGCCCACACATGCATTCAGCATGGAGGGCAGCGGTCCGGCCGTCTTTTTGAGGTCAACATTTATTACGCGATCCTGGTTATGTGCTCTCAAACTCTGTGTAGCAGCGCTTTTTGCGATGATTATAAGCGCCGTTGTGATTACATAGCAATATCTTTTCATTTTTTCTGCTCTCAGGTTATTCTTTCCAGACAAGGACGCCGCCTGGTTTTATTGTCTTTTCGCCGATCAGTATTTTCGTTGTTCCGCTCATGTTCATCGTGTAGTTATCAGATGAATAGTTGACCGCCACATAAAAGCCGTCGCGCCAGTACACCAGTACGCCCGGCGGGTAATTCTCGGTAGTGGCGCCTGTACCGGTGTAGATGTCCCGCAATACATCTTTCTCCAGTTTTGCATCGTCGGTGTCTACGCCGATGTAGGTAACCGTACCTTTGCCAACCCTGCGTTTAACCACGGCGGCAGCGCCTTTATAAAACTGATCGTTGTACGTAGCCAGCGCTTCGGTATTTTTATCCGGCTGCAGGAGATCACCCCAGTTGTTCCAGCGGTAATGACCTGCTTTCGTTTGTACATCCCCGTAGTACTGGTCCGGCAGCATATCGAAAGTGGTAATACGGGCCCCTGTCAGTGCAGACAACGGAGCAGCCCAGCCTTTCTCCCACAGGTAACCGTCGCGGTTTTTAGTCGCCGTACGGCAGGTAATGATGAGCTGTCCGCCATTGGCGGCATATGTCTCCCATTTCTTTATCAGGCTGCTGTCTACCAGCTCATAAGCGGGAATGATCACCACGTTGTATTTCGACAAATCTGCCGTCTCTGCGATCACGTCGACCGGGGCGCCGAAGGATTTAGCGATCTGCAAAAATTTAATCGGGTAGTTCCAGGAATCCCATTGCCTGGTTTGCCGCTGTTGATCGAAAGACCAGTAGTTTTCCAGGTTCCACAGAATGGCGGTGGAGCGCCTGGCCAGTTTTTCAGGTAATGGCGCTTTGATGTCAGCCTCTTTTCGCAGCACATTCATCTCTTTCATAAACTGCATATAGTCGTAACCGCCCGGCGATGGCGTCACACCGTCTGTTTCCATAATACCGGAATGATACTGTTCCGCGCCGTAGTTGATCTGGCGGAAACGGTAAGAGCAGGCCAGTTTACCACCGGCAGCAAAAATGTGGTACAGCCACATGCGCACAGTGCCTGGCAAAGGCAGGGGCGTAAAGTTGCCCCAGTTGACCGTTCCCGGCTGTATCTCCATGGCGCCTGTGACCCCTCCTACCGATTTATAGTATTCGGCAGCGAAAAGGATCACATTGCTATTGCCCAACCGGAATCCCTGTTGACCGATGTTATGCGTACCCCCGTTCGGATAAGCGGTATAGGTAGCGAAGTCCAGTTGCTTTGTGCGTCGCGGATCGGCCCCCGGAGATACGGCCGTATAATTGGTGGTAATAAACTGATGCTCCGAAATATTCGCGCGCAGCGTACGCGACTGAAAATCGAGATATTCCGCCTGGATGTCTGCCATATAGCGTTTGAAATCGAGCATCGCATGCGGATTGCTGCCCCACCAGCCGACGAGGTTCACATTCGGAATAAGGACCTGGTCAAAACTGTTGTACCACTGGCTCCAGAAAGCGTTGCCCCATATGGTGTTCAGCGCATCAATGGAATGGTATTTATTTTTCAGCCATTGCCGGAACGCCTCCTGCGAAGCGGGACTGAAATCAGGTTTTGCGTCCGGCTCATTGTCCAGCTGCCATCCGATCACGTTTTCATGTTTACCGTACCGTTGCGCCATTTTAGTGACGATCGTTTCCACGAGACGGCGGTATACCGGGCTTGCCACAGATCCCAGGCCACGGGTACCATGCTCCCCGCGGATATACTGGCTGTTCATCTGGAATGTTTCGGGGTATTGATAGCGTATCCATGCCGGCGGCGTGGCCGAGGGAGTACACAACACCACTTTCAGGTGATACTTTGTACACAGGTCCATCACGGTATCCAGCCAGGTGAAGTCAAACCTGCCCTCTTCCGGCTCCATCTTACTCCACGCAAACTCCGCGAGGTGCACAAATTCAAATCCCATCTCCGACATTCTTTTAATATCGCGTTCCCAGAGATGCGGGTCCCAGTGTTCGGGATAGTAATAAATGCCTGTCGTGACCAGGCGTTTGGCCGGAAAAAACGGGTGGTCCTGCTGGGAAAATGCCTGTGATACCGCGAGTATCACTAATAGCCATAACAACAAAATACACTTCTTCATTTACCAGATTTTATAGTTGAACGATTATTTGATTTTGACGACCCGGATATTGTCAATGGCTGCATACAGCCCGGTAGCCGTAGGGCCGGCTGAAAAATTGGCGGTCTGGATATTGACGGGCCCTGCGCCGGTATTGGTCAGCAAGGCGGTCAGGTCGGCAGCGCTGACGCCTTTGCCGTCATTGGAACGGAAACCGGAGAAGGGAATGGTGACCGTCCGCCAGCCTTTGGTAACGTAGCTGGCGGTGGCGCCGCTGGCATTCAGCCAGGGCTCATAGCGGGCGACAAAGTCGCGGCTGTAGTTCCTGATCACATAGATGGTCGTGCCGTTCCACGCGGCAGGCACATTGATCTCGAATTTCAGCGCGTACTGATCGAGCGGCGCCGTCAGACTGTCTCTGGGTACCCATTGCACTTCTTTCGTGTTGATACTGCGCTGACTCCCCCACCACGTACCGTCGCCACCGGCGAGTATGTCGTTTTTCAGCACGGCATAGGTACCGCGGCCGCCCGGAAAATCCGCGCCGTTACTTTCCAGGGTGGCGCCCCAGTCGAAAGGATTGATGTTATCAAAGTTGCAGAGCATACCGGTGGCGAGATCGTTGACATTGTATTTAGTGGAGTCTGCTCCGGACTTTGTCTCTATTTTCACCTGGCCGCTCTGGCTCAGCGGCGGCAGCACAAAACCCACAGACGTCCCGTCTCCCGCGGCTACGAAGTCTTTGATCTGCACACCGGCGAAAGTTACCTGCGCCGTAAAGAAAAAGTTAGTGCCGTATACATACACAGAATCGCCTGTTTGGGCATTTTCATTCGACACGCCGGTGATGACCGGCGGCGGCGCCACAATATTGAAGGAAAACGTAGTCATGCCCTGTGGCGTCACGTAGCGGATAACATTCAGGTTTTCGGCAGCTACCGCCGGAAATGGTATCACTCCCGGCACCTGCACCACGGCGCTGGTATCGGAAAACATCACATTTTTAATACTGGCGGGGACACCGTTGAACGTCACTTCCAGCGCTCCCTGCAGCCGATGGCCGGACAGCACTACCCATTGCCCGGGCAACACTGCTGTAAGCAAGGTATCATCAGGCGAAGCCGCATAATTTCTGACATGTGTGATAACAGGTCCGTTTCCGTCCCGTTCTTTTTTGCAGGCAGTCGCCACCAGTACTATCATCCCGGCGAGCCACCATAATAACCCTCTGCTACCTGTGTTTGAGATCAATATATTCACTGGAGTAAGTTTTAATGTTTAGTAATAGGCTACCGGAGGTTCCAGCAACTTAGGGTTGGCGGTCACTTCGGAGGAAGGAATGGGGAAGAAAAAGCTGCGGGCCGTGGCGGGTGTGATCACGCCATAAGGATCGGCCGGCGTCACCACACCGTTGGCATAGGTGAAGGTCACCCTTGCCTCGCCGTTCAATTTGCCGACAGCTTTTGAAGGATTGTAATAGGACAAACGCACCAGGTCTGTCCAGTACTGCCCTTCCGCCGCCAGTTCTATTCTGCGCTCCATCAGTACGCTGTCGGCGTCTATCCGGGGCGCAGGATGCATGCCCGCCCGCTCGCGTACCTTGTTGAAATACAACAGCGCGTCCGCATCGCTGGTAGACGCATTGTTGCCGAGTAACGCTTCCGCATACACGAGATATACATCTGCCAGCCTCAACAAGGCATTGTGCTCCGTGGAAGACGATAATGTCATGGTGGGCGCGTTATTGTCCTTGTTGGTGCCGATGATGTGTTTTTTTAATCCGCAGTCACCCGTAAACTGATATCCACCGCCGGCTGCATTCAGCTCGGGATAATAATCTCCCTTTAGCATGAAAGTAGCCTTACGCCGGACAGAGTCCTTTGAGGTATAGCCTTTGAACAGGTCCACCGTAGGACGGATATTGAACCACCCTGCCTGCCCGTTCGCAGAAATCTCCGCACCGCCCGGGGAGTAGATCTGCAGCATATTCCCTTCCAGCCAGGCGCCGCCGGGCGCCCACTGCAGGGCAAACAATGATTCAGGATTGTCGTTGAACTGAGTTTTAAACAGGTCCGCATAGTTGCGCAACAAGGACAGTCCGCTGTTCTTACAGACATTACCTGCGTACTTCCGTGCGCTGTCGAGGAGCGCCTGATCGCGGGTGCCGGAGCGGTTCAGTCCTGCCACGGTCAGATACACCTTGCCCAGCATACCCTGTGCCGACCAGGTGGTCACTCTTCCCGCGACATCGGCGGACGGAAGGTACTGCGCGGCAAATTTCAGGTCGTTGATAACGAAGCGGTACACGTCTTCTGTTTTGATACGGTTGACCAGCGGAGAGATTACCAGCTGGCTGTTGTCTTCAATTACCGGTACCGCGCCCCAGTGCACCGCCAGGTTATAGTAAGCAAAGCCACGTATAAAGCGGGCTTCGGCGACCGCAGCGTTTTTATTGGCGGCAGAGATACTGTCCGGCGCTTTCTGTTTAATGGCATTAATGGTCACATTGCAGTGAGCGATGATATTGTACATCGACTTCCAGTTGGACACCATGATCGCATTCAGCCCGGTAACGGAGAACGTGTTCAGCTGCACGGCATCTCCCCAGTAGCCCACCGCCAGGTTGCCGCTCAGCACATCGCCTACGGGCAGGTAACAACTGTAGTTCCAGTCACCCCAGGGCGATCCTGCATACAATGCCGCTGTGGCCAGCCGCAGGTCGCTGGTGGACTGGTAAAAATTATCGGCGCTGATCTGTGACAGCGGCGGACGGTCCAGGAAGCTCTTTGAACAACCTGCCAGTACGATCACCACTATGTGAAACAGTAATATTTTTATGATGGACTTCATAACTTCTCGTATTAAAATGAATGACTTTATTTGGTCAGTTTCACGTTGGCGCCCACAGTAAACACCCGTGGCTGCGGATAAAATCCGTTGTCTATGCCGGCATTGAGCGGGTCCCACGAGCCTATTTCAGGGTCCAGGCCTGAATAATTCGTGATCATGAAAGCATTAGAGACATTGACATACAACCGCAGGTAGTGGATACGGATTTTGCTGAGCAGTTTATCAGGGAACGTATAGCCCAGGGAGATATTCTTACACCGCAGGAACGTGCCACTCTCCACGAACTTGTCGGAATTGCGGTTATTATCGTTGGTGTTGTCGTTTCTCAGTCCTACGATCCTCGTATCCGGGTTTTTTACGTAGACGTTTTTGATGTCCGTCGCAGCGCCTGCCGGGTCGATGAGCGTCAGCTGTGCGTAGTTCATGAGCGAGCGGAGATAGCCGAAGCTGGTACCGGGATAATCGCCGTTTATCCGCAGCTGGTTAAATACTTTATTGCCGATGTTGGCGTTGAAGAAAATATTGAGATCGATATTTTTATACGAGAACGTATTATTCAGGCCAATCTGATATTTGGGGATTGGTGAGCCGAGGAAGGTCTGGTCTGCTTCGTTGATGATACCGTCGCCATTAAAATCCGTGAATTTCAGGTCGCCATACCAGATGCTGCCACCGGCAGCGCCCACAGGTAAACGTACCCCATTCTTCACTGGCAGCGCATGGGTTTCAAAATCTTTCTGTGTGGCGAATACGCCGCCGTCGATCACGTAGCCATAGAACTCCCCAATGGAACGGCCCACCACCGTTTTACTGTATGGCCGGTCCAGTGAAGCACCGTCCGTATTCAGTTTAACTACTTCATTAATGTTACGGGAAACTGTCAGGTCTGTTTTCCAGGTAAATTTTTTACCCTGGATGTTGGTGGAACTGATCCGGAAATCGAAGCCTTTGTTATTGACCGTTCCTATGTTCACGAAAGGAGCATCGAGCGAGCCGGGGGCCCATCCGATAGCCGTACCGGAATATAACGGTAACGGTATCTGCATTACCAGGCCGTCTGTTCTGCGGTTGTAGAAGTCCACTGAGAAATTCAGCCGCCAGTTAAAAAAAGTTCCATCCAGGCCGATGTTCGCGTATTTGGTTTTTTCCCACTGTACGTATGGATTGCCGACATTGACCGTCAGCTGCGCCACACCGGTGAGGCCCGTTGCTACCGTCGTGAGCGTAGAGGTATAGGCATAGTCCCGGATATTCTGGTTGTTGGTGAGCCCGTATCCCAGTCTTAGTTTCAGGTCGTTCATTTTCCTGAACTGCTGCATAAATTCCTCATTCTTCAGTTTCCAGGCAAACGCGCCTGACCAGGTAGTCACCCAACGGTTTTCCGGGGCGAACTTTGAAGATCCGTCCGCACGCACATTGGCAGTGAACAGGTATTTATCATTGATGCCTGCATTCAGGCGACCGAAGTATGATTCCTGCGCGCTCTGTCCTTTAATGCCGGTATTGGCGGCCGTGGTGGGATCGCCGCTGCTGATCACCTGTACATTATTGGAGGGAAAATTGGAGCGGGTGGCACTGGAGGCTTCGTTGGTGCTTGCCTGTGCCTCGTGGCCCAGCAGTACATTTACATTGTACCTGTTTTTAAAGAGATGTGAATAGGTCAGGAAATTTCTGACGGTGGTAAACAGGCTTTGATTGTAGAGATAGGCGCCGCTGTTATTGATATTTTTCACCAGGCCGAAAGTATAGGAAGGATTAAAGCGGTCTTCCGTCGCCATAGAAAAGCTCACGGTAGCCTCGTTTCTCAGGACGAAGTCTTTCAGAAAAGAGATTTCCGCATACAGGTTACCGAAAAGCTGGTTGCGGTTCACCTGGTCTTTATTGATCTGCGCAATGGCATAGGGATTCACCGTACTGTTAACCCATCCGTTGGGATTATAGGCGCCGCCCCAGCTGCCGTCGGTATTTTTCACCGCGATGTCCGGCGTTTGGCTCAGCGCCGTATTGATCACGTTGGAGCTGGTGGCGTTCACATTCTCTTTGATATTGATCAGTTGCAGGCTGGTGCCGATCTTCAGCCAGTCGGTCGTTTTATTGTCGAGATTGAGCCGTACCGATAGCCGTTTAAAGTCAGAACCGAGGGCAATACCTTCCTGCTTGAAATAACTACCTGACAGCAGGTATTGTGTTCGGGCGTCTCCCCCGTTGACCGTCAGCGAGTGATTATACATGGGGGCATTTCTGAATAGCTCCCGCTGCCAGTCGGTCCCTTCGCCGAGATACTGGGGATTGGCAAACTCCGGGCGGGTATCGAAGCCCCAGCCGAGGCCTTTGTTGCGTTCATTGATAAACGAGGCGTATTCGCGCAGGTTCATCAGCGGCAGCCGCTTCGGCAGCTGCTGAAAGCCGGTGTACATGTCATAGGCGACAGCCGGCGGAGCGATCAGCCCTCTTTTGGTAGTGATGACGATCACGCCGTTGGTAGCCTGGGACCCGTAGATGGCCGTAGCGGAAGCATCTTTCAGGACATCGATGGATTCAATTTCAGAGGGATTGATACCTGCAAGGGGATTGGTACCGGCACCCGGCGACGCTGTGCCACCGATGATCACCCCATCGATGACATATAACGGAGCGGCGTTCCCGAACGAAGAGATACCGCGGATCTGAACTGAGACAGCACCACCGGGCTGACCGGATATTTGCTGCGCTACCAGTCCCGGTACCTTTCCCTGCAGGGCCTGATCGAAAGTGACCGGCTGCGTTTTCCGGATCTCGTCTCCCGTAACGGAAGAGATAGCGCCGGTAACATCTTTACGTTTTGTTTTACCATAGCCGATCACCACCACATCTTCCAGCTGAGAGACGTTCTCTGTCAGTTCCACCCTGACAGGATTGTTTCCCGCAATTGTTACTTCTTTCCTTTGGAAGCCCATCATAGCGACCACCAATACATTTCCTGCCGACGCCTGGATGGTGAACCGGCCGGCCGCATCGGTCACGGCATGGCGGTTGGTATTTTTTACGGTGACAGAAGCGCCGGGGACAGGAGCGGCGTTTTTCCGGCTAACGACGATGCCGCTTATGCCGGCATTTTGGGCAAAGCTGCCTGTACTGAACAGGAGCAGCCATAGCAGCCATACAGGCAGCGATGCCTGGCAGCGATTAATTCTGGTTGAGCGCATAATAATTTTTTAGACAGCAAATTTTCTGGTATTCACATAAGCGCACCTGAAAGCGGCCGGATAGACATCCGGTTGCTTAAATAGTCAGGTACTTCAGGGGGGTTTCTGTTGGTGCAGCAAGAGAGGGTCATGAAAGAGGATATCGTCGGTGGTGCGGCAAATGCTCCCGGCAAACCGCATCTTTACCGGGAAGCCGGCACCATTCGACGATGTCTCCGGAAAACAGATACGGGATAAACAGCTCATCCGGCACAGGCCGGCGAAACGCTTTCAACAGTGCAATAAATAATCTCAGGCCCTGACGGCCTTGTAACAGTTCAAGTTTCATATACGTGGATTAGGTATTGTAAAAATAGGGGCAGGCATTTGGATGAAGGGGGCCTGATTGTTTCAATTAAAGGGTCCATTTGTTACAATTACCTGCTGCGGCGGCTTACAACATGCAGGACGATGGCAGTGATCCGGCTTCCATGCGCCATAACACCGCCCACCGGTACCGAAGTACCGGCGGGCTGCTGTGGTAGTGGTGACAACTAAAGTTGTTTTAATCCAGGTTGATCATCGCCTTTACGATATTGGCATCGGCAGCGAGGGAAGGAAACTCCTCCGCCACATCGTCAAAGTGCAGATAACGGGTGATATATTTTTCAGGCATGATCCTGCCGGTACGGATATGCTCCAGCACCCAGTCAAAATCCTGCCGGGTAGCGTTACGGCTGCTGAGCAGCGTACCTTCCCGTTTATGGAATTCAGGGTGACTGAAAGTGATATTCTCTCTTTGCAGTCCCACCAGCACGTACCTGCCAGCGTGTGACATCCACCGGAACGCGTTGTTGATAGCATTCAGATGGCCGGTAGCATCGATCACTACGGTAGGCATTTCACCGTTAGTAAGGGCTTTCAGCTGCTCGTCCACATACTCATCGCGCGCATGGAGGGCTGCTTTTACGCCGGTGATTTTCTTCGCCCACGTCAAACGGTAGCTGTTCACATCCATCGCTATCACCTGCGCCCCTGCAATGGCAGCCATCTCCATCACCGCCAGGCCGATAGGCCCTGCTCCCACCACCAGCACATTTTCCCGCGGAGATATGGCAGCCCTCCGGACACCGTGGGCCGCGATAGCAAAAGGTTCCACCAATGCCAGCCGGTCAGGCGCCATTCCGGCCGCCGGCAGCAATAAATGCGATGGCACCGCCAGCAACTCTGCCATGCCGCCGTCGGCATGTACGCCGATGACCTGCATCTGCTGACAGCAATTGGTATGACCACCACGGCAGGCGATGCAGCTGCCGCAATGATGGTAAGGAATAACGGTCACCAGGTCCCCGCTGCGCAGCCGCGGCGCATCCCCTTTTACATATTCTGCTGCCAGCTCATGTCCCAGCACGCGGGGATAAGTAAAATAAGGCTGTGTGCCGCCGAAAGCATGGATATCGGTCCCGCATACCCCGATACGCCGGATTTTTATAATGGCATAGCCTGGTAAACATACCGGCTCCGGAACATCACGGTATTCCAGCTTCCCCGGCTTACTACAAGAAATTACCTTCATGAACTTCTGTTTAAAAAGCGACATTGTTCCGGAACGGTAGTCGTCGGCATAGATGACTGAAGACGACAGGATAGGACCGGTAGGTCCATCCCTCCCTGAAAAATACCGTTGATATTTTTTTTCAAAAGTACCTATCACCCGGTTGGAAGACTTTACAGATATCGATAAAAAATTGTACTTTATCGATATTTTAATTTTCAGACCAATACCGGTATGAGCAAAGAACTTACCCATCCGCACTTTATGCTGCTGAACACCGGACGCGCGGTACACAACGCCGACTGGAACTGGCGGAACGTTTGCAGCCCGTTTATCCGGATACACTATATCGAAAGCGGTACAGCGAGGCTGATCCGCGAGGATAAAACGTACGAGCTGAAAAAAGGTCATCTGTATCTTACCCCTGCCTACACCTCCCATGGGTATCAATGCGAAGGCCCTTTGTCTTTATACTATATTCATATTTATGAAGAACCGGGCAACCAGCAAAGTGTATTTGACCTGGTAGACGCTCCCGTTGAAATAAAGGCCGCCCCGCTGATGGTACAGCTGATTAAACGGCTGACAGCCATCCACCCGGAAAGGAAACTGCCGCATTTCGATCCATGGTCTTATGACAACGGTCCGACGCTGGTCAGGAGCATCGCGCGCCAAAAAGCGGCGCCGCTGGGCTATGAAATGGAGGCGCAGGGCATTATCCGGCAGCTGATATCCCGGTTCCTGCAGCAGGCTGCCGATAAAAATCTCCGGATAGACAAGCGTATCCGGCAATCGCTGCATTACATACGCACCCATCTCGACAGGCCCATCAGCGTAGACACCCTTGCAGAGAGTTGTTTTCTCACCAAAGACCATTTTATCCGGCTATTCAAAAAAGACATGGGAAACACTCCCGGCAGATACATCCAGGAACAGAAAATAGAAAAAGCCCGCCGCATGATCATGACGCGGGACATACCGGTGAAAGACCTGGCTTACAGCCTGGGATTCGAGAACGACGCGTATTTTAACCGCTTCTTTAAAAAAATGACCGGCGAGAACCCCGGTAGTTATAAAAAGAAAATCCGGGCACTGGAGAAAGAGAGCGCACACCATCGTTGAAACCCGCCGGTTTCACAATGGAACCGGCGGGCCACCACCCGTTAAAAAGACTATACTTTCTGCGTGTCACGCATATTATGCTTCCTGATGTGTGCTGCCACCATCTCCGTAGAAGTGAGTTCATCCGCTTCCCCTTCAAAGGTATCAAAAGGAATAATCGCTGAAAAATCAATACCTGTCTCCTTTTGAAGGTCTTCAATACTGCACATGTATTCTTTAAACTGTACGTTCTGATCGAGGTCCAGCTGTTCCCAGTCGATGTCATCTACCAATGACTGCTGGGATAATTTAAAGGCTGTCGCTTTTAAGTCGCCCTCATCGGTAAGCCACAGCACGATCTTAAAAAAGTCCACCGGCACCTGCACCCCTCTGAACACCCGGTCGTCTTCTCTGAAAATAGGGCCGTTGAAAACGGAGATCCGTGCTGTTTTCCCCTCCTCCAGCGTGGCGCCTTTCTCCAGGACCACTTTTTCCAGGATACCCCATAGGCCTTTCTTACTGCTTTGATTAATGGCCGCCACCTGCGGACAGGCATTGGTATACATGCAGGTCAGGTCGGCATTGCGTTTGGCATCGTCTGCGGTAGCGCCCCAGTTGGCATCTTCCCGGCGGCTCATATGGCCCCTGTCAAAACCGCTGTTTTTATAGTAACTGTCGTCCAGCTGCAGGTCGAAGCTTAACCGGTTATCGCGCAGCCATACGTCCTTCCGCTTGCTGTCGTCCAGCCGTTTGCCCGGATCTCCATCCACGTTGATCGCGCTGATGATAGGCATTCTTCGCACCGCATGAAGGATGGTGCTGTAGTTATAATATTTCAGGACGATACTGTCTGTTCCTTCCAGCTTGGCGGCGAATTTTTTCAGCGCGGCCTTGGGTTGTGGCAGGGCTATGTTCAATCCACGGCCCAGGAATGTGGAGATATAACCTTTACATGCAGAAAAATCGGTGTCCTGCTCCAGCTTTTTGATTTCTTCGAAATCGGCTTCGGCAGCCGACAGTGCTGCTTTCGGGGGTGTAACCGGCGGTATGCCTTCCCCCTGACTGATATGAATATTGATCATACCATTGCGCTCTATCAGCGACGCAGGAAAAGAAATATTGACATTAGCGGCAGGGTTGTTCGTTTCCATAGCAGGAGTTTTAGGGGTGAGTGAAGGGGTTGTATTTTCTTTCGCAGGAAGTTTTTCCTGCGCCGACAGTGTTGTTTGTTTGGGGGATGACAGGTCTTTTACCAGTGGTTCTTCAGGGAAGTTAAGGGCGATATCCTTCAGGATCACGCTGATGCGGATGCCTTCGTTGGCGATCCACACCACGCGGGAGACGTCGACAGACCCATTCACCAGCGGAATCACCTTCCCCTCTTTATCGATATAGTCGCCCGCGGCATTCTTTTGTCCCACCCCCATATGGTGCAGGGCCACCACCTGCCACTGGTCGTTAAAAACGGGACTGCCGCTGCTGCCGGGTGCGGTATCTGTTTTATACCAGATAGACGTAGGGGCAATTTTTATAAACAGGTTTTCGCGGAGGGACAACTGCTTGTAATCTCCGTTGGGATGATGAATGATATTGAGCGCTTCCTCCTCTTCGTTGCCCAGTTTACCCAGGGCGGGGTCCAGGAAAAGGTAACCGATATCATTGATACTGCGCGTTCCGGTAGTATCTACCGGTGCGACTGCCACAAAACAATAATCCAGTTCTTTGGAAGCGCAATAAAAGCGGTTAACGTCCAACGCAAAAGAAACGGCGCTGCCGGGGGAACCGTGAATATCCAGCTCGTAGAAAAACTGTACTTCGCTGTCGGCGACCGATTCTTTTGTTTTAAAGACATGCCAGTTGGTGAGCAGCAGGTTGTAGGACACCATGAAACCGGTCGCAAAGGCAACGTTCCTGTTGCCTTGTTTAATTGCGATCCGTCCCACCCGTTGTTTGGCCTGGCTGATCAGTTCCACGAAATTGCTGTAAACGGAATCATTCTTACCAATAGCACGTTCGAAGGCAAAGTCTACCGGCTCCTGCTTTACAGTGGCCAGCATTTGTTTTCTTCGTTCCATGTTTTCATCGGCGCCCAGGATATTGCCGGCGACCACGCTGGCAGGCACATCTGCCGGCACCATCTCTTCGGCAAGACCAGGGAAAGCGTCTCTGACGGGAATTTGTTCCAGCGCTGTATATCGGCTTTCCGATTCGGCCAGCTGGTCAAGGGGTACTTGCATCATAATGACAGGAATTTAAACTGGTATAGAAATTAATTTCCTCTCTACAGATAGTAGGGCTATTTCCAAATAAGTAACGATATCATTGAACTGTCTGCGGAATAACCGGTATCACCGGTAACATTGGGGTTTTTACGATGTTAAAAGTACAGTTTACCTGCACCGCTGCCAAATTAATTTTATGTTATCCAGGCTGGTCCACTGCGGTCGTTTTTCCGGTGTTTTGTCGTAAAATGGTTATTAAATTATTAATTCCACGCCTATCACCTGTAAAGTCCGAAGTTTTTCACTCACTTTAAAAAAACAAACTCCCATGAAACACCCTCAACTCCTGATGGCATTGGCCATCTGTGGCCTGTTTGGCTGTAAGAAAGATGCTGCCGACAATACGCTGCCTGTTAATACAGGGGCAGACAACCATCAGCTTGCCAACAGCAACGCCACGGTCGCTTTTTCGCTCAACAACTGGATGGGCAGCATTGCCAACGAGCGTAACCTGGCTGCCATCAGCATCCCCGGCACGCATGACAGCGGCGCCCGCTTTGAGCCCATAGGCGGCACCGCCAAATGCCAGGACCTTACCATCGCACAACAGCTGGACGCCGGCATCCGGTTCCTCGACATCAGATGCCGCCACATCGGCGATGCTTTCGCCATCCACCACGGCAGCATCTACCAGAACCTTAACTTCAACGACGTGGTGACTGCCTGTTATGCCTTCCTGAACGCCAATCCCACAGAGACCATCATCATGTGCGTGAAAGAAGAATACGACCCGACCAACAACACCCGCTCTTTTGAGCAGACCTTCGACAGCTATACCGCCCAGCAGCCCGGCAAATGGTATCTTTCTTCCTCTATTCCCAATCTCGGCGACGTACGCGGAAAAATAGTGCTGCTCAGAAGATTCGGCGCGTCCTCTACCCCCAAAGGCATTGAGGCTACCAACTGGGCCGACAACACCACCTTTACCATCAACAACAGCAACTCCACACTACGGGTGCAGGACCAGTACCAGGTACCTGACAACAACACCAAGTGGACCAACATTACCCATCTGCTGAGCGAAGCCAAAACCGGCAACGCGGCGACCCTGTATATCAATTTCACCAGCGGCTATAAACCACTGATCTTCGGCATACCCAGCATCACTACGGTATCTAACGCCATCAACCCACAGGTCAATAGCTATTTCACCAGCAATACCCAGGGCCGGTATGGTATCCTCCCCATGGACTTTGCCACTTCCGGCAGGAACAACCTTATTATCAGCACCAACTTCTGATAAAAAAACTGCCCTGAGAGTGTTTTACTTTCAGGGCAGCCTTATAGATTTTAAGAAAGGTTTATTTTACGAAACTACCATCTCCCCTTCTCGCACCGCCTGCGGCTTTGCTCTTAGTGAAACGCTGCGGGTACCATGCCAGCTGCACCAGGAAATACCGGCTGTCCACAGCAGACACCGCATTGGAATAACCAGTGACCGTTTGTGCGATAACGTTATAGTTGTTCTGCCGTAGCATATCCATCACCACAAAACTAACAACAGCGTCTTTTTTCTTCAGGAAACGTTTTTCAATGTTAGCGTTGATCACCAGCGGATGCAATGTGCCGGGCAGACTGCTGGCCCTGACGATATTTTGTTTGCCGCTGATATTGATTTTAATATCTGCCGGCAAAAAAACACCTCCTTTTAGCAATACGTTAAATTCATTGTTATACAAAGGGCGGCCGGCTTGCAACGAGTTGATGTTGTTGTAGCCGTTATATATCACTCCTGAAGCAACATCCAGCCATTTTACCGGCGTAAAGGAAGCCGTGAGCCCTTGATACATATTCCGTTGCAGGGTAGTCGCCAGCTGACCGTCGGCCAGATATAGCTGTTTTCCCCACATCAGGTGACCGCTGAGGCCCAGGGTCACATTCATCCCTCTTAAATTTTTCGACAGGGAATAAGAAGCGTTTTTAGTATTGCCTCCCTTCATATTGAGGTAATAGGTTTCGGTGCGTATTGTCCTGGTCACCGTATCTACCCTAACCAGCCTGTTTGTTCCGATATCGTTGTGCAGCTGGCTATAGCTCAGTTCTCCTGAAACGGATATGCCCACTTTGAAAAAGGTATAATTTCCCCTCAGATGCCAGTTATCTACCATCCCGGCCACCAGCGCCCTATTACCGATCACCACATCGAACGGTGTAACGAAGTAAGGCTTGTCATTGAGCTGCAACAGGGAGGGTAGGCGTATCTCCCGGTTGTAGCCGGCCGACGCGTTTCCTGCTGCAGATGGCCTGTAATCCAGCGTCAGCGATGGCAGGAAAGCGCCGGTGCGGGTAGAAAGATCCAGTTCTTTTAAATATAACTTCGTGCGTTGCCAGTTGATCTCGTACCTGCCTGTCAGCTCCAGTGAAATTTTCTCCTTGTAGTTGTACTTCACAGACAGGCTGGCCGGCAACTTGTACGCTCTGAGCATATTGTCGTTACTCAATTCGTTCAGCTGCTTTATCTCCTGTCCAGGTGTTACCTGGTCCCGGTAGTTGACATCAGTAGTTTTACTCTGGGAAGGGTTTACGTTTAGCAGGAAAGTGAATTGCTGCCGCCATGAGTAAGCCAGTGTTGCCCTTATGGCGTTAAACCATGTGTTGCTTTTCTGCCGTTGCAACAGGTAGAGGGAACTATCTGCTTTAGCGGTATTGTCCCCGTAGGTATCCGTATTATCATGGCCGGCGCTTGTCATCCCCTTATTGCCGCTGCTGACGTTCAGCGTTAGTTTAATTTTACGGCTGGAAAAAAATGTCATAAAAGAAGCCACGTTATAGGAAGGCATCTCTATTGTATTTCCGGACGACATCCGTTGCAAATTCCGTAGTATTCCTGACTGGCGTATTTCGCTGCCATTATCATTTTCATTGTGGGACATGGTGGCGGTGGCGGTTGTCATCATATTGAAATCACTTTTGTTGACAGTTGCGCTGAGCGTCAGCGTTTGGTCCGTAAAAGTGCTGTGGGCGGCCCTCTTGGTACTTCTCTTCAGGCTGCCTTCTTTATAAAACTCTTCCGAGATGCTTTCCACTTCACTCACATTTTGTTTGCGTGCAATGGCGTAGTTCACGCCAAAATTCAATTTGCCGACTGTATTGCCATAATGCATTTGTGCTGCCAGGACTTTCCCTCTTCCTCCTGAACCGCCGCCGCTTGCTGAAAAAGGAGTTCCCATACCGCTGATGGTCCCCACCGGGTCTCCGGATATGATGCCCAGCGGCTCCTGGCTGGCCGAAGCTGAAAGGCTCCATTGTTTCCATCCGTCGATGGATTTGGCGGAACCGCCCGCCCGGTAACGGTCCTGCGTGCCGCCTTCTGCCACCACCTGGTACATCCGGCCGGCGGACTTATCGGCTTTGGTGACCACGTTCAACGTCTGGGAGGCAGGCTCCGATTTGGACAACCTTGGCCCCGTTCCGCTTTCATTATCCTGGATCACTTGTATACGTTCCACTATGTCCGCCGGCAGTTCTTTGATGGCAGCGGCAACATCGCCATTGAAGTACCTGGCGCCGTTAAAGAGTGCCTTGTTGATCGGTTTACCCCGGAAAGTCAATTGCCCGTTGGCATCTGTCCGGAAGCCTTCCATCTTCTTCAGCATGTCTTCCAGCCGGGCAAAGTCACGCACAACGTAATCCTTTGCCCAGAACTCGGTCGTATCGCCTCTCTCCTGCGGCCCTCTCGTAGTGGTCACCGCCACCTCTTTCAACTGCACCATACCGGATCCCATCACTACCGGCGGTAATACGAGGATAGGTTTGGTATCGTTCAGGAAATATTTCTTGCGGTAAGGACGGTAGCTCATGACCTGCACCTCCAGGGTAAAGCTTTCACTCCGTACCACCGGGAAATTAAAAACCCCATGTTCAGACGTCACCACATGCAGGGTATCCTTCGGGGATACCAACCGTACTGCCGCCGCACGGATGTTTCTGCCCAAACTGTCCCGGACGACACCATTCACCCTCCGGACGGGCAACAACCTAGCCGGCGGTTTTTCGTACACCTGCGCCAGCAGTACGGCAACAGGCATTAGCAATAAAAATAGAGCGAGTAGTAATCTCTTCTGCAAGCGACTTATTTTAGGCGATAGGTAATGGATAATTTTGATTCGACCATGAGATCATCGACAGCTTCCGGTGTACCTCGCTCCATGTTAAACCCGGCCAGGTACCCCACGCCGTTAAGCGCGGCCACAATATCTTTTTCTCCGGGGATAACAATCTGTATATAGACCGCACCGCTTGTTGCCGGCAGCAGTTTCATGGGAATGGCCAACTCACAATCGGCTCCCACAATACCGGTAACCGTCTCTTTGGGCGCTTCTGTTGTTGACGGCATACCATTGACCGAAGCAGGGACGGCAGACAACAACATATCACCGGCCGACGATTTGCGGGTTTTCTGTTCCTGCTCCCAGAATCCGCCAGCAGCCTGTAACCCGTAATCATTGTAGATCGTCAATGTATCAAAGGACTGCCCACCCGCTCTTTTAACTTCGAGAAAGTTCCACATATCGTCCTTATTCAAAGTAAAGTGTCCCGGATAAAAAATTTTAAGGCCGTCCTTATCGTCCTTGTCTTTGCTGATCTCAAATGACATCCGCTCTGCCAGTACTATCTTCCAGGCATGCTTAGGACGCCGCAGCGCGATATACAGGAAATCATGGTCATTATGTACATCGTAGTAAAGGCGGGCCGCCTTGTCGTAGTAGCGTAAAGTATCTCCCCACTCCTTCAGCTGGCCATCAATGACCACGTTGCCCGGCGGAGAAGATTGTGCCCGGCAGACATCCGTCAGACAAAAACCTAAAAATAACAGGCACCAGAGACGCCGGAGCAACAATTGAACGTGTAATTTTTTCATGGTACAGTATCAGGTTCTAAATGAGTCTACTTCTCCAGCATAGATTTGACCAGCTGGTCTATTTCCACGTTCAACCCGTCTTCTATACGCAACAGCACTTTACCGTCCTTGTCCAGCAGAAACTTGGTGGGATAAGAAGTTACCCGGAAGGCTTTCACAATATCTATCCCTCCCGATCCTTCGTCGTTCAGTACATGTACCCAGTCCACCCCGTCTTTTTTGATGGCCCCCAGCCAGTTGGAGGTCGCTTTGTCCAGCGGTGTTTTATCCCCATGTACGTTTTCGTTGGCCACAGCCACGATCTCCAACCCTTTGTCTTTATATGCAGCATACAACTCTTTTAGATGAGGATGGCTCTGGCGGCAGGCGCCGCACCAGCTGCCCCAGAAGTCCAGAATGACTAATTTCCCTTTGTAATCGCTCAGGCGAACGGTTTTACGATATTGATTTTTACGGGTGAAATCCGGCGCCTGCATACCGGTAAGTGCTATCTGTTTTAAATACGCGATCCTGTCCCGGATTTTTTTCGCCGCCTGCGTGTTCTTCAGCCTGTTGCTTAACTTTCCATAAGCAACAGCATAGCTGTCTGCGCTGTACATTCCGTGATTGTAGTCCAGTTCATACAGGCTGACATAAGAATCGGGATGCGCTTCCACAAATTGCTGCATCATAATACGTTTTTCACGGTAGAGGGCCGCAGGCTTCGTTGTAACAAAATTATAGAAGGCCACGCTGTCCTTTACCCGGTCTATTACCTGCAATTGTCTGATCATTTCCGCCTCTCCGATGTCCTTCCGCAACAGGATATTCAACACCTCAATGTCCCGAAGCACCTCTTTTTTGTCAACACTGTCTTTGGATAAAAAAGTCATCACCAAACCGGGTTCCAGATCGAACATTCCTGCCGTGCTGTCTTTAGTGTCCTGTTGCCGGCAAATTCCTGCCAGAGGAAGCAGCAGCATTCCCCATAGAGCTATTCTTTTCATAATCATCGCTAAATGTGATAATGGTTGATATAAATTATACAGGCACCGGCGATAACAAAAAGGGTGAAGGCAATAAAAAAAGCAGTGTAAAAAAAGGAAGAAATCCTTTTTTACACTGCTTTCAGCGTTATTTTAATTGTCTAGTCAGGCAGTAACGATCCTGATATTGGGATGGTCTGCAATAATTTCCATCAGGATATCAAAATAAGTCTGGCCGCCGCCCATGTTCAATTCCGTCAGCTTTTCTTTAAAATGCCGCTGGTTAAACGGTGAGTCCGGCAATAGCTTCTCTTCATAATACTTCCGGGTGGCGTCGACTCCCAATGCCGCCTTACTATGCGCGATGTCTTTCCAGACAAGCACAATCGCCTCCTCTCCGGCGATTGCCCCAAAACCGCCGTGCAGCAGGTCATTAAAGCCATCCAGGCTGTTGCCCAGTTTCCAGTCCTCCCCTGCCATGAATAAACGGTTTATTTCCGTATAGAAGTCTGTAATGGTATTGATCCGGCTTCCTTCTATGATGAACTGTTTTTGCTGCATACGAAGTATTCTGCAGCCAAGGTAGTGAAATACAGGCACTTTGGTTTTCCGGATTTTTTTTGTATATTGGGAAAACGAAAGCTTTTTAGCTGTTTAAACTACTATCCATGCCGTATTTAAGAAAGAACCTGAAAGCTGTTATATTTGTTGCCTGTATCATTGTCGAGCTGCTTGCCCAACTGTTTAAACACAGCTGACCGTTGAACACTACCTGGGTTGCTGCTGCGTTACGCAGTGTACCATTCCTCCGTTAGCAAACAGGTTGCGGCAATCTATCCCTACCACTTTCCTTCCCGGATACAGCGCCTGGATAATATTATTCGCCACAGCATCGTTGGGGTCATTGTAATTGGGCACCAGCACCGTATTATTAGCGATATAGAAATTGATATACGATCCTTTTCCTACATTTTTCCCGTAGGTGGTCACCACATTATTCCGGGTCAGCGGTACCTTCACGAACTTGTAAGCAGCGTCATGGCTGTTGACCGCCTGGTACAGCCGGCGGATGTCCTGCTGGGGCACCTGCCAGTAATCCAGGTCTTCTTCCGACATGGTGATGATCGTGTTGCCGTCGGCAAAGCGGGCAAAGCCATCAATATGCATATCCGTAATATCCAGGCCGGCACGCCCTTCCAGCCAGATGAACCGGGTAACGCCCAGGTACTTCGTAAACAGCGCTTCCGCCTCCTGCTGTGTCATGCCAGGGTTACGGTTAGTATTCAGTATGGAACTTTTGCAGGCCATCAGCACGCCGCTGCCGTCCATTTCCACGCTGCCGCCTTCGTTGATCATTACCTTATTGAGGTCTATACGCTGTATACCGCTGTTGGCCGCGATAACCTCCGGGATCCTGTCGCAATTATCGAAAGCGGCTTTGTTGCCCCATCCATTAAAACCCCAGTCTTCCATCACCAGCCGCCCCTGTTTGTCTTTTACAAATATGGGCCCGTTATCCCGTACCCATACGTCGTCTGTGGGATGGACGGTAAAATCCACGTTTGTCAGCGGCACCTGTGCGTTTTGCAGCAGTTCGGTGACCCGCTCTTTTTCATCCTGGTCATACACGATCAGGTGCACTTTCTCCCCCGGTACCAGCGCCTGCGTCATGGCGGTCCAGGTAGCGTCCAGCCTGTTCCTGTAGGCTTTTCCATATTGATACTCGTGCGGCCACTGCAACCAGGTGCCTTCATGTGGCGCCGCTTCTTCCGGCATGCGGTACAAAACAGTGGTGTCCGCCGGGGACACGGGAGCGCCGGTATCCTCCTTGCCACAGGACATTATCAGCGCAGAAAGGACCATCAGTGTTGTTGTCATTTTGTTTGTCATTAAAAGCTAAAATTTTGATAGCACAAAACTATCACAGCATTTTCCCATCCTGTTGTCCGGAATTGACAATCTTATTGAAGCGGCAGCCATATCGCTGTTTCCTGTTCTTCTACGGCAGTAGTATTATCGGGGTGTTTTATATATTTTTCGATGATGGGCGTCGGGGCGAATTCCAGCCTGGTTTCCAGTATCCAGCCAGCGTAAATTTTCCCATAGGTCTCCTCTATGGTTTCATAACTGCCATAGTGCATAAAACAGGCATATCTGCCCGCCGGAATTGTTTTTGATGGCAGTACGCCTTTCTCTGCCTGCCTGGAGGCACAGGCATCGTACCGGCATGCCAGGCTTTCCCGTATCAACGGTTCATCGGCCACAACGCCATAGAATTCCGTTCCGGGCGCGGTAAACTGATGCGCCATCAACTGCTCCCACAGTTCTTCCACCGCTGCATGGTTATAATCGATAAAAGCGCTTTGATAATAGACAGTAACCGGCGGTACGTAGATGATTTCCGGTATCAGCCGTTCTTCTGTTTCCAGCGGCACGATCTCCGCCCGGGCCAGCAGCGGCAATTTACGCTCCCTGGCCTCACTGGGCGCCATCCCGAAATGCTGCCGGAAGGCCTTGGAAAACGAAGCTACATTGGCAAACCCAACCTCCAGCGCAATAGAAGAAAGCGTTTCCCGGGTGTACAGGATCATCTTATACGCATTCTCTACCTTCAACCGCTGCTGGTAAGCGCCGATGGTTTCTCCGCAGGTATATTTAAATATCCGCTGGATATTCCGGTACGAGTAGTGAGATACCTGTTCCAGCTCTTTGATGGAAATAAGCCGGTGATAGTGCTGTTCGATAAAATGCAGGGTATCATATACCCTGACCAGATGACCGGTATCCATTTCCTGTATTTTCCTAAAATTAAAATAATTCTGATAAACAAACAGGGCGCCTCCCGTAAAGAGGCGCCCTGTTTGTTTATCAGATCCTGTGTGTTCTATTGTTTAACAATCTTTTTCAGATACACCTGTTTTACGCCGTTCTTCACTCTTACCAGGTACACACCCGGAGGCAGGGACGAAATGTCCAGCTGAGTATTAACGATGCCTACTTCACGACGCAATACCTCGCGACCATTTACATCCAGCAGGCTCACTTCTGTTTTTCCTGTAAACCCTGTCAGGTTAATGTTCATAATGTTGTTGACCGGGTTAGGGAATACATCCACTTTCTGCTCTTTGGTGATCACATCTTTACCAATCACAGCTTCTTCTCCCCGGCTGGCGGTACCTGTCTGTACCCGCAGGGTATAGCAGGAAGTGGGGCTGTTGGCGCCACTGTAACCGTACACCTGTGCATAGTAAGTACCTGCGGCTACTGTTCTGCTGATGGTTTCATTGCTGGTACCCGCTGCCTGCGAAATGGCCACCTGGGACCCTGCGCTGTTCAACAGTTTCAGGTCATAGTCGCCAGGCAGCGTCTTCAGAGTAATAGTAATAGTACCTCTGGTGGTGATCACAAATTTATAGTGATCGATATCACCACTTGGGCTGATCAGCCCGGTAACATCGGTATTAAACGGAATAGTGGCAGCGCCAGGCCGGGTATCGTTGGTGGAATTATCCAACGGGTTGGCGCAACCGGAGGACGTTAAAGTGGTGAATTGCGCCGCTGCATAACTACTGTTGCCGCTTGAGCAGTTGGTCCTTACTCTCCAGTCATACAAGGTAATGGACGTTAAACCGCTTAAATTAACCGACAAGGAAGTGGTGGCAGTGGCGGCATTGGTCCATGTGGAAGAAGCATTGGGCTTATAATCCACATCATAGCTTACGGCGCCGCTCACAGCTGCCCAGCTAACGGTAGCGCCGGCAGCGGTCACACCGGAGCTGGTTAAGCCGGTCGGTGCGTTACAGCTGCCTGTTGACGTAGTGGTAAACTGCGCCGTTGAATAAGTGCTGCTACCACTGCTGCAATTGGTCCTTATCCGGTAATCGTAGGTGGTCCCGGTGGTAAGACCGGTGAGACTGGCAGAAACGGCTGTCGTTCCGGTGGCCACGTTGGTCCATGTACCGGAGGTAGTGGCTTTGTAATCCACATCATACGATACCGCACCGCTCACAGCGGTCCATTCTATGGTAGCCGAGGTGGTGGTAATAGCGGAAGCTGCCAGTCCGCCCGGGGCAGCGCAACCGGAGCCGGCGGTAATGGTGAAGTTGGTATTGGAGATATCAAAGAAGATATTACCTACCGCTTCCACTTTTATCCTGGCGGTGGTGGTGGGCGTATTGGGAATCGTTACCGCTTCGCTGCCATCGTTAGGAGTGCTGGCCACCAGGGTGCTGAAGGTGTTACCGCCGTCGGTAGAGATAGATATTTTTACGTTGGCGGTGCTGACAGGCGCCGCTGTTGTATTGGCCACGTTCCAGGTGACGGTCTGCGATGAATTACCGGCCCATGATACGTTGGTATTGGGGGCAGTCACGGTAAAAGGCCCGGAGGTGTTGCTAACGGTGATCGTGGCATCCGCGAAGTTGGTCTGCCCGATGCTCACCGGCGCTGTAGAACTGTACGGCGCGTTGTCTCTTACCGTTAAACGGAACTTCAATGTCCTGGAAACGGAGCTTAGTGCTTCTGTATTAGCGCCGGCATCTCCGCCGGTCAAGGGACCGGATATTAAACCGCCGGCGAGGATGGTTGCCAGTTTGGGAAAATACCTTACCGGTGTGGTAACAGGCGCATAGGAAATCCAGTTGGGGCCGGACGCTTTGGCGGCGCTGGCTACGCTGGAGCTGCCTGTCTGAGAAGACGTGGCGTTATCGTTCTGTTCCCAGGAATACGTCAGCACATCGCCGGCATTGGCATCTGTTGCAGAGCCGGTGAGGGCAAACGGGGTGTTGATGGGAATGGTAAAGTTACCACCGGCATTCACCACCGGGGTGGCGTTGGTGCCGGAGATGCTGGTCGTTACCGGGCAGGTCTTACCGGAAAGGTTGGACTGGATCTGCGCGATGGAAGCGGCATGATAGAAAGCGATGGAGTGAGGCGCCAGGTCCTGGTTGGTAATACCGGCATACCCCATAATGGTGATGCCGGAGCCAGGTTCCACGTTCACGCCGGTGCCTTCGTTGCTCATGGAGAAAGTGTGGTTGGCGCCCAGCTGGTGACCCACTTCATGCACCACATAGTCGATATCGAAATTATCGCCTTGTGGAACGTTGTCGGCAGGAGAGGTAAAACCGCTGCCTTTGGAGTTGTCGACACAAATACAGCCGATGCAACCGGCGTTGCCGCCACCGCCGGATGCACCGAACAGGTGGCCGATATCATAGTTCGCTGCTCCGATTTTTGTGTTGAGGGTGTTCTGTAATTCACTGTTCCATGCTCCTCCCGCGCCTGAGCTGGCGGAGGAATAGGGGTCTGTGCTCGGATCGTAATAAATCACGTTGGTGCTGGCCGCAATCAGGTTGAGATGCAGTGCCAGGTCTTTTTCATAAACGCCGTTACAACGGGTCAGCGTGGCGTTGATCGCTGCCAGTACCAGTGATACCTGTGAGGCGCTGGTAGCCCCGAAATAGTTGGAGTATTCCGCCGTTACCGATTGCGCCAGCCGCATCGTTTTGGCATCGCCGGTAGAACGCGCCACAGTACCTACCTGGTTACCGATGCTGGACGCCAGCTTCTGCTCGGGCGTGGAACATTTCCACGGTAAAGTCTTCGGTTGTTTTTTGAATACGGCGTACACCGTATGGTCAGCAGAATAAGGTTCAATGAACTCATTTTGTTTTTCCGTACGGAAAACCATGGCCTGTAACCCCTGCGGGGAAATGCTCAGCTTCAGGGTCGCGTTTTTGTCGGTAATACCTTTTCCGGAAAATGCTCTTATCTCCGGGAATTGGGCTTGCAGCGCCGGTTCGAAATTGGAAGCTTCCACTATCTGGTACTGTTCAATTTCTCCATCTGCATTCGGCAAGGAAATGATGACCGCCTGTGATGCGGCGTTGCCTACTGTCCTGAATGCGTCTCTTCGCAGTGGCGTCATGTTCAGGTCAAACAATTTGTATTGAGCGGGAAAGGCGAGGCGCGCCACGGCCTTGTCGGTGGCGATCCTGGCGACATCGGTATGCGGCCGCCAGTAGTCCTGCGCATACGATAGGGTACTACACAACAATGCTGTTGCGAGAAGTAAAACTTTTTTCATTGGTAGTTCAGATTTTGGTAAAAAAGGGTTGTTTATATAGATATAGTTTAGTGCTCTGGGTTTGAATCGGTTTTTGTGAATAATGGTTGTTGATGGTTGTTTACATAAATGTAGCAGAACTCTCTGCGGCAGAAATACACGACTGCTTTTTCTCCAAAGAAAAAGCGGCTGTCTCCATATTTTGGAGACAACCGCCTGTATATGAAGGGGGGATCTTATATTATAAGACTACCGTTTTCCCTTTGGGCGCCGCTTTTGCAGGCTTCGGCAGGAATCCTGCCTGCTGCAGCTCCCGTACACTTTCCTTTACGGCTTTTGTGATCTGACGCACATGTTCGTCCGTATGGGCATCTGACAGGAAGCAGGTCCTTCCCTCCCAGATATATACGCCTTTCTCCAGCAGATGATAGAAAAAGAGGTCCATATTGGACGTGATGGCGAAATAAAACAGCGACCCGAAATTATGTACGTCCATAGGCACGTTGTTTTCTTTCAGGAAGGCCGATAACTCGCTGACCAGCTTAGTGGTGCGGACGTTCAGCTGTTCCTGCAACGCAGGGCCCCGCTGCTGTAGTTCTTTCAGTAGTGCCAGCGTGGCCGACATGCTCAGCGGATGCTTGCAGAAGGTACCGGCAAAAAAGGTGGTATCGGTGGCAGGATAGGAGTCATCGCCATACTGCCACATACCGCCGTCCAGCGCGTCCATATACTTACGGGAGCCGGCGATGATACCTATCGGTAACCCGCCGCCCGCTATCTTGCCATAGGTGGCCAGGTCAGCACGTACGCCAAAATACGCCTGTGCGCCGCCTGGATGAATACGGAAACCGGTGATCATCTCGTCAAAGATCAGCGCGATGTCTTCTGCGGCGGTCATATCCCGCAGCGCATGCAGCAGCGCTTTGGGCTGATACCCCGGCTTGCGGCTCTGTACCGGTTCTACCAGTACGGCCGCCAGTTCCTGTTTATGGGCGCGTATCTGCTCCACTACATCGGGATGATGATAGTCAAACACCAGTACGTCAGCCACCATATTATGAACGATGCCCGCGGCCATAGGCACGCCTGCGTGACTTCTCTCCAGGTCTTCAGGGGCGGCTAAAGTGCCATCGAAGTGACCGTGATAGGAGCCGGCGAAAACGGCGACCTTTTTTCTGCCGGTAACGGTGCGGGCCAGCCTCACGGCGGTCATCACCGCTTCGGTGCCGGAGTTATGGAAGCTGGCGCGTTCCGTGCCGGTGAGCGATGTCACCAGTTCAGCTACCTGGCCGGCGAGCGGCGTTTGCGGCCCCAGCTGGAAGCCTTGTTGCAGCTGCTGCTGAAGCGCATTGATGATCACCGGCGGGCAGTGGCCCAGCAGGTCCACGCCGAAGCCCATCGCCAGGTCGATGTAGGTGTTACCGTCCAGGTCCGTGATGGTAGCGCCAGCCGACGAGGCCGCCTGTATGGGATATACCAGTTCCTTGGTAGAGAACCGGAACCCCGCGGAAGCACGGTTATCTGTTAACACCGGCCGGTATTGCTGTGTATGCGCTTTTGATTTTTGTGTTTTAAGATTATACCGGCGGATGAACGCATCGAGGTATTGCTGCTGTTCCGCGCTGTAGCCCGACTGCCCGGGGCGGGTCTCCATCCTGGGGAAGATAGAACGGTGCTGCACCGGTGCTTTCGTTACTTCTACTACTGTGGCCGGCGCCGTTGTGCCGTTCCCGTTGGTCTTTACGCCTGTTACTGTTTCCTGCGGCAGATGCCCCGTCGTGCCCAGGTGCTGCGACAACAGCACCAGCTGCTGTTCGAGGAAATCGAATAAACGCTGCGACACGGCCGGATCTGCCGGGGAGGAATGAGGTACTGCGCCATTGGTTTTAGCAGGAGCCGGCGCGGCCGGTTTTATCACCGATGTCACGGCTGGCACCTCCGCTACTACGGCGCCCGGCGCCGGCGACGGTGCTGCCGCGGCTTCCGGTATACCTGCGGCGATATAATCCGTCATCAGCTGGATAGTCGTCAGTGTTTCAAACAGCTGGCGGATGCTGAAATTGACGTCATATTTTTTCTCGATCCTTCTGATGGCGCTCGCCAGCACCAGCGAGTCGGCGCCCATCTCCAGGAAACGGGCGTGTATGTCAATATCAGCGGCGGGCAACTTCAGCAGACTGCTGAAGATGTCGGTAACATCCCGCAGTATGGCGGTACGCTGGGAAGATGCGTGAGGAGTGTCGGTCATAATCTTGCTTTTTTGTTCGTATGGCGGATGAGTAACAGGTGATATTTCTTTTTCAAAGGCCCAGTAACGCTGACGGTTAAACGTATAGGCAGGGAGGCTGACTTTGCGGTGCCCCTGTTGAGCAAACAGCAGTTGCGGCTGTACCGGCAGTCCTTTCACATACAGTGTCAGCAGTGCCTGCAGCATCATATCCCAGGCGGAATGACCGATCTTCATACAGGGCAACAGGCAGTCCTCTGCATATTCCGCGGTAAGCTGCACCATCGACAGCAGGTTGGGCTGTGGCCCCAACTCCATCAGGATATCGCCACCCAGCCGGGAGATCGTCTGTATGCTTTTGGCGAACATCACCGGCGAAACAATCTGATCGCACCAGTAGCGGTGGTCTGCTGTTTCCGTCATCACCTCCCCGGTGATATTGGAAATCAGCTGCAGCCGTGACGGCCGGAAATCAATTTGCCGGGCCACTTCGCGGAACTCGTCCAGCATCACCTCCATCAACGGAGAGTGGGAAGCATGGGCTATCAGGAGCGGGCGGCTGTCGACACCAGCTTCTTTCAGCGATACCAGCATGTCGGCTACCGCCTGTTTTTTTCCGGAGATCACTGTCAGCGCCGGTCCGTTTACTGCCGCAATCGCCAGATCATTTCCGTATGGTTGTATCATGGCGGCCACCTCTTCCACCGGTGCGAAGACGGTCGCCATAGCGCCCGGCTCTTTCACCGCCTGCATCAGCCGCGCTCTTTCGGTGACCAGCTTCAGGCCATCGTCCAGGCTGAACACGCCTGCCACATAGGCGGCGGCATATTCGCCTACGCTATGTCCGGCAACGATCGCCGGCGAGAGGCCCCATGACTTCCACACTTCGGCCAGCGCACAGGAAATAACATAGATGGCCGGCTGGAAATAGGTCATCTGCAACAACAACTCATTGGACGCCTCTCTCTCCATTTTATACAGCAGGGTAGTCAGGGAGATGCCCCACCGTGCTTCCAGCCAGCTGTCACAATGATCTATCACCTGGCGGAAGACAGCGTTGTGTTCATATAATTCGATGCCCATGTTCCAGTACTGCGAGCCGCCGCCGGTGAAAAGCCATACCAGCTGTCCATCGCGGGGCTGCACCCTGCCGGACAGCACCTCCTCCGTATAGGCGTTTTCGTGGTAAGCCCGGAGGCGGCGCGCCGCTTCGTCTATCGCCGCCGCAGAAAAGGCGATGCGATAAGGGAAGGCATCTCTCGTGGTGAAAGTACTGCAGGCAATATCCGCCAATGTATCTGTCGTAGTTTCCAGCGCAGCGGCGTAACGCGCCGCCAGTGATTGTAAGGCCGCCGGCGATTTGGCGGACAATGTCAATGGCCAGGAGGGTCGCTGTACTAACGGCGCCGGTACTACGTCTTTGGCAGTTAGCACGGGTGCTTCTTCGAGTATCACATGCACATTGGTGCCGCTAAGTCCGAAAGAGCTGATGGCCGCACGTCTGGGGGTACTAACGGTGGGCCAGGCGGTCGGCCGGTCCACCACCTTCAACTGCATCTCTTTCCAGGGGATATAACTGCTGGGGGTGTTAAAGTTGAGAGTAGCGGGCAGCTGCCGCTGTTGCAATGACAGCACTGTTTTGATAAGCCCTGCGATGCCGGCCGCGGCTTCGAGGTGACCGATATTGGATTTCACAGCGCCCAGCAACAGTGGGTTACCGGCTATGCGGGACTGCCCGTAGACAGCATGCAACGCCTGTGCCTCCACGGGGTCGCCCAGTTTGGTACCTGTTCCATGCGCTTCTACGTATTGCACGGTATGCGGCTCCACCCCTGCCTGCTGCAGGGCTTTCCGGATCACCTGCTGTTGCGCGATGCCGTTGGGAGCAGTAAGACCATTGCTTTGCCCGTCATGGTTCACAGCCGATCCTTTGATGACAGCAAGCACGGTATCACCGTCCCGCTGTGCATCGCTGAGGCGCTTCAGCACGATCATACCGGCCCCTTCCCCCCTGACATAACCGTCCGCCGTTTCATCGAAGGCGTGGCATTGCCCGGTGGGCGATAATGCTTTCATACGGCACAGCCGTATCGTGGTGTCCGGCGAGAGCATCAGGTTCACTCCGCCGGCCAGTGCCAGCGAACATTCGCCGAGCAGCAGATGCTGGCAGGCCTGATGCACGCTCAGCAACGAAGAGGAACAGGCAGTATCCAGCTGCAGCACGGGACCATGGAAATCGAACAGGTAGGCAATCCTTCCTGCCGCCACGCTCCGCTGCAGGCCCAGCGTGCTGAAAGCATCTTCGAACAGCGCCGGCGGCGTATGGTCTTCCACGATCTGTTGATAGTCATCGGTCCCAAGTCCTACAAACACCCCGGTGTCGGTGCCCCTCAGGGAAGAAGGACGGATACCGGCATGCTCCATTGCTTCCCAGCAGACCTCCAGCAGCAGCCGCTGCTGGGGGTCCATCGCGGCAGCCTCCCTCGGAGAGATGCCAAAAAACACCGGATCGAACTGGTCCGCCTGCGCGATAAATCCACCGTGCCGGGTATACATCTTCCCCGTCTCGTCTTCATCGGTGCTGTAATAACGGTCCACCGGCCAGCGGTCTTCAGGTACTACGGTAACGCCACTACGTTGCTGCTGCAACAGTTCCCAAAAGGCGGCGGGACTGTCTGCCGCGCCGGGGAAGCGGCATCCCATACCGATAACCGCAATTTTTTCATCGGCGCCCTGCTGCTGCCGCTGTGCTTCTTTTCCGGTATCAGATGTTCCTGAAAGGTACGCCGCCAGCGCGGTGGCGGTTGTATAGTTATAGATTAGCGTCTTGTCCACCGGTATGCCCAGCCATTGTTCCAGGTCGGCCGCCAGCATGACCGCCTGCATGGAGGTGAGCCCGTACTCCGCAAATACCCTGTCGGCCGACAGCATGTCGGCTGACAGTTTAAACCGCTGTTGCAGCCACTGCTGCAGCCAGTCACGGACTTCCTGAAAGCTACGTGTATCCGTTTCCTTTAGCAACACCGCTTTCTGTTGGGCGGCAGCTATCTCCCCGATAGCGTCTGCATATAACCCTTGCCGGTAGTCTTCCGCAAAAGTGTATCGCTTCACTTTTCCGCTGGTGGTTTTAGGTACCTTCCGTACAGGCAGTACATACTTCACCTCCAGACCAAGGCGGGAAGCCACACAGCTCTTGATAGCGGCGATAACGGGCAGAAATTTCTCTATAGACGATTTATGGATGGTAAATACCACAATGGCTTCCGTACCGGTGTCCTCGTCCGGCACGCCACAGGCCACCACTTTACCGGTTTCCACCCCTGTCCATTGTTCTATCGTATGTTCGATATCATGCGGAAAAACGTTCATCCCGTTGACGAAGATGATGTCTTTGGAACGTCCGGTGATATACAGGTATCCATCCAGCATAAAACCGGTATCGCCGGTATTGAGCCAGCCATTCCGGATAGCGGCCGTTGTTGCCGCTTCATTATTGTAGTAACACGCGGTCACCGCATCGCCCCGGATCTGTACCAGGCCCAGGTGACCGTCTTCCAGCGGCCGGCCGGCATCATTGGTAATACTTACTGCTACGCCGCCGATGACTTTTCCCAGGTTGACAATTTCGATACTTTCCACCGCCTCGTCCTGCTGGTAGCTGATCGTCACCGGCTGCCCGGTTACCAACGAATCCCGGCGAACGAACACGCTGGTCATCGCCGCGCCGATATCCCCAAAGGTGACCTCCAGTGTGCCTTCCGCCAGGCCGTAGCCCGGGAACATTGCCGCGGGATCGAGTCCATAATCTCCCAGTACCGTTACAAACTGACGGCACAGCGGCGCGGATATCGGTTCAGCACCGTTGAGGATGATCCGCAGCGAAGAGAAGTCAAGCCCCTCGCCTTTTTGCGGGGTAAACTGGTTCAGGTAGTACTTATATCCAAAGTTGGGAGAACCGGTCACCGTAACACGGTGTTCCGCTATTTTCTGCATCCATAACAACGGATTTCTGATAAACAGGTCCGTCGGCAGGATATAATGGTTTAATCCCGCGGCAGAAGGATACAGGTGAAACCCGATCAATCCCATATCATGTGTGAGCGGCATCCAGCTCAGGTGGCAGTCCCGATCGGTCAACCGATGAGCTGTAATTGCTTCCCATACGTTGGTCACAAGGTTCTTATGCGTGAGCACCACCCCTTTGGGGTTGCCGGTAGATCCCGATGAAAACTGGAGGAAAGCAATGGTTTCAGGGGTAACGGGAACGACTACTCCTTGTTGACCGTTATCTTCCTTTTCATCCGTAAAAATAATACTGTCAAAATCCTGGCCGGCAGCGGCGCCTGACAGCAGTTTTTCGGCATGGGCGCGCCTCACAGCCAGTGCAGGCTTATGGAGGACATTCCTGATCTTAAAGAGCTTCTGCGCGTTTTCCCCCTCATAGGTGACGGCCACCGGCACAGGAATGATGGCGCCCAGGATACAGGCCCAGAAAACCTGCAGAAAGGTTTTGTTGTCCTCTATCTGCAATACCAGCTCCATCCCCGGCGTGAGGCCTTTAGCCTGCAGATAGGCGAGCCATGATAAGGCGTCTTCATACAGCTGCCGGTAAGAAAGGAAGTCCTCGTTGTTGCTGCCCGCGACAAAGGTGACGCCTTTGTGGGGTTCATCTTTGAGTCCGGTCAACAGTTGTTGCAAGGTATCCGGACGCAATGTGTACTTCATAAACAATACATTTTTGGGAATAGCTTCGCCGCAGGACTGTATCTTACAGTCTCCGAACGGCGGCATGCTGAATGATGGTATACGTATTTATCTGCGCTGCGTGAAACGCAGCGACAGCAAGGGGTGGCGCCGGACCGTACAGGATATAGCTGTCGCTATACTGAATCCAGTCACTTAGCACTTGAATATATTACAGTTGAAACAATCCGTGACCGCGGCAAATCAAGTTGGTCAAAGGCCCGCGTCAGAATAGGCAGCAGGCTGTTACGGTTATTATTGAGTTTTTTTCTTTTTTTCCTGCATTTTTCCCGGTGAGATAAATATGCAGGTCGGAACTAAAAATAGGAAAAAATATCAAGCCAAAAAAAAATATCTGGTGATTATATTCTACCTTAACGCCCGGTAGCTTGTTGGCCCCTGCTGTCAATCAGCCTAACCTGAATGCTCCAAAACCGAAAGTCATGGGATTGTTTGATTACTTTAAAAAGAAGGACCCATCTTCTTCAAAGCCAGTTTACTTAGATACCGTCGCGCAATACCGGCAGTTTTATGACGCGAACCAATCGCAGCCCCTCGCCTTCTATGGACTTATTCCATACACAGAAAACAACAGTACGCCTTTTCATACTGCACCATATGAACAGACATTACTGGTTGATTTCCCGTTTGACACTGCCTGCGTGTGGGAAGATATCGACGATGAACAGGTAGCAGAAGAAAAGATCAATGCCGTGCTATATGGCAATATCCCTATCGCCAGGGAAGGCTGTGGCATGTACTGGATCCTGATCACCACGGGCAGGCATCAGGGAGAAGTATGGCTGCTGACGGACTCCGGTATCACACCGGTGGCCGAAAACCTGCGCCTCGATGCGTGGAAAGAACAGCAAGTAAAAAGCGGCAACACTTTCTGGTACCCGGCGGTCAAACACTGGGGGCCTATCGAAAATGCTTTTTTCCTTAGCCACGCCCCCAAGAAAATGGCCGCTTCGGGTAACGACATTTTTGGCACTACCAGCAGTATGTGCCGGAGCTGCCTTGACTATCTCTCCCGGTGTGCCGTTAAACATCAAAAGGAATTTTTCGTCACCGATCCTGAAGGCACCCGGATATTCGGAACAGACGGCAACATTGAGCTTATCAAAAACTAAAACACCGATACCTGCACCTTACATGAAACACATTTTTATTTTATTACTCGTTAGCCTCCCTGTTTCCCTCTGTGCCCGGCAAAAGAGCGTCGTCACGCTTTCCAAAGAACAGCTGCTCGGCGTGGATGCCTTCCAGGTATTCCGCACCAACAAGTTCCTCGACTACAAAGATGTGGACGTGATCAAAAAGTATATAGATACGGTATTGTATGAAACAATGAACGTAAAAAAATCATACGGCGGAAAAGACTGGCATAAAGTAGCGCAGGAAACCGCCGCCGACTACCGGAAAGACAATCCCGATCTTACCTATACGTTTTCAGACGGCAACATGACCGAATCATACAGCTATGATGATTCTATGATACAGCTGCATGGCGATGTGAAAACAGTTTACAATCCAAAGGGGTTTATGCTGTTGCAGGAAAAGAAAAGGACTTTCTTGTCTTCCGGCCGTATAGAAACACAAAGCACTATCAATGAATTCGACCATCAGAACAGGGTGGTGAAGATCATCCGCCGTTTCGAAGACAGCCAGCACAAAAATGCCACCCGTGAAGAAATAGTCCGGGCCGAATACGGAAAGAATGAGGTTATTGTCAGCAGCGCCAACGGCGTACTGCGATGTGAGCTGGTGCCGGTGAAAGAACCGGGCGCTTATTATTCCAACCTGTCTGCCCGGGAAACAGCCGAATATTTTATGTATACCCTGAAAAGTGATACCCCTGAAGACGCCCGAAAATACTGCAATGGCACTGCGCTGGAGAAACTCTCCGCATTATTGACGGGACAGAAAATAAGTAAGGTCTCCTCCCTGGGCGGTTCAGGTACGTTTTCTACTGCGAAAGTGACCATGGAAGAGAACTGGAAGATCACTTATGCTGATGGCAGCGAAGTAAAAAAAGCGGTAAAGCTCAGCCTTGTCAACACGGAACAAGGCTGGAGGATCGATGACTTTACCCTTTAATGGAAATTCTAACGCCCGAATACCTGCTGTTCCTCCTGCGCGCATAAGGCTTCCTGCTCTTTGTACGTCTTCCAGTCAATATAACCGTGCATCGTCAGACCGTAATGCAGCTCTCTTTCAGGAGGAGTCTGCGGCCAGTTGTGCCGCAAACGGTCCACCAGGTCGGGGTTGGAGATAAACGGCTCTCCGAAAGCCGCGATGTCGATGGTGCCGGCGTTGATCAACCGTTCAGATTTTTCCCGGTCCATGCCGCCTGCCAGGATAATAACGCCATCGTACCACTGCCGGAACCTTTCCAGGAAACCATCCGGCAGCGCGAAGCTGCCGCGTGACTGCTGGTCCATGATATGGATGTAAGCGATTTTCCTGTCGGACAGCTCCTTCGCAAGATACTGGTAGGTAGCCTCCAGATCGTCATAGTGCGGCAGTTCATGCAGCCCGCCATACGGCGTCAGCCTGATAGCCACTTTTGCAGCGCCTACCGCCGCTATGCTGGCGTCGATCGCTTCCAGGAGGAATCGGCTGCGGTTTTCCACGCTGCCGCCGTATTGGTCCGTCCGGTTGTTGATATGCGGGTTTAAAAACTGCTCTATCAGGTAACCATTGGCGCCGTGCAGTTCTACCCCGTCAAAGCCTGCCTTGATAGCATTCTTCGCCGCATTGGCAAAATCCTGCGCTATCTGTCCGACTTCTTCTGTCGCCAGCGCACGGGGTTTGGAGGCGGTCACAAAACCTTCCCGGCCGTTTTCATCATATCCCCAGGCTTTGGACTGCGCCGCCTGTATGTCTGAGGAGCTTACCGGCGCCTGCCCGCCAGGCTGGTTGGACGTGTGGGACACCCTGCCCACATGCCATAGCTGGGCAAATATTTTACTGCCTTTGGCGTGCACGGCTGCCGTTACTTTCTTCCAGCCTTCCACCTGTTCGGGTGTGTATAGTCCGGGGATGTACAGTACCCCTTTGGAGGTATCGGATATAGCGACCCCTTCAGTTATAATAAGCCCGGCGCCTGCGCGCTGGGAATAGTAAAGGGCGTTGTTGTCATTGGGGATACCGTCAGCGTTCCTGGCCCTTGTCATAGGAGCCATCGCAATGCGGTTGTTCAGCTGCAGCGAACCGATCCTTGCCGGTTCAAAAATGTTTGTGTTCATGGTATTTGCTTTTTACGACCAGCCGCTTATGGGAAGATCGATGGTGCAAATTTCCATTGAATTTAATCATCATCAAAATAAGATAATTAGTAATGTTCTATCATTATTATAATAGATAAAAAACAGGGCAGGCTATTTCTTTACAATTGTTATCGTTTCAATCGTCGTACCCATGATAATTTTGTAAAAAAAGCAGCATGAAAGACTTTATAAAAGCATTGTTCCGGGATATCATCGAAAACAACAATTATGACGAAACGCTGATTCATCAGTATTTCAGCGAGGATTACGTTCAGATCGTGGATGACCAGACGTTAAATTTTGATACCTTTAAAAAGCATATTCGTAACCTAAAGGAAAAAGTCCGGGAGACAGAAGTCCAATTTGCCGGGATAGCCAGCAATGAAACATCCGTATTCACCAGACATTATGTGAAGAGCATGCTTAAAAACGGGGAATGGGTAAAACATAAAGTGCTGGCAGAATTTCAGATAAAGGATGGTAAGGTGGTCCAATGTGATGAATTAACCATGCTGATGGAAGGAAATAAAAGTGAAAGCAATTTAGGATCAGCAGTATAATCTGACAAACATGAATGAAAAGGAACTACAGCTGTTAAAAAATCTTTTATTCAAAGCGGGCAGCGATGAGGAACACAGAAAAGGCAGCACCATCATACAGGAAGGCGTCACTTCCAACAGGTTTTATTATTTAAAGAAAGGCCTGCTCCGGGGATGGACCAATAACGACGGAAAAGAAATTACCTTCCAGTTTCTTTTCGAAAATCATGTGTTTTGTTCAGCCGAAAGTTTTTTCTATAACACCCCCTGCTCCTACAGCATTGAGGCGCTCGAAGATTCAGTGTTATTGTCCGTGGACAAAGCGCAGATGGATTTATTGCAAAAAGACACCACCTTTCTAAACTTGTTCAATCAGTATTTAATCAGCCGGGTGGCTGCCTATCAACAGTTGTTGATTTCACGGATACAGGATAAGCCTGAAGTCCGGTATAAAAAATTGCTTCAGGAGCATCCTGAAATGCTCCTGCGTATACCTCAGCATTATATTGCGTCGTACCTGGGTATCACGGCGGTTAGCCTGAGCAGAATAAGAAACAGGTAAAAAAGGCGACCCTGCCCATAGGTGGCAGGGTCATGATATCACAGGGTAATATTACGGTTGAAGCGCGTTAAACTACCACTTCACGCGCAGTTCGGAACGTCTGTTCTGTTTGTAATCTTCTTCTTTACAAGGCACACCGTCCTTACATCCGTTCACCGGCTCTTTTTCGCCTTTATTGCTGTAATAGAGCCTTCTGGGATCGATGCCTTTATTGGCCAGATAGTCTATCACGGCATAACAACGCAGGGCAGACAGATCGACGTTATACTGATCACTGCCACGGCTATCCGTAAAGGAAGCGATCACCACTCTCCACTCCGGATGACGCTTCAACACGGCCGCGACTTCGTCCAGTATCCGGCGGGATTCTGTCAGCAGCACGGCGCTGTTGTAATCGTACAGGAATTTCAGCTCTTCCAGTTTCTTTTTATCTGTTTCCTCTTCTGCGGTGTGTTTCCTCTCTACCGGGCGTGGACGTTCACCCGTGGCCGGCGGCAACGTGTTACCTCCGGCAGGTGGTTGCGTATTGCCCCCCGCAGATGGCTGCCTGCTATTTTCTCCGGTACCTACCCTGCTGAAATAATCGGGGTCGGAGAAATAATAGATATCATCCCTGCCTAAACCGCCTTGTCTGCTGGATGCCATATAGCCTTCATAGCCGTTGCGTTTTAAGATCAGGCCGATATCGTCTGCACCGGAATTAAACGGTAACTTCATATTCTCCGGTGCTTCCCAGGTTGACTTTGTTCCTTTTATCCGGTAGATGTCATATCCACCTAAACCGGCATGTCCCCTGCTGGAGAAATAAAGTATACCCTCTTCATTGACCGTGGGAAATGTTTCTGCCGCAACCGTATTGATCTGGCTGCCACAGTTGACCGGCGTGCCCCAGGAGCCATCGGTCTGCTTTTCGGCATACCAGATATCGGTCTGTCCCTGTCCGCCCGGGCGGTCGGATACAAAATACAGGATGTCGCCATCGGAACTCAGCACTGCGTGACTGGAAGAATAGGCTTCGTTGTTAATACCTGCCAGGGGGACCAGCGGCTCCCATTTACCATCCTTTTTCACGGACTGGTACAGCTGCAGATGCCGGACGCCGTTCACAGGCCCTTTCCCTGTGTAAGGCACGCCTTTGCCCTGTATATTGATGGTGGCGTACAGCGTGTCCTCTGTGCGGTTCATGCATACGGGCCCGATATGGTAGTCAAATTTACCCAGCAGTTTAGGCACCAGTTCTTCCAGATATGCTCCGTTACCACCGGTGTATTGCTGGTAAATATAAGCTTTGTAATAAGGCTGATCGGTTCGTTTGTCGATGGGCGGATTCGCCTGCGAACCGCTGCTCAGCGCCAGGGAGCGATACCCGTTGGACATCAGCAGCAATCCTTTCTGCACCACGCCGCTCACCAGGTCAGAGCTGGAAGTGTTCAGCTCTTTGACGGGCTTTAACTGCACAGGTGCGCTTTGTTTAACCCAAACAGCGGCGCTGTCGCAGCTTTTCAGTGCGATACTTTTTAATTGCAGGCTGTCCGCGTTGGCGGTGGTAAACAATGCGTATTGCGCTTTGGCTTCTTCGTACTGCTCCAGCTGGCGCAGCGCTTCGCCGTAGGCGTAATAGGCGGCTGCCGGGCGGTCAGCACGACTGGTAATTTCCTTGAATATATCCGTAGCTTCTTTGTAATAACCGATCTCCTGGAAGCTGCGGGCCATCTTCATCAGCTGCTCTACCGGCATCCTATCCCCCTTCTGGCGGGCAATCCTGTTATAGAGCGCTCCGGCCACCGCATACTCCTGCCTTGCATAGGCCGCTTCAGCCAACTGCAACACGCTTTTCTGCTCCTGGCCGTGCAGGTTGACGGCAGTCAGCAACATCAGCGGAATGATTATTCTGGTACAACGTATCATAAACGGGTAGTAACTAAGGTTTAAAAATACCGGGGGTTCTTCACGGTGTAATTTTTCGACGGGATCAGAAAGCCCAGTGATATTTCATGTGATCCTCCCTGGTAACCGGCCATTTTGTTGATAGTCAGGTCATAGGCATACCCGATGCGCAGTTTTTCCGTGGCATAAAACTCCACCATCACACTGGCGGCGTCCAGCTCACTGAGATCTTTCTGCAGATTGGTTTTACGCCACAGTCCCACACCGGTGCGGTAGGAGGCGCCTACCCACAGCTTCTCGCCTATCAGCAGGAAAGCGTTGATGTCTACGTTGGTCGGACCTTTAAAATCTTCCTTGATCAGGATCGAAGGTTTCAGCGCTAAGTTTTCACTCAGCTGAAACATGGCACCGGTGGTGATATACAAGTGCTGTGTTTTCCTGATCGTGGAATAGTTGTTGCCTTTCCAGTTGTAGCGCGTGGCGTCGGTATACAGCGAAAACAGGTCCATCACAGACGCGCCGGCATAAAAGCGGGGCGTATAGTAATAGATCCCGAAACGGGCGTCCGGCACCCATACGCTCTTTTTGCCCAACGGGATGGCCGCATCCTCGTTATCGATATACTGCAGCGCCGTTCCGTCGATGGAGTACTGGGTAACGCCGCCGCCTATACCGAGGCAAAGGCGACGGGTATCTTCATCATCCAGCGGAATGCGATACGAGTAAGAACCGTAGAGTGACAGGGCGTCTTGCGGCCCTGATTTATCAAACAACATCTGCACTCCCAACCCCACCTTGTTGTCACTGGCGGGTGTCACTCCGTCGAGCGAAATCCCGCCCGTACGGGGTGCGCCGGGGAACCCGGCCCACTGGTGACGATAGATGGCGTTCACATACAGGTCTTCCTTGTAGCCTGCATAGGCAGGGTTAACACTTAACCCGTTGAAGATGTACTGGCTGAACTGTATGTTCTGTTGCGCCACGCCGTGCATACTTATTGCCAGTAGCAAGACCATTATTCCCGCTCTGAGTACTGTTTGCATCTTATACTTTTTTTGTAGCAGATATAATTGTTAGCTCTTACCGTAATATGGTGATCCACCCTTTATACTTCTTCACACCTTCCGGCTTCCTTACTTCCAGGATATAGTAGTAAGTCGATTCGTTCAGGTTAGAACCGTCCCAGTCATTGCGGTAATCTTTGGACTGATATACCATGCTACCCCAACGGTTGTAGATATAAATAGCTGATCCCGGGTATTTTTCCAGACCGCCGATGATGAACCTTTCGTTCTTACCATCGCCGTTCGGAGTGATGACGTTCGGGAATGACAGGTCAGACCCTTCGATCGCCACGCTGGATGCCGCCACGTTGTTGGTGCTGTCTGCATCCGGCATGTTGGTGCTGTAAGCGCTGGCTTCGTTGATGAGTTGACCACCTTCTATTACGCGGGTGGTCAGCGTCATCTGAACGGAAGCGCCTACCGCAAGGTCGCCGATATTCCATGTTACCAGTTTGGTTGCCGGTGATACGGTCACCTCTCCTTTTTCTGCCGAAGTGTTGGTCGGCACGTCCAGCTGCACAGGCAGGCGGTCTTCCGCTCTCACGCTGGTCACCGGTATGTTGCCGGCGTTGCGTACGGTGATACGGTAGGTCAGGTTCTGTCCCATGCGGTAAGGTCCTGTGGCCGGTGCGACGATCTCTTTGGTGATCACCAGGTCGCCTGCCAGTTTATCCGTATCCGTGATAGTGACGGTCGCTTCTTTGGCCGCGCCGGCGGTGAAGGTGTAGCTGGCCGATTTTCCGCCGGTGAGCATGAACACCACAGTTTCCGGAGACTCCACTTCGCTGTCGTCCAGCACACTCACCGGAACGGTTACACGATTAGCGCCTGCCGGGATAGTGATGGTGCCTGTGATCGCCGTGTAGTCTGCATCCGGTGTGGCGCTGCCGCTGATCATGTATTGTATGATGATCGGGTCGGCGGTACGCTTGCCGCTGGCCAGGCTGATGGTGAACTCACCATTGACGTTCGGCTCAGTGGCGTCCGGTTTGCTGGCGGTCACCAGCAGGCTGAGATCTGTATGGTCATCATCCGCGATGTTGACAGTAGCTGTTTTGTTAGCACCTACGGTGTAGCTGATGCGGGCTGATTTACCGCCGGTGATGGTGAGTACCGCTGTTTCCACCGGTTCTATCAGATCATCGTCAGATACGTTCACTGCTACGGCTACACTGTTTTTACCTGCCGGGATGACTGCCGTGCCTGTGAGGGCGGTATAGTCGCTGCCCGGCGCGGCGGTGCCGGCTACGGTGTAGGTCACCGTGATGTCTTCGGCCGGTATCTTGCCACCGGCAAGGCTGATGGTAAATTCACCTGCTGTCGCCGGTTCAGCTGCATTAGCTTTGCTGGCGCTGACCATCAGGTCGAGGTTATCATCATCGTCATCTGCGATGGTCACTGTAGCTGTGACAGCTGTTCCCGGCTTGAAGGCAAGGCTGCCTGCCTGGCCACCGGTACCAGTGATGATCACGGTTTCGTCACCCTCTATCAGCTGGTCGTCGGTGACGGTAACCGGTACGGCTACACTGTTCTGACCTGCCGGGATGGTTATGGTGCCGCTGAGGGCGGTATAATCTGTGCCACTGGTGGCGGTACCTGCCACGGTGTAGGTGGCGGTAATGTCCATGGCGGCAGTTACACCGGCAGGGAGACTGATATTAAAGCTGCCGTTGGTGGCCGGTTCTGCACCGTCTGCCCCTTTGGTGACGTTCAGCACCAGGTTGGCGTCAATGGTCTCATCATCGAGGATATTGACGGTAGTGCTGCCGGCAGCGGTGAAGGTAAAGTTGGCGGAAGTAGCGCCGGTCTGCGTCAGGACCACGGTTTCTGTGCCTTCTATTACTTTATCGTCCTGTACGGTCACCGGTATGCTGATGCTGTTCTGACCTGCCGGAATGGTCACCGTACCTGCGAGCGCTGTGTAATCAGCATTGGCGGTAGCGGTACCTGCCACGGTGTAGTTCAGGGTGATAGCTTCGGAAGAAGTGACGCCAGCCGGCAGACTGATGGTAAAGGCCCCGTTAGTAGCCGGTTCTGCACCATCCGCACCTTTGGCGGCGGTCAGTACCATTTTAGCCGGCGTCTTGCTTTCATCGTCCGCAATGTTAACGGTGGCGTTGCCATTACCGGTAAAGGTAAAGTGGGCCGATGCGCCACCGTTGAGGGTAGCGACTACCGTCTCTGTTACTTCTATGATCTGATCGTCGGCGACGGTCACCGGAACGGCTATACTATTCTGGCCTGCCGGGATGACTACCGTGCCGGTGAGGGCGGTGTAGTCTGTACCGGCAGTGGCGGTACCTCCTACGGTGTAGTTGACCGTGATATCTTCCGAAGAAGTGATACCTGTCGGCAGGCTTACCTTGAAGTTACCGTTGGTGGCCGGTTCTGCGCCGTCTGCACCTTTGCTGATGTTCAGTGACATGCTTGCAGGCGTGATGCTTTCATTGTCCGCGATGTTCACGGTAGCGGTACCATTACCCGTGAGGGTGAAGCTGGTAGACGTTCCGCCGTTTAACGTCATGATCACGGATTCTGTCTGTTCAATCACCTGGTCGTCTTTCACTGTCACTGGCACGGCTACACTATTCTGACCAGCCGGGAGGGTAATGGTCCCGGTGATGGCGGTATAGTCTGTTCCGCTGGTGGCGGTGCCACCGGTGGTGTAGTTTACTTTGATGTCTTCGGAGGCAACGATGCCGGCCGGGAGGCTGATGGTGAAGCTGCCGTTGGTCGCCGGTTCGGACGCATCTGTCGTTTTCACGATGTTCAGCGTGCGGTTGGCCGCCGTGTTTTCATCATCGGTGATGTTCACGGTAGCGCTACTGCCACCGGTGAAGGTGAAGCTCGTGGATGCGCCGCTGGTGATGGTCATCGCTACGGTCTCGGTATTTTCCAGGACCTGATCGTTGATCACCGGTACCGGTACCGTCACGTTGTTCTGACCAGCCGGGATGACCACGGTACCACTGAGGGCGGTATAGTCCACACCGCTGGTGGCTGTACCTGCGATGGTGTATTTCACGGTTACTGCTTCAGCGGCGGTGATACCGTTAGGCAGACCGATGGTGAATTCACCATTCGTGCCTGGTTCAGCCGCGTCTCTGGTTGCGGTCACCGTAATAATACGGTTGGCGGTGACGTCGTCGTTGTCATTGATGTTCACGGTGGCGCTGGTGTTACCGGTGAAGGCGAAGTTGGCCGAAGCGCCGCCTGCCAGCGTCATTACCACTGTTTCTGTATTTTCTATGATCTGGTCGTCGATCACCGGAACCGGTACGGTCACGCTGTTCTGACCGGCCGGGAGGATAACGGCGCCGCCCAGGGTGGCGTAATCTGTACCGGCGGTGGCAGTGCCAGCCACGGTATAGTTGATGGTCACATGCTCTGCTGCGGTAATACCTGCTGGCAGACTGATAGTAAAGGCGCCGTCGCTGGCCGGTTCTGCGGCATCGGTTGTTTTCGCTACTGTCAGCACGCGGTTGATGGCCACATTATCGTTATCCGTAATATTCACGGTGTCGTTGTTATTACCTGCATAGGTGAAGCTGGCAGAATTTCCACCGGTGAGGGTCATGATCACGGTTTCTGTCGTTTCAATCACCTTGTCGTCTTTCACTGTTACGGGGACGGCTATACTGTTCTGGCCTGCCGGGATAACTACGGTGCCGGTGATGGCATTGTAGTCTGTATCCGCGGTGGCGGTACCGGCAATGGTATAGTTTACCGTGATGTCTTCAGCAGCAGTGATGCCTGCAGGCAGACCGATATTAAAGCTGCCGTTGGTGGCTGGTTCTGCGGCGTCGCTGCCTTTGGTCACCACCAGTACGCGGTTAGCGGTGGTAGCATCGTCATCAGCGATGTCGAGGTTGGCTATGCCGGTGATATCACTGACTGTGTAGCTGAAGCTGGTGGAGCTGCCGCCGGTAAGTGTCATGATCACCGTTTCGGTACCTTCAATGATCTTGTCATCGGTGACCGTTACTGGTACAGACACTCCTGGTTGACCTGCAGGGATCACAACGGAGCCTGTCAGACTGATATAGTCAGTGCCGTTTTTAGCGGTGCCGCTGATGGTGTAGGTGGCGGTGATATCTTCTGCCGCGGTAACAGCTGCACGAAGACTTACGTAGAAGCTGCCGTTGGTGCCCGGTTCTGCGGCATTTGCCGTTCTTACTACCTGCAGCACGCGGTTGCCGTCAACATTATCGTCATCAGCGATGGTCACTGCAGCATTACCACTGGTGGCGCTGGCGGTGAAGTTAAAGCTGGTACTGGCGCCGTTGGTGAGGGTAAGGACCACTGTTTCGTTGCTTTCGATGATGTTATCGTCGATCACATTCACCGGTACGAACACCGTGTCTTTTCCTGCCGGGATGACTACCGTGCCGCCGAGGGCGCCGTAGTCGGTGCCACTGGTGGCGGTACCGGCGATGGTGTAGTTCACGGTAATATCTTCGGCCGAGGTTACTCCTCCAGGCAGGCTGATTGCAAAGCGGCCGTTAGTACCCGGTTCCGCGGCATTACCTGCATTGTTTACACTCAGCACCCGGTTAGCGGCGGTGTTATCGTCATCTGCGATATTCACTGTAGCGTTGCCGTTGGTGCTGCTTGCCACGAGCGTAAAGCTGGTGGATGTAGCCCCTGTAGCCGTCAATATTACTGTTTCTGTATTTTCTATGATCTTGTCGTCTTTCACATTCACTGGTACAGTGATGTTTGTCAGGCCGGCAGGGATCACCACGCTGCCGCTCAGGGCAGTGTAGTCATCGCCCGCGGTGGCGGTACCACCTACGGTGTAGTTTACCGTGATATCTTCTGATGCGGTGTACCCCGCAGGCAGGCTCACAGAGAAGGAGCCGTTAGTGGCTGGTTCCGCGCCGTTCACAGGATTAAGTACGCTCACTACCAGGTTGGCCGCCACGTTGTCGTCGTCAGCGATGTTCACCGTTGCGATGCCGCTGGTGGTGCTGGCGGTGAAGGTAAAGTTGGCGCTGGTGCCGCCGGTCAGGGTCATCACTACACTTTCAGTGGTTTCAATCACTTTGTCGTCGATGACCGGCACCGTCACGAATACCGTGTCTTTACCTGCCGGGATGGTAGCGGTGCCACTCAGCGCGGTGTAATCTTTATCACCGGTGGCGGTGCCGCCGATGGTGTAATTCACCGTGATGGCTTCTGCCGCAGTGATGCCTTTAGGCAGACTGATAGCGAATACGCCACTGGTGCCCGGTTCTGCCGCATCGGTCATTCTGGTGACAGACAGGATACGGTTGGCTGCTGTATTGTCGTCATCGGTAATGTCCACCGTAGCGTTACCGGTACCGGTGAAGGTGAAGCTGGCAGAGCTGCCACCGCTGAGCGTCATGATCACGGTTTCTGTCGTTTCTATCAGCTGATCATCGATCACCGGTACCTGTACGGTGGCACCAGGCTGACCGGCCGGGATGACTACGGTGCCCGGGAGCGCCGTGTAGTCCGTGCCGCTGAGAGCGGTGCCGGTGATTGTATAGTTGACAGTGATGTCTTCTGCTGCGGTATAGTTTGCCGGCAGGCTTACGGTAAAGGAACCGTTGACATTAGGCTCTGCAGCATCGCTTGCTTTGGCCACCGTCAGCACCAGGTTGCCAGCCACCGCATCGTCATCAGCGATGTTCACGGTAGCGTTGCCGGTACCGGTGAAGGTGAAGCTGCCGGAGGTACCGCCGGTCAATGTGGCGATGACCGTTTCCGTGGGCTCGATGATTTTGTCGTCGGCTACGGTCACGGGGATATCAACGCTGTCCTGGCCTGCCGGAATAACTACCGTGCCGCTCAGGGCAACATAGTCCGCTCCTACCGCAGCGGTGCCTGTTACCGTATAATTCACGGTGATGTCTTCAGCAGCGGTGATGCCTGTTGGGAGTCCCACTCTGAAGGCACCGTTGGCAGCCGGTTCTGCTGCGTCTTTGTTCCGTACGATACCCAGTACGAGGTTTGCCGGAACGGTATTTTCATCATCGGTGATGTTAACCGTGGCGTTGCCGTTGCTGCTGCTGGGCACCAGGCTGAAGCTGGTGCTGGTGCCGCCGGTCAGGGTAACGATCACGGTCTCTGTCGGCTCGATGATCTTATCATCTTTGACGGTTACCGGCAGGAATACGGTGTCTTCACCGGCCGGCAGTACAATAGAACCACCAAGGGCTGTATAGTCATTGCCGCTGGCAGCGGTACCCGCCACGGTATAGTTCACCGTGATATTCTGTGAGGCGGTATAGCCCGCAGGTAGGCTGATGGAGAACTGGCCATTGGTGGACGGTTCTGCGCCATCTGCTTTTTTATTAATGCTCAGCACCAGGGCTGTCGGCGTATTGTCATCGTCCGCAATATCCATGGACGCGTTACCGCTGGTGGCGCTGGCAGAGAAGCTGAAGTTGGCACTGGTGCCATTGTTCAGCGTCATGATCACCGTTTCAGTGTTCTCAATGATCTTATCGTCAGTCACTGCTACTGTCACATCTGCACTTTCCTGGTTGGCCGGCAGTACAACCGTGCCTCCGAGGTTGGTATAGTCGGTGCCGTTAATAGCGGTACCGGTGATGGTATAATGTACAGTCACATCTTCTGCTACGGTCACGCCGGCAGGGAGACTGATACGGAATGTTCCGTTGGTGGAAGGTTCTCCTGCATCTGCAATACGCGTTACGCTCAGCACCACGTTGTCCGGTGTGTTGTCGTCATCCGCGATGTTCACAGTAGCCTTACCGTTGGTAGTGCTGGCGGTATAGGCAGCGCCGCCGGTACCGTTGGTGATGGTCAGTTCAACGGTTTCTGTATTTTCTATGATCTTGTCGTCTTCCACATTCACTGCTACCGGCACGCCGTTTTCACCGGCAGGTATTATCATGGTATTGGTCAGTGCGGTGTAGTCGTCGCCGGATGTGGCGGTCCCGGCAACGGTATAGTTCACCGTAACGGGCACTGCGGCAGTATAACCGGCAGGCAGGCTGATACGGAACAGGCCATTGGTACCCGGTTCTGCGGCATTGCCTTTATTTTCCACGCTCAGCACGCGGTTGGCGGCGATATCATCGTCATCGGCGATGTTCACGGTAGCCGTACCGTTGGTGGTGCTGGCAGTGAAGGTGAAGTCCGGAGAAGCGCCGCCGGTAACGGTGAGGACCACCGTTTCCGTACCTTCTATGATCTTCTCGTCCATCACAGTCACGGGCACGTCTACCCCGTTGGTATTCGCCGGTATCACTACGGTACCGGTGAGGGTATTGTAATCTTTTCCATTTTCGGCAGTGCCACCGATGGTGTAGTTCACAGTGACAGGCTGCGCAGATTTTATATTAGCCGGCAGGCTTACCGTAAATGCGCCGTGGGTGGACGGTTCAGCTGCATCTGTTTTCTTCACGATGCTGATCACCTGATTGGCGGCGGTATTGTCGTTATCGGTGATGTTCACGGTAGCTATGCTGTTACCGGTGGCCGGGGTGAAGGTAAAGTTGGTGCTGGTACCGCCAGTCAGCGTCATTAGAACAGTTTCTGTACCTTCTATGATCTGATCGTCGTTTACCGGTACGGATACCGTCACACCAGGTTGACCGACAAGAATCTTTGCCGTACCTGTCAGCGGCGTATAATCGTCGCCGGCAGTCGCGGTGCCTCCTATGGTATAAGTAACATTTATCTCTTCCGCCGCAGTATATCCGGCAGGCAGACTGATAGTGAACTCACCAGGGGTACCTGGTTCGGCGCCATGGGCGGTAGCTGCAACTGACAATACGTTATTGACCGCGTTGTTATCATCATCGGCAATATTTGCAGTGGCGCTGTTACCGGCCGGGTCTGCCGTATAAGTGAAGGAGTTACCGTCTGTACCGCCGTTAAGGGTCAGTATAGCCGTTTCCGTGTTCTCGATGATCTTATCATCGGTGACGCGCAGCGGCAGGCTGATACTATTGCTGTTGGCCGGCAACGTGATGGTAAAGATGGCGTAGTCCGTATTGCGCACGGCGGTGCCGGTCATGGTATAATTCAGCGTGATATTGGCTGAAGAGGTATAATCAGCAGGCAGGCTTACGGTGTAGGAACCGTTGGTGTTAGGCTCAGCCGCGTCTGCATCTTTCACCACTTTCAGTACCTGGTTGGCGGCAGTGGCGTCGTCATCAGCGATATTCACGGTAACGTCGGTGTTAACCGGGTCCGGCGGGAAGATAAAGGCGTTTCCACCACCGTCCGTAGCACTGCCTGACAGGAGTGTAATGGTCATGGTTTCTGTCGCCTCAATGATCTTGTCGTCCAGTACTTTGAGCGTTACCGGGACAGCGTTGGTGCTGGCCGGGATCACGATAGTGCCCAGGGCTTCGTAGTCCGTTCCGGAGATAGCGGTACCGGATACACGATAACCTACGGTGACAGGCCATGCGGAAGTAGCCACACCTGCCAGTTTCACGGTAAAGGTACCGTTGCTGGCCGGTTCGGCGGCGTTGGTACCGGTGATCACCTGTATCGGCGTACTGCTGGCCGCATTGGCGTCTACGATGTTCACGGTGGCCCCGTTACCGGATGGGTCTATGGTAAACGGATAGCTGGAAGAAGCTGCACTGGTGAGGGTCAGTATCACTGTTTCAGGCCCCTCAATAATGCCGTCGTTGCCGGCATCGACATCAATAAATATTTCGTTGGCGCCTGCCGGTATAACGATCGTACCGGCGGACAGGCCCAGTAAATTGTAGTCTGTTGCATTGATAGCTGTCCCTGTCAGGGCGAAGTTAATGACCACATCCTCTGAGCTGGTCACACCCGGTTGCAGCGCGATCCTGTACTGACCGTTGGTACCACCTTCTATGGCGTCGGATACTTTGGTCAGCAGCACTACGTTGCGGTTGGTGGTGTAATCATCATCGTTGATGGTGACGGTAGCGGAACCTCCCCCACTGGCAACGGTGTAGGCGAACTGCGTATCGTTACCGCCGCTGATGTTCAGGATCACCGTTTCAGCAGGTTCTATCACTTTATTATCGATCACATTCACGGGTACGGTTACACTTTCTTTACCGGCAGGGATGGTAATAGTGCCGGTAATTGCCTGGTAATCGGTACCTGGCGTGGCAGTGCCGGCGCCTATGGCATAAGTCACCTGGATATCTCTCGCAGAAGTGTATCCTGTTGGGAGGCTGATCACAAAGTGACCATTGGTGGCCGGTTCTGCGGCGTCTGCACCTTTAGTGACAGCCAGTACCTGGTTGGCAGCGGTGTTGTCGTCATCTGCGATGTTCACCGTAGCAGCGCCGTTGGTAGCGCTGGCCGTGTAAGCGAAATTAGTGCTGGCGCCGCCGCTGATGGTCAGGATAACGTCTTCCTGTCCTTCGATGATCTTGTCGTCGGTAACAGTAACAGGGACGTCTATACTGTTCTGTCCCGCAGGGATGGTCGCGGTGCCTGTCAATGCGGTATAATCTTTACCGCCGGTAGCAGTTCCACTGATGGTATAAGTCACCTGGATGTCTTCAGATGGTTTAACACCTGTTGGCAGGCTAATGCGGAATGAACCAGGAGTAGTCGGTTCTGCGGCATTGCCGTTGTTGGCAACACTCAGGATGCGGTTGGCCGCGGCATTTTCATCGTCGGTAATATTAACGGTAGCCGTCGCGTTGGTAGGACTGGCGGTGTAAGTAAGACCTCCGCCTGTTCCGCCGGTCAGGGTCATGATCACGGTTTCGGTGTTCTCTATCAGGTCGTCGTCGCTCACTACTACCGGAACGGATACACTGGGTTGCCCCGCAGGCAGGGTCGCGGTACCGGTCATCGCTACATAATCGGACCCACTGGTGGCTGTACCGGCGATGGTATAGTTGACAGTGATCGGTGCTGCTGCGGTGTAACCGGCAGGCAGACTGATATTGAACGCGCCGTTGGTGTTCGGTTCTGCGCCATCTGTGCCTTTGGTCACGCTGAGTACCTGGTTGGCCGCCACGTTGTCGTCATCGGCAATGTCCACGGTTGCGTTGCCGTTGGTGGTGCTGGCGGTGAAGACAAAGCTGGTGCTGTTGCCGCCGGTCAGCGTGAGCGTCACGTTTTCCGTGCCTTCTATGATCTTGTCATCGATGACAAGGACCGGGATGGACACATTGTTCTGACCTGCAGGCAGTACAACCGAGCCGGTCAGCGTCGTGTAGTCTGCACCGTTGGTAGCGGTACCACCGATAGTATAGTTAACGGTCACAGCTTCGGAAGTTCTTACCGTTCCCGGCAGGCTTACTTTAAAGCTGCCATTGGTAGAAGGTTCTACAGCGTCAGATACTTTCACGATGCTGAGTACACGGTTAGCGGCCGTGTTTTCGTCATCCGCGATATTCATGGTTTCGGCGCCGTTGGTAGTGCTCGGCGTGAACGTGAGCGTACTGGTAGTACCACCGGTGATAGTTACCACCACGGTCTCTGTATTCTCAATGAGGTTATCATTGATCACGTTGACAGGCAGTGTGGTACCATTGGCGCCGCCGGGGATAGTAGCGGTGCCGGTCAGGGTAGCGTAATCTGCGCCGCCGGTAGCAGTGCCGGTCACGGTGTAACTTACGGTGATAGGTTCAGGCACTGTAATGCCGGCAGGCAGGGTGATATTGAAAGTATTGTTAGTGCCCGGTTCGGCGGCATCGCCGTTTTTGGTGATGCTCAGCACGCGGTTGGCCGGGATGTCGTCATTATCGATAATGTTAGCGGTAGCAATGCCTTCTACCGGATCCGGGGTGAAGGTGAAGTTGGTGGACGAACCGCTGTTAAGCGTGATGATCACGGTTTCGGTACCTTCTATGATCTGGTCATCCACCACATTACCTACTGAGGCGGTGGCGGTGGCTCCGGCTGAAATGACAGCCGTTCCGTCAAAATGGGATGGCGTCAGACCATTGTAGTCGGTACCCAGGATAGCGGTACCTCCTACGCTATAGTTGATCGTCACCGGCTGAGAGACAGTGATGCCCGGAGCCAGGAGGAAGTTGAACCGCAGTGTACTGCCGCCTTCGGCGCCGTCACGGGCCACTTGTACCCTTACCACACGGTTGGCTGGCGTATCATCATCGTCCGCAATGTTCACCGTTGCTGTTTTAGCAGCTGCTGATGCCGTGTAGGCAGATCCGCCGCCGGTGCCGTCGGTGATGGTCATCACAACCGTTTCTGTCAGTTCGATGATCTTATCATCTGCCACCGTTACAGGCACTAACACATCTGGCTGGCCCGCCGGAATGGTGGCGGTGCCGGTCAAAGCGGTGTAGTCTGTGCCGCTGGCGGCTGTTCCCGCGATCGTATAATTCACGGTAACAGGTACAGCAGCAGTAATACCTGTCGGCAGGCTGATTTTAAATGCGCCGGGAGTAGCCGGTTCGGCGGCGTTGGCATCATTCACCACGCTCAGCACCCGGTTGGCCGCGGTGTTGTCATCATCGGTAATATTGGCCGTAGCATTACCATTGGTAGCGCTGACGGTATAGGTGAAGTTCGCAGAGCTTCCGCCGGTCAGCGTCAACACCACTGTTTCGGTGTTCTCTATCACCAGGTCATTGGTCACGGCTACCGGCAGGGTGATGTTGTTCGTTCCTGCAGGGATGGTTGCTGTGCCGCTTAAAGTAGTGTAGTCGGTACCGTTGGTGGCGGTTCCTGCGATGGTGTAATTCACGGTGATGTCCTCGGACGGTTTTACCGTCCCCGGCAGACTGATCTTGAATGCCGCATTGGTAGCCGGTTCTGCCCCATCGTTTGTTTTAGTGATGCTCAGCACGCGGTTGGCCGCGGTATTATCGTCATCGAGGATGTTCACGGTAGCGTTACCGTTCGTAGCGCTTGGCGTAAAGGCAAAGCTGGTGCTGGTACCACCGGAGATGGTCATGATCACGGTTTCGGTGTTCTCCATCAACGGGTCATCGCTCACGGTCACGGGTACGGTTACACTGTCCTGACCGGCAGGGATGATCACGGTGCCTGGCAACGTCGTGTAGTCGGTGCCATTAACCGCGGTACCGCTGATGGTGTACGTTACGGTCACCGGTTCAGAAGAAGTCACGCCTGCGGGCAGACCGATCTTAAACGCACTGTGGGTAGCAGGTTCGGATGCATCTCCCCCTGCGTTGCGGACGCCGAGCACGCGGTTGGCCGCTGTATTGTCGTCATCGGCAATGTCGGCAGTGGCGCTGCCTTCGGTACTGCTGACGGTGAAAACAAAGCTGGTGCTGGTACCACCAGTCACCGTTGTGATGACAGTTTCAGTGTTCTCGATGATCTTGTCATCGGTAACGGTGATTGGCAGGGTGATGCTGTTCTGTCCCGCAGGCAGCACCACCGATGTTCCCAGGGCAGCGTAGTCTGTGCCGCTGGTAGCGGTACCGGAGGATGTATAGGCTATGGTTATATCTTCAGAAGATTTGATATTGGCAGGCAAACTAATGGTGAACTGACCATGAGTAGCCGGTTCTGCGGCATCCGTTGTTTTTTTGATGCTCAGTACGCGGTTGGCCGCGGTGTTGTCATTGTCTGCTATTGCCAGGGATGCATTACCATTGGTAGTGCTGACGGTGTAGGTAAAATTAGGGCTGGTACCACCGGTGAGCGTTACCACTACGGTCTCTGCGTTTTCAATGATCTGATCATCGATCACATTCACCGGTAATGCGATGTCCGACTGGCCTGCCGGTATGGTCACCGTACCGGTAAGCGCGGTGTAATCAGACCCACCTGTGGCTGTACCACCGATCGTATAGCTGACGGTGATGTCTTCCGTCGGTTTAACGGTAGACGGCAGGCTGATGGTAAATCCGCCATGGGTGGACGGTTCAGCCGCATCGGCTGTTTTGGTCACGCTCAGCGTGAGGTTAGCCGGCGTGTTTTCATCGTCGATCACGTTCACCGTAGCCGTAGTGGCGCCGGTGCGCGGTGTCAGCGTAAAGTTGGCGGAGCTGCCGCCTGTTACCGTTGCGATAACAGTTTCCGGTTTCTCCAGCAGCTGATCATCCATGACCAGTACCGGCAGCATTACGCCGCCTGAACCGGCAGGAATCACGACGGACCCGGTCAGCGCCTGGTAGTCGGCACCAGGGGTGGCGGTACCGGCAACGGCATAGGTTACGAGATTGTCTTCAGCAGCAGTCACCCCTGCAGGCAGGCTGATATTGAACGCGCCGTTGATGATGGGCTCTCTGGCATCGCTGCTCCAGACAATGCCTACCGTAGTTTTAGCAGGGTCGTTGGCATCGTTGTCAGCGATATCCAGTGTAGCGGCTGGCTGAGTGCTGCTGATATTGTAGGCATTACCGCTGATGGCGCCGAGGGCGTTGTTCAGGGTAACGGTCACGTTTTCTGTTATTTCAAGGATATTATCGTCTGTCACTATTACGGGCAGGGATATACTGTTACTGCCGGACGGGAAGGTAACTGTGCCGGTCAGTGTCGTGTAGTCAGTACCGTTAGCAGCGGTACCTGTCACCGTATAGTTAACGTTGATGTCTTCTGTGGCTGTTATAGCGCCAGGCAGGCTGATTTTGAAGGCGCCGTCCGGTGTTCCTTCTTTACCATCCTGAACTTTGGTGATAGACAGGGTCTGGTTGACAGCGGTCACCCCGCCGAAGGTAGAGAAGCTCTGTATACCGCTGAACTCAACGTATTCCACGCCGTCCTGCTGACCGGTAGCTGTTGGCACCAGTTCGGTGATATTCGTCAGTCCTTCCGGCGCCAGGTCGGCCAGTGTGGCGGTAATATCTCCGGTGTGTTTAAACCATGTCCAGCGCTGGGTACCGGGTACGCCGCGGGTACCGGAGAGCATATTCTCTGCGTTCGTTTTTTCCGCAGGGTTCCAGAACAGGCGAACGGTGACACCGCCGTTTTGGGTGAGGGCAGCGCCGGTGTAATTGATCTGCACCAGTCTGCGCATCAGCTGCGTACCGTAGTCGGTACCGCTGTTTTTACCCAGGGCGGCGTTCATGTCCCTGTTCACGTCCACCAGGGCTGACAGTTTGCTCACGTCCATGGTATTTCCGTTCAGGGAGATAGAAGCGATGTATTTATCGGCATCTGTAGGATCGATAAAGTACAGCGTGTCGTTGCTGATACAGGTAGCAGCCACTGTCCTGGTGGTCGCATCGGGTACCAGGGTAGCTGTACGACGGAGGTGGCTGGTCACGAGGGTGAATACCACACCGTCTTTCAGGGCGCTCACGTTGTCGAAGCTCACGATGCCTGCGTTGAAGCTGGTGGCTGGAATTTCGGTTATCGTACCGGTGGTGAAGTTACCGTCGCCGTCTTCGTCCACCATGATGGTGAAGTCTTCGGTGGCGGTACCTTTCACGGTGATGCCGTTCAGATCGAACTGCATGCTCAGCGGCTGGGTGCTGATATCGTAATTGGTGAACTGTGTTTTCCATTCCTGCGTGAGGCGTTCGGGGATACAGCTGCCCAGGGGCAGGTCTGTACCGCCAACGGTGAGGGCGTTGCTGTTGCTGCCCAGCAGGAGGTAACTTTTATCTTCACCGAAGGTATTGGTGTTTTCTGCATTGGTGGCGGCGATGGTACGCATACCCACTGTCAGGATGGAACCGGTGTGGATGCTGCGGGACTGTTTCTGTGTCAGTGCTTCGCGGTCATCGCGGCCGATACCGAAGATGTTGTTTTTATAAGTGCTGTTGGCAGTAGCGTTCCAGATCACGGAGCCGTCTGTGGCCAGGTAGTTTTGCGCGGTGCTCTGATCGAGGGTGATGCCATATTTAATACCGAGATAAGATTCCACCTGCTGCGCTTCTGTTGGGGTGAGGGCAGCTTTGTAGACGATCACTTCGGGGATTTTGCCGTTGAAGATGCGGGCATCGTATGGTCCGGTGGTGCGGCCACCTATTTCAAAGAAGGAGCCGTCTGCCTGTGGCGCACAGGAGGTGCCAATGTTACCTTGTTTACCATTCAGCCAGGTACTTCCGCCCAGGGCGTTGGCAGCCTGTAAATAAATACCTCTGGCGATAACAGGGCCTGCATAAGCAGGTGTAGATTCTCCCACCACGCATCCCCCGCCATCAAGACCAAAAGTACCGTTGGTCTGGTATACCAGCCCTCTGCCTGAAATCTGGGTGGTCCAGGCCCCATTGGAACCAAAAATGGCTGTCAGGCCATTAGGGGGCACTCCTGCAGATGACGTGACAGAGAAGATGGATAGGTTTGCGGATGTATTCCAGTTGACGCCCGCATCACCTTTCAGGGATTTGGTAGCAACACCTGTGAAATCAATCGATGGGTTAAAGTTGATGCCGTTGGGTACTTTGATGATATCGACCGAGGTAGTGACAGGGTCTGTGTGCGCCTGAACAGCCGCCCGCAGTTCAGTCGTCATGGAACCAGCCTGGTTCAGCCACTGCTCTACCTGGTTGCTGCCGTTCACCTGAACGTCAGCATCGGCTTTCACCCACAGCATTTCATTGGGTACGCCGCCCGGTGCTGTCACGAAGCTGGCGTAGGTGAAGTATTGTCCGTTGGCCAGGTCTATGTTGGCGGTAAAGCTGGCTACGCCGTTCACGTCGGATTCGGCCAGTTGGATGAACTGGTCGGCGCCATCGAACGTAGCATCGTCGCTGACGATCAGGTACGGTGCCGTAGCCACCTTCGGCAGTTGATTTTTGCCGATGGCGAGGGTTACGCTACCTACGGTACCGGATTCCTGTACTTTCCAGATCCGCGCCATGCGGGTGGTGACAGCCGGGTTGCCGGTGACAGCGGTGGTGAAGGCGGTGCTGCCGCCATCGTCGCCCCATACCATGTAAGTTTTATCTGCAGAGAAGGTATTGGTATTGCTAAGGTTGTCGGCCGCGATGTTACCGAGGCCCACGATGGGCTGTAAGCCGGTGTTGATGCTCTGGCTTTGTTTCTGTGCCAGGCCTTCCACGTCGTCGCGACCGATGCCGGTGATATTATTTTTATAGGTGGCGTTAGCGGTAGCGTCCCACACTTTGGTGGTGCCATCGGTCGCCAGGTAGTCTGTCGGGGTGGTCTGGTCCAGCGTATAGCCGTATTTGATAGCCAGGTAAGTGGACACACGTTGCCGTTCGGTGGTAGTTAACGCGGTCGGGTATACGATCACTTCGCCTATGGTGCCATTCCATGCCTCGGGAGTATTCCAGGAAGCGGTGCCGATCTTGGCGCCACCAGCAAGTGTATTCCAGGTTTTGGCTACTGGTCCGCCCAGCAATTTCATTTTGCTATATAACGAAGCATTGCCGCCACTGCCGGCCCATGTAGCGACCATTTCATCAAACCTGCCCGGTTGCCAATGGCCGACAGTGCTCGACAAATCATTAAAATATCCTACAAAAGCAGCATTCCCGCTACCAGCTGCCGAGGCAATACCTGTGCCGTTGCTGTTGGATGCAGCTCCATATGAGAGTATATATTGACCAGTACTGATGGATACCGGGCGGCCGGCGCCGAATATTGTTCTGGCGCTTGTGCCTGCCGGTAGCTTAGTGAAATCGAGATCAAGAAAATCTGAACCATCAAATTTCACCACCGGATTAAAGTTGGCATTATCAGCACCGTTTCTCATATATAGCGGCTGATTCGCCGCAGTAACCTGTTTCGCATTGTTCAGCTCAGACGCGTAATCGGTCCAGCCATTGACGGTAGTATTGTCCGTTGTGCTGGAAGTACCTGCATCTGCCCGGAGCCAGAGGGAAGTACCCACTACCCCACCAGGCGTTTTAATAGATGCCGCGTAGGTAAAGTACTGGCCATTGTTCAGGTTCACATTGGCGGCGTAGTGTTTTACGCCGTTGAGGGTCGTCGCCGTTACCGGGATGAAAGTATCGCTGCCGTCGAAGGTGGCGTCGTTGCTGACGATCAGGTAGGTCTGTGCCGCATTGGGCAGCGCATCATAAGGTACGGCTACCTGTACGGCGCCCACCGTACCGGATTTCTGTACTTTCCACACTCTTCCCATACGGTAGTTGGCCACAGGGTGGCCCGACAGTGCGGTTTTAAAGAGATGGCTACCGGCGTTGTCGCCCCATACCATATATGATTTATCAGCAGTGAAGTTGTTGGTATTGCTGATGTTTGTTTCCGCGAGGCTGGTAAGACCGATAGCCAGTTGCATTCCGCTCATGGTGTTGCGGGACTGTTTCTGGTTCAGATCTTCCGCGTCATCACGACCGATACCGGTGATATAGTTACCGTAACCGGTGTTGGCTGTGGCGTCCCACACGGTGCTGCCGTCGGTGGCCAGGTAATTGGTGGCGCCATTGTTGAGCGTGATACCATACTTAATGGCCATGTAGCTATTCACCTTCTGTTGTTCAGTTGGTGTGAGCGGGCTTGTATAAACGATCAGGTCTCCCATGCGGCCGTTATATGAAACGCCGTTATTCCAGCCCAGCTGGAACGCCTGAACACCTCCGGTGATAATGTCAGTGTTATTACCATTGAGCACATTCACTCCATTTTTGAAAATAGATTGTTTGTTAGCCGGGAGGCTCACATTGTTGGTGGCTGTCCAGAGAATTACCTGATTATTGATGTCGCCGGCATTGAAAAGGAGGCGGTTGTTTTTGTAAGGAGGGTCCCAATACACTATATTATTATCCCAGGTAGCATGTAATGAAAACTGGTTAACACCGAGCGCTGGCGCCACTTCTGTGAAAATAACAGTTTGATTGGCTACCGCCTGGCTGCCTGCATAAAAAGCATAGGCGGAGTTGTAAGTGCCGTTTTTCAGGAAAGAGCCGCCCGTCATGGCATGCGGTGCACCATTAAACTTCACCACAGGGTTAAAGTTCATGTTGGCCGTGGCATTGTCCATATATATCGGCTGGTTGGCCGGAGTAGCCTGCGCCACGTTATTGCCGTTAGGACTGTAGTCTTTCCAGCTGCTGATCGGCGTATTATCTGTGGAAGCCGACGTATTGATATCCGCGCGCAACCATAACAGATTGCCGCTGGCTACGCCACCGGGGTATTTTACTGCCGCACCGAAAGTAAAGTAGATACCATCGGCCAGCTGGCTGCTGTTGAGCGTGATGGTTTTGTCAGTATTCAGTGGCAGTTCTTTATCGATGGTAGCGAAAGTTGGATCGGTGCTAATCAGCATGTATACTTTCGTGCCGGTTGCTTCCGCTTTCAGGGTAATATCCTGGTCGGTCCAGTTGGTTTTATCCACTTTCCACACACGCGGCAGCCGGCGGGTAGCGCTGGCGCCACCTACCACCGTGGTATAGGAGGAAGCCGACAGGCCATTATCTCCAAATACCAGGAAGGATTTATTGTTGGAAATAGTATTGGTATTTCGTTCGTTGGTGAGTTCAATACTGCTGCCCAGCGAAAGCGTCACAAAGCCGGTATCCACGCTGAGGGACTGTTTGGTGTTCAGCGCGGTGGAGTCGTCACGACCGATACCGGTGATGCGGTATTTATAGGTCGGATCAGCTGTCCAGTATTTGGTGCCGTCGGTGGCGAGGTAGTCGGTCGCACCATTATTAATGGTGATACCATACTTCAGGCCGAGGTAGGATTCCACGGACTGGCGCTCTGCGTCTGACAATACCCGGTTGTAGGCCACCACCTCACCCATGGAGCCCATCCAGTAAAGTCCTCTGGCAGCGATGGTGCGGGAGCCGATAGCTATCAGATTGGCCGTAAGCGGTGATAAATTGATGGTACCCTGCATATCAAGTTTGTGGTTTGCAAACATGCGTATGCCATTGGGCGTATTGCTGGCCTGTGTAACGCTGAAAATGTATGGTTTACCGGGTTGGAAGGTATATGCGCCACCTACTGCGACTACCGCTGCAGCGTTCTCCAGGTATTGCTGTTGTCCTGAGTTGATAAGCCTGAATTCCATGCCATGCGGCGATCCCACGGCGCCGCTGCTCACCAGTTCTCTGCCGCTTGCAAAGCCGGCGCCGCTGGCCACCGCAAAAATGGTAGCGGTAGACGGGTCGATACGGGTAGTGGTAATATCGAGGAAATCATCGGTACCATCAAACACAAGACCGTAATTGAAGTTGAGTGCTTTTGCATCCGTAACAGGCTGACTGCCTACCAGACCCTGTGAGGCATCATTTCCGAAGTTGCTGTAGTCGTTCCACCGGCTGCCGGAAGACATTCCGTCATCGGCACGCAACCAGAAGGAAAGACCGTCTTTAACGCCATTTGGTCCGGAAACCATTCTTGCAAAGGTAAAGTGAGCGCCATCGGCCAGCTGGCTGCTGTTAAGGGTAACAGTACCGTCTGCATCCAATGCGTAGGAAGCATCTCCTGCCCCGAAAGTATTGTCGGTGCTCACGACCAGGTAAGTCCGCTGATTACCGCCGGCGAGTTTGATGGTAATATCCTGGTCTGCCCAGTTGGTTTTCTGTGCTTTAAAAATGCGGGCCATGCGGCTGTTAAGGCCGTTGATACCAGCTACCGGCGTGAGGTAGGTGGTTGCTGCTCCGTCATCTCCAAAGGTGAAGAAAGAAAGATCGTTGGTAATAGTGGTGGGATTGGCTTTATTGGAAGCAGCTATCGCGGTACCGGCGGCGAGGGTTACCATACCGGTGTCGGCGCTTACAGATTGTTTCTGTAACAGCATACCTCTGTCGTCTCGGCCAATGCCGGTAATATGTTTCGCGTAAGTGCCGCCGGCTGCCGCTTTCCACATGGTGGTAGCGCCGTCGCTGGCGAGGTAGTCCATGGGAGCGTCTATACCCAGTGTGAGGCCGTAGCGCAGCGCCATGTAAGACTGTACCTGCTGGCGTTCGACAGCGCTCAGTTTACGGGAATACAGTATTACTTCGGGGATATCTCCATAGAAAGGCGCGTTGTGACCGGCGCCGATGTAGTCTTTATTACCAGCCGCAGAGACGAAGTTCACCGCATTAACATTGGCTGTCAGTAATACTTTACCGTCAATGCCTGCCGCCCAGTCATTAGTGGCGCTCCATATGTTCAGCAAATGCGCGTTGCGTACATTTACAGAAGGAGGGTAAGCAAAGTTCCTGCGTGCCGTGCCGGAACCAAAATAGGTATATTGGTTATTATTACTCCATGTGTACAACGACTGATCGCTAACATAAGTACCTCCGAACTCGAAAGGATAGCTGGCGACAGCAGCGGTATTATCACCGTTGTTTTTTTGCACAGAGAATACTTCAGCAGCTGCAAAGGTATTTGCGATCTCCGGTTGCAGTATAAAATAACTATTGGCGAAACCAACGGCCGGGTTGAAGTTGAGAGCAGCTTCCTTCCATGACGCGGGCACAATAGCTGTCCATGTACGGCGGGATGCGCTCAGCTCTTTCCAGTGTGTGGCACTTGCTCCACCCACGACAGCACTGTCTGCCCTTGTCCACACTTCCAGCCCCGCAGCCACGCCGGCCGGGGCCGCCTGTACATAGGCAAAAGTAAAGTAGGCGCCGTCAGGCAGCTCGCTGGTATTCAGTGTAAGCTGACCGTTGGCGTCCAGCGCAAAGGATTTGTCTCCGGCGCCGAAAGTTTCGTCGTTGCTTACTAACAGGTAGTTGGTAGTGTTGCCTCCTGTCAGCGCGAGTGTAGTAGGTACGTCGGCCCAGTTGGTGCGGTCTACTTTATAGATACGGGCCATGCGCAGCGTCATATTGCCCAGGCCATAAACGGCTTGTGTGTAGGTGGCGGGCCGACCGTTATCGCTGAAAGTAAAGAAAGATGCGTCATTGGCGATGCTGGTGGTATTCTCCGCATTAGCGGCCGCCAGGCTGTTGCCGATGCCAATGGTTACATTGGCGCCGTCCAGTTGCGACAGGCTTTGTTTTTGCAGCAAAGTACCGTTGTCGTCTCTGCCGATACCGGTGATACGTTCGCCGTAACCGGTGTTTTTGGCGGCGGCCCACATTTTCGTGGCGCCATCGCTGGCGAGGTAGTCGGTCGCTGCGCCCGCGGCTGTCTTCAGCGTGAGCGCATATTTGAGCGCCAGGTAGCTGTTGACCCGCGCCCGTTCGGCAGCGGTCAACTGCTTGTTATACAGAATAACTTCGGCGATGCGGCCATTGAAAATGGAACCATGTCCTGCGCCAATGGCGGAGTTCATAGCGGCCCCTCTACTGAAAGTGACGGGGAAGGTGGAATTGTTGCCGATGTTTTTACCATCGAAGTTCACCGCCCAGTCACCGGGAGCGCTCCAGTTATTTAATATATGTGCCTGTTGAATGTTAATGCCTCCCAGGGAGTATCCCGGTCTTGTGTTGGTACCAAAATGCGTATAGTGGGAGCCGTTATAGACATAGAATGTTTGGGTAAGCGTAGCGGGATCGCCACCAAATTCAAACGGGAAGCCTGGCGTAGTGGAAGTAGCTGCCAGCGCAGAAGCCTGCACGGAGAATATTTCGCCTGCTGTATAAGCATCCGTAAATTTCGGTACACTGAAATAGTTGTTGGCCTGGAAGTTGATCGCAGGGTTATAGTTAAGGCCATTCTTTTGCCAGCCAAGCGGCGCATTGCTAAGTGCCAGCGGCCATTCGCGAGACACTGCCTGGTCACTCCATTTGAGGATGTTGCCATCCACCACGGTAGCGCCAGCGTCGGCTTTTACCCATGCCTGTAAGTTGTTGGCAACGCCGCCGGGGAAGCGTTGTTTCTGACCGAAGGTAAAGTAGGCGCCGTTGGCGAGATCGTTGCTGCTCAGTGTAACCGTTCCCGTGCTGCTCAGTTTCAGTTCTTTGGTAATCGTGCCAAAAGCCCCGTCGGTGCTGACAAGCAGGTAGTTATCACCATTGCCTCCGGCCAGTTGCAGGGTGAGCTGCTGGGTATTGTCCCAGGTGGCGGTTTTCTGTACGCGGAATACGCGGTCCATACGTTGATTGGCATTGGTGCTGGTGACAGCGGTGAAGTAGCTGGTGCTGCCGCCGTTGTCACTGAAGACGAAAAATGCCTTATCTTGTGTGATGTTGTTGGTATTGGCAATATTGGAAAGTGCGATGGCATTTCCCAGCGCGATGGTTACCAGACCGGTGTCCTGGCTAAGGGACTGTTTCTGGTTCAGCATGGTACAATCCTCACGGCCGATACCGGTGATGCGCCTGCCATAACCGGCGTTGATGGCAGCCGTCCACATTTGCACAGTGCCGTCGCTGTTGATATAATCGGTGGCGCCGTTGTTGAGCGTAACGCCATATTTGAGTCCCATGTAGGATTCGATGCGCTGCATCTCTGCCGGCGAAAGATCGCGGTTGTAGATGAACACTTCCGGCACAAAGACTTTGGAATATTCAGAGTAGGTAGCTCCTCCCAATTCCAGCGTCCAGACGGTGCCATCTGCGGTGGGACCATTTTTCACCAGTCCGCCGTTGCTTTTAAATTCATAGGCGCCGCTGGCACCCCTTTCAAAAGAATAGAGTTTTCCTTTGGTAGTAATTGCATTACCGGTGTTCAGCCAGCCTTCCACGTACAGGCGGTTTTCAGACCCTGCGTGCCACCCCATCAGCTTATTGCTGCTGGAGCTGGCGAAAACGCGGCCCGTCTGGGAACCTTCCAGCAGTCCCATTCCAATTATGGAATAGGCGCCTGATACCGCTGCCGAAGCGGGCACCTGGTGCGCATCGTTACCATCATAATAAATAGCAGGGTTGAAGTTGACCATGCCAGTGGTATTGTCGGGATCTCCGATCACTTTCATGTGATTGGCGTTACCGGAGATATCACCCCAGTTGCCCCCGTTCACCGCCTGATCTGCCCGGTACCAGGCCACTACGCCGTTGTTTACACAGGCCGGACCGGTAAAGTTCATCGGGATGCTATTGCCAAATTCCGAAGTACCGCAGTTGTTGGCGGGGATGCGCAGGGTGGCCGTCCAGAAACCGAGGCCGGTAGTGCCCGGACCGGCATTGTAGGTAATCGTTTGCGTAGAAGTACCTGCGGAGAGTCCTGTTAATGACGTAACATAATATTGCCCGCTTGTTTTGCTCGCAGCGGGATCGTTTGCATAGATATCGACCGTGTATTGTGCTCCGGCGGTGATATTGGGTATCGTAAGCTTTAGCTGGTATTGCCCTCCTCCCAGCGCGTTGGATGATACCAGTACCGGCGTTTTACCGGCAGCAGCCGAGTAGGTGCAGTTCCCTGCCGTCAGGGAGATGCCCGGTCCTTTATTATTGAATATGCTGTTGTTGGTGATCAGCACCTTGTTGGGGGCTTCGTTAATAATACCTGCGCCACCATTATTATATATTACGGAACCGCTGACTTCTGCGTCGGTGACGCCTGCGCCGCCGTGGAACCAGATACCGTTGCTGGCATTGTTTACCACGGTATCGCCTTTCAGGTCTACGTCAGTCACCGCGTTGGCGCCGTTCACCACGATTCCTGATCGTGTCTGATCGTAAAAAGCAGAATTGACAATATCAACGTTTGTTCTGGCAGCATTGCTATAGAACTCGATACCGTCCACACTCCGTTCGAACCTGGAATTGGTCAGCTGGAAATTGGTGGCTGCTCCTATAACATAAATCCCGTCTACATCAAAATCACTAAAAGTGACCTTGTCAATGGTCACTCCGGAGGCGGCAGCATAAAAACCGATACCGACATCCGCGTCATCTGCATTGGAGGGCTTATCACCATTGAGTGTGGAGTTGGTGCAGGTAAATCCGTTGACGGCGCCTTCAAACCGTATACATGCATTCCCGCCGAATTGTCCGGGTATCCGGTTTTCCACCAAAGCTTTATTGATAGTGATATTACTGGCTGTGCCGTTGAACCAGATGGCGTGAATATCGTTCTCATTAATATTAATGGTGTCCAGCTTAATATTGCTGGCGGTGTTGTCGAAACGGATGGCATAGTCTCCATCATCATCCGCGCCGATCACATTCATATCTATCGTTGTCTGGTTGATATCAAAATTGGTGGCGGGGTAATCACAATAAACGCCCAATGATACGCCGCTCCACAAACTATCGATGGTCACATTTCTGAACAGCACATTGTTGGCCGTTTCCACTGCGCCGGCGGTGTTATCAAACATCACCGCGTTCTGGAAGCCGCTGATATTGCTGTTGGTGAACGTCAATCCGTTCACACCTGCATCGCGGAATACGATGCCTTCTCCCCCGCGGGTATTGTTGGCAGAGCTGAGCTGGATATTGTCCATGACCAGGTCTGTTTGCATGCCGCCAGTAAAATAAAAAGCCCGCCCGATGTGCGGAGCGAGGCTGGCGGAACCGGCGGGTTCGACGTCGGTGGACGCAATATTTCTTATCGTTAGCCTGGTAGAGGCCCCCTGTACCCGTATAAACGAATTCAACGTGTTCCCTACCGTACTGAAGGAGCGTATATTCTCAATGGTTATCCCTGTTGTATTCGGAAAAATGTCCACATTGATATCCCCGTTGTTCTGCACGGTGAAATTCCGGACGGTCACGCTATCTGCATTGATCACAAACGGATTAATGACGGAGTTGGTGCCGGTGGAATACAGCGTGATCCTGTTCTGCCCGTCGATCGTCAGTTTCTTTGCTGTAATGGTGGGCAACGTGGTAGCCAGTGTGATCTGGCCATGCACGTTGAATACGATATTGTGCGGGCCCGCGCCCGCCGCATTCGCGTCCAGGATGGCCTGTCTGAACGAGCCAGGCCCGGCGTCGTTGGTATTGGTAACGGGGAAAGTGCCCGCGGAGGCGGCAAATGCCGTTGCCATGCCAAACAGTGCCAGTAGCAACCGCTTACAGCTAAAGCTGAAAAACCTTGAATCGGGATTCATAACATTATTTAAGAGGGACATCATGCAATAAACATTGGGTAATAAGGGTCCGGGACCACCGTTTTCAACCGGCAGGCCAGTAAAGATTCTATCAGGAATCTTTAATTTTCATATGCTCAGGACGTGATATGGTCGTTTGCTACAACCGGCAACAACTCACTGCGCCGACGATCAAACACAGACGATATTTGGTCTTACGAAAATGGTATTTGAGACATTGCAAAACGGTAAAGTCCGCATGTTGTGGTAATCGCGTAAAGTTTCCCCATAGGAAAGTATTAAGTTTTAGAAAAGGACATGGGCCTCATTGGTTCATCCTACAATTCACAGAATGTTCACATGACTCAACGGAACAATTCCGCTAACGAAAGTATAAAAACTATTCAAGCACGGTTGTAGTTGTTACTGTAATAGTGATGTAGTAGTTATACTACATTGCCACTGTCCGGCTGTCAGACCATTCTAAAAAAATTCTCAAATAATTATATACATCAGAAGAAAAATATATTACTTTAGTGTTGACAAAAGATCTATGCTACCCTCCTGCCCTAACCTGAACGGAAATGACACACGTATTGATAGCAGATGACCATTCGATAGTAAGACTTGGCGTAAAACAAATTGTCTGCTCCCTGCCTGGTGACATGCATGTTACAGAAGCAAAAACATTTGACGAAACCATTTCTTTTATTGAAATCAGGCATTTCGACCTGCTGATTTTAGACATTAATATGCCCGGCGGCAACAACCTGCAGATGATACAGGCAGTAAAGCTTCGTCAGCCTGATATCAGGATACTGATCTGTTCGGCGTATGAAGAAATCCTGTACGCGCTCGGCTATCTGCAGACCGGCGCCGACGGCTACATTGAAAAAAACTCTCCGGACGAAGACTTTAAAATAGCCGTCGCAACGGTATTGGGGGGTGAAAAGTATATCAGCAGAGCCGTCAGGGAACAGTTGATCAACAAGTATACCCGGCAACAGGAAGTTCACCAGAATCCGTTCGCCGTACTCTCCGGCCGTGAGGTTGAAGTCATGAACCTATTGACCAAAGGCCTTCCGTTAATAAAGATTGCGGAGATGCTTCACCTGCAGCTCACCACTGTGAGCACCTATAAAGCGCGCATCTTTGAAAAAACGGGGGTAAAAAATGTGATCGCTTTAGTGGAGAAAGCACATATGTACCAGGCTACCAGTCATGTCGGCGAAGCTGTAATGAAAGTATAGTGCCCCTCTCCTTTCCCGGGCGGGCGATTAACCGGCCGTTGATGGCCGGGAGTAATTCCTTGATGAGTATCAGGCCCATCCCGGTGCTGATGGAATGCCCGGTACCGTCATTTTCCGCCTGGTTCATCCAGTCCCTGACCGCCTGCGGCATACCGCTACCAGTATCTGCAACGTGTATGGTCAATAACCCCGCATCTTTTTCAACCGTTACTTCCACGCTCCCGTGGACGGTATATTTAACAGCATTATCCAGCAGATTATGGAGTATCACTGCCAGCAGAAGCTTATTAGCTACCACCGTCGTTCCCGGCGGGATGTGATTCATCAACCGTATGCCCTTTGAATCAGACACCGGTTTAAAGATCGCCATTTTTTCTTCTGCCAGCCAGGGCAGGTCTATGACTTCTTCGGAGAATTCCCCTGTCTGGTAGGTAGTCCGCATATAATGGATCAGGTTATCCACCAGATAATGCATACGGTACAAGCTCTCATAGGTCACCGTTTTTATTTCGGTCTCCTTCAGCCTGTCTGAAGAGGGTTCATTATTATTGACGCGCAGCAAAAACCGCAACGGCGTTTTTATATCATGGGTAATGGCGGTCAGCAGGTGTTTATGCATTAAGCCCTGCTTACGGAGCTGCTCGTCCGATTCCTGTAAAATGGCCATTGTTTCCTCCAGCTTTTGCGTGCGGTTATGGACTTTCAGCTCCAGCAACTTGTTCTGCTGTTGAATATGCCTGATACGTATTTTATAAATCAGTACGATAAGACAGACCAGGGCGAACAATACCGCTAACCTGAACCATCCTTTTTCGTAGAAGGCCTCCTGCACACGGATGCCAATCACTTTTTCAATGTACTGGTCCCTGCCGAAGCCTTTCAGTTTCCGGACGCGGATGCGGTAGCTTCCTGATGGCAACGATGACAGTGTGATGGTCCTGTCACTGGTAACAGGCAACCAAATTTCTTCTTCCTGCCAGTCGTCTTTATCCAGGCAATAGTAAAAATACAGGTTCCGCTGGTCGCCGAAATAAGGAGAGCTGATGTGCAGCCGGAAGGTTTTAAAACCGTTGGGCAGCTCGAAGTGATCGCCGGCAACCGCTTGTTTGAGGTTATGCTCCATCCAGTCGACGAAGATTTTCTGGTCCGGCATCTCCATCCGGACGGATGAAGGTGTAAACTGTACCAGTCCGTCGAGCGAGGGCAGAGAGATATCTCCGTTCTCATATTTAAAGGCGCAGGGCTGGCAACCACCGTTAAACTCGTTGGTATTAAAGCCCTGGTCTTTCCCGAAATAATAATAAAACAGGTCGCGCTGCTTACCGTCGGCATAGTCCAGCACATCCTGCCGGCGGACGCGGAACAGCCCTTTATTGGTAGTGAGCCAGAAATAGCCCTGGTAGTCTTCCGTAATACAGTGGGTGGTAGCCATATAGTGCTGTCCGTCCAATGGCAGAGGCACGAGCCGGTCATTACGGTAAAGGAAAACACCTTTATTATACGTAGTGATCCAGACCTCTTTTTGCCTGGGCACATAGATGCTTCTTATGTTCCCCTGTTCCAATCCACGGATGGTGTCTGTACGCCCTGAAGGCAGGTGTACCCGGAACAGGCCTTTGCCGGTGCCTACCCACAGCAGGCCGGGAATCTGTCCTTCTTTGATGCAGGTAACGTCCTCTACTTTAGCCGGCAGCGCCTGTAAGGTATCATCCGGTGAAGTGGTTTTGAGGTAATACAGCCCCGGAAACTGGCCGCCTACCCATATATTTCCACTAGGACCGGCATAGACCGGGCCGACGAGATAAGGTAGTTCCATTTTGCGTACCACCTTACTAAAATCGGGAGATACACCGATCAGAGAAAATCCTTTCCGGCCCCAGTATCTGCCCTGCTGGTCACGGGCCAGCGCATATTTCTCCAGTATGTTTTCGGCACCAAACGACAGGGGCAACCAGGTGTATTTTCCGTTTTTCCCGAAAGAGAGGCCGGTGGCGGTTACCACGCCATTACCGGGAAAGGGTGCCTGGGCGTAAAAAACTTCCTCTCCCGAAGCATCTGATTTCCGGACGGTAAACTGCTGTCTTGTATAGATATAAAGACCTTTGGTAGAGCTGCCGAGGAAAACGCGGCTGTTTGCCTGATCATAATAGATAGCGGTGATGTAAGCCTGATGCAGATTGAAACCTTTCACGACCAGTGAACTGTGTATTCTTCCATGTCCCTGGGGCTGCAGCAGATAACAGGCGCGGTCCGTATATACGAAGACCTGCCGTGCTGCGATGTTCCAGAACAGTTGCATTTTGCATTTGCTGAAAGCGGAGTCTGTCGGCAGGTCGCCTGTCAGCGTTAACTTTGTCGGTTGGTCTTTGTCCCACCCGAAGATGTCTCCGTCTTTGTTCAGGTAAAATAGCCGGCTATCGCAAACGAACAAACGCAGCAGATCGAGCTGCGGCCGGACAATGTGATAGTCTGCTTTTCCTTTTTTTATATGGGTGATGGTATCCTGGTTGACAGAAAAATAACTTTCTGTTGTCTGCGGCAAGACTACCGGGCATATCCTGGCAAAATGTGCTCCGTAGTCGTCGGGCCATCCGCGGATAGGATAATAGTCTTTGTTGCTGGCTTTGTATTGCTGATATCCGTAGCCAGGCATCGTTTGTCCTATGTGCTTTACGCTGCTCCGGGTGACCGTCAGTATCTCCCCGATATCATTTTCCACGGCGATGGCGGTGTCGCTGGGATATATCCGCGCCATCCTGCTGCTTTTCAGTCCCGGCAGGTTGTCGGTGCTAAAATTGAAGAAGTAATTGCCGTCAAATCGCGTGAGGCCGTTTTCCGTGGCCAGCCACAGAAATCCGTTCTTATCCGGAACGATGCCTTTGATGCTGTTCTGGGGTAATCCATCTTCATCCGTGAAGTGCCTGACAAAGTAACGCGCTGCCGTATCTGCCGGGAGACTGGGCGTCGCCGGTACAAAATGAAGCAAGCATAGGTGAAGACAGACAATAAGGTTCATCGTAAAGATAAAGCACGAACAACATGACCACAGGACTTCCGCAATCCTGACTTAACTCGCCACAAATATATACATAGCGCGCGAATTAAAATAGGATTAAAAAACAGGCTGCCGGGAAAAGTAGCCAGGCTGAACCCTGTCTGTCCGTGTTCAGCCTGACTGTAATGTACCGGTTTTAGTTGACCTTGATACGGGAGATCTTGCCATCCAGTCCGTTATTACGGATGAAAGACACAACAACGTATTCATCTTCATAGCTGCGTTCAAAGGTATCGACCGTATACTCCGGAGATACCCTTTTTACATTGACGATGGTAAAATCGTCACTTGTAGAACCATCAGGTGAGTCATACACCGTGATCTCACATCCCTGCCGCACGCCATACAGTTTCATGGAGCGGATTTCATCATTTTTTACCGGCTTGAAGTTCTGTCCAGGGGTGTCTTCAACGGTCTGTACAATGTTCTGAGTGCCATTGTTGCCTTCATAGAATACGATAATACCCATAAAATAGCGTTTTGAGGTGAAATAATAAAAAGGAGGAATCATTCCTGTAAATAGGAAAAAGGTGTATTAATAAATTAAAATGGTTAATTGTCCGGATTTAATTAATAGTTAGGACTACAAACTTATCAATACGATTATTTTGAGTATCAATGGGTTTCACAGAAAAGATAACACAGTACCGATGGGCACTACAGCGCTATCATATCCTTCAGCATTCTCGAAATGAAATTAAGGAAAAAAAACAGATCAACAAAAAAAGAGGATGGGAGCATTGTTTTAAATCAGTTAAACACTATGATATTCATTAGTATTTTCCACGCGGGAATACTCGATTCGCTTCGGCTTTCTACACCGGGTGTTACATTAAATTCCCCTGTCGAGAAATTTCTCCGGCACGTTGTAGCCACCGTTTTTAAACGGAACGATCGTCTTCTCCAGCGGCAGGCTCCCATCCATACAGCTGCCGCTGATAATCAGCAGTTGGTAGTTCTCCTCCTGTCCAGCAGGGCGCATCAGCCATTTATTAAACTTACAATGTTGTATACCGTTGGCATTATCATAAGCATCGCTGGTGGTAATCGTGAAAGCTGCTGTCAACTGATCGTTGGAGAAAGCCAGTACATCGTCCCAGGAAATGCTGCTGCCCATGTGGGTAATACCACCGGACACCATAATGCCTATACGATGTGTACCCAGCTTCACAAGGCCGCTGAAATAGCCGGAATTGCCGTACATACCGCCACCGCCGGCGTTCAGCTGATGCGCCACGGCTTGCCAGCTGTCACCCGCTTGCTTAAACACCCAGACGTCCATCCAGCCGGTAGCAGGCGCTCCGCCGTTCGGCACTCCGTTGGTGAATACGGCCGTACAGTATACGTTACCATCCAACCGGAAATACACGATAGCGTCCAGCCCGCGTACCACCTCGTCCGGACCTGCCTCCGTTGGAACCGTGTCATACACCGGTTTGGTCAGTTGCGCTATCTGTGCAGCACCGAAACCGGCAGGCGCCGGTAACAGCTCCACCCGTTCGTCGAACAGCTGCTTGATTTCATTGCGGACTATCTGTCGCAGGCCGTCGACCGATTTTTCGGTATTCACTTTTTCCAGGAAGAGCTTTACAACACCCGCAGTCCGCGTGTTGCCATATTTTTGTACAAAGGAGAGATATTCCGCTTTGTTTTCAGCGACCAGTGAACTGATGTCCTGATGGCTGTCAAAGCTGGGGGTATTGTCTTGCCCGAAGAGATAGTCTTCACAATAGCGTTCATAGTTCTCCCTGGCGTTGGCCACCAGGATACTGTTGGGATAAGCGTCTACGAACTGCTCCCAGTGAAGCGCCCGTTGACCTACATGGCTAAAAGGTACGGCCAGCCCCGCATCGGCGCTGTACAACACCGTATCTTCATCTGCATTTAGCTGGAGGTAACTCCGGTAATCGGGCGGCAACGAATTTTTAAAAAGCCTTGTATAAAAATCGGGAACGGTGCGCAGCACGGTATATCCCTCGCCTATTCCCCATGGTTCTATACCGGCGGTGGCCAGCAGATCGATGGCCCTTTGTACGCTGTCAGGTGGCACCACTTTATTTTTTTCTTCGGAGAAATAGTTGACATACTTGTCCAGCCAGCCGCTTTCATTATTGCTGATGCCGGCAACCGCGGTATCAGCATACAGCGCCAAAGAGCGATACAACGACACCGCAGCCTCCGCGCTGATGCCGGGCAATTGCCGTTCGACCGCCTTTATCCTGCTGATGATGCCATCGACATAGGCTTGCGTGGAAAGTGTTTCTCCCGCTGATGGGCGAGACAGCGAATCTACCTTCGCGGTAGTGATAGTGTCTTGTGGCTGGTCCTTCTTTTTCTGGCCCCAGTTACAGGCGGTCAACAAAGCAATGGAAAACAACAGGCCGGGAGTCAGCCCTTTGAAAAATGTACACTTCATAGTATTTAAAGCCATAAATAAGGCTGTAAGATAAGGAAAGCGCCGTAATTAAAAAGCCAGTCAATACCGTGCGGCAGCTTTCCAGCTGCTGGTATCTGTCAGCGCCTGCATAAAGGCTACCAGCGCTTTTTTGTCGTGCGGCGTCAGTTGCAGCTTGTCAGCGGGCAATGTCTGATTGGGCGGCGCAATGCCCAGTCCCGCCCCGCCGCCTTTATCGTAGAAGTCGATCACCGATTCCAGCGTAGGGAACACACCGTTATGCATATACGGAGCGGTGAGTGCGCTGTTACGTACCGTAGGCGTTTTGAAGGCATAGCGGTGGATGCTGATCTTATACAGCACGTACTTGCCGGGATCTTTGTCGAGTGGTGCATGTGGACGATTGCTCGCCGGAACGCCCAGCACTTCCGATTCCGGCTCCGCGAAATAAGGCGGCGCCACGCCGTTGAAGAGTGGGGCAAAGTGGCAGGTACCGCACTTGCCCTTTCCCATAAAGATGTTAAAGCCCTTTTTCTCCGTAGCGTTCAGCGCCATGGTATCCCCGTTCATATAGCCGTCAAACCGGGATTGCAGGCTGGTGAGCGACCGCAGGAAAGACGCCAGTGCATTGGCGATGTTCTCTTCAGTGATATTGTTGTTACCCGCCGCAAAGGCTTTGCTGAAGAGACGTATATAGGCGCTGTCTTTCTTCAACGCCCGGGCAGTCTGCTCCAGGGAACCATTCATCTCCCGCTTGTTGTGGACCACGTCCGACACCTGGTTTTCGAGGAAGATGGCGCGGGAATCGTAGAACTGTTTAGACTGGAACGCGGTGTTTAGTAGCGTGGGGGTATTACGGGCAATAGGCGTTTTACTGTCGAGCGCTGTGTTCCTTGCTATCCCGTCGGTAAAAGCTTTGGAAGCCTGGTGACAGGAAGCACAGGAACGCTGCAGGTTGCCGGACAATACGGGATCATAGAAAAGGCGTCGCCCCAGCTGTATCCTTTCGGCTGTAGGATCTGATTCGTAGTTAGGCGAATAGCCGTTGGCGTTATAGTACCGCATAGCGAAGAGGTGCGGCGCTTCGGGCGACAATATCCGCCTTTCCTGGGGCACCTGCAGGGAAAGCTGCTGCTGCAGCGACAACAGCGAGGTGCTGATGGGATTGGCATACGTGGTAATAAAATGCAGCCGGTCAAAGGCATTGAACCCCGTATGTTGCAACAGGTATTGCCGGGCCGATGTAAAGCGTGTGATCAGTGTATGCTTTAGCGTTGTATCCGCCAGCCTGTCCGCATAGAGGGTGGCGGCATATTTTACCCCTTCCAGCGCCGCCGCCGCTTCTTCCATAGATAACAGCACTATCGGTGAATCAAAACCGGAAATGCCCTGTGCGATGATACGATAGATCTCAAAACGCATAGCATCCAGCACATAAGCATCCATAAAACCGTAAGGGTCTGTCTGGGATTGCAACGCTGTAAACTGTTCCCGAAGGGCCGTTACGGCTGCCAGCAGTTCTTTGGCCGGTATCGCAGGCGCCCAAAGCTTTTCCTCCATCACCTGGAAACCCTGCGGCGGCAATATGGCCCGCGAATTCTCCCCGTCCGCAAACGGTAAAGCCGGACCGTTGATACTGCGGATTAAATGCGGGTAATAGTACTCCGTGAGAAATTCGGTGCGTTTGTACGCCTGCCTGGCAGCACGGAATAACCGCTGCTGGGTGGCAGCCGGCGCATGGCGGCGGATCGCCAGTTGTAACAGCTGAAGGCTGTCCGCCACAACGCCCATCTGCTGGCTGAACCAGGTTTCCAGTGTGGCAGCGGGTTTGACAGCTACCGGGGCGGGCGACCAACGTAGCTGCATAAACGTTAGTGTGGCTAATAAGAGGGTGGACAACATGGTTTTCATATGGCGCTAACAGGATTTTTAAACCGGGTATTGTAAAATATGAAAATTATAATTAATTTCAATACCGGAACATGTTTTAACGCCAGACCTGTAATGAAGCAGCTATGCGCGCCCCGGAAACCCTGAGCTTCATGCATCAACCTATTCTGTTTCAGACGATTAATCCACATCTCAATTCATCTAAATCCATCTAAATCGATCTATCAAATCCAAACACTTAAATCTCATCCCATGATCCCATGCTTGTCCACTATTGCGAAATCGTGCATCGCTACCTGTTGTGGCGCCCTGTTGGGCCTCACCCTACAGGCGCAGACCACACTGGTCCCTTTTGGTTCTACCTGGAAATACCTCGACAACGGCTCCAACCAGGGCACTTCCTGGCGATCGGCCTCGTTCAATGACGCCTCCTGGCAGGAAGGCCCTGCCGAGCTGGGCTATGGCGACGGCGACGAAGCCACCACTGTCAGCTACGGCAGCAGCTCGTCCAACAAGTACGTCACCACTTATTTCAGGAAGAAGTTTAACCTCACCGGCCTAAGCAACTACACCAGTTTCACACTTGAATTCAGAAGGGACGACGGTATCGTAGTATATGTAAACGGCACCGAAGTAAAACGGGATAACATGCCCACCGGCACTATCTCCTACACTACCAAGGCCTCCAACGACGCCAGCGACGACGGCGCTTCCACGCAAACGGCCACCATCCCCACTTCCGCCTTCGTGGAAGGCAGCAACACCATCGCCGTGGAGATCCACCAGGAAGTGGTCACCAGCAGCGACATTTCCTTCGACCTGCAACTGAAAGGTAATACCGGAAGCTCCTCCGCTTCCGTGGTAAGAGGCCCCTACCTGCAAATGGGCAACCAGACAGCCGTCACTGTCCGCTGGCGCACCGCCACGGCCAGCAACACCAAGGTGAAGTACGGCACCACCTATGGCAGCCTCACCGACAGTGTGGTAAACACCACCTCCTCTACCGAACATGAAGTGAGGCTTACCAACCTGCAGCCGGACACCCGCTATTACTACAGCATCGGTACCACCACCGCCGTACTCGAAGCTACCGACAAAAACTATTTTAACACCGCCCCTCCCACCAATACTACGCGCAAAATCAGGATTGCCGCTTATGGCGATTGTGGCAACAACTCCAGCAACCAGACAAAAGTGCGCGACGCCTATATGAACTATGTAGGCGCAGGCCACACCGACGTTTGGCTACTGCTTGGCGATAATGCCTACGATGGCGGGTTTGACAATGAGTATCAATCCAACTTCTTTAATATATACAAAGACAACCTGCTGAAAAATATCCTGCTGTTCCCTTCACTGGGCAACCACGATTATGACAACGATCCATCCCGGCAGGATGACCACAATATCCCTTACCTCACCAACTTCACCCTTCCGAAAAACGGCGAGTGTGGTGGCGTTGCTTCCGGTAAGGAAGAATACTATTCTTTCGATTACGGCGATATCCACTTTATCTGCCTGGACTCCTACGGAAAAGAAAGCAGCAAGCGCTTCTACGATACCACCAGTGCACAGATACAGTGGCTTAAAAACGATCTCGCCGCCAATACCCGTAAATGGACGATCGCCTACTGGCACCATCCTCCGTACACCATGGGCAGCCATAACTCCGATACAGAAAGCGAGCTGGTGAAAGTAAGACAGAACCTTATCCGCATCCTGGAGCGCAACGGGGTAGACCTCATCCTCAACGGACATAGTCATGACTATGAACGCTCCTATTTTATCCGCGGCCACTATGGACTGGAAAATACGTTTTCTTTCTCCCAGCATGCCGTCAGCAACAGCAGCGCGAAATATGACAACACCGCCAGTTCCTGCCCCTATGTGTCTAAGTCCGCGAAGACCAATCATGGCACCGTATACGTGGTGGCCGGTTCCGCCGGACAGGTGGGCGGCACTTCTTCTTCTTTCCCGCACGCATCTTCCTATTATTCCAACGCCACCACCGGTGGTTCGCTGTTGCTGGAAATAGAAGGCAACCGGCTGGACGCGAAGTTCATCGCGGCTGACAAAACCGTCAAAGACCGCTTCACGATCATGAAAGATGTCAACAAAACCACTGTGGTAAATGCCACCGCCGGGCAACCGCTTACCCTCAGCGCTTCCTGGCCGGGCAACTATAAATGGGATGACGGCTCTACCAGCCGTGACAGGACCGTTACCCCCGGAGGCACTACCGTGTATACTGTTAACGACAACGCTACGCCCGCCATCTGCGTCACCGACACATTCAAAGTGGTGACCGGCGCCCTGATGGCGACAGCCGTTACGGAGAATAAGGCAACGGCATCACCGACGGCTTTCACCTGTAAGATATATCCCAATCCATCTCCCAATAATAAACTACAGGTAGAGATCAGCAGCAAACAGCAGCAAGTGGTAAGATACAGTATTGTAGACCTCTCCGGCAGAAGGATACAGGAAAATGTATGGCAGGTGTCCCTGGGCACCACCACACAGACGATCACGCTGCCAAGGGGCAATTATATCCTGACGGTAGTGAACACTAACGGCGACAGACAAACACAGCAGATAGTGGTGGAGTAACCTATCGTTGCATTATTATCCGGCCCGTGAAAAATGCCACCCTGCATTTCACGGGCCGGGCTATTTTTAGTTCATTTCCCTGAAAATAAGCGTTAGATTTGATGTACTCAAAATAACCATCACTATGAAACCGAATACTATTGACGCAAACGCGAACGCATCGGTCTTTCGCCACAGGTCTTACCTTGACACTTCCCGCCCCGACATATGGAGCCCGAAAGAATGTCTGCTGATCGGCGACAATGAGCCCGTTGTCAAAAAACTGATCGATATGTGCGAAAAAAGACCGGGTAACCCGTTGCCGGGCAGCCGGCCATATACGCAACTCATCAGGGAGCCGGGCTATCTTCCTTATGCTTCCGCAAAGGTACCTGTCACCGCTACAGGTGATGATAAATGTCCATGGCCAGCTGCCTTTGGTATACGCTTATTCCCCGGTACCTCCTCAGGTCCCAGCTGGATACGCTCACACAGGCCAATCCGCGGCTGAAACAGGCCTTCGCACCGCCGGCGCCGGGAAATAGAAATATTATCTGCAACACATTACCCGGGTCACAGTTGCACACCAGGGACTGGCAACCGCTATGGACGACCACACCGGCAGATGTCTCCGTGCTGGTAGCAAAAGCGGTCCGCAGAATCCTGCTGGAAGGCTCGTATAACGAACGGAAACATCAACGTTGCCAACAAGCAGCATACGATGTTCTCTGCGACTGCATGGCCATTGAAAATGAGCATCCGCAACTGTTATCCCTTTCCTTGAAGTGGCGCCTTTTGTTTAACGAAGCGACAGCAGATGCCGGGCAGGAACACTACGATCAGCTTACCACTCTCGGTGAGCTGGTTGAAAGAATATGGGTACATCTCATCATTGGAGACCAGGGTAAAAATGGTGACACTGACGCCAGGCTTTTCGTTGATGTGGATCGCCATTTCAGGCGTACCTATCTGCTCGATCCGGCTTCCGGCCTGATGATCAGACGCGCTTTTCTCGGTGTTGTGTCCAGCTCAATGGAACTGAGCGGTTTTAATCCTTATAGCTGTATGGTGGAAGGCGCGGGTAAAATATGCGGGATGTAACCTATTAGCATTTTTATACAGACAAAATCCCGGAGCGCTCCATTGCTCCGGGATTTTTATGTGTGCCATGCACATCGTACGAACCAGCAGCACGTAGCTTTCATACTATGCTTTTCACGGATGTTCTTCTCCCACCGCGCTGGCGGCATGTATAAAAGTAGGGCGGCTGAAGCTGTAATAAGGCTGAAAGAAACACCAGATCCGCTTACTGGTGCTGTGTGAACGGAATACCTCCGTTGTGTGATCAGGGTTGGCGATGGAAAGGCTGATAGTAGCGTTATCCACGTCCGGATGATTGGGATCGTATATTTTGAGAGAAAGGTCGGAGCCATCGAGTTCGTATCCATAGACCAGCACGACGTGGTTTTTGCCGAGATCAAAAGGATTGAGGGACTTGGTTTGTACCAGTGCCAGGGGTACCAGCTGGTTACTGTCCAGCTTACGTTTCATCTTAGGCCATTCATCTTTGATCATTCGCCATGCCCTGCCACGCGGCGCCAGTCCTATTTTGCTCATGTCTGTTTCGTGGTCCGGCAGCGCGGGGTTCATCAACATCATATACGTAGCGATGCCGCCGGGCAGGTTAAAGCTGGCCATAAAGCGGTCTACCAGGTAGTTGTACAAACCACCGCCACAGGGAGATACTTTGGTGGCCGGGGGCAGCTGGTTGCTTTCGAAGAGGTCACGCACCGCGAACACCATTCCGCCGCATACACCATTAGAGGCGTTGCCGATGGGTATTTTGATATCGGCGAAAGGAATGGGAGGTATCAGGTTAAATAACGGGCAGCTGGGGAAACTGCTGTTATTAAAGTGAAAAGCATGGGTGCTGGGTGTAAATCCCGGTACGCTATGCTGTCTGATCCAGGTATCGGAGGACCACAACGCATGACCGTTGGCGTCGTAAATCACCAGGTTGCCATCATCCTGTAATATCAACCAGGCGCCGTAGTGACGGTCGGTACCGGAATCCCATACGTAGCTGTGGCCTGGTCCGTACATCACGAGATTGCCATCTTCCTGCATCTCCAGTATGTCCACCTGGCGGCCGTCTGTATTGGATGCCCACCGGGGTATGTTGCCGGTGCGGTATAACACCAGGTTGCCATCTCCTTGTAATATTAAAGTAGTTTTTCCGTTGGGGGCAGTCAATGTTCCGCCCACTGGGAGCGATTGTCCCGGTAGAAGTCTGTCCATAAATGAGGGTTAATTTAAATTGGTTATTAATTTAAGTTTGGGTTAACCGGTTAATTACAATACAAAAGTAGGCGCTTCGCCGCATGTGGATAAGCGTAGAAACAGGGAATTTGGCAACTCCGTAGATGTACGTAGGCTAAACTTTATCGGCCTTGTTTCCGGATTTGCTGTACAGATTTTTTAAAATCATCGTTCCGAAGCAGCTTTTCCGGCACGGCATTTCTCTTCGATTCCCACCCTCTGCCCCCGCCAGAGAGATAATCATTTTTATATTATTTCTCTAAAATAAAAAGTACTTTGTATTTCAAAGTATATTTGTATTTTTGTATTGCCTTCTAAAAAACATGCTATGAAAATAGACATTATCATTGCGTATGTTCAGCGATACGAATTCGGCCATGAATACGACTTTGTGCCGCCCATCACCGGCATCCACCTGGCCGCCATCACCCCGGCGGAACATACGGTAGCGGTTTACCATCAGCAGGTGGACCGTATCAACACCCAAACGGACGCTGATCTCATTGCCATCTCCTTCTTCAGCGGTTTTGCCATGGCCGCCTATGCACTGGCGGTGGAATTCAGAAAAAAGGGAAAGACAGTGGTCGCCGGCGGCCCACACGTCACCTACTGCCAGGCCGAAGCGCTGGAATACTTCGACGCCATCGTCACCGGTGAAGCAGAGAGTGTATGGCCGCAGCTGCTCAGGGATGCGGCCAACGGGCAACTGAAACAGGTGTATACCGGCGGCCCCTGTGACATGAAAGACCTGCCCACCCCCAGGTATGACCTGTTGCCCAACAAATTTTTTATCCGGAAAGTGATACAGGCAACCAGGGGATGCCCCTTCTCCTGCTCTTTCTGTACTGTGCCTTCGTTGAACCCCGGCTTCCGGCTAAGACCTGTTAATGATGTGCTCCGCGATGCGGGCTACGATAAATTTGACTATTGGTGGCAGCGGAAAGTGGTCTGGTTCTGGGATGACAACCTCACTATCAAACGCCCTTACATCCGTGAGCTGCTGCAGGGAATGATCCCGTTGAAGAAATGGTGGCTTACGCAGGCCAGTATGGATATCGCCAAAGATCCGGAGCTGCTCGACCTGATGAAGGCCTCCGGCTGTATCGGCGTGTTCCTCGGCATTGAATCCTTCGGGGTAGACTCCCTCGCCGACGCCAACAAACGGCAAAACAAAATCGCCAATTACAGCGCGGCCGTCAAAGCTATCCGCCAGCGCGGTATAGCGGTCATGGCAGGATTTATCGCCGGCTTCGATCACGACGATGAACAAAGCATCATCCATATGGCCGACCAGCTGATGGAAATAGGCATAGATGTTCCTTTCCTGAGTATCATGACGCCTTTCAGAGGTACGCCCATCTATCATACGCTACGCCAGGAAGGAAGGATTATGGAGGACAGGAACTGGAATTACTACAATGGCTATAATGTGGCTTTTACCCCTAAAAAGATCGATGCCGATCAGCTGTTGCAGGCCCACAGAACATTATGGAAGAAGTCATTCTCTCCCTGGCATGCCGGCAGAAGGATACTCCGTGGTCTGTTTACCCTCCGCTGGGGCGCTTTCCTGCTGTCGCTGTTTATGAACAGTTTCTATGCTTACAAACGCGTCCGGAAAAACTACCCCATAGACATGACCCAACGGCATAATATCGTCAAAGCAGTGGAGCCGGTTCCCCGTTTTGAACACGGCGTTTTAGCATGATATGAAAATTTTAGCTACTTCTATCAGATGGAAATGGATATGGTCCTGCGTGTTTTGCCCGGTTTCTTTTTTAAGCAGATCGCTGAGGTACCCGGGAGACAGGTGAACTTGTTCCGCCAGGTCCTTCACAGTCATGAGCCGCTTTTCGCCGGGGAGATTGTATACTTTTTGCGGTTCCTGATATCCCTCCGCCTCTTTCAATGCGATGGCCGCGCAGCAGTTGACCAATCCCTGAAACAAGGCAGTAAAGGGCCATTCAACAGTATCACCAAATTGTCATGTTTAGGCCGTGCATATAGGATATTTCCGGGGATATGAATATCTTACTATTGATCGACCGTTTATCTGCCCCTACGAAACCCAACATCTGATGAGATTTCCAAACCCGTTATGCATTGCACTCGGTGCAGCCTCCATTCTCGCATTTTCCGCCTGCAGCAAATCATCACTCACTCCTCCCGCGGAAGAAAACGCACAAACCACGTTATCCGGCAAGCAGGTAACCGCCGCCGCCACTACTCCCGTTGGCACAGTTATTTATACCAGCAACGGGTATAAGCTTACGTTTAGCAATAACGCCAGCGGTTTCGACGATGCTACCCGTCAAAAATTCGTGGACATGTACTTTAGTATTTATCCAAAATTGCTAAATCGATTTTATAACAACGCCACCAAACAGGTCACTTTTGTAATCGACCCAAATTACAACGGCGTGGCCTATACGTCAGGCACCACAGTCACCTACAGCGCTGCCTGGATGGCCAACCATCCGCAGGACGTAGACGTGCTCACCCATGAAGTCATGCACGTAGTACAGGCATACACCGGCGGTACACCCGGTTGGCTGACAGAAGGTATTGCCGACTATGTACGCTATAAGTATGGTGTCAACAACGGACCGGCAGGCTGGTCACTCCCCGCCTGGTCGTCTTCCCAGTCCTATACAGATGCGTACCGGGTAACCGCACGCTTCCTCGTATGGCTGGAACGTCATGTGAGGGCTACCATTGTGGACGACCTGAATACCGCGCTGCGCAACAAAACCTACTCCGGCAACACCTGGAACCAGCTCACCGGCAGGTCTGTCGACCAACTGTGGACAGACTACTCCAATAACCCGGCGTTATAATTCATTGAAGTCATCATAACATTGCCGTTATTATTCTCTAACCAGGGAATGATGGACAGTCGATCAACTATTCAGGCAATGTTGTGTTTTATCGGTTACCGGCTGCCGGTCAGGCACGCCGGTAACCCTGCTGTTGACCGCTCTGACCGGGAAGGTGGCCGGTGTATCGCCTGCTACTCGCCGGCAGGTTCCCACAGCTCAATTTTGTTTCCCTCCACATCCAGGATGTGAACGAACTTTCCGAAATCATATGTTTCTATATCGTCCAACACCGTGACACCTTCTTTTTTAAACTCCTCCACCAGCGCTTCCAGGTTTTCTACCCGGTAATTAATCATAAAGTCCTTTTCCGAAGGCTCAAAATATGTGGTATTATCGGGGAAAGGGCTCCATTGCGTAGATCCGTTTTTCGTGGAATCGCCGGACTGCCGCCATTCAAACTTTGCACCGTATTCGTCGGTGTCGAAACCAAGATGGGTTTTATACCATTGTTTGATTTTTTCGGGGTCTTTACATTTGAAGAAGACGCCCCCGATACCCGTTACCCTTTTCATTTTACTGATTTTTGGTCGTGGACAATAATGAACTGAAACTGAAACCGGCACAGAAAGATATTCATATGCCGGTAAGCAATATTAGTACATTTTCGCAGTACCCAAAAAACAGGAAAGCCGCCCGCACCTCCCGGATGCAAGCGGCCTTTTAATGGTTTACTCCTGTTCTATCAAGGGCGGCCCGGTATCAGCTTAGCCGAAGAAGCGCCCACAAACTGCAGCATCTTTACCGCATGTGAACCATTAAGGCCACTTTCATCTCTTTCCTGCTGAAAAGCTTTAAACGAGGGAACATTCAATACTGTCTGCTGGATTTCTTCATCACGGTAAGCGGAAAAGTGGGAGAAAGTCACGCCATCATCCATCAGGGATACGTGATACCAAAAGGCAGTATCGTCCAACTTTTTGAAATCGGCCAGGAATCGCTGGATATTTTCCTGATTTTTTGCTGCGAACCCGGGTTTTACGGTGTAGGTAACCTGTACTGTTATCATGTCTTGTATGTTTTTATCGGTTTTAAGTCGAAGGCCTTCCGGCCCAGTTACACCTATATAACAACCGATGTTTTACATTTAAGACATCTTTTGGATTTTATTTTCAATTTTTTGCCTTAGCGAGGCATAAACCGACAGTCCACGGCTTTTTCAATTTTCCTGATCACCGTTATATCCCGCTCCTCGTATTTCCGAAACGGAGCTGCTGGTGCTGGCGGAAGACCGGGCGCTGAAGCAACGCATCAGCGATGTGGCGCGCCGCTTCCACGGCGAATATGCAGTATGGTTACGCACCTACGTCATGAAAAGTCCGTTCGCCGGCAAGATCACGTTCTTTAAATTCCGGAAAGAAAACCAGTTCGCGGTCTCCGGCGAAAATGTCTCACTATTATCCCACCTGTTCAGCAATGCGTGGCAAGAGAGACCATTCCTATTGGCGGCGCGGGGAAAATAAAGCCGGGGTAGCGGGTGCTTATTAAGCTGTCGTCTTATCCGTTTGAGGAATACGGGATGTTAAAGGGGGGTTATGGGCCGCAGCTGGAAGCTACCGGAGAAATACTGACGGAGAACAGAAGTATTTTAAAAAGACTGTTTGAGAACCTGATAGGAAGATGGAGGCAGTAAACCACCTCCATCTCTTCGTTACTATTTATTATAAACGGGACTTCTTTTCAGCATGTAAAACAGGGCGTCGTGGTAAGACCCTTCGTTGTTTAAAAACGCCGTACGCCTGTTGGCAAATATTTTCTCGTTCTGTTTATTGAAAATACCCAGCGTCACCTCGTTCTCATATTGGTTTTCCACGGTGGTATTGGCAGAATTATCATGTTGCCGTTTATTGCCTTCAGATTGGGAGGTAGTGGTACTGGAGGAGTTCACGCTTTCCTTCACGCTGCGGGACAAGGTCCCCTGCAACACAAATTCGGCACCTAATATTTTACACAGTTCATCGTAGGTATAACCTTTGATGGTATTGGCATCAATGCCTTTTTTATACAGCAGTGCGTTGGTAGTGTTGGGGTCCTGGAATTTGTATTGCCCGTTCCGCTTGCTGAGGTATACGTAAGTATCGTTCTGCAGCTTTTCTCCTTTTTCGATGACCTGCTGCAGCGGTTCATTCACCGCAATGTATTTAAATGGCAGAATAGCCACCAGGCCTGATTCAATGGGACGGCCGGCATCAGCGGCCGGTTTGCCGGCGTTGGCAGATGGATTGCTGACAACTTCCACCCTGCCGCTGGAAAAGGTGATCTTGCTGATATCCGCCTTTTTCAACTCGTAAACGAGCGTTTCCCCGGTATGAACAAATTTAATGGTGTTGACATGCATTTCCGTGATCTTACCATGCTTTTCTTCCCCGCTCAGCATAAGAATTACGTCTTCTTTTCCGGGGGAAGCTTTTCCGGATTGCGCTTTCAGTACAGAAAAAAAAGTCAGCAGCACACCTGCAACAGCCACAAAAAATTTCAAAGTTTTGGTCATGATACAAATATTAGGGTTTTCAAAATTGTGTTATTTCTGCTCTGTTTTAACCCTCTGACGTTCCTCCGATGCGCCGCTTTCCCGTTTGTCTGTCACTTCTTTTTTATCATTTTTATTGAAGCGGTAGGTAAACGCCAGTTTCAATACCTGCGACTGCCATTGACCGCGGATATGGATGTCAATGTTCTGGTAACGGCTGATGGCGTTGTAGCGGTTCCAGCCGAAGATATCGGAAGCGCTCAGGCGGACCGTAGCCTGTTTGCCCAGGATATCTTTTTGTACGCCCGCATGCAGGGTGCCGATAGGCTGCTGCAGAAACGTACCATCAATGCTGCGGGACGACCAGGTGCCCATAAACTGGAAGCCCCAGCCATTTTTCAGCTTCACCTGCTGCATCAGCTGACCGGTAAATACACCGGCTTTCAATTCAAAGGGCTCATTGTTGATGGTACCTGAGTAGTCATAGTGATTGTAATCCATGTAGATCACCGTCGTCAGGTTTTCGCCTATCGGTATCTGCGCGTTGAGATTGGCGCCCAGCACTTTCCGGGTGTTCAGGTTTTCCGGTCGCTGATAGGTTTCGTTTTTCGCGGCGTCCTGCAGTATCACCTCCTGGATGATGTCTGTCGTCCGGTTATACAGCAGCGTGGTGGTCAGCGCCCCTTCCCATATACTGTAGCCCAGTTCTATGTTATGGCTGTATTGCGGGTTAAGATAAGGGTTTCCTTCGTTGTAGGTGTACTGGTCGAGGTAAAAACGAAAAGGGTTCATGCTGCGGTAGTCCGGTCTTTCAATCCGCCGGCCGTAGGACAGCGTCACTTTACTTTCCTTGTCTACATCGTAGGCCACGAAGGCGGTAGGAAAAAATTGCAGGTAACTGCGGGAGAATGTCTGCCCGTTGTTTTTCTGTTCTCCCTTCAGCCAGGTCTGTTCTGCGCGGAGACCGGCCTGAAATTCCCAGCGGGCATATTTATGCCGCAGGTTCAGATAGCCTGCATTCACGTTTTCCCTGTACAGGAAGTGATTACTCAGGGAATCGTTCTTTTTCCAGCTGTTGCTTACCCCGTCAAAATACTGTGCATTGTTGTCGGTGTTCACAAACGACGTTTTCACGCCTGCTTCGAAGCGTGTATTGTCAGAAAACGGATGCGTATAATCTGCTTTCAGGCTATAAATGTTAATTTTCGCCGGCAGGTCTGCCAGGAATGATTTGCGCGGCGCCGCTTCGCTGCTGTCGGGTTTAAAATAACGATTATCGAAAAGCTGTTCGCTGGTACTGTTGTACGACAAATAATCGGCATTTAGCAGCAGTTCGCGTTCGGCGGCAAACACGTGTTTCAGGCTAACATTCGCTTCCATATTGTCCCATTTACCTTTTGTGGTAGCAGGTGCCTCTACCCGCGTGGTCATCACGCCATCACCGGTTTTTAACAGCGTGTTATTGGTATTAACGGCATCAGAGGGATTGTGAAATCCACCCAATGCCACTCCAATGGTCGTTTTGGCGCCGGCGTAATAATCCAGTCCCAGCTTGGCGGTAATACTTTTTCCCGTTGTTTTGGTGTAAGTATGCTGGTCATAAATACTGGTAATTTCCTTGGCGCCGTTACGGAAGTTACGGACAATATAATAATCTTCAAAACTCTTCCGGTAACTAAAGCCCGCATTACCATAAAAATTAACATGTTTGTTGCTATAGTTGAAGTTGAGGTTCTGCGTAGTGCCCGGGTACCTCCCTTGCAGGGCGGTAAGCGTGAGGGTGCCGTTGAAACCGCCGGTCTTCATTTTTTTCCTTTTGATGTTAATGACCCCGTTGCCGGCGGCGTCATATTTCGCCGGCGGGTTGGACATGATCTCGATCTGGTCCAGCTGGGACGCGGGCATATTGCGGAGGAAGGCGGTCAGCTCGGCGGCCGACAGGTAACCGGGCCGGTCGTCTATCATTACTTTTACCCCCTGTTTTCCTTTGATGGAGATGTTGCCGTTTTTATCTACCAGCACGCCGGGCAGTTTTTCCATCACTTCCAGCGCACTGCCGCCCGCCGCCATGATAGACGATTCCACATTCACGACGGTGCGGTCCAGCTGCTGCTCTATAAACGGTTTTTTAGCCGCTACGGTCACCCCTTTCAGGTTACTGGCCCCTGACTGCAGGGTGGCGCTTTCCAGCGCCGCCACAGGCTGGTCCAGGCTAAAAACCGGGCCACTCCATTCTTTGTACCCGATATAGGTAATGGCAATAAAATAACGGTTGAACGGGATCTCTTCCAGCTGCCAGCCGCCGGTCGTATCTGACAATGCCACTTTCACCAGCGACGAATCGGCCACCTTTTTGAGCAGTACCGTGGCAGCCACTACCGGTTGCTGCGCCTCGTCGTGTATCCGTCCGGTTATTTTACCGGTTTGTGCCCGGGCCACCAAAGAAAGGACCAGCAAAAGCAGCAGCAGTCGCAGCAGCCGTTTTCCGAAACGGGCTGTCGTCGTCGTTTTTTCTATAGTTGTGTACATCTTATGAAAAGGGTTGTTTTTCAGCTATGGTGCGGGGTTAATGCTACATCGCGGATGAGCATAGCTATGTTTTGGAATTGATGAAAAATAAAGAAATGGTTTCCGGGGTAACGGAGAATACGTACCTCCCGCTCTGATTCCCGGGCCCATCCGGCCGTCTGGGCATCGGTAATCTCTTCATGGGTACCGGTAATGACGGTGATACCGGTGTTATACCTGTCCATGGACTGATACTGGTAACATTCCAGCGCTTTCATATCTTCCCGGATCACCGGCAGAAAAAACTCCATCAGGTCCAGGTCTTCCAGTAACGCGTCCGGCATCCCGCCCATTTCTTTCAGTGCTACCATCAGCTGCTCGTCCGGCAACAGATGCAGCTGTCTGCGCTGGTGATTAAAGACAGGCGCCGCACAGCCGGTAGCGAAGAAATGCAGCGGCAGTGCTTTCCACTCCTGCTGCAACCGGTGCAGCAGCAGGTTGCCCAGCACTGCGCCCATGGAATGGCCGTACAGGATGTAGGGAGATCTTATATGGGGCAATACCTGCCTGTAAAGGTCATCCGTCATCGCATGTATATCGGACAACAACGGCTCCGTCATCCTTTTTCCGCGGCCCGGCAGTTCCAGGGTCACCATATCCAGATGCCTGCCCAAAAAAGGCTGCATATCGCGGAAAGAGTAACCATTTCCGCCGGCATACGGAATACATATCAGCTTAATTTTCTGTAACATCTCAAATACTTTTTGACTTCGTTAGCTATACGGCATAATGCAGGTCTGTAGCGGTATTGACAGACGTATCGCTGACAATGGTGCCATAGTCGAATTTTATGAGCCGGTCCCCGCAATTGAAATAGGCGTCGTCATGCGTCACGGCAATAACGGTCTTACCCATCTGTTTTAACTCGGGGATAATTATCTTATAGAAATATGCCCTGAACACAGGGTCCTGCTCTGCCGCCCACTCATCCAGCACAATCACATCCTTGTCTTCCAGCATCACATAGATCAGCGCCAGCCGCTTCTGTTGTCCTTTTGATAAATCGGCTTTAATGGATTTCTTTTCGTGATCAAAAGTGACGACGTTCTCCAGCTCCATTTTACGGAGCCAGAACATCAGCCGCTCGTTGTCCGGCGCCAGTTCCAGGCCGTCGTAATTTTCGTTAAAAAGGATACTGTCGGTAAAGATGGCCGCAATGCGGTTGCGATAGCCCGGATAAGTCCTTTCGCCGATTACCCGGCCGTTCAGCGATATCGTGCCGCTATGCGGCACATACAGGCCTGTCAGCAGGTTCACGAAAGTACTTTTCCCGCTGCCATTACCGCCGGTAATGAAAATGCTTTCTCCCTTCTTAATATCGAGCGTAAGCGGTTTTAAGCGGAAAGTCTCCGCTCTCCTTTCGTCGTAGTATTCGAACGTAACATCCTCAAAACGGATGCTTTCAAACTTATCGCCCGCAGCTGGCAGGTCACCGTGACCGATAGCGATGGCTTTGGACGCATTGATCTTGTCATGGAACTGATGCAGGCGGTCTACCGCTATCTGCATCTGTGTAAACTCGCTGATACGGGCCACCACGATGCCTACAGGCCCCATGAGATACAACAGTGTCACCACAAACTGGTTATTCACCTCGTTGGTCATATGCAGGATAACCGGTAACAGGAACACAATAATGCCGATCAGCAGGTACCACAAATAATTTCCCATCAGCTCATTCCCCATGTATTTGATCAGCGTTTTTACGGTGAGTTCCTTTACCCGGTTCCTGTTTTGGGAGATGTATTTATGAAAGATATTATCGCTTCGCGTGATGCTCATTTTCACGTCTTTAAACCCACGCAGGAAATCATTGACATTCTGCTGGTAAATATTGGCCAGGTCACGGACGGTATTAAGGTCCTTGCTGATGGCCATATTCCGGACATAGTACACCACGGCCAGCGCTGAGAGTACGCCCAGGATCAGGAGGGCGCCGAAGAAATTGGTATAAAACAGATACCCCATCCCTATCAGCACCATGACCAGTGCGTTAAACACTTCTATGAAGACATTCGGGAAACGCTGCAGGGTGGTTACGTCTGCCGTGGCCGTACGTACTTTCTCCTCTCCCAGCCTGATATATTCTTCATAATCCGAAAACCGGAGTTTGTCAAAAACAGACAGCCCCAGGTCATTCCCTAATTCGTAGGTCAGCCGGATGGTGTAGGACTGAAAAGCCCTGGCGGTAAAAAATGACACGAGGATCATGCCTGCATATATCTGCCAGTCATAGTCCTTTACAAACGGAAGCGCTGTCCCTGCGATCCTGCTATTGATCAGCAACAGCAGGCCCATGGACCAAACGCTGTTGATCAACCCAAGCAACAACAACAGGATGTAAAACAACTTCGATTTTTTCTGAAGCAAACTGATTAATCTCATACGATCCAGGATTCTAAAAATGATTGGATGAATAAATATCAAAAGGAATGCTGCTCCGGGCCCGGGGCCCGGAGCAGCGTGTTCCGCCTATTGTGCTGATAACTGTTCGCTGAGGTATTGCGCCAGCGGACCAACATGCTCCTGTTTTAACATAGAGAAGTGATCTCCGTCCACCGTACGGACGGTTACCTTTGCGTGCGCATCCCATCCCAGGCTTTCCGGTTTACCCTTCCATTGGGCGCCGGCGGCTTTCACAATATGCAGGACGGCATTGGTCTTTCCTTCCACCTGGTAGCTGTTCAGCACCTCGATGTTGCTCACCTTGATGTCCGTCAACCGCATAATGAAATCCACATGGGCCAGCTTATCATCATTGATCTTTCCTTTGAGATAGTTTGAAATAAATGGCACAACGGCTTTCATCTCCAGCGGTTGCACCAGTGGCTGCAGGTCCGTCACCCATGCCGGCGGTGTGTTGGCGATGATATTATTCTCCGTCAGTACTTCCACTACCGATTCGAAGAAGATATCCTGGTAACTGGTAGCGCCGTCCCTGAGCACATCTATATGCCCCGGGTGGGCGTCTGCATCGAGGATAGCTGCAAAGGCCACTGTTTCCCCGGCGGCTTCCAGCTGGCGGACCATTTCATACAGCACATACGCACCGAAGGAGTGAGCGATGAAACGGTAAGGGCCATGCGGCTGCAGCGCTTTTATCCAGCGGATATTTTGCGCGGCGATCGCTGCGATGGTATAGAGCGGCCGTTCTCCTTCCAGCACACCCGGCATCTGGATGCCGTATACTGCTGCGGTAGCGGTGAGCGCTTTGGCCAGTTCATCGTAGCCATCACTCAGGCCGTCCTGACCAGGAATGATAAATACCGTTGTCCGGCTGTTGCTTTTGTTTAAGGGGATGATATGATGTTCTCCGGCAGCAGCGGCTGTCTCTTCTTCCGCATCCGGCGCTGTCAGGCTGGCGGCCAGCGCAGCGATCGTAGGTGCGTCGAAGATATTGCTGAGGGCTATTTCTTTGCCCAGTTTCCTGCGGATAGCAGCGATCAGCCGGATAGACAGCAACGAGTGACCGCCGAGGGCGAAGAAGTCGTCATGGATACCCACCTGCTCCACTTCCAGCAGTTGCTGCCAGATCTCTGCCAGTATTTCTTCTGTCTCGTTACGCGGCGCTACATAAGCATTTTCAGACAGCGCGCCGGCGTCCGGATCGGGCAATGCTTTGCGGTCCACTTTACCATTAGGCGTTACCGGTATCCTGTCAATCTTTATAAACAGGGAGGGCACCATATAATCCGGCAGCTTCGCTTCGAGGTAAGCGCTGAGCGCCTGCCTGTCGAACGTTCCGTCCGGTAAGATATAGGCTACCAGCGTTCTGTTGTCGGTGGCGCCTTTGGCCACTACCACCGCCTGGCTGACGCCTTCAAATTGCTCCAGGGCGTTTTCGATTTCACCCAGCTCTATGCGGTAGCCACGTATTTTCACCTGGTCGTCTATCCTTCCGAGGTATTCTATGCTACCGTCGGGCAACCAGCGGCCGAGGTCACCAGTGCGGTACAGGCGGGCGTTCTCTTTTCGGGAGAAAGTATCCGGGATGAATTTGTCCGCTGTCAGCTCCGGGCGGTACAGGTAGCCACGCGCCACCCCTTCGCCGCCGGCACATATTTCACCGGTGATACCTACCGGGCACAACGCGCTGTACTGGTCCAGTATGTACACTTGTACTCCGCCGACGGGCTCACCGATCACGATGGTGTCGCCGCGGAGCGGGTCGTCGGTGAGGCTGGTACAAACCGTATTCTCCGTAGGCCCGTAAGCGTTAATGACCCGGATGCCTTTGGACTGGAAGTATTTGGCATCTTCCCGGTTCAGCGGCTCTCCCGCCGAAACGATGGTCCTGATCGTACCCAGCTCTTCACGGATGGTGTGCTGGTAAGACGGGGGCAATACCACCAGTTCCACCTGTTGTTTCCGCACCATATCGCCGAATTTGTCGGCGGCCAGCAGGTCTTCTTTCCGGGGGAGTACAAGGCTACCACCGCTTAACAGGGTATTGAAAATTTCGTAACAGGATGCATCAAAGCCGAAAGCTGCAAACTGTAAGGTTCTCATACCAGGTATTAATCTCAGGGATGCGGCCTGACTTAACGCCAGATTTACGACACTTTTGTGTTCAATCATTACGCCCTTGGGGTTGCCTGTACTGCCGGATGTATAGATAACGTATGCGAGGTGATGCGGTGCAGGGGCTACAGCCGGCGCCGTTGTTGGCTGGCTGCTGATGTTCCTGCGGTCTGCATCTGTTCTGATAATATTTATGGATGAAGGAATGTCCAGTTCCCCTGCCAGCGCAAGGCTGGTGATCAGCATCGTGGCACGGCTGTCTTCCAGCAGGTAGGTGATCCTGGCTGCCGGGTAAGACGGGTCAATCGGCAGATACGCGCCGCCTGCTTTCAGGATGCCCAGTATCGCAACGATCATTTCCGGGGAGCGTTCGAGGCAGACGGGCACCAGTGTTTCCGGCTGCACGCCCTTACCGGCGAGGTAATGGGCCAGCTGGTTGGCGCGGATGTCCAGCTCCTGGTAGGTCAGCGCCTGCTCTTCAAACAGCAGGGCTATACTTTCCGGTGCTGCAGCCACCCTCTCCCTGAACAGGTCTATGATCGTTTTGCCGGCACCGTTATACGCCACGGGGACAGTGTTAAAGTCAACGGCTATATGTTCCTCTTCCTGTTTATTCATCAGGATAATATCGCCTGTTTTAGCGGCCGGATGGTCTACCATAAATTCCAGTACCTGCCGGAAGTGACCACGGAGCGCCGTCACATAGGCTCGGTCCAGCAAGGCGGTATTGTATTTAAACCGCACCGCTACCGACTCACCCACTACGGCCGCAATGCCCAACGGATAGTTGGCATGGTCGCGCATCTCAATATTATCCATCTGTAGCTGCCACTGGTGGGTATTCAACAGATCGCTGACCGGGTAGTTTTCGAATACGAGGAAGTTGTCAAACAGATCTCCCGGTATTTCCAGCCAGCGCTGTATATCATTGAGCGAGGTGTACTGGTGTTCACGGCTCTGCACCTGCTGCTGCTGTATCTGCTGCAGCCACGGGGCAATACCCTGTTCCCTGTCGACGACTGTATGGAAAGGCAGGGTATTGATATACATCCCCACTCTTTTCTCTACGCCCGGCAGGTCGTCCGGACGGCCGGATACTGTCACCCCATAAGTTACCTGCTGCTGGCCGGTATAGCGGTATAACAGGTAAGCCCACACGGCCTGTACCACAGTATTGACGGTGATGCGGTGCTGCTGCGCGTAAGCCAGCAGCTGCTTCGCTTTAACGCCGGTCAACTGCATCTCCTGTACTTCATACACGCCCTTGCCCTTGGTACGTTCGGCGGTGGCGCTGATAAACGGCAACAGGGTGCCGCTGCCTGCAGACGCCAGGTATTCTTTCCAGTACAGCACCTCTTCTTCCTGGTCACGGCGCTCCAGGTAACGGATATAATCTTCGTATTTCTCTTCTGCCGGCGCCGGCGCATTTTTGCCGGCCAGCAGCAGATCGTACGTTTGCAGTAACTCTTCTACCAGCACGGAGCCTGACCAGCCATCCAGCAGGAGGTGATGGAACGTCCATACCATACGGTATTGTTCATCGGTCAGCCGGATCAGGGCAATACGCATCAGTGGCGGTGTGGTAAAGTCGAAGCCTTTCACCAGGTCGGCCGCCTCATAGGCTGTCCATGCTTCTTCCTGTGCAGCCGCGTTCATGTGCCGGTAGTCCGGCTCGTCGAACGGGATGACCACCTGCGCCTGCACGCCCTGCACCGGAATGCGGAACACGTTGGCGAAGAAGCTGCTGCGCAGCACAGTGTGGTGCTGTAACAGCTGCCGCCAGCTTTCTTTTAATACCGGGATGTCCGGTGCGTCCAGCGTGCAGCAAAGTTGCTGGATATATACGCCGTTATTGCCATTGTACAGGCCATGGAACAACATGCCTTCCTGCAGGCTGCTCAACCTGTACAGACCGGTGATATGATCTCTGCGGGTACCGCCGCCGGTGTGCGGGGCATCGAGGAACTGGTCCAGCTCTGCGTTGGTCACCAGGCTACCCAAACCGTAGTCCGACGGAGTGAATACCGGTTGTACTGCCGCCTGGGCCACCGCATGATGAATCAGCTGCTGCAACTGCGCCTGGTAGTTGTTCACCAGCTCCTGTATGGTGCTGCTGTTATAATGATGGGTGCTGTAGCTCCAGTAAAGGATCAGCTCTCCGTTTTCCACCGCGCCGTTGACAGCGATCTTATGGCGGATTTTCACATCCGTGGTGCTGCCCGTTCCTGCAGCTTCAGGCACAGTGCTGAACCATTTGCTGTTTCTCCTGGCAGCATCCACCTGTCCGAGGTAGTTAAACGTAATATCCCATGGATCTTTGCCTTGTAAGGCTTCTTCCTTATTGATATATTTTAGCACGCCGTAGCCGATGCCTTTATCGGGCAGCTGTCTCAGTTGTTCTTTGACTGCTTTCAGTAAAGCGCCCGGTGTTGTATGAACACTGTTGTTGAGTCCTACGGGATACAGGCTGGTAAACCATCCCACCGTATTACTGATATCGATGCTGGCGGCGATGTCCTCACGGCCGTGGCCTTCCAGGCCGACTACCACGCCGGCGCCGTTCCAGGCATACAACGCGGCCGACAGGGCGGCCAGCAGCACATCGTTGATTTCGGTATGATAGGCCTTCGGTGCCTCCTGCAGCAGGAGCTGCGTCAGGGCGGCGTCCAGGTGCATTTCATGCGTGGCCATATCATTGCCGGTCAACTCGCCATGGTAAGTTTTGTCCACCTTCAGCGGCTGGTATTGCTGCGCGATGTCCAGCCAGTAGTCGCGCTGCTGCAACAGCTGTTTACGCTGACCGTATGCTACCAGCGCCTGATGCCATTCCCGGTAGGAGCTGGTCTTCAACGCCGGCGTTACCGGTTCATTATTTTGCAGCTGGTCCAGCAGGAGCTCCAGGTCGTCCTGCATAATCTGCCAGGACACGCCATCCACCGCCAGGTGGTGACCGATGATCAGCAGGCGGTTGGCGGCTTCCGATACAGGTGTTAAAAACAATACGGCGCGCAACAGGATACCTTCTTCGGGTTTCAAAGAAGCCTGGTAGCGGTCGCAGTGGGCCGCCAGAACAGCGGCGTAATCTTTGGTCGCCACCTCCCGCAGGTCCACCACGTCCAGCGCGCCGGCGTAGCTGCCGTAGTGCTGTTGCCATTGCCCACCTTTACGGGTATACGTAAATCGAAGGCTGTCATGGCGAAGCAGCAATTGTTGTACGGCAGTGTTTAATACGGTATCGCTGATTTGTTTATCTATACCGACAAACAACTGTTGAATAAAGTGTTTCGCGATGGTTTCTTCTTCGAGGTACCACTGCTGGATAGGCGTTAGGCCGCTGTTGCCGGTGAGTATGCCCTGTTCTCCGCGAACGGCTTTCTCCTTGCCGGAGGCCAGCGACGCGGCCAGTCCTGCGATGGTCTGGTGCACGAACAGGTCTTTCGGTTTCAGGTCATAACCAAAACGTTTAGCCCTGCCTACCACCTGGATGGTGATAATGGAATCGCCGCCCAGTTCAAAGAAGTTATCATTTCTGCCGATGTTCTTCACACCCAGCAATTCTTCCCAGATAACGGCCAGCGTCTGTTCCACTTCGCCATTTAAAACGGCGCGGGTATGGGTGGCCGTTGTATAAGGTTCAGGCAATGCGGCCTTGTCTACCTTTCCGTTGGCGGTGACCGGTATTTTTTCCAATGGCACCAGTAAGGAAGGCACCATATAAGGCGGCAGCTTGTCTTTCAGCGAAGTTAACAGCGGTTCCTTGTCGAAGGCGCCCTGTGGTACCACATAGGCGACTAAACGTTTATGGCCGTTATCGTCCGTTTTCACCAGTACTACGGCCTGGCTGACGAAGCCGCTTTGCAGCAGGGCATTTTCAATTTCACCCGGCTCTATACGATAACCACGGATCTTCACCTGGTCGTCGATCCTGCCCAGGTATTCGATATTGCCGTCCGGCAGCCAGCGACCGAGGTCACCGGTGCGGTACAGGCGGGCGCCCGGCTGTTCGCTGAAATGATCGGGGATAAATTTCTCTGTCGTGAGTGCCGGGCGATACAGGTAACCGCGCGCCACACCAACGCCGCCAGCGCAGATTTCGCCGGCTACGCCTACGGGGCAAAGTTCGCCCTGCGCGTCCAGGATATATACCTGCCCGTTGGCCAGCGGTTTGCCGATCACCACGGTGTCACCCTGCAACGGGCTGTCCGTGATCGTGGTAATGACGCTGTTTTCCGTAGGGCCATATGCGTTAAACACGCGGATACCTTTGGATTGGAAATACCTGGTGTCTTCGCGGTTCAGCGCTTCGCCACCGGATATTATTGTTTTGATGGTACCCAGCTCCTCACGGATAGTGTGCTGGTAAGACGGAGGCAGCAACAGCAGCTCCACGGCATGTTGACGCACCATCTCCCCAAATCTGTCAGCCGACAGCAGGTCTTCTTTGTGCGGGATCACCAGGCAGCCACCGCTCAGCAGCGTGCTGAAGATCTCGAAGCAGGAGGCGTCGAAACCGAAAGCGGAGAACTGCAGTACCCGGATGCCAGGTCTTAATGACAGCACCGTTTCCATGTTCAGCGCCAGGTTGACCAGGCCTTTATGTTCGATCATTACGCCTTTCGGCTGACCGGTACTGCCGGAGGTATAGATCACATAGGCGAGATCGTCCGGTGCCGGCATGGTGCTGAGGCTGATACCGGGCTGGCCTGCAATCGCTGCCTGGTCTTCGTCCGTTTTAATGACATGGATATGAGCGGGTATGTCCAGACGGCCTGCTACCTCCGCACTGCTGATCATCATGGTAGCGCGGCTGTCTTCCAGCAGGTAGCTGATACGTCCCGCAGGATAAGAGGGGTCTATCGGGAGATAGCCGCCACCTGCTTTCAGGATGGCCAGTATGGCAATGACCATCTCCAGGGAGCGTTCCACGCAAACAGGTACCAGCGTCTCTTTCTGTACGCCTTTGCTGACAAGGTACAGTGCCAGCTGATCGGAGCGTTTGTCCAGTTCCTGGTAGGTGAGGCCCTGCGTCTCAAACACAACAGCCGTCTGCTGCGGCGCCAGCGCCACCCGCTCTTTAAACAGGTCGATAGCAGATTTGCCCGTCGTTGTTTGCGGTTGGGCCGCCTTGTTAAACGTAACGGCTATCCGGTCCTGCTCTTCGTTATTCAACAGCACGATGTCGGCAGTTTTTGCGGCCGGGTTCCGGACAATATATTCCAGCACCTGTTTAAAGTGCTCACTGATCTGTGTGATATAAACAGGAGACAACAGGGCGGTATTGTGCTGCAACAGGATAGTGATCTCCTGTCCCACCCCGATCGTAATGCTCAATGGGTAGTTCGTATGTTCTTCTACGTGCAGTTGTTCTATCTGCAGTTTCCACGGATAAGAGAGCGTCTCTTCGTCTACGGGATAATTCTCGTATACCATCAGCGTATCAAACAGGTCTCCCGTAACGCCGGTGTAACGTTGACTATCGCGCAGCGGGGTGTATTGGTGCTTGCGGCTATGTACCTGTGCCGCCTGTATATCGCGCAGCCAGTCGGTGACCGGCTGTTCTGGCGTCACGGCGATATGCACCGGCAGGGTGTTGATGTACATGCCCACCTTTCTTTCGATACCCGGCATATCATCCGGGCGGCCGGATACGATAGCGCCATAAGCGACGTGCTGGTTACCGGTATAACGATATAACAGGTACCCCCACACGCCCTGCATCAGGGTATTGACCGTAAGGCGCTGTTGCTGTGCATACGCGGTAATAAGTCTTGTCTGGGTAGCATCCAGCACTACCGGCGTCGTTTTATAGCGCCCTTCAGCCTTTGTCCTGTCTGTACTGCTGATGAAAGGCAACAAAGTGCTATTGCTGACGTCAGCGAGATATCCGCGCCAGTAGGCACTTTCTTCGTCTTTATCTCGGCGGTCAAGATAGCGGATATATTCCTCGTAGTGATCTGTGGCCGCTTCTTCCGGTTGTTTTCCGGATGCCAGCGCCTCGTATGTCCGCAGCAGTTCTTCCAGCAACACGGGCATTGACCAGCCATCGAGCAACAGGTGATGGTAGGTCCATACCATGCGCCAGGTGTCGTCCTGCAAACGTATCAGGCTCATCTTCATCAGCGGCGGCGCTGTAAAATCGAAAGGCTGCTGCAACACTTCCGCCTCGTGGGCCGTCCATGCTGCTTCCTGGGCTGCCGCATCCAGATGACGATAGTCCAGCTGCGTCACCGGCAGCTGCACATAACGGTACACACATTGTACCGGCACATGGAAAGCATCATGATAGAAGGCGCTGCGTAAAATAGTATGTCTTTGCAGCAGGTACTCCCAGGTCTCTATGAATGCGTTGATGTCTGTCTGATGCAGCAAGTAGGTAAACTGCTCCGTATAGGCGTCCACCGCGTTATCGTACAACCCATGGAACAACATCCCTTCCTGCAGGCCGCTCAGCCGGTACATCGCCGTAATTTCCTCACGGCGTTTAGCGCCGCCGGCCATCGGCATGTCCAGGAAGCGGTCCAGCTCCGTATTGCTCACCAGGCCGCCCAAACCGTAGTCTGACGGCGTCAGCAGCGGCTGTTGTGCTGCCTGCGCTACAGCATGTCCGATGATTATTTCCAGTTGTGCAATATATTGCTGCGCCAGCGTAGTAATAGTATTGCTGTTGTAGTGTTGACTGCTAAAACTCCAGTCCAGCACCAGCTCGCCGCCGGTCACCATACTGTTCACCGCAATCTTACGGCGCACGGTGTAATCATCGCCTGTTTCCGCGCCGGCAGGTTCGTCGGTAACGGAGAACCATCTGCCGCCGCTGGTCACGGCGTCAAACTGCCCGAGGTAGTTAAAGGTGATATCCCAGGGATCACCGCCCTGCAGCCCCGCCAGCTTGTTGAGGTATTTCAATATGCCAAAACCAATTCCTTTGTCCGGAATCTGGCGCAGCTGTTCTTTCATGTTGCGTAATAACATCCCGGCGTCGCCTGTCGTGTGACCGGGTAACAATACCGGGTACAGGCTGGTAAACCAACCTACGGTATCGCCTACGTTCACACTTCTGTCGATATCTTCCCTGCCATGCCCTTCCAGGCCGATGAGTACGGCGCCGCCGGCCCAGCTGTTCAGGGCAAGGGCTAAAGCACTCAGCAACACGTCGTTTATCTCCGTGCGGTAGGCAGCAGGTACTTCGTGTAACAGCTGCTGCGTAACGAGCGGTGTCAGCTTCACCTGGTAGTGCTCCATATCTTTTATACGCAGCACGCCGTCAAAAGCTTTGTCCACCGGCAACGGCCGGTATTGCTGCACCATGCCGGACCAGTAGTCCGCTTGTTTCAACAGCCGGTCGGTCTGGCTGTATTTCACCAGTGCGTCATACCATTGGCGGTAGGAACTGCTCTTTTTACCCAATGATACCGGCTCATTATTATACAAGCCGTCGATCAGCCGTTCCAGGTCTTCCAGCAGGATACGCCATGACACGCCATCTACCACGAGGTGATGGATCGCCAGCAGCAAGCGGTTATGCGCATCGCCGGCAGGCGTCAGGAACAGGACAGCGCTGATACAGTTACCTTTGGTAACATCCACGCTGCGCTGATAGCCGTTGCCATAAGTCACCATCATTTCCGGGAATTCCTGCATAGATTCTGCCTGCAGGTTCACGATGTTCAGCATCGCCTCTGCTGTGCCGTATGTCTGCTCCCATCCATTGACGCCGTGCGTGTATTTGAAACGGAGGCTGTCATGGTACTGTACCAGTTGCATAATAGCGGCAGACAAGGTAGACGAAGGAATACGCTTGTCTATTTTCAGCAACATGCTCTGGTTAAAGTGGGAAGGCGTAGCGCCTTCTTTTTCAAAGTACCATTGCTGCACCGGTAACAAACCACAGCTGCCGCTTTGTATCTCCTGGTCCGCAGACACGGCGGTAGCCGCACCTTTACGGGCAGACATTACCGCGTACAACATGGCGATGGTCTGATAGTCGAACAGGTCACCGACCTGTAACTCATAACCGGCTCTCCTCACCCTGCTCACTACCTGTATGGTGATGATAGAGTCACCGCCTAAAGCGAAGAAATTGTCATTGATACCTACTCTTTCCACACCCAGCAGTGCTTCCCAGATACCGGCCAATGTGCGTTCCACTTCATTTCGCGGAGCAACATAGGTATCTGTCTGCAGGCTGCTGCCATCCGCTTCGGGCAACGCTTTCTTGTCTACCTTGCCATTGGCCAGCAGGGGGAAATAATCCAGCACCATCAACAGGGATGGTACCATGTATTCCGGTAAGTGGGCTGTCAGCTGTTGTAATATATCTTCCTTATCTACCTCCACTTCCGCTTCTGCCACTACATACGCTACCAGCCGTTTGTTATCGAGATGATCTTTTTTCACGACGACCACCGCCTGTTTCACGGTAGCGCAGTTGTTCAGCGCTCGTTCTATCTCACCCAGCTCTATACGGTAACCGCGTATTTTCACCTGGTCGTCCACGCGGCCCATGAAGAGGATATTACCGTCCGGCAGGTATTTCACCATATCGCCGGTGCTATACAAACGTTTATTCGTACCCGGGGCAAATGGATCTGCGATGAACTTTGCAGCGGTGAGTTCTTCGTTATTCAGATATCCGCTGGCAACGCCCTCCCCGCCAATATACAGGGCGCCGGGAACACCTACCGGGCATAGCTGCAGCTCCTGGCTGAGCACATATACCTGTGTGGCGGAGAAAGGTTTACCTACCGGGATACTTTCACCGTAAGCAGCGTTCCTGTCAACGACGTGCAGCAGTTTGCCGATCGTCGTTTCCGTAGGCCCGTAGTGGTTAACCACCGTACAGGCCGTACCTGTTTCGTAGATCGACGCTACTACTGCCGATTCCAGCGCTTCGCCGCCGAAGATCAGCAGCTTCTCCGGTATCAGTAACCTATCCTGCAAACACAGCGCTTTCCAGTGGGAAGGCACTATCTTGATGCAGTCTATCGGATGTTCATCCAGATAGTTATACAATAGCGTGGTATCCTGCGCCATCTCTTTAGAGAAGATATGCAGTGCGCCGCCATTGGCCAGCGCACCAAAAATCACGGTGTTGCCAAGGTCGGTTGCCATGCTGGACATGAGCCCGAAAGAATGACATTCTTTCACAGGCAACGCACTCGTCAGCCCCCCGATGTAGTCGGCCAGATTGCCGTGGGTGACCACCACGCCTTTCGGCTGGCCGGTACTGCCCGATGTATAAATCACATAAACAGGATGGTCCGCCCGGGTAGCGCCGGGTATATTGTCTTTTCCGTTGACCTTGATATCGTTCCAATCATCATCCAGTAAAATAATATCCGCGGCACCTGCCTGTACCCTGTCTACGTATTTGCTGAGGGTAATGATATTAGACGCATCGGTATCTTCCAGCATAAACCGGATACGGTCTTCCGGAAAATCGGGTTCAACCGGTACATAGGCGCCACCGGCCTTCAGGATACCCATGATGCTCACCATCATGTCCAGTGAGCGTTCCATGCAAACCGGCACCAGCGTGCCCGCTTTCACCCGTCTGCTCTTTAAGTAATGGGCAAGACAATTCGCACGCTCATTCAGTTCGCGGTAAGTGAGGACCGTATTTTCAAAAGCTACCGCTATCGCGTCCGGTGAACGGTTCGCCTGCGCCTCAAACAGATCTACAAAAGTGATCTGCTGCGTATATTCCTTCTCGTAGTTTCCTTTTACGGTCAACAATTGCTGTTCCTCTCCGGAAGTAAGCATCGGCAACAACCCTATCTGCTGGTCCGGCGACACCACCACCGCCTGCAACAACTGCTGGAAATGGCCTACCATCCGTTTTACCGTGGCTTCGGTAAACAGGTCCGCACAATACACCACGGTACCATTCAGTCCGTCTTCATCTTCGTCCATGCTAAATACCAGGTCAAATTTGGCGGAAGTATGCGCTACTGTTTCCTCGGATAAAACAATATCACCAAACTGAAGATCCGGCTGGTTCACGTTGTTCTGCAAACCAAATACTACCTGGAACACCGGCCGGTGGCTTCTGTCATTATCCACTACCACCTGGTCTACGATCTTTTCAAATGGCACTTCCTGGTGTTCAAAGGCATTCAGCGTCGTTTGTTTTACCTGTTGCAGGAGGGCGCGGAAAGAAGGATGCCGGCTCAGGTCTACCCGCAGCGCCAGCATGTTGATGAAAAAGCCGATGAGGCCTTCCACTTCCTGCTGCGTTCTGCCGGCGACCGGGCTGCCTACGCAGATATCTTCCTGTCCGCTGTAACGGTACAGCATCACGTTGAACGCGGAGAACAACGTCATGAACAGGCTCACACTTTCCTGGCGGCTGAACTGGTGCAGCTGCGCCGTCAGTTCAGCAGGTAGCTGGAAGCTGACAGCGCCTCCCCTTGTGCTTCTCACCGGAGGCCTTGGATAGTCCAGGGGCAGGTTCAACGGCGTGATGCCCGTCAGGTTCTCTTTCCAGTAAGCCAGTTGTTTGTCCAGTATATCACCAGTGATATAGGTACGCTGCCAGATGGCATAATCCGCATACTGGATGGCCATCTTCTCCAGATGTGCCTCCGTACCGGCAGATGCGGCCATATAAAACGCCACCAGCTCTTTCACCAGGATACCGGTAGACCAGGCGTCAGAAGCGATGTGGTGGGTGGTGATGATAAGGATATGTTCATCGGGCCCCTGCACCACCAGGTCCGCCCGCAGCATATGATCAGCAGACAGATCGAACGGTGCGTCCGTTATCTTTTTAATAAAGTCCTGCAGTGCAGCAGGGTTGTCTTTATAGACGGGCAGATCAGTGATGTTTAATGTCCAGTTGTCCTGGTCCAGGATGTACTGATAACCGCGGCCGTCATTTTGCCGGATCACGGTCCTTAATATCTCATGCCGGTTGACCACACTGCGCAGGGCGGTGGACAAAGCGGTAACATCCAGTGAGCCACGCAGGCGTAATACGGCCGGTACGTGGTACTGCACGCTGCCTTCCAGCTGGTCAATGAACCAGAGACGTTCCTGAGCAAAGGAAAGCGGTATGCGCGCCGGTCTTTTTACGGCTTTTATTCCCGGCACGGCGGTTTGACTGGTTTCTCCCTGTAAGAAAGCCGCCAGCTGGTCAATCACCGGGTAAAGGAATATAGACCTTACCGTTAGTTCCACGGCTATTTTTTTCCGCAGCACTGCCACCATACGCATTGACAGCAGGGAGTGGCCTCCCAGTTCAAAGAAATTATCGTATACCCCTACCCGTGGTACCTGCAGCAATTCCTGCCATACATCGGCAAGCAACTGCTCCATGTCATTGCGGGGAGCTACATATTCACTGCCAGCCGGAGCGCCCTGGTGCACATCCGGTAATGCTTTCCTGTCGATCTTCCCGTTGGAGGTCAACGGCATTTTGTCTAAAGTGATAAACAGGGCAGGCACCATGTAATCCGGCAATCGCTCTTTCAGCGCAGCGATCACCCGATCACGGTCGAAACGTTCTTCCGAAACGACGTACGCGGCCAGTATCTTACTACCGGCGCTGTCGTTGGCCGCCACTACCACCGCCTGTTTTATAAATCCACTCTGCAGCAGCACATTTTCAATCTCTCCCAGCTCTATACGGTATCCGCGTATCTTCACCTGCTGGTCTATACGTCCCAGGTATTCAATATTGCCGTCCGCCAGCCAGCGGGCCTGGTCACCGGTTTTATATAACCGGCTATAGTCCCCTTCCCGGCTGAATGGGTTCGGCAGAAAACGTTCTGCCGTTAAAGCTTCGCGGTTGAGATACCCTCTCGCCAGCCCGGCGCCGGACACATACAGTTCTCCCGGCACGCCTACGGGCGACAGGCTCCTGTTAGCGTCTAAAATATAAAGGCCCAGCGTCGGGATAGCCGTACCAATGATACTGCTGCTGCTCTGCAAATGTTCAACACCGATCTCCTGGTAGGTCACATGCACCGTTGTTTCGGTGATGCCATACATATTGATCGTTCTGCAGTGCGGATACGCCTCTTTCCACGGCCGGATCATGGCCGGGTTCAACGCCTCTCCGCCGAAAATAACATACCGCACCGGTACCGACGGCGCATTGGCCACCAGGTATTCCTGTAACACATAGAAGGCAGCAGGCGTCTGGTTGAGCACTGTCACCCCTTCTGACAACAGCAGCTGTCCGAAGAGAGAAGCGTCTTTCGCCACCTGTTTGGAGACGATGACGAGGCGGCCGCCATAGAACAAGGCGCCATACATCTCCCATACGGAAAAGTCGAAACAGATAGAGTGGAACAGTGTCCATACGTCGCTGCTGTTAAAGTCATACAACGGCGTATCGGTCTCAAACAGCCGCACTACGTTGTAGTGCTCCAGCAGCACACCTTTCGGCTGACCGGTAGAACCGGAGGTATAGATAACATAAGCCAGGTGATGCGGCTGTACAAAACTTTCAGGGTTATGTTCGGGGAATCCTTCCAGGATATGCTGATCACCGTCCAGGGATACTATTGTGGCAGAGGTTAATCCTTCCAGCAAATGGGCGCTTTCTTTATTGCTCACCACATACTGTGCTGCGGTATCCGTCAGCATAAAGCGGACCCTCTCCTGTGGATATTCCGGATCGATGGGCACGTAAGCGCCGCCGGCTTTCAGGATACCCAGCATGGCGATGATCATCTGTTCGCTCCGCTCCAGGAACACCGGCACCAGTGTATCTTCCCGGACGCCCAGCTTCCTCAGGTAATGTGCCAGCTGATTGGCCCGGCTATTCAGTTGACCGTAGGTGATCTCTACAGACTCAAACACTACCGCCACCGCTTCCGGTGTGAGCAGCACCTGTCTGTCGAAAAGGTCGATGATGGTTTTATTCCTCGGGTAGTCCGCTATCCGGTCGTTAAAAGCGCTCAGCAGCTGCTCTTCTTCCGCCGGTGTGGTGATACGCAGTGTGTTGATTTCGCTGGCCGGCGCTGCTACGATAGCACGTAACAGCTGCTCGAAGTGTTTCATCATCTGTTTGATCCGTCCGGCACTAAACAAATCGGTGCAATACTCAGCATAACCGCGGATACCATCGGGCTGTTCTTCCAGGGACATGGTGATGTCGCACAAGGTGGTTTTGTGTGGCACTTCTTCGTAGGCCAGGTGCAGATCACCCAACAAAAGTTCCGGCACCGGCGGCGTGTTCTGTAAAACAAACATCGCCTGGTACAACGGACTGCGGCTCATATCGCGGTCCTTCACCACCTCTTCCACAATTTTCTCAAACGGCACCTGCTGATGCTCATAGGCATCCAGCGTAGTGTTTTTCACCTGTTGCAACAGGGAGAGGAAGGAAGGATTATCGCTGAGGTCCGCTCTTAACGCTACGGTATTCAGGAAGAAGCCAATCAGACCTTCCGTTTCCTGCTGCGTTCTGCCGGATACCGGTGAACCTACACAAATATCGTCCTGGCCACTATAGCGCTGCAGCAATACTTTAAAGGCGGTGAGCAGGGTCATAAACAGCGTAACGCCTTGCTCCCTGGACAGCTGCTGCAACTGGTCCGTCAGCTGCTGATCGATATGGAACCAGCTGATAGCGCCATTGAACTGCTGTACGGCAGGACGGGCATAATCTGTAGGCAGGTCCAGTGGCAGCACGTTGTTCAGCTGCTGCTTCCAGTACTTCATCTTTTCATCGAGGACGGCGCCGTCAAAACTGTTACGTTGCCAGAGGGCGTAGTCTGCGTACTGGATCTCCGGTTTTTCCAGGATGGGAGCGCGTTTTTCCGCGTAGGCACGGTACAGTTCCACCAGTTCTTTCACCAGTATGGAGATAGACCAGCCATCGCAGGCAATATGGTGGATGGTGAGCAACAGCAGATGCTCCTGCGCCGACAAGGTGACCAGGTGCGCTCTCAGCATATGGTCCCGGCACAGGTCAAAAGGCATATCTGCCAGGCCGCTCAGCAATTGTTTCAGGGTAGCTTCATCAGACAGTTCGGGGGACTGCGGCACCAGGGCCAGTTGCCATTGGTCTTTGTCCATCACGTGCTGCCATGCAATACCGTCTTTGGGTGCGATAACCGTACGCAATACTTCATGGCCATTCACAATGTTACGCAGCGCAAACTCCAGTCCCTGTACATCGAGGTTACCATGCAGACGCAGTATCACCGGCATATGATAAGGCACGGTGCCCTGCAGCTGATCAATGAACCACAACCGCTCCTGGCTGAAAGACAGCGGGATATTGGCGGGTCTCGGGCCGGCAGTCAGCGGTGGCAGGTGTGAGCCTTTTTCCTGTTGCTGCAGGTACACCGCCAGCAAAGCGATGGTAGGATATATGAAAAAGTCCTTCACGGTCAGCTCCACGTCCATGTCTTTACGGACAGCAGCCACCACGCGGGTCGCCAGCAGGGAGTGACCACCCAGTTCAAAGAAGTTATCTTCAATGCCTACACGCTCCACGCCCAGCAGATGCTGCCAGATACCAGCCAGATGCAGCTCTGTGGCGTTGGTGGGGGCTACATAATTGATCAACCGTTTCCGTTGAATGTCTTCCCAGGCGGCGAGAAACTTACGGTCTACCTTACCGTTGCCGGTGAGCGGCAATTTCTGCAGTGCAACGAAGTCCGCCGGCACCATGTAATCCGGCAGGCGGTCCAGCAACTGCTGTTTGATATTTTTCTGCAGCGATTCACAAATGTCGGAGAACAGCGGCACGTTGGTTTTCACCGTATCGGCGAAACTGATACTGTTACTGTAGGATTGCTCCACGAAACCGTCAAAGCGGTCGCGTTCTATCAGCAGGTTTACTTTCAGCGGATCTTCATCCAGCAAAAAACGGTAGCTGTAGCCGGCAGCTGCAGCTTCGTCCAGTATTTCATTCACCGTATGTGTCACCTTGTCCGGGGCGCCGATGTAGTCAGACAAGTCGCCTACGTTGTTGCACAGGTTATTTTTCAGCGCATGGTCCAGCATTCTCTCCCTCCATACCCGATGGCCCGGCACGTCCTGCAAGGCAATTACCGGGATACGGTTCGTGATCTGGTCAATGATGGTACTTTTGTCCGCAATGGCGTCCCACGGCTGCCAGTCGGGCTGTAATACAGGCTTTTCAATACCCACGTGCAGGATGACCGTATAACGGTAAAGGCTCAACTCATTAATATAATCTCCTTGTTTCCATACAATCTCCACGTTGGTAATTTCCGGGAAGCGGGTCTGCAAATGATAGAAATAGGCAGGAGAAAAACACAGTTCCTCTTCTTTCAGCACTTCCTGGTCCACGCTCCATTCAAACTCCCGGACGCTGGTCTTGTCATGCAGTTTATCCAGCTGCAGTCGGCGTTTGAAAGAAGGCAGCAGGCGCAGGTCGCGGACGTCGCCCACCACAATGCGGCCTTTACCTTTCAGCAACGTGATGGCTTTCGCCAGCACATCGGTCATATAAGCGGCTCCCGGGAAATACTGTACGATGGAGTTTAAGATCACCAGGTCGATCTCTTCCTTTTCATCCAGGATAATTTCATGTGCGGCACAGAGTTTCATTTCCGTATCCGGGTAACGGCGCTCGCCTTTGGCGATGCGGCGCAGGATCTGTTCTACAGATACCCGGGAGAAGTCAGTACCAATGTATCGTTCTATGTGATCGGCAATAGGGTAATAGATCAACCCTGTACCAGAGCCGATCTCCAGTACCCGCTTCGGTTGCAGGCCGATGATCAGGCGCGTGATATCGTCTACCCATTGCTGCATGTTTTCTGCCGGGATAGGACCGCTGGTGAAGCTGTCGTTCCAGCCGGTAATGTTGAACTCTTCGTCCAGGTCTTCTATCTCGTCTGTTTTGCTGTAGGCGGTGTCGTACAGGGCGCGCCAGCTGGCGATCTGCAGCTGCGATAGTTCATACTCTTTTTGTTGCAGCGTTTCCTGTTCGGGAACAAAATAGCTGACCAGTCTTTTTTCGCCGGTATGCTGTTGTTTTACCACTACGCAGCTGTCACCCACCTCCGGCAGGTTGTTCAGCGCGCGTTCTATTTCACCCGGCTCGATGCGGTAACCGCGGATTTTCACCTGGTCGTCGATCCTGCCGGCGTAGGCGATTGTGCCATCCGGCAGCCAGCGGCCTTTATCGCCGGTACGGTACCAGCGGCCCGGTGCGTCATCGAGCGTGACATATTTTTCCGCGGTCAGGTCTTCCCTGTTGACATACCCCAGGGATACACCGTCGCCGCCTACATAAATTTCGCCACTTACGCCCAGCGGCACCAGCTGCCGGTTTTCATCCAGGATGCGGATACGGGCATTGGACATCGGCGTACCAATGGGAACGGACAGTTTTCCGGCCACGTCATTGACTTCGTAACAGGTGGCGGCCACGGTCACCTCCGTAGGGCCGTACATGTTAACGAGCTTCCCTTGTCCCAGTACCGCCAGCGCTTTTTCCAAATGCGGCAGCGAGGCCTTTTCACCGCCAAACAGAATTTTCCGCATGGTCTTCAGGCCCAGGGGCTGGTTATCGATAAAGTTGTGGAACAAAGCGGTGGGGAAAAGGGCGATGCTGATTTTCTCCGCAGCGATGATCCTGGATAATTCAAACACATCTATGGCCGCATCATCTTCCACCATACAGAGGCAGGCGCCGTTGAGCAGCGCACTGTAGATGTCGAAGGTGGAGCCGTCGAACGCATAGTTGGAGCATTGCAGCAGCCGGTCGCCGGGCAGCACGGAAGTGGCACCACGGTCGAAGGCCAGGTTGATAATATTTTTATTGGTGATGGCGATCCCTTTGGGGCGACCGGTAGTACCGGAAGTATACATCACGTTGATGCAGGCGTCGCTGCTGGTCCGTATGCCCGTCGGCGTTACAGCGCTGTTGCGCGCTGCGGCGATGTCCAGTCCTGTTGTAAATTCCCCCATCCCGGAAGAAACAAACAACTCCCTGCTGGTGTACAGCAAGGTGGTGATACCGGCATCTTCCATCATGCCGTGCAAACGGTCTGCCGGGTAACCGGTATGAAAGGGCGCATAGGCGTTGCCGCTTTTCAGGATTCCCCAGATAGCGACGATCATCTCTATCCCGCGCCTCGACAGCAAGGCGATGGTATTGCCCGGCTGAATGCCCTGCTCCGCCAGGTAGTTGGCCACCTGGTTGGCCTGTTCATCCAGTTCCCGGTAGGTAAGCGTACGTTTTCCGAACGTTACGGCCGGCGCTTCCGGTGAAAACGCCACCTGCCCTTCAAAGATAGACACAACGCTTTCTGCGGAAGGATATAAAGTAGCGGTGTCATTAAACGATACCTGCAGCTGATCTTTTTCTGCTTCGCTGAGCATATTCAGCATACCGATAGGTTGCGCCGGGTTATCCACGGCAGCTTGCAGCAACAACTGGAAATGCGCCACCATTCGTTGAATGGTCGCTTCGGTGAAGATATCGGTATAATATTCCACTTCCACATCGATGCCGTCGGGACCTTGCTCCATGGACCAGGAAAGGTCAAACAGGCTGGTGGTACGCATAATCTTTTCGTCCTGCATCACCACCTCTCCCATTTTCAGCTCTTTGGTAGGCGGCACGTTCTGCAATACAAAAACCACCTGGAACAACGGGTTCTTACTGATGTCCCGCTCTCCCATCACGGCTTCCACCACTTTTTCAAAAGGCACTTCCTGGTGTTCGTAAGCATCCAGCAGGGTATTTTTCACCTGCTGCAGCAACGTGATAAAATCCGGGTTACCGTCCAGATGCGTACGCAGCACCAGGGTATTGACAAAGAAACCGATCAGCCGCTCCATTTCTGTCCGCATCCTGCCGGCCACCACGCCGCCGATGCTGATATCTTCCTGGCCGCTGTAACGGTACAGCAATACCTTAAAGGCCGCCAGCAATGTCATGTACAAGGTAGCGCCCTGTTCCTGCGACAGCTTTTCCAGCGCCGCCGTCAGTTGCTGCGGAATATGAAAAGCCACCAAAGCGCCGCGGGTGCTTTTTACCGCCGGACGCTCATAGTCAGTGGGAAGATTTAACAAAGACGCGCCATCCAGCTGTTTTTTCCAGTAGGACAGCTGCTTGTCCAGCATATCGCCGGCGAGGTATTTACGCTGCCATACGGCGTAGTCGGCAAACTGAACATCCAGTGGTTCCAGGACAGGTTCACGTTTGGCGGCAGCAGCGGTGTACGCCTCATTCAGCTCATTCACGAGGATGGCGGTAGACCAGCCATCGGAAGCGATGTGGTGCATCACCAGCACCAGCAAAAATTCCTCCGGCGCCAGCTGTATCAGGTGGGCGCGCAGCATATGGTCATGGAACAGGTCAAATGGTATCTGTACCAGTTCGTCCATATACGCCTGCAATACCTCGGGGTCTTCATAGCCGGAGGTGCCATCGATCCTGTCCAGCGCCCATTGGTCTTTTTCCAATACCCGCTGCCAGACGTTGCCGTCAGCCTGGTATATCACGGTACGCAATACCTCGTGCCGGTTTACTACGGTGCGTAATGCAAAGTTCAGTGCTTCAACGTCCAGTTTGCCCTTCAGCCGCAACGCCGCCGGGATGTGGTATTGCACGCTGCCCTCCAGCTGATGGATAAACCATAAGCGGTCCTGGCTGAAGGACAAAGGAACCGGGCCGTCGTCATTATTACGGGCGTCACGTATACTGCCGGAGAAATGTTTCTCCTGCGTACCGGACTTATGTTTCTTGAAATAGGCTATCAGGGAGTGTTTATTATTTCTCAATCTATCCAGAAAGCCGGCATCGATCTCTTTATCTTCGTCAGCCTCCACCAATAAGTTATCATCTTCGAAGGAAACTTTTATTCCGCTATCGTGGGCCTCGTTTAACAGATCAATTATTTCGTTGAGATTAAAATCAAACATCGTGAATGGTTTAAAAAATAGGATTATAGAATAATTTTTTTCTGTTTGGCAGTCGGGGCGGCCACCGGCGTTTTATTGACACCGATGTATTTGGCCAATGCGGCGATGGTCGTCAGCTGGAAGAAGGTCCGTACAGATACCTGCAACCCGAAGTCTTCATGAACGGTGGCGGCGAGGCGCATGATCAGCAGCGAGTGCATACCAATTTCAAAGAGATTGTCGTATATGCTTACCCGTTGTACTTCCAGCAGCCTGGCGCAGATGTCCGCCAGTTTTTCTTCCAGTTCATTCGTGGGGGCGACGTACAGATCTGCTGACGTGGCGGCCATCTCTGTTTCCGGCAGCGCTTTCCTGTTGATTTTTCCGTTGGCGGAAAGCGGCATTTCCGTTAACATCACCCACTGCACCGGCACCATGTATTCAGGGAGTTTTGTTTTCAGGTACCCCAGCAGTTCATCCTTGTCGAAATGCTCCTGCCCTACCACATAACCCACCAGTTGCAGTTGCTGGTATTGATCTGCTTTTGTGATAACGACCACCTGTTTCACCATTCCGCTTTTCTCTATCACTCGTTCTATTTCTCCCAGCTCGATACGGTAGCCACGGACTTTCACCTGGTCGTCTATTCTTCCCAGGTGTACGACCGTGCCGTCCGGCAGCCATTTGCCCAGGTCTCCCGTGCGGTACATGCGCACGCCGTCTTCTTCACGGAAGGGATCGTGTACAAATTTTTCGGCTGTCAGTTCCGGCCGGTTGAGATAACCACGGCCCACGCCAATGCCTGACACGCAGATCTCCCCGGCAACACCGATGGGACAAAGCTGCATAGAGGCGTCCAGCACGTATATCTGCAGGTTCTGTATGGGCTTGCCAAGCGGCACATTGCCCTGCTCCGGTGCTTCATACATAACGTGATGGGTAATATCGTCGGAGGCTTCTGTAGGTCCGTAGGCGTTTACCACAGGGATAGTACGGTTCGCTTCGTGTTGAAACCATTCCGCCACCAGTTGGCGGGGCAATGTTTCGCCGGTTACCAGCAGGTATTTCAGTTGCCGGAGCGATACGCCTTTCACGGTAGCTAATATCGCGGAGAGATAAGAAGGTACTACTTCGAGGATCGTCACCTTATCTTTCTCTACCGCCTGCATCAGCGACACAGGCTGTAAGATGGTATCTGTCGGATAGATGATCGTATAACCGCCGCACAACAGCGCGGAAAACATCTGCCATACAGAAATATCGAAAGTAAAGGCAGCGGTGAAAGCCACGATGGCGGTGGCATCCATCCGAAGGTCGTTTACTTTGGCATACAGGTGATTCAACATGCCGGCATGTTCTATCATAGCCCCTTTCGGCAGACCGGTGGAGCCGGAAGTATAGATCACATAGGCCAGTTGGGAAGGCACTGGCAATGCTGCCAAAGCAGTTGTCGGATACCCGCTGATAACAGCGGCTTCTTCGTCGAGGGAAATAATGCGCACCGCCGCGGCCTGCGCCGGTTTTTGTTTGTCAGCGCTGCGGCTGATCACCATCTTCGCTTTACTGTCCTGCAGCATGTAAGCCACCCTGTCTTCCGGGTACCCGGGGTCTATGGGCAGATACGCGCCGCCAGCTTTCATAATACTGAGGATGGCGATGACCATCTCCGGAGAGCGGTCTAAACAAACAGGCACCAGCGAGGTGTCGTTCACCCCCATCTCCCGCAGGTAGTGCGCGAGTTGGTTGGAGCGCTCTTCCAGCGAGGCATAGGAAATAACCTCGTCTCCCATTGCCAGGGCCGGCGCAGCCGGTGTACATTGCGCCTGCAACGTGATCAGATCGATTAATGTGCTATTGTGAGGAAAATCTACCGTAGTGTTGTTAAAGGTCACCAGCTGCTGATGCCTTTCGGCCTCCGTGAGCAGCGGTAACTTGTTAATGCGTGTATCCGGTAACGAGAGGACGGTCGCCAGCAGCTGACTGAAATGTGTCATCAGCTGTGTGATGGTTTCTTCCCGGAAAATCTCGGTACCGTATTCCACAAAGCCCGTCAACCCGTCGGGCCCTTCTTCCATGGACACTACCAGGTCAAACTGTGCCGTATTATATTTCAGGTCTTCTCTCGTTACATCGAGCGCTCCCAGTTGCACCTGGTCCACTGCCGGCGTGTTCTGCAATTCGAACAGCACCTGGAACAGCGGGGTCCTGCTAAGGTCGCGGTCTGTATTCACCGCCTCTACCACTTTCTCGAAAGGCACTTCCTGGTGGTCATAGGCCGCCAGCGTGGTTTGTTTCACCTGCTGCAGCAGCGTCAGGAACGTAGGTTGCCGGCTCAGGTCACTGCGCAGCGCCAGCGTATTGACAAAGAAACCCACCAGGCCTGTCACTTCCTCCTGTGTTCTGCCGGCGATGGAAGAACCCACGCAGATATCTTCCTGCCCGCTGTAGCGGTACAGCAATACCTTAAAGGCTGCCAGCAGCGTCATAAAGAGGGTTACATCCTGTTGCAGGGAGAACTGACGGAGCTGTTCCGACAAGGCGGCGTCCAGGGCAAACCGCTGTACGGCGCCTTTGGTGCTCTGTATGGCCGGCCTGGAGAAATCGGTCGGCAGTTGCAGCACTTCCACACCGTTCAGTTGTTGTTCCCAATAGGACAACTGTTTTTGCAGGCGTTCATTCTCCGCGAGGCTTCGCTGCCATACGGCATAGTCTGCAAACTGCAGCGGTAGCGGCGCCAGCGCGGCGGGCCGTTTCTCTATGTAAGCATTATATAATTCGGCGATATCATTCACCATGATGGTAACAGACCAACCATCGCAGGCGATGTGATGCACGGTGATCAGCAGGATGTGTTCATCGACCGACAGGCGCACCAGGCTGGCACGTAGCATGTAATCTTCCGCCAGGTCGAACGGTGTGTTGACCAGTTCTATCAAATGAGCCTGCAACGCTTCGGGGGTGCTGAACTTATTTCCGGAAATCTTTGCAAGTTCCCATCCGTCCACCTCCAGCAGTTGCTGGTAAGGCACACCATGCTCCTGCCGTATGACGGTACGTAGCGCTTCATGCCTGTCCACGATGGTTTGCAGCGCGAACGACAAGCCGGCTTCGTCCAGCGTTCCTTTCAGCCGGACCGCCAACGGTACGTGATAAGCCAAGGTGCCATTCATCTGGTCAATGAACCACAACCGTTCCTGGCTGAAAGCCAGCGGTATCCTGGGGGGTCTTTTTCCGGCAACGATCGCGGGCCATCCACTCTCCTTTGCTTTACCTGTCAGATGCGCCGCCAGTTTCGAAACGGTGGGATACCGGAAGAACCGGGTAATGCTCAGTTCCACTCCCAGCGTGTTACGGATAGCGGTCACCACCCGCGACGCCAGCAGGGAGTGGCCTCCCAGCTCAAAAAAGTTAGCGGTGGTGCTGATCTGTTGCTTTTGTAAAAATCTTTCCCATATGGTCACCAGTTGTTGTTCTGTTTCATTCACCGGCGCAGTGTAGACCTGTGTCTCCGTGTTATCGTCTGTCAACGCCCGCAGCGCCTTCTTGTCCGCCTTTCCATTGGAGGTAAGCGGCATTTTATCCAGGACTACCAGTTGAGCAGGGACCATATAGGCCGGCAGCCTGCCTTTGAGGTAGTCGGCGAGTGCGGCTTTATCAAAAGCCCGCTGCGGCACGATATATCCTGCGAGGTATTTATCACCGGTAGCTTTCACCTGCATGAGTACCACCGCCTGTTTGACGCCGGGATGCTGCAACAGCACGCTTTCGATCTCACCCGGTTCAATACGGTGACCGTGTATTTTCACCTGATCATCGATACGGCCCAGGTAAGCCACGGCGCCATCCGGCAGCCAGCAGGCGAGGTCTCCGGTGCGGTATAACCTTGCGCCGGGAGCGCTGCTGAAAGGGTCCGGTATAAACTTCTGAGCGGTCAGCCCGGGCTGGTTCAGGTATCCGCGGGACACGCCGTCGCCTCCCACATACAGCTCGCCCGCTACGCCTGCGGGCTGTAGCTGCCCTTCCGCGCTAAGGACGTAAGCCGTACGGTTGCCCAACGGGCGCCCGATAGGGATATTTATGCCCGGCTCCACCGCGGTGATATGCCAGGTGAGGGAGAAAGTGGTATTCTCCGTAGGACCGTAGCCGTTAATAATGGCCGTGGCAGGATAGGCTTCTCTGAATTTCCGTATATGCTCTTCCGATAGTTTCTCTCCGCCTACCATCAGCGCGTTCAACCCTTCAAAGATGGCGATATCATCGTCTACCAGCTGGTTGAACCAACTGGCGGTAAACCACATCTTCGTAACTCCTCTGCGGCGTATCTCCTGCTTCAGTAATGGATTATCGAGCAGGTGTTTCTCCGGGCACAATACCAGTTGTCCGCCGTTCAGCAGCATACCCCAGTATTCGATGGTGGTAGCGTCGAAGGAAGGGGAACCGGTGGACAGTAACACATCTTCGGCGTTTAGCGTCATGAAATTGCCGCCACGGGCCAGGCTGGTGACGTTACGATGGGTAACCATCACACCTTTCGGTTGACCGGTAGAGCCGGAAGTATAGATAATATATGCGAGTGATCCGGGGTTGGCAGATGTTACCGGCGCCGGTGCATCCGCCAGTGTCTCCATGAGCTGGTCCACGCATACCATCTCTATGGCGGGTACATGTTCCCGCAAGGCGGGTAATTGCGCGCTTTCTGTCAGTATGATCACCGGGCGCGTATCTTCCAGCATAAACCGGATACGGTCGCGCGGATAGGCCGGATCTACCGGCACATAGGCGCCACCGGCTTTGAGAATGGCCAGTATGCTGACGATCAGCTGTGCGGAACGTTCCATGCAGAGCGGCACCATCGTTTCCGCTTTTACGCCTTTGCTTTGCAGGTATGCGGCCAGTTTATCTGATTGTGCCTGTAACTGCGCGTATGTGAGTTGCGTTTCTCCGAAGGCCAGTGCGATAGCCTCCGGCGTCTGTGTCACCTGTTCATCGAATAAAGCGGTGATTGTTTTCTCCGCGGGATAGGGAAAAGCCGTAGCGTTGAAGTCTGTCAGCAATTGCTGTTTTTCATGGGCTGCCAGCATCTCCAGCTGCCCGATGGCCTGCGCCGGGTCTTTCACGATGGCCGCCAGCAGCGTTTCATAGTGGGAGAACAGCTTCCGGATGGTGTTTTCCCGAAACAGGTCTGTGCTGTATTCCAGGTAGATACTGATCTCCTCGCCGCGCTCTTCCGCTATCCAGGTCAGGTCAAACAGGCTGGCATTACGGATGACCGGTTCTTCGGTGATCACGACGTCGCCTATACGCCATTCGGGGACAGCCGGCACGTTCTGTAATACAAACACGGACTGGAACAGCGGGTTCCTGTTCCTGTCGCGCTCTTTCACGACTGCCTCCACTACTTTTTCAAAGGGGGCGTCTTCATATTCAAACGCATCCAGCAGGGTATTTTTCACCCGTTGCAGTACAGACTGGAAAGAAGGGTTCCCGCCAAGGTCTGTACGTAACGCGAGGGTATTGACAAAAAAGCCGATCAGCGGTTCCAGCTCTGTGCGTGTTCTTCCTGCAACGGCGCCGCCCACGCAGATATCCTCTTGTCCGCTGTAGCGGTGTACCAGTACTTTAAACGCAGCCAGCAGCACCATATACAGGGTAGCTCCTTCCTGCTGTGCCAGTTGCCGTAACGCGGCTGCCAGTGCGCCCGCTATGTTGAACACCACAAATGCGCCGTGCGTGCTGCCGGTGGCAGGGCGTTCGAAGTCCGCAGGAATTTCGGCCATCGTAACGTCCTGTAATTTATTTTTCCAGTGGTCGATCTTTTGTTCCAGGGTGGCGCCGGACAGGTACTTACGCTGCCAGATGGCGTAGTCCGCATATTGGATGTCCAGTGGCGTATAGCGGGGATCGCGTTTTTTGGTAAAAGCGCTGTAACCTTCCATCAGCTCATGGACGAGAATGGAAGACGACCATCCGTCGGAGGCGATATGGTGCATGGTGAGCACCAGTATCGCTTCTTCCTTCCGGAGCGTGACCAGGTGGGCACGCAGCATATAATCAGTGGCAAGATCAAATGGTTGATGGATCAGCGCCGCTATGCGGGCCTGCAAGGCAGCGGTATCGCCGGCATCGCCGGCGCCGTCTATGATGTCCAGCCGCCAGTTGTTGCCGGGTACGGACTGCTGCCATGTCCCGTCTTCATCGGCGCCGATCACTGTACGTAATACTTCGTGCCGGTCCACAATAGTGCGCAGCGCCTGCTCCAGTGCTGCTGTATCGACGGTGCCCTTCAGTTTTAAAACCGCAGGCACATGATACTGCACCGAACCCTCCAGCGCGTCGATAAACCACAAACGCTCCTGGCTAAACGAAAGTGGTATCCTGGAGCCGGCAGGTCTTTCTGCCACCCGGATCTTTTCAGTAGCAGGGGCTGTGGCCGCGGCGGCGGCGGATGCTTTAAAGTAGGCTACCAGCTGCGTCTTGTTTTCTTTCAGCGTTTGCAGAAAAGACGGTGCAAATGGTTTTTGCTGCGCTGTCTTCAGTAACAGCTCGTCTCCATCGAGGGAGAGGCCTATTCCCAGGTCCTGTGCCTGTTCCAGTATCAGGACGACCTCCGACAAATTAAAACCCGGCATATACTTAATGTGTTAAATAATGAGAAAAAAGCCTTTACAACCTCATTTCCTGCAATCCTTCAGACGTTTCCGGCACGGCCGCCTGGCTTACCTTTATGTAGGCTGCCAGCGTTTTAATGGTGGTTAGTTTGAAGAATGTCCTCACGGAGATATGCAGTCCGAATTGTTCCTGTACGGCCGCGGATAAACGCATCACCAGCAAAGAGTGCATACCCAGGACAAAAAGATTGTCGTTGATGCCTACCCGTTCTGTTTCGAGTAATTTCCGGCAGATGTCTTCCAACACCTGTTCTGTTTCATTCCCGGGGGCTTCGTACTCCACCTGTGATGCCAGCGTAGCAGCCTCGGGCAGGGCCTTTTTGTCCACTTTCCCGTTTGGCGTCAGCGGGATGCGGTCCAGCACAATGATTTGTTCAGGGACCATATAATCCGGCAAACGGTCTTTCAGATGCATGACCAGCGCATCACGGTCGAAGTCTCCATTGGTGGTGATATATCCTACCAGCCGTTTATCGTGGTCTCCTTTGGCCAGCACCACGGCTCCTTTTACGCCGGGAGACTGTTGCAGCGCGTTTTCAATTTCACCCAGCTCAATCCGGTATCCGCGTATTTTCACCTGTTCATCTATCCTTCCCAGCATCTCAATGCTGCCATCCGGCAACCATCTTCCGAGGTCTCCGGTGCAGTACATGCGTATCGCGCCGTCTGCATGGAAGGGGTCTTTGATAAACTTAGCCGCTGTCTTTTCAGGATCATTCAGGTAGCCCCTGGACACGCCTACCCCCGAAACGCATATCTCTCCGGCCACGCCAACGGGGCATAACTGCCTGGCGGTGTCCAGAATGTATATGCGGAGGTTTTGTATAGGTTTGCCCAGCGGCACATTGTTGCGTGCAGGCGTTGCATACATAAAGTGGTGGGTAATATCATCCGATGCTTCGGTTGGCCCGTAGGCGTTTACCACAGGGATAGTGCCGTAGGCTTCATGGTTAAACCATTTCGACAGCAACGCCTGGCTCACCGGTTCACCGGTCACCAGCAGGTACTGCAGGCTGTCCAGCGGCGCCTTGCTGTCTTCCATCAGTAACGCGGCCAGGTAAGAAGGCACCAGTTCCAGCACGGTAACGCCGTCGGCGCTAAGGCTACGCAGCAACGCTGCCGGCTGATGGACCTGCGCTTCAGTGTATACAACGGTACGTCCACCGCTCAGCAAAGCGGCAAACATCTGCCATACGGAAATATCAAAAGTATAAGACGCCGTATAAGCCATGATGGTAGCGGCATCCATCTTCAAATCATTTACTTTGGCAAACAAGTGATTCAGCATACCGGCATGCTCCACCATCACCCCTTTGGGCTTACCGGTGGACCCGGAGGTATAAATAACGTAGGCGAGGTCGTTAGGCGCCGGCGCGGTGAACAACGGCGTCACCGGCTGGGCGTCCAGCGTGGCCGCATCGCCGTCTACCAGGAAAGTATTCAGCACGGTGATGTCCCGTAGCTTTTCACTGCTGTAGGTACTGCTTATCATCAGCGATGCGTCGCAGTCATCCAGTATAAAGGCTATTCTGGCAGCCGGGTACTCAGGGTCAACAGGCACATAGGCCGCACCGGATTTCAGGACGCCCAGTATGGCGACGAGCATGTCAGCGGAGCGTTCCAGGCAAACAGGCACCATGGCGTTTCCGGTGATGCCCTCTCCTTTCAGGTAATGCGCCAGCTGGTTAGAACGTTCGTCCAGCATTTTATAGCTCAGTACGGTATCCCCTGCGATGACAGCCGGCGCATCGGGGCTGATGGCCGCCTGGAATACGAAGAGGTCCACAAAGGTTTTGTCCTGCGGGAAAGCTACCACGGTATTATTAAAGTCAACCAGCAACTGTTGCTCTTCTTCCTGTCGTAACATGGGAATAGAGCCAATATGCGCCGCAGGCAGCTGCACAATAAACTGCAGCAACTGCTCGAAGTGTTTCACCAGCCGGCGGACACTGTCTTCCGTAAACAGGTCCACGCAGTATTCAATATAACCGCTTAATCCGTCCGCATCTTCCTGCATGCAGCAGCTGAGATCAAACAAGGTAACGGTATGTGGTATCTCTTCCTGCGCAATATGTAATTCGCCTAACTTCAGATCGGGGGCGTCCGGCATGTTAAACAGCTCAAACATCACCTGGAACAAGGCTGTTCTGCTCATGTCCCTTTCTTTTTCCACCAGCTCCACTATTTTTTCGAAAGGCGCGTCCTGGTGGTCGTAGGCGTCGAGGGTGGTTTCTTTTACCTGTTGCAGCAGCGTGATGAAGGTAGGATCGCCGCTCAGGTCACTGCGCAGCGCCAGGGTGTTTACGAAGAAGCCGATCAGGCTCTCCGCTTCCTGTTGCGTTCTGCCGGCAATGGAAGTACCCACGCAGATGTCATCCTGACCGCTATAGCGGTACAAGAGCACTTTAAAGGCCGTCAGCAATGTCATAAACAGCGTGGTGCCCTGCTGCCGCGATAACAGCTGCAGCTGGTCTCGCAGTTCCTTATCCAACCGGAACCGGCTGATGGCGCCGCGGGTACTCTGTACCGGGGGACGCGAATAATCCGTCGGCAGCTGCAACACGGTTACGCCCGACAGTTTTTCCTGCCAGTACACCAGGCGTTTTTTCAACGCAGCGCCTTCCAGGTGCGTACGCTGCCAGATCGCATAATCTGCATACTGGATGTCCAGCGCAGGTAAATGCGCCGCGCTGCCGGTGCTGTGCCCACGGTACAATGCAATGAGTTCGTTGATCAATATCGATACAGACCAGCCATCGGAAGAAATATGATGCATAACCAGCACCAACACGTGTTCTTCTTCAGACACCTGCAACAGGTGCGCCCGCAGCATAAAATCGTTGGCCAGATCGAAAGGCTTGTATACCAGACCGGTAATATATGCCTGTAGCGCAGCGGGGTCCCCGCTAAAAGCAGCATCTTCCACGATGGTCAGCTGCCACTGTTCTTTATCTAAAATCTGCTGATAAGGTTTGCCCTGCTCCTGCCGGATGACGGTCCGCAGCGATTCATGACGATGTACGATCTGTGCGATCGCAAAACCCAGCGCAGCCTTATCTGCCACCCCTTTCAGTCGTAATACCACCGGCATGTGATAAGACACGCTGCCTTCGAGCTGGTCAATAAACCACAGGCGTTCCTGGCTGAAGGACAACGGCATTTTTGCCGGTCTTTCTGCAGCAAGGAGCGCTGGCAGCAGCAGTCCTTTCTGCTGCAGCTGCAGGTAGGCGGCTAATGAGGCAATAGTGGGATGCAGGAAAAAGTCTTTTACCGTCAGCTCCGCTTCCATCTCTTTCCGGATAGCAGACACCACACGGGTGGCCAGCAGCGAATGCCCGCCCAGCTCAAAGAAGTTGTCCAGCGTACCGATACGCTCCAGTCCCAGCAGCGGTTGCCAGATATCCGCCAGTTGTTGCTCTGTAGCGGTTACGGGGGCCTGATAATTCAGTAAACGCTTGCGCTGGATGAATTCCCATTCGGTCAAAAACCGGCGGTCTACCTTACCATTGCTGGTCAGCGGCAATAGCTGTAACGCTACGAAAGCGGAAGGCAACATGTATTCCGGTAAACGTTGCTGCAGCTGCGCCCGGATATCTTTTTCCAGCACTTCGCAGATATCGGGGAACAGCGGAATATTGGTTTTCACCCCGTCCGTATATCCGGCGGCTTTGCTGTAGGAAGGCTCCACAAAACCGTTGAACGGTGTCTGTTCCAGCAGCAGGTTAATGGTAAACGGATCTTCATTCAGCAGGAAACGGGGGTGATAACCTGCAGCTTTAGCCGCGGCCAGCAGTTCGTTCACTGCTTTGGTCTCGTTATCGGGCGTCAGGATATAATCCGCCAGATCGCCTACCTGGTTGATATTACCGGCAGCCAGTGCCTGCTCCAGCAGTCTTTCCTTCCATAACCTGGGATTGGGCACCCGTTGCAGTGCAATCCGGGGGTGACCGGCAGATAACCGGGACAAGATACTGTCTTTGTCTGCCATTTCATCCCATGATTGCCATTGTGGCTGTAATACCGGTTTTTCCACATCTATCGATAACACCACCGTGTAGCGGTAGAGTGTCAGCTCATTAATATAGTCTCCCTGTTTCCATTGAATATCCACATGGGTGATCTCCGGGTACAGTGATTGCAGCTGGAAGAACCAGGCGGGTGAAAAACACAGCTCTTCTTCCTTCCATACTTCCTGGTCTACCGTCCATTCGAATTCCCGGAGGCTGGTCTTGCTTTGCAGCTTATCCAGTTGCAGCCTGCGTTTGAAAGAAGGCAGCAAACGGAGGTCTCTCACATCCCCGATCACGATATGCCCCTTGCCTTTCAGCAGCGCGATGGCGTTGGCCACTACATCGGCCATATATTGCGCGCCGGGGAAGTATTGCACGATGGAGTTTAAAATCACGGTATCCACGGCTTCACCTTCTGCCAGCGTCACCTCATGGGCGGCGCATATATGTAGGGTTGTTTCGGGATAGCGGCGCAGCCCTTTGTCGATATGGTGCTGCAGCTGCCGCATAGATACGTGCGAGAAATCGGTACCGATATATTTTTCGATATGACCGGCCAGCTGAAAGTAGATCAGGCCGGTACCGGAGCCTATTTCCAGTACGTTCCGCGGGTTGGTGGCCAATATTACGTTGGTAATATCGTCCAGCCATGCGCGCATGTTCTCTGCCGGTATCGCTTCTCCTGTGAAGCTGTCGTTCCAGCCGGTGATGTTAAATTCTTCATCCAGGTCTTTTACTTCATCCGCTTTACTATAGGCCGTTTCGTACAGTTCTTTCCAGGTGGCCACCTGTTGCAGGTACAGCTCCTGTTCGGTACGTAGCACGGCCTGCTGGTCGGGCACATAGTAGCTCACCAGTCTTTTTTCAGCGCCCTGCTGGTCTTTCACCACCACACAACTGGCGGCTACCGCCTCCACGTTGTTCAGCGCTCTTTCTATTTCTCCGGGCTCTATCCTGTAACCACGCATTTTGATCTGGTCGTCTATACGTCCCAGATATTCCACCGTTCCATCCGGCAGCCAGCGGGCGCGGTCGCCGGTACGGTACAAACGGGCGCCCCGTTGCTCGCTGAACGGATCGGTCACAAATTTTTCCGCTGTCAGCTCGGGCTGGTTCAGGTAGCCGCGGGAAACGCCATCGCCGCCTACATACAGCTCGCCCGGCGTACCTACCGGCAGCAGCTGCATGGCGCTGTCCAGCACATAGGCAGTGCGGTTGGCCAGTGGCCGGCCGATAGGAATACTTTTTCCCGGCACTACCGCAGTAATGTTCCAGGTAAGGGAGAAAGTGGTATTCTCCGTAGGACCGTAACCGTTAATGACCTGGGTGGCAGGGTAGGCGGCCCGGAATTTACGTATATGCTCTTCCGATAGCTTTTCGCCTCCTGCCATCACAGCGGTCAATCCTTCAAAAATGGTAATATCGTCGTCTACCAGCTGATTGAACCAGCTGGCGGTAAACCACATTTTAGTGACGCCACGATGGCGGATCTCCTGTTTCAGCAGCTGGTTGTCCAGCAGCTTTTTCTCCGGGCACAGCACCAGCTGTCCTCCGTTCAGTAACATGCCCCAGTATTCGATGGTGGTAGCGTCAAAGGAAGGAGAACCGGTAGACAACAGTGTATCTTCGGCGCTCAGCGCTACGAAGTTGCCGCCCCGCGCCAGGCTGGTCACATTGCGGTGAATCACCATGGTACCTTTGGGGCGGCCTGTAGAACCGGAGGTATAAATAACATATGCCAGTGAATCCGGGTTTGTCTTTACACCCAGCGGATATGCCGGCATGGCGGCGAGCAGGTCGAGGATATTGTCTACGAAGATCAGTGTGGCGTGTTCCGCTTCCACCGCCAGCAATGCCTGCTGATCGGTGGTGGTCACCACCAGCTTGCTGCCTGTGTCCTGCAGCATATAAGCGATGCGGTCCCGCGGGTAGGCCGGGTCTACCGGCACATAAGCGCCGCCGGCTTTCAGGATGCCGAGAATGCTCACGATCAGGTGTATGGAACGCTCCATACACAGCGGCACCATCACGCCCTCTTTCACGCCCTGCTTGCGGAGATAGTGCGCAACACGGTTGGACTGCTCTTCCAGCTCGCGGTAAGTAAGTTGTTGCTCTCCGAAAGACAGGGCGATGGCGTCCGGCGCTTTTGCCACCTGTTCTTCGAACAGCGTCGTAATGGTTTTATTGACAGGGTAAGGCACCACGTTGTCATTGAACGTCACCAGCAGCTGATGGGTTTCTGCTGCGCTCAGCATCTTCAGTTCCCCGATGGCTGTTGCCGGATGTTGCACTGCTGCTTCCAGCAACGCCGTATAGTGATGCATCATTCTCCGGATGGTCGCCTCCTGGAATAAGTCGATGCAATATTCCACTTCGAGGGCAATCCCTTCCGGTCTTTCTTCTACCGTCCAGAAGATGTCGAACAGGCTGGTACTGCGGATCACCGGCTCCGGCGTCATTGTGGCTTCACCCAGGCGCAGTTCCGACATCAGCGGAATATTCTGCAGGGTGAACATCACCTGGAACAAAGGATTTTTCCGGATGTCCCGCTCTCCCATCACTTCACTCACCACTTTCTCAAAAGGTACCTCCTGGTTGTCGTGGGCATCAAACAGTGTATTTTGAACTTCTTTCAGTGCAGTGGCAAAAGAAGGATTGCCACTCAGGTTGCTGCGCAGGGCGAGGGTATTGACAAAAAAGCCCAGCAACGGTTCGAGTTCCACCTGCGCCCTGCCGGCGGTAGCGCATCCGATACAGATGTCTTCCTGCCCGCTGTAGCGGTACATCAATACTTTTAAGGCGGTCAGCAGGGTGGTGAACAGGGTAACGCCCTGCTGCCGGCCCAGTTGTTTTACCTGTGCAGATAACCCCTTGTCAAGCTGCATGGTAATCACCGCGCCTCTTGTACTTTTTACTACCGGCCTTTCGAAATCTGTAGGCAGCTGCAACAGCGTAACGCCATCCAGTTTCTTTTTCCAGTAAGCCAGTTTCTGTGCTACCAGCGGTCCCTGGAGAAAGCGGCGCTGCCACACGGCAAAATCCGCGTATTGAATTTTTAATGCCGGTAACATCGGCTGGCGGCCGGCCAGCCGGGCATTGTAAATTTCTATCAGTTCCAGGAAAAAGATGTGCGCAGAGGAGTCGTCAAAAACAATATGATGAATGGTGAGCACCAGCACACTTTCTGCATCTGAAATACGGATCAGGTGCGCCCGCAGCATATTGTCTTCAGACAGGTTAAAAGGTGTGTTCACCAGCCCGGCGATATACGCCTGTAAAGCGGCGGCGTTGTCCTGGTATAAAGGATCGTCCACGACTGTCATCTGCCAGTTGACTACTTCCTGTATCCGCTGGTAAGCATGTCCTTCTTCCTGGTCGATATTGGTCCTTAGTATCTCATGGCGGTCCACGATGGTCTGCAAAGCAGCTGCCAGCGCTTCTTTGTCCAGTCTGCCTTTCAGTCTCACGATGGCCGGCAGGTTATACTGCACGCTGCCTTCCAGCTGGTCGATGAACCATAAACGTTCCTGGCTGAAGGACAGCGGGATACGGGAAGGCAGCTGTTGTTTTTCAATCACCGTCGGCAGTACATTCAACACAGTGTCTGCTACCGGCGCTGTATTTTTTTTAGCGGGGGCGACTTTCGGTAAGAACCCCGCCTGTTGTAGTTCTGTTACGCTGTCTCTGAAACATTTTTCTATAAAGTCGACATCTTCATCCGTGTGTGCAGCGGAAAGGAAACAGGTCTTTCCTTCCCAGATGTACACGCCTTTTTCCAGCAGGTGGTAGAAGAACAGGTCCATGTTGCCGGAGATTGAGAAATAAAACAGGGAGCCGAAGTTGTTCACTTTGATGGGGACCTTGTTTTCGTCGAAGAGTTTGGTGATGTTGCTGATCAGGCGGCTGGTGCGGGCGTTCAGCTTTTCCTGCAGAGCGGGCCCCTGTCTTTCCAGTTCACCTAAAACGGCCAGCGAAGCCACCATGCTCAGCGGATGTTTACAGAAGGTACCGGCGAGGAACGTCGTTTCCGCCCTTGGGTAAGAGTCTGCGTCGTCATAGCTCCACAGTCCACCGTCAAAGGCCTGCATACACCAGTCTTTCCCGGCAATGATACCTATCGGCATGCCGCCGCCGGCAATCTTGCCATAGGTGGCCATGTCCGCACGGATACCAAAATGTGCCTGTACCCCACCCGGATGGATACGGAAGCCGGTAATCATTTCATCGAAGATGAGGATGATTTTTTCCTGTTCCGTCATGGCACGCAGCTCCTGTAATAATGCTTTGGGCTGATACCCGGGCCTTCTGCTCTGCACCGGCTCCACCAGTACGGCGGCCAGTTCGTGGGCATGTGCGCGGATCTGTTCCACCACATTGGGATTGAGGTAGTCAAACACCAGCACGTCGGCCACCATGTTGGGAATAACGCCCGGGGCGATGGGAATGCCGTTATGATCGTGTTCAATATCTTCCACCATGGCCAGCGTACCATCGAAATAGCCGTGATAGGAACCGAGGAAAATGGCGATCTTCTTTTTGCCGGTAGTGGTACGCGCCAGCCGCATGGCAGACATGACGGCTTCGGTACCGGAGTTATGGAAGCTCACCCTTTCCATCCCGGTGAGTGCAGCGATGCGGGTGGCGACTTCTCCGGCAAGATAGGTCTGTGGCCCCAGCTGGTAACCTTTTTCCAGCTGTTTATGGATGGCTGCCGTCACGATTTCCGGACGGTGACCTAATAAGTTCACCCCAAATCCCATGGTCAGGTCCACATATTCGTTGCCGTCCACGTCCGTCATTTTAGATCCGAGGGAAGAAGCTGCCACAATAGGATACACCAGTTGTTTGGTTGCGAACTTAAACCCTGCCGACACGCGGTTGTCTGCCAGTACCGGACGGTACTTCTCGGTGAGCGCTTTGGAGGTCTTCGTTTTGGTGGTATATTTTTTTATGAAAGCGTCGAGATAGGCCTGTTGCTCCGGTGAATATTTTTGTCCCGGACTGGTTTCTATTTTCGGGAAAATAGAAGCGCCCTTTTTAGGAGCAGCGGGCACGGTATTGGCCGGGGCGGTCGTACTGCCGTTGGATACCGGCGGCGGAGCAGCGTGATGACCGTTAGCAGCATGACCGTTGCCGTTGGAGATCGCCGGCTGCATCCCCTGCGACATCCATTGGAACTGTTGTGCAATCACATTCAGTTGCTGCTGCATCAGCTGGAAAGTATCCTGGAACACGTTGTATCCTCCCGGCGCCGGTACCTGCGGCAGGAACGGCTGCGCGGGCAATGACTGTACAGGTAATGGCTGTAAGGGCAAGGGCGCCTGCACAGCTGCCGGAGCTGCTTCAGGCACTGTAGCCGCTGCGGCATCACCGGCGGTAACAAATACCGTGGCGTTGGCCGCGATGTATTCCGCCATCAGCTGGATAGAAGTAAGTTCTTCGAAGATCAGTCGCATCGAAAAACTCAACCCGTACTCATTCTCTATTTTCCTCACCAGGCTGGCCATGATCAGTGAATCTGCTCCCTGTGTCAGGAAGGGCTCACGGACATTCAGCACTTCCGAAGGCGACATCTTCAGCAGCCGGCGGAGATTAGCGGCGAGGTAATCGGCGATATACCCGGCACTATTGGGAAGTAAGTGGTTGTTCTGACTCATGTCGTTGTTTTTAGGGATGGTTATTTCCTCCCGGGCAGGTAAACTTTCTTTCGGCTGACGGGTCTTTTTCTCTATCCAGTAGCGCTGACGCTGGAACGGATAGCCGGGAAGGATCGCTTTATGAGGGGTGCTGGCGGCGTAAAACGCGGACCAGTTAATCGTAATTCCTTTTACATATAATGCTATCAGGGCGTTGAGCATCGTGGTCCAGGACGAGCGGCCTTCTCTCATCACGGGCAACAAATGTTCTTCCGGGTACTTCAGCGTCAGCTGGGCCATAGACAGCAGGCTGGGCTGAGGGCCCATCTCCATCAGGCTGAACTCACCGGCGGCCTGTATCGTTTGAATGCCTTGTGCAAACAGCACCGGCGCGACGATATGCCGGCACCAGTAGGCCGCTTCCGTCACCTCTTTACCGGCGATAGCGCCGGTGACATTGGATACCAGCGGAATGGACGGCGCATGATATTTCACCCCGGAGGCGATAGGCAGGAACGCCTCCAGTACCGGCTCCATCAGGGGAGAGTGAAAAGCGTGCGACACCTGCATTTCGCGGCTGCCCACGCCTGTCTGTTTCAGGGACTGCATCACCCTGCGAAGCGCTTCCTTTTTCCCGGAGATCACTGTCAGCTCCGGCCCGTTGATCGCTGCAACAGACAAGTCGCTGCCGTATGGCTGAATCGCGGCGGTCACTACAGCGGCCGACGCAAACACCACTGCCATGCCGCCTTCTTCCGTCACGGCATTCATCAGCGCCGCCCTGGCTGTAATCAGCGCCAGGCCATCATACAGGCTGAACACACCGGCAGCATAGGCTGCAGCGTATTCGCCGGCGCTGTGCCCCAGCACCATATCGGGTACAATGCCCCACGAGCGCCACACTTCTGCCAGCGCGCATTCCACCGCGTACAAAGCCGGCTGGGTGAAAACAGTCTGCCGCAACAGGGTATTGGCTTCTTCTTTATTCTTTTTATAGAGCAGGTCTGTCAGAGAGAATGGCCAGCTCTTTTTCAGGAAAGCGTCACAGTCATCTATCACACGTCTGAACACGTCGTTGTTGTCATACAACTCCCTGCCCATGTTCCAGTACTGGGCGCCCTGACCGGTGAACAGCCAGGCCATTTTGCGTGGCGCCTGTAATGTATCGCCGGTGCAAACGCTGTGCTCTCCCCTGCCGGCGGCATAAGCCTGTAGCTGACGGGCTGCATCTTCGTTGGACACCGCCTGCCATGCAAACCGGTAGGTATACGCATCGCGGCCGATGGCCATGCTGCGGGCGATAGCGCCGGTGGAAGCCCCTGTCTGCGGCAGGAAAGCGATATAACGGGCTATCATCGCATCCAGGGCGGCAGGCGTTCTGGCTGATAACAGTAAAGGATAGGCGGGCGACTGCCTTTCTTCCTGTACCGTTACCGCGGGCGCTTCTTCCAGTATCAGGTGTACGTTGGTACCACTCAGACCGAAAGCGCTGACGGCCGCCCTGCGCGGAGATGCCGGGGAATGCCACGGCATAGGGGCGTCCGCCACCTTCACGGACATCTCTTTCCAGGGAATAAACCGGTTGGGGGTATTAAAATGCAGACTGGCCGGAATCTGGCGGTGTTGCAGGCTTAGCACTGTTTTAATAAACCCGGCGATGCCTGCCGCCGCTTCCAGGTGCCCGATATTGGACTTGAGAGCGCCCAGCAGCAAAGGCTGTTCCTTTTTGCGGGAGCTGCCATACACCGCGTTCAGCGCCAGTACTTCCACCGGGTCACCCAGGCGGGTGCCGGTGCCATGCGTTTCTACGTATTGTATGCTGTCTGCCGCTACGGCGGCATCTTTCAAAGCTTTTGTTATCAGTTGCTGCTGCGCAATGCCATTAGGAGCGGTAAGACCGTTGCTTTGCCCGTCATGGTTAACGGCGCCTCCCTTTATCACGGCCAGGATATGATCACCGGCTGCCAGCGCATCTTCCAGGCGCTTTAACACCACTACGCCGGCCCCTTCCCCTCTCACATAGCCGTCTGCGTTATCATCGAAGGTCTGGCATTTTCCCGTCGGAGAAAGTGCTTTCATGCGGCACAACTTAATCGTCGTGTCCGGCGACAACATCAGGTTCACACCACCGGCCAGCGCCAGCGAACACTCTTTACGCAACAGGCTCTGGGCCGCCTGGTATATGCTCAGCAAGGACGACGAGCACGCTGTGTCCAGCTGCAGCGCCGGGCCGTGAAAATCCAGCAGGTAAGCGATCCTGCCGGCAGCGATGCTTCTTTCTATTCCGAGGCCGGTAAAGGCGTCTTCATAGTAAGTAACGTCGCTGTTGTCACGGATCACCTGCTGATAATCGTCGGTACTCATCCCCACAAAAATGCCGCTGTCCGTACCTCTTAATGCAGATGGCGCTATCCCGGCATGTTCCAGTGCTTCCCAGCAAACTTCCAGCAACAGTCGTTGCTGTGGGTCCATGGCAGCCGCTTCCCTTGGTGAAATTCCAAAAAACAGCGGATCAAACTGGTCCACCTGGTCAATAAAGCCGCCGTGTCGGGTATACATCTTTCCCGGCGCATCTTCTGCGCTGTCGAAAAAGGCGGATATGTCCCACCGGTCTTCCGGTACTACGCTCACCGCATCCCGCGAGGATTGCAGCAACGCCCACATTGTTTCCGGGGAGTTGACATTACCCGGGAAACGGCAGCCTATACCGACCACCGCCACCTGGTTGCCCGCCAATCCGGATGATTGCGGGGTGTCGTTATTTTCCTGCTGAGGAAGCGTTCTCGCGGCAAAATGGGCAGCCAGCGCCTGTACGGTAGGATAATTGAACACGACGGTGTTTTCTACCGGCGTTTGCAGAAACGTTTCCAGGTCGGCGGCCAGCTGCACCGCCAGTATGGAAGTAAGACCGTATTCCGCAAAAGTCCTTTGGGCAGACAGTGCTGCGGGGGTTATGTGCAGCTGCTGTTTCAGCCAGGATTCCAGCCATACTTTCAGCAGCGACAACGTATGCGCGTTGACGGTAGTTTCCGCGGCTTCTGTACGCGTTGCTGCTACTTCTTCTGCAGCAGCGGCCTTTTCCGCCGCAGCTATCTCTTCTATCGCATCTTTGTAAGTACCTTTGATATATTCTTCTACAAAAAGATGCCTCCTCACTTTCCCACTGGTGGTTTTGAATATCTTTCTCACCGGGATCACCTGTTTTACTTCCAGCCCTAACCGGGAAGCCACGGTCCTCTTCACCAGTGAGATCATCGGCAAAAATTTCTCTGCCGACATTTTGTGTACGACAAAAACGACGATGGATTCCGATCCGCTGACTTCATCCGGGATGCCGCAGGCTACTACTTTGCCGGTATCGATTTCATCGAGCGTTTCCAGCGTATGTTCTATATCGTGCGGATATACGTTTCCGCCATTAACGAAAATAATATCCTTCACCCTGCCCATGATGTACAGCACATCATCCAGTACAAAACCGGTATCACCGGTATTCAGCCATCCGTCTCTGAAAGTATTGGCGCTGGCAGCGTCGTTATTGTAATAACGGCCGGCCACACAGGCGCTTTTCACCCAGATGATACCGGCATGCCCGGGCTCCAGCGGAACGCCCTTTTCGTTGACGATCCGCAACTCGAAGTCTCCTATCACCGTGCCCACGGCCACCACTTCCAGCGTGTCTGCTCCGGCTTTTTGCAGCAACGACTTGCCGTTGATACGTTTACCGATGGTCAACGCGCTTCTTTTTACAAAGACGCTTTTGAAAGGAACGCCGATCTTTGGGAAAGTGACCTCCAGCGTGGCTTCCGCCAGGCCATACACGGCACGCATGGCCATCGGGTCGAGCCGGTACTTCGCCAGGCGTTCGTTGAAAGTCCGCGCCAGGTTGGCTGAAATGGGCTCAGCACCGTTTAATATGATCCGTACGGAAGAAAGGTCCAGCGTTTCGCCTTTCTCATCCGAAAAATGATTGAGATAGTATTTATACCCGAAATTGGGAGAGCAGGTAATAGTAACACGATAATCAGAAGCCTTTTGCAGCCATAGCAACGGATGCCTGATAAACAGGTCAGTAGGCATGATGTATTGCTGTATACCCGCCGCCAACGGATTAATATGATAACCAATTAATCCGAGATCGTGCGTGAGGGGCATCCAGCTTAAAAAGATATCATCGTGGGTGCATTCATAAGCCTCCAATACCGCGAAGGTGTTGGCGATCAGGTTCCGATGCCGGAGCTCAACGCCTTTGGGGTTACCGGTAGAGCCGGATGAAAACTGCAGGAAAGCGATATCGTCCGGAGTGATGTCCACTGGAATGCCCGCCGGCAGGTTCTCTTTATTTTCGTGCAGGAACAATACCTGGTCATAAAAAGTCCTGTCGGCAGCACCGTCGCTGTAGTCCTGTTTAGAGAGTTTTTCGTAATGTTCCGGCGTGGTGATCATATAGGGGTTCTTCAGATAACCCCTGATTTTATACAGTTTCCGGGCGTTTTCGCTGTAGTGCGTCACCGATACCGGTACAGGTATGATCCCACCTAAAATACAGGCCCAGAAATACTGAATAAACTGCTGGCTGTCGTCCAGCTGCAACACCAGTTCATCACCGGGCTTCAATCCTTTATGTTGCAAGTATCCAAGCAATTGCAGTGCATTGTGATACAACTGATGATAGGATAGAAAATTGGTCCTGTTGGCTGCCACGATAAAACTCACGCCTTTATCGTGTTGGTCTTTCTGATTTATCAGCAGCGCTGGCAGGGTCTTCAGGGACAGCTCGTTTCTCATTTGTGCTCGCTTATTTGTTCAGTAATAACAATAGTTTACCCTGTAGTAAGATGGGACTGCCACCTGACTACATCCTTGCTTATACCGGCATAGGCTAATAATGCTTATTCTGCGGCCGCATACTTCCGTTCGTACAGCAGTTCTTTTTCACCAAACAGGCGTTCGGCGATCATTCCTTTCTCCTCGCACATCTTCACCAGTTTATTGGACTGGATGATGGGATTAGAGGCGTCGGTATATTTGATACTGCTGATAAATTCCAGCCATGGCTCCATTCCCATTGCATATACGTATACCTCCCGGGGATTAAAGATTTCTACCAGCGACATTCCTTTCACGCAATCAGAACCTGCCAGCCGGCGGCTGCTGTCCTGCTCGCGGGTAATCTTCTTCGTCATGAGCGGTCCGTATAACCAGGTCAATGGCGCACCGTCGCACTCCATGCCGAGGAACATCACATCCACATCGCCGATGCTGTCATGAATATGTTTGTACAGCGCCGGCTCGCTGATGCGGGAATCGGCCAGGAACAACAGTTTAAAGCCACTGATCTGTACCAGGTAACAGGCTTTGGACAAGATATTGAGATCGCTGTGCTCTCCGGTGAAAGGTAATCCTGTGATGGTGGTGTTGGTAAACGTGATCGTTTCCATTTCCTCGATGGCTTCTACCTGGTGGAACCCGATATTGCTGAACATTAGCCTTAGGTCGGGGTTTTCCAGCTGGCCGGAGTTGGTACGGGGCACGATCAGGTGTTTGATCTTGTGACGGAGCGGCAGCAATGTTTCGAACAGGATGTGGTCCTGGTGGTTGTGGGTGATCAGCACGTAATCAATAACATCCGGAAGATCGGCATCAGAAAAATGTTCGATATCCGTATCGTAGCCATAGTAGCTGATCAGGGGATCTACGAGGATGCTCACGTCTTTTGTTTCCACCAGGATGCAGGCATGCCCGAAGTAGCGCATACGGATTTTATCCCCGGTATATTTCTTATAAACGGGCGGTGGTGTGGTGGTAAAAAATGTATCGAAGAGGGCCTCGTCTGCCGGGGCTATCCCTAACAAGGTTTTTATATATTCCAGGCTTTGCGGGCTGCGTTTCATCTTCGCCAGTTCATCGATCCCCGCATGATCGAAAGGAATTTCCAGGTGCAGTACGCCGGGTTCATCCAGCCGGGGAGTGCTCAGGCAGAAAGGACGATGGTCGTTTTCCGTTACCCATAAGGCAATGCTCTGAGAAGTCTTGTTATAGAACCGGCTTTTATACAGGAGCGCTTCAAAAAAGCGAAAATCCGCGTTGTTATTCCGGTCGTAAAACAGTTCGACATATCCTTTGAGAATGGGAGGTACTTTTTCATACAGCGTTTCCATGCCCATCCCTTTTCCTTCCGTTTCCAGTAAGCGGTCCAGCTCTTTCACCGCCTTGGCGAATTTCAGCGAAGTGTCCTGTTGTTTCATGGTTTTTTCATACAGGGCATTCACTTCGTCTACACGGTCAACCGGTATATCCATGAAAGGGCCACCCTTCATTTTGGGGTTGAGCACTGCTTCCGCATGCACGGAGGGTTCCATGATAAAGGAGTCCATGATATTAAGATGCCGGCCGACTACGTTCATAGCGGCGGTAGCAGGTGAAATCAGGTGGCTCCAGGCGTACCATCTGTCAAACAGCGGTTCTATTACGACGTTAGGCTTTAAGTAAAATTTATTGCCATTCATGATGATTAAGTTTCGTATTTACAAAAAAGAAGGATCATAAAAGTGTTCCCTCCAGGGTACAGCAGTTTTTACCACGACGTAAAAACCAAGCTTCCCCCGGCGGAAACACTTGTGTATCATGAATGCTACAGGAGGATCCGATTATTCCGGAAGACTGGCAAGTTCCACCCATACCAGCCGTCACCGGATAAAAAATTGTTTCCTGCATACATCCAGACTCTTTAACCAAAAGAACCATGATCTGGTGGTGAGCAAAGGTTGTTAGTCGGCGAGCACGGTGCCAACGCCATCTGCTTTTGCCTTCTCATAAAAATAGACAGCAGTGGCAATATCAAAGACAGCCATTCCCATAGGATTAAACATGACCACTTCTTCCGTACCTGTGTGCCGCAGCCTTTCTTCGCAGATGATATCTACCAGGGAGAGGGTGCCTTCTTTAGTCAGGCCCTGTGTTTTGTGCATCACTTCGATGTCTGTATTCTCCCGGCATACCTCTTCCCAGTCGTCTACCACGATATGATTTGTGTAATTGATGAACTCAGGTACATAATCTCTCAGGGAAATATTCAACTGCAGCGAGCCTTTTTTAGGTACTTTATTGATATATGGTTTTTTAGATACAGTACAGGTCATCAGGATATCCGCGTTCTCGAAAGCTTCTTCCCAGGTCTTAACGATGTTTACTTTCTCTTTCAGGTGAGCGGGGACCAGTGCGTTGTCAAGCGGATTCAGATCGTAGATATTGACATAGTCCAACCGGTCGCCCAGCAAGGTGCTGACCATGTCCAGGTGTTGTTGTCCGATGGGGCCGAAACCAATGATGCCCACGCTTAATTTTTTCTGCTGATTGCGCTGCAGGTATTCTTTCACTACCAGTCCTGTTACCGCGGCGGTACGAACGGCGCTGACATGACTGGTGTTGATGATACAGGCGGGGATACCGGTATCTGCTTCGTTCAATATGGTCACAGAGTTGGCCCGTGGAATATTCTTTTTGATATTATCGGGGAAGCTGGCGATCCACTTTATACCTGAAAAAGAAACTTTACCGCCCACAAATGCCGGCATGGCAATGATACGGTTAGTGAGGTCACGATATCTCAGATATGGTTTGATGGGTTGGGCGAAGTCTCCATCCTTCAGGGTGTAAACGGTTTCGCGGATCTTTTCGATCATTTCTTCCCATTTAACACCCAGTTGTAACAGGTCAGATTTACTTAAATAGTACATGTTTATTATGCTTTTATTTTAGACAGCTTTTCCATCATATTATTCACCCATTTTCTGTCGTATACGTTGTTGACATATGAATCTCCGCGATCCGCACAACAGAAAAGCGTTACAGGCGTACCCTGAACAGCATGTGAGCTAAAATAGTTTTTGATGGCCGCATACACTGCGCCAGAGGAGGCGCCTGCGAATATGTTCTGTTCTTTCACCAGTTCGTGGCAACCGGTTACCAGTTCTTCGTGGGATACGATCATTACCTCGTCGATGATAGCGTGTTCTAAAATGGAGGGAACTTTGCTGGAGCCGAGGCCGGAAACATATCTTTTCTGCGGAGGGATGTTAAAAATAACCGAGCCTTCAATATCGACTGCGACGATGGTAACGTCCGGGAACTTCTCCTTTACTTTCTGGGAGATGCCGCTGATGGTGCCGCAGGAGCTTACTGCAATAAACATGTAGTCAAGCCGATCAAACCTGTCGCAAATTTCCTTTCCGAGGGTATTATAATACCCTTTGAAATTGTCGGGATTGTCGTACTGGTTAGTCCAGAAACTGTTGGGATGCTGGGCGCACAGCGCTTTTACCGTTTCGATCCTGGTGAGGAGGTACCCTCCCGTGCTGTCTTCTTTTTCGACTTTCACCACTTTGTCGGTGAACAGGCGTAACATCGCTTCGTTTTCACGATTGATGTTGGGATCGATAACAGGGATAAACGACAGACCCAGGTCTTTACAGATCCGTGCCAGTGCGATGGCGAAATTACCAGAGCTGGATTCAACGATCAGTGTTTCGCTGTTTACTTTACCATTTCGGATGGCGTTGGAGAGAATACTGAGGGCAGCTCTGTCTTTGATGCTGCCGGAATAATTTCTGTATTCCAGTTTTGTAAAAAGGGAAATACCGGGCATGTTAAGTTCTACAACCGGGGTATTTCCGATCAGGCCGCTGATTTTTTGGAGGGAAGCTAACATATACTCTTAGGTTTCAAATTGGTTTATTCCAATGGCACACAGGATAACAAAGTGTTCTCCATTCATCTATCCGTTGTTGTTTTATATATAGTTTGCGTTTTCTTATTATTTTCTTAAACTTTAGTTGACACAAAACCGACGCTACACCGCAGGGAAGAAAAATTCTCCGTGCAGGTGTGTGACAGTTATTTAAATTCATATAAAGGGAAATCCGGGCGCAACAATCTTAACGACGAATACCAAAAGGCGTGCTGTTAAACTGCCCTCAACTGCATATGCTATGCATGCAATTTACTCCCCGGTGTGACAATTGTAGGGTAGCGATAGCTATATTAACACGACTTTCCGTTTTTAGCTTATTAGCAGGCATGAATAGCAGATCCTCCGGTGAAACAGCAGTTACACCGGTTGGAAAAACCAGACGCGCAGTTTTTTCTTAAATCCCTTTGTGGAAAAGCTCTCTTTCCGACAATACAAATGATAAACCAAGCTTTGCAACTTGATTTAGGGTCGTTCTAAACAGGTTTTAAGGATTACCGACAAACCCATTTACACAAAAGGGTATAAACTTCGCTGCCCGTATCTCCTATTAGTTTCTAAACGTTCATGGGACCAATAAATAAGCAATTAAATAGGGTTCAAAGAATTCAGTTGTGGTGGAAACAACTTTTTCTTGTTTGTCGTAAATACTTTTCAGTTCGTGATAGAAATGTATTCGTTGGTAGAGTAAAGTAAACGAATAATTCTCAAACGACAAAAAGTCTTATCAAGAAAAAATAAAAAATTATTTTTCCCGTAACATACGGAAACGACCAAAAAAACCAGTAATGTCGGCCCTTTCAGCAAATACCATGAAATATTACTTCACTGTATGCTGCCGGCATGTTTTTAAAATTGTTGTCCATCAGCAGGCTGCTACTGCGGTACTATTTACGTTTATAAGAATAATAGGAAACCGAACAATACATCACTGCTGCCGCACCACATTGCGCTGCGGAAAATACAGCAGTTCTTTTGAGGAACGGCCGGACACAAAGCAGTCACTTCCAGTCGTCCGCTTCCAGCAGGAAGATTTCTTCCACCTTAACATTAAAGACCGCAGCGATCTTTAGTGCCAGCAGACTTGACGGAATAAACTTCCCTATCTCTATGGAATGGATAGTCTGCCGTGACACATTAACTTTCCCGGCTAATGCCGCTTGCGAAAGATCATGCCGGGCACGTTCTACCTTAATTGTGTTCTTCATTGGGTCAGTTATGCCATAAAAATATACAGCCTTGCGTAACGGATAATGTTAGCCAGTGCCAATACGATCACCAGCAAAGATTAATGCTGGTCAGACGGGTAGTAACACCCGCAAAGGCTTAGTTTAGTATAGTTCAATTGTCTAAATGTAAAGTAAACTTTACAAAAAAAAGAATTTTTTTCGACGATGAGGATAATATACCTGCATTCAGGGATGCGTCTGGTTTTTACCATTCCTATATTTGCTTCATGTTTACGAAAAACAATACGTTCAAAACCATCATACGATACGGCATCGTTCTTTATTTGTGTATGGCCGCCCATTTGTCGCGGGCGCAGCTCCCACCGGATTCTCTGCAGGCATACAAGATAACCCTGACATCGTCTGAAAAAACAGCCGGCAGTAAAACGCCGACGCCCTCCCTGACAGTCATCTACAGCGCCGACTATTTACGGGCCACACAAAACAGGGGCGACGGGCAGGCAACCACCTGGCTTATCTGGCATGAACGGCGAATGCTGCTTCAAATCGATGGTCAGCAAGGTCTCCCACTCAGTTACGACATCCAGTTAAAAACAAATGTGTACCTGCCGGGAGAAAAGATTGACAGTACGGCGACCACCGCCATCAAACGTTCCGGAGAGTGGGACAACCCCAACGAATACAACGGCCCGGGAATTGGCCGCATAAGCTTCGCAGCAGACACGCTGACGATTGCAGGATACGCCACCAGCAAAGCGGTGATCTATTACACCTACCCTCCTTCATGCACGGACGGCCTTATCCGCAAGACGACGATCTGGTACAGTCGTGAACTGCCGCCCTTTTGCCTGCCTCCCTTTACCTGCCTTCAAAAAATACCCGGCGCCGCCCTGATGATCTGCATAGAAACGACAGATGGTGCAAAAGTATGTTACCAGGCTACTGAAGTTATCCTGCAGCAGCTACCTGCATCGTTTTTCAGGCCGTCAAAAGATATCCGGATCTTTTATCCGCCGAAGCTGTAAATAACTGGCAACAAACAGAAGACGCGGCACCCCTGTCCTGCTCTATATATACCGGGAAACAGGTAGTTACATTTACCCCGCCACAGTTTATTTTTGTTCCATTCAGGCGGGTCGACTTAAAACCGTTTTATATGAAACAAATTTTTTTCGGTGCTTTTATGCTTTCCGCTGCGACTGCCGCGGCGCAGGAAGGCAATGTGTACCGGATGGCGACTGCCGGGTTACACGTCAAAACGATAGACGGTGGCCGCCATGAGCGGACTTACTATGTACTGCGCTTTGATGCGGGCAAGGCCGGCCTCTGTACTTATACGCTTATCACCGAACAGCAAAACGCAGCTCTCAGTAACACGCTGATCTATAACGACTGGCAATATTTTAAATATCAAAAAAAGCATAACCGATTGTCAATAGCCGGATTGCCGCCCTCCTGTGCAGCATGGGCCACCCTGCAACCAGGGCCGCATGCACTGACAAGCGTTAAAAACAAAAACATCCTGTTTGAGCAATTAACACCGCCACCGGCCGGCTTCCTTCCTGGCAACAGCTACGCCGCTCCTATTGACACCGGCCATTACCTGGTATTGACGTTTGGCAAAGACACCGCGGAGATAGCATACATGAAAAACATCACCTCAAAAAATTCACAGCCGGAAAGCGACGAAAGCCGGAAAGCCCGAAGATACCGGTGGACGATATACGGTACCGATGTCCTGATACCGGAATATGGTCTTTTTCTGACAGCCGATTTCGATACGCAGCAATTGCGGCTGCTCTACGACAGCAAATACATTACGCTCACACGCAGAACACGTTAATAACCCAACCCGACATTGATAAAAAACACAAATGACTTATCAGTTTTCCCGCTTCAGCCAACAGTTTACCATCACACTGGAACCAAGCCAGATCGTTGTTCTTACGAAAAACAAAGAACAGGAAACAGTCCGGCATTTCGACTATACCGCAGTCAAAAAAGTACACCTGTTGGCCAACGGCAACAATTGCAAATGCATCGTTTTCTTTCAGGGAAAAAGTAATGTCCTTTCCATCAGCAGTATCGATATACAGCTCAAAGCAGTGCGCGTAAAGAACGAGCAGCTGGTTGCTTACCGCCGGTTTATAGAGACGCTGCATCAAAAATTATCGGAGGATAAAGTCTCGAAACAAAGCGTGGCTTTCGTTTGCGGCAATAGTGTCAAAATGTGGTTACTCATTGCCCTGATAGCCGTCTTTTTGCTGGCGGTGGTCCCCATGGCCATTTCTCTCAAACGATACGAACTGCTGTTGCTGCCGTTTGCCAACCTGATCGTCCTTTTTCGTTTTATGCACCAGACCGGGTTCACCCGTCCTTATCAACCCGATGACCCGTACAGCGTGTCACCACTTTTACCTAAATAACTAAATTTCCGATAAACATGAAGTTATACCCATCTGTTTTATTTGTACTTATAAGCAACATTGCCATGGCACAGGAGACCCCCAACATTAAATCATTGTCCGTCTTTAAAAACGGACAATCCTTTGTAATCAAAGAAATAAAAGCACGGGTGACCGACAGCGGCTACCGTCTTACCAATCTCCCACAGGCGCTGTTCGGCACCTATTGGTTCGCCGGCATCAGCAATCCCGTTACACAGGTCAGCAGCCGTTTAGAAGAGCTGACAGAAATCAAGGAACGTAAAGCCAACACCTTCCCGGAACTGCTGCACGCCAATAAAGGCCGCGCCATCACGCTGGTCACCATCTACAACGACATCTACAAAGGCGTGGTGGAAGACTTTGAACTGCCCGAAGAAATCAACAGCAAACTGCAATTGCAGCAAATGCAACTGACGGCGTCTTACCAGGGACAATACAACTTTGACCGGATCTTTACCGCTGATGCTCCCGCCCTGCTTTTAAAGATGGAGGGTAAATGGATTAGCATACCACCCAGCACTATCAGAAGCCTCAGCTTCGAAGACAAGCCCAATCGTACCGTAGCCGCCCATATTGCGGTGCAAAAACCGGTAGTGACCGTGCATTTTGCTAAAAGCGGCGTACAGACATTCGAAGTGATGTATCTGCAAAACGGCTTTGCCTGGACGCCGGTCTATCAATTGCTGCTGACTTCCGAAACAGAGGCTACCCTCAACCTCCAGGCCGAGCTCAGCAATAATGTGGAAGACATCGCCAACACCGATATAGAAGTGGTGGCCGGCGTCCCTAATTTCTCAGAAGCTACGAAACTGGCTACCCTCCTCCACTTTTCCGGAGCCACCCATCTTTCGCAGGCAGACGACCAGTACAGCAATGTTTCCCAGATAATGGAGTCACGGTATGCCCGGAACGAAAAAAATATAATGGCAGAAACGTTTACCCCGCAAAACCTCTCCGCAGCGGAAAGTGAAGATCTGTATTTCTATTCGCTTAAAAACATCAGCCTGAAAAAAGGAGAAAGAGCGCATTTCCCTATCTTCAGCAGGCCTGTCAGGATAAAACACTTTTACAAATCAGTGCTGCCCCCTTCCACGCTCAACACTTACCGCGCAGGCGCAGAGGAAACATACACAACAGACGATGAGGACACCACTACCGGAGAAGGCACTACGAAACCGAACAAGGTGGATCATTTTGTAGAGGTATACAATAATACAGAAAGTCCCTTCTCTTCCGGCTCCATGATAGTACTGCAAAAGAACACCCAAAAGCCGGCCGGGCAGGACGTATTGAAGTTTACGCCTAAAGGCGCATCCACACCGGTGTTCATCACTTCTTCACCGGACATACTCATCCTCGAAAAGGAAAAAATAATATCGCTTAAAAAACAAGCGAAAACAAACAGCAACGGCTACAAATACGCCTTAGCCACCGTCAGGGGAACCGTCACCATTCATAACAGCAAGTCCAAACCGGTGAACATGCAGGTGCAAAAAAATATCTGGGGTACCCCTGTATCCGCCACCATCGCCTACGAACAATTCCTTAACACGGAGAACAAACATGAAGAGAACCCCAACCGGACGCTGAACTTCGAGCAGGAAGTGGCACCCGGGCAGAAAAAGTCTTTTCAATACACTTACCAGATCTACGTACGGGAGTAGTTTCCGGACGAAATACCCCCTGGTTTAACTTCCACAAAATTTCGGATAATGAATAACATTAACATCGCTTTATCATCATTGATCGACTCCATACAGGTGGCAGGAACAGCGAAAGGCCGTACTATCACCTTAAAGGAAATAGCCGAAAGAATTAACATTCCTGAAGATCAATTACAGCGTTACCTGGAAGGCAAAGAGCAGATGCCCGAAGATTTTCTATCCAACATCCGGTCGGCCTATGCTCCCAAAATGGTGATGTTTCAAGTCACAGAGGAAGTGGCGGTTCCCGATCCGGAGGAAGATGAGGTAAACACGGAAGAAAGTAAACGAAAGTCCCTGGAAGCTACCATCTTTTACCTTAAAATGATTGGAGAAACCAGGGGGATAACCATTACACCGGAAGACATAGCCGATAAGACCGGGCTTACCCGGGACCAGCTATATCGTTACCTGAATCAAAAAGAACCGATACCGGATGATCTGACAGGAAGATTATTGTCCACCTACCAACCACAGATAGATACCATCGAGCTGGAAAACAATCGGAATCATCTTAAAAGTACGGTAGTCTGGATCAGAAATCACGGACTTGCTGTCGGGAAGCGTATTACGATCACAGATATGGCACAGCAGATAGGCATTTCCGAAGAGGAATTGTATGCCTGTTTAAACGACGAATCTAAGGTGGAAGATAGCTGGCCCCGTAAATTGGAGAGCGCATATAAAGCCCTTATCGGGGATGCAAGAAGTGTTGAAATAATTGAAGATCTCCACCAGATAAAGAAGAAGCCCGCCAACTGACGGGTATGAGCCGATCCGGCATATGCCCCGGCCGGGTATCATAAAACACTGCCAGGGCCATTGAAGTACGTACACTAACGCCCGGGGATACACTGCAAAGCCTGCGAAGCTGCCTCGTTATTTATGAGGCAGCTTCGTGTTTTTATCCCGCCGTATGATGTATATTTAGATTTATCGACAACCAGGCGCCCTTGCCGGGTAGCCACTATCCTGCCAGACCATGATAAACAAACCATACCGACCAGGCGCAGTGGGAGCATTGCTTGATATATACGAGCAGGCGATCTCAGACTTTAAAGCGGTGATTGAAGACATTCCGGACGGCATGTTGACGGTCATCACCGACCCTGTAACAGCGGACGAAAACTGCAGGTCTGTGCAGACCATTTTAACCCACGTGGTAAGCTCCGGCTTTAACTATGCTACCAGTATCGACCGGTTGAAAGGACATACTGTTGAAACAAAAAGCAAAGTCTTTCATCAGACCATCGAAGCATATGTGCACGACCTGACCAACGTTTTCGCCTATACTGAAAAGGTTTTTAGTTCCATTGAGGATAATGAACTGGAACAATTTGACGATTCACTAAAGATAAAGGCGCGCTGGGGGCAGGTGTACGACATCGAGCAAATGACCGAGCACGCTATTGTGCACATCCTGCGGCACAAGCGGCAACTGGAGAAAATAAAGCTTCGCTTCCGTTCCGATGCCTGATATCATTTCCGACAGGCGTGCCTGGTAGTCCGATCAACGGACTTTAAAAAGATTTCACTATATTTAGGTAGTCCGATGTGCTCCGAATGATACAACGCCTACAGACACGCCATACTCCTGTGTATTTCGGTTTTATTGTCCTGGCTCTGCTGGGTTGTACGATGGCGGCCTGCCGGCAGACGCCCTCCCCTTCTGCTCCACGCAAAGTTTACATTGGAAAATCCGGAGACCGGTATACTATTTTCAGGAATGGACAGCCCTTTATCGTCAAAGGCGCGGCAGGCGACGGACAGCTGCAGGCATTGCAGGCAGCGGGCGGCAACACTGTCCGTACCTGGGATACCGTGCAGATCGGTGCATTGCTGGACAGCGCACAGGCAGCGGGCATCGCTGTCATCGCCGGTTTACACATCCCTAGCAGCGAATCCCTTGCATACTACCGGGATACCGCCGCCGTTTCCGCACTATACCTGGCTTACGAGCGGGTGGTGGAACGGTACAAAAACCATCCTGCCCTGCTAATGTGGTGCCTCGGCAACGAAGTGGATTTTCCCTACAGGCCCCGTTACCGCCCGTTTTACAAAACCTTTAACCGCCTGGTGGACATCATCCATACGCACGATCCGGATCATCCTGTGACCACCACCCTCATTAATTTTAACCGGCGCAATATTTACAACATCCGCTGGAAAGTGCCGCAACTGGACCTTATCTCGCTAAACATATTTGGAGACCTGCACCACCTTCGCCAGGAGCTGCGGTCATTCTCCTGGTTCTGGGATGGCCCGTTCCTGATCACCGAATGGGGCATCAACGGACCCTGGGAAGCCGAAACCGCCGCGTGGGGCGCTCCCATTGAAAATACCAGCAATAAAAAAGCGGAACAATATCTTAAACGTTATACAGCTTATATGCCGGTAGATGATCCGCGCTTCCTGGGGGCCTGTGTATTCTACTGGGGCCAGAAGCAGGAAGTGACGCATACCTGGTTCAGCCTGTTCGCCGAAAACGGCGCCGCTTCCGCCACCGTGCAGACCATGCAATATATCTGGACGGGGCGGCTCCCTGCGCATAAAGCGCCTGCATTACGGTATATGCTGCTGGATGGCAAGGGTGCGAGGGACAATATTTTGCTGCCGCCCGGCACCGTCCATTCCGCCAATCTTTTGCTGGAAAATCCTGGTAACGACTCCCTCCGGTTTACATGGGAAGTGCTGCCGGAGGATTGGTTCATCCGTTTCCGCAGCGATGTGAACAAAGTGAAGCCGCCGGCAGCGGACAGCCTTTTGCTTTCCCATGAGGGCACCGGCGCCCGCTTCCGTGCCCCCCTGCGGGAAGGACCTTATCGTATATTCGTGACCGTATATGATGCATACGGCAATTTCGCTTCCACCAATACACCCTTTTATGTAGTCGCGCCATGAGAGAAAAGGAACAACCGGCACCGGTCACACCGCCGTCACGGCGGGAACTGTTTACCCTCAGGCTGATGATCCTGCTGGGTACCGTCAGCATCGGTGTGCTGCTCACCGTGCTGTTCCGGCGCACGCAAATCGGTTACGCCCCGCTATATTGGGTGCTGATGGCAGCCATCACCTTTAACTGCCTGACCATTCTGCATGAATGGTATCATTACGCCGCTATCCGCATCCCTCCTTCGCCGCCACCGCAGCATCCCTTCACGGTAGATGTACTCACCACCTACTTCCCGGGCGAACCGTATGACATGATCGTTAACACGCTTACCGCCATCAGGGCCATGACCTACCCGCATACCGCCTGGCTATGCGACGAAGCGAACGACCCGTATCTCCGCGAAGTGTGTGCACGCCTCGGCGTGCGGCATGTGACCCGTACCAACCGCAAGGATGCCAAAGCCGGTAATATCAACAATGCCCTGCAATACGCCACGGGAGAGCTTTGTGTGGTGATGGACCCGGACCATGTGCCGGCGCCGGATTTCCTGGATGCCGTAGTACATCATTTCAACGATCCCGGAATCGGCTTCGTGCAGATCGTACAGGCATACAGCAACCTCGGCGACAACCTTATCGCCAAAGGCGCCGCCCAGCAAACATTTCAGTTTTACGGACCTATTATGTCCACCATGAACAGCTACGGCACCGTGCTGGCCATCGGCGCCAACTGCACCTTTCGGAGAGCCGCCCTGGACTCCATCGGCGGACACGCCAGCGGGCTGGCGGAAGACATGCATACTGCCATGCACCTGCATGCCAAAGGATGGAAATCTATCTACGTGCCTGCCGTGCTTACCCGCGGGCTGGTACCCAATACCCTTTCGGCGTACTATGCGCAGCAGCTGAAATGGGCGAGAGGCACCTTCGAGCTGCTGGTGACCACTTATCCGCGGCTGTTCCGACAGTTTACCTGGCTGCAACGTCTGCATTACGGCACCATCCCCCTGCATTATCTATCCGGAGTTGTTTTTCTCATTAATTTCCTCGTGCCCGTGCTGTCGCTGGTCACCGGGTACATTCCTTTCCGGGCGGACCTGGTGCAGTTTTCGTTGCTCGCCTTCCCTGCCATCGCGTCCATCATCCTCATTCGGCATTACGTGCAACGCTGGGTAATGGAGGAGACGGAACGCGGCTTCCACGTGGTAGGCGGCCTGCTGTTTATCGGCACCTGGTGGATCTACCTGCTCGGCCTCATATACACTATTGCGCGCAAAAGAGTACCGTACCTCCCCACCCCGAAAGACGACTCCGGGCCGGACGACTGGCGGCTGAACCTACCCAACATAGTCATACTGGTCATTTCGCTGGCCGCAATCATATATGGGTTATCTCATGACTGGAACCCTTATTCGCTTTTTATGGCTGGCATTGCAGGCATCAACTGTCTCATTATGGTATTCAACATCATGGCCAGTCTCCAGCTGAAGAAAATACCGGCACGATACGGATGGGTGAAAACAATCCTGACGCTACCACTATTTCTGAAAAGACAATTCTGGATATTCCGGCACCTGCACCTGTACACCGGTATCCGTAAACTCGGCCTCCCGTTGCTGCTGGTTGTCATCGTGCTGAGCTGGTACTTTACCGCCGGACGGCGACAAGCTCCCGTAAGCGTACTACCCTCAAGACAGGACGTTTTCTATACCGGCGCATACAACCCATCCGGCGAAGGGCTCCCGCGCACGCAGATTACCTCGCTGTATATTGCGTGGGGCGACGGACAGGACCACCTCCTGCCGGACTCTCTGACAGCAATTTACAACAGCGGTTCTATTCCCATGGTTACCTGGGAACCCTGGACCTCCCGCTTTACCCATAACGCTGGTCAAGTGCAGCAGGAACGCAAAGTAATGTCGCTGATACCCACCGGTATTTTTGACAGTTACCTCGAACAGTTCGCAGACCAGGTGAAAGCATTGAACCGGCCGCTGTTTTTACGCTTCGCGCATGAACCGGACAATCCTGCTTACCCATGGTCGCCCACTGGTGGCAATACACCCGAAGAATACGGCCGCGCCTGGCGGTATGTGCATACACTGTTCCTTCGCCGCGGCGCCATAAACGCCGTATGGGTATGGAGCCCATGGAAAGCCTCCAACGCTGAAAAATATTTTCCCGGCAAGGAATTCGTAGATTGGATAGGTGTTACCGCCCTCAACTATGGCCCTGCACATGGAGGTGGTGCATGGTATTCCTTCGAGGCATTATACCAGCCTTTTCACCAGCTACCGCTTTTCCGTTCAGGCCTGCCCGTGATGATAGCAGAAATGGGCTCCGCTTCCGATGCCGGCGACCAGGCACGCTGGTTCAGCGATGCCTTCCTGGCTATCAGCAACCGTTTCCCTGAAGTCCATGCACAGGTGTTTTTCAATACCGGGCACGATGTCAATGTCGTGAAAGGAGACACCGCACGGTACCTCGACTGGTCTATTCGTCAACCCGGACAACTGCTGGCAGTACTGGACAGTTTTCCGCGGCTGCGGGGACCGGCAGCCCTTAATGTTACAGCCATCGCGGGTGCAGCGACCGTTGCTCCGGTCCCACACCATCCGCTGCCGGACAACCTCCGCGGACTGCGCTATCAGAAAGGAGAAGACTGGTTCAGAAACCGGTACGCCCTTACGCGCCGGGAAACGGCCCATGACCTTCAGCAAATGCAGCAGCTGGGCGTAAACACCATCCGCCGTTACGGTCCGGGCGTATATGACAGGAACGTGCTTTCGGAAGCCCGTAGCCACGGTATTCACATACATTACGGGTTCTGGCTGCCCGACGTCACGGATATGGACAAGGACAGCGTCATGCTCGCGCGGGCGCAGCGGGATATCCTCCGTAACATCGCCAGGCGCCGCAACGACACCGTCATCACCGCATGGCAGATCGGCAATAACGCATGGCAGCAACTGGGGCAATATCACTTTAAGCCGGCTTTGCTCTATCAGCAGCAACGTTACCTGCGCTGGCTGGAAGGACTTGCCAGGGCTATCAAAGCCACCGATCCGTCCCGACCGGTGACAACAGACGTTCTTTTTCAATCAGCCACCGCCCCCCTGCTACCCTGGCTCCGGCAGCAACTACCCGCCATCGACGCATTCGGCATAGAGACCATCGGCGATACCACCGGTCTCGCAGCTCTTCTTTCCGGAAATGTACCCTGCTTCATCAGCAAAATACCGGTAGCCTCTTATGCTGCGCTGTCACCGGTACCCGCATTCATCACCACGTGGCAGGACCTGGAGACCCGCGATTATGTTACATTCGACGGCCTTATCGATCATCGTGGCCGCCATAAACCAGCCTGGGAGCAGCTCTCGGGCCTATGGAGCCAGCGCTCTGCATTGCCATCGCTGCCCAAAGTGAAAATACTCCGGCCCTCCCGTACAACGTTGCCCGGCAGCCGGCTCACCTATCACGCACTCGTAAGCACCGGCGCCGGCTGGCGGTTTGCAGACCCGGGTAAAGACCAGCTGCAGTTTGAATGGTACCTTGTGCAGACAGACCGCTACGGCAATCCCTTCCACCTGCAACCCGTTGGGAAAGGCGCATCTTTCACGCTGACGGTCCCCGACAAGCCAATGCAATACCGGCTTTACCTGGAGGCCGCGCGCGATAGTAGCGTGGTCACTGGTATAACTACGCTGAATACACCGCTTTATTGAGGATATATCAGCCATTACTTGCTATTTTCAGTAACGGAAGTTCTATGCCGGTATCTGCGGCCTGACGCAGTCCGGCACGAAATTGCCAGGAACGCCTGCCTGAGCACCCGCCAGTATGAACGTATCTGCAACGACCCGCTGAGATGAAAAAAGTAACAGGGGATGCCGAAGCGGAGATACAGGGTGCCGGCCGATGTAAAGTTGATTGTTCAATGCCTCACTGCTATATTACTTATTTTTCAACTGTTTTATTTCCTCTTGCAGTTGTCGGATCAGTTGCTCCTGTTGCTGGTTCTTTTTGTGTTCTTCGATCATGTAGAGGGTAAGTTCTTCAATTTTCTGCAGGAGTTTTTTATTCATGTCGCCGAGGTCGAGGCCGTCCTGTACTACTTCTTTTTCAGCCGGTATATCGGGCAGGTGCTGATGTTGGTTGATGAACAGCTCTACTTCCCGGAGAGAAGGGAGTTTATACTCCGGGTGAAATACAAAATCTGCCCATGCTCCCTGTGTCACTTTTACCCTGCGGGCGCCTATTAAGCCGTCTACCGCCAGTTTACAGGCTCCTGGCGTAACGGTGCCAATACCCACGTTCCCGTTGCCCAGTATCGTCATGCTTTTGGTAAATGTTGAGCCGGTATCTGTAAAAAAGTCTATAGAAGTGCCCCACCCGCCTTCGTCGGCCACGATGCTTATTCCTGCTATTCCTTTTCCGGCTTGTACCGTCCGCCAGCTGCTGGCGACATCGTCATATGCGTTGGCCCCGATGAATACCCTGTGCCTGGAGTCGGAAGTTTGTACAAAGCCGCCATAGCCATCGGCCGGCTCTCCCAACACAATCGTGGAATGGTTGCCCTTACTGATATGCAGTCCCAGGTTATTCGTGCCATTCATCGGAGTCAGTGTGCCAATACCCATATTTCCCCTGCTGTTGACCAGGAAGAGGTTTCCGTTTGCATTGTTAAACTTAAAGCCCCTGGTAGCTGAATTATTGGAGAAGTTAACGCCGTCATCATTTAAGCCCAGTGAAAGGTTGTACGGCGCGGTATTAGTTCCATTGACCAGGTTGATGGTCTGCATTCCGTCGGAGACCTTTATATTCCCCGCAACATCCAGTCTGGCTGCGGGGGTGGTGGTCCCGATACCCACATTACCGCCTGCCGGATTGATGTGGGTATCTCCCCCACTGTCCTGGATCTTCAGGAGCCCGGGAACGCCGGCGCCACGGTTATATGCTTTCAGATACCCGGTGGCGTTAGCAGGGTTTGCATATAACTCCAGGCCAGCACCGGTGGCTGGTAGACCGTTGGCACCGGTAATTTGAATAAACCGGTTAGTGGTATTGCCGGCGTTGGTGACAGTCTGTAAATCCTGGGCTTGAGCAACAGCGCCCAGTCCGCAACAGCAGATAAGGGTAAATAGTGTTTCTTTCTTCATGACAAAATAATTTATTAGATACGGGTACACATGATTTGTCTGGCATATCGTAGTATTGGCGATAGGGATCACGGGTTAAACGTTCAATCTGCCGGACGTTGATGAGACAAAGATAAAATACTTTCAAGAGAAGATCTCATTCCATTGAAACCACAACGCAGTAGCGGATACTATTTTTGCCGAAAACTACTCCGCTATGGAAACCAGGCAACTGTGTCTGCCGGAATTGACGCACCTGTTTGAAAGCACAGATCTACATTTCACTTTATCAGCCGGCTTAAAACATTACCGGCATCAATCACTACGTTACAGTCAACATCTTGGGATAACCAATTCTTTAAAACGATTCTTAAAATCCAGGGGTTGTCAAATAGTCCGATGTGCAGTTTATGTTGCTGTTTTACAGTCATCATGAGGGTTTATTCAGGGGGTAAGAGAGGGGTACTAAACATGTCGCATGTACGCTTATCAATTATCTTCCACGTCGAATTTTATTACGGAATTTGGTGCAGGGCGCTCTGCTGTAATTATCAATGGGGAATCATCTCTTACGGTTGTCCAGCGCTCCTTTCCAAACTTACCGAAATCAATATATGCGCCCAGAACCGTAAAACGTTCAAATTCAAAAGGTATCCCCTCCGCACCCAGCGCTGAATGCTGGTCTGCCAGATGGAAGTGAAGATGTGGACCGGTAGTCTGACCTGTAAACCCGACCACTGCAATGACATCTCCTTTTTTTACCCGTTGCCCGGGCACCACTTTGATGCTTCCTGGTTTCAGATGTTCGTAAAATGCGATGCAGCTATCTCCTATATCTAAGGAAATGTAGTTTCCTGTTGCTTTCCCAGCCGGGTATTCAGGATGATTCGACAAAGTGCTGCTTTCCCGAAAATCATCTCTGGTTGCTGAAATAACGCCATCACTCACTGCAAGCACCTCCTCCCCATAGCTGTACCAGTTTTTCACCAGATTATTGTCTCCATTCGCATACCGTCCCAACGTATCAAGCTTGATGAAATCGATGGCAAAACGTCCCGGAATCCGGGCCTTCCCATCAACAGTATAAATGACCCTGCGATGCCCGCGGCCCCAGGAAGGATCGTAAACCGCCACCCATGGGCCGCCCCGTAAAGGCGCTCCAAGCGCTATTCGTGGCTTCTCAGACAAGTTAATGCCTGCGCCCTGAACTGAAAATGTTTGCTTTTTATGACCCTGAGATAATACGAAACTAAGACGATGCATCAGTCGCACATCCGTTTTATCACTTTGCCATTCAAGATAGACTACCCTTGAATTACCCGGCGCAATTATATTTTCTTTATCCTTCAATTGTAATCCCAGCCTGCTAAGCCTGTTCATCAGGTCATCCTTGTCAAAGGAAACAACAACCGAAGAATCAACACCCTCCAATACTTCCATCTTTTCCAGGCTTATGGAATCATTTGAAAAATTAGTCAAATGAAGCTCATAGTAAACAATAGGTTTTCCGTTTATCATTACCGTGCCAGGTACAAAAGAAGTACGCATATCGATAGATTGCCTGTATTCCTGGCTAAAACACGGTTCAATGCCTACGGCAATGATTATGAAGAAGCAGAACCATCTTTTGACTATTGCCATGCTCTTTTTTTTTAGATGGGCTATTAGCCTTAACCCTTACTGATAGATATTTTGGATCGCTCTCACACCTACAGCCGTTCATGCTGTATCAATGATTTTTTAGCCGGAACACCTGTAGAACTGATCATAAAGATCATGCGAATTCGTCATTTTTTATTATAATAAATATGGGATAATTGCCTTTGTGCGATTTTGGTATTCCGTATATTTCGTTCCAAAAATTTCGATCAGCAATTTCTCTTCCTTTTTGAGCTTTAACCATAACGATACAAAAACTATTAATACAGCTATTATCGCTCTGTAGTCACCAACAATTAATGCATTTCCGATAAATAGTAACAATAGTCCTGTATAAATCGGATGCCGGACAATTCTATAAATTCCGTCTTGTATTAATTGATGGTCTTCTTTTTTTTGTACCGATAAACTCCAATTCCTGCCAAGTTTATATCGGGATGCGCAAGCTATTATTGCGCCAATTACGGAAATAGAAAGTCCAATGGTCCCAACCAGATCAGAATGTTCAATAAAATTCTCCCTTAACCAGCTACGTCCAAACCACTCTCCTGGCCCTAAAAACAACATGGCAATAATTAACGGCAGCCAGTATTGAACAAATCGTTTAATAAAAGGTTCCTGATGTTCGGCCTTTTTGGCAATAAGCCCCGAAATGAACCAGTAAGTCAAAACAATCAACCATAATACTTTAAGTCCAATTTTAATATATTGACTCATATTACTATTCTTAATTGCTGTTCCTAAAATGACACAGTACCCTTAAATATACTAAATTCAGACAATTCCAAGAGATGTTACTCTTCGGCTTAATGGCTCAAAATTTACTCCAGCAGACGCGGATATGGTCCTGATGCCGGAAAGACTGCAGCCCCGATAAAACGCACCGGCTTACCGCTGCAACCTGATATCCAATACCACGCAGCAGAACCTGGTACCAGGTCCATCCGCCTGCGTGACGTCATACACAAATTGCAGTATATTATCTGACAACTGATGTACAGTGGTTACAATGTCATATGGCACACCGGCGGGCATAATACGCGAGGGATGAACAGCAACGCTATCTACCACCAGCCTGGTTTCCGGCAGCTCTCCCAGCACGTCCTTTATCCATTTTTCCGCTTCCAGGTGTAATAACCGGAACAGAAACAACGCCGGCACGCAGGGATACCCCCCGAAATGGCCAAGGCAATGTATTTCATCTACAGGAGCCAGCCGGGACATATAATGCCAGGCATTGTCAAAAGAAATACGGCTGATAACAGGAAGCGGCAATGATTCTCCCGGCGCTGGTTTTCCTTCACTTTTCAGGAAAGTAAATTTATTTTTAAAGTCCGCTTCATTCCACATGTAATAATCGAAAAGCACCTGGTAGATCATATCTCCCCTATTATCCAAAATACGTATAATACTTTTCCGCTTTCTTTTACTGACTTCCTGTGTATGGAGTACCGCTTTTAAAGATGTATCTGCCAAAAAGTTGCCGATGCGCATGCACCTGAACCGCTCTGCCAGCATATACTGGTCTGTCCCCGTAGGATACAGGCGGCAGGCATTCCACGCTTCGGCCGACAGGCATTGCTGGATCATTGTAACAAACTGACTATCCTGAAAATCACCGGCAGGCCCAAGGTCCACCTCGAGATATTTCCCCCTGGTCACCAGAGCGGCTGCGGGCAACCGGAAAAAGGGAGGTCGCATGCCTGTCTGAATGTCCTCTGCCGGCGCAGCTGCCTCCTGGTATATCCTGAAAACATAATCACAGTTGCTATTCTCATCTACCGCAGATGCAAGCGTTGCCACCTTCCAGCCGGGTGCAACCACATCGCGTATCCCTTCCAGGAACGGCAGTATCACCGGCCATTTCAGGAGATGGGTTATCTGCAGCTGCCGACTAATCCGATGATAACGGTCTGTTCCGCGGATAGTGAAAGCCACTTCAGTTGCCGTGAAGCTATCGACTTCAAAATTAAATTCAGGGCTGGCGGTAAAGATGGCAGCAATAACAATTTCGATGGTGCCTCTGGCATCCCGATCCAGCAAAGGATGCATCTCCATTATTCTGCCGGCCTTGTTTTTTCCCAGCGTATAAATCAGTGAAGAAGAAAGGGCTTCCGCCATATCAGGCCCCTCCAATGCAACTGCCTGCTGAAGTAGCAGACCATAAAAGGAGGCGGTGATCTCCGACATGCCCTGCATCAGCTGCTGTAAACTCCCCGGGGAATACCGGTTGAACACAGCAGCTGCATCCATGTCCGGATGATAACTGTCCTTTTTTCTGAGAGCGGATAATTCCTGCGCAAGCGCGGACAATGAATAATTTTCAAGAGACATGGTCACAAATATTAGACATTAAAAAATAGGGAAACAACAGGCGTCTTGCGAAGCTATAGTCACACCATGCACTTTAGACAGCAGTTGAAATATGCCGTGCCACTTCAGCAGCTGTTGATAACTTTGAACAAGTTACCGTCCATATCCATTTTGTTAGACATACTAATTGTTACCCCTTTTTACTATCTTAAAAATCCTGACTATGAAAAAGTGCAATGCGGTTGTCACAGCAGTCGGCGGATATGTACCGCCACATATCGTTCACAACGAAGAGCTGGAACAAAAAATGGATATCCCATCCGGATGGATTCCCAAATATCTTGGCGTTAACGAGCGACGGCATATCCGGGAGGAAGGCGTCGGTACTTCTGCCATATGCGTGCAGGCAGCCCTTGAAATTTGCCGTAAACGCGGCATACAGCCATCAGAACTGGATGCCATTGTACTGGCCACAGCCACGCCGGATATGATCACGCCTTCCACCAGCAATATTGTTGCCCGTGAAATCGGCGCCAGCAAAGCCTGGGCTATCGACATCAATGGGGCATGCAGCGGTTTTCTCTCCGCGCTGGATATTGCATCCCGGTATATAGAGCAGCAAATATACCGTTACGTGCTGGTACTGGGAGCAGATAAAATGAGCAGTATTATCGGGGGCCAGGACCGTATCACCACTTGTCTGTTTGCCGATGGCGGAGGTGGTGTGTTGCTGGAGCCCGGCCCCGCGGACAGCGGGATTCAACACTGTTTCCTTCGTACAGACGGCAGCGGCGCCGACCTGCTCTATGTAAAAGCCGGAGGTTCGCGCTGGCCCTCCTCTACAGCTACGGTCAATAACCAGGAACATTATCTCTACATGGATGGCAAAGCTATCTTTGATTATGCAGTATTACACCTGACGGAGGCCATCACCCATACGATGGTAAAAAACAACCTGTCAGCACAAGACATCACCTGGCTGGTACCCCATCAGGCTAATCAGCGGATTATTGACCGTACCGCAGAAATACTGTCTTTTCCCGCTGAAAAAATAATGCGAAACGTTGACCGCTACGGGAACACCACCTCCGGTACAATTCCTTTGTGCCTGTGGGACTACGAGTCGCGCCTGAGGAAAGGGGACCGCCTGTTGCTTGCCGCTTTCGGCGCCGGGTTCACCTGGGGAGCATTGTATATGGTCTGGGGCTATGATGGTCAGGGCTAGTATCTACAGGAGAGGCCTGCCGTTACCAGGTGATTTCAAAATTTAACGACCGCCCAAAACGCTTTCTTGGGTTGCAGCTCCCTGTCGAATAATAATGGATAGTCTTTTCTGCCACGCACCGGAAAGTTGTCCAGCCAGCTATACCGGTCGGAGATATTCCAAAACGTTACACCTGTCAGGACATCACGATACTTGCGAAAAGATGCAAAACACTGGCGGTACTGCTCGAGCTGTTGCCGCTCCTTTGCTGCGGTAAACGCCGTAGCGCTGTCGCCCGCCTCGCGTTCCCTCATCTCATGTTCCTTATGGTACACGGAAATATCAAATTCAGTAATTTGTATTTTCAGCCCCAGTTTTGCAAAATCTGCCATCGTTTTATCCAGCTGTTCTGCTGATGGTTCATTTACGGCCCAATGCGCCTGCAACCCCACTCCATGGACCGGTACCCCTTTGCTGATAAGGCCATTGAGCATATGGATAATTTTTTCCCGCTTTACGGTGTTTATCTCATTGTAATCATTATAAAACAACAACGCATCAGGGTCTGCTTCATGGGCCCACTGAAATGCCTTCTCTATGTATTCTTCGCCACAGATCCGGTACCACAGTGAATTCCGGTAAAACTCTTCCTTACGGTCACTGATCACTTCATTGGCTACATCCCAGGCATATACGATGCCCTTATATCTCTTTACAACAGTTGTAATGTGTTGTTTCAGGCGCTGTAACAACACGTCTTTGGACACCTGCTGTCCGTTGGCTCCCTTAAAAATCCATCCCGGGGCCTGATTATGCCAGACTAAGGTATGCCCCCTGAGCTTCATTCCGTTACGGCTGGCAAAAGCTGCGACAGCATCAGCCTCCCTCCAGTTATACAGCTGCTCGTCCGGGTGAATCACGCCCATTTTCATAGCATTCTCCGGGGTAATACTATTAAACTGCCGGACCACCAATCCTGCTTCCTCAGTGTGCAGCGCACGCGCTGAAACGGCCACGCCTATAGGAAAATAGTCCTTGTAATAATCTTTTAGTCCCCGTACCTCCGGCCCGGCAAAGGAATGAGCCCGGTAAGCCACACAGGAAAAACTTATGGCGACGGTCAGCAAAAAAATAATAACATGGCGGATGTACTTCATATATTGCCTGGTTCTTTAATAATTTACGAAATGGGTTATCTGAATGCGCTTAACGTCTGGATAGTACCATCGCTATTATACTTCAACTCCATTACCTTCACGTTTCTCAGGTGCGTTTTACCCGACAGCTGCGTATCATGATAAAATAAATACCATTTATGTCCGATTTGAATAATCGAATGATGGTTGGTCCAGCCGCCAACCGGTTTCAGGATAACGCCCTGGTAGGTAAAGGGGCCATAGGGGCTGTCTCCGATCGCATAAACGATATTGTGTGTATCGCCGGTTGAATAAGAGAAGTAATATTTGCCGTTGTATTTGTGCATCCAGGCCGCCTCAAAAAAGCGTTTGTCGTTCTCCTGTTCAAGGTATAGCCGGCCGGTACTGTCTGTAATTTTTATAGTCAACGGAGCGCTTTCCAGGCTTTTCATATCCGGGGCAAGTTTTGCCACCCGGGGAAGGATAGCCACTTCATTTTTTTTCCGCAGCGTTGCTGTGGCGTCATAGCGGTTATTATCCCAGTGCTGTAATTGTCCTCCCCAAATACCGCCAAAGTACAAATAAAAAGAACCATCGTCGTCCCTGAACACGCAGGGATCAATGCTATAACTTCCTGCCATCGGCTCTTTTTCGGCCACAAAAGGGCCGGTCGGCTGTTTTGAAGAAGCAACGCCTATTTTGAATACCCCTTCTTTATCCTTCGCTGGGAAATACAAATAGTATGTTCCTTTCGAAAATGCTGCATCCGGTGCCCACAACTGTTTCGACGCCCATGGCACGTCATGCACCCGGAGCGCAATCCCATGGTCTGTTATTTTCCCGCCGATGGAGTCCATGGAAAAAACATGGTAGTCCTCCATCTGGAAATGGTCCCCATTATCACTTTCCTTCGTCTCAGTAGCAGTATCATGCGAGGGATAGATATATATTTTTCCGTTAAAGAGATGCGCAGACGGGTCCGCGGTATAGATATGTGATATCAACGGAGGCGATGTATACGTTTGCTGGCTGTCATCTGTGAAGGTAAACCAGTTGAAACGGGCGGTGGATGGCGTTTCTCCCGCAAAGGTAAATGTCAGCCGGTGTCTGCCGGCAACTGGCTTTACAGGTACGCTCACCGTCGTGTAGTTCAGCAACGGCTGTTCGGGCACGGCCACCGTAGCATAGGGATGCAATGAATCACTATCGAGATACACGTTTATACGCCCTCCGCGGGGTGTCACCCGCAATAACAGGTATGGATATCCTTTTTCAAAATCTACCTGGTTAAAGCGTACCCATGAACCGGCTGTCAAATGGGTTACCTCCTGCTGCCCCGGCTCGCTTCCATCCTTTCCGGGAGCCACTCGTGCGCCGTAAATGTCATCATACATTTCCGCAGCAATGCGGGAGGATGCCTTAAAAAGATTGGGGGCCCCCTTCCGGGTATCCATGTGAAACCAGTCCACATCGACACAACCGCCGCTTTTAAGCGTGGCGTAATTAAACAGTGTAAACCGGTTACCAGTAAACATCTTCAGGTCAAACTGCATATTCAGCGTATCGCCCAGGGGGATATATGTCCTGTTATCGAAGCTATAGGAGAAGTAAGCCAGATTTTTCACAGTATTAACGGAAGCCCTGAAGAACACCCTTTTTTGCTGTCCTATGGCAACACTGTCTTTCCTGCTGCCGGCACGCTCCATCACAATAAACTTTACCGGCGCGCCAGCGCTCACGCCGATAAAGGCATAAGGCAACTGCAAAACAGCAAGTCCGGCCACATCGCCGGCTTTCATTCCGCTGATATCGAATGCTGCGGTAGCTTCGGAGAAGGGTCCAAATATCCGTTGTGTAAGTGAATTCCGTGCATGAAACAAATCAGCGGCAACGCTGACAGTAGTGAGCCGCAGATAACCTTTCCGCTTACTTAAAGACCACGCGCTGTCGTCAGGATTATGGTTCCAGGCCCATTGCATGCCAAGCCTGTCATCACCAAACTCATCACTGCAGGGAAGCATTTGTACCGGGGTAACTGATCCGGTACGTGGTTTAACATGGGTTACCACTGCCCTTCCATTTTTCCCCGGGACCGGCCAGCCATCTATCCACTGCACCGGCTGCAAAGTCGGCACTCTTCCCACCCCTCCCCTGTCCTGAAAGATAATACTCCACCATTCCCCCTGGGACGTTTCGACCAGCGCTCCCTGATGAACACCTTTACCATAGAGGTTCATATCGTCTTTCAGCACAGTTTTTTCCTCATATGGGCCATATATATTTTTTGACCGGAGGCAAACCTGGTAACCATCTCCACCACCATAGGTAGCATAAATATAATAGTACCCGTTTACCTTATAGACATGCGACCCCTCCAGCCCCGGCCTTTGCACCTTATCAAACACGATACTGTCCCTGCCGACAGGAGCGAGGTTAGCATCCACTTCTGTCACAGACAGTTTAGAATAACCGTGAGCAATGTAGATGCGCCCATCCTCATCAAAAAACAACCCGGGGTCATAGTAGGGCCTTACCAGCTTTCGTATCTCCCAGGGGCCCTCTGCCTTTGTGGCGGTGCACAAAAAACCACCTTCGTCCAGTGTCATGAAAAGTATGTAGAACTTTCCGTTGTGGTAGCGGATACTGCTGGCCCACTGCCCTCTCCCATATCTGTTTCCGCCTTTCAGATCATAAAAGGGGTGCTGCCTGAACCGCGGCACCGCATTGGCTGCATACGTCCAGTTCACCAGATCTTTCGACTGCAGCAGCGGCACACCGGGAAAAAAATACATGGAGGTAGCTACCATATAATATGTATCTCCCACGCGGATTACGTCGTTGTCCGGAAAGTCGGACCAGATAACCGGATTGGTATAGGTCCCGTCTTCATTATCGGACTGCTGCGCATAAAGCGAAGCACTACAAAAGAACAGGAGCGCTATAACGAAAAATTTCTTATACATTTTTAAAGCCGTTATTCAGTCATATTAGCATTACCCGTAATTGATTCCGGATAAAACTGCATGGAAACAAAAATACAGGGGCCGGTACTTTCCGGATAGCTCATTTGTTGAAATTGATGTGAAAAATGTCTTTTTTACAATTATTATAGTCCAATACCAGTGTATTCAGGCAATTTAGTATCATGATGTTTATAAATTTCATTACAATACTTAAATTGAGGTACAAAGAACCACGTTATTATCATTCAACCAATATCTTGCTTTAATGACCGCTCCATATGTGTAAATATACATTTACGTTCCTGTGCTGTTTACTATGCCTCGCTAAAACCGGCTGGACCCAAACCGGACACCTCAACTTTACTTCGCTTACCGCTAAAGACGGATTGGTATCCAATGGGGTGAATGCCATCACGAAAGACCATTATGGTTTGATGTGGTTTGCTACCGATGATGGTTTAAATAAATTTGACGGTACACACTTTACTGTTTACCGGCACCATCCGGATGACGCTTCCAGCCTGAGAGCCAATGAGATACTGGCACTCCATGAAGACGAAGCCGGCAACCTCTGGATAGGCACCAGCGGCGGTGGTCTTAGCTTATACGACCGTAAAAAGGACGCCTTCGTTCACTTCCCCCTGCACGCAGATGCCCCCCAATTGCCACCAAACGCGGTAATACTGGATATCTCCAGCGATACGTCCGGTAACATATGGATCGCACAGTTCGAACATTTATTTAAGCTAACACCTGGCAGCCGCCATATTTCCCAAATTAACCTGATAGCAGGAGAAGAAAACCAGGAGACAAAGCTTACCCCCCGCTGCCTTTTTATTGACCGCAAACAACAAATCTGGATTGGTACGGCTCATGGCCTGTACCGATATGCGCCCTCCACCGGTGCCATAAAACGAATAGCCAACAACAAAACCGGGTGTACAGCCCAGGATAACGAGATCAAGGCAATTACAGGCGACAGTGACGGGCAGATCTGGATAGGCACCGCTACAGGATTGTATACGCTGCAACCCAATGGCGCCAGCATGGCCCCATATCATGCTATCCCGCTCCTGCACAATAAATTAATCAACTGCATCAGGCCAGACAAAGACCACCAGCTATGGATTGGCACCGAAGAAGGGCTTATGGTGCTAAATACCCGGACAAGCACCGTTGATCATTATCTTCCCTCCGATGAAAACATCTATAGTCTAACCAATCAATCCATAAGATGTATCTATAACGACCAACAGGGTATTTATTGGCTAGGCACTTTCAGAGGTGGGATCAATAAATATGACAGGAATCTGCACCTCTTTAATTTCAAACCGGGTAGCGCCTTCCATGAAAATAGCCGTCAGTCGTCCATTGTCACCGCCTTTGCGGAAAACAGCGAAGGCAACGTTTTTGTGGCCACTGATGGCGGAGGTATGTTTGAATTCAACCGCCAAACGGGGAAAGTCCATCCCATTGACATCCCGCTTCCGGTAACGGGCAATAAAGTGGCCATTATGGCACTCCAGTACACCCACGACAAAAAATTATACATAGGCACTTATGCATTGGGTTTGCTCATCATAAACGGTGTTACCCGCAGCTATAAATACCTTACAAAAGTTGCAGGGAGAGAGCATCCCGGCGCCAATGATATTTTTTGCATAAAGGAAGACAGTAAAGGCTACGTTTGGGTTGGCACCAACGGAGAAGGGCTGAACGTCCTCAAAAATGAGCAGATTGTTACCAGGCATACACCTCATCCGGACCCCGCAAAGCCCAACGAGAAAAAGCTGCCGTTTAACGGATATATCAGGGCTATTGAGGAAGATACAGCAGGCAATATCTGGATTGGCACCCATGGAGGCGGCGTCGGCGTTTATCATCCGGGTACCGGTCAGTGGAAGATCTATACCCAGAGCAACAGCCTGTTGCCCAGTGATAAAGTGCAAACATTGCTTTGCGACAGTAAAGGCCGTATGTGGGCAGGCACTTTTGGCGGCCTGAGTTTTTTTGATAAAACACAACAGCGGTTTGTCAATTTCTCCGAAAAAGACGGCCTGCAAAACGTGACTATTTATAAAATCCTGGAAGATAACAGTGGTATCATCTGGCTAAGTACCAATATGGGCATCAGCAGTTTTCATGTTGAATCCAGAAAGTTCAGAAACTATACGCGCTATAACGGCGTCCAAAATAACAACTTCGTTCATAACTCCGGGATACGCTTGTCTGACGGAGACCTGATGTTCGGCGGGCTGGAGGGCATTAATTACTTTACGCCCTCTGATCTTACCCTCAATAAACATGCTCCGCGTGTGCTGCTCACGGATTTAAAGGTGTCCAACAAATCGATACTTCCTGATGAGGATGGCCCCATCACAGCACATATCGCTGTAGCCGACAACATCCGCCTGGCCTACAAACAAAACTTTGTCCTCAGTTTTGTGGCACTCAACTACACGCTTCCCACAGAAAACCATTACGCCTACAAACTCGATGGATTTGATAAAGACTGGAACTATACCGGCACTGCCAACAGTGCAGCCTATACGAACCTTGATCCCGGAGAATATACCTTCCATGTCAAAGCCGCTAACAACGATGGAATCTGGAGCAGCCGGGACACCACAATAAAAATCCACGTCCGCCCGCCTTTTTGGCGTACTATTTATGCATACGTCTTATATGGTTGTGCCATTTGCCTGCTATTGCTATATAGCCGTTACCTAGGGATTAAGCGGATAAGGAAAAAATTTGTGCTGGAACAGGAAAGGATGGAAGTAAAAAGACTGCAGGACATCGACCGGCTTAAAATTAAATTCCTCACCAACCTCAGTCACGATTTCAGGACGCCCATTTCACTGATCATGGGCCCCGTGGAACAGCTCATTAGCGGAGAAAAAGCCGGCCCACGCCTCGACAGGCTAAACATGATCAAAAGAAACTCCAGGCGGTTGCTTAACCTGGTCAACCAATTACTGGATTTCAGGAGAATGGAAGAACATGAACTGAAACTACAGCCGACAGCAGGAGACTTTGTAGCTTTTGTGAGAGAGGTCACAGACTCTTTCCGCGATTTTGCTGAAAGGAAAAACATACAATTTAGCTTTATCAGTGCCCCGGTAGTACTCAATGTTCTATTTGACCATGATAAAACAGAACGTATTCTTTTCAATTTGCTTTCCAATGCCTTTAAGTTTACTTCAGAAAAAGGCGCGGTCACCGTAACGCTACAGCTGTTGAAAAAAGAGGAAGTTACCTGCCGGCAATGGGTCCAAATAACAGTAAAAGATACCGGCATCGGCATCCCCAAAGATAAAAAAGACCGGATCTTCGAACATTTCTTTCAGACGAATACCGTTTCCTCCATATTAAATCAGGGAATCGGTATAGGCTTATCTATTACGAAAGAATTTGTAACAATACATGGCGGTACAATTGAAGTAGACAGCGAACCGGGACAGGGCGCAACTTTTATCATAGAACTACCATTAAAGGCTGCGGCAGAAAGTCCGGTAAAACAGGAGCCATCTGAGGTATCCGTTCCTGAAGTAATGCTGCAGGAACAGGAAGCAGCCACATCAGAGGCCAGCGAGGAATCGCCGGATAACCAGGAAAAGTCTGTTGTGCTCATCGTGGAAGACAATGACGATTTCAGGTTCTATCTTAAAGATAACCTTTGCAGGAGCTACAAAATAATAGAAGCCAATAATGGAAAAGACGGCTGGCAAAAAGCCTTGTTACAGCATCCGCATCTGATTGTCAGCGATATCACCATGCCGCAAATGGATGGTATCAGCTTATTGCAGAAGTTAAAGTCGGATAAAAGAACCAATCATATCCCCGTCATATTGCTCACCGCACTCACCCATGAGGTCCAACAGATCGCAGGACTGGCAACAGGCGCCAATGACTATATCACCAAACCATTTAACTTCGAAATACTCCATGCCAAGATCAGAAACCTCCTGCATCTTAACTACACCCTGAAAAAAACGTATACTAAACAAATAAAATTACTATCGCCTGAAATTGAGAAGGTATCGGCGGAAGAAAAGCTCATGGTGCGTATCGCGGCCCACCTGGAAGAAAACCTGACAGATTCCCAACTTTCGGTGGAGAGCCTGAGCAAAGAATTAGGAATGAGCCGGAGTTCGCTATACAATAAATTATTGGATCTAACCGGTCAGACCCCGGTAGAATATATCCGGTCTTACCGGCTGGAAAAAGCAGCCATGCTGATGAAAAAAAGTGATCTGACCATTGCTGAAATTGCCTACCAGGTAGGCTTTTCCACGCCTAACTATTTCGCCAAATCATTCAAGGCAAAATACAATCTGTTGCCTTCCGAATTTATGGCAAAGATGCAAAGAGATGAAGCTCTTGAGTAATGATACGGTAAAAACAAGCCCCTGCTTACCATGGGGCTGTTTTGGGGCATTGGCGTCAATGCGGACAGGCGAAATGAAAAATTATTTACTCACAGGCGTAAATGTCTCCATGGTGACAGACCGGTCCCTGAGTACCAGCGTGTCCGATGAAGACACCTGCATGCCGGGCAGGGTAACCCGGTATGTGAGGTAAAGCGCATCACGATCTTTGTTTCCCCAGCTGTTTTTCTCTCCCCTCTTTACAAATTGTCCATCCCCGGCAGCACTGATATTGACAGTTGCTGAAGAAACTGTACATTTTCCGCCATCATGAAAGGTGAGCAGCAACGTACAGTTGATGTTATTGCCGTCTTTGTCTTTGTATACTACCGGAAACTCCAGTTCTTTCATGGACCTCGTACTTAGCATATTTACCTCATCTTTCTCCACATACTCCCTATGCCGTATGATGGTTTGATGTACGCTTCCTGACACTACATCTTTCCCCCTGCGCAAGTAGTTACCATGCCAGGTATTCACGTATTTGACGGCATACAGGATAAAATCCTTGCCGCTCAGGACAGAATCTGCGCCCGACTTACCGGTTATACGTAACGGAATAACATAGGTATTCTTAATTGCCTTTGGATCATTAAAAAAGGTGTCGGCCAACTGCACTTCCACGCCACCGGCCAGACTCCCCCTGGGGATTATAATTTTGTTGTCTGCCAGTGAATAATACTTGGCGGGCATTGGCAGAATTTCATCTTTTCCGGCGCCAAACAGCAACCCGTTTCCCAACAGGGAATTATCTACTGCAATACCGATGCTCACGTCGTTTTTACTGTAATAAACACCCCCTGTGGCCGCCATAATTTTACATTTTCGCTGGTTGTCCAGTTCTGTGCTAAAGATATCTTCTCCAAACGTAATGGTGCGTACAGGGTATTGATAAGCGAAGTATACCGTTTGATAGGGATAGTCGGGAAACGTTACGTTTTTGTTACATGCTGCGAGCAGCAGTAATATCACGGGCATTAAAAACTTTTTCATCTTTGCTGTTTTCAAAAAATCAATTAAAAATGATCGCCTGACCTGCTTTTCATTAGCGCCAGCCTTTGTTTTGTTCCAGCGCGCCAAACTTCAGTATTTCTCCATAAGGTATGGGACCATAAACCATGAAAGGCCGGAACTGCCGGGGCTCCACATTTATCACCGCGGGAACGTTATTTTTTATGCTCACCCCCCTGGCTGTTTCACCAAGATTAACTTTCCAGCGGCGCAGGTCCCAAAAGCGAAACCCTTCAAAGCACAATTCTATTCTCCGCTCGTTCCTGATCAGGTCTCTCATCCGGTCTTTACTGCCTTTTGCTTCTTCGAGCCAGGTATCGCCATTGGTAGTGCCCACACCAGCTCTTTTACGGATTGCCCTGATCACGTCATAGGCGGAGAATCCATACCTGCCGGCTCCTAATGGCCCCCAGGCTTCATTGGCCGCCTCTGCGTAGTTGAGAAAAATTTCTGTATACCGGATATGTGGTTTGTAGTGCCGCTGGTTGTTGGTGGAATTAGGATTCAGGTTCACATCCTGCCGCAATAGTTTGCGGAGATAATAACCGGTCCTGGTGGATGTTTCCACTATGTTGATCCCATCATTTGTACCACCGTCTGCGGCAGTACTGATGACTGTATTATTCGGGCCGGCGGTACCACCATTCACTAAAATGAACATGCGCAACCGCGGGTCCCTGTTGGCGTATGGGTTTGTTGCATCATAACCGCTACCGGCATTGGTAACAGGCAGACCGTTAGCCATAGGGAAAGCGTCTACCAGGTTTTGTGTTGGATTGATGCGTCCGTTACCAAACAATCCCGGTGGATAATTAGCCTGCTCCAGGTCGCGGTTATCGCCGTAATTGTTCCTCCAGAGTATTTCAGCGGGGTTGGCGCCATCAGCGAGACCGGCAATTTCACTGGCATTGGCGTACCAGGTAAGGCCATTGGGAGCCAAAGCGCTTACGCCTCCTTTCAGATAAAGTACTTCTGCCGCGTAGTCGGCCGCATCGGCCCAGCTATTAGTGTTACCTGTATTAAAAGCCGGGCTGGCAGCCAGTAATGCGGCCTTTGACCGGATAGCCTTTGCTATCCGCCCCGTGAAAAATCCCCGGAAAGCGGAGCCAAAAGCGCGGTCATACTGCTCTTTGGTAATAGTGCCGTACTTAGCAGGAATGAATGCGGCACTTGTAATATTTTCGTAATCCAGCGGAAGCAAATCATCCGCCATCGACAGGTCACTGTAAATTTGCTTCATACAAGCTTCAAAAGTGGCCCTGGGTGTATTGAAATCAGCATTAGGCCCCTGCACTGCGGTAATAAGGGGCACCCCCAGCACAATACCGCTTTCAGACACGCCGGCGTGGGCCTGCAGCAGATAATAATAGAAAAGGGCGCGCAAACCGGCGGCCTCCCCTTTTATCCGCATGGCAAATAATTTACTTACTACAGGATCCGACACCCAACGTACTGTGTCCACGTCCCGCAATACAATGTTAAGGTACTGGATAGCCGCATATGCATTGGTCCACTGGCTCAACGGATTGTTATTGGCCGTCCACTGCCCGTTCGCTATTTTCAGGAAACCATTACCCTGGTCATTGGTCACCGCGTCATCGGTGGCTACATCATTAAATGACCAGGAATTGGTGGGTATCCGGTTATAGCCGTTGAGCAATACGCCAAATGGCAGTGCAGCGTCATTGGGAGGATATTTATTTGAATCCAGGTCCCGGATATTTTCAATTTCCGGCAACAGCAGATCTTTGCAACCAGCCACCATTAATAGACAGGCCAGCAAAATAACAATATTTGTTTTCATAAAACGGGAACTTAATTATGCGAATAAAAGATTAAAAGGAACCCTTTATACCCAGATTATACAGGCGTGTCTGCGGAGCGCTGCCTACATTCATTTCGAGCACTTTTCGTTCTGCCGATATCGTTAACAGGTTAAAAGCACTGACGTATACTCCCATTTCCTTTACCACTTTCTTCTTACCCAGCAAACCGCTCATATCATAAGAAATCTGTACTTTCTCCAGGCCTATGCGATTGGTTTTATACAACCAGAAATCTGAATTACGGAAATTATTGTCGCTGGAGAGCGTAGTCAGACGGGGATATTTGGCGGATTCCGGGGTCTCCGGTGTCCATCGGTCTCTTACGATAGCAGAATATTTGTTTTCTCCTGCAACCCAAAACCAGGAATTATTCTTCATACTGTATGCACCAAAGCGGCCCACACCCAGTGCCATAAAGGAGAAATTCCTCCACCTGGCGCCCAGATTTATGCCCAGCGTAAGCGGAGAACCAGACCAGCCGGCACGGCCCAGGTACACTTCATCACGGGCATCAATGACGCCGTCCCCATTTTGGTCTTTATATTTGATATCACCCGGTTTTACCTGGCCAAAAGCCTGGGCAGGAGAATTTTTAATATCATTCTCATCACGGAAAAACCCCAGGTTTTTTAATCCCCATATAGCATCCAGCGGTTTTCCCTGGCGGCGCTGATAATCGTCAGCATATAATTCTGCGCGTTTCGTGGCTATACTTTTGTAATAACTGCCTACCAGGCCAATGGAATAACTGACCTCCCTCAACTTATTATGGAAACTGAGGTTGAAGTCAAAGCCCACCCGCTTATCATCATTATAATTGATATAGGGTATGAAAGAGGATAACGGGAACCCGGTGGCAAAGTAGGAAGGATAAAGTACATCCGGCTGTATAATGTTGCCGGTGATTTTATTGATAAAAAAATTACCGTTCAGTTTTATTAACTGATGAAAGAAAGAACCATCCAGGCCGATGCTGAATTCTTCTCTCTTAGGGAAACGCAGATCAGGGTTAGCTCCCCGGCGCGACTCGGTGGCCTGCACACCGGTACCGTCTTTCCAGCCAAACCAGCTCCCCTGGGTTGTATAGGCCCCCTGGTACAGATAGTAGGATAAAATATCCAGGTCAGTGTGCAACACCCCTGCGGAAGCAGTCAAACGAAGATTATCGATCACTGATATGCTCCGCAGGAAGGGTGCATTACTGATTCGCCAGCCGAGCGACACGGTCGGGGAAAAAGCACTCCGGTTTCCTTCCGGCAGTTTCGCACTATGGACCATAGCACTGCTCATATCAACGTAATAGGTATTGTTGAAATCATAGCCCAGTTGCAAACCCAGGTTAGCATTACTGGTGCGGTGATAAACGGCAGATTCGGACTGCTGAAAACCATTTACCAGCAAAACAGCAGAGAGATGATGCTTACCGCCGATAGTATTCAGATAATTGAACTGACCCGTGGCAGCGATAGTTTGACGGTACCAGCTGTTGCTCACGTTCTGTACGCCGGACGTCGCATCCTGTCCATATTGGGTAAGGCTGCTGATGACATCCATACCGGAAGACCTGTTCCACGCTGGCGCATATACGGCGTAACTATTATTATAGGCAAGGTTATAGGAGGTATTATAATCCACGGCAAATGTAGCGTGGAAGGAAAGACCTTTCAGCAAATTCCTGAGGTCTGCATTCACACCGGTATTAAACAGGAATTGCCGGCTTATATACCGATTGTTGCCACCGGCATAGATAGCGGCAAAAGGGTTGGTCTGGTCCAGCTGCGTGCCGCCCAGCAAATACTTCCCGTCAATAATATGGTTACTGTTTTTCACCAGTACATTGGATGCCTCATCATCCTGCCGTAGCATGTCTATGGGAATAAGCGGCGCAAAACGATAAGGGCGCAAGGTGGCCGCACTGCTCCAATAATCGGTATTTACGCCTCTTCCGGTATAAAAGATGGCGCCGGCATCTATGTTACAGGAAATATAATCATTCAGGTCGACGTTTACGTTACCGCGCAGATTGAGGCGGTCCGATTTTCCATTTTGGCGAGCCTCCCCAAAATTAAGCAACGATCCGGAAGTCTGATAACCGATATTGGTATAATAGCGGGCCTTATTATTTCCACCGGATATCTCCGCCGTTACATCGTAACGGCTAAAGAACTTTCTGAGGTATTCATCTGAATAATAATCTACGTCGGGGTACCTGTATTTATTTTTGCCGGAGGCATATCCGTCAATAGTTTCAGGGGTATACAGGTCTGCAAGCCCGTCATTGCGGCGTGCTTCATTGTAGAGCGTCATATACTCGGCTGATCCCAGGTATTCGGGGTATCCTTTAGGGACCGTGATTCCCCCATTTGCTCTCACAGCTATCCGCTGATTACCGGGTTTTCCTCTTTTGGTAGTAATATATATCACGCCTTTCGCGGCCCGGCTGCCATATAACGCTACTGCATTTACCCCTTTGAGAAAAGAAACCTGGTCTATTTCTGCGGGCAATACATTAGTGGCATCGCGGGGCACTCCGTCGATCAGGAGCAGGTAAGTTCCCATCCCCCACATACTATTGCCATTAAACCCATTGGCCCAGCACTCCATATTTTCGAGGCTGTAGTTCATATAGTTTTGTGTCATTTGTGATGCTACGTCCACCACTGAAATACCACCTGGCAGTTCATTTCTATTCACGCTGCGGAATGCTGCCTGCGCAGTATTGCTGTCAGGAACATTTGAGATAACGGTGCCTGTAGTATCCTGTGCCTGTGCCAGCTGCACGAGGCCTGTCAATACAATAGCGGTTATGAATGCTTTCATCTGGTACATGAATTTTTGTAATTAGCGGAAACGATACAAGCAGGAGCTGCGCATTTTACCAACCGGGGTTTTGTTGAAACTCCAGATACATATTTACATCGGCATTTTTCAGCGGCAGCCAATAGTGTTTCTCTGAATACCTCCGCTCCAGGATCACGGCTTCACGTAAGTTGAGCACCTTATTATTCCTCGGATCGGCCGTACTGAATGTTGGCGACCGATCAAAATTCACTGATTTTTTCAGGGTATACGGTCGCTGTATCAGCAACAGCCATCTTCTCAGATCATTAAAGCGATGGCCTTCAAATGAGAGTTCCACTGCCCGTTCGCGCCGGACTTCGCTCATAAATTCGTCCAGCGTGGCGGTAAAGCGTACAGCCACATGTCCTGCTCCCGCCCTGTCGCGGATCGTATTGATGGCGTCTAATGCCGTTTTGTTATAAGTTCCGGACTTTCCCGCGGCAGAACCATACCCTTCAGCTGCCGCTTCTGCATACATCAGATACACGTCTGACAGGCGCATGTAGGGCAGATGGATATTGAGCGCCTTATCATAACTCCAGCCGTTATCAAATCTATTGGCAGTCATGGGTACAAACTTGCGGAGCAAATAACCGGACCGGCTGGCGCTGCTGACATCGCGGTAACTGCCACCGGTGTAAAGGTTCGCATAGCGGTTGTTTTCATCCGTGGTGGCGCCTTGCACACATTTCACACCGTCGAACACGATATCATTATAAAAACGGGGGTCCCTGCCCTTCCAGGGGTATGCCGGGTCGTAACCCGATTCCGGATCTGCCTGTGTGATGTCTTTAATGGGTAGCCCGTTAGCCATGCCATAGTAGTCTACATAGTTGGCAGTTGGCGCAAAGGTGATGGTTTCCCCTGTCAGCAAAGCGGAGCCATACTGTTTGGCGGTGCCATAGGTAGAACCATGGGCGCCGTAGTAAGGGCCGCGGAAAATAGCCTCCGTGCCTCCCGGCATTAACCAGTTCTGGCCCACGCTATAGAAATTAGTATAATACTTTGAAAAATCCACGAGGCTATAAGGCGCGTCGCCCGACTCACAGCGTTGCAATAGTTCACCAAAGGCCTCTGCCGCCTTCCGGCAATAGGTTGCGTTATATGTTTTACTGCCGGTAGATACATAGTTCATCAGGGGACTTCCTGCCCACAGATAATTTTTGCCCAGGTAACCCAGCGCCATGATCTTATTAATGCGCAACTGATTTTTTCCCAGCGTCCTTTTACCGGCGGTCGTATTATCCCAGTTCACCGGCAATAGTTTTGCCGCCTCAGCGAAATCGGCGGCTGCTCTATCTGCACATTCACTGTATTTGAGCCGGGGCAGTGTTAACTTCTGATCGCCCGGAAGTACTTTATCTATATAAGGCAGGCCACCGAAATACTGAATGAACATAAAATGAAACCATCCCCGGAAAAACAACAACTGGCCTTTGATCAGGTCTTTTTCTTCCTGGGTGGCATCGGTGAGATTATGGAGGTTTTCGAGGCCCATGTTGGCTTTACGAATACCATACCAGCCCAGCTTCCACAGTGATTTTGCAAAGCGGTCGTCATTCGTGCTGGTATTGTTCCGGTCCATCCAACCTGCCTGCCAGCCGTCAAACTGCGACTGCCAACCCCAAAAATCACCGTTATCTATTTTTATAATGAAGTGAAAATCGCGCGAGGTCGATTGGATTTCGTCTTCGCCCCAGTTCCAGGAATTTGTCCAATAGGCGTTGGTAAAATCCGGTATACAATGATAGAGTTCTTCCGTATACCCCTGGAAACCGATGAAGGTTTTAAAGGCATTATCTGCCGATACGACAGATTGAGGTTCCCTGTCGAGGAACTTTGTACAGGATGCCAGGCCAAGAAGGACAGTTAAACCAAAGGTGGCCCATAACAGCTTTATATATTTATTCACAACGGTCATGTTTAGAAGGTTAAATTGGCGCCGAGATTATAACGTTTTACAGTAGGATATGCTCCTTGCGATGCCCAACCGGTGCCGGCAAAGTTCGACTCGCGGTCATCCGGCATTTTGCTCCAGGCCGCCAGGTTATTACCATTGAGATATACTCTCAGCGATTCAAGCCCCGTTCGTTTGATAAACCCTGTATTAAACGTATAGGCAATTTCAGCGTTCTTTAATCGCACGTAGGAACCATCAAACATATATTGCGTCCCCCGGTAATAATCTGCCGGTGTTGACAACCAGCGGGGCATTGGCACGTCTGCACCGGTGTTGTTCTTTGACCAGTAAGTACCTTCATTATAGACAGTGTGTCCCTGGGACGACAGGCTGTTAAAAACCACCTGGCGGGTGACATTGTTGGCAGCATAGAATTGCACAAAGACACTCAACCCTTTCCAGTCTGCGCCCAAAGTGGCGTTATAGGTATTGGCAGGCCAACCGCTATGCCCGTAAGGGATATTATCCCGTGCATCAATCACCCCATCGCCATTGTAGTCCACGAGATAGTAGTTTCCCGGCAACTTCTGATTATCGTTGGTATTATGCATAGTGCTCCCGTACAACTCATCCCACGTGTTATAAAATCCCTGGCTCACGTAAGAATAAGCCTGACCGATCTGCATGCCTTCTGATTTTTGATAAGCCGGCAGCAATGCAGGGTTATCCGCCTCGATGACTTTATTTTTTGTATGGGTCATATTCAGATCGGCCCAAACACGGGTTTGTTTGGATGCCTGGTAGTTGAAATGCAGTTCCAGTTCATATCCCTGGGAGTTTACCCTGCCCAGATTAGCCACCGGTGGCGTGGCGCCGTAATAGGAAGGTACAGAAGAACGGTTGGCCAATAATATTTTAGAGCGTTTATCCTGGAAGAAATCAGCCTTACCTTTTATAAATCCGTTAAATAATTCAAAGTCGGTACCCACATTGATTTTTTCCGCCTGCTCCCATTGCACATTGGGATTACCGACAGTAGCCTCCCGGTACCAGTTGTACGGGCTTCGCTCAGCGCCTTCACCAGAGGTACCCAGCCGTGCCTGACCTCCATATGCCCAGTCAGTAAGGTATAAGAAACGCCCCGCCACGTTATCAAAACCTGTTTGCCCGTAAGAAGCACGGACCTTCAACAGGTCCAGGAACGGGATGTTCCTCATAAATTTCTCATTGGATACGATCCAGTTCACGCCACCGGATGAGAAAAAGGCAAAGCGGTACCTGGGCGCAAATTTCTCGGAGCCATTATAGGCGCCATTGTATTCAAATGTATACTTGTCGTTGTAGGTATAAGTGGTGCGGAATACCCAGTCTTCCCGGTACGAGGGTATCATGCTGCCATAAGCTGTAACATTACGATTCAGCAGCCCCATGGCAGTTACGTTATGTTTTTTCGCAATTGTCCTGGCATAATTCAGCTGCAACTGGTAGAATAACCTGCGCTGGTTATCGGTCACAGCACCGGCCGCGGGCGACCATTTTGCCCCTTCCTGGAAATCGAAATTAGTAACGCCGTCGAAGGCGCTTCTGTAAAACACATTTCCTGTAGCCGGATCAATCCATTTCCGTTGCACATCATTATAAAGATCATTTACGCCTCTGTTACTTTCCACAAAAGTATTATCCATAGAAAGCGTGCCGTTAAACTTCAGTCCACGGAGGAGCATATCGAGACTTTGTTCAACAGTAAAATCGGTGGTAATGCGGGTAGTGGTCTGATATTGAATACCGCCCACTGCCAGGCTTCTCGCCGAATTCTCCGCCCTTCCTTCATTAGGTGCATAATATCCCCAGGAGCCGTCGGCATATACCGGCAGGAATACGTCCGGCGCAGTGGTATAGGCATCAATCCACGATCCGTACTGATTTCCTGAAAACCCCCACGGGCTTTTCCTTACGCCATATGAGCCGGCAAGATTTACTTTAAAGAGTGTGGAAGGCGTTAATTGGAAATCCAGGTTGGACCGGACATTGAGGCGGTTAAAGCCGAAACCGGGTTTATATCCGCGCCTGTTATCATAAATTTTGAAAAGATCGCCTTCATGCAGAAAATCCGCACTGGTGAAGTATTTGACAAAATGTGTTCCGCCGCTGATATTCACATTGGCATTTTGTGACATCGCGTAATTTCTGAATAAGGTCTTCGCCCAGTCTACATTCGGATAACGTTCTGCTTCTTCCAGGTTAGCCGGATACCGGTACTTATCCAAAATAGCCTGAGGGTAATAGTTGTTCCAGCTTTCGGGCTTTAATGCCAGCTCGTACTCGATCGCTTCATTGACGGTACGCAGGGCGTTATAGGAATCTACCTTGCCGGGCAGTTTAGAAGGAGCTTTCAGCGTTGTGTTGATCGTTGCACGGATAGCTGCCTTACCTGTTTTTCCTCGTTTGGTAGTAATAAGGATAACGCCGTTGGCGCCCCGTGAACCAAATACAGCGGTTGCCGAAGCATCTTTCAATACTGTTACGGTTTCTACAGAGCCAATATCCACGCTGTTCATAGGACGTTCCACCCCATCCACCAGTATCAGTGGGTTGCTGTTATTCCAGGTACTGAGGCCGCGGACAATCAGCTGAGGATCTTCCTCACCGGGCAGGCCGGTACTTTGGGCGGTAATCAACCCGGGCACATTTCCGGTGAGGGCAGCACCGATATTTGATACGCCGCCCGCCCGTTCGAGCACCTTGCCGGAGGTTTGCGAGACAGCAGCGACTACACTGGCCTGCTTCTGACGGCCATACCCCACCACTACCACATCTTCCAGACCAACCACCTTGCCTTTCATGGTAACAGTTATTTCCGGTCGGTTTTGGATATTTACTTCCTGGGTGACTTTTCCTATGTAACTAAAAACGAGCACTTGTTTGCCAGAAGGAACATGAATAAGAAACTTACCATCACCGTCAGTACTGGTACTGACCTTCGTTTCCTTTACCAGTATCGTTGTACCCGGGATGGGCGTCTTTTTATCATCCAGTACTACTCCCCGGACCACACCTGCATCCTGGGCCTGTAATGGTGAATAGCAGGGTACAGCCAACAGCGTTAGCGCCGTCACTGCCAGCCATTTCCATGACATCTGCGAAAGAATCATTTTAAACATGGAATTCAGAATATTTAATGTTAGGGCAATACGGGTCCTGACAGCCGGTAAAAGGCCGTCACGCCGGGATACCGGCAAGAAAAATCACAATGCTATAAAAGACAGTATCGTTACAGAGATGTGGATACTACCTGGTCAGGAATGAAACTGATATTGGTTGATGCGGGACGTGGTACCCGGGCGCATTGAAATTTCATAAGTAATCATTTAACGTTTAAGTGGAATTTTTTTCATAACGTAACAGTCGAAGATCAGTCAGAAGACATTGAAATTAAAAAAACAACAGTCGAATCTACAATAGAGACGTATATATCAATGCTACGAATCTCCAAAAGGATAGCAATAATGTTTAAATAACCGATAAACAGCATATCCTCCCGTATATATTAATGTCCTGTACTACCATTATTTAAAGAGCTGCTGCGCAAAATTGAACAGGTTATTTCTCCATACCGGCCAGGTATGGCCACCGGGATATTCGGTATAAGTATGTTTGATATTTAGCTCATCCAGTTTTGCCAGCATCAGCTGGCAGTTCTTATAGGCAATATCTTCTTTTCCCCCCATTGCAATCCACAGTACTTTCAGTTTGTTATTGATCATGGCTGCGTTAGCGCCCATAAAATCGTACTGGGCTGCTGCAATACCGCCCTGCCGGGGTTGTATCCAGCCGGAGCTGAATACCCCCAGGCTGGAAAACAGTTCTGTGTTCCTGATACCGGTATAAAGTGTATGGATGCCTCCCATGGATAAACCGGCCAATGCCCTTTTGGCCGCTACGGTTTCAACACGGAATTTTTTTTCTACCAGGGGAATGATAACATCCTTCAGCTCCGACTCGAATGTTTTCAGCCCGGACTCATCGAAAGCAGCGCCGCCTACGTTAGCATCCGGCATCACGACCAGCATTGGTTCGGCTTTTTTGGCAGCAATCAGGTTGTCCATGATCAGGTCAGCCTTGCCTTGTGTGGCCCAGCCGGTTTCATCTTCGCCGCCGCCGTGTAAAATATAAAGCACAGGATATTTTCCACTTGTATTTACATCATAGCCAGGAGGTGTATAGATATACAACTGCCGCCAGGAGCGGGTGACCTTCGAGAAATATTTGCTGACACGGATATCCCCGTGCGGTACATCTCTTAACGCATAATAGTTATCGCCGGTAAGGGGTATTTCAATACCGCTTGCCATTCTGCCCATGCCATAAAAAGTTTTACTGGCAGGATCTGCTATTGCCATGCCGTCAATCAGCAGTGAATAATAATGGAACCCTTCGCTGACGGAATCTGTTATCACCGTCCATAAACCGCCGGTGTCTTTCATCATGTCGTACCTGCGGCCCAGGTCGACCTGCACTTTCTGCGCTTCCGGCGCCTTTACGCGGAAGATCACGCGGTGGTCCGGCAATATCTGCGGATATCCCGCAGTACGCACGTTGGTTTCAGCAGGCATGCCCGCCACCGGATATTTTGAGAATGTGGCGGTATCCACCGGTTTAAAGATCAGTTGGGAAAACATATACAGACCGTTCTTCCACACCTTAAAATCGTGTACGCCCGGCTCTATATAATAAATATGTGGTACATCGTTTTTCTGCAGGTATTCATGGGTACGTCTGCTGAAGGTAACTAATCTGTCACTGGCGCCACAGGAAATCCACAGCAGCTTTATTTGCTGTTTTGCTGCTACGGGATCGGGCACCAGCTCTTCCGGTGTTTTTGTATTAGGGGCAGATGAAAAACCACCTATCCAGGCGAACTTATCCAGGTTACCGAGGCCAAAATTCAGTGACTGCCCACCTCCCATCGACAGTCCTGCAATGGCCCGGTGGTCCCTGTCGGAATACACGTGGTAGTTCTTTTGTATATAGGGAATGAGATCATGTAACAGATCTTTTTCAAAAGTAGCAAATGCCTGCACTTTGTCGGGCGTCATGATGTTACCGATGGCCCTGTCGTCCTTCATAGCCCTGCCGTTGGGCATAACAACGATCATAGGCTTAATTTTCCCTTCGGCATACAGGTTGTCCAGGATCACCTGGGGCGAGCCACCGTTTAACCATTCCTTTTCGTCGCCACCAATGCCATGCAGCAGGTATAGCACCGGGTATTTCTTCTGTCTTGAAAATCCGGGGGGCGTATATATCAATGCCTTGCGCTGGTTACCTACTGTTGTGGAGTTATACCTGACAGTATCAATCCTGCCATGCGGTATAGCTGCACGCGGGGTGTCAAAACCGGGCGTTGCATGTTCAACCATGTTTTGTGTAAAAGCCGGCATGGTAAATAATAGAAAAAGGGAAAAACCAAGTACTGTAGTTTTCATATCGTGGAATTTTTCTGTTGTTAAAATAATAAATGTCATTCAAACAAATAAAATAATCATCTGCTCAATTAAAGCAAAAACGGGTGGTAGCCTGTTATTTTTCTGCTCTTAACAAGCGGATGTTTTGAATGATGACATCTCCGGCGGAGCCGGTGGGAAACCGGATAAAAAGATCATGCTGCCCGGTTACCTGGCGCAAACTGCCCGTATGCAACCTGTTTCCTCCTGGCTTCACCTGCACCACAGCGATTTGCCGGCCCCTCTCCAGGTCGTCGGTGAACAGCTCCAATTTGCCGCCTTTGATAGCACTGGCCGCTATTTCAACGGTCTTTGCTTCACCTGCAGCGCCAAAATCCACACCCGATATCATCAGCCATCCACCGTGTACAGAAGAATTGGTAACTGTCATTTCGTCCCCGTGTTTTATTTTGCTGATGCCGTAATAATTGCTGCTTCCCACCGCAGGCAGTCGGGAGAATCCATCTTTACAAACAAAAAAACGGAAGTCGACCGGGCCTTTTTCCGCAAATAAACCGACGCTGGTCCCCACCCAGCTGTTAAAATCAGGCTGCGCTTTATCGACAGGCGTTGCATTCACCGGCGGACCAACCTGTTGCCAATGTTTGCCATCGGTGCTAAAGAAGCCGGTCAACCGGTGCCCGAACCGTTCCAGTTTCAGCCACACATCTTTTCCTTTGTGATATGGCATTTCCCGCAGTGCAGTATCCAATTGCAATACAATACGCGGGCTATTGCCATGATCATAATAAAGACGGGCAACCACACTTTGTTTTCCGTTGGTAAGACAAATACCGCCATGCGCCTCCGGAACAGGGGAAACCACACTTACCCGGGTAACGGCCGTATAATAATGGTCTGTTTCCTTTTGCAGCAGGTGTGCGCCGGCACTATCAGGAGATAGGCGGACCCACCCTTTGCGCTGTGCCAGCGAATAGGCTGCGGCGGCGGGTTGTGTTAAGAAATGCCACCAGGGGCCGAGACTGTCGCTGTCAAAACGATCCGTATGCACACTACGCCAGGGTGTGTTATTATTATCCAGTGCGGGTTTTGCCACAGGCCCGCTAACCGGCGCCTCCCCCCAGGGGCGGTCCCCTTCCCAGACTACACGATAAAGGGAGGTTTGCCGGCCCATACCGGACCAGTCGTCGTCGCCATGCTTTTCATAGCTTTGACCTAATGTCCACCAGGTACCATCCGCCAGCTGCACAGGCGCCGAAATATGATTGGGGCGAGGGAAAACATTATTCGGGTCTGTAATGGGTTTGAAAAAATCGCCCAGTCGTTCCCACTTAGAGGAATCTGCCGTTAGTGCTGTTGTCCGCAAAACGTACTGACCGCCGGACACGTCGCCCGCAGGGAAATAATAATAATATCCATTACGCTTGCACATAACAGGGCCTTCCGCCCAACTGTACTGTAACCCGGCATTTATCCAGTCCAGATTGATCACAGAATCAGTGAGTTGGCCGTCCTGACCAAGTGCCTGTATCCTGTTTACTTTCTGGCCATTTTTAATCAACATATAGGGTTTTCCATCATCGTCAACAAAAATAGAGTTATCATAACCAAGCGGACCAGTACGAACATTTTCCTGTACCCGCACCGGAGCGGACCATGGCCCTGCCGGTGAGGGCGCCTTCGCAAACCATTGTCCATGTGAAGAAAAATAGATCCAATAAGAACCGTAAAAATACGTGAGGGCCCCCTGCCATACGCCTGTCCCCGGACGGTCCGTGACCATACCCGTATTGGAGGGCGTCAAAACGCGGGCAATCACTTTCCAGTGTACCAGGTCTTTGGAATGATAGATGGGGAGATAGGGGTTAAAATGGAAAGAGGAACCGCAGTGATAGAAGTCATTACCCACTTTTAGCAACGTTGGGTCCGGGTGATCGCCAGGCAACACCGGATTGACATAAGTATTTACCCCCGGGTAAATACTTGCAGTGCCGGCATCCGCCACGGGTTCGGGATTGGCTTGCCGTGCCGGGTAACTTTGTCGGGCAAGGCCGTTTTGTATTATCAAATTTAAACATACAAAGACAAAAGCAACAGGTCTTAAAAACATTTGGTAAACAAATTTTGTGACGACAAGATACCCCTGTCCCCTTCAGCAGACTGCCACAAATGTTGAAATGAAGCGTAAAAATGTCTTGTCCGGGACCATAACAGGCCCAAACGCTCCCGGTTAAATACCAGAGGACCAACCTTCGCATGGATGGACAGGTACACCCCAGGAAGCCCTTTCCCATACTGTGGAAATCTCAATGCTTTCAATGAATAATGTGACGTTTTGGAGCATAGGCACAGCATATGAACATTTGTGCAACAGATTTGGAGATTATTAGCATAGTTCCATTTTGAAATATGTTTTTTTTGCTTCTCTAACAAAATAACCACGATATGAAAAAACAAAACCCACTAACAAGCGTAACCGGGATGGTTACTTTTAGCACTGCAGCAATTATTGTACTCGCAGCTGCCGCAATTTTAACAAGCTGCAAAAAAGAGGCGGAGACCCAGACCGGGGTAGCTGGTAATGAGCGCCATTCCAAAGCCAAGACCGAATCCTACCAATCGGGCACACATAACGGCTTCTTTTGGTCGCTTTGGAAAAGTGATGGCGCTACCGGTATTGTTAATTACGCAAACGGCCCGGGAGGCAACTACAGCGTTAACTGGAACGGATTTAATGGCAATTTTACGTGTGGCAAAGGCTATTCGGTTGGTGCTGCATCCTACAAAATAGGATATAATCTCGGCACTTATTCAAATTCCGGTGGTGGTACTTTCGGCTGGTATGGATGGAGCAGAAACCCTTATTATGAGTACTATGTGAATGAAACATGGGGCGCAGTGTCCCCTCACACCGGCACTTATTTAGGCACATTTGAAAGCGATGGGGCAGGTTATAACGTATGGACCCGTTGGATGACAGGTAAAAATATTGACGGTGGTGATGGCTTCAGGCAGATTTATAGTTCCAGAGTTTCAAAAGTTGCAACCGGACAAAATCGCGTCATTACTTTTGCCAACCACTATAACAAGTGGAGTAGCCTGGGATATACGCTTGGCCAGTTAAATATTCCGGCTATTATGGTTTCAGAGACCTGGGGCTCTAATACCAATGGCAATATTAACTGTACTATCTGGATGCAGTAAACGCCGGTATAAATTAATGAGATACAAATACTGCCTGACAAAAGCCAGGCAGTATTTGTATACGCCATATTCTGTCCGGATTTAAAAAATATCTCTTAAAAATTATTCAACCACTGTTATGATGAGATCAACACCTTATTTTCTTGCATACTTCATTTTTGCGCTTTCTTCCTGCGGTTCACCAAGTCCTAAAAACATTGAAGGAAACAAAAAATATTTAATCGGAAAATGGCATAGATTTTCAATGGAAAATGGATATAGCGAATTTGACATTGATTCGCAACACATCGTTTTTTATAATCAGAAAGTCGGCCGGTTCGGGCTTCCTTACAAAATAGAAAATGATTCTTTGAAATACCTTACAAATTATTACGCAGCTAAGATCACAGACTACGGCGACTCTGTACTTCTTGAAGGTAACGATAGTACTAAAGCCACTTTATATAGATTTACAGAACCGAATGTTCCTTTTAAGGCGATTCCCGAAGTAAAAGATTCTTTGTCTTTTGCATCTTACATTACAGGTTTCGATAAAAGATTAATCCGGGAATTTGAAAAAGCAGGAATAAAAATTTCTGATGGCGTGGAAAAAACAGAAGCGCCTGCGTATGAAGAACTGCTAAAAAAAAGCAACAACTGACGTTACAGACATCGTCATCAAATTACTTATTTGTCAAACATCAGGTTTACAATTTTCAAACGACCAATCACGTAGCCGTGGTGTAACCTTTCTTTTTCATGCATTCCTTCTAGCAAAGCCCGGTTAAAACTGATTTTAAATCCTGCCATGCAATTCAGATGCAGCATTATATACGAATTTTGATTTTATAGCCTGGTCTTCCCCAAAACCATTACTACTAGCTCACTTCCGGTTACCCTATCAACTAAAAGCCTACCATATGAAAATATTTTCACACCTGTTTAATTCAATACTACTTCTGTCATTATTAATATTCCCTTCCATCAGCCATGGACAAACTGTATATGCGAACAGCCAATCCAATTCCATTACTGGTTTATGCCTGTTATGCAGTATCAATAATCCTAACAATGCCGTTGATACTGACCACACCAACTATTCGGAGTTCATGGTGCCAGTGGAGTTATTAAATGCAAAATTATCTCAAACATTAATTTTCCCTTCCACAGGAAGCGCCGGCTGTGATTCACTTATTATAAAAGTGGCCAGCACTTATTCATTGAGCGCCAGCGCCTTTAGTAATATCATCGTACGCACGTATAACGGCGGCGACGCCAATAGCGACTCAATCTCCCCCTCCCCGGCGCAAATACATATTCTGCCAGATAACACCCAGGCAGAAATTTTATTACGCCCAACCCAATCCTTTGACCGGGTGATGATAACCTACAATGTGGGTTTGGCCGGATTATTGGGCAACTTCAGGATATATTATGCATTGCGCAAACAGTCATTACCAGCACCAGCAACCATACCTGCAAAAGATACTACGATATGCCAGGGGAATACTGCAATAATACGTCCATTCCCTAATGCCAACACAATATACCGCTGGTACGATGCAGCAACAGGGGGAAACCTGATCTTATCTGACTCTGGCGATTATTCCGTTTCGGTTAATCCTTCAACTACTACAACCTATTATGTAGAAGGAGAAAGCGGAGGATGTATCAGTCAACGCACCCCGGTAAAGGTACTGGTCACCCCCCGGCCTGCAAATCCGGTATACTCGGTGCCCCAGTCTATTGCTTGTGGTAATACGGCGATATCAGTATCTAATTATCAGCCGGGTATAAATTATAATGTACGTCTTAAATATTCCGGGTTATTTGGTCTCATAAAAGACACTTCCTATACGGTAACCAACGGTGGCGTTGTGAATGTAGCAGACATTGCTTATTTCTTCAATGCTAATGTGGACGTTTATTTACAGGCAGTAAACGCCCTCACCGGTTGCCAGTCGGACAGTGTACATATGACATTTAGTATCGGCGGACATGCCACCTATGTAGCATTGGACGCAGACAGTATCATTGTTTGTAAAGGGGACAGTGTTACTTTTCATGCCTTTATCCACGATGATCCTGGTGATGATATTGCCATTATTCGTTGGTATGATGCCCCTTCGGGAGGTCAGCTACTTGGCACCGGAAAGTATTTCAAAGTGAGCCCTTCCATCACAACCACCTATTATGTTGCGGCTGCCTATCAATGTGAATATCCTGTCCGCGTCCCGGCAACCGCTGTAGTCCGCAAATTACCTGACCCGGTATATACCGTTCCCCAGGGAATGGTTTGCGGCCGTCAGACATTAACGGTTCAAAACCACCAGGCGGGCTTCAACTATTACGTGCATATATTGTACAAAAATTTCTCAGGTATATTTCTTGACACCGCTTATCAGATAACCAATAGCAGTGATATCACGACCCCTGCATTCTTACCTCCGGTTCCATCCCAGGTTGATGTTTCCGTTCAGGCAGTTGATCCTGTTTCCGGATGCAGGTCTGATACCATTTATAAATCCTATAACATGGGCGGCTCCTCTCAACTCCCCAGTGTTGATGCAGACAGCATTAATATCTGCCTGAATGACAGCACCACATTACACGCATTTGTTCCTGTATTTACATTATCAATTATCAGGTGGTACGACGCACCAATAGGAGGGAATTTATTATTTACAGGTAACTATTTCAAAGTCAGTCCACCAACCTCCACGACCTATTATGCAAGTGCCGGGTACGAATGTGAATATCCGGTAAGAAAACCGGTAAAAGTGATTGTTAGCCAATGCCTGTCCGTCAGGAAAACCGCCGTTACTTCAACGGAATCACTCGAATGTTATCCCAATCCAACCTCCGGACAGCTTCAGATACGCCATAAAGAGAGCCTGGAAGGCAGTATTATCCGCATACATGACCTTCAGGGTAAACCTGTTTATCAAAGCGTATTGAAAGCTAATTATATACAGCTGCCAGCATCTATGTCAACCGGTACTTATATTATCCAGCTACGGATAAAGACGGGGAAAATACTGATTGGAAAAGTGATCATAAACAAATAGCATAACAGAAATTCAGGGCCTGACCTCGCACCTCCAGGCCCTTTTAATCGGACTTTTTCAAAATCAGACTCACTGGCAGAAATTCACATCGTGTGTTATATCGCAGTAGATGTAATTTTAACGTTTCTTTCATCTTTTCTGAAAAATTATTTTCTTACATTACCCTTATTATCCACAAGAACCCTCCTTCACATGGTAAGAAAACAACTCATTATACTTACGATTTTGCTCACCGGTTGTATGAGTAATTACGACAATAACACAGGAATAAAAAAAATGGAGACCGCCACTTCCACCATGAATTTCTTTTCAAAATCTGTAAGTGATAGTTTTTCGATTTTTATAAGTTTACCGGAAGATTATACAAAAGATAAGAAGTATCCTTCAATCTATATTCTGGATGCAAATCTCTATTTCGATATCTACTCCGCGATTTTAAAAAAATATAGTGAGGTGGGTCTGCTCTCATCTGCGATACTTATAGGCATTGGATATAAAGATTTTTCGATTATGGATTCATTGCGGAATAGAGATTATACTTATCCTGCAGCAATCCCTGAATATGAAATGACAACCAGTGGAAAAGCTGATAAATTTCTATCATTTATATACAACGAGCTAGTTCCCAACATTGACACCAATTATAATATAGATAAAGATAAACGGATTTTAATGGGACATTCACTGGGAGGGTATTTTACCCTATATGCTCTCCAACAACAATTATTTTCCGGAAAAAATCTTTTTCAGGGTTTTATTGCTGCAAGCCCTTCAATTCATTACAATCATTATTATATTTTGAGGGAGTTTGAAAAAGTAAAACAGTATAATGGTAATAAGATATCTTTATATACCACATTCGGGGGACTTGAAAATGACGAAAGCAATAAGGATTCGACAACCCTTAAAATTGATGAAGCCTTACTTTCCCTCCGCAATTCATTAAAATCAAAAGGGAATATAGCGTTTAATGGAGAAGTCTATTCTAATCTGGAACATATGGACACCCCTTTGCCAACCTTCGTGAAGGGCTTGCAGTGGACTTTCCGGTAAGTGACTTGCGATGGGTACTTTTAAAAAGCAAAACAAGGACTTTACTTTTCCAATATAGCAACGTCCTCCTTAAGGTCGTCAATTTATCTTTTTTCAACAAAGAATATTAAATTTGATTAACGATATACGATTGAACACATATAGGTAGCAGCAGTTGCAAGTTTAAACTTCTATAGCTTAGTAAAAACACCTCATATTTATTTTGTTTAATGTCCTTTATGCTGAAACTAAGATTCCTTCTCTTTATTTTGATCATCTTTGATACACTTAGCGTTGCAGCACAAAAGTCCTCCAATTATGAGGCCTACTATCAGCGTATCATCCAGGCCGAGATACTGATTACCTCCGAGAAATACGCCGAAGCTCTTTCCACAATGGATTCCGTATTTGAGGATTATAATTATGTATTTCTGCGGGACTATAAAGTGGCAGCCCAGCTTGCACTTTATATTGGAAATCAACAAAAGGCATTTCACTATTTAGCCAGGGGAATAGCAGATGGCCTGAGTTTGACAGATATAAAAAATAATCGCTTCCTTCAATCGCTACAACACAAATCAGAATGGAATTCACTGCTGAAAAGATATGATACTTTACGACATGCTTACATCAACAAATTGGACCATCAACTTAAGAACGAAGTTCACGAAATGTTTATCCAGGACCAAAAGCTGGCACAGATAAATCTCCGCATAAATGATGAGAAGTCGCAGGATACGTTTTTACTTCAACAATTCGCCCCTCAAAGTGAACGGCATATGCGCCGGTTGCGCAGAATATTGGCTCAAAAAGGTTATCCCGGCGAAAAACTGATCGGTAACCAGCTTTGGGCATGGACCATACTAAGTCATCACAACTCAATTTCACCTAAATATAACAGGAATGATACCCTTTATAAAGCTCTGAGACCACTGCTATTGAAAGCAATACAATCGGGTGAGTTGTCACCATATGATTTTGCAGTGATTGAAGAATGGAGAATAACAGTTACCTCCGAGCACAAAGATAAATCTTATGGCTACCTTAATACGCTCACCCAAAAGGATGTCGCCCGATCAGACCAATTACGCCGGGATATAGGGATGCGTTCGATTGAAACGACCAACAAGCTTGTTGATATTCAGCAGAAAACGGGGATGAATTTTTATCTTGAGGGCTCAATGTGGATTAAAGGAAAAATCCCGATACACCCCCATTAAGCAGCAATAAATTATTGCAGTAAATTATTGAGACTATTAAGCAATTGGTGTAAACGGCACAACAACTGTTTAGAGTCGGCACTGTTATCAAAGACCGTTAGAAATTGATAAATCTGTACAAAGTACAGAAAAAAAATCAGGGTTATACAAAAGGAACTCAACTAAACCCTCAACTAAAAAAACAAAACCTGCGACCAGCGCAGGTTTTAAAAGTTGTCTGTGATCCCGCTGGGACTCGAACCCAGGGCCCATACATTAAAAGTGTATTGCTCTACCAACTGAGCTACGGAATCATTCCCTTTTTCTAAAGGACTGCAAAGATAGAAAAATAATTCATCTCACAAAATAAATATTTGATTCCCAGTGCATAGAATGTAAGTTTTTTACACCAATCGCCCCGAAAGGCCGCCGTACTTTTATACCATGCAAGCTATTATTGCCCTCACGGGAAAACACGATGTTATGCTGAAAGCCATTACACATCCGCTTTAAAAAAGCCCTGCAGGGGTACAGGTCCCGCGGTTATAATTTCTATTATGAAGATTTCGGTTACACCGATTTTTCCCACTTTGCCAGGGAGGCAAAGGCACTTACCGGAAGCAGTCCCCTGGAGTTGTAAAGGACGTAATACTCCGGCCTGAAAATTGCGCAAAAACGATCATGGAAATACCAAATATCACCAGGCACCTGCAGGTACCGGTACCCCCGGACCAGGCCTATACGAAATTCGTCTACGAAATCAATGAATGGTGGCCCAAAGCCTATACCTGGTCGGGCGAGAAACTGCTGAACTTCCGCATTCATCCGGCGGTCAACGGCCTTTGTACGGAGACAGGACCCAATGAGTTCCGGTGCGACTGGGGCCGGGTTATTTACATTACGGAAGGGGAAAGCATCGCCTTTTTATGGCAGATAGGCCCTGACAGAACGCCCGAGCCAGACCCCGACAAAGCCAGTGAAGTGTTCCTCCACTTTTTTAAAGAGAGCGATCAGAAAACAAGGATCGATTTCGGACACCGGCATTTTGCCCGGCACGGACAGAAAGGCGGTTGGTATAGGGAAGCGATGAACAACCCCGAAGGATGGGATTTCATCCTGGATAAATTCATTCAGTACTGTTCAGCATAAAACGCCTTTCCACCGGGGCCCGTACCGGCAGAAAGGCGTTCTGGCATCAGTTCTCGTCAGCACTTGGCCCGTAGCTGCCGGGAATCGGTATGTCCAGCAGGCGCAGGTACACGCCCAACTGTGCCCTGTGGTGCACAATCTGGCAGTACGCCATCCGGATCACTTCCGCCTTGGTATTGGTACTGATCACATGGTCTCCGTCCCGTAACGTCCATAGCTCTTTCAGCTGCTCCGGATCGGCGGCTTCGAGGTGCTTTTTCCCGTCCTCCAGGGTGGCCTCGAAATACGCCAACAGTTCCTGCGTGTTCTTCACAGGCGCCGGCTTATAGTCCATTTTAGAGAAATCCAGTTCAGGCGTGTTCAGCGTCATGGTAACCCAGCCGGGCAGCTCCGCCACATGGGTAGCCAGCCGCAGCATGGTCATGCTTTTGGGATGGGGCTGCCAGTTGTATTTGTCCTCCGGGATGCGGGACAACATCTTACGGGAAGTCACTGCTTCCTCGTTCATTTCTTTCAGTAATGCTTGAATCACAGACATGGTAGTTACGTTTTGTTTTCTGAAAACAAAGTAAAAACCGGGGTGTGACAACCCTATGTCAGCAGCCTCAGAAAATATTTTTAAACGCGGTATTAAACCGCTCCCCCAGGGTAATGACACGCGCCACTGCAGCGGATTTCACCACCAGCAGGTAATAATCCTCCGGGGAGATGTCCATATGCAGCAGCTGCCAGTCCATCGGCCGCAACTGCGCCTGTGCCTGCGCAAACAGCACCGGCCCCTGCAGCGAAGCTGGCAGGTTAAAATCCTCACCAGTCAGCTCACTCACACACTCCTCCAGCCCGGCCGCCGTCGGGAACAAAGGACACCGCACCACCGGCGCCGCTTTTATCAGCACAGAAAGAAACAGGTCCTCCCCGTCTTCATCTTCCATAAATTCCGGGTGGAATGCCGCAAAAGACGACGGCGCGCTCCACGCCAGGTACAGCGCATGGGCAATCGTGTCCAGGTCGGCATCGTCGGCATACACGCCCGGCGTCAAGAGGGTTATCAGCTCCCGAAGGTCCGCCAGCTCCTCTTCGGCGGACCGCTGACGCAACAGCTCCGGAATCTCAATGGCCCGCGCGATGGCGATATGCAGCTCGCGCAACAACGCAATGAGCGCTATCTCCAGGTGTTCGTTAACACCCGTCAGCAGCCGCTCCTGGTGAAACGCTACCGGCTCCCGCCCCGTAAACACATGAAACACCTCCACAGGATCTGCGGGATACCGTACTTTCAGGGCTGTGTCAAACTTCAACTGCACGCCTTCCGGCACCGCGGCCAGCTAGGGACTGCCGTCCACCAAAGAAGCCACGATGTCTCCCTTTAACCCTCTTACCGGCAGATGGATATGCCTCCCCGGCTCGCTCTCCAGCGCCCGCACCAGCTTCTCAACGTATCTTGTTTGCAGAATATGCTCGCTCATCCGGCAAATTTAAATGCATCTCCATAAAAAAAACATATATCTTTGCGCGCTTATATATTTTTGTTAACCTTAAATCATACTTACCCCATGGAACGTAAACTGGCGTCTGTCGTGATGATAGACGACCTCCAGCCCATACCCGGGGCTGACCTGATAGTTGTAGCCACTGTAAAAGGATGGAAACTGGTCGTTAAAAAAGAGGAATTCCGCATCGGCGACTTCGCGGTGTACTGCGAAATAGATGCCTTCCTGCCGGAAAAACCGGAATTTGAATTCCTGCGTAAAAGCTCCTTCCGGACAATGGGCGAACAAAACGGCTTTCGCCTCAAAACCATGAAACTGCGGGGACAGATCTCACAAGGCCTGCTCCTGCCAGCATCTGTATTAAACGGATACGACTACACGCTGGGAGAAGATGTGTCTGCCAGACTGGGCATCGTAAAATACGAACCTCCGGTCCCGGCCTCCCTGGCGGGTATGGCAAAAGGCAGCTTCCCCTCCTTCATCCCGAAAACAGATGAGGAACGTATTCAGAACCTCAGCGCGGAATATGAAGCATACAAAAAAGAAACCTTCTACGTTACGGAGAAACTGGACGGTTCTTCTGCCACCTTCTACTACCGCGATGGTGATTTTGGCGTATGCTCCCGTAACCTCGACCTGCTGGAAACAGCCAACAACACCTTCTGGGAAATCGCCCATCAGCTGGAACTGCCGGCTAAACTGGCAGCCCTTGGCAAAAACATCGCCCTGCAGGGAGAACTGATCGGAGAAGGCATACAGGGAAACCCCTACGGTATCAAAGATCAAACCATCCGTTTTTTTAACGCCTTTGATATCGATACCTACGCTTACCTTCCTTTGCCCGCTTTACGGGAGATGACCGGGCAACTGGGACTGGAACTTGTGCCTGTACTGGATTCAGCTTTCACCCTGCCGGACACGGTAGACCAGCTTCTGCTGGCGGCCGAAGGCACTTCTTTGCTAAGTCCCGCAGGCAAACAGGTAGAACGCGAAGGACTGGTGGTCCGCTCCGCGGATAAACGTATATCCTTCAAAGTGATATCCAATAAATTTCTGCTCAACGAGCAATAGACCGGGGCGCTGTAGGGATTACAGCGCCACATTTATACCCCCAAAGTAAGTACGGCCGGGCGCCGGGTTGTAATACCGCTCCCCTACGGCATTCAGGTCATTACCCAGGCTATAGGACTGATTTAACAAATTATCTGCCCCCGCCTGTACACTGACTTTACACTTTCCGGAGATGGGCAACTGCCACGCCGCCTTGCACTGCATCAGATGGTAACCACGCGCATAGGCGCTGTTGGCGTCGTTCAACGGAATACTGCTGGTGTAATTATGAGCTACATATACATACACGGCCTTGGGTAAATACATGGTCAGCCCGGACACCACCACCGTGCGCGGCACGCCCGTCACCCGGTTGCCGGAAAAATTCTTACCACTGCTGACATACTCCCTGAAATAAAAGTCACTCCACGTATAGCTCCCACGCAGCTCCAGTCCGCGTACCAAACCGCGGGAACGCGGCGTCAGCAGCTGCAGCGTTCCTTCCGCCTCTATGCCTGTCTGGTTGACACCGCCGGCATTGACGAAAAATTCTGCCCCGTTGTCCCGCAGCTTACGCACGATGGCGTCTTGCATACAGTAATGAAACCCGGTCAGATCGAGGGAATAACGGCGCGACAGTGGCAGCAGCCGCACCCCCGCTTCATAGTTCCAGCCTGTTTCCGGACGCAGCGCAGTATTGATCACATTATCCGAAGCCCTCACTTCCGCAGTAGCCGGGGGAGAATAACCACGGCTCACGGTCACACGGCCCGTCAACTGCTCATTGATCAGGTACGATAAAGAGAGGCGCGGCATCAGCTGCGGCGTAAAAGCTACTTTCGTGTTGCCGTCACGGTTATAGGTGTAGTGATAGTAGTTCATACTGGCGGCAGCCTCCAATGTCCAGCGCTGCAGCTGTGCATGGAAACGGCTGAAATAAAAGCGCTGGCCGGCCGTCAGTTTGTCCGCAGCCCTTTCTGCGCCGCGGACGCCGTTGTCATTATCGTAGTTGATGATATCGGACACCGTCCGTTGCCATTCCATGCCGGCCTGCCACCTCCACTGCAGCGGAGAGGCTGACGGTTTATTGATCCATGAAAGATAAGTCCGGAAACCGGCGGTATTTTCATCCCGCGCTTCGTAGTTGGTAATAAACGGGTTTTCAAAATGGGTGTTAGCCCCGAATACGGCCACCACATGTTGCCAGCGGGGACTGAACTGCGCTTCGTGTACCAGTCCGCCCTGCACGGTACGGTTATAGATACCCGCCTTTTGTGCCACGGCGCCGGGCAGCGCCATGGAGCCAGGGCGTGCGGCGCGCGGGTCTTTGTCCAGCTGCGCGAGCGTTAGTCCGCCAGGCGTGCGATACCCCAAATCGGAATAGAAACCCAGCATCTTCAGCACATACCCTGGTTTGTATTCCCAGCGCTGTCCCAGCTGCGTATACGAGCGCTTCATGGTCGTATTCCGCCGGTAGCCGTCGGCCTGCTGATAGCCCTGAAACAGCTGAAAGCCGTAGTTGCCCAGCTGTTGCCGGTAGCCGGCCGCCGCATGAAAGAGGCCGTAGCTGCCTCCCTGTACAGATGCCTCCAGGCGGCTGCTATCGCCCGCAGGCGGCAACACATCAAGGCGCACCACGCCGCCGGAGTTAGCACCAAACAGGCTGCCATCAGGACCTTTCAGCACTTCGGCGCCGCTTAGCACGACCGGGTCCAGCAGATTAAGGTAGGTATTACCTCCCGCGTCTGTGAGGGGTATTTCGTCCATGTATATTTTCACATTACGGATACCAAAGGGAGAACGCAGCAGGCTGCCACGGATAGACAACCGGTAGCTGCCGGGCGAACGCTCTTCCATCCGCACACCGGCGATGCTGTTGAAGGCAGGCACCATAGAGGCTCCCTGCTGCAGCGCCAGCTGCTGTGGTGACAGCACGCTAACGGCGGTGGGTATACGCAACAAGGATTCTTTTGACAAATAGGATTTCACCACTACTTCCGGCAGGCGATGCAGGGTATCCTGCTGCTGGGCGGCCAGCGGCAACGCAGACAGCAGTGACAAAGTGGTCAGCAAAGGAAATTTCATCTGGTTGATTTGTCTGTTAGAGCAGCAGGATATCTATTCTGTGGGCTTGTACCATCTGTTTGGGTACTGACCAGGAAAAAATGGTAAAATAGCCATCCTGCGAAGCCACCAGGGCAATAGCGTCCGGTTGGTCATGCACAAACTGGGCGGCCGACAGGTGCCGGGTACCACCGATGGAAGATGGATGCACATAAGAAGGACTGCCGCCCATCACCGGCTCCATCATCAGCACTTTCTCCACCGGGGAGGAATAAGCGGCCCTGGTGATCTTGGCCCCGAAAGCCAACAGTTCATGATGTTGATTGATAATGGTAGCGCCATCTACCGCGGTGAGGCCGCTGATATTTTCCACTTCGCGGCGCAGTGCGTTCTGCCAGAAAATTTCGCTGACGGTAGAACTTTCCTGCCGGATCAGGTCCGCCACGCCCGCAAAAGCCGGCGATATCGGGTATTGCAGCGGCTGCACGATCGACTCCTTCCACGAGGCGTTCTTGTCGGGCACCACCAGCAGGATGCCGCCTCGCTTGTGCGCCCGCATGGACACGGCGATCTGTATGAGTACGTTTTCAGGATTGTTCCAGAGAGAAGAGGAATCCACGCCAAGGAGGGATTTCAGCAGTGAAGGGCTACAGGTGGTACTACCGGAATTCTCGTCCACCACTTTTATCTGGTCGCCTTTAAGCATGGCCACGTTGGTGAACTTGCCCAGCCCCATGATACGGCGGTGTTTTACCACCAGCAGTCCCGGCTCCGATACGTCGAGCACGAAGCAGAAATTAGGCAGTTTGATGGTAGTGCCCCAGATGCACAGCTCTTCCCCGTTGAACCAAATGCCGACATGTATGCCGGCCCTTTCCACGCCGGGCGCCAGTTTGGTGAGCACCTGCGGGGTGAGTGGCAGCGGCTGTTCAAACAGCAGCGGCTTGCCGGCCTGTTCGGGGCTGACAAACGCCAGCGACATGCGGGTGGCGTTGCCTTCCTCCCGGCGCAGGCTGGCCCAGAAAGCCACGTCGATGATCTTCTCCACCACACGCGCCGACGGTACCGACGCCAGGTTGTCGACGCCTTCCGCCTGCGCAGTTTCCAGGTGTTTAATAAAATGTGCTTCTATAATGTCGGCTACTGCTGATGCTGCCTGGTATGTTGATTCTGTTGTCAGTGCCATGCCCGTTTCTCTTATTTTCAGGCATAAATATACGCAAAGCCGCTCTATTCAGAGCGGAGGCTCCTCACCGGGTTGGCCATGGCCGCTTTGATGGCCTGGAAGCTGACGGTACCCAGCGTTATCACCAGCGCTATCACGGCTGCCAGCAGGAATACGCCCGGTCCCAGCGTGATGCGGTAATCGTACTGCATCAGCCAGCGCTGCAGGAAATACAGCGCCACCGGCGTAGCGATCAGGCAACTGACCAGTACCAGGACAATAAAGTCTTTGGACAGCAGGAACCACACTTGTGTGATCGTAGCGCCCAGCACCTTGCGCACCCCTATTTCTTTGGTACGCTGCTCCGCCATGTAGGCCGCCAATCCCAGCAAACCGAGGCAGGAAATCAGGATGGCAAGCACAGCGAAGATGCCGGATAACCTGCCGGTAAGCATTTCCTGGCGAAACTTCTGATTATAAGCCTCGTTTGCAAATTCATATACGTAAGGATAAGCGGGGTTATGTTTGGTAAAAATGGCTCCCAGCTTGTCTACAGCAGTATACGGCGATACACCGGGCGCCAGCTGGTACAGCAGATAACGCTCATCTCCGCGGGACTTCATGAACAATGTGGGATCGGCCGGCTGAAACGGGCTTAACATCAGGGCATTGCGCACAACGCCTATCACGCGAAACCATTGGTCATTCCATTTGATGGAAGCACTTAACGGGTCCTTCAAACGTAAACGTTTTACTGCCGCCTCGTTCAATATCACATTAAGCGTATCAGACATACCTGGTCTGAAATCGCGGCCTGTGCTCATGGTCATTCCCATCGTGTTTACATAGTCGTCGGCGGTAAGTACCATTCCCATCTCCACTGTTTCTCCGGCCAGTTTACCGGGAAAATCCTGCAGATCGCTGTGCCAGTCAATATTGACGGGTGGACTGGAGGATACGCTCACATGACTCACCAGTCCGCTTTGCAACAGGTCCTGCTTTAAGGCATCATTGTTTTTCCACATGTCGCTGGTTAATTCCGACATCATTAACCGGTCTGTTTCAAAACCGGTGGGCCGGTCTTTGGCATATTGCATCTGCCGGTAAATAACCATTGTACTGATCACCAATACAACAGAGCAGGTGAATTGTACGACCACCAGCCCCCTGCGGGACCATACTGCGGAAGTCCCTGTTTTATAACTTCCTTTCATTGTTTTAACCGGGTTAAAAGAAGAAAGATAAAAAGCGGGCTTGAGACCGGCCGCTATTCCCACTAAAGACACGCCTGCCAATGTAATGGCCCAGAAGCGAACATCCTCAAAAGGAACACGGACCACCGCTCCTGTAATCCTGTTAAAAGCAGGCAATACCAGCACCACTACCAGGAAGCTGCACAATAGGGCAATAAAAGTCAACAGAAGAGATTCTGTTAGAAATTGAATCACGAGCGACCTGCGGCGTGAACCCACCGCCTTGCGAATACCCACCTCCCGCGCACGTTTTTCAGAACGCGCTGTAGTGAGGTTCACAAAATTAATACCGGCAATGACCAATACAAGGATACCTATACCGCTGAATATCCTGATATAATCAATAAAACCGCCGGCCTCTTTTCCATTCTTGTATTCGCTGAACAAACGCCAGCGGTCCATCGCCTGCAAAATCACAGTCGATCGCTGCGCATTCGTACTCTCCTTCTCCCGTTTTTGGATGAAAGCGATTTTAGCTGCCAGCCGGCCGGCATTAACACCAGGCTGAAGTTTAACAAACAGCTGGTAGCCGTTATTGCCAAAACTACCATTCTTACGGTCTTCCCTGACAAACGCACTCGTTTGATCGAGGAAGTTGAAGGGGATAAGATATTTAAACTGAAAAGAAGAATTGGCAGGTAAATCCTGCAGAACACCGGTCACCGCCAGGTCATGCTGATTATCAAGACGGACCATCCTGCCGACCGGGTTCTCCTTTCCGAACAAAGCTTCTGCAGCAGACTGCGTCAACACGATGGAAAAAGGATCTTTAAACACAGAGGCCACATTACCCTGCAATAACCGGAAGCCGAATATCTTCAGAAAATCTTCCTGTACCGCGCCACCATTCATCACCACTTTGCGCTCTCCTGCTTTTAGTGCGTGTTTGGTCATCCAGTCGGTTTCGCTCACATACTCCATTTCCGGGATTTCGCTGCGCAACACCTGCGCCAGTTTCAGTGAAACCGTCCGAAAGGTAAGCGTATCGCCATTGCTGTCAAAATTGCGCTGAACACGAAATATCCGCTCCCGGTCCGGCATAAACCGGTCGTACGAATATTCATGCACCACCCACAACGCTATCACCATGGCTACGGCCATACCGGCCGCCAGCCCGAAAATATTAATGGCACTGTAGCCCTTATTGTTGAGGAGGTTGCGCCAGGCAACCAGGAAGTAGTTCTTGATCATGCCGGTGACAATCTAAGAAAAATGCCAAACTGAAGAGGATTTTAAACCAGCTTTTTTTATATTTAAATAAATAAAATGTGTCCGGTTTTGATACAGTGTATGTTCGCTTCCGAGGCATCGTGCCATTTCGCCGGCCAGCGCCTCCGGCCTGGATTAGCGGGAAATAAGTAAAGATATTTTCCTGGTTTCCAGGTAATCTTTCTCAAAGCGAAGAGGCCGGCCTTTTGGGCCAGCCTCCTACAGATAGGGTCTCTCTTTTTTGGGGGGATGTATCAATACGTAAAGAAATAATCCTGTAATATCTTCTTGTCTTTTGTCTGCGTAAGTCCCAGCATCAGCAGGATACGGGCTTTCTGGGAGCTCAGGTCATCGGCCACAAACGTGCCGAGCTTGGCGTCGTCGGTTTCATCATACAACGTTACGCGCCCGGATACCACCCGCGAACTGCGGCATACGGTCACACCTTTGGCAACCGCCCGCGTTACCGCGTCCACATTCGCTTTGTTCAGGTTGCCGTTACCCAGACCGGAAACAACAATACCGTCCACGCCGGAAGCCACATAAGCATCAATAGCGGTAGAAGGCGCGTCAGCATACAGCTCGGCCACCGCCACGTTGGGCAGCTTGTCCAGACCGGTGATATCAAAAGGGGTGTTCTTATTCGCTTTGCGGAGATCATGCATATAGAACACCACCTTGCCGTCGTACACCTGTCCTAACGGACCAGCATTGGGTGATTTAAACGCATCCACATGGGTGGTGCTGATTTTTTCCACGCCACGGCCGTCGAAGATATTTTCGCTGAACACCACCATCACGCCGCGTCCTTTGGAATTAGGGCTGGCGGCCACTGTTACGGCGTCGTAGAGGTTCTTGGGACCATCTGCGCTGATGGCCGTCGCCGGGCGCATAGAGCCGGTGAGCACCACCGGCAGATCGTAGCGGCAGGTAAGACTGAGGAAATACGCCGTCTCCTCCTGCGTGTCCGTACCATGCGTGATCACAATACCATCGGCCTCATTGTTTTTGAAGATCTCATTGATCCGTTTGTTGAGCTTGATCCAGATATCTACTGTCATGTCCTGGCTGCCCACATTGGAAATCTGTTCACCTGAAATTTCCGCTACCTTGTCAATACCCGGCACCGCGTCGATCAGGTCTTTGATGGGCAGTGAGCCGGCCTTATAGGCTGCGCGGTCTGCTGACGCGCCTTTGCCGGCAATAGTACCGCCGGTGGCCAGTATCTTCACACGGGGAAGCTTCTGCGCGTTTACCGCGAAACAAATCATCAGTGAACAGATAACACATAACAGTTTTTTCATACAACCGCTTTTTAATGTTGGGGGGGGAAATTATTTTTTCAACGTTCCGTTACTTTTCCATACACCGGCGTATTCCCGCATAATTTCGGTGATGCGCTTGCCAATAACGGAGTAAGCTTCAGTTGGCAGGTTGGCCAGCGATACACGCACCGACCATTCCGGACCGTCGAAGCCACCACCGTTCAACAACACAACACCTGTCTTCTCCGCCAGCCGGAACAAAATATCTACCGGTTCAAAATTTTGTTGTAACCATTTAAAAAATTTGTCGCCATACACTTTTCCGGCCCACACCTGTATATCTATCTCGGAGTAATAACCGGCATTGAGCGGGTCTTTCACCAGCGGAATCTCCAGCTCATCCCACAATAACTTCAGCCGTTTCTGCACCAGCACCTGGGTGAGCTGTTTGTATTTATTTTTAGTGTCCAGCAGGGCGAAAGCGGAAAACAACATCATCTGCGTCTGTTGCGGCAACGACAGGCCCGCCGTATGGTTCAGGGCGACCTGGCGACTGTCGGCCACCATGCGGTCGATGAACTTCAGCTTTCCCGGTTCCAGCGTAATACTGCCATAACGTTCATTCAGCGTTTTGGTGGCAGCGGGGGACAGCCGTCGGATATTGTCATCGAACATATTTTTCTGATGGATAGCAATCACGCCTAAACGCCATCCGGTGCAACCGAAGTATTTGGAAAAGGAGTATACGCCGATGGTATTGTAGGGGATAGCTCCCATCAGGGATTTGAAGCCAGGGACAAAAGTGCCGTACACATCGTCCGTTACCACCATCAGGCCCGGATTATCTTTCTTCACGATTTTTATGATCTTCTTCAGTGAATCCGGATGAATGGCAGAAGACGGCGGGTTGCTGGGGTTCACGGTAAACAATATACGAATAGCCGGGTCCTTCAGCTTCTCCAGCTCACTGTCGGGGTACTGCCAGGTATGACGCCCGTCTTTGTTCATCGTGTTGGACTTGATCTCCACCACTTTGAAACTGTAGCGGTCCAGCTCCGGTATTTCGATATAAGGCGTAAACACCGGCACCATCAAAGCGATCTTGTCTCCTTTTTTGATGAGGAAGTTCTGCATCAGCGAATCGAAGATGTAACACATAGCGGCCGTGCCACCTTCTACCGCAAAGAGGTCGTATTTGCCGGCAGGAGGTTCGTTGTTGCACATCTCCTGGATAATATAGTCGTGCACGATAGGTTCCATATGTGCCAGCATCCTGTCCGGCACGGGGTACTGATCGCCGATCACGCTTTCCGCCAGCTCATGCACCCAGGCATCGGCGTCGTAGCCATGTTGTTTGAGGCCATACTTATACGCTTTCTGCAGCAGGTCTATCCCCGGCGCGGTTTTATTGGTGGATAGAAATTTTTCGAATCTCTTAGCGATGCCTTTTTTCTCCGGGATACCGGCCAGGCCCTCTGCATTGTCCATCACCCTGCGGCATTCCTCGATACCGAACAACCCGAGGGTAAAGAAGGCCTCCCGGGGCGTTGTTGCTACCCAGTTGGGGTTGCCCCTTCCGGCGTTCAGCATCACGGTGGCCGATTTGCGGCTTTCGTCCTCTGCAAGGTTTATCAGATCGTCTTTTAGCTGGAAAGGGCTCAGGCTTTCCAGCAGGTGTTCTCTTTTTCTGCTGGTTTTAATTTTTGTGAGGGCCATACGATAATGTTTTTGGGAGATCACTGACTACTATCTGATACGGGTTTCATCGCATCAGCATGACAATCACCACGCCCCAGATGATCAGCAGCGTATTACCTACAGCGTAGGTAACCGTATACCCGAGGGCAGGCGTTTTACTGTCCACCGCATCCTGGATAGCGCCCAGGGCGGCAGTAGTAGTGCGCGCGCCGGCAGTGCAGCCCAGTATCAATGCGGGGTGGAATTTGAAAATATATTTACCCATCAACACCCCTGCCAGCAGGGGTAAGGTAGTGGCTACTGCGCCTACCAGGAAAAGACTGACGCCTACCTGTTTGAAGCCATCCACAAAACCAGGGCCGGCGGTGATGCCTACTACAGCTATAAACATATTCAGCCCCACATTGTTCATCACCCACAAAGCGGGTGCTGGAATGCGTCCAAAAGTAGGGTGCTGTGAGCGGAGCCAGCCGAACACCAAGCCGATGATCAGCGCGCCCCCACTGGTACTAAGACTGATAGGCACGCCGCCGATACGTACGGTCAGCACCCCTATTAATCCGCCTATCACGATACCCAGCCCCACGAAAGTCATATCTGTTTTCTCCGTAGGCCTGTCAGCGTAGCCTATCTCCCTGGCAGCTTTGTCTACTTCTTTTTTAAGTCCTACCAGCTCCAGCACATCTCCCCTTTCCAGCACGGTGTCGGGCATTACCGGAACTTCAATGTCTGCCGCTTTGATACTGCGGATAAAGATACCGTGCATGTAGGGTTGTGCTCTCAGCGTACCCACTTTCATCCCGGCAATGTTTTTCTTTGCTACCAGTATCTGTAACGCTTCTGCCGGGAAATGCAGCAGTTCGGCGTCCTGCACCTCCGGGCCTATCAACCCTCTTTCACCCATCAGGTCTTCCCGGCGGCCGCTCAAAACAATTTTATCTCCTTTACGGATGACCACGTCGGGCCTGGCGTCTATCAATTTGTTTTGTTGCCGCAGCCGCTCCACGAACAGCCTTGCATGCTCCTCTGCCAGATGCGTTTCCAGCTGTTGTACTGTTTTACCGTCACCAAACCAGTCGGCCGTAACAGTATAAGCACGGAAAATCACCACCCTGTCGGCGGAGATCATGCCAGGCTGCGAGCTTTCATCGCCGGCGCCCATGGAGGCTTCCAGCTCTTTACAGGCTTTTTTCACTTTCTCCAGGCCTCCCAGCATGGCCGGCGCCAGGCTGGCCAGCACCCATGCGGAACCGGCAGTCCCGAATATATAGGTCACCGCGTAACAAACAGGTATCGCATTGTTGTAGTCAGTCTTCTGCGCAGCAGTCAGCGGTAGCCCGTTGATCGTGTCCCCCGCTACACCGATCACGGCGGAGATGGTCTGCGACCCCGCCAGCAGCCCTGCCGCCTGTCCCATATTATAGCCCATAAAACGCGCGCAGAGCCAGGGAAAAATAAGGCAGCTCAGCAACATCAGCACGGCGAACCCCATCTGCGGAAGCCCTGTTTTCTTCAGTCCGCGGAAAAACTGTGGCCCTACGCTATATCCAACAGCAAACAGAAACATCAGGAAAAATACAGACTTCACCGTGGAAGAAATATCGATCTTCAGTTGCCCTACCAGCACGCCGACCAGCAGTACTGCCGTAACTGTACCAAGACTGAAGGTTTTGATTTTTAATGGTCCGATAGCAAAGCCCAGTGCGATAGTGAGGAAGATAGCCAGTTCAGGGTATTGCTGCAATACATGAGTAATCCACTGCATAAATGGTCATTTTCGTTCGGGAATAACGCTGTTACAGCACCTAAACAAGAGCTGCTTTGTTTTTGTTCAATGACCGGGAAATGAGACTATTAAAGGCTACTCTTGTAGTCGGGCAATAGCAGATCGATAGCCACCCATTCATAATTATCCGTGCAGCTTACGTCCATTGCCCCCTGCATCGCTGCAATAAAGGGCGTGGGCACCCAGCAATACAGCACCGGGTTAGTGCCGCGCGCCCCTGCTGTGAGATAGATCCAGGTATCTACCGGCGGCAGGTCGTATACATCTACATACCCCTGGCTTTGGGCTTCAGATGCACCATCTGTCACTGTTGTATTAATTTCGTGCGCCACGATCTGCCCTTTCATCTTCATCTCCTCCCAGGTGGCGGGTGATACCCCGGACCTTGGCTCCAACGCATTAAACAATACACGCAACACCACGTCCGCTTCGCAGATATCTACGTTCCAGGCAACACCCTCCTCGTTCAGTTGAAATACCGGCACACCATCGATCACCGGGTTCGTTTTCCTGAATACAGTGCGGTTGTCCCATTCCCCCGAAACCCTATTATCCATTAATTGCCCGGTCCAGCCAACCACCTCCTGCAATCGTTTCAGGAACCGGTGCTGACATACCGGTCGGACCATCGGGGAAATACGTTCTGATACAGGTAACGGTTCCGGAAGTACGACCGGCGCTTCTGCCTTTACGCGAGAAGGAAAAAAATGCCGCCACAGCACCACGACGATCATCGTTACTCCCAGGATAGGACATAACCATAAATTCAGGTCAAAATGTTTCATGCTGTACGGGATAACACGGGTAGTATTACCGCTGCATCACTTTATCAAGGTAAATAGTAAAGTTGCCCGATACTTTCACCTTTTTGGCGCCGCAGAGGTCCGGATTATACATCGGGATACGGCCGGCGTTAGCAAGGCCTTCTTTTATGCAGGGCTCAGACAGGGGGCTTGGGCCATAAGCTGCATTATACCGGAACCGGCCGGTCAATTTCAGCCAATGGGCAGTATCTTTCACCTCCGTTAAAGTGAGATAGGTTTTACTGTTGTTCTGTTCAGGATCGGTATCGTAAAACACAAAGTAACTCATACCTGAGTAATCCATATGGCCGTTGCCATTCTCCGCTGTCAGAGAGCCGGTGGCCGTTCCCTTTTGCTCTCCTTTTTCCTGCAGCGAAACTTCCATCAGACCTGTATTGACAGCCGTTTTGGCATCAGTGTTGTCGTCAATGACGATACTGCCTACGCCAAATCCTTCGAGGGTGGTTTTGGTAAACTTCAGCAGGCCTACATTCACATCCTGCCCCCTGCTTTCAATTTGCCGGTTTACATCACCTTCAACAGTAATGGAAATGCTGTTCAGGTCCGCGGGATCGCTGTTATCGTCCGTATCGTTGCCGGATTTGCTACAGGCGGCAACTGCGCACACCATCAATGGTAAACAAACTTTTTTATAAAACATGGTATGCAAGATAGCATACTTTTTCAACCTCTCCAATCCGACAATGATAATCATAATATAACCTTCCCCTTCTTTTAATTTATCTTGTCCGATCCTATTTTTGATGGCGAGCAACAGTGCATCCGAAATGACTACGCTACTCAACAAAGCCGAACTTTCCGCATTCGACAGTATCTACAGCCAGTACCATCAGGCTGTGTTTAAGAACATCTGTAAGCTGGTCCTGCAACCGGAAGTAGCAGAAGATATCCTGCAGGAGGTTTTCATGGCACTATGGAACAACCGTCACAAACTTGAGCTGACCCATGATGTGGCCCGCTGGTTGTTTGTCGTGAGTTATAACAAATCCATCCAACACCTTAAAAACGCCGCCAGAGAAAAGACCGTGCTGGCAGCACATCCGCAACAAGCCATATCCACCGAGGATGATAACTTCGCGCTGCTGAAAGACCTGCAGCTGCACCTGATCAGTGATGCCATTGAGCAACTGTCACCCCGGAAGAAAATGATCTTCCGGCTTTGCCGCCTGGAAGGAAAATCGCTGCAGGAAGCCGCCTCCATCCTCGGCATCTCCCATCATACCGCCAAAGAATACCTTAAAGCCTCCTCCGCCTTTATCAAAACTTACATCGCCGCACAACAGGCCACCGTTCCTGTAGCGGGGTTGCTGCTCCTCAGCGCCTACTTACAATATTGACCCAGGTTAGTTAACGATTTGGTAACATAACGCGCTCCCCCCTCTTTGCTCTTCATTGAGTTTTTATAGATGAATACATGGAACAGTTTTACTTATTACTGGAGAAATTTAAAAAAGGGCAGGCAAGCGCATCGGACATCGCTCAACTGGAAGCGCTGATGCAACAGGGTGCGGACGAACCTTTGAAAACAGCTATGCTGGAAGCTTATCAGCAAAGTATCGTTACAAAAGAATCCGTGCTGTCTTCCGAAAAAACCGCCGCCTTACTGGACCGGCTACATGCTGCCATGGAAGCTGAAGTAGTGGCCGGCACCCGGAAACGATCTGTAAGGGCGCTGTTGCTTCCGTTGTCTGTAGCGGCATCGGTGTTGATACTGATTGGCACCGTTTATCTGAAACACCAGGCAGACAGGACGCGCAGTGCAACACCAGCTTCAGTGGCCAGCCGTCATATCAGCAATATCAGCAGCGGTGTTAAAACGCTGGCGCTGGCCGATGGTTCTGTTATACAACTGGCGCCCGGGAGCTTGCTCACGTGGGAAGATAGCACCGTACTACGCAGGCTGACCTTACAGGGAAAGGCGGAATTTATCGTGCAGGCAGATACGAAAAGACCTTTTATCGTGAAAACCGCCGGCATCACGGTCACCGCCCTGGGTACCACGTTTACCGTGAACGCACAGACAGCCAACAAAGTAGTGGTAAAACTATCGGAAGGAAAAGTACAAATACATACTTCCCTTCAGCAAGAGGATGTATATCTGTCACCGGGAGAAGAATATGCCATCAACACCATCACCCGGTCGTTCGATATCAAAAAGGCCGACAGCCCGAAAGCACCTGTCAACAAGGCGCCGGAGGTCAATAATGTAGTACTTTCTTTCAACAACGAGCCGCTGGACCAGGCCTTACGTACCCTGGCGGCGCACTTCCAAACGAAAGTATATTTTCAGCAGGAAGATGTCAGTGCATTGTATTTCACAGGGCAAGTATTAAAAAGAGACTCCCTGCAGTCTATTCTGGCCGCTATATGCGCCATGAACCAGCTGGAGCTTAAAGGGACAGCCGACAGCATCATTATCAGCAAATAAAAAACGAACGGCCGCCTTTATCTGTTTGACACATGCTGCAGCATGTGCAGGCCACGCATTGTTAAAAAAATCGTACAAATACATTATCATATGATCAGACTTTTAAGAAGGTACTCCCGTATTCTTTTATTACTGTTATGTGCCATGCACACCTATGCACAGGAAGCCGGCAAGGCTGTTCTCGTGAAAGGAAGTGTGGTAAGCGAGAACGGCGAGCCCCTTATCGGTGTATCCATTACCGTTAAACAGCGGAACGGTAAGGAAACCTACAACGCATCCACCAACGAGCGCGGCGTATTTCAGCTGCAGGGCCTCAAGGCAGGCGCGCAGTATGATTTCTCCTTCACCTTCATCGGATATGAACACAACCGGGTGGATGGTTTTATCGTTAAAGCGGGAGAAGGAAACCTGCTGCTGGTACGGATGAAAGAATCCAGTCACGGTCTCAATGAGCTGGTGGTAGTGGGTTACGGCAGCCGTACGAGGAAAGAGCTGACCGGCGCCGTCGCCTCCGTGCGTTCCGCCGATTTGATGCAGCAGCCCGTCACCTCGTTTGACCAGGCCCTTGCCGGCAAGATGGCCGGCATACAGGTGATGCAGACGAACGGCGCTCCCGGCGGCAACGTGTCCATCCGCGTACGTGGGGTAGGCTCCATCAGCGCAGGCAACAATCCATTATTTGTCATCGATGGTATGCCCGTGACCAACGATACGCGCAACGCCTCTCCGGGCGTGAACAACTACCAGCAGCCGGCCAACCCGCTGGCGGCGATCAATATCAACGACATCGCCTCCATTGATGTACTAAAGGATGCCGCTTCGGCAGCTATCTACGGCTCCCGGGGTTCCACCGGTGTGGTGCTCATCCGCACTAAAAAAGGCACCGCCGGCAAACTGACTGTCAGCTATGACGCCAACTACGGCATTCAGCAGGTCAACAAACATGTAGATGTGCTGAACGCCTATGACTATGCCCAACTGGTATACGATGGCCATAACAACGCATACCTCGATGCAGTGCCCACCGGCAAGCCTACCGACCCCAACAACGTGCGTCCCAGGAACCCGTCCACCTGGATACCACCGCAGGTGCTGCCTTATCTGGCTGGTGAAAAAGGACTTACCAATACCGACTGGCAAAAAGAGATCTTCCGGCAGGCGCCTATGCAGAGCCACAACGTCAGCATCTATGGCGGCAACGAAAATCTTTCCTACTATTTCTCCGGTAACTACCTCAACCAGGACGGTATCGTGATCAACAACAACTATAAACGGTACTCCAGCCGCTTCCGCATCGACGGCGGCAGCAAACGGTTTCGTTTCGGGGTAAACATGAGTCCTTCCTTTACCGACAACCACCTCGTAAATGCCGAAGGACCCTGGTTCGCCCCCAACTCCGGCGTGGTAGCGCTGGCCCTCGGGTATGCCCCCATCTTCCCGGTGCACAACCCCGATGGCACCTTTGCAGATTCGGTGAACGTGTGGGGCTATGGCCAGACCAACCAGCTGAACCCCGTGGCCGTGGCCACGCTCATCAAAGACCGCATGAAGAATTTCCGCCTGATGGCCAACGCTTATATGGAGTATGAAATTCTCTCCGGCCTGAAATATAAGATCTCTGCCGGTGCAGACATCAATACTTTCCGCAGGGACTACTACCGGCCTTCCACCCTGCCGATCCCTTCGGGCACGCTGCCCTCCGTAGCCACCGGCTTTTCCAATACGGACCAGTACACCAACTGGCTGACAGAACACACCCTGTCTTACGCAAAGATCTTCGGTAAACATAAAATAGACGCGCTGGCAGGGTTTACGGCACAGAAAGAAAACCAGGAGCACAATACCCTGACCGCCATCAATTTCCCCACGGACATCGTCACCACCCTGAATGCCGGTCAGATCAACGCCGGCTCCTCCTCGCAGGAGCAGTGGAGCCTGAACTCCTGGCTGGCGAGGGTGCAGTACAGCTATGCGGATAAATACTTCGTGACCGGTTCGGTGAGAAGAGACGGTTCCTCCCGCTTCGGCATCAACAAAAAGTGGGCTTCCTTCCCGGCTATCTCCGCCGCATGGCAGGTCTCCAACGAACCGTTCTTTAAGGGCGTAAACGCCATCAGCTCCCTGAAAATCCGGAGCAGCTACGGCCTTACCGGCAACTTCCAGATCCCCAACTATGGATCGCTTGCGCAACTGGCCAACTATAACGGCACCAACGCCAGCAACAGCAACTATATACTTGGCAACCAAACACTGGTGAACGGCGTTTCGGTGGTGACACCCGCCAACCCGGACCTCACCTGGGAAAGCACCGCCAGCTTCGACGCCGGGGTGGAAATAGGTTTCTTTAAAGATGCGCTGAACCTGACAGTGGACTTCTATAATTCTAATACCACCAAACTGCTTTTAAATCTTCCTGTACCCGGCATATCCGGCTTCAGCACCTATCTGCAGAACATTGGCGCGCTGAACAACCGCGGGATGGAAATCACCTTATCCTACAACAAAAAACTGGGTAAAGACTGGTCACTGGAAGGCAACGCCAACTTCTCCTTCAACAAAAACAAGGTGACCCGGCTAGGCCCTTCCGGCGCGCCCATCATCGCTACCGGCGGTACCGGCAATGCGTATTTCATCACTAAAATCGGTGAAGCCATCGGCTCCTACTACTTATACGAGACAAACGGCGTTTACCGCGACAAGGCCGATCTCGACGGCTCCGCCAAAACCAGCAACCCTACCTACGTGGGCGACCTGAAATTCAATGACATCAATAGCGATGGAAAAATAGACGCCAACGACCGGACCATCATCGGCAGCTTCCAGCCTAAGTACATCTTCGGTTTCAGCAACACCCTGCGCTACAAACAGCTGGACCTCAGCTTCTCTATCCAGGGCAGCCAGGGCAATAAGATACTGAACCTCTTCCGTCGCTACATCGCCAACGTAGAAGGCAACTTCAATAACCTGAGCTTTGTAAAAGACCACTTTGTGTCTCCGGACAATATCGGCAACGGCTATACCAACCGGGCCAACCGTCTCGCTACCGGCGGCAACGGCATCACCTCTTCCTGGCATATCGAAGACGGTTCGTTTGTCCGGGTGCGGAACATCGCCCTCGGCTATACGTTTCCCGCTTCCCTGCTGAACCGGATTCACCTTTCTGGCGCAAGAATATACGGCGCGGTACAGAATCCTTTCACCTTCACTAATTACTCGCTGTTCAATCCTGAAATCAGTAACCGTACCGATAATGCGCTGACCGCAGGGGAAGACTATGGATCCTATCCGCTGGCCCGCGTCTATTCTATGGGACTTAACATCACCTTTTAACGAACCATCATGAAAAAGTATATATTCTATCTGCCCGTATTACTACTGCTGCTGAGTGCCTGCGGCAAAGACTTTTTAAACCTGACACCACCGTCCGTCATCTCCCCCGGTACTTTTTTCAAAACACCGGAAGACGCCATCACGGCTGTCAACGGCTGTTATGAATCGCTGGCTTTGAACAGTCAGTATGGCAATACCTTCCAGATACTGATGGAAGCAAGGGCCGATAACTTCACCGACCAGGACCCGTCCTCCAACGCCGGCCAAAACTACCAGATCAACCGGTACTCCGACAACCCTGGCAACACCAATTTCTATAACACATGGGTAGGCGTGTACAATGGCATCTTCCGTTGCAATACCCTGCTGGCCGCCATCGACGGGATCAAAATGGACGAGCAGCTGAAGAACCGCATCAAAGCAGAAGCCCGGTTTATCCGCGCACTGGACTATTTCAACCTCGTCAGGCTTTGGGGAGGCGTACCCGTGCTGACCACCGTTGTAGATCCTGTCAACGCCGTGAATCAAAAAAGAGATGATGTAGCCACCGCCTATAAATTGATAGAGGAAGACTTAACCTTTGCCATCGCCAATTTGCCCAACACCTATCCCGCCAATGAGCTGGGTCGCATTACCGCCGGCGCCGCCAAAGGACTGCTGGGAAAAGTATACCTCTATGAGAAAAAGTACGCCAACGCACAAACGGTATTACAGGAGGTGATCGATTCCAAAGTGTTCTCACTGTTGCCCAATGTGGCGGACGTGTTTAACACCGGCAACAAATACAACGCTGAAATCGTCTTCGCCGTTCGTTATGCCAAAGGCGTCGCCAACCAGGACCACGGCTTCTGGTATGCCAATTCACAGGTGATCACGGTCGATACCACGCTGACAAAAGCCTACGACGCCAACGATCTCCGCAAGCCGCTCGTTGATCCCGTAAAGCCTACCGGCAACGCCAACATCATGCCCCGCAAATTCCTCGATCAGCCGGTGAACGGTAACGCCGGCAACGATTTTCCCGTGCTCCGCTTCGCGGACATCCTGCTAATGCAGGCCGAAGTGCTGAATGAACTGGGATATGCCGCCAACGGCAACGCATTTACTTACCTTAATAATGTCCGTACCCGTGCCGGTCTGGCCGCTCTTACAGCTATGGCACTGCCGGACCAGGCCAGCTTCCGCGCGGAAATCTACCGGCAACGCAGACTGGAGCTGCCTTTCGAATGCGACCGCTGGTTTGACCTGGTACGCACCAACAGGGCCATATCGGAAGTATTCGCCAACAAAAAGGTGACGCTTCCGGCGTTTAGGTTGCTGTATCCGATACCGCAACAGGAGATAGATATTATGGGATTTGCTCAGAATCCGGGGTATTAAAAAAGAAAGGCCTTAGCGATCAGTAGCTATCGCTAAGGCTTTTTACATTGTAAGCACAGAGAAAACTAGTGATTGACCGAACCTTGTTATTTTAGCCTTTTATTAGATATATCGACAACAACATCAAAAATATTTAGTGGTTCTTGCTCAGAAAAATATATTACATAAGTTTCGTACCATCTCTTACTAAGTATCTTGTTAGCCTTTCCGGGATTAGAAAAATCAATTAAATGGATAACGATAACTTTATTCCCTGTATTGTCAACATAGCCAACATATTGTCTGTTATATTTATAATACAAAGACTTTGAATCATTCTTACCCGGCGCTTTAATGCCAACTTTTTCTTTATAATTATCAAAATCCTTATCGAAAACAGTTTCTGCAATAGCTACGTCTAAAGAATCAGGGGTAAACCTTTCTTTTTTATCCGACATTAATATACCAGGATTATAATCACCATTAAAGATCACCCCTATACCTTTATAAAACTGTACCATTTTAACAAAACAGTAGTTATCACCTGCAAGATAGGTATCAGATATCGTCTTTATTCGACTAACGCAACTAAATATGGCAGTAATAGGTACAATAAAAAAAATAAAAGTTTTCATATTAATATTTTATTACAGGTATGGGAATCCCACCAACATAGATAACATAATTCGCATTATACCTCGTTCCCGGTATAAGTATATCACCTCTGCCTATGGGTGATCCAGTGGTGTTATCAACACCATAGTATTGCCGTAATGGCAAATTGTTTTCTGATCGTAGCAAATTTTCCCAATGAGTTGAATATCTCTCTGCATTAGGTATATTAATATTTTTTCCACTGGCCTCTTTCATGGTAAACCACGTCCTATAATCAATTTGATCATCTGTTATTTTATCATGGCTATGACCAAGTTCGTGCCCTAAGCCAATAAAACTAGAAACACTCCTGCTGCCATGTATATCTAACCCTCCTTCAGTACTTGATGGATTCCAGGATACACGATTTTCAAGCTTTAAACGCGTATCGTATTCTATATAACTATTACTGCTACCTTTTACAATATTTGTATACTCTGAACTATTTTGAAGGTCAGTAACCAACTTTTGGCCATTAGCACCCCCTGTTCTTATATTGTCAAGTGCATTAACTGTCCGCTTCAAAAACCCTTTCGTTTTTTCGGCGTAGGCACTACCATCTGTATTAGTCACCTTTCCATTTTCATAATTAACAGTTCGTTTACCCCCAAGTCCTAAAAACCCTACCCTAAAATGTATTCGTACTGTATCACCAAGAGGATCTGAAAGCAATACAGGATTATCACTCATTGCGGCATATGCACTAAAAACCATATCTGGTTTTGGGTCTATCTGCCAAAACCTCCCTATCTGCGGATCGAGTGTTCTATAAAACGCATCATACTGATTTAGGTCTAAATCCGTCGTATGTTCTATTCCATTGTATTTTTTCCGGTTCTTAGGATAGTCACTTCCTTTCAACGCACTCGAACTAATCCCCGCCATCGTCAACCCAAATGGATAGTAATGCGTTTCCTCCACTAATGGGCATCACGCCATCATTGCTTTGTATCTCTCTTCCAATTAAATAACTCGCTAAATGAAATCGTATCTATTGCAATAGCGCCAGAGTTTACAATCACCCTCTTACCATAAATATATTTGGAATCCAAAGGTGATAATTGCGCACTCTCTTCTGCCTTAATCGTTCTCTTATCCCAGTTCTCAATTAAATCACATATATGCTTAGTAAAAGGTTTATATGTTTTAGTATCCAACTTACCGTTCTGAAAAGAATAATCAACAAATCCTTTTTTATTCCATATTCTACCAAGCGTTATCCCGCTATCCATAAACTGTGATTCTAATATCCAAATAGTATCATTGGTTTTATTAAGGAAATCCAAATTCCCTTTTTCATACAATTCTAAGCGTATTTTATGATTTAATTCAGACAGTTGTCTAGGTTCCTGTTGGTTACTCACCTCTATTCTTTTAGAAATCTTTTTAAAAGATTGGGAATAGCATTTATTAGCCAATAACATAAACAGCAATAAAGCTAGCGTTATATTTTGCATGATTACTAATATTTATAGGGAGTTTGCTTATTATTTAGCACTTTATTATTAGTCTGATTATTTGAGTTATAATATAGGCTTTCCCTTGTTCCTGCTTTCAAAATCCTGGTTTTGTTTACTGGAGTACCGTTAATATCCATTGAATAATGAGTACGTAACGGAATTAAATGTTCAGCTCTAATTTTATTCTCAACATGTGTTGCCGATATGTCATCATTGGGAATAGGATTGGGATAAGGATTTCCATTATCATCGCTTTTAACCCAAGGACTTTGATCGGAAGAGCCATTCCATATTCTCTGTTGATGAGCTAGTTCATGACCTAAGCCGATGAATGCTGGTCGCTGAGTTCCTCCATTCTCATTGGGTCCTGAGTTTGTTAATTGTGGATTCCATGCTACGCCAAGTCCATTAGGATCTGTGAGATTGCCTCCTTGAGTTGTTACAATATCCATACTCCTTTTATCAGCAGCTAAATCATCTACTAATGCTTTTCCCTCTTTACCGAGAGTTAACTGTCCTAATGCTCCCGAGAGTGCATTAGCAAATTGATCGTTGCCCTGATATCTTTCTTGTGTTACAACATCTAAGCCACTCATTGCATCTACACTTGTCTTTGTTGAATAAAATCCATATCCACCTCCCTGAGAGTAACTATAATAGAGCCTTTGCCCAGTACCAGTAGTTACCCATATACTATCGCCGTTAACATCAATATTATTGATGGGATTGTTTGCCCCATATTGGTATGGCGACATAGCATAATATTTTTCTGCATAGGCATCCTGTATTAGGAATCTCCCAATCTGTGCATCATACATCCTCGCACCATAATCATACCATTCTAACCCGCTTCCGTCATTGAACTCCTTACTCTGCAACTCTTTCCCATTATATTTCTTCCTATTCTCCGCATAACTCGTCCCTTTTAAAACATTCGAACTTATCCCTCTCATGGTGAGTCCAAATGGATAATAGTGCGTCTCTTCCAGGACCGGTCCACTGCTTTGGCCTACCAGCAGATTATCAAAAAACACCTCCTGCGGACTCTCATTGCTGGTATAAACATACAAAAATCCGCTCTTTTTCATGACCATCTTATCCTGTGAGAGCGTCTGCAACTGGTCTGGTTCGGCTTTCACCTGCTTCACACCGCTATTCTCCTCTACCATTTTAAACTGGTCATCAAACAAAACATAATTAAGATATGCTTTGGGTTTACCCGGTTGCTGGTCCGGTTCTTTTTCCTTCAGCTGACGATAGTCATTGTTATAGAAGTTCGTATTAAATGGCGTATTCATTGCGACAGCAGGAGCGCCGTGTGTGGCATCAGCGGAAGTGCCACCGCCAAACGCATTGACCAGGTCGGCTATCATATTCTCCGCCGGTACGACCGGGCTGTTTTTATCCACCGGGCTGTTGGATTTGTAAAATGCCTTACTGCTCAACTGGACCGTATCCCCTGCCATGACCCGCAGTACCAGCGAGGGGCCTATCTTTTTCCCGGTACTGGTAGCTGTCAGTTTAGCCACGGATTCATTATCGCCTGCACTTTCGTCTGCCGGGTACCCGACAGGTTTAGCGCTCCTGGTATTATCAATATTACTGAACAGCAAATTTTCTTTGGCAGCATTGGGTGTTTCCATGGTAGCTGCATACATGGTGAAATTCGTCTGGTCCGTCAATACCAACCGCGTGTTGCCCAGATGGTCTTTTACAAAGTAGTCATATACGAAGGTCGGCGCCTGACCTGCCTGATACACCGTCCGTATCCTGCCTTCTTCATGGCTGGCAAACCGGAGGCTGTCATTTTCGTAAACAAACCCTCCTAAATAGTCTGTGGTGGTAACTTTGGGCGTCCCGCCAGTATTATCCGAAACTGTCTTGCGGACCTTGTTGCCAACAGCATCATACAGGAACCGGATACTTCCTTTACCTATAACAGTGATTAATTCCGGCAAATGGAGATGATTGTAGCTGATGGAAGCTATTTGTTTATTCTCATCGCGGATGAGATTACCAGCGCCATCATAGTTATAATCAATACCATCGGCCTGGCTGTCGGAAAAATCGCCTAAACCGGTTTTGGCTCTCACGGTATCATATACGGACTTCAACTGGTTGCTGTTGTTATTATAACGATAGCTCAGCTGATCAACATTCCCGGGAGCATTGTTCAGCTGCCCGCGCTGAAGCATACTCAAAAGGTTCCCATTCGCATCATAGCTGATATGCTTCACCGTAAAATCTACCGTATTATTCAGCCAGTTACCGCCATTTATCTGGGAGAAAGCGGCGCCTTTTAAGCGATTGACCTGATCATAGGTAAAACCGTAAGCCCGCTGTGTAGTATCGTTCCATCCCTTCCAACGGATACCGGCGATATTTCCGTTATAAACCTTATTCGTAAACCCATAATCGTAGTTCAGCTCCTGGCCGAAGTGCGCTCCCCCTGACCCATTTTTCAGATATTCTTTACTGATACTGCGCAGCCAGCCCCGCAGATTATAGTCATAAGTCTGCCGCTCCAATGGAGTACCTGTGCCTGCAATTCCGAGCTCTTTTATTTCCTGCAAACCAATCTGATCATAGGTATTTCTGACCACTGTACGGGCCAGACCGGGATTATCGTTCAGCTTTTTATTAACTGCTTTCAACCTTCCCTGTGCATCATAGAGCATTGTGGTAAGCACAGTAGTTTGTGGTGTCACACCGCTTCGGCTGTTTGTATGCCGCTGGTAAGTACTGACTATTTTTCCGTTGAAATCATAACGCGTAGTTATCACATCCATGCCACCGGCAGCATTATCTGACAACACCTGGCTAACTCTCCCTTTATCATTATAATAAGTCGTGGTGGTTAACCAGGTATCCGTGCCCAGTATACGGGTGCGTGTTCCCGTTACCAACCCTGTTGTGAGATTACCCACTGTTACCGGCTCCACATAGAGGTTTCCGGAGTCAGAGGGCTTACCAAAATCGCTGTTCAGCGATACTTTAGCCCCCTGAAAGTCATATTTATCGTAAAAGGTAAAAGTTAACGGCTGTAGTGTGCCGCTGCTGAAAACATCCGGCAACGGATTGCTGACGGCAATATCCACCCGGCCACTGTTTTGAGCCGGATTAATACGAACATCAACATCGGCGCTGTTCTGCGTGTCAAAACCATTTTCCAGCGACACAGAATTAGTGGCTTCGTAGAGGTTCCGGTCGTGGTAAGCTACCGTCAGGTCGGCTGTACCGGGGAAGACATAGCTGCTGGTACCACTATTATTGACAGCGCCGTTCATTTGCGTTTGCAGCACCTCCCTTGATATATCCCTGTTGTACAGGGCTGTTTCCACCGGACGGTTCAACGGATCATAAAACGTCACGTGCCATTGTTTCAATGCCCGCAGGCTGGAGTCTCTCGTGAATACCAGCCGGTCGCGCACATCATACACCATCTCTACTGCACCTGCACCGGGAAGTTTTTTGGTAACCATCCGGTTTCTGGAATCGTAAGTATACTGGAAGCAGAGCCCGTCAGCGACAGCTGTAGTATTCCAGCTGCCGGTAATCTTCTCAACCCCCAACGGAGGGATTACAAAACGCAGGTTGCTCAGATCATCGTAAATATAGTAGGTACATAACCAGCCCATATGAGCGGAGCCGCTATTAGTGCTTCCAGACATTTTCCTCAGTACCAGCTGGCCGGACTTATCTTTATATTCCCGCACCTGTCCTCCGTCTTCATCGGTGGTGACATCTACGGTCAACTGGCCGGCGGCGTAAGTGCCAGTACTGACTGGGCTACCGGTGGCGTTTATATTCCAGATACGCACAGAATCCGCGGTAGTATTCACGAGAAACTGATGCGTCACCGGTCTGGAGGCCCAACTATTCCCCGGAGCATACGTTTTCAGCACCCGGTTCAGTGGAGATGCTTCAAACTCCGTCTGGCTATAAAATATCCGCTCGTCAGGGTACCTGCCGGAATTACGGTAAAACTGGTCCTGATCGCTGAAGGCAGCTGGCTTGAACTTACCATCTGTGGAAGCATGCATATAAGGCAGATACCTGAACGCTTCACGTCCAAATGCATCATACACCACCGGCGTCACCATATCATTTCCAGTACCTCCCATCCCTTTTGCCACTGTTTGCAGCGGCCGGCCAAGGCCATCAAAATATTGGGTAGTCTGCTTTACATCGGCTACCGGATTGGCCTGGGCAGTTACGGTAACGGGATCAGTTAAGGGCCTGGATGGCTCCCAGGTCCGGATATAATTCACAGTTGGATTCGTATAGGCACCAGGGATGGTCACGGGTGTCGCCGAAGGGAGAACGCCGCCGGGAGTTTGGCTGACAGCTACCTTTCCGTCGGACATAATAGCAACAAACAACAAAAAAGCAAAAGTCCGGGCAGCGCGATGTTGATTTTTTTCTCTCATAGGTTCTATACTCGGGTTACAATCAGGAAAGGGCTACATCAATTCGTTCTAATAAGAAACAAATCTATTACTAAATATAAAAAATATTCCGGTAAGCGGAAGTAAAAAACAAGGCTTTAGCGATAAAAACCGCTAAAGCCTTGTTTCTAAAAAATTCACATCCACTTACTATTTATACCCCGGATTCTGCTCCAGGTTCGGATTGGCATCCAGCTGGGCCTGCGGGATGGGGAACAGCTTCCTGAATTCTGCATCTGCCGGGTGGAACTGCCATTCGCCGTTCCATTTGCCGAAGCGGATAAGGTCCTGCCGGCGGCAGCCTTCCCAGATAAACTCCCGGCCTCTTTCGGCCAGCAGGTTATCCAGTGTGAGCGTCACCAGCGGTTTGGCGGTGGCGAAGTTACGCGCCCGTACTTCGTTGACCAGCGCCAGGGCCGGCCCTGCCTGGCCCGTACGCAGCAGGCATTCTGCTTTAAGCATGAGTGCATCGGCGTAACGGAAAATCACGAGGTCGTTGTCCTGATCGGAGTATGGCGTGTTCTTCTGGATTTCATACTTTACGATGCGTACACCTTCTGTCTGCGTGGCGTTGGCCAGCTCCTTGATTTCCGGTGTGAAGATCAGCGGGGCGCCCTGCTCTGTCTTCAGCGGCGTGCCGTCCTGCGCATATTGCTGCCCTACGAGGAACATGGTTTTACGTTTGTCGTCGTTGTCGTAGGACTCATAATGCGCTTTGAGCGTGCACCAGCCGTTCCAGGGAGCGCTGGGCAGACCGTAAGTGTAGCGGTTGTTGTAGTGCAGCGTGAGGTAGTGCAGCATCATGCCTTTAGCATTGATGGCGTCATAAGGCACCACGAAGATATTCTCTTTTGAAGATTCATTCTTAGTGGCGAAATTGGCGAAATAGTCTGCTTCCAGCTGATAGCCCTGTTTGGTAACGGAGTCGCACATACGGATACAATCGTTCCAGCGTGGCGTGCCCGTGTATACCTGAGCGTTAGCATACAGTCTGGCCAGCAGCATGAAGCCCATGCCTTTGGTCACTTTACCATAATTCTTCGTATTGAGTTCTGCGGGCAACGCCTGGATATTGTCCAGGATCTCTTTTTCAATGAATGTAAAGGCCTGCGCCCGGGGCGTGTTTTTAGGCGGCTCTGACTGACTGAAGGACGTCACAATGGGGATATTGCCGAAAGCGTCCATGGCGAGATAAAAGTGAAACGCACGCAGCACCTTCATCTGTGCCTTGATCTGGTCTTTGGTGGGCAGCTGAATGGCGGATTGATCCATCTTTTGCAGGATAGCGTTGATGGGGTTAACGCCATTCTGGTAGATGCTGTTCCACATATCATTGATATACTGATGTGTTACGGGGAACTGGTGACTGATCAGCACGCGCCATAAGCCCCCCTCGTTCCAGTCGGCGCCGCGGGAAGGCACGGTGGTTTCGTCAGTGGTGACTTCATTCATTTTCCAATAGGCGTCCCGGTAGTTGCGCATATTGGCATACGCGCCGTTGGCGAAGGCGTTCAGCTCATCTTCCGTTTTCAGGAAGTTATCGTCGGTACCGCGGTCGTAAAAGGTTTCATCCAGCTTGGTACAGCTGAAAACGGCGCAGGCCATGCCTGCCAGTAAAGTATATTTTAAGATGCTAGTCTTCATGATCGTTTTATTTAAAGTTCACCGTAAAGCCCACTGCGAGAGAGCGTGTTTTCGGATATACGTTCCGGTTATCGATACCGGGTGCAAGCCCGTCGATGGGCATCTCCGGGTCCAGGCCGGAATAAGCGGTCAGGATAAAGAGATTCTGCCCGGAGACATATACACGTGGGTTGGCGAACCGTTTACTGTTGGCCGCAGGGATGTTATAGCCGAGGGTGAAGTTGTCCAGCCGCAGAAATGCGCCATTTTCAATAAAGCGGTCAGACACGTACGTTCCCCGGATATTGCTGTCGGCATATTTGGCGATGATATTCCTTCCGGGCAGGCGGCTGAAACGGTCGCCAAGCACCAGTTCTGTAGCGTTAAAGATCTGGTAGCCGAACAGGCTGCGCAGGAGGAAATTGAGGTCGAAGTTTTTGTACCGGAAAGTATTGGCGAGACCGGCCTGGTATTTAGGCAGACCGTTACCGGCCACGCGGCTGTCGCTGCGGAAGTCGAAGGAACCGTTGCCGTCGAGGTCTTTGAACTGCTGATTGCCGTTGGCGTCCACGCCGTCATACTGCGGGATATAGAAGGTACCGATAGAATACCCCGGAACCACCTTTACGATTTGTACGGCGGTAAGGCCGCGGGCGCCCACAGTACCGGAATAGATAGCATCGCTTTTAAACTGGTCGTTGGCGATGGACAGGATCTCGTTGTAGTTGCGGGAGATGTTGAACGACACATCCCAGCTGAAATCTTTCTGCTGGACGACACCTGCGCTGAGTGATAGTTCCACCCCCTTGTTGCTGATCTGTCCAACGTTGGCCAGGATAGTGGGGAACAGGTATGGCGGAGAGGGCACATTGTAGTTAAACAACAGGTCTTTGGTGCGCTTGTCGTAGTATTCGAGGGTACCGGTCAGCCGGCCTTTGAACAGGCTGAAGTCGATGCCGGCATTGAACTGCGCGGTGGACTCCCAGCGCAGGTTGGCATTTTCATTTTGTCCGATTTTGTAGGATGTTACCCAGCGGCCGTTGTCCAGCACTTTACCACCGGGACTGTAGGTCAGCGGCGATTTATAGTTCTCGATTTCCTGGTTACCAGTAACGCCGTAGCCTACACGTAGTTTCAGGTCTTCCAGCCAGGAGCTGCCGGCGAGGAATGGTTCCTGTGTCATACGCCATGCGAAGGAGGCTGACGGAAAGGTGCCCCATTTTTTATCACGGCCGAAACGGGTGGACCCGTCACGGCGGACGGTAGCGGTGAGCAGGTATTTATCGTGATAGCTATAGAAAGCGCGACCGATAAAGGACACCAATGCGTTCTCCCCTGCTCCGGAACCCACGGTGGGCAGGTCTGCCTGGCCGGCGCCCAGGTTATCATATCCGAAGATATCAGACACAAACTGGGTGTTACCGGCATTCATGGAATTGGTGTAGAAATTCTGATAGGAATAACCGGCAGTCAGTTTCAGGTTGTGCTGCCGCCATTGTTTGGCGTACGTGAAATAGGTTTCCAGTGTTTTGTTGTCCCATGTTTTGGATTCTCGGGTGGCGGTGCCGTTGCTGCCTGCGCCTTCGATCACCGGGGACTTTTTGGAATAATACATGCCTCTGTCGCTGGAAGCTCTTTCCAGTCCCAATAACAGGTCGTAGGTCAGATTTTTCGTAATGTCGTAGGTGATCTTGGCGGACCCGATAAATTTATTGAAGGCACGCTGATGTTTGATCTGGTTGGCCAGCGCTACCGGGTTATAGTTATCATTGATGTCCAGTTTTTCGAAGTAGGTGCCATCGGGTTTGTAGATAGGTGCGGTGGGGTTGTAGGCGATGGACTGCTCCCAGAGACGGTTATCGCCCTGGTCGTCAGGATTCAGGCCCTGGTAGCGGTTCTTCTCCCCTACGTAGTTCATAGACAGGCCAATGCGGAGGCGGTTATCGAAGATGCCCTGGTCCAGCGTGATGCGGCCGATGATACGTTCGAGTCCGGAGTTGATCACCACGCCTTCGTTGTTGAGATAGTTGACAGAGGCGCTGTAGCGGGTATCTCCTTTGCCGCCGCCCATGGAGAGGTTGTGGCTATGGCTTACGCCTGTGCGGGTGATGGCCTTCTGCCAGTTGGTGCTGGCGCCGAGGTCAAACCCGTTGGGGTCTATATTGTTATCCTTCAGGTATTTCCGGTATTGGTCGGCGTTCAGTACGTCGTAGGTATTGGCGATCTGGTCGAAGCCTACATAACCGCTGTACGATACCTGCGGGGCGCCCTCTTTACCACGGCGGGTGGTGACGATGATAACGCCGTTGGCGCCGCGGGAGCCGTAGATCGCCGCTGCGGAAGCGTCTTTCAGCACATCGATGGACACGATATCATCGGGCGGCACCACGTTGATATCTATCCCGGGGATGCCGTCCACCACAAACAGTGGCTGGCTGCTGGCCGACAGCGAGGAGGCGCCTCTGAGCCGGATACTGATTTTTCCGTTGGGGTTGCCGCCGGGTTTACTGATAACCAGACCAGCCACTTTGCCCTGCAGTACCTGTACGGGGTTGCTGATGATACCTTTGTTGAAGTCTTTGGGAGCAACGCTCACCACAGACCCTGTGAGGTCTTTTTTCTGGGTGGTACCGTAGCCTACCACCACCACTTCGGAGAGGGCGCTGGAAGATTTTTTCAGCTGCACCTGCATATTGCCTTTCACCGGCATTTCCAGCTGATCGTAGCCTACGTAGCGGAACAGCAGGGTGCCGCCGGCGGGCGCATTCAGCTGAAAGTTACCGTTTTCATCCGTCAGCGTGCCGATGGCCGTGCCTTTCACCTGTACCGTTACCCCCGGCAGAGGGCTGCCATCATCGGCGCCGGTCACCTTTCCTTTTACCTGGATGTTTTCCCAGCCGGTATTTTCCGGGATGATGACCACCAGTTTGTTTTCCAGTTCTTTATAGGTAAACCCGCTACCGGCCAGCAGCTTGTCCAGCAGTACGGGCAGCGGTTCTGCTTCCGCGTTGAGGCTTACTTTCCGGTGCAGGTCCACTTTACGGTCGCTGTACAGGAAACGTACGTCTGTCTGTCCGGAGATCCGGTCCAGCACTTTTTTGATCTCCGTGTCTTTGACCGACAGGGTCACCCGGCGCTGGGAATAGCCGCTGGCAGCCACCTGCATACAGGAGATTAAAACAATAATAAATGACAGCTTCATAATGACTAGAGGCTTTAGTACCGCCGTTCTTCGCCGGCGACAACGCGATTGGTTGACATTTTGCATAAATTTGTGATGATGGGTGAGAAAATAACAATGCCTTGTCCGCCCGGCCAAAGGGGATATGCATTGTTTCTTTACCTGGAATAGCAGGAAATGTTCGTAGCATTTCCTGTTTTTTTTCTGTGTTGTTCTACTGTGTTTTAAGGATTCATAACGTTTTTTGCTGCTTATTTTTTTGTTGACGTGCCAAATATGGTAATGTTGTTGCCCTGTACTTCATAGCGGAAATCCTCTGTCAGCTGCAGGGCGTCCAGCGCCTGTGTGACGGTTTCCCCGGCAAAGGCGCCGCTGAAGACATAGTGCTTCGGTTTTTCATCCCGGAAAGTGATGCTTACGCCGTACCAGCGTTGCAGCAGGCGGGCCAGCTCTTCAAAGTCCATTTCGTCAAATTGCAGCCGGTTGCTGACCCAGGCCGTTTCCGTCAGACTGCTGTCAGCCAGTGGTGTAGCGACCGGTAATGTCGCCGGGGCGCCGGCGCGTATGGTTTTCAGGTTTATCTTTTTTATCGGCGCGGCGATAGAGGCCGTACCGTCGAGCGATACTTTTTCGTAGGGGCGCAGGCGTATCCTGCTATCAGGTGTTTTATCGGCATAGACTTCCACGGCGCCTTCGAGCAGCGTGGTTTCACAGGAGGGTTGCCCGTGATAGGCTTTTACGTTAAAAGCGGTGCCCAGTGCGTGGATATTAACGCCGGAAGCGTGCACCACAAAAGGGCGGGCCGGGTCCGGCGCCACCTCAAAATAAGCCTCTCCTTCCAGCCACAGCTCGCGGCCGGAGCCGTCCAGTACGCAACGCAGCTGGCTGCCGCCGTTGAGGTGTACCGTACTGGCATCTGACAAACGGAAGGTTTTCCGTTCCCCGTCGGCTGTTCGCACCACCTGCTGATATGCCCTCCCGTCGGGCCTGAATAAAAAGAATAAGCCCAGCAACGTGACTGCCGCTGCTCCCCAGTACCAGCGGAGCCGGTAGATCCCCCCTTTTTTTATTGTTTTTTCGGGAGATGGGTGGGCAGGCTCCGCCACGGCCATGATGTCCCGGAAAATATCTCCGGGCGCCTGACCGGCTACCGGGACGGCGTCCCAATATTGTTCCAGCAGGGAGTACGAAGCCCGCTGTTCGGGATATCGCTGCAACAGGGATTCCAGCTCAGCCATCCCATCCGTGTCTATGGTGCCGGCCAGCCGGGCAGTAATCAGTTCATTCAGGCGTTGTTCATCTGTCATTATTCTTCCGGAAAGAAGTGCTCTCCGGATAACCAGACACGAAAAAAACGACGATTACCTACAGACAGTAAAAAAAAATTTTGAACGATGGGGAATTGGGGGAAATCACCGTACAGGATGCTGCACCGCCTGCAGCGTTTCCCGGAGACGTGTCACAGCCCGCACCAGCTGGGTCTCCACGGTGCGCGGTGAAATATCCAGGATGGCCGCTACCTCTTTATATTTAAATCCTTCTTCCCGGACCATGCGAAAAACGGTCCTGCATTGTGGCGACAGGCGGTCTACCGCGGCATCCAGTTGCTGTTGCAGCTCTTTCCATTCCAGTGAGGGATGCTGCCCCGTTTCCGCCGGCTCCTCAATACTATCGAGCCCCAGCCACCGGTGCTGCTGATGGTCCCGTACATAATTATAGCTGCGGTGACGGACAGCGGTATATAAGTAGGTCTTCAGCCGTATAACCCCTCCCGTTTGCCGGCGGTTTTTCCATAACTGCACAAAAACATCCGACACGATCTCTTCCGCTGCCTCACGGGTTCCTGCCAGGTCGGCCGCAAAGCGGACCAGCCGCTGGTAGAAACCATCGAATAACGTACGGAACGCCGACTGATCATCCGCTCCGCAAACCGCCTGCCATAGGGTGTTTACTTCAGCGTCTCCCATACCGTGATTTTTAATAATACGTGCACCGGGGTAAACTACTCAAATTTTCTTGCAAAGAATGCAAAGATTTTAGCGGACGGCAAGAGCACAAAGTAGCTAAAATCTTTGCGCACTTTGCGTGACTGCATTGCTGCTTTGCCTGAAAAGCTCTACCTTCCTGTTATGAAAAATACCCTGCTGCTATTGTTACTATGCATAGGCAGTATCCGGGAGCTCACTGCACAAACGACCGAAAAATGCTGTGACAACGCCACCTGCAGAGCTAAAGCGGTATCCTATGCACAAACCATATCTGCGCTCACGAAAACCCTCGGAAAATACCAGCCGCAGGACAGCGCCAACGAACAGCTGCTGGCACAGCTGCAGCGAAGAAATCCGCAAAGCTACGAGGATTTCGTCCGGGTCAGCCGGCAAACCGCCACTTTCATCAACGATACGCTCAATGGTACCTGCTTCGCGGACGCGCTGCCGGACGATGAAGCCAATAACGTATTTCAGTGGCTTGTGTATATGAACCGGCAACACATCGCCCACCCCGATTTTCCTTCGTCGGAATTCTGCAACGGGCTGGAAAGGCGCTTCGAGCTTAGTCAGGGCGCCGCCAACATCCTGAGCAACCAGGTGGCCTACCTCGGTACTCTCCGCGGTTACCTCAGTTACACGTTCGCCCGCGCCGGGCAATGCGGCGGCCGCCTTCGCCTGATGGCCGGCCCCGCTGTCTTCCTCCGCGGCAATACGTTTTATACCACGCTGAGTACGCGGGTGGCTGTCCGGCTCACCGATATCTCCGTCAAAAAGATCCCCATCGGCGTCGGTAACATTAACGCCTATACGGAATACAATACCAGCTTCGTTCACTTTAACCAGGTGGCACTGGGAGCGGAAGTACAGCTGGGGCCTTTTGGCCTCAACCTGTCGGTCAACAATGAACTGAAATCCGCCCGCATGGGCTTTGCCGTTGGCCTCGTCCTGTTTCATCAGCCTTTCAAAAAAAGATCATGAACGTACTTATCACCAGCGGAGGCGGCGCCAAAGGCGCTTTCAGCGTGGGCGCCCTCCGGCAACTGATGGCCACCACCGGCATCCGCTCTTTCGACCTCATCAGCGGCACCAGCACCGGCGCCCTTATAGCCGCCATGGTGGCAGCCGGTAAAATACCAGCGGTGACGGATATCTACCTGAGCAACAGTAATGCAGACATCCTCAACAAACAAAACGCCATCGATAACATCCTCAACAACAAACCCTACCTGTACGATACCACGCCGCTGGAAAACCAGATCCGTCAACAGATGGACGCTGCCGCCTGGAACACCATACGGCAATCCTCTTCCGTGCTGTGCCTCAACGCTGTCTGCCTGCAAACAGGACGCCTCAGCATCTTCTCCTCCCATCCTATACAGGCAGGCCTCCATTACGATAACCTCGTCATCAATTCCACCGACATGCTGGTGAAAGCGCTGCAAAGCAGCAGCAACCAGGCTGTTTTTATGCCTCCGGTGACCATCAACGGTCTTCAGTATGTAGACGGCGGCAACCGCGAAGTGATCCCTACCCGTACAGTCGTCACCAATCTTCCCCCCGGGCAGGAACACCGTATTTATATACTCAGCAATAATCCGGATGCCCAGCAACCAGGCAACAGCAACTATACCGGTTTGCTGGATGTGCTCTTACGCGCCGTCACCATCTTCATACAGGACGTACGGGAAAACGATCTGGAAGTGCTGCGTAATTTCCAGCAGACAGCCACGGCGCCGGTGAGGGTTTATTACATCAGCCCCGAAGCCGAACTGGACCCCGATTTCCCCACCGGTCTGCGTTTTGACCGGCTGCTGATGCAGGCCTGGATGAAACAGGGACAGCTGCGCGCCAAAACCATCCTGCAACAATATCCCGACGGCAACTGGTAACGTGCGAAATTGAAGACGGCTGTCTCAAAAAACGGACGCGCCATGACCAATCCGGCTGACAGTCTGAAAGCAGCGTAGTCATCTTCAGCTGAAAGGACCACTAGGCGCCCAACAGGTACAACACTTTGTCAGCCTCGCCATTTCTTCCCGGAAGTACATGCAGATGCACTTCCAGCCCGGGGCTGACAGGGTGCTCCGTCTGCCGCAGAGGTTTCAGCAGATAAAGGGTATCACCGATACGAATATACGTGTCATGAAGCCCTTTACCCCGTTGTAAAGGGACCAGTACTTCCGTAATTTTTCCTATAATAATCATTTTCTCCCCGTCGCGGTGCTCGCCCACCAACCGTTTATCCGTTTCCGTTAATACCGCCGGTGCTTTGACAGCAGGCGAATCCGGATACACCACCCGCAGCAGTACGCCGGTAACGCTGATATGCAACTGCACACGTTCACCCACAGCCCCCGCAGCGTACTCGATCACCCCGGGATACCAGGAAGCCAGCTGCCGGCCCAGAACAGACACGCCCGGCAACGGTACCGCCAGCCGGTACACCTCACCACTGTCCGCCACATAATCCACCCCGCCACGGCCATTGGCCTGCAGCCCTTTTAACTGCATCTCGATAATCCCCTTGCGGCCATTATCAATACTGCGCTGACTCCGCCGCCGCATCAGCCACACGCCCCGCCACATAAAATAACAAAGCGAAAACATCAGCAAAAAGATCAACGCCACCCCAATGGTGAAACCAGCCGCTTCAGCAGGAATAAACAACAACAATCCAAAAACCAGCGTCACACATGTGAAAAACACCAGCAGTCTCAAACGACGCCCCTTCACCTGGCCAAGGCTTTGCAATAATTGAACATCCGTTTCCGTCAATTGGGTTTCTTGTCTCGTCATACCGCGAAGGTACTAAATTGAAACTGTCAGAACGATGACAACACCCCGTTCCCCGGAGGCACGACTCCCGGTATAAAGCCATCATCGAAAAAAAGAATGATGATGTCTTTATACATTATTCGCACGGGCAGGGAAAATATCACACCGTTCCCGGGAGAAATTTCTTTGCCATAAGTAGCGCAGGAATAAGGTGTGCGGGTCATCAGCACGGGGTGCTGTCCGGTGCTGTCGGGCGGCTGTCGCTGACTGCAGCACGCACCATATGCCTGCATAAACATGTTTCATGGCCCCCTGCTTACCCGCCACTAGTACCCTTTGTTCTGCGGGAAGTTGGCGGGATCGTTGTGTATATTGATTTCACGCTGTGGTATCGGAAACAGCAGACGGTCGGCATTTAATACCGGCGTAGCCAGGTTGTACTCCTGCTTCAGGTGCGCCTGTAACACCGCTACCCCATTAGTGCTACGGGCCAGATCGAACCAACGGTCATTTTCAAAGGCCAGCTCTGTTCTCCGTTCCCGGAACACCGCGTTGCGGAAACTGGCCTGGTCCGGCAGCTCCGCCACTGTTTTCTCCGGCAGCCCGGCCCTTTTACGCACGGCATTCAGGAAACCGAACGCCGTTCCGGCTCCGGTAGCAGCGCTGTATGCCTGTTCATTAAGCGCCTCTGCCTGCAACAACAGGATATCGGCATAACGCAGTACCGGGAAATTGCTGCCCCCGTCGTTGGTAGCGCCTGGCACATCGAGGTATTTTTTTATATAATTGCCCTTGACAACATTCGTGGCGCTATTATTATAGATAGTGTCCAGCGATACGCCGAGACGTTTGTCGCCGGCCTCGTAAGCAGCCACCAGGTCATGGGTAGGCCGGTTGTTATTGGAACCGCCGTACAACACACCATTATAATAGAAAGACACCGGCACCATATCCGCGAAGTAGTTGTTGCCCTCGGAAGGATTAAGTCCTTTTTTGAACCGCACGGCAAACAGGATCTCCGGATTCACCACATTGGCCGGCTTGTACAGGTCGGCATATTCGTTGACCAGGCTGTAACCGTTGCCCACGTTCTTCAGCGCGGTCAATGCAGTGGCCCATTTCTTCTGTGTCACCAGCACTTTGCCCAATAGCCCCGAAGCGCTACCGGCGGTAGCCCTGCCATAGTCGCCGGCGTTGGTATACGACCCGGGAAGCAATGTTACGGCTGCCTGCAGGTCATTTTCTATCTGCGTATATACTTCTGCGGTAGCATTCCTTTTATGGTTCAGCGCCTGCGAGGTCGTTTCCATTTTGGTGACCAGCGGCACCGGTCCGTATAGCCGTACCAGGTTGAAGTACGATAGCGCCCTGAGAAACAGCGCCTCCCCTTTGTACTGCTTTTTGGAAGCATCGGGGATGCTGGAAGCATCTATCTGGTCCAGCACCGCATTGGCCCGCGTGATGATCACATAGGCGCCGGCATAACCGTCGCTGATAAAAGGATTGGTGGTCACCTCGGTAAAAAAATCTACCTGCGAAGCCACGCCGGCCAGGGCGCCCCTGTCCCAGATATCAGTGTTATCACTACGTACCTCCATCAGGTAGTAGTAGGCTTTGCCATAGGTCTGGGTACTCTGCAGACCGTCATAGATGGCGTTTACCCCCTGCTCAAAATCGGAGGCTGTCTTAAAGAAGGTAGCAGTTGTTTGGTTCGATTGCGGCGTAAGGTTGATAAAATCCTTACTGCAGGCGCTGAAGGTGAGCATTCCCAAAAGCGGTAATATATATTGACGTTTCATGTAGCCCAGATTTTAGAATGAAAGATTTAAGCCGGCGATAAACGTTTTGGGCAGCGGATAGGTGCCATAGTCCTCTCCCTGCGACAGCGGGCTGTCGGGCCGGGCGTTGACTTCGGGATTGTACCCGGTGTAACGTGTCCAGGTGTAAATATTCTGTCCGGACGCGTATACCCGCAGGGCGTTGATACGATTGCCCAGCATTTTTTTGTTGAAGGTGTAACCGAGGGTCACATTGCGCAAACGCACAAACGAACCGTCTTCCACATGGAAGGAGCTGATCTGTGCGCTGTTGGCGTTGGTGACACGGTTGGCCCGCATCACGTTACCATCGCCGGGGTCCTGCGGGGATTTCCAGTAAGACAGGGCATCGGCCATCTGGTTGGCGTTACCTTCCATATTAAAGATAAAGCGGCGCTGCAGGTTCAGGATCTCGTTGCCATGTACGCCCTGCAGCGATATTGCCAGGTCGAAGCCTTTGTACCGGAACTCGTTGGTCATTCCCCAGATAAAATCCGGGAAATAGCTGCCGATGGCGGTACGGTCGTTGGCATCGATTTTTTTGTCGCCGTTTACGTCCACAAAACGGCGGTCGCCGGGTTTGGCAGTGGCATAATGCGGATAACTGTTGATTTCTTCCTGGTTTTTAAAGACGCCTCCGTTGACATAACCATAGTAGCTGCCGATGGGCTGCCCTACCGCGGTGATAAACAGCTGGGAGATAGTACCGTTGCCCCCGTCTGAAAGGATCGGCGCATTACCGGGACCAAGCTGCAGGACCTTATTTTTATTAGCTGACAGGTTGATGTTGGTGTTCCAGCTGAAAGCGCCGGTAAGGTTGCGGGTGGTCAGTCCGAATTCCACGCCGCTGTTCTGCACCTTGCCTACATTTTTAAGCGCGGTGGCGAAGCCGGAACTGAAGGGCACCGGGACATTCAACAGCAGGTCGGAGGTAGTGGTTTTATAATAGTCGGCGCTGAGGTAGATACGATTGCTAAAGAGGCCGAGGTCCAGGCCGGCGTTGAACTGCACCGTCTTTTCCCAGGTCAGGTCCGGGTTGGCCGGCTGGGAAAGGCCTGCGCCATTGACGACAATACCGTTGCCGCTGCCGAGGATATAATTATTGGAGGCCAGCAGATCGTAAGAGGCATAATTGGCAATCTGGAAGTTACCGGAGGTACCATAACTCGCGCGTGCCTTCAGTTCGGAGATGACGGGCACTTTAAAGAAAGCCTCGTTGCTGATGAGCCACCCGCCGGAGACGGAGGGAAAATAACCCCATTTATTGTTGGCCCCGAAACGGGAAGAGCCATCGCTGCGCAGACTGGCGCTCACAAAATATTTATCGTCGTAGTTGTAGTTGACACGGCCAAGGTAAGAGAGCAGCGACCATTGGGAGGTATTGGAAGTACCGCTGGTGATGGTGGCGGCATTGATCGTATGTACGGCATCGTTAGGGAAGCCGGTGCCTGTGGTTTCATTGGCTTTGGTGGTATTTTTCTGGGAGGTATACCCTGCCAGCACATCAAAACGGTGTTTGGAGACTTCAAAATGATAGTTGAGCGTGTTTTCCCAGAGCCAGTTCACCGATTGCGCCGTTTGGGCGGAACCTTTAGGCACGGTCGGCGCGGTCTGCTGGATGGGCTTATAGCTGCCCAGCGTGGAAGGCCGGTAGTAGTTACGGTTGAAATAGTTGATATCTGCGCCGAAGAAAGTCTTGAAGGTCAGTCCCTTGATGATCGTGTATTCGCCATAGATATGTCCGAGGTTGCGGATATGGTCCAGCTTATCTTCTATCTGGGTGGCGAGGGCGACAGGATTTTCACCGCCGGAGTAACCGAAGGCCCAGGCGTTTTGTTTGTTGGTGGCCAGCGAGCCATCGGGGTTATACACCGGGAAGATGGGCGCCGCCTTCAGGGCGTTGCTCAGGATACCGTCGAAAGTCCAGGGGCCTTCACTGTTGATCAGGTCATAATGATCATAGGATGGGTTCAGGGAGAGCCCTACTTTCAGCCGGGGCGTGAGATTGGCCGTGAGATTGGCCCTTACCCCATATCTTTTGTACCCTGAAGCGATCACGATGCCTTTTTGATCAAGATAATTTCCGGAGATGTAATACTGGAACTTATCATTGCCGCCGGAAGCGGAGAGCGTGTGGTTCTGTACCGGCGTGGTGCGGAATACCGCATCCTGCCAATCGGTGTTTACCAGCCCCTGTTCCCCTCTGAGGTAGGGCAGTATTTCAGGGGGTATCTGGTAGTTGGAGTTGCCGCGGGTGGCGTTGTCGTCGTTGATGCTGCCATTGGGTCTGGCATCGAGGTAAGCGTTGTTTTTAGCGTCGAACGACAGTTTGGCCCACTGGTAAGCGTCCAGCATATCGATCTTTTTGCTGACCTGCTGGAAGCCGCCATAGGCGTTATAGCTGAAGGAAGGCGGGCCTTCTTTTTTTCCTTTTTTGGTGGAGATGAGCACCACACCGTTAGACGCACGGGAGCCATAGATAGCCGCCGCGGAGGCGTCTTTGAGAATTTCGATGGATTCGATATCGTCGCTGTTGAGGGTACTGAGCGGATCGGGGGATTTCTGAAAAGATGCCTGTCCGGTGATGCCCACCACATCGGTGGTGCCTTGCAGGTTCTTCAGATCGTTGGATAACGGGAAGCCATCTACGACGTAGAGCGGGTCGGTGCCGGCGGAGATCGAGTTAAGGCCCCTGATACGGACGCTGAGGCTGCCGCCGGGGGCGCCGGTATTCTGGATCACCTGTACGCCGGCCACTTTACCGGCAATCGCCTGGGCAAAGCTGGATACCGGCTGGTCTTTCAGTTCCGCTGCGCGGATGGAAGACACGGCGCCGGTCACTTCGCGGCGGCGTTGCACGCCGTAGCCGACCACCACCACCTGATTGAGGGACGAAGCCGATTCTTTGAGGGTGACGGCCAGTTGCAGGGGCGTTCCTGTTTTGACGGTGTAGCCAGACAGCACCTGTGGCTCCAGTCCTACAAAAGTGATCCGGAAAGTGTAAGGCCCTGCGGGCAGATCGGGAAACTGAAATACGCCGGCCGCGTTGGTCTGAGTGGAACTGGTGGCGCCGGTAGCCGTGTTGGTGGCCGTCACCGAGGCGCCTGGCAGGGTTTCATTGCGGTCATTGCGAACGGTACCGCTTACGCCTGCACGCTGTTGCGCCAGCAAAAACAGCGGGGAACCCAGGGCCAGTATCAACAGGAGGATAGCCCATGTCCGCTTACGTGCATTAATGTAAAATAAGTCCATAGGTAACTTTTGGTTTAAACAAATGAGTGGTTTTACCAGGTGGCCTGGTGTGCTCCGGGTGGTAACAGCGCGACAATCTTTTTGTTAAAAATGAGGGCGCAGGAGTGCCAGCGCGATACCAACTGCGATCGATTCCGGTTGCTGTACTGCTGCCCTTTTGTCAGCAGAAAAATGATGATCCGTAAGCGCGATAAAAGTAACTACAAGTTTTTAGTCTACAAAATTTATAGACTTTTAACTTTCCTTGTGCCCTACCGCTCATGTATTTTTAAATTCTTCCGATGGTTTTATCAATTTAAATTAAATTATTATATTCGTGAAAATATATATACACGATGACCGCAATCAGTCATGATAAATTACTGGAATTGGGTTTCATTTTTCAAGCGGCCAAAAGGTCGTATAAAATCGAAATCGGAGGGTCAGCATTTGGGGTGGTAGCGAGCGGTCCCCGGTGGTTATTTTCTCCTTTGCCGATGGAACACGTTTCCCTCGTGACGGTCAACTCGCTGGAGGAGCTGGGAGACCTGGTATTTGCAGAGACCGGGACCAGGCCAGGCGCCGGACAAACGGCCTAGACGGTATTTTCCGGGCACTATTTAAAGTTTTGCTTTACTTTAATTAATTTCCATAAACCAATTGATAATCTGAAGATTACAACAACACTATATTATCAACCAGGTAATAAAAAATGCAGGTCTAAAAAACCTGCATTTTTATTAAGTAATACATAAAAAACGACCTATTTCAGCCATTTTTTAAGATCTTCGAGGAAAGAAACCTGCTGATCGGCGAACACATTATGCCCCGCCCCCTCCAAATAATCGACCCGGTCACTGCCGATAATCTCCATTACTTCACTTACCTGCTTTTCAGAAAACAGTCCGTCTTCCCTCCCATAAACGGCGTAGATTTTTGTCTTCTTTGCTACCAGGTTTCTGAGCGCCGGCAGCATGTTCAAAGTAGTGTAATGTTCATGCTCCCAATAGCCCGTTGGCGCCAGTCGCGTCATTTGGCTACCGTATTTTTTCACGACAGAATCCTGCTTCATTTCCTGGTAGATCAGCTTTGCCTCTTCAGAAGGATGCACCGGACCATATAAACCATTCAGCATCGCATGACCCAACGTATAGGAGTTATATGCCAATCCGGCAGTATCCATTTGCTCGATCATCCCGATATACCGGAGGCTCATACTGTCCTTTTTTGCCTCATAAATACCCTTCACTTTTGCCAGTATGGTACGGTAAGTTTCCTGTGCATCGAGTAACGCATCTGCCAATACGATGGCGTCAACGGCGGCCGGTTTTTTCTCCGCATATTGAATAGCCAGCACGCCACCGAAACTGTGACCCAGCAAAACGGCCTTCTTCAGCCGGTACGTTTTATAAAGAGCATCAATGTCTGCCAGCGCCTCCCTGAAAGTAAACTGAGCGGCGCTGTCGGGCGAACGGCCCTCGCCCCTGCGGTCATAAACGATCACAAAAAAGCCTTTGTCAGCCAGCCTGGCTGCCGTGCTCCGCTCAAAAAAGGCGGCGTTATACCCCGGACCTCCATGCAGGAAGATGACCGGTTTGTCTTTGGCGTTGCCATAAGTCTCTACATATAAGTTCTGGGAATGGGCCCGGCACAATACCAGGCAAAACAGGGCGGTAAGGATTTGTTTCATGAAACGGGAAGGGGATTTTTTTACCGGGCGAAAGTAGTAAAAAAGCATCTTACATTTGCGGTTCAACATATATTATGAAAGCGACAATTTGTGTAACCTCCCTTTTGCTGGCTATCCTGTGCCTCTCCTTTACGGCAGGGCCCGGAAAGCAGTATTGCAACAACCGTTTCCTGTTCTGTATGGAGTATCCGGACGACTTTAAAGCCGATGGCGAATCCGGCAACGGTGACGGCCAAACGTTTTCCGCCCTCAAAGGCACGGCTAAAATATACGCCTTCGGTCAACTGGTAATGGACCCTGCGGATATCGACGAGAATGTTCAGCCGGGCACAGACCCGCTGAAGTACAACTTCCGGTCCGTCACCAAAGGCCTTAAAGTAGCCTACCAGGTCATCAAACCTAACTATTACATTTATTCGGGCACCAACAACAAAGGTGAAATCGTTTACTGCAAGACCGCAAAACGTAAAATCGACTATATGGGCAGCGAATCAGACGTATTCCAGACCATCATGATCACCTACCCGGCAGCGGAACAGGACAAATACAAAGATTATTGTACCTATATCGCAGGAAGCCTCAAATAAGAGGCTTCCTTTTCCCCTTTCCCCCCTTTTGCCGATTCTACGTGAATTATTACTACCTTCCCTGTCTGAACAAAAACAACCAAAGTCAGTAACTGTTACCACGTGATAAGAGACAGGATACTAACCAACCATCCTGACAAACAGCTGAATAATTCGGATGAACAATGAACCAGTAACTTTCCGCGACCAGCACACTGCCGGCCAGCCGCAGGCGGACACCGCCAACGCCCTGTTATGGGAAGAAGTGCGTCAGAACAACCAGGAGGCGCTGGTAGCCCTGTACGAAAAAATGTACCTGTCCCTGGTCAATTATGGCATCCGCAGCTGTGGCGACGCAGAGCTGACCAAAGACGCCATCAACGATGTTTTCCTGGAAATATGGGACAAACGGCACCAGCTGAACACCGTGCGGAATGTGAAGTCTTACCTCTTCACCTACCTGCGCCGGAAAATATTTGCCGGCATCCGCCAGTCACAGCAGACCGGCGCCGCCGCTGACGCTTTCGCCACCGCAGCGCCCTATGAGCTTTCCTACGAAGCCCGCATAGTGGCGGTACAAACCACCGAAGAACTCCGCCGGAAAGTACGGCGGGCCATCGCGCAACTCACGCCCCGCCAGCAGGAACTGGTGGAGCTCCGCTATTTCGACGGCCTGTCTATGGAAGAAGTGGCCCGCCGCACCGGCATCACCACCAAAACCGCTTACAATACGCTGGGTTCCGCCCTTAAAATATTGTCCGCCGCTTTCTCCCTGCTGATGCTGCTGCACATCAAATCGCTCCGCACCCTGCCTGCGCAGGAGACCACTCTCTCCGTTCACAAAAGAGGCCCTCTGACGGGCCCTTTTGCGGTCGACCTCTATTTAAATATTGTGAACACCTTGAAATAGAGGTCTTTATCTCCCCTTGTCCGGTACTGAAAAAAATATTTTCGGATTCTTTGGGAATAACCCGGGATTCCGCACACTATATCATAGCAACACGTCATGGAAAACGCTTTTACCTCCGCTGAAGATTTCTTACAGGATGATTCCTTCCTTCGCTATTGCATGGGCATAAGCGAGGAAGATATCCGCCGGTGGGAAGACTGGCTCCGGGAAAACCCGGACCGGCAGGCTTCATTTGAGCAAGCCAGAAAAATATTCGATGTCATCAACGGGCAACAGGGACAGCTGTACGCTGCAGTCGGCCAATTCAGGTTGTTGCTCCGGGAGCATGTTGCCAACACAACAGCACAGGCGCCCGCTGCCTTAACCCCTCCTGCCCGGGGCCAACAACGCCGGCTCTACTGGTGGTCTGCCGCAGCCGCCGCACTGCTGCTGATATCCATCACCGGATGGTATCAGTATAGCCGTTACCGTGAACAGCAACAGATCGCTGCCACCCCGCCCGCCCACGACGCGAAACCCGGCACATCCAAAGCAGTACTCACCCTGGCCGATGGCTCCACCGTCCCCCTCGACTCCGCAGGCGCCAGCCAGTTCGAAGAAAAAGACGGCACCCGCATCCATAAAAGCCAGGGCTCCCTCGTGTACGACCACTCCGGCAATACCGAAGAAAAAATTCTTTTCAATACCCTCGCCACCCCCCGCGGTGGTGAATACCAGATCACCCTGCCCGATGGCAGCAAGGTATGGCTCAACGCAGCCTCATCCCTTCGTTTCCCTACCCGCTTCGCCGGCAACGAGCGCACCGTATACCTTAACGGAGAAGCCTACTTTGAAATAACTCCCGACACACGACAACCTTTCCACGTACAACTCAGCGACAACCAGCAAATCACTGTATTAGGCACCAGTTTCAACGTTATGAATTATGCCGATGAACACAACAGCACCACCACGCTCGTCACCGGGAAAGTTATGGTATCCCGGCCCGGCGGACAACAAGCCGTGCTGGCCCCCTCCCAACGGGCGGTCATCACCAGGGGACAAGACCACATCGCAGTATCCGAAGCAGACATCGAAAAAACCATCGCCTGGAAAACAGGCATGTTCGAGTTTGAAGACGACGACCTGCCCTCTATTATGCGGCAGCTCGCCCGCTGGTATGATGTAACGGTCGTTTATGAGGGCCCTATCCCCGACCAGCATTATTCCGGTTCCATCCGTAAAACAGCCGCGCTGTCCCAGGCCCTGCGCATCCTGCAGACAGCCGGCATTCAATATTCTATCACCAACAAAACCATCACTATAAAGAACATGTAGAGATTTATAAATTTTTTTGATTTTGGAATTTTTTGATTTTGGGATTTCGGGACTCGCCAGGATACTTCATCCCAAAATCAAAAAATTCCAAAATCAAAAAATCTTTAAATAAAAAAATCTTTAAATAAAAAAACCGGACATGTCGCCACATGCCCGGTCAGCTGTTCTGGTAAACAAAAAACAAATATTGTCGTAAAAGCCTTATTGCTCACCAAAAACCTAACAAAGTTATGCCATTTAGAAATGCCGTCAAACACCGGTGGTCCCCGGTGTGCGCGCAAATGCTGAAAGTTATGAAGCTAACTGCTTTTCTGCTGCTGGTGCTGGCCCTGCAGGTCAGCGCTACCGGTTACTCGCAAAAGCTGACCCTCGACATGCACCGTGTGCCACTCACCAAGGTGCTCCGGGAGATCAGAAAACAAACCGGCTACACCTTCTTCTACAACACGGAAATGCTGAAAACAGCCGACAAAGTATCCGTTTCCGCCAGCCATGCCAGCCTGGAAGATGTCATGGCCCAGGCCCTGGCAGGTAACCGGCTCAACTACAGCGTGGTGGACAATACCATCATCCTGTCCGTTAAAACCGACGGCACGGCAGTAAAACCCGTCGCCAATATCTCCGTTTACGGCCGTATCACCGACGCCCTCACCGGCGAGCCGCTGACCGGCGCCTCCGTAAAACTGAAAGGCACCTCCAAAGGCGCCAGCTCAGATGCCAAAGGTAACTTCACCCTCGAACTGCCCGATGGCGGCGGCACCCTCGTCATCTCCTTTATCGGCTACGAAACCATCGAAAGACTGGTGACCAAAGCCGGCCCGCTGGACATCGCCCTCCGCCAGAAAGCAGTGCAGACGGAAGAACTGGTAGTGGTAGGCTACGGCACCCAGAAAAGAAAAGATGTGACCGGCTCCGTTTCCTCCGTTCGCGTCAATACCATCAGCGCCAACGTCTCCAAAAATATCAGCGGCGCCATCCAGGGCCGCGTTCCCGGCGTATCCGTGGAATCCGCCAGCGGCGCCCCCGGCGCCGGCCTCAATATCACCATCCGCGGCCTCAGCACCCTCGGCAACAACGCCCCGCTGTTTATCGTGGACGGCGTCTTCGTTAACAGCATCGACGGCGTAAGCCCCAACGACGTGGAATCCATCGAAGTACTGAAAGATGCGGCCACCGCCAGCATCTACGGTTCCCGCGCCGCCAACGGCGTAGTGATCGTCACCACCAAAGGCGGCGCAAAAGAAGCCGTTCCCAAACTGGAAATCGATAGCTGGGTCGGTGTACAGTCCGTGCCCAAGAGAATGAGCCTCCTCAACGGCGAACAATGGACTAAACTGATGCAGGCCAATATGACCGGCATCCCCAACTACAACGGCATCAACAGCGACTGGCAGGACGCCATCTTCCGCCAGGCCACCATCACCCGTACTAACGTTAACTTCAGCGGCGGCTCCAAAAACTTTACCTACAACCTCTCCGGCGGATACCTGAAAGAAAACGGTACCATGATCAATACCGACTACTCCGCCGCCAACTTCCGCGTAAAAACACAATACGAAAAAGGCAGCATCAAAATAGGCGAGACCGTTATCATCAAAAGAGGCGTCAGCCGCCTCGCTCCCAGCGGCGGCGACCAAACCCACAGCCTCGTGGGCAGCGCCCTCGTGATGCCCGCCACCGTTCCCGTTTACGATCCTGCCCAGGACCTCGGCGGATACGGCAGAAGACCGATATACATGAAAAATCTGTCTAACCCCGTCGCCCTGCTGGAAAAAGTCAACAAAAGCGCTAAAGACCTCAACCTGCTGGCCAACGCCTTCGTGGAAGTGAAACTGATCGACGGCCTCCGCTACCGGTTTAATGTCGGCCTCACAGAAACACAGGGACGTACCCGCACCTATACCGGCATGTACAACGACGGTAACGCCGCCAACACCCTGCCCGACCTCGAAGAAGGCAGCACTACCGCCAACTCCTGGCTGGTGGAAAACACCCTGAGCTATACCAAAAAACTGGGCAAACACAATATCGACGCGGTAGCCGGTTATACCGCCCAGAAAAATACCTACTCCGGCTTCAGCGCCTCCCGCAACGACCTGCCGGATGGCACCTCCGTGCTGGGCGCAGGCACCGCAGGCTCCCAGAAAAATAATGGCGACGCCAACGTGAGCGCGATCCTTTCCACCTTCGGACGTATCATGTACTCCTACGATTCCAAATACCTGTTCACCGCCTCTATCCGCCGGGACGGCTCCTCCCGGTTTGCCAACGACTACCAGTTCGGCTCCTTCCCCTCTTTCTCCGCCGGCTGGAACATCCACAACGAAAACTTCTTCTCCGGCCTGCGCAATGTGGTCAGCAACCTGAAACTGCGCGGCAGCTGGGGCGTACTGGGCAACCAGGAGATCGGCAACTACCTCACCCAAACGGCCATCACCAGCGGTATCAACTATGTACAGGGCAATGTCCTCTGGCCCGGCGCTACCGCCAGCTCCTACGCCTCCCCCGTGGACCTCTCCTGGGAAGAAACCAAGATCATCAACGGCGGTATCGACGCAGGCTTCCTGGACAACAAACTGTTCGTGATCTTTGAAGTCTTCCATAAAAAAACCAGCGGCGTACTCCTCGGCGTACCGTTCCCACTCTCTGTCGGTAAAACGGGTACGCCTACACTGAATGCCGGCGTGATCGAAAACAAAGGCTACGAAGCCTCCGTGGAATATGCCGACCATACCCGCAGCGGCCTCAAATACCGCGTGATGTTCAATGTTTCCCATACCGCCAACGAAATGACCGCCATCACCGTAGGCTCCGGCAGACAGGAATTTGGCGATATCTCCAGGGCTAAAGTAGGCGCGCCCATCGGCTCCTTCTTCCTGATCAAAACCGACGGTATCTTTAATTCAGAAGAAGAAGTGAAAGCCCACCGCGGCAAAGACGGTACCCTCATCCAACCAGACGCCAAACCCGGCGATATCCGGTTCGTAGACTTCAACGGCGACGGCAAAATCGACAACCAGGACGTACAGAACCTCGGCAGCCCCTTCCCCAAATTCACCATGGGCCTGGCCGCCAACCTGTCCTATAAAGGCTTCGATCTCAACATCTTCTTTGAAGGCGTTTCCGGGAATAAAATCTATAACGGCAGAAGACAATGGATGGAAAAAATGACAGAAGTGACCAACTTCTCCACCACCGTTCTCGACGCCTGGACCCCGGAAAACCATTCCAGCTTCCCACGCTTCACCCTCTCCGATCCTAACAACAACAAAAGAGAGAACAGCGACAGATGGCTGGAGAACGGTTCCTACCTGCGCTTCAAACGTTTTGAATTAGGTTACACCATGCCCGCTTCCCTCACCGGCAAATGGGGTATCGACAGGGTAAGATTCTTTGGTTCCGCTGAAAACCTCTTCACCGCTACCAAATACAAAGGCTACAACCCGGACCTTGGCGGCGGCGCACTGTCCCGCGGCATGGACAATTCCTGGGACGCCTACCCCCTGTCACGCACACTGTTGCTGGGCCTGAACCTTTCCTTCTAACCGTCAAAAAAACAACTCATGAAAAAATCATTCAAATATATCGGCGCACTGGCACTGACGATGACGCTGGCCGGCAGTTGCAACGAACGCGACTTTCTCACACAGGCTGATCCCAACAGGATCACCGAAACCAATTTCTGGAAAGATGAAAGCAGCCTGAGCATGGCGCTGGCAGCCGCTTACAGCCCGTTGCGCCTTCCGCTCTATGGCTACTGGGGCGCTTTTACCGGGCTGCAGGACATCAATGCCATGGGCGACGACGTGTTTACCCTCCCCGGCGAAGAACCCGGTACCTGGGCCATCGGCTCGTATACCAACGATGAAAACAACAGCGATGCCGCCGATATCTTCGAGAAAACTTACCAGTGCATCCACCGCGCTAACCTGATACTGGCGCGTATCGATAAAGTGCCGGTCGACGCCGCAAAGAAGGACATCTACATCGCAGAAGCCAAATTCCTCCGCGGCATCTCCTACTTTATCCTGGCCGCCAACTGGGGCGGCGTGCCACTGCGCACCGAACCTGTGGAAACGACCAACGCCTATGCCGCCCCCTGCGCCGGCAAGGAAGAGGTATGGCAACAGGTGGTCAACGACCTCTCTGCCGCCAAAGATAAACTGCCGGTAACACGCGATCCCAAAGAGCAAGGCAGGGCCACCAAAGGCGCCGCCACTGCTTTCCTGGGGAAGGCCTACCTCTATATGGAGAACTATCCACAGGCAGAAGCCACGCTGACACTGCTCACACAGGCGCCCTACAACTATGGCCTCATGGATAATTTCGAAGACAATTTCACCGATCAGAAAGAGTTCAACAAAGAATCCATCTTCGAATGGGTGTGCGCTCCCCTCGGCGACCCTTACGGTCCCTGGGGCGCTGAAACGGCCAATTCACCAATGTTTAACTATATCCCGCAGTTCATCGGTCCCCCGGCCGGCGGCGGGTGGTTTAAATATGTACCGTCCAACTACCTGGTGTCCCAGTTTGTAAAAGAACAGCGGCCTACCGGCGCAGATTCCAAATTCGACAAACGCATGTACGCTACGCTGATGTGGAAACGTTCCACCCTCGGTGAAAACGACACCACTTTTTACGACAGCAAAACGTTCGATGAGCTATGGAGCTCCGCACGCTCCAAAATCGTGCGGCTCTATCCGGACACGAAACTGGACACTACTACCAACGGCCGTTTCCTGATCAAAAAATACACGGGCGCCTGGCGCAACGTAGCCAATGCCGATAACTACTGGGGGGCCACGCCATCTACCGCCAACTACCGCGTGATGCGTTTCGCCGAAGTGCTGCTCCTGCGCGCAGAAGCAGCCACCCGTAACGGCCACACCGGCGTGGCACTGGCAGACATTAACCAGATACGCACCCGTGCCGGCCTGGCTCCTAAAACCGCAACGCAACTGCCCGGTCCCGATCAGCTGATGGCGGAAATAGACCACCAGAAGCTGCTGGAATTTTTCTACGAACAAAACAGGATCTACGATCTGCGCCGCTGGAACAAGTCCGCCGCACAACTGGCATCCATCCTTACCACCCGCCAGAAACAAGGCGCTAACACCTTCAAGGCGAAACATTATGTGTTGCCTATCCCTGCAAGGGAGCTGAATGCCAATCCAAAAGCCACACAGAACGATCTGTGGAAATAATAATCATCGCCCCCGGGCTTAAAAACCCGGGGGGCTATTCTGCTCTCCCGGGGCTGAAAGCCCGGGGCCAAACTAACTGCCATGCACACACGCCTGCTTTGCCTGCTGCTGTTCTTCTGCAGCTGTACCGCCAGCACCATCCGTATCAGGATGGAGGTGCCGCCGGCCCTCCAGGACCAGCTGAAAGCCACCACCGCACCCGGAGCAACACTGCCGGCGGATTTCCGGACCGGGTTCCTGCTGCTCAACCAGCGCGATGATCCCGGTATGATTTACCTGGTCAATGCCGGAGGACGCATTGTCTGGTACCACCAGGTACACGGTACCGGCTTCAAAACCGCCCACCTGACGGAGCAGCAGACTTTCCTCTGCATCCTCGGCGATAAAAATTTCCCGACCAGTTACGGCGATGAGATACTGGAGATCGGCCTGCGGGGCGATACGTTGCTGCATTTGAAAAAAGGGCAACAAGACTTCCTGGCGGATGTGCATCATGAAGTACTGCGTAAAAGCGCCGGCGAAATAGTGGCGCTCACCAGCGTGCAAAAGATAGTGGACCTGTCGCTGCAAGGCGGCGGTGAGCAGGATACCGTCAAAAGTGATGGCATTGTGGTCTATGATCGGGAAGGCCGCCGCCGCTGGCAGTGGAGCGTGTTTGACGCGCTGGAGCCAACCGCGGATACGGGTATCCTGCGTACGCGGCACGACTGGATGCACGCCAACAGCCTGAGTTTCGACAAAGACAGCAATTACCTGGTTTCATTTTATAACAACGGGCAGATATGGAAAGTCAATGCCCAAAGCGGCCAGGTGATGTGGAAATTTGGCAGGGGCGGCGATTTTGCCATTCCCGGTTCCGCGGCGTTTGATATGGGCCATGCCGTACATATCAATGCAGACAACGACCTGATGTTGTTCGACAACGGCGTTTCCCGGCAGCAGTCGCAGACGCTGGCCTTCCGGTTGAACGACAGCGCCCGCCAGGTTAGCGTGACCATGAAGAGCGTACTGCCGCCTTATCTCTTCAATGAGCGGATGGGCAGCGCTTATCTCGTGGGGCATGGCCACGTCGTGCAATGCTGCTCCAAACGCAACACGGTGATACTGACCACCCGCAATGGCCATCCGCTGTGGACACTGCGTACCACTTTCATTCCGTACCGGGCGGAATTTATTTCTCCCTCACAGTTATTACCCTATGTCATTGCAGAATGACATGCAAAGCTTTTGTTTATGACGACAATACAATATATCCGCACCGGTTGTTTTCTGGCGGCAGCTGCCGCCGTGACGATCTGGTCCTGCAATACCGGCAGCAGCGCGAAGGCGCCTGCTGGTACCGTCGCAGATGCACCCGTGCTGTTGAAGGTGGACACCACTGCAATCCCGGACGACCAATACGGTGAACTGGTCCGCTATGGCCGTGCGCTGATGCTGAACACGGCTTATTATATTGGTCCGGACGGCGTCAATGGCCGTTACCTGGGCAATAGCATGAATTGCACCAACTGCCACCAGGACGGAGGCACAAAAGCCTTTTCCTTTAACCTGATGACTTCCCACCAGCAGTACCCGCAATACCGTGCACGGGAAGGCAAGGTGCTGACGCTGGCCGAGCGGATCAACAACTGTGTAACGCGCCCTCATAACGGTAAACCATTGCCGCTGGACAGCAAGGAGATGGTAGCGTTCCTATCGTATCTCCGGTGGATTAATAGTTTTGTTCCGAAGGACAAGCCGCACCAGGGCAGTCACAACCTGGCGGTGAAGCTGCCGGATACTGCTGCCGATCCCGAGAAAGGAAGCACATTATACCAGGACTACTGTGCCCGTTGTCACGGCAAAAACGGAGAAGGCCAGCTGGCCGGCGTCACGTACACTTATCCGCCGTTGTGGGGCCCCCAGAGCTACCAGCCTGGCTCCAGTATGCACCGGGTGATTAAGCAGGCGCAGTGGCTGAAAGCCAATATGCCGTACGATAAAGCGACGTGGAACAAGCCTTTCCTCACCGACGAAGAAGCATTGGATATTGCTGCTTTTGTGAATAATGACAGCCTGCATGCCCGTCCGGATGTCAAAAACTATGACTATCCTCATGTAGCAGAGAAGGCCATTGACTATGACAAAGGGCCTTTCGCAGATACGTTTTCCGCGCGGCAGCACAAGTATGGCCCCTTCCGCCCGGTGATCAGTTACCGGGAACAAAAAGGCATGAAATCTTCTTATTAATAAGGAATCCTAACTAATAAATATACTATGTCACCCTGTAGCGCTTCCCGTTCACCGGGAAGCTTTTTTATTCCTTGCTGAAAAATAATTTGGTTGTAAAGGAATTAATCTCTACCTTAATTGTCGGATTTCTACTATGCTCTTTTTTCCTGGCAGCGTTGTTATTGAACCTCAAAGATTAGTGAATACCCCAAATACGCCAGGAGGAAGACTCGAGACTAGTATTTCAATTTGTTTAAGACGAGCAGTTCAGAAGAGAAGTAATTTCATTGTTGCTTTATGTCATTTCCAGCGGCGACTATTGGGGATCTTCATGTGTGTTCACATGGAGGAGGACCTGTCCTTGGCCCGGGATGCCCGACCGTATTAATTGGCGGCAAACCTGCGGCTGTTATAGGAGACAGTTGTGTTTGTCCTATAGCACCTGATGCCATCATTACCGGATCTGCCACAGTGTTGATAGGTGGTAAGCCGGCAGCGCGATTAAGCGATAGTACAGCCCACGGAGGTGCCGTAACAACAGGCGCCATGAATGTCCTGATTGGCTGATTTCACAGATGACTACGTTCCCTTTTGATCATTATCTGCATGGCAGGTAATGAAACGGAACAGGTTTGCTTTTTCTTTTCGTTGGTGGTTTGCCTTCGGCAGATGACCGACCGGGAGTGGATTGTTATTGCTATTTCGTTATAAAGGATACAGTTTAAAATATACGTATGCTGACCGAAATACTGACTATTATCAGTGATAGCCTTAAACCGCTATTTGGGGGCGGTGACTTCGATCTGGGCAACATTGCCAGCCCGGGCAATGCCGCGCCGTCCGTAATGCTCACGCTGGTGAACCTGAAAGAAGAGCCGTCCTTAAAAAACACGGCTTACTCCCGGGTGAACAACGCTACGCTGAAAACAGAATATTTTAACCCCTATGTATTCCTCAATGCCTACATCCTTTTCAGTTCGCGGAAAAATGCTTATAAGGATGCAGTATCTGACATAGGGAAAATCATCCGTTTCATTCACGGACAAAACCAGTTTTCTACCAACTACAACGGTACAGACTATCGGGTGGTACTCAACATGTACTCCCCGTCATTCGAGGAGATGAACCACCTGTGGGCCATCCTCGGCGGCAAGGTATACCCCAGCATTATGTATGTGATGCGCGTGATTGAATTACATAACAGCAATGTGGTGACAGGCGATGGCGTAATCGAAACCATCACCGGAAAATTCAGTGTTATTGACCCTAAAAAGTGATTGTCTCTGATGGAAAACATTTCCGTAGCTTATCAGCATGTTTGCGAAATAGCCCTGTCACACCAGTATGTGACCGCCGCACAGCCCTCCCTGCCGGTGATGGAATGGATGCAGTGGTACCCCGACGACGACACGCTCCGGCAACTCGACGATAAAAAGCTAGTCGTACGCCCCTTCAATGGCGGCCTGCGGCTGGCCACCGCCGTCAAGGCCGACAAAGACCCGGTTTGTGATCTCAGCTATACAAACATCAGGATAGGGTTTACATTTATTCCGGTCGTTGCAGCGCATACCAAACTGGACGCCCATTTCCTGGTGGGCACAAAGGAAGGAAGATATGTATTCGGTAACGCCGTGGCCAAAGCAAACGGCAGCACCTATCCTGATATTTCCAAACAAACGGTCACCGTGGCCGCCCCCACCGACAACGAAAGGCTCTTCGGGTACATCGAGATCAATATCATCCGCGGCCCCGGCAACTACGACCTGCTGGACCCCGGCGGTAAACTCAAATACCAGAAAGGAACGCCCAACAGCAAATTCACCCTGCTATTCGAACAATAAACTTTTTATAACCATCACATCTTAAACCCCATCACATGCTCAATTTAACTGCCATCAAAACACCCGGCGTTTATATAGACGAAGTGCCCAAGTTTCCGCCTTCCATTGCAGCGGTGGAAACAGCGATCCCGGCATTTATCGGGTATACGGAAAAAGCAGACATGCTGAGCCCCGGCGACCTGCTCAATACACCGACCCGCATCGGCTCTATCGCCGACTACCAGCTGTATTTCGGTGGCGCCGCCAAACCCGTCGTCACGGAAGTACAACTCGACCTCAACAACCAGTTCTCCAGCGCAAAGGTAGATTACCAGTGGTTCCTCTACGACTCGCTGCGACTGTTCTACGCCAACGGCGGTGGCGACTGCTACATCGTGTCCGTAGGCCTTTATACCGCCGGCGCACCAGTACAAAACGATATTCAGAAAGGCATCGATGCCCTCGTTAAATACGATGAACCTACCATCCTCCTCTTCCCCGATGCCGCCACCCTCGCCGGCACCGCCCTCTATGACCTGCAGGTGTCCGCACTGAAACAGTGCGAAGACCTGAAAGACCGCGTAGGCCTCTTCGACCTCAAGAGAAACGATGTACAGGGCACCGAATTCCGCGATAAAATAGGTATCAACAACCTCAAATACGGGATGGCCTATACGCCGTGGGTACAAGTAGCGCTCGACAAAAACATCCTGTATGCCGATATGGTCGGTAAAATCAAAAAAGCCGGCGTACTCATCGCCTCCCTCAAAAACTTTACGCCCGACACCAACGTACAGAAAGTGATCGACGACCTGGACAACCTCGCGGCCGACAGCAAAAAAATTAAACAGGAATTCACCACACTGCTGGCCACAGAAAGCCTGGACAGCCTCTTCAACAAAAAAGTCAATAAGTTCGTCCTCAGCGGCACCGCCGCCGACCTGCAGGATGTCTTTAAATACCTGCTGGACATCGCCAATACCGTCAACACCCTCGACACCGCCACTACGCTTAAAAATGCGGATATGGTGACGAACCTGAAAAATACAGTGATCGCACTCAAAGACCGTTACACCAACCTGATCAACTATCAGGCTGACCTGAAAGCACTCCCCACCGCAGGATACACCACTCAAACTTTTTCCGGCACCGCCACCGCCAACTGGGGCGGCGTACTGGGCGCCGCCGGCACCGCCAACAATGTGCTCACCGGCCCTACCGAAAAAGCGAAAATGCTCAGCGTCATCCCGCTGGTGCAAAATGAATTCTACGCCATCCAAAGCACCATACAGGCAGGTATCCTCGACGCCGCCGCTATCCTGGAGAAAGCAAAAAACGATGCCCTCTCCGCCGGATTCCCCTTGTTCAAAAGCATCATCGCAGGTATCAACAATACCAGCATGGCACTGCCTCCCAGCGGCTCTATCGCTGGCATATACGCCCAGGTGGACAACGCCCGCGGTGTCTGGAAAGCGCCGGCCAACGTCAGCATCCTCGGCACACCGGACTTCATCTACTCCAACAGTGAACTCAACCAGCTCAACGTGGACGTGGTGTCCGGCAAATCCATCAACGCCATCCGCGCCTTCACCGGCAAAGGCACCCTCGTATATGGCGCCCGTACCCTCGCCGGCAACGACAACGAATGGCGCTATGTCAGCGTAAGACGTTTCTTCAACATGGTGGAAGAAAGCACTAAAAAGGCCACACTGCAGTTTGTGTTCGAACCTAACGATGCCAATACCTGGGTAAGGGTGCAGGCCATGATCGAGAATTTCCTGCTCACCCTCTGGCGCCAGGGAGCCCTGCAAGGCGCCACACCCGATAAGGCGTTTTATGTAGCGGTAGGCCTCGGCAAAACAATGACCGCCCAGGACATCCTCAACGGCTTCATGATCGTCGAAATAGGCATGGCTGCCGTGAGACCCGCGGAATTCATCATCCTGCGCTTCTCCCATATCCTGCCACAGGCGTAATCCATCTTTTTCACCAATAAAACTTTATCACAATGGCTGAATATCCAATTCCTAAATTTCATTTTGAAGTCAAATGGGGAGATACTACCATCGGCTTCACAGAAGTAACAGGCCTCGACAGACAGGTGGATGTCATCGAATACCGAGAAGGACAAAGCAAAGACTATAACAAGGTGAAAATGCCGGGCCTGCAGAAAAGCAGCAACATCACCATGAAACGCGGCACCTTCCCCAATAAAACCGAATACTTCGACTGGTTTAAGGAAGTCAACAACCTCGGCAAAATAGAAAGGCGCACCATCACCATCAAACTGCTGAATGAAGTGCATCAGCCGGTATTTACCTGGTCCGTGCTCAACGCCTTCCCCGTGAAAGTGCAGGCCAGCGACCTGAAAGCAGATGCCAACGAAGTGGCGGTAGAAACAATAGAAATCGCACACGAAGGCATCAGCCTGGTTAAATAAACCAATAACCACAATGGCTAAATAAACAGTTGACTATGGCTGGTTACTACCCGCCGGTAGGATTTCACTTCAAAGTGGAATTTACCGGGCTCGGCAAAAGTGATAACGACACCCGCTTCCAGGCCGTCGCAGGTCTCACGGTGGAATACGAAACCGAAACGGTCAAGGAAGGCGGCGAAAACAGGTTTGAACATACCCTGCCGGTCAGGACCAAATACCCCGACCTCACCCTCAAAAGAGGTATGCTGCTGACTGACTCGAAAATATTCGAGTGGTGCATGAAAGCCTTTCAGGACAGAGAGTTCACCCCCTCCGATGTCGTCATCACCCTGCTCAACAATGAGCACGAACCAATCCGTACCTGGAACATTTCGCAGGCCTGGCCCAAAAAGTGGTCCATTACGGAACTGAACGCAGAAACCAGTTCCATTGTAGTTGAAAGCCTGGACCTCCGGTACCGGTTTTTTACTGTCAGCTAAAAAATACTGCTATGCCCATCCAAATACGGGAATTACATATCCGGGTGGTGGTCAACGCCGCTGAAAGCCCGCCCGGCAGCACCCCCAACACCGGCGGCGGCGGCAATCAGCCACCACCGGCCGACAAAGCGGACGCCGATAAAGACCTCATCATCGCCGAATGCGTGGAACAGGTAATGTCTGTGTTGCGTGATAAGCTGGAAAAATAACCCCGCGTAAAACAATAACCCCATGAGCGTTGATAAAGGAAAACTGGAGAAAGTAAAGATCATCGCATACAAGAAACCTGAAATGGACGACGGGTCCAAAACAGGCGACTTCGATGCGTTCATCAACCCCGAAAGCTACCAGTTAAACTATAAGATCGAATACGCCGAAGGACAGGGACAAGGTACCAGCGGCAAACAACAGAAGTTCAAAGCCATCGCACCGGATGAACTGGCCCTCGAACTGCTCTTTGATTCAACCGGTATTGCTGACGAGCAGCCCAGAGCCGATATATGGGACGATATCAAAAAGTTCAAAAAACTGCTGACAGACTATGAAGGGGATGCACACGAGCCACGGCACTTCCGCGTAATATGGGGCCCCATGGCTTTTGCCGGCAGGCTCACTTCCCTCAACATCAACTTCAAACTGTTTAAACCCGATGGCCGCCCCATCCGTGCACTCGCCAAGGTAACGTTCAAAAGCAGTATCGATGACAAGAAACGTGTGGCCAAAGAAGATCCGCTGTCGCCCGATCTGACGCACCAACGCACCGTGGCCAACGGCGATCATCTGTCGCTCATGAGCTTTCGCCAGTACGAAGACCCGGCGTATTACTTTCAACTGGCCCGCGCCAACAACCTCACCAATTTCAGGAAACTGACACCTGGTACCGTTATTAACTTTTTACCACTGGAAGATGCCCGATAACCGCGACATACAAACCAACGGAACACCCTCCGTGACCACCGTCACCGTCCTCTCCGGCGGCCAGGAAGTGCCACGCTCCTACCCGATCGCATCGGTGATGGTCAACAAGGAAGTGAACCGCATTCCCGCCGCCACATTGATTTACCAGGACGGAGAAGCCGCGAAACAAACATTTGCCCTCTCCGACACCGATCTCTTTATTCCGGGTAAAGAGATAGAAATCAAAACCGGCTATGGTGGTAAAGACGAAACGATCTTCAAAGGCGTGGTCATACGCAACAGCATCAAAGTGCGCAAAAACGTCTCCCTGCTCACGATCGAATGCAGGGACAAAGTATTTGCCGCCTCCGTTACCCCACAGGAGAAATACTACAAAGACCAGAAAGATAAAGAAGTCATGGAAGACATCCTCTCCGCCTGGGATATGCAGAAAACCGTGGATGCTACCAGCTATAAACATCCCGGACTGGTACAATACCATTTGAGCGACTGGGACTTCCTGCTGGAAAGAGCCGCCGCCAATGGCCTGCTCGTAGTAATAGATGACGGCAAGGCCACCATCAAGGCGCCGGACCTAAGTCAACAGCCGGCGGAAACAGTCCAGTACGGCTCTTCCCTGCTGGAACTGGACCTTGAAATGGACGCACGCACTCAGCCACCAGGGCTTAAAAGTTACCTGTGGGACTATTCCGGTCAACAGCTCACTTCCGTGGAAGCAAAGGAACCCACCGGCACCCTGGGCGGTAACATCAACGGCACAGACCTCGCTGCCAGCATCAAAACCAAAGACACGGAACTGAAATTCAATAACAGGATCAACAGCGCGGAACTGCAACCGGCCGCTGACGGGCTGCTGCAACATGCCCGGCTATCGAGGATCACCGGCCGCGCCAACTTCCAGGGCACCCCGAAAATAAAACCCGGTAACCTCGTGGCCCTCAAAGGAGTGGGTAAACGCTTCGAAGGCAACGCCTTTGTTTCCGGCGTCCGTCACCAGATCGTGAAAGGCAACTGGACCACAGATATACAAATCGGCTTTCAGCCGCCGGTACCCCCCGGCGCACAAGCGGCCGCATCCCGTATCACAGCGTTGCAGGTAGGCATCGTTACACAACTGGAAAATGATCCGGAAGGAGAAGACCGTATTAAAGTCACCCTCCCATTCATCAACAGTAAAGAAGAAGGTGTGTGGGCCCGCGTCAGCACACTCGACGCCGGCAAAGAAAGAGGCTCCTTCTTCCGGCCGGAGAAAAATGATGAAGTACTGGTCAGCTTCATCGATGGCGACCCCAACTATCCCGTGGTGCTGGGAGGCCTCAACAGCAGCGCTTTACCCGCACCACTGAAAGCAGCCGACGCCAACGACGAAAAAGGATTTGTCACCCGCAGTAAAATGAAAATGATTTTCAACGACGAGAAAAAAAGCTTCCAGCTCGACACCCCGGCAGGCAAAAAATTCCTGGTATCAGAAGATGCCGATGTGCTGCAGCTGGAGGACGAACATGGTAATAAAATCACGATGAACAGCAACGGCATCAGTATCGAAAGCCCCAAAGACATCACCATCAAAGCTACAGGCGCCATGACCGTAGAAGGCAAAACAGCCGATGTAAAAGCCACGATGGGCTTTAAAGCCGATGGCGGCGGCGGTTGCGAACTGGCGGCCGGCAACGGTATGACAAGCGTCAAAGGAGGATTGGTAAAAATAAACTGACAACCCCATGGACAACAACAGCTTTCTGGGCAGAGGCTGGAGCTTCCCGCCCGCCTTCAATAAATACGGCACCGTAGCCATGCTGGAAGATGTGGAAGACATCTACAGCAGCCTGCATATACTGCTCACCACCGCCACCGGCGAACGGATCATGCAGCCCCGCTACGGATGCGACATGCAGGAGTTTGTATTCGAACCGATGGACACCGGGCAGAAAACGCTGATGCTCGAAAAAGTGGAAACAGCCATCCTCTTCTACGAACCCCGCATCAAACTCGAAAACCTCGAAATTGACGGCAGCAACGAATGGCAGGGCGTTGTGTATATCAAAATAGATTTCATCGTGAAGACATCCAATTCCCGGTTTAACTATGTCTTCCCGTTCTATATCAAAGAAGGAACGGAAATACCGAACTTCTTATACACTACCCCCAATATCACTGATACTTTGTAAACCACTATTATGTCACAGGATTGCCCGTTGGTATTGGACCCCTTATTTGTGCCTGGAAGCGGCACTTCCCAGCAGGACAGACAGCTGCCCGCGCTCGGGCCTGCCTATGCCCCGGTGGATGAACACAACATTGCAGACCATCTCGTGTTCACCCAAAAATTATCCGCTTTCCTCCTGTTCATCAACAACGACAACAACAGCGACGGCACCACCTGGGAGAATTTCTTTAACAAAGACATTTCCACCCAGCTGTCACTCATCGTTACCCAGCAGACCAGCGACTTCGCCGATACCCTGAAAAAATTCCTGCTACCGTTGCAGGAAGGCACCGCCACCCTTGCACAAGCCAAAAACTACTATGGTAAAATATTCAGTGCCCTCTTTTCCCTCGCCTGGCAAATAGAAAAAATGCGGGACCAGCTACCCGATACCTTACTGCTGAAAGCAGTGGTACAGTCACTGATCACTACCCGCCTCAAAGATCAACTCAAAAAATTGCTGGCTTACTACAATAAAGCCGTCACTGATGGACTGATCAACCCTAACGCCAACATCTATACGACCATTTTCGGCGCCGCAACAGATGATGCGGACATGGCAGCCGGTCATAGCTTTCCAGCTATCTGGAACAGCGCCATCACGGTAGACCCGGACATCTACAGTCCTGCCACCACCAAAATCAAAAAGCTGTACTTCGCCGCCAATCACAATTTCTTCAAAAGCGCGATCGATGTCTTTATCAAAGCCATCGTTAAAATAACCGCGGCGGCGGCACAGGAGCTGCAGGAGACGCTCGGCCAGTGGGACAGCCACGAACCGCATAATGCGCTGTTCCTCGCCTTCCTGAAACTGCTGCAGTTTTCCCGCACGCAGCTCAACGAGCTCACACAAAGGCATCTTGAACTGTACTACCAGGAGATCCTGCGCCTGCGGAAGAAACAGCCCGTGCCGGACAAAGCGTTTATGACCTTTACCCTCGCCCGGTTCACGGAAGAGCACCTGCTGCCAAAAGGCACCAAATTGAAAGCAGGGAAATTCCCCGATGGCAGCGACGCCTATTATGCTACCGATGCAGACCTGGCGATCAATACCGCCACCATCAGCGATATGCGCAGCGTGTATGTTTGTCCCACAGAAGACGCCGACCCGGCCATGTCAAAAGACCGCGTATATGCCTCTTCTTTTCCCGCCAGCAAAGACGGCGCCGGACTACCTTTCGACGAACCGCTGACACCCTGGCACCCATTCGCCAATAAAACACTCGCAGACTATACCAAAGTGCAACGGGTGAACATGCCGGCTGCCGCCATAGGATTTGCGTTTGCCTCCCACTATCTCTTTCTGCGGGAAGGCAATCGCACCATCACCATCAGCGTCGCTACCAGCAGCCCGGTCACGAACCTCAACGCGGCCGATTTCACCGCTGCCGTGACCACCGCCGCCGGCTGGACGCCTGTTACCATTACCGGACTGGCAGCCGTACCTACGGGCGGCTTTGTGCTGACCTGCACCATGGCGTCCACCCTTCCCGGCACCACGCCTTTCAGCAAAGCCGTTCACAAAGCAGCCTACAACACCAATGCCCCCGTGCTCCGCGTCCTGCTCAGTGACAACACCAGCCAAACCTCCGCATGGGCGAAGCTGAAAAACACTGTCATCACCGGGTATACGCTCACCGTCAGCGTAGACAAAGTCAAAAATATCCACGTACAGACAGACACCGGTGTCATGGACCCGTCGAAACCATTCCTGCCTTTCAGCGCGGTACCGGTGCCCGGCGCCATGCTCCTGGTAGGCTGCGATGAGATCTTCCAGAAAAACAACGCCCGCGTAACGCCCATGTTTATGTGGAAACAAGGCACGGAACATGACTTCGGCGACTCACCGCAACTATACATCCTGCGGCATAACGACGGATGGAAAATCATCCGCTACCCGCTGGATATCTTCGATGCAGACATCGACGGGATGCTGCACAACAAACCCAGAGAACATTTTTACATCGACGATAAAACCCAAATAGCACCGGTTTACAGTAACCTGAATACACCTTACTCTCCTGCCAGCGTGACCGGCTTCGTTCGCTACAATCTTACCAACGATCTTGGCTACCAGACCAGCCTGGCACAACGCATGAACTACCTCACCAGGGCCGCCAACGGGCTTAGTCTCACCGGTGTGGCCACCGGGCTGTTTACCCCGCCCACCCTGCAGGAGATATACCTTCAGTATGTGGCCGATACCCAAACGGAAGCCGCCTTCTTTCACGTATATCCGTTCGGGGAGAAACAAACCACCATCGGTCAACACCTGTTGCCGCAGTTCCTGCACGATACCACGGGCAATACGCCCAGTCTGGCAGAATTCTACCTCGGCCTGCAGCAGTTCACACCGCCAAGGCAGGTGACCCTGCTGTTCCAGATCGATGAAAGTACCGCCAACCCGCTGGTAAGCAAACCGGAGCACCAGGTGAAGTGGCACTACCTCAAAGGCGATGAATGGATTCCCTTTAACGACGCAGCCATAGCAGATGGTACCGACAATCTCATCCGCAGTGGCATTATCGCCTTTAACATCCCTCGTGAGGCAGGCCTGGGCCACCACATTATGCCCGACCAGCAGTACTGGGTGAAAGCCACTATTGCGGAGGCAGACGAAGCTGTTTGCAAAACCGTGTCTATCGTTACACAAGCAGTATCCGCCACATTCGTGCCGGGCGCCGTACCCACACAAACGCTTGCTTCCCCATTGCCCGCCGGTACCATTGCCAAACTGGCTACACCACAACCGGAGATCAAAACGGTCACCCAACCGTTTTCCTCCTTTGGCGGCACACCGCAGGAATCAGACACGCAATTCTATATCCGCTGCAGTGAACAACTGCGGCACAAAGGACGCAGCGTCAGCAAGTGGGATTATGAACACCTCGTGTTACAGCAGTTCCCCAACCTCTACCGTGCCAAATGTATTCCGCATACCCGCTTCGAAAACGGTATCTACAACGAAATGGCGCCGGGACATGTGACAGTCATCACCATCCCTTCACTGTTGCAGCGCAACGGAATCGACCCGCTACGCCCGTTCACCTATATGAGCGACCTGCAACGGGTGAAAGAATACCTCCAAAAACTGGTATCTCCGTTTGTGCACCTGCACGTCTGCAATCCGGACTACGAACAGGTAAGGGTGGAAGCCAAAGTATGTTTCTTCCCGCAATACGACGAAACACTGTTCACCCACCAGCTACGGGAAGAAATTACCCGTTTTCTCGCGCCATGGGCCTATACCGAAGAGGCAGACCTGCGGTTCGAGAACAGGATCACCAACGCGATGATCGTCAACTTCATGGAAAAAAGATACTATGTCGACTATGTGACAGACGTCAAACTCTATCACGCCGGCATACTCAAAGATATTATCACGCCCGACCGGCAATCGGCCATCATTGTGCCGGTAAAGGCGACCGATCACGTGATCACCCCTATCCCCGCCACGGCAGCCGCTACGGTTGACAATGCGGAGAACTGCGGGTGCGCATAAAGCATAAGTCATTCTATCATGGAAAAACAGCGCGTCATACTCCGCAATAGCAAACTGAAACCACCGGAAGACTTCAACTTCCTGCGGCAACAGGGCATGCAATACATCCAGCAGCTGGGCAGCCGGTTCTGGACAGACTACAACCTTCACGATCCGGGTATCACCACACTGGAGCTGCTGTGCTTTGCCATCACGGACCTGGCCTACCGTACCGGCTTCCCGACAGCTGACCTCTTCGCTGCCTACATGGACAAAAGCCAACTGCACAAACAGGCTTTTTTCCCGGCCCACGAAATCCTGACGATGAACCCGCTGACGATCAACGACTACCGTAAGCTCATGATCGATCAGGAAGGCATCCACAACGCCTGGCTGGCGCCCCGCCACTGCAGCTGCGATGATACCACCGCTACAGGAACCATTGATGAATGCGCCGACGACTGCAACTGCGAAACAGAGATCTATGCCGATGAAAAAAACGGGCAGCTGACGTATAAAAGTCATACGCCCGACGGGAAACAGGCTTTTGAAAAAGTAAATATCAAAGGGCTGTACGATGTGCAGATTGCCCTCGATGACGATCCCGTATTTGGCGACATCAACGATGGCAGGGTGTACCAAACCCTGACCTACGGCAGCAGCCGCGCTACCATAGAGCTCCGCTTGCCCGCCTACGAAGACATCCTCAAAAAATGGAACGACTGGAAAGATCTGATAGACAACACCATCACGGTCACCACGGTAGCGTTGAACAAAATGGTGGACAACAACGGTACGCCCGTCACCGACAGTAACCTGTCCAAAACCATGCAGCGCGCTATCTTCATCGATCTGCAACTGACGCTCAGCAATGCCGTGGTCATCACCTTCAATAACGCTGTGCTGAACATATATCTGTCCTTTTCCGACGCCGGCGCCCTGGCGGTAGCAGATATCACCAGCGCCCTGCAACAGGTACCAGGCATTATCAGCACTTATAAAAACGGGCTGGAAAAAACACATGCACTGATCAACGCCACCAGGGCCAACCTGAACGCACACCGTAACCTGGACGAGGCTTTCTGTCACATCTCTCTCGTACCCATGGAAGACGTCAGCATCTGCATGGACGCGGAGTTGACACCGGACGCGGACATCGAAAAGGTACAGGCGGAGATCATGGTAAGAATAGAACAATACCTGAACCCCAATATCCCGATATATTCACTGGCACAGCTACTGAAAGAAGATACCGACATTACGGAAATATTCAACGGGCCAAGACTACACAACGGGTTTATCAAAAATGAAGACCTGGACAAAACGGACATCAAACAGGAGATACATGCCTCAGACATGATCAATCTCATCATGGATATACCGGAAGTGGTGAGCATCACCAATTTCCTGATGACCAGCTACGATGATCGCGGAGAGGTAATTTACCATAGCCAGCCCTGGATACTGCCCATAACGCCGGATCATCAGCCACGGCTATACGTACAGCGCAGTAAATTCCTTTTTTATAAAAACGGACTTCCCTTCCTCGCCGCCAGCGAAGCAGAGCTGAATAGCATTTTGCAGGAGCTGCGCAGCAGCAACGAATACCTCAAAGCCACAGGTATCAGCAACGAACTGGAAATACCTGCCGCCACCATCAGGAACATGGAGGATTATTACCCGGTACAATACTCCTATCCGCTTACCTATGGCATCGGCGAATTCGGGCTTTCAGATACCGAACCCGCACTGCGCAAGGCACAGGCACGGCAGCTCAAAACCTACCTGTTGTTTTTCGAACAACTGCTGGTCAACTATCTCGCACAACTCCAACATGCCGGTGATCTGTTCCTGGTAGACAGCAGCCAGTTGCAAAGCTATTTTACGCACTGGCTGTCCGACAGCGACATCAAAGGTGTTACAGCGCTCTATAACGGTCTCACTCCCCCGTCGTTGCAAGCGCTCACTGAACCGCCCAATGGCGGACTGACGAGGCGCAACCGTTTTCTCGACCATCTGCTGGCGCGGTTTGCAGAAAGCTTCAGCGAATATGCGCTGGCCCGATATAGCAGCATTCCGGCCGAACAAACCGCCATGCAGACAGCACTGTTGCAACTAAAAACAGACTTCCTCAGCAACTATCCGGAAGCCAGTTACAACCGTGCCCGTGCGATCGACTACAGCATCATCGCCCCCTGTACTCCCGGGAATATCGCAGGATTGCAACGGCGACTTAACAGCCTGCTTAACATAGACGCCGCTACCAGCTTCGTTATCATAGAACATCTGCTGCTGCGGCCCCGCATACCCGGGCAGGCACTGTTGCCCATCTGTCTCGACGGCAGCTGTCACACCTGCTACGATAACGACCCCTACTCTTTCCGCCTCACTTTCGTGATGCCGGGATGGCTGGAGCAAAACATGAAGATCGACTACCGGCGGTATGCGGAGAAAACCATCCGGCAGGAGACGCCTGCCCACCTTTTACCGAAGATATGCTGGGTAGACAACAAAGCCTGCGATAATACGCTGCTGTGCGACCTGACAGACCTGCTCTGGGGCTTGCAGGTACCGTTGCCCCCTACCCGGGATGAAGAGACGCTGCGTCAGCTGTGTCTCGTAGCCCAGGCAGCCATCGCTGCCATGAACAACGCCTACCGGCAGGCGCTGGCTACTGGCAACAATGTATTCCCGGTAAAAGCCGAAGTCGAACAGTTTTTCGAAGACAAGGTGAAAGACGGCATCGTCAACGGGGTAACCGGTATCACACCGGCAGGTGTGGCGACAGTAAAAATATGGATCGTAGATTACTGGCTCGCACATACTGACTGTTTCATCTTCACCCGGCTGGAACTGGCCTGGTGCGCCTGGCTGACCGCCAACGCCAAACTCACCGCAAAAGACAATTACCTTGAAAATATACTGACAGATGCATTGCTCAAGGCAAACCCCGGCAAACAACAACAGGATATCTGTCCTTGTGTGCACAGCCTGATGGAACAGTATGGAGAAACCATCCGCCTGTGGGTAGTGTCCCAGCTGGCCGGAGGACTTCAAAAAGCGGCCTTCGATACCATGATCAACGCCGTGGCTCCGGTCTGCAATGGTATCGTCACCACGCCTGTCAACACTGTTTTCACCACTTTTTACGATACGGACAAAATACAACTGCTGCAAACACATGCCACGCTGATACAGGTGATGTCGGCCCTGAAAAGCATCTACCCGCCGGCAACGCTGCACGACTGCGAAGACGGCAATGATGTGAACCCCGTCCGGCTTGGCGCCACCGCCATCGGATAAAACCGGCAGAACAGGATAAAGCTATTGTTAAATCAAAGAAGTCATTATCATCATTATGATACCTTCCATCCAAAAGTACCCTCAGTTTGAGGCGAACCAGATACTCACCAACGAACAACTGAACCTGTTGTTCGGGTACAATGATGAACAAACCCGGCTGACCAGAAGCCATCTGATCGGCATCGGTATCATTTGCGGGCTGGACGCTATTACCGCGGCAGATGGTAAAACAGTGACCATTACCAAAGGGGTGGGCGTCACCTCGGCCGGGTACCTCGTCATCCAGGAGACAGACCTCGTATATGCCGCGTCGCAGAATTATGCCCTGCCGAAAGAGGTAGCTTACCCTGTGCTGCAAAACAATGCGGGCGCCAATTTATACCCGCTTTGGCAGCTGCTGCCGCAGATCCCTATCAGCAACCCCGATCCTTCCGCCCGGAACCTCGACACTCCTTTCCTGCAGGACAAAGTGGTGATGCTGTTTGTGGAACTGAATAAAACCGGCAACAAAAACTGTCTGCCCAACTCCTGTGATGATAAAGGCTCCACCGTGGGCGTCACCATACAACCATTGCTGATACGCAAAAGCGATGCGGACAAAATCAAGGCGGTCATCCCCGGTTATCCTAACAAGGCTGCCTTACCGGATATCCGGATGCCCCGCTTCGACGTCTCTAAAACAGCCCTCAATACCACCCCGGACGTGATCAGGGCCTACAAGATCATTCTGACCAAAGCCTTTATCGATAAGGTGCTCGCCAATCTGAAAAAGCTGTCAGATACTTTTGCCTTCCTGAACAGCAATGCCACAGCATTAGGTAACCTGATTCAGAACAACACTATTTTTAGTTATGACAACGACAGCACCATTAAACTGCCGGTGGAATATTACTATCAGTATTATTTTGATTTCGTCAGCGACCTGGTAGACACCTACAACGAGATAAAGACCAAATCCGGTGCAGTACTGGCCACCTGCTGCCCCGACCCCACGTGGTTTCCACGGCATCTCTTCCTGAAGGAGGCCGTAAATCCCCCGTCCCCCAGCGCTTATCGTCACTATTTTTCACCATCACCTGCAGTGGCGCGGGAAGGACAACGAACAGAAGAAATAGTGCAGCTGCTCAACCGCCTTTATATGATGCTGCTGACATTCCCGAAAATAGCGGCGCCGACGATCATCGCCGGCGGCGGCGTCAGCAATAGCGATCTGCGGGTGACGCCCAGCTATCTGGGCAGCGTTCTGTCAGGCAAAGCCATCCCTCACTATTACAGCGAGGACAAACAAAGCAACAACCGGCAATTGTTTGAATACTGGAACTACCATCTCACCAAAGCCGGTAAGGCCAATCAGAATTTATCATACCGCGCTATCGAATATCCCGCTACGGAAGATTTTGTAAAAAATCCGCTGCGGTATGATATAGAGCCGTATAACTTCTTCCGGATAGAAGGTCATGTGGGCAAAAACTACAAGTCAGTCGTGAACTACCTGCAGGGCATCATCAATAACAACCGGTTGCCCTTCGATATTGTGGCTGTTAAAACCGGTAACAAGCCGGATGCCCTGACGGGCAATACCTTCGAAGCACAGTTTGCCGATCTCGAAAGCGCATTCCTGCTGATACAGGCCGACATTGTCTGCAAAGGAGGTACGCATCCCACGATCGAAGCATTTAAGAAACTAACCAAGCTGGCACAGCTCAACGATCCGGTGCCGCCCAACAACCAGACCATGCTGGTCATGCTGAAAGCGCTGACCATCGGCGGTATTCCCTGCGACGTGTCCGAGCTGGTGAAACTGCTGGACATCTATAATAACCGAATGGCGAAACTGCAGCAACAGTTCCTGCTTAGCAACTATGCGGAAAAACATGCGGGCCTGCAGCATAAAGCCGGCGTGCCCACTGGCGGTACGTTTGTGATCGTGTATCACGGAGAAGTCGTTACCACCTCGCAACCCGGAAAGTACTTCGGCGATCTCATTTACCTGGATGCCGTCACCAACAAATACAAGCTGGATGAACAGGCCTTTAAGTTCTATCAGCCAGATGCGGGAACAGCGTCCGTGATCAGCACCCTGCTGGGACAGGTAGACGCCAACGATCCGCAGGCCGGGGAGTTCATCGAAAAAACATTTCAGCCCATGCTGGGTAAATACAAATCGGGAACGCGGAAACCACCGTTTGGCAGAGGCGTCGTCGCCGGTTTCGCCACCGGCGTACCGGTGAGCATCGCCGAAGGTATTGTGTTTGCAGACTTCTATCTGCCGTATCAATGTTGTGGCGATGGCAGCACCGTCCAGTATACGATCAATGAAAGCGCACAACCACTGGGCGTGGATATTACCGGCTCCGAATGTAAGGATGGCCAGCAGGTGGTACACTTTCTCATTACGGGTGGCACACCTCCCTATAAAGCCAATAACAACAACGTCAACAGCCGGTTTGACCTGCAGTTTGGCAGCAATCAGTCAGGGACCGTTGTTATTACTGACAGCAAAGGCGGCAGCGTAACCGTTCAGGTGCCCGCTAAAACCTGTGAACCACCCTGTGACCTCCCCTGCAAGGGACTCGTCACCCAATGCCTGTATCCGGTATGGATGGCGCTGCCGGAACAGAAAGTATTCCCTGCTAAACTGATCCGCATGGAAGTGGCTTACCTCACTATCACCGATGAAAACGGGATGATATTGATGGACGAACAGTTTGTTAAAGACATCACCGACTATCTCCAGCAAGTAGGTGGTATCAAAAACGCGAATTACCATGATTTCATGAAGGCGGTAACAGAGATCATTAACCAGCGGATAGATAAAGTGGCCAAAGGCAGTCTGAAGATCGGGTATGTGGTAAAAGATGCCAAACTCAGCGGACAGTTCATGATCACGTCTTTCCCTTGCCAGTCATTTGACTTGCGGATACGTATGGACATCGATGGATACTATTACGATTACCGTTATACAAAAACAGGTGTCGACGCACAATTGCAAATCCGCAATCAGAACAGCAATCAGACACGGTTGCCTAAATATGGATGTAATATTGACGACCGGTGCAAAGGCGTTAATATTCAGAAACCCTGCTCGAGTGATTCGCTGGTTATCAAGCGGGAAACTGACACCTTTTACTTTGTGACGGGCGAGTTTAAAGCCATTTACTGGATTGCAGAAGGTGGAATACCCGGCTTCGGCACGGGGCCTGAATTCCACCTCGACAGTGTAGACCTGTTGCCCGAAAAAATCAGGGCCATCGCGATCGACAAAAACGGCTGTTGGGCGTACGCTGAATATCTCGTGCGAAGAGCATAAATCATAGTTCATATCCGGCTCCCCGTGCAAAAGGTATTGCAGACAGGAACAGCGTACCCCACAGGACCCGTTCAATTATTCGGAGACTGATAATTAATCACCAAAAACTATCAGATCAATATGCATCTCATTCAAAAACAGCTGGTGGAAGTGACCTTCAACGGTCCGGAATCACAGGCGCTGCAACTGCAGCGTGAGGTGGCTGCCCTGTGCGAAAATGAGTTGCTGCCGGCGCTCGAAAAAGTGCTGGCGCCCTATGATTTTTTAGAAGATGATCTGATTTTTGATTATCTTAGTATCAGCGTTGAAGACCTGCGGAGCAACAATCTCTCGCAGTTGTTTACAAACGCTGTAGCGCAGCAGTTGAAAGCAACGCTTGCGCAAAAGATACCACCCGCTTCCCGGGAAGTATCTGCCACTCCCTTCGACGTAATAAGGATAGAAAATAGAGAAAGAAGAGAAGCACAAAGTGCCAATCATCGGAATGTTGAGCAAATGCTCTTCCATTTCCTTCTGCATGGCGTATATCCCTGGTGGGTGTCGCAGGACAGGATACCGGAATGGAAGGGTGTTATGCTCAACATTTTTTTTGCCTCCTCCCCACAGACAATTCAGCTGCTGCATATATTACGTACTTCGCCCATGGCGCGCGAACGGCTGACAGCACAGTTCTCCGCCGCCTGGCAACAACAGCTGCTGCACCAGATAACGCCGGATATGTATGCTGCTACAATATCGGCGGTCATCACGTTACAACAGTATATTCCTGATGCACGACATATAACGGAAACAGCTATACGCCAATGGCAACTCGAAACAGTACTGCAGGAGCATACGACGCCAGCAGCGGAAAAACTGCTGGCCGGCGCGCTGACCAGGCTGCTGCCTGTCACACCGCCACAGCTTCAGGCGCTGGTGAAAGCGTACCTTCCGGGCCCGCTACAGGCCCGGTTACAAGAGCAACTGGCGCAACAAGCAGGCATCTCCCCCAAAGAAAAAACAAACACAGGTCCCCTTCGGGAGGAAGAACACCGCAGCGCTCCCCTCTCCGACGGATATTATGTACATAACGCCGGGCTGGTATTACTGTCTCCCTTCATCAGCCGTTTCCTGCAATATTGTGAAGCTGCCAATGAAAAGAAATTGCTGCGACCCGGTTATGCCGCCGCCCTGCTGGAATGGCTGGCAACGGGCCGGACAGACATCGGAGAAGAAGAAATGGTGCTGAACAAAATACTCTGTGGCATTCCCTTGTCACAAACTATCGAAAGGGTGACTACTATTGAACCGGCCCACCAGGATGAAGCTGCCAGTCTGCTTACCATGGTGATCAGCCACTGGCCTTCGCTGAAAAATACCAGCCCGGAAGGGCTGCAGTCCAGCTTCCTGCGGCGGCCGGGAAAACTGTCGGTCCGGGAAAACGATGACAACTGGCTGCTGCAGGTGGAGCGGGAAAGCTATGATGAATGGCTGTTGCCCGACATTCCCTGGAGCTATAACATGATACTGTTGCCTTATACCCCGCACAAAATGATCTGGGTGGAATGGATATAACCGATTAAACCAAAAAGGAATGAAAGCAGGTGCAGATGCGGCCCCAAAAACGTCTGCCGCACAAAAGGCCCCCAAAAGCGCGCCTTCATTGAAAAATGAAGAGAAGCCTTTCTTTGCGCCTGCTATGCCGCCGGTACAAACCAAGCTCAAAGTAGGCTCCCCCAATGACCCTTCGGAAAAGGAAGCGGACAGCATGGCAGACAAAGTAATGCGTATGCCCGCGGCAACAACGGCCGCCAAAATACCTGCGGGGAAAAAGATACAGACAAAAAAAGAAGACGGCAAACTACAGGCTAAACATAAAGACCCTAAAAAAGTACAGGCTAAAGCGCAGGAAGGGCAAAAAGTACAGGCCAAACCGGAAGAAAAAGTACAAAAAAAAGAAGAACAGAAAATACAAAAAAAAGGAGAACAGGTACAGAAGAAAGAAGAACAACAAGTACAGAAAAAGGAAGAACAGCAAGTACAGAAGAAAGAAGACACTACCGTTCAGCGCAAAGGAGAAGGCACGCCCATTACCGTCACCAACGAAATCGGTGAAGGTATCCGGCAACAGAGCGCCGGCGGCTTCACCCTCTCCGACGATACCCGTAGTTTCATGGAGAGCCGGTTCAATGCCGACTTCAGCAATGTACGCATCCATACCGGGCCGGAATCGGCACAACTCAATAACCAACTGGGCGCTAAAGCTTTCACCTATCAAAACCATATCTTCTTCAACAACAACCAGTATCAGCCCGAAGCACCGGCAGGCAAACAACTGCTGGCCCACGAGCTGACGCATACCATACAACAGGGACAGAGCGTGCAGCGCAGCGCGGCCGCCCAGCCGGCAGGCCCCATGGCCACCGCAATGGCGCCGCAGATACAACGTTTCCTTGGCATAGATATTCCCTCCTGGCAGGACGTGCTCGACTGGCTCGCGGAAAAAGCCTATCACATCCCCGGCTACCGCATGTTCACCATCGTGATCGGCGTTAACCCCATCAACGGCGAATCGGCCGACCGCAGTGCCGCCAATATCCTGCGGGCCATCGTGGAATTCCTGCCGGGCGGCCACCTGATCACGGAAGCACTGGATAAATACAACGTCTTCGAAAAAGCCGGCAGCTGGGTGGAACAACAGCTGAAACGTTTCTCCGGCCTGATGGGCGAAGTCAAATCCGCCGTCAGCCAGTTCATGGACGACCTGGACTTCCTCGATATCATCCTCCACCCCGTACGCACCTGGGAAAGAGCCGTCGCCATCTTCACCAAACCGGTGAACGATATCATCGACTTTATCAAAAGTATCTTCCAGGCCATTATGCAGTTCATCCGTGATGCGGTACTGAAACCCCTCGGAGAACTAGCCGCCAAAGCACCCGGATTTGACCTCCTCTGCGCCGTACTGGGCACCAACCCCATCACCGGTGAAACAGTGCCCCGTAACGCTGATACGCTCATCGGCGGCTTCATGAAGATGATCGGACGGCAGGACATCTGGGACAATATCAAAAAAGGCAACGCTATACAGAAAGCTTTCGCCTGGTTCCAGAATGCGATGAAAGGACTGGTAACACTGGTCACCAGCTTTCCCGCACAGTTCATCGCCATGCTGAAGTCGCTCGAAGTGATGGACTTCATCATACTGCCCAACCTCTTCAAGAAAGTATTCGGCGTATTCGGCAGCTTTGCCACCGCCTTCTTTAACTGGGCGCTCAACACCATCTTCGACCTCCTGGAGATCATCTTCTCCGTAGTGGCCCCGGGCGCTATGCCTTACCTGGCCAAAGCGCGCAGCGCTTTCCGCAGCATCCTGGAAAAGCCGATGGTATTCGTAAGGCACCTGATGAACGCCGTAAAGAAAGGATTCAACCAGTTCAAAGACCGCATCGGCACCTGGTTCAAAAAAGCGATCGTCGGTTGGCTGCTCGGCTCCCTGGAAGGCGCCAACATCTATATCCCGCAGTCCTTTGCACCCAAAGAACTGCTGAAACTGGGCCTCTCGGTCTTCGGCCTCACCTGGCAGAACCTCCGCGTGAAACTGGTGAAAGCCCTCGGTGAAACAGCCGTGGCCGCACTGGAAACAGGCTTCGACATCCTGAAAACACTGGTCACAGAAGGCCCCGCTGCCGCATGGGACAAGATACAGGACAAGATAGAAGAACTGAAAGCACAATTCTTCCAGGAAGTCACTATGTACGTAACGGTAACGGTAGTACAGAAAGCCATTACCAAACTGCTCTCCAGCCTCAACCCCGTCGGCGCGTTCATACAGGCCATCATCGCCATCTATGATACCATCATGTTTGTGATCCAGAAGATCCGGCAGATTGCGCAGGTAGGCCTGGCGGTAGTGAACAGCATCGTGGAAATCGCCAGCGGCAATATCGGTAAAGCCGCCAATGCGGTGGAAAATGTATTGGGCGGACTGCTCAAACTGGCCATCAGCTTCCTGGCCAACTTCCTCGGCCTGGGCAAAATAGCCGACAAAATCGTGGCGATCATCAAAAAACTACGCGCACCGGTAGACAAAGCCATGGACAAACTGGTGGACTGGCTCGTGACCAATGGTAAAAAACTGCTGGGCAAAATAGCACAGACAGGCGTGCCCAAAGATCCGGAAGAACGGCTGAAAGTAGGGCTGCAAAAAGCCCAGGCCGCCGCCAACCGCTTCGCCGGCAAAAAAGTCGGTAAACTGGTGCTCGACCCACTGTTCGCCGCGATCAAGGTACGGTACGGCTTCCAGTCGCTCGAAGCCATCAGACAGGGCAACAAGTGGAGCATCAAAGGCGTGGTAAACCCATGGAAAGTGGTTGGCACCGATGTGGAATATGTGGATGCAGCCGTCCCGACAGATGACGCCGTGAAGTTAGACCCCTTCCCACTGACTTTCGCCATGCAGGTGCAAACTGCCAAAACCCAATTCGACAGGTCTGCACTGATACTGGCAGTATCACATCATCAGGATTATCTCAATAGCCTGACAGTCGAACGGTGGATCAATAACATCGACTCTTTCAAGAGTTTTACCGTGAAAGAAAAACGTACCTACCGCGACACCTACAGGGAACATGACCTGAAGAAAAAAGCGGAAGCCATCCTAAAAGACGCCAAGTCAAAAGGAATCGCCATGAAGGAAGAAGACGCACTCGCCATTGCGCAGGCACAACAATCCGGCACCCATGCTTCCCATAGCGCCGACTTTATCCTCGGTGGTGACGTGAATGTATTCCACTCTATGGAAGTCGGAAAATACAATAGTTATGTGGGCTCCGTAGGCTCCAGGCACCGTGCCACGCTGGAAGGGTATAGCGTTACGCTGAAGGGTAAAATACCCAAAGAGAAACAGTCAAAGATATATATGAACTTCCGGTTTAATACCGTCATTACCTAAAACCATGACTATGGAAAAATTTCTCACCGTTCACCCTGAATGGAAAACATACGCCGAAGACATACAGATACCCGCCGGCGCGGCTGTACCGCCAGACATGCGGGAAACGCTGCAAGGCAGAAAGGTCACCGGGTACAACAAAGGGTTTGTGACGTTGGTAAACCCGGTAGATTATAACGACGTGCTTGAATTGTGGAACCTCCCTCCGAAGCAATGTTTTCCTTTTCTGAAATTCGCGTTCGGGCAGCTGATTTTTTTTCATGATACCAAATTCAGGATCATGGACCCGGTGATCAACGTCGTGGAGATCATCGGTGATGACGATGATTTTAACTATATCATGAATGACCTGGTGATAGACGAAGGGATGCTCATCGATAACCTTCTGATGGACCTCTACCAGCAGACCGTCGATACACTTGGAGCGCCGGAGCTCGATGAATGTTATGCCTTTGTGCCCGCCCTCGCCATGGGCGGAGATAAAGACATCAACAACATACAACGCGTGAAATACAAAGAACAATTGATCATCCTGTCACAACTCTGACCATGAACACCTCTTTTCATATTCCCCTGCAATACCTCCGTGAATATATTCTTGGGCGATTGTCGCTGCATTTCGGCAAAGCTGCCAGCGTAACCATCAACGCCGACGCCTATGTGCATGACAGCTCCCCTTTTGCCAGGTGGATGGAAGAAGCCCAGCCCGACGCCGGTGAGTTTATCGCCCTCCTGCTGGCGCTTGCCCCTCATTTACAGCCTGGATTCTTCGAGGACGTGCTTCGGGAATATATTCCCGAAGGCGGGGATTTTATTCCGTTCGGCGGCATTAAGTCGCTGCATCACCGTGGTATGCTGCCCACCGGCGAAACCCTGCTGTTTGTGCTGGCCGGTAATGATCCCGACAAACGGGTAGACCTGCAAAACAACCTGTTGCAACAAAGCCGCTTTTTCCGGCAGGGCACCCTGAGCATAGAAGCCGTAAGCCCGGGAGAACCGGTCATGTCCGGTCAACTGGTACTGGCGCCGGAAACGCTGGACTACTGGCTCACCGGCCACGTTATCCATCCGCGCTTCTCACCGGAATTTGCAGCGGAATATATTACGACAGACCTGTTGTGGAGCGACCTGGTGCTACAGGAAAACACACTGCAACAGATCAGGGAAATCGAACAGTGGGTCATGCATCACCGCACCCTCCTGGATGAGTGGCAAATGATCCGGAAAGTAAAACGAGGCTACTGTGCTTTATTCCATGGCCCGCCAGGCACTGGTAAGACCATGGCCGCCACCTTGCTGGGCAAATACACCCGCCGCGATGTATTCCGGATAGACCTGTCTAAAGTAGTGTCTAAATATATCGGTGAGACCGAAAAAAACCTGTCCCGCATTTTCGACCGGGCAGAAAGAAAAAACTGGATACTGTTCTTCGATGAAGCCGACGCACTCTTCGGTAAAAGAACAGAGATCCGCGATGCGCACGATAAATACGCCAACCAGGAAGTCGGCTACCTGTTGCAACGCATCGAAGCCTATGACGGGCTGATTATCCTGGCGTCCAATTTCAAAGGCAATATGGACGAAGCCTTCCTGCGCAGAATGCAGAGCGTCATCTATTTCCCGGTACCAGCAGCGCCGGAAAGACATATCCTGTGGAACCGCGCCTTCCCCGACAAAGTCACCCTGTCTCCTTCCATCTCGCTGGAACAAATATCCCAACACCACGAACTTACCGGCTCCAATATCAATAACATTGCTTTCCATTGCTGCCTTAAACTCATCAGCGATCAGCGGCAGGAGCTTACCGCGCCCGACCTGCAAAACGCCATCCACCGTGAACTGATGAAAGAAGGTAAATAGCAGGGACTTTCCAAATTTTATAAGTGTTTCCCGTAATTGTGTAACGATTCCGCCCCTTAAGTCCGCCAATTTTGTCATCATAAAAAACACTGATGACATGCAACCGCTTACGTCCACATCCGAAACCATTACCCTGGCCGTAAAACAGCTGACAGAAAAAATCTACGGCGGCGATTTTGTTTTCCCGGACCATTTCAGTCTGCCCACAGCTATCGCTCAGTCCCTTCAGCTGGACTACGCCACTGTCTGCCAGGCTTTCCTGGCGACTGAAAATATTACATTAGAAAAATATATAGAAAACCTGCGTACTGAGAAGACGAAGGAATGGCTGGTATATACCGACATCCCCCTGCAACAGATAGCAGTCAAACTGGGATACCACAACGCCCGCCAGTTATCGGCCCATTTTAAGGCCGCTACGGGGCTGAATCCGGGCTATTTCAAGGAAATCCGGAAGTCCAGGCAGTCTATTCAGGCCATGCCCGGAAAATCATCTTAAAATTATATACAAATCATCCTTAATCATATAACAACGCCGCCCCGCACCGTCGGTACCTTTGTAAAAATTATAAAACAGACCGCTATGACCACCTTGACACTAAACGATACATCCAGGGCCAGCAGCCATCAACATAAAAAAGGACTGATTAAAGAAACTTACCCTGTATTGGAAATGACCTGCGCCGCCTGCGCTGTCAGCGTAGAATCCATGCTGGGCTCCGTAGAAGGAGTAAACGCCGCCGGCGTGAACTTCGCCAACCAGAGCGCCTGGGTGGAATATAATCCTGCCGTTACCTCTCCCGAAAAGCTACGCGACGCCGTGAGAAGCGTGGGATATGACATCGTGATCGAGAAAGAAAATCAGGACGAAATCAAAGAAGCCGCCCAACAGGCGCATTACAAAGCGGTAAAACAGCGTACCATCTGGGCTTCTGTGCTGTCGCTCCCCATCGTCATCATTGGTATGTTTTTCATGGACATGCCCTATGGCAACTGGATCATGATGGCATTGTCCACCCCGGTGGTATTTTTCCTCGGCCGCAGCTTTTTTATCAACGCATGGAAACAGGCCCGTCACGGTAAAGCCAATATGGACACGCTGGTAGCCCTCAGTACCGGCATCGCCTGGGTATTCAGCGCCTTTAATACCATTTACCCTGACTTCTGGCACCAGCGCGGCCTGCACGCACACGTGTACTTCGAGGCCGCTGCCGTGGTGATCGCCTTCATCTCGCTGGGAAAACTGCTGGAAGAAAGAGCGAAATCCAATACCTCTTCCGCCATCAAAAAACTGATCGGCCTGCAACCTAAGACCGTTTTGCTGGTAGACGCCTCCGGCGACACCCGTGAAGTACCTATTTCCACCGTAAAAGTGGGCGATATATTACTGGTAAAACCAGGAGAAAAAATACCGGTAGACGGTACCGTTAGCGCCGGCGACTCCTATGTAGACGAAAGCATGATCACCGGCGAGCCAGTGCCCGTGCTGAAAAAAGAAGGAGAATCCGTCTTCGCCGGTACCATCAACCAGAAAGGCAGCTTCCGCTTCAGAGCCGACAAAGTAGGGGCAGACACGTTGCTGGCCCATATCATCAAAATGGTACAGGAAGCCCAGGGCAGTAAAGCGCCGGTACAGAAACTGGTCGACAAAATCGCCGGTATCTTTGTACCCATCGTGATCGGCATCGCCATCCTGACCTTCATCACCTGGATGGTATTCGGCGGCGACAACGCCTTCACCCATGCCCTGCTCACTTCCGTGACCGTACTGGTGATCGCCTGCCCTTGTGCCCTTGGCCTCGCTACCCCCACCGCCATCATGGTAGGTGTTGGTAAAGGCGCAGAAAACAATATCCTCATCAAAGACGCGGAAAGCCTGGAACTGGCGCATAAAGTAAATGCCATCATCCTTGATAAAACCGGTACCATCACAGAAGGTAAACCTGTTGTCACCGATCTTTTATATGTAGATGACCAACAAAAAGAAACAGACCAGGGCGTGCTTTTCGCCCTCGAACAACAGTCCGAACACCCGCTGGCAGCCGCCATCGCACAGCATCTCCAGCAGGCCGGCACCAGAGCGGTCACCCTCTCCGCTTTCGAAAGCGTTACCGGCCAGGGTGTGAAAGGCAGCTATAACGGTGAAACCTATTTCGCCGGCAATAAAAAACTCCTGCAGGAAAACGGCGTGGTGCTGGACGGCAAATCCGTCACCCTCGCACAAAGCCTGCAGGCAGCCGCTAAAACCGTGATCTACTTCGCCCGCGGCAAACAAATTCTGGCCGTGGTAGCCATCGCCGACCGCATTAAAGAAAGTTCAGCCGCCGCGATCGCAGCGTTGCAACGCCGGGGCATCGAAGTATACATGCTCACCGGTGATAACCAGCAGACAGCCGCCGCAGTAGCCCAACAGGTAGGTATCACCCAATACTTCGCAGAAGTAATGCCTTCCTTCAAAGCCACTTTTGTACAGCAACTGCAGGAAAAAGGCAAAACCGTGGCGATGGTAGGCGATGGTATCAACGACTCCCAGGCGCTGGCACAGGCAGATGTCAGCATCGCGATGGGCAAAGGCTCCGACATCGCCATGGACGTAGCCAAAATGACACTGATCACCTCCGATCTGAACAGCATCCCGAAAGCGCTGAAACTGTCCGGCAAAACAGTGGCCACCATCAAACAGAACCTTTTCTGGGCCTTTATCTATAATGTCATCGGTATACCGGTGGCCGCCGGCATCCTCTTCCCTGCCTACGGTTTCCTGCTCGACCCAATGATCGCCGGCGCAGCCATGGCACTCAGCTCCGTCAGCGTAGTATCCAACAGTCTGCGCCTTAAAACAGCTAAACTCTGATCTTTTACCTTTTAAAACTATTTTATCACACAGCAATGCCTTTATCATATACCTGGTACACGCAACAGGTGGTCCGGGAAACAACAGACACCGTCACCATTATTTTCGATACACGCGGGGAAACCTTTCAATACCTGGCCGGCCAGTTCATCAATCTCACCCTGAGGATTGATGGACAGCCGGTCACCCGTTCCTACTCCCTCAGCTCCGCTCCCGGCACTGATGCCGCACCGGCAATCACCATCAAGAAAGTTACGGGCGGCCTGATGAGCGGGTATATTACCGAAAACGCGGAGAACATCCGCAGCTGGGACATCGACGGCCCCTACGGCGCCTTCACCCTGGACGACGACACCAGCAACTACCGCCATATCGTATTGCTGGCCGGCGGCAGCGGCATCACCCCGCTGTTCTCCATCATCCGTACATTGTCCCTTCAGCAGCCCGACACCCGTATCACGCTGCTCTATGCCAGCCGCAGCATCCCCGAGACCATCTTCAAAAATGCCCTGGACGATTGGGAAGCCCGGCACAACAATATCCGCATACAATATGTTTTATCCAAACATACCGCCGCAGCAGACGACCCGGTCAACATCATGACCGGAAGGCTCAACAGGATCATCATCAAAAAACTGGTCAAACAGGCGATCGGTGACACCACGGACCCCGCACATTTTTTCGTCTGCGGCCCCACCGAACTGATGAAGCTGCACGAGGAATCGCTGGCATCGCTGGGTATACCGGAAACGCATATACGGCTGGAATCATTTTCACCGGAAACAACTACCCCGGCCATTGCGCTGCCCGGCAGCACCCAGGAAGTACTGCTGCATTACTACGAGCAAAGCAACCTGCTGGAAGTGCAGCCCGGGCAAACAATACTCGCCGCAGCACTGGAAGAAAGGATACCGCTTCCCCACTCCTGCCAGTCGGGCACCTGCGGCCGCTGCGCCGCCCTCCTTACCCAGGGCGCCGTACATATGCAACAGAACTTCGCCCTCCGCAAAGAAGATGTAGACGCCGGCTATGTGCTGCTCTGCCAGGCGTTTCCGCTCAACAATGAAGTAACGGTAACCATTGAGGAATAACACCTCATAATTATGTAAAACGATTACTCAATTGTATAACAGTACAGCACCTCATCGGATGTAATTTTACATCATCAACAAAAACAAAAACATTCACCACATTAAAAGTTAAATAAAATGGAAACAGTACAGTTCAAAACCAATATCAAATGTTCAGGTTGCCTCGAAAAAGTAACTGCCGGATTAAACGAAACCGCCGGCGCCGACAACTGGGAGGTAGACCTGCAATCACCAGACAAAGTACTCACCGTTTCCGCTGACAACGTAGATGCAGCCGCTATCCGCAAAGCAGTTGAAACAGCCGGTTACAAAGCCGAAAACATCGCCTAAAAAAATTACAGATATGAAAAAGTTTATTTTTGCCGCATCCATGCTCACCGCCCTCTTCCAATTCCGCGGTGAAGCCCAGGACAAAGGACAATCTCCACTCCTGACCAATTACTACAGCATCAAAGATGCACTGGTAAGCGGTAATGCTGATAATGCAGCCCGTGCCGCCGCCTCTTTTGTGCAGGCCGCCAAAACATCCGATGCAGCCGTAAAAGACAAACTGATTGCTGACGCATCTGGTATCACCGGTAGCAAAGACCTGGCCCGCCAGCGGGAAGCCTTCAAAACCTTGTCTGACGATCTGTATCAGCTGGCCAAGTCATCCAAACTGTCTGACCAGCCGATCTACCAGGAGTACTGCCCGATGAAAAAGGCCTCCTGGCTCAGCAACAGCAGCGCCATCAAAAACCCTTACTACGGCAGCCAGATGCTGACCTGCGGTAAAGTAAACGATACCATCAAGTAACAGCCGTGGCAGGGGAGCCGGGCCCTCTTCCCGCTCCCCACGCCACTTTCCCGTCCTGTCCTCCTGCCTTCCGTCGATAAATATCTTTTATGAAACAGCTCCTCTCACTGCTTCTGCTGCTCTTTGCCAGTTACACTGTCTTTGCACAAAAAACCATCCGTTACGATCTTTATGTGGGCGATACCATGGTCCGCTATTCCGGTAAAATGAAACATGCACTGGCCATCAACGGCACCATCCCCGGCCCTGTGCTGCACTTCACCGAAGGGGATACCGCCGAAATATATGTTCATAATACCCTGAATGAAGAAACGTCCATCCACTGGCACGGCCTGATATTGCCCAACCAGGAAGATGGCGTCCCCTACCTGACCACACAACCTATCAAAGCCGGGCAAACCCATAAGTTCCGCTTTCCTGTTGTACAACACGGTACTTACTGGTACCACAGTCACACCATGTTCCAGGAACAAAGCGGCATGTACGGCTCCATCGTTTTCCATGAAAGAAACGCCGCCCCGCAAAAGGAAGAGGTGATACTGCTCAGTGACTGGACCGACATCCACCCGCACCAGGTGAACCGTATGCTGCACAATGCGAGCGACTGGTTCGCCATCAAAAAAGGTTCTACCCAGAGTTACGCCGAAGCCATCAAAAAAGGCTATTTCGGCACGAAAGTCACCAACGAATGGAAACGGATGAACGCCATGGACGTGAGTGACGTATACTACGAACGTTTCCTCACCAACGGCCAGCCACAGGCCGCTGCGCCGGCGTACAAGGCTGGCGATAAAGTACGGCTGCGGGTCATTAACGGCAGCTCCTCCACCTATTTCTGGCTCAACTACGGCGGTGGTAAGCTCACCGTGGTAGCCAACGACGGCGCCGATGTGGAGCCTGTGGAAGTAGACCGTCTGCTGGTAGGCGTGTCCGAAACATATGATGTGATCGTGACCATCCCGGATAATAAAAGCTACGAATTCCTGGCCACTGCAGAAGACCGTACCAACAGCACCTCCCTGTGGTTAGGCGCCGGTGAGAAAGTAGCCGCCCGCCATCTCCCTAAACTCAAATACTTCGAAGGGATGAAAATGATGAACGACATGATGCGCATGGATGGCAACCTCGATACCAGCGGCGGCATGATGATGACCAACCAGACCATGGACATGAACACCGTCATGTATCCGGAGATCACCAACCCTGATTCCACCACCGGCGATATTGTAACACTCAACTACGGCATGCTCAAAGCGCCGGCAAAAACCACGCTGCCGGCAGGCCCCACCAGGGAGTTCCGGTTTGAGCTGACCGGCAACATGAACCGTTATGTGTGGACCATCAACAACAAAACTGTTTCAGAAACCGACAAGATACTGATCAAAAAAGGAGAGAACGTACGCATTGTCCTGTACAACAACACCATGATGCGTCATCCCATGCACCTGCATGGCCATTTCTTCCGGGTACTCAACGGCCAGGGGGAATACTCCCCGCTGAAAACCGTACTGGACATCATGCCGATGGAGGTAGATACCATCGAGTTTGCCGCTACCGAGAGCGGCGACTGGTTCTTCCACTGTCACATCTTATACCATATGATGAGCGGGATGGGCCGTGTGTTCAGTTATGAAGACTCCCCTCCCAATCCGCAGGTACCAGACCCGGTGAAAGCATACCGGATGCTGAAACGCGACGACCGCATGCTGCATCTCATGGGCCAGGTAGGACTGGAAAGCAACGGCAGTGACGGTGAGATCATGCTCTCCAACACCCGTTACCGCCTCTCCGCCGAATGGCGTATAGGCCTTAACGACAGGCATGGTTACGAAAACGAGACGCACTTTGGCCGTTACTTCGGTAAAAACCAATGGCTGCTGGGTTATGTGGGCTGGGACGTACGTTACCGCAAAATGGGCGATGACGACGAAAAGAACCTGTTTGGCCAGCGCAGCACGAAAGACTTCCGGCAGGTGCTGCACCTCGGTGTACAATACACCCTACCCATGCTCATCCTGGCAGACGCCTCTATCGATACCGACGGCAGGCTGCGTGTACAGCTGATGCGCGACGACGTGCCCATCACGAGAAGATTAAGGTTCAACTTTATGGTGAACACCGATAAGGAGTATATGGCCGGTTTCCGGTACATCTTCACCCGCAACTTCGCCCTTTCTACCCACTACGACAGCGACATGGGCCTGGGCGCAGGGATAACATTATCCTATTAATCGTGGTAGCCCGGGGCTGAAGCTCCGGGCACAATAATGCATCAAATAAAATATTATATTCGATGCATGAAAATCGCAATCACCGGCGCAACGGGTTACATAGGCACCGTCCTCACACCCTTGCTGCTGGCCCAGGGACACCAGTTGAGCATTCACGTCCGGAAAACCCAGCCACCCGCCAACGGTGTTACCTACGTATATGGTTCCCTGTTAGATCCTGATTTTGTCGCTACGTTTGTAGCAGGTATGGATGCAGTCATTCACATGGCGGCGGTTATCTCGGTGAGCGATACGCCGGATATGGAAGCTTTTCACTTTAATACCACCACTACCCGGCTGTTGGCCGAAGCTTCGCAACAGGCCAGCGTCCGTCGTTTTTTATACATCAGCTCTATCACCGCCTACGAGCAGGCCCCTTACGATATGCCGATGGACGAAACCCGTCCATACACACAGGCGATGCGTTACAGTTATGATCATTCCAAAGCGGTAGCCCAGGAGGCGGCGATGGCCTGTAACGGGCCACAGCTGGAGGTGATCGCGCTGGCGCCTACGGCAGTTATCGGTCCGTTTGACCGGCGCCCTTCTTTGATTGGGGACGCTGTAGTACGTATTTACCAGGGAAAGATACCCGCGATATTTCCCGGCGGCGTGGACTTTGTGGATGTCAGGGAGGTAGCGCAGGCTGTTTCCCGGGCGCTGACAGCCGGCACTCCCGGTCAGGCCTATATCCTCAGCGGCGAGTGGATGACGCTGAAAACACTATCGGCACATATTGCACAGACCAAAGGAAAACGTATATTCCTTCCCGTATTGCCCCTGTGGCTGGTGATGGGGCTTCTGCCGCTGGTGCGTGCCCTTGGGCGGCTCACCGGCGGCGCGCCGTTTTACACCCGGCAATCGATATACAACCTTATCCGCAGCAACCGCAAAATAGACAGCAGCAAAGCAGCGCGGGAACTGGGCTTTCGTCCCGGTAGTCTCGCCGGCACTTTACAGGACACAATCGTATGGTTTAAAGAAAACAAGATGCTCCCATGAATGCATACCCTTCCCTTCAGCAATACTACCTTTTTATCGGCGGCTGGTCCGCCATCGGCATTATCGCCGCGCTGTACCTGCTGCGGCGCGAGGCGCCGTACGGACGCTTCACCTCTGAGAAATGGGGCCCGATGATCAGTAATAAACTGGGATGGATATTCATGGAGACCACCGTGCTGGTATCTTTCTTTATATGGCAGCCGCCAACGGCGGTGAAATGGACCTCGCCGGCCGGTGTGATGACCGGCATGTTCCTGCTGCATTACCTGCACCGCAGCTTCGTATATCCGTTTATGATACGCACCCGCGGCAAGAAGATGCCGCTGGTGATTATGTTATCGGCTGTTCTTTTTAATACCGTGAATGGTTCCTTGCTGGGTGCCTGGTTTGGGCATTACGCAACATACCCTGACGATTGGTGTACCAGTCCCCCTTTCATAGCAGGCGCCTGCTGCTTTTTTGCCGGTATGCTGATCAACTGGTCGGCGGATTATCACCTGATAGGGCTGCGCGGCAAACATGACACCGGTTACAAGTTGCCGCAGGGTGGACTGTTTGAATACGTCACTTCCCCCAACCTTATGGGAGAAATCCTGGAATGGGGTGGTTATGCGCTGCTGACGTGGAGTGCGCCTGCGCTGGCTTTCTTTATCTGGACCTGCGCCAACCTTGTACCAAGGGCCGCTGCCAACCAGCGGTGGTACCGTCAGCGGTTCCCGGACTATCCTTCACAACGGCGGGTATTGATACCCTTTCTCTGGTAACGTTTAATAAGCTTTGATCTGTAAGCAGGAAGGCGCCGGCATGGTTAGCTCCGTACCCGTTTTCTTCAACAGCCCCGTTTTTGCGTTGCGTTCAAACACCACGATGTTATTGCTCATTTGATTGGCCACCAGCAGGTATCTTCCGGTAGGATCGATCACGAAGTTACGCGGATGATTACCTCCGGCAGACTGATGTGCGATTTTTTTGAGCAGCCCCGACGCCGGATCGATGGCGTAGGTTACGATGATATTTTCATCCATACGGGTGGAGACGTATAGGAAACGGCCATCCGGCGAGGTGTGGATGTCTGCGCCGCCGTAGTTGTCTCCTTTTTTGCGTGTATAGTGCGCCGTTATCCGTTGCAAGCTATCGAGCCGCCCGTTGCCATACCGGTATACGCTGACCATGCCCGACAATTCTTCTATACTATAAGCCAGGGGCAGCCGGGGATGAAACGTGAAGTGCCGCGGACCGCTGCCTGGCACTGTTGTGGTAAAGGGCGGCGAGGCCGGTTGCAATGGCTGCGCATTATCTGCATTAAAAGCGAAACAACGGATTTTATCCGCCCCGAGGTCCGGCAGGAAAAGAAAACGGTTTGCCGGGTCCAGTACCGCCGAATGAACGTGCGAGCTGCGTTGCCGGTCCGTGAGACTGCTGTCCTTGAATACCAGCACCTGTCCTGCTTTGCCTATATAACCATCCTTTACCGGGAGCACTGCGGCGCTGCCGCCGGTATAATTCGCCACTGCCAGCCAGTGACCGCTGTTATGTTCTGCGATGTATACCGGGTTTTCGCCACCGGCAGACTGGCTGCTGCGCCAGGCTGCCTCCCCTGTTTCCGGGTTAAAAGTGTAGCTGGTCACGCTGCCACCCCCCGGCGTCTGCGCCTCCGTACAGGCGTATAGGTAGCGGCCGTCGGCCGAAGGCACCAGGTAAGCGGGGTTCAGCACCTGGCTGACGGAGCTGACCGCCTGTAACGTCCCTCCATCGGGATTAAAACGGTAAATATAGATGCCTGCCTTGCTTTTATCCTGGTTATAGGACCCGACAAACAAGTAGTAATGCTGCGCAGACAGCAGCTGGCTGATGCCCATTGCCAGCAGACATAACAACCGGAATTTCTTTTTCAAAGGATGTATTCGTTTTTAACGTGAAAGGATAGCGCGTAGCTGTCTTTACAAAACTATCAAAGCATCTTTGGAAATCATAATTACGTCTCCCGGAAAAAATCAATATACAAACCAAAGGTTCCCTATCTTTATACAACCAAAAGGTTGCGTATTAATGAGACGGGAGCTGTTCATCCGGGCAGAAAGGAAGCAATACAGACGATGACCATTTCCCCCTGAATGTCACCACGTGAGCCACGCGGCTATTTATAAACACTGTTATCATGAAACACCCATAAATAGCTATCACATGAAAAAAACAACTGTTCTTTATTGGATTTTCACCGGTTTACTTGCTGTGGGAATTACCATGTCTGCCATACCGGATGCGCTGTCTGTAAAAGAAGCCAGGGATGTCTTCCAGCACCTCGGCTATCCGATGTACCTGCTCCCATTCCTGGGCGTCGCCAAACTGCTGGCTGTCATTGCTATCGTCACTCCCGGCCATCCGCGCCTGAAAGAATGGGCATACGCCGGCCTGGTGTATGACCTTACCGGCGCACTCTACTCCGGCATTGCTGTTGGTGACGCTGCAACCTCCTGGATGTTCCTCATCTTCTTTGCGGTACTTGCCGGCTCTTATATCTATCACCACAAAAGATTGAAGGAAAAAGACCCATCGAAGTTGTCAGTCGCGTGAAATGAGCTGCAGCCCTGTCTCCCGACAGGGCTGATTTTTTATGTTTCACGCCTGATCAGATATTTGGTAATGCAACCACGTTAACGTACTTTTGACGCAAAGTAAATATTAACCAGGATGAGCGAGATCAGGTATATGCAGGGAGATGCTACGCAACCCGTTGGCGACGGCGAAAAAATAATTGTCCATATCTGTAATGATATTGGGCGTTGGGGAAAAGGATTTGTACTGGCGTTGTCTGCCCGTTGGCCGCAACCGGAAAAACAGTTCCGCGACTGGTATGCCTCCGGAGAAAATTTCGCGTTGGGGAACGCACAGCTGGTGGCGGTGGAACCGCAATTGTGGGTAGCCAATGTTATTGGCCAGCATAAAATCACCAATGGCAAAGACGGCCTCCCTCCCGTTCGTTATGAAGCCATACAGGAAGGCCTGCGGCAGGTAGCGGCATTTGCCGCGGCACATAATGCCACCGTACATATGCCCCGCATAGGCTGCGGCCTCGCCGGCGGCACCTGGGATAAGATAGCACCTCTTCTTCAGCAGGAACTGATGACCAAAGGTATTGGAGTAACAGTATACGATTTCAAGTAGGCATTTCCGTTAGTTCTACTTTTCGGCCGTCAGGATCTTGTACTATGGCGCGGTAGCCCCACTCGCTTTGCCCCGGTATTGCAAAAATGGGCGTCTGCTGTTGTTGCAGGCGTCTAATAAGTTCATCCAGCTGTGTCACTCCGAAACCCAAACGCGTGGTGTTATCCGCAGTTGGCACATTCGCAGGCAATGGATAAATTTCCATTACAGGCAGGCCATTTTTGCTGGCATAGTGAAAAGGGCCCTTACCGTGCTGGTGGTATTCAAACTCGATTCCCAGCAGCGTGTAGAACGCTGCCAGTACTTCAGGCTGGTGCGTTTTGATGACGAGTAGCTGCAGATTTATCATGGGGTGATCAAATTTTTATATCCTCTAAAAGTGATTACTTTACAGCCACCAATTTCCTGATAAGTTCCGCAAAACTTTCCGCATACACTTCAAAATCCCAGTCCCCCTGCCCGTGCAGCGCCATCAGCACCGGCGCGTCTCCGTCTTTAATGGCCGACAGGTCCAGGCAATAGGGATCGGCGCCATCATCGCCAATGACCAGCAGGTCGGAAGGCCAATCCGTCAGTGGTTCGCCGCTGATACCATTGAAAGCGTAGCCTCCTTGCCGTGCCGCCAGTTCATGCGCACCGTACAGGGAAAGTCCCTCGGTAAAATGCGGGCCTGAGAAGGTCACTTTCAGCGGGGAATAATTTTGCAGGAAAGTAAGATAAACATCCGGCAGCGTCCAACGTTCACGGATGTACGCCATATCTTTTTCATCGGCCACGGTCAGCCAGTCGGAGGGGTTTGCGTGATCTTTATTTTTCCGTCGTTTTTTCTCCAGTTGTTTGTCCAGCCTGGCCATCAGTTTCTCGAAATCATTACCGGGATGCAATAACGACGGATGCACCTGTGGTGGCGCGTATCCAGCTCCATCCGGATATCCTTGCTCCTGCCAGGCTTGCAGCTCAGTGAGCCGCAGCTGCTCCGGCTTCCAATAGCCCGGGTCACCGGGTAATGCTCGGTCGAAAGGCTGACGGCTGTACATGGCCAGGCTCTTCATCGCTTTGGCACGTTGCTCCGGCGACCGGTCTTCGTTCAGTGCCAGCGCTACCAGTACAGGATAAGCGTCGCGGCCGGCTGTTGTCAGCAGACCGTCGGTCGCCCAATAGGCAAGCGCCGGCTGTGATACCGCCCATTCGAAAAAAGGACGCCATGCACTTTCTCCTGGGGCCATCAGGCGGACAATATCTGCCATGAGGTATCCCCGCCAGTGCAACAGCTGCCCTTCACGGGCATAGCGCACCAGCGTTGCTATCACTGCCTGCCGGTCTTTGCCGGCGTAACTGCGGATGAGTTTATCTTTCAGGGTGGCGAATTTGCTGCCATCCTTTTCGGCAAACAAAGTATCGGTCAGGTTAACTAAAGTGTTGCTCATGGGCTGCAAGGTACAACATATCTCAGATGCCTGCGCGGCGTATCGCCTGTTCGATGTCTGCTTTCAGATCTCTTACCTCTTCGATGCCGGCAGAAAGCCGCAGCAGGTTATCAGCGATGCCCGGCTCCTGGCGTGCGGCAGCTGATAATGCCCTGTGCGAGGAGGTGGACGGCTGACAAATCAGGCTTTCCAGGCCAGGTAGTCCGCCAATGCAAGCGCGTTGGCGTTATGCTGTTGTACCCGCAATGCCAGTGTTTTAAGACTTCTCTCCGCCAGGTAACATTCCTGCGGCGCCAGCTTCCAGGTACCGCCATAGAGATCCCGGGAAAAGAGCTTTGATTCCTCCCGAAATTACCCAAAAGGGTAAAGGAAAGCAAGCAGCGGGGGAATTACTTTCGCTGCAACGCCTGTAACTGTTGCTCCAGCACCTGTTGTTTGCTTCTGAGTGCGTTCATTTCCGCTTCCAGCTTTTTACGTTGCTGATTTTCTTCCATCAGGTACAACGTCAGTTCCTCCACCTTTTTCAACAGCGCCTTGTTCATCTCACCTACATCCTGCCCGTCTTTCTCCACTACTGCCGCTGCCGGTATCTCCGGAAGATGGCCATAGGCCCGGATATATTCGCCCACTTCCTGCAGGGAAGGCAGGCGGTAATCGCCGTGAAACACATAGTCAGGCCAACCGGTGGCCGTCACTTTTACCCGTTGCGCGGTGATGGTACCTGCTACCGCCAGCTTAGATTGTGGTGCACGGGTACCAATGCCAACATTGCCGTTGGTAGTGGCTGTCAGCGCTACATTAGCCGTCGCCGTATCTCGCGGGTTACCAACAAACAGGTTCCATTCGTTGGTCATGGGCATCAGTCCCACGGGAGAGGTGTTATTGCCTCTCACATCCAGGGCTGTCCAACTGTCGTTGAAGTTAATGGCACGTACTTTCACATTTACGCCCACAGCATTGGTAGGCGATCCATAAGTATTGATGGCCCGTATGCGGAAACGCACATTACCGGACTGACCATTCACATCCACAGTGAAGCTTTCGTCCATGGCTGCCAGAAAGCCACTCTTGTTGATACGGCCCGCTTCTCTCCACTTATCAGGATTGGCATGGGTAACGCCCACCAGGAAAGTGGCCGCAGCAGCAATACCGCTACGGGTATACGCAATAGATACTTCGTAATAGCCCGAAGCACCCACGGCGGAGGGACTGGCCTTCAGAAATTCCACATAGTCGCCCACGGCATAGCCGGCAGGAAATGTAACCGCTGTTGTATATTGATCAACAGTTTCAGCACGTACACAAGAAAAAGCCACGAAAAAGGTTAACACAGTTAACTTACAATAAAGGGATATTTTTTTCATATATCGGGTTAAATAGCCAGTCGCAAACATAATAAAAAAAAGCCGGGAATTTCGTTCCCGACTTGTAATGGAAGATTCGAAGCGTACGGACAAGCATCAGTACAGGAAGGCTTCGGAGATGGCCCGGTACAGCAGGACATCTCTTGTTCACTGCTTGACGGCGTTAGCTTTTGCCTTCAAGCCAGCTCTTGAATTCCGCCACCCTCTCACGGCTAATAATAACATCAGTATCAACATAAGGCGCTAATTGAAGAATTAATCTGCTATTGTAATAGGTCGTTATTTTCCTGATGGCATCAATATGGATAATAAACTGCCGGTTGATCCGGAAAAACACATTGCGGTCCAGCATCTTCTCTATCTGGTCCAGCGAGTAGTCCAGCGGAAAACGTTGGTTCGTGACCGTAGTTGCCACTGTCATACCCTTGGAAAAATGCAGGTAGGCAATATCCTGTGCTTTCACATATACCAGCTGATTGTTGATCTTACCGATAAAGCGGGTGCTGTTGCGCTTCATAAACTCTTCGGCCAGCTTCTCGATACTGATAGCGGTAGCGGCAGAGGGCCGGAAGTGTTCGTATTTCTGTAATGCCCGGTTCAGCTCCCCGGTTTCTATCGGCTTCATCAGATAATCGATACTGTTCACCTTAAAAGCCTGCAAGGCAAAACCGTCGTAGGCCGTCGTAAAAATAATAGGCGTGTTTACCTTCACCTGGCTGAACATTTCGAAGCAGTTGCCATCGGACAACTGGATGTCCATCATCATCAGGTCCGCGGTGATGCCCTGCTCCAGCCATTTGATGCCCTCTGCCACCGACTCTATCACTGCCACCACTTCTATCCGCGGATCGTACTGGCGTAACAGTTGCATCAGGCGTTCGGCATTATGCATTTCGTCTTCAAATATGACTATCTTCATGTGACAGTTATAATGGGAATTTTTACAATAAACATGTCGTCGGCCTGTAATACTTCGATTCCCTGCTCACTGATCAGCGCATAGCGCTTCTGTATATTTTCCAGTCCTATGCCGGACGATATTTCTGTGCTGGCTTTGCGGCGGATGTGATTTGACACCACCAGGCAGCTGTCTTCACTGTTAACGGTGATCACCAGCGGATCGGCGGAAGAAAAGCGGTTATGTTTGATCGCGTTTTCGATCAGCAGCTGCAACGATACCGGCGGTATCATGCCTTTGCTGCGTATTTTTTCATCGATATCTATCCGGAACTGTATGCTCTGCTGATGCCGGATGCGCATCAGGAAGAGATAAGACTCCAGGAAGTCCAGTTCTGTCTGTATGGTGACCAGGTTCTCGAACTTTTTATCGAGAATATAACGGTAGGTCTTCGCCAGTTGGGTGATGTAGTCTGCCGACAGGTCCGGGCTTTTATACACCAGGTTCGTCAGCACACTCAGCGAATTAAAAAAGAAATGGGGGTCTATCTGGTTACGCAGCGCATCATACCGCGCCTGTATATTCTCCCGCTTCAGCCGCTCGGCCTGCACCTGGTATTCTTTCCACGCGGTATAGTAATAGATGATACCGTTGAACGTCAATATCAGGAGGTAAAACATAAAGATCCCGAAGTTGAGATCGTAACTCAGCCGCTTAAAGCTTTCCCACGCCTCATACCGGTGAAACAGCAGGATATCGGTGATGGCATACAGAAAACCGAAACCCACCGCCGCCAGCATACCATACAGCACCAGCGCACAGCATAGCACCGTCAGCCGGCGGGAAGCGCTGCCGCCGCCTATCCTTTTTTCCAGCACCCGCGCCAGCCATACCGCCCCTTCCCATACCAACAGCCCGAACACCACGTATACCACACTGAAAGTCCACCCCCTGACATCCATCACCCGCAGATCATTGACAAACGTATGATCGAAGGACTTAAAGATGATGCTGAAAGTGAATAGTACCAGTATCCTGGAAAGATACAGGAACAGTTTGCTGGAGAATAAAGGTTCGTTTTCCTGGAAATTCATAGTATGCCTTAGTCCTAAAAATAGTTATTTTCCCGGAACCAGTTAAATGCGCCGCTGACAGCGTCTTCAATCGGCGTATACCTTACCTGCAGCTCCCGCTCTGATTTTTTTCCTGAGTAATAATTATCGATGCACAACAGATAGGCCGAGGAATAATTCAGTTTGCTGCGAAACCGCGTAAAACGCTGCAGCAGTGAACCCGTCATCCCGGCTATTTTCAGCACAGCCTTCGGGATACGCACCATCAGCTTCTTCTCTCCCGCCACCCGGTTTACCAGGGCAAAAAACTCACGGTAACTGAGGTTGTGGCCAGCCAGCAGATAGCAGTCCCCCGTTTTACCATAGGCGATCGCATTAATGATCCCGCGGCACACATCCTGGATATGCACGAAGTTTTTTCCTCCCGGCGGATAGAACAACACTTTCTTACCCAAACCGTACAGCAGCAGTTTACCTGAACTGGGCTTTACATCACAGGGGCCCAGCATAAAGGTGGGATTGACCACCACGCCCGGCAGGCGTGCTGCCGCCACTTGTTCCAGCACATACTGCTGGGCGAGGTATTTGGTGTTGATGTACCCCGAATTGGCGTTAAACAGGGTGAAGCCATTCAACTCGCTGCCCGGATGTTGCCGGCTGCCCGGACCGATGGTATTGGCCGTACTTACATAAATAAAACGCTCCACCTGGTGCCGGATGCAGGCCTGCACAATATGACGGGTGCCGGTATAGTTGATCCGTTCGTATTCCTCAAAGGGAATATCCCACTGGTCCGTAATGCAGGCGGTATGCACCACAATGCTGCAACCGGCTACTGCTGCCATCACATCGTCCGGGTTGTCGATATGCCCATAGTACACTTCACAGGGAATATCGGCAATACCTTTCAGATCGGCCGTAGGCCTGATCATCGCTTTGATGTCATATCCCTGCCGGTACAGCTCCCGGGTGAGATTGGAGCCCAGGAAGCCATTGGCGCCTGTCACTAGTACTGTCTTCATGTATTTGATCAGATGGTAAATTGTATCTCCTTTTTTACTTCCCTCGACACCAGTTTCAGCTTGAAAGACAAGGGCAGCAACTGCATCAGCGTATGATTGATGCGGTTCATCAATCCGGGGATGATCACCCGGCATTTGCTGAACGTGCCTTTCAGTGCAATGGCCGCTATCTCCGAAGTGTTCAGCAGTCCCATTTTGCCTTTGAAGCCCTGTCCGATGATACGGCGGGAAGTATGCGAGTTGGTCATGATAGGCCCCGGGTACACCACGCTTACAAACAACCCGGTGCCTGCCAGCTCTTCCCGCAAGCCAAGGAAAAAGGAAGAGATGAACGCTTTGGAAGCGGGGTACACTGTTTTATAAGCGATAGGCGTAAAGGCCGCCATGCTCGCGATGTTCATGATATAACTCTCTTTATGCTGCAGCAGGTGCGGAATCAGCATTCGGGTAACGATCACCGTACTGCGGATATTCAGCTGGATAATGCTGTCAATCCGTTCCAGCGAGGTGTCCGTAATGGCCGATGTACCGCCGATCCCGGCATTGTTGATCAGGAAATTGACCTGGTATTGCGACATCACCTCTTCCAGCGTCTGTTGCAGCAGGACGGTATTGGTCATATCGAATTCAAAAAACCGGACATCCACTCCATATTCCAGCTCGAGGCTTTCCGCGAGGGAAAACATATTGCTGCCCGGCAGCGCCATCAGGATAAGATTTCTGCCGCCGGCGGCGCATTGCCTGGCGAATTCCTTTCCCAATCCTGAACTGGCTCCCGTAATCAACGTGTACTTTGTAGGTTGCATATGATTGTTGGCTTTAAGTAATCAAAACAGCTTCCGTTTTCTTTACGCTTATTACCGGACACAAAAATGCAGTAGCGGGAGGCTACTGCAAACGAATTTCCCTCGAGTTGAGGAAAAAAGACCCTGAGCTGTCAGGCCAGCTTTTCAGCCGGTGTCAGCTGTTGCCCGATACCGCCATCTACCAGCAGCTCTTCGCCGGTGGTAAAGGTAGCGTCGAAAGCCAGGAACAGTACGGCTTTGGCTACTTCTTCGGGGGAACCGTGGCGGCCCATCGGCGTGAGTAGGTCGCCGGCCTTGCGGAAGGCGTCCCTTTCCGCTTCCGTGGCGTCTGTCACGCCCATGGTGGGGGTATCTATGAAGCCGGGGCTGACCGCATTCACCCGGATGCCCTTTGGCAGCAGTTCCGCCGCAAAGTTTTTGGCGAAGGCCCGCAGCGCCGCTTTGGTGCCCGCATACACGCTCATGCCGGCATAACCGGAATTATCGGCCACGGACGTGGTGAAAACGATGGACCCTCCGCGAATGATGAGCGGCACCAGCTGCTGTACGGTGAAGTAGCTGCCGCGGGTGTTGACGGCAAACGCCTGGTCATAGGTTTCCGGGGTGACGGTCTCCAGTAATGTCAGGGAAGAGATCCCCACGTTGATATACAGCAGGTCGATATTTCCCAGCTTCTCCCTGACGATGTTGCCCAGCGCTTTGATGTCCGTTATGCTGGCAGCATCGGAAACAACGGCATGGGCACGGTCGCCCAGTGTCCGGCGTACCTGTTCCACGTTGGCGGGATTACGGCCAGTCAATAATACTTCAGCGCCTTCTGCCAGTAACATCTTTACGGTGGCCAGTCCGATGCCGTGTGTTCCTCCGGTCACTACCGCTTTTTTTCCTTCGTATTTTCCCTGTTTCATGTTGATGATTTTTTTGTGGATGTTGTTCATTTTTTTGACAACACAAAGGGACGGAGATAAAATGAAAGCATCAATAACGGCGATAATGTTCGGATACGGATAATTTTTTCCGTATTCTCCGTTTGGGGAAATAGGGATAAATTTGTCCGTGTATAAAACTGACGACGATGTACGAAAAGAAAATTCCGAAAGACTTCAGCTGCGGCATGGCCATTCTGATGGAAATTATCGGCGGGAAATGGAAATCCTATCTCATCTACCTGATCGCCAATAATGTGCGGAGGCCCGCTGAACTACAGCGCGCTATTCCTTCCGCCAGCCGCCGGGTACTGGACCTGCAGTTGCGGGAGCTGGAATTTCATGGTATCATCAAAAGGGTGATTTATCCGGAGATGCCGCCCAAAGTGGAATATTTCATGACGCCTTTCGGCGAATCGATGTTGCCTGTTGTGGCTTCTATGGAAACATGGGGGGCGGAGTACATGGAAACCTTCCGTCAACTGATGGAAAACAAACAGAAAACCATGCATACCGACGGTGAGTGTGTGGAGATAAAAAAAGATAAGCCTGTGATCCGGGGCCGCCGCACGCTGGCCAAAGCTGTTTAGGAAGAGGGCGCGTCTCCGCCGGCGGTGATGCCGATGGGCAGATACACAGTGAAACGGGTGCCTTTGTCAACGTTGCTTTCTACGGTGATGGTCCCTCCGTTTTGCTGGGCAAACTCCTTACAGAGAATGAGTCCGAGGCCGGTCCCGCGCTCTCCGTTGGTACCGTAGCCGGGGCTCTGGTTGTAGGAAAACAGGTGCAGCACCTGGGTAGGCGGCATACCGGTGCCATGGTCGGTAATACTGATGGCCACCTGAGCACCCACAGCCTGGGCCTTTAGTTCAATCACGCCGCCGGCGTAGCTGAATTTGAGTGCGTTGCTCAAAAAATTACGCAGGATCACAGACACCTGGTCTTTATCGGCATACAACATCAGGTCCTCCGGGATGCTGGTTTCCATCCGGATACCCTTCTGCTGGATAGTCATCTCAAAAAAATACAATACTTCTGTTGTCAGGACCCCGAGATAAAAATTAACGGCCTGTGCCTGAATGCCCTTCATACTGCGGGAGCTCCAGCGCAGCACATTGTCCAGCGACCCTCCCAACTGCGATATCTTTTTATGCAGCATTGCGGCAGCCTCTTCCATTTCATTTTCCGGATACTCTCCTTTCTGGAACATATCCAGCAGAATTTCCAGTGTAGCGAGCGGACTGCGGATATCATGCGCCACGATCGAGAAAAGTTTTTCCTTGTCCTTGTTCATGGTTGCCAGCGCCTCCCGTTGTTTTTCTATCTCCCGCTGGTAATCTGACTGGATATGTTTGAAAAAACTCAGCGCAATGATGATAAACAGCAGGGAAGTGGCCACATTGGCCCATACCCTGCTTTGCGGCACGGGATCGGCAAAGCGCCAGTGTTGCGGCATGAACACGATCAGCAGGAAAGCGGTAATGATCAGTACGCCCAGTCCGGCGTTGAGCCATTTATTGTCGTATACCAGCAAGCAGCAGATCAGGATATTGAGCAGGAAATATTCTGCGCCGTTATGAAAGAAAAGCCCTGTAAAGGTATATATCAGCACACTGCAAAGGATGGCCACCATGCGGGCGCTCAGGTAGCGCTGTTTCCGGTGCAGCCATAATACAAATACGTTGATCCCGCTGGTCAGCAGGTTAAAGACAGATAAAAGATAGCGCCCCTGGTAACAGTTCAGCACCGCAAAAAACAACATAAAAGGAATGCAGGGAATGGCCAGCAGATTTAACAACCGGGTACGCCTGGACTCAATAAAGGGCATCAGCGGACTTACGCCAACATTGACGATGGAATTCCACGCTCGCAGTGTAAGTTGGTATAGATAGCCAGAAGGACCCTTATGCATAGGACTGCAAATATACCGCGAAAATTGGCTTATCAAGCATACCCGGCCTTCATGCCCGGGCTGCATCATGGCGTTTCTTTTCCGGTTGGCCACAAAACGATGTCCAGCAGGACTGCAGCCGTGAGCAGCAGCATGAAGAGAATGATCCTGAAGGCCAGTATCACGCCATGGACCTCATTTTCCCGGTATTGACGGTAGGTCTCCACCACTCTCCCGCCATATTTCACGATCAGTGCCACTTCAATGACGAGAAAAACCAATATTACTGTCCATTCAGAATAAGGATGCATAGGCGTTTTAGTTAAGGTTGACAGCCAGGCGCCGGCCGGCTTATAAAAATCTGACACAAAAAAAGAAGAAGGTGCCTCATCGGCCGATGAAGCACCTCTATGCGCTGTGTGCGCTTTAAAGTTAATGAAAATAAATTCGTTATAAGGATTGCCGTTTCAGTTCTTCCACGGCATGATTGGCAGCCCTTGCGGTGAGCGCCATATAGGTGAGGCTCGGGTTCTGGCAGGCAGACGATGTCATACAGGCCCCGTCGGTCACGAACACGTTTTTCACGGCATGCACCTGGTTCCATTCATTGAGCACCGATGTTTTGGGATCTCTGCCCATCCTGGCGGTGCCCATTTCATGGATGGCCATACCGGGATAGGACGCACGATCGAAAGCCTGCACGTTTTTCAATCCTGCCGCTTCCAGCATGGCGGCGGCTTCCGCGGCCATGTCCTTGCGCATCTTCATTTCATTTTCCTTGAATTCGCAGTTCATTTTCAGTACCGGCTGGCCCCATGCATCTTTTACGCTGGTGTCCAGGCTGACCATATTCTCCTTGTAAGGCAGGCACTCGCCGAAGCCCATCAGCCCCATCTGCCATGGCCCTGGTTCGGAGATGTAGTCTTTAAAGGCACCACCTACGCCCAGTTCAGCGATACCCCTCGCCCAGCCGGTGCGGCTGCTGTAGCCTGTATAGCCGAAGCCCCGCAGGTAGCCCCTTTTATCATTGCCTACATTGGCAAAACGCGGGATATAAAAGCCGGCAGGCCGCTGGCCGTGGTAGTATTTATCTGCAAATTCTTCAGAGCTGCCGCTGGCGCCGGCGTGGAAATGGTGGTCCATCAGGTAATGGCCCAATACGCCGCTGTCGTTGCCCAGCCCCTGCGGGAAGCGGGCCGACGTGGAATTGAGCAGTACAAAAGTACTGGCCAGCGCGGAAGCGTTGAGGAAGATGATCCGGGCATGGTACTCGGTCATCTCTTTGGTATGTTTATCGATGACGCGCACGCCGGTAGCTTTGCCTTTGTTGTCGTCGTAAATGATACTGTTGACCAGTGAATCTGTCAGCAGCGTAAGATTGCCTGTTTTCACCGCTGCCGGCAGTGTAGACGCCTGTGTGCTGAAATAAGCGCCGAAAGGGCATCCCCGGGAACAGCGGTCACGGTACTGGCATTTGTTGCGGTCGCCGATAGCCTGCGTGAGGTTGGCCGTACGGAAGATGGTCATCCGGCGTTCGGGGAAAGCTGCTTCCAGCTTTCCTTTCACATGTTTCTCAAAACAGTTCATCTCCATCGGTGGCTGAAACACGCCGTCCGGCAGGTGCGGCAGTCCTTCAGCCTGACCGCTGATACCGGCAAAAGCTTCTACATGGGAGTACCAGGGCGCCAGGTCTTTATAGCGTATCGGCCAGTCGATGCCGATGCCTTCTTTGGCATTGGCTTCAAAGTCCAGGTCGCTGAGGCGCAATGACCCGCGGCCCCACATGATAGAGCGACCGCCTACAATGTCGGCGCGCTGCCAGTCGAACCGTTTTTCTTCGGTATATGGACTGTCGCCGTCTTTCATCCAGTAGCTGTGGTTAAATTCTGTATATACTTTTTCGCGGACCAGGAACTGGTGACCTTTTTTCAGTTCGTTGGTCAACACGCCGCGGTGAGGTACTTCCCAGGGGGCGGCGGTAGCGGTTTCGTAATCCTTCACATGTTCCAGCTGACGGCCCCTTTCTATCATCAGCACTTTCAGCCCTTTTTCACACAGCTCTTTGGCTGCCCAGCCTCCGGTAATACCGGAGCCTACTACTATTGCGTCGTACGTATTGGCCGCTTCGGCCTTCAGGTTCAAATTGATCATTCCACGGAATTTACTGGCAGGCCGAAAAATAGTAAAATATCTATATAAACCTAACAGAAATGGGACGACCGGAAAGGTCCGTTGTCTTTTTTGGTAAATAAAAGAACCGCAGCAATCAGGTGACTGCGCGGCTTTTTTCACTTCAAACCAATTACTACTATATGGCAAGGCCGGGAATCCGGGACCTTTCAAAAAGGGAGGGGTACAACAAACAATGGCACATACTGATTAAGACGACGTAGATTAGAATGGCGGAAGAAGATGCTATCTGAGAACCCCTGTCAGTCATACGGTTAGGTAAAGGACAGACAAAGGGAACCCCCTCTTCCGGTTTCAAAATTATCGTGATTACCGGTAGATGAATAGTACAAATGCGACATCTTTTTTACTGGGCCATCATCCGGTGCAGCCGGATGGTGTTCACCAGTGATGCCTCGTCGATAAAGGAAGGGGTGATCCCTGCAAACTCTTTAAAATCGCGGATAAAGTGCATCTGGTCGTAGTAGCCGCTCATGTGGGCGATGCGTGTCCAGGTGGCTTCGGGATGCAGTTCTTTCAGGTGATAGGCTTTGCAGAAGCGGATCAGCCGGGCATACCGTTTCGGGGACATGCCGGTGCGCTCCACCACTTTCCGTTCAAACTGCCTTACACTGATGCAGGCGTCGGAAGCCAGTTGCTCGATGGTGATATTCCCGGTATGCGCCACCAGGTTGCTCATCACCAGGTCGACCGGCAGCACCGGCTTCAGGCGGGACACTTTTTTGAGCAGGTAAGTCTCCACAATACGGACCATCCTGTCCCAGTCGTGCGTATGTTCCTGCAACTGTTCATTGATGTCCTTTATCTCACTGCCCAGCAGCAGGCTGGTATCGAAATCCTGTTCATGCAGTTCGGTCATAGGGATGTTCAGTAGGCGGAACAGGCCTCCGGGCTTGAAAGCCACGCCCAGGGCGATATGATGGCGTCCCATGTCCAGCGTCACGGCCCGCTCCAGCGGTCCGACCGTCAGGGACACCGACTTGGTCTCATAAGTATCGTTGTATACCCGCAGCACTTTAATCGGGTCTTTGACATAAAACATGATGTACCGCTGGAAAGTAGGCACAAACCGATAAATGTTGGATAGCCCGGGCAGCTGCGAGAAATCGGCTTCATAGACGCCGATGCTGGCGATAAAATCCCGCAGGGCAGGGTGTGGCGCATAGGCTTTCATACGTGGTTTCATCTTCCTCGTTTTATAGGTTAATGGTGCGACCGGCACTCCAACCTATGTGGCCGCCCAACAAAAGTAAACATTCCGGCCAATAATCATCCCGCTTCAGAAAACACCAGCCGCAGGTAATATTTGCGGCAAAAATGCCGGAAAATTTAAAGATCTTGGCCCTTATACCAATCGTATGCTTATGTCTTCGAGAAGAAATTTCCTGCTGCAAGCCTCACTGGGACTGGCAGCTACCGGCCTCTCTCCTTTGCTGTCCGCTGCGGCACGTCCCGCTGTACCGCCGCCGGCGAAAGACCGTCTGTCCGTTGGCGTAGCAGGATATACCTTCGCCCGGTTCAAGCTGGACCAGGCCATTGCGATGATGCAACGGGCCAACATCCGCCATATCTCCGTAAAAGATATACACCTGCCGCTGCAGAGCAGCCCTGAACAGATAGCAGCCGTGCGCTCACAATTCCGCGATGCGGACATTAACGTTTATGCGGTAGGCGTTATCTACATGAAAACCCGGCAGGCGGTGGAAGAAGCTTTCGCGTACGCCAAAAAAGTGGGGGTTCCCATGATCGTCGGCGTACCTACGCCTGAACTGCTGGATGACGCCGAACAACAGGTAAAACAACACAACATACGCCTCGCCATCCATAACCACGGCCCGGAAGACGCCTTGTATCCCGGTCCGCGCAATGCATGGGAGCATATCAGGCACCGCGACGCCCGCATGGGGCTGTGTATCGATATCGGTCACGCTACCCGCGCCGGCGAAGACCCGGCCAGGGCTGTGCTGGCCTATCAGGAAAGGGTGTTTGACCTGCATCTGAAGGATGTTACGGCCGCCTCCAAAGACGGCAAGCCCACCGAGATAGGCAGGGGCGTTATCGACTTCGCCAGCCTGGTGCGTGCGCTGGACAAGGTGCGCTACCAGGGAATCTGCAGCATTGAATATGAAAAAGACATGAAAGATCCCCTGCCGGGCATCGCTGAGTCGGCTGGCTATTTTAAAGGGGTGGTGAATACCGTGAAAGCATAACGGCGCGGTTTCCTTTTTCCGGTCCCCCAGGGCTTGTCCTCAACATCTTCCGGATCTATTCCGGCAGCACCGGTATTGAGAGCAGAGGTACCGGGGAATGATAGGCCAGTTCCCTGGAAATGCTTTTATGGAAGATCGAAGAGATAAAGGAATGTTTTTGGGGCACGGTGATGACCAGAGAGGCGTGGTGTTCCCGGGCAAACTCCAACACACTGTCGGCAATATGAGTACCGGTCATATAGTGGAAAGCCGGCGTATACCGTTCCAGGACATTATGCAATGCAGTGATCTGTTTTTTAGTGTCGTCGGAATATTTATCTGCCGTTGGCGGTTCCACGTTGACCACATGCACTTCCGGGTGGAACAGGTCGAGGAAGCGATACAGCTGCTCCAGAGACGTTTTGGAGATGTTTTGCAGATCTGTGGAAAAGACGACGCTGCTGATCCCCTTCCCTACTACCGCGTCTTTGGGCACTACCAGCACAGGGTATTCGCTTACTTTCAGCACCTGCGAGGTGTTACTGCCCATAAAAAACTCTTGCAGCGCTGTTTTTCCTGCAACGCCCATAACCACCAGCCCCACTTCTTTTTCCCGGCAGAGTTTGTTCAGCTGATCGGGCAGAAAGGCATCTTCTGCCAGCAGCTCGTATTTGGGATCGGCATCGGTCATCATCCGCAGCTGGTCCTGTATAGCGGCCAGCTTTTCCATATTTTCCACATATACAAGATTTTCCATCTGAGGCGCAGGTACGGGCACATCGGAGCCCTGCACCATGGTACGGTAGGCATGGTAGAGGATCATGCGTTCCACGCCCAGCGCCGGCGCCAGGCTGGTAGCATATTCTGCCGCCCGGAAGGCGGCATCGGAAAAGTCTGTCAGAATAAGTATCGATTTCATATCATCTTCTTTTACTTGTGGTGAAAAAGGGATTGAACCTACCAGGAGTTCCCCCCGACAAATCCAATCCCTGTTCGCTGGTCAACGTTTATCATCAAGCCGGAAGGACACTTTACAGATTGCCCCGTAGGTAGTGATTTTGCCATCCTTTACATGCACCTTAAAATCCTTTACAAATACGGAGTCTACGTTGTGGATGGTTTTGCTGACTTCCTGCACTGCATTCTGTACAGCATCTTCAAAACCTTTTTCGGAGGAGGCAATCACCTCAATCACTTTAACAATAGCCATAATAAAAGTTTTAAATGGTGAAACAATACGGCGTGTATACAGGAAACAAACAACCTACCGGTTTGGTTATCGATGTACTGCAGCGGATTACAGCCGGAAAGCACCGATAGCGGACAGGCAATTATCCCCCCGGAACGTACCCCGGAATGTGCAATCGGTGCTACAATGAAAGACATTGCCCATAGCGGTTTTCATTGAAAATCAGTGCTTTTCTTTCCGGCGATCTTCCGGCATGATTCTTTAACTATGGTCAGCAAGATGTTTCTGAAAAGGGGTGGTTTGGTAAAACAACACCTGAGAATATACCCTTACAACCTGAACTGGATAATACCAGCGTAGGAAAGCAGGAAACACCAGGGAGGCACCGGTAAACCCGGCGCCTTTCTTTTTGCCCTCCCACTAGATAAGTTGTCATTTTGACAGCAATCCAAACGGTAAACAGGCCGTTATCCTTCCTTTAACACTGCAATTTTTTCATCTCCGTGCAGGATTATATGTTATATTAGCCGGCGAACACTACGGCAGGCTTTTTGTTATTATCCCGGCTCAGTCATGCGTAACTAAAAAAGGAATGTCCTGTTTGTAAACAAAACTTATATTCACACTATGCGACCATAAATAGGTTTAACCCTGATTTGTGCGGATCCCGTCATATGCGGTGTCCATGAGCATTATACACCATAACCAACTGATGAATAAATACCAGCATTACTCCTTTGACCTCTGGTTAACCTTGATCAGGTCCAACCCTTCCTTTAAGCGGGAGCGGACAAAATTCTTTTTCGATCATTTTAACCAGCGGCAAAAAACGCTCGAAGAAGTGGAACGTATCTTCCGCCGGATCGACGTGATGACCAACGCCATCAACGAAAAAACCGGCGGCAACATTGATACGGACACCCTGCATCTGATGGTGATCAGTGAAATGAACGATCATGAGTACGACTTTGACACGGTGGACCTACAGGCGCTGTACGACGAAATGGAAGCGCTGGTGCTTCAACACCGGCCAGTGGTATATTGCTCCGCCACAGCAGGCGTGCTGCGTGCATTGCACCAGCGGCAGAACTGTACGCTCAGCCTCCTGAGCAACACCGCGTTCATTAAAGGGCGCACCCTCAGGAAAGTATTACAGGAACTGGAACTGGACCAATACCTGCATTTTCAGCTGTATTCAGATGAAACCGGCATGTCCAAACCCAACCCTGAAATGTTCCGGCTCATGCTGGGCTCCGTTGCCAACACCAGGAACGGGGAGGCCGTCCAACCTCAACAGATCATACATATAGGCGATAACGTAAAGGCAGATATCAAAGGCGCCAGCGAGGCCGGCATTCATTCTTTACTGGTCAATTCCAACAATCAATGTATTTCAAGCCTGCTTAACTGATGACAACAACTTACTCCCTGCATAAAATCACAGATACCAGCCAGTTCGGGTTTTGCCCGGATGACTACAGCCGTTTTAAATTCGGTGACGACCTTGTCGCGGAAAAGTTCGGTGCCACACTGGCCGACGGGTTTATTGATCGCCACCTGAAAGGCCGTACCGTGCCGCAACTGGTGGTAGTATCCAGCCCATATGCGTTCATTCCCACCGCCACCTTCTCCATGAAGAACCACTTCGTGTTCCGGCTCAACCGGTGGCTGGCGGCCAATGGCCATCCGATCGTACAGGAAACGAAAGTACACCGTACCATCACCTATAAAGAAGATTACGGGGAACTGGACGCCGAACAGCGGATGAAACTGATCGGCAACGATTCGTTTCATATTGACCGGGAATTTCTCGCCGGCAAAACGGTCGTGTTCCTGGACGATATCCGCATCACCGGCGGCCACGAGCGTATGATCCTCAAAATGGTGAACACCTATGGCCTCACCAACGAGATGTACCTGCTGTATTATGCGGAGCTGCAGAATACCGGTATCCATCCCAACTTTGAGAACTACCTCAACTATCACTTTGTCAAATCGATCTTCCACCTCGAAAAAATCATCCGGGAGGAACGGTTTGCCATCAATACCCGCATCGTAAAATATATTCTGAACTACGATTTCGATTCATTTTGTATTTTCCTGCAAAATCAGTCAGAGCAGTTTATGAATGTTTTATATGATATGGCCATCGGCAACGGTTATCACACCATCGAGGCATATCAGCAAAATCTTCAGTATATTAAACACTATATTTTTCATAGAAAACATAAAAGCATACAACATGGCGATTAATTTGCAAAAAGGACAACGGCAGGCGATCAATGCACCCAAGTTCACCATTGGCTTAGGCTGGGATGTAAACTCCTCCTCTACCGGCGCCAGTTTCGACCTCGATGCCTCCATTTTTGTGATGGGTGACAACAAAAAACTCCTGTCCGATCAGCACTTTGTGTTTTACAATAACCTCGTTTCTCCGGACGGCAGTGTGGAACACACCGGCGATAACCTCACCGGTGAAGGCGGCGGGGACGACGAACAGGTTAAAATCGACCTTTCCAAAATAGATTCCAGGGTCACCGAAATATGCGTGGTAGTGACCATCCACGACGCTGAAACCAGAAGACAGAACTTCGGCCAGGTGAGGAATTCCTATGTACGTATATTCGATCCGGTTACCAACGAAGTGATCCTGAAGTATGAGCTGGAAGAAGACTTCTCCATCGAAACCGCTGTGGAATTCGGCCGTATCTACAAACGTGGCGACGAATGGAAGTTCGAAGCAGTAGGCGTAGGCATGAAAGGCGGTCTGCAGGACTATCTGAACAAATACAACTAATTTAAACGGACCTATTCCATACCCATTCCATAAATTACCCGACTAATGGCAATCAATCTTCAAAAAGGCCAACGTATCAGCCTCGAGAAAAGCAACGGTACCAAACTGCAAAATATCTGTGTAGGCATCAACTGGGGCGCCATCGAAAAGAAAGGCCTCTTTGGCATGTCCAAAACCAAGGAAGCCGTAGACCTGGACGGCAGCTGCGCCCTGTTCAGCGAGCAGAAACAACTGCAGGAGGTCGTTTACTTTGGTAACCTGCGCTCCCAGGACGGCTCCATCCACCATAGCGGCGATGACCTGACCGGCGATATGAACGGCAATGACGGCCTCGACAACGAAGTGATCACCGTAGACCTGTCCCGCCTGAACCCGAACGTAAACTATGTAGCTTTTGTGCTCAACAGCTTCCGTGGCCACGACTTCGGCACCATCCCCTTCGCCTCCATCCGCATCTATGAAGGCACCCCTTCCCGTGTGAATGAAGTATTTGCCACCTACGATATTGCCGGCGACACCAGCTTCGCAGGCCATACCTCTATGGTGATGGGTGTTTTCTATAAGAAAAACGGCGAGTGGAAATTCAACGCCATCGGTGAACCTACCCGGGACAGGAAATTACAGGAAACCGTGGACACTGTGTCCAGGCAATACCTGTAGCCCTTACCTTTGTAATGTTATCACTCACTAATCATGATACCTTATGGAATCTAATCCGAATGTTACTGATCAGGCGCTTCCCGTGGTAAGACTGGACAAGGACGGCAATGCCGACCTCGCCCGCATTACCCCCGAAGAAACGCAGAAATATAATGAGCTCAACAAGTCGCTGCTCACCACCGACGTGAACTCTATCCTGAACTACGGCGCTGAAGTACAAAGCTCTATGGAGCGCTACAGCAACGAGTTCCTGACCTCTGTGCGTACCTACAACTCCGGAGAAGTAGGTGGCCTGATCAATGAACTGCTCAGCGAACTGAACTACATCGACGTGGATGAGCTGAACCAGGGCGGCTTTAAGAGCTTTCTCTCCAAAGTCCCGTTCCTGAAGAAACTCGTCATGGATGCGCAGAAACTCTTCCAGAAATACGATACCGTAGTGGCCAATATCGACAAGATCACCAACAAGATCAAAGCGGGCCGTATCAACTCCCTGAAAGACAACAGCTCCCTGCAGACCATGTTCGACAGCAATGTCAACTATATTAAACAGATGGAAGACCTGATCATCTCCGGTCAACTGAAGTATAATGAACTGACACAGAAACTGGCCGAAATGGAAGCCAACGCCGGCAACTATAACGACTATGAGATTGCGGACCTCCGGGATTTCGTAGGACGTCTGGATAAAAGGCTGGCAGACATGAAGATTGTACGCTTTATCATGCTGCAATCCCTGGCACAGATCAGACTGGTGCAAAACAACAACACCTCTATCGCTGAAAAAGCGCAGTCTATCATCTCCACCACCATCCCCGTCTGGAAAAACCAGCTCACCATCGCGGTGGCGCTGCAACGCCAGAAGGCCAACGTGGAAATGCAGCGCAAAATTTCCGATACCACCAACACCATCCTGCAAAAAAATGCAGACCTGCTCAAACAGAACAGTATCGACGTGGCACGGGAAAACGAAAAAACCGTGGTGTCTGTAGAAACACTCAAACGCACCACCCAGTCGCTGATCGAAACGTTGCATGAAGTGAAGAGAATCCACGAACAGGGCGCCGAAAGCCGTAAAGTGCTCAACGGTGAACTGCAAAACCTGGAAACAGAGCTGAAGAAAAATGTAACTAACGTGCGCTAACCGTCAATAAATAATGGAGGATAACCTGGCGATTATATTAAATGACTCAAATAAAACCAACAGCAAACTGCAATTGCTGTCCGCTTTTTTTGAAGAAGAGATTATTTACAAAATATATCTCCGAAGCCAGGTTGTCCATAAATTATTCGAAACCAATCCTGAACTGGACATCAATAAGCTGGAGCTGTTCCACCTGCAATACACCGCGTCTGCCATCGAACTGCTAAAAAAAATCAAGGCTTCCAACGAAAGAAACGTAAGCCTGATCTATGACGAAATGCAGCTCAACAAGGAAATGATGGAGAAGCTGAACAGCTCCGTCTTTTCAGAAAAAAACTACGATCTCGACAAACAAAAACAGTCGCTGAAAATAAACCTGTCGCTCCGCAGACTGTACCAGACCCTGTCTGACAACACAGACGAATACCCGTTTTCCAAAAACATCAATACCTTCAGCAGCCGCTTCTCCCAGGATTTTTATTACGATATTTCCGCCGATCAGATGATGAACCTCATCCAGTATGAAACGGCAGACGTTTACAGGAACAGCTACGCCATCATCCAGAAAAAACTCATGGGACTCCTGTGCAAACATGAGTTCCGTACCGAATTCTTCTGCGGTCTCAAAACCGGCGGCATGATCGCCGAGGTATACCGCTTCCTTGATGTGGACCGGCACTACCTTTTCTTCCCTTCCAAAAGCCTGTTCCTCCTCTGTGATCTTTCTGAGATCCCGGATATCGACTGGACCAACTCCCTATCCAAAAAAGCGCGGATCATACAGGAAATGACCGACAAAAACGATCAGCTCGAAAGCAGGGCCAACATCCTGAAAACCGCCATCCCCGACACTGTGCGCACCTTGCTACAGGAGTATTATGACAAAATTTCCGAAGTGGACTTCCTCCAGAAAATCGGCAACTACGATGTGCAGACCAACATCCTGCGCACGATGCTCAATACCGATACCTTCTAAAAAAAATTGCATCAGCCCGAAGACTGATGCAATCCTGATGTATTTACTTATATAATAATTTATGCTTTCTCACCTTCCAGCTGGGCAGCGCCTCTTTTGGGCACATTGAACAGCGCAGAAGTCACGATGGGCACCACAAACACGCTCACCGTCAGGATGGAAGTCCATACGTCCGCGATGTGGCTTTCCAGGAATTTAGTGATCGGAGATTCTGTGTTATAGTGTTCCCACAGCGACAGCGACAGTTTCAGTCCCAGGATAGCGATCACGATATAGGCAGCCGTTTCCAGGAACGTGAATTTCGTCATCAGTTTCACGAAAGCCTGTGCTACAAAACGCATGGCGAGGATACCTATAAACACGCCCAAGCATACCAGCAGAATATTATCTGTGAAGGCTACCGCCGCAAAGATGTTGTCAATAGAGAAGGCCATGTCCATCAGCTCTACCAGCGCCACCGTGGCCCAGAAGGGACCAATAGCGCCTACGGTCATTTTATACAGCCAGTTTTTTTCCTTGTCAATGGACTCATCTTCCTCTTCTTCTGCCGCCTTCGCTTTAGCACGTTTTTCTTTTGCCCAGCTGAACACCAGGTAAAGCAGGTAGAGGCCGCCGAGCGCTTTCAGCCACCAGAACTGGATCAGGAAGGAAGCAAACAGCATGGCAAGGCCACGGAACAAATAAGCGCCAAAGATACCGTACTTGAGCGCGCGGTCACGTTGTTTTTCGGGGAGGTCCATTACCATGGTGGCCAGTACCGCCGCATTATCAACGGAAAGCAAACTTTCGATGATAATCAGGTTCCCCACTACGATCAGGGAAGGGATGGGATTGTCAAGAATTTGTTGGAACAGTTCTGCAAAATTCATTTCAGTGTGTTTTTTATAGGTTCTTATTTGTTCGCCATTGTGATCACCACTACCCTGCCGCCTTCTTCGCGGGAGAGCAGGAGTTTTTTACCGTCTGTCAGTTCCACCATGGTACCGGGTGGTATCTCTTTGTCTTCCGTCAGATCTTTGAGAGAGGTCAGTTTCTGGTTAACCAGCACCCATTTGTCCTGATGGAAGGTAAAATATCCTACGGGCACTTTCTGTTCGGGTGTCAGCCTTTCATTGCGGATGATGTTCCGGTTGGCATGCCATTGAAACAGGTATTGGTTATGGTAGACCATCAACCGGTGGTTTTCCGGTTTCCAGACGGTCGGTTTAAATTCATAGTACAAGTCCAGCACCGGCAGGGTGCCTTTATGCGGGGTTCCGCAGAACGGGCATTTCGGGGAAATGGTATTATCAAATACATACCATTTCTGTTCGCAGGCCGTATTACTGCAGGGTTGCATCAGGTCGGTGGTTTTCAGCAGCGCCTGTTCCCACATTTCCGCCGGCGGGCGGTTATTGGGTTGATGCAGGCCGGTAACGAAAGCCTGGTCAAACAGCTCCTTCAGGTATGGGCCGGTGATGGTGTACGGCAGTTTGGTGATATCGGCCCAGGGCAGCTCTTTGGGATTCAGCTGGTTCAGCTTCGGCCGGTTGGACGTATCCTGCGGATGTTCGATGAACAGGGCTTTTTCGCCCATTGACAGCAGGTCGTCTTTTTCGGTGTCCAGGTCATGTACTTTACCTCCTTTCAGGGGATGGCGGTACAGCAGGTACATATAGATCATCACCGCCAGTGCGTGCAGGTCGGTCAACCGGTTGGGCAGTTTGCGGTTAGGGTCTTTTACGTCGAGATGTTTGGTGGCCAGCACTTCCGGTGCAATAAAATCGGCGGTGCCGATGACGTCCGGCGGGAAAAGGCCGGGCACTACGAGGCCGTCTATATCGATGATGGCAGCCGATTTGCTGACCGGGTCTACCAGCACGTTTTTATAAGACAGGTCGGAATGGGCCAGACCTGCCGCATGCAGGCGTTTTACGCCGCGGGCGATATTGACGCAGATCTGGAAATAGCTGAGCCAGTTGCCCAGTTCCGCTTCATCGAGCCGCAGGGCAAACTGCCTGTTCCTGAATTTGGGAGACGCGAACCATTTGCCTTCTTTTTCCTTGCCTTTGATCAGGTCGTTGGAAGCGTATCCTTTTTTGAAAAAGAAGTTTTGATTATAGCAGGGAACGATGAGCCCTACTTTTTTATCCAGTTCCACCATGTCGGTAGGCCAGCAGTACAGGTCTTTGTAGTATTGGCCGCCTTCGCGGTTAAAGAAGCTGTTATAGTATTCGGTCACAATTTTGCGCAGGCGTTCGCGGGAGCTAAAATCCTGTTCATCCCGGTAAAACGCCACCACATATGATTTATCGGGGCTGAAATACACGTCTTTCATTCCACCACGCATCGGTTCGCCGTTATCGATATACTGATACGACTTGCCTGTGTTAATGACGGAATGGACAGTTTTAGTGTTCATGGTGTTATGGTGTTACCTAATCAATATGCAATTAACTGATGATCATCAGGGTCCTGTCGTCGTGATTACCGGGGCTCCAGAAATCCATCCAGGCCGACAGGCGGCCGGCGCTTTCCGGGGAGTGGGCACCCAGTGGCAGGGCCACGTTTTCCGGGTTGTTACCGTTAAGGTCCGCCAGAAACGCTTTCCACGTCTCCAGTTTCTCCAGGTTAGCCTCCACCACGAATTTGGGATCGTAGATACCGTCGGTCATCAGCATGAGATAAGCGAAGTCCGGAATCAGTTTAAAACCGAAGCGGGTAGGGAATTTGTCGCTCGTAAAGATTTCAGGCATGGTGATGAACCGGGTGCCGCCTCCGAATTCTCCTACGTCAAGCCGGTTCATCAGCGTGATAGCGGAGCAGTCCTTGTTTAACAGTCCGATGGGGCAGTCTCCCACCCCGAAGCTCATGATGACATAGCCAAATGCATACTTTTTCAGCAGCACAAAGATAAGGGTGGAATGAAGATCTTTTATGGAAACCTGTTGAGCGGCGGCAAATTCTTCCAGTTTTTTATGCACGGCGAAGGCAGCCTTGCCCAGTGTGTCATACACGAGGCGGTTGATTTTCTTCTGGGTGTCGGTGCCGGTACCAGCGGCATGTTCCTGGAAGAGGGTATCGATATCGGCTGTGGGTGCGGTCTTAAAGAACTGCTCGAAATAGTCGGCGATACCGTTGCAGGCCAGCCGGGAGCCTTCGCGGGACAGTTTGGCGCTGCCGGCGCCGTCGGATACGGCCAGCACGCTCCAGCCGGAGGGTTCAAGATGCCGGAAGGCATAGTCGTCATCCCGGAAGGAGCCCACATTGGCGTGGGAGCGTCCGCGTTTGGAGGCGACGGTCACGAAGCGGTCGCCCAGCGGGGCAAATTCGGCCACGTCGTCTGCTTTCCAGAAGGGACCGGCCATATCGCTGGGGATGCTTTTCCAGAGCGAGCGGGGGTCAGGGTTAATGACCAGCGGCAGCAGCTTTTCGTGCGCCGCAGCGCTGGCGTCGCCGCCGGCAAGGCGGAACTGCAGTTTCAGGCGGATATCGCCGCTTTTCACCGGGATACCCTGTATCCCGCCGGTAGCAGGATCGTATTGCAGCCCGTATTCTTCCAGTCCTTCGATGGCTGTCCATGTAACGTCGGACCAGTTCAGCTGCCGGAAATCGAGCGTGGCCTGGTAAGGCTTGCCCACCGTAGCGTTCGGGATGCTGACCGGCTGTTGCTGGATATCGGCCAGCCTGTTTTTATACTGCCATATGTCCATGAGTCGTTGTTGGTTTTCCAGTATCTGCCGGGCTATTTGCTGATGTTGTTCATCATCTACAAAAGCGTCGAACAGGTGTTGTTTGCTGCCGGCAATGGTAATATTTTTAGCGGCAAACAGTTCGCGGATATATTTTTTTGACATGCTATTGGTTCCTTTTTAGCCCTGGGCGCGGTTAACATCGAAACCGCCCTCACCGATGCCATACGTCCCTTTGTTGCCGCACCAGGGACAGGTGCTGATCTGCTCCTCTCCGATGCAGTGTATCTGGCCGCAGACGCACATGGCGAAGGCCACCTGGTTGCCGCAGCACGGGCAGGTAGGGTTTCCGATCAGTTCATCACTATTGATGCGGGAAGGGCCGGCGCTCTCGTCCGACAGCTCCTGGTAGGTCTGGTCTACCTGGAAAGCGCCTACCAGTCTGTACGACAGCCGGTTGATATCCAGCCCGTAGATCCTGGCTTCTTCTTCCGAGCGGCGGTATTTCATCAGGTAGTGCCTGTTCAGGTTCTGGCATTTGCCTACCAGCACGGCGTAATTGCTGTCCATATAGGACTGTGGCGGGATGGGATTGGTAAGGTCTACCTTGCTGAGGGTATCATCTCCGTATATTTTAGCCAGCTCAAAGCCGGAAGCGTTTTTCTCTACGCTTTCGCTGCTGGTTTTGATGGAGTCTGTCACCCATTTGAAGAACTGCTTGTATGCCGCGGCGTTGCTGTTTTTGAAGTGGATGATGTTCTCTGTCAGTTCTTTCAGCACATGCACATCTGCTTCGTTGCCGAAGGAGATGGCCACCATATTGGCGGTGCGTTGCCAGTGCTGTTTCCATTCGGCGATGGCTGCACGGGTATCGTCTGTGGGCACTCCGTCGGTGAACAGGAACACGATAGGTTTCCAGTCGCCTTTCTGTTCGTAGGTGGTTTTCACCTGGTTTTTGCGCAGTTCGTACATCAGATGTCCGAGGCCTTTGCTGAGCGAGGTGCCGCCGCCGATGGGGAAACGGGGTGGGTAGAAGTTGATGATTTCCTGCAGGGGCACCAGTGTTTTGGCTTGTCCTGCGAAGACGATAATAGAAACCCAGACGGTTTCAATAGCGTAGGGGTCGGCTTTGAGCGCCTGAATAATTTGTGACAGGCCTTCTTCCACCTGCTGTACCGGTTCTCCGACCATGGATTCGGAGACGTCTATCAGAAAATAAATGGGGAGTCTTCTCATTATCTGAAGTTTACGGAGGTGATGTATACGGTGCCCGGCCCTGTGATTTTGAGCATGGAAAGCCCTTCCCCGCCGAGCATGTTACTGCCGGAGAAGTGTGACGACATCCTGTTTTGCATATCAGCATTCATACAGATAAAACTTTTCTCATCCACAAAAACCGTTTGACCGGCGGCCAGGTCCAGTGTGGTGGCAGTGCCGATCACATCGAGGAACACCGTGCAGAAGCCGGTGATTTTCTGCATAATGAGGCCGGTGCCGCCGATGAGTGAGGTAAGGTTCAGCTTCGCGTCGATATCGACTTTATCGGAGGAGGCCACATAGTATCCGGCCCTGCAGATGATGCCGCCGGAGATGTTTTTCAGGTTGACCGGCAACATACCTACCTTGCCGGCCACCATGAGTTTCTTCGGGTTAATATTGGTGTTACAGAGTTCCACCTGGAAAATGCTTTCGCCGGTGAGTTTTCTTTTCAGTACGCCGGCAATGCCTTTATCGAATACGTTGATCGAAGAATGGATACCTTCTTCGTAGTAGATCAGGGCTCCTTTCTCACAGTAAAATTTCTCGTTGTGGGTTAATTCTACCTGCAGGCTTTTAAAGTCGTGCCCTATAAGTTTTACGTTCATAATTTGTTGATCAGATCACTAAATTCACTTCCTGGGGTGGCGGAGGCAGGGCCACCTGTGAGGTGGTGCCCATGCTTTTGTTGCCCTGTTCGATGGTATCGGACACCCATTTAAAGAACTGGCGCAGGGTGGCGCTGTCGGCGGTATCGAGGTGCACCACGGTATCGGTCAGTTCTTTGAGCATATCGTTGTCGGCCGCTTTACCGGCGGCGCATCCTACGATGGCGCCGAAGTTGAGGCTTTTTATTTTGGGGATCATCTCCCGGTAGAGTAACTGGTCGGATGGTTTTCCATCTGTGAAGATGAATAACAGCGGCCGCCAGTCTCCTTTCCGGGTGGATGTTCCGCGTTGTACGTCGTTCATTACTTTGCCATGGAGATATTCCAGTCCCTGTCCGGTATGGGTGGGTCCACTCTGCGGGCAGGTGATTTCGGGCAACTGGAAGCTCACCAGTTCGGTGAGCGGTACCAGTTCCTTTACTTCCCTGTCGAAGGTGATGATGCTGAGCCAGAGGGAGTCCAGGGCATGGGCATCCATACGAAGATTATTGACCATCCCGCTCAGGGCATTATTCAATGCCTGAATGGGTTCCCCATACATGGAACCGGAGGTGTCCAGCAGGAAGTATACCGGTAGTCGTCGCATATAGGTGCATTAAAGGCTTACACTACAATATTCAATTCGGAGGGTGGTGGCGGCAGTTCAGACAGGCCGGTGACTTCTTTACCGGAATCTTCCACGCGGGTGGAGGTTACGCCGATGGAGGCGGTGACCCAGGCGAAGAAGCGGGAAATGGTGGCGCTGTCGGCCGTATCGAGGCTGACCACATTTTCGGTGATCTGTTTGAGTACGGAGGTATCGGCGCCGTGGCCGGCAGCGCAGGCGACGGTATATGCCGTTTTGCGCTGTTTGAAGGCGGCGAGGCCGCTCTGCCAGCTGTCCGTAGGCACGCCGTCAGTCATAATAAACACCAGCGGTTTCCAGTCGCCTTTTTGTTCGGCGGTGGTTTTGGCCACTTCTTTGTCCATGCACTGGCTGACCAGCTGCAGGGCTTCGCCCAGCGCGGTGGTGCCGGTGGCGCGGATATCCGCCATCTGGAAGGAGGCCAGGTCTGTCAAGGGCACGACCTGCCTGGCGGTGCTGTCAAAGGTGATAATGCTGATAAATGCGGTTTCGATGGCTTGCGGATTCTGTCGTAATGAGCTGATCATTATCTGGACGCCATTCTTCACGGCCTCTATCGGTTCTCCGCTCATAGAGCCGGAGGTGTCCAGTAAGAGGTATACAGGTAGTCTTCTCATAAAATAAGTTGGTTAAAGCGCTGCTGTTGATAAGGGTTAACAACATTGCTACAGTTATTTGTGTCCGGTTACTCAGGAGTACACCATTTTCTTCAGTTCGTCCACGAAGCTGTCTGACTGGTGGGGGTTACCGATGGCTCTGAATTTCCAGGCGCCGTCTTTACGGTAAATTTCCGCGAAAGTCATGGAGCACATGCCGTTATAGGTGCTGTCGCCGGACAGGCTGAATTTGGCGATTTCTTTGCCTCTGGCGTCTACGGCACGGATAAACGCGTTTTCGATCATCCCGAAATGCTGGTTATTGGCGCGCCCCTGGTAGATGGTCACCATGAACAGGATTTTGTCGTAACGCTGGTCCATCTGGTTCAGTTTGATGATGATCTGTTCGTCATCGCCATCGCCGGCGCCGGTCCTGTTATCGCCGGTGAGCCAGATATGGCCGGAAGGGTGTTTTTGTGAGTTGAAGAACACCACGTCGCCTTCGTACAGTCCCTGGCTTCTGCCGTCGCGGGTTTGTACGGTGCGGCCCAGGTTGGCCACTTTGCCGTTATTGTCCAGCAGGAAAGCCACCGCGTCGAGGTCATATTCTTCTTCTTTCTGTCCGCCGCCGAAAATTTTTCCGAAGAAGCCGCCTTCTGCCTTTTTCTGTTTTACGTCCCAGCCGAGGCCGATAGTGACAGTCGAGAGGTCAAACTCTTCTCCCTGATCATTTTTACGGAGGTCGATAGTTTGACCTTTTACTAGATTGATCGCCATATATAGGTTATTTAATGATCTGTCCTTTAAAATATTTAGAGAGGAAAAATGCCAGGTCTTCCTTGTAACCTTTACCGGAAGCCTCGAATTTCCATTGACCGTCTTTGATATACAGGCGGCCGAATTCCACGCCGGTTTCGATGGAGAAGTCTTCTCCCAGTTCGTATTTGGCGATTTCCTGTGAGGTAGCGTTGTCAACGATACGGATATACGAATCTCTCACCTGGCCATAGTTCTGCCTTCTGGCGATAGCGTCGTGGATGGTGACAACGAACAGGATTTCTTTCACGCGGGGATCTACTTTGGCCAGGTCTACGTTGATGGTTTCATCATCGCCGCCGTCGCTGTTGCCGCCCGTAGGGTCGTCGCCGGTATGATGCAGGGCGCCGTCCGGTGAGTCGGTATTGCCATAGAATACAAAATAACGTTCTTCCGGGATCGACCTGTTATCATCGATCATAAAAGCAGAGGCGTCGAGGTCAAAAGCAGCGCCGGTTCCTTCGTTCGGCTCCCATCCCAATCCTACGCTGATGCTGGACAGTCCAATATCAATCCTTTGTCCTTTTTGTAAGTTAATAGCCATTTTCAAAAAATTTAAAACGTAGGTAAGATAGTATTTTTAATTAGAACGGTCGCTACATACGCCGGAATTATTATGTGTAGCGGGTAATATATCAGCATGTCACGAATCTGACCTGCTGCAGGAAGGCAGTGGTGCCGGGGATATCCAGGAGGGCGCTGCGGATCAGTTCTTCCTGCAGCGATGGCGGCAGGTATTGTCCCCATTTTAAGAAGGCGCAGGATAATCCCAGCTTCTCCAAATTATCAAGATCAAGACCACACAACACTGCCAGCTGTGCTTCAAGATGCGGCCACAGTTTTGCCGGCTCCCAGGTTTTGTCGGCAATGGAGAACATGCTCTTGTCGTCATCAAAAACAGAGTCGATATCAGCCAGTTTCAATAGTACCATCAGCGTCCTGTTAATTACAGAACCTGTAAATGTATAATACTGGTAGCCGGTTTCTTTGGCAACATACGGCCGCTCCATATTTCCGGGTGTCAGCACTGCCTGTTTTAACTCAAAACGCAGCTCCTCCAGGGCGGCAATAGCTTTCTCGTCCATAATGCCGGTGGGTAAATCCTGGTAAACGATTTCCAGCATCCTGGCTCTCACCCGGGGCTGCACGGCTGGCCCTTCGCCTCCGAATATCGGCTTTTTGCCATCATGGGCCGGCTCCACCAATATTTTAGCCGCCTGGATATCCTTCAGTTTTACCTTCCAGATTTTTGCCGCCAGATAGATATTGACATCTTCGGCCAGTGAAACCGAATCAGGGATTTCTCCGATGGTGTTACCAGCATGGATCACCTTCAACAATCGGTCGGTGAAAAATACGCTGTAAAAATCCCGGGAGTTGGTCAGCTTCTCTCCTTCGTAACCAACAATCAATTCACGGCCCAAAACCTCCACATATTCCGCCTGGATCATGAACGCCAGCAACTGGCTGATGGTAGCTGCCGGTATCTGTTGAAAGGCATGATTGGCGGTAAGTTGCGCTGTTAATGCAGCATGACTGATACCATTGGTTTCTTTTAATATTGACAGTATCTGATGGAACAACAGATCATAAGGTTTGTCCGTCACCACGATCGGCTCCATAAACCCTTCTTCGTACAACTGCCAACAGGCAAGTGATTGCAGCATTGCCCACGGGTGGGTGCCATATAACAACAATTCACTTGTAGCGCCTTCTCTCCTGCCGGCGCGCCCCATTCGTTGCACCAGCGACGCCACGCTGTTGCTGGCATCTATCTGCACCACCATATCCACGGTACCAATATCAATCCCCAGTTCCAATGTCGACGTACAACAAATACAAAACGGGTGTCGTTCGTTGGTCTTGGCAAAATTTTCCACGTATTCACGCAAGTCCTTGTCCACAGATGAATGATGTGAAAAATAATACGCATGTCCTTTTCTCCTCGCGGCTGTTTTTGAAAGCTTTACAGCGATTTCTTCCGCCCTTCCCCTGGCATTGGGGAAGATCAATACCTTTTTATCTTTTGTCAACTCGTACAATGACTCAATAAATCCCACGGAGAATTCAGCGTCTTCCCTGCTGAATTTTAAACTGACATGGTTTTCCTTTGCAGTCCGGTCAATTAACACTTTAGCCGGAAGCGTATTGTCAAGAAACCGCTTCGCCACCTGGAAATTTTCGTCGCCAATCGTTGCTGACAGGCCTACTATCCTCACCGGCGCCCCTGTTTTAAGGCTGCAGATCCGCGACAACAAGGACTGCAAGTGCCTTCCCCGGTCCGTTCCCAGAAAGGCATGTATCTCATCTATGATGATAAATTTAAGATTGGAAAAAAGTGATTTCGCCCTCCCGGGGTGATTCACCAGCATCGCTTCTATCGATTCCGGTGTAATCAGCATCACTCCCTGAGGATCAGCCAGCAGCCGCTTCTTACCCGACTGATTGGCTTCTCCATGCCATTTGGTCACCAATACATCCATATATCTGCAAAGCGCCTCGCATCGCTGAAACTGATCGTTGATCAATGCTATCAGGGGCGAGATATACAACACCTGTACTCCTTTCTCCCTGAAATCGACACTCGACAATACAGGCAGGAAAGCCGCTTCTGTTTTACCCGAAGCTGTGCGGGATGCCAGGATATAATGCCCTTCCGATCTCATGATCGCTTTTATCGCCGCATCCTGGATAGGCCTGAGTGCTTCCCATTTTTTGTCCCGTATATAGCGGCGCACCGGTTCAGATAACAGTTCGTATGCCATTATATTTCTTCAATGTGCTTTAGAGATTCCTGCGGTCTTTCATCTGTGATTTCGATATCATTGATCAGCTTTCGTTTATCCGTCTCCGGGTGCTGACGAAGGATGCTCAGCACATGCAGAAAATCCCGGATCACTTCACGGGGCGTCAGGAATTCACTGGCGCCGGGCTTGTTGAATATTTCTTCCATAAACAACCGGATATCATTATCATCCACCGGAATACTGGTTTTATAATTGAAGTCAAAAATCTGTTTAAGATTTTGTAACAACACAAAAATTTCGGTGTGGCTCAGTGGCAGCAGGCGCAGCACCGGCTGGGCGAAGTCACGCACTCCGGCCGTTTCAAATTTGTTGGTTTCGAGTCTTGATTTTAAAGCCTGATAACTGAAAAGCCCCCTCCGTTCGTTTTCCAGGAACTCCTGTGTACCGGCGATATTTACAAACAGGTGGGCCACTTTTCCCTGAAAACAGTCGTTGTAGATAGACAGTATCTTCTCGTAGTTTTTCTCCCGCATCGCTCCGGTAGAGATCTTATAGAGGTTGATGGCCTCGTCCAGGTTGATCATAAAACCGCTATAACCGATGCTGACAAACAGTTTACAGAAGTTTTTCAGCATATCATAGAAGTTCTGGTCATCGATGATTTCCCGGACGCCGAGGTCCTGCCGCGCTTCCGTTTTGGTACTGTACTCTCCTTTCAGCCAGCGCAATGCATTTTTCCGGAGCTGCTCATCGTCCTGTATATATCCTTCGTAATATTTGGTCACGACCAACCCGAAATCAAAACCACCCACTTCCGTGATATTATTGATAGTACGCATAATATGCCGGCGGATCACATCTGTGTGGTCCGGCTGCCGGACCACATCCGGCGCCAGTCCTGATTCCTGCGCGGCCCCCGCGATAGCCTGTTCTATCCATTTTTCCAGCAGCACCGCCAACGCCCCACCTTCCGGTCGGGTCTGGATAGCAATGTTGTCCATGATAGCTGTGTAAAGGGCAACAGCTTTACCATCATTGGCATACAACCTGTTTTCCGGTGTAAAATCAGCATTGGCCACTACAAACTTCTGTTTGATCGCTACCGTATTCAGCAAATGCATCATAAAAGACTTCCCGGACCCAAAATCCCCGATCCAGAACTTCACCATACTATGCCCATTTTTCACATCCTCCAAGGCAGAGAGGAACGCATTTACTTCCGCCGTACGACCTACGGCAATATGCTGAACACCTATTTTAGGCACGACGCCGCCTAAGAGGGAATTGATCACAGCCGTAGCTTCTTTCGGTTTGATGTCACCTAACATAGATTAATTATTTTTTGATAATAAAATTCGTTCACCTCATACCGGTCTTCTGTTTCTTCAATTAAATTATCATCCAGCTCTTCATAACAACAATCATTAATACTCTCTACCAGCTGGTTTCTGAACAGGTTCCGGCTTTTGGCATAGGTGGTCACCTGGGTGGTGGTCAGATGATACTGATGGTCTTTAAACAGCGATAGTAATTCCTGCTGATGCATACTGAGCTGCACGCTGGCCATAAAGACGGGGTCCTGTGGCACCGCGGCAGCCGGCGTGGCGGTACCCAGTTGCAGGGTGATGATGGCGGAAGACCCTTCCGCTATTTCGTCTTCGTCCTGCAGGATTTCATTCAAACGACTTACCGTTTCCGCGCTCTGTGAGCGCACGGCAGCAATATCTCCCTCATTCAGCTCTATTTTCTTTCTTTTCTTTTCATAGATTTTTACAGCCGCAGCCAGTGCAGCAGGGAGATCGCGGGTGGCGATCAGCCCGTTGGCTATTTTTTCAAAGGCGTCGAGCTGTTCCTGGTCCGCGAAGAGGCTCTTCTGGATGGACTTTGTCAACTGCCGGTTATCAATCTTCTCCGAGTGCAGGTCCGCGTACAGGTACTTCAGGTAGAAACTGATAGCGATCCCCTTATCTGCTTTCACAAAAGCCCTGGATGCTTCGAAATAGATGTTTTCCAGCGCAGGGTTCTTCTCGTTCATCGCCCCCAGCCAGTCCAGTTGTTCTGCTACCTGTTGCGCGTTACTGTTGTTTAGGACAGGGATGATCTCGTCAAAAAAAGTTTTCCAACGGGTAACGTTCATTTCGTTCAACAACAGCTCTGTGGCGTCGTCAGCGGGTGCGATGGTAGCTGCCGCCCCCGCCAGAATTTCATTAACAGTGCTTCCAAAAGTCTGCTCAAAGTCATTGGCAAATACAGGGTAGTTAAAGTCATTACTGATTTTCCGTTTATGCCGGTAGACTTCCCTGACGGTATTTTCCGATCTTTTAAAAATTGTGAGGTAGATATGCGTCTCCAGGTTCTGACGTTCATAACTGAGGGTGTAGGTGTTGTTATTACCTTGGACATATCGGTCCTGAAACTGTTTTACCTGGCGGGCAATGGTCGTTCCCTTTTTATCGAACACCTTATTCAGCTGTTTCAAACAGAGCAGATAAAGCCGGATCGTCTGTACACAACATCCTTCCACTTCGAGGAAAGCATTACAGGGGTTCCAGAATTTATTCAGCCATGCTGTTTCCTGTGTATTCAGCCCCAGCTTTTCCTGGTATTGATGACCGAGTTTCCAGTTGTCGTCGTAAGCCTGTCCATCCGCCTGGCCTGAGGGAGCATTGTCAGTGCTAAAGTCAATGGGTACCGGCTCTCCGGATACATCGATGATAGCATCATCGGTATTTGGTGTGTCCACCACCGCTTCCCTGCTGCTTTGTTCCTCCAGGAAACAAAGTTCCTGCTCCTTCCGGAACCGGATAACACCGGTGAATATCTCCCGGGTGGAAAAGACTGACAGCCGCTGCGTTACCAGCGGTTCCAGCATCGCATCGAACAACCGCTCCTGTAACCGCCGGATAACCTCCACGGGCTGAGGGGACGGAAATGCAAACCATTGGTGCAAGAGCGCCTTTTCTTCGGGTGCCATCGCCTCAAAAGCCTGGGTAATGGTCTTTTGCAGCCAGTCGTTCGCCGGTACCGGCACACCGTAGTCATCCAGGTAGGCCACCCAGTCCTGGCCAAAAGCTTGTGTCGTAAATGTCAGACCGTCCATACGTGTAAGGAATCCTTAACGGTCATAAAATACAGACAACCTGCGATTATCATCAAACGGGGAAAATTTCCGGGTATATCCGGATATGGCTGCAATCAAACAGGAAACGGCTCTTTGGGACATGGGATAATACATTCAGATGATGATCGTTAAAAACCAGCGAGGGCACCAGTTTTGGGTGTTACAATAAGGATTGGTCAAATTTTGATATACAGATGATAAACCTAAGCTGCTTTGGATTCAAATTGTCAATAGGCGGCTTTAATACAAGTACCTTATTTGCAATATATAAATAAAATCAGAGAGCAGCAAAATTTGTACATCGATGACCATGTCTTACGGCGTAACCCTGCGCTGTTCCAGGCTAAACAAATGCCGCAATAAATAACAGCGCTCCGAATCCCATAACGAACCACCCACCGATTGGCCATAGCAGCCATAGGATAGCCCCTGCAAACATTATGAGACCTGCCGTTTTAATGACTGCATTTCTGCTCTCCTTTCTTTTTTCGGGGTTATTCCGTCGTTCCAGGTCTCTCCTGAGATCTTCTTCCAGCGCTGACGCATCCAATTGCCTGTTTCGTTCGGCATCCATCTTCTCCCGATGGGTCTTCAATCGTTGATATGCTTCCACGGCTGTCTCCTTTTTCGCTCCCGGCTTAAACTGATGACCACACGCCAGACAGGTGATAATCACTTTATTTCTTCCAATTCCCCCGGCGAGCAGCCCGATACCGCCTGTTAAAATGACGCCGGCAGCGGCTTTGCCAACACTAAAACCTTGCTTGTTTGCGGTAATCTGTGTGGAATTGCATTTGGGGCAGTGTACCTGGTTGTCCATATTGTTAAGGGTTATTTGATGATACCGGACAAAAATAGCGATCCTATGATGCAACATTTTACGGTTTCCCGTATAGCCTCCGGAACGAACAATGGCACCCTGGAATACGGGAGAGCAGCAAAATTTGTACTTCTACGCTGTTCCGCCAACAGGCAACAGCCGAAAATGACCCTCAGAGCTACCTGCCCCCGCTGACAGCCTGAGTGCCCTTACAGGCTGACAGTTTCGCAAAATGAATGCTATCGCACCAAACAACAGACAAAACAAAGGGCCGACCTGTTGGTCAGCCCCGGGTATTATCTTTTGGAAAGGATTATCGCTTGGGTATCTCTTTCAAAATATGCAGTAAAAATTTGTAAAACCGCTCTACGGAAGAGATTTGTGCACTTTCATTCGGTGAGTGCGCACCGCGGATGGTAGGTCCGAAAGAGATCATGTCCGGCCCTTTGAGCAGTGAACCGAGGATACCGCATTCCAGTCCGGCGTGGATCGCGCCTACTTTTGGGGTATGTTTGAAATGATCGCCATACAGGGACAGCATCAGCTTCAGGATGGGAGAATCCGGGTTGGGTTTCCAACCGGGGTAACCGCCGGCCTGTATCACTTCGCAGCCCATATTTTCAAAGGCGGAACGTACCGCGAGGGCTACATCTTCTTTGGTGCTGTCTACGTTGCTGCGTTGCAGTGACTGGGTAATAAACTGACCATCTTTCACGGTCACTTTGGCGATATTGTTGGATGCTTCCACGAGGCCCGGCATATCGGGGCTCATGCGGAACACGCCATTGGGCGCGGCGTAGATGGCGCGCAGCAGTTGATCGAAATAAGCGGGCGCCATCACGGAAGCCGGCATTGCGGCGGGCTTAACCTCCACTGTCAAACCCGTTTCCACGGTTTTGTATTCCTCTTTCAGGATGGTGGCAAATGCCTGTACGGCCGCCTCGAAGCGGGCTTTGTCGGCACCAGGCACAACTACCGTGGCGCGGGATTCGCGTGGGATGGCGTTGCGCAAGCTGCCGCCATCGAGGGAAGCCAGCTGCAGGTCAAAAGACTGACGCGCGTTGAACAACAGACGGTTCATCAGTTTGTTGGCGTTTGCTCTGCCCTTGTTGATGTCTATACCGGAGTGGCCGCCGAGCAGTCCTTTGATGGTAATATCATAAGCAGCGCCGCCAGCTGCCACGGGTGTCTGCTGATAGTTGCCTTTGGTATTGGTATCGAGGCCACCGGCACAACCGATGGTGATCTCGTCTTCCTCTTCGGTGTCGAGGTTGAGCAATATGGTGCCGGTATACGGGGCTGGGTCCAGTTGCATGGCGCCTGTCATCCCTGTTTCTTCGTCGATGGTGAACATGGCTTCGAGGGCAGGATGCGGTATGTCCGTCGCTGCCAGGATGGCCATGATGGTGGCTACGCCGATGCCGTTATCTGCGCCGAGGGTAGTGCCGCGGGCCCTTACCCAGTCGCCGTCCACATACATCTCGATGCCCTGGGTGTCAAAGTCAAACACGGTATCCCCGTTTTTCTGGTGTACCATGTCCAGGTGCGATTGCAGGATCACCGTCTGCCGGTCTTCCATGCCTGCCGTAGCCGGCTTTTTGATGCACACGTTCCCGACAGCGTCCCTTGTTGTTTCCAGGCCCAGCTGACGGCCAAATGCCTCCACGAAGGCGATCACCTTTTCTTCTTTCTTCGATGCCCGCGGGATGGCGTTCAGTTGACTGAAATATTGCCACAATGACTGCGGGGCCAGTGATGTTAGTTCCATGTCGTATGTTAAATAACGTTATTAGCCCGGCAATGTAGGTAAATCCGGCGAAACGGGCAAAACCCGCTTTGGCCGCTACTGTCTGGCTGCCGCTAAAGCATGGATGGTTGCTTCGCCTTCTTGTGTAAGCCGGTACACCCTGATCATATTTTCGTCGTCAGCTGCGTATTTAGGATCTCTGGTCGCAGATATAGCCTGGTTTACGGACTGCTGCAGGCTCTTTTTCAAAGCGGCGTAGCCGCTGTTGTTCTGCAATTGTTTTTCGGCGCTAACAGCCAGTTCCCGGATTTTTGTTGCTGAAAAACCATGTGCTTCTAACTGGCGAAGGGCAGAAGAGATCAGGGCTGCATTGATACTATTGGATGTTATCAGTTCGTCTGCATAAAAGGCGATATTCTCCGGTGCTTCCGGCGTAGATGCCGCCAGCAGGTGCAGCTTCACCAAAATGATATAGGCGCCATATTGCCGGAACACGTTGATGTATTGGTGGTCTGCGTGCTGACGGACGTATTCCCTGTAGGCTTTATCTGCCTGCTGCCACGAACCACCGTCCATCAGCGGAGCCTGGCTACAAAAATCGTCCTGCTCCTGTACATTCCGGACGGGATCATTGATCCCTGTTTCTTTTTCTGTCAAGTGGCTGATTAACGAAGGAAGCAGCCGGTATTCACCGGCTGCCAGTCGTATCGAATCTTTGGTCATACTATCTGTGGTGTCTGCCGGCAGTGAAGATGTAGTTGCCGGATGCTGGTTACAACTTAGCAATGTGATCAGGGCTACCGTGAAAAAACAATGTTTCATTCGTTAATAAATTAGTTACTTACAACGTAATGATAACCTATTAAAATGAAATACCGGCAAGACAATGTTCCACGCTCACTTTATCAGAGGCTTTCTCCTTTTTTCATCTTATCAAGCACTTTCTCCTGATATTCCTTCTGAAATTTTTTCTCCTTTGCGGCAAGCTCACTAATAACGCCTTCCTGCAAGCGGATAGCCGTTGCCGTATCGCCTAACCGGTATACCAGCATCGCTTGCACGCTCACAGCGTCCGGGCCCGGGTTCTCTTTTACGGCGCGCTCGCTCCATGCAAGTGCAGTGCGTAACATAGCGGTATCTTTAGCCTTACGGGCTACCGTACGGGCAAAGCTGCTCAGATCGGAAGGGTCCAGTTGTTTATCATATTGTCTGATGTATCCTTTCACCGCCTTTTCAAACTGATCATAGTCTTTGCCCTGGTAGAACTGTAGTCTGAACTTATCTATCAGCTTACGGGAGAGATCGGGATATTTCTTTTGCAGCTTCGTTTCTATCACCTTAAAATCGGGCGTGATACCTTCTTTCAGGTTGGCATAGATTTCTTCTCCGAAGATGATCTGTTCCACTTTCTTTTCTGCATACTTGGCCCCCATTACCTGATTGACTTTAGCCGGATTTTTCCGGAAGATAACAAAACCGGTGTCCCTGCTGCTATGGGTAAACTTATCCAGGAACTGCAGCGTTTCCGTTGTATATACACTTGGTACTGCGCGGAGATAACGGCTGGCAAACAGGGCGGAGTAGCGGCCGTCATACATCTCCATGGCTTCTTCTGCCAGTCGTTTCAGCGTATCCGGTTGATTGCCCGCATTTTTGGCCATCACTTCCATACGGGTGTAGTACTGGGTTTCCGGCTTCAGTGCCTTCGCGGAAGCCGCAATAAAAGCGGCGGCGCTGTCGCTGCCTACCACCAGGTGCACCAGTCTCCCGTCGGGAGCGAAATACAAAAACGTCGGATAGGCCATCACGTTATATTCTTTGGCAATGGCGTCGGCATCGTTATACCAGCTTTTCACGGCATCATCGTCCTTGGCGGTTTTGTCCATCTGCACTTTTACCGAAATAAATTTGTCATTGAAGAAGTCGCCGACCATCTGCTGCGGGAAAATATCGCGGCTCATCATTTTACAGGGGCCGCACCAGGTGGTGTAACAATCCATAAAAATAAACTTGCCTTCTTTTTTCGCCTTGGCCCGGATATCCTTCCAGCTGAGCTCATGCTCAAAGTGAATACCCTTTTCCTGTGCCAGTACTGCCAACGGCAGGCAGCTGACCAGCATTAATAATAATTTTTTCATCATACGTTAATGTGTTGGTTTGGTTTTTACATTTACAAATTAAATGTCTTCCCGTATATCACCATCCCTGGCGCCGCCGTTTTTTTACCAGCGGTTCAAAAGACGGTCCCGGTGGCGTGTATGTTCCGCAGCGGGACAGCTTTCAGACAGGACGGCGGCCCCTGTCAGGAGGTCCGCCGTTTTCTTCGTGGTTAGCTATTTTCTTTCATTAGGCTCCAGCTCCGGGTTCAGTTGTATCAGCTTCGGCGCAACAGGAAACACATAGTGGTAGTCGTTAGGCTTCAACGTGTAGGTCTGACCATTATAAGTATGCGTGACTGTTTTTGCAAAACGCGGGTCTTTATTCAATCGTTTCATATCAAACAATCGGTGGCCTTTGAAACACAGCTCCCGCCGGCGTTCGGACAGCACCAGCCGCAGCGCTTCTTCCGACGTGGCGGCCGCAGATGGCACGTAGGCAGCTGTCGCTATACGCATTTTTCGCAGGAGGTCCAGGTCCTGTATGGCAGCCGCCACGTTATTGAGGCGGGCGTTACATTCTGCGCGGACCAGGTACATCTCCGGTACCGTTGGTCCTACCAGCCTTGCGTCGAACGACAGGAACTCACCATAGTAGTAGAGGTGTCCCTTAAATGGATCGGTGGTCGTGGTAAACAGTATTTTATACCGCAGATCGATCAGCGAATCTTTGAACTCCGCCTGTAAATCCTTGCTCAGGGAGAACCAGGCGTAGCTGTTGGAAACCGTCTTCATCAGGATCGTTTCAGGATTGCTCCTGTTCTCCGGGAAGGTGTTGCGGGGGTCCGCCACCGCCGTGTTATAGTCGGTCAGCTTGTTTTTGATCTCCAGCGTTTTGGTTGCTGCTTTCAGCGCTTCGGAGTACTCCCCTCTGAGCAGATAAGCACGGGCTTGCAGCGCGTAGGCGGCAGCCAGCGTAGGCTCATAGGCACTGGTGCTGGTGATGCCCAGCAGAGATGCTGCCTGACTGAGATCAGCCAGCAACTGGTCGTAGACCGCTTTTACAGAGGCTCGGTTCAATTTGGCATCGGTAGTGGGTGCCAGCAACAGCGGTACGCCTTTGTCAGACGCGGCGGAGGAGGCATCATACTGTACAGCGTACAGGTTCACAAGCGACAGATAAGCGAAAGCCCTGTGTACCAGCGCCTCTCCCACCAGCTGGTTGCGTTCTTTTTCAGCACCGTCGGTCACCGTCTTCATTCCTTCCACCACCACATTAGCCAGGTACACCTGTTTATACAGGTTACTCCATTGAGCATCGTTGTCGGTAGACATCCAGACATCGTCCTGCCAGGTATGTATCCGGAAGGTAGCGGTGCCCAGGTAGTCCAGCCCCTGCTGTTCGTAATATTCCACGTTGTCAGACGCCATTTCATCTGCTCCGTAGGAACTCACCAGGTCGTTGGAGTTATTCATCAGCAAACGGTAATCCTTATACGTAGAAGGGATTACCTTTCCCTTGGGTTTTATATCGAGATAGTCCCTGCCACAACCGGCGAGGGTCATCAAAGCGGCGGCATATATCAAAGTGCGAAACATCAGGCTACATTTTTAAGATTAAAAAGTTGTTTTCAGGCCAATGGCAAAAGACCGTGCCGGCGGCAGCAGGGAATAGTAGGCGCCGGGAATATAGTCCGGATCAATGCCCGCCTTGTTTTTGGTCCACAGCGCCAGGTTGCGGCCATAAGCCATGAGCGATAGTCGCTGCATATGCAACGGGCGCAGCACCTGCGACGGCAGGTCATACGTCAATGCTACTTCCCTTAAGCGGATATGCGCACCGCTTTCTATCAGCCTGTCTGATTTCGGATACCAGGTGTTCGTATAGTTGACACCGGTAGCAGGTACTACGGGCACGTCTGTACGTGCTTCATCGCCCGGCTTCCGCCAGCGTTCTGCCACGTCGCTGTGGATAGACTTCTGCGTGAAATAGCTGAAGTAATCCACGGTAGGGCGACGGAATACATACCCCATCTTATAGGTGATGAGGAATGAAAGTTCCAGCTGCTTGTAACGGACGATGTTCGTCAACCCGCCAAAGAACCGCGGCACGGTGGTACCGCTGTAAGTGAGCGTAGACAGATCGGCGGAAATATCTGCGTTCGCCAGGTTCCGTTTGCCGTCGCCGGACAATACGATGGGTCTGCCGATGCTGTCAAGGCCGCCATAACGGTAGCTGTAGATGCCTTCAATTGGTTTGCCTTTCACCGGGTTGGAGCCGGTGCCGCTGTTACTGTAGTACGTCACGTTCTCCCGCTGCAGGTTGGAAGACACCACTTTGTTTTCGTTGTAACCGAAATTCATGTTTGCTTTCCACGAAAAATTTTTCCGTTGTATCACTGCCGCGGTGACATTAAGATCCACCCCGTTGTTACGCAGTTCCGCCGTGTTGACGGTCAGCGTGGTAAAACCATAGGTGGCATTAAACTCCGCAGGGCCCAGCAGGTCGTAACAGTATTTGCGGTATACGTCCAGCGTTACGTCCAGGCGGCTATTCCAGAAAGAGAGGTCAGCGCCCACGTTGAAGGTTTTGGTTTTCTCCCAGCGCAACAGTGGGTTGGCCGGATTACTGATCGTGGCGTAAGGCTGACCGTTATAATATCCCGGATAGGATGATACTGCGGCAATCAGGAACGGGCTGGTCGTTTTATCCACGTTGCCATTCACGCCATAGGTAACACGCAGATTGAGGCGGTTAAGGAAAGCCAGCTGCATAAAATCCTCTTCTCCCAGTTTCCACATACCTCCCAATGACCATAGTGGGGTGGCGCGGTATTTATCATTGGCGCCAAAAAGGTTGGAATCGTCCAGCCTGGCGCTGCCGGAGAACACATAGCGGTTGTTGTAAGTGTAGTTGGCGTTGGTGTACCAGGACATGAACCTGTCCCTCATATCGCCCAGGCTATTAGGAATAGACGGCTTGATCTGATTACCGGAAACGGCTGTCTTATAATAAGTATCATAGTTCACCGGCATAGAGGCCAGCGTCTGATCATCGTAGCCATACAGGCGGCTGGAAGCGCTGGAGGTCCATACCTGCCGTATTTCGCTGCCGGCCACGGCATCTATCCTGTGCCGTTTTCCGAACTGGCGGTTCAGGTTCAGTTGACCGCGTACATCGTAATGCTCCATTTCTGCATTGGCGATGTTCAGGATACCGCCCCTGGGCAGCCCGTACACCAGGGAGGCGGGATTGCCGGCCACGGTGGATGTAGCGTTATTAACGGTATTTCTGGCGATGTAGGTATCGGGACTGTAATAGTTGCGGGTGCGCTGGAAAGAGCGCTCATAGAGGCCGCTCAGCGTGGCCGACAGTCCGGGGATAATACGGTAGTTAAAACCCGCGTTGATCCGGTAAAGGTTATTGCGGCTGGTGTTGTCTGCATTCGCCAGTTCAGCCAGGTAATCGTATCTCCACGGCAGGTAACCGAGGCGTTGCAGGGAATCGAGCGCACGGCCGTTGAAAGCGCGGGCATACTGGATGGCTTTGCCGTTATCATCTACGATCCGGTCATAGGGCAGCAGCGTATTGATGCCCGGTTCCAGCGGAGACAGGCCCGGACCGTTGTTTTTGGCGGTATTCATGACGGCCATGATACCCAGGTTAGCATCCAGATTTTTATGCAGCCGGAAGCTGTTGGTGGAGTTGATGGTCACCCTGGTATTGCGGTTCCCTTTGGCGACCGGCAGTTCATCGCTGATGGAGCCGGAAACAAAGTATTGCGCAAAATCACTGCCGCCGCTCATAGAGAGGTTGTACTGTTGTATTTGCTGGCGTTGCAGCAGGTACTGCTGGTACTGTGATTTATAGTCGTAGCCTGCCAGTTGCGCTACCAGCGCGTCGCGTTGCGCTTCAGTGATTTCCCCGCGTTTGTAGCGGTAGAAAATATCAGCGCCGGCGCTCACAGCGGGCAGCGTGCGACCGTTCGGATCGGGAATGAGGTTTTTACGCACTGCTTCACTTTCAAAGTCGAGGTAATCGGCTGAACTGGCCACCGGGCGGTAACCCAGGTCGGGCCGACCTCCCACTGTGAAGTTGGTGGAGAAAGTGATCTGCCGGCGTTGTTGTTTTCCCTTTTGCGTTTCAATCACCACCACGCCGTTGGCCGCACGCACGCCCCAGATAGAGGCCGCGGCAGCGTCTTTCAGGAAAGTGATCCGTGCGATGTCTTCCGGGTTGATCATAGACAGCTCCCCTTCATACGGGAAACCGTCGATCACGATCAGCGGGTCCTGCTGCGCTTTGAAGGTATTCCGCCCGCGGATGGAGAACACCGGGTTTTTAGACGGGCGGCCATCGGTACCCGGCGGATTGTTGGTCACCAGCAAACCGCTCACCATGCCTTCCATTTTGTCGACCACGTTGGTGGTGATCTTGCGTTCCATATCTTTCTCCTGTATCTGGGAGAAAGAGCCGGTAGCTCTTTCTTTGGCAATGGTCTGGTAGCCGGTAGATACTTCCACCTGTTTCAGCTGGATGTTGTCTGATTGTAATACCACATTGAGGCGTGGTTTACCGGCGGCGGCCTGCATACGGTAACCGATAAAGGTGAAAACCACCATTTCACCCGGCTTTGACAAACGAACGATATAGGAACCGTTAGCGTCGGTAAAAGCGCCGGCCCGGCCCGAAGCGGGTTTGATGGTTACGCCGGGCAAAGGGTTACCGTTTTCATTTGTCACCCGGCCGCGGACCAGCAACGGGTCTGCGGCTGCGCCGTCATTGTCTGCATCAGCAACGGGACCTGCAACAGGGACCGGTGCAGCTTTCCGGCGTACATCCCTGATAATCGTATAGGTGTTGTCGTTAACATACAGAAAGAGGTATCCCCGTTGGTATAACACCTCTTTCAGCACGGCTTCCACCGTTTTACCACGGAAAGCGCCCGTATCCACCGTGGTGGTCACTTTGTCCAACAGGTTGTTCTCATACACAAAGCTGGTACCATAGAGGCGGGTAATTTCCTTCAGCGCTGCACTGACCGGCATCGTTTTCATCTGTGCATGCGCAAGCTGCATACTGAACAGGAATGAACATACCATCGCCGCAGTTTTGCGCAACTGTGCTCTCGTCATCATTGATGTTTGGTTGGTTTTTGGTTGATAAATAATCGATCACTACTTCGTAGTGAATAAAAGCGTATCGTTTTTCTGTTGAATGTCTACATCCAGAATCCTGGACAATACGAACAGGAGATCTTTCTCCCTTTGCATAGGTATCCTTCCTTTAATTTCGCGTTCGCCGATAGTGCTGTCTTCCAATATTACCGTATAGCCGTAATTATCCTTGAGCAGGTGGATGACTTCCTTCACCTTGGTGGCATTCAGCAGGAGTTCATGCCGCGTCCAGGCGGTGGCGGCGGAAGTATCGACAGCCTGCATGACTACCGGCGGCTGCTGATGGGAATAAGACCATCCTTCCCCCGGCTGCAGGAAAGCGGGCACTGCTTCACCATCCGGCATGTCGATGCGTACAAGTCCCCGTTGCAGCACCACGGCGATCATATCCTGCCGGTGTCTTACATTGAAGGCGGTGCCCAGCACTGTAACACGTGCAGGCCCGGCTTGCACACGGAAAGTATCGCCGGTATGTTTTACATCGAAGAAGGCTTCTCCATCCAGCATTACTTCCCTCTTGCCGGTGACGGGCCAGCTGCGGGCGTAGGTAGCCGTGGAATGGGCGTTTAGCATCACGGTAGAATGATCGGGCAAAATCACCTCCCGGGTTTCTCCATAACCGGTACTGACAGTAATGGAGGAAGTAAAATACCAGGTGGCGCCCAGCGCCAGCAGTAAAAGCACGGAGGCCGCTGCCAGCCATAGCCGGCGATAACGCCGCAGGGGGCGCACCGGTGTCTGTTGAATATTGTCCAGCACCGCCTGCCATATCTTTTCGCGGGCAGGGTCATTTTTTACCAGCACTGGTGTAGACAGGGCATACACCACCTCCCGGGCTTCCCGTATCAGCGGGGCTTTCTCCGGCACGTCGGCGGAGAGCTGCTGCCAGAAAGCGTTAGCTGCCGCGTCGGGGAACTTCACCCAGCGGATAAAATACTCGTCCGCCAGGAAATCCTCCATCCGATAATCACGATAGTCTTTGTTCATTACCTCATAAGACACAACAGGACATCCGGATTATCCCATTTTCAAAAAAAAAATTTGAAAAAATTTTTAGTAGCGGCGTTGCAGCAGGTATAACAGTACCAGAAGGGAGAAGTCGCCGAATTGTTCTCTCAGGCGCTCCAATGCGCGGTAAACCAGTTTGTAGGTGCCGCCTGTGTTGATTTGCAGGATCTCTGCAATCTCTTCATATGACAGATCTTCGTAGTATTTGAGGAAGATAGCCTCCCGCTGGCGGTGGGTCAGCGTATCCATTAAGGCATCAACCTTTTTCTTCAACTCCGCTGCACGCTCTGCTCTGATCAGGGGATGCTCATAAGACAGTTCCAAATAAAAAGGAATATGTTCTCCGGAAAACGCTTCCTCCAGCCGGGATGGGCTGTATTCCAATTTGCGCAGCAAGATGCGCCGGAAGGATAAAAGCAGGTATTGTTTCACCACCTGCGGAGTGGCAATGGAATCCCTGTTGCGCCACAATTTCAGAAAGAGGTCCTGTATGCTCTCTTCAATAAATGATTTGTCCTCCGTGAATTTAAATCCATAGTTGGTAAGCGGTATATAATAGGCATTATACAACCCTTCCAGGCCACTGATTTCTCCGGATTTGTACCAGGACCAAAGTTCTTTGTCTTGCATGTCAAATAGGAAAACCGATGAAGTTACAATATTACACGAATTTTTTTTGCCGCCCAATTCAGCGGGCGATACCTGCCAGGTGTTCACATCGTACCAGCGCCCAGTCCATATCGTCCATGTCGCCGGTGACGGCCGTCTGATATACTTCTTCCAGACCGATGCGCAACTGGTAAGCGGCCAGCCGCGTTTTATCAATTCCCTGTGCTTCGAAATAACGCGCCTGCTGTTCCATACAATTCAACCAGGTGCGCCAGAAAAAAATATTGGCCATATCATACAGGCTGTCGCCCGCCATAGCTTCCGACCAGTCAATCACGCCGGTGATCACGTGCCCGTCTGTCAGCACATTGTTCGAACCAAAATCACCATGCACCAGCTGCCGTACTTCAGGGATGTCCCGTATAGCCAGCAATAGCAGCTCCTGCAAAGGCCGGATGCGTTTCATCGGCACTCGTTTGCCGGCGGTGGGCCAGTCGTAGGTCGTGTCCCCGCAAATGCTTTCCAAATAAGCCTTCCAACTGGCATACTGCCCTTCGCCCCGGGAGTTAAAAGGACCGAAGCCGGTCACTTTGTCCAGCGGAGCCGCCGCCATCGCCTGCATGACAGCGGCCAATGGCGCCGTCACCGCCGGCAGATAAGCTGCGGGCAGGTCCTGTAATGTTACGCCCGGCGCCAGGGCTGACAAGCACCAGGCGATGCCACTCTCCAACAAACCAATGGCTTCTATCTCCGGTACCGGCAACCCCGGACCAGCCAGGTGCCGGTTGACGAAATCGTCTTTTTCAAAACCTTCCACCCGATGATTCACGCGGAGCACATATTTTTTCCCGGAGATGACCAGCCGGAAGGCAAAAGATTCCATGCCGTCCTGCACCGGCTCCATATGGTCAATCTTCCCATAATGACTGATCACCGCGGCTGTCAGTTGATCAATGTCTACGATCGGTTTTCGCATGTACGTCTTTTTTAACACAACAAGAGGAAAGCTGACTGGTTCAATCCACCCCGCTTAAGTTTTTATTAAATGTATGATCTTCCTAAAAAACTTCAGCATCCTCAGCATGTAAGGGCCGCTCCTCCGCTTGCTGCCCTACGCGCTCTCCAACAACAACCGGGCAAAAATATCCGCTTTTTCGTCGGCGCCAGCCTTGCCGGATTTTACCCAATGAAGGCCTGCCGATGACACCCAATAAGGTGTCATACCTTTTATCCCCGATGCCCGCACCCCCGCTTTTTACTGCTGTCTGCCAGCGGGTACCGCTGGAAGCCCCCCGTTGCAAACTGTACCGGTCTGGCATACAGGAGATTTATTATGAGCCTGTTAGATTACAATCATTCATTTTTTTTCACTGCGGTCGTATTTCAGTTGACCGGAACTAATTTACTGCTCATTCGAACCCGGAAAGCACCGTAACCATTTTTTTCGACAAGTAGCCAATCCAAATCTTTTCCCTGTTCGTATATTTTTTCGAATAACCGCATATCTTTAGAAAATCTTTTTCCTAATTTCTTAATCTTTAGCCGGCCCTCGCCGCACATGTGAACACCTTTTTTGCTGATCTTTCATTGACCTATTCGCGATTTATTTTACGATGTGAAAACCTTTTTGCTAATTTTTAAACGTACACCTATCCACGATGAAACAGACACCTATCCACCACAGAACAAGTGAACCTTTTTTGCTGATCTTTCATACCACACCATTACCGGACATGTGAGCATGTATGTCCTGTCACTATCAACACCAGACAGGCGGCCCTCTTTATTGCCGAACTTTAAAACCACAACACACGACCAGTCTTTAGAAACTCCTTTTTTACACCCTCAATTTAAACCACAATCCTATGGACGCGATCCTGCACGATGCGCACGGACAGCAACGAAATACCGTTGCAACCGATGGCACACAACACCCTGCCGATTTATTGACACACAGCGCGTGGGAAGATTACAACTCCCACGCAACCCTGGTCTCCCTGTTCCGGCAACAGGCGGAACGCACGCCCGGCAACCTGGCCGTATCGTTCAAAGACCACACGCTCACCTACCGGGAGCTGGACGAGAAAAGCAACCAGCTGGCGCATTACCTGCTGGCGCAGGGCGTCACCACTGGTAGCTACGTACCGGTATACCTGGAGCGCTGCGCCGAATGGGTCATTGCAGTACTGGGCATCCTGAAAACAGGTGCGGCTTACATCCCGGTAGACGCCGTCTATCCCGGTAAAAGAGTAGCCTACATCCTGGAAGAAGTGGAGGCCAAAGTAATCATCACCCAGCTGTCGCTCGGCTCCAGGCTCTTCCAGGTGCACAACACGGCCGTAGTGTACCTCGACAGCCTCTCCATCCTCCAGGACCAGCCCGTTACTGCGCCTGCTAAGATGCCGGCACCGGCAGATCTGGCGTACATCATCTACACGTCCGGTTCTACCGGTCAACCGAAAGGCGTGATGATCACCCACCTGTCCATCCAGCACCTGATCACCTGGCACAAACAACAGTATGCTGTCAACAGCAACAGTCGTTTGTCGCTCGTAGCGGGACTGGCATTCGACATCTCTGTATGGGAATGCTGGTCGGCCCTCTTGTCCGGAGGCGCCCTCTTTATCGCCGACAACGAGGAAAGGACCCATGCCGGCCTGCTCCTGGAATTTTACCGGAGAAACCAGCTCACGCATGCTTTCACTCCCGCCGTGCTGATGCCGGAGCTGATAGCGCTCAGCCGCCAGACGCCAGGACTGGCGCTGCAATACCTCTTTTCCGGCGGTGAACAAATGAAACCCGTACTGACCAACGGACTGCCGTACCAGCTGATCGACTACTACGGCCCTACGGAATATACCGTGTACGCCACCCATCGCCCGGTGGCAGATGTAAACGGGCAGTACGTTCCTACCATCGGCAAGCCTATCGCCAATACACAGGCCTATATCCTCGACCGCGACCTTCAGCTGCTGGTACCCGGCGCCGTAGGTGAGTTGTGTATCAGCGGTATCGGCATCGCGCAGGGCTACTTTAAAAATCCGGCGCTGACCAACAGCAAGTTTGTGCCGCACCCTTTCCTTCCCGGTCATAAGCTATACCGCACCGGCGATCTGGCACGCCGCCTGCCGGATGGCGATATCCAGTTCCTCGGCCGTATCGACAACCAGGTGAAGATCCGCGGCTTCCGCGTGGAGCCGGGGGAAATAGAAGCCGCCCTGCTGCTGGTCCCCCATGTGAAAACCGCCGCCGTGATCACGGTAGACAATAACCGGCAGCAAAAACAGCTGGTGGCCTTTATCGTACAGGACCATCCCAATGAACAACAAGGTATCGCCCTGGCGAGGCAACAGTTGAAACAGGACCTACCCGGTTATATGGTGCCGGCCCGCTTTATTGCGGTCCGGGAACTGCCCATAAACGCCAACGGCAAAGTAGACAAGGCTGCGCTGGCAGCACTCTCTCCACAGGCGACAGGCAGCTACCAGGAGTCAGCCGGCCCCGTGAGCGAAACAGAACGTATCATCACGGAAGTATGGTCGGATATCCTCGAAAGACCATATATCCACCACAGCGACAACTTCTTCGACATCGGCGGCGATTCGCTGCTGGTGGCCACTGTAGTGACCAAATTAAAAGACCGTTTCGGGGTGAAGATGTACCTGCGCGACCTGTACCAGTATCCCGAACTGCGGACACTGGCCACGATGATCGACAACAGGATCAAAACAGGCGAAACCGGCATCCCCGAAGAAGATGTGGAACCCTATGTGTCCCTGCAACAGGATGCGTACCTGCTGCCCGACATTCAATACCGGCAACCGTTTGACGCCAGCGTACTGCAGCGTCAGTCTGCCGTGCTGCTCACCGGCGCCACCGGTTTTGTAGGGATCCACCTCCTGCAGGAACTGCTGGACAATACCGCCGCCACCGTATACTGCCTTGTACGGGCACGGGATGAGCATCATGCGCTCGACAAAATCCATCAGGCCTTTGCTGCATATCATATCCCGGTGCAGGAAAACACACGGCATCGTATCGTGCCGGTAGTGGGCGATTTCGGGCAACCGTTCCTCGGCATTGCAGACCAGGCCTACCAGGAACTGGCCGGCAAAGTGGAGGTGATCTACCATTCCGGCAGCTCTGTGAATTTTATTGAGCCTTATTCTTTCATGAAAAAACCTAATGTAGACGGCCTGCGGGAGATCATTCGTTTTGCTGCCACCGGTAAAATGAAGTGCCTGTCGTTGCTGTCCACTATCTCGGTGTACAGCTGGGGTCACGTGTTCACCCATAAAACTGTCATGAAGGAGAGCGATGACATCTCCCAAAACCTGCTCGCGGTAAGCAAAGACATTGGCTACGTGAGAAGCAAATGGGTGATGGAGGCGGTGGCCGACCTGGCAGCAGCAGCAGGTGTGCCGCTGATCACCTACCGCCTCGGTTACGCCATGTGCCACAGCCAGTCCGGCGCCAGCGCCCCCTACCAGTGGTGGGCCAGCCTGGTGAAAAACTGTGTACAGTATTCGTCCTACCCCACCCTCCGCGAGCTGCGCGAAGGACTCATTACCGTAGATTACATGGTGAAAGCCATTGTGCATATCACTAAAAACCAGGAAGCCATCGGACAGAAGTTTAACCTGATCTGCTCCCCGGACACCAATCTTACGCTGGAGCAGTTCTTCCAGCGCCTGATCAGTCTCTATGGTTTCAACCTGAAACCGTTGTCTTACAAAGACTGGCGCAAGCAGTGGGAAGACGACAGCACCAACCGGCTGTACCCGCTCACCAGCCTTTTCAGGGATAATATGCACGAAGGCCTCTCCACCGTGGAACTTTATCAGGACACCTATGTATGGCACCGCGACAACGTAGATAAGTTTATGCAGGGTTCCGGTATACCCGAACCGGTGTTTGATAAAGCCGTGCTGGATAAATACCTGCAGTACCTCGGGCTCGCAAATCACGCAAAGACGCTAAGCAGCGAAGACGAAGAATAAAATATAAGCGGGCAAAGAAAGCAAAGGAGCGGAGATCAAATTTGATCTCCGCTCCTTTGCTTTCTTATAATTCTTATACTCCTTTGCGCCTTCGCTGCTTAGCGTCTTTGCGTGACGGCTTTGCGTGACAGCTTTGCGTCTTTGCGGGAAACCCCGTATATTTACCCCTCCGGGAAACAATATAAAAATGTTAACCATATGTCCGATCCGAATGTATTCCTTGTCATGCTCGAGAGTAGTAAACAAGAACAGTTACCCGTCCGTATTTTTTTTGCCTGTCATTCAGTCATGGGTATCGTGTCCCGGATTGACGCAGGAAGTGTAACCCTGAGAACGGAAGAAGGCCGGGAGACGCTTGTCCGGCTGGATAAAATTGACGCCGTCAGCGGCAGCTGATGCTTTTCTTAAACCGTAAAAACGACCGCATGGAAAATACGACCCAACGCCCGGAGCACGCCTTGCCCGGGCTTATCCGCAAAGTACTGGGCAGCCCTCATTCCGAGCAGGTGATCAAAGCGCAGATCATCCAGATGGCTTCCCAGCACCTGCATGTACCGGAAGTGACCACCGCATTGCTGGAAGTACTGCCCCTCACAAAAGACAAAGAGACGCGGGACCAGCTGCTGCGTTTCCTCTCCGCGCTGAACACCTCCCGATTTGCCGATACCGGTGCTTTGTTCCAGGCGCTGCTGGACGTATACCGGCAGGAGAAAGACCGCGATACCCGCACCACCCTCTTATACCGGCTCCGGGATAGTATCCACCAGGACCCGCGGCTGGCGGTGTTCTTCGTGGAACTGTCCGGACAGGAGACACTGAGTGAACAAGAGCGTATAGCCGTTCAGGATACCCTGTCCTCGTTACCCTCCATCACGGAAGACGTTGCGCTGGCAGCACTGCTCAAAAACGTGAACGCCCCTACGATATTACAGTTACAGGCCGTGGAGATCGCAGAGAAATGTCCTTCGTGGACAGAAAAAATGGTGGCCGGCCTGCAACCCTACCTCGATGTAAAAAACGACCGCGGTATCCGTTTCCGTATTCTGCAAAAGCTGGCGGCAGCAAGGCTGCTGGAACCAGCCTATGCCGACGTGCTGATACCGGTACTACGTACCGATAATGACACAGACGCCCGTCACGAAGCGCTGGCAGCGCTGACACGCATCAAACCGTGGAATGAGGCCATTCTGCTGCAACTGCTCTGGACCGCCTCCCATGACGGTGACGCCGGCGTCCGCAGCGAGGCTTTACAGCTGCAGGGCGAACAACCCGAACGCACCAACGAACAATTGATCAGCATAGCCTCACTGCTGGCATCCGACCGCTCGGAAGGCGTGCGGCTTACCTTGCTGCAACAGCTTAAACCAGTGATGCGCATCGCCGACATCAGAAATAAAGTCGCCACAGCCTTTGCCGGCAACCCCGGGGTATTTAGCGATAAAGAATTTCACCAGCTCACCGATATGCTGGCGCCTTACGCCGGCCGTGATGAAAACATCAGCCAGCTGCTGCTGCAGAGCATCAAAGGACTGCCCGGCACTGGCCAACGTCAGAAAATACTGCAGCTGCTGATCGGAAAAATCAGCCTCGAAAAAATGCTGGACCCCGTGGTGCAGCTGTTCGCACAGGAACACAATGAAGCGCTGCGCGAAGTGCTGTTCAACCAGATCAAGGCCCTGTCGGTGTCCCGTCATCCGCAGCTGGTGGACATATTCTGTGCCGAGCTCACCGAACCCGGATCGCCTTTCAGGGTCACCTGCGCCGGCATTCTCGCCAATGCGGCCGAACTGTACCCGCAGATACCACCGGCGCTGGAAGACGTGCTGCTGTATGACAACGAGCGTGAGCTGGTACGCCTTTGCCTCGACGGTTACCTGCGTCCCGGCGTGGAGAAAAAGTTCGATGTCCTTGTTCACGTCGTGAAAAACGAACTGATAGACACCGCTTCCAGGCAGAAAGCGCTGGACGCCATCCTGAAACTTTCTTTAGATGAACAACAGCAGGAGACACTGACCAACGCCCTGTCCGGGCTGAAACCCGGCACGTTAAAAACTTCCTGATAAAAGACCGTCAATATGGACCTTAGCCAAACCATCGCCACCATCCGCGAACGCAGGAACGCCGGCACTGAACAGGCGCTCCTGATGCTCAATATGGTGCCGCTTTCCGATACAGACAACAAATACACGCTGCTGTCCACTGCTGCGCATCACCTGAATGATCCCGCTGTGGTCAGCCAATGGATAACGCTCATTGCCGCGGAGACAGACACACAGCTGAAGGCTGATATGCTGCAACGCCTCGCCGCCGTAGGGCTGCAACAGATTCCCGACAAAGCGGCCTTCGCTGATCTGCTGGCCAACGCGCTGCAACAGGACGAGTCGCGGGATATCATCCTGCCGCTGCTGGGCAGGCTGTCGCTCTCCTACCCGCCTGCCAGGGAACGGCTCATTGCTTTTTACCGGCAACAACACAACGCCGACGTAAACCGCCTGGTCCTGTCCTGGCTGCTGATACCGGTCCATGCCACCGAAGCAGACCTTTCGTTCTATCACAGCCTGCTGGACAGCACCGATACCGATGACAAACTGCTGCTGCTCAACCGCCTCCTGTTACGTGATCAACTGACGCCTGAGCAGATAGCGCAACAACTACAGCCAGCCACGCCCGATGTTATCAAGGACATGGTGCTGCGTTTCTGTTTTGACCGCTCTACCGTACTACCCGCGGCACTCTGCGGGCTGGTACGCTCAGACAAAAACCCGGCGATACGCAGAGGAAGCATCCAGCTGTTAGCCGTACACGGCGTCAGTGAAAACGAGGTACTGGACACCATCCTCCATGCGCTGCGGGAAGATCCCGATCCTGCCGTAAGACAGGCCGCTATGTTTGTTTTTGCTTACAGCCTCACGCTTACGCCCGCCACCATTGAACATCTGGCACTGTGCCTGCAAACAGAAAAAGAGATACCTGTGGCGTTACAACTGCTGCAGTTGCTGGCGCCCTATACAGAAAAAAACGAGGCGCTCAGCGAAGCGCTCTGGCAGCTGCTGGACCGCGATATCGCCGTTGACCTGGCCGCCACCATTTACGACATACTCGGCCGGCTGGTACCTGTAAAACCATTGCTGCTGGAGCGGTTCATGACTGCTTACGAAAAAGAACAGCACGATACCTGCAAGGCGGTGATCCTGAAAGCCATCACCAGCGCTATGAACACCGGCGAAAGCTGGAACCAGTTTTATCTCCGCGCGCTGGAAGCACCATCTGCCGCCATCAGAAGCTGGGCGGTACAAGCCATGCTCTATCTCCCGCTGACACCGGATAATAACAGCACCATCGCCGCTGCGGCGCCGGCGTTATTGCAACCGGAACTGCCTCCCCGGCAACAGCGGCTGCTCGCCCGTAAAATCAGTTGTATCCCGCAGCTGCCGGCGGCAGCCGTACAGGTGTTCAGTCAGCTGGCAGACCACAGCAACGACGGGGAGCTGCAAAGTATCGCCACCAAAGTGCAGGAGAAAGCTATCGCACATAACGGCGGCGCGCAGGTCAACTGGGAACAGTGGCTGCACAAAGCCGAAGTAGCCGGTGACCTGAACGGTATTTTCCCGCATATATGGCTTTTCTACGATGACAATCCGACGATGGCCGACAAAATACTGTTCGCCGCTATCAATCCGTCCAACGGCGGCAGCCTGTATCAATCCGGCGTCACCGACATCGAAGTTTTACAGTTCCTTTCCGTCAAATCCGGTGTCAGCGATGAAATGAGCCGCTATGCCCTGAACCAGTTGTTACACACCGATCTGGGCAACGAATCCAAATTCAAATGGTACCTGTTGGTGCTGAAGAGCAACCCCGCCAGCGCGGACCTGCGGGAAGGCCTGTGGCAGCTGCTGGAAAAAAGAGGCCGCTATCTGAATATGATACAGCTGGATGAACTGCTGCGTATCATATGGAAAGATCAGCTGGAAAACGTTTTCCGACAGCATCTGTTGCAACAGACCACCGCTGCGGGCGCCGTACCGTACCTGCAATACCTGGAAGCCAACAACAGCTGGGAACCTGTGCCGGCACTGCTGAAAGACGCAGCACAACTGCCGGGCATGTTGTCCGACAGCAGCTTCAAAGAAGCACTACAAAGGGCCTGCCGCGCTGCCGGTGTAGATATCGACGACCTGCTGCGCAGCATCGCACCGCCGCCTGCACCCCGGGAAGACGGTCCCGGTTTCGCCGATTAACAGGCTGGTACTTTATTTCATCATCTTCAGCGTACAATATATGTCAGAAGAAATCTTACTATTCGATATACTATTATCTACAGAACGCAGTACAGAAGAGCGGCTGACGGCCCTCTCGCAGCTGCGTCCTTTCCTGGAAGCAGCCGAAGGCATCACGAAACTGTGCAGTGCTGTGCAGACGGAGACTACCGCCGCCGTAAAACAGGCCATGTTACAACAGTTATGCGGGCTGGACAGCGCCCGTGTAGCAGAACATCCCGCTTATATAGCAACGCTGGCACTGATCGCCTGCCTCGATCCGGAGCGTCCGCTGCGTTATATGGCCGTGAGCACACTGGCTGCGCTGGCCGCCCACGTCCCTGAAATACAGGAGATGCTGGCCGAAACCATGGCGCATGACCTGGATACAGACATCCAGCTGGCCAGCATAACAGGATTACAAAACAGCGTCAGTAAGTCCACCGCCACCATCGAAAAGATAGGCGTTTACCTGCCGCAAGCGCCGGCAGCCTGCCGGGAAGCGCTGCTGGCATTGGTAACACAACTGCCGTTGCCTGCCGCTGCGGACATGGCATTACATTTCACCGGACCGCTGGAAGCCACGTCACTGCGGCTCTCCTCCTTGCGTTTCCTCGCTGCGATGCCGCAGTTGCCGGCGCATATATTATCACAGCTGGCGGCCATGATACCGGTGGAAACATCGTTGCCCGTGCGTACCGCCATTATCAGCCTGCTGGCGGGTACGCGGCAGGTCGACCCCGCGCTGTTCAAAAATATATTCGAAGCGTTACAGCAGCTGCCGGACCTTCCCGACCTGCTGGCGCTCGTGACAGACAGGCTCACTGCCCATCCTGAACTACAGGACTCCTTTGTGGCGTTGTTCGCCACCACCCCTTCCGCAGGTCTGAAGATCCGGTTGCTCCGGCTATTACAACAGGCAGCGCTGCCACAGCTGATCATCAGCGGACTGGAAGACGCCAACCCGTATGTAAGAGAAGCCGCGTTACCTTTGCTCACGCTGCGTTTCGCCGCCTGGCAGGAACAGATGGAACCCGTGCTGGCCGCAGCCATCCGCAAAGAGCCACTGGTAGCGCTGCGCAGCGCCATGGTTCAGGCACTCCTGCAAACCGGCCGTAAAGCGGCCGAAACAGACCGACTGCTGGTAGAACTGGCCGTTGCCGAAACAGACCATCACCTGAAAATACAGCTGGCCACCGCCGCATGTGAGGTGACCATCCAGAACAGCTTCCAGTCCACGCTGCTGCAGCTGTATTGCGACGTCCTGGAAGGACAATGGTATCCCACCTCCCTCAAACAACAGGTGATGGAGCGGCTGCAGACCTTCTCCTACAGCGACGATCCTCATTTGCGCAAAAGCCTTGGCCTGTTACTGGACCAGGCGAAAGATATCCGGGAGGTGGACCGCATCTACCGCGTACTGAAAACGCTGGAAGCTGATTTCAGCCAGCTGGCCCCTTCCCTGCTGCAGGCGCTCTACCGGCACATCGCCTGGTACCCGCAACAGCCGCTGGATGAATGGGTACAGCTCATCGGTCAACTAGCCGATCAACATCCTGCACTAAGAGCAGAACTTCCTTATTTAGTGTCTGTCACCGGCGCCACCTGGCTGTTGAAAGGCGCAGAAAAGACCGATCAGACCGGCGCTTTCCTGCCCACGCTCAAAGATGCCATGATGAAAAACAATGGCATGCAGAGCTTTATGGAAGCGCAGCGACTGATCAACGACGCATGGAATAGCCGCACCATCAAAAAAGCGGAGATCATCGCGCTGTACGGGATGCTGCTGCAAACACCCAAATCTTCCGGCCTGCTGCAGCAGGTGACCGGCATCCTGCAACAGGGCAAGCTCGTCAATCCCGAACTGGTGACGCTCAGCCTCCGGTACATCCTCACGTCACAGGACACGGAAGGCATCTACGTGGTACGTAAATACCTCGAACAGGTGGGCTTCATCGACCTGGAATACCGGGAACGGCTGCTTCGCCTTTTTACACCCGAACAATATACACGGTTCATGCAATACCGCCTGCCGCAGATACATTCCAAACGCCGTATTCAGACCTTCAACGACTGGGAATATGCCGGCGGCTGGACATGCCCTTACCCGCAATGGCCCATCGCTGAACTGGTATTTGCCATAGCGCCGGGAGACCTGATCACACAGCTGTTCTCCCAATTGCCGGCAGGTGAAGATAACAACGCCACCCTGCACTACCTTGTGTTGGAGCACCTGTTCCGCAATAGCAACGGCGTATGGGCGAAACAGTTATACGGCGACAACCAGCAGCTGGAACAGTTCCTCCTGCTGCTTTTCAAAGGATATCAGCAGCTCACCGCCCGCAATCCGCTGGGCGACCGTATGATGTATACCTTCTGGAAAAAATGGAACGACTACGTGAACCGCCTCAACAGTCAGCCGATTCCGCCTGCACTGGCCGATGCCGCCACGCTCATCTATGCAGGCATATGTCAGCTGACGCATCAGTTGGACCCTGTGGTAAAAAATAAACAGTTCCCGCAGGTACTGAAAGGCATGAACAAAGACCTGCTGCATCAGCACTGGCCATGGAGCGAAGAGCTGTGGGAAGCATTTTCCTACAAAAACTTCCCGGTGTACGATCCTGACCAGGAAGCCGCCGCAGCCTTGTTCCAGCAGGCCGCCAAAACCTTGCAGGCCGGTCAGCTGGCCGAAGGTTATCAACTGCTGAAAGACCTGATGGCACAATATCCGCATACCCGGCAAGTGAAAGAACAACTGTCGGTAATCAATAATACGTTACAACAGCTGGAAGAAAAATTTCGTACAGCTTAAAATAATAAACTGCGGCAGACAGCCGGTCCGCCGCAGTTTATTATTTTATCTCCACCTCGGGAAAATTCGTCAACTCTCAGGGAAAATCAGATATCAAAATGCCCTGCCTCTCCGGTTACCTTTGTTTTGATTCCTAATAAAAAAAAGCAGTATGAAAAACAAACAACCGGTGTGGGCATCTTTTTTAGGTATATCCCTATTGGCAGTCGCCTGCAATAAGGACGACGGCGATATGAATATGCCCTCTTCTCCCACCATCACCATCGAAAATGTACTGGATTCCCGACCGCTGGTGGAGTCAGGTACTTTTAAGAACACCGGTAGCTCACCTGTGATTATGCCGGGGGAATCCATCTCTATCCGGTTTTCCGCAGGAAAAGGACAGGCGGTCTCTTTTGCCACCATGTACGGATGGTCCAACGATCTTTTCTTCGCCCCGGACAATCCTGGCATCAAAGTATACAAAGACGACGGCACACCGGTAGAAGGAGATGTTTCTGCTCAGATAAAGCTATGGGATAACGGTACGCGTATCAATCAGGCGCCCGGCGCGTCTGTTATGCATCCGGGAACGGCGGAAACAACAGCCAAAAATATCACTGAAGTGAACGGTACTGACGGCCAGGGCAATACCTACGCTCCCGCGCCGTCGTTGATGAAGGCCAGTCTTCATTACAACGGAAACTCTATTTTTACATTGACGATCACCAACACTTCCGGCGGCACCTCCAATCCTACGCCTTTCAGTCCGGGAGTGTGGGCAGTCTCTTATGCTGCGGGCGGCAACCTGTTGAGTCCCAACCCGCTTTATGAATCCGGCAAACCCAGCGCCAACGGGCTCACCAACATAGCCGAGATGGGCGATAACAGCGTACTGGGAAATTATATCCAGGGGCAGACCGGTATTTTCACGCCATTATCCCCTATATTGGTGGTGGTATACAACGGCATTGACAATCCGATTTATCAGACAGGCGAAAAAGACCGGGGGCAGGGACTGAAAAAACTGGCACAGACGGGGGATGCGGGCGAGTTGGCGGCTTACCTGAAAACCGTCAAAGGCGTAAAAAACGTATATGTGTTGCCAGCGCCCAATACGACGGTATTGTTGCCCAAATCCGGTACACAGTCAGGTGGTAAGGTTTCGCAGCAGCTGAGTATCACATCCGGCGACAGAATAGCCATCGCTACGATGTATGGCTTATCCAACGACTGGTTCTTTGCCTCCAAAGGGAATGGTACAGACGCCAGCCAGACAGGCGATATCTCCGGGTCCGTCGGTCTTTTCGACGACGGCACCGCTGTCGATCAGTTTCCGGGAGCCGGTATCTCACAGGCTAACTTTGGCGGCACTCCCCAACCTGAAAACAAAAACATCATGGAGGTCCCCAATCCCAATACATTTACCACACTGCCGGCAATACCCAATATCATTAAGGTAACCCTTCAGTAAACAGATATGATATGTGAATACGAAGAAAAGGCAACATCGGCACGGTTCATTATGCACGTTCACAATGACCGGTTTAGAGGAGCGGGACTGCACAAGCCTACCGTGCCGATCAATACTTTTGTCTACAACAAAGGTAAAGCGCAGCGGGTAACCATAGACGAGATCGCCTATGAAATGCCTGCTGCTGCCATATTACCGCTGGTATCCAATCAACATTTTACGTTTGAAGCGCCCGATCAGCTGATTGCCTGGCAATTTAACCGCGAGTTTTACTGCATCGTGGACCATGACGCAGAAGTAGGCTGTGTGGGATTTCTGTTCTATGGCATCCATCACCCGATGTTTATCAGGCTGAATAAAACACAGCAGGACGAAATACGGTACATGGAGCAGACATTCTGTGCGGAATGGCCTGCCAAAGATGGTTTCCAGGGAGAAATGCTGCGTACGTTACTGAAATACCTGATCATTAAAACCACCCGTATTGCCAAGCAACAGAGCGAGAGCTACCTGCAGTTCCCCGATGAGAAAATGGATATTGTGCGAAAATTTTCGCTGCTGCTGGAATGTTCCTTCAGAAAGGAACATAGTGTAAAATTTTATGCCGACGCACTGAACAAATCGGCCAAGACGCTCAGCAATATCTTTGCCCTGCTGGAACAACCCGCCCCCTCCCGGCTAATCCAGAACAGGATTGTGCTGGAAGCCAAACGATATCTCCACTATACGGATAAAACCGCCAAGGAAATAGCCTATGAGTTGGGATTTGAGAACCCCGCGCACTTCAGCCGGTTCTTTAAAATGTACACCGGTGTGAATATTTCCGGATACAGAGAGAGCCTGCCACAATAGCGGGCATTACACAGTCTGCATCTTCTCCTGTTCCACCGCAGCGGCTTCCTGCCTGTTCACCACCAGTACGCGGTACATTACCAGTCCGCTGGTCACGATAAGCGCCATATAGCTGAAAGACAGGTTCTGACCGTCTTTTGCGGGCAACACGTACGTGATGCCGGCGCTGAGCAGGGATACGATCACATAAACAAGGCCACCGGTAAGGCCGCCGGCGATACCGGCATTTTTAGGGAATCGTTGCAGACAGTAAGTAAAGTAGTTGGTATAGGTAAAACCGGCGCCCACATGTACCAGGAAGGCAAACACGAGCACCGTCCAAAGTTGGTTGAACAACAGGAAAGTAACCAACAAGGTCAGCGCGAACGCGAGCTGAAACAAGATATTTATATTCATTTTCCGTACAAATGGTCTATTAACGGTGCCTTTGCCAATGAAACCACCCACCATCCAGGCAAAGCCGAGGAAGAGGGAGCAGTAGCCCGTTACGACCGGCGACAGATTAAAATAATGTTCAATAATAAAGGGGCCGGACATATTGTAGGTCATCACCATGGTGTATGCCAGTCCCAGCATACCGATACCCAGCGTAAAACTGCTGGTGCGCAACATCTCATAGTAAATGGAGACAATCCTTGCCGGATGGAACGGCGTGGTGCTTTTGATCGTTTCTCCGCTGAAAAACACTTCCAGTATCAGCAACAGGGCAGCATATCCTCCGAGGAAGTAAAAATTGGATTCCCAACCAAAAGTCTCTTCCAGATAACCACCGATGAAAGGTGCGATGATGGGCCCGGTGGACCATATGATGGTAAAGAAGCTCAGGTAGTGTTTTAATTTTTCGCCGGAGTAGAGATCAATGAAGAGCGCCCTTTTACTCACCACCATGGCGGCAATGGTGATGCCATGCACAATCCGCATAGCATATACCACGTATAAATTATGGGTATTGGCGATGATACCACAGGAAATACAGAAAAGCAACATGGATACCAGTGCGATCCTGTAGCGGCCGTAGCTGTCGAGCAATCCGCCGATAAACAGCTGGGATACGCCGTAGCTGATCAGGAATAAGCTAAGCGTTAACTGGGCCTGGCTGCTGGAAATGCCCAGTGCGGTCGTCATGCCGGGCAGGGAAGGGATATAAATGTCGGTAGCGAATCCCGACATGGGTATCATGGCAAAAGCAAGCACGGTGGCTATTCCGACATTACCCTCTTTGATGCGTTTAACAGTGCTGGTAGTCATTTTACAGAGGCTGATGATTCAATTCGCTGCAAAATTAGGTCTTAGCACGGTGAGTATTGACACAGTAATATCATAAAAGTTTGAAGTTATGCAAGGCCGCGGACGAAGCCGTCGAGATTATCTTCCTTTTGCAGTCCCAGCTTCTGTTTGAGCCGATAGCGTGCCATGCGGATACTCTTTGGCGCTACATGCAGGCGGGCAGCGATTTCTTTTCCAGATAAGCCCATTAAGATATAAGCACAGTATTTAAGGTCGAGGCGGGTGAGTGTGTTCTGTGCGTGTTGCTGCAGCCGTGCTACGAACTCCGGCCGTATTTCCGTGAAATCGGATTTTAATATTTCGAAGTCTTCGTCCAGCCGTTTGTCTTCATGGATGACCCGGTCCATTTGTTTGAGCACGTTGCCGGACTCTTTACTCAGTTTATCCCGCAACGTTAGCAGCAGGCCGCTTTTCTCCTGAGAACGCAGCGTGCCGGCGAGCAGCTCTTTCTCGAGGCGGTCCTGGCGTTCCTGCATGAGTTGTTGCTCTGCCAGCAGCCTTGCCGCTTCCTCTTGCTGCAGGCGGGCTTGCAGGTCGGCCTGCGTGGCGGCATCTTCTTTTTCTTTGGTGAGCAATTGTTGCTGGCGCATGGAAGCTTTGAGCCGGAAATGGTAAGAGCGGAACAGGAATATGAGCGCCAGCAGGCTGGCGACGATGAGGCAGGCGTAGAAGAAATTGAGTTTTCGGTTGAAGGCGGCGCGTTCTTCCATGGCCGCCAGGGCCTGTTCCTTTTTATCTGACTGGTATTGGGCTTCCAGCTTTCGGATGGAATTTAGTTTGCCAGCATCAAAGTAGGCTTTATCATAGCGCACATAGTCTTTGTAATACCGCAGCGCTTTGGCGGGGTTACCGCTTTTTTCCGCAATACCGGCCAGGGCGGTAAACAGCCGTGCTTTGGTAAAATCGGCCGTGGTGGAGTCTTCTTCCGCCCTTGCAAGCCCCATGAGCAGTATTTTCTCGGCTTCATCATAACGTCCTTCGCGGATAGCGTACTCGCTCAGGAGGCCATAACTGTTGGCCACCACTTCGGGATACCGTACCTCGCGGGCGATGCTGAGGGCGAGATAGATATATTTTTCGGCGCTGTCGCGACGGGCGGCGGGATAAAATTCAAAGTAGATGTCACCGTTATTGAGCGCCGCCACGGCGGCGGTGTTGCGAAATACGAGCCGGTCCCTCTGTTGTTCAGCCACCCCGATGCTAAGGCCGTTGTAATACAGCGCAGAGTCGAGGAACACACGCTGACTGCTGTCAGTGCGATAACGTTCGAGAAAGGTGCTGCCCAGGGATTGGTAGGCCCGGCAGATGTCGTCCGGATTTTTGCTTTTGAGGGCTGTCTGCCAGCTCAGGCGGGCATACCGGTTGTAGTTGTCCCGGTCATGATTGGCCCAGTAGGTGCCGGCAATGTAGTAGTAGGCCAGGTTCTCGTAATGCCATGCTTCCTCTCCTTCGAGGTAGCGGAGCGATTCCAGCAGGCTGCTCATGGCTTCGTCGTATTTCTCCGCCGAAAAGGCAAGGATCCCCTTCCGGAGGTACACAAACCCCTTTATCACTTTGTCCTGTGTATGGGCCGCATACCATACAGCACTGTCGATGGCCGCATACATGGCCGTATAGTCTCTCACTTCGGGGTACAGATAGGCCAGCGTGGCGAAGGTGAAGGCTTTGTACTGCCCGTCCTTCAGGGGAGCAGCTTCCATCAGCGCCTGCTGCTCCAGTTGAATGGCTTCCCGGATGTCTTTATAAAAGAGGGCCCGTGCCAGGCGGGCGGTGGTCATGATACGGCTTTCCGGGCGACTGTCTTTCGTCTGCTCATGCCGGAGGGAATCGATCAGCAGGCGCTGAGCTGTTCCTTTTTTTGCGGGCAACAGACATCCTGTCAGATACAGAATAATGAACCAGTGGCGTATCCTCATGTTGCAAAAATAATGGTTCTCTGGAAATGGTCTACAATACATTAAATTCACAAAATCTATATAAAAAACTTAAAATCAATATAAAACAAAATTTGTAGACGCTTTGTAGACAGTGATGATGACTACCCGTAGTTGCTGTGTAGTAGGGCAAAATTAGGTGAACGGTGCCGCTGCGGCCTACTTTTGCCCTGTACTAAAAACCGAAGCATTATGACAAAAAAGACGATTGCCATCATCAGCTACATCACATTGATAGGATGGCTGATTGCCTACTTCCAGTATAAAAACGGCGATGAAAAAAGCCCGTTGGTGAAATATCATCTTGAGCAGGCATTAGGTATTATTATTTTCTCCGTTGTGTTGTCCGTAGCCCTGACCATCATTGGTATGGTTATCCCTTCCCTGGCCAGAATACTTTCTGTCGCCGGCCTTCTTCCATTGATCCTGATGATTTTCGGCATTATCGCCGCTTCCAATGAATCGACCAGCCCCGTTCCCGGTATCGGGAAATTTTTTGAAGAGAAGTTCAGTTTCCTGTCTTAAAAAAACAGCCAGTGTGATCTGTTTCACACTGGCTGTTTTTTAATGCTTTCTCAGGAAGGGCATTCATTTATTGACCGATGGCGGCCAATCCTTTCTTCAGATCCTCCAGGTTCATCACCGGTTGAAATTCGAGTTTAGCATTCAGCTCCATAAAAAACGGTTCGGCGATGCCCGGGATTTCAGCAGGATCTTTCAGATCAAAGACAAACATGCCGGTGCGGCAGCCTTCCGTGGCAAGGAAAAAGCACGCTTCCGGTTTCAGTTTGTCGACAGTGGCTTTGATAATTTCGGGGAGCCTGGCATTCTTGATGGCAGCATTGGATGCTGTTACCTCCATCACGACTTTGAGTAGGGTACGCATAACATTTGGGGTTTGGTTATGCTGTAATTTCGCACTTTTTAAGCGGAGCAAATGTTATCCGTACGTTATAGCCACTATTGTTGCGGTTGCTTAAAAAAGCGTCATCTGGGTTTGTTGGGGCTGTCCGGCCAGTCCGAATACTGTACGTACTTCCTGGTAAAAATCCGCCTCGTATTTCCCGTCGTGTACATGCAGAAAAAAATACAGGTCCTGAAGCCCCTGCCCTTTCCATATATCCAGCCGTTTCTTCCAAGCCTGCAGCCGGGTAAGGTCCAACGGATGCCCGCCTTGGGTCACGAACCGGAGAAACAGGTGCGGGATGGTATGCGCCATGTGCAGGCAATCCCGTCTGCCGGGCGTATCTGTCATTACCACGCCGATGCCCAGCTGGTGGAGGATGCGAAAGAACTCTTCCCGCTCCGCGTTTTTTTCGAACCAGTCGGGGTGCCGTATCTCCACAAAAAAGCGGATGTCCTGCGGCAGCTGTTCCAGGTATTTATAGAGATTGAGTTTGCGCACCGGCGAAAAATATTCGCTGAGTTGCAGAAATACCGGTCCCAGTTGCGTCTCAAAAACCCTTATGCTCTCCAGGAAAGCTGCCGTTTCTGTACCGGCGTTCAGTAAAGAGCTATGGTGACTGATAGACTGCGGTACTTTCGGACAAAAACGGAAATCACGTCCTTTGGTCTTTTCTGTCCATTTACGGATATCGTCGGGGCTATAGATTTTATAGTGTGTGGCGTTCAGCTCCACACAGTTAAAGAGCCGGCTGTATTCTGCCAGCGGGTCTTTGATACCTTTGTTGTACAAAGTGCCGGCATATTCCTTGCGGCTCCAGCCGGAGGTACCTACCCTCAGCACGCTATTTCCGGCAGCGCCATTCAATACCGCTTCTGTAGGCCACGCATCGGCCGGCAGGCTCAGGTCCAACCGATCATACATTTGCCAGTTCGCGCCAAAATCCATGCTTTCTCTTTCTTTTTACAGTGTCTTGTTAAAATTCAGCGCCAGCGTCACCCAATGGTCCCAGTCGGCCTTAGAGCGCAGGCTGTCCGCCGCCACATGTACATATCCTTTGTACTCCTTACCGCCCATGATGACGGTGGAGCAACCCTTTCTGGCAATGGACGCCTCATGCAGCGCCGGGTCGATGCGGCACATGATCCGGTCTGCTCCTGCGGTGAGGCACATCTTACCGTTGACCATGAATGCCAGTCCGCCGAACATCTTTTTCTCTTCTACGGCAGTTACCTGTTCCAGCGCCTTGCGGAGCTTTACGGCCAGTTGCTCACTGTAAGCCATATACGTTTATTTAGGATGAACAATCGTTACCTTAGCAGCGTACTAAATTACAAAAATGAACGCATGAAATCCAATTCCCCTATTCCGCTCCATGGTAAAGAGCTGCAGGAATTCGGCGTGGAGCTGAAGCAGGGCACGTACGTGCATGAAAGCATACGGCATATTCACCGCGACGGACACTATGTATTTCTCGTGCTGGAACGGGGAGAGTTTTTGCTGGAAATTGATTTTTCCGAATGGCATGTCAAAGCGCCGGCGCTCTGTTTCATTATGCCGGGGCAGGTACACCGTTATATCCGGCACAACAACAGTGACGGCTGGTTCTTCTTTGCCGATGCGGGGATTGTTGGCGGAAAGTACCGCGACATCTTTGAAAACCATCTCCGGGCGCAACAGCAATTTCCCCTTACACCGGCGCATGCTGCTTTTAACAGTATGCCGCTGTTGCAGCAGGTGCTGAATGCTCCCGGTCATCCTTTAAAAAAACAGGTAGTCTCCTCGCTGTCGGAAGCCATACTGGCGTTGTTTGCCTCAGAAGCGCTGCAGCATGATTTATCCCATACCCCCGCGCATAACCAACGGAAGACGATCACGGTAAAATTCAGGAAGCTGGTGAAAAAGAAATACCGCGAGGTGAAGCAGGTGCAGCAATATGCGCAGTTACTGCATATCACGCCGCTCTACCTGAACGAGTGTGTGAAAGCCACCACCGGATACCCTGCCAGCCACTGGATTGTGGAAGAAGTGCTGCTCGAAGCACGGCGACTGTTATATTATACGCGGCTCGACGCCCGGCAGATCGCTTTTGAACTGGGCTACGAGGATGCCGCTTATTTCTCCCGTCTTTTTAAAAAACATACCGGCGTTACACCATTGGCATTCAGGACACAAAACCATGAATTGTCCAAGAATGCCCATTAAACAGTCAACACCGGCCCCGGTCTCCCGTACTAGCTTTGCATTCATAATAAACTAAAAAATTATGGGTGTAATTATTAAACACGATATTGGAACAAGCCCCTCAGCAAGCTTTAGTGCTCTTGTTACCCCGGTAGTACTTTCCGTACTATCTATTTTCCTGACGATTGGCGTTTCTTACGCGGTATTGCCGGCACTGGTACACGAACAACTCGGATATGGCAATGTGATGGTAGGCGTAGTGCTTGGCCTGGCCAACGCCACCGCCCTGATCACCCGTATGTATGCCGGTACCCATACCGATACCCGCGGCCCCCGTTCTGGTGTAATACGCGGTATCCTCACCACCGCCGTAGCTGGTTTGGTTTATGTGTGCTCGGCTATCACCGGTCTTCCGCCCATGCTTTCACTGGGCCTGCTGCTCGCCGCCAGGATATTACACGGCATTGGAGAGAGTTTCCTTATCACCGGGGCGCTGACGCTGGGCATTGGGTTGGCAGGTCCTGGCAGAGCGGGTAAGCTCATGGCCTGGGTGGGCATCTCTCTGTATGCCGGTATCGGCCTGGGAGCGCCCATCGGTAATTTTGTGCTGCAGCATATGGGCATAGTGGCCGCGTTCGTGCTGATCATCCTGTTACCCGTACTCGGCAGCCTTCCTGTTTTAAAATGCCCGGAAATAACGCCCGGCGGTAAAAAGTCAGGCGTACCCTTCTACAAGGTAGTATCCCTGATTTCCAGGCAGGGTATTTCCCTTGCCCTGTCGGTGACAGGTTTTGGCTGCATCTCCTCTTTTGTGGCGCTGATGTTTACGGCCAACCAATGGAGCGGCGCTGCCTGGGCGCTGAGTATCTTCGCTGCTACGTATACTCTTGTACGTTTGTTCTTCGCCTCCTCTGCCGACAAATACGGCGGTTACCTTATTGCTGTTATATCTGTCGTGATTGAGATCGCGGGCCTGTTGATCCTTTGCAGCGCGGGCACCCCTGCTGTGGCCCTGGTGGGCTGTGCCCTCACCGGCGCCGGTTTCTCCCTGATATTCCCTGCCCTGGGCGTAGAAGCCGTTAAAAAGGTGTCCCCGGAAATACGCGGCAGTGCAATGGGCGCCTATACCGCCTTTACCGACCTGGCCCTGGGCATCACCGGGCCCGTTGCCGGCCTGATCGCCAGCAGCTTCGGCTACCAGGCGGTCTATCTCTTCGGCGCCGTAAGTGCGGCGCTGGCATTGCTGCTGATCATGATCGGAAAAGAACAATAGCCCCGGGGCCATACCCGGGGATTTTCCCGTTTTATAGATATATTTAGTCATCCTAACTTTATAACTGCTCAAAACACCTAAACCGGATACCCTATTCTTTCACTTTAAAAAATATCACATGTCAGTTACACCCTCAAATGTATCGTTATGGGCTTACCGCACCATTCCTTTCACCTTCGAAAACGGATACCCTTATCAACAGGAAGTCATCGCAGCGATGAACCAGTGGGAAACGGCTGCCGGCGTCACTTTCGTACAACGGACCGACGAGCCCAACTACCTGTACATCCAGCAGGCGGCTACCACTGACGAGAGCAGTATTGGTATGAAAGGCGGTAAACAGGTCGTTGGTATCAGCCAGCATGATCTGGCCCTGCATGAACTGGGGCACGTGATCGGTCTGGCACATGAGCATTCCAGAAGTGACCGCGATGATCATATCGATATGCAGTGGCAGTATATCGATGGTGGCCAGTCCAACACACAATTTGTGAAAGACCGTTTCAGCAACAACCTCACCGCCTATGACCGTCTGTCGGTAATGCACTACCCAGCTCCGGCGACCGGCTGGGGCGGTTATCCGGCCGACCAGCAGGTATGGACCATGCTGTGGCGGCAGGACAACAGCATCAAACTGGGCGCCGGCGACAACCAGGGATACACCGTATTGTCTGACGACGATAAAAGCCCGAACGGGATGCTGGCTTTATATCAACAGCAACGTGTACCTATGGGGCCGCAGACCGCCAGTGGCAAATGGAAAAATCCATACCCGGTAGAATTTGCATTCGTCATCGCCGGCCAGACTTATGCCTTCCAGCACAACCCCGCATCCAAAGCCTGGTATATACAGGAGCTGTTGCCCGACGGCTCCTTAGGTAAAATAACCGCCAAGGGCACCTGGTACAACCCCTATGAAGTACAGTTTCCTTTTACCGTCGGCGACCGGGTATTTTATTATGGCCAGAACCTCGAAAAAAACAACTGGTTCATCCAGGAGTTGTTGCCAGGCGGACTAGTAGGCAATACCACTGACACCGGCACCTGGAAACACCCTTACCAGGTACAGTTCCCCTACACCATTGGTGGCCGGGTGTTCTTCTACGGCCAGAACACCAGCACCAGGTACTGGTTCCTCCAGGAACTGCTGCCGGCGGGAAAAATGGGAAAGGAAACGGCTAACGGCACATGGGGCAACCCCTACGAAGTGCAGTTCTCCTATACGATCGGCAGCCGGGTATTCTACTACGGCCAGAATATGACTAAAAAAACATGGTTCATCCAGGAACTGCTGCCGGAAGGAAAAATGGGTCAACAACTCTCATCAGGCACCTGGGCGGAAGCGTATGAAACGCAATTCCCGTATTCCCTCGGAGGCGTACAATACTTCTACGGCCAAAACATGGCATCCAAAAACTGGTTTATCCGCCAGCTGAATCCCGACGGCACGATGGGCGTGCTGGTGCAGGCCGGCCGGTGGGACAAAGGCTACCAGGTACAATTTCCGTATGTAAGCGGCTATCAGCAGTATTTCTTTGGTCACAGCACCAGCGACTATAGCTGGTTTATCCGGCAGTTGCTGGAGATATAAATGCAGGGCCGTCCCTATGGGGCGGCTTTTCCTGCTTTCCGAGGTCACCCTCCAGCTGGTCCTTTATCAGCGCGACAATGCCTTCCTGCCTTTTCCGCAAGGACAAACTTTCGTATAATGTTTCCAAGGGTTCCGCCATGAGCGGCAATTCGTTATGGGAACTGTGGATACATGCCAGCAACCGTTCCAAGCGGAATATTAAGGGAGAGGAGAACAAAGCCGCATTGTATTTTTCCGTGTCAGGAGCTGGCCCACTAAAACTTTCACATCCAACAAAAATCCCGCTGGTATAAAAGTTAATCCCGCCAATACCACAGACAGGCAGCCGAAAAGATGAGCTTAGTCCTAAAAAGACGCTATGCAAAAAGTAATCATCATCGGAGGAGGTATAGCCGGATTAACTGCAGCCCACGTGCTGGCGGATTACTGTCCGGAGATATTGATTATTGAAAGAGACGTACTGCCAGCCGGACCGGTAACACGGTCCGGCACGCCGCAGGCATATCATCCGCATCACCTTACACCCCGGGGACGCATGATCCTGGAGCAGCTGTTTCCCGGCCTAAACGACGAACTGCTGCAAAACGGTGCTGCTTCCAGCCTCGGCAAAGAGATCTGGTTCTCCTACCCTTTCGGCGACCTGCACATTCCCGAACCCTCCAACGAAGCGGCCTGCAGCCGCGCTTTCCTCGAATGGCATATCCGGTCACGGGTACTGAAAAAAGAAACGATACAATTACTTCCCGCAACAACGGTCAACGACCTGCTGACAGATAAAGTCCACAACAAGGTATATGGCGTTACCGCCACGCGCGGGAATGAAACAATACAACTACATGCAGATATGGTGGTGGTGGCAACCGGCTTCCATTCCCATCTGGGTGAGTGGCTTAACAGGCAGGGCTATACGATTCCTGAACCGGAAATACTGACCACCCTTCTGGGGTATAGTACGCGGCATTACGCTTTCCCCGCTTCGCCGACCGTTCCCTGGAGCCTGTTACATATCGAAAACCCCGAGCAGCCCGAGGTGCCCACCTGTGTGGTATCATTCATGGAAAACAATGTACTCGAAGTCATCCTGGGGAACATCGGCGGGCAATATCCGCCTACAGACAGCGACGGCTTTGAAACGGTGCTGCAGCTGCTGAATATCCCTCCACTACAGGAAGTGCTCCAACAGGTAACACCGCTGGAAGCACCACGCGGTTACCGCATCAAAGACGTCACCCTGCGGCATTATGAAAAGATGGAATCATGGCCCGGCGGGCTGCTGGCCATCGGCGACGCCTTCTGCACTTTTGACCCTATCCATGGTACCGGAATGACTATCGCGGCCATGCAGGCGGCATTGTTGCAAACAATGCTGCAACAGCGCCCTGCTTTGGACGTTTCTTTTGGAAGAGACTTTCTGAAAGCTGCCGCCCGCATTGTAGAACCGGCATGGTGGATGAATGCCGTGGCAGACCATGGTCATCCTGAAGTACAGCACAAATATATCACCCCACAGAAAGGGCTGGAATTCGCTCATGTTTTTATGGAACAGGCGATGCAGTTCGCCGTCAACCTACATCAGCCGGCATTGTTCGGACTGGTATGGCTGGTGAAGACCTCTTTTCTATCTCCGCACGAACTTATCAACCGCCCTATGTTTGAGATGCTGCAGGAAGCGGGGCTGACGGGGCCGCTGGAAGCGCTGATACGGGCCGGGACAGCAACGGATGTCGCACATTGGCAGGACGATCGTTGTCCCGATATCCCGGATTATGAAGACGAGTTGTTTATTCCATTGCAGGTATTGCAAAAGTAGTAGCAGGACATCATAAAAAAGACGTCCCACAATTGGCTGAGACGTCTTTTTTATGGGCATCGCCCCGGTTTATTGACCCACCTGCGATATCCGCAGATTCGTGCATCCGTACGGTATCAATGTAATTTCTTCTTCGTCCTTTGCAGCCTCGTGATCGATGAAGCCGGTTTCTTTCTCTCCCGGTACATCAGCCAATAGCGTCCAAGCTGAATGCCGTACAAAAAAAAGCACCTGAATTCATGCAACCAACACTGCTGCAGGATGATGTTTTATGTATCAAAACTACCAACTGCCGGCTGTTTTCTACCGGGGTTAAACAGACTTTGTAGCGTGTTGATCAGAACAGGACCCGGGAAAATTCCCGGCGCATTACAGGTAAAAATTTTTTTCTGTTTGACAAAAAAGAAGTTATTTTATCTGACAGTAACCAGTGGTGACCTCTGAATGACCATTTCCTTCAAAAGAGATTCCAGTCTTTTTTATTATAACCATAATCCAAAACCCTCATGCAACCGAACTACAAGCGTTTTTTGGGTCCTGTTTTTTCGCGCGCCCGCGCATTAAATCGCCGGGAAGTACCTCCACGACAAGAAAATATTATTGGCGGTAAAGAAGGACTCCAAACATTTATCACAGAAGGAACAGAAGAAGCTGTTATATCTGAAGCCGCACAGATTGTCATCCCTCCTGAATTCAACGGCAAGGATTATGTTACTTTCCTGTTGCACATCGATGCAGAGATTGAACACGGGCTGATGATCCAATACCTCTACGCCGCTTACAGCCTGGGCGGGCCGCAGGTGCCGGAAGGCAACCAGGCCACCGTCAGCAAATGGCAGGAAATGATCCTGGGTATTGCCAAAGAAGAGATGGGGCATTTCGTATCTGTACAGAATGTACTGAAGCTGATCGGAGCGCCGCTGCATTTCGAAAGACAGGACTATCCGTGGGATACGCCGTTCTACCCGTTCCCTTTCAAACTGGAGCCGCTGAGCCTCGCGTCGCTGGCCAAGTATGTGTATGCAGAAGCCCCGGAGTCGTTCCTGACAAGCGAAGATCCTATTGCAAAAGAGATTGTGGCCACGGTGAACGCTGATGTGTCCAATCCAAATACCGTCGGCGCCTTGTTCTCTGTATTGCTGCAACTGATAAAGGACCCGAAGGTGATCGGCGATGAAGTGTTCCAGGCGAATACTTATCCTTTCCAGGCGAAGTTCGACGAATGGGGCCGCGGATATAAAGGTGGCGCCAGAGGTAACACAAAAGGCGGCAGCCAACCGGGCAGCCCGGATGTGCTGGTGATGCCGCTGGCCAGTCGCGACGACGCCTACAATGCCCTCAACGCTATAGCCGAACAAGGGGAAGACAATACCAAAGCCAACACCGACATGCCTTCCCACTTTGAACGGTTTCTTTCCATTTACACAGAAATGCGGGGCATGACAGGCGTGCCTTTCTCCCGCCCGCTGGCCGTCAATCCCTACATACAGGAAGACGTGCAAGACCCTAACGCCTCTCCTTCCGAAGGCCAGAAGGACAACAGCGATCCGAGAGATCCGATCACCAATTCTACCGCGCAGCAGTGGGGCCATCTGTTCAACCTCCGCTACCGTATGCTGCTGAACTTCCTCACCCACAGCTTTGTACTGGTAGACGGACTCAATGTAGCCGGCGCTATTACTCCCAGGGGACTGATTATTAACTCCACCTTCGGTGAGATGTACAACCTGCGGGCCATCGCCTCCGAGATGGTGAAGCTGCCTCTTAAAACCGGCTCCAACAATAAACTGGCGGGACCACCCTTTCTCATCCCGTACACGATGGAGCTACCTGCCGGCGAGCATAACCGCTGGAGGGTACATGCCGATCTGCTACAGGCTTCCGGCAAACTGATCGATGCCATGCTGAGCGACAGCGACATCGGCCACCATCGTTACCTGTACTCGCTGAAAGAAGCGGACACCAAACTGGAACAGATCATCCAGGATATGCTCGCCGTGAACGCCTAATCTCTCACCCAAAATCATGAACATGTCTATCACTGCTATCAGGATATTACCCCCCTTTGCCATTGCCCGGCTGGGATCTTCATCTGTACCTCAAACACCTTATGATCTGCAGATAGCCGCAGACAAACCGGTGGGCTTCCGGCAAATGGTACCGCAGCCCTCCTACGACGTGGACCCGTCTACCGGTAAAATCAGCGTGGGCGCCGCTCCCCCGTCGGTTATCTTTAAAGACAACGTCACCACCATTACCGATAAAACGGGGAAAATACGGCCGGTAGCCCCTTTCCTCGAAGTTTTCGCCCTTACTACCGACAAACCGGACGTACTGGTGCCGCTAACGCAGAAAATGCTGGACGACGCCAATATCAAAATCAATGATTTTGTCTGGAAAATAAGGCTCGGCAACCTTAAAATACAACGCAGAACGGGAGATCCCAATGATGCTATCCACGCCACCGTAGACATCAAAGGCGGTGATTACACCCCGAAACCGGTGATCGGTCATTGTAATAATTTCATCTCAGGTCAATCCCTGCCACTGGGCACCGTCCAGTTTATTCAGCCTACCACAGACTTTCCCCAGATAAGGCTGCGTTATACGCCCGGCCCCGGAAAAGTATACGGATGCGCTGTGGACAGCGTCAAAGCCTACGGACAGACGGCCACAAAAGACCCTAACATCACGGACCCCAAAACACAGGTGATCTACGACCCCAGTAAACCCTGGGCCAAATACGTGGAAGGGCCGGATTTTAATCCCAATTACACCATGCCTGCACAGATCTTCGCCGGTTACTCAGACGATAAAGGCAACCAATACAGCTGGGGCTATATCGACGATGAGTGTGACGGCTACGTGGAACTGGACATCAACAGCGCCAGTCCGCTGGTGGCCCGGGCCACCATCTGCGCCGGCCCACCGGCATTCGCGCCCGATATCCTTCCTGTACGTACCATCGCCGATGAACTGGAACAGGTATACCTCGGGCCCGACCGGCAAGATGCCGTGCCGATAGAGGAAGCGGAGGAAATTGTACGCCGCGCGCTGGAATCCATCGTGCTGATGAACACCAGCGTGATGAATGGCAATCCTATCAACGGCAGATGGAATGTGGCCAGCACCATGGTGCGGCAGGACACCAACGACCTCGGACGGCTGTATGAGCCTATCATGGCCGATTCGCTGGTAGATAACCTGGCGCTGCGTATGTTGCACGAAAGAGTGTTCAACGGACTGAGCACCGGCATGGCCGCATGGTTTGCCGATGCACTGCGCCGGCCAGATAAAATCGGGGACGTGTCCGACAAGGAAAGACGCAAAATGCCGGGACTGATGCGCGGCGCCGACGGACGCGCACTAACGCTCACCTGGCGTATGATCAATACCGTTATACAGGCCGCCGCCAATGCACTCTTCAATGATAACACCACCGATCCGCCCGCTCCGGCTACCGGCACCATTCATAAAGACGACTATATCGCTCAACTCAATTACCGCTCTCCGGGCAACCCCTACAGCGTTATTTCAAGAGCCGCTATTTCCAATTGTTTCCCCGGTCTGGAATCAGACTTCCGGAATATCTGGGTGAACGTTTTCACCGGGCTGGTGATGAGTGAAAATGACAACTACGTCATCAGTGGAAAAGTCAGTAACGTAGACATGACCGGCCACCGGCTCATTGGTATCAACGGCAAACCGACCATGGTAGCCGCAGAGGGCCCTGTGTTCCCCGGCGGCGACAACGTGCCGCTGGCCACCAGCGACAACCCCAACGGCGCTGTATTCATGGAATGGTCTAACCTCATCGCCTCACTGGGCATACAACCGGGAGCCACCGTACATCTGCAGTTCACCAAAGAAAAAGCTACCTTTCCTGTGCTGGTAACGGAAAATGACCTGAAAGGCAGTACCTATCCTTCATACGCCACCACCATGGCCAATTTCTTCACCAGCAAAGGCACCACGGGCGGCGAAATAGATCCACACCTGGTGAGCGATGGTTTTCTTACCCGCAGCCTCTGTTCCCCGTGGCAGAATGACTACCGCGAATGCGCCTGCTACTACTGGGCAGCTACCCGTCCGGACTACGTAAACGTGGAACCCGGGGAGAACGGGCTCAGTAAAGGCGACATGTGGCTGTCCAAACAACGTACGGGTGAATATGTCCCCGACAACCGGGTGGACACGCGGCTCGCTTCCTATAATGATCTGTTCCAGAACTGGGAAGGAGAACTCAACTTCATCGTTAAAGGAAACGATGCCCTCACCAGCAACGGCGACACTACTATTAATAACTTATAGGTCCACATGATGTTAGATCATTCCTCCTTATATACCATCGCTACACAATTAACGTCACAGATAGCCAGGCAGTCCATGCCTGGCTCTTCTCAGGTACACCTCGTATCCGGCGGTGGCAGGACACAACTGCTGGTCACCAACGGCAGCAGGCTGCATAAGCTCGGCCCGGAAGCGGAGCAACGCTTCCGCCACCTGATCGCCCGGAAGAACGAAGCCGCCATCCGGCAGGAGCTGGTGGCCATGGGTATCGACACGACGCCGTTCATCGACGACATCCCCTTAAAAAGTCCGCGGGTACATGCCCTCTCGCTGGCCATCGCCCAGAAGTGCAATATGGGCTGCACTTACTGTTATGCTGACCAGGGCGATTTCGGCGGTCCGGCGAAAAATATGGACATGGCCACCGCCCGGCAATCCATAGACCTGTTACTGAAAGATTGTACGCCCGGCGATAAGGTGCAGGTGACTTTCCTCGGCGGCGAACCGCTGATCAACCGGAAATCGTTGCGGGAAGCCACGCTATACGCTCTTGCCGTTGCAGCAACAAAAGACGTGCAGGTAAACTTCTCATTGACTACCAACGGTACCTTACTGAAACCGGACGACGCAACCTTTTTTGAAGAACACGGTTTCGCAGTAACAATCAGTCTCGATGGTATCGGAGAACAGCATGACCGGCAGCGCCCTATGAAAAACGGCGCCGGGTCTTACGAGCGTATCCTGGAAAAAATTCAGCCGTTACTAACACAACAGCGACAGATGCAGGTATCCGCACGGGTAACGGTAACGCCTGCACAGCAACAACTGACCGACACCTTACAGGCATTCATCAGCATGGGTTTTCACAGCGTAGGATTTTCTCCCCTGCTGCGTTCTTCCAACGGGCGCGATGAGATGACCCGCCGGGACCTCGAAAAAATGCTGGAAGAGATGATCGCCTGCGGGCTGTTGTTTGAACAACATATTATCCAGGGCAAACGTTTCCCTTTCCTCAATATGATCAACGCGCTGAAAGAAATTGCCAAAGGCACGCACCGCCCCTACCCCTGCGGCGCAGGCGCCGGGTATATGGGCGTATCGGCCGACGGTGGCCTGTATGCCTGTCATCGTTTTGTGAATGAAACTGCCGGCAGTATGGGAAATATCTATGAGGGCGTAGATGCCGATCTTCAGAACAACTGGCTGGCCTCCCGCCACGTACATCAACAATCGCCCTGTAACAACTGCTGGGCGCAATACCTCTGTGGCGGCGGTTGCCATCACGAAGTACTGGAAAAAGGGCGGCATGCCTGCGACTATATCCGGGGATGGCTGCATTATACTATACAGGCACACGAAAGAATCAACCGGATGGCGCCGCAATGGTATCAATAACTACTTTTTTTTATTCGCATGGACACATACGACATCCTTATTGCAGGCGCAGGCCCTGCAGGGACCTGCGCTGCGCTGCGCCTGCTCTCACTGGGGTATCGGGTAGCCATGGCGGAATGCGAAGCATTTCCGCGGTCACAAATCGGTGAGTCGCTGTCACCCGGCATCCGGAATATATTTGATTACATTGACGCCGCATCCCTGCTGCAGGAAGACCACTGCCTGCAGCAGTTGCCCGCGCAGGTGATCTGGCAAACGCAGCATGCAGACACACCACCGCGTGGTCACGGCTTAATGACAGACCGCAGCCTGCTGGACAAAGGATTACTGGACCTGGCGGTAGCACGGGGACTGGTACTATATCAACCGGCAAAATATGAACGCAGCACCTACGACGGGCATCACTGGCACGTTACCATCCGGCAGCCGGAGGGTGCGCAAACACTGTCTTGTTCGTTTCTGCTGGATGCCCGCGGCAGAAAAGGTATCAGGCAGTCACAACGATGGCAGACAGCCCCGCCGATGGTGGGTATATGGTCCTACACCAGCGCGCAGGTGATGCCACGGGCTACTTGTGTGGAAGCCGTACCGGACGGATGGCTGTGGGGCTCGCCACTACATGACGGTCAGTACAGAATACTGGCATTCACAGATCCGCAATTTGTCAAACAATCATCATTTCACGATAGCTATCAGCAGCTGCTTAGCAGCGCGCAACTCTTCCGGCCGGCATTAAAAGCCGGGGCACTGTCATCACCGCAGAGTTGTAATGTATTCAGTTATGTACACCAGCTACCGTGGTACAACAACCGTATCCAACTAGGGGAGGCTGCGTTCGCGATCGACCCGCTTTCCTCCACCGGCGTGGAAAAAGCGATGCGCATGTCTTTACAGGCCGTTATTGCCATACATACCATCTTTCAAAAAAACACACCGGCCATCGCACAGGAATTTTTTGAAAACCGCCTGGCCGATTCCGTCGCCCATCATATGCAATGGACCAGCCGGTACTATGCAGAAGCCTGGCCGGCCGGCGTTCATCCTTTTTGGAAAACACGCGCCACGCTTCCCGCCACAGCAGAGACTTTATCGCCTTTTACCGCGCAAGTGGGGCAGTCGCTGGCCAGCTATCAGCCGCCGGTATCATCTCCCGAAAAAAAAATCAATATTCACGATACCCTGCAACAGCTGTGGCATAAAAAACTGTATCTCTCCCCTGCTATTTCCTACAAAAAAACCATCTGCGTCATCAATGACTGCGCGGAATACAAAACCGCCCTGCAACACCCCAATCTTGCGCGGGAAGTGGCTTTCCTCGGCAACCACGACATCCTTCCGTTAATGCACATTGCGCAGGAAAGCGAAACGTTTGGACAACTGATCTTACGATGGCAGCAGTTCCTCCCCGCTGAAACGGCCGTCCCTGTGATGTTGCAGCTATGGGACAAGGAGCTCCTCTGCGAAGGTTAAATGATGCATTCCCCTGTTTGTTTTTATTATTATTGTCATTATCTTGGATAATTGTTCAAATTACCTTTGATGAGTTATGGGGAACCTGTAGATGAAACACGCCAGACCGGCACACCGGCACCGCAGGATGCAGCAGCGCTTGAACCAATCTTTAAAGCGTGTTACGCCCTGTTGCGTGCTTATGCCTGTAAATATGTGACGCGCGAGACGGCAGAAGACATCATACAGGACGTTTTCATTCAACTCTATAAAAAAAGGCTTTCCCTGAACATCGACACCAGCATCAAAGCGTATCTCTTCCGCAGCGTGCACAACGGTTGCCTCGATCATATCCGGCGGGAAGCTGTCCATCAGCGTTATATCAACACCACCCTTCCGGGACTCGCCGAAGCGGAAATGGACTATTTCAGTCCCGATGGTCCCCGGCAAAGCCTGATCCAACAAGATAACCTGGCCGCCAGCGTCTGGCAGGCTATAGAAGCGCTGCCACCCAAATGCCGGGAGGTAGTTAAACTGCGGTACCAACAGGGCCTTAAAACCGGCGAAATATCAGCCACCATGGGCATTTCCACGCGTACCGTGGAAACACAGCTGTATAAAGCGATCAAACAACTACGCGGACTCATACGCAAAACCAACATTTTCCTCTCTGTCATGATGCTTTTTTAACGCGGATATATATTATATTTTCCATTTTCCCTTTTTCCGGACGCGTACGAAAATTTTTTTTCAAAACCGGTACGTAGTTCCTATCCCTTTCTCGTCTAAATAATATGAAATGGCACCTAATAATACTAACCCGTTGGATTATACGCTATTAATAAAATTTATTGACGGTCAGGCCAGTCCTGCCGAAACCGCTGAAGTAGCCGCCTGGCTGGACGCCGCTCCCGCCAACCGTGAGCGCTACTTTCAGGTGAAAGACATCCTGGACCAGCAGCGCGTATCGGCAGTTACCCGCGAGGAAACGGACGAACGATGGCAGCAGATTGCCGGGCAGCTGCAGGCCGCAGCGGAGCCTGTCCCCCTGCGGCGCCTCTCCTGGTTGAAATACGCCGCAGCGGTGCTGGTACTGGTCATTGGCGGAGGTATCGCCGCCTACGTATTGCAGCCATCGCCCCGCGAAGAACCCTTGCTGACACTCGTATCGCAGAAAGCGACGGTACAGCATATGGTGCTGCCCGACAGCACACGCGTATGGATCAAACCGGGCGGCCAGCTACGTTACCGCAATGTAAAAGACGGGCTGCGGGAATTGTGGCTGGAAGGCAGTGGCTATTTCGAAGTTGTAAAAAATACGGCGACGCCGTTCAGGATACATACGCCTGGCATCAGCGTAGTGGTATTAGGTACATCATTTACAGTGAACGATGATCAACACAACACCAACGTAATAGTAAATACCGGGATGGTAAAAGCCAGTGCGCATGAGCAGGAAATGCTGGTGCGGCCCGGACAGAGAGCAACGGTAGTCAGTAACACCCTCCGGATAGACAGCGTCAATGCACAGTTGTTCGCCGCCTGGAAGGATGGCGATTACAAATTTGAGAACACCTCCGTAGCAGAGCTGAAAGAGCTGCTGGAGGCCAACTACGGGTATGAAGTCACCATATTGCAACCGCAGAAATTCCGGACCACCAGCATCAGCGGCCGCATGCTGATAACAGATGCACAGAGCCTGTGCCAATCGCTTTCAGGCATGTTGGAAGCTGATGTCAGGAAAGATGGTCACCGGATTATTATTCAACCAAAATAAGCACGTCCCAGATTTTTCAGAACAAACATCAACGTTAACAACATCATTTTTTAACCAGAAAAAAAATATCCGGAAATCCCGATCGCCGCAGCGTAGCCTGCGGGAACAGTGACTTTGTTTTTCTAATGGAAAGGATTCTCTCTCCGGGCACCACGGCCCCGTAGCAGACAATCCTCCACATATTGCTTTATGTAGTCTTTAACCAAAATTTTATCCGTTATGAAATTTGGATCTCTACGGCTTTGCCTGAAGGGAATAGCCGGCCTGTGCCTGTTGCTCGGCATCACCTCATCTGTCACACAGGCGCAGGACGCGGTGGCTGGCGTACAGTCGTCACCGTTACCACAACACCAATACCGGAAATCCGGTAATATCGATACCAGTCCTGCCCGGCAGGTACTCTCGCTATCAAACGCGCTGGAAAAAGTATATACCAAATATCAGCTGCGTATAGCCATGAACGAAAAATATGCAAAGAACATTTTTGTGCCCGACAACCTGCTGAACAACGGGGCGTCTGCCGCTATCGCGTCGCTGCAGAAAATATTACAGTCCTATGGCCTCACCCTTAACATGACCGGTCCCTCACAATACATCATCACGCCGGCCGAGCCGCGTCCGGCCCCCGTCACAAAACCTGCCGCTAAAATCCACGTTTCCGGCAATGTAAAAGACAAACTCGGCTCACCGCTGGTAGGCGTGACCGTGAAAGTCATCAAAACGACCGTGGGTACCACTACGAACGATAAAGGTTTTTACGAGCTGGACGCAGAGCCAACCGACACCCTGGAGTTTTCCTACATCGGTTACCAAACGCAGCAGATCAGCGTCCGCAACCGCTTAGACATCAACATCGAAATGCTGGCAAAGCAGGGCGGCCTCAATGAAGTAGTGGTGGTAGGCTTTGGCGCACAGAAAAAAATCAGCCTGGTGGGCGCACAGTCCACCATCAAACCGGAAGAGCTGAAGCTGCCGGTGAGAAGCCTCACCAATGCGCTGGGCGGCCGGCTGGCAGGCATTGTGGCCGTTCAGCGCAGCGGTGAGCCCGGCTATGACGGCTCCGACATCTGGATCAGGGGCATCTCCACCTTCGGCTCCAGCCCACGTGGCCCGCTCATCATCGTAGACGGCGTACCGGACCGCAGCATCAACGACCTCGACCCGGAAGACGTGGAAAGTTTCACCGTCTTAAAAGATGCGTCTGCCACCGCTGTTTATGGCACCCGTGGCGCCAACGGCGTTATCCTCGTCAACACAAAAACCGGCAAGCCAGGCAAACCGCAGATCAATATAGAGCTGAACCAGGCCATCACTAAATTTACCCAGCTGCCTAAATTTGTGGATGCACCTACCTTCATGCGCCTGTACAACGAAGGGCTGGAAATGCGCGGCCGGACACCCCTCTACACAGAAGAAAGAATACAGCAACATATCAGCGGAGAAGATCCTGACCTCTATCCGAATGTGGACTGGTTTAAAACGCTCTTTAATCAGTACGGCCAGAACAGAAGGGCCAACCTGAACGTGCGTGGCGGCTCCGAATTCGCGACATACTATATTTCGGCGGGATATTATTCAGAAGTCGGCATGCTGAAAAGGGACAACCTGCAATCCTATAACTCTTCCATCAAGCTGGACCGCTACAATTTCACCACCAACGTAGACGCCAGTATCACCAAAACCACCAAGCTGGAACTGGGTGTCAATGGATACATTATCAACAGCAACTATCCCGGTATCGGCACCGGCGCCTTATTTAACCTGGCCACACAGGTGCCGCCCCACCTGATACCGCCGCAGTATTCCAACGGACAATGGCCTAAAATACCCGGCGGCAGTTACCCCAGCCCTTACCGTAACCTGACACAATCGGGCTATGCCACAGAATACCGCAATAACATCCGTTCCAACATCCGTGTACGGCAGCAGCTGGATTTTATCCTGAAGGGACTCTCTGCCACCAGCATGTTTGCCTTTGACTCTTACAGCTGGAATAATCTGAACAGGAAAAGAGAAGTACAGACTTACTATGCTACCGGCCGCGACTCCGCCGGTAACCTGCTGACCCGTGTGGTGGACCCCGGCTCCAACGTGCTGGGCTTTGAGGTGTCCAGAGGCGGCGATCGCCGGTTCTATACCGAAACGGCCCTGAACTACGCCCGTAAATTCGGCGACCACGACGTATCCGGACTTTTGCTGTATAACCAGTCCGATTACATCGACGGCGACGCCGGTGATCTCATCAGCTCCATCCCTTTCCGCGTAAGGGGCCTGAGCGGCAGGGCGACCTATGGCTACAAGAGCCGTTACTTTGCAGAAGCCAATTTCGGGTATAACGGTTCAGAGAACTTCACCCCCAGGAAACGGTATGGCTTGTTTCCTTCCTTTGGCGCAGGCTGGGTAATATCCAACGAACATTTCTTTGAGCCACTGAGCAATGTGCTCTCCTATTTCAAAGTACGGTACACCTATGGCTTGTCCGGCAACAGCAACACCGGCTCCCGTTTCCTCTTCCTGACAAGGATAAAAAACAATGGCGACCTGGGTTACACCTTCGGCGTACCAGGCAACACCACCTCTTTCTGGGGCATGGAAGAAGACCAGATCGGTTCAGAAGTAAGCTGGGAGACAGGCAAACGCCAGAACCTGGGTATCGAAATAAAAGCATTTAAAGATGAGCTGTCTTTAATCGTGGAATTGTTTAAAGAAAGAAGGACCGGTATCCTGCTGCGCCAGTACGACATCCCCTACTCTTCCGGCTATACGACGGATAACATCCCTTACCGCAACATCGGCATCACGGAAAATAAGGGTATCGATATCACGGCAGAATACAACAAAACATTTTCAAAAAATTACTGGGTGGCCTTCAGGGGCAACTTCAACTTCAACATCAACAAAAACGTGTATGATGGCCTTCCACCGTGGCAGTATCCCTGGCTGAACCGTACCGGGCACACCATCGATCAGCGTTTCGGTTATGTAGCGCTGGGCCTCTTTTCCGATTCCGCCGATATTGCCAAATCTCCCCGGCAGTCCGGCGACGTACGGCCCGGCGACATCAAGTACCAGGACCTGAACGGCGATGGTATCATCAACAGTTACGATCAGCAGGCCATCGGCTACGGCCCGGTGCCCCGCATTGTATACGGCCTCAACTTCAGCGTTGGCGCCAAAGGATTTGACCTGAGCCTTTTCTTCCAGGGCGTCGCCATGGTAGACTTCATGTACAGCGGCGGGCATGGCACCAACCCGTTCTACGAAGGCCCTACTATCGGTAACCTCTATACGATAGCCACCGACCGCTGGACGCCGGACAACCCCAACAGCAAGCCTTTCTATCCACGTATGTCAACCCGACAGGACATCACCACCAATTATTATGCGAGCACCTGGTGGCTCAAACGGGCGGATTATATCCGTCTTAAAAGCGCGGAGCTGGGATATACCTTTGGTATGCGAAAGCTGCAGAAATACGGCCTTAAAACGCTGCGGGCCTATGTAAACGGTACCAACCTCTTTACCATCTCCCCCTGGAAAATATGGGACCCGGAGCTGGGCGACGGCAGAGGTACCGCCTATCCCAACACCACCACTTACAACTTCGGTATCCGCGCCAGTTTCAAATAAAACGTAACATCATGACTTATTCATACAAAAATATACTGCTGTTATTCCTGTTGCTCTGTGCCGCAGGCTGTAAAAAAGGGTACCTCGACACGGTGCCGGACAACATCACAACGCTGAAAGATGTATTCACCAACCGCTCCATGACAGAGCAGTGGCTGGCACGGTTGTACCATCCCATGCCCGATATGTGGGCGCAGCCCTATAGCACGCCGTGGACCGGGCAATGCGATGAAGCCGACTATGCCTGGGTGCAGCCCGGCATTAACTCCGGCGCCATCGCTCCGGACAACGCCACTCCTTCATACTGGAACAGCTACTATCAGACCATCCGGCAGGCGGCCATCTTCCTGCAACATGCTGATGAGAACCAGGAGATCAAAGCGCTTCCCGATGGCACCAGGCTCCTGAAACAATACAAAGCCGAAGCGCGTTTTCTCCGCGCCTACTACTACTGGCTGCTGATGCGCCAATATGGGCCTGTGGTGCTCATGGGTGAAACACCCAGCCTCCCGGAAGAGGACTTTCAGATCCCCCGCAGCCCGTGGGACGCCTGCGTGTCTTACGTGGTCTCTGAAATGGACAAAGCATTTCCGGATGTGCCGGTACTGCATGTAAACCCGGTAGATCCCACCCAGCCCGATGTTACACAGACGGGACGTATCACCCAGCCGATTATCCTGGCCGTTAAATCACAGATACTGCTGTATCATGCCAGCCCGCTGTTCAATGGCAATAAAGACCTTGCGTCTTTTACCAATCCTGATGGTACCGTATTGTTTAACCAGGCCTATGACAAAGAGAAATGGAAAAGAGCTGCCGACGCCGCCAAAGCTGTCATTGACCTCAACCGCTGGGAGCTGTACACCGTGTCAGACCCCGATCCTTTCCGCGCCGCCTATCTCTCCTGCCGCAATCTCTTTTTCGATGGCTGGCAGAAAGAAGCTATCTGGATACGCACTTCTTCCAGTCACGTTGGCAACTGGGAACGCCACTGTTCCCCTCGCTGCGCCAACGGCCAGGGCTGGAACGGCATCGCCGTCACACAGGAACAGGTAGATATTTTCAGAATGGCCAATGGCAAAGCTACCGGTGATGCCGGCAGCGGTTACTCAGAGAACGGTTTTACCGATGCCGCCACCCCCTATTATGTGAGCGGCACCTACAATATGTACACCGGCCGCGAACCGCGTTTTTATGTAGATGTGACTTTCAACGGCGCTACGGTGCCCGTTGTTCCTGAAGCAGGACAAACAAGAGTGGAATTTTTCTTCACCGGCAATTCCGGTAAAAACGGCGCGCCGCGCGACTGGCCCTCCACCGGATATACCGCCCGAAAAAACATTCACCCTAACACCGATTTCCGTACCGGGCGTAATTTCACCCGGCCTGCGATGATGATCCGCCTTGGTGAGATCTATCTCAACTACGCTGAAGCGCTCAACGAATACGAACCCGGCAACGCCGATATTCTCAAATACCTTAACAAGATCCGCAACAGGGGCGGTCTGCCCGACCTGCAACCCGGTCTGTCCCAGGCAGAAATGCGGGCGCAGATACAGCTCGAGCGCCGCATTGAACTGATGTTCGAAGGTCACCGTTACTGGGACGTGCGTCGCTGGAAAGTGGCCGATAAGCCGGACCAGCACCAGGGCGGCGCTTTTCATGGTATGAACATAGAAAAAGGTAGCTCACTGTCAGATCCGGAGTTCCATAAAAGGACCGTTTCGTTTACGAGGGCCAACTGGCAGCCCAGGTTTTATTTTTATCCTGTTCCACAGAGTGAAATAGACCGGAATAAAAAGCTGGTGCAGTTCCCCGGGTATTAGAGATATAAAAACAGCCCGCCCGGAAAAAATCCGGGCGGGTTTTCAGAAAACGCGGCCTTTGCGTTCAAAAAAATTTCCCGAACGAAAGACTCACATGTTAGCCTTTTTAATAAATAATTTTGTAGCGCTCTATTGACATCCCTCCAACGATACCCAGCCCGTGAAGGACATTACTGAATACAATTACCTTCTCTGACAACACGTCTTCATTTTTTTCTTCCGCCAGGAAGGAGCTGAACAAATAATTGTAGCTACTGTAGGTCAAGGTCGTTACTTCCAGCTCCAGCGGATGTTTGAACCCGAGATCGCTGCTAACGATGAAGTTCAGCCGGCGGGTATGGCCATCAAAGAACTGGTCGTCGGTAAAGAACTCACGCCGTTCTTTTTTCCCGAATAAAATGTCGTACGGGTCCGAGGAAATGAATGAAAGCCCAGCCAGCGCCATGGTCGTATCGTTATCTGTCAGGTGTTCGTACATCCTGATGCGGTAGTAATTTTTTTCTCCTGGTTTATCTATCAGCTCCAGCGTGATATTGGCTTTGCTTTTCGAATCATCGCTGGCTACTTTCCTGAACGTAAGATTCCCCGGGATAGTGGACGGTGGTATGGAGTCTGTCCCTTCCATTTCCGGGTAACCGTTAACGGCGACCGTCACACGATAAGCGATGCCGGGACGGGCTTTGACAGTGCTTTTATAATAGGTGCCCCAGATGTTGGTGATCCTCTGCAACTCTTCTTTGTACCCACCATTTTCATACAGCGTTACCTTTGCATCCGGTATCGTGGAAAAACCAAACCGCGGGTCGCTATTCATCGGACCCAAATATTGGGACTTCGTTACCAGTGCAGTGATGAAACTGTCTTTGGCCATCAGCAGGTTAATGACCGGCTGGTTTACCATGTCAGGCAAATCGATGGTTATTTGTTTTTTGCAGCTGAGGGTGATTATTGCCATCAACAGCAGTACCAGTTTCTTTTTCATGATCTAAAATTTCAGTTCATACGTGATACCGGGAAGGAAAGGCACCAGCGAAAGCGCCGTGAGCGTAGCCTGCGCTTGTACCGGAGAATAACTATCCACGTAATAGAAATAAGGATTAAACCGGTTGTAAACATTCAGCAAGCTTATATTCCACGTACGGACCAGCCCATTCTTTTTGTGTTTGACAAAACTAACGCCGAGGTCTAAACGATGATATGCTTTAATTCGCACGTTATTACGCGAATTGACATAATCAATTTTCCGCGAATACCGGAACAGGCCCCCTTCTGAAAGCGGATCTGTGAGACCGCCATAAGATGCCAGCGGGATAGTGAAAGGTGCGGCGCTTTGATAGGTCCAGGAGGCTGACAACGTAATGCCTTTACGCCATTTGTAAACCGCCACCAGGTGGACATCATGCCGTCGGTCATATTTATAGGGGAAGGTACGGCCGTAGTTCACCTCCGGGAGCTGCCGGTTGGCCCAGGCAAGGGTATACCCCGCCCAGCCGGTCAGCCTGCCGCTTTTCTTCTGCAACAGCAGCTCCAGCCCATAGGACTTGCCCTCTTCGGCTGCCACCTGCTCCTGCCAGGAGTCTCCTTTGACGGATGTCAGGTAGCTGGCGCCTTCCTTGTATTCGATGACGTGATACATCCGTTTATAGTAAGCTTCCGCCGAAAACTCCAACTGGTCTCCGAACAGGTTACGGGCAACGCCCAACGCATACTGGTCTGCGTCCTGGGGCCTGATCTTGTCTGTTGCCGGCACCCAGAGGTCCGCAGGCAACGAAATGGAGTTATAAGCCAGCAGGTGAATGTATTGGGTCATCCGGGTATAGGAAGCTTTGAGCGCCCAGTTGGCGGGCAACAGGTAACGTGCGCTCACGCGTGGCTGCAGGGACAGATACAGGCGCTTTTCCACGTTAAACCCACTGAAATGCAGCCCTGCGTTTATGCTCATCCGTTGGGACAACTGCCAGTCGTCTTCTGCGTACAGGCTCAGTTCCTGCGCATGAATATTGTGGTTACTGTTGCTGGAATCCGCCACCACCTTGTCTTTTTCCGTCTGTTTTGTCTGCAGCACTCCCGGCGTAAAAAGACGATACATCAGTTGTGTTCCCGCTTTGACGGTATGCGCCGGCTTAGGCTGGTACTCTACATCTATCCTCCCGCCATAATCCCTGATGCCTGAATTCAGCCGCTGCTCGTCGGAATATGTTCCGCTGGTGGTGGCGCCTGCCTGTTTATAAACGGATTGAAAGCGATAGTCGCTGCCTATCAGCATCACATTGGAAAACAGCTTCGGGGAATATACATGGTTCCACCGCAGGGTACCGGTGTAGTTGCCCCAGTTCACCCCTACATCGGTCACGTAATAAAACGGATATGCGTGACCGTAGCGGTCACTCGTTGCCAGCTTGTCACGGCCCGTATAGAAGCTCAGGTACAGCTTGTCCCGGTCCGAAAACCGGTGATGCACTTTGGCATTGATATCGTAAAAGTTAAGCCTGAATTTGTCCGGTGAATTATCCTGGCTGTCCAGGTATAATCTCGCCGCCAGATCAGGGTAAGACCTGCGGGCGGAGAGCACAAAAGTAGTTTTTTCTTTTTTGATGGGGCCATCCAGCGTGGCTTGTGCGGACAGCAGGCCGACAGAAAAGTTTCCATGTATTTTATACATGTCCCCGTCTTTCGTGGAGATGTCCACCACCGACGACAGCCGGCCTCCATAGCGGGCCGGGAAGGCGCCCTTGTACAGCGTGACGTCTTTCAGCACGCTGGTATTGAATGTAGAGAAGATACCCATCAGGTGTACAGGATTGTACAGCGGGGCGCCATCCAGCAGGATGAGGTTCTGGTCCGGCGTGCCTCCGCGTACCAGCAACGCGCTGGTGGCCTCTGTACCTTGTTTGACACCAGGCATCAGCTGGAGGGTTTTGAACAGGTCTGCTTCGCCCAACAGGCGTGGAGCAGACTGCACCAGTGCAGCCGGTAAATGAATACGGCTCATCTGGGAAGAGGTTTCGATATTATCGGCCCGTGTTCCCCGGATAGTCACTTCCCCCAGCTGGCTGCTGAGTGTCGTCAGGCGGAAGGAGAAACTCCTTGTATCTTGCATGGCCACTAACGTGTCAAGACGCTGGTATCCCAGGTAGGACACCTGCACCCTGACAGTATCTGCCGGTAAAGTCAGGCTATAAAATCCGTAGGCATTGGTAACAGTACCCGCCTGATATTGAGGCGCCACCAGCGATACACCAATCAGCCTTTCACCAGAAGCCGCATCTTCCACATACCCGCTGAGGGTATGCGTTGCGCTGGTACCAGGACCGATAAAGATTTGATCTCCCCTGCGTTTGAAAGTAAGTCGTGTTCCTTTCAGCAGGTCAGCGATCATCATCTCCGGCGACGCCTCTTTGTAAATGCGTGCTTTAATGGTTATTCCATGCACACGGGTATATTCATAAGATATTGGTATGCCTGTTTGTTGTTCTATCAGTTTCAGCGCCGCTTCCAGCGCCAGGCTGGGGAAACGGATGCTGAACTTTGTCTCGTTTTGCTGACCGGCGGCGGCCAATCCGCTTACTACGAACAGAACGGTTAAAAAATATCGCATTACTTCCTTTAAATTATGCGGGCTCCTGCCCGCAGCTATCGATACACTGCTACCTACCAGACAATCCTCAAATTCCTGAAGTACTATGTCGAATAAAAAAAATATTTCAAAAAACTTATCCAGTTCCGTTTGTTCTTTATGGACGGCTGGGATGAAAAGCCTGCCGGGAAGAGTCCCGGCGGGTTTCTCTCTAAAAAACTGCGGCCTTTAAGTTCCCAAAAACACTTCTCCTGAATAAAAGAGAAAAAGTCGAAAAGGCAACTGTTAATCTCTCTATGGGGTAACCCAATACGGCGTCAAACACAGCGCCTTCCGAATACCCGCTAAGAGAATGCTTTATTCCCGCAGCGGGACCGATGATGATCTGATCGCCCCTGCGATTGAAAATGAGCGTGGTACCTTCCAGCAGGTTACCGATGATCGTTTCTACAGTGGCGGCCTTGTAAGTGCGCGCTTTAACAGTGATTCCCTGTATCCTGGTATACTCGTAGGATATTACGATCTTCGTTTGTTGCTGTACCAACTTCAGCGCCTTCTCCAGCGTAGTTGCCGGAATGTGGAAGCTGAACTTTGTTTCTCGCTGCTGGCTGATAGCTGTCAGTCCATATAACTGGAACCAGACAATTAAAATATGTCGCATGATGTCCGTTTTCAGTAGCTATTGATGAAGAGACAACGCTCAACATCCGGTAGTACTATGTTGTCTCAAAATAAACATGCCTGTTTTTGCCGTCATTTATGAAAAGCCCGCCCGAAAGAATACGGGCGGGTTTATCCATCAATGTTGTCCCGGTCACACCTTTCGTGTGCCAGGGACAGGCATGTTAGCTTTTTAATCAGCGGCAGGACCGGGAACGGTCCTAACGTCCCTGCGTTGGATGAATTGGACGCTGCCTTTTCCGTAATCATTGAGCATAGTTTCCGTTAAATTTCTATATAAAGTGTCCTTAATGGTTATTCTCCCACCGGGTGGGCATAGCAGTTCCCTGCCGTCTTTTCGGGACAGCTTCCGGGTAACGATGCTGTTATAAAAATCTATTGTTGTATACCGGTAACAGTCACCTGTCCGTTGCTGAGCGTATAGGTCATCCCACTCAGTTCTTTCAGCATTTCCATGGTTTCCTCCAGGGAGGTATTGCCGGCAATACGCAGGTTAAAACGATAGGGCGCCATCATGGCGGTATCATAGGACAGCTTCACTCCGTAGCGGTTTTGCAGGATGCGGGCCACCTCGGCAAAGGAGCTGTTCTGCAATGTCTGGTTGCCGTTGCGCCAGTCATCCGTGGGAAGGTCTCCCCGTGTAGCCGTATGCGTTCCTACTTCGTATGTCAGCTGCTGCCCTGCTTCCAGCACCCCCAATACAGCGTTGTTGTCTGACACCTGCACCTTTCCGGCGCTCACCGCCACCTGTACATATTTCAGTCCGCGGTAGGCTTTTACGCTGAATTCCGTGCCCAGCACTTTTGTCTGTATCCCCTCAGGGGTGCCGACCATAAAGGGCTGCGATGCGCCCGGGGCCACCGCGAAAAAAGCCTGGCCGTCCAGTACCTGCACCTCACGGCTTTCTGTTCCGAACTGTCTGGCATAGCGCAGTGTGGACCCCGGCTCCAGCCATACGGCAGAACCGTCCGGCAGCTCCATATGCATCACTTGTTTGCCGGCAGGCGCCACCACTTCGGCAAAGGCAACCGGCGCAGGTTTTGCGCGGAAGAAATAAAACAGGGCGCCTGCCGCGATCAACACCACCGCTGCAGCCGCAGCGCGCCAGTACATGTGGCGGACGGGCCGCTGCGCCCGCACCGCTCCCACCGTACCTTCTTCCTGACTGATTTTATCAAAAATCCCTGCTTTCATCGACGTGTGCACCGCCTTACGTTCCGCCTCATCTTCCAGTGCACGTTTTCCAACCGGGAAGGCAGCATACCATCTTTCCAGTATAGCACGCTCTTCCTGCGTACAGATACCTAACGCATGCTTTTCAAGCAATTGATCGATGATATGTTTATCAGGGTGACTCATATGCTGTTGTTTAATAGACAATCCTCAAATTCCGGAAGTACTATGTCGAAGAAAAAAAATTATTCAAAAAAGAAGTTTCCCAGTCCGTCCCTTAATTTTTTAAGGGCTGCGGACAGTTGGTTTTTCACTGTTTGCTCTGACAGGCCGTGTTTTTGCGCAATTTCCCGAACAGACAGCCCATGGTCACGGCTATCGATAAACAACTGCCGCATTTTTTCAGGGAGCCGCTGCAACTCACGACGGTAGCTGGCTTCCAGGTCTGCGCCAGCCATCATTTCTTCTGTGGAATGTGTGATCTCCGGTAGTTCCCGGCCAGCCAGCTGACGATACTTATCTCTTGCCTGTTCCGATTTCAGGTGATTGAGTACCTTAAACCTGACGGCTGTACGAAAATAGCCCACCACAGATTCTGTGATCTGAATTTGTTCTCTTTTCTGCCAGCAGTAAATAAAGACCTCCTGCACTATGTCTTTGGCCGCATCTTTATCGTACAGGCGCCAGTAGGCAGTTTCGTACAGGGTTTCCCAGTGACGCTCGTATAACGCTTCATAAGCCGGCACACTGCCTTGCCGGACCAGCTGCCACAATTCGGTTTCCGGCGTATCTCGAAGGATGGATGATGACATGTAAGTGAATAAAAATCAGGAGCGAAGGTAATTTGTTATTTAGAATTAGCATGAATATTTCCATATATGGAACGAATGAAGACGTTACAATTATAAAAAAGCCTCCTGGCAACACCATCGTGTACCAGGAGGCAGCTACCTGTTTTTTCCGTTGCGAATATACTGACTGCTGCATTGTTGCTGCAGTGGCCTTGTCAGCCGGCATGGGTTATCGGCGAAACGTTAAACACGTACATTCAACAGCCGGACGCACAATGGAATCAATCCAATGGAAACGGCGATAAAAATGGCCACGCGGATATAGTTGAGTGTTTGCCAGAGCGATGTTTTTGCCGCGAGATTATTGACTACGAAATGCGTCTCGGCTATTTTCTGAAAATGAATGATGTTGGGCGCAAAAAAAGCCAGCGTCCACACCCTTACCGCAAAGTGGATGGCAAATAAAATCAGCAGCCAGTTTCTGGCGAAGTCTATTTTCCAGCAGAAGACGATCGCCAGCAGGAAGGTCACTTCATGTATGGAGTGGAAAACGATCCAGAAATTTTTCAGGCTGGCTCCCCTCCCGTCCAGCAATAAGCCGAAATTGGCCGGTGGAGCCTCCGCCCATTTCGGCACAAATACCAGCGTCTCAAACAGCTGCGCGCCGTTCATCAGAAAGTAGAGCAACGTCGTAATCAATAACCAGAGTTCAGCCCGCACCAGGTAACTGCTTGATATATTATCCATTTTAACCATTTTTTATTGTTTTAAACAAGCGATAAATTATATCGATATAGATTAACTTTAAATCAAAATATATCTATTTCGATGTAAAATTAGCTATAAAATCGAATCGAACAAATTATTGGACCCTTTTTTGCTACTTTTATATCGAATTCGATGTAAATCATGGGAGAACTTACGAAACTGATCAGCGCCTGGGAGGCATATACGCAGAAGAGCCCCGGCTTGTCCGCCACAGAATTCTGTATGCATTTTTTAGCAACAGAGAGTAATCAGCAGCTTTTCAGCGGCCTCACTCCGCTGGACCTCGATACAGTATTCGCCAAACTGATAGGCAGGCTGGCGAGTATGCAAACAGCCTACGCTAAAATGGCATTGCAGGACCTGCCGGGATTTGAACTGGAGTGGTTCTATTTTCTGAATACCATCTACCAGTTAAAGGAAGTCAAGAAAACGCAGGTCATCCAATACAATTTCACCGAACAAACAACCGGCATCGACATCCTTAATAAACTGAAAAAGCAAGGGTACATCACCGAACGGACAGACCCGGACGACAAACGGGCCAAACTGGTCAGCATCACCAAAGCAGGCGAAAAAATCCTCGCCAGGATCTACCCGTTGCTCTACAAACCCAACCTGCTGATGTATCATGACATCGACCCGAAAGACAAACAAGTGGTGATCAACATCCTGAAAGACACAGAAAATAAACACCAGGAATTATTCTCCAACGCCAGGAACAAATCCATCGACAACATGCTGACCGAAGCATTGGGAGAAGCAAAACTGTCGCAGCTGGCACAGGAGCAGCAAGAGAGAATGACGCAGTTTGCAGCGGCGAAACAGCGCAAAACACCGGACAACAACAATAAGTAGCGGCGTTACCACTAATAGATGCCTGCTTTTTAGCGATTACTGAGCGGGAGCAGGATATCTTTACAGCGTCGCAAAAAGGATATTATATGGATACTAAGATCATCGGCAGCAAAATTACCCAGGCACGTAAAGCCAAAGGCCTGTCCCAGGCGGGGCTGGCGCAACAGCTGTTTATCAGTCCGCAGGCGGTCGGCAAATGGGAACGGGGCGAGTCTATGCCGGACATTACTACCTTCCACCGCCTGGCAGCCATGCTGGACGTGGACCTGAACTATTTTACGGAAAACAGCCCCGCCGGCACCGGCACCGTGGCATCCCCTGCGGAACAGCCGGCTGCAGCATCCCTGCCCTCGCAGGAACGACAGGTAGCGCTGCATCTCACGGCCGTTGATATGCAGCAGGAAGACTTCGCCGGCGCTACGCTGCACAAAGGAAAGTTTAAGGCCGGCTCACTGCATAGCGCCAATTTCGCCGGCGCAGATCTAACAGGCAGCACCTTCGAAGTGATCGACGCCCGCGAAGCCAATTTCGACCGCGCCAACCTGACAGACTGCAGTTTTTCCATTACCGACCTCACAGATGCTACTTTCCGCCAGTCCATCCTTGTGCGCACCACCCTGCATATGTCGGGACAGGGCGCCACATTCACCGATGTTACTTTTCTTGATGTCAGGATTACTAAAACGGACCTTCAGCAAACGCGGTTTGAGCGCTGCATTTTCAACGCCACCGATTTTCAGCAGTGTGATCTGCGGGGCATGCACTTCGACGGACAGACCTTCATCGGTGTACAGTTTGACAAGTCTGCGTTAAAAGACGCCTCCTTCAGCGGCGCCACGCTCAGGAACGTATCATTCAAACTGCCTTTTTCGCTCACCAATAAATCGCATCTCGATTTTAAAACCGTTTGTTTTGACGGCGCCACCATGGACAAGACAACCTATGCAGCACTGAAAGGCCTACGGGTAACTGATCTGTCCAAAGTTACCGTGGTATAATCTCTGACCAATACAAAAAGGGCGCATCACCTGCGCCCTGTCATTAAAATTTTCCATTGTCATTTTTACGTTTTTCAACGGGCGGTATCTCCTCGATCACGTCCCAGTGTTCGATAATCCGGTCATGCTCCACCCGGTATAAATCGTAGAAAGCGGAATGTATCCCGTGCAGGTAGCCTTCACTGAGCACCAGCACGAAATTGCCCTCTCCCAGCACTTTATGGATGGTATGGTACGTCTGTGGCTTCCCCGCTGTTTTCCATTCCTCCAGCACACCGAAAAACTCACTGACGCCATCTCCCATGTGCGGGTTGTGCTGAATGAGCTCATCGTCCTTAAAGTACGACGATAGCCCTTCCCTATTCCCTTCTATCAACACCTCCTGCACAAAACGGCGTACAAGCGCCTTATTGGATACCGTCTTATGATGGTCTTTCGCCTTGGTCTTGCCATCGGTCATCGTTCTCCCGCTCTTATTCCGCTTTTGGGGATTCGGCTGGAGATTGTCCCAGTGCTCTACGCTCCTGCCCTCTTCAAAACGATGAATATCGAAAGCTACCGTAGGCTCAAACAAATAATAATCCACGTGCACAAATCCGATGTCGCCGTCCTGGAATTTGCGGACCACGTTGGTATATACTTTGTCCATCGGCATCAGTTCATGTAGTCCCAGGATGGCCTGCAACCCGGTAGCGACGTGAGGATTATGCTGTTTATAAGCAGTCGGATGAATTAAACCGGTTTCCGCCAATGTCTCGGTTTCGATGCTGTTCTGTATCGCTTCTGCTTTGTCTCTGTGTGATAATTCCATATGCCTGATATTTAATACGGACAAAGGTATGGCGACACACCATCGTGAAAAATAAGGGTGAAAATTTTGTCATAGTGAAAATTTTGCCCCTATATCCGCATTAAGGGATATACCCTACTTTTGTACCTATGTACGAGAAGAAAAATCCGAAGGACCTGAGCTGCGGCATCGGTGTAACGCTTGAGATCATCGGGGGTAAATGGAAGCCCTGCCTGATTAATTCTATTCATAAGGGTATACACCGGCCCAGCGAACTGGCCCGGCAGAACCCGACTGCCAGCAAGCGGGTGCTGAGCCTGCAGTTAAAAGAGCTGGAAGAACACGGCGTTATCAGAAAAGTCATTTACCCGGTGTTGCCGCCGAAGGTGGAGTATTTTTTAACCGGGCTGGGCGAATCGCTGCTGCCGATAGTGGACCTGATGGAGACCTGGGGAGAGGATGTACTGGCGAAGGGGGTGGTGGTTAAAAAAAACCGTTAAAGCTGACTAAGCGCACATATGCCAGCATCAGCTTCAACGGTCGGATTTCATGTAATTAAAACGGATCTCTTTGATTTCTTTACGATATCCTTTTATCCATTTTCACTTCCTTTCAAAATTTCTTAAACGTAAATAGATAAGTGCGTCCTTTTTTAATGAGCTTTACCGTATCAGATTTTGCCGGCTTTATTATAATATCGCCCAATCTGGCGCTGTCATCAAATGACATATAATGGTCATAATCGAATACTTCCGGAGCAAATCCATATTTTACATTACTATTCTCGAGCGTGAAATATATAATACCAGAACTGGGACCTATGTCAATAATCCGTCCATCAATACTTGCATTATTAAAAATATCGAAATTTCTCTCATCGCGCTTATTCCATATTCTGTCAGCAACAAACGCTATTGCGATAAATACAAGAACAATAACAAAATTTTTCGCCTGTATTTTAAACTATTTATAGAGAATAAACGAATTGCTTACTCCTGCACTTGGCCCTCCGTTCATCCATTCAAGTAAAGGTATGCTATATGTTGTTGTGATAATTGGAATTATGCCAGGAGTGTAACTTCCTGTAAACTTTCCAGATGGTGTATTCAGCATCCATACCGCATCCCCGGTCAACAGATCGTTAATAGTCATATAGGCCGTACGGATAACAGTATCTGAAGTATCTTTTAGCGTCAATATTAAAGTACAGTTAGTGGGCATGGGCATATCTGTTCCAGGATCAAAACGAAAGCGCAACTGGTGCTGGTTGGTATAATACTGTGCCAGCTCAAGTGTATAAGCTCCCAAAGTATTCACCCGTGCCGACACACCGCATCAAAAAGCATAATAATTTATTTATGTAATTTTGCCGCGGACCCGGTACAGCTTTCCCGGCATTCATCCAAACAGCACTTTTCATGATTCACCAGATATTTGAACCGCATAAAGATCTTTCGACCCTCGTTGAATGTTACTGGACGCTGGAAAGCCCTAAAGAAAATACCCCTCAGATAAATACGATCGTTCCTGACGGCAGGATGAAAATGATTTTTCATTATGGCGCGCCATACAAGCGTTATACCAACAACGGCAACAGTATGGTGCTGCCCAGGTGTTTTGTCATCGGACAACTGACGCAACCGCTCGATGTAGAACCGCTCGGAGAAACCGGTACTTTCTTCGTTTGTTTTCACCCCTATGGTTTTCTTCCCTTCGCTACCATGCCTATCAAAGAAATGGAAAATACGGCCGTTCCGCTAGACGCACTTTTCGGCGAAGAGGGCGCGGTCCTCGGGCAGGAGATCCTTCACGCACCTACCACAGAGGAGCGGATAAAACTGGCGGAGACTTTTTTATTTAACCGGCTGACCGATACTGAAACCATTGACCATATCGTAAAATCTACTGTTGACACTATTTTGACGGCCAACGGACAACTGTCCGTCGATGCGCTGTCCAGGCAAACCAATATCAACCGCAGGCAGCTCGTACGCAAGTTTTCATCCGCCATCGGCCTGAGTCCTAAACAGCTTTCGAAGACCATCCGGCTGCAGGCTGCGCTCAAAATGTTGCTGAATGAGAAAGTCTCCAGCCTGATCTCGCTGGCCTATGAGGGCGAATATTACGACCAGGCGCACTTCATCAAGGATTTCAAAGAATTCACCGGTCTCACACCGAAAGCGTTTTATGGCGATCACTTAAAGATGTCTTTGATTTTTGACAGGATGGATTGACCTTGTCCCATTTTTACAATTTTATGTTTCCTGCGGATAATAATTTTGTGCTGACATAAAACATATGACAATGGAAAACGTAATCAATTTTTTCGACATTCCTGCAACAGATTTTAGCAGAGCCGTCTCTTTTTACAAAGCTATCTTAGGGTTGGACATCACCGAAACCGAAATGTTCGGCACCAAAATGGGGTTCTTTCCCAGCGACGGGAAAAACGCTTCCGGCGCCATTGTTCAGGGCGCGGACTACAAACCCTCTGCAGACGGCGTCGTAGTATATCTGAATGGTGGTCATGATCTGCAGATAGTATTAGACAGGGTAACGTCCAACAACGGGAAGGTGATTGTGCCGAAAACCCATATCAGTCCGGAGGTAGGGTACATCGGTATGTTCATCGACACAGAGGGCAATAAAATGGCGGTTCACTCCATCAACTAACAGCTATGAAAGTATCCGTTCTGAATTTCCTGAAAGACCTGGCCGCCAACAACAACCGGGAGTGGTTTAACGAGCATAAACATCTTTACAACAGCGCCCGGGAAGAGATGGTTTCCTTTGTGGAAGCGCTGATAAAAGAGATGGCAGCATTTGATAAGGAAACAGGGAGCATCGACGCCAGGAAATCACTTTTTCGGATATACCGCGATACCCGTTTCTCTCAAAACAAGGAGCCTTACAAAGTCAATTTCGGGGCAAACCTTGGTCGTGGGAATGCAGGATACTATCTGCACATTCAGCCGGGGAAGTCTTTCCTGGCGGGTGGCATCTATATGCTGGAAAACGACAAGCTGAAAGAACTCCGGAAAGAAATCTCCTATAATGCCGAAGCGTTTCAAAAAATCCTGGGGGCGACTGGCTTCCGCCGTTATTTCGAAGGCCTGAGCGAAGAGGATAAACTAAAGCGCGTTCCTTTGGGCTTTGAAAAAGACGATCCGATGGCGGAATACCTCAAGCTGAAACATTTTGTGGCTGTCCGTCCGGTGGCCGACAAAGAGTTGCTGGCAAAAGACGCCCCGCAACAGTTGGCCGCTGTGTATAAAACCCTGAAACCGCTGAAAGATTTTCTGAATGCGCCTTTTTTGTAATGAAAAAGGCGCTGTAATTCCGGTATGCTCTTTCGCACCAGTTATTGATACCTGTAGCATGAAAGTATCGGCGACGTTATGGAATTAAACACTTCCTGCATCTTACACAGAAAAATCGCCATGTTCAGATTAACCCTGCTTTTAAGTCTGTTGCTTTCAGGTATCAAAACCTACAGCCAGCCAGCCTCTATCCACGTACTGGTAGCCCTCTGTGACAACAAGTACCAGGGCATTGTAAAAGTGCCGCCGAAGATCGGGAACGGACAGGACCCCGCCAACAACCTGTACTGGGGCTGCGGATATGGCGTTAAAACCTTTCTGAAAAAACAACCCGACTGGCAGTTGATCAAACAGGTACCACATCCCGGCGGCAACATATACGAACGCATCATTCTAAAACACCGGAAAACCAACACCTACCTGATTGCCGACGCCTATGACGGCGCTAAAATGAAAGAAACGATTACGGATTTCCTGCATTATGCAGCCGGGCAGAAAAAAGTACAGCTCAGCGTGGATACCGCCACCATCCGTGCCGGTGGCAATGCAGGGCTGATCGTGTTTGTAGGCCATAACGGACTAATGGATTTTAGCCTTCCTGCCACACCCGTCAAAAGTGACAACCAGCAGCGGGACGTCGCTATTTTCGCCTGCGCCAGCAAACCCTACTTTGCTGAAAGTGTCCGTAAAACCGGGGCACAACCGCTTATCTGGACTACCCACCTGATGTCGCCCGAAGCATATACCCTCGTACCGGTCATCAACGGATGGTTGCAACGGGAAAAGCCTGCCGTCATCCACGAACGGGTGGCACAGGCCTATCATCAGTACCAGCATTGCGGCATAAAAGGCGCCAGAAGACTGTTTGCAACAGGATGGTGAAATGAGCCCGGCCCATAATAGCGTTTGCAACATGCGGGACTTTCCCTTATTTTAGCAGTAATCACACCCATATCTCCTACTCATGACAGCTGAAAAACTACTGGAAACGCTACAACAGCATATTATACAAAAAAGCTGCTTCACCACCGAAGTGAGAGACGTTTTAATGGCCTATAAAGAGGCCGGCGGGCAACAGGAAATAGCGCAACAAATTTTAGCGCAGCTGAAACAAGACCACCAGGACAACGACAGTGTACAGGACTGCATCGATGACATCCTTGACATGGTTACAGGATGGTGCACTCCCGATATGAAGGTTTGGTAAACAAACTACTAACTAAATGTAATCGCTATGAAAAGAACCCTTTTGTTTGGTACAGCCCTTGAGGTAATGGTGTGCCTTACCTTGCTGACATCCTGTCAAAAACAGCCGCAGCGGCCCATCGCGGCAACTCCGCAAACAAATGACGGGTCAACGTTAAAATTCCTGGCTACCGGCGACACCTTGCTAAACGTTACGTATGAATCCGGCACACTTAATTCAGGTATCACAGGTCTCGGCACGACTGCCGCCACCGCGCCCGATGCCGCTTACATGATCTCGCCTGGCAGCACGGGTAACTACGGCATAGCACATAAGGTTATACTGGATGATACCGCCTATGCTTCAGCCGGTCAGCCCAGAAGTGAAAGTGATGCCCTGAGCATTGCCAATGCACGGTACCAGCCAGGCGATGCCAGACGATACGAATTCAGTGTGCTGTTAAAAGACTGGACCACCTGGAACACTACTATGCCGGCGGATGCCGAGATCCTTTTCCAGGCGAAGCCTACCAGCAGCGGACCGTCCTTTTTCATTGCCGCCAAAAGGAACGCGATCGTCTTCAGACACGGCACATCAGCCCAGGACAACCTGGTGGCCGATTACACAAGCTATATTAACCAATGGATAGATTTCCGGGTAGATGTATTATGGTCCAATAATGGTACAGGTACCTATAGCGTATATACCTGCCTGCCAGGCGGTAGCTATACATTGAAAGCCCAATATTCCAATGAGTCCACCTATAGCTCGGGCAGCGCCTATGGTTATATCAAATGGGGATTGTATCGCGCAGACCAATCTACGGCCAACGGGTCTGTTGCCACACGTATAGCCTACCATGATAACATCAGGATTATTGCGTTATAAAAAAATGCGTTATGATAAAATAAAGCGTCGTGCGCTTTTAAGGTATTACCTCCCTGTCAATGCCCGGCTGCTGCCGGAGCAAAGGTCGCTTTTCGTTGCCAGAAGAATAAAATGGTAAACAAAACGATCAGTATCGACGGAAAAGCGATCATATTCACCAGTGTGGCCTGTCCGGCCGCCAGCTCCAGCGCTCCACCGGTAAGTCCGGCTGCAGCTTTCTCCGTCCTTGCTGAATCGATCCAGCTACCAATGAATGGCTGAAAGATGGCCGTAGAGAACATCCCTATCCCGCCAATAATGGACATGCCCAGGGCGCCGCTTTCAGGCACCCGCTGCGCCACGGTGCCTACCATCACCGGCCAGAAGTAACATACTCCCAGGGCAAATATCACCGTAGCTACATAAGCGAGCGGCCCGGTTACCGTACTGAACATATAAATACCAATGGTAGCTAAAATAGCGGATGTTAAAAGCACCCCCGTTTGCCCCAACAGGCGCACTACCGGGCCTGCAAAAAATCTGCCTACCGCCATCAATCCGGTGGTGAGCGCGAGGATCAGCATAGGACTGGCGCCGCTGTTACTCATAATAACACTTACCCATTGGTTGGGGCCAAACTCGGTAATGGCTGTAAAGGCCATACAAATAAACAGGAATATATAGAGCGGGCTTAACATCGCAGCAAAATGCCGGGAAAGAGAACTTGTAGCCGCTTCTTCACTTACCACGAAAGTTTTCCCGTAAAACATCACAGCATAAAGGATAGTAGGGACCATAGTCACCCACATCTGCGCCTGCCATCCCAAATGGAGATCAGTCATCAATTTCGAAATCAGCGAGCCTATTACAATTCCGCCGGGAAACCACATGTGAAACCTGTTCAACATCTTATTCATATCGCGACCAGCAAAAGCATCTGCGATCAAAGGGTTACAGGCTGCTTCTGTGCAGCCGTTGCCAAAGCCGATAAAAAGCGTGGACGCCAGGAGACTTACATAGCCTCCGGAAAATATGGTCATCAAAATACCAATAGTATGGGTCACGAAAGCTACCTGCATAATTCTCTTCGGGCCGAAAGAATGATATACCAAACCGCCAATGATCATGGAGACAGGAAACCCCAGAAAAAACATCAGATTAATAAACCCCAATTGTTCCCCGGTAAGATTAAACTGCGCAGCAAGTTGCGGCAAAATGCCCGCCCGGATGGAGAATGTAAAAGCGGTAGTGATCAGCGCAAAACAACTACCGGCAAACAGCGCACTTTTGTTGATTTTACCATTAGTCATAGAAGTTGACTTTATTTAACGTGGATTAAAATAGCTGTACATCAGTAAGAAACAGCCTCCTTTAAATATACAAAAAGACAGCTTCAGATAACAACACATAGTTTGCTTATTTCTGATACAATATTAACCCATGCCGCCAACAGGACCACGGCTTTTACATAAGGAAAGAATTACAGGATTATTTGATACCATCGCTTTCCTGTAATTTTTGCAGCGCCCGCGCTTCATGCGCCAGCAAACCTGAAAGTTGCTCATCGGGCAAAGTAGACGGCGCCGGGATAAAAACCACCCGCGGGTAACCAATAATGCTGTGATACAAAAACCTGGCCCTTGGAAGATGAAAGTCGGAAGTGATCACCACCAATATGTCAGGCTGCCCTTCCAGTACCTGGTCCCTCGTCATCCGGAAGTCTTCGATGGTATTGGATGATGGCGGACAACCCAAAAATGCCTCCGTCGGAACGTTCCTGTCGGTAAGGTACCTTTTAGCATAGTCATAATGCGGTTGGTCGGTCGTATTAAAATGCTGTCCAAAGCCCCCGGTACAAATGATTTTAAAATCATTGTTAGCACTGTAAAAATGATAGGCGCAAGTCAACCTGTCCTTCGCGATCTGCGATAAATTACCCATATGATCATTGGGCGCTCCTAATACAATCAATAACTTATTCATAAAAATTGTTCCTGCTATGCTAACTTTAAGAGTATGATCCGTTAAAAGGGTACTCAATTTTTCAACATACTACTTACTCAGCAATCGCCTGTTAACCACCTGCATCAGCAATTCGCGCTGGCTGCGGCTCACCGGCAGCGTATGCCCCCCGGCCTGTACCATATTGCTGTCCAGCTTATTCACCTGGTGGAGGTTAACGATATAGGATTTGTGTATCCGGAGGAAACTATCTGCCGGCAGCTGTTGCTCTACGTTTTTAAACGTCAGGTAAGCTATAATCTTTGTATGGATGGTCTGGATAAGCACATAATTTTGCATGCTTTCCACGAAAAGGATGTCGGCCAGCATCACCTTTTCGTATACCTGTTTATGTTTTACGAAGATGTAATCTTTTACGGGGGGATTGGCAACAGCTGCCGGCTGCTGACGCAGACCAAAATAATCCTGCGCTTTGAGCACCGATTGGGTAAATCGCTGCAGGGAGAGCGGTTTTAGCAGATAGTCCAGTACATTGAGCCGGAAGCCATCCAGCGCGTAGTCCGGGTAGGCGGTCACCAGCACCGTCATCGGGGGGTCTGACAATGTTTCCAGCAAATGGAGCCCGCTCACCTTAGGCATATTAATATCGAGAAACATCAGGTCCACGGGCGTTGCCTCCAGCGTTTTCCGGGCCGACGCCACATTATTGCAGGTAGCGACCAGCGACAGGCAATCAAACGTACCGATATAATTTTTTAATCCTTCCCTGGCCAGTGCTTCATCATCCACGATGATACATTTAATTTCCATACGGCTGTTTTTATCTGAGAACATCGGTTTTTATTTCGAGATAAGCAACAAACTGGTCTGCCGTCTCTTCTATTGACAGAAAGTGCTGGTCCGGGTATAAAAGGGCCAGTCTTTTCCGCACGTTAGCCAACCCGATCCCCCTGGGACGGGTCTCCTCTGTAGTATCTACCGGCTCTTTACTGTTTTTAACAATAAAAAACAGGGTCTCCTCTTCCAGGAAAAGGTCTATTCCTATAAAATTATCCTGGTCCGCAAACTGGGAAACATGTTTAAAAGCATTTTCTACAAAGGGCGCCAGGATCAAGGGTGAGATATAATAAGGCGGCAGCTGTGTTTCCCAGTTGCAGGTTACTTTCAGTTCGTTGCACCGCCGCTTATTTTCCACATTCACATAGTTCTGCAGGTAAGCCACTTCCTGTTGCAATGGTATAGCAGGCTTGGAAGCGTCGTGGAGCTGATATCTCAACATATCGGAGAATTCCAGCACCATGTCTGCGGCCTGGCCGGCATCCCTTTCTATCAGTACATGGATGCTGTTCATCATATTAAACATAAAATGAGGATTCAGCTGGTCCCGCAACAGCCTCATTTCCGCTTCCAGGTGAGTGGTATGAAGCCGTTCGTGATCGATCAGGGTCCTGACATACTCCTGGTAAAAGCGGATACCGCAAATGGTACCGCTGGTAAAAAGCATCGCGATGAAGTGGCCGGGGAACACGGTTTGCAGGCCACAGGTTTGAGGAGCCGCCATTACCTTGCCGGCACTGTTACATAACATCGGTAAACTTAAAGACACCGTGATCAGGCTGGCGACAAAACAGATCACCACCGCCAGCAAGGCAAACAGGAGCATTTTCCGGCGCTTCATGAAGACCGGGAGCAGCCAGTAACAGAACAGAAACGCACAGAGCGCCCCGGGAATGGACTCCACCACCGCCAGCCAGAAGGCTTCCAGATAAGGCAGCCCCTGCATGTGCACCTGCATAAAGGTAAGTACCACATCCATTACCCAGATGGTGAGAATGACGGGCCAGGATTTCATCAAAAAGAACGGCTTGGGCATCGGTCAATTTTACTGCAAAAAAGCAAAAATAAACCAAACCAAGCGCGGTTTTAAAGACACATAACGCGCTTTTAATGCAGATCATACAGGATTTCTGCACATTAGTCAGCAATTCCGGTAGGATGATCAAAATTCATATAGCCGGGTAGGTATTCTCATTTTCTTTGCACCAGTAAACCGGAAACCAGTAGCCAACAGCGGGAGGACAGCGCCTTCTGTTGCATACTATGCCCGACATCCTTGTCATATAACAAACCATTTGTCTAAGTAAAAACCTAAACTGTAATTTTATGACACATCGCAAAACCACGCGAAACATTCATCATTCCGCACTGTCTGTAGCCTTGCTGGGCATCACGCTGTTGGCCGGATCTGCCTGTAACAAGACTTATCTTCCCGACGTTGGTCATGGCACAGATGAAAACAACCCTATTGCCACTCCAGCCGCCGCTCCAGCCCCTGGTCTGCTGACCCGCATCAATTTGGGAGGTACTGATGGCCTTATTCAGCTGATCAGCTACAACAAGCGGTTGCAACCTGCCGTTATTACCCAGTATGCCGGTAGTATGCTGATAGAAAAAGACTCTGTCATCTATGACGCCAACGGCAAACTGCAAAAAGTATTGAATTACTCCCCCAACTTCCTGTCAACCGGAAAGTTTATCCTGTCCGGCAGCACAAAATTTGAATGGGACGCTAAAGGCAATATCTCCCGAAAAACCAGATACGACCAGGAAACCGGCAAGCCGGAAGAAGATGAGCGATACACCTATGACGCCAGCGGAAATCTGATCGCCGTTAACAGCGTAACAGGCGGAGGCATCAACCTGAAGTTGGTCACCACCTATGCCTATGAGCAAAAAAACATCAGAAAGGAATCAGTAACCGACGGTTCCAAAGTAATCTCCCAACTGCTGGTAGCCGGCTTCGACCAGCATCCTACCTATATCACCCATCCCCTGCTGCGCTACCTGCTGGAAGGCGCCGGGAATGAACTATTCAGCGATCAGAATCCGCTGGAAACAAAAAAAATCCAGTACGTCAACATCAACAGCAAACAGGATTCTATCGTCACCGTACAAAAGAATACCTACGCTTATAACAGTGCCAGCCGGCCGGTAAAAGTAACATTTACCAGCACGATTTATAATATCGGCAACCAAAAGCCTACCGTCAGCAAAGGCAGTACCGGCTATGAATACAGCAAATAAAGGTTCCTTAATCAATTAGGAATAAAACCAGGAAGCCGCTTACGTCCCGTGATGTAAGCGGCTTTTATTTTCACTCGGCTGCCAGCTCAGCAACCCTCACAACCGGATAACGTTTCAATATACTGAAAACACATGCTGATGCAACGGCTGCAGGTTTCATAGGTCAACGAACCCATGCCGCCTTTTACATTACCGGGCAGCTTGATCTCTGCAATGATCAATTTCCTTAAAGCCAACTTCACAATACACCCCTACCGTAAATGAAAAGGGCAATGCTGATGGATTGCCCTCATAAAATCAGCCGGAAATAACCCTACAACCGTAGTCTGTATCCCTGATGGTGAAAAAAGTAATCCCCTGAGTAAGGGTTTTCGAATAACAGTGTGTAGTAGTAAATAGAGCTATCACCAAACATTGTAAACAAATCTATGACGCACGATCATGCTGTCGATCGTTTAGTTGAGCTATGCTTTAAGAATTATTATAAGGATTTGCATAGGTATGCTTATACATTTCTCAAGAGCAACGAAGCCGCCGGCGATGCGGTACAATCTGTATTCCTGAAGATCTGGGAGAAAAGAACCCTGCTTGTAGCCGAACAGGGTGTACGAGCATACCTGTATACCGCCATCCAGCACCACTGCCTCAATATTATGCGTCGACAGAAAATAATGGAAAAATACCAGTCACAGATCCAATATTCAAATGAATCCGGGAATAAGTTGATCTCCAAAGAAAATTATGACCGGATCCTCCATACAATCGATCAGCTCCCGGAGCAATGCAAGATAGTATTCCTTAAAAGCAGGTTTGAAAAGAAGTCCTACCAGGAAATTTCGAAAGAACTTAATATTTCGGTAAAAACGGTGGAAGTACACATGGGCAAAGCCTTACGTATTCTTCGGAGTAAGCTGTCCGGCATTCTCTTTCTGTATATGCTTCTCATCAATTTCACCCTCAACAGCAATTAACATTCATGATCATGGCACTGTCAGACGAAGAGATCAATGAACTCATCACCAGCTTTTTATCCGGCGAAGCTTCCCCAGGTGAAGCGATCATACTGGAAAACTGGAAACGGGCGCGGCCTGAAAACCAGGAACTGTTTGAAAAAATCAGCCTCATCTGGCAGAAAATAGACGGTGAAATTTATGCTCCCCTCCCTGCATCCGCGGCCTGGGAAAAAATAAAAACAGTACGAAAACTGCAAAAGCAGCGCCGGCAAAACCTCCGATTACTTATCCGTATAGCCGCGATGGTGGTGATCGTTATCACATGCACACATTTTATCATGCGTTATTCCGTACAACCGCCAAAAGAGCAGCCACAGCTTTGTTTGTATAGTATCGACGCTCTACATAAAGACACGCTCCCGGACAAGTCGGTAGTTGAGATGGATGCAGGCGCCAGCTTACAATATTACGAGACGGCCAACCGCCGCCGGGTGGTCGTAAAAGGCCGGTCCTGGTTTCAGGTGAAGCGTATCAGTAAACAACCCTTTGAAGTAGAAGCCGGGTCGCTTACAATTAAGGTACTGGGGACCACCTTTCAGGTGGTCAATGAAAAAAATGACCAGCATGTATCCGTTACCTGCGGCAGCGTACTGGTGACATCTCCGCGGGACAGTGTTGTTCTCAAAGCCGGCCAGTCGGCAATGTATTTAACCACAACAGGGGAACTGCGGCTATACGAAAAGACGGAACTGCCAGTTCCCGCGGCAAATCCCCGGCAGTTCCACTTCGTCAACAGCACACTGGCGGATATTTGCCGGCAACTCGCCGACGTTTACGGCACAAAGATTATCCTGGCAGACAGCACACTGCAGCAATTGACCATGAGCGCGGACTTCCGTAATGAGTCCCTCGACAATATCATGAACGTCGTTTCCGCCACCCTCTCGATTCAATATCATCATTCAAATGATTCCATCATACTAAATGCAAAGCGTACTCACTAGAAAAAGGCAGTGGATACTACTGCTCCTATACTGTTGGGCGTCACTGCAGGCTACCGCCCAAACAGTTCCCCATGTGGCTAAAAACGTAATAATAGATGATACCTGCGTTAGATTCGACGACCTGCTGGAAGACATACAGGAGCAAACCGGCTTCCTGTTTTCCATAGATACCAGGCGCTTTCCTCCCGGAGCTACCATCCGGCTTCAGCGGGGACGATACAAGGTGCAAAAACTGCTGCAGTTGCTACATCACAAGGCCGGCATGGACTTCCAGACCGTAGGCAACCATATTGTCGTCACCGATAATCCAAAGACCTCCAGACGGCCGTCACCTCGCAGTATCCGGCAACAGCCGCCTGTCATCATCCCGCTGGAAAAAATACAGACCGCCGTCCTGCCCGCGATGTCATCTCCGGAGTTGAGCCTCCCTCGTATCCCGGCCCATTATCCTGTACCGCAAAAACAACATCTTCCGGATACAATCCTCATCCGCGCAGATACTGCCATCACCGGCCGCGGCAATCATGGCTCCCCACCGGCTCCTGCCGCGACAAACAAACGTAACATCCCGCTGCCACCAATGGGCGGCCTGTACTTTGGCGCGGGATGGAATATCGATGACTTTTCTTTCATCAACCTTTTTGCCGCCGCCGGCTATAAGCGTTTACACCTGACAGCTGCTGTCGCCCTGAAACAGGAGGTTGCGATGGTACGCCTCGGGGCTGGCACACAAGTACCACTAAGTGACAATACCGATCTATCCGCCAGCATCCTCCTCTCCCGCTTATCCCGAAGTTTTACAACGCCGGACACCATCAAAAACACGAAGGTCGCGGTAACAGGAAACTGGATACAAACCAACGCAACTATCGTCAGGCGCCTGACCAGCCGCCTCAGCATACAGGCCGGCATTACCTTCAACATGCTGTTCAGACGGTATTATGAAAACGATAAAATGACGGCACCCATGCTGGAAAAAGAAGCATTCATTCATACCTACGGCCTGGTAGCTCCGCTATTAAACCTGCATGACAGTTACCATCCGCAGCGAGCCACCAGCACCGCTATATGGATAGGCATTCAGGCAGGCATCATCTACCGCATCGACTTCAAACGAAAAAAAACACGCCTGAATTGTCCAATGCATCATTTATAATTTCCCGGTAAGGGTTTTGATTTATCAGTGTGTATAAAATTAAAAAGGAATTAATCACCGAAAACTTCAACACATGATAAATCTTATTCGTACGGCGGAAAGAACGAGTGATGCAACATCCATCAACAACTACATTTTTTACCGTCATCTATTTGCCTACAACAGTATACCCTCCTGCTACCTCACTGGAAAAGATGTACTGGAACTGGGCTGCGGAGCGGGCTACGGCATGAAAATACTTTCGGAAACGACAAATACCTACGTAGCCGTTGACAAAAAGAAGCCTGCAGTAAATTTAGAAACATCAAATATACAGTACCACCAGTGCCGTCTGCCCGATTTGCAAACTATTCCCGACGAGCGTTTTGACACAATTATATGCTTCCAGGTGATAGAACATATTGAAGAAGATGACCTGCTGCTGGCAGAGATAAAAAGAATACTGCGACCCAACGGATCAGCTTTTATCACAACGCCCAACAGGTCGACCACATTAGTCAGAAACCCGTTTCATATCCGGGAATATACACCGGGTGAATTTTCCCGAATCTTATTAAGACACTTTACACATGTTGAGGTAATGGGCGTATATGGCAACGAAAAGGTAACTGCCTACTACGAAGCCAATAAAAAATCTGTAGCAAAAATACTAAGCCTCGACCGATGGAACCTGGTTAACCGGGCACCCGCATGGCTGCTGCGGATACCCTATTCCATTATGAATAATATCAATCGTATTATGTTGTTCCTTGCCGTTCCGGGGGATAGCAACAATATCACAGACGCCGACTTTTTCGTTGCCAGGCCTGGCGACGATTGCCTGGACCTGTACACAATTGTTCGAAAAAACTGAGCGATCAAAAATGTTTGCAACAACGGTTAAAGAATCACCATATCCACCCTCCTATCAGACTATGGTGTGACAGACAGTTCGAAAAAAACACATTTAAAACGCCTACTGGTCTCCACCAGCGGGGCAATTTTATAACACCCGGGCTGTACATTGTGAAGCTAATTTTGTATTTTTAGAAAAACTTCAGCACTACATCACGCAAAAATCCATCACCTTTAAGATACTCATCCTTATGAAAAACTGCTTATGTACGTTGTTTTTCCTGGTTACTTTCTATGCAAATCATGCGCTGTCCCAGCCATTGAGTTATTATGATACCCTTACGATCGGTGGCTTAAAACAGGTCATTTCCGTCAATGGCAATCCCACCGGGCCGGTATTGCTGTTTCTCCATGGCGGCCCCGGCGAATCCCGCATCCCCGGGATGGAACAGGTTACGGGGTTACTGAGAACGCGGTTTTGTGTAGTGATGTGGGACCAGCGTGAAACGGGGTTAACACTGCAACTAAATGCTTCTGCTGTTCCTCCCGCTCTCCCTTTGGTGGCAGAAGACGCTTACAGCCTGGTAACGCACCTGAAGCAGAAGTTTAACAAAAATAAGATCTACGTGCTGGGCGAATCCTGGGGCTGCCTTGTTGGTTTCAGGCTGGCGGCGGACCATCCGGAGTCCGTTGCTGCGTTGATGGTAGTTTGCCCGGTGACAGACCAGCAGCGAAGCGAACGTTATGCACTGGACACTATCAAAACCTGGGCGGCAGCCCATAACAATCAAACGGCATTAGCCGAAATAAGCACCGTCTCCGTGCCTTTTAAGAACGCCGATGATCTTTACTATTCGAGAAAATGGATGAACCAGTTATCCGGAACGCCATTCCCGGCTAAAGACTCCGTACGGATAAAAGAATATCTCCGCGACTGGAGCCAAACGTGGATGAAGCCATGGAATGACGCCACAGCAGTACCTTTGTCCAAATCCATCAGAAAACTGAAGATACCTGTTTACTTTTTTCTCGGCGGTAAAGATCTCCAAACAAATGCTCTATTCTCCAATGCCTACTTTGAGCAGCTGAAGGCTCCTGAAAAGAAAGTGTACTGGTTTAAAAATGAGGGTCATCTGCTGATGTATACTGCCGCAGCGGAAGTTCAGAAGACAATCTTAGAGGACGTCCTGCCCCGCGTAACCCGATTTTGGCGTTAACCACAAATTTTAACTATCGCCGTATGATTTTTTTTATCACAAATTTGTTGAAGAAGAAATCCCGGTAAATGGCGCCGATCGGAATCTCATTGGCGCCGATATATACCGTGTTATTATCCACGGAACCGATATGCTTAACGTTGATGACATAGGATTTGCTGACTCTCACGAACATATCCCTGGGCAACTGATCATAGATCGTTTTGATATTCATCGCTGTAATCACCTTCTGATTTTCCGTGTGCATCACAACATAATCTTTTAAACCCTGGATAAAAAGTATACTATTGAAATAGATCTTAAAAATTCTCCGGTCGGCCTTCACAAAGAAAAAATCGTCGGCTACCTGCTCGATATTGTTATCCGCATAGTCCGCTTTAAGCAATCTGGCGTAGGTTTGCGCTTTTTCAACCGCCTTCTGAAAACGAGCCGGTTTCACGGGTTTTATCAGGTAGTCTATTGCATCTACCTCATAACTGTCGGTAGCAAACTCAGCATAAGCAGTTGTAAAAATCACCAGGGTTTCCTTCTGAATGGTCCGGGCAAACTCAATACCGTTAATTCCCGGCATTTGTATGTCAAGAAAGATTAAATCAACTATGTTGCCTTCAATAAAGCTGGCAGCGGTTTCCGGACTATTGAACGAACCTGTTAAATTTAAACCGTCCGTTTGGTCAACCAGCATCGCTATGGCCTCTCTTGCCAGTGGTTCATCATCGATAATAATACAGTTCATACTTTAGACGCTTTACGTGTAACACCAGGTACGCCCGACATCATAACCTGATGGTTAAAGTTACGCAATACCTTTCTGGATCATCTTCGATATGCAAACTATGTGCTGCCGGAAATAACAACTCCAATCTCCGCCTGACGTTTACCAATCCCAGGCCGCCTGTATTATTCCCGGACCTAAACGCCGGCTTCGAATTGATGCACTTAAACAAAAGCGTATCGTTGCTGACATCGAAGTACAGGTTTACATAGGATGATTTTGTCGCATCATTGTTGTGCTTCACTGCATTTTCCACAAACGAAATGAAAAGCAAAGGAGGAATCAGCACACCACTCAAATTCCCCTCCTTTGAAATCAGGAAATCAAAGCTGTCCCGCCTTACTTTTTCCAGATTTAAAAAGTCTTCCAGGAAATGAATGTCGGAAGTCAGCAACACCTTATCTCTGGCACTGTCATAAAGTTGATAGCGCAACAGGTCGCTCAGCTTCATTAAAACCTGCGAGGCCTTTTCCGGGTCTTTCTTCGTCAGCACATTCGCATTATTTAACATATTAAACAGAAAATGCGGGTTGATCTGATTCTTTAACTGTTCCAGTTCCGCATAAGCTTTCGACTGCTCCAGCTCGTGGATCAGCTGTTTGTCCATCATTCCCTTCTGAAACAGCTTTATAGAGGAGGAAGCTGCCAGCAGCAACGCGGTGAGAAAGGAAAAAAGCGGGATATTCAGCCCGTTTTCCTTATTAAAAGGGTTGAAAAAATACCCGCAAAAAGCTACTACAGCCACGATACCGAGAACAGACAAGCAGTAGGCAATATTTTTGTTCCTGAACAAAAGCCTCGGCACAAGTATATACATATTTACATAAAATAATATAATAAAATATACAAATACTGCGACCGGGTTAGCAATCACAGAGGCACTGTTGTACAACACGGCGGCTATAAAGATAATCAGTAACGCATGCCGGAAAACCCGGCGATCAGGTGATATCAGAAAGCGGAAAAGCACATTTTCGCTCATAAGCTGCTGACGGGGAAAATCATTCATTTATCAATAGTATAAAACAAACTTAACACCTAAAGCCTTTTTCCTCGCTGCTTTTATACGAAAATGTATGCTTCTTATACGAAAGCAGGAAGCACCGTAGAAACGCATCAGCCGGACGATATATTTCCCATACCCGGTGGCGCTTTGCTATAAAAGATACCACCTTTGGTATAATTAAAAAATGACGGTTATCTAAAGGAATAGTTTTGTATCCAATTTACAACTGTTAAATCGACTTTTAAAAAATGAGATACAAGATCCTTTATACCCTGCTGTTCACAACCATTGTATTCAGGGCATATACACAGGAGAAAGTCACACTGAGCGGAACCATCACCATGAAAACCAGTACAGAAACGGTCATCGGCGCCAGTATTTTCATCCCTGAGGCAAAAGTGTCAGCGGTTAGCAACGCGTACGGGTTTTATACGATCACCCTGCCCAAAGGTGAGTACACCATCGTCATCAGCTGTATAGGATTTGAGCGTATCGAGGAGCATATTTCCCTGAAACAAAACACCAGGAGAAATTTCCCGCTGTCTGAAAAAAGTAAAACGTTAGACGAAGTAGTGATAAAGTACAATAATACCACAAGCAATATCAGGAACCCGGAAATGAGCGTGAACAAACTCTCCATCTCCACTATCAAAAAAATGCCGGCAGTGATGGGAGAAGTTGATATCCTGAAAGCTATTCTTCAACTGCCAGGCGTTTCTACTGCGCAGGAAGGCGCAACAGGCTTCAACGTCAGGGGCGGCTCGGTTGACGGCAATCTGATCCTGCTGGATGAAGCCGTAGTGTACAATACCTCCCACCTGTTCGGCTTCTTTTCTGTTTTTAATGCTGATGTAATAAAAGACCTTAAATTATACAAGGGAGGCATCCCCGCCAATTTCGGCGGTCGCACCTCTTCTGTCCTCGACATCTATCAGAAAGAAGGGAACAACAAGGAATATCACCTATCAGGCGGAATCGGGGCTATTTCAAGCAGGCTGCTGGCGGAAGGCCCCATCGTAAAAAATAAGAGTTCCTTCGTGGTGGCCGGCCGCACTTCTTATGCCCATTTGCTGATGAAGCTGGCTGACAATCCTAATTCAGTTTCTTTTTATGATTTGAATGCTAAACTGAACTATACGCTCAACGACAACAACAGAATTTTTCTTTCAGCCTATTTCGGCAAGGACAAAATGGATTTCAGCAATTTCTTCACCAACAACTATGGGAATTCTTTCTTTAACCTTCGCTGGAATCATATTTTCTCCGAGAAACTTTTTTCCAACGCATCCGTCATCTACAGCAAGTACGACTATGGCCTGAAGATAAAATATGTTGGCATTGATTGGGTGTCGGATATCCGCAACTATAATTTTAAGTACAATTTCAACCATCACCTGTCTGATAAGCTGGTCCTGAATTACGGGCTCAATTCCATCTACTACAAATTCAATCCCGGCACCATAAAACCGATGGATGACAAATCGCCTGTCAATGCCGACCAGATTGAAAAAAAGTATGCCTGGGAAAATGCTTTATATATCAGTGCCGAACAAAAAATTACGGATAAAATATCCTTGAATTATGGTCTGCGATACAGCTACTTCCAACGATTGGGAGAGCAGCAGGTAAACAACTATGCCAATAACCAGGCCGTGGTTTTCAATCCTGCCCTGCAAATTTATGAAGAGGGAACACCTACGGGTACCACCTACTATGCTAAAAACAAAAAGATCATTGATTTTGGAAACCTGGAACCCCGTCTCGCCGTTTCTTATTCCATCAGTGACGATCAATCTGTCAAGGCGAGTTACAACCGGATGAGCCAGTATATCCACTTGATTTCCAACACCGCATCCGTCTCCCCGCTCGACATCTGGGCGCCGAGCGATCAATACCTGAAGCCCGAAATACTTGACCAGTTTGCGTTAGGCTATTTCAGAAATTTCAGCAGCGGGAAATATTCCCTGGAAACAGAAGCTTTCTACAAGAAAATAAAAAATAAAGCAGACTATATCGACGGCGCCGAGCTGATTGCCCACAAAGCCATAGAACAGGTATTGCTAAACGGGGAGGCAAGGGCCTATGGCCTTGAAGTGATGCTGAAGAAACATACTGGAAAACTGACCGGCTGGCTCTCCTACACTCTTTCCAGGGCGGAGCAGCACACCCCGGGCAGAAATGAAGCTGAAACAGGCATCAACAACGGACAATGGTATCGTGCCAATTACGATAAAACACATAACCTTTCACTGACAACTGCCTATCAGCTGACGAAAAAATGGAGCCTGGGCGGCCTCTTCACCTACCAGACCGGGAAAGCCGCCACCTACCCCATCGGCAAATACCAGTACCAGGGAATCACAATCGCCAACTACGGGGAGCGGAATATCAATTCGCTGCCGGCCTATCACCACCTGGACCTATCGGCCACTTACACTCCCAGACCTGACAGTAAAAAAAGATGGAAAGGTGAATGGGTCTTCAGTATTTACAATGTTTATGGCAGAAACAACGCAGCCTCCCTGATGTTCGAGCAAAACAGGGAAACAGGATTAAGCGAAGCAAAAAGGATATCGATTTTCGGTATCATTCCGGGCGTGACTTACAATTTCAAATTTTAATGCCAATAGAATAAAAATGAAAAATGCTTTTAAATACCTGATAGTTTCATGCGGCCTTTTCCTGCTTTCCTGCACAAAAATAGTGGAAGTGGGTTTGGATACCGCTGCTCCCCAACTGGTCATCGATGCATCGATTGATTGGATCAAGGGTACAACCGGTCATGAACAGAAAATCAAACTCTCCACCTCCACCGGATATTACGACACGATATTTCCATCAGTGTCAGGAGCGGATATCGTTATTACGAATGCTGAAAATACTGTCTTTAGCTTCATCGAAAATCCTGGCACAGGAGAATACAGCTGCTCCAACTTCCATCCGGTCATCGGCGAAACTTATAAACTGAGAGTAGTTTTAAACGGGGAGACCTATACCGCCACGGAAACCTGTATAGCTGCACCGGATATTGACAACAACATCGTACAAAATAACGCCGGTGGATTTGGCGGTGATGAGGTGGAAATCACCTACTATTACCAGGACAACGGCCATGAAGAAAATTACTATCTGCACCGTATCCTATCGCCGGTATCCGTGTTTCCGGATTATAAAGCCCAGGATGACCGGAACGGCCAGGGGAAGCTACTGCAGGAATATTATTCCGATGAAGACCTCAAATCCGGAGATAAGATCAACATCAGGCTGTATGGAATATCCAGGAGATACTATGATTATTTCAGGAAACTATTAACCGCAGCCGGGGCAGGCAACGGCCCGTTTCAAACAGCACCGGGCGCGGTGAGAGGGAATATCGTCAATCAGACCCATTTCGAAAATTTCGCCTATGGCTATTTCAGACTGTCGGAAGTGGCAATAAAAGATTATACAGTACAATAACATACCGGAGCCCCGAGGCATCGCATGTATCAGGCTCACCTTCAATGCCTGTAAAAAAAACAGATCACGCCCCGGTTGCCAATGGGCATGATCTGTTTATTGCATATTTAAAACCTGTCGCCACAAGACAACTTGACCACTCCCTATGCCGAATTTGTCGCAAAAAAATTGTCCCCAGCGGCAAACGAAGATTGAAAACGGAATTTTACAGCTGAAAGCAAACGATAATTTCAATATCTTGTAACACAAAACGATTTAACCATGAAGATCCGTTTAATACTGTCATTTTTGCTTTTAGCCACTTGTTCTATTGCCTACGGGCAGGAAAAACAATCGGAAAAATCCCAAAAACACCACACTATGGCCACAGAAAAAGGCTTAATTAAGGTATCCATTATGTACCCTTATGCTGAGGGCAAAACTTTCAATATGGAGTATTATGAAACTAAGCATATGCCTATGGTGGCAGGTTTTTTAGGATCGAACCTGGTTAAATACACTATTGAAAAAGGGCTTTCGGGCGGCGCTCCTGACCAGGCTTTACCTTTTATGGCTATTGGTATATTTTATGTAAAAAGCTTAAGTGACTATCGGGCGGCCCTCGCTCCGCATCTGGATGCGATCCGTGCGGACTTTGTAAACTACACCAATACCATTCCTTCCATTTTTGTGAGTGAAGTGGTTAAATAAAGCGAGCTTACATCAACATAAAACACATAGCTTGCGCTACGCATATATGAAATATATACACCGGGGTTCTATTGAAAAAAAGATCGGAAAACTCTTTCTCCTTCTGTTGTTTATCTGTAATGCTGATCCTGTCAGAGGGCAGTCAATAACAGATTCGCTAACAGCCGCGCTCACCACACAATACCAGCAAAACGGTTTTCCGGGATTCAGTGTATCTATTGTAAACAGTGATAGTATTTTATACGAACATGCGTTTGGATTCGCTGACATTGAAAAAAACATTCCTTACACCACCACAACGGTACAACCGATTGCTTCTATCAGCAAACTATTTATTGGCATGGCAGTGATGAAGGCTATAGAACAAGGCCTGTTCACCCTGGACACTGACATCAACAGTATTTTACCTTTTAAAGTGAAACATCCGTACGCGCCTGAAATACCCATCACGTTAAAACACCTCGTCACGCACACCTCAGGGATAACAGATAACCCGGCTGCATACAAAAAGACATACTTGTACAACACCCCTTTGCAGGAAGACAATCCCATCTATAGTCTGCTGAAATCAAAAGGTTATGGTGCAAAAGGACAGGACACCACTTTAGCCGCATTTCTTCAGGCTTATTTAAGTGTATCCGGCGCTTATTATTCAAATAATAATTTTGATAAAGCCGCACCAGGTAAAAGATATGAGTACTCCAATATCGGTTCTGACCTGGCGGCCTGGCTGATTGAACTTAAATCAGGAATTTCCTTTGCCCGGTACACACAACAATACATTCTGCAGCCATTGCAGATGACACATACCACCTGGTCTACCGCCACCGCAGACCGGGCGAAGCTGGCAACCCTATACACCGGCCTCAGGGTACCCTATCCAAAATACAGCTCCGTTACTTATCCGGATGGAGGACTTACCACTTCCTGTCATGAGCTGGGTCTTTTTCTGAAAGAAAATATTGCAGGGCAGAAAGGCAAAGGAAAAACTCTTACTGCAGCGTCTTATACCACCATGTTGCACCCTGCATTTTCAACTGCCTATAATCCAAAGAATATAGATCCACGAGAGCCTAATATTGGCGTGTTCTATGCCATGAAAAAAAATGGCATCATCGGGCATAGCGGCAGCGATGGAGGAGTTACTGCTTTTCTTTTCTTCAGCCCCGCCAAAGGTTATGGCATGTTATTAATCACCAATACAGAACTGGAAGGACTGAATGGTGTTAACAAAAAACTGCTGGCAGGATTTGAAGAGGTATGGAGCACGATGAGCCATTACGCACGAAAATTGCACCCGGTGGACTGACAGATACAACCTGCGACGACAGTAATCCCTCGCTGTATCAAAGCTTCCTGCCCTGCAGAAAGAACTGTACAATTTCCAGTTGGCTGTCTTCCGGGTTAAGGCGTATAAATTCAGACAACTGCTCCTTTTCTGCATGATGTACAAAGTTCCATGTAATGGAAATACTATCGCCGGCGCAGGTCACATCATGAAACCATCCGGCAGGGAACAGCACTATTTCCCCCGGGGCCAGTACATCTTCATAGGTGGGCCTGGCTTTGTTGAACTGAGGAAACTTTTGCAGGTCGGGATTTTTCGGATCTACAAAGCCGTGTTCGTTCATCACATACGGCTGCTGGTCAGGTGCATACAGGAGCATTTCTTTTTCTCCATAAAACTGACAAAGGACCGCATTGCTATTGAAGGGATCTTTATGCAGCCTTGTGCGGGCGCCTTTGCAGGAAATGAACAGACCCCTGTATGGATAGTACGCTTCATTTACATTAGCTGTTCCTCCTTCCGGTGTATAAGGGATCACGAGGTTATCATTAGGAATGAAGTAGGGATGCGCCCATGAATCAGACAGTTTTTCAAACACCTCGTCGGCCCAGAAGAAATCCACTTCTTTCAATTTGGTGTACCATCGGATGTACAAAGGCTTATGCGTATTACCGGCAGGCTTGTTGAAATTGTCCAACAGGTAACTGTGAAGCGTGTCTATTGTTTGCAACTCGAACAAGTCATCATAGATCTGTACCTCATAATGGCCAAAAGCCTGATCAAGCTGTTGCGGCCCGAATTTATCCACCTTCCAGTCTTTCATGCCATCTGTAACAATTACAGGAACATTGGCCAGCAGGTATTTATCAATGAACTCCTGCTCTTTGATGTTATCGATTCTCTGCACCTTCATAAAAAAATTTTAGATGATTTTTGAAGAAATTTAATCCTGGTTAATTTTTATAGTCCTATAACGGCCGTCATTATACGGGAGATCGTACCCCATTTGCCAGTTCCGAAAAAGAATAAGCGCTGCCTCCTGCAAAAGGGATGGCGATCGTTACCCAATCCTTCATAACGATCATTATATTTTAAACGGTGGCAGGGTGTACGGGAATAACCGTGTGGCTTTTCTCGCCCGGTATCAGTTCATACAGTATTTCCCAGCTTTCCATAAAGTCCTCCAGGAAACAGGAGGCGCCTCCGTTGAAATGGGCATTGCATGGCCAGGTACCGGTGATCTTATTATATATTCTGCCATTGCTGATGATAAAATATTGGTTGAACCATTCGTAGAAATAAGCTACATACGCCTCTCTGTTTCCTCTCTGGCTTTCTCCCAGTGCTTTTTCGGTAATCTCAGGAGAGAAGGTGCAAAAAATTTCGCAGTCGGTGTCCAGCTTCATATGTTGTTGATTCCGGAGATAGATGACAGACCACAGGTATTGATTGCTATAGGTAAAGTTGGAGGATATATCGGAAAGGTCTGCTGCGTGTAGCTCTTTCAGCAGGCCGGCCCTGCCAATGAATCCGCCGCTGTTCAGATACTTATAGGAGCTGCTGGTGGCCGGATAATGCGACGCCAACGACTTATCGGGGTAGCAGCAGGTTTCCGCGGAAAACAGCAGATCGGTACCGCTTTTATAGAACTTATCCAATATCTCTTCCTCATCTGCCAGCATCATGGCATCATAACCGTCGGTAAACAGGATGATCTCATTGTCTGCCAGCTCGCTCAAATAAGCATGTAATACTCTGTCCTTCATTCTGTGATTTTGAAAAGCCTGCTGCGGGCAGGTCAGCGTTACCAGCTCCAGCCCTTTCAGGGCACAGGATGTTTTCAGTTTAAAAAATCCAAGATTGTTTTTATTGGAAATAACAGTTACAACTTTCATACGATAAATTTCAAGGTTATAAATTTATTAAAGCTCCTGTCGCAGGGACGGGTGTTTTATTGATACCGGTGTTAAAGCCTTTCAGGCGGCTGCCCTGGAATATCCATTGTTCCGATACGATCTCATGCACGTTGGCACTGTAGCTGTCCAGCGTTTCCAGTGCAGCATGGGCTCCTCTGACGAGGATACCGCCGTACTGGCGGTTCAATGCTTCCGCAGCAGGGCCGGCGTTAATGAATTCGTAAATCAGGCGGTGAAAAAAGTGACGGTAACTGCTCTGGTCTTCATTCAGTATTACCAGGTTCACAGAAAGCCCATGCAGTCGCCAGTAAGTGTGAAGCTCCACCAATTGCTCCACGGCCTGCATATCGGAAGTCTGCCTGACTCTCAGCAGAATCGTCGGAGACTCGCTGCAGCAGGCAGGATATCCATGCACGACACCCTGCAGCAGCAGGTTATCCGTGAAGATCAGGCGCCCCAACAGCCCGGTGGACAGCAGTACTTCTTTTTCTGTTGCGTTGGTTTGCTGCAACAACGTATGTACATGCCGGGCTGCTTCGGCAAATACAGCCTCTTGCCGGGGTGCTGCGATGGTTCTTTCCAGCAGTGCTTCGCATGCCTGGCGGTTGCCTGCAATTCCCAGACAGATATCTGCCGTCACGGATGATTGCGGAGGTAAAGTCAGATAACATTTGATCGTGGCAATAATGCCCGATCGCAGGCTTTCGGTTTGTTGCTGCAACGATTCGGGCGTAATATCGGTTTCATACCTGTACTCGCAGTCGTACCGGCTGCCTGCTTTCATCCTGAAGAACAGTTCGGCAGCAGCGGTGTCCGATGGTGTACGCCGCCTGCATAGTATCGCCTGTTGTGCGGGCCTTACCTCCGCCTCCAGGATAGTATGTTCTGGTTGTCCGGACATGGGGCGTAACAGCAGATCGGCATATCCTGTTATCTCCACATAACGGGGATGATCGGAATGATTGTAAATAGTGACCTGTCTGACTTCCAGGTCATCTTCCGGGGATACGGCCAGGACGGAGTTCAGTTCCAGTTGTTGATGAAAGTGCGTCCAGCGCAGCTGGCCATGCAGGAAGGTGACGTTGTAGCCCGACCTGTCATGACAAACCGAAGACCAGATCATATCCGTATCCGGCTCCCTTATTCTGAAAAACAGGCCGCCGTTGGTGTTTCGGGTATCTCTCCAGCGGGTCACCGCTACATCATTCCAACGGCTGAAAGAAGCGCCGGAAGCGGTAGCCATAAGATGATACCTTCCGTTGGACAGAAGTTGCACCCTTGTTTTCCTGTCGTCCGCTGCCACGTTCATGCTGCCCATCTCTTCCCCGGGATGGACGTCCGCGGTTTCTTCCGCTGCTTTGGCGTCCACGTCATCGATATAACACACCTCATCCCATGGTATTTTTTCCTGCAGCAGCATAACGGCCGACCGCAGCTCAGGGTCGGCTTCAAAATACCGGTGCATACGTTTATCTGCCAGCAGGTAATGCAGTGACAGGAGGCTCATGCCCTGATGATGCGCCATAAAGGTGCGTACCGGTACAGCTGTCTGTCCATGAGGCATACGGGAAGGCATATAGTCAACGGATTCAATCAGCCCGTAACGGCCATCAAACCCTTCAGCGGCCATCCTTTCCAGGTTAATGGCGGCTTGTTCCGGGGCAACCATTAAAGCCATGGCTGCCGCGTAGGAACTCATCACCCTCTCTTCCGCCATACGGCCATTTTTCAAACTGAGCGCCGGCACGCCATTCACTTTATACTGATAATTCAAATTCAGGTCAGTTGTGCTGTAACAGGACTCTGAAATTCCCCAGGGCACCTGATGCTGCCGGCCGTACGATATCTGCTGCGTTACGGCCGACCTGCATGCCAGATGCAGCAGCGTATCGTCATATGCAGGCATGACCAGTAACGGCATAAGGTATTCGAACATGGTGCCGTTGGCCGACTGCAGGATACTGTTGCCATCGATATTTACCAGCGGCCGCCTCAGCGCAAACCAGCTTTCCACCGGCAGCTTTCCCTGGCTGACGGCCACATAGGTGGCCAGTCTGGCTTCCGAGGCCAACACATCGTAGCACTCCACATCCAGCGTACCTTCTTCCACACGATACCCGATAGACAACAAATGCTGCTCTTCGTCGTACAGAAAATCGTATTCCATATCTGCATAGGCAGTACACTGCGCATAAATTTGTTCCAGTGCCTGCACCCGTTCCCGGGCAACCTGCGATGCACCTTGCAGACACCCGTGCGATGGCCCGTCTGCCAGCCCGCGCAATGTCACTGTTGCCTGCGGCCATTGGCCCGCACCGACGTCGTCCGATTCCTGCGCCCAGGCCCATGGCGCCAACACCCGCATATCGGCCAGGATGTTACCGCATTGCCTGCGCAGGGCAGACAACCAATAGGCGCTGTCACCCTCCGGCACAGAATCAGTCTTTACGAGGGCGGCACGGATATCCGATTCAAAGCGTTCCAGTAGTATGCGGACATCCTGCAACGAAAACATATCTTTCCCGGCCCGGTCGGCAAGCTCCCGGCCGTAAGCGGCCGTTAACACGGTATGCCTGCACAACCGGAGCGTGTCCAGCAAACCGTTGAATAACGCCGCAGTGAACAACGGCTGATCAATCATTCCCTTTACACCCTGCCGCATGACCAGCAGATGCCCGGCGAAATTCCCACTGTCGACCGACGATACATATCTTGGATAGGATGGTTTCAGCGTATGGGTATTATACCAGTTGTAAAAATGCCCCTTGTAACGCTCCAACTGGCCGATAGTATGCAGCGTCTGGTGTGTACGCTTTATAAATTCACCCTGAGCGAGGTACCCGAAATCATATGCCGACAGATCGGCCAGCAAACCAAGCCCCAGATTGGTGGGAGAAGTATAGGCCGCAACTTTGCCTGCCGGAAATTCCTGGTAGTGGTCCGGTGGCAGCCAGTGATGCTCCGCATTAGTAAACTCCTCAAAGTAAGCCCAGGTCTTGCGTGCCAGTGATCTTAAAAATTCCTGTTGACCTGCCCGCAGGTCAGGTTGTTTTTCGACGGCAGGCAGATTCAGTCTCCAGGCGATGAGCGGAGCCAACACCCATAGCAGCCCCAAAGGCTGCAACCAGACCAGGCTGACCAGGCCGAGCACGGGCGCGATCCACATTAGCTTGTAAACTTCAGCCAGGCTGGTGTAAGTACCGTGCACCTTCCCCGAAGGCACCCATTCCAGCAACTTTTTGCGGGAAACCATCATACGCCAGACTGCGCGACAGGTAGCATCCGCAGCGCACCAGGCTTCGTGAGGAAGACAGGCGAGCGCGTACAGGTCCAATATTGTCCGGCTACGTATTTCCCTGAAGGTTTCTTTGCGCTTATCCCTGCGAAGGAAAAATTTTTTCGGTTCTGTCAGTTTTGACCATAGGAGTATCAAAGTGGGACAGATGGCCACCAGGGGCACGTACACTGTCCATCCCATAAAATACAGCAACAAAGAGACAACCGGGAACAAACTTGTTCTCAGATTATCGAATATTTTCCAGCGGGACAATGCCGACAACGGGTTCGCAGACCGTCTGCCGTCAGGCCCGGGGACCCGTGGGCCCAACCAGGCCGCAATCTGCCAGTCGCCCCTGATCCAACGGTGCCTACGTTTAAGATCTACCCAATAAGTAAAAGCGCTCTCATTCAACTTGACATCGTTGAGCATACCGGAACGCATATAACCACCTTCCAGCAGATCATGGCTCAGTACCCTGTTGTCCGGTAGTTTTCCTCCCAGTGCCTTTAAAAAAATGTCCACGTCATAAATCCCTTTTCCAATAAAAGAGCCTTCTTTAAAAAGGTCCTGGTACACATCAGGAAATGTCCGCAGGTAGGGACCAACATCGGGCCCGCTTCCCGTCAGCTGATGGTACATCGATTGTTTCATTTCGCTGATGTCCAGCTTCACGAGCGGTTGCAACACGCCGTAACCAGCTACCACCCTGCCTCTTTTTTCGCAATACACCGGGCGGTTCAGCGGGTGCGCCATGGTTGCCACCATCTTCCACGCGGTTTCAGGGAGCAGCTGCGTATCCGCATCCAGCGTGATAACATATTTCACACCGGCGAATATCTCTTTGTTACCAACGATCTTCAGAAAATTTTCTTCGCCGCTGCCCCGAAGCAGGTAGTTGAGATCATTCAGCTTTCCACGCTTTCTTTCATGTCCCATCCAGCATTGTTCCGCCGCATTCCACCGCCGATGCCGGTGCAGAAGAAAAAAGCGGTCCTTATCTCCGTATTTTTCATTCAGTTTTCCGATCACGTGCGCCGCCGTGGCCAGCAAGGCTTCCTCTTCCGCCGATAATTCGTATGCGGCATCTTTAAAATCGGTCAACAATGCAAAGTGTAAATTTTCATGCCTGTTGCCTAAAAACCGTACTTCCAGCGCAGTAGCCAGCTCGTCGACCTCAGCAAGACTTGTCAGCATACCGGGCACCACCACCAGCGTGCGCGATGCCTCGGGGATACCCTCAAAATAATCCATCCGTGGCAGCAGTTCCGGTTCTCTTCCCAGCATTACCAGTCTGTCTACGATCATCGTGCTGATATAACCGGTACTGATCAGCAGCAACGCAGCGGTTATCAATACCCATCCAACAGCAGTATCGTGGTGCTGGAAAAGGAAAATCAGCAATCCTGATATCAGGCTGGCTATGCCAACAATACCCGCCAGGTACATCAGCAACTGGCAGGCGCCGGTTTTTTTAATATTGCTAAGCCAACCGCCGGGAGGGATACCCAGTCTGGTTTCAAGTTCCCGCCGGCCTTCTCCCAACAGCACCACCCCAACATGCACGTCCTTTTCGCCGGCCATTTCCATGGCTGCCTGCGCAACAGCCGTCTCGCTCCTCGCTGCTTTCGTAGCGACAGCAAAAGTTTCTAACCTATAGTAGTTGCGGGTATTAAAATCCATGGCGGCATATATTCCGCAAGGCTCTGTCATATAAATGGATTCCACCACGCTGACCTCGTGTGTAAAGTCGTGCCAGTCGATCGCATCCAGCATACGCAACGCACTAATGCTGTTGCGCAGCGATATTTTGTCTGCAGCCAGTGTTTCCTGCACCTTGTAAACATAGTGTTCGGCATCGTGCCCCTTCTCGGCCAACCGTTGGCTGACCAGCGAAAGCAGGTGCGCCGTGTCCCCATTGTGCTTCAGCAACTGCCCTATCAGTTCGGCGGTGAAGACGCCCTTCATCAACATGCCGGAAGACAGCAACTCCTGTGCGGGCACTTCAGAGGAAGCCTTATCTTTTGGAGTGGCGGCGATCAGTTTTTCCGCCCAATCGCGCGCATGCTGACTGTCAACTGCAGCCAGTGCAAACCGCACAGCCAGCCGCCGGATATTTTCTATCAGCACATAGCGGACCAATGCAGGAACTGCCTTCAGCTCCATGGCAGACATTGCCGACACCTGCTGATAGGCCTTAAAAAACAGGACGAGGTTCTGGAAAGTTATCTGCGTGTCCGTATGTGAAACAATTTTTACCAGGAAGCTATAGAGCCGGGGTTGCCGGCCGTTGATGCCTTTACGGACGAAGGGAAGGGAAGGATGTACTTTGCCCAGCAGCGCTTTTAGTTTATTGACATATCCCTGTATCAGAAAGTAATCTGCGGTGGTCCACTCCTTCATGGTCAGCACCTCTCTGGGCGCGCTATCCGTATCCGCCAGCACGGCATTTACCTGGTCAAGGCAATCTGCTATTCCGGCGAGATTTTTATTCCAGTCTATCGTATTGTTTCCGGCAACGGGTTTTTCTCTCTCTGCCATTACCTTACAATGCGCAGCCAGCTCTTCCTGCCCCAACAGTACCGACCGTAGTGGCGGATGGTCCTCCGCCTCCTTTTCAAGGTATCCATAGCGGTCGTCAAAAGATGGTTTTCGTAGTCGCAACAGTTTATAGATCATAACTTCTTTTAAATTGCGGGTTAAGTAAACGGGTCACAATACCGGTACAACGGGGAATGCGGAACTTCTTTCGCAGGCGGCGATGCTGTTTTTGATGACATGTACAACTTCAATCGCGTTTTTGCCTCTCATCAGATTATAGTGGTTACCGGGCACCGTCTTTACGGTGATATTATCCGAGAATGCTGACCAGCCGAGGGTTTCCTCCATACCCTGCCAGTTGTTTTTGCCGGCCCTCAGCAGGATGACCGGAGCGTATATTTTTCCGGCGGGTACGTAAGTCATGGTATCATTGTAAAAGCGGAGGTTGACCAGCCTGGAAAAATATTCCACCTTGCCGGCCACCGCGGGTATCCTGTCGCTGATACAGGCGGTGATGTAAGGCATCATCTCTGCGGGTGGCAGCGTGTCTATATGCGCTTTCATCTCCAGCACCCATTCAGGATAGGGTTGGGCCAGGACTTTGAAGCTTTCAAAATACCCCTGCGCCAGGAACATCATAAAATCCGCTTCGCTGCATTCCAGCGGGGGATTAAATGTTTTTTCCAACGCCTGGTCCAGCACAATGGCAAAGTCCAGCGCATCGCCGGCAGCCTCCAGTTGTTTGATCATTTCCAACAGGATGTAAGCACCAAAGGAGTGACCGATAATCCGGTACGGACCGGAAGGTTGTACTTCGCGTATCCATGCGATATTCTGCGCGGCAATGCCGGGTATATCTTTCAGGGGGGCCTCCCCCCTGCCTGCACCCATCATATCCAGGCCATACAACGAACAGGTATTTCTGAACATGCGTCCCAACATTCTGAAGCTATGGCACTTCCCACCGGTGCCCGGAATAATAAACAGGGGACGGGTATGCTGTTCGTAGTTCAGTATCCTGATATGTCTGTTTTTCTTGCTGAAAATGTTACACATAATGTCTTTTTAATCAATCTGTTTCTGACAGCGCTTCCCTTATCAGCGCCTGGGCGAGGACATCCAGCGCATCTACTATCAGTATTTCATCCGGCAGATGCATACGTGGCACCAGCGACAGCTCCGTACATCCGAAAACCACGGCATCTGCCTTCTGGTCCCTGAAAAATTCAATAGCATGGTTAAGCAGCATGATCGCTTCATCTGTAATACCAGCAGCATTCGCCTTTATCCCAAATACCGGGTCATAAATCGCCCTGTGGATATATTGATGTTGAAAATCGAATGCCGGCAGCACCACCTCATAGCCCCATTCCTCCAGGATGTTCTTATACACGCCCGACCGGTAGGTGCCATTGGTGGTCATCAGTCCTATTCTGCGTATCCGTGCCGGATACCGGTGGATATACCTGCATGTTTCCAACGGCATATGCACCAGGTTGACTTTACTGAAACGCCGCTCCAGTTCCTCCAGCACCACATCATAAATCCGGGGCGCATAGGAGGTGTTACAGGCGATGCCTATGACTTCTGCGCCCGCCTGTTCAAGCTTACCAATCACCTGCGCAATGCCTGCCGCCGGGTTGACAGGCGCTTTCCCGTCCAGGAAAAGCGTTCTGTCGGTCATATTACCGGGAAATGACATCAGGATAACGGACAGGTGCTCCTGATCGGCCCGGGCCCGCGTATGGACGGTAATATTATTAAACAATGCCCCTCCGGCATGCGGCCCCATACCGCCCACGATGCCGATCACTTTCCTGGGGTCTGTCGTCATGAACATGGTGGTTATATTTGGGTGATAGTATCCGCTACCGGCTGTCCGATCACTGCGTGATGAGCGTCCTCAAAAATCCGTAAAGCATGGTCAATGATTTCACGGTTAACAATGAGCGGTGGCAGGAAACGGACCACGTTATTGTAATGCCCCCCTGTTTCAAATATCAATCCACGCCGGAGGCATTCCTGCCGGAGCTTCTTTACCAGCTCAGCATCCGGTTTCCTGGTATACCGGTCTTTCACATATTCTACGCCCACAAACAAACCTTTGCCCCTGACGTCGCCGATGCAGGAGAACTGCTCCATGAGTTGCTGCAGCCTGGTAAGCAGATACGCTCCCATCTCCTTTACGTGCGCCTCTACTTCATATTCCTTAATAAAATCAAAAGCGCCGTTCCCGCCCGCTATGCTTACCTGGTTGCCGCGGAAAGTGCCGATATGGTCCCCGGCGCCCCAGGACTCAACAGATTTGTTATACACAATGGCCGAAACCGGGAAACCGATACCTCCCAGTCCTTTAGACATGGTGATAATATCAGGAAGAAGATCGCTGTTGTTGTACGCCATGAACTCACCTGTTCTGAAGAAACCACTTTGTATTTCGTCGAAAATCACCACCACCTCATGTTTTCTGGCGATATGGATAATCTTTTCCAGAAATCCCTCTTTGGGAATAACCGTACCGCCTTCGCCCTGGATAGGTTCAACGATAATGGCCGCCGGCTTTACCATACCGGAATGCGGGTTTTCCAGCAGATAACGGAGATATTCCGCGCAATCCAGCTTACAGGATTCTTTCTGGTGATTGAACGGGCACCGGTAGCAGTAGCTATAGGGAATGAAAGTAACATTGGGCAACAGCGACTTAAAGCCTGACTTCAGTTGCGTGTGGCTGGTCACCGACAAGGCTCCGGAAGTCATCCCGTGATAAGAGCCATGGAAGGCGATCACGCCTTCCCGACCAGTTTTGTGCTTCGCCAGTTTAATGGCGGCCTCCACAGCGTCCGATCCCGTGGAAGCACAAAAAGCCACTTTAAACTGCGCCCTTGCCGGTTCCGGTATTTCGCGCAGTATTTTTTCGATAAGGTCCAGTTTATTTTCTGTGGGGAAGTCCAGCGCGTGTACCAGCTCCTCCTGTTGCTTTTTTACATATTCCAGCACATACGGATTAACATGGCCGACGTTGAGCACGCCCGCCATACTGAAGAAATCAATAAAACGGTTGCCATCCACATCTTCCACAATAGCCCCCTTCGCCCGTTTTAAGGCAATAGGCAGACCTTTGGGATAGGAAACAATACTGCTTTCAAGGGCTTGTTGCCGGGCTATCAGCGCTTCGGAGCGGGGACCGGGAACAGCACCGGTCACGATATCAGGTTGCTGTGCTAAATGAAATGCATCAAACTTATTCATAAACTTTCGGGTTTAGCGTGGAGAAAAACTAATTGTGTGGTTCGGGTTACTTTTTCGCGAGTTTCTGCTCACATGTTTTTATTTCGGGGGCTACGGGAAACAATACAAAATTCATTTCTTCGGCTTTTCTGAAGTGCTTCAACGCCTCCTCGTAAGAGCCATGGTTTTCATTCAGCAAACCTAACAGGAAGCGTCCGCCGGCCGCTTCGGGATAATCGCAGACATTCTCTTCCAGTATCCGTTTCGCCAATGGCGGGTCTGCACTGAAAAAAATCCAGCCCAGCTCTGTCAGCGTTTTCTCCGGTAGCTTACCGTTACCTTTTTTTTCCAGTTCCGTCACTTTCTGCCAAAAACCAGCCGCACGTTTTTGTTTATACGCTTTTACCAGTTCCTCGACCGGGCTGGGATATTGTTCTGCAATGGACGACCCGACGGTAGGCACCACATCCAGCCCAATGGACATACTGCTTAGCTTTTTAACCATGGCCCTGCCGCGCTCGGAGTTGGTGAACAAGGCGAGGCCGCTTCTGTTGGTGATGGAATAACATACAAAAGATTCGAAGCCCGGATTATCCCCGCCATGCAACACGATCGTGTCTTTTCCATGATACTGCACCTCAAAGCCGGGACCATAAAACCAGGTGGTGTCGCCGGGAATAAGCACGGTAAGCGGTTGCAAAACTTCGTTGATGCGTTCGCGTGATAGATGTTTCCCATCAAACATACTGGTCAGGAATAAGGCATAGTCATACGCGGTGGTATTGATGCCCCCGGCAGGCACCGGTTCGGCGTTCTTCCATTTATCGATCTTTTTACCCAACGCGGTATAACCTGTTGCATAGTTATCAGGAAGACCATTTTTGAAAGTGGTAAAAGTGTGTTTTAAACCCATCGGATCAAACACCAGCTTTTTCATGTAAGACTCGTAGGGCTCATGCAGAATACCTTCCAGCACTTTCGCCAGGTATTCGTATCCCTCCCCGGAATAGATAAACTGTTTTCCCGGATCTGATACGATTTCCAGCACGTTCGGATCATTAAAGTCCTTCCAGTTTTCGATACCTGAAGCATGACAAAGAATCATCCTGGGCGTGATCAGCTTGTAGCGGCTGTCATGTTCCAGTGACGGATTGGGAAGATACTGGTACATAGGCTTGTCCAGGTCCAGCTTGCCTTCATCCACCACCTTATATACAGCATAAGAGAGGAACGTTTTGGAGACAGAGCAGGCTTCAAATACCGTCTCCCTGTTTACGCGCTCTTTCCTGTCGGACGCTTTGTAGCCGTAGGCATGGTCGTACACCAGCCGGCCATCGCTGATGACCGCCAGCGACACGCCATTCACTCCCATCTCCTGCATAACATGTTCCACTTCCCGGTTGAACGATTGGATGTTGATCCGTTTTTTACCGGCGGTAAACGTGGCCGGGGCCTGTGCTGCCGCTCCCAGGGAAACTAACAGCAACAGCCATGAAAAAATCGCTGTACAGCAGCTTAAAACATTGGTTCCTTTTTCCATAAAACTTATATAAATGGGTTAATGGGTGCTGTGGCAAAAATGACATCACCGTTATAGGATTCCAGCTTGCCCTGGTTCATTTTATACACCTTATCGGCCACATCAAAATAGTTATCATCATGGGTGATAGCAATCACGATCTTACCTGCTTTTTTCATTTCGGGCAACAACACCCGGTAGAAAAAATTACGGTAAGAAGGGTCCTGGTCGGCGGCCCATTCATCAAATAACAGGATATGGCCGTTCTCCAGATAACATTGTAATAAAGCCAGGCGTTTCCGCTGTCCGCCAGACAGGTTAACGGTGCTGTAGTGATTGTCTTTTATGGTCACCTTCTCCTCCAGGTCCAGCATACGCAGGTAACGCTGTATCTCTCCGGCGCGTTCGGCCGTACCAACGTTATAGAGCTTATCAAACAGATGGGCCGGGCTGAAGACCGCAGAAAAATATTCGCCCAGCTCAGCGGCCCCAACGATAGTACCGTTGATCAGCAATCGCCCTTCATCCGGCTCGTACAATCCGCAAAGCAGCTTGGCCAATGTGGTTTTTCCGCTGCCGTTGCCACCGATAAGAAAAACGATTTCTCCCGCCTTCACCTTCAGGTTAATAGGCCCCACCATAAATGGATGCCGTTCGTTTTCTGATTTATACTGATACATTACATGCATGGCTTCCAGGCTGTCTACCTGTTGCAGCAACTGCGGCGCCGGAGCTTGCAGGTCCATATTGGCGGGTATATCCGATCGGAATTTCCGGATACGCTTCCAGGCAACACGCAACCGCATCAGCGAAGGAACAGCATTCAGTATTTCATTTACAGGACCAATCAGGTAAAGCAGCACCACGACAAAGCTCATCACCGTATAAGGCCGGATGCCCGGAAATAACTTTGGAATACCGAATGCCACTACGCCCAATAACAGGACCAGCACCAACTCCCCCACCAGGAAGGCGTTAACAAACCGGATTTCCGCTTTATTCATCTTCACCTTATATTCTTCCGCCGTGTCCCCCACATCATTTCTGTATTCCAGCTTTTTATTCCGGTGCAGGCTTATTTCCTTATAGCCATCTATCATGCCGTGGATCAGCCGCATGAACACATTCTGCACATCCCTGGCTTCTTCAAAATATATATTGGTAGAGCGGCTGACGAAATAATACAGGGCTGACAATGACAGGATGATAAAAACCGTGATGGCCGTAGCCCAGAACGCTATAGATGCCAGGTAAATGAAAGCCCCGATCGCGGTAAACAAACTGGTGGCCAGCATAATAAAAGTGGTGATGGAAGACCCTATCGTATCAATATCGTCATTCAATGCAGTGTAAATCCTTCCCCGGTCAATTTTTTCAAATCGCTGATAGGAAGTGGAAAAGATCCGCTCTGTGAGCTGCAGCTTGAGCTCATACACCAGGTCGCGGGTGATCCGGATCAAATTGACCTGTACAAAGCGCCTGCCGGTCAGGTATACAATGAGCGTCAGCAGATAGTAATACAACATGTACCGAAAGGGCATATCGCTCTCAAATGACGAGGTGATGATCACAATCACCGACATATTGGCCAATCCGGATAAAATGCTTAAAAGCAATATCTGCGGCGCTTTCCGCTTGTATATATTGTTGCCCGGAAAGAACAGGCTGATACAAAACACGGCATAGCTGAGGACGAGTGCCCCTGATATCGCTATCATAGCCACCTGGAAACTGAGGGGCGCCCAAACGATAATGGCAGGCCAGGTAAACCGCATCATGGCGTATGGTAATGCATACAACCCATAAACGAAGGGCAGCATCGCCAGCAATAGCAGCAACATATTGCCCGCCTTTCTGGCTGTAAGCCCTTCGAAGCGCCGTTGTTTGGCGATGATATCCTTTACCAGCCAGGTTAAATAGGCCATCACCACCAGCGCATAAAACAATACCACCAATACAATGGTAGAAAAAAGTTTATCTATGCCGGGGTCATGATCGAAAGATTTTTCGGGTGTTTCGCCTGCCATCATTTTCATGATCTCATAACCGACAAGCGGCGTGGAAGGACTATTGGAATTGGCCAGCACAGCCACGCCGTAACGTTTTTGGCTTCGCATGGCGACATAGGTGGTATAGTTGGGGTTCAGTCCTCCGTGATATATCTCTCCGTTGCCGCTGAGTGAAATTTCCCAACCCATACCATATGAAGACAACCGGTCATAAACATAACCATACATATCATGCGGCAACACGGTTTCGTCCCGCTGATGCGTGGCCACGGCCAGATCATAAAGCGGCGTTTTGTGATACCCCATCTGGAACTTCAGCCACGCCGCCATGTCCCGGATATCGGCAATCACATATCCGGCGGCGTAATTCCCTCTGAAAACGGGCGCATCATATGCCCTCGGCGTCCAGAAGCCGATCTTGTACCCCACTGCCATGTTGATGCTGTCGCGGGGTTTACCGATGGTTGTATGTGTCAGCCCCAGCTTATCGATCACCTGCTGCTGCAGGTAGGTTTCGAAAGACTGTCCGCTTACCTGCTGTATTACGAGCGCCAGAATATCATAATTGACGGTAGCGTACACGAATTTTTTTCCCGGTGGATGTTCCAGCCGCATGTCCACTACCTGCCGCACGGTTTGTTCCAACGCGTCGGCGGCTGCCGATGCAGGGATAGCGGCGATAGAATGCCATGGAATGCCGCTCGTATGATGCAATAACTGCCGGACCGTGATAATGGCAGGCTTCCTGTTATACGTGACTTTAAACCAGGGAATATATTGCTGTACCGGCGCATCAGGCGAGATCCTGCCTTCGCTGATCAGCCGCTGTACCGCCAGTGCGGTAAAAGCTTTGCTGCATGAGCCTATTTCAAACAGCGTACTGTCCGTCACCGTTTTTTTACGTTCCAGGTCCGCGTATCCATAATGCCGCACCAGTTGCTGGTCTCCGTTGACCACGACAAGGCTCAGACCGGGGATTTTTCCTTCCTCCATCAACCGGGTTACTTTCTGATCGATCTTTTGCAGGACCGTATCAGGAAACGCCTGCTGTGCAGAGACCACGGGCAGCATACCACAGCTAAGTACCAACAGGCATAGTACCCGGCGCAGACTTGTTCCTTTCATCATATCGTGTGATTTAGATAATACTTTCCTTTTTCAACAGATTATGCATTTGCAGACGATGTTTGTCTGTGGCCGCTTTTTTCAACGCCGTGTCGATATATGCTCCGATTTCTTTTACAGAAGGTCCGTTGATGAATTCTGTGAAGGAAATGTCCACCCGGTAATGCTGCCGGAGGCGGTCGATCATCGTCAATGCTTTCAGCGAGTCCCCGCCTATTTCAAAAAAGTCGTCATCAGGCTGTATATCCCGGATACCAAAAAAGTCTTCCCATAACCGTTTCAACGACGGCGCCACAGATTCGGCATCGTGCAACGGCGTCACTGCCTCCGGCGAGGTGTCCGGCCCGTCCGTTGCCGGACCGGCAACAGCCACTTCCCGGTTGACCCATTGCTGCAGCCGCAGCTGCAGATCAGACACTGAAATCACCACCTGCGGCAGATGACGGACGCTCATGATGCGGCGCCACACCTCTGCCAGTTCCTCGCCCGTAATACCACCACCGGTTTTATCACCATATTCCAGGCCGTCGAAACAGATGCTTATCCAATGTTTTAAGCTGCCGGTACCTACCCCGGAA
>NZ_FUWZ01000017.1 GCF_900167135.1 Chitinophaga eiseniae | reverse complement strand
AGGAGAGTGCGTCCCAGCGGGCCATGCAGGAGCAGCACCGGTCATACTGGAAGAGCGTTTTTGCGGATGGCGTGCCCTTGCTGCACTTACCCCTGGATTATAAACGTCCGTTGATAAAGGACGATAAAGGTGGTGTTGTCCGTTTTTCCCTGAGCAGGGAGGAGGTGTCCGCTTTACAGGCGCTGGCGTCCCGGTCGCAGTCCACCCTTTTTATGGTGATGTTGTCATTGTACAACGTGCTGCTGTCGCGCGTTTGCAACCAGGATGATATTGTTGTGGGCACATCGGTGTCCGGTCGTTATCATGCTGATCTGGAACCACTGACCGGCATGTTTGTCAATACGCTCCCTTTACGCCATCATCCGCGCGGGGACCAGTCTTTTCTGTCGTTTTTAACGACGGTGCGGGACCATACGCTGGAGAGTTTTGAGCATCAGTCTTACCCGCTGGAGGCGCTGATAGAAGACCTTTCGCCGGAGCGTGACACGAGCCGCAGCCCGTTGTTTGACGTGATGTTTGACTATGAGAACATAGATATGACGATGCTGGCCATACCAGGACTGAAAGTGGAGCCTTATCTGCATGAAGCGTATGCTTCCAAATTTGATCTGACGCTGACCGTCAGTGAGCGGGGCGATGATCTGCAGCTGTATTTTGAATACGCTGCCTCCTTATTCAACAGCAGCACGGTCCACCGGTTGATCACCTATTTTAAAAATATTGTACGGGCAGTCATTGCAGACAATGAAGTGTTATTGTCAGCTATCGTTATGCTCCCTGAAGCAGAGGAGGAATTAATAACGCAATTCAACGACACGGTATACGAAGGTCCGGGATACTTGCCGGTGACGGCACTGTTCAGGCAACAAGTGGTGGCAAGCCCCGATGCGATAGCGCTGGAGTACCAGGGGGCTGCAATAAGTTACCTGGAACTGGACAGGTTATCTGAGAACGTAGCAGCTTATCTCGCTGCGGCTGGTGTCGGGGCGGGAGACCTTGTGGGGGTGTTGCTGGACCGCGAACCCTGGCTGATAGCTGGTATATTGGGCGTATTGAAATCCGGCGCGGCTTATGTGCCGGTAGATACAGACTATCCGGCTAACAGGACCGCTGCCATATTTGAGGCCGCCGGAGTAAAAGCAATCATTACCCGTACCGCCTATTCAGGCGAATGGAATAAAGGTATTATCCTTAACCTGGATGAGGCGGCATATTTACAACAGGAGCCGTCTTCTCCGCGGTTTGAAACAGTGCCGGAGGGAGACAGCCTGGCATATGTCATATATACTTCCGGTTCCAGCGGGGTGCCCAAAGGAGTAATGATCAGGCACCGGTCGCTGGCGAATTATATCACCTGGGCAGTAAGGCGTTATGTGGGTGAGCAGCCTGCTGTATTTGGGCTGCATACTTCTATTGCTTTTGACCTGACGGTGACCAGCCTGTTTGCACCTTTGGTATCGGGCAACCGGTTGGTTCTTTATGATAGCACAGATTCCGGTGCGGTATTGCTGGAGAAGGTACTCCATGATAATCACTGCACGATTTTAAAAATGACGCCATCGCATCTGAAGATGCTGGCTGAAATGAATATCGCGGACCCCAACGTGTTACGTACGCTGATTGTAGGGGGCGAGCAGCTGGAAACCCGTGTTGCGGCAGCCGTTCATACACAGTTTGGCGGCCTGGTGAAAATATACAATGAATATGGCCCCACGGAGGCGACGGTAGGATGTATGTGTTACCAATACAATCCCGCAGACGACGTACTGAATGTTCCCATCGGTTATCCTATTGACAATATGCAGCTTTACCTGCTGGACCGTTACCAACGCGCCGTACCTGCCGGGGTGGAGGGAGAGGTATATATTTCCGGGGTTGGCATAGCGGCTGGATATCATGGCCGCGATGACTTAAACGCTGGCGTGTTTATCCCGAATCCATTCTGCAAAGGAGCGGTGATGTATCGTAGTTACGATACGGCGGTATACCAGGCGGAATATGGGCTGATATACCGTGGCCGCCGCGATACCCAGATAAAGCTCCGTGGCCACCGCATAGAACCGGAAGAAATTGCGGCTCAGTTGTGCCGGCGCGAAGATGTCAGCGAGGCGGTTATATTGTTAAAAGAGGCGGAGAAAGAACCTTTTCTGGTTTGTTATTACGTGGCTGCTTCGCCGCTAAGCAGCACCATACTGCGGGCGTATCTGCGGGAGCGGTTGCCGGATTACATGGTGCCGGATTTTTATGTGCATCTCACCGCGTTGCCGTTGACGGTAAATGGTAAACTGGATGAAAGCGCATTACCGGCCCATCGCCTGGAGGAAGCAGCAGAACAACATCGGCCTGTAACGCAGGTGCAGCGAGAGCTGGCCCAAATATGGGCAGATGTGCTGGGTGCTGAGATCAGCCAGATAGGTACACAAATGAATTTCTTTGACCTGGGCGGTAATTCAATGAAACTGCTCCGGATGGTTAACAGTATCAATAGTCACTTTCGGACAACGTTGCAGGTGTCGGACATCTTCAGGTTTCCGGTGATAGCAGCAATAGCAGAACATCTGCGCGGGCAGGGCGACATAGCGCCCGATGATGCGGACGATGGTCTTCAGGACATGCATACAACCCTCGGAATCTTAAATCAAACAGGAGCGTAAATATGGAAAAATATACAGGATTAGAAATAGCCGTGATCGGACTATCCGGGAAGTTTCCCGGAAGTGCCGATATTGATGAATATTGGGAGAACCTTAAATCCGGCAAAGACTGTATAAGCACTTTCAGCGATGCAGCATTGCGGGAGGCAGGCGTGCCGGATGCGCTGCTCGAAAATCCCCATTATATAAAATCGAATGCCTGTCTGGCGGACAAACAATATTTTGACGCTGCATTTTTTAACTATACGCCCGACGAAGCGGAGCTGATGGACCCGCAGATAAGGCTTTTTCACGAATGCTGCTGGAATGCCCTGGAAAACAGTGGTTATACCTGTAACGATCCACAGTTGAAGGTAGGATTATTTGGCAGCGGTACCCCAAACGTAAACTGGGAGCTCTATGCCCGGTTTAAAAATCAACATGGGGAAGTGGATGATTTTGCTGCTTCTCATTTGCGGATGGTGACTTTCCTCTGTGCTACCGTAGCTTATAAGTTAAATCTGCAAGGCCCGGCGGTTTTTCTGCAAACGGCCTGCTCCTCCTCCCTGGTGGCCATCGCACAGGCGTGCAACAGCCTGTTGTTGGGCGAATGTAATATGGCACTGGCCGGAGGCGTAAGTATTTCCAATGACAGTATAAACGGTTATCTGTATAAAGAAGGTTTGATTTACTCCAGGGACGGCAAAAACAGGGCATTCGACAGCGAGGCCACCGGTACCGTCAGCGGAGAAGGTGTTGGGGTAGTGGTGCTGAAAAAGTTGAAGGACGCACTGGCTGCCGGTGACTCCATCCAGGCGGTGATCCGGGGAATGGCTATCAACAATGACGGAAGCAACAAGGCTGGTTTTACCACGCCCGCCGTAAAGGGGCAGGCAGCGGTAATCCGCAAAGCGATCAAAATGGCAGGGGTACATCCCGACACCATCAGCTATATAGAAGCCCATGGTACAGCTACTACACTGGGTGATCCGGTAGAAGTTGCGGCGCTGAACGAAGCCTTTGCGAGCCTGGGCGGCACGGCACAGGCAAGATGCGCTATCGGCACGGTGAAATCCAATATCGGTCATCTGGACAGCGCCGCGGGCGTAGCCGGTTTTATAAAAACGGTGCTCGCCCTGAAACATAAACTGCTGCCCGCCAGTTTGCATTATGTGGCAGCCAATCCCAAGATCGGGTTTGATAAAGGACCTTTCTACGTAAATAGCGGACCAGCCGAATGGAAAGCTTCGCAGACCCCTTTACGCGCGGGCGTCAGCTCCTTCGGTATAGGAGGTACCAATGTACATATCGTGTTGGAAGAAGCCCCGGAAACAGTACCTTCTTCTCCGGGGAGAGACCATCAGCTGTTCCTTTTTTCCGCTAAAACAACCACTGCGCTGCAAAAGAATATTGACAGCTTCCGGCAGTACCTGAAAATGCATGAAGAGGTAAATCCGGCGGACATCGCCTACACCTTACAGAAAGGAAGGAGCCGCTTCCGGCACAGATGTATGCTTACGTTCAAAAGCAGGGAAGAGGCATTGGCAGCCCTGGAAACAGACCGTTTGGAGACGCAGGAGTCCATTGGCACGCAGGAAGAATTTCAGCAGGTCGTTTTTCTGTTTTCCGGACAGGGTGCGCAGTATGCAGGCATGTGCCGAGACCTGTATGAAAAAGAACCCGTCTTCCGGGAAAAAGTGGATGAATGTCTGCAGCTGGCCACCCGGTACACGGCCGCCGGCCTGCGCGAAATACTGTTCCCGGAGAACGGCGCCGGTGCGGAGATACACGAAACGCAATATGCGCAACCACTTTTGTTCATCGTTGAATATTCGCTGGCACATTTACTCATGTATTGGGGTGTTCAACCCGGTTGCATGATCGGGCATAGCATCGGCGAGTATGTGGCAGCCTGCATCAGTGGCGTGTTCAGCCTGGAAGATGCTATCCGGATCGTGGTCCGCCGCGGCGTACTAATGAGTGAGGCGGAAAGGGGCGCGATGTTAAGCGTTTCGATCAGCGAGCACCAGGTAAGGGAATTGCTCGCTGGCGACAATGGACTGGATGTGGCTGTAGTAAACAGCGATACGGCGGTAGTGGTGTCGGGTACTGAAGATGCGATGGCCGCATTTGAAAAGAAATTGCTGGCCGCCGGCCAGCCCTCAAAAAGACTGCACACTTCCCATGCGTTCCATTCCCGCCTGATGGACAGTGTATTGGCCGCTTTCGAAAACGAATGCCGTCAGATTACTTTTCACCCTCCCCGGATACCTTACATTTCCAACATTACAGGGCAACCGGTAACCTATGCGCAAGTCAGCAGCCCGTCGTACTGGAGCCGGCACCTGAGAAGCACGGTCCTGTTTGCAGCAGGGGTAGAGCAGGTATTGCAACAAGGCCCGGCGGTGTTTGTAGAAGTCGGCCCGGGAAGGACGCTTTGTAATTACGTGGCTGACAGCCGGCGATTGCAGGCGGAACACCGGATGGTCAGTACCGTTCGCCAGGTCAAACAGGTGACGGACGATCAGGCTTATCTGCTGAGCAAAATCGGCCAGCTGTGGGCATATGGTGTGAACATCGACTGGGATCATTTTTATGCCGGCGAAAAGAGAAAACGCATTGCCCTGCCTGGTTATGCTTTTGACAGAATACCTTTTACCGCGGATGTAGATGCTGAAAAAATCATCCTGGAGGAATTGTCCGGGAAGTTGCCGTTGCCCGGTGATTTTATTGATAACGCCATCCATGTTTCGGGCTGGGAGAGCAGCCTGTCGCCTAATCAGGCCATCGGCTTGTCAGATACCACCACTTGCCTGGTCATCACCGGTGAGCAACGTTTCAGCGATGCTTTGCTGGCGCGGCTCCGTGCTGAAGGACAAAAGACGGTGGCCGTATATCCGGGTAAGGGATGTGCGCAGCTGGACGATGGCGCCTTGCAGGTGGACCTGGAATCCCCCGAAGCACTGGGGCAGATGTGGGAGTTGCTCAAACTTCATGATGCTCCCGTTAACAGGATCATTTATTGCTGCACGCTGGATGACGCTCCTGCGCTCGTCAACTACGACGCTATAGATACTTTGTTAGGCAAAGGCTATATCGGCCTGGGGTGCCTGGCCGGCTCTATCGCCAGGGCCAGGATCGCCGGCCCGGTGCAAATACTGGTGGCAGCTAATCAGCTGGCGGCGGTGCTGGACGCCGATAAGATAAATCCCCTGAAACATGCGGTGCTCGGACCGGCTAAGATCATGCCGGTTGAACAACAGCATATCCGTTGCAAAGTGGTGGACCTGCCGTATCCTTTCATAGAAGATGCAGTGCTGCATCAATATGTAACATTACTGATCAATGAAGCATGCTTTGAGGATGATGAGCCTTTTGTCGCCTACAGGCATCAACAGCGGTGGACGCCCTCTTTTAAACCTTTTGTTGCCAATGAACGCCTGGCATCCGGCGTCGGTATTGTCCGTGGCGGCACTTACGTGGTGACCGGAGGAACAGGCGGGATGGGCTTCACCATCGCCCGGGACCTGGTCATGCAACATGGCGCAAATGTAGTGATCGTGCATCGGTCGTCTTTGGAGAACAACGCATCCCTGCTCCGGTCTATCCGGGAGATGGAGGATACCGGCTGCCAGGTAACCCTTTTTCAGGCTAACGTAGCGGATGAGGAACAGGTGCGGCAACTGGCGGAACTCCTTCAGTCCGGGAAGACAACGGTGAATGGCCTTATCTGGGCTGCGGGGGAAGTAGATTTCGGTGGGATCATGATGAACCGCGACCGGGATGGGCTGATGAAATATGTTACTTCCAAGATACACGGCTTGTTGCTTTTTGAAAAATACCTGGATTTCGGCGCCCTGGATTTTATCGCCCTGTTCTCCTCTGTGGGAAACGTATTGTACCAGTCCAAGTTCGGACAGGTGGCCTATAATGCTGCCAACGAGTTTTTACAGGCTTTCGCCCGGTATGCTCATCAGAAAAACGGGACACATGCATTTACCATCAACTGGTGTGACTGGCTGGACGTGGGCATGACTTTTAAAACAAGGGTCAGGGAAACAGGTATTCAGGACACCTCTGCCGTGAATGCGCTGATCGCCGATGCCATCTACCCCTGGCAGGGCGTGCAGGTATTTCATCGGTGCGTGCAACAAAAAGTTCAGGCGGTCACCATTGCCAAAGGTAGCCTGCAACAGCAGATCAACGCACATAAAAAGATGCTGCCGGCAATGGCCTCCGTACCGGCGGTAGCGGAGACGACAGAGCAGACAGACAGCAGCACGCAGGAGACATTACACCGCATATTCGCCGCTTTCTTTGGAAGAAAAGATATAAGACCGCAGGACAACTTCTTCGAGCTGGGCGGCGATTCCCTGAAGGGCATGATCCTGCTGGCACGGTTGAACAAAGCATTAGGGACCCATTTTACCATAGGAGATCTTTATGAACATCCTACCGTGCAGGAACTGGCAGACGTTCTGCAACATATTCCTGCAGACGTTGTGCAGCAGTCTATACCCGTGGCGCCCGTTCAGCGGAACTATTGTTTGTCTTCCGCGCAGAAACGTTTGTTTTTTCTGCAGATGCTGGAGGAGAACAAGAAAGTATACAACGAAACGCAGGTATTCTGGGTGCACGGCCGGGTGAATAAAGAAAAACTGGAGCAAACTTTCGTAAAACTGATACAACGGCACGAAAGCCTCCGTACCGCTTTTGTATTCGAAGAGGATGTGCCCCGTCAGGTTGTGCTGGAAACATTTGGTTTCCAGGTGACAGACCTTTCTTGTGAAGGGGGCGATATGGATAAAATGATCCGCGATTTTGTACAGCCGTTTGACTTATCTGTTGCTCCGCTGATCAGAGTGGGAATGTTTACACAAAACGAAACGCGGCACCTGATCGTCATCGATTCACATCATATTGTGATGGATGGTGTTTCTCAGAGTGTGATGATCAGCGACTTCATGAAGTTATATCACGGTCATACGCTTCCTGCTTTAAAACTGCATTATAAAGACTATTCGGAATGGCAGCAGGGAGAAGAGATGCAGGCGGTGATCCGCTCCCAGCGGGAGTTCTGGATGAACGAATTTGCAGCGGAAGCCTCTCTGACGGAATTACCTGCCGATTTTGTACGTCCGGTGAAGAGAAGCCATGCCGGCGGATTCCTCGATTTCGAGCTTTCTGCCGAAACAACCAGGCAGCTGAAGCGTATCGCTGAACAGGAAAACGTATCCATGTTCATGCTGATGATTGCGGTCTACAATATTTTCCTGTCGAAGTTGAGCGGTAATGAAGATATTATCATCGGGACAACTACGGCCGGTCGCCGGCATGCTGACCTGGAACAGATGGTGGGCATGTTTGTCAATACCCTGGTCCTGAGAAATAACCCCGCGGGAGAATTATCCTTTCGGGCTTTCCTGCAACGGGTGAAAGAACAGGCCCTTCGTTGTTTCGCAAATGAAGATTATCAGTATGAAACCCTGATAGAAGACCTTAAAATAGACAGAGACCCCGGGCATAACCCGCTGTTTGATGTCGATTTTGTTTACCAGAATTATGAAGGAACAAAACTGGAGCTGGAAGGATTGGCACTGGAATCCTATCATCATGGCGTAGGCATGTCCAAATTTGATATGACGCTGTCAGCTTATGAATTGCAGGATACGCTGTTGCTGAACTTTGCGTACGCCACGGAACTGTTCCGTGAAAGCACTATCCGCCGTTTCAGCACTTATTTTGAAAACATCGTCCGGGCGGTCATTTCGAACGTTGATACCGCATTGTCGGCTATACAGCTCCTGCCGGAGGAAGAAAAGAACGCGCTTGTTCATCAGTTCAACGATACTTACCGTAGTTACCCTGCTGCCGGTTTCGCGCAGATATTCAGGGAACAGGCCCTTCTGCATCCTCAGCGAACAGCCGTCGTGCATAATGAAGTAACGCTTACTTACCAGGAGCTGGACCAGTTATCAGACCGCATCGCCTGTTTTATTTTTTCGAAGGAGCTACGGCCGGGGACGGTCATACCATTGCTGATGGACCGGGGAACGGACCTGCTGGCCTGGGTACTCGCGGTGTTGAAGACGGAACATGCATTTGTGTCGCTGGACACCAGGCAGCCCGGCGACCGTATTGCAAAGATCCTGGATGTCTGTGCGCCTGGTTTGATCGTTACCACTGCCCGTTATGCCGCCGTATTAGAGAGCGGGCTGCCGGTGGTCCTGGCAGATGCGCCTGGCCTGTTGGACGCATGTCCGGCAGCTGACCTGCATGTGTCCGTACAGCCGGATGCCACCGCTTACCTGGCTTTTACTTCCGGCTCCACCGGTGTGCCGAAAGGCGTGCTGCTGCATCATGGGGGAATGATGAATCACTTTCATGGCCTCAATGAAATACTGGGAATGACGGCCGACGATTGTGTTGCACAGACGGCCGAATGCAGCTTCGACGTGTATGTGGTGCAGCTGTTGCTGGCGCTGTCTGTGGGTGGTCGTACACATATTATTGACCGGGAGGTAATGCTGGACCCTGAGCGGCTTGCGGCCACTGTAGTGTCAGGTGGCATAACAGTGCTGGAAGCGGTGCCTTCTGTCATCCGTTCAATGGTGGGCGCCACCGTTTTGCCATTGGGCAGGCTCCGCTGGATGATTTCTACCGGCGAAGCGCTGAAAAGGAAACTGGCGGCAGACTGGTACAGGTATTACCCTGCTGTACAGCTATTGAATGCTTATGGTCCTGCTGAAGCCTCTGATGATGCCACCTGTTATATCATTCCCGCTGATCTGGATGAGGAAGGCAGCGCCGGTTTGCCAATAGGAAAGCCGCTGCCCAATTTTCATGTTTATATACTGGATGCGCGGTTGCAGGTATGCCCGGTGGGGGTAAAAGGAGAAATCTGTATCGCCGGGCCAGGTGTAGGAAAAGGATATCAGGGTGACGCTGCGTTGACGGCATTGAAATTTCTGCCGAACCCGGTCACAGACAAGGCCGGATATACGGTGCTGTATCGCACCGGAGACATGGGCTACCAGGACCAGGATGGCAATATTTTCCTGTCGGGCCGCAAAGACGGGATGGTGAAAATAAGAGGCGCAAGGGTGGAAACAGGAGAAGTGGAACAGGCCCTATTACAATGGGAGGGCATAAGGGATGCAGTGGTTGTCAGCAGGGAACACGAAGGGAGCGATTACCTGGTGGCTTACTACACTGCCGGCGAGGCCGCTGACGATCTGCTGTTACGACAGCACCTGTCCGATCGCCTGCCCGATTTTATGGTGCCTGCGGTATGTGTGCACATGCAGCAGTTCCCGCTGACGCTGAACGGAAAAGTGGACAAGCTCGCATTGCCCGATCCCGTGGTGTTAACGGAAGACCATTCGGAAATGCCTGCCGATGAAATAGAAGAGAAGCTGGTGGAGATATGGGCGGACCTGCTGAAGATAGATAAATCGGTTATCCGGATCAACCACGGATTTTTTGAATTGGGAGGTAACTCCATCAACATTATTGCATTGAACAAACGCGTGAACAGCGCTTTTTCATCCGGTATTTCAATTGCCAACATGTTCAGGCTGCCTACTATCGCCAGTATTGCGGAATTCGTGAGGAAGGGCGATCAGCAGGTGAGCCGGCAGTCAGCCAAACTGGACGAAGCGCTCCTGGAAGCGAACGAAAACCTGCTCCTGTTCAATGAAATGCTCAATAAGCCCTGATAACGAAGAACTGTTAACATTTTTATATGACCCAACATAAATTATCTGATGCGAAGAAGTATACCGGGCTCGAAGTGGCTGTTGTGGGCATGTCCGGCCGGTTCCCCGGCGCGCCTGACCTGGCGGCCTTTTGGGATAACCTCAGGCACGGGGTGGAATCAGTCTGCTTTTTTTCGGAAGAAGAACTGATTGCGGACGGGAGAAATCCTGATGTGGTCAGAAGACCGGATTACGTGGGGGCAAACGCCTATATGGGCGACAAGGAATATTTCGATGCGCCTTTTTTTAATTACCGGCCCGATGAAGCTGCGTTGATGGACCCGCAGATAAGACTTTTTCATGAATGTGTGTGGAACGCCATTGAGGACGCGGGTTATGATCCGAACAGCCCTTCTTTTAAGGCGGGGCTGTTCGCCGGCGCTTCCTGTAATGTTAACTGGGAACTGTATGCGCAGCTGGTAAACCGTGAAGGGCTGGTAGATGAATATTCCGCTTCTCTACTGAGGAATGCCAATTTCATGGCGACAATGACCTCTTACGCGTTAAACCTGCGCGGCCCTTCTGTATTTATGGACACCGCCTGTTCCACTTCCCTGGTGGCGATACACATGGCCTGCAAAAGCCTGTTGATGGGAGAATGTAACGTGGCCATAGCCGGCGGCGCCTCTGTTAAGAACAGGTCGAAGGAAGGATATATCTATCAGGAGGGAATGATCACTTCCCGCGACGGGCATTGCCGTGCATTTGATGAAGCCTCCAGCGGTACGGTAGCGGGAGACGGGGTAGGGGTCGTAGTGTTAAAAACACTGAAGAATGCCTTGCTGGACAAGGACCATATATATGCCATCATTAAAGGCACGGGTATTAACAACGACGGAAGTACAAAAGTAGGTTATACCGCTCCTTCCATAGATGGACAGACAGAGGCAATTTTGATGGCGCAGAAGTGGGCCGGCGTTGCGCCCGATAGCATCAGTTTTGTGGAAACGCATGGTACGGGAACGCACCTTGGCGACCCGATCGAGATAGAAGCGCTGCGGCGTGTTTTTGGGAACAGCAGCCGGCAGTATTGTGCGCTGGG
>NZ_FUWZ01000016.1 GCF_900167135.1 Chitinophaga eiseniae | reverse complement strand
AGTACGGCGCCGTCATAGCCTGCCGGCAGCGCTGTTCCTTCGCCGGCCACCAGCACGCGGGCGCCGCAGTCCTCCAGCACGTAGCTGATACGCTCCGCAGGATAGGCCGGGTCCAGCGGCACATAAGCCGCTCCGGCTTTGAGGATGCCTAACATCCCCGCCATCAGGTGAACAGAGCGTTCCGTCAGCAGCGCTACCAACGCTCCTGGTTGTACCTGCAGTTGTTCCGTCAGCAGCCGCGCCACCCGGTCGGACCGTTCATCCAGCTCCCGGTAAGTCAACGCGCTGTCTTCAAAAACAACGGCCGTCTCTTCCGGCCGCAGCAATGCCTGCCGGCGGAACAGCGCCACAATGGTCTTGTCCCGCTCATAATCCCCTTCCGTGTTATTAAAATCAGACAACAGCTGCTGCCGTTCTTTCTCCGTGAGCAGGTCCAATTCCCGTATAACCGTGGAAGGTGAAGCCGTAATACCGGTGATCAGTTGCCGCAGGTGCCCCATCATCAGGTCTATGGTGGAAGAACGATAAAGGTCGGTATTGTATTCAATCGTCATTTGCAGCGTACCGGCTGTCTCGATGAAGTCGAACGTCAGGTCGAATTTGCAGAAGATATTTTGCCCGTCGGGGTACCGGCTGACGGCAAGTGATCCCATCCGATGGTCGCCGGCCAGGTTGATATCGTTATTCTGAAGGCTCACCATCACATCGAACAGTGGATTGCGGCTCATATCACGCCGGAGCTGCAATTCATCCACCAACTCATCAAACGGATATGACTGATAACGATAGGCGTTCAGTGTCACCTGTCTGACCTTACTGAGCAGCTGCAGATAGGTGTCTTCCGCCTGGCAACGTACCCGCAGCGCCAGGGTATTGATATACACGCCGATCTGGTCTTCCAGTTCAGGATGGTCTCTGCCGGCAATGGGAGTACCGGTGATAATATCCTCCTGGCCGGAGTACCAGTACAACAGTATATTGACAGCCGCCTGCAGACCCATAAATAAGGTAGCTCCCTGTTCCTGCACCAGCGCCCTGAACCTGGCAAATACTTCCGGATCGAGTCGTTGCTGTATCGCCGCGCCATGATAGGTTTTAATGGCCGGCCGGGCGTTGTCCGCCGGCAACTGCAACACCGGTATTTCCCCCGCTAACTGTTCCAGCCAGTATTTCCGGCAGGGCTCCATGCCGGCATCCGCCAGCCGGGCCTGTTGCCACGCTGCATAATCTTTGTAATGTATCCTCAGCGGAAGCAGGGACAGGCCGTCGTTTGTTTCAGCAGTGTTGTAAAGCTGCATCAGCTCACGGATCAATACTCCCATGGACCAGCCGTCACCGGTAATATGATGCATCACATACACGAACAGCCAGCTCTTTTCAGATAAACGATACAGACCCGCACGTAACAAGGGCCCCGACGAAAGGTCAAAAGGGATGATGTGCGCCTGCCGTATCCGTTCATCTATCTGCGCCCGCTGTTCTTCCGCACCGCGTAGGTCTTCTGGGGCTATACGAAACTTCTGGGGAGATGATTCAATATATTGCCGTATATCTCCCTGGTCATCGACCCGGAAGGCGGTCCGTAGTATTTCGTGCCGTGCAATCAGCAGGTCGAACGCGCGTTCCAGCCTCGCGACATCGGGTTCGCCCTCGAGCAGATAGGCGGCCGGCATATTATAGGCCAGATTGCCTTCCTGGTATTGACTGAGCACCCACATACGCCGCTGCACGGAGGAAAGCGCATACCCCCTGGATTCCGGCGCCACCGGGATTGTAGCTGCGGCAGGCGTTTCCTGCAAACCGTTTTTCAGGTATTGCACCAGCGCTGCCTTATGCTCCCTGATCGCATTAGCGATTGCCGTTGGTATCGGCGCCGCGCTGCTGATCCGCAGGTTATCATCTTCTAAAACGATCTGAATATGTTGTTCTCTCAGCTTTTTAAGTAGTTCGTGCATCCGTTACAGTGTTTAACCATCATATAATAGAAATAAATGCGTTTTCCGGATTTTCACCGGCCTGCAGCCATAACCTGTTGTCTATACCGGTAGCCAGCTGCCGGATGGTCCGTGCTTCAAAGAAATCATGCACTGTGATTTGTACGTCCAGCGCCTGTCGGATTCTTTTCAGTAAGATCATGGCCTTTAACGAGTCGCCTCCCAGTTCAAAAAAATCATCATCCACGCCAATGCCGGTAAATCCGAAATACTGTTCCATGATCTGGGAGAGTATTTGTTCCGTGGAAGTAGCGGCCGGCACAAAGACAGTGCTCAGCGCCGGTCTTTGTTGTATGGCGGCCGCCGCTGCTGCGCCTGGTAGTATCGCTGCAGTTTCGCGCGGGGCGTGGTAAGTGTTGTGCAAACGTTCCCCGAGGCCCTGCGCCGTTTGCCATATCACCGGAATACCGGGAGTGCCGGCGCTCCACTCAAACAATGCTATGAGTTCAGCGGGGAGCAGCGCCTTTCGTTCCTGGCGTGCTTCCGCTGCTTCCTCAGATGCGTCAAGCGCCATTTCAGAAAGACCGATACATTTCCAGGAAGGATGCTGCTGTAAACGGGAACTGATATAGTGGTCCATAAACAGGTTCGCTGCCGCATAAGCACCAAAGCCAATGCCGCCCAGTACACTGGCCAGGCTGGAGGTGATCCAGACAAAATCTGGGGATTCCTTTTCAAATACCCGGGTGAGGTTTCGGATGCCATCCACTTTAGGCCGTAAAACAGCCAGCGTATTTTCAACAGACATGTCCTCCGTCAGTTCAAAATATCGCCTGTCGATATTGCCTGCCGCATGTATCACGCCCAGAACGGGACCAAGGGTAGCTTTGACATGACTGACCGTCGTTTCTAATGCATCGTAATCGGCCGCATCACAACGGTAGTATACCGCTGTTCCCATTGCCTGCAGCTGTTTCAACCGAATGTTCCATTCGTCGTTTTCATCGGTATGTTCCACATTCCGCCGTCCTGTCAATACGACTTTGGCCTGACAGGTGCCGACCAGGTGCCGTGCCAGCAGGAACCCCACCTTACCGAGACCGCCGGTAACGAGATAAACACCGTTTTTCTTCACAGGCTGCCGCTGCGGCAGGGGCGTTTCATTCTGCTGATAAACGCTCACCCATCTGCTATGTCCGCGCCAGGCGACTGTTCTTTCCTGATGTGATTCCTGCCCGAGTTCAAGCACCAGTCCGGACAGCGTTGCACGGCTGTCGATGTCGATGTGACTGGATGACACAGGTAATTCCTGGTGCAGCGCATTCAGCAGGCCTACAGCCAGCGCCTGGGAATAACGGCTGTTCTCTGTATGATGAATGTTGAACAGATGGTCCGTGAGCAGGAAAACATGGGTATTGTTCAGTTGCCCGCCGTCCTGCAACGCCTGTATCAGGTGGGCTAACGCAAAGTAACACTGATGGATCGTCCTGTTTTGCGCTTCCAGTACCAGCGCCTCGTCCATCGCTCCGGCGGCCCATCCATACAGGATATCGGTGAAGTGCACGCCCTCCTGCCGCAGCGCTGCAGACAATAGCCCGAACTGTCCTTTATCAGCCGGGTCCATGAAGTACATTTTCCCGTCCACCTGCCGGAACGCGGTATCCGCCACCACCTGTATCACCTCGTGCCCTGCGGTGCGGAGCTGACCGACCAGTGCTGTCTCCCAGGCTGTTCCGCCGGAGAGGAACAGGAAGGATTTTATTTTTCCGGTAGCGGGCAGCAGGATGCTGCTTTTCCATACAGGATAATATATCCAGTGGTGCCACCCGTTCTTTTTGGGGGCAGACAGATATCTGTTTCCCAGTTTGAAGGGGTCTACTTCTACCGGGTAGGTTGTTTGTTCAAAAGCATACACGGGCAACGGCACCCTTCTTCTTGTTTCTTCCCTGTAATAGCACTGCCAGTCAATGCTGATGCCATTCATCCACAGTTGCGCGATAGCGTTGCCCAGCATCTGCCCGTCCGGCAGGTGCTCCCTGGCGGCAGGTACCAGCGGTATTGCAACGATATGCGTATCACCGGAAAGTTGTTGCTTTAGCAGACCGGATAAGATATGACCTGCTCCCGCTTCTATAAAACATATATCCGTTGACGTTGCCATTATGGTTTGTATCCCGGTAGCCAGTTGTACAGTCTCGCGCATGTGGCGGGACCAGTACTCCGGCGAAGTCGCCTCTGCGGCAGTTATCCATTCTCCGGTCACGTTGGATACAAAGGGGATTTTTATTTCACCCGGGGTAATCCCGTCCAGGGCGGCGCGAAATTCCGCCAGGACAGGGTCCAGCATAGCAGAGTGGAATGCATGGGAGGTATGTAACCGGACATGTGGTGTGCCGGAGCGCTCCAGTTGTGCCGTAGCCTGCTGCATTGCATCAGGCGGCCCTGACAGCACCAGTTGTTCCGGTGCATTTACAGCAGCCAGGCAAACGTGCTCATTCAGCAATGCGTCCGCCTCCTGGCGGCTGAGCGACACGCTGATCATGCTGCCGGCCGGCAGTCCGTCCATAAGGGCGGCCCTTTTTACGACTATTTTCAGTGCGTCTTCAAATGAGAATACACCGCTGACGCAGGCAGCTACCAGTTCCCCGATGCTGTGCCCGATCATATAATCCGGCTGGACACCCCATGCCATGAGTTGTTTTGCCATGGCATATTCCAGCAGGAAGATGGCTGGCTGGGCGTACAGTGTTCTGTTGATTTCCGTCCCTGACGCCGCGAACCATACTTCCTGAAGCGATTTGCCGGTAAGCTGCCGGATGATGCCGAAGCCCCTGTCCAGTATATCTTTGATAAAAGGTTCCTGTTCATACAGCGTTTGTGCCATACCATTATACTGCGATCCCTGACCGGGAAACATGAACACTGTCAGTGGTTTATTCGCTGCGGTCTGCCGGATGGCAGCTTCCGCAGGTATATTGTCCAGTTTGTGCAGCAGGTCTTCCAGATGCTGGTACGCAAAGGCATACCGGTATGGAAAATGCCGGCGGCCTGTCTGCAGCGTAAAAGACATATCTGCCAGCGCCGGACGTAGTTCCTGCTGCAGAAAGGCTTTTATCTTTTCCAGGTACCGGCAAACGGAAACGGGCGTACGGGCGGAAACGGTGAACAGTTTCCATGGCCTGCCCTCTGCCGCCGTTGTGGTAGCCGGAGCTTCTTCCAGCACCGCGTGCGCATTGGTGCCACCGATACCAAACGAACTGACACCGGCCCTCCTCGGCGTATCATCGGCTGCCGGCCAGGGCTGCAGCCTGGCGTTCACATAAAAAGGACCGCCTTCAAAATCAATCTCCGGATTGGGTGATTGAAAATGCAGAGTGGGCGGGAGCATTTTAAACTTCAGGCTTAGCGCCGTTTTTATAAGCCCCGCTACACCCGCGGCTGTGTCCAGGTGACCGATGTTCGTTTTTACAGACCCCAGCGCACAGGAATGGCTACGGTCCCGGTTAAACGCTGTATTAAGGGCTTCTACTTCAATCGGATCACCCAGGCGCGTACCGGTGCCATGCGCTTCTACGTAACTGATACCGGAAGGCGCCGTATCCGCCATCGCCAGGGCCCGCCGTATACAGTCGGCCTGCCCTTCAATACTGGGTGCGGTGAATCCAACCTTTCTGTTACCGTCGTTGTTGATGGCGCTACCCTTTATCACTGCATAAATATGGTCCCTGTCTCTGACAGCATCCTGTAAGCGTTTCAATACCACCACGCCTGCCCCTTCGCCGCCGACGGCGCCACTGGCCAGCGCGTCGAAAGCGCGGCAATGCCCGTCCCTGGAATCGATCATACCCTCCTGGTAAAAGTAGCCTTTCCGTTGCCGCGTATTCAAGGATACGCCGCCTGCCAGCGCCATGCCTGTTTCCCCCATCAGTAAACTTTTGCACGCCAGGTTAATAGCTACCAGCGAGGTGGAGCAGGCCGTATTAACGGTAAAGGCCGGCCCCCGCAGGTTGAGCTTATAAGACAATAAAGCAGACAGGTAATCCTTGTTATTCAACTGTGACAAAGTAAAGCTGTCGACCTCCCGGTTATTTTGCTGCAGCATGGAATACACCCGCCAGTTGAGATCATTTCCACCCCCGGCGTACAGGCCTATCCCCGACTTAACGGTAGCCGGATCGTATCCTGCATCTTCCAAGGCCTCCCATACACATTCATGGAAAATGCGGTGCATGGGATTCAGTACGCTGGCCTCCTCGGGCCTGTAGCCGAAAAACGCTGCGTCGAACCGCGTTTTGTGTTCCAGTACCGCATCTGCTTTTACAAAGTCGGGTCGCGCTATCTCTTGCGGTGCAACGCCTGCAGCCGCCAGGTCTTCATCTGTATAAAAACGGACGGACTCCACGCCATTAGTCAGGTTGTACCAGAATTCCTGCCAGCAGGAAGCTCCGGGAAACCGGCAGGCCATCCCTATGATGGCGATCTCTAAACCCGTATAAGGCTGGTTATGCTTCATCGGTAAACTTGTTTATCAAAAGAAGGCTGTTTTTCATGATATCTACTGAAACGTAGGGCGCATCTGCTGTTGACGGTTGCAGTTCTTCGCCGGTCTGCTCCAGGTATTGGGCCAGGTCACGGATGGCAGGCAGACCAAAGGCTTTCACTACCGGCAGGTCCTTATGGAACTGCTTCCTGATCATGGCCACCATCTTCATGAGTTTAATGGAATTGCCACCCAGCTCGAAGAAAGGCTGCGTTGTACCGATGGGCACATCGCCCAGTAGCGTTTGCCATATTTTTACCAGCTGCTGTTCAGTATCTCCGGATGGCGGTACATAGTCACCGCCTCCGGCCAGCTGTTGCCCGGCCAGGGCAGGCAAGCGCGTTTTATCTGTCTTCCCGCTGGTGGTCAATGGCATTTCCGATAGCCGTACATAGCGGGCAGGCAACATATAAGCGGGCAGTATAACGGCAAGGTCTCTACGCAGTGACGTGATATCCGGCTCCTGGTGACTCACCAGGTATGCCACCAATTCCGTTTGTCCGCCGGCATCCGGAAGCGCGACCACTGCGCAGGTAGTCACATAGGGCAGGCTGTTGATGGCCGCCTCTATCTCCCCGGTTTCGATACGAAAACCCCGTATTTTAACCTGTCCATCTTTTCTGCCCAGGTATTCCAGCTGACCGTCAGGCAGCCAGCGGCCATAATCCCCTGTCCGGTAAATTTTACTTCCCGGAACGAACGGGTCCGGCACGAACCGCAGGGCTGTCAGTTCAGGGTTGTTCAAATACCCTCTGGCCAGGCCTGCACCGGCAATGCATATCTCACCGGTGCCGCCGGGAGGAACCAGCCCTCCTTCCGCATTGAGTACACGGATGGCCGTGTTCCAGATCGGACGGCCTATGGGAATGCGGGTATCGGCGGCGCCGGTCTCATAATACGTAACATCCACTGCCGCCTCCGTAGGGCCGTACAGGTTATGCAGCGTTACCGCCGTATGCCGGTACCAGCGTTGCACCGTCTCCGGCCGTAGTGCCTCTCCGCTGGCGAATACCAGCCGCAGGCCTTCCATCCCCGCAGGCATACCCGTTTCCGGCAGCGCATCGATAAACACGTCCAGCATGCCCGGAACAAAATGCAGGCAACTGACATGATGTGCCACGATCAGCGCCTGTAAACGGTCAGGCGACAACACCTCTTCCTGGCTGCACAGCACCATGCGGGCGCCCATGCATAGCGGCATAAATATCTCCCATACGGACACGTCAAATGTGAAATTGGTCTTTTGCAGGATAACGTCCTCCCTGCTGAACCCATAGTGCTCCCACATCCACCACAACCTGTTCATAACACCATAATAGGGCATCATCACTCCCTTGGGTTTTCCGGTGGAACCGGAGGTGAAGATCACATACATCAGATCTTCCGGCGTGCCCTGGCATGGCAATGGCGCATCGCTGTATTGCGATGCCTCCGGCTGGTAAGCAGCCAGCCATGCTTCGGTGATCAACAACGGCCAATGACAGTCGTCCGCGATTTCCTGTACTCTCGGGACCGGGAATGCCGGGTCCAGCGGCACATAAGCAGCTCCGGTCTTCAGCACGGCCAGCAACGCTATTATCTGCCATTCGCTGCGGGGCAGCTGAACGCCCACCAGGTTTCCCCGGTTAACGCCGTAGCGGGTACGAAGGCAGGTCGCCAACCTGTTGGCCGCCACGTCCAGTGCGCGAAACGTGTATTCGATACTGTTATATATCAGGGCGACAGCTTCCGGCCTGGCGGCAGCCTGTTCCTCAAACAACACCGGCAATATCCGGTCGGCCGGGAAGACGTGCGCCGTATCGTTAAATTCATTCAGCAACTGACGGCTGTCTGCGTCACACAGCATATTCAAATGTCCCACCTGCTGTTCCGGCGAGGCCACTACCGCTTTCAGCAGCTGCCCGTAGTGCGCTGCCAGCCTATGCACGGTATCTTCTTCAAAGAGCGCGGTATTGTATTCAACCCGGAGTTTAAAGACGGTATCGGTCGCTGTGACCTCAAAGCCGAGATCGAACCGGGAAGTGGCGCTGGCCGGTTCTTCCGGCTTAACATCCAGGCCGTCCAGGACAATAGCCGGGGCCTCCGGCTGATTCTGCAGAATAAAGGCTGCCTGGAACAGGGGATGCCTGCTGTCATCTCTCACTTTCATCAACCGGTCGACCACCAGTTCAAACGGGATATCCTGGTGATCGAACGCTTCCAGCGTATTTTGTTTTACCGTTGCCAGCACTTCACGGAAAGAACCGGCACCTGACAGTTGAATACGGATAACCAGCATATTGATGAAAAAGCCCACCAGCTGTTCCGCAACCCGCTGCTGCCTGCCCGCTACCGCCGTTCCTGTACAAAGGTCTTCCTGCCCGCTGTAACGGTACAGCAACACGTTGAACACAGCCAGCAATGTCATGAACAAGGTAACACCCTCCTCATGGGATAATTGTTCCAGCTGGTGTTTCAAGCCTACATCAAAATAAAAATACAGGGCTTTGCCGGCGTGTTGGGCCACCGGGGCACGGGGATGGTCCACAGGCAGCATCACCGGCGTTATTCCGTCCAGTTTCTTTTCCCAGTAGGCAAGCTGCCGTACCAGGTACTCCTGCCCTTCCTGTTTCCGTTGCCAGATGGCATAATCTGCATATTGAACCGGCAAGGGCGGTAATGTGATATCGCCACCTTCTTTCAGCAGGCGGTAGTTTTCCATAAATTCGCGCACCAGTATCGGTACCGACCAACCGTCTGCCGCAATATGATGCAATACGATTATCAACAATCGTTCGTCCGTACCCGTTATTATCAATGCTGCCCGCAGCATGTGGTCCGTTGTGAGCGCAAAAGCGCGGCTGGAAAAGGCGTTGACATAGCCGGACAAATCCTGCCCTGCCGGTAGTTCTCCGCAGAAATCAAACTGCCACTTACCGGGTGGCATCATCACCTGGCGGACTTCCCCGTCGTTTTCGAGATAGACCGTACGCAATATTTCATGCCTGTCAGCAATCGCACGGATAGCCTTCTCCAGGCATACTGTATCCGTAGTGCCTTTCAGACGAAGCATCACCGGCAGGTGATAATGTGCGCTGCCTGTCAACTGATGAATGAGCCACAGCCGCTCCTGTCCGAAAGACAAGGGCAGCGCGCCTGTCCGGCTCTCCGCTGCCGGCAGCAATGGCGGCAGATAAGAAGCCGGCGTGGCCTGCATGGCATTATCATCTCCCCCTGATATCCTGATATAATCAGCCAGTTGCCGGATGCTGGTATATTGAAAGAGGTCATTGATAGTAATATCCGCGGTAAAATGTTCCCTGATGATCGCCAGCAGCCTGATCGCCTGCAGGGAATCGCCACCGGACCGGAAAAAATCGCTGGTCACACTGACATGGTCCAGCTCCAGCACCTCTTTCCAGATATCCGCCAGTTTTGCTTCTATGGCATTGGAAGCAGCAACAACAAGGGTATCTTCCTCCGGCAAGGGCGCCATTTCCTGCAGTTTTTTCCTGTCTGCCTTCCCGTTGTGGGTAACGGGCAATGCAGGGAGCGAGCGCCATACTGCAGGCACCATATAACCCGGCAGCCTTTCGGCCACATAGCTGGTCAGTTTCTCCTGGTCGAATACTGTCGCCGGCACCACAAAAGCAGTCAGTTGCAGCTGTCCGCCCGCCTGTTCTATCCCCATCACCTCACATTGCTGTACCAGGCCACTCGCCATCACCACGGCAGCCACTTCTGCCGGCTCTACCCTGTAACCACGGACCTTTACCTGATCATCGCGTCTGCCGGTATAAACGATTTTACCGTTGGCCAGCCATTTACCGGTATCGCCGGTGTAATACAACCGCTCTCCCGGCACATCGGGCCATGGCGTTGTAATGAACCGCGCTGCCGTCAGCGCCGGCTGATGCAGGTATCCGCGGGCCAGGCCGGAGCCGCCGATATATATATCGCCCGGTACGCCCACCGGCAACACCTCCTGGTGAGCGCCCAGTATATACACCTGTACATTATCTATCGGCGTGCCGATGCTTTCCATTTCATCGTCGTCCATATCGGGCTGAATAAGATGGATGGTGGTACACACCGTACACTCCGTAGGCCCGTAAGCGTTATAAAAAGACAGGTGACGGCTCAGATACCGGGCGGCGGCAGTATGAAGTTTCTCTCCCGCACTGATGATCACCCGGAGAGAAAGGAAGGTATCCCACGGCAGCGCGCCCAGGTAGGAAGGCGGCAATGTCACTACGGTAATCTGCTGTTGCTGCAGCAATGCGGAAAAAAGCTGCGCATCTTTCAGCGCCGGCCTGTCTGCCATTACCAGCCGGGCGCCGGCGCACAGGGCCATAAACATTTCGGACACCGCGGCATCGAAGGACGGGGATGCAAACTGCAACACTTTGTCGGATGCCCGTATATCGAACTGCCGGATCTGGCATTGTATCATATTCAGCAAGCCGCCGTGTTCCAGCATCACCCCTTTCGGCGTACCGGTAGTACCGCTGGTGTATATTACATAGGCCAGTGAACCAGGCAGAATGGCCGTCACCGGCTCTTCCGGGGTTTCCGTAAGATGTTGCTGGCCGCTGTCCAGCAAAAAGATGTCCCCCTGGTAATCGGGCTGTTCTGCCAGCTGGTCTATGTCTGTCAACAGTAATTTAACACCGGCATCGGCTAAAATCCACGCTTTCCTTTTGGCCGGCAGCGCTGTGTCCAGCGGCAGGTAAGCGGCGCCGGTTTTCAGAATGGCCAGCATGGCGACTACCCATTTATCGGAAGGCGGCAACATCAGCGCAACAATTTCATCAGCGCCCGGACGATAGTGGTTTTTCAGGTAACCCGCCAGTTTATTGACTTCGTTGTTCAGCTTATCATAGGTGAGCATTGTATCACCATATGCAAGGGCTATCGCATCAGGTGTGGCGCTAACGTTTTTTTCAAACAGGGAGATCACGGTCCGTTCGTCATGCCGTTCCCTGGCAGTACGGTTAAATCCGTGCACGATCATCTCCCGTTGTGCAGCATCCAGCAGCGTCATGTTTTTCACCATACAGTCCAACTCCCCGGCATACGAGAGCACCTGCACCCACTGCCGGAATAGCTGTGCGATGAAGTCCCCGGTGAAGGCTTGCTGATCATAATTAAAATGCAGGCTTATTTTGTCCGCCTCTCTGCAGATATCAATACGGAGGTCATCATCAGCGGTCTGAACACCGGCGTGGATTTCCGGATACGCCAGCAGGACGTTTGACAACGTCCGGTGTGCTACCGGCAACGTATAAGCCGTCTTTAAAGCATGGTTCACGCTATTCAGGAGCTGCCGCAACGAACTGGTGTCAGGGACATTCACACTTACCATGATACGCTCTTCCCTGCCTGTCTGCCCGGCCATTAACGGCATTCCCAGGGTGATACGGTCCGCCTGCAGGAGTTTCTTCAATACGATGCTGAGTGTACCAAACATACAAACGTACAAGGCAGAGGCATCTTCTCTCGTAATCTGCAGCAGTGTGGTGGCTACCGTAGCCGGTATCCCGCCTGTATAGCCGGCAAAACTATGGTGTGCCCCGGTGGCAGCCCGTTCCCGGAAAACAAACGGAGGTTCAATAGTCAGCGGAGACTGTTGCTCCGATACTTGTTCGGTCATCTCAAAAAACGATTAAAAATTTATTGAAAAATGGTCTTTCAAATCCTCCACAGTAGTGGTGGTATCTTCTTCCATACCAACTGTGGCGACAGGTATGTCGGGAGAGCCTGCCAGTTGCGTGAGTACAGAAAGGAAACGGTCCATCAGTAACCGGACGGTATGCCGGCGAAACAAAGCGAGATTATATTCAAAATTAACGGTGAACCGGTCTTCCCGCTCAATAAACTCCATGCGGAGGTCCACCGATGACGTGGTGTTATCAAAAGGAAGCACCGTTACCTCCATTTCCCCCATACGGTTAACTTCCTGCCGGTGCACCTTCAGGTTCTGTAATACGACCACCACATCAAACAGTGGCGCCCTGCCGGCATCTCTTGTATAGCGCAGCCCGGAAACAACTTTATCGAAAGGATACTCCTGGTGTTTACTGGCCTCCAGCATAGACTGGCGGACAGCCATCACCACGTTGCGGTAAGTGTAATGGTGCTCAAGGCGGGTACGCAAGGCCAAAGTATTCAGATAAAAGCCTACCTGCGTTTCCAGTTCGGCATGACTCCTCAGCGAAACGGGATACCCCACCACAATCTCCTGATCTCCTGTATACCGGAACAGGAGCACTTTAGCAGCAGCCATCAGCAGGTTGTATAAGCTTACCCCCCAATTTCCTGCCAGCGCCTGCATCCGGGCATAAACATCAGGATGGATGCTATCCGAAACAATGCCCGCCCCGGGCATCCATACGGCAGGTCTGGCAAAATCCGTTGGCAGGTTAAGACGGGGAATCCCTCCACCCAACTGTGAGAGCCAGTATGCACGATGCGCGGCCATGCTCTCCTGCTGCAGCCGCTCCTGCTGCCAGCAGGCATAGTCCTTGTATTGTAAACGTAACGGCGGCAGCAATGCTTCTTCCCCGCTGCTATAAGCTTCGTATAAACGCAGCACCTCTCCCACGATCACTTCCATTGACCAGCCATCGGTGATAATGTGATGCAGGGTTAGTACAAATACATATTCAGACGCACCCGTACGCAGCAGTCTTGCCCGTATCAAAGGCCCTTGTGACAAGTCAAATGCCGTTGTTTGTTCCGACGCCACCACACTGCTCACCGTCTCGGCCGCCGCACGCAGATCTGTTTCTTCCAGGTGGAAACCGCAGGCGGCAATATCCAGTATTTCTTGCACCGGCATACCGTCTACCGTCTTAAAAACAGTGCGGAGGCTCTCATGCCGAGCCAC
>NZ_FUWZ01000001.1:1226335-2381325 GCF_900167135.1 Chitinophaga eiseniae | reverse complement strand
TCCACGCACAGCAGCGACACATCACTGACCAGCATGTCCGGACCGCCGGCCACCACGGTCACCAGGTGGTCCAGATGAGACATCACCTGGCTGATATGCCGGTCGCTGTACCGCTCACGGTTGTAGTCAAAACGTACGGTGAACGGGCTGCCCGGTACGATCACTATCGACAGGTCATAGTTCGTTTGTTCAAAAACATCCATGTCGCTGATCTGGCCGCCCAGCTCATCGGACAAGGGATAGTTCTCATAAATCAGGATATGGTCCAGCAGCTGCCGGCCTGCCCCGCTGCGGCTCTGGATGTCCGGCAGCATGTTGTAGTGGTAGGCTTCACTGTCCAGTAGTTCCTGCTGGATACGCCGCAACAGATCCCCCACGCGCTCATTGTCCGCGGAACGGACACGCACCGGCACCGTATTGATGAAAAGCCCCAGCATGGATTCCACGCCTTCCACTTCCACCGGACGGCCGGACACTACCGAGCCAAACACCACATCGTCACAGTCGTTATAGCGTTGCAGCAGCAGGCCCCAGATACACTGGAATACCGTATACACGCTGACGCCGTATTTTACGGACACCGCATTCAGCTGCGAGGCCTGTTGCGGTGATAGTTCCAACAAGCGGGATGAAGGTCTGAAGGCTGCCCCTTCCGGCACACTGCTCTGCTGGGGAAGGCCGGCCGGCCGGTCGTATCCCTCCAGGTACTTTTCCCAGTAAGCCAGACCTTCCGCAGGATCGCGCTGTTCCAGCCAGCTGATATAGTTGGCATAAGGGCGCACCGCTTCCAGCTGCGGGCTGCGGCCCTGCGCCGCCGCTTCGTACAGCTCGTTGAAATCATGGATCAGCAATCCCATGCACCAACCGTCCATCAGGATGTGGTGGAAACTCCAGATGAACCGATACTTTTCCGGCGCTACCTGCACTACGGTTAAGCGGAGCAGCGTATCACGGTCCAGTACGAACTGGCGCTGCTTATCCTGCTCCCGGTAACGGGCTACCACTATAGCTTCTCCTTCCGCTGCACATGCTTCCTGCAAATCCAGGAAAGTAAAATCCGCCGCCCGCTCTTTCAGCACCACCTGTAGAGCGCGGTCATAACCTTCATACAGGAATACTGTCCGCAGGATATCGTAGCGGGCTATCAGCGCGTTCAGTGTTTGCTCCACCGCCTGTATGTCCGGGCGGCCATGCAGTATATAGCTGATCTGTTCGAAATAATGGTCCGCATGATTGTCATACAAAGTATGGAACAACATCCCCTCCTGCATGGGCGACAAGGGGTATACGTCCTGTATGCGGTATTGCGATTGCAGCGCATCCAGCGTTTCCATAGAGATCCCTTTACCGGTAACATCGGATGGGCTGAGCGCCGTATGCGCTTTGTCGAGGCAGTAACTGATCAATGACAAAAGGCAGGATTCATAATGTTGCAGCAGCGCTACCATCGTTTCTTCGCGATAACGGGAAATGCTGTAGGATATACTCATCTCCAGGGCGTCGCCTGCAATGATCCCTATAACATCCCAATCATATGTCCGTGTAGCGTGCGGGTTGGCGTTATGACCTCCTGACAGCGCAGAGCGCTGATATTCGCTGTTAAATTGTCCGAGATAATTGAAGCTGATACGGGAAGCTTCAGCATCGGCCAGGCTGTTATCGTAATACCGGCAGAGCAGGTAGTCGATCCCTTTATTGGGAATGGTACGCAGCGTCTCTTTTACATGACGCAGCCGATCGCTCCACGTTGTTCCTTTTAGCTCCAGCATCACCGGGTAAATGCTCGTAAACCAGCCGACTGTCCGGCTTATGTCCACGCCGGGCAATATTTCTTCCCGGCCATGGCCTTCCAGGTCCACACACACCTGTTGCTGTCCGTATTGCTGCGCCACAGCGGCAACAAAAGCCGCCAGCAACACCTCTTCCACTGATGTACGGAAAGTGTCCGGCGCCTGTCGCAATAACTCGTGCGTACGCATACTGTCCAGCGTGAAACGTACGGTCCGCATTTCCTCTCCGCGGTTGCTGCCCTCCGGCATGTCGCGGGGAATGAAGCCCTGAAGCCCTCTTTTTTCCTGCGCCTGCCAGTAGGCGCGCCCGCTGCGGAATGAGGCGCTCTCCATGTAGTGATGCAGGTGGGCGGACCATGAAAGAAAAGGAGTGGTTTTGCCGGGCAGCGATAATGTTTGTTTTTGTTGTAACTGGCCGTACAACGTGGCCATGTCTTCCAGCAGGATACGCCAGGAAACACCATCGGTCACGAGATGATGGACCACGATCAGCAGGTGGCTGCCATCCTTTTCCCGGAACAGCCCCAGTTTCATCAACGGGCCCGCAGCGAGGTCCATGCTTCCCTGCAAAGCAGTACAGGCGGCCTCGTTATATGCATCATATACCGTCAGCGATACAGGCTGCTCCGGCTTAGTGTCCAGCCGCAAGCCTTCGGCGGTTTCTTTTATCACGATGCGCAGCGCATCATGATGCTGTTGCAGGTAACCAAAAATCTGTTGTACCTCGCCGGCGGTAATGCCCTGGGGGAAGTGCAGCATCACGGACTGGTTGAAATGCGCATCCCCTGCTGCCGGCCCGTCAAAGAAAAAGCGTTGTACCGGCGTCAGTGCCGCCTCGCCTTTTACGATGTCCTGCCGGGGTTGTGCCCGCAGCACCTTCAGGCATCTGGCCAATCCGGCAATGGTCTGATTGGAAAAAATGTCTTTTGCCGACAGCTCATATCCTGCCACACGTACCCGTGAAATGATCTGGATGGATTTAATGGAATCGCCACCCAGGGAGAAAAAGTTATCCGTTATTCCCACCTGCGGTATGCCCAATACTTTCACCCAGATATCGGCCAGCAGTTTTTCTTCTTTGGTAACAGCCGCCTGATAAGTGTTTTGGCTGAGCACCGGTTCCGGTAGCGCGCGTAAATCGGCTTTGCCACTGGGCAATAACGGCACCTGTTCCAGGTGCACGAACGCGGCAGGCACCATATAGTCCGGCAGTCTTTCAGCCAAAAAGGACTGTAACAACGCGATGTCCTGTTCTTTGCCGGCGAGGTAGTAGGCAACCAGGTACTTGTTACCGTTCTGTTCACGGCATTGTACGATGGCATTCGTTATACCTTCGTATTGTTGCAGCACCGCTTCAATCTCTCCCAGCTCAATCCTGTTGCCGCGGATCTTCACCTGCGTATCCGCACGCCCCATGAATATGATAGTGCCATCTGCCTGCCAATACCCCAGGTCGCCCGTTTTATAAAGCCGTTGGCCAGGGATGAATGGATGTTCTGTAAATTTCTCCCGGGTCAGTTCTTCGTCATTCAGATAACCGATGGCCACCCCATCGCCGCCCACATAGATTTCTCCCGGTATACCAATGCCCTGCAGGCGTCTGTAACGACTCAGTATATAAACGGTGGAATTGTTCACCGGCCTGCCGATAGGCACCGTGTAGCGGTAATCCTCCTCTATCAGAAAGGTGGTAGAAAAGATACCGTTTTCCGTAGGCCCGTATCCGTTCAACACTTTCAATGCCGGATACAACCGCCTCACTTCATTTACGGAATGCGGACTCACCACATCTCCACCAACAGCCAGGAACTTCAACCGTGAAAAGAGCCCGGGATTCACCTGCATATGCTGGTTAAAGAGAGAAGAGGTCATCCACATAAAGTCGATCTGCTCACGATGCAGCACCTGTTCAAACAAGCTGTTGTCCAGCACCACTTCTTTGGCGACGGGATAAAGCCTGCCGCCATTGAGTAGTGCTCCCCATATCTCTAAATTGATTAAATCAAAGGTTGGCGCCGCGATGTGAGCCAATCGCAAAGTGTCGCTAAACGGCAGCTCCGCTGCGTTCTTCACCATGCGTATGATATTCCGGTGGCTGATCGCTACTCCCTTAGGCTTACCGGTAGACCCGGAAGTGTACAACACGCAGGCAATACTTTCCGCGGTTACACCTGCCGGCGCCAATGCCGTGTCACCAGCAACAAGGGGTAGCTGTTTCACATCCAGCACAATAATCCCTTCTTTCAACGGAAACCCCGCAGGGTCGTCTGTCAATACTATCCGCGCACTGCCCCCTGTAAGCATATCCCTGATACGGTCCGCGGGAAAATCCGGGTCCAGCATCAGGTAAGCTCCCCCTGCTTTCAAAATACCCAGAATAGCTACTATGGTGTGAATCGATTTTGTCCCCACTACTCCCACGCTCTCTTCCGGCAGCAAACCACGGTTGGTTAAAACCCGGGCAACTCCGGCAGCCCTGCTGTCCAACGCTTCATAAGTGAGATCCGTACCTTCTGCTGTCAGCGCAATATTGCCCGGTGTCAGGCGCACCTGCTTTTTAAACAGTTCACTGAGCGTGCTGTCACGCGGATAAGGTACCGTGGTATAATTGAACCCGTCAACCAGCCGTTTCCATTGTTCCCATGAAAGCATGTCAATAGTGGACAAGCGGCTGTCCGGCGAAACGATTACTTCCGATATTACATTTTTAAAGTAGTCTGCAAATCGCCTGATGGTGCCGGAGGTAAACAAATCGCGATTGTATTCCAGCGAAAACGATAGTCCCCCTCCCTTCTCCCTGACAGACAGGGTTATATCAAATTTAGCTACTACCTGTTCCTGTTCCAGCGGGGTGAGGGAGAGGCCCGGCAAGGCGAGCGTTGTATCTTCAAAGTTTTCAAAAGAAAACAGCACATCAAACAGGGGATTACGGCTGGTATCCCGCTCTATGCGCAGCTGTTCTATCAGTTCTTCATACTGGAACCGCTGGTGTTCAAAGCAGGACAGCATTTTTTGTTTAACGGCAGCAAGGAATCCGGCGAATGTAAGATCGCCCTCCGGCTGGCACCTTACTGGCAGGGTATTCACAAACATCCCGATCATCCCTTCCAGGTCAGCATGTTCCCTGCCGGAGACCGGCGTACCCACTACCAGGTCTTCCTGACCGGAAAGCCTGCCAAGCCATACGCCACATACAGCAAAAAGCACCATGAACAAAGTTGCCTCCTCCTTTTCCGCAAGATGTTTAAGTTGACCGGTGACCTCTTCGTCTATCCAAAACGTTTCGATCATCCCTTCCTGCCCCCTTATCCTGGGACGCGGGAAATCTGCCGGCAGCGCCAACGGCGCGGGCAACGTTTCGTACTCCTTCAGCCAAAAATCACGCTGTTCTGCTGCCAGGGCCATCTGCGCGGACGACTGTTGCCACACGGCATAATCCCGGTATTGCAACTTCAGCGGTGGCAGCACTTCGTTATTGTATAGCCGGAACAGGTCATGGACCAATACCCCCACGGACACGCCATCATTGATAATATGATGCATGTCCACCAACAAAAAATGGGTATCCCTGCCGGGGGACATCACTCCCACTCTTATCAGCGGAGCGTCTTCCAGTACAAAAGGTTTCCTGAAAGCAGGTATCACTTCCCGGATGTCGTCTTCCGGATGATAAACAATCAGGTCAAAATCGGCTACCGGCATGATCTTTTGCACGGGCACGCCATCGGCTATCGTGAAAAGCGTGCGCAGACTCTCATGCCGTTGTAACAGTCCGCCAAAAGCATTTCTTAGACGGTCCGTATCCAGCATCCCTTCCACACGGAATGCCTGGAACATATTGTACGCAAGAGAAGTCCTGTCGAACTCATACAGGAAGAACAGCCGTCGTTGCGCAGCGGAAAGCGGATAACAGGGTCTGTCTTCCGCCTTTTCAATAGCCGTATAATTTGTTTGTTGCGTTTTACGGATTAAGTCAGACATTCCTTCAATGGTGGGATTCCGGAAGATGTCCTTTATCGTCACCTTTACGCCGAATGTTTTGAACAACCTGTGCGTCAGCGTTGTGGCATGGAGTGAATGCCCGCCCAGTTCAAAGAAACTGTCCGTAACGCTGATACCTGCCTGCTCCCTTTTCAGGAGGGCGCCCCAGATCTCCCGGACCTTTTCCTCCACCGGGTCCGATGGTGCTGTGTAAGTTTTGCCGGTGAACGGCTGCGCCGGTGGCAAAGCCTTCCGGTCTATTTTTCCATTCGCATTTAGCGGCAGTTTCGGCATATGCACATAGGCCGCAGGCAGCATGTATTCCGGCAGCTTTCCGGACAGGTGCCTATGCAGCAAAGCGGTTGCTATTTCCTCCCCGGCAACGTAATAAGCCGCGAGGTATTTAACATCACCGTCGTCACATACGATCACCGTTGTTTCTTTAATTCCGGGATACTGTTGCATTACATGTTCCACTTCCCCTGGTTCGACGCGGTTTCCCCGGATTTTCACCTGGTTATCGATCCTGCCGAGGAACATCAGGTTGCCATCCGGGAGCCAGCGGCACAGGTCCCCGGTCCTGTAGAGTCGCTCTCCCGGTACGTAGGGATTGCTGATAAACTTCGCGGCAGTAAGCTGTTCATCATTCAGATAACCGGTGGCCACGCCATCGCCGCCAACATATAATTCTCCCGGAACGCCCACCGGTTGCAATGCTCCTGTGGAGCTGAACACATAGGCTGTAGAGTTACTGACGGGGCGGCCGATAGGGATATGCTCCCGGTAGCCCTGCCCTGTTACAGGAAAAGTGGTGGAGAAGGTGGTATTTTCCGTGGGGCCATAACCATTGATCAGCTGTAGTCCCGGATGTGCCTGACGGACCTGATCGATATACGGCGTCTTCAGCGCATCGCCGCCTGTTATCAGGTATTTCAGCGGCGCGAATATCTGTACGTCTGACTGTACATGCTGATTTAGCAGGGCAGACGTCATCCATATCATGTTGATGTCATAGGCAGTCAGTGCTTCTCCCAGCGAAGCGTTATCCAATATGGCTTCTGCGGGTATAATAAACAGATGGCCCCCGTTCAGCAACGCGCCCCATATCTCAAAAGTAATGGCATCAAAAGCGGGCGCTCCGGTCTGTAATATCCGAACGCCGTTATGCAGCGGCAGCGCGTTGTTTCCTTTTATCAGCCGCACGATGTTCCGGTGGCTTACCACCACGCCCTTTGGATGCCCGGTAGAACCGGAAGTGTACATCACATAAGCAGGCGCTGTGGCCGATACAGTGGTACCGGTTACTTCCGGAGCATGATTGGCTGCCAGTGAGATGTCAGTTTGCAGCATATCCTGTGGCAGCACATGGGCATAAGCTGCCTGCGTCAACGCCACCCGCACCTTTGCCGATGCCAGCATGCCATTCATTCGTTCTTCGGGGAATGCGGGGTCTAGTGGCAGAAAAACAGCGCCCGCCTTCAGAATGCCCAGCATGGCCACGATCGCGTCCACGGAGCGGTCTGCCACGATGGCCACCGGCTCCCCTTCTCTGACCTGCTGCTGCCGCAACCAGGCCGTTACGCCGCCTGACAGTATATCAAGCTCCTGGTATGTCAGGCTCCTGTTGCCTTCTGTAAGGGCGGTAATATGAGGCGTCAGCGAGGCCTGTTCGCTAAAAAGGGCATGTACCGTTTTATCAGCGGGATAAGCCGTCCGGGTATCGTTGAATGTATGCAGTATGAGTTGTTGCTCCGCTTCCCGGAGCAATGACAACGTCTCCGTCATCATCTCCGGGCAACGACAAATCTGGTCGATCAGTTGTACCAGATGCCGGGCAAACAGCTTCACATAATCTCCTCCGATGATGCCCGGATCGTATGCCAGTTCAATGGTGATGTCTTTTCTCAGCAGGAACGTGACCACCAGGGGAATGTCTGTTTGTTCATAAACAGCGTGCAGCCTCACCTGCAACCCCGCGTCATGCTCCATCAGCGCTTCGTCCAGCGGATAGTTCTCTATGGCCGCCAGTGAATCAAATAAGCGGTCCGCAGGTTTCAGGTCCAACAGCTGCCGTATCTCCGCGTAGGCAGTGCCCACATGCCGTCCGATGTCGGACAACATGTTATTGACCGATTTCACCAGCTGCCGTAAAGACTGCCCCGGCGTAGTAACCAATCTCAGCGGGACAGTATTCACAAAATTCCCCATCACCCCGTCGATCCCGGGGACGGCCGATTCCCTGCCGGAAAAAGGCGTTCCAAAGACCACATCGGAACTGCCGCTGTACTGCTGCAACAACAGGCCATAAGCCGTATACAGTACCGCAGCCTTGCTCACGTGATGCTCCCGGGAAAATATGTCCAGCGGCTGTAAAGCAACGGTGACCGCATGTTTCCCTAAAGCAGCCGGCGCATTTGTTGTCGCTTCGCTGCTAAAAAAATAAGGCGTGTTCGTATAACCCTTGAGGTAATTCAGCCAAAAAGACGGCGACGCCGGGTCTTTTCTACGGGTAGCCTGCCAGACAGCCTTATAAGTTGCCTTCCCGGTGAAAACCGGCGCCTTGCCAGCCATCAGCTGATAATAGCTGCTGAATAATTCTTTAAGAAACAAACCGGTGCTCCACCCGTCATAAAGAATATGATGATGCGCAATGTTCAACAGATAGGAAGCCTCCGACAGGCGGACCAGGGACATCCTCACAGGCAGGGTGCCTAAATCAAATGTACGGCAGCGTTCTTCCTCCAGGACCGGCGCAATCATTGCCCCTTCGGGCAGCACGCTGTAGGAAAAAGGCAGCGGAATTTCTTTCAGCACAACCTGCACTGGTTTTTCCAACCCGTTCCAGCGAAACACGGCGCGTAGGACTTCGTTATTCGCCTGTACCAGTTTCAGTGCTTTTTCAAATACGGATACGTCCAACCCGCCATCGATATGCAGCGATAATAACACCGCATACAGGTTGCTGTCAGGCGCTGCCAGGTAGTGATGCAACATTCCCTGTTGAAGCATATTTAATTCAAATATTTCTTCAACATTTGATTTCTGAAGCTTTTGTGTCACTATGATCAGTTTTTTGGGGTCAATTACTGTGCTCTCAGGCTCTTTACGGGGTTTAACCGGGCAACTCTGATGGTTTGATAACTAATGGTAACAAAGGCGATCACCAGGCACATAACAGCTGCGACAAGGAACACCCACCACGGGAAACTGCTTCTGAAAGCAAAATTCCCGAGCCACTTGTTCATAAAATAATAGGAAACAGGAGCCGCCAATATTACCGCCACCATTACCAGCTTTAAGAAATCTATCGACAACAGGAAAATAATCCGCCCCACAGAAGCGCCCAGCACTTTCCGGACGCTGATTTCCTTGGTCCGCTGCTCCGCCATGTAAGTGGCCAGGCCAAACAATCCAAGACAGGCGATGAGCACCGCCAGTCCGGCAAAAATCACCGCGATCTTTCCTATTCTGCGTTCGGCAAAATACATGCGGTTAAAGTCTTCATCCAGAAAACGGTAGTTAAACCGGGCATCGCCTATATTTTCCCGCCATTTGCTTTCGATTTGCCGGACCGCCTGTCCTACCTGCGCGGTATTCAGCCGGAAAGAAACCAGTTCGTTGCTCCTCCCCAGGGTAAGGCAAAGCGGCCCTATATTTTTACGAAGAGATTCATAATTAAAATTTTTGACGACGCCGATGATCGTCAGCACCGTTACATCAGGCGCCGTGCCGGTATAGATTTTTTGCCCTACAGGATCTGCATATCCCAGCGACCGGGCCATGGATTCGTTGATGATCACAGCGCCGGAATCAGACATAAAGCTCTTCGAAAAGTCGCGTCCTTTTGCCATCTTCATGTCCATCGTTTTGATATAATCCACGTCCACCTCCCAGCTTTCCACACTGATGCTGTTGTCCAGGTCCATCGTGGCATTTTTCCAATAGGTCCAGCCCTTCCGGAGCGCACCCGATACCGGCAGATATCCGGTAACAGTGCCCGCTTTCACGCTATTGATACCAAGCACCTCCTGCTTAAAAAGCTCTTCCTTCCCCTTCAATGCAGCAGCACCGTTAATAATGAGCACCTGCTGCTTGTCGAATCCTACATCTTTTGACTGAATGAAGTTCAGCTGGCGAAATACCACGATCGTACAGATAATGAGGATAGCCGATGTAGCGAACTGAAAGATGACGAGCATATTGCGAAAATTGCTCTTCCGCAACGTGCCGGTCATGCCTTTCAGCACTTTTATCGGTTGAAAACGGGACATAAAAAAGGCGGGGTAACAACCGGCGCCCAGTCCTATCAGGAACGGCAGTACGAGAATGGTCAACAGCAGTTTCACATCCAGCATATTGAACACCGAAAGTTTTTTGGAGGCCAGCTGATTAAAGACCGGTAGCAGGGAAATCACCAAAACCAGTGCAAACAATAAAGAGATGACCGATGTAACAGTTGATTCCATCAGGAACTGGTATATCAGCGATTGGCGGTCTGTCCCCAGCACCTTACGGATACCGACTTCTTTTACCCGGGCGGCAGAACGGGCGGTAGACAGATTCATAAAGTTGATACAGGCGATCATCAGGATGAAAACAGCGATCGCCAGAAAAATGTATACGAACTGAACATTCCCGTTAGCCCCTATCTCACCCTGGCGGTCGGAGCGCAAGTGGATATCCGTAAGCGGGAAAAGGGTAAACGCAAATTTGTTTTCGCCGCCATTCAGCTGGTCTGCGCTGCTGATCTGCATAATCTCTTTCGCCTGGGGAAAGATATATTTGTCCACCACCTGCCGCAGGTTTTTGTTAAACTGCCGGTAATCCACTCCCTTTTTCAGCACAACGTAGGTCTGGAAATTTGCACTGAGAAAATTCCCCCATTCATAGTCCAGGTCGGACATGGGAAATATAAAATCAAAATTGAAATGCGCGTTGTCGGGAATGTCCCTGATGACGGCGGTAACCCTGTAGTGCTTCCTGTTGGCTTCCAGCACCTCCCCGACGCAGTTGATAGAGCCGAAATATTTTTTCGCCATCGAAGCGGTGATCACCACATTACCCGCTGCATTGAGTGCTGTAAGGCTGTTTCCGGCTACAACCGGCAATGTAAACACGTTAAAAAGCGTGGAGTCGGCATGAACGATCCTGTGCTCATCGATCAGCTCACTGCCTTTGCGGACCAGCCGGGACTCATCCTTCGCATAGAACCTCACATATTCTTCTATCTGGGGATAGTCATTTTTCAGGGTAGGGCCCAGTGGGTCCGGCGCTATTGCCATCAGCTGCTCAATACCGCCAAACTTCACGTCGGTATTGACACGGTATATCCTGTCCGCCTTGTCGTTGAACCGGTCATAGCTGAACTCGTCGTTCACATAAAGCATGATCAGCAGGAAGCAGGCAATACCCAGCGAAAGTCCAAAAATATTCAGGAATGAATGGAACTTATGATTGCGCAGGTTGCGCCAGGCAATTTTGAGATAATTCCTAAACATGGCTGATGTTGTTTACAAAAGGTTTCTAAAATAAAATGTCCAGTTCTTCCTGGGTGAGATCAACACAGTCAAAGTCCGATGGCGCCGGCGCGTTCTCCCCTTCATCAGCAGCAACTGCCAGCAGTTTTATTTGCTGTTCAAGCAGGAGCATACATGTCCTGACCGTTCCTTCGGGAATTATTTTTGTGTGATAGGTGAGGTCTATCAGAAGTTCTCCGTGCACCACCATAGCGTTCAATTCCAGTTGGACTGTTATCGGATTGTCACCATGCACTTCCCTGCCTGTTGGCAGGTTGGCATAGGTAAAAAGATCATTATGAAGATCGCGGGTAAAATCTCCGAGATAATTATAGCGGATATCCGCGGGCTCTGTCAGCTGTTGCGCTGTAAGTGTACCGGCGGCCAGTCTCATTTCCTCCTGCATTGTTCTGATCAGCAGGGGCAATTCGATGCCGGTATCCCTGACCACCAAGGGGTACATCGTTGTAAACCAACCGGCAGTCCGGGAAACGTCTATATCCGCCAGATCCCTGCCGTGATGTTCCTGTTCGATCACCAAAGCGCGTCTTCCCGCCCCTTCTGCCAAAGCCTTTACCAGTGCGGCGCACAGCAGTACCGATATATCGGCTTTGTACAACTGCCATGCGTTCCGGGAAAATGCCGCGGTTACGGCCGCATCTATTTTCAGTGTGTGATGGCTGCTGTCAGCGACCTTGCAGTCAGCCAACCTGTTTTCTTCGGGCAGGGAAGCCGTCAGGGCAGGAAACTGCGGCGCCAGGCATTTGCTCCATTCGGCAAGCGAAGCCGTTTTGAGGGGCAGCGTTGCGGCAGCGTCGTTCAGCAACAGATACAGATCTTCCAGCAGGACCCGCCAGGTAACACCATCCACCACGAGGTGATGCGCCGTAATAAACAGCATGTTCCGGCCATCTTGTAAGTGGATTAGCGCGCCCCTGATCAGCAATCCGTGCTGAAGATCAAAGCCGCCCCTCACCTGTTCACAGACGGCTGTCAGTCCGGCAACATCCGTATTGAACACCGTGAGCGCAAAAGTTTCGTCGAGGTGATGGGAATTATAAAAGAGTAGCCCGCTGTCAGGGTTATAATTAAGACGCAGGCCATCGTGATGCACCAGCAGCCTGTTGAACGCCTGTTGCAGGTCTGTTGGCCCCAGTGGGCGCTGCAGCTGCAATAAAACCGACTGGTTATAATATTCAGGATGCGGGAACCGATGGGCGAAAAACCAGCTTTCTATCGGCGTCGGTCCCTTCTCGCCGGACATGGCGCCCTGCTCGTGGACAATGTTGGTGGTTGCTGCCGGTAAATGCAGGCAAATCTGTTCAACCGTATGGTAAGTCAGCAGGTCTTTTACCTTTATGTAAATGCCATGAGCGGACAGCTTCGACACTATCTGGATGGCTTTTACGGAGTCGCCGCCATATGCGAAAAAATTGTCGTCTGCCTGCATTCCGGGGCTTTGTAATACCGTTCTCCATATTTCCAGTACCAGTGTTACCATGGCATTTGCCGGTTCCTTTTTTTCCGCCGGTATTTCAGGCTGGGGCAAAATCAACCTGGCCGTATCCACTTTCCCGTTGACCGTGAGCGGAATCTCGTTTACAAGGTGAAAATAAGCGGGCACCATATAATAGGGCAGCCTCGCCGCCAGGTAGTTCTTCAGCTGCGAGGCACTAACAGTGGCGCCCGGCGCCGTTTTGTAATAAGCAACCAGTAGTGGCTGTCCTGCTGCCGCCGGAGTAATGTCTACTACCGCCTCCATCATGCCCATATAACCCAGCAGTTGCTGTTCTATCTCAGCCGGCTCTATCCTGTAGCCGTTGATCTTCACCTGCCGGTCTGTCCGTCCGAGGAACAGTAACTTTCCTTCCGGCAGCCTCCTGGCAAGGTCGCCGGTTTTGTACATACGTCTGCCTGGTTCAAACGGGTCATCGATAAACCGCCGGGCTGTCAGTTGCTCGTTATGCAGATAGCCTTTACCGACACCGTCACCTGCGATATAGATTTCGCCTGTCAGGCCAACCGGCACGTGTTTGAGTTGCTCATCCAGCAAATACGTGCTGGTATTGGCCGCCGGTATCCCGATGGGCACCGTCAGCCATTCTTCGGCAGGGTCGAACCGGTGGATCATACACCCTACTGTGGTTTCCGTAGGGCCGTATTCGTTATACAGTGCCGCCCGGCCGGAAAAAATCCGGTGAATGTCTTTGGCCAGCCAGGTTTCCAGCGACTCCCCTCCTATTACGAATGCCTTGATCCGGCATGTTTCCCCGATCAATGCTTTCAACCGGTCATCTCTCAACAGCCGCAAATGGGAAGGAGTGATCTTTACCACCTCCACTTTATTGTCTTTGAGGATTTGTTCCAGCACGAGCGCGCCCGGCTGGTCTTCATAAACCACGATCTTATTGCCGCTCAGCAGTGGGGGGAAGATGGCGGTAATGGTAAGATCGAAAGAGATCGCCGTATATAAAGGCATTGCTGCCGGTCCATTTGGCAGGTAACTGCGGATGGCCCAGGTGGCATAGTTGACCAGCGACCGATGTGAGATCATGGCCCCCTTGGGATGCCCGGTGGTCCCGGAAGTATATATCACATAAGCCAGGTCTTCCGGCGTATGGGCCATTACCGGCCGTGGTCCCGTCTCTTCACTGTAAATGCCTGTCAGTATTTTCACATCAGGCGAATAATACGTCCTTCCGCACAGATCGTCCGTTGTCAACACATGCCCTGTGCGGCAATCTCTGAGAATAAATGATATTCTCTCATCCGGCAGCTCGGGGTCAACCGGCACGTAGGCCGCACCGGCTTTTAATACGCCCAGCAAAGCAATGATAAATTCCGGCGAGCGGTGGAATATCAGCGCAACAATCGCCCCCGTTGAGATGCCCTCCTGTTGCAACCTGTGTGCCACAGCATCGGACCTCCGGTTTATTGCTTCGTAGGAATAACAGGCGCCCCTGTATTCCAGGGCGATGGCATGTGGCGTAGCCGCCGCCTGTAATGCAAAAAGTTCGTCCGCCGTTTTATCACGGGGGTAGTCTTCCCGCGTTATGGCAGTATATTGATGGACAGCATCTGCCAACCGCAGGTCGGCGATGCGGCAGAACGGGTCTGCCACCACGTTCGCCATTAAAGCCTCCAGATGGCGGCTAAAAGTGAGTATGGTCTCCCGGCTAAAAATGCTGGTGGCGTATTCAAGGTTGTAGCGAAGATGCTCATTTTCCTCGAACATCTCCAGCGTCAGGTCGAATTTTGATATGCGCGGGTCGAAAGGGTACATCCTGATGGTCAGGTCGCCGTAGTTGCTTCGGGGCTGCGGCATGTTCTGGTAGACGAACATCGTGTCAAACACAGGATGCCGGCCGGGATCTCTGACGCCATCGGCGAGCTGCAATATCTCCCCAAACGGCACATCCTGCCTTTTCATAGCCTGTAGAAGCTGTGCCTGTTCTTTTTTCAGCCCATGTAAAAAATGATCTTCCGGGTCCAACGGGTTCCGGATACACAGGTTGTTAACGAACATTCCCTGTAGCGCGAGCAAGTCAAGGTGATTCCTGCCTGCCACCGGGACCCCGATGACAATATCCTGTTGGCGTGTATATTTCTGCAACAGTATTTTATAAATAAAAAACAGCAGTACCTGCAGGGTGCAATCCGCTTTCCGCGCCAGTTGCCGAAGGCTTTGCACCATGCCTGGCCCCAGGTTGAAACGCAGCTTTTCTCCCTCTTGTAAAAACACGGCCGGACGTTGGTAGTCCGCCGGCAGGTCCAGCACGGGCAGCGTGCCTGATAAAACCTGTCGCCACCAGCTACGCTGATCAGTATCGACGGCATTGAGCTGCCATTCGGCGTAATCGCGGTAACATACTTTTAAAGGACGTAAGTCGCCGCCGGTATATAAGGTAAACAGCTCGTCGATGAAAAGGCTTATGGAAATTCCATCAGCAATAATATGGTGGAAATCCAAAAACAGTAATTGCCGTGACGCGGGCGTTGTAACCAGCTGCGCCCTGCACAAGGGTGCCTGATGCAAATCAAAAGGCTGTACCAGCGTATGCAGTTCAGCAGGATCACAGGATACCGCTGCTAAAAAGAAGGGAACCTCCTCATGCACCTGCATCACGGGTTGGTCCTGCATATGAAATGACATCCTCAACACCTCGTGCCGTTGCAGGAGCAATCGGAAGCAGGCCTGTAATCTGTCAGCCGTTATGTTACCCGTTATTTCGACAGCAACAGGAATATTATAGGCAACAGCGTCCTTATCACGTTCCCAGTTGTAATACAATGTTTTTTGTACCGGCGCCACAGGCGTAAAGGCGCGTTGCCCGGCAGCCGGGGGTATATCCCGGACAGGGGGAGCTTCGCTGCCGGTTTGCACCACAGCAGCCAAAGCCGCAATCGTCTTTTTTTCGAATAGCAGATGGACCGGGAATGCCTGGCTGAAAACAGCGGATATCTTCATAGCTGCTTCGATTGCCCGGAGCGAGTTACCACCTGTCTCAAAGAAGTTATCGTGGATGCCAATATGCTCCTGCTGTAACACATCCTTCCAGATATCCACCAATAGCGCCTCGGTGGCAGTAAGCGGACCGTCGGCCGTCCGGCCGTTTGTCATCATAGACGCCAGTTCCTTTTCTACATCGTCGAAGGCCCCCTGCAAGAGCAGTTCCGTTAAACTGAAGCGCTGCAGCTTTCCGCTGGTGGTACGGGGAATATGCTGCACCGGGATGACGCGGTCCAGTACAATCCCCAGCCGGCTGTTGACATGCCGCTTTAATGCGTCGGCCAACGGCAGGAATTGTGACAGTGCGCCGCGGTGAAAAACAAAAGCGACTGCAGTTTCTTTTTGCGCCAGGTGGTTGAAATGGCCAGCTACCACGATCTTATTGAGACTGATGCCGTCCACTTCTCCTGCGACCTGTTCTATATCGTGTGAATAGAAATTTTTTCCGTTGATAAACAGAACATCTTTCGCCCTGCCCGTAACATACAGATGATCATTCCACAGATATCCCAGGTCGCCTGTTTTCAGCCATCCGTCGGCCGTGATCAGTTGGTCTGTTGCAAATGTGTTGTTATAGTATCCCCGGGTTACATTCCTGCCGCTTATCTGTATTTCATGGACCATCAATTCCGGCACCGGAATGTTGTCTTCGTTTGCGATCCTTACGAGGCATTCCGGTACTGGTTTACCAACATCCACCTGTGTGATCGCATACTCCTCGCCTGGCTGCTTTACCATGACGCGTTCTCCTCTACCCATAAAGCGGCTGTCGATAGTCATGGTCTTTGCCGGGGTCGCTGTTTCAGACATGGTCACCGCCAGAGAAGCTTCAGCCAGCCCGTAAACAGGACGTACCGCCGTGGCGGGCAAGCCTGCGGCAGCGAGGCGGCGGATGAAATCTTCGTACAGAAGATGTGAAATTGGTTCTGCACCGTTATATAGTATCCTGACGGTTGACAAGTCCCAACGGTCGGAAATAGCCGCATGTTTTAACAGGTATTCATATCCGAAGTTAGGGGAACAGAGGATGGTTACCCGATGCGTGGTCGCTTTCTCCATCCACAAGGCAGGCCGCCGTACAAAAGTATTGGTGGGCATCAGGTATTGTTGCATCCCAATGCACAATGGGTTCAGGTGAAACCCGATCAATCCCATATCATGCGTCAGTGGCATCCAGCTCAGCGTGGCGTCGTTCTCATGGTACCCTGCCATGGTGCTGATGGCGTTGATATTGGCGATCAGGTTGCCATGGGTAAGCCTTACTCCTTTGGGTTTTCCTGTAGAACCTGAGGAGAACTGGATGAATGCAAGGTCTTCTTCGCGGGCAGGAAAAATTTTCCCGGCGACGTGTTCCTGTAATATATCTTTTACAAAGAGGGAGTTTTGCCGCATTTTTCCAAAAAGCGCGTCCTGCTGGTTTTTACCGGCATACAACCGCACTTTTTCCAGGTCGTCGGCAGCTATGGCGAGAGAGGGGTTGTTTAGTACGCTCCAGACATTAAACAGCTTTTGTTTATGTTCATCGTTCTGCCCGATGGTCAGCGGAACCGGGATAATACCCCCGAGTATGCAGGCCCAGAAAATGGTGAGAAAAGCGCTGTTGTCTTCTATTTGCAGCACCAGTTCATCTCCGGGGGAGATACCTTTTTGCTGGAGATAGTATAAAGCGGAGAGGGCACGCGCAAACAATTCACGATAAGAGACGAAATATTCATGGCTACCGGATTCAATAAAAGTGATTCCCTTATCTTCCAGCAATCCCTTTTCCGACAGTATGTCGCTCAAACTTCTACACTGTGTGACTGGCATATGTTTCAGCATTAAAATTTGTGACAGGTGATTTATTCGTGCACGCAATGGCTACGAAGACAGTTTTTCGGAACGGACATGAGTATGTTGCGTTGCATAAAATTGACCCTTACCAAAAATTTTTCCTGCTTGCCGCACGCGACGACTTCACAGGAGAGTCCGGCCAGCGTACCTTCGACAATGGTCACCCGTTCCCCGGGGCCGAACCGGCCAGTGGTTACTTCTATATCCTGTCCAGCCTCAGATAACAGCCTGATATTACGGATAGTAGCGTCATTGATCCGGACAATCTCCTTGTTGAACTTTACATAATACAGGACTCCATTTATGTGCAGGCATTCAAAGAACTGCTGAATATTGCTGAGGTGGACAAAGAGATACGATGGGAACAGTGGTTCCTCCATGTACTTTTTCCTGTCATGCCACTGCTTCAGCACTTTACGTACCGGCAATAAATAATTCACGTCCATGCCCGCTAGTTTATCAGCGATTTTTTTTTCGTAGCATGGTCGGGTGTACAACAGATACCAGGCAGTAAGGAAGGGGCTCATGCCAAAACTTTTAGGTCAACATAAAAAGTAGTATGATGCAAGCGCGCTTAACATTGATGAGCAAAGCAGCTGCATATTTAGGCTCCGCATGGTGCTGGCATAGCTATCGCTACAACTAGTAACAATTACTATCTGCGAATACAAAAGCAAACTAGCTAAATTGGAGAGTAGAAACTATAGTAGTATTACCAAATATCATTTCGGTTTTTACTAATAGCCGGCAACAGGTCAATGAGGTACAATTGTATTATTAAGGTGAATGATCCTTTTATCCAGGGCATATTTCAGCAATCCTACGGTGGACTTGAGGCCCAGGCGGTCCCGGACGTCCTGTCTTATTTTTTCTACGGACCTGATGCTGAGAAACAGTTCATCCGCAATTTCCTTATTGGTTTTTTCCTCCCACAGCATTTGCACGATCATCCTTTCTCTTTCATTGAGCTCCAGATAGGCTTCATCGCGTTCTTTCTTCATACTTTTACGACGGTTCAGGTACAGGGCTTCCGTGAAGAGTTTGTTTCTGTAGATATCGTTATCCGCCGTCATTTTGATGGCATGGATCAGCTCGTCTCCGTCTTCCGACTTTGAAAGATACCCGTATATACCCAGGTCCTGCAGCTCGCTTACCACCTGGAGATCGGTACACATGGAGAGGATAAGTACTTTCAGCTGTGGGAAACCGGTACGCAACATCTTCAACTGCTCAAAATAGTCCTCCTGCGAAATATCCATTATCAGCACATCCACATGATGGCACCTGAGGCGCTCCGCAAGGTCATCAAAATCGGAAACCATTACATCCACCATCATATTTCGCTGCTCGGCCAGGTACTTTTTTAACATTTTGGCAAATAAGGGGATTTTGTCGAAGATAGCCACACTGATTGTCTTCATGGTCATGTGTTCAATTAAAGGGTCCATCAATAATTATTCAATTCTCCAAAGCAATCCGGATAGTCGAGTTGACATAACGTTGTGAATCAATACATCTACGGGTTAAACAGGTCATTATTGTAGATAAATTGATGTAATGAGGATTTATGATAAAAATAAAAAAAATTCCATTAAATGGAAACGGGGTCGAATGAATTTTGGTTTAAAAAGCATTACATTTCCTAACCTACAGAATGTCAATGCTCTTAAATCCAATTTTTCATTGTTATATTTGTTGCTTACGAATTTTCTTTTCCATTTTAATCAATAAAACTTACAAAAAAAATCCTGAAAAGAAAAAATTGCACTTCTCATGAGATTTAAATCAGTGTTCCTTGCGCTCATTATTACTCAGATGGTCACCCTGTTTTTTAACCATCCCTCCTTTTCGCAGATAAAGACGCTCAATGGGGGCAGTATTAGTGAGCAGCAAATGGATAAAGTGCTGAAGGAAAAAATGCATGCATTCCATATCCCAGGGCTTTCCATCGCCTTTATCAATGAAGGCCGCGTCGTCTATCAGCGCACTTTTGGAATGGCCGACCTGAAGAATGGCAAAAAAGTAGATGCGCAAACGTTATTTGAGGCAGCTTCCCTCACCAAACCGGTATTTGCCTACTTTACCCTGCGCATGGCAGAAAAAGGCGTGCTCCAGCTCGATACCCCGCTGTATAAATACCTGCCACCACAGGATTTCGATTATGACGAACGTTATAAGCTTATTACAGCCAGAATGGTGCTGGACCATACCAGCGGGCTTCCTAACTGGCGGTCCGACAATCAGGGTATGGAAATGAATATCGCTTTCACACCAGGCACAGCCTTTTCCTACTCCGGTGAGGCTTACTATTACCTGGCGAAAGTAATCGCCCGTCTGACAGGCACCAACCTCGTCAGCATCTCCCATCTCTTACAGCAGGAAGTATTTCGTCCGCTGAACATGCAACATGCCTATGTGGTATGGGACAATTCCCTGCAACAACACATGGCCCTCGGATACGATGAAAAATGGCAGCAGCGGAAACTATGGAAACCCAAAGTGTTTAATGCGGCCTCCAGCCTGCTGACCGAAGCAGGTAGTTATGCTAATTTTCTCATCGCCCTGATGAATGAGAAAGGACTTTCGCCGGAGCGTTTCAAAGACATGCTGCAACAACACGTAGCACTGCCAACCGATAATATCATCAGGAAACATTTTGGCTACGCCGCCTGGGGCCTCGGCATCGCCATGCGGCCCAGCCCTTACGGTATGCTGTATTGCCATGGTGGCACCAATGAGGACTTTGAATCTGCTTTTATGCTGTCAAAAGACCTTAAGGCCGGTTACGTATTTTTTATCAATACCAATAAAGGCATTCAGATGAATACCGCCATAGAGCAACTAATGGTAACGGGTATACGCTGAGTAGGCTCCGGAAACGTAAAAAGCGCACATAAAAAGAGGTAACCCCAGGGATTGCCTCTTTTTTATGTGCGCTCACATTACTGGCTCCGATCGTTTTTTCTAGCCCTGTCAACGGACCATGAAGTGATTGTGCGTTAGCCTCAAAGGTTATGAACGCGAGCCCATCGAGGGTAAAGCGTTTTTCATTTATTGCTTTTCCATAAAAAATAGTTTTCGGCAGATGGATATTGTACAATAACCGACAAATGCCTACTCAAACCGAAGTAATTTTCGTAGCTGATAAAAGAAACGTTCTATCAACCTTAGGTCCTGTGTAACAATCTCTGCATTTCCTTTCAGTTCTTTATCGAAGGCAAGTGTTTTGTGAAAAGAGGTTTTCAGGCCGTCCGGGAGAACCACATTCACGTAGTAGTTACCATCTTTATCGGGGGTATTGGCAATGCTTTTCACCTTGCCCTGTACAGCGCCAAACTCCTGGTAAGGATAGTTGTCCAGTTTCAGCAGTACCTTCTGTCCTTCCTTCACTTTGCCGGAGTTGGTGGCTGGTACCTGCAGGTGGCCAATCAGCATATTTTTATCTTCCGGCATAACGGCAACGAGTATATCACCTGACTTTACAAACTGGTTTTTACCCAGAAACTGCTGAAAGCCTACCACGCCATCTACGGAAGAGGTGAACAGGTAGTTTTGCTCCCAGGATTTAACAGACCGCCGCAATTGTTCAAACAGCTGGGTGGTCTGTGAGCTCAGGTTGATCTGGTCTTTTTGTGCGTTGATAGTCACACCGCTTTTCGTTTTTTCTATACCCAGTATACTCTCCTGCAACTGAGAAATCGTAACATTAAGATTTTCAAGATTTTGTTCTGCCTGGAGGAATTTGATTTTCTCCTGGCCCATCTCTGCCGCAGACACTACTTTTTCCTTAAACAGTTCCTGGTACCTGTCGAACTCCCGTTTAGAGACTTCATACTTTTTTTGCTCCAGTTCTTTTTGCTGTTGCAGGGTACGGATGCGGTTACGCGACTCCGTGAGGCTCCTTTCTGCCGCAGCGAAGTCCGGAGAATAGGGCTGCAAGCGGGCATACAGCTGTTCATCTGTGAGCGCCCTGGCAAAAGCATTATAGTCAGCCTGTACGTCCCCCAGCTTAAACCGGGCTACTTCCGCCAGGGGGAAGTGGAGCAATGCCTTACTATCCAGCGAATCCATGATATTACGCAGGCGGATCACGTCCCGGTAGTCTGCGGTGGACTGCAACACCAGCAAGCGTTGGTTCTTCGTTACCTTTTGGTGGTCTTCCACAAAGATTTCCTCTACCTTGCTATTGGTGCGAGCTTCCAGCTTCTCCGGTGGATTACTGGAAGAGATGATCACCTTGGAAGGAACAAACTCGGGGTATTTGACCACATAGCTCATCACCAAAATGAGCAGCAGGATTACTATAATAACAGTGTTGCCCCAACGTGTCATCCAGTGCGGAGGCAGCGTCAGAATGTCCTGCACGCCTTCCGAATGCAGTTGCACCGTGTCCAGTATATCTTTTTTAGTTTCCAAGTTCCAATTGATTTTTTACCAGCCTGTAATATTCTTTTCTGAGCGATACCAGTTCGTCGTGACTACCCTCCTCTACTACCCTTCCTTTATCCAGTACGATGATTTTATCAGCATTTTTTACGGTTGACAATCGGTGAGCGATGATCACCGCTGTTTTCCCTTTGAGAAACTGTTCCAGGTTGCCCATGATAGCCTTTTCCGTATTGGCATCCAGCGCGCTGGTAGCTTCATCGAAGAAGATGTATTCCGGCGCTTTATAAACAGCCCGGGCAATAAACAGGCGTTGTTTCTGGCCACCGCTGATACCGATACCTTCGTTACCGATCTTTGAATTGTAATTCAGAGGCAGGCTTTCAATAAAGTCCCTGATGCAGGCCACCTCTACAGCTTTGCGCAACTGTGGCCGGTCAATATCATCAATGCCGACGGCTATATTTTTAGCGATGGTATCATTGAACACATACCCTTCCTGCATCACCACGCCACATTGATCGCGCCAGTAGCGCGGCGAAACGTGTTTCAGGGGCGCATGGCCAATCTTTATTTCTCCCTCCACCGGATCATAAAACTTCATGAGCAACTTCAGCAATGTGGTTTTACCACTACCACTAGCGCCGACAATGGCAGTGGTTTTACGATGCGGGATACGCAGGCTCAGGTTTTCAAATACGGGGGAACCAGCGCCTACATAACGGAAAGAGACATTATCCAATACAATATCCTGTTCCGGTATATCCATCACCGTTTGTACATCACTGCGTTCTTCGTCTTCTTTTTCGTGGATCTCGCTCAGCCTTTCCAGGGATATCTTTGCGTCCTGTACCTGCTTTACGAAATCCATCAGTTGTACCAGCGGGCCATTCAGCTGACCGATGATATACTGTACCGCCAGCATCATACCCAGTGTCAGGTTCCCGTCGAGTACCAGTTTGGCTGCCAGGAAACTGACAAAAATGTCTTTCATCTGGTTGATGAAATTGGAACCAACGGTTTGCCATTGCTCCAGGGACAGGGAACTGATGTGGATCTTAAACAGTTTTACCTGCATAAACTCCCAGCCCCAGCGCATCTGTCTTTCAGCATTGTATATCTTGATTTCCTGCATCCCATTCACCAGTTCCATCACCTTGCTTTGTTCCTCCGATACCTGGGAAAAACGTTTATAGTCCAGGTCTCTTCTTTTTTTGAGGAAGAAAGAGATCCATGCAATAGACAACGCCCCGCCCAGTAGATAGATCAGGAAAAGCCGGTAATCATACAACAGCAATACAATACTAAAGATCACCAGGTTCACCATGGAGAAAAGCGTGTTCAGCGACGAATTGGTCATCAGCTGTTCTATGCGCTGGTGGTCATTGATACGCTGCATGATGTCCCCCGTCATGCGGGTATCAAAATAACTGATGGGTAATTTCATCAGCTTAATAAAAAAGTTCGATACAATGGAGATATTGATCCTGCTGGACAGATGTAACAAGATCCAGCTGCGTATCACTTCTATCCCGGTTCTTCCCACAAACAGCATCACCTGTGCCAGTAGTACCAGGTAGATAAAATTCAGGTCATGGTTCTGTATGCCGATGTCTACGATACTCTGGGAGAGAAAGGGAAAGATCAGTGACAGCACGCTACCGGCCAGCAGGCCAAGGGTGAGCTGGGTAATCAGTTTTTTGTACCGGAAAAAATAGCTAAAGAGGAAAGAAATATCTTTCCTCCTGGCAGGTGTATCGGTTTCTGATTCATAAAATTCGGGGGTAGTTTCCAGCAGCAGGGCAATTCCTTCTTCATCATTTTCTTTTTTTCCCTTGCCCATCCAACCATCAATGAATTCCTGCCGGGTGTAGGTGATCAGCCCATAGGCCGGATCGGACACCTGAACGAGGGTACGTCCACCCGATTTTCTGATGTTATAAACGACCACAAAATGTTGTTGTCCCCAGTGGCAAATACAAGGCAGTGGCGCCTCTTCCACCAGCGTGGGAAAATCTATTTTCACCGCCAGTGACTTAAACCCCAATCCTTCTGCAGCCGCAGACAGTCCCGCTAAAGAGCTGCCCTCCCGCGTTGTTTCCGCGAGGGTACGGATAGCCTGTATATCTGTCAGCCTGCCATAATGCTTGCTGATGATTTTGATACAGGTAGGACCACAATCCTTCCCGTCCGGCTGCTTATAAAAAGGAAATTTTTTCAGCTTCATATCATTTGATTATCTCTGCCATTCCATACCACTCGATAGCGGCTTGTTTCATCGGATGCTGCGCCCATTCTTCCCAATTGTTGGTGTATGGGTTGTACCCGCATTTAAGGGGTTTTGAATAGATGTCCTGTGGATTTTCTATATAAGCCCGGCAGTCCGTACATACGTGCCGGAATTCACAGTCTTTACAAACAGCGATATCGTCTTTACGGATATGGTTGTAACGGTTAAACGTTTTATTGTCCAGCACTGCCTGCAGGGACGTATCTGCCACATGGCCATAATTCTCCCGCATAGAAGGACAGTTTTTGATATATCCCTGCTGATCTATGCTCAGCTTTCGATTCAGGCAGCTATTAAAACGCAGGCTTTCGGTGAATAGTTCCGTGTTCACCGTAAAGTGGTGGGCGCGTATTTCGCCGCAGGCCATGCAGGAGTTGATCTTTCCGGTGAAATAGTACACCGGTACAGAATTCGAGAATATTTTTTCAAGCTTTTCCTCCGGTGAACTATGTACCAACAGGGATTTTACCCGTTGGTGTTTCTTCACCAGTTCGTCCAGTGCGGCTATGTTCAGGCTTTTCTCGTAGGGCAGTACCAGTTTGATATGCCGCAACGTGGAATCGCTGAACAATGCCAGTAATTCCCTCAGTTCAGGCAGCGCCACCGGCTGATAAAACCTGATCTCCAGCCCTTCCAGGTGCTGGTCCAGCAGCTCCCGGAAAAATGATCCGGTATAGTCGATGGTTTCCTGGTATTCAATAACAACATTGGTAATATCCGCAAAGCGGTCCCAGGTAAGCTCCATTGCGGTAAGCTCCGGCAGGATACGGTCGTCGATGAATCCCAGCTCACGGCTGACGAAGAAGTCCACATAACCGGCGATAGCTTCCCGGTTATCTTCCCCATAATGCGCGATACATTCGTCGATGGAATATTGTTGCAGGAACAACAATACTTCAGCAGTATCATTCGGCAGGTGATAAAACCGGCGCATTTGCAGATCACAGAGCAGCGACATATTGGCGCCCTTTACCAGTTGACAGTTTGCGTATATGTTTAGATATTCCATAACAGAAAATCAGAATTTGGAGATCGGTTTATAGAAATTATACAGTTCGAATCCTTCCGCGTTAACCTTCGAGGCTTTCTCAAACTTCGTGATGGGCAGGGAGGCAACGGATTCACTCTGCTTCAGAAAATACAGTGGCAGGGGCAGCATTTTCTTTATTTTCAGGTTGCTGATGTATTTCTTTTTCATGGAGAACAGATTGATGAAGTAACCGTGCGAATTTTTTTTCCAGGTAATAGTTGCAGGGATGGGACACCATGCCAAACTGACCTTCCGGATTAATTTCGAGGAAATGATAGTTCCCCTGCATGTCTACCATCAGGTCGATGGATCCCGTGCGGAAGCGCAGTATTTTCATGAGCTGGTCCAGTTTATGTTCCAGGTCAGCGGGCAATTTATAGGGGACGGTCCTGTTGGGCCGATGGTTATCATAATTCCGGAAATCGTCTGTTGTTTTCCGGTTGTTTTGGGAGAAGATGGCCATGGAATAACATACGCCATCCAGGTAAAAGGTTCTGATCTCAAATTTTTTGACAATCCTTTCCTGTACCAGGGAGGGGAAAAATGTTTCCGGTACTGCTCCCAGGCTCTTTTGATCGATGGTGCTGGTCAGCATTTTGTAGGCCCGGCGCTCGGTATCCTCCAGTAAAATACATTCGCTAAGGGGCTTTACGATCAATGCCGGGTATTGTTCCAGCAAAGCCATAATTTTTGTTTTGGTAGTCACCACTTCCGTAAAAGGCGTGAGGATGTTTAACCGGCGGGCCAACTGTAACACCTGCAGTTTATTCAGATTTTTCTCTGACAGGGGATCGTTCAGCCATTTTTGGGCGTCAATGGAATGAAACAGAAAAGAATGCAGGCCGTTGAATTCGTCTACCAGAAAACGTTTCATGGTGTACTGGCTGTTAAAGTCCGGTTGCTTCAGGCTAAACTCCGCGGGAAAGTGAGCGATTTTCCGGCGGTACCAAACCACGGCAGTTTCTGTATTATCCGGCAGATCACTAAGCTGTTGAAACCGGAAGAAGTCTTCACCATTCAACCGCAGGTAAGGTATTTTCAAATAGTCCATCCATTGGCAAACCTGGTCTGTAGTACTTTCCAGGTAGGACTGACTTAATATGAGTATCTTTTTAGACATGACCGGATATTGATTTTTTTGGAGAGAACTGCCAGCAAATAGCTGGCAGTTCCTTGATTTCCATCATCTTGATGCGGAGGGAGAAATGATTAGTTATCTTGTTTGTGATCGCAGAAGTACTGATCACCTCTCTGCGTAGCAGAGTGAGTAGTAACACCGCCGTCCATTTCCATGCTGGCCAGTGCCATCAGGCCGCCTTTAATTACTTCAGGGGTTTCAACTTTTTTTGCACTCAGTTTTGACAATTTCTTTTTCATATTGTTTTTAATTTATCAGGTTAACTACTTTTTTTGGGGAGATACTTAGTCCGCTTTCGTATCAGTAACATAATGTCTGCCATTCCAGGAAGCGCTGTTGCTGGTGGTTTTGTCGCCGTCTTCCAGGCATTGCAGCTGCATTAAGCCGCCTTTCAGTGTTTCAGGAGATGTTACCGCTTTAGGAACCAGTTTTTCTAACTTTTTCATGTGTTGTAATATTGAATGAATGAATAAATGAAGGTGGATTAGTTGTCTTGTTTGTGATCGCAGAAGTACTGATCACCTCTTTGGGTAGCAGAATGGGTAGTAACACCACCGTCCATTTCCATGCTAGCCAGCGCCATCAGGCCGCCTTTAACTGCTTCGGAGTTCTCTACTTTTTTTGCATTCAGTTTTGACAGTTTTTTGTCCATGGTATTTAATTTAAAGGTTAAACGTTTTTTTTCCGGGTAGTTAATTAACAATCTGTTTTGTGATCGCAGGAGAACTGATCCCCTCTTTGAGTGCAAAAGGCGGTAGTGAAGTAACAGTCGCCACCTGAAGTATCGGAGACCATTTGTAACAGGCCACCTTTAATGGCTGCAGGCGCATCTACCTTCTTTGCGTTCAGTTTTGACAATTTCTTTTTCATCGTTTTTCCAATTTAACAGGTTAACTTTTTTCCGGGGTACGATTAATTTCCGGGGTCCTGGTTTACGTCAGTAACATAATGTCTGCCATTCCAGCTCGCGGTGTTGTAGGTAGTTTTGTCACCACCGTCGGTGAAAGCTTCCATCTGCATTAATCTGCCACCTTTCAGGGTTTCAGGGGATGTTACCGCTTTGGCAACCAGTTTTTGTAACTTTTTCATGTGATGTAGTTTTTAATGATGATGATGTAAAAGTAGCCGAAGGAATTACACCGTTGGAGCGAGATGGATATTTGAGTGAGAGTGATCGATATTTGCGGTGTTCGGAGGAATATTTGCGGCGCCCGCGGAATACCGGGACCCGTTTCAGAATAAGGAGAACGGTGCAAGAATAAATAAATTAGACATTCATATCTTAGTAAAAGCGGGTTAACCTGTATAAGGTACGGGAAAGAAATCTGGGTTATACAAAAGGAACTCGACTAAACGCTCAACTAAAAAAGCAAAACCTGCGACCAGCGCAGGTTTTAGAAGTTACTTGTGATCCCGCTGGGACTCGAACCCAGGGCCCATACATTAAAAGTGTATTGCTCTACCAACTGAGCTACGGAATCATTTCCCCTTAACGGGAGCGCGAAGGTAGTAAAAACATTTTCATCTCCAAAAAATATTCAGAAAAAAAATTTCATCTCCTATAAATCTTTCAACGCCTGCATCGCCGCATGGTACCCGCACATGCCGTGCACACCGCCACCGGGCGGCGTGGAGGCGGAACAGAGATAGATCCCTTTGGCGCTGGTACGATAAGGAGAAGCACGCAGCACCGGCCGCGTGAATAGCTGACCAATATCGATAGCACCGCCGTTGATATCTCCTCCGATGTAGTTGGCGTTGTAAGCCTGCATATCGGCAGTGTTCATAACATGCCGGCCAATGATGCGTTTTTTAAAACCCGGCGCAAAACGCTCTACCTGGTTTTCAATGCTGGCAGTCATGTCCGTGGTGTTACCGTTGGGAACATGGCAGTATCCCCAGGCAGTATGATGCCCCTGCGGTGCACGTGTCTGATCGAACAGGCTCTGTTGCGCGAAAAGTACAAAGGGCTTTGGAGTGATCTCGTTTTTCCAGTTGGCGTGTTCCGCCTGTGCAATCTCTGCGAAGGTATTACCCAGGTGGACCGTACCGGCCTGCCGGCATTCGGGATTGGTAAAAGGTACGGGGCCGTCGAGCGCCCAATCGACTTTAAAAACACCGGGACCATAACGGTAACGGCTTAACGCTTTTGCATAACCGGCGCTGAACCGGTGCCCTGCGATGGAGAGCAGTTGCCGGGGGGAGACATCCAGCATCAGCACATGTGCAGGCGGCAGCTGGTCCACGTTATCTACCGTGATACCGGTTTCAATCTTCCCGCCGAGCGACAGGAAGTACGCTGCCATGGCATCTGCTATAGCTTGTGAACCGCCTTTTACCAACGGCCATCCTGCCACATGGCCCGCGGCGCATAGTATCATGCCTATAGCCGCGCCGGACAAATAGTGAAACGGCAACATGGAATGCGCAGCCATACCGCCCCAGAACCCTTTGGCAGCGCCGGTACGAAAACGTTTGGCCACTGCCTCCGCAGACCGCAGGGCAGTTGTCCCAAAACGCGCCATCAGCCAGGGATGCCGCGGGAAATGAAAAGGCGCCAGGATATCCCTGCTCAATTCATCCCAATGCTCCACCACCGGCCCCACCAGGTCTGCATAAGCAGCGGCATCGGCCCCAAAGGCAGCGGCGGTTGCTGCAACACTGCCCCGCAGCACGGCGGCACTACCGTCGTCAAACGGATGCGCAGCCGCCACAGCAGGATATATCAACTCAAGGCCATAGTCCTGCAAAGAAAGGCCCCTGAAGAACGGTGACATGATCAGCATCGGATGTATGGCGGAGCATACATCATGACGAAAACCCGGTAACGTCAGCTCCTTCGTACGCATGCCACCGCCAACGGTATCCCCGGCTTCAAGTACCAATACCTGCAAACCCTGCTGTTGCAGGGTGATAGCGGCGGCCAGTCCGTTAGGCCCCGCTCCCACAACGATCGCATCGTAACTCATCTGTATTGCTCCGGTTTAAATAAAACAGTACTACCACTGTCGGAAAATTTATGGCAGCATCTTTTTCATCATAATATCTGTCTGCTCCTCCTCTCCCATTCTGAAAAGATGTTGGTCGAACGCTACGAAACCGTTTTTCTCGTAAAACCGGATCGCCCGGGGATTACGCTCCCATACACCCAGCCAGAGATACGATTTTCCGAGCGCCTGCGCCGTTCCCAGCGCTTTTTCATACAACAGCTGACCAACTTTTTTACCGTGATAATCGCTGCTTACATAAATACGTTCTATCTCGAGTGCGGTGTCGCCCTGCACTTCTGTCTGTGCGTTACCTGTATTCAGTTTCAGGTAACCGACCGGCTTTGTTCCTTCCATCGCCACAAAGAAGAAGGACTCCGGATTGCTCAGTTCCTCGCGAAGCTTCGCGTCATTAAAGCTTTCTTCCAGGTATTGCTGCATGTTGGCCGCTGTATTGTGCGGGGCAAAAGTTTCGAAAAATGTTTGTCGCCCGATCAGCCCGATAGTGGCCAGGTCGTCCGCTGTAGCTTTTCTGATCGTGATTCCGTCCATGTTGTGTGCATTAAAGACTACAAATATACCACTGTATTGACCGACACCGATAGCCCGGTTTACATAAAATAAATGATCCACTTTAAAAATAAATCCAATGCCTGCTGACATATGGTTGTCACTTGCCGGTTATTTCTTTGTAATCACGAACAGAACGATTAACTTAATGACGATGAATACTTTTGATATTACCCAACAGCGATTACGGCAGCAATGCCTGATAACACCACAGCACAGCCGTCCCGGGGAACTGGTTTCCTGGATGGGCGCCGTGCAGGCCCAGGATTACGCCGCCGCGAAATGGGCCATCGGGCAACGGCTCACCGGCGCCACAGAAACCGCCATCGACGATGCCATGGCCAACTGGGAAATTATCCGCACGCATGTGTTGCGCCCCACCTGGCATTTCGTGTCGCCGGCAGACATCCGCTGGATGCTGAAGCTGACAGCGCCAAGGATCAAAGCCTTCTGTGCGTATAACGATAACCGTTGGGGTATCACCAAAGCGATCATCACCAAAAGCCAGAAAGTGCTGGAAAAACAACTGCGCAATAAACAACAGTTGACACGGTTGCAACTGGGACCAGCACTACAAAAGGCAGGCATCGTCACGGATGAATACCGCCTCGGCTCCCTGCTGGCCCATGCGGAGCTGGACGGACTTATCTGTAGCGGTCCGCGGCACGGTAAACAGTTTACCTATGTATTGCTGGAAGAACATGTGCCGGCAGCCGCCTCGCTCTCCAAAGCCGAATCGCTGGCTACGCTGGCGCAACGGTATTTTGACAGCCACGGCCCTGCCACCTTACAGGACTTCGCATGGTGGTCCGGATTAACGGTCACCGATGCCAAAAACGGACTGGAAGCCATAAAAACAAAGCTCACAGCCGTAGAGGCAGACGGCAAAACCTACTGGATGAAGCCTGCAAATGCCGATAAGGACAAACCTTCCTTGTTCCTTCTTCCCGCTTTCGATGAGTTCACCGTCGCTTATAAAAAGAGAGACATCCAACAACTGCGTATTGACGGTCAGCTTGCTCCCATGGCCAGCCTCGGCCCGGTAATCGTGGCCGACGGACAAATCACCGGCACCTGGAAACGGACAGTCAACAAGAAAGATATTACCCTGGAACTGCAACATATATACCCCCTGAAAAAAACACAGCTGACCGCCTTAAAAAAAGCCATCCGGCAATACAGCGCCTTCAGCGGCCTTCCCGTTGTAGTAAAATAGCGTTTGTTCGCCGAAGCATTAAAAGTACAGGCCCCTCCTCCGGGCAGGCCCTGGCTCCCTATTCCAACAGCCAAATGGAATACAGGGCAGGTCCATGTCAACGGGCCCACATATGCCCGTCAAAAAATAAATTTTAAAAAAGAACGATCATTCTTTTATATTTGCATTAATAAAAACGAACGATCATTCTTTTTTAAATACAATAACATGACACTCAATCATTTAAACCTTACCGTCAATGATGTTTCCGACGCTGTGCATTTCTTTCAGACATATTTAGGTTTCAAAATGGCCGATGGGCACCAACCCAATGATGCCCTCTCCGTACTTAACGGTCCGGATGGTTTTCTATTGGTGCTCATGCACAACCGTTTCAATGAAAACGGTAATTCCGCCTACCCCGATTCTTTTCATATCGGTTTTTACCTGCCGGACCAGGCGACCGTGCATCGGACATGGCAACAACTGCATGACGGCGGTATTGCCCTCTCTGAAACGCCCCGGCGCATCCGTAAAACCTTCGGGTTTTACTTCCGGTACGATAACATCTTAATCGAAATCACCACCGCCAGTAAAGAATAACACATGCAATCCTTCAAGCCCATCGGCTGGTACCTGAAAGAAGCAGACAGCCTGATCACCGCCGCCTTCAACAATGCCTTTGAAAGCTTTGGCCTCACCCGCTTTCACTGGCAGCTGCTAAGAAACATCGCGGATAACGGAGAAATATATACGAAAGACTACTACCCGCAGGTAGCGCGGTTCATCACACCGGAAACGTTTCAGGCAATTGTCAGTTCGCTGACAGACAGGGACTGGATCAGCGTTCACAATGACACCTGCCGTTTTACCGCTTCCGGTGCCGATGTATTCGTGGAAATAGAGGAAAGGCAAAAGCTCATCCGGGAAAAGATGCTGGAAGGCACCGGTCCGGAAGACTATGCCCATACCCTTCTTTTCCTGGACAGGGTTATCCAGAACCTAAGAACGCTCCCACAGGTCCAGCCATAACATACGGTCCCCGTCACGGATGAACACGGCACTCGAGTGACGGGTATTTACCCCTTCGCCGTTATCCTGGACTTCTGTATAAGTCAGCAGTACATGATAATCGGTGGCGTGGCCCTGTATATTCTTTAAAGTCACACGCATCCGGGGAAACCGGCCAAACACCTGCGGCAGCCATGCCTCCAGGTCGGCCATGTTTCGCCGGCTGCCATCAGGCGATATCATCCTGAAAGCGGAGCTGAAATTGGCCAGTATACCGATTGCGGTTATACGCTCATTGCCCTGAAACCAGCCCTCGATCTGTTCGCAGAACCGGGTAACTTCTTCTTTTGCTTTGCTAAGATTGTCCATATATTACTTTTTGATTTTTTAAAGATGATTTCAGGGCGATGACCAACACGAGCCCTGCTACCTGTAAGGCGGCCAGGACACCCAATGTGATGCCCACCGCTACCGGTGCGGCACAAACATCCAGCAACGCAAAGAACAACGTTCCCAGCAATGCCACACTCATTACGCTTCCTACCTGGATGGCCGTACTCACGATACCGGCCGCCTGTCCCGCTACTGACATCCCTATTTCCGCCAGGATGATACGCATCATGGAAGGCATCACCACACCGTGACCGATACCTGCCATGAACAATCCGGTCTGCACCATCGTTCCCGCTTCCGGTGATACCCAAATGCCTGTCACTACCAGCAAAAACCCCGTTGCCAGCAGCCCCTGTCCCAGGCTGACAATATACACGCCCATCCGTTTTGCCAGCAACGGGCTTATCAATGGCCCGGTAAAAAATCCGGCAGCATAAGGCAATATGGCCAATCCGGCAGATAGCACGTCCCGGTGCAGCTCATGCTGCAGATAATAAGGAAACACCAGGAAAAATGCCGCCGTATGATTGTACAGGTAGATGATCGCCAGGCCATTCACAAAGTGCCTGTCGCGGAACAAAGGCAGATGAATTAAAGGCGCACGGCCCTGTTGCAGCGTATATCGCTCAGTGTAGACAAAACAGACAGCCGCCGCTATGGATGCCAGTAAACAGCCGAATATCCATACCGGCCAATGCGCTTCCCGGCCCATGATCACCGGGTAAATAAATAGTCCCAGCGCCAGCGTAATCAGCAACATCCCTGGAATATCCAGCCGCTGCCGCACCGGCGGACGGTTCTCTTTTAATACGCACAGACCGGCCACAGTAGTTATCACACCCACCGGTATGTTAATCATAAATACGCTCTGCCACGTCCAGCCGAAGATCCCTGCTTCAATCAAAACACCGCCCAGCAGTTGCCCGCCAATGGCCGCCAGTCCGAATACCGATCCGAAAATGCCCATAGCCAGCGGCTGCTCCTGTGCCGGAAAAATCAGCCGGATGGTCGACAACACCTGCGGCGCCAGCATCGCCGCCGATAATCCCTGTACTACCCGCGCTGCTATCAGCACCCGGATATCCCCCGCCATCGCGCAAATACCCGATGTCAGCGTGAACAGGATCATTCCCGATAAAAAAATACGCTTGCGCCCATAAATATCCCCCAACCGGCCGCCTGTCACCACAAATACCGCATACGCCGCCCCGTAACCGGCTACCACCAGCTGCAAAGCTCCGTCCGAAGCACCAAGACTGGTTTTAACAGCCGGCAATGCGACATTGACAATAAAAAAATCCAACGGCGACAAAAACGCGCCCATGCATAACACCGCCAGTGCCCACCAGCGACGGCTTTCCATTGCTTCCATAAAATTCCCTTCTTTTACGGCTGCAAAGAAAAACCCATTTGTACAATAAAAAATTGCACTTTAACAGGTTTTGCCAGTACTTTTGCGGCATGTTCAACAAACTGCTGCACGAACCGTATGATATCGTACTGGAAGAAAAAGACGTCTGGGAACAGACGCGGTTTTCCCAACCCACCTTTCAGCTGGTCTATATCCGCGAAGGAAAGGGACATCATCACATCAACGGCAACCGCTATGATTACCATCCCGGCAAATTATTTATCGTAGCCCCGGAGGACCACTATCACTGCGACATCACCGAGCATACCGCTTTTATTATTATTCGCTTCACGCAGCTTTTTATCACACAATTAAAAGACGATGCGGAAAGATTGGAGCTGTGCGACTGGATGAAAAAAACAGATTATATCTTCAATAACTTCCACTCCAGGGCAGGCTGCATTTTCCGCGATGCCGCAGACGAAGCCATGACGCAGGCTTTGCTGAACAGCATCGCCCGTGAGCATCAGCAACATGGCAAAGGTTATCAGTTGATCATCCGTCAGTCTGTCTCCATCCTGCTCAACCTGATCGCGCGTAATCTCCTGATGTCAGAATCACCGGACGTACAGGAAAATAACGGTCCTTCCTCTGTGCTACGCATCATCAGTTATCTGCAGGAACATGTGTATCAGCCGGACATGTTGCGTATGCCTGCACTGGCGGCGCAATTCAACATGTCTGTACATTACCTTGGCGAATACTTTAAAAAGCATACCGGTGAAAGCGTACAGGATTATATTATCAGTTATAAACTCAAGTTGGTGGACGTCCGCCTGTCATACAGCAATATGCGTGTCCGTGAAATAGCGCAGGAACTTGGTTTTACAGACGAGAGTTACCTTTCCCGCCTCTTTAAAAAATATCGTGGCACCACACCCGGCATGTACCGGAAAATGAACCGCAAACAACCGGCCTCCGCTTCCTGAGAAAAGTACAGTTGTTAATGCCGGATTTTCTTCGCAATTTATAAGGGTAAATCCCCTTTCCCATGAATGTGTCCCCTACCGCAAAGTATTTTCGCACCGGCGCCTGGGTACTGCTATCCCTGCTGGCCGTTATCGTAGGTCTTTATCCTTCCCTATATTTTGTTTTAGGGGAAAAGTTCGGGCTGCTCCGCTCCAAACCACCGGCACTGTTAACCAATACGCTATGGCGCATCGGCTTTTATGCGCACATCCTTCCCGGCGGACTGGCGCTGTTGATCGGCTGGCTGCAATTCAGCCGCAGGCTGCGGGAGCGGAAGACACCATTGCACCGGCAACTGGGTAAAGTATATGTCATATCGGTATTAATCAGCAGCCTTGCCGGTTGCTATATCGGCTTTACCGCCACCGGCGGCCCCGTTGCACAGGCCGGCTTCATCTGCCTGGCCATCGTCTGGTTCACCACCACCCTGCTGGCCTATACCAATATTATAGAAGGTAATACCTCACGGCATGAAAAGCTGATGATTTACAGTTACGCCGCCTGCTTAGCTGCGGTCACGCTCCGGCTGTGGCTTCCCCTGCTGGTCTATGAACTGCATCAGTTTGTCATCGCCTACCGCGTGGTAGCCTGGCTCTGCTGGATGCCCAACATTTTCGTCGCCTGGCTGATCGTCCGCCGTCACAAAACGGCATAACAGATAACCGTCTAACGGTCAAACATATACTAAATATCCACCAATCATAGGCGTCATAAAATTAAATTTTTATACTTCATTTTAAACATATGGCATAATTTTAGCTAACAGTGGCTAAACCTAAGATTCTTCAAAAATTTGAACCATGAAACAGATAGTTTTAGCCTTAGCCACTGTAGTAACACTCTTCGCCTGTAACAGTAACAGTGCCGACACTGCAGCAGCAGTAGAAAAGGCCAAAAAAGAGACGCTCGATTCCATCAATGCCGTTAACGTAGCTAAACAGCAGGTAATCGACTCCATGAACGCTATCCATCATTCCGCCCGTAAAAGCCACCCGGTAGAAGCGCCTGCCCGTAATAACTATGCAGCGCCCAACACCGTAGCTTCCGATAATACCCCTGCTCCCGCACCAGCACCCGCTCCGCAAAAGAAAAAAGGCTGGAGCCATACCGCTAAAGGTGCCGTAGTAGGCGCTGGCGCCGGTGCCATCACCGGAGCGATCGTAAACCCTGACCGTGTGAAAGGTGCCGCTATCGGCGCCATCGTTGGCGCAGGCGTTGGTGCAGGTACCGGTGCGATCGTGGACCACGCAAAAAAGAAAAAAGCAGCACAGCAATAACTCCTTTCCCGGGGCTGAAACCCCAGGCTATATTTAATCACTTATTTCTTTATAAAAAACGTCTCCCGCGGGAGGCGTTTTTTATTTTAGGCAGGGCTCCCGGAACATAAACTTGTCCAGCGCCTTCCACGGCCCCTGCAGATACGCCCAGGTTCCAAAACCGGTAGCCGTGATTTCAAAAGAACGGAAGCTTTCTTTCAGCTGTGCATGCAGCTGCGCCGCTTTAAAAGCGGTGACTTTATTCTGTATGGTGATATGCGGCCGGAGCGGCTGCCGGTCCTGCCGTACCAGCCAGGGATCAAATGCCGCCTGCAATTCTCCGTGCAGCTCCTGCAGCGCGGGCGCATGTAATGTATAGGCCACCCCGGTACCAAAGTTTACAACATCATTCACCTGCAGCAGCATCGGCGCCCGCTGGCTATACTGCTGCAACGTCTCAGGGATAACGGCCTCCATACCGGGTAACCGGTAAAACAAGGTAAGATGTGCTTCGAGATAATTGGCGTGCGCCGGAAAATGCAGCTCCCGCAAAGTATTGAACCGCACCATGTCGGAAGGGGCTATTTCAAGGGTAATGATGACCGGTTTGGACTGCAGTTGATACATATGTGATTGTCTGTACTTTTACAAAGTAACAACCTTATACCCATAATGGAACACGTTTGGAACGCCCTCAATTACCTGATTGCCGGTTATGTATTTGCTATTATCCTCTTTATCGCCTGCCACCCCTACGTTCAGGCACTCAGGAACATGCGGATGGCTTACCTGATAACGGCCAATAAAGCGGCAGCCGTTATAGCGCTGCTCAAAGCTGCCATCATGTTATGGCTGATGATCGAACATGGCGACACCAACCATTTCTTCCTTAGCTATCCCCCGTTGGCCGTTCCCCAGATACTATGCCTCGGCACCATTGCCATGGTAGTGCTTTTAAGTAAACGGTTTACCAGTGGACTGAGCTTTGTACTACTAATGACATGCCTGATATTAATTAACATAATAGAATACAATACCACACAGCTTCTCGCAGCCTTTGAACACAGGCGTGCTGTCGCACGGTTATCCAGAGTACCTTATCCTGAAGTGATTACCACCACCATACTGTATTTTACCGGCTGCTATATTTATGCCCGGCGTAAAACAGATGGTACGCCGTCATCATAATTTTTTTTCTGTATTTTACAGGACAACTACTGTCTCCATGCAACATACCTGGGATATCCTGACTTATCTGATAGACGGCTGCGCTGTTTCTCTCGTTCTTTTCCTGATAGCCTCCGTATTTGTCCCTGCATTAAAAAACATACGCTCCCCCTATCTTCGTATAGCCAACACCGCATATGCCATTATGGGCCTGATTCCGCTGGGAATACTGATTTTCTTCTACGGTTCTGTTGTCATGGAAACCTACGATGATCCCATCCGCAGTTCCATTTACGTTTGGGTAAAGTATGCGCTGATCGTTATATTGCTGTTAGGTCTGGTGCCTGCATCCGCTTTCTCTCCTAAACGCAATGCTGCTGTATGGTTTACCTGCCTGCTGATCGTCAGCGTACCGGCGATCACCCACATGAGTACTATAGCCGAATGGATTGCCGCCTGGGCGTGGAAAGGCTATTATTTTTTCAACAACAAAGAAGCTCCCATGGAGAAATGGTACAGGCTTCTCATCGCCCTTCTCTTCTTCGTGATTTGCTACTGGTTTACCCGTAGAAAAATCAGCCGCGCGTAATCAGCGCGTAAAACTGTTTGCGGTAGGTCTCCGACACCGGGATAATGGCATCACCCATCCGGATACCATCTTTTTCAATGCTGTCTATTTTGGCGATGGCCACCATATACGACTTATGTACCCTGCAGACCTGCTGTGGCGGCAGTTCCTGCTCAAACCAGCCGAATGGCTGCAAGGTCATGATCTGCTTCTGCTGCGTATATACTTTACGGTAATCGCGCCGCCCTTCGATGTACAAAATATCATCGAGCGATACTTTCTCCAGCTTCCATGAGGTTTTAATGAAGATATATGCCGGCGCGGCAGGCGCCTGCCGTTGCAGGTTATGCTGCACCTTATCCATAGCCAGTATAAACCGGTCGAAAGTATAGGGCTTCAGAAGATAGTCCGTCACGTTCAACTCATATCCTTTCACGGCATATTCCTCATAAGCAGTGATCAGCACCACTTCGCAGCGCGTGTTGGCCGCTTCCAGCAACTGTATGCCGGAGATACCGGGGATATTGATATCCAGCAGGATGAGCTGCACAGGATGCAGGCGAAGGTATACCATCGCATCAGCGCCGTTGTCGAAAGTAGCCAGCAGCTGCAGATAAGGCAGCTTCTCCACGTACTCCTTCGCCCGCTCCATGGCCAGCGGCTCATCTTCTACTATGATACAACTGATTTTCATGCGTCCTGTAATATGAGATTTACCTGGTAAACACCTTCTTCCCGGCTGACATTCAGTTCATGCCGGCCGGGGTACAGCAGCTGCAACCGCTTTTGCAATAACTCGTTGCCCAGCCCGTTATGCTCCTGCTTCATTGGCGTCGTCAGGCTGTAAAGGTTGCGGCAGACGAACACCATCCGGTCTGCCTCTATCTGCAACCGTATCTGTATCGCGTTTTCCGCCTTTTTATGCTCTGCATGTTTAAAGGCATTTTCAATATAGGAAATAAACAGCATCGGCGCAATCATACGATTACCAGGCGTTCCGTCCACTTCATAAGTAACATAAGTGGCATTGGAAGAACGGATCCGCTGTAACTCAATATATTGATCGATGTAAGTCATCTCCCGCGACAGCGGTATCAGTTCCCCATTGGTTTCATATAACATAAACCGCATGATCCCGGATAATTTATTCAGATACACCGAGGCTTTCTCTGCGTCTTTCGACATCAGCACATCTATATTATTAATCGTATTAAACAAAAAATGAGGGTTGATCTGTGCTTTGATCAGGGCCATAGATGTTTCGTAATTTCTCCTGTTAAGTTCTTCTTTTATTTTGATGTCATTATACCAGCTGATAAAACCTTTCAACACCAATCCGAGAATACCATGAATAGCAGCCAGACCCGCTGCTGCCAACATCAGCATAAACACCTGGAGGCTGTGGCTGTAAGGGCCAAAGAACGGCAGCAGCAGTAATACCGTGATCAATCCGCTCGCAAGCGTAGCAGCCATGCCTGTCAGAAACAACCACGCTATTCGCTGGGGATGCAGATAACGTTTGAACAACAGGCCATAAAAAATATAGAAGCCCTGAAAAGCCGGCACGTAACAAAGAATTGTGATCGGAATCATACTGAGCGGGTCCACTGTGGCGAACTTTCCTTTGCTGACAATCATCATGAAAAGAAAAATCAGGAAACTGTACATCATCCAGTAACCGATATGCAGGAGGACTATAACCGTCTTTTTCATAGATTATCCTTTTTCTTTTTTACAGATATATAACGCATAGGCCACTACGCAGAACATACCAAAATACCCCGCAGCCAAGGCATAAAGACTAGCAGGCCTCACCACCTGGTGAAAACCGTCGTTAAATACCAGTACGCAGTAAATGTAGGGAATAATGTAACTGTATTTCCACTGGAACACAATAACAGACACGATGTACAGGCCCAACCCTATGCCTATTGGCACCATAAAATTCCGGTACAGTAATCCCAACAGGAACTGCAACGCCACGATGGGCAGGCAGGCCAGCAGGAATTGTCCGTTGCCATACAGGTATCTCAGCCAGGGGAAAGGAGCTGAGGGGAAAGGCACCCCCTTCACCAATAACGCCGGCAACACGCCCGTCAGGTAAATGCCGATGTTAAACAACAGGAAGAAAAACAGTAACATCACCAGAATAACCGTTAGTTTGGCCAGGAAAATAGTGGTAAACCGTTGTGGTGTTACGTGCAACAGCTTCCAGGCGTTGCTGCGGGTCTCCAGTTGCGTGATCAGGCTGGTCACCAGGATCACGCCGATGGGCAGCAGAAAGAAGCCCATGTACTGCCAGGAGCGGTTGTACAGTTGCACCCAAATATCTGCTGACGCGTTCTGTTTGGCCAGCAGATCGAAATAATAAAAACGGATACACAGCACGATGACCGGCACCAGTGTACCACCGATGATCGTCAGCCAGGCGGCGGCACTGTGCCTTCGCTTGATCCACTCACTCTGTACACTATGGAGATATGCTATCATGGTTCAGGATTGAATGAGGTCCATAAAAATCGTTTCGAGATCGTTTTTTACCGGCTGAATGCCGAATACGCCGATACCGCGCTGCACCAGGTGACTGTTCAGCTCCGCAATGGCCGCCACCGGCAACGCAGGCACCTGTATCCTGCCGGCATCGGCAACAACCTGCACGTTCCGGGCAACCAGCAGCTCCAGCGCCGCCGCATTGTTGGTGGTGTCCAGCAGATAGCCCCTCACCTGCTGCCGCAGCCCCGACAGTTGCTCCAGGCTGCCTTCAAACACCATGCGCCCCTGGCTGATAACACCGATATGGGTGGCCAGCCGCTCTACTTCCGGCAGCAGGTGACTGGAAATCAGAATGCTGGTCCCCTGCTCGCGGTTGATCTTCTTTAGCAACTCGCGCATCTCGATGATACCGTTGGGGTCCAGCCCATTGGTAGGCTCGTCCAGTATCAGCAGTTTCGGACGGTGCAGCATGGCCATGGCCAGCGCCAGCCGCTGCTTCATGCCCAGCGAAAATTGCCCGGCCTTTTTGCTGGCCACCGCCGCCAGTCCCACCGTTTGCAACACCTCCATCATATCAGACTTCGGACATTGATAGATACGCTGCAGCACCAGCAGGTTTTCCACCGCGCTCAGATGCTCGTAGATAGCAGGGCTTTCGATCAGGCAGCCCGTCTGCCGCAGCACCTCCAGGCGATGCTCCCGGAAAGACTGTCCCAGCATACGCACCGCGCCCGTCTGCATACGCAGTAACCCGGTGATCAGGCGAAGCGTTGTCGTTTTGCCGGCACCGTTAGGGCCGAGAAAACCATAGATAGCGCCCTGCGGTACCCGCAACGCTATGTTTCGCAGCACAGGGGTGCCGTCTCTGAACTGGTAAGCCAGATCGGCTACTTCAATACAGTAATCCATACATAAAAAAATGATGACTGTCCAAAAATAGCCGCTCAGTCCGCGTCAGCCAACGGTATTGTGTGATATCCGATGGTTTCTCTGCAAAACCGGTAAAATGTCCTGCAAAATTTTACATGGTAGTTTATGCAGTCTGGGTTATATTTAAGATAGATCTATAAAACCGATGAGGATGACCAACACCTTTTCTGCACTGATGATAACAGCAGCCCTGTTGTCGGGAACAACCGCCACAGCGCAGACGATACTTCTGAAAAACGCCACCGTGATAGACGGTACCGGCAGCCGCCCGCGGCAACATACCGACATTCTGCTACAGGCAGACACTATCGCCGCGGTAGGTCCCCGTTTGAACGCTCCGGGCGCCACAGTGGTGGACCTGAGCGGTAAAACCGTGATGCCGGCGCTGATCAGCGTACATACGCATGTAGGCACCCTCAGGGGTACCACCACCAACGCCGTCAACTATACGCGGGAAAATATACTGCGGCAGCTACAGCAATATGCCAACTATGGCGTGTTACACGTGCTGGCCATGGGTACCGACCGGCCCCTGCTGTTTGACAGTGGCCTGCGCGACTCCTCCGCCACCGGCCAGCTGCCCGGCGCCCGCCTGCATTCCGCCGGCTATGGCTTCGGCGTGCCTGATGCCGCGCCGCCGGCAGACTATGGCATGGACCTCGTCAATCGCCCCGCTACCGTCGCTGACGTGGCCCCGGCCATGGATAAGGTAGCGCAGGTACGCCCCGACGTGATAAAACTATGGGTAGATGATTTTGGCGGACACTTTAAGAAAATGGAACCCGCAGTATACCAGGCAATCATCTCCGAAGCGCATAAACACGGCATCAGGGCAGCTTCGCATCTGTATTACGCAGCAGACGCGCAACAGCTGGCCACTGCCGGCGTGGATATTTTCGCGCACAGCATCCGCGACAAAGACATCGATGAACAGCTGCTGCAAACCATGAAATCGAAAGGCATCGTGTACGTCCCCACGTTGTCGCTCGATGAATACGCCTATATCTACGCACGCCAACCCGAATGGCTACACGACGATTTCTTCAAACGCTCATTAGAGCCGGGCGTATACGAGATGATCACTTCTCCAAAATATCAACAGCAACTGCGGCAGTCTCCCGCTTTTGCCAAAAACAAAACGGCTTTCGAAACAGCGCTGCGCAACCTCCGCCGCATCTACCGCGCCGGCATTATGGTAGCCATGGGCACCGACTCCGGCGCAACGCCCGTGAGAGCACAGGGCTTTTCAGAACACCTGGAACTGGAACTGATGGTACAGGCAGGACTGACGCCGCTGGAAGCTATCAGCGTGGGCACCCGCAACGCCGCCCAGGTGCTGAAACTGCCCAACACCGGCACCATCGCCCCCGGACAGGTGGCCGACCTGCTGGTACTGGCCGGCAGCCCGGAGAAAGACATTAAAAATACCCGCCACATCGTGACGGTCTATAAAGCCGGTAAAAAAATCCGGCCATAAACTTTTCGTACACCCAACAAAAGCAGCCTGATATGACCTTTCAAAACCGCACTATTTTTATTACCGGCGCCAGCAGAGGCATCGGTGAAGCCATCGCCCTGAAACTGGCCGCCGCCGGCGCTAATATCGTGATCGCCGCTAAAAGCACCGAAGAAGATCCCCGCCTGGGCGGCACCATCTTTTCTGTGGCGGAAGCCGTGGAGAAAGCCGGCGGTAAAGCCCTGCCGGTAAAAGTGGATATCCGCGAGGAAGACCAGATACAACAGGCCGTGCAACAGGCAGCTGAAAAATTCGGCGGCATCGACGTGGTCATCAATAACGCTTCGGCCATCCAGTTGACAAACACCGAACAAACACCGGCCAAACGTTTCGACCTGATGTATGATATCAATGTGAGAGGTACCTTCTTAGTTACCCAACATTGTATCCCCTATCTCAAAAAAGGCAACAACCCGCATATCCTCACCCTGTCGCCCCCGGTGAACCTCTCCCCCAAATGGCTGGGACCACACGTGGCATATACCATCAGTAAATACAATATGAGCATGCTCACGCTGGGATGGGCGGAAGAGCTGAAGTCCGCCGGTATTGCCGCCAACTCCCTGTGGCCGGCCACTACCATCGCTACAGCGGCTATCAAGAACCTGCTGGGCGGAGAAGCCCTGATGAAAATAAGCCGCAAACCCGACATCATGGCGGATGCCGCTTTTTATATTCTGGGCAAACCTGCGGCGTCCTGTACAGGAAATAATTTTATTGATGAAGCGGTGTTAAAAGCAGAAGGGATTACAGACCTGGCGCACTACAATGTGACGCCTGGAGGAAAACTGCAGCCGGATTTGTTCCTGTAAGCATATTACCAGCCGGGATAAAAAATGCTGGTGCCTTCTTCGAAATTATCGATGAAGTCTTTCTGAAAATTGTGAGGGGTAGACGCTTCAGCTCCTTTCGCAGGCTGAATGTATCCGTAAGCACGCAGTACATCAGCCTTTAAGAAATACATCCGGTCGTTGGTAAAGTCTTCATAGAACCGGGCATTCATCTGTGCACACTGGTGCCCGTATGTCGCAAAATGCAGCAGCGTCTGGTCGGGATAGACGGTCCGGTATTGGACCAGCTGATAGGTAAAAGTAGCTGTACCATGATGAAGGTCCCGTGTAATAATGGTGGGCGTTGCCGTTAATTGCAGTTCTTTTTCTATTTCGCTGATCATCGGCGCCAGCGATTCCATGGTACCAGTGAGCAACCGGCAGTTGTCATGTATGCCGAACTGTTGTTCGACAACCTGCTGCTGTTGCTCACTGGCTACAATAAAAATGGAGAAAGTATCAGGCGGGACGGACACCTGCACCAGCAGATGCTGATGTTTTTCCAGGAATACTGCCGGCGTATCCGCCTCCGCCAGCTCCTCCAGGGAGAAACTGATCGCGGCCGGTTTACCGGCAGGCATCGCACAAGGTTTAAAATGATACAGGTCCAGTCCCACGCTATTTATTATTTATCTTGCTGTAATACTACTTTATAAGCGCTGCCCACAAAGGTTTCGGCTTTAGGCTCCGTGATCACCTGCATGTACATTTTTCCTTCTTCCGGGTTGGAGAGCTTGTAACGCACGGTAGCAGTGCCTTCGGCGAAGTCGATACCGGTGATGGCGATCTGGTAGCCGGAATTAGGCTGGCTGCCTCTGGACAGTACCACACTGTTTACCTGTGCATTTACCGGGGTAGTCGTTACCGTTACCTCGTTTTGCTGTTGATGTTCTTCCACGCGTTGTTTGTGTTCTTTTACGAATGCAGCGGCTTTTGCCACCATGGCATTGGCTTCTGCGGGTGTAACATAAGCCCGGGGGCGGAAATTATTTCTCTCCAGCTTTACCACGCCGAATTTAATCAGCGCCTGTACAGCGTTGTTGCTTTTGTCTTTGTTAACGAAAGCAGCAGCGTCTCCGATGTTGATCCACATCATGTTCATCGGGTACGGGCCGGTATGCTCCATCGCCTCTTCCAGCGCAAGGGCAAACTGCTCCCGGGTCATCGGTGTATTGAAACGTTGTTTACGGTCCAGCGTAATACCGTTGTTGGCCGCAATAATTACAGACTGGGCGTAAGACGCCTTATTGTCTGCATATTGGCAGTAGTCGGTGGCCTTCGGTTCTTTAATAAACCGGATGTTGTCAATATTGAGGCCCAGCCCTTTTACAATCAGGTCTATACCCTGACCGTAGGTGATCGCTTTGGCCGCTTTGGGCTGATCAGCCCTGTTCATGGCGGTGGCAACGGTTTCCGTAGCGGGGTAAACATTTGCAGCCTGGCTGGCGAGAGTGCTGTGAAGCGTCAGGCAAACCAATGGCAATGCAATAACAGTACGTCTGTTCATGGGAAAATTGAATTTTTCTGGTGTCAAATGTAATTTATTTTATCTTGTATGCAATTGAACAATCATATGTTTCGACCAACAGTTTTTATCATTTTTTGATAAATAATAGCTTAATAGTCAAACTTTAATGGTCCTGCCACTTGTCTGAGGCCGGCAAAAGCAGTACAACGCACAAGGATATTTAAATGTTACTGCGTCTATTACAGGAAACCATAATTTAATACATCCCGGACCACGGAAAAGTTTTGTCGCAGGGAGGCCCCCTGATTGACGGACTTGCCCTGCAGGCTTCACCGATTCTTATTTATTTTAGCGTTTCACCAATTCAACAGCAACATGGTTAAAAAATCTGCGCGCATTCCACACGGCGAACTGCCATCCGGATTATCCCAACCTGCCCTGCGTGCCCTGCATAACGCCGGTTATACCAGCCTGCCACAACTTAAAGCCGTCACCGAATCATTCCTGAAGCGCCTGCATGGTATGGGACCTCACGGCATCGCCGCTATCAAAGCGGCCTTAGCGGAGAAAGGATGGTCACTGGCGCCGGAACAACGCTGACCATCCCTTTTGCGCTAAATATGATAACTTTATGTTGACAGCAAACGAGTTACGCATGAAGTGGCACGCCATCACCAGAAACAGGCAAAACATCCTCTACGGCCTCTCCCTGGCCGTTCTTCTATTTCTCCTGAAATGGCTGGAACTGCGTTTCCTGATTATTCATCATGCCATGGAAATTTATATCGGCATGGTGGCCGTTATTTTTACGGCGCTGGGTGTATGGCTCTCATTGAAACTGGCCCGGCCGAAAGTGCAAACCGTGATCGTGGAAAAACCGGTACCGGTATCTGCGCCGGCGACCTTCTCCATGAACACAGTAGAATTGGACCGGCTCGGCCTTAGCGGCCGGGAACTGGAAGTGCTGCAGCTCATGGCCGATGGTCTCAGTAACCAGGAGATCGCCGGCCGCCTGTTCGTTTCCCTGAACACCATCAAAACCCACGCCTCCCGCGTATTTGAAAAACTGGACGTCAAAAGAAGGACACAAGCCGTGGAAAAAGCTAAACGATTGAGTATCATACCCTAATCATCATCACCCAAAAGCAGGAAAAAGGGAAAACAGTCCAAAATCATCCTAAAGTATGAATGGAAAATGCTGGCAGAACGGCATTTTTGTACTCACTACTAAATCCTGACAGATGAAAAAAAATGTGCTCGTTTTCGGATTGATTTCCGGCGCCATTATCAGCCTGATGATGGTATTTTCTGTATTATGGTGTTATAAAGACCCCGACTTTAAGGGTAACATGGTGCTCGGCTATGCCGGCATGCTGATCGCCTTCTCCTTCATTTTTGTAGGTGTCAAAAACTACCGCGACAAATATAACAACGGTGCGATCACCTTCGGCCAGGCCTTTAAGGTGGGTCTGCTGATAGCACTGATTGCCTCTACGGCCTATGTATTGGTATGGCTGGTCGACTACTACCTGTTTGTTCCCGATTTTATGGACAAATACAACGCCCATATGCTGAAGCAGGCCAAAGAAGCCGGTGCTGACGCCGCTACCCTCAGTAAAAAAATGGCCGAAGCGGAAAGTTTTAAGGAAATGTATAAAAACCCGCTGTTTGTCATCCTCGTCACCTATGCGGAAGTATTGCCTATCGGTCTTGTGATTGCGCTCATCAGCGCCCTGATACTAAAACGCAAAAAAGGCAGCAATACCGCCACCATGATTACTCATTCCTAAATACATATCCATATGATAATTGCCATGACCGGGGTCCACGTAGACGACCCCCTGGAAGCTTTTCGCTTTTACACAGAGGTACTGGGCTTTAAAGAGAAAATCTATATGCCGGAAGCATGGCTGGCGGTGGTGGTCTCTGCTGAAGATCCGGACGGGACCACGCTACTGCTGGAACCATCCACCCACCCGCTGGCCAAAGCCTACCACGAAGGACTATACGCAGCCGGCATACCCGTCATCGTATTGGGCACAGCGGATATCGCAGCAGAATACGAACGGCTGACTGCCAAAGGCGTGGTGTTCCGAAAGTCACCCACGAAAGTCGACTGGGGCATTGAAGCCATCTTTGAAGACGGCTGCGGTAATTTGATTACCCTGGGACAGATTGCCTGATTTCAGGAGATGCGTTCGCACGGTCCCGGTTTACCGAAGCATAAACCTGGGGAACCGGGATCGTGTGAAAACGCGTGACACCACATGCATCAGCAATTCACCATCCATTTAATCCCGTATTTATCGGTTAGGTTACCGTGCCAGTCACCCCAGAACTGTTTAGCGAAAGGTACGCCTACCGTTCCGCCGGCCGACAATGCGTCAAACGCGTGCTGCGCGGTTTGCTCATCCGGGAACGTCAGAGAGAGTGACACATCTCCGCTGTTGCCCTTTGACTCCTTGCCGGGGAAAGTATCGCTGGCGTAGATGGCCAGGTCGTTAAAATGCAGCCTGCTGTGCAGCACCTTGTCTTTATATGCTTCCGGCGCGTTCATATTCGGATTGTCGTAGCGGGTCCATACTTTATAGGCGCCGCCCAGCGCTTTCGCATAAAAACTCATTGCTTCTTCGCAATTGCCCCCAAAACTGAGATAGGGAATCAACTCATATTTTTTTCCTTCCATGACCTGTATTTTTTACGAAGATGATAAAAGCGAAGGACTATAAATTGTACGATTTAGACAGCCGGGCCGCGAGGGCAGGCTGTATCACCTGCACAATGGTATACTGTTCTTCCAGGAAACGGCGCGGGGTAGTGCCGGACAGTTGTTTGAATTCGCGGATAAAATGAGATTGGTCGTAGAAGCCACAACTGTGCGCCACGGCGGTCAGCGATTCATGACGACAGCTGTACATGGCCAGGATGGCTTTGTTGAACCTCCGTATCTTCAGCAGTTCAGAAGGGGTAAGTCCTGCTACCTGGCTGAAACGGCGTTCCATCGCTTTGTACGAGATGCCGAAAGCCTTGCAGGCGTCGGCCACAGAAACATCTTCCCGTTGCAGCATCCAGGCGGTATATTGTTGCAGAAAACGATGAGCGGTATTATCAAATTCCAGGCGTCCCAGGAGAAACCGGTCGGTGAGCAGCACCCGCTGTTCGTCTGTGGTGGCCTCAAACAGCTGTTCTTCGAGTAATGTATAGTCTCTGCCCAGCACATCCGGCAGGCTCCAGAAGTCGTTGGCCAGTAAATGCGCAGGGATGCGGAACAGCGGGTAGGCGCCGCCCAGCCGGAAGCGCACGGAGAACACATGCTGGTGGGCGGTCTGGGAAATCCGCAATGCATGCTGACGGATACCGATTATATGAGATCCCTTTACCGGCTGGCGGGAACCGTTTTTCACACGGGCGTAGTTATCACCAAAATTAAACATCAGCTCAATGGTGCCGTCAGGAATCAACGATTCCTCGTCCCTGAAGGGCGGCCTGTCGGCATCGGCCTTCCAGTAACATTCAACATATGGCGCCAGTTGCGGGTGCGGTGCAAACTCCCTGTAGATCATTCACCGGAGGTTTCTCCAAAAATAATCAAACAGCACAATTTTATCAACGCTTTTCGAGGATGCTTCTGAAGGTGGACATCGTTTCAAACATGTTGTTACGGATGATCGGGTCCGATACCCACCGCGGTACCCGGGCGCTGCGGTTGGTGGTGATCGTATAGGTGATCTGCATGGTGTTACCGGCGGTTTCTTCCATCAGCCATTTGCCCCGGGTGCCGGTAATGCGCGTCACATCGCCGGAAACAGGAAAACGATTGTTCAGCGTGCTTTCGAAGCTGATTTCGCCCGAATGTTGATCCTGCATTTTCAGGCGGAACAGCAGGCAACAGTCCTGGTCTCCGAAGGGCCAGGGGATATTGTACTTGAGGTAGGTGATCCATTCCCGGCCTTCTTCCAAAGGCAGCACCTGGTATGCTTTGGCGCGGGCGTTCCACACCACGCCCTGCTGCTGGTCTGTCAGCAGCCGCGCCACGGAGGGCACATCAGACTGAACGGTAAACACCGCTTTGATCTCCCGCACACTTTCTTCATTACCGGCTGCGATCCATCTTTCGTACAACGAGATGGACTTATCCCTTTTTACCAGGCGGTACTCCCCTTCGGCCTGCTGGTGGGCGAAACCGGCTACAGACAGACTTAACAGCAAACAAAGCGTGAACATGGTCCGGAATACCCGGTCCCATAACGTAGAACTGACCCCGAATCCCAGATCGTCGTTTTTATAGTGATGCAGGTGATGGTTGCGCCAGAGCGGTTTAAGCCATTTGAATGGCGGCGCCCAGGCATGGATGGCGTAGTGCATGCTGCCGTACAACAGGTAACCGGACACAAACCCCGAAAAAAAAGCAAATGCATTGTTTTTTATCAGGAGGTAGAAAATACTGAATAAGAGCGAAGAGATAATGACGCTGGGCACCGGCGGCATAAACAGCCGCTGCCGGTCGCGCGGGTATTCGTGGTGATTGCCGTGCAACGTATATACCACGCGGCGGATGGCCGGCTGGTCGCTGACCCAGTGAAAGATAAACCGGTGCGCCACGTATTCGAAGAGCGTCCAGCCGAACATGGCCCCAAAGTAAGTCAGTATAACGCGGGGCAGTGAATATCCCAGGGTGGCATGGCTGTAATAGAGCATATATCCGATAACGGGCAGGTACATTCCAAAAATCACCGCGGGGTGCGTTTTGGTCAGCATCTCCAGGTAACGGCTCTTAAAAAGCCTCGCCTGCCCCTTGTTATGCACTTTTTCAAATTTCATGATGTGTTTTGTTTATGGACGTTACAAAAATGCAATGTCCCGGCAGCCCGGCCAGCCATTTTTTCTCGAGTTGTCAGATAACCGGGTTGAACTGTCATGGATAATTCCCGAATGCGTAAATATTTTTCCCGATTGGATGGTGCAACTTCTTTTTACTGATAGAATTTTGCGGCCGTGATTGTCAATTTGTCTCCATATATCATCATTATAGCACAACCATGGTCAAGAAATTATCAGCATTATTGTTAATGCTCTTCAGCCTGATAGCCGGAGTGAGCGCCCAGAGCGGCACCGGAGGGATTAAAGGAAATATTGTCACCAGTGAAGGAGAAGCGGCCGCTTTCGTGAGCGTACGCATCGAACAGCACAGCAGAGGCACCGTTACAGACGGGAAAGGCGACTTCGCTTTTCGCCGCCTGGAGCCCGGAACATATGTATTGCAGGTATCCCTGCTGGGATACGAGCCTATGGCTGAGACGGTAACGGTAACGGCTAACCACACCACCACCGTGAAGCTGCACCTGCAGGTGTCTAAAACACAACTGTCGGAAGTAACCGTGATAGGCGGCCAAAACAAGCTGGCCAACAAGGAAAGTGACTATATCGCGCGGCTGCCCATCAAAAACCTGGAAAATCCGCAGGTATACAACGTGATAGGCAAAGAACTGATGAAAGAACAGGTGATCACCAGCTTCGATGATGCGCTGAAAAACGCACCGGGCGTGACCCGCCTGTGGTCTTCCACCGGCCGCGGCGGCGACGGCGCAGGTTATTTCACCATGCGCGGCTTCGCGGTGCAACCCACCATGGTCAACGGTATCGCCGGCATCTCCAACGGCAGCCCCGATCCGGCGGATATTGAACGTGTTGAAACCATCAAAGGCCCTTCCGGCACCCTGTTCGGCAGCAGCCTCGTTTCTTTCGGCGGCCTGATCAACATCGTTACCAAAAAGCCTTACGATGCGTTCGGCGGCGAAATCAGCTATACCGGCGGCACCTATGGCCTCAACCGCGTAACGGCAGACCTCAACACCCCGCTGAACAAGGATAAATCCGTTATCCTGCGTACCAACGCCGCTTATCACTCAGAAGGCAGCTTCCAGGACGCAGGCTTCAAACGTTCCTGGTTCCTGGCCCCCAGCCTCTCCTACCGCGTGAACGACCGCCTGTCGTTCCTCGTGAACACAGAATTCTACAGCGGAGAAAGCACCAATCCCACCATGATATTTCTGAACCGCCGCCGTCAGCTGATTGCCAGGACACCGGACCAGCTGGGCATCGACTTCACCCGGTCTTTCACCAGCAATGATATTACTATCAAAACACCGTCCGTGAACCTCTTTGGTCAGGCCAACTACAAACTGTCAGACAAATGGACTTCCCAGACGACAGTTTCCAGGAGCACCCGCCGCAGCGAGGGCTACTACTCCTACGTGATGTTCCTCGATGAGGGCGGTACAAGGGACAACCCAATGCCTGCCAACGATACGCTGATCAGCCGCTATCTGACCCATCAGCACTCCATCACCACTGCCACCGACGTTCAACAGAATTTTATCGGCGATTTCAACATCGGCAGCCTGCGCAACCGCCTCGTGGCCGGACTGGACTTCCTGAGCCAATTCACCGAAAACGACAACTCACCCTATATCCGCTTCGACCTCATTAATACCGTGAATCCGAAAGACCCGCGCTACTCGCAGCTCAATAGGGCCGCTGTAGACGCCCGGCTGGCACAGGTAACGAGCGGACAGGTCAAAAATGCCACCACCAACTATACTTACAGCGCCTACGTTTCTGATGTGTTAAATATCACCGATCAGCTGATCGCTATGGCCAGCGTACGGGTAGACCATTTCGTTACCAAACCCACCAAAAACTACGTGACAGGTGAGAAAGGCAAAGATGATTTCAGCCAGACCTCCGTCTCCCCGAAATTTGGTTTGATCTACCAGGTAGTGAAAGATAAAGTGAGCCTGTTTGCCAACTATATGAACGGCTTCAAAAACGCAGCCCCCGTCACCCAGTCGCTGCCAGAGTATAGCGGCGTACTGAAACCGCAGCAGGCCAACCAGTTTGAAGGCGGTGTGAAACTGAATGTGCTTAACGACAAACTGAGCATGAGCGCCAGCTACTATAATATTCTCGTGACCAATATGACCCGCAGCATTGACGTGGAAAAAGGCGGCAACCACTATAACATTACGGTACAGGATGGTTCCCAGCGCAGCAAGGGCGTGGAAGTGGACCTGATCGCCAATCCCCTGCCGGGATTAAATATTGTGGCCGGATATGGTTATAATGACAGTAAAATGGAGAAGTCCGACTCCGGCATATTGGGCCGTCGCCCTGTCAGCGCGGGCCCTGAGCATGTGGCCAACTGGTGGATCAGCTATACCGCTACCAGCGGTAAACTGCACGGCCTCGGTCTTGGCTTTGGTGGCAACTACGGCAGTGAAAACATGATCACCAACTCAAAAGCTACCGGTGTGTTCACGCTGCCTTCGTATACGGTATTGAACGCTGGTGTTTTCTACCAGGTGAACGCCTATCGCCTTGCGCTGAAGATGGATAACATCACTGACAAAGCGTACTATGGCGGATGGACGACTGTTGAGAGAATGATGCCCCGTCGCTTCTCTGCCAGTGTGGCCTTCAAATTTTAAACCTTACAATCAATTCCAATAACGGCCGGTGTGTTTTCACACCGGCTTTTTTTATGATTTTCGTTTAGCCGTGCGGCCAATTTCTCCCAGATGCGTGTCTTTAAAGCCGGACATATATTTCAGGCCGTAACCAAAGACGCGGTCCATACAGGAGTGTGCAAACAGGATAATTCCCGTAAACGCCAGCCATTCAAATCCCAACAGGTGGCCGGCGAGGTACACCAGCAGGGCGATTCCTTTATGGTGGAAGAAATTGTACACCACAGCGCCCACTTTGTTGCCCGCAGCATAACCGATCATGCTGATGTCCGGTAGCAGCAGGCAGGCAGGAAACACCCACCAGGCATAGGATATCCGTACATTAAAAAGAATGATGGCCATAAGGAACATGGCAATTTCTTCCAGATTCAACAACGTTTTCATATAAAATTTTCAGGCAGCAAAAGTAATTAATTAGTTTTGCTGACCTCGATTTATGAATACAACATTTCAGCATTACGGCCTCTTTGTGTTGTTGCTGGCCGGCTTTATGGCGGTCTGCATCCGGACCGGCAAACTATCCGTTTCCGCGGCCATGGCGGCCGGTCTTACCGGGCTGCTGGTCTTTTTCGGCGCGGGTTATCCCGGCATCGCCCTGCTGGGCACTTTCTTCGTGCTGGGCACCCTGGCCACTTCCCATAAAAAGAATATTAAAGCCGCCATTACCGCCGACGGGGCGCATCCTGAAAAGCGGAAAGCCGGCCAGGTATTTGCCAACGGCGGCGCTGCCGCCCTTATGGCATTGCTGATGCTGGCCGATCCTGTGCGCAGGGAATTATATGGCCTTATGCTGGCGGGCAGCCTGGCTTCCGCTACCGCCGATACGTTATCATCCGAACTGGGCACGGTATACGGCCGCCGCTTTTTCAATATCCTCACTTTCAGAAAAGAGGCCAGGGGGCTGGATGGCGTGGTAAGCCTGGAGGGCACGCTGCTGGGAGCTGCCGGCGCAGGTGTGATTGCCGGCGTGTATGCGTTGGCCGCAGGGTTCGACCGGCGTATAGCCTATATCGTGATAGCCGGGGTGCTGGGCAACCTGATGGATTCAGTACTGGGAGCAGCGTTGGAGCGGAAACACTACATCGGCAATGATGCGGTCAATTTTAGCAATACGTTGTTTGCGGCGTTGGTAGCCGGTGTATGCGGCTGGTGGTGGTAAAGAAAAAGCCCGCACAGTGGCGGGCTTCTGTCAGTTTATAAGGTAACGATCTTTCCGGTACGGACAGACTCATCGCAGGCAAAGGCGATGCGCAGGCTGTTCACGGCATCCAGCACATGGTCCGTCAGGTCGATGTTTTCGCGGATAGCCTTCAGGAAGTAACGTTGCTCCCGGTTGCACAGCTCCTGGTGGTCCGGTTCATCTTCCATATTGATCCAGGTATCTTCTTTCGCAAATTCTCCTTTATCGTTCAGTGTGGCATGATGCAGTCGCAGGGATTCTGTTTTCGTATGTGCCTCGATGTTATCTGAGTTACCCGCTTTGCCGGACTCTTTTGCTACGATAGACACGCAGCCCTGCGGGCCGATCACGTCCTTCACGAAGAACGCCGTTTCGCTGATCATAGGTCCCCAGCCTGCTTCGTACCAGCCTACGGAGCCGTCTTCAAAGCGGATCTGTAACTGACCGTAGTTGTAGTTATCTGCCGGGATATCGTTGGACAGCCGCGCGCCGATAGCGCTCACCTGCACCGGCTTGGAGCGGGTCATCTGGCACATCACATCAATGTAATGCACGCCGCAATCCACGATGGGGCTAAGGCTTTGCAGCAGGTTGCGGTGCACGCCCCATTTGCTGCCGGAGCTCTGCTGGTTGAGGTTCATGCGCATTACCAGCGGTTTTCCCAGCTGGTGGGCGATCTCCACGAAACGTTCCCAGGAAGGGTGATGACGCAGGATGTAGCCTACCACCAGTTTTTTACCAGCCTTTTGAGCAGCTGCAGCCACCCTTTCAGCACCGGCTACGGAGTCTGCCAGCGGTTTTTCTATGAACACGTGACAACCGCTTTCCAGCGCTTTGATCGCATAACTTTCGTGTGTATCGGGATAGGTGGAGATGCAGACGGCATCCGGCCGGGTGGCCGCCAACGCCTCTTCATAGTTACTGTACAGCGTGTACCCGCCGCCCAGTTTATCATTTAATACCTGCTTGCTGGAGCCGGTAGATACAATACCACATATGTCAAAGCCGTCCAGGGTGTGATAAGCTACGGCATGGGAGGTGCCCATATTGCCACAGCCTACAACGAGCACCCGTAACGGTTGTACGTTTTCTGCCATGAGATAAATTCCGGTTTAGTTTTTCATCAATCCCGGTAAGATACAGTGCAATACAGTGATTTACAAGTAGAATTTTATGCCGGATGGAAATGTTACTTTTGCAGAAACAACAACAGCATGGAGATTTTTCAGCAGGCATTGCGGCTAAAAGCCCGTCCCAGGGGGTTTCATCTGATCACGCACGAAGTAGTGCAGGCTTTTCCGCAGATAAGAACGTTGCAGTCCGGCATGTTGCAGGTATTTATCCAGCACACCTCCGCCGGCCTCACGATCAATGAAAATGCAGACCCGACAGTGCGGGTGGATTTTGAAACGTATTTCAACAAAGCCGTTCCGGAAAACGACCCTGACTATGAGCACAATGATGAAGGTCCGGACGATATGCCCGCCCATCTGAAGTCCTCCCTGCTGGGCTGTTCGGTGACGATCCCCATCTATAACGGCAGGCTGGCGCTGGGCACCTGGCAGGGCATCTACCTCTGCGAACACCGTGACCACGGCGGTCCCCGCAACCTGGTGCTGACCGCATGGGGCAAAACGATGTCGTGACTTTATTACAAGAGAAGTCAACGTAACTCCTTTCCCGGAAAGGTAAAAGACACCTTATTTTCCCTGCGGAAAACGATCACCCACCAGGTTGAGCTCAATATGATGTTCGAGATAAGCTTTCAGTCCGGCTAACACCCAGCAGAAGCCGCCGGTGGAGTCCAGCGCCTTCTGTTGTACCGTCTGGGCATCACCGGTAAAACCGTCATTCACCACCTCCACGAAAGTCGCGCCGTCTCCATACGGGGTAAACGTCCATACCACACGGGTGGCGTTCTCCGGGGCTTTCCGATGGCCGCCTTTCACGTCGTAACTGTCATACCAGCGGATCTCTATCCGCTTGTTGGGATCAATAGCGATAGTGTCCACGGCGCTGCTTACATTATACATTTCCCAGGACCAGACCACTTCTTTACCGACCTCGAGTTTACCTGTGCTTTTGGTAAACCAGAACCGGGTGGTGACAGCCGGGTCAATAAATGCATTAAACACTTCCGCTGCGGGTCTCCGGACCAGCATGCCGCTTTGTGCGATCGCCGGTTGAGGTGTGTTTGCCATAGTCATGCTTTTTTATGTAAGACAATAAAAAAATGCGTAATCGATCGGTTACAAATATAAATTATTAAACCAATCGGTTACGCATTTTTTTTGATAAAAATTAATGGAAGTAGATATCAACGTAGTCTACCACATTATTTCCTTCGCAGTTGTCCATCTCCTGCAGCCTCCAGTATTTTCTGGCGCCTTTGGCCAGGAAGTGGTAGGTGCCGGTTTTTTCGCACACCTTGCCGCCATTGACATTGCTGTATTGGGTGCGAATGGTACCGTTAAATGTCAGTTCTCTGGGAGCGTCCACGGTAAGCGTTCCATCGATGGTCACAAAATCGCCGGTCTGCTCATCGCGTTGTTCCCCTTTTACCGTATAGGTAGCGTCTTTTTGTTTTTTGATTATCACTTCACCGGGGCGGTCCCAGCTAATCCACTGCAGGGTGAAGCTATGTTTGCCTTCACGGATCGTTTTGCCTGCCGGCTGCTGGGCATAGGTGGCATATCCGGTAAAAAGAGCGGCGGTCAACAGCCAGGCAGTGATTAATTTCTTCATCATACGTACAATGTATTGGTTAAAAACAGTGCCTCAAATATAAGTGCATTACCGTCTCCCGCCAAACCGCTTCTACCGGCTGATGGTTTCCAGCAGATCGGCCAGTGCTGCAGGCTTGGTGACCATGGCGTCATGTCCTGTTTTTATCTCGTCATATTTCCATTGGGGAGATTGTTTTGCTTTAGCAGCAAATACTCTCATTACCGGCAGCTGTGGCTGCGTACAGGCGATGTAGATAAGCGGCAGGCCGTTGCCGTAGGGATGATGCACGGCCAGTGGCTGGGCGAAGGTGCGGTAGGGCCGCAAGGCAAGGCGGGCATCTACCCATTGCTGATCCTGCACATCGCTAACGCCAAACAGGCTGGAAGGCTGTACTGACAGGCATAGCTGAGCCCTACCAGCACCACATCGTGCAGGTCTTCCATATAGAGCAGGTTAACGATATCAGTGATGTGGGTATTGAGATCGATGATTGCGCTATGAGAGACACCTGCACCAGCAGGAATACGGTGATCAACCTGATAAACTTTGATTGCATGGAAAAATAATTTTCCTGCAAGGTTAAAAAGACCCGTTATCAACATCCCAAGGTGAGTATGCGAAAGCACTTCCATGGCCGCCATGCGGGTTAACGCTGATAACGCAGTTCAAAGTTCTCTAAAAAAAAGAACGTCATGCCAACTGCCGGCTGATGTTCTTCCGGATGGTCGATCTGGCAATGAACGATGTCAGTGTCGTCATCGTCCTGACAAAGACGCAGCGCAATCGTTTGCTTCCCTATCAGGGAGTAGTCAAACCAAAGATTATTATCGAGGGAAGTCAGGGTTAGTCCATAAGAGATCGCCTCCTGGTCAGACGTGTCAAAAGCGTATTGACAGATATGGGACAACGCCGGTAGTAAAGCCGGCAAACGATCTTTCCAGATCCAGTTACAGGTGGTCATACGACAACGGGTATATTTAATTTACGGCTTAAATATACGGCTGCAACAGGTAATATTTTGGGAGAAAAGCGTTTGGTGTTAATTGTTGTTCGTATGCTGCCGGGTGATGCCCAGCTTTTTCATTCTTGCTTCCAGGGTGGTTGGTTTAATCTGTAGAATGGCCGCAGCGCCGTTTTCTCCGCGGATGCGTCCATTGCAGTGTTTCAGTACACGGATGATCAGTTGTCTTTCTGCTTCCGCGAGGCTGGTAATCGGAGGGCTGGAATCGGTGTCCCTGGCTTTTTCCGGCGGGGGCAGTTCCACATAAATCACCGGTGCGTTGCTGATGATGACGGCTCTTTCCACCAGGTGCTGCAGTTCGCGGATATTGCCGGGCCATTGATAGCGGAGCATCGCTTCCATAGAACGTTGACTGATCGTCGCTACCGGTTTGCGGAAATGTTGGGAAGCATTTTCCACAAAGTATTTCGCCAGCAGAGGGATGTCTTCTTTCCGTTCCCGCAGGGGTGGCAGGTGAATCGGAAATACATTGAGCCGGTAGTAGAGATCATGGCGGAAGCGGCCCGACTGGCATTCTGCTTCCAGTATACGGTTGGTGGCGGCAATCACCCGCACGTCCGTTTTAACGGTAGTGCCGCCTATTCTTTCTATTTCTTTTTCCTGTAATACCCGCAGCAGTTTAGGCTGTTGTTCCAGCGGCAGCTCTCCTATTTCATCGAGGAAGATAGTACTTTGATGCGCCAGCTCAAATTTACCTGCGCGGCGTTGCAGTGCGCCGGTAAAGGCGCCTTTCTCATGACCAAACAATTCAGATTCTATCAGCTGCGGCGGTAATGCGGCGCAATTTACTTTCACCATGGGCCGCGCCCTGCGGGCGGACCACTCATGAATGGCCTGCGCAATAACTTCTTTGCCGGTACCCGTTTCCCCGGTAAGCAATACGGTAGCATCCGTATTGGCCACCTGCCGTACCTGTTGTATGACAGCCTGCAGCGCAGGGCCTCCTATCAGGGGTCCGTATGACGTAGATAAATAAGCAGCATCCTTTCGGGTATGTTCACTCTTCATTACACTATCGGGTCAGTGAGTTGCGTCCACAGCAACTCCGGTTAACAATATCCAACATTTCGTATATCCATTTGGGTAACTCCAAAATATTGGACGGGACCATGGTACAATTTACTTCGTAAGTGATTGGTTAACAGAAATTTACCCACATGGCATAGTCATTGAATTCCGGATGGAAATTTTTTTAACCCGGAAAAATTTACAGTTCACCTGTAAAAACAAAACTGAAGCCCAAACAACCACATATGTAAATAAGCAATAGCAGATTTCAGCGATAGTAACAGGTAAAGACTTTTACATCAATAGTAGGCTGCATTATACAAAAAAGATACCAGTTGGTGTCTAAGGAGTTGTGCTGTGTGTCCGCATCAAAACACCCGTACGGATTCCTGCCTTATTATATCAAACCCGCTGAGAAAAGCCATATCGCCCAACACATAGCCATCAAAAATATATGTTTAAAAACCTCATTTGTTATGCCTTACTTTACAGTTGAGATTACCGAGAAAGAACAGTGGAACCAGGTTATCCATGCAGCCCACACGCACGACTTTTACCATACTTGGTATTATCATCAGTTGTCTGCGGCAGACAGCAACCCTTTTTTATTTGTCTTTGAAAAAGACGGACATTTTATTGCAGTACCGCTGCTGAAGCGGAATATAGAAGACACCAATTATTTCGATTGCACCTCTGTTTACGGATATGCGGGGCCGTTGTCCAGCATCGATTTTCGTGACATGCCACCGTTGCTCCTGCAGCAGTTTTCGCAGGCCTTCCTCCAGTTTTTGAAAAAGAAAAAAATAGTGAGTGTGTTCACAAGGCTGCATCCGTTGATCCATCAGCACTTTCAGCCGGGGAAAACCGGTGGTTTGTATGACAACGGAAAAACAGTAGTGATAGACCTCACCCCTTCCATTGCAGAACAGCGCCAGCAATACCGCAAGGCATTCCGTTCTAAAATCAATCAGCTGCGGAATAAAGGCTACAAAGTACGACAGGGGGTCAGTGAAGAAGACATCGCATCATTTGCAGCGATCTATTTGCAGAATATGCAACGGCTGGGGGCGAGCGCTAACTATCATTTCGACAAAAACTATTTCAGCCAGTTGTTACAGGCCAGCGACTTCCAAAGTTATATCCTGCTGGCATCCTATGAAGGATGTGATACAGCAGGTGTTTTTGTTACCTGTTGCAACAACATGATGCAGTTACACCTCGCGGCTACCCATGAGGACTTTATTCACGATTCCCCCATGCGGTTACTGGTGGAAGAAGCCAGTATTTTCGGGCAGTCCAAAGGGATGCAATATCTGCACCTCGGCGGCGGCGTAGGCGGGCAACAGGATTCATTATTTAATTTTAAGGCCGGCTTTTCCGATCAGCACCTGGACTTCAAAACCTGGCGACTGATCGCCGATACCGCCACCTATAAAGCCCTGACACTAAAAAAGGCGCCCACACCGGTTATGACAGACCTGCCTTTTCCTATCTATCGCTTTCTCTAGTTATAGTTGATAAAAAATTTTACCATATCTTTTTTTAAAACCTTCATAACGTATGCATTCCAACATCACTATAGCAATTGACTTTGACGGTACCTGCGCCTATCATCGCTTTCCGATGATAGGGGAAGAAATTCCACACTGTATCACTGTGTTACAAAGACTGCAACAACAAGGGGTAAAGCTTATCCTCAACACCATGCGGTCCGGCCGGCATCTGAAAGACGCCGTGAAATGGCTTAATGGCAGAGGTATCACCCTCTACGGTGAAAACAGGAACCCGCTGCAGCGCCGGTGGACCGGCAGTCCCAAAGTACAGGCTGACTTTTACATAGACGATGCAGCCCTCGGCTGCCCCGTAGAAGAAGATATTTTCGGAAGAGTTTCTGTCAACTGGTATAAAATGGAAACCCTTTTGGAAGCGCGGCAGGTACTTCCTGCCCGCAATCGGGCCAAAGAAAAAGTCTGGCCACTGCTGCCAGCGAAGTAAGCATAGCTGTTCTTAAGTCAAAAAAGCCTGCGCTCACGCAGGCTTCTTTATTTTAACGTTCCATATGCAATATCGGGTAGGGCTTGCCCATTCCGTCTTTCTCAGAGCGACCGCTGACTTTAAAGCCCATCTGCTCATAAAAACCTACCGCCTGACTGTTTTGCTCGTTCACGTCCACTTTACGGATACCTAGTGCTGTGAGGGCGTAATGCATAAGCTGCTTCCCTACTCCTTTTTCCCGCGACGCATCATCAACAAACAACATCTCCAGGGAGTCGGCATGAACACCGAGGAAAGCCAGTGACCGCCCCTCATCATTCAATAACAGATAAGTATCTACCTGTGGGAAAAAAGCCTCCGCCAGGAGCCCCTTGATATGCTCAAAATCTTCCTGTGTTAAGAAATCATGAGTAGCCTTCACGGCAGATTCCCATATCCTTACCATTTCCGGGTAATCGTTAGCTGTTGCTCTTCTTATTTTCATAATCCCATCTGTTTAGTGCGGACAACAATTTCGCCTTTTCCGGGATTTTCACCAAATGTCCCGATTGGGCGATAATGTTCTTCTTTCTGTGAATTGTACCAAATACCCAACGATCAGTATCATAAATCCCAATTACCGCCGGGTTAATTTTGTACTTAATTAATTCCTGCAACAATGACTACAAGTGTAATCTTCTTCGGCATCATGGCAGCCCTGGGCTATATCGTTTTACAATCCCTGTTTATATTGGGTGTACGGATAGCAGCGAAAGGCGCAGTAGAGAAATTGCCCAACGGAAAGGACAAGGACAGCGAAATGATTTTGTTCCCGCTTTTCAAGTATCTCACCCGTACAGAACGGATCAAAATTTACTACAGCGGCGAACAGTTTGACCAGCTGGCAGATAAACTCAGCGTACTGATGCCGGAATACCAGTTGCGAATACACGAAAACAGCATCCTGCTTCCTTTGGATGACGCTTCCAGGGTCCCTGTACTGAAAGAGTTGAATCATGTTCTCCCAAAAATCGACGGGAAAATACAGGTAGCGGTAACGGACAACGGTGTACGTTTTTTTAAGATCGACGAGGTATTCAAGGTAAACAAGTACCTGCGTAAGCCGGTGATCCAGTGTCCTATCTGTATGGCTTCGTACTGGAGCGTTTTCAGCTACTGGATTCCCGTGATTTATTTTTATGGCTTTAGCTTCTGGGTGGTATATGCCGGTGTGGTCAACATCTGCGCGGTAGCCTGTATGAACTGGCTGTTATGGATGCGGGGCTCTGCCTACGAATCACAGATTATGAAAGGATAACAGGCTGTTCTGCACCCTGTATTGCCGGCATAGCTCCTCCATTTTCTGCGAGAAAGCCCGCCGGTAATACGCCGGCATTTGCGGACCGTCCGCAAAAAAACGATGATATTTTTCCAGCAGATGAGGATAGTGTCTGGCAACGGCTTTCAATACCAGGGTTTTACTGTCTGCCGGTCCTTCACCGAATAATGTCAGCGTAGCGGGGAATATATAAGCCGCACCGGCTGCCTTATCGGAAACCTTACTTTTTTCTTTAGCAGGCTATCATGCAGCGTGGTCACAAAGGCTTCCCGGCCGCTATGTCGCAAGGTATGCAGGGTTGCTGACACCAGGTGTTTGATAGTGGCCTTGCTACTGATACTTTCCATATCTAAAGATTGCTCCGGCGATAAAGGTGTAAAATATACAACGTTTCCTGTAAATCAGGAGGCCGCCTCTTTTAGGGAGACGGCCTCGCTGTTATCGGTTAAATGGCGTAGTATTTATTGTGCCCGGAGGCTGTTTACCGGATTGGCCAATGCCGCACGGATAGCCTGAAAGCTGATAGTGGCCAGTGCGATGCCTATGGCCATGAATCCGGCCGCCGCAAAGATTTCCCAGCCAATGCTGATGCGGTAGGCGAAGTCCAGCAGCCAACGGTGCATGGCCCACCAGCCCAGCGGGAAAGCGAACAGGATGGCGATCATCACCAGTTTCAGAAAATCTTTGGACAGCAGGTGAACGATGTTGGTCATGGTAGCGCCCAGCACTTTGCGGATGCCTATTTCGCGGGTCCGTTGTTCCGCCGCATAGGCTGCCAGTCCAAACAGCCCGAGGCTGGCGATGAAGATGGCCAGTATAGCGAAGGACAGAGATATTTTACCCATTCTGCTTTCAGACTGATACAGTCGGTTGAAATCATCATCCATAAAAGAGTAGTTGAACGGCTGGTTCGGCACCATGGTTCTCCATTTCTCCTCCACCTGTGCCACCAGTGCCGGGATATCGTTGCTGCGCATACGAAACGCCATACTGCCCTTATCTTCCTGGAGGAACAGTGCCAGCGGTGTTACCTGTTCGCGCAGTGAGTTGAAATTAAAGTCTTTCACCACACCGATGATGGTGTAGCCGTTACCGCTTTTGCCGCCCTGGTCCTGCCATTCATATATTTTCTGGTTGAGCGGATCTTTCAGTCCGATCAGCCGTGCAGCTGCTTCGTTGATGACAACCGCCTGTGAGTCTGTGGCAAAGGCGGCGGAGAAATTCCTGCCGGTTTTCATGTGCATGCCCATAGCGGGGATGTACTGATCATCTACCGACCACATCTGCATGGTGACGGCGTTTTTGGGATCAGGCACCGGGGTGAGGAACATCGGACCATCGTTGCGGCTAAGGCCGGTGGGCAGGTAGGAGGTCATCGTGCCGGCTTGCACGCCATTGAGTCCCAGCACCTCCTGCCGGAAGGCTTTTGCCTGTGTGCCCAGTGCGGCAGTATTCTGTAGTACCATCACCTGGTCGCGGTTGAAGCCCAGTTGTTTATTTCGGATGAAGCGGAGCTGGTTATAGATCACCATAGTACCGACCATCAGGATAATAGAGATACTGAACTGAAACACCACCAGTCCGTTGCGCAACATGCTGTTGCGGAAGCCGGAAGCGATCGTGCCTTTCAGCACCAGCAGGGGGCGGAAGGCGGAGAGGAAAAAAGCAGGATAACTACCGGCCAGCAGTCCCACCAGCAATACGAGCCCCACCAGGATAAGTCCCAGCCATGGTCTGCTGAACAGCCCCAGGGTGATGTGTTTGCCCGCCACATCGTTAAACAAGGGCAACATCAACGAGGCGATACCTAACGCCAACAGCATGGCGATGGCGCTTACCAGCAGCGATTCTGTCAGGAACTGCGCCACCAGTTGGGTACGCTGGGAGCCCATTACCTTGCGGATGCCGACTTCCCGCGCCCTGTTGGCAGAACGGGCAGTAGACAGGTTCATGAAGTTCACACAGGCGATCAGCAGAATAAATAATGCGATGGCGGAGAAAATATATACGTATTGAATGGAGCCGTTGGGGCTCAGTTCAAAACTTTTGTTGCTGTGCAGGTGAACGGCTGTCAGCGGCATCAGGGTGTAGCGGATGTAGCTTCCGTTACGCTCCAGCTCCTCCCGGGAGGCATTCACCATTGTCAGCAGCTGTGGCGCGATGTACTTGTTGGTGGCCGGTCCCAGTTTGGCTTCCAGTTTCTTCGGGTCTACGCCTTTGCGCAGCACCACGTAGGTATTGAAGTTATTACTTAACCAGAGGTCGTTCCGGCTTTCCGGCGCGCCGGAGAGCGAGGCGAAGAAATCGAAGTCCACCTGTGTGAGGCCGGGAAATGGTTTCAGCACACCCGTTACCTTATAAGGCACGCTGTCATTAATCAGGAGATCGCGGCCGACGGCATCGGTGGTGTTAAAATACTTAAGGGCTGTTTTCTCGGTGATGACAAGCGTGTGTGGCTCCCGTAGCGCTGTTGCCTGATCGCCTGCCAGTAGCGGAAGGGAGAAAACGCGGAACAGGGTCGAGTCCGCGAAAATCACTTTTTCTTCCCAGATATTCTGGCTTCCTTTGCGTACCAGCCATCCATCGTACTTACGAAAGCGTGTCTCCTCCTCTATTTCGGGCAGGTCATTTTTCAGGGTCGGCCCCAGCGGCGCCGGTGCGCTGGCGATCACGTAATGGGTACCCCCAAATTTGATGTCGGCGTCTACGCGGTAGGTCCTTTCAGCAGCAGCGTGAAAACGGTCGTAGCTCAGTTCATCGAGGACATAAAGAATGATCAGCAGGCTGGTCGCCAGGCCTATGGCCAGCCCCAGCACGTTGATGGCAGAAAAGGCTTTGTTCTTCCAAAGGTTACGTATCGCTACGCTGAAATAATTTCTTAGCATGACAGGGAAATTTATACCTAAAAACGATACAGGCCTACCAAAAAAGAAACCATCAAGTTATATACTAAATATCAAAATAATACAAATTATTATATTTAATATATTGTTCAAATTCGAACAATGGCTGTTCGGTTATGACAGTAGTTCCTTTAGTGGCAGCGGCGTGGTGCAGGTTCCTCTCCAGGCCACGAAACCATCCGGCCGCACGAGCAATGCTTCCCCGTGAACGGCGCCGGTGACCTCCTCCCATTGCGCCAGCCGGTCCTCAGGCAAAGGGCATACCTGTACGAAAACGGAGCCCTCGTTCACCACAGCCTGCCATGGCGCCGGATCGCCATGAACAAAGAGCGTAAAGCGCCCTTTCAGCAGATCGAGGGAGGACAGCCTGCGGTCTTCATCGAGCCACAGGTGGGGCACACGGGTGCCTGGAAGGCCGTACAGCACCTTATCAGCCGGCCTGGGCGGACAGTTGGAAGCTACTTTCACCGGATAGTGGTAATCCGGAATACCGATCAGCGTGCGCACATTTTGCGTCAGCTCCATGGCTTTTAGCGGGGCCTGTTCTCCCGCTTTGGGCGGCGCGATCACCTGCCGCTGCATGATCTCCTGGTCTTTCAGGATACCATTTTCATCAGCCAGCGTAGCGGAGCGCATGGCGTTGGCCAGTCCTACCGGCTGCCTTTCGGGCGTATAGGAGTCCAGCAGTGACGGCGAGGCGTGTCCTTTCAGCACCGCTGCTATCTTCCAGGCCAGGTTCTGTGCGTCCTGGACGCCGGTGTTAGCGCCTTTTCCGCCGTAGGGCGTCATGATATGCGCGGCGTCGCCGGCAAGGAAAATGCGGCCGCTTTGCATGGTGTCTGTCACCCGTACGGTCATCTCCCAGGGCAGCACACTCAGGATACGGACCGGCAGCGCCGGCATTCCCAGGGCGGCATGGAGGATCGCCAACAGCCTTTCCTCCGTATAGTCTTCCGCCCGCTCGCCTTTATCGGGATAATAACGCAGCTGATACACCCAGCGGTCGCTGTTATTGATAGCCGTCACAAAACCGGTAATCCCCGGCGTGTCGATGATACAGAGGCTGAATTCGCGGTTCAGCACCAGTTCCGCCATATCCGCTTCGAAGTAGATATTGAGAAAATCCGCCAGTACGCCCGGCCCGGTGACGGGCAACTGTAATTGTTGTCTGACGGGACTGTTGGCGCCATCGGCCGCCACCAGGTAATCTGCCGTTACGGTCGTGGTGGCCCCTGTTTCCCGGTCGCGCAACACCGCCTTTACCCCGTTTTCTTCCTGCGAGAAAGAAATCATCTCGGTATAAAACAACAGGTGGGCGCCCCTTTCTTCCGCGGTAGCCCTCAGTACCGGCTCTGCGAGGTCCTGTGTGCAGCGGGCGCCGCTTTCCGGTGTGAGCGCCGCCAGGCTTTCCAGTCCTTTCAGCTGGCTGGGATAGGTAATGCGCCCGTCCTCCCGCGGCTTAATATCTGCCAGTACCTCCGCCAGCGTGTCGCCCCTTAGTACGCCCCAGGCCGGGCCCAGTGCTTTACCTGCTTCCCGGACCGCCTCTCCTACGCCCAGTTCACGGAACAGCTCCATCGTACGGATATCAAATCCTCTCGCCCTTGGGTGAATAGAGGTACCGCGGTGCCGTTCCACCAGCAAAGGCCGGATACCCTGTTGCAAAAGAAATAAAGCGGCCGAAAGACCGGTAATGCCGCCGCCGGCAATCAATACCGGCACATGCCACTGATGTTGTGTTGTCATGAATAAAACATTTCTGCAAAATTGCCGGTCCGCCGAAAGGACGGAGTGCATAAAACGGATAAATAAGTACCATCTTTGTAGCGGTTTCACCCTACATTTATCATTATGGAAACACCCGTTGCCCATACGACCGCTTTCAGAGACGCTTTCCTGATCCCCCAGGCGGAGGTGCATCACTACCGCCTCCCCATGCCGGATGTAGACGGCAGCGGCAAATTCATCCTCTGCGAAGACATGGCTATTGCCGACGGCCATGTGGTGGCAGGCCCGGCAGACTTCTCCTGGGAGCATTACAATGAAAAGACTTTCGTGGAGCTTAATTTTGTGATGTCGGGAAAGCTGTACCAGACCCATGAAGGGTTGATCCACCGGGAGCTGTTCAGACAGGGAAGCGCCAACATGTTATTCAACCCGTCCTCGTGGGAGAAAAATGAGCTGGCCGATACCAAAGGCTTCCGTAACCTGGGCGTGCATATCAAACCGGAAAAGATGATCACGCTGCTCAACAGCTATGCGCCGGAGCTGCATCACCTGACCGAAAAAATAGCGAAGGGCATTCCTTTTGTCGCGCACGCACCAGCGGCTTATTTCAGCCCACAGCTGCAGCATACGCTGGACCATATCTGGGACAGCCCCGTGCCCAAAGGCCTCAAGCGCCTGCATTTTGAAACACAGATGCTGCAACTGCTGGCACTGCAATGCGAGGCGTTGCTGCCTTCTCCCAAACGCGCCGGCACAGACATCCTCCGCACGGCAGACCGTGAGTGTTTATACCACGCCCGGCAGCACCTGCAGGAGCATCTCGCCTTCCCTCCCACTTTGGCGGAGCTGTCGCGCTTGTGTGGCCTCAATGAGTTCAAGCTAAAAAAAGGTTTTCGCCTGTTGTTCGGACAAAGCGTATTTGCCTTTGTGCACAATGAAAGGCTGGAAGTCGCCCGGCAGCGGATATTACAGGGAGAACAGAATATTTCAGAGATTGCTTACGGCCTCGGCTATACGCACCCGCAGCATTTTCACCGGGCGTTTAAGAAGAAGTTCGGGATTACGCCGATGGGGTTATTAAAATGATACCTATGGACCAGGAAACGACGCAATACATTCTTACCCACTATCTTCATCTGACAGATCCTCCTCTCAAACAGCTCTTCATCTATACGCAGCAATTATACAAGTACCGGCATACGCGGGAGAGCAACTATTCCCTCACGTTGCATTACCGCCAGCTGGGATGGATCACAGAAAAAGAAGATGTACTCAGTTTGTTAAAAGATGGTTTTGATAAGTTTGAAATGGAGGTAGCCGTCCGGATATTTAATCAGCATAAAGATCAGATACGCTTTAACCATTGCCCTGAATGCAATGCCCTGGCCAGGACACCAGAGGCGCAGCAGTGCAGGCGGTGCGGGTGTAGCTGGCGTCGGGACCAGGACAAATATCAGAACCCTTCCTGAGAACAACACTTATCCAGACACTCGTGGCCCCTTTATGGCCCCTTTAAGGCCGTTTTGGCCCCTTTATGGCCCCTTTAAAGCTGTTTTGGCCCCTTTACATGGCCCCTTTACATGGCCCCTTTCATTGTTTATAACAAAATGTGTAGACCGTGCCTTTGCCAGTGGTACCAACTTTTTGGATAAGTGCTCTTTCAACGAGTAATTGCAAATCTCTTGATGCTGTTCTCTTAGAAACTCCGACCAATTGTTGATATTGGAAATTCGTAATATTTCCCTGGTCTTTAATGTAGAACATCGCCTTTTCCAACTTTTCGTCCAATTGCAAGCTCGAAATAAATTCCCGGGAATACCTATCCTTATAAAACACAATGCTAAAGCCTCCTTGCTCTTCCACCATTCTGGGCTCAGGCAGTCCCGCCTCTACACAAGCCTCTACAATTTTGTTAATCCCGCGACCCCAGGATTCAATATAGCCGGCTTTATAAAACACGTTAGCAATATTTCTGTTTCTCGGATACGACGAGTGATTTTCCTTTAATGCATCGATTTGAAGCTCCTCCGGCAGATTCCCCGGGTTCCATAGGTGTAACCGATCATCAAATACCCGGAGAAAAGTGTACGTACTCGAGTAATCCCTGTGTATAATGGCATTACAGATAGCCTCCCGCAATGCCATCTCCGGATACTCCAGGGGCTCCAGCCGCTGCATCCCCTCATAGGATATTGGCCGGATAAGATACTTTCGCTTCAACAACTCCAGTACACTGTCTGCCATGCTAAAGATATTGGTCTCGATCATATCATGAAACAACAGATCATGATTCGACTTTCCAAACCGGCCTATTTTAAAGCTCGCCGTAATGGAGACCCTACCCAAACTTTTCCCGAATAATAGCAGCGCAGCATGGGTAAACTCTCCTTCAGACGTTGCCAGTTCCAGTTTTTGCAGTAACGTCTTTGTGTCTAATATCACCGCATCCTCGGGTATTCGCTCCTTAGCCCGCGCTTTCCGCAGGAAAGTATCAATCGTCTCCCGATCAAAGTCATCCAGCGTCGCTCCTTCGACTGGGAGTTCTTCCCACTTTTTGCCGATCTTTTTCAACAACAGGTTTTGCAGCGCAATACCTTTCAACTCCTGTTTGGTACTCCCACTCCGGTAGTGATAAACACCATGGTAGGCAATCGGCACCGTACTAACAGGCACAACAATTTCAATATAATAATGATGTTCCCGCTGACGGAGGTTAACTAACCCTAAATGGTTAACTGTCTTATTGGGGATTTCGTCCATCAACTTCCGGTAGTCCTCTACTCCAACTACAGCGCCACTATCGTCCAGACCGATAAATATCCTGCCTCCCTGGGCGTTAGCGAAGCCACAGATCCATTTAAGATGTTCATCCCGCCACGATGTTTTGTATTCAATATTTTGTTGTTCAGGCATAACAATTCCGGATAAACCGCGAAAGTATCGTTTGCCATTTCGGCAAATCCCGTATTCCGGTAAACAGATCTGTATTAACAAAAAAATATTTCCCCCCTGTCCTATTTCCTTTTTCTCGCGCATCATACCCATGCAACAAACTTCATTTCACATGCAATCAACTACCAAAGGCCGTAAGGCCGCCTACTGGATCACCACTGGTTTACTCGCCGCCGGCATGCTTTCCGGTGGTATCGCTCAACTGTTACGCACCCCTTCCACTACGCAGGGAATTGTGCATCTGGGATATCCCGTTTACCTCATGACAATACTGGCCTGCTGGAAGATACTGGGCGTAGCGGTGCTGCTCCTGCCCCGGCTGACGCTGGTCAAAGAATGGGCCTATGCCGGTTTCTTTTTCCTGATGACCGGCGCCACCATCTCTCACCTGGCCAGTGGCGACAGGCCCGGGGAAGTTACCGCACAGCTTATTTTCGTGGTACTTATCGTGCTTTCCTGGTATCTGAGGCCTGCTAACAGGAGGCTTGCGGCAGTAACAAACCTGCCGGATTAATTGTATGTTTATCGACCGGAAAATAATTTTTTGGAAAGATGTCCTGTTTTGGATTTTCCGGTCATCCTATGTATGTTATCTTTTTACAATCACCTTAATTTGAATGTTCCGATGAAAGAGTTTATGTTATTATTCCGTCAGCCCAGCTATGACTACAGTAATGCTTCTCCGGCTGACATGCAGGCACTGGCGCAGAAATGGCAGGACTGGGTCAGCGGTATCGTGGCGCAGGACAAGCTGTCCAGCCATGGTCCCCGCCTGTCACTGGAAGGCAGGGTATTGAAATCAGGCGGTGTGGTCACCGACGGGCCTTTTGTGGAAGTCCGTGAAATACTGGGCAGTTTTATCATCATAAAAGCGGAAGACCTGGAATCTGCCACCACACTGGCGCATGGCTGTCCGGCTGTAGATATGGGCGGCAGCGTGGAGATCCGACCCTTGTATGTATAATTGTCAATAACTTTACCGCCACCTGTCCTGCCGGACAGGTGGTGAATGATCATGGACGCAGCACTCTCTTTAAAACAATTATTCCAGCAGGAATTTTCCCGTATGGTGGCTGTTATCAGCCACCGTTTCGGGTTACAGCATATCGAAATGGCGGAAGACATCGTGAGCGAGACCTTCCTCGTGGCCGCGGAAACATGGGGGCTGAAAGGCATACCTGAAAACCCCGCCGCATGGCTCTATGCCGTAGCGCGACAGAAAACCCTGTACCATTTCCGGCGAAATAAAATCTATGAAGAAAAAGTAATGCCGGCGCTGAAAAGCGGTCAGGCGGAGCAGGATACCCTCGATTTCTCCGACCAGCATATTCGGGACAGCCAGCTGCAGATGATTTTTGCGGTATGTGACCCGGCTATCGCCAGCGAAAGCCAGATTGGGCTTGCCCTGCGCGTGCTCTGCGGATTTGGCATCGACGAAATTGCGGAAGCCTTTCTGACCAGCAAAGAAACCATCAACAAAAGGCTGTTCAGGGCAAAGGAAAAACTACGCGCCGCACAGATAAAACTGGAGATGCCGCCGGAAAACATGCTGGCAGCGCGGCTCGACAATGTGCTGCATGTTATCTACCTGCTGTTTAATGAAGGCTATTATTCCGGTACCCAAAGTCGCGTCCTGCAACAGGAGTTATGCCTGGAAGCCCTCCGCCTCGGGCTGATGCTGGCCGGTTTCGAAAAGACCAACCTGCCCGCTACCAACGCCCTGATTGCGCTGATGTGTTTCCACGCCTCCCGGTTTGAAGCGAGACAAAACAGCGAGACTTCTTTTGTGCTCTATGAAGAACAGGATAACACCCAATGGGACCAGGCGCTGATCCATCAGGGCGTCCGTTATCTTGAACGTTCCGCACAAGGCGGCCAGCTGACTTCCTATCACCTGGAAGCAGGCATCGCCTACCGGCACTGCCAGCAACAAGACACCCCCGAAAAATGGCAGGACATCCTGCAGTTGTATGATCAGCTATTGCAGGTAAACTTCTCCCCCGCCGTGGCGCTTAACCGCGCCTATGCCATGTATAAAGTACACGGGGCACAAGCCGCTATCCTGGAAGCAGAGAAAATCCCGCTAACCAACAATCACTTTTATTTTGTGCTGTTAGGCGAACTGTACAAAGATATTGCGCCTGAAAAAGCTGCCGCGTGCCTCCGTCAGGCATTGTCCATGGCACGCTCTCCCGTTGAAAAGCAACAGGTATTACGTAAAATGGCCGTGTTGTAGGTTGACAGAAAACCAAAATGGCAGATTATAAAGCGTCCGTGCCCGCTTTGAGCGATTGCCGATAGGCCAGCGGCGACAACCCTGTTTTACTTTTAAACAGGCGGTTAAATGACTGTGGTTGTTCGAATCCCAGCCTGTAGGCAATATCCGCAACACTCCATTCGCCGGCGCCCAGCAGGTCTTTCGCTATTTCGAGCAGCTTCCGGTGAATATGTTGCTGTGTGTTTAAGCCGGTATTGGCGCGTAACAGGTCGCTGAGATAGTCCGGCGAAAAATGCAGCTGCGCTGAAACATACTGCACGGTAGGCAATCCCGACCGGGAAGGTGCGTCGCTGTCAAAATAACGGAGTAATATCGCATCAAGGCGGCTCAGCAGAGCGTTATCATCTTCCCGCTGTGTGGCAAACTGCCGGTGATAGAAACGGTTGCTGTAGTCCAGCAGCAGCTCCAGTCCGGACACCAGCAGGTCCTGGCTGAACCGGTCTGCCGGCGTGTCCAGCTCCATCCCGATCTGCTCAAATAACTTCAGGATAACATCCCGTTCTTTTTCCGTAAGATGCAACGCTTCAGACACCGCGTAGGAGAAGAAACCGTACTGCCGGATTTTCTTTCCCAACGGATGATGCCGGATCAAATCCGGATGAAAAAAAATGATCACGCCAGACAAGCTCTTTTCCGGCGAGGCGCCGGAGATCAGCTGACCCGGAGCCATAAAAGCCAGTCCTCCTTCCTTAAAATCATAATGATGCTGTCCGTAACGGACCATCCCATTGGTTTTATGAATGAAAGAGACTTTGTAAAAATTGAGCATGATCCGTGAAGAAAACGCATGCCGCTGAAACTGCATCCCTTCGTAGCTGACATAGCTGATCAGGGGATGTTGCGGCGCCGGCAGTCCCAGTTCTTCATGAAACGAAGCGATGTCCGGATATATCGCGGGTGATGGCATTGTTTTCTTCATGCCATAAAAATAAGCATATCTGCGTCAATAGTGATCGTGCTCCGTCTGCGGAAGGATGGCTGGCAGTACAGAGGGCAGCCCGTTGATAGTAGCGCCCCCCTGCGCAATATGCCGGGCGTTCGCCAGCAACGTGTATGGGAAAACCGGTTCGGGCACAGACAAAGCGTCCAGCTCCGCCAGCGTTTCGGGAGAAAGTGTTACGGTGAGCGCCTGCAGGTTCTGCTGCAGCTGTTCCGGCGTGCGGGCGCCGACGATGGTGGATGTCACCCCTTCTCTGGCTATCACCCATGCCAGCGCGATGGCGGCGGCAGGCACGCGGTAATCTCCCGCGATGCTGTTGAGCGCGTCTGTCACCAGGTAAGTTCTTTCGCTCAGCCTACCCACAGCCGTACGTTGGCTGAGGGCTTGCCCTTGCTGTTGCCGCGTGTATTTCCCGGAGAGGACGCCCTGTTTCAGAGGTGACCAGGGCATGACGCCCAGTTGCATCTCCTGCGCCATGGCTATCAGCTCTGCTTCCACCGTCCTTTCCAGCAGGGAATATTCTATCTGCAGGCCGATGAATGCCGGCCAGCCCCTGAAATGGGCGATGGTCTGCGCCTGCGCTACTTTCCATGCCGGCGTGTCAGACACGCCGATATACCGCACCTTGCCTGACTGTACCAGTTGTTCCAGCGTATAGAGCGTTTCTTCTATAGGTGTGTGCGGGTCGAAGGCGTGCATCCAGTAGAGGTCGATGTAGTCCGTCTGCAGGCGGCGCAGCGACGCTTCTACCGACTGCAGGATGGTTTTTCTTCCCGTGCCGCCGCTGTTGGGATCTCCCGGCCGCATGCTGCCGAAGAACTTGGTAGCAATCACCAGCCGGTCCCTGTTGATATTACTTTCTTTCAGATAATCACCAATGATTTTTTCTGAGTGCCCTTTGGTGTAGATATTGGCCGTGTCAATCGCGTTGCCGCCCTGTTGCAGATAGGCGGTCAGTATTTCTTTCGAGGTATCCGGCGTTGCGCCATAGCGCCAGTCCATCCCGAAGGTCATGGCGCCGAGGGTAAGCGGACTTACTTTCAATCCCGATTTTCCCAGTGTGCGGTAGTGCGTTAATTCCATCTGTCTTTAGTTTGATACAAAATTCCGTCACCCGCCATAGGCAATAGTAACCGGATCAGGGAATAAGTTAACCGGAAACAGGAAACATTTTAATTTTAGATAGATCTATCTATTTTTATAAAAAGGATTATATTTGTTTCAGAAAAACAGTTTTATGAAGGAAAAAGTAAAGGTACGGGACCGGATACTGAATGTGGCGACTGATTTATTTTCCCGTCAGGGCTTTAATCAAACCGGTATTAACCAGATCATTGCCGAAGCGGATATCGCCATTGGGTCGCTGTATAATCATTTCCCCTCTAAAAACGATTTGCTGCTGGCCTATCTCCTGCGCCAGGAAGAGGAGTGGTTTGATGGCTATGAACAGAGCTGTAAAGGAGCCGGCAATGCCCGCGAGAAGATTCTGAAATTTGTGGATTTCCGGATAGAGCAACAAAAAAAATCGGATTTCTGCGGTTGTCCGTTTACAAAAATCATTGCAGAAGTAGGATCACAGGAAGAGCCGGTCCAGCAGATGGTGGAATCGCATAAAAATAAACAACGGGTACTGCTGCACGGCCTCTTTAAGGAGCTGACAGATACCGGCGGGCTGGAACCTAAACTGCTGGCAGAGAGTTTCTTCCTTATGGTAGAAGGTGCTACCGTTAACACCACTATTTCCAGAAATACACAGGCACTGGAAAACGTGCGGAAATTCATCAAAAAACTTATCAGTTAAATTTTTTCTTTACATATAAATAGATATATCTATTTATTTCATTAAACGCATACAATATGATACCCGTTGAAATCAGTTTGAAACACCCGGTGCCGAAGCCCGGCAGATGATCAGTCGCCTGCCAGCCATGGCTATCCGGGGCATGGACGATCAAACCCTTCACGGGAAACACTTCCTCCCTCTCTTCCGGTCATTGTTTCCCGGCGGAAAAGTATACGAAGTGCCGCACGCCGGGCACTATTCCCCCGAAGATGCACCGGATGCCATTGGCGCACTGGTGCCCCGTTTCCTTGGCATACCTTCCGGCCACAAGCAGTCTGCCACACAGGACATGTATGAGGCGTATTAAAAAAAATTTCTTAAAAAATAGATAGATCTATCTATGCAAAATAATACATCAAGATGGTTATCGATGGCCATCGTATCGACCGGCATATTCCTCGCGGTGATCGACATCTTTATTGTCAACGTAGCCCTGCCGGCCATCAAAAAAGGTATTGACGGCACCAACAGTGAACTGCAGCTGGTAGTGGCCAGCTACCTCCTGGGTTATTCCTGCCTGCTCATCACCGGCGGGCGGCTCGGCGATTACTACGGCCGGAAGAAAATATTTCTCACAGGCATGTTACTGTTTACGCTTGCTTCCGGATGCTGCGGCCTTGCACAAAACGGCTTACAGCTCAATACCGCCAGGTTCGTGCAGGGACTGGCCGCTGCACTGATGACGCCACAGGGCGTATCTTACATACAGGTACTGTTCCCGGAGCCGGCGGCACGGATGAAAGCCCTCGGTATCTATGGCATCATCGCAGGCTCGGCCTCCGTCATCGGGCAGTTTCTCGGTGGCGTATTGCCGGACACGAACTTCGCCATTGCCGGCTGGCGGCTGATATTTTTTATCAACCTGCCCCTGGGCTTCCTTTCATTGATCGGTGCGGCCGTTGTTCTCAAAGAAACACCCCGGAACACTTCGCAGCGGTTCGATTATGGCGGGGTAGCGCTGCTCACGCCCGCCCTTTTCTTTCTCGTGTTCCCCGTCATACAAGGCCGCGAATCGGGCTGGCCAGCCTGGAGCATCCTGCTGTTTCTCACGGCGATCGTACTGCTATACCTTTTCGGCCGCGATCAACAAAGGAAGCTCGCCACCGGTAAAGCGCCGCTCATCGACGCACGCCTGTTCCGCAACAAAGCCTTCCGCACCGGTCTCTATGCGTCTGTCTTTTACTTCCTGGTACAGGAGTCATATTTCCTCATCACCGGCGTATTTTTTCAGGACGGCTTAGGCATCACTTCCCACAACACCGGCGCCTACTTCGTCTTTCAGGGCATCGGTTATGTGATCGCGTCTATCCTGTCGGTTAAACTGATCCCCGCTTTTGGAAAAAAAGTGCTGATGGCCGGCGTGACCATCATGATCATTTCGTTTTCCCTGCACTGCATTTTTCTGGTCAACCCGCTGGCTCCTTCCTTCATTTTCTCCGCCATCCTGTTCACCTACGGCATCGGGTGTGGCGCAGTGCTGCCTTCTCTGCTGGCGTTCTCCCTCAAAGGCATCCCGCATGAACTTGCCGGCGCTGCGTCCGGCACCTACTATACGGCGCAGCAGTCGGCGATCGCCATGGGCGCAGCAGTAGTAGGCGGTGTATTCTTCTACTACGCGGGAAATACACCAGGATTGCGGGAGTTTGTGAACGGTTACCGAGCAGCAGCAATTTTTAGTATCGCCATGCTCGTTATTGTACTTATCTGCCTCTGCAAAATGCCGGATCATGAATTGCCCGCCGCATCCCGCGCTCCGGGCAAGAAAGTGCAGCCGGTGATGGACTAACACGGCGGGGAGAAGTTTATTCTTCAATATCCCCAAGGGATTAACTGTCACCCATCATCCTGTTTTAATCATTTTTTTGATGATGGAAATCTGTCCGAGATGATAATGGGTATGTTCAATGATGCCTGCCAGGTTGCGGTACCAGCTACCATATTTCCCGTCGGTGAAGTCGTCGGCCAGCTGTCTGTCTTCCAGCTGTTCCATTGCATCGGCGAAGGTGGCCGCTTCTGCCAGTGTTTTGGAGACCAGCTGCTGCCAGTCTTCCTCCGACGTAACCGGCGGCAGGTCGAAGCTGTATTTATCACTGGCCTGCAGCGGCCCGCCCTTCAGGACTTTCAGCACGGCGCTTACGTAATAGTTTACATGAAATACCAGCACCGCGATGGTATTAAGCTGGTGTACCGGCGTGGTGGCCATCTGCCAGTCCACGTCCGCCAAAGTATCCTTCAGGTTCACCGATGTCCAGTTACCCCCGAAATGGACATCCCGGAAATGTTTGGCCATCTGCTGTATGGTCGTCATCTTTTTTCAAAAAGATACAAATAAATCCGGTTTGCAGTTACGCTGCTTCCGTGTTATCTTGCGCGGACAGATATGGAAACAGGGACAATGACAACAGGAGCGGCGCAGCGCCGGCAGGCGCCCGCCGGCAAACAACATTTCGCGATACTGGACGGGCTGCGGGGCGTAGCCGCTATCGTCGTGGTGTTTTTCCACTTTATGGAAGTGGTATTTACCGATTACACCAAGAACTTTGCGGGGCATGGCTTTCTGGCGGTGGATTTTTTCTTCTGCCTGTCGGGTTTTGTGATGGCCTATGCTTATGATGACCGGATGCCGCAGCTGCGTCTACGGGATTTTTTCCGGGCGAGGCTGATACGGCTGCATCCGCTGGTGGTGCTGGGCGCCGTACTGGGGCTGCTCACCTATCTGCTGGACCCTCTGGTGGGGCCTCCCGCCGGTTATGGTTTTGGTAAGACCGCTTTGCTGTTTGTGACAACGCTGCTGCTCATTCCGTTTCCCATTATATCGGAACGCTACTTTAATCTCTTTTGCCTGAATGCGCCGGCCTGGTCATTGTTCTGGGAATATGTCGCCAATATTTTTTACGCGCTGGTGTTATGGCGCCTGCGCCGCAATCTGCTGCTGGTGCTGGCCGCAGTAGCTGCGCTGATATTGGGCATTGTGGCTTACCGTACCGGCAACCTTATGGGCGGCTGGAGCAAGGATAACTTCTGGCATGGCGGCGCCCGGCTATTTTATTCCTTCACCGCCGGTATGCTCGTTTACCGCTTCCGCGTGATCATCCCCAACCGCCTCGGTTTCCCCGGCGTAGCCCTCTTATTGCTGCTCGCCCTGTTTATGCCTTTCTACGGGCAGAACTGGCTGGTGGAACTGGCCATCGTGGTATTTTATTTTCCGGTACTGGTGGCACTGGGCGCCGGCGCCCGTCTCGTATCCTGGCTGGAGAAGCCCTGCCTGTTTTCCGGCAAGGTTTCGTACCCGTTATATATGACCCACTACGGGTTTATCTGGATCTTCGCTCATTACCTGGAAATATATAAACCGGGTATGTCGCGGCTGGCGGTGGTGATCCCCGCAGGAGTGGCCGCCCTGGTGCTGCTGGGATGGGTGGCGCTGGTAGCGTACGACCAGCCGGTCAGGAACTATTTGAACCGCGTTTGGAAAAAACGATAAACATTCCCGGGTCCCGGGGCCTCGTTGGGTTTACGGTATTTCCGGGAGGCATCCTCGGTGCTTCCGGCCCATGGTCAGCCGCCCGGCTCCCTGATGGACTGCTGCTCCACCTTTTGCCTTCCATATTCCTTATCCTGATGTGCGCCTAATGGCGACCGTCTCCCTCTCTGCAACATGTCCCCGACGCTGTCCACAGAGCCTGCACCAGAAAAACAGTTGCCCTGGCGGTGATCCGATTGCTTGCTGGCAGATACCGGGACCGGCAAGTCCTTCCGTTTTCCATTAAGTTGTTCTTCCAAATTAATTGGTTACTCCAAAAACTTTTATTATGTTTGAACATATGAACATTAAAAAATAATGGGAACCGGGAAAAAAATAGCGATAGACATTGGCGGCAGTCATGTATCTGCCTGTATAGTAGACACCAGCAACACCGGATCAGCACCGGGCACCGTGATGACCAGGCCTTTGCAGGCCGACAGCAACGCGGCGGAAGTTATTTCCGTTATCGCCGGCTGCATCACAGCACTGAAAGACACGACGATCGACGGCATCGGGATAGCCATGCCCGGCCCGTTTGACTATCAGAACGGCATCAGCGCCATCACCAAAGTAGGTGGTAAATTCGGCCGCCTGTTCGGCCTGCATGTACGACAGGCCTTGCAGGATGCGTCCGGAACAGGAGACCTGCCCATGCACTTTTGTAATGATGCACACGCGTTTGCGATCGGCGCCCGGCAGGTACTGGGCCTCAACGGCAAAAAAACCGTATTGCTGACGCTGGGTACCGGCTTCGGGTCGGCCTTCCTGGAAAACGGGGCCCTGGCAGCAGCACCTGAAGGACTCCCTTCAGACGCCTTTTTTGACTGTCCTTTCCAGGACGGCGTGGCAGACGATTATTTCTCTACCCGCTGGCTGCTGGATACCTTCCGGCAGCAGACGGGTGTGATGGCCCCTTCCGTTAAAGCGATGGCCGAAGAGTATGAAACCATTGCCCGACCGGTATTTCAGGCCTTCGGCCGAAACCTGGGCGCTTTTCTGCGGCCCTGGCTGTCTGCCTATGGCTGTACTGACCTTGTGATCGGTGGTAATATCGCCCGCGCCTATACGTTGTTTTCCGCTCCACTGGAAGAACAGTTGCACGATCTCCCCGTAAAAATCACCTGGTGCATGGAAACAGAACGCTGTATCCTCACCGGCGCCGCCATGGCGCCCCATCAGCCGGACAACACCCCGGTACGCCGGACCACCCAGCCGGTGCTACCCGTCACCCTTAATAATACCGGTGAAGACAACTATACCGTCTTCCCCTCTTTTCATACCGGTCACCCGGTGGAAGAAGGCTACGCCTCCCTGGCAGCTGCTGTCAAAGACGACAACCTTCTCATCATAGACGGCTACGACGGCGTGCTGTGGGAGCCATTCAGGGCTGCCCTGCACCAGGCGCTGCAGACCTATAACCTCCCCGTATACTGGTACCATGCCGGCGTATGCCTGCAAACACCTGCAGCCATTACCGCCATGCTGGAAACCTACTCCGGCACACCGGACGCCGTATTCGGCAAACGGTACGACGGCAGTCTGGCCGACTTCTTCGATCCGGAGAAATTATTTTCCATCCGCCCGGACAATACGCCCGGTCTGCATATTATCTATGGCACCGGCGCGGCCCTCACGGGCATCAAAGGCAGAACGCTGTACATAGATATCCCTAAAAACGAGATCCAGTACCGTCTGCGGGCCGGCAGCATCACCAACATCGGCACGCCTACGTATACGTATAAACGCTGTTACTTCGCCGACTGGCCCGTCTTAAATAAACACAAACAATCGTTATTACCACATATCGATGTGATCATCGATGGTCAGCGGCCGGATACCATCACCTGGATGCGCGGCCCTCAGCTACGTGCAGCCCTTGACGTGATGCTCCGTCAGCCTTTCCGCGCCCGGCCCTGGTTTGAAGCCGGTGTATGGGGCGGCGACTGGATGAAAAAACATCTCCCCGGCCTGAACACGGATGAAGTGAACTACGCCTGGTCTTTCGAACTGATCACACCGGAAAACGGCATTGTACTGGAAGGTAACGGCTGCCTGCTGGAAGTCACCTTCGACATGCTGGCCTTCCACAATAACCGCCAGCTCCTCGGCAACGCGGCCCAACGCTTCGGCACCAACTTCCCGATCCGTTTCGATTTCCTCGACACGTTCGACGGCGGCAATCTGTCCATCCAGTGCCATCCGCGGCCTGCCTATACCCTGCAGCATTTCGGAGAAGATTTTACGCAGGATGAAACATATTATATCCTCGACTGCGAGCCGGACGCGCAGGTGTACCTCGGCTTCCAGGAAGACATACAGCCCGCCGCTTTCAGAGGAGCGCTGGAAGCAGCTATCAACGATAACGTGCCCTTGCCCGTGGAAAAATACGTGCAGCAGTTCACCGCAAAAAAACATGAGCTGTACCTGATCCCCAACGGCACCATTCATGCCTCCGGCAAAAACAATATGGTCCTGGAGATCAGCAGCACGCCCTACATCTTCACGTTTAAAATGTACGACTGGCTGCGGACAGACCTGAATGGCCGTCCGCGTCCCATCCACCTGGACAGGGCTTTCGACAACCTGTACTTCGACCGGAAAGGCCAGACCGTGCCCGACACGCTGATCTCAAAGCCGCAGCTGCAGAAAGAGTGGGCCTCCGGAAAAAAATGGCAGCTGCCTACACATGCCGAACACTTTTACACCGTGGACCGTTATGAGTTTTCCGGTGAAGTGACCATTCCCACCAACGGGCAATGCCATATCTGTATGCTGGTAGAAGGCCGCCAGCTGGACGTTACCGCCGGCGGCGGCGCACAACGTTTTCAGTATGCCGAAACCTTCGTTATACCGGCAGGAGCCGGCAGTTACACCTGCCGTTATACCGGCGAAGGCACGGCCATGCTGGTGGTGGCATATGTAAAAGACAACTATTGCTGATTTAAATATTTCACGTCATGGGAAACAGTAACACACGCCTGTTCATCACCACCGTCACCCTGATCGCGGCATTGGGAGGCCTGCTTTTTGGCTTCGATGTAGCCGTTGTCAGTGGTATCATTCTTCCCGTAAAAACACAGTACCAGCTCACTGCATCGCAGGAAGGCTGGTTCGTTTCCTGTGCCCTGCTGGGCTGTATCGCGGGCGTAGCCTTTTCCGGCACCCTTAGCGACCGTATCGGCCGTAAAAAAGTGCTGGCCCTCGCCGCGTTCCTCTTCCTTATCAGCGCCATCGGATTTGCTGTGTCCACTGCCTGGTCGCTCCTGATATTTTTCAGGCTGCTGGCGGGTATGGGCGTAGGAGTGGCCTCCAACATATCCCCGCTCTACATCTCAGAGCTGGCGCCGGCTTCGCGGCGGGGGCGGCTGGTCACCTTCTACCAGCTGGCCATCACCATCGGGATACTGGTAGCTTACTGCTCCAACCTGGCCATTCAGCGCCATTCGGCAGCTGCCGGCGACACCGCCGGCGGATGGCTGCACTGGTTGTTTGTAACAGAATACTGGCGCGGTATGTTCCTCGTGGGCGTTATACCTGCCGCCGCATTCTTTGCCCTGCTGGCCATCGTTCCGGAGAGCCCGCGGTGGCTGGCCCGCTTTGGCCGTCAATCGGAAGCGCTAGAGGTCCTGGAAAAAATCAATCCCGACAAAGAAGAAGCCGCTGCCGAATTACAGGCTATCCTGGCGGTATCTGCCGACGCCTCCAACGGCGGGCTGCGGGCCCTGCTGCAACCACCGCTGCGACACCTGCTGGTGATGGCCTGCGTACTGACAGCCTTCTCTCAGTTCAGCGGCATCAATGCGGTGATCTACTACGGCCCTACCATCCTGCGTGCTTCCGGCGTGGTGGCCAACGATACGCTGCTGTACCAGGTAATGCTGGGCGCCGCCAATATGCTCTTCACTTTTGTGGCCATCTGGAAAGTAGACAGCCTGGGCCGCCGTCCGCTGTACCTCGCCGGCTCCATCTGCGCCGCCGCAGCACTAACGCTCACGGGCATATTTTTTCTGCTGCAGATCAACGGCTGGCCTTTGCTGATACCGATCACTTTTTTCCTGCTGTTCTTCGCCTTTTCGCTGGGACCGCTGAAGTTTGTGATCGCTACCGAGATATTTCCCACACCGGTAAGAGGACTGGCATTGTCCGTGTGCATCCTGGTGATGTGGGTGTCTGACTGGCTGTTGAACCTCCTCTTCCCTATCATGCGGGAAGGTATGGGCATCGCCGCAACTTTCTTCCTGTTTGCCGGCTGTTGCCTTTTCTCCTTTTTCTATGCGAAGAAATACCTGTTCGAAACCAAAGGTCAGTCGCTGGAAAATATCACCATGAAAGAAAAAACGATCATCCACCACTAATCACTTGTTATGATGAAAATATTCTGTTGTATCACCGCTTTACTTGCCTGCGCCCTGAGCGGGACCGCCCAGAAAACGGTCCCCTATCTCGGTAAGGTGGAGTGGATCAACGGTTACGACCATGAAACGGAGGGCGAGAACATCCGCTACTACTCCGCATTTCCAGATTATGCTACCACCGCGCTGCTCACCCGCGCTACCGACGGCCATAAAACGATCGCCTGGCAAACCGCTGCCGTACCCGCACGCGTGAAAGGACCTTATGTCTATTTCAGCTGGGTAGCGGGCCACTCCTCCGCTACCAACAGCGGCGACCGCCAATTCGATTTATATGCAGATGATGAAAAACTGCTGACGTTCACCACTAAACGCGGTAATCAAACGCCTGACTGGACGTTCGCCGCGCCCGACAGCAGCCGCCTTGTGTTCCAGCAACTCCGGAAAGACGGCGCCAACGACTCCCACGGGCTGATGTTCCTGCGGCTGCCCCTCAGCCGGGTAACGCCAGGCAAGCCGGTCCGCCTGAAAATCATTGGTCACGCACAACACAGCAACGACTGGTTCATGACCTTCAAATTTTCCTTCCAGGAAAAAGTGGACATCCACCCCCAACCTTTTATCCTGAAAAACGGCCAGCAGCCCGTAACACTGACAGCACTGCACTTCGGCACGCCCCGTACTTTCAAGGTAACGGTAGACGGTAAAAAAGTATATTCCTTCCCGGTAGAAGACGGCGTCAACACCCTCGACATCCCGGTTAATGCCGTGAAAAAGCCCGACAGTATTCGTGTAACCGTTAGCGATGCCGGCAAGGTACTGAGCGAACGGGTCGTCCTCCTGAAACCTGTCACTTACCGGGAGCTGCATTTCATACATCACTCCCATACCGACATCGGTTACTCGCACCTGCAACCGGAAGTATTAAAAATACACCTCCGCAATATCAACGATGCCCTGGACATGATCGCCGCCACCCGCGACTATCCGGAAGAAGCGAAATTCAAATGGAACATCGAATCCCTGTGGGCGGTAGAACACTTCCTGCAACAGGCCACACCGGAGAAAAAAGCAGCGTTTGTCCAGGCGGTGAAAGACGGCAGCATCTGCCTGTCTGCCCTGTACGCCAATATCCTCACAGGCCTTACGCTGCCGGAAGAAACATTCCATTATACCGACTTCGCCGCGCAGCTGCGTAAGACTTACGGCTTCCGCATCCCCAGCGCCATGATCTCCGATGTGCCGGGTTATACCTGGAGCACTGTGACAGCACTGGCGAAAGGCGGCGTTAAATATTTCTCCAGCGGGCCTAACTACCTGGGCGAAAGTCATCCCTACCTCGGTGATCGGGTGGGTCATTTTGTACGCAGCTGGGGCGATAAACCGGTATGGTGGGAATCCCCTTCCGGTCAGGAGAAAATACTGTTCTGGACAGGCGCCAAAGGATATTCCTCCTGGCATGGCACTGCCCCCGGGGCTGTCTTCGAAAGAGGGCCGCAGAAAATCGCAGGATACCTTGCCGAACTGGACGAAAAACATTACCCTTATGATATCGTTCAGTGGAGATACAATGTGGTAGCCGATAACGGGCCGATAGACACTACCATTTCCCGCTTCGTTAAACAGTGGAATGAAAAGTATGCATCTCCCAAAATTGTACTCAACACCACCGACAAACTGTTCGAAACTTTTGAACAGAAGTACGGGAAAGACCTGCCTATTGTGAAAGGGGACATTACCCCTTACTGGGAAGACGGCGCCGGTTCTACCGCCAAAGAAGAAGGACAAAACCGTGTCAACAGTCTCCGGTTGTCTCAACTCACCAATGCCTACGCCATGCTGGCGCCAGGGCGGTTTAACGCGCAGCAGTTTTACAACGCATGGACCAATATTCTCATGTTCCATGAGCATACCTGGGGAGCGCATAACAGCATCTCACAACCGGACGTATCGTTTGTGACAGAGCAGTGGCGTATTAAAAAGCAGTTCATGCTGGATGCCGACAGTATTATTCATACCCTCAGCGGACAGCTGTTCCAGCCATTGACAGACGAAAAATCCCGCAGCATCGCGGTCGTAAACACGCTCTCCTGGCCCCGCAGCGGACCGGTGAAAATCAAGATAGCCGGTAAATCCGTGAAGGACACCCGCGGCCGGAAATACCCGTTGCAGCGCCTCTCCGACGGCAGCTTCGTATTCCTCGCGAACGATGTGCCGGCCTTTGGTACCGCGGTGTATACCGTTACCGACGAAGCGGTGAAGGCAACAAACACTTTTAAACAGAGCGGCAACGCCCTCTCCAACGGCAACATTGCCATTACCTGGGACAACAACGGCAGTATCACCCAGCTCTCCGCAAAAGACGGTCACAACTATGCCGGCACGTTCCGCGGACAGGGCCTCAACAGCTACTGGTACGTGCCCGGACAGAATCCCGCCGATGCACAGACCAACCAGCCCGTGCAGGCGCAGGTGCTGGAGAGCGGTCCGGTAGTAACCACCATCGTCCTCCGCGCACAGGCGCCTGGCGCCAATGCCCTGGAGAAAAGGCTTACGCTTTATGCCAACAGCAACATGGTGCTGATTGAAAACACGGTTGACAAAAAGCCTGTCAGACAAAAAGAAGCGTTGCATTTCGGGTTCCCGTTTGAAGTACCCTCCGGGCAAGTGACGCTGGACGCGGGTTACGGCACGCTGCAATATCTGAAAGATCAGTTGCCGGGGTCCAACATGGATTTCCTTTTCGGCCGCAGGTGGATGGACATCTCCAACCCGGCCAACGGCGTACAGTGGATGCTGCTGGAAACACCGATGGTAGAACCGGACAGCATGATCGATGAGCGCCTGCAAATCGCCCAAAGCCATAAAGCCTGGAGAACGAAAGGACAGCCTACCAGCCGTTGGTTCTCCTATGTGATGAATAATTACTGGCATACCAACTACAAAGCAGACCAGGATGGCAGCAGCAGCTATCGCTATGCCTTACAGCCTCACGGCGCCGCAGATGGCGCCGCACTGGAAACAGCGGCGGCAGACTTTACACAGCCGCTTCTGAGCTTCCCGATGAAGAAGGGCGTTGCGCTGCCGGCAGGCCTCTTCCGGCTGACCAACGCCGCCGTGGTAGCTACCGCCGTAGTACCCCAGGAAAATGGCCAGTACCTGGTACGGCTCTTCAATCCAGGCAAGACAAGCCAAAGCACCGGGTTTGTATGGGGCACGCTGACGCCTGCACGCATTACTGTGGTAAGAAACGGAGAAACGAAAGATACAAAAGCGAGCTTCACCCTGCCCGCTATGGGCGTAGAGGAGTATCTGCTCATTCCATAAGCAACGGGCTACAAAAGAAAATGCCGGATGAAAAAATCATCCGGCATTTTTTTATCTATAAGTGAGGTCTTTTTAGTTCGATACTGTAGGTGAAACAATCGCTCCTGTACCAGCAGATGTTAAACTCCAGCGGCTTCCGGCTGGCGTCCAGCACTATTCGGCGCCGTTCCAGCACCGGCGATCCTTTTTTTACTTTCAGCAGGCCGGCAATCTTTTCATCGGCGCCGATGGCTTTGATTTCTTCCTGGGAATATACCGGCACCACGTGAAAATCCGCATCCAGCATCTCATACAACGGACGGTCGAAATTCTCTTTGCCGGTAAGTCCTATCCTGGGATGGAAAAAGGATTCGAAATACACCATCGGGCTTTTCTCTGTGCTCCGGATACGCTCCAGGCACACTACAAGTTGCTCCGGCTCTGTCTGCAGCACCTTCGCCACTTCCTCTCCTGCTTTCGCCACCGACACCTTATTCTTCAGGGTTTTGAACGGGATGCCCTTGTCCTCCATTTCATGGGTGAAGCTATACCAGTTGTCAAGGTTAGTGGTGATCTTTTTCTTTTTCACCACCGTGCCATAGCGCTTCTTTCGCTCCAGCAGGCCGTCTTTCACCAGATTGGCGATGGCCATCCGCAAGGTATTGCGGGAAATGCTCCAGCGTTTGGCCAGGTCTGTTTCTTTTGGAAAAATGTCTCCCTCCCGGAAAAAATCCTCCCGGATCAGCTTCCGTAATAGCTCCTCCGCCTGTTGATGCAGGGGGATTTTACTATCGTGGTCCAATAAAGGTATTTTCGTCATATATGTACGAACATATCGATTTTTTACGACGGGGAAAAATTTTTGTACTGAAAAGCTTGCGGGACGCACCATTTAGGGCGTTACTTATGGTAAAGCCACCATAGAACCGTGTAAAATGGCTGTCCGGAATTTCTTACCAAATGGTAATTGTCAACCAGCAGAACAGGGGCAATTTTGTGTTAAAACAAACATCATGAACAACAAACGCGTTTTACTGACCGGCGCCACCGGCTTTCTGGGATCACATACCATCATTCAATTACTGGAGAAAGGCTACGAGGTGACGGGCACCCTGCGGGATATGGGCCGGGCCGGGGCCATCAGGGAGATGATAGCGCAACATACGCCACACACGCACCGGTTGACCTTTGCACAAGCCACCCTGGAAGAAAAAGATATCTGGTACGAGCTGACCCGGCAGATCGATTTTGTACAACATGTGGCCTCCCCTTTTCCACGGGAATTACCCAAACGGGAAGAAGACCTGATTATTCCCGCCAGGGAAGGTGTTTTAAATGTGATGAGAGCGGCATCGGCCAACAAAGTGAAACGCTTTGTGCTCACTTCTTCTTCGTCGGCGGTGCTATATGGCAAAACACCGCAACAACTGGACAAGGTAATGACCGAAGCTGACTGGAGCAACGTTCATCATGCCAAAGACATTACGCCTTATTTCAAAAGTAAGACCATCGCAGAAAAAGCCGCATGGGACTTCATTCAAAGCGATGGCACCGGCATGGAACTGGTTACCGTGCTACCCGGCGCCATTCTCGGTCCGGTTTTGGAGAAGGATTTTGGCACCTCTGCCAACATCGTCATCAAAATGCTGGACGGCAGTATGCCGGCGGTGCCCAAGATCGGGTTCGATATTGTGGACGTGCGCTCCGTAGCCGATGCGCTGATCCGGGCGATGGAGACACCGGCAGCGGCCAACAACCGTTACCTGGTGACAGCCGGGCATGTGACCATGAAAGAGGTGGCATTAATACTGAAAAAAGCCTATCCGGGCAGGAAACTGCCTTCCAGGGAGCTTCCTGATTTTTTAGTCAGGCTCGCCGCGTTGTTTGACACCACCCTCGGCCCCATTCTCCCCGATCTCGGCAAAAGGAGAAGACTAGATGCCGGCAAAGCAAAACGGGAACTGCAATGGAAGCAGATTTCAACACAGGAAGCGGTATTGTCGTGCGCAAAAAGTATTTTTGAGACAGGAATTGTGCATTAAATGAAGAAACTAACAGCAACACTGGGATTTGGAGGGATTCTTACGCCACAGGACATCCGGCACTTCTCCGCTCATTTTAAAGCGAAGCAGCTGAAAACAGGTGAACATTTTCAGAAAGACGGTGAGGTGGCCCGGGAAATCGCTTTTGTGGAAAATGGTATCCTTCGGTTGTACGGCGTAACACCGGAGGGCGACGATGTCACGAAATATTTCGTCAGGGAAAACCAGTTTATTGTAGACCTGGAGAGTTATTACTCCGCCCGGCCATCGACAGAAGCGATTCAGGCCGTGGTGGATTCGGAAATTTATATCGTCCACAAAAGCAGTATCGAAAAACTAAGCCAGGAGATCCCCAACCTGTACATCTTCATCAAAACACTTTCGGAAGCGGCGCTGATGGCCAAACTGAAGGACAACGATTTTTTGAACTTTGGCGATGCGAAAACCAAATACCTCGAGTTTGTAAAACGTTATCCGGAACTGTCGCTGCGGGTACCGCTACAGTTCATCGCTTCCTATCTGAGGATCACCCCGCAGTCGCTTAGCCGTATCCGGCGCGAAATCAGGTAGAGGTTCTATTTTTCAACTGCTATTCAACCATAAAGCCACGGAGATGCATACCACCCTACTCGCCCATATCGATCAGCATGTAAGCCTGTCGGACCAGGAAAAGGAACTTGTCTGTACAGCCATGGCCACCAAAAAAGTACGGCGGCGACAATACCTGTTGCAGGAAGGAGCAGTCTGTCAGCATGATTATTTTGTGCTCGACGGATGCCTGCGCCAGTACGAGGTGGGAGAAAATGAAAAAGAGAATATTGTGCAGTTTGCCTTTGAAAACTGGTGGATGTCAGACTGGTTCAGCATGCTCTCAGGCACCCCTTCGGTCTATAATATCGATGCGCTGGAAGACAGCACCGTACTGGTGATTGAAAAGGAAGCGCTGAACCAGCTGTTCATAGCTGTTCCTGCCATGGATATCTATTTCCGGAATATACTGCTGCAGGCCTATGCCTGGCTGCAGCGCCGCACCCTTTACCTGCAGAAACCCGCAGAGGAAAGATATGCCTCCCTTGTAAAACATTATAGCTGGTTTGAACAACGGGTATCGCAACAGCACATTGCTTCTTTTCTCGGTATTACGCGGGAAACACTCAGCCGCCTGAAAGCGCAGCAGATCAAATCTTCCCGTGGCGACCAGTGAGAAATATCACAGGTTTATTTTACCAAATGTCACACCGCCAACTGAACAATCCTGTTCAACTTTGTACATCATAAAACGCAATAAAAATGTACAAAGAATTTATGCAATGGGCATTGTCCAGCGATGACAGCTGGGCAGGACTGATATTAAGACTCACATTGGGCCTTGTACTTTTCCCGCATGTGGCGCAAAAACTTTTCGGGTGGTTCAACGGGCCGGGCCTCCGGGGTGAAATGCAATACATGACCACCAAAGCAGGTCTTCCCGTATGGCTGGCCGTTGCCGCCATCACGGTGGAGTGCGTGGGGGCGTTCCTGTTACTTACCGGAACGGGTACACGATTTGCGGCCGCAGGCATATTTTGTCTGTTCATCGGCATGATCCTCGTCGTACACGCTCCCAATGGATTTTTCATGAACTGGTTTGGCAAGGTCCCCTCCGGTGCAGAAGGTTTCGAATACCATCTGCTGGTACTGGGCATCTGCATTGTTATCATGATACAAGGCGGGGGAAAATATGCGATCGATAAATTATTGCAATGATATCCGGCATGAGCAACAATGCCGCGACATAAAAAGACAGCGGCCAGGATATTTCCGGCCGCTGTCTTTTTTACAATTTAAAGTCTACTTTCAGTATCCGGTTTACCTCTGTATCTGCTCCCGCCGTATTCATGACGCTATAATAAACCGGAACACCCGTATATTGAAAAGGGGTTTTCGTCAGAATGTTCACATATTCCTTCAGCCTGTCGTACCCGTTAAGATTGTCTTTTGATACTTTATCCGCCGACGTATGCCGATAATAAACGCGTGCTTTTGCCTGTCTCAGCAGCTCAATGTCCTCAGCGGTTTCAGTGCCGTCAAGTGTCCGGTTCATGGCCGGTCTCAGTTTATCCTCCGGGGTATCGGCTTCGAGGAATACATATACCTCGTGGCCGTAAGAGACGGATGAGATGATCCCTTTATCCGCCGCATTCGTCGCATAGTAATTTTTGTACCGTTGTAATCCGTCGTTATAATCAAAATAGATAGTGTGGTAAGTACCTACAGAATAAACCATGCATCCTGTCTTCTTTTCCAGTGCTGCATGTGAAGCAGCGGGGACCATTTGCTGCACAGGTATCGGATCAAAATGCCTGGCCGTCAATGTACCGGGGAAAGCCAGGGACAAGGTGGCGTAGTCCGTAAAAGTGACTGCCCTGCCGCTACCCAGCGCAGAGATGGGACCTTTATTTTCCCGGAACCAGTACCGGAGCACGCCGTCCACCGCTGCTTTTGATGCGGCAACAACGGTATCGCCCTTTTTAATAGCCGGCACCGTTGTAAATATTTTCACCTGCTGATTATCCGGGCCCGGTAAAAATTCCAGTTCATCTGTTTTGAACTTAACTGCATTGATGGTATTTCCGGGAAACAGGTTATCATTGTTGAACCGAAACCATCCGGCGCCATACTTAATAAAAAAACTGACACCTGCGCTGTCCTGCCAAACGCTGTCCCGCACAATATTATTCACCGCCCATTTTCTGATCGCATTGGCTAACGAATCCATCCTGACTTTTTTTGCTTTACCCGTTGCAGCAGGATCGATGGGCGTTACCGGGGTTGGAGGACCAGGGTCCACGGGCCTGACAGGCGTTTCTTTTTTCCCGCAGGAAACTACCGTCATTATAACAAACAATGCTACAGCATACCTCAGTATCATAAAATTTCAGATTAAACCATTGTATTCAAGGGCGGCACATCACACGTCCTGACAAAGAAGCCTTGTTTCTCCCCGTTAAAGACACCGAAAGGTACCTCACAGGTGCAGCAGGCAGCTATTTTTCTTCAGGCATCGCCTCAACAGCAAACACTACAGTCAAAGTCTGTGCCGCCCTGACGCATAATTATCATGTAAGGACCGGTTGAGCAACGTTTAACAAAAAAGTTTAAGCGTGTCCGTTATTAAACACCCATGGCCGGACAATCCGGCCATGGGTGTTGTTAGTTCATGTTTCGCCCGGAACGGATTAATTGTACTGGATGATCAAAGTGGGTCTTCTCGCCACATCCACATTGGTGGAGCCACAGAAAATACGGATGTTGTAATGGTCACCCTCCGATTGTAACTGGATCATCAGCCCCAGCGGCCCCATCTGGTTTGCGTCTGATACCAACTGTCTTACAATAGCGGTAACATCGACGGCTTCGTCACGAAACGTCTGGTTGGTATGAGGCACCAGTACCTGATTGGCCGTAGTGACTGCCGGTTGGTTAAACCAATTGAACTGCCCCATTGTAGTCATGCTCAGCGGAGTGGTAATTCTCCTGACAAAAAAAGCGTTGTTGCTGCCGTAGTTGGCATCATGTTGATTGCCGTTACCTACCGGGTTGCGGTCTGAATAAAGCATCAGCGTGGCAGATTTAATCAGAGACGGATCTCCGGACGGTAGGGGCACCGAAGTTACAAAGTAGCTTCTGTATGTATACCATACAGCGGAAACTGTCCAGTTGCCAGCAATGAACTGGCGGTAAAGATAAGCACTGCCATCCGTATTCGCGTTTCCGAACAGCAGACCGGTGTTCTCTTCAAAGAAACCACGGGGGGAAATCATCTGCAGGGTATCAGGTTTTCTTTTTCCGGTAGCTTCAATAAGCTGATTTTTGTTGGCGACAGGAGATGAATTGTCTTTTTTACAGCTGGTAATAGCGGCAACAGCCAACAATGCGAACGCAGGCAGCCGCAAAAGGAACGGGAATTTCATAATGCTTGAATTTTGGTTATTGTTAGAGAATGGGTCGAAAAAAACAATACCTTAAAATAGTACAAGCATTTTTGGGAAGCGGTGTTTTTTTAGACATGGAAAGTTCAAACCCCTTCCTGGTTCAAAATATATTCCAGCAGCTGGTCTTCATCTTTAAAATCACTCTTTTTAAAATGCTGCCGGTATTGTTTATTCACAAACTTCAGCAGGGATTCCTTGCTGTAGTTGAGATATGGAATACCTTCCACCTTTTTATCATTCTTTAAAACGGCAATGACATAATAGGAATCAACGGAACCGTTTGTCATGTTATCGTAGCTGCTATACCAAGTATTATCGTTATCGTAACTTCTGAACAGCACGGACACATCTTTTCTGTTTTTAATTACCTGCCATATGTTTCCATCGTAGCGGCGATAAACCAGCGAGTCTTTGTTATCGCCAGACCTGATGACCGCCCTGTTGATCAGACCGAGGGGAATAAAAGTAGTGCCGCTGTCCGGCTCATGCCGTCCTACCCGGAAACCGGATTGATAATTGATGCCATTGAACCGGGCGATGCCGGTCACCTGCTGGTTTTCCAGTGTATCCAATTCCTGGTTTTTATGGATAGGCGTCTTGTACACCACGAAGGAGCCATTCCCGTTAAGGTGGCCTTTTCTCGGTGTATGGTTAGGGTAAACACAGGAGGAGCAAAACAATACGAAAGTTGCCAGCATCCACAGACGGTTGTTACGGGCTCGGGAAAACATACGGGACTTTTTTTTAAAATTCAGGAACATTTTTGATCTGACGCGCCCCATATGATCTTATCATGAAAAGATGCCACTGACATCACTAATTCTCCCATTTTCAATATATTGCAAACATCGTTGATATAACTGTTTGTATTATGGAGTCAATAACCGCGCTGTGGGGTTGGAATATTTTATATTTAACCGGAATTATCATCACCTTCTTTCTATCCTCCCTGCTGTTTATCAAAAAAAGAAAAAACAATGCAGACTACCTGCTGGCTGCCTGGCTGCTCGTTTTAGGTATTCATTTACTATTGTTTTATCTGACGCACAGCGGGCGATACCTGCAATGGCCATACCTGCTGGGCTTCGAGATCCCTATGCCGCTGCTTCACGGCCCTTTCCTGTATCTCTACACTGCCGAGCTGACCGGCCAGTTGCCCGAAAGGAAGCGATGGTTGCTCCATTTTTTTCCTGCCGGCGTAGCCTATGCAGCCATTATGCCTTTTTTATTGCTTTCGCTCAATAATAAAATAGATGTCTACCTGCATGAAGGGAGGGGGTACGAAACGCTGATGCAATATATACTGTTCGCTATTTATCTCTCCGGGGTGACCTATGTGGTACTTTCTCTTTTTTTACTGCGAAAGCACCGGCAACGTATCCTGCACCAGTTTTCAGACACCGAAAAGATCAACCTCAACTGGCTGCGGTACCTTATCATCGGCATAGCCGTCATATGGCTGGCTGTGTTATTGAGCAAAGATACCGCCATTTATACGCTGGCAGTGGTGCTGGTATTGTTCATCAGCTATTTCGGCATCCGGCAGGTAGGGATATTGGACCATCATGCGGGCAGCGTGGCGCCATTGATAGCACCCGAAGCCGTATGGGCAGCCCATCCGGAGACAGCCCCCAACGATTCCCCGGACCAGGAAGAACAGGTAAAATACCAGAAATCGAGGTTGCCGCAGGAAACTATTGACCGGATACAGGAACAGCTCTCGCGGGTGATGGCACAGGAAGAACTGTTCAAAGACCCGTCCCTGACATTGGGAGACCTGAGCAAACGGCTACAGGTACACCCTAATAGCCTGTCGCAGGTGATCAACCTGGCGGAAGGGAAAACTTTTTACGACTATGTTAACTTACTCCGGGTAGCAGCTTTTGAAAAACAACTGGCCCATTCCGGGAATGAAAAATATACGCTCCTCTCCCTTGCTTTTGATTGTGGTTTTAACTCGAAAGCATCGTTTAACCGGAACTTTAAAAAGTACCGCGGGGTCACGCCCACCGAGTACCAGAAACAACAGAACAACGAGCGTTCTTAAAGGTACCAACGCCCAGGGAGCAGTATCATTCCTCATAAAACACTATAAAACAGCCACTTAAAAAAGGTATCATCCCCCATATTGAAGCGCCCGCGCATGGAAAGCGACAGACCTTAGCGGCATCATTCAAACACAAAAAATGGTGCTCAAAAACAATCTTTCTGTCCTGTCGTTCGCGGCCGTTCTCCTGTTGACCTCTTGCTCCACAGAAGACAGGACTATCGACGGTGTCGGCAACCTGGTGCCCAGGACCGTTGATCAGGATGCCAACCTCCCGGCCATACAGGCCAACAACGCCCGGCTGCACGCCGAAGCGTCCGGACCGGCCAACGGAACCATGGTGGTGGTGCTGCATGGCGGTCCCGGAGGCGACTACCGTTATCTCTTACCCTGTAAAGACCTCGCACAACAAGGCTACCGGGTAGTCCTATACGATCAGCGCGGGTCCGGCCTCTCCCAGCGTTTTCCTAAAAAAAGTTACACCGCTCACGGTGCCGGTGCTATGGACGTCATGTACGATGACCTGAGCGCTGTCATCGCGCATTACCGTACCAGTCCCACGCAAAAAGTAGTACTGCTGGGCCATTCCTGGGGAGGTATCCTCGCCTCCGGGTACGCCGGCAAACATCCGGACAACATACAGGGCGTTATTGCCTGTGAAGCGGGCGGCCTGAAATGGGACGACATAAAAGCCTATGTAAAAGATTCCCGTTCTTTTAAATTATGGGGAGAGCTGCTGAACGACGCCGCTTTTCTGGATCAGTTCATCACCGGTAAGGAAGACCAGCATGAAGTACTGGACTATAAAATGTCGCTGCTGGTATCCAGAAATGATATTACCGGAGAAGGCACCATCGACCCTTCCGTCTCCTGGCGTAACGGCGCCGTTATAATGGATGCGCTTTTTGACGTGGGAGATACTTACCACATCGATTTTTCTGCCGGGCTTGACCGTTTCAAAAAGCCTGTCCTGTTTTTTCACAGCGAAAACAACAAGGCCTACCCCGACACCTGGGCGAAACAAATAACCAACGCATATCCTTCCGTCAGGCTGGTCAAAGTTCCCGGCGTGGGGCACGATGGCATTATTACCAACCACAAAGCCTGGACAGAAACAACGATGCCGGCCATACTCACTTATCTCCGTTCGCTTCCTTAAAAAACACAACATAGTAACGATGAACCACCCAATAGTGCGCTATATATTATTATTCTCCCTCCTGCTGCCGGCCCATCTCCCGCTCCGGGCGCAGGTCATTAACTGGGGCAACCTGCAGGACGGGCAACGGCATTGGATCAACGCCCATACCGGTGCTCAGTATGGCATGGTATTCGGACTCGGCTACGCTTATCAGCTGGCCGACAGCGAATTCCCCGTCATCGCGAACGCTGCGTATTCGTTTCCTTCCGGCAATAACCTCCTGGACGATTTCAAAGCAAAACTCGGGACACAGGTCCGGCTGTTGCAGATGAACGATTTTCACTTCGCCGTGAAGGCGCACGGGATCTTCAGAGGATATGAAAATGAGCTGGTACGGCTGCTGAACTGGGGCATGGACCTCTCCGGCACCATCGGTTACTACCGGCCTTCCTGGTTTGTGGCCGGCGAAGCAGGGTTCGACAAAGCTATTTCCACCCGCTTCAAACACACAGACACCTATAAAAAACAATACCCGGATGTAAAAGATGGCTGGTACGCCCCCGCTACCGGCGGCAATTTCAACTATGGCTTACAAGGCGGTGTTTCTTTTGGCCGGCATGATATTACCTTAAGCGGCGGCGGTTTGCTACAGGAGGATTTTAAAAAGAAACCGTTATTACCGTTTTATTTGTTGCTGGGATATAACTACCGGTGGTAGGGCTTACAGTGGATACATAGATGGACCAGGGGGCGCTTTCGTGGAGCGCCCTCTATATTTTCAGCTTCATCGCTTTCTCTTTTGCCTTTGCGAGTTGCTCCGTAGTGTTAGCGTGCATATCGGTAGCGTCCAATCCCCATTTTTTACCGCTGATTTCCTGCATAGACACGAGGATGGCGCATTCGGTATGCCATGCATTCTGTGATGACAGTGCATCTCTCAGGATTTGCAAGCAGGTGGCGGCGGCTTCAGGGTGATTAAAACAGAGTTGCATCAGGGCGGTAGCGGCCCAGCTTCTGTTTTCCGGTACCGGGTCATGGGCAAGCAGCGCGGCTATCTGATCGATATCAGAAGGGAGGCCGACCCAACCGATGACAAACAGCGCTTTGGCCCGTAGAACGGCAACAGTGGCAGTTAAATAGTTTCTGGCCAGTCCGGCCGTCTTATCCAGGTGTTTTCCGTTTTTATATTTGTACGTACCGAGAATATGTAGCGCGATAGCCTGCATATGCGGGTCTGGTTCTGCTGTTATCTGTGTCAGCAGGTATAATTCTCCCACCTCTGCTCTTTCGGAAAATTTGCGGCAGATAGTCTCATACAGCTGCGTATCTATAGCTGTTTCTTTGAGCAGCGAGTAGTGAAAGTCCAGGAATTCGGGCGTATTCTGTGTCAGCAGCGCTCTTCCGAATACTATCCGGTCGGCAGTACTGCTGTCGCTGCTGATATGCTGATATGTTTCTTTTAACGTCTGCAGGTCCGTCATCTCAGGTTGATTTGAACGGAAAATACAAAATTCACCTGAGGGAGATGATATTATTCCGGATGGCATACAGCACCAGCCCTGTCACATTGCGGGAACCGGTTTTCTGCAGCAGGTTGTTCCGGTGCCCGTTGACCGTTTTCACGCTGATAAAAAGTTCCTGTGCGATCTCTTCTGCGGTGTATTGTTTACAGACCAGTTGTAATATCTCTTCTTCCCTTTTAGTGATGGAGAGGTTTTGCGGTTTGTTTCGGGGCACTCTTACATTCTTCATCTGTAAGGCTTTCAACGCGCGCTCGTTGATATAGGACCCTTTGGTGTGTACGGCGATGATGGCTTCCTGTACTTCCCGCGGACCGCTGTCTTTCACCAGGTAGCCATGGGCCCCGCATTGTATCAGCTGGTTGATGAAATGTTCATCGTCATGGACCGACAGGATAAGGATCTTCATGTCGGGGTAAGCGTCCGTCAGCGCCAGTGTCACCTGCTGACCGCCGTATTCGCGGTCGCCGTCAGGCGGCAGCGAGAGGTCTACCAGCATCACATCCGGGAGAACGGCGACCTGCCGCAGCTTGTCCAATACAGAATACCCATCGGCAGATTCAAATGTCACCTGCATGTCCTGCCAGGTGCTGATAATGGCTTTCATCCCTTCCCGGAAAAGGGCCTGATCTTCCACGAGCCCTATGTAGATCTCTTTTTTCATATCAAAGTATTATGCTGCTAATATGATCCGTACAATGGCGTAGTATCCGCCGGATTCCAGGTTCCCCATTTCCAGCTTTCCGCCGAGCGCATTCACCCGGCCTTCGATGCTCTTGAGCCCAAGCCCTTTGCCGGCAGTTCCTTCCGGCAGCCCGCAGCCATCGTCTGCATAGTTACAGACCACTTCTTCGCCACGGTGGAACAGATCTATCCTGATAGCTTTGGCGCCGGCATGTTTGATGGTATTGTTGATCATCTCCATAATAATACGGAACAGGCCCAGGTTCACCAGCCAGGGCAGGTCATCCATGTAATCATCGCAATTGAGCGCTATTGTGATATCGCCGGCTTTGTTGAACTGTTCTGTTACCGAATGCAATGCTGCCGGCAGGCCGAAAGATTCCAGTTGCGGTGGCATCAGGCGGTGACTGATACTTCTTACACTGGAGAGCGCCGTCTCCGACAGTGTGCGCACCTGCAGCAGCCCTTCCTGCAGCGGCGTGCCCTCAGCGCTTTGTTGTTCCAGCACCATAAGATGCATACGCATAATAGACATGACCGCTCCCAGCTCATCGTGAAGGTCATGCGCAATACGTTTGCGTTCTTCTTCCTGCGCCTGGATATTGGACCGCAGCAGGTCCTGCTGGTAGCTGCTCTTCAGGGCTTCGCGCTTCAGTTTCTGATCGGACAGGTTCTTTTGAAAATGCAGGTTCAGGAACACCACGCCGATACCGATGATAAACACGATAACCGCCAGCGGCAGCAGCGCATTAATAAAGCTCAGGTCTTTGATCGTTTCCATAGGCCGATAAAAAAACAGGTGTACATCACCATAGAAAAAAATGCGTGAAACATCCAGGCGGATAAATTCAGGCCTCTGCTGAAAGCAGTCGTAATCACAGAACCAAAATAAAAGATCAGTATACTGGATGAATAATAGATAAACAATCCAGAGTTGATCCAGTGAAGGCTTTTGATATTGGGACCACTGGTTTCTTTTACGATGTCGCTCAGGAAAAAGCGGTACGTAAACAGCGCCAGGATCACAATCAGGATAGATTCGACAGTTAATGCGATAGAGTTGAAAGTATGCACAGGTTGAATGAACAGCGAGTTGGTAATAGAAAAGAGCAGGAACAATATGGCGATGAGCCATATTATTCCCGCGTCTATGAATCCGTTGAGCAAGGTGTTATAGAACCATGCCAGGCAAAGGAATCCGGCAGCTACATAAATGTGCAGCAGCGGCATGTTGTTTTTGCTGGCGAACCAGAAGGCCAGCGAAATAAACTGGATGACGCCTGACAGGAAAAGGAACCACGAGAACACTTTCAGCTCCCGGGGCAGGGTGCGGTATTGTGCCGCCGCATATACAACGGTGAGCAGAATAGGCACGTGTGATAACACGATGATAATTTCTGAAGCGCTCATAGGCTAACGGTCTGCTTTGAGGGTAGGCGCTGTGGGGCAGGTTTTCGGGCAGGGCGCGTTGAGGTCCAGCACGTATTTATCGTCTTCAGCGATGGCGGTTGAATCGAGCGGCACAATGATGGGATTAGCATTTTTGTTAAGGATCACGTCGCGCCCTGCGTCCCATTTGGCGGGATTTTTACCCTGCAGGCAGGCATTGGCCACCGGCACGATATAGAGTTTAAAGCCCACTTTATCCTGAAACCCGAGGTATACCCGGATGTGCTTGAACCGGCACATGGCGGAGTCGGCAAGGTTTGTTGGCATGCCCATGGCCGCCAGCAGGTCTACCGCGCGGATCGTATAGGATTGAACCGGTGGGATTCCGTCCCAGTGTTTACGGCAAAGGCTGTCGTACGAGTGAATGTTACGGCGGGCCGTTACCAGGTTGGCCAGTACGCGCCCAACATCATCGTTATTCTGGCTGCACTCTATTTTTGGCGGTGCGTCCGATTGGCGGTTGTCGGGGGATGGGGATTGCTGGCATCCTGCGGCAGCAAGGCCCAGCAGCAGCATGAGGGAGAAAAGGTGCTTCATTTTATAGGATTTATTTTGGGTGATGTTATCTGTACATACAAACGACTGCAATGTAATTACAAAAGCAGGCTGCTGACGCACCGGCTGCGCAAAAACAGGTATAAATACCTGCTTCTTTTTCCAAATCGGATAGTAATACCTGTTTTCAAAAATACTCATTTCTCCGCTTACCATCGTCTGCGATCCGAAGCAATTTTACAGTGTAAAACAGGATGCTTTATGCATACTGCGGGGAAGCCGAAAACCGTACAGAGTAGGTAATCATCGATAAAAACTATTACTATGACGACACAGACATTACCCGCCCTATCCACCTTCCGGGCCTTTCAGGTACCGCAGCTCCACGAGATCGAGCCTGAAATTTTTGTAAAAAAGTATAACCTGCCCAAAGCGGTATTGGCAGCCGAAGCGGATACGCTGGGATGGGATACGGTCAACTCCATCCGGATGCCGATCGTAAATGCCTCCATGGAAAAAAGCGCCAAGTACCCTAAAGAGTTCCACGACCAGATATCCACCAACTGGAGCTTTGGCGGTAAGTTCGGCGCCTGGAAACTGGTACGTGGCGGCTCAGGGGCCATTTTGTTTATGCAGCTGCCGATCCCCGAAGGACACATGGTTTTCGAAAACGACCGGTTAGAGTTTGCTGAGGGCTATGCTACTATCTCTGTTAAGCTCACCTATCTGCCACAACCGCCTGAATCACTGGGAGACAGGGGTAACGGCAAACCCGACGACAATGGCAAGCCGCAGTACCTCGTAACTGACGCTTCCGTCCGCAGCGCTGATGATCCGGCGGTGGTAGTGCAGAACATGGACTATGGCACCCGTAAAGCTACCCCCACCCAAGACGCCCTGTTCAAAGGCGCGCTGGCTATCTGGCTCAACAAAAACCTCGCGCAGTTCACCTACATTTTTACCGTGGTGAACATCAACGCCAATGCGTCAAAAGGCGCCTTCCAATGGCTGAAGCCCACCTATACCAGTTACGCTTATTTCAACGGGGCTACCGATGAGACCAGCTATTTCGGCGTGCTGAACATGACATCGCACGACAGCCCGGAAGGACTCAGCAACCAACTGCCGCCTTCCAGCATCCCCGCAGGCTGCGACTCCGCCCTGCTTATCTCCAGCAAAAAATTCCTCAACAACATGGTGCTGCCGGGCATGAGCACTGCCTTCCCCAAAGCTGCCCAGGGCAACTTCAAGCCCAGCGCAAACAATACGGTGATTGAAAAAGTAGGCGAAGATGTAGAACTGGAGCCTGTCAACATCAATGGTATTAACTACACGCCTTACCTGCAGGATTTCACCTACCAGATCGTGGGCGATGAAATGCAGATTAATTCCAAAATAAAGGTGTCTGTCGGCCTGGGAATAGATGTGTTTGTCCTCACCACCGGGTACTATAAAATTAAGCTGGTCAACAAGCCTGACGGCGGCGGACAGACACTCGACTTCGAAGAGAGCAGGATCCCCAAGATGAACACCTGGAACGAAATTGCCACCTGGGCCATCGTTACCGACGCCATCATTGCCGCTATTACCGGTTGTGCCGCCGGCGTTGCCAAAATGATGCTCAAAGAAACCTTCAAAAGAGTGGTCGCATATATCATCGTAGCCATTATCGTTGGTATCATTGCCGCCATCCCCACCATCATTGCACAGGTAGTGCAAGGCAAAGCTGCAGAGGTGCTCCCCTCCATCGGAGATATGATCGTCGATGCCACCGGTGATATCAAATGGCCGGATTCTACCGGTTTCACCCCTACGAAAGCAGAGATGAACGGCTCCCTGCAGATAGGCGGCATGCTCGCCTCCTGATATCTTCACCGTCACCCGGCTGACAGGCTGTTATCCGGGTGGCTTTAAAAACCTGTTATCATGAATACCTTCGGCTGGGACACCGTATATGTGGTGACCATCGACAAGATCAACGCCTCCCTCCTTTCCAATAAAGAAAAGTTGATATTACAGTTCGATACCCAAAAAAATACTGAATTGCCCGTAAGGGCCATGGGCCGCTTTTCCCACTGGGAGATCGTGCAGGGCGGCTCCGGCGCTATCCTTTACCTTAAGCTGGGCATCAGCGACGGGAAAGCCGCGTTTACCAACACCCATCCCGAGTACGACCTGGCCGGTACCTCGCTGGTAGTGGCCGTACAGCTCGCGATGCTTCCAGGACAGGCGCAGGCCGCATCGGAGGAACTAAAGTTTGATATCCGGAGCGTCGGGCAGATCGGCGATCCTCCGCAACCAGGCAACATCACGCCCGTGGTGTTCCATGACCCCAACGGCAAACTGGACAGCGCGCAACATGCGATACTGATGGTAGCACTATCGAACTACATCATGGAGAACGCCCGGCAGATATCTTATGTCTTCGCCACGATCAACCTCGTACCGCCGTCGACCAACAACTGGCTCACGCCTTTTCGCTCCGCATACGCCTATATGAGCCGCCACAACGCTTCGGGCGCACTGGCCATTCTCAGCGTTACCACCGACCGGAATATAAACGAGCTGCCGCTACAGGTAGACGGCCAGCTGCTATCTCCCGGTTATGATGCCTCGTTCGGTATTTCCAGGGAACTTTTCCTGAAGCATGTGATGATGCCGGCATTGCCTGCCGTATTTGGCAACGGCGCCACATCCGCCTACTTCGTTTACAACGCCGCTACCGGCCACCTGCAAAGCACCCGTGATATCCCCATGAATGGTGTGAAATCCGGTGCTATCACCTACTACCCGGTCCTGTCTTCCTTCCGGCTCACCACCACGGGCGACGGGCTTTTCAGCAACTACGAAGGCTCGTGTGACCTGAAAGCCGGTATCAATATGCGCTTCTGGATAGACCCGAAGAACCAGGCCATCTACGACAGCAACCGTAAAACACTGGACTTCCTCCCCGACCCCAATCCATCGTACCGCAAAGACGTACACATCCCCTGGTACTGGTGGTTCCTCGGACTACTGCCGCGTGCCATCACAGAGATCATCGTGCAAACTGTCAGCAGCAGTATCGCTCAGTCCATGACGGCGGACGTCAGTCAGTATCTTACGCTCACGCGGAAGCCGCCCACCTCCGTGCAGTGGACAGGAACGGAACGGTTGGATATTCAGACGGCATCGCTGAACATGGGGTTTTATATGCAGGGGAATTTGTTATAAATGCCAAAAAGCCCACCATCTGCTTACGCCGACAGTGGGCTTTTCTTATCAGGTTAAGGACGCGCGCGTCTGTCTATCAGCATACGTGCATACCCGAAGAAAGAGCCTGCCAGTACAAGGCAGAAGAACATACATATCGCTACCGCCCATACCGGCATATCAGGCTTCAGTCCCATAAAATAAAGCACAAGGGCATATCCCATCCCACAAAACAGGAACAGCATAGCCAGCGGGAAAATGAAATACAACAACAACGTCATTCCAAATCCCATGTACCGCTTCATCTTGTATCCCATCGCATACAAAACACCGCCTACCGCAAAATATCCTATGACCAGCAACATAACGGAAGCTCCGCCCATCAGCAGGAATTTGCTCCAGGAAAGTTCTTCTACCCGCTCCATGTCCGGTTTATATCCCACAGTAACCATCTCGCCTATTTCAGGTTTGCCGGAAGACGCCACATCGGATTCCATCGTTACCGGCGTACCATCGGCCATATTAAAGGTAACGGTGGCGCGGTACATGATCCTGTGCCTGTTCTTACTGTCTTTACTCTCGAAGCTGGTGTAGTTGATGACCCTGGCCTCATACCGGGGCAACGTCACCGCTTTATAAATGAACCCGCCTAACATGCCTCCGAGGCTAACCGTAAAGGTCAGCAGGCAGAATACCACCAACGACACATACCCAATGCCTATGCAGCCCGACTTTCCTTGCCGGTTGCTTCGTTTCAGTATCTTTATCGCTATAAGAATGGATAAAACTATAATTGCAATGCCTGTCCAGCCATAGCCTGTTATTTGTAGCAAAATGATGCCCATAGGTATTTTTTATTATCGCCGGGCAAACATACAATAATAAATATTTATTTACCCTAACAGGGCATCTCACCGCGGCGGCCATCCACCATTCTATTTCGCCGGTAATGCAAAAGCCACATATGCATCAGATGATTTCCCTCCCCATTTGGAACCTCCGCAGGCAATCACCATATATTGTTTTCCATTAACGGCGTACACCGCCGGGGTGGCAACGCCCGGGGCGGGAAGTTTTGTTTTCCACAGCAAAGCGCCGGTCCGTTTATTGTATGCCCTCATATAGCCATCCGCCGAAGCCCCGATAAACAAAACGCCTCCGGCCGTTGTAACAGGACCACCGTAGTTTTCCCTGCCCGTTTCCGGAATACCTTTTTCTGTCAGTTCCTCAAATTCTCCAAACGGAATTTTCCACAGGTACTCGCCGGAATTCAGGTCAATAGCGTTTAAAGTGCCCCAGGGCGGACTGACAGCCGGATAACCTTCTTTTGTCAGGAATTTATTGTATCCTGTAAATCCATAAAGCAAATGTGGAGGTGCGTCCTGTTTCTCCTTCTTTCCCTTGTACTCCTGAGGTTGCAGTTGTTTCAAATCAAGAATAAAGGCAGCCAAAGCATCTTTCTCCAAAGTATCAAGATGATTGAATCCAGGCATCATTCTCCTTCCTGTTGACAATAATTCGACGAACCGGGAATAGTTATATTTCTTTTCAACTCCCACGATAGACGGGTAGTCGCCCCCTCCCAGCCGTTCGGGCCCATGGCATCCCATACAATTCTGGTTGTAGATGGCTGCGCCGGCCTCCAGCTTAGTCCTCTGCTGTTCCTTGGGAGGGTTGTTGTCAACGATATTTAATACCCATGCCATTTCGTTGGCATTAACGTACAATACATTGGTTTCAGGATCTACAGACGGCCCGCCCCATTCACCACCGCCGTCATACCCGGGAAACACGACTGTTCCTTCCCTGGAGGGAGGCGTGTAAATAGATCCGGCACGGTAACTTCTGAAACGTTTCAGTACATCCTGGTAGGAGGAGTCGTCCACCAGTTGGTTGAGGTCCGCTTCTGTCAGCGTATGCCGGGCAAAAGGTTTCGGCAATACAGGAAAAGGCTGCGTGGGCCACAATTTCTCCTTTGTCAGTGTTGTCGTGGTATCTACGGGTCTTTCTTCTATGGGATAAACGGGCTTGCCCGTTTCCCGGTCCAGTATAAAGAGCAACCCTGTTTTGGTTGATTGCACCACGGCATCTATTGCTTTCCCGTCTTTTTTGATGGTCACCAGAACAGGTGGGGAAGAGAGGTCCATATCCCAAACATCGTGGTGCACTGTCTGAAAATGCCACAGTAACTTCCCCGTAGCGGCATCAAGCGCCAGTATGCAATTTCCGTACAATCCCGCTCCTCTTCGCTGCCCGCCATAAAAATCGCTGGAAGGATTGCCTGTAGGAGCAAACAGTATTCCTCTTTTTTCATCCAGGCTGAAGCCTGACCAGCTATTGGTAGACCCCATATGTTTGTAGGCTGCCGGGTCTTCCCAGGTGTCATACCCCGGCTCACCGGGATAGGGTATGGTATGAAAAATCCATTGCTGCTTCCCTGTTCTTACATCAAATGCTCTTATATGCCCGGGCGTTTCCTCTCCAACAAGCCCGCTCAGGAAAAAGAGGTCTTTGTAAACCATCACCGGCGACGTAGGCGCAACAAACACTTTTGACGAATCTCTGTCCAGCCCGTTTCTCAGGTCAATTCCACCATCGCGCCCGAATGAAGTCACCAGTTTACCTGTTTGCGCATTGACACAAAAAGCAACCGGTCCCACGGTATAAATAATTCTTTTATCATCGCCGTCGGCCCAGTAAGCCACGCCGCGGTTCATATTAACACTGTTCCGGTGCCAGGTTTTATTGGCGATCGTATCGGCAGGGTCAAATGACCATTTCTCCTTTCCGGTAGCCGCATCCACGGCAAACAGCTTCAATTTCGGAGATACGCCGTACAGCACATCATCCACAATAACCGGGTTACATTGCATGGAGCCATACCGGTTGCTATCTTGTTTTTCCGAATAGTATATCCATGCCACCTCCAATTGACCCACATTACTGGTATCAATTTCATTTAAAGAGGAATACCGGATATTACCCTTGCTTCCCCCGGTAACCCTCCAGTCGGCATATTGTTTTGCGTTGCCGGAATTACACGCATGGCAAAGGGAGATGAAAAAAAGCAGCAGCAACAGTTCTCCGCGGTTGATAATATGGGTCATTTTTACCGAATTATGCATAGCTATGAGAATTCACATTTTACGTGAAAATAAAGTCCGGGTAAACATAAAAATATCAAAATTAACTTGTAATGCAGCATTATTGACATGCAGCTGTTCGTGTTGAAGTCAACTGGTATAAAACCGGACCGGGTTATGAAGACGGCGATCCGGGGGTACCCGTTTGGGAAAACGTTCAGGAACATGATCTCCGATGTTCGTTTGCCGAAGTTTTCTACCGGAAAGGACTCACCCCGGTATACTCCTTAAATACCTTGCAGAAATGAGAGGCCGATCCACTATTTTAACAAGCCATAAGGGTTAAAATAAAGGCATATCCCGTCAATTATTGCAAAGCTATATCAGGCAAAGTAATGCATATTTGAAGGAGGACGCAACCTCCTTCAAATATAAAACAGCACTATGCCCGAAACCTCCCGGCCGGCGGCTCATCCCAAAGGCCTTTATATCCTCTTTGCCACCGAGATGTGGGAGCGCTTCAACTACTATGGCATGCGCGCCGTGCTGATCCTGTTCATGACCAAAGCATTGCTGTTCAGCAAAGTGTTTGCCGCGAACCTCTACGGCAGCTATACCGGTCTCATTTACCTTACCCCTTTATTGGGCGGTTACATCGCCGACCGCTACTGGGGCAACAAACGCTCCATCATCACCGGCGGCATCGTGATGGCGGCAGGAGAACTGATCCTGTTTGTCAGCGCCTCGCTGTTTCATCGTTATACCTCCGTCTCGTTGTTATTATTTTTCAGCGGCCTCGGCTGCATGATCGCGGGCAATGGTTTCTTTAAACCGAATATCTCCTCCCTTGTAGGCCAACTGTATCCTGACGGCGATAAGCGCAAAGACACGGCCTATACCATTTTCTACATGGGCATCAATACCGGCGGGGCGCTGGGGCCTATCATATGCGGACTGGCAGGCGATACCGGCAATCCGGCAGACTTCAAATGGGCATTCCTGGCGGGAGGCATCAGTATGGTCCTCAGCGTTGTTGTACAGGTGGTGTTCCATCGGCGGTATGTGACATCGCCGGAGGGTAAGGTACTGGGACTGACACCGGAGCATGTGCCGGCGAAAGCGCTGCAGCCGGCCGTCATCACGGGCGGACTGGCACTCTTCTCCCTGCTGATGATCGGCCTGTTGTACCTCGACGCAAAAGTGATCGGTTACCTCTCCTGGCTGATGCTCGGCGCCGTCATATTCATTGCCGTTACCATTTTCCGGGACCGGACGCTCACCTACATAGAAAAACAGCGGATCAAAGTCATTTTTATCGTATCGTTTTTTGTGATCTTCTTCTGGGCAGCCTTCGAACAAACAGGCGCCTCGCTGACTTTTTTCACCGATGAACAAACCGACAGACAGCTGCACCTGCAAATTCCGGTGTGGGGGCTCCGGCTGCTGTCCGCGGGACTGTTGTACGTATTATACCGTCTTTTCCGGAAGACGCGGAGACAGTTGTCGCAACCGGCAGACCGCCTCTTGCGCGGCACCGTATACGGACTACTATCGCTCTTCGCGGCGGGGATCGCCGGCGTGAACGCCTGGTTGCTGCTGCAGCATAAAAGCACGCTGCTGCTGGAAGAGATACCGCCCAGCCTCTTTCTGTCGCTCGGCTCTATCTATATCGTTTTGTTTGCCCCTTTCTTTGCCTGGCTGTGGCCGCGGCTGGGGAAATACGAACCAACCGCGCCGGTGAAAATGGCGATCGGGTTGCTGCTACTGTCGCTGGGCTATTTATGGATCGCTTTCGGCGTAAGGAACATCGCGCCTGGCACTAAAGTAAGCATCATCTGGATCACGGTGACGTACGCGCTGCATGCATTTGGTGAGTTCTGTCTCTCGCCGATAGGACTATCGCTGGTCAACAAACTGTCTCCGCTTAAATTCTCCTCTTTGCTGATGGCTGTCTGGTTTTTGTCTACAGCGGCAGCTAATAAGTTTGCTGGTGTACTGAGCACCCTCTACCCGGAAAAAGGCAGGACGGTTAGCTTTGCAGGATATGCCATACACAATGCTTACGACTTCTTCCTGCTTTTTGTGGTGATGGCAGGCGTAGCAGCGATCATCCTGCTAATGATATCCAAATGGCTGGCTGCTATGATGGCCAACCCGGATAAAAAATAACATCAAGCTGCCAGCGTAAGACTACGGCGGCCTTGTCATAAAAGTGCACTGAGTCGTTAGGGCACTAAAGGGTATTTACACATCATATTTTAGGCTTACTACTTTGCCCGCTGCGCCCACTTTTTCAGTGCGGCAATGGCATCATAGAACACGCCCGCTTCTCCCCGGAAGTCGCCGGAGCCGGAGGCTTTGCCGTTCTGTACATCATACCATTCGTAAAAACCATTGTTTTTAATCACCCGGTCAAGCATGGGAATGATTTCAGCATAAGCTTCCGCAGGCATGTCCGCATTTATTAAAGCAGGGATCATACGACCACCGAACCAGGTCCAGTCGCCGGCATTCTGGTAAACATAGGCCGCCATATTAGGAAACACTTCCACCGGATATGGGGGATATACCGTCATCCCAATCGTAGCAAATTTCTCTTTTTCCGCTGCGTCCAGAAATTGGTTGTTGATACGCCGGATTTCTTTTTTATCATGCAGTCCGGCCAAAATAGCACAGGTAGTACCACCGGTATACAGGATCCTGTTTTCGTCGAATGTCTTAGGGAACGGGCTTCCGTCCAGGTAAATATGCGGAATGTATTTTCCGGCAGATGCATCCCACAGATGTTTCCGGACATTCTTCCTGATACTTTTGGCAATCTCCTTCCAGTTTTTCTTTACAGCGGCGGCAGCAGGTTTCAACGCCAGGAAGTCGCTGATGGCCGACAGGAACATGGCGTTGTCATAAATATCTATTGCCCATTTGGTTTCTTTGTTAAGCGCTACCCCCCATCCTTTCTCCGGCTGCACATCGCCCCAGTCGATGGTGGTGGCGCCTTTTACCAGGCCATATTCAGCAGACCACCGTTCTGTCAGCACAAAATCCAGGGCTGCCTCCATACGCTGCAGGACTGTCTGATCCCCGATTTTTTCACTAAGGATAGCCCGGTCGCCGGTAGCTTCAATGTATTTCCTCACTGCCTGTATCAGCGACGATTCCTGGTCTGTTTCCACAGTATTCTTGTGGCTGGCCCAGCCGGGAGCCAGGTTGGAGTAGGCGTATTGATAACCGATATTGGCCTGTTTTTCTTTGATAACACCGTCCGGTATATTGCCGTCTGCTCCCTGTACCTTGAAGAAAAGCAGCAACGCCTCTTTCACATCTGCAGGCCGGCGTACTTTCAGGGACCCGTTGATAAACGTATTAAAATCTCTTATCCATATCTCCCCGTACCCTGTGCCGGCGTTAAAACCCGTCAGTATTTTCAGGGCCCTTTCCTGCACGGTGTCCAGGCGGTGGTCTGCCAGTATCTGCCTGGCCAGCGCGGCTTTACCCGGTACTGTCGCCGCTATCCTGCCGGGATAGGACAACAGTTCAATTTTTTCTGTCTGTGCCTGCGCCATGGTGCCCATGAGCAGACATGTTGCTACAAATAGTCGTTTCATCCTCTGTTTTTTTGAATTTAATTTTTACTGTGCGTATAAAACGTGCATTCTCCCATCGTCATAAACTGAGCATTCCCCCAGTTGGTCAGTAACCTGAACCGGTAATAGCGGAACGCGGTTGTTCCTGTGGGCACTGAAAAGGATTCCCCGTTTTTTGCGAAAGCGATGTCATCATCGGTCTGCTGTCCTGTCGGTAAACCGGAAGGCTTCACAGATTCATAGGACCCTATCAGGCTCCAGCTGTTCCAGCTGCCATCCGGCGCAGGGTTATTGCTGCCGTATAGTTCAAACGTTTTTACATTTTCCTGGTTATATAACCTGTCGGCCGCCTGCCATAGCTTAAAACGGCTGAGCGGAGCGGCCGCGCCTGCATCTATCGTAAACCAGCAGGGGATAACAGACTGTGTGGCAAAACCGGGCACATCATAGTTGTTGTCCCAAAGGTAATCTATCAGCCAGCCATAGCCCCCGTCCTTTACATCCGTAGGTAGTGGCAGCACCTTAAAACCGGCTTTGGACAGCTCCCGTTCAAATGCAGGCAGTGTAACAGCCGACGGCTCCGGGTAAAAAAATTCGAAGGCAGTCGTATCCGGTTTATACATGGAGCGGTAGGTCAGCTTTGAACGCTCTGTATAGTCAGGAAGCACCGTACGGGCATCCCCGGGGTGGGCAATTACCTTTTGTGTTGTTCCGCCGGCGCCGACATAGCTCACTTCTATCCCCTGCTCTCCCCCCGCAGGCTCTCCCCAAAGTAAGATGATCTGTTTGCCGTCCGGCGACTGTTCCACCGACTTCAGCGTCCTGTTGACCAGCGTGCCGGCATAACTTTTCCCATAGGCCGTTCCGAAGACATTCACGATCACCGACCTGTTATTGTCTTTGTCATAGGAATAAATAGTGAAATTGTAATTGCCTTCATGCAGCGCTGGTATGAGCACCGGCAACGTATCCTTTCCGCTGTGTTGTTTTACCGGTACCTCCAGGGAATCCGCGTTACTGTTCCAGAAGATCCTGAACTTCGTCACCAGCGGGTCGTTACCAGGCACCAGCAGCAGCTGTATACGTTCGTAACCCGGTTGTACCAGCACCGTATCCACACGTCCGGGATAGGTGATTTCCCCTCCCTCCATATATTTCTTAAAGGCATCTCCTTTGGTACAGGACACGAGCCATACCGAAATGCCCAGCAACCATAAGAAGATGAAACAGCTATATTTCATGTATTGTTTTTTTTCAGGTTGATGTATTACTTGGTATCTCCCCACATCGCGATCTCGTAAAAGTTCACATAGGTCCCGTTCGACCAGTTCTTCAGTGTCTTAAACCGGATGTAGCGTACTTTGGGCGTGTTTAAAGGGAAGGTCACCGTTTGCCCTGCCAGCGCCGCATCTGTATCTGCCTGGGAAAGCTGCCCTTCCGGCAACCCTGAAGGCTTGATCTGCGTAACGGTGGCCAGCAAAGTCCAACTGGCGTCGAAACTGCCATCTGGATTTGGATTATCAGAACCCCATATTTCCACTACGCGGGGATTGTGCAATGAATAATAAAATCCCGGCCGCATATGCCATACCAGCCGGCTCAGTTTCGCACGCTGCCCCATGTCATAGGTAAACCATTGCGGCATTCTCGCAGCATCGCTGGAATGATAAAAACCATTGGTGGTGCTGCCATCGAAAAGGCCGGCGATAGAACCGCCATACCCTATCGGCGCATCTCCGGGCAGTACCAGGCCTTTCATTTTGAGGCGGTCCAGCCTTTGTTCAAAAAGGGGCGTCAGCACCATGTGCATGGTATCGGAGAGATTGCCCCATCTGTCGCGTACATACACGCCAAACTTTGTAGGTACGTCGGGCATATTCCGTGTGGAAAAATCACCTTCCTTCAGGTTGGTGTATTGTGTAGCCACCGGGGAGAACCGGCCCAGCGAATCGTCTGCAAGCACTACGATCGCCAGGTCATCTTCTTCGGGGTTGGTATATCTTACATTGATGCCTCCGAAGTCGGCGCTGGCGGCCAGCGCTTTTCTGACAATCCATACCGGCGGTATCTGCGGACGGACGATGACGGTCACCGGCGGGGAGACATTTTCGCTTTTATCAACTGCATACACTGTGATTTTATACTCGCTGGTATCACCGAAACCGGCAACGGTCAGGTCCCTGTTGTAACGGCTTACTTTTGTTTCACGGACTACGCCGTTGGGAGCCGTATAAAGGGCTTTTACATATAGCAGATCAGCATCCGCGGGAACAGCATAACTTATTTTTGCCGCGCCATGCAGACTTTCCACCACTACGTTGCTCACCGGCCCCGGAGCGGTCTTGTCTTTGAGCACAGGGCCGTTGCTTTCCTGCCTGCAGGCGCCTCCCACCAGGAGGATGATAAAGAGGTGCAGGTAAAAAATTCTTTTTTTCATCTCAATATGTTTATATCGGTATATTGATCAATGACCATTACCAACCGGTATTTTGTACGAGGTTAGGATTGATTTGAATATTGTTCTCCTTGATCGGCCAGAAATAATCCCTGGGCGCCACAAACCGGGGACTGTACAAAAACACTCTGCGGTTATAGTCTTCATAGGTTGACTGGAGGATATCCCAGCCAAAGACAGGTTGGTTCAGCACCTGTGGCGCTGTCTTCCATCTGCGGAGGTCCCAGAAGCGGCTGCCTTCAAAAGCCATTTCAATGGTCCTTTCCTGCCGGATGATTTCGCGCAGTCCTTCCTGTGTGGAATATTTCGTTGGCTTCGTAGAATACGTGCTCCACGAAAACTCCACAGAAGCCAGTCCTGCCCTCGCCCGCAGCTGATTGAGATAAAACAGCGCGTCAGCTGGTTTACCAGTTTCGTTGGATGCTTCAGCATACAGCAGGTAAAGGTCTCCCAGGCGCATGATCGGCCAGGGGTACGCTTCCACTTCCAGCGAGGTGTTGTTGTACACCAGGTTCCAGTTGACGATTTTTTTAGTATAGTAGCCTGTGACGGAATAGAGGCGGCTTTGTTTTTTCCCGGAGTGTTGTTCCAGTTTACTCTGAATGTTGTAATTACCGTTTTTCATAAACCAGGTGGACCCATCAAAGGCCATATCTGCGTAGAACCGGGGTTCTCTTTCAAAGTGCAGGCCGATGGTGCGATATCCTTCCTGTATACCGGTATCTTTTGCGGTAGCCGTACGCAACTGATAGCGGGCGGCGTAATTCCAGGTCCTGTCTTCCTCCACGGGAACGCCGTTGCGTGTATAAAAAAGTTCCGCTATTTTCAGCGGGGGCGCCAATTTTCCTTTCAGGTTCAGGTTAAAAACATTGGGGTCCAGTTGCGGGCAGGCGTAGGTTTGCAGCCAGTACGCAGGCGTACCGCCGGATGTTTGTCCCCAGATAAGCTCACTGTTCCATTTTTCACAAACGGCGTTACGGATATTCATTTCCACTTTCGTGGCCGGGTCTACTGTTCCCACGGCGGGGTTGAAGTAATACAGTTTACTGCCGGCCGCCTGTGCCACATCGATGGCCTGTTTACAGGCGACGCGTGCTTTTTCCCATTTGGTGGCGTCGTACTGTGGATTAAAAAGCGGTTGGCCGTTTTTATTTTTCATGCCGGCGAAATCGTTGTTGCCGTTAAACAGCGGGCTGGCGGCTGTTACCAGCACCCGCGCCTTGATGGCCAGCGCTGCGGCCCTGGTGATGCGGCCCAGCTCTGTTGTGGTACTGGTAATTTTTGCCGGTAGTGCGCTGTTCTCATTGCCCGCTACTGCATCAATCAATCCTGCGATGTAGTTCACCACCGTATCTACCGGTTGCCGGAATACTTTCACTTCTTCCGGGGAAGCGGTGATGGGCAGGTTTTTGTCCGCTATCGGGATGGGGCCGTACATCCTTAGCAGGTACCAGTGGAAGTAAGCTTTTAAAAAGGTGGCTTCTGCCGTCCATCTGTCTCTTTCATAAGGCTGCAGGTCGCGGACATTGTTGATATTTTCCAGGAAGATATTACAGGCCCTGATACCCTGCCAGAGGGACTCTCCATCATATCCGTCCCAGTAGTTCATGTAGGGTTGCGCTACGTTCTGATTTCCCCGTGCGATGTTGTACGGGTCCAGGAAGAAAAAATCTTCCGTCATCGGCCAGTAGGTCCACGCTTCATCGCCGCCGCTGAAGGCGGGGTTTTTATCCGGGTGGTCATCCTGTGGCAGGTAAGCATAACAGGTAAATAAATACTTCTCCGCTTCCAGCCGGTTGGAGAAAGCGTGATCGAGGGTGGCCACGTTGTCCGGAACGATATCGAGGTATTTATTGCAGGCGAACAACATGGAACAGGCGAGGCATAACAGCCAGCGGGAGAGATATGATAAGGAGTTGGTTGATAAATGTTTCATGACATATGATTTAGCCGGCGTTATAACTGAACGTTGAGGCCTATATTAAAAACACGCTGCACCGGGTATCCCAGGCCGTTTCCGCCCTGTTCGGGGTCCCATAGTTTAAAGGCGCTGACGAGGAACAGGTTGCTGCCGTTGGCATAAATCCGCAGGCCGGCAATGTGGTATCTTTTCAGGCCCTTGTCGCCGATGTTATACCCGATCTCTGCGCTTTTCATTCTCAGGAAAGCGCCGTTGCGTATCCACCAGCTGGACGGCTGGTTGTTGTTCTCATTTTGAGTGAGCCCCAGCCGGGGCCAGAAGGCGTACAGGTTGCGGTTATCTTCCGACCAGTGATCGTTGGCGATCACGTCCAGCAGGCCGTGCTGGTTAGGGCCATCGGCCACAAACGGGGAAATGGCTTCGGGGCTGATGGCGATAGAAGATCTTGCAGATCCCTGGAAGAAAGTGCTGATATCAAAATTTTTATAGCCGAAAGAAAAGCCGAAGCCGTAGATCACTTCCGGCGTGACGGGGTGCGCAAGCCCGTTGACCATGTCCAGCGTAGTGATTTGTCCGTCGCCGTTCATATCGCGGTATTTGATATCTCCGCCCCTCACTTCCCCGAAATGCTGCCTGGGAGAGTTTTTCACGTCCTCATCATCCACGAACAAACGTTCTGCGATCAGGCCATATACCTGCCCGAGGGAGTGACCCACGCGGGAGAGGTACTGCATGTTGGCCGGATATTCCGGTTCTTCGTTGACCAGCAGTTTGCTGGCTGCATACGTGAATGTCCCGCGCATCTGCAGCCATGCTTTGTTGAATGTTTTGTTATAATCCATGGATACGTCTATCCCGCGGCCCTGTGCTACGCCTACGTTGGCGGCTACCGGCGCTGTGAGTCCGAGAGTGGTGGGGATATAGGCGCGGGCCATCAGGATATTGCTGCGGCGCTCCTGGTAGGCGTCGATGGTAATATTCAGTGCGTTCCACAGTCCGAGGTCCATGCCAACGTTGATCTTTTTTGATTTTTCCCAGGTGATGCCTTCGTTCGGATACCGGGCAACGGAGACGCCGGGGCGGCTATAGGCGAAATTTTCTCCGAAGGCAGCGGAGAAAAGATCGTCGCTGAGCTTTACGTTAGAGAGGTAGAAGAAGCGGTCATTGGCATTGCCTATCTGGTCGTTGCCTACGAGGCCCCAGGTGGCGCGCAATTTCAGCTTTGATACCACATCGTTCCACGGTTGGAGGAACTTTTCATTGCCGGCGTTCCACGCCAGGCCGATGGAAGGAAAAAATCCGAACCGGTTTTTCTTTGCAAATCTTTCAGAGCCGTTGTACCCGAAGTTACCTTCAAACAGGTAACGGTTGTCGTAGGCATAGGTAAACCTGCCGGATATGCCCTGGTTACGGAAAGGAAGAGATGCCTGCAGATCTCCGGCGTTGCCGTTGAGGTAGTTGCGCCGGATACCGATGAGCAGCCCGCCGACATTATGCAGTTCATTGAAGGTCCTGTTGTAGTTGATAGCAGCTTCTGCATAAGTGGTGGTGTTCACTATTTTATCGCCGGGCTTGTAGTTGAGATATTCTGTTCCGGTACTCTCATTCAACAGCGAAAGCGTATAGCCGCCGGATTTATCCGCCACAGGGTTGGCTGCATAGAAAAAGGGGGTATACTGCCTGCTCAGGCTGAAATAGGAATAGCGCTTGGTATAAGCCATGGCCCTGGCGGAGAGACCGGGGAGGATAAAGTCGAGGTCCTGCTTTATTTCTACCTGTACATTTAAAACAGACGTGTTGTACTGCTGGAAGCCTGACACCATCGACGCATACGGGTTCGTATATATTTCACCGTTGGATCCGCGGGAAGCATTGCCAAACATGGGATGCCGGGCAGTTGGCAGCGCGCTGGCCGGAAAAATAGCCGGAAACAGGACAGGGTTGGCGTTCAGCGTACTTTTAAATACTTCAGCGCCGCCGCCGATCGGACCCGTGTAATCGTCAAAGTTGCCGGTGGTCCTGATGATGGCCTCTGTCGTATTGGTGAGCTTCAGGTTGACGTTGGAACGCACCTCGTAGCTCCTCAGCCGGATGTTGTTATTCACCTCGGTGCCGCGCTGTGTTTTCAGTATGCCTTTGTCCTGGTTGACGGTAGCGCCTACATAATACTGCGCTTTGTTACCGCCGCCCGTGAGGTTGATGTTGAAGCGCTGATTATTGGTGTATTTTTTTATCAGGGCGTCTATCCAGTTGTTGTCGGGATAGAGATACGGATCACCGCCGGCGATGGTTCCATCGATTTTATGCTGGCTGTAAGGCAGTGGCGCCAGCGGGTTGCGGGTGAGGGCCGCTTCGTTTGCCAGCTGCATGTAGGTGATGTTGTCCGTCAGGCGGAAGTTCCTCGTGTTGGAAGAGATGGAGTTCTCCAGCCTGATGTTCATTTTGGTATTACCGGCTTTACCTGTTTTGGTGGTGACGAGGATCACGCCGTTGGCGCCGCGTGCGCCATACAGGGAGGCGGCGGCAGCGTCTTTCAATACCGAGAAACCGGCGATGTCGTCTGGCTGGAGACGCGCCAGTTCAATGGCGGCAGACTCCATCCCGTCTATCAGGATCAGCGGGTCCAGCTTGCCCGAACCGAAAGAGGTGATGCCCCTGATAAAGAAGGAAGCGTTATCGGCGCCGGGTTCTCCGCTCCGCTGGTACGAAACAAGGCCGGAGATGCGTCCTGCCAGCATGGTGGTGAGGTTACTGGTAGGACCTTTGATTTCTTTCGGATTGACGCTGGTGATAGCGCTGACCATACTACCTTTCTTTTGTTGTCCGTAGGCCACCACCACTACGTCGTTCAGGTCATTCTTATTTTCCAGCATGGTTACCTGGACGCTGTGCCGGCCCGCCAGCGGTATGATCTGCCGCTGATACCCGATGTAGGAAAACAGGAGGGTGTCGGTGCCGCCGCCTGCAGTAATAACATAGTCTCCGCTGGCCGTTGTGGTGGTACCGGTGGAGGTGTTTTTTATCATGACCGTTACGCCAGGCATCGCCTGGCCTTTACTGTCCAGGACCTTACCCGTGACTTTAAAGACGGTTTGACCTGGCGACATTTTGGTTGATAGCAGTAACAAGAGGCAATACAGGTACCTCCGCTGCCTTAAAAAGGTCAGGGTGCGTTTTTTCATAACAGAGACTAACTAACAGTATAAAGTAAATGCGAGTTGGTTGAATTGTACATACATAATTACATATTAAGTTTGAAAAAAGCAAGCATCCGGGGAAAAAAAATTTACTCCCGGGATGTTTTCAGGAGGCAAAACGGGGTAAAAAGAGAGCGTACTATTTCATTCAGATCTTCCTACACAGCGGTTTTCAGGGGTATAGCGCGAGGGCTGGCCATTATTGATTAATTATATTAACTTGCATACTTAATTATGTTCCTACATTTTTATGAAAATTGAGATAGATCATCAAAGTGCTGTCCCCCTGCATATCCAGGTGGAAAATCTGTTACGGGAATTGATTAAACAACCGGAATACCAGGCGGGAAAATTATTGCCAAACGAACTGGAACTGGCCAAAAAACTGGCTGTGTCGCGGACAACACTGCGGCAGGCGATCAACAAACTGGTGTATGAAGAACTGCTGATACGGAAAAAGCGGCTGGGAACAAAAGTGGCGCAACCGAAGATGAGCTCCAAATCCATGAACTGGCTGAGTTTCACGCAGGAAATGCTGGCACGCGGCATCACCATCAAAAATTACGAACTGCATATCAGCTGGGTTTATCCTGACGAACAGATTGCAGCCTTCTTCGATATCCGGACCGACCGGAAAATTATGAAACTCGAACGCCTGCGCGGTAACACGCAGGAACCCTTCGTCTATTTTATTTCTTATTTCCACCCAAGAATAGGTCTCACGGGTGATGAAGATTTCAAGAAGCCCCTGTACGAAATGCTGGAGCAGGAACACTACTTCGTAGCCACCCTGTCAAAAGAAGAAATCAGCTCCAGGACCGCCGATAAAATAATCGCCTCCAAACTGGAGATCGACCTGGGCAGCGCTATCCTCTTCCGGAAAAGATTTGTCTACGACCAGGCCGAACGTCCCATGGAATACAATCTCGGCTACTATAAAGCGGAAAGTTTTGTTTATACGGTTGAAAGCAGGCGTACGCCTTGATCCGCTCTCCAAAAAAGTAATTTGGCATCAACTCTTTTTATTATGTTACTACATTATAACAATAAAAAGAGCTGTCCGGTTACATAACTTCCACTATCCTTTCGAAGTCATTGGCTTTCAAGATCAGTTTATCTGTACAATAAATACGGCGCTACCCTCTCCTCCCAATCTCCGGTATCGGTATAACGATCGGTGTCGTCTTCCGGGCCGCCGATGATTGACTCAGCACCTGGTAGTCCGGTCAACAGGTCAAGATGCCGCGCGCCGCTATGATTAACATACGTGGGATACGAAGCCCAGGCAAAATGTCCGGGATGATGTTCTCTGAGGAGGCGCATCAGCCACCACCCGTACGTTACAGGTCTGAACCCCGCAGGATCATCTACATGAAACATGATACCCTGGCAGTTTTGCCCGGCATATTTTCCTTCGGTGGGTTTGAAACTGACAGGGCGCGCCACTACGCCATCAACATGCAACGCATTCAGGCGCTGGGCGATACCTGCGCCATCCATCCAGGGAGCGCCGGCTACGCGGAAAGGGATGGCCGTTCCTCTCCCTTCGCTGATGTTGGTCGCCTCCAGCAGGCCCAGCCCCGGATACAATAACGCCGCTTCAAAACAAGGTATGGCCGGCGATGTCGGTACAAATGACTGGCTCCATTGCGGGTGGAACATTGTCCGTTGCCAGTGCTGGCAACGAATGATCTCCAGCGCAAGCGGGTTTGTCTGTAAGATGTTACTGCTGCCTGCCGATTTAAAATAAAGCGCCAGTTCACCCAGCGTGCAGCTATGTCTGACCGGGATATTCCACCGTCCGATAAAGCTGCTGCAGCGGCGCTCGTCCAGCATCGGCCCTTCTGCCAGCGCCATGTTGCCGGACAAAGAATTGGGCCGGTCGGCGATCACGAGGGGTTTGTTATGCAACGCGCAGGCTTCCATTACATGGGTCATCGTCCACAGATAGGTATAGAAACGGCAGCCGATGTCTGGAATGTCAAACAACAGCAGGTCAATGTCGGCGAGATCTTGTTGATCAGGCGCCAACTTGCTACCGTACAAACTCGTCACCGGAAGACCGGTTAACGGATCTATGCCGTCATGCATTTCGGCGCCGTCGACGCCGGTGGTGTCCAGTCCGTGCTCCGGAGAAAATAATCGGCGGATCTTAAATCCCGCCTCCATCAAGGCCTGCCGGACAGGTTTAAAATTTATCGTACAGGCGGCATGGTTAGTAACCAGGCCAATCCGCTGGTCCTTCCAAACAGGCGGGTGCGCCAATAATATATCGATACCGGGCAACAGCTGATGCATGGGTCATGTAAATTATATACAGGTAGCAATGTACTACAGCAAAAGTAAAATTCCCTAAAAAGATAAACCGCATAAACCTCCGTTTATGCGGCTTTATAGTATCCAACAATCCGGCAAATTGCCTACTTCATGGTAAACGTCTCGTCAAACGAGGTGCGATGTGTACTCCCCGGTTGGTTCATCCAATATTTCACCCGTAATATTCGCGTCACCGGATCAAATGTATTGACGCCCGACGGGTCCAGCTCCGCCGATCGTCCGTTCGACGAGGGCTGCCCGTATTTATTAACGACACTTATCACCCGGTAGTGATTGTCGAGGTTAAACACCACCCCGAACGATCCATAGTAGGAACCGTTGCCGTCACTCAGGATCTTATGATACACATCGTTTGTCTGGTCATCGTCTACTAATTCCAGCTGGGTGGCCGTCACCGGCCGCAGCGTCACGTTCCACGGGTAGGGCCCTGTCAGCGAAGCGGTGGTATTGTCGGTCATCTGACCGGTACAAACATACTTACCGGCCAGCAGGTTCACCGCAAGCTCCTGCCGGGCATAAAAAGTATCGATGCCGGAAGGCGGCACATAGGCTGTTTTCAGCTTTATGACGGAAAGCTGTAAGGATGCGTCCTTCAGGGTATCCCGGAATGCGTCGCGGTTGCTGTACATCATCGTTCCCGCTGCTCCCGGCAATGTAGTATAACCTAGCGTCGTATACCGGCATACGGTGTCTACCGAGGTGAAATCCAGCAGAATGCCCGACTGGCTGTTGGCTACAGTCACCCGTCTCGCCTGCAGGTTGCCTTCATATGCCTGGCCCAGGCTGGAACCGCTGACAATGGCCGCTCCCCGGGCCGACGGGTTACCAGCCTTGTCATAAGCCACCATTTCAAAAACATATTCCCCTTCCCGGAGGTCCGGTATGATCACTTTTTGGACCATGACGTCCGTCGCCGGTATTTCCAGGTGTTTGCTGCGGTTGCTCCAGTAAATAACAAACCGGGTGACGTTGGGGTCTTTCGGGCGGGTGAACTGCAGTTCCACTCTGCCCCTCCCGGGATGAACTTCCAGGCGGGTGGGCACACCGGTATAGAAGATCTCGCCGTTTGACAGGTAAGGGGCGTACTCGTGGTCCATCTTCGTGCATGCAGTCCATCCCGTGGCCACCAACAACAGGGTATAAATGATATACTTCATAATAGTCTTTTTTAAATGCTACCGGAAATGATTATTGATAGTCGCCCATAAACCGGAGGGAAGATATTTCCACGCCACCGCCGCCGGAATAATTTTGCAGGATGACAAGCCGGAAGTAGCGCATCGTAACGGCCGGCAAGGGGAAAATAAACTCCGATCCGTTGTTTACCACCTCATAGTCGGCGCTGTTTAACTGCCCGTAGGGAAGACCAGAGGGCTTTACCAGCTCGTACACACCACCCACCTGCGTCCAGGAGCCGTCGAGCGCCCCGTTGGGATTGGGGTTCATGCTGCCGTACACTTTAAAGAAACGCAGGGTGCCGTTCCTGAACTCCGCGCCACCGTTCTGCCGCATCCAGTATCTGAAACGGCTGAGCACCACCGGGTGGCCGAAATCGATGGTCACCCGCGCAGGAACGGAATCATTGGGGTTGGTGACACCATAAAAGGCGTAGTCGCCTGATTTATACGGATTGGTGAGCGGCACGTTAAGATCGGAACCGCAGCACGCCGTCTGATCCCCCGGCAGTACCAGCGCCTTCATCTTCGTCCGGTCGAGCTCTGTTTCTGTCATCGAGGTCACTTTCGTCCAAACAGTATCAGATACGTTTCCCCACCGGTCCCGCACAAAAGCGCCGAACTTCCGTTCTTTTGCGGAAAAACCTCTCACCGAGAAATTTCCGGAGGTATCCTTCGTATAGTTCGTATAAATGTATTCGGCCTTACCGATCGTATCTACCAGCGCCACCACGGCGATGTCGCTGCCGCTAACGTTCCGGAAAGAGATATTGGCCCCGCCAAAATCGCCCACGATCTGCAGGGAAGACTTCACATCCAGGTAAGGCGGCGTTTGCGGATGGACCGTCACTTCTACAGGGTCCGATTTTACTTCGCTGCGGCTCACGGCATGCAACGTTACCTGGTAATCTCCGGCCTTTTCAAAGCCCGTTACTTTTAAGGTATCTGTATAATAAGATGCTTTTACCTGTTGCCCTGTTTTTGGGTTGATCTTATAATCCGCCTGCACGTATAGTATTTCCGGGTCTGCCGGGATATCATATACGATGAAAGCGCCGCCCGGAAAATTATTTACCCGCACATGGGTGACCACCGGCGGCTTCCGGTCACTTTTATAAATCGGCTCCATATTGGTGCCCGTTTGTTTCTGGCAGGAGTAAACAATCGCCAGGACCAGTATATATAACAATAAATGTTTTTTCATTTTTTTTATTTTGATGGATAACAGCGCTGTGCAGATACCTCCTACCATAATGGGTTCTGCACCAGATTAGGATTCACATAAAGATTGTATTGCCGGATAGGCGCCAGGAAATCCTTATAAGTATTCCGTGGTTGATAGATGGACCTCACTTTGTAAAAGGTAGCGGGCGTACGCTGGGTGACGTCCCAACCTGTGACAGGCCTGTTCATCAGGTCTAGCCGCTTCCACCGGCGCATATTCCAGTAGTTCTCTCCTTCGAATATGAATTCAATCATCGTTTCCTGCTGGATGATGCTTCTCAGTCCTTCCACAGTAGAAGGTTTGGCAGCGTTCCGGGAATGGGCCGCCCATGACTGCACCACACCGTCCAGGCCTGCGCGGCGGCGTACCTCGTCAATGTATTGATACGCCCTGGCCGAAGGACCTTCTGACTCATTCAACGCCTCCGCGTACATGAGATACAGTGCGCTCAAACGGATGGCCGGCCACAGATAGGCATCCGCGGTATAGGAACCACCGTCGCCGGATGTTTTCCAGCTAACCAGCTTTTTAGGCCAGTAGCCGGTAAAGGAATACCTTGACAGTGAATTGGCGGAAGAAGACCCCCACATGGTATTTATGTACAGCAGGTTGTCTTCATTCGGTCTTTGTTTGATAAAATAAGATGATCCGTCAAAAGCCAGGTCCGCATAAAAACGATACTCCCTGTTCATATTGAAATATGACGTGGTGTAGTTCGGTTTTAAAATGCTGCGCATCGTGGCAGGCACGGTCACCAGTTTCGTATACCTGTTGGCGTAGTCCCAGTGAAGGTCCTCTTCAATAGGCACACCGTTCGCCGTATAAAATATTTCACAGGCGTTCATGTTCGCCGCCCACAAGGAATAGGTATAGGAATATACGTCGTTCCGGGGAGCGCACTCCCGCTGGAGCTCTGTAGTGGTAGAATGCGCGAAGCCCCAGATACATTCCTGGTTCCAATCCTCCGTGATAGCGCACCGGATGTCCATACATTTTTTCGTAGTGTCGCTGATGTTATTAAGGTCGAAAGGCTTCTGGAAATAATACAGCTGAAAGCCTGCGCTATTGGCTGCCGCAATAGCGTCATGGCAAGCCAGGGCAGCCTCCTGCCATTTCGATTTATCGAACGTGGTGTTTACCAGGGCCTGGCCATCTTTATTCTGTAACCCTGCATAGTCGGCATTACCATTGAAAAGCGGGCTTGCATTCAGCACCAGGGCATATGCCTTAATTGCCAGCGCAATGGGCGCTGTGATGCGTCCCAGCTCTTCCCGCTGATTATTGATGACCGACGGGAGATCCGGAATGGCTTCATCTGCCAGCTGCGCAATATAAGCTGCCACCTCCTCTACCGGATCACGTTTTACCTTTACGGCCTCCACGTCGGCGGAAACAGGAATATTGGTTTTCATCATGGGAATAGGGCCATACATACGCAGCATCAGGAAATGGTAATATGCCTTCAGTACCTTTACCTCCGCTATCCATCTTTTCCTTTCCACCTCCTGTATATCCGGGACTTTGCCGATATTCTCCAGGAAGATATTACACGTGCGCATAGCGATGAACATGGCCACCCCGCCATTATCGCCGTCCCAATAGTTGGCGATAGGCTTTACGATATTCTGATAGTCGTAACAGAGCTGCAGAATACCGTCCGATACGCCCGGCGCCTGCGAACCGGGGTATGGCGACGCTATTTCGCGGGATCCCAGAAAAGTATAGTTATCGCTGACGCTGCCCAACGATGGCAGGTAAGAATAACAGGTAAACAGGTATTTTTTGGCGGTGGCCCGCATCTGGAACGCCTGGTCCACTGTGGGCACATTATCCGGTACTATATCCAGGAATTTTGTGCAGGCGCTGCTGCAAATGATCAGCATTCCCAGCAGCATTATCTTAATGATCTTCATAACCGTTTTTTTCACTGTTAATTACTTAAATGAACAGGTCACGCCTGCGTTAAATATCCGTTGAATGGGATAGCCCAGGCCATTACCACCCATTTCCACGTCCCACAGGTTAAACTTGCTGAATGTAAACAGGTTGGTACCGTTCACATAAAGCCTGGCATTGGCCAGCCGCAGTCGCTTCATCAGCCTGGCTGGCAGCGTGTACCCGATTTCTACGGACTTGATACGCAGCAATGCGCCGTTTCGCATAAACCAGGTACTGGGCTGGTTGTTGTTATCAATAACGCTGGTGCTCAACCTGGGCCACAGGGCGTAGATGTTCTGGTTATCTTCGCTCCAGTGGTTATCGGCCCATACTTTCAGCAGCTGACGCTGGTCTTTGATAAAGGGGGCGGTAGCTTCGGCGTCTATCCAGAACGATTCACGGGCCAGGCCCTGGAAGAAAATATTGACATCAAAACGGTCATACCCGGAGGATAACCCGAACCCGTATACGATTTCCGGGGTGACCGGAAAGCCGATCGGGCACATATCCATCTCTGTGATCTGGCCGTCGCCATTAACATCGCGGTATTTGATATCGCCGCCGCCGTATACGCCGAAGCTTTGTTTGGGGGAGTTCTTCGCATCAAGGTCATCTACAAACAGTCTTTCAGCGATATATCCCCACTGCTGTGACAAGGAATGCCCCAGGTGCGATTTATTTTTTTCCGGGTATGATGGTTCTTCATATACTTCGAACCGGCTGGTGGCATAGGTAAAATTGGCCATCGCCTTGGCCCACCATTGATGGGTGATCTGGTGGGTATAATCCATCGCTACGTCTATGCCACGTGCGGACGCCTTACCTACGTTGGCGCTAAGGCCGGCCGACAATCCCATAGTGGTAGGGATGGAAGAACGGGGCATCAGGATGTTGGATCGTTTTTCGGTGTACACATCAACTTCCAGGTTCAACCGGTCGAAGAAAGCGGCTTCAAAACCAATGTTGGTTTTCGCAGCTTTTTCCCAGGTAATATCGAAGTTGGCATACCGTGAGATATCGATACCGCTAAGGTTGTAGTTTTTCAATGTTCCAAATGACGCCCCTCGTTTACCGCTGTTCATGTCTACGTTGGACAGGTAAAAAAAACGGTCGTCTGGACTGCCGATGGCATCGTTGCCTACCAAGCCATATGTGGCCCTTACCTTCAGCTTGCTGACCACCCGCTTCCACCGTTCCCAATACGCTTCGTTGGAAATCGTGTAGGCGATACCGGCAGACGGAAAAAAGCCAAAACGATGCGTCTTGTAAAATCGCTCCGAGCCGTTGTAGCCAAAGTTAAACTCAGCGGCATACCTGTTGTCATACAGGTAGGTAGCACGTCCTGACAAGCCCAGATTCCTGAAGGGAAGGGAGTTCTGAAGATTGCCGGCGTTGCCGGTCAGGCTGTTTTTGGCGATGCCCACCAGCGTACCGCTGAGGCCATGTACTTTATTAAAGGTCCTGCGATAGTCAACGGCCAGCTCGCCGTAAAAATCAGATGACAGTGTTTTGTCACCTTCCGAATAATCGAGGTATTCGGTACCGGCAGGGGCTTCCGATTGTCCGGCCTCCTGGTTGATGGCTTTCAGCGAATAACCTTTGCTGACGTAATCATAGTTATAGGCGACATAAAAAAACGGTTTATAGGCACGTGACACCGAGAAGTAAGCATTGCGCTGTACGTTGAGCAGTCCGCGGACAGACAGCCCTTCTGTAAGAAAAGACAGCTGCTGGTTCAGTGCCAGCTGCGCGTTGATGGCAGACCTGTTGAACTGTCTGTATCCTTTCTGCAGATCGGCATACGGGTTATTGTATTTACCGTCTGCAGCGTTGCCAAACATGATGTGCCGTACATACTTTGTCTCCTCGGTAGGTCCGTAATAAGCCGGGAACAATACGGGATTGGACTGCATGATCTGTTTATAGATCTCCTCCCCTCCCTGAATGGGCCCGGAATAATCATCGAAGCTGCCGGAGATACGTACGATCATCTCCGTAGAAGGCGTCAGGTTCACGTTAACGTTACTTCGGATAGAATACGACTTTAGTTTGGAGTTGCTGTTAAAATTACTTTTTGGGTCTGTTTTTAATATGCCATTGTCCATATTCATCGCGCCGGAAACATAGTACCGGGCTATTCTTCCGCCGCCGTTTACAGACAGGTTGTAGCGTTGGTTGATCGCTGCATTACGCAACAGCATCTGTTGCCAGTCGGTCGCCGGGAACACCACGGGATCAACGCCGTTACGGGTGTTCTCTATCTTATCTTTTGAATACAGGAGGCCTCCCAGCGGGTTTCTCGTCAATACGGCCTCATTGCCCAGTTCCATATAGGTGACGGGGTCTGCCAGCTGTACGTTCCGGGTGGAGCGGGACATGGATGTTTCCGCCCTGAAGGACAGGTTGACGCTGCCCTCCTTCCCTTCTTTGGTCGTAATGAGGATAACCCCATTGGCGCCTTTGGAGCCGTACAATGAGGTGGCTGTTGCGTCTTTCATGATGGAAAAGCTCGCAATATCATCCACCTGCAGACGTGCCAGGTCTGTCGTGGATGCCTGAATATTATCAATGAGAATCAGGGGGGATTTCCGGTAGCCGAAGGTAGTAACGCCTCTTACAAAAAAATCGGCGTTATCGAAGCCCGGTTCGCCGCTCCGCTGGAAGGCAATTATGCCGGCCAGCTTCCCTGCCAGCGCATTGGTGAGGTTACTGCTCGGTATTTTCAGTTCGGCAGGCTTAATGGAAGTTACGGCGCCTACCACCTCCGTCTTTTTTTGTTTCCCGTGCGCTACCACCACCACTTCCTCTACTTTTGACTGCTGGCGTTTAAGCACGATCCGCATGGGTCCAGCGGCCTGCACTGTGACGTCCAGCGGTTCATAGCCGATAAACGACACCGTAAGCACTACACCGGTGCGGGGCACCTGGATGGAAAAGTGCCCGATGGCATCGGTCGTTACTCCTTTGGCGGTGCCTTTCAATTTAACAGTCGCCCCCGGCAACGGTGTGCCGTCTTCCCCTATCACTATGCCGGTCACATCGATCGCCAGCAGCGTGGCAGCCGCCATCGAATTTCTTCCTGCCGCCGCTGTTGCGGTGAGCACGATCCGTTTTTTTGAGATGGCGTAGGTCAACGGCAGATCTTTTAAACAGGCTTTCAAAGCGTCTGTCAGTGGCGTGTTACGCAAGTCGACACTGATACCCCCGGCGTTGTTCAGCAGCGCATCTTCATAAAAAAAACGGTACCCTGTCTGACGGTTGATCTCCTTCAACACTGTCTTCAGCGATGCATTTTTCTCTGACAGTGTAATGGTCTGACTAAATCCCGTAGCACTGGTCTGCATACAAAAACAGAGCAGGCTGAAAGCGGCAAACTTCATCCTCAACAAATGTCTGTTGATGGTTTTACATTGTGGATGGGTAAGGAAATGTCCTCTTAGGTTCATACATACGTTTTTCATCAACTCCTTTTTTTGAGTTGCTTAGGGTAAAAGAATCGCGATTTAGCGCATATCATTCCTCATCCGGCTGGCGGTCCGGATAGCTGGCCCGCGTACGGTCACTCCGGCTGACACGCGAAGGACCGGTAACGGTGGATTTTGGTGATATTGATTATTGTATTACGACTATTTTCCGATCGTTTAGCTTATACTTTATGCCGGCTGTTTGCATAAAGCCGAGGATGTCTGTGATGCTTTCATTCCGGTTGATAATTCCTGTAAAACGTTTGGCGCTTACCGGTCCTTCATAGGTTACCTCCACGTCGTACCAACGGCAGACCTGGCGCATAATTTCGGGCAGGGTAAGACTGTTGAAAACAAAATTCCCGTCTTTCCAGGCCATCACCTCTTCCAGGTCCACCTGACTATTAACGGTGGCTTTTCCGGCTGCCAGCACGGCCTGCTGGCCAGGTCGCAGTAGCACACTGTCCGCCTGCGCCGCCACTTTTACCGCTCCTTCCAGTAGGGTAACGCGCAACGCATTATTATCCGTATAGCCGTTTACGTTAAACCTTGTACCGAGGACGCTGATCTCCGATCCCGGTGCCTTTACGCGAAAAGGCGCCCGGTTCTTTTGTATTTCAAAATATACTTCTCCTGTTACGTGTACCAGCCTTCCCTCCTTTGGGAAGGCTACCGGAAAACGGATCGAAGATTCAGCATTCAACAGCGCAGTACTGCCATCCGGCAGGGTGAGGAGGAACGTTTCTCCTTTGGGGGTGGTGATTGTATGCCAGGGCACTTTGCGGCTTTCGTTGACCAGGGAGCTATACACGATGTTACCGTCACCTTGTTTCATGCTTACGCTGTTCCCCTGCTGGGTAACAGCGCCTCTTCCGGAGCTATCCAGTTCGATGACGGCGCCATCTGATAATGTAAGGACTACCTTATTTTTTTTCAGGGCGGCAGCAGCGTGTTGCGCCGGTTTTTCCCGGTAGCCATGGTACCACCACCCTCCCAGCACCACTATAGGAAACAGGATGGCTGCCGCCGCCCTCCACCATTTGTTATGGAGCGCAGTACTGCGCTGCTGATGCGGTTTCACCTGTTCGGTGATACGCCGGTACATCGCCTCGCGGCCTGCCGGGGTGCTACAGTTGTCAAAAACGCCGGACACCAGGTATCCCTGTATCTCTGTATAAAGCACGTCGTCATGATCGGACGACGGATTAACGGGCTTCCTTGCTTTTAGCCATCTCCTTGCGTTACGGTGAAATCGATGCATATGTTGTTGTTACGGTACTATTGTTGCTGATTCTGTATATAAAGACACGCGACTAAAAAAAATGTACCAGTGGGATGTTACTGTAAGGCAAGAAATATCATCACAAAAAGCAGGGTTTGTTCATCGGCATGGCCATGGAGGTATTCGCGTACGGACTGGATAGCCCTGGACAGATGGTTTCTGACCGTATTCCTGGACAGTCCCAGCTGCACGGCCACCTCACCCAGCCGCAAGCCCTGCAGCTGATTGAGCTGATACACTTCTCTTTGCCGGGGCGGCAGGTGATCAATGGCATGTAAAACGAGACTGCGGGTTTCTTTAAGTACATATTCGCTTTCCGGTGACCGGAGGCTTTCCGTTTCTTCCGAAAAAAGTTGCTGAAGATATTTCTTTTCTGTTTTGAGTCGCCGCAGCTCATTTATGATCCTGTTCCGGGAGATAATAAAGATATAGTCTGCGATACTCTTCACCGCAGGCAGCGAAGCCCTTTTAAGCCATATTTTCACAAATACGTCCTGCACTATTTCCTCAGACAGGTGGGAAGATTTTGTGTAAGCATAGGCAACACCGTAAATCCTGTCGGCAAAGGTATCAAACAGTTGCCGGAAGGCAGGCTCGTCACCACCGGCCACCTGTTGTAAAAGCAGCAGACTACAAGCGGGCATTGTGTTTGAGGACATCATACTAAACGCGGAATTGTGTAAAAAAAGAGATCTGGCTAAAAGTAAAAAAACAAAGCAGATGTGTACCGGGACGATCAAAAAAGCATCGTAAATAGACAATATCACGGTACAATTGCATGTACAGAAAATCCTAAAACAGGAATCCCCCCGGCTCACGGCCTCAAAAAACGGTACATTGCCAGTTACCCGGAGGAGATACTTCAGCGACCTCAACGTACGCCGCAGAAAAATCGTTTACTGTACGTTGTCCCGTTAACGTCAGAGCCAATTCATCCTTAGTTATACCTATTAATACAAGGCGTCATTTCACCCATAGCTATTTTAAATTATGTTAGAAATAATTTTAACGCCAGTGCATTAAAACGAAAGTAAAGTTCAGGCACCACCTATTTTTTTAGCATTGCGAATCGGAAATAATATCTTAACTTAATTACTCATAGCCTCCGAAAAACCATTAAACCCTCAAATAATGAACACGCTGTCACTTCAGAATGCTGAGGCATTGCTGTCTTCCCAGGAATCCTTGCCCATAGGCAAAACCATCCCCCTACAATTATCCAAAGCTGGTCAACGGGATTTTGCAGAACAAATGTTAGCAGCAGCCGGTCGCACCAGTAAGGCCTATCCTCATCTTTACAAAGCGCTGCATGCCGGTAATCACGACAACACGGACGGTCTCGACACCGTACTGCTGATAGATTCAGGTACAACAGCCGCAGGTAAAGCTACAGCCTCCGTAATAGCATGCTCTGACGGTAACAACATGATCAGCGGCGGCTATCTCATGGTCCTCGACAGTGAGAGCGACGAACTGCTGGCACAAGGAGAAAATACTTCCGTAAGAAGCGGCATTGTGGTGTGTACCACCCGTTCAGCTACAGCATTGCCAGCAGGAAAGGAACTCCGTATTTTATACTTTGGCCACACCACCAGCGATGATGGTTCCACACGGTTCTTCTTTTACACCAATACGGTGGTCACCGGTTACGACATTTCGGTGAATGTGACCAATCCTGTCATCACAGTTTCTACGGATGGCCTCATACACATCGGTGTAGGAAGAACGGGCGGCTATCCCACCAGCGACTATATTTATAAGGAATCAAAGAATACGAACAATCCCTGGCTCATTGCTCCGTTTACAGGAAATGTAGCGTTGAGCGGCGCCATAGATATCAACCGGCTTACTGTCGCCAACCTCAGCACCAATATTATTATTCAAAAAACAGGTGGTAAGCCTGTGACGATAGGCCGGTCCCGGCAATTCACGCCGGACGCCGGATTTGTAGCCGGGTTCTTCGTAGGGCTCGCGCCCAACATCCTGCAGTTTAACTTCCCCTATGATGAGATGAGTCATACCAACACCCAATCTATTGTTTATGATCCAACTTCATTAGGGAACCAGATTGCCAGTTATTTTTTCTTTGCTTTTAACGGCATTCCACTAAAAGGCGGCGCCGTGGCACCGCCATTTTATGTATGCAGCGTTGGCCTCCCGGACGAGCCTTCGCTCAACTGCACCAAAATCCCCAATCTCTATTACTGGTGGCATTGTCTGGCCAAAGGCACGCTGGTAACGCTGGAAGACGGCTCGCAAAGACCTATCGAAGAGATCACCCAAAACGACAGGGTAAAAACAGGCAACGGCAAAACACTTGGCGTATACGGCACCGTTAAAGGCGTACACACCTCCGATGGCACCGCCGGCGAAGACGGTATCTACAAGGTAACGACTGCCAACGGGAAAAGCTTTGTCGCCACCGGGAACCACATGATATTTATTGCGGCAGACAAATGCAACAGCGTGCATGACCTGGCCGCCGGCGACACTATCCTCACAGAAGACGGCGCCTCTACCGTAAAAAACATAGCAGCCATCGCGTATGACGATACGTTCTACGCGCTGGCGCTGGGCCACCCTGGAGAGCAGGCAGCGAAAGACTTTCCCGAAAACAGGGCGGGGTACTACGCCGGTGGTGTGTTACATGCTGACCAGAATGCCATGCGTATTCAAACAGCTGCCCGGTACAAAGACCTTAACTATATGCTTCCCCGCATTAAACCGGAACTTCATCAGGATTACACCTCTGCATTGAACGATATGCGTTCTTAATCTTTATTCCGCATGGCTACAAGTGTTATTAAAAACCTTTTTTATGCCAGCCCCTATTCGCCATTACCCCCCGGCGTTGGCACGGCAGGTATCACCCTGCAAACAGATCCCGGTCAGTCTCCCACACCGGCCAACGTCAAGGACCCGGTGTTGGTAATACGGTTGCGCATGGCGGCCAACCCGCAGATAGTAATAGCAGTGTCGCCTACCTCCGGCCCCACTACCAGCGTAACGACGGCCTTCATCCAGCCTCAGTTCCCGCTGTCGGCCACCGATTCGTATATGCTGGACGTGATATGGGTGAGAAACGGCGCATCACTGCCAAGCATCAACTGGAACGCGGCTATTACCTCCGCGCCCGTCATCGCGGCGGAAGTGTCTATCTTAAGCGCCAGCTTCGATGGTAGCAATGTCACGGCCATATTGGACTATGGGCCCAGCGGCATGAGCGTAGGCGCACAGGTGAACGTGTACTCCCTTTCCGGCGGCGTATACGTGAATGTTGGCAGTAACCAGGCGCAGGGCAATACAGTAACAGTGCCGGTCGACAGCACTGGTTTCCCTTCGGTATTTTTTTTAAGTGCGCAGGCGGTCATGCCTACCACCAACGCCGGCGGCGCCGGCGCTTTCTCCGGCCCGTTCAGCCTGGGGCCCGCCACTCCCATTACCGCTGCCTGCGGCATACCCCAGGCTGCCAAAACCATCAGCGCAGCCGCCTACAACGGTAAAACGCTGACGCTCTCCTGGGCGCTGGACACGGTGCAAGGCTGCGTGGCCCCCGATTCCAGCCGCATACAGGTACTTTCGAATGGTAAAGTCATCGGCACCTATCACGGAGGTCCGCTGTCGGCCATTATTCCCCTCGATGTCTACAACCAAAGCGGGATCACCATTGCGGTGAGCACAGTTTCCAATAACATCGGCAGCAAACCGCTGCCATTCCCCCTTATTACGACAGCACCGGTGATCACGAACGTAGTGGCCAACAAGTCCGCCGGCAAGGTAACTGCCAGCGTTACTATTCCCACCGGTCAGGCCGTGCAGGGGTACCTGATGGATGGAGACAACATCCTGGCAGGACCAGTAACTGCCGCCGGTAATGTACTCAGCTTCGACTATGCCACCAGCACTTATAACGTGGAAGGTATGGTGGGACTACGTGTCGCAGGCAACATCACCTCCGCTGATGGCATCGTCACCGGTCCGCGCAGCGCAGGCGCCATCCTGCTCGCTACAACACCCTTGCTGACATCTGCAACGATTTACACCGATCCCGCCGGTCCCACCAAGTGGCGTATTGACCTTGGCTGGGAACGGTTGCCAGACGCCGCATCGGCCATCACCTCCTATACCGTCAGCCTTTTGCAGGACAATGTTTCCGTGGCAACACAAACACTCAATGCCACCTTCGCTACCCTCTCCATAGACAAGACTGCCATAGACGCCACTAAAACGCAAACCATTCAGGTGTCGGCCACCGGCGCTACCGGCGGCGCGTCCCCGGTGCAAACGCTGTATGCGCTGTTTGCCGCACCCACGCTGACAGCACTCCTCACAACGCAAAGTCAGGTAGCCGTCAACTGGACGGCGCCGCAAATACCGTCCGGCAATATTATGCCGGCGTTATATCAACCGGTGGTGATTGCCGGCGGCAGCATTATTGCCCGTGGAAGTACTACCACGGCCAACAGCGGAGCGATCGCCCTTTCTGATATAGCCGTTCCCGATACAGGAAACATCGCCGTGATGGTCAGTGTAGCCTTAGGGCCGGTGGTACTGCAACCGGATACCGGCATGGCCGGTGGCACCAGCGCGACACCTATTTTAAAAGCGCCGATGATACAGCCCGTCAGCGCCGATCCGCTGACCAACATCGCAACGCTGCACTGGGCCGCTGTGGATAGCGCTGCTACCTACACCGTGCTGTTCACCGACGGTACATCGCACAAAGACATCAGCACCACATCCTACCCATTGCAGCAGGCCCTGACCACCGGCGCACAGGTAAGTTACACCGTGCAGGCCAATAATACCTCCAACGGCGTAGCCCTTGCAGGCCCCCCGTCAATACCAGCGACCATACCTACCAGTGTGGCCAACATTTCGCGGGTAAGGTTCGATGGCAGTAACGTCGGCATGGAATGGGCCGCAGTAGCGGATGCCCTGTCATATGCCATTTTTGTGTATGACGATTTACAGCAAAATACTTACACCGCCATCACCAGCCAGACCTCCGCTACATTCATCATCACTCCGGCAGCCGGCCGTACCTACACCGCTTATGTACAGCCGGTGACCATCCATGGTACAGCGTTGCGAGGCATCAGCGGCACCTTGTTCAGCACCGGTATCTACGTGAGTCAGCAGCCAGCAGCCACGGCGTACCCCTACGTTTACCTCGCGCAGGCGATGAGCGCCATGGGCACCGCAGCGGCCAACCCTCCGGCACAGGCCATTACGATGTACCTGCCGGAACTGGGCGCCACCGCCGGCGCACTCGGCGCCACACCTATTACCGCAGGCCCGTTCAGTATAACCCCCTCCGGGGTAGCGGCGCTGCCGTACAAGTTAACCATCTCCGCCAGCGAGGAAGCATGGTCGTTCAACACCGTGGCCATCCGGCCGCTGCTACAGCAGGACTATATCACCTTTCTGAAAGCCGTGGAAAAACCACCGGCAGGCAATGTGCCTGGTGCTACTGCCTACGGTATTGCACTGGTGCAATCAGCTATCGCGGCTGCACTGCCACAGACATTTGCGGAACTGCTGTACTATAATTTCGGATTCTCCACAGCCACCACCGCAGGCGCGGGCTACATCGACCTGCGGCCGGGAATGGTACTGAGGGTAACCGCCAGCGATTATATCAACATCCCCGGCAGCGTGCCCTCCTGGATCAATGGCTACGGTCCCGGCGCACCACTGGATTTCGAGATCGGCAGTTACCTTGCAGGCGCCAACTGGCGCACCGGCTTCGACGCATTCCTCAGTACTCTCTCTTCACTGGGCGCACTGGGCGTAACCACGCCCGCGCTGAGCTCCGGTTACACACAAGCCGGACTGGCAGGCGCGGTTGACCTCTACTATCCGCAATTCATTCAACCGTTCTACCGGTTATATATTCCCTCCGCCATCAACGCGGCATGGGGGCAAGGAAGCAACTCTACCCAGTCCAATTTCACGCTGGTGGCCGCGGCCTCCTATACCGCCCTTCAGAATACCACCGTCATCCCTTCCACTACGCCGACCGCCTATTTCCGGGGCCGTACAACGGTACAGGTGCTGATCAAGGTGATGGTAAACGGTGTAGAGCGGCTGACGCCTGTCGGCACCTCGGCAGGCAATCTGCTGGAGCAGCTGAATATGCGGCCGGCAGCTACTTCCGGCGCACTTAGCCATCTTCGTATATACAGGTCTGTTACCCCTGCCATGACCGGCCCCAACCCGTCTGATTCGTTGGGACCGCTGCTGGAATTGCGTGTTGACTGGAACGGACTTTCAACATATGCCATGGGCAATGGCCTGACAGCCTTGTCAATACCGTTATTGCCGGGCGACCAGATATTCACTGATAAAACCGGTTCATGAGCGTTCCCGTATTCAACCAGGTGAGCTCATTATTACTGTATGAGCTGTCTACCCTGCCCGTCGCCAATGTGCCGGACTACTGGGCAGGTTATTACGCCACCCCCTCCGGCAATCTTGGCGCCAGCGCCGGCACCACGGCAGTGTGGCAGGATGTGACCGGCGGGTTCTACCTGTTTCTCGATAAAAAACCAGCGGACTTTGCCTTGTTTGCTGCAGCACTGGAAATACTGCGTCCCAGCCTGGGGCCGCCGGGCGCTGTGCGTTTCGTATGGATCAACAATGCTGATCAGCCTTATTTAAACTGGCAGGCCACCTCCGGCCTGGCAGATCCTGCAGGCAACGCATCGGATATAACGTGGACGCTTACACGCGCAGTGTCATTCCTGTTTGGCGCCTACCAGCTGACCATTGCCGGCCAGAATACCCTTGGGTATATTGCAGACGCCGATGGCGGCGGCATACAGTTCACCACAGGCGGCAATCTGGACGGGCCTGAAGGTGGTTACGCCTTCCCTTCCGCCACGATGACCTTCACCGGCCCATCACTGGGCGCCTTCAACGGCGTTATGAACGTCCCTCCGCCCTCCGATCCCGGCCTGGCCGGCGTATGGAGCGCGTTGAACATAGGCCTGCTATATGGAGCAGCACCGGCAACGACAACAGATACCCCTGATGACAACTACATACAAATGGTGTACATGCCTGTCTTCGACAGGCAAAAAGACGCGCTGTATCTCGGATTACTTTTCGATCCGCTTTACCTGCAGGAACCTACGCGCACCGCGCTGAGTTTCTTCCCGCCCGGAGGGAACGCCCCGATGATACTGGATAGCTTTATGCGCACCACAAGAGGCTATACCATCCAGCTAACACCGCTGGCCGGCAGCGGCGCCATACCGGATGCACGGCTTGTCGTAGGAGCATGCCCCGTGCAAACCGACTATCCCGATGGAGGCCTGCGTTATCACTTCAGTCCCGATGGCGCATTCGGCGTAACCGTAAAACCGCCGGACAATGCGCCCAAATCCGGTACAGTGGTTACAGACCAGCTGCTACTGGGCCTCTCCGGACTGGAATATGCCCATCTCGGCGATAGCCATTACATGATCGCATTTGAAGGTGGTAAACCGGCTTATATTCCGCAACCGGTCCCCAATACCGACGTCGCGCCCACTGTGGCCGATGCGCTGACGGATACCGCCACCACGTCGCACCTAACAGTGCTGGCGGTAAACAATGCCGGAACGCAGCCGGTGTATTTTGCACAGCCACAGCAGGCGCCCGTATTTTCCAATCGTGCACAACGGACAGACAACATACTGGACTATAATCCCGTACCCGCGTACACGTTATATTACGATACCGCGCTGCGGCCGCCGGTATTTCCTTCCGGAGTGTACGCCGGACTTGCCGGTCCGGACGTAGCAGTTGCCTCCAACATGGAAAATTCCAGTCTTGCGCCATACCGCAGTTATTGCCTCGGGAAAGACTATGGTACGCTGCCTGACAACGAAATGCCTTCGCGCCGCGTACGCGCCGACGGCGATCCCCTGGGTGTAACGCCGCAGGGCATGTTGGCTGAACTCACTACAGACTACAATGACTACGACGGGTTGATACTGGGTAATATGCCCAACACCGAATATCCACGGGTAGACCTGACCGCCGTGCAGGGAAAATTCAAACAGGTACTGCAAAGCAACCAGCTGTTCTTCGTGGCCGCGAACGTCGATGAGCTGATGACGGGCACCTCCGTGCGTTACATGCTCACCGATGCGGAGAAACCCTACCTGCTGGCCATGGGCGTTCCGCAAAACATTATCGACGCCGTGTATCAAGCGCTGGTGGGCCAGCCGCAACCTTTTGACACAGAAAAAGATTTTGTAGCGTGCATCGGCACCGCGGCCACTCCCACCTATCTCCCCGGCTTTCTAAAAATCGCCGGTATCCTGAAAGTGGAAATGGATGACTGGGTGTTCCAGCTCTCCCCGCGTTCCTGGCGCACCGATGCTGCCAGCCCCACCATCATGATCGCCAAGTTCTGCAACCGCACGTTGCTGGACCTGGCCAACGACACCAGCAGCTGGCTCTGGCCTGAAGTAGCCGTGCGTAAAGACAGTACGCTCGCCGCCACACAGTCAATTGTAGTGAACATGTTTAATGCCGCCGGCGCCCTGGACGCATCGGACGCACTGAAGCTGTTTTACAACACCGTGGTAAATGACGCCAACTGGAATGGTTTCCTGTTCCTGAATGCACCGACAGACATCGCGGAAATGCCGGATGAGTTGAAATTCCTTACCGCCGGGATCAACCTGCAACAATTTTACGCCCATCATATCGGCTTCTCCCAAACACCTTTCACGGTGGAGAATGGCATCCCACGACCCGAGCAGACAGCGGCTTTCGGATTGATCAGCTACAACGATCCGGCCGACCTGTGCGCTGAAGAAACCATTCCTTTCGGCTTCAAGACCATGAAGCTGCTCGTGCGTTTCGCCAATGCGGCACTGGCAGATTTCTCTGCGCAGGTGGAACTGATGCTGAACCAAATACTGGGCACCGCACTTAGTAAACAAACGGCGGCCCGTGGTAATAACCTGATCATCGATGGCTCCTACCAGCGTGTTGGAGGGGCTCCCAGCTATTCATTTGCGCTGACCGGCGAAAACCTTTTCCTGTCCAACGGCGGCTCGGCGCTTGTTACCCTCGAGGTACTGTCGGCACAACTGGTGAACGGCGGCAACCAGCCAGATCCCACCGCCGTACTTACAACTTTCATCCTCTCCGGCAACCTGCAGTTTGGGCTCATAGAAGGTTTTGACCTGTTCTCCTTTGGCCCAGGGGAGGACAACGAAACGGACTACTACCTGCGGTATAACGGGCTAAGCATAGACATGCAGTTTTTAATGACTGCGCCGGAGGACCAGACATTCACCGTTCGTGAAGCCAATACCGCTTTTGACATGACTGCCAGCGTAGCGCGGCCTTCTTCTCTGGCAAATAACTTTCCGATCACCGTTAGTGCACTGATCGCGAGCCCGGATTTATCGCCGGAGGGAGAAGCGCCTACAGGACAAACGCCGGAAGACATGGGCTACACGTCTATCTCAGCGCCCATGGACCAAACGCCGATGAAACCATCGTGGTATGGGCTGGTGTTTACGCTGGACCTGGGAACGTTCGGCGCCCTGACCGGCAGCGTGAGTTTCAAAATATCCATTCTCGCCGCATGGTCGAGAGGCACGCAAGACCAGGACAACCCGGTCTACCTGGGATTGAAACTGCCGGGCATCAACGCCATTGCAGGCAGTTTCCCCGTGCAGGGCGTGTTGAAAATCGGGTTCAGGAATTTCCAGTTTGAAACCTATCCTACCGACGATGGCAAGCTGGGATACTTACTACGGCTGCGTAATTTTTCGATCTCTGTTTTGTTATGGAGTTTTCCGCCGGGGAACAACAACATCATATTATTCGGCCAGCCTGGTAATCCTAAAGGTTCGCTGGGCTGGTATGCCGCGTATGACAGCGGCACCAACAAGAAACCAAAAACGATTTCCGATCCGGTGCAGCGCCGCCTTGAAACGGGCAGGCGCACGCCGCCGGTGGCATAATTCACAAAATCAGTAAATATGGCAACAGGGTTAATTACCGTCACAGTAGTAGACGTAGGCCAGGGCCAGTGTACCTTCCTGGAGATTTGGGACGACAGCTCGCCTGCCGAATTGATAGAAACAGTATTGATAGATTGTGGCAGCGACAAAAAGAGCGACAATACGGAAACCAATCTAAAGTACATTGTTGACAGGGTATCAGGTATGGATGTTCCTGCGTTTGACTGTATTATCTTTTCCCACAGTGATAAAGATCACGTTAACCTCACCCAGGAACTGCTGGAAATGTTCAAACCGGCAAAAAAGCCGGTGGTCAGAAAAGTCTGGTATGGCGGCGACTACGACCAGTATGTGAAGTACGGGGTCAATATTCTCGACTATCTCCAGACAAAAAAGTATTGCACAAAAAAGAATATCGTTAGTCCAGGAAGCTACAAGACCAGCTATGATAACACTACGGGGAAATTTGACTTTGACCCGCTGTGGGAAAGCGATGACGGTGAAGTTGTAATACAAGCCATTGTAGCCAATGTATTGTCTGACGACCCGGATTGGGACTCCAATGATGAAGATCTGTGGGGCGCCAAAGCAGAGGAGAAAAACAGGGTATCCATTATATGTGGTATTTATTTTGGCGGGGCGTCCTATATCATTTGCGGCGACGCTACCAACGTTACAATGTCCGCTACCAACCAGCATTTTAAGGGAACGAAAGTTTTTGGCAATACCAAAATGACCACCTTACCACATCATGGCAGCAGGGCAACAGGCTTTGCGGTGGCCAAAGGTAAAGACCCCAGCAAAGAAGCGGTAAAGGTGGTGGACACCTTCGCCAAATTGCTCAAATCGAAGTCACTTACCGCCAGCGCTTTCGAAAAGCACCGTCATCCTTCCCTGCAGCTGATGAACGCGTTCCTGCCTACCGTACCCACCCCCTTTCTATATGATGCGCGGCTGAAACAAAAAAACGTACACCGGCTGACCGCCTATGTAGACGTTGATATTGAGATAAAGGCCCCGCCCAGCAGCAGCGGATCAAGCAAAAAAAAGAAAACCAGCGGGGCAACTCTCAGCACAGATACAGCGAGGTCATTTGACTCCATCACCCGCACTTTTACCACGCGGTATACGAATAATGACACTGTCTACTCCTATAACCTGGGCAACAAACAATGTGAAGATTCACAAGGGGTGAATAAAAATGCCACCACGAAGAGATTAGAAGTGATCAACCCACATGCCAGCTGGCAGTGGGACTCTTTCGGCGACGGGACAGCGGAGGTAGGCGGTTATGCCACCCTGAAATTACCGCTTGTTCTTTTTACAGACGGCATCTCGGCTATGGTTATCAAACCTGGTGGTCCCCTGGGGAGAAGAGCGGTTTGGGAGTTCGATAAAGACGGGAACGAAATTACCGGCAACGAAAGCAAGCCGTCTCCCGTAACAGTCAGAACAAAATCCCGCGCCAGCCGTCAGCCTGCCGCTCCTCCGCTATCCTTTCAACGTCTGCAACAATTCTTCTAAAAGTAGTTGAACCATGAGCGCCACCAGTGTATACAATGCCCTCAATGCCGCCATCAGCAATAATACCATCGACCTGTGGGCCGCGGCCAATAGTTCCTCCGATCTCTCCGGGCTTGTGCCTGTCATGGGGCTGTTTGGTATCAATTCAGCATATACACTCGATAATGTTGTGCTAACGCTGTCGGCTAACGGGACCAGTGTACAGTTAACCGGCAGTGGTTCCTTTACCGCCGACACCAGTTACGCTGTTACCGCCACAATGCGGTACCAACAGGAAGGAAACACTTTCTCCCTGACGCTGGCGGTGAAAACAGACTGGATATTTTCAGATTTCTTCTCCCTGCCGCCTACCAGTATGCAGGTTCCTGCCATCGCCATGGGCGTTACCTGGTATGATTCCATCCTCACAGGCATGGTAGTCAATGCTGCCGAATTCTCCGCCGCCAGTGGGGACGCGTCCTTATCGCTCAACGGTTTCCTCCCCCTACCCGATGAGCGTCAACCTGATAAAAAACACCTGTTAGATAAAACGCCCATGATAGGGCCATGGCCGCTCCGTATAACCGGCACTGTTACCATGCCGGATGACAACCGGGCTTACCCACTGTTGAGCATCAACGCCACCGGCAGCGCCACCGTTATCGATGCTGCCAGCGAACCGGGGGTGGACGGGCCGCAACCTGTGGCGCTGATCAACCCCGGCCTGAACTTTGTCATCGCTCCGCTCACACCGCCGCAACCCGATATCACCGCATTTTCAACGGTGTACCTGTACGGCGATTTTGCCATCGGTAAGATACAGGGACGTATCCAAACGATCATCCTTTCCACCAATGACCTCTGGAACTTCGTTGTGCTGTTCAGAAAAGAAAACGCATCACTGGTGCAGGGGCTCGAAGAACTGCTAGGCATCTTCGGCGTTCCGCTGCCCATCCCGATGAACTTCCCTTTACTCAGTGATTTTTATGTGGCAGAAGTGGACCTTGACCTGATGAACAACGGTACCGATCAGTTCCCGATATTCTCATTAAATGCCTTCGGCCTCACCATTCAGTCAGACAAAACCTGGAATCCGCCGGTGCCCTTCGTGACCATCGATAAAGTAGGCACCCACTGGGTATGGACATGGTCGCAGGTACTGGATGATAACGGAGCTTACCAGAAAACGCATGTGGTCACCGGCAGTGTGTTCGGCACCATGAACTTCGGATCAAAGGGCACAACGGTACTTGTCATCCCACCCTCCCCGGACGATCCCAACAGCAGCAAAGAATTGGTAGCCCTGGACAACCAGACGGTATCGTTCGATCTTAAAATGTCGTTACCGAATTTTATTATTACCGGCTCACTGGCAAAAGACAGTTATATCCCCATCGGCGACGCCTTTGCTTACTTCTTCGGTCATTCCGGCCCTTCCACCGGTCTGCAGACGATGAACGTGACCAAACTAAAATTTTCAGCCGACCCGCTGGGACAAAATTATTTCGCCACCGCAGGCATCCTCTTTGGCGATCCCACCCAACCCGACGTGGTGCAAGGCTGGGAGATCAATCTCTTTATTGCCACTATTCTCGTGGAAGGCATGGAGTTTGACATTGTGCTGAACAACGGAAAAATATCCGGCAGCCTGAGTGGCACCTTTTATCTCAAGCAGGGATCACCGGACAATTACAACCTGCCCCGCTTCCTCATCTCCGCGGAATATCCCGTACAAGACCCCGAAACACCACAGGGATGGACGCTCGCCGGCAAACTGTATGAAGGCACCGCCATTGACCTCACCGACCTGGTAGCACGGTTCATCTACGGTGAAGGATATACGCCGCCCGGCTGGATCCCTGACATCAGCGTAGACCGCCTCTATGCTACTTTTACGACCGGCTCCAGCAAAAACGGCGTACAGATAGTAAAACCTTCCTATACTTTCGGCGCTACGATTTCCGCGCGCTGGGAACCGACCATCTTCGACACGCAGCTGAAAATAAACGCTTCCGCCAGCATCGACATGAACAAGCCCGCTACTGCGGACAAAGCCTCCGGTAAGATCAGCGGCATGTTCAGCGTGAACAAAATCCGGCTCACCGCAGCGCTCACCTTCGGCGTGCCGGAAGCGACCTATCAGTTCAAAGTAGAATTCGATAATATATGGCTGCAGGCCACTACCTCCTGGCGCGGGGAACAAAACAACCGCCACCAGGTGGTGTCACTACAATTAGGCGGCATCACGCTGGGCGATATCCTGGAGTACCTGGTCAACCTGGCCGCGCCTACGCTCGGCTTTAAACTGGACTCTCCGTGGGACCTGCTGAAAAAAGTAGACCTCTCCCGCTTTGTGCTCACCATCGACCCTAAAGAAAACGTGGTTGAATTTGTTTTCAATACCAAAGTCGATTTGGTGGTCGCGCAACTTGATTCCGTGGGCGTTCGGTACAGCAGGCAGAATGGTGAAGGGAAAGTCAACCTGGTGCTGACCGGCAGCTGCATGGGCCAGCGTTACACCAGTGATAAGCCGTTGACCTGGGATGTGGTGAACGATCCTCCCCCAGCTGTTCCGGGGCAAGGTCAGAGCCTGATAGACCTGCGTTACCTGGGTCTGGGCCAGCGCGTCACTTTCACCGGTCCTACGCCTAACACTGTAGCAGAGAGCATTGCCAAGCTGCGCAAAGATATGACGCCGCCGCCCGCTGATGGCAGTCCTATGCCCAGTACTATGCAGTATTCGGCAGAGAGCCAGTGGCTCATCGGTCTGGATGTGACCCTCATGAATACGGTCTCCCTTGGATTTATTTTTAATGATCCGAAACTGTACGGACTGTCTGTTGCCCTGGGTGGAGAACGTGCAGGAGCGCTGGCAGGGTTGAAGTTTGAAATACTCTATAAAAAGATCACCGACGAAATAGGCATGTTCCGCATCGAGTTCCAGGTGCCGGATATGTTCCGTACGATTCAACTGGGCGTGGTCACCATCACCCTGGGTATTATCGTCATAGAGATTTATACCAACGGCAATTTTAAGATAGACCTTGGTTTCCCCTACAATCAGAATTTTGCCCGTTCCTTCAGTCTGCAGGCGTATGTCTTCATTGGCCGGGGTGGTTTCTATTTCGGGCTGCTGAATGGCGATACCTCCACGCAGGTCCCCCGTATTTCAAACGGTACTTTTTCTCCGGTGATAGAACTGGGCATTGGTATTGCCGCCGGCGTAGGCCGGGAGATAACCGCCGGCATTCTTTCCGGCGGCGCCTATGTGGAGTTACAGGTGATCTTCCAGGGCGTGCTGGCATGGTTTAATCCTACCAGCAACGGTTCAGCGTCGGTCACTTATTTCAAATGCAAGGGTATTGCCGCACTTCATGGTAAAATATATGGCTCCGTAGATTTTGCGGTGGTGAAAGTGTCTGTAACGCTGGAAGCGTATGCGCAGATCAGCGTTGTTTACGAGAGTTATCAGCCGATGGTGCTGACGCTGGCCGCCTCCGTCAGTGCAAAAGCCTCTGTAAAAATTTTGTTCGTCCGGCTTCATTTCTCTTTCAGCGTAAAACTTCAGCTGCAATTTGTGGTGGGCACTGCGCAGCCAACGCCGTGGATACTCAGCAGCAACAGCGGCAGCTCCAAATCACTGCTGGCCGCACAAGGCCATGTGCCGGGGACTTATCGTTCCAATCAAAGCTTCCGTTTACGCAATAACAACTACCGCCGGCTGAAAGCAATGCGCGCTACCCATGACGTATCGCTGAAACGCATGCGGGCACAGGGTTTCCTTGTAGGAGACATCGACAGTGGGTATGTACTGAACTGGCAGCCGGGCATTAAAGTATTTTCCGATTCACCGCGCAATGCCCACCTGACATTACTGCCGGCCTTTACCGTGGCTGGTGTGCCGGTGAACTGGGACGATACCGTTCCCGACAATCCCAATCCGGTCTATAGGAGCGCCTTTGTTTTATTTGCCGATACCGGCATGCCTGCCACCGCCACGGACGCCGCGTCATGCGCCAGGCGCAGTGCCGCACACAGCGCCATGACCGCCACTGATGAAGACACCAGCCTACTGGCCGCCGATATCTTAACACAGGGATTATTACTGTATGCCGTCAACGCCCTGCCGCGCGATACCGCGCAAGGAAATACCGTCACAGCCGGGCAAATACAATTGTTACTGGAGCAGTTGGACCTGCCTGACACTATGACCAGCGGGCTTTCCATCACAGACCTCGCCACCTTCTTCAGCACGAATATCAATTTATGGATCAGCGGCGACACCGATCCGCGCCCTGATGAGAAATCGGCGATGGTGTTACCCATGCCGCCGTTCCTCAGCTGGACGTCTCCCCAGGGTGGCGATGTAGATTTCGGTACCGAAAATAAAATAGGGCCGTGGTATGAATGGGCTATTTCTCAACTACTGGGCGCCTACTTTCCTGTGGGCAGCGAAGCTGGCGGCAAACCCTCCACAGACGACCCGGCGGCCTACGAATCATTCACCAGCTTCATGTTCCGCGATTTCTGCCTGATGGTGATCCAGAACGGCGTGCAGGAAATGCAGAAACATCTCGACAATACAACGGTCATAGTACAGGACATACAAGGCGTAGTACAAAACCTGGAACAAGTGGCAGCGTCGTTGCCAACGGCTACCGTCGTGTATATCATCAGCTCCGGCGATACCATCGAAAGCGTAGCCGAACACCTCGGCGCAACGCCGGAAGAACTGGCGTTCCTCAATCCCACGCTGATCACCACCTTGAGTAACAGCGCCGTAGGCACCAGCATCAACATCAAACTGGGCATAGCCCCTGAAATACTGGGGCTGGACAATGCGGACAGACCTTTCAATGTCAACCAGTGTACGCTGGGCACATTGGTACATCAGGCTGCTACGGACGAAACACTAACGGACATCGCTACCCTGTTTCAGCAAACATCCGTGGCCGACATGCTCGGTTACCATGACCCTGCGTTTCCTGAACTCTCATCGGGTATTAACATACTGAATACCGGCGCCACCTTCGATCTGCCGCAGCGTACTTTTACCAATGCGCCGGCCGACTTTGTGCAACTGCGTACGGCAGGGGCCTTTTTCGTGCGGTACGCCGATCTCACCACCTTCAATGATACACCGCTGCCGGAAATGGCGAACTGGTATGCACAGGTGATATCGGAAAAGAATAAAGTGTTGCTGGCGACGCTGTTCCCCAGTCAACCGGTTCCTGCTACGATAGAACTACCGCCCGGATACTCCTTAACCGTACCCAATGCCTACCAGATAGCCTACAGCGACGCCGGTAACAGCAACACCTATACGACGATACCGGGCGACACGCTGGAGCGTATCGGGTTTACGCTGGCTTTCCAGCAGGACTTTGGCGATACTACGCCGGCCGGCATTCCACAGTGGCCTGTCTTCCGGAACGCCGTAACTTCCGCCGGCACACAAAGCTGGAACATTCCTGCACAACAGGGACTGACCATCGAGGCAGGGTCCACCATCGAATCGCTGACACGGCATCTGATCCTGGACGCCAGCTGGACCAACACCGATCCCTCCGCTCCTGCTACCGGTATCTGGACCTATAATTGGGCCAATGTGGCGGTTTGGATCGGGCCAGCCAACATACTGGCGCCAGTGGCTTCCGTTACCGTACCCAATGCAAAGACTGCCGTGTTTGACGACGGCGCACTGACCTTCAACGTGCTGAGCACTAGTTACGGGCTATCGGTCACCGACGCCGCCACAAGGCTCAAAGGCGTGCCGGGTCTGTTTGCAAAAGATACCGTGCTAACCGTAAACCATCTGCCGGCGCAGGACATCGATGTACTGATCAATGCCGTACTCACCGGCGATAGCTTCACCAGCATCGTCAATCAATCATCCCGTATGCTGATGTCGGGCCTGCAACTGCCGGACCTGAAGACAGAAGATGGTCATGTGGTAGCCAATCCGGCAGCACCATTGCCGTTGTATGACCTCACCGGACAGCAGTTCACCGTGGCGGTCAACAAAGACGCTCCCACAGATACTGCGCTGGCGCTGACACTTTCTTCCGGACAGCCCTGGATTGAACTGTTCAATTCCATCACCGTACAAACCGGGCAAACACTGGCGGAACTGGAACAGACATATCCCAACCTGCTGACATATAATCCCGGGCTGAACGAAGATACTTTCAGGGTAGGCATGGTGTTGCTCACCACCACTACTACCACGCTCAGCTACAATTATACCAATCAAAACATATTGGACGCATCGCCGGCGACGGGACTTTCCGTGGTGCCGGTACCGGCCACGCCTGCCGCCCCTTCGGCGATGCAGATCATTGGTACAGTACCGCGCACGTATGGACTGGAGCATCGCATCGAGTTGCAATCGCCCGTAGCGCTGCCTATCCCGCAGGTAGCAGGCCAGCAGAACGTTACCGGCAATGCCGGCCTCTGGATGCTGCCACCGGACCTTATCGACAAAGCGCTGAGCCGTGTGACCACGCAGTATGAGATACTGGCCACACAGCAAGGCTCCCCTGCAGGCAGCGAAGCCATACAGATGAACAACAGCACTTTCGGCGCTATCATTCCTTTCAAAATGAAGCGGCTGGACGATACCGCTACACAATTCAATTTAATGGGCGTGGACACCGATAAGAGAGACGAGTTGCTGTTACTCAGCAGCTGGCTGCAATCGCAACCAGCAGACGACAAAACGGTCGCGTACCTGTTATTGTCACCTTCGCCGGATGCGACCAACACTTCTGGTTTAACGGTGCTCACCAATGACCCGGCCAATGCTTTCCTCGTAAAAACAAATTTATCCACTATCTCCAGGCCGCCGGCATTGCTGAAAGAAGCCCCCACAGGGCCTCCCGCAGATCCGGGTTATTATGCTTCCCTTTCCTCGCTGGCCGATTTCCTGCTGCTGTTGTGGGAAGGCAGCGTAGTAGGCGGAACAGGATATTATTTCAGTCCGGGTGTACCGCTGCCGGGCAGCGCCTTCGATCAGCAGGGCAATATTGTGCTGCAACTGCTGGTCATCGCCGGCACACAGCAGACAGTAGCGCCCGAGGGCCGTTCCCTCCTGCCGTTCAACAACTGCGCTTTAATAGGTCCGGGTGCCGACAGTACACAATTATCTATCTACATAGAAAGCAATGGTAGTACAGACCCATCAGAAACGGTCACACAGGCACTGGTGCCACCCGGCAATGTGGGCTTTGAATTCCTCACCAACAATCCGGACAACATTACGCCGGACGACAACGAAAAACTGCTGAAGACGATGTACAGCCTGATGACATACAGCGTAGTATCATCACCAGGTTCACCGTTCGAAGCGCCGCCATCAGGCATGCCCGTTATACCGAATCCTTCCGATGCCGACATGTCAGCGCCCTGGCAAAAAGCACGGGCCTTCCGCAAAGCAAAAGCAGCGGGCCGGTTGCTGGACGACCCGGAGAAACCTTACTGGCAATACGCCCAGGTGATGCCGGTATCGCGGTTCATCAAAGCGGGCACCACACTCGCAGCGCCTGACGTGAACGGCCTGCCACCATCAAAAGACGATCCTTACCAGGGCTTCGGAACACAGTCCGCACTCCCTACCGCTAACTTTGTGTTCGGCTTCGGTGACGTGCTAGGCAACAGGACCGGCGCCAATGGCACCGGACAGGGAACAACACCTGTTAACGTAGGCTACACCGACAACATGATCGGTGTGGGCGACTGGCCCTCTACCGCGAGATATTTCACGGTACAAAAAATAGACAACGATGCGCAGCTGACGGCAGTCATTACACCCAGGCCTGCTGAACTGATGCCGTCGCCCTCCCAGAGCGGCGATGTGAACAAAGACATGATCGCGCAACAGCAGCAGCTGTTCAGCCAGTCCTATTACCAGTTGGCGCAACCCGGCGTGAATGCATGGCTGGTATCATCGCTTCATTACCTCTCCGATCCTGTTTATGGCAACAAGGGCGTGCAGGTAGACCAGACTCCGTTGTGGCGCTATGCTGCCGGCTCTTATGCCGTCACCTATAGCCTGACGACGCTGCGCGCCACCCCACCCGCAGGATGTGCCACACCGGGTGATATCATTACCCAATACGGTGTACGGTACGCGGAGCTGGCCATGGCCAACGCGGGTACCTTGCTGGCAGAACTGTTTGGCAGCACTTTACCGGTTGTTCCGGCGTATTATCCGTTTGTGGAGCATCTGTCTATCAGCAGCCTCGCTGCACTGCCGCCGGCAGGGTGGCCCACTCCTACGCCCACCGACTTGCTCACCAACAACGACACGCTGTTGCTGAAGATAGGCGCCGTGCTCATCATTCCGGCTAAAACCATCAATACCGGCGCCACCTATCCGACAGACAGTATGCAGAAACTGTCTGCCGACAACTACACCCAGGTCAGCGATCTGGCGGTGGCCAACAGTGACCAGCCTGTTCTCGAGGAAGGATTTGAGTTTGCCGTCGAAGTGGATGATGATACCGACGTGGTGGTAACGGTAGATGCGGATAACAATACCTTCAATAAGGTCATCGCCCTATTTGCCAATGCAGGCGTGAATATTACCGTGGCTACGCTGGCCGACCAGTACAAGGACATCGAAGGTGTATTTGCGCAGGACAAGCTGCTTACCATCCCTACGTACGTAGCGCAGCCGGACGATACGCTGAAAGACAACAACACTGGCGTAAATGTGACCGATCTTGTTTCCAACAACCTGACTACACCTGATCTCTTCGATCCGGGCGCGTTGATCTACTTCGGTGACTTCAGTAATATCGCTGCGAGCGAGACGCCCGATACGCTGCAGCAGTTTGCCGACCGGTATGCCTGTCCTGTGGAGCTATTGCTGAAGGCCAATCCAACCTTCGCCTTGCCCGTGGCGAATAAGTTTGTCGTGCCAGGCACATTGTCCTGGCCGGAAGATACCACGCAGCTTCGTATCCCATACACCATTGTATCCACTGATACGCTGAACGGAATTGCCGCACGGTTTAATTTCAACGCTTCGCCGGGCGCTGCCGGTCAGCAACTGGCGATGCTGAATGAAAACATGCCCGGAACGCTGCTGCCCAACATAGACCTGGTGATACCAGTAGGTGGTACTAACTATACTGTTAACACAGGTACCAATCCGTCTTTTGCTACTGTATTAACATCTCTGCAAGAGCAGGTATCTTCCGCTACACTGGCTGATATTGTGAGTGCTATCGGTGGAACATCGGGCCAGCTGAACCCGGGCGGGCTGTTCGTTTGTCCGCCGGCGTTACTGGCACAGGTCACTGCGCCACAATCCATCCCTGGTTTGTACAATGTAAGCGCCGGGGCGTTTGCGCTGGCCAATACCGCTGTACTGAACCTGATCGCCCCCAATGTAACGCTGCAGGCGACGGACCCGGAGGGCAACACGGTGACCATCAACACCGCAGCAAACGATACGCTCAACAGCCTTATTACCCGCTTTGCAGATGCGATGGCACTAGTAAGCGCTGACGATATCGTGAACGCCAATCCTGCCGCGATGTTGTTTAAGCAGGGTGCTGTGGCACTGCTACCACCGGCGCAGGTCAACCTTTCCGTGAATATCGGTCAGGGCGGCCCGTATGCCGTTCCAGTAGGACCGTTGCAGGTTTCTGTACGGTTGCTGCGCCCTGCTTCGCTCATCTACCCCGGTTTCGACACTGCTCACGGGACAGGGCCTGTAGCGATGGCGGAATCTGATTTTCCGCCACCGGTAGACAGCGACGAAGCCAGTGGCAGCCTTACCCATAATCAATTCACCGATGCTATGATGGCCGCATTGCCGAAACTGCGGCTGGGTACCGGTCAGGTAACCGGCGTAGTGCAGGACCTGTGGCAGGTGGAATTTGACGACAACGGCATCAAGCGCGTGGCCCTTAACGGCGCCACTACTGTTAACGGTCAGGCACAACCACGGTTCTTTGCACTGATGCCACTGTACAGCAACCTTGTTACCCGTCCTGTGCTGGTAGCGCCGCTGAATACCAACGGCACCCTCGGCACACCACAGAACATTTCTTACCAGAGCATCGATGCAGAGTTATGGGCACGGCGCTTCCTCGAAGACATGGACCGCTTCCTTTCGGGTGGTTACGCCATGGCAGTGTACAACAACACCGATACCCGCGACCAGCTCAAAACAGTGATGGACGCCAAGCGCGCGTTGATGCCGCAGATAGCGGCGGGACTGAACACCGTACTGGATGTTACCGATCCGGATAAACAGCCCGCGCTCCTCAGCGCTGCCGACACGATGACGCAAATGCTGGGCGTTAGCCTCGCCAGCACCTACGAATCTGCTGTAGTGGTACAGTATGACTCCATCGTGGATTCCGCCTGGCAGCATGACCCGGCGCTACCACCCGCCAACCTCTACGGACAGGCCGATATCAAGGCGGCCGACGGCACTTCCGTACCGGGACTTACGATCATGGCGGCAAAAACAGATCTCTCCAAAGCAAATTCATATGTAAACTTCCTGTTGCAGCTGGACAACCCGGCGTTTCATAAAGATGTTTCCGGTTCTTTCGTGTACAACCTGTCAAATTTCGAATTTAACATCAGCAGTGACAACGTGCCGCAAAGCTACAACGCGTCCGACTGGCTTACGTTTACGCCGTTGCTGAACAGCATCACCAAACCCGCCGCGTTGCATGACACCGATCCCGGCGATGTAGACGTACCTATTCCGTTACGGATTTTCCCGGCGCTGCCGAAGATCGTATCGCAGCAGGTGGTACAGGGTTATCCCGACGGCACACAGGACGCCAGCAAGCTGAGTTTGTGGAACTACGAGTTCGTATACACGCATCAACATGCGGAGCAGGACTATGTGATGATCAAGGCGGAATTCAATCTTGGTCCGGGTGATGCACCGAAAGCGCTCGCTTCCCCACCGAGGGACCTGTTTACCGAGCTGGCGCAGTACGTGAATGTCGCCGATCCGCTGTGGACACTGCTGCAGGCGCTGACTGACAGCAACAGCACACAGGACCCAACCAGTGTGGCCAACGCCGTGAGTACTTTCGCCTCGCTGGCAGGTAATGTAGCGCAGTACTGGTCCGCCCGCCTGAAAACCTCCGATCTGTATACCCATCCCCGGGACCTGCTGGTAGCGCTGTCCAGCTACTCCTTCAACGCGCGCGTGGCCTACCGCGATGATGAAGACCTGGATTCGCTGACGCTGACGCAACTGGATGCCAGTCCCCGCCCCAACAACACGTGGCCGGAAGTACACGTGCAGATACCTTCTACTGGTTTGTTTATACAGCTGCAGATGCAGCCGCCTCAGCAAAACGCCACCACTTATATGGTACCACCCGACATCTCGCTTCCGCCAGCAGGCTGGCCGGTGTTTAAACTCGTGTGGCCCGATCTCAACCTCGCCATGGTACAGAATGCGCGCACGCAGATGAATGTACAGCGGAACCAGAACCTGCTGGACAACGTGCCTACCAACCCGGCGTTTATCTTTACCACCGATACCATCATCGCCCCCAGCGTGATCACGCCGCTGAATAATTTCAGTAAGCGTGTCAACATCAACGCGCTGGGCGATACCCTCACCGACGCGCTGAACGCCTGCTTCAACGCATTATTTGGCAGCGGTATGTCAGGGCAGCAAGTGACGTTTGAGTTACGGTATGGCTTTGAGCTGGTAGCGCCATCAGACGGTGATGATGATGGCCTGGTGACCTACCTGCCGATAGGACTGTATCCTAATCAGACGTTGTCCGCCGATACAGCCGCGACGCTGAACAATGTGGTACAAACATGGAAGGATACGAATAACCCGGTGGAAAAAGGCGGAGAATGGGCTTTTTCGATGAAGCTGTATTCGCAGGTGAGCGGCAATGCCTATACGCTGATGAATATTGAACAACTGGTGTATAAGATACAAGGGAATTGAGTTTATGAGTAACAATCCTAAAGAACAACTTGATGAGTTTACGGAATTGATTTTACACGCATAGGCTAGTACAATGGTTTGATTATTAAATCAATAGCAGAAATAAAGTGGCGCAGAATATTTTAATTATTAAGTTTGCAGCGGAACCATTTTGAATTTGTATAGGAACTGAATAGTTCTGATGTAACCCATCCTATACCTTAAATCTCTGTATTGCACCTATGAGGCAAAAGGCATTATCGCACACAATCTGCGGATTGTTATTTTTATTTCTGTGGCCAACAACAGATTACAATAATTTAAACAGATAAAATGAGTACGCTTTCAGCTAAGATATTCGTGGGATTTTCATTTGGGTTAATGATTTTCATCGTTGGCGCCTATATCGTCCCCCCTCCCGACGGATGGGACGAAATTCCTGAACGGTTTAAAAAGAAAGCGTAAATACATATCCCGGTCACCAGTAGTGACCGGGATTTTTTTCATGCAGCTAAGTAATCGATGGCTTAATGATAGAGGTAGTTTAATGCAATGATATCATTAGCATTAAAGGTACGGTTACCGCCGTTGGAGCAGGAGAGCATCCAGGAGTTAGCATCCGGATAGCTGGGCGTGCCGGGCAGATATACTGCACCTACGCCGCCATCGCCCTCGTCTATCGGATCGCCGCCGCAGCTGTAGGAACGGTCCATATAGTCCGTATGCCGCATACCGATGCAGTGTCCTATTTCATGCTGGATCACAGAACCCACGTACTGTACGTTGGGGCTGCTGCCATAGGCGTACGGATGGGTATTCATTTCTATGAGATCAAAGGGATCGCCGAAGTCGGTGGGGAAACCGGATGATCCCAACGTAATATAACCGCCAACGGGCCCTTCATAGAAACCCTGGATGGTAATGTCCGCACTACCGCTGGTAACGCGCTGAAACCGGATACGGAGGTTTAACGCATTATAACGCTGGATGGCCAGGTCGGTACCTTGTACAAAGGCGGTGCCCAGACCGGTGACCTTCACGGTGATGATCCGTGGCAGGCTGGAGACCAGGTTATTGGTGGAATACTGTTCTGTTTTGGCAACTCTTACTTTATTGGTTTGGCCTTTTTTGCTGAGGTCTTTTGTACTCAGAAAAATATCTCCTTCTACAAGGTAGCCGCCTTTTACGGCATGTACGTTGCTGGTACTGAAACCTTTCGCCTTGATCTGTGCCAGCACTTCTTTGGAGACATCGGCTTTTTCAGCACTGCCTTGTTTATTGTCTTTCTGGCATGAAGTGATGAACGAACCCGCCAGCAGGCAGATCATTAAAAAGAATGCTTGATTTTTCATCGGTTAAGATTTTGGGTTTTGGATTTTAGATTTGCTATCGTGTTTGCATGAAAAAACAGGGTCCCTGTAGCTGAACTTCGCAGCTACCGTTTAGCGATACACGTATGAAGATGAAGGGCAAGCGTTAGTCACGCCCCTGTAAATAAGACTATCGTCATCGTGATTATTCTCATATGCACGTTCAGCAGTTTGTTTCCACTATGCCAGGTTGAAATGCGGGTTACTCAGATTTGCTTAAAGATTATGGCTCTGCGATCGGGTTTTCTATCGTGCCTATCCATCAATATTACGGCTTTATTCCTATTGAAAAAAATATTTTACAGTAGCAGCGTTTTTTTTATGAAAGTAATGAAACAGCAGTAGTCCGAACTATATTAAGACGTTGGTTAAGCCGATTTTAATTGAATTTTAAGCACATTTTAAGTATTCATCAATGAATCCATATGTTGCAGGCGAACTTCGTACCATCCGTAACAGGAGCGCCACCATGAAGGGAATAGATCAGATCATTGTGCTGTTCATCAAGATTCATAAAAGCTAAAGCCATTCCTTTCCGCGGGCTGACACTGACGCCAATTTCCGGGAATATTGTTTCTCCGCCTTCAAAATCATCATTCAGGTAAACCAACAGTGTGGCCTTTCGTTTCGGCCCTCTCTCAAAAGAGTCAAAATGTGGCCTGTATTCCTGCCCTGGCCCATAACGCACACACTGCAAATCTTCCACACATGCGGCTTCCACTTCCATCAGATCCGCTGCCCGTTCCACAATATTGTTAAACAACGTATCCTGCCGGCAGTTAGTAATAAACGCAGAGTAGCTGGTCCTGTTCCCGGTCACCTCGCTGGTACCGTCTGCAGCCCCAGTCATACTTCTGTTGAACAGGTGATGCTGTTCACAATAATTGATCATATAGCCGCACTCCTCCGCTGAAAAAAAATCTTCTACCGCAAAAATAGTATCCGCATAAGCTTCCCGTTTAGTCAAATCGTCCTGTTCATTGGATGCGCAGAATGCCTTGTCAATAACGATCCCGTGTATGTCCAGGTAATGCAGCACTGTCAGCTCACTCACAGCAAAGGTAGCCCTGTCTGCGGAAGCGTACTGCAGGTGCACCAGTTGCCCTTCCACTTTTTCCACCACAACCAGCGCTTCCTGTTCCTGTATACTGACAACAGCCATCGTTGGGAAAATGCCGGCACCGGTTATACTGCAGGGTGCCGTTTTCAGCGTATGCCGGATACCCCATTCCTGCAATTCCACACTGATGACCTGTATAGACAGTTCGGGGAACGTTTCTTTTGCATACAACGCTGTACGCACTTTTAAACGTCCCATATTAATATTATGCAGTCCAAGAAAGTAAAGCACTAGGTTAACAGCATAGTGATGCGCGATAGTATGAAATCCGGGTTTCATAAATACTATTTCAGTGGTTTAATCATCGTAGTGAAGTATCAGGCAACACCTTTGAGGGGTGTTACCTGATGTTCGGTTAAGGCAATGGTTGTTAATCAAATGGGGCAACAAGGGCCAACGTTACCGTTGGTGATCTGACAGGGATATGCGTAGGTGTTCACACAGGGAGATCCAGGCGAAGGCACCGGGGCTCCGGGGACGGCAGTATAACTACCACCGGTAGGAGGACCAACAGGACCCGTACCGGCACCACCCCACACATTCTTCAGTCCCTCAGGACTCAGACTGGCAATTTCCGTTTTACGCAAGTTCAGTTTTCTGAATGTTCGTTTTTTCATTTTTGCTTTGCTGTTTAAATAATAGATAAAAAAATCCTTCATCCCGATAACATGTACCGACAATGCAAATGATGCTGTTAATGATATGGCACAGGACCACCACCCGGCTGACGCCGACTATGTAAAACATACTCCTTTATAGGTTCCTGAAAGATGCTATGCGCTTTGTGAAGAGCGGTTTCCGTTATTCATGATTATTTTGAGCGTCATTGTTTTTGAAATATGATTGACAATGGTACAACCATATTCAGCGGTTTATTTTTTTATAATACGCTGCAATATTACATGATCCCGTACAAGCAATATAGTTAGAAGTTAACCACTTGTTCACCGATGTTAACATTCCCGAAAAGCTACGGTGCAATGGGGTTGTAGGACATTTCCGAAGCAGAGAATTGTTTCCTGCGGCCATTTCATTGATGCCCTGTAGCATTACCTGAAACGAGGCCGCCCTAAGTAATTTAATTACTTAGGGACAGCCTCGCTTTTTATTCTGATATGTTATTATGGTCTGTTTAAGCAAGAGCCGCAGCAGCTGCGGCTGCCGTGGCTGGTTTAGCTACTGGTACCGGCAGCGCTACGCCCAGAAAATCCGCATAATAATTAAGTTGATGCTGGGGACCTACCTGGCCGAGCCAGTCTGTGATACTGTTCTCGGTAAGATTAGGGTTCAGTTCCGTCGGAAAGGTGATGTAATTATTTTTTATGGGCTGCATGTAGTTATTTTTTGCGAATATGCCCGCCATCGCCATATAGGCATCATGCAGCGTAAGATTCGGGCCGTTGAGGGTAATTGTTTTGGGATTAAAGGTCACCGTAATCAGGTTCGCATTCGGCGTTTTAGGGGCAAACGTATTGCTGGTATAAATAAGACCGGCGACACAAGGAAATTTCGGCACCATATCATTTTGATTCTCGTAGTGCCATGCTGTCGTCAGTTTGTTGTCCAGGTCCAGTGCAAAATCGCCATTTCCGGAAGCCGGCGCAGCAAAAGTAACAAGGGAAACCTTGGAAACAGACAGTTTTCTGTCTAACAGCATCTGTACAAAATAGGAAGCAAATACATTGGCTATATTTCCGCCAAGGCTATGCCCCGCAATGATCAGGCTATTGCCGGCTTCGATCGCGTGCGTTAGGAGATATTCGCCAATACTTTTACCGGAACCCATCGAATCTTCCATAAAGAGCAGATTTGTGAAGGCGATATAAGCGCCTGCAGCAATAAGGGGCTTTTGGGTAGTGGGCGCATAAGGCCAGCTTAACATAACGATCGCATTCAGGTCTTCCAACACCCAGTTGGCGAAGGTGTCCCAGCTTTTAAAACCGTCGAAAACGGACCCACGGATGATCAGGGCATACTTTTTTTCGGAAGCATTAAACGCAATAAATGCGTAGTTATCGTCAATAGTAGGTTTACCTTTCCAGACCACCTGCCAGCCGGGCATGAGTTTGCCAATGTCATTGACAATATTCAGGTCAAGCGCCAGGGAGCAAAGTTGTACGGCTACTTTTGCGTCTGCGGGTTGCCCTCCGTTGTTGGATTGGGCTGCGGTTTTGGAGGTTTTGGATTCCATAGTGATGGTATTTGAGAGGGTGAAGTAAAAAAATGGTCAAACGTGTACACGGTTACTTTGAGTGCTGTAATTTAGTAAAAATATTCGGTTTCCTAACATAACGTTCATTAATATTTCCGGCTCTTTTTTAAATGGCTCAACCTGGTTTAAGTCCCAAAGCGCAGCAGACCTGTGCCGCATAGCGCACAGGTCTGCTTTTGATTATCTTTAAAGCCGGAGCGGCGTTATCTGACCGGGTTTTGAGGCAGCATAAACCGCCATTTAATATCCTTATAGGCCATCTTCAGTCCCTGCTTGTTGTCTATCACCACCTTTCCCTGCCACTGTTGACGTTTATCCTTTTTGGCAGAAAGCCGGTATTGCATATACTTTCCTTGTTGGTAACCATAGGATTGTCCGTCATCATCATACAGCAATGCAGTGCTTTCCGCCTCGCCATAATGACGGACCTCCAGCGGAAGCTGCTCGTCAGGCGCCGGTGTGTGTGTTACCGGTGGTATCATCGGAATAATGCCTCCGTCTCTTACATACAACGGTATCTTATCCAGTCCCGGTGTTGCGTCGATGATATTGCCGTTCCCTGCATAAGCGCCGGTGTAGAAGTCATACCACTTACCTTGCGGCAGTATTACTTTCCGGGTGGTCTGACCTGTGAACATAGGCGCCACCAACAGATCGTCGCCCAGCATGAACTGGTCTTTCACATCTTCCCGCAGGGCCATCCGGTAAGGATTGTCAGTGGCGTCCAGCGCTGTTTGTTGGGATTGATGCTGAAACGAGAAGCCTTCCACGAGGTTCATCGCTCTCACCGGCGGCTTCCCTTCCAGGTAGTATTGGGAGAAAACAGTATAGAGGTAGGGAAACAACTGCATTCTCAATAACGCCACATCCTTTACCTGTTGCTCCACTTCCGGAAAACTCCAGGGTTTGGTCCCATCTGCCCAGGCATTGAGCATGGCCATCGGCGAAAAGCAGGCAGACTGCATACGTCTGAGCCATTCCTCTGCGGTTTTGGACGCCCTTACTTCCGGAGTCCATAGTACACCGATAAAACTGCTGTTACACAAAGCCGTAATAAAATCACGATGATTGTAATAGTCGTTGTAGATCACATAGGGGAAAGAGGAGGCCCCGGCGTTGGAAGCACGTACCAGTCCGTAGGTCCGTACCCCTTTCTCCCTGAACCACTCCGTGGTGAGCCGCTGCATCATCACGCCGTACACCTGCCGCATTTGTTCTGCGGTTATTCCCGACGGGAAAGTGGCCACATCCGGCCATAACCAGCCGTCCACCCCATCCACTTCATCGATTTTGTACCCGGAGACGCCCATATCCACGTGCTGTGCTTTGAAGAGATTTTTATACAGCTGCTGCGCCTGCGGCAAGGTAAAATCCGGTACCAGTCCATTCCATACCGTGTGGGAGCCCGACAACGGCTTCGCGGCGCTATACAGCGGGGATGCCGGAGATAAATAAGGGTTCAGCCATAGGTTGAGCCGGATGCCTTTAGCCTGCATTTCTTTTACAAACCCCGCAGGATCGGGGAACCTTGACTTGTCCCATTCAAAAGTGCAGGGATAGGATTTTGTTTGCCAGCCGGGCTCCAGCCCTATAAAATCCAACGGAAAACCATGTTCGTTGAAGGCAGCGGCTTCTGCTTTTACCTGTTCAGCGGTTGACAGCGTAGGCATACGGTGCGTAAAGCCCAGGCCCCATTTGGGAGGGAGTGCGCCGCCGCCGTTGAACAGGTTATACCGCTGTACCACCTCCATGGAGTTTTTGCCGGCAAACACATAGATCTCGGTGCCGGCCGCCGGTACCAGCATTTCCACAGCGTCGGAGTAAGGCTGCGCGCTCCAGTCGGGGTCCGTATTACGGTCATATACCTTTGGCGGATGCTGCGTGTTTACCCGCACACCGGTGCCCGCGTATACGGTAATATAACGGGCGCTGTTGATCAGCACACCGTAACCATTGCTGGAAACATAAAAAGGAACAGGCGCATGTGAACGGCCATCGTCCCGGCCCTGGTAGTGGTCCATATGCAGGTTCAATATCTGCCCTCTGCGGTTCACCGTTTTAAATTGAAGCCCCAGTCCATACAACTGTTCTTCTTCCTGCAGGGGAAAGCGGAGATATACCTTGCCTTCTTTTACTTCAGCGTGGCAATCTGCCTGCGGAAGCGGGAATGACGCTTCTCCCAGTTTTTGCAATGCCTCCTTCCGGGGGCTGCCGCCCGCTGTTGCCAGTAAATCCACCTTGTCGGGCTGTCCTACGGTCGCTTTCCAGACGCCCGGCGCTACCTGGTCCCATTGCAGGGGAACAGATTGCGCTTGCGTATAAAGGCCGGAAAATATACAGACCAGAAAAAAATACCATTTCATCTTCATAAAATTATTGCAGGGGATCAAAAGCACCTCCATCCCATCCGTTTGTTTGTTTAAGATTGCCATTCAACTCCAGGTGTTTGGTGTTGATAGGATAAAAATAGTAGCTGGACTTAAAATCGATTTTAAACACTTTATCTACCGCTACCAGGGAGTCTTTAAAATACCGGCTGTAGTTCCGGTCAAGGTTAACGGTATCCTGTATCCTGTTAAATTCACTCTGAGGGATCAATAAGCTGATGACGAGGCCATGCCTTACTTTACCATTCATTTCCTGTTCAAACAGTTTCCATCTTCTGAGGTCCCAGTAACGTTTTCCTTCATAGGCAAACTCTATTTTTCTTTCCAGCCGGACAGCATCCCGCATGGATATGGTCGTCATTCCGTTCTTCAGGCCGTACAGGTTATCGCCACCGGCTTCTATGCCGGCACGTTTCCTGATGAGTTTCAGTATTTCATAGGCTTCGCCGGTTTTGCCCGTCTCGTTGGCACACTCTGCCAGGTTCATCAACACTTCGGCGAAACGTATTTCCACCCAATCCGTACTGCTATTATAGGTAAAGAATTTCGAATAGCTGACATCTACTGCTTTCTTGCAGTAAAACCCTGTTTCCGAAAGGAATTGTGTTTCTGCCCCTACATAGTTCCATTGCCTTCTTCCTGCTTTTCCGCTCAGTTCCCAGGGGCACCCGTTATACGCGATGGTGGCTGCAAAGCGCGGGTCCCTGTTCCGCCAGTAATGTACCGCGTCGTAACCGGCCGCCGGGTCGGTGACGGGCAGGCCGTTTTTCATGGGAAAAGCATTCACCATTTCCAGCGTAGGGTGATTGGCCCCTGTGCTATTCTGTGCTTCGCTCAGCGGGCGGGTGGCGGCGTTCCAGTCGTTCACCTTGTCGGGGTAGGAATACCGGTTTACAAAAACCACTTCTTTGTTCATTTCGTCCAGCCATATGCCGGCGAACTTATCGTACAATCCGATGCCTGCGGCTTCCAGTGTCTCTTTGGCTGCTTTGTTGGCGTCATAGGCCTTTTGCCATCTGGCCGGGTCGTTGGCAGGATTAAACTGCGGGCTGGCGTAGTACAGCAGTATCCTGCCTTTCAGGGCCAGCGCAGCGCCTTTGGTGATCCTGCCGGCGTCGTTGCCCGTCCACGAAGGTGGCAGCAATTTGGCGGCGTTGTCCAGGTCCGCTACCATCTGGCCTATACAGGCCGATGTTTTCGTCCGTGCTACTGCGAGGTTATCTGTCACCTGCTGCGGTTCCAGGATGAGCGGCACCCCGCCATATAGTCTCACCATCTGGAAATACCGCCATGCCCTGAAAAAGAAGGCCTGTCCTTTTAAAAGGTCCCTCGTGGCGGCAGGCAGTGTTCCTCCATCGATATTTTTGAGAAGAATATTGATGTTCCTGATATTGTCGTAAGGCCAGAGATCGAATGAGTTGATAGTCAACTGACCGTACATCACGGCATCGCCCCCCGGGGCTTCGTCAGAGGTAGCAGCATCGGAGGTATTCCAGCCGGGGAGATTATCTTCGTATAGTTTGTTGATGTAGGCGGTGGCCAGCTTGTCATCTTTCCATATGTCCGATTCATTGACGGCGCCCAGGTCTTTTTTGTCCAGCACTTTACTGCAGCCGGCGAAGCAGGCCAGCAAAAGCAAAGCACATATAGCAGTATATCCGATTTTCATAACTATTGTCTTTTCACGTTATAAAGTAATGTTCAGGCCGAAGGTGTAGTTTTTCATCAGCGGATAAGAGCGCAGGCTCGCCGCCTCCGGGTCCCTGACCTTTACATGATCCTCCAGCAGCAGCAGGTTGGTGCCGGAGAAGAAGAGCCGTACACCGGCGAGGCCGTATTTTTTCATCAATGCCCGCGGCAGGTCGTAGGACAGGTTTACATTCTTCAACCGCAGGAAAGAGCTGTTCCGCAGCCAGAACGTAGAGGCCTCACCGGCGGTGTTTCTGGCCACCCGTGGCAATGCGGCATGGGGATTTTCCGGTGTCCAGTGATCGTTCCAGTAAGCAAAATTGGTTTCCTCTGTTCTGGCCTGCGCATAACGCACATCGAGCATGGTTTTACTACCCGCCAGTCCCTGAAAAACCAGGTCAAGTCCCAATCCTTTCCAGGTGGCTCCCAGGGCGATACCATAGTTGATCGGGGGATTGCTGTAACTGGCGATGTATTGTGCATCGTTGTCATCTATTTTGCCGTCGGGTTTATCATCTACTGCTCCGCGGATATCGCGGTAGTTAAGCATGCCCAGCTCCGGTTTCTGTCCGAAAATGGTGTACCCCGCGGGCAGGGCGTCGAGTTCTGCCTGTGTGCGGATAATACTGGTGGCTTCATACCCCCAGATACGATTCATATTGTAGCCGATCACGGATTTATAGGCGCGCTGATTGGCCGGCTGGTCCTGTACCTTCACTTCGTTGGTGGCATATCCGAAATTAGCGGACGCATAATAGTTGAACTCCTTGTTAATAGCACCATTATACCGCGCTGACAACTCAAAGCCGCTGGCGTTGATCACACCATAATTTTCAGCTGGGAGCGTAGCGCCGAAAGTAGAAGGAACGCTTTGCTGCCTGGCGCCCAGGATATCGTAGGTATGCGTACGGAACACGTCTGCCGAAAAGTTCAGCTTACCTTGCAGCAGGTAGGCGTCCAGGCCACCGTTCCAGGAGACAGACTTCTCCCAGGTGATATCCGGGTTCGACAATGTACCGGGCTTGATACCGCTGGTGATACCACCAAACACTGCACCGTTGGCCACATTGTAACGCTGCATCCATTGCCAGCCGCCAACGGCGTCGTTACCGATTAAAGCGATCGTACTCCTTAGTTTGAGATCATTGACGAACGTGATGTTGTCTTTAAAGAAAGGTTCTTCCGAAATACGCCATACGGCGGAAAACGAAGGAAAGAAACCCCACCGTCTCGATGGTGAAAATTTCACCGAGCCATCGTACCTGAAAGCGCCCTCGAGGATATATTTGTCAGCATAGTTATAATTCAGTCTGCCGATGTAGGAAGCGCGGCCATCTTCCCAGCCGTTACCATTGGCGAACTGGCTGGCGGCGCTGCCGGCAAACAGCTGGTCAATAGACGGCGATACAAAGTTGTTTCGCTGGCCGTTGAAGTTATTGCCATTACTTTCCGCCTGTTCGTACACGAATAACGCACTCAGTTTATGGGCGCCGAAAGCGCGGTTGTAGGAGATATAGCCATCCAGCTGGTAAGCCTCCTGGTTGTCGTAGGATTCGTACAGAAACTCCCCGTCATTGCGCGTTTTCACGCCTTCCGGTTCATCGGTAACGATGTGATTGTGTTCGCCGCTGCGTTTAAATACCGTCAGTTCATAGGGCAGGCTGAACTGTTTTACAAAATTGGTGCGGGAGTATTTATTGAACATCATTTTCAGCTCGAGGCCGGGTATGGCTGGTATTTTATAGCGAAGCGTAGCGATGGTGTTATAATTGGTAAACTTCTTTTTGTTATAGCCTGTCTGCCCTTCGGTGATCGCCAGGGGTGACCATTCTACGTAGGTGCCGTTCAGTTTACCGTTGACATACGGTGGTACTGACTGGGAACGGAACAGGAAAGCTTTGTACAGGTCTTCCATATTATCGCCGTCATTATCGTACCGCCAGTAAGGCTTCTGATCGTTCCTTACGTCCATGCTTACATTCAATGAAGCCGTGAGGTTACTGGTGATGTCTGCTTCCACATTTGCGCGCAACGTGTTCTTGCGGAAGTCCAGCTTATTGAACGAGCCGGTGGCATAGAAGTAGGTGCCGTTCATAAAATAGCGCACTTTGGGAGAGCCGCCGCTTACAGACAGTGAATGCCTCGTCGTCACGGGATTTTTCCAGGCTTCGTCTATCCAGTTCCAGTTATGTGTTTTAAAGTATTCCAGTTCATCTGGGGAATAGTACCGGGCATCGCTGGTGGGTATATTGTCGATGCGCAGGGCGTCGTTGATAGTAATGGCCTGGTGGTAGGCATTCTGTGTTTCGGGGATGTGTATCGGTTTTTCCACACCGACGGAGCCGCTGTAGGAAATGGCGGTCCGTCCTTCCCTGCCCTGCCTGGTGGTGACGAGGATCACGCCGTTGGCCGCACGGGAGCCGTATACCGCAGCGGAGGCGCCATCTTTTAAGATGGAAATGTTCTCCACCTCGCTGGGGTCCAGCGCGTCGAAGGCAAATTTGTCACGCACCACGCCGTCGATAACATATAGCGGGTCTGTGTTGTTCCAGGTGCTGGCCGCGCGTATCGTGATAGCGGAGGCCATTCCCGGTTTACCACCGGATTGGGTGATACGCACGCCCGACAGTCTGCCCGCCAGGGCGTTGGAAAGATTCGCTACGGGCAGGTCTTTGATTTCTTTTCCTGCGACGGTGGCAATAGCACCGGAAAGGGTGGCTCTTTTCTCTGTGCCGTATCCCACCACCACTATTTCATTGAGTCCGCTGGCGGTGCTGCTGAGTGTTACGTCGAGATGATTACTGCCACCGGCAGGGGTTTCCCGGCGGTCATATCCGATGTAGGAAAAAACCAGTACGGCGTGGGGGGTGGCCGGAAGGCGGTAATAGCCGTTTTCGTCCGTCACTGTTCCGCCGGGGGCATCCTTCACCTGTACCGTCACCCCTACCAGCGGGGCGCCGAGGGAGTCTTTCACCGTTCCTGAGATGCGGAAAGTATCAGTAGCCTCTTTCTGCCGGAAGCCGGGCGACCGCTGACCACCGCTTTGCGCATTGGCTTTCGGCGGATTGCTTTTCACGGTGATAGTGTTTCCCAGTTTTTTGAACGACCAGTTCAACTTCTCCGAGAGGCTGTCCAGTATGTTAGTGGTTGTTAAGCTACGGGCGTTGATGCGTACCATCGTATCGGGATTAATGCTGTTGGCATCGAATACAAAAGTGATGGCTGTTTTCTGGTTGATAATGGAAAATAGTTTTCTTACAGAGATGTTTTGGAAGTTTTCCGTGATAACGTGGTTCATTTGGGCATTGGCATGGCTGCCGGAGGATGCTGTCAGTTCGATGAGCAGGCACATCATCAGACATCCTGCCGTCCTCGCGAATACCCTGGTTGATCTTTTTTTCATACTTTTAACGTGTTTATGTTTAAGCAAACGTCGCCTGTGCGCGGAGGCTCCACTTTCCGCACGATGACGCATTTTTACATTAACAGGCCGGTAGTCCTGTCCGATTACCGGCATCTTTTTAAATGCGGTTACTACATATGTATACTGGATTTAACGATCGAACAGGATGATTTTGCCGGCTTCTATCCTGTATTTAAAATCATAATTAAAAGACAGGCTCTCCAGCACCTCTTGCAGCGCCGGATTGCTGTATTCTCCCGTAAGCCGCCATTGGCGGGACTTCAATTGGTTGATATCAAATTGTACTCCATAGAATCTTTCCAGTTTAGCGAGCACTTCGTCGATGTTGGCATTGTCAAAATAAATGATCATCTGCTTCCAGGCGAATCGTTTCCTGTAGTCGAATTTTTCTTTTTTGAGCTGGTCATCTTTCGTGGAATATACGATCTCCTCTCCCGGCGCCAGCACCGTTCCGGGCGTATTCTCTTTTGCTACCCGTACTTTACCATTGGCGAGCGATACGATAATCTGCGGGCCATCCGCAAAGGCCGTAACATTAAAAGCCGTTCCCAGCGCCGTGACGGACAGTTTCCCGGTATACACGGTAAAGGCTGTTCCCGGCTGACCGTGGATATCGAAACAGGCTTCGCCCTGCAGCTGCACGTCGCGGTGTTTCCGGCCGAAGCCGCGCCTGATCTTTAGTGCCGAACAGGCGTTGAGCGTTACCGTAGTGCCATCCGCCAGGCGAAAAGTCCTTACTTCGCCAAAAGAGGTGGAATACTCTTTTTCATAACCGCGGAAATAATTAAAATACAACAGTCCCCCTCCCAGCAATACTATCAGCATGGCAGCAGCCATCCACCACCTCCCGCGGGGGGCGGCAGTACTTCCCGGAGCAGGCAAAGCCATGAGTCCTGCATCGAGCCTGGATAATTTCTCCCATCCTTTCTTCCGTTTCCGGTCATGTTTCCTTTCGTTATGCACGTCAGGATAGGCGTCCAGATCGTTCTCATCCAGCCAGCGATACACCAGATTTTCCTCTTCAGGCGTACATTCACCGTTAAAATATTTCTCCAGCAGAGCTCTGTCTATGGGCGCCATCGCATTAATCTTGAAAAGGCTGTCGGTATATAAGTGTATAAAACACCCTGAATACCCTAAACCGAATTAAAAAAAATTTAAAATTTTCCGGAGGCTATCTTTCTTAAGGCGAGCGATACGTGATATTCCACTGTTTTTACAGAAATATCCATCTTGTTGGCTATCTCGGGGTAACTTAACCCGTTGTAACGGCTCAGGAAGAAGATCTCTCTTGTTTTATGTGACAGGGATTCCAGCAGGCGGTGAAGATAGGCCTGCATGTCTTTGTAGCGGATATGTTCTTCCGGGCCGTCCAGCGCGCGGGGGGCGGCGGCGTTTTCGGTCGCGTGTTTTTTCTTTTGCCTCATTTTGAGGTAAAAAAAGGCGGTGTATTTTGCGCAGCGGGTAATATAGTTTTCCAGTGGCCCTTTTAATTCAATTTTCTCCCGCCGTAACCAGAGGGAGGTAAACACGTCCTGTACGATGTCTTCTGCATCTTCCTCAGAACCGGTGTAAAAAAAGGCAATGTTGTATACCTTCCGTTCATAGGATTGGTATATCAGGCGAAAGACCATAGCGTCACCCTGTGCCAGCCCTGTTAGCAGGTAGATATCATCGTTGGAAAGGGGCGATAATTCGAGCGCCATTCACTATTGAATTTACGCGGAAGATAGCAATAATATAAGCCTGATTATAGTGCTATTTAAGCGATTTATGCATGGATTTTAGCAGGTGGCGGAATACAACCGATTGTTGGTGCGTGTAGGCGTGGGAGGTAAGCCCAGGTACTTCTTTGTGAACCATCACTGCTATATAGTTGCATCACATATAAAAATATTCACTATCTTAAGCGGCATAAACCTTATACGACCATGGGAAAATTTATCATCACCAAGAGCGCTAACGGAGAATTCCGTTTTAAACTGAATGCCGGCAACGGAGAAACCATCCTCACCAGCGAAGGCTACAATGCCAAGGCCGGTTGTCTGAATGGTATCGAGTCTGTAAAGACCAACTCCCAGCACGACGAACGGTTCGAGAAGAAAACGGCTACCAACGACAAGTATTATTTTAACCTGAAAGCGACCAACGGCCAGGTGATCGGCACCAGCCAGATGTACACCAGCGCCGCCGGCCGGGATAACGGGATTGAGTCGGTTAAAAGTAACGCGGCCGCAGCAGCCGTAGAAGACCAGACAGTGTAAATTTCAGTTTAACAAAAAAACCTTCAGGTCATAAGACCTGAAGGTTTTTTATCATGCAGGGTTGTAATCAAAAGGATCAATCATGCCCCAAAGACACAGCCCTTTTACGTACAGGCTCAAAGAATCCTACTTCCACGGCATACCTGATCATCAGGTGTATCTTTTCTTCGTTGAGACGCGCCCATCTGAATTTCATTTTTCTCAGGACGGCATTAGTTGCCTCATAACATACATGATAGGGATGACCAGCATCCTGCTTGTCGTCGCCAAACAGATCAGCCTGGAGAAACAGGCGGTCTATCAGGTCCTTTTTAGTATGATATGATTGTAACATTCTCTCCAGGTAGGTGTATACATTCGTCAACTCCATATCGTACCCGTAACTGTTCAGATAAGCCACAAAATCAGCGGCAGGGAGCATATGCGGATTACGAACGTGGTAATTTCTGTTCAGTAATGCCGGCTTGTCGAAAATCTGCAGTATCGCTGCAGATACCTGGTCAATATTAGACAATTCCAGTTCACTGAATTCCTCCGGCATTGTGCGGAAGGAAATAAAGCCTTTGATCTGGTTATAGAAAGCATTATTGTCAATATTCTCCTGGAACTTACCGGTTGCGGAGTGGAACGACAAATGCCCTACCCTGTAGATGTTGACCATCACACCTTCCCGTCTGGCTGCATCCAGCAGGCGCTCCGCCTCCAGTTTGCTCTTCGCATAGAAGTTAGGCACTTCCTGCCCTTTGAACAAATCAGCTTCCGTATACAGATAGTCGGTACTGCCTTTATGAGCCATGCCGGCAACGCTGGTTGTCGAGATATGATGGATAACCTTCGTTCTTCCGATCTTGCAGTAATCCAGTATGGTCTGCACGGAGCGGGTGTTTACAGCTTCAAACTCACTGTAACTACCGTAGTGTTTTACGTTGGCGGCTGTATTCAGGATACAGTCCGTTTCCGACATCAGCGTCTCAAACGCGGCCGTTTCCATGCCCAGCTGCGGTAAAGCGATATCTCCTTTCCATACCCGCAGCTTTGTCCGGTCTTCAGGCAACGGCGAGTCAAAGTAAAAAGCATACTTTTCCGACAACCTGTTGAAAGCCGCTTCATCACTTTCTGCGCGTACCAACACACATACCGGTGTATCGTTTCGCTGTAGCAGGTCATATAACAGGTGGATACCCAGGTAACCGGTGGCCCCCAGCAGTAAGATCTGCTGATAGGTGGTGGTACTGCTGACATCCAGCTGCTGCCATACTTTTACTTCTTCCTGGTATGGCCGCTGCTGTTCTTCCATCATCTGTTGCATGTGCGCAGCCTGCGCCTGCACAGCCTCGTGGTCCGTCTGTGCCGGATCAAACCGGGACATCAACGCTGCCAGTTTATTTTTAAAGTGATTCTTTTCATAGATCACGTATTTAGAAATACCGGCGATGGTAGGATGCTGGAAGAGGTTATTAATAGAAACCTGGAAATCCACTTTCATCTTGGCAATCAGCCGGATGGCGGTGATCGAGTTACCGCCTGCCGCAAAGAAATTATCGTGTATGCCTAACCGGGGCAGGTTCAATACTTCTTTCCAGATTTCCAGCAGCCGCTCTTCAATTTCGTTGGCAGGGCCTGCATCCTGCAACTGTTCGTTGAGCATCAGGGATGCGGGCGACGGCAGGCCTTTCCGGTCAACCTTGCCATTAGGCGTCAGCGGGAATGACTCCATCGGGATGATCACCGGCGGCACCATAAATTCCGGCAGTTTGCTCTTCAGATAAGCGACGATAGCGTCTTTATTGAATTCCTGCCGGGGTATCACGTAAGCTACGAGTAGTTTGTTGTCATGTTCTCCTCCTTTTACAACCACTACCGCTTCGTTAACATGCTCGCATTCCCGCGCCACGTTTTCTATTTCACCTAGTTCAATCCGGTATCCTCGTACTTTCACCTGGTCATCGATCCGTCCCATGTACTCAATGTTTCCGTCTGCCAGCCAGCGGCCCAGATCACCGGTGCGGTACATCCTGGTTTCGCCGTCACCTGAAAAAGGATTGACAACAAACTTCTCCCGGGTAAGCTCCGGGCGGTTGAGATAACCACGCGCCAATCCCGCGCCACTCACACAGATCTCTCCTGCCACGCCTACCGGGCATAAGCCACCGTGGGCATCCAGGATATACACCTGCATATTGGCCACCGGCTTTCCGATGACTACCACGCCGTCTTCCCGGATAGGGTCAAGGGCTACAGTGGTACAGATACTGTTTTCCGTAGGGCCGTAGCCGTTAAGGAACCGTACGCCTCGCGCCTGCAGAAACCTTCCATCCTCCCTGTTTAACGGCTCCCCGCACGAAATAACGGTTGCCACCCTGGTTAACATCTCTCTCATGCTGTGCAGATAGGACGGCGGTAAAAATGCCACCTCCACTTTCCGCTTATTGATCAGCGCCGCAAATCCTGCAGAAGACATCAGTTCCTCCTTACCTGGCAGCACTAACACAGCACCATGAGACAGGGCAGTGAATATTTCCATACAGGAGGCGTCAAAGCCGATAGAGGCAAACTGCAGCATACGGCTTCCTGCATCAATCTGAAACGCCTCCCGCTGATCACGTACCAGGTTCACCACGCCGCCATGTTCCACCAGTACACCTTTGGGCTTGCCTGTAGAACCGGAGGTAAAGATCACATAAGCCAGATCATTCGCAGCAGGGCTATCCGGCAGCGCTGTCACCGGGTAACCGGCAAATAAATCCCTGTCTGTCGCCATTACCAGCTCCAGACCCGCTGCTGCAGCCGCCAGCGTGTTGCTGGCCGCAGGGCTGCTGACGATAATGTCCGCGGCGGTATCTGCGAGGATATATTGTATCCTGTCTGCCGGATATTCGGGGTCTATAGGAACATAGGCTCCACCCGCTTTCATGATGCCGTATATACTGATAATCATCTCCGGCGAGCGTTCCATACATAAAGGCACGAGCGTATCCCGTACCACGCCTTTACCACGCAGGTAGTGTGCAAACTGGTTGGAGTACTCATCCAGTTCCTTATAAGTCAACGTAATATCTTTAAACATTAATGCCGCGGCATCGGGCATGGCTGCCACCCTCGCAGAGAACAGGCCCGGCAATGACATATCCTGCATTACGGCTGACGTCCTGCTGTTAAAGCCTTCCAGCAATTGTTGTTCTTCGGCTTCATCCAGCAACGATAACGCACAGATGTGGGCAGCAGGCTGACGGGTAATGGACCGCAGCAACTGTTCAAAATGTTTACCCATCCTGGTCACCGTATCATGATAGAACAGGTCCGTGCTGTATTGGATGATCAGGGACAGGCCCTCTGTGGTCTCCTTCAGGCAGAAGTTAAGGTCAAAGACAGCAGAGATATGGTCCAGCGGCTCTTCCGATAACTGTACCGCTCCCAATGTCAGCTCCGGAATATCGGGCGTGTTCTGCAACACCAGCATCACCTGGAATAACGGGCTGCGGCTCATATCACGCTCCGTTACCACGGCATCCACGATCTTCTCGAATGGTACTTCCTGGTATTCATAAGCGCTGAGGGTAGTCTGTTTCACCTGTTGCAGCAGGGCAAGGAACGCGGGGTTGCCGGCGAGGTTGTTGCGCAGCGCGAGGGTATTGATGAAGAAACCGGCCAGTCCTTCCACCTCCTGGCGCGTACGCCCGGAAATGGGGCTGCCAACGCAGATATCTTCCTGTCCGCTGTAGCGGAACAACAACACCTTGAGGGCTGCCAGCAACGTCATGAAAAGCGTTACGCCTTCCTGTTGCGACAAGGCCAGTAACCGGTCCGTCAGTTCCTTATCGATTTGCAGGTATTCTACGGCGCCATTTTTACCCTTTACGGCAGGTCTGGGTTTATCTGTTGGCAGCTGCAGCGGCTGTACGTCTTTCAGGTTTTCTTTCCAGTACGCCAGCTGTTCCGCCAATACCTCATCTGACATATACTCCCGTTGCCAGATGGCATAGTCTGCATATTGTATGTCGAGCGCCGGTAATTTCACCTTTTCCCCCGTCGTATAACCATGGTAAAGGGTCAACAGTTCCCGGAACAGTACGCTGATGGACCAGCCATCGGACGCAATATGGTGCATGTTCATCACCAGGATATGCGTAGTAGCATCGAGTGCAATCAGATACACCCGCAACATATGGTCTTTGGTAAGATCAAAAGGTTTTCTTATCAAAATATGCACGAGGGCGCGATAATCCGCTATTTCCTGCGGGCGGCCACACAGGTCGATGTGTTGCAACTGCCATTTCCCTGAGGGCAATACGCGCTGCCCCGAGTGCCCGTCTGCCTGTACGATGACAGACCGCAGCACTTCGTGGCGGTCCACAAGGTCCTGGAATGTCTGCGACAATGCTTCCTTATCAAGTGCTCCTTCCATACGCAATACCACCGGCATATGATATTGTACGCTGCCTTCCATCTGATCAATGAACCACAAACGTTCCTGGCTATACGACAGCGGGATCAGCGCCGGCCGCTGCTGTGGTGTTACCGCCGGCAGCAGCCAGCCTTTGCCGTTCTGTCGGATAAACGCCGCCAACCGCGCGATGGTAGGATGGGCAAAGATGGACTTCACCGCTATCTCCACTTCCATATGTTTACGCAGGGCAGACTGCAGGCGCATGGCCAGCAGAGAGTGGCCTCCCAATTCAAAGAAATTGTCGTGTATGCCAATCTTTTCCACCTGTAATAAAGTACGCCAGATATCTGTCAACTGCTGTTCGGTGAGGTTACGTGCAGCCACGTACGTAGCGGCCCCGAGTGCGCTCAGGTCCGCTTCCGGCAACGCGCGTTTATTGATCTTGCCATTATTGGTCAGTGGCAGTTCAGGTAAAGTGATGAAAAGAGAGGGGATCATATAATCCGGCAACCGGGACTGCATCCAGGTACGCAGGTCGTCTTTTCCGAAGCGCCGTTGCGGCACTACATAGGCGATCAATCGTTTATTACTGTATTGGTCTTCTTTTACCAGCACCACACATTGCGCCACCAGTTCACATTGTCCCAGTACGCTTTCCACCTCGCCTATCTCCACCCTGTTTCCACGGATCTTCACCTGGTCGTCCTTACGGGCCAGGTAGTTGATGTTACCATCCGGTAACCAGCAACAGATATCACCGGTTTTATACACGCGGCCTTTCCCGGTCACATCAAACGGATCGGCCATAAAGCGCTCTGCTGTTAATTCCGGCAGGTTCAGGTACCCTTTCGCCACCTGTACCCCGCCGATAAACAATTCCCCCGGCACCCCTACCGGGCAGGGATTACCACTGGCGTCCAGGATATATAACCGGGTGTTGGCTATGGGTTTACCAATAGGCGGTAATACCCGCCGGGCATAGTCTTCGGGCCGTATCGTATAGGCACTTACCACATGCGCCTCCGTAGGGCCGTATTGGTTATGCAGACGGGTGTTACCTTTCTCCAGGAACAACCGGAGGTCATCGCTCAATTTGAGCTGTTCACCGGCAGTAATCACTTCCTCCAGGTATTGCGGATACATACCGCTTTCTTCTGCGTATTCCGCCAGGTTTTTCAATACCACATAAGGCAGGAAGAGACAATTGATTTTTTCTGTGTTGATCTGTTCCATCAGAACAGCCATGTCTTTCCTGCGTTGTTCGTCTACCAGGTGAAGGCAGCCGCCAAAGCTGAGCGTGAAGAATATCTCCTGGAAGCTCACGTCAAAATTGATACTGGCAAACTGCAGTATACGTTTAGGCGTCAGCGTATCTATTTCCTGCTGTTGCCAGCAAAGCAGGTTAAACAACGCCCTGTCAGGCATTTCCACCCCCTTCGGTTGTCCTGTGGAACCGGAGGTATAGATGAGATAAGTGATTTTTTCCGGAGATGTATACCGGTCGGGGTTTGTTACCGGCAGCCCCGACAGTATGTTTTCTTCCCCATCTGTCCGCAACACCAGGATACGTTCTGCTGCAATGTCTGCCGGCAGGAGCTCCTGGCTGCGTTTATCTGTAATCATCAGGGAGAAGTGGGTATCAGCGAGGATATAACGGATACGTACCTCCGGATAGGCAGGATCTACCGGCACATAAGTGGCGCCGGCTTTCAGGATGCCCACAATAGCGGTGATCATGTCCAGCGAGCGGGACATACATACGGGTATCAGGGTATTTTCCACTACCCCTTTTTGCCGGAGATAATGCGCCAGCTGATTCGCCTTTTCATTCAGCTGACGGTAAGTATATTGTTCCGGTCCGAAGACAACGGCAGCCGCATCCGGCGTCTGCTGCGCCTGGGCTTCGAACAGGTCTATCACCGCCTTACCGGCAGGATACATGTTTGCCGTATTGTTAAACGTCTGCAACAGTTGTTTTTCTTCCGCCACCGTGAGCATCGGCAATGCTCCTATCGGCCGGGAAGGCGCTGCCACAATGGCTTCCAGCAGTACCAGGTAATGCTCCATCATCCTGGCGATGGTAGCCTCCTCATACAGATCGCTGCAATATTCCACCCGGAAACGCATTCCGCTGTCGGTAGTGGTAACGTCCACTGTCAGGTCAAATTTGGAGGTACTGTTGGCTACCGGCTGCATCGCCACCTGCACGTCATCCAGCTGCAGATGCGGCACTTCCGGCAGGTTCTGTAAGATAAACATCACCTGGAACAGGGGCGTACGGCTCATATCACGGTCGCTCACCACCGCCTCCACAATTTTCTCAAACGGAGCATCCTGGTATTGATATGCCTCCAGCAGCGTAGCTTTTACCTGCTTCAGCAGGGAGAGGAAGTCAGGATTGCCGGCCATGTTGCTGCGCAACGCGATGGTATTCACAAAGAAACCAATCAGCGGCTCTATAGTTTGCTGTGTACGGTTGGCAATAGGGCTGCCCACACAGATATCTTCCTGCCCGCTATAACGGTACAACAGTACCTTGAAAGCCGCCAGCATCGTCATAAACAGAGTGGCGCCCTGCTGCCTGCACAGCTGATGTATACCGGCTGTCAGTGTACCATCGACTTCATAATACAAGGTATTTCCGCGGGTGCTTTGTGTGGCGGGGCGCGGGAAATCGATGGGTAACTGCAACGTAGCAGTATCTTCCAGCTTTTCTTTCCAGTAAGCCAGTTGCTGGTCCAATACGGCCCCCTGCAGATGGTGCCGGTGCCACAATGCATAATCCGCATATTGCACGGGTAAAGGCTCCAGCCGGAGTTCCTGATGCCGGTGCGCCGCTTCGTAGAGGCGTACCAGTTCCCTGAGCAATATGGACACAGACCATCCATCGGATGCAATATGATGTTGCACGATCACCAGGAAATACTCCCTGGGCGCCAGTTGTACCAGGTGTACCCGCATCATATAATCCGCCTTCAGGTCAAATGGCTGATTACACCATTGCGTAATTTCTTCCAATATGCTCTCCCGGTCGGTCGTTGTCGTCCTATCCACCACCTGTAGCTGCCATCCGCCGCCAGGCAGGATATACTGACTTACCGTTCCGTCTTCCTCGCGGAAAACAGTCCGCAATGCTTCGTGCCTTTCCACAATTGTTTCCAGGGCATTTTTCAGCGCCGTCACGTCCAGGTCTCCATCCAGTTTCAATACCAGCGGCATATGATACGCCACGCTGCCTTCCATCCAGTCGATGAACCACAGCCTTTCCTGCGCGGAAGAAAGCGGCAGCTTTTCATCCCGTGGAGATACGGTAACCGCCGGCAGCACTGTGCCGGGTTGCTGACGACGGATATGGTCCGCCAACGTAGCTACTACCGGGTAATTGAAAAGGTCGCGTATCGGGATCTCTACTTCCAGTTCACGGCGTATGGCAGATACCACACGGGTTACCAGCAGGGAGTGCCCGCCCAGTTCAAAGAAGTTATCGTATATACCTACCCGTGACACTTTCAGCAATTGCTGCCAGATACCTGTCAACACCAGCTCGGTGGCATTACGTGGAGGCACATACGCTGCCGCAGGCATCAGCGCGGGGTCCGGTTCCGGCAATGCGCGTTTATTCACCTTACCATTGCCTGTCAGCGGAAGTTTCTCCAATGGCACCAGGACGGCAGGCACCATATAGTCAGGCAACAGCTGCCGGAGCCAGGATTGTATTTTTTCTTTTTCAAAGCCCCCTGCCGGAACAATATAACCGGCAAGATATTTAGTGCCCTGTTCATTGGTACGCGCCATCACTACCGCCTGTTCTACCCATTCGCACTGCTGCAGCACCCTTTCTGTTTCACCGGGTTCAATACGATATCCCCTGATCTTCACCTGGTCATCTGTACGACCCAGGCAAAGCACATTTCCATCGGCCTGCCAGCAGCCCAGGTCCCCGGTCTTATATAGTTTCTCTATCCTGTTGTTACTGAACCGGTGGGAGATAAAACGCTCTGCTGTCAACTCAGGCAAATTGAGATAACCCAAAGCAAGGCCGGCGCCACCTACATATATTTCGCCTGTAACGCCGACCGGCACCAGCTGGCGGCGGCTATCCAGGACATATACCTTCCGGTTGCTCAATGGGCGGCCCACCGGCACCGGTACCTGCACGGCGCCTGCTGCTACTGTGTAGGTAAGAGAGAAGGTGGTATTCTCCGTAGGACCGTAACCGTTAATAACGGTCAGGGCCGGATATTTTTGTTTTAATTTACTGATATGTTCTTCCGATAATTTCTCTCCTCCGGCCAGTACCACCGACAATGTTTCAAAAATAGCGATGTCCGTATCTATGAGCTGATTGAACCAGCTTGCCGTAAACCACATCATATTTACCTGGTGCGTGCGGATCTCCCGTTTCAACAGATCGTTGTCCAGCAGCTGTTGTTCCGGGCAAAGAATAAGGCGGCCGCCGTTGAGCAGCATGCCCCAATATTCAAAGGTGGCGGCATCGAAAGAAGGCGCACCGGTAGATAACAAACGGTCTGAGTCCCGGAAAGAAACATAGTCAGCCCCCTTCACGAGGCTCACCACATTCTGGTGGCTCACCATCACGCCTTTCGGCGTGCCGGTAGAGCCGGAAGTATAAATAACATAAGCCATGTCCTGCGGCCGTGCCACCGGCAATACCGCTGCCATCATCGTTGTCTGCAGCATTTCGGACACCTGGTCCAGGCAGATAAATTGCATGGCAGCACCTGTCTGTTCCAGCGCAGCCAACTGCATCGTAGTGGTCAGCACCAGCTGACTGTTGCTTTCGGACAACATAAAGCTGATACGTTCTGCCGGATAGTGCGGATCAACCGGCACATAAGCGCCACCCACCTTTAATACCGCCAGGATAGCGACGATCAGCCTATCAGAACGCTCCATACAAACAGGCACACGCATCCCCGGCGTTACGCCCGCCTCAACGAGGTATTGCGCCAGTTGTGTGGACGCTATATCCAATGCCTCATAGGTCATCTCCCTACCCTCAAATACCAGCGCGGTAGCATCCGGCGTCAGGGCAGCCTGTCCTGCAAAGAGGTCAGTGATACTTTTATCCGCCGGATAGGTAGTATCCGTCTGGTTAAAGCCATCCAGCAACTGTATTTCCTCTTCCGCCATCAACATCGGCAAAAAGCCTACTTCCATCGACGGGTTGGCAACAATGGCCGCCAACAATTGTTTAAAATGAGCGATCATCCGCAGGACCGTATCTTCTTTAAACAGGTCCGTACAGTATTCCACATTGCCCGACAATCCTGTTGCCGTCTCTTCCAGCGTGAAATTAAGATCAACCTGCGCAGTGGTATAAGCAATCCTTTCGGGCTGCAAACACGCAGCGCCTAATACCAGATCGGTCACCACCGGCAGGTTCTGCAACGTAAAGATGACCTGAAACAGCGGGCTATAGCTGAGGTCACGTTCTTTCACGACGGCCTCCACTACTTTTTCAAACGGCACATCCTGGTGCTCATAGGCATCCAGCGTGGTATTTTTCACCTTCTGCAGCAAGGCTGCAAAGGTGGGATTATCATGCAGCTGCGTGCGTAGCGCCAGCGTATTCACAAAACATCCGATCAGGCTTTCCGTTTCCTGCCGGGTACGGCCGGAAACAGGGCTACCCACCGTGATATCCTCCTGGCCGCTGTAGCGGTGCAGCAATACCTTGAAGGCCGCCAGCAAAGTCATGAACAAGGTAGCGCCCTCCTGTTGTGATAGCGCCTGTAGCTGTTGCCGGAGCGTACCATCTATATGGAACGGTATAATAGCGCCCCGATTGGAAAATACAGCCGGGCGGGTATAGTCCAGCGGCAACTGCAGTGTCGTTACATCTGCCAGTTGGTGGTTCCAATAGGCTTGCTGCTGTTCCAGCACGGCCGTTGACATGTAGGTGCGCTGCCAGCGGGAGTAGTCGGTGTACTGGATATCCAGCGGCGGCAACACCGGTAATTGCTGTTGGTCCAGGGCAGCATATATCTCCATCAACTCTTTCATAAAGATGCTGACGGACCATCCATCGCCGGCGATGTGATGCAGTGTCAGGGCGAGCAGGCATTCCTGTTCTGACAGCTCAATCAGTTGCCCACGCAACACATGGTCGGCGGATAAATTGAACGGCGCATCGATCAGGGACTTTACATAATCATGCAATGCTGTGATATTCCCATGGAGATCACGCCTGTCTGCTGCTTCCAGCTGCCATCCATCTTTATCCATCACTTGCTGATGGGGTACTTCATCTATAACAGTAACGATAGTACGTAACACCGCATGCCGGTTGACCATCTCCCGGATAGCCATCTCCAGCGCCTGTTTGTTGACGGTTCCTGTCAGGCGGTAAACGACAGGTATATGATACTGTATGCTACCGGTTAACCGGTCAATAAACCAGAGTCTTTCCTGCGCAAAGGATAACGGCTGCGGGCCGGTATATGCTTCCGCTATGATCCCCTGCTGCACAGGGCCGGTCTGTTGAAGGATATAGGCAGCCTGCCCCGCAATAGTGGGATGATGGAAGATCGCCTTTACCGGCATTTCCGCCTGCAGCTGCTTTCTGATAGCAGATTGCAGGCGCATGGCCAGCAGGGAATGCCCGCCTGTTTCGAAGAAATGATCGTGGATGCCGATACGATCGCGGCCCAGCAACTGTTGCCAGATATCCACCAACATACGCTCGTGTTCATTACGGGGAGCCATATACGCAGCTTCTGAAAGCGCGGTCATATCCGGCGCCGGCAAGGCCTTTTTGTCTACTTTCCCATTGGCAGTAAGCGGCAGGGCTTCGAGGGCTATCAGGAAAGAAGGCGTCATATAGTCGGGCAGTCTTTCTTTGAGATAAGCCATGATAGCCTCTTTATCAAAATTGTCTTCCGGCACCACATAGCCGGTCAGATAGCGGTTATTGCGCGGGTCTGTCCAGACGGTTACAACGGCCTGTTTCACCGCCGGGCAGCCTTCCAGTACACGCGCCGTTTCCCCTGGTTCTATACGGAACCCGCGGATCTTCACCTGTTCATCCACACGGCCCATGTAAACGATATTGCCGTCAGGCATCCAGCGGGCCAGGTCGCCGGTACGATAGATCCTTGCTTCCGGATCATCGGTGAAAGGGTCCGGCATAAACCGGGTGGCGGTCATTTCCGCGTCCAGGTATCCTTTTGCTACGCCATCGCCACCTACATACAGTTCTCCGGTTACGCCCACCGGCACCGGCTGCCCGGCGCTGTCCAGTATATACGCCGTTCTGTTTTTCAACGGGCGGCCAATAGGCACATTGCCGCTCACCGATGCTTCATGAATACGGTAATACAGCGAGAAGGTTGTATTCTCCGTAGGGCCGTATATGTTAGTCAGCGCAACATGCGGACAGGCGCGTCTGAACTTATCAGCATGTTTCTCCGATATCTTCTCTCCTCCTGTCAGCACCTCCTGCAACCCGGTAAATACGGTGATATCCATATCCACCAATTGATTGAACCAGCTGGTAGTGAAGAACATTTTGGTAACGCGGCGCTGCTGAAGTTCCTGCTTCAGCCATTCTATGTCCAATAAACTTCGTTCTGTGCTTAATACCAAACAGCCGCCATTCAACAGGGCGCCCCAAAATTCAAAGGTGGTGGCATCAAAAGAAAGGGAGCCGGCAGACAGTATAACATCGTCGTTGGTAAGCGTGATATACTCCTGCGACTTCACCAGGCTCACCACGTTCTTGTGCGTAACGGCTACGCCTTTGGGTTTACCGGTAGAACCGGAGGTGTACATAACATACGCTACGGCCGCGGGTGCAGGCTGTTCTGCCGGTGCATGGGCGGGATAACGCAGCAGCTCCGGATGATGATCGATATAAAGTAATTCTTTGTCAGCAATAGTCTCAAGGGTATCCTTCCATTCCGTATCAGTGATGATCAGCGGACTATCGCAGTCGTTCAGCAATTGCAATATCCGCTCTGCGGGATACTCCGGGTTTACCGGCACATAGGCGCCGCCAGCCTTTAGTATTCCCAGCACCGCCACCATCAGCCCGGCGGAACGCTTCAAACACAGGGGCACATAAGCGCCTGCTTTTAATCCCTTATCCTGCAACCGGTGGGCCAGGCGATTCGCTGCTTCATCCAGTGCCTGATAGGTAAATGAGGTAGTGTCGTATACCACAGCAACAGCATCCGGCGTTTGTGCCGCCTGTTCTTCAAAAAGTGCCACAATGCTCTTATCAGCAGGGTAAGGGGCCGCAGTCTGATTGAAGTCATACAACAGCTGTGTTTTCTCTACTGCTGTCAGCAATGCAATGTCCGCAATGGTATTGACGGGTTGTGTAGCTATTTGCAGCAATACCTGCTCAAAATGGGCCGCTATCATCCTCACATCAGCGGCATCGAGCATGGTTTCATTGTATACAAGGCCGATCTCCAGCCCGTCGGCCATCATCACGCGTATCGTGAGCGGATAGTTGGCCTGCTCCTGTACCTGGATCTGTTGCAGCTGCAATTTCCAGTTAGGTGATTGCAAAGCTGGATTCTCGGGATAGTTTTCAAATACCAGGAGACTGTCAAATAACTCCTCCCGAATGCCCGCCCAATGCTGAATATCGTTCAATGCGGCATACTGGTGCTCACGGCTTTGCAGCTGCGTGGCCTGTATGTCCTGTAACCAGCCGGCAATTGTTTGCTCATTTGCCACCATCGTATACAGCGGCAGGGTATTGATATACAATCCGACCTTTTTATCCGCCCCGGGTAACTCATCGGGCCTACCCGCAACGGTAACGCCGAACATAGCGGAAGACTTGCCGGTATAGCGGGATAACAGGTACGCCCACACGCCCTGTACCAGGGTATTGAGGGTAATCCGTTGCTGCTGGGTAAATCTTTCCAGTTGCTGGCGGACGGCCGCATCCAGGCGCAACGCTGTTTCCTTAAAATGTCCCCCTCCCCTCGTGCGGGAAGCAGTAGTTGCTACAAACGGTAACAAACACCCATCTGTTACGTCACTCAGATAACTGCGCCAGTAAGTTTCTTCCGCCACCAGGTCCCTGTCTGCCAGGAAACGGATATAATCTCCGAAATCATCCGTCTTTCGTGATGGCAGGGAATGGTGGGTCAGGATGGCCTCATAGGTTTCCACCAGTTCCCCGAGTAATACCGGCAGGGACCAGCCATCCATCAGGAGGTGATGGTAAGTCCATTGCATACGGTAGGTATTGTCTTCCAGGCGGAACAGGGTAATGCGCATCAGGGGTGCTTTTTCAAAGTCCAGCCCCTGCTGGCGGTCGGCGGCCATCCAGGCCTGAAGCGCTTCCTGCCGGTCCGTTGCCGTCATGTGCCGGTAGTCCAATACCGCGAAAGGCAAGTCAACTTCATGGTGTACGCATTGCACCGGAACACTGCAGAGCTTTGCATAGAAAGCGCTACGGAAAATAGTATGGTGTTGTACCAGGTGTTCCCAGCTTTTCCGGAAGGCGTCTACGTCTAAATGGGGAAGTTCACATCCAAACTGCTCAATATAGGACCCTCCTTTTTCATCATACAATCCATGGAACAACATGCCCTCCTGTAATCCGGTGAGCCGGTACAGGCCGGCGACCGGGGATTTTTTGGCACTCAGGAACCGGTCCAGTTCATCATTGGTCATTGCGCCGCCCAGCCCATAGTCGGAAGGTGAAAGCACCGGCGCCTGCCGGCTGCGCTCTGCGCAGTGTGCGATCAGTGTTTCCAGGTGATAGCGGTACGCTGCCGCGAGTTCAGCAATAGTAGCTTCATGGAAGTGCAGCTGGCTGTAGCTCCATTCGATACTGAGCTCGCCGTCACTGACCATACTGTTGACCGTCAGTTTTTCGGGGATGGTCCGCTGCGGCGCTCCGCCGGCTTCCAGTGAAGACAGCGATGCCTTTACAGCTCCCTGTGCCGCAGACAGGTTATCTCCCTGGCCGAGGTAGTTAAAGCCTACCTCCCAGGGCACGGCGCCTTGCAGGGAAGCTTGTTTACCAATATATTTATTGACGCCATAGCCGATGCCTTTATCCGGCACCTGGCGTAACTGTTCTTTGATATCCCTGATCAGCCGGCCGGCAGATACGCCGTCAGCGGCTTCCAGCCAGACCGGGTACTGGCTGGTGAACCAGCCAACAGTGCGGTTAACGGCGATGCCGGGCGTAATTTCTTCCCTGCCGTGCCCTTCCAGGCCCACCAATACGCCGGCGCCTTTGTTCCATGCTGTCAGGGTCATAGCCAGGGCTGCCAGGAGGATATCGTTAATTTCCGTACGGTAGGCCGCCGACACCTCCTGCAACAGGCGGCGGGTAGCGGCAGCATCGAGACGCACCGTTTCCTTACGTATATCCGATACTGTTATCTTACCGGTATACGGCAGATCGGTATGTAGCGGCGTACGTTTCGCCACTACCGTTTCCCAGTAACGTTGTTGCCGGCGGCCACGGTTATTCGCATAACCCGTCAGGGCCTCCTGCCACTGGCGGCAGGAACTGCCTTTAGCGCCTAATACAACATCTGTTGTCGCAGTGGGTTGTTCCAGCAGGCGGTTGAGGTCTTCCAGCAGGATACGCCAGGATACGCCGTCTATGGCCAGGTGATGCACCACCAGCAACAGCCGGTTGTGCGCCTCGGCGGCAGGCGTTTGTAGCAGGGTAGCCTGCAGCAGGATACCCTGGTGAATATCCAGGCGCGCCTGGCTTTCTGCCACACAGGCGGGGATATGTTGTTGCCAGGTTTTCTGTTTCCTTCGCATATCCCTGATATGCAACGTAGGTTCCGCCGTTCCATAGGACTGCTGCCATCCGTCTGCGTCCTGTTGATAGACAAAACGGAGCGCATCATGGTATTGCACCAACCGATGGAGTGCGGCCTCCAGTGCTACCGGTGACAGTTTTTTATCTGCTTCCAGCAGCAGCTGCTGGGTAAACAATGCCGGTCCTTCTTCAAAATACCAATGCTGAATGGGCAGTAAACCGCTCCTGCCTGTCAGCATCCCCTGTTCACCGGCAGTGCTCTCCACTTTTACCGCAGATAAGAGCTGTGCCAGTGCCGCTACTGTCTGATGTTTAAACAGGTCCTTTGCTTTCAGTTCGTATCCGAGTCGTCTGGCGCGGCTGACTACCTGCATGGAGACGATGGAGTCTCCTCCCAGCTCTATAAAATTGTCGTATATCCCTACCTGTTGCAGGGCCAGCAGTTCCTGCCAGATAGCGGCCAGTTGCCGTTCCGTTTCATTACGCGGCGCCACATATTCCTGAAGTTGAAGATCGGCTGCTTCCGGGGCCGGTAGCGCCTTTTTGTCCACCTTACCATTGACGGACAACGGCAGCTGCGCCAGTTCCACAAGTACCGACGGCACCATATATTCCGGCAGCTTTTCTTTTAGCCGGTTTAATACAGCCATCTTATCGTAGCCCGCGCCTGTGGTCACGTAGCCGACGAGGCGCTTGTTGTTACGTTCATCTGTCCACGCCACTACCACCGCGTGTTTCACCCCTTCGCACTCCTGTAATGCATGGCCTATCTCGCCTAATTCGATACGGTAACCGCGGATCTTCACCTGATCGTCTATACGGCCCAGGTATTCTATATTGCCATCCGGCAGCCAGCGGCCGGTATCCCCGGTTTTATACAGCCGGTTACCTGCTGCGTCTGTGATAAATTTCTCTGCCGTCATAGCGGGCAGGTGCAGGTAACCATTGGCCACCTGGGGGCCGCTGATATACAACTCCCCGGTCACGCCTACCGGCAGCGTCCGTTGCTGTGCATCCAGTATATGGACCTCCATATTTGCCACCGGCTTTCCGATGGTGATCTGTTTGTCACCTGGTTGTATTTGCGCCACCGATGACCATACCGTACATTCCGTAGGGCCGTATTCGTTATACAGCGTGGCTTTTTTCACTTCTCTGAAATGACGATGGGCCAGTGTTACCTCCAGCGCCTCCCCTGCCAGGATAACGGTTGTCAGCGCTGCTTCCTGCAGCAGCCCTTCTTCCAGGAGAAACCGGTAGTAGGAAGGTACGCACAGGACCATATCCGTACGGGTGAGCAGTTGTTTTACAGTCTCTGCGTCTTTCAGTGTTTCTTCGCGGCATACGATCAGGCTGCCGCCGGAGCAGAGTGTACCGAATATCACCGCTACAGAAGAATCGAAAGAGAAAGACGGCACCAGCAGCGCTGTGCCGGTATTACCATAACAGGCTATTCTTGCCTGTGTGGACGCCACGAGGCTCTGATGCGTGATGGTGACGCCTTTCGGGTTGCCCGTGGAACCGGACGTATAGATCACATAAGCGGGATGTTGCGGTTGTAAGGCCGTTTCCGGCGGTGTTACAGGGTACGCTCCGATGACGTCCGCCAGCTGGCGGATATCAACGATTGTCGCAGTCGTATATTGTTCCGGCGGCAGGTTGCTGAGCACGATAGCCGCCCGGGTATCCTGCAGCATGAAGGTGATGCGGTGTTGCGGATAAGCAGGATCTACCGGCACATAAGCGCCGCCGGCTTTCAGCACAGCCAGTATGCCCAGCACCATTTCGGCAGAACGTTCCATACACACGGGAACGAACGTGCCTTCCCGTACGCCTTTTTCGCGCAGATAATGCGCCAGCTGGTTGGCTTTTTCATCCAGCTGCCGGTAAGTGAGCGTTTGGTCTTCAAACAGCACAGCTTCCGCTGTTGGCTGGATTTTTACCTGTTCTTCTATGAGCGCATGGATATATGGATAGGGATCAACGTCTATCTTATTATTATTAAAAGACGCCAGTAGCGTTTGTTCTTCCTCCGGCAGGATGCTGATTTCCTCCAGCGTTTGTTGCCATCCGGTTTTGAATTGCTGTATGATATGCAATAATCGTTTCACAAATAAACGTATGTCCGTTTCCGTGAAATACGACGGGTAGTAATCTGTTTTTAGTTCCAGCGGTTGTCCCTCTCCATAGTCGCGCCAGAGCAGCTCCAGCGGATACCGTGTGATCTCACTGGTGAGTTCCGTGGTAACCGCCTGTATATTCTCTCCGAAGTCGAAGTTAAAATTGAGGTTAGCGTGGTTTACCAGAATATCCACGAGTTGTTCCGTGGTACCGTTAAGTTTCAGCGAACGGCTCAGGTCTGCCACCTGATATTGCTGATGGCGGTTATCATTTTTCCTGGTAATCGCCATATTCTCCAGCAGTGCAGCGACCGTATCGTTTTGCTGATATATTGCCTGAAACGGTGTGATACCGGAAAACATACCGGCGATCTGCTGCAATGATGTGTCTCTTCTTCTATGCACCGGCGTGCCGAACGCAAAGGCCGCATGTTCGGTGGTCCTGGCGAAGTAGATGGTGAGCGCTGCCAGTGTCAGGCGAAGCAGGTTCGCCTGGGTAGTTTGTTGCAGGTCCACCAGCGCAGCTTTTTCCGCAGCGGTAAATTCCAGCACGAAAGTCCGGCATTGCCGCGGATGCGTGTTGGTATTTGCGTATCTGCGTTCCAGCAGTTGCGCCGGTTTTTTATCGATCTTCTCTCTCCAGTAGGCAGCGTCTTCCTGGTATGCCGGCGACTGCTGGTAAGCAAGGGCTTCACCGGCAGCAGCCACATAGGATACCGGCGACCACTCCAACGTTGTGCCCTGTAACAGAGACTGGTATTTACGGGCCACGTATTGGTAGGTGGCGGCCAGACCATACCCGTCATTGATCAGGTGATGATATTTACTGAAATAATAGTGTTCTTCCGGTGATATGGATAGCAGGTACTGTTCGCAAAGCGCGTTCTCCTTTTGCAGGACAAAAGGTATTTCCAGCCGTTCCCGTATCCATTTTTCTACGGCCGCTGGCGACGCTCCCGTGAAATCCATACATATGACTTCCTGCCTGTTAAAAGTATCGTCCAGGTAGGCTTGTGGCGCCTGTTCGCCGAGGTCGAACCTCATCCGGAATACGTCGAATACAACCGGCAACGTTTCGGCGGCAGCGATGAATGTCTCTTTGTGAAGCGGGCCGGTGAGACGGGTTACACCTCCAACATTGTAGGTCGAGTTTTCTGCATTGATCAACAAATCCATCAGGATATCCCGCTGAGCAGGATGAAGCGGTGTTACATGGAGTGGCATGGTCATTATTTAATGAGGAAATAAATCAAGCATGGCATTGTCTGTTACAACAGGCAATAGGAATCCTTGTCCAACAGACTACAGCGGTTGGCATAGGTTAAAGGCAATAAAATGTCTGCGCGGGTAATCGTATTACGTTGTCAATGAATATTTTTATTGAGATGGTAATCGTTGTGCCGCTGACATGTCAGACGAATGGGCAGGACAAACAAGTCCCGGATAGTAATTTTGAATTCATGTCCTTAGGGTATTTATAAATAGCAAAAAATTCACTGTTAGCCTGTTATAGGCACAGAAAGGCGCGCCATCACACAAGGTGTCGGTATCTGGTGTATGATATCCTAAAATCAATGCATAACAATCCTTTTACTGCATCTGCAATAAAAAGATCACGACTAGCCTGCTGTTCCCTTTGCTAACACACATGACTTTTTAATCCAACTAAAAGGTCATCGGCAAAAAAATCAAGGTTTAATGATAGAGTTTCTCACAAGCCAAAGGCTTTTAAAACAAGGTTCCGCAGTTTTTAATACTAATTTAATCGGGTTTTGGAATTGGCACTAACATGCTTTTAGTCTTGAACTAAAATCGCGGTATGAAGGTAAATAAATTTCATAACTAGACAAAAAAAATTGGACTCACGGAAGGAGATTCCGGAGTAATTTACCGACTCACCAGCCATGATATCAGGATGGAAAACGATTTTTCATAACAGCATGGTTATATCCGTATAAGCGAACATTTATTTTGTGCAAATGATTTATTTCCGGCAGCAAAACACGGAAGTTTTTATAAGCGCCTCCTGTATTTCTCTATGTAACCCTATACCATATACGCTTTTGCGAAGTCTACTGCGCCAAATTTGCAGTTGTAAAACCATCACTGCCTCACGTAATATTAAACCAGCCCCGGTCAATGACCGAGGCGTTCCGTTTTCTCCAGGTGTTGCATAATATCCCGCCGCTCTATCCAGGGCGTGCGCAGCTGTTTCCGCGACAACAACTGCAACTGGTCTCCAATATGCCGGCTCCCAGGCTGAGAAGCATTACCATAGCTGAGCAACACACGGGCTTTAATTTTCCTCCCGAATTCCACCGCAGCCACATAAGTATCGCCAGCCACTGCCCGCATTCTACCGTCAGTATCCGGCATAAATTCCATGGTACGATAGATACCGAAATTACCGGGACCTCCGTTGGCGGGATAGTCGTATGCGCCTGCACGAAAACGGAACAGCGCTCCCCAAGGCACTTGTAACGACCCGAACATATTATAGATCTCCATGGTAGCAACTGATAACAGCTTTACTGCAGTTGCCGAGTCCTTCAGCCCAGCAGGCGTTTCCGTGGGATGTGCCGGATCCCAGGGTAATTTAAACATGGTATCATCCAGTTTGGCAAACCAGTTGATAAACAGAATTCCGCCGATGCTCGCGCTGTCTGTGGTGCGGTCCCAGTTCCGCAGCACACCGGCTGCCGCCTGCGCTGCCGGATCAGGAAATTTTTCTATTGCAGCCAGCAGTTCATCAAGAAACCTGTCTGCCACCTCCACGCCGGTATTTAGCTTATACTTCACCAGGTCATCAAACGTTACAGAAAAGTTATTTCTGATCATATTCACAGCGCGCTGCGGACGAAATGCCATACTAACGGGCGACATGTACGACGGATAAGCTGAAGGAGACAATACCGGCGGGTAAGTACAATACCACGGGGGATCGTTGGCATTTTGTATGAAGCCGGTACGGGGGTTAAATAACTTTGGCATATCGTTATAACGATGTGTCTGGCTCCAGTAGTTCTTTGACTGGCTGCCGTCAACCGTGCCATGCCAGAAATCCCAATCGCCAGAGGAACGTACCGGAACGCTGCCACCGAAAAAATATCCAATATTGCCGGCCCTATCTGCATAGATCACATTGAACAACGGCAACTGCATCCGTCGCAACGCTGTCTCAAATTCACGGCGATCAGCAGCTTTGGCCATCATGTGCCATTCATAAAAGAAGCCGGCACTATCCAGTCCTGCTATTTTGATGGTATAAGCTTTATTATTCTTTACGCCCAGCACCGGTTCATCACCCGCATACTGAAGGACCGTTGTATCAAATCTCACCGTACAATCAGGCTGTCGTATCTGAACAATCGTCGTGTCATACTTAAAAGGCACGGTGGCACTGTCTACCTGATAACCGTTATCTTTAAGCGTATAAGCATATCGGTCTGTTGCATCAATAGTATTTACAGTATGTGTCCATCCAAGATGTTCATTAAATGCAATCGTCAATACAGGCATGCCTACCAGCGAAGCGCCATAGGCATGAAACCCCGGTGCCTGCAGATGTGCTTCAAAAAAAGTATAGAAATCAAACCATGGCAGATGCGGATTGGCCAGCAACATAGCATTACCGGAAGCTGACCTGGACCGGCCAACAGCATACGCGTTGGAGCCGGGGGTTAATATCGGATTGAGTGCCGCATTGTCTTCTGCCGCCAGGAATTCCAGAAAAAAAACACGGACGGCATGTGCCATTATGTCTTCACCCGTAACCGGCAGTACTTCTTTAAATGGCGCTGCAATCATCTGGGGATAGGCAGCTGCATAGTCGTTGATACCAGCAGCAAACGCATCAATGTATTTTTTCATTTCATGCCCTTGCTTTGCATAAGCCTCTTTACCAAGTTCCGGTACTTTAAAGAGCCTTATCTTTTTATCAGCGGATGCGAATTCAGCGCCCCAATACTCAGCAGAACGGCCACGGGCAATACCATATAAACGAAGCAGCAGATTACCATGGTTATGCATCTGTGCCCATCCAAACGCATAATACATGGCGCTGATATTCTTCCCATAAATGTGCGGCACGCCATAGGTATCCCAGAGGATATCTGCTTTTTTTGAGTGATAGGCCGGGACGCCAGCTCCGGCAAAATTCATATACAAACACAGGGACAGCCAAAGGGATAATCGGACAAATTTCATAGCGGCTATTTTATTTTATGATGGTGACAATATGAAAGTATTTTTTCCGCCAGGGCAGATACATAAGGTGATTTAACCAGCGTATGATGATCGCCCGGCGACTGCATCAGTGTTAGTTCCGGCGCATATGGTTTCCATCCAAGCATATTATCAGCAGTATATGTTCCGCCATCTGCCCCCACGACCAGCAAAGGAGCCGTCAGACTGCTTTTTAATGTATAAGGTATCCGGACGCTGTTCAATTCCAGGTCCAGTACGCGGAAAGCCAGTGACAACATACCGCTGTTATCAGGCACATGCTCCCTGACTGCCGCCTTCATCTTCGTCACTGTTTCGACCAGTGAACAATTAACAGTTGCTGCCCTCAGCTCGTTGATCCAATTGGGATAAGGCACCGTAATAAGTTCATGCTCCTCCAGGAATTGTTGCAGCCCGGATAACAACTGTTCATTCAAATGCTGCTGCTGTATATCCTTCCTTGCATCTGGTGGTGTATCCAGAAAAACAGCAAAAGCCACTTCCTCTCCCTTCAGTTCCAACTGACGGATCATTTCAAAGGCAACGAAACAACCGAACGAATGCCCTACAAACCGGTAGGGTCCAACAGGTTGTACTTCCTTTATCCAGGAAATGTGTTGTTCAGCGATCTTTTCCATGCTTTCCAACAGTTGTTCATCTTCATAAATCCCTGTCATCTGCAAACCATACACCGCAAAGTTTTTATCCAGTACAGCGGCCAGTTCTCCGTAGCCTTCACTCGTACCACCAGAACCGGGAAGTATAAACAAAGGCGCGCCCTCCCTGTTATGATTGAGGGGCAACAAATGCCTGGTGTGCGCCGTTGCAGTATTTACCGCCTGTTTCTCCAGTAAGGCAGACAAACCGGCAATGGTGGGATGATCAAAAACGTCCGTAATAGTAACTGTCTTTTTCAGCGTTTTGCGAATGCCTGCTATCAGCTTAATGGTCAGCAGCGAATGCCCTCCCAGGTTAAAGAAATTGTCGTATATCCCTACCCGTTCCACCTCCAGCAGGTTTTCCCATATCGCTGCGAGCGACAACTGCAAAGGTGTCTGAGGCGGCGCATAGGTATCCGCTTCCTGTATGCTAACCGCTTTCGGCAGTGCATTCCTGTCTATCTTTCCATTGTTGGTGAGAGGAATGGTTTCCAGCGGAATGAGATGTTCCGGTATCATATACCCTGGCAAAAATTGTTTCAACCAGGTCATTATCCCGTCATCATCGAAATCACCCGCCGGCACTACATAAGCTATAAGTTGTTGCTCCTGTGTAACGACAATGGCTTGTTTAACCAGCGGAGATGTCTGCAGCACATGCGCTATTTCCGCTGGCTCTATGCGGTAGCCGCGGATCTTTACCTGGTCATCCATACGTCCAAGGTATTCCATATTGCCATCGGGCAACCAACGGCCCAGATCACCTGTGTGGTACATTTTTCCACCGTGAAAAGGATTATCCGTGAACCTCTCTGCAGTGAGTTCGGGGCGACGAAGATATCCCTGGGCCACCCCCGCACCTCCGATGCATATTTCGCCGGTCACACCAACTGGCACCAGCTGATGACGGGCATCCAGCAGATATAATTGTATATTATCCACAGGTTTACCTATATTGATGACCTGTCCTTCCTGCGGCCGGAACGAATAAGTGTTACAGCCTACTGTTGCTTCCGTAGGTCCATACTCATTTACAATCGTTACATGCAGTCCGTTCAGAAAAGCCACATGTCCGGGCAATAGCGCTTCCCCTCCTATTACAAGCGTTGACGCCGGGCAGGCCAACTGACGGCGTTGCATAGCTTCTTCCAGCAAAGGCAGGTGCGCCGGAGTTAATTTAATAAAGTCATAAGGCGCATACTTCCATAGCAACTCATCTTCAAATACCATCGTCTGCGGGGCTGCACTTATCACTACCGGTTTCCCGGATATAAGCGGCATAAAGAGCGCGGTTACAGCTGCATCGAAAGTATAGGACAGGTGTATAAAACTACCTGTAGCGGTACCTCCCTCAGCAACATAAGCCGTCTTGTTATTACAGAGATAATGCAAAAGGTTGTTGTGCGTGATCATTACACCTTTGGGCATACCCGTACTGCCGGAAGTGTAAATAATGTAGGCAAGGTCCTCACTACCGGGATAATTCGTCAGCGGCACTTCTCCGGCAGTATCTACCCGTGACGTAATGACAATCTCCACATTAACATCCGGCAAAACACCGGCTCCTTCTTCACTGCATACGATCACGGTCGCACGTGTATCCTCCAGTATATGCCGGATGCGTTCTGCCGGAAATGCAGGGTCCACGGGAACATAAGCAGCCCCTGCTTTCATAATGGCCCATATAGCCATGATCATATCACTTCCCCGCTCAAAGCACAGTGGCACCAGCATGCCCGGCTTTATATTGTGTTGATGCCGTAAAAATGCGGCCAACTTGTCGGCCGCCTCCTTCAGCTCCCTATAGCTAACTTTTCCGGTAGCAGAGATCACCGCGGTACCATCCGGGTTACGCAGTGCCTGCGCTTCCAACAGATGCACCACTGTGGCAGCACGGGGTACAGGCGCCGCAGTATCATTGAAGACATGCAGCAGTTGGTATTCTTCCTCCTTCGTCAACAGCGGCAACACATCAACACCTGACACTGGATCGTTTGCAATAGCTTCCAGCAAAAGTTCATAGGACATTACCATACGCCGGATAGTATCCGGCAGAAACAAATCGCTACGATATTCTATACTCAAATGTAGTTCTCCCGCGGCCTCCATCACAGACCAGTTAATATCAAACTGCGTGGTATTACGCACTACCGGGGCAGCAGACAGGCTCAGCTCTCTGAGATGAAGCGCCGGTCCTGCCGGCATATTAGGCATGCCAAACAGCACCTGGAAGATAGGGTTACGGGTGGTATCCCTTTCCTTTACTACCGCTTCCACCACTTTTTCAAAAGGCACCTCCTGGTGTTCGAAGGCTTCCAGCGTAGTTTGTTTCACCTGCTGCAGAAAAGTTGTAAAGGCAGGCGCTCCTGACAGATCACTGCGAAGCGCCAGTGTATTGATGAAGAATCCGATCAGTCCTTCTAACTCCTGTTGCTGCCGGCCGGCGGCGGAGCACCCTACACAAATGTCTGTTTGTCCGCAATACCGGTATAATAATACTTTAAACGCTGCCTGCAAAGTCATAAACAGTGAAACACCCTGATCATTTGACAACTGCTTTATTTTTGATGACAAGGTTTTATCCAGTACATATTGGAAAGTGGCGCCATCAATGCTTTGAACGGCAGACCGCCGGAAATCGGCCGGCACCTGCAACAGCGAGGTATCCTGCAACTGCCGCTTCCAGTACGCCAGCTTGTGCCCCAGCGCATCATCTGTCAATACATTACGTTGCCACACCGCATAATCCGCATATTGTACCGGCAACGGCGCCAGACCGGCTTCCGCACCGGAAACAATAGCGTTATATAACGATGATAATTCGTTGATTAATATTCCGGCAGACCATCCATCACCGGCAATATGATGCAGGGTAAGCACCAGGGTATATTCTCCTGCGGGAGCACAAACCAGCATTCCGCGTAGCATATCATCTTTGGAGAGATCAAACGGCATAGTGGTCCAGTTGTTGATATCTTCATCACTCACCTCGCCGTTTATGACCGTCAGCCGCCAGTTGTCCGGCGCTTTGATGTGCTGATAGGGCCGGCCGTCTGCAACCATTACGACGGTACGTAATATTTCATGTCTGTTCACAATCTCGCGTAACGCCTGTTCCAGCGCAGGGATATTCAGTTGTCCGTTCAGCTTCAGGATCGCCGGCATATGAAACTGCACGCTTCCACTGAGCTGATCAATGAACCACAGGCGTTCCTGGTTAAACGAGAGCGGTATATAGTCAGGACGCTCACCTGTACTAATGACGGGTAACCCGCTCTCCCGCGTCAACCCGTTTATAAAAGCCGCCAGCTCCGCTATAGTCGGATACTGAAATAATGATCTGATGGGAACTTCTACCTGCAGGCGGCTGCGCAATACCGCAGCTTCGCGCATCGCCAGTAGCGAATGACCTCCCAGCTGAAAGAAATTATCATGAACGCCTATACGGCCAATACCCAGCAATTCCTCCCATACACCCACCAGTAACGTCTCCAATGGACCGGAGGCCGCAACATAAACCCGTTGGCTTCCCGTACCCGCATCAGGCGATGGTAACAACCCTTTATCTACCTTCCCATTGGCATTTAACGGAAAGCCATCCAGCTCAACGATAAAAGAAGGTTGCATGTACTCCGGGAGCCGCTGTCTGAGGGAAGCCCTAATATGTTCCTGGCTGTAATCTTCAGCCGGCACGATGTAAGCCACCAACTGTTTCCCGGTTCCCGTATAGGTACGCACAGTTACCAATACCTGTTTTACACCGGCCAGCTCCTGCAATACACTTTCTATTTCTCCCGGCTCTATGCGGTAGCCACGGATCTTCACCTGGTCATCAGTGCGGCCCATGAAAGTGATGTGACCATCTGCTTCCCGGCGGGCCAGGTCGCCGGTCCGGTAAATACGTTCTCCTTCCACAAAAGGGGACGGCAGGAAACGGCTGCATGTCAGGTCCGGGCTGTTCAGGTAGCCACGTGCCACTCCGGCGCCACCCACATACAACTCTCCGGTCACTCCGAAAGGCACCGGTTGCTGCGAAGCATCCAGGATATATGCCGTTCTGTTGGACAGCGGCAATCCTATCGGTGTAACCGCGCGCAGACCATTCCCGTTGATACGGTAACTCAGGGAGAAGGTGGTGTTTTCCGTCGGCCCATAGATATTACTCACCGTTATCGATGGGTATGCGGCCTGTAATTTCTCCACATGCTTTTCTGACAGCTTCTCTCCTCCCGTCAGGATCACCTTTAAACCCGAAAAAAGAGTGATATCGGTATCTACCAACTGATTGAACCAGCTGGTCGTAAAGAACATCTTATTTACGCCTTTGCCTTGCAGCTCTTCTTTCAATACAGACACGTCCAGCAACTCATGTTCCCGGCTCAATACCAGGCGGCCGCCATTGAGCAGCATGCCCCAGTATTCAAAGGTCGTCGCATCAAAAGAGACAGATCCGGCCGACAGGATAGCATCTGCCGGCGTGAGTGAAATATAATTGGCATTACATACCAGGCTGGTGACATTACGATGCTCTACCAGCACACCTTTAGGACGGCCGGTAGAACCGGAGGTATACATTACATACGCCAGGTTTTCTGCATGCACATCCACCGATGTGAGATCTCCGGCGGCAGGAATATCCGCCAGCGTGTCTATGCACACTATCTCCTGGCCCGACAGCAGTGATGCCAGCCGGGTGCTTTGGTCACTGACGGTGATCAGCAACGGTCCTCCCAGGTCCGACAGGATATAACGGACACGGTCATCCGGATAATCAGGATCTATGGGCGCATAAGCACCACCCGCCTTCAGGATCGCCAACAGTATCACAATCATATCAGGGGCGCGATGCATACATACAGGCACCAGCGTTTCGGTGGCAACGCCCTTATTCCGGAGATAGCCCGCCAGTACATCAGACCGTTCGTCCAGCGCAGCATAGGTAAGCATAGTATCTCCGAATACTACTGCCGGTGCTTCCGGGTGAAGCGCAACCTGCTTCCGGAAAAGGTCCGGTATAGTGGCAGCAGAAGGATACTCCGCAGTGGTGGCATTGAAGTCAAACAACAGTCGCTGCTGCTCTGCGTCCTCCAGCATCGGTAACGCTGCCACTGTAGCGGATGGCTCAGCCGCCACCGCATACAACAGCTGCCGGAAATGACGGCCCATCCGTTCAACGGTCGCCTCCTCGAAAAGATCTGTGCAATATTCTATGCAGGCATGCAGTTCACCTGCCTCCTCCTGCAATAAAAAGGTCAGATCAAACTTGGCCGTATCTGATTCCAGCGGCTCCGGGGAAATACGAAGACCGCTCAGGCGTATATCTGGTACGGGAGGCGTATTCTGCAAGATAAACAACACCTGGAACAACGGGTTTACACTTACATCCCGTTCTCTCACCACCGCCTCCACTATTTTCTCAAGCGGCACATCCTGATGGTCGTAAGCCGCCAACGTAGTGTCTTTTACATTTTTCAGCAGTGTTGTGAAAAGCATACCTGGTAGTACTTCGGTACGCAATGCCAGGGTATTCACAAAAAATCCGATCAATCCTTCCAACTGCCGGAGGGACCTTCCTGCTATAGGACTGCCCACACAAATATCTTCCTGCAAAGTATAGCGGTGTAACAACACCTTAAAAACAGCCAGCAACGTCATAAACAGTGTGGCCCCCTCCTGCTGGGAAAGCGCTTTCAACTGGTCTGTCACCGCCTTATCAATGTCGAAGTGGTATTCACGTCCCCGGAAACCCGGCTGCAGCGGACGGGGGTGATCTGTGGGCAGCTGTAGGGTGGCAACATCCGCCAGCTTCTTTTTCCAATAGTCCAGTTTCCGTTCCAGCATCTCTTCTTTCAGGAAACCACGTTGCCACATGGCATAATCTGCATATTGTATCCCCAGCTTCCGCAACTGTGGCATCCGGTTTTGAACCGCCGCATTATACAGCTCTATCAGTTCTTCCACGATAATGCCTGCCGACCAACCATCTGCGGCAATATGATGAAGCGTGAGTACAAGCAGGTACTCTTCTTCCGCCAGCACAATCAAACGCGCCCTTAACATATGATCACCGGAAAGATCGAATGGTTTTTCAATACTACTTTTCACATATTCCTTCAGCCTGTCCGCATCATCTGCTATACCGGGAATATCTGCCATATCCAATGTCCATTTATTCCGTTCAAGCAATTGCTGATGAGGCACACCGTCGGTGGATGCTATTACGGTACGCAATACTTCATGCCGGTTCACAATTTCCTGCAAAGCACCTGTCAGCTTATCTTTTTCGAGGATGCCCTGTAAGCGCAGCAGTACATTGATATGATAGGGCACGCTTCCTTCCATCTGATCAATAAACCACAGGCGCTCCTGGTTGAACGACAACGGCACCGGCCCCGAGGGCCGGTGCACCGTAAGCGGTATATCTGTATTACTTTTTGTATGCTGCTGAAAATAATCGATCAGATGCGGTTTGTTGAGCTTCAGCTCTTTCAGCAACGCGGGATCTACTTCGCTGTTTCTATGCATTTGCACCACCAGTTCACCTTCGTCGTATATAATCTTTATACCGCTGTCATTGGCACGTTTCAACAGATTGATAGTATCAGTTAAGCTGATATTAGTCATGTGTAATATTTTATTCTTTACAAAATGAAAGACCGGGTATCTGCTTCATTCGGCTGTACATCCCGCCGGTTTACCTGGATGTGTACCGCCAGCGCACTGATGGTAGGCAGCTGGAAAAATGTACTTACCGGCAGTGTTACCTCATAGGTTTCCTGTACCGCTGCGAGGACACGCATCGCCAACAGGGAATGCCCGCCTATCTCGAAGAAATTATCGTGTACCCCTATGCGTTGTATATTGAGCAACTGTTCCCATATCATGGCAAGCGTTTGTTCTATTTCACCGGCCGGCGCCCAATATTCCCTCGTACGCGCAATACCAAGATTCAACTGCAGAAGGGCTTTCTTGTCAATTTTTCCGCTGGGTGTCACCGGCAGCTCATCCAGGAACGTCAGCATGGCGGGAACCATGTATTGTGGCAATTTGTTTCTCAGCCATGACAACAACCCTTCCTGATCAATATTCCCTTTACGGATAATATAACCAGTCAGCATCTTATCCTGCTGGCCGGCTGGCCGGACAAGCACCACCGCCTGACTTACTTCGGGGTGTTCCTCTATTACGCTCTCTATTTCTTCCAGCTCAATACGATAACCACGGATCTTCACCTGGTCATCGACCCTGCCAAGGTATTCTATGTTACCGTCAGGCAGCCATCTCCCAACGTCGCCTGTTTTGTAGATCCTATAACCGGATGGCGTTGTAACAAAACTCGCCGCTGTGAGGTCCGGACGATGCAAATAGCCTCGCGCCAGCCCCGGACCTGCCACACATATCTCTCCTTTTACACCTACCGGGCACAATCCACCCCAGGCATTAAGAATGTATACCTGCACATTGGCAACGGGTCTCCCTATTACGACCGTATTATCAGGCTTTACCGGGTCACCGGTGAGCGTAGAACATACTGTATTCTCTGTGGGTCCATAGGCATTCACCACACGGATACCTTTCTTCATCATATGACGGGCATCTTCCACTCGCAGGGATTCACCGGCAGACACCACTGTCTTCACCGGCCCGAGCATATCTTTTACAATGCGCTGGTAGGAAGGCGGCAATGTCACCAGCTCCACCTGCTGACGTTCCAGTAATGAAGCGAAACGGTCCACAGACAGCAGGTCCTCTTCCTCTGGCAATACCAGCGTTCCGCCGCTCATCAGGGTATTGAAGATCTCATAGCAGGCCGCATCAAAGCTGAAGGAAGCAAACTGCAACGACCGCATACCGGGCCGCAAATACAGTGCATCCCTTTGGCTCTGTACAAGGTTGTATACACCGCCGTGCTCAACCATGACCCCTTTGGGATGACCAGTGGAACCGGACGTGTAGATCACGTAAGCCAGTTGATCAGGAGAAGGGAGCGTACCAGGACTGATTACAGGGTAAGTGTCAATGATACGCCGTTCATCATCCAGCAGGATAATATCCGGCAACTGTTCTACCTGCAAACGCTGCACCGTGGCGCGGTTGCTTATCAGCAAGGCGGCGCGTGTATCAGACAACATATACTGTATACGCTCCGCCGGATATTCCGGATCAACCGGCACAAAAGCCCCGCCTGCCTTCAGAATCCCCATAACGGCAATGATCATCTCCGGTGTCCGGTTAATGGACACCGGCACCAAAGTTTCTGCAGATACGCCTTTATCACGCAGGTAGTGGGCGAGTTGAGAAGACCGTTCATCCAGCGCCTTATAGGTCAGTTGGCTATCGCCATGCAGTACGGCCGGCGCATCCGGATTGTTCGTTACATATGCAGCAAAGAGGTCCAGGATCGTTTGGTCAGGCTGTAAAACATAACTGGCAGGAATGTCATTAAAGGCAACAGTTACCTCATGTGTTTCAGCGGGAGACAATACCGACAACAATGCTACCGGTGTTGCAGGCGCCCGGAGGATGGCTGCCAACAATTGCTCAAAATGAGCTGCCATGCGATTGATTGTGTTCCCGTTAAAAAGATCGGTGCTGTATTCAATATTACCTTCCAGTCCCTGTGCTGTTACAGACAGTATGAAGGTTAGGTCAAACCGGGAGGTCGTCTGTCCGGCATCCACGGGTAAAAGACGAAGGTGGTCCAGCTCCGGCAGGGATGTTTCCGGCATATTCTGTAATGCCATCATTACCTGGAAAAGAGGGCTGCGGCTTCTGTCATGCTCTTTGACTGCCACTTCCACCACTTTCTCAAAAGGTGCATCCTGATGCTCATAAGCATCCAAAGTGGTTTGTTTGACTTGCTGGAGGAACGCTGTGAAAGCCGGGTTATGCGCCAGGCTGCTTCTAAGCGCCAGTGTATTCACAAAAAATCCGATCAGGTTTTCAGTTTCCAGTTGCGTTCTGTCTGCAACAGGAGTGCCCACACATATATCCTCCTGGCCGCTGTAATGATACAACAACACCTTGAAAGCAGCGAGTAACGTCATAAAGAGCGTAACCCCCTGTTGCTGTGAAAATCCTTGCAGCGCATCAGCCATCTCCTTGCTGAGATGAAAATGGCCGGAGGCCCCGCGGCCCGTTGACACCGCCGGATATGGATAGTCTGTCGATAGCTGCAGCGGCGTAGTCCCCGTTAATTTAGCCTTCCAGTAATCAAGCTTCCTTTCAAGCACTTTACCAGAGAGATAGTTACGTTGCCAGATGGCGTAATCCGCATACTGGATCTCCATTGCGGGCAGCAATGCTTTTTCTGCCGTACTATATGCCTTGTACAACGCGGTCAATTCATTTACGATAACCCTTATGGACCAACCGTCTGCTGCAATATGATGCAGGGTTAATACCAATACATGTGTATCTTCTCCTTCCTGCAGCAGGTGGGCGCGGAACATGTAATCTGCCGACAGGTCGAATGGTAAACGTATCAGCGCATCCACGTCATCATCGCCGGTGATAGTTGTCCAGTCCCAGCCGTCTTTTTCAAGAATATGCTGATAAGGCTGCCCGCCCGAAGTACGGATGACGGTGCGCAGCACTTCATGACGATTAACAATCTCCTGTAATGCCTTCCATAATGCCCTCCTGTCCAATATGCCCTCCATGCGCAGGATGGCAGGCATATGATACTGTACGCTTCCTTCCAGCTGATCAATGAACCACAACCGTTCCTGGCTATACGAAAGCGGGAGGTGCTGCGGATATTCCGGCGTCCTGGTCACAGGCGGTAATATTTCTCTTGTCAGTCCGGCCATATACACGGAGAGTCCCGCAATAGTGGGATGCTCGAATATCTTCCTGACAGGAATCTCCAGCTGTTCATATTTCCGCAGGGCAGCTGCCAGGCGCATTGCCAGCAGCGAATGCCCGCCAATCTCAAAGAAGTTGTCGTGGATACCCACTGCCTCTATATTCAGCAATGCTCCCCAAATGCCTGCCAGCAGATGTTCCCGTTCATTGCGAGGCGCCACGTAGCTGTCCGCACGCCAGGACGCGCCGGGAGCAGGCAATGCCTGTTTGTCTATTTTACCATTGGCTGTAAGCGGGAAAGCGTCAAGCGCTATCCATATAGCAGGTACCATATATGCAGGCAGCTGCGCTTTAAGATAGGTGGAAACACTGTCCCTGTCAAAAGCATTGTCACATACGATGTAGCCCACCAGCTGTTTGCCGGTAGCCGTATCTTTTACCAGTACCACAGCCTGTTTAATACCTGGATATTGCTGTAATACATTTTCTATCTCGCCCAGCTCAATGCGATATCCTCTCACCTTCACCTGGTCATCTGCACGACCTCTGTATTCAATAGTTCCGTCGGGCAGCCAGCGGCCAACATCTCCCGTGCGGTACATTCTTATTCCCGGACGGAAGGGATCCATTACAAAAGACCTGGCCGTAAGCGACGCCCGGTTGAGATAACCGCGTGCCACGCAAATCCCCGATACACATATTTCTCCCGGCACACCTACGGGGCATAAGCTGTTCTGACCATCCAGTATGTATATATGCATATTCTGCAAAGGCCTGCCGAGTGGCACATTCAGGCTCTCCGGCGTATGGTGCATAATATGATGACAAATATCATCAGAGGCCTCCGTAGGGCCGTAAGCATTCACAACAGGAATATGCCCATACAGCGGATGTTCGAACCATTGTGCCAGTATATGCCTTGGAAGCACCTCCCCGGTTACCAGCAGGTATTGCAGTTGTTGCAATGTGGCCGTGGTTTGCTCCTGAAGCAATGCACCGAGGTAAGATGGTACAACTTCCCAGATAGTTACCTTATCACGGTCAATCATCCGCAGCAGCGTTGCCGGCTGCAGTACCGTTTCTTCGCTGTAAATAACAGTAGTTCCGCCCGCCAGTAAGGCCGACAGCATCTGCCAGACAGAAATATCGAAAGTAGGCGAAGCGGTATACGCTACCACCGATGCATCGGTAATATGCAAGTCGCTGATTTTGGCATAGAGATGATTCAGCATGCCTCCATGTTCCACCATAACGCCTTTGGGGCGGCCTGTAGACCCTGAAGTATAAATAACATACGCCAGGTCCTGCGAAGCCACCGTGTCTGGCAGCGGACCGGAGGGGTATCCGCTGAGCTTTTGCCCGCCGGTGTCCATAACAATAACAGACAGGCCTCCCGGAAAGTCGTGTTTTCCATTTTTACCGGTTATCACTATTCCGGCAGTGGTATCATCCAGGATGTATTGTATCCTGTCAGCCGGGTAATCGATATCCATCGGTACATAAGCGCCACCCGCCTTCATAATACCCAGTATGGAGATGATCATTTCCGGTGAACGTTCCATGCATATCGGCACAAGCGTGTCCGTTGTAACCCCCAGCTCGTGCAGGTAGTGCGCCAATCGGTTGGAATGTTCTTCCAGACTGGCATAAGACAGGCGTTGCCCATCCATCATGACAGCGATGGCATCCGGCCTGCGCGAAGCCTGTTCACGTACCAGCGCTACCAGGTTGCTATGTGCCGGGTAATCTTTCGTTGTATCATTGAGCGTTTCCGTCAGTTGTATTTTTTCCGACGGGGTAATACCGTTTAATGCACCTATGTGGTTGGTCTCCTGCGTTACTATTTGCGTATATACCTGTGCAAAATGGCCTGCGATGGCAGCTACATAGGACTCGTCCAGCAGGGAGGCATTATAACTGAAACGTACAGTTATTTTTTCACCGGTGGAGATGGCGATGCTGAGCGGGTAATTGGTCTGCTCATTCATCTCCACATTACCGGCCTTCAGCTTCCAGGGCTGTGCGGCCAGCAGATGATTTACAGGATAGTTTTCGAATACCAGCAACGTATCAAAGAGGTCACCGGCAACGCCCGCCCACTGTTGTATATCTATCAGGGACGTATACTGGTAATTACGTACCTGTGTTTGTTTGGCCTGAAGTTCCTGCAGCCAGGGAACAATTTCCCGGCTATCGTCTACAACAGTATGCAGAGGCAGCGTGTTGATGTAAAGCCCTACCCGCTGCTCTACTCCTTCCAGGTCGGCCGGTCGGCCGGATACCGTCACTCCGTAGGCAACCTGCCGGTTACCGGTATAGCGATACAGCAGGAAGGCCCATAAGCCCTGCATCAATGTATTCTGGGTGATATGGTACTGATGGGCAAAACGCTCTGCAGCAGCACCTTCCATATAGATGATATGCTCCCCGTATTCACCGGCGCCTTTGTTCCTTGCTGCCGTAGTGCCAATAAACGGCAACAGACATCCTTCGTGCAAGCCCAGCAAATACTCCTTCCACCATAATTCTTCTGTCTCCCTGTCCCTGCGGTACAGATAACGTATATAATCCTCATAGCGGTCCTCTGCCACAGGTACCGGCTGTTTGCCGGTTGCCAGCGCTTCATAGGTTTGCAGCAATGCCTCCATCAACACCGGGATAGACCAGCCATCCAGCAGGATATGGTGGAAAGTCCATTGCAGCCTGTATTTCTCATCACTGAGCTGCAGCAAGGTAATACGCATTAAGGGAGGTGCTTCAAAGTCAAAGCCCCTGGCCCTGTCTGCCGCGCTGAAGGCCATTACTGCTTCTTCCCGTTCACTGTCGGTCATATGCCGGTAGTCAATCACTGTTACCGGTATACGTATATGCTTATATACACATTGCACAGGTACGCTGAATGCTTCGCTGTAAAAAGCGGTACGCAGAATGCTATGACGGAGCAGCACTTCATTCCAGCTTTGTTCAAGCAGGTCAGGCCGCACCGCTGTCAGCTCACAGGCGAACTGGTCGATATAAGCGCCCACCTCTTCATCAAACAGGTTATGGAACAACATCCCCTCCTGCAAGCTGCTTAGTCTGCTCATGCTGCTCAGGTGCAAACGCCTGGTGGCCTCCTGATAAGGCGCATCCAGGAAGCCGTCCAGCTCTCCATTGCTGATCACATCTCCCAGATCGTAGTCGGCGGGGGTAAACACAGGATGCTCTACGGATAAACATTGATCTATCAATGCTTCCAGGCACAGGCAATATTTCTCCGCCAGGCGATGAATGCTGTCCGCCTCGAAATGATGCCGGCTGTATCCCCATTGCAATATCAGCTCTCCGCCTTGCACCACCGCATTCACGGCCAACAGATGCTGCACCGGTAAATCACCGCCCGCATCAGTGTCCAGCGATTCGCCCGCAATACGCAGGAAGCCATCCCTTTCCACCATATTATCCGACTGACCAAGGTAGTTGAACACCACCTGCCAGGGATCCTTTTCCTGTAAGGGCTCCAGCCTGTTGATATATTTCAGTACGCCGTAACCCAGCCCTTTGTCCGCTATTTTACGCAGCTGTTCCTTCACGTCTTTCAACAGTTGTTCATATGTGCTGTTGTCAGCCACTTCCAGCAATACCGGGAACAGGCTGGTAAACCAACCCACCGTGCGGCTGGTATCTACCGCCTCGCTGATATGCTCCCGGCCATGTCCTTCCAGGCCTATCATTACCTGGCCGTTATTATTCCATCCTGATAGTGTATGTGCCAGCGCTGCCAGCAACAGGTCGTTAATCACCGTATGATATGCCTGCGGAACATCCTGTAGCAGCTGCCTGGTACGATGGGCATCCAGGCGGACCGTATGGCCTTTCATATCAGCCATGGTAACCGGCGCAGCGGTGGTTTTATCAGTACGTAACGGTATGTTCCTCTTCACTGTTTGTGTCCAGTAGGACTGCTGGTCCAGCAACCGTCTGCTGCCGCTGTAATTTGCAAGCGCCTGGTACCACTCCCTGCAGGAACTGCTTTTCGCACCTATATCACCACCCTGCAGCAACAAGGCCAGGTCTTCCAACAGAATACGCCAGGATACGCCATCTATTACGAGATGATGGATTGTCAGCAACAGCCTGTTTCCGCCTATTTCAGCAGGTGTCTGAATAAATACGGCATTACACAATACACCTTTTGTAATATCAAGGCTGTACTGGCTGCTGCCGTTTATATCCCTGATGGCTGCCGGCAGCTGCGCCGGCGTAATATGACGCAAATCCTTTACCATCACCTGCCCTTCATAGGTCCCGTACACCTGTTCCCATTCAAGCCCGTTTCTGTTAAAAGTGAAACGTAGCGCATCATGATACCGGTGGAGTTGTTTGATCGCTGTATCGACTGCAGTTGCGGTAATGGACTTATCAATATTTAGCAGGACGCTTTGGTTAAAAGGTACCTGTGTATCCGAAACATTTTCGAAATACCATTGCTGTATCGGCAACAACCCGCTGCTGCTGGTTAGTGTGCCTTGTTCGGCGTTCGTGGCTGTTCCCTCCTGTAAATAGTACTGCGCGGATATTTTCTCAATCGTCTGGTTTTCAAAAATGTCGCCCACCTTCAGTTCAAAGCCGGCACGCCGTATACGGCTGACCATCTGTATCACAATAATGGAATCGCCCCCCAGCTCAAAGAAATTATCGTGTATCCCTACCTGTGGTACACTGAGCAATTCCTGCCAGATGCCGGTCAGTGTTTCTTCCAGGGCATTCCGTGGCGCTACGAAAGCAGCAGTATCGGGTATTTCTTTTTCCGGCGCCGGCAAGGCTTTTTTATCAATTTTCCCGTTGGCATTCAACGGCAGGGACTTCATCTCTATGAGGAAAGAGGGCACCATATAATCCGGAAGGCGCTCTTTGAGGTATTCCAGGATGCCTGTTCTGTTGAAGGTATGCTGGGGCACTATGTATGCTGCGAGATGCTTGTGCTGATGCACCGCATCTGAAACAGCCATTACAAATGCCTGTTTTACCAATGGGCACTGAAGCAGGACACTTTCTATTTCCCCGGGTTCTATGCGGTAGCCGCGGATCTTCACCTGATCGTCCGCACGGCCCATGAAAATAATATTGCCATCCGCTTCCCGGCGGGCCAGATCTCCTGTCCGGTAAATACGTTCTCCTTCGAGGAATGGGTCCGCCAGGAACCTGGCAGCGGTCTGCGCTTCATTGTTCAGATACCCCCGCGCCACGCCGGCCCCTCCCACATATAGTTCACCCGTTACACCCACGGGTACCGGTTGCATCGAACTGTCAAGGATATAAGCAGTTCTGTTGTTTAATGGTACTCCTATAGGGGTAACCGCCCGGAGACCGTGCAAATCTATGCGATAGCTCAGGGAGAAGGTGGTATTCTCTGTAGGCCCATAGATATTGCTTACCGCAATAGCGGGGTAAGTCGTCTGTAGTTTCTCCACATGTTTTTCCGACATTTTCTCTCCCCCTGTCAGTATCACTTTCATTCCCGCAAACACCGTAATATCGGTATCTACCAGCTGATTGAACCAGCTGGTGGTGAAGAACATTTTACTAACGCCCTTGCTTTGCAGTTCTTCTTTCAATACAGCCACATCTAGCAGATCGTGTTCGCGGCTCAGCACCAGCCGTCCGCCGTTCAGCAGCATGCCCCAGTATTCAAAAGTGGTAGCGTCAAAGGCCACCGATCCCGCTGACAGGATTGCATCCGTTGGCCCGAATGAGATATAGTTGGAGTTATATACCAGGCTGGTTACGTTCCGGTGCTCCACCAGCACCCCTTTCGGGCGGCCGGTAGATCCTGATGTGTACATCACGTATGCCAGGTTATCTGCACGTACCGCTACGGCAGGGCCACCTGATATCGATGAAAAATCTGTCAGTGTATCGATGCACAGTACTTCCTGTTGCGGTTGCAGCGCGTTGAGCCGTCCGTTACTCCGGCGGTCGGTGACCAACAGGGGGCCTCCCAGATCTGAGAGGATATAGTTGATCCGGTCATCCGGATAGTCCGGATCTATCGGCGCATAGGCGCCACCAGCCTTCAGGATGGCCAGCAGGACCACTATCATGTCCGGCGAGCGGTGCATACATACCGGTACACGTGTTTCAATGGTAACGCCCTTGCGTTGCAGATAACCCGCCAGGGCGTCTGAACGTTCATCCAGCGCAGCATAGGTAAGCGAGGCGCCTCCAAACACCACGGCAGTGTCATCCGGCCGTTGTGCCGCCTGTATCCTGAAAAGGTCCGGGATAGTGGCAGTTGCGGGATAATCCACTGTAGTAGCATTGAAGCCATACAGCAGCTGGCTTTTTTCTTCGGGGGTCAATATGTTGATGTCATCAAGGCGTGTTGCCGCTTTATGAATGATTTGCAGCAATGCCTGTTTAAAATGAGCAGCGATGCGGGATGCATCATCATCACTGAGCAGATCACTGTTATAGTTGAACGCCAGACGGGTCTTATCACCCATTGTCACGATGATGGTCAGCGGGTAATTGGATATCGGGTCTGCCGCTACTTCGCTGATCCGTAACGACCAGTTCTGTGATGCCAGCACATCGCTCACGGGATAGTTCTGGAATGCCAGGGCGCTGTCAAACATATCGCCGGTAATACCGGTGAGCCGTTGCACGTCATTCAACGGTGCATACTGGTATTCCCTGCTATTCAGCTGGTCTGCCTGCAGTTCCTGCAGCCAGGCGCTGATCTCCCGCTCTCCGCTGACGGCCACCTGCAATGGCACCGTATTGATATACATGCCTACCCGTTGCTCTATGCCCGGCAAGGATTCCGGCCTGCCGGACACCGTGATGCCATACACCACCTGCCGGCTGCCAAGGTACTTATATAACAGGAACGCCCACACTCCCTGCATCAGTGTATTGGGGGTGATACGGTGCTGTTGTGCATATTGCGACAACACCGTAGTAACCGCCGCGTCCAGGTTTACTTCGGCCTCCCTGAATATGCCAATTCCCTTAGTACTCTGCGATCCATTGATAAAAGGCAATAACGTGCCTTCCGTCTGATGCCGCAGGTAGTGGCGCCAGTATTGTTCTTCTGCGGCTTTGTCCTGCCGGTAAATAAAACGGATATAATCTTCATACCTGTCTTCAGGTAACACTACAGGCTGTTCTCCCTTGAGCAGAGACCCGTATACCTCCAGCAGTTCCTGTACCAGCACGGGGAATGACCAGCCATCGAGCAACAGGTGATGGGAAGTCCATAGTAAACGGTAGCGGCCTTCACCAAGACGGACAAGCGTTACCCGCATCAGCGGGGCGATACCGAGATCGAATCCCTGCCGCAGATCGGCTTCTTCAATGGCCTGCAGCTGCGATGCCGTTCCGGCGTCATGTATCGCTACCGGCAGCGTCACCTGGTGATACACGCATTGTACCGGCACATTAAAGGCGTCATAGTAAAAAGCGCTGCGCAGGATGGTGTGATGTTGCAGCAGATAATTCCAGCATTGCAGGAACACTTCTTCGTTTACATTCTCCAACGTACATTTAAACTGCTCTATATAAGTTCCCGCCTCCTCATCATACAAGCTATGGAAAAGCATTCCCTCCTGCAGGCCGCTCAGGCGGTACAAAGCAGCCACCTGGCTTCTTCTGGGCATACCGTTGTAACCGGCATCCAGGAAACTGTCCAGCTCCCGGTAGTCCACCCAGTGCTCCAGGCCGTAATCAGATGGTGTATAGACAGGCGTCTGCGCGATACAATGGTGAATAACAGATTTAAGGATGACGAGATAGGCGTCTGCCAGTGCGGCGATCGTTGCCTTATCATAATGCAGACTGCTGTACCCCCAGTGCAGTATGAGTTCTCCATTCTGCACGGCGCCATTGATAAATATTTTATCGTGAAGAATAAACGCTTCTCCTACCGCATTACCGGCAGCTTCTTTCGCCAGCCTGAGGTATCCGGATTCCTGCACCAGGTTGTCCGATTGCCCCAGGTAATTAAATCCGATCTCCCATGGGTCTTTTCCCTGCAGATTGTCTGCCAGGTCGATATATTTCAGCACCATATATCCGACACCGTTATCTTCCACTTTACGCAACTGCTCCTTCACTGATTTTACCAGGGAAGCAACATCTGTGGTACTGTCAGGCTGTAACAGCACGGGATACATACTGGTGAACCAACCCACGGTACGACTGGTATCAATACCCGGAAGAATATCTTCACGTCCATGACCTTCCAGTCCGATGACAACGCTGCGGCTCTTGTTCCAGTCACATACAGCGGCGGCGAGTGCGGCCAGCAGGATATCGTTGATATCTGTATGATAGGCACGCGACACTTCCTGCAGCAAATACCTCGTTTGCGTAGTATCCAGGCGAATTTCGCAGGTGTTGGTATCTTTCATTGTCACAGGCCCTTCTACCTCCCTGTCAACCCTGAGCGGTGTATGGAATTGCGTGAGCTCCTCCCAATGCTGCCGCTGACGCTGTAATTGCGGCGACTGTCCATAATCTACCAGGGCATCATACCACTGCCGGTAGGAACTTGTTTTGGGGCCCAGTGTGATTTCGGGGGAAACATGAACATCACTATTCAGCAATAACGAAAGATCTTCCAGCAGGATACGCCAGGAAACGCCATCCACCGCCAGGTGATGGACCAGTAGCAACAACCTGTTGTTTTCTGTTCCGGGTGCTGTCAGTAACAGCAAGGCACGGAACAGCACTCCTACCCCGGGATCAAGACTGCGTTGGTACTTATCGCCCAGGGTATTAATCCTTGTGGCCAGTTCACTGTCCGGGGAATCCGAGATGTCCACCGTTTCCAGTCCGGCGATATGATTTCCGTAAATCTGCTGTATGCCGCCGGCATGATCTGTATACCTAAACCGGAGGGCATCGTGGTAGACGGCCAGCTGCTGTATGGCTTTATCCAGTTTTTGAACGGAAATGTCTTTTGATACTTCCAGCAGTAAATGCTGGTTAAAATGCGCACCGCTTTGTCCGTTGGTATCAAAATACCATTGTTGTACCGGTAACAATCCGGCGGCCCCGGTCAGTTGTCCCTGTTCGGCAGTAATCTGTTGTTGGGCATTCTCCTGTAAAAGCTCACTCAATGCAGCTATTGTCTGGCTGCGGAAAAGGTCCCGTGGCTGCAGTATATAACCGGCGCGCTTAGCCCTGCTGACTACCTGGATAGTGATAATTGAATCACCGCCAAGCTCAAAGAAATTATCGTGTATACCTACCTGTGATATGCCCAGCAGATCCTGCCAGATGCCTGCCAGCATGGCCTCCGTTTCATTGCGGGGCGCAGTATAGGTATTATGGGAAAGCTCGTTAGCGTCCGGGTCCGGGAGCATTTTACGGTCGACCTTCCCGTTGACGGTGACCGGCAGTTTCTCCAGTTGCTGCAGTATGCCCGGCACCATATATTCCGGCAGCCTTGCCTTCAGATGCGTAAGGATAGCTTCACGGTCAAAGGCGGTACGGGGCACCACGTAGGCTACCAGGCGTTTGTTATTGAATTCATCCGTCTTCACCGCTACAGCTGCCTGTTCCACCCATTCGCTCTCCTGCAAAACGGTTTCTATTTCTCCCAGCTCAATCCTGAATCCGCGTACTTTTACCTGGTCATCCTTCCTTCCGGCGTATTCGATATTTCCATCTGCCAGCCATCTCCCAAGATCACCGGTTTTATACATCCGGCCACTGAATCTTGTGTTATAGTGGTTTTTAGTAAATTTTTCCCTTGTCAGGTCCGGCCGGTTCAGATAACCTCTGGCCAATGCGGCGCCACTGACACAGATCTCACCGGGTATACCCACCGGGCACAAGCTTCCGTTCCCGTCCAGGATATGTACCTGTACATTGTGAATTGGCTTACCAATGACTACCCGGCCGTCTATAACCGGCTGCCGTGCTATGGTCACGGTAACCGTGTTCTCCGTAGGGCCGTAACCGTTCAGCATACGGATACCTTTAGCACCGATATACAGACCGTCTTCCTTATTGAATGCTTCTCCCACCGAGATAATTGTCTTCAGGGGACCAAGCATGTCCCTGATAATATGCAGGTAGGAAGGAGGTAAAGCGGCCACCGCCACGTGATGCCTGTGTATCAGGGCTGTAAAGCTTTCCGCGGATAAAAGGTCGTCTTTTTTCGGCAGTACCAGTATACCGCCATTCAATAACGTATTGAATATCTCGTAGCAGCTGCCATCGAAGCCGAAGGATGCAAACTGCAGCACAGGCGTACCTGTCCTGATGTTCAGCACATCCCGCTGCGAATATGCCAGGTTTACAATTCCCCGGTGTTCTACCAGCACGCCTTTGGGTCTGCCGGTTGAACCTGAAGTGTAGATCACATAAGCCAGTTGCCCCGAACCAAACAGCGGCAAGGTAATAGCTGCTGTCGCCGCCGTTTGCCGGATATCTCCATCCAGGCATATTACCTCCATGGTCTCCGGGAAACGATGCCGGCAGGCGCTGCTGCTAACGGCGATACCGGCAGCGGTATCTTTCAGTATATAACGGATGCGTTCATCCGGGTGTTCCGGATCAACAGGCACGTAAGCGGCTCCTGCCTTGAGTATACCTAATATACCGATGATCATTTCCGGAGAGCGCTCTATGCAGATTGGCACTAACGTTTCAGGCTGTACGCCCTTGCTGCACAAATAACGCGCAAGCGCCAACGAACGTTCATCCAGTTCCCTGTAGGTCAGCAGCTGCGACTCATACACCAGCGCCACCGCCTCAGGCGTGCGTGACACCTGTTGCTCAAACGTATCAATGATATTCTGATGAAGCGGATAGCCTGCTTCCGTATCATTGAACTGCCAGCGCAGCATTTTTTCTTCTTCGGGAGGCAATATATTCAGCGCGCTGATATTCGCATGCGGGTCCTGCACGATCGCTTCGAGTAAAACTTCCAGGTGTGCCGCCATACGGCGGATCGTATCAGGGTGGAACAGATCTGTGCAATATTCCAGGCTGACAGACAGCCCTGTTGCCTCTTCGTTAACGGATAAAGTCAGATCATACTGGGAAGTTGTCCTCTCCACAGGCTGCTCTTTTAATTTCAGCGCTCCTAACTGTATTTCAGGCACATCAGGCGTATTCTGTAATACAAACATCACCTGAAATACAGGGCTATGGCTCATATTGCGGGCAACCGCCAGCGCATCCACTACTTTCTCAAAGGGTATTTCCTGGTGCTCCCAGGCATTCAGGGTGGTTCTTTTCACCTGTTGCAGCAGGGATACAAACGACGGATCGCCTGACAGGTTACTCCTGAGGGCAAGGGTATTAATGAAGAAGCCTATCAGGTTTTCTGTTTCCTGGTGGGTCCTGCCGGCGACAGGAGTACCTACGCAGATGTCCGTTTCCCCGCTGTAGCGATAGAGCAACACCTTAAAGGCAGTCAGCAGCGTCATAAACAAAGTACTGCCCTCATTCAGGGAAAGTGACTTCAAATCCTCCAGCAAAGGCCTGTCCAGGCGGAACTGATGTATCCTTCCGCGGGTGCTTTGTTCTGCAGGACGGGGATAATCAGTGGGCAATTCCAATACCGCTACTCCGGCCAGTTCCTGCTTCCAGTATGCTGCTTTCTCTTCCAGCATTTTTCCGGTGAGATATTTTCTTTGCCACAATGCGTAATCGGCGTATTGTACGGATATATCCGGAAGTTGTGCAGGTGTACCGGTGGTGTAGTAATTATACCAGGCAACCAGTTCTTTCACAATAACACTTACCGACCAGCCGTCGGCCGCAATATGATGCAGGGTTAGCACCAGTGTGTGCGTATCTTCCGCCATACGGATAAGATGTGCCCGTAACATATGATCTGCCGCCAGATCAAAAGGATGTTTGATGATGTCGTGGATGGCCGTGCTGCTCAACGGTCCATCAATACGGTTCAGTAGCCAGTTGCCGGCAGGCAGGACCTGCTGGAAAGCGATCCCGTTTTCCTCGGTCATTACGGTGCGTAATACTTCGTGCCGGTCTACGATAGCGTTGAGCGCCTGTTCCAGGGCAGCTATATCAAGTTCTCCTTTCAGCTCCAGTATCGCCTGCATATGGAACTGTGTGCTTCCACTGAGTTTGTCGATGAACCACAAACGTTCCTGGCTATACGAAAGCGGTATGCGGTCCGGGCGCTCTCCAGCCGCAATGGCAGGCAACCGGTCTTTCTGTGTCAGCCCGCTTATAAAGGATGCCAGCTCCGCTATAGTCGGATGCTGGAATAATGATCTGATGGAAAGCTCCACCTGCAGGCGGTTGCGCAACACCGCAACCTCACGCATGGCCAGCAAGGAATGACCTCCCAGCTCAAAGAAATTATCGTGAACGCCTATATGGCCCACCCCCAGCAATTCCTCCCAGATGTCTACCAGCAGGGTTTCCAGCGGACCAGAGGGCGCTGTGTACGCCCGTTGGCCCCCTGTGCCCGGATCAGGGGATGGTAATGCGCCTCTATCCAATTTTCCGTTGGCTGTAAGCGGGAATGCGTCCAGCTCAACGATAAAAGAGGGAATCATATAATCCGGAAGCCGCTGTTTGAGGGTAGACCGGATATATTCCTGGCTATAATCTTCAGCCGGCACGACGTAAGCTACTAACTGTTTTCCGCCTCCGGCATGGGTACGTACGGTTATCAATGCCTGTTTTACACCTGGGAGCTCCTGCAGCACATTCTCTATTTCCCCGGGTTCTATGCGGTAGCCGCGGATCTTCACCTGATCGTCGGTGCGGCCCATGTAGGTGACGAGACCATCTGCTTCCCGGCGGGCAAGATCGCCGGTCCGGTAAATACGTTCTCCAGCCACAAATGGAGATGCCAGGAAACGGTCCGAGGTCAGCTCCGGATCGTTGAGGTAACCACGCGCCACCCCGGCGCCACCCACATACAACTCCCCGGTTACGCCTAACGGCACCGGCTGCATCGAACGGTCCAGGATATACGCCGTTCTGTTTGACAGCGGTACACCTATCGGTATAATCGCCCGCAGATCATTTGGGTCGATACGGTAACTCAGAGAGAAGGTGGTGTTCTCTGTCGGGCCATAGCCATTGCCCACCCCTATCGATGGGTATGCGGCCAGTAGTTTCTCCACATGTTTTTCCGACAGCTTCTCTCCTCCTACCAGCACTACTTCCAGGCCCGAAAAAACGGTAATATCCGTATCCACCAGTTGATTGAACCAACTGGTCGTAAAGAACATCTGCGTGACCCCTTTGCTTTGCAGCTCTTCCTTCAACATAGCCACATCCAGCAGCTCATGCTCCCGGCTCAGTACAAGGCGGCCGCCGTTGAGCAACATACCCCAGTATTCAAAGGTCGTCGCATCAAAAGACACAGACCCGGCTGACAGGATAGCGTCTGCGGGTGTATGTGAAATATAGCCGGGATTACATACCAGGCTGGTTATATTATGATGCTCTACCAGCACTCCCTTCGGGCGGCCGGTAGACCCGGAAGTATACATCACATACGCCAGGTTATCTGCATGTAGCTCTACGGTTGCGAGGTCCATGGATGCCGGAACATCCGCCAGGGCGTCAATGCACACTATCTCCTGATCAGGCTGCAGCGATGCCAGCCGGCCGCTTTGATCACTGACGGTGATCAGCACCGGTCCTCCCAGGTCCGACAGTATATAGCGGATACGATCGTTCGGATAGTTGGGATCTATGGGCGCATAAGCGCCGCCGGCCTTCAGGATCGCCAGCAGTGCCACCATCATGTCCGGAGAACGGTGCATACATACAGGCACCAGTGTTTCGGTGACAATGTGCTTGTCCCGGAGATAGCCCGCCAGCCTATCGGAACGTTCATCCAGCGCAGCGTAGGTAAGCGTGGTATCTCCAAACACTATTGCCGTCGCCGCCGGGCGAAGAGCAACCTGCTGCCTGAAAAGGTCCGGTATAGTAGCGGCAGAAGGGTAATCGGCAGCGGTGGCATTGAAGTCAAACAACAGCTGTTGCTTCTCTGCCTCCTCCAGCATCGGCAGTGCTCCTATTGTAGCAGACGGCGTAGCCACCACCGCGTGCAACAGCTGCCGGAAATGACCGGCCATCCGTTCAATGGTCGCCGCTTCGAAAAGATCAGTGCAATATTCCACTGCCAGTTTCAATCCCTGCTGCGCTTCGCGGACAGAGAAAGTAAGATCGAACTTGGCGGTATGGGTTTCTACTTCAGCGCCTGTAACCTGCAAACCTTCCAGCCGGAGCGCATTCAGCTCCGGTGTGTTTTCCAGCGTGAACAGCACCTGGAATAACGGATGACGGGCCAGGTCCCTTTCCAGCCCGAGCGCTTCCACTACTTTTTCAAAGGAAACATCCTGGTTATCGTAGGCGTTCAGCGTGGTCTGCTTCACCTGTTGCAGATATACAGCAAAAGGAAGATCCGGACGAAGACTGGTACGCAGCGCGAGCGTGTTGGTAAAGAAACCGATGATGGGTTCCGTCTCCGCCACCGTTCTTCCGGCCACCGGTGTACCCACGCAGATGTCTTCCTGGCGGGCGTAGCGGTGCAACAACACCTTGAAAGCAGCCAGCAGCAGCATATACAGCGTTACGCCCTCCCGGCGGGCCAGCGTTTGCAAATCGGTATACAGCGTTTTGTCCAGCTGGAAAACGCGGGTAGCGCCACGCGTACTCTGTACGACAGGCCTTACATGATCTGTCGGGAGATCCAGCGACGCAGTACCGGTCAACTGATCTTTCCAATAGCCCAATTGTTGTTGAATAGCATCCGCTGACAGGTATTCCTGCTGCCAAAGTGTATAATCCGCATATTGTAATTCAATGGGAGGAAGTTGTATGCTGGTGCCGGTGGCATAGGCATTATACAATTCCTGCAGCTCTCTTATGAGGATGCCTGTTGACCAGCCATCGCCTGCGATATGATGAATAGTGAGCACCAAGGTATGGCGGGTATCGTGGTGGCGGATCAGATGCACCCTCGCCATATGGTCTTTCTTCAGATCAAACGGCTGATCGATCAGCGTTTTGATCTCCGCTGCCGGCAATGCATGATCTGTTTCCTGCCACTGCCAGACATCCTTGTCCAATACACGCTGATAGTCATTCCCATCGGCCTCTTCCACGACAGTACGCAACACCTCGTGCCGGTTGACGATAGCCTGTAATGCGGCCTGCAATGCAGCTTTGTTAAGTGCGCCATCGAGTATTAATACACCGGATATATGATAATGCACGCTGCCTTCCAACTGATGAATGAACCACAAACGCTGCTGGTTATACGAAAGCGGGATACGTTCCGGGCGTGGTAAGGTGCGGACAACCGTAATATCGCCGGGCTGCGCCTGCTCCCGGACATAAGCAGCCAGCTGCACCACTGTGGGATACCTGAAGATGGTATTTACGGACAATGTTACCTGCAGTTCTTTCCGCAAGGCTGCCACCAGTCTCATAGAGAGCAGCGAATGTCCGCCGGCGGCAAAGAAATCATCGTATATGCCTATCCGTGGTACATTCAGCAGGCGTTCCCATATAGCGGCCAGTTTGGCTTCGGTGGTATTCCGCGGAGCAACATAAGCTTGTTCGGGCAGCAGTGCGGCGGGTCCGGACAGTGCTTTACGGTCCACCTTTCCATTCACGGTCAGCGGGATCTCCGGTAATTCGATCAGTAATCGTGGCACCATATATTCCGGCAGCCTCGCTTTCAGCCAGTCCAGGATGCCTTCTTTATCGAAAGCGCCCTGCGGCACTATATAACCCACCAGCCGCTTCATATCTGCTCCGTCTGAAATTGCCAGCACCACGGCCTGGTTCACCAGGTTGCATTGCTGCAGTACATTTTCAATCTCTCCCAGCTCTATGCGGAAGCCGCGGATCTTCACCTGGTCATCTATACGGCCAAGGTATTCCAGCGTACCGTCAGGCAGCCAGCGGCCAAGGTCTCCCGTGCGGTACAGTCTCTCGCCCTGCCGGAACGGATGGGCAATGAATTTAGCAGCAGTAAGCTCAGGACGGTTGAGATACCCCCGCGCCAACCCCGCGCCACCCACGTACATTTCGCCTGCTACGCCCAGTGGCAATAAATGTCCGTCGGCATCCAGTATGTAAAGGCTCAGCGTTGGAATAGGCTTACCTATCACACTGCTGCTGTTCAGCTGGTCCAGGAAAAGTTCTTTATAGGTAACATGCACAGTCGTTTCTGTGATGCCGTACATGTTAATCAACCTGCATGAGCCATATTGCTGCATCCACGGTTTTACCTTTGCCGGGTTGAGCGCTTCACCACCGAAGATCACATAACGGACCGGTATTATATCCGTATTCGGCACCAGGTAATCCTGCAACACATAGAAGGCAGATGGCGTCTGGTTCAGGATGGTCACGCCCCGGGCCTTTATCAGTTCACCGAAAGCGGCGGTGTCCTGCGCGATATGCTTCGGCACTATCACGACCTTTCCGCCGTAGAACAATGCACCATACATTTCCCATACGGAAAAGTCGAAGCAGAAAGAATGGAACATCGTCCATACATCGTCTTCATTAAAATCATATAGCGGGGTATCTGTCTCAAACAGCCTCACCACATTTCTATGCTCTATCATCACGCCTTTGGGCTTGCCGGTGGAGCCGGAGGTATATATCACATAGGCCAGGTGTTGGCTCCGCAGGCCAGATTCCACAGCGGTTGAAGAAAAACTGTTCAGCAGTTCTCCCGATTCATCCAACGACAAAATCTCCGGTGAGATGTCCATATCGGTAAACAAGGCTTCATGCTTACGGTGTGTTACCAGGAACCGGGCGCCTGTATCTTCTATCGTAAACCGGATACGTTCTGCCGGGTAATCGGGGTCCACCGGCACATAGGCGCCGCCGGCCTTCAGGATGCCCACTATGGCAATGATCATATCCAATGAGCGTTCCAGGCAAACGGGCACCAACACGTCCGGCCCTACGCCTTTCGTCCGCAGGTAATGCGCCAGCTGGTTGGTACGGCTATCCAGTTCACCGTATGTCAGCACCTCTTCTTCAAACAGCACTGCCGGCGCATCCGGCCTGCGCGAAGCCTGTGCGGATATGAGGTCTACCATCGTTACATCCGGATAGGATGCAGCCGTTGCATTAAAATCTTCCAGTAACGTTGTCCGCTCCGCAGCAGTGATCAGGTCAACGTCCTGCAGTGTGGCGGTATTGGGAAGAACAATCTGCCGCAGTACCTGTTCAGTATGTCTTGCGATCGTCTGTACATAGGCGCCATCCAACAAAGTTTCATTATAACTGAACTGTACCTGCAGGGTATCGGCTGCCATCACCACAATGGTCAACGGATAGTTGGATTGCTCTTTCATCTCCAGGTTATCCATCTGTAATGGCCAGTGATGCGAAGTCAGCACCCTGTTCACCGGGTAATTTTCAAACACCAGCAGGGTGTCAAACAATTCGCTGCCAATGCCTGTCCAACGTTGTACATCACTTAGCTCAACGTGCTGGTAGCGACGGCTCTGCAACTGGCTTTCCTGTAGCTCCCGTAGCCATTCGCCAATAGGTATATTATTATTAACAGTGGTATATAATGGTAATGTGTTGATGAACAGCCCGGCACGCTTTTCTATATCCGGCAATCCTTCCGGCCTGCCAGAGACGGTAACGCCATAAACAACCTGTTCGCTTCCGGTATACCGGTACAACAGGTACGCCCACACGCCCTGTATCAGCGAATTCAGCGTAACACGATGTTGTTGCGCGTAGCGCGTGATCTGCGCCAGTAATGCCGTATCCGCTTCAAAGGTAAGCCGCTGGTATTGCCCGGTGCTACGGGTACGGTTAACCGTTCCGGATATAAAAGGCAGTAATCCCGGGGAAGACAGCCCCTGCAAATATGCTTTCCAGTATTTCTCTTCCGCCCCGGTATCCCGGTGCCGGAGATAATGAATGTATTCGGCATACCGGTCTTCCCTTTTTATATCGATGGTCTCGCCTGCCGTCAGCGACGCATAAGTTTGCAGTAACTCTTCCAGCAAAACCGGCACGGACCAACCATCCAACAGGATATGATGAAATGTCCATATCAGGCGGTAAGCGTTATCGTCCACCTGTATCAGCGTGATACGCATCAGGGGCGCTTCGCTGAAATCGAATCCCTGTCGGCGGTCGTTTTCGATGTATTGTTGTATCGCCTGCTCCCGGTCGGCTGTTTTACGATAATCGAGCTGGATGAATGCCAGTACAGATGTTTTATACACCGCCTGCACCGGCACACTGCACACATCGTGATAGAACGCAGTCCGGAATATCGTATGGTGGCGGAGGAGCGCTTCCCAACTCTGACGGAACAATGAGATATCCACCCGGGAAACGGCGACTATGAACTGATCGATATAAGCTCCGCCCTGCTCGTGGTAGAGACTATGAAACAGCATCCCTTCCTGCAGGCTGCTCAGCCGGTACAGGTCTGTCAGCTGTGACCTTCTCAAGCCGCCATTAACCGGTGCATCCAGGAAACGGTCCAGCTCTTCGTTGGTCATCACCGCTTCCAGCCCGTAATCAGCAGGCGTGAATACAGATTCCGCTGCCGCCTGCTCCACACAATGGGCAATCAGGCCGGATAATTTCGACAGGAAGATCTCCGCAAGGGATGTAATACTATCTTCTTTATAATGGCGGGAGCTATATTGCCATTGCATTTGCAGCACTCCTTCCATCACGACGCTGTTCAGGGCAAGCTTTTCCTTCACCATGAGTCCATCACCGGCATGAGCACCAAATATTACTTCATTATCAAGTTGACCAAGATAGTTAAAGAGGATATCCCATTGCGTCTCCTGCTGCAGGGAGGGTTCCTGGTTCATGTAACGCAGTACACCGTAACCCAATCCTTTGTCAGGCGTTCTGCGCAGCTGTTCTTTCACTTCTTTCAATACATCCGCCGCCTGCTTTCCTGCGGGCAATGATAATGCTACCGGGGCAATGCTGGTGAACCAGCCTACGGTGCGGCTGATATCCAGTTCCCCGATCCCGTCTTCCCGGCCGTGGCCTTCCAGGCCGATTACCACCTTGTCGATGCCACGCCACTCCTGCAGCGTTAGCAGCAGTGCGCAAAGCAGGATATCATTACTATTGGTGTGATAAGCTTTTGGTGCTTCCTGTAGAAACTGACGGGTACGACTAATATCGAGCGAGCTTGTTACGGTAGCCATATCCTTCACCGTTATCTCCCCTGTGTAGTTATCATCCGCCGGTAAAGGATGGTACTGTTGTATCACCTGTTCCCACCAGGTTCGTTGCTCCAGGAGTGCAGGCCGGGTGCTGTAATGCTCCAGTGTTTGATACCACTGGCGATAAGAAGCTGTTTTAGTACCGGGAATATCTGCATGTTGCAGCAGTAATTTCAGGTCTTCCAGCAGGATGCGCCATGAAACGCCATCTACAGCCAGGTGATGGACCACCAGCAGCAGATGGTTGCTGCCTTTATCCCCGGAAGTACATAAGGCTGCCTTCAGCAGCATACCTCTTTGTATGTCCAGGCCGGATGCAAGTTTACGGGAGAAAGCAACGATCTTCTGCATAATAGCTTTTTCATCCGCGGCCGGCTGGGATAATGTTTCGATATCCCCGTTATAAGTGCCGTAAACCTGTTTTCCGTTGTTATAGCTGAAACGCAGTGCATCGTGCCACAGCAGCAGGCCTTTGACCGCAAGGCCCAGATCCGCTGCGGTGAGGTGCTTGTCCACCTTTACAATCACATATTGATATAAAGGGGCAGCGCCGTTACCAGACAGTTCGTGATACCATTGTTGAACGGGCAACAATCCGCTTTCACCGGTAAGCAGGCCCTGTTCAGCAGTCGATGCCTGCTGGCGGCGGCTACCTACAATGGCGGCCAGCGCTGAAATATGCTGGGCCGCAAATATATCTTTGGGCTGCAGCTCATAACCAAGGCGTTTCAGCCGGCTGACGATCTGCAACGTATTGATGGAGTCACCACCTAATTCGAAGAAATTATCGTATATACCCACCCGTTGTATGCCCAGCAGTTCCTGCCAGATGCTTGCCAGTGTTGTTTCCACGTCATTCCGTGGCGCTACATAATCATTGATTTGCAGCGCTTCGATATGCGGGTCCGGGAGGGCTTTTCTGTCTGCTTTACCATTGACAGTCAGCGGGATCTCCGTTATTTCCACAAACAATACCGGTACCATGTATTCCGGCAGCAGGTTTTTGAGGAAAGCTGTCAAAGCGTCCTTGTCAACCTGAGTTAGCGGCACTATGTACGCGATGATACGTTTATTGCCCTGTCGGTCTTCGTTGACCACTACGGCCGCCTGGCGGATATCCGGATACAGCAGCAGTGTGTTTTCAATCTCGCCCAGCTCCACACGGAAACCACGGATCTTCACCTGGTCGTCTATACGGCCCAGGTACTCGACGTTGCCGTCAGGGAGCCAGCGCGCCAGGTCGCCGGTTTTGTACAGCCGGCCACCAGGTCCGTTAATAAATCTTTCTTCCGTGAGTTCCGGGCGGTTCAGGTAGCCTCGTGCCACCTGGACGCCACCGATATGCAGTTCGCCTGCAACGCCCACCGGCAGCAGCGCTCCCTCACTGTTGAGTATGAGTATCTGTGTATTTGATACCGGTTGACCTATCGGTACGATGTTGTTTTTATAGTGACGGGGGGCATGCCAGCAGGTAACGTCTATCGCTGCCTCCGTGGGGCCGTAAAGGTTATACAACTCTGCATCAGGCAGCTTTAACTGCAGGTCCTGCACTTGCTGAGGTTTCAGGGCTTCGCCACTGCATATGATCCTGGTGAGCGGTAACGTTTCTCCATCACCCAGGCTGTCCAGGAATACCTGCAACATAGAGGGTACAAAATGGACCGTACTGATATTATAACGCCGGATCGCTTCTTTCAGGTAATCGGCATCCTTTTGTCCGTGAGGGCGTGCCAGCACCAGGCGGGCGCCTGTGATCAGCGGCCATAACAGCTCCCATACAGACACGTCAAAACTGAAGGTCGTTTTTTGCAGCACCCCTTCTCCTTCCTTCAGGCCAAAGTAGGACTGTTTCCACAGTAACCTGTTAACGATGCCCCGGTGCTCATTCATCACCCCTTTGGGCTTACCGGTGGACCCTGATGTATATATCACATAAGCCAGGTGGTGTGGCTGAAGGTCCGCATCAACGGCTATTGACGGCAGACTGTCCAATACCGCAGCCGATTCATCCATCAACAGTATTTCGGGTGATATGTCCATCTCTTTAAGCACCGCTTCATGTTTGCGGTGCGTTAGTAACAGTGCTGCTCCCGTGTCTGTTATCATAAAGCGGATACGTTCTGCCGGGTAGTCAGGGTCCACCGGCACATAAGCACCGCCGGCCTTCAGGATACCTACTATGCTGACGATCATATCCAGTGAGCGTTCCAGGCAGACCGGCACTAACACATCCGGCCCTACGCCTTTCGTCCGTAGGTAATGCGCTAATTGATTGGTACGCTTATCCAATTCACCGTAAGTCAGTATATGGTCCTCCAACAACACTGCGGGCGCCTGAGGCGCCCGCAATACCTGTGCAGCTATCAGATCTACCAGGGTGACATCTTCATAAGATACGGCGGTGGCATTAAAACCATCCAGTAGCCGGTGTTCCGCTTCCGGTAAAACATCTATATCGCCTACCTTCCCATTCAGGTGATCGTTGAACTGCCGGAAGATAAAGAACAAACGTTCTGTCAGCAGTTGTATATCATCCGTGGTAAAGTACTGCCTATCAAAATCTATCCTGAGTTGCAATGTCTGTTGCTTGCCATAGTCCCGCCACCAGAACTCGAGCGGGTACCTGCCGTAACCCACCGGTATGTCATAGGTGGATGCCTGTACCTTGTCACCCAGGTCTAGTCCCAGGTCCAGCGCCGCATAATTCACCACCACTTCCAGCAGGTGGTCATCAGCAGCATTGATTTTAAAATGACGGCTCAGATCTCCTATCAGATATTGCTGATGGCGGTAATCTTCCCGCTGTGCAGCAGCAATCTCTTTGATCATTTCCAGGACAGTGCGCTCGGGGTTATATCCCCCTTTATAAGGTAAGATGCTGGTAAACATCCCTACAATACCCCGCAGTTGTTTGTTTCTGCGTTTATGCAGCGGTGTACCGACAAGCAATTCCGTAGCACCCGCTGTTCGGGCGAAATAAACCATTAAGGCTGCTATGGTGATCTGCTGCAAACTGCAGCCGGTTTGCGCGAGCAGGGCATCCAACACCGCCATTATACCGGCATCGGGATCTGTAATCACTGTCCCGCTTTTATTGCCGGTTACTGCAGGTTGCTGATATCGCGGTTGAAATAATTTCCGGGGAACAGCTGCAATCTTCTTTTTCCAGTAGGTAGCATCCTTTTGATAGGCGTCACTGTGATAATAAGTATCTGCATTGATAGCCTCTTCCCTGTAGGAAGGGTAGTTAAACGATATTTTCTTACCAGCTGTCAATGCATTATACCGGCGACTGATGTACTGATGTTTTGCGGAGATACCGAAACCATCCGTAATCAGGTGATGGTATTTAAAATAATACCAGTACTCTTCCCCTGATATTTTGAGGAGGTACTGCTCAAACAGCAGGGTGTCCTTATTAATAATAAAAGGTTCATTCGTACGTATCTCCATCCATTGCACAGCGGCATTACCTCCTTTATCGCTAAAATCCAGCACAGCCAGGTCAGCCTTGCGGAAATCATCGGCAAAATATACACCAGCGGTTTCCAGCGAGGGGTCAAAACGCATACGGAATGCGTCAAATACTTCGGGTAAAGAACAAACAACAGCAGTGAATTTTTCAACATCAAGACATCCGGTTATTTTCGTATAACCACCAATGTTATAATAAGTACTATCTGTATTAATCAACTGATCCTTGTATACATCGTACTGAGACGGATGTAATGGGCATAATACTCTTGACATAGTCTTTCTTTTGGGTGTAAAAAAGTAATTGAAACCTGTGACAGATAGGAAATAGCGGCAAATGCGGTATGTTATCCGCAGCAGCAGAATGGTTATTTTGAGTTAGGTGGTAAATAAAATTAATTGCTTCATCGAAGCAACACAGCTCTCACAGCAGCTCTCATAAGTGTCTGCAAGTATTTCAGTCAGCCGACTGAATAAGAAAGTTTCCGGGCTCCCTGACAGTTATCGTCAACATAGGAATAGTAACCTCCGCATGGTAGTTCAAAAAGGGTCTTATTCAATTTCAACTGCTAAATAAATGCACTTATCAGAAAGCTGCGCTCATACAACAGCATTGAACGTTGCAGGTACGATCTTTTTCAAAAATGGGTATATCTTTCATAAGACTATGGTAAATCATATAGAATTTAGATTTAGTTCGCCATCCTCTTCAATAACACCGGTGGCTGGTGTATAATCCCTGACTTTGCTGCAAAATAAATTATTCAAAATGCAATGTAACATCAGCGGGGAAATTTTAGCGATAAAATTTGGTGTTGGGGGGGATGATGGCTGCGGGAGAAATGATCTACCTCCAGCTGCCTAAAATTTATCCTACTGTCGGATCAAATCGGAGCTTTTACAACTTACAGTTATGAAAAAACTTTCATTTTTCTTTCAAAAATAGTTCTTGCCGCTTTGTTAGTCTTAATAAATTCAATCTCATGCTTGACGAGCTTCCTCGTACCATGAACATTTAATAAGGTATGCCCATTAACAGCCGCCGATTTAATAAGCTGGCTTTCTAAAATCTTAAGTTTCTCATGCATTCGAGTTTCAACTTCACAATACATCAATATCCTCGTACCATTGCCAAAGTTCTTAAGCCCTATCATAAGTCTTACGTTATTAAGAAACTGTTGCTCTATTCTTTTTTTCAAGTTTTTCGCTTTCCCTATATAGACAATACTTATAGAATTTCCGTACTTATTACAGAAACAGTAGCACCCAGCTTTATTGGAAACCTTTTCCATATCGGCCCAGTAAATGACATTATGGACACTTCCATCTGTTAGTGGGATCGGGAGCTTCCAACTAGCTTTGATTATCATTGAGGTATAATTTCAGGTAGTGAATAGATATTATTTTTTTGAATGGACTATTTTTTATTTCATCTATGAGTCCAGCAAGCCTCTTGCCTCTATTGCTTACTCTTGATATCTCACATTCCCAAACTACTAAAACTTGCCAATCTTCTGCTTCCAACTTTGCTTTATTATTGTTTCATATACAACACCTTTTTAATTAAATTACAAAAGAATAGTTATATAAACAAATTCAAATTTTTAGCTATGCAGGATGTGTAGACTTCCCGGAACCCTTATACTAAAGGAATTGTTTCTGTTGAACTCATTGATGTTTAGAAGTGGTGCTGTGAATATCAATTGTATAATTAACCTGGATCACGGTAACCTTAGATATAGTTGCCGTGGTTCACTAAAAAAGAAACATTATGCTGAAAGATTTAGTTGAAGAAGAATTAAAATTCCAGCCATTTTTGCTGGCTGGAGACTATACCTTTATTGGACCAGAGGAAGGAAATGCCTTTACTGAATTTGTAAAGGCTGTAGATAGAATTGCACCAGCTAAGGGCTGGTTCCCATCAATACATCACTCTTTAGCTAATAGGGAAGCCATAAATAAAGTACTAAGTATGCTTCCTGCATCAATACCATTGAGAATTTATGTTATTTCTGCCAGACAGAGTAAAGATCATCTTTTACATGGCACCATTGAAGACTATTGTCGGATAAACAATATTAGTTTACAGTAGTTTTTGAATTTTAAACTCAGGAAGTTGAAGCGGCCTGCTCCTCGCAGCGCCTCCCCCGGACAAACTGGCCTTACCGAATTTTCCCCGCTCTGTCCCTTAACTGGCTTGCTTCTGCCTCTTTTTCCAGCGCTTCGTGTAGCATAGCTGCTATGCGCTGCCTTTCTTCCTCCCATTGTACAACACTATCCCGGAAAGCTTGCGGGTGCGCATGATACAAGCTATCTATCGTAGACAGGAACGGGCGTAACGGTTTTCCCGCTTGTAGCTGTATGTAACGGTATTTTATATCTCCTGCCCTATAAGCCTGTAATATGGAGCGCGTGTTGAATAACCATACAGCCCCTAAGACAAGTAACAGGAACAGGCAAGCGGAAACAATCACCCCTACCTTTACATGATGATAATGCTTTATTTCCTGTACGGGCGGACGTTTCAGCAGATCGTTATTTATTTCAAGATTTTGCGATAACGTATAAACCGCCGCTGTAGGAAATTTCAGACGTTCCGGCATTCCCGTTACATCTGCTTTTATCTGCTCTAAAGAAGTACCAACATTCTTTAACTGTTCTGTGTAGTCCGGCATTTGGGGTGCTGCACTATTTATCTGCCAGATACTTTCATCAACTTTATTTAACTTGTCTACAATTGTCTGCAATAACAACTCATTCATAATACATAGTTTAATTCATTCTTAAATAAGTTTACTGTTACAAACGCATACCGCGCCTATCTGACTGCTTTTGCTCCTGTGTAATCTGCTGCTGCATTGACTTTTGCAAGCCAGCTACAGAATACTTGCGATCAATGCTGCTACCTTTAAAGGCATACAAACCTTTTTTAAAACTAATCCCCTGTAATTGTTGTGTATCCCCTTTATACTTGTACTGTATGTCTATTCCTTTTTTCATCAGCTCCTTTTCCAATGCTGGAAAGGTTTTACAGTAGAGCAATACTGCTTCGATGGCCTGAAAGATTTCATAACGGGCCGCCTCTTCTTGGTTGAGGGCTTGCAGATTGGTAAGGGCTATTTTCTTTTCGATAGCAGGAATAAGCTGATACTTTTGCGTAAGCTGCTGCGCTGCCTTCTTCCCCCGTAACCCTATCCAGTTATCACGGATTGCCTTCCCCCGGTTGTTAACCAAATTTGCAATGATATGCAGGTGTAAATGATCGGTATCGGTATGCTTTGTTATTACGTACTGGGTATTAGTGATACCTAGCTTTTCGAGGTATTCCCGCCCTATCTGCGCCATTGCTTCATTCGTCAACTGTTCACCAGGATAAAAGCTAAGGATGCCATGAAAAACAGCCTTTCGCTTGTCTGGTAACTGTTGCCGGCTCATTTCAAAATCATTGCCCATATGCCGGTAGCTGTAATCTCTGACCCCTTCTGCCTCCAGTATTTCGGCCCTCTGTTCATCTGCGCAAACATAACGACAGCAGCCATAAAAAGATTTACCGGTAATTACTTTACTTATCACGTCTTAACCAGTTTAATAGGTTATCAATCTGGCTACGGTAACTTTCAAAAAGTAGCATGGCATTTAACATGCCCTCTTTGTGGGCTTGTTTCGATACCTGATTGATATTATTTGCCATCCCTATTAACTGTTTGATATATGCCCGTTCCTCGTCGTTTAAACGGGCTATAACACCTCCAAACAATGCCATCTGACGGATATAGCCAGTGTAGCGCAAACCTGCTTTAATGGCCTTTTCTTTGACGATAAAATACTCGGCTCTGGTAAACCGTATACCCGTACGAATTTCTTTCTTTACGGCTTTAGGCGGCCTGCCGCCTTTACCTTTCTTCTTTTCCTGCGTCTGTTCCATAACTGCTACGTTTTAATCTTTGAGGGCTGGCAGCTTTGCTGCCCTGTCCGATCTTCCCGTACCGGCGGCATTGCCGCCGGTACTTTCTCCGCAGACGGGTAGCGAAGCTGCCCGTCATCCTCCGCTACAATCTCCGCTGCATTATCCCCCTTGCGACCAACGGGAGCGAGGGGGCGAGCGGTTTTTGCGCAGCAAAAACACCGCTCGCTAACGGAGCGTAGAGCCGTTCGACCTCCGCAACCGGATGGCAAAGCCGTCCGGTTTATCTCCGCATACAGGTAGCGTAGCTGCCTGTATCATCTCCCCGAACTGGTGGCAACGCTGCCAGTTCAATCTCCGCGGAACAGATAGCGAAGCTGTCTGTTCAATCATCGCAAACGGGCAGCAAAGCTGAACGTTTAATCTTTGCGGCCTTCTTCGGTCTTTAACAATTCCTGTATGTCATTCCAAAGAAAGAATACACGGGATCGGATCTTACAGCGTTTTAGCTTCCCGTGCCTGATCCAATCGTAAATAGTGGGTTTGGTAACCTGAAATAGGTCGCAGACTTCTACGAGCTTTAAAAGGGGCTTGTAGGTCATTCCGGGTGTTTCATAGAGCGGTTGAGCGGGTTTACTCTTTTCAACATTTGTAACTTCCTCCCGGATAATGAGTCTAATCCGTTGCCAATACTGGTCGGGATCAAAAGGAAACAACATGGGGGTTACAGTTTTCTCAATTTGCACATTTTCTTTCATACACTTACTGTTTTAGGCGACAAACATACGCCTACAGGCAAGCTGAAAAAAACTAAGTATACTTAAACCTAGGGCCTGAGACTAAAAAAAGGGCCTTTAGACCCCTTTCAGTTTCATTTCCAGCTCATCCAATAACTTAATAGCCGGCAAGTGGTCCAATTTCTCAAAGTACCCCCTTGCAACGGCTATACCTTTTACTATTTCTGCACGTTCTTTGATGGTTAAATTCTTTGGGTGTATAATCCTCCGAAGATTTTCTTTAATGCTATCAGTATCCACACCGGTTAATCTGTTTACCATCTGAGCAGAAAAGGCGTCAGAAGCGACTCTTTCGACACCCGCGGTTTTGAAAAGTGCATAAAGGGTAACTGTTAGGGCCGGGATTTTAGATTGGGTTTTAGCACTTTTAGTCTGTGGTATTTCAATCTGCGCCCTCTTGTGGTTTGCAACCAACGTTTCCAACTGCGGAAGAAAGGCTGACGAAAAAGAAGGCAAATAGATGCAAAAGTAGACTACCCCAAAACTTATGCCCCCCATCATACATAGTACAGATAAGTAAAGCAAATTAAAATAAGGGCTAAACAGCAAAATAACAAGCAGTGCAACGCCAAACAATGACAGAAAGTGATAAAACACATGCCCATACCAATAATGAGCGATTAGCTTTCTCCGTGTGCCTTCAATATTCCAACGGGGAGTAGTTGCCGTTTTTTCTTTGTGAATTGCGAGTAGTTGTAGCTGATTATAGCCTACATTAAGAGGGAGGTCAAAAGTGGCAAAGGATGCCATACGCTGCAAATTCTTTTTCATACACGAATCCTTTATCTAAAAATAATAAAATAAAACAGAATCTATTCATATGTAAATATTTATTAATACGAATAATCTAAAAGCTCCATAAAACAACAAATTTTATCGTCATAAATTATTAATTTATCGAAAAATGAAAACTTTTATCACAAAAACATGTTTTTATACCAAAAAATGCCATATTTTTACAAAGTCAAAAAGAAAAACCTATGTATACAGAGATTATAAGAATTATTGAAGGGGCATTAAAAAGCGACACGGGAAAAGTAATGAGTTACGCTAACCTCCTTGTTGAGAATTTAAGAAAAGATGGAGATAATAAGACTGCAGATAGGATTGAAAGTGTACTAACAAAAAAAAGAATCAACTCAGTCTTTAGCGATCAATTAATAAATGCTCCGGTCGACCAAGAAAGCAGATTAACAATGGCTGATGTTCTATTACCAGAAGCCAATATGCATGAAGTAATCTTTTCAGAATCAATGCATAACACAATAAACACTTTTATCTCAACGGTACAGCATAGAAATAAATTATTAAAAGCAGGCATAGAGCTTAATGCATCATTGCTTCTATATGGCCCTCCTGGGTGCGGAAAGACAACAATTGCAAAGTTTATTGCTCACAGATTACAATTACCTTTAGTGATTGCTCGCTTGGACTCCCTTATATCCTCACTACTTGGAAACACAGCAAAGAACATAAGAAGGATTTTCGATTTTGCATCTAGCCGTCCTTGTATATTATTTTTAGATGAATTTGATGCTATTGGAAAAGCCAGAGACGACCAACACGAACTTGGAGAATTAAAGAGGGTAATAAATAGTTTACTTCAAAACATTGATGAATACACCGCAGCCGGCAATATTCTGATTACTGCCACTAATCACCACGAATTACTGGACAAAGCAATATGGAGAAGGTTTAGTTATATTGTAGACGTAACCAAGCCAGATAAAAAAGCAATATCCCAACTTTTATATAGCAGCCTTTCCCAATTCAAAAACAACATCCTAGAAGACTCCAAAAAAGAAGAACTCGCAGCTGAAAGTATGTCGGGGCTTTCCTTTTCGGAGGTAAAAACAATTTTTAATAATACTATTTCAAAAGGCATTATTCAAGACAAAGAAGAAATTGTCTTAGAGGATATTCTCACGCAATTATTCTTATTCAGGAACAACAATAAACATGATACCGCCCTTTTAGCCAAATTCTTAGAAGAAAACGGCTGCTCAAAGCCAGCAATTGCCCAATATTTGGGCATTTCATACCGGCAAGCGACAAATATTTTGGATAAAAAATAAAATTCAATAGTTATGAAGAACTTACCGATAAAAATATTTGAAAAAAGGAAGAATATTGATGACAGAAATCCAGAAGGCGGCGGAAGTAGCGAGCTTCCACCGTGGGCAAAACTAACCACGGAGGAGTTAAATCAAAGAGTAGATACTTTCAATACTGTACTTACAGATGCGATCACTTGGCTAGATCAGCGCCCACAGGATCGAAACTTCATCCCCGCGGTTCTTCGCCTAAACATTCACGATAAAGCGATAGCTAAATCACATCGACCAGATATCTGCCAAATATTTAATGACAACGACCAACAAAATGTAATTGGCATGGTCAACAATCGTGATTTGTTGATTAAAGTAAATACTATCGACCAAATACGTAAAATCCAAAAGAATCTAAACAATAGACAGAAGCACCAAAAAGGGATAGCCGCCATAACTGAAATGAGCCAATATTCCCCTGATATAATTCTTAACGAAGACTGGACGCAACAACCTTTAAGAGTATCTTTAATTAACTATCAGAACTATCATCTAAACAACTCTGTCTGTAAAGTATTTGAAACCGCATGCAAGAAGAAAGGAATAACTTTCAAAAAAGTAAACTATACTCCTGACTTAATTATATACAGAATAGCAGATGTCACATTTGATTCTATTGAAGATTTGAGAACATTTGAGGCCCTAGAAACGTTATATGTAATGCCTCGCTTCACGATTACATTCGATTCTATACCTGACGGAGAGTCATTGAATATCCCCATTAAATACCCCGAAGAAGGAAAATCATATCCCACCATTGGGATTCTCGACTCAGGGATAACTGCCATCCCCCACTTAAAACCGTGGCTACTTACCGAAAAATTTTCAAAGGTACCACAAGATAGAAAGGATGAGTCACACGGAACATTCGTCGCGGGAATTGTTGTCTATGGAGATGAGTTAGAAAAAGTACACCCCAATGGAGTAGGAGGATGCTATATTTTCGACGCTGCGATAATTCCAGACCCCAAAAAAGACACAATCGAAGAGAGTGATTTAGTAGAACATGTTAGAGAGGCTATAAGTAAACATAAAAACATAAAAACATGGAATTTATCACTTGGATCTTCTCAAGAAGCTGATATTAATACCTTTTCACCTTTTGGAATGGCCTTAGATCAAATCCAAAGTGAAAATGAAGTTATTATTTGCAAATCTGCCGGCAATTGCACAAATTTCATGAGAAATCATCCTGTCAGCAGAATATCTCGATCTGCAGATTCAGTTTTATCATTGGTTGTTGGATCGATTGCACACAACAAAGGTCAATATGATCAAGCCGAAACTTTTCACCCATCCCCTTTTTCTCGTGTTGGGTTGGGACCTTCATACATAAATAAACCCGAACTTACACATATAGGCGGCAATGCAGGTGTCGATCCATCAAGTAATAGAATGGTAATTACCGGAGTTCATTCATTTTCAACAAATGGGCAAATAGTTTCGAATGTAGGAACTAGCTTTTCTACCCCGAGAATATCTTCGTTAGTTGGCGGAATTAATCATTCGTTAAAGGAAACTTTTAACCCACTGCTAATAAAAGCACTTACCGTTCATTCTGCCAAATACCCTTCTTCATTGTCAATACCAACAAAGGAAAGATTGACAATGCTTGGCTACGGAGTACCTAGCAGCTTAGACAATATTCTTTACAATGATCCATACGAAATCACGCTAATTTTACAAGATAGCCTCGCCAAAGGTAATTGGATACAAATGCTGGACTTCCCATTCCCAGACGCTTTAATCGAAAATGGCAAATATTACGGAGAAATCATTGCTACTCTAGTTACTCAACCAATGTTTGCAGAAAACCAAGGAGGCGAGTACTGCCAATCAAATATTGAATTTCGTTTTGGTACACACGACGGCGTGAGAAAAAGAGATAATAAACAAAACCCTATAAGCCATTTAGGTGGAAAGAACCTGCTTCATCCAAGTCTTTATTCAGCTAATTCTAGAGCAGATACAACCGGAAGATTTGCTCATGAGAGAACGTTAGTGCAATATGGCGATAAATTTCATCCTATAAAAAAATATGCAGTAAACCTTGAGGATATGACGCCAGCAAATTCAGATAGGCATCTTACTGCTCCTAAGCACTGGTATCTCGAGGTAGAGGGTCTATTTAGAGACTATATTTCTGGCAGAAGTGTTGCTGATGGAATTGTTTTAAGTCAAAATTACTGTCTGATCCTAACAATTCGAGATAATAGACAAAAGCATAAAGTTTATGATCTTACCACGAATCTATTGACTTCAAGAGGCTTCATACACAATAACATCAACCTCAGCACTGATGTTAGAGTTAGAGTTTAGCGAAAAATTTAGATAAAAAGGATGCTACTAATAACTAACAAAGATACCTAAGGGGACCTGACATACTCAGGTCTTCCTTATTTAAAGAAACACTATTGATGCAAAATCCCCTTGGAATTCACAAATATCCATTCAACATAGTCGTTAAAAATTAATCCCAAACAGATATTTCATATCTTAGTAAAAGCTGATTAACCTGTATAAAGTACAGGAAAGAAATCGGGGTTATACAGAAGGAACTCGACTAAACGCTCAACTAAAAAACGAAACCCCGCGCCATGCGCGAGGTTTATAAGTTGTTTGTGATCCCGCTGGGACTATATCAAAGGCTTAATTGCCGCTGCTTCTAAAGGATTTTTAAGCTAGTGTATCCGATTTTGTATCCTTCCGGAATAGCTTATTTTGTAGAGGTTTGAAAGAACTTTACAACATCACAAAGATACGAAAACCCTTGCTAAATAAGCACAAACAGCGATAAAATATATTTGACGCACTAAATATGACGTATATACGCTTTTGATATACCGGACCTATATACTTATCAAGACTAAAGTACCACTGCCGCAACGCTGCAGTCCGTTTTGAAATAATGCTTAACTTCAGGATACTTAAACTTAACCATATGGGTAAATTTGTTATTTCCAAGGACGCCAAAGGCGAATTTCGTTTTAAACTGAATGCTGGTAACGGAGAAACTATTCTCGCCAGTGAAGGCTACACCACCAAAGCAAATTGCGAAAACGGCATTGAATCTGTACGAACCAATTCCCAACATGATGAACGATTCGAGAAAAAAACATCTTCTAACGGGAAACACTATTTTAACCTGAAGGCCACTAACGGCCAGGTGATCGGCACTAGCGAAATGTATGAAAGTACCTCCGGCCGTGACAACGGTATTGCTTCTGTTAAAAGCAATGCTCCCGCGGCTAATGTCGATGACAAAACTGTATAAGACTTTTCATACATGGCCGGAATGTTATATCCGGCCATGTATCTTTTATCTTTCTTCTACTACTTTAGAAACTCCTGGACACTGCTCTCTTCCAGTCCAGCGTAACGGCAAAACTCCGCCACCGTAACAAAAGCGCTTCTTCCTTTTCCATTTGTTTTCCGGACTTGTTGCAGGATCTTCCGGGCGGTTCGTTCACTTCTGCCTGTAATGTTCATCACGTCTTTTGCATAAATCACTATGCGGTTAGGTACTATTTTCTGCGAAAATGGCATAATCGGAATGGAAATTTTTCTGGGTTAAAATGCCGGCTTAGGTTTGGGGTGGTTACCGCAAAAGTAGTGCATCCTGCGCAGATGTGAGCCTAACGGGCTTGGCTATGCAAACAGCCCATTCTATCATTCAATTGTTTCTATATGGCAAGACAAAGTGGAATCATTCCCCTGAAAGGAACAATCGGCAATATCACCTTTTACAAAACGAAAGCCGGACACCTGGCACGTGAGAAAGGCGGCATTGATGCCAACCGCATCGCAACAGATCCCGCATTTGTCCGGACCCGTGAGAACGGGGCGGAATTTGGACGCGCCGGCAAAGCTGGTAAACTGTTGCGGACCGCCTTCCGGGCGTTACTGCTCAGCATAGGCGACAGTTATATGTCGTCCCGCCTGACCCGTGAAATGGTGAAGGTGATTCAGGCAGATGCCACCAACGTGCGTGGACAACGTAACGTCATCGACGGTGAGGCCGAGCTGCTCAAAGGTTTTGAGTTCAACAGCAATGCACGGTTGGGCGGTACATTGTACGCTCCATTCAGCACTGCTATTGATCGCGCTGCCGGAACCCTGATCGTCGATATTCCCGCGTTCGTCCCCATCAACATGGTGGCCGCTCCTGCAGGTGCTACCCATTTCAAAGTCCAGGCGGCCGGTGCGGAGATTGATTTCGAGGCGGAAACATTCATCAATGGAAGTGCTGCCAGTGCAGAGCTGCCCATCGATGCAACCCCGACTGCTGTCATGAATTTGACCGTAAATGTGACGGATAACACCACCAAGCCGCTGTTTCTGGCGTTGGGTGTGGAGTTCTACCAGCAAGTTAACGGGGCCTTGTACAGCCTTAAAAACGGCGCATACAACGCGCTGGCTTTGGTGGACGTTTCCGGTATGCCGGCAGCACCAAACCCTTGATAACCCGGCCCACGTGGGCCGGCTTTTCTTCACCTCTTAAACTGTGTATATGAAACTTGCACAACGACTCACCGCATCAACTCCGCCCTTTTTCAGTAAGGTGCGAAATATAGGTCTGGTCCTGACAGCGATCAGCGGTGCCCTGATGGGTATTCCCGCCATCCCTGCTATCATCGTGAAAATTGCCGGTTATATCGCTGTTGCTGGTACAGTCATGACTGGGGTTAGTCAAACAGCAGTGTCAAATGAAGGCGGTTAGGCCGCTGATAAATAGTTTCCCGGCTAAGGTGTGGTTACCTTTGGGATTGTTTGGTGTAAAGGCACTCGTCACAAAACGGGTGCCTTTATTTTTTTGTCCAGGATGGCCGTGCCAGTACAGATTGTAATTTCGATTTGGTTACGAAAGCCTCAACGACAGCCAGGACATGTAGCTTATCTTCGGGTGAGAGCTGGTCAAACTGCTGTAGTTGGATTTTCTCCTCATTCGACACTGTCCCGCCTTCAGGTAATGCTCCTGTAACCAGGTAGTCTATTGATGTTCCTAACACTTCGGCAATCTTTGCGGCAACCTCGATAGATGGGGTTATGAAATCTCTTTCATATTTACTTACAATATTCCCGCTGGTGCCTATCTGTGCTGCCAATTCCGTTTGGGTAAGGTTCTTCTGCTTTCTTGCAATAGTTACCCTTTGTCCGAATGTCATAAATCGATTTGTTGATTGGGTTAATTCAAGTAAAAGTTCAATTCAATCTCAATCTAAGAAGAAGCGTTAATACCACAATCATATATAAAATATCAACAATGCAATATTTATCCAATTGGTGTAATTATAGACCAAAAGATAGAAAATAATTATCCTTTTAAGCATAAAAAAGCACTTATTTATTTGTTTAAAACTGTACTTATTTGTATATTTATGATAAATAAGTACAATTATGAAAAACAAACCAAAAACAAGAAGTATAACTGTTAAACAACTTCATCAGGAACGAGCAGATCAGTGGATATCCGTCTCCTGTATTCAACTTGCGGGCGTCTGGCTTCATGATGCCGGCTTTGCTATTGGTGACCGGGTTAATGTCCAGGTGCGACGCAACCGTTTAGTAATTACCAATGAAAAATTGCCAGTTGTACCCCTCCAACCGGAACCAACTGCCAGCAAAAGGAAAATGCGGCAAATCAGCCGTCTGCTGGCCTCCATAAACCTAAACGAAGAAGAATAACCCTCTACTTCTGTTAACCCAAAGCAACCGGCGAATCTTCTACAGATCGGTTGTCATTAAACCATGTTTAAAGATGAAAATACGCTCACCAGCGAACATCGCATGTTCGTAGCGCAACTATGTGCCTATATCAGGCAGTTTGATTTAACCCTCTTCTTCACTTAGCTCAATTATCAACCATGTTGAATGTTTATACAGATACCTCTGTAATTGGGGGATGTTTTGACCAAGAATTTCAAGTACACAGCAATGCGCTTTTTGACGAGTTTAGGACCGGCATAAAGAAGCTAATGCTTTCCGACCTAGTTATGATGGAACTGAAACCAGCAGGAGCTGAAGTAAAAGCGAAGCTGACGGAAATTCCGAAACGGTTTAAAGTCAAAGTAAAGGGGCATGTGAAAGCTATGAAGCTGGCAGATACGTATATTGCGGCGGGTGCGCTAAGTGACAATTCCTATAATGACGCGTTACATATTGCGCTTGCGACATTGCACGGGGCCGATGTTCTCGCCAGTTGGAACTTTAAACACATCGTAAACCTTGACCGTATAAAACTGTATAATTCCATAAATTTGCAAATGGGGTACCGGCAAATTGAGATCAGGACCCCGCGCGAAATCTTAAAACCATATGATCATGAAAAAAAGAAAAAAATATGATGCTGTGGCAGAGGTGAGAAAGATCAGGGAGGAAATGAGCGTTAAATACTTCGGTAACCATGATTTATTGTTGAAAGACCTGAAAACCGCATGGAAGGAATTCCATTTGGAAGAAAAAGCGCTAAGAAAACGTTAACTCCCGCAATCTCCATTTTACATTTACTTCATTACATATAAGGTTTGCCAGCGTGGCTAATAGCTAATATTTGCCGCGCTGACGGACCGTTATTTGGGTAACGCGCCATATAACAGCACCAGGTGCCAGCCGGCGCCTATCAGCCGGGGGACCGCTGCAGTCAAGAGGCTATCGGACCGTGAATGGGTTCCCTTTTCGGAAAGGCAGTCAGTAGCCCGCTACAGAAAAGGTACAGTTGAAAAAAAATAATGGAACAAGCGGCAAACGTCCGGGATGGCAGATGATGGGTTACAGAAGCCGCGCCTATGTTCTTTCGTCGGTCAAAGTGATGCTGTTGAGCCTTTGTTCAACTGTTGCTCCCATCATCTACCAGCACGGACGCCGCGCGATAGTACATTGTTGACCAGGGTACAAATGCTGGTGTTCGCGCGCCTGGTTCTCCCGTTGGTCGCCCAATCAGGGTACTATCCTCTGGCAGCTATAATCTCCCGTTAAATAGAATTACTGTCGCCCCGCCCCCGCCGCCCTTCCACCCCCGGCCGCTGCGGCGGCAGCCAGAGCGCAGGCCCCGAAGCGCAGCGGAGGGGCCAAGCGAGGGCGAGCCGCAGCAGGCCGCGCCTTCGACCTATGTCTGGCCGGGAGCGCCAGCGGACGGCAAAATCAAAAATGAAAGGCCGGGGGTGGCGGGCGGGGGGCGGACAAAATGGGCAGCGAAGGGATGGCGGGCATAAAGGCCACCAATTGTAAAAACAGCCCTTAGCCAGACCGGGAGCTGCCCGAACGTAGGCGGAAGGAGCGCGAAAAGGGTGACAGGACGGAGCGCAGCCCCTGTAGCGAAGCGGAAGGGGCAAGCGACGGCCTGGCGCCCTTTTTTGCCGACTGACGCCGGAGTGAGACCTTATATCCCCTCTTGATAAGATAAATAATGCGTCACTGAATCTCAACAGCAGAGTGCAAAATAATTCATACATTAGTAAAATGACATATGGCGATGTCACCTCTTACAAATAAGAGGATTTTACTATTTATTCAGTATACCACCCCTTCAACCATGGCTCAACTACCTAGTAGGCAGCTTTCAAAAAGCAAGCTCTCCACCTTCTTGAGAACTAAATGTGATAGACATTTGTATTTATCATTGTTCAACAACAATGTAGCAAATTTAAAAGCAGCAAATCTTCCAGTTCCATTAAAGACCAGGCCTGCCGTACAGTTAATCACAAAATCAGGGCAGGATTTTGAGCGAGAACAATTTGACGAATTAACTAAAGTTCTTCCTCAAAATGTAATTTTTAGACCCGGCTATGCCGAAGTAGATTTAGATGCTACCCTTTCTTCTATTGATCCTAAAGCCTTACCGCAATTCATTCTACAGCCAGGAATTGAACCACAACACTTTAGGGACTATGCATTAGATAATTTAGGTTTAACCACTAGTGAAAAACAAACTATCCCTCCTTTGTCAGGATTGCGACCTGATATATTATACGTTCATAAACCAAACACCAATGACTACGAAGTTCTACCAAACGGTAAAAGAAAGCTTGTAACGCCAGCTGATTCAAGGATAGCCATCAGTGTAATTGATTTAAAAAATGTAACAGAAGCTAATGCAAGCTATGCTGCTGAAGTATGCCTTTATACTTTTTTCCTTACAAACTGGCTTAACTCCGTAGGAGCCAACCATAAGGATAAATATTATGTTTCCCATAAAACCTATCTATGGAAACATACAAATATGCCCAATTTCAGCAAAACAATTAGCCTCTCAAATTCAACGGCCAATCACAGAATAGAAGCACTAGAATTGGACTTGCAGGATGGCTTGGTCAATTATATGATCTACTTTTCCAGCGTGTACAAATTTTTCAAAGAGGATATTCCAAGAGTGGTAACTAAAGGAGATACAGAAGGCTGGGCATCTGTTGCTTATCATATTAGCAGCAAATGCAATGCCTGCGACTGGCTAGGTAATGAAGGTTGGTTATTTGGCGAGGATTTACGAACGTTTGAAGCCAACCCCAACCACTATTGCCTTCCCGCAGCAGAAGCTGACGACCATTTATGCCAACTACCAAATTTAAGTAAAGGAGCCTCCAGTGTCTTAGTGCAAAATGGCCATTCAACCCTATCCAATTTAGTAGGGCTTTCTCCTGATACCCTTACATTAAAAAAACACTCCTTACTAAAAAGCGACAGATCTCAAATCAGCGAGCGAGCCAGAGCTATTAATACAGGAAGCATCTCCATAAATCAAAATGCTAAGTTTGCTGGGTTAGCTGCTTTCGTGGATGCAGAATATGACATTATTGTAAATTTTGACTCTGGTAGTGGGCTATTAACAGGTATCGCTTTAAGAGGAATGCTATTCGCTCCATTCCAACAAATGCTGAAAAAACCAGATGGCAGTACTGCGTCCTATCACAGCTACGGAGAGGAGGCATTTGTTGTCGAAAAAGATTTCCTGGAAGCCGAATGGGTCGCATTAGAGTCATTCATCAATAAATTAGCACAAAGTATAAGTACTTCGCACCAATTATTTAATGCTAGTGGCTTCGGCAGCGTTCGTACACAAATTTGCTTTTGGGAACCGAGACAGTATGAAGAACTATGCAACGCCTTTGGTAGGCATCTCTTAAAAGTTCTTTCATTACCTGAGAGATCACAACGTGCTCTCGCTTGGCTATTTCCCGCAGATGAACTAATGGAAAAAGATTCAGAATTAACTCCAGGAATAGTCTTTATTAGAAATTTTATATCTCAAGGCACTAGATTACCCGTAAAATTCGCGCATACACTTTTGGGTGTAGCCGAAAAATATCATCTTCCCGGTATGCCGCCGAGGAAATTAGACAACTACTACAGGGAAATTCTTGGCGATTCAATCCCGCGTGAAAGAATTTTTGAAATCTGGAAAGCAAATCTTGGTGTAATACCAATGTATGGAAAAAATATTAGCCTCAGTCATGCCATAAAAAACTATGAAAATGCCCTAAAAACGCATGCATGGGCATTAGCTAGTGTTACCGCAAAATTGCGCATAGACCTAAGGGATAGGCTCACATCAAAGGCGCCCATCCTTAGTTTGGCAATTTCCACAGGAGCTAATTCTGTTGCTTATGATTCTAAACTATGGATACAATGGGATAAAGTTGAGGCCTCAACAGCCAAAACCCAAAGTGAACTGGAGTTAATTACGGACGCTGAAAGCTTAGAAGCCTCCTATAAAATCATTGTTCTTCCTAAAATGGTGCAGGATTTAGGTAACTATAGATATAAATTTGAAGTTAGTGAGGACTCAACTGAAGCCAAACTTGAGGAAGGGAAATCATTCTATGTTGCCGGCTTGGTTAATCATCCAGGATACCCACTACAAACCGGATCTAGTCTTGGTCTCAGTGAAGACCCTCCCAATATAGATTTTGCTAAGTTAAGGATCCCACTTCACAAAATAGTCGCGGTAACCTTGGAAAATTTTGATAGAATAAATCGGATTGCAATCATTTCATTAAGACCTCGCTCTCCATTTGTGGAAGAATTATTCAACCTAATTTTGAGCAGTGGATTGCTACCTCTAGATAGAGAACCGATTTATCTTCAGGAGGGAGTGCCATACGATGATTCAGAATCCACTAAAGAAATACTGAAGGAAGTAGGAAACCCTCCTTATGCAAAAATATCCAACGAGGCAAAAGAGGCCATGGGAGATAAAGCAGCAAAAAAAATTGTAAGAGGAACTGATCCTTCGACACCTATTGCAAGGGTTTTGTGGGAGTCCGATGCACTCTCATCCATCGATATCAGAACTGATGCTGAATCTCAAGCAATATCAAACTACAGAGCTCCTAACAGAAGTAGGGATTTAAATGCTAGTCAAAAAGATGCGGTTTATAACTGTGCTCGAAAACAGCTATCTGTGATATGGGGGCCTCCCGGAACTGGAAAAACTGATACTTTATCATTTCTTCTACAGTCCATAATACACGAGGCTCAAACCAACAATAAGTCTAGAAAAATATTAATTACAGGGCCGAACTATAGAGCTGTTGAGGAGCTTACAGAACGTTTGGTTAAAAACATAAATGAGGATCCATCATGCATTGCCGAGTTATTTATGATATATTCAAATAACAGAATTCCAAAAGAGATTTCTGCAACTAACCATCACTTAAAGATAAAAATAGTGCAACGTGGCTCAGATGACTACGGTACAAATATTTTATCGTTACGTGAAAGCATTGAAAATCCTAACAAAGTTACTGTTGTAGCCACCACTGCACACATGGTCCATCGATTGACAAAAGAGATATATGGCAGGGATTCAAACTGGCTTAAAGAATTATACGACTTTGTTATTATTGATGAAAGTTCACAAGTCCCACTAACTTTATCATTAAGACCTCTGACTGTCTTAAAAGCATCCGGACAACTCGTTGTTGCGGGAGACCATTTGCAAATGCCCCCCATCCTTAGCCTGGATCCACCTAAGAATGCCGAATATCTTATTGGAAGTATCCAAACCTATTTATTAGAAAGATTCGGTATCTCATCAAAAAATCTATTAATTAACTATAGATCCAACCAGGACATTGTTGATTTTGCGAAATCACTGGATTATCCCCAGGGGTTAACAGCATTTCATACTCAAAGAAAATTAAAGCTAATAGGAGATCTAGACACCACTATCAGTTCACTTCCCAAAGGCTACCCTACGACAACTGCTTATAAAGAGCTACTTCTCCCGGATAGATCAGTAACTACATTAATTCACGATGACCAGATATCATCTCAAGCTAATGAAATAGAGGCCCGGATGGTAGCAGGGTTGGCTTTTTGCTTGAGGCATTCAATGTCTAAAAATTTATCCAGTGGTAACACTGATGAGCAACATGCCCCTTTCTCTGACGATGAATTCTTCGAATCTGGAATAGGTGTAGTCACTCCGCATAAGGCGCAAAAATCACTAGTTGTCAAAGAGCTCCTAGAATTATTCCCTAATGCTGATCCGACTTTAATTTATAATGCAGTAGATACCGTTGAGCGATTCCAAGGTGGCGAAAGAGACACTATTATAGTATCATTCGGAGTAGGAGACACTGACATAATTCAAGGTGAAGAAGAATTTCTGCTGCAGCTGGAAAGAACTAATGTTTCAATATCCAGAGCCAAGGCCAAATGCATTGTGCTTATGACAAAGGCGCTGGCTTATCACCTACCAACTGATACTAAGGCAGCCTTGACTGCTCAGGCAATAAAATCTTACACCGAAGAATTTTGTAGTAATCGTTTAGAAGTGGACATTGAATACGGTGGTAACCACAAGATTGGTGAGGTAAGATGGCATTAGATACTGCATTATTAAACTCCTGAATTGTAATGCATGCTCGGTTTTGAATTAATCTTTCATAAAAAGAGATATAAATTAAAACTGAGCATGTTTGCTATAAGCCTAAGCTCGCACAATTATTTTCGTCATAAAATCTTTGTTCCTGACATTTATAGTTAACATTTAACACTCCCACAATTTTTAATTCGTTGGATAAAACAAGATCATTCAAATAAAATGAGAAGATAAAAAAGCCAGAAAATAGGTTTATCCTTACTTTTACCCCTCCTTGAACTTGAATCAACAAAATGCGGTGACAGTCGCTGATTAAGTCAATCGAATCAATCTTATCTTCCATCTGACAAACAAAGCCTCCAATGATCTCTCCAGCCATTACAAAATTGATTGCTGGATCAATAAATGGCGAATTTCTTACTCCCTCTTTATAATACACCAGTGAATTTAGCCCGATCTTCACTAATGCTTGCTGAATTTTTACAGGATCGACTTTGAACGAAACATTGATTTTATCCTTTGTTGAACTGTTTGAAAATGATGTAAAGCTTGCACCTTCCTTCGTAAATTTATCCAAAAGCCTACACAAAAAATCGATTCCTTCCTTCTCAGATCGACAACGCAACACTAATCGTTGATCTTCGTTGTAAAACAATCTTGGTTCAAGAAATGCCTTATACGGATGGGTTTCCGCCAACAAAACTAATGACATAGAATTTTTTGCCTTAGTTAATTCCAATCTCTCTATACTAAACTGCTCATCGCCTTGAACAAATTTCACGATTCCCAATGGCTGGGATTTGTCTTTAGGCACATTTACAACCAGTATCCCGCTATTGATTCGCCACTTCTCAAAAGATGCACAAAATCTTTTAACTTCTTCTTCGTTCGCCCCTTCAATATAAATTTCTTCATTTATTTGTATTAGCTGAGGGCGCATGTAACCCCTTGCCCCGTCAAATACTCCAATTTCGTATGGTACCTGATCTTTTTCAACAAACTGGAAGATTTCAGGAAACGTCAACCCTGTTTCTCGTAATTTCTTCCCTCCGTAACCCAATACTCTTTCAGCGCTACGCATTAAAGCTATTGGCGAATTTCTAAACAACTCCCCTTCTAACTTCGAAAAGTAGTTGTTACAATCATCGCAGACGTCATACATATAAAGATCTTCGCCGCCCAACCCTTTTGGGAAAATATGTTCAGAGTCTCCTGTGGGCCTTTCTTTACAATAAATGCATTGTCGAAATTCAGAGGTCATATTTCTTATCAAATTCTAAAAAAATAGTAGACGAGAATAATCATTTACTTACCCCCAAACAAATTTCAACAACGAACTACATGAAAATCGTATTCCACTGCCGCTTTAGAACTTGCTCCCATCTGATTTGCCTGTCTTTTACCAGCATGCGCATCAAGGGCATTTCTGGTTGATACAATTTTTAATCCGCCAGCAGCTTCAATTGACGATCGGAAAATTTGCTTTGGGTCGCTTTTGACCGATGGCACGCTGCCGAATCTCACATAGATATGTAAATCTTCGAGACTAACTTTTTTCACATTTTGCCATACAGATGCCAACTCTTGAATAAAGATATCTTTCCCGCTATGTTTTATTTGATCTTTTTCATTCTTATAATCTATTTCCGGATCTCCGCCCAAAAACCACATTCTTAGCCATTGATCTTGTATATATGTTTTCATTCCATAGTAAGGTGGAGATGTTACAATAAGATCAAAATCCTTTGGCAATGCTGAAAAAGTTTCAGTATTACAAGAATTTCCGGCTACCACTTGTTTTATATTACCACAAGGTGGATAATCATTATCTAAGATCCGATTTAGTTTCCTTTCAATGACCTTTAATATATCAACCTTCGGTGGAACTAATTTCCTATCCTTCCAATACTTTACAGAATAATCTGGCTTTGATGCGAATGTTCTAGGCATTTGATTAGAAAAGTATCCGGCAGTGCCTATTGTCTTATTTAATGGACCATGCAGACATCCCAGAGATGCAGCCCTTAATACAACTGAAGCGTCAGTTTCAACTTCTAACTCCATTAACCCCTCACGAAGCGCAGAGATTTGCTTTAACGTGCTCTTGGAATATGCATGCTTAAAAAAGGGGGTACTCGGAATATCCAAAGGATCCTTCAAAACTAATTGTTTCGCAAGGTCCATTACAGCTTCCAATGTAGTAGTAGCAAGTTTTGCTTGGGCTATGGATACTGCAATTGGCGATGAATCTATTCCCCAGGCATCAAAACCACTAGCACGCGCGGCATATAATGATGTCCCACGGCCACAAAATGGATCCAATAGTTTGGGGGAGGAATTCTTATATTTTCGCATTATGGCCATTGGATACTCAAGAGGAAACATGGTATAATACGGACATATTGCATTTAGTGCGTGTTTAGGGTCATTTGAAAATGATTTTAACATAACTTACAGTCAGTTACAAAGTATATATATACTATATATATCAATATCTTTAAAAAGGTGCAATATAAAAAAGTATGAGGAAATCCTTACACTCTTTTATCGCAAGAATCCGCACTAAATGAAAATAAATTAAACATTGCCCTCATCCTACTCCTTAGCCTATTCCCATATACCTCCTCCAACTCCTGGCTGTTCAGGTTCGTTGTCACGTGGGTAATCATCTTATTTGAAATAAACAGATCATACCGTGACAGCAGTATCTCCCCCATCACATTACAGTTATTTCCCCAATAGTTTACCGTCTGCTCCACGCCCAGGTCATCAAAGCAATGCACCCGCGGCACATTGGTATACGGGAAAAACGCGTTGGTACTATACCGGCTGATAACATCGTACCCGATTTTGCTAAACTCAAAGCTGATTTGCCGGCAGGACACCATATGCGGCCGGTACGACTCCGACGCCAGGGCTCTCATGAGCGTCATCAGGGAGGTCTTACCGCATCCGATCTTACCGGTAAGGAGTATGCCTTTATGCAGGTCAATCCCTTCCGCAGTGGCTATTGCTTCATCCTGCAGGAAGTAAGCCAGTAGTTTGACGACCACTGGCCGGTCCACATCATCAACCCAGAACCGGGGACCGTAGGTATTCTTTCCATGTTCCTCCAATTGCTGAAAGAGCTGGTAGTAGTCATAGGGGCTCTGAATAGCTTTTGTCTTCATTGGTGTGGAGCCGTCCTGCTCCGGTTGCTGGTTTGGTATGTTTGTCATGATGTTCCGGTTTTGATGGGTGAATGTTGAGCATCCATTTGTGAGCGGCGGCCTGCCAGTCTGTGATCAGCGTTTTGCCACCTTGCCGCCAGCCGTTGGCCTGGTAGTGATGAAAGAATTTGCCGGCTTCCACCTCCGGGTACTTTTCGGCGGCAAAGAACTCTTGCACCTGTGACTGTGTGGGAAGAATCCGCGCGGCGCCGGGTGCATTTTTTTCCGCGCCGGGTGCATCCGGATCGTGTGGGAGGTTTTCAGTTTCATTTTTATTTTTTTTTGATGGGGGCGTGAGCCTGTTTTCTCCCTCCCGTTTATTATTGTTTATATGTTTATTAAAGTGGCCCACTTTTGGGCCTGTATGTGGCCCAGTTTTAGGCCACGTGTCAGGCCCATTATTGGGCCTCATGTGTGGCCCAGTTTTGAGCAGGTCATGTGGCTCACTTTTGGGCCACGTAGTACCGGTCCTTTCATCCTGGAACAGAAACAGCTGTTCGGGGTGCTGGTCGGCAATAAAATCGGCTAATGGGATGATGGAAACGTAGCTGGTGGCGTAGGCTTGTCGTGCCTGTACATAGATGATGTAGTGACAGTGGTCCAGATGCTTTAAACAACGTACATAGGTACTCCGGGAGCCGATGCAAGAAAGGCTCATGACTTCTTCGCGCAGGATGGGAAAAGGATTCTGGAAACGATGATAGTTCCAGACCTGAAACAATGCCAGGTAAAGGCTTACATGATTGGCCTGCAAGCGGGTTTCCTTCCGCACCTGTGCGAAGAAAGCATTTAAGTGTCTGATGTAGTTGGTATGAGCTGCTGGTGCCGGCATCAGGAACGCTTAACAGGTTTCTTGGTGCCTTCCATCAGTTTCAGGATGTCGTCGTACTCGTAGAAGATTAAGCCGCCGATTTTGGTAAAGGAGAGCGTACCGTTGATACGCATGTTTTGAAGAGTGCCGGGGGAGATTCCCAATAGGTCGCGGACTTCGTAGGATTTAAGCCATTTCCGGGGCTGGATGGCGGGAGCGTTTACAAGTTCCCGCAGTTCCCGGAACAGTTCTGTTTTGAAGATCGCCAGATCTTCACGGGTGAGGATTTCTGCTGCCATAAGGTTTGGGTTTGTTTGTTATGGCAGCAAAAGAATAGCTAATAGGGACGCAAGAATAGTTACAGGGGTTTTACAACCCCCTGTAACTTATTGATTACTAAAGGAAAGATTTTAGTATAATTATTTTGATAATATTTGAATCAGCGTGTAATGGTGGAATCAGAATTGTTGCAGGAAACAGTCTACCATCAGGTAAAACGCTACGTTTAGCCCTTTATGTGACCGGTTGACTAACTGCATCAGGATCTCGCGGACGGATCGGGAAACAGCCGCATTATCGTTATAGAAACTATTTCGCAGGCTGTTGGGGGAAATACTATCCTGCTTTACAGAGGTGAAGAAGTAAGAAAAGAAATCCAGGACTTCCGCCCTGTTTTTATTTACATAAATGCCGTTATCTAACAGTAGTTTGAGAATATGGCCAATTTGCGGCACTGAAAAAATAGTCTGAATCTTAAAATCTTTCCAGCGGCTTAGTTCGTCCGGAAGATGGGCGCCGCCCGATGTTGCGCTGATTTCCTTGTAGTAAACAATTTCCTCCGCCAGCCATGATTGCATTTTGTTTTGAAGTGGTGGACGCATGGAGTTGAACACATAAGCGGGTTTCAGGGTGGCCTGGCTGGTTTTCTTCTGGAGGTACATCAGCTGTTCCAGTTTCTCCCGGATGGTGGGATAGTCTTTGAGTTGCGCCGTTATCATGCTTACCCAATATTCAAAGTAGTGAATGTTGTTGAAGTTGATAAACAATAACAGTTCGTGCAGCTTCTCCGGGAAATCAGCCTTGTCACCATTGGCGTCCAGTAATTGGAATAATCGTTTATTCATCTCCGTTAGGTAATGTAACTGCTGATAAGTGATCGGCGACGCGGTGTGGTTATTTTTGGTGAGTTCCAGAAATGGCATGAATACCACATGCTGTAACTGTTCATCAACACCGGAGGAAATAAAACCGTCTTTCAGTATCGCCACGTCTTTCTGAAACTTCGCCTGTGCTGTCAATAGGTAAGACGGCGGTACTTTACAGTCAATGTCCAGGTACTTCCCGAATTTCCGTTCGAAATATGCCAGCAGTTCGGCAAGGTTGAGATAGATGATTTTGTACAGATCTGTCCAGGTCTTTTTAGCTGTAGAAATGGAGGTATCCAGTAGGTTTTCCTCCGTCATATTGGCCGCAACCAGCTCCATCAAAATAACCAGGTGCTGCTGGCAATGCTGAATAAACCACCCCACCTGCTTCTTTTTACGCAGATCGTAGAGATACCTTCCGGTACGTTCGAGAATGTTGTTTTTTTCGTTAACAATGTCGTCAACGGCTTGTGTGAAAAATTGTTCGTCAGGGTGTTTGCGTTTGTGCGATGCTTGTTGGAGGTCAACGTGAATAAATTTTTCAAAAAAGGATAATGGGTAATACTGTTGCATATTGGTGGTTTTAAAATGTGCGCAGTATGGTTTTGGTTGTGTAATGGTCTTTCATAAATCACATGATCGGGGCCGGGGTTGTGATACGCTTAGTATCAACAGGGGTTGCAATAAAGTGTATCAGGCGAAAAGAAGATGTTAATGAGTTGTTAATCAGATACTTATCAAAGCTGGCGGGCTTTCCAACCGACCAGCCTTGATAAGTTAAATCTACCTGCTTTAAAAACTAATCCAGTGGCAGGAAATTGGTTCTTTATCCAGTTCTTCAATTATCTCTTTGACTATTTCTTTTCTTATACTGATGATTTTTTCCTTTTCAGCATTGCTTAACAAAGAATTTCTTCTTCGATAGCCGGCAAAGCCAGGTGAACGCATTTTTCTATAGTATGTGGCTTCGCTCCAGTTACATTCTTTACAAACCCGTATCCTAAACTTTTGCAGAAAACTGCCCAGCTCTGTATGAATGCAAAACAAGATATTTTGTTGTATTTCGGTTTCCATAATAAACGATAATGTAGGGTTAACAAATATTAATCAGTAAATCATCAGGGAATTAAGCCACTGCTACACTCAGCATAGAATCAGGCAATGAAAGGTTAAATCTGTTCTTTAACGCCCTCATGTCATCGCTTACCTTACTGGCTACAATCTTCGCATATATCTGCGTGGTGCGTATGGATTTATGCCCTAACATGGCACTCACGGTTTCCAGAGGTACACCGTTAGCCAGTGTTACCGTGGTGGCAAAGGTATGCCGCGCAGTATGGGTGGTAAGGTTCTTTTCTATGCCGCAGAGGTCCGCAATTTCTTTAAGGTACCCGTTAAAGCGCTGATTGCTTTTGATGGGCAGTAACACATTGTTAGCAACACAATGCGGATGTTCGCGATACTTCCGCAGGATCTCTTTAGCCAACGGTAACAGAGGAACGTTTTCACGGCACCAGGTCTTTTCCCTATTTTTTACAATCCAATCTTCGCCATCGAAGTATTTAGTGATACTGTCAGGTGTCAGCAACTGCGCATCTTTATAAGCGTAGCCGGTGAGCGTCATAAATACGTAGGCGTCTTTGGCTTCCTGTAGGCGGGGAATAGAAAATTGTTTATGATACAGTGTACTGAGTTCTGCCACGGTGAGTATATCCCGCTCCGGGTTGATATAGGAACATACATAATCCTGCAAGGGGTTACACTGCAGCCATTTCCGCTGGACCGCCAGTTTTAACAGCTGCTTGGTATTCTTCAGGTATTTCATAGCGGTGTTATCCTGGATACCTTCCGTAAGTGTGAGATAGTCGAAGAAATCTTCCGCGAAGGAAAACTCAATTCTTTCGAGGGGGATATCTTTCATTTTGAGAACACCGGAAAGAAAGGCTGTGATCTTATCCTTTGTGGTGAGCCACTTTTTGTAGGTGCTGTTTTCCCGCTTTCCCTTGTCTACCTTTTCTTTGAACTTCCCGTTATGAAAGTCTACGACCTGCAACAGTGTTTGTTTTTCCTGATGAACGCCCAGGTAAGCGTTTTTAATCATAGTGGGGGTAACGGTTGATCCCTGCTTCTTCAACAGGTTGTAGTGCCGGAGCAGCTCACCTCTGACGTGTTGCAGCTGGTTATTTATCTCAATGGCCTCCGCCGACTTTCCCATAAAGATGCCAGCTTCTTTGTTGAATTTCGTGGGATCAACTTTGTAGCCCAGTGAAAAACCATCCCGCGGAAAGCCCGTAACAGTGATACGGACGCAGATAGTAGCCTTTCCGTTGGAATTGTTGTTATCGTACCGGAGATGAAAGAGGATTGATAAATCTTGACTTACTTTCATAGTCAAACAAGTTTTAGGTTACCGATTTTTGGTTTTGTTTGGTGTGTTTTGTTTCGGTTTGCAAGTCCTAAAACCCTTTACTGATAAGCATCTACCAGAAAAAAGGATACACTAACTTAGATTTTTTTTGTGTATCCTTTTTTGTATCCTCTCAGATTCGTTTGATATGGTTTACCTTTCTATGGTAAAAACAGAAAAGCCGCTTAAATCCTACGATTTAAGCGGCTTTAATTTCCTTTGATGATTTAGTGGTGATCCCGCTGGGACTCGAACCCAGGGCCCATACATTAAAAGTGTATTGCTCTACCAACTGAGCTACGGAATCTTTCGCTGTAAAAGCGGGTGCAAAAATAGGAATATTTTATTTTTAAACAAGTTTTTGTCAAAAAAAATCAGCACAACCAGTACTGGCAGGCATTACAGTCAAAACACAGCAGCACAATTCTGTACCAGAGATATAATAAAATGCTGTTACTATGAACTTCTCGCCTATTTTTGCAGTGCAAAAATATACCCATGAAAACTTTCTTTCAGAACAAGACAGTCGTTATTACCGGCGGTTCGTCGGGCATTGGTAAGGCATTGGTGGCGGAGATGCTGCGGTATGGCGCTAATGTGGCGGTGTGTGGCAGGAAGCTGCCGGCGCTGGAAGCGTTGCGTAATGAGCTGAATAATCCGAAGGGGCTGTTCATTCATACTGCGGACGTGAGCATCGAAGCGGATTGTAAAGCGTTTATTGAAGCGGTAAACAAGCAGTTCGGCCGGATCGACGTGCTGATTAATAACGCGGGTATATCGATGCGGGCGTTGTTTAGGGACCTGGATTTGAGTGTGCTGAAGTCGCTGATGGATATCAATTTCTGGGGGACGGTGTATTGCACGAAGTATGCGTTCCCGGCTATTTTAGCGGCGAAGGGTACGATTGTTGGCGTTTCGTCTATTGCTGGATACAGGGGCCTTCCGGGGCGGACCGGCTACTCGGCGTCCAAGTTCGCCATGCAGGGCTTCCTCGAAGCATTGCGGACCGAGAATCTGCATACAGGCGTCAACGTCATGTGGGTATGTCCGGGGTTCACGTCGTCGAATATACGGAATACGGCATTGAATCCGCAGGGGCAGGCGCAGAGTGAAACGCCGCTCAACGAGGACAAGCTGATGAGTGCCGAGGCGGTGGCGGAGGCGATTGCGAAGGCGATTGCGAAGCGCAAACGTACGCTGGTACTCACGGGCCAGGGCAAGCTGACGGTGTTCCTTAGCAAAGTGATACCGGGCATCCTGGACAAACTCGTCTACAACCACTTTAAGAAGGAACCCAATTCCCCTTTACAATAAAACCGAATTTTAGGCGCCATCGGTATTTTTACCTTTATTTGCAAAGAGATTGCATTCAGGACCCCATGGCATCTTTTTTGGAAGGAGAGCGGACATTGAAAAAAATGCCATTCAGATGTGAAACCGGTAACTGTTAGCAAGGAAGGGCGTTGAAATGTGAATTTAGAGCGGATTTAGAATTTCTGGCATGTCCATTATAACATTAACATCAGACATAGGGATGCAGGATTACCTGGTAGGTGCCATCAAGGGGCAGCTCTGGCACTACTGCCCGGAATGTCATGTTACGGACATCACCCATCATATCAGCCCGTTCAATCTCCCGCAGGCGACGTATATCTGTAAAAGCGCTTTCGCCTGGTTCCCGCTGGGCACTTTCCACTTTGTACTGATCAACTTGTTCGACCGGCGCCCGGACCATGTCCTGGTGGCGGAACATAACGGCCAGTACATCGGCTGTGCGGACAATGGTCTGCTCACCATGATCGCCGGCGGCATGCCGGAGCGGGTGATCAAGATCCCCTTGCCGCCGGATGCGCCCAAGACTACTTTCACCATGATCCAGCTGCTGGCCATGGCGGCCCGGGAACTAAGCAGAGGTAAAGCCCTCGGCGAGATAGGTCCGCTCACGCAGAGCATCCAGATCAAACATAACCTGCAACCCCTGGTAGGCGATGACTTCATCGAAGGCCAGATCATCCATATCGACAGCTTCGAAAACGTAGTGGTCAATATCACCCGCGACCAGTTCAACGCACAGCGCAGGAACCGCCGCTTCCAGATATTCTTCCGCCGCAATGAAGTCATCAACCAGATCAGTGAAACCTACGCTGATGTGGCCGAAGGCCAGAAACTGGCCATCTTTAACGCTGCCGGCTACCTCGAAATAGCCATCAACAAAGGAAACGCCGCCGGCCTCTTCGGCCTGCAGGGATTCCGCAGGGACCAGCTCACCCAGCCTACCGGCTTCCAGCAGCTGTCTTTTTACCAAACTGTCAGAATAATCTTTCAATGATCAACAGACTCGTTAAGATGGAGTTTGCCCCCGACAAGGTAAGCTCCTTCCGGGAACTGTTTTCCCGTCAACAAAATCTCATCCGGAACTTCCCCGGCTGCCTCCACCTCGAACTGTGGGAACATCCGGCCTCCGGCAACACCTTCTTCACCTTCAGCAAATGGGAGTCCGAAGCCGCCCTGGAAGCCTACCGGCACTCCGATCTCTTCCGGGAAACATGGGCCGCCACCAAAGTGCTTTTCAACGCAAAACCGGCAGCATGGACCGTTACAGAGGCTTTCAAAGCCTGAACGCCCGCCGGACGGCCCCGGGGTTCTAATCACATTTTAATCCCCCGGAAAACCACTACTATTCAAGGGGATAGCTGACAATTAAAAAGATATTTACAAAAAGTTAAAACTGTTCGGCAGATTAGCATAATTTGCTACTTTTTATATTTTTGTCGGACCTTAAAACAACCTTATGAATTTTAAAAGGACCAACAACATAGTTGGCTGGGCGATTTGCATCATTGCCTGCTCTGTTTACATTATGACTATGGAGGCCACGGGCAGCTTGTGGGACTGCGGCGAATTTATTTCCAGTGCGTACAAAGTACAAGTCCCCCACCCTCCCGGAGCACCCCTGTTCGTGATGCTCGGAAGACTCTTCAGCATGTTCCTGAAACCCTCTCAGGCGGCACTGGGCGTAAACACCATGACTGCCCTCGCCAGTGGTTTCACCATCCTGTTCCTCTTCTGGACCATCACGCACTTCGCCCGTCGTCTGATGGTCAAAGCCGGTGAAGAGATCTCCCGTGAGAAAATGATCGCCATTATGGGCGCCGGTATCGTAGGGTCCCTCGCTTATACCTTTTCTGATTCATTCTGGTTCTCCGCCGTGGAAGGTGAAGTGTATGGTATGTCCTCCTTCTTCACCGCCGTCGTGTTCTGGGCCATCCTCAAATGGGAACACGAAGCAGACGAACCATACGCCGACAGATGGATCGTGTTGATCGCCTACCTCCTCGGCCTGTCCATCGGGGTACACCTGCTCAACCTCCTCACCATCCCGGCTATCGTAATGGTCTACTACTTCAGAAGATTCAAACCTACCGCTTGGGGCACCTTCTGGGCCTTCCTCATAGGCTGCGCCATCACCGGTATGATCCAGAAATACCTGATCCAGGATACCGTAAAAGCCTCCGGTTATATGGACGTTATCTTCGTCAATAACCTCGGTATGGGCTACTTCTCCGGGTTCATCTTCTACTTCGTCGCCATCATCGCAGTACTGGTACTGGGCTACAGAAAACCGAAACTCGGCCTCTACGCGCCGCTGATCATCATCGCCTCTGTCATCCTGATACCTGCCTACAACGACAACAGCGGCGGCATCGTATTCTTTAAAGTGTTGCTGGCTGCGTTCTTCCTGCTCATCCCTACCCTGCTGAAAACGTTCGGCATCAAACTGGACCCGGGAAAAACACTGCACTTCAGCCGGCTCACCATCATGTTCATCCTCTTCACACTCCTCGGATATTCTACCTACATCACTACCATGGTGCGTTCTACGTCTAACCCTTCGGTAGATATGTATAACGTGGACAACCCGATCTCCCTCGTAGGTTACCTCGGGCGCGAACAATACGGCGACTTCCCCCTGATCTACGGTCAGGTGTTCACCGCCCGCCCCGAAAAGTATGACGAAGGCGGCAACATCTACGCCCGCGGCCCCAAAAAATACATGGTCGCCGGTAAAAAAATGGAGCCTAAATACGCTTCCGAAGATATGATGCTGTTCCCCCGCGTATGGGACGCCAGCAACGATCAGGGCCACGCAGACTTCTACCGCTCCTGGCTCGGACTGGAAGCCAACGAAAAACCTTCCTTCGGCGATAACATCAAGTTCTTCATCCAATACCAGATGAACTTCATGTACTTCCGCTACTTCATGTGGAACTTCGTCGGTAAACAAAACGATACCCAGGGCTACGGCAACGTACGCGATGGCAACTGGATCTCCGGCATCCCCTTCATCGACAACGCCATATACGGCGACCAGAGCATGATGCCGGACAGCCTGAAAAACAACAAGGCGCACAACACCCTGTTCTTCCTGCCCTTCATCCTCGGTATCATCGGTTTCTTCTTCCAGTACAACAACCACCGGAAAGATACCCTCATCGTCACCCTCCTGTTCTTCTTTACAGGCATCGCCATCGTACTGTACCTCAACCAGGCCGGCAACCAGCCACGTGAACGTGACTACGCCTACGTAGGCTCCTTCTACGCTTTCGCCATCTGGATCGGCCTCGGCGTACTTTCCGTGTACAACTTCCTGAACAAAAAAATCAAAAATGCAATGACACCGGTACTGGCCACAGGCTTATGCCTCCTCGCCGTACCCGTGCTCATGGCCGCCCAGGAATGGGACGACCACGACCGCTCTACCAAATACATCGCCCGCGATATCGCGAAAGATTACCTGGAATCCTGCCAACCTAACGCCATCCTGTTCACCGTGGGGGATAACGATACCTACCCGCTGTGGTACGCACAGGAAGTAGAAGGCATCCGCCCCGATATCAGGGTGATCAACCTCAGCCTCCTCGGCGTGGACTGGTACATCGATCAGCAACGCAGAATGGTGAACCAGAGCGCTGCCGTGCCCATGAGCTGGACACCGGATAAATATCAGGGTGAAACCCGCAACTACATCCGCTTCTTCGATCCGGGAAATATTCCGGCCGACAGGGACTTCCCCCTCAAAGACATCATGGACTTCATGGGAAGCGACGATGAACACAGCAAAATCAACACTCAGGACGGCGGCGCTGAAAACTTCCTGCCTACCCGTAACCTGTTCATCCCGGTTAACAAGGACGAAGTGCTGAAATACGGCGTGGTAAACGCAAAAGACGCAGACAAAATCCTGCCGAAAGTACCGATCAAAGTCACCAAAAGCTACCTGCTGAAGAATGACCTGGCCGTGTACGATATCATCGCTACCAACAACTGGAAACGCCCGATCTACTTTACCAGCCCCACCGACCTCGGTCTGAACGACTACCTCCAAACCGACGGCCTGGCCTACCACCTGGTACCGCTGCCTAAACCAACAGCTACCGATCCGTTAGGCATGGACATCAACGCCAACATAGGCGTAATGTACGAGAACCTGATGCACAAATTCGCATTCGGCGGCGCCCAGACCGTAGGCACCTACTTCGATGAGCCTAACCGCAAAATGCTGATGTACCTGCGCCAGTCCTTCACCCGCCTCAGCGTGGCCATGACACAGGGCGGCGCCGCTAAAGACAGCGCCATCGCAGTACTGGCCTATATGGACAAAAACGTGAAGGAAGTGAACTTCCCTTACGCCATGACCACCCCGGGCAACATGCACAACTATACGTCCCTCCAGACCGTATACGCCCACTACATCGCAGGCGACTACAAACGTGGCGATGAACTGAGCAACCAGATCATCAAAGACTGCCAGCAGCAGCTCCGCTACTACCAGTCCCTGCCCGCCAGCAGACTGACCTCCGACCTCCAACGCGACGGCCAGACCGCTGAACAGTTCATCCAGTGGCTGGAACGTATGAAAGTGGACTTCGGCCCCGGCGGACAACACGCCCGCGAAGGCCAGCAAAACATCAACACCGCCGGCGACTCCGCAGCACCTCAAACAGCTCCGGACTCCGCCAAATAACGGAAGAACAATAGTGCCGATAAAAACGAAGCGCCCCTCTGGTCCAGAGGGGCGCTTCGTTTATGGAGATAACTTAACGACTAGAGATTGCTTACCATCTGTCTCCAGAAAGCAGCGCTTTCTTTCACTTCCGGTACGTTGGTATCCCAGTTATGCTCATATTCTGCCGAGAAAAGCCCCTTGAACTTCTGCGCTTTCAGCGTTTCCAGCACTTTAGGGATCTGGCAAACACCATTACCCCAGATCACGTCATGACCTTTTTCGGATTTCTCGTTCAGGTCTTTGAAGTGCAGGCTCACAATGTGGCCGTTCAGTTTCTTCAGGCATTCGATCGGATCGAGGCCGGAACGTACCCAGTGACCGATATCCGCGCAGGCGCCCATTAATTTGCTTCTGCCCTGGATCGCTTTCAGCACGCTGTCAGGATGCCAGTAGTGGCTCGGTTTCGGGTGATCGTGGATCGCCAGTTTAATGTTATAGCGGTCGCAGAGGGAAGAGATCAGGTCCAGGTACTCCGGTTGCGGCTCGCTGGTGATGCTCTGAATGCCCATTCTGTTGGCGAAGTCGAACAACATGCGCCATTCCGCTTCGGAATTAGGTACTACCACCCCGAAAGCCATCAGCACCTTGTGTTTCTTTTTAAAGAGGCCCTTTACCTGTTCCTGTTTTTCAGGAGACATATGGTAGTCCAGTTTACCCTCAATGCCGCCACCGATGGTCTGGCCCGGATAAGCTTCCACATACTGGATACCGCAGCTGTCCATCTTATCCAGCGCTTCCGCCAGCGTAAAATGGTTGAATGTCCATGCCTGGGCACCCAGTTTCCAGCCTAATGCATCCGCCCTGGCCTGGCCCTTAGCAGACTGTGCAAACATTGCCACCGCTAAACCTCCCGCCAGCAGCCATGCATTTCTCAGTTTTTTCATATTGATATTTTTTTGATGATTGAAAGTAATAGCTTTCAACGGAAAATACAAGCACGCGAGGATTTTCTCGCAAAGAGCGCAAAGATTTTTCACGCAAAGGCGCCAAGCAGCAAAGAAGCAAAGAATTTATTAACCCACCTTTATTTTATTATATTTTGAACACCAACATATCATACAATAATATATATAAAACAAATTTCTTATTTTTCTTTGCTGCTTGGCGCCTTTGCGTGAAAAATCTTTGCGCTCTTTGCGAGAAATATTTTCGCTAATTTTAATAACGAACTTTGTTTTGACTTTTGTGCTATGAGAGGAATAATTTTTTCACGGTACCAACCGAACGACGATACCCGGTCTCCCTTCCAGAAACTGCTGGACCTCTTCACTCAACTACTCACCTACACCAGCGGAGACGTTACAGAAGCGATGCAGTGGCTGACAGAACTGGACAAGGAATTCGGACTGACCAACGATGAGTATGGCGTAGGCGACTTTATTCAGGAACTGAAAGAAAAAGGATACCTGAGAGAAAACGCGGAAACAGGCGAGATAGAAATCACGTCCAAAACGGAACAAACCATCCGTAAAAACGCACTGGAAGAGATCTTCGGGAAACTGAAAAAGTCCACCGTCGGCAATCATAACATCCGGAAATCAGGCATGGGCGACGAGCTCAACGCGGAAACCAGGCCCTTCGAATTTGGCGATAGCATCGACCAGCTCGACGTGACCGCCTCTATCCGCAATGCCCAGATCAATCACGGCATCGATAGCTTCTCCATTCATCAGGACGACTTGGAAATCAAGGAAACAGATTACAAAACCCAGACGTCCACCGCCCTGATGATCGATATCTCCCACTCCATGATACTGTACGGGGAAGACAGGATCACGCCCGCCAAAAAAGTGGCCATGGCCCTCAGTGAACTCATCACCACCCGCTATCCGAAAGATACGCTGGACATCATCGTATTCGGCAACGACGCCTGGCAGGTGGAAATCAAAGACCTTCCCTATCTGCAGGTAGGACCCTTCCACACCAACACCGTGGCAGGGCTGGAGCTGGCCATGGACATACTGCGCCGTCGCCGCAATCCCAACAAACAGATCTTCATGATCACCGACGGGAAACCCACCTGCCTTAAAATCGGGAAAGAATACTACAAAAACAGCTTCGGCCTCGACCGTAAGATCCTTAACCGGACGCTTAACCTGGCCGCACAATGCAAAAAGCTGAAAATACCCATCACCACCTTCATGGTGGCCACAGATCCCTGGCTGCAGAAATTCGTGCAGGAGTTTACCGAAACCAACAGCGGCAAGGCTTTCTTCTCCGGCACCGACAACCTGGGCCAGTTCCTGTTCTATGACTTCGAAAACGGGAAACGAAAATTATTCTAACAAACCGGCAAGGAATTGCGTAACTTTTAAACATGGATACCAGCATCAAGACGTTAGGTGAACTGAAAAAGAGTGGCTATCAACCCGTTTCAGTCAAAGAGGAAATCAGACGGAACCTGATCAAAAAACTACAGAAAAAAGAAACTTCCTTCCCCGGCATTATAGGCTACGAAGACACTGTCATACCAGACACCGAAAGAGCCCTGCTCTCCCGGCATAATATCCTGTTCCTCGGTCTCCGCGGGCAGGCCAAAACCCGCATGGCACGCCAGATGATAGACCTGCTCGACGAATACATCCCCGTCGTGGAAGGCTCCGAAGTCAACGATGATCCGTTTAATCCGCTGTCCCGCTACGCGCGTGACCTCATCGCGGAAAAAGGCGATAAAACACCCATCGCCTGGCTGTCGCGCGCCGACCGCTACGCGGAAAAACTCGCCACGCCCGACGTGTCCGTGGCCGATCTCATCGGCGACATCGACCCCATCAAAGCGGCCAACCAGAAACTCAGCTATGCGGACGAACGCGCCATTCACTTTGGCATCATTCCCCGCTCCAACCGCGGCATCTTCGTCATCAACGAACTGCCCGACCTGCAGGCCCGCATACAAGTGGCCCTGTTCAATATCCTCCAGGAAGGCGATATCCAGATCCGTGGCTTCAAAGTGCGCATGCCGCTGGATATCCTGTTTGTCTTCACCGCTAACCCGGAAGACTATACGAACCGCGGCTCTATCGTTACCCCGCTGAAAGACAGGATCGAAAGCCAGATCATCACCCACTACCCGAAAAGCGTGGAAAACTCCCTGCTCATCACCGAACAGGAAGCAGCCATCCATACCGACCAGGAAGCCCGTGTGACCATCTCCGATATGGTAAAACGTATCATCGAACAGGTAGCTTTCGAAGCACGCAACAGCGAATACGTGGATAAAAAAAGTGGCGTGTCCGCCCGTCTTACCATCGCGGCCTTCGAAAACGCGGTCAGCTCCGGCGAACGGCGCGCTATCATCAACAAGGAAAAAGAAACACAGGTACGCATCGCCGACCTGATGTCCATCATACCCGCCATCACCGGTAAGATAGAACTGGTGTACGAAGGCGAACAGGAAGGCCCCCTGCAGGTGGCGCACAACCTGCTCGACAAGTCCATCCGCACACTGTTTGCCAGCTACTTCCCCAACCCTGATTCGTTCAAGAAACGGAAGCAGGCAGTGCCCGTGGAAAACCCGTACCGCAGCGTTATCCAGTGGTTCGACAAAGGCAACTACCTGCAGCTCATGCAGGATATCAGCGACAAACAATACGAAACCACGCTCAGCAAAGTAGAAGGACTGAAAGAGATGGTGAAAGCCCGCTTCCCGCAGGCCAACAACCGCGAAACGTTGCTGCTGATGGAGTTTGTGCTGCATGGCCTCGCCTCCTATTCGCTCATCAGCAAAAAAGTAGGAGAAAACGATACCCGCTTCAGCGATCTGCTCGGTACCATGATGAACTTTAACATGAGCGGCGATGACGACGATAATACAGAGGAAGATTTTTAATCTTTATAAGAATGTCTGACTGAAAAGGCTGGTTTTACACCAGCCTTTTCTTTTTTTTATTATTTTGTTGACATAAAATTCCACTTATGAAACATTCCAGAAGGGACTTCCTCCGTTCAGCCTCCGCCTTGGCGGCCGGCGCCGGCCTGGTTTCCGTGCTGCCGTCCGGTGTAAGGGCCGTAGCGCCATCCGACCGCATCCGCATCGCCGCTATTGGTATCAACGGCATGGGCTGGTCCGACCTCACCGCCATGCTGAAACACCCCGCCGCACAATGCGTGGCTCTCTGCGATGTAGACCGCAACGTGCTGGACAAGCGCGTGGGCGAGCTCTCCCGCCAGGGCATCAAGGCAAAAGCGTATAGTGATTACCGTAAGTTGCTCGAAGACAAATCCATCGACGCCGTGATCATCGGCACCCCGGACCACTGGCACTGCCTGCAGATGACAGACGCCTGCGCCGCCGGCAAGGATGTCTACGTAGAGAAACCGTTAGGTAATTCCATCGCCGAATGCCGCGCCATGGTAGCAGCGCAGCAGCGCCACCAGCGCGCCGTACAGGTAGGCCAGTGGCAACGCAGCCAGCAACATTTTAAAGATGCCGTGGCTTTTGTGCATTCCGGCAAACTGGGACAGGTACGCCTCGTGAAAGCATGGGCCTACATGGGCTGGATGAAATCCATCCCCGTGAAGCCCGACGGCACACCGCCAGCAGGCGTGGACTACAAAGCATGGCTGGGCCCCGCCAAAGAGCGCCCTTTTAATCCCAACCGTTTCCATTTTAATTTCCGCTGGTATTGGGACTATGCCGGCGGCCTGATGACCGACTGGGGCGTGCACCTGCTCGATTACGCCCTCCTCGGCATGAAAGCGGAAACGCCAAAGTCGGTGATGGCCGCCGGTGGTAAGTTCGCCTACCCCGACGATGCCGCAGAAACACCGGACACACTCACCACCGTCTACGAATTTGACGGCTTTAACATCCAGTGGGAACAGGCGCAGGGCATCGATGGCGGTCCCTACGGGCGCGACCATGGCATTGCCTTTATCGGCAACAACGGCACGCTGGTACTGGACCGCGGCGGCTGGGAAGTGATCCCCGAAAAAAAGAATATGGAAGCCGTGCCCCGGCAGAAAGCGGTGGACAATGGCCTTACCCTGCATACGCAGAATTTCATCGATGTGATACAGTCACGCCGCCTCGACGATCTGCGCACACCGGTGCAGGCAGGCGCGCATATCGCTACCCTGGCACAAATGGGGAACATCGCCTTCAGGACCGGGAAAAAACTGTATTGGGACAAACACGCAGGGCAGTTTACCGACAGCGACGCCAATCAATTGCTGGCTGCCGGATATCATAATGGGTACAAACTGCCGGTTACCGGCTAAGTCACGCAAAGACGCGGAGCTGCAAAGACGCAAAGAAATTTGGGTGTTTGTTGCCTGCGTCTTCCCTTCCCTGGTCAGGAGGCTTTCTCCAGACTCAGGGACAGGTATACTGCGCTGCTGATAGGGTTGTCGTAATACGCTGCAATAGGCTGGAATCCCAGCGACGTATACAGTTCAATCGCGGGCCGCATGTGCGCCAGCGTATCCAGCAGTATACGTTTATAACCCAGGTTGCGGCTCTCTTCAATGGCTTCGGCTGCCAGGGCTTTGCCTACGCCGTGACCTTTGAACGCATCTTTCACAAAAAGACGTTTCATTTCAGCGGTGGTATTGTCAAAAGGCCGGACCGCCACGCATCCCGCTACCTGGCCGTCTACTCTGGCCAGTAAAAGGGCGCCGCCGGGCGCTGCATAAGCACCGGGCAATTCGGCCATCTCGTCTTCAAACCGTTGAAAGCTAAGGTCAACATTTAACCAGTTGGCATATTCTCTGAAAAGTAGCTTTACCTGTTCCAGGGCTCCGGTATCTGCTGCGGTTACTTTAATGATCTCTGTCATCGCCTCACTTTTAGAATTATCGGTAAAGCGCAAAAGCCTTCCGGACCAGGGCGTTCCAAATCTCTCTGACTGGTTTCCAGGAACACCCCAAACTTTTGCGGGATAAGCAATTTACGACAAAAACACACGTAAATGATCAAACAAAAAATTAATTTTCGGAGAAAAAAATGGCTGGATAAGTACTAAAACAAGGGTAAAATCCAACAGTATACAAACATCCTTCTTTCCTGTTATGTATACCTTCGCAGCATCGCCTGAGAGGAGCCGTGGGCAACAAAAAAGCCGCTACAGGAGCGGCTTCTTACTTTCCCATCTGAGGTTCCGAGCGGATTCGAACCGCTGTACGAGGTTTTGCAGACCTCTGCCTAGCCACTCGGCCACGGAACCGTACAATCCGACTCAAACACTTGCTGTTGCTTGCCTCCAGCGGGCGTCCCCGTCGTTTTGTGGGATTGCAAAAGTAGCAATTTTCTGATAATCACCAAATATTATTTAAAAAATATCTGAAAAAATATTTTGATAATTATTGATAACGTGGGAATATTGAAGTCCCAACACCGATTGTTGAATTAAAAAATAATATCATGGAGAATAAACGTATTGCAGAATCTGAGCTTATTATCAACAGCCGTGGAGCGGTATATCACCTGGACGTCAGACCGGAAGAGCTGGCCCATACCATCATTACCGTGGGTGATCCGGACCGCGTGCCGGCCGTGAGCAAACACTTCGACAAAGTAGAACACAAATCGCAACACCGCGAATTTGTTACCCATACCGGTTATATCGGAAATAAAAGACTATCTGTCGTATCCACCGGCATCGGTACCGACAACATCGACATCGTGCTCAATGAGCTGGACGCCCTCGTCAACATCGACTTTCAGACGCGTCTCGTAAAAGAGCAGCTGACCTCCCTGCAGGTGGTCCGCCTCGGTACTTCCGGCGCCCTGCAGGACAGCATCCCGGTAGACAGCTTCGTCGTTTCTTCCCATGGCCTCGGCCTCGACAATCTCATGGCCTACTACGCCTTCGAGAACACCACGGAAGAAAAACAACTGCTGGAAGCCTTCCGCGGACAGGTGATGCTGCAGCCCGGAGGCGCCAATCCATGCCTCTTCTCCGCCGGCGAAGACCTGCGCAAACATTTTACTGACGGTTTTCATACAGGCATCACCGTTACCTGCCCCGGCTTCTACGCACCGCAGGGCCGTATGCTGAGAGGCCAGCTGTCTAATCCTAACCTGATAGACAACCTCACCGGCTTCTCCTACGAAGGGCATCGCATCACCAACTTCGAAATGGAAACTTCCGCCATCTATGGCATGGGACGCGTACTGGGCCACCAATGCCTGTCTATCAGCGCCATCGTGGCCAACCGTATCCGGCAGGAATTCACCAAAGACGGCGCCGCCGTTGTGGAAGCGCTGATACAGAAAGGCCTCGGCATCATCGCAGGATTATAATACCCGCGCAACATACTGCTACATCCGGGCTACAGGAAACCAAACGGTAGCCCGGGTTTCCATCCCAATCAGCCACCGGCGCCCCAACTCCCTGCTATACCACCCGCCGGCACTTTAATTTCCTGTTATATTTATCCAGGCAATCCTGTATCCGCACTTATCTCCGCACCATTCCCCCACCCCGTTTCCGCTCCCGTCTCTGCTAATCAGTGAAATCAGCATTAATCATGGCGATCAAAGTTATATCTTTGCCTTATGCAACAGATCCATTTCTATAAATACCAGGGTACCGGCAATGATTTTGTGATCATGGACAACCGGGAAGGACAATACGACTGGCTCACCAATGAACAGGTGAATGAACTGTGTGACCGCCGTTTTGGTATCGGCGCCGACGGCCTGATGCTCCTGAATAAAAGCGAAGACTACGACTTCGCCATGAAATATTACAACTCCGACGGCCGCGAAAGCTCTATGTGCGGCAACGGTGGCCGATGCCTCGCCGCTTTTGCCCATAAAATGGGCGTAGGCGACGGCAACCTCTACTTCATCGCAGTAGATGGTGAACATGAAGCCACCATGGACGGCGCCAACTGGGTCAACCTGAAAATGCAGGATGTAGACTTTGTGGAACAAGGCCCCCTGCATTATTACCTCAACACCGGCTCCCCCCATTTTGTAAAATATGTGGAAGACGTACAGGCCGTGAACGTATTCGACGAAGGCCGCCAGATACGCTACAACGAACGCTTTGCCGCAGAAGGAACCAACGTCAACTTCGTGCAGCCTTTTGAAAACGGTATCTTCGTCCGCACCTACGAAAGAGGCGTGGAAGATGAAACCTACTCCTGCGGCACCGGCGTCACCGCCGCCGCGATCACCTTTGCCGGTAAAGAAGAGAAAGAATATGTGGTGCCCGTTCAAACCCTCGGCGGACAACTGGAAGTGCGCTTTACCCGCACCGGCGAACGCTCCTTCTCCAACATCTGGCTCTGTGGCCCCGCCACCCTCGTGTTCGAAGGACAAATAACCATTGGCTGATAAACGCTTTTTTACCCCTGCAGCATGATCCAATACTTCAAAAACATAGATTCCAAGACAGTGGCTATCCAGGCGCCGGAAAACGACGCCTGGGTAAACATCACGCCTCCGCTGAAACAGGCTGAATTCGAACAGCTCTCCGAAGCACTGGACATACCGCTGGACTTCCTGACCGACTCCCTCGATATCGACGAAAAATCACGCTACGAGCTGGAAGACAATGTAAAACTCATCGTTATCAAAACACCCACGGAGAACAACTCCATCAACGAAAGCGATGCCTACTACATCACCATCCCCATCGTGATCATCCTCACGCACAACCAGATCCTGACGGTCAACTCCTTCGATAACGCCGCCATCAAAAGGTTCCTCGATACCTTCCACAACCGTTCTCCTGAAAAGAAGAACATGATGGTGCTCAAAATCTTCGAGAAAGTGGTGGTCAATTTCCTCGATTACCTCAAGGAAATCAACCAACGCAGGAACATGCTGGAAGCAAAACTCTACGATTCCAACCGGAACGAAGAACTGCTCGCCATCATGCGCATCCAGAAAAGCCTCGTGTACTTCGTCACCGCCCTCCGCAGCAATGAACTGTTGCTGATGAAACTGGAAAGGACCAACTTCCTGGGCCTCAACGAGGACGAAAAGGAATTCCTCCATGACCTGGTCGTAGACACCTCCCAGGCGCTTGAAATGGCCAATATCTACACCAACATCCTCAGCAGCACCATGGACGCCTTCGCCAGTATCATCTCCAATAACCTGAACGTGGTGATGAAAAGGCTGACCTCCATCACGATCATCCTTACTTTTCCCATGCTGGTGGCCAGTATCTACGGCATGAACGTAGAACTCCCCTATCAGCATAGCATACACGCTTTCTACATACCCATTATCCTCTCTGTCGTGATCTCCGTCATCATCAGCATGTATTTCATGAAGAAGAAGTGGTTCTAGAATCGTGCCTTGCGGCAGATTTTATTCCCTATACACTATATGCCTGTGCGCATCATCTATTGCATAACCCTGATGATATTAGCTGTCTGCCAGCCCTTCGTCAGCACCGCTCAGAAAGAAGGCAACATCTGGTATTTCGGCGACAACTATCTGCTGCCGGACGGCCGCCGTATCACCGTAGCGGCGTCTATACCTCCAGCTTGCAGACAGGACGGCACCACGGTCACACGGGCCGGCGATTACACGGTACGCTACACCACGTGGCGCGGATGCGACAGCACCTTCCAAACGAAATTGACGGTGACATACCCTCCGCTGATCGAACTGGGACCGGATACCTGCCTTTTTTGATAACAGACCGCTGATACTGTCGCCCGGAGAGGGCTTTGACAGCTACCGCTGGGGCGAATGTATTTTCCTCACCACAGATGCCAGACAGGGCTGGAACGGTATGTTCCGCGGGCAGTTGCAACCGCTGGGCACGTATGTGTACAAGGTCCGCTACCGTAATATGCTGGGACAGGAAAAGCTGCTGAAGGGTACTGTAACGCTGTTATTGTAGCGTATTCTTACTTTATTCTGTTATATTTACAGCCGGATTTAATTTATAACCTGATCTTTGCCCATGGCATCTCTGTTAAAAGATATCATACGAAAAGCCAAAGCGCTGAGTGGCTACAATGCAATGAGAGCCGCCGCCGTTGAAAAAAAACTGATAAAATCACTGCAGGATACGGCCGACTGGAAACTGGTCATCGGCGCCAGCTCCGTGTTCGAAAAAGGATGGATACCCACCGAAGTGGAGCAGTTCAACCTGCTGGCACCGGATTCCTGGAACAAATACATCCCCGATGCTTCTGTGTCCGTTTTTCTGGCAGAGCACGTGTGGGAACACCTGACTTACGAACAGGGCCTTACCGGCGCACGCACCTGCTTCCGCTATCTTAAACCCGGTGGCTATCTGCGTATAGCCATTCCCGATGGTTTCCATCCGGACCCTGAATATATCAACAATGTAAAGCCCGGTGGCGCCGGCTGGGGAGCAGACGATCATAAAGTACTGTACACCTATAAACTCATGAGCCAACTGCTGGAAGAAGCTGGCTTTAAAGTGAAGCTGCTGGAGTATTACGACGAAAACGGGGAATTCCATTTTAACGAATGGAACAAATCCGACGGCATGATACACCGCTCCATCCGTTATGATGAACGGAACGTCGGCGGTAAACCAGTGTATACCTCCATCATCATCGACGCTGTTAAATAAACATATGCAGACAGGATTCAACGTGCGTGTTTACGGCATTATGATCAATGACCTTAAACAGGTACTGGTAACAGACGAATATATCCGCGGCGGCTACTATACGAAATTTCCCGGCGGCGGACTCGAATTCGGGGAAGGCACGCTGGAATGTATGGTACGCGAATGGCGCGAAGAACTGGCGCAGGATGTCCGCGTGGTGGAACATATCTACACCACCGACTTTTTTCAGATCTCCGCGTTCGACAACGAAACACAGATCATCTCTATCTATTACCTGGTGGAAGCTATCTCTCCCTTCACTGCGCAAACGCTCAGCAAACCCTTTGATTTCAAAGTGCCGGAAGGGGTGCCCGAAGTGGAATATGCGCGATGGATAGACTGGGAGGATTTTTCGGCCGAAGCCGTTACCCTCCCGATCGATAAAGTAGTGGCAGATATGGTGAAGGCCCGCTACTAGTTGTGCGGCACCACGTCCGTTACCGGCATTTCTTCCTTACCCATGGCGGATGCTTTCATTCGGGCAGCCGTCTCAGGGCCGAGGTAACGTATAATACGGTTTTCCAGCAGGTAGATCAGCGGGGTTAACGCTACCGCCACTACGAATTTATAGCTGTAGTTCACCATACAGATCGCCAATACCCGCTGCCAGCTCCAGTCTTTACCCACTTTAAAGGCGATAAACAATACAATAAAACTGTCTACAAACTGGGATACCACGGTAGACCCCGTAGCCCGCAGCCATACGTGTTTCTCCCCGGTACGTTTCTTAATGCGGTGAAACACCGTCACATCCACGATCTGGCTGACAAGGAACGCGGAAAGGCTGCCCAGGATGATCCACATCCCCTGCCCGAAAATACCGACAAAAGCTTTCTGCATGTCCGGCACGCCTTCAGTACTGCCGCTGCCTGTCCACCAGCTGTCGGCCGGTACGTTGATGGCCACCAGAAACATCAGGAACGCATAGGAGATCAACGCCACTGCTGTATAGGAAATACGGCGTACCGCCACCGGCCCGTAGAACTCATTCACAATATCCGTCATCACAAACTCCAGCGGCCACAGTAATACACCGGCCGTGAGCGTGTACGATAACCCGCTCTCTCCAAACAGGGTGAACGTATGCACCGGCAATCCGAGTAGCCTTTCCAGCGAAAACAATTTACCACCGATACACTCCGCAATCAGCGCATTGGCTACAAAAAAGCTGGCAAATATGACAAAAAGCCGTGTAGGCTTATCATTTAATAACTGCTTGACCATTTAATAAGTGACTATAAGTTGAAATATTAAAATACCTACATTACACAGGAATAACCACGGCGGTAACGGCTTCCACTGTATTTTTTTCAACAGCAGCAACACGCCGGTGATCAGGCATATGGCCAGATTCAGGGGAAACGCCACGCCTACGCCCAATATCAGCACATGCTCCACCATCACGTCCAGCCGGTGATCATATGCGGTGATCCGGAGCAGCTGCCCCAAAATAAAGCACAGGTTGCAGATAAATGCAAATTTTAACACAAATCGAATCCAACGCATATTGAAATTTCGGATAAATTACAGTTATTTTTGTTCCTTTAAAACTAAATACAAGATATCCGATGAAGCAAAACTGGCTAAAAGCCATTCTTCCGCATCTGGCAGCAATTGGCATCTTCATATTGCTGGCTACGGTTTACTGCTCTCCTGTATTGGAAGGCAAGATAGTAAACCAGAGCGACATGATGAACGTAAACGGAATGGCCAAAGAAGCGAGGGACTTTTATGAAACGACGGGTGAAACCCCTTTGTGGACTAACAGCATGTTCTCCGGGATGCCTTCCTATGTGATCTACACAGGCCCCGGTAAAAATGCCATCACCTTCGTGAACAAAATGGTCACCCTCGGCCTGCCTTCCCCTGTTAACATGCTGTTCCTCGCTATGATCAGCATGTATCTCCTCGCCTGCATCCTGGACTTCAAATACTGGATAAGGATACTGGGCGCCATCGCTTTTGCTTTCTGCTCCTACAACGTGATCCTCATCGACGTAGGACACATCACCAAGATGTACGACATCGCCCTGATGCCCGCTGTACTGGCCGGTATCATCCTCACCTACCGCGGACGCCTGATCGGCGGCTTTGGCCTCACCGCCATCGCCACCGCCCTGCTGATATACAACAACCACCTGCAGATGATCTACTACACCCTGATCATGATCCTCATACTGGTGGTGGGCGCGTTTATTCACGCCTTTAAAACACAGACCCTCCCGCTGTTCTTCAAAGCCTCCGTACTGCTGGCCGTCGCCGGCATACTGGGCATACTGCCCGCCGCAGACAACCTGCTGCCCGTAAAAGAATATACCGATTATACCATGCGCGGCAGCAAATCCGAACTCACGCTGGGCAAAGAAGACGCGAAAGAAAATAAATCCACCGGGCTCGATAAAGACTATGCCTTCGAATGGAGCTATGGCGTTTCGGAATCCTTCACCTTCATGATCCCCGGTTTCGCCGGTAACTCCTCCGGCCAGAAACTGGGCACCGGCTCCCATGTATATGAACAAATGGTGAGCCTCGGCGCTCCGCCCCAACAGGTGGAACAGTTCATGGAACAAATGAAATTTCCGCTGTACTATGGCGCCCAGGAAAGAGGGACCTCCGGCCCCGTCTATGTCGGCGCTATCATCTGTTTCCTGTTCGTACTCTCCCTGCTGGTCGTGAACAGCTGGCATAAATGGTGGCTGCTGACCGTTACCATCGCAGGCTTTATCCTCGCATGGGGTAAAAATTTCGGCTTTATCAACGATTTCCTCTTCTACCACCTGCCGCTGTACAACAAGTTCAGAGCACCCGCACAAGCCCTCGTACTGCCGTCCCTCACCTTCGTGATACTGGCCTGCTGGGCGCTGCAGGAAGTGGCCAACGGTAAACACAGCAAGGAAGTGCTGCTGCGGAAACTGAAACAGGCCCTTTATATCTCCGGCGGTATCGTAGCAGTGATCGGCATCCTTGGCAGCATGTTCCTGAACTTCAGCAGCCACAGCGATGCGACCATGACGCAGTACTTTGCACAGATGATGGGCGGCGAAGAAAACGCCAAACTCATGATCCGCGCACTGGAAAAAGATCGCAGCTCCCTGCTGCTGAAAGACAGCATCCGCTCCCTGGTATTTATCCTGATCGCCGCCGGCGCCATCTGGGCCTACCTGAAAGATAAACTGGCATGGCAGCCCGCCGCCCTCATACTGGTGGCCGCCGTGGCCATAGACCTGGTACAGGTGGACCGTAACTACCTCGGTAAAGACAGCTTCGTAGATGAATCTACCCTGATGGCGCAACTGCAGCCTTCCAACGCAGACCTGCAAATCAAACAGGACCCGGACCCTTACTACCGCGTGTTCAACCTCACCACCTCCCCGTTTGATGACGCCATCCCGTCTTACTTCCACAAAAACATCGGCGGCTACAGCCCCGCTAAACTGTGGATCTACCAGGACCTCATCACCCACCAGATCTCTAAAAACAATATGGGCGTACTCAATATGCTCAACGCCAAATATTTCATCGTACCAGATCAGAAAACCGGTCAACCGGTGGCACAACGCAACCCCGATAATAACGGTAACGCCTGGTTCGTAAAAGGGATCGTATGGGCACCGGATGCCAATACCGAAATGAAAACGCTGGACTACCTGCACACGAAAGACTCTGCAGTGGTAGACAAACGGTTTGCGAAAGAACTGGGCGCCAACTACCAACCCACCGCTACCGACAGCAATGCTGTGATCAAACTGACGAAATATGGCCTTAACAGCCTCGAATATACGTCCAGCAACAGCCAGGAAGGCCTCGGCGTATTCTCCGAGATCTACTACCCCGCAGGATGGAACGCCTACATCGACGGTAAAAAAACCGACATCGTCAGAGTAGACTACGCATTGCGCGCCCTGAAAATACCAGCCGGCCAGCATAAGATCGACCTGAAATTTGAACCGACGACCTTCTACAAAGCACAGAAAATATCCTCCATCACCTCTATCGTACTGGTGCTGGTGGTAATCGGCACCTTTGTATGGGAGATCATCGGCGCAGGTAAAAAAGAAGAAAAAGCCGCAGCGTAAAGCATTGCGCCACATAACACAAAGGGCAGACCCGAACGGGTCCGCCCTTTGTTGTTTAAGGTGATTTGCGCCTGAGATTCTCTTTCAGTAGCAACCAGGTGATAATGTACCTATCAGCAGCGCCTACAGTATCCTTATCGCCGGCCTTACTTTATTACTGTCAGGTTAAAATCACTACCGTTGTTTCAATGCGTTTTTAATATTACCAATATCCGCCTGCCGGATATATTCAGGGATGTTCGTGTATTGCTGATGAAACCCGAAACCTCCCCGCTCCATTTCTCCGATAGCCTCTTCCCGGCTCCAGTGCTGCATCACAACACGGTACATGGCAATCACCACGCCGGTACGATCGCTTCCATGCCGGCAGTGGACCAACACCGGTTTCGGTGCATCCCGCAATACCCTCAATGCGGCAATAACCTCCTTATCGGTAAACTGTTTTGCTTCCATCTCCACATGGAAAAGATGCAATCCCGTGTTAGTGGCGGCAGCACTGTCGCTATGACGCGACCGCAGATTCAGCACACTGGCCACGCCATATTTACGCAGCGTGGAAAAATCTTCGTGGTCCGGCTGCGCAGAACGAAATATACTATCGCTCACCTGATGGAGATTCCTGACGTTTCCGGATGGCAGCACACGCGCCTGCGCATGAGCCATAGCGGTAGACAGCAGCCCTGTTATCAGCATTATGCTTTTTTTCATCAGTAGTCTGGGTTTTGTTGAGCAGCAATGTTAGGATTAGCATTAATTTCAGAGAGCGGGATCGGCATAATCGTCTTATTATTAGGATAAGCGATGCTCCTGGTGGCGCCTCCTGTTTTAAACTTGGTGAATGACTGTTTCCAGCGCGTTAAGTCAAACAGCCGCTGTCCTTCAAAGCATAACTCTTTACGGCGTTCATTTTTGATGATGTCCAGCAATGCCGGCCCTGTGGCTGTGGTAGGCGCTACAGTACCCAGCGCCCTGCTGCGTATCACATCCACATCTGCGGCGGCGGGGGCGTCTTTTCCCTGCATGGCACGGGCCTCGGCCCTGTTGAGATACACTTCCGCCAGTCTCACTACTTTCATTCCTTCGAGGTACGTGGTTTTATTGACATATTTATTGATCAGTACCGCGGGGTTCTCGGCGCCGCTGCGTTTCCCTTTTACCAGAAAAGCTCTTCTGGCATCAGCGGCATCATACTGGTTATAGAGGTCTTCTGTTGCCAGCAGATCTCCATAACTGCCGCCCTGCAGGCAGAAATTCACCATCGCGTCTGTACCGAGGTTGTCGGTGGTCAGGTATAATATTTCAAAAACCGTTTCTCCGTTATTTTGCAGCTGGAAATCACCCGCGAGTTTATCTTTTGCCAGCAGTGTGTATTTGTTGGAAGAGATGACCTCCGTGGCCATCGTCTCCGCAGCTTCCCATTTCTCCATATAGAGATACAACCTGGAAAGGATGGCTTTAGCGCCATTGAGGGAGATACGGCCTTTGTTGCTGCTGACAGCGTAGCCCACAGGAGTGGCAGGGATCATGCTGATGGCCTGTCTGAGGTCGGATTCTATCTGCGCGTACACCTTGGCAGCTGTTTCCCTGGCGGGCGAGATGACCGCATTGGCGTCGGCGACGGTTTCAATCACCAGCGGCACCCCAAGGTGGCTGGCACCGGCTGTGTAATTATATGGCTGGGCAAAAAGGCGCATCAGATCAAAATAAGCCAAAGCGCGGATGGCATAGGCCTCTCCGATGATCTGCGCTTTTTCATCGCTGTCGGAAGACGGCAACTGTGCCTTGTTGCCATTCTGAATCAGCAGGTTGGCATTCACCACCACGCTGTACAAGGTATTCCACATATCCCGTGCATCACCGTTGCCCGAATTAGTCGTATAACTGTCAAACTGAAGGTAACGTTTGGAGTTGCTGGAGCTGAGATAACCGTTATCTGAGAGCAGGTCTGCGGTAACATACAACGAACGTCCGAGGTAGCTGACACCTTTCACCTGGGAGTACAAGCCATTCAGGCTGGCACGGCCGGAGCTGATGTCCACAAAGGCCACGTTCAGGTCGGTGGACTGCTGCGGCTGCGTGTCCAGAAAGTCTTTGCTGCAGCTGCCGCATACAACAGCCATGCCCAATACGGCTATATAGAAAGAAGTAAATAGTTGTTTCTTCATGGTGTTTTTTTTAGAATCTGAAATCAAGTCCGAATACAATGGTGCGGAAGATGGGCGCGTTCTGGTCCGCCAGTCCTTCTATACCTACTTCCGGATCGAAGGTGAGGCGCTTATCTTTCACATAGGTGTAAGGGTTGGTCGCCCGTGCATATACTCTCATGGAAGACATCCGCAGCTGCTGCATCACGCTGGCCGGCAGATTGTAAGACAATGTAATATCTCTTAAACGCACATAGGTGCCGTCATACAGGAACCTGTCGGAGGTGCTGGGTGCGGTGCCTTTGTAGACTACCTTCGGCAGTTTGCCCGTCTGGCCTTTGGCTGTCCAGCGGTTATCATAGTAATAACGCGGCAGCGCTGCGGTGGGGCCAAAAGTAGAGTTGCCGTCTGTATAAGCGCTGGGCCCCCAGTTGTCATATATCTTACCGCCAAAGCTGCCATACAGCTGGAAGCTGAAAGAGAAACCTTTGTATTCAAAAGTATTGGTCAGGCCCGCCACAAAGTCCGCCAGCGCCGATCCCTGCTTATAACGGGCCGCTTTCGTATAGTCATTGGTGGTAGCCGATTTTGTGCCGTCTGTATAAAACAATGCTTCCCCTGTTTCCGGATCGGCGCCTGCAAAACCGGGCACATAGAACTGGTAGTAGTCTCCCCCCCGTTCGCGGATATACGGATTGCTCACGATTGTATTTACCAGCCGGGTGATCCTGTTCTCCAAAGTAGAGAAGGTAGCCCGTGTGTTCCAGCTGAAACCATTTTTGGCTTTTGAAACAACATTGAGGGTATTCAGCTCTATCTCGATACCGCTGTTGCGCACAGAGCCGATGTTTTTAGTGATGCTGGTAACACCGTTGGTGGCGGAAACCGGCATGTTCAGCAACAACGAAGAGGTTACCCTGTTGTAATATTCCACCGTACCCTGGATGCGGTCATTCAACAGACCAAAGTCCAGCCCTATGTTCAGCGGTTTGTTCTTTTCCCAGGTAAGATTGCTGTTGGCATATTGCACGAGATAATAGCCGGGATTGTTATAATAGCTGGCGGTATTCGAATAAAGCCCGCGGGAAGCAAAATCGGCGATGCTCTGATTACCATTGGCGCCGTAGCTGGCACGCAGCCTCAACTGGGAAAATACGGTGGCCTCCTTCATAAAAGGTTCGGCGGTAATGTTCCAGGAAGCGCCGACAGACCAGAAATTACCATATCTTTTGTCGGCCCCAAAGCGGGAGGAACCATCTCTGCGGAGGGAAGCGGAAAGGTAATATTTTGACCGGTAGCTGTAATTTACATTGGAGAAAAGGCCGGTAAGGCGGCTATTAGTGGCGGTATTGCTGCCGTCGCTCAATACGGCGGCGTTGCTCAGCGTAAAGGCATTGGGAATAAAATTGGATTTAGAGAGACTGATATCAGACGACTGTACCGACTGCCCTTCATATCCTGCGAATGCCTCTATGTGATGATATCCCCAATCTTGCGTGTAACGCAGGATATTGGTGGTCACGAGGCTGATGGCCCGTTGTGTGGAATAGGTCGCACTGCCGCCATTGGAACGTGCTGTGCCAATACCTGCTTTATTGTAATCGAGGGTCTCACCATACTCAAAGTCCACGCTGTTCTGGTTCTCGAAAGTGAGGCCCCGCAGGATTTTGTATTTTAAACCGATATTACCAATCAGGTTATAACGGTCATTCGGGTGTTCGTTTTCCAGCGTGAAGGCCACCGGATTGTAGTTATTGGAGTAACTCAGGTCATAAGAACCATCCGGGAGATATACCCGCAGCCACGGCTCATAACGCTTGTAAGCCCTCACCGGGTTGGCATTGCTGCCATCATCACTGACGGTATTGGATTTCGTCACACTGGTGAGTACTCCCGCCTGGAGAGAAAGCCTTTCCGAAGCGTTGGCATTTACTTTTGCGCTAAAGTTATACCGTTTGAATGCGCTGCCCAACAAAGGAGATTTTACATTATAATAACCGCCGGACAGAAAGTAGGTTGTTTTTTCCGTGCCGCCGCTGGCGGAGAGGTTAAATTGCTGATAGTTACCTGTCCGGGTCAGGGCTTTGAACCAGTTGGTATTAACGGTCGTATCGATCCCCTGCCTGGTGAGTTCCGCCACAAACAGCGCAGGATCTTTACCTGCGTTGGTCCAGCTTTCCCGGTACAGTTCCAGTTGTTCCGTGGTGCTCAACGGCCGGTCGGCCAATGCATTGGACACATTGGTAAAACCGGTTTGGGCAGACACATTGAAGGAGGTTTTGCCTGCCAGTCCTTTTTTGGTGGTAATGATCACCACGCCGTTGGCCGCCCTGGAGCCATACAGAGAGGCCGCGGAAGCATCCTTTAATACCGTCATGCTGGCAATGTCGTTGGCATTAAAGCTGTTAAGGTCCACGCTGCTCAGCGGGATGCCATCTACCACATACAGCGGCGCGCTGCCTGCGTTGATAGAGCCTACGCCACGGATACGTACATTGGGCGCGGCACCAGGTTGCCCGGAGCCCATAGACACCACCACCCCGCTGACATTGCCCTGCAGGTTGTCCTGCACGGTAGCCCTGGGAGAGCCTTCCAGCTGTTTGGCGCTCAATGTGCTGAGAGAGCCGGTGAAGGTCGATTTACGCTGGCTGCCATAAGCGACCACCACCACATCGTTCAGACCGGAAATACTCTTCACCAGCGCAATATCAAGCCGGAGGGCTTCATTTTTAACGGTGATTGTTTTACTGTAGTGCTCATAGCCGATGGAAGTCACTTCCAATATATAGGGTCCGTCTTTCACGCCGTTGAGCGTAAACTGGCCGTCTACATCGGTGATAGCGGCTTTCTGCGTCCCTTTTAAGCGTACGGTAGCCCCCACGATCGCTTCGTTGTCGGGACCGGTAACACGCCCCCGTATATCTGCCTGCCCCAATACGGAAGAAGTGATATTATTCAGCAGAACATTGCCCGCCGGCGGCATTTTTTTGACAATAATGATATTGTTGCTCACTTCGAAAGTAAGGCCCTGCGCATTGAGACAGGTGGCCAGCAAATCCGCAAATTCCTCTTTGTTGGCATGAATAGCCACCGGATGGGTTTTGTCGAGCAGCGCTTTGTCATATACAAAAGCTAATCCTGTCTGTTGCCGGATATGCCGGAAAACATCCTGCAACTTCATGGAGGACGACGTAATCGTCACTTTCTGGGAAAAGCCTTTTGCACTGACATGTAGAGCCGCAATACAGACAAAGACAGCAGTCCATTTCATAATGATAAGCAGCTTAAGTGGTACAGGTAACGGCACGGTTTTGCCGTTTAAAAGTAGATTCATACTTTTAACTGGTTTTTGGATTTACGATAAAATGTCTAAGCAACCTTTATAATCGGCAACTCCTGAAACCGCTGCCGGAAGTAGGTCGAAGCACTTCCGGCTATTTGTTTCAACAGATGGGCGATATCATTTTTATTTCCTTACAATAATGGTCCTGCCCTCAATCGTAAAATGAGCGGCTTCAGTGACTTCCAATGCATGCAGTATCTGGCTTACCTGCTCCTTTTTCGGTAAAGTGCCGCTGAAAGCGGTTGTAGGTGGAGGACCGTCATAGCGGATATCTACGTCATACCACCTGGAGAGCTGCCGCATGATCGCCACGATACTGACGCCATTGAATCTAAATTCTCCTTCTTTCCAGGCGATCACTTCTTCAATAACAGGATGTGAAACGGTGAAGTCGCCGGAATGTGCGTCGTAGGCGGCCTGTTCTCCCGGCTGCAGCTGCCGGCGGGCATCTCCGTTTTTTACCATCACATTTCCGTTCACCAGCGTTGTTTTAACCGCTCCTTCTTCGGCGTAGGCCATCACGTCGAAGCTGGTACCCAGCACCTGTATGGCAGTGTTATTGGTTTTCACGGTAAATGGCCAGGCAGACGGCGCTACTTCAAAATAGGCCTGCCCGGTCAGCTCCACCGTTCTTTCTGTATTGTTAAAAGCAACAGGATAACGCAGGGAGGAAACAGCATTCAGCCACACATGGCTGCCATCCGGTAAAATGATCTGGAACTGTGCGCCCCTGGGGGTGGTGAGGGTATTAAAGGCGTTTTTTTCTGTGGCTGTGCCGTTATAGCGAATGATGGCGCTGTCCAGCCGGATGACCTGCGTCCCTTTCTGTAAAACACTGTCCTGCCGCTTACTGCCCAATTCAATCTGTGTGCCGTCGGCCAGTGTCAGAATGGCCTTGTCCGTTCCCGGCGTAATAACCGCCGCCGGCACTTTTACCGGCGACCGGAACAAGAGGCCTGCAAAGCCGGCGGCCAACAGCAAGGCTACTGCCGCAGCTATACGGACATACCGGCTGATGCCTGCCGGACGCCTGCCCCCAGCCATCGCCACCCGCATCCGCTGCTGCAGACCGGCAGTAAACCCGTCGGACAGCAGCACAGCACTGTCTTCGCTGTCCAGCGCGTCGTAGTACAGGTCCATCACTTCGCTTAATTCCTCCGGAGAAGCGGTATGCCGCCACTGTTCAAACGCGGCCAGCTCTTCAGCGCTGCAATGGCCGTTTACAAGCGTCGGTATTAGTTTTTTGATGTCAGCGGTAGTCATGCCCGGAAGGTCGTTTTATAGAAAGACGATCCTCAAAGGCAAAAGATCTGGTGGAAGGGAAAAAATTATTTGTGGGCGATCAGCAGCAATAACATCAGGGCGCCATTTTTCTTTAGAAATGCCCTGATATCCTCTTTGGCCTCATACAACGACTGTTTTACCCTCGACTTGGACATGCCCAGCAACGAGGCAATTTCATCCAACGAATAATCCTGTTCCATGCGCAGCCGGAATATTTCCTGTTTCCGGACGGGTAACCGGCTGATGGCCTGCTGCGCCAGGCGACTATATTCCGAGAACTGCAACTTCTCTTCCGTAACGGCCCTGTACAGCTCTTTGCCGCGGCTATATTGCTGGTGCAGGTCCGTCTTGAAATGACCATGCTTCAACCGGTCGAGTAACGCATTTTTACCGGCGCGTTTCAGATATCCATCCAGCGATTTCACCGTGATCAGGAGTTCTTTCTTATCCCAGATCTTCAGGAACAGGTCCTGGCAGATGTCCATGATATCTTCTTCCGGCAGGCTGGTAAAACGGTAGATATAGTGGTGTAATTTGGGGAGATAACGGGTATACAGCACCTCATAAGCCCGCCTGTCGCCATTGGCGGACCGCTCCAGCAAGACCTGCTCCGATAGCCGGGCATCCTCTTCTTCTCTTAGAAATCTTGTGTGACCCATTAAAAATTGCTGGTTGACATTTTGGTTGTTACCGTCAAAAATAAAAATAAATTCAGCATTTCCCGGTATATATGGAAATGCCGGCGGGCATCTCAAAATAAAAGAGATGACCACCGGAAGAGCGTAAAATCTGTTAATATTTTTTAGAGAAGATATACCGCAGGCCAATGAACAGGTGATGCGTAAAATTGGGGATATGGCCGTAGTAACGACTAAGAATTTTATACCGCTCCTTCCACGCCAGTTGTTGACGTTGCTTGGAAGTGCCGCCCACCCTGAATCTCGATACAGTGATATGCGTATTGCAAATATTCCGGGAGGCTTTCAGTGTACGGATCATCCAGTCGATGTCCGCACATACTTTGTATTGCAGGTCATACAGAGGGCTCAACCGCCTGCGGATGATATAGGCCTGGTGAGACACTACCATACCATGTTTCAGGCTTTTCCAGTTGAGCTGCGCCGGCACTTTATGCGGCGTTTGTTCAGACCGCAGTCCCAGCTCCTTCCCCTGTTCATCCATGAACAGGGCTTCTCCGTAATACACATCTGCATCCGGACATTTAGCCAGCATCTTTTCGATGACGGTGTCCTCTGCCAGCGTGTCATCGGCATTAAGGAACAGCAGGTATTCGCCGGTAGCCAGCTGCATCCCTTTGTTCATGGCGTCATACAGGCCGTTGTCTTTTTCCGACACTACTTTCGCGATGCGGGAGCGGTAAGATGCTATCACCTCCATGGTATTGTCTTTCGAGGCGCCATCCACGATGATGTACTCGATATGCGGGTAGGTTTGTGCCAGCACGCTCCGGATGGTGCTTTCTATAAACCTGCCTGCATTGTAACATACGGTGATAATGCTGACAACCGGTGATGATCGTTTATCCGTCACTGTTATTCCTTTAAAATTTGTTGATCACTTCCACCACTTTCTCGATGTCCGCTGTGGTGTGGCAGTAGGAACACGGCAGGCTCAGCGTGGTACGGTGTATCTCTTCCGATATCGGATAGGAAGTACCTTCAATAATGCCTTTCATGGCTTTCTGATGATGCGGCGGCAGCGGATAGTGAATATCTGTTTTCACGCCATTGTCCAGCAGGAACTGCTTCAGTTCATCCCTGCGCTCATGACGGATATTATAGATATGGTAAACATCAAAATAATCCGGATGTACCACGGGTTTAATAAAATCGCTTTTTAATCCCTGGTGGTAGATGTCTGCCAGCTTGCGTTTATGTTCGGTGATCTGTGCGAGATATTTGAACTTCACGCTGAGGAAAGCAGCCTGCACTTCATCCAGCCGGGAGTTGTAGCCTACCACTTCGTTGTAATATTTTACATCGGAGCCGTAGTTACGCAGCCGGCGGATGGCGGTGGCCAGTTCATCGTCGTTACAGAGGATGGCGCCTGCGTCGCCGAGGGCGCCGAGGTTTTTGGTAGGATAAAAGCTGAATGCCCCGAACTCGCCAAAGGTGCCGGTCAGCTGCCCTTTGAAAGAGGCTGCGTGTGACTGTGCACAGTCTTCGATCAGTACGAGGTTATGTTTTTCCTTGATGGCCATTATTTTGTCCATCTCGCAGCTTTTGCCGTACAGGTGTACTACCATGATGGCGCGGGTACGGGGCGTAATGGCCGCCGGAATTTTCTCCGGATCGATGTTGTACGTATGGATATCCGGCTCCACCAGCACGGGTTTAAGGCCGCACTGTGCGATAGACAGGATGGTGGCGATGTAGGTATTGGAAGGCACGATCACCTCATCGCCCGGTGCGAAGTTAAACGCACGCAGGGCCAGGATCAGCGCATCGAGGCCGTTGGCCAGTCCGAGGCAGTGTTTCACGTTATGATACTGCGCATAGGCAGTCTCAAATTCCTTTACTTTATTGCCCAGTATATACCAACCGCTTTCCAGCGTGTCGCTGAAAGCAGCTTTGAATTCATCGAAGAAAGGCTTGTTCAGCAAGCCGAGGTTTTCATAATCGATCATAACCTGTCAGCGTTGTCATAAGGTTCGTAAATATAATCAGCCGGGTCGAAAGGCGTGGATGCCATCACCAGCAATACCGCATCGGGGGTAAAGTGGTGCATGGTATGCCAGTCTTCCGGCTCCAGGATCAGGCATTTGTTGGGATGGTCCAGCACAAAGTCGGTCTTTTCTCCTTTACCGTTATTGTTGGATACAATACAGCTGCCATGCACGCAGATAGCGGCCTGTATGGTATGATGATGGCGGTGGCCCCCTCTTACGGAATCATCCACGCCATAGATATAAAAGATCCTCTTGATAGAAAAAGGGATCTGTTTTTCGATGACAGTAAGGTTCCCCCGTTTATCACTGTGTGTCGTCAGATCAATAGTATATGCCATACGTTGTATTTAAATCCCGGATTCCTTCAGGGGATATATATGATAAACATTTCTCAGTTTGCGCCAGATGGTCACCAGCGTGGCTTTCAGTCCGGCCGGCCTGGGTCTTGCGCCATGTGGATCGAAAGACGGGTCTGTCGCCTGTATCTGCCGTTTGCTTTTTTCCAGTTCCACGATATACGGTTCATAGAACAGTTTTTTAACGGCCGGCGTGATGATACGTCTGCCCAGTTCTATGGTATTATCGGTAAAATACTTCAGGTAATGGAAATGATAAAATATCGGGTCAAACTCTTTACCGGTACTGATTTCGCGGCAACGTAACTTTTCGCCGTTTTTAAACACGTCGTATTGCTGGATATTCCACAGCGCCAGGCCGCCGCCCGGGTTCTCCATCACCCATACGTTCATAAAGCGGGTAGTCCAGTCGTCCAGGTATTTCTGGTCGCCGAACTTACCATCTTCGTGGCGGTCGTAGCACCAGTCGAGGCACGCATTGCGCCACCACTGTAAAGCTTCCATGCCCCAGCGGTTGTTGCGGAAAGTGATGTACTGCACGCAGTATTTGCCGCTTAACCTGCTTTTGTCGTATTGCGGCGTATACCGGTGCTCGGTGATCAGCACGGAGTGGTTGCCCATTTCCTCCATCAGCACGCGGGGATCGTTGTAAAAATACAGGTCCGCATCGATATAGGTACAATGTGGCAGCTGAAACTGCTGAATGCAGTAAAGAATGGTGGAAGAGCTACAGGTCCAGCAGTATTCCGCCCGGTTACGGGTTGGTTTCACCTTCAGCAGCTCCGGGTCTTCAAATTCCGCCAGTGAGATCACGGTCAGGTGTGGCAGCGCCATCTTCCGTAATACGGACAGGCATTTGTCGTCGAAAGCAAAAACATACAGGTGAAAATCTGAGCACACGGCCGCCAGCGAAGTGTACATGGCCAGCCCACGGGACAAATAATTACTGTCAAACAGCGTACAATAATATAATGTAGTATCTCTTTCGTTCATAATCAGGTTTTATGCCTTCACCGTTTCCAGGATGACGGTTTTGCGGAACCATCCGGGAAACAGGCCGCCCAGGAGGTCGATCGGCTTAAAGCCGGCCGACACGTACAGCTTCCGTTTCATTTGTAATCCGCCTACCGCCTGCAACAGCTCATGATAGTCCCTGACAGACAACTGGTGGATATGGCCGGTATTATACCACCGGTAGCCAAACAGCATCCGCCGGGGCATTCTCCCATGCAGAAGCATGTCAATGCGGTTCATAAAATACGCAAAGTTAGGAAATGAGACGATCTGATAACGGGAAACCCGTTTCATTTCGGCCAACAATTTCTCCGGGTACATCACCATCTGGATAGTCACATTGCACACCGCCACGTCAAATTCATTGTCGCCGTAAGGCAATGTCTCGTCAATACGCCCTGTGATCACGTCCAGGCCTTTCTGCCGGCAGATCTCCACGCCGGACCCGGAAAGCTCCATGCCTTTGCACTGACATTGTTTTTCCTGTTGCATGGCCTCTATCAGCAAGCCGTTGCCACAGCCCAGGTCCAGTACTTTGCTTCCTGTCTCCAGTAAACTGATGATTTTACTGTATTCCGGTCTTCTGTTGGCTGGAATCCCCGAATAGTCATAATTCCGGTTGTCATTGCGCATGTATATGGTGTTTTGAGCGTCGGACCATTTTGCACGCCCGGGGCTGAGGCCCCGGGCTGCGGCTACCGCTTTTTGATAAACCGCTTCAGCCGTTGAACGAAGCCCGGTTTGATGGATCTGAAATAGGTCTCAAAGGCGGCTGTGCCTTGTACACTGGCCTCCATAGGTAATTTCTGTAATATTACCGGCGAGGGGGACAGCTCCACTTCAAAATTCCCCGTATCAGCCTCATCCATGTGTGTGGCCGATTCATCACCGCCAATGTTCTGTACCAGTGAGCGGGACGGGTACAAAGTCAGCATATTCTTCAAAAAAGCGGACGCATACCAGCGGATAGCCCAGGAGTCGTTCTGGCCGCCGATCTGCTTACGCAACATTTTCATGTAACTATAGGTATCATTAAAGTCGAACGCCCTTCCTTCACCTTTCAGGCGGATGGCATCATACAGTTTCTGCCCGTTCGGCTCAAACTGTTTCCAGGCACGGGCCCAGGTAGCCCATCCCCAGCAGTCGGCCCCCCGTATAAAAAAGGTCTCCGGCATTTTCTCCCCCAACGGGTACACATACCCGTGAATAGAAGCCACCTGTGGCTCATCTTCATACAGGTCCAGCCCCTCGTTCATATATTTGAGAAAGTAGGGCGACAATACCAGGTCGTCTTCTACCACAATCGCTTTGCCATGTTTCTCAATGACTTCCGTCACACCGGTGATCACTGATTGGGCCAGGCCATAGTTTTGTACCCGCTCCGCAATGTGTACGGTGCCGCACCAGTTGCGGCTGCGGATCACCTGCCGGGTAGCGGCAATCTGCTGCAATGTCTCTTCGGTTGCACCTTCTTTTGGCCCGTCCGCAAATACATACAACTCACTCTCCCCTGCTTCCGGATTGAGCGCCAGGCTCTCCAGGGCTTTCCTGGTAATCTCCGGCCGCTTATAGGCGAAAAAAATAATCGGTGCTAATGTAGACATACGCTAATGATTATAATACTGCCGACAGCGCCGGCACTATTAGTACCTTACAAAATAAATTCATTATTGGGAGATCTGCAAAAACCATAAAAAAAATTACTTACTTGTTGTGCTTTCATACACAATTCCTAACACAAACCGCCCCGCTGGAAGATTCTTTCTATATTTGCGCTTCATAAAACAGGCAATGGGCATCATCCGAAAACAGAGCTTTTATTCATCCATATTCATCTACATAGGGTTTGCCTTCGGCGCAGTCAACCTGATCATGCTGATGCCGAAAATCTTCTCCAAAGAGGAAATCGGCCTTACCCGCGTACTGATCGATGTGAGCACCCTCCTTGCCACGGTGGCCTCCCTGGGTGCCGTGCCGGTGATTAATAAGTTCTTCCCCTTCTACCACGACTACCTCAAACCGGAGAAAAACGACCTGCCCAAACTTACCCTGATCGTGTCGTTGATAGGATTTGCGCTGTTTATCCTCTTCTCCATTGTCTTCAAAGGGCTCATCATCCGCAAGTTCAGCGGCAACTCGCCGCTCTTTATTACCTATTTTTCCGCCATTTACCCACTCACCTTCTTCATCCTGGCTTTTAACATGCTGGAAGGTTTCGCCTGGGGCCTCCATAAAACCGTTACGTCCAATTTCCTCAAAGAAGGCGGCATCCGCATTATCTCTACCCTGATGCTGCTGGTATTCGCTTTCGCCCATATCAGCTTCACCCAATATATTAGTGTGTTCAGCCTGCCCTACGCGGTAGCTTCCATTGCCCTGCTGGTGATCCTCTGGCGCACGGGCCAGCTGAAGCTCAGCAGCGGCGGCATCAGCAACGTTACCCGCCGGCTGGGAAAACGCATGTTCATCTTCAGCAGCTATGTGTTCTCTTCCAATGTGTTCACCCTGCTCCGGAAAACCAATGACATCCTCATCATCAGCAGCATCAGCGGCCTGGAACACGCCGGCCTGTTTTCCTACGCCACCTTTGTGATCAGTTTCATGGAAGTGCCGCAACGCAGCATGTACGCCATCACCACGCCCATCCTGGCCTCTGCCTGGAAAAACAGGGACATGGCCAAAATACAGGAACTGTATACCAAAAGCTCCATCACCCTGTCCATCGCCGGCGTCGGCATTTTCGGCGCCATCTGGCTGTCAGTCCACAACCTGGTACTGTACCTGGGCCCCGGCTGGGACATGATCGTGCACATCATCTTTATCCTTGGACTGGCGAAAATGATAGATCTTATCACCGGTATCAACAACCAGATCATACAAACGTCCAACTACTGGCGCTTTGATTTCGTCAGCTCTATCGTAGTCGTATTTATCTCCTTTTTCTTCAACTTATATCTGCAAAAGCGCATCGGCACCATTGGTGCAGCTTATGCAGACCTCATCACCGTCGCTATCTTCAATCTCGCGCGTTATCTCTTCATCTGGGTCCGTTTCGGCATGCAGCCCCTGAGCCTCAAAACGCTGTACGCGCTGCTGCTGGGTGTAGGCGGCGTATTGCTGGTGCAACTGCTGCCGTTTATGTTGAACATGTATGTAGACACCATCGTGCGCTCCTTCCTTTTCATGGGACTGTTCGGCGCCGCCGTGATCGGCACGCGGTTGTCGGAAGATGTCAACAATGCCTGGGAAATTGTGAAAGGGAAGATAGGGCTGCGCTATTAGAGACGCCCGCCACCAACGAAATACCGCTTCCAGTACGGCTCATTCAGATCGCTGATCATAACGCCGCTGCTGGTGGAAGCATGCACAAATTTGTCATTATCGAGATAGACGCCCACATGGGAGATACGCTTGTGATGAATTTTGAAGAACACCAAATCGCCCTCTCTCAGGTCACGACCTTTCAGATGCTGCCTTACCTTGCTGTATAATTCCGCTGAATTGCCGGTCAGCGCAAACTGGAACACCGAGCTTACCAGTGTATTCACAAAACCGGAACAGTCAATGCCGTCGCGGCTTTTGCCACCCAGCCGGTAAGGCGTGCCCCACCATTCTTCTATAAAATTATACAAGCTGAAATTCAGCACATTCTCTACCGGCACGTCCAGCAGCTGCGCATACTTGAACTGCCAGCTCTGTGCGTTCTCCAGGTTGGCGCTGGCATAAGTAATATTTTTACCAATGCCCACACTTTTGGTCCCGCCGGAGCCACCACGCCCGCGGGACGGGGTATTGATATGATCGATGAAAGTAATGCGGCGGGGCTCAGACACCGTCGGCGTATGATCACGCCTGGCAGTACTTTTGATGGTAGAACAGGAACCCAATACCATTGCACAAACCGATAATTTCATCCATAAATGTCCCTTGATACGCATCATAGTGTCTGGTTAAAAAAATTTTGCGCTAAAATACTACAGAAATTACGAATTACGAATTACGAATTACGAATTGGTAGCTGTTTTATAAAAGCGGTTCGTTATTAACTGCTCCAAAAAACAACCCTCAATTCGTAATTCGTAATTCGTAATTCGTAATTTCTGTCGTACTTTTGACGCCTGACGAAACAGCTTAGCGATGATCTTTTCCCACTTACACGTACACACGCAATTTTCATTACTGGATGGTGCAGCTGATATCAAATCGCTGTACAAAAAAGCCATGGCCTCCAATCAGCCGGCACTGGCCATCACCGATCATGGAAATATGTTTGGTGCCTTCCAGTTTGTGGCAGAAGCGTATAACAATAAACTGAACCCGGGTGATCCCAAGGATAAAAGACTCAAGGTAAAACCCATCGTTGGCTGTGAGTTCTACCTCGTGGAAAACCGCCACAAACGCGCTTTTACACGCGAAGAAAAAGATATCCGTTATCACCAGGTGCTGCTGGCCAAAGATGACGAAGGTTACCGCAACCTGATCAAACTCTGCTCCCTCGGCTATATGGAAGGGCTCTACGGTAAATATCCGCGTATCGACAAAGAGCTGATATTACAATACCACAAAGGCCTGATCGCCACTACCTGCTGCCTTGGCGCCTCTGTGCCCAAAACCATCCTGCGCAAAGGAGAAGAGGAAGGCGAAAAGGAATTCAAATGGTGGCTCGACATTTTCGGGGACGACTTCTACGTGGAAATGCAACGCCATGGCATCCCTGAGCAGGACCAGGTAAACCATGTGCTGTTGAAATACGCCGCCAAATACAACGTGAAAATCATCGCCTCCAACGACTCCCACTATGTGGACCAGGCAGATGCCAACGCACACGATATCCTGCTCTGTATCAACACCGGCGAGAAAAAAAGCACCCCTACCAATAAAGAATTTTCCGATGATGAAGCGGCGCCTAAAAACACCCGCTTCGCTTTCTATAACGATCAGTTCTATTTTAAGACCACGGAGGAAATGACCGCGCTGTTCCACGACCTCCCCCAGGCGATAGACAATACCAACGAGATCGTGGACAAAATACAGCTGCTGGACCTGAAGCGCGATATCCTGCTGCCCAACTTCCCCATCCCGAAAGAATTCCTGACGCAGGACCAGTACCTGCGGCACCTCACCTACGAAGGAGCCCGCACCCGGTACCGGGAAATGACCGCCGACATTGAAGAACGTATCAACTTTGAGTTGCAGGTAATCGAAAACATGGGTTTTGCCGGTTACTTCCTCATCGTATCCGACTTCATCAAAGCCGGACGCGACCTGGGCGTTTTCATCGGCCCCGGCCGTGGTTCCGCCGCCGGCTCCGCCGTGGCCTACTGCATCGGCATCACCAATATAGACCCGATCAAATACAACCTGCTGTTCGAACGTTTCCTCAACCCGGACCGTAAGAGCATGCCCGATATTGATACGGACTTCGACGATGAAGGCCGTCAGAAAGTAATCGACTACGTTGTACAGAAATATGGCCGTAACCAGGTAGCGCAAATCATCACCTACGGTACCATGGCCGCCAAAATGAGTATCAAGGACGTAGCCCGCGTAATGGACCTGCCGCTGGTGGAATCCAACTCGCTGGCCAAACTGGTACCGGAGAAACCCGGCATCCAGCTGGACCGTATCTTCAACGCGCCGCTGGATGGCGAAAAAAGCCTCGCCGACAAAGAAGGCCTCGCCGGGGAAGACATCGAAAACGTAAAACGCCTGCGCGAACTGATCAAAGGCGAAGACCTCCAGGGCGAAGTGCTCCGCGAAGCCTGCGTACTGGAAGGGTCTGTACGTAACACCGGTATCCACGCGGCCGGTATCATTATCGCACCGCAGGACCTCTACGACCTCATTCCCGTGTCCACCGCCAAAGACTCCGACCTCCTGGTCACCCAGTTTGAAGGCAGCATCATCGAATCCGCCGGTGTTATCAAGATGGACTTTTTGGGGCTGAAAACCCTGACCATCATCAAAGGTGCACTGGAACTGATCCGCATGAACCACGGCGTGGAAATTGAAATCGACAACATCCCGCTGGACGACGCCCTCACCTACGAACTGTACCAGAAAGGCGAAACCAACGCCACGTTCCAGTTCGAGTCGCCCGGTATGCAGAAATATCTCCGTGAACTGAAACCGGACCGTTTCGATGACCTCATCGCAATGAACGCCCTGTACCGCCCGGGCCCGCTCGAGTACATCCCGTCCTTCATCCGCCGTAAACACGGCCTGGAGCCGGTAACCTTCGACCTTCCGGACATGGAGGAACACCTGGCGGAAACCTACGGTATCTGCGTATACCAGGAACAGGTAATGTTGCTCAGCCAGAAACTGGCCAACTTCTCCCGTGGTGATGCCGACATCCTCCGTAAAGCGATGGGTAAAAAACAAATCGCGGTACTGAACAAGATGAAGGCCCAGTTCATGGAAGGCTGCTCCACACACGGGTATGACCTGAAAGTATGCGAAAAAGTATGGACCGACTGGGAAGCCTTCGCCTCCTATGCGTTCAACAAATCGCACGCTACCTGCTACGCTTTCGTGGCCTACCAGACCGCCTACCTGAAAGCCCACTACCCTTCCGAATACATGGCGTCCGTACTGAACTGCGCCAGCAACATAGAGAAGATCACCTTCTTCATGGAAGAATGTAAACGCATGGGCATCGACGTATTACCGCCGGATGTGAACGAATCCCTGAAAGGTTTTGCCGTGAACAAAAAAGGCCATATCCGTTTCGGCCTCGGCGGCCTGAAAGGCGTAGGCGAAGCAGCCGTGGAAAACCTCCTGGAAGAAAGGAAAAAAGACGGCCCCTTCAAAAATGTATTTGACTTTATCAAACGCGTGAACCAACGCGCCGTTAATAAAAAATCACTGGAGGCCCTGATCATGTCCGGCGCCTTCGACTGCTTCCCGGAATTCCACCGGGCACAGTATTTCCATAAGCCGGAAAACGAACCCATGAGCGGCCTCGACAGAATCGTGAAATTCGGTCAGCAGGTGTCCGCAGGCTCTTCCAACATCGGCAGCCTCTTCGGCGACGCCGAAATGCCGGACGTGGAACCGCCCAAAATACCCAACTGCGACCCGTGGCCGCTGATCATGAAACTCAACAACGAACGCGACATCACCGGTATCTATATCTCCGGCCACCCGCTGGACGACTATCGTTTTGAGTTGAAGCACTATCACATGAACACTGTGCAGGAACTCATTGAGTATCAGGGAGAAATAAGCACGCCCGGCAGCAGCGGCGGCCGCTCCCGCGAGCGTAACTTCCGCCTGGCGGTGTACGTGACCAACGCCCAGGAAAGGATTTCCCGCAACAACCGGCAATTCGGTATCATGACCATCGAAGACTACTCCGGTAAGTTCGAATTTGCCCTGTGGAGCGAAGACTTCATCCGGTTCGCCCCCTACCTCAAGCCCGGCCTCTGCCTGTTCATCAACGGCGGGTTTAAATCCAAACGCTTTAATGACAACGAATACGAGTTCAAGGTAAACAGCATCCAGCTGCTACAGGAAGTGAAGAAAACACATACCAAACAAGTGTTTCTCGCTACTTCCCCCAAACACCTGAACCGGGAAACGGTCGACTTCCTCGTGGAAAACGTGAACCGCTTCCCCGGCAGCAGTACCCTGCACATGCAACTCGTGGATATAGACGATAATATGCAGGTGAAACTGCATACTTTCAACAAGAACATCGAGATGAATGACGAGTTGGCGCATTTCCTGCGAAAACAACCGGACCTCGATGTGTATATCGAGATTATCAATAAGTAAGATGTCAAAAAAGCAGTAATTTGCACTCGGTTCAAGATTTGATCTAATACACCAGTAAACAATCAAAAACAATCATTAATAAACACCTTTAAATTATAATATCTTATGGCTTTAGAATTCACAGACGCGAACTTTCAGACGGAAGTGCTGAATTCCGATAAACTGACTGTAGTTGATTTTTGGGCAGAATGGTGCGGTCCCTGCCGCGCTATCGGTCCGGTTATCGAGGAACTGTCTAAAGACTATGCCGGTAAAGTAAACATCGGTAAAGTGAACGTAGACGTGAACCCACAGATCTCTATCGACTACGGTATCACCAGCATTCCTGCTATCCTTTTCATCAAAGATGGCCAGGTAGTTGACAAACAGGTAGGTGCAGTACCTAAATCTGTTCTGGAGAAAAAAATACAGGCCAACCTGTAATGATATAAACGAAACTGAGTGATGAAGAGGCCCTTCCGTTAGACGGAAGGGCTTTTTTATGCCCCGCCGCCCCCACTGTAAAAAAATTCCGGTTCCGCTCCGTATATTACACCATCATCAAAACCAGAAAAACCATCTGATTCATCTCTAATAACAACCATCTTTGCGCCACTATCTTATTATCCTGTTTACCTTACTTTACAGCGTGGCTGCCACCGGCCAGCGCAAATGCGGCACCGCCATTGCCCTGCGGCAACGGGTGCTTCAACATCCTTCCCTGCAACAAGTGATCGACAACAACGAAAAGAAAATGCAGCTATGGCAGCAGCGCCGCATGATGCGGGTGCAAACCGAAGCCGTGCCGCAAAACGTCACTATTCCGGTGGTGGTACATATCGTACTGGACAATCCGGACCTCGTCACCGACGCTCAGGTCCTCTCACAGATAACCGTGCTGAACCAGGACTATAACGCCGCCAACCCGGACATCAGCCAGGTGCCATCGGTATGGCAGCCCGTCACCGGTAACACCCGCATCAGTTTCTGCCTGGCGCAGCGTACCCCCGGCGACGAGCCCACCACGGGCATCGTTCGCGTTAAAACAACCGCAGGCCGCAGCTTCGATATCAGCGGCGGCGCCCCCGACGCGAAATACACGCAATATGGCGGCTCCGACGCCTGGGACACCCGGAAATATCTCAACATCTGGGTTACCCGCCTTTCCGGCAATTACCTCGGCGTAGCCGCCCCTGCCGGCGTAGGCTATCCCGTAGAACAGGAAGGCGTGGTAGTGCTCTACACCGCCTTCGGCACCACCGGCAGCGTAGGCCGCATCTATAACCTGGGACGCACCACCACCCACGAAATAGGCCACTACTTCGGATTGAGACATATATGGGCCGACGACAGCGGCGGCTGCGCCGCAGATGACGGCATCTCCGATACGCCGGTACAAGGCGATAACACCTACGGATGCCCCTCTTTTCCCCAGACAGACAACTGCAGCCCCAATTTCCCGGGCATCATGTTCATGAACTATATGGACTACACGGACGACGCCTGTATGCACCTCTTCACCGCCGGACAGGCAGGCCGGATACGCGATGTGCTGGAAAATACCGTCAGCAGCCTGATGTCGTCCGAGGGCTGCACGCCCGTCGTGCTGCCGGAAAACGATGCCGCACTCACCGCCGTCACCGGCGCAACCGGCAAACGCTGTGATAACCGTATTTTGCCGGCAGTGACCCTGCGTAACAAAGGTACCCGCCCGCTTACTTCGGTGCGTATCCTCTACCGGCTCAACAACAGCGCACTCGTGAACTACAACTGGCAGGGCAACCTGCCCAGCCTGCAAAGCATAAACGTCCCCCTCCCGGCCTCACAGGTAGCGGTAGGCGCCTATAACCTCCAGGCCTATACGCAGTCGCCCAACGGGCAACCGGACGCCAATGTGGCCAACGACACCACCACCAGCCGCTTTCACTTCGACGCGGAGGTACAGCTGCCCTTTGAAGAAGGTTTTGAACAGGACAGCTTCCCACCCCCGGGATGGGACCTGTACAATCCTGATCGCAGCTTCACCTGGGAACGGGACCGCAACGTAGGGCATAACAGCCAGGCATCGGCACTGGTGCGCAACAAAGGATATAACGTCAACGACCAGACAGACGACCTGCTCACACCAGTGATAGACCCGCAGGGACACGACTCCGTTTTCCTCTTCTTCGATGTGGCCGCAGCCGTATACTCCAATCCCGATATGACCGGCAACGTGTGGGACACCCTACAGGTGCTGGTCACCAAAGACTGCCACCAGACAGGGGCCGTGGCCTATAAAAAATGGGGCAAAAACCTCATCACCCGCCCCATCGCTGTACTGGATGAGTTCATCCCCACCAATAACGAATGGCGCCGGGATTCGGTGGACCTGACAGCCCTGGTAGGCCGGGATAAATTCCAGGTAGCTTTCCGAAACATTTCAAATGCGGAGAATAACATATATATAGACAATATCCGGATCGTCACCAAAGATATCAACCCGGAACTTCGCCAGGCCGGCGTACTGGTACATCCCAACCCGACAGACGGGCTGGTATGGATCAGCTTTTACGAGCGGCCGGCCGACCTGCAGCAGGTGAACCTGTACAACGCCGCCGGGCAGCTCATTAGCTCCAGGCCAGGCAATGCCATCGGCGCCAACAACCGGATGACCTTTAATTTGGTAAATGAGCCAAATGGTGTTTATTTTGTAAAATTAATTTACAGGAACAGGGCCAACACCATTAAATTAATGAAAGTAAGATGACGATGAGACAAGATTATCCGGCAGTTCAGACACTTCTTCAGCAACCTTCACTGGATACTGACCTGAAGAACATTGCAGAAAAAATCCTTCGCCAGGAAAGAATTACGCCCGCGGAAGGGCTGACCTTATTTGAGAAGGGCGACGTTGGTTTCTTAGGCGCACTGGCTAACCACGTGCGGGAACGTATGCACGGCGATAAAACTTACTTCAACCGTAATTTTCATATTGAGCCTACCAACGTATGTGTTTTCACCTGTCATTTCTGCTCCTACTCCCGGCTGTATAAAAACCGCGAAGAGGGCTGGGAACTGAGCATCGACCAGATGCTGGACATCGTGAAAAGCTACGACGGGCAGCCTGTTACGGAAGTCCACATTGTAGGCGGCGTGCATCCCAAAATGCAGCTGGACTTCTTCGTGGAACTGATCCAAAAAATCAAGGCGCACCGCCCTGATCTGCATATCAAAGGATTTACAGCCGTAGAGCTGGACTATATGTTCCGCAAAGCCAAAGTAAGCGTAGACGAAGGGATGCGCATCCTCAACGAAGCCGGCCTGCAGTCCATGCCCGGCGGCGGTGCAGAGATCTTCCATCCGGATGTACGCGCTAAAATATGCCATGATAAGGTAGATGCGGACGGCTGGCTGGCTATCCACCGTGCGGCGCACAACCGTGGCATGGTCACCAACGCCACGATGCTGTACGGCCATATCGAAACCTATGAGCACCGTATTGACCATATGGAACACTTACGACAGCTGCAGGACGAAACACACGGTTTCAACACGTTCATCCCGCTGAAATTCAGGAACCAGGGCAACGATATGTCCAATATTCCGGAATCCTCCATCGTGGAAGACCTGAAACTGTACGCGGTGGCCCGTTTGTATATGGACAATTTCCCCCACATCAAAGCCTACTGGCCGATGCTGGGAAGAAATACCGCGCAACTGACGCTTTCCTTCGGGGTAAATGACCTGGACGGCACCATCGACGATACGACCAAGATCTACAGCATGGCCGGCGCGGAAGAACAAAATCCTTCCATGAACACCGCCCAGCTGGCCCACCTGATCAAACAGGCAGGCAGAAGGCCCGTTGAACGCGATACCGTGTACAACGAAATAAAAGATTATACTGATGTGGTTTTCTCTGATGAGGAACTGCTCGTGACTAAATAACATCCTTATGCAGCTACCGTTCAAATACCTGTTGATAGCCGCCCTGTATGTGTCCGGCTGTAACAACAATACCGGCAAAAACAACAGCGCCGCCACCACAGAAACCGGTACCGGTACCACCACCGGCACGGAATCTCCGGCTCCGGCCACTTCCAACGGCAGCGAATTCAGAAAGGAAGCATCGCTCGCGTTCCTGTCTAAAAGCAAGGCGGACACCATCCGCAAAATAGATATCCAGCTGGCACAAACCGATCAGCAACGGGAAGACGGGCTGATGTACCGTAAATCCATGACCGATGACCAGGGCATGCTGTTTATCTTCCCGGACATGGAAGAACGTTCTTTCTGGATGAAAAACACCTACATCTCCCTGGATATCATCTATCTGGATGATAAACTGGAAATCGTGTCCATCCAGAAATATGCAACGCCGCTGTCAGAACAGAGCCTCCCCTCTTTCAAAAAAGCACAGTATGTGCTGGAAGTAAACGGCGGGTTCTGCGACAAATACCACATTAACTACGGCGACCATATTGTTTATCACAAATAACGATATACTGAAAAGAGAAGCCCCGGCAGACGCCGGGGCTTTTTTTGCTTTGATACATATTTGATCGCTAACATTATAGCTTTTAAAGCCTATCCTTCATTGACCACCCGCAGGATATGCAGCTGGGTTTTGCCCGCAGGCACTTCCCAGTCAATGGTGTCGCCGGTACTGTAGCCCAGCAGGGCCGTACCTATCGGCGAAAGGATAGAGAGTTTCCCCAGTTGAATGTTGCTGGCCGCAGGCAATACCAGTTGCACTTCGCGTACGGCGCCGCTGCGTTCATCCCTGAACTGCAGCGTGGAATTGACCTGTACCACATCGTCGGGTACTTTTGTCTTACGGACCACCGCCCTGTCCAGCTCCTCTTTCAGCCTGGCTGTGCCGGGAGCATGGTAACAAAGCGTTTTCAGGATGTCGTAATCATGTTGGGACACGATAATCTGTTTCTTTTTCATGAAAACAGGTTTTAATCAATTATTAACTGACTGCCCCGGAAACAGCGCCGCTCCTGCGGAACGACCGTTGTCCGGCGCGTAAATTTCTTCATATGATCGTATATCCGTTCTCGTTACTCTTCTGTAAAGTGCGGCCGGGTTTACCTGTTCAGGCGTAGCGAAACCGCAGGCGCCCATCAGTTCTGCCAGTGCATATATGGTGTTACGGTGGAAATTGGCCACCCTTTCTTTTTTGTCGGTCACATTCACGCCCTGGTACAGGGTCGGGTCCTGCGTAGCTACGCCTACCGGGCAGCTGCCGCTATCGCACTGGAGCGCCTGTATGCAACCCAGTGCCAGCATCATGCCTCTGGCGCTGTAGCAGGCGTCTGCGCCCAATGCCAACACTTTCATGATGTCGAAACCGGTGATGATCTTACCGCTGGCCATAATTCTGATATGCTGTTTCAGGTCGTACTTCTTCAGCATATTCACCACAAAAGCCAGTGCGTCGTACAAAGGCATCCCGATACTGTCCGTGAATTCCAGCGGAGCTGCACCGGTACCGCCTTCTGCGCCATCTACCGTAATAAAGTCGGGGTAGATACCAGTGTTGGTCATGGCTACGCAGATACGCTCAAACTCATCCTTGCGGCCTACGCACAATTTGAAACCTACCGGCTTGCCGCCGGAGAGGGTACGCAGCTGCTGCAGGAAAGCCAGCATCTCATATTCGTTGCCGAAAGCTGTATGCGCCGCCGGCGATAATACGCTCACACCTGGCTTTACCTTACGGATAGCGGCGATTTCCGGCGTATTCTTTGCTGCCGGCAGCACCCCGCCCTTACCGGGTTTGGCGCCCTGGCTCAATTTCAGTTCCACCATCTTTACAGAAGGTTCTGCCACGGTTCCGGCGTATACCTCCGGTGAGAAATGACCATTCTCATCGCGGCAGCCGAAATAACCGGTACCGATTTGCCAGATCAGGTCACCGCCGTGTTGCAGGTGATATGGACTCACGCCGCCTTCCCCGGTGTTGTGGGCGAACCCACCCACCTGTGCGCCACCATTGAGGGAAAGGATGGCTGTTTTACTCAGCGCACCGTAACTCATCGCGCTGATGTTGAGCAAACTTGCATTATATGGCTGGCTGCATTGCTTGTTGCCGATCGTTACCCTCAGGGCTTCCGCTTTCACTTTTGTAGGAAAGGCAGTGTGAGACGCCCATTCGTAGCCCGGCTCATACATGTCCGCCAGGGCGCCGAAAGCAACGGTCTGTTTCACGTCTTTCGCACGCTGGTACACTACTGCACGCTGGCGACGGCTGAATGGCCGCCCGTCTGTGTCAGACTCGAAGAAATACTGACGCATTTCCGGCCTGATGTGCTCCAGCAGGTAACGCAGCCTCCCCAACAGGGGATAGTTGCGCAACAGGGCGTGTTTGCCCTGAAAACGGTCGATCAATGTCAGCAATGTGACACCTACGGCCACCGGTAATAAAATCCATCCTGTTAAATAACCGCGATAAAGGCTTGCAGCCACGCTCACATCCAGCAACAGGCATAAAAGATAAACTGCCCATCGTGCTATCCGATGATTCATAAAACTTATTTTATAAGATTGTTTTGGAAATTGCTAAATGGATTATACTACCAATACAAGCGTACAGGTATCATCCCCCCGGGTACAACTGTTACGATGCTATAAGTTGCCCGGGCTTAATTGTTGAAGTCTTTTGGACAGGATAAAAAAGGCAACAGGAACCCGCCCGTACAGATACGGTGCTGGCTACAGCAGGTTTGTATGTTCGTTGCCTTACTCACGAGTAATGGTATGAGCAACAAAGATAGGCCTTTTATTGATATCCGCGCATTATTTGGTTAATTCTGCGGCGGTAAACGGCTTTTGCCGGCCGTTGTATTGCTTGCGGACATTTTTAATATCGTCTGCCGTCACTTTTCCGGCTTTGTTATTCCACGCACTCCGTAAAAAGGTGAGCAATTCCGCAATATCCCCGTCACTGAATTCATCACTGACGCCGATACCCGGCATGTCGCCATTAATTTCCGGCGCCTTGTACATTTTACCGTGTACTTCCACCGGGCCGGTAAGACCATACAACACGATAGCAGCGAACTTATTTCTGTCGCCCGTCACCCAGTTGCTCTCATTCAGCGGCGGCGCCATGGAAGCAATACCGTTCCCGTTTTTACCATGACAGGTCTGGCAAACGGTGTTAAATATTTTATACCCTCTGGGATATTTAGCCGCCAGTGCATCCATCTTTTTGGCATTGGCGTTGTTATCCATATTCTTCAGTACGGCGTGCAGTTGTTTATTCAGCGCCAGCGTAGTGTCCGGGTTAAAAGCCTCCAGTTGCTTCAGCAGCACAGCTTCCCGGTTGACCGCATAATTGATCAATGCGGCGGACGTATAACGGTCACGCGCATACGTTTTCATCAGCTTATCCTCCAGGCGGCCGGCAGCAGCTTTATCTGCTTTGCCCAGCGCCGGTAATAAATAAGCGACATAGGGAGCAAAAAACGGGTTATCCGCCAGTGTGTCCAGCCTTGCGGCTACGGCTTTAGCGGATTTGGTATCCAGCACAGAAGGAAGCGCCGCCAGCGCCTGTACTTTATAGGCATCGTTGCCCTGCTCCAGTATTGTAGCCAGATCGGCGTAGGTCAACTGATGCAGCCCTTCCAGCGTCCAGAGCGCATGCACCTGTAACAGCGGCGTGGCATTGCCCGCCAGTGCCTGCCGCAATTCAGGTACCAGCGCGGTTAAACGATGATCGATAATATATTGTTGCGCCTTATCGCGCAGCGCACCATTGGGATGGTTTAGCAATTGTAAAAGTTCATCTTCCTGTACCTGCGTTTTCCTGGGCAATTGCCCTGCCGGAACGATACGGTAAATGCGGCCGCAGCTGAGTGGTTGCGTCAGTTCCCGCATTTTGATTTCATTCTTCAGGTAAGCGGTGAGATACGTTTTGTGTTGCAGGATGCCGCGGTACATATCCGTAAAGTACAGCGCGCCATCCGGACCGTTATACAACCCGGTAGGCCGGAAACGTTCATCTGTACTGGCCAGGAACTCCTTCCCTTTGTAAGCTTGTTCCCCGGTGACAATAAAACCGCTGTCACGCAGAATATTCCGCTTGATCAGGTTGGCCGACGGTTCCGCCACAAAAGCGTTACCTGCATATTCCGCGGGCAACAGGTTGCCCCGGTAGATCACCGGTCCGCAGGCAGCGGTAAATTCCACCAGTCGCAGACTGTCGTCCAGTATGCCTTTCACGTAGCCCCTGTTGACGCCTGGGGTAGGATGCGCCGGGTACACATGGTTATCTCTCACGATCTTCTGATCATAACCTGCGGCGTTCTGCAGATGCGGGTTCTTGCCTCCCAGCCCCGCAGGGAAATAGTCTCCCAACAGGTTTTCGGAGTTGTTGTTATAATACAGCCTTCCTTTATCATCCTGGGCAATGCCCCATTGTCCGCGGAAGGTAGTGGCTTCTTTCAGCCATTTGTCGCCCACTTTGCGGTACCGGCGGTCAGATTTGGCGTTATATATCCAGTTGTCCAGTCCCCGTAAAAGGCCATTGGGCTGATGTTCCACATTACCCCCTGCCGCATACATACTATCTACCAGCACCTTTTTGCCCGGCTTGTCATTATTGTTTTCGATGAACCACAACTGCGGCGGCGTAGCTACCAGCACACCGTTTTCCACGAGGCACACCGCCCTGGGCAACACCAGTGAATCGAGGAAAACCGTCCGTTTATCCATCACACCGTCGCCGGTCGTATCTTCCAGTATCACTATTTTACCATCCGGCAGGTCTTCTCCGGTACCACTGGTATCCGGCATAAAACCCATCATCTCCACTACCCACATGCGGCCACGGTCGTCAAACACAGTGCTTACCGGTGCAAACACCATCGGTTCCGCCGCTACCAGCTGAACTTCCAGTCCTTTATCCACCGTCATGGCGCCGATAGCGGCTTTACCGTCCATGACGGGCGACTGGGCATACTGCTTTCGCATCGCCAGCGAGTCTTTTTCGTGTTTGCTGAGGTGGTCCTGTTGTTGTGTCTGTCCGCAGGCAAACCATGCCAGGGAAATCGTGGAAATGATCAGGTATTGAAGACGGCCCATGTATTTAATTCGATTGCAAACGATAAAAATACAGTTCCTGTTGATTTTTGCAACTATTTTTTGATCAGGGGTAAAATCATGGGAGGATTTGATACCCGTGACTGAAGGTGAAGGGTTGGAGGCTGAGGTATTTTCACATTGTTTAGAAAAACCGCGGCGGTTTATTATTTTTCTGCTTATGCATGTATCCTCTCTTTCCACGTCATCAGCCAAACCTCATTACGAGGTACTCGATGGCCTGCGCGGCACGGCAGCTATCACGATTGTCGTTTTTCACTTTTTGGAGCTGGTATGGTTCGATTACAGCAAGAATCCGCTGGGCCATGGTTTCCTGGCGGTGGATTTTTTCTTCTGCCTATCGGGCTTTGTGATTGGCTATGCCTATGACAGACAGTTATCCCGCATTGGCTACCATGGATTTTTCCGGGGGCGGTTGCTGCGGCTACATCCGCTGGTGCTGTTGGGTATCGGTTACCTGGCCATGCGCTGGTATGACCAACCACTGCGCCGGTGGCTGAAGGGCAGCATTAAGAAGGCGCCAGCGCTTACTGGTGGCCTACCTGCGGAGATTCCCTCCCGACAGGTTTAAAAGCACTGCTGAAATACGTCGCTAAGTGACCAGAAATCGCAAAATAACTTATCTTCGTCGCCTTATTGCATACATTTTACGATTTATTTGCATTTATGGAACGCTTTCAGGGCTTAATAGGCATCGTCCTAATTCTGGGCATTGCCTTTTTGTTTTCCAACAACAGGAGTAAGATCAACTATCGGCTGGTGGTAAGTGGTATTACATTACAGGTGGTAATTGCGCTGCTGGTATTTAAAGTTCCTCCTATCACCTGGTTTTTCCAGCAAGTAGGCCACGCTATGGGTAAACTGGAAGGATTCGCGCGCCAGGGCGCCGCTTTTGTATATGGCGGTATCGGCGTAGCCCAGCCTCCTACCGGCACCCTTGCCGACTATGCCAGTGGCGGATTTGTCTTTGCTTTTAATGTAACGGCCACCATTATCCTGGTATGTGTACTGGTAGCGGTGTTGTACCATTTCGGTATAATGCAGCGGGTGGTAGCGGTGATTGCCCGTGCGATGAACGTAGTGATGCGGGTGAGCGGCGCGGAAGCGCTCAGCAATGTGGCCAGCGCCTTCGTCGGCCAGGTGGAAGCACAGGTGATGATCCGTCCCTACCTCAACTCCATGACCAAAAGCGAGATCCTTGCCTCTATGAGCGGCAGTCTTGCCTGTATCGCCGGGGGTATCCTGGTCGTATATGCCAATATGGGTTTCCAGGCCGGAATGGACATAGCGCCCTTCCTGATCACGGCCAGCCTGATGGCCGCTCCCGGCGCACTGGTGATTTCCAAGATCGTATTTCCGGAAACGGAAGAAAGTGTGACCATGGGCCGCGTGAAAATGGAGGTGAAAAGCAACTATACCAACGTGATCGACGCCATCTCCCATGGCGCCGGCGACGGTTTTAAAATAGCCATGAACGTTATCGCCATGCTGATCGGCTTTATCGCCCTGATAGCGCTGATCGACTGGTGCCTGATCCACCTCGGCCATCTCGCAGGCCTGAGCTTCGACCTGAGCCTGGACTGGATCTTCGGTAAACTGTTCACCCCGATGGCATGGGCCATGGGCGTTCCCAATCAGGATGTCAATAATGTGGCTACCCTGCTGGGACAGAAACTTACCATCAATGAGTTCGTAGCTTTTAAAAGCATGACCAGCCACAGCGTAAAGATAGAATCCGCCAAAGCCATCACTATCGTTACCATCGCCATCGCGGGCTTTGCCAACTTCAGCAGCGTAGGTATGCAGATAGGCGGTATCGGAGAACTGGCGCCCGGCCGTCGGACCGACCTGGCCAAGCTGGGCCTGAAAGCCCTGCTCTGCGGCACATTGGCCAGCTACCTCTCCGCAACGATTGCAGGTATCCTGCTGTAAAAAAATATTGCTGTAAAGCGAAGGCCCGTATGAATCGTCATACGGGCCTTTGTTTTTATATCTTTTTATAATGTTTGATCAAACAGACTGCACTGTTGGGCTGAATAAGACGCAGCACGATCCCTGCTTAAAAAAACCAATTGTCTTAAGCATCCTTTTCCTGCGATCAGATCAGTCTTAATTTTCCGGGATGGTCCCGGTTATTACCGGTTATACTTCCAGTCTCTTTATCAGAGAAGCCTGTACGGCTGCCCAGGCTTCGAGTTGACCGGCTTCATTCCAGTAATTTTTCATTTCTGACGTGCCCGTAATTTTGTTTACAGCATTGATAGCCTGGGTCCTTAATCCTTTAGTTGCGATCAGGTTCAGGATATCCAGTTTTTCCAGCGGGTCTTCCGGAAAGTCTTCGCTGGGTTTCCCCATCAGTGCTGCCACCAGTTCAGCGGCGGCTAATCCTTCTTCGCAATCTGCTGTTTCCAGTGTTTCGGTGTTGTTGATGATACGTGCCAGTGTATCAGTCACCAAGCCACCATCTTTGCTGTCGATCACGTCAAAAATCCAGTCTTGTGATCCATCATTTTCAAAATTCCTGGTGCCCCATGCGCCCATAGTGTGTAATGTTTTTTATTTTTTTAAAATAAAGAAATAGAGAATAAAAGTAATAGTCTCCTTTTACAACAACAAAAACCTTTCATCAGTTTAAACTCCTGAAGTCCACCGGGACCAATTTACTCACGCCGGGTTCCTGCATGGTAACCCCGTAAATCACGTCTACAGCGGCCATGGTCTGTTTATTATGTGTTACAATAATAAACTGTGAATTATCAGAAAATTTTCTGATCATGTTCGTGAATTTGCCCACATTGGCATCATCGAGCGGCGCGTCTACCTCATCCAGGATACAGAATGGCGCGGGTTTGATAAGGTAGATGGCAAACAGCAGGGCGGTGGCCGTAAGGGTTTTTTCTCCACCGGAAAGCTGGGTAATGGCTGCCGGACGTTTGCCTTTGGGTTTTGCAATGATTTCTATGCCGGTATCGGCCAGGTTCTCCGGATCGCTCAGTATCATGTCACACTGGTCTTCCTCCGTAAAGAGGGCTTTAAATACACGGATAAAGTTTTCTTTAACAGTATTGAAAGTATCGAGGAACTTCTGGTTGGCGGTCGTTTCCACCTCCTGGATAGTAGCCAGCAGGGAGTCCTTTGCGTTCACCAGGTCTGTTTTCTGTTCCAGGATAAACTCGTAGCGTTTTTTCATTTCCTGGTACGCCTCGATCGCTGTAGGGTTGATCTCCCCCATGTTTTCAAGGCGTTTTTTGAGGCGTTCAGCGCTTCCCTGCAACTCATCCACCGGCAGCTCAGAAGTGCGCTGCTCGTCGATGATCTCGTCCAGGTTGACCTTAAACTCCACGCTGAGCCGCTCTTTCATGGAAGCCAGTTGCAGCTTCAGTTCATTCACCTTGTCCTTGATCACATTCAGCTGCTGTTCCAGCTGCTCACGGGCACGCTGCTTCGTACGCAACGTGGTTTCCAGCTCCTGGAGATGGTTACGGAAATTATAGTATTCCTGGTCTTTTTCGTTGAGCGCTTTTTCTTCTTCTTCACGCTGGCGGAACAGCTCTACCAGTCCGTCTTCGGCGGCGCCGCGTTTTTCTTCTGCCGTTGCAATGTTGGCCGCAGCGTCTTCCAGCTGGGTTTTATTGCTGGTGATCTGCGTATGCAGGTCTGTCAGCTGTTTGCGTTTAAACTCCAGCTCCTGTTTGAGCGCCTGCACTTTACTGTGCTGGCGGGTATGCTGCAGGTTCTGGTTATTGAACTGCACATTGGCCATATTGAACTGCTGCTCCACTTCCTGGGCCGTTCTGTCAGCCTCGGTGATGGAGTCCTGTAGCTCCCCTACCCGGTCGTTGAGGTTTTCCAGTTCCTCACGGACGCCGGAAATACTTTCCTGGTTGGTCATCAGCGACTGCTCCATTTCTTCCAGCCGTTTGTCGCCGCCTTCTATCAGGTGATGGAAGTTCTCGATCCTGTTCTGAAGACCGAACAACTGGTTATTCAGCTGGTTGATCTTTTCCCGGGCGGTATTGATATTATTTTCATTGAGCTGGCTGTTATAGCCCAGCACCTGGTTGTGTTTATCCTGGATCTGGGTACGCAGCGCGCCTACGGCAGCTTCCAGTTCTTTGATCTCGGCCTCCAGCTTTTCCAGGTTTTTGGCCCGGCCCAGCTTTTTGCCTTCAAACAGTCCTACGGAACCGCCGGTAATATTGAACTTACCCCGGTGCATGCGGCCGGATTTCTCCACCAGGCAGATCTCATCGTCGGATACCTGGCTGAATTCAAGACGGGTAATGTCTTCCCCGATGAATACTTTGCCCAGCAACTGATAACCGAGCCCTTTGTATTTCTCGTCAATTTCCACCACATCGAGGGCCGGAATGGTGCCCGCCGGCGCCAGCAGACCGTTGGCCGGTATGCGGAACTGATCGAGGATAAAGAAATTGGCTTTGCCCTTTTTATGGGTGTCGAGCAGCTGGATGGCCTGTACGGCTTCCGCCACGTTATTGACAACGTAATAGTTCAGGTAAGGCTCGAGCAGGTTTTCCACGCAGGTGCGGTATTCTTCCTTACAGAAAAAGATATCGCTCAGAATGGGGGCTTCGTTGTTCCATTCAGGGTTCTTTTTCAGGAACTTGATACTTTCCGGGTAGCCTTCCAGGCTGTCTACCAACGATTTCAGCAGGTCAAATTCGTTCTTTTTGGAGTCCAGCTTACGGTTCTCGTCCACCAGCTGGTCTCTCAGGCCTTCGATGTCCGACTGGGTAGCCAGGATCTTGCCTTTCGTCTCTTCCTGGAAACGGACCATCTCGTCCAGCGCTGTTTTGCTGGTGGTGATGGTCTGTTGCAGCGTTTCTTTCTCTGCTTCCAGTTGGGTGATCTGCTGGAGACGGCTGTTCTTCTCCTCCTGCAGCTGCTGGATGCCCCGTTGCAGGTTCTGCACGGAGGTATCCGCTACCGCCACTTTCTTTTCGGCTTCAAACTGCTGCCGTTGCCAGCGTTGCTGGTCGTTACGCAGGGTTTCGAGGGCCAGTTTCTTTTGCTGGAAGCGTTCTTTTTTCTCCTCCACCATTTCGCGGAGCGTTTCCAGCTCATCTTCCATGGACTCAAAGACTTCTGCTTCTTCCACCACCTGTTTCTCTGTAAATTCGATGGAGGCGGTCAGTCCTTGCAGTTGTCCTTCCGCATTGTTCAGGAAGTCGTTGATATTTTTTTCTCTCTCCCGCAGATAAGTCAGCTGCTGGGCGGCGAGATTCTTGTCATTTTCTTTGGTACGGATGGTCGCTACCAGTTCGTTGAACGATTTCTGGAGGGTTTGCAGTTCCCTTTCTTTGGCGACGAAGTGCAGTTTATCTTCCTCCACAGCGGCCTCCGCAGTCGTAATTTCCGTTTCCAGCTGCAGTTTGCGGTCGCTTTCCTCCTGCTGTTTGTCAGACAGCTCCCTGAAGGTAACGTTAAAACCTTCCAGGGCGGCTTTCGCCAGCTCTATGCTGATTTCGCGGTATTCCTTTTTCACCTCGTAGAAGCGTTCTGCTTTACGGGCCTGGCCTTCCAGCGTTTTCAGGTTATTGTTGATTTCAAACAACAGGTCTTCGATACGGTTCAGGTCTCCTTCTGTGGCCTCCAGTTTGGATTTGGCCTCCTTTTTACGGGTTTTGTAGATGGAGATGCCTGCCGCCTGTTCCAGCATGCGGCGACGGCTGTTTTCCTTGTCTCTGATGATATCGTCCACCATACCCAACTCGATGATGGCGTAGGAGTCGGTGCTGACGCCGGTGTCCATGAAGAGGTTATGGATGTCCTTGAGGCGGCAGGCCACATCGTTGAGACGGTACTCGCTGTCGCCGTTCTTGTAGAACTTGCGGGTGATGGTAACCGTCGTGAATTCGGTGGGGAGTACGTTTTTGGTGTTTTCGAAGGTAAGGCTCACCTCCGCCATACCGCTGGCGGAGCGTGTTTTGGAACCGTTGAACACCAGGCCAGACTGGTTCTCAGAACGCAGGTTGCTGATTTTGTGTTCCCCGATCACCCAGCGGATGGAGTCGATGATATTGCTTTTGCCGCAACCGTTGGGTCCAATGACGCCGGTGATCCCTTCATCGAAGTTCAGCACGGTTTTATCGGCAAAACTTTTAAAGCCTTTAATTTCTAGTGTTTTTAAGCGCACGACTTACTCCGAGGTTTTTTTAAGGCGTCAAAGATATAATTTTACCCGAATGAAAAAGTAATTTAAGTGAGAAGCCGGTATCTCTCTTAATTATTTATACACACTCCGGGCGAAAATAGCCGTCACACGACCATCCGTTATCCACTAAAGGACTGATTATAAATATAGTAAAAAGCGCAATTATAATTTAATTCCCTGTGAGAAATTATTGACCGTTTATCCCTACCGCTCTGCGTTAGCAGTAACTTTTTATAGCTTGTGTAAGCAACCCGGAACGACCTATGTAGCTATGCCACTGTAACTTATGCCATTTACCGCGTAGGCGCGCCCGGGACCATACCTCAAAATAATCTACCCTGATCCATGACGCAAAAAGGCATATGGCTGTTGTTCCTGTTATGCATTTCCGTTACCCTGCAGGCCCGCCAGCAAAACGGCATTATCACCGGCCAGGTGGTCGACAGTATTTCCGGCAAACCCGTGGAATACGCCACCGTGGTACTTATGCAGGCTGCTGACCGGAAAACGGTGGCCCATACCCTCACAGACAACAAGGGTGACTTCCGGTTTACCGGTGTGGCCTACGGCACCTACCGGATCGGCATCACCATGCTGGGCTACACACCACTGCTGCTGGACAGCCTCCGGCTGGACGCCGCCAACGCCTTCCACCGCCTTAGCCCCCGTCGCCTTTCCACCACCACGCAACAGCTGAGTGCCGTGACCGTCACCGGCAAAAAGCCCCTGGTAGAACTGCAGGACGAGAAACTGATCTACAACGTGGAAAATGATATCGACAAAGACAACAGCTCCGCTTCAGACATCATGCGCAAAATCCCCATGCTTACCGTAGACGCGGACGGCACCATCAAACTGAAAGGCCAGACCAACTACAAAGTGCTGCTGAACGGCCGCGCCACCTCCATCATCACCCGGGACCCGAAAGAAGCCCTGAAAGCCTATCCGGCCAGCATCATCAAAAAAATAGAAATCATTACCGAACCCTCCGCCAAATACGACGCGGAAGGCATCGGCGGTATCATCAATATCATCACCCAACGCCAGGTAATCGGCTACAACGGCAGCCTCTATGCCAACTACAACACCCTCGGCAGGTTAAGCGGCGGCGGCTCCATCAGCGCCCGCAAAAAGAAAGTAGGCATTACCGCCTATGCCGGCGCCCACAGCGACCAAAGCCGCAATAGTAACAGCATCCGCCGCGAAAGTTTTATCCCTGGCGACAAAGGAGTGCTATTGCAGAACGCCGATTTCAAGCGTAACTACAACATGTACTACGGCAGCCTGGAACTGACGTATGACATCGACACCGCCAACAGCATCACCATTTTCGGTAACGGCAGCATCAACGATATGATTTACCGGACACGCCAAAACAGCGAATGGTCTGACAGTTCCGGCAAACAAACACAATCCGGCACCAATAACAGCGACGCCTACAACAGCGGCCATGGCATAGGCGCAGGGATCGACTACCTGCATAAATTCCGGCAGCAGGGACATGAGTTAACCATCGCCGCCAACCTGGTCACCAGTTACGGAGACGGTTATACGAATAACAGTCAGCACTATGTGCCGGGAACTGACAGCTTTTACCGTAACGATAACCTCATGACCAACCGCACCATCACTGCACAAGCCGATTATACCCTGCCCCTGCCGCATGAACAGCTGCTGGAAACAGGTTTTAAAGGCACCTTTCAATACAATAAAAACTCCGCCACACAGGAAATCCGCAATAAAGACGGGGACATGATACCTAACCCCCTCCGTGACAATATCTTCAACAGCCGGCAGGATGTGCTGGCATTTTACCTTACCTACCGGTTTAAAATCGGCACCAAACTAAGCGTTAAACCAGGTTTCAGGCTCGAGCAAACCTATCAGACAGGGGACTTTGTATCTACCCAAACCAAAATCAACACAGACTACCTCAGCGCTGTTCCCACCGTTAACATTACCTGGCAGCTGAAACCCATGACCAGCTTATCATTTTCCTACAGCCGCCGCCTGGAGCGCCCCTCTGTATACTCCATGAATCCGTATGTAAATGATAATGACCCTTACAACCTCTACTATGGCAATCCCAACCTGAAACCGTCCTACGCCAACAGCTTCGGCGCCTACTTCAATAAGATCATGGAAAAAATCACTTTTAACGGTGGCCTGGACTACACCTTTACCAATAACTCCATCCAAAATATTGTGGAAGTGGAAAAAGAAAAAGGCATATCCTCCACTACCTACGCCAATATCGGCAAATCCAGCGCCGTGGGTGTCAGCACCAGCATGCGCTTTGCCCTTACCCCAAAATGGAATGTCAGCATCAACGGACGTGGCGCCTACAGCAAATTCAGCGATGGTAATACCCTTAGCACCAGCGGCTTCTCCGGCAGCATCTATCTCAACACCGACTATAATATCGGGCATGGCTTCCGGGCAGATGCCTACGGATACTGGTATTCCGGCAGTCCCAGCGTACAAGGCAGCAGCGGCGCCAATATCGGATACGGATTCACCGTGCGCAAAGACTTTCTCGACGGCAAACTATCCACCAGCCTCAGCGCAGATCAACCGTTCCGGAAACAACGGCCAGCCATCACAGAGACGATCGACCCGTCTTTCCGCCGGACCTTCACCACTTATTTTCCCGCCAATACCTATACCATTTCCGTCAGCTGGCGCTTCGGCAAACTAACGACCAGCGCTACACGAAACAAGAGTGTGGTTGATACTGGTATGTGAGAAAAAAACTACGAAATACGGATGACGGATGACGAATTGAAGACCATTTTCAGCGGAGCGTCGCTTAGTGACTGCGCTGCATGAAAGCCTCAATTCATAATTCGTAATCCGTAATTCGTAATTGCCTTGTATCTTTGTATTCCAAAAACCGATTTACGTTTGCGTATAGAACAGCGAATCAACGATATTAAGAGTTTCCTTTACAGTTATCATTTCAGCAACGGTTTGCGCACCACTATCAGCGTGGTGGTCCCCTCCCTGATTTTTGCCGCTATCGGCCAGCTGGACCTCGGGATCGCCATGTCCATGGGCGCGTTGTGTACCGCCCTGAGCGATGTGCCCGGCACCATCATCCACAAGCGCAACGGGCTTATCATCAGCACCGGGCTGATTTTCCTGACCGCCATCGGCACCGGGCTGCTGCTGCCTTACCCCACCCTCATGGCTTTCTGGATAGTGGCCTGCTGCTTCGTCTTCGCCATGATGCTGGTCTACGGCAACCGCGGCGGTAATATTGGCACCGGCTGCCTGCTCGTCCTGGTCTCCATCCTGGGCGAAACCCAGCTCACGCCCGGTATGGCGTTGATATATGCGGCCATGGTACTGCTGGGCAGCATCTGGTATGCCCTGCTGGCATTGATACTATGGCAGATACGTCCCTACCTCAACGTGCAACAGGCACTGGGCGACTGCATACAACAAACCGCCCGCTACCTCGAACTGCGCTCCAACTTTTATACACCCGGCGTAGATGTGGTCGCCAACTACAAAGCCGTACTGGCACAACAGGTCATCGTCAACGAAAAACAGGAAAACGTAAGGGAACTACTGCTGAAAAGACGCTCCGCCCAGCAGGGCACCACCAGCATCAACAAAAGCATGGTGCTTATCTTCCTCGATATGGTAGACCTGCAGGAGCAGATCATGGCTTCCCAGACAGACTACAACGCCCTTCAACGCGATTTTAAACAGGATGACATCCTGCAAAAATTCCATGCGCTGATCACCGGGTTCGTGGAAGAACTGGAGAATATCGGTCTCGCCGTTGCCGCAGGACAACGTTCCCTGCCCAAAACCAATCTCAAATATGAGATGGAAAAAGTGAAAAAAGCCATAGCCGACATCACCCTGAAACTGCCCACCCTGGCGGAAAGGACACGGACCATCCCGCTGACCAACATCCTGCAAAACCTGCAGGACATGGCGCAAAGGATCTATAACCTGCACCGGCTCACCCGGCTGGAACGATTAAAAGACGAGACTATCGATCCCAGGCTGGAACTCTCGAAATTTACTACCAGCCAGAAATATGACCTGGAGACGTTCCGCGACAACCTTACCTTCAAATCCCACATTTTCCGGCATGCCGTGCGTGTAAGCCTCGCCACTATTACCGGTTACCTGCTGGGACAGGCCCTTCACCTTGACAGGGTATACTGGATACTGCTGACAATAGTCGTGATCCTGAAGCCTGGCTTCGGCCTCACCCGCTCCCGCAGCATACAACGCCTGATCGGCACGGTACTGGGTGCGCTCTTTGCCGCCGGACTGCTGTACATCACCCATAACGATACGGTGATCTTTATCAGCATGCTCCTTTGCATCCTGGGCGCCTACAGCTTCATGAGCTTCCAGTACACCCTCAGCGTCTTCTTTGTCACCCCGTTCATCATCTTCCTGCTGCACTTCCTGCATCCTGCAGACCTGCAGAACGTCACCCAGCGGGTGCTCGACACCTTCATCGGCGGAGGCATCGCCTTCTTTGCCAATATGCTGCTGTGGCCTTCGTGGGAACACAACACCCTGCCGGGATACATGCAGAAAATGATGCTCTCCAACCGCAAATACTTTGAACTGGTATTGCGGGTATATGCCGGGGAAACCAATACAGTGACCGATTTTAAACTCGCCCGTAAAGCTACTTATGTGGATACCGCCAATATGATGGCCGCCTTCCAGCGGATGCTGTCTGAACCGAAGAGCAAACAAAAAAACGCTTCCAAAGTATATCACTTTGTGGTGCTCAATCATACCCTTACCTCCCACATCGCCGCCCTAGCCGCGTATAGCATGCATCATGGCGTACGGTTTCCCAGACCGGAGTATAAGGAAATCACCACCTACCTGCTGCAATACATCGATCAGTTGTACCTCATGATCGATCCCGCCACGCACAGCCAGGCACAACCCGAACCCGCCATCCATGCATTTGATACGCTGGACGAGCATCTGCAGAACCTGGTACACCTGCGCCAGCTGGAAATCAATGAGGGCAAAGGCGCCACGCCTATCCGTGACGAAATGCTGGAGACCAAACAGGTGCACGATCAACTACAGGCTATCCTCTCCCTGATGAAAGATATGGGCAAAGCACTGAGTTGATTTTGGATTTTTTGATGTACGATTTTTTGATTTCGGGGTGATTGGAGCTACCGGAACAAATAAAAAGATCGAAGCAATGTGCTTCGATCTTTTTATTTGTTCCGCCTGTATGTTTCGATCATCCCCGAAATCGTACATCAAAAAATCCCAAAATCACCAATCGTTTAACGTACAATCGTAAACTGGTCCGTAACCGGTGTCAGCGCCGCCAGCACGCGGTCCAGGAAAGCCGGGCCTTCCGCCGCATACCAGGGCATAAAGTTCTCTTTACGCTCCTGTAACGAACCACCGGGAAACAACTTATTCTTCACCTGTTTGATCTGGTCTGTCTGCCATGCGAATTTTTTCTTCTCCGCCCGGAGGAACTTATGTTCCAGTTTACCGATAGATTTTAAAGCACGGCTTCTTTCCGCACCAGTGCTGGCCACCAGCGTAATATCGATGCTGCGTGCCTTCTCTTCCAGGCTGTCATATAACTTTTCAATGGCCGCATATTCTTCCTTCAGTACCAGCGCAGCATTGGTATGTTTTTTCACATAGGCGTTCACGATATCATCTGTGGTGGCGAACAATTCCGCGGTGGTGATGCCCAGTTTATCCAGCCGCCGGGCGGACTGCTCATCTGCCAGCAACAGGGAATTGCGCAACAACAATATCGGGAAAGGTACGCCGTAGTGGGCAAAAAGATCTTTCAGCTCCAGCCAGTAGGCGATTTCCCCGCCGCCGCCGATAAAAGCGATATTGGGCAGGACCGTTTCCTGGAACATGCCCCGCAGGATCACATTAGGACTAAACCGTTCCGGATGGTCCTCCAGCTCTTTTTCCAACGCAGCAGCGTCAAATTTCAACGGGGTGTGTAATACTTTCCACTGATCGCCTTCCTGCACAATACGCTCGCGTATATCGTCTTTCAGGTAAAACAGGTTGATCTCCCGCGGATTAGCCTGTACCTTATAATGGGCGCCCAGCTGTTCGAGGGTATTACCCACAATACTATGAGAAGCCTGATGAAACAACTCATCCTTCATCACCGGGATGTAAAGGCGTTTCAGGGCAGGACTGTCCGGCACCAGTACCACCAGCCCGTAACGGCCAAACAGCGCATGTACCAGGTACAACGTAGCCTCCTGGATAGTATCGTGCTCCAGGTAAGCTTTGTGCAGCAGTGCTATCAGCTCGTCCGCATGCGGTGCATACCCCAGCATATCCTTTATTTGTCCGATCTGTTGCTCCAGCCCTTCCGGACGCATACGGCCTACAGCCCCCTGCTGTCCTGCAGCCCAGGTCAGTGTCTTTCCTTCCAGGTAGATACTGCCCAGTTCATCCAGGTCAGCGTCTTCACTGCCCATATAGTACACCGGTACAAACTGATGCTGCGGATACTGCTGCTGCAGTTCCTGACACAGTTTGATGGCTTGCAGTATCTTATAAACAAAATACAGGTAACCGGTAAATACATTGGGCTGGTGGGCGGTCGTTACTGTGAACGTCTGCACATCGGCAAGGCGCGCAATATTGTCCTGAACGGCCTGCATGGGCTCCAGGTTCTCATATTGCTGTTGTAATGCTGCTACCAGCGCAGCTCTTGGGGTGTTAAACTGCTTCCGGGCGGCTATCGCAGCAGTAAAATCCGGACGAGTGGAGGAATAGGTGTAGAAAGGTCTGATCTGTGGCGCATCTGCTAAAAAATCTGTTACCAGCTGATTAAAAAAGCCTGTCTTCCCGTAAGGAATATACTCGAGCATATTACGTGTCGAATTACAAATGATCAATAAAAGTAACGGATATATCTGAATACATCGAAACTTTTGAATGTACGAAGTTAGAGAAGAAATTGTGATTTCAGGTTTTTTACTACCAAAATTTGATGGGCGGGTGAATGTGGATTGGAATTTGCCGTAAAAGCTGATCGGAAAACCGGAACACTATGAAGATCGCAATCCTTTCGCCCGTAGCCTGGCGCACCCCACCCCGGCATTACGGCCCCTGGGAACAAATGGCCTCCAACCTCGCCGAAGGCCTGGTGGCCCGTGGCGCAGACGTCACCCTCTTTGCTACCGGAGACTCTCTGACCCAGGGTAAGCTGGCATGGATCTGCCCGCAGGGGTACGAGGAAGACCGGAACGCAGACGCCAAAGTCAACGAATGTATGCATATCAGCTACCTGATGGAGCAGGCACACCATTTTGACATCATCCACAATCATTTCGATTTCCTGCCGCTCACCTATTCCCGGCTGATACATACGCCTATGGTAACAACCATTCACGGCTTTTCTTCGGAGAAGATTGTTCCGGTATACCAGCGCTATAACCACACAGGGCATTATGTGGCGATCAGTAATGCTGACCGCCATCCCCGGCTGCATTATAAAGCCACGGTTTACAATGGTGTGAGGCCAGCTGACTTTGCCTTTAACCCGGCTCCGGACGACTATCTGCTGTATTACGGCCGCATTCATCCCGACAAGGGCACGCACGACGCCATACAGATTGCGCTGCAGGCCCGCCGCCGCCTGCTGATAGCCGGTATCATCCAGCAACAGGATTACTTTGAAGAAATGGTAAAACCTTTCATAGATGATGAACAGATCCGGTACCTCGGGTCCGTAGGAGGACCGGCCCGCAGTGACCTGCTGGGTAAAGCCAGCGCCCTGTTGCACCCCATTCATTTTAACGAACCCTTTGGGCTGAGCGTGGCCGAAGCAATGCTGTGCGGCACCCCGGTGATCGCTTTCAACAGAGGCTCCATGCCGGAACTGATACAGGACGGACGCACCGGTTATTTAGTCAACACGGTGGCCGAAGCCGTGGCGGCGGTGGAAGCGCTGGACCAACTGGACCGTTACGCCTGTCACCTGCATGCGCACGAGCATTTCACAACCGACCGGATGACAGCCGATTACCTGAAAATATATCAGTCACTGCGTTAGGATCATATGCCGTCAGCTTTGATTTGCGCCAGCAGTTTTTCGAGATTAACGGCGGCGAACCCGGAAGCATAATCGGAGAGTCCGTAGGGTATGAGCAGTTCATCGTTGTGTACGATAGAGCCACAGGAATAAAGTACGTTGGGCACGTAACCTTCCCTTTCGTCTTTGTTGGGCATCAGCAGCGGCTCCCGCAGGCGGCCGATCTCCGTTCCCGGATCTTCGAGGTCCAGCAAACTGGCGCCGATGCAATAGGTTCGCATAGGACCTACGCCATGCGTAATCACCAGCCAGCCTTCCGGCGTTTCGATCGGTGAGCCGCAGTTGCCCACCTGTACAAATTCCCAGGGATATTTAGGGGTCTGAAGGATCTGCGGGTTTTCCCAAATGTTGATTTTATCGGAATACATAATATACCCGTTGATACCATCAATACGGGATATCATGACATATTTCCCTTTGATCTTGCGGGGAAAGAGGGCCAGGTTTTTATTCTGGGCCCCCTCTCCATACAAGGGCATGATTTTAAAATTATAAAAGTCTTCGGTAGACAGCAGTTTAGGCTGGATGGTGATCCCGTCAAACGCCGTATAGGTAGCGTAGTAGGTAATTTTGCCATCTTCCCCTTTGTACTTCACAAAGCGGGCGTCTTCAATACCCCGGCTTTCCGCATCGGAGTACGGAAAAATCACCCGGTCGGAAATGTCCGTGTCCAGCGAGAAATTCAGTTCGTAGTAGGAGTCTGCCAGCCAGAGCAATCTTTCCAGCGCTTTTTTCACCAGGTGGTCTACCTGGTAGCGTTGCTGCATTTCACGGATCACTTTTTTCAGCGACATGTACTCAAACTCGTCTGACAGGCTGTTCATCACCTCCTGCATCACAGGGTCCGGCAGTTTGATGGAGACTGCATTCTGAAAGAAAGTCTCCTTCTTATACATGGCATTGCGGATTACTTCCGCTTCATCCACATAATTGCCGGCCGTTTGTAAAGTGATCTGGTTATTGCGGTCGATGATACCGCTGCGGAAAGCGATGGAGGAGATATGTCCTTCACCTACGGCCCGGAAACTGAGGATCACTCTTTTCTCCCCTTCTTCCAGTCCGCTCTGGTCCACATCTTCGATCATCGACGGGTTAAAAAAGGCGGCAGATTCAATCGAATATTCATTAGTAAAATACGAACCTGTCAACAGTTTTCTTTTCAGGGACAATTCGTCGTAGTTAACCTGAACAGCAGCGAAAAGGTGCCGGATCCTGTCTGCATGTTTCTCGAAAATACGGGTAATGTTACGGTGGCGCCGGGAGAACTCTCTCAGTATAGGCGTTATCGTTACATCCACCTGTTCATCGCTCATGGTGGCAACATGTTGTATAATGGATTTGGCCCTGGCTTCGCCATTGAAAAAAAACCTGGCTACCACTCTTTTCAGATCAGGATAGATCTTCGTAGGTTTCCGCTCAATTGACACTCGCATGTGTATTGATTTGTTAGATGTTGAATCCGTCCGGCAGGACTACTCCTTTTTTAACAACAACAATGCCGTCTTTCACCGTATATTTTTCAAAGTCGCCATCCGGAAGATGGTCTCCGCCCTGAATATGTACGTTATTTCCGATACTGCAGTTCTTGTCAATAATTGCCTTATCGATCACACAGTCTTCGCCGATGCCCATGGGCGGACGGCCTTCTGCGCTGGCCCTGTCCAGTTCGTCGAGTGTCTGGTAATAGTCACTCCCCATGATATACGTATTGGAGACGACCGAGCCTTTGCCGATGCGGGTACGGATACCCACCACACAGCGTTCCAACCGGCTTGCCATAATAATACAACCATCGGCGATGATTGTTTTCTCCATGGTACCGGATATTTTGGCGGGGGGCAGCATCCGCGCGCGGGAGTAGATGGTCTGTGATTCGTTGAAAAGGTTAAACTGCGGTATATCGTCTGTGAGCCCGATATTGGCTTCCCAGAACGAGGAAATGTTACCGATGTCGGTCCAGTAACCTTCATACTGGTAGCTGAACACCCGGGCTTTGGCCTCGATGGCTTCAGGGATCAGCTGCTTGCCAAAGTCGGCCGCCTCCGGTTGTTTGCCCAGCATATCGAAGAGTACGTCGCGGCTAAAGATATAGATGCCCATGCTGGCGAGGTATACCCGGCCGATGCCCTTCATCTCATCGCTCACCTCAGACGCCCACGGCGGCAGCACTTCCTGTGACGGTTTTTCCGTAAAGGAAACAATAGCGCCGGTATTATCGGTTTTCAGGATACCGAAATCTGATGCGTCTTTAGCCGATACCGGAATGGTAGCAATGGATATTTCCGCTCCTGTTTCGATGTGATGGTTGATCATATCCCGGAAATCCATCTGGTACAACTGGTCACCGGAGAGTATCAGCACATATTTAAAGTCGAAATTCTCCACATGGTGCAGGCACTGCCTTACGGCATCTGCGGTCCCCTGGTACCAGGTGGGATTGTCGGGTGTTTGTTCGGCAGCGAGGATGTCAACGAATCCTTTGTCGAAATGACTGAAATGGTACGAGTTTTTGATGTGCTTGTTAAGCGAGGCGGAGTTGAACTGGGTTAAAACGAAAATACGGTTCAGTTCCGCGTTCAGGCAGTTGGAGATAGGAATATCCACCAGCCTGTATTTACCGGCAAGGGGCACTGCCGGCTTGGAACGGCGACGGGTAAGGGGATATAAGCGGGTACCTGCACCGCCTCCGAGAATAATGGATATTACATCTTTAGTCATAGTGTGGACGTTGGTTTAGATTAGGAAATCGCAGCGCGTTATCGTGATTAGTTAGCCTTTCATACTGTTGTAAACATCGAGGTACTGCTGGGCCGAGCGTCCCCAGGAATGATTGAGCCGCATGCCTCGCAAACGGATTTCCGAGAGATGGGTGGTATCGTTGAACAGTTCCACGGCACGTTTTACGGAGTAACAGGCATCCCATACCCCAGCCTGATTAAAACGTATGCCAAATCCGTTGGGATCTCCAAAATCGGTCACGGTATCCTTTAATCCGCCGGTACTGCGGACCATCGGCACGGTGCCGTAACGCAGGGCGTAGAGCTGGTTCAGCCCGCAGGGTTCCACTCTGGACGGCATCAGCAGGAAATCGCTGCCGGCATAGATCAGGTGTGACAGTGCTTCATTATATCCGATATGCAGATTAAAACCGTAGCTAACATCATGTCGGGTTTGTTGTAGTGACCATTCCACATGTGGATCACCGCTACCCAGTACGAGGAAGTTTACCTCGCCCGGCAGCTCATGCAGGGTGCGGCTGATAATCTCCGGCAACAGATCGGCGCCTTTATCCCCTACCAGCCTGCCGATGAACGATACCAGCGGCAACGACGCATCGAGGCCAAAACGTTCACAAAGGGCCTGTTTGTTTTCCCCTTTACCCTGCGCCACCGTTTCCAGGTCGTAATTGGCCTGTACCATATGGTCTGTCTCCGGGTCCCATACCGCTGTGTCTATTCCATTGATGATGCCAACGGTTTTGGCGCGTTCATGATTGATCAGCCATTCCAGTCCGTTGGCCTGCTGGTACAGCTCTTCCAGGTATCCGGGCGATACCGTGGTGACCCTCCAGGCGCATTTAACAGCCGCCGCCAGCGGGTTGATAGCTCCGCCCCAGTCCAGCAAACCCGCTTTCCACAGGTCAAAAGACGGGATAAGGTACAGCTTGTCCCACCCAAACTGGCCCTGGTATTGGGCATTGTGGATGGTGAGCACAGAAGGAACTTCCCGCATGCGCTCGTATTTATAGCCATAAGCCATCAGAAAAGGAACCAGGCCGGTGTGATGGTCATGACAATGGATAACGTCCGGCTGGTGATTCCATTCATTGACCCAGTCCAGCACGGCTATCTGGAAGGCCAGGAACCGCTCCGTGTCATTGGGATAACCGTAAACACCGGGCGTATCCAGTAAACCGGGGATGTCCACCAGGTACAGATCAAAACCCAGCTCATTGTTCCGCTCTTTTAACACATTGAAATGATACCAGTCGTGCCCCAGCCACATCCCGGCCTGATGCACCACATCAAATTCATGCGTATCGTAATACTTATTCCTGTAGGCCGGTACCACCACTTTGGCGATAGCCCCCAGCTCGTATTGGTATTTGGGCAATGCCCCTACCACGTCACCGAGCCCACCTACTTTGGCTACCGGGTAACATTCCGCGCTAACGTGTAAAATTTCCATGCTAAATAATTGATAATCTATCTTAAGTTAACTTGTAAAAACAAAAAAACAAAAGGTTTCCACTATTTTATTTTAGCAGTGTGTTTTGCCCCTGCAGCCCCCTGCTTTTAGTATATTTGCAGTACCTGCCCTTATCCCTTTTACCATGATCGTCATGTGCACCCGTTAAAACCTGCTGTTATGGATTTTGGCCGTGTTACACCTGCGGAGCTGGAAGAACTGGACTTCAAACTGCCCGCTGAGCCGCTTTTCAACAAAAAAGTGCTGAAAGGCAAGCCCGTTAAGAAACCGCAAGCCTGGCTGGGCTGCGCCAAGTGGGGCCGCAAGGAATGGATCGGGAAAATATATCCCAAAGGCACCAAAGAAGCCCTTTTTCTGCCCGAATACGTGCGTCATTTCAACAGCATTGAGCTCAACGCCACGCACTACCAGATCTATGGTCCGGACACCATCTCCAAATGGGACGCACCAGCCAAAGGCATGGAATTCAAATTCTGCCCCAAGGTGCCACAGGCCATCAGCCACTTCAGCAATCTCGGTCCCGCTACCGCCGGCCCGAAAACCACCGCTTTCCTGGAAGGCGTGCTGGCCTTCGGCAAACACCTCGGCCCTATCTTCCTGCAGCTGAGCGACAAATACGGCCCTGCCAAACGAAAAGCGCTGTACGATTACCTGGCCTCCCTGCCCACCGACCTGCAGTTTTTCCTGGAAGTAAGACATAAAGAATGGTATGAAGATGAGGCCGTGCGGCTGGAACTGTTCGATAAACTGCGGGAACTGAAAGTGGGCGCCATCATCACCGATACCGCCGGCAGAAGGGACTGCGCCCATATGCACCTCACCGTACCGAAGATATTCATCCGCTTTGTGGGCAACAGCCTGCATCCGACCGACTATACCCGTATCGACGACTGGGCTAACCGGATCAAATACTGGCTGGACAACGGTCTGCAGGAGATCTATTTTTTCATGCACATGCACGACGAGGCCCTGTCACCCGATCTGGCAGCTTACCTGGCAGACAGGATAGAAGCCGTTTGCGGCCTGCAGGTAAAAAAGCCGCAATTTGTAAAGGAATAGTGTTTTTTTTGACGAATACATTACAAGAGATAAAAAAGCCGGACTGAAATATTAATTTCGCCCTCTCAAAACCCGGTACATACCATGATGCGCGAAAAGCTGGAACAATTGGCCCAGGAACTGGAAGGAACGCTTTATACAGACAATACCATGCGGACACTCTATGCCACCGACGCGTCGGCATACCGTGAAATGCCGCTGGCAGTGGCCATCCCCGAATCGACAGACGACCTGAAGAAACTGATCTCTTTTGCGCGTACCAACAAAACATCGCTGATCCCCCGCACTGCAGGTACCTCGCTGGCTGGCCAGGTGGTGGGCAACGGTATCATTACCGACGTGTCCCGCAGCTTCACTAAAATACTGGAACTCAATACCGCCGAAAACTGGGTACGGGTACAGCCGGGCGTGATCCGCGACGAGCTGAACATGTACCTGAAACCGCACGGCTTCTACTTCGGCCCGGAAACGTCCACCGCCAACCGCGCCATGATCGGCGGGATGGTAGGCAACAACTCCTGCGGCTCCAACAGCGTGGTATACGGCAGCACCCGCGAACACCTGCTGGAAGTGAAAGCCCTGCTAAGCAACGGCGAAGAAGTTACCTTCAATACCCTCAGCCCCGACGCTTTCCACGCTAAATGCGAAGGCCCGGACACCCTCGAAACCCGCATCTATCAGCAGATACGCAGCGCCCTGAGCGACTACCGCAACCAGGAAGAGATACGCCGCGAATTCCCTAAAAAGAGCATCCCCCGCCGCAATACCGGCTACGCCGTAGACATGTTGCTGGAAACCGCTCCTTTTACCGCCGGCACCGAAGATTTTAATTTCTGCAAACTCATCGCAGGCTCCGAAGGGACCCTCGCCCTGATCACAGAAATAAAACTGCATATCAACCCCCTGCCTCCCAAAGAGACAGGCTTGCTCTGCATCCACTTCAACAGCGTGGACGAATCCCTCCGGGCCAATATCCAGGTGATGGACTTCAAACCCAGCGCCAGCGAACTGATAGACCACTTCATCCTCGAGTGCACCAAAGACAATATCGAACAACGTAAAAACCGCTTCTTTGTACAGGGCGACCCCGGCGCCATCCTCGTAGTGGAATTCTGCCGTAATACCCGTGAAGAAGTGAAAGAAATAGCAGGCCGGCTGGAAACACAGTTGCGCGCCGCCGGACTGGGCTACCACTTCCCCCTCCTGTTCGGGGAAGACACCAAAAAAATCTGGACCCTCCGCAAAGCCGGACTGGGACTGCTCAGTAACCTGCCTGGCGACGAAAAAGCCGTGCCGGTGATTGAAGATACCGCCGTAGCCGTAGAAGACCTCCCCGATTTTATCCGTGACTTCAACGTGATCCTGGAAAAGTATGACCTGCACGCCGTACACTATGCACACGCCGGCAGCGGTGAGATCCACCTCCGCCCGATCATCAACCTGAAAACGGAAGAAGGCAATCAACTCTTCAGGACCATCGCAGAAGAAATAGCCACCCTTGTTAAAAAATACCACGGCTCCCTCAGCGGCGAACATGGTGACGGCCGCCTGCGCGGTGAATTCATCCGTCAGATGGTAGGCGAAAAAAACTATGAGCTGCTGCGCCAGATCAAATACACGTGGGACCCTGAAAATATCTTCAATCCCAATAAAATCGTGGACACGCCGTCCATGAACAGTATGCTGCGTTACGAACCCGGACAAAAAACACCGGACTTCCATACCATCTTCCACTTCCCGGAACAAACCGTGCTGCAACACGCCGAGCAGTGCAACGGCTCCGGTGACTGCCGTAAAACACCGTTGAGCGGCGGTACCATGTGTCCCAGCTACATGGCCACCCGCAACGAAAAAGATACCACCCGCGCCAGGGCCAACATCCTGCGTGAGTTCCTTACCCACTCCACCAAAGAAAACCGCTTCGATCATAAAGAGATCTATGAAGTACTCGACCTCTGCCTCGCCTGCAAGGGCTGTAAGTCAGAATGTCCGTCCAATGTAGACATGGCCAAGCTGAAGATGGAGTTCCTGCAACACTACTATGACGCCAACGGCGTACCCATGCGCGCCCGGATGATCGGCAATTTTTCTAAGCTGTCCGGCCTCGCGGCCATTGCTCCGGGCATCTACAATGGACTTATCAATAACAGCTTTACCGGCGGTATTATCCGTAAATTCAGCGGCTTCGCGGCCAAACGCTCCCTGCCCGGCCTCCATAGCACCACGCTGCGGAAATGGTTCAACCAGACCTGGCCCAAAGAAAAACAGGGCGCCGGCAACCGCACGGTATATCTCTTCTGCGACGAGTTCACCAACTACAACGACACCCCGGTAGGCATCAAAGCAGTACAGCTGCTGCACCGCCTCGGTTACGAAGTGAAAATGATCGACCATCCGGAAAGTGCACGCGCTTACATGTCCAAAGGACTACTGCGCCAGGCGCGTGAACTGGCAGAAGAAAACGTACGTATATTCAGTAACGTTATCAACGACAACACGCCCCTGTTGGGCGTAGAACCCTCTGCCATCCTCAGCTTCCGCGACGAATACCCCGACCTGGTACGGGAAAACCTTCGTCCGCAGGCGCAGACACTGGCCAAAAACTGTTTCCTGATCGATGAGTTTATTGCCAGCGAGGCAGAGAAAGGGCATATCACCGCTGCACAGTTCACCGCTCAGCCACAGCAGATCAAGCTGCACGGGCACTGCCAGCAGAAAGCACTGTCTTCCGCGCTGCACAGTAAAAAGATGCTATCTATCCCGCAGCACTACACCGTAGACGTGATCCCCTCCGGTTGCTGCGGCATGGCCGGCTCTTTCGGCTACGAAAAAGAACACTACGACCTCAGTATGCAGATCGGGGAAATGGTGCTGTTCCCGGCAGTACGCAACGCCGCTACCGGCACGCTGATCGCCGCCCCCGGCACCAGCTGCCGCCACCAGGTAAAAGACGGCACCGGCGTAAAAGCACAGCATCCGGTGGAAATATTGTTTGATGCGCTGGCCTGAATCCAATGACAGAATAATGACGCATAAAAAATCCCGGAGCGAATTGCTCCGGGATTTTTTATGATGATCTTTTTGAAAAATGTTTTTATTCGCTCAATCTGCCTGTGTACAGTTTCGTTTCGTATTTAAACGTTACCATCCCCTGCTCCTGGTATTTATGGAAGATGTCTTCAAGGTCCTTGATCATGGCCGGATAGTTTTCATGCGAACGGGCCGGCATATACGAAGAAGATGACAGCAAGCCTTTCAATGCTTTGAAATCGAAACGCTGGGCGTTCTGAAAAGTTTTCTCCTTAAAGGTGCCAGGCAGAAAAAATGCGGCGAGCTGCATCGGGCCTACATGGCGTTGCTGCATATGTTTATAGTCCACACCATGCTCTTGCAACAGCTGTTCATAATCCTGTTCAAACGGCGTACTCACAGACCGCAGGTTCCACATCAGGGCGGCATAGGCGTCGGGTTTGGCGATGCGGTGAAACTCTTTACGGGTGAGCTCCTGGTCGAACCAGTGGAAAGCCTGTCCGGCCACGATGAGATCTACCGAGTGATTGGGCAGGGAAGTATGTTCTGCCGTGGCGGCAACACTTTTAAAGCCGGGGAAACGGCCAAGGTGCTGCTCTGCCGAAGCCCGCATCGCCTCGTTGGGCTCCACGGCGTACACCGTGTTACCATTATCGAGGAACGGCTGGGCCGAAAGGCCGGTACCGGAACCGATATCCGCAATAACACTGCTGTGCGAAAGTCCTGTGGTGGCAGACAGGTACGGAATAATGGCCACCGGATAATGTGGCCGGTACTTCTCGTAGTCCGTTACCCTGTTGCTGAATCGTTCCGTATTTTTCATGACTCAAAATAAAACTATTCACCCAGCCCTTTCGGTTTTTTCTCTTCGTTGCCGTGCGCTTCCAGTTCGGCCAGTTTCTTTTTACCGTAGGCCAGTTTGGTGATGAGCACATATAATACCGGAACGGTGAATACCCCCAGCACGGTGGCTGCCAGCATACCGCCAATAACGGTGTAGCCTATATTAACGCGGGAGGCCGCACCGGCGCCCTGCGCCAGGCACAACGGCACCACGCCGAGGATGAAGGCAAAAGACGTCATCAGGATAGGCCTGAAACGCAGCTTCACCGCTTCCAGCGTAGCTTCCATCAATGGCATACCCCTGTCCACGCGCTCTTTACAGAACTCCACGATCAGGATGGCGTTTTTAGCGGCCAGTCCGATCAGGGTGATGAGACCGATCTGGGAATACACGCTGTTAGCCTGTTTAGTGAGCGCCAGCGCCACGATGGAACCAAACAACGCCACAGGCACCGCCAGCAGTACGGAGAATGGTACGGACCAGCTTTCGTACAGCGCGGTAAGCAGCAGGAATACAAACAGGATAGACAACATGAAGATCAGCACGCTGCTGTTGCCCGCTTTTATTTCCTGCAGGGACACGTTGGCCCACTCGTAACCGAAATTCTCCGGCAGCACTTTGGCGGCCACTTCCTGTAATGCCTTGATGGCGTCGCCGCTACTGTAGCCCACCTGGCTGTCGCCATCTATCTCCACAGAGCGGTACAGGTTAAAGTGGTTGATGACCGGGGCGCCTGCGCCTTTTTTGGTGGTGATGAGCGCGCTGAGCGGCACCATTTGCCCCAGGTTATTGCGTACATAATAAGTAGCGAGATTGTCGATGCTGGTACGGTACAGTGAGTCTGCCTGCATCACCACGCGGAAGCTGCGGCTGAAACGCGTGAAGTCATTGACGTACAGGCCGCCGAGGAAAGTCTGCAAGGCGTTGAACACATCGCTGACGGCCACGCCCAGCTGTTTACATTTGTCCCTGTCCACTTCTACGTTGAACTGCGGCGTATTGGCGCTGAAGAAGGCGTAAGCGCGGGCTATTTCAGGCCGCTGGTTGGCTTCCATCAGGAACTGCCCCATCACCTGCATAAATTGTTTGATATCCGGATTACTTTTTTGTTCGAGGATAAACGAGAAGCCGCCCGACGTACCCATGCCACGCAGGGTCGGCGCCGGGATGGCAATGATGGTGGCGCCGACGATACGCGACGCTGCGCCCTGGATACGGCCCAGCACTTTACCGATATCGTCTCCATGCGCATAGCGCTCGTCCCATGGTTTGAGGCTCACGAAGAAAGTGCCCGAGTTGGGCTTCACCGCGTTGGCCACGAAGTTCATCCCGGTGATGCCGAAGAAGTGGTTTACGGCGCTGTCGGCGCTGAGGATATGACCGATTTCATCCACTACTTGTTTTGTTCGTTCGGTAGACGCTGCTTCCGGTAGTTCCAGTGCTATAAAGAGGGCACCCATGTCTTCCTGGGGCACAAAGGTGGTGGGTGTCTTCTTAAAAAGATAAAAAGCAACGGCAAACAGCACCCCCAGCAGGATAAGCACCACCGGCGTAAAGCGAATGGAACGCATCACCATGTTGCCGTAGCGGTTGGTAACACGGGTAAACCATTCATTGAATTTATAGAAGAACTTATTCAGCCCGTGTGATTTTTTGGTAAGATGCGCAGGCCGCAGCAGGATGGCTGTCAGCGCCGGTGTGAGCGTCAGCGCCAGGAAGGCGGATAGCAATACCGAGAATGCGATGGTGAGCGCAAACTGCTGGTACAATCGTCCGCTTACGCCGGGAATAAACGCTACCGGTACAAACACTGCTGCGAGGATCAGCGCGATGGCGATCACCGGCGCCTGTACTTCCGACATGGCTTTGAAAGTGGCTTCCCGCGGCGACATCAGGTCGGCGTCGATATGATGCTGGACCGCTTCCACCACCACGATGGCATCGTCCACCACAATACCGATGGCCAGTACGAAACCGAAGAGGGTGAGGGTATTGATAGAGAATCCCAGCAGCTGGAAGAATATAAAAGTACCGATCAGCGAGATGGGGATCACCAGTATCGGGATGATGGTCGCCCGCCAGTTCTGCAGGAAGATAAACACTACGATCACCACCAGCGCAAGCGCTTCGAGGAAAGTGTGGAACACCTCGTTGATAGATATTTTTACGAAGGAGGTCGTTTCAAAAGGAATCAGCCAGTTCACATCTTCCGGGAAAGATTTGGCCAGTTCTTCCATCTTGGCGATCACGCGGTCGTTCACATCGAGGGCATTGGCGCCGGGCGCCAGGTAGATAGCCAGACCGCTACCGGTTTTACCATCTGCTTTGGCATCGATAGCGTAGGTGAAGGAGCCAAGGTTGATACGGGCCACATCGCGGAGGCGAATGAGACCACCGTTCGGATTTTTAGCGACCACCACATTACCGAATTCTTCGGAAGTGGCCAGGCGGCCTCTTACACTCACCGTATATTCAAAAGCCTGGGTGCGGGACATGGGGGGCGCCCCGATACTGCCTGCCGGCACCTGCTGGTTCTGTTCGGTCACCGCCCGTGCGATGTCAGCCGCCGTCAGGTTGAGCGCCGCCATCTTATCAGGGTTGAGCCATATACGCATACTGTAGTCCTGGGAGAAGGCGTTCACGTCTCCCACCCCTTCGATACGGGCCAGTTCCGGTTTGAGGTAAATATTGATGTAGTTGTCGAGGAATTCGCGGGTATGTTGCCCTTTCGGCGAGTTGAGCCCGATAACCATCAACATATCATTGGAACGTTTTTTAACAGTCACCCCTACACGCCTTACTTCGTCCGGCGTACTGGGGAGGGCGAGGCTCACCCTGTTCTGCACGTCGAGCGTGGCGATATCGGGATCGGTGCCGAGGTTGAAGGTAACGGTGATACTCATGGAACCATCGTTGGCGCTTACCGACTGTATGTACATGGCGCCGGGCGTACCGTTCACCTGGTTTTCGATGGGTGTCGTCACCGTTTCTTCCACGGTGGTGGAGTTGGCGCCCACATAGTTGGCCCTTACATCCGTTACGGGGGGTGCAATATCTGGCAGCTGGGCAATAGGCAGGTTAAACATACAGATCAACCCTACAATCACCAGGATGATGGATATAACTATCGTAGTATTCTTGCGCTCTATAAAAGTTTTTGAAATCATACTGTGATGGTGATTTTAGGAATTAATGTTTACCTGCCGGCGGTGCTGCGGGCGTACCGGGACCGGCCACGTTCACGGTATCTCCCGGCCTCACTTTCTGCAGGCCTTCCACGATGATGCGGTCGCCGGCTTTAAGGCCGTCTTCTACGATCAGCATGGTGTCGGTAACGGGACCGGGCGTGATGTGCACGGGTTTCACCACATTGTCTTTCGTGAGGGTCATCACGGACGTTTCGGAGAGGTTCTGTACGATCGCTTTCGCCGGGATGGCCACCTGTGTGGCCGGTGTGGCGTACTGCATGACCACTACGCCACTCATGCCTGATTTAAGCTGACCGTCTTTGTTCCCGAACACCAGCCGCACCCGGATGGTACCGGTCTGTGGGTCTACAATATTATTGATGGCCTGTATTTTCCCCTGTTCGCTATAGGTTTCACCGCTGGTGAATTTCAGGAAGAATTTTTCATCGCCCTGTCCTTTCTGGATGCGATAGAACTGGGGGATGCTGGCCTGAGGCACGTCGAAGTCGGCGAAGATAGGATGTTCGTTGACCAGCGTATTGATCAGCGTCTGGCCGGCGTTGACGATATCACCGACTTTGATCTGTACGATGCCGATGCTGCCGCTGACCGGAGCGCGTATGATCGCGTGATTGACATCTGTGCCGGCGCGGGCCACGGCCGCCTTGGCAGCGGCCAGGTTGGCTTTGGACGTCATCACGGCGGTATATGCCTGGTCGACCGTCTGTTTGGAGATGGCGTCATGCTCCAGCAGGGTTTTATATCGCTCGTAATCTTTTTCTTTTTGGGCGAGGTCCGCTTCCGCCTGTTGCTGGGTAGCGGCTACCTGGCCATAGGCGGCCACATACCGGCTTTTGTCGATCTCATACAGCGGCTGCCCTTTTTTCACCATACTGCCGTCTTTCACTTTAATGGCGGAGAGATAGCCGGTCACATCGGAGCGAATGGCCACTTCATCGTGTGCTGTCAGCGTAGCCGGGAACTGGGTGTGCACGGTATAGGAAGCCGGCACCACTTCCTGTGCTACGACAGTTGCCTTCATCATGCCCATCATGGCTGCCTGTTGCTGTTGTTTTTTTCCACCACCGCAGGCGGTGCCCAGCAGCGCAACCAGAATTATGATCCAATTTGATTTCAGGTACATATGGAGAAAAAATTAATAATTGTTGTATTTGCTTTGATACTATTTGATTCTGCCCATGGCTTTGTCCAGATCGGTTTTACTGATCAGGGTGGCCAGCATGGCGTTGACGTAGTCTGTGCGGGCCTGGGTAAGCTGGCTTTCCGCTGAGATAACGTCCAGGCTGGTAGCCACGCCCTGCTCGAACTTCAGTACGATCCTGTCGTATATGCCCTGCGTTAGTGTCATATTCGTCTTCTGTGTAACGAACGTGGCCCTGTTGCTTTCGTAGGATGTATTAGCGCTCTTCACCTCCAGTTTTATCTGCTGTGACAGGAAGTCGAGATCATTTTGTGATTTTTTCAGGGTGATGCCCAGCTGCCTGATCTGGTGGAGCCTTTCGGTACCGGTAAAAATAGACCATGACAAGTTGAGGCCCAGTGCGGAGGCGCCGAAGCCTTGTTTGTACAGGTCGCCGAATTTGGTGGAAAACCAGTTGACCCCATAGTTGACGAAAAAGTTCAGCTGGGGCAGATAGGCCATCTTCTTGCTTTTCAGGTTCAGTTCATTAAGGGCTATCTGGGTGTTCTGGATGCTGTATTCCACGCGGTCTTCCACTTTATAGTTGAGCGTATCGGTGGAAAACGCTTCCACATTGAGGTCCTGCACGGTTTCGCGGAGCTCGAGGTCACTTTCCTGCGGCATGCCCATCTGGAACTTGAGTAACTGCATCGTATATACGAGTTCGCGGATCTGGTTTTCGATCCGGGTCACGCCATTATTATAGGACACCTGTATCCGGTCTACGTCTACCCTTTCAGACACGCCGGCATCGTAGCGGGCTTTGGTGTCGGAGAGGGTTTTGCGCAGCTGATCGAGATTGGATTTGGACAGGCGGATGTTTTCCTGGTTGGTGAGCACCGCGTAGTAGGCTTTGATGATGGCCACTTTGGTATCTATCTCCGTGCGGGTGAGGTTTTTGGTGGCCAGTCCGCGGTATACGCGGGAAGCTTTCAGTCCGAGGAAATAATCGCTCTGGAAGATGGTCTGATTGATCTGCCCGGTCGCGTTGGAAGCAAAGCGGGTACCAAATTGCACCGGTATTTTACGGTCGTAGTTACCGCTGGCGATGTCGGGGATCAGGGAGGTGGCCAGTTTCATATTGTCGGTGAAGTTGGCATTGATATCCGCGTGGGGCAACAGCTTGGCGGTGGCTTCCTTTACCTGTTCCCTTGAAAAGTCCACATCCAGGTTGGCATTGACCATATCGTGATGATGCGCGATCCCGTATTGTATACAATCGGCCAGGTTAAAGGCGTAGTTTCCCCTGGTTGTATCCATCTGCCCGTAAGTGGTATTTAATCCTGACAAAAAAAGTGTAGAAATCAATATAAGGGTACAACGCATACTTATAACATTGAAAGTATATGATGATTGATAAATACCTAACAAATGAAAAGAGAAAAGGTTGTAAAACAGCTACCGGCGGATGACAAAGCCGCAACGCATAGATAATTCTGACCGGAGGCGGTCGCACAAGAGATGCTGTTCCCCGAATATACGAAACTACCGGATTTAAAAAAACGGTGGATAGCGGCTTTCTTTAGCTTTTCGTATATTGCCGAAAAGCCATACGTTTTTATATGTCTATGTCAGTTATCAAGGAAGCTAAAACCCCTCACCGTGAATTTGAGCTGGACAGGGCCGTGTTGTTCAGCGATGCTGTGTTTGCCATTGCCATTACCCTGTTGATCATCGAAATCAAGTTGCCGCATATGCCGGAACACTTGCCTGCAGGCGGTTACCGGCAGGTGTTGCATCCGTTCCTGATGGAGTTTTTCACCTTTGCGATGAGTTTTATGTTTATCGGGACCTTCTGGAAATGGCATCTGCATTTGTGTCGCTTTTTACAGCATTATGACGATGGGTTGATCCACCGCAACCTTTTTTTCCTGTTTTTTATTGTTACTTTTCCTTTTTCCACGGCATCGATGATGCATATGAGCAGTCATTTTATGCTGCCGCTGTATATCTATTTGTTTAATCTCGCCGGTTGCCTGGCGGGGCTGTTCTGGATCAGCTACTATATTTTCCAGCGCAAACCCGGGCTGGCGGTCGTGGGGCAGCATACAGAAAAAGAGCTGCTGTACCAGCGGTTGAAATACAGTTTTCTGACGATGACGTTCGGTTTTACGGCGATTGCCCTCGCTTATTTTATCTACCCTGACAACCAGACTATCCAAAATATCAGTTTTTGCCTGATCCCCTTGTTGATTTTCTTCAATCATTTCCGGTTGAAGATCAAAAAACGGAATACCCTTCGCCTGGTACATATAGGCGATAAATCCAGCTAAGCTTATGATGGAAGTAGACAAAAGAGACGGACAGTTTTTGCACCGGGCCATCCGGCAGTGGCAGCAGGACCAGCTGATCACGGACGTGCAGGCGGAAGCGCTGCAGAAGAGCTATTCCGTCCGCAGCAACGACTGGCAGACGATCACCCTGTATATCTTTATCGCTGCTATTTCCTGTGCCCTGATGGCTTTCGGGTCGTTGGTGCTGGACGAGAAGTGGATCGAGGTGCTGCGGAAAAAGTTTTCGCTGACGGATGGCGTGATCGCCTTCCTGTTTGCCGGGCTGACAGCGTTTCTTTGTTACCAGGGGTGGCGCCGCAACCGGCATCAGCCTGCCTTTTCTTTTAACCGTGAACTATTCTGGCTGCTACCGGTATTGAGTACAGGCGTTACCGTGGTGTACCTTGGCAAGAGCATGGATTACCTGGGCGGCAACTATGGGGTATTCTGGCTGCTGGCGACGGCGGTATACGCTACCGTGGCGCTGACGCTGCATTCCCGGCTGTTGTGGATGGCCACCCTGATCTGCCTGATACCCGCGTACGTGAAGCTGACCTATTATCTTACCGGCGACGGTCCGTATTTCCTGGGGATGAACCTCCCCTGCCGCATGGCGTTGCTGGCGGCCGTGATAATAGGCGCCGGCTGGCTGATGAAGCGGTCCGCCATCTTCCTGCCGGCCAAAGAAATCACCTGGGGTGGCGGCTGGCTGTTGTTTTTGCTGTCCGGCTGGCTGATCTCTATTTTCGGGAATTGCGGCACCTGGGAAGAATGGCAGGCCCTGCGCCAGGTACACCTGTTGTGGTGGGTGGTGGTGTTCAGCGTACAGTGTATCCTCACCCTCCTGCTGGGCATCCGTACGAAAGACGACCTGTTGCGTGACCTCGGCGTTATTTTCCTGCTGCTGGACCTGTATACCCGTTACTTCGAATACCTCTGGGACCGGACCAACAAGGGGTTGTTTTTTTCTATCCTCGCTGTTTCTTTCTGGTGGCTGGGCAAGCGGCTGGAGAAATACATCAGCAAACGTAAAGGCACCCCGGGCTAAAGCCCGGGGCTGCCTGAAGGTCCAATATTTTTATCTCAGCTGTTGACATATTCTTTCATCATGGCGCTATAGCGTCCGGTATCGTGCATGCTCCAGTCGAAATTGCCGGTGATCCAGGAACGCAGTACAGCTACATAGCGCAGCAGTTCATAATCTTTTTCGTTGCCTGTGAGCGGCAGCAGTTTTTCCAGTACTACAAAAATGGCTACTTCCTCGTTGTGCATCCGGGCGGCTTCATCGATCGCTTCCTGGAGAGAGCACTGGTGTTCATGCTGCAGCACCAGTACCAGGTTATGGACGTCGCCGGCCTGGTGTTCTTTCGGAAAAGAAAACAGGTCGTTGGCCCAGCATACGATGTTGTTGCAGGCCTGTACCATGCGTTTGAGCAGTGCGTTTTGCAGCGTGTCTGCCGGCAGATAGATTTTTTCGATGATGTCTATCGCCTCCACGTCGGCGAGGAGGGCGCCGGTATAGGGGCGCATACGTACGTAGTCGGCCACGGTGGGGACTATACGATTTTCGCGGTTCTGCGCTTCCCAGAGGCAGGAATTAAAATAGTCTTCCATGCTGCGGATGAAACGTTCCTGCCATGCCGGCGTGCTGATGGCTTTCATCCTTTCCCAGATGCTGATGAGCGCGGCCGGCAGCGGCGCGTTGTTGGCCGGTGAACGGGGATCGGGAAGGCGAAAGATGTCCATAAAACCTGTCATGACACTACGCAGGAAACCGGATTTTTTACCGGCTTCCGCCTCATCGCACTGATCATCGAGGATAAACAGCCAGGTGTTAAAATCGGCAATGATGCAGAGCTCGTGCAGCCCTGCGTCCGGGAACGCGCGGGCGGCCAGCCAGGCGAAACGGGCTTTGGCAAAGCGGGCCCTTGCCTTGTCGGTGGACAGTAAACCATGATGATGCACCCAGTCTTCAACATGTTGCTGGGCTGCTGCCACATGGGAATTCAAACGGGAAGGAAACGGATACTGGATCCGGGGAAACTGGATCGTTGTCATGTGTCTGAGGATTTAGCAGTTAACTATTAAGGGTTATGAAATGGCATAGGTAAAACCAGGGTAAACGGCGGCGGGCAGGCATATTAACAGCCCACCATACCTGTTGGCACAGTAAAAGTTGGCTTGCTTCGGTTAACAGCAAATGAGATGTAACAAAAAAGTACAGGGTGACTATATACCTGCAGCGGTGACAGACATATTCAGATGTTTTAGCACCCTCGGTAATGCGAGATGGAACCAACTGGTGAAGCGGGCCGGTTCCTTCTCCATCAGTTCCAGGATCTGATGAACAGACATATACCTGTAGTCATTTACTTCTGTGCTGTCGGGGTGAATTGCACCGTTGTGAGTACCTATCAGCACATGATCAAATTCGTGCTCGATAAGGCCGTTGTCGAAAGCTGTTCTGTAAGTAAAAGAAAAAATCTCCTCCAGTGGGCAGTCGAAACCCATTTCTTCCATCAGCCGGCGGTGGGCGGCTTCCGGAATGGTTTCACCGGGAAGCGGATGGCTACAGCAGGCGTTGGTCCACAAGCCGGGAGAATGGTACTTTCCCAGTGCCCTTTGCTGCAGCAGCATATCTCCGGCATCATTTAAAATAAATACGGAAAATGCGCGGTGCAACAGGCCCCTGCGATGCGCCTCCATTTTTTCCATGGTACCAATAGCTTCGTCGGATTCAGTCACTAGTATTACTTCAGGTTGATTCATAGTGTAGCAAAGATATTTAATAAAGCTGTTAGCTGTCTGAAATGATCGCGAATTACTGATAATGAGCCCTGTTATCCTCAATGGTTACCTCAGTTTAAATATACGATAATAACGGGAAAAGTAAAAAAATCTCGCAAAGGCGCTGAGCAGCAAAGCACGCAAAGGCTGGGATGATCACCATATACCTACCCAGCTATTTAATCCTGCCAGGGGAAAGTAGAATGGTCAAAAAAAAGTAAAAAAAAACGAAAAAACGAAATCTCCCCTTGCTTTGCTGCTTTGCACCTTTGCGTGCTGTATCTTTACCCAAAAACAAATGGCAGAAGACCTGCAGATCATTCAGGGAGAAAAAGCGGAACAATACCAGTCCCTCATTCCGCAGATAAAAGGATTACTGGAAGGGGAGCCGGACCTGGTGGCCAACCTGGCCAATGTGGCGGCGGCGTTAAAAGAACAGTTCGGGTGGTTTTGGGTAGGCTTTTACCTGGTAAAGCAGGAAGAGTTGGTACTGGGACCGTTCCAGGGACCTGTAGCGTGTACCCGTATCCGTAAGGGCCGGGGCGTGTGCGGCACCAGCTGGGCGCAAGCCACTACACTGGTTGTGCCCGACGTGGAAGCCTTCCCGGGACATATTGCCTGCAGCAGCCTTTCCAAATCTGAAATCGTGGTGCCCCTGATGAAAGACGGCGTCGTGGCAGGCGTGCTTGATGTGGACAGTGAGCTGCCCGACCATTTTGACACCACCGATCAGCAGTACCTGGAAGAAATTGTGAAACTGATCGTCTTATAAATACTATGGCAAAGATTTTGCGAGCCATTGTCCTGAAAAAATCAAAGGAAAAATTTAACCATGTTCTTCTTCAGGAAAAAGCGGGATGATAGCAAATTGTTGGCACCCTTCCTGTCAGGCGTCGAAACTGATATCCATTCGCACCTGATTCCGGGGGTCGATGACGGCGTTCCCGATGTAGACACCAGCGTAGCATTTATAAGCCAACTTCATGAACTGGGTATCCGGAAAATTATTACCACGCCTCATATTATGATGGACAGGTATCCTAATTCACAGGACACCCTCCACGGACCGTACCTCGAGGTGGAAGCGGCACTCGCTGCCCGGCAGATCAACGTTCCCTTTAATTATGCGGCGGAATATTATATGGACGAGCAGTTTGAAAACCTGCTCAAGTCGCCCCTGCTGACACTCAACGGCAGGCTGGTGCTGGTAGAGATTTCTTTCGTATCCGCGCCGCCACAGATGCACCATTGGCTGTTCCAGCTCAGCGCGCGCGGATATATGCCGCTGCTGGCCCATCCCGAACGTTACAACTATTGCCACAAAAACTTCCAGCAGTATAAAGAATTTAAGTCCTGGGGATGTCAGCTGCAAATGAACCTGCTGTCACTTACCGGTTATTATGGCAAACATGTGCAACAGGCCGCCACACAACTGCTGGACGCGAATATGATCGATTATATCGGTACCGACCTGCATCATGCGAAACACATGCAGGCCATCCGGGAAATTGCACAAAACAAGAAGTTACTGAAACGGCTGGAGCAGTACCCGTTTAAAAACAACAAGCTGACCACCGGCTAACGCACCAGCACCAGGCTCCCCTGCTGCCTGCGCCCCTGCAGTTTGCTGTCAGTATACACCAGCACCCAAACATAACTCCCGGCAGGCTGCCGGTAACCGTCCCAGGCCTGACCGGGGTCGTTGCTCTGAAAAACGAGCGTTCCCCAGCGATTGAAGACCTGTAATTGGTACTTACTGATATCGTCGTTCACCCGGCAGCGGAACAGGTCATTACGGCCGTCGCCATTGGGACTGAAAGCTGTAGGCACGTACACCGCGCATTGGCGGTTATTGCGGATAATCTCCACAGCCCCCCTCACCTGACAATCGTTGTTGTCTTTCGCAATAAAATAATAACGTCCTTCATCCAGTTTTCGCCAGGCGCTGTCCGACTGCCACTCCCCTGTTTCCAGACGGTAATGATATGGTACAGTGCCGCCCGCGAGCGTAAGCGTTATCTGCCCGTCGTGTGTTTCACTGCAACTGATGTCCTTTACCTGTGCAGACATCAGCTGTAGCGGAGCCGGCTCTGCTACAGCAATTTTTTCTTCCGGCGAAACACATCCCATTTCATCTTTTGCCAGCAACCGGTAGTTACCGGGACGCAGATCACGGAATTCCGGCGTGTACTGCGGATGATCGGAGCCATTCAAATAATACCGGTAAGGAGGTTTGCCGCCTGTGGTGACCAGCGATAGGACATTGGTGTTGTCACCATAACATTTAGAAGGCGTTACCGTGATTTTATTCTGCAGCTCCACCGCGTCAATACGGGCAATAGCGGTAGCGTAGGTCCCATTGGCGCCGGTGACCGTTACCTCGTAGCTGCCGGCAGCCAGATGGTCAACAAAATTGTCTGTTTGCCCACCGGGCAACCATTTACAGGTGAACGGCGACGGTCCCGAGAGCACGTCTACACGGGCAATGCCCATGCTGGTGCCTTTACAGGTGGGTGTAACCGTTACCGTAATACGGGGAATTTCCTGCAGATAAGGGGAGAGATTATCTACCAGCACGGCTCCCAGTTTTCCATCTCTGCAGGGAATAAAATAATTGCATAACATAATGTAGGCATAGTCCTTTGTGGGGGTAAACTCAATCCGGTACCGCTTCCAGTCGGCATGATCAAATGCCGGCGATTTCCACAGCACCTCTTCTTTCGCACCCGGAGCGTTGGCGGCGTATACAACGAAGCCGCCGAGGCAGGTTTTTTGCCCGAAGTAAACGGAAGGATGCGCCAGGTCAGCCGAGAAGGCATACGCTTTTCCACCTTTGATGCTGGCCGATAGTTTCTGGTAAATACCTTCTTCCATGGTAGCGTTACTGATCATACCGCTGTAGGTGTTGCCATCAGATGGCGGCTTGCTAACGGCACAACACCCCGGCAGAAGATCCGGTGAATTGTTGATAATAGCCCAGCCTGGCGGCGCGGCGGCGGCGCGTGGCGGCCCTTCCAGCGAAGGGTTTTTAATTTCGATGTCCTGAGCGGAGAGGGAAAAGGAAATGCAGATAGCAAGCGCAGCAACAGCTGTAGCATAGATGCCCCTGCATATGTTAAAGACAATCTTCATAGAACAGTACTGCAAAAAAGATATGGTTATAATCGAACAACGACTGACGAACCCTTTAAGTTGAAATTATCGCACAAATATACTCATTAATAAAAATTATATTTATTTTAAACTAAAAAATAATTTATTATACATGACGAACGATTTGGATCACTAATTAAAAAGAAGCACGTATAATAAACGAAAAAAAGCCCCGTATATGCGGGGCCGTTATAACTTTTAAATATTTGGTAACATCGGAATTTATTTCCAGAGGGAGCGGATAATGTCCGTGGTCTGCTGCAGTTGCGCCTGCGTCAGGTTAGAGCCGCTGGGCAGACATAATCCGTTTTCGAAGAGTGCTTCAGACACCCCGTTGACGTAAGCGGGTGCAGAAGCAAAAACAGGTTGCAGGTGCATCGGCTTCCACAGCGGTCTGGATTCGATGATATGTTTCTCCAGCGCCAGGCGTATGGTTTCACGGGTAATGCCATTGCTTTGCGCCGGATCGATCAGGACGGTGCTCAGCCAGCGGTTACTGAAAGAACCGGCAGGTTCCGCTACAAAGCTTACCCCCGGCAGATCGCTTAATGTACGGAGGTAATGCTGATAATTACTTCTGCGTTGCTCCACTCTTTTGCCCAGCACCTCCATCTGGCCCCGGCCAATGCCCGCACATATATTACTCATGCGGTAATTGTAACCGATGTGGGTATGTTCATAATGTGGCGCCGGGTCCCGGGCCTGGCTGGCGAGAAAGCGGGACTTAGCGATAGCCGCCTTGTCTTTCCCGACGAGCGCACCTCCACCACTGGTGGTAATAATCTTATTACCGTTGAAACTCAGCACTCCGAAATCACCAAACGTACCGCAGGCTTTGTCATGATACCAGGAGCCCAGTGCTTCTGCAGCATCTTCTATCACCGGGATCTCATATTCTGCGGCTACTGCCAGTATCTCATTCATTTTAGCTGGCATACCGTACAGATGCACCGGGATGATCGCTTTGGGCTTTTTGCCTTTGGCGATGCGCTCTTTGATGGCCTGCTCCAGCAACACCGGGTCCATGTTCCAGGTATCCCTTTCACTGTCTACAAACACCGGAATAGCGCCCTGATAAGCGATGGGATTGGCAGAAGCGGAGAAAGTCATGCTTTGGCAAATCACTTCATCGCCTGCGCTCACACCGGACTGTATCAGCGCGAGGTGAAGTGCGGCAGTACCGGAAGATAACGCAGCCACATCTCCCTCTTTCAGAAATTGTTCCAGATCCTGTTCAAAGCCGTCCACATTAGTTCCCAGCGGGGCAATCCAGTTGGTTTCAAAAGCAGTGGTAACAAAACTTTGTTCGGTGCCGCCCATATGGGGGGAAGAGAGCCAAATCTTTTCGCTCATAGTTGACAATATTTAATATAGTTAAAATTCAGGCATTCGCTTTTCCGGTGAACCGCTCCGACGATACATGTCCTGCCTGTGAAATACCTTCTGATTTAAATACTTTGATAACGGTCATGAACAGGATTTTTACATCGAGCTGAAAGCTCAGGTGGTCCACATACCACACATCCCGTTCAAACTTCTGTGTCCAGCTGATGGCATTACGACCGTTCACCTGTGCCCAGCCTGTAATACCCGGTCTTACTTCATGACGCCGGGCCTGTTGCGGCGAATACAGTTCCAGGTAATCTACCAGCAGCGGACGCGGACCAATGAGGCTCATATCTCCCTTGAGCACGTTGATCAGCTGAGGAATTTCATCGAGCGATGTTTTGCGGACGAACTTACCCACAGCGGTCAATCGCGCTTCATCGGGCAACAGATTGCCGTCAGGCGCCTTTTTATCATTCATCGTTTTATACTTAATCACCCGGAACACCCGGCCCTTAAGGCCAGGACGCGGCTGCAGGAAGAACGGTTTTCCACTGTTGGCAATAAACAACAGGACCGTTACCACGATAAATACCGGCGACAACAGCAACAGTGCGGTAAAAGCTACCAGCATGTCCAGCCAGCGTTTCAGAAAACTACGATACAACATGGTCGAGAATTTTAAGGTAAGCGCCTGCGGCAATGTCCAGCGAATAACGTTGCTGCGCCAGCAACAGCGCTTTTGCCTGCTGCTGTTGCAACAGCGGCTTATCATTGATATATTCAGCAAACCGCCTTGCCTCTACGGGCATATCGGCCGTATCGTAATGCATCACAAATCCTACGTTCTCCTGCTCTATCACATTGGCCTGCCAGCCCCGGTGGTTAATCAGGATAGGCCTGCCGGCAGCAAGACAGTCAAAAAACTTGTTGGCCGAATTGGCCCACAGCTCCGGCACCGGTATTACAAACGAACTGGCAATGGTACATTCGTAATACAATTGTGACAGCTGTGATTTAGGTACGGGGTCAAAGAAAAACAGGTTGTTGCCCAGTACCCCCTTTTCTTCCGCGTATTTTAACAGTGCTGCTTTCTCCATGCCATCGCCGAAAACGACAAACTTTACGCTGTCATCCAGGCGCAGCATGTGTGCCGCCAGGTCTGCCAGGTAACGCAGCCCGTTCACCATCCCCAGCGTGCCTGCGTAGAGCACTGTCTTCTCCGGCGTAAACCCGAGCAGCCCGCTCAGGATACTTTTGCCGGTATCGTACTTGCCGAACCGCACTACTTCCGATATGTTGGGGATGACAGACAGCTTCTTCACGGGGACGGCCGTACGCTCTTCGATGGAGCGCTTCATGTCATCCGACAGCGGTACGATATGCGCCGCTCTTCTATAGATGCGTTTTTCGAAGCGGTTCAACAGGCTTACCAGTAATTTATTATTGATAATGCCCATAGCGACGGGCACCTCGGGCCACACATCACGCACTTCAAAAATATAGGGCACCTTATGCAGGGTGCGTTTAATCATGGCAGGTACCGCAATGGTAATGGGCGTGCTGGTAGCCAGCACTACATCCCCCTGTAGTTTTAATACCCGCATGGTGGACTTTGCCACAAACTGCACGAAGGTCAGCGCTCTTTTGGCGAAACTCATTTTGTTGCTGTACTCCAGGTTGAGCACATGCAGCTCCACCCCATCCACCTCCATCACCGTCCATGTATCAGTGAACGTATACTGTTTCAGAAAGGAGCTGGTGGTGACTACCACTACTTTATGCCCGGCTTTGGCGAACCGGGTGGCCAGATCATAGGAACGGGTACCTCCTGAGGAGGTTGGCATGGCAAAATATTGATGTATATAAAGTATCCTCATCGCATTTTTTTTATGAATACTGCAGGAATGCCGCCATACAAACCATCTGCCGTATCGTATTTTTTATTGAGTACTGCACCGGCGCCCAACACAGAGCGCTCCGGCAGTATGCTGCCGCCCAGCACGGAGCAGTTGCCCGCAATCCAGGAACCGGCGCCGATTTTCACCGGCCGCCGCAGGGATTTACCATAACGGTAAGAGTTATTTAAAAAGGTATGGTTGCCGGAAGAGATAATACAATTGGGACCAATGATCACTTCATTGCCGATGGCAATATCGATACCGATCAATACGGTATGATGCGCGATATAAACGTTATCGCCCACTTCCAGTCCGGCGAGGGAATTCAGTACAGCCGTAGACGTTACCTGGAAATTGCGGCCGCACCCCTTCATCATCAGCGAATACAGGAATCCCCTGAAACGCATGCATACAGGTATGTTAGGCAGCAGGAAGGTAATCATCTTCACCAGCCAGGAGTATAGGATAGAAATTTTAACCTTCATTGAAAATGCTTTTAATAAATCCTTCTATGGTGAATCCTCTTACTTTGCGGTAGGCGTTGTCACTCAGTTGCCGTCTTAATGTGTTATCTTTCACCAGCGTGTCTACGCGGTGGTAAAAAGCTTCGTGATCGTTAAAATCTGCAAACAGGATGTCCTGTTTATCCTCAAACACATTGGGCAGGGAGCCTACGGGGGTGCTAACCACCGTGAGGCTGTTGGCCATGGCCTCGAGGATCACGCGGGGCGACCCTTCTGACAAACTGGCGAAGCAGAAAATGTCATGAGAGCGCAGATAGTTGTTCAGTTCTTCCCGGTTATCGACGTGACCGGCAAAGTGAATATGCCCGTCAAGGTGCAATACGGCGGCGAGGTCTTTCAGTTCGCGTTCGAACTCGCCGGAGCCGACCACCGTCAGGCGGGAGCCGGGATATTTCCGTTGCACGATCTGAAAAGAACGGATAACTGTCTCCACACCTTTCGCTTTACGCAGGTATCCCACATACAGCAGCTTAGGTCCTTCTTCGCTGATGCCGTTGATTTCCTTCGGATAGAAATCCGCATCGTTGAGGGTGGAAGAAATAACAGCTTTCGCCTGAATGCCCCAGCCGGTCAGTTTATCCCTGAGATGATGACCATTGGTAAATACCGATGCTCCTTTGCAAGCCCACATATAGGCTGAATGTTCTGGCATGAAAAGGGTGATCATGGTAAACTTTTTCAACCGGCTGAAGTTGGGGTTGGTCCTGGCAGCGTCTACCGGGTCGCCCACGAAATGCACGATCCTTTTTTTCCCTTTAAAGAAAAATTTACCCAGCCATCCGAAGGGCACCGGATAACGGGCGTATACTTCATCATAGTGTTTGAGTTTGCGATAGGCCTTGAGATAAGCCGGGAAATGCGGTACCGCCCTCACATAGTTGGGCGAATACGGTAACGCATATACTTTTACGTTATCAAAACAGCCAATGTCCATCAGGCTCTTAGGACTTTTGTCTGTATGCTGCTGCACCGGCGACATCAGGCATACCTCTTCATAGTATTTTACAATCTCTTTCAGATACACCCAGTGCGTATAGGGCAAATAATACTTTCCCCCTTCCCTGTGCACCACCCATGCATGTACAAGCAATTTTGCCATAATAATGTTGATTCGTGGTTTATTTGTCTTCTATCCTGATTTTACTTTCTTTACTTAAGCCAGCCCTGATTTTTTTTACCGCATCCTGGCCGGCATTCTGCACCGGCGCGCTGAAACTTTGCACAGCGTTACGCGCCGCCTTTCCGCCCGCGCCGGCAGGACCGCCCATGACTTTGATATTTTTAAACTTCGTGACCGGCAGCATCTGGTAATTGCTCCGGAAACGGAAGGGTTTTTCATTGTTTTTCCATACCGGATCTATCACGGAAATCTGCCCCGTCATTTCCCGGTCGGTTTTCCGGAAACCGGACCCTAGCCGGAAGGCGCTGTAGGAGCCGTCGTCCACATGATTTTTCACCACAATGTTCGTAGTGGCGTTGCCGTTGTTTTTCGGTAACCTTGTTAGTACGATCAGGATACCGTCCCGGGCGTTATTGTAAGTCGTGACACTGTCGATGGTGATATTATTGATAATATCCTTTGGTTCATTGGGCTCGATATCAATGCCACTCATCGGCAAGGTGCCGTAAGTATTGGCAATAGTGGTATTCCGGATATTGATATTGCGGCCGCATACGATAGAGATGCCGTTTCTGCGGTTAAAATCAATGACACCGTTGTAGATATTGATGTTATCGCTGGGAATGTAATGGCCATCCACCACGTCGCGGGTACGCCAGCCGATGTAGATGCCATCTCCCCAGCAGCTGGAGATACGGGGACTGTAGATATTAACGTCTTTGGCTGAACGCAGCGCAATACCGACACCATGCTCGCCGGTGGTGCCCAGGTGGCCTTTGCGGTCGCCCACGAGGTTCGCATTGTAGATATTGACATTGCTGACGCCGTGGACCCGTAACATTTCAAACCGGTCGAGGTTATTGGGTTGCATGATCAGTTTGGAATCGGGCTTAAAATACAGGTTCGAGTTACTGCTGACTGTCAGCCCTTTGCTGCTGATCAGCACCGGAAAATCGGGAAACACGACGTTCCTGTTTTTGTCGAGGCCGCGTTGCAGATAATCAGTATAGTCCACCGAGCCATCCTTTTTATAACCGGCAGGCAACAACGTCGTCAGGTCAGTGGCCGATTGAATGCCGGCATTTACCTTCGCTTTAACGGCAGAAGAAGCGGCAACATTATATTGAGCAGGAACGCTGGTAAAAACAAATTTTTTCCCGTTATAATCGAGATCACCGCCCTGTGCCATGCAGGACATGACAAATACAGAAAGGCTGCTGAACAGGGCGCCGGTTTTGGATATGGTCATCACACTTAACATTTCACTGTTAACAATCGGTTTTTCAATCATCTGTTTTCCATATGCCCGGCATCAGCCCGGATACCAATGCAGGCGCTTGTCCTGCGGCTCCGGTAGTTTACTGCGTTTAGGCATTATGGCTAGTTCATAGGATATCGGAATAAAGTATACGGCGAACAGGAAAATAAGATAATCCACCAGCCACGAGCGGTGCACAAACACCACCGCGAAAAAGAAAAAAGCCAGCAATACCACCTGTTTTTTTCTACCGTAGGTCATCACAAAAAACCACACCAGGTATAATGTGATTCCCACCCATCCGTACTTCAGCAGGAAAGAGCGGTAATCGGAAGAGGTCACCTCAAAGTTCTCCGTAATGGTCCTTCCACCACCGAAAAGATTGATATCGTAGCGGGTAAAGTGGTCGTAGAACCGGGAGAACTCGGCGCTGGTACGGGCATCCAGCACATCCTGGTTGGAGCTTACCTTGTTGAGGAAGAACCTGTCCAGGAAATCGGCCGGCATGGCGGAGAAAGCGATAAATCCCAATACCGCCAGCACGGCAATGCCCACCACCTGCTTCTGCGAAAAACGGAAACGGTACATGCACAGGCCTGCAAACAGTACATAAAAACCCATGGAAAGGGTAAGCAGGGCCGCTATGGTAATAACGGTACGCTTCCGCTTACTGAGAATTTCCGGGTTCATGAACAACACGATCGCAGAGATCATTCCAAAGTGGCCCGGTTCGGAGAAAATACCACTGATGCGGAACAACGAACGGCCAAAGACCGCATATTCCTGACCCTGTAACACTGCCGTTCCCGGGTAAATGAAAAACAACGATTTAGAGCCGGTGGCACCTGTTTCATAAGGATAGAAAGGCAGGTCCACCCCGATGAGTTTCACCGCAAACACCAGCAGCGCCAGCAGCGCTATCACGAAAATGATATTCGCGAAGTAACGGGCGGCCATCAGCAGTATCACGGTATCCAGCATCACCACCGTCAGAAATACCAGCAGCCACACCGCGGCAACTACCAGCCGGTCATATTGCCGTATCGGGAAAAACAGATACAGCAGGAGGATAAAAGATATGAGGAAGTAATTCAGATTCCGGTTGGTCAAACGGGCCTGGCGGCGCGCCAGGCAATTGGCGAAAAACAGAAAATAGATGCCGGTAGATCCCAGTATCAGGTAAGCTGCATTACCACCCATGCTGAAAAAGGGTGAGCACGAAATGAGCAATACCACTGCCAGGGACCAGGCAACAGGTTTATACGTTTTTCTGTCTATATCAAGCCAATTCATTGAGATATTTTGTTATTTGGATATTTAGATATTTACTGACTCTTCCGACGGTTCTTTGGGAACAGGCGCCGTAGCCTTGGGCTGCGGAGCGATTTTCCCCCTGAGCTTATTCACAATGCCCATCGCAAATTCTCTGTCTTCGCGGGTATAAGTAAATATTTTCTTTATCGGTATACGTGTATGCACGGAGTAAAGTACCAGGAACACCAATGCTGCAATGGAGTAGCTCACTGTGGAAGCCATGGCGGAGCCGCTGGCGCCGTATTTGGGAATCCACCAGTAGTTGAGCAGCACGTTGGCAATCACCGCCGGTATCATGGCTTCCATCGACATCCAGGGCCTTCCCTTGCCGGCGATGTCCATATACAGTACTTTGTAGATGATCATGAGCAATACGCCCGGCATCAGTATTTTCAATACTTTGGAGCTCTCCGCAAAAGCGGGACCATACATCAGTCCGATCACAAAATCAGAAAGGCAATAAAAAGCGATTGCGATCAACAGGATTAATATCAGTGCGAAACGCAGGAGGCGGCATACCTTCAGTGAAAATTCCGCAGGATCTTTGGCGCCGGCGCTCCGGGAGAAAATGATGGTACTCAGGATAGCCGGTATCTGCCACAACATCTCTACCAGTATAGCGCCTTTGGAATAAATACCCAGCTCATGGGCGTTGGACCATTTCTCCAGCAGCACTACGTCCACTTTGTAGTTGAGGCTGGCAATGAGGGTGGTACCGGCATAAATCACGCCGAGACTCAGCAGCCCTTTGATGATTTTTCCGTTGAACCGCGGCCTTACCGGTATACTCTGCCGGATCTTGTACACCACCAGGAACGACAGGAAGAACACGCCGAGGAAAGTAGCCGCCATATACCCTGCCACCCCAAAGTGAAAAACGCCGGTGAGCAGGAAAGTAAAGGACAGGTTGATGATCGCCGGGACCCAGTTGATGCGGTTGAACTCCTTTACATTCTGTTGCCCGAGGAAAATCCCCGAGCTGTAGGTAGTGTACAGTGAAAACGGTATCGCCGCCAGGGCCCAGAAGATCAGGATATTCGGATAGTCGCCTTTGGTGAAATACTTGATCAGCAGGAAACTACTGATGATACCTACGAGGCTGGTGAAGATCCAGGTGGCGAGTACAGCGCCATATACTTCTTTGAGATCATATTTTTTCTGCCCTACGAAGTAGGTGGTAGACTGCTGTACGCCGAGTGCGCCGATAGCCATAAACAGGCTGGGATATACGAGCAATGCGGCACTCACCCCGTTGCCTTCCGGGCCTAGGTACCTCGCTGTAACGATGGAGGTACCGAGGCCCAGAACGAGGGAGGCCACTCTGCTGGTGAACACACTGGCAAGGTCTTTTATGAAAGAATTCTTAGGCACTTTTCAATAAAGAATTAATAATTCCTGATATGGTTACCGGCTGCCGATCGTTTTATAGACCGTCGCCAGGTTTCCCGCCATCCGCTCTATGGTGAAGTTGTCCATGACGAACTGTTGCGCCCGTCCGGTCACCTCCTCTCCTATTTTTTTCTCGCGGATATTGCGGATAATGTTTTTCAGTTTGGTGCAGCCATCCTGCACATCATAAGGATCAAAGAAATACTGATGATAGTATTCATGGGTAGCCTCGTGATGTGGCTGCAGGCCGGAAGCACAAACCGGCACTTTCATATATTGCGCTTCAATCAGTACGTTGCCCAGCCCTTCATAGATAGAAGGGAAAAAGAACAGGTCGGCGATCAGCAGGTATTTGGTAATGTTCTGGTCTACGCCGGCAAAAAATACGCAGCTTTCCAGTCCTTCGAGCATTACTTTACGTTTTACCTGTTCAAAGAGCGAGCCGTTTCCGACCAGTATCAACTTATATTTTTCTTTCAGCGGGTTCAGGGCTTTGAAACAATCGATCAGATAGAGATGATTTTTCGGTTCCCGGAAACTGCCGATATGCAGAAAAGTACAATGGCTGTCAGCCACAAACTGTGCCGCTTCATCTCCCAGTGCGGGGGAATTACCGGCCAGTTTGGTAAAGTCGATGCCGTTGTAGATCAACTGAAACTTGTCAGAAGCGGCATTCCTGTTGCCCGCAGTATAGTACTGCAGATTGGTTTTGGAATGGCCGATGATACGGGTCGCGTAACGCAGTGTCAGTCGTTTGTGCAGTCCCAGGTAAGCCTGGGTGACGGCCGACAGCAGCCGCGAGTTTTCCCTTTTAGGTTTGGCGAAATACCTTTCGCTGTGTACCGATACGATAAACGGTATTGACAGCTTTTTACAGGCCAGCGCAAAACCGCCCGAGGTAAATCCGAACCTGCTGTGCACCACATCGTATTTACCGCTTTTCAGTATGTTATACAGCTGTGTTGCGTCATTAAAAGGGACTTTGCTCCTTTTGAAATAGATGATCTCCGTTCCGGCATCTTTATACTGCTGTTCCAGGTGCCCGCCTTTCGCGTAACAGCAGATGGTCAGCTGAATGGCTTCTTTTTTGAGAAAAGGCAGGCATGAAAGCAGCGTTTTCTCGATACCACCGATATCCAGTTTGCTTACAATGGTTAATACTCTCATAGCCTTCAGGTTTTTCAGACGGTGTGTTGGCGGTACCAATCCATCGCGATATTGAGTCCATTGAGTACCGTGAAAGCCGGCTGGTAGCCCAGCAGCTCCTCTGCCCTGCCGATGTTGGCGAGGCTGTGTTTCACGTCTCCTTTCCGTTCTGCCTGGTATACCGGATCGATATGAATACCGCTGATATGGGAGATATGTTTCCACAACTCATTCAGCGTGGTCCGTTCACCCGCTGCGATATTGACAATTTCGCTGCGATGGATGTCCGTTGCCAGCAATGCTTTAATATTCGCCTGTATGGCATTTTCCACGAAGGTGAAGTCCCGGCTGGTTTCCCCGTCCCCGTTGATCACCGGCGCCTGCTGTCTGATAGCGGCTTCGATGAACAGGGGTATCACGGCGGCGTAGGGGCCTCGTGGGTTCTGGCGGGGACCGAACACGTTGAAATACCGGAGTCCCACCGCATGAAAATCATACACGCGGGAGAACACGTTTGCATACAATTCGTTCACATATTTGGTCACAGCGTAGGGCGACAGCGGATTGCCGATCAGCTCTTCCACCTTGGGGAGACCGGGATGATCTCCATAAGTGCTGGAGCTGGCTGCATACACGAAACGTTTTACACCCGCATCCCGGGCAGCCACCAGCATGTTCAGAAAACCACTGATGTTCACTTCGTTGGTTGTGATAGGATCATTGATAGAGCGGGGCACAGAACCCAGCGCCGCCTGATGGGAGATGTAGTCCATCCCCGTAACAGCCCGGCGGCAATCTTCGATGTTACGGATATCTCCTTCCACCAGTTCAAAAGCGGGATGACCGAGGAATGTTTCCAGGTTCTCCCGGCTGCCGGTGGAAAAATTATCCAGCACCCTTACTTTACCGGCATTATATTTCAACAGGTACTCCACCAGGTTGGAGCCGATAAAACCGGCTCCCCCGGTGATCAGGAAACTGTACTGCGACAGTTCGTCCTTATGATAAGGTATTTCGTACATACAGTATTTTAAGGCGTTATTATAATCTGGCGTCTACCGCTGTTTTGGGCAGCATACCTTTCACATCATAAATAACCCTTGCTTTTTTACAGATTTTATCGAAAGTAAGGTCCTTAAACTGGTGATGAGCTACGGCCAGTACCACCGCATCGTATTCACAACCATCTCCCAGGTCCTGCACGGAGCGCCAGCCGTATTCATGATGCACTTCCTCAGGATTAGCCCATGGATCGTACACGGTGATATTGGTCTGGTAGTCTTTCAGTGTTTTGAGGATGTCCACCACTTTGGTATTGCGTACATCCGGGCAGTTTTCTTTGAAGGTAATGCCCAGTACGAGGATATTCGCATTTTTTACAGGAATATCTTTTTTCACCATCAGTTTCACGACTTCATGCGCCACGAATTCACCCATACCGTCATTGAGGCGGCGGCCGGCAAGGATGATTTCAGGATGATAACCCGCTTCCTGTGCTTTCTGTGACAGGTAGTAAGGATCAACCCCGATACAGTGACCACCTACGAGCCCCGGACGGAATTTCAGGAAGTTCCATTTAGTGCCTGCAGCCTGCAGTACTTCGTCTGTATCGATTTCCAGGCGGTTGAAAATTTTAGCCAGTTCATTCACGAAGGCGATGTTGATATCACGCTGTGCATTCTCAATCACTTTCGCAGCCTCAGCTACCTTGATACTGGCAGCCTTATGAGTACCAGCAATAATAACAGATTTATACAGCTGGTCCACTTTTTCTGCTACTTCAGGTGTAGAGCCGGAAGTCACTTTTAATATTTTGGCTACAGTATGCTCTTTGTCACCCGGGTTGATCCTTTCCGGAGAGTACCCAGCAAAAAAATCTGCATTGAACTTCAGGCCGGACACTCTTTCCAGGACTGGTACACATTCATCTTCTGTTACACCCGGATATACGGTAGACTCATACACGACGATATCTCCTTTTTTCAGCACTTTACCAACTGTTTCGCTGGCTTTGTAAAGTGGTGTGAGGTCAGGCCTGTTGTGTTTATCTACCGGCGTAGGCACGGTCACCACGTAAAAGTTGCAGTCCCGGATATCATCCAGGTTACTGGAACAATACAATCCCTGGGGCGCCTGTGTATCTTTTACGAGTACTTTTTTCAGGTCTTCGTCCGCTACTTCCAGCGTATGGTCATGCCCTTCTCTGAGCGCTTTGATACGTGACTGGTTAATATCGAAGCCAACAGTCCTGTATTTTTTGGCGAATTCCACTGCCAGCGGCAGGCCTACATATCCTAATCCGATAATTGCAATTCTGGTATCCACAGCCATAGTAATTTACTTTGTCTTGAAATGAAGGTTAATTGTTTATGAGCGATTTTAATTTTTTGATGCCTTTTTTCTGCCCGTTCTCCTGGCCGTAGCCATAACCGTAACCATACCCGTAGCCGCTATAGCCGGAGGACCTGGAGGCTTTCACATCGTTGATCACCAGGTTCACTTTCGGCATTTTGTCATACAGATACAGGTCTTTGGATATTTCCAGCTGTTGACGGAAAGTGTAGCCTTGTCTTACCAGATAGAGCGTTGCATCGGCGAAGCGGCCCAGCAGCTGGGCATCTGTCACCAGTCCTACCGGCGCGGTATCGATGATGATATAATCGAAGTAGCGGCGCAGCTCTATAAACAGGTGTTCGGTGGATTCGAGCAGCATCAGTTCAGCCGGATTAGGCGGAATAGGCCCGGAAGAGATCACCCTTAGATTATCGTGTATACCGGAGGGCTGCACGATATCGTTGATGCTCGCCCTTCCGATAGCATAGCTGCTAAAACCGGTATGGTTGCTAAGGCCGAGGCCTTCAGATATTTTCGGTTTACGCAGGTCCAGCTCCAGCAGCACTACTTTTTTGCCGGAGTAAGCCAGTACGGCGGCGAGATTTACCGCCACGAAGGACTTGCCTTCGCCACTCATGCTGGATGTCAGCAGCACTGTTTTCTCCTGTTTACCTGCCAGGATAAACTGCAGGTTGGTACGGAGGGCGCGGAACTGTTCGGCCACATGAGTACCGCCTTCCCTGTTGATCACCATGCCTTCCCTGTCAGCGCTATGCCCGATTTCTGCCAGTACCGGCACCGGTGTAAGCCCTTTGATATCTTCCCTGCCCTGGATGCGGGTATTGAGCAAACCGCGCAGGTATATCCACAAGGCCGGGATGCCCATGCCAGCCATCAGTGCCAGCAGGTATACCAGCATTCTTTTCGGTTTGAAAGGCCGTGCATCGCTTTTAGCGGGGTCGATAACCCGGGCAATGGCCAGGTTGGACGTTTTGGAGATCGCTGACTCTTCTCTTTTCTTCAGCAGGAACACATACAGGTCCTGTTTGATGGCCTGCTGGCGGGAGAAGTCGAGGAATACCCTTTCAGCAGCCGGCACTTTGCGGATACGCTGGGAGATAGCGCTACTATTGCGTTGCAGCTCTTCAATGCTCAGTTCCACGCCTTTTTTGAAGGACTGGATATTACTGAGCAGGTCTCCGCGGATGCCTGCCAGCTGGCGGTCCATGTTCACCACTACCGGGTTGGTGGGTGTGCTGGCCAGCAGCTGTCTTTCCCTTTCCAGCTGGAGCGTATTGTATTTTTCCACCAGGCCTACGAACGTCGGGTCCTGTACGATCATGGAAGACGGTACCACCCTTTTGTTGTTCTTTTCGTCCCGGATATATTCTTCCATGGAGTTGATCACGTTTAGTCTTACCTGTGCGTCGGTCAACTGTTTCATGTTGTCGCCGGAGCCGGACACCAGCAGTTTGGATTGTTCAGACAGGTCAGCCAGCTGGTTGTCCTGTTTAAACTGCTGAATATTTTTTTCCACGCCCAGCAATTCGGAGCTCACGATCTGCAGGCGTTTATCGATAAAGTCGATGGTGCTGTCCGCGATACGGTTTTTATCTTCCACACTGGCCTGGCGGTAGGCATCTACCAGGGTATTGAGGATTTTCTCTCCTTTCTCCGGAATGGTGGTGGTCAGCGCCAGATCGATGGTGCTCACCTGTTTGTTTGGAATGCTGACGTTCAGTTGTGTCATCATGTCCGCAGTAGCCGCATCGATAGATACGACGTTCACCTGGTATTCTGCAGCAACGGTATCTATCTGGTGGTGACGTTCTACCAGCATAACGCCTTCGGGCAAACGAAGGGTATCTCCCCAGGCGCGGGTAATGCTGAGATCATCGCGGTTGAGCGAGAAGCTGTCGGTACCCTGCGGGCTGAGCGTATAGCCGATGGCGGTGATAGAATCGTTGAGCGACAGCCAGTGCATGGAGAAAGGGCGTTTGGCAAACAGTTCCGTTTGTTTAATACGGCCTTCCGTGAAGTAACGTACGTTGAGGTCCAGTTTTCTCACCACATTTTCCATGAGGGAGCGCGACTTGATGATTTCCACCTCGTTGTCCACGTTGCTTTTGTTGGAGAACAGTTCCAGTTGCTGAAACAGTTCTTCCCCGGGGATATTGCCACCTTTTTGCTGGTCTTGTACCAGTATTTTTGCATTGATCAGATAGTTGGGTGTAGCATAACGCAGATACACCCATGCCAGCGCCACAGTGATGATGCCGCATAGCACAAACCAATACCAGTTGGACAATACCTTATCGAGGATACTGCGCAGGTCCAATACGCTGTCATTCGGCTCCTGGGGCCCGGCGTGACCATTTAAATGGCCCTGTCCTTTTGAATAAGTGTTTTCGTGCTGCATGCAAAAGTGTTAAAAAATTAGAATTTAACTCTCGTCAGAAGTACAATCAGAACAGACAGGGCGGAAGACACGATGGTGATGTTACGTAGTCTTGCACCGTCTGTTGAAGCGATCTTTGACTTGTTCGGTTCAACATATACCACATCTCCCTGTTGCAAATAGTAGTAGGGAGAAGCAAACAGATTACTATTATTCAGGTTGAATCTTACAAATTCCTTTTTATTATCTTTTTCCCTGATCAGCAACACATTTTCCCTTTTCCCGTAAATGGTAAGGTCGCCCGCCATGCCCAGTGCGTCGAGTAAGGTAACTTTCTCGTTAGGCATTACGTAAGTAGAGGGCCGGGCAACCTCGCCCAGTACGGTCACTTTGAAGTTGGCGAGTCGTACGTTTACCACCGGATCTTTATAGTATTCCGCTGCTTTTGTTTTGATTTCATCCCGGACCTGCGTGGTAGATTTATCTTTTACCAGCAGTTTGCCGATCAGTGGCAGGGTGATATATCCTTCTTTATCCACCAGATAGCCGGCAACGCCGCTGGAGGTGGGTGCCGTAGACGTGCCGGGGGTACCGGTCACCGGCCAGCTGGCGGTGTTCTGCTGGTTCAGCAACGTTGTGGCGGCAGGGTCCAGTGTCTGGATACTTACCTGCAGGATATCATCCACCTGGATGACAGGTGTTTTGTACAGCGCCTTATCCACTTCCTTGTTCTGCAGGGAGTCTGGTACATCCTTGAAGTAAGTAATGTTTTTTGGCGTTGCACAGGAGAATAGGCACATACTGACAATGCTTATCATCAGCCAGGTCCATCCGCGTTTCTTCATCAAACAGAGCAGTGCTCCTTGTTCCCGGGTGAAAAACTTCATGTTTTAACTCTCGATTTTTAAGGCAATAAAGGCCCTGTCCAGGCAATGGTGTGCGCTGGCGGTGTAACCTTTACTGCGGAATGATTACATTTTTATTTTATCCTTATCCAGTTCTTCGTAGGCCGAATTCTTACTGATAAATTCCGGCACCAGTTTTTTCATCAATGCTACGGTCGGTGTCAGGTAATGCTGCTGTGCTGATTCAATCAATTGAGAGACTTTAGCATATACCTCCTCGAAAGCGTAGCTACGCACTTTGGCGATCAGTATTTTTTCATGATAGGTAGGCAGTGTGTTTTCTGCATTGTTCAGCAGTTCTTCATACAACTTCTCTCCTGGTCTTAGTCCGGAGTAGACGATCTGAATGTCCCTTCCTGGTTCCTTGCCTGCCATTCGTATCATTTTCTTTGCCAGGTCGGCCACTTTCATGGGTTTGCCCATATCGAAAACAAATATCTCTCCGCCCTGTCCCATGGCGCCTGCTTCCAGCACCAGCTGGCAGGCTTCGGGGATCGTCATAAAATAGCGGGTGATTTCCGGATGCGTTACCGTGAGCGGTCCGCCGTTTTCCAGTTGTTTTTTAAAGCGCGGTATCACCGAACCATTAGACCCGAGTACATTTCCGAAACGGGTGGTAATAAAACGGGTAGGCGGTAGCCCAAATACCGGACCGGTTTTCTTGAACTGTTCGTTGATCCTGTTATTAAATGATTGTGTAAAGATCTCTGCAATACGTTTGGAAGCCCCCATTACATTTGTGGGGTTCACTGCTTTATCAGTAGACACCATCACAAATTTCTCCACGCCGAAATCCACTGCCAGCTCCGCCATGATCTTGGTGCCTAGCACATTGTTCATCACCGCGATGGAAGGATTTTTTTCCATCATGGGCACATGTTTGTAGGCGGCAGCATGGTATACGATGGCCGGTGCATATACTTCGAAAAGCTGTTGCATGCGTGACTTGTCGCACACGTTACCGATAAACGGAATGATGGGAATGCTGGTTCCCAGTTCCGCCATCTCCAGCTCCAGTTCATGCAGCGGTGATTCCGCCTTATCGCAGAGGATGATGACAGCCGGCTGGTAACGGATGACCTGGCGCACAATTTCACTGCCGATAGAACCGGCGGCACCGGTCACCAGGACGCTCTTGTCTCTTATCTCCTCTTCCAGTTTTTCATTTTTGATATCGATGACAGATCTTTCCAGCAGATCTTCAATATTAATGTCTTTCAACTGTATACCTTTATTTTGTGTACCATCAATCCATTGGTTGACAGAAATGATCTTCTGCACTTTAATATTCAGCATAATGCACTCATCCACCAGTTCATTCAGCAGTTGAGCATCCAGATGATCATCCGGTATCAGCAGCAGGGATATCCTGCCTTGTTTCGCCATTTTGAAGAAGTGGCCCGTACGGGCCGGATATACGGGTAATCCTTCGATGGATTTACCGGCGTGACCGTTGGTTTCCGCCAGGAATGCCACGATGCGGATATCTGCGTCCGGATTGTCGTTGATCGCTTTGCGCAACATGATGCTGCTATGGCCGGTATGATAAATAGCAGCCCTTGTTTTGTTGACAGCGCGAAAATTTTTATAGTACTTAAATACCCATTTCACCAACAGGCGGTAAGACAGTAATAAGAAGGAAGAGATAAAGAAACCGATCAGGACCACTGACAATGGGAAGAAGTTCACTTCCGCATCCAGAATATGGCTGTAACCGATGGTAAGAAGAATACAACAGCTGACAAAGTTCATGCAGGCGATGTTCGCAATGTCGGCCAGGCTGGTATGCCGGACAATACCGCGGTACGTACGTAGCAACAGTGACAGGCCAAGCGTGACACCTAATACGATAAAGGAGATTTCTTCGAGCGGATACGGAGTGAGGGCCTCCATATCAAAATTCAACCTGAGCAGGAAGGCAAGATTGATGGCGATGACGGAGCACCCAAGGTCAAGCAGCAGTATAAGCCATGACGGGGTAATCCATGATGATCTGTTCACCATAGGTTTCAATAATAGATACGGTTAAGAAATATATGCTCGTCCAATCTGGTAAAGTAGCGCGTGGGTGGTTTTCATAGAGGCGCTTTACTCTCCGGTCAGATAGCTTAAGGTTTGGTTCGCATTTTTCGGTTTTTCAAGTTATGCAAAGTAAACACTAAATTTTGACATCTACTATTATGAAAAAGTAAACTATCAAATTTTTTTTACGTTGCTTTTGTAAAAATAGCTCCAACCAATCCAATAACTGACAAGGTAATAAAGGCCGCATGAAAAGCCGCCAAACTGTAAGATGGCCCGTCCCCTGTGTTCGCATACAGGTTTATACGGACGACTAACTTTACAGGCTATTTAAAATAAACCACTTCAACAACAAAGGCTGATATCGGGACAGGACAGGCGGGTCACCGCTACACATGATTGATTGTTCTGCAGACACTCATTCTCGATGCTTACTCTTTCATGCGCTGGCACACTAAATAATTGATACATGGTCTTTCAATTTTTCCGGTTAACTATATTCGTTCGCTATATGGTTAAAGATATGTTCGGCTATATGGTTTAAATAGAACGTACTAAGATGTTCTTGTGACGGCCACAGTGAAAACAAACACCATACCAACTTTCATAAAACGATGATTTTCTGACGACAAACCATCTTTTCATTTATAAAAGTAAGTGATTTTTTGAATAAACGTACAGTTAAGATGAATTTAACCTAAAACAAACACGACCAGACTTTTTGCACCATGGGCGCCTAATACAAGGGATTGTTCAATGTCTGCGGTTTTGGATGGGCCTGCAATAAATACACCGAAACCGGTTTGGGGTGCACCGATTTTTTCATAGGCATTGTGCATGGTAGCCAATATGCGTTCCCGTGGCAAGATGATAGCGAGATGCTGGCAGATAAAGGGCAATACTCTCACGGCTATATCATTTTCAGTGAGCCAGATGGCGCCGTTTTCCGCGACGCCCCACTGCCCTGTTACAACAGCCATGTCCACATTCTCCAGCCGATGCGGGTCTTCGTTTACCCATTCCCGTTTATCGTCAGCGAACACTACCCTTTCAAGATGCGGGTAATGTTGTGCCAGCAAAGCCGGCACCTGTGCAGCATCGGTAATCTCAAACAGGCTGCCGCCGAGACTTTCCAGCACTTTGCGATAAGCTTCCGGGGTAGACGGCATATCGCCTGCCAGTCCTTGTAAGGAAGGCAATGCTGCTGTATCAGGTTGATTTTTTTTCACGGCGGCCAGTATCTGTTCCCTGCTACTCATATCAATATATTATTTAGGGTTGTTTATTTCTTTGTTGACTGTTGTTGTGCATACCATTCGGAGAACGACTGCGCAGGTGGCGCCGGCATCTCCCTTTGTTTGAACCAGGGATTAAAGCGGTTATTGACCATACCCGGGAAAGCACGTAATACCCAGCGTCCCATTTTACCGGCTTTTTTATAATTACCGGGTTTGGAGAGTACGGCGTTCATCATCTTCATGCCGGCGGTCTTCATACCGCTGGTATGTCCTTCCTGTACCAGTACCTGTCTCCATTTATATAACTGCTGGTGGATGTCAATCTTTACCGGGCAAACATTGGAACAGGAACCGCACAGCGTAGAGGCGAAAGGCAGATCGGCATAGTCTCTCATATCAAGATTAGGCGCCAGGATGCTGCCAATAGGGCCGGCAACGGCAGTATGATAACTGTGCCCGCCGCTGCGGCGGTATACCGGGCAGGTATTCATACAGGCGCCGCACCGGATACATTTCAGGGAGTTGCGGAAATCTTCGCGCCCCAGTTGCCGGGAGCGGCCGTTATCTACGATCACGATATGCAGTTCCCGGCCGGGAGCCGGCTGCCTGAAGTGACTGGAATACGTGGTGATGGGCTGCCCAGTAGCGCTGCGTGCCAGCAGCCGCAGGAACACGCCCAGGTGTTTCCGTTGCGGGATGATCTTTTCAATGCCCATACAGGCGATATGCACATCCGCGAGGTGGGCGCCCATATCAGCGTTACCTTCATTGGTACAGACCACCATCTCCCCTGTTTCCGCCACGGCGAAGTTTACACCGGTAATAGCGGCTTTGGATTGCAGGAACTCTTTACGCAGGTGCTGGCGTGCTGCCGCAGTAAGGAACTGAGGGTCCGCATTACCGGCCGGCGTGCCCAGGTGCTCATGAAAAAGCTCCCCTATCTCCTCTTTCTTTTTGTGGATACAGGGCAATACAATATGGCTGGGCGGTTCTTCCGCCAGCTGCACAATTCGTTCACCGAGGTCCGTATCGATTACCTCGATACCGTTGGCCTGCAAATGCGGATTCAGATGACACTCTTCCGTGAGCATGGACTTGCTTTTCACCATGCGTTTTACATCATGCTTCTTCAGGATCTCCGTCACGATGCGGTTATGCTCCGCTGCATCTGCAGCCCAGTGAACAACGGCGCCGTTCTGTTGCGCCTGCTGCTCAAACTGTATCAGGTAGTCATGCAGGTTGCCCAGCACGTTGAGTTTTATTTGAGATGCCGTTTCCCGCAGCTGTTCCCATTCCGGGATACTCCAGGCCTGGCGGTCTCGTTTGGCCCGCACCCACCACAGCGTTTCATCATGCCAGTTTACCCTTGGCTCGTTTTCGTTGAACTTGTCCGCCAGTGCGGCGTGATCAGTGGTTGGCCTGTTCATGGGATCTGTTGATTAAGGATTTCAGCAATATGCATCACTTTTACCGGCTGATGCTGCCGGCGGAGAATACCTTCCATATGCATCAGGCAACTAACATCTGTGCCGGTGATGACTTCAGCGCCGTGTTTAACGTGATCGGTTACACGGTCTTTTCCCATTTTCACAGAAACGGCCTCTTCTGTAACACAGAAGGTGCCGCCGAAACCGCAGCATTCATCTTTGCGGTCCAGCTCCACCAGTTCCAGGCCTGCCACCATACGAAGCAGCTGTTCCGGTTTGGAGAAGGGCGCCGCCACCAGCTCGCTCATCTGCGCCAGGCCAAGGCCGCGCTGACCATGGCAGCTCTGGTGCAGCCCTACCTTATGCGGAAATCGTGCAGGCAAGGCCGTTACCTTTAATATATCTGTCAGGAAAGCGGTTAGTTCATATATACGTTCCCGTATGCCGGCAGCCGCCGGTTCATGCGCAGGATCATGCAGATGCTCTTTAATATGCAGCACGCAGCTGCCGGAAGGCCCCACAATGTAATCGTAGGCCGCAAAATTGCGGACAAAGAGGCTGTTGCACTGATGCGTCAGATGCTCATAGCCTGAATTGGCCATAGGCTGACCGCAACAGGTTTGTCCCTGCGGGTATTCCACTTCACATCCCAGCTTCTGCAACAGCTGCAGCGTGGCAATGCCCACCTGCGGATAAAACTGGTCAATATAACACGGTATAAATAATCCTACTTTCACGGTGGTAGCGATTTTGATGGTCATTCCTTACGTGCAAATTTAGCGGCAGGCACCGTAGTAATCCTACCTCTTTTTTACCGGTTACTGGCTTATTTTTCACTGGTACAAAATAAAAAGACCGGATGGTAATACCAACCCGGCCTGTCATGTATATTAGCTGCTTGCTTTATGGCTGTACTTTAATGGTGACTTTCACCCGTTGCCCATCGGCAGCGGAGATCTTGATCACACCTGTTTTTCCTGCGGCATTTTTGAACAGCACCACGCCCCTGTAGGTAGTAGAGAAAAAACTGTTGTCCTCTTTAACAGACAGATTATTGAGCGCCGAACCATGGGACAGGGTATCAAACTTCGCAGGGTCGAATGCCTGTACCGACGGGGAGTTCATGATCTCCGTAATCGTGGCGTTGTCGAATGTGAATCCGTGCGAAGCAGTGGCCGTGGTGCTGCTGAAGAACAGATTGCCAGGGTCTACCCCGGCAAATACCAGGTCTATGTTTTTACCGTCCCTGGGGAGGTTGCTGCGATAGTACATTTTACCGTCCTTCGTGGAGAAGGCAATGCCGGCGGTTGAACTGGTGCCCGTTACATCGAACTCGAGGTCTTTATATATCGTCAGGGAGTCTTTGGGTGTTACCGCAGGTTGTTCCGGCTTTGGCACATTATCGTCACTATTATCAGTCTTGTCTTTTTTGGAACAGGCGGTCAGCATAACGGCAAGCATAACCGCGCCTAAAATGAGTTTTTTCATAGGGAGATGGTTTTTAGCTCAGGTTTTCGGTCTATAATATAACAGGATATAAAAAAAACGGCTATATGCATAGCCGTTACAAATATAAAAATATTTTAATGATAAAATACGGGTATTTTATCGCTTTAACTGAAAGACATCTGCCAGCAGCTCGTAAGAGCGGAGCCTGTCGGCATGGTCCTGGGTAATGGTGGCGATCACCAGTTCATCCACCGCATAATCTGCCGCCAGTTGTTCAAGGCGGGCTTTTACCTGCGGCGGCGTGCCGGAGATACGGCGGCCGCTGTTGGCCCGTATCCGTGCCAGTTCTTCAGCGCTGTATTCCATATCTTTGATTTCTTCGTAGGTAGGAAATATGTCATATTTCCCTTTTTCGAAGCTCAGCAGGCGATAGTCCATCACCGCTTCCAGTTCAGCTGCTTTCTCCTCCGTATCGGCGCAGAACACAAAAATGCCTACGCTGGCCAGCGGGGCGGCGAGGTGTGGAGAAGGGCGGAACTGCTCGCGGTATCTGGCCACTGCCTGCGGGCCACCTACCGGATAGATAAAATGTGCAAAAGAGAGGGCCATTCCGAAATGCGCCGCCAGCAGGCCACTTTCGCCGCTGGAAGTAAGCATCCACAGGTCGGGCGAGGAAGGGATGACCGGAATGGCTTTTACCTTTTCCTGTAAGCTGCCTGGAGTGATTTTATCGGTGAGCCATGCCTGCAGATCTACCAGCTGCTGCACAAACTCTTTAGGATCAAAGGTATTGGAGGGATTGAGGATATGCGCCGTGATACGGTCGCCGCCCGGTGCACGGCCGATGCCCAGGTCTATACGGCCGGGATATAACGCTTCGAGCAACCGGAAATTTTCTGCTACTTTAAGGGTACTGTGATTAGGGAGCATCACCCCGCCGGAACCGATGCGGATGCGTTCCGTTTCGGCGGCCAGCCGGGCGATCAGTATCTCCGGGGAGGCGCCTGCCAGGCTGTTGGTATTGTGATGTTCTGATAACCAATAACGGGTATAACCCAGTTTGTCCGCCAGCCGGGCCAGCTGAACGCTTTCCTGCAGGGCTTCCGTGGCATTGCTGCCGTTTCTGATCGGTGATTGGTCCAATACGCTAAGTTTCATCGTCTGTCGGTTTAATCTTTCATAATCTCTTCTTCCTGTTGTTTTTTAAGATACCATTGTACTGCCCTAATTTCTGCGAAGGTCACGGCGGGGCCTACACGTTCTTTGATAGGTCCGGCTGCCGTTGCGCCCAGTTCGCGGATATGGGACATGATCAGTTTTACCGTGGCTTCCGGCACAAAGCGGAACAGGTCCAGCTCTCCGGCCTCCACACATTGGGCCAGGTGGCTTTCTACCGTACTTACCGCCAGTTGCCGCGCTACGGCAATATCGGGGATGTTTTTACCGCCCAGGTACAGTTCCAGGGTACCCCGGCGGCTGCTCCCCTTCTCTACTTTGCCTTTGGCTTCCGGTTTACCGCCTTTCTTACCGGCGACAGCTCCTTCAGCCTCTGCATTCCTGAGTTTCGTATAGTCTTTCAGCCCTTTGGTAAAATCCAGGTCGGCGTAAGACACTTCCCATACCTGCTGTAATTTATGCCAGCAATCCGCTTCCAGCGACATCAACTGCAGCAGGTACTTTTTTGACTTCTGTTTTTTAACCGCTGTTATATGCTCCTGCAGGGGCTGTATCAGCTCTTCGTATATGCTTTTGGTAAAGTAGCCGATAGCTTTGTTCACCCGCTCTTCCAGCTGGTCGGTTTCTCCTGTTTGCACGGTTGTGTCGAGCAACTGATGCAGTTGCACCACAAAGCGGTTGGCCACTTCCTGCTGTTGTTCCGTCTTCGCTGTCAGCTGCCGGCTTACCTGCAGCGCGGCATCGATATCCGGCACTTTTTTGTCCTGTATCCATACCGCATGACTGCGGATATTGGCCTGCATACGGTACCAGTCAAAAAGCTGCAGCAATGAGGTGGCCTGGAACTTCTTGCGTTCCATTTCCAGCAGCACCACCAGTTCGTTGGCCGCCACTTCTTTCTCCGCAAATTCAATCACCTGGCGGTCTGTTTTGATGCTACCGTAGGTAATGCGCGAGTGCAGCACCAGTCCTTCCAGTGAGGTACAGCGGCTCAGCGCCACATACACCTGTCCGGGCGCAAAAGCATACCCTGCATCAATGATCGCCCTTTCGAAAGTAAGTCCCTGGCTTTTATGGATGGTAATGGCCCATGCCAGCCGGATGGGAAACTGTGTAAAGCTGCCGATCTCTTCTTCTTCAATGCTGTTTTCTTCCTGATTGAAAGAGTAACGGATATTGCGCCACGTTTCTTTCGCCAGTTTCAGTTCTTCGTGGGAACCGGCCAGCAGCAAGGTAATTTCTTCGTCATCGATATCTGTGACCGTCGCCAGTTTACCATTATAATAACGGCGGGGTTGCGCCAGGTCGTTTTTCAGGAACATCACCTGCGCACCGATTTTCAGTTGCAGCACCAGCTCCGTGGGCAGTGCTTTATCGCTGAAGTCCCCTTCTATCCTGCCTTCAAAGCGGAAGAGTTTTCCAGGCATTTCCGCCAGGCGGCGGGCGTTGATATCGTCTGCTTTTCGGTTGTGGGTAGACAATACGATGTATTCACCGTCTTCTCCTTTAAAATAAGGGTCATAGCGGTCGTTGAGCAACATCAGGTCTTCTTCTTCCACCTCACTGTTGCGGATGCGGTTCAGCACATCGATGAACAGCTGTTCGTTCTGCCGGTATATCTTTTTTAACTCGATATATAACGGGGGCGCCTGATCGATAACACGGGCGTCGAAGAAAAAGGAGCTGTTGTAATATTCCGAGAGCAGCTGCCATTCAGAATCCGGCACCACCGGCGGCAACTGGTACAGATCGCCGATGAACAGCACCTGTACGCCTCCGAAGGGTAATAGTGGTTTGTTACGAAAGTGCCGCAGAATGGTGTCGATCGCATCGAGCATATCGCAGCGTACCATACTCACCTCATCGATGATCAGCAGTTCCAGCTCCTGCAGCAATACCTTTTTGTCGTTCGTAAAACGGATGTTGCGGAACAGGCTGTGTTTATCCGTGCTGCTGATTCCATCCATGCCAAACCCACGTTTGCTGCCCGGGATAAACGGTCCGAAGGGCAACTGAAAAAAGGAGTGCATGGTAACCCCGCCGGCATTGATCGCTGCCACGCCGGTAGGCGCTACCACCACGGTATTTTTCTTCGTATGTTCTTTGATGTATTTCAGGAACGTAGTCTTCCCTGTGCCGGCTTTACCGGTCAGGAACACGTGGCGGTTTGTCTGGTTAATGAAATCTGCCGCCAGGTGGAAGATGATATTTGTATTATCAGGTTGGGGCATGATATTTAAAATTGAAACCGCAAATATAATTTATTTTATCGCATCCGGGACCCCGGGGCTAAAGCCCCGGGCTATGTTGTGTTTGCATCTGAAGAGCCGTATTTTTATTTGGACCGGAGACGCCGGTAACAGGTTGTTGTGACACGCAACACCATATATTTTCACCCGGGCATAAAAAAAACTGCCCCGGCAAAACGCCGGGGCAGTCCTTAACAAAACTATTATTCAATAAGTTATGCCAATCTTACGTTTACAGCATTCGGGCCTTTTCTGCCTTCTTCCACGTCGAATACTACGCGGTCATTTTCGCCGATGCTTTCTTTGATACCAGAAACGTGAACAAAAATTTCTTGTCCTGTTCCTTCGATTTTAATGAATCCAAAACCTTTAGCTTCATTAAAAAATTTAACTACACCTGTTTGCATTTTTTATTAATATTTAATTGTGAACGTGTTCTCGCCATTTTTTTTAACAGGCGGCTACCTGGGGGCAACTAGAAGAAAAAATGTAAGAAAAAAGCTGAATGTACCCGGAGATCACCAACAGAATTGAAATACAATATTCTTAAGAAGCGCAACGAAGATAACGGTTTAGCGTATACCATCCAAACTTTTTTGTAACTGCACCGAAAGCAAGTTTATTTATATATTTTTGATACCTATATGAAAAACACGGACGCATGGCGTATTAAGGCCATTTTAACCGGCTCTGCCGGCAATCTCGTGGAATGGTACGACTGGTACATTTACACTACATTTTCACTCTATTTTGCCCCGGTCTTCTTCCCGAAAGGGAGCTACACGGCCCAGTTGCTGAACACCGCCGCCATCTTTGCGGTAGGCTTCCTGATGCGTCCTATCGGGGGATGGATGTTTGGCCGCATTGCCGACCAGAGAGGGCGGAAAACCGCCATGACGCTGTCTGTGCTGCTAATGTCCCTGGGCTCCGTGCTCATTGCCTTTACCCCTTCCTATAATACCATAGGGGTGGCCGCGCCCGCCCTGCTGCTGGTAGCGCGGCTCCTGCAGGGCCTGAGCGTAGGCGGCGAGTACGGCACTTCCGCCACCTACCTTAGCGAGGTGGCCACCGCCGGCCGCCGTGGCTTCTTTTCCAGCTTTCAATATGTAACGCTGATCGGGGGACAACTGACCGCCCTCGGCGTGCAGATGCTGCTGCAACGGGTGTTCCTTACCCCTGAACAGCTGCACAGCTGGGGATGGCGGATTCCTTTCGTGATCGGCGCCCTGCTGGCTTTCGTGGCCCTGTACCTCCGTACCCATATGCAAGAGTCCGGTTCTTTTGAGCAACATACATCTTCCAAAAACAGAGGTTCTGTCAAAGCCCTGTTCCGGCAGTATCCGCGGGCGGCTTTCACAGTCGTGGGCCTCACCATGGGTGGTACGCTGGCCTTTTACACCTACACCACCTACATGCAGAAGTTCCTTGTCAACACCGTACATCTGACCATTGAAAGAGCGACCACCATCACCTTTTTTGTGATGCTGATATATGCCTTTTTGCAACCTCTATTCGGCTGGCTGTCAGATATCTGCGGCCGCAAACCGCTACTGATCGGGTTTGGCGTACTGGGCACGGTACTTACCGTCCCCATCCTTACCGCTATCAGTCACACCAGTTCGGAATGGACGGCTTTCTGGCTGATACTGGCGGCACTGGTGATTGTGAGCGGCTATACGTCTATTAATGCGGTGGTGAAAGCGGAGATGTTCCCCGCAGAGGTGCGGGCGCTGGGCGTAGGCTTTCCTTATGCCATTACGGTGGCGCTCTTCGGCGGAACAGCCGAACCGATCGCCCTGTATTTCAAAAAAATCGGCCACGAACCATGGTTTTACTGGTACGTGACCGTCTGTATCTTTATCTCCCTGCTGGTATATATCGCGGTACGCGATACCAAACACACCTCTTACCTGGACAAGGATTTCACGGAACCATCGGCATAGCCGATGATAACGCGGCTGGCGTAGTGGAGGAACAAACCGTTCTCCACTACGCCGGGAATATCATTCAGTTGCTGATGCAAAGCAACCGGATCTTTGATCCGCTCGTAGTGACAGTCGAGGATGAAATTACCGTTGTCGGTCACCACCGTACGACCATTGCTGGTACGCAACACCGGCGCGGCATCCAGGGCAATGAGCCTCCTGAAGGTCAGCTCCCAGGCAAACGGTATAATCTCTACCGGCAATGGAAAACGCCCGAGATGTTTGACCACCTTGGATTCGTCCGTGATCACGATCATCTCGGCAGAAGCGGCGGCCACGATCTTCTCGCGCAACAACGCTCCTCCGCCTCCTTTGATCAGCCGCAAATGTTCGTCCACCTCATCAGCACCGTCAATGTCCAGGTCTATCCTATCAATTTCGCTGAACGGAATAATGGGAATTCCTTGTTTACGGGCCAGCTGCTCGGACTGTTCGGACGTGGCCACCGCCCTTAGCGGCATCCCCCCACTCACCATCTCGCCTATACGCATAATGGCGTAATAAGCGGTACTTCCGGTACCCAGCCCGATGGTCATATTCGGTTTGATGTATTCGGTGGCTTTCTCGCCGGCGGCCTTTTTGGCCACGTCCTGTTGTTGCATGCAACAAATATAAGGAATCAGAGGGAAGACAGCACCTCGTCCAGATGGGCCAGCAAAGCGTCGGTATTGGCTTTGTTAAACACCATCGGCGGCTTAATCTTCAGCACATTGTGCAACGGGCCGTCTGTGCTCAACAGGAAACCGCGTTGTTTCATGGCTTCTACCACCGCATCTATCTCCGGCACAGCAGGTTCCAGTGTGTTACGATCACGTACCAGCTCCGCCCCGATGAAGAATCCATGCCCGCGTACATCTCCGATGATGGCATGTTTTTCTTTCAGCCGGCGCAGGCCTTCCATGAAGTAATTGCCGGTGACCCGTGCATGCTCCTGCAGGCCTTCTTCGCGGATCACGTTCAGCACGGCCAGTCCTGTAGCCATAGATACCGGGTTGCCGCCGAAGGTATTGAAGTACTCCATGCCATTGTTGAACGCGTCAGCAATAGCACGGGTCGTCACAACCGCTGCCAGCGGATGTCCGTTACCAATCGGTTTCCCCAGCACCACGATATCCGGCGTCACTTCCTGCAGCTCAAAGCCCCAGAAAGCATCGCCTACACGGCCAAAGCCTACCTGCACCTCGTCAGCGATACATACGCCGCCGGCAGCTTTCATCGCAGCATACACTGCTTTCAGGTAACCCGGCGGCAACGGTATCTGTCCGCCTACGCCCAGCAGCGTTTCGCAGATATAAGCTGCCACGCCCCGGCCCTGTTCTTTCAGACCGGCAATGATACCGGACACGTCGGCGGCATACTTTTCTCCTGCCTGCGGATCGTCTGCCCGGTAAGGCCCGCGGTACATATCAGGGTTCAGCGCTTTATGGGTATGCTCCGGTTTACCGAAGCCTCCTTTACCGTCGAACTTATACGGGCTCAGCTCCATCGCCACGGTAGATGTACCATGATAAGCGTGGTCCAGCACGATCACATCTTTCTGCTGCGTATAATGGCGGCTCATACGGATAGCCAGATCATTGGCTTCCGAGCCGGAATTGGTAAAGTAACACACCTCCAGGGAAGGCGGCAGCGTTGCTATCAGCTGATTAGCGTAATCCACCAGGTGGTCGTGCAGGTAGCGGGTATTGGTATTGAGCCGTGCGGCCTGCTGCTGCAGGGCTTTCACCACTACCGGGTGACAGTGCCCTACGTGACAGGGATTGTTTACGCAGTCGATAAACGTACGGCCTTTATCATCGTAGAGATATTGCAGCGCGCCACGGATGATCTTCAGCGGCTCTTTATAGCTGATGCTGAGGTTGCGGCCGATGTGCGCCTTACGTTCAGCCAGCAGCGGCGTATGGTCAACCTCGTTATTGATCACCGGCTGGAAGCCGCAGGCGGTACGGAAAGCCTGTTGCATCGCCAACGGATTGATCGTAATCAGGTGAAAAAGCAGCTTCCACGCGCCATTTTCTGTAATGAAATGGAATTCATTATCACTGCCTGCAGCCGCCTTTTCTGCGGAGGTAGTCACGCTGATGCATAAACGGGCAGCGATCAGGTAGTACAGCAGGTCCGTCTCTTCCGGCGTCAGCGGGTAAGCTTCATGGTATCCTTTTACCACGGCCACAGCGGCTTCCATCGGGTCGCCGGCTTCCAGCATGGCGTAGGTACAGGCAATAGCCACATTATTGACCAGCTGCGTGTACACCATATCACCAAAATCAATCAGGCCGCTCACAAGATCGTGCTGCACCAGTATATTATAGTCGTTGGCGTCGTTGTGAATGTAAGCTTTGCGCAGACGGTGCCACAGCGGCAGCACTTCTGTTTCAAACTGCAGCAGGAAATACGCTGCCAGGCGTTTTTTCTCCGGGTCTTTGATGCAAGGCAACTGATCACGGGCATCGAGCGCATGAGCGAGGTCCCAGCGGATATCGCGGTGCATGGCGGGATGAGAGAAGGTTTCCAGTGCCTTGTCCATTTTTCCGAGGAAGCTTCCCCAGGAAGTATACAGATCGCGTGTGCCCTTTACCGTTACTACCGGCTGTCCTTCCAGCCAGGTGTACAAACGGAGGTAATACAGCTCTTCCGGTGTAGCGAGACGAGTCACCGGTTCGTCTTTCTGGTTGCGCACCACCTGCTGAAAGCGGCCTTTGGTGTCGCCTTTGGCCAGGTGTTCCAGTATGCGGACCTGTGCATCGAGGAAAGAGGGACGCTGGGATTCACCGGCGATCTTACAGATCCAGGCGTTGCCCTGTTCATCTTTCACATAAAAATTGGCCTCATCATAGCCTTCCAGTTCTTTCGCAGTAACGGTAAGACCGTAATGCTCCTGCAACAGCTTCACCACCCCGTTGGGAGAAAAAGTATAAAACATAGCGTCTGTATTAAAATTTATCTGACAGTAAGAGCAGCACATGTGCGGCTGTCCAACTGAAATTCACCGCATTCAGGCCTTTGCCGGTCAGCGGGTGATAGTTTTCGCGCAGCGGCTGATCATCTTTCATGCCCGCTGCATGTTGCCACAGTTTATTCACCAGCGCTCTCGCGGCGGCCTGCTGCTTGTATTGCTGCAAACCCTTCACCCCGAAATAAAACTGGTCTATCCATACCGGTCCGCGCCAGTAACCCCGTTGCGGGTCAAAAGCCTTTTCGCTGGCATCCAGCACCGGCAGGGGCACTAAAGTATTAAAAACAGTGGTATCCAGCATGTACTGCGCCATCTTTTTTACGCGGGATGCCGGTGCTATGCCCGCCCACAGCGTCACCCAGGCCTCTGCGCCTTTCACGCGGACCAGTTCACCGGTCAGCTTCCGGTCATAATAATAACCGCTGGCAGTATCGAAGAACAGGTGGTTGATCTGTCGGTTCAGGATGGCCGCTTCCTTGCGCAGGGCGCCTCCCACCGGTTGACCGATGACGGTCGCTATCTGTGCGAGTATTGTTTTTTCTTTGGACAGATAGACGTTCAGGTCGACAGACTCCTGATCGAGCGACCAGGCGCCGGGGCCGTTTTGCAGCATCTTTGCCTTATCGAAACGTACGGCGTTGTCCATGCCACTTTCCCATGCCGCAGCGATACGGGTGCCATCCGTAGAGCCGAACTCACAGAGGCCGTTGCGATCGTGGTCCCGCTCAGCATACCACCACTGATGATAACGGTCCAGTGCGGGATACATCTCCCGGAGGAAAGCGGTATCACGGGTGGCGGCAAATATTTCCCATACCGCCCAGGCAGCCAGCGGCGGCTTGGTATCGCGGAAATTGTTTTCAGTGCTGTCGGCATATACACAGTCAGGCACCATACCGGTAGCTGTCTGGTAGTCAAACATGGAACGGATGTTGTCCTTCGCCAGCGATGGCGCAAAATATACCAGTCCCACAGCCTGTTTCCAGCTGTCCCATGACCAGAAGCCGTAGAAGCCCTGGTAAGAAGCGGAAGGGAATACGCCATCATGACGCAGGTGGCCGGCAGCGCTGCGCCAGTTGGTAAGCAGCGTGATCATACTTTTCACTGCCAGCCGGCTGCGGAAACGGTCTTTTTCATTAAAAGGCATACGGCGGAACAGCTGTTGCAGGTAACCGTTCCAGCGTTGTTCGTTCTGTTGCAGCATGGTGGCAAACGCCTGCCCGGAAGCGGCAGCCACTTCTCCGCCAGGCCAGAAGCCCTGTGACTGCAGGTCTTCCACCTGACCGCCTGCGGGTATGGAAATGTCCCTTGCTGCCGTGTAGCCGTCTGTGGTAGTCTCTATATTCCAGGCGCCTTCGGATTGCCAGTGCAGGCGGAAAGTATGTTTTGTACCGGCAACAGTTACCCGTACCGATTTATCTTCCCGGGCAAACTGCGCTCTTTTCAGCAGCGCCGCGCCCTGCCATTGCAGTTTCAGCTGCATCGGTTGCGCGCTGTTGTTCCGGATAACCGTTTGTATCACCGACTCCCGGTTGTTGCTAAAAACCAGCTGCATCTTTACCTGCACGGCGCCAGACCGGAGCCCCAGCTGTAACAGGCCGGGATAATAGCGGGTAGCGGCGGTATCCTGCTGCAACGGCAGCTCCTGCCCATCGGCATACAGGTGCAGCTGCGCGATGGCTTTAGACAGCCACTCTCCTTTCATGTCCATCAGCAGCGGACCGGTAAAACCGGTGGCTGTACCGGGTACCGGCAATGCATAGGCGTGCCATGCGCCATTATCCGAAAAGAAGGAAGTGGCAATGCGGTTCGTATCTTTTACAGTGTAACGGATGTCCAGTACATCCGCGAAGTGGTTCCGTTGTGCGCTGACTGTCTGTTGCATCAGCAACAAGGCCAGCAGCCATTTCATTTTATTCATATCGCTCTTTCGCCTTTTCTGCAGGTTCATCACCGGACCGCAAAGGTCTTAATGTAAATTGATATTGATAAGGTTTATACACCAGCGTATAAGGTGCATGGGGTTTGGCGCCCCAGCTGTTATCGCCGCCGAGGCCGGCCTGCTGGTAGTCTATGTTCCACCAGATCAGTGCATCGTTGTTCATGGAGCCGCCATGCACGTTGTGCTTGCGGTTGAAATTGAGCCGGTCCCGGTCGAAATGCAGCACGCCGGTATTCAACAGGGAATCGGTACGTACCATCCATCCGTTGCCCGACGCGGAACGCAGCGTCATCCAGTGTACATCGGAGCGGTAGCCGCTTTCCTGTGCGCGGGGATAAGGATGGAACAGCGAGTCGGCGGGCAGCGTGTATACGTCTACGTCTGCAGCGTACTTACGGTCCTGGTAGTTATCGAACGGACCGCGGCCCAGCCAGGTCACGTTATCCAGTGCGGGATGGAGCACCATCTTCATGCCCATGCGGGGCAGTTCCGGCATCATCTTCTCCCCGGGCTGGAAATGGACGTTCACTTTAATATCTCCGTTGGCAAAAATCGTATAGTCTGTTTCGTAAGTCGCATTTACCAGCGGCAGTGCGTGTTTTGCCTGTACCTGCACCTGCTGTTTGTCTTCCCGCACGATGTTGGCGGAGAGCAGCTGCGTACTGTCACCGGCGTGTTGCCAGACGGCGCAGCGCATCTGCTGACTGTTACCGATGTCGTTGTCTGTGGGGGCGCGCCAGAAATCGGGTTTTAACGCCTGTTGCATATAGGCGGCGCCGTTGGTGGTAAACTGCTCCAGCCAGCCATTTTTAATGGTTGCCGTAAATGCAGTATTTCCGATCTCCCATCCGCCGTTGATTTGTTTTACCTGCAAGGGGTTACCGGTAACGGGTTGCGTTTTCACGGGCGTATACCAGGGCAGCTCAAACTGATCGGTAGCCAGGGTAAAGCCGGCAGGTAACATGCCGTCCGCGTTCTTCAGCGTGGCTTTCAGGTGCAGGAAATAATGCATACCGGGCTGCGGCTTCACCTCAGGGAGGCCTATACGCAGGGTATCCTGGTGATGCGGCAGCAGCAACCGGTGCGGCAAGGAAGCCGAAGCGATCACTTTCCCGTCTCCCTTCAGTTCCCAGGTAAGGTGGATATTTTCGAGCTGGTGAAAGTCATACCGGTTGGTAATCTGCAAAAGATCGGCAGACAACCCGATGGCCGCGAACTGTACCGGCTGATATACTTTCTTCACTTCAAATGCCTGCGGATGCGGCGAGCGGTCGGCCGCCAGCATACCATCAGCACAAAAACTGGTATCGCTCGTAGCGCCTACGGTGCCCATATCGGCGCCATATGCCCAGATAGCCCTGCCCAGCGAATCATGTTGCAGGAAGGTTTGATCGGTGAAATCCCAGATGAAACCACCCTGTAACTGTTCGTATTTATTGATCAGTTCCCAGTCGTCGCGGAGGTTACCGCCACTGTTGCCCATCATGTGGGCATATTCGCACTGGATCAGCGGCCTGTCGCGGTATTCTTTCACATATTCCTGCATCCAGGCAACGGATTTATACATAGGCGCCACAATGTCCGTCCATGGTGTATTACGGGCGGGTTCGTACTGTACCGGACGGGTATTGTCGCGTTGTTTGGTCCATTTATAGGTGTTGATGAAATTATCGCCGAAGTCGCTTTCGTTGCCTAATGACCAGGTAATGATGCTGCAATGGTTTTTATCGCGTTCCACCATACGGCGGGTGCGGTCCAGATAGGCAGCCTTCCATTCCGGTTTATCGGACAGGGTTTTCAGCGGGTGCATGCTCATGCCGTCGCATTCGATATTGGCTTCATCCACAACATAGAGGCCGTACCGGTCGCAGAGCGCATACCACTCTTCCCGGTTGGGGTAGTGACTGGCGCGCACGGCGTTGATGTTGTACTGCTTCATGGCATAGATGTCTTTCAGCATACCTTCGCGGTCCACCACTTTGGCGAAACGCATGTCATGTTCGTGGCGGTTCACTCCTTTAATGACGATCGGAGCTCCGTTGACCATCAGCAGGCCTCTTTTGATTTCCACGGTGCGGAAACCGATCGCGTGGGTAAAGCTTTCTACCGGGCGGCCTTGTTTGTCTTCCAGCGTAACGATCAGCTGATAGAGGTTCGGCCGTTCTGCATCCCATGTTTTAACGCCGGGGACTATCTGTTGCAGCTGCAGCAGGCTGTCGCGGCCGACGGGCAGCACTTTGGTAAAAACAGGAACGCCGTTGTCCTGCAGCGTCACACGGATACGTGTACCCTTGTCCGTAGCCGCGGGTATTTTATTAAGCGCCAGGTCCAGTTGCAGGGAACCGTCTTTGTAATTGTTGACCAGCAATGGTTTGGCAAAAAAGTCGTAGATAGATAAGGGAGCGCGGGCCACCAGGTAAACGCTGCGTTCTATGCCGCTGAGTTTCCACATGTCCTGTCCTTCGAGATAGGAGCCGTCGCTGAAGCGGAACACCTGCATGGACACGGAGTTATTGCCCGGCTGCACAAAAGCCGTAACGTCAAATTCCGCAGGGGTTTTGCTGTCCTTGCTGAAGCCGGCGTATTTACCATTCACCCATACATATACAAATGCGTTGGCGGCGCCGATATGCAGGACGGTTTGTTTGCCCTTCCAGGTGGCGGGCAGCTGAAAATTGCGGCGGTAAGAGCCGACAGGGTTCTGTTCTTTGGGTACAAATGGTGGATTGGGCGTGAAAGGATACTCCACGTCCGTAAAAATATATGGGGCATAACCTTCCGTTTGCCAGTTAGCCGGCACACGGATCGTTTTCCAGTTCGTTACATCATAGGCGGGTTGTTCAAATCCCTGTGGGCGGACAGCGGGATTGGCCGCGAGGTGGAATTTCCAGATACCGTCCAGCGACAGTCTGAAGGGAGAGCTGTCTGCTTTCAGGGCCGAAGCGGCGTCCGGGAAGGGAATAAAATGCGCGTGCGGGAACAGCGTGTGTTCAGAAGGCTTCTGCGGGTTCTCCCAGTCGTTGGACTGCGCCACCAGGGTAGCCGGTAAACACAGCAAAGCGAGTAAAGCAGTTTTCATCATGGTACCGTGATATAAAACCACCGGCGGCTGCAAGGCCGCCAGTGGGATTGTTTAACCGTTATGGATCCTAAATTATTATTGGGCCAGTGGGTTGTTCAGCGTCTCTTTCAATGGCAGCGGATAATAGCTTTTATCCGCGGTGAAAGGTCTGCCAGCTGCCTGCATCTCTTGTGACAGCAGGCCCCAGCGGCGAAGGTCATAAAAACGGCTGCTTTCCAGGGTGAATTCCATCACCCTTTCATGCACCAGTTGTTTAAATATATCGGCCTTGTTAGTCAGGTTCAGTGGCGGCATAGCAGAGCGGGCACGTACCTCGTTGATCTCCGTCATGGCCGTAGCCGGTATGCCCAGTTCGTTCTGTGCTTCGGCGTACAGCAGTTTCACGTCCGCATAGCGGATCATGGGCATATTGATGGCGTTGGCGTTTCCCAGCTTGTCGAGGCTGGCCGGCAGCCATTTACGGAAAGCTATGGTGTTGTTTTCGAACACCTCGTTGTACGTATAGCCGTATACGCGGGGATTGGCGGCATCGTTGAAATAATCATCCTTAAAGAAGACGGTGTTATATACACGATGGTCGTACAGGCCGTCGGTAGCCACTTTCCCTTCTTTCAGCATTTCTGTCAGCAGTCGTGGCACACCATAGATTTCGCCGTATCCACCCAGTTCAGATGCGGCCATCCAGTCGCTGAGATAAGATTTGAAGTAGGCGCCGTTAGACTCATCCATGGTTTGTTGCAGTTCAAACACGGATTCCGTAGTGTTGCTGGTGGTACCGTTGAACATGGACATATAATTGGACACGAGACTGTACTGTTTGGAATCGATCACCTTTTTCAGCCAGGAGGAAGCCTCGGTGAAATAGGCGGTGGCTTTGCCTTTGTCTTCGCCGGCGCGGTACATGAGCGCTTTGCCGAGGTAAGCCTGGGCGGCGCCTTTGGTAGCGCGGCCCAGTTCTGTGCCCGGTCTTTCGCTGCGCAGCGGCAGATCGGGTTCCGCCGCTTTCAGGTCGGAGATGATCATGTCCCATACTTCGGGACGGGAAGATGGTGCTTTCGGCAGATCTGCTTCGCCATTGGGTACCTTATCGCGGATGATCACTTTCTCGAAATTAGTGATCAGCTTAAAATAATAGTACGCACGGAGGAAGTGGGCTTCCGCGAGGATCATCTTTTTGCTGGCAGCATCGATCTGTTTGTCGGTCATGATGTTCACGTTCTCCAGTACCTGGTTGGTGAAGTTGATGCCGCGGTAGTTATCTCTCCAGAGCAGGTCGATGGCGTAATTACCGGAGTTATAGCTATAGTTATAGATCTCCGTCCACCAGCTGTAGTTGTAGGCGTCGGCGCCCGGCTCCACGAAATCTTCCCGGTAGTATTCGCGGCAGGAACGGGCTTCCACGAAGTTGTCCCAGCCGGCGAAGCTCTCGATCCTGGAGTAAGCCGCAGCCAGCCCCGTGAGGGCGCGTTCGCGGGATGTCCAGAAGTTATCCGATGTCAGCTTGTCGGGCGAAGCCTGTTCCAGCAACTCTTTTTTACAGCTGGTATTCAATACCATGGCTGCGGATAATAAGGATATATATAACAAAGATTTTTTCATAACCATTTTTTTAGAATTCCAGCTGTGCACCAGCCATCAATACTTTGTTTTGCGGATACATCAGGCGGTCCAGACCACTGTTGAGGATGTCTGTACGGCCGATTTCAGGATCGGGTCCGGTGTATTTGGTGAACGTGAGGATGTTTTGTGCACTTACGTAGAGGCGTAACCGTGTCACTTTCGCCCGTTGCAGGAGCTGCGGGGAGAAAGCATAACCGAGGGTTACGTTTTTCAGGCGCAGGTAGCTGCCACTTTCGAGGAAGCGGGTAGATTCGCGGTTGTTGCCGTTAGGATCTCCCAGTACGGCACGGGGCACATCGGTATTGGTATTACCCGGCGTCCAGGCGTTGAGGGTGCTCACGTCGAAGTTACGGCCGGCGTCCATCCCCTGCAGTTCGTACTTGTTGCCGTTGTAGATTTTGTTACCGCCTACGCCCTGCCAGAACAGTTGCAGATCGAAACCTTTCCAGCCTGCGGTCATGTTCAGGCCATATTCTATTTTAGGGAAAGAGCTGCCTTTGTATGTTTTGTCTGCGTCATTGATGATACCGTCGCCGTTACTGTCTTTAAAACGTACGTCTCCCGGTTTGGCATCTGGCTGCAGCAGTTCGCCTTTGCTGTTTTTATAGGCAGCTACTTCAGCGGCGGACTGGAAAAGGCCATCCGCTTCGTACAGGTAGAAGGCGCCTACTTCGGTGCCTACCTGCGTGGTATTCGGAACAGGGCCGGTGCCATATTTCAGACCGGTGCCATACAGTTTCTGGCCGTCGTTGGCGAGTGCCAGCACTTTGTTTTTCACCTGGCTAAGGGTACCGGTTACACTGTAGTTCCAGTCACCGTGTTTATCGGCCCAGGTCATCTCCAGTTCCCAGCCGCTGTTTTTGAAGCGGCCGACGTTCAGGATCGGGTTATTGAGGCCATTGCTGGGGGCCAGTTCTCTTCTGATCAATACATCAGAGGTGACGTTGTTGAAATAGTTAAATGAACCGTTCAGTTTATTGAAGATAGCGAAGTCGAAACCGGCGTTTCGGCTGGTATTGGTTTCCCAGCGCAGATCTTTGTTACGCAGTTCCCAGGCAGCGCCGCCGGGCCATGCGGTACCGCCGCCACCTTGTACGGAGCCACCACCCCACAGGTTGTTGATCAGGATCAGCTGCTGATGGTCATAGGCATTCAGCACTTCTTCGTTGCCCAGGCGGCCGTAGCTGGCGCGCAGTTTCAGCATATTCAGCCAGGTGATGCCCTGCATGAAGGGTTCGCTCTGGATATTCCAGCCTACAGACACTGAAGGGAAGGTACCATAGCGGCGGTTCACACCGAATTTGGAAGATCCGTCGCGGCGGACAGCCAGTTGCAGCAGGTATTTACCATCGTAGGCATAGTTGACACGACCCAGCCAGGAGAGGCGGTCTGTCTGCCAGCGGGTGCCGGTGGCGTTGAAAGTACCGCCTTTAGCGCCGTCCATGGTGTTGAACAGCGGATCGAGGAAGCCGCCCGGCACTACATCGGAACTGATCTGGCCGTCTTTCACGGAGTACACGGTCGTTTTACCGTCGGCAGTAGTCAATACGTTGTTGTATGTTTTTTCCAGGGCAGTGTAGCCAGCCAGCAGGTTCAGGCTGTGTTTACCGAAGGAGCGGTCGTAGTACAACAGGTTTTCCATCAGGCGTTGACGTTCGTTGCCACGGTTGTCCTGCAGCTGCGCAAAAGGGATCAGCGGGTCGTTGGCATTGGCACGGTACGGCGGATGGTAAGCGTAGGTGAAGTAGTTGCTGTTCGCCAGGCTCAGGTTGGTCACGAACTTCATGCCTCTCAGCAGCTCGAGTGTCAGGCGTGCGTTCCCGTTGAAGTACTGGATTTTATTGCTGTTATCGTTGTAGAAGTTCACACCTACTGCGTTTTCGAACTTAGGCAGCTGGTTGATCTGCAACGCGTAGCCATACTTTTCTTTGTCATCGTATACTGGTAACAGTGGCGACTGGAAGTAGGCGTCTTTTACGCTGTAGGGTACATCACGGCGGTCTGTTTCCGCATATACGAGGTTGGCTTCTACGGTGAGGCGGCCTTTCTTGTATTCGTTGCGCGAGCGGATGGATTTCTTCTTAAAATTGGATCCCAGGAAGGTACCTTTTTCGTTGGTGATGTTACCGCTGAGACCATAGGTGAAGTATTCGCTGCCGCCGGTGAGGTTGAGGCTATAGTTTTCGCTGTTGCCCTGTTGCAGTATTTCATCCTGCCAGTTGGTATTGGCGGTGATACCTGTTTTCAGGTAAGCGGGCCTTCTGGTGCTGGCCGGTGCAGGCTCGTACATCATGGTATGTACTTTCAGGTAACCTTCTGCATCGAGCAGGTGCTGTTTGCCGGTAGGGTTCACGATGCTGTACCAGCTGTTGAATTCAATTTTCGGCGCCCCTTTTTTTCCTTTTTTGGTGGTGATGAGGATCACGCCGTTGGCGGCTACTGAACCGTAGATAGAGGCAGCAGCACCGTCTTTCAGTACTTCAATGGAAGCAATATCGTTGTTGTTGAGGTAATAGGGATCTGCTGGGCTGCCGTCCACGATGAACAGCGGCTGGTGGGAGCCGAAGGTGCTGATACCGCGCAGGCGGATATCGGCCATGGCACCGGGAGCGCCGCCTGTGTTGGTAACAGTGAGGCCGGCCACTCTACCCTGCAATGCATTCACGGGGTTGTTGCTGGCCACATTGGAAATTTCATTTCCTTTTACGGAGGTGATGGCGCTGCTCACATTTCTTTTGCTTTGTGTGCCGTAGCCTACCACCACCACCTGGTCCAGGACTTTGGTAGAAGCCGCAAGGGTAACGGTCAGCGGTCCATTTCCGTTGACTGTTACCTCTTGTGTTTCGTAGCCGATAAAGGATACTTCCAGCACCGCCCCTGGTGGCAGGTCGGTGAACCGGAAGCCGCCATTCACATCTGTGAGCATACCGCGCGGTGTGCCTTTTACCCGTACACTTACGCCGGGCAGGGCTTCACCCGTATTGCCTTTCACAACACCTGCCACCACTTTCTCCTGTGCCGGTTGAGCGGCAGTCAGGGCGGAGGTGGCCGGCGCCGCTTTCACCAGGATGATGTCTTCTGTCATCCTGAACTGAAGCGACGTAGCATGGCTGATTTCCTGGAGTAAACTTTCTACTGTCCTTTCTTTTTTATCGATGGTTACAGGTTTTAATTTTTCCAGATCATCAAGATTATACGAGAATTTCAGGCGGGTGTTTTTCTCGAGATACTGTATCACATTGAGCACCTTTGTCTGCCTGAATCCCACGTCAATCTTGTCTTTCAGTCCTTCTGCTATTTGCGCCCAACTTAGCAAAAGGGATGATAGGAGCATGGCACAGCATGCCCTTAGAAGGGATGTCTTCTTCATAACGCATTTTGGTTGTTTAAATGTACCTGTGTGGACTATTTACTGATTGGTTGCACGAATAAAGTGTCGTTTTTTGTCACGGACTCCAGTCCGTTGACAAAACAAACTGCTGCCAGCACTTCATTCAGCGATTTGTTGTTGAATACGCCGTTAAAGCGGATAGGTTTATTTTTACGTGTGATTACTTTTACATTGATACCATACCAATACCCCAGTGTGGACGCGATCTCATCGGGAGAGGCATTATGAAAAACGAGGCGTCCGCTGCGCCAGGCTTTTTCCCTTTCAGCGTCGAAATTATTTTTCACAAAGCGGGCATGTGTTTTACCGGTCGTCAGTTGCTCACCGGGTATTAATTCGGCCACCGCTGCTTCCTGCGCCACGCGTACTTTTCCTTCTACGAGGGTAACGGCCGTGTGTTGATCGTACCGGTACGCACGTAATTTAAAGGCAGTTCCCAGCGCCTGCACATGGAGGTTACCGGTGCTCACCACAAAAGGTTTCCCTTCTGCTTTAGCCACTTCAAACAGGGCCTCTCCTTCCAGGACGAGGTTACGCTGCTTTTCGTTGTAGCTGGCAGGTACTTTCAGCGTACTGTGCGCATTCAGGATCACCAGGCTGCCGTCGGCCAGCATCACCTGCCGGCGCGCAGTGTCACCTGCTTTAAAGAGTGTGTAAGACTCATTGACAACGGCGGGAGCGACGGAGCGATGACTGTTCAGCCACCAGGCCGCAGCGGCCAGTGGTAAAATAGCGGCAGCGGCAATGCGGGCCATCCGTTTCCAGGAGATCTTTTTAACCGGCGTATCAGCCGCTGCCAGCGCAGCTTTCAGCTTACCGAATTCTGTTTCCTTTTCTTCCGGCGTAATACGCAGCCCAAGCCGGAATAACCATTCCCGGGCTTTAGCGGCTTCCTCCTGTTTATGCGGGTACCGTTCCAGCCAGTCTTCCCAGAACTGCACGTCTGTATCGTTGCTGCGGAGGCAGTAACGCACAAAGGAGTCATTTAATATAAAGTCTTCCGCCTTATACTGCTGTAAGTCCATAGCAGGCATTTAACTATAAAGAGGGGGGTATCTTTCTTTTTTTACCAAAGAAATCAGGAAAAATTTTCCAGATCGATCAAAAGCAGCAGCAGCGCGATAAAAGTGGCATCGTTGTATACTTCCCGGATACGTACGAGGGCGTTGTGGATGGTATTATAGATGGTCCTGGGTGTGGCGGCGGTCTTTATGGCTATCTCTTCAATGCTCAGGTCTTCGTAGAAACGCATCCTGATAAATTCTTTCTGACGGCTGGTGAGGAGCGCCAGCATTTTTTCCAGCTTCTGTTTTACCAGGCTGTCGTTTTCCTGGCGTATCAGCACGGTTTCGTAGGGCTGCTCCTCCGGCTCGGGGAATAGCTGGCTGTCGGCCAGCACAGTACCTTTCTGGCTTTTGGTCAGCAGTTTATATAGTTTTCTTTTAAAGCAGATAAACAAGTACGCCTGGATATTCTCAGGCATGTCGAGCTGTTGGCGCTTGCGCCAGATATCTACAAAAATGTCGTTGATGGCTTCTTTTACCATGCCTTTGTCCAGCACTACTGATATACCATAATGGTAAAAATTATCGTAGAGGTCATGGTAAATTTTATACAGTCCCTGTTCATTGTCCTGCTGCATTTCATACCAGAAGCCGGCGTAATCCTTTTCACCGTACCGGCCTGCGCTGGATTCGGTTGAGCGATGTGCGTTGAGCATACAGCTGAGCATTTTGGTTGGCCCGTGGGGAGCAATTATTTGTTCTGATTTCTGGCGGCAAATTAAGGGTTTAGATTGAAACGACCATTCTTTTATTGTGAATGACTTGTAAATCCGCCTCCTGCTTTTCGTATTTTTAATTTCGTTATTTTTATCATGAATGGTTTTTGTTTATTATCAATTATCTTATTTTGAAAGCACCCATCCTCTTTAGCATGGCCGCCTCCCTGCTGTGGCAGGGCGTTCAGGCCCAGGACTCGTCCGCCGTCCGGGCGATCAATGCCAACAGCTTCGCCAGACATATACAGGTACTTGCCTCCGATGCCTTTGAAGGCCGTAAGCCTTTCACCCGCGGCGAAGACAGCGCCATCCACTACCTGGCGGCGCAGTTCAAAGCGCTGGGACTGAAGCCCGGTAATGGCAACAGTTACTTCCAGGAAGTGCCCATGGTGTCCATCGGCTCCAAACCTGCCGGCAACCTGATTGTCAAAGGTGACAAAGGCGAGGTGTCCTTACAATACCTCGATGATTATGTGGCAGGCACGCGCCGTGTACAGGAGCAGGTCAGCATCCGCCAGTCCGAACTTGTATTCGCCGGTTATGGTATCGTGGCACCGGAATACGGCCATAACGACTACGCCGGCCTGGATGTAAAAGGGAAAACCGTCATCGTGATGATCAACGATCCCGGCTTTGCCGACAACACGCTTTTTAAAGGGCGCACCATGACCTACTACGGCCGGTGGACCTATAAATTCGAAGAAGCCTCCCGGCAGGGCGCGGCAGGGGTGATCATCATCCATGAAACAGCTGCCGCCAGCTATCCCTGGAAGGTAGTGCGCAGCGGATGGTCCAATTCCAAACTGCATCTGCAGACGGCAGACAACAATATGTCCAGGACCGCCCTGGAAGGCTGGATCACCCAGGACGCCGCCAGGAAAATCTTCCAGCTGGCCGGCATCTCCCCCGATATCATGGAAAAAGCAAACCAGAAGGATTTTAAACCGGTAGACCTACACCTGCAAACATCGCTGGTCATCAACAACACCATCAAAAAATCATCCTCCCATAACGTACTGGCCATACTGCCAGGCAGCAAAAGACCCGATGAATGCGTCGTATTTTCAGCTCACTGGGACCATTTCGGTATCGGTGAACCGGTGAAGGGCGACTCTATCTACAACGGCGCCGTAGACAACGCCACCGGCACCGCGGGCCTGCTCGAACTGGCCACCGCCTTCACCCGCCTCCAACAAAAACCGGCCCGCTCCGTGCTGTTCCTTTCCGTTACCGGTGAAGAACAAGGCCTGCTGGGCTCAGAATATTATGCCAGCCACCCCGTCTTCAAAGCCGAAAAAACAGTGGCGGACATCAACCTGGACGTACTCAATACCTTCGGCCGCACCAAAGACGTGACCGTGATCGGGATGGGACAGTCTGAACTGGACGAATATGCCCACCGGGCGGCCGCCAAACAGGGCCGCGTGACCGTTCCCGAAGCCAATCCCGAAGGCGGCTGGTTTTTCCGCTCAGATCACTTTAACTTTGCTAAAAAGGGTATCCCCGGTTTATACCTGGGCCCAGGCAACGATATCTTAGGCAAAGCTCCCGGCTCCGGCAAGGAAAAAACAGCAGCGTATAACCGTTTACGTTATCACTCCCCCGCTGACGAGTTTAACCCTGATACCTGGGTGATGGACGGCATGGTAGAAGATGTACGCCTCATGTTCGACGTTGGCTATACCCTCAGCAACGAAAGCACTTTCCCGCAATGGAAAAAAGGCTCAGAGTTCAAGGCGTACCGGAAATAAACAATAACACCCGGTAACATGATCATGGTATTATTCGGATTAATAATGATAGGGCTCATCCTGTTCTTGTACCTCAAGAACCAGGTCAACCGCCATCAACTTAAGAAAACTGCAGTTCCCGATACCTACCGGGAACTGCTGCAAACACACGTACGTTATTACCAGCAGCTCACAGAAGCGGATAAAAACCGCTTTGAGCAACAGGTACAACGTTTCCTGAAAAGAACGCATATCGAAGGCGTAGGCACGGAAATAGAAGCGCTCGACCGCGTACTGGTGGCTGCCAGCGCTATCATCCCCATCTTCGGTTTTAAAAACTGGGAGTATTTTAATCTCACCAACGTGATCCTCTACCCGGATACCTTTGACGAATCGTACCAGTATGAAGGCAACCGCCGGAATATCCTGGGCATGGTAGGCAGCGGCGCGCTCAACGGACAGATGATCCTCTCCCGCTCCGCGCTGCGCGAAGGTTTTTCCAATACCACCGACAAAAGCAACACCGCCATCCACGAGTTTGTACACCTGCTGGACAAGGCCGACGGCTCTGTAGACGGGCTTCCTACCAAATTACTGGAGCACAGCTACAGTATTCCCTGGCTTAAACTGGTGCATCAGACCATCCAGGAAATGGCGGAAGGCCGTACGGATATCAACCCGTACGGCGCCACCAACCAGGCAGAATTTTTTGCTGTGATTTCTGAGTATTTTTTTGAAAGGCCCGATCTGTTGTCGGAGAAACACCCCGAGCTCTATAAAATGCTGACGCATATTTTTCAACAAGACCCGGCTAAGAGTATTGCCTGATTTTTTACCGCGCTTTCCGGAAATGTAACCGGTAAATAACACTCACCTGTACGCCCAGCCACATTTTCCGGCTATCCGCCGCATCGGGACTGAAAGTATCGCTGATAGTATACAACGGCTTGAAGTAACGCACGTCTTTCAGCGCCGTTTCTTCCGCGCTGCCCAACGGTGTAGGGCTACCCATCATATAATATGCTGAACGCAGGATATTGAGGGATATACCTGCCTGTACCCCCAGGTGATCATTCAGCCGCCGTTCTCCCATGAGCGCCAGTTTTTGCCAGCGTATACGGACCTCCTTCTTTAAAAAGGTGGCAGAGTCATAATCAAATTGCATTTTCCCGGTGGTCGCCTGCAGGTGCAGCCGCCAGTCTTCTCCCAACGGAGCGGAAACACCAACGCCGTAACGTAGTCCCGATGCACCTCGACCGGTACCCCACGAGGCCAGCGCATACAGGAAAGGCATACCTGCCTGCAGCTGCCCGTTGACGATAAAGGATTCTTCCAGGGAGACACCTGCTCCTACAAAGGGGGTAAGACCGGGCCGCAGACCGTCACTGCTGTTGCGGATACCGCCACCAGAGGAGCGGCGAAACCAGTTGGACAGGAAAAAAGAGCGTTCCCCGGCACTGCCACCGCCTTTTAGTTGTCGCACAGGCTTGTCCGTACCTCCCGCCTGCCGTGTGGCAGCTGTTTCCGGAAAGTTGGTTGTTTTCTGCTGAGGATTGTTGGCGGCCGGTTGGTTCCGTATAGCCTCCGCCGTGAGGGGTGGCGCAGGCTCCTCTTTTTTCACCGTAGTATCCGGCGGAGTATTTGTGCCGATACCGGGGAATTCAATATTGCCTATCCCCCAGCCTTTGTTTTCTTTTTGCCCTTCGGGCGATGATTTTCGCAGCGATAAATTTAACCTGCCGGTGTCTCTTCTATACGGCAACGTATCGTTTTTTAATCCGACGGCGGCACGCAGGGAATCCTGCCTGTAAAGCAGCGTGTCCCGCTTTATTCCGGCGACGGCAGTATCTGCGCTGTCCCGTATAACAGGCGTGTCAGTAACCGGACGATGAAGCGAAACAACAGTATCCGCGGTTGGTTTCGTTGCGGTACTCATCCTGGTTGCTGCCGGCGATGCATTTGCCACCGTTTTTTTTGCGGCGGCCGGTTTCCGTACAGGCGTTTTCACCCTGGCGCCGGGTGAGGTGGCGGTGACCACTGGTTTTATCGGTGGCGCATCTACGAAAATAACGTGGCCGCCCAGCAATTTGTAACTGATGCCGGTCTGCTTTCGGATATTTTCCAGTAAAGCGCCGAGCGGTTGTGTTTTCTGATGTATATGTATCAGGCGGGAAGGAGAGAATTTACGGGTATTCAGGGAGAAACGGGTACCGGTTTGCTGCCCCACCACTTTCAGTAGCTTGTCGAGCGGCATCTCCCCTGCAGAGATGGTAATATTTTTCTGAAGGTTGACAGCACCTGACTGGCTGTAACTGTGTAAGACTCCCGAAAGCAATAAGACGACCAACAGCCATTTACCCGCCGCAGCCGGCGCCGCTGATGAAGACCTCGTCTTTTTCAAATCTGCATGTGACATTCAATGTAACGGATATAACCTCGAAAACGTATTCTATCGGTTTGTTTTCAAATGAGCTGCTCATCGTACAGTCTTCCAGCGCTTTATTTTCAAATACCACCCGGACACCATAGGCTTTTTCCAGTTGTGCGGTAATCTGTTTCAGGGTGATGTTCTCGAAATTAAACACCCGGGTCGCATACCCGAGCTGATTGCTGTTAAACGCGCCGGCAGTGAGCCCCAGCTCTTTACGGGCAATGTGATATACGCCTTCCTGTCCGGCTTTTACCTTTATGCTGCTATCCCCCCTCGACATGCGTACGGCGCCGGTTTTCACCATCACCGCAATCGTCGTATCTGATTGCCGTACATTAAAGGAAGTCCCCAATACCTCAATGCGGATATCACCCACTGCAACAATAAACGGTTTACGTGGCTGCGAAGTTACATCAAACCACGCTTCCCCGGATAATTCAACCCAACGGGCCGTATCCCCGAAACCAGCCGCGTACTGCAAAGCAGTATGACTATTGAGCACCACGGTGGACTGGTCGGGCAACGTATCCCGCCGGATGGCCTCGCCGGTTTCTTTCGATACGACAGCCAGCGCTCTCCTTTCGTTCCCGGGACGGAGCATGAAAAACAGGATAGCCGCCACACCCGCCAGCAATACAAATCCTGCAGCAATACGGCTTAGCGGCAGCATTTTCCGGACAACCGGCCGGGTAGTCATCCTTGCCTTCAGTTCGTGCAGGGCCACAGCTTTATCGGGCAACTGGTAACGTTGTTTCAGCGCCGCATCGTCCCATACCGCCGCCACCTGGTCGTACAGCTTCCGGTGGTCGCGGTGTTCCCTGATCCAGTCATCCACAGCCATTGCCTCTTCCGGGGTGGCTTCCCCGGAAAAATATCTTCCTAATAATTCATATGGCAGGTTTTCAGCAGTGCTCATGATCTATTAATTGAAACTCATAAAAACAAACAGGCAAACAATATCATTACCGTGATGTCGAACAATTTCGCCCTTAATATCTTCAGGGCCTTTCCCATCTGTACTTCCACCGTTTTAACGGACAATCCCAGATCGGCCGCTATTTCAGCATACTTCCGGCCTTCAAAGCGGCTTTTGCTGAAGATCAGCCTGCATTGCGGGGAAAGACTGTCGATATGCTCCATGATCCGCCGGTGGGTCTCTTTGCTTACCAGCTCATTGCGGTGCTCTAGGGCCGGCGGACGTTGTGCCAGGTAATTGTCTTTCACCTTCTCATGCCGTTTGACATTGAGACAGTAATGATATACCGCCGTGTACAGGTATGATTTAACGGATTGTTGTTCATCAATATCCGCCCTTTTTTCCCACAGTTTCAGGAAAACCGCCTGTACAGCGTCTTTTGCCTCATCGTTGTCTTTCAGGATCGTGAAGGCATAACGGTGCAACCCATCAAAGTAGGTATGAAAACATTCTTCCACCAGCTTCTCCTGGTCTTTAGCCTTACCAAAATGTATATCCACCGGTTATTGTTTCAAAAGCTCCCAACAACTACACCTTAGCTGTAAAATACCCTTATCCCGCCCCAAAAATAATTTATTTTCTTCCCGGTAAGGGGAATTTCAGGGAAATGTGTATTAGGGGAAACCCAGACACACCATGCGTTATTTATCATTATCATCACTCATTTTGTTGTTCCTGTTATTCTCCTGTAAGAAAGACGACCATCCGCGCCAGGGACCCGATCACGAGGGTAACGGCCAGGGACAGGAGCCGCCCGTCAATACACCCGGCGCGCCCAACCTGCCCGCTACCCTGTACGACTATGTGAATACCGTCAATAACATGCCGCCTTACATGAAAGCCTTTCTTGCCGGGCGGACCGACCTTGACAACACGCCCACCGGCAACCCCATCACCAATGCCGGCGCCACCCTCGGCCGGGTGCTGTTTTACGACAAAAACATGTCCGTGAACAACACCCGCTCCTGCGGCTCCTGCCATCATCAGGACAAGGCCTTCACAGACGGCCTGGCCCATTCCCCCGGGTTCGACAACCAGCTGACGCGCCGCAATGCCATGATGGTGGTCAACCAGCGCTTCTTCGGCGCCAAAACCATGTTCTGGGATATGCGGGCCGCCAACCTGGAAACACAAACGACCATGCCGATACTCGATCACATCGAAATGGGCATGCCGTCCCTCGCCGCCCTGGAGACAAAACTCAGCGGCATCGCCTATTACAAACCGTTATTTAAAGCGGCTTTCGGCGATGAAATCGTGACCGCCCCCCGTATCTCCCTGGCATTGTCACAGTTCATCCGGAGCATCGTCTCCTTTCAGTCCAAATACGATCAGGGTCTTGCCAGCAATCTCGGCAACCTCAGCGCTGACGAGAAAAACGGCTTACGGCTGCTGCAGGTCAACTTCTGCACCGAATGCCACAGCGACCTCGCCACCTCGCAATATGGTCAACTACCGTCATTCCTGATTGCCGACAACACCGGACTGAATACGGGAATCGGCTCCAACAACGGGCTGGAAGCCGATTACACTGACAAAGGCATCGGCGAGATTACCCACAAACCTGCTGACCAGGGCACGTTTAAAATTCCCAGTCTCCGCAATGTGGCGCTCACCGCACCCTACATGCACGACGGGCGCTTCGCCACACTGGAAGCCGTGATGGAACATTACAATCATGGTATTAAAGGCAACCCCAACCTGGGCATACAACTGGGCGCAGTAGCCGGTTCCGGTGTTCCCCTCACCACCAAAGACAAAAGCGATATCATCGCATTCCTGAAAACGCTGACAGACGAACAACTGATCAGCGACCCGAAATATGCGGACCCGTTTAAATAAAAGAGGGGTTTGTTTTTTGTGGAAAGTAGAAAGAAGAGGGTCTGTCAGGTTGGCCCTCTTCTGTTTTTTACCTGATGCCTGTAAACCATGCCGGCCTTTCCTGCGCATGGGTCCAGAAAAGCGCCGCCTGCCCGAAAGGCACTCCGTCCGGCTGGCTTAACCGCCATACCACACCATCATAAATCATAAAAGTGTTGCTGAATTTATCTACGCGCGGACCGCTGTAGTCATAAGCGATGCCATGAAGCGTTACCTCCTGCAACAGGCGTTCCCGCTCGCTCCTATCCTGCGGTGCAGCACTCAGCCGGGAAGGGAGTTGCAACAACGCTTCCTGGTCATATTTAAAACAGGACAAAGCAAATTGATTCGCGTAAATAAACCGGGGATCGTCGCCCGTTCCATGCGCCAGGATACTGTAAGGCGCCTCCTCGTGCAACCACTGCGCTCTTGCGGAAATATCCTGGGGTGCTGGAAGCGCCTTGCCGTTCCGGCGGAAGAAATTATCGTCTATCTGTGTAATGAGTGAAAGCAATGCGGATGTCATAACGATTGTTTATAGGTTTTTAAGACGGGGGTTCTGTCCCAGCTCCTGCTGGTGATCTACCGGTACCTCAATGAGCAGGGAACGTTGCCCCTCCATTTCCATCCGGTGTAACAATGCATTCAGGTTGCCCAGGTCCGGCTGCAACCGCACCGCTTCCCAGCCGCACGCCCTTGCCATGGCGCAATAGTCGATGGCCGCCACACGGGCATGATAGTGCGGTGACGCCACCTCCGGCAACACTTTCTCCAGCCCTTGTTCTACGATAGATAAAGATTCGTTGTTCAACAGAAAAATCACCATGCCCAGATGGCTTACTTCTCCCAGGGAACCGGCAAACAGGCGAAAGCATCCATCACCGGTAAACAAAAAAACAGGTCGGTGCGGCACCGACAACTTTGCCCCGACAGCCGCGCCAAAAGCACCTCCCATAGCAGATCCGCGATAGAGCGAATAAAAGTCAATATGGTCATTGGGCCGCTGGGTTACGTACTGGCGGTCTTTATACGCCAGGCACACATCATCTATGCCCAGTGAATGCGCCGGCCACCATTGATTAAGCCGCTGGTATAACGTGGCCATATTTACATACCCTTCCCGCGGGGCAGCAAATGGCCGGTCGTTCAGATCTGCCGGCGCCTTCGCAGCGGGGATGTTCGTGAAAGGATAACGCAGACTGGCACTGATCAGGGCATTTACCAACACATCCAATGATCCGTTGACATGATGATATTCCCCTTTGGCCACGTGACGTAAACTGTTATCAACGAGTCCATACGCCTGAAAAATATTTCCCAGGAAAAAAGTATGCGCTGCTTTAAACCCGCTGAAGTTAATCGTGTATTCATCCGGGCAAGCGCCCAGCACTACCAGCACATCCTGCTCGCCGAGCGAATTAAACAACGCCATCGCATGGTCGTTGCCACCAAAGGAAATATAGCCGTAGCCGTAAGGGTTGTACTGGCTCACCGCATTGGCGCCGTTGATACTCCAGATGGCGGCGGCCTGCAGTTGCTTGCAGAAATCTGTGGTCAGCAGCTTCGCATTGGGATAACGTGCCATTTCTTCGCCTACCAGCACCACTACACGTTTATCATTCGTCACATGGCGGAAGGTGGCCACAAAAGCATCCAGGTCGTATTCTTCCACTGGCTCTTCTTCGGGCAACGAAGTCGTATACTCCGGCACTTTGCTGCCTACCGCATCATTGTCCAGCACCAACACTACCGGCTTCGAGCGGTCCAGCGTTGCTTTGGCAGCGGCCAGCTGTGCAGTCAGTAAAAACGGATCATTTAATACAAAAACCGCCTCTCCCAATTCTGCCTGTAGTTGTGCAACGATATTGCTGCCATATACGGACGTGTCCTGCAACGGGGAGAAGCCTTCGGTATGGCTACCGGAAACAGGTACAATAAAAACAGCCGGAATGTCGTGCAGTTTGGCATCGCTCAGTCCACAGGAGATCAGTTTTGTAGCAGCGCCGGTAGTAGCCACCGCAGCGGCTATCCTGCCACTGGCCAGATAATGTCCCAGCGGTACAAAACCAGCACTGTATTCTCCCAGGGTCAGAAATGCAGGATCATCTGCAGGCAGATCGTCGAGTGGTGGCAGGTGTTTAAGCAGATGAATAACACCGCCGCCGGTAACGCCGGTGTATAAGGTGATACCCCATTCTGTAAGGGTGTCAATAATCAGCTGATAATTATCAGCCACGCATGGAGGGTTTCCATAAAGGTTACTGAGCGTCATAGCATAGTGGTTAAAATGATACAGGAAATAATCGCGGTTTTCTATGGTCTTATATGAGGGTGTTGTATGAGGGCTTTAATAAAATGATAGATACGGTTTTCAAAAAAAATCGGACGATAGCATTGCTCACTCACTGACAATTCCAAGATAGATAGTATTTTTTAGAAAGCAAATATTTCTCCGTGAGCTACATCAGGCAGAAACGCGTATATGACTGATTATCTGCGCGGGGTGTGAAAATTATTTTTTTGTTAGGATCACATATTAACAAAAAAAGCGCCAGCCTCGTGGCCGGCGCTTTTATATTTTGTAGCACAACTACTACAAGTATTAAAATTACTACTACAGTTCTTTCACTCTGATATTCCGGAAACGCACAATAGAACCGTGACCCAGGAAACCGATATGACCGGTTTCATTTTTCAGGCCGGGATGTTCTTTATGGTCCAGCGTACCTTTTTCACGTGCTTCTGCGATATCACCATCAAGGATAACGGTGCCGTTGAGGATTACTTTGATATGCGTACCATCTACGATCGCTTCTTCGTAGTTCCATTCTCCCACCGGTTTAAGGTAACCTCTTTTGGCAGGAATCACACCATACACGGAGCCGTGATACTGGTAAATGTTCAGGTCTTTGTAGATGTCCGCCTCGTTGTCCAGGATCTGTAATTCCATGCCTCCGTAGGCGGCGTCGCCGTTCAGCGGAGCACGTACGCCCAGACCGTTGTTAGCGCCGGGGGTGAGCTGGAATTCAAAACGGAAAGAGAAATTTTTGTATTCCTTTTTCGTGTAGAGGTTACCGTGACCACCGTTGGTCGGATAGATCACCAGGTTACCTTCATCGATCACATAGTCTTTGGTATTGCCGGTCCATTCGTGCATGTTGGTACCGTCGAACAGTACTTTATACCCTGCTTTTTTCTCTTCGTCGCTCAGCGTGAAAGGTTTTACGCGGGGCAGTTCTTTGATGTACAGGTTACGGTAAGCCACGTAGGTACCGTGTGCCTGCAGTTCTATCTGCTCTTCGGGGAAGATGGGCAGGTTGCGGTCCCAGTAGTTTTCCAGGATGGTATTGTCTGTCACCAGTTGGCCGTTGAGGTAAACTGTCACGCGGTCACCTTTCATGATGATGCGGAAGTGGTTCCATTCGCCGATAGCGTTGTCCGCCAGTTTCAGCGGTTTGGCTTCGTTTTGCTGGTTGTTGTAGAGTCCACCGGAGCCTACCTGTGCGCCCACGTCGGTGCGGGAGGTATCCCAGATCTGCACCTGTGGTGTTCCGCGGAGATAGATGCCAGCGTCGCCGTTAGGGGTAATTTTCCAGTCAACCAGCATTTCAAAGTCACCGTATTTTTTATCAGTGCACAGATTATCGCCCTGACCGTTAAACACCAGCAGTCCGTCTTTCACTGACCAGCCTTTACGCATAGCTTCATTAGCTTTTTCCTGTGCTTTGCTGAGGGTTTTGGCGTCCATTTTACCGCGGGCGATGGGGTTTTCCACCAGGCCTTTCCAGCCGCTGAGGTCTTTGCCGTTGAACATAGGCACGAAACCTTCACCGGCAGGCATTTCGCTGAGGTACTTGCGGATGGACTGGCGTTGGTAGTCAGCGTCGCCGCCTTTCAGCGCAGCGCCGGCTTTGTCCAGCAGTTGCCGTACGATATTGCCGTTATAGGTTTTGTTGGCCAGCACGATGTTCATCACCGCCATGGCCGCTTCCTGTTGCACCGCCGTTTTATCGAGGTATTCACCGGCCAGTAGTAAGGCGGGGAATGTTTTGCATTGTTCCAGTACTGTCAGTGCCTGTTTCTGCACTGCATCGGAAGGGTTCAGTTCGAGCGCGTTGCGCAGCAGCAATACTTTCTGATCGGGGCGATAACCTGATTTTTTCACCAGGTTGATGTAACCGTTCAGTGCTTTTTCGCGATAGGCGCTGTTAGCGGCGTCGCGGGCGATTTTCAGCAGGGCTGGCGCGGCAGAGGCGTCTTTCCAGTCGGACAGTGCAGCTACAGCGGCATTCTTCGTGGCGTCGTTACCGTTAGCAAATGCCGTCATGACCGGTTCCAGTGCGGAGGGTTGGCCGATACCGGCCAGTACGCCGAGGTAGCGGGACTGGTTGGCGGCGGAGGCCTGTTTCATCTGGGCCATCACATCAGCGCTGGTGGCGCCGGCGTTGATGAGGGCAGTCTGGATGTTGCCGATTTCCTGCGGCGCGGAGGCGCTGCCGAGCAGGGAGAACAGGGCGGGCAGGTTATTTTTACCTGCTACATCTTTCAGGGCAGCGAAAGCGGCGGCTTTCACGTCTGCATTGCTGCTCGCGGCCAGGGGCAGTACGTCGTTAACGCGGCTGTCGGCTTTGCGGGCCGCGAGCACTTCGAGCAGGGCTGTTTGTGCAGGTGCAGGCATGGCGGCCAGTGCGGCGCCGGCCTGTTGTGCTACTTCGTCACCGGGAATCAGCCGAAGGGCATTTTTTACAGCGTTGATATCGGCGGCGGTACCTGTTTTCATGATGCCCAGCAGGGCAGGCAGCGTGGAAGCGCCACCGATGCGGGCAGCAGCAGCGATAGCCGCCAGGCGTACCACATCGTTACTGTTTTTAGTGAAAGCGGTGATAGCCGGCAGTGCGGCGCTCACTTTATTTTCTCCCAGCATGGTAATGATAGCCGCTTTGGTATCGTCAGGTCCTTTCTTCAGCTGCGTCAGCCAGTTGACAGCGGCAGCGTTGGCGAAGGGAGCTGCAAATTTCAGGGCTGCATCACGGTATTCGTTGTTTTTATCAGCGACCGCCTGGTTGATCCAGGGTTGGCTTTTTTCACCGAGGATGTCCACCAGCAGTTTGAGCCCGGCGGTGCGGGTGTGTACCTGTGCGTCGGCGGTGCATTGTTTCACCAGGGACGCTCCTATTTTTTGCGCAGCGGCTTTGTTGCCGTTGGCCGCCAGTTGACCGGCATAATAGAGATAAGACGAAGCAGCGTCTGTCACGTCGTAGGTGTAACCTGCTTTGGCGGCAGCGTTGCCGAGCGCTTTGGCAGAAGCCGGGTCAGCGATCTGGGCGAGGGCGTACTGAGACACCTTCACCAGTTTTTTATCGCTGTTATTCAGCTGTGCGGTGATGGCGGGTACGGCAGCGGCGTAACGGGCATCCCCCAACGCTTCTGTGAGGGTGATGCGGTTAGCGGCGTTAGCGCCCGCGAGGGCGTCGAGCAATGTTTTTTGAGCAGCCGGGGTGTTGATTTTAATCAGCACGCGGGCGGCGGGGTCGCAGAAGCGGTCGACTGACAGCAGCGGTTGCAGGGTGCTGACAGCGTCGTTATCGCCGGTTGTCTGCAGCTGGGTGAGCAGGAAGACTTTATTTTCCGGATCGGTAGCTTTCGCGATGGCTTTGCAGAAAGCGGCAGCCGCTTCTTTACGTTTGGCTTCCTTTCCGGGCTGGGTTACGTAGTAAGCGTAGCCGGCGAGGGCATATTGCAGCTGGGTGTTATCGCCTTTCCCTTCAGGTACCAGCATACCGGCGATGGTTACCACGCCTTCTTCGCCGAGGGCGCTGATGGCTTCCATGTTGGTATTGAACTGCCCTTTGTTGGGAGCGGGCATAAGGGCCAGCACATCGGCGATTTTGGTATTGAACGCGCGCTGGTCTGACGGGCCCTGAGCGATGGCCAGGCTGTTCCAGCCAACCAGCAGTGCAGTAAGTATGTATACGATCTTTTTCATGTAATCATTTTCTTATTGGAGCCAGTTAACAGCTCCCAATATCTAAATACCTAAATACCTGAATATCTAAATGTCTAAAATATTAAATGGTCCAGGGGCCGCGCATGGGCTGGAATATCTGGGCATTGGCGCCGGCGTCGTCGATAAACTCCTGTTTCACCGGGTCAAATTTCAGGGAGCGGTTCAGGCGAAGCGCTATTTTGCCCATGTTCACGAGGGTACAGGAGCGGTGGCCGTTCTCTTCGTTGAGCGCAAATTTTTTCCTGTTTTTCACGGCGTCCACGAAATCGGTTTGTTGCGGCAGCGGGTCGGGGAAGGCAGCGAGTTTTTTCTCCAGGTCCGGTATATCGGACTTGAAGCCAGGATACAGTTTGCCTTTGGGTCCTTCTATGTAGGCTGCTTTTTCATCTTTGCCTTCGCCGTCGAGGATGATCTGGCATCCGTCGGCGTAGGTGTAGGTGATCCTTCTCCAGGTACCTACCGCGTCGGGGTGTTGCTGCGGGGCGTCTATTTCCACGCTTACGGGGCTGGTATCATCTTTACCGAGGAAATATTGTATGGGATCAAGGTAGTGCTGGCCCATATCACCGAGGCCACCGCCATCGTAGTCCCAATAACCGCGGAAGGTCTGGTGTACCCGATGGGCGTTATAGGGGCGGAACGGAGCGGGACCGAGCCACATGTCGTAGTCCAGTTCTTTGGGAACGGTCATGGTTTCGAGGTTGGTTTTACCTACCCAGAAGAATTTCCAGTCGAACCCGGTATGTTTGCTGACGGTGACTTTCAGGGGCCAGCCGAGCAGGCCGCTTTCCACCAGTTTTTTGATGGGCTTGACGGTGGTTCCCATGCCGTAGAAGCGGTCTTCAAAGCGGAACCAGGTGTTGAGACGGAAGATACGGCCATGTTGCTGTACTGCTTCCACGAGGCGTTTACCTTCGCCGATGGTGGCCGTCATAGGTTTTTCGCACCAGATATCTTTGCCGGCGCGAGCGGCGTCGGCAGCGATAATACCGTGCCAGTGCGGCGGGGTGGCGACGTGCACGATGTCTACTTCGGGGAGGGTGATGACTTCGCGGTAGTCGGAGAAGGTTTTAACGCCTTTGTCGCCGAGCTGGTCCATGGCCAGTTTGAGGTGATTGCGGTCCACGTCGCAGATCGCTACTACGCGGGTGCCGGCATAGCCGAAGTGGCCGCGGCCCATGCCGCCGGTGCCGATCACCGCTTTGGTCAGCTGATCGCTGGGCGCCAGGTAGCCGCGTCCCAGCACGTGCCTTGGAACAATCGTGAATGCAGCAAGCGCTCCCAGGGAATTTTTAAGGAACGCCCGCCTTGAATCGCTGTTTTGTTTTGCCATATATATGTTTGATTGAATACGTGTATTGATCTCCGTTAGTTCACTGTATATTATTCACTGTAAAAACAAGTTCCTGGTTGATGTGAGTAAGATAGAAAGTCAGGGGGGCAATTGCAAGCGGAGCGGCTGAAAATAGTGATAAGCGGCAAAAGGGAACTATTGGCCATCGGGGATGGCCGGCGGAGAAGGATATAGGGCAAAATGAAGCCCGGCGCGGAGATGACTGTCTCCGCACCGGTTTTTTTTATCTGATTCCGGGAGATGAATAAACCTGCATTATTTTTTATAGCCCTTCGGGCGAAACTTACGCAGACGCCCTGCCACCAAGCGTATCAGATACGCTTATTACTACCGGAAAGGCATTTTCATCTACCCGGTATAACGATATCCGGATGATGTTGCTACAGGACGGCGAAATGCTCCTCCTCTCCTGCTTTTCCGGAGTGATGTGATGATTATTCGTACCAGATGCTGGCGGCGCCGAGAATGGCGGCTTGTTCACCGAGGGAGGCAACCAGCAGCGGCATATGGTAGTTGTGCAGTGCCAGTTCCCGTACAACAGCCGGGAAAAACAGTTCCGAAGCCTGGGCGATGTTACCGCCAATGACAATGGCTTCCGGTGATTCCTCGCGGATGAAGCCGGTCAGAAAGTTCGCCAGGTTGAGGGCGAATTCATCGAACACCTGTTGCACGACAGGGTCGGTATCAATAAACGTGGTCAGTTCCTTCACATCTTTTACCGTGTTGCCGGTCAGTTCATGGTATCGTTTCACGAACCAGCGGGTGGACAGATAGTCTTCTGCCATGCCGTCGCGGAAGGGCGTACACCAGCGGTCGGCATCTTGTGCCAGGCCTCCGTGGAAGGTGGCAGAGCCGAGGCCCGTACCGAGGGTAAGACCGATCACATGCTGATAATTACGGCCTGCGCCGCTAAATACCTCTCCCTGCAGGAAACAGCCGGCATCGTTGATAAAGCGGATCCTGGACGGGTCCAGCTCCAGTTTGGCAGCCAGCATATTTTTAACGTTCAGATCGTAAAGCGCGTCGTATTTATGCTGGTCTTTCATCCTGCTGATCCCCAGTTCGTAGTCGAACGGACCGGGCATACCGATACCGATGTACCGGCTGTCGGCAGGCATCCCCCTGAAAGCGTCATTGATCACTACCGCCCATGCGTCAATTATTTCCGCCGCGCTGCCTTGCGAATCCACGCGCGTACGGTGCCAGGAATGGGTATCAATTGTTCTTGCCTCCAGGTTCACCAATGCCGCTGTGATATGGGAACCGCCGATATCAATTCCTAATGCCATGGAACTTTTCATAAACAGTTTTAAATATACAAATAGGCTAAATCGTTTTAGCTTCGACAAATATAAGATTGTTTGGTTGACAATGTCAAATAAATAAATCGTTTTAGCAAAGAGAAAATACGACACTCAATATAGCTTCTTTTTTGATAACGCAAAAAGAAAATATCAATACAGCCGGATACCTGCAGGCATATTTCAACCTGCAGCACCGGGTTTTCCCGCACCTGAAGCGGCAGGGATGCAAACGATTGCTGGAATTATATTCGTCCCAGGCAACGGCCATCCAAAATCGAAAGATGAGATCTACCCTCATCAATAATAAGATAAAGACCTGCCCCCTCAACAACACGAGATATACAGCCTGCCTTCCGCGCAAAAGCGCAGCCTAAGCCAGGGAACAGGATCCCCCCATGGTCACTCCGCCTTTAAACTCTTCACCGGATTGGCCACCGCTGCTTTTATCGCCTGATACCCCACCGTCAGCCACGCAATCGCTTCCGCACTCAGAATAGTCAGCAAAAACGTTTCCATCCCGATATTGATCCTGTAAGCGAAATTTTGTAGCCAATGCTGCATGAAATAATATGCCAGCGGCGCGGCTATTAAAAACGCAATACCAATCAGCAGGGTAAATTCTTTGGAGAACAAATAAACAATGTTGGCAACAGAAGCGCCCAGCACTTTCCTGATGCCCACTTCTTTGGTACGCTGCACGGCCATAAACGAAACAAAACCATACAAACCAAGACAGGAGATAAATATTGCAATGGCAGCAAATATCTTATACAGTTGTGAAAGCTGGCTTTCCTGCTTGTAGAAGCTGGCCATCTTCTCGTCCAGGAACTCGTATTCATACATTAGCTCCGGATAAGCCTCGTTCCATATCCGCTCCACAGCCGCCAATGTTTGCCTGACATGCTGAGGCTGCATTTTAATGTTGATTAACCGGTATATCATTTTGTTTGCTGCCAGCACCGTAGGCAACATTTTGTCCTTCAGCGACTGACCGTTAAAATCCTTCACCACACCCACTACAGGCGCTGTTATGCTTCCATCCCAAAAATCTATTTTCTTCCCGAGAATCTCTTCGGGACTGTTGAAGCCGAGCTTCTTCACCATCATTTCATTCACCACAAAACCACTGACGGTATCCACCTCCCGATACGGCATCCCCGCCACGAACTGAATATTATACGTTTTAAAATAATCGGCATCAGCCCATTTAAGGTCAGCCTGAAATCCTGACTTCTTCAACGCATTATCAAACCTGAAATCACTTTGCCAGCTCGCTCCATCCATCGGGCTGAACGCACTTAAGCTTACATCTTTTACACCTGCCATCTGCCGCAACTGTGTCTTTAGCGACTGCATTTTAACATTACGCGCGGTATCATTTCCAATTGGCACCATCACAATCGCTTCTTTATCAAAACCCGTCGCCGCGTTCTGGAAAAAATCCATTTGATTCACCACGATAAAGGTACCTATGATCAAAGCCTGTGCGATCGCAAACTGGAACACCACCAACCCCCTCCTCATCGAAAGTCCGCCCACGACCCTGTTGGTCAGCCTGCTCTTCAGCACGGTAACAGGGTTGAACCCCGACAAGATAATCGCCGGGTAAAAACCTGACAGCAAAGTTACCGCAATGAGGATGCCTCCTAAAAATGCCATCAAAGGCAAACTGAACTGAATGCTCAATGACGTCTGTAAGAGATTGTTCAGCAACGGTAACGCAACGAAAGCGATCAGGATAGCGATCACCACGGAAAGAAGCGTAATGATAAAAGTTTCGCATAGAAACTGGGTGATCAGTTGCCCCCTGCTTCCTCCCAGCACCTTTCTGACACCTACTTCCTTCGAGCGGTTCACCGCCTGTGCGGTTGACAAATTAATAAAGTTGATACAGGCGATCACCATCAGGAACAAGCCTATTAAACTTAAGGCAGTAATCAGTTCTTTGCTGAAGGTATTACCGCTGTAAGTGCCAAACCTGCTGTTATAGTGAATATCACTTAATGGTTGCAAAGTATACCCCTGGTTAGCGTACTCGGCTGGCGTATTTTTCTTTACAAGGTTTTTTAGGTCTTTATCAAATTGCGCGGCTGACAGCTGTTTCGGAAGCAGAATAAAAGTATTTAAGGAGCCGTCCTGGCTTATCCAATCCGCAGCAATATCTTCATTCCGGGCATTCTTAAATGAAAACACCACCCGCAGGGGAAAATCTGTGTTGACAGGTACATTCTTCAGGATGCCCGTTACTTTAAAAACCTGGTCGTTATCATACTTGATAAACTTACCAATGGCTGCCTGCCAGCTTCCAAAGAATTTTTCCGCTGTCTCCTGCGTGAGCACCGCCGTATTGGGGGCAGACAGGGCAGTCTTTGCATCGCCTGCCAGAAAAGGGAAATTGAAAATATTGAACAGCTCCGGTTCCGCAAAAAAGATGGTTTCCTTAAACTTCTTCTGTGCTGCCGTTCTCTTGTCATCCGGCAACGTGATCAGTTTGTCCTTACGGCCGTATATACGGCCTACCTGTTCCAGTTGCGGACAGTCCAGCCGCAGGCCATCTGCCAGCGGGAAAGCGCTGCCGGTCGTATAATTGACTCCTTCCGGCGTTTGGATTACGCCCGCCACCCTGTAGATACGTTCCCCGTTTTTATGGAAATTATCAAAGCTGGTTTGATATTGGACCAATATAAAAATAAGCAGGCAGGCGGCAATCCCCACTGCTAACCCGATAGTATTAATCGTTACGTAGGATTTATGGCAACGTAAGTTCTGCCAGGCGGTTTTCAGGTAATTTTTAAACATAGTTGCGGTAACATTAAACGTTGAGCAAGAGCGTGCGCTAACGGCGCCAAGAAAAATGCCACTTAGCCCTTCGTCTAAAAATCAATACATTGTATATACATAAAAAATAATAAATGTACGCTTTCGATACACTTGCTGTTCATTACAGGATAATGCTCCTGTCGTTAAACAGCGCTTTTATTTGTCGCGAAGCGCCTTCATGGGTCATCGAAAAAAAGACCACCTCTTCAACCGCTACTCCTTATATATGCGGTAAGGTCATCCGCTGTAACCCGCAGTAAATAAGGGAAAAATATATTTCTCGCCTCTTTTTTGAAAATTTATTCAATAAAATCCTTCTTTTTTGAACCCGCCCAAATAACAAGGCCACTGCACCCATCATTTCATCAATCTTTTAAATCGCTGGCCAACAGGGCATTTTGACGGATGAAAAATTATATTCATTTTTACATCCTCAATCAACTAACACGATGAAACGTCGTCACTCTCTGTTCGGCATTAACCTGACAGACTATATCGCTACCAACTTCAACACTTCTCCCCCGACCTGCTAATTTATTTACGGGCAAATAATCGGCTGTAAACCGGCGTTCTGTACCGCCATCTGAGGATTGCTATGCAACAGTATCACCTGTTCCGCTATTGTACTGTCGTGCCTTGTCCGCAAACATGCTGCGCTCATACCTGAACATCTAATATCAACAACAATGGAAAACACCCCTTTCTTGAAATGGGCATTGCTCATCGGCCTGCCTATTCTATGCCTGATCATGTACAAAGTAATTCTTCGTATATTCTTCGGCGTTGTAATTGTACCGGAAGACCGTATTGGTCTGGTGACGAAAAAATTTGTGCTGCTGGGCAAACAGGAACTGCCCGAAGGGCGTATCCTCGCCACACGCGGCGAAGCCGGCTTCCAGGCCCAGACACTGGCCCCCGGCGTATACTTCTGGAAATGGATGTGGCAGTACGCCGTTACCTTCCAGCCTTTTACCATTATCCCCACCGGTAAAATAGGACTGGTGCTGGCGAAAGACGGCGCAGAGCTTCCCACCGGCGCCATCCTCGCCCGAAAAGTGAACTGCGATACCTTCCAGGACGCAGTGGCCTTCCTCGAAAACGGCGGCTGTAAAGGCCGGCAGACGGCGATCATCACACCAGGCTCCTATCGTATCAACACCCTCCTGTTCGAACTGGAGATCACCGATATGATCTCCATCCCGGAAAATGCGGTCGGTATCATCACCACCCTCGAAGGCCAGGCCATCGAAACAGGCTCTATTGCCGGTAAAACCATCCCGGAACACAACAACTTCCAGGATGTGGATGCCTTCCTACAAAAAGGCGGCTACAAAGGTTTACAGGAACAGGTGATCCTCGCAGGCTCTTATTTTATCAACCCCTGGTTTGCTAAAATGGAAATCGTTCGCATGACGGAAATAGCCATCGGCCATGTAGGCGTGGTTATCTCATTCGTCGGCAACGACGGGGTGGACATCAGCGGGGTGGAGTTTAAACATGGCAACATCGTTACCAAAGGATCGAAAGGCGTATGGGCGGAACCGTTAGGTCCGGGTAAATATCCAATTAACCCGTACATCATGAAAGTAGAACTGGTGCCTACCACCAACCTGGTGCTCAACTGGGCCTCCGCCAGAAGCGAAGCGCACCAGCTCGACAAAAACCTGTCCACTATCACCGTGCGCAGCAAGGACGGCTTCACCTTCAACCTCGACGTATCACAGATCATCCATATCCCCACTACGGAAGCACCAAAAGTAATTGCCCGTTTCGGTAACATGAGCAACCTTGTGACACAGGTACTGGAACCTACCATTGGCAACTACTTCCGTAACTCGGCGCAAGGTTCCGACGTGATCAGCTTCCTCACCAGCCGTAAAGAAAGACAAAACGCGGCGAAAGAACATATCGGCCTGGTGCTGGACCAATACAACGTTTTTGGTGTGGATACGCTGATCGGCGACATTGTGCCGCCGGAGAGCCTGATGAAAACACTGACAGACCGTAAGATAGCGGAAGAACAAAAGGTAACGTACGAAACACAGCGCCAGGCACAAGAAACACGCCAGTCACTCGAAAAAGAAACTGCGGTGGCGGAAATGCAGAAAGAAATCGTGAAAGCCGATCAGGGTGTGCTGATCGCGGAAAGAATCGCCGATGCCTCTGTAAAGAAAGCTACTGGCGACGCCAACAGCGTGCGCCTGCAGGCCAACGCGGAAAGTGACCGGATGAAACTGCTGGCCAGCGGCGAAGCGGAAAAGGTAAGACTGCTCGCCAGAGCCGACGCCGATCGCACAGAATGGACCGCGAAAGCAGAAGCGGAAAAAATATCCCTTACCGGTAAAGCGGAAGCGGAGAAAATCCTGGCCATCGGCCAGTCCAGCGCTGAATCCTATAAACTGGCCGTAGAAGCGATGGGCGGCGAAAACTTCACCCGGTTGAAAGTCATGGAAGCCATCGGCAGTCAACATATCCGCATCATGCCGGATGTGCTGATCGGTGGCGGCGAAGGCGCCAACGGCCCTATCAGCGGACTGCTCGGACTGAAATTACTGGAAGAAATTACCAACAAACAAAACATATCAACTGCTACTCCTTCCGCCGATGCCGAGAGCAAATAAAACTATCATCCCTATACCACTTTCACCATTCATGTTACCCCGATTTAAAAAGGCTGTCTCCCCCGAGAGACAGCCTTAACGCTTTATCAGGACTTGTTATCTATACTGAGCGGCCCTGCACCAAAATAAGCGATAAACAGCGCACCACCTATCAGCGCCACATTCTTCATGAACATGGCCATCTGCATCTGCGCCGCCATCTGATCGGAGATACCCCAGAACTTGTGCATGGCCAGCGTGACAGGAATAAGGAAAATAACCACCAGCCACGCGCCGATTCTGGCTTTATACCCGAGCAGTATGCTCAGGCCTCCCACCAAAGCGAGCAGGCCCGCCAACCGGACCATGATATTGGCCGCCGGCACACCGGAAGCCGCTGCATAATCGGCGCCGGCGCCTCCCACATGATTGATACCTGACATGACAAAGATGAGCGCAAACAGGATACGCCCCAACAGAGGAACAATTTTCATAGTGAACAGTTTTATGATATACAAACGTATAGTTATTCAAGAATGTTTGCTCAAGGGTTACCGGCAGGAAAGCACTATCCTGTGGGTTAGCGTTCCGCGAAGTCGTATATTTATAGCCGGAACAAAATGGTATCTATGCGGAAAGAAAACTCCACCAATGCGATTAACGAACGGATAATCAACGGATTATGTCAAACAGCCCATACCTTGTCAGTCATCGGCGGACGCTGGAAGCCCAGCATCCTCTGGCGCCTGCTCGACGGTAAAATGCGCTATCACGAATTGAAAAAATCTATCTCCGGTATATCAGAAAGGGTACTCGTGTTACAGTTAAGGGAGCTGGAGAATGATCAGCTGATAAAACGCATCATTTATCCGGAAGTACCGCCCCGCGTGGAATATGAACTGACCCCACTGGGGCGGTCGCTCGAAAGTTTATTGGAACACATGTGCAGCTGGGGCGAAATGCACCGGGCGGAAACCCGCCAGGCGAAAGAGCTTGCTGCGGCCAGCAAAAACTAACCTTTCAGGCCGGCGTCTTCCAGCGCACCCATGGCCAGGGCTGTCCAGTCAGCCTCCTTCACGTCCCGCGCCACTACTGTCATCAGGCGGGACTGCACCAGCTGGGCCAGCGGCATCGGCGTATGCGACCGTGTAGCCGTTTGCAGTACCAGGTTCATATCTTTCAACCCCAGCGCGGCACTGAATGCAGGATTGCCCACATATTTGCGGTCTACCACCATGGCGCCATATCCGCGGAAGATCGGCGCGGCAAACAACGTGGTGGTCAGCATCTCATAGGCCACTTTGGAATCTACCCCGTTTTTCTCGGCCAGCGCAAAAGCTTCGGCCATCATTTCGATAGCCCCGGCAATCATAAAGTTACCCATCAGCTTCAGCACATTGGCACTGCCCACATCTTCCCCCAGATCAAAAATATTTTTGGCAAAACCGGCCTGCAGCAATGGCTTTATCCTTTCTTTGGCATCAGCCGGACCGGAGATGACCGCATTGCCGATTTTTGCGGCCGCCGCTTCCGGACGGGCAAACACCGGCGCCGCTACGTAGGTAACGCCCAGCTTCTGATGATGCGCCGCCAGCGTACGCGACGTATCCGGAGAGATCGTACTCATAGACACGTGGACACCGCCATGACCCAATGCCTGCATTAACGCATCACCAGCCACACTTTCTACCGCTTTATCATCGGCCACCAGGCTCATGACAATGCCCCCCGGCACCGCCGCAGCAGCAGGGCTGCTCACCAGTTCCGCCCCAAGCGCTTCCAACGGCTGCGCTTTCTCACGGGTACGGTTATATAGCTTTACTTTATAGCCAGCCTGCAAAAGGTTGGTCACGATCGGCGTACCGAGGTTACCGGCTCCGATAAATCCAATGGTTTCCATACTTTAATAAGATTTTGCCGGGAAGTTAGAGATAATTGTTAACTTAATTAATAACCCATAAAAATACCCTTTGCCTTGAAACGGATATCGTTGTTACTGCTATGCTGCTGTAGTATGATTACCCACGGGTACAGCCAACTTACCAGCAGCCCTCAACACAGTCCCCTGCACCACCTGTACAAAGTGACGAATTACGAGGCCCGCGAGATCTTCCGGAAAGGCCGGCTGCGCAGCACAGACTACCGCGATGCGCTGGCAAGTCCGCCTGTGGCCACTTTTCCGGCAAAGAAGGGCCTTCCTGACAGCCTCCCTCCCGGCCACTACCTCGAGGTATATGCACAGCAGTCGCGCGTAAAATACGTCTATCATGCCATAGAAAACGTTCACTGCAAATTCATTAATAACGGTACCGACCTCGCAGTAGTGGCGCACGATCTGCAGGGCCGGATTGTTACCAGCGCCATCGTGAAATTCCGCGGCCGGTACTTCCCTTTCGATACCGCCAGCCAGACCTACCTGCTCCGGCATACCAAACGGTCAGGCCTGCTCGAAGTGCGGCATGATAACCTGAACAACCTGTTCCAGCTGGGGCAGGAAGCCAATTATCGCCAGCCTTTCTCCTTTCGCAGGCTGTTCTCACGTTTTCGTTATCACCACCGGCCATCCAGGCAAAACTATTCCGGTTACATGGCACTGAACAAGCCGAAATTCAAACCAGGAGATACCCTGCGGCTGAAAGCGTTTATCCGCGACCGTAAAGGCAAACCTGTCAACACACCGGTATGGCTGCGGCTCAGTGAAACCTATGAACTGCCTGACCTTGATACGGTGCTCGCACAGCTGCGCCCTTACCGGCCCGGCGCTTTCGAGTATTCCTTTGTGCTGCATGACAGCCTGGACCTGGAGCTGGACGACGATTACCAACTGACCCTGGAAAGTGGCAGGAACAAACCTCCCCGCGCAGATGCGGAAGACGATGATAACAATGATGATGAAAGACGCCGGCGCCGGCGGGATCGACAGGTGGTGTTCCGGGAAAGATTCGGGTATGAGGAATATGAACTGGTATCTGCTACCTTTACTGCGCGGACAGACCACACCCGGCATACCCGGGGCACTCCTATGGCAGTCTATTTCAAGGCTACCGATGAAAACAATCTGCCAGTCCTCGACGGCCGCGTAAAAATAAGTGTGGAATCAAGCCGCGTGCAACGTACTTTCCAGTCAACCGTATTTATCCCGGACACCCTCTGGCAGTATGAAATACCGCTCGAGCCTACCGGAGAAACCAAGGTGATACTGCCCGACAGTATTTTTCCTGCTGCCAGTATAGACTACGCGATCCGTTGCCAGTTCCTGAGCGCCAGCAATGAAAGCCGGTGGGAACAGCTTTTCCGGTCCTATGATTATCCGACAGAAGAAATCAGCTTTAAGGAACAGGCAGACAGCCTGGAGATCAACAGCCTGGTTTCGGGCAAATCCGTGCCGGACGAAGGACAGCTGATACTGCTGACGGCCGATGGAAAGCGGATGCAGGAGACACCTATCACCCTGCCTGCCAAAATACCGCTTCATCCTTTTGCCGGCTCTTATGTTGTGAAGACCGCCAAAACAAGTAATCGTTATACCAACAATTCTGCCAACAAGATCACCGGTGTTGCCTATCGCACACGGGACTCTGTTTTCATACAGCTGTCCGGCACCCGCCATCTGCCTTTCTGGTATACTATCTATGCCGGTAAAAAAGTAGTGGAACGCGGGTATCATCAGGGCAACCTTGACCGGAAAATCCGTGCGAACACCCTCAACAACTATACGGTTTCCTGGCAATATATCAGCAGCGACCAGGTGATGTACAACAGGCTCACCGCCCCCTATACCGATAAGTTATTGCAGGTACGCATCGATGCACCGTTAACCGTATTTCCGGGGCAGACGTCCCGTTTATCCGTTTCCGTTAAAGATGCAGAAGGGAAACCCGTACCGGATGCCGACGTCACCTCTTATGCCGCCACCAGTAAATTTAGTGACTTAAGGCCTCCTTTTGTGCCTTACTACGGAAAGTCAAGAGCACGGCGGCTTCCCAATGTTCGCTACCGGAAGGACGAACGGGATATCGACAACACTTCGGAAACGTATAACCAGGAACGGTGGGGTCAGCGGCTGTCGCTGGATACCAGTATATATTATCAGTTCATGCGGCCGAAAGGCATCAGCAGTCTCTCTGAACCGGTAGCCGGCAATGTAACGCAACTGGCGCCATTTATCACCATCGACGGCGCGCCACAAAAAATCATTTACCTGTGGATTGACGGAAAACCTGCTTACCTGGATTATGCAGACCTGAAGCCTAAGTATAGCTTCCCTGTAACACCAGGTTACCACCAACTGCGTTTGCGCACCTCCGTTAGTCTGGTAACTGCCGACAGCGTGTATGTCACCGCGGGCCGTAAAACGTTCCTGAACATCAACATTGCCAATAAGCAGCCTCATGTGCAGGTACGCGGCCTCTCCCATGTGTTTTCCAAGACGGAAAAGAACGAACTGCGGCCTTATTTCGTTCGTTTCTTCCAGCCTGTTGCCCTGCCTGTTTACTCCTATATTCAGCAGGATGACCGGTTGCTGCCTATGCTTCGCAGGGAAGGTTTTAGTTTCTCTGCCTGGCCGCTGGAACCGCGACCCGCCACGTTGCATGCCAGGGGCTTGTTTGCGCAGCCTTTTACACCGGCCAGCGGCGGCATACTTTCAGTGGCAAAAGATACCTTCCAATTTAAAGCGACCACCCCTGAGAGGTTCAATCAAATACATGCAGACTACCATTTCTATGAATTCCCGCTTTTCGAGAACGCACTCAGCGTGCAGGACATTGATAGTTTATGGCAGGACCACCGGGAAAATACACGGATTAATCGTCCATTAAACGATACACAGCATGACCGCCAGCATGGAAAGGCCCGGCTGCAGTTCTCTCCGGATAGCAGCTTCCGGCAGGAAAACGTCAAAGAGGTTTTCCTGTACCGTTACCAGGACCCTTCCTTTTACCGTATCCAACCTTCCGGTTCATTTGAGTTTGGAGCGCTGGACAGCGGCTGGTACCGGCTGCTGATTCTGCTGCGCAAAAACCGTTACCATTTGATAGACAGCCTCTATGTCCGCGACCATGGCACTACCGTATATCAACTCAACGACCGTCTTCCTGTGCTGCCTGCGGACAAGGTAAGTCAGGGCCTCGCGGCAGAAATATGGGAGTATGCTGCAGATACGGACCGGCGGCGCTACATTACTGATCAAACCGTCTTCAGCAATGCTTTTAACGACCAATACCTCGATGTAGCCGCTCTGGGGAAAACCATCGAAGGTATTGTGACGGATGAAGAAAACAGGCCGCTTCCGGGTGTCAGCATCCAGCTCAAAAACACCCGTTTTGGCACCGTTACAGGTGCCAACGGCCGCTTCCGGATGAACGTTACCGAATACGGCACGCTGAAAGTAGCTAGTGTAGGATTTATTACCGAGGAAGTCAACCTGCACCAGCAGGACTTCATCAAAGTAAAACTCGTCGCCGGCAAAGCCTCTCTTCAGGAGGTAGTCGTTACCGGATACGCCACCACGAAGCGGGCGTATCTCGCCGGGGCGGCTACAGGTATAAACGTCAGGGGCATGGTATCCATTGGCAATACCAGCCCGCTGATCGTCGTAGATGGAAAGGTCTATGATGGTTTGTTGGAGTCTATCGACCCTGCTACCATTGGTACCCTTAACGTTCTGAAAGGCGACGCAGCCACCAGTCTTTACGGCGCCCGGGCTGCCAATGGCGCCATTATTATCGTGTCGGCCAACGGCAGTGCGCAGCCACCTGCGGGCAACAACCTGCGACAGCGTTTTCGCGACGATGCCTTCTGGCAGCCACGGTTACGGACGAACGAAAAAGGGGAAGCGTCTTTCGACGTCACTTTCCCGGATGACATCACCAACTGGAAAGCATTTGCTATCGCGATGGCCGACCGCAGGCTGTCCGGCACCGCCACCACCAGTATCAAAGCGTTCCAGCCGCTGGCCACCAACCTCGCGCTGCCTGCTTTTGCCGTGGCCGGTGATACCCTGCAGGCGCTGGGCAAAATACTCAACTATACGCCGGACAGCGTTACCCTGGAAAGACAGTTTTATGCGGATGACAAGTTATTGCTGCAAGGTATTGCCGGCGTACGGAACAGCCATCTCGACACTGTAACGATTGCGGCGCCGCTGCGGGGCGACAGCCTTGCGCTGAAATTTACGATCCATCGCGACGGCTTTATGGATGGTGAGCGCCGCGCCATTCCCCTGTTCCCCCAGGGCGTCACCGAAACGACAGGCATCTTCCTCCCGCTGCGTACAGATACCACTTTCAGTGTGCCGGTCACAGATACCGGCGCGGTTAAAGTATATGCTACCAGCAGCCTGTTGCCCGTCCTGCACACAGAAATCACCCGGTTAAAAAGATATGAGTACAACTGCAATGAACAAATGGCCAGCAAACTCATCGCCCTATTACAGGAGAAACAGTTATGCACTTACGAGCAGCAGGAGTTCGGCGAAGAAAAGCAGCTCAAACAACTGCTTCGCGCGCTCGGTAACAACCAGTACCTTGGCGGCTGGGGCTGGTGGGGCAAAAGCGAGCCCGCCCCCTGGATCACCAAACATGTGACTTCCGCCCTGCTGATGGCGGAAAGGGCCGGGTACACTGCCCCGTTCAACAAGCAGGATTTTCTGAATTACCAGCAGCTGCTGCTGCAATCGCCCGGAGGTGATAAACTCACGATCGTGGAAACTATGCAGCAGCTGGGTGCTAAAATGGATTATAAACGATGCCTGGATACAGTGCCGGCGGTGACTGCGTATGACAAGGCCCGCAAGCTGTACATCCTGCAGTGCGCAGGTGTAGCCGTCAACACCGCTTCATTGTTTCAGGACCGTCAACACAGCATGATGGGCAATCCGTACTGGGGCGAAGAAAGCCTGCAACTGCAGCGTAACAATGTGCAGTATACCCTGCTGGTATACAAACTATTGCGGCAGCAGTCCGGCCAGGAAACCACGCTGGCCGGCATCCGTGACTGGCTGCTTGAACGCCGCTATGGCGGTAGCTGGCGCAACACCTATGAGTCGGCCACCATTCTCGAAACTATTTTACCGGAACTGTTGCAAAAAAAACAACCGCTCATGGCGGCGCTTACACTCAACGGCCGTAGCGTTACCCGGTTTCCCTACGATACCATCCTCCGCGGAATGCAGCCGTTACAGGTGAGTAAACAAGGCAATGCCACCGTTTACTTCAGTGCCACGCAAGACCACTGGAATCCGGCGCCGGAAGCTATTTCCCGGCAGTTCACCGTACAAAGCAGTCTCGTATCCAACGGGCAACCGCTGTCACGGCTCATTGCCGGCACACCTGCCGAATTACGTGCAGACGTTACCGTAGATGCCGAAGCGGATTATGTGATGATAGAAGTGCCCATTCCGGCAGGATGTTCCTACGCCACCAAAGCGCAGTCCTATGCCCATGGAGAGGTACACCGTGAGCACTTCAAACAGAAGGTCAGCATCTTCTGCGGTCATCTCCCCAAAGGGAAACATACGTTTACTGTATCGCTGATGCCGCGTTACAGTGGCACTTACCATCTCAACCCGGCTAAAGCCTCGCTGATGTACTTCCCTACATTTTTTGGGCGGACAGGGATGAAGCAGTTAATAATCACCGGCAAATAAATTATATTAGTAACAGCGTAAATTGCTTCCACCATGAAAACGATCCAACAATGGCTGGATGACTATGGCACCAGTCATCGCAACGAGACCAACAAGCTCATTCACTGGATTTGTGTTCCGGCTATATTCTTCAGTATTGTGGGCTTTTTATATACGGTCCGTATCCCCCTGCCGGGTACCACTATCGTGATTACTGCGGCGCAGATAGCGCTGGTATTGCTCATTATTTATTATGCGCGGATGTCCGCTTCGCTGGCAGTGGGTATGACCGTCATCGGCATCGTTTGTTTGTGGTTCTGGCGGCTGATCGCTACCACCGGTTCCCCGGTATGGCTGGTATCCCTTATCATCTTCGTGCTGGCCTGGATCGGGCAATTTATCGGTCATAAGATCGAAGGCGCCAAGCCCAGCTTCTTTAAAGACCTGCAGTTTCTGCTGATCGGTCCGGCATGGCTGATGAGCTTCATCTACCGGAAGGCAGGCATCAAACTATAATAAAAAATGGCCATATGGGATTTTTTTCTTAAATTAAAGAAAAGCCCCTCATATGACCCTCAGAAACCTGTTTCTTCTAACCGGCATCCTGCTGTGCACCTATGCTTCCGGCCAAAATCTGCCTGTTACCGGCAAAGTAACCAATGCTGTTACCGGTCGTCCGCTGGAGGGCGTCACCGTAACGATCAGGTCTGCCAACAAAGGTACCGTTACCAACAAAGACGGCATCTACCGGCTGGATACGCCCTCCGGTGCAAGCCTTGAATTCAGCGCCATCGGTTTTAACACAGTTAGAACTAACGTTAACGGGCGTACGGAAATCAACATCCAGCTGATACCCTTCGCCACCGAACTGGCACAGGTAGTGTTAGTTGGTTCTCGTACCGGCGGCCGCGCCAAAACGGAAACGCCCGTACCTGTAGATGTGATCAGTGTAAATCAGGCCGGACTGCCCAGCGCCAAAATGGAACTAACGTCGTTGCTCAACGCCGTCGCCCCCTCTTTCAACTATAACAAACAAAGTGGCAGCGACGGCGCCGACCAGATCGACCTCGCCACCCTGCGCGGACTGGGACCGGACCAGACGCTGGTGCTCGTCAACGGGAGACGACGGCACCAAACAGCCTTTGTGTCCGTATTCGGTACCCGCGGCCGCGGTAACTCCGGCACCGACCTCAACGCCATTCCCGCATCCGCTATTGACCGGGTGGAAATATTGCGGGATGGCGCCTCCGCGCAATACGGGTCAGACGCGATAGCCGGTGTTATCAACATCATCCTGAAAACATCGACAGTCAAACAACTGACCGTCGATGCCGGCTACGCTGCTTACTACGATCCTGCATACAACACCTGGTTCAAACGTGACCTGCGTCAGTACCCTACCAGTCACGCACTGGATGGCAATACCGCCACCCTGGGCATTACCTACGGTATACCCATCGATGAATACGGCGGGTCTTTTACCATCTCAGGTAACTTTCTGAAGCAGGGCAAAACCTTCCGCCAGGTATTGGACACCAATCTCAATAATGCCAACAGCCTGCCTATCAATACCGGCCGCCGCGCCCATGGCGACGGCTCCGTCACCTCCGGCGGAGGCATGTTCAACCTTAAACTTTCGTTTGACCAGGGCGAGAGCACCTTTTATGCCTTTGGCGGCTATAATTATAAGGCATCTGACGCTTACGCCTATACGAGAACATTTCATGGTTTCAATCCTCTTTCCAGTGGCCATACCGACCGGTTTCCTACCGGCCCCGGCGGCAGCCTGCTATTCTATCCGGGCATCATGGAGAGTATTCCCACGCCAGGCGGCGCCGCCGACACTATTTTTAATCCACACATACAAACACACATACAGGACCTGTCGCTTACAACCGGTGTAAAGGGCGCTACCGACAGCGACTGGGAATGGGACTTCAGTAATACTGTCGGCAAAAATACCTTCCGTTTCTTCGGTGATAAAACATTCAATGCCTCCCTCGGCAGCAACACGCCCACCCATTTTGAAGATGGCGGTTTCTCGTTCCTGCAGAACACGGCCAACCTCACCTTCTCCAAATACCTGGACCACGATCTTAACCTCGCCATCGGCGGAGAATACCGCTACGAACAGTACCGCATATATGCCGGCGAAGAAGCTTCGTACACCAATTACGACCCTACTTTCAACAAAGCCACCGGCGCACAGGGCTTTCCCGGCTATCGCCCTACCGATGTGGTTAAAGCAGACCGCTCCAATATTGCCGCTTTCGTGGACGCTGAATGGGACATCACAGCACGGTTCCTGCTGGGCGGCGCCGTAAGACTGGAAAACTACAACGACTTCGGATTTACCAGCAACTACAAACTGGCGGCACGCTTCAACGCAGCACGCGAATTTAATATCCGGGGCTCTGTCAGCACCGGTTACCGCGCCCCCTCCCTGCAACAGATCAACTACAGCTCACAATTCACCAACGTGCAGGGCGGCCGCATCACGGAAGTGAAAATAGCCCCCAACAATAGTCCCATCACCCAGGCAGCCGGTATCCCGGCCCTGAAGCAGGAAAAGTCCCTTAACGCCAGCCTCGGCTTCTCCCTGAAACCTGTTTCCACGCTCACCATCACCCTCGACGGCTATCTCGTAAAAGTAAAAGACCGTATCGTGCTCTCCGGCCAGTTCAATGCCAGCGATGCCACCCTTGACAAAGAATTCCAGGATGCCTTAAAAGCGCTGCATATTGATAATGCACAATTCTTTGCCAACGCTGTCAACACCACCAACTACGGCCTCGACCTGGTGATCGACTACAATAAAAAATGGCTGAAGAAGGACCAGCATTTCAGGATATTGTTCACCGGCAATGTTCAACACATGAACATTGACAAGATCAATGTGCCCGATAAGCTGAATGACAGCTATCTCCATCGGGGCGAGTTTTTCAGTGAAAGAGAACAACATTTTGTACTGGCCTCTGCCCCACCGGTAAAACTCAACTTCAATATAGAATACGGTATCAGAAAAATCAGTGTAGGCGCCCGCGTTACCTACTTCGGTAAAATCACACTACTGGGCTACGGCTTTGCCGGTGATCCTGCCAAAGAAGGCACCGGCCTTCCCGGCGATCCCAACCTGGCGGGCACCGGTATCAGTCCCCTCGTAGCGCTGGACAAGGACGGTACGCTCGTACCCGAACAATTCAACTACAACGGTAAAGCCGTTACCGACGTTTATGCCAGCTATCGTTTTTCACCCCGGTTCACCTGGTTCCTGGGCGCAGATAACATCTTTAATGTACATCCGGACTTGGGCTACGTGCCCGGCGCCAAACTATCGGCCTACGACGGCGAAACAGGCGGTCCCTGGGATGCCGTGCAGATGGGCTTTAACGGCACGCGTCTCTTTACAAAAATTGCAATGAAATTTTGAGACCACACTCCATGTGCCCAGGCTAAAGCCCTGGGCACATGGAGTAATCGCGCTGTTTTATTGTTAATGCTTTAACTGGATACCTTTATACTACTGCAATGCCGTGGCCCGGAGATACGGAACGCAGGAATACGGATGCCGGATGAACGCAACGGGATTTTTTGTATTTTTCATTCATGAAGGGCGAAGAGCAGTTTCCGGTATTGGGGATCAGCGCATTCCAGGGCGACCAGCAGGATGCCAGTAATTTCCTGTACCATGAGATTCGTGGCGAGCGGCGTATTGAGAAACCGCACAAACACGACTTCTTTGTTTTTCTGCTGGTGGAAAGCGGAAACGGCATCCACGCTATTGACTTCATTGACTATCCGGTAGCGCCGTACCAGATACATCTCCTGTTTCCCGGCCAGGTGCATAAATGGGAATTTAACCGGCAGATGGTAGCCTACCAGCTGATGATCACCCGTCCGTTTTTTGAAACCTTCTCCGACGCGCTGCAGTTTCCGTTTGCCTTGTATCAGCATCATCCGGTGATCGATCTTGCGGAAGAAAGCTTCCGAAAGTTACTTTACGAGTTCCGGTCAATTCAGCAGGAGCTGGCACAGACGCCCGTTTCATGGGAAATCGTTCACCTGCGCAGCCGGCTCATTGCCCAGCTGATCATCCGGGAGGCCGAAAGCCGCTTCGACGATCTGCTGGTATACAAGGCCAGGCCAGCACTGCAGCAGTATCATGCCCTGATCGATCTTCATTATAAAAATCAAAAGTCGGTGGCATTCTATGCCAGTCAGCTCAACATCTCCCCCAATTATCTCAACATCCTCTGTAAACGGCATCTTCACATTCCGGCCATGTTTCTCATACAGCACCGGGTAGTCCTCGAGGCCAAACGCCAGTTACAGGCATCCGGTAAATCGATCAAGGAGATCGCTTTTGACCTTGGGTTTAATGACCTCTCCTATTTCTCTAATTTCTTTAAAAGCCAGACAGGCATTTCACCCCGGCTATTCAGGGAACAGTTATAAAATTTACAAGTTCTGGCATAATTTATCCATCATTACCGTCCCCCGGCGTTTTATTTTTGTATAAAACGAATCATATCATATGGCTTCTTCTATTTCCCGCAAAGACTTCCTTAAAAGTTCATCCGTATTGCTGGCAGCCGGCGGCAGCCTCCTGACCGGTAGCGCCGCCGGCGCCTCCACTGCTGAAGCCGGGGTGGCTACCCCTGCCGGCAAAAGTTTCACTTTAAAAAATGTACGGCTGGAAACAGGCTTTCAGTATGAAGCAGGAGAAGTGACCGGCACTACCACAGATCTTTTTACCCTGGAGATCAACAATGGTAAAATAAAATCCGTACTGCCCAACCAACCCGGCGCCAACGCGGTAGATGCCAAAGGATGGCTGCTGCTGCCCGCTTTCCGGGACATGCATATCCACCTCGATAAAACATTTTATGGCCTTCCGTGGAAAGCGCACCTGAAAAAGAACAGGTCCGTAAAAGACATGATCGCTTTTGAGCAACAGGTGATACCGGAACTGCTGAAGACATCCACCGCCCGCACGGAGCAGCTGATAGCGCTGCTGCAGTCCAAAGGCACCAGCTTTGCCAGGAGTCATGTCAACATAGAGCCTACCTCCGGTTTAAACTCGCTGAAAAACCTGGAGAAAGCGCTGGAAAATAAAAAGAGCGGTTTCTCAGCCGAGCTGGTGGCATTTCCGCAGCATGGCCTGTATTACACCCCTTCTGCTGAACTGATGAAAGAAGCCGCCAAAATGGATATTGATTTCATCGGCGGCCTGGACCCATATACGATTGACGGCAGTATTGAAAAACCGATGGACTTCGTGGTGCAACTGGCGCTGGATCACCACAAAGGCATCGATATCCACCTGCATGAAGCGGGTGAATCCGGCGTAAAGACCATCGAATATCTTATCAGCAAAGTAAATGAGAACCCGGTATTGAAAGGCAGGACGTATGTAAGTCACAGTTTTGCGCTGGCTAAGCTGGAGAGCGGAAAACTACAGGAGATCGCGGAAAAACTGGGGCAGGCACGTATCGGCATCATGACCACCATTCCTTTCGGCAGCACCATTATGCCGATTCCGACGCTGTTCAAATACGGCGTGGACGTGCAGGCGGGCAATGACTGTATCATTGATCACTGGAGTACTTTTGGTTCCGGCAGTATCCTGCAGAAGGCTAACCTGATGGCGCAGTTGTATGGTTACCGCACGGAGTTTGATTTATCGAGGGCGCTGAAAATAGCCACCCACAATATTCTCCCGCTGGATGACAAGGGCAGGCGGCAATGGCCTGAACCCGATGACCCAGCAGATATGGTACTGGTGGAAGCCAGCTGTTCAGCCGAAGCGGTGTCCCGCATCTCCCCTGTTAAGTCCCTGATCCATCAGGGTAATATCGTATTTTAATATAACCGTTAACGTTGTAAAAAGATAAAGCCCCGATGAATATCGGGGCTTATTTACCTAAACCTACAACTGTTACACTGTTATTGCAACAATAATTTTATGTCGAAAAACAAGACCGTTAGTGCATCGCTGACGGGTCCAGTTTTGCAGCTTTCTTAGCTTTTACCATCAGTACAAACGGGATACAGATGAGGAACATGAGTCCGAGGTACAGGAACACGTCCATATAAGACATTACAGCTGCCTGTTTGGTAATGCTGTAGTCCAGTACCTTGTATCCGCTTCTGACGGCGGTGCCGGCGTCCATGCCTTTGGCGGCGAAGCCGTGTGCGAGGCTGTTGACGCGGTTGATAACATCCGGATCGTTGGTATCCAGTTTAGACACCAGGTCGTTACGGTGTACCATGTTCTGACGGGCCATAAAGGTGGTGATCAGCGCCACACCGAAAGAGCCGCCGAGCTGGCGCATCATACCGGTGAAGGCCGCACCCTGGCCAATCTGCTGTCCTTTGAGTGATGACAGCGCCAGCGTGGTGATCGGGATAAAGAGCAGCCCCATGCCTACCCCGCGGACGATCAGCATCCAGAAGAACGCATCAGAGCCGGTATCGGCAGGTGTGATGATCATATATCCCCACAGGCTATAGACAAAGAACAATAACATGCCCAATGCCACCAGGTACTGTTGCGGCACGCCTTTTTCCAGCAGTTTACCGATGATCGGCATCATGAATGCGGTAGTGAGAGCGGCGGGTATCATCAGCATACCGGACTGGGTGGCGGTCCATCCCAGTGTACTTTGCGTGTACAGCGGAATGATGAACGTAGAGCCATAGAGACCGAAGCCCAGTATAAAAGAGAGTATCGTTCCCACCCGCAGGTTGCCGTTTTTCAACACCCGTAGTTCCACAATAGGGTTCTTGTACGTCAGCTCGCGCCAGATGAAGAAGAACAGTCCCAGTGCGCTCATCACTGTAAACAGTGTGATGGTGGGGTCGTTGAACCAGTCATCCTCCTGGCCGCGTTCCAGTACGAACTGAAGACAGCCTACGGTGATGGCGAGCAGGATAATACCCAGGAAGTCGATTTCATTAATGGCCTTCTTCTCAGCATATTTCGGGCTGCGTACGAACTGCAGTGTCAGCAGGGTAGCGATGACGCCGATAGGGATGTTGATGTAGAAGATGTAAGGCCAGGAATAGTTATCGGTGATATAACCACCCAACGGAGGGCCCAGTGTAGGGCCGATGATCACGCCGAGGCCGTAGATGGCCTGGGCAACACCTCTTTTTTCCGGAGGATAGCTTTCCGTAATAATGGTTTGTGACGTTACCAGCAGTGCACCGCCTCCGATACCCTGTATGAAGCGGAAGAGTATCAGCTCCCACATGGCCGTTGCGTTACCGCAGAGGAAGGAGGAAATGGTGAATATGATGATAGAGGCAGCGAAGTAGTTACGGCGGCCGAACTGTTGGGACAACCAGCTGGTCATCGGTACAACGATTACGTTACCGATAGCGTAAGCGGTGATGACCCAACCGATCTCACTGAGTGTGGCCCCCATGTTACCGCGCATGTCGTTCAGTGTCACATTCACGATAGTGGTATCCACGATTTCCAGCAGTGCGCAGAAGATAGCGGTGATCGTGATGATCACCCTGCGTGAGCCGTATTCTACCAATGATTCTTGTTGCATGCAGCGATTTATTTAGAATGAATGCAGGGTGACCAGGAATTAATAATCAAGCCGGTGGTTTCCTGTCTTGAGGTCTTGTGATGAAGCTAATGGTTTCCGCCTAATGAATAATGTATACCGGTTTAACTATTAACCCCTGGTCAGGATGCATTCATGTATGATTAGTTGAGATGCACGTCTACCAGCACGTTCATGCCCGGGCGCAACCTTTTGATCAGTTCGTTGGACGGGTCGTCGAATTCGATCTTCACAGGGAGACGTTGTACTACTTTTACGAAGTTACCGGAAGCGTTGTCCGGGGGCAGCAGGGCAAATTTAGCGCCGGTGGCCGGTGAGAAGGAAGTCAGTTTGGCTTCCAGTGGTGTACCGGGGAAAGCGTCGATATGAACGGTCACTTTCTGGCCGAGCTTCATTTTTTCCAGCTGTGTTTCCTTAAAGTTAGCCACCACCCAAGGGGCTGTGTCCATTACCACGCTGAAGAGAGACTGGCCGGCGGTGATATATTGACCGGGCTGCACATAGATTTTTGACAGCACGCCATCTTCCGGAGCGGTGATCACGGTATAGGACTGGTTCAGTTTAGCATCTTCCACATCGGTTTCACGTTGTTTGATGGCAGCGTTGGCCAGGTTGATCTGTTTAGCGGTAGCGCTGCTCTGGGAGGCCACTACAGAAGTCTGGCGGGTAGCCGCGGCTTTCTGTCTTACCAGTACGTCGAGCTGGCGTTCGGCTGTTTGTTTGGCAGCCAGTGCCTGTTCGTATTGTTGCTGGGTGATGGAGTGATCTTTGATCAGGTTAGCATAACGTTCATAGTCCTGGTTAGCTCTCCAGATGTTTACCTTAGCGGCTTCTATCTGGGCGTCGATGGTGCTTACGTTTGCCTGTGCGGTGCTGATGCCTGTTTCCGCAGCGCTGGTGGTAGCTTCGGCGGCGCCGAGGTTAGCTTTGGCGGTGCTGAGGGCGTTTTCAGCCTGTTGTACCCTGATAGCCAGGTCACGGTCGTCGAGGACCACGAGGGTATCTCCTTTTTTCACGTGTTGGTTATCTTTTACTCTTACTTCTTTCACGAAACCTGATACTCTCGGAATGACAGGGCTTACATTAGCGTCGATCTGCGCGTTGTCTGTTTCTTCATGGTGCAGACTATGGATGTATTTAGAGATACCGAACGCGCCGCCACCCAGTACCAGAGCGGCCAGTACGATCACGAACCCTTTGCTGCGCTTTTTAGGCGCGGATGTTTCCTGCATGGTAGATGTATTATTAGTAGCTTTTGTTTGCGTTTCCACAGCTTTGTAGTTTATTGGTTTGTTGTTATTTGTTGTTGTCGAGTATACCCGCTGCCTGTAACAATTTGTTGTAGGCCACCAGTGCGTCTGCCCTTGCGAAGGTGTAGTTCAGATGGGACTGGAGGTTGGCCACGTCCGCATCCAGCAGGTCGGTGGTGGTAGCGAGATTGTTATCGTGCTTGTTCTTCGTGATGCGGTAGTTCTCTTCTGACTGTTCTATGGCTTTGATATAAGTGTCCATTTTTTTCCTGCTCAGGAGGTAGTTTTCGTAAGACTGCACCACATCGAGATGGATGGCGTCTGTCAGCTGGGCTTCGTTGGCCTGCAGTTCTGCGAGTTGCGCTTTGGCGCTGGCTACTTTGCTACCTGTTTTCCAGAGGGAGGAGAGGCTGTATTTCAGGCCTACGCCTGCTGTTATCGCGTTGGTAACGGTGACAACGTTGGGAATGTAGGCAGCCACATAACCGCCGGTGAGGGCGAGGGAGGGGTAATACTCTCCTTTCACGCCTTTTACATTGGCGAAAGCCGCTTTCTCCTTCGCGCCGAGGGAGGCGGCGTCTTTACGGTTCTGGTAGGCCAGCTGTTCGAATTCCGCTACGCCTCTGCCGTCTGTTTTATCGGTCATGAAGACGGTAGTGTCCAGTTGCAACGGTGTGTTGTCTGGCAGGCCCAGCATGATGTCCATGTTAAGGGTGGCTACTTTCAGGCTGTTCTGCGCGTCCATCAGTGACAGTTCATAGTTGGATTTTTGCAGTTCCGCCTTTAAGAGGTCGTTGCGTGCCAGCAGGCCGTTCTTTTCCAGGTTGGAGAAGTCTTTTACGCGCTGGGTGGACTGTTTCAGGTTTTCCTCCATCAGTTTCACCGCCTGGGTGGCTTTATAGAGGTTACTGTAGGCGCCGACCGTGTTCTGTATCACATCGTCGCGGTTTTTATCGGCGTCCAGCCTGGCTGCCTGTGCGAGGTAGCGGGCTGCTTCTTTGCCACTCTGTATCATCATGCCGGCAAAAACGGGGATGGACACGTTGGCCATTCCGTAGGCAGCCTGATTTACTTTCGGGGCTTCGGAGGGGGTGCCGTTACCGGGGTTACTGTCACCTTTTCCGAGTTTCAGATCCAGGTTAGGCTGTGTCAGTCGCAGATAAGAGCCGGAGATGCTAACGTCGGGCAGCTGTCTTTCGTTGGCTGTTTTCACGTTGGCGTTGGCTTCTTCGATGCGGGCCTGGCTGGCCTTCAATTGTTTGCTGTTTTGTAGACTCAGCGATATGGCTTCATTTAACGAAAGCGGTTTTACGCTTTGTTGTGCGGATGCTGCCTGAAAAACCAGCGTCAGCACGATTCCGGATGCAAGCGCATATAAACGTTTGTATATGCTTCTAGAATTCATGTGTTAATATTGCTTTAAACAATTTTTTCAAATGGTTGCTCAATCGGAGCCTGAGGTACTCCTTGAATTCCTGGTCGTTCATGTGTGCGTAGGCGGTGTTTGTCCTTAGCAGATGTTGGGCCGGGATCGTCTGGTGAATGGTCCCGAACAATGTCGTCATCAGCATTTCCACGTCCACGTCTGTGGCGAAGATGCCTGCATCCTGGGCGTTGGTCACGATGGGACGCATCAGTCCGAGCATTTCACCTTTCAGTTGCCAGATCAGGTCTCTGATAGGGCTTTGCTCTTTGTTGAGCTGTTCCCTGCTCATAATGCACTGAAAGTTCTGTTCATTCAGCATTTTATTGATAAACCTGTCGATCAGGGAGTATATTTTTTCGAGCGGGGCCATGGTATCGTTCTGTACCAATTCATTGATGAAAGCGCGGGATGCATTCATACGCAGTCTGAAAACCGCTTCCAGCAGTTTATCCTTGGACCCGAAGTAATAGGATATCATGGCTATGTTCACGTCTGCTTCCTGTGCAATATCCCTTACGGAAGTGCCATGAAAACCTTTTTCTGCAAACAACCGCTCCGCCACCGTGATGATTGAAAGTTGCTTATCGTTATAGTCTTCCATGTTCCCTTTTATTGAATTTTTGACGAAGCAAAGTTAAACAAACGTTTAATTTAAACAAGCGTTTATTTAAACGTTTATTTAAATTTTTATTTTCTTAACTTTTAAATAGATGATAATTATTTATTTATAAAATAATTTTAAGGAGATTTTAAGGTTAGGGAGGAAAACGGTGACAAAATAAGGGAATATTGTATTACTGACACAAATTTTGCGAGGGCTGGTGACCGGGGTGTTAGGGTTTGGTGGTAATGAGTGGCGAGGGCGGGGGCCTGTCAGGGCGTGGTGGTAACGATTGGCGAAGGCTGGTGGCGGGGGCCTGTCAGGGCGTAGTGGTAACGATTGGCGAAGGCTGGTGGCGGGGGCCTGTCAGGGCGTGGTGGTAACGATTGGCGAAGGCTGGTGGCGGGGCCTGTCAGGGTGTGGTGGTAACGATTGGCGAGGCTGGTGGCGGGGGCCTGTCAGGGCGTAGTGGTAACGATTGGCGAGGCTGGTGGCGGGGGCCTGTCAGGGCGTAGTGGTAACGATTGGCGAGGCTGGTGGCGGGAAACCGTTGTGTGGGACGATGATGAGGGCAGGCGTGGAAAAACCGCAAAATTTCCTTTAGTTTTTCATAAAGAAATTTTATAATTTAAAGATATCATTTCTTTCATCGCTACATCTCTTAAAACACTATGGCTAACACTCGCGCTTTTCCTGTCGGCATTATCTTCCTCACCTGGCTAATAGCCGGTACCCTCGATCTGTTCTCCGCCTGTTTGCAGTTTGTACTGGTAACGGGCAAAAGTTTTGTCAACGTGCTGTTATTCGTCGCGAGCGGCGTATTCGGCAGGGAAGCGTTCAGCGGCAACCCTGCTATGGTCTGGTGGGGCGTGCTGTTCCACTATACGGTCTCATTGGGATTCACGTTATTGTTCTTCTTCCTGTATCCCCGCATACCGGAAATGCGGAAGATACCATCGGTATCCGGACTGGTATACGGCATCTTCGTCTGGCTGGTGATGAACCTGCTGATATTACCGCTGACCAACATTCCCAAAGGACCGTTCCATCTGGTCAACGTACTGGTGGGCATGTGTATCCTCATGGTGGCTATTGGCTTACCGATGGGACTGATGGCCGGGAAATACTATCAATATAATAAAAGCGCATCCTGAACATAAAAAAGGGCGGGCGTTGTCAAGATATAAGCCCGCCCCAGCACATCTCAACAAATTGCAAGATGTTGTACCTGTTTATCAACCGTTATCTTTAAATGATATTTTATAGTTTATAGTACAGCAAGCCCACCCGGCATCCTATGTATGCCGGTAATTTTTTTTATGAAAGCCGGGGGAAAGGCAAGGCGTTACTGCGGTGATCATGTACGCCCCGATCCGGATTTTCACAGGTAACTATTTAACAGAACATGCGATTAAAATGTTCAGGAGTTGATCAAATCGCACCTTCAATATCCGTAAATTAGCGCCCTGTTATGCAGGCAATCGAATTCATCAACCAGGAATATTTCAACGGCCAGTACCGTTATATCAGTCCCTCGCCGGACCTGGAGCCGTATGTGGTGTATTACTGGCTGCTGGACCTCCGCAGGCCGCTGCCGCTGCATGAAGAATTCCGGGAACTGCTGCTCGCCAACATGAACGCTTCGCTCGTGCTGAACATGGGTGTTCCTTTCGATATCTGCAATGCAAAAGGCCAACTACTGCATTCCAGCCATCACAGCGAGTTAATAGGATACCAAACCACCCCTGTCACCTACCGCCATTACCCGAACAACTTCCTGGTGGGCATCAAGTTCAAACCCGCCAGTCTCAACTACCTCTTCCATGTAAAAGGCGCTGACATGCAACGGCAAACACTGTCGGCCTGCGATGTGATGACACAGATGCCTGCGCTGGAAGCCGCCGTGTATGAAGCGCCCGACATGCAGGCCATCAAAACGCTGCTGGAAAAGTTCCTGCGCCGCCAGACCGTCACCATGCAGGACCACCGCCGGTTTGATTATGTGCTGCAATCCCTCAACGGCCCTGCCCTGCAGCAGTCAGGCTTCCAGCTGAAAAAACTGGCAGGCCTGCTGTATGTGTCGCCCCGTACTCTCGAAAGATACTTTACCGATTCGCTGAACATCAGCCCTAAAAAATGCCTGGCCATCCTGCGCTTCCGGCACGCCGCCGCCCAATACATCCTGCATGGTTATAAGGCCGACTGGGAAGAACTGGGCTACCATGACTTCTCCCATTTCCGGAAGGATTGGACCAGATGGTCCGCCTGAAACTGTCGCTTTTTTACACCACTTATTCCCTACCCTCCCGCTATGTTTGTGACTTCACCAAATTAAAGTCACGCTTATGTTTTCAGAACACCGTCAACGGCTCGTCCGGCAACTGCCTGCCGGTGCCGCCGCTCTCCTCAGCGCCAACGACATCATGCCCACCAATGCCGACGGAACGATGCCCTACTACCCTAACGTGAACGTCTATTACCTGACGGGCCTGCCCGAAGAAGATGCCATGCTGGCGCTCTTCCCCGGCCACCCCGATCCTGCCTTAAGGGAAATACTGTTCATCAAACGGGTAGACCAGCTGTTTGTGAAATGGCTCGGCAGAAGAGCCGATAAAAACACCGCTTCGGAAATTTCCGGTATCCGCACTGTTTTCTATACCGATGAATACTGGGCCGTCATGAAAAGAGTGCTGCCGCTCTGCAGCACCATCTACCTGCACACCAACGAACACGCCCGCTCGGAAAATGAAACACAAACGCGGGAAGACCGGCTGCTGCTCGCCTGCAAACAACTTTATCCACTGCATCGTTACGAACGCCTCTACCCTATCCTCGCCAGGCAACGCAACGCTAAAACACCGGATGAAATAGCGCTCCTGCGCAAAGCCTGCGAGATCACTGAAAAAGGCTTCCGCCGCGTACTGCAAACCATCCGCCCCGGACAAACCGGGATGCAGGTCGCCGCGGAGATGATCCACGAATACATGCAACATAATGCCACCTGGGCTTACGAACCCATCGTGGCATTCGGCGCAGACGCCTGTATCCTGCACCTCCGCGCCAATGAAAGCGTCGGCAAGGACGGTGAACTGGTACTGATCGACGCTGCTGCACGGCACCAGTACTACAACGCCGACCTCACCCGGAGCTTCCCGTTGAACGGCCGTTTTACGCCGCGGCAGAGAGCCTACTATAATGCGGTATTGCGGGTACACAAACAGGTGGCACAATCGGTAAAAGCAGGCATCCTCATAAAAGATCTCTGGAAGATCTCCAACAACCTGCTGCTGGAAGAATTGGTAGGACTGGGCCTCTGCACCACCGCCGATATCAGCAAACATGGCGCACAGCATTATCTCAACAAACACTGTTATCACAACGTATCGCATTTCCTCGGACTGGACCTTCACGACACGGGATATCATGACGAACCGATGCCGGCAGGCGCCGTCATCACCAATGAACCGGGTATTTACAATGAAGAAGAATGTATCGGGGTGAGAATTGAAAATGACCTGCTGGTTACCGAAAACGGGTATGAAGACCTGATGAAGACGATCCCGAAAGAAGCGGAAGAAATTGAGGACCTGATGAACCGGTAATCATTAATAAATTTTCGGATTTTGGAATTTGGGTATTTGGGTATTTGTGAGATAATGACTCCGAAAAGTCATCAATACCTAAATTCCAAAATCCGAAAATTCCCAAATTATTTCAGGGAGTTGATCCACAGCGCGATCTTAGTTGCGTCTGCCTGTGGTACCTGTGGGAACGGTGGCATCGGCGTAGCATAGCCCGGCCAGTTCTCCGGTTTGGGATTTTTAATCAGCGCCAGAATTTTGGCAACGGAATAATTCTTTTTAGCTACTTCCTTAAAGCCTGGTCCAACCTGTTTCTTTTCTGCATTATGGCAGGCAGAGCAGGTATATTTATTTAGCAGTGGCTGTATCTGTGCGAGCGTAGGCACTTTGGTCACCTCTGCTTTGGCAGTCGCGGTTTTAGCAGGCGTTTTCGGTTCAGCTACCGGCGCTTTGGCGGAATTCTTAGTACTTACTTCCGACATGGCCAGTGATGTACCTTCCGGAATATTGTTCATCGTGTAATACACGTCCGGATGCACCAGTGAATAAGACCCTTCCCGGGAACGTATGCCCGTGAGCGATACCTTATGAATATAGTAACGACGTAAGCCACTTACAATAATGCGCGCACTCATGCCGTCGGCCGCTACTTTCACACCTTTTACGGTCAGTTTTTCCGTATTCACGGTCGGACTTCCATACACCGGGTGATACTTGTAGATAAAGCTTTCCACCTGGTAAGATGCCAGGTCTTCCGCATATTTTTTATCCACCGGTTGGGTGAAGGTAATCTCGAAGCCATCTGGTCTTGCACTCACCGTTCTCATTTCGAAAGGCACCCGGTTGTTCCACACCAATCGTTGCAGGCCCTGGTTAGCATCACCTGCAGAACCCCAGCCACGGTTAGTTTCACCGACAAAGAGCGAACCGTCTTTAGCCCATGCCAGACGCAGTACGCCGGACTGGAAACCGCTTCGGAAATCCCAGGCTGCTCCCTGGTATTCTCCGTTTACTTTTTCAAGATATACACGCATGATTTTGCTCTGTCCCTGATCTCCCACCAGTACCTGTTTGGCGAAAGGTCCGAACACGCCTTCCGGGATGGGCAGCACCTGTGCGTTGGAGATCCCCAGTACGCCATGCGGCAACCATACTGCCGGCAGCTGTACTTCAGGGAAGTATTGTTTCATATCGAACAGCGTCACGAACTTTTCGTTTTCCACGTTTTCCGGTTTGATAGCGCGGTTGTTGGCATCTCTGCGGAAGCGGGGATCTACTTTGCTGTACAGTTGTTCGGTCGTCAGTTTCACCGGTGAGTTAGGCAGGTTGCTCCAGCGCAGACCTGCAGGATGTCCTACGAAGCTGCCTTTTTTCACATGCACCAGTGCGCCGGAACCCATCCAGTCGCCCTGGTTTTCGGTGTAAAACAGTTCACCGTCGATGATGCCGAGGCCGCAGGGAGAGCGGAAGCCGGTTGCCCAGGGTTCCATTTTACCATCGGCACTGATATGCATCATCCAGCCGCGCCAGGGAACGCGGCTTTCGCCACGCCACCATTCTTCGTCGCCGAAGGCTACGTTGCCTGAAACGAAGAAAGAGCCGTCCGGCGCCACTACAGGCCCGAAGCTATATTCGTGATAGTGACCGGATAACGGCCAGGAATATACGGTTTCAAAGCGGTCAATCTTACCGTCCATATTGGTATCGGTCAGTTTGGTCAGTTCTCCGCGTTGTGCGCAGTAGAGGGAGCCGTCTTTCCAGACGAGGCCCAGTACTTCATGGAGGCCGGAGGCCACTTTGCGGAAGTATGGCTGGCGGCTGGTCGGATTTTCCACGATGAAGATATCACCGCGGCGGGTGGCGATGCCCAGGTCGCCGTTGGGCAGCGTACACAGGCCTCCTACTTCCAGCAGGGTGCCCTCCGGCGAGCTGATACGCGCAATGCGGAAGAAGTCCTCCTCTTTGGGCGATTCCTGCGCCAGCGCCGGTTGAATAGCAGTTGTCATCATCAACATACCGGCTGCTATCCCGGCAGTTAATCTTTTATAAGTCAGTTTCATAATTTCTCGTGCGTGTTTCTGCTTAGAAGATAATGGCATAGCCGATGGCTGTTTTTACTGGTACGATCAGTTCCATTTTTCCCTGTTGACGGCGGATAACGGGTTTCGCGCCGTTATTGTCCATTTTCACATACCAGGCTTTGTCCCCTATCATATAAGTACCATCCGCCAGCTGGGAAATACTATCGGCTACGGCTATACGGGCATAGAGACCATCCTGGGTATCCGCCACCTGCAGGTTGCGGTGCAGTCCTGTATTACCAGGCAATACGCGGAAGGTGTCGGTCACCGCAGCGCCATAAATATCGAACCGGAAAGAAGGCAGACCTTCAGGATCGAGGTCGTATCCTTTAGGGCGGTAAGCCGTGCCGGCCGTATCCGAAGGCCATGCTGCTTCAGCGGAGGCAAGACGAGCCAGCGACATCGCCGGTTTATTGTCCAGTATCCGCACCATGCCCATCGGGCGGGAGGAGCCATCGCCGCGATCATGCCACATGGGGGTGGTGTTCAGGAACTCACCACGCCAGGCCTGCACCGGCGCCGCATGGTCCATATCGTAGGTGTAGTGTACTTTGACCGGGCTGCCTACAGAAACGGCGTGTACTACGCGCGCACCGCCTCGCAGGTCCATGAAACTCCGCAGTACGGTGTTTTCAGTAGCCGCAACCAGGATAGGGTCTGTGGGATCATCGGCGGGTACATTCAGATCGCTGAGCACGAACTCACGCACGGCGGCGGAACGCACGCTCAGGGTCAGGGAAGGTTTCGCCCAGTCCACATTTTTGGCATACAGCACTTCCACCGGGTAGCTGCCGGGTTGCAGGGTGATGCCGCCTCTCGCATCGCGGTTGCGGGAGCCGCTGAGCGGCTGACCGTTGACTTTGAGCTGTCCCCCGCCACCGGAGGTATGCAGATTAAAATCGTACGTGCCGGCGGCTTTCACGTCCAGCATAGCCGTGTAGCGTACCAGGAATTCATTGTCCGGCAGACCGGGGAGATTGGATGTCAGCTGCGCTGCCTCCCCGGTGGTTACCGGTTTGAGCGTTTTAAAATCCGGTAGTTGCCGGAAGGAGCCTTTATAAATAGCGTATTGTATAGCTTTCAGTTCCGGTTTGGGTGCGTTGTAGGACTGGGCTTTGATATTACGGAAAGCCACAGTGCCATGATCTCCCTGGATGCGCAGCGGTCCTTCCGCCACTTCGTTGTTTTCCATTCCGCCGCGGGTAGGTCCGGACAGTACCACGTTTTCCTGGATGGTAACGCCATTGAGTTCTATTTTAAGGATAACGGCATTGGCAATTTTGTTGCCCGCAGCATCGAAGCGGGGCGCCTGAAAGGCTATTTTCATATGTTGCCACAGACCGGGCGCCAGGCTGGCATTCTGACGGGGCGCGTGCCCGTCGTAGCCCTGCTGCCCTTCCGGACGGCGGTCGTCCCAACGTTCGTAGATGCCGCCGTTGTCAGACGGCCGGGGGGTCACCGCGCCCCAGCTGTCGAGTAGCTGGATCTCGTAGCGGCCTTGCAGGTAGATGCCGGAATTGGATTTGGAAGACACCAGGTAGTCCAGTTCCAGGTCCAGGTCACCATGCTGCCAGTTAGTATACAAGTCCTGGCCGTGTTTACCCTTCTCGGGCAGGTTGACCAGGATGCCGGTGCCGTTGGTGGCTGTCAGCGCGTTTTCCTTTTGCAGGTCGGCATTGACGTCGCCGGCGATACGCCAGTTGGCAGCCGGCTGTTTAAATCCTGACAGGTCGGTCAGGGGAATTGCCTGCTGGGCCATCAGCTGCTGACTGCAGCCAACGCCCATCATGAAGACCAAAGCCTTACCGGGACTAATACCCAGTTGTTTCAACTTTGGACGGAACTCATACCATTTGAGCATAGATCTGTTTTGTTTTTTGTTTTGCTAAATGCTTTTAGCAATATGCATCCAATGAAAATAATAGCCGGAACGTGAACTTTAAAAAGATAGGAAGGGGTATTATTACAAACTGACCAAAGTGTATATACCTAACGTGGAAAATATATACAACACGCGCGCAAGCCGGGTCCCTGCCTTACGCAGAAATGGCTTTTAATAGCATCCTTCTGATATCCTGCTCCCAAAATACAACAAAATGGAAATTTTTATTTGCAAAATCGATATAGCACATAAAAAATTACACCAGCGGTAAATGCAGACAGATAGCTGGCGGAAAGAAGGCCCCATTTATAACATATTGTATCATCAACATAAAAGACCAGGAAATCGCCCCTTGCCCCATTTGTAGTATATTGTATCACCAACTTAACGTAATCTACTTTAAACACGGACCCAACATGAACCGCAATTTCATTCTCAGATTAGTATTCATCATGGCCGGTATCGCTTCCGCCTCATGGACATATGGCCAGCACTCCCCCACCGATACCGCCACCTTAATACACCCTGGAGACCAGGCCCCCGCCGTCACTTTTGAGACGGCTCCCGGCAAAACGACCACCTTTGCGGATTACAGGGGAAAAATAGTTTTTATTAACTTTTTCGCCACCTGGTGCGGCCCCTGTCGCGCTGAAATGCCCTCACTGAATGAAAGAGTATGGCTGGCACATAAAGACGATCCCCGCTTTGTATTCCTGGCGTTTGGCAGAGAGCATAACTGGACGGAGGTAAATGAATTTAAAGGCAAAATAAAGGTAGACTTCCCCTTGCTCCCGGATATGAAAAGAAATGTTTTCGGGAAGTTTGCAACGGCATACATCCCCCGGAATGTGATCCTCGATGAAAACGGCAAGGTGATCTGGGAATCTTCAGGGTTTCAGCCGGAGGAATTTGAAAAGATGATACAGCTGCTGAATGAGAAGTTGCAGAAAAAAGCATAAACAGCAAAGGGGCCGGAATGATGAATTCCGGCCCCTTTGTTTCAGCCATATTCTCCTCCTCTTTACAACCGTAATCCATATTTTTCCAGCTCAGCAACGGTCGTATCGTACGCCTGGTGACAGATACCGTTGATACCCAGCCCGTTGGCCACATCCACAAACATGGAGCGGTCTTCGAGATATACCACCTCTGCTGCGGATACCTGTGCAATATCAAGCGCAATACGGTAAATGTCTGCATCAGGTTTACGGTAATGCACAAAGCAGGAAGAAATAAAGAAATCTACAAACTGTGAAATGCCGAAGTAACGAATACGGTGTGTATTCAGCTCCCGCCCCTCATTATTCACAATCGCTATTTTCAGTTTATACTTTTCTTTGAGCTGACGCACCAGCGCTATCATCTCCGGATGAGGGGCGGACCGGGCCAACATAAAATCGCGGAACGTTTCCCGGGTAAAGGAACGCTCTTCATAAAACACCACACGGCTGAGATATTCATCGAGCGTTAGTTTGCCTACCTCATAAGTATCAAATGTCAGGTGATGCCGTTCTTCTGTTTCTGCGGCATCCAGCTGAAAAGTCTCCACTGCCAGCTTGCGCGCTTTACGGTCCCACCCGTTGGTCAGCAGTACGCCGCCAATGTCGAGGAATAATGTGGTGATCGGTGTTGGGTTCTCCATCTGAATCGGTTAAATTTGTATGGCTAATATAAGCTATCTCGTGTTTAAACCCACACCACATGATGAATATACGGAAGGCGGACATCAACGATATGCCCGCCCTGCGGGACCTCTACCAGGGTACGATTCGTACGGTCAACAGCAAAGATTACACTCCTGAACAGGTAGCGGCATGGGCCGCCCGCGGCGATCGGCTCTCTTCGCTGGAAAAGCGCATCCATACACAGCATTTTTATGTGGCAGAGACGCCGGACAAAGTCATCACCGGCTTTGCCTCCCTGGAAGATGACGGGGAGTTTGATATGATGTTTGTGCACAAAGACTTTCAACGTCAGGGCGTGGCCACCTTGCTGACGGAAACGATCATACGTAAAGCAGAAGCTTTGCAGCTGCCGTCACTGACAGCTTTTGTAAGTATCACAGCGAAACCTTTTTTCGAGCGGATGGGATTCCGGGTAGTGCGGGCGCAGACAGTGGATGTTGACGGGGTGCTGCTCAACAATTACGAAATGACAAAAAATTTGGCTACCTGAAAATAGAGGGAAAGCCAGACTTCCTTCGTTTTCAGATAACCAAATTGATAGACTACAAGTTATTTTTTGTTCTTCACTTCCTGAATATACCCGTTGAAAGTGATAGGCTGTCGGTTGTTGCTGGTTACCTGTACGGTAGCATAACCACTGCTGGTAATCGTAACATTGATACTTTGTATGTCCTTATCACCGGGTTTGATGCTCACATCCCACCCATCCTTTTTGCGGGGATTGGTAGCGTACTGAAAGTCTTTCGTCTTAAAGTCCAGCGGTGATTTGGTAGAGCCGTACGGCGCGGAGTAGGCCCTTCCGAAATAAGGCAGGTAACTGACGATCGAGTCCGGGGTGACGACCATATTAAAATCCGGCGTAATCTGGCGTACGCGGCCACTCATGGGCGATACGCTCTGCGGGATGAACACGTAAGTTTTGCTGTCTACCATCGCTTTTACAGCCGCTTCTTTGGCGGCATTTTTCGCAGCTTTCTGCTGTGCTTTTGTTTGGGCATATCCACCGGTGAAAAGAAAGAAAGAGAGGGAGAGGAAGAACAATGCTTTTACTGCAAATGAACTTTTCATAATATAAAGATTTACATACCAGAAGGTACGAATATCGTACCAGATCGTAAACGCTAAACCTGAAAACCATGCCCAACCCATATATCTCGTTGTTAAAGACCGCCTGGAAATATGCGCGAAAAGAACGGAAGAAGTACGTCCTTGTATATCTGATGTTCATACTCGCCAATGTCTGTTTTTCACTGAATCCTTTGTTATTCGGGTGGTTTATTGGCCGGGTGCAGCAGGATACCGCCAACCTGCCCCGATACACCCTGCTGTTTGCAGGTGGTTACCTGGGGTTGAAGCTGCTGGAATGGGCCTTTCACGGGCCGGCCCGGGTGATGGAGCAGGGGCTGTCATTCCGCCTGAGCCGGAACTTTTTACAGGAACGTTACCATCAGGCGCTCCACCTGCCGGTGAAATGGCACCAGGACAACCACAGTGGCAGTGTCATCAACCGTATCCGCAAAGGGTATGATGCGCTGAGGGAATTTTTCTCCCGGGGATTTATGTACATGCATGCCCTGTCCAAACTGTTTTTCTCCCTGGCGGCCATGTTGTACTTCTCTCCGTTGTATGGCGCCATCGGCGTGGTAATGGGTATTGGCTGCGTTTATTTCCTGGTCCTGTTTGACAAACCTTATATCCGTACGCTGGAAGAAATCAATGAGGGGGAACACGTGGTGTCCGCCACGCTGTTCGACAGCCTTTCCAATATCATGACGGTGATCACCCTCAGGTTGGAGAAAAGCATGGAAAGCGGCCTCCTGGGCAAGATCGCCCGCATATGGCCTTCCTACCGGAAAAATGTGGTTATCAACGAATGGAAATGGTTTGTAGCAGAAATGATGATCACCCTGATCTATTGTGTGATCACCATCGGTTATGTGTTCCAGCACTGGGTGCCGGGAGAACTGTTTTATGTAGCCGGGCTGGTGACCCTGCTGGGGTATGTGAACCAGTTCACCAGCGTGTTTCAGGACGTAGCCTGGCAGTACACCGATATTGTGCGCTACAATACTTCCGTGGAAACCGCCACCAATATCAGCGATGCCTATAAGGAACATCACCGCGCCGATGCGGCGCCGGAACTGCCGGGCAACTGGAAGACGGTGGATATCAGCCAGCTGAATTTCTCTCACCTGCCGTCTTACGATGAAGCCCATGCCCCGCAAAGCCTGCACCAGTTACACGTACAAATAGGCCGGGGCAGGAAGATAGCGCTGATCGGCGAAAGTGGCAGCGGCAAAAGCACATTGCTCGCCATACTGAGAGGCCTGTACGAACCGGAGGAAGGCACCCGGGTGATCGTGGACGGCGCAGCTTTCCCGCTGGCCACTATCCACGAAAGCGTAACCCTGTTCCCGCAGGAGCCGGAGATCTTCGAAAACACCATCGAATACAACGTCACGCTGGGACTTCCGTTTACCAAAGAAGAGATCATGGAAGTGTGCGAGGCAGCTCATTTTTCCGAGGTCGTAGCCCTGTTGCCCGACGGGCTGGCGTCCGATATCCGGGAGAAAGGCGTAAACCTCTCCGGCGGCCAGAAACAGCGGCTGGCACTGGCCCGTGGCATCCTCGCGGCGCGCGACAGTGAGGTGATCCTGCTCGATGAGCCTACCAGCAGCGTAGACCCCAAGACAGAAGCGATGATCTATCAGAAGATGTTCCAGACTTTCTCCGATAAAGCGATCGTATCAGCCATGCACCGGCTGCACCTGTTGCCGCAGTTCGATTATATCTACGTGCTGCAGCAGGGCAGGGTGGTAGCCGCCGGTCACTTCCGGGAACTGCGCGAACATAGCCCTGTTTTCCAGGAGTTATGGAAACACCAGGAAAACAAATGAATTTTTTAACTAATATTTATTATCATTGCAGCCGTTTTTTCATCCTATGGAGGTTCTCTCCCAGCCTATCTATCACCCTATGAAAACATATGCAGGAAATTTCGCTGTACGACTTAAAGCGTCAACTGAGGACAAGCGAGAACCCGGACGAAGTGATTACCTTGTTGAGACGGCATCTGCGGTCCTTCAACCGGCGGGAGTTGTCAGAGCTGTTATGCGAATTGCTGGAGTACCAGGAGATTTTTTTTGAGGCGGCTGAACTATTGATCGAAGAAGGCGGGGCAGACATTCGCTTTAAAAAGGAAGGCATGATCCCGATCATCTTCTGCGCCGTGGGGGCCAACAAACCCATGGCGGTGGAGTATGCACTGAAAAAGGGCGCCACGCTGACCATCGACAGCCCGGATTACCTGTATGCCATCGCCTATATTTTTCAGCAGCACCGGCTGACCGCTATCACCGATATGTTACTGATCCTGATCCGGCACAACATCCATTTCGATTTTGTGCTGGACAGTCTGGATACACCGCTGTTGCTGGCCACACGACATAATACCAACCGGGAAGTAATAGCGTTCCTGCTGGCAGAAAATGTGCATAAGTATGTATACGATGAAAACGGGCTGACGGCCGTGCATTACGCCCCTTTCGCGAAAGCGCCTAACCTGTATAAGATCATGATCACCGGGATGGCGGACATACAGGTAAAAACGAAATTTGCCACCAGCCTGGAGCCCGTGGCGGAAGTGGTGATAAAAGTCAGCGAACACAGTACGTTCGAAGAGTACATTTATGAATCGCTCAATGCTTTCCTGGTGAACCGGCACCGGATGTACGATGATATTTTCGAGAAATATTACTACCGGCTGCACATGATTGCCGAGCACATTTCACAGATACGGATGAAGTACGGGGAGGCGGGATGAGCGTTTTGTATATTCAATTAATATTGTATATTGTCGGTACACCATTTCCCAAAATCCTAAAAAGACCAAAATGCTTACTACGCTGACTATCCTTGCCGCAGCCTTTTTCGTGGCCCACGTTGGACTTCTCTTTACCTCCTTTGGCAAAAAGGGTTTCCAGAAAACAAAATACCTGTGGTCTCATATCACGCTGTGGATCACCGGCGTGCTGGCTTGTATCATTACCCTGCTGTTCGCAGGCAAATCTGTTTCCGGAGTGATCGACGTATTTGACACACCGACAAAGTCATCTTTGTTGATCATACTGTCATTGGTGCTGTCTCTGATCGCGCATACGATTGTGAAAAGGATGGTATTGCCCAAATACAACCGGGCAGCCTGAGTTTGACCTCATGAAAGCAACAGGGCAGCTATTTCCGTGCGAAGCAGCTGCCCTGTGGTCTTAGTGTTTGATTACCAGTCCCTGGTTAGGCACATACTTGTCGTATTCCATTACGCGGGCTACCCGGAGGGCTTCTGCCTCCCCCTTCAGTTTAGCTACCAGGTGCAATGCTCCGTCTATCCCTGCGGAGATACCCGCCGTGGTGATGATGCGGCCGTTGTCTACATAACGGACATTCTCCAGCACTTTTGTACGGGGGAATCTTTTACGCAGCGACGCAATCTTTTCATGATAGGTAGTGGCAGTCTGGTTTTCCAGCAGGCCGGCATTACCAAGGATGAAAGCGCCGGTACATACGGAAAAATAGCGTTCCGTATTTTTGTCGCGGGACCTGATCCATGCCATTATTTCAGGGTCTTCCGAAGTAGGACCGGCATTACCGCCAAAGACAGCAAGTATATCGGCTGGCGGCGCGTCGGCGATACTGTAGTCCGGCAGTACTTTGAGTACGCCCTGTGAGATGATCGGTTTCTTGTGCTTAGCGACAGTGAAGACCTGGAATCCTGCATCTGCGAAGACTTCCAGCGGTCCGGCAAAATCAAGGATTTCAATATCGTCGTACAGGAGGAAGCATACAGCGATGCGTTTTTCGAGGGTATCTTTTTTTATCAGTTCCATACCGCAATGAGGACATTTTCCGGGTTGATGAAATACAAGGGTATCACAGGGCCCGCAGGGCGGGCATACATAGTTCGGTTTACCCTGGGCAAAAAGCAGGCATGGCGCCAGCAGGAGCATTAGCAACAGCAACTGTTTCATGAAATAAAATTTATGATACAAAGCTAGGAAGGGGGACGCATCAAATCAGGACAAGGAGGCTACAGATCAGGCCAGTTCGATCGCTTTGGGGGATTGTATCAGGCGGCGGAGCTGATTGGGACTTTTAAAGCCGCATTCTTTGGCCACCCAGGTCATTTTTTGGCCAGACTTTAACAGTAACAGGGCTTTCTCTTTCCGCAGTTTCTGGATATATTCGCCGATAGTAATGCCGGTGGCAGATTTAAACAGGCGGGTAAGGTTACGGGGGCTGATAAAGACCTGTTCCGCCAGCTCTTCGATCGTCATTTTCTGGTGGAGATGGGAAATGATATAATCCTGTACCGCATGTATTTGATGATTTATATGCTGTCTGTTTTGCAGAAAGATGCTATCTTGCGGGGAGGAACCATCACGACGCATGGGCACTACCAGTACCTTGGCCAACAGGCTGGCAAATGCGATACCATGACGTTCTTCAATGAGAGCCAGGGCCATATCAATACCGGTAGCGATACCGGCGCTTGTATAGATACGGCCGCTTTTTACAAATAATCTGTTTTCCACCACCTTCAGGCGCGGAAATTGCTGTTGTAAGGAAGTTGTTTGAGCCCAGTGTGTAGTACATGGCTGCCCGTCGAGCAAACCGGCAGCGGCTAATGCGAAGGCCGCGGTACAAACTGAGCAAATAGTGGCGCCGCTGGCAGCGGCAGCCTGCAACCAGGGAATCCACAAGGCGTCGTCCGCCCGGTCCCACCGCCTCAGGTCCATTCCGGCAATGATCAGGATATCTTCCTTCGTCACCGTCACGGAAGTGGGCGGGTCTACGGAAGCAAAGCCCAAACCGGAAGAACTGCCGGGTTGGGGATACGGTGAAACATAACGCAGATCATAAGGTTGGCCACAACAGATGGCCTCCACAAATACGGTCACCGCGCCTGCCAGATCCAGCAGGTGTACCCCGTCAAAAAGAAAAAAGATGACTCGATTGGGTATCATCTGACGAAATTAGTATATTATTGACAAAAAGTTACGAGAGGTAATATGAACAGGAAAGATGTCTGGAGATACAAATCTCTGGAACAATTAGAAAACAAACGTTGGGAACCCGCCACAGAACATGATTCCATAGTCACTAAAAGGTGCATCGCCCTCAGCAAAGTACCCGTCATCAAGTTAACAGCCAGCGACCTAAGGGTATTGATAGGCCAATCGTTTAACCCAAACTATCTGGTACCCCTGGCGATCGAGAAACTAAAGGATGACCTTTTTGTTGAGGCAGACCTGTACCCGGGCGATCTGTTAAAGAATGTGCTGGACGTCCCCCCTCCCTTCTGGGAAGAGCATCAGGAACTGCATCAGGACATGAAACAAATGATCCGTTCCCGTGCCGTGGAAGTAGCATCTGAGATTGACCTGCCCGGCTATTGGCAATCATAAGCCGGTCACGCCGCAGGACAATGTCATCCCTCAAAATCGAAAAGTGATAACTGTGGATTAACAGGCTTATCCGAAACAGGACCCGCTTCTCCGAAATTAGACAACGTTATACCCAACAAACGTATCTGCTTATCTTCAGGCCCGGTAGCTGCCAACAACTGTTTGGCGGTATGTAGTATCGTGTCCAGGTCTCCCACCGGATAAGGGAAAGACTGGTTACGGGTGATCTGCTTAAAATCGCTGTACTTGATCTTCAGCGTAATCGTACGCCCTTTCAGACTGTAGCGCTCTAACCTGGCATATACCGTGCGGGCTATCTTTTCCAGCTCCGCATGCATGTCTTCCACCACTGTCAGGTCGTGGGGGAAGGTATCTTCTGCGCCCAGTGATTTGGTTTCGCGGTGCGGCTGCACGGCACGATGATCTATGCCCCGCACAATCTGGTAATAAAAAGTGCCTACCTTACCGAAATACTGCTTCAGCTCCTGCTCGGAAAGTTTCTTTAAATCACCGCCCGTAAAAAGCCCCATGCGCTTCATCTTGTCAGCTGTCACCTTCCCTACCCCGTGAAACTTTTCTACCGGCAACTGCTCCATAAATGCTTCAATTGCCGAAGGACCGATAAACGTAAACCCATCCGGCTTGTTCAGATCGGAGGCTATCTTGGCCACAAATTTATTGACCGAAATACCCGCGGACGCTGTCAACTGCAATTCCTCCCGGATAGCCATCTTGATCTGCCGCGCTATCTCAATGGCAGAGCCTATGTTCAGCTTGTCTTCCGTCACATCCAGGTATGCTTCATCCAGCGACAACGGCTCTATCAGGTCGGTATACCGCGCGAAAATCTCCCGTATCCTGCGCGACACTTCCTTGTAAGCATCAAAACGGGGACGTACAAAAATCAGCTGGGGATACAACTGCAACGCTCTCCTGGAAGACATGGCCGAGCGGATACCGTATTTCCGCGCTTCGTAACTGGCCGTCGCCACCACCCCCCGCCCCTCCGGAGATCCGCCCACGGCAATCGCTTTGCCACGGTACTCCGGATGGTCACGCTGCTCTACCGACGCATAAAAAGCGTCCATATCGATGTGAATAATTTTACGCGCTATGTTGTTTTCGGTCTGTTCCATTGGTGCTGCTGCAGGCACAGTAAAGATACAACAAAACAGGCTGCTGAACCGTTTCAGCAGCCTGTTTATAAGCAGTGTTGTCCGTATTGTTAAAACATAGGAGGCGGCGCATTCAGATCCCCATCCAGGAAATTCTTCACCATGGGAATCCACAGGTCTGTATTCACCATCATACCAATATGGGTGGTACCCGGTAAGATGGCCAGCCGGGACTGCGGCAGCCCATGGATATCGCCCATTTTCCCTCCGCCTTTGGCGCGGAACAGCTCCAGCGCATGTTCATAGCGCACCCCATCCGCATCGCCGATGGCCATGAATATCGGCGCCTTGATATTTTTCACCTCTTTGGTCCAGTCATATGCCTGCACATCGATGCTCAGCACTTTTTTAATGTACTCAGGAAAACGGGCCGGGTCATTACCCAGACTATCATACTGCTTTTCAATCGGCGAACCTTTGAACATCTCCGCATTCATACCGGCAAAGCTGGCCTCCACATCCGGCCACCAGCCGTTATGCGCGTAAGTCCCTGATAAAATAACCAGCCGGCGCAACTGCTCCGGATGCCGCACGGCAAACTGGAAAGCAATACCGCCGCCCATACTGTACCCCAATACATCCGCACTGTCTACCTTCAAATGTTTCAGCAACGCGGACACGTCATCCGCCATGCTTTCATAACTCATTTTACGGTCGATATCCCTGGTACGGCCATGCCCCTGCATTTCCGCCACAATCACCTTACGGTCTTTAGCCAGCACCGGGATAGCCTTCGCCCAGTTCATGGGAATATTCATGAAAGATCCATGCAGCAATACCAACGGTTTACCACTGCCGTATACTTCATAGTACATCTTTAATCCATTCACATCGGCATAACCACTCTCTGCCGGTTTTATATCGCTTGTCGCACTGCTGTCTTTCGTGGGAACAGCCGTATTCCGCGGATGCGACGGTTGCTGCTGGCAGGCTGCCATAAACAATACTGCTAATGAGAAAAACGTGACCAGATATTTCATACGATGTCTTTTTTTATGATACAAATATCTGCAACTATCTGTTTTCATGTGCTGTACAGATGCGACTTTCTAGTGGGGCAAATGCGACCGTGTGCTTTGAATGTTGTAATTTCACCCCATGGTCAAAATAGAAACACTGGAAATTTTTTACCGCAATAAAATCGGACGGACGCCTGAAAACCTCCGTCAGGGCGCCGGTCATTTCAATGTGTTTAAGACCGATTACACCACCGATCAGCCGCTGCCTGCACCGGAAGCTTACCGGCGGAGAGACTTTTATAAGATCATCCTCACCCGCGGCAAAAGTGAAATACAGTTCGCCGACAAAACAGTACAGATTCAAAAACAGGCGCTCCTCTTCCTCAATCCACAGATACCCTACAGTGCAGACCTGTCACAGATACACAACAGTTTTTGCGTGGTCTTCAACCAGCACTTTTTTCACCGCTATGGTAACCTGTACGACTATCCTGTTTACCAACCCGGCGGAACACATATCTTCGAGCTGACCGACGAACAGGTCCGCCAGGCCACCGAAATTTTTCAGCGTATGCTGGAAGAAAAAGCCTCCGACTACGTCTACAAATACGATGTGTTAAGAAACCTGGCCATGGAGCTGATCCACTTTGCACTGAAAACACAACTCAGTTCCGCGGTGCAGATCAAACAGCCGCAAAACGCAGCTGAACGGATTGCCGCTCTTTTTACCGAACTACTGGAACGACACTACGCTATAGACGATACCACCCAGCAGGTGTCCCTCCGCTCCGCAACCGACTTCGCCCGGCATATGAACATCCACGTCAACCATCTGAACCGTGCGCTGAAGGCAGCGACAGGCAGTACCACTTCCCGGCTGATCGCTGCGCGATGCCTGCGCGAAGCCCAATCGTTACTTGTCCAAAGCAACTGGACCGTCGCAGAGATAGCCTATACACTGGGCTTCCTGGAACCCGCCCACTTCAACGCCTTCTTCAAAAAACAAACCGGCATCACCCCCCAAAAATTCAGGATGGTTTGAATTTCGATACAGATTGTTTGCATCTTGCTTTTTCCCGTCCTGCCGGCAAATGACCTTTGCTTATCAATCAGCCATTGCGCTACAAAAATTGAAAAGCATGAAAACAAGGAAATTAAGAGACCTCGAAGTATCGGCTATCGGTTACGGCAGTATGGGCCTCAGCATGGGATACGGCGCCGCACCGGATAAGGCGGAGGCATTGCAGTTACTGCGTTATGCCTACGATCAGGGCTGTACGTTTTTTGATACTGCTGAAAGGTACGCCATGGGCGACAACGAAGCACTCGTAGGGGAAGCTCTGCAGGACCTACGCAGCAACGTGGTGATCGCTACCAAATTCCTCATCGATAAAAACGATATAGGCGACTATTCGCGGGACAACCTGTTCCTCCATATCAAAAGCAGGCTGGAAGCATCGCTTCGCCGGCTGCGCACCGACCATGTGGAGCTGTACTATCAGCATCGTGTCAACAAAGACATCCCGGTGGAAGATGTTGCCTGGGTGATGGGCGCACTGATAAAGGAAGGCAAAATCCTGGGCTGGGGCCAGTCACAGGCTACCCCCGATGAAATCAGGCGGGCGCATGCTATCACCCCGCTGACAGCGGTGCAAAGTGAATATTCGATGATGGAACGCACCTTTGAAGCGGAAGTGATTCCTACCTGTGAGGCCCTGAACATCGGCTTTGTTCCCTTCTCCCCGCTGGCCAACGGTTTTCTCTCCGGAAAAATCAACGCAGACACCACTTTTAAAGGGATCGATGCCCGGCGGGTGATCACCCGCTTTGATAAAGAAAACATCAAAGCCAATCAGCCGTTGCTGGACCTGCTGCAACTGTTTGCACAGGAAAAAAACGCCACGCCGGCACAAATATCACTGGCATGGATGCTGCATAAAAAAGATTTTATCGTACCTATTCCAGGTTCCCGCCGCCGCGACCGGATACACGAAAATTTTGGCGCAGCCGCTGTAACGCTGACACAACAAGAGTTTGAAACCATTGAAACAGCATTGGCCACCGTACAGATATTTGGCAACCGCACCGATGAAGATCTCGCTAAACTGCGGACGCTCACTCCGGAATGATCATAAAAAACCCCGGGCTGAAGCCCGGGGCTATAATCAGGTTTATCAGATCAGATCGCCAATTGGATTTATTTGATCACCGGTTTAATCCAGAAGCTGTATTCCTGGTTGCGGAACGGTATCCTGTATTGCTCCAGCGGCCAGGCGCCCCAGCTGTCGATGCCCTGCAGGCCGGACTGCTGCAAGTCAATATGCATATAGATTTCCGGTCTTGCCACCAGCTCACCGGAATGATATTGTTTTTTATCAGCTTCCGGATCGAGATCATTCAGGCTGTAAGGCAATGCAGAGAAGTTGAGCAGGCTGTCGGCGTATTCGAAACGAAGCCCTTTGCCTTTTTTATTGGTCATGGTTACCCAGCGCACGTCGGATTTGTTGCCGCTTTCCTGGGGCCTTGCATACGGGAAGTATTGCTGGTCCACTGTCTGATGATAGACACCGACAAAAGAAGCCGTTTTCCTGTCCCGGTAGTTTTCCCATGGGCCGCGGCCGTAGAAATCGATCTGGTTAAACTGCTGTTGCAGCTGCAGATCGTTACCAACGCGCAATAGCAGCGGGTATTTGCCCTTCACCGCCGTAAAGCCGTTGGTTACTTTCAGGCTGCCGTCGCCATGTACAGCGACGGTTTGTGTGGCGATGGCGTCGCCGTCCACGATTTCCTTTTTCAGCACCACTTCGTACCCGTTGACCGTTTTGTTGACGGCAGCTTCCAGCAGTTTACCGTCTGCATAGGCATTGCGCCATTTGCGCAGCGAATGGTTGAAGCCAGCACCGATATCGTTATCGGTAGGCGCACGCCAGAATGCCGGCTGCAGGCTGCCTTTCAGCAGTTCTTCGCCTTTCAGTTCATATTTTTCGAGGACGCCTTCTTTCAGGTTGAAGCTCACGGCGAAGCCGCGGCCTTTTATCACGGCATGGCCGGCATCCTGTTGCAGCGTGAGCTGTGCCTGTTTGGTAACCGCCGGCGCTACCGCCTGGCCTTTGCCCCATGCAAATTGTTCGGAAGCGATTTCAAAACCGGCAGGCAGGAAAGGCTCAGGGTGTTTCAACACATAACGTACATTGAGAAAATATTCCTTCCCTGCGCGTACAACGCTTTTCACCGGCAGGTTGATGGTCGTTTTTTGTTGCGGGGCCACAGACAGGTCTTTCACTGTTCCTTTTTCCGTGACGTTACCATCTTCCAGCAGTTCCCAGTTGAGCTGGTAGTTAACCAGGTCGCGGAAGAAGTAACCATTCTGTATGGTAACGGCGTTGTTACCACTATAACTGCTTTTAATATGCTGGTATACTTTCTTTACTTCTATCGCCATCGGTGTAAGGCCGCGATGTGCTGTCACCACGCCTTTCACGCAGAAGTTATTATCACTGAAAGGTTCGTTCACCGGGCCGCTCAGCGGGAAGTCACCGCCGTAAGCGAGGATACGTTTACCATTTTTTACCGTATCGATGCCCTGGTCTATCCACTCCCAGATAAAACCGCCTTGCAGGAAAGGATGGTTTTCGATGGCGCTCCAATATTCCTGGAAGTTGCCGAGGCTGTTGCCCATGATATGCGCATATTCGCTCATGATCATGGGGCGGTCCGGGTTACGGCTGGAATATTTCACCAGCCAGTCCGGGTCGGGGTATTGCGGTACGATGATGTCTGTGTTATAGTCATGCTCTGCGCGTTCGTACTGTACGGGGCGGGTATCGTGGGCTTTCAGCCAGTCGTACGCCTCGTAGAAGTTGGTACCGTTGCCGGCTTCGTTGCCCAGTGACCAGGTGATCACGCTGGGATGGTTTTTATCGCGTTCGTACATCCGTAGTACTCTTTCGAGGTGGGGCGTACGCCATTGTTTATCATTTGCCAGCGTATAGGCGAGATCGTAGTAACGGCCATGGGATTCGATATTGGCTTCATCAATCACATACAGCCCGTATTCGTCGCAAAGCTCCATCCAGTAAGGATCAGGAGGATAGTGTGAGTGACGTACCGCGTTGACGTTGAGCTGTTTCATCATCTCCATGTCTTTGCGCATATCTTCGCGGGTAAGGGTGTGCCCTTGTGTGGCGTTGTGTTCGTGGCGGTTCACCCCTTTAAGAAATACGCGTTTTCCGTTGACCAGGAAGTTGCGGTCTTTCATTTCGATGGTGCGGAAGCCGATACGCTGCGGCACTACTTCCAGCACATCACCGGCTTTATTTTTCAGCGTCAGGTAAAGCGTGTAGAGGTAGGGCGTTTCGGCCGACCAGCTTTGTACGTTGGGCACCTCCCGGTGAAACTGTATGTTGGTTTTATAGTTGCCCAGTACCGGCCGCAGTCCGCTGCTTTCTTCTTTGAGCACCGTTTTGCCGGCGGCGTCCACCAGTTCCATGGTCACCGCAAAGGTGTCTGGTTTACTGTGGTTTGTTCTTTTATCTATTCTGTAGTTGCTCACTTCCAGGTTGATGTCCAACACGCCGTTGGTATAAGATTTATCCAGGGAGGCGGCGATTTTAAAATCGCGCATGTCCAGTTTGGGTGTGGCATAGAGGTATACTTCCCTTTCGATGCCGGAAATACGCCACATGTCCTGGCATTCGAGGTAGGAGCCGTCGCTCCAGCGATACACCTGTAAGGCCACCACGTTTTGTCCCGGTTTCACGAAGCGGGTGATATCGAATTCAGCTGCCAGTTTGCTGTCTTCACTGTAGCCTACTTTCTCTCCGTTGATCCAGATAAAGAAGGCTGATTTTACGGCGCCCAGGTGAATAAATACCTGTTTGCCGTCCCAGTCTTCCGGCAGCCCGAACTTTTTACGGTAAGATCCTACCGGGTTGTTATCTTCAGGAATATCGTAAGGTGGTTTCAGGGCTGCGCCCATTTTGGTACGGCCGGTAAATTCATACGGGTGGTTGACGTAGATCGGCAGGCCGTAACCATTTACTTCCCAGTTGGCGGGCACTTTAAAGTTGTCCCATCCGCTGTCGTTGAAGTCCGGTTTGTAAAAATCAGCCGGACGTTTACGCGGGTCCTGCACCCAGTTGAACTTCCAGGTACCATTGAGCGACAGGAAATTACCGGATTTAGCTTTGTCTTGCCGGCCGGCCAGCACTTTATTTTCAAAAGCAAAAGCAGAAGCCCGCATGGGCAGGCGGTTGACGGACACCACTTCCGGCGTCTGTAATTCAGACGGAAGCTGCTGCGCCCACCCTGCCGTAGCGGCAGCGGTCAGCGCCAGGGTAAGTAGTCTTTTTTTCATTGTTCAGTACTACGATAATATTAAGCGTATAAAGTACGTGTAATAAAAACAAAAAAACGAATCAAATACATGAACGGAAACGCTGATGGTCATTATTTTTACTAATTCGTCTGATAACGGGGCCGGATGCTAAAAGGTTTTCATCAGGATACAGTCCGGAATCGGACAACGGGCTTGCCGAAAGCGGACAAATACACCCCGTAGAAAGTATATATCTTATTGATTATCAAATTACAATATCTTAGGCATCTAATTAGTGGAAGGGCAGACGGCAGACATCAACCTAAAACAACATTATGCTAAAGACGTATCTCACCATAGGCTGGAGGAATCTCCTTCGTCAGAAAACATTCTCGCTGATCAACCTGATGGGGCTGGCCATCGGGCTGACCTGTTTTCTGCTGATAGCGCTGTATATCGCAGATGAGTGCAGTTACGATCGTTTTCATGAGAAGGCGGACCGCATCTACCGTATCCAGAGTAATTTACACTGGGGCGGCCAGGACATCCGCATGGCGGTGACCTCCGATGTCATGGGGCCTGCGTTGAAGAAAGACTACCCCGCCGTGGAAAGTTATACCCGTATCAATGCCCAGGAGAACCGGAAGCTCATCAATAGAAACGGCGCCTATATCATGGAAGCGGGTACCGCTTATGTTGATTCCACTTTTTTTGATGTCTTTACTTTTCCGGCTATCGCCGGAGACACCCGGACTGCGCTAACGCAGCCCAACACCGTGGTATTGACGGTATCCGCCGCCCGCAAATATTTTGACCGGACAGATGTGTTGGGACAGGAACTACAAATCAAAGAAGGAGACAAAATTGTTCCCTACAAGGTAACCGCTGTGATCAAAGACATGCCCGCCAAATCCCACTTTCATTTTGACCTTTTGTTTCCTATGATGAACCGGCATTATGACTGGGGCAATGTGGGTGCGCATAACTTTTATACCTATCTGCTGTTACGCCCCGGCACCGATCCGGTAGCCTTTCAGCGGAACCACCGGCAGTTTGTGATCAACTATCTGATCCCGGCGCTGGCGCCTTTCAAAATAAACAGTATGGAGGAGTTTGAGAAAGCCGGCAATACCGTAGACTTCCCGCTGATGCCTTTAAAAGAGATCCACTTGCACAGCAACCTGCGGGACGAGCTAAGTCCGCCCGGCAGTATGCAGTACATCTATATCTTTTCCGCCGTAGCATTGTTCATTCTCCTGATTGCCTGTATCAACTTCATGAACCTGACCACGGCTTATTCCGCCGGAAGAAGCAAAGAGGTGGGCATCCGTAAGGTATTGGGTACTGCACGCAAAGAACTCATCAGTCAATTTCTTACAGAGTCCACGCTGATGGCCATTTTCGCACTTCTTCTTGCCATTGGCATGGCCTATCTGGCATTACCGTTATTCAATCAGATCACCGACAAGTCGATCGGACTGACGGCGCTGTTATCTGCCCATATCCTCCCTTGGCTGATAGCGTTGCCTTTTGTGGTGGGGATACTGGCAGGCAGCTACCCTGCTTTTTTCCTGTCAGGCTTTAAACCAGTGGAGGTGTTAAAAGGCAAGCTGCGTTTGGGCAGCAAAAACAGCGGACTGCGAAGCGTGCTGGTCGTGTTTCAGTTTGCCACCGCTGTTTTCCTGATCATCGGCACGCTGGTAGTATATCAGCAGCTCCGTTTTATCCAGAGCAGAAACCCCGGCTTTGACAGGGACCAGGTGCTGACAATCCACAATGCCGATGCGCTGGGAGACCATGTATATGCTTTCAAAAAAGAGATGCAGCATTCCGCAGGCGTTACCAGCGCCACCGTCAGCTCCTTTTTACCGGTAGCCGGTTTTGCGCGACAGGACTGGAACATCAACCCCGAAAACGGACCATTGGCTTCCAACAGTTTTAACACCCGCCGGTGGGCTGTTGACGATGATTATATCCCAACACTGGGTATGCAACTGGTGGCGGGCAGGAACTTCAGGACCGGTTCCGCAGCAGATTCCTCCGCGGTCATCATCAACCAAACGACCGCTAAAATGCTGGGGTATAAAGATCCGGTAGGTAAAAACGTGTACAACGTGGAGAGTGGCGGCAGTCCGCGGCCCTTTACGATTATAGGCGTCGTGAAGGACTTCAATTATGAGTCCATGCACCAGGCCATTGGTCCCGTATGCATGACGCTTAACAACTGGCGACCTAATGTGATCATGCTGAAAATGGCCGGGGCTTCCGGGGAGCAGGTCATTGATAACGCAACGCAGCTGTGGAAATCCATGGCGCCGGGCATGCCATTCAACTATAGTTTCCTCGACCAGTCGTTTGATGAGATGTACCGGGCCGACCGGCGCGTGCAACAGATAGCGCTGTTGTTTTCCATCCTGTCTATAACTATTGCCTGTATGGGTATCTTTGGCCTGGCCACATTCATGGCCGCGCAACGGGCCAGGGAAATCAGCATCCGCAAGGTACTGGGCGCCAGCGTGACCAGCATCACGCAGATGCTGAACCGGGATTTTATCCGGCTGGTGTCTGTTGCGTTCGTGATAGCCGCACCTTTTGCCGGGTGGGCCATGCACAAATGGCTGGAGAGTTTTGCTTTCCGTATTCAGCTCCACTGGTGGATATTTGTGGCTGCCGGTATTGCCACGCTGTTGATCGCTCTTGGTACGGTAAGCTTTCAGTCCGTCAAAGCGGCCGTTTCCAACCCGCTTAAAAACCTCCGCAGCGAATAACCTTTCTCCGGCTGATGGATTTTCTTACTTTTATCGGAAAGAAATTCCCGTTCCATGATCAGAAAAGGAGAAGGCTTCAAAGGACAACGTGCGATAGTGATACCCCGTAATATCCTGCAGGAGAAATGCGCGGCCGATCCGGTGATGCAGACCATGTACATCACCGACATCGGTTATTATCCCAAGGCGAAGTTTCACTACCGCAGACGCCTCAACGGCGCGCCGGAGCATATCCTGATCTACTGCCTCGAAGGCCGGGGCAATATCCGTCTCAGTAAAAAGGACCATCCTATCAAGGCCGGGGATTGTTTTATCATCCCGCGGGACTGGCCGCATGCTTACCAGGCGCACGATACCGACCCATGGACCATCTACTGGGCGCATTTTGCAGGCCATACCGCTGACGCTATTGTGCATACGTCACTGCAGCAGCTCAACAGTCACCAGACTTACCTGCCGCATGCCCACGAGCGGCTGGCTTTATTCGATAATATTTACCAGCAGCTGGAAAGAGGTTACCGCACCGAAAACCTCCTGTATGCCAACATGAGTTTCTGGGCTTTCCTCGCCTCCTGTATTTATCCCGGCTCCCATCATCCGGGGAAAACAAGGCCGGAGCAGGACACGATCGATCATGCCATTGACTATATGAACCAGCACCTGGACCGTATGCTGACACTGGAGCAGATGGCAAGGTCCATCAATTTGTCCATCTCCCATTTCTCTGCCCTTTTTAAAAGCAATACCGGGTATTCGCCCATCGAGTATTTTAATCACCTGAAAGTACAGAAAGCCTGTCAGTACCTGCATTTCACCCATTTACGGGTAAAAGAGATCGCGTCGCTGCTGGGCATGGAAGACCCTTATTATTTCTCCCGGTTGTTTACCAAGGTCATGGGCCTTTCACCGGCGCAATACCGCACTAAAAAACAAGAACCATAAAATAATCCATCATATTCCGCAGATCCTCTATCCGCTTAGTACAAACGGACGATTACTTTTACAGTGGTTCAATGAAAAAACACATGCGCTCTACATCCACGTTCCGGGCAGCCGTGTTGCTGTCCGTAGTTGCCGGTATGGTGGTGACCGCCTGCCATTCACGCAAGCGCACTGACTTCAGCGCGGAAGTCAAGCCTATACTCAACAAACACTGTATCAGTTGCCATGGCGGCGTAAAACAAAGCGGCGGCTTCAGCGTCCTTTTCCGGGAAGAAGCCCTGGGCAACACCAAATCAGGCAAGCCAGCCATTATCCCCGGCCATCCGGAGAAAAGCGAGTTTATCCGCCGCCTCACCTGTAAAGATCCGAAAGAACGGATGCCACAGAAAGGGGAGCCGCTCACCGCCGCCGAAGTAGACATCCTCACCCGCTGGGTAAAAGAAGGCGCCGAATGGGGCGAACACTGGGCTTATGTGCCCCTGAAGCAGGTCCCCGTGCCCGATGTCAGCGTTGACAACGGCAACGACATCGATCGTTTTATTATCGAAAAGCTGAATGCGGAAGGGCTGAAGCCTTCCAGGCCCGCAGATCCGCTGACGCTGCTGCGCCGCGTAAGCCTGGACCTGACCGGCCTTCCGCCTACCCCGGGCATGGTGGCGTCTTTCACCGCAGACCATAGTCCTGCTGCCTATCAGCGTATGGTCGATTCCCTGCTGCAGTCGCCCCATTACGGCGAACGCTGGGCTTCCATGTGGCTGGACCTCGCGCGTTATTCCGATACCAAAGGATATGAAAGAGACGCCAGCAGAAGCGTATGGCGGTACCGCGACTGGGTCATCGACGCGTTCAACCAGGACATGCCTTACGACAGCTTTACCATTGCGCAACTGGCCGGCGACCTGCTGCCGCATCCCACCAACGGTCAGCTCATCGCCACTGCATTTAACCGCAACACCATGACCAACGACGAAGGCGGTACCCAGGACGAAGAGTTCCGCACCGCCGCCGTAATGGACCGCGTGAGCACTACGATGGAAGTATGGCAGGGCGTCACCATCGGTTGCGTGCAATGCCACAGCCATCCTTACGACCCTTTCCGGTTTGAAGATTATTACAAGCTACTGGCTTTCATGAACAACACCCGCGATGAAGATACCCATATGGAACACCCCAAGCTGCGCCTGTACGACAGCATCGGCCTTGCAGAGGTAAACCGTATCAGCGAATGGGTGAAACAACATGGCAACACCGCACAGGTAGCCGATGTACAGCAGTTCATGAAAGTGCTGGAACCTAAAGTACATGCGCACGACTGCGACAACTACGTCAACGGCGCGCTGTATGATACCAAATACCTCGGCGTACGCCACAACGGCAGCTGCCGCCTGCCCGCACAGGCCACCGGCGGCAAAACACAGCTGCTGATGAACTACTGGACCGGCAACACCGGTGGTGTTCTCGAGTGCCGGCTGGATAGCCTCAACGGCCCCGTGTATTTCACGCAGACGCTGGCCCCCACCAACGACCGCAAAGTGATTGCTATCCCGCTGAAACCAACCAGCGGCAAACATGACCTCTATCTGAAGTTCCGCAACGCTTCGCTGAAACCCAACGACCCGGTGTGCATGGTGGAATGGTTCGCCTTCCGCGACGACCTGCCCGGTAAAGGGCAGCCGGGATATGACGCCGTCAACAACGAGCTGCTGGCACTGGTCAATTCCCAGCCGCAGGATATTCCCGTAATGATCGAAAATCCGCCGGTAATGCAGCGGGCCACCCATATTTTTGAACGCGGCAACTGGCTGGTGTTAGGCAAAACCGTTACCCCCGACGTACCGCACTCCCTGAATCCTTTTCCGGCCAATGCGCCGCGCAACCGCCTCGGACTGGCGCAGTGGATCACCGCTCCGGGCAACCCGCTGACCGCGCGGGTGATGGTGAACCGCCTCTGGGAGCAACTGTTTGGCACCGGTATCGTAGAAACGGTGGAAGACTTCGGCACACAGGGTTTCCTGCCTTCCCATCCCGAGCTGCTGGACTGGCTCTCTTATCAGTATATCCATCAATATCGCTGGAGTACTAAAAAGCTGCTGCGCGAAATCGTTCTTTCCTCCTCCTATCAGCAGGATGCCACCACCACGCCGGCGCTGCAGGAGAAAGACCCCGCCAACCGCCTGCTTGCCAGGGGCCCGCACTTCAGGCTCACCGCCGAAGAGGTGAGAGACCAGGCGCTGGCCGTAAGCGGTCTGCTGAACCGTAATATGCACGGTCCATCCATCATGCCCTACCAGCCGGAAGGCATCTGGCAAAGCGTGTGGAGCGGCGAGTACTGGAAGACGGCAGACGACGGCAACCAATACCGGCGTGCGCTGTACGTGTTCCAGAAACGGACCAGCCCCTACCCTTCCATGATCACGTTCGACGGCTCCAGCCGCGAGGTATGCCTGCAACGCCGTATCCGTACCAATACACCCTTACAGGCGCTGGTAACGCTCAACGACCCGGTGTATGTAGAAACCGCCCGTGCGCTGGCGCAACACATGCAGCGCAACGGCAACAACGACGCGACTGCGAGTATCCGTTGGGGTTATCAGACGGCCGTCTGCCGGCAGTTATCGGATAACAAACTGGCCGTATTGCAACGGTTGTACAAACAGGCGCTGCAACAGTATAAAAAATCACCTGCCGATGCAAAAGCGCTGCTGCAATGCAAAGAAGCGCCGCAGCAACTGGCGGAACTGGCCGCCCTCACCGTGGTCGCCAACGCTATTATGAATCTCGACGAATTTCTGATCAAATCATAAATAACGCTATGTCCCGTTTGCACGATAAACTCCTCCGGGAAGCCAGTGAAGAAACATTGCGCTTCATCACCCGCCGGCATTTCCTGCTGGACTGCGTGACCGGCCTCGGTGCCGCCGCGCTGGGCTCTTTTCTGACCAGCTGCGGCAGCAGTGCCGCTGCCGGGCCCGATTTCAGCGCCGATCCCATGGCGCCCCGCGCACCACATTTTCCCGGCAGGGCTAAAAGCGTGATATACCTGCATATGGCGGGCGCTCCTTCACAACTGGAACTTTTCGACTATAAGCCGGACCTGCAAAAGCTGCATAATCAGCTCTGCCCGCAGTCACTGCTGGAAGGTAAAAAGTTTGCGTTCATCCGCGGCGTGCCCAAAATGCTGGGGCCGCAGGCGGTCTTTGCGCAACATGGCGAATCACGGGCATGGGTATCCGATCATATGCCCCACTTCGCCACCATGGCCGACGAGGTGAGTTTCCTGAAAGCAGTGCAGACAGACCAGTTCAACCACGGCCCGGCGCAGCTGCTGATGCAAACCGGCAGCGCGCGGCTCGGCAGGCCCAGCATCGGTTCCTGGGTGACTTACGGTCTTGGTACGGAAAACAGTAACCTTCCCGGCTTTGTGGTGCTCACCTCCGGCGGTAAAACGCCCGATGCCGGCAAAAGCGTGTGGGGCAGCGGTTTCCTGCCGTCTGTTTACCAGGGCGTACAATGCCGCACCAAAGGCGATCCTGTGCTGTTCCTCACTGACCCGGAAGGCATGGACCGTAACCTCCGCAAACAATCTATCGACGCGATCAACGATATCAACCGTCAGGAATACGAAACATTCGGTGACCCGGAAACAATGGCCCGCATTTCACAATATGAGCTGGCGTACAAAATGCAGATCTCCGTTCCGGATGTAATGGACATCAACAAAGAACCGGCATACATCCATGAGATGTACGGCACGCAGCCCGGCAAAGAGTCTTTCGCCAACAACTGCCTGCTGGCGCGTAAGCTGGTGGAGAAAGGCGTACGTTTCGTACAGCTGTATGACTGGGGCTGGGACAGCCACGGCACCGACGAAAACCTCGCCATCGATTATGGTTTCCGCAACAAATGCCGGGAGATCGACCGCCCTATTACAGCACTGCTGAAAGATCTCAAACAACGCGGCCTGCTTGATGAGACGCTCGTAGTATGGGGTGGCGAATTCGGCCGTACGCCGATGCAGGAAAACCGTGACGGTAAAGACACCCCCTACCTCGGCCGTGACCACCACGTGGAAGCTTTTACCATGTGGATGGCCGGCGCCGGTATCAAAAAAGGCTTCACCTGGGGAGAAACAGACGAAATCGGTTACGCCGCCGTTAAAGGCAAAGTGGCCATCAACGATATACACGCTACCATCCTGCAACAGCTGGGGTTTGACCATGAGAAGCTGACCTACCAGTTCCAGGGCCGGCCTTTCCGGCTGACAGACGTAGGCGGACATGTGATCACGCCGATACTGGCTTAATATTTAAAATCAACCAATGCACACCAGCAGAAGAAATTTTCTCCGGCAGTCCGCCGTTATGAGCGGGGCGATGGCCCTTGCTACCCTACCCTCCTTTGCCGCCCGGCCGGCCAACGGCTACCGGCTGATCGTGATGGCCACCAACTGGGGCTATGCCGGCAGCATCGGTGATTTCTGCCGCGATGCCAAACAAGCCGGCTACGACGGCATCGAACTCTGGTGGCCGGGAGAGAAAGCCGCGCAACAGGCGCTGTTTGCCGCGCTGGACCAGCACAAGCTTCACGTAGGCTACCTGGCCGGCGGTCACGACAGCGACTATACGAAACATGCCGCGCAGTTTGAAGCGGCGCTTACCGCCGCTACCACCACAGGCCCTAAGCCGCTATACATCAACACCCAGTCCGGCAAAGACTATTTTACCTTTGACCAGAATGCCGCGCTGATCGACATCAGCACCCGCATCACGCAGCGCAACGGCGTTCCCGTGTACCACGAAACGCACCGTTCCCGCATGTTGTTTGCCGCCCATGTGGCGCGCCAGTTTATCGAAAAGAAGCCCGACCTGCGCCTCACGCTCGATATCTCCCACTGGTGCAACGTACATGAGTCGCTGCTGGAAGACCAGGCCGAAACCGTTGGCAAAGCGTTGGAGCGCGCCGGTCATATCCATGCCCGTATCGGTCATCCCGAAGGGCCGCAGGTCAACGATCCCCGGGCGCCCGAATGGGCCAATGCCGTAAAAGCGCATTTTAACTGGTGGGACCAGATCGTGCGCCGGCACCAGGAGGCGGGCAAACCGCTGACGATACTGACGGAGTTCGGTCCGGCCGATTACATGCCCACCCTGCCTTATACGCGGCAGCCGCTGGCCAACCAATGGGATATTAACGTATATATGATGCATCAACTCAAACAGCGCTACGGGAAGTAATGAAGATATTAGCCGCAACCGGAAACTGGAATCTATTCATCGGGAGGATACACCCGCTGATCGTACATCTGCCGATAGGTATCCTGATCATCGCCTTTGTATTGGCGCTGTTGTCACGCAGCAGCAAACGGGCCGGCCTGCGCGCCGCCCTGCCGCTATTATTGCTGGCAGCGGCCCTTTCCGCCGTCGCCAGCTGCGTGGCAGGTTACCTGTTATCGCTCGACGGTGGCTATGACGAACAACTGCTCAATACCCACCTGTGGCTGGGTATAGGCGTGGCCGTTAGCAGCACGCTGCTATGGCTGCTCACCGTGGCCCCCGCCGCCAAACGGCTGGCGCGCCTTGAGCTGCCGCTGTTTGCGCTGCTGCTGGTGCTGGTATCCGCCGCAGGGCACTATGGCGGGTCGCTCACACATGGCGACGATTACCTGCTGCAGGCCATGCCGCCGGCGTTGCAGTCTTTCGCCGGTAAAAAGACCGTCGCCGATAACGAAGCCGCCTATACGAATGTAGGCGATGCACGGGTATATGAAGACCTGGTAGCGCCGGTGCTGTCTACCCGCTGCTATGGCTGTCACAACGCCCGGAAACTAAAGGGGGGACTACGGCTGGAAACACTCGCCCTGATCCGCGAAGGGGGTGAACACGGACCTGTATTGAAAGACAGTATGCCGGAAGAAAGTGAATTGTTTAAGAGACTGGTGCTGCCTGATAACGACGAGCACCGTATGCCGCCCAAAGGCAAACCGCAGCTGTCACCCCGCGAGGTGGAGCTGCTTTACTGGTGGATCGCGCAGGGCGCGCCCACCGGTAAAACGGTGAAAGAACTGAAGCCCAATCCGCGTATACAGCTGGTATTGGAAGCAATGACGCCGGGCAAAGCGCTGGACCACAACGAGTTTGTGCCCGAGGCTACGCCGTCGGCGCCGGATAAAAAAAGTATAGAAGCCCTGGAGGCCAAAGGCGTGAAGGTATTGCCTGTGGCGGCCAACAGTCCTTTCGTGGCTGTCAGCTGTGTGAATGCGCCTGACTTCAGCGATGCAGATATGAAGCTGTTGCATCCCCTCCGGTCGCAACTGGTATGGCTGGACCTGTCCGGTACGCGCATCACCGACGCTGCGCTGGCAGACATTGGTCAGCTCTCCGCCCTCACCCGGCTGGAGCTGAAACAGACGGCTGTCAAAGGTTCCGCGGCAACGCCGCTGACAGGTTGCAGTGAGTTGCTGTATCTGAACCTGAGCGGTACCGCCTGTACGCCGGCTTTCCTGACGGCGCTGACAAAAAATAAAAAGTTGCAGCAGCTGTACCTCTACCAGGCTAACCCTGACGCCCATACGTTAAAACAACTGCGTCAGCAGCTGCCTAAACTCACCATCGATACCGGCGGCTACCGGCTGGAGCCACTGGCGTCAGATACGATCATCTACAAAAGGAAAACGGTCTAGAACCATTTCCGTTTATCGGGGTATTGCCGGACGTCGGTCATATTGTTTACCACCACTGCTACGAGTAACAGTATGGCCACTCCGGAGGCCACCGGCGACAACACATACCAGAAGCCCAGCTTCCGGATAGCCGGTGAGCCCGCAATCGCCAGCAGGGCCGTAGCGCCGCCCGGCGGATGCACTGTCTTGGTGACCTGCATCACCACCAGTGATGCCGCCACCGCCAACGCACAGGCCAGCCACTCCCATTCCGGCCAGGGCACCAGATAACCTACTGTTACCCCTACCACCGCACTCAATAAATGCCCACCCACCAGGTTGCGCGGCTGCGCCAGCGGACTTTGCGTATGACCATAAATTAACACCGCCGATGCGCCAAAAGAGCCTATCAGGAACAGGTTGTCCTTTACGGGGAGATAAAAGTGGCTCAACAAGCCAATACTGGCAATCCCTATAAAAGCACCTGTGAATGACCAGTAAATACTTTTTTTGTCGATTAATGTCTCGCGGTACATCACATACCGGGCAACTCTTATGCCGCGCCGCAGCCGGATGAACTTCGCTTTCTGATGATGTTCCCGGTGCACGGCCTTCTTTTCTTGTACAGATAACATTTTACTACCGTCAGCTTTCCTTTTGGGGCTGATTTCCGGGTGCGAAGATAAGGTAGAAAAATTTTTTTTCATCTGCGCAAAAAGACTGCGCACATGGTCTTGCATCTTTGTATCATCGAAGCGGTCAAGTAAAAGTTACTTCATCATTTGGGATTACTTTCACCATTATCGCTTCCCATAAAGCAGTCGTCTAATGGTTAAGACACCGGTATAGGAGTTCCGGAATTACCGGAAGAGGTCAACCGGGACTTACTTCCTGAGGGAACCGGGGATGTTGGTTCGAATCCAGCCTGCTTTTCTATCAAGGTCAATTGTTGCTTACTTCATTTTTCTGTTAAAAAATAGCGACAAAATTATCTGATTATAAAAATTGTAACGATGAACAAGATCCTAAAAGTAGCATTACGTCAACAGGCCGTTTATATTCCGGCAAACGCCATGAATGGCGCTGCAGGAATGAACCCCGATACCACCCTGCTGGTGGCCAATATGGCCAAACTGGGATTCGGCGTGTCCGAGCGGCTGTTACGCGCCCTGGAAAAAACCGATGCCGCCACGCATACACAGCTGCTGGAACATCTCCGGAAAGTGCTGGGTACAGATTTGAACTGGGCGCCGCTGGTAAAAAACTGGAGCGTACCTACGGGAGAATCCTATGCCGATCATCTCATCACTTATTTCACCAACTTACTGGGTCTTACCGGGGGGACAAGGCTGGCCTGCGGTTGCCTGATACCGCCCCATACTTTTCCGCTGGAACGTTATAATGGTTGCCCTTTCTGCGGCACACCGCTGGAAGCCGCTGCCATTGAGCATTACGGCCAGAATAAAAAACTGCGGGTATTAGACCTGTGGACACTGGAAGATGCGGAACAATACCTTGAAAATCTGCTGGCCTCCCGTACCGCGCTGGACGCCACCCAACAGAGCAGCCTGCGTCGTTTGCTGACGGAACTGCCGGTGCCGGAAGGAAAAATCGCTATGCGAGAAACAGCGATCACCGTTATCGATATCCTGGTACAGCAAGGCCGTGCAGAAAAAGCGCAGGCATTGTTTAACACGCCCACGGATATACTCCGTTACCTGTGGTTTAAACATACCGGTTTCCTGCAACTGGTAGCGCCGAAGACCATTATCGCGCGTACGCAGCGTAATGCGATCGGGCCCCGCGCCGGTAATAAAGACCTGTCCGGCAAAACCGCTGCTGCCGCTTCGCTGAAACTGAAATACCGCCGTGAAGATGCGCTGATGGCTGCTCGCTGGATCAACGGGCTGTCTATGGACGCCGCAAAGGTCTGCGCCGATATGCATCCTAAAAGACAGATGTGGGTACGTTTTATCCGCGCCCTGCGCCTGCCGGAATACAGCAAGCGTACCGGCTTTGAGCACCTGCGTACCATCCTGGATAAATTTTACCGGGAAGACTATGACGTGTGGCAGGGACGGCTGGACCAGTTCCGGCTGCGTTACGACGCTGCCAGCACCTTCTACCTGTTGCAGCAGCGGCCGGGATTATTTGCCCGCTCCCTGTTTGCCAATATGCTGTGGTTCGGGCCGGAAGTAACGATAGAAGCATTTTCCGCCATCGCCGACCAGGTGCCTGCCCGGCTCCTGTTCACCCTGCAGATGTACGCCGAATACTACTTCGACCCTGCTTCCATCCGTGTGGTAAGACCGCTCGGAGGTACCGCCAAAAGCCTGTCAGCCAATAAGCTGCTGGCCCTGTACACCGCGGAAGAACTGGAACAGATGCAGCTGGCAGTTGCCGGTCTGTGCCTGGAAGTCACCCGTAAACGTTTTGCTGCTATACCTGCCGCCGGCCGTACCATGTACATCGATCCGGCATTGTATAAAATACCGCTGGCCATCGGTGACCGCAGCGAGCAGGTACAGGACCTGCCGGCAGCCCTGATGGGGACCCGTTTCCCGCTGCAGGGAAATACCATCCGCCTGTTCATGCAATGGGGTAAAGGATTGCCTGCCCAGCACCTGGATATGGACCTGAGCTGCCAGATCAGCTATGAAGCGTCAACGGACTACTGTTCCTACAGCCGGCTGGTAACTACCGGTTGTAAACATAGCGGCGATATCCGCGCTATTCCTAACCAAATAGGGACCGCCGAGTACATTAACCTGGACGTAGAGCAACTGGCTGCCGCCGGCGCCCGCTACGTGACGTTCACCTGTAACGCCTTTAGCTCCGGAAGCCTGGTACCAGAGATGGTGGTGGGATGGATGGATAGCCGCCATAGCATGAAAATTTCCAACAAAACAGGCGTCGCCTACGATCCCTCCTGTGTGCAACACCAGGTGCGTATCACCCGCGGACTTGCCAAAGGCCTGGTCTTCGGTGTGCTCGACGTAGCCGCCCGTAACATCATCTGGCTGGAAATGCCTTATGAAGGACAGGTAGTACAGCAGCTGAACGGCAACAACGTGGCCGGTTTGCTGAAAAAGCTGGAACAGAAACTGACCATCGGGCAACTGCTGGAGATGAAAGCTGCCGCACAACAGCTGCAACTGGCCGATACCGCCGGCGCCGATGAGGTATACACTGCCCAATGGGCCATGGATACCGCCGCCGTGACACGATTGTTTGTTGATTAATTCCCGCAACAGCCCAGGGCTTTAGCCCTGGGCTGGTTTGTGTGGCCTCCGGGACCGGAGAAAGGACAGAGAAGGGAACCCGGGACAAGCTCCCGCCCCGGGCTACGTTGTACGGCCGCCCGGCCCTACCCTTTCGGATTTGGACGACATCATTGCTCCGGGCGTGAGCCGGGAATCTGGAACCCACGAACCTGTGTGTCATCCATGATTCCGAAAATTATCGTTATTTTCGGGCGATCATGCGCATGCCCAGGAACCTACTACTCCCCATATTGCTCTGTTGTAGTGTAACAGTAAACGCCCGTCAGGCCCCTACTTCCGGCAACAGTACCGACACCACGGCCCCGAGGGGGTTGTATCAGCGCGTGCTTCATTATCTTCAGCATACCAATGATGAAAGCAAACATAAAAAAGTAGATCTGAGTTTCATCGGAGGACCAGTGTATACCCCTGAAACCAGCGCAGGCATTGCCGTGATGGTGGCTGCGCAATACCGTACCGACCGGGCAGACACCCTGCTGCCGCTGTCCAATGTGGCCGTATACGGTTCTGTGGCGCTGACAGGATTTTATGGTCTGGGGCTTAACAGCACCACCATTTTTCCGAAAGACCGCTTCCGGCTGATGTTAAAAGCTTCTTTCAGCTCACGTCCTGACAAATACTGGGGAATTGGCTATGGGGCTGGTTCTTCCAAAGATGCGTATACCGACTACCTGTTGCTCACAGAGAAATTACAAGCCGACCTGGCCATCAACCTGAGCAACCGCTTTTATGCCGGTATCAGCACGCATGTGCAGAATGCGCAGGCCAAAGATATTGACACCGGCGCCGGTAAACCGTTGATGGAACCCAAACGGGTTTTCGGCATGGGCGCTGGCCCCTTTGTGGTTTACGACACCCGCGACTTTATTCCCAACCCCGCCCACGGGATGTACGCCCGGATAGGCTACCGCTTCTACCCTTCTTTTCTGGGTAACCGAACCGTTTTTTCTAAACTGGAACTGCAATTTGACTGGTACAAACGTCTCTGGAAAGGCAGCATCCTCGCGATGGATTTTTATGCAGAAGAACACAGTGGCGATGTGCCCTGGAACATGCTGGCGCAGGCTGGCGGCTCCAACCGGTTACGCGGCTACTATGAAGGCCGGTACCGGGACCGTAACTATATGGCCGGGCAGGTGGAACTGCGGCAACGCGTTTACCGCCGCAGCGGCGCCGTGGTATGGATAGGCGGTGGCAACGTATTTTCCCGCTTCAACGAACTCTCTTTCCAGCAAACACTTGTCAGTTATGGCATCGGCTATCGCTGGGAATTCAAAAACCGCGTCAATATCCGGCTGGACTACGGCCGCGGACAAGACCAGTCAGGCTTCTACTTCGGGGTCAACGAAGTTTTCTGATCCTATCGGTCACGTATATACGTTTTCCTGCTGCTATCTTTTTTCCGGAACACAGCTTATTTCGATACCCGTGATAAACGCATCAGGCGCCCGGCTTGTTTTCCATTTGTTTGATGATATTATTGACCTCCACTTCCGTGGCCCGCAGCTTCTGCTGGCAGAACTCTATCAGTACGGAAGCCCGTTTAACTTTTTCAGCCAGTATATCCACCGAAACGGTTTCATTCTCTATTTCTTCCGCTATTTGCTGTAGTTCGGTGTAGGCTGCTTCATATGTCAGTTCCTGGTTCATCATGTGGTGTTTTAGCGGTAACGGTTGCCTCCAGCGAAGCATCGTGCAGCCGGACGGTGATAGGGCTGCCAGCCTCCAGAGGCAGTGCGCTGTTAATAATTTTATCGCCTGCATATACTATGGCAAAACCACGCTTCAGTATATTGACAGGGCTCATAAGTTTGAATAATGTATCGTAGTGGGCCAGCTGTCCGCGCCTGTTCTGCATATACAGGCGGTTAAACGAACGGATGTTGGCGGTAATGTTCTGCAAGTCGTTCTGTTTGCCGGCGATCACCACCCGCGGCCTCGCCAGGATGGCGCCTGACAGCGTCAGCAACTCACGCTGGTGATGCTGCAACATGGAGCGGGAGCCGTGCGACACTACGTTATGATAATCGTGCAGCATTTCCCGCTGCCCCTGCAGGACAGTACGTGTTTGATTGATGACGGTAGCATTCAGCTGAGACAGCGCCTGGTAGTGGCTGGAAAAAAGCTGTTGCGCCCTGATCAGGATGGTATGCTGCAAATCCGACACGCCGTCTTCAAACGCCTTGTTGTGGGCAATGATCAGTTCCGCCGCTTTGGTAGGCGTTTTCACGGGACTGTGCGCCATCATGTCTGTGATGGTTTCATTTTTCTGGTGACCGATACCGGTGATGATGGGGATAGGGAATTTAGCCACGGCTCTTCCCAGCAGGAAGGTATCAAACAAAAGAAAGTCTGTTTGTGCGCCGCCGCCACGGATGATCACCACGGCATCGTAAGGCACGCCGCTGTTATAGACGTCTATCAGGCGTTGTTGCACCAGTTCCGCTTTTGATTCTCCCTGCACCACGGTGAAGTAGGTGTCTACCTGGAAAGCATATCCGAAACGGTTATGTTCCAGCGTATGCCGGAAGTCCTGGAAGCCGGCAGAGTTGCCAGAGGTGATCACCGCCAGTTTCTGGATCACGGCCCGGAAAGACAGCTGATTGTTGCGGGTCACATAGCGGTCGCCCACTTTACAGATGTAATCTGAACATTCGGCCAGCAGGCGCAGCAGCGTTTGTTGTTTCTGCTGTTCCAGCATACCGATGGTGAAGTTGGTGTCGATGTCCAGCAAGGTAATTTGCAGGCCATGCACCTGGTGATAGTTGACCGACACTTTCACCAGCACATGTATATCGTTTTTGAACTGCTGACCGGTCACGTATTCAAATTCCCGGATACGGATGGAGCCATTCCCCCAGGCCACGGCAGCCACTTTCGCCACGATGGCGCTGGAGTTCGTGTCTTTCTCCACCAGGTCGAAATAGTGGTAGCCTTTCTGTGCATAAAATGCATGGTTGGTCACGTCGGCCACCACCCAAAAAGTTTCTTCTCCAAATACGTTGGAGAGGACCTGTTGGATCCTGCCGGTCAGCGCTGACAATTTTATCGTCTCAGATGCAGTCATGGTGGACTGTAAAGATAGGGAAAAGCGCCGGCATACCGCAGCGCTGCTCACTTCAGTGCCGGACGCAGAATACGTTCGATGGTAGCGCTTTTCAGGTCTTTGCCGATAAACACCAATGTGGATGATGGTGGTGTATCGCCCCAGGTACCGGCCGGTACAATGCTGAGGTAGTTGCCGGTTGACTGTACCAGATATTTCTCCGGTTGATCTTTTACGGCCACATATCCTTTGATGCGGTATAACTGGTCGGTATACACGTTAAAATTCATTTCAAGCACAAAGGCCAGCATTTGCAGATCAAACGGCTGAGGTGATTCAAACAGTACGGTGTTGATCTTGTGGGGCGTTTTCTCCACCGGCATGGCGCAGGCGGTATCTCCAGCTGACAGACGGGCTGCCGGCGCCGGTATCCGGCGTTCCTGCGGCTGCAGGTCGGCCATGGCCACCAGGCCGTCGGCAGTGGCGGTGATGTATGCCAGCGGATTGATATTTTCCAGCAACGCCTGCAACCGTAGCTGTTCCGGCACCGGAAGATCTTTGGTTTTGTTCAGCACGATCACATCAGCGCAAGAGAGCTGTTTACCCACTTCCGTCACTTGCTCAAGGCGTGTTTCCACATTCTCCGCATCTGCCACGCAGACGGTAGACATCAGCCGGAAGCGGGCTTTCACGTCCGGAATGCTGAACATACCGATGATATTACCGGCGTCCGCGATGCCGGTCGTTTCTATAAACACCTGATCGGGCTGCTCTTCCAGTCTTAGAATGCCTCCCAGCACTTCCAGCAGTTCGTTATCGAGCGAGCAGCAGATGCAACCGCTGGTCAGCTCATAGATATTTTCTATCTGCGCCGCCACCAGCGATGCATCGATGTTCACTTTACCGAATTCGTTTTCGATGACGATATTGCGACGGTCGCGGCTCTGCTGCAGCAGCCCGTTGAGCAGCGTGGTTTTGCCCGCACCCAGGAAGCCGGTGAGCAGATATACGTTAATCGGATTCTTTTTTTGCATGGCTATCGTTGTAAAATCTCATAAAATAAATGCCAGCCGCTATCAGCGGTAAACTCAGCAGTTGTCCCATATTGAGCAGGTATGCACTTTCAAAAGCCTCCTGGTTTTCTTTCAGCAATTCGATCAAAAAACGGGCGCCAAACACCAATATCAGCAGGAGGCCGAAGATAAAACCCGGCTTTTGTATTCCTTTGTTTTTTTTATACAGGAAGATGAGCAGGCCGAAGATCAGCAGGTAGCAGAGCGCCTCATAGAGCTGCGCCGGGTGGCGGGGCAACAGGTCTTCCCGCACAAAGACTACCGCCCACGGCAACCGGGAGGGCTTACCGATGATTTCCGCATTAAAGAAATTGCCTGTCCGCACAAAAGCGCCTGCCAGCGGTATAACGATGGACAGCCTGTCCAGCATCCATATCAGCGGTACATGATAGCGACGGGCAAACAGCGCTGTCGCCGTTAATATACCGATGGCGCCACCATGGCTGGCGAGGCCCTGGTAGCCGGTCCACTTAAAGTGTCCGTTCTCCCGCCGGAACGGCAGCACTATTTCTGCCGGATGATACCGGAAATAATCCCATTCATAAAACAGGCAGTGTCCCAGCCGTGCGCCTACAATGGTGCCCACAACGACGTATACCAGCAGGCGGTCCGGCAACTCCCTGTTTTTTCCTTCCCGGTCAAACATATACCGCATCACCACATAACTCAGCACAAAGGCGGCCATAAAGGCTATGCTATAGTAGCGCAGGGCAAAACCGCCGATGTGGAATATCTCCGGCGATGGGTCCCATACCAGGTACAGCATCATTTCATTTTGCAACATAGTTGCAAATATAGTAAGTTTACACAAACTTAATTTGCAACATTGATGCATTTATTATGCAGCGATTACTTTTGTGCACCACAAACCGACATATGAAAAGGAGAGATTTTTTCAGGAACACCGCCCTTGGCGCCTTGGGAACAGCGCTGGCAGGGCCGTTAGGCGCCATAGGGCAGACGCAACAACGCAATGATAACCTTGACGCCTATGGCGACAGCACGGGCCATGCGCGCAACATTATCTTTATGGTCAGCGACGGTATGAGCAACGGTACGCTCACCATGGCCAGCCTGTTGCGGCAGCGCAAGGAAGGACGACAGAGTCACTGGTTACAGCTGTATGAAAGTGGTAAAGCTGCCCGGGCGCTCATGAGCACCGCCTCTGCCAGTTCGCTCGTCACCGACTCCGCGGCAGGCAGCTCCGCCTGGGGCGGCGGTGTACGCGTGCCTAATGGCAGTCTGAATGTAGGGGCAGACGGCACCCATTACACGCCTATCCTGCAAAAATTCAAAAAAGCCGGCAAAGCTACCGGCTGCGTCACCTCCGTGCCCATTACGCACGCCACTCCGGCAGGGTTCTGTATCAACAACAGTCACCGTGGCGATATGGCCGAAATTGCCCGACAGTATCTGCCTTTGCGGTTTGACGTTATGCTGGGCGGCGGCCGGGAATACTTCCTTCCCGGCACCCGAAAAGATAAGCAGGACCTGCTGCAACAATATAAAACCAACGGTTACACGGTGGCAGACAACCGCGACGCCCTGCTGCAGCTTCCCCTGTCTCCTGCCGTGCCGGTCATCGGCGCCTTCTGTGAAAACGGTCTTCCCTATGCGCTGGACCGGGAACAGGACGCCACGCTCCGGCAACAGCTGCCAACCCTCGCCGAAATGACCACCCAGGCTATCCGTCGCCTGTCACTTCATCCGAAAGGGTTTATGCTACAGGTGGAGGGCGGCAAAGTCGACTGGGCAGCCCATGCCAACGATGCCGCCGCATTGCTGTACGATCAGCTGGCCTTCGACGACGCTATTAAAGTAGTGCTGGACTTTGCGGAAGCAGACAAAAACACGCTCGTGATCATCACTACCGACCACGGCAACGCCAATCCTGGTCTGTATTACAGCGACAAAACCGACGACCGCTTCGATAAACTGCAGCATATGCGTCATACCAATGACTGGATACTGAATGGTATTCAGCGTGACACTACCCCCGCCGCGCTGATAGCACGGATAGAACATGCACAGGGCATCGTGATCACGCCAGCGGAAGCGGCTGCCGTGCTGACGCACTATACCCGTCCCGACGGCGAAGGGTTATACAATCCCCGTAAGCTGCCATTTAAAGAACTGGCCGCCATTCAAAGCACCCACACCGCCATCAGCTGGGGAGGCATGGACCATACGGCCGATTATGCGGAACTGGCCATGACCGGGCCTGGAAGCGCCATGCTGCCGTCATTTGTGAAAAATGCAGACCTGCACCGGTTCATGCTGCAGGCAGCCGGCATCTGAGCATTTGGACATTTGGTTATTGATGCGCTGAATACTACAATATTGAAATAACCAAATGTCCAAATAGCCAAATATTTCTATCTTTGGCAGCATGTCACTTTTTATCACGTCATTGAACTCGGGGAGCAACGGTAACTGTTATTATATCGGTAACGGGCAGGAAGCAGTGTTGATTGATGCAGGTATCTCCTGCCGGGAAACGGAAAAGCGGATGACCCGCCTGGGGCTGTCGATGACGAAAGTGAAAGCCATCTTCATCTCCCACGAACATTCGGACCACATCAGGGGAGTAACAGTGTTGGCGAAAAAACACCAGTTACCGGTATATATCACGCAGAGCACACTGGCCGGCGGTAACCTCGCCCTGCAAAGAGTAATGCCGTTTTTGGCGTATCAACCGGTACAGGTAGGCGGTCTTACCGTCACCGCCTTTCCCAAACACCACGACGCCGTGGAGCCGCATAGTTTCATGGTCTCCGGTAATCAGATCAACATCGGCATCTTTACGGATATCGGCGCTCCCTGCGAGCACGTGCTAAGCCATTTCCGGCAATGCCACGCCGCCTTCCTCGAAGCCAACTACGATGAGCAGATGCTGGAACAGGGCCGGTACCCTTACTACCTGAAGAACCGTATCCGTGGCGGAAAAGGGCACCTGTCCAACCGGCAGGCGCTGGAGATATTCACCCAGCACCGCCCTTCGTTCATGACACACCTCCTGCTCTCCCACCTGTCGCAGGACAACAATAATCCTCACCTGGTGCAACAGCTGTTTGACCAGCACGCCAACGGCACACAGATCATCGTGGCTTCCCGCCACGCGGAAACAGCCGTGTTCCAGATACAAGCTACCAGCTTTGCGGAAAATGCTGTAACAGCCCCGCTATAATGTACACCAGGGGCAACGACGCCAGGTAAACATATTTCCAGGCCGCCCGCTTTTTACCGCGTGCCAGCCCTACCAGGACCACCACATCGCCAATCAGTAACAGCAACAATACCGGGCTGAAAAAAAATGACATGAACAGCAATTCATCCCAGTAGTCCCAGATGTTAAGGGGATGGTAAGTCCGCTTCCAGAGGCGGGGGGTAAGCCGGCGCTCCGACAGGTACTCCTTAAAAGCTGTTTCGCTGGTAAAACGCTGTACCGCGCAACGTCCTTCATCGATCACGTAAAACGTGCCCTCTCCTTCTCCGATAATTTGATTTTTGTAGAAATACCAGGTCTTCAGGGCCAGGGAGCTATTAGTGGAATCACAGCCTTCCCCGTAGAAAAAAGCCATCGCGGGAGCGGTCCCGTCATATTCCATTTTATGGCCGCCGGGCGTGGATTCATTCCAGGCAGACAAACCTCCGGCATAAGTGGGGGCGCTTAACAGCAGACAGCCGCAGCATAACAACAACAGATGTAAACAGTTTCTCATTTTTCTTAAAAATAGCGTCGAAGATACACAAATCCGCTGGCATGTTTATAGTGGAAGGTTGGATATAAAACCTTGCAGCTATGAATACAAACACAGCCACCGTAGAAACACTCAACGATCTCATCGGCATCAATAATGACCGTATTTCCGGATATGAAAAAGCGCTGAAGGACATTAAAGGCAAAGACGCCGATCTGCAGGAGCTTTTCACGCATATGATCGATGAAAGCCGCACCATGCGGAATGCATTGGGCAAAGAAGTCCAGGGATTGGGCGGAGAGATGGAAACAGGCAAGACTACCGGCGGGAAGTTATACCACGCCTGGATGGAGCTGAAGAGCGTATTCACCGGTCATGACCGTCATGCTATTCTTTCCGACTGTGAAACGGAAGAAGATGCCGCTATGCGCGCCTATACGCAGGCCTTACAGGAAGACTACCTACCGGCTTATCTGCGCGAAATGCTCACCCGGCAGCGGTCTACCCTGAAAACGGAACATGACAGGATAAAAAAGATGCGGGATGCACAGGCATAGGCACATTCTGCGATATTAATCCTTTTGACGCCAATACTTTAGCAGCGGGATTCTTTATCTTAGTAGCAGCATATCCCAAATTGAAGCCGTTATGTTACTACTACTGAAAAACCTGCTCCGGCTGGCTGCGCACCTGCTTAAAGCCATCTGGCTGTTCTTTCCCGGGATTATCTTCCTCCTGCTGATCATTTTCATCTGCTGGTCGCTGGACCAGGGCAAAGACGTAATTGTTGCCTATACGGAAAACACCTATCGTGAACGGATCGTTTTTTTCCTGGCCATTGGGTTCTGGGTGTATGTGAGCTGGTATTCGTCCAGGATCATCGCCTACATCAAACGCACCCGGCTGATCGCCGACGTAAAGGACGAAGCCCAGATCACCGATGCCGCGGCCACCAGGGCCTACAACGACCATAATGACCGTTTTCCTGTCAGCCAGCCTTTTCTCGATGAATTTCCGAGGGTATTGGGGCATTGTTGTTTCCTGTTACTGGAACTGGCCATGTTGCAATCGCCGGTATTGTTCCATCCGCTGAGCAGCACGGTAAGCTGGATCATTTTTGTTGCGGCGCTTACGCTGCTGTATTTTCTCAACAGGCCGCTCAACAGGCTGTCGATGCAACCGGCTTTCCGGAAGGTCTTTATGGTGCTGCTGATTTCCTGGCTGGCCACCGTGATCGCCACCAGCTTTATACCCCGCATCAGTATTCTTTTGTTACTGGCGCTGCTGGTGCTGTTGCACGCCCTGTTCCTGCTGTATACCCATCTGCGGCGGGTAGAACTGGATATCTCCGCCCGGAAAAGCCTGCTGCTCACGCATACGCCGCTGGACAGCATCATGAGCTACTTTTTTATCCCGCGCACAGAAAAGAGTTTCTTCCGCTGGTTTATCCTTATCGGTTGCGCGGCGCTCGTCACCTATGTGGCCGCTATTTACAGTCTCGGTTTTGCGAGGCGGCTGGGACCATTCCCCTTTCTGTTGCTCGCATTCGGCATGTTGTTGTTATTTGGCAACATTGTCACCGCCTTGTCTGTCCGCTACCGAATCAGCTTTCATGTTCTTTTTATCGTCACCGCGCTGATTTTCGGGCTGAAGGAAACGCATTACGTAAAACTAACCACCGCCAAAAACGGTAACCACTATGAAGCCAGGCCATCGTTGGACACCTACCTGCGGGCATGGCTGCGTACCCGTCCTGTGATGGCCGACAGCACCTATGACGTGTATTTTGTGATGGCCAACGGCGGCGCCTCCCGGTCAGCCTATTGGACCGCCGCGGTACTGGGTGAGATAGAAGACGCCAGTATCCGTCAGCTGCCGGAAGACCGCTTTTCCCGCCACGTTTTCTGCCTGTCAGGCACTTCCGGCGGCGGCGTAGGTGTAGCCACCTTCTTTTCCATGCTGAGAGACAGAACCCATGAGCAGCCGCTCTACGCTAAATCAGCCATGACCTATCTGAAACAGGACTATTTCAGCTACACCTTTGCGCGGATGCTGGGACCGGATTTTTTCCGGTATATCATCCGCACGTCCCGGGCAGCTGACCGCGCTGCTGCACTGGAAGAGTCGTTCGAACGCAGTGCCGACATCGCCGGGGATTCCCTGTACCGGGTGCCCTTCGACGCTGCCATGTCGTCCTTCCCGGCCATGCAGGCAGACACGGTGTTCCTACCCGTACTGTGTATCAACACCACCCGTATGCAGGACGGCAATCCCGGCGTTGTCACCAACCTCCAGCTGGATGCAGGCATCTTCAACAACCGCGTGGACGTACTCAGCTTACTACGGAACGATTCCGACATTACAATTACCTCCGGCGCCATATTGGGCGCACGGTTCCCCTACCTAAGCCCTGCCGGCAGGATACAGAACCAATACTTCGTGGATGGCGGTTACTTCGATAATTCCGGCGCCGGCGTTATCCAGGAAATCATCCGCGGTATTATCAACATAGGGGAAGACGACCGGCATTTGCATGGAGACAGCAGCCTGTTATATCAACAGATCAGCCGTCTGCACTTCAAAGTGCTGCACATCACCAACAGTCCTGTTATTCCCGGCGAAGCACATTTCCGCTCCGTGGCGCCGATCAAAAATGATCTGTTTGCACCGATACTGACCATCGCCGGCGCCTACGGCATGCAGACTACGGTCAACGATATACGGCTTTCACACTATGTCAGCGATATCAATGACTACTATTACAAAAAAGCCTCCTACGTGCAGATACCTTTGTACAAAGACAGCCTGGAGTGGCAGCAGGACCCGTTAAGAAAAAGGTTCCCCAAAGGAGAACCTTCCTATACCATGAACTGGTTTATGTCGGATACGACTATACGGAGAATCAACATACGGCTGGCCAACAATACAGCGCTCACCGAATTTATCAGCAGCCTGAAAAACAGGTAGTACGGACTCCTATTTTATCAGCATTTTACGATAACGCCGGTATCCCCACCAGCCCAATACCGCCATGATCATCAGCGGCCATATGTTCACAAAAAACAGGAGCAGGTCACGCAGCATATTGGCGCCGCCTGCTACAGCAGTGCGCAGCTCCGCCCCAAAGCCGGCGCGGGACACGTAATGCGGATTAATGACTGTTTCCACGCTGGCAGCCTGCGACTGGAACAGTTCCACGGTGAAGGTAGCATAAGCCACATCATCGAGAAGTTTCAGGTTGGAAATACTTCTGTCGATTTTTGTTTCTTCCTGTTGATCTTCGTATTTCGCTACGTCCAGTGTAGTCGTATTTTTGTTTGTTGTTATGGTGCCCGCGGAGTGACCTGCCTTTTTATTCTTCAGTGCATTGGCCAGGTACGCAAGCGTATAATCCTGGTCTGTCAATGCGCGGTGATCGATAAACGCCGCCATAGCCGTGAGGGTGTTCACCACGGAATCCAGGCTGGCCACCGGCACGCGCAGTGTGAGGTTGGCCGTGGGCGTGTACAATTGCATGCGGCGCAGCGAGTCGCTGGTATAAGGAAGGTCGTACTGTTTTGCATACTCGTTCTTCAGCGTACTTTCCACCACAATGCCCTGTACCGAAGACACTACCTGCTCCATGCGGGTAGAAGCCCGGAACACGTCTGTTACACGGCATCGTACATCCGCCGTGCGTATACGTTTACGGGATGCGGAAGTTAACCGGGACATTTCATTGGAAAAATTCGTGGAATCTGCGGTAGCTACATAATCGCCGGCATTTTTTTCGGCCGCCGGAGCGGCATTCTCATGATAGTAGGCAGATTTGTTGTTGCCACAGGCGGCAAGAGCAAAAGCGGGAATAACTAAATAACGGATTGGGATACGCATAAGGGTGATTTTTCCGTTTATACCCATAGCCGGGGAAAGGTAACCTTTCTGAAATGTTAAAAAAATCACAACCGGAAAAAAACAGATAAATAAAGTTATCTTTCATTGATGAAAAAAAGTTTTAACCTTATCGCCATCAGTTTAAGTCTGCTGATGCTGGGCGCCTGCAGTGAACAGCGGGACTACGGGCCTTTTACGGTCATCACCAGCAAGCAGCGGTACAACAACTGGGATACGGGCAATAAAAACACACTTTACAACTACCGTATCCGCTATAAGGGACGCAACATCTCCCCCGCCGATGTCACCAACCGGTCCAACGAATCGGGTTACTACATCAGCGTGCAACCGTTAGACAGCCTGCCCGGCAAGCTGCTGGTGCACATTGCACAAACTTTTAATTTCCCCGTATACCTGATAGAAGAACAACAGGGGAAACCCCGCTACTGGTTTCTTTACAACAACGGCAACCAGCTGCCTTATCAATTATTACAGGACAGGTACCTGGTACATGAAAAAGCATTTTCTCCGGAGGAAGGATATTTTCAAAACACCATTTTCGATCTGTCGGAAGACAAACAATATCCTTACCGGATGCCGGTATCTTCCGTGGCTTATGACGTAGCGCCCGACCAGCGCGCTATTGCGGCCGTCAGTGGTTTCTTTGACAAAGACACCTGCCTGATCAATACCATTTCTCTTTCTGATAACAGTATTACGAGCCAGGCAGTTCCTGCTGCACTGCAACAGTTGTTGCGCGAAAAGCTCAACGACCGTATGACGGCCGGCGAGCGCAAAGCTTTTTTTGACCGGTATTTCCGCTGGGAACTCCAGCAGGGTAAATACCGCGCTGTCTTAAAACACTAGTCCATCCGCGAGGGACTTACCCCGAAATGTTTGCTGAATTCTTTGCTGAAATGTTGTACTGTTGTATAACCTGTTTCATAAGCTACCGCTGTTACAGACAGCTCTTTTTTCTTCAGCAGTTGCCGCGCCATCTCCAAACGGTGCTCTCTCAGATAACCAAACACACTGTTATTAAACACCTTTCTGAAACCCGCTTTCAGTTTGAACTCGTTGAGGCCTGTCAGCCGTGCCAGCTGGCCCAGTGACGGCGGATGATGAATATCTGCCAGCAGGCATTCCCTTGCCGCATGTATTTTTCGTATATCCGTATCAGATAGTTTTATTTTTTTGGGTGCAGGGCATTCCGGTTGCTCCTGTTGTTCGAAACGGAGCAATAATAATTCCAGCGCTTTGGTTTGCAAATACAGGTCTTTCATCCTGCCCTGAAAGCGGCAGGTATGGATATCATGGATGGCGGCCTGCATCTGCCGGGTGACGGGCAGGTTTTCCAGTTGTTCCCAGTCTTTTCCTGCCACCATATTATTAGCAGTCTGGTAGAGAGAGGGTCCGGCGTCTTCCGCCAGTTGCAGGAAGCGTTCCGGCGTGAACCCCACGAGCAGCAGCTGCAGGTCCTGCTGCTGGTAGAAAACACTTGTCTGCGGGTTATAGGGATTACGAAAGAAGTTATGCTGTCCTTCTGCGAAGCGGTGTGTAAGTGAGCTATCATGGCCTTTGGCGGTAATCTTTCCCTGCTGCACGAACACCATTCCGGGAATTGGCGCGTCCATTCCGCTGACAACATGAATATCCTGGTGTACGTTGATCGTACATTGCGCCACATGTATGCCTTCATAATAATGCTGCCGCAGGCTGATGTCCCAGAAAGGGGTTTGCGCCTTTCTGTCTGTGGTCATCATCAGGTCTTCCATCTGCATACTTTTCTCATCTATAAATATCACATCGCCGGTGTTGTTTCTGAATGTATTGGCCATAAAAAAATCCGTTTAGCGTAAAAGTCAATCCGTTTACCGCAACATTATCCTTTGTAATTGCTGTCATTTTGCATAGTGCAGCGGTCGTGGTACCGACACTTCAGCGGGCAGTTACCCTGTCCGCGGGTGATGCTTTAACTTTTTTTTAACCAATGCGTATAAAATCCAACCCTCATCCCGCGGGGTTTGCGTGGATCATTTATTTCCTGTTATACAGGGTGATGCGTTACCGTTATGCGGAGGTGATACAGAATTTGTCCCGTTCGTTTCCGGAGAAGTCTTACGGCGAGATCCGGCGGACGGCGATTGATTTTTACCGTCATTTCAGCCGGTTGTTTGCAGAGATGCCCTTGCTGATGACGATGCCGCGCCGTCACATCGGGCGGCGGCTGGTATTGCATAACGCGTCTTTGATTGAGGATTACCAGGCACAGGGCCGGCCGGTGATCGTGATGCTGGGGCATTACGGCAACTGGGAGTGTTTATCGATGTTGCCGGCCTTATTGCGCTGTCCGGTATATGGCGTATTCAAACCGCTGAGCAATCGTTTTTTCGACCGGTTGATGAAGCGGATACGCTCCCGTTTCGGGTTGCAGCTACTGACGATGGAAGAGGCGCCGCGGTACCTGTTACAGCGCAGACTGCCGCCCGGGGCTTATGTTTTTGTGGCGGACCAGTCGCCGCCGCAGGGCAAACATATGGTGGACTTCCTGCATCAGCCTACGCCGGTGATCACGGGTACGGAGCGGCTGGCCAAAGCGGTGGACGCCGCGGTGGTGTATGCTGTTATCCGCAGGCAGGAGGGGCATTCCTGGGAGATGTGCTTTTCGCTGATCACCGATCAGCCGGCCACCGAAGCACCTTTAGAAATTACACGCATTTTTAACGCCCGCCTGGAACAGGACATCTGCCAGTCACCCGCCTACTGGCTGTGGACTCACCGGCGCTGGAAAACAAACCTACGGTCATGAATACACTGTTTTTAATACTTTACTGTCTGGCTGCGGCCGGACTGGCTGTCCTGCTGATGCTGGCAGCGCTGTTATACCTGATGATGATACAGCACCAGGAGGGGCCGCAATAAAAAAGCTGCCGGCATCCGGCGGGGGCAAGACCTCCGCCGGAACGCAGCAGCTTTTAAATATGATAGACAGACTTATTTCGTCAGTTTCACCCGTACAGCGTTAGGACCTTTGTGTCCCATCTCCACCTCAAAAGTGACCCTGGAGTTTTCCCGTACCCGGTCCAGCAGTCCATTCACATGCACAAAGATGCTTTCCTGTGTTCTCTGGTCTTTAATGAAGCCGTAGCCTTTGGATTCGTTGAAGAAGGTGACCACCCCGGTCCGGATCAGGCTGGCAGGTTCTTCTTCCTGCTTACGCGCCACACCGATCTGAATGTCTTCCAGGTTAACTTCTCTCTTTTTGTTGGGGTCCGGAGGTGTGGAGGTAATATTACCATCCTCATCGATGTAGGCCATCATGTCTTCCAAACTCTTTCCTTTTTTACTGTTCGCCAGCCTTTCTTCTTTTTTCTCCTGTTTTTCTCTTTGTTTTTGCTGTTTTCTTTTTTCGACTTCTTTTTTACTGAGATTTTCCTTTTTACCGGAGTTTTCTGATTTGTTCATAATTTTTTATTTGCCGGAAGATGGTCCCTGTTCAGTTTTTTAAAGGGCCCATTTACCGTCCTCGAAGATACAAAAAAAACATATACCACACGATATCTCAAAGACGCTGGCAGCATACATTTCATGACGGCCGGTAAATCCGGAAAACGCATAAAATTTAATCATATATCATGCCGGGCGGGTCGAAAGTAATGATCACATCCCTGAAAGGATATACCATCCCGGGCGGGTCGAAAGTAATGATCACATCCCTGAAAGGATATACCCTCCCGGGCGGGTCGAAAGTAGTGATCACATCCCTGAAAGGATATACCTTCCCGGGCGGGTCGAAAGTAATGATCACATCCCTGCGAGGATGCTTTCAAAAACGTTCCATGACTCGCCGCAGTCCGGGCAGCTGGCGGTACCGAACAGGTAAGGCCAGTGGTCCTTCAGGGTGGGCATGTCCAGCTGTGAAAGGACGTGATACCCCCAGGCATAGCTGTTGGCCGCCGTGATGGTGGTACTCTCCCATGAGGGCGTTGGGTCAGGATGGGGCGTGATGGGAAATGCCTCCTGCTCTTTGTGAAAAGCCGGGTCTTCCCGGAAACACAGCAGCCGGTCTTCTTTGGGCCATATAAATGTATCTGTGCCACAGGCTTCACAATGTGCGATATACTCCTCCCCGCTGTTATACCGGATAAAGACGCGGGCGAAAGCACGTTGTCCGTAGGCTACGGCCATTGCCGCCAAAAAGTAGGTCTTATCGTCTTCCTCCGACCCGGCGCGGGCCACAGGCAATAGGGTCGTACACAGCGCAGGCAGCTGCTCTAAAGCCAGCAGGTAGTCATTATAGATACTGCGTATCTGCCCGGGTGTGACATTGGTATTATCCCTGTATTCTGCCGGGATGGTATCCCGCAGCGGGGGATTGTAATCCTCCGAAATCAGCACGGCAAGGTTGCAGAGCATATCGAGCTGCATCTCCGCATCGGTACTGTCGACCACCAGTTCCAGCAGGTGAGGAATGGCTGCAAACGTATTTTCATACAGCGTATTCTGATGATAAATTCTTTCCCAGATAATATCGTCCAGCAGTTCTTTGGAATAAGCTGCTTTTAATCCGGCAATGGCTTCCGGCAGGCTTTCGTCTATGCCGTACGGGCCGCTCAGGAATTGCCAGGCCCTGTCATCGAGTGTTAACATGGGGGGCAAGATACACATCTCCCTAAAAAGAAAAACGGGGAACTTCATCATTTTATTAAATATCCCGGGTGTTTCTTATCTGCAGAAAGGACGCGGTCCCGATAAAGTAAGTATCGTCAATCCTTCGCAAACCGTATAATCATTTCCGTTACCTGGAAGCTGCTGCGCGCGGGCTTCTTCTCTCCTGGCACCACCAGTCTGAAAGGCCCTTTCCCCGCAGGCAGTGGCTGCCCGCCGGATTCATCCGCCAGTATCACAACCCTGTCGGTAAAACTGCTATCCAGCTCGGCCAGCGAGAACAGCACCTCATAGCCATCCGCACAACGCACCAGCAGGTATTTGCTGAGGTTTTCCCCTCTTAACGTTTTACCGGTGGTGACGCCCGCCTGTTCCAGGATGACCTGTACCGGTACGCCTGTATAGGCGTGATCGTTACCATCGCGGTCTTTGAGGGAAACGGTGGCGCGCTTCATCTGGCGCAGGGTTTCAGGATAGAGCGCCAGCGGGCGGGCAACCTCCCCGGAAACTTTCACTACCGGCTGCTGTTGCGCCATGGCAGTCATTCCTGTAATCAGCAGCAGTGTTATAAGACAGTTCTTTATCATCAGCTTAATGATGGTTAAAAGGATTGGAAAAACGCGGGTCGGTGATAAATGTTGAATCTGTGAGCAGCTGCAAAAAGGCCAGCAGGTCTTTTTTCTCCTGCGTTGTCAGGCGCAGCGGCTGTTGCAGAAAAGGGCTCAGTGTTTCACTGTGGGCGATATGTTCGCTGTAGTGATCGATCACACTTTCCAGGTCGGGGAAACGGCCGTCGTGCATGTAGGGGGCCGTCAGTGCGATATTACGCAGGGTGGCCACCCGGAAACGGCCTTTGTCATACGCCTGGCCGGTAACCTGCTGCCGGCCGCCATCGGGCGGAAGGCTGTCCAGCCCATTGTTATGGAACAGGTCACTGTATGTTTTGGGGCCTCCGTGGCAATGCCCGCAACCTGCGCCACGGATGCCGCGCGCAGTATCTGTATTGGCGTAAAAGAGCGCCATACCACTGCTTTCCGAGGCCGATGGCCGGTATTTCCCTTGTAAATACTGATCATAGCGGGAATTGGCAGAGATCAGCGTGCGTTCAAACTGGGCCAGCGCTTTAACGATGCGTTCGCCCGTGATGCTGTCTGACCCGAAAGCGCGGCGGAACAGCCGCGGATAACCTTTTATCTGTCGCAGCCCAACGGCGGAAACATCCAATGGCTGCCCCATTTCATGCGGCGCCGTCAGGGGTGTCAGGGCCTGTTCCTCCAGGCTTCCGGCCCGGCCGTCCCAGAAAAGCTGCCGTACCCACGGCAGATTGGCCAGCGACATGGTGTTACGGGGCTGTAGCACCCCATCGGCGCCGGCGCTGAACCGCTGACCGTCTGTAAAGGCTTTTGCCTGCTGGTGGCAGGTGGCACAGCTCATTTGCCGGTTGACAGACAGCGCCTTTTCGTAAAACAGCCGCCGGCCCAGCTGTATCCCTTCTTCGGTTAACGGGTTGTCTGCCGGCAGGAACACGCGGCTGCCGAAATAGTCCGGCCACGACAGCGCAACCGGCACTGGCCCCTGCCCGGCAGGCAACTGCGCTGCCATGATCACCATCGTCAGCAACAACCCTGTAATCATCGTTTTACGGGACAACACTTTTTTTACGCGTAAATATAACAGAAAGCGGTCAACGTTTCCTTAAGGCGTAACTTTGGAAAAAATAACATATCCCTGCAACAGGTACGTTTAAACCTACGTACCTTGCAGGCTATTTTATTTTATCTATCATCTGAAACCATTTGTTGTTATCATGAAGAAAGTATTCCTGTTGCTTGGTATCTGTACCGTGGCGAGCACTACGCAGGCCCAGCTGTTTGACCGCATCAAGAATAAAGTACAGCAAAAAGTCAATGAGAAGATCGACAAAACCATTGACGACGCCACCGCGCCCAAAAAGAAAGGCGGACAAGACAATACTACGCCCGCTCCCGGAGAAACCGGCAATAATGCGCCTGCCGCTGCCAATAGCGGTCCTGCCAACACCGATATCAAGTCTTATTCCCGGTTTGATTTTGTACCGGGAGAGAAAATTATCATGCACGAAAATTTCACACAAGACCCGGTAGGCGAGTTCCCCGGACAGTGGAACACCCGTTCCGGTGCGGAAGTAGTGACTGTCAGCAACCGTACCGGTAAATGGCTGGCGATCAAACAGGATGGTGTTTTTTATCCCGAATACCTGACCAGCAACCTGCCGGACAATTTCACCCTCCAGGTGGATATTATGGCCAACAACGGCATTTCCAATATCGGTATGCTGACGGTGAGCGTACTAAAAACCGCCGGCACTGAAGAGAAATTTGAACTGGGAGGCAAAGAGCATATCACGACCCCTTCCTTTAAAGTAAGTTTAGCGCCCAAGTCGTCCGGTGAAGGGTACCTTAGCTATTCTTCCAACGTCATCGGCAACAATAACATCAACGGTCTGCCGGTATTCAACGTACCGAAGAAAAACTACGTGCGGCTGTCGCTCTGGCGCCAGAAACAACGGGTACGCGTGTACCTGGACAGCACCAAAATAGTGGACCTGCCACGCGCACTGGATGCAGGCGCCGTGCTGAATACCCTCGCTTTTGCCGCATATGCGCCCGACTACGATAAACAGGATGGCACTTTCTACATTGGTAATATCACCCTGGCGGTAGGCGCTCCTGACACCCGCAACAAGCTGATCACAGAAGGCAAATTCATCTCCCACGGTATCCTCTTCGATAGCAATAGCGATCAGATCAAACCGGAATCCTACGGCGCTCTGAAAGATATCGCCAATGTGCTGACTGAAAATGCGGCCGTAAGGGTGAAGATCGTTGGCCATACCGACGCCGACGGGAATGAGAAACTGAACCTCGACCTGTCCAAACGCAGGGCCGATGCAGTGAAAGCGGCGCTGGGAAAAGACTTCGGCATCGATGTGGCCCGCCTCGAAACAGACGGCAAAGGCAAAACCCAGCCGATCGACAATAACAATACCGAAGTAGGCAAGGCTAACAACCGCAGAGTAGAGTTCATTAAATTGTAAATGAGAACTCATAAAAAAGCGGCGGCACCGGGAGGTGTCGCCGCTTTTTTATGGCATGTTGCTGATTACAAGTTACTTTTCCAGCTATTATTATCCGGTGTGGCGTCCATAAACAGGTTGCCGTCCAGTGTTACCGAGCGGATACCTTTAGCTGCCGGCACTGTGACTTGCAGCGCCCGCGGATTTTTCTTCCATACGGCCGGTGTCTGATGCACTGTGGCAGAAGACCCGTCAATATAATTGACCACTATATCGAAAGGAACCGCAAAACCACCTTCGTTGACGATAGACAATGCGGCGTTTTTTCCTTTCACCGTCACCCCTGCCAGTTTCAGATCTATATAATGATTACTGAAGAACCAGTTCTGCCAGAACCAGTTCAGGTCCTGTCCTGCAGCGGCGTTGAAGCTATAGAAATAATCCCACGGGATAGGGTGTTTGCCATGCCATTTGTCCATATAGGCATGCAGGCATTTGCGGAACAACGCATCGCCCAGGAGATCTTTCAGCGCCAGGTAAGACAACGAGGCCTTGCCATAGGAGTTAACGGAATAACCGTCACCGGTCACCTGGTTAGACATGGTGATGATGGGCTGATCTTCTTCCGTGGACGGATCGCTGATATAGCGTGACACCCGGAACTTCCGGTAAAAATCGTCTGCACTGGCCTTGCCTTTTTCATGTATGCGCACCAGGTATTCGAAGGTAGTGGCCCATCCTTCATCCATAAAAGCGTAGCGGCTTTCATTGATGCCCATATAGAACGGGAAATAGGTATGCGCCATTTCGTGGTCCTGCAGCAATTGCGCAAAATCGAGGTCCTGCCCCATAGAGCCGTCATTCACCATCATCGGGTATTCCATATCGGCATACCCCTGGAACGCGGTCATCACCGGATAGGGATAAGCCACGCCCGGCCAGTGATGGGAGAAATAAGACAGGGCAGTATGCGAGAAGGCCACAGAGTGCCTGAAGTCATAGGCCGTATCATTGTAAGCCGCCTGTATGCTGGCGCGGCGGCGGGTGGTGCTGTCCACCATCACGCTGGCAGCATCCCATACATAGTGATCGCTCACGCCCAGCGCCACATCGGGAATATGATCGTAGCTGAATTTCCACGTGTTCCATTCCTGCTGCCGGGTGACTTTGCCTGCCAGCATCTCCTCACGGGTGGCGATATGCAGGCAGGAATCGCTGCCGTAGGATTTTTTCAGCCTCGAAGCGTATTCCGGCTGCAGTACTTCCGGAGCGTTCAACAGGTTACCGGTACCCCACACGACAAAGTTTTTCGGTACTTTGACGGTCACCTGGTAATCATTAAAGTCATTGTAGAACTCTACACGGCCGGTATGCGGCAGCATGTTCCACCCGTTGTAGTCATCATATACCGCTACCCGGGGATGGTAGTAGGCGAGAAAACAGGTAGTGCTGTCGATGATACCTTCCCGGCCGCTTTCCACCGACAGCTCATGATGCCAGCTGATTTGCAGCTGCAAACTGTCTTTCGCCGCCAGCGGCGATGGCAGGGCAACGGTACCTACCGTACCCTGGTCATTATTATAAGCGACCGTTTTACCGTTGATCACAAGAGTATCTATCACCACGCCAGCGGAGAGATAGTCTTTGCTGACGTACCCGGACCGGGGCGATTGTGGTTTATGGTGATTGCCGATCAAATCGAGCACAAGCGTTTCAAGTGCATCGGGGCTGTTATTGATATAAGTGACATTTTCGCTGCCATATACCACCGGAGAAGGGGGATGAATGGTAAGATGAATATCATACCGACCTTTGTTCTGCCAATACCGGGCACCCGGATTACCGCTACGGGAGCGTGTCTGGTTCTCATAAGCCTTCCTGATATTACGGGGTTCGTACAGCTGTTGCGCCTGTACCGCCACGGTGGTAGCTGCCAGTAATAACAGGGTGTTTAAACATTTTTTCATAAGCCTGAATTGTTGCAGGGATAAAAATAGGAAAACTTGTCCCAAAAAACGGCTGTTGTTGAGTTCGCTCACCGGCATACAGGCATAATGATTGTGCCATGTTTTTATAAAACGACCTGCCATGAGTACATTTCATATTGATTACCACGGACAGCTGATTGCCGTCTCACAGGAGTCGGCTGATAATTTCCTGGTGGCGCTGCCCAACAAAACCATGCGATTGGTCCGTAAACAGGACAGTGATGGCGCGGATTACTGGTTTGAAAAAGACACCGACAATGAGACGCCGGAAACAGCGGAACTGGGCGCAGCCATTGAGGTAGTTATAAGCAGTTGATCCATCTCCCCGGTTCCCGGTATTTTTTTTATCAGGTGTCCCGCAGTTGATGTTCAACTGCGGGACTTTCTTTATCTTCGCATCCATTGACACAGACCGGCCGTTTAACCCAACTTTATTAAGTGGATCACCTATAGACAGGAAACCTTACTATTACTATTCACACATATGAAAAACGTCTATTACCCATGATGACACATTATGATGTCACCAAACTGGAACATCTTGAAAGAAAAACCGACTGGAAAAAAAATTACGCACATTCCGCCTCCGGAAACAAACTACTACTGGCTCCTACCCTATTGATCGCTATTGGCGGCCTTACACTCTTTTTGCTGAACAAAGGACGGCTGCTGCAAAGCGGCTACGGGCTGCTGGCAGGTTTTATTACCATCACCGGCGTGGTCCTTTTTGTGATCATCTCGGGAAGAGGGAAAAAACAAGTGTTGGAAAACATCTCCCAAAAGCCGGTATGTCTGGCAAAAATTATCAGGTCCAACGAACAGCAGCGGGTGCATTACGGCATCTTCAGCACCAGCGACACCCGCTGGGACACGGCACTGCTGCAACACATCTCCGAGCGTGTGGGCAACATCGCATCTGATACCAGCAACCCGGATGACAAAACAGTAGAGCAGTTACTACACGCATCACAGGGAAACACGAACCTGCAGACCTGCCCGCTCCCGGCGTCATTTACCGGCGGGCATCAGATCTTCCTGAAATCCTTTGACTTCAGCGTACTGGACGAAGTGACCTGCGACTACATCCGGCACCGAAACGGTATCTTCCCGGTATTGTACGTAGATAACAGCTATGTGCCTGTTGTCCTGAAAGACTATATTATTGCTTAACAGGCGGTACCATCTTGTGAAACAAAGTATCGAAGCCGGCATAGAGGCTGCGGTGCAGTATCGTGAGATGGTTCTCCTGCGGCATGGGCAGGAAATGTGGCGTTATCAGCTGCGGATTGGTTGCTTTCAGTACCGCCGCCAAACGGGCCGCATCGTTTTTCATGACATCACCTTCTTCTCCTACGGACAGGTATACGTTGACAGGCTTCTTCAGATTTGCCTTCAGCAGCGCCGGCGCTGCTGCCAGCAGCGACTGATCGTTCCACCACAGACTGGGACTGATGATGGCATATTGTTCAAAGAGGGAAGGGCGGCGCAGCAACACTTCCGCGGCCAGCAGTCCACCCAGCGACTGCCCCACCAGCGTACGGTTGGGCCTTACCCGGTAATGTTTACCGATGTATGGCTGCAGTTCTTTTTCCAGGAACGCGATGAACTTCGCAGACCCGCCTGTGGTGGGAAAATCTCTTTTATCTCTCTCGACGGTGGTAGGGAAAGTAAAATCCCGCTTGCGGTCCACATTGGCGATGCCCACCAATATCACCGGTGGCATAAAACGGATCATGGTCAGGTACTGCACCAGTCCGGCTACATGTACAAAGTCTTCATTGGCAGATCCGTCCAGCAGGTAAATCACCGGATAGGTGGCCGTGTCTTTTTCATACCCTTCCGGCAGGTAAATGTTCAGGGTGCGGGTCTCCCCCAGTTGTGATGATACCACTTTATCGGTTACACCAAGAACAAACGGGGTTTGTTGTGCTTTCAATGAAAAGAAGCTTCCCAACAGCAGGCAACAGGCTAGTATTTTCTTCATAAACAGGTCTACTTACAAAATAATTACGCAATATAAGCATCAATAGCCGGAAGCTTTAAAAAAACCGTTCACCGCCGTGCTGTCGCCATAGTCCAGCTCAATGATCTCACGAACGGCCGCTTTTTTATCTTTTTGCTGATCGTAGTAGGCCTTGCAGATAGCGTATCCCACATAATAACCCAAATCGCCTACGGGCGCATTGTCTGACGCAGCGTTATATAACCAGCCGTCCCAGGAGGGATTATGCATCTCCGCCAGGAACTTCTTCCGGACCGCCTGTGCGTTTTTAAGACCGTAGTCCATATAAGGAAGCGGCATCTTTTTTCCTGTCACCAGTTCAGTTACGAAGTCACACGCTCCTTCGCAAATCGCCTGCGACAAGAGATTATAGCCGTGGCGGCGCTGCTGCGTATGTACGTACTCGTGAATATTAAGCAGAACAGCATTTTTTATGGGATCTGTGAGATAGTAGTTGCCGAGGAATTTTTGTTTTCCGGGAGAAAATTCAGAGATGTCTGTTGTAGCATTGCCGGTTATCATCTCACTGCCAATCAGCACCATGTCGTCTTGCGTAGTGCCGCCGGAACGCAGGGCGCCCACTGTGAAATAGATGTTGGCCGGTTTTAAAGCAGGATATAACTCCCGCAGCCTGTCAATACCGGGCCCGAACTCCGGCGCCAGTTTTTTAACCTTGTAAGTGTTACTCCGTATAGAACGCCAAAACTTAGGGTAACGGCGGATGACTTTCACCCACTCTTCGGCTGTATATGCTTTGGCTTTCATAAACCCGTGCAAACCGGGCGTGCCCTTATCGATATACAGCGTCCGGATATAATGCAGCTGTTTCAGGCTATCTGTTGTAATACAGATGCTGTCATAGGCATTCCAGAAGTTGTCAATATCTGTTGTGATCACATTCGGCCCCTTCTTTTGCACGGAGGCGGTGACGAACATCCAGCTGGCAATAAAAATAATGAACGTAAACTTCATAAAAAAGTCAACTCGTAGTTAGACTTCGAAGATAATGGGTATTTGTTTACTTTTTTGCGATTTTATATGTAAGTTATCACTGCGCTATCCAGGCAGCGCTATTAGTAAACAGTCAGCAAGGGAGCAGCTATGTCTATGCAATCAGATACACCGGAGCCAGCGGACCTTTTTAAAGCTTATTATCCGCGGCTTAAATACGCCTCGCCGCAGCCGGCCGGGAAAACAGATCCATAAAAAATCCGCTGTACACCATGTACAGCGGCTTTTTTATGGATCTGCTTTTATGGATGGTACCCGATCGTATTGTCGAACTCCTCAAACCGAATTACTGCTGTTAGTTGCAACGGCAACGTTTTCCCGTTGGACAACAGGTATACATACCGCTCTCCCTGCCGGCATAACAACGGATAGGACAACACTGCGGCATCTGCCTGCGGATTCACAGAAGGGTCCAGCATAACAGCGGAGAATTTAGCGGAAGTAACTTCCTTGCCGGCGGCATTCAGGATGGTAAACTGCCGGTCTTTGTCCGCTAAAAAACCGGTGCCGCCAATACCTACAAATACTCTGTCGTAGATAGCAGGGACCAGCACTTTCCCGTCCCGGCCGGCTATTCCTTTTTTATAGGCGCGTGAGTAACCGCCCTCCGATTTATACAGCGGCAAATAAGTGCTGTCTTCATAATCATAGATATAGCCGTTCACGTTATAATCATATTCCAGCGGTACCAGTAGTTTACCGGTCGTATCCACATACCCGTATTTCCAGGCGTCGCCATTTTTGCGGGCCAGGAGAACAACGCCCTGTTTCAGCAGGGACGCGCCGTCATAAATAACAGGTACCACTTCCTTGCCACTGGTATTGATAACGCCCATCTTGCCATTTTTTTCCAGCAGCGCCACCCCGAAGGCAAAGGTGCCAATGGGGGACGTCAGTACGGTATCGTCTTCATATTTCCTCACCATGGGAAAAGGCGGGGATACGGTTTTATTTTCCACCACATTCCAAAGCCAGGACTGGCGGCCATCTGACACCACCAGGAGATTGGCCGCATGTGCAGGAACAACGTCGGTGTAAGGCAAGGCAGCGATCTTACCGGTTGACAGCGAGAGGACCGCATGTGTTTTTTCTTTTGTCAACAGGTAATGTTCCTGGTTTAACGCGCTGATGTAGGTATACACCGGTGGCGCCAGTTCTTTACCTGAGATATGGTAAAGGCCGTAGACAGGGTCACCCGATTCATTTTCCGATGTAACGCTCAGCAGCGTGCTGTCCTGGGACAACCGGCTCATGTATTTGAATTTTGCCGGAATAATCTCCTCTCGGGTATTGGCATCAAAAAGGCCGGTGCCGGCGCCTGTGGTCACCATCAAAACATGATCGTTCAGCAGCTCATAGCTGCTGTATTTCAGGGGCAGCAGCTGGCTGCCGTCGGGTCTGTACAGCCCGGACTTACCCTGGTAGGTGACCTGTACCATCCCCTTGCTTTTGCCGGAGGAGATGACGTCTATCTCGTGAAATGCCGGCGCTACTATCTTTCCGTTGACGGGGTTAAAAAAACCATACAGCGCTTTTTGTTTGAGCGCAAAAAGCGGTGCGCCTCCTGTTATCTTCAGCGGTTCTATCTCGCTATAGTCCTCTTTCAGCAAAGGCTTACCGGCACTATCAAATACATTGTACATACCGTTCCGCGCGGCTACGATATAGTCATCTGAACAGATGATTTCTTCATCCAGCGAAGGTGGTATGACCATCCGGCCATTCATATCCACGATGCCGGTCTTGCCTTCTTTCCGGATGGTCAGGAAAGGGCCACTGGCGAACTGCCCATAGGGATCGCTAATGTCGTCATATACAAAATCCAGCACTTGCTCCCCCTGGCGGTTAATAAGTCCGAAATGACCGTCTTTCTGTAGTTTCAGCATACCGTCGCCGATCACTTCCATCTGACTGTATAACGGCTCCCCATATACTTTTTTCCGGGGGATGTTAACCACCACGTCTTTACCGTTCTGTCGGAAACTGCATACCCATTCATCGCTGCGCATCCGGGAGTGACTGTGGTCGAAGGCAAAAGGCACCAGTTCTTCGTTGGCAGCGCTGATGATGCCCCACCGGCCGTTTTTCTTTGCATAGAGATAGTCGCTTTTACGCCCGCAGCCACCGCAGTAGTCAAACTCATCGTATACTGCCGGGATCACCAGCTGTTGCCGGCGTACATCATAGATACCCCATTTCCCTTGTTGTTTCACATCGTAACGGTCGTCATCCAGGATACCTACCTGCTCAAACTGCAGCGGCACCAGGAGTTTACCCCAGGTATCCGCGTAGGTCATCTTACCTTGTCGATATACTGCCAGATAGGTATTGAATCTCACTTCCAGCGTATCATACTCCGGCTTCAATACCCATTGCCCTTTTTCATTTACGAGCCCTTTTTTACCATTACTGCTGACGATCAGCATATTCTTTTCCGTGTTGGAGTAGATGCTTCCTTCCACAATGCTGTCCACCGGATGATAGACGGCTACAATCTTATCAAACACTTTCTGACCGGTGGTATCAATAAACCAGCTTTTCTCCTTTGTGACAATGCGGGCGAGTCCGTTGGTGAAGACGGAGCCTTGCTGTGCCGGCAGGGTATGCCCCGCCAGCAGCAGGGCTATGAAGAAGATGATCTTTTTATTCATTATAGCCTTTTTTCTTTTTAGCGCGATAAGGCAACGGTTTCCCCTGTGCATCAAGATACAGGTACCATTCTCCCTGTTTTACCAGTACCGGGAACTTCGAATGATCTCCCCAGGTCCGGTTTTGCTCCAGGTCGTCGTATACAGGTGGTACCAGGATGCTGCCATCGGCCCCCAGCAATCCTTCTTTATCGTCTTTTGTTACCTCGAACATCCTGTCGTCCCTACTGTAGCGGATTTCATCATAATCCGCCGGCACCAGCTCCTTACCTTCCGCATTCAGCACACCCTTTTTACCCTGACGGGTGACAATATAAAGGGCGGTATCATACACCCGGTCGATATGATCATACTCCAGGGGCAGGAAAACGGAGCCGTCTTTGCGCAGCAAACCAACTTTTTTACCCTGCTTCATTTTCAGCAGCTCATTGTCCGCGGACGTCAGGTCATCTAACTCCAACGGATATACTACTTTTTTATCGATGCTGATGATCCCCACGCGATCATCTTGCGTAATAGCCACGGCCCTGCGGTTATAAAAATCGCCTACATACTTGTATTCTTCGAATGCCATCAGTTTACCCGTGGTGTCTACAAACTGGTTTTCGTAGGAGTAGCCCCGTACTTTCAGCAGCCCGCTGTTGAATTGTAACGGCCACGTTTTCCGGGCATCCGGTACCAGCAGCCGGTTGGAGGCAGTAGCGGAGAACTCCCAGTGTTTACTATCATACAGTACCCGCCCCTCTTTGTTCACGAGCAGCGTGGCACTGCCGTCATCGTAATAACGTTTTTCCACGATGAGATCCGGACTGACCGCATCGAACGCGCCGTATTTCTTCAGCGGGCGGATGATTCTACCGGTTTTGTCTGCGAGGCCGGAACTATCGCCCTGCTCCAGCCGGATCATATTGTCATTCTGCCAGCGGAGGCCGGAGTAGACGGCGGGAATCACCAGTTGCCCGGTCGCCATATTAAACAAACCTATGCCGATCACCCCTTCCCGGATGACTTTCAACACGGCGATGAAGTTATTTTTCTCCGTGCCGGCAGCATCGTCGTCATAGTTACTGATGCCATAGTTATTGTCAATCCCGGAGAACTGCACCGGCACGATGATTTTGCCGGATATATCCGCCAAACCGCACTGAGTGCCTTTCAGCAGCGACACGTATGCCTTGTCATTCCGCGATGTTACCCGGATATCGTCATATTCAAAGGGCAGCAGTTGTTTGCCGGCGGCGTCGTAAAACGCGGCCGTATTACCTTTCTTCGCCACCACATAATAAGGCGGGGTATACCCTGCTGATGAGGGGCCCAGTGAGACCACGGCCCCTAAAACGTTATGGCCTTTACTGTCAAACAACTGGAGATCTGTGTGGGCTACCGGGATGATTTCTTTACCCAGCGCGTCTGTCAATCCGCAAAGGTTGCCTTTCCAGACCGTGAACAGTGGGCCAAGGCGGTCCGCCCGCGTATACAGCATGGGCGTTTTCAGTTGGCCGGTGGCCACGTCCAGCAGACCTGTTTTGTCCTGCACTTTCACGGCCACCAGCGCATCGGAGGGTCCTGCATTGATATCGTCATAGATAGCAGGTGTCAGCACTTTTCCCTGGCGGTCCATCAGGCCGCACTTTCCGCCGGGTACATAGTAACTGAACAGTTGCCGGCTGTTCCAGCCCATAAAACGTTCATATTTCGGCGGTACCAGGATGGTACCGTCTTCCTGTGACAGGCCGCTTTTGCCCTGTAACTGGATATTGATCAGGCCATCGACCACATAGGAGCGCGACACTTCTGTATATTTCGGTTCCTGTAAGACTTTGCCGGTCTTCATATCACACCAGCCATACAGTCCGTTTTTTTTGATGCTGAAGGTTTTAGGGGTAAGGACGCCGATATCGCTGTATTCCGGCTCGCAGAGCACCTTGCCCAGGCTATCTATCGCGCCTGTTTTTCCTTGCAGTTTTACGGTGATAAGGCAGTAATTTTCGGCGGGGTTGTCCTGTTTGCTTTCTCCCAGTATCCGTACCGCGTCGTAGCGGAACGGAGCTATAATATCTCCTTTTCTGTTCACTACGCCGTAAGCATCCTGTTTGACTGCCGATACCAGCCGGTAGTAGCTCAATTCCTGTATTTTGTCCACTACCACTTTGCCGCTGCGGTGCAGCAACTGTTGGCGGCCGTTGAGCTGGATTTTTGCGAACTCGCCCTCGAAGCGGTCGAGGTATCCTGCTGTTTCCGGTGTTTGGGCCAGGGCTGTCCCGGCGAGCAGGAGCAGGCTGCCGGCGAGGCGGATAACAAATGTTCTCTTCTTCATATCTACAATAGGTGCTGATCTTCTATAGCGCGGGGTTACGCAGTACCTGCAGTTTTCCGTCGGCCGTTTTCACCACGGCGTGCGTACCTGCGAAGTCTGATACTGTTTTATATACCGGGGCGATCACTATTTTTCCGGAGGTGTCTGCAAAGCCCCAGTTGTCTCCAATCTGTACCGCCAGCAGATTGCTGTGGTAAGCGCCGTGGGAATCGTACATACAATTCCCTGCTGCGTCACACAGCGGCATTTTGCCGGTGGGCCGGCCTGCTGTATTATAAATTTGCAGGTAGCCGTCTTTGTTACCTTCTGCTGTTCCGTTCACCTGTTTGAAAAAAACGCCGGATGAGATGGCATAGGGCAGATCGTCAAAGGTGGGCACCATCAGGATTTTACCGGTTTTATCCATTAGCCCCCACTGGTCGTCCCGGAGGAAAAAGGATACGCCGTTGGTAAATTCTTTCAGTCCTTTCACGTCTGTGGTGAAGAGCAGTTTACCGGTACTATCGATAACATTGGTCATATATTCCGGTTTACCGGCAGGCAGGCGGTTGTATAGCTGTGCCAGTTGCCCGTTGCCGGGCATGCTGTCGCTTTTGATCTCTTTTCCGGCCACTACTGCCACGCCGTCAGCAAATTCCTTTGCCCAGGCGAAGGTTGGCGGGACCGCCCAGCGACCCGAGGTATCTACAAAACCATATAGTTTCCCTTTGCGCACCAGCAGGCGGCCGTTGTGAAAAGAAAGCGGCGGAGCATTTTCGATGGGGGTGTCCATGCGGACAAAAGCCGTTTTCCCCTGGCGGTCGATATACGACCATACGCCTTTTGTTCTGACGGCAGCGCGCCCACAAGAGAAGTTGTGAGCGTCATCATATTGACAGGGGATGACGAGGCGACCCTGACGGTTGACATACCCGTAGCGCATATTACCGTTGACCGACTGTCCCACAAGGGCCAGGCCTTCACTGAAAATCCCGGCTTCCCGGAACTTCGGCGCAATGACCATCTTACCGGTGGTGTCTAAATAACCGTAATTACCGTCGCCTGTACTGGCCCAGGCCAGGCCTTCGGTAAACAGGCCGATAGCGCGGATACTTTCATCGGGAATAAAAGCAACGATGGCTTGCCGGGCAATAACAATCTTTGTAATCAGGCAACCTACTAACAGTACAATCTTGTTTTTCATCCGATCATGGTCTGGTTAAACAGCCACAAAGATGACAAACTTTACGGGGTTTGCGCAATTCCAGGGGTAACATGACATCTACAAGTCGTTAAAAAAAGTATCTACAAAACATCTACAAGAGCGGTCAAACGCGCCCTGATGGCGGATCAATCCGTCATCAGGGGCGCCAGGGCCTTACCCAGTATCCGTTGCAGCAGGCTTTTATCATCTGTCATAATTTCAGCGGTGCCTGTCAGTACCGGTTGCACCGGTATTTGTTTTCCGCTGGTAGACAACATGCCTTGTGTGAGTTTTACTTCTACCCGGAAGCTACTGTCTGTTTCCGCCACCGCGTCGGTGGTAACGGTACCGGGCAGCAGGCCGTAGGTGTCCGACGGGTAAGCGGTGAGGCTCAGCATCACCTGCTGGCCGGCCTTCACCCGCCAGGCGTCAGCGGCAGGGATATGCCCCTGCACGATAAAGGACCGTTCCTGCGGCGTAACCCTGACGGGCATGGGCAGCACATCGGGGTAACGGAAGAACCAGGCGCCGACGAGGGCCAGCACCATCGCGATGCCTATCATGGTGATACCGCTGCGGACCATCCAGGGGGGCATCTTCCCCATGATCTCCTGCACTTCTTCGCTCCTCACCTCGGTGAGGGAGGGATGCAGCGTATGGCCGTTGAGGTGTTGTATCGTTTTTTTCTCCGGCATGACATTATCCTCCCAGTTCCAGTTGATTTTTTACCAGTTCAAAATAGTTGCCCTTCCGGGCGGTGAGCGTGGCATGATTGCCGGTTTCCACGATGCGCCCCCTGTCCAGCACAATGATCTGGTCTGCGTGTTTGACGGTGCTGAGGCGGTGGGCGATCACCACGACGGTCTTCCCGCGGAAGAACTGCTCCAGGTTGTCCATGATCACCCGTTCGTTGTTAGCGTCCAGCGCGCTGGTGGCCTCATCGAAGAAAAGGTAATGCGGATTTTTGTAAATGGCGCGGGCGATCTGTATCCGTTGTTTCTGGCCGGCGCTGATACCGCTGCCGGCGTTACCGATTTTGGTCTGATAGCCCAGCGGCAGGTCTTCGATAAAGTCGCGGATATTGGCCATTTCGGCGGCGTGCACCAGCTTGTCGTTATTGATGGTTTCGTCGCTGATGGCGATGTTTTTGGCGATGCTGCCGGAGAAGATGAAGCCGTCCTGCATCACGTTGCCGCACTGGCGGCGCCACCATTTGGGCGACAGCTGTTGCAGGTCCTGCTCCCCTATCCTTATCTGTCCGCTGGTAGGTTCGTAAAACTGCAGCAGCAGCTTCATGAGGGTGGTTTTACCACTGCCGCTGGTGCCCACGATGGCGGTCACTTTTCCTTCAGGCACTACCAGGTCGATGTCTTTCAGTACAAAAGGCGACTTAGCGCCGCCATATTGGAACGATAAGTTTTCGAGCACGATATCGCCGCTGCCGTCCGACCGGGATGACGGGGGCGCTATCAGTTCCCGTTTCTCTTCTTCCTGGCGGTTGTGTATCTCTCCCAGCCTGTCCAGGCTCATTTTGGCGTCCTGGGCGGACTGGATGAAGGTCAGCAGCTGGTCCAGCGGGCTGTTCATCTGCCCGATGATATAGCTGACAGACAGCATCATGCCAAGGGTAAGGTTTCCGTTCATGACTTCCCGGGCGCTGATGAAAGAGATCAGGATATTTTTCAGCTGGTTGAAGAAAACGGAGCCTATCTGCTGGTATTGTCCCAGCGCGAGGCTTTTTACGTTGATCCGGTAGAGGCCAGCCTGAACGTGTTCCCATTCCCAGCGCCGGGCTGTTTCGCAGTTATTCAGTTTGATCTCCTGCATACCGGTAATGAGTTCGAAGAGAACATTTTCGTTGTCGCTCATACGCTGGAAGCGCCGGTAGTCCAGTGCTTTACGGCGGCGCAGGAAAAAGAAGATCCAGCCGACGGCCGCGGTGCTGAAGAGGACGAACACCAATAATATCTTCATGCTGTATACCGCCAGTACGGCTGTAAACACGAGCAGGTTCACAAAAGAGAACAGGGTAGACAGGGTGGTGCCGGTCAGGAAGTTCTGGATGCGGGTATGGTCGCCGATGCGCTGGTGGATATCACCGATCATTTTACTGTCGAAAAAGCGGATGGGCAGTTTCATCAGTTTAATGAGGAAATCTGAGATGATGTTGATGTTGATACGGCTGTTCATGTGCAGCAGTATCCAGCTTCGGATCATCTCGATGGCCGTGGAGCCGGCGAAAAGCACCAGTTGGGATATCAGTATCAGGTATACGAAGTGTACATTGTGGCGGTTGATGCCGTAGTCTACCAGGCTCTGTGTCAGGAAAGGCATGATGAGCGACAGGAGGCTGGCGAGAATGAGGCCCAGAAAGAGCTGTACCACGTACTTGCGGTATGGGCGCAGGTAGCTGAACAGAAAGCGGAAGCCGGTGGCCGCGCGTTGGGGCCCTTCCTGCCGGAGGAACTGTTCTCCCGGTTCCAGCATCAGTACCACGCCGTGGTTTTGTTTTCCCTGCCAGCAGTGGAGGAATGTTTCCTTGTCCACTTTGACGAGGCCATGGCCCGGATCGGCCACCAGTATTTTGTCTTTAGGGTTATGCCGGTTGTAGTTCTGCGGGGGCAGCACTACGAAGTGTTGCTGGTTCCAGTGTAAAATACAGGGCAGCTCCACGTTCTCGTCCAGCTGTTCGAATGTGATCTTCACGGCGTTGGTGCGGAAGCCTATCTTTTCTGCTGCTTCACTGATCCCGAGGAGGCTTACGCCTTCCCGGGTGATATTGGCCAGTTCGCGCAGGTAGTCGAGCGGATATTCGCGGCCGTAATGTTTAGCCACCATCCGCAGGCAGGTAGGCCCGCAGTCCATCGCGTCCAGTTGTCTATAAGTAGTAAAAGCCATTTATTTCAGTGTTGCTTCCATCGCCAGTTGTGATAAATAGTATTTCTCCAGAAAATGATAGATCACCATTTCGTGTTTGCGTTGTTTGGCTACGAATATCCTGTTGAGGAACATATGGATATGGCTGGCCAGGATATCGAAATAGCGGTTATCGTTCTGGTAATGCTGCCGTATCTGCTGCGCCACCGGGGCGGTTATTTCCGACCGTTGCCGGAAGAATTCCACTGCTTCGGCGATATCGTTGGCCTCGTCATTTTCGGCGCGCAGGAAGGAGGCGATTTCCTGCTGGTGTTTACGGTATTTATCGTTGAGTGGTTTGTGTTGTGTTTTCGCGCCGCCGAATTCTGTGGTAAACCCTTCCCGCAGGCCGGCCAGCAGCTGTTTGCGTTCTGTGGGGGTGAGGCCGAAATCTTCCAGCAGCATATCGGTGCCACGCAGGGCCATGCGCCAGCGGTAGTCTTCTCCTTCTGCCCCTTCCAGCATGCTGACGACGCCCAGTACCGCCATACTGTCGGCGCTGAACAGTTGTTCGCTGAGATGCATGGTGGCGCTGCCGTAGCGTTCCAGCTCACGGATGTAGGTATCGCATTGGATTTTAGACACCTGTCCGTTGTCTACCAGCGGTTGCAGCCCTGTCTGGATACGGTGCAGGACCACATCGTTGTTGCTGCGCTGGTGGTTGCGGAAACGGAGGCGGATATGTGGCAGCGGATCGCCGTAGCGGAGGAAAAAGAATTCATCGAACAGGCCTTCTTCCTGCCATTGCGGTAACTGCTCCGCGAACCAGGTGGCCAGCAGTTCTTCCGCTACGCGGAAACCGCAATAGACTTTTACGTACAGCCATTCACTGCCGGGAGCGAAACTACGTACCGGCATGGTGGCCGGCGCCGCTATAGCAGCAGGCCGCGGCTTCTCCGCAGCAGGTTTCTCAGCGGCTGTTTTTTCCGCGACAGGCACGGAACGTAGCGGCAGCAGCAGTTCATGTGCATAGGCCTGGTCGTCTGTATCGCGTACGATACCGCTTTCTTCTGCCAGCAGGCATTCTTTCAGTTTTACCGACGACATTTTCTTTACGTGGTCGAGCAGCAGTCCCACTGCAGCGGGTGCTGTCAGGTCCAGCAGCAGTTCATTGTCTGACTCGGCGAGCAGTACTTTTTCCGGCATTTTCTGCTGTTCGCGGTACTGGTCCATAAAGCGCTGGTTGGCTTCCGCATCATCACCGAGGTGTGCTGTTTCTTTGGCGGTGAGCGTCCAGGTGGCTTTGCTGAGGATGATGTTTTTATAGACTACCCGGGGCAGGCGTTTACGGTTGCCGAACACCCCCCAGTCCCAGCTCAGGTATGACATCACGGACTGATGTTGCAGGTCGCAGAGGAACTTATAGATGGGCAGGCTGTTATAGCCGTAGTTATGAGCGGAGCTCAGGCGGGGTATTACCCGTTTGTTGAGCCGCTTACTTCGGAGAATGACCTCATTTTGTCTGACGGACACCAGGAGGTCGTTTACCGGTATGCGGTATTCTTCCGGGGTGCCGGCCACGCCGATGTAGGGTATTTCGTAGGGGCGTAGCGTGGGCCGTATCAATACGTTGGCCGCGCGGGCTTCCGGGAAGTGCACTACTTCCGCGAGCAGGAGATCGGGGAAGGCGGCGGCTTCCTCATCGAGGATACTTTTTACTTTTTCCGTCAGCACCTCGTCGCCGTTACAGAAGCGGCCCAGCAGGTTGGCTGCGGAGGGGCCGCCCATGGAGTTGAGGGCGAACTGGTATTCGCCTTTGTCTGCCGCTTCGGCAGAAGCGGCCTGCAGGCTGCCGAAGAGGTAGCAGCTGCGTGCCATGGGCACGGTTTCAGGGTCGCCGAGTTTCTGCAGGTCATCGTCGGTGATCGTCACTTCGGAGAGGCCCTGCTGAAGGAACTGTTCGTATTTATCGAGACTGAGTTGCTGCAGTGGTGACCAGGACACCGTCTGGTTTTCCGCGCCGGGGGCGCCGGCCACGTCTTCCACGAAGGGGGCATGTACGGTGTTTTCGATGGCGGCGCCGTAGCCGATGCCTGTTTCTCCATCCAGCACCAGGTTGAGCGGTACCTCCTGCGATTCATAGCGTTCCATGAAACGGGTAATGAAAGAGGACAGTTCCGTCTGCCCTTTCGTATAGCCGTGGCAGAGAGCCATCAACCGATGGATCTGTGACAGGATATCGTTGACCAGTGTTTCGCTCAACTGGCATTGTTGAGCGGTTTTAAACAGGTCTATCTGCAGCAGGTCTTTAGGGATGCTGATGGGGAAAGCGTTTTCGCACTGTTGATGGATGGCGGCCAGGCGGGACCTTTCGAAGTCCTGCTGCCGGAATAGTGCCTGTAGTGCAAGCAGTGCGTCACGGAAGGTATTGGCGTCGGGGATGGATAAAAGGCGGTCTGTGAGGGATTGCAGGTTATCTTCTCCTGTAATCCGGGGCTCGGTATCTGCGATAAGCAGTTGGGAATCGATCAGTTCGCGGACGAAGCTGGTCGCTTCTTCTTCTGTGATGGAGGGGTCCTGCTCGTGGATCACCTGCACGATCTGTGTGATCGTCAGGCCGGCGGCGGCTTCGCGGATGATGGCGCTCATAAATACCGAGTCTTCCACGGCGGTGAGCAGGTATTTGCGCCGGTTATTGTTGATGGTATATTCCGCGTAGCGGTATTTATCCCCTGTTTTATAGATGCTGTTGTTGGGATAGTAGCGTAAGGCGGTACTGATATCCGCCTGCTGGCTGATGTGATAGCAGATGCGGGTGTAATAGTCCATGTCGAGGCGCACATACTGATAGGCGTCTTTCACGTCATTGATCCGCAGCTGTGTATCGGCGCCGATGGCGCCGGTGGTGCAGCCGGCGAAGAGGCCATAGGGCGTGCTGCGGGAGCAGGCACGTACCCAGTATTTATACAGTGACTTACGCAGTTTGTCGGTCTTCTTTTTGTTGAACGACGCCGGATCACTGAGGAACCTTTCCAGCTCTTTGAGCAGGTCGCCGGAGGCAATGCACAGGGCATACAGGAACAGCGGATTCTTGTCTGCCAGCTCCTGGAGGCTGTCCTCCAGCACGTCACGATACCGGTTGACCGGGTATAGCGGGCTTCTTAATAGGAAAAACCCTGTATGCGATAAGGCCATAATAGTTCCTTTTTGCAGATGATTAAAATAATTTTCAGGAGAGCAGGAAGCACTCGTCCCATGGCAGCGCCTGCGGGTGCATTTGGGACAACATAGACAATCCTACGCCACTGCTACCGTCGAGCAGGTCCCATACGTATTCCCACTGTTTGTCTTTACCCAGCCACATTTTGATACCGTGTTTACTGTGGTCTTCGGGGAAGACGATTTTTTCGGTTGCTTTTTCCTGCCAGTGGTTAGCGCAACGGAGGAAAGCTTCGTCTCCTGTTTCGAACCAGAATTTGCGGTAGAAGGCGGCGATACCGCCGGAACCGTGGCAAAGGCAGTTGTCTACGATGCCGGCGGCTTCGTCCGTGTCGCGGCGCATATTGTAACGCATGATGTGCAGCGCTTCTTCTTTCCAATGTTCTTCACCAAACACTTTTCCACAATGCCACAGCATCATGGCTACGTTCAGGTCGCCATAGCACCAGGAGAGGCGGCTGTCGGTGGATTTCCCGTCCAGGATGGCAGGGTAGAGGGCGTGCATGGAATCGTCCGAAACGGCATTCTGGTTTTGGAGGATAAAAGGAATAGATTCTGTGATCAGGCTTTGGCATCGTTCTTTGGCGATACCGGCCTCGTATATTTTTGCTACAATAATCAGGAGGGAGCAGGACCCGTGGGCGAGGCTGAAGGAATTGCAGAAGATACCTTCGGGTTTATCATGTGTATAGAAGAAGGGCAGGCTGCGGCCTTTGTCGGTCATCACGCTGTTGTCCCACAGCTTTTGAACAAAATGTCCGAGGTGTTCGGCAACATCGGGGCGGCTGGCAAACCTCAGCAGGAAGTTGCACATGCCGGAGCTACCATGAAGGAAGTCGTAGTTTTGGTGTTCCAGGTGGAAATTGCTTTGCAGGATAGTAGCAGTCACGAAATCGCTGGCCAGTTCATTGATGTCGAGGTCCAGGAATTCATGGCGGGTAAGGTGTTCCAGCAGCCAGAACGGGCCGGTATGGCCGTTACAGAAGGCATAATTATCTCCTTTTTCAGGTGCGTATTCAGCATATAGTTCCTCCAGCAGTGCGGTGGCGTTATCCGCCTGATCATCCGCATACTGTTCGTAGTAGAACATAAACAACAGTGCGCCCCAGGGACCTTTGAACAGGCTGGTGTTATAATCGGCTTTGTATTTACGTTCCTTTAACAGGGGGATGATATCATGATAGATGTATCTTAACTGTGTCGCGGTATTATTCATTTGTCAGCAGAGGTTTAATAGTGTACAACAGGGAAAGACGGGCTTTCCCTGTTGGGAAAAGAACGGAGACAGGGGTGTGCTCATGCAGGAGTTGTTCCCTGGTCATCCGGTGACCAATACCCTTTTACCATCAGGGTATCTGGCAGCAGGGTGAGTTAGGCGACGGGCGCGTAGCTCTGCAGCTGGAGATATACCGTGTATCTTCCATGCAAACGATATCGCGCGTAGCGACGCCTCCCACCAGTTGCTGCTGCTGGGATATGTTCAATGATGCGACAGTTTCCTTGTTCAGCGCCAGTTTTTTGCTGAGATCGATTTTTTTCTTTTTCATATTGATGGATAAAAAAAATAAAGCCCTCCCCTGTCTGTAGCCATGGGGCGGATGTTCAGCTATCATGATTATTTGGTTGTTCTTACACAACCTGCAGGGCAGGTCACTTCATCAGTTTCCACGCAACATGCGCTCCACCAGGTGAGCGGAGCCCCACCGGCGAGTTTTGCCTGATCCTGTTGATTCAGGGTTACGAGGGTGTCTTTTTTGAGCAGCAGTTTTTTGCTCAGTTGAAGTGTTTTCTTTTTCATAATTGTGGAGGTTTTAGGGTGGACACCGTCTCCGCCGTCCGCGGTACAACGGATGGTGTGTCCGGGTTCAAAAGCTGAATTATTTCGGTTCAGAAGTACGGACGCATCCTTCAGGGCACGTAACCTCACGGGTATTCTGACAACAGGCGCTCCACCATGTTAACGGAACACCACCGGCGATTTTGGCTTGCTGTTGCACGTTCAGCGATGCGACAGTATCTTTTCTCAGCAATAGCTTTTTACTGAGAACGATTTGTTTCTTTTTCATACTTAGTGCATTTGAGGGAGGGCATACCCTTCCTTAACGGGGGTATTACCTGTTTAAAGTTAGCCTTCAGGACATATGTAGCACTGATCCTGGCCGGGCATATAGGTGATACAGGTTTGTGCCACCGTTTCAATGCAACGGGGCATAACCGTAAACGGACCGCCACCTATAACAGCTTGCTGCCGGATAGTCATCGTAGCAACAGTTGCCTTGTTGAGGGACAATTTCTTGCCGAGGGAAATTTTCTTTTTTCTCATACCAGGGATTTACGGGTTAAATCGGATTTACCATCGTTGATGCCGGGTTAACAGCCATTACTACATGCAAACATTTGTGGGACGGGGATTTGATTCGCAAGTCCAGGCCGGGTCGTAAGTGTCACAAAACACCGTTTCACCACCTTTTACTGCTTCTTTTTGTTTTACAGTCAGGGTAGCCACTGTTTCTTTGGCGAGGGTCAGTTTTTTTGCCAGGTCAATTTTTTTCTTTTTCATAACTAATACAGTTTCATAAGGCCCTCCCCTGTCTTTAACCAAGCGGTAACGCCCTGGGGCGGATATTCAGCGTACAGACTTAAAAATGATGGGAATTTGCAGATTCAGATTTGGATTTATATAAGTTGAACATAGACATATAGTAACGGGCTATTTTGAGACTTTGATTTTTTGAAGATAAATAATTTATCAAGAAAAAAAAATTTTCCCCCGGTTTCTTTGGTTTTTACGGGCAAACTGATCAACCTGCTTGCCGATGGCGTATATTTGTACCGGATAACCCTGTATCCCATGAATCATACTGACATTCAACGCAAAGTCGACTGGAAGGACCTCCGGCACCTGACCGTCCCGGAAATGCTGATTGAAAACAACCTGACCATCCCCTGGCTACTGGTTTCCTGGGTACTGGCATGGAAGGGATACTACCTCGCCGCCCTCCCGTTTTCGGCTTTTTTCTTCCTGACAGCATTAAGGCAGGTACACAACGGCTTCCACCAGTCACTCGGCACCCATAAACGCCTTACATGGCTGTCCCTCTTTCTCAACAGCGTCCTCATGATGGCCTCTATGAATGCCGTTAAGTACAACCACATCCGCCACCATAAATACTGTCTGTCCGAAGAAGACTATGAAGGTAAATCTGCCAGTATGAGCTGGTACGGTGCCATCCTGTATGGCCCTGTACATATGTTCCACATTCACCGCGTGACCCTGCAGACGGCCAACAAAAAATATGTGCGTAATACCCTGTTGGAACTCAGCGCCATCACGGTATTTGCGACCACCGTTTTCCTCCTCGACCTCCACTTCCTGATCTACCATATAATTGTCATGCTCACCGGCGAATGCCTGATGGCCTTCTTTGCCGTATGGACCGTGCATCACGACACCACCGAAACCCCGGAACTGGCCCGTACCCAGCGCGGCACCTGGAAAAACAAGCTGACATTCAGCATGTTCTACCACCTGGAGCATCACCTGTTCCCCGCCGTACCAACGATTAAACTGCCTGAACTGGCGAAAAGGATAGATGCGGTGCTGCCGGACCTGGAGAAGAAGCAGACGTTTTGAGGCGAATACCCCGGGCACTTTTCCTGAAGCCAGTCATACCATGGCTTTACCATATTTGCGTCGATTGTTTCGCCTATGATGCGAGCGGCCATAGGATAATTTGATTCCGCAATATCATCCGGATAAATTACCACGCACCTCTCCTGCGCTATCAACGGTTTCGGTTACCACTTTACAAAATATTATCAGCCTCAAATAGTTATCATTGCAGTAAGATCCCTCATTCCCTGCCAGGCCAACGAAGAAGATAAAATACCTGATGTTATCATCCTCAAAATCCATTATTATGAAAAAGTCAGCTTTATTGTTATCTGCCGTTTTCATTATCTCCGTCATTGCAGGCGTCGTGGCTTCCAAAGCCCGTGTCAACCACAGGATATATGTTCCGTATGACAATGAGGACGTATGCGATCACACCCTCACCGGGAAAGAAATTCCCGGCCCCGACCATAACGGCGCCAACGCCACCACTGTTCCCGGTCAGCCCTGCTCAAAGGTGTTTATTACAGACAACCCACAGAACTGAGGTAACGCCACGAAACGTAAAAATGCTTTCCACGAATACAGGAGCTGTCTGCCGGGACATCTCCCCCCTTAATCCTATCGCCACCCATGAGACTATACCCAGCCGTCTTCCTGGTGCTGCTCACCATCAGCACCTACGCGCAGAAACGTCCGCTCAACGACTCCGATTTCAATACCTGGAGCCTGGCCCTCAACCCTGTCATCAGCAACGATGGCCGGTATGCGTCCTACTACATCTACAATCAGCCGCCCGGACAGGCAACGCAAATCATACAGGCTATCGGTCATTCCTGGAAAAAAGCACTGAAAGCTTTCCAACCCATCACTTTTACGGCTGACAGTAAACTGGCAGTCACCAAACTGCCGGACAACAGTCTGCTGGTCATCACCCTTGGCAGCACAAAAGAAGAAATCATTCCGGCGGTAAAAAAATATACGTTATTTCAACAGGCAGATACCGGATGGTTGGCTATCCACAGCGCCAGTGGCCAACTGGAGCTACGCAACCTGAAAACCGGTACCGTACAACAATTCAGCGACATTTCCGACTATCTGCCCAGCGGCAACGGCCAGTTTCTTTTGCTCAAAAGCCAGACAGACTCCGTCACCTATCGCCTCCAAATGGCGGACATCTCCCATCGCAGCACACAGGAAATTTACACCGGGGAAGAACCACTCAATATCGTTGCAGACGATAAGGGAACACAATGCGTCTTCCTTACACGCAGCAATGATAAAGCTACCACCTTCTGGTACTATCACCGCGACCAGACAGGAAAAGCGATCGTAGCGGCCCCCCATATGCAGCTACAAAACGAAATGACCTTCGGCAGCTTCGAAAAGTTCAGCGGCGACGGGAGTTTTATCCACTGCGTGCTCACCGGCGACTATCCGGCGCCACCAGCGCCCAACCCGGCACGTTTACGCCTGCGCACTTTTATGGACACAAAGCTCAACAAAGAAGAAGATCCGCTGCGCTGCCAGGCAATATGGTATCTCCATAACAATACTATCCGGCAGGTACAGGATAAAGAAGAATCGCCCTTTTACCTCGCCGGCTTCTATGCCGGCTCCTATAATCCACGCAGCACCCTGAAGCTGCTGGATAAAACACTGGCCCATAAAGGAGAATGGAACTGGAATGAAAACGCCCTGTCTTCCCGCTCGCTGGTAGACCTCACCAACGGGTCAAAAAAACTGGTTACCCTGCCCGGCGACCGTAACAGCGCATCCTATGCCCTGTCGCCACAAGGCAAATGGATCATCTACTACGATGCCGGCCAACAAAACTATTTCAGCTACAACGTAGCTACCAGCGAACGAAAAAACATCACGGCCGGCATAACCGCCACCTGGACCACCTACGATAATGACGATATCCCCTTCGCACCCTATCTCAACCTCCCGCTGGGCGGATTCAGTGACGATGAAACAAAACTATACCTGTATGACCAACACGATATTTTCCAGATTGACCTCACCGGGAAATCCGCGCCCGTCAACATAACCGAAGGTTATGGTAAATCCCATAATATCGTGTTCCGCTTCGCTTTCCCCCCCAATGAACGTACCGGTAAAAACATCCTGCTAACCGCGTTCAACCGCAGCACCAAAGAAGACGGCTTCTTTGACATCGTAAAAGGAAAGCTGCGCCAGCTGAGCATGCATCCGTTCATTTTCACCGGTCCGGAAGAAAGCAAATACCACCTGCGCACGCCACCCGTGAAAGCGAAAAATGCCGATGTATACCTGGTACAGAAAATGGAGGCTGCCAGCGCTCCCAATATCTATGTTACAAAAGACTTTATTCACTTTGACGCAATCAGCGACATACATCCGGAGCGGCGGGTCAACTGGCTGACCACCGAACTGATAGATTTCAACACCAGGGATGGAAAACCTGCACAGGGTATTTTATATAAACCGGAGAACTTCGATCCCAACAAGAAATACCCTGTCATCTTTTATTATTATGAAAAGATCAGCGAATGCCTGCATCTTTATATCCGGCCGGAACCCAGTATGGGACCGATGAACATCCCCTATTTCGTGAGCAACGGCTTCCTCGTTTTCACACCGGATGTTCACTTTGACATCGGATATCCCGGCCGCAGCTCTCTCCAAACCGTGCTGGGCGCGGCAGACAAGCTCGTGCAACTGCCCTATGTCGATTCCACCCGGATGGGCCTCCAGGGACACAGCTTCGGTGGTTTTCAGACCAACTATATCATCACGCATACCGACCGGTTCGCGGCGGCCTGTTCTGCGGCAGGCTTTACCAATTTCGTCAGTGCCTACGGCTCCATCATCGGCTCGGGGTACTCACGGCAAGGGCAGTACGAACTGTACCGCGATCGTATTGGCGCCTCTCTCTGGGAAAGGCCCGATCTTTACCAGGAGAACTCCCCGGTATTGAATATCGATAGAATAAAAACCCCTTTACTGCTGATGCATAATATGGAAGACAATGATGTGCCGGTGGGACAGGGAATTGAATTTTTCACGGGGATGAGACGGATGGGCAAAGTGGTTTATTTCCTGCAATACGAAGGACAGGGCCACAGCATATTTGATAAGCCCGCACTGGATTATAACAGACGCATGTTCGAGTTTTTCAGCTATTACCTGAAGGGCGCCGCGCTGCCCGCCTGGATGACCGACAAACGCGCGAAAATTTTGCACGCAAAGGGTCTCAAGAACTAATTTATGTTATAAGAGCGCAAAGGAGCGAAGAACAACTTTGATCTCCGCTCCTTTGCGCTCTTAATAAAAAATAAAAAACTTAGCGTCTTTGCGTGAAAGGCATCGCGTGCGTTATTTCCATGCCTTACGCAGGAACCGTAGCCAGTTCCCATGCATGATGTTTTCAATATCTGCAGCTTTATAGCCTCGCCTGGACAGCATATCCGGCAGCTTTTGCAGGTCGGCGATGGTTTCCAGATCATAGGGACATTGCTCTTTTCCAAAAGCGCCGTCCAGGTCTGTGCCAATGCCTACATGCAGGGCGTTGCCGGCTATCTGGCAGATGTGGTCCATGTGATCGATGAGTTTTTCGAGGTTGCATTGCATGCCTTCGGGGGTGGACTGTGTCCGCACCCATCCGGGCACCATCATCCAGGCGTCGAGTGCGCCGCCGATGACTGCTCCTTTCTGAATGAGTATTTTGATCATCTCGTCGCTGAACTGGCGGTTGTGATTCACCAGGGCGCGGCAGTTGTTATGGCTGGCCCATACCGCTCCGTTGAAGATGTCCATAGCGTCCCAGAAAGCGTCGTCGCAGAGGTGCGTGGCGTCGAGTATCATGTTCAGTTGCTCCATTTCCCGTATCAGCTGGCGTCCCTGTTCATTGAGATGACCGGTAGCATCCGTGCCGTTGGCATAACGCCCGGGGCCGTAGTGGGCCGGGCCTACCGCACGAAGGCCGTTCTGATACGCCCTGTGCAGATGATCGATGGTTACCAGCGAGTCAGCACCTTCGAGGCTGAGGATGTACCCGATAGGTTTGCGGTCATTGGGCGTGCCGTCGTTCCACAGGGCGACGTGTTGTTCCAGTGCGGGCAGGTCTTTGATCATGATCATTTCGCCTGCATCTTCCATGGCCTTGTACCACGCCAGCTGTCCCTGTGTCTGTGCCCAGGCCTGCTCCGGAGAGTGCCAGCCGGGCAATGGGTTGTCGGGCGCTACATAGCGACCTATCTGTGTGGCCACTACCAGGCCGACATTACCTTTCCGCAGTTCGGGAAAAGCAACAACGCCTTTTTCCCTGTCTGGTTTATCCTGTAGCCCCGCCTCTCTTTTGCGGATCGCCGTTACCGGCTGCCGCAGGTCCCTGTTCCATTCCAGGGCGTTCATGCTGAGGTCGAGGTGTGCATCAATCGTAAACATAATAAGAGTAGTTATCGTACTATTCGTCCTGAAGGGCCGTTGGCCATCAGGTCGGTCACTTCCCGTTCATTTACCAGCGCCCAGTCGCCATGGATGCTCTGTTTGAGCGTACCGCATGCGACGGCGAAATCAATGGTCCGCTGCGGCGGGTGCTGGTTCATTACGCCAAACAGGATGCCTGCTGTGAAAGCATCGCCGGCGCCGATCTGGTCGGTGACCTGCGGAACAGTAAATCCTTCTGCAAAATAATACCGGTCGTCCTGTGCGAGCGCTCCGAAATACATGAGTTGGTTGCCCTGTACTTTCCGGAAGCTCATGGCCAGCGTTTTCAGCTTCGGCATATGCCGGCGCAACTGGTCATAACACTGTTCGAATCTTTTCTCCGGCGGGAGCTGTTTATCTGTTTCAATATTGTAATACACGTTCACCGCGTCCAGGTCGGCTACCGTCATATCGCTGTGCTGCAGTAACGCAGGCATTACCGCTGAAGGGTGCTGCCCGTATTTCCAGAGCGTGGCGCGGTAGTTAAAATCTGACGAGATGGTAAGGCCTGCCGCCTGTGCCGCTGCCAGCGCTTCTGCGCAAACGGCGGCGCTGCTGGCGGATAGCGCTGCTGCCACGCCGGACCAGTGAAACACGTTGATGCCTGCCAGCGCAGATGCCCAGTCGATCTCTCCGGGCTGCAAAGTGGCAAAGGAGGAGCCGGTACGGTCGTAGATCACACGCCCGGGGCGTATGCCGTTACCGGATTCTGTAAAATACAATCCCAGCCTGTCGCCGCCATACACCACCCTGCCGGTGCCTACGCCATGACCTCTCAGGTGTTGCAGTCCTGTTACGGCCAGGTCGTTGTCCGGCACCCGTGTGATATACTCCGTGGATATGCCCAGGCGGGACAACAGTACGCATACGTTGGCCTCCGCGCCGGCGTAATAAGGAATATATCCGTCTGACTGACCGAAACGTTTGCCGCTGTTGCTGTGAAGCCTCAGCAGAAATTCACCGAAAGCCGCCAGCCTGACTGCTGTTGTTTCCTCCTGCTTTTGCATGATCCAAATTTTAAGGGAAAGATAATATTTTCCCCGGCATCTGCTGCGGCCATCCTAATACAATTCAAACAAAGCTTCTATCTCTACCGGGATATTGTCGGGCAGGGAGCCGAAGCCTACGGCGCTGCGTACACCGATACCATTCTCTTCGCCCCATATGGCGGCAAACAGTTCACTGCAACCGTTGATGATATAAGGATGCCGTTCAAATTCAGGCGTACAGTTCACCATGCCCAGCACTTTGATCACGCGCTTCACCTTTTCCAGTCCCACATGCGTCTGAATGGTGGATAACATGGTCAGGCCCACCTGCCGTGCGGCCAGCTTGCCTTGTTCCATATCGAGCTCGCTGCCGATCCTGCCGATGATCAGCGACTTGTCCTGCTGCACCGGCCCGTGACCAGACAGGTAAAGGTACTTCCCGTCGATCAGGAAAGGTTTGTACACGCCCAGGGGCGTTGGCGCCGGTGGTAATTCCAGGCCTAATGCTTTTAATTTTTCTGCTGCTTTGCTTTCCATATATTCTGGTTTAATAAATGCTTAATGAGTGATCAGCGCGTTGAGCGCCAATACCCCCAACAGGCCCATGATGCCTACAATAGTTTCCATCACGGACCATGACAGGAAGGTATCTTTTATGCTGATGTTAAAGTATTCCTTAAACATCCAGAAGCCGGCATCATTCACATGGGAGAACATCAGGCTGCCCGCTCCTACTGACAATACCATAAGATTGGGGTCTACCTGCCCGGTAGCGATAAACGGCGCCATCATACCGGCAGCCGTAAGGCCTGCCACGGTAGCAGAACCAATACTGGCACGGATCACGGCGGCCATCAGCCAGCCCAGCACCAACACCGGGATATGCCAGGAGCTCATCGCCATGGCTATCCGCGCACTTACACCGCTATTGGCCAGCACTTCCTTTAAAGCGCCCGATCCAGCAATGATCAGCATCACCATAGCGATGTCTTTGACCGATTCTGCGTATATGTTCATGATATCTTTCAGTGACTTCCGCTGCGCGATGCCCAGCGAAAAAGTGGCGATCAGCAGGCAGCATAGCATCACCACCGAAGCGTCGCCGGCAAAAGAGAGAAAACCGTATAGTTGCGAATTCGCCGGGGCGGCATGTAATAACCCGGTGGTAATAACGAGCAACAATACGGGCAATAAGGCGGTGAAGAAACTGTTGAACGCGCCGGGCAACTGCTGCGCCTGATTTTCCTGCGCCTGAAAAAGCGGGGATGGCGACGCAGGTATCTTTTTCAGATAACGGGCAAACAACGGCCCCGCCACTATAATGGCAGGAACAGCCACTATCAGTCCGTATACCAGTGTCAGACCCATATTGGCATGAAACTGCGTCACCAGCGCCACCGGCGAAGGATGCGGCGGTAAAAAGCCATGGGTGACAGACAAAGCCGCCAGCGTGGGTAACCCGATATATACCGCCGGCAGCTTGTATTGGTAGACCACAGAAAATATCAAAGGAACGAGTAACACAAAGCCTACCCCGTAATACAGGGGAATGCCGATGACAAATCCGGCCACCAGCAGTGCCCATTGGATATAACGGGTACCGAACAAACGAATCAGCGTTTGCGCGATCTGCCGCGCCGCGCCACTCTCCGCCACCAGCTTGCCCAGCATGGCGCCCAGGATGATGATGATCAACAGCCCGCCCATCGTATCACCGATGCCTTTTTGCATGGCGCCGGTAATGGACTGCAAGGGCATACCCAGCCACCAGCCTGCCAACGCGGATACGATCAGAAAAGCCACAAACACGTTGCATTTGGCGAGTGTTACCAACACCATCAGCAACAGTATGCATACAATAACAATCAAAAATGCCATGCCGTATAAAATGTAATGCTAACGTGGAATCAATACGCACAGCATCAGTTAACAATAATTTCGTCTGCCAGCATCATCGCCCTGCCACCCGCTCCATACTCTCCCGCCGGGATCACCCCCTTGTTGACCGCCGTCACTTTAATATATCTTGCGGGTACGGGCTTTACGGTCAACCGTACCTGGTTAATACCATTCACCGGGAAACTATCAGCGGCGGCTACACGCTCAAAAATTTTACCATCGGCCGACACTTCAAACACCAGTGAGGTGGGCGCCCACATCTTCTGCCAGTGATAGTTAAGCACATTAATGCCCAGCTGTTTGATTTCCTGCACGCTGCCGAGGTCCACATACGCATGCATGTCACGTGCGGAGAAGCCCAGCCACTGCCCCTCGTTGAAACGGTGCGTACCGGCCACGCCGTTGACCAAAAACGCCGCATCATGGTTGTATTTGGTATTCGGCGGGTCCTGCAGCGTTACCTGTGCGCCTGTAGATTTATTCACCTCAAACGGCTGACGAAACAACCGGCCCGTAGGTTTACCCTGCACAAACAGTTGCGCCTGTAATACAGTGCTATGACTGATCCGGATACGGCCTTTATATACCGGGCTACCGGCCACGGGCGCACGCCCATCGGTAGTATAACGGACCACCGCACCCGGCTGACGGGCATGCAGCGCCACATACAGGCTGCCGCGGCCAACACTGTCCAACCGGTAATTGATTTCCTTCCAGGTGGTATAACGGTCACCCGTCAACGCAGTCAGGCGTTGTGTGAAATAGTTATAATCCCTCACTGTTGCCGGCGACCAGGCCCTTTCGGCCGTCGCCTGCAAGCGGGGATAAATCATATAGTTGGCCTTTGTTTCTGTAGACAGGTATTCGCTCCAGATTCCCCCCTGGATGCCGGCGATGTAAGGCAGCAGCGCCGTATCGCCGGCAGCCACCAGCGGCTCGTAGCCATACACCGTTTCCAGTGGCGTATATCCGGCCGCTGCGGTTTGTTCTTCGGGGTATAAGGACTGGTAGTGGTCGAAATACAGCTCTTCTTCCGGCGTCATGATCACCTGCTGCTTTTGTTTGGCCGCCAACACAGCGCCTTCCACGCCGCGCCAGCTCATCACGGTAGCGCCGGGCGCCAGCCCTCCTTCCAGTATCTCGTCCCAGCCGATAATTTTGCGGCCTTTGCTGTTGACATAATCACTGATACGGCGGATAAAATAACTCTGCAACGCATTTTCATCTTCCAGGTGCGCTGCCTTCATCCGCTGCTGACAGGCCGGGCATTGCTTCCATCGCACCTTGGGGCATTCGTCGCCACCAATATGGATATACGAAGAAGGGAACAGCGCAATCACTTCATCCAGCACGTCCTGCAGGAAAAAGAAGGTACTGTCTTTTCCCGCGCAGAACACATCATCGAAAATACCCCAGAACTGTGCGGTTTTGTAAGGGCCACCGGTACATCCCAATGACGGGAAAGCTTCCAGAGCGGCCAATGCGTGACCGGGCATTTCTATCTCGGGGATCACGTTGATATGCCGGGCGGCGGCATAGGCCACCACTTCTTTGACCTGTTCCTGCGTGTAATAGCCACCGTATTTTTTTCCGTCGAAACGGTGCGGCAGTTCTTTTTTATGCCCGATCATGGTCTGGTCGCGCCAGGCGGCCACTTCCTGTAGCCGGGGATATTTTTTGATCTCTATACGCCATCCCTGGTCATCGGTGAGGTGCCAGTGGAAATTATTGAACTTGTACAATGCCAGCTGATCGATGAACTGTTTGAGATAGTCCACCGAAAAAAAATGACGGCCTACATCGAGGTGCATGCCACGGTATCTGAAGCGGGGGTAGTCGGTGATCATCGCTCCCGGCAGTATCAGTCCGCCGCCGGCGGCAGGCTTCCACAGCTGCCGTAAGGTGGCTATCCCATGACCGATACCGGCGGCGTCATGCGCCGTCAGTTTTACCTGCTGCGGCGTTATCTGCAACAGGTAGCCTTCCGGCTGTTTCACCGCCACGGAATCGACGGACAGGGTAACGGCAGCGGATGTACGAGCGTTTACCGCACGGTCACTAACGCTCCCCATATACGACTTCAGCAGCGCGGCGTCTTTTTCCAGGCCGGGCATAGCCTTTATTTCCGCGTGAGCGGTAATAAAAGCGCTGTCGGCGGTCCAGGAGGCTGCCACAGGCAAAGGAATCAGGGCTGCCGGAGCGGCAACCCTTTTCCTTTGAGCGAGGAGGCATGTATGAACTGTTATGAGTACAGAAAACAGGAATACTCTTTTCATAATTATTTATCCCACCAAATTCTGGTTGTTAATACATCAGCACCTTGTCTTTTTACGGCATCGTTATAGTTGGCGCCGTTGATACCCTGCTCTGTCTGGGAGTAAGGCAGTCTGCGCGGGATGGTGCCGCCTGTTACGTTACCGGTATATTTCACCGGTACCAGTACCGGGTAACCGGTGCGGCGCCAGTTGGCGTATGCTTCCTGTTCGTCGAGCAGCAGCGCTACCCAGAACTGGGTGTGTATCTGCTCCATCTGCGCGTCGAAAGAACCACCGGTATTAAGGGTGTTGTCGGCCACGTACTGGCTGATGCGTTCCGGCGCGATGGTGCCGGCAGCCCCGAACAGGCTCCAGTTGCGCAGCGCGGCAGTAACGCCGTTGGCATACAGTTGCGCCTTGTCGCCGGAGCTCCAGCCGCGCAACGCTACTTCACTGAGCAGCAGGTTCATCTCTGCGTTGGTCATCACCAGCAGTGGGGAAGCATAGTTCAGGATGGTAGCCGGGTTAGGCTCAGAGTAGGAAGCCGGGTTGGCCGGTTTCACGTCGGTGCCGTTGGCCATGCCTTTCTGTAAAGCGGCGGTCGTATCCGGATTGCCGTTGGTCCAGACAACGGACACCACGCCCAGCCGCGGGTCATTATGGCTTTTCAGGAAGTCGATGAACGTTTTGCTGAATTTGCCCCATTCCTGGTTGCTGGCGCCTTTGGAAGAAGGCACATAGTCCTGGTTTACCAGTTCAAAAGCAATGGGATTGTTGTTATACGTCTGCGGACCGTTGGAATATCTCACGACCGCGTTGTCTGCTCCTTCCGTGATCACACCGCCGGCTACTGCTTTCAGTGCCCAGTCTTTCGCTACCACTTTGGTGCTGGTAGCGCGGGTAGTGCGCATGGCCAGGCGCAGCATGAGGGAGTAACCGAATTTTTTCCACTGGGCGATGTTGCCTTTGTAGATCAGGTCGGCATTACCGAAAGTGGGTTTGGCAGCGTCAAAAGATTTGATGGCTTCTTCCACATCTTTCAGCAGGCCGGCGTAGATGTCTTCCTGCGGATCGTATTTAGGCTGAAACAGGTCGTACTTGCCGCGGGTAGCTTCGCTGTAGGGCACATCACCATACAGGTCGGTGATACGCTGCATCAGCAGTGCTTTCCAGAGGCGCGCCACTGCGAGTTTGTTCACATTTTCCGGACCTTGTGCCGCTTCGATGATCTCCGCCAGCGTAGTCATGGTGTTCGTGTATACGTTCCGGTAGTAGAAGCTCTGGTAAAAATCGTTCACCGCATATTTATCACCGGCGCCGGAACCGGCCATCTCTTTAGCGATGGCATAGTGCTGGATGTAAGTACCGCAATGCAGGTAAGAGGTGAAGAAATAGGCGCGGTCCAGCGGGAGGCTGCCTTTCAGCAGGCTTTGTGTGAACAGCAAATCGATGTTTGGTTTTTCGGAAGCGTTCGGGTTTACGTTGAGCGCTTCAAAGTCTTTGTCACAGGAGGCAAAACCCAGCACCATCCCTAAGAGCAAAATGAATTTATATCTGGCAATACGTTGCATGAGCTGATCAATTTTAAGAATGAACTAAAGTTTTACCTGGAGGTTTACGCCATAGCTCCGTGTACGGGGCACACCGAACATTTCAAAACCTTGTGCATTGGAGTTGCTGAAGGTGGATTCCGGATCGATGTTAGGCGCATTCTTATACAGGATCAACAGGTTCCTTGCTACGAAGGACACGGTAGCGCCCTGCAGTTTGGCGAAGGCAAACACTTTTGCCGGGATATTGTAGCTGAGTACCACCTGGCGCAGTTTGATAAAGCTGGCGTCGTATACAAATTTCTCAGAGAGGTTTTTGTAGTTGTCGTAGTATGCCTGCAGACCGGTTTCGTAGGTGAAGGTTTTGGTAAATGGTTTACCGTCCTGGTCTACGCCGTTCACGGTCAGGCCGCCATCTCTGCCGGGCAGGGTGATCTTGTTCAGGCCGAAGCGGGTAGCGTACAGATTGGTAGCGGAATATACGTGGCCGCCGAATTTACCGTCGATCAGGAAGCTCAGGTTAAAGCGTTTGTAAGTAAAGTTGTTGGTGATACCGGCGGAGAAAGGTGATACGCCGGTGCCGAGGTCGGTGAGGCCGGTACGCATTTCATAGCCGGTAGCTTTGTCATATACGGTATTGCCGGCAGCATCTTTCAGTACTTTAAAGCCTTTGATGGTGCTGTAGGATTTTCCGATGTCCGCAAAAATATAGGCGTAGCTGTTAACGCTCACGTCCAGCTGCAGGCTGCTGATGCCTTCGGTGAGTTTCATCACTTCATTTTTATTGTAGGCCATGTTGTAGCTGATGTCCCAGGAGAAGTTCTTCTGTTTGATGGGCACGCCTGTCAGCAATACTTCCACGCCTTTGTTGCTCATTTCGCCTACGTTGAGGATGGCGAAGTTATAACCTGATGCCGGGGAGATGGCCGCCTGCATGATGTCGTTGGTGGTTTTGCGGCTGTACACCGTGATGTCTGCGGAGAGGCGGTTGTTGAGCATGCGCGCTTCGATACCTGCTTCAAAGGTGGTAGACACCAGTGGTTTCAGGTTCGGGTTGGGCGCCTGCAGCAGGCCGGAGCCGCTGCCCTGGGAGGTCGTCTGCGTAGGTGTCTGCAGCGGTTGACCGAGGTGGCCGCCGCCGGACAGTACTGAGTACGTCTGTCTCAGGATATAAGGCTGCGGGGTAGCGCCGCCCACCTGTGCCCAGGAGGTACGTACTTTGGCGTAGTTGATCCAGGAAGGCATTTTCACTGCTTCAGACAGCAGGAAGCTGGCGCCCACGGAAGGATAAAAGATATTGTTGTTCTGTGGCGACAGCGTGGAGAACCAGTCGTTACGGCCGGTGGCGGTCAGGAACAGCAGATCTTTGAAAGACAGGTCTACGGAGCCGAACACGGAGTTGGTTGCCTGGCGTTGGTTCACGTTGGTAGTGTTCAGGCTTACGACGTTGGACGGGTCGTAGAAACCGGGTGCGAAGAAATCGGTACCGTTCAGGTTAGTCCCGTCAGAGAGGGATTTGCGCCTGTTACCGCCCAGCATGGCGGTGATGCCGAGATCGCGGCTTAGTTTACCCTGGTAGTTGATGGTCAGTTCGCCGTTGGTTTCAGTGGCGATGGTATTGTACTGCTGGTAGAGGCCTTTCGGAGCGAAGAGCGTACCGGTAGGTACAATACCGGTGTAGTTGATGTTCAGATAATCATGGCTTACACGACCGCGCACGAAGAGGTTGTCCAGCAGGTTGTATTTGATGCTGGCGTTACCGATAAAACGTTTACGGTCATCGTTGTTACGAAAGCGGTTAGCTACAAAGTAGGGGTTGGAGGCGAAGCCGGAAGGGTTCCATTCCACTTCCTTATCGCTGGCGTCGTACCCTGGGTCGAGGTGACGGATATCGACGGTGTTGGCGATCATATAGGTGCCCCAGTTAACGTTGCCTGGCGCGTCGGAAACGCTGCTTCTGTTTTTGGCTTTTTCCACGTTGTATTGTGCGTAAGCTTCGATCGTCAGGCGTTTGCCGAGGTTAGAGAATATGCTGACAGAGCCGATTTTTTTATTGAGTGTCTGGCTGGGCACCAGGCTGCGGTTATTCATATCGGACAGGGATACACGGTATTTTGTGTTATCGTTGCCGCCGGAGAACGCCAGCGTGTTGGTGAAGGTATTGCCGGTGTTATAGAAGTTTTTGATGTTGTTTTTCTGTGCGGCGTACGGGCGTTCCACCCCGTCGAACTGGATCACGTTGCTGCCGTCGATTTTCGGTCCCCAGGAGAGGCGTCCGGCGGCGATAGCTTCCGCTTTGGTGGTAGGTTTTTTACCTTTTTCACCGGCGCCGTATTCATATTGCCAGTCCGGGATGATGGACGGTGTTTCCATGGTGAAGGTGGTGTTGTAGTCTACGCCGATGCCTTTCTGTGCCACGCCTTTTTTGGTGGTGATGAGGATCACGCCGTTGGAAGCGCGGGCGCCGTAGAGGGCAGCAGCGGGGCCGCCTTTGAGTACGGTGATGGATTCGATATCGTCGGGGTTGATGCCTGCGATACCGTCGCCGCGGTCATAGTTAAGGCCGTTGGAAGCGCCGCTGGTGAGGGTGCTTTGCGTGGTGTTGTCGATGGGCATACCGTTTACCACGTACAGCGGCTGGTTGTCGCCGTTGAGGGAGCCGTTGCCGCGGATGATGACACGGCTGGAGCCACCGGGGCCGCTGGCGAGGCTGGAGGCGTTCACGCCGGCGATTTTACCGGTGAGTGCGTCTGCCACGTTGATTTCGCGGGCCTGTGTGAAGTCGCTGCCTTTTACTTCGGTGACGGCATAGGCGAGTGCTTTTTTCTCTTTTTTGATACCCAGGGCCGTTACCACCAGTTCACCCAGCGCTTTGGTATTGGTTGTGAGCCGGATGCTGATGTTGGACTGACCTTTGGACACTTTTACCTCCTGGCGGTCGAAGCCGATGAAGGTCACTGCGAGGGTGATGTCGCCGGTTACGGTGGAAGGTATTTTAATAGAGAACTGACCGTTTTCGTTGGTCAGGGCGCCGATGCCTTTGGCGCCGACGAGCGACACCGAGGCGCCGATGATTTTTTGTCCGTCGGCCGCGCTGGTCACGGTCCCGGATACCAGATCAGACTGGGCATAACTACAGACAGAAAATAACAGGCCCAGGAGTGGCAGGAATATCTTCGGAAAATTGGCCACGGTTATGATATGTTTCATCATGTGGTTTGGTTGATAGTTAGTTCTTCGAATAATGCGGAAATTACAGGGATAAAAATAGGCATTCTTGCGAAAACTGCAAATTATTCGTCATTATTTTGCAGTCAACATGCAAAAAATAAGCGTAACAAAAAGCTAATATCAATATAAACTATTAATAATCAACAATTATACTAAATACAAAAAGTGCAGAAAAATTATTTACTTTCCAAAAGTGCAAAATTCTATTGGTTCTGTTATTTTTGTTGCAGACCCATGTTATGGCCATGCGAAAAAGGAGCGGTGCGTTTTTTGCATATGCCCGTTTTTTTGTCTATCATCACCCTTTGAATTTATCAGATGCTATGGATAGTATGAACACACAGGACCAGATACCCCCGGTTTCCCTCACCAAAAAGTCCAGGAAACAGCTTATCATTCAGCAGGTAAACATCCATACCCGGATTACCTACAGTGAACTGGTGAGCCTGATCAATGTTTCGGAAGACACCATCCGCCGGGACGTGAACGAGCTGGCGGACGACGGGGAAGTAGTGAAGATAAAGGGGGGCGCCATGTCCATTGCCTATCATTATGGCCATGAGTCGGAGACCTATGCGCAGAACAACAAACTGGTCATTGCCGAAAAAGCACTGCAACTGCTGCGGGACGACATGATCGTGCTCATCGGCGGCGGCACTACCATCCGCGAATTCATTAAGAAAATACCACCCTCCCTAAGGGCTACCTTTATTACAGTCAACGTACTCTCTGCCGTGGAACTGTTGGACAAACCCATGATCAAAACCATCGTGATCGGCGGACAGATCTCCGCCTACAGCCAGATGACCGTCAGCGGCGAAGTATTCGAGTACCTGTCCAATATTAAAGCCGACCTCTGTATCATTGGTACCAACGCTATCGACCCGGTCAACGGCCTTACCGATGCCGACTGGGAAACCATCCAGGTGAAAAAAGCCATGATCAAGGCCGCCGACAAAGTGGCCATCCTCGCTATTTCAGAAAAGCTCAACAGCTCCATGAAAATGAAGATCGCCGATCTTCAGGATATTCATTACCTCATTACCGAACTGCCAGCCGGCAGCGAAGCCCTGCAGGGGTATAAAGCCAAGAACCTGGAAATTTTATAGGTCACGCCGAACAGCCGTACCGCCGTTGCACCGGATAGGCAACTGACATTTTATAGAATATTTCCCGGGGCGGGCATGCCACTGCCCGCCCGGAGAAAGGCATTGATCCCAAATGCAGTCTCCCGGCCCCGCCAACGTACATCCGCCAATGGAACCCTTCACAGCCCTTTCGTTTAGGGTAGTCCGTTACTTTATGATGTCGATATTGCTATTTGTCCCTTTCTCTTTCCCGCCCCCTACCCACTGCTTTCAGGACCCCACACCATATTCATGACACTTAAATGACAATCACTATTGACTTTTTGATCTTACCTGGCTGCTTTTGTCATGCACAGTAATTTTACTATAACACTAATAATCAACACTTTAAAACAAACAGACATATTTTGAAAGCCAAACAATAATCATCTTTTTACACTTCTTTTTAGAAAAAATATGACAATCATAAAAATATCTGGAGATTTTTTAAGAATTTAGCGCCTACCTTTAAAATTATGAAAATGAGCAAAATACCCGCTACCTTATTTGACAAAGTATGGGATTCGCATGCGGTCAGGAAAATCGAAGACGGTCCTGATGTGTTGTTTATTGACCGTCACTTCATTCATGAAGTAACCAGCCCGGTAGCCTTTCTGGGCCTGGAAAACAGGGGACTGAGCGTGATGTTCCCCGAAAAAACATTTGCAACAGCCGATCACAATACCCCCACTATTAACCAGCATCTGCCGGTACAGGACCCGCTTTCCGCCAACCAGCTGAAGGCGCTGGAATCCAATACGGCTAAATACGGCATCTCCCACTGGGGGCTGGGCAATCCCCGCAACGGTATCGTACACGTGGTAGGACCGGAAAACGGTATCACCCTGCCGGGCATGACGATCGTATGTGGCGACTCCCACACCTCCACCCACGGAGCCTTTGGCGCTATCGCCTTCGGTATCGGCACTTCCGAAGTGGAAATGGTACTCTCCTCCCAGTGCATCATGCAGCAGAAGCCGAAGAAAATGCGTATAACCGTTACCGGTACCACCGGTAAGGGCATTACCCCTAAAGACGTTACCCTCTATATCATCTCTCAACTGACAGCCGCCGGCGCCACCGGTTATTTTGTGGAATATGCCGGTGAAGTATTTGAGCAGATGAGCATGGAAGGCCGTATGACCGTCTGCAACATGAGCATTGAAATGGGCGCCCGTGGCGGTATCATCGCGCCGGATGAAACCACCTTCGCTTATATCAAAGGCCGCGAGAAAGCCCCGCAGGGAGCTGCCTGGGATAACGCGCTCGCCTATTGGAAAACATTAAAAACAGAAGAAGGCGCCACCTTCGATAAAGAATATACTTTCAACGCCGCCGACATCGAACCGATGATCACCTACGGCACTAACCCCGGTATGGGCATGGGCATCACCCAGCGTATCCCCGTGGCACAGGAAGCCGGTGGCAGCGCCGCCAGCTACGAGAAATCCCTGCAATACATGGGCTTCCAGGAAGAAGAGCCGATGCTGGGCAAAAAAGTAGACTACGTATTCATCGGCAGCTGCACCAACGGCCGCATAGAAGACTTCCGCGCTTTCGCCTCCGTCGTAAAAGGACGTAAAAAAGCAGAAGGCGTAACCGCCTGGATCGTACCGGGATCACACATCGTAGAGCAACAGATCCGTGAGGAAGGCATCCTGGATATCCTCACCGCCGCCGGCTTCGAGCTGCGCCAGCCCGGATGCTCCGCCTGCCTCGCCATGAACGACGACAAGGTCCCGGCCGGCAAATACGCTGTCAGCACCAGCAACCGCAACTTCGAAGGCCGCCAGGGCCCCGGCTCCCGCACCATGCTCGCCAGCCCGCTGGTAGCCGCTGCTGCTGCCGTTACCGGCGTAGTCACCGACCCGCGCGAACTGATCTGACACCCCTCTACCATCTTCTAACAACACAAACAACAACATGGCTTACGATAAATTTACGGTCCTCAAAAGCACAGCAGTGCCAATGCCGATTGAAAATGTGGACACCGACCAGATCATACCTGCCCGCTTCCTGAAAGCGACCGAACGCAAAGGATTTGGCGACAACCTGTTCCGTGACTGGCGCTATAACGCCGACGGCTCTCCGAAAAATGATTTCGTTTTAAATAACCCGATCTACTCCGGTAAAATACTGGTCGGCGGTAAAAACTTCGGCAGCGGCTCCAGCCGCGAACACGCCGCCTGGGCCATCTACGACTATGGTTTCCGCTGCGTAGTGTCCAGCTTCTTTGCCGACATCTTCAAAAACAATGCACTCAACATCGGTATCCTGCCGGTACAGGTAAGCCCGGAGTTCCTTCATAAGATCTTCACCGCCATAGAAGCCGATCCTAAAGCGGAACTGGTAGTAGACCTCCCGGCGCAGACCATCACCATCTCCGCCACCGGCGAAAGTGAATCGTTCGATATCAACAGCTACAAAAAGCACAACATGACCAACGGTTATGACGATATCGACTATCTGCAGGCCATGAAAGAAGACATCAAAACCTTCGCGGCCAAGAGCATGTATTAACGTTAATTCATCCGCCTTATGCCAGTACCGCAGCGCTACATTGAAATAATGGACACCACCCTCCGCGACGGTGAACAGACCAGCGGTGTCTCCTTTTCCCCCTCGGAAAAACTGACCATCGCCCAGGTCCTGCTCACAGAAGTGAAAGTGGACAGAATAGAAATTGCCTCCGCCCGCGTATCGGAAGGCGAACTGGCGGCCGTGAAAGCCATTACCAAATGGGCGAAGATGCACGGTCTCCTTCAAAGAGTGGAAGTACTCACCTTCGTTGACGGCGACGTGTCTGTACAATGGATGTTGCAGGCCGGCGCCAAAGTGATGAACCTTCTCACCAAAGGTTCCCTTAACCATCTCACCCACCAGCTGAAGAAAAAGCCCGCCGAACATTTTGCGGAAGTAGGCGAAGTCATCGCCCTCGCCCGCAAAAAAGGACTGGAGTGCAACGTATACCTCGAAGACTGGAGCAACGGTATGCGCCACTCCCGCGACTACGTATATCAATACCTCGACTTCCTGCAACACCAGCCGGTGAAACGGGTGATGCTCCCCGACACCCTCGGCGTACTCACCCCCGGCGAAGTACAGGAATATATCAGCGACGTGGTGCAGCGCTATCCGCAGCTGCACTTCGACTTCCACGCCCATAACGATTACGACCTCGGCACCGCCAACGTACTGGAAGGCGTGAAAGCCGGTGCCCACGGCATCCACCTCACTATCAACGGCATGGGCGAAAGGGCCGGCAACGCACCCCTCGCCAGCGCCATCGCTGTACTCAACGATTTTCTCCCCGGCGTAAAAACTGCCGTTTCAGAAAAATCACTCTACAGCGCCAGCAAACTGGTGGAGACTTTCTCCGGTATCCGTATCCCGGCCAACAAACCGGTGGTAGGCGCCAACGTGTTCACCCAAACCGCCGGCATCCATGCCGACGGCGACAAAAAGAACAAACTGTATTTCAGCGACCTGATGCCGGAGCGTTTCGGACGGCAACGCCTATACGCACTCGGTAAAACCAGCGGCAAGGCCAACATCGAAAACAACCTGCAGCAACTGGGCATACAGCTGTCCGACGCCAACCTCAAAAAAGTCACCCAGCGCATCATAGAACTGGGCGATAAAAAAGAAGTCGTTACCCAGGCCGATCTCCCCTACATCATCTCGGATATCCTCGACAGCAGCCGGATAGAAGAAAAGGTGAAAATAGAAAACTATGTGCTCACCCATTCCAAAAACCTCCATCCTTCTGTAACACTCAGAATATCCGTGGAAGGAGAACTGTTTGAAGAACATTCCCAGGGCGACGGTCAGTACGATGCATTTATGAACGCCCTGAAAATCGTCTATAAAAAGAAAAAACGGGAACTGCCGGTACTCACGGACTACTCCGTGCATATTCCTCCCGGCGGTAAGAGTGACGCTCTGTGCGAAACCATCATCACCTGGAGCTTCGGCAACAAAGAGTTTAAAACAAGGGGGCTGGACAGCGACCAGACCGTGTCTGCCATCAAAGCCACCCAGAAAATGCTCAACTTAATCTGATATTATTATCATGGCAACCAAACATATTTTAATTGTTCCCGGCGACGGGATCGGACAGGAAGTAACAGCCGTAGGCAAAAAGGTACTGGACAAGATCGCCGCCCGCTTCGGTCACACGTTCACCTATGACGAAGCCCTCGTGGGCCACGCCGCCATAGAAGCCACCGGCAACCCTTTGCCCGACGAAACGCTGACCAAAATGCGCGCCTCCGACGCCATCCTGTTTGGCGCTGTAGGTCATCCGAAATACGATAACGATCCCTCCGCCAAAGTAAGGCCGGAACAGGGACTGCTGAAAATGCGCAAGGAACTGGGCCTCTACGCCAACCTGCGCCCTATCAAACTGTTTGACGAACTGCTCGACGCTTCCAGCATCAAACCGGAGATCCTGAAAGGCGCCGATATCCTCTTCTTCCGGGAACTGACCGGCGACATCTACTTCGGTGACAAAGGCCGTAAAAACAACGGCGATACCGCCTTCGACATCGCAGAATACAGCCGTTTCGAAGTAGAGCGCATCGCCCGCAAAGCTTTTGAAGCCGCCCGCACCCGCCGTAAAAAACTCTGCTCCGTTGACAAAGCCAACGTTATCGAGACCTCCCGACTGTGGCGGGAAGTGATCCAGAAAATAGCGCCCGAATATCCTGACGTGGAAGTAGAACACCAGTTCGTGGATGCCACCGCCATGCTGCTGATCAAAGACCCGCGCCGCTTCGACGTAGTGGTAACCGCCAATCTCTTCGGTGACATCCTCACCGACGAAGCATCCCAGATCGCCGGCTCCATGGGCATGCTGGCTTCGGCTTCCGTTGGCGACGGTACCGGCGTTTACGAACCGATCCACGGTTCCGCGCACGACATCACCGGCAAAGGTGTCGCCAACCCGCTGGCGTCTATCCTCTCCGCCGCCCTCCTGCTGGACATCTCCTTCGGCATGAAAGCGGAATCCGAAGCAGTGATCACTGCCGTAGACCAGGTGCTGAAAGCCGGCTTCCGTACCCGGGATATCGCCAACGCACAAACGCCGGCCGATATGATCAAAGGCACCGATGCTATTGGGGAAGAAGTGCTAAAACATATCTAACGATAGTATCGTAAGAAAAATAAAAAAGCGAATAACAATTATTGTTATTCGCTTTTTTATGAAAACTTTATTCTCCTATTCAAACGTGATCGTCCCTTTTTTATAGTCTATAGAGATATTTCCAAACTGCTCCAGCGCCGACTGTCCAAAGAGCAGTGGAGCCACTGTATTGTTCACCACCGAAGCTTTAACATTATGAATCTTCCGGTCGCCAATGGCCACTTCCTTTAATCGAATGATCGTCCCCACAGAGATATCTCCATTGGCGTCCACATATTTAGCTTGCCCTTCAATGTCGTCCGCCGTCAAGGTTCCCTGCTTGTACAGGTAAGACGCCTCTACATTGGAAATAGAGATAAGGCCAGCACCAGTATCGAATATGAAAGACATATCAGTACCATTTACCTTCACGGGAATCGTATAAACGCCATCTTGTTTTAACATCTTTACCACTGTTCTGCCTCCTGTCGCTACCGGAGAAACCGGCGGGGCCACGTGCCTGTCATTTTCTTTCTGCCGGGAACCTTGCTGACCATAACGCCCGGATTTAGCACATCCTGAGCAGCCAGACAATAATATCATTCCCCCTATAATCAGTACTATATAAAGATGCTTGATCATTTTCGTTCCAAATCCGGTATTTTAGGAAATATTTGAATCAGAAACCGTTGATTTGCTAACTCGTCCTTCATCCGTCCTACACCTCCCCAGCCATTACCCGCTATTTGAAGATCAATAAGCCCGTCATACTTCAGGGTTTCAAAATCGATGCCTTTATCACGCCAGTGCCTCCAGAGGCTCAATGCTCTTTCATAACTCAGCTGGTAGTTGTGATACTCGTCTCCGGTCCGGGATGCATATCCTGACACCACTAGTATATAGGACATATTCTTAAGATCTTCCTTGTTGGCCGCAGCGGCTTCTTTTTTCACAGCCAGTAAACTGTCAATAACAGCTTTCAGTTTTTCTCCGGCTTTATCAATTTTATGTATCGTTGTTTCATATTCTTCCAGCTCCTGCGGATTGATGCCAAACCGGTTCTTTACAAACTTAACATCGAACGCCAGCTTATAGCGTTTGAAAGTATCCTCATAATTAAATGTAGTAGCATCTTCTCTCAGCGGCTTCAGGTTCTCCTGCACTGTCTTCACGATCTGCAGTTGTTTCTCCTGTACCTTGATGGTATTGTCCAACCTGACATAGGTGAGTACATATAATACCAGCATAATAAAGAAAAGGCTGGTCATTAAATCGGTATAGCTGGGCCAGAAGAAATCATTTTTACCAGATTTCATGATGCACTTTTTTTGCCGTTAAATAGTCTTCCAAACGCCTGTTTCAACGTCACTGTAACAGACGGGCTGCTTTTCTCATTGATTTTTTCCAACACCGTCAGTGTGCCGGACATTTTCTTGTTCACAGCATTCATCTCAGTGCTCAGACGGCTCATCTGTTCCTGGTTACCGGACTTGATCTCGTTCAGTACTTTATTGACCGCTTCCAGGTGTGCCAGATGGTCGAGCTTCTTCCATCTGTCGGGGAGTTCACGCTGCATCAGGTCATACTCCTTTAACATAAGATCCTGCAACTGGCTGATTTTAGCATGTGTGAAGCGTTCCATTTTCTCCAGGCTGTCTCCCAGGCTGTCAGCCACTTGATTGACTGCGCCATTTACCAGTTGACTACTTTCTTCCAGCTTACTGTAGTGACTTTGTAAAAAAGCCTGAAGTTGTTTATTTTCCGCAAAAACGGTCATCAGTTGTTTGCCCAGCTCATGAAAATCATCAGAGCGCGCCATCATCACATTTAGCTTTTCGGTATAGCCTTTCGCGTTATTCACAAACTCGTTGGCCTGCGCCCAGGTATTATTAAATGTTGTAAAGTTCTCTGTGGATTTCTGTAACTCCCGCAGTATGACTACATTGGCTTTGGCGAAAGCATTGATGTCAATTTCTTCCAATGTGGACAATATGCGTTCCTGGGCGATAAGCGCGTCATAATTTTTACCCATGGCAGCGCTCAGCCGGCCGACATTTCCTTTAAACTCCTCATTGAACTTATGCAGGTTGTGCTGCAGGGAAAACAGGGTAGAGTTAATGTTTTGGTTTAACAAAGGCAATAGCTCTGTCTGAATGAAGGTATAAAAGTCATTCTTCTTATCTTCAACCAGTGACTTTGCACCTTTAAAAAAATAGCCGGTATGCAACACCGTCAGGCACAGCCCGGACAAGCTGGCTACCATGGCAATCTTCACACCACCCAGTAAGGATTCGATTCCTTCGTTGGATTTGGTCAGATCTACCCCTGCTAACTGGAAGAGACCGAGGAAAATACCTAAAAAGGTACCCATCAGCCCAAGATATAACGGCAGAGATACTGTTTGATTGATATCGCTTTCCGTTGCATCGGTATGCCGTTCCACCACGTCTTTGATCAGGTGAAAATCGGAGGCCACCCCTCTGTTGCGGATCAGGTAAGTATTAATAGCATAAATAATCCTGGAAGTAACAATATTACCGCCATTCGCCAGCCGTATAAGATCAATGAATACCCGGTCGTCTTCTTTGTAAGTCGCCGGAAGCGCCACAATACCATTAGCGCTGACCAATTCTTCTTCCTCCACAGGCGGACGACTTTGCATCGCATAACTGTCCAGTTCTGCGAGCACCTTCCAGGGTGGCAGTGCCAGGAAACGGGGAGCAATGCCATAGTTTTTCACCTCAAACTGCCGGACTTCGGGAAAAATATTTTTAAAGATATTGATCCGCCGGTAAGTTTTTAAGAAAACCTTAAACTGAAAAAAAATGATGATTCCAATCCCTGCGTATTCAAATATTTCGAATAGATTACTCATAACGGATACTTGCTTTGGTTTTAATAGTCCATTTGTCGCCTTCCAGCACCGCTATTCCGGACCGGGTGGTTTTAATACTTCTGACGCTGGCGCCGGGGAGATTATCTTCATTACAGGCAGGCACTATATAACGCTCCCGCATACTCACTATTTCATTGACCGGCGCGCCGGAGGTATGTATTTCGTAGGTAGCTTCCTGCCCGTTGTCTTTTACGATAAACCGGTACACTGTATTTTCCTTGCTCATGGACTTGGCGTTGGTGGGGAAGTAGTTATCCACCGGACCCGCCATAAAAAAAACATTGTCGTTCACTACTGTCGGCTGCGGCTGGACAGGCGCCACCGGCGCAGGCTGGGTTTGCGGGGTGTTTTTATTCTTCTCTTTGATGTCGCTGAGCTCTCTCTTTAGGTCGTGCAATTCCCTGGACATGTTTTTCAGGGCTTCGCTGTCATTCAGGTAGTTCTCCAGCGCTCTTTTATCCGGCATAGCCGACCCGTTCCGTTTTGAAGAGGCATTTTGTCCTTCCGGTATGGCGCCGGCAAGGCCTTTGGGCTGATCCGGAGCTCCTACCTTATCCAGCAACAACCTGTGGTGGTCCAGCTCCTTCCCTATTTTCCCCCGGCTCAACAATAGTAGTATAATTGCCGTGAGTCCCAGCAGAATGGCCAGCACGTTCCAGAAAGAAAGGTGCCGCATACTGAAGAAACCAGGCGACATTGTTGAGCCTACAACCGGACGTTCGCTGGCCGTGTTGGCAGCCGGATTCAGCACTGCACCGGACTTTACAGCTTCACTCCCTCTCATAAACTCATCCACCTGCTGCGCCAGCAGGGCCTTGTTGCTGTCCAGTTCCGCCTTATATTCGGGATATCTCTGTTTAGCGCGTTCCAAAACGGTGTCAACCAACTTAGTAGCTGCAAGCACATCGTGTTCTCCAGTGAACTGGTCTATGTCGATGCTATCAATAAAATTACAAACCTTTACCGGAGCACTCTTAAATCTGCTGACTACTTCCTCTTTCCATTTCTCATAAGCCGGGGCATCAGCAACTACATTCAAATCGAGTAAACTTTTTAACTCCATCAATTGTGGGCGGAGGCCAGCATGACCATTTTCCACATATTCGGTCAGAATAATATAGGTTACTTTGGCATTTAAGTACTCCTTTGCCGTGATCAGCTTTTCCCTGTCTGCCCCTATGCATTTCCCGGCCCATGTCAACAGCATCGCCATACAGATGAAATACTTCAGCATTTGGATGATATTAGTTCTTATTATCATGTTGAATTTTGTTCGCCAACCGGTTAATGCCACCGATCAGCGGATAAAAAAACAGGGTTTCTTCAATGTTGATATTCACATTATCATTTACCTCCTCCAGCTTCTCTTTTATACCACTAATCAGGTCCACTTTGATCTTGCTGTTTAGTAATTCCTTGTACTCATTAAAACGGCGGGGACTGATCCCGAAATTATTATAGTAGTTGAAGCGGGAGTGCCAGTTAAAAAAACGGTCTATAAAAGCACTGACTTCCGAAGTTACCGCACCGACCACTTCACTGTTTTCTATACCGCTATACGGGAGGGAAGCGCCGGGAATAGTGCTGATATGATCGTTTCCGATAAGCACCGTCCTGATTTCATTCTCCAGCAATTCAAACGCCTGGTAATCTTTACACTCCAATCCACCTTTACAGGTAATCTCTTTGGGGCTTTTGAAAAACCGGTATTCAATCTGGGGAGATTGTTCCACCTCGTAAATGTCTGCAAAGATCATTTTGGTATAAGCCAACAGTGTGTTCAGGTTATCGCCACTGGAAGCGAGTTTTATTACTTTAGAGCCATTACCGCTAAATGTGATATACTCTGGTATAGGCAGCCCTTTGGTTTTCATAAGCCTGGCTACGTGATAAATAATAGCAGCATAAAACAAGACAAAGACGATCTTAAATTCCTGGTGCTGCTCCAGCATTTGGGAGAAGGACAAGGAAATCCTGTTGTCACGGATTAGCTGGTTATCTTCCAGGGAGAAGAAAAACTCAATGAGTTCCAGTGAACTGGAGTTGCTTTGTTTCAGTTCATTATAAACCTGAGTCAGCTTTTTCGCATGGGTGGCAGACAGTGCTTCATGTATTGGTTGTTCGTAGTGTTGCACAAAGCCATTAAACTGACTGGTATTACCATATCCGTCACCAAACAACGCGTTGGCGCCGAAGCGGAAAGAAGTCAGCAGTACAGGTTTTTCACTTTTGTACACAACAATATCCGTAGTACCTCCACCGATATCAATGCTAACAGCCGGACGGTCATGCGGCCTGACGTTTTCTTTATGATAATAGTAATAAAACGGAGCAAAGGACTCTGACATCCGGTATAGCCGTGGCTGATTCCCAAAATAACGCTGGTAATACTTCTGCCAGGAGGCATGCAAAAAATTGCGCCGGTACTGAGGCATACTGGATGGATAAAACCAGACAATTTCAGTAGCATTCAGGTCTCCGCCGTTAAGCAACACTTTGTTGCGGATCATCAACAATAATTGTTTAAGAAAACCTTTTGCTCTTTTTTCAAATCTTTTATCATTCCTGAAGTCAATCCATTTCAGATTAGGCGTAATCGTGCTCGCTCCCATGGGAGCTTCTTTCAGGTACCAGAAGGGAATATTAAAGTCTCCCAGCGCGTAGTTTGATTCTTCAGGATTAAATATTCCGTTGTCGTTCACCACAGTGCGTTGGGGAAACTTATATTGCGTCTGTTGTCCGATCACCAAAGGCAAAAATTCTTCGCTGATGATATGCACCAGCTTATTGGCACTGAATCCATGTACAGGATTCATCAATGCCTCCTCCGTTTCTCTGGAAGGAGCATGCAAAGTGCCCATTTGTGCATCTTTTTCCGTTATATCAAATGCACGGGCTTCTTCATTTCCGGATTTATATTCAATATGCGTATTGGTAGTACCAAAATCGATAGCGAACTTAAATGTTTTAGAAGCCACCGGCTGAGGCTTAAACAGGGGTATTATCAACCCTTTAGCGAGGTTATTGGCCACTTCCACGAAATCAAAGTTTTGCTCCAGGATGTAGTATGCAGAGGAAACGCCGGACTCCTGGTGTTTATCGCTTCGCCGGCGCACATCGGCCACTTTCAGAGAGGCGGCCACATTGTTTTCCCGGTAAAAAGAAAGTGAGTAATGCTGATGCCTTGTCAACGCCGCCACATCCCTGTCTACCATCATTACCCGGTAGTGTGGGTCTATTCCATCTTTTAACCGGATAAACGGATAGATGGCCATCGTAATCTGATGATCTATAACAATACCTTTGTTATCCCTACCTTCCACCTGTGGCACTGTATCCTGCATCCTGTTGTTGCTATAAAGCCGCGAGAATTGTATATACCGGTTTTTTTGGATGGGTATTCTCAAGGTAACTTTCATACCTCCCGGCATATCGGTCATTTGGATCATTTTCCTCCCATCCACGGTAACGCCTTGCAGGTCTTGAATAGAAAAATACTCGAAGAACTGCTTTTTTAGTGGTAAAATAAACCCGTGATCCTTTTTGGAGCTCAGGGTGCATTCGTAGTTACCATCAAAAAAAAGGTTGGTGTCGAGTGGATAAGGTACTTTAATCAGGTAGGGTTCCAGCAGGTCACTGACCGTGAGGTAAGGATATTTGACATGAGCCTGATTAGGCAGTGTGCGTTCCGAAAGTGGTCTTGCATCGTAAGCCGGCACCTGCTCATGATAGTTATGCTGCCATATGCCACCAGCATATTGTAAAGGATCATTAAACGCTTCATTTGGCAGCACACAGGGTACCAGGCCGTCCACTACCCGGGTAGCTGCAATGATAAAATCATTGTCATCATTTCCAGCTTTCGCGCTGTAATTTTTAGCCCTCAGCGGCAGCCCCAGTATTTCCACATTGTTCCCTTCTGTATTTACTGCAATCCGGTTGTAGTTGGTATCATAACCTCCCGGTTGCAGTGTGCGGATACGATCTTTCAATGTGTTGTCCAGCAGTTCAAAACACTGGTCCATGTAGCTATTGATATCCGGGAACTTATCCGAAAAAGCAGAAAAAGTATTTCTCAGCTGGTAGAAAAAAACAATAAAATCTTTGCTGCGTTTATGTAATGGGCAATACTGACTATCAAACACCCGGTCGTTTCCGAAGCGTATATCTACAAAACTGAGATTGTTGGCAGAGGAAAAAAACAGTGTCGCGGGCGAAGTACCTCCGATAATGTTGATCATTTCCGGGCCCTGCTTGTAATTCAGCAAATAACAATGTTTCAGGTCTGAGAAATTGAATGCCTTCTGGTCCTGGAAAAGATACATTTTCAGTGTTTCTCCCAGCAACCGGTGCTTCGGGTTCTCCGCATGCAATAATTGTCCGAGTTCACTATTGGGATCTACGCCCAGTTCACCGCCATTGCTGATGATACCTGCATTCCACTCCAGTATCTCAATTTTATCACGAAGCGCTTCTATGTTAAAAAATATCTCCGCCACATCCAGGCAGTCAGACAGCATGCGATGATAAATGGTCACCCCATCCAGTTCTTTTCTGCCTGCAACGTACCGGAAGGCTGTTCTTACCAGGTCCATGCGTGCAAAGGGCGATGGAATAGAAGTTATCTGAGTATTGGCATTGGAGCCGGCGGGATCTTCTATTGAATTAATAAAATTATCTGACAAATGTCCCGGCGCCGATTGCCAGTGTTCCACGTTTTCTCCTGCACCGGAATGCAAACGGAATATCTTGCTCATAACTTATGGTTGAAATAACTTTAAATACCGATTTCTTTTTGTGCCACCTCTGCTGCAGCGTGATAGAACAAGGCCATCAGCTTCTGGGTATTTTTCAGATGATCAAATTCGGGTTCTTTTTTCGACAGTATCCCTACAAAATTGTCCAGCCCTGATCCATGGAACAACGACTTCATCATACTTTTCTTTGCAGGCTTATTATTGACCAGGTTATAGAGATCTTTGCCGGACTTCTGCAGATTGACGGGCCTGAACGCCACATTGGATCCTGACATTTCTTCCACCCACTCGGCAAAATGTTTATTGAACATATGAATAGCTGCCTTGTAACGGCTATCCATCTCTGCAGTAGCGAGTTTGTTATTACCATTGGAGGCCCAGGCTTCGCCTCTGTCACGTGAAATCTCCTCGTAGTGATATTCCATAAAATTGCGGAACAGCGCGTAACAGGTAACCGGCCGGGCCACGATGTCATATGTTTGCATGGCCATATCGTCAAACGTGACCGCCTGGGTTTCATTCTTCAGACCAAACTCATAAAAACGGGGGGCTACAGCGCGTCCCTGGTCTACCTGCAAATCGGCATCCGGCAATTCCATAAAATCGACGATGCTTAATGCTGCTGCGAGCTCTATGAAGTGTGCTTTATTTCGCTGCTCATGGGCGCCATCGGCCCCTTTCTGATCGTTGGTTACCTTGTCGCCGATATAATACAATGCATTGATGGAATTGTTACCACTTACGTTCCTCGCGTAATAAGACAAAGCCGCTTTGGTCTTGGAGATAAAAGTATTGCTATCAATACTGGTTTGTTCGTTTTTATCGACGCCGAAATAAGGCAGGACTGTCACCGCGCCAATACGGGCATGTTGCAAAAAATGATGATGCGGTACAGGGCTGCGGGCTTCCCGGATATTTTTCAATATCAGGGGAAAACCAGCGGCGCCAGTCCCTCCGAAAATTGAACTGATGATAAAGATGCGGTCATCCTGTTCAAAATTGGAAGCAAACTTGCGGAAAAAATCCGAGTCTTTGAATTTATTAAGCACTACGCTGCCGATATTGGGATTTCCCTTGAACCCTACTTCCATATCAGCCTCCAGGTTGGCTTTGGAGAACAAAAGCGAAGCAAACGCCCGGTTATTTCTGTCGAGTTCACTATAACCGATAAAATCTTTGAACAGCTGTTCTTTTACGCCGTCGATATCGAACTTAAAATTATCGGATACAAAACGCTGGTCACCCAGCTCATCCAAAGAAGATAGTTTCACCTGAAAAAAACCGGTGTCTTTAGAGCTCCCTTTCTCCCGGATTTCCTTATACAGTTTCAGAATGTCGACAGTACGGGTAAGGTCACCGTTAGCACTGTCGGGATCGATGATAATGGGGATAATCGTTTCTGTATTTTTGATTTCTACCCCGGAAGCCATCAGCATCGTCAGCGCCTTGACCACTCTGGAACCGGTGCCGCCAATTGCGAAAAGAAAGAGTTTTGCCATAATCAGAAGGGAACTTTTTTGTTAACACCACTTTTCCATTTGATAATCAGCGATACGATAAAAGACCATATCACAGAATAGATGGCCGCCGCTGTGGCAAAGCCGACACAGTCATTATCGGTCACGCTCAACTGCTGACAAATATTATTTGTTTCCAGGTCGTTATGAGGCATTGCATAAGCAATATACGCCACGATCAACGCTGCGACGAGCACATTTACCAGCCATACCCACCATTTGTTCCAGGGACGTCTGTTAAAAAACAAATAGTAGTAATTCACGACAACGACCGTATTAATGACAAAAAGCCAGATAAAAACCTGATTATAGAGGGAGGTCCTGGTAAAGCCGGTACAGGAGAGGTCTAGTCCACGAAGATGTTCTCCCAGGCCGTTGGCATCAGAATAGAGGCCAAGTGATTCAAAAAGGGCAATGACAAATTCCATACATATATTTTTATGATCTTCTTTTTAACAGGAACACTACTCCCAGCAAGGCTACGATCGCAACAATGATCCACCAGGGAAATCCACTCCGGGTCCCCTGGCCACCGGCATTGTCCTTGCTGACTTTTACCTTAAGTGCGAACTGTGCCGCATCAGCATAGTGATTGGTGTAGGCATCAGACATTCCTTTGACGAGGTAAGCGAAGCCAAAAGTTTTATGTTGTTGCAGCGTATCAGCCGGGTTGGAATCGTCATTGGTTGAAGAAGCCTCTACCCAGCCCGGCAGCCGGGGCTTCAGGCGGAGATATACGTCCTGGTCGGGTTGCAGGGCCGTGGTTTGTAATGTAAACAGGTGGGTATATCCTTCCAGACCTGGCCCTGCCAAAGGCCCCGTTTCTTTTACTGATACCAGCCGGTAGTTGACAGGCAGTTCGTATTGAGATACATCCAGTAAATAATTTTTATCGGTTTTCAGATGGTCCAGGTTGGCGGCCAGTGAGAACTGAAATACTTTCTCACCATTTCTGTCGTTACCCATGGCAGCATGGTTGATCATCAGGTTGGTGGCGGGGAAAGAAGCCTGGAACTGTCCTATTTTATCATTCAGTACGATCTTGGCGTCAATAGATTGTTTCCCTGGGGGAAACAGATAACAGCTGTTTTCATAGCCTTTGTATTGGCCGAAATTTATCTTGTCCAACATCGGCCGTAATTGCGCAGGTTTCCCGAAAATCACCATATAATAAGGGCGGGAAATGGGGTGTCCGCTGAAATCTGCGACGGCAGGACGTTTACTTTCTATATAATATTTACCGTCGAAGTTTGAATTCAGCTTAACAATAACAGTAGCGAAGTTCTGGGACATCAGCGCTTCTGCAAGGTATAATTTTATGGTGTGCTGCGCAGCTTCCAGGTATGCCGGGGACGTACCTTCGCTATCGGAAAATATAAAGTCTGAAATCAGCACATTGACATCTGTTTTAACGCTGTCGGCTACCCGTTTGATAATTTCAGGGATATAGGAAGTAGTGGTACCGCATCCGGAGGCATTGAAACTCACGGGATTCAGGTTCTGAAAAAAGTACTTTATTTCGTTCGGCTGGGCATTTTCTTTCTGTGGGCAAATCTGCTTATTGATATAATAGATATTAAGCTGGCTGGCAATATCCTTTGTTTTAAGATCGGTAATAAAACCCATGACCGCATTCTTAAACGCAGAATTAACGGTCACATAACCATTCATGCTACCCGAATTCTCGATGAATATCTTATAGGTGGCGGGTGCCATATTTGTGCCGCCCGGCACCTGGATGTCAGCACTGCTATCTTTCGCCGGTCTGTACTTTTCCCGGCTACCAGAATTACTTTTGCAGGCTGCCAGTACGAAAAAAAAACCACATACTACACTGATCACTTTAGGTAGTTTCAACATTGAGTAAACTTAATTTTAAAAGAATGATATGATGCTGCTCGGGAATATTGGGAACTAGTCTCTTCAATAGGGCATAATCATCAAGTCCGGGAATCTACATACGTCAGGGGGCCAATCTACACAAGCTGCTGTAACTGATGCGATTAAATTGAGTGTCTTTCTATCAGCAATATAGTCATATTTTTTAAATATATAATCAGCTGCCTGAAAATTAATTCATTACCCCTCGCGAACCGGTCAACTATAAGGCCTGTCGGCATTCTGCAGGATTACCCCTGAAATTATCATGAAAACGGCGTTTACCTTCAGAAAAAATCTGGGCATAACGGTGTAACTTACCCTATCATCCTCTAAAAACATATCTTATGGGACCGTTGATCATTTCCGCATCCATGCGGATAGCCAAACCGCCGCAGGAAGTTTTTGAAGCCATCGTTGATCCGCAGAAAATGCGGAACTACTTTATTGCCTCCGGCAGCGGCCGCATGGTGGAGGGAGAAACGGTGGTATGGCGGTTTGCCGAAGAAGCGGTCAATTACGATATTCCGGTGAAAAAGGTGGTAAAAGACAAAGAAATTCATTTTGAATGGGAAGGCGCCCCACAGCACACCACACAGGTGAAGATAATATTGTCGCCTTCACCAAACGGCGGTACCCTCGTAAAAGTGACCGAAGGAACGCTTCCGTTAGATGAGAAAGGGCTGAAATGGTTCTCTCAAAATACTTTCGGGTGGACCAACTTCCTCGACTGCCTGAAGGCATATCTTGAATACGGTATTCATCTGCGCAAAGGCGCTTTTGAGGAAATGGAGGCGTAAGCGAGGCAAAAAAAGACCGGCCCTGCGTGCCGGTCTTCCATTGTAAAAAGATTTTTTTATTCAATCTCCAGTTGGCGGAGCACATTGTTGACCACCCTGTCGCACCGGATAAGATGGAACGGGAAGACCACATCATTTTTATAGAAGTTGGAAATATGTTCGCGCAACATCATTTTGGCCCTGATCTGGCGGACTTTGACGTTAACCCGGGAGATGTCCAGCACTTTGGCGGTTTCCGCCACGTTGAGCTGTTCCAGTTCCCGTAGCACGAAAACGGCCCGGTATTTTTCCGGAATACTCAGCAGCGCCTTTTCCAGCACTTCACCCAGCTCTTTGTTAATGACAGTGTCCACAGGTGTTCTAGTTTTGGCAATATCCTGACCTAGCTCCACTGTTGAAATATCCTCGCTGCCTGCGTGCTGCCTCCTTTTGAGATGCTGATGGCACTCATTGATCATAATCCTCTTGAGCCAGGTAGCAAAAGCAGCTTCCTGCCGGAAGCTCTCCAGGTGCTGATAGGCATTGATGTAAGTCTGTTGCATCACGTCCTCCACATCCATGTCGTTGTTCAGGAAAGACATCCCGATCCGGAAGAGACTGGCGTTATTGCGCCGCATCAGCAACTCGTACAATCGTTTTTCTCCTGCCAGCACCCTGGCGATAATTTCATTGTCAGTAAGCGTGTCAATAGGTTGAATGATACTCATTATCAGTTATTAGATGGTTAAAGTGAAAATAAGTTACAAAAAATGGTAACATTTTGTAACCTTTTATGAAATCTGTACTCTAATCCATATCGAAAGGCATATAAAAGCCTGACTATTAACCTGATTAACCTATAAAAGCACAAACTAAAACGATGACGACAGGCCAAAAATCCCAGCAGACCGGCGTATCCCTGCCACCATTAACCCATGAACGCCTGCAGGAGCTGAAACAAACTCCTAAAGGTCAACGTATTATGCAGGAAGCCTTCGAGGTCTTCCCGGAACTGGTTAAATCCCTTACCGCCAACTTACAGGAGAAACTCACCCGTTATGAACAGGCCCGTACAAAAAGTACCGGTTCCCCGGATGGACTCACCTTAAGTATGCTGGTGGATGACTACCAGTTCCTCGAGTTTGTACAACATATTATGTTCGTGAAATGGAGAGAAGAGAAAAACAAACGGTACTTTCCCGTTGACACGCGGATAAACTGATTGATTTTTCATGCACGCGCGGTACTTGTTCTCAACAGGTACAGATTGCCATGCCCGAACTGCAGGGTTTGATAAACTTCAAAACCCCTTTTCGTATACCAGTTGACGTTATCGACCATCGATGTTTCCAGGTACACGGGGCGTTGCCCGTCTGCGAGGAGTTGCCGGAGCAGCAGGCTGCCCGTCCCCTGATGCTGTTTACCCGGCAATACCCCGATGAACCATCCTCCCGCGACCCTGGCGGACCACGTAATTAACGCTTTTATTATCTGCAAAAGCGGCTGTCAGTATGCTGACGACCGTTTCCTTATCGGTATGTGCTGCCTGGACCATAATGGCCCTGAAGGTATGGAATATCCCACTGGTGTGGACAATGACAAGATATATTTTTGAGAGAAGGTAATTTCCTGTTATTTTTGCGCCCATGAGATACTGATCAACCACTTACTTTCCGGGCTTCCTGCCCATCGTTTAACGCGGCGTGTTTCCATGGCCGTGTATTTCTCATATTTTAGCTATTGTATCCTGATGCAGTCTGCGTATTACCGTTCCCGTTTGTTATTTATTGTTTTGGTGGTCGTGATAGACACCGCTGGTTTTGGTTTGATTTTTCCGGTCCTGCCGCAGTTACTCCGTGAGCTGCTTCATGCAGACATCAGCACCGCCGCCCGCTACGGCGGATGGCTGGCATTTGCCTATGCAGCCATGCAATTCATTTTTGCGCCTGTACTGGGCGGACTGAGCGACCGTTACGGCCGGCGGCCCGTCCTGCTGTCCTCCCTGCTGGGTTTTTCCGTTGACTGTCTCTTTCTCGCTTTTGCGCCCAATGTAACGTGGCTGTTCGCCGGCCGTGCCATTGCAGGCATCACCGGCGCCAGCTACGCCGTGGCTTCCGCCTGCGTGGCCGACATCAGTACCGACGAAAACCGTACCCGTCATTATGGACTGATCAACGCTGCCTTTGGCCTCGGCTTCATCATCGGCCCGGTGATTGGCGGCACACTGGGCCGATGGGGTACGCACACCCCTTTTATGGTGGCCGCAGCGCTCAGCTTCCTCAATTTCCTGCTGGGATATTACTTTTTTCCGGAGTCGCTGCCCCTGGCGCATCGCCGGGCTTTTGACTGGAAGCGGGCCAATCCCCTTGGCGCTCTGCAGCACCTGGTGCGGTTTCCGCTGGTAAAGTCATTGATATTCTCCATGATGCTGGTATCTTTCGCCACCCATAGTATGGAGAGTGTGTGGGCCTTCTTCACCATAGAAAAATTTAAGTGGAGTAATCTGCTGGTGGGTTATTCGCTGGCGTTTGTAGGTGTATTGTCCATCATCTCCCAGACCTGGCTGGTGGGCGTGCTCACCAAACGGCTCAGCGACAGGCAGATGGCCGTTACCGGCTTGTTGTGTATGATCACCGGCTTTCTGCTGTTTGCCTTCGCCGGATGGCAATGGATACTGTTGCCCGCCCTGGTTATCTACATCGCTGGCAGCATACAGGGTACCGCTATGCAGAGCATTGTCGCCGGCGCCATGCCAGATAATGAGCAGGGCGAACTGCAGGGCGGGCTGGGCAGCCTGATGGGCCTCACTACGTTGCTGGCCCCGCCGCTGCTGACCAGCAGCTTCGCCTGGGCCACTGCGCGCACGTCGCCGGTGTATTTCCCTGGTATGCCCTACCTGATAGCCGGTATACTGACATTTTTCAGCCTTTTGTTGCTGCTGAGAGGGTTTAGGAAGACAGCACGGTGATTTTTTCGTGTAATCGCTTCAGACAGACACCGTGGCTGCTACGATGCCCTCTATTACTTTGGCGGCGTTACAGGAGTTAAGTCCGGCGCCCCAGCAGGCGTTGAACTCCAGCACAAACCAACCCGTCTGTGGAGAACAGGCGATATCTACAACCACTGCGGCAGGAAGGTCAGCTACATGATGTTGCAGGAAGTCTTTTACAAAAGCAGATCCGGTCGCCAGGTCAGCCGTGCCTTCATAAAGAGCGATGTCCAGCATCTGCCCGTTATGTACAAAACAGCGGGCTTCCGCCGTGATAGGCGTGACAATGGAAGATGCCATCACCGCCTCTTCAGGGGGCAGCGTGCCCAGTACGTTCTGAAAATCGGTCAGTGTAGGAAAGATGCCAGGCCTGAATATTTTAGGTATTACCGGCTTTACAAAAACGGGGAAGTCGGTTTCCCGCAAGTCGCCGGCATCGCGCAGCGTGATGGTCCGCTGTGTCCAGCGGGTGTCCAACCGGGTGATCAGGGTATCATCCGGCGACAGTAGTTCAGCGCCATACAACTGCGCCAGGACAAAAGCGAAAGCCTGGTTGCCGTAAATAGCCACAGGCCTTCCGGCAATAGCCTCTTCACGGACCCAGTATTTTCCCAGGCGGCGGACATCACCTCCTCTATTTGTCCAGGCAGAGGCTACAGCCTCCAGTTCGACATCTGTTTTTTCAGGAATCAGTAGCACAGGTAACATCCAGGTAAGATAGCGCAAAGCAAACACATCCTCAACTATTCAATAAATTTATTGAATAGTTGAATTTTCTGTATTTTTGTGGCTTATGAAAACGACTGCGAGAAAATTCAAAGACACCGTTTATGTGGAGCTGGCCAAAACCGCGAAGGCGCTGGGCAATCCGCATCGTATGGAAATCATTGATTTGCTGGCGCAGGGACCTTTCACCGTAGAGACCATCGCCCGTTATACAGGCATGACCATCGCCAACACCTCCCAGCACCTGCAGGTGCTGAAAAATGCGCAACTGGTGGCCATCAGCCGCAAAGGCAATTACATCTACTACCAGTTGACCGGCGAAAACGTATACGCTGCCTGGGCATCGCTGCGCGAGCTGGGCATGACGCATAACACCGAAGTGAAAAAAGCGATCGACGATTACCGCAAGGGTTATCATAACGGTGACGCCGTCAGCGCCGAAGAACTGCTGGAGAAAGTACATGCCGGCGATGTCATTGTATTGGATGTAAGGCCGGAAGATGAATATCACCGCGGACACATACACCGTGCCATCTCCATACCGCTGGACCAGCTGCAGGCGCGCATCCGCGAGCTGTCCAAAAAACAGGAGATCGTAGCCTATTGTCGCGGCTCTCTCTGTATGCTGGTGGAAGAAGCAGTCACCCTGCTTAAACAACAAGGCTATAAAGCCAGAAAATTTGATGACGGATACAAGGATTGGGCCCTCAAAGGGTACCCTACCACCATGACAATGTAAGGAGATGAGTTATCTGAAAAATACTTTCCGGGAAGTCAGCAACCCGTACGATTTTAAACAGGAATACCTGTCCAGCCCCGAGCACTCTTTCTGCGAGGCCTGTGATACTACTGCCCGTAAACAGACCAGCAATTTTCTCGAGATCGCCACACTGGAACAGCTGAAGCGACTGCACAAAAACGAAACGTTTTCCGGCACCCGCCGTAAGTTTTATTCCATGGTACTGCTGACAGCCGGCAGCGTACAGGAAACCATCGGCTACAACACCTACACCTTCGATGCCGGAATGCTCTATTTCATCCCGGAGAACCAGTTGCATGCCATTCACCACTGGAGCGACGATGTGCAAGGTTATCACTGCATCTTTGATGCTGACTACTTTCTGCTCTGTCTTAAAAATCAGGTTAAGCTACACCAGTACCCTTTTTTCCAGCACGACAAAAAACCGTTTATCCGCCTCTCTTCCGAAGAATCCGCGCTGGTAGCCGGGCTGTTCAGCAAGTTGCGGCAAGAGCACTGCAACCGGCAGACTTTCAATGACGACCTGCTGGTAAGACTGTACCTTAACGTACTGCTGATAGAAACCGAAAGGATATTCCTGTCACAACAGGGCGACAACGACCCGCACCTGCCCCGCAAAGAGCAGCTCGTCGCCTCGTTTAAAAACCTCGTCTCCAAACATTTCCAGGAATACAAACTGGTAACTGACTACGCCAAACTGCTGTTCGTGAATCCGCATCACCTGAACGACACCGTCAAAGAAATTACGGGTAGCCCGGCCAGCAGTTTCATCCACCGGCAGCTGATCACCGAAGCCAAAGCACAGCTCATTCAAGGCAACGAGACCATCGCCGGTATTGCCAATTATCTCAACTTTGCCGACCAGTCCTATTTTTGCCGGTTCTTCAAAAAACAAACAGGCGTTACTCCATTACAGTACCGCAACGGGCACCGGCACGACGGCGTTTAAAAACCGCCGTTTGTACTAAAAGTCCGGCGGAACGTGTAATGCTTCCGCCACCAGTCCTCCCTAATTTTGCTGGTATAAAAACGAGACGATATGAGCCAGCAACACGCCACTTTACTGCAGTTCTTCGCCAACTGGTGTTATCCCTGCAAAGTACTGACCCCCATCGTTAACGCGGTGGAATCAACCATGAGCGATCAGCTCCGTGTCAGCCGTATTGATATTGACCAGGAAGAAGATCTGGCAGGCCGTTTTCATATTATGGCAGTGCCCACCCTCGTGCTGATGCAGGATAGCCAGGAAATATGGCGCCATACCGGCGTAATGTCTGAGCATGAATTAAAGACAGCGCTGGGAACAGCGCTGTCAGGCAAGCTATAATTATCAATGGTTGGTTTCTGTTTATTCAGAAAAGCATAAGAAAAAAGGTGGTTAAATAAGGGGAACCGGTCGCGGTGTCCCCTTTGATGTTTGTCATCGGTACCAATGTCCGTAGTGATGGTGATGGTAATGCGGGCGGTGATAATATCCCGGCCGGTCATGGACTACCAGGCAGCTGGTCAATCCCCCTACCAACACCAACGCCAGGACGAGAAATTTTAATGTTTTCATCGTCGTAAAGCTTTTTGTTGTGATGTATTGGCGGCTCCCTTCAACCCTGCAGCGGTAAAGGTTCCTTTAGGGGTAATAATGATAAAAGCGTGCCAGAGTGGGGTGTGGAGTGTTATTTAGTGTTAAGGGAAATGTTACCAATCGGTTTCATAATCTTCGATCCAAAGCAGACTGTCGGGGAAGGGAATAGAAAATTCTTTAAACCTTTTAGTTGTAATTAATATCCGACTGTTGTCTACATCTGCAGTATCATAAGCAACCGGGAATTGCTTGCCAACAATGCTATCTTTTCCTGAGCGGTGAATCTCAGGGTATGGATTGCTGCTATAATACAATTTGCCTTTTACCTTGTAAGCATACTTTACCGTACCTCCAGGGCCTCTGGAATTAATGTTGTACTCCAATACTGTCCCTACAGTCAGTACATAATGCTGCTTCAATCTATACTGCATTATCCAATAACCGATACCCATACAAATCAACGCGCCAAAGAAAAGATAAGGGAGTGACCGATTTATTCTATGTAAAATATTGGCGGTTTGATTATTCATGGGTAACGTTACCTCCTTAATTCAAACAAGTATTCATCATCCAATCAGCATCTAAACACTTATTCGTAAAATTCCATCGTAGCTCTTTATCGTTTACAAGTTGTCATCTAACCGGTAGTCACCTTTATCATTTATTTTTGTATGGTACTTTATAGTAGTTCAGCTCCAATGGAAGGTATTTAACTTTGCTATCGTTTCTCTATGCCTTCCCCATCTTCTCTACCGCCAGTTCAACCGTTGACATAAAGTTCACATGGCTTCCTTTATTGCTTTCATAGATGAAATCACGGATGCTTTTGCCGGGGTATTTTTCGAAAGACCCGACAATACTTACCCGCATTTTGTAGTTAATGAATTTCTGCAGCACCTCGCCGGCGATACCGGTTTTCAGGTCAAAGAAATCGGGGATAATATTTTTTTCGTGTATAATCATCTTGTCGAAATCCTGGTAATAAACATCGACAATCAGCTGCAGGGCTTCGTCGGGATTATGGACCAGGATATCGTCTGAAATTACTTCTGCTACGCGTACATTGCCGGTTTCGTGAATAGCCAGGGTCATCTTATTTCGGTTTTAACAGTGGCCAAGATAGATTTTTTTTGGAAGATGCCCTAAAATACGCCAACTTGCCTGTTTGTTAACCGACAGGCCACCATGGCCGAAAGAAAAAATAATGATTGTGTCATGTCGCACCGTATCTACCTCTACAACCTGAACAACGAAGTAAACCGCCCGGTCCCGGAGATGCCGGCCGACGGGTCGCTGGAAAGCCTTTTGCCGGTTATCGGCAATGATGACCCCAACAGCATTGCCATGATGGAATGGAAATATGAGTTTCCCTTTTTCCTGCATCCTTTATTTTCCGGCAGACCGTATCTGGGCACACCCGCGTATAACGGGCAGGCCGGCGGTATCTACGCCCATGCTCCGGAGGGTATTGCCGCGCTGAAAAGGTTCTACGATTTTATCGATACCCATGCCGCCAGGCTGACCGACAACCCCGAGGCCTTCCGGGTGGACAAACAAAATATCTTCAACTTCCTCGATACAAAAATCGTGAATGACGGCTTCCATCTCGACGCCTGGGATGTGTTTAATATGAGCGACGAGCCGCATGAAACACAGGCCGCAGAACTACTGGAAGATATCCGGCTTACCAACGCCGCCATCGAAGCGGCCATCGCCGCCAATGACCCGCTGTTGCTCAACGAGTGTCCTGACGTGCAGGACAACCCCTATCGATTCGGCAGCTTCCGGGAATTTTTCAGCTGCAGCGTTTATGGCCATGGCTGGGACGTTATCCGGTCCGGTTACTACGAGCCTTATGAAGACACCTCCGGCCAGGAAACGTTCTCTGAAAATGGCCTTGTCGGCCTCAAAATAGAGGGCAACGTGGTGGTCCCCGCCGAGTATGATGAAGTATTTAGTTTCCCGGAGAATGAAAACTTCGCCCTCGTGCGGCGGGACAATAAGTGGGGATACGCAGACCGGCAAGGGCGCCTCGTTTCAGGGCTGGCGTATGACATGGCCTACGACGTGCAATACGGCCGGGCGATCGTAAAATGCGGCGACCTGTGCTACATCGTACTCCCCGGCAACCCGCTGCCAGATGCTGGTTACGACGATGTCCTGTATCTTTCCGATGCGCCGTTACGTTTTATTGTGGCCCGCAATGGCCGCCACGGCGTTGTGGACGCGGCAGGTAATCAGCTGCTGCCCTTTGCCTTCGCAGAAGACATAGAAGAGCATAACTTCCTGGATGCGAAAATCATCGCCGCCCGCCACCTCGACACGAACATCAAACACTACTATACATCGCACTTTACCCGCATCGGCGACGACAGCATCGACGAAGTCAGCTGGGGCGGCACCTGCCTGGGCGATTCCATTTTTATATACATCCGTCGCAAACCCAAACAACAATGCGGCCTCTTTACCATGGAAGGCAAAGAACTGCTACCTGTCCAATATGATGAACTGGAAGCAGTGATGAATGGCGCCGTCATCGCCCGGCAGGGCAGGCAGTATGGTATCTATTCCGCGTATAAAGGCTGGGTAGTCCCGTTGTCTCCTGTCAACATTGAACTGACAGAAGGATATACCTGCCTGCTCACACAACAAGGCAAGGAAGGACTGTTTGTTGCACAGTACAATATATTGATACCGCCGGTATATGATATCATCTCCCGGGATTTCACCTGGCATAATACCAACGAGTGGGAAACCATTGCTGTTAACGGGGAAAGCGCTTTCACCATTAATCACGAAGGCAAGGTTACTCCTCTCACAGCTGCAGCCATCGCTACGCATCTCAAGGATAACCGTTACCGTTATACAGAGGAGCTGGTAGCGGCTCTCCTTCCGCTGGCCGGTGACGAACTTCCTGCCGACATGCTGTATGAGCAGGGAGACAAGGCGTTGGAGGCCCAACAATACGACGAAGCCATCCGCCTGTTTAAAGCCGCTGCTGCCCAGGGCCAGAAAGATGCGATGAACGACCTCGGCTTTATCCACGAGACCGTTGAGGGTTATGTTGATGACATAGCTGCTTTCGACTGGTACTCCCGTGGTGTGGCCGCCGGCTCCCCGCATGCCGCCAACGGGCTGGGCAACTGCTACCAGCACGGCATCGGCACCTCCCCTGACATCCGCAAGGCGCTGGAACTGTACCACCATTCAGCCTCCCAGCATATCCCCCATGCGCACTACAACCTCGGGGTGTTATATTATGAAGGTGTCAAAGTAATCAAAGACGATCAGCTGGCGCTGAAACATTTCGTATATGCAAGCCGGTTTGGGATCGACTGTTACAACTACGTGGGCACGCTGTCAGAAGCGACAGAAGATTATAAAAGCGCGGTCGATGCTTATCGCAGCGGCATAAAAAACAAAGACGCTTACTGCGCTTTTAATATGGCACGGCTATACGAACTGGGCCAGGGCGTAAAAGGCGACCCGCGCAAAGCGCTTTCACATTATATGAAAGCAATAGACTTCGGCATGGAAGATGCCACGCTGGAACTACGCCGGATGTATCTATACAACGAGGATGTAAAAGATGAAGCTATGGCACAGAAATACGAACAACAGGCCCTCGACGCCGGACTCGATATTCCTGAATAACAAACACAAGGCCGCGGCTGAAAGGCGGCCCTGATCTTATAACAACATCGTTCCAAAGAACATAACCCTTCCCCATCTGTCAGTCATGTCCCTGTGTTTTAACGATCTTGTTATAAATGCCAAACAACAAGAGCGGGGCGACCCATTGCCCCACAAACAGCCCGGTATGTTTCTTTCTCAGGCAATGCAGGAATGAAGAAACTCCCATAGCAGCAACAGTCCCTGCTGTTCCGCTGGTTCTGACTGCTCCTGCTTGCCCAATAAATCTTCCTTGGTAAAAGATGGATTTGATTGCTGATCAATGTCCTTTTCTTTGTCTTTATTCATAACAAAAAATTTAAGGTTAGAAATGATCGTCGCTTTATGAACAGATTTTCCCAATCCATGCCAGAGGAGACGGCCCCTTGCATGCCTGCTCCCCCTTATCCCACTGAATACCAATGTTATTTATTTTCGTTTACGCTGTCGCGTGAGTGATGGCAGGCCCATCAAAAAGAGTCTCCATTGTTGCAGTGCTTCTACAACTGTGTTGTGATATCGCCCGTTTCGTGACGCGGAGGCCGGAACGATTAGCATGTCGCCGTACACTGCAATAAACGGCAATTACGCAGGACGATGTATGACGAAATACGCCAGTTCCTCTCCCTCCCTTCTTATATTACGCGGCGAGCGGCTGAAGCCTGCTTTCAGCAGCACCTTTTGTGAACCAACATTATCCAGGTCCGTCAGCGCTACCACCTCTTTTACAACCGTTTGGTTAAAACAGTAGTCCACCAGCATTTTAGCGACAGTAGTGGCAATGCCTTTCCCCCAGTAGGCCCGCGCCAACGTATAACCGATTTCCAGTTGGTCCGGCACCTCCACAAATGGCCGTACCAGACAAGTCCCGATGAAGTCGCCGGAAGCAACGTCCCAGATACCCCAGCGGCCAAACAGTCCTTTACGATAATCCTCCTGCGCTGTCTGGAACAACTCCCTGTAACGTTCGGGGCTAACTACCGGCAGGTACTGTGTCACCGCCGGATCTTCAAATAACACCAGGAACACATCCAGTTCATCCGGCAAAAATTCACGAACGAGGATACCCCCGTCTTCATATAAAGCAGGCATGTTTACGTTTGTTTTTTATAGACCATAGTGATTGGCAGATGACCGGAATTCCGTATATTCATGATCGTAACGACAGACTCATTATAACCCGTCAGATCAATACAGATTTTTCAACACCAACCAACCGCTGTTAAAGGTACACTATACTTCATTACCGCCATCAATATATCGACAACTGTCAGGTAACCATATCTGTACGGTGAACAATCCTGATAAGCCCCGCTGTATGTAGCCAGTGCGGATAATCCTGTCTTTTTTTATTTGTCAACCTATAAAAAAAACCAACATGAAAACGCGTCTATGTTTCATCCTCGCCGTGGGCCTCACTATGGCCGCGTGTACCAAGAAAGCGCAGGAACTGCCTGCCAGTCAACCCACAGAAAACACTTCCCCTTCCATTGGCCTGAAAGGCCAGAATCAGCTGCTACCGGGTGTCCATGAGTACCGGCTGCTCGTCAAATTCAAAGCCACCGCCATCAGGGACATTGAAAAAAATCAACCCGTGTTCGCTGCACGACAGACGCCAGCGACGGCCAAAACGTGGAGCCGCAATGCGGGTAACGTACAGGCATACACATACGAACAGGCCATCCCGCTCAGCCCCGAAGAGAAAACGGCGATGAAGCAGGGACGTCAGGCCGCACCTGCCCCCGGCCTGTTCGATCGTTATGCTTTCAGGGGACTGCTGTACGTAAAAGAAGCTCCGGGCTTGTCTCCCGCAGCTGTACTGGAACTCGCCAATGCTTTTGAACAGCTGGACATCGTAGAGTATGCAGCGATGGAACCGGTAACACCACCGCCGCCGCCCACGCCAGACTTCAGCAGCCAGCAGTACTACAAAAACGACGTCGATGCCTCCGATCCCAGCGTGCGCGGCATCAACGCCGCCTACGCCTGGTCTATCGGTGTAACCGGCGCCGGTATCCGTATCGCCGACATTGAATGGGGGTACAACAAAAACCATGAAGACCTGACCGGCTCCCGCATCCGTGAGGTACTGCCGCCACCGGACGATCAGTTCAAAGACCATGGCACCGCAGTTGCCAGTATCCTGATGGCGAAAAACAATGGCTTCGGCGTGACCGGCATGGTATACGGCGCCGACAGTTGTTACGTCATCTCAGAACGGGTCAGCGGCAGACCGGCAGGTATTGCGGCCGGACTGCAGCGGCTGCGCCGGGGCGATGTGTTCCTGTATGAAATGCAGACCGGCGGCCAGGGCGGGCAGTATGTACCTGCCGATTTTAACCAGGCCGTGTGGGACATCACCAAAACAGCCACCGACTCCGGCATCATCATCGTGGCTGCCGCCGGCAACGGCAACCAGGACCTCGACGGCGCCTATTACGCCAGTTACCGCGCCCGGGGCGACAACGGCGCTATCATTGTTGGCGCAGGCACCAGGTCACAACGAAACAAAGCAAGCTTCTCCTCCTATGGCAGTAAAGTACATCTGCAGGGCTGGGGAGACTGGACCGTAGTCAGCGCCGGGTACGGCTCCCTGTATAACGGCGGCATCAATGCTACCTACTCCAAGGATTTTGCAGGCACCTCCTCCGCCACCCCGATCGTCGCCTCCGCAGTAGTGGCGGTGCAATCGTGGTATAAGGCACACAATGGCACCGTATTGTCACCGGCAGCCATCCGGAACCTCCTGATCAATACCGGTACACCGCAGGGCACCGGCGGCCACATAGGACCACTACCCAATATAAAAGCTGCCATTGAATCGTTGCTGGCAACAGGATTGTCTGCCACCGCGAAAAGAAATTGATCATCTTCGGCAGAATAAAAAGAAATCGTCCTAAGCTACTATGCCCCCAAAAAGTGTTCAGCTTTTTGGGGGCATTACAAAGCGAGAGGCGGCTGCTTCAATTTTATACGGCAGTATATTCTAAGAAAAATTGATTAATCTTTCTCTACCCCTTGCTGGCCGTGATTTAAATGCATCTGATTAATTTTCTATCACATATTCTACTTCAAACACCAGGCCGGCGCCGGCAGCAAGCTGCAATGGATCAGTGCTCACAAAAAGCACCCAGCCTTCTCCGTTGGACAAGGTAGCTGGTTTTCTGGATTTACCGGGAGATACCGCTAGTTGAACATATTGATCTGCGGGGAAAGGCCAGTTTACTATCCCATAGTAGGAATTTTTATCTGTAGCATTATACCCCACCAATATTTTGAAGCTACTGGTATTGGTAGTATTCAATGCACTGAAACGAATACTCCTGATAACGGCTTTCGCAGGCATGCTGACATAGGCCAGTCCTTTGGCGCCCAGGTCCGGCACCCTTATATGCTTACTGATAACGGCAGCCGTCAGGTTTGCTACCGGTGTTGTAGTTGGATTGTAAAGGTGCGATGATGTGCCGCCCAGATCAATTATTGTGGAATCATTGTCGATAAATGTCTTCCCGTATGGCAGGGTATAAATGCTGTTGGTAAAACTGACCTGAGACGTCGTGGCATAAATATTTGACATATTGGTGCCTTGCAACGATTCTGTATACAGCAGATATCCACTGAAGGCGGCTACAGAATTTTCGAATTTTAACAGGCCCGCAGTGGCGTCATTAAAAACAGTGGATATCGGCGGGAAAGAATGAAATGAGCCTGTCAGGCTAAAGGCCTTTGTATTTTTCAGATGGATGGCCTGGCAGATACCGGATTCGAGCCCGCAACTCATCAAGGTAATACCATCGCATCCTTCAAAATAATAGGCAGTTGGAATAACCCCATCGGTAGAATAGGAATTGTTGGTCAGATGATCACACGCACAGTCTGAGAATGAAGTGTAATAAAGATTCCTGATGTTATAGCCGCTCAGCCGGCATCCGGACGCCCAGCAGCGTACAAAGGTGCAGGAAGTGCCGGTGCCGCTTTTCGGAGTGGTGGGGGCAAATACAAATCCGTGATCACAGCGGGTTGCTACCAAGGCAATGTGCTCGCATTGCCAGCTGTCCTTTGTATAAAAACCGTTAATACAATTTTCGACCTCAACTTTTGTTAAACGGGTATGATTGGTCCGTGGATAATATAAGCCGTACTGATTTTTGTTGGGAGCTTCACCCTTTAGCCGGATGTTCTCTACGTTATTCTGGTAGGCATAAGGACCATATGAAGGCTGAACAATGCACATAATAGCATCTACATTGTACATGTCTTCCGGTCTGGGAGAGGGATAGTTAGTGGCCGTATTTGTCGTTTTTTTGATGATGGTTTTGTAGTTGACTGACCCGGTAATATGTGTCTGGTCAAGCACGAATAATTGAGAGGTGATGTTGTATACACCATCCGGGATCAGCAACGTGCGGCTTTTCCCGCTGTTGGCCACAAAGTTCAGTGCTGCCTGCAGCGCCTGGGTGTCGTCTGTGGCGCCATCCCCTTTTGCGCCAAACCATCTGGCATTGACCGGATCACTGTAAAGTCTTTTCCAACGTCCGGTAGACGATTGCGTTGACTGGAACACCATACCAGTGTTATCTCCACCGGTGGCGGCACTGTCCCAGTAAAAATCTCCTCCGCCTCCATCTCCGGGAGTGTAGTAGCCTAACAGGTGGTATACCTCGTTGGGAATTGGATTGGGATAACTTCTCAATGCTGAAAGATGCTGAAATGTCATAGGAAAATATTTTGGTGAAGGAATCAGGTTTCCACTACAAAATTCTCCCGATGGTACGCAGGGTATCTGCATTGCAGAAAATATCTTTGAACTAAAAGAGGGTGGCCTCAAATAATAGAAGACGCGGAGAACCGATCAAACAACTTCCTGTTCCTTCAGGCACCTGAATAGGAGAGGCTGTCCCAAAAGTATGGGACAGCCTCTTTTATTGTTCCGTTATTCCGTTACGTAAAACGACGCATCATATTGCACTGCGCCCGTGGGGACCGTCCCCTCAAAAGCCTGCACCTGGAAATATTCCGGCGGGGCTTCGGGATAAAGCAACCGCGCGTCTGCCTTAAAGCCAAACCTGCCGTAATAAGCAGGCTCACCTAACACTACGCAGCCTTTGGCGGACAGCTGCCGCAATTCATCGAGTGACGCGCGGATCAAGGCTGAGCCCACACCGGCGCCCTGCCGGTCCGGCATCACGGATACCGGACCAAGCCCATACCATCCCTCTTCTCCGGAAGATATCGCCACCGGCGAAATCGCCACGTGACCGATAATCATACCGCGCTCTTCCGCCACCAGCGATAAGGTTAACCGGCCGCTGTTGCGCAGCGCCCGGATGATCAGTTGCTCCGTGCCGCTGGCATGTTCTGCCACGAGGAACGCCTCCTTTGTGACAGCATGGATTTGCGGGATATCGGATTGTCTTTCTTTTCTGATGATATAATTGTTTGTATTCATTGCCGGATAATAGTTTTCCTGTAGCATGATTTGAGCAACCATGCCATTCAGGTGTTTATAAATATTTTATTTAAAAAACGGGCGTTGCCCGGGGCGTATGTAATTACCGGCGGAGGGCCGGCAACTACGCGATTACAATATCCAGCATCCAACGAAGGTACGAAAAATTTATTTCGGTATATTTGACCTATCAACTTCACATATGATCTACCAGCTTTTGTTAACACTCCTGCTGCTGCCCGCACCTCCAGGTAAAAAAGTAATTACCGGCAACATCATTACAGACAAACCTCAAACATATTCCACTGCTGCACTCCAGCTGCTGTTGAAAGACAAAGGGAAAGTGGTGGGCAAAACAGTTACCGACAACCAGGGAAATTTCACCTACTCCTTTCCCGGTAGTACACCTCCACAGGTAGATGTGCTGTATAGCAGCCTGGGCATCAGTGCTAACGCTTATCTGAAAACCGTCGATCTCACAGCCGCCTCCGACACCGTCCGGATTACGCTGGTACTTCCGGCGCCTGTGCAGCAGGACGCGGCCGGCAAAACCTTATGCCCCAAGTGCAACAAGAGCGACGAAACGAGAGTGATCCTCAACAGCGGCATCGCGCCGAAGGTCACCAAAATCGTGGAAAAAAACGGGAAAGTTACCTTCAGCCCTATCGTGGGGAATATCTATTACATGGGCTCCTGCATGGGCACCACTATGGACCCGGGCTGGCATTGCAACCGGGACAATATCTTTTTCTAAACCATTACCTCCAGCACAAATATCACCGATGCCGGCGCTTTCGTTTCCGGATGCACCGGTTCTTTTATCTGTTTAACCGTCAGCCCCGCTTCTGCAAATAACCGGGACCAATCTTCCAGCGTTCTGAAATACCACTGATAAGGCTGTACGAACGCCCGTTTCATGCCGTTCCAGCTGCCCTCCTTCCACCCGGTCACATATGGCTCCTGCCCGGCAATCACCAGCGGATGCAGGGTCTGGATAAACACCAGTCCACCGGCAGTCACCACCCTGCGGATGTTTTTCAGCAAGGCTTCCGTATCCTCCTTGTCCAGCAGCGCGAAATTAATGACCGCAGCAGCAAACATCTCCTCCACCACATAAGCGCCGCTGGCGATGTCCTGAAAACCAGCTACGGCATAGGTACCGCCCCCTTTTTGCTTCGCATTGTCAATCAGCGCCGCTACCGCATCCACACCGGAAGCTTTCAGGCCCCGCTCCCACAAAGCGCGTGTCAGCCACCCCTCTCCGCACCCGATATCCAGTATGGAGCCTGGAGAATATTCCATCACCGTGCTTACAATGGCCTCGTTGGTGACCAACGTCCGCGAGGCAATTTCTGCGTGGTCGATAGTGGCAATCCACTGGTCTGCATTAGCATGCCAGGAAGCGATGATGCGGGAAGTATGACTCATGGCGGAAGCTTTGTGATAGCTAAGTTAACCTCTTTTCGCAGACTGGACCAGCCATTTTTATGGAATCTGGACCACCTGCATCCACCAGTAAGCCGGTACCTTTGTGTAACAAAACATAAGCCGTCAGACGGTAACGCAGGACACCGTACCTTTGGGACGTCTATTCACAACCTGCCATAACACACTTCCGATGGTCCGGCGCCGTCAGGAGTGATCCCGTCCACTTAAAAAACAACCAGCCGCCATGAATATTTACGATCTTATTATCACGGATAAAGAAGCCACCCGCCTCGAAGAAGTGTTTCTGCACGAAGAAAAGCGGAAAGCCATTGAACAGCTGATAAAGGAACACTATTATGTAGAAGCGCTACAGCAATACAGGCTCCCGGTCAACAATAAAATACTGCTGCATGGCGCCTCCGGCTGTGGAAAGACCACTACCGCCAAAGCCATCGCGCAGGCGCTGGGTAAGCCGCTGTTTATCCTGAACCTCAGCAATATCATCTGCGCCCGCATCGGCGAGACCTCCCAAAACATCAAAGCCGTCTTCGATAAAGCCGCCCGCGAAAAAGCCGTTTTATTCCTCGATGAATTTGATCAGATTGGCAAAGCCCGCGGCAACGACGACCGCGACGTGGGAGAAATGAGGCGCCTTGTCAACACACTGATACAGCTGATGGACTATTTCCCGGAAAACGCCCTGCTGCTCTGCGCCACCAACCATGTGGAGATCATTGACAAAGCACTGCTCAGAAGGTTTCAGCTCAATATACCCTTTGAGATGCCTTCCACCGCAGCATTAAATACTTATTACGACACCCTGCTGGCCCGCTTTCCGGAGCACATGCGGCATATCGAACGCAAAACAGGCATCTCCTTCGCAGAAGCCAAAGATGATGTTTTCACCCAGGTAAAAGCTGCACTGATCGCCCGGCTGGAGTCAACAACAAACCATGTGGACGTATGACCACCGAAATTGCAGACCGCCTTCAACAAATCAACACCAGGATACAACAAGCCTGCGCCCGCAGCCAGCGAAGCGCCGATAGCGTAAAACTCCTGCTCGCCACCAAAACAGTCCCGGCAGACCGTATCAAAACGGCACTGGAAACAGGACATACGCTCATCGCAGAAAATAAGGTCCAGGAACTGAAAGAAAAATACGACGCCCTGAAAGCAGTCCCCCATGAAAATCATTTCATCGGTCACCTCCAAACCAATAAAATAAAAGATCTGCTGAAGCATGATGTCACCTGCCTGCAGTCGCTGGACCGTCCCGACCTCGCAGAGAAACTGCATCAACGGCTACAACTGGAAGGAAAAAAAATGACCGTGCTGATACAGGTGAACACCTCCGGTGAAGAAAGCAAATTTGGCATCGCGCCGGAAGGCGCCCTGCAACTGGCAGAACAGGTGTCCCGCCTGGACACCCTGCAGATAAAAGGACTGATGACCATCGGGCTGCTGAGCGCAGAAACCGAAAAAGTCCGCCAGTGTTTCCGGCTGCTCAGGTTTCTGCAACAACAGATTATCGCCGCCGCTATCCCCGGTGTGGCCATGGACGAGCTTTCCATGGGCATGAGCGGCGACATGGAAACGGCCATTGAGGAAGGCGCCACCATTGTTCGTGTAGGCACCGCCGTATTCGGACAAAGGCCCACCCCCGACAGCTACTACTGGAACGAATCGGTCAACGTAAGGTAGAACGACAGATAACTCAAACACTAAATCATAAGCAATGGTACAAATTGTTAAAGCCGGGATGGAACATCTCGATGAATTCGCGGAATTATTCAACAGTTATCGCATCTTTTACCGTCAGCCTTCAGACCTCGAAAAGGGAAAAGCATTTTTAAAGGAACGGATCAGCAACGGTGAATCCGATACCTTCCTGGCCATCGTAGACGGGAAAGCTGTAGGGTTTGCGCAGCTCTATTCCCTGTTTCACTACAAAAAGCTCCAGCGCCAGTGGCTGTTGAGCGACCTGTTTGTCAACCCCGACTACAGAGGCCGCGGCATCTCCGTGGCGATCATCGACCGCTGCAAAACTTTCTGCGATGAAACCGGCGCCTGCGGCCTGCTGCTGGAAACAGAAAAGACCAATGTGATTGGCAACCAGCTATACCCCAAAACAGGATTCGAAGTGGACAACGAACACAATTATTACAACTGGTGGAAGGCATAGGAGACAAACCATTTCCGGGGCAATGCATCCATTGCCCCGGAATACTATGCTCTTTCCGTCCGTCGGGGATTTTTTATCTTTATGGCTCATCTATCTCCCGACACATGCAGGAAAAGCTGAGACAACATATAGAAAAAATAATTCCCCTGTCAGATGAAGAGTTTGCCTTTGTGCTTTCCCACTTCACCGTTAAGCAGGCTAAAAAGAAAACTTTTCTTTTCCGGATGGGCGAAAGCGTACGGTATTCCTATTTTGTCGTATCAGGACTTTTAACCCTCATCTATCATGACGATACCGGGAAACAACACATCGTTTCCTTTGCGATGGAAGACTGGTGGGAAAGCGACTACCAGGCGTACTTCTCTCAAACCGCCGCAGGCATGTCGCTGCAATGCCTCGAAAACACGGAGCTATACTGCCTTACACTGCAAGATTACCGGAAACTATGCAGCGGGCTTCCGAAAATGGAACACTTTTTCCTGCAGAAAGCCAACGCCGGCCATGTAGGCTCCCAACGGCGCATCCTGTCTTTCCTAACCTCCAATGCCAAAGAACGTTACGAGCAATTATTACAACGTTATCCCGCGCTGCTGCAGCGGGTACCTAAAACATTGCTGGCGTCTTACCTCGGCGTATCCCGCGAAACGCTCAGCAGGCTTGGGCCCTCTTCTTAACCCTCTTTTCAAAATTGTGAGGTTTGTCACACAAAAAGAAAGCCGCCCTGGCCACCTTTGCAGGGTACTTTTTTAACCGGGACGCATGCAGCATCCCACCTCAAACGATCACAATGGAAAAGAAAATCACAAACCCATGGAAATGGCAGGACGAACGCGGTTATGTACAAGCCGTGGAAGTTAAACAGGTAACCGGCACCCTCTACTGTGCAGGACAGGCAGCAGTACATCCGGACGGCACGTCGTCCGATGCCGATATGCCCACCCAGCTGCTGCTGGCGCTGCAAAACCTGGAGCAGGTGGTCCGCGAAGCCGGCTATGCCTGCAACGGTATCGTTCGGTTGACGGTTTACACCACCTCTTCCGAAACATTTGTCAATACCTGCTTTGAGCTGTATAAGGAATGGGCTGCGAAACATGGCGTGCAGACGGCGGTAACGCTCATGGAGGTAAAGGCGCTTTTTGAAACGCTTAATATAGAATTTGAAGCCACCGTAGTCAGGTAGGAATCTTTTGATTTGCGATTTCCTGATTTGATATGCGTTGCACGTCCTCTAAATCAGGAAATCGCAAATCAAAAAATCTCTAAATGCAAATTACCAGGTGAAGATTGCCATAACAGAATACTGCCCGCAGTTTGGGCATTCCCTGCAGGTCGGCATCCCGGACGTTGTTGTCATAAAAACCGAATTCTTCCAGGCTGGTGAAGCTGCGGATGCCAGACAGGCTACGGCAGCTTCATCAAAGGTGGCAGTGGGGAAATACCTGCAAAATGTGTATTTTTTATACCGGTAAACCAGTATCTTTTTCCTTACAGGTCGTCTATCACATCTTTATACCCTCTGCCTATCGGTATGGACACGCCATGCAGCGAAATCGCTTCGGCGGTATAAGACTCTATTTTACTGACGGATACAATGAAAGAACGGTGCACCCTTTTGAACGTATGGGAAGGCAGCAGTTCTTCGATCTCGTTGGTGCTCATTTTAGAGACATGCTCCTGTCTGGTGGTCACAATACGGATATACTCCCGCTGGCTTTCGACGTACAGTATCTCCGAGAACGGAATACGTACCCGGCGTTTTTGCACTGTCACGAAAATATAATCCCGCTCATCGCCGGCTGTCCGCTTCTGATCGGCCCTGACCTTGTTTACCGCCGTCAGGAACCGCTCGAACTCAAAGGGTTTCAGCAGGTAATCCGTCACATTCAGGTTAAACCCTTCTACGGCATACTGGTGATAAGCCGTCGTTACGATCACCGCCGGCGGGTTGACGAGCGTTTTCAGGAAAGCCATGCCTTTGAGTTTAGGCAGATGAATATCGAGGAACATCAGGTCGGTTTCCTGCTGCATCAAAAACTCCGATGCCTGCAGGGCATCTTTACACACCTTTTGCAGTTCGAGGAAAGGCACCTGCGAGATGTAGTCGGTCAGCACTTTTGCGGCCAGCGGCTCGTCCTCTATAACGATACATTTAATTTTAGACATGGCTTGCCAGGTTAATTTTTAAGGTAGCAGTAAAAACATAGTCTCCCTTTTTCACATCGAGCTGATAGTCGGAATACAGCAGTTCCAGCTGCCGCCGCAGGTTGGAAAGGCCGATCTGCGGGCTGAAATTTCCTTCTCCGGCCGGTTCGCCGGTAGAATTTTTCACCACAAAAAACAATTGCCTGTTTTTTATGGTGAGATGAATATCTACGAAAGGGTTTTCCCTTGTTTCAGAAGCTCCGTGTTTAAAGGCGTTCTCCACCAGCGGTATCAGCAACAACGGAGGCAGGGACTGTTTCGCGTCTTCCAGGTCATGGTTAAAATTGATCCGCAGTGAATCGTCATAACGCAGCTTTTCCAGGGCGATGTAGTCATCGATGATTTTCAGGTCTTTTTCCACCGCGATATAAGGTTCGCTGGTTTCATAGAGCATATACCGCAACATCTTGGACAGCCGCAGGATGGACTCCGGGGCCAGGTCTGACTTGTCGCGCGCCAGCGAATAGATATTGTTCAGCGTATTGAACAGGAAATGCGGGTTGGTCTGGGATTTCAGGTAATTGAGTTCCGCCTGCTGGCTGGCAATGCGCAGTTGCTGGGCGTGTTGTTTCAGCTGGATGTAATTATACAGATGCCTGACAACAGCGAAGAACACCAACGACCCTATGCTGTAGCCAATGAGGATGCCCAGGCGGTCTTCCACCGGTACCGGTTTGCCCAGCGGGGTGAAGATATGCAGCGTAATACCGAGGTAGCGCCACAACAACAGACCTATAGAATAGGCCAGCACGTAGGCCAGCAAGATGAAGAAGCTGTACAGGGCATTTTTCCATCCCAGTTTGGGTAGTGTATGTTCCAGCAGCCGGTAGCTGACCACAGACACGAAGAAGGCCAGCCAGGTTTCATTCACCACCCGCAGGGGAAAATCACCAGCGCCTTCCACCAGGTCCTGTAATATGTTTAGCAGCAGGAAGAGCGGTATCAGCCAGCGGTACAGTTCATAGCGGCGTATGCGGGATCGTATTTTCATCTTGTTGTTTGACAGGATAAATGTCGATAAATATTTTCCTATCTCCTAATTACCGGCCCTGCTTGACGGAACCTTGCCGTTTGTTGACCGGAACCTGTCGTCTGTTGACACGGCGCACCGGTAACCCTTTCTGGCAGCTACTTTTACATCGCCGGCAATCCAAATATCCAACGTTTACTTTCAACCTTAACAAACATGAACAAGTTTATATCATTCGGCGAAAAAGTGGATGGTTACGATATCCCGGTATTGAACGAACGGGAGATCAGGGCCGCTGCCGGGATACTCTTCCTCGCCACCTATACCTCGCTGATGTTTATTGTTTTCGACGGCAATTTCGTGATGCTGAAATATGTCATCTCTCTTTTCCTGCTTGACCTGCTGATACGGGTGTTCATCCATCCCCGGTTCTCTCCCACCCTGGTCCTGGGGCGGCTGATCGTACGCAGGCAGGTGCCGGAATATGTAGGCGCGCCCCAGAAACGGTTTGCCTGGAGCATCGGCATCGTGCTGTCCGCCACTATGTTTTATCTCTTTGTGATCGTTAACGCCTACAGTCCCATCACCGCTGCCGTTTGTTTTATCTGTCTTTGTTTTCTCTTCTTTGAAGCCGCTTTTGGCATCTGCCTGGGCTGCCTGGCGTACCCGCTTTTCTTTAAGAAAACCGTGCAGCACTGTCCGGGAGAAGTATGTGAACCTCAGAACAGGCAGGCCATCCAGAAAGTATCTGCCGGACAGCTGGCCGTGCTGGCGTTGTTCATCGCGCTGCCCATTGCAGGATCTTTTTTCCTGCAGGAGCATTTTGCAAAGGCGCCACACGCCATGTTTAAATCACTTGCACCTGCCAAAACCAAATAGTCATGCCGTCTTATACGATGCCCTGCAACAGCGGACTGGAAGACTATTTCGCTACGTACCGCCGTCATATCATCGGCTACCGGCAGTCTTTCCTTTCCCCATTCGGAAGAAAACGGATCATCTATGCCGACTGGACCGCCAGCGGGCGTGCCTACGGCCCTATTGAAGATACTATCCGGCAGCAGGTATTGCCGTTCGTGGGTAACACCCACACCCATACCACCGTCACCGGCACATATATGTCTGAAGCGTACGAAACGGCCAAAGGTATTATCAAAGCACATGTCAATGCAGCGGAGGAAGACGTACTGCTTTTCTGCGGCAGCGGCATGACCGGCGCCGTCAACAAACTGCAAAGGCTGCTGGGGCTGCGCATACCCGGCAGGGCGGCAACCTGCCTGCACAGCACCTACCGGGAAGAAGCCGGGAGACCGGTGGTATTTGTTACCCACATGGAGCATCACAGCCATCATATCAGCTGGCTGGAGACCATGGCCACCGTGGAAATCATTGCACGGGACGCCAACGGCCAGGTGGACCTCCGGCACTTCCATGCTTTACTCGAACAGTATAAGCAGCGGACTGTCAAGATAGCGGCGGTGACCGCCGCGTCTAACGTGACCGGCATCCGTACGCCGTACCACGACATGGCAAAACTGGTCCACCGGTACAATGGCTGGTGTTTTGTGGATTTTGCCTGTGCGGCGCCCTATTGCGATATCGATATGCACCCCGATGAACCCGGCGCAGCCCTCGACGCCATTTATTTCTCGCCGCATAAGTTATTGGGCGGCCCCGGAACGCCGGGCGTGCTGCTCTTTCACCAAAAGCTTTACTGCCATGCCGCGCCGGACGAGCCCGGCGGCGGCACGGTAGACTATACCAATCCGTGGGGGGAATACGACTATACCGCCGATATTGCACAACGGGAAGATGGCGGCACACCGCCTTTTCTGCAGGGCATCAAGGCGGCGATGTGCATACGGCTGAAAGAAGCGATGCAGGTCGATAACATCCGGCAGCGGGAGGAGGCGCTGTTATCGGTTATACTGCCGCGGCTGGCGCGGATACCGCAGTTGCAGGTACTGGAGCCGCAGGCGGTGCAGCGATTGGGGGTGGTGTCTTTTATCGTGCCGGGCGTACATTACCACCTGGTTGTTCGCCTGCTGAACGACCGGTTCGGCATCCAGCTGCGCGGCGGCTGTTCCTGCGCCGGCACCTATGGCCATCTGCTGCTGAACGTGGACAAGGAGCGCTCACATGCTATCCGGCAGTCTATCCTGTCAGGCGACATGTCCTGCAAGCCCGGGTGGGTGCGGTTGTCTGTCCACCCCACGATGACCGACCGGGAAGTGCATTACATACTGGATGCTATTGAGGCTACGGTTTTGCAGGCAAGGACATGGGGCCGCGATTATGTGTATGACGCCCGTACCAATGACTTCCGTTTTCAGGGGGCGGCAAACACAACACCGGTGGACAGCTGGTTTAACGTAGACGGCTGGCATCTCCCGTAAAACAAAAATAAAGCATTCGCTGAGACAGCCGCCATATGGGGCCACCCTCCCCGGGGAACATTGAATTTCAAAATAATCCCGGATTTGTTGATTTAAAGACCTACCTTTATTCAAATTACACATATTCAAATTACACAGGCTCCTGCCTCGGCTTCTTCTGACTTAGTCTGGATTACTTTCTTTTCTTCCTCAGTCTTCGCTTTTCCAGCTGCCGCATTTCTTACCTTTTAAAGTTTTAATCTTATGAACATTTTTGTTGGCAATTTAAGTAACCAGACAACAGATCAACAGTTAACTGCCTTGTTTACCCCGTTTGGCCTCGTGCGGAGTGCTAAAGTAATTATCGATAATTATAGCGGCCGCTCCAAAGGTTTTGCCTTTGTAGAGATGCCGGTTGACAGCGAGGCAGAACACGCTATCCGTGAGCTGAACAGCGCTTCTGTCAACGCACAGACGATCGTTGTTAATGAGGCAAGGCCCAGAGCAGAAAGAGAACGTTCCTCCCGGTCGAGATATTAAGTCGCCGGTAACACGCTCTTTAGAAGGGCATTTTCCGGGGCATCACAGGAATAATTACGCAATCATGCGATTTAACCAAAACCAGTAAACTATGGCGGATTCTTTTTCCAAAAAAGAAAACAGAAACAAAAAAGCGAAAGCGAAAGAAGACAAAGCTCAAAAAATGAGAGAGCGGAAGCTGAACAACAATAAAGGCAAAAGCCTGGAAGATATGTTGGCTTATGTGGATGAAAATGGAAACATCAGCGACTCCCCTCCCAGAGAAAACAGAAAAGCAGAAATAGATTCGAAAGATATCCAGATCGGCGCCACGCCCCGTCCCCCGGAAGATCCCATCAGAACTGGAATAGTTAATTTCTTCAATACCTCTAAAGGATTTGGATTCATCACAGACGACAAATCCAAAGAAAGCATATTCTTTCACATTAACCAGGTGTCAGAGCCCATCAAAGAGCGGGACAAAGTGTCTTTTACGCGCGAAAGAGGCACAAAAGGCTACAATGCGGTAGATGTGAAAAAGGTAGGTTCCGGCGCCAAAAACGCCCTCTGAACCATCTGCATTTATTGAAATACTCCTGAAACTATCAACAGCCGGCTGACACATTGGATGTGTCAGCCGGCTGCCTTGTGCTTATTTATGACAGGACAGGTTGTTCCTCAGGACGATGTCCCAGGCGGATAATTTTGATATAAGAAAGCAGCCGGATTACATGATACACCGGATCTATCTCAAACCAACGCTGCCCGAAATTCACTGAAGAAGGGTGCTTATGGTGGTTGTTATGGTAAGATTCCCCCAGCATCAACACATCCACGAACAACAAGTTCATGGCTGTATTGCGCAACCTGAAATTGATGTAACCATATTTATGGGCAAACCAATTGACGATGGCACCATGAAATGCGCCCATTGTCACCACTATCGGCAGTAACAGGTATTGATACGGATTGGTGGCAAACACAATGAAAAACGCTACATATACCGCTACCCATAACAACCGGGAAAGCGTGCTGTTGGCAAACCGGTCAAACCAGCCCCATTCCGGCAGGTTTTTGGTGTATTTTGTCTCCACGTCAACCTTGTTATGCAGAATCTGCTGATATGCCGTCCTCGTGTCCCACATCATCGCAAAGATGTTTGAAGAGTTTGAAGGCGAATGCGGGTCCAACTCAGTGTCGGTATGCGCATGATGCAACCTGTGCATCACAGCATATGCGCGGGGACTCATATAAGAAGACCCTTGCGTAAGATAAGTGAAAATAAAGAAAAAGCGCTCCCAGCCTTTACTCATGGCAAATGCACCATGAGCGGCATATCTGTGCTGAAAAAAAGTCTGTGAAAACAATGAAAGATACCAGATGGCGGCGAAAAAAATAAAGATAACCATATTTGAAATTTGTGAAGCGGGAATAAATCTCAAATACGCCAGTAGAATAAATGAAAAGATAAAAACGCTATCCGATGAGTAAGGATATAAATGTAACTCTTTTGTTGTTAACAAAATGGTAAATGGTGGCGGTGGCAATACTTTTACAATTCTTAACCTCCTGTTCGCTCATTTTAACCCGCTGACGTATTATCCGCGTTTGTTGTTTATTTTTAACAGGAATAAATCTGCTAATTATTAAATCCTCAATACGTGTTTGCAAAGGAGACTTATACCAACAGAAGAAACAGGCTGCAGGCCGATATGGGCAGCGGTATCATTTTACTGCCCGGCAACGAAGACAGCGGTATGAACTACCGGGATAACATCTATCCTTTCCGGCAGGACAGCACCTTCCTGTATTTTATCGGGATAGACAGGCCCGGACTGACGTTTGTACTGGACATTGATAACAACCGGGAGATATTATTCGGCAATGAAGCCACCGTGGAAGAGATCATGTGGACAGGACCGGTAGACACGCTGGCCGCCGATGCTGCCCGGGCGGGACTTACAGACGTAAGGCCATTATCGCAGCTGGGTAACTTCCTGTCGCAGGCAGTACAGCAGCAACGTCCGGTCCACTACCTGCCGCCTTACCGGCCTGAACATACGCTGAAGCTGGCCGCCTGGCTGGATACGCCCGTCGCGGCAGTAGCGCAGGGGGTATCCGTAGCCCTCATCAAAGCGGTCATCCGCCAAAGGGCCATTAAATCCACCGAGGAAATAGCGCAAATAGAGACCGCCGTCAACACCACCATCGATATGCAGCTCAAAGCCATGGAGCTGGCGGCCGCCGGCGTAACGGAAACGGAGATCGCCGGTCGCCTGCAGGCGGTGGCCATCGCCGCCGGCGGTAATACGTCCTTCCCCGTTATCCTTACGGCCAACGGGCAGTTTCTGCATAACCATCCCCATAAGACCGATTTCCGGGAAGGGCAACTCGTCCTCTGTGACTGCGGCGCGGAAAACGCGATGCGTTATGCAGGAGACCTCACCCGTACCCATCCCGTCAGTAAAAAATTCAGTACCGCACAACGCGAAATTTACGATATCGTTTACAATGCCTACAAAGCCGCCGCCGATGCTGTAAAACCAGGCATCCGGTATAAAGACGTACACCTGCTGGCCTGTGAACAACTCGCCGCCGGGCTCATCTCCCTCGGCATCATGAAAGGCGATGCCAAAGAAGCCGTGGCAGCAGGCGCACATGCGCTGTTCTTCCCCTGCGGCCTCGGGCATATGCTCGGCATGGACGTTCACGATATGGAAAACCTGGGTGAACAATATGTCGGCTATACAGACAACCTGAAGAAAAGCACCGACTTCGGCCTGAAATCACTCCGGCTGGGACGTGAACTGGAAGAGGGTTTTGTACTGACGATAGAACCGGGCATCTACTTCAATCCGTTGCTCAATGCAGCCTGGAAGGCGGAAGGGAAACATCCGGCGTTTATCAACTACGATAAGCTGACCGCCTATGATAACTTCGGCGGCGTACGCATCGAAGATGACTTCCTGATCACCGCCGGCGGCAGCCGTATCCTCGGACGCCCGTTCGCCACAACAGCCACCGAAATCGAAGACCTGATCGCATCATAAATATTTTTTCTGCATGAAAAAAACCCTGCGGCTGTTGCCGCTTCTATGGCTATTTGCCTGTAATACCCATCCCGCAAAGGAAAACGGGCAACAACAGCTGGACCGGCTCGCGGTGCAGTACGTACGCCTCGGGCTGAATATCGGTCAGTATGACCCTGATTTTGTAGACGCCTATTACGGGCCGGATTCCCTGAAGCCCGCTTCCAAACAGGAAGTGTTTCCGAAAGACAGCTTTCTCGCGGAAGTGGATGCACTGAAAAAAGCATTGCAGGAAGTTGCCGGCGCAGCAGCCAACGATACGCTCCGCATCCGTGCCAACTGGATCACGCAACAGCTCACCGCTTTCGGCCGCCGCATCCGGATATTCTCCGGCGAATACAAACCATTTGATGAAGAGTCCAAAGAACTGTTCGGCGCCGTGGCGCCTGTGTATCCCGAAACACATTACCAGTCGCTGATAGCGGAACTGGACAGCCTGCTCCCCGGTAAAGGTCCGGTAGCAGCCCGCTTCCAGCTGCTGGCCAACCGCTTCGTGATCCCTAAGGAAAAACTGGACACCGTTTTTAAAACAGCCATTGCAGAAGCCCGTAAACGCACACTGCAGCATTACGACCTGCCCCCCACGGAAAACTTCACGCTGGAATATGTCAGCGGCAAACCATGGATGGGCTACAACTGGTACAAAGGACACTATCAGAGCCTCATCCAGGTGAGCGCCGACCTGAAGATATTTATCGAAAAGGCTATCGATCTCGGCTGCCATGAAGGGTATCCCGGACATCATGTGTACAACATGCTGCTCGAAAAAAACCTGTATCACGATAGAGGCTGGACCGAAATCTCCCTATATCCCCTCTTCAGTCCGCAGTCACTCATTGCGGAAGGCAGCGCCAATTACGGCATTGAGCTGGCTTTCCCGGGAGAAGAGAAAACCACCTTCACCAGAGACGTACTGCTGCCGCTGGCTGGCCTGGACACCACCGGTATCACGGCCTATTTCCATGCGCTGGACATCAAAGGCAGGCTCAATTACGCCCGCAATGAAGTGGCCAGGGGGATGCTGAACGGCACTATGTCTGATTCCACCGCTGTGCAGTGGCTGCTGAATTATACGCTGCTCAACGGCGAAGCAGCCGAAAAAGGATTACAGTTCATCCGTAAGAACCGTAGCTATGTCATCAATTACAACTATGGCCAGGACCTGATCAAAAACTATATTGATGCCAAAACCGCTGCAGGTCAGCCGGAGAAACGATGGGACGCTTTCGGTTATCTGCTGAGCAACCAGATTACACCTGCCGACCTGATGAAAGCCGGTGCCGGTAAATAATGTAAAACGGGGTGGATACGGCCGCCATTCACTTGGAGGAATCCGGGCCTGCGTCGTTGCCATTAAACTACTAGCCTTTAAAATATAACAGGGGGGCTCCGGCCCCCCTTCTCATAATCCTTCTTTAAGCACTTTGAAAACAAACTCCCGGTAACTATTCCCGATCGGCAGTTCCTGCCGCCCCACTTCCACGTCCTGCAATGTAAAAGCCGTCACCCGCGAGAGGTTGACGATAAACGAACGGTGGATGCGTAAAAAACGTTTGTCACGGACCTCTTCCTCCATATCGCCGATCTTGTATTTCGCCATAAAAGTGGTCCCGTCCGCACGGTGCACCACCACGTAGTCTTTCACGCTTTCTATATAGAGGATGTCATCCGTTAGTATTTTATTGAACTTGTTACCGGTTTTCAGGAAGATGTATTCTTCCTGCGGCGCCAGGCGTGCAGTAACAGCCGTCGTTTCCCGGGGAGAAAAACGGGAGTAGTACCGTTCCACCGCTTTAAAGAAGCGTTCGAAGGTGATCGGTTTCAGCAGGTAATCCACCACGTCCAGTTCATAGCCTTCGAGGGCATATTCCCGGTAGGCGGTGGTAAAGATGACGGCAGGCGGCTGCCGTAAAGTTTTCAGGAATTCGATGCCCGTAATCTGCGGCATCTTTATATCCAGGAAAAGCAGGTCTACCTGTTTGGTGCGCAGCTCCTGCGCCGCCTGCAGCGCATTGGAGCAGGTGCCCACTATTTCCAGTGTGCTGAGCTGGCTGATATGGTTCTGCAATAATGCTATTGCCAGCGGTTCATCGTCTGTAATAAGGCATTTTATTTTCACACCTGTCGATTTAAACGCAGCTCCAGCTTCGCTGTAAATATGCGCTGCGCTACACTCGTTTCAAATGTATGGGATTCCGGGTAAAGTAACGCCAGCTGCTTACGGATATTTTCCAGCCCAATCCCCAGCTGCTGGTCCACCTTCTGCTCAAAAGTATTACTGATAGAGAAAATCAGCAGGTCATCCTGTTGTGTCAGCACAATCCTTATCTCCGGGGAACCCGCATCCTCCCCCGCCCCATGCTTGAAAGCATTCTCCACGAGCGACAACAATATCAGGGGCGCTATCTCCACATCCCGTTCCACCCGCTGCTCAAAAGAAATAACCAGCCGGTCGTCATAACGGAGCTTTTCCAACTCGATATAGTTCTGCAGCAGGGATATCTCCTGTGATACCGGCACAAACATTTTATCGGAACGGTACAGCAGCGTGTCCAGTATGGCCGACAGGCGGGCGATGGAAGGTGATGTCTGCGCCGACTGCATGATGGACAGGGAGTAAATATTATTCAGGGTATTGAACAAAAAATGGGGATTGAGCTGTGCTTTCAGGGCACTCAGCTCGATGTCCGTTTTTTGTTTTTCCAGCTCCATGGCCCGCTTACTCACCACATACTGATCTTTCAGCAGTTTGATGAAAATGAAGACCGAAGCGTAGGTAAACGCCTGGAAAAAGTAATTAAAAAACAGAGCGCCTATATCTGTAAAAATGACCCGCACAGATTCCTGTTCAAAAGGCTTGAGGCGGATAAGCGGTTCCAGCACGTACACCACGCTCAGCCGCGTCAGCGCCGATATCAGGTACAGCACTACCAGTGATACGACCACCGTGCGGAAATAGTTTTTTGCCGTCAACAACTGCGGCAGTACCCAATAGGCTAAAAAATAGGTGATGGGGGCGGTACTTCCCAGCTCGAACAACCCGACAAACAGCAAATTATTGAACGGCTCCGGGGTGGACGGGTTGGGATACCTGGCGGCATACCGTATAGCAGACAAGGAGCACACCCCCAGCCAATACAGGCAGTGTGCCAGGAGCCGGTGTTTGCCGGTAAATAATATGATTCTTTCAATTAAAGGCATGATCGTAAAAGTACCAAACTTTAGGTCACCTTAACGGTACCGTCGACGAATCTGGCCGCTACGCGTATGAAAACAGGGTTTCCGCAGCCGAACACCCTTTTAGCCCCATTATCCACTGTCTGTATCCCGCAACCTGTTGTTGATCGATCCCCCGAAAATGACCTTCCGGATTGTTTCACATTTGCCAAAACACTCCTGAAATGAAGCCATTATTCCTGATTTTATGTTGCCTCGGCATAGCCGTACCGGCCTTCAGCCAATCTTATAATTTGAAAGGAAAGATCACGTCTGCCAGCACTAAAGAAGCCATCATCGGCGCTGCCGTATGGTTACAGTCACAGACCGACTCCACTAAAAAGTTCCCCGCTGCGGCCGGCCCCGACGGCAGCTTTCAACTAAACCTTCCTGCTGGCAGCTATACGCTCCGTACGTGGGCTTTTAATTTCGCGGCCCACTCCCGAACAGTTGTCCTGCAACAAGATACCGACCTTGGAAACATCGCCCTGACAGACGACGTCAAACAACTCGCCACCGTACAGGTACAAGGCGAAAAATCCACCATCGAACTAAAAACAGATAAAAAAGTGTTCAACGTGGGAAAAGACATCCTCTCCAAAGGCGGCAACGCTACCGATATCCTGAACAACGTGCCCGCCGTGAATGTAGACATACAGGGCAATGTATCGCTGCGTGACAATCCAAACGTGCGGATACTGATTAACGGGAAGCCGTCCATGCAAACACAGAACAACGGCCTGGCACAGATCCCCGCAGGGAACATCGAAAAGATAGAAGTGATCACCAACCCCTCCTCCGCCTATGAAGCACAGGGCAGCGCAGGTATCATCAATATCATCCTGAAAAAAAATGCCGCGCTGGGATTTAACGCGGCTTTACAGGCCGGCCTCGCCAGTCCGAGAAACAACACCGCCAACCTCAACGCCAGCTACAAAACACAACGCGTCAACCTGTTCACCAATATCGGTATACGCGATCAGACATTACTACTGCTGGAAGACCTGGCGCGCGTCAACAAAAACCCATACAACCTGCTGCGGCAGCATAACCGCTCCGACTTAAACTCCAACAGCGTCAATCTCTACCTGGGGACTGATTTTTACCTCAACGAACAAAACACGCTTACCGCCAGCTACTTCCGCACCAAACGGAACAACAACGACACAAACGACTTCCTTTATAACTATTTTAATGCGCATGGCTCGGCCGACAGTACCATCAGCCGGCAGGAGGCTTACCGTGAGCCGCAGATATTCAACGAACTGGAACTGAACTACGCCCGGACCTTTAAACAACCCGGCAGAAAATGGACCACCTATGTGCAGTATGATTTCTGGCATGACGACGAAAACCAGGACATCCGGCAATCCGGCGGACAGCCTGGCCCGTTGAATATCATCACCCGGGATATCGAAAGCAGCAAAGACATCTACCTGCAAAGCGATTATAAAACACCGTTTAAAAACGGTCAACTGGAAATGGGCATCCGCAGCCAGTGGCGCGCTATCCGCAGCGAATACTCCGCTTCGCAGAACGGGAAATTACTGGATGGCAACAACAACAAACTTTTTTATGATGAAGATATCTATGCCGCCTATACGCAATATGCAAGAAAGTGGCAGCAGCTGGACGCGCAGCTGGGCCTGCGTACGGAACTGTCCAGCATCCATATCAGCGACCGGGAACAAACGCTCAACAAAAGTAAACAGTACATCAACCTGTTCCCCACCCTGCATTTGCAGTACAGCTTCCCGCACGACTGGAGCCTGCAGGCCAGCTACAGCCGCCGGATCAACCGGCCCAAGTTCTGGCAGCTGAACACATTCTCAGGCTTGTCCGACCAGCGGTTCCTCCAACGCGGTAACCCCAATATGGACCCGATGTATACCAATGTGGCGGAACTGGCACTGCTGAAAAAAACCGGGCTGCTAACCGTGAACCCCGGTATCTATTACCAGTACACCACCAATTATTTTGATGCGGTGATTGAACCGCAACCCGACGGCACTTTTGTGCGGACATGGGCCAACATGGGCAATGAAAAGCGCTACGGGCTGGACATGACCACCACTTATAGTCCGTACGGCTGGTGGCGCCTCTCCTGGGATATCAACTGGTACTCCTATTCCCAGCGCGGGGAATATGCCGGCAAAACCTATTCCGCCGACAACACTACCTGGTTTACCACCATCCGCTCCGGTATGCGGTTCCCAAAAATCGTGAACATCGACGGCAGCTTCACCTACCGCGGCAGACGGCAGGAAGTACAGGTAACTACGGCAGAACAATACCGCGCCAACATTGGCTTCTCCAAAGACTTTTTCGGCGACCGGATGTCGCTTTCCTTCAGCGTCAACAACATCTTCAATTCAAATATCCTGCTGCAGGAAATGGACGTGCCGGCATATTCCCTTTCTACCCGCAGCCAGCGGGAAGGGGTGATCTATACCGGGAATGTCGTGTACCGGTTTAACCGTAAGAAAAGCCAGACCGACAGAATGCCGGAAGAGAAGTAACACTGCTGTCATCAATGACCCGATTTTCTGCCGGCGGAACATACTAACATCCCTATAAAAAGAAGACCTGCGCTGTGCGCGGGTCTTCGATTTTTCTGCCTACCTTCGTCCCCGTAACCACAATAAAAATTGCCTGCCGTATGCATCCCATACAAGGGCAAAGATTTAATATATACCCGGATTGCTATGCGTAATGCCTTCATTAAAAAAGTCGCATTAAAAACATTAAAAATTGTATCCATATCTATAGCAGCCATTCTTGCGCTGTTGTTTTTACTACCCCTCCTTTTCCCCGATGCGGTATCCAGCAAAATCAAAACCTGGGCAAACAACAGTATTACCGGCGAGCTCAATTTCTCCCGGGCGCGGCTGTCTTTCTTTAACCACTTCCCTTCCCTGACACTGACGTTATATGATGTTAGCCTGAAAGGCGGAGCGCCTTTCCAACAAGACACGCTGGTAGCCGGCAAGGAAGTTGCCCTGGGGGTGAACCTGAAAAGTGTGTTGTCCGATGCCATCACCATCGATGAAATATTTCTGACCAACGGGAAGATCCATATCATGGTAGATTCCTCCGGGCATCCCAACTACAACGTGTATAAAAGCGCGCCCGCCAGCACCGCCAGCAAGCCAGACAGCGGCAGCGCGTCCATGAAGATAGAAAGGATACAGATAGACCACTGTCACCTTATCTACGATGATCAGTCGCTCCCCATGTACGTGCAGGCCAGGGACGTGAACTACCTGGGTAAGGGAGATCTTTCCAAAGCAGTCTTCGATCTTTATTCCAGGATCAATATCGGTTCTCTCGACTTTAACTATGGTAATACGTCCTACATCCTGTCTAAAAAACTGAACGGGGAGTTGATCACAAAAATCAACACCCATTCCCTTGATTTTATTTTCGAAAAGAACGACCTTAAAATAAATGAACTGCCGGTACGGCTGAAAGGCGCTTTCGCCTTCCTGAAAAACGGCTACAAGATGGACTTCCGTCTTAGTTCCATAGAATCCAGCCTGCACGCTATCTTCGGTGCGCTGCCTCCCGAATATCTGACCTGGATGCAGCATACCAATATAGACGGCACCGCAGACGTTAACGCCAGCTTAATCGGCGAGTACATCGCTGAAACCCACACTATGCCCAACCTTACTTTTAACATGCAGGTACGTGATGGTGTGATCTCCAATCCGAAGGCGCCTGCACCGGTGAAAAACCTGTTCCTGAATTTTCAGTCCAGGCTCGCCGGGCTGAATACGGACAGTCTATACCTGAATGTAGACTCCATCTTCTTTAACATCGATAAAGATTATTTCAGTTCCGTGATACGGGTAAAAGGGCTGAAAACACCGGATATTCATGTCAAATTAAACACAGACATCGACCTGGAGAAATGGAGCAAAGCCATGGGCTGGCAATCCTTTGACCTGAAAGGCCGTCTGGAAGCGCACTTGCTGGCCGATGGCCCCTATGCTACCCGCATTGTGGACCGGAGCCCCAAACAGCAGCCGGATACTGTCATCAGCAGCATCCCCGCCTTTGACCTCAAGGCCAGCTTCCGCAACGGTTATTTTAAACTGGCCGCGCTACCGGAAGGCCTTAAAAATATCAGCTTCGGGGTGACGGCGAATTGCCCGGACAACAACCTGGCCAATACCCATTTTAATATCGACAACCTCAATGCCAACCTGCTCAGCAACTATATCAAAGGGTACCTTCGTTTCAGCAACGCTCAGGCGCCTGTCATAGACGCGCAACTGGCCTCCGTGCTGCAGCTGGGCGACATCAAACAGTTCTACCCGATGGACAGCCTGGACGTCACCGGCGCCCTGCATGTGGACATCAACACCAAAGGCAGCTATGTGCCCGCCAAGCGGCTGTTTCCTGTCACCACCGCGAAGCTGACCATGGATAACGGCGCCCTGCAGACAAAATATTACCCGCAGCCTATTCAGAAGATCAATGTAGACGCCACCATCACCAATACCACCGGCACCCTCCGCTCCCTGAACGTCAACGTGAAACCGATCGCTTTTGAATTCGAAGGACAACCTTTCCTGCTGAAAGCCGACGTCGGCAATTTCGATAACCTGCGATACAATATCACTTCCAACGGTACCATCGACCTGGGCGCTATCTATAAAGTATTCGCCATACAGGGCTATGATGTGAAAGGTTTCATCAAAACCAACCTGGCGCTCAGCGGCACCCAGGCAGACGCCATGGCCGGCCGCTACGCCAAACTAAACAACCGCGGCACCATGACGGTGAAGGATGTGGTGCTTCACTCGGACATGTTCCCGCTCCCCTTTTACATCAGCAATGGTATCTTCCGGTTTGACCAGGATAAAATGTGGTTTGATACTTTCATCGCCACGTATGGTAAATCGAAGCTCACCATGAACGGCTTCCTAAGCAACGTCATTGGTTATCTCACCCAGAAAAATCAAACGCTGCGCGGCACCTTCGATTTTAACAGTAATTACCTGCTTGTAGATGAACTGATGGCAAATGCCAGTCCTGTTACCACCACCACTGCAACAACCAAAACCACCGGTCCTTCCGGTGTTATCATGCTGCCTTCCAACCTGGCACTGACGCTGAACGCAGCAGCGGACAGGATCCGCTTCAAAGGCATGAACATCGACAGTTTCCACGGACAGGTAGTACTCGACAGCGGTAAAGTGGCGCTCAACAAGACCGGGTTCAACATCATCGGTGCGCCGGTGGAAATGGACGCTACCTATGCCGCTACACAGCCCCGGCGGGCTACTTTCGACTACCACATCACCGCAAAGGAATTTGACATCCGGCGCGCCTATAATGAAATTAAAATCTTCCGGGACATGGCCAGTTCAGCAGCCAGCGCCAGCGGCATCGTAGGCCTCGACTACCGCCTCAGCGGCAAGCTGGACGGCAACATGAGCCCCGTCTATCCTTCCCTGAAAGGCGGCGGCGTATTGTCCGTGAAGAAAATCAAGCTCAAAGGCTTTAAACTGATGAACGCCGTCAGCCAGTCCACCGGCAAATCTGATATCCGGGACCCGGACGTCTCCAAAGTAGACATCAAATCCAGCATCAACAATAATATCATCACCATAGAGCGGACGAAACTACGGGTAGCAGGCTTCCGTCCCCGCTTTGAAGGACAGGTGGGCATGGACGGCCGGTTAAACCTGAAAGGCCGCCTGGGCCTGCCACCGTTCGGTATCCTGGGCATCCCCTTCAACGTGACCGGCACGCAAAGCAATCCTAAAGTGAAACTCCGCAGAGGCAGCGAGAAAGACCAGCTGGAAGAAACACCCGACACCGACGAATAACACGTACATCCTTTAAATACTATTCTGCATGAAAGAACAATTGACTACACTGATCGGACAACTGAAGGAACATTCCATTCTCTTTAAAGACGTCATTGCATTCATAGAAAGTCAGTACCATCACCAACCTACCGCCTTTAAAAACGGAGGCGCCTATAACGAAGCCACCCAAAACCAGGGAAGCGCCAAAGTGTTCGCTTTCGCGCAGCTGAACGGCCTTTCCAAAGAAGATACCCTTTACCTGTTTGCCGAACATTATCAATCGGTGCTCAACCACCCTTCCGGAGAAGACCATCAGAATATCCGTCAGTTTATGGCGCATGGCTGGCCTGGCGTATCTTTCGAAGGAACGGCACTGACGCGGAAATAAACGTTTTTTATGTGTGACAGGCATTTCTATTCAACAAAAAATCCCCCGGAAAGCAGCTGCTTTCCGGGGGATTTTTATTTTTACTTAAAAGCTTCTCAGAATTTTAATGCCTCCATAAATTTCCGGAAGATGGTATTGTTGTGGTATATACCCATGAAAGCCTCTGCGCCCGGCCCGTAGGCAAAGACCGGCACCATGACCCCGGTATGGTCGTCGGTGGAGAATTTACCGCTGATCTTGCCGGTTTTCAGGTCGCCTTCAGCGATCGTGAGGCCGCCGGTTTCGTGGTCGGCAGTAACGATCACCAGCGTCTCCCCGTCTTTCTCTGCATAATCCAGCGCCGCCTTGATGGCTTTATCGAAATCGATCACTTCTTCGGTGACAAACTGCAGATCGTTGGCATGACCGCCGTCATCTATTTTAGAGCCTTCCACTACCAGGAAAAAGCCTTTTTTGTTTTGCTGCAGCAGCTGCAGCGCAGCGTTGGTGGTGCGTGCCAGCTGATCTCCCCTCACAGCTACCCGCTCTTCTTTGATGAGGGCCACCAGTTTCCCTTGTTTCACTTGTTCAGCGTCAGCGGTGGTATACTTTACCTGGTAACCTTTCTGTGTGAACTCCGTGAGCAGGTTGCGGCCGTCTTTCCGCTGATCGAAGTGTTCGCGGCCGCCGCCGATCAGTACATCTACGTCCGACTTAATATAATCCGCCGCTATCTCGGCCTGCATTTCCCGCTGTTTCTGATGGGCTGCAAAGGTGGCGGGCGTAGCGTCTGTGATATCAGTGGTGACTACAATGCCGGTAGACAGTCCGTGCTGCTTCGCTATTTCCAGGATGGTCGGCTGCGGATTGCCCGCACTGTCCACCCCGATAGCCCCGTTGTAGGTCTTCTGGCCGATAGCAAAAGCCGTGGCCCCTGCTGCGGATTCCGTCATATAATTGCTGGCGGAGTTGGTCCGGGAGAAACCGATGCATTTAAACCGTTCCAGGTTCAGCGAGCCTTTGTTGGCCGTCAGGCCGGCATAAATCTGTGTGGTGCCCATCCCATCGCCTACCATAAAGATGATATTTTTGATCTTACGGGGAGATGCTTCCTTTGTTTCCTCCGCTGGCGCAGGCTGTTTACAGGATATGGCCAGCACCGGCAAAAGGAACGCTGCGGCAATAACGTATCTTTTCATGTAATGCTTTTATCGTATAAAATACAACGTCTGTTTTTAAAATCCCGGATTTTGTGTCAGCACCCCCTGACTCAGGTTGATCTGCGACTGCGGGATGGGGAAAATTTCGTTCACCCCTTCTTTAAAGGAAGCGCCTTTCAGGCTGTTGTATTTTTTGGCGAAATCATTCAATACTTTCGCCGCTCTCTTCGTACGTACCAGGTCATAGAAGCGGAATACTTCCGTAGCATATTCTACCCTTTGCTCCTGCCAGATAGCCTGCCGCAGTTTATCTTTTTCCGTGGTGGTCACATCCGGCAATATCTGTGCATTCCCTTCCCTGGCGCGCGCCCGTACCTGGTTCAGCGCCTGCAGCGCTTCCTGGCCATGTCCGTTTTCATTGGCTGCTTCTGCGTACCACAAGAGGATATGCCCTAAGCGGAAAACGATCTGGTCTTTACCTGAACTTTTAGGCTGGTCCGGCATTTCATTTTTCAGGATGAGATATTTCGTACAGAGGTAACCGGTAGCGCTGGTGCCGGTATTACCGATGGTACCATCCGGCAGCACATCGCCGGTTTTATACACGGTAGCTTTCTTTCGGGGATCGCCGGGCTCGAAGGCATCTACCAGGTCCTGGGTAGGGTTATCGTAGCACCAGCCGTAGGATAACGGTCCGCGGGTCCTGCCATCGCCGTCACCGGAGCCTTCTTCATCATAAAAGCGGGCGTCGTACTGGAAATTGATTTCAAAGATAGGTTCCACGCCATATTCGCCATCGATGGTAAAATTGTGGTAATACACCGGGTCCAGGCTATACTGCTTTGAATCGATGATCTTTTTGGTCCATGTTTCTGTTTCGGCAAATTTATTCTGCATGAGATACACGCGGGCCAACAAAGCCTGTGCAGCGCCTTTGGTAGCGCGGCCGTAATCTGCTTTCTCCTGTGCGCTTTTCTCCGGCAGCGCAGGCTCCGCGTCCAACAGGTCGGACTCGATCTGCTGCCATATCTCTTCTTTGCTGTTCCTCGGGATATTGTAATCGGTCAACGTTTCTTTCACCATCAGTGGCACACCACCAAAAATTTGTACCAGGTTGAAATAATAATATGCACGGAGAAATTTGCCTTCCGCCACATATACTTTTTTGGTGGCGTCATCCATACCTTTCACACCGGGCGCTTTTTCAATGACGATGTTAGCCGCGTGTATACCCTGGTACAAGGTAGACCAGGCGTTTTCATAGAACGGATTGGTGGCGTTGGCAGTAAAGAATTCCACCTGGATCATATCCGGGTTGTCACCGCCGTTAGCCCTCGCATCATCGGAACATACATCTCCGAAAACCCATCTCACATAACCCGGGTAACCGGTGCGGTAGTTGGACTGCAGCGCCTTGTAAGCGGCGATCAGTCCCTGCCGGGCGGTGGCCGGCGTGGTAAAAAAGGTGGCGGTGGTTTGCCGGCCGTGCGGTTCTATTTCCAGTAATTTATTACACCCGGAAAAAGCGCCGGCTGCGAGTAAAAGCATCGTTATGCCCATTCGTTTCATCATCATGACGTCAAATATTTTCGGTATTAAAAGTTTACATTCAGACCAACAGAAAGGGTGCGCGGGCGCGGATAATATGCGCGGTCGATGCCTACGTCGAGCGGATCGCCGTCGTTACCGTCGCGCATGCCCACTTCCGGATCAAAGCCATCATACTTCGTGATGGTCAACAGGTTCTCTCCTCCTGCATACACCCTTACTTTAGCGATACCCCACCGCTTCAGCAGCGACTGCGGCAGTGAATAGCCCAGTTGCAGGCTGTTGAGCCGCAGGAAGCTGCCGTTCCGGATAAAACGGTCGGATGGACGTATGTTGTTGTTGGGATCGAGGATCGTCACGCGGGGCTCTTTGTTGGTGGAGCCTTCGCCGGTCCATGACTGTTCTTTGTCCGGCGCGAAATAGTTGGAGATACCGGATGAATTGGTATAATGTTTCCAGCCGGTATACACCTGGTTTCCACCGCGGCCGCTGAGGGTCAGGTTAAGATCGAAATGCTTATACCAGAAAGAAGCGGAAAGGCCATAGATACGGGTAGGCCATGGGCTGCCGATGTAGGTCTGGTCCTTATCGTCGATCACACCGTCGCCGTTCAGGTCTTTATAACGGATATCGCCGGGCGCTGCGCCGGGTTGTTTCGCCGCATCGTTCACCTCTTTCTGGTTCTGGAAGATACCGTCTGTCACATATCCGAAGAAGCCGCCGATAGGATGCCCCGCCATGGTTTTACTTACTCTTACGCCGCTGGTGATTTCACCGGCATAGAAGGCCGCGCCGTCGTTCATCAGGCTGGTCACTTCGTTGCGGTTGATGGAATAGTTCAGGGAGATATCATAGCCGAAATTCTTTTTACGGTTGCTGTGGAAGCCGAGGGTGAACTCGAAGCCTTTGTTGACCACATTCCCGCCATTGACATAAGGGGCTTCGGACACGCCTACTGACGCCAGGATAGGCAGGCGCACCAGGATGCCGGAAGTAGCGCGGTGGTAATAATCCGCGCCAATGGTGATACGGTTGTCGAACAAAGTCGCGTCCAGGCCCAGGTCTGTTTCCGTGGTAGATTCCCACTTCAGGTCCATGTTACCGATGCTGGAGGGCGTGGCACCGAGCAGCACTTCCTGCTCTTTGCCGCGGCCAAACGGATAAGGTATGTTTACCTTCAGCGTGGACACGGTGGCGCTGGTAGACAAAGAGCTTTCATTGCCCAGGGAGCCCCAGCCGCCGCGCAGTTTGAGATCGTTGATGAATTTCACATCACGCAGGAAAGGTTCGTTGGACAGGCGCCAGCCCAGTGAGAACGAAGGGAAGGTACCGAAGCGGTTGTTGGCGCCGAACTTGGAAGAGCCGTCGCGGCGTACGTTCACGGTAGCGAGGTAGGTGTTGCGGTAGCTGTAGTTCACCCGGCCGAAATAAGACAACATGCCCCATTCGTCGCCGCCGCCGCCCACGTTCATGCCGGACGAGGCGAGGTCGAGATATTGGAGCGAGCGGGTAAGGCTGGCATCTGCCGGCAGGTTCTGCCCATACGCACGGATATACGAATCGTATGAATGCTGCGCGGTTACGCCCAGGAGTCCGTCGATATGGTGTTTACCAAAGCTGCGGCTGTAGTTCAGGGTGTTTTCCCAGGCCCAGTCCGTGCCGTTGGAAGCTTCTTCTTCGAGGCTGCTCACATCTTCTTTCTGTGAGTTGCTGACATAGTATACAGGGATATAGGAACGGTTGCGGTCATTGCCCACATTGATATTAAACTGCGATTTAAAATTCAGTCCCGGCAGGAGATCTGCCTGTGCATAGAGAGATCCCATGAGCAACCATCTTTTATTGAGGCGCTGGATATTCTCTACTGCGGCAACAGGGTTGTAGGTATTGGCGAAAGGAGATACGCCATAACTGCCGTCGGCGTTTTTTACCGGTACGGTGGGCGACATCTGCAGGGCGGTGCTGATGATGCCTCTGGCGTCGCTATCGTAATCGGAAATACTGTTGCGGGTGGTGAAAGTGTAGTTCAGGTTTTCTCCGAATTTGAGCCAGCGTTTCAGCTGGTGGGTGCTGTTCAGCGACACGCCTGTTTTGGCGTAGTCTGTACCTATCACCGTCCCTTTTTGTTTGAGGTAGCTGGCGCTCATACGATATACTGAGCCTTCCTTTCCTCCGGAGAAAGCGACCTCGTATTTGCTGACCGGTGCTGTTCTGAAAATGGCATCCTGCCAGTCGGTGCCTTCGCCGTAGCTGTCGGGATTATCGAAAACGGGCGCCAGTCCACCTGCTTTCAGGGCGGCATTGTAGTACCGTGCATAGGTAGCGGCATTGGTCAGCCTGAGTTTTTTATAGACGCTTTGCATACCGGTAAACGTGTGCAGGTCTATTTTCATGGCGCCGGCGCTGCCTTTTTTGGTCGTTACCAGCACTACGCCGTTGGCGCCGCGGGAACCGTAGATGGCGGCAGCGGACGCGCTCTTCAGTATCTCTACCGACTGGATATCTTCCGGATCGAGGTTGTTGATATTCCCAAACGGGTTACCGTCTACCACGTACAGCGGATCGCTGTTGTTGATGGTACCTACGCCACGGACGCGAATCATCATCCCGGTACCGGGTGCGCCGGAGTTGTTGGAAACGCTTAGTCCGGCTACCTTGCCTACCAGCGCCTGGTCCAGGCTGCCGACGGTCCTGTTATTGATCTGGTCACCGGCCACGGAGCCTATCGAGCCGGTGATGTCTTTTTTCTCCTGGGTGCCGTAGCCTACGACCAGCACTTCACTCAATGCGCTGGAAGCCTGCTTCATCACAACAGACAGCTCCCGGGCCTTCCCTTCTTCTACCTGTACTTTCATGATACGCTGGGGCGCAAAGGAAATGAAGCTTATTTCGACGGTGTACACGCCGGGATCGACGGTGAGGCTGAAAGCACCATCGCCATCGCTGACAGTGCTTTTATTCAGCTCCGGGATACGGATGCTGGCGCCGGGGAGTGCATCGCCCTTTTCATCGGTCACCTTTCCGGAGATCTTCCCCGGGTTAACTTTCACCGGTTTGACTTCTTTTACGATCACGACCGACTGGTTGATGATCTCGTAGCGGTAGCCGCTGTTGCGCAGCAGGCGGTGGAGGATATCGCTCAGCGCTACATTGTTGAAGCTGGTTTCGGTGACGTTTTTTTCACTCAGTGCAGCCTTGTCGAATGCGAAGGACAGTTTGCTGGCGGCCGACAGTTCTGATATGGCGGCGGCCAGTGTTTTACCCTTCAATCGGATCTGCAGCCGGATATGGCTCAGGTCCTGGGCAGCGCCGGTGGCGGCATGCAGGCAAAGCGTTCCGGCCACCATCACCCCCATTAGAAGTACAGAAACTCTCATAAGATGTTTAATGGACCCCGAAAGGTTTTTTTTCATAATTTCGAATCGTTTAAATGGTGATAAACTGTTTAGATACAGCGGTATTCACAGACCTTCCCGGGAACTGAATACCGTGTTGAATGATGACGGAAGTTGTTTCAGCAGCTTCCGTTTTTTTTATGTGGTCACATGATCAATAAATAGTGATTATCCGTTCGCGGACGCGATAGCGTGTCTGAGTCATGCCGCATACGATGCGCATGACGTCATCAATTTTATGGCTGGTGATGATGTTCATGGAAAAGCGGACTTTACGGATGTCTGTCCTGCTGGTTTGCAGCCGGTAGCCGAAGTTGTGTTCCAGCACAGCCGCCAGCTCGTCGAACGAAACGCCGTCCAGGTTGATGCGTCCTTCCTTCCAGGCATTTATGGGGCCTGCTTCTTTCGTTTCCGTGAGCCAGGTATGATCCGGTTTGCTGTAAGTCAGCTGCTGGTCCTGTGATAAAGTGGCCAGGGTGTTCCCTCCCCGGACGATGCCTACTTTTCCCGTTGCCACATTGATGCGGATGTTCCCCAGTTCAGGATATGCTTTGATATTAAAAGAGGTGCCCAGCACGACGGTGCTGATAGTATCGGTATGTACCACAAACGGCTGTTGCGGCCGTGTGGCCACCTCGAAAAACGCTTCGCCTTTTAAATACACTGCGCGGCATGGGCCGTTGAAGGCAGCAGGATAGCTCAGGGAGCTGCCTGCGTTGAGCCATACTTCGCTCCCGTCGGTCAGTGTCACTTTCAACATTTTGCCGGCGGGGGAAGCGCTGCTGAGCAGTGCGATTGGTTGCGGTAGCGCCGTTCTCTCCTGCCGGAAAAAGTACGCCGCGCCTGCAAGGCCCAGCAATACCAATACTACCGCCGCTACACGAAGGAACATGCCTATTTTCCGCTGTGGCGCCGGCGCCGGCAGGTCCGGCATATCCGCGGTGATCTGCCTGTAGATGCGGGCACGCAGCCGCGCACGCACCAGTTCCGCTTCCGTCTCATTGCTAAAAACGGGTGTATCCTGGCGGTCGAAGGAAGCATACCAGGCATCCAGCCGGGCCGTTTCTTCCGGAGTGCAGTTTCCCTGCGCTTCTTTCTGCAGTAATTCGAGTAATTCGCGTTTGTTCACCTGCGGTCTTTATGAAGATACTCGTACAACGCTGCCGAATGTACCGGTGCATTTTCAGGCTTAACATTAAGGTAACATTGGTCAGTAGCGGGTTAACAAGGCAGCGGTTACTGCCAGAACTACCTGTGTACCGGCATTATTGGCGAGGTCGTATTGATGGAGCGCCCTGCGTATTCTCTTAATAGCCGCGCTGATCTGGTTGCGCACCGTCTGATGGGAGATCGCCAGTTCATCTGCAATTTCTTCATTGGAGAGCATCCGCTTGCGGCTCATCAGGAAAACGGTCTGCATCCGTTCCGGCATACTGCTGATTTCCTTTTCCAGCAGGACCTCCAGCTCTTTATGCATCAGGCGGGCATCGGGGTGGGAACTATAACGGGGAGCGGTAAACGCCGCGTTTCTTTCAAAAGCTTCTTTCAATAAACTTCTCCTGTAAAAATCGATGATCTTTCCTTTCAAGGCTTTGTGCAGGTAAGCCCTGACCGAGCCTTCGTTTTCTATGACCGACGGGTTCTTCAGCAATGACAGGAATACTTCCTGCAGGATGTCTTCCGCATCCGCCGCAGACACGCGCCGGTAGGCGGTCTCATAAAGTTCCTTCCAGTACAGTTCATAGATTTCATCAAAATGAGGCCGGCTCTGCTGCCCTTTTTTGCTATCTGGTCCGCGCATCCTGCTTACAGTTAGGTGTTTATAATGCAACGGCAAAGCTCCGGTATGAATGACAAAGTAGTAGCTGTTTACAATAATTTAATGCAGAGCATGGAAAGATGGGGTGTTAGGGAAAATATCCACAGCGCTCCTTTTCACCTGGTGACCCATCGGTTGATGGCTGCAGCCACCTCCCCGACTGGCTTAACCGGCTCTTTTACCTTCCTGAACGCCTCAATAGCATTAAAGGCATAAAAGAAGAAATGATGATGTTGCGGCGTATTTCTGAACATCTGCTGCTTGCCAAACAGCCATTGCACTACCAGGTCCAGATCTGCTTCGCTTTTTTCAGCAAGCTGGTAGACCCACTCCACCATAATTGTTCGCGGCGATTTCCAAAATGGGCCTTCATCATTGCCTGTGTTCATCATCCATCCAGCTAAATCGTCCAACACCGAAAGCGCAAATGTAGTATCAATCGCGGCGATATTTACGTTTCCCTGTGTCAGTCCGCTGTCCACCCCATTCTTGCGCAGCAAATCAACCAGGTATACAAATCCTTCTTCATTGCCTATTTGTGTAAGGATTTTCGCGGTATTAAACACGATGCTTTCATCTACCAAAGGCTCCCTCAAACAGCCGATCAGGATAGGCTCCACCTCATGGGGGTATTCGCCGGCCAATAGTTCCGATAAATACGAAAAGTCCCAGTTATAACGATCAAGTGCCTTTAATACGGTAAGCATTTCATACCAAGTACCTCCCAAAGCGAGGAAAACCTCCGTGACGTGCTGTAAAGCCATACCATGCCAATCGCCCGACGACAGTAAGCTCCAAAGATCTTCCCGTGCCTCATATACCTTCAGATATTTGCAAATACCGAGATGTGTGGAGAGCACCTGCCGGCACTTTATTCCTTTACGGATATTCTTCAACACCAGTTCAGCAAAATCAGCGATCTGTCGCTCCGTCAACCGCGTTAATATCAACTTTGTCGGGGAAGACGGCCGGTTCTTGTTGTCTTCCAATCCCTTAATACCACTTTGGTCGGCCCATACCATCATCATTAATTTATCGGCCGGCGTTTCGAATAAAAAGGCTTCGTATAGCCGGACCATCAGATTTTCTTTCCATCCTGAAAAAAGGCTCACCGCCCCTCCTTCGTCTTCCATGCTCACACAGTTTTCAAATTCAGCCGATTGTATGTTGTCGTTATAATACGGTGACACCAGACCTTCATAGAAACTGCGTTCACTGTCATTTATTTTCAAGTCCAGGATAAACTCCGCTCTAAATCGCAAAAACTGCTCCTCTTCAGCCAGGAACTTTATTGTATCTGAAAGATAAACTTTCCCGTCTTTTTTCAGCTTCCTATGTAAAAGCCGCTCAATAAAATCGGAGTCAGCGAGCTGTCTTTTCCGTTCACTGGTGTAGTCTACATAGATATCGAGCATCGGAATACTGCTATGACCATAAGCGTCAAAGTATTTTTTCACCCCCTCCAGGCAACAACGCCGGTCACTTATGTATTTCCTGTCATTTTCATCTTTCGCACGCTGCCACGTGGAGTAGACAACTTCCTCAAATGCAACATCCTGTGCACTATCAACATAAGCATCCTTTACAAGTTGCCTTAACTTCGCCGCTGTTTCTATTTTCCCATTGTTATCCAGTGCGTTAACAATGGAATACAACACTGACACCGGCAAATCACATTCTTCAAACTCAAATAGTAAATAATCAAAGACTTCCTCCGTTACAAAAACGCTGAGCCCCCAATGTGTCTTTGATAGAATATCTTCCATCAGTATCCGGGCAGGCAGCGTGTTAAAAGTTAGCCCGGACAAAAAGGCTTCCAATCCTTCATATTTTCCACGCAGGTGTTTCAGGCCCAACTTTTTCACGAATCCTGTAAGAATAAAGACAAGAGAGGCATTCCCTTCATGTAACAGCCGCATATTGTCCAACACCTTGGCCCAAAGCGCCCTGATATCGTGTGAGTATTTATAAAACGCCATCCAGTCAGGCTCCATGAAGGCATCAAACAAACGTTGCATGTTGCCGAGAGACTTTATTTGAGTGATGGCCTTCCCAAAGGACATTTCCGAACCTCCGTGCCTGATAGTTGCATTGTACCTACGCAATGCATGAATACCATCCATCACATACAGAAAGTGCTTGTCAGCCAGGCCATGCGCCACTATTAACTGGTATACACCATCTCTAAACGCATGATATTCCCCCATCGCTACATTCCCGATCAATGCATGGACCAATGGCTCATCTCCCAGCTGATGCTTAGCCAGGACTTGCATCAGCTCACCAGCGTAGCCTGGATCGGTAGTATACAAAAGCTCCTTTTGCAACGTTGAACTTAACCTGGTTTTCTCTGCCGGAGAAAGCGTTACAAACTTCAACACACGTAAACAGGTAGTCTTCACCCCTACAAATGTACCGGCTCCATCTACCAGTGCGGTTAAAAAATCAACCGCTGCCGGTATTCCCTGGATAAACAGGGCGATGGCGCTATCATCAATCAGTATTGGCTGCAGCTGATACTGCTCCAATCTTTCAAATAAGCTTTTAAGAATTTCCAGTTTGGTCACTGCATCGAACTTACTATGCTCAGTATAAAAAAGCAGCTCAATATTGTCTTCTTTTAACAGTTGCAGTACCTGGTCCCGCATCGCCCCTTCCTCCAATAAGAATAGCAATGAAGTGACCGTCTGTATCCACTTTGCCTTAATTTTTCTTCTGTGTGTGCCAACCGTAACTATCGCTACGATGTCGTCAAAATTCATCTTTGACAATACCACGGCGGCTATATGCTCCTGGAAGATGGCATTTACGAAACTCCAGCGGTCATTTTCTATCGTAATAAGAGCGCTGTGCTCCAGTAACTCAATTTCCGGCAGACCAAACAATTGCTGTACCCCACTTGCTTCCATTGAATTTGAACCATGCAATTGAAGGGCAAAGGCAAATTGCTGAATTATCATGGTGGCAGCCACAGCACGCTGATGCAGCAATCTGCCGCCCGAAAGGCGCCGGTTATCGTTAACGCAAAAGGAATCCAACATCAACTTTTCGATGATCGCTATTTTAGTCCGGGGCAGGCCTCCCGGGTTTTCCTTAAACAGCTTTATCAGGCTGACCAGGTAAAACGGCTCCGACAAAAGGAAACCTATATTCGCTTTTCTGACGAAATCCATAAATTTTTCATAGCGTATGTTTATCTGCGACCGTATAAATATCCGGATGTCTTCATGCTGAATACTTCCCAGACGGTAAAACGAAAAAGCCCCCAATCTCTCTTTGATCCTGTATTGATTAAAAAATAACTTGCGGCAACTAAAGATGATGCTGATATATGGATTTCTGAGTGAGAAATCCCGGATATGCAATAAGGTATCTTCAAAAGATTCCGTGGGTACTTCATCCAGGCCGTCGATAAAAACCGCCAGATCCTTCGCCGGAACATGCTTCCAGCCTCGATAAAGCGTATCGAGCATTTGGTCAATGGGGATTGTTAGCTGCGACTTCAATTCAATCAAAAGGCAGGTAAACGGAATGGAAACGTGTTCCAGGAGGTATGCGTTTTGCCGCAGCTCTACACTTTTCCCCTCATGCGCATTAGCAATCACCCCGATCAGCTTTCTTTGAAATCTATACTCACCTGTAAACAGGCTGGCTAACTTTATGGTCTCCTTGTCGGAAAAAAACGATGACAGGGAATCTTCCTGTAGCCTGTTTTGCATAAGGCTCAAGGTTCTTTGCAGATAGTTTTTTTCACCTGTCCGTGGTGGAATACCGGGTAACCTGGATTGTGCATAACAGTGTTCATCCGCAGCGGCCGTCCCGAAGTAGTAACTCACCACACTGCACTGCCGTTTCAACTTCTCCTCCAGGACACGACGATCCCAGTATTCGAACCGTATATTTCTTTTCAGGAGTTGCTCAGTCAATGCTATCAGATGCTTCTGCAGCTTCGGCTCCTGCAGGTCTGCTGTGGTGGCTAAAACAAAGCAGGATGTTTTATCATGAAATTGCTTCGCCAGTAATAAATCGACAATTTCTGTCAAATCACATTGTGACAATATCTCCACATGTTTGCATTGTATGCAGATATACTTTCCGTCTTCGCCAACCGCACTTAGTATATCAATTCCTTCCTGCGCATGCCCGTTTTTCAAGTACAGGGATAGCCGGGATGCAGGGAAAGCAGTCTCGCCTACTTCACGGCATATCTCCTCAAATATCTTCTCTGAAATTTTATACCAGTTCAGCATGGAACGCATGTAATTTTTTTTTGTACAATTTAATGATTTATTGAACAACGATCCCCGTACGCAATTTCCATACATGAATTTCTCTTCCTCCGGACCCTGCATGATCACATTCTTATATGACAACCCAAAATCTGGCTTCGTTTTTAACTTCACAACACAACCTAACTTCATGCAGTTATTATTTCAATGTTTGTTAATATATTGTTATCCCTATAACCTTCGCAACTTATTCACCAATAATTAAAAAGAGAATCATTATTTCGCGCTCAAATTTATTAATCTCAAAAAGAAAATATAAATGAAAAACTGAGACCTGAATTAACATTTTCTTATTCCCTAACCCACAAACAACGGATAGGAGAAAACCAAAACAACAGGCGTAACGGGAAAACGCCAACTACAAACAAAAAAAATAAAACAAAATGACTGACAACGCTTTACCGTCAGAACGGGATAACCATGCCCATCAATATTTTCTGCTCTTTAGAGAAGGCAACGAAAGAGGTTTTAGCTTTATATACAATCACCTATACAGACCTGTATTCAGCTTCGCCCGTAGCATCATCAAAGATGAATTTGAGATTACGACGATCATTCAAAATGCGTTCAAGCTCATTTGGGACCGCCGGAATATGATGGAAAACATAGAACACATCAAAAACTTTATCTGCAAACGTGTAAAATGGGACTGTTTAACCTACATCAGTAATTCCAAAAATAATTTCATTTCTCTGGAACAACTTAGTGACCAGGGTATCCAGCTGGCCGTCTATGATCCGTATCGGGAAGCATCGCATCAGGAACAACTGATGACAGACGAGGTAAACCTGAATCTTATCCGGAAAGCCGCAGGATATCTGTCCAAAAGCAGAATAGAACTGATCGATCTGCTGCTACAAGGTTATAGCCATCAACAGATAGCAGCTGTAACCGGGCATACCATCAGGCACATTGCGGTGGAAGTGAAAAAATGCATAGCCGCCATACATCCCTACATTAAACGGACCAATGAGGCTTTAGACATGTCGAACCTCCCTCCCATTATACGTGTAGACGATTATCAGATATACCTCACTCATTCCCAGACCAATATCCTAAAACTATTTTATGAAAAAGGATACACTTTTCATGAAATCGGTGACGAGTTGAATATGACAAAAACGAAAGTCATAGCAGCGTATCAGGCGGCGCTCAAAACCATCAGATCTTGCCGCCGTACCTAATTGTCGCTATCCTGTGAGCTCCCTGCCAGCAAACTATTACTATAATTAATCCAATTAAAAAATGGAACCAACAACTATCAGTTCTCTTTTCAACAATATCATCATTCACAACAAACTACGATCTATACGTTCTGTCTTCCAGTTCAATAGTGATCAATCGCACATTCTCAACTACAAACCTTCCTATCAGCGCAAATATGTCTGGACGGACGTAAAGGCCACTTACCTGATTGAGACAATCTTATTACATGGGGAAATTCCTCCGATTGTAGTATATATCAAAGGTAAAGACTGGGAGGTCATAGATGGCAGGCAACGCTGTGAATCGATCGAGCGTTACATTCGTAACGAATTTTCGTTAAAACCTCACGGTCTTGAGAAACTGTGGAACCTCGCAGGCAAAAAGTTCTCGCAACTGGATGAGACAATGAAAGAACGTATACTTTCCACTTCCCTCCGGCTGATCCAGGTGACAGCAACCAATGAGGCGCTTGTCAGTCCTTATGATGAAGAAGTTATAAAAAGGGAAATTTTCAAACGTTACAACCTGGGTATTTCACCCTTAAAGAAAGAGGAGGTATTCAAAGCACAATACATCCAGGATGAGATTAATATATACTTCAAGACGCAGTTCGAAAAAAAACCAGAACTATACAAACTGGTAACTACCCTATTTGCTCACAAAAGCAAAAACCAGGAGACCATTTTGCAACATATCCGGGAGTTACTGGTATTGCAACATATTCCTATTAATAAATACCGGCATGAGCGGGAAGACATTGTCAATATGTACTATGACTATTTGTCTTACAGCATGACCGGAAGTGCCAAAAAAATTTCAATTATTTTTGACAAGTTCAGGGAAAAATGTGACTACCTGACTGAAATCAGTGCCGGGCTAAAGAAAGCGAATCATCCTTCTAACGGCTTAATTCACGACTGCATATTCTGGGGGCTGTCGGTATGTGAAAAGGAAAACGTCCCCTCAAATGAAATAAATAATATCATCTTCAAGGAAAGGCTGGTAAATCACATCCAGAAACAAAGCCAGCATTATACTATGGACCAGAGTAACCACTGGCAGTTGATCATCAAAAGATATACTACTATCTCCACCTTTTTCGTCTCCCAACTTGACATCTCTTTCATCAAATACTTAAAAAGTGATGAGACTTTCCTGGTTGACCACAAAGACAAGATGCAAAAATACATGGAAGAGCGGTTTACTCCAGGTAAAGAACTGGAGCACTTCTCCAAAATGGACCCTACTTCCACATCGGTCAGTGATATTCTGGACAGAATGAAAAGACGAAAATTCAAGCTCAAGCCACCCTATCAGCGGAACGAAGTCATGAATATCTCCAAAGCGTCCTCGCTCATTGAGAGTATACTTCTGGGCATCAAAATCCATCCATTATATATATATCAAAGGGCAAATGGTATAGCCGAGGTAATTGATGGTCAACAACGTTTATTAACGATCCTTGGTTTCCTGGGAGAAAAATACGCAGACGAACAGGGAAAAATGGTAAAGTCCCAAAAACACCAGTTCGCGCTAAATTTACGCACAGGGCTGTTGCCTGATCTTCACCGTAAAAAGTTCCAGCATCTCTCCGCTAAAGAACAATCCTACATAAAGGACTATGATTTGGAAGTGATTGAGATAAAAGAAGAAAACAACAAACACTTTCTTCCGGAAGAACTATTCAAACGCATCAATCACAAACCCATTCCCATCAAGGAAAACACCTTTGAGTTTTGGAACGCTTACGTGGACCGTGACATCACCGATGCCATAAAAGACCTCTGTAAGCGAAACAGCTGGTTGTACCTGAGAAAAGATGACAAAAGGATGCTCAATGAAGAACTTGTGACCAACCTTAGTTACCTTCACTATATGACCTCAGGGAAAGCCAACATGGCTAACATAAAGGAAGTACTTGATATCAGCAAACGCCTTTCTGCAACTATTGTAAAATTCAGAAAAAAGGCACATATCACCCAGATGCTGGAAGACAAGAATTTCAAATCTGAATTTCTTTTGTCGCTGAATGATTTTGAAGCTGAGTTTATCGAAAAAGCGAAACTACTTATCTCCAAACCCACCGGAAAACCGGCTGAAACACCCAGCAACAAACGACTAGATGAAATCCTTCATACCCGAAACGTGCGGATGCCGATGAACTTCTATTTATTTTGGGTAATTCTAAAAGGAATACCCCTGGATTATATCAAGGAGGCCAAGACTGCCGCGCTGTATAAAGTTACCAAAATATTCTCGACCCTGGGAAGCTATGACACCAGCGAGCAATTAGAGAAAGCCATCAAGGATCTCTGGGCAGCTACACCGGCGTTAGCCTTAAGTTGATAATAGCAACACCTGGCGGCCACTATAGAAAAAAACAGCGCATAACCGCGCTGTTTTTTTATCTGTCATGAAACAACAATATTGATTATTTCCTTATTTTGTCTTCATGACGAAGCAACATACGCTCACCAGTTCAGACGCGAAAAAAATCATCCTCCATGCCGCAGGGCTGGCACAGCCGGCGCAGTTCGGAAAAGGCATTGAGGCCGTTTATAAACTGATCGATCATTTTGGTTTTATCCAGATCGATACCAACTATGTGGTAGAGCGGGCGCACCACCACGCGATAGCATCGCGCGTGCCTGATTACAAACCGGAATGGATCGATGAGCTGCAGGCAGACGGCCGGATCTTCGAATTTTTCACTTACGGTACCGGTTATATCCCCATGCATGAATATCGTTTCTCCCTGCCGGTGAAGGAAGGTTTTTTGTCGCGGCGAAAACCGCTGACACAACCGGAGGTCAACCTGATGCGTAAGGTGCTGGACAGAATAGGCCGTGAAGGCCCGCTGATGGTGAAAGATTTTGAAAATGACCGCCCCGTGGCCAGTACCGGCTGGTGGGACTGGCGCCCGGCGAAGCTGGCACTCGAGCGGCTGTTCCTCGATGGGAGTCTCATGTGTACGCGGCAGGAGAACTTCCACAAGGTATATGACCTGCCCATCAACCTGTTACCGGGTGATATAGATACTACCCCGCCATCTCCGGAAGAATTTGCACGGCATGTCATCCGGCGCTCTTTACAGTCGCTGGGGATCGCTTATGTAAAAGACATCTCCTGGCGTGCGCACTACGCAAAAGACAACCTGGTAAAAACAGTACTGGAGAAGATGGTGGAAGAAGGAGAAGTGTGCAGCGTTCGTGTAGACGGACTGAACACCGCTCCCCTGTACATGTTGCCCGTTTATAAAAAGAAAAAAATAAACCTGAGCGGAGACGCTTTTATTCTTTCCCCGTTTGACACGTTAAACGTGCTGCGGCATCGTTTGAAAGACTTCTTTGATTTTGACTACCAGATAGAATGTTTTGTACCACAGGCAAAGCGGAAGTACGGCTATTTCTCCCTGCCGGTGCTGATAGGCGACACTTTCGTGGCCCGGATGGATTCCAAAGCCGACCGGAAGCGCCGCACGCTCACTATTCATAACCTTCATTTTGAACCGGTGTCCTTCACCCGGCCGATGACTGATAAACTCATTGAAGCTATTAGCGCATTCGCGCGGTTCAATCAATGCAGGGAGGTGGTCATTACAAAGTCTAACAACAAACAACTGCTGAAAGCGATCAGGGAAGGGATTTCGATATAGTAAAATAAAATGGGACAGGCCGTTGTATAGCAGCTTGTCCCATCCGGACATTTTCAATGCCATTGCGTTACCAACGTCCAATGCCCGTTACCGGTCTATTTCAATGACCCCACGAATACCCGTTCCGTATCATCAGTGCAGTAAGCCAGGAAGCTCTCGTTGTCTCCTTTTTTGATCGCCTCGTTGGCTTTTTCCAGTATCGTTTTATTTGTCAAACTCATGTGATAATTATTTTTCGTCCTTTTTTTTCGTAATCGGGCCACGTTCCGCAGACAGCACGCTTATAAAAGGAGGAGCAGCCAGTTAAAATAACAAAAAATACTGATTTTCACCTGTTTACATTCCAACAGTACGCTTATTCTTTCCTTCGGCAATATTGTTATTTCTAAAACCAGCACTATCGCGTCATTTTTCTGCCTGTTTGGCCGATGACAGGGATAGATAATGACCCGAATACATATAAATAGTATATTTGTCAAAAAGACAATTTATATTTACTCAATTGGATTTTTGCATAATTTGCTATTCTTATTTTCATGCGCGACGATATCCCCGAACTGACAACCAGGATATACAACGGTGATACACAGGCATTTAAAGAATTATACGATTACTGCTGCGCTCCATTGCTGCAGGTGGCCATGGCCATAGTTCGTCACAGGGAAATGGCAGAAGAAATAGTAGCCGATGTATTCATTGCCGTATGGCGGCACAAGAAAGACCTCCTCCGCGTAGGTAATATGAAATGGTATCTCTATGCCACCACCCGTAACATCTCGCTTAACTATCTCCGGAAATATGCGCATAAGAAAACCCGGTATCTCGATGAGGACTGTCTGCCGGAATATCAGATAAGTCCGGAAGCTCAATTCATCAGCAATGAAATGATGCAACATGTCAATGCGGCCATTAATGCGCTACCGCCGCAGTGTCGTCTCATTTTTAAGCTCGTAAAAGAAGATGGGCTTAAGTACAGGGAAGTGGCCGATCTGCTTAATATCTCCATAAAGACTGTGGAAAACCAGGTGGGTATCGCCCTGAAAAAACTCGCCAGAATAAAAGCATTCCTTCTCGCATCTCCCCCGGCAATCGGTGATCAGTGATCCTGTCAAAAAAAATCCGTCCCCCTTTTGGGGGCATTTTCTGTTGAATGTTGTCTTATACGATCGGGCGCCCTTTATTCAGTCATTATTCAATTGTACTATGGACAACGATCGCATATGGATATTACTCGGCAAACGACTGAGCGGTAACATTTCTTCCGCGGAGCTATTGGAGCTGGATGCACTACTAAAAAACGATCCCGAAGCGGCAGCTTCCGCGGATGTTGCCGCCGCTATCTGGCAAACGCCGTTAGAGGAGATAACGGCCCCCTGCGGCAGTAAAGAACGTATCTGGAATACCGTACGTCCGCAACTGCCACCATCCCGTTATTCCGCCCCGCTGCGGAGGCTATTGGCAACAGCCGCCGCAGCGGCCGTATTTGCGGCTACGTGGGCCGGCTGGCAACTTTTTCGGCCGGCAGCCCCCGCACTGCAACAAATCAGCGCTTCCCCCGGTAGCAAATCCAGGGTATCGCTTCCCGATGGCTCCATCGTATGGCTTAATAGTAACACGCAGCTACATTATGACAAAAACGGCTTCGGCAATCGACACCGTAACGTTACGCTCGCCGGCGAGGCTTTCTTTGATATTGCAAAAAGTGAAGGCGTCCCGTTTATTATTCATGCCGGCCAGGTGAATATCCGTGTACTTGGTACCGCCTTCAATGTAAAAGCCTATGCCAGCGACAGCACCGTGGCCACTACGCTGGTACGCGGCAAAATTGCCGTATCGTTCCGGAACAAAACCGTGGTGTTGCGCCCTGAAGAAAAATTGACCGTGCCGTTAGTCACCCGGCCCGACAGACTCCGGTCCCAACACCTGGAAAAAGACAGCAGCGGCCAGCCTGCTGAAATATCCTGGCTGCAGCATAAACTGATATTCGACAATAACACTTTTGCCGAGCTTGCCGATAAAATGAGCCGGTGGTATGGCATCACTTTCCGTTTTAAGTCCGCCAGCCTGCAGCAATTGCGGTTTTCCGGCATCATCGACAGGGAATCACCAGCTGAAGCACTGAAAATGCTTCAGCTCTCACGTCATTTTAGCTTCCGGATCGATGGGAACGACGTGTATATCAGTGATTAACACCATTCTTTCATCTTCAAAAAATAATTTTATGACCTAAAAACCATTACGCGCTCCCATTTTACTTTCCTTCACCCTTTACATTCCATGTTATGAAACTAATGTTCCTATGGGCTTTTAATAAAAGCCTCCATGGCGGGCTGCCGGGTATATTTGCCGTAGCTTTGCTGCTCACCGCCGTCATACCCGTATCCGCCGCCTCTGCCAACCAGGAAAAGATCAGCATCTCCCTGGAAAAAGTCAGCATTAAAACAGTTTTGAAAACCATTCAACAAAAGAGCCGGTACCGGCTTATCTACAATGACGATATCCTGCCGGAAAAACCGCCGGTGTCTGTCCATGGGGAAAATGCCACCACAGAACAACTGCTTTCCCGGACCTTTGCCGGCACCACACTGCGCTACACCGTTATGGACAAAGATGCCATTGTGATAACCGCCGCGAATGCCGCCGCTAAAATAACCGGCACGGTTAAAAATGAACGCGGCGAGCCGCTCATTGGCGTATCCGTAAAAGTAAAAGGCACCAGTACCGGTACTATGACCAATGAAAACGGCCGGTTTGAATTGCAGGCCGATGCCGGCGCTACGCTGGTATTCAGCTACGTGGGTTACGAGCAAACCGAAGCAGTAAGCACCACCGGCCCCCTCACCATTATCCTGAAAGAAAGCGCCAGTGGACTCAACGAAGTGGTGGTAGTGGGCTACGGTACACAGAAAAAAACTTCCTCCACCGCGTCTGTAGCAGCCGTGCAGGGAAAAGAACTGGCTAAGGCGCCGGTCACCAACATCTCCAATTCGCTGGCCGGAAATGTATCCGGCATCAGTATGCGCCCTAACGGAGGGCAACCGGGAAGAGACAATCCTGATATACACATCAGGGGTATCGCCACCACCGGCAACAACGCACCACTGATCGTAGTGGATGGTATCATCCGCAACAACATCAACGAAATCTCCCCCAGCTCCATCGCCTCTGTCACCGTATTGAAAGACGCCGCCGCAGTAGCGCCGTACGGGTTAGGGGGCGCCAACGGAGTGATCCTTATCACCACCAAACGCGGGCAAACAGGGATGCCCTCCTTGTCGCTCAACGCGTATTATGGCTGGCAGACGCCCACCTACTACCCCAAAATGCTCAATGCGCAGGACTATATGCGCCTGCGCAATGAAGCCTACCGGAATGAAAATCCCGGCGGCACGCAACAACCTTTTGCCGATGATTTCATCCATACATACGCAGACCTGAATGCCAAAGACCCCGACAAGTACCCCATCAGCAACACGAAAGACCTGGTGCGCATGCATGCACCTATTCAAAACTACAACCTGCAGTTAAGCGGAGGCACCAAAGTGGTACGGTACTATGCCGGTATCGGCTTTCTTAAACAGGATGGGATGTTTGACCCGATAAATTACAGGCGGTACGATTACAACGTTAATATGGAAGTCAGCGCCACCCCTACCACCACGGTATCGCTGTCGCTCATCGGCGCTATCCAGCAAACCAACAGCGTAGACGCAGCCACCACGCCGGGCCAGCTGTTCCGGAGCGCCTACAAACTGATCCCCATCACCAACCTTTACTATAGTAACGGACTTTGGGGAGAGTTCGCCGGCAACTCGCCCGTGGGCATCCTCAAAGCAGGCTACTCCCGCCGCAATGCCACCTCCCTTCTGACCACGCTCGCGGTGGAACAACAACTGCCATTCATTAAAGGACTAAGCATTAAAGGGACTTTCAGCTACGACCCCAATGACTTTACCGTTAAAGGATGGCATACGCCGTTTTACTTTTACTCCCAGAATACGGCCACTACCCCTTACACCTATACGAAACAGATATCCACCTCGGAAGGAAGCGCTGCTCCTTATACGTGGCTGAACCAGGAGTACGCAAAAAACCAGTACTTTACCTATCAGGGCTATCTCAACTATCACAACAACTTTGGCAAACACGACATCACCGGCCTGCTGGTGGCTGAAGCCCGCAGAAACGACTCCACCGGCTTCTCCGCCCGGCGCAATAACTTTGCTGTAAATATCGACGAGCTGGGCATGGGCAGCTCAAACAAAAATGATTTTGATAACAACGGTTCCACTATCACCGGCAGTCAACTTGGCTTTGTTTACCGGCTCGGTTATAGCTACGACCATAAATATCTTTTTGAAGCGGCCGGCCGTTATGATGGTCACTACTACTTTGCGCCGGGTAAACGCTGGGGCTATTTCCCGGCATTCTCTGCCGGGTGGGTGATCTCAGAAGAAAATTTCCTGGCAGACCATCCTTCCGCCCTGAGCCATCTTAAACTAAGAGCATCCTGGGGTAAGTCCGGCAACCTCGCCGGGGCCGCCTTTCAGTATCTGAACGGCTATAACCTCTACGGCAATGCGTATGCTTTCGGTAACGGCAGCATGGTACAGGGCTCCAACATCACCCGGGAAGCCAATCCCAATATCACCTGGGAGATATCCACCAAAACAGACATCGGCCTGGATGCTTCTTTCTGGAAGGGGCTGCTGACACTGGAAGCCGACTATTTCCATGAAAAAAGAACAGGCATGTTGCTGCCTCCGGCAGTAACCGTACCGGTAGAATACGGTCTGAATCTCTCTGATGAAAATGAAGGCATCATGGAAAACCGCGGCATCGAAGTGGCCGTTGGTACCAACCATCGTTTTTCCAATGGTTTGCAGGTAAATCTGAACGGTAATTTCAGCTATGCCAAAAATAAAATGGTCCAGGTATTCGAAACCGCCGCTACCCGCGATAACCCCAACCGTGCGAGAACAGGCAGGCCCACCGGCACGCAATTTGGATACCATGCACTGGGATTGTTTTCCACTGCCGACGATAAAAATAACGATGGCATTATCAACAGCGAAGATGGCTATCATGTTACCCAGTTTGGCGTGCTTCACCCCGGCGACATCCGTTATGCAGATATAAGCGGCCCGGAAGGAAAACCCGACGGGAAAATAGATTCCTATGATGAAACCGTGATTGGTAACCCGGTATATCCTTTCATTACCTATGGATTTACGCCGAGCGCCACCTGGAAAGGGTTTGACCTGAGCCTGTTTTTCCAGGGGTCTGCCCTGGCCAGCCTCAATATCCGCGGATTTCAAACCGTCCCTTTTAACAACAACAATAGTAATTCGGCCTATGAATATTACAACAACCACTGGACCCCTCAGACGCCCGACGGAAAATACCCGCGTGCTAACCAGTCACCCTACGCCAACAACACACAAAACTCCGATTTCTGGATGATAAAAACGGGCTACCTCCGCCTAAAAACAGCAGTGCTCGGGTACACCCTCCCCGCCCGCGTTTCCCAGGCAGTTAAGATAGCGCGCCTCCGCTGTTATCTCTCCGGACAAAATCTCCTCACCTTCAGCAAAATGAAATTCATGGACCCGGAGGTAGGCTACACAGACCTGGAAACAGCCTATCCTAACCAGAAGGTATTGGTATTTGGACTAAATGCCACTTTTTAGTTTCATCCTGTCAAACAAACTATCATGAAGCGATATATCACTCTTTTGCCCGTGGCCGTATTGTTGCTCACAATCCTGTCGTGTAAAAAGGATTTCCTGGAGAACACCGACAAGACTAAACTCACCGATGACCTCCAGTGGAGCTCCGAAGGTAATGCCGACCTTTTCCTCAACGATATCTACAGCGCATTGCCCAACTACTGGAACCAACCGGAAAACCTGGACAATTTCACCGACGACAACGACGCAGGCTTTTACTATACGTCCTATAACTGGAAGCAGGGCATTGTGGAGGCCTCGTCCAACGACTATACGATATGGGGCGGCATTACCGGTTCCGGCGACCTGACCAACTGGCCCGCCATCTTCACCAATATCCGCAAATGCAACACGTTCATCGCAGCGGTGCGTAACAACGCAAAAAACTTCTCGCCCGAATGGCTGAACAAACGGCTTGACGAAGCCCGTTTCATCCGCGCTTTTTTCTACAGCGAGTTGTGGATGCATATTGGCGGACTGCCGATTATTACCGCACCCGCAGAAAGGCGGACGATGGACAGCGCCGCCATCTACACGCCAAGAAGCACCTTCGCGGAAACCGTGGAGTTTATTACTGCACAGCTGGATTCCATCGTGAAAGACAATTACCTGCCCCCCAAATACAACAAAGGAGATGCTGCCGCCGGCAGGGCCACTTTGGGCGCCGCACTCGCACTGAAAGGATGGGTGGAGCTGTATGCCGCCAGCCCCGCCTTCAACGACGCACAGCCTGCCGCAGGCAACGACCCTCACAAAGTAGCCGGCTACAATAACTACGACGCCCAACGATGGGCCAAAGCCGCCGCTTCTTTCAAACAGTTCATTGACAGTTATGGCAACGGCAGGGCCTACGAGCTGTTTCCCGATCCCTCCGCCATCTGGTACGAAGCCAATGAATATCATTCAGAAGTGGTGTGGGACAGGCAGGTAGTAGCTAATACAATGGGCTCTTCTTTCGAACAATACGGCGGCCCCGTATGGATCAATGGCGCCTACTACACCTGGGGCAACTACTGTCCTACCCAGGAGCTGGTGGACCAATTTTTTATGGCTAACGGAAAATCCATCACCGACCCTGCCTCCGGTTACGATCCACAGCGCCCCTACGTTGGACGGGAGAAGCGCTTTTATGACTGGATCGTATATGACGGCGCTCCCTATAAAATGACATGGATGGACAAAGGCGATACCATATACACCCGCATTGATAAAGTACGTCCATCCAAAAACCAGATCGACTTTGGAACAGATGACGTCAGTAACACAGGATACTACTTTAAGAAGCGGCTCAACCCGCTGGTACGGCCCGGCGGCGGTGCCGTCAGCGGCGCCAACTTCATTTACTACCGCTACGCAGAAGTACTGCTGGGATACGCAGAAGCACAAAACGAAGCCACCGGCCCGGACGCCTCCGTGTACACTGCAATCAACCAGGTCCGCAAAAGGGCCGGCCTGCCTGACCTTGTCCCCGGACTGTCACAAGCGGAAATGCGGGCAGCCATCCATCACGAAAGAAGAGTAGAGCTTTGTTTTGAGAACAAACGCTTTTATGATATCATTCGCTGGAAAACCGCCAATACCGTGATGAATGTGGACAAACACGCCATGAAGATCAGCAACACCGTACCTGATAACAACACGGGCGTATGGAAATACGAAATTGTGCCACTGAACCACCCACATGTGTTCACCCGGAAAATGCACCTGAACCCTGTACCACAGGATGTTATAGACCGGAATCCACGGATCGTGCAGAACCCGGGATACTGAGTAATGATCAATGCCGCGAAGAGAAGTTGCAGGGTATCCCTGCAACTTCTCTTCGCGGTCATCAAGGGGAAATTATTCTTTTATCTGATTTTCAATACATAAGTCGCAGACCCAAAACGGCGACTGCAACATTTTCCATCGTAATCTGCAACATTTGAGTCCCCTGCCTCCAGAAAGATTTCCATAGTTTTAGCGCATTCAATCGAGAGAACGATTTCCCGTTATGAAAAATGGCCTGGCGATTCCCGCCTCTGTAGCCGGTATTATTGCCAAAATATATTTTACCTAAACCACTCCACTTTATGAAAGCCAAAATTCTGACACCATTTAAACAAAAGGTCACACGCCTTTTTGTTTCCAGACATTGTACCTCCTCCGGGATACTTCCGCAGCTCCTGAAAAAGGCGTATGTCCTTCTCTGTTTACCTATCGTATGTATGCTGCTTCAGGGCCACGAAGCAAAAGCCCAAAACGCAGCCGGCTATGTTTGGAAGAATGTAGCTATTGGCGGCGGCGGATTTGTTTCCGCGATCATCCCGTCCAAAACGGTGCAAAACCTGGTGTATGCCCGGACAGATGTGGGAGGAGCCTACCGCTGGAATGCTTCCACTTCGAGCTGGGTCCCCTTGTTGGATTGGGCCTCGGACAATGAAGTCGGCTTCCTCGGCGTCGAGTCTCTGGCCATCGATCCCCAGTTACCCAACAGGGTCTATATGCTGGTGGGGATCTCCTATTTTAACAACGGGAAAACAGCCATCCTTCGATCGGACGATTATGGTAATACCTTTACCATTACCGATGTCAGCTCACAATTCAAAGCGCATGGCAATGGAATGGGGCGGCAAACAGGAGAAAAGCTGGTCGTAGATCCACACAACAGTAACATCCTGTACTGCGGCACCCGATGGAACGGATTATTCAGAAGTACCGACGCCGGCGCCACCTGGAGCAGGTTAAGCTCACTGAATGTAACCACCACTCCCAACGAAAACGGGATAAGTTTTGTGCTTTTAGACGGGAGCAGCGTTTCCGGCGGCGTTACCCAGCGGATCTTTGTGGGTGTTTCCCGCAGCGGAAGTACCAACCTGTACCGAAGTGATAACGGCGGGCAGTCTTTTACAGCTGTTTCCGGCGCTACCACCACCTTTATGCCACACCGGGCAGCCTTAGCCGGTAACGGCACTCTCTATCTTACTTACGCCAACGGTGCAGGGCCGCATGCGCACTGGTCCCAGCCGGAACCCATGGATAATGGACAGATCTGGAAGTACAATATCTCCACAGGCGCATGGACGAACATTACCCCTTCCGGTTTCAACAGGGCATTCGGAGGTATCAGCGTCGACCCTAATAATCCCAACCGGATCATGGCTTCTACTATCAACACGTATATGAACCAAAATGGCGCCTGGGGCGACAGGATGTTTCTCAGCACAAACGGTGGCTCCAGCTGGACAGACGTGGTAGACCGCGGATTTACCATGAACCCCGACGGCATCACCTGGGTAAGCGGGCATGCCATCCATTGGGCAGGCTCCATCGAATTCGATCCTTTCAATACAGAAAGGGTTTGGGTTACTTCAGGCAATGGTATTTTTGTAAATGATAATATCAGCACCAGCGGCACCTGGCGATTTGCAGTAAAAGGGCTGGAGGAAACCGTTCCGCTCGGCCTGGAAAGTATTCCCAATGGTCCTGTAATATCCGTTATAGGCGACTATGATGGATTCAGACACACCACCAATGTTAGTCAATACGCGCCTATCCATCAACCGCAAATGGGGACTACCACCGGATTGGCAGTAGCCGCTCAAAATACCAACAAAATCGTTCGTGTTGGAAATTCCATGTATTACTCCAATGATATGGGATCAACCTGGACCCAAAACAGCATGAACGGCACACAGGGACAGGTGGCATTATCAGCCAATGGCAATACCGTTTTACATTCCCCGAAGGAATCTTCCACCACCTACCGGTCCACCAATAACGGATCGTCCTGGTCTGCGGTAAGTGGTTTAAGCTTTAATGAAGCACGCCCCGTAGGCGATCCTGTCAATTCCAATAAGTTTTACGCTTACAATCCCGGCAATGGCGCTGTGATGGTGAGTACTAACGGAGGCTCTTCCTTTTCTCAGGCCGGCTCAGTTGCGAGCGGCGGTTCCAAAATCATCCGGCTGGCTCCCGGCATGGAGGGTCATGTGTGGATAGCTTTGAACAATGGAGGGCTGGCACGTTCCACCAACTCAGCACAATCCTTTTCGACCATCAGCGGTGTCAGCAATTGCGGAGCCGTCGGTTTTGGGGTGGCCGCTCCCGGAACAAACTATCCTGCGATCTACATCTGGGGGACCATCAACAATATCCGCGGTGTTTACCGCTCAACAGACCAGGGCGCTTCGTGGGTCCGCGTGAATGACGATGCGCACGAATATGGCGGTCCGGGTAACGGACAATTCGTACAGGGAGATATGAATGTTTTCGGAAGAGTATATATGAGTACCGCCGGCAGAGGCATTGTTTATGGAGAGGGCAGCAGCGACGCCTGTACGCCTTCTGCCATTACACCCTACACCCAGCTCAACAACGGCACCTGGCAGCAAACAGCTAATGCTTCTTTGGCTGCTGGCGGCAGCGTACGATTTGGCCCTCAGCCTGTACAGGGAGGATCGTGGCACTGGAGCGGCCCCAATAATTTTAGTGCTGCGACCAGAGAAATAGCTATTTCAAACATCCAGTCCAATCAGGCAGGCAGCTATATAGCCACCTATACCAATAGCGGAGGATGCCAAAGCACACAAACCTTCAGTATCACGCTGACCGGTGCAGCCAAAGCATCAGCGGCAGCCATGGTTACCGAAGATGCTGTCAGCCTGTATCCCAATCCGGCCAATGCAGGCAGGTTTACCATTACGCTTCCGGATATCCCGGAGATTGTAATCGTAACCATTTGCGATAACCAGGGCAGCATACTTTACGAAAAGAAAGCTTACGGCGGTAAAAAGATAGAAATCGAATCAGGGCTGAAGACAGGGTTTTACCTGGTGAGGATAAGTTCAAAAGCATTTAGTCTTACGAAGAAGCTCATCATTCATTGACAATACCTCCATTTACGGGAATGCTTCCTGCGAAGCATTCCCGATTCTTTCTTCAGGAAGTCATTGCAACCGTACCCGTACTGTAGTGGTGGCCGCAATATTCGCAGCAGCAGCTATACCTATCAACACTTGCTTCCGGGCGGGCCAACGGACCGTCCCCAGCTGCTCCCATTTCAATCCGTCGTACGATCCGAGACCTGTTATTATGTTACCTGACCGGGTAACTCTCAACCAGTAAGGTCCTGTTAAACGGCCATATGTTACCGCGGGTTCTCTCAACGGCTGTTGCGCCACAACAGATACCGCTGCCCCGGAGTCACTCCGTTGCATCAGCTGTGTCATCCACCGGGGCGCTTCTATTTCCTTTGTTTTACCCGGGTAAAGCATCAGTGCTGTAAACGGTCCTCCCGGCTGCAGATCCGACCTTATCATCAAACCTACGGTTGTAAATTGAGAGCTGGGTTGTGGACATATCATGATGGTCAGCGCCGTCTTTTTCTTCAGCTTCCGGTAAGTGTAATTGACAGCTTCCGGCAGTGTATCCGCAAAGGAGCCGCCAGCTTCTATCCTTATCAGGTCTCCATCGTACTGCGCATAGCCTGCTTTCACGGTCTTTCCGACATCACTGTTCCACCATCCTTCAGGTAGCCCACCGCCGGCAAGGGATACCGGCAAAGATGCCTCAGATGCCTCTCCGTCCCGGATACCGGCGACAGTGTAGTAAGATACAACTCCTCTCTTCATGCTGCTGTCACTGAAACTGTTTCCGGCGACGATGCCCACCTTCTTATACGGGCCTTCTTTGTTTTCAGCGCGTTTGATAATATAGGAAGAAACACCCCGAAGGGCCACCCATCTCAGCACCGTGACATCGCTCCCTGCCGTCAAAACCAGTCCGGCAGGGCGTTCCGCAGAGAGGCTAAGCTCACCCGTTTTATCAATCGCCGGGTCGATAGAATAAAGTAAAGTGCCATACCCCGGATGGTCTGCGCCGGGCAGCCCAGGGCCTTCCGGCCGTAATTTCTCCGCAGCCGCTTTTGTAAAAGGCGCCGGCAGGCCCACTCTGTGTACGTAATGATTATATACCTGCTCATACACCGCACGCAGGTTGCCACGCGCTATTTCCGAAGGACGCATATGATGGTATTTACCAGTGCGGTCTGGCATCGGCGTATAGGGGACATCGTTATAGCCCAGATTATACTTTGCAGTGTATTCAAATCCTTTCAGCAAACGGTTGTCAGCATAGGCATAAAGGTTTAATCCCTGATGCCAGGCCATTTCACAGCATTCCGCCAACATACCGATTCCCAGCTGCGTATGCGCCTGGTCCCGCCCTGTTTCCTGTACCTGGCCTGTATCGTCCATAACATAATGGGGAAGGCTGCCGTTACCCCAGCCATTTACATAATAGCGGACAGCCTTCTCAAAAATTTCATGGTCATTGCAAAAAATCCCAATGGCCATCACAGTTTTAAGTGCCGCATCATCCCAGTTACCGTTTGCAAAAGGGGCAAACTCAGCAACAACGGGATAGATTACACGAAGAAAATGCTGCTCCGCACGTTTTACTGCCACATCAGACCAACCCGCATCGCTGTATCTTATGATCTCTGCGGCATTTATCATTTTAAAAGGGCCGAGCCCCGCCATCAGCACCGCATCTCTCCCGGTTATAGACTGTAGCATACCACTCCAGGCATCGATGATGCGAATGGCCGTTTGCGCATACCGTTTATCTCCGGTAACAGCCCACATCAGTGCATTCTGATAGGCTGCATTGGCATCGCTGTCATAATCCGCCTGGCCAACGGTAGGATTTCTTCCTACTACCGCCAGCGGTCCTTTCGTCGGGTAGTTATAGTGAGAGAAAAAACTTTTTTCAAAAACCAAATATCCTTCATATATGGGCGACCGCTTCCGGGCAACTGCCGCGCCCATTCGTTGAAGATCCTCCCGGCTGTGCAACAGGCCCGGATGCACAAATACAGGCGCCTGGGCGGACACAGTATTTTGCGTGCCGGTAAAAAATAAAAAAAATACCGATAAAACAAACACTTTACTCATGGCTACCCGGTTTGAATATGAATACCTGCCCTGCTTTCGCAAAAAGTTTTACTGGTAGCCTGTCCATGCTGTTGAGCCGCATTGTCTTTTTACGGACAGATTGGTTGCCATCGTCTTCATAAACAGTAACAGTATATGAAATGCCGGGCCTGAGGAACGACAAGTCAAGTATCGTCTGCCAGTCCTGTAAACCTGCAGCACATCCCAGGTACCAGGTATCACCCTTCCTTCTCACCACCGCTACACCTTTACCTATATCTCCCGCCAGGTAATGCGATTCACTCCACGTAGCAGGCACCTCGTCATAGAAAGCTATCTCACCGTCATTTGTATAATCATTAGGCTGACCGTACCAGAATATCGCCTGCAACGGGCTATAGTAAATTACACTCAACGCCAGCTGCTGCGCTTTTGAGACTTTAATATGTTTTGAGAAGCTGTTCTTCGGGTTAGGGAAACAATAGGTAAAATCTGCTGCGCCGGCCAGATACCTGGTGAATGGCAGCGTAGTGTTATGAAATGCGTCGGGACTGTTTTCATTTCCCCTGATCCCTTCCTGGGTCAATAATGCCGGGTAGGTCCTGCTAAGGCCGGTGGGTTTGTAGTTATCGTGAATGTTGAGCACAAAACCGTATTGCTGCACTTTTTGAATCGCCTGCGACAACCAGGTAAGGCCGGATTGGGTAAGCCCGTCTACAAAGCCGAATTTAAGGCCCGCTACTCCCCACCGCTTATAAAGCGGCAGAATACTATCCAGTTTGGCTTTCAGCCCGATGTAATTTACGTAAAGGATAACGCCGATATTTCGTTTCTTACCATAGGCGATCACTTCCGGCAAGTCAATTGCCGGTATTACCCGGCAGGGATCAGACGTTGTGCGGAACTCAGCACCATACCACCCTGCATCGAACATGATATACTGAAAGTGATGCTTTACTGCAAAATCAATGCAATCCAGGCCGCTTTGCGTATTCAGCTGGGCGCGGATAAGCTTGCCGGGTCTGATCCACGACCAGTCGCCCGGCACAGGGGGCGCCGCCAGTTTTATATTCAGGCTGCGGCAGTGAGCAAGCGCGATGGCAGAACCGGCCACGCTCACTGTTCTCCAGGGTGTTGCAAGATTCCTTTGAAATAGCACGGCAGTATCATGCGGAAATATTACGGCCAGCGTATTCCCATCTGTGCCACGACCCAATTCTGCTTTCGTATAGGTTAAATTCACCGCTTCTCCTATCTGGCAGTAAGTCCCATCCGACTCAACGGTAACCGGCAAATCTGTTGTAGCACCAAGGGTATCCACCCTTGTTGGCGTAAACACGGATTCCTGGTTATATTGGTAGATGAGCGGAGAGCCGGGAAAGGAAAATGTGGTGAACTCGCGGAGCGCATGCTGTGCTGCGCCTGCCATAGCTACGCTGTATCGGAATGCCACACTGCTGTCCATCACCCGAAAGTCTATGGTCACAGAAAGCCCGGCTGTTGCTTTCAGATGCAACCTCGCCTGCTGGTAAATACTATGCAGAGAGTCCTGCTCCCCCAGCGGACTCGCAAAAGATTCCTGATGTAGTACGGGCTTATCGAAGCGCATAATTTTAGCCCCGCTCAGCGAAACGCCGTCAACGGATATATCAAGTACTGACCAGCCAGTGATCTTTTTCCCCCTGAAAGACAGCTGATAGCCGGGTTTTCCATCAGGAGCACCTATAGTCAGGAGCGTGCTGCCACCGGGAGATGCTATGGAATACATCTTTTGTGCAGAAAGTGGTCCCCATGACAGCAGGCATATAAACACCAGCACCTTCCACGACTTTAACCCCAAAAACATTTTACTCATTTCTAAATTTTATCAATTAACAAATTGCGGCCGGGCTGGCAGGAGATCTGTTCCGGCGGCAGATCTGCCTTTAATCAAAAGGAAGCCTGCCTGTCAGGGTACAAAGTAAACATCCACTCCCCCAACGATAAGGGGAGTACCCGTATAAAAAGGGGGGTGAAGTCTGAATTCCGGCAGGCATATGCTTCTTCACAGGTGGATTTACCCAAATAACAACGGTCAGCGTACTCCCGCGTTATACTTTCTTCCGGCGCGTTGCCTTTTTACGCGTCTCTATTTTTTCCAGTTTATATTTATCTTCGAATACCTTCCGGTAACGCCTGATATACTCGGAAGGGTTCATACCAAATATCTTATTGAACTGTTCCCGGAAATATTTAACATCATTAATCCCCACCTGGAAACCTATTTCATTAACATTAAGACTTGTGTTGATCATAAGTTCGGCAGCTTTCCTCAGGCGTATGAAGCGAACAAAGCCTCTCAACGATTCCCCGGACACCTGCCTTATCTTTTTATATACCGAAGAATAGCTCATGCCGATTTCTCTTGCCAGCACCTTAATAGTAAAGCCCTCGTTATCGAGGTTGGCTTCCACAATAGCGATACATTTTTCCACGAACAACTTATACTGGCCTGAAACTCTCAAATCATTTTTACGGAGCGTCACTTCATTGAGAAAATAGTTCCGCAGATTGTCTCTCGTTTGCAGTACGCTGTGTACGGTTGCTACTAACAGCTCCTTTTCAAATGGCTTGGTGATATAATAGTCGCTGCCTACTTCAGCACTTGCCAGCTTGCCTTCCTCTGCCGAGGAGCCGGTGAGCAGAATAACGGGGATATGATTCATCAGCGCATGCTGTTTCATTTCCCTGCATAGTTCCAGGCCGGACATAGTTTCCATCCTGATATCACTGATCACCACGTCCGGCAGCGTGGCCATCGCTTTTTCCAGCCCCTCCTTTCCATCGCAGGCTTCGTCAATATTAAAAGTTGACCGGAACATACCCGAAATGTATTGCCGGATCTGTGCATCGTCATCTACGATCAGCATAGTTTGTTTGGAGGTTATCAGCGTGCCGATCTCCTCTTCCTTTGGCTCTTCCGGCAAAACCACCTCCAGTTTTTCTTCTGCCATTGCTTCCAGGAAACCCGTTTTACTGGCAGGAGCGGCGTCGGTTGGTTCCCGGCACAGCTGGTCAGCGTTGCAGGGTAAAACAACTTTGAACAGCGTGCCCTCACATTCTTTACTTTCAAAGGTCACCGTTCCATGGTGCAGCTCCACGAACTTTTTCACCAGGTACAGACCAATGCCAAACCCTGATTTTCCGGCAGATACGCTCCCTTCCGATCTGTAGAATTTCTCAAATACGTGGAGACCATTCTCCATAGGTATGCCGCACCCGGTATCTGCGATGGTTATTTCAGCACGGTCCCTGACGCTATGCAGTTCCATCGTAACGCTCCCCCCGGCAGGCGTATATTTAAAGGCGTTCGACAGGAGATTAAAAAGCGTGATTTCCAGCTTCTCTCTGTCGCCTGCAATGCATAGTTCCTCGTGGTCGCTATTAAAAGCATACGACTGACCGGCCGACTGCGCCTGTTGCTCAAACGACTGGAACACATCCCTGCAGAGTTCCGTGAGGTTCACACAGGCTGGTTTCAGTTTATCAATATCACTGTCTGCCCGCCTGAACAATAGCAACTGGTCCAGTAAGCGCAGCAAGCGGCGTGCGTTGCGGTATATTGTAGTAAACTCCCTCTGATGTTTTCCATCTGGTCCCTGTTCCTGCATCAGATCTTTTACAGGGTTGATGATCAGCGTTAGTGGTGTACGAAATTCATGTGACACATTGGTAAAGAAAGCGAGTTTTTTTTCATTGAGTTCCCTCTCTTTTTCGGCATTCATATTCGCCAGGACCACCTCATACCTAAGCCTTCGTTGTTTTGTTTTGTAGGAGATGTAGGCTATTGCTAGGGCCATCACGATAAGCAGATATAAAAAGCAGGCCCACCACGAGGCGTACCAGGGTGGCAGCACTATAATCTCAAGGCAGATTTCATTGTTTAGCCATTGTCCTTCCGCGTTGGTGCTTTTTACCCGGAATGTATAATGCCCTGCGGCGAGATGCGTGTAAGTGGCTGTTCTGGTATTGCCGCTCTGGTTCCAGTCTTTATCCCAGCCGTCCATATAATAAGTATAGGATATTTTATCGGAGGTGGAATAATCCAGCGCAACGAAGTCGAAGGTGAAAACGGCCTCGCGGTATGGCACTTTAATTTTGCGGATGTTGTCACCCTGCTGCACTTCAATGTAACCTGCCCGTTGTCCGATGGGCAGGTTATTAATATGGATATCTGTGAACAGCATTTTGAGTTTTTCACCCGATGCCAAAATATTGGATGGCCGGAACAGGTTCAGTCCTTTGATACCGCCGAACATCAATTCACCGGACTGAAGCCGTAGTGCGGCATTGTAACTAAATTGGTTACCGGATAGTCCATCGCCCTGGTAGAAATTGGTAAAAATTCTCCGGTTCGGGTTAAACCTCGATATTCCATAAAAAGTACTGATCCAGAGGTCCCCCGCTTCGTCTTCCAGAATATTGAGTACCGCGTTGTTACACAGTCCCTCCGCTGCCGTATAGCGTTTTAGTATTTTTCCCTCCGCACGGTCAAACAGTAGCAGTCCTCCGCCTTCTGTTCCCACCCAGAAGCGGCCTTTGCGGTCTTCATGAATGGCCCGTACCGGGTTGCCGAGCGTATAGAATAGGTCACCACTGTGACGCGGGTCAATTTTTATCAGGCTGCGAAGGTTTCCCGCCCATAGCTGTCCGGAGCGGTCTTCTTTCATGGTGAAAAGATCCGTCAGTTTGTCGTCTGCGAGCTTAAATGTATCCAGCTGTCTGTCGTACCGGTAAAGCGCCCCTTTGTTCAGCGCACCTCTGCCAAAGGTTCCGGCCCACAGGGTATTATGGCTGTCTTTATATAACAGGTATACGGTTTTACTGCCGGTTGGGCTGTTTTTGGCGGCCAGGCTGTAATGCCGGAAAGTATTGGTTTTCCGGTCGAACCTATTGATTCCGCCCCAAAATGTGGAGACCCAGATGTTCTGTTCATTATCACACTGTACATTTGTCACAAAATTATCGCTAAGAGATGCGGGCATGCCCGGGTGATGACTGAAGTTAGTAAACTGTCCGGTCTTTCTTTGCCATCTGCTTAGCCCTCCGCCATCAGTCCCAACCCAGATGGTGCCATCCTTTTCTTCACAAAAGGCAAAAATGAAATTACTGACAAGGCTGTTACTGTTCAGTGGATCGTGCAGCACAGACTGAAACCTGTCTTTTCTGGGATCTATGATATTGATCCCTCCTCTTAGTGTCCCAATCCATTTGCGGCCGTCCGCATCTTCGTAAACCGCGCTGACGGAGCCACTCGCCAGGGTATAGTTGCTGTTACCGGCAGGAATGTTTTCCACCGGAGTGCCGTCTTTTGTATCAATGATATCTATTCCTCCGCCATTGGTGGCTACCCAAAGTTTTCCCCCTTTGTCCAGATACAGGCCGGACACCTTATTATAGGATAACTTTCCGTTCTCCTCTGTAAATGACTCCAGGTATTGATTGGCGTGTATGGAATACTTTAACAATCCATTGGGGGTCCCTATCCATAAAAGACCGTTGTCGGCCTTCATACAATCTGCTGTTGGGAAAGTGCCGTTCACCACATTAATCGCGGAAACATTTCTGTTCGCCCTGCATAATCCTCTGCCCTGTACAAAACACCACACATCGCCGTTGCCTGTTATCTCAATACCACCGGCGTCGTAGGTCGTCAAACGCCGGCTACCGGTAAACAGCGGCACCTGGACGGCAGTATCTGTTCCTGCCGGGCAAAACAACAGACCCAGGTTCTCTGTTCCAATCAACATGTTTCCTTTTGCATCTCTTTTAATATCCCGTACCACAGCAGTTATCCGCTCTAATCTGGCAGTACCGGCCACCCGGTACCATACTCCGCTGAATTTCCCGGAAACGTGGTCATAGATATTAATTCCCTGCCTCGTCCCTATCCATAGTCTATACTGAAAATCTTCGTTGATCGTAAAAACCCAGTTGTTCACAAGGGAACTGCTGTCACCGAACCTGTTCCGGAACACTTTGAATACATTACCATCGTACCTGTTCAGGCCGTCATACGTACCAAACCACATAAACCCTTTATGGTCCTGAAACACACAACGGATGGCATTATTTGATAATCCCTGTTCTATACCCAGGTATGAAATTACATGATAACTGTTATCGCCGGCGGAGAAACCGGACACGTGGAACGCTGCTGCAAAACATAGCAGACAGCACATTGCAAGTTTTCTCATCCCGTGAAATTGAAAAATACTGTTCTACTTTGGTTGATCGGCCGAATTACGAATTCACCCCCTGTTTTTGCTACAATTTACTCCGGGAAAAACGGGCAGCGAGGGGGGACACTCTCATAATTCAGGGTGTATAATAGTAATTTTTGTCTAAATGACAATTTTTAATTCATTCCTGTGTATTTTGGTCGGGAAAGCCCGCGGGCTGGTCACCAGGAAACGGGAAGATCTTACCCGCCGCTTTTAAAATATAGCTTTCTATTAACCGGGATTCTATTCCAATTTTCTCTTTGAGGGGCCAGGACCTTTTACGTACCAAAATCAAATTTCTATGTTAAGAGTCAATTTGACATTTAAAATACTTATTACTCTTTTTTCTTCCATGATAATTTGCCCGGAAGCTTTGGGGCAAAAAGCTCCCATTTCACTTTGGTACACGTTTCCTGCCAAAGAATGGATCGAAGCATTGCCGGTGGGTAATGGCACATTGGGTGCCATGGTATTTGGTGGTATCGCGGATGACCGTCTGCAGTTGAATGACATTACCGTCTGGTCTGGCGCCCCACAGCCAGAGGCTGACAGAAAAGATGCCTATAAATTTCTGGATACCATCCGGACGGCTATACGACAGGAACGATATAAAGAGGCCGGGGAACTTACAGCCCGTTATATGACCTCGTCGGCCCCCTACTATTCCTCCTATCAAACACTGGGAGATATCTTTCTCCATTATAAAACCGCCGCAGCGTCCACCAGTTCATACAGGCGCTGGCTGGACATCGGGCAGGCAATCTCCGGGGTAACGTTTCGTCAATCCGGGACCACGTACACACGGGAAACATTTTCAAGTGCACCTGACAGCGTATTGGTCCACCACATGGAAGCCAATGGCAATACGCCTATAGTTGTCAGCCTCCTCCTCCACCGGAAAGAAAAGTCCCAAACCCGGTTCGAGGCGCCCAATAAACTGATTATGACCGGCAATACCGGTCCTACGCTGGATTTCGAAGTGCAAATGGCGGTAGTTACAGATGGTGTTGTGGAAGGCGGCAAGGATAGTATTACTGTAAAGAACGCCAGGGAACTCACAATCTATATATCGGCCGGCACCTCATACATGCTGGATTATAATAAAGGCTTTAAAGGAGAACATCCGCACCAGAAAGTAACCCGGCAGCTGCAGCAGGCCATCAGTAAGGGATATAGCCGGTTAAAAGCAGATCATATTACCGACTACCAAAACTTCTTCGACAGGGTCCGGATCAATCTGGGTGCGGCAACAGACGCTCTCCCGACAGACGAGCGGCTCAGGAGCTACGGAGACGGGAAAAAAGATCCGGGGTTTGCTGCACTCTTCTACCAGTATGGCCGCTACCTGCTGATATCTTCCAGCAGGCCGGGCAATCAGCTGCCTTCCAACTCACAAGGACTGTGGGGCGATGGGTTCGATCTTCCATGGAAATGTGACTATAAATCCAATATCAATTACCAAATGAACTATTGGCCGGCAGAACCCACCCACCTCGGTGAACTGCATGAACCCATGATCCGGCTCACCGCCGCCCTTATGGCTCCCGGCAGCAAAACAGCCAAAGCATATTTCGGGCCTGATACCCCGGGCTGGTGCTATGGTTATACAACTAATGGGTGGGGATGGACAAGCCCCGGAGCAGCGCTGCCGTGGGGGGTATTTGCCGGCGGCAGTGGCTGGGCATGCCAGCATTTGTGGGAGCACTATGCCTTCGGCAGGGACATCCGTTATCTCAGACGAGTTTACCCGGTACTGAAAGGCGCCGCAGCATTCTATCTGGCCACAATGATCAAAGATAAAGAAGGACATCTGATCACCTCCCCTTCTACGTCTCCGGAAAATAGCTTTATTACTGACAGCCAACAAAAAGGAAATGTCACGGAAGGCGCCACAATGGAAAAAGCAATCATCTGGGACCTGTTCGACAATGTGGCTATGGCCTCCCGTATCCTCCATACCGACGAGGCGTTCAGAAACAAGCTGATCGCCGCCCGGGATAATATAAGTCCGCTGAGGATAGGTAAAGGGGGACAGCTGGAAGAATGGAATAAGGACTGGGACCTCAACACCGACGATCCCCACCACAGACACGTATCGCATCTTTTTCCACTTCATCCCGGCCATCAGGTAACTGTTTTCAAAACACCTGAACTGGCCGCCGGTGCAAAACGCTCTCTGGAATTGCGGGGCGATGACGGCACCGGATGGTCCATTGCCTGGAAGGAAAATTTCTGGGCCAGGCTACGCAACGGTGATCATGCACACCGACTCCTGTCTTATCAGCTCCGGCCTACTACACAGCTGAAAACAGTCATGGCCGGCGCCGGGGGGACTTATCCCAATCTTTTTGACGCGCATCCGCCCTTTCAGATCGATGGCAATTTCGGAGCAGTCAGCGGTATCACGGAAATGCTCTTGCAGAGCCATGAAACATACACCACCCAAGACGGTACATATGGGTACGTAATTGATATCCTTCCTGCGCTGCCGGCAGCATGGCCTGATGGCTCGGTAAAAGGATTACTCGCCCGGGGAGGATTTGAGGTAGACATATACTGGAGTAACGGCCGATTGACAAGTTTCAGTATCAAATCTGCCAACGGGGAACCCTGCAAAATTCGTACCCCCGTTCCTGTGGCAACGGTGGAAAACAACACGAAAAGCATTGCTAAGCAAGGGTATTATATGTGTGAACTGCAAACCCGAAAAGGCAAAACCTATAAGATGCAAAGCCAGGAAAAACGATTGTGAGTTTGCAGCATTCCAACCCGACCCGGGCCATATAGTACCTGCAGCAAACTCAATGAGGCCTTGGGGGCCAGGTAAAAAATAAGACTTATCAACCACATCGTCCACTATGAAAAAAAATAACTGATCAGGTAATCCATCAAAAATTTCAATAAATAATGATTAGGACGGAAAGCGGTTTTCGCCCTAACGGAGAACTTCTTGTCTTTATAAATTTCCACTATGAAAAAAAATCCAACCGCAGATCTTCTGCTACCATCTGGTATTGGAAGGCAAGTGTGCTGTAAGGTTAACTTGATCTTCCTGGCTGCTATGTTGTTGCTGTTTGATTCCGCCAGGGCACAGTCTGCCGATACAACAAAAACAGCTGTCAAAACGAGCGCGGGGCTTGCGATATCAGAAGCCCCTGCGACCGTTCCAATTCTTTATGGAGAACAAGCTAAAAACAGGTTGCTCCAGTCGGTATCAACAATTTACACCCGTCAGTTAACCACCACGCCGAGTCTTCAGTTTTTGCAGGCATTACCGGGTCGCATACCCGGGCTCAACATCACTTTCAGTAGTGGTGGCCCGGGGCTGGATGGCAACGGCATGAGCTTCAATATCCGGGGGGCAAGAGCGCAAATAATGCTGATTGACGGCGTTGAAAGAGGATACCAATCTATTGATCCTGAACAAATCGAATCCATCACGGTATTAAAGGACGCGCTCTCGACAGTGATGTTCGGCCAGCGTTCCTCTTACGGAATCATTTCTGTAAGAACAAAAAAGGGAGATATCGGCAAGCCCCGCATTTCATTTACCGCCCAATCGGGCTTCGAAGCACCAACAGCCCTTCCCAAACCCCTGCCCGCCTGGCAATATGCCACGCTGTATAATGAAGCCAGGCAAAACGATGCCGGAATCATACCGGTCACGCCCCAATACACGCAGGCTCAGATCGAGGCATACCAACATCACACAGATCCCTATACTTATCCCGATGTAAACTGGTACAATACCGTTCTCAGCAAAAGAGCCGGCATATCCCGTTACAATCTTAATATACAGGGCAGCGGAAAAGGTTTCCGGTATTTCGTGGACCTGGACCATGCAAGAGAAAATGGGATTATCAGGACCAGTGACGACAATAAGTATAATACAAACGCTCAACTGAACAGGTATGCACTACGTTCGAACATCGGCGTCGACGTAACACCTGTAACTTTTGTGCAACTAAACCTCTTCGGCCGCTTTCAGCGCTACAACCAACCCGGTGGAGGCGTTTCAAATATTTTTTCATCCTTATTAAACACCCCGCAATCCGCTTATCCTGTTTTCAATCCTGACGGCACCTTCGGCGGAAGCGACAAGTACCAGGGCAATGCCAACATCTGGGGCCAGGCTGTTGCCCGCGGATATCAGTTCCAGGATGTCAGAGACATTGCAGTGGACCTGGAGGTTACCCAGAAAATGGATGTACTTACGAAAGGTCTTGTTCTGACCGCTAAAGCCTCCAACAACAACACTGCCTATTATTCAACCATACGGGATAAAAATTTCGAAGTATACCAGTATATGAATGGAGCGTATACGAAGTATGGGTCAACTTCCGAGCAAACAACCAGGGGAAACCCGAATGAAAGGTCGCGCATTGTGTACCTGGAAGGATCGCTTAGTTATGATAAGACATTTAAAAAGCACGCCATTTCTATACTAACGGTGGCGAACCAGCAAAGCAGGCTGGCATTTAACACCACTAATCTACCGGAAAACTACACCGCCTACTCGGGCAAACTGAACTATTGTTTTGATGACAAATACGTAGCTGAAGGCGCCGTTAGCTACGGAGGTTACAACTGGCTGGCGCCATCAAAACGCCGGGCAACATACTGGGCAGGAGGACTTGGATGGAACCTTCACAAGGAAGTATTCATCAGCCGCCACCTTCCATTTATCAGCCAACTGAAACTGAGAGCAAACTATGGGTTGACCGGCCAGGCAAATGCGGGTTACTTTTCCTATATACAAACCTATTTCAGCGCCAATGGCTATTGGTTCGGCTCCGGTTCATCACTCGAAAGAGGGTCCGGAGAAAATGCCATAGCCAATACAGGCCTGAATCCCGAGAAAGCCCAAAAGCTTAATGCAGGAATTGACCTCAGTCTGTGGAACAACAAGTTGACAATAACGGCCGACTATTTCTTCAATAAGTTCTATGATCTTGTTGCTGCACCCACCTTCACAACTGCAGTTTTTGGCGCGGGATATCCGACACAGAACTACCAGCGAATCAACTATTGGGGTACAGATATTTCGGTGAACTGGCAGCAGCGCATCAAAGCGTTTAGCTATTACGTTTCCGGTAATTTCTCCCTGGTCCAGTCAAAAGTGGCTTATAATGGAGAATTACCCAAAAACTACGATTACCAGATCACAACCGGGATGCCGGCAGGGCTGCAGTATGGCTATACCGCAATCGGTTTGTTTAAATCCTATGATGAAATCAATGATGCCGCTACCGCAGTAATGCCTTCCTCTCCCAAATCGTCCCTGAGGCCCGGCGATATCCGGTACCTGGACCGCAACGGTGACGGTCAGATCACCGTCGATGACCAGGGGCCTATCGGGAATGCAAAACCTGCAATATATTATGGCCTCTGCACCGGCTTCAGGTTCAAAGGGTTTGATCTTTCAGTTCTTGTCCAGGGTACCTTAAACCGCCAGAGCATTTTAAGCGGTGACTTTATGAATGGCTTTGGAAACAGCGGACAAAACAATGCCTACGAATACAACCTGGGCCGGTTTACGGCGGCCACCGCAGAAACGGCCCAACAACCGAGGCTATGGCTGGGCAACAACACGAATAATACCCAGGTCTCCTCTTTTTGGTTAAAGGACAACGATTTTGTGCGCCTCAAAAACGTAGAAGCAGGCTATACCTTCCCTGAAAAATTATCCCGCAAAATTGGTCTTCCTTCGGTGCGTCTGTTTGCCAATGGATTGAACCTGCTTACCTGGGCGGAAATATATAATGTCCGGAAAGATCTGGACCCCGAGGCCTGGGGCGCCGCTTATCCCATTATGAAGATTTTCAATTTCGGTATCAATGTTAAATTTTAACCGACAATGTATTGTTATATGAAAAAGAATTACGGCTGGAGCTGTCTTGTTTTCATTGCATTTATCGTTACAGCATTATCCTGTAAAAAAGCATTTGAAGATAAACCCCTCGAACTGCTTACCATAGACTATATTTTCGATGAGAATGACCCTACCGGCGACCAGGCCTATAAGTGGGTGACAAACATCTATTCTAAAATCCCGTCAGGGTATAACCGGATGCTGGGAGGTTCCAGTTGGGGCCTTAATGGGTCAAAGAGGAGCAACCTCTCCCTGGTGCCGCTGGAGTGTTTTTCAGATGATGCTGTTCCAAGCGCAGATGGGAACGAAGGATGGAATATCATACGCGGCGGCTATAGCCCTGTTGCCACATTTGACGATAACTGGGCCAATTGTTACAGCGCCATAAGAGCAGCCAATATTTTCTTAAAGAACTATCAGCGGGTTCCCTGGGCAGACTCCTCCCGCAGGGTGTGGCTACCCAACGAAGCCCGCGCCCTCAGAGCCTATTTTTATTATGAGTTGATTAGAAGGTACGGTGGTGTACCGCTGATAGGCGATACGATTTTCGACTCCAATGACCCCGGATTGTTAAACCTGAGACGCAACAGCTTTGAAGAGTGCGTGAAGTATATAGTGTCAGAACTTGATATCGCCAGGGATAGCCTGCGTCCCGACGCACCGCTTGCCGGCAGGGCAACGGATGCTGATTTCGGAAAAATGCGCAAAAGCATTGTGATGGCAATCAAAGCAAAGGTTTTACTCCTGGCTGCAAGTCCTTTATTTAATCCTTCACCAACCCCCGCCAGGTCCTATACCGGTTACCCATCTTACAATACAGAAAGATGGAAAGCAGCTGCTGATGCGGCCAAAGCGGTGATAGACCTGGGCATTTACGATCTGGAGCCCAATCGTTATACCCTGATGTTAGCCAGGGCTAACAAGGAACATATTTTCTTCAGAATGAGCGACCCCCGGATCGATAATGCCTATTCGTATTATATGTCCCCTCCCGGATATAAGCCGGCAAACCGTAATAGTGAGGGGCGTGTAAGTCCGACGCAGGAATTTGTGGATGCCTTCCCGATGAAAAATGGCAAAACCATTACCGACCCCTCCTCCGGTTATAATATATCCAGTCCTTACAACAGCCGCGATCCGCGTTTAGAGCAGACAGTGTTTTATAATGGCGCCAAATGGCTCCAAAGACCGGTGGAGACTTTTGAAGGAGGTAAAGACAAACCGAACGACGCTACCCTGGCCCCGGTGCAGACACAAACAGGCTATTATGCCAAAAAATTTTGCGCAAACGACAGCAGCAGCGCAAATTATACAAACACCTTTTTCCGGGATGGCGGATTCATTGCGCCGTGGTGCATTATCAGGTATGCAGACATCCTTCTGATGTATGCGGAGGCACAGAATGAATATTCAGGACCTGATGCCTCTGTATATGCGGCCATTGAGAAAATCCGCCAGAGAGCCGGCTTGTCCCCCTATACGCTGCCGCCCGGGCTGTCGCAGGGCCGGATGCGCGATGCTGTCCGTAACGAACGCCGCATCGAGCTGGCATTTGAAGAACAAAGATTTTGGGACATACGCAGGTGGAAAATTGCAAAAGCCGTTTATGGCAGTACGCTTCATGGCGTTACTATCACCCAAAATGCAAATGGTACGTTCAACTATTCTCCGAAGGCGGTAACCACCCCCTATTTTACAGATGCCATGTATTTATTCCCTATTGCCATAAAGGAAACACAGGTAAACAGAGGAATTGAGCAGAATCCCGGGTATTAAGCTTTTTGTTACAATAAACAGCAAAAAATGAAAATAAAGATATTCATATTGACGTGGTTTTCACTGATATCAACAGTTGCATGGGCGCAGCATATAATCATAAGAGGACGTGTGCTGAATGACAAAAATGAGGCAATAAGCGGAGCCACTATTTCAGAAACCGGCGACCGGAAGAATGGCGTCGTTTCCGATGAAAAAGGGAATTATAGCATCGCTTTAAAACCTGGCGGCGGGAAACAGCTAATGATCACATGCATAGGCTATCTGCCTCAAACCATTACCGCAGTTGCCGGGGCACCAATGCTCGTTCACCTGACACCTGATGTCAAAGGACTGGAAGATGTGGTAGTCGTTGGCTTTGGGCGTCAGAAAAGAATCACCAGTACGGGGGCTGTAAGCGCTGTAAAGGGTGAAGAGATCAGGTCGGTCCCTACGGCCAGCATTCAAAATACGCTTATCGGCCGCTTACCCGGCTTCTTCAGCCAGCAAAGAAGCGGCCAGCCGGGAGCAGATGCTGCCGACTTCTTTATCAGGGGAGTAAACTCCATCACCGGTGATAACAAACCGCTGATCATCGTAGATGATATCGAGTACGACTACACGCAGCTGTCACAGTTGAATGTAAACGAAGTCGAATCTGTTTCCATCCTGAAAGATGCCGCTACGACGTCTATCTATGGATTAAAAGGAGCCAATGGCGTTTTAGTGGTTACCACTACCAGAGGGCGTATCGGAAAACCACGGATTAATGTTACAGCTGAAAGCGGAATTAATCAAACTATCAGAATGCCAACTTTCCTCGATTCGTATACTACCGCCCTCCTTCGGAATGAGGCTACCATTAATGATGCATATGGACAATCCCAAACGCCTGTACTCCCCTTTACGCCGGACGATCTGCAGAAGTTCAAAGATGGCTCTGATCCATATGGCCATCCTAATGTCAACTGGGCAGATGTTCTATTTAAAAAAGCATCTACACAATCCCGTTATAACGTAGATGTGAGCGGAGGAAATCAACTTGTAAAATATTTTATCTCCCTGGGTCATTTTTCCCAAAATGGTATTTTAAAAGACTTCAGGCCGGTGGGTGACTATGTTAACACTAATTACTTCTACAAACGCTTTAATTACCGATCCAACCTTGATATCACCCCCACCAAAACACTAAAGGTCCGGTTTGATGTCAATGGCCGTTTCGAAACTGTCAACAACCCAAGCGGGACCGTGGAAAATGCCGGGCTTTTTTATGAACTGGGAGCATTTCGCTATATGGCCCCTTATGCCATGCCGGTAATAAACCCCAACGGCAGCGCTAGTTATGCATCGCATCTGGGCGCCGCAACGAATAACGGCGCCATTAATCCGGCTTTCCGGCTGGCCAACGGAGGATACATCAGAAGCGTCAGGAATAACTATAACATTATAGTGGGCGCAGACCAAATGCTTGACTTTATAACACCGGGCTTATCCGCGAAAGTCAATGTTTCTTATGCCGGTAACAACAATGAGGGCCGCAACCTGAACCGTAGTGGTTTGCCTGCCTATAAATACAACGTTGCCACGAACTCTTATTCCATCAGAGACGCGGGCCAATACCGCATGCTGCCATATTCAGTAGCTGCCCCCGGCAGCGCCTTTAATTCTACTACTATTCTTCAGGCATCGCTTAACTATGATCGTACCATAGGCAGCCATCACTTCACGGGGCTTTTGCTATTAAATCAGCGGAATTATACGAATGGTGCAGCTATTCCGGTGAACTACCGGGGTACCACCGCGAGACTCGATTATGATTTCAGGCGCAAATATCTCCTGGGCATTACCGTTGCCCGCAACGGCAACGACTTATTCCGGGAAGACAAACGGTATGGAATATTTCCGGCTGTATCCTGGGGATATAACCTGGCGGAAGAGCGGTTTTTCAAAAACCTTTTTCCATTCTTCGATATGTTTAAAATCAGGGGCTCATATGGCCTTGTAGGATCAGACGCTAATTATCCGGGCACAGTGACCTCTGTTATTCAGTATGCCACCACCGGTTCAAATTACTATGGTAATACCACGGTGGAAGGAGCGCTGGTGAACCCTGACGTCACCTGGGAAAAAGAAAAGAAGACAGACCTGGGGCTGGAGTTGAACATGTTCCAGGGAAAAGTTACACTCAGTGGCAGCTATTTTTATAACTACCGTTATGACCAGTTGATCGAACAACGGGACGTTCCGTTGTTGATTGGCCAGGCACTCCCCCAAAAGAATATCGGCATATCTGAGAACCAGGGATTTGACGGGATGATCACCTACAGGAATAATAAGGGAAAGATCAATTATTCCATCAGCGCCAACGCTTCTTATGCGGTAAACCGCATAGTTTATATCAGTGAGGCGCCGGATTACCCCTACCAGGCCAGGACGGGTACCCGGCTGGGGTTAACTATGGGGTATCATAATATTGGTTTCTACCAGCAGGATGATTTTGATGCGGTCGGGAAAGTGAAAAAAGGCATTGCTGCACCGCTGTGGAGCATTATACAGCCGGGAGATTTAAAATATGCTGATATGAATGGAGATGGCGTCATTACTGATGCCGATAAAACCTGGCTGTCAAAACCGAATTTACCCAACACCGTTATAGGCGCTGAGTTTACAATTGGCTATAAGGGGCTGACATTAAGGGCATTGCTGCAAGGGGCTTATGGTTACGCTGTGCAGGTCATAGCCGAAGGCGCAGGCGATGCATTCAATGGGAACCTGCGTCCCTGGAACCTGGAGCGCTGGACGCCGGCGACTGCCGCCACTGCCACTTATCCACGCCTTGGATTAAACACTAATATAAATAATATATCCTGGCAAACAGTCTCTGATTTTTGGTTTGCCGATACCTGGTACGTCCGGTTGAGGTCCCTGGAGCTGGCTTACCAGCTTCCCGGCACGTGGTTAAAACGCACCAGGGCTGTTCAACATGCGAGGGTGTACGTTACAGGATACAACCTGCTGAATATACAGAACATGGGCAAGTTTCAACAGGATGCGGAGATTGCCAATGGCACCGGAGGCGCTTATCCCAACACCGCTAACTTCAACTTTGGACTGCAACTAGGCTTCTAATACTAAAAAAATACTTATGAAGAGACATAAAATATATTGGAATCTCCTGTTTGCCGGACTAGGCGCAGTTATATGTTCTACGACGGCCTGTAAGAAAGATTTTCTGGACCAGAAAACGTTATCAGCCATTGATGAAGCAGCCGTATTCCAGGACAGTACCCGATCGCTGGGAGTCATTAACAACCTCTATTCCAACCTGGGCATATCTTTTAACCCCAGAAGATTCAATAATACAGGACTAGACGCAGCCTGCGATGAATCGGAACCGATCGGCGACCCCACTATTTACACGTACAAAATTTCAAGCGGCGGTATAAATGCCAACAATGCTGACGGCGGGCTGTGGAGAACAGTTTTCCAGATGGTAAGGGCCTCGAATATTTTTCTGAAGAACAAAGCCGGCATTCCGGTATCGGACGCTACGAAGGACTACTGGACAGGGCAGGTGAGGTTTTTAAGGGCATGGTACCTCTTCACCCTGTTAAAACATTATGGAGGCATACCATTGATCGGGGACAAAATATTTGATGGTAATGAAAAAATAGATGTTGCACGCAGCTCATATGACGCCTGTATCAAATATTTAACCAGTGAGCTGGATGCGGCGGCGGCGGACCTTCCGCTCTCCTACCGGCCCGGAGATGTGAACCAGTTGAAAGTAACAAAAGGGACTGCATTGGCGGTAAAGGCAAGGATGCTTTTATATGCGGCCAGCCCGCTGTTCAACAGCGGGCCAAGAGCAGACGACCCCGAACATCTGCTCACTTTCCCCGCTGCTGATCCGGAACGTTGGAAGCAAGCTTCCGATGCCGCCAAAGCTGTAATCAACCTGGGCGTTTATAGCTTATACACCTCCTCTGCTACGCCGCTTTATACACTCTTCCTGCAAAATACGCCACAGGAGGAACATATTCTCGTTTATTGGCAACCGTGGACAACTTCTAATAATTTTTACATCGAAGCCAGTTCTAATCCACCTTCCAGAGGAGGGATGAACGGGTGGGCCGGAAGCAGGTATTTTCCAACGCAGGAATTAGTTGATGAATTTGATATGGTCACCGGACTGCGGATAACGGATCCCGCTTCCGGTTATCCCGGCATCGGCAACGATATGTACAAAAACAGGGACCCCCGGCTTACCTATACGGTCCACTATAATGGCGCTATCCGCAGCATGGGCTCATTTGGCGATCAACCTGTCAATACCTATACAGGCATTATTCCACCGGGAAATGCAGCAGTAACCAGTGCCAGCGTTGACGGCATCTACACTTCCACCGGTACATTAACAGGTTATTTCAGATATAAAATGTGCAACGGCGGAGGTGGTGAGCTATATCGTCCGTGGGTAGTGATGCGCTATGCAGAAATCCTGTTAAACGCTGCCGAAGCGACGAATGAATACTTTGGTCCGACTTCAGAAGTATACAACTGGCTAAAGATGATACGCAGCCGTGCAGGAATCATTGCGGGGGAAAACAGCCTGTATGGCCTGAAAGCGGGAATGACCAAAGCGGAAATGCGCGAAGCCATCCGGCACGAGCGCCGTGTGGAGCTGGCTTTTGAGGAACACCGCTTCTGGGATGTGCGCCGCTGGAAGATCGCACCTCAGACGGAAAATGCCGAAACACATGGTATGGAGATCACAAGAGCCGCGAACGGAAGCTTTTCCTATCGCATCATACCCGTGCGCCGGCATGTGTTTACCGAGGCAATGTATTTCTGGCCTATACCACAAAGCGAACTGACAAAGTCGCCCGCCTTAAAACAAACACCCGGTTATTAAAAATCAGCTCAAAATAATTTTAATAATTCACCTTATGAAAAGTATTATAACAGCAATTACCCTTATTGCCACGCTTTCCATCATAGCCTGCACAAAAGGAGGAACACTGGAAAGAATAAGCGGCGATCAATATACGGTGACCTCAACTGCGAGCGCCCGTCAGTTGGTGCCGGCAATTGACACCACCTTCTCCGGTACATTTACAGGATTTTATGATGAGCAATCAAACATCCTCACCTTTACCCTCACGTGGAAAGACCTCTGGCAGACGAGCAAAGACACTATTATATCGATAAACTTTTATGGCCCGGCCAGTGCAACAGAAAATGGTATCCAGGTGCGGTCCCTGCCCTTTGTCAGCACCAACAACGAAGCAAAAGTCAATCTCGGTTTAGCTGGCTTAAACAGCTTTGGAATGAACGAAAAAAAAGACTTCCTGGCAGGGTCCTACTATTTTACCATCAATACCAAAAAATATCCCAACGGTATCATCAGAGGGCCGTTGGCAGTAGTAAAACAATAACCTTATTCATTAATCCGATTCGTTGACTTATGCAAAAACTTCAATTCCTGCTTTTTTTTATGTGCATTTATACGCTGAAACTATCCGCACAGGAACTCGTGACTTATCCTCCCCCAAAGGCGGTCGTATACGCTATGCACAATGATGATTATACCGTAAAAGTCCGCAAACCCGGCGGGGAATGGCAGGACCTGTATGAATACAATGTAAAAGTAGACCTCGACAAACCACAGGACGCATCAATGGTATATTTCGATTTTTCAGGATCTGTGGAAGTATTTGTACAGAAGAATAACGGCAATGTGCAGTCCGTAAAGATCCGTCCGTCTGCTTACGGGATAAAACCGCTACTGAATGGAAACAGCATCACATTTACACTGACCGAACCAAAAAAAATTTCTATAGAATTCGACGGCGACAAGTTGCACAACCTCCATTTATTTGCCAATCCTGTAGAAACCGCGCGTCCGGATCCCAAAGACCCCAATGTGGTTTACTTCGGACCAGGCGTACACTTACCGAAAGACCTGCCTGGTGAAGCATTTAACATTCCGTCGGGCAAAACGGTTTACATAGCCGGAGGCGCTATTGTGAGAGGGAAACTATTGTGCGACAAAGTGGAAAACGTCCGTATTACCGGGCGAGGAATTATTGATCAGCCTCAGCGGGGTATCGAAATCCGGCACTCAAGCCATGTTACCGTCGATGGAATTATTGTGGTCAATCCAAAACACTACACCATTTTCGCCGGGGGGTCAAATCATCTCACCATCCGTAACCTGAAGTCCTTCAGCGCCAGCTCCTGGAGTGACGGACTGGATTTTATGAGTTGCAGCGACATTACAGTGGATGATGTATTCATGCGTAACTCTGATGATTGTATCGCCGTATACGGGCATCGCTGGGAGTTTTACGGCGATGCCAAAAACTATTCGGTCACTAATTCCATCCTCTGGGCTGACGTGGCGCACACCATCAATATCGGCGTTCACGGAAATGCCGAAAAATCAGGCGAGGTCATCGAAAATTTGTTGTTTAAAAATATCGAGATATTGGAACTTGACGAAGATGATCCCATTTCTGAAGGGTGTATGGCTATCCAGGCAGGCGACAGGAACCTGGTCCGCAATATTCGCTTCGAAGATATACGGGTGGATAATTTCCAGGAAGGGAAGCTCCTCCAATTAAAAGTGGCATTCTATGACAAATACAATGCAGCGCCCGGAAGAGGAATAGAGAACATTCTTTTCAAAAACATCAGCTACAATGGTTTTAATAACTCACCATCTATTATTGATGGTTTGGATAAAGATCATCTTGTAAAAGATGTAACGTTTGAAAATCTTCGGGTCAACGGAAAACTGATCACCAGCATGGAAGCCGCCAACATCCAACCGGGTAAGTTCACCCAAAATATAACGTTTAAAAATCCGCAGTCAGCAAAAAAGAGTCTGGCTGGCGCATCGAATTAAAATTACAGCATAACAAACCATACCCAATGATCCATAATGATAAAAAAAATCTCATCATGTACCCGGTGAAACTCCTGTCATTCTTCCTATTGCTTATTTCCGGTATCACAGCGGCAGCACAAACCTTTACCCACCCAGGCGGTTTACACACAAAAAACGATTTAGACCGCATGAAAACCCGGGTAGCAGCCGGAGCACATCCCTGGATAGACAGTTGGAACGCCCTGGTAGCTCATCCCAAAGCACAGAACACCTACACCGCCGCAGCGAAGGCCAATATGGGTGTCAGTCGTCAACGGGCCTCTGCCGACGCCGTAGCTGCTTATCTCAATGCCTTACGCTGGTATATTTCAGGCGACACTTCCTATGCAGCCTGTTCCCGAAAAATCCTGAACGCCTGGGCCTATACTGTAAACCAGGTCCCCAGCGGCCAGGACATCCCCGGATTAATGGGGATCGCGGTTTATGAATTTGCCGTGGCGGCAGAGATACTACGTCTTTACCCCAATTGGGCACAGGCGGATTTTAATCAATTTAAAAAAATGATGACCACTTATCTCTACCCGAACTGTCATGACTTTTTAACCCGCCATAACAATGCCTGTATCAGTCATTACTGGGCCAATTGGGACATCTGTAACATCACGGCTATTTTAAGCATCGGCGTATTATGCGACGACACAGCTAAGTTCAACGAGGCCATTACCTATTTTAAATCCGGAGCGGGCAACGGTAACATAGCCAGGGCTATACCCTTTTTACATCCGGGAAATTTGGCCCAGTGGCAGGAAACAGGGCGCGATCAGGAGCACGCATTGCTGGGCGTGGGTATGCTTGCCACCTTTTGCCAGATAGCATGGAACCAGGGACAGGACCTGTACGGGTATGACAACAACCGCCTGCTGGCAGGCGCTGAATATACCGCCAAATACAATCTATGGCAAGATGTACCCTACACTACCTATAACAACTGCGACAATGTCCTGAACTTCTGGGCATCTGAACAAAACAGCGGCGGCAGGGGAAGGCTGCAGCGCCCTATCTGGGAGATGATTTACAACCACTATGTAGTGAGGAAAGGCCTGAGCGCTCCCTATGTGAAAGCGATGGCAGAAGTGAACCGGCCGGAAGGATTTGAGCATGATGACAATCTGGGTTTCGGCACCTTGTGTTATACATTAAATGCAAGCGCATCGCCCTACCCCTCCTCTCCTGTCCCATCAGCACCAACAGGTCTGAAAGCGACCGCAGGTACAGGAAAAGTATGGCTCAGATGGTCCCCTGTTGCCACCGCAAACGGCTATAACGTACTGCGTTCAACCACAAGCGGCGGTCCTTATACCAGCATAGCAACCTATAGAGGAACTTTTCCGTTATATGAAGATGCTGGTGCGACCAACGGCACCAGGTATTACTATGTTGTATCAGCCATTAACCAGGCAGGCACCAGCGGTAATTCTCCGGAAGCGAATGCAACTCCGGCCGCTACAGCCGCATTACCAGCAGACTGGAGCAGACAGGATATTGGAGCGGTAGCCACTACAGGCGCCGCCGGATATGCGCAGGTGAGCAACGGCACCTTCATAGTAAGTGGCGCCGGCGCCGGCATCGGTGGCGCCGCAGATGGCTTGTGTTATGTGTATAAAAGGGCGACCGGCGACGCTACGATTACAGCAAGGGTGGCTGAAAGTACATGGAAAGGCGGTGGCTCACAGAAAACAGGCATCATGCTCCGGGAATCGCTATCCTCCAATGCTATCGCTTTCAGTATGACATCGGGAGATGGAGGCGTTCGTGAAGCCAGATTTGGAAGCCGCATTTCCAATGGCGGTCTTATGGGCTTTCAGACTGGTAACGCCTATACACGCACCCCCACCTGGTTCCGTTTGAAAAAAGCAGGAAACACTGTTACGGCCTATCAGTCAACCGACGGATTAACATGGTTTACCGTAGGCAATCCGGTTACTGTTTCAATGGCCGGCAATTACTATGTCGGACTGGCTGTAACCTCCAGCAGTTCCAGCCTGAACACAGCAACATTCGATCATATAACGGTAGATTAAATCAAATAGTAAGTGAAAGAAAAGTTTTCAGGTATCAAAAGGCAGTTTCAGCAAAAGATAGTGATACGAATTTTCAACCCTCAAAAAATAAAACCCTATGACGGACTTTTTTACAAATGGTATTTTACCAAAGCGCTACAGGTTCAGCTGCTTTTGGGCAGTGATCTTTACCTTTTTGTTATCCTCAAAGGCAACGGCCCAAACCTTTGTGCATCCCGGCATTCCCCTTTCCGGTTCAGATCTGGGCATTTTAAAGGCGCATGTGCAGGCTGGTGATTATCCGTGGAAACAGGCTTATGATATCCTCGCGGCAGACGGCAAGTCCCAACTGACTTACACTATGCAAGGGCCTTTTGCCTCGGTTAGCCGTAATCCCCATATCAACCGCAATCAATGGATGAGCGACATGAGCGCTGCATTTAACCTGTCTCTGATGTGGTATTTTACGGGTAACGAAGCCTATGCCATAAAATCAAGGGATATTCTACTGGCGTGGGCAAATACCCAAACACAATTTGTCGGAATTGAGTCGAATCTGGACTTAGGAGATTTCGCCTACGCATATGGCGGCGCCGCCTCCATCCTCAGGGGCACCTGGGGCGGCTGGACAACCTCCAATACCACAGCGGTACAAAATCTTTTTAATAATGTGTACTGGCCGGCTTCAGGTTGTGCCGGCTACGCCTTAGGTCCGGCCAACAAAGGTACCCTGAGCATAGCAGCAGGAGCGGCTATCGCCGCATTTTCCGACGACCCGGAAAAAGTGGCGCACGTCATTTTCCTGATGAGATACATAGGCGCCACCGGTTTTAAAAATACACTACCCAGCGGACAAAATGGCGAAAGCGGCAGAGATCAGGGCCATTCACACGGCATGTGGTCTTCCCTCGCTTTTGCAGCAGAAGTTTTATGGAAGCAGGGCCTGGACCTTTATACTGAACTGGATAACCGGTTGCTTGCAACAGGAGAATATTTTTCCCGGAAAAACGCAGGTGAGCCTATCGGATTTGTACCTTTCGGCCCTACTGACTGGTATTATTTAACCGATGAAACCGGTGTCTGGGATGGAGGGAGATGGGGACTCACCCTGATACATGGCGCCTACATAGTGCGTAAAAAACTAAGTTCCGCTTATGTATCGAAGCGGCTTACGGACATACCCAGACGATTGGACCCTGTATATACCTGGTTTTATAAGTCCGAGGACAATTCCACAGCCGTTATCCCGCCACAAACCCAGATTGTTCCCGCACCCGGGAAAGTGGGCGCAGGCGGCCTGACAGACCTGGACATCGGGACCGCTTCACCGGCAGGAAGCAGCTCCTACACCAATAATGTCTGGACTGTAAGAGGAAGCGGCACCGATATATGGACACATGCTGCCGATGGCTTTCACTTCGTTTATAAAGAAGTGACCGGGAACTGTTCCATCATCGCCAGGGTGGATTCGGTTGGAGGAACCGCAGCCAATGCACGGGCAGGGGTAATGATCCGTTCTGACCTGACTTCCTCATCTGCCCAAAGGGCATGGATAGCTGTAACTCCAGGAAAAAAGGGGGAGGCATTTATGCATGGTTGGACGGAAGTAAGGGCCGGCGCCAACTGGGAAAAACAGTCCAGGCAGATTCCGGGTATTCCTTATTGGGTAAAAATTGAGCGCATCGGAGATATGATTACCACCTACTACTCTCCGGACGGCGCCAGCTGGGCGGTAGAAGTAGAAGGAAGATTTGCAGGCTTTAATGGCAAGGCATATATCGGCCTGGCTGTTTGCTCTATGGCCAATGGCGTGTTGAACACATCTGCTTTCAGTAATGTAAGCGTGACGGGCGGACAAGGAGGAGTGATCACCATACCGGAAGCACCACATTCTGTATATGCATACGCAGGAGATAACCAGGTCCGGGTGCGCTGGCTTTCCTCCTTCGGCGCGGAGCACTATACGGTTAAACGGGCCACTTCGGAAAATGGAACGTATACTACCATTGCGTCTAACCTGTCCGTAAATAGCTTTGTGGACGAGCATGCAACGAATGGGCAAATATATTATTATAAAGTTTGCGCTGTAAACGCTGCCGGCACAAGTACTGACTCCCCCGCTGATGCTGCCACTCCCAAAGCGCCATACGTACCACAAACACTCAATGGCCTGTACCGTATTATAGCAACACATAGCGGTAAGGCGGTCGAAGTGAAAAACGGTTCACTCGCCGACAGCGCCTTGCTGGGACAAAAGACCTATTCTTTTTCAACTAACCAGCATTGGATAATAACGCCCAAATCAGGTACAGACTACAAAATAATTAACCTGCTGAGCGGGAAAGCGATGGATATTGCAGGTAACGCCACCACAAATGGCGCAGGAGTAGAACAACGAACCTACTCGGACACAGATGAGGCCCAGGTTTGGACGATCAGAGATCGTGGAAACGGTACTTTTAATATCATTGGAAAGCCAAGTCAGAAATCGCTCGAAGTCCCGGGTTCCAATACCGCGGATGGAGTGACAATGACCATTAACAGATGGCTGGATGGCGCCAACCAGATCTTCAGGATAGCGCCGGTCACGGGGCCGGAAATGGACAGTGTCTATCATAAAAAACTAGCCGAAGCCCAAAAACTACGTGACACCACAGTGGTGACCACCACTAATGAGCTGGGTAAATTCCCGGTAGCGGCCAAAGCACAGTTAAATGACAGCATTACCTATGCGCAGTCAGCATACAGCCCACAATCGACCGTTACGGAGGTTTCCAGCTATGTGGCCATTCTGGAAAATGCTATCAAACGATACAAGGCGTCTATGTACTATGGAATGAATACGCTGGCCGATGGGAATTACTACCTCCAGCCGCGCTACAGTGATTCATTATGGACCAGGAACAACACCAATACACCATCCTTTGCAACAGCGGATTCCGATCCCCTGCTTCAGGTCTGGAATGTTACCAGACAAGGGAATGGCAGGTATAAAATTATATGTCTCAGCGCACCAGCGTCTTTTAGCAATTATATCAATGAGAGCGCACAATTTGGCCGCAGCGTCACACCCTACTCGGATGCCTGGAATTCAATGAATATTTACTTTGACGGGACGTCCTATGCGATCCAAAGAGCGCAATCAGCCGGAAATGGCTATTGGTACATCAATGGAAATCAAATAAGCTACATCGTTGGAAGCGATAATGATCCTGTTCCCTATAGCTTCCCGTTCCGTTTTGTACCCGTGGGAACTGTCCCCATCAATCTCTCTGTTGCTGCAGGCGACGCTAAAAACATCCTGGAATGGGACGCTATCTTCAATTCCACTTACAACATACAGCGCTCGGAAACGCCAGGCGGGCCTTATATCACTATTGCCAACCAGGGTAATACAAAATTTACAGACACCTCGGTCAATAATGGAACAACTTATTACTATATAGTTGCATCGACAGACAGTACTGCTCTAAGCCCGGAAGTGGCGGCATTGCCAAACACAGGTCAGATGACTTATCTGAAATTTGATGAAACCAGCGGAACACGCGCTATCGACAGCTGGGGGGCAATGCACGGTACATTGGCGGCCGCAGCAACGAGGGCATCCGGAAAGAATGGAAGCGCCCTTAAACTAAACGGTACGGCCAACGCCTACGCGACATTGCCGGTAGGCATCGTCAGTACGTTATCCGATTTTACCGTTTCAGCGTGGGTAAAAATGGAGGCCATGGCCAACTGGATGAGGGTGTTCGATTTTGGTAACAGCACTTCACAATATATGTTTCTTTCAGTTCAGGCGGGCACCACCACAGTAAATAACGTAAACTCATCGGTAGTCCGCTATGCCATTAAAAATGGAGGAACAGAGTTGAATGTAAGCGCCCCTTATGTTTTCCCGTTAAATACATGGGTGCACCTGGCCGTAACCCGGTCAGGAGATACTGCCCGGCTGTATATCAACGGCGCTTTGGCATCCGGCAATACAGCCATCAACATCAGGCCGTCACAACTGACGCCGGCGGGCACTACTACGGGCACCGCTTTAAACTATCTGGGCAAGTCTCAATTCTCTGATCCCGTCTTCAATGGTTCCATTGATGAATTTAAGATCTACAAAAGGGCGCTTAGCGATGCAGAAGTAGCGCTCACTGCATATACGCCACCTGCCGCACCTGCAAATCAGTCCTTTTGTTTCGACCCGTCAGGCGCATACACCGTACCTCCGTTAACTACGGCCGACACCCAAGGCTCCGCTTCCATAACGTATAGCGTACGTGGAGCTACCTCACGAACAGGAATCGGAGCAGATGCAAGCGGCGCATTCAATACCGGACAATCAACCATTACCTGGACCGTGACCGGCGTATATGGCAATGTGACTACCGCGTCGACTACGGTAACCGTAAATACAGCAGTAACCACACACATTCCTGATGTCTACCCGGTAAGCCCCGCAGCGGATGCGAAGAACACCATTTATACCGGTTATGGACCAGCCTCGCTGGCTGTGACTGCAAATACCTCCGGCGGCGCCGCACCGTACAGTTATCAATGGAGCAGCGGACAAACCACCCCGTCTATCAGTGTAAATACCGCGGCAGCATACACGGTTGTCGCCACCGACAGTAAAGGATGTTCTTCTACCGATTCTGTTACCATTAAGACACTGGATGTACGTTGCGGTATCAATAGCAACAAGGTAATGGTCTGCCATAATAATCAAACAATCTGTATTTCTTCAGATGCTGTGAAAGTCCATTTGGGCCACGGCGACCACCTGGGCGGTTGCGCAGCTTCTGCCGGCCTGTTCGGCAAAGAAAATGAATCGCCCGAAACAGGCAAAGCCCATGTTATCGTATATCCCAATCCGGTTACTGATGTATTGAACATACAAGTAAGCGGCATTGAATCCGGAACGGTTGCAGGCATATATAATCAGCAAGGGTTGCCGGTAAAAAAACTGGTGATTACAGGAAGGTCCCAGACCATCTCCATCCGTGGTTTAGCCGCAGGCACCTACTATCTGCAAATAAATAAACAGGGAACGTCCATTACGAGAAAAATTGTAAAACAATAATTCAATGGCAGATAATAGTCTTCCACCATTGAATAGCAGGAGTCATTTCGGTACAAGGACGGTGGCATTCCAGCCACCGCCCTTATACCCGGAAAACGCCTGAAAGTATGCGCTCTTTATGCCATTAGGCTGTCTAACTTCATTATCCTTAAAAAAACAACATGAATGAAAATTGTAAAATCTATTATTTCTCTCGCGTTTTTTTTATTCATACAAGTGAAAGGAACAGCAACTGCTCCTTTACTTGCTAATGACACCACCAACACTTCACATCAAAATCAAATTGACCTCAACGCCAAACAGTTTTTGCTCTTTTCCTATTTTACGGGGCAGGCGGGAGGGGCTCATCTGGCTTTGAGTACCGATGGCCAGCATTGGAAAGAATTGAATGCCGGCAGGCCCGTTATCACACCGCAGGCAGGCCCGGAGAAATTGATGCGTGACCCCTCCATTCATCAGGGCAGAGATGGCATTTACCGGATGGTGTGGACCACCGGCTGGAAAGGAAAAAGCATCGGCTATGCGGAGTCGTCGGACCTGATTCACTGGGAGCAGCAAAAAGCGATCGAAGTTGGTAAAAATATAGACAGTACCAACAATTGTTGGGCGCCTGAAATTTATTTTAACGATCTGAAAGGTGAGTACATGATTTACTGGTCCTCCAATATCGGCCCATGGAAAAAAAAGGACTCCGAAGGCAGAATATACTACGTTACCACAAAAGACTTTAAAGTATTCAGCGAGCCGAAAATACTATTCAGAAACGGTTCCCCTGCTGGTGGCGCACCCGGGAACGATGGACCGATAGATGCATTTATCTTAAAAGACAAAAATAAGTACATCCTGTTTTATAAAAAAGATGATAACAGCCGGGTACCCAATATCTATTATCGTACCGGGAAAACGCCGGAAGGTAGCTGGGGAAAAGAATCCGGCCCTATCCGGCCATCAACAGGCGATGAAGGCCCATCGGTCTTAAAAATTGGTGACTGGTATTGCATGTTCACAGATCCTTTTGAAAGTGATAATGCTTATGTATTTGTGAGTAAAAATTTAAAAGACTGGCAAAGAAAAGTAACAGACCTGAAAATGTCTCATGGGACCGTGCTGGAAATATCGAAGGAAACAGCTGTCAGACTACTTAAACAGGACAGTATTATGCATCACCATACAAATTTAAAAGAGAATATTCAACGGAAAAACCCCTTTGGCCATGCGTTAGTTCCGGACATGATTGCCGATGCCAGCATCCAGGAAATAAACGGGACCTTCTATTGTTATGCGACAACTGACGGGTATGGTCAGGGCTTAAAAACATCGGGGCCTCCGGTGGTATGGAAGTCCAAAGATTTTGTTCACTGGAGCTTTTCAGGCACTTATTTCCCGGCTGCTGTCGGCCAGAAATACTGGGCGCCCAGCAAGGCTGTTGCTGCCAATGGAGCGTACTATATCTATCCAACGGTGAATGGCTTTATCTATCCGGCCGTTGCTGACTCTCCTGACGGGCCATTTAAACTGGCAAAAGGAATCGACAGCTTTTCCGCAACCTTCACGCCGGCCACCTTATTGCCATCCAAAAACAACAAAGGGCCGGAGGGAATTGATGCAGAAGTTTTTATTGACGATGACGGACAACCCTATGTTTTCTGGCAGCGCCGGTTTGCAGCAAAGCTGGACCGGAACATGGTTGCCATCGATACTGCTTCTGTTATTCAGATTATTACAAAGCGGAAAGGGTATTCTGAAGGCCCTGTTTTCTTTAAACGAAAAGGAATATACTACTACCTGTACACCCTGGGTGGCGATGAAAAATATCAATATGCTTATGGCATGAGCAGAACATCTCCGATGGGCCCGTTCGAATTCCCCGATAATGACATTATAGCCACTACCCATTACGAAAGGCACGTCTTTGGCCCCGGGCACGGTTGCGTATTTAATGTACCGGGTACCGACAACTACTATTTTGCTTATCTGGAATTTGGCCGCAGAAGCACTAACCGGCAAACCTATGTGAATAAGCTGGAGTTTAATGACGACGGGACCATCCGTCCCGTAGACCTGACGCTCAGCGGAACAGGCGCTCTTCACCCTGCGCCGTCAGAAAAAGAGATCGATGTTGTCAATTCAACAACATCCAGCGTTCGCTCCGATATGATCATTCAACCGATGAAGGATTCTTTGTTTAAGAGAACAGAATCTTTTTCCCCGTGGTTCGCTTTTGATCATGCAAATGGCTCAAGATGGATGGCCGCCGCTGAAGATTCAGTCCCCTGGATGATTGCCGACCTGGGGAAATCACAACCTGTGAAACGCAGCGAAGTGTATTTTGTCCGTCCAACTGCGGGACATGCTTATGTACTGGAGTACTCTGTCGATGGCAATACCTGGAAGAACGGTGGAACGCATCAACAGGTAATGGCACAGTCGCCGCACGAAGACAATCTTAATATTAATGCGCGCTATTTACGGGTGAAAATATCAAGCGGGATCAAGGGTATATGGGAATGGCACATTTACTAAAAAATAAACGATCAAATTTTCAGATGAATCGGATCATATTTATACCGATGTTGCTTTGGTGGCAATTATCAGGTATCTGTTCGAACGCCCAAATGCATGGAAATTGGGGAGACCAGGGAAACGGAACTTATGTTAACCCGGTTATCCCCGCAGACTACAGCGATCTTGATGCCATACGGGTAGGTAATGATTATTACGCCATATCCTCTACCATGCAGTTTTCGCCTGGCATGGTAGTAATTCACTCCCGGGATCTCATCAACTGGGAAATCATCGGCCATGTGGTGGATGACCTCACCAGCATCAGTCCGCAAATGAACTGGGACCGGATGAATTGTTATGGCAAAGGCATCTGGGCCGGCTCCATCAGGTATTATAAGAACAAATTCTGGGTGTATTTTGGCACGCCCGATGACGGCTTTTTTATGAGTACCGCCACCCATCCCGCCGGGCCCTGGGAACCCGTTCACCAACTATGGAATGTAAACGGCTGGGACGATTGCTGTTCATTTTGTGATGACGATGGCCAGCTTTATTTTATTGCTACGAATTTCGCCATTGACCCCAAAAATAAAAAAAAGTACAACATTCATTTATTCAGGATGACACCTGACGGGAGAAGCCTCGTTTTGGAATCCGATTCCATCGTACATCAGTCTCACGGCAGTGAAGCGAACAAACTCTATAAGATCAACGGGCTATATTACCATTATTTCAGCGAAGTAAGAACGGAAGGCCGCGTGATGATGATGGCACGTTCCGAAAGCATCTACGGTCCGCGGGAAATCAGGCAATTAAATCATGTTGATCAAAAACTTGACAGAGAGCCTAACCAGGGTGGATTACTGCAAACACCGGCAGGCGACTGGTATTTTCTCACCCATCATGGCAGCGGAGACTGGGAAGGGCGTCCTGCCAGCCTTTTACCTGTCCACTGGACCGATGGATGGCCGATCGTTGGCAAGCCGGGCGCCGACACAATAGGGCGTATGGTTTGGAGCGGGGAAAAGCCCATATCCCGCAAAAGAAAAATTTCCCTTCAAAGCAGCGATGGGTTCAATACCGGAAAGTTAAATGTACAATGGGAATGGAACTATCAACCACGACCCGGCAAATGGTCGTTTACAGCGCGCAAAGGTTTTCTCCGGCTGTATGCTTTTACGCCCATCCATTCAAAGAAACAAACAAGCGTTATTCTGCGGGCAGGCAACACACTCACCCAACGCAGCATGCGTACGCCCAACAATGTAGCCTCCCTAAAAATCGATATCAGCCATATGGCTGATGGCCAGTTCAGTGGATTAACACATTTTTCGACCACCAGCTACAGCTTATTTGGGATCCAACAGGAGAAAGGCGTACGGACTTTAGTATATGACAACAACGGAAAGACCACTTCGGGTATCACCGTCGGTGAAAAATTTATCTGGCTCCGGTCTTCATGGGACTCCAACGGTATCAGTCAATATGCTTTCAGTACTGACGGAAAATCCTATAAGCCGTTGGGAAGTACTTATCAACTGACCTGGGGCAGCTACCGGGGAGACCGTATAGGAATTTTTAATTTCAACACGCAGGAAGACAAGGGATATGTGGATATCGATTGGTTTCGATACGATTACAGCCATTAGTCCTCTTTTTATTTACTGCGCAATGGGCCAGCTATCCGTACGGAAAGGACCGACAGGTAAACCTTCTAAAGAAAAAATATTACCGATCGCTGTGTTGGAGAAGCCATATCTCACTGATACCGGCTTCTCTACTTTATGGCTCCATACAATCAGTGCATCTTTTTCCACCTTCGCGGATGCTTCATGGAAAACTTTGTCGGCACCGGCCACGTATAGCGCCACCGGTACTTTGCCATTAATCCGGAGAGAGGTGGGGACGTTACTGAAACGGAGCACCGCTTTGTTTTTGCGGATGCTTATTGCTTTAAATGAGGGACTTTTCCAGGTAAATCCGGTTTTACCGTAGTTCTCTCCGAGCGCCCAATTGGCAAGCCTGTTACCTACTGTTCTTTTATCTTGCGGATGAATGTCCTTTACGTTGTCTGTCACGTCGTACACTACTACCATTCCGGTGCCGGAAAGGGCGCTGCTGCGGGTCTGTGCCTCACGAAGCAGTGCCGCCTCATTTTCCTTTTCGTAGGTAAACGGCGCTATCTGAACATAATAAAAGGGGAGCTGCTTATGCCACGCATCCCGCCATGACTGTATCATGCCGGTGAACAGCGGAGCGTAGGTAGCCGCGGTTTTTACATTTGCTTCGCCCTGATACCAGATAACTCCCTTGATGTTAAAATTGAGCAGCGGTGCTATCATCGCATTATAAGCATAGCCTGGTTGATGCGGCCACCAGGCGGCCGGGGCCAACTTAGCGGCTGCTTCTGAAAGTTGTGGCTGGTCTTTCACAAGATGTTCCGGCGCCCACACTTCTGCCGGTGTTCCGCCCCAGCTGGCGTTGATAAGACCTACCGGTACACCCAGTGACTGCTGTAGTTTCACCCCAAAAAAATACCCCACCGCGCTGAACGGCTTCAGACTGTTGCTGTCGCACACTTCCCAGGCTCCGGGACAGTTATCCTGCGGACATACAGCCGTAGTTTTCGGGATGTTAAAAAATCTGATATTATTGTTGCTGCAAACAGGCAGTTCCGCGGCTATTTGCCGGATACCATTATAGTAGCTGTATTCCATGTTTGACTGTCCGGAGCACAGCCATACTTCACCTATAAGGATATTTTTCAGTACAATCTCATTAGCGCCTTTCAACCTTATTTCATAAGGTCCTCCTGCGGCCGGCGTATGTACTTTCACAGCCCACTTTGCATCTCCGCTGGTGGTGACAGTAGCTGTTTTGTTATCCCAGCCCGTGTAAACGGTAATTTTTTCGGAAGGGTTGGCCCATCCCCACAAAGTTACACTGTCGTTTTGCTGTAACACCATGTTGTTGCCAACGAGTGACGGCAATCTGATAGCGGCGTGGAGTACGGTAGGCAGCAGAAAAAGAAAGAGTCCGTAAAGGAAGTATTTTTTCAACATCGCGGTTAGCATCTTATTGGTTAAATATAAAAACTATAATTATAAACGGTAAACAAGAAGGGAAAACAGCTATTTTTCATTTCGAGATCAGAAAAAGTGAAAAGCCGGTGGTATTGTCAATAACCTACAAAGCCCTGAGGAGCCGGACCTCCATGATACCCGGCGTGGTCCTGCCCGAAGCGGCCATGAAAGTTACTTTTACAGTTCCCCCGGAAATCATCTGACCGGGGATATCCACTACCGCGATTTGATCGTTCTTTTCACCGCCGGCCTGACCGCATAGTTCCAGCAGGCATTTGTTTCCGACGACTACACTGCCACAATCGTCCACATTTAGATAGCGGTAACGGACATACAATTGATGTTTCCCTGTAGCAGCGGTCTGCAACGTATAAGCAAACGAGTGTTGTGCCACTCTGAAGTGCTGGTCACCCGAAACACCTGCACTACTGCCGCTGTCTTCCAATTGATGGTCAACCTCAGGCTGTTGTTCACCGGCATACACCCGGTCAGCCGTCAGGCTGTCCAGGCGTGGACTTTCATCACCCGGCGACGCCTGCGCTTTACGGCGGTCTCCCTGGCCTGCATAAGCCCAGTAGAGGATATACCGGCTGTCATGTATCCGGTAAAACGGTACCAGTTTAAGCTGCCGGAAGGCTGGCCCGGAGATAAGATTATTTGCAGTAAACTCCAGCGCGCGGCCTGTACGTTGCAACCTGACAGGGCCGGGGCCTTCCAGTTCAAGTACAGGTGCAGCCTGCAACGGCCGCAGGGGCCCGCGGGCAATGTGGCCCCAGCGGCCGGTATCCGCATGCAGCCCAGGCATATTGAGGGTATCTGTTGCAGCGGCGAGTACCACAGGCCCATACAAAAAGGATACCCACTGACTGCCATCCGGCAGGCCTTCGGTACGTGCTTCCATAGGAAGATGGACTTTCAGTTCGTCCCCGTTTTTCCACGTGCGGCGGATAAACATATAACCTGACGCACTCATAGCCGGGATGACATGTTGTCCGTTAACAGTAACAGTCATACTATCTTTTATCCATCCCGGCACCCGCACTGCCATCGTTATGAGCTGTGGCCTTTTTAAAGTTATCCTCAGCAAAGAGGCATCTTCCTCCGGAAACCGGGTTTCCTGAACCAGCGTCATCGATTTGCTTTCCCATTGTAACACCGAGGGAATAAACAGATTTACATAGAGCGAGTCATTCGAATGAGCATAAATCAGTTCTGTATATTTTCCATGATTTTCCAGCCCTGTCCCCACGCAACACCACATGGCATGCTGAGGGGTGGAATATACCCTGTAATGCATGGGACGTATGGGAGTGAAATATACGAAACCTCCGTTGGGATGCTGGGAGGAGAGAATATGATTATAAATCGTGCGCTCATAATAGTCCATAAACTTACGGTCAGGACTATGCAGAAAAAGCAGCCTGGTCAGTTTTAGCATATTATAGCTGTTACAGGTTTCCGGACCCTCGGGGCTTTCCAACATAGACCGGAAATTGTCGGCAGCATGAAAATGTTCACGTACGCTGTTTCCGCCTATAGAGATGCTCCTGTGCGATACCACCGTATTCCAGAAGAATGCCGAAGCGTCTTCCAGTGCGGTATCATGCCCTACCATCCCTGTCCGCATAAAGCCCACCACTTTGGGGATCTGAGTATTGGCATGCAACCCCGTAAGCGCATCGATATGCCTGCCAAGCGGTTCGAGCAGTTTGCGGTGAGTAAAACGCCTGGCCATATAGAGCCAGCTGGTATCGCCGGTTTGCTCCGCTACCGCAGCATAAATTTCGTTCATCCCTCCAAATTCCGTTTGCAGCATCAACTGCATCTGTTCATCGCCGAGATTGGCTGTTACCTCCCTGCTCCAGCGGCAAAGCCGCAATAACATATCACGGGCCTGCGTGCTGGCCGTAAGCGTCCAGGCGTCCAACAGGCCGTTCATTGTTTTGTGCACGTTATACCAGGGCACCCATCTTTTCGTGACTGCATCGCCATTACCTTCCGCCAACTCCTTCCAGACTTTTTTCCCATCCGGAATACCGCCGAGGTATCCATTACCGTTCTTCAGCTGACACTGTTCCAATTGGTCAAGCATATAATGTAGCCGGTGGAGAAAAACTTTCTTTCCGGTTGCGGCAAACATCAGCGAAAGCGCCGACAGGTAATGTCCACCGATATGTCCATCCAGTCCCCCGCTCTCCCAGTTACCATAGTTTTCCTTTTTTACAGGGATACCAGCGTCTTTTTGAAAAGGAGCCAACAAACGGTCCGGGTCCAGAGACAGAATATACTTTTCATCTGTGCTCCGGGCATCCAGGAAAGGTCCCGGCAACAGCCGGACCCGGCCCGGTGCAAAAGCCTGTAATGCCCCTGGCCGGTGCTGTATAAAAATCCGTTGAGCGAACAAATAAAGGTTACGGTCCCATTCAGTATTGTCGTGCCCGTTAGTATCTACGTTCCAGACGTGGGGCATACCGATTTCGTTGAGGTATTGATGAGCTTTTTCACTGATCCTGAAAAGGCCATCTTTATTACCGCACCCTATCCAGAGCAGTTTCAACTTTTCCCGGGCAGCTTTCCTGTCCGGAATAAATTCAACATCTGTATACATGCCGCCAAACTTGTTGGTGTTAGGCGCCGAAGAAAAGCCGCCTACATAGGCAAATGTTTCCAGGTGATACAAGCCTATATTTAAGGACTGTCCGCCTCCCATTGACAGGCCTGCCAGGGCACGATGCTCGCGGTCGCTGATAGTGGAATAATGCGAATCGATGTAAGGGATGATATCTTTCACCAAATCCTCTTCAAATGATTTTCCATAACCTTCAAATCCGTCCGCTCTCCCCGACCGGCTGGACGCGGCCGTATCCGTTACCGTCAACCGGGTATCGCAGTTAGGGAAAACCATTATCACCGGCTGCATTTTACCCGCTGCAATAAGGTTATCTACCACATTATCCGCCTGGCACCACTCCGTCCATTGCCGATAGTCGGCCCCAACACCATGCAACAAATACAGCACAGGATATCTTCTGTCAGCAGTATAACCCGGCGGCGTATATACACTTAGTTCCCGGCGTTTGCCAAGCGTTTTTGACAGATATTGCACCACTGTCATTTTCCCGTGAGGAATATCATTACGCTGTACATTAAACTCCACCGGAGGATCAGGGAAAGTGGGCACAGTGTCTGCTTTTAATGTCACCTTATCTGCCTGTGCCATGCAGATATGACGGATCATCATCAATACGATCAAAATATACAAGCACCTGTTGTTCATTCTGTTTTCTTATAACGTCGTTTTACAGTATTGTTTTTTACGAGCATGTTGCCGGAACACAGGCTTAGTAAAGCCAGGGAAGCTGTTCCATCAACACCCGCTCCTCTCCTTCTTTCGCCCGGGGCAATGGCTGCCGGCGCCACCACGTCAATTGCTCCCTTTTCCATAAGCATACGGTCATGTGATTCCGGTCATACCGGCAGCTGCTTTTCAGAGAATAGTTGAAAGAAGCAATTTTTCATCCCCCGGTTTTACCCGATGGCCTTTAAAGCCAAAATAAGCTACCACCAGGAAGCAAACCAGCGGTATGATATAACCATATTGAATATTACCTGTTACATCGCTGATATAGCCAAACAACCGCGGCAGAATGGCTCCTCCTACAATAGACATAATGATTAAACTGCTTCCAAACTCGGTGTCGCCACCTAATTCCTTTATACCGAGGGCAAAAATGGTCGGAAACATGATAGACATAAAAAAACAGATACCTATGACTGTGTAAACGGTCATGATACCGGTTCCGCAGATAGCTATCATGCATAGTAAAGTATTCAGCACAGCGTATACCGCCAGCATCCTGGCTGAATTGATATATTGCATGAGATAAGTACCAACGAATCTTCCAATCAGGAATGCGAACCCGCATAAACCCAGGTAGTCAGCCGCCTCTACCTCCGTTATGCCCGCAGCCTTCGTGGCATAGAGAATAAACAGGCTAAACACACAGACCTGGGCGCCCACATAAAAAAACTGCGCAACAACACCCCATCGCAGGTGGCGATGCCTGAACGCATGAAAAATATTTTTACCGGCCACATGATCTCCATTTGTCTGGATAGCCGGCAAACGTGTGAAGGCAAAAATGACCGCTATCACTACCAATACGCTCCCTAAGACAAAATATGGCATTTTCACGGTGGCTGCTTCAGTTGCAAGCGCCAGCCGGCGGCCTTCTTCTGTCATTGCATTTAACTGCGCCGCCGTATAGCCTTTGGTAAGGATAACGCGGGCTCCTATCACAGGCGCCAGCGTAGTGGCTAACCCGTTAAATGACTGCGCAAGGTTCAGCCGTTGCGTGGAGTATGCCGGATCCCCCAGCGATGAGGCATAAGGGTTGGCCGCTGTTTCCAACATTGTCAGGCCACAGGCTATAATAAACAACGCAATAAGAAAAAACACGTACAGTTGCGTATCAGCAGCGGGAATAAACAAGAAAGCCCCCAGCGCAAATACCAGCAGGCCGGCAATAATACCCGTTTTATAACCATATTTTTTCATGATAAATCCCGCCGGCAAAGCCATCAGGAAATAAGCTGCAAACACGGCGGAATCCACCAGGGTCGCCTGAACGGTGGTCAATGTAAATGATTTCTGTAAATGCGGTATCAGTATGGGGTCAAGGTTATGTGCAAATCCCCACAAAAAAAACAGGGTGGTAATCAATACAAACGGGAATAGGGTCTTTTTCTTTGCCATATATGAGCACATTTTTTACAGCAAGTGGGGCCGGCAGACGTACACTACCGCATCCCCAATCAACTGTTTTGTTACAATAAGTGGTACAGGAGCATATGCCAATGCTCATCCGGCGTTTTCAGACAATGGCCCCTTCAATTTTCAATGCAAACGCCTCTTTACAAGGCGGCTGTTCCGGTAATTGTATATTAAGACCTTCGGGCGTCTGTTGAAATGGAAGCCGGCCACCGCCCAGCAGGCTCACCTGCGCCACCTTTTCGGCCTTATTACCGGCAGCCAGCGCCTTCACAGGGATGATAAGCCCGTCACCCAACCTTTGATCAGCGTTCTTCTTTTCATGGAATTTATGTTTACTGGTCCTCGTTATAAACCAGGCATCCTTTTTTCAGTCAGCCTCGTACCGATGACTACAAGTTATAGTTGACAAACCAAACTTACTCCGAAATATTTACCAAACATTTGGCTTAATAGGACTTTATTTTATACAAAACCGACTATTTACTGCTTATTTTTATGACAAAATCCTAACATTGGAGGAACAATCGTTTATTAAATATTCCACATGATTAAAAGAGTGCTAAAGCAAACATTCACATTATTGAACGTTGACTATGTAAAGCTTGACTCCGGGTGGAATTACAGAAATGTGATCAGTCCATATTTCAGGATATATTATATCGATGCAGGCGCGGGAGAAATATGGGATGCCTCGGCCAAAGTCAGGCTTGAGTCAGGCTTTCTGTATATCATACCCAGTTTCACCTTATGTAACCTGATATGCCCTGATTATCTCAGCCAATACTTCGTTCAGTTCTTTGAGGAATCGTCGGATGGCATTTCGTTATTTGAAAATAACAGGGTTATTATGAAGGTAAAAGCGACTGAAATGGATATACTGAACTTCAGGCGATTATTGGAAATAAATCCCGGGCGGGGCATTAATCGTTCTGACAACCCGAAAGTTTACGAAAAAAATATTTTCTACAAAGAGTACCAGGAGCTGAATAACCGTCAAAGCCTGTCAACCTTTACAGAAACACATGGTATTCTCCTTCAGTTGGTTTCGCGGTTTCTGACACAGCAGACATTTAAGCACAGGGATACAGGCCATGTGCCGGTTAAAATTTTAAATATCATCAGCTACATTCAGCTGAACCTAAACCGCGACTTATCAGTAACCCTTCTGGCAGAAAAAGCAAACCTGCATACGGATTATTTTTCGCGCCTTTTTCAGCAACACACAGGAGAAAGACCTGTCAAATATGTACATGAAAAAAGAATAGAGCGGGCTCAATACCTGATGCTGACAACCCGGATGACCTTTACTGAAATTGCGGCACAAACAGGTTTTGATAATGTGTTCTATTTCTCCAAAATATTCAAAAAAATCACAGGCGTATCGCCGGGAGCATACAAAAAGCAAATGAATACTATTGGATTTTAAATACAGACAGGGACAGCCTTATCGGCCGCCCCTGCCATGCTACAGATCTGACAGGCTAGAATGCACGTGTGCGGCCGATGTAAATATTTCGTGCCCGCAGATAGGTATCAGCAGTAGGCCCCGGGCTTCCGCTGGAACCCTCCATCTGCATATTGATAATGATGTACATCGGCTTGTCAACAAAATTTGCCGAGTGTTTGGCTTTCCAGACACCGTCAATATAGTAATGGATATCAACGTTGGTGGCGCTGGTTTTGGTGATCCATGCCCTGTAGGTATGCCAGCTGCCCGCATCAGACACCGTCGTCTGCTGCGTTGAAACATCCGAAGGCGTACGGAAGGTGTTCTGCCAATTGACAGCGTTGCCTTTGAATTCCATAATGTCGCTCTCCGGCGGCCAGCTGTTTACCGCAGTAAGCCAGAATGCAGGCCAGGAACCTTTTACAGTAGGAACCTGGAAATCACATTTAACTTCCCAATCCGGGAACTGGTCGTTAACCACCACGTGCGTTTTGGCATGTATAGCCCCTGAGTGGTAATGGATAGGCAACCGGGGATCATGCGGACTGCTTCCTTCATCCCAGTTGATGCGTGTAGCCTTGATGGTTAGTACATTGTTCTGCAGGTAAATATGGTTATGATCCGTGCTGCTGCCATACATCCGGGCGGTGCCGTTATGGTCGCTGCCCCAGGGATACAGGTAGTTCCAGGCCGCTTCAAAAGCCGTGTAACCGGCAAATGTGGATTGGTCCAGTACCGTTTCCCAGGCAGATTCTGTACGTGCTTTGCCGATGGGTGTTTCATTCAATGTGGCGGGCTCACTTTTCCCGCAGGAAAACAGCATCAAGCCAAGTCCTGCCATCAGGAGGTTTGTAACAGGTTTCATAAAGTGGATTTTTAATTTTTTTGGAATATTATCAGTTGTCTGTAGCCATAGTGTATCATTTATTATTAATAAAATCGGGATTCCAGTCATCGCGCCACGGAATAACCGGCAGCTCTTCTTTCCACTCAACCGGCAGCCAGTGATGGAACCCGGAAAACAAATGCCGGTTGCCCGTGAAACATAAGCTCCGCACCTCCTCCGTATATAGGATTTCCAGCCGGCGTCCACGGCCCGAAGGGCTATGCGGCGGTATGCAATGACGCAGCATTTGGGTACAGCCGCTGGTGATTAAATAATAGGTGTTGTTCTTTCGAATAGGCCGGAAGCTGTTAACATACCTGTAAGGACCAGTGATACGGTTATTCACGGCTACGACTATACGCGCAGCTTTATACCCCTCCCCCTTCAGCTCCAGGTGAAACCACATCACATATTTCCCCTTCCTGCAGACGGATTTCAAGGTTTTATGGTATTTTGAGATGAATATAAAACAGGGGTGGACTTGAGAATATTAAGATAAGGAAATTATTATGATCTTAAGTAATAAAAACTACGCTAATGAAAAAGCATCTTTGGCTTTTATTCACCTGCTGCTGTATGCTATACTGCACCAATAGTAAACAACCATCCCAAAAAGTTACAGTCAACTACTCTACTCCCCTGCCAGACACAATAGCGCAGAGGTTCCTTCCCGGCATCGTTTCCTCAGATACGCTTGATTTCAACGCAACCTTTTCTCCGGATGGTAAAACGTTCTATTTTTCAAGGTCGTATAACAGGAAATATATTATTTTCGAAAGTACTCACAACGGGAAAGAATGGGCTTCCCCTGTCCCCTCACCTTTGTTTGACAGCACCTATTCCAATACCGATCCGTTCTTTTCGCGCGAAGGAGATCTCTATTTTATTTCCAACAGACCCCAAGACGCCACCGATACCATCAAAGATTATGACATCTATAAATTACCCATAAACCGCAATGGCCCGGGCAAACCTATACGGCTTAACGACATCAACAGCGACAGCACCGAATACTATGTCAGCCTTTCAGATAACGGCAACATCTACTTTGCCTCCTACCGCGATGGTAACCTAGATCTGTACATGAGCAGGAAAAAAAACGGACACTATGGGAAACCGGTAAGTCTCGGTCCCACCATTAATTCCAGCCACGATGAGCATGACCCGCTTATCGCCCCCGACGAAAGCTGGTTAATCTTCACTTCCGGCAGGCCCGGCGGATTCGGAGAAGCAGACCTGTATATCACCTTCAACAAAAATGGCCAGTGGCAGCAGCCTACGAACATGGGTAACCGGATCAACACAAAAACATATGAGTACTGTCCGAATCTTTCACCGGATGGAAAGTTCTTGTTCTTTAGCAGTGAGAGGGATGTTAAATGGATAAGTAGTCAGATACTAAGGCAATAGAATGCCTTCGGAAGTCATTATCACCCACATCAAGCGCCGTGCTGAATTTTGAGTCCTCGCTTTTGATGTCTTATAACGCCCTCCCAATGAGCAAAGAATACAAAACATCGGAGGCTGGTAATGTCCATGGTAGATATTCTGTATCTTAGTAAAAGCTGATTAACCTGTATAAAGTACGGGAAAGAAATCGGGGTTATACAAAAGGAACTCGACTAAACGCTCAACTAAAAAACAAAACCCCGCGACTAGCGCGAGGTTTGTAAGTTGTCTGTGATCCCGCTGGGACTCGAACCCAGGGCCCATACATTAAAAGTGTATTGCTCTACCAACTGAGCTACGGAATCATTCCCTTTTTCTAAGGGACTGCAAAGATAGGAATATTTACTTTTCTTCCAAATTCTTTGCTAAAAAAATTTTCTATTTCCCTGTAAACATCACTTTGTAGCGGATGAGCGGGTCATCTTTTTCCTGTTCGTCGAACACGTGCAACAGGTAATATTTACCGGCTACCCAGTCGTTGACGGCGTTGTCATAGAACGGGCTACCGGGGTTACCGCTTTGTCCGCCGGGATAGATACCGTATGCTTCTGTTTTATCTGACAGCTGCACGATCATGCGCCAGGAAGGGCCATGGGTCGCTTTGGTGGCGTTGACGATATGCCGTCCGCCGCCGGTGTTGAGGTGCATAGCGCTGAAGGCGGGGATGGCGCGGGAAAGGTGGCGGATAGCGGTGCCGCGGGCTTTACCCAGCTCCAGTTTACCGGCTTTGTTCAGCTCCGCCATGTGAGGAACGATGGTGGCGAAAGCGCCTTGTACGAGGGCTGACAGTGTTTCTTTCTGCGGTGTGTTGATATTATCGACAAAGTGTACGGAGCTGTCGCGCAGCAGCATCAGCAGTGCGGTGGTAGGCTGCGGCATGGCCAGGATAGTGGAATCTTTAGGCTCCAGTTCATCGCGGAAGATGGTATCTGTCAACTGGTCCCAGAAGTTATTGAAGATGGTAGCGGCTTTACTGTCGGCGGAGGCTACGCAGTCCCATTGCGATAGCAGCTGCCAGTAAGGACGCTGTGCGTCGGTGAGGGCGGCGGTATCGATATGTCTGCGGATCAGCGGCATGGCGGTGGCGGCGAACAGGTTTTTGTTATCGTTCTGCAGCGTCATCATATCCTGGGGGGTGATGCCGTTCATCTCGCCGAGGCGGCGGTTGATGCGTTCACCGCGGAAGAGGTCATACTCTGCGCTGTATAGCACATAAGGATAGGTGCTGTCGGTGGCTCGTTGGTTGGCGGAGCTGACGAAGCCGCGTTCCGGGTTTTTGATATGCGGTAGTTCGGCATGCGGGATATATCCCTGCCAGGCGTAGGTGCTGTCGCTGCCCGGCATGATCCATTTACCCTGGTCTTTCCAGCGGAGCGGGTACTGGCCGTTGTGCCAGATGGCGATATCCCCGGCTTTATCGGCGAATACGAAGTTCTGTGCCGGACAGGTGAACGTACGCAGCGCATCGACGTATTCATCGTAATTGCGGGCTTTATTGAGGCGGTAGAAAGTGCGCAGCTCGTTGGACGAGTCCAGCGCTTTCCAGCGCATGGCGAGGAAAGACTGTCCTGCGATTTTTTCCGGGAAAGTATTGTCATAAGCAACGGGACCGAAGACGGTATAGGCCACGGTGTCGTACACTGTGGCGCCGCCGCGTACCTTGATAGCTTCCACCCGCTGTTCTGCCGGGCGGTAGCTGCCGTTGAACAGGTATTCTTTTTTACCGTTGCGGAATTGCATCCGGTAATAGTCTTTCACATCTTCTTCGCCGTTGGTGACGCCCCAGGCGATATGATCATTAAAGCCGATGATGACGCCCGGGGCTCCTGGCAGGGAGGCGCCGTATACGTTCATGCCCGGCGTATGGATCTGCACTTCATACCAGAGGGATGGCAGGCTCAGGCCCAGGTGCGGGTCGCTGCAGAGGATGGGCGCGCCGGAACGTGTTTTGCTGCCGGCGACGGCCCAGTTGTTACTGCCATTCGCAGGATCGGGCTTGTCCTGTTTGAACTTCATGTAAGCCGCGTCGATGGCCAGCACACTGTCGGGCGGCGCCACAGCTTTGGCAGAAGCGGCTGCAAAGGGCGTCCCTTTGGGGATAATGGGGTCCAAAGTATCCTGGAAATCGGGATATAAGAGGTTGAAGTCAGTCATGGAAAACAACCGGCGGGCGTTGGTGTTCTCAAGGTCGTTGCAGAACCCTGCCAGGTCGGCGGACATATACTTGAGCAACAGGGCGGATTTGATCACGTCCCATTTTTCCGGCTTATAGTCGAGGATTTTATACTCTACCGGCAACGAAGCAGGCGTCAGCTGGGCAATGAAAGCGTTCACACCGTCGGCGTAGGAATGGATGGCAGTCCTGGTGGCCGGGTCCGTTTCCATCACGGCCACAGACCGCTCCGCACCATATATCATGCCGTCACGGCGTTTGGACCGGTCGTACCTGATCAGCCCGGGCCCCAGTATCTCCGACAGCCGGCCGGCGGCAGCATAGGTCTGCAACTCCATCTGCCAGAGACGGTCACGCGCGGTGACATAACCTTGTACATAAAAAGCATCAGCTTCATTCTCCGCGAAGATATGCGGCACGGCACGATCATCGTACCATACCTCCACTTTTCCGGTAAGGCCGGGTAATACCATATTTTCATGCGGCCGCTCGCCGATCACTTCGGCATTCTGCCAGAAACCGCTCTGGGGGCTTAACAACTTACCCATTGGGGGAACCTGACCTATCTTGGTGCTGAGCGCATAAGTGAGCGACAGGGTAATTGCTGCGGTGATAACTGCTGGGATGATTCTCATAATAAATAGTAGCTCGGATGTATATATGTAAAATACATCATTTTTGCATCAATCGAGCTAATGCAGCAAGACTTTTATCAACAGGTCTGTTTCGTCGGCGGTGTTGAAGCTGTGCAGCACGATCCGCAGCCTCTCCTCTCCCCTGGCCACCGTAGGATGCAGGATGGCCCGCACGTCCAGTCCGGCGGACTGTAGCATCGCGGCAATGGTACGGGTGTTCTCATTCCCTTTCGTCAGCACGGCCTGTACCGGTGTTTCTCCGGGTAATAACGCCAACGACTGCACGCCGGCCCGGAACTGCCGGACCAAAGCCGTCAGGTGCGCCCGCGCCTCGTCCATATAAGGGAAAAGACTGTAGCTCGCCTGGATAGCCGCAATAGCCGACGACGGCAATGCCGTGGTATAGATAAACGATCTCGAAAAGTTGATCAGATAGTCCCGCAACGTGGCAGACCCCAGTACCACCGCACCATGACAGCCCACCGCTTTCCCGAAAGTATGCACCCGGGCAAAACATGCGTCCTCCAGCCCCAACGCCTGCACCAGTCCCGCTCCGCCCGGACCCACCACTCCGGTGGCATGCGCCTCGTCCACGATCAGATACGCCCCATATTCGTTGCACAACGATACAATGGCCTGCAACGGCGCCATATCACCATCCATGGAATATACCGACTCCACCGCCACAAAACAGTTGCCGCCGGCATTGTTGATCTTTTTACGCAGGTCCTCCATGTCGTTATGCCGGAAGGAATAAGTCTGCGCATGAGACAACCGCATACCGTCGCGGATAGAAGCATGCACCAGCTGGTCATACACCACCGTATCCCCCTTCTGCGGCACACAGGAAAACAGGCCCAGGTTGGCATCGTAACCGGAATTGAAGATCAGCGCAGCATCCGCCCGGTGAAAAGCAGCTAAATCCGCCTCCACGTCATTGATCCACTGATAGTTGCCTGCCAGCAACCGCGAACCGGTACTGCCATGCGATACCGGCCGCTCCTGCTGCAGCTCCCGCACCTTCTCCTGCAAGGCAGCACCACGCGCCAATCCCAGGTAATCATTGGAACAGAAATCAACAAGGGCGCCCGGTAAACGTAACTCCCGGAAAGAATGCTGCTCACGCCGTTGCAGCAACGGCTGCAGTAAAAAGGGCTCTGGACTCCTGTGCATATATGGGCTTTTAGCAAATTAACAGATTCAATACTATCTTCGCACAACAAAAATAATCAATACCAGAAAGCGAAAACATGAGCAAAGTATCCATACTCGGATTAAAATTACCTACCGACCCCCGCTGGGTGAACCTCGCAGCGATCTCACTGCAGGACATCCTCACGGACCATGCCTACTGCGAACAGAAAGCTGCCTCCTCCGCCATCTCCCTCATCCAGCGCAATCCGGAAAGGGAAAGACTGGTACAGGAACTGGCGCCCATCGTTACGGAGGAATGGGGACATTTCCGGCAGGTACTGGCCGAGTTGAAGAAAAGAGGACTCCCGCTGGGCAAACAAAGGAAAGACGACTATGTCAACGCCCTCATGGACAACCGCGTCAAAGGCGGTCATGCCGACGACGCCTTCCTCGACGCCCTCCTCATCTTCGCTCTCATCGAAGCCCGCAGCTGCGAACGGTTCCGGCTCCTCAGCGAAGGACTCGAAGATGAATACCTGCGCGAATTCTATCGCCGCTTCATGATCTCCGAAGCCGGCCACTACCGGCTGTTTATCGATCTGGCCAACGAATATTTCCCGGAAGAAAAAGTGCGCAAAAGATGGGAAGAATGGCTGAAAATGGAAGCCGACATCCTGAAAAACATTGAAGTGCGGGGCGACCGCATGCACTGATATTTTGAATTTTTTTGATTTACGGATTTTATGATTTAGCGGATAATAGCCAACACAACCAAGCCCTCCCAACAATCCCAAAATCCGTAAATCAAAAAATCGAAGATTCTAAAAATTGAACCCTAAATTCACATAAAACTTCAGTTTGCCGGACTGGTCACTGTACATCATAGTAGCCTCTATGGGGCCCAACCGGCTGCTGTAACCGCCTCCCAGCCCGTATCCGGTTAATCCGCTGTATTTATTTTCTGCACCCAGCAGGCTACCGTTGTACAACGCCGCCCCTACCCGTGGTATCGCATAAATATTACGCACCACCTCCCACTGCCACGCCGCCTGTACCGCCGCCACCTTCGAGGAAATCACTTCTCCTTCAAACACTCCCACAAAGGGTACCTGGTTACGGATCATCTTGTTCATACCACCCACAACATAACCACTCACCACCGACTCATTGTAGTTAAAATTCCAACCCACATTACCATCAAACGCCAACGCCGATTTCACCCCCAGCGGCACATAGTATTTGGCATTAACGACCAGTCGCTGATAATTATTAAACCGGATCCCGGCACTGTCCAGGTTCAGCGGCGCCCCCCCATTGTTGACGGTGATACCGGAATGCTGGTTGTAAATGTACCCTCCCTCTATATTCAGCAACACCCCACTGGTAGGATACATCTTACGGTTAAGCGAATTCACCCCCAGGAAAGCATAAGAGTTCAGCTGATTGGTGCTGCCCCTCACTTCCACAAACGGGGAAAACTGCGGTTTGTATTTGATATACTCCCACCGGGTACCGGCGCCAAAAGCAACGTTACCACCGGGAGAATACTGTAGGTTGATGTCTACGTTCGCATATTTATTACGGTATGGCTGCATCTTCGTCAGGTCTTCATCATAAAACGTAAGACCCGTGTTTTCATAATACGCCCCCAGGCCAAAACCAAAATTACGGCTGCGCCCCAGGTATTTGAAATACTGCGCCTCCAGCCGCGGGTTCTCGCTGATAGCCACACTCACAAACGAACGGGAGTTAGGAACGATGAAGTTCCGCTGCGTAAGATTAAGAATAGCACTGGCTCCGGTAAGCGTGTTATAGTTGAGCGCAAACTTCACATACGTCAGCGGGTTCTCTTCCGCCGCGATCTCCATCCTGTATTTACCATACCCCTCGGGATGCAGGTTGTAGGTGATCAGCTTGTAGAAACGCGTACCATACACCCGCTGGATACCCTCGCGCAGTTGCACATTAGTGTAACAGCCGCCGGGCTTCAGGTGCAACCGCTGCAGGAAAAACTTTTCGTCGGAATGTATCAACCCCGACACATGCACGCTGCTCAGTTCCACATCCGCAGCAAAAGGCATCCGGTTAACATTCTCCAGGTGGGCGTTCAGCGAGTCTGCCAGCCGCTTAAACACCGGGTACATAGCCCTCCCCTTTCGCTTACCGACCTCGATGATAGAGTCCACACTGCCAAAAGCCGCAGCAGAATAGCTTTCCAGCTCGTCATTGATCGGGATATAGATATCACACTGTTTACGGGCTTTTTCAAAATCGGCGGCATCTTTATAAAATCCCAGCTGGTACAGGATATCAAAGGGAGTAACCAGTTGATCGGCCTTACGAAGGCCACCGCTCACATTGGAGCCGATCACGATATCCGCACCCATCTCCTTCGCAGTGATAACGGGGAAATTTCGGACCACGCCGCCATCCACCAGTTTGCGGTTCCCTATTTTCACGGCAGTGAAGATGGAAGGGATGGCCATACTGGCACGCATACTCGTCACGATCTCGCCCGAATCCAGCGTCACGATCTGGCCCGTAGCCACATCTGTGGCGATACATTTGAACGGGATATCAAAATGGGTAAAATTCTTTTTATCCTTCACCGGCCAGCTGAGTTTGGCCAGCTCCAGCCACAAAGCCTCCCCGGAAATAACGCCGGAAGCCAGCTTCGGCCGGCCGTATTCAAACGGTATCTCGATAATATATTTGTTATACTCCGCCTTCTCTTCGTAGGAAATATCGGTCAGCACCGGCTGATTGGTGAAAAGACTGTTCCAGTCCAGCCGCCGGGCCACCGCTTCTATAGAATCGCCGGAGTAGCCCATGGCGTAGAGCGCCCCCACGATACTACCCATGCTCGTTCCCGTGAGATAATCGATTTTGAGCCCCGCACTGTCAATGGCTTCGAGGATGCCGATGTGCGCAAGCCCACGGGCGCCGCCACCACTGAGGGTGAGCCCGATCTTAGGTCTGTCAGGGGCAGGCTGCTGCGCCTGTACGCCCATACAGAAAAACAACTGACTGAATAACAATACGAAAATTAGTCTGCCGAAATGTAGTAACTGTCCCTGGTTCATCATAGTTTATTGCAGCTGTTATTAAAGATAAGGCTTTATTCCATTCAAGATTCCTGTCCCCAAACTTGCACCCATAATATTTATTTACTATCTTTTTTGCTTCAACGCACAACCAAAACCCATCGCTTAAAAATTAGCAAATGCAACAAACCGGGACTAAAACCATCTGGCAGGTGATCATGGCCTCTTCTGCCGGTACGCTGATAGAATGGTATGACTTCTACATCTTCGGCAGCCTGTCGGCCATCATTTCTGAAAAATTCTTTCCGCCCAGCAATCCTGAACTGGCGTATATCGCCACACTGGCCACTTTTGCAGTGGGCTTCATTGTAAGGCCTTTTGGCGCCATCGTTTTCGGACGGCTGGGCGACCTGGTAGGCCGCAAATACACCTTCCTCCTCACCCTGCTGATCATGGGCGGCTCTACCTTCGCCATCGGCCTCATACCCAGCTACCATACCATCGGGGTATTGGCGCCCATGCTGGTGTTGATATTACGCTTGTTACAGGGACTGGCACTCGGCGGCGAATACGGCGGCGCGGCCACCTATGTGGCGGAACACTCGCCCAACAACCGCCGCGGCTATTATACCAGCTTCATTCAAACTACGGCCACCCTCGGGCTGTTCGTCTCCCTGGCGGTGATCCTGATCACCCGCTCGGTAATGTCGCCGGCCGATTTTAACAACTACGGCTGGCGTATCCCCTTCCTGCTCTCGGTATTGCTGGTGATCATGTCTTACTATATCCGCATCCGCCTGCAGGAATCCCCGCTGTTCATCCAGATGAAAAAGGAGGGCAAAACATCGGCAAACCCCATCAAGGAAAGCTTTGGCAACAAAGAAAACCTGAAACTGGTGCTGATAGCTCTCTTCGGCGCAGCCATGGGCCAGGGCGTGGTGTGGTATACCGGGCAGTTCTATGCCCTGTCTTTCCTGCAGAAAACGATGAACATCGAATTTGTGCAGTCCAATGTCATCATCGCGCTGGCACTGCTGCTGGGCACGCCGCTGTTTATCTACTTCGGCTCCCTGTCCGATCGCATCGGCCGCAAGAAAATTATGCTGGCAGGCATGCTGATAGCCGCCCTGGCTTATTATCCCATCTATAAAGCCATGGACACTATCGGCGATGTGAAACAGAAAACAGAACTGACAGAACTGTATAAGATTGAAAGCAACCAATCGAAAAATGACGAGGGGCAGTTGGTGCAGCAAACCACCAAAGTTCATACCTATAGCGACGGCAGCATACTGCGCATCAGCGACGGCAAACCGGAACTAACGGTAGACAATACACGGATGATCATGCTGGTACTCCTGATTTTTGTACAGGTAGTGTTCGTGACCATGGTATATGCGCCCATCGCGGCTTTCCTCGTGGAGATGTTCCCTACCAGGATACGGTATACCTCCATGTCGTTACCGTACCATATCGGCAACGGCGTTTTCGGCGGTTTATTACCCACCATTTCCACCATCCTCGTTACCAAAACGGGGAACCACCTGGCGGGACTGATTTATCCTATAGCCGTGGCCGTTATCTGCTTCCTGATAGGCCTGGTATACATCAAAGACAATAAGAATATGGAAATCTAAATAAAAGATTTACGGATTTTTTGATTTACGGATTTTGGGATTTTGGGATTTTGGGGATCATAATGCGAAGACCGACATATCAGACATCTGATTTGATAATAATCTTCGCATTATGATCCCCAAAATCCGTAAATCAAAAAATTTCTACATAAAAAAATCGTGAAGGTCGTTGAGCTGCAGGTATGGGTGCGCCTGCATCAGCTGTTTCACTTTCGCGGCATAAGTGCGGCGGAACTGCTGATGCTGGCCGCTCTCCGGGTTAAACGGCCGGTGCTGCGCCGCCCTGTTGATATCGGCAATGGTATGCAATAGCGGCTGACTGCCGCTGTGGATGGCTGATTTCACAACATGGTCCCACACATAATTGACAGCCGTTTCGTTAGGATGTACCATGTCTTCCTTATAAAAACGGTAATCGCGCAGGTCATCTATCACCAGCTCATAAGCAGGAAAATACCAGAGGCGGGAAAATTTGTTGACCATATGATGCACTGCCTGCAGCAGCACCGCTTTGCTGAGGTTATTTTCCACCACACCATCACGCACATACCGCACCGGGCTGACGGTAAAAAGGATATTCACTTTCCGGTTACGGAAAAACAGCCGGTGCATCATGTTGTCCAACGCGGTCACTATCTCTTCTACCGTCAGCAGTCTTTTGTAGAAACCGGCTGCCGGCACCTTGTGACAGTTGCCCACGAGGTGGCTTCCTTCCTTGAGAAAATAAGCGTGGGCAGAACCCAGCGTCAGCACCAGCCAGTCGGCCTGCTCCAGCGTCTGTATAGCAGCCTGCTGTGAGGCGTTGATCTGCTCCAGTACCGCTTCCGGCGAAGTACCGGAGAAGCGGCTGTGGTGGTCCCAGCTGTGCCAGGTATCCTGGTGCTGAAAGAGGTCTTCCCGGGTATACATTTTGCCGTCCAGGTAGGTGGTCAGCGCCCGGGTAAGGCTCAACGGATTAAAGAGGATGCCATGAGGGTTGAGTAAGGTATTAAAACGGTGCTCCTGCAGTTTAGCCCCTATTTCTTCCGCGAAACAGGAGCCCATGAGCATGACCTTGTCGGTATATTGAATACCCGGCTCGATGGTATCTACCGGGAAACTCAGGTGAAATTGCATGTATTAATCTTTAAACACCACGTCTGCCAGCTGCTGGGCGGCCTGCAGGGCGGTCATATCGAGGTTTAGCGGCGCCTGGCGCTGCTGGCAGAACCAGATCAGGTTTTCAGTGGCCAGGTTGCCCACCAGTTCATCTTTTGCCATAGGACATCCGCCAATACCTTTGATAGCACTGTCGAAACGCCGGCATCCCTGCTCCCAGGCGGCCTGCACTTTCTCTTCCCAGTTGTGCGGGGCAGAATGGAAATGGGCGCCAAACTCCACCCGCGGATAAGCCGGTATCAGGTGGCGGAACAGGCTGGTGATCACGTCCGGCGTAGCCACACCTACGGTATCGGCCAGCGAGATGATGTTGATCTCCATTTTTGCCAGTTCATCTACCCAGCGCAATACGATCTCAGGACTGTAAGGGTCCTCGTAAGGATTACCAAAGCCCATGGAGATGTACACCACCAGCTCCTTGCCGTTTTTGAGGCAGAGCTCCTGCATGGTCTGCACCTGTTCCAGCGATTCGGCAATGGTTTTATTGGTATTTCTGAGCTGAAAGGTTTCAGACACGGAGAACGGGAAACCGAGATAGTTGATTTCCTCATGAATAACAGCCTCTTCTGCGCCCCTTACATTCGCCACAATGGCCAGCATTTTACTGCTGCTGCCGGAGAGGTCCAGCCGGGACAGCACCTCGCGGGTGTCTGCCATCTGCGGAATAGCTTTGGGGGACACAAAACTGCCAAAGTCGAGGGTGTCGAAACCTACTTTGAGCAAAGCTTGCAGGTAGTTTACCTTTTCTTCCGTGCTGATCATCCTGTGCCATCCCTGCATGGCATCACGCGGACATTCGATTAACTTCATCAATTACGAATTACGGATTACGAATTACGAATTGTGGTCTGTTCAGTATGTAGAATACCCAAACTTACAAAGAATTCGTAATTCGTAATCCGTAATTCGTAATTAACTGCGTTGTTTCATCGCCTCGTAGAGGATGATCCCTGCGGCCACAGATACGTTGAACGATTCGAAGTTGCCCGCCATAGGAATGCGGAACAATACATCAGATGCTTTTATCAGCGCGGGATATACGCCTTTATCTTCAGAGCCCATGATCACGGCCACCGGTTCCCGGAGGTCGCAGTCGTAAAGCTTTATTTCAGTTTCCATTTCACTGGAGAGGACTTTGATACCGTTGAGATGCAGGGTATCAATCGCCTTCAGGAGGCTGTTGACCCGGCAGATCGCTATTTTTTCGAGCGCACCTGCGGAAGACTTCATGGCTTCCTCGTTGAGGGCCGCGATACCTTTGTCGGGGATAATAATCGCCTGGGCGCCACAACACACCGCGCTGCGGGCAATGGCGCCGATATTGCGGACATCCGTAATACCGTCGAGTATAAGAAAGAGTGGTGTTTCTCCCTGATCAATCACATGGGAGATCACATCCTGTAAATCGAGATAGGAAACCTGGCCGGTGAGAGCGATAACACCCTGGTGGTTGGCCTGGGTGAGACCATTGAGCTTTTCTACCGGCACTACATTGATGGGAATATTACCGAGCGCCGCTTTTTCTTTGATCTGAGGGATAATATCGCCGGTGGCGGAGCGCAGCATGTAGATACGTTCTATCGGTTTGCCGCTGCTGAGGGCTTCCATCACCGGTTGCCGGCCGATAATCAGGGATGACTGCTTCGGACGCGGGCTGGCGAACTTTTTGGGACCGCCTGATCTTCTTTCACCTTTGAAAGCGTTAAATTTTCTTTCCATTTGCTGCAAAGAAACGCTTTTTCTGTCAATCCAGCTCCCCTTCCAGCATCATCAGCTTTATTTTCTGGATAGCGACAACAGAGATAGAATCTGTGATATCATAGTTTTTAACCATCTGATAGACTTCCTCAAACGGTAGTTTTTTCACGACCAGCTCTTCCGTGTCTTCCGGTTCTGCCGTCCGCTGTTCCAGCTCCCTGGCAAGGAACACCACGCCGGTTTCATCTGTCACGGAATTGGACACTGCCAGCTCGCAGATCACGTCCCAGCGGTTGGCCACCAGCCCGGTCTCTTCCAGCAATTCCCTTTTGGCGGTTTCCAGCGGCACTTCTCCCAGCGGACCACCGCCTTCCGGTATCTCCCAGCTGAACTTCTTCAGCGGAAAACGGTACTGCCCTACGAGATAAGTGTTCTGTTGATCATCCAGTGCAATGACGCCGATAGCCAGGTTCTTGAAATGCACTACGCCGTAGATACCAGGGCCGCCGGCAGGATTTAATCCCTCATGATGGATCACCTGTATCCATTTATTATCGTATCTGACCTCGCTGGAATGGATCGTCCAGGGATTCTTTGTTGTGTCCATCCTGCAAAGAAAAGGAAAATACCTTTAGAGCGTCAGGTAAAAATAGAAGGAGTTGGTGTCTTTGCGGAAGCCTTTGGACTGATACAGCTTCTGGGCGCCGGTATTGGCTACATAGGTCTGTAACATCACCCAGGCGGCATCTGTTTTCCGGCCATGTTCCACGGCGGCATCTACCAGCGCGCTGCCGGCGCCTTTGCCCCGGTGTTCGTCCAGCACATATACATCGTTGAGCAACCATCCCCGCTTCATGCCCAGCGAGGTAAACAAAGGATACAACTGGGCAAAACCCACGATCTCATCTTTGTCAAAAACAATGTAAATCACGCTGTCCTGTTGTTTGATCCTTTCACTGATAAATGCCAGCGCCCCTTTGAAGTTCGGCGCCTGATCAAAATAACTGCGGTATGCATCGAATAATACGGCTACTTCGTTGGTGTGCATGGCTGTTGCCTGGACGACTTCCATAAGATCTGATTTATGTTTGCGGGATAACCTGTCCTTAAATTTAGCACATTTCAATCTTACAAAAAAAAGATGCTCATCCGGTGAAAACCGGGGCGAGCATCGGACTCTTAACTTCTACCTTAAATATTTATTGCAACTGTTTCTGTTTGTTTTTATTCACGGCATCATTTACCAGGTACACGCCGCCAACGGTCACCAGGCTGCACAACCCCATGAGCCATGTGAGGTTCTCTTTCAGCAGCACCCAGCCCAGCAATACCGCCACAATGGGGTTGATGTAGGCATACACCGACGCCAGCGATGGCGGCAGGTTATTCAGCGTAAACACGTACGCGGAATAACTGAGGATAGAACCTACCAGGATGAGATATAACAAGCTTTCCCACAATTCCGCGGTGAAACTGCCGGCATCCAGCTGCTGCCTCATGAAAAGCGTAGCGATCAGCAACATCACGATACCGCTGAACAGCATCTGGAAACCTGCGCCGAAGAGATAATTCACCCCCAGCGCCCACTTGGCGGTCAATACGGAGCCCAGCGCCCAACAGATACAGGCGAAGATGGACAACATAATGCCGAAGCGGAAATCCGGGTTCATGAGGCTCGACAAATAGTTATAGAAGATGCCTGCCACGCCGGCAAATCCCAGTAGCATGCCCACCAGCAGCTGTATGCTGATACGCGTTTTCTTCACCAGGAAATAACTGAAGATGGTGATCCAGATAGGTACGGTGGCACTGATCACCGCCCCCAACCCGCTGGGAATATATTGCATGGCCCATGTCATGAGGCCGTTGCTGCCCACCAGCATCAGCAGGCCCATTACAAAAAGTTTGGACAATACGATTTTTTCCGGCAGCTTATACCCTCTCAGGAGGAAGAAACCGGTGAGCAGTAACCCGGCAGTACCCTGCCTGAGACCGGCCAGCATAATCCCGTGAATATGACGGACGCCGATTCGTGAAGCCAGATACGTGGTTCCCCAAAAGATACTTACGATAGCCAACGCGATGTACGCATTGGTGCTTGGTTTACGCATATGTATGTTGATTCAGAACGGTAGCAGCAACTTCTTTCATGGTCTGATAGGCCAGCTGTATATCGTTGGCCGTGGTGCGCCAGTTGACCAGCGCCGCGCGGATAGCTGGCTGACCGGCATACACCGTGCGTGTCATGCACACCGCGCCGGAGGCGTTCAGCGCCTGCAGGAACCGGTTCACCGCAACCTCCTGTTCTTCTTCCGGCACATTCAGGGTGAAACACGTCACACACATCCTCACGGGCGCCAATAAACGAAAAGCAGGATCTTTCTCCAGCAGATCGCCCAGTCGTTGCGCCAGCGCCACATTCTCCTCCACGATATGCCGGTAGCCATCCTTACCATAGGCCATCAGCGTAAACCAGGCCGGCAAGGCGCGCATACGGCGGGAGTTCTCCGGTACGTAATTGATGTAGTTGAAATTTTCTGCGGGATCGCCCAGGTAAGCGGCGCCCGCATTCTGGAACACCTCCACCTGCAGTCCCGGATGACGGGAGAAAATCATCGCCGCATCATAAGGCACGTTCAGCCATTTGTGCGCATCGATGGTGATGGAGTCTGCCTGTTCCCAGCCATTCAGTAAGTGCCGGTAATGCTCACTGCAGGCGGCAAATCCGCCGAAAGCGGCATCTATATGTAACCAGAAAGCATATTGTTTTTTCAGTTCCACGATGGCGGCGATATCATCGAAATCCACCGTGTTCACCGTACCGGCGCTGGCCACATAAATCACCGGCTGTCCCTTCCGCGATTCCAGGTAAGCACGCAGTGCGTCGATGTCAACGCTCTCCCTTCCCGGCAGCGCCGGTATCTTTACCACATTATCGCGGCCCAGCCCCAGCATGGCCATAGACTTGGTGATACTGGAATGCGGCACACAGGAAACCACCTGCAGGTCCTGCAATCCGGCCATGCCCTGTTTGCCGATATCAATACCCCGCTGCTGCCCCAGCCATTGCCGGCCCAGCGCCAGACCAGTGAGATTGGCCATGGTGGCGCCGGTAACGAAACAGCCCAGGAATGCTTCCGGCAACCCGAACAGCTGCTTCAATAAAGCAATGGTTTCCGTTTCTATGGCAAAAGCAGCAGAACCTTTATCAGATGCGTTCAAATCCATGGTGGCCGCGAGCCAGTCGCCCATCAGCGCGGCCGGCGTTACACCTCCCGTCACAAAACCCCAGTAGCGCGGACCTGTCCCCGCCGTGATGGCATTGCCATACTGCTGCCGGAACAGCTCCAGCGCAGCCACCCCGCCCACTCCCTCTGCCGGCAACGTTTGCCGGACAGGCATGTCAATTATTTTGTCCGCCGCCAGCCTGTCAAGAGAGGATAAAAATTTACTGCTGAATTCTTTGGTCAACTGTAGCAGGCGGTCCGTATGTTTTAAATCTTCCTGGAGCTTCATCATGTGGCGGTTTAATCGGGAGTGGATAGGTTCATTGTTTTCAAGCCTCAAAATTGCACATAAAATAAATCTTAAAACAGATCCAGTTTTGTGTTTTTTGAGCATATCAGATTGCCAGGACTAAAGTTCAGTGAAATATCGCGCTGCATTAATCAGCAGCAGTTTTAAATCCGACCTGTATAAATATATGGCGGCAGCCATCAACCGAAGGTCACATCTATGCCTTATTATTAATGGAATGCCGGATCATGTTCACATTTTCGTGCGGATGCATCCTGCTGAATCTCTTTCTTCTTTGGTGCAGATCATCAAAGGTTCTTCGTCTAAATGGATCAATCATTATTATCCGTCGCCACAACCATTTAGATGGCAGGAAGGCTATGGAGCCTTCTCCTATTCTAAATCTCAAATTCCCGGAGTAGTACAATACATCAAGAACCAGGAACAACACCATCGGCATCAATCATTTTTAGCAGCATACCAAAACATGCTGAACAAATACGATATTATTCCTGATGCTTCAAATCCACTACGACGTCCATGTTAAATTCATGCGGCTGATCCGGGAAATAACAGTTCTTTCATTTAGACAAATAACTATTGTCACCCGGGGCTTAAGCCCCGGGTTGCTGAAAACAAATCCAGCCGCTCATGTTCCAGCAGCCATCTTTTGCGCCATAACCCGCCGGCATAGCCTACCAGCATACCGTTGGCGCCGATAACGCGGTGACAGGGAACAATAATGGCCAGCTGGTTTTTACCATTGGTGGTACCTACCGCCCGGATACTTTTCGGGTTGCCGATACGATGGGCCAGCTGCAGATAGGAGATGGTCTGGCCAAAAGGAATATGTGTCAGTTGTTCCCACACCGTTTGCTGGAAATCGGTACCGGGTTGCCGGATGGGCAGCTCAAATATTTTGCGTTCGCCGGCAAAATATTCATGCAGCTGCTGCGCGCATTCGAGCAACAGATGCGGCGGTTGAGGGAAAACAGTTTCCGGTTCCTCCGTAAAGTTAACAGCCTGTATATATTCATCGGTGCCGCTGATCAGCAGCGGGCCAACGGGAGTATCTATACGCAGATGAGCAAGTTCCATATCAAACATTTAACGGGGGTAATAAAGAGCGCCACAGATAGAAAACGGCGTAGGCCGCATGTTGTTGCCACGGACGGGTATATTCCTGCAGCGCCGCCATAGACGGCTTCGCCGGCAGCTGCAAGCGTTGCCGGACAGCATTCTGCAGCCCTGCATCCTCCAGCAGCACGGCCTGCGGGAAACGGCTGTATTTCATCAGCGTGTAATTGGCCGACCAGTTGCCAATGCCTTTCAGGGCTACCAGGCGATCGCGCGCAGCAGCGTAATCCAGCGGCGCCAGCACCTGCTCCGACAGTTGCCCGCTGGCCATCACTGTAGCCGTTTCCACCAGGTACTGCGCCTTGCTGCGGGAAAACTGCATCGGTGTCAGCACTTCGGGCGTTAGTGACGCGATGACGGCAGGATGCGGGTACAGGTAATAATCCGTCCCGTCTACCTGCTGGTGATAACCGAAATGCCGGATAAAACGTTGCCGCAGCGTATAGGCGAAAGAGAGATTGATCTGCTGCCCGATGATAGGCCAGGTAACCGCTTCAAACAAGTCGGGCATGCCCACCAGCCGCAGGCCGCGGTATTCGGCAGCAAGACCGCGCAGCAAAGGGTCGGTCTGCGTGTAAGCATAAAAATCACCCAGGTCGGCATCCAGATGAAGCCAACGGGTCACAAAATCCTGTATGTCTTTTTCGGGAAACATCACGCCGGCAGGCGCCAGCACGGTTGCTTCGAGATAAGCAGCATCACCGCCCTGCGCTATCTCCACCACTACCGGTTCCCCTCCCGCCAGCAACATCCTGCGCAGCTTTCCGTCAACAATATAATGTAAACACTCTTTGTCCGACCTGCCCAGGAAATGCAGGCATTCCTGAAAAGAAAAATTGGCAGGATCATTCACTGGTATCTTTATCTTTTGCCTGATCATATACAAAATTACTGAAACCGGTAAAAGTCACCACCCGATTCTTGTCATTTTGGGATTAATCAAAAAATCCCTACATGATGCGGGTGCGGGAGGTAACCACAATGCGGTTCCAGGCGTTGATCACTACAATGGCCAAAGTGATCACCGCCACCTCCTCTTTGGTGAAAACAGCGGTGGCTGCCGCGTACACCTCATCCGGCACATGGGTGTCGGCCAGCAGGGTCACAGACTCCGTGAGCGCCAGCGCCGCCCGCTCTGTTTCCGTGAAGAAAGGCGCTTCCCGCCATGCATTGAGGCTGTAAATACGCTGCTCTGTTTCCCCGGCAGCCCGCGCATCCCGCGTGTGCATATTGATACAATACGCACAACTGTTGATCTGCGATGCTCTTATTTTGATGAGTGCATACAATGTCTTATCGATATCGCTTTTCTTCAGCGCCTCTTCCATGCCCAACATAGCCTGAAAGCCCGCAGGGAAAAGCTTTGAAATGTCCATTCTCGGTTCCATGTCCGTCAGTTTTTATGCATGATAAAAAAATTGTTCGCGGATGATCCGGCCATGCCGTACTTCATACACGATAATTTCATTGCGCGTACGGCGGCCGATCCCTTTTATCGTCAGCTCCGAATGAAACTGTACCGCAAAATATCCGTCTGCCACCACCGGATCGGATATCTCCAGCAGGTGGATGGTTTCTATGTTATCAAGAAAAGCCTGCTCTTTGGCCATGATGGCGTTGCGGCCACGGACCACCCGGCCATCGGCCTCTATATTGAGACAGTCTTCATGCAACAGGGTAGACTGCGCCTCCAGGAATTTCCATTCCCGGCAAAGCGCTACCAGCTGCTGTGCTAATGCGTGGATAGTAGTATTCATATACATTGATTACTACAAAATAATCACAAAAACAGACGCCAGAACAGACACAGAATTAATTACTTTTAACCATAACAGATTTTATTTTCGGGAGATGAATAACAGGAAAGATTTTTTATACCAGCAGCTGGCTGACAAGATCGAGACCATGATCATCAACGGCAGCTATCGTATCGGCGATAAGCTGCCGTCTTTACGCAGCCTGCATGCCAGGCATGGCATCAGCATCAGTACCGCCCTGCAGGTATACCTGCACCTCGAAAGAAAAGGCTGGGTGGAAGCGCGCGAAAAATCGGGGTACTACGTCAGCTATTCCCGGCAGCAGCTACCGCAGCTACCGGACATCTCTGCACCCTCCCGCACGGCAGCGCTGGTAAAAGTCAGCGAACGCGTGTCGCTGGTTCGCCATACCATCAGCCGCAAAGGCGTCGTGTCGCTGATAGGCGCCCAGCCACACATCAGCCTGCTGCCGGTGGAGAAACTGAACAAAGCGTTACGACAGGTGGCACGCGAAGAAAAAAATGCGTATATCCCTTACGGTGATATTGACGGTCACCTGCCGCTACGCCGGCATATAGCGCGGCTGTCGCTGGCATGGGGCGGCAGCGTGGCGGCAGAAGATATCCTCGTCACCAACGGCGCCATCGAAGCAGCGACGCTGTGCCTGCGGGCCGTCGCCAAAGCGGGAGACACCATCGCCATCGAATCGCCTACGTTCGCGGGACTGCTGCAGGCCATCGAGAACCTGGGCATGAAAGCCCTCGAAATACCGACAGACCCGGTAACAGGCATCTGCCTCGATGAACTGGAGACCGCTTTTCGTAAAAAGAAAGTAGCGGCCTGCCTCATCGTCAGCAATTACAACAATCCCCTGGGCAGCTGCATGCCCGACAGTCACAAACAACAGCTGGCGCAGCTGATAGATAAATACCAGGTACCGCTCATCGAAGATGATGCCTACGGCGATCTGCATTTCAACCCGGAACGGCCCCGTACCATCAAAAGTTATGACCGCTCCGACCTCGTGCTTTACTGTTCCTCTTTCTCCAAAAGCATCGCCGCCGGCATGCGCATAGGCTGGCTCATCAGCCGGCGCTACCATGAGCCGCTCACCCGGCTGAAGTTCATGTCTTCCGCCAGTACCGGGCACTTACCGCAACTGGTGCTCACCCGCTTTTTAGATCATCAGCGGATGGACCTGCACCTGAAACCGCTGCGGCAGGCGCTCCGCACCCAGCAGGCACAGATCAGCCGTGCCATACAACAGTATTTCCCCGCCGACACAAGGCTTACACGACCCGAAGGCGGCCTTAGCCTGTGGGTGGTGCTGCCGCCGAAAGCGGATGCATGGGAACTGCACCGCAAAGCGCTGCAGCAGCAAATTGCGTTTACTCCCGGCAGCCTGTTCACCAGCCAGCAACAGTACAATAACTGCCTGCGCCTGAGCAACGCCAACCCATTTGACGACGACCAGCAGTGGGCCATCCAAACTATCGGTAAACTGGTCCGGCAGCAACTGGACAGCCGCAGATAAATATCAGATCATATTTTGTACATTTGAACCATATCAGATTTCAGGATTATGATCAAGACAGCCGACCATCTGTATCTGCAGGTAGCAGATAAAATAGAGCAGATGATAGAAAAAGACGTCATGAAAATGGGGGAAAAACTACCCTCCGTACGTATGCTCAGCAAACAACAGGGCATCAGCCTCACGACCGCCTTCCAGGCCTATTATCACCTGGAAGGGAAAGGATTGATAGAGTCCCGTCCCAAATCAGGCTACTATATCTGCCGCAATATCCGTCGCATGGCGCCCATGCCCGGTACCTGCGCACCGGTGCGGAAACCGGTCAGCGATGTGACCGTAAGCGATATGGTGATGGAAGTGTTCAGCCACATCACCAACGATAACATCCTGAAATTCTCCGTAGCCACGCTGCCGGTCAGCGTGCTGCCCGCAGCCAAAATGGCCAAGGCAGTCATCCACACCATGCGCGACCAGGGGCCCGGCGGCATTGGCTATGAACCATTGCAGGGCAACGAACTGCTCCGCAACCAGATCGCCCGGCTGTCGCTCGGATGGGGCGAAGTATATACTGCCGACGATGTGGTGACCACCCACGGCTGCATGGACGCACTTACCCTCTGCCTCACCGCCACCACACAGCCCGGCGATACCATCGCACTGGAAAGTCCTTCTTACTACGGCGCATTGCAGCTGGCGGAAGGGCTGGGCCTCAAAGTGCTGGAAGTGCCCACCAATCCTATCACCGGGGTTGACCTCGACTACCTCGACAAAGCCATTCCGCGGCATAAAATAAAAGCCTGCCTGTTTGTGACCAATTTCAACAACCCCCTCGGCTGCTGCATGCCCGACAAACACAAACAGGAACTGGTAAAAATTGTGGAGAAATACGATATCGCGCTGATTGAAGATGATATCTACGGCGATCTTTATTTTGGTAAACAACGGCCCCTCACCTGCAAAACGTTCGACACGCAGGGCAACGTGCTGCTGTGCAACTCCCTGTCAAAGTCCGTGGCGCCGGGCTATCGCGTAGGCTGGACCATGCCTGGCAAATACAAGGAGAAAGTGCTGCGGCTCAAACATCACCACGCTATTTCCTGCACATCGCTCACCCATGCGGCCGCCGGTCATTTCCTGGAAATAGGCCGCTATGATTTCCATCTGCGCAACCTGCGCAAGATGCTGCATACCCAGAGCCTTCGTTATGCACAGGCCATCTGCGAATATTTCCCGGAGAGCGCCCGCGTAACGCGCCCGCAGGGCGGCTGCGTGTTATGGGTGGAACTGGAAGACCATATCAATACGTTTGAATTGTTCCAGCAAACGCTGAAACACAAAATAGCTTTCTGCCCCGGCCGCCTTTTTTCGTTGCAGAACCGGTACAACAACTGCCTGCGTATCAGCTATGGTAATCCGTGGAGCAAACAGGTGGACGATGGCTTGAAGACGATCGGTAAACTGATCCATAAAATGCAGTAGGCTACAAAAAATGCCGCCGGACACTGGTGTGAAACACTAAACACAACCAGCATCCGGCAAGCAAAATATTTGGGAATTATACATTCAATGGCAACCAAAACATTTTGACATTTAGTTATTTGGATATTTGGTTATTTAAGGACTCCTATGTATAAACAGTTATCCTAAATAACCAAATATCTAAATAGCTAAATAACTAAATAACTCCCGGGTGGACCATTAGTCCGCCGTCTATGGTATATTCTCCGCCGGTTATAAACCTTGCTTCGTCAGATACGAGGAAGGACACCAGACTGGCCACTTCTGTTGCCTCTCCCAATCTTCCCAGCGGAATACTGGCCGTCATTTTACTTCTGATAGCGCCCGCCTCTTCATGGCTGACACCAATCTTTTCAATCAGGGGCGTATCAATCGGCCCCGCATTAATTACATTGACTCTTATTTTGCGCGGCGCCAGTTCCCTGGCCAACGTTCTGGCCGTAGCGTTGAGCGCCGCTTTGCTCGCTGCCAGCACCGTGGTGCCCGGCATGCCTGCGTAGGCGTTAATGGCGGATAAAAAGACGATACTGCCACCATCGTTCAATAAGGGGAGTAACTGTTGCGCAGTAAAAAAAGCCCCTTTGAAATTAATGTCGATGATTTCGTCAAACATCTCCGTCGTTACTCCCTCGAAAGGAGCGAACTTCGCGATGCCGGCGTTGATAAACAGGATGTCTATCTTGCCATAACGACTACGCACATACTCTGCCAGTTTCTTTGTGTCCTCCAGCTTAGATTGGTCTGCTGTTAATCCCTCCGCCGGAAAACCGAGTGCGTGTACGGCCCGTTGCACCGCACCCGGATTCCGACCAGTTATCAATACCCTTGCTCCTTTCGCCAAAAATTCAGTCGCCGTTGCATATCCGATACCACTGTTACCTCCCGTGATAATAGCGGTTTTGTTCCTAAGCTGGTCCATGCTGATGATTCTTGTAATTGTTTTGATTTATTTAAAAGTATCAATGTTTGTCGGCAAAAAAATAGAGATGCCCGTCTCTATATCATCCCACCGGATATTTATTTATTTAAAATTATCAATGTTTTAACCGATAAAAAAAGCTGATGGATCAGCTTAACTGTAAAAAGAACAATGACAACTGTTTCATCATCTCCTTATTGATCGTCAACTCCACAATACGTCCGTTCTTGACGGAGTTCAACACTCCACTGTCTACTAAAATTTTCACGTGATGCGAAACAGTAGGCTGGGACAAAGAACAAAGACAACAAACATCACCGCATACTATGCTCCCCTTTTGGGCTATTTCCATAATAATTGATAATCTGTGTTTATCGGCTATGGCATTTGCTGCTTTTTCTATAATTCCCACATCCATGATACAAAAGTAATACTTTTTTTGAAACATTGAAATTTTTCAATGAATTTTTTTTTCGGGAGATGATTATGCGGATGTGTCCGCTTTTTCAGCCAGCTTGTTACGCCGGTATGCCGCGGGGCTGACACGCCGGTACCGCCGGCAGACAAAACCACTTTCTACGAAGGCGGCGCCACCGGTCTCATCGATTATCCCTGCCTGTCCACCTGCGCAACCAGCTAAACCGGCATTTTTTGTTTATCTTTAAGGCTTGCGTTTCCCGGTAACGGTCAGCGCAAGCCTGTATGCCAAACAAATAACCGCCCATGTATCGCTTGAAAAATCGTTGCCTGTTGCCCGTTGCTTTGCTCGCGCTGATGGCCTGCCACCAAACGCCAGACACACCCGAAAGTACTGATACCGCACCTCCCGCACACGCGGCGGTAAACGTTGTCACAGAGCCCTGTGCCGTTGTGTACGCACCCGACGCGTATAAACTGGAAAAACTGAAAGAAGAAAACGGAGAGGAAAGTTTCTACGCGCTCGCCAGCGATAACGAAAACTGTATCAGCGACTGCCAGGACTTCCTGCAGAATAAAGCGTTTAAAACCATCACCGCCGACGGCGGCAAGATCACGTTCCGCCATCAGAACGGCGGCACCACCGTCATCAACCTCGACGACCCGCAATATACCTGGGAAGTATTCCTGTTCGACGGTAATAAAGTGACCAACATCGACATCACCGACATCGAGAGCGAATATGAAAAAGTAATACTCTGATGTATACATTTTCATACAATCTTCTGAGATATGAACACTTTTCCCCCGGCATTCCGGGGGAATTTTGTATCTATCAAATGATTAAACATGAAAATTGTACTTACAGGTTCCCTCGGGAATATCAGCAGACCACTCACGGAAATACTGGTAAAAGAAGGTCACCAGGTCACCGTTATCAGCACAGACCCGGACAAAAAAGATAAGATACAGGCGCTGGGCGCACAACCAGCCATCGGCAGCATCCGCGACCTGCCCTTCCTCATTGAAACATTTACCGGCGCCGATGTGGTTTACTGCATGAACCCGCTGGATTTTACCACACAGGACGTCCACGCGTGGGACGAAAATATGGACCACTACAGCCAGGCCATCAAAGCCGCCGGCGTAAAACGTGCCATCGTACTCAGCGGCTGGGTAGCCCATCTGTTGCAGGACCTCCATCCGGAGAAAAAATTTGAGGCGCTGAATGATGTATCTGTTACTTTTGTAAGACCAGGACCGTTTTACACCAACTTTTACCACCTCGCAGGGATGATCCGCCACCAGGGCGTGATCACCTCCAATTATGGCGGAGATGACCTGGTGGCTTTTGTCGCCCCCGAAGATATCGCCGCCGCTATCGCGGAAGAAATCGGTAAACCGGCGATGACGGGACATAAAGCCCTGTACGTGGTCAGCGATGAACTGACCTGCACACAGGCGGCACAGATCATAGGAGAAGCTATCGGCGTCCCCGGCCTCCAGTGGACCACCACTTCCGGTGAACAGGTAAAACAAGGACTGCAAGCCCACGGGGTATCTCCGGCGGTAGCGGAATTAATGGTAGAAATGCAGGAAAATATGCACAACGGAAAAGCACAACGGGATTACGCCCTCCACCAACCGGTTGCGGGAAAACGAAAACTGCGGGACTTCGCCAGCGAATATGCAGTCTGGTATCATCAAAACTAATACCATGGCAGGAAACCCTCCCCTGAAAATACGAAGCGTACAGGAACTGCTGCAGCTGAGAGGCCTGCCGGACACCAAACATCCGCTGGTCAGCCTCGTCAATATATCAGCGCTACCGCACCTACCAAAGCCGCTGGACCTTTCGGTGACCACCGACCTGTATTTCATCGGCATCAGCCCATCCACGCAGGCCTGCCTGAAAATGAAATACGGCCAGCAGGCGTATGACTTTGACAAAGGGATGATGAAATTCATCGCGCCAGGCCGCGTATTTAGTTTCAATGCCGATCAGGCGGAAGAAATAACATTGTCCGGATGGCTGCTGCTGCTCCATCCGGATTTCCTCTGGAACCATCCCCTTGCGCAGAAAATAAAACAATACGAATTCTTTGACTATGCCGTCAATGAAGCGCTCTTCCTTTCTGACGGCGAAGAGAAGATCATTAACGGCCTGTTTCAGCATATAGAACAGGAATACAACAATAACATCGATAAATTCAGCCAGGGGATCATCATCTCCCTCATCGAATCAATGCTCGGATATTCAGAACGTTTTTACCAGCGCCAGTTCATTACCCGGGAAATCACGCACCACGGTATCGTCAGCCAGCTGGAAACGCTGCTGGAAGAAGCTTTTTCTCCGAAAGCACTGAAAGAGCACGGCGTCCCTACGGTAAAAGACATCTCCGCCAGGCTAAATATCTCTCCCAATTACCTGAGCACGCTGCTCAAAACACTGACGGGCAACAGCACCCAGCAACACATCCAGGAGAAGATCATAGAGAAAGCAAAAGAGAAACTGATGATGACCGATTTGTCTGTCAACGAGATTGCTTTTGAGCTGGGTTTTGAATACCCGCAGTCGTTTTCCAAATTATTCAAAACGAAGATGCAGCTTTCACCGCTGGAATTTAGAAAGTCCGGCAGATTTTAACTGCTTCCGCCGCTAAAAAAGCACATACCCCAACGTAAACGATACATACTGCCGGTATACCTTCAGCTGATCTTTAACGCCGGCGTTCTCCTCCAGCGGCACCCATCCCCGCACATACCGCACCTCCGCGTTTATCCGTCGTTTAAACGTATAACCGGCACCGATAGTAACACCGATATCGTTTTTGGCCGCATAACTGCGCTGCGCCGTGCCGTCGCCATAGTTGCCGGAGCGCAGCAATATCCCCATGTACGGGCCGCCAAACACTTCCAGGCCGTATTTCCGGTACGCAACGCTCACGGGGAACAGGTCCAGCCGCGATTCGTTTTGCTGCACCGCTATGAACGCCTCATGTTTCAACGCTACCGCCTTACCCAGCGGGGACAAAGCGCCCACGCCCGCTACCCATCCGGTTTTTGCCAGGTCCGTTACACGGTCGCTTTCCGCGCCGTATACCCGTGGCAGTTGCACACCCGCTTTAACCTGCATGGAAAAACCCGGTAGCGCTTGTGCTGCCGCGCCCGGCACGATCATCAGCAGTAAAAAAACACAAACTGTTATTTTCATACAATCAGAATTGAATATCCCACATGGCAGCGGCCCTTTCCAGCTCCACCAGCGCTGCTGCGTGACGATAAATGGTTTCATAATATTGTTGCTGCACGTCGTTGTAAGTCCGTTGTGCGTTGAGTACTTCCAGTAAGGAAGTTTCTCCGCGCTGGTAACTGTAGCGGCGGCCTTCCAGCACCCTTTTGGCTTCCTGCAGCAGTCCGTTATCGAACTGCTCCCGTTGGCGGCCGGCGCCGAGGTAGGTAAACCAGGCCGTGGTGACTTCCGTTTGCACCTGCAGCAACGTTTGCCTGTACACCGCCTCCTGCTGCTGTATACCGGCATTGGCCGCCAGCAGATCGCCCTTGTTGCGGTTGGAGAACTTCAGCGGCAGGCTGATACCGGCCGACACCGTGTTCATGGACGGCGTAGGGGCTACCACGTTGGTAACTACCGTCGCATTGTTGACGCCGAGGGTAAGCCCCAGGTCTATCATCCTGGCCGCCTTTGCCAGTTGCAGCGTTTTTACAGACACGTCTTTTTGCCGCAGGGCGGCCAGCAGGTCTGCCCGCTCCTGCTGTGCATGGCCCACCAGTTCCTGTAACGGGAAACTGCGTTCAAAACGGTCCATGTTGCCCACCGGCTGTATCAGCGTATCGCCGCGGTAAGTGCCCATCAACCGCTGCAGCTGTACCTGCGCCGCTTTCAGTTCCGCCCCGGCGCCAATAGCTTCGTTGAGCAACATGCCCGCTTCCACACGTGACTGCCGTGCGTCCGCTTCCGGGACCAGGCCGGCACGGCAACGGATACTGTCGGCCTGCGACAATTGCCACATATAACGGTACGCTTCCATCTTCATATCGTATAACCGTTGCAGTTGCATAGCCGTCAGAAATGCCAGCGTAGCATCTGCCCGCAGGTTACGGAAATAGTCTTCCAGCAGATAACGCGTCACCTCCTTTTCACTAACGGCCAGCCCCATACGGGCGTGTCTTTTACCACCCAGTTCCAGCGTATAACTGATACTACTGCTGAAGCCGTACCCCTGCTGCATCCGGCGCTGACCATTGTCAAATACGCCGGCGCTGATTTCCGGGTCCGGAAAAACTTTTGCCATCAGCACATTGGCAGCTGCCACGTCCATATTAAATTTTTCCGCGGCATAGCCCAGGTTGTGCTGTCTCACGCCGGACAGGTAAGCGCTAAAGTCCAGCTGCTTTTCCTGTGCGGCCGCGATGCCGCTATATAAAAGCCCTAAAGGCAACAGCCATCTTGTCCTCATAAAATCAATTTGTTTCGTTAACACCTTTTCGTTCGGTCAGGTAATACAGTGCCGGCAGGGCAAACAGCGTGATCACCGTAGAACATAACAGTCCGTATACGATCACGGTGGCCAGTGGTCTTTGCACATCGGAGCCGATGCCGGTGGCCAGCGATGCGGGCAACAGCCCCAACATGGCCACGGTAGCAGTCATCAGCACCGGCCGGAAACGGTCCCTGGCGGCCTGTATGACGGCGGCTTTCAGGGAAGGCAATGTTCCGCGCAACTGGTTCATCTGCGACACCATCAGCACGCCATTCTGGACCGCCACACCAAACAAGGCGATAAACCCCACGGCGGAGGACACGTTGAGCGTCATGCCGCGTATATTCAGCGCCAGCATACCGCCAAACAACGCCAACGGCACTACGGAGAGAATGAGCGCCGCCTGCCGGGCCACGCCAAAGGCGGCGTACAGCCAGATGAACATTAGCCCCAGCGCGACCGGTACAATCATCGCCAGCCGGCTGTAGGCACGGTTTCTGTTCTCAAATTGTCCGCCCCAGGCTATTGCGATATGATCTTTATTGTATTTCACCTGCTGTGCTATCTGCTGCTGCGCCGCGCGCAGGAAAGTGGTCAGGTCCGTGCCACGGAGATTCAGCCGTACCGTCAGATGGCGGCGTCCCATCTCCCGTGTGATGGTGCTTTCGCCAGTTGACAGCTGAACTTTCGCTACCTGTGACAAAGGAATCCTGATCCCCTCGCCATTGGTGAGCATCAGGTTACCGATTTTTTCGGGGGTATTGCGGGCGTCTTCCTGGTAGCGGCAGCTGATGTCGTATACCCGGTCGCCGGCAAATACCTGTGCCACGGCCTTGCCGCCAATGGCGACTTCTATCAGTTCCGCCACGTCGTTCATATTAAGGCCATACCGCGCAATAGCGGCCCTGTCGGCCTGTATCTGCAACTGCGGCAGCGGCGGCTCCTGGTCAATCGCCAGGTCAGCAGCGCCGGGCACCGAGGCCAGTGCAGCTATCACGGCTTCGGCTGTACGCCGTGTTTCACGGAAATCTTTGCCATATACTTTCACTACCAGCTCACTGTGCGCTCCGGCGATCTTGTCCATCACACCGTCGATCATCGGCTGACTGAAGCCCACTGAATAACCTGGCATACCTGCGTAATCCGCTGCCAGCTCGCGGACCAGGTCCTGCTTTGTTTTACCGGAAGGCCAGTCTTTGTATGGCAGCAGGCCAATGGAACATTCATAGTGAGAAGGTGTAAAAGGGTCAGTACCGTCGTCGTTGCGGCCGGTCTGCGTCATCATGTACGTCACCTCCGGATGCCGCAGGGTCCTTTGCCGCAGCGTATCGGCCATTTCACGGGCTTTGGCCAGCGATACGCCGGGCGGCAGCTGTACCTGCAGCCAAAGGGAGCCCTCGTCCAGCGGTGGCAGGAAATCTTTACCTACCGTAATGCTCAGCACCACGGCGGCGCCCAGTATCAGGGCCAACGGCGCCCATACCCGCCGCGGACGTTCCATGATCCGCTCCATTCGTCGCTGATAACCGCTTGTCAGCTTTTCCAGCCAGCGGTTGTGATACACCCGCTGCGGTTTACGGTAAAGCATATATGCCATACCCGGAATCAGCAGCAAAGCCACCGCCAGTGCGCCAAGCAGCGCATATCCAACTGTGAAGGCCATCGGCGTAAAAAGTTTCTTTTCTACCCGTTCAAAGGCAAACAAAGGCAGGTAAGCGGTGATGATGATCAGCGTAGCAAAAAACACCGGTCGCGCCACAGAGCGAGCTTTCCTGGCAAAGCTGCCCTCCTCCAGCATCTCCGAGGGATGGTCTTCCCGCTGCCGTAGCATGGTTTCTGTCATCACAATGGCGCCGTCCACGATAATGCCAAAATCCACCGCGCCCAATGACAACAGGTTGGCCGGTATGTGCGTGAAATACATCCCGATAAAAGCGAACAGTAAACTCAGGGGGATGGTCACCGCCACCAGCAGCGCCGCCCGCCAGCTACCGAGGAAAATGATGAGCACCAGCACTACCAGCGCCATCCCTTCCAACAACGTATGAGATACCGTATGCAGCGTGGTGTCTACCAGCGCTGTCCTGTCGAGGAAAGGATGGATCTTCACGCCCGGCGGCAGCCCGCCGTTGTTCAGCTCCTCCACGGCCTTATGTACACCATCCAGCACTGTGGAAGGATTCTGTCCTTTCAGCAGTAACACAATGCCTTCAATGCTTTCGCTGTAGTGCCGCTGATGATCTGTAAACCCCAGCACGCCTTTGCGTTCCAGGTTGCCGTAGCGCAGTTTGCCGATATCCTGCAAAAACAGCGGTACGCCCTGCGGCGACCGGATCACCGTTTTCCCGATATCATCCAGCGATTTCATCAGGCCGATGCCCCGCACCACATAGCCCAGGTCACCGCGCTCCAGCACACTGCCGCCGCTGTTGCAGTTATTGTTATTGATAGCATCGGTAATGGTATGCAGCGGCAGATGGTACTGTTCCAGTTTCTGCGGGTCCAGCTCCACCTGGTATTGCGTGGTGATGCCGCCGAAGTTGGTCACGTCTGCCACGCCCGTCACCTGTTTGATACGGGGAATGATGACCCAGTTTTGCAGATCTGTCAGCGTACGCAGGTCCACCTGGTCACTTTCTATGATGTAGCGGTAAATTTCGCCGATGGGCGATGTCAGCGGGTCCAGTCCCGGCTGTGCGCCATAAGGCAATGTCACGTCCCCCAGCCTTTCTTTGATGCGCTGCCGCGCCCAGTAGTCATCCACGCCGTCTTCAAAAACGATGGTGATCATAGAAAGGCCGAAGGTGGAGCGCGAACGCATCACGTGCATACCGGGCATACCATTCAGCGCCCGTTCCAGCGGGATGGTAATCTGTTGTTCCACTTCTTCCGCCGCCAGTCCGGGTACCTGCGTCACCACCTGCGAAGTAACATCCGCAATGTCAGGGTAGGCCTCCACCGCCAGTTGCCGCCAGCTGTACCAGCCGCCGGCGGCCAGTAAGGCAAATAGTGTCGCCATCAGCCAACGTTTTTGTATGGCTGTATCGATCAGTTGTTTCATCGTCGCTTATTTTACTGCTGAGAGATAGAAGGCGCCATCGCCTATAATTTTATCGCCGGGCTGAAGGCCGCTGCGGACTACTATCTGCTGGCCGGCCGTTTCGCCGGTGATAACTTTGCGCCGTACATAAGTGCCGGCATGCACTTCCAACAGTACGTAACTGTAGTCGTTATCCTGCAGTACGGCCCGGGCGGGAACGGTGATCACCTTTTCCAGTGCGTCTTTAAAACTGACGCTCGCATACATACCGGGTTTTAACCGGAGTGCCGGGTTAGGGCATAATATCAGCACATCTGCCGCCCGGGTGTTTTCATCGATCGTACGCCCCACGTGAAAAACATTCCCGGCAAAGAGGGTGTCCGGCAACGCCGCTACCTGCATCTGTACGACATCTCCTTCGTGTATGAACCGCAGGTCTTTTTCCTTCACCTGCCCGGCGATCCACACCTGCGACAATTGCGCCACCACGGCCACCGGCCCGTCTTCTCCCTTCAGGAACTGGCCGTTCACCAGTTTGTTGCTGATCACCTCTCCGGCGATCGGCGCCCGGACGATCAGCGGTTCACCCAATACCTGTTGTTGGGGGTTGACATTAAACACCTTCAGCGCCGCGGCCGCATTCTCCAGCTCCTGCCGCTGTACAGCCAGGTTGGTGTTCGCCTCCTCCAGATCGCGCGCCGCCCCTACGCCGTGCAGGTGCAGGTCCTGCTGCCGGCGCTGCGCCACCACGGCCTGCTGGCACAACTGGTTGGCCTGGAACCAGGCTTTCTGCGCAGCATAAAAATCGGGCGAAGAAATAGCGAACAATGGTGCGCCTGCCATCACCTTCTCACCCAGACGCACATACGATTTCAGCACCCGGCCGGCAAAAGGCGCGGCTATTTCTGCATAATTGTTAGGGATAACTTTGACAATGCCGGCGGACAACAGCTGCAGCTGGTAAGGCTTTTCGGCCACCGCCAACAGGTGGAGCCGGGCCGATACGGGCGCATTGGCCGGCACTATTACCGTATCCCCCCTGCTTTCCCAGGTAACCATTTCTTTTTCTTTCTCCGGATGATGACAGGACGCGGCGATCAACACCGCGCCGCAAGCTGCAGTAAACCTTTTCATGACGATCTGTTTTTCGTGTATCTGTTACAGTATGCGCCGCAAAAGTACAGCCCGCCTACGGAGGCAGCCGTTAGAGATGGTTTAGAATGTTATTAGAAAATGATTAGAACGGGATTTAAATATGTGGCAGCTCCACCGTAAACGTAGTACCGTGCCCTGGTTTGGACACTACGCTGATATTACCTTTGTGCAGGCGCACAATCTTCAGGGCCAGTGAAAGCCCGATGCCGTTACCATCAGCATAGGGCCGGTTATCTCCCCGATAGAAAGGGGTAAAAATATGGGGCAGGTCTTCTTTTGACATGCCAATCCCGTCATCAGCAAAACGCAGGATGGTATGAGCTTTGAACCAGGTGACCGTCACCGTGGTTGCTGGCGGTGCTGAGAATTTACAGCCGTTTTCCAGCAGATTCATAAAAGCGACTTTCAGCAGGTATTCGTTACCGTTGACAGACACCATGTCGTCATCGTCCGCTTCTTCAAACACCACGTTGATTTTATATTCAGGATGCGCCTGCAGGACAGCGCTGCGGGCATCCATCAGCACTTCGTCCAGCCTGATTTCCCGGAAATTGATCTCCGAAGGGTCGTAGCTGGCTTTGGCCAGGTCCAGCAGACTGTTGGACAGTTTCACCAGCCGCTGCGCATCTGCGATGGCATGGCGCATGGACTGCCGGTATTCTTCCGCGGGCCGGTCACGCGAGGCGGTGATCTCCAGTTCCGCCATCATAGCGGTGAGCGGCGTACGCAGCTCATGGGAGATATTGGAAACAAACTGTTTCTGCGCGTCAAAAGACTGCTCCAGCCGGTCCAGCATCCGGTTAAATGTCTGCGCCAGCTCAGCCATCTCATCTTTTCCCGCTGCGCCTGCAAGCCGCAGGTCCAGGTTAGTGGCGGTAATTTCCTCTACCTTGTCCACCATATCAGACACTGGTTTCAGCGCCTGTTGTGAGAAAAACCGGGCAACGAGGAACACCAGCACCGCCGCCACCAGGAAAGTAATGAGCAGCGTGCGGAAAAGCAGCTGCAACTGTCTTAGCCCATATTCATCTTCCGCGGCGGCAGTGACAATATAGGCGGTACCGTTATGCGGGTAAAGAAACCCTACCACCTGCAGATTGTCTTCGTGAAAAGTGATCTCTTTGTGCAGGACGATCTCCCGGATCATCTGCCGGGTTTCCTTTACCTTATCGATATTTACCGCATCGTGGTACAAGAGGTTAAAAGCGGTGTCATACACCGCTACCTCCTCCTGCGAGCGGGAGCCGGCGGCATTTTTATAGATGAGTTGGAGTACTTCGGGGCTTACTTTAGCGTCCAGCAGGAGATTGGCTTTTGTAACGGCTTGTTGTTGCAGCGTTTTATAGTATTCCTCTTCCCTGTCATGCGAGTAAGAGAGGTATACCACCCCGGCAAACAACAGCAGCAGTGCCGCGATCATACCGGTGAACAATAAGGTGAGCCTGTTACGGAGCTTCATGGTCAGCCTGCTTTAAAAATGAATCCCATACCGGGTTTGGTGTGGATCAGTTTCACCTCGAACGCTTTATCTACCTTTTTGCGCAGGTAGTTGATATACACATCGATAAAATTGGTGCCGGTATCGAAGTGGGTTTCCCATACCTTTTCGGCGATTTCCGTGCGGGAAAGCACCCTTTCTTTGTTTTGCAGCATAAACTCCAGGAGACGGAATTCTTTGGGTGTAAGGTGGATCTCCTGGCCGCTGCGGGTAACATTTTTGGTCTGCAGGTCCATTTCCAGGTCTGCGTACCGCAGCAGCACAGGTTGTGGCGGCACCGGCGCGTGCCGGCGTTTCAGCAGGGCGCGGATCCTTACCAGCAATTCCCGCAGGTCGAAGGGTTTCACGAGATAATCGTCGGCGCCGGCATCAAAACCTTCCACTTTATCATCGGTGGTACCGAGTGCTGTCAGCATGAGGATGGGGACGGACGGCAGGGCTGTCCGTATGGCGCGGCTCAGTTCAAGGCCGTTGATACGCGGCAATACGATATCGGTAATCACAAGATCAAAACCGCCGCCCAGCGCCAGCTTCAGTCCTGCCTCCCCGTCCCATGCCAGTGTAACGGTGTAGCCCTGTTCTTCCAGTCCGCGCCGGATCAATGCTCCCACGCGTTCTTCATCTTCTACGACTAAAATTTTCATGATGCAGAAAAATCAAAGCTATCCATTTTTTCTTTCTTCCTGCACAAAATGGTCCCATGCCGCTTTGGCGGTATTGGCGATGGTCTTTTCGCGGGTTTCCTGATCAGCATAGGCGTCTTTAACGAACACCGTGATGATGAGGTGATGGCCATCCGGCAGTGTGATGATACCGGCATCGTTGGTAGCACGGGTAAGACCGTCCTGGGTTCCGGAAGTACCGGTCTTATGCGCTACCACCGTACCTTTTGGCAGCTGCGCTTTCAGGCGGCGCGCACCCGGGCCGGAATTCACCAGCAGGTCCAGCAGAAAATCGTAACTGCTGCCGGACAGGACATGACCGGTATAAAATTTCCTGAACAGCGCCGTCATGGCTTCGGGAGTAGACCAGTTCTGATACTGCATCGGTTCATTGGGCACCTGTACCTGTTCTGTCAATGCGATACGTATGTTTTTGATACCGAGATCGTGGATGTATCTGTCGGCCACAGCGGTGCCGCCGATGATGCGCAGCAGCACATCGCAGGCCGAGCCGTCACTTTCCGCTACGTTGTAGCGCAGCAGTTCTGCCACCGTTATGTCCACGTTGCCGGCAGGATACTTGTCCCGCAGGGGGCTGTGGCCCTGTTTGGGGATATAGTCAGACGGTAGTACGCGAACAGGCTGCTCCAGCTTCAGCTTCCCTTTGTCCACCTGGTGCAGTACCGCCATGGCGATGGGAAACTTATAAACACTCTGCATGGGAAAACGGATCTTACTGTTGAGCCCCGCCGTTTCGCCTGTTTCCAGTACGAGGACAGACACGCCCACCGTGCCTTTAGCGGCTTGGGCGATGGTTTCAAATTGTTGGGAAAGGTTGCCTTTTTGTTGAGCAACCGTTATAAAAGGACATAGCAGCACTATGGCCAGGCTGTAAAAGGGGCGTATGAACATAAAACGATATTAAAATGATCAGGAGTGACAAATATATAGAAATACTGCTGTCGTATTACCCTGATTTTGTTGTTATTTATCGTGCTGGTCCTATTTTCCGGCGCCTGTTTTCATTTTGCATTTAGAATTTCCGTGATCAGATATTAATTTTAGCCTTTAAAACGAAAGCTTTTGAGCAAACCAATACTAGTCATAAAATTCGGTACGGCATCTATCACGCATGCCAACGGCGACCTGGACGAGACGGTGATCGCCGGTGTGGCCCGGCAGGTGGCGGAGCTGCATGAGCAGTACCATATCGTGCTGGTCTCTTCCGGTGCGGTGGCCGCCGGCAAACAACACCTGAAAGCCTATGAGGGCACTATCAGCCAGCGCAAGGCCGCTGCCGCCATCGGTAATCCGCTGCTGCTGAGTAAATACAGCCGCTATTTTGCGCCCTACAATATCGCTGTGGCGCAGAGCCTGTGCGAGCGGCAGCATTTCTCCAACAGGGACCAGTTCCTGCAGCTGAAACGGACGTATGAAGAGCTGTGGGCCAGCAATATCATTCCTATCGCCAACGAAAACGACGTGGTGAGCAGCCTGGAGCTGAAGTTCTCGGACAACGATGAACTGGCCACGCTGATCGCTGTCGGTTTCGGCGCCTCCCTCCTGCTTTTCAGCACCAGCGTTGCCGGTGTGCTGGACCGTGAAGGCAAGGTGGTACCACAGATCGACGTGATCGACAAAACAGCCCTCTCCCTGGCCGACAAGGAGAAGTCTGCGCTGGGCCTGGGCGGCATGGTGTCCAAACTAACCTTCGCCCGGCTGGCCACCCGCATGGGCATCCGCGTGGTGATCTTCGGTATCCGCACGCATGACGGTATCCTCAATGCCATTGCAGGCAAAACAGGTACCCTTTGCCTGCCACAGTCCTGCAGTATGCCAGCCCGCAGAAAATGGCTGGCCAGCGGCAGCCTGGTAACCGGCAGGATACAGATAGATGCCGGCGCGCAACAGGCGCTGGAGAAGCGTCACAGCCTGCTCGCCGTAGGCGTGAAGGAAGTGCTGGAGAAGTTTGAATGCGGCGAGGTGATAGAAATTGTCAACGAAGAAAATATAGCCATCGCCGTAGGCAGGGCCAAGATATCCTCCGATATACTGGAAACAAATCAAAAAGCACAAAACACGGAAGTGGCACACGCCGATGATATTGTGCTGTTATAAATGTAATTGTATCATGACGATTCAACCCCTTTTAGAGAAGGCCCGGCAGGCTACGGCATCTATCCGTACGCTGCCCGATGCACAGAAACAGGCGCTCCTGCAGGCACTATCCCTCACCCTTACTGACAACATCGCCGCTATCATGGCGGAGAACCAGAAAGACCTGGACGCGATGCCCGACGACGATCCCAAGAAAGACCGGCTGCTGCTTAACACCCCGCGTATCCGCAGCCTCGCCGCCAGCCTGCTGGACATCGCACGGCTCCCGGACCCCGCCAATCAGCTGCTGCTGGAAAACCAACTCGACAACGGATTGCTGATACAGAAAAAAACAGTCCCCCTCGGCGTAGTGGGCGTTATTTACGAGTCACGCCCCAATGTAACGGTAGACGTGGCGGCCCTCTGCATCCGCTCCGGCAACGTATGCGTACTGCGTGGCGGCTCCGATGCCATCCACACCAACACCCTCCTAGTATCCCTGATACAGGACACGCTGCGCGCTTTCCATACCGACGAAAACGCGGTACAGCTGCTGCCTGTCGACCGCGCACTGGTCACGGAAATGCTCACCGCGTCCCAATACATCGATATTATCATCCCGCGTGGTTCCCAACAGCTGATCGACTTCGTGCGGCAACACTCCCGCGTACCAGTGATAGAGACCGGCGCCGGCGTATGCCACACCTATGTGGAACGCTCTGCCAACCTGGAACAGGCCGCCGCTATCGTTACCAACGCTAAAGTGTCCCGCCCCTCCGTCTGTAATGCACTCGACACCGTACTGGTGGAAGAACCTGTCGCCTCCGACTTCATCGCCCTGCTGGCGCCGCAACTGGCTGCACATAACGTAGATATCTACGCCGACCCTGCAGCCTACGCCCTGCTCGAAGCACAACAATATCCTCAACTGCACCCCGCAGCCCCGGAAGACTTCGGACGCGAATTCCTGTCGCTCAAATGCTCCATCAAAATAGTGCCCGATACAAAGGCTGCGCTGGCGCATATCCAGGCGTTCTCTTCCCGCCACTCGGAAGCCATCATCTCCCGAGATCCTATCGTGAGCGAGCAGTTCCTGAATACGGTAGACGCGGCAGCGGTATATGTCAATGCCTCCACCCGTTTTACCGACGGTGGTGTGTTCGGCCTCGGCGCAGAGATAGGCATCTCCACGCAGAAGTTACACGCACGCGGACCTTTTGCGCTGGAAAAACTGGTGACAGAGAAATGGTTTGTGTACGGGAGCGGACAGGTACGTCCATAACCTTCACCTGCACTGATAACAAGCTGCTATAAAATTTGCCTCCCGGGCTGACCTGCATTTCCAGGCCAGCCCAGATTTTTTTGTCCCCCGGGCAATTCTTCCGGACACATTTATTCCGGCAAACTCAACCTTTTGAGAATAATCTTTGTTTACATCTGCCAAACACCCCGTTTATTTCAATCACCCTCTTTAATAACTATTATGCAAACAAGATTATTCTTTACTGTTATTATCTGCGCGCTATTTATGGGCATTCACCACACAAATGCGCAACGCAAAAATGGACTGAACATGTCTGTGATTAGACAAGATATTGCCCGGGACCAGCAACATTTTGATTCCCTTTTCAAGCATATCCACGAGCATCCGGAGCTGGGGTTCCACGAAGTCAACACGGCCAAAATCGTTGCAGCCGAGCTAAAAGCCTATGGCTGTGATACGGTTATCACACAAATTGGCGGAACGGGAGTGGCCGGAATAATGGAAAACGACCCGGGCCCTGTTGTCATGTACCGGGCAGACATGGATTGCAACGCCGTATACGAGACGGCAGACGTACCTTACGCCAGCAGGGACTCTGCCCAACTGGCGGACGGCTCCAAGACACCGGTCATGCATGCCTGCGGACATGACGCCCATACTACCTGGATGCTGGCGGTGGCCAAGTTCATGCATGACCATAGAAATCTATGGAAAGGTAAAATTGTTTTCATCGGCCAACCGGCAGAAGAAATTATCCTGGGAGCGGAAGCGATGGTCACCCAGGACAGCATGTATACGAAGTATAAGATCCCCCAACCGAAATACCTGTTTGGCATCCACACAGCGCCGGTAGCTGTGGGCATGGTAGCCGCTGCCACCGGCGCCAGGATGGCCGGAACAGACCAACTGGACGTTACCTTTCATGGTGTTGGCGGGCATGGCAGCACGCCCAATTTCTGCAAAGACCCGGTAGTGATGGCCGCAACTGCCATCATGCAATATCAGACAATTATCAGTCGTGGCATAAATCCCAAAAATGCAGCAGTATTGACCGTTGGCTCCGTTCAGGCGGGGCTGGACAATAATGTTATCCCCGCTACAGCTGTATTGAAAATCAATCTTCGCTGGTTTAATCATGCTGACAGAGATACCATGTTACAATCCATTATCCGTATAAACAGAAGTATCTCCCGCGCATATGGTATGCCAGAAAAAGATACGCCTACCCATACTTTTAAAGGATGGGCAGAGCCGTTGGTTAATTCCACTCTGCTCACCCAAACCTTACAGGAATCTTTCAAACAGCACCTGATAACATCAGACTCCATGATGCTGCTGGATGAAACGATCCTTCCCTCTGTCATGGGTTCTGAAGATTTCCATCACCTGGTAAGGCCAATCACCCCCGCTCCTGAATATTGTTATGTGCAGGTAGGCGTTGCCAACAGGAAAGATTTTGAAACGGCATGGCAAAAGCGGGAACTTCCATTCAATGCCCACAACGGTAATTTTAAAATTGACATGAGCGCGCTTCCCTTTGGAACGGAAGTAGGTGTAGTGTCCATGCTTACTATCATGGGCAATTCTTCACAGCTGGCTAAAAAATAGCAGGAAACAATTTTCCATGACCGGAATGAAAAGGGCGCCCCTGGCACAGGAGGCGCCCTTTTCGTGTATGTTTCCGGAACTTCATTTAACCGCAACTTTCTGTCGCAAACGCCAGTATATTACCATCGGCATCTTTAACCGCAAAATCACGCATGCCGTAATCCCGGTCAGCCGGCGCTACGTTATGCAATCGTCACTTCCTGGTTCAGGTATACGTCCTGAATAGCATTCAGCAATGCGGCGCCGTCTTTCATCGGCCGCTGGAAAGCTTTACGGCCTGAGATCAGTCCTACCCCGCCGGCTCTTTTGTTGATCACCGCTGTTCTTACGGCATCAGCCATATCGGCATCGCCCTGTGAGGCGCCGCCGGAGTTGATCAGTCCCATACGCCCCATGTAGCAGTTGGCTACCTGGTAGCGGCAAAGATCGATCGGGTTGGCGGAAGTCAGTTCAGTATAGATACGTTCGTCCAGCTTACCATAGGAAGAAGCGCCGGTGTTAAGGGCTTTGTAACCGCCATTCACCTCCGGCAGTTTCTGTTTGATGATATCGGCCTGGATGGTTACACCGAGGTGGTTGGCCTGACCGGTGAGGTCAGCCGCCAGGTGGTAGTCTACATCTTTTTTGAAAGCGTCGTTGCGGAGATAACACCACAGGATGGTGGCCATGCCCAGCTCATGCGCCAGTTCAAAGGCCTGCGCTACCTCTACCAGCTGCCGGTCGGCGTTGTCGGAACCGAAGTAGATAGTGGCCCCTACCGCCGCGGCGCCGAGGTTCCAGGCTTCCTGCACGGTACCGTACATCACCTGGTCTGCCTTGTTGGGATAGGTAAGCAGTTCGTTATGATTGATCTTTACGATGAAGGGAATGCGGTGTGCGTAACGGCGCGATACCGACGCCAGTACGCCGAAGGTGGAGGCCACGGCGTTACAACCGCCTTCAATGGCCAGCTTCACAATATTTTCCGGATCGAAATAAGCGGGATTCTTAGCAAAAGAGGCGCCGGCGCTGTGTTCCACGCCCTGGTCCACCGGGAGGACGGACATATAACCGGTGCGTGCCAGCCGGCCGGTATTAAACAACTGCCCCAGGCTCCGCAGTACCTGCGGGTTACGGCTGGTAGGCTGATAGATGCGGTCTATCGTGTCCGGCCCGGGCAGATGCAGCAGGTCTTTGGAGATGGTCTTGCTTTCGTGTTGTAAAAGTATATCGCTATCTTTACCCAGCAACTCACTGATTTTTTCCAAGGATAACATAACAGAATCTTTTTTTGGTTAGACTAAAAGTAAGGATTTAATCCCGCACAAAAATATCGCCAGGAAAATTCTGCCGGACGCTCGCTTCTACCATATTTGATCATCTATCTTTTAAAGCAAACAACCGATGAAAACAGTATTTATGACGGGCGTAACCGGTTATATCGGCGGGTCCGTGGCGGCACGACTGCTAAAAGCTGGTTACCAGGTAAATGGATTGGTAAGAAATGAAAAAGATTTTTCTGCGTTGACAGCTGTGGGTATCCAGCCTGTTGCCGGCTCGCTGGAAGATGAAGCGGTCATTGCCAGAGAGGCCGCTGCCGCTGATGCCGTGATCAACACCGCGTCGGCAGACAACCCTTATGTGGTGGCTACTATCCTCGAGGCGCTGGCAGGCAGCGATAAAAAGTTCATCCATACTTCCGGCTCCAGCATCGCCGGTGATAAGGGGCGGGGCGCCTACGCGGCCATCGAGCCGTATACGTTTATTCCGAAAAATCCGCGGCTGGAAAAAGCGGCGCGCGTAGCGATAGACAGGGCCGTGCTGGCAGCCGAAGGTCATTACAGCGTGATATGTCCTACTATGATATACGGAACAGGCACCGGCATCAAGAAGGACTCCGTACAAGTACCGATGCTGACGGAAGCCGCCCGGGAAGCTGGTCACGGCCTATATATCGGCGCGGGCGAAAACCGCTGGTCCAACGTGCACATCGAAGACCTGGCCAACCTGTACCTGCTGGTGCTGGAACAGGCGCCCTCCGGCAGTTTCTACTACGCAGAGAATGGTATCCTTTCGTTGAAAGAGATCGCCGTGGCGATCAGCAAATCGCTGGGGTTCGGCGGAAAAACCGCTTCCATCACCATAGAAGAGGCTATACACCGCTGGGGCATGGAAGGTGCGCATTTCGGACTGGGGTCCAACAGCATCGTTTCTTCAGTGGCCGCGCATAACCTGGGCTGGCTACCGGTACACAACAACCTCTTGTCTACGATCATCAAAAACGATCGGTACTGATGTATTAATAAGGCCGGGGCTTCTCCCGCTCCGGTCCTTCCTCCCGCTCTTCTGATACGGTTTCCGTGCCCTCAAAAGCACCACCGGAGCCATCGTGAATAATTACCGGCTCTATCGGCTGTGTTTCTGTCTGCTCGGGCCTTGGGCTGTTCTCTGCGGGTATGATCATTGATTCCATATGGCAAAAATATGGAATATCCCTGCGCTTTTCGTCTAATTAACCTGAATTTACGGCTGCGGTTATTTATCTTTGCTACCCGAAAAAAAGAGCAGACATTTATGGTGACCCGTATTGCAATTATTCGTCATGGTAGTACTTCCTGGAACAAAGCAGGCCGCCTGCAGGGCTATTCCGATATTCCCCTCGATGAGGAAGGTCTGGAACAGGCCCGTAAACTGGGATTACGCCTCGCCGGCCAGCCATGGGACATCGTCTGCTCCAGCCACCTGATCCGCGCCCGGCAGACAGCGGCTATTATCGCCGAACAACTGGGCATCGACACCATCTGGCAGGACCAGCGCATCGGGGAAGCCGGCGGCGGGCTGATAGAAGGCACCACCGAAACGGAACGCCTCGAGAAATGGGGGCCTGACTGGAAACTGCAGGACCTCGGTATGGAACCTAATGCGTCTGTACTCGCAAGAGGCATGTCTTTCCTCGATGAACTTGTAGCCGCCGAAAAAGGCAAACAGATCCTGATCGTTACCCATGGCAGCTTTATCCGCCAGATGCTGGCGCACCTCCTGCCCCACCTGCCACCGCCGCCACCCATGAAAAATACTTCCATTACCCACCTGGAACTGACAGAAGGCAAATGGGAATGCCCGCTGTTCAACTGCGTGGAACACCTCGAATCCGCCTCATAAAAAAGGCGCCTCATCCAGAGATGAGACGCCCGGTATTGGTTGGCCAGTCAGGAACTACTTCACCACTTTTACGCTGATGCGTTCAAAGCCATGAGAGATATCTACCACGTAGATACCAGATGGCAAGGTGGACAGACTGTTTACCTGTATTCTGTTCATGCCTTTGATCACCTGCTCACGCTGCTCTTTCACGATATGACCATCCAGGCCATATAACCGCACGATCACCGGCCCGTGATAGCTGGATTGGAAATACAGCTGTATACGGTCGTTAAACGGACTGGTGGCGGTAAGCACCGGTTTCTCCACCATTGCTTTCGTCATCAGGGCGGAACCTCCGGTTACTTTGATCCGGTAGTCCTCTACTTCTCCCTGGTAGTTATCCACACCACAAGGTTTCACATTGCTGCCATAGCCCATGCGCACCCGCATCAGCGTCTCCCCGTTTTTCGCATTGGCGGGCACCGTAATGGTTTGACTAAACGGACCGCTGCCACGTTTCACGTATACTTTTTCCGTTGTATCGTTCAGCTGTTTGTCACCGTTCCAGTCTATCCATACCGCCACGGAGATATCCGGCCAGTATTCCACGCCGAGATTGACCTGCAGCTGATAAGACTGACCGGCGGTCACGTTGGCCGTGAGTGCGGTGAAGTCTTTGTAGCCGTCCCACTGTGAACTGTTGTCCACATTGGCGAAGCGTACGCGGGTGATGGAGTTGTAATTCAACGCGGTGCTGGCGGTGCAATAGTCCGTCACCTTGAAACCGGTATCCTGCGGCGGAGTGGAGGAACTTTGCCCGGCCTTGATACTGCCATTCGGCATCGTGTTGTAAGCATAGTCCATCAGCGTATAGCTGCTACCGTTAGCATTGACTTTGAAACGGAACCAGCCATAGAAGTTTTCGCCGCCGGAGGAGAAAGTAAACCCGGCATAGGCTGTCTGGCCTTTCCATACGGTGTACGAGGCCGTCGTGACATCGTGTTCATTCGGATAATCTCCGCCTGCCACAAAGTTGGAGCTACCGCTGATCACGGTATTGGCAGCCAGCATAGAGATGTTCCTGGTAGTACCCTCAGACACCATCGGTTTCTTATAGGTCTCCAGCCGCAGTTTACCGCTGTCGGACCACAGGCCGTAGGCCGCATCTTCGTTGTTATCCACGAGGAAATAGAACCAGTTGTTGGTAGCGTTGATGGTATAGGTGGCGTCATCCACGTCCACGTATTTGATCTGGTATGGATCGCGGAAATTGAAGTTCAGCTGTTTCTGGCTGCTGTCCGGCGTCTGCGCATTGCTGAACGCCGCCGGCAGGAAGGTAAGCGTGGCAGCGGTGCTGTTGGCAGCAGTATGGCTGGTGGCTTTGCCGGTGAAGGTCAAACGTGCGGTTGTATTATTCACCGCAGTGAGTTTTGCGGTCAGGCCGGCCGGCAGGTTGCTGACGGTATAATGGGTATTGGCGGTGAAGTTGCCCGAGCTGATGGCAAATGTATTACCCAGCACGCCAACTTCAGCGGTATCGGGCATGGCGCCGTCGTTGACCAGCGGTTCCCGGAAAGTTGTTCTGGACCACGACAGGGTGGCTTTGCCGGCATCGCCGGTCCGGATGCTGCCGTTGGGTTGCTGGTTCCAGGCGTAGTCCCTGATGGTGAAGTTAGTACCGTCAGCAGATACGCTGATACGCATCCAGCCGTAACGCGGTTTGCCGTTCAGCGTGAACTTCAGGCCGATGTATGCCGTTTTACCGGCCCACTTCGTATAGGCGGTACTGTAAATATCGTGTTCGTTGGGATATGCACCACCTGCCACGAAGTTGGACGTATCGCTGATATTGGTATTGGCCGCCAGCGGCGTGATGTTGCGGGTAGCGCCTTCACTGACCGCCGCTTTTTCATAGGTTTCGAAACGGAGCTTGTTATTATCAAACCAGCCGCCGTATTCCGCGTCGCCGGCGCCGAAGCGGATGAACAGCCAGGGATTACCGCTGTTGATCACCACATCGCTGATATCTGTATAAATGATTTTATACGGATCGATGAAGTGGATAGCAAACACGAGATAGTTGCGGTACAGGGAGCCTGTTCCGCCCTGCACAGCCGCGTTCAGGAAAGTAACTTTTACGCTGTCAGCATTATTGGCCGCTGTATGCTGGCTTGCTGTACCGGTGAAGGTCAGGACGGCTGTTTTATTGTTCACCACCTGTAGCTGCGCCGTCAGGCCGGCAGGAACATTCTGGACGGTAAAATGCGTGCCGGCAGTGAGTGTACCGCTGCTCACGGCAAACTGTGCACCTCCCACAAGTTTCAGTGTATCCGTTCCCGTAACTACGCCATTATTAACGTCACTTTCATTGAAGAGGGTGAAGTTGGGCACCAGCCGTTTAACGCTGTCGGGCAACAAGGTAGCGGCCAGGTTAGTAGCGCTCCACAGGTTACTGCGCTGCGCCACATTACTGTTGAGCGCTGCCAGCATACGGTCACGCTGTCCGGTGGTAAACATTTTGGCGCAGTTAGAGTAGTCCATATAGTTCTCTACGTTGGCCACCGCACCGCACCAGTTGGCGTTGACGTTGCAGCCACCGAAGTTGGACTGTGTAGGCGGGGTATCGTCCACCTCATCGCCGGGGGCCGTACATCCGTTTTGAAAGGTATGCTGCAGATTAAGGAAGTGCCCTACTTCGTGGGTCAGCACTCTTTTCATGTGGACCTGGCCATTTTCTGAGCTGCCCACGCCGGGAGCGCCCAGGTAACGCCAGTTGTAAACGATACCGTCCAGGTGGTTGTTGGCCACCCAGTCGTCCGGCAGGTAAGACCATCCGGAATTGTTGTACACGCCTTTCTGCTCTACTTCGCTCACAATCCAGATGTTGAGGTACTTGTTGCCCGGCCAGTAGGAGACGCTTTTCACGGCTGAACCGGTGCCGTCCGGCGCGCGGCCGTCCAGATCATTGTAATGGTAGGTGACGCCGTTGGTGGGATTTCCCTGCGGGTCAATATCCGCTAAGCGGAAAGTGATGTGCAGGTTGGCGGCATTACCGATAAAACGCGGATCGATCGTGGAATAATCTGCATTCAGCAGGTTATAATCCTGGTTGAGGATGTCGATCGCAGAGCGGACCTGTTCCAACGTTACCTTATAGGGATTCACCGGGTCGTTGACGTGAAATACTACCGGAATGGTATACTGTACAGGGCCTGCCAGTGCAGCTCTTTGCTGACGCATACTGGCAATGATCTTTTTGATCTGCGCTTCCTGGCGGATAGCGGCCTGCCGGGAAGCGGGATTTTTTTTATACAGGTCCTCCATCGCTTTGGAAGAGGAACAATGATCGGGAAGCGGCGGCAACGGGGACTTCTGCTGTGCAATGGTCCAATGGCTCGCCGACAGACATAACAATAGCGTTATTATCTTTCGTGATAAAGGTGACATATAATTGGTTTAAAGAGGTGGACACAGGAATACTATCCGTAGCAGCGTGCTACGGCAGCATGTGTAATAGTAGTAATAGCCGCGCAAGGCAGCAGGATAAGGGCAGACACAAAGTGTCGCTGAAGAGGGAAGAATTCTATTTCATACAGTGGTTTTTTATGGGTTCATAATGGCCAATCAGGATAGCGCAACCCGGCAATACCGGTGAGAGCCGGGCATAGGCAAAACAAGAGCAATTTTGATTCTTACTTGGTTGATATCACAGGTTCATAGATTTGTGCTCTAACATACTACAACTTCACGAATTTAATAGAGTATGGGATAACAGGGTGCCCTGAAATTGATGACTTATGGGCAGATATTAACATAATCCCGGGACGTTATATCCCGGGATTTTGTTCACCTTTTATTGTGCTATTCCTGTAAAGGTAATTACGCTGGTGGGCGGTACTACCACTACGAAGCTGCCATCTGCCTGCGGCGCCAGTGGAGCGCTTTGCTGCCAGTGCGCAGTGGTATTATCAGCGGTCAGATAGGACGTGACCTGGCTGCTGGCGAAGCCGGAGAGCTTCAACCGGGTGCGGGTTTCAGCGCCGCCAGGATTAACGATCACCACGCTGAATTTGCCAGTGGCAGGATCCTTCCAGGCAGATACTTTCAGGGTAGTGTTGTTGGCCAGTGCGGAATTAAAACGGTAATAGCCCGCATGCACAAACCGGGAGTATTGTCCCATTACATCGTACGTTTTGGGATAGTCGAGAGAGCCGTCGCCGTTGGTGCAGATCAGCGATTCATTGTTACGGATGGCCAGCATACCTAGCCAGTACACATAGGCGTTCACGTTACATTCCGCGAGGAACTTGTGCATGTTGACAGCAAGTTTTAAACCACCGGTCATGGTGTTATCATACACGCCGCTGTCGTCGGAAGCTTCTGTCATCCAGGTAGGGCGGTTGCCGGTGGCATAGTTCCAGGTTTTAGGGTCCTGGTTCAGCCCCCGTTTGCCGAGGATCAGGTCACCGATTTCCACGTAGCCGTGGCCCGCGAGGATGTCGACATTGCTTTTGTCCATGCCGGACAGGAAGCTGTTGGCCGTACCCCAGGCAGCGTTTTCAGAAGAAATGATTTTCACGGAATTAAGTCCTTTGGCGTTTAATGCCGGACGGAGATTGTTGGAGATAAATTGTCCCAGGTGGGAAGCTGTCCAGTAAGAAGCGGCCCAGTCGGAGAACACGTTTTCCGGCTCATTGCTCGGCGATACCGCGTAGAAGTTAATACCTTCGTTTTGATAGGCTTTGGTGAAACCGGCAACGTAGTTGGCGAAGTCTGTAGAGCAGCAGTTGTAATTAAGACCGTTGAAGTTTTTGGCGCTCTCCTGGGAGGTGTTGGTCTTCATGTACAGCGGCGGTGTCCAGGTGCTGGCCACCATGATGGGCACCTGGTGACGTTCTTTCAGTTTCTTTAGTATCCATAGTTGCGCCAGCTGCGCTTTCTGGTTACTGTTGAGCGCCTGGTAAGCAGCGCTGGTCACATCCATGTCGATGCTGGTACCGGCAGGCTGGATCGTTACCGTGCCGGTAGTTTTGTCGAAAGGATAATGATACATCACTTCACCGCGGACGATGTTGAGCTGCAGCCCATCGGCGCCCCAGAGTTGTTTCATGATGCTGTCCCGTTTGGGCGATTCAAAAAAGGGAGTGGCGCGGCCGGCAAAAGCGCCGAAGCCTTCTATGCGCTGGTAGGTAGTGCCCCAGTTCAGGGTGATGTTGGCGGTGTCTGTGGCCAGTGCGGCAGCCACAACGCCGTTGGACAGTTTACCGTTGGCAGTGCTTTGCAGATCGTCCCGCATGTTTTTGGTACACGCGGAGGCCAATACCATGGCCAGTAAGGACAGGGAAATGCCTGGCAGATTTTTTTTCATTGTTACGAGGATTTGGGTTTTATGGTAATAGGGTAATGAGGATAATTTACTGATTATTTGGTTAACAAAAACTATACTTTTACAAAAACCGGGGACGCGTAACAAAAATTTAATGCCCCGTCAAATGTGAACCATGAAATATCTGCTTTTGTTTCCCGCACTGCTGGCTGGGTTGTCGGCGTGCACCACCACCCGGCCCGCCACAGGTGTGCAACAACATCTTTACATCCAGCCGGACGGCCGTTCCCAACAGTCCTGGAAGCTGATATGGGAGGATAACTTCAACGGCTCTACGCTGGACACCAGCAAATGGACACGTATCCCCCGCAATAACGCCGACTGGGGCAAACACATGACCAGCGACGACCGCTGCTACGACCTGAAAGACGGGAAACTGTATCTCCGCGGTATCAACACCCCCGATACTGCTAAAGACCCCAGGCCTTTCCTTACCGGCGGTATCTACAGCAAAGGAAAATTCGCTTTTCAGTACGGGAAGATAGAAATCCGCGCCAAACTGGAATGCGCACAAGGCGCCTGGCCCGCTATCTGGATGCTGGCAGAAAACAATAAATACGGCGCCTACCCCCGCAACGGAGAGATCGACATTATGGAACACCTGAACTATGACAGCATCATTTACCAGACTACCCACTCCTACTATACGCTGGACCTGAAACAAACAACGAAGCCGCCGCATTCCGGGACAGCCGCCCTGCGCAACGGCGAGTTCAATGTTTTCGGTATCTCCTGGTACCCGGACAAGATCGTGTTCCTGCTCAACGGGAAAGAAACATTCACCTATCCGCGCGTAGAAGGCGCAGACCCTTCACAATGGCCGTACGACCAACCTTTCTATCTCCTGATAGATCAGCAGCTTGGCGGCAACTGGGTAGGCAAGGTAAACCCGGAAGACCTGCCGGTGCAGATGATCGTGGACTGGGTGAAGGTGTACCAGTAACTTTGCCATCCCCATTATTTTCAGTAGTTTGGCGGGAATCAATCATTAACCTGATAAGATGAAACGATACATTACCCTGGTTGTTTGGTTACCCGCCATGTACCTGCTGATAACCACCGGTTGCAACAACCGGCCCCAACATACCGCTACTAACGATACCGCACAAACGACGACGACCGCGCCGGTAGCCGCTGCGCCAACAGCACCACCTCCTACCGCCCCGCCGTCACCTTACAATGTCTTTATCTGTGCCGCCACCGGCGATCTTAACAAAGACAATGTCAGCGATTCCGTGGTGGTGATGCACGACACCACCTCCGCCGAAAAGCCTTATCGCCTCCAGGTGCTTTTTGGCCGGCCCGATGGCCAATATCAGCTGGCGGCGACGTCTGAAACAGCCATACTGCCGGATGGCGGCGAAGGGGCCCATGACGCCATCAACCTCGATTCCGTGCTTGTCAGCAAGGGTGTGCTCACCGTCAGGATATCATTGCTGCGCGGAACCGCGGAATACCTCTACCGCTACCAGCACCAGCATTTTGAACTGATAGGTTACAGCCGTACCGAATCCGATGGACAAGGGATGATCATCAGCGAAGAGTACAACCTCTCTACCGGCCGCTATATCCGTTCGGGCGAGCCTTACGACGGAGAAGAACGGGAGACTTTTCATACCGACACCGTGATCCCCATCCGGCCGTTGCCGGTGATGGACACGCTGGTGCCGTTCAATAACTACCACGCAAAATATATTCTCTTCTAAAGGTTTGACGGATTCACACCCTGTCAAAAATGTTATTAACCTGTAAGTTTGTATCAGCACCCTCAAAAATATCCTCATGAGAAAGCTGATACTTCAGATGCAGGTAAGTGTAGACGGCTTTGTAGCCGACGCACAGGGCGATACAGACTGGCTTACCCCTGAATGGGACCAGCAGCTGAAAGATCACGCACTGGCCCTGACCAAACCCGTAGACCTCATCCTGATAGGACGCAAACTGGCAGACACATTCATCCCTGCATGGACAGCCCGCGCCGGCGATCCCGATATCGCCGACGCATACACGCATCGCATGAATGATCTCCCTAAAATGGTCTTCTCCCGCACGCAGACCGAACATGGCTGGCAGAACACGGTACTCGTTAATGAAGCGTTGCCCGAAGAAGTAGCCCGTCTAAAAAAATCCCCCGGAGGGGATATCATCACCTACGGGGGCAGTAAACTGGCGGCCAGCCTGATACAGGAAGCGCTCATCGATGAATTTTACCTGTTCGTGAATCCGGTGGCCATCGGTAAAGGGCTGCCTATCTTCCATCAGCTGGAACAGCGGCTGTCCCTGAAACTGATCAGTGCCACTTCATTTCCGTGCGGTATCGTGGTCCTTTTTTATAAGCCCCAGTACCACCGGTAAATCTTCTTCCCTGCTGGTGGTAACAATATCCGGTTGTATGCCGGTCAGCTCCCAGCTTTGGCTCGTGCCCGGAAATACCGGCGCCGCAATGGATACCGACAACAGGAACCGGTTATTGGCCGGGTAAAGTTCGTTCATGTGCGCACCGCCCGCTGTACGTTGTCCCACGATCGTGGCGCGTTTCATATATTGCAATTCGAACGCGATGGCTTCTGCTGCAGATGCCGTGTCATCGTTCACCAATATATACAGTGGCCGCTCGTATGGTCGTGTACCGCTGAGCGCTTCCGCTTTCATTACTTCATTTTTTCCGTTCCGGTTTTTCACCTCCAGCAGCGGAGTGCCTGCTTTCACAAAATATCCTTCCAGCACCAGGCCGATGGCGCTGCCGCCGCCACCATTATCGCGCAGGTCCAGGATCAGCGCCTGTGTATGCTGTACCATCGTCATCGCTGCTTTCAGCACATCCACGCTTTGCGGTGACAGATTGATTTCTGCCAGCCGGATATAACCGATGTTCCCCTCCAGCACTTTCACCTCCAGGAAACCATAGTTGATATTAGCGGCCCTTTCACTATAGTGAAACGGGTCTTTGGCGCTATCGCCTTTGGCCCGCGGCGCATTCAGCTCTCTTACCAGTTCCGGGTCAAATTTGAGGAAGATATGTCCGTCTTGTACGGTTTGCCGTAACAATTTCGTGACCGCCTTTGCGAAAACCTTTACGCTGTCCGTTCCCTTCGTCAGGTCTCTTTCTTTTTGCAGCAGCGCGGCCGCCAGCAGCTTGCCTTTGTCGGGATACACATAGTGTTGTTCCAGCAGCTGTGCGGACTGGCGGATGACCGCCTGTTTTTCGGCGGAAGTTACCGTTTGCCCGTAGACCGTTGACAGGCACAGGCAGGTAACCATGAGGCTATACCATTTTTTCATGTTGACATGGATTAATGGCACAAAGCTACCTTTCGGCGGGGTGCCAGAATTGTACAGAATTAGTATCCGGGAAAAAATTACAGTTTACGGAAGGCGCCCGGCAGGTAGCCGGTGTATTGTTTGAAATTACGGATAAAATGGCTCTGGTCAAAGAAGCCGCATTGCAGGGCGATGCCGGTGAGGGATTGTTTTTTATCGCGCACCAGCGCCAGCGATCTGCCTACTTTTATTTTACGGAGATACTCCCCGATGGTACCCTGAAAATAGAGCGGAAAATATTTGGAGAGCGATACCGGGTGCATGTCCATTTCGGCTGCCAGGGTGTCGAGCGACAGCGGCGTATCCCAGCGGTCGTGCAACAGTTGGCGCAGCCGGTGTACCCATACGGGCGTGCCTTTGCCGGTCTTCACGGCAGGGCCCCAATGCTGCAGCAGGATGGAATGGGCCAGCGTATCCTGTTCCGGCAGCAGGTCGCGCTCTTTATAGAGCTGCAGGACCGCCAGTTGCAGCGCATGTTCGGGAAGGCTTTCCCAGGTGATTTCCGACAGGCCGTAGGTTTCGAAAAAAGCCGGTTCCACTTCCAGGTTCAGGTTACGCGAGGGATGCAGCGTTTGCAGGTTACGGTGTTCTTCGAAAGAGGCGTAGCGGACCAGTTTTCCGGGCAGTACTTCCTGTTGATAGTAACGGCGGTGTTCGAAGTTACCGCCTTCCAACACCAGTGAGCAATGAGGGTTGGCGTGGTGGTGCCAGTCTTCCGACACTGCCGCGTGGTATACCGTTTCCGACAGGATGATACCGGAAAGATGGTAATTGACTTTGTTTTTACCCAGAAAGGTGCCGCTGCCCAGTTGTTCCATGATCATGTTGCAGGATTAGCGGCTGCTGGTTTCCACTGCCGCTTCTTTATTATATTTTAAACGGTAGTCTACCGGCAGCATGCCTGTCATTTTTTTAAAGATAGCACGAAAAGCTTTACTGTCCGAATAGCCTACTTCGTACATGACTTCGTTGACGTTCATCCTGCTGCTTTCCAGTTTCTTTTTGGCTGCTTCCATGCGTACGCGCTGGATGTATTCCAACGGGGTGTTGTCTGTGGCTTTTTTAAAGCGCCGTACGAAGTGGCGGCGGCCGATGGCGAAGCGGTCCGACAGTTCCTCTACGGAGATACGCTGGTGTATATTGGCTTCGATGTATTCCTGTGCCAGGCGGATGGGAGCGTCTTCATGTTTCTTCTGTCCGCTGAACATGGCGAAAGGTGACTGGCTGGTGCGGTCGATGTCCAGCGCATATACTTTAGAGGCCATGATGGCTGTTTCCCGGTCGGTATATTTCTCTACCAGGTGCAGCAGCAGGTTCCAGTAGGAATTGGCGCCGCCGCTGGAGTAGAGGCCTTGTTGTTCCGTGACGATGCGGCCGTTGACCAGCACCACGTCGGGGAACAGTTGCCGGAACAGGTTGGCCGATGCCCAGTGGCTGGAGCATTCGAGGCCGTCGAGCAGGCCGGTGGCGGCCAGCACAAAAGCACCGGAGCAGAGGCTGGCTACATCTGCGCCATTTTCTTTATATTGGCGGATAATCCAGGGGATGAATTCCCTGTTTTTGTACAAGGTAGCTTCAAAATCGCCGGCGATAGCCGGGATGATCACCAGGTCTGTACGTTTCACCTCTTTCAGCATTTTATCCGTATGTACACTGAACAGGCCGTTGTACTGTTTTACCATGGGGGTAAGTCCTAACAGTTGTAGTTTAAAGGCCGGCGGTTTACCGGCATCTTCGAGAAAGCCATTCACGCCGGAGAGCATCATGTGGGGATCTACAATACTGGCCATCACGGCGTCATTGAGGACAAGGATGGATACGTGTTTCATAATAACCGGAAGGAATTTATATAAAGTTAAGGATGTAAAAAGTCGCAAACAACCCTTTGAATGTCTCTACACCACCCCTTCTTCTAGCGGACAGCGGGGTACCTTTGGATCAGAAAGTTTCACAAAATGCAACAATTATGAAAAACGAACAACAAATTACCCCTTTTCTGTGGTTTAATGACAATGCAGAAACAGCGATCCAGTTTTACCAGGATGTTTTCCCAAAGGTGGAAGTCTGTGGTATCAGCCGGTATGGCGCCGGCGCGCCGCTGCCCGAAGGTACACTGATGACAGCAACTTTCCGGCTGAAGGACCTGACCTTTATTGCGTTGAACGGAGGTCCTCATTTTACCTTTAACGAAGCGGTTTCTTTTGTGATTTCCTGTGAGACGCAGGAAGAAGTGGACCATTACTGGAACGGCCTTACCGCCAATGGCGGCAAGGAAGGGCGGTGCGGCTGGCTGAAAGACCCGTTTGGGGTATCCTGGCAGGTGGTACCTACCCTTTTGGGACAATTGCTGGGGGCGGCGGACCGGCAGAAAGCGGGCCGCGCCATGCAGGCCATGATGGGCATGAATAAGCTGGACATGCAGGGCTTGCAGGACGCCTTTGACGGCAAGTAGTCTTTTTCTTCAAGTTAAATACAGCTTATATGTTACGCCTTATTTTAGCCATTATTACCGGTATGGTGGTGATGTGGCTGGTGGGTTTGATTACCATGAAAGATGCCGGACCAGCGTGGTACTCCCTGTTGGGGGCGGCGTTATCTATTCCCGGTGCGTTGTTGGGCCGGCAGATTTATTATGCCCGTCATCGCAGGCAAAGTAACCCTCTGACTATTGTATGAGAAAAGTGATTGTATCCATGAACATATCGCTGGACGGGTTTATGTCTGGTCAGCAGCGGGAGCTGGACTGGCATTTCGCCAGCTGGGGCAATGACATGAGTGAGCGGCTGACCCGGGATTTGAACCAGGCAGACACGTTGTTGCTGGGCCGTAATACCTATGAAGCGATGGCCGCTTACTGGCAGCGGGTAGAGATTGATTCGTTTTTCCCGCGGGATGACATTGCGTATGCCGTGATGATGAATACGACGCAGAAGGTGGTGTATTCGCAGACCATCCGTACGTTGCCCTGGAGCAACAGCCGGCAGGCGAAGGGTGATTTGCGGCGGGTGGTGGCGGCTTTGAAGCAGCCGCGTCCTGGTCCGGAGAAAAACATTATGGTGTATGGCAGCGGGCAGCTGGTGGGAGCGTTGACCCACCTGGGGCTGGTGGACGAGTTTCATCTGTGGGTGCATCCGGTGGTGTTGGGGAGGGGTATGCCGTTGTTTCCCGGCGGGGCGGACAAGGTGCAGATGTTTATGCAGCAGATGCATACGTTCAGGTCGGGGGTTGTCTGGTTCAGGTATATTGTTAACAAGAACGGCTACGACGTCATATTAGACTAAAAACAACTATTGCACAAAACCAGCCGCCATGGCTGGTTTTGTTGTTTTACACCTCCTTGTTTACCCCATTAAATTACTCTCCATACATTTTTGTATTAACAAATGACTTACAACCGTGTCTTTTTTGACATCGTTCCTTGGGTATAGGTGGCAACTTTTAATTTATTCCGCTGCCACTGAAACCTGTTATTTATAATATGACCTACCATGCATTAAGTGATAGTGAGCTGGTTGCCGGTTATAATGAGGGCATCGTTGAATGTTTCACAGAAATTTACAACCGTTATTGGGCTATTCTGTACCGGCATGCGTTGCGGATGCTTCGTGACGAGTGTGCGTCGCAGGATGTGGTACAGGAGACTTTCCATTCCCTGATCCGTCATGGCAGCATACAGGATGCCATTCCCTTAAGATTATTGTTGTATACGACGGTGCGTAACCGGATCATCAATGATTACCGGCGGGAGAAGGTACGGGAAAAGTACCTGGCCACTTTAAGACATTATGTGAGTGCATCGGAGTGTACAGAGATACAGGTGCGGGAGCGGGAGCTGCAGCGGCAGATAGAGATGGAGATTTCCCGGTTGCCGGAGCGGATGCGGCTGACGTTTGAACTGAGCCGCAAGCAGCATTGCGATTACAAGACGATTGCGGAGCGTACCAGTACGTCTACCGAGACGGTGCGTAAGCAGATCCACAATGCTATCCGGATTTTGCGGACGAAGTTGAGCTATTTTTAGCCCCTTTCATTTCTAAACTATTTGTAAAAACGAAATGCATTATTTACAAAAAGTTAAAAATTTAATAACCTTCCTTCTACCGTTCTTTTTTCAGTGCGTTATTATATCAGTGAGAGCGGTGAACGATTGTCCGATCCCTGACCCCATGAACCATCATTGTGAATGTATACCATCTAACTTAAATTTAGTATGAGCGACCAGGAAACCAAAGATTTATTGGACCGTGTGGAGCGAGGTGATTGCACACCGGAAGAGAAGGCGCTGGTAGAAGACTGGTACCTTGATCTCTGCCGGCAGCAGGAACCGGTGGCGTATAATGTGGACTACGCCAGGATCAAACGGGAGATCTGGGCCAGGTTGAGGATCGGGAGGCATGGATCGTCCGGCGCATGGTATCTGATGGCCGCTGCAGTAGCATTTGTATCTGTATTATCCTATACCTTATATATTAAGACGAACAACAAAACCGGTCCGGTGCAGGACAAGATGATGGCGGCGATCCGCCCGGGTGGCAATAAGGCCATGCTCACCTTGTCCGACGGCCGGCAGGTCCCTCTCGGCGATACGCCGGACAGCATTGCTGCTGCCCCGGGAGTGCTCGCACAACAGGGTTCGGGTATATTAAATTACTATTCCACCTCCAGGCAACCATTAAAACTATCGGGAGAGCGGCCTGTGTACAATACGATCACTACCCCCCGAGCCGGTCAGTACCAGGTCGTGCTTCCTGATGGCAGCAAGGTGGTGCTGAATGCCGAGTCCAGCATCACTTACCCCGTACCTTTCACCGGCAAAGAGCGCCGTGTGCACCTGGTGGGGGAAGCCTATTTTGAAGTAGCAAAACATCAACAGCAACCTTTTATAGTCTCTAGCCTGCAACAAAGCATCAAGGTGACCGGCACACATTTCAATGTATGCTGTTATCTCCACCAGCCTGATATCACCACGCTCGCAGAAGGCAGCGTGGATATCACGCCCCTCGCTTCATCCACGACCCACTCTCTTAAGCCTGGTCAGCAAGCTACCCTGATTGGTAACGACTTTGAAGTAAAGTCAGTCAAAGCCGAAGACGTCATAGCATGGAAAGACGGATTGTTTGTATTTAATGACACCCCTTTAAAAGAAGTTCTACAACAAATTGGCAGATGGTACGATGTTGAGTTCACCTACAACAGCACCCTTCCTCTGAACAAACGATTTGACGCAGAAATTTCCAGGAACCTGAATCTTCAGCAAGTCATTAACATTATCGAAATGGGAACAAAACTAACATTCAAACTAGACGGAAGGAAAGTCAACGTTCATTAGCATCAGTCAAACATCACAAAAACAAAAAAAACACTTACTAAAACGAAACCGGAAGTGCGACCAACACTCCCGGCAGGATTGAATTTCGTTAAAAAACTGCTCTTACAATTTTTCACAATTTTCAACCAGACAAAGATATGGAATATAATGTACCCACCAAGGTGGGAACGGAATTTTCTTTGCGGAAAATCCCCTCCCCGCAGGGCCGTCACACGCTCATAATCATTGTGGCCATGAAATTAATCGCATTGTTATTTTTATTCAACCTGCAGGTAACTGCCAGCGTTTATTCACAACGGATATCCCTTACCGCCAGTAACACACCGCTGCGCGACGTACTCCAGTCCGTCCGGAAACAAAGTGGCTACTCCTTCTTCGTGGAGTCCGACAACCTCCGCGATTCCAAGCCGGTCAACCTTAACCTCATGGACAACTCCGTACCCGAAGCCCTCGACAAGATCTTCGAGAATCAGCCCTTCACCTATACTATCCAGAATAACGTCATTGTTGTTACGCGTAAAGAACGTAGCAATCTGTCAGGAGCTGACTTTCTCACGTTCGATTCAGGCGCTCCGGACTCCACCAAAGTTGTCTACGTCCAGGGCAGCGTCCGGGATGATAAAGGTCAGCCGCTCGTAGGCGTGAGCGTCCGCGTAAAAGGCGGCGGCACCGGCACCGTCACAAAGCCCGATGGTACTTACACCCTGAAAACAAATGCCGCCGCCACGCTGATCTTTAGCTACATCGGCTACCTCTCCCGGGAAATAAAAGCCCAACAGGGAGAGATAGACGTAGTGCTGAAACAGCTGAACACGGCACTGGACCAGGTGCAGGTGATCGCGTATGGGACAACGACGAAGAGGACGAGTACGGGGAATATTGGGACGGTAAGTGCGGAGGTGATAGAAAGGCAGCCGGTGTCGAATCCGTTGCTCACACTTCAAGGTCGTGTTCCGGGAGTATTTATTCAACAAACCACAGGGGTAGCAGCCGGCAATATTAATGTCAACATCCAAGGCGTAAACAGTTTAGCACAAGGCACCTCACCTTTCTTTGTTATTGACGGCGTTCCTTACCCCCCTGTAAATCCCAATCCCTCAATTATGACTGCAGCAATTGGCGGATCTGGAGGAAGCACCTTAAATTACGTAAATCCAGGCGACATCGAGAGTATAACGGTGCTTAAAGATGCAGATGCCACCGCTATCTACGGCTCACGAGCTGCAAACGGAGCAATACTTATCACCACAAAAAAAGGAAAACCAGGTAATACAAGGGTGGACGTTGACTTTCAAACAGGTTTCAGCAAAGTATCTCGTCAACCTAAACTTTTAAATACGACTGACTACATTAGACTTAGAAAAGAAGCAAAAAAAAATGACAACTCCACAATATCATACACCAACGATTATGATATCAGTGGCGCATGGGATTCCACTAAAACTACCAACTGGCAAAAGATGCTTGTCGGTGGATCGGCCCAATTTACCAATGCACAAGCTGCAATATCAGGAGGAACTGAACATACACAATTCTACGTAGGCGGTGGCTACCTTAAACAAACAACTGTTACTCCTGGAGACTTTGCTGACACCAGAGAGAATGTACACATGAGTTTTAATCACAAATCAAACAATCAAAAATTCCGTATGAGTTTCTCTGGAACATATGTGAATGACGATAATTCAATGATGAATATTGATTTAATGAGTAAAGTAGTTACACTACCGCCTAATGCGCCCCAATTATATAAAGAAGACGGAACCTTAAGTTGGGGACTGATTCCTGGAACTAGCAGATATACGCTAGACAATCCGATAGCTTATATTACGAGAAGGTACAAAGGCGCTACCAATAACACTATTGGAAACATCGAACTAGGATACATGGCACTTCCTGGCTTAGAAATTAGTAGCTCAGCAGGTTACAACAACCTACAAATCGCAGAAAGCGCCATTACGCCCCAATCCTCCTTTAGTCCGGCACTTCCCATTAACCTTAGAAAGGTTAACCTTTCTAATAAATCAACAGCTTCATGGATTATCGAACCTAAAATTAAATACAAAAAGGACTTCAACAATGGAAAACTAGACATACTAATAGGAAGTTCTTTCCAACAAAAGAAGGACAACGCACTTCTCACTGCCGGAGGGGGATTTATCGACGACGCGCAACTCGAAAATATAGCGAACGCACCTAACATTACAGCACAGCCTTACATAGTAACGTACCGTTACAATGGCTTCTATAGTCGTATCAACTATAATCACCGCGACAAATACCTAATAACACTTGCTGGAAGACGAGATGGCACTACCCGATTTGGAAGTGCAAACAGGTTCGCAAATTTCTACTCAGTAGCAGGTGCTTGGATTTTCAGTGACGAAAGATTCTCGAAAAACAGTCTACCATGGCTAAGTCTCGGAAAACTAAAAATTTCATATGGCACCACGGGGAATGATCAAATCCCAGACTATCTTTACCTAAGCTTATACAACAACATTACCACCCCCATTTTATACCAACAAACTGTAGGCATCCAGCCAACAGGATTATCAAATCCTTACCTGCAATGGGAACTAACCAAAAAACTAAATCTCGGAATCGATGTAGGAGTTCTAAATAACCAAATTCTATTTTCGGCAAATTACAATATAAATAGATCATCCAATCAGCTGATAACTTATCCACTTGGATTGGTAACAGGTTTCATTGGAGTAAATCAAAATATTGATGCCACAATCCAAAATACTGGATTTGAGTTTCAGCTAGATGTATCTCCACTAAAAAGCAAAAAAGTAATATGGAATATCTCAGCAAACTTGACAATTCCTACTAACAAACTTATTGAGTTCAAAGACCTAGATAAAACCACCTTCAGATTGACATATGAAGTCGGGCAACCAGTCAACATTGCTAAGGTATTTCCATTTCTTGGAGTAAACCCCAATACAGGTTTATATCAATACCGGGCAGCTGACGGAAAAGCCACCTCTATTCCTAATTCTATCACCGACAGAACAGAAATTATCAACACATCTCCAAAATACTATGGAAGCATTAGTAATACTATCAGCTTTAAAGGTCTAACCCTGGATTTCCTATTCCAGTTCGTAAAAAAAATGGGGGCTACTAACAGGATGACTCTAACAGGTTTCCCTGGAGTAATCACACAAATGCCAACAGCCATACAAGACAGATGGCGAAGACCAGGTGATGTAGCTACATATCAGATGGTGTCGTCGGAAAACTTTGATGCTGTTATGGCCTATTATGCATTGGGATCAAGCAGTGCAAACTACGAAGACGCATCTTTTATTAAACTGAGAAACCTAAGACTATCCTATACATGTCCGCATAGTTGGGCAAAGAAGATTAAAATAAACACGGCAAGATTTTTCATACAGGGACAAAACCTTCTTACCATCTCTAATTTCTTTGGAACAGACCCAGAGACAGCTTTTCTATCAGTTCTTCCTCCTCTCCGAACAATTACCTTCGGCCTTCATTTAAACATCTAAAACTAAATCAGTTATGAACAGGCAAATATTAATAAAAACCTCATGCATATTTTTAATACTGAATAATCTCACTCTAATCAGCTGCAAAAAGTTCTTAGAGATCCCTGCCCCCACAACCAGTATAAACGAAGCGAACGTCTATAAAAATGATTATACCGCAGCGGCGGTATTAACCGGAATCTACACCAAAATCATGCAGGGATTCTCTGATGGTGGTATCACCTCTATCTCTCTTATTGAAGAACTAGCTTCAGACAATCTCGGTATTGGAAACTTAAATGTTCAAGCAGATCTTATTTGGTGGAGAAATATGGTCAGTCCTGACTACATAAACAATGGCGGGTACAATAACTACTTCTCCAACCTCTACCCAAGAATCTTTACAATCAATGCAGCCATTGAAGGTTTAAACCAAAGCCAAACCTTAACACCTGCTGTAAAAAAAAGATTGCTTGGAGAGGCATACTTTCTAAGAGCATTTTACTTCTTCTATCTGGTTAATCTGTTTGGTGATGTTCCCCTTGTCACATCTACTGACTACCGGATAAATTCTACTATCACCCGGTCCTCAACATCAGCAATATACAACCATATTGAAACCGATCTTGAGCAATCTAAAACCTATCTTAATGACGATTACGTAGACGCAAGTATTATTAAACCAACAACCGAACGGGTACGACCCAACCAATCAACAGCAGTCGCGCTCCAGGCTAGGGTAAAACTTTACAGAAAAAAATATCTCGAAGCAGAAACAGCCGCAACTACAATTATAAATAATAAATCGCAATACGATCTAGTAGGGCTAGATTCAGTCTTTAAGAAAAATAGCAAAGAAACGTTGTGGGCACTTCAACCAGTCAAACAAGGATATAATACAGATGAAGCCACCTTCTTTATACTAACTAGCGCCCCAGGTACGCTGTCTCTTAGAAACTATTACCTTTCACCATCTCTGATGTCCAGTTTCGAAGACAATGACAAAAGACTAACAAGTTGGATAAACTATATATCTGCAAATAATCAAACCTACCCATACGCATTTAAATATCAAGCGGACCTCAGTAGTTCAAGTGTAAAAGAGTATTGCATAGTCTTTCGACTAGCGGAACAATACCTGATAAGAGCAGAATCAAGACTCGAACAAAATAATATCGAAGGAGCTAAAGAAGACCTCAATGCGATAAGAAAACGTGCAGGTATCCCCCCCATTTCCACCAACAGTGTATCTGCGTTACGAATCGCCATTAATAGAGAACGTCGAGTAGAACTTTTTACCGAATGGGGACATAGATGGTTTGACTTAATAAGGACCAACTCCGTTGATTCGGTTATGCAAAATGCAATGGCATTCAAAGGCGGAACTTGGGCATCCTTTAAAGTTAGGTATCCCATACCAAACACTGAAAGATTAACGAATCCAAACCTAACGCAAAATATCGGTTATTAAATACACCTTACAAAACCTTAACTATATAAAAATGAAATGGATTTTATTATTAGCAAGCAGTATCATCACCAACTCAACCTTTGGACAAACTCGAACTAACTTCAATGAAAATCTCGATTGGGAACAAATAAAACTGAAATCAAGTTCCGAAAATAAGATTATCTTTATTGACTTTTATGCTACATGGTGTGGCCCTTGCAAAAAAATGGATAGCGAAGTATATCCAAGCACTGTTATAAGCCAATACTTGAATAAACACTTCACTTCAATAAAGCTACAAGCGGACAGTAGCAAAAACGATACGGAGGAAATACAGAAGAGATATAATATTGCTAGAAGGCTCCTCAAGAAGTACAAAATACGTAGCTTCCCCACCTATCTATTTCTTGATGCCGACGAAAATATCCTTCATCGAGGAACGGGCTACATGGCACCAGACTCATTTATCGCATTTTGCAACACTGCAAGGGACATAAATAGTAATTATGCAGGGCAGTTAATCCGGTATAATTCCAGGAAAATGAATCCCGATGAGCTTCTTAATTATGCCATTACTCTAAAAAGCTACCGAGAGGATTCTCTTTCCCAAAAAGTTGCAAACTCATTTAAGGAAAAAGCTATTGACAATAGACCTCCAGAGGACTATCTACATGCCAAATACAAACCTTTTTTCAATACATTTGGTAGTCTATTAACTCGAAAAGATAGCGCAACAAGGTATATCTATTTACATAGGCAGAAGGTCGACTCAATTATGAAAGACTCAGGATTTTCAGACCAACTAATTAGACAGATTGCCATCCAAGAACTCATTTCACCAGTTTTAAAAAAAGCAGAACTAGAAAAGAGCACACCTGATTGGGATAGCATCAAAAAAGTAATAACAAGATCATGGGACAATAGCCTGGCTTCTGATTTAGTCTTACGATATCAAATAAATTGGTATAGTGAACATGAGGATTGGAATAATGCAATTCGATACCATATGGAGCGCTTGGATAAAATGAATAACAAGTTTGGCGTCTGGGAAGCTTTCGAGGCCAACAATTTTGTATTTCTAACTGTATTAAAATACAGTAACGACTTTAGAATCCTCAAAAAAGCTAGAGAATACATGCAAATCATAACAGCTTCTTATCCCGACGACCATGCAAAAATGGATACATATGCGAATGTATTGTATAAACTTGGAGAAAAAACAGAAGCAATCACCGTAGAAAAAAAGGCATTACTAATTTCTGAAAAAAATAAAGACGACGCATCCACAGCGGAAATTAAAAAAACTCTATCCAAAATGGAAGCAAACATTCCTATATGGAACTAGCGGTTATAGTCAGTCCCCTTGGCATAAAAGGGGGACTATTTCACTAAGTGTGTAAACTTAAAAACCGGGGAATCAGGATAATAATTAGATTCTCACTCTTTTATCAAAAATAGTTAAAAACTGATTTAGGATCATGCCCCAGTTTCTAATGGGCATGGTCCATTTTTTTGATACTTCCCGTAAAGCCAGGTATACAGATTTAAACACTGCTTCATCTGTAGGGAAGGACAGCTTGTTTTTGGTGTATTTTCTAATCTTACCGTTCAGATTTTCGATGAGGTTTGTCGTGTAGATGATCTGTCTGATCTCCAGGGGGAAGTCAAAGAAGACGGTGAGGTCTTCCCAGTTTTCACGCCAGCTTTTGATAGCGTATGCATACTTAGCGCTCCACTTAGTATCCAGGGCGTCAAGAGCAGCCAGGGCAGCCTGTCTGGTTGGAGCTGCATAAACATCCTTCATATCGGTTGTAAACTCCTTTTTATCTTTCCAAACAACATAGCGACAGCTGTTGCGTATCTGATGTACGACACAAACCTGAGTGGCAGACAGTGGGAATACGGATCTGATGGTCTGAGTGAATCCATTCAGATTATCTGTGGCCGTTATTAAAATATCTTCCAGGCCACGCGCCTTAAGATCTGTAAGCACAGTCATCCAATAAGCAGCTGATTCATTCTTACCCAGCCACATTCCCAACACTTCTTTGAGGCCATCCCGCTTTAGGCCCACTGCGATATAGACGGTTTTATTCACTACTTTGCTGTTCTCCCGTACCTTGAACACAATACCGTCCATCCAGACGATGAGATAAACCGGTTCCAGTGGCCGGTTTTGCCAGGCGACAATATCTTCTGTCACCCGGCTGGTGATACGGCTGATCGTGGCCGTAGAAACGTCAAATTTATATACTTCCCTTATTTGTTCTTCTATGTCTGACACACTCATCCCCTTGGCATAAAAGGACACAATTACCTCTTCCAGCCCTTGAGCCATCCCTTCGCGTTTAGGGAGAATCATGGGATTAAAGCTGGCGTCACGATCTCTGGGGACTTTTATCTCTGATTCACCATAGCTGGTCTTAATCTTCTTCTTACCGTAGCCATTACGGCTATTGGTACTGTCATTATGTTCATGCTTGTCATAGCCTAAATGGCTATCCAACTCGCCTTCCAGCATCTTTTCAATACCCCGCTTCTGAATCTGGGCAAGAAAATCGTTTAGCTGATCAGCTGTTTTAAACTGCTTCAGAAAGTCGTCTGATAAAAAATCTTCTGTCTTCATAAAACTGTATATGCTTTAAAATTAAAAAATCGGAGCGAAACCCCGATTTTTACTATTTACACAGTTTTTGAGATAGTGTCTGCGAATGGATTGGGGACAAGCTCAACCACATCTGACTACTTATGTACAACTTGGCTATGGAAGGGATAACTGAATTCGATAACATTCGCCGGCTTATTAGTCATCCAACTAGGCAATTTCCCCTTTTTTAGGTAGAAATTAAAAAAATCTAGTATTCTTTTACTGTAATCCTTAGCATCATCTCCGATTACAACATGTCCCGCATCTTTATACTGCAACAGATAAGCTGTTTTCCCCAATCTACGTAAACCCGTAAAAAATTCCAACCCCTGCTCCACAGGAACGTCTCCATCATCTTTATTGTGCATCATCAATAAGGGTGTGTTTATTTTGTCAATTCTAAGTACCGGAGAATTTTCCAGATAAAGATCAGGCCGTGCCCATAATGTGGCCCCGATTCTATCCCGATATAGCTCATACTGTCCCTGTCGGGAGTAACCATCACCTATCACGGCTCCATATGCACTAACAAAATTTGTAAACCCCGCCGCAGAGCAAGCAGCCGCAAATCGACTAGTATGGGTTATAATGTAATTAGTCTGGAACCCACCAAAACTATGGCCCTGTATTCCCATCTTCGTAGAATCAACAAATGGCAATTTTATTAGCATATTTGCAGCTCCCATAACCGTATTATAAGAGCTTCTACCCGGATACCCAATCTCAAAATGTACATCGGGAGCAAATACTAAATAACCATTACTCACCAGATATGGAATATTGACGGGCCCTATACTAACATCAGGATTTATAAAAAAATTTAAGCACTCGCTAATTTTTTCGTAATAATAGAACACCAGAGGGTACTTTTTCTTCGGATCAAAATCCTCAGGCTTATATAGTATACCTTGTGAAACCTTTCCGTCCAATGACTCAAAATCAATCAATTCTGTTGTTAGCCAATTAAACTCTTTCTCTGGATGCACATCACTCAATTTCTTAAATACTTTGAAGTCACGAGTTACATACAAATCAGGTGCATGTTTAGCATCCATTTTTGTGACAACAAAGACATCAGCGTCCTTAGCCCTAACCGGCATATTCCGTATCACATACTTACTCTCATCAACCCCGGTAAACAGCGCATTCTCCATAGTCAATACACTTAGACTTTTCGGATCACCTTCCCTTACTTCAAAGAAACCATTTTCCTTCGTTTTACGGTTGAAAGCTGTTAATAATATCCTCTTTGAATCCCAAGTTTCTGGAAGAAAAGCGAACCGAAATACAATACTATTCTCTTTCCCGTATCCATTTGTAAGATTTAGAGGAGCTTTCTTTCCTGTAAGATCTATTTCAAAAATATCATACTGGCTATATATGAAAACCTTAGACTCATCAGCACTAAAACCAGCAACACCTATATTTATATATGAAGCAAATGGCTCGTCATCCCTATCATAAGTAGTCCATTTTGCCAAAATTCCAGACGTTAAATTGCGTCTGATACCGCTCTCTATATCATAATGAAAATAAGCGGACATATCGGCATCATAGTATACGATATGATTCCCTTTGGGTGACAACACATAAGACTTTGCATTTCTGTCACCTGGCTGAGTCAGGCTTCGCCTTAACCCTCTTTTCATATCAACCAAAACACAAGATGGAATGGAATTTTCGTTCCAATTCCATTCACCCCGATATCCATTGTTATAGAATAATAATTGCCTTCTTCCGTCTTTCTTCTGAATTTCCGTTTCTCCTTGCTTTTGGAGCTGAACGATTTTATTCTCACTTGGATACCAAGCAGCGCTAAATGTATAATTTTTAGCATTTCCGTCAGACAAGTCACTTTCTAGTTTAGCAGAATTATACCTCCATATCGAAGGCCCCATTGTATAATCATTCTTGACTCCAGCTCTATTACTTAGTGTACAAAAAAACATCCCGTTTTCCGTACTAAATCCATCCAAACTAGTCAATAGCAAGTTGGGATCTGCAAAAATGTCCGGCTGTACAATTACTGGCTCCTTCATAATGTCCATATCCCAATACCAAATATTTTTGGCTACTTTAGCTTGATTTTCGGAAGTTGTCAAAAACGCAATTTTTCTCCCACTGTCATCTATAACAATATTTGTAGGCTTTACCCCTCTATAAATCTCTCTAACTTCTCCCATCTTTATATTCAACATTCTTAACGAATAGTTACTCGAATCAACCTTATTGATCACCACAAAACAACTCCCATTGCCATTTAGAAAGTAATCATCTACTTGGTGGTATACTATTGTGTCTTCACTTCTAGACAGATTAACTAATAATAGCTCTCTACTGCTTTTTGGCAGCTTTGTATAAGCCAACCAATCACTGCCGTCTGCCCTCCACACAGAGTATTTTCCGACATTATATATTCTACTTTGTCTTTCCGAATTCAAATATTGTATAACAATCTCATTCCCTGGCAACACGCACAAAAAAATTCTATTATCGCTAGTAAAATAATGTCCGTAACCCATTGGAAATTCCTTAATCCAACTGCTCCCAGTGGATTGTAATACGGCTGTAAATTTACCGGCTGTTGGTTTTCCGTTAATATAATAACTCAAAGCAGATCCGTTATCGTTTAATTTCGCATTCTGAGAAATGAGTCCCCAAGTCCCAAGATCATCTACACCAATCACTTTCTTTTGTCCCAAAGCCATGTGTACCCCAAAAACAATAAAAACAACCAGAATATTTTTTTTTGCCCAAAAAAGCATACAAAAAAGATTATGTATTATTAGAACAAGACTACCATAAGGACTATAAACAACAATCAGAGTAAAAAGTGGTATTTCATTTTCGGAAAAATATTATGTATATAGTTATCAACTATTTAAAAGGTAAAAAATTAACAATATATAATTACGGGGATATAAAAAAAGGGGGAGCAAGTCCCCCTTTTCCACTTAGTCATTTGGCAATACAACGATAGTACCAGGCTGACAAGCTGCACCTTTAATAAGGGTAGCAGAATGTGGACCTTTCGGGTCAGGAACAAATGTTCTTGTAAACAGCGGAGCATCACAGATTGCTGGGTTTGCTCCAGGAGTATAAACAACATTGCTAAGGCGAGCCTGAGATGCAAATGCGCCAGCAACCAGTGCAACTAAAGCAACTGATGATAACAAAACTTTAACCTTGTTCATGATTGTGAATTTTGAAGGAATTCAAATATTGCCTACTTTTTTTTCAGGGTGTTCGGCTATTCCCTTTTTTGCCGGAATTAACGTAAAGGGTACCATCTCTTCATTAAGCCGGCTTATTGCGCAATAATATCTTACTACCAAAATCAGTTGGCAAATAACACTCGATAGCTAAAAAACATAAAACTACTTGACCTCAGCGAGCAGCTGTTCCACCGTAACCTGAGAAAGAAACTCCTTTTTCAGTTTCTTCTTACTAGAAAACACACTAGTGTGAGGTACCCCTAGGGGTTTGAAATATCTTAAGTATGCCCACCCTGTATCAACTCCGATGTGTACATTCGGATACTTTTTACCCATATAGCTAGCATAAAAAGTTCTAATATCCGCAATTGATGCAATGCTCATAAAACAGAATTGCGTATTATCGAATTTATTTATGCTCTTCATAATTGCAGAAATCTCATTGGAGCATATTTCACAATATGGATCAAAAAGCACCAATACGGTAGCTGATGCATTTGGTAGATTTTTGGTATTAACGACAGTGGCGCTATCTAAAAGCAACACGTCGATGGACGGCATTGGTTTACCTAACCTCCTCGCGTCGGGATCTAGAAATCTGCATTGCGAAGTCATCAATAGCGTTACAACTGCAAAAAAATACTTCATAGTGTGCCAAATTTTAGATATCATAACTATAAAACAACTCTACCTCCGGTATTTTGCTCTACATTTTTAGCCTGATCTAAAACAAAGCTTAGCATTAAAAAACTGGCTGAGGTATAGACAACAAGCGGAAATATCTGAAATCTTAGTGCAATTGGAGATGCAAAAACACTAAACCCAAGGTTTAATATCCAAAATAAAAAAAATATACTCCACAGTTCAAACAATCTTTTATTAATATTTCTTCCATTAAGAACAAAAAAAGAAATAGTCATCATTATAAACACTGCATTCATTGTACCACAAATAATCGGATAACTTTCTAAGGTACGAACGCTATAATCTTTAAATCTGGAATTAAGTTTTTTCTCTTTAAAATCAAACCATGTATTAACAACCGACATCACAGTATCAACTTTGTATCCATACATCCCCAAAAACTCAACGGGCGGCGCATAGTATTTGATAAAATTAGGCCACACGTACTCAGTTGCAAATTTTTTCGGATAATTTTTCATCAGAAACATCCCATACTCCTTATATAATGGAGCAACAACTGACCACTTTTTAAATTCACTCGAAACAGTATCTCTCTCAAACTTATTTTTCATATACATACGAAGGGGGGAAATCGGACTCCACATATAAAACGCATTGACGTCCAGCATCACCTCAGGATACTTTAAGTCGTAATATCTTGTTGAATCAAAATAACTCCTCACGTAATAATCAAGTTCTTTAAATTTAGGTGGCAGTGGCTTTTGGTCTATGGAATCTACAAAACGGTATGCGTACATTCCGTTGTTTGCCATTTGCCAACCGGAAAAAGCAGAAAACTGCATCTCTCCCGTAAGTTTTTTATACTGTACAGACGTCCAGATCACAAATACACCCAACATCATAAAAATTAAGCCTGCCGCCGTTAGCTTTAACCAGACCTTCCCCCTGGCAACAACTAACGCAATGCATGACACTAGAGGATAATACAATGCATTATAACGGATGGAGAATGCCAAAACCAACAACACAGCGTGGATCAAGGCAACTTTCCAAGAAAACCGATTAACGACCCATAAATTAGTGGCAAACCAACAAATACTAACTGAATAAAACAGGCTATCGCTTGAAATATAATTGGCCATATATAATTGTATCGGACTAAGTACAACAGCTACTATCAGCAGAATTCTAATTATACGATTAATCCGGTAAAAGTAAAAAAGCGAGAACACCCAAAACAATGTACCAAACTGCATTAGCATATACTGAAGAGAGACAACCACAGTATGACTAGAAGAAAATACACTAATCAATCTTAAAAACTTTGGATATCCTATGGGATAGAAATCAATTTTTAGGTTACCAGTTGCGCTCAATAGATATTGATAGGAATCTCCATTAATAAACGCAGGGTATGGATAAAAGTACTTAAATACCAGCAACTGCAGAAGTACCAACAAACAACTAAAAATAATAAGCTTTCTATTTAAACCATCTCTAACCAAAAAGTCCTTAAATGAAATACCCCGGCCAAATTCGCTATCACATTTTATATCATTGCTAAATTGCATAATCAAGCTATTTTTTTTAAAAAACTTGCACAGATAAATTCAATGATTCAAGCTGTATCAAAAGTCACCATATTGACACATCATAGATCGTAAACCAGTGAAAATTCTAAATCTTATCGATCAACAGCATAAACACACAAATATCTTGTACTTCGGTCAAAAGAAACATTGCGAGGAAAATTTGAGGAAATAAAACAAAATGGGTTTTATAACAAGAACAGTCATTCTAAAAGACTGAGGATTATATCAAATGGCTATTTTAATGCAAAATACTATACTATTTCGTTGAAAGCAACCCTAATCCAGCAACAAAAAGCGTTATAGCCGAACTTAAAACGTAGAATCAACGAAGTCACTTTAATCATCAAAATCATATGTCAGAGCAAGGACGCAAGTAGATCCCTGAATAGATGTGGCCCAAAAGGTACCAATTGGAGTAGGAATCATATCCTTACTAAAAACTGGGACATTACATATATTAGGACTTATCGGGTCACGAGTAAAAATAACATGATTTAAACCAGCCCTAGACGCAAGTGTTCCTGATAAAACTACCATCAAAAGTGTAGCTCCCAACAGAATTTTAACCTTAAACATAGTAGACAATTTTAGAATTTTAAATCCTATTATATCCAAGCTAAATTAATGCTTAAACCTTGAACAGTTGGCCGCTCTTAAATAGTATAGTAACAAACGACAATAAGATAGATGCCAGTCGATTTGCGGGCAATAGGAAAGTTGTTCGATTAACACTATAGGGAATGAGCATAGCTTGATCAGCCCCACTTGGACTTGTTGCAAAATGCCTTGAAATTCTGGCAACACAGCACACTCCTGGTGCATCAGAAGCGCCAGGAGTATAGATAACACGTGTAAATCGAGCCTTTGAGGCTAAAAACGCATATACGAAAATGGTAATCGACAGAGATACACCAAACAACAACTTTCCCATACAGATATTCATTTTATGGATAATCAAACACGTATTAGTTAATAACATTCGTTGTAATTACTAAGTCGCAAGGTCCCGGTATATTTGTTGCCAAAAAGCCAAACGTAGTGGTATTCAAAATTGCTTTACTAACAAGAGGAATATCGCATAGACCATTTGCCAAATTCCGTGTATATATAACATGATTCTGACGAGCTTCTAAAGCCAATGATGTAGACGCAGCAACTACTACTATCAGGGACAAAAAGAACATAATTAACTTCTTCATACAATAACATTTTAAATTTTAGGCAAAAGAATCACTCATAGGCACACCAATAAACGCTGGCATCACTACGCGGCATTTCATCAACTAAAAAAAAGCATCAAATCACTGCCACTTCACCTCGCCTGGCGTCTCCTGGAACACCCGGTGAAACGCCCGCGCGAAACTCCCTGAGGTACTATATCCTAAGGTAATGGCTACTTCCTTCACCTGGTGGTCGTCCTGGAGAAGTTGTTTGGCATAGTTCATCGCGCGTTCAAGCTGATACTGATAAATAGTTACGTGGTAGAGCATTTTAAAACCTTTTGTTAGTTTGCTTTCACTAAGACCGGAGAAGTGGACCAGGTGCTGTATATCTATTCTTTTTGGGGGCTGTTCGTCGATGAATGCTTTGGTCTTAATAATAGCTTTCTCTTGGAACTTTGTCAGTTTCATCAATTGATGGTTATGAGGGTATTGGCAATGTATCATGCGATATACGTTTTACTCTAAAGTTGCAATCGCAATTAAAAGTTAGGACAATTTTGCCGGATTTTCAATAGAAACTGAAAGTTTTTTAAGCAACCAAAACCGGCTGCATTATGCTCGCAGCAAGGGTTACAAAGAAAAGGGCAGGGAGAGAACTCCCCGCCGGAGCTTGTTGAGTCGATAAATACGTTAACGTGATGGCCACGGTTTGTCGAAGCTCAGGTACAGGTCCTGGGAGATGACGTGCCAGTTGAGCAGCACGATACCGCTGTCTTCAAGTAAGCGCAGGGCGCTGACGGTGGTGATCGGGTGTTGCGTGGACACGTCTTCTGCGAGGTGGCCGTCGCTGCGTTGGTAGCTGTACCAGTAATACTGTGCCGGCCGGTGGTCCGGGCATAGTTCTGCCATGGGCATGGGCCTGTGGATGCCATTGATCCGCAGTGGCTGTTCCAGCAACAGGTCATAATAGTGTTGCAGTTCGTGCAATGATTCCATCACCAGGGGATCGGAGTGGTCGTCATACACATCTTCGATGTAATAGCCGTTACCAAGCCTTTGCAGCCGCAGGCCGTTGCCGGCTTCGTACAGCCCGTTCTTGCCGATTACGGGCTTAAAACCGGCCAACTGTAAGATCCTGGGCGTTATCGGCACGCCTCCTACCTCTTTCAGATGCATCCAGGTGGTGCGACCTCCCTCGGGAGCGTCAGACAATAACAGTTCGTCCTTCTCTGCATTGATGTCACGAACGAACATAACGGTGGCGTCATTCTGTAGCGGGCAATCCACTACGTCGCCAATCTTAAATTGAAGTACCTTCATTGTTAAAATTATTCAGAACAATGCAAATATACGGGAATCGACACAACAACCAAATTCAGTACAGTAAAGGGTTTTGACAGATTTTTTATCAAAATGATACGATTAAAATCAAAGTGAAATTCAGAATATCTTTTCGATTAGGAAGACTTACAAAGTGATCGCTTTTACATCAAAAAATGAAATTTATTTTAATTTTGATCCGGAAAAAATATTTTCCGGGCCAGCAACAACACATTACTTGTCCGCCAAAGGCAACAGCTGCCGCCCAAATGCAAAGACTGGTCCCGATGTGTCCCGCAGCACCGCCGCCGCCAGCAGCCCACATACCGGCCGCACCGCCGAAACATGGTCCTTACCCGGCATCACGTAAAAATGAAGGTCCTTCTCCCCCGCCTCGGCTGCCTGCGCTTTCCACCGCCTCATAGGAAACAGGTATCCCTCCGCGCCCCCCAACACATATACAGGCGTACGAATAGACCTCAGCCATTTTATCGGCGTCCGCAACTCCGTCTCCCGGATATCGTAGACACTATACGTCAGCGAATCTCCACCCGACTGGTGGTCATTCATGATGATCATCGGGTTAAAGCTAAACACCGCGCGGAACCTGCTGCTGCACTCCGCCGTCAACAGCACCTCCGTAGCTCCAACACCTGCTCCGCCCAGGTATATACGTTCCGGATCTATTCCCGGTTGTTGCGCCAGGAAATCCGCGGCGGCCACGATATCATCTACCTCTCCGAAACCAGATTCCACGTACCCCGGATTGCCGCTGCCTCCCCGTAAGGCAGGGTACATCATCACAATACCGGCTTCCCTGAACGGCGCCCCCGTCTCTGTATCACCGATACCATTTGTCAACCCATCATTGATCCATATGACTGCCGGATGCAACCGGCTGTCCTGCGGAACCTTGCTCAGGTAAGCCACCATGTTACCCATCGCCGTAGGATAATATACCAGCGAAAATAGTCGCTTCGGCGCAGGCGAATCCACCATATGCCGCTTTCGCACCAGTTCTGTCACAAACCCCTGGCGCTCCAGGACCAACTCTGTCAACCCCGTATCTGCAGGCGGCGGCTCCGCCGGAAACGGCCGCTCGATCCTGGCAGTATAAAGACCTCCGTATATGCCCAACAGTATCAAGGAAAAGAAAACAGCCAACGAACGATAAACAGCTTTCATAGATAGGATTTGTCGCAAAGGTAATAGCTCTATATACAAATTTTAGTATCTTTGCGCCCGATACCTACGAAATAAAAATATGTCAACCTGCAGATCCCTTACGCTGTCAGCCCTGATGCTGTGCTGCCAAAGTATTGTAGCCCAAACCAAGCCCATTTACAACTACAAGGACCTTTCCCATGCCTACTACGAGCGCCAGAAAGACTCCCTGAAAAAAACATGGACCTGTCCCGCTGTCTACAAAGACAAAGAGACCCAGAAAAAGTACAGGGACATATGGAACGAACGCACCGACTTCGTCACCGAAGCCATTGACAACGACGGCTACCTGTATGAGGCAGAAATACAAACTTACCTTGACGGCATCGTCCGGCAAATCGCTGCCGCCAACCCTAAGCTGATTCCCCAGCCCCCCATGCTGCTGATTGACCGCAATACGTCCGTCAACGCCTACGCTACCGGCGGCAACCTCCTCGCGGTCAATATCGGCCTGCTGGCCTTCTCCCGTACCCGGGAAGAGCTGGCCCTGGTACTGGCGCATGAAATGGCCCATAATGCCCTCCAACACCCGGAAAACGGGATGAAGAAGCGCGCGGAATGGTTCAGCTCCGAGGAGTACAAACAGTCGCTGAATGCGGTGCTGGACTCCCGCTACGAACGCCTCACCCGCCTGAAAAAAGTATTCGAAGGCTACTCTTTCGACAGGAGCAAACACCAGCGGTACCACGAAGGGGATGCCGACTCCCTGGCCATCGTCCTGCTGAAAAACAGCCATATCGGGATCGACCCTACGATGTTCGTGCGACTGGACAGCGCCGATATCCAATACCGGCAGCCGCTCAAAAAACACCTGCGGGACTATTTTTCGGCCTATCAACTGCAGGTGGAAGACAGCTGGATGGTGAAACGCACCCGGGGGCTCTCCGCCAAAGCGTACAACTTCAACAACACCAGCGCCGGCCTCGCCGACTCCCTGAAAACACACCCCGACTGCCAGGACCGGTACGCCAAAACCCGGCACGAACAGACCAATACCCCGCTGACGCCCATCCCGGCCACCCTGCGCAACAAAGCCATGAAGATGATGATCTGGAGTATCTACTGCAACGGCAACATGACCGCCGCCCTCTACCGCATCTTCCTGGAGAAAGACCAGGGCAATAACGACCCGTGGTACGATTTTATGTTCAGCAACGTGATGTCCGGCCTCTACTACGCCGATCAGAAACTGAACCGCTTCAACGCCATCGCAGTAAAACCCAAGGAATACATCTCCAATAGCTACTACGAGCTCGAAACAATGTTTGAACAGATGCCCCGGGAGAAACTGGAAGCCTTCCATCATTCCCTCCAACAGGCGCCTTTCTTGAGCAGCATGACACCCGCCGAACAAGGATTCAGATCCCTGGTCCATACGCTCGTGTCCAATGCCAGCGACAACGACAAACAAAAGGCAGCGGCCAAATCGTTCACCGCCAGCTACCCCGACAGTCCGTATTGCGAATTCGCCACACCCTTTTCGAAAAAATAAACAGTAACCGTTTCCATTATTTATCCCACAATTACCATCATGAAACATGTTATCATCGCATGTGCCCTGCTGCTGTCCGTCATCCGCAGCACCCATGCCCAAACCCGCGTATTCAAGGAAGTAGGCAACGAAATCTCCTCTTCCATACGCGCCATCACCCAGGACGGCGCCCTGGTAGGCTATCTCCTTTTCACGGAACTGGAAAAAGCCGATAAAGATTCGTTCAACTACAAACTCACCATCATGGACGAGAACCTGAACGACATCGGAAAAGTAAACTTCCGTGAAATGAAACTGGACCTCCAGTCAGTAGCATTCGAACAGGATGTGCTCTGCCTGGCGTATATGAAAAGTAACCTCCTCGGCTATACGTACGACCGTCGGAGAGAGAAAAAAGATGCCATCAAAAAAGGGTACCTGGCGGTATACACGCAGTTCATCGACCTTACCGGCAAGATGCTGAAAACAAACACCATCAGGGTAAACACTGACCTGAAAGGCTACTTCAACAACGCCTCTACCTCCATCGGTTCCGGTGGAATGAAAGAATACCTGCGCGTGAGCAACGTGAACGGAAAAGGCTTCGCCTGTTTCTTCGGCGACGACCGTGGTAAATTCCTCTATGCCTACGACAAAAACGGCAACCAAACCTGGCATAAAAGAGTAGGCCTCGAAGACGCCGACTACAACATGCTGGTATCCGGTCATGATGTGTATTTCCTGGTCCATCACAGAGACCCCACAGTGGAAGGCGGATACGCCATCCAGGGCTACGGCCTCGACGACAGCACCACCATCTCCCGTCAATATCTGAAAGACAAAAAAGGAAATCAGTTACGGGTACTTTCCTTTACCAACAACCCTGCTACCGGCAAACCTTACGTATCCGGCGCCATTATCAATCCGCGCAAAGGTAAAGGGCCGGTATTTCTCCGCACTATTGCGAAAGGCCGTTACAGCGGCCTGTTTACCCTCAACATCGACGGACGTGGCCGTGACAGCATGAAACCTGTCTACACTTACTGGAAAGATCAAACAGCATTGACAAACACAAAAGGCCGCTTTAATCACAACAAATCTTTCCTGATGGCAGGCCCGTCTTTCAAGGACTTCTCCGGCAACACCTACTTCACCGGTACCGCTGCCAAACGTACCATCAACACCGGCCTGGTGATCGCCGAAGCCGCTACGCTTCCACTGATCATACCACCGATTTATATGCTGAGCTTAGGCGGTACCCGCAAGTTTATCGCACGTGAATCGATGGTACTCAAACAAACACCGGAAGGCGTACTGTCGCTGGACAACAGCATAGCCGTAGCCAACAGCCGGGGTATCGCGGCTAAAATTGCTACGGAAATGATGGACAACAAGTCTTACTACAGCCTCCATTCTCCGGAAAAGAAAGCAACTTACCTGATCATCACAGAACAGAAAAACATTACCCTCTATCAAGTGGACGCGAAGAAAGTAATACGTACCATCCCCCGCAAAGACGGCAGCATAGAAACGCTGATCTTCCCCGCAAAGGAAGGACACGTGCTCGTAGCAGAATATGATAAGAAGGAGAAGTCCAGGAAATTTTCGATAGAGGCGTTGTAAAGATATGAAGCGGCGGGGTATTCCCGTCGCTTCTGCTAAGGCAACATTTTTATGATAGAACATGGTTATGAAATATCTATTCTATCACCAACAAACAGAATTGGAGGTTTATGTTGGCTAAAAAAATTGTATAGCTATAAAAACTAACGTAACTTGAAGCAGTATCCTTAAGATATAGCTAGAACATTTCAAACAGTAGCGATTTTTGTCCCTCATACAGAATGGCCTTTCCTGAACGCTGATAGCTACTTCCCACTCCCAATAAAGTGTCTGTACTTGTAAGGAGCAAACTATAACCTCCAAATAACATTATACAATTATGAAAAAGAAGTCTATTATTTTGATGTCATTGACATTAGGCGTGGCAATGCTCTCCGGACACCTAGCCTCTCAAGCAAGATTAGCACATCGTATTTATGTCTACAGGGATGGCGATCCGCCTACCATTTGTTGTTTACCCATATCAGCTCGGAGCTTTATCCCTAGCCCATTTGGACCAGACTTAGCTACAACTGTACAATGTGGCCCCTGTGTTCGTGGCACGATAGTGACGCTACCTAATAATTAACCTCTAAATAGAAGGAATGCCATTTTCAGGGAATTATTGTAATACAATGCTCTGCCCTATTCACCGATACCCTCCCTTAATATTTTACTCTATTGGTAAAGAATATACTATAACCCTCAAATAACAAAAATTACACAATTATGAAAAAGAAGATTATTATTCTAATGTCATTGACGTTATGTGTAGCAGTAGTCATCGGATATCTAACCTCCAATGCAAGAGTGTCAGGAGTCATCTATCTCCCTAGACCAGACATTCCTCATATTTGCGATCAACCTTCGTTTCCCAGGAGTTTCATACCTGACCGGAACGGACCACATTCAGCAACCCTATTAAAGGGCGCTCTCTGCATCCGCGGGACAATAGTTGTCTTACCTCACAATTAATCCTTCTTGTATTCTATCAAACGGGCTAAGCTATCTTTTGAATTCCCTTTGAACAGGTAGTCAACGTACCCCTCATCCCTCTGTACTGAAAAGTGTAGAGGGATTTCATTTAACAATGCGATTGACAAACATTTCCTGCACTCTTATTTATACTCTAATAAATCTCTTTGTGAAAATTGGTTTGTTTGTGCCATGGACTAATAGACATTAGTCAACGTCAGCTCATACGTCGCCTTCGCTCCCGGTATCCCGCCGCCTACTTCCACTTTCTTCGTCAGCGTCGTTGCCGGCAGGCTTACATGATACTGCCCGTCTTTGTCTTTGGTCACTGTCGCCGTACCGGCGGCGCTATAACCATACAGTACAGCGCCGGTGCTCACAGCGGTACCAATGGTACAATCGATCACGATGATATTGCGGGTAGGATTGGCCACAGACATTTCAGTGGTACCGAGCGTATACTGTCCTTCGCCGTGGTTGTAGAAAGTAATGGTGACGGTACTTCCGGAGAAGGCGCCGTAGTTGCCTCCGTCGCCGGAGGTGGTAACGGCGATGCCGGTGATGACACCGTCAGCGGGTGCGGGGGTGGATGTCCGGGAAGAGGCGCCTCTTACGTAGGTATTAGCTCCTAGTTTCCAGGTAGCATCACCATCACGGGAAGGCGTGGGATCGTTCTTTCTGCCGCAGGAGAACAAAACGGCGGAAAACATGGCCAGCAGGAGTGGTACGGTCTTTTTCATGTATATTTTCGGGTTAAAATTGACGGTGGTCTACAAAAAGGAAAAAGCCCCGCCATCTTGCGACGACAGAGCTTAAAGCTTGATGCGAAACTAAAATTAAAATCGTTAAGGGACAAATTATTTTTTCAGGCCCACTATATCCTGCCGTCCCGTAAATCCTTTACCAGGCTGGGAATTTTTAGCCGCTTATATCTCAACAGGTACCTGAGATCATATTCGTTATCGATCATCAGCTGCCGGATGTAGTAATTGACATGTTCCAGGATACCCATGACGTTGGCCGCGATGGCGTATCCCAACAACTGAATATCTCCACCTGAAAGACGTATTTGCACCAGCAGCACCACAGGAATAAAAGCGATCAGCACAAGATTGATTTGCTTCGCATTGCGGAATAATGCCAGGCTTTTCTGCTGATCGATGGCTGTTCCTTTCAGGCCGCGTAACTTCAGTTTCCAGTAGTATTGCCCCTGCCATAGGACAAAGGAGAATACCGCCAGTCCGTATAAGAGAAACAAGGTATCGCGGAAAGGAAACACGATCAGGACCAGCAGAAAACAACCCGAAAAAGTAATAGCGCCGGACAATTCCGCCGGGTAGTACCAGGTTAATCGTTTGATAAGTCTGTCTTTTGTCATGGGTTATATATTTGCCATCTCCCCTATCACCACTTTGGCCATCGCTTTTGAGCTGAACGGGTTTTGCCCGGTGATCAGGCGGCCATCCGCCACTACTTTGGAAGTCATGGGAATAAAGGCTTTTTGATAATCGACGCCTCTCGCTTTGAGGGCTGCTTCCAGGTTAAAGGGCACTTTTGTTTTTCGCCTGGCGATGCTTTCTTCAAACCAGTCGAACCCGGTGATTTTTTTGCCTTTAATAAGATATTCGCCATTGGACAACCGGGCGTTCAGCAACCCGCCAACGCCGTGGCAGATAGCGGTGATCATCTTACCGCGCTCGTAATGATCGCCGATGATTTTTTGCAGCACCGCATCTTCCGGGAAATCATACATAGTGCCATGTCCGCCGGCCAGGTAGATACAGTCAAACTGCTGGTCTGCGATTTCCTGCAGGCTCTCGGTGTGTTGCAGCAAATCCCGGAAGGCGCCGTTTTCCCAATATGCTTTTGTAATGCTGTCCAGTACAAATGGCCTCAGGCTTTCCGGATCTACAGGCGTACTGCCTCCTTTGGGGCTGGCGATAGTGATGTCATATCCCTGGTCGCCGGCGCTGTGATAGATATGCGTAAGTTCGCTGAGCCATAATCCCGTGGGCGTGTGCCCATCTGCATACCTGTCAACATTCGTTACTACTAGTAAGATCTTTTTCGTTTGGTCATTCATAAAAGATGGCTGTGAAGGAGTAGGAAAATTTTGGTCGACTGGTAATCCTATAAAGTTAACGGAAATTTCTGCTCATGACATAAAAAAAGCGCCCTGAAACGATGGTTTCAGGGCGCCTTTATCTTCTATAGCCGCAAGCAACTAGTCCTTCAGGCCAAGATAGGTTTTCACCGCCTGATAATCCTTCCAGTCTATTGTAGTGGATTTCCGGGCGGTGGTACCGCCGGGGATGAGGATATACCGGTATTGCAGTCTTTTTGCCCCGGTATTATCCTGGTAAGTGCCCGCATTAATACTGGCATAGAACTCAAGGGTCTCTTTATAGGCGACATAGCGGATGAAAACACCACTCAACTCTGTATACGGCAGGGAGGTGATGGTTGGATCGGCTGCGGTGGTAAAGTTGAGATATACCTTCACCTCGCCCTTGTTCAGGATGTCGGTAGTCAGTTTAGGGGCGTCGGCAAAGGCAAAGTAACCGATCGTATCTATCGTACCGCCGGCGGTGTGAACGGTATCGGGTTTATAGACGATATCGAGCCAGTCGGAATAGATGACATTGGCAGTGCCGGGTTCGCCCTGCGGGCCACCGGTGCCGGGATCTCCCTTGTCGCCTTTATCGCCTTTCTGGCCTTGCTGGCCGGCAGGACCGGGATCTCCATCCTTGCTGCAGGAGGTAGTAAAAAATACGGCTGTTGCTATTAACAGCAGAAAGGGCAGGGAGTGCATTAAACGTTTCATGGAGCAGATAATTTAATTTTTCGAGGGTTTATAATTAGAATTTGGCTGAAACAAGCTGAATAGGTGGGTCGGTATAGGGTGTCAGTATAAAGAAAAACCCCTGATGATCGAAGACCATCAGGGGAGGTGCGGAGAGTCAGGGATTCGAACCCCGGGACCTGTTACAGTCAACAGTTTTCAAGACTGCCGCAATCGACCGCTCTGCCAACTCTCCAGTGAGACCGCAAATGTATAAAAGGGAATGATTTAAAAAAAATTTTCAGCCGGCTTTTTTGAAAAAAATATGTCCTGAAGCAACCGCCCCTGCTGCCGGACAGCGGCCAAAACACCACCGGACCCGCCATGGCAGGAACTTTCAGCACCGACACATTTTTACCCTTATATAGCAACCTGAATGACAAGCAATTAGCCTGGCAGTAACCGCCCTCGCTCCCGATGGCTGACATGTTCATTTTCCGTAATTTTAGAGATGAACAACATATTCTTTGAAGGACCTGTCATGTGGTCCCAGATAGACGCCAACATGCACATGCGGCACTCCGCCTATGCCGATTTCGCCGCCCAGGCCCGACTGACCCTGCTCGACAAAGTAGGGATGGACGCCCGCCAGTTCCTGGAACTGCATATCGGCCCTATCCTCTTCCGTGAGGAGCTGATCTATCTGCGGGAAGTAAATGCCAACGATATGCTGCGGGTTACCTGCGAAATGACCAAATGCCGCCCCGACGGCTCCCGCTGGTCCATCCGTCATGAGATCTACCGTAAAGACGGCACCAAATCGGCCGTAGTCAACGTGGACGGCGCCTGGATAGATACCAAACAACGGAAGCTGGTTGGCCTCTCAACGGAAATGATGGAAAAATTCAAGGCAATTCCCCGCAGCGAAGATTTCACGGAAACTGCCTCATAAATTAGCCAGGATAAAAGCCACCCTGTCCGCTACGTTAGCGGGAGGTACCGTCACCAGCGTGTAACCGCTGTCGGTGTAAGCCCCCTGCATGGCCTCATAAGTGGCCACCGCCGTGGCATAGTCCTGCTTTCGTTCGGTATCGCCCCGGTAAATATCTTCCCAGGGAGGAAAAATAAATACACGCGGATGATACCGCATACCGGTGGCATACTCCTCGAGTACTGCCGGTACCGGTAGGTTTTCCAGCTTCGAATAACCGATCAGGTCGGGAATCCCCCGGTCAAAAAATACCGGCTGCCCGTCAGGGACCTGCCGTTCAAAATCATGCACGGCCGCCGCCAGCATCCTGTCGCGAAACAATATCTTGTTGGCCCAGGGCAACGCTTCCCCTCCGCTGGCTACCTGCTCCTGTATAATCTGTCTTCCGGATTCCGGCACTACCGCAAATCCTTTCATCGCTAAAGCAGTGATCACCGATGTTTTGCCCGCACCCGGACCACCGGTAAATACATACCCGTTCTGTAAAATCATAACAATAAATAAAAGTGGCTAAAGAATGATGTGGTTGTTCATCTTCAGAGAGAGTAACTAATAACAACCAATAGTAGCGGTATAAAGATACATCATTTCACAACATCGCCCAGACTCCCCAGGGATAAATAGGGTAACAAACAACGGATGAAAGCCGATCATCCATCAGATGATGCCTTTGGGGAACAATAATGGGAAAGGATGGGGGAACAAATAACGGTGAGCTAACAACAACAGATCACAAGTCCTTCTGCACTGCGATCCAGCGGTAAATATCCATGTTACCAGCGGGTCGCCGGCTTTGCACTGGAAAATACCTGCCGGTCTGACTCCAGCGCCTTGATAAAAGGCAGATCGTTTTGCAGGTACGCTCTGGAAGACTGTTCCAGGTAGTTGTCCATCTGAAAGAATTTAGCAGCCCTGGTGGCGCCCAGCAGCTTGTTCATGCGCCGGAAATAACGCATCTGCAAACGACCAAATTCAAGATCATTGTTAATGAGTTGTTTGGTCAGACTGTTCATTTTCTTTTCATCAAGACAGGAAAATTCTTCATTATACATCCGTAGTAAAGCGATTCGTTCCGCCAGCCAGGGGCGTTTTTCATCTTCATACTCCAGGAAAGCATCAGTAAAAGCACGCTGCTCTACAGGAGAGATCTGCAGAAACTCATCGTATAAGGCCCCTTTATCTTTACCAAAAATTTTGGTAACCAGATCCGGCTCATTGTACAAATTGGCGTCGGCAGTAATCGTGGCTTGGGAGAAAACTTCCAGTCCCGCTGATAGCAGGACCATCAACAAACAAAGTGTTTTTTTCATGTTACCTGGGTTTTTAAAGTGTTATCGGCAATTCACTGCCCGCCTGCCGCGAAACTTTCATTTCTCAGGTTCCTTTGTTGTAACGAATGCACATCATCTTGACAAATATCCCTGTCCTCGCCTATGAGGCTGGCATACTCCTTTCGCTGCGACAGCAGTAGTAATTTTTAGCTAAAGAATTTTTGAAGATGGTCTGACCGGCCTGTCAGCTCACCTGCCCTTGAGGATGGCAATCAGTTATGAAGTAGTGAGGCGTCGGTTATGAAGTAACAAATAAAATATCTCAGGGTTACGAAGGTAAGTAGAATAACAATACAAAAACAAATTTATTTCCGGGAAACAACAAAAAGGCGATAAGCCCGGTACTGCTGGACTTATCGCCTCCCTCCTACGGAGAAATATCTAGTTAAGTGAATGGCCGTTGGCCTTTAAAAATGCACTGTGGGCCTCTTTTGTCCAAAGTTGGTAGTCTTCCAGGTTAATGCCCAGTTTCTCATCTCTCGCCACCTCTTTGTAGTCTCTGCAATCCCAATAACCTTTCGCTAATTCCTGTATACTGATCAGCGCTGCCGGTGCGGTGGATTCATACTGCTCAGGATAACTTTTGTAATTACCAATTGCCAGTCCCTGAATTTCACTCTTTACTGCTTGTACGGTTTGTTTAGCCATGGTTAAAATTTTTAGTCCGACAGCTAAAAAACAAAAATGACGCCTGTCAAGCCCAACAACAACCCTTTTAAGATTTCATTATCATAATGTTTTGTTAAGGCGTCTAACGCAACAGCCCGCTACAACAAGGCATTTTTCATATATACCTTACCCCATCCTCCCCAGTCTCCCAGCGCCTTTGACAGGTTTTCCCTCAACTCGGACGTAGTCACTTTTTTCCCTTTCACAGGAGGCGTCAGGCTCTCCGGCTTCACTTCATCTACCAACACCTTGGTGGCAAACCAGGTAACATGCTCATGCGGCAAAGCCAGTCCCAGTATCATCCCCGGAAGACCGGTAAAAGATTCCGGTCCGCCGGATGTAACAATAGCATCGGTATAAAAAGCCACGACATAAATGGAATCCATAATGACCGCATTCGCCCGCCTGCAATCAAAACCGGCGATCTTACGGGTCTCGTCGGTGATCTTCCACCGGATGCTGCGGGTGGAATCATCCTGCAGAAAAAGCCTGTCAAACACCTGCTTCTGGCTCACACTGCGCCTGGCGCCGAGGTTGGTATAGACAACGTTGTCGCCCGCCGGCCATTCACGCGTCTGGTTATTCTCAGGCAACTGCCGTCCGGGCTTATAGTAGGTGATATCACCACTGAAAAAAAGATCGAAATAGGAAGTCTTGAATTTCGGCTGCTCTTTTTTCTGCAGCTCTTTCCAGCTTTGACCATCGCCATCCCCCCACATCTCGTCCAACATAGCATGTACATTCTGCTTCTTCTCAAACTCTATGCGCCCCTTGTCCAGGAAAATAGTGTGCTGCGCATGTATCCCATGGCCCAACAACATCAGCAGGATATATAAAAACATCTTTTTCATAGCTATTCTTTTGCGCCGCCACCGGCTTTATTGAAATTCCATGCCACACTGAGCATACCATAACGGCCAATAGTGGAATACGTATTCTGCGTAATAAAATTACTGCTCACCCCCCGGTTAAAACCAATATTCTGATTCAGGATATCCCTCACCGATGCTCTTACTTCCAGGACTTCCTTTTTTCCTAACTTCTTCAGGAGAGACGCATTCCATTGTATCACATTATTGTTGCCTGTAAACACATCTGTCTTCTGCCGGAAATTACACACCACATCCGTCTGCAGCTGGAATTTCAGGGGCAAAAAAACATTCTCGGACACCGTCACATTATACACCCAGTAATTGGTGCGGAGCGCTTGCTGAATGGAGGACTTACTGGTATTATAAGTGGCTTCCACAGACATATAATGTTCATATTTCTTTTCCTTAATGCTGAACATATCGATCCCCGCCCCGGCATTCAGACTTTTAGTTGTATTCGGCTGATCATTGATCAGGTTTACATTACGGTTATAGTTGCCCTTCAGCGAGTAACCCAGCGTAATATTCAATGGTTTTACTTTCCATCCCATATTGAGGTTAACACCTGCATTCTCATTCCCGTCGACGTTGATAAAACGGGTCGTACGCTTCCCTTTATCATCAATACCGGAGGCCTCTCCGATGTCGTTGTTGGTGTTGGAATAATTCATATTCAGCCATACAGAGCGTTCAGACATGATCTGAAAATCGTTGTAACTGAGATTAAAACGGTTACTGAAAGAAGGCTTCAGCCCGGGGTTGCCAATCCTCACATCCTGGTCATCTTCATTGGAACGTAATGGCTGCAGCTGACTCATTCCTGGTTGCCGGGTATCACCATTATAACTCAAAAACAACCGCCGCTGTTGGCTGAAAGCATACCGGAAAGAAGCCGCCGGGAACCAGTTCACAAAACTGCGGTCCAGCTTTCTGTGTTGATACAGATCATCCTGCAGAAAGGTGGTAAACCCCACATTGTTGCCCGCCTGGACGCGGACCTTTTTACCATTGTACACATAGCTCAGGCCCGCCTTATGCGTCCGTATATTAAATTCATAACTGTTGCTGTATGCGCTGTCCATCTTATCATATTTACCCTCGCCACCGGCATTGAAGGAGTTCCGGTAAGACCTGGCGTCGGAGATCGAGAGGCCGTAATTGGCCACCAGCGAAGACAACGACGACAGCGGTTCGGTATACGTGGCGTTCGCGGACGCATTGACATTCTCCGTCCTGAAAGTTTTGCGTTGATCGGTAAGATAGGATGAATCCACGCCCCCGCTCCTTTTAAAGTATTCCGTAAAAGAACGCAACATCCCGTCACCATCACTCAACGTATAGTTTTCCGCGAGGTTGATGGAGATGGTCCGTCCTTTTTTCTTCAGTTTCTTCCGCCATAACACATTACTGTTCAGCTGACGGGTATCGTCCACAATGGACAACCGGCGGTTGTTCTGGTTCACCAGGGAGCTGTCGCCGTCCAGGAACTCGGAGGAGAAACTGCTGTTGGTTTTTTTGTGGTTCAGTCCTCCGTTCACATCCAGCCGGATGCTGGAGGAAGAATCGATCTGTATCTCATAGCGGCCGTCGATGCGGTTGCGCAGCACGCTGTTATTGAAATGTTCCTTCTGCGTGCGGTAGTTGGTGACATTATTGGGCAGGAGGTTCTGGGTAATCGTGCTGCTGTTACCATCCATGTACAGCTTCATGAATTTGTAATTTCCACCGGCACTCACTTTATCCTGGTTCCACTTATTATTGAAATGAAGTCCGCCGCTTTGCACCAGTGGATATCCTTTGCCGGTATACCGGCCGTCCCAGCCGGAAAATTCGCGGTCTTCCCCGATGTCGATCTCACTGTCCGCAGATACAAAACCATCGGCTTCACTCTGACCGTATTTATCCGCCTCCTGCCAGTCAAGCCCCGTTTTTCCGGTATTGGACACAATCGCATAGGCCGCCACTTTCAGCTTCTTTTTAAACAGGTTGACCATAGCCTGGTTATCGTGGTACCCGTTGGTGCCGGCGCCCAGTTCCACCTTTCCGAAATAACCTCTTTTCTTATCTTCCTTCAGCTTCAGGTTGAGCGTTTTGCTGGCCTGTCCGTCGTCCACGCCGGTAAAAGCAGCCTGCTCGCTCTTTTTATCATAGAGCTGTACTTTATCTACCATATCAGCCTTCAGGTTTTTGGTCACCAGGGTGGGATCGTCGCCAAAAAACTCCTCTCCGTCTACCAGCACTTTTTTAACTTTTACTCCTTGCGCCGTGATCTGCCCTTTGTTGTCCACCTGGATGCCTGGCAGCTTTTTAAGCAGATCTTCCACGTTAGCATTGGGTTGTGTCTGGTAGCTGCCGGCATTGAACTCCGTGGTGTCGCCTTTCATTTTGATGGCCGCTATCTTTTGCCGGACCACCACCTCCTGCAACAGGCGGGAGCGCAGGGTCAGCATAATATTATCAAATCGTACCACACTGGTGTCTGATAACGTTACCGGCTCAACGTAATCAGCGAATGCCGGGTAGGTGAGCATCAGCAGGTATTTACCCGCCTGCAGGCTGTCAAAGGCAAACGCTCCTGTTTCACTGGTACGGGCAAATTTATACAACACGGAATCTTTTGCATGTAACAGGGCTACGACGGTATTGGATAGTTTAACGTGGTTCAGCGTATCAGAAACATGACCACTGATTTTTGCGTGCTGGGCATGACTGGTACTATAAACGGTCAGACAAAAAATGAATGCCAATAGTTTTTTCATGTGGGCTACTACAGGTTAGTTGACTAGATACTTGAGCCAACAAATTCCATAATAAAATTTAAAATAATAATTGGGGAGATGATAAACATCTGTTAAATGTAACCCTACTTATCATGTAGGGAAACAATAATTATGTTGCAACATGCAGTTTTTTACTGCGATAGTGCGACAGTAATACCTTCCATTTAAAAACGGCTTGCAGGACAATGGCGTTTTTCACCGCTTCTAAAACGTTTAAGCAGCGCCTGCAGGGTTATGACAGCGAAAAAAAAATTTGTATATTCAGCAGCATGGAAGCATCATCATTAAGAAGCAGCCAATGGTTTGCCCGTGACGGCAAAGATGGCTTTATATACCGGGCATGGTTAAAGAAACAGGGCATCCCGGCGCATGAACTGGAAGGCAAACCGGTGATCGGCATTTGCAACACCTGGTCGGAGCTGACGCCCTGCAACTCGCATTTCCGGGAGCTGGCCGAATCGGTGAAGCGTGGTGTGATAGAAGCAGGTGGGTATCCGCTGGAGTTTCCTGTAATGTCACTGGGGGAAACGCTGATCAAACCTACGGCCATGTTGTACCGTAACCTCGTAAGCATGGACGTGGAAGAATCCGTGCGCGCCAATCCGCTGGACGGCGTGGTGCTGCTCTGCGGTTGTGACAAAACCACGCCGGCGCTGGTTATGGGCGCCTGCAGCGTAGACCTGCCAACGATTGTGGTGTCCGGCGGCTCCATGTTAACGGGCAGGCATATGGGCAGAAGCATCGGCACCAGCGATATATGGCGGTTCAGCGAAGAACTGCGTTCCGGCAAAATGACCTCTGAAGAACTGGCGCTGGCGGAAGCGGGCATGTGCCGCAGCGACGGGCACTGCGCCGTGATGGGCACCGCCTCCACCATGGCCTGCATGGTGGAAGCCCTGGGGCTCTCCCTGCCGCAGAACGCCGCTATCCCGGCCCCCGATGCCGCGCGTAAAGTGCTGGCGCATCTGTCGGGCATGGAGATCGTGAAAATGGTACGGGAAAACCGTCGCCTGTCCCACATCCTGACACGGCAGGCGTTTGAGAACGCCATTATGGTCAATGCCGCCGTCGGCGGGTCTACCAATTTTGTAGTACACCTGCTGGCGATCGCCGGCCGTATAGGCGTGGACGTAACACTGGCAGACATAGACGCCTGGTCGGCAGATGTACCGCTGCTGGCCAACCTGCAGCCGTCGGGTCTGTACTTCATGGAAGACCTGTATTATGCCGGCGGGCTGCCCGCCGTGATGAACGCGCTGCTCTCCCGCCTGCATAAAGACTGCCTCACGGCCAACGGTAAAACGATCGGCGACAACTACCGTCACGCCGCAGCTTACAACCCGGAAGTCATCACCACACTGGAAGCGCCGTTTAACAACCGCTCCGGCATCGTTGTCCTCAAAGGCAATATCTGCGAGGAAGGCGCCGTTATCAAACCGTCGGCCGCCACGCCGCGGCTGATGCGCCATACAGGCCCCGCGGTCGTATTCGAAGACATCGACGACTACAAACATCGCATCGACGATCCGGCATTGGACGTCGACGAAAACAGTATACTGGTGCTGAAAAACGTAGGCCCGAAAGGGTACCCCGGTATGCCGGAGGTAGGCAATATGGGATTACCGGCCAAACTGCTGGCCAAAGGCATTACCGATATGGTGAGGATCTCTGACGGCCGCATGAGCGGCACCGGCTTTGGCACCGTGGTGCTGCATGTGTCTCCCGAAGCGGCTGCCGGCGGCACGCTGGCCCTCCTTCGTGACGGCGATATCATCACCCTCGACGTCGCCAACCGCACCCTGCACGCCGATCTGTCGCCGGAAGAAATAGCTACGCGCAAAGCAGCATGGCAGCCGGCGCATCCGGTAGCCGGCAGAGGGTATGTACAGCTGTACCAGCAACATGTGGAGCAGGCCCATCTGGGCGCTGACCTCGATTTTCTGAAAGGCGGTTCCGGCAGCCAGGTAACGCGGGACTCGCACTAAAAATATACTTCCGTTATGACTACAGCATCTAAAGTGGCCATCGTTACCGGCGCAGGCCAGGGCATCGGTTTTGAGATCTGCCGGCAACTGGCGGCCAACGGTACCGCTGTCATCCTCAATGATATGGACGCCCCGCTGGCAGCTGCCGCGGCCAACACCATTGTCCATGAAAACGGCCGCTGCATCGCCGTCCCCGGCGACGCGAGCGACCCGGGCTTTATTCAGCAGATGGTACACACCGCCGTGGCGCAATACGGCGGCCTCGATATCGTGATCGCCAACGCCGGCATCACCCTGTTCGGCGACTTCTTTACCTACACGCCGGAAGCATTCCAGCGCGTGATGCAGGTAAACCTCGCCGGCACCTTTTTCCTCGCACAGGCCGCGGCCCACCAGATGAAAAAACAACAACGCGGCGGCGCCATCCTCTTCACCTCTTCGGTTACCGGTCACCAGGCGCACAAAGACCTGGCGGCTTACGGTATGAGTAAGGCCGCCCTGGAAATGCTCGCCAAAAATCTTGTGATTGAATTGTCTCCCTATAAGATTACCGTCAACGCCATCGCACCCGGCGCTACGCTGACGGAGAGGACCCAGTCCGAGCCCGGCTATGCCGACACCTGGTCAAAGCTGACGCCCATGGGCCGCGCCGCCACTACGGCAGATATCGCACAGGCCGCGCTGTTTCTCGTGTCTGAACAGGCCCGCCACATCACAGGACAAAGCCTCGTGATCGACGGCGGCTGGACCAGCACCAGCCCGCAACCTTAGTATCCCACGGCGATCAGGTCCATCAGCTCCTCCGCAGAGAGGCGGCCGGACTGGTCGCTGCCCTCCAGCAGGCGGTCCGCCAGGTCACGTTTGTTATTATGCAACGCAATGATTTTCTCCTCGATAGTATGCTGCGCCACCAGCCGGTAAATAGTAACCGGCCTGGTTTGCCCGATACGGTGCGCCCTGTCGGATGCCTGTTCCTCGATGGCCGGGTTCCACCATGGGTCCAGATGCACCACATAGTCCGCCGCCGTCAGGTTCAACCCTACCCCGCCGGCTTTGAGGCTGATGAGGAACAACTGCCCCTTGCCAGCCTGGAAATCGCGCACCAGCTGCTCCCGCTGCGGTATCGGCGTAGACCCGTCGAGGTACAGGCAGGTAATGCCCCGCTGCCCCAGCGCCGCTCTCACCAGCTCCAGGTGGCGTACAAACTGGCTGAACACCAGCGCACGGTGATTGTTGTCGATCAGCTCCTGCGCTATTTCCAGGAACACGTTCAGTTTGGAGGAGGTAATACTGCTCTCTCCGTCCACCAGCTGCGGGTGACAGGCCGCCATCCGCAGACGGCTGATCTCCGCCAGCGCTTTCATCTGCCGGCGGCCCAGGTTCTCTTCGGGCACCGCCAGATTTTCCACAGCCTTACGGCGTATCGCTTCGTAAAACGACATCTCCTCGTAAGACATCTCCACCAACCGCGTAATCTCCGTTTTAGGCGGCAGCTCCTCCAGCACGGCGGTCTTGGTACGACGCAACAGGAAAGGCGCCAGCAAACGCTTCAGGTGCTGCTTTACCGTGCTTTCCGGGTTACGGACGCTGGGGAATACAAACTGTTCGTTGAAATGGTCCAGCGTGCCGAGCAAACCGGGATTGAGGAAATTAAAGAGGTTCCATATCTCGCCCATATGGTTTTGTATAGGCGTGCCTGTTAGCATCAGTCGAAAATCCGCCTGTAATGCCATGGCAGCCCTGGATGTTTTGGTCTGATAGTTTTTGATGGTATGTGCTTCGTCCAATACGGCGGTAGTCCATTGCACGCCGGCAAACAGCTGCGCATCCTGTTGCAGGATGCCGTAGGTAGACACCACCACATCAAAAGGACCGGCATTTTTAAGCTGGACGGCCCGTTTACCGGGCTGCAGCTGGATAATGTTCAGGGACGGCGCAAAACGGCCGATTTCATTGACCCAGTTGGGCAATACGGATGCAGGGCTGATCACCAGTGCCGGCCCTTCGGACGCACGGTACAGTAATAACGCGATCGCCTGTACGGTTTTACCAAGGCCCATATCGTCGGCCAGGCAGGCCCCGGCGCCCCATGCCGCGAGGTGTGCCATCCAGCGGAAACCTTCTTCCTGGTAGGGGCGTAAGGTCGTCTGCAGGGTGACGGGTATCTCCGGATGCAGGTCCATCGCCGTATCACGTTTATGGATAAACGCCCTCCAGGCTTCGTCTACCTCCGCCTGACCGGCCTGCTGTAACCAGTCGTCCAGCATAGAAGCGGCAAAGCGCGGGATAACGACTCCGTGCGGCCCCTGCATGGCGATACCCGCCAGTTCGTTGATCCGTTTGCGTAAGTCGGCCGTCAGCGACAGGTACTCGCCGTTATCCAGTGCAAGGAAACGTTTCTTCACGATACGTTTGGTGTCCAGCAGTTCCCGGAAAGTGATCACCAGGTTTTCGTCTACCCGTATTTCAGCATCACAGAGGAACCAGTGTCCTTTCTCTTTCAGGGACAGCGACACATGAGAAAAGTTCACCTGGTCCCTTACCTGGTACCGTTCGCCCTCCGGCCACTCGGCACGCACCAGTTCAGGATAGGAATGTATCAGGTCCAGCAGTTCGAGGCAGTCGGCCGGGTCTTCAAACACCAGCGTATCGGCCACCAGCTCCTGCGGAACGATTTGTTGTATCATTTCGAGCAGCCGCGTCTCATTATTTTTCTCCAGCTCCAGGTTCCGGTTAGCCTGCCAGCGTTCTCCGTTGCTGATGCCGATGATATGCGCCGCGCCGGCGCCGGGCTTACAATATGGCGGGTCCAGCGTAAACGGTTTCACAAACAAACCCGCTTTAATGCCGGCGCCGAAAGGCAGCAGCTGTATCACGATACGGGCATCGCCTTCACGCTTGCGGATACTTACCGAGCCATCGCCCAGTTCGGAATGCACCGTCAGGTGAGCACCGATGCTTTTCAGCACCTGCAGGAGCTTTTCCCGCCCCTCCGCCGGCACCACCGGCACCTGCGAAAGCGTCTGTAACACTTTACGCTGTTGCGGCGAAAGACGGATGACCTTCAGCCGCGTGGGTGTTTCTTTTACAAACACCAGTTCACTGCTGTAATCATCGATATTGGCAGTGAACGTATATGCTTTTCCGTTATAGTTCACCATCAGTTCCGGCTGACCTTTAACGATCTCCACGGGGACGGTAGGTTCGTCATCCAGGAAAAGGAATGGATGGCCCGCCAGTTCTTCCCACACGCGGTTGTCGAAAGAATAATTTTCGCCGTCGTGGTTGTAGTAATGGTCCTTTTGTATGGTGGTGCTGATGCGCTGGTCCTGCTCTGTCATGGCTTCCGCCCTGCCTTCCTTCAGCTTTTTGAGTGGCACGTTCCGGCCGCTGCTCCAGGTACCGTCGCCGTTAGACGCCTGCACCACCGGTTGCAGCTTGTAATAATTAAAATCTACCAGATAGATCAGCCTGTGTACCGGCGCCGGTTTCGGCTTACCGGCCACGTCATCCGGGGCCAACAGTGTGTTGAGCAACCGCTCCCAGTCGGCTGTAATTTTTATCTGTGACAATACCGGCTCATAACGCACAGCGGCGCCGGCAGCGGTAAACGCAGGCGCGTATCCGGCGTAACCGGCATCGCGGAAGAGATATAAATATTCGTAGGTGAGTAACCGGTAGTGATGTTCCATGCCGCGGCGCAGCAGCACATCTGCCTGCACGCGGAAGGTGATCAGCAGTTTGCTGCGCGGATGCAACAGCTGCAGCGCTATCACGGAGAGATAGCTCAACAACGGCTGTTCATTTCTCTCCAGCAGCAACAGCAACAGATTCTCCGCTTTCTCCTTCCTGCCAGCATGGAGGTACAGCAGGCATACTGCAGGGGTGACCGCCGGAAAAAGTTTCCGTTCATAGGCGGCCAGCAGTTTCTGTACAACCGGATTGCTTTTCTCTCCGGGAAGTAATGTCAATGTCAGCGCATAATAAAAAGCAAACAGCGGGGAAACGGGCAGCGTGTTTTTCTTGTCCTGCTGCCGTTGTCGTTTGATGCCTTTTTCAAAAGCTGTCAGCGCCGCTGCCGGCTGGCCCTGGTACAGCATCACCAGCGCTTTGGCAAACAGTTCATCGGCGGTAGTGTCTCCGAAGGTTGCGTGCAGATCGCCTTGCAGCAATGCCAGTTCCGGGAAACGGCTGCCGCTGCGTTCCTGTAAAGCCAGCAGCTCCTCCATGGGCGGCAGCTGCAACAGGTGATATTTTACGGCAAACGAAAAGATGCTGTCCACAGATATTTCGGAAAATAGTTTCAGCAGCCCTTCATACGCCGGGAAAAACAACAGGTACGACAGCCAAGGCTGATATTCCGCCAGCTCCATTTCCATCCTCCGGATAGGCGGCGCCAACAGGTAACGGTCGCCGGTAAACCATGCTACCAGCAACTGCTGCAGGTCCTGCAGCCGCGCGTTGACGGAATAAAATGCGTGGACGGCACGGCCGGTGCGGTCCACCACCGGTTGATAGTCGGGCCGTACGATGTTGGCAGGCAACAGCTGAAAGCTCAGTGCCGGCGGCAGGCTGTAATGCCCGTTGACGTTCATCTGCAGCAACTCCTGCTCCCGCAGGTCCAGCAGCATGTCTTCCAGCTCCGGCCGTGACAGGGAAGTGAGTAACCGGACCGCATCAAACAAGGTGTGTTTGTCCAACGGGTAAAGATATATGGAGAGCACGTCCATTACCAGCCGCACGGGATCGGGCTGGGACTGGTAACGTTGCAAATACCAGGCGTCGTTGATCATACCGCCAAAAATAGCGCATTTCAATTAATGACGGAGACGCCTTTGACTTTGAACTGCGCTGCTGTGGAAGCCGGCAGCTGCCGGTCTGTGATGAGGTGATCGAACAGGGTGAGCGGCGCGTATTTCAGGTAGCTGTCTTTTCCTATTTTACCGGAGTCGCACAAGAGGTAAACGATGTCTGCCTGTGTAGCCATGGCTTTGCTGACAGAAGCTTCCTTTTCGCTGAAAGCGGTCAGCCCGTTTTTCACCGACAGGCCGTCGGTGCCGATAAAAGCTTTTACGCCGTGGTAACTGTCAATGTGGTGCAATGCGCGATGTCCATGCATGGCTTTACGCTCTTTATCTACTTCTCCGCCGATGAGATTGACCGTGATCTGCTCACAATCCATAAAAGCCGCCAGCACCGGGAGGGAATTGGTGATCACCCGCAGCGGTCCTGTCTTCCGCAGGTGTTCGCACATGGCGAATACGGTACTGCCGCAATCGAGGAAAATGGTGTCTCCCGGTTTCACCTGCGCCGCCGCCAGCCGCCCGATATACTGTTTTCGCTCCTGCCCCACGCCGGCTTTGTCGGTAAAAGCGGTGAACGGGTGCAGCGCCGGCGCTTTCATGGCGCCGCCATGCGTCCGCACCAGCAGCCCTTCTTCCGCCAGCTGCTGCAGGTCACGCCGGATAGTGATCGCTGAAATACCCAATGCGTCAGCTATTTCCTGCACTTCCCTGTTATCATGCTGATCAAGCAGTCGTAATATTTTTTGTTTACGCTCCGGAAATCCCATTTTTTATCTATTTTTGATCAAAACAATCAAATTCGATCAAATATAATCATTTTTATGACGCCCAGAATAAAAATCGTTGAAACATCCGTGCTGTCCGACAACTGGTACACGCTGAAAAAAATAACCTATGACTACCGGAAGCGGAACGGCGACTGGGAGCAGCAGTCACGCGAAGCCTACGACCGGGGCAACGGGGCGGTGGTCCTGTTGTACAACAAAGCGCAGCAGACGGTGGTCCTCACCCGCCAGTTCAGGATGCCTACCTATATCAACGGTAACGATGATGGTATGCTGATAGAAGCCTGCGCCGGCCTGCTGGACAAAAGTAACCCGGAAGACTGCATTCGCCGGGAGGCTGAGGAAGAAACCGGCTACCGCATTACAGACGTGCAGAAAATATTTGAAGCCTATATGTCGCCCGGCTCCGTGACAGAGGTCCTGTATTTTTTTGTGGCCGCCTATGACAACGCGATGAAGATAAATGATGGCGGCGGGCTGGAAGACGAGCAGGAAGAAATTGAAGTGCTGGAAATGCCTTTTGAGAAAGCCCTGGCCATGGTGGCCGACGGCCGCATCCGTGACGCCAAAACGATCATGCTGCTGCAATATGCACAATTACATCAGTTGCTCTGACTTTCTTACCTTTAGGATGCCGGCATCAAACGGCCCGTTCCATGCATTATCAGACCATACGGCCATCGGCCAGGTTTCGCGGCATAGTGAGATTCTACTGGGCACTGGAGAGTGACCGGCCTTACACCCATCACGCTATGGCAGACATGTGCCCGGAATTACTATTTCACTACCATGGCCTGTTTGATGAACTACTGCCTGACGGTGCAAAGGACGTTTCGTTTTCCGCCGGCGTCCACGGCCAGAGTCAAACCACCCGTAAGTTCCATGTCAACAGCGGCTTCGGCATGTTCGGCGTTTATCTTTATCCACAGGCGATCCCGCTGTTATTCAACATGCCCGCCAGCGAGATGATCAACCAGATGCCTGACCTGCACACTTTACTGGCGCAGACAGGCTTGCAGCTGGAAGAAAAAATGGCGCTCGCCATCAGCCATACGCAACGGGTTTCCATACTGGAAACATTTTTCGAACAGCGGTTGTCCCGTCAGGACAATATGCAACCGCCTGTCTTCCGTGCGATTCAGACCATTATTGAAACCCAGGGCATGGCGCCGGTGAAACAACTGGCGCAGGACCACTACCTGTCTACCCGACAGTTTGAAAGACAGTTCCGGCATTATGCCGGCTTCAGCCCCAAAATGTTTTCGCGTATCGCCCGCTTCCATGCCGCTATCCGGCGATACGGCCCCAACGCGCCATCCCTCACGCAAATAGCCCTGGATTGTGGTTACTACGACCAGTCCCATTTCATCCATGATTTCAGGGAGTTCTCCGGCGAACACCCCAAAGCCTTTTTCTCCGGCCGTTCCGGCGCCACTGCCTGGATGGATTAAAATGTCGCGTTTTTCCAATTTTAACAACACTGCTGAAACTAGCTTCGCAGTATTGTTTCACTATTTAATAGCTACTATTATGAAGATTCCAGCAGGGCATCATGCCGCCATGCCTTATCTTATGCTCGAAAATGCACGTGACTTCCAGGCCTTTGTGGAGGCAGTGTTTCCAGCCACGCTCAGTCATATGAGTCTCCACGACGACAAACTGGTTCGCCACGCGGAATTCCAGATCGGCGACAGCACCATCATGTTCTGCAATGCACGCGACCAGTGGAAAGCGCAGCCGGGTCAGGTATTCATCTATGTGGACGATGCCGACAACAGCTACCAGGCCGCGCTCAACCACGGCGCTACCAGTGTGATGGAATTAAGCGACCAGCCCTATGGCAGGACCTGCGGGGTAAAAGATCCCTGTGGCAACACCTGGTGGATCACTTCGGTGAAATAACGGACTAGCGTAAACGTTGTCCGAGGGCCATCACTTGCTGTATGCCCTTTTCTTTACCTCCCGGTTTGAGATGTTTAATAGGGGCTATGTAAGTAGTCCCTGTTATTTTAATTCCGCAGAAACGCAGTATCTGGCTGCGGACAGCCCGCACGCCGGTAGCCTGGTAATACAGGTTGTGGAACCAGATGGGGGTATCCATGGTACAGATGAGGCGGGATGTTTTGCCTTTGAGTTTCTTTTCTATGAGCATGCTGTTTTCCTTATACCGGAAAGCCAGTCCGGGTAAAAAGAGCCGGTCAAAGAAGCCTTTGGTGAGCGCGGGCAGGGAACCCCACCACACGGGAAAGATCCATACGATATGCTGCGCTGCCTTTATTTTCTCCCAGGCATCCAGCAGGTCCGGCTCCAGTTCCATTCTTTTACGGTAACCATAACGCAGGTTAGGGTCGAACTGCAGCGAGCCGAGGTGTATCTCTGTCACGTCGGCGCCGGATTGCAGTGCGCCGGTTTTATAGGCTTCCTGTAATTGCGTGTTGTAGCTTTCGCGGTCGGGGTGACCGTTAACGATCAATATCTTTTTCATGCCTGCAAAGCTAGTGGCGGTACTGCTGCCGGCACTGAACAAATGTTAACTTTTGCGCAGGCGGCTCAGGTGCTGCGGCGTGATGCCAAGGTAAGAAGCGAGATATTGCAGGGGCACCTGTTGGATCATACGGGGGTGCTGGCGTACCATTTCCTCATAACGTTCTTTGGCGGTATACTGCTGAAAGGAGCGGATGCGTTGTTCCATCATCACAAATTCCTGTTCTCCGAATGCCCGGCCGGTGTTGGCCCAGCGGATATTTTGTTCATAGAGCCTGTAAAGGTCATCGCGGTCCAGCACCTGCAGTTCACATTCCGTAATAGCCTGCATATTCTCAAACGCCGGCTGGCCGGTAATAAGGCTGGCATAAGCCGTTACCAGCTGCCCTTCAAACATAATACAGTCGGTAATTTCCTCCCCGTTGTCTTTCACATAAAAAGAACGCAGGATCCCTTTGCGGAGAAAAGCCAGCTGCCGGCATACGTGTCCTTCCCGGATAAAATAGTCCTGTTTTTCCAGTTGTACGGTTTTCATCAATGACTCCAGCTGGTCCAGGTCTTCCTGTGTGAGTGGTGAATGACGGAAAATATTCATCATACCCAAAGTTCTGTTTTTTCGGGGTGATAATGAAGCGGGTTATTTCTCCAGGGCTGCTTTCCGCAGCTGTTGCAGGCATTTATATTTCTGGTTATCGGCGGTATGTTTGTTTTTCCAGCCCATCTTCTGCGCCAGCAGCGCCATGGGTTGCTGATAAAAAAAGAGGGCTTTTAAAACGCGTTTACAGTTGTCCGTTATACGGGCCAGCCAGCCCTGTACCTGTGTGGTGGCGGGTGGTTCGGGGAATAGGTCGGGCATGGCAGCTTCTTCCGGGATGGCAGCTGTTCCCGGCAGCAGCAGGCGGTTGTCACGCATGCGTTTACTCCAGCAGTTGCGGGCGATGGCATAGAGGTATGTCTTGAGCGAGGCTGTCAGCGTAAAATCCGGGGATTGTATTTTCTGCACCAGTGCCAGCATCACCTCCTGGAAAACGTCTTCCGCATCGGCCGGGTGGCCGTTGTGTTGCTGCACATAAGCGGCCACCATGGGAAAATAGGCCTGGTAAATAACGGCCGTTGCATGGCGGTCGCCTGCTTTCAGTTGAACGATCAGTTCCTGGTCTGTGAAGGTGGTCATAAAAACAGTTTATTCAGCCATTGATACCACAAAAGTTGAAAGATCACCCAATATTATTTATTTTTTTTGATGGCGGCTTTCGTGGGCCAGCAGCCACTCTTTGCGCCATATGCCGCCGCCGTAGCCGGTCAGATGACCGTTGCCCGCCACGATGCGGTGGCAGGGCACGATGATGGAGATACGGTTCATGCCGTTGGCATGGCCTACAGCGCGTACCGCCTCGGAACGCTGCAGCAGGGTGGCCTGTTGTTTATAGCTGCGTACATCGCCGTAGGGGACGGCCAGCAGCAACTGCCATACCGCCTGCTGGAACTCCGTTCCCGGCATATGCAATGGCACCGTAAAGGTATGCAGTTCACCGGCGAAATAAGCGTCCAGTTCCTGCTGCAGCAGGCTGAAATGCGGGTGCGGCCCTTCCGTAACAGTTGCTTTCAGCAGTCTGCGGAGACCGGTCCATTGCGCTTCCAGGATTTTCCGTTCGGTAAATTCCAGCAGGCATACGCCTTCGTCGGTAGCGCCGGCAATCATAATGTCCAGCGGTGTTGTTACCCGGCTCTGATATATGGTGCGATGGTTTCCTTTCATGTGTAATGGTACTGTCGGGCATTTAGCCGTTTTTTCAAAAAATCGGGCTTTTAGCCGATCATCCGAAATATCGGGCTTTTAGCCGACATGTGAAAATACAAAATGGCCCTCTGCCTGTCGTGCAGCAGAGGGCCGGAGGTTGCACACGGATGTTTTATTCCGCTTTCATCGCGTAGGCTTTACCGTAAGTCAGTTTCCGCCATATCCATTCCACCGGGCCGAAGCGGAAGTGGTCCATCCACCAGGAACTGACGGCGAGTTGAACTCCCAGCACGGCTACCCAGATGAGCAGGTACATGGGAGGATTGGCATAAGCATACAGTCCGCCGCCGAAACTATAGTATATGCATACACAGATAACAGATTGCAGGAGATAGTTAGTGGCCGCCATCCGCCCGGCGGACTGGAAGGGCCGCAGCCACTGCTGCCATTGAGCACGTTGCAGCAGGCGGACGAGGGTGGCGATGTAAAATATACCGATAAGGGGGCTTGCTATGTAGCCGTCCAGCATCATCATGTTGCCGCCTGCCGGCGTGGTGGGGTCGCCGCCGCCGAAGAGCGCCACCGCAATCACCAGCGGCCAGCCGGCAAGAGCGCTCCAGGTCTGCACTTTACGGACCAGCGCCGCATGTGCGGCCGGCTGGCGGAAGATACCTCTCTTGCCTGCGTAGGCGCCCAGCAGGAACATGGCCAGCATCATCGGCGTTTCCATCAGGTAGCCGATGCGGGTTATTACCAGGTCGGCCGCATTCTGCTGCCACAGCTGCCGGAGGGTACCGGAACGATATACTTCGATCGCCTTATAACCCGCATCGGTATACGAAAAGCTGTCTTTATAGAAGTCAGGCCCGACGAGGGCACCTGCCGTCACATACAGGAACACCGGTATTACCAGCAGGCCAACGGCCCATTTCAGCAGCGCCGGCGGGGACATCTTCCTGAAAAAAAGCAATAGGATGCCCAGCACGCTGTAAAAACACAGTACGTCGCCAAACCAGATCAGGTGAGCGTGTATCCAGCCGATGCCCAGCAGCACCAGCAGGCGGCGAAGGAACAACCGCACCGGTGGGAGTCCTTTTCTCTCCGCGCTTTGCAGGAAGAGGATAAAACCGAGACCAAACAGGAAAGAGAACATGGAAACGAACTTGCCTTCCGCGAAGAAGCTGATCAGCTGTTCCACCAGTTTGCTGGAGGCGCCAGGCCAGAAGGCGGAGGGTTTTATGTAAAGGGCTGGGAAAGCGAAAAGTCCCATGTTGACCAGAAGGATGCCTCCCAGGGCCACGCCCCTGATAGCGTCCAGCGCGTCTATACGGCTGCTGGCAGGTGTGAACGGCTGCATAAAATAATCCTGTTTTTATTTTGATGCAGCAAAATTGAAGTATGCCAGCCAGTCGCCGTTTGACATATGTCAAATAATTATCCCTTCGCGCGGATGCGGCTCAGGGTTTCGAGGGTAATGCCCAGGTAAGAGGCGATATGGCTCAACTGCACCTGCCGTACAATCTCCGGATAACGTTCCACCAGCTGGTCGTACCGTTCTTTTGCAGTGGCAAACTGCAGGCTGGCCAGCCTTTCTTCCAGCCAGATGGCGTAGGCCTCCATGCTCAGCGTCCATACTTTTTCAAATACCGGGAAACGTTCCCGCAGCCGGGCCATTTTCTCCATCGATACCACTTCAACGAGGCTGTCTTCCAGCACCTCAAACGATTCGGGGCTGGGTGTCAGCCTGGTGGCGCTTTCCAATGACAGCACCACGTCGCTGGTAAAACAAAAAGAGGTGGTGACCTCCCGGCCGTCTTTCAGGTAAAATCCCCTGACAGCGCCGGAGAGCAGTATGTAGGAATGCCGGCATATCTGCCCCTGTTCCAGCAGCAGATCTCCTTTTTTAAACCGCTTCTCCTGCGCCGCTTCGTAGTAGGCGTCCCGCAGTGCCTCATCCTGAAAAGCAGCCGTCAGTAAGTCTTCAATAATGGCTTCCTGGTATTTCATGGCGCCAAGGTACGGAATTCCGTTCCTGTAAACGCTGTGTCAGCAGGGCCCGGGAAATACCCCCCGTCATAAATATAATTTGGTTTGTAACACAAACTATATTTATATTTGATTCAAAGTTGAACATTGTATGGAAACAACCGACAACAACCTGGAACCGCTGCAAGGGCTGAAAATCATCACGGAAGTTATTGCGCGAACCCGGGAAAACGCACGGGAACACAGTTACCTTTTCCTGTTGTGGGGCTGGCTCATCGCGGCAAGCTGTATCCTTTTTTTCCTGTTACGGACATTTACTTCGTTTAAACTGTTTTTCCTCCCCTTCCCGGTGTTGGTGGCCGCAGGCATTTTCCTATCCTTCCGGCATTATCATTCCGGACCCAGGGCAGTGCAGACCTATCTCGGCTTTTATCTGAAGAACCTGTGGCTGGTGCTCGGCATCTGTTTCCTCGTTTCCGTATTGATCAACGTACTGCAACACCAGCAACCTTTCACCGGCAATATGCTCATTGGAGGCGCCGGCACGCTGGTAACGGGACTGGTACTTCGTTTCAGGCCATTGATCTCAGGCGGTATATTGTTTTTTATGTTGGCGGTGGCCAGTATCTTTGTGCCCGGCCAGTATGCCCCTTTACTGCTGGGCATAGCCGTACTCGGCGGCTATCTGGCGCCGGGGTACCTGCTTAAAAAGTCAACAATATAAACAGAAGCGGATGTTCAATGATTTAGATCCTGTCTTAAATACACCGGTGCGGCTGGCGATCGTCTCTGTGCTGATTAAATTAAAACAGGCAGATTTTGCCTATCTGATGGAGGCTACCAGCACTACACAGGGAAACCTGAGCCATCAGATCAAAAAACTGAGTGAAGCGGCTTATATAGAAGTGATTAAAACCTATAAGGGCAACTATCCGCATACCATCTGCAAACTGACCGCCAAAGGCCGCAAAGCCTTTGAACAGTATGTGGAGGATATCAAAAAGTACCTGCACCTCTAAGGTGCTTTTTTTAAGCAATTTTAGTTTGCAATACAAACTACATTAATATACAAATAACCATGCAGGAAAAAACGATATTAATCACCGGCGGCACCTCCGGATTAGGCGCTGCCGCCGCCCGGGCCTTTGCCGCCATGAAAGCCCGGGTAACCTTTTGCGGCCGTCGCATCCGGGAAGGACTGCAGCTGGAAGCCAGCATCCGCGCCGCGGGCGGCGAAGCTACCTTCATCGCCGCCGATGTCACCGACGAAGCACAGGTAGCGCATTTTGTGGAGGAAACGTGCCGGCTGTACGGGCCGCCGGACGCCGCTTTCAACAACGCAGGCGCCAACCTGTACACCGGTCCGCTCCATCGTATGACCAGCCGGCAGTTCACCGATACCATCGCGACCAACCTCACCGGCGTCTTCCATGCGCTCAAATATGAAATACCTGCTATGAAAGCCGGGGGCAGCATCATCAACACCGCCAGCACAGCAGGTGTCAAAGGAGTGGGTCAGGGCATCGCGGCCTATGTGGCCGCCAAACACGGCGTCGTCGGACTCACCAAAGCAGCGGCGCTGGAACAGGCCCGCAACGGCATCCGCGTCAATGCGCTCGTGGTCAGCGCCATCCAAACAGAGCAATGGCTGAACAACGTCGCGGCCAAACCAGGCATCGTGGAAAAAATAGCCGCCTCCATGCCCACCGGCAGGATATCCACCGTGGAAGACATCGTCCCCATGGTCCTCTTCCTCGCCGCCGAACAGTCAACATACATCACCGGCGCTGCCATCGCTGTAGATGGCGGCATCACCGCCGGATAATTATCTAAAATCAACATTATGCACCTCCTTTCGCTATGGACAGCCACCCTCACCGCCGCTATCGTCTTTCTCGCCGGCTCATGGGAACGTATCTTCCGCATGCCGCACTGGTTTGCCGATCCGCCTCATTCTTTCTCCCTTATCGCACCACAGACCAAACAGTCGGCGCGCTTCTGGATACCGCTGCAACTCCTGTTCCTCCTTTCTTTCATCACCGCGCTGGTCACCAACTGGTCACAGCCACAGGTAAGGCCGTACCTGCTGCTGGCGCTGGTTTCGTTTCTGCTGGTGACCATCCCCACGGCGACCTACTTCGTCAAAGAAATTATAGCCTTTTCCAAAATGACACCGGATACACCCTGTACACCGGAACTGCTGCGCAGAAGCAGCAGATGGATACGATGGACCACCTCCCGCAATGTGTTGCAGTTTATCTCGCTCATCCTGCTGATCTGGGCATTGTTCAACCGCTATCACTAAAAGAGGTTTATCATGAAAAAACTATTCTCTGTCATACTGGCCGTATCCCGGCTGCAGGTCTACGCTCAAACACACAACGATATGAATATTCAGCACATCAGACAACAATTCGACCAGCTGGGAAACATTTACCCCGCAGATAAAACCGTAGAGATACAAAGCACCACCCTGGCAGGAGTGCCCTGCCACTGGTTTACACCCGCCCATGCGATGGACAATGAGCTAATCATCCTGCTGCACGGCGGCTCCTATGCTTTGGGGTCCCTGCAGTCACACAAAGCGATGACCACCCGTTTTGCTACCGCGCTGCGTCGGAAAATTCTGCTGGTGGAATATGCGCTGGCGCCCGAACATCCCTTCCCGGCAGGACGCAACGATGCGGAAAAAATATACCGGCTTATCGCCGCCGCATTCCCCACCGTGAAGATCTTCCTGCTGGGCGACAGCGCCGGCGGAGGCATCCTGTTGTCGGCCCTGCATGAACTGTCCGGTACACCGGTCAGACAACCCGTCGGCGTGGTCCTTATCTCCCCCTGGCTGGACCTGCGCTGTGAAAATGAATCATACGAAACACGCAGCGCCGACGATCCCATCATGACCAAAGCTGAACTGAAGCAATTCGCCGGTTACTATGCACAGGACCAGCCCGACGCCGCCAATCCGGCGCAACTCACCTTTACCACCTTCCCGCCGGTACTGATCCTCGCCGGCTCACGGGAAGTACTATACGATGATAGCCGGCATTTTTACGAACATATCCGCAGCGTCGCCCCCTTCGCCGATATGATCACTTTCGACGATCAAACGCATGTGTGGCCGCTGACAGCCATTCAATCACCCGCAACCATCAGCACGCTGGAAAAAATCAGCGCCTTTATGGATATCCACGGATAATAACGGGATGGCCAACCGGCCGTCCCGTTTGCTTTATATTCCCTATCTTCGCCGGCAATGACCTGAAATTGTGCGTTAACGACATGAAATACAACATCAAGGGGAAAACGTATACCTATATTGCTGGCATCAAAGACAATAACCCCATCCGACTCAGTTTTGATCAGCTCTCTGTCCATACATTCCGCCTCAGCTTCGAGCCGTGGTACCAGGCTGGCTATTGGGACTATTCCTGTGTTCCCCATGTGCTGCTCGACGGCGATACCGTTGTCGCCAACGCTACCGTTAATATCCTCCGGGTACGCTGGCGGGACGAAGAAAAAACCTGGCTGCAGCTGGGCACTGTCATGACACATCCCGATTACCGCCATCAGGGCCTTTCCCGCTGGCTGATGGAAAAAATATTCGAAGAATGGGCCGGTAAATATGATACCATGTTGCTGTTTGCCAACAAAAGCGTGCTCGGCTTCTATCCGAAATTCGGATTTGTACCGGCCGGCGAATACCAGTTCCACACCCGGCAACTGACGCGCCAGACAAGCAAAGTACGCCGGCTGGACATGGACAACGCCGCCGACAGGGAATTGCTGCTACAGAAATACGCACAGGCCAACCCGTTCGCCGCACTGACGGTGACCGCCCCCACCGGCCTGCTGATGTTCTATTGCACACAGTTCATGAAATCATGCGTGTATTATCTGGAAGAAACAGATATGATCGCGGTAGTAGAACACGAAGAGGGGGTGATGACCTGTCATGATATTTTCGGTGAAACCAGCCAATCATTACTCCACCTTTTGTCTTTGCTGATGGAGCACGACACCCAACAGGTGGTCCTTGGCTTCACACCGGCCGATGTTACCGGTTTCACCATGCTGCCATTAAAGACAGAAGACCTCACGTTGTTTGTGCTGGACAGCAAAGAGAACCTCTTCGCCAGCCATCAGCTGATGATACCTACGTTGGCACACACTTAATCACACATATCCCATAGAAAAAGATCCGTTTATTTATGAAAAAGCTTTTATTGTTTTTATTCGTTTGTATCTCCCATCAACTGTTTGCGCAGGAAGAACCCAACTTCCCCGACATGCGCAGCTGGTCGATTTACCTGAGCGGCAACGACTCTACCGACCGGTACATTTTTTCCGACACCGCCTACATCAGGGTATCTCCCGATACCAAACAGTCGCCCATAGACACCCTGATGGCCGGCGACAACATTACAATTACCGGTATGACCACCAAAAGCCTCACCATCCGCGGCTTACATGGCCCGTGGCTGAAAATCGGCTACCAAAAAAACGGAGAATACCGGAGCGGATATATCTGGCAGGGCCTTGTCAGCTGCGCCCCGTTGCGCCGCGGCGATCTCAAATTCGTATACGGTATCGAGCGCAGAGCCGACAGCATTGCAGTATCCGGCAATAAACGAGATACCTTCCCCAAATACCTGGTACGCCTGAAAGTAGTGCAGAACGGCGTATTGCTCACCAAAGCAGCGCAGATCATCGGCGACGATGAAACCGCCAACTTCAGCGATGGAAAAATTATGAGCGGCATGGGCCTCACCAATGTACAGCACATTGTGGTGCTCACTTTTACCGGCGCGGCCTGCGGCGTTCCTACAGATGATTATTATTTCGCGTGGACCAAAGACGGCCAGCTGCTGCAGTTCCTGACCAAAACCAATATCGGCGACGCGGATGCCTACTATCACAGCGAAGAATTCGTATTCCCCAACGAGAAGAACGGTCAGCCGGATATGATCACCTGGAACATGGAAGAAGCGGAAGGCACCGACAAAGTGGATAAAAACGGGATGAGTATCATGAAAGTGACGGCAAAAAAAAGTAAACGTTACGCATGGGATGGGGAAAATAAAAAAATCACGGAAGTAAGATGAGCACACATAAACAGGCGCCGGATTGGTATGCCCCTTTTGCGGTATACGACAAGGCCGATTATTTCCATAACGTCCACCCCGTGGAATGGCGCGCCCAGTTGCAATCATCTACCGGCGGACGGTTGTTCCATATAAAATATTACGGGGAGCTCTTTAGGTGGGAGGTGAAGCAAGAACCGCGTCATATCGAACTGCACGAGAAACATTACGGTAAAAATTTCAACGGCCTCATCACCAGTACCGATGAAGCCCCCGAACTGATCTATGCCGCAGACATCCACACCGGCGAAGAAATCCTGTTGTTCGACGGCGCCCGGCAGGGACACGACAATTACTTTTGCAACGAATGGTCACCTGAACAGCGGAACAACCGGCCTGCTACGCAAATCTATACGGACGCAGCCGGCAACAGCGTTTTCGAAATTGTCTTACACGCCTTTTTCAATATCGATTACGAAGATGAACTCGACACCTTCCTCAATGAAGACGGTGAACTCCGGCTGATCACCGGCGAAAAAACAGATCTGGCCCACCTGCAGCGTAACGGCTTTGATGCATTCGCCATCGACGCCCATACGGAACAGGGAGAATTTGTATCCATTCACAGCGCCGAACTGGCCTGACACATTAACCTGAAAAAACAGTAATCATGTCCGACAAAATTTTCTTCGCGAAAGGAGACAGCCCCGAAATGATCGACGCTTTTGCCAAAGCGCAAGCCACTTTTAAATACTTCTGGCGGGAGCTTTCCTGGGAACATCGTCGCATCGTCCCGGGCCTGAACGTAGCCTGCGTGAAAGTAGCCTTCTCCCAGGAACTTCCCGGCGACAGCGAACCCACCGTTGAACACATGTGGATCAACGATATCAATTTTGATGGCGATACCATTTACGGTACCCTGATCAACGATCCCAACGAACTGACCAACGTGAGCAATGGCGATGAAATCAGCATTCCCGTAGCACAGATCAGCGACTGGCTGTTTGCCATCAACGACCGCACCTACGGCGGCTTCACTATCCAGGCCATGCGCGCCGGCATGACCGACGAAGAAAGACAGGACCACGACGAAGCATGGGGCCTCGAATTCGGTGACTACAACAATATCCTCGTTGTAAACAAACAGGAAGAAAATCCGGAAAACCTGGTCGAACATCCCATGAGCCGGAATATGCAACAGAGTTTTGTAGATTTCCTGCAACAGAACCCGGATGAACTGAATGCAAAAGACGAAGCCGGCTATACGCTGCTGCATAAAGAAACGATCGCCGGCAACCTCACCACGGTAGAAGTATTACTGCAACACGGCGCCAACAGGGCCGGGCAAACTGCCGGTGGAAAAACGGCGCTGGACTTCGCCAGACAACTGAACTGGGAACATTTGATCCCCGTGCTGGAAGGAAAATAATAGAAACAAAGACAGCAGGTTTGGTAATACCCCCAAAAAGCCGGACGCTTTTTGGGGGTATTTTTATGGACCTGTTGCCTTTGTCGTTTATGCGAACAATGTTTTGTGGTCCTGCACAAACTGTTCAAAACGAATAGCCGCCTGTCCTGTCACTTCCGGCACTGCGTTACTTACTACCGTCGCTTCTCCCCTGGCGTAGTGCGCATAGTCTTCTATCAGTCCGCCTACCTGCCACTCCGGGAATCCGGCAGCCCGCACGGCGCCCTCCATCTGCTCCGGTGTGACGTCAATAAATTTCACCGGTTTTCCCAGCACGCGGGACAGGATGTCTGCCATCTCGTAATGGGTGATCGCTTCCCCTCCGGTGATATCATAGATTTTGTTTTCATGTCCAGGCTTTGTTAAAGCATAGGCAGCTACCGCAGCAATATCCCTCACGTCCACCGCACTGATGGCAGCGTTTCCTACTGCTGCGTAAAACTGTCCGTCGTTTCTGATGTAGTCTTTAAACCCCAGCAGCCCCTGCATGTATAGGTTAGGGCGCAGGAAGGTGTAGGTCATGCCCAGCTCCCTGATCCTGTTTTCTACCCGTGCATGGTAGCGTAAAAAGCGGACAGGCGACTGTTCCGCTGCCGCAAACTGCGACAGTTTAACAATGTGTTGCACACCGGCGGCTTGTGCAGCGGCGGCGAAGTTGAGCTGTAAGGTTTCCGCCTGTTCGGAAGAGTTGGTGAGCAGGAAAGCTTTCTCCACGCCCCGCAGTGCTTTGCCAATGGCGGCCTCGTCTCCGAGGTCCGCTGTGATGATTTCCGCTTCCGGAATGTTTTCCAGGTATTTGTTGGTATCGTTGCTGCGTACGATCACTTTAAAAGGGACGTGCGCTGCCGCCAGTCTTTTTACCAGTTGCGTTCCTACATTACCTGTAGCGCCGGTGATCAGTATGTTTGCCTGTGTCATAAAACGTATTTTTTTGTTTTTGTTTGATGACACAAAGATGGTTCACTGCCACGGCCTGAAATTGTAAGAAAACGAAAATGCGGGGAGGAAGGCGTTCAGGTCTATTAAAAAATAAATTTGCGAAACCGATTAGTTGCACATATATTTGCAACTAATCGGTTGCTATAAACTTACAGACATGAGAAGAGATATATTTCAGGCTGTAGCAGATCCCACGAGGCGGGCTATTATGGTACTCATCGCCCTGCAGGCGCTGACGCCCAACGCTATCGCCGCTCATTTTGACATGACCCGGCAGGCGGTGTCCAAACACCTGAAGATACTGGCGGAATGTGAGCTGGTCACCCAGGAACACAGGGGCAGGGAAATCTACTATCAACTAGAACTGAAAAAGATGAAGGAGATAGACGTCTGGCTGGAACAGTTCCGCAAAATGTGGGAAGACCGTTTCCAACAACTCGACAATTTATTATCCAATTTAAATAAGCAACAATGAGTACCCACCTGCAATTTGACTTCCTGGTAAACAAGGAAAGGAACACGCTGACTATCCGGCGCGAGTTCCGGGCGAAACGCCAACTCGTATGGGACGCCTATACGAAAAGTGAACTGCTGGACCAGTGGTTTGCGCCCAAACCATTCACCACCAAAACCAAACACATGGACTTCAGGGAAGGTGGTTACTGGTCGTACGCCATGGTAGATCCGGAGGGCAAAGAATACTGGGGCCGCACGGATTATCAGAAGATCCAGCCTATCAGCAACTACACCGCCCTGGACGCCTTCTGTCATGATAACGGCGAGATCAATACGGACCTGCCCCGCGCCGAGTGGAATGTTACTTTCCACGAAAAAGGTGAAAACGCCGTGGTAGAAACAGTGGTCACCTACGCTTCACTGGCCGATCTCGAAACCGTGATCCAGATGGGTCTTGAGGAAGGATTAAAGCTGACGCTGGGAAAACTGGACGAGCTGCTGACGACCTTACAATAATCTGTTCCTACCAGGGGCTCTCCGCCCCTTCCCTGTCATTGCTGAAGTATTTCCCGGTAGGACCATCTGCATCGGGTGTGGCAAAGCGGACCAGTACAGCGATTGGATACCCCCCACGATGGGTCACTGAGCATCGTGAGCGAAGCCAGACCGGAAGTACATTCACCATGCGGAGGTGCGGGGCTTTTCGCAGCAGGTCCATAAATTGCAAGAAAACGAAAATGCGGGGGAGAAGGAGAAAGGGGCCAGCACTGCGGCCTGCCCCCATAGGTAACAATTAGTTGCAAGGACCGAGCCAGAACCAGGCGGGGCCAAAGTTAGGCCATACGCCTTGATTCGTTTGCGCAGCCTGATAGAGACCGTTTGCATAAACCACGCGCTGTCCCGGATAATACGTGAAACCATAGAAAAACGGTTGAACTCCTGCGCAGGAAACAAATACTTTGGGTTTAAATGCAGCAGGACGGGCAGGAGCTTTCTTGTCAGTGGCATTTACATTCGCCAGAAAGAGGGTGGAACACAACAATAGTGCGGATAACTTGATTTTCATGGAATTTGTTTTAATGTGTCACGAATCTAAAAGGGAGTAGTGTAGTGTCACAGCAGTTGTTGTGTAAAGCTATCAAGCGAGCAAAAATTTTTATGAAGATCAAAGCGAATCGCTTTGATCTTCCTTTTTATCAACTCCGAATCAAAAAATCCCTAAAGATTGTTTATAACGCTGTAACGCTTCCATGAAATAATAATCTGCATATACCAGCGGCACATCGATCTCGTTGTTATGCGGAATGCTGCCCACGCTGTGCATCAGGATAAAATTACCATTGGCTCCTTCCTGCGCCCGGTAAGCGGGGCTACCCAGCGTATGTAACATCTCAATCGCTGCCTGGCGGTATTTCGCGCCTTTATTGGCGTCTACATAACCACTCAGCTCAAACAACGCAGATGCCACGATAGCTGCGGCGGACACGTCCCGGTATTTCGTTTTTACTTTCAGCGTGTTAGACCGCACCCCGGGCGTATAGCCCTTTTCTTCCGCATTAAAATCCCAGTAGGGCACTTTGTCTTTGGGCAGGTTCTTACTGTTAAGATACCAATCGGCCATACCTGCGGCAGTTTTCAGGAAACGTGCCTCTTTTGTTTCGCGGTAAATCATGGTGAAGCCGTAGATACCCCAGGCCTGGCCACGCGCCCAGGTGGAATTATCGGCATAGCCCTGTGCCGTTTCGCGGGCCAGCACCTTTCCGTTGATGGTATCATAACATACCACGTGATAAGAGCTGTAGTCAGGCCGTATCTGGTTACGCATGGCAGCTTCTGCATGACTGACAGCAATGTGGCGGAAGCTGGTATCACCTGTCTCCCTGGAAGCGAAGAACAACAGCTCCAGGTTCATCAGGTTGTCGATGATCACAGGGTAACGATACAGCTGTTCCCCATGCCATGACTTAAAAGCGTTCCAGGACTTGATGCTTTTGGTGACCGGGTTGTAACGGGTACTCAGCGAACGGGCGCCCTGCACCAGCACATCCCGGTAGGCTTTGTTGCCCGTAAGCCGGTAAGCGTTGCCATAGCTGCAATACATCATAAAGCCCAGGTCATGGTGCTGTGTAAAATACTGCAGCGGCTGCAGCTTCTCCGTCCACCGTAACGCCTGCTGCTGCAGGGCCGGGTCTTTTGTCAGTTCATAGCCGTACCAGAGCGAGCCTGCGAAAAACCCGGGCGTCCAGTCGTACATGGAAGTGGTGGTCATCTTCCCCGCCGCATCGGTCGTCCGGGGAAAAGCCAGGCTGTCGCGCATTTCGGTCTCCTTCAGCATATGTTTCAGCTGCCGCTGTGCAAAGCCGGTATTGCTGCTGACAAAATCCTTTTCCGTAAAGGTGGTGTATGCCGTTAGTCCGGCGGCTACCACGAAACAAAGCAATGGTTTCATAATTTTTATGGTGTCACTTTAATGATAAATTCACGGATAATGCTTTTGTCTTCGTCCAGCGTATGGTTGTAAGCCACAAACGTGGCCCGGTATACGCCGGGCGCCGGATACACATAAGTATACTCCGCCTTGTCCGGCTCATTGATGCTTTTCACGCCCACGCTCACGTCGGGGGCTATACGACCTACGTACAGCGGCTTCGACATCACCCAGCTGGTATTGGAAGGGGCGGCGGCATTGCCGCCGTTAATTTTAAGATCGGTGGCAGACGGCGTCCATCGTGCGTTAGCAGGGTTCCAGACATTGCCGAAGCGGGTCCAGTAGGCGACGTCTGCGGAAAAGGAACTGAGGGGAACCGTTCTGTCAGGAAGCACATTATTGACGGCCCACCCGGTGATGGTCCAGGTACGCTGGGTCGACCCCGTTACTCCGCTGTATTTAAAGGCGATAAACAGGGAATCACTGGCGCCGGCCACCAGGTCGGTCAGGTCTGCCACGCCAAAGGCCGTAACGGTGGCATTGGTGGCCAGTGTGCCGCGGGAACTGATGTCTTTCCAGGTTGCATTCACCACCGAAGCAGAATCGTAACCGGTCAGTTTATTGGTGGCCAGCACCTGGAGGGTATTTTTCTGGGTGCCCCACTCTGATTTGGAAGAAAAACTCAAGGTCAGTTTTCCCAGTTTGTACGTAGTGTTACGACTATCATAACGTTTACCGGTTTCTCCGGAATAAAAAGCGATGTTACCGACTGTTCCGGTGAACTTAAACCGGGTGGTATCACCGAGCCGGTACACAAAAGTATCGGCCACCTGCCGCGCCGGATCGGGCGAAACGTTGAAGTCGGGTTTATCCACCTGCATTTTTTTGGAACAGGCGGCGGCAGCAAATGCCAGGAATATGAGGAATGATTTTTTCATGTGTCTTTTTTTTTGAATTACCAGCCTTCGTTCTGCACCAGTAAACGGTTAAGGTTAAGCTCATACGTCGGTTTCGGCAGCAGCACATGCCGCTGGCTCACATTGCGCACACCCTGCAGCCCGTTCGGATTGCCGGTGGCCGTTACGCCGGCGCCATTGGAAGTCGCCCATGCGGCAAACTCCTGCATGTCTGCTGCAAAATGCCCCCAGCGAATCAGGTCTGCTTTTCGAACAGCTTCGAAACACAGTTCCCGCATCCGTTCATCACGGATGGCCAGTTGAAATGCTTCTTTGCTGAGGCCCGGTGTCAGGTCAGACTCCGTGCCGCTCGTAATGGTGGCAGTAGCCGTGGCAGCCGGACCGGCATAGGTAAATACAGCGCCTGTCACGGCGGCGTCGGAAGCGCCGCTGGTATGCACCGGCGCCGTATTGGTGGAAGTACCTGCGGCAGTTACCGTGTACAGGTTCGCCCCGTTGGTGATCTGTATGCCAGCTGCATAACTCACACCCGGCGTCCAGAAAGTGCCCACTACCACTACCGGCGCAGCGGTGTAATAAGATCCGGGCGTCAACGCACCCGGGCTGCTCAGGTAGATACCCGTTACTTTGCCCGCAGTGAGTATAGCCGTGGCCGTAGCGCCGTTACCACCGCCACCGGTGATGGTCACCGCCGGCGCAGCAGTATAACCGGCGCCGCTGTTGGCAACGATGACAGACTTCACCACATTACCATTCTGCATACCATAACCTCGCTTACGCACCTGGTTGATATACGTATAGGCGTTAGCGGGACCGCTTACAAAGTTCTCCGCCTCCGCACGCATCAGCAACACATCTGCGTAACGGATCATAGGCCAGTTGATATTGTACGTACCGGCGGTACCGTTAGTATTGCGGATAGCCTGCGGCACATATTCCCTCCTGAACTTCCCGGCGCACATCTGCCACACGTTGGGGCGCGCTGCTTTTACGCGGGGATTGGTGCCGTTGTAGATATAGTTGGCGCAGTTCCAGTCACGACGGATGTCCAGCGAAGCCTTATTCGGCGTAGCGGTACTGCCGGGGTCTGTTTCATAGGCGTCGAACAGTTTTTTGGTTACCCACACCCAGGCGGCGGCGTTGTAGGAAGAAGAGTCCAGCGCCGTAATGGCGGACTGAATCCCTACGAAATTGCCGATGTCATTGCCTGACTTGTTAACCACACCCGCCGCAGCGCCCAGCGAACCCAGCTCCCAGATGTTTTCTTTTACGTCGTACTGGTCTCTGGCCAGGTTAATGAAGATCTGCCGGTAATCGGGGTTCAATGCATGAAGGCCGGAGGTGATCACTTTATCGGTATACGTGATCACGTCTCGATATTTGCCGGTATTGTTCTGCGGATAGCCGGCCCAGTAGAGATATACTCTTGCCAGCATGGCCTGCACAGCGGTCAGCGTTACCACATCGTTGTACTTCGCCTGTATCACGGTGTAGTCTTTCAGCAGCGTCTCGGCTTCTTTCATATCTTTTTCCACCTGTGCATATACTTCCGCCTGTTTGACAGCGGCCACGTTTACTTCGTTGATGGCGAGAGGACGCAGCACCAGCGGCACATCGCCGTAATTGCTGGTGAGAATGAAATAGAAAAAGCCCCTCAGAAACAAAGCCTGCCCCTTGAGGATATTACGTTTTCCTTCGTCCATCACCGGTTTATCGATGTTCTGCAGCAATACGTTGAGGTTATTAATCCCAACGTAAGAGAACTTCCAGATATTGGCCACATGCACCAGCGATGCATCGTAGTTGTAGCGCAGGCCACGGGCGTCGCCGTCGGCCGTACGGTTGGCCATCACCTCGTCGGTGGTGGACACGAAGTTAAAGCCCATCACCTGGGCATACAGTTCCGGGCGCATCAGGTCACTGTATACTGCGTTCAGCGCCTGCTGCAGCTGCGCTTCGGTTTTATAATAATTGTCGGGCGTATAAAAATCCGTCGGTTTGGTATCGAGGAACTTGTTGCAGGAAGTTAGTCCCGCTATGGCGATACAGGCCGCTATGCAAATACGTTTCATGTTCATCATTTTAGAAGGTTACGTTTAAGCCGGTCACATAAGACAGTGAGTGCGGGTATACAGCGTAGTCGAAGCCTGGCGTGAGGTTGCCGGGCCTGCCGCTTACCTCGGGGTCCATGCCGGAGTATTGGGTCCATGTATACACGTTCTGTGCGGAACCGTAGATCCTTACATTTTTGATTTTAGCGCGCTTCAGCCATATGGCGGGGAAATTATACCCGAGCGATATGGTCCGCAGTTTCAGATAGGAGCCGTCTTCCACCACACGGGAGGAGTAAGCCGCGTTGCCCATGCCGCCGGCACGGAACAGCGTATTGCTGGGATTGGTAGGCGTCCATCGGTCGGCGTAGCTGGCGAACTGGTTCAGGTTGGGATTGTTTACAATGCCTCCTTCAAACACATAGCGGTTGGCATTGATGATATCATTGCCGTATGACCATTGCAGCAGGATGTTGAGATCAAAGTTGCGGTAACGGAAATCATTGCTGAAACCGCCGGTGTGTTTCGGTAACCCGCTGCCGATAATCGTATAGTCCTGGTTGTTCACCTGTCCGTCGCCGTTCAGGTCTTTGTACCGGATATCACCCGGACGGATAGTGTTCCGTGCAGCGCCATTGGTAGGCACTTCCGGCTTCAGCAGGTAAGTACCGTTGGGCATCACATCAAAATCACCGTACTGGTACACCCCATCGAACACCAGTCCGTACATTTCACCCAGCGGCCTGCCGATCACGGAGATGTAGGGAAACAACCCGGAGTAAGTGGTGTTGAAGAAAGTACCGGAACCGGAGAGGATAGACTGCTGTCCTTCCGCCAGTGATAATATTTTGTTTTGATTGAAGCTGATGTTAAAATTACTGTTCCAGGTAAAATCTTTTTTATCCACCACCGTGCCGGCCAGCGTGATCTCCAGGCCCCTGTTCTGCAGCTTGCCCACATTTTTGAAGCCCTGCGCGTTTTCGATACCGTGCGCATAAGGCAGTGCGGCGTACAGCAGCAGGTCTTTCGTGGTACGCTGATATACGTCTACCGTGAGGGACAGCCTGTTCTTCAGGAAAGCGAGGTCCAGGCCGATGTTGGTTTGTTCGTTGGTTTCCCAGCGCAGGGTGGGATTACCGGAAGACGTCATGATGGCGCCGATGCCCAGCGGACCATTGCCCGAGGAATACCAGTATTGCATGTTGGTGAGCGACAGCTTTGACAGGTAGGCGAAATCGTCTACCCGGTTGTTGCCGGATGCGCCATAGCCCAGCCTGATCTTGGCATCGGAAACAAAGTGCAGGCCTTTCATGAATTCCTCGCTGCTGAAGCGCCATGCAGCGGATACTGCCGGGAAATAACCCCACCTGTTGCCGGGTGCGAATTTGGAAGAACCGTCGGCACGGATGGATGCGGCGAAAAGGTATTTGGAATTATAATCGTAGTTCACCCGTAGCGCACCGGAGGCCATGCTCCAGCGGGAAGAGAGCGATATCAGCGACGTATTGGCCGGAGCGGCGAGGTCTATGGCGTCCATGCCGAGATCTTCGTTCGGGATCTGGTTGGCAGCAAAACGGCGGCGCGCCATTTTATATCCCTGCGCTTCAAATACACCCAGCACCGTCAGGTTATGCGCTTTGTTCCAGCGCTTGCGGTACGTCAGCGCATTCTCCGAACGCCATAGCGAAGTAGGCCGGTACTCTACACTGCCGTTTACCCCGTTGGAGTTCCACTTACTGCCTGCTTGTGTTTTGGAATTATTGAAGATATCGATACCGGTATTCACCGTGTTGATACCGCCGGCTATCCGCAGCGTCAGCTCTTTAGTGATGGCATATTCAGCGTAGGCATTGGCGATCAGGTTGTTCACCTTCGTCACCGTATGCTGGTTCTGGATATTCTGTAAAGGATTCACACGGTAGTCCTGGTTGTTGGCGATCTCATTTCCCGGATCGTAAAAGTCATCGATCAGGTTGGCCGCGCTGTCTCTCCCCGAAATACTGTTGGTAGGCCGGAATCCCCATACGGAATACAACGTGGTGGCGGAAGCGTAGAAGTTGGTAGCAGAAACGGGGATACCATAACTTTCGTTATACGCATAGTTGGCGTTGATACCAACCTTTAATTTGCTGTTCACCGTCTGGTCCAGTGAAAAGCGGCCCTGGTAGCGTTTAAAGCCTCCGTTGATGATAATGCCTTTCTGGTTGTTGAAGTTACCGGAAAGGGAATACCGGGTTTTATCGTTACCGCCACGCACCGCAATGTCGTGGTTCTGGTTTTGCCCTACACGATAAATATGGTCCTGCATATCGATGGACTCCTTGTTCCTGTAGTCGTCCGGTTTCACGCCGCCGGCGAGGTAGATGGAGTCATACATGGAAGGATTGACATCGCCTACATACTGAACAAACTGGTAAGCGTTCATCAAAGGTATCTTGTTCGGTATCTGCTGCCAGCCGTAGTAACCGTTGTAAGTCACCTGCGGCGCACCGGACTTCCCCTTCTTGGTGGTGATCAGGATAACGCCATTGGAGCCGCGGGCGCCATAGATGGCGGTGGCGGAGGCGTCTTTTAATACGTCGATGGATTCGATGTCGCCGGGACTGATAGCGTTGGCGTTGGAGCTCTCCGTGGGAAAACCATCGATCACGTACAGCGGGGAGTTATCTTGTGTGATAGATCCTGCGCCGCGGATCACGATATTGGCGATAGAGCCGGGCTGCCCGTCATTACTGGCTACGGCCACCCCTGCCACACGGCCGGCCAAAGCTTCGTCGAACGATTTTACCGGCGCTTTCTCAAACTCCTTCATGTTCACGCTGCCCACCGAACCAGTGAGGTCTTTACGCTGCTGGGTGGCATAACCTACCACCACCACATCGTTGAGCGTACCTACGCGGTCCTGCAGCCGGACATTATACTCCGTGCGGTTGTCTACCGGCAGCGCTGTTTTTTCATACCCGATAAAAGTAAATACCAGCGTGGCGCCCGGGGTGGCGCTGATCACAAAACGACCTGCATCATTGGTGCTGGTGCCCGTTTTGTCATTTTTGACCATCACCGTCACCCCCACCAACGGGTTACCGTCTTTGTCCTTTACAATACCGGACACGGTCTTTTTCTGTTGGGCGAAAAGGGAAAGCGGTATGATCAATACCCACATAATCCCTGTTAGCAAATAACTGAAGGCGAAGCGGGACGTTCTTCCCTTGCAGGATGATTGGCATCTCATATTCATAAGAGTGGAATTGAACGGAAATTCTGGTTGATGCACAAATATGTCGTAACGCGATCAGATTGCAGGGGGACAATCCTAAATGAATGGGGTGAATTTTATAAATCTCCTTTCAACCCACTGATTATCAGAAGACTAAAAACGTCTCCCCGGAGAAAAAATCCTACCGGGGTAAATACAATGCTTATATTAGAGCATGATTTGGAGGTGTTTTCTGTTCTTATGCCTGTTGTTCTCCGCTGCTTTTTTTCAAAGCAGTGGTCAGGATATCACCTTCTCACACCTCACCGTGGAAAACGGGTTGTCTCATAACGCAGGGCTGTCGATCACGCAGGACCAACAGGGTTTCCTCTGGGTAGGCACCCATTATGGCCTCAACCGGTACGACGGTTTCCGTTTTAAGATATACCGTCATCATGCGGGCGACAGCACCTCGCTGCCAGACAACCAGATCATGACGTTGTACCGCGACCGCCACAATACGCTCTGGATAGGCACTACCGGCGGACTGGCCAAATATGACCCGGTACATGACCGCTTTGAACGGGTACCACTGGAGCCCGCTCCCCGCCGTACCAATATCAACTGTATTTATGTAGACAGTAAAAACCGGCGCTGGGTGGGCGCCAACAACGGGCTTTTCCTGCAGGACGGGAAACGGCTGGTGCAGCTGACGCCAGGAAAAATCGCCGGTTATGTGGTCAAATGCGTGTACGAAGACCGTCACGGCAACATCTGGATCGGTACCAACAAAGGCCTCACCAAAATGACCGGCGACCAGTTTGAGACCTTCCGGCATGAAGACGGGCAAACGAACGGCCTCGCCATGAACTTCATCACCGCCATCACGGAAGACCGCTCCGGTAAATTGTGGATCGCTACCCAAACCGGTGGTATTAATATATATGATCCTGCTACCGGCCGTTTTTCGCTGCTGGCCCAGCCGGCCATTATTAATAATATCGTCCGCAGGATCGTTCCGGACAAAGCCGGCAACATGTGGATCGGCACACAGGAAGGCCTCAGTATCATCGATCCCGCTACACTGAGCGGACGCCACTACCAACAGGAAACCCACAACAACAACAGCCTTAGCCAGAATTCCATCCATAGTATTTATGAAGACAACAATGGCACCTGCTGGATCGGTACCTACTTCGGCGGCGTGAACATGGTGCGGCCCGACGGCAGCTCGTTTAAAGCCTGGCAGCAGCATCCCCCGCTGGACGGTATCAGCAATAATGTGATCAGCAGCATCCATGAAGATGCCCGCCACAACTACTGGATCGGCACCGAAGGCGGCGGCCTTAATTATTATGACCGCAGTACCGGCCGGTTCACCTATTATAAGCATGATGTCAATAATCCCGCAAGCCTCGGTTCCAACCTGGTGAAAATAGTCTATGAAGATAAAGATCACCACATCTGGACCGGCACCCACGGCGGGGGCCTGAACCTGTTGCAGAACGGCGGCTTCCGGCGTTACTTCTATAATCCCAAAGACCCTGCTACCTTTTCAGGGGAAGTAACATCCATGCTGGAAGACAGCAAGGGCCGCTTCTGGGTAGGCACCAACGTACAGCTATACCTGCTCCACCGCAGGGGGGTGGAACTGGAACAGCAGGCAGATACCGTATTGATGGGCATTGCCAAACGGCAGTCCATCCGTTGTATCCTGGAAGATAGCCGCCGGCGTATCCTTATAGGAACCATCAGCGGCCTCTATGTGCTGGAAGGCGATTCTGTACGGGTATTGCAACAAGGGTATATCAATTCCATACAGGAAGATGCCCGGCATAATATCTGGGTCAGCATGTATTTCGGCGGCCTTGTTAAATACAATGCGGCCCTGCAACGGGAACGGCGATACACGGAAAAAGACGGTCTGCCGAATGACAACGTACTGGGGCTGTTGGAAGATGACCAGCACTTTTTGTGGATCAGCACCCATAACGGGCTGACGCGGCTGGACCCCGCCCGCCACCGGTTCCAGACTTACACAGTCAGCGATGGCATTGCCGGCAACGTGTTCAACTACAATTCTTTTCTGCGGGACAGCCGCGGGGAATTCCTTTTCGGCGGATACAACGGCATCACCAGCTTCTTCCCGGAAAAAATCATCACCAATACCTATCCCGCGCCGATCCGTTTTACAGGGCTTCGTTTGTTCAACAACCCGGTGGGCATCGGCCCAAAAGATCAGTTGCTGAAAGAAGATATCAGTTACACGAAAGCGCTGCGTTTTCACCACAACCAGGATGTATTTACGCTGGAATTTGCGCTGCTCAATTATGTGAAGAGCAACAAAAACCGCTATGCTTACCGGCTGGAGGGCGGCGACGGCAACTGGATAGAAACCGTCAACCCGGCCGTGACCTATACGAACCTGTCTTCCGGTCATTATACTTTTTGGGTGAAGGGCGCCAACAACGATGGTATCTGGAGTGAGCCTGCTAAAATGGAGATCACCATCCTCCCGCCGTTCTGGCTGACGTGGTGGGCGTTTACCATCTATGCCCTGTGTATCGGCCTGCTGATTTTTTTCGTTACCCGCTTCGTTTTCCTCTGGGCGCTGCTGCACAAGGAAGAAGAGCTGCACCAGGTGAAACTGAATTTCTTCACGCATGTGTCCCACGAAATCCGGACGCACCTGACCCTGTTGCTCGTGCCGGTGGAGAAAATGATAGACACGCTGAAAAAAGACGACCCGTTACAGGCTACGCTGGCGCAGTTACGCAATAACGCCGACCGGCTGCTGAAGCTGGTGAATGAGCTGATGGACTTCCGCAAGGCGGAAACCAATCACCTGAAGCTGCATGTACAGGAGCAGGACCTGATCCCTTTCCTCGACCAGATCTACAACAGTTTCCGGGAGCTGTCGCTGGACCGTCAAATCAGCATGGCTTTCCGGCATGACATGGAACATGCGCAGGTATACTTCGACCGGGAGCAGCTGGAGAAGGTGTTCTTCAACCTGCTGACCAACGCTTTCAAATTCACGCCCGACGGCGGCAATATACAACTGCATGTATCGCAGGTAAGGCAAAACATTGTCATTACCGTTACCGACAACGGTCGCGGTATCGCCCCCGAATACCTGGACAAGCTGTTCACCAATTTCTTCCAGGTACAGGACCACGGTCTGCAGAATACCGGTTACGGCATCGGCCTGGCGCTGTCCAGAAACATTGTGGAGCAGCACAAAGGCACGCTCACAGTGGAAAGTGAACCTGCTGCCGCGGAGCGGGAAGGCCGTACCTGCTTCACCGTCACCCTGCCGCCGGGCGCCCGGCATTTCGAAGGCACGCAGCACATTGTAGGCGGAGAGCCGGCCATGCCGGCCGCACCGTTGAAGATGCTGATGCCGGCCGAAGACACTGAAGCGGCGGCCTCCGATAACCCGCAGCCTTTTACCATCCTCATCGTGGAAGACAATCCCGAGCTGCGCGCCCTTATCCGCCAGACGTTCCAGCAGCAGTACCAGGTGCTGGAAAGTGAGAACGGGGCTGCCGGTCTGACTATCGCCACCTCCCAGATCCCGGACATGGTGATCAGCGACGTCATGATGCCCGAGATGGACGGACTGCAATTCTGTACCGCGCTTAAAACAGATGAACGTACCAGTCATATCCCGGTGGTGCTGCTCACCGCCAAAAGTTCACAAGCCGACCACGTGAGCGGCCTCGAAACCGGCGCCGACCTCTATCTCACCAAACCTTTCAGCACGCGGGTGCTGGCGCTGAACGTACGCAACCTCATCGCTTCCCGTGAAAAGATGCGGGAACGTTACAGCCGGCAGCTGCAGGCAGAGACCGCTGTCCCGGACCCGCTGCCCAACAGCGTGGACAACGCTTTCCTGGAGAAAGTGATCGCCTTGGTGGAAGAGCATATGGACGATCCTGCCTTCGGCGTGGAGATGCTGGCCCGCAAAGTGGCCATGAGCCAACCGGTGTTATATAAGAAACTAAAAGCCGTGACGAACATGTCGGTGAACGATTTTGTGAAGTCGCTCCGCCTCAAAAAAGCGGCGGCGTTGATCCGTACCCGTCAGCATACCGTCTACCAGGTGGCCTATATGGTGGGGTATAACGACCGTAAGTATTTCAGCCGCGAATTCAAAAAACAGTTCGGTAAAACGCCTTCCGAGTTCGCGGAAGCCCCGGAATTGTGAAAATTCCCCCTATTCTCTTAGAAAAACCCCCCCCCCACCACAACGGCTATCCGTAGATTTGTTACAAATCCCACTGTTATGAAACTGAAAATGCTACTCTTTTTCGGGCTCCTGTGCTGTACCCTTGACGCAGCGGCCCAAACGGCATACACCACCATCATGGACCGTGTCCGGGAGGAGCTGTTGGCCCAGGCATCCAACACCACCACGCTGGACAACAACGTCACCGCCACACTGTCCACCTTACAGGCCAACGGCTCGTGGCCGGACGTCAGCTATGCCTACAGCTCCACCACCTACACGGCGGATGTGCATATCAACCGGGTGAAGGCTTTTGCGCAGGCCTACACGAAACCCGCCAGCACCCACTACCATAGCGGCACGCTGTTTACCGCCATCGTCAACAGCCTTACCTACTGGAACTCCGCCGATCCCAAAAGCTGGAACTGGTACCACAACGACATCTCCAACCCCCAGCGCATCGGCGAAATCCTCATCCTGCTGGAGACAGCGCCGCAGTCGCTCGGCAGCCTGCGCAGTGCGCTGCTTACGCAGATGAGCCGGGGCAACCCCAGCAAACAGACCGGGGCCAACAAGCTGGACGAAGCCATCCATTTTATGTACCGCTCCTGCCTTACCGCCAACGATTCGTTGATGCAGTACAGCGTGGGCGAAGCTTTTTATCCCCTGGTGCTTACCACCGCTGAAGGGATACAGCATGACCTGTCGTACCAGCAGCACGGCCCGCAGTTGTATATCTATGGCTACGGTACAGTATTCGTGGATGGGGAAACGAAAGTGGCCTACTATCTCCGGGGCACCCCCTACGCCCTGTCGGGCAACAGGCTGGCGCTCTTCAGCAGTTTCGTGCGTAACAGTTTTCTGAAAGCCATGCGCGCCAAATACATCGACTTCGGCACCAACGGCCGCAGCATCAGCCGGGAAAACAATCTGCAGGCGGGCGTTACCAGCCTGCTGCAAAAACTCAAAGTACTGGATACCGCCTATGTCAGTGAATACGACGACAACATTGCACGGCTCAGCGGCAGCCAGCCGCCCGGTTATCATTTACCCTCCCTCCACCATCATTTCTGGCGTTCGGACTACACCCAGCATCACCGCAGCGGTTACCTGTTCGGGCTACACCTCACTTCTACCCGTACCGCCAAACAGGAAAACGGCAACGGCGAAAACCTGAAAGGCTACTACCTGTCAGACGGGTCCACCCATATTGCCGCCAGCGGCAACGACTATTTCAATATCCCACCGGTATGGGATTGGAGCCGCATTCCCGGCACCACGGTGCCTTACATCACCACCATCCCGGTACGTGCGCCCTGGGGCGGTAACTTCGGCACTACCGCTTTTGCCGGCGGCGTGTCTGATTCACTGTACGGCGTGTCCGCGCTGCAGTTCTCCGATTACAACACACAAGCCCGCAAAGCCTGGTTCTTTTTCGATAAAGAAGTGGTGTGCCTGGGAGCAGGCATCAGTTCCACCGCCGCACAGCCAGTGAACACCACGGTGAACCAGTGCCTGCTCAGCGGCGCCGTGTCTGCCAGAATAGACGGCGTTGTGAATACCATCGGCAACGGCGCCTATAGTTATAACAACAACCTGAAATGGATCACGCATAACGGCATCGGCTACTATTTCCCTGCCGGCGGCCAGCTGCAGCTGAGCATGCAGTCGCAGTCCGGCACCTGGAGAAGCATCAACAACGGTGGCAGCACCACCGTACAGAACATGAACGTGTTCCAGCTCTGGTTCAATCATGGCAACGCCCCGGTGAACGGCACCTATGCCTATTACGTATTGCCCGGACAGGACATGAACACCTACGACACCACCGCTGTACGAATCGAACAAAACACGGCCGACATACAGGCCGTATATCATGCCGGTCTGAATATCCGGCAGCTGGTGTTTTACCAGGCCGGCACTTTCCATAAAGACTCCGTAACGATCACCGTCGACCGGGCCTGTGCCCTGATGCTGCATGATATTGGCACCAGCCATGTGAAAGTATCCGTCGCCGACCCGGCACAGTCTTCCGCACCGGTTAACATTTACCTGACCCTGCCGGGAATTCCGCAGATGCGCCACCTGGCCGCCAGCCTGCCTTCCGGACCCTATGCCGGCTCAACGGCCACCTACCAGGTGAACAATAACACACCGGTATATTCCGCTTCTACCATCACCGCCATCGCAGATGCATATGTGCGGGGAGGTAGCTACAATACCACCAATTACGGTACCGGCAACCTCGTACTCAAGCAGGACGGCAGCAGCAGCTACACCCGGGAAGTGTTCCTGAAGTTCAACGTCAGCGCCATACCGGCCGGCACCAACCTGGTAAAGCTCCGCATGTATGTCAACTACGCCAACACCAGCATCGCCACCGTGCCCTGGATAGCCCGGTACGTCAGCAACGACAGCTGGACAGAAACCGGTATCACCGACAGCAACAAACCCGCTGTCGTTAAAGCGGTAGACACCATCACAGGAAGAGGCGCGGGCAACTACGCCGAATGGGACGTGACAGACATCGCGCTTGCGGAAAAGGCAGCAGACGGAATCCTGACGCTGAAGCTAGTATCCGGACTGGCAGGCGCCACCACCGATGCGATCTTCATCTCCCGGGAGGGCAGTGATTCCACGCAACGGCCCGTACTCGTCTGCAGCAGTAACAACAACACCTTCGCCGCCATGATGGCGGCAGATAAAACCACCAGCGACGGGATTACGCTATCGCCCAACCCCGCTGCTGATCACATCAGGGTACAGACAGCCACGCCATGGCAACAGGCGGAGTTAAGAGATGCAGCCGGAAAAATACTGCGTACAGAAAAGCTAAACGGACGGCAACAATTTGAACTATCGTTGTCGAATATACGTTCCGGAATGTATTGGCTGGTATTAAGCGGCGGGGGTAAACAAGTGGTAAAAAAAGTCGTGAAACTGTAACTAGATTTCTTTAGGCGGGTATTCAATGCCCGCCTCTTTTATCAGATCATAGCCGTACTTCATGATCGTTTCGATAATGGGGATGGCTCTTCTTCCTTTCTCCGTCAGGCGGTACTCCACTTTCGGCGGCACCACCGGAAACACTTCGCGGCTGATAAGGTCTTTGCTTTCCAGTTCCCGCAACTGGCTGGTCAGCATTTTATCCGTAATATGCGGGATGTCTTTTTTCAGTTCGCTAAACCGCTGCGGTTTCTCCTGCAAACGCCACAGTATCGGCATCTTCCACGTCCCACCAATATGGCTCAACGCAAATTCGATCGGCGTGTAATACAGTCTCTTATCGTGAAAAAATTCAGGCATCCGGTTATTTCCCGCTAAAATACGAAACCTCTCCTGAAAGGGGATACTTACCAAAGAGAAAGTATCTCACGAAATCGTCAGTACAGCCGTTTACAACAGTCAAACTGCAACTTTGCCGGAAAAATTTTTCTATGCGTTCAGAAAAAAATCTCTGGTTGCTGGCATTGGGCGTGTTTGGTATTACCACTACTGAATTTGGGGTGATCGGGGTATTACCGGATATTGCGGCCGCCTTTCATGTCACCATTGACAAGGCTGGCTGGCTTCTCAGCGCTTTTGCGCTGATCGTAGCTTTCTTCGGCCCTTTTATGATGATGCTCTTTTCGAAGACCGACCGCAAAAGCCTGCTGCTTTTTTCACTGTTGCTTTTTGCGGTGGCGAATGTGCTCTCTGCTTTTGCCATGAACTTTTACCAGTTGCTGCTGATCAGAATGCTGCCGGCCTTTTTTCATCCGGTGTACTGGTCCATTGCGCTGTCTTTTGCGATCAATAACAGTAGTCGGCAGAACACTTCCAAAGCAGTCAGTATTATTTTCTCCGGTCTTACGGTAGCAACAGTGCTGGGCGTGCCTCTGGCCACTTTTGTTTCCGCGATGTTCAATTGGCAGGGCGCGTTTCTGCTTACCGCTCTCATTAACGTAGTAGCTTTCGCGGGCGTGAAGCGATGGCTGCCGCCAGTACCGGCAGACCAAAGGGAGGCAGCCGCATCACAGCAAAGTATTTTCCGTAACGGCCTGTTGTGGATCAATTTAATGCTGGCCTTTTTCATCATCACAGCGATGTATGCCACCTATGGTTACATGGCAGATTTTTTAAGGCAGGTATCTCACATGAACGGTAGTACGATCAGCATGATGTTGTTATTATTCGGTGTGGTAGGTATCGGGGGGAATTATCTCGCAGGGAGATATATGAGCAGACAGCCCTATGTGACCACGCTGTTGTTCCTGTTATTATTATCAGCAGTGCATGTGCTGTTATATTGGCTGGGTGGCACGCTCCTGCCGATGGTGCTGCTGATTGCCGTATGGGGACTGATTCATGCCGGCGGTTTTCTTATCAGCAATATACAGGTGACCAGCTCCGTGCCAGAGGGGTCGGAGCTGATCAATAGTATTTTTACCTCGTGTGGCAACTTCGCCGTCACGGCCGGCGCTTTACTCGGCGGGCACTGGATTGCTGGCTACGGCATCGCCAACGTGGTTTGGGCCAGCGTGGGATGTCTGATCATCGCACTCCTTGTCTTGCTGTTCAAACGGCTAAAATATCGTCGTCCGGGGCTTTAGCGCCGGGATAGTTATGGTTTCACCCAGAACAGGTCCGGGTTGTTGGTCACCTGGTAGCGGTAGCCGTTTTTCATCATACTATCTGCCTTAGTACTCTCCTGGTTCAGCGCATCCAGCGGCACCAACTGTACATAAGCTGGCCATTTACCGGTTTCCGCATTGTATACACTGGCAACCGGTGTTTCCAGGCGGTAGAGGTTCTTGGCCATATAGGTTTCCAGGTATTGTTCTTTAGTGCTCGAATTTTTCCGGTTCCAGTTGGCATCGGGATTCAGGATCAGCGGTTGTCCGCTGATCAGCTTTTCCCTTACTTCACCCGGACCCAGCAGTTCTCCTTTTTCATTCATCACATAGGCGTTGAAGGTAGGGTCCATCCAGAGCCACTTTTGTTTATCTGTTGAATACACCATGTTGATCACATGACAGTCATCGAACTTCAACTCTTTGGGCATACAGGTTAAAAACCTGGATTTGAAGCCCATCGCAAGATAACATTCATTTAATACGGTGGCCATCATGCGACAGTTAACGCCCCGGTTTTCCTTGTTGCAGACAGCTATAATATCCACAGCATTTTTCAGTTTGGGGTTATTACTGTTACCATCATGCCGGATGATATCATGTACCCAGTGCATCAGATTGATCATTTGGGAGATCTCATTGCCGTTGCCCGCGATGGAATCCAGTTTGAATTCCCGGCGGATATTTTTCAGCACCTCATCGTCGGCCGACTGATAAGTGAATGCCGGGACCTCTCTTTTATCGGCATAATTGTACTTCTTTGCCTTTTTTAGCATCTCCAGGCGGGGCAACTGATATTGTACCCTGGTCAATGCGGAATCTTTTCCGTTCAGGAGAATATAAAAGTCCTGCGGTTTGTCCTGCTTTACCTGGATGGAGATAGAATCCACGTCAGTATAGAAAACCACCTTCTTTGCTGAGGTGATGTAAATATCCGGTTTGGTAGCCGGCTCGATGGTCCAGACATTTTTGGAGAAATTGCGCCCGTCTTTAATACTGACGGTTGTAGCGTTGGCACGGATAACGGGCAATTGTTGCGCTAAAGCAGGGGCACTTAACCCTGCCAGCAGGAGTAATACAGGTAAGGACTTCATGTTTAGATCGATTTATAACAAACATATGTTGTAGTACAAAGACGATCGGGTTTAAAAAAAGTTGCAAAAAGTGTCGCTTATTTACAACGACACCTATAAAAATATTTTCCTGGAACGGCAAAACTCTGACAAACAGCGCTGTAACGTTCTGAATTGCATGGAATAAACATAATGGGTACCGCCCTTACGAATATACCGAAGCAGATAGTAGGACCCATGGTAACGGTAAAAGATGCCATTATCGTCCTGCTCCAGGATATTGATACCCTCTTTTTCAAAATCGGCAGCAATTTTTCCGATATCGGTAGAAAACCGGGCTTTTTTCAGCGCGTATATCCCGCCACTGGCCAGCTCCAGCGATCTGTTCCCGTTTTTATCCGTTTCTTCCACGGGATAATACTGGCTGTTCGGGTCATCGCTCGAAAAGATCAGGCTATCCATTACGCCAAATGAGTAAAAATTACTGCCGCCCGTATGGAATTCACGGATGCGGTAAGCAGGCGGTAAGGTGATGGCCAGCGCTCCCGCGGCCTGCTTCACCCCTTCGGTATTACAGCCCGGAAAATTATAGGCATCGCGGCTGATCCCCTTTTTCTCTGCTTTCAGGGAACGGAATACCGGTACCAGGGGAAGCAACTCCTCCGCGCTTTCCTTCTGCGCGGTAGCCATGCTAACATACCCGCCGGATACCGGCACGCTGTTGGTCAACAGGTAGCCGCCGGCCCCTTTCTCTTTCGTTTTCCAGTCGTAATAAGGATGGATGCTCAACCACAGGTTTTCTTCCTTCGCCACCGGCCAGAAACCTCTGTTAGACAATGAATCATTATCGTTAAATCCGGCATCGAAAAGATTAAAATCACTTTCCGGCCTATCCCCCGTTTTCGGCAGGAACTGGTAGCTATCGGCGGTGCGGACAATAAAATATTTGTCACGGGGCAACCGCAGGCTGTACGCGCCGAGGTTCACCTCCACATCAGTGTTTTCCGGGTTATTTTTCGGCAGATTGACCACCGGGTGTTCTTTAACAGCCTCCATCAGCTGGTGATGCACCAGCATTTTGGAAGCCTTTACCTTTTCCAGGAAAGCCGGTTCATTGTCGGCCGCCGGCTTACAAACGATGAAGCCGATGTTATTGTTATTGCCATAAATCAGCACTTTCAACTTACCATCCGCAATTTTGGGCGTTACCTCCCATTCCTTTTTCTCAGACAGTTTACTGCTGTCAAAAGACGCAGGCTGCAACCCCCTTTTATAGGCATCGTAATACAGGATGCTACCTGTTGTTGGGTCGTAGGTCAGGTAGTCCAGTGACGAAAACTCCTGCATCAGCGCGTCGAAAAACAACGAGGTAACGATAACAGGTTTGGTTTGCTCTACCTGCCAATAACTTTTTTGCGCAAAGGAAAGCATTGGGAAAAACAATAGTAATAAGGCGAATGATCTCATGGTTGGTGGGTCGTTGTCTTCTTCCTGATGTCAGGATCGTTAAAATAGTCTTCTGATTGGCTGTGAAAAGCAGGTACTACCTGGTTGTAGATCGTCAGCCGGCCTCTCCTTCCACTTTGTTTGACGCCATTTCTTGTTTCAGAGGCGGTTCCGTCGAGCGCTTCGTTTTCGATGGTCAGCCGGGCAACGACACCATTCTTTTTCCAGACGTACACGCTGCCGTTGTAACTTTTCTCCCGCACTTTTTTCTCCGTTCCCCATACGGCGCTCAGCTCTTTTCTGAGCGTTACCACATCCTCGTCGGAAAACACACCAGCCATCAGTTTCCCTTTCGGGCCGTGGTTGCCCACTTCAGCGACAAAAATGACCAGCCGGCCGGCTTTATCGGTGAGTAAACCGGGGTTCCGCAACGGAACAGTTTTGAAATAGACGACCGGCCGGATCGTCTCTTTGTTCCAGTCGATATTGTACCGGGGGCTGACAACGGTGGTGATTTGCTCCGGGACCTTTTCTCCATAGAGGCCTACGGTGTAATTCTGATTTTCATCAAAAGCGACGGTATCTGTCCGTATACCGGCAGTTTCCAGCTGTGGCCACACAGGCGCCGTCAACAGGCGGTCTATCTGCAATTGCTGTCCGTGAGCGTCGGGCGTCATGATTCCGGCAGTTAACAACAAGGTTGTAAAAACAGAAAAACGTATATGCTTCAAGGTATACATACTTCAAAAGTAGAGATTTTACCGGCAGCGGACCATCTCAACCAATATTCGCCGGGTTTGGTTTAATATTCGAATACGCTGGTCCGGCCTGGGTGTGGCAGAAAAAGCATCCGCTATTGTAACAATGGCACAATCTCTTTACCGATCAGCGCGATGGAGTTCATCAGTTTATCATGTGGAAGATTGGCGTTATCCATCTGGAAGGTAAAACGGGAGATGCCGCCCAGCGCTTCGCTGTGGCGACGGATTTTTTCCGCCACTTCCTGCGGGCTGCCCACCAGTAATGCGCCGGTGGGACCATTCTGCGCATCAAACTGAGGGCGGGTAACCGGTCCCCAGCCCCGTTCCCTGCCGATACGGGTAAACACTTCGGCGTAACCGGGGAAAAACTCATCTCTTGCCTGTTGCGATGTTTCGGCGATATATCCCAGGGAGTGCAGTCCCACCTGTAATTTTTCCTCGGGATGCCCGGCTTTCCGGCCGGCTTCGCGGTAGAGGTCTACCAATGGCCTGAACCGGTGCGTTTCGCCACCGATTACCGCCACCATCAGCGGTAGTCCCAACGTGCCTGCCCGTACGAAAGACTGCGGCGTGCCGCCAACACCCACCCACACGGGCAGCGGCTCCTGCACCGGTCGCGGATAAATAGGCGCATTTTCCAGCGGCGCCCTGAACTGACCGCTCCATTCCACACGCTCTTCATCCCTGATCTTCAGGAGCAGGTCCAGCTTCTCTGTAAACAAGGCATCATAGTCATCGAGGTTATATCCGAAAAGCGGAAAGGCTTCTATGAAGGAGCCGCGGCCCACCACCATCTCCGCCCTTCCTTTGGAAATGATGTCCAGTGTGGCGAAGCTCTGGAATACCCGTACGGGGTCGGCGGCGCTCAATACAGTAACGGCGCTGGTAAGCCTGATCTGCTTTGTCCGCGCCGCAGCCGCTGCCAGTATCAGCGTAGAAGCTGAATCCAGGAATTCACGGCGGTGATGTTCTCCCAGTCCAAATACCGCAAGGCCTGCCTCGTCTGCCAGCACCATCCGCTCCAGGAGGTTGTCCATCTCTTTCATATCAGCAGCGGCGTTGTGGCCGCCGGTTTGCGATTTCGTGGCAGCAAAGCTGTCGATCCCTATTTCCATGTGATGTGTTTATCCGGTTTAATAAATCTGTGCAGCGTCTTTCGGCAGCTGCTGTACGTGCAACATAAACGCTGTGACGTCCCTGTCCCAGTGGTCGGGGTATTGATAACCCAGGGTTTTGGCCACCACGCCCGCCACTTCCCGGAAGAGCGTGGTGGTGGTAAACACCGCCTCCCATGCCTGTTGCATGCCGGCAGCCGGATACGTGGCCAGTAATTTTTCATAGACAGCCGGCTCCAGGTAACGTTGGTAGAACTTCCCGAATTTGCCGGGGTTGACGGTGAAGTCATAACGGCAACCAATATACCAGTTCATCATCTGCAGCAGGGCGCCACGGATCACCTGGTTGCTCAGCTCCCTGATCAGTATCTCTTCCTGCCGCCACAAGCCTTTCGCCAGACCGGCATTGGTGTACCAGAACTCGTTGCAGCAGTCGATGAAAGAACGTTCCGATGGTTTTTCCACAACATAACTGGCGTCGCTGGCCGGCGGCAGCGGACGGTCTTTGAACAGTCCTGCCTTATCCCATATCACTTTGCACAAACTGTCTTCCGTAAAGTTATCCAGTTTTCCCAGGGGCACCATCATCAGGTCTATACGGTTACCATCCTTAAACTGCAACAGGTAGGAAAAGGCGCCTTCCAGTTCCGGCGACGGCGGGTACAGCTCCATGTCCTCCGGCATCTGCAGTATCATCTGTTCTCCGAAAACATCCACCCAGTGATGGTCCTTCAGAAAAGGGACCAGTTCCTCCACCACATAGATGATGTCGAAGTCCTGGAAGATATCCGGTGTTACATTGGGATTGGACCGTGAGCCGTCCTGCAATACCGCCAGTATCCGCGGATCCTTTTCTGCCACGCGGAGAATCAAGTCCATCATTTCCGTTTCGTTTCTGCTGGTCATATGATCATCTGTTTGGTGTAATTTAAAGATATCTGCTTTAACCAAAACACCCCTCACTGAAAGTTGTCCAGCAGCTCTCTGCGATAGGTATTGCCAACCGGCAGTTCGGTACCATCATCGAGCACTACGTGGCCGCCACTGATCTTACTGATACGGTTCATGGCAACGATGTAGGATTTATGGATGCGCCGGAACCGGACTTTATCCAGCTTCTGTTCTATTTCTGTGGTTGTAACAGGACTCAGGTAAACGGTTTCTGTGGTAAAAACCTTTACATAATTGCCCCAGCTGCGGATATAAATAAGCTGGTCGTACATTACCTTTACCATTTCCCCCTCTACTTTCAACATCACAAAAGCCGGTGTTGCAGCTGCGGCACTTACCTCGGCGGTCATGGCCGCTCTTGGCCGGAGCCTGGAGTATACGGTATCGATAGCGGCCATGAACCGTTGAAAATGGAACGGTTTCACCAGGTAGTCCACTACGCGGTATTTATATCCTTCGAGCGCATACTCGCGGTAAGCAGTCGTTAGTATCACCAACGGCGGGTCCGACAGGGTTTGCAGTAACTCCAGGCCGCTTAGTCCCGGCATATTGATGTCTAAAAAAATCAGGTCTACCCGGTTGTTATAGATATACCCCATCGCTTCCACCGCCGTATAAAAAGCGCCGGTAAGCTCCAGGTGTTGCAGCTGCCCGATGTATTGTTTCAGCACGAGGTGCGCCCCCTCTTCATCATCGACTATGATGCATTTCAGTGTGTCATCCATTTTTAATTGCATTTAACCTGAGTGTTAAAGTGATCCGATATTCCTGGTCCTCTGTTGCACTGATCAAAGTATACTGATGTTGATAAAGCATTTCCAGCCGCTCCCTGATATTGATAAGTCCTATGCCGGTGGAGGTATTTTTCAATGCTTCATCCGGCAGGGAATTACGCACTTCCGCCGTCAGAACACCTTCTTCACAACGAATGCGGATGTCGACGAACCACGGCCGGGTGATGGTCACGCTGTGCTTGAAGGCATTCTCCACCAGCGTGATCAGGATCAGGGGCGCTATCCGGTAGTCTGCCGCCAGTGAGCTTTCTTCCGGAAGATCGCAGCGGATACGGCATCGCTTGCCGATACGCTCCCGCTCCATGGCGATGTAGTTATCGATAAACTTCAGTTCTTCCCTGATGGTGACAGTAGGCCGGCTTCCGTTCTCCAGCTGATAGCGCATCAGTTCAGCTAACCGGAGAATGAGGTCCGGTGTCCGGGCAGGCTCCGTAAGACTTACACCGTAGAGGTTATTGAACATGTTAAAAAAGAAATGCGGGTTCAGCTGCGCGTGCAGGTATTTCATGTTCATCTCACTGAGTTTAAGCTGTACTTCGCTCCGCTTTTGCAGTTCAATTGAATATTGCCTTACCAGGAACAGGGAAAGGATAGTGACGGTACTGATAATACAAAGCACGAAGTCGTACGCAATGGCCATCGGGAAGGATGTATCAGGCTCCTGATATAGTTCCGGCGCAATCCAGTAGTAATCCAGCGCAAGCAGCCCCAGGGCGCCGACCAGTGTTGATACTACAAAAAAGGAGAAGTAGGCGGCGTACTTTTTAGCCATCAGCAACGGGAATATCAGGTGCAGGTGCAGCTGCGCCTGCCCGTACAGCAATATGAAAAATATCAGCCCCTGAAGAAATGCCATGAAAGTGTCCAGTTTGATCCACTCATGCAACATCGTCAGGATAAACATCGCTATAAATACCACCAGCTCCTGCAGGAACCGGCTTCGCAGCCATTTTGCCTTATTCTCCATCCATCAATGTTAAGTCAAACAAATCTCAGTCATTTTAATACAAATAGCAAAACCGGATGATGAACCGTGTTGATCATCCTATCCCCCCATTTGCTCATTCATTTTTTTGTATTGATCGTACAGCTGCTTCCTTTGCAGATATTTCAACTTTAAACCATGTATTCGGTTACTGTACCCAAATTTCTATTGTTACTTTTTTTTGCGATGCTGACCACCGTCTGCTCCCAGGCACAACAACCCGTTTCAGGGACTACAGGAGGCCTTACCATCAGCGGCGCCGTACGTGATTCCGCTGACAGGTCCCCGATCAGCTTCGCCACCGTCGTGCTGCTGCGGGAAGGGAAAGTCATCAGCTCCGCCACTACCGATTCACTGGGCAGGTTTAGCATCCCGCTGCGTGAAAAAGGCGTCTTTACCATAGGTGTTTCGTTTGTCGGCTATAACAACTACCTGTCTGCTCCCACGGCGTTTCCCGGTATGCAACAGCCGTACCAGGTGCTGCTCCGCAAATCTACCGCTACCCTGCAAACCATCACTGTCAATGCTAAAAAGAGATTGATTGAAACGAAAGGCGACAAGCTGGTATACAATGCCACCGTCGACATCAGCAACAAAGCGGGCTCGGCAGCTGACGTGCTGAGGAAAGTCCCTATGCTGACCGTCAGCGCCGACGGGGAAGTAAAAATGCGGGGCGACGGAAATATAAAAGTGCTCCTGAACGGTCTGCCCTCAGGCATCCTGGCGAAAAACCTCAAGGAAGCGCTGAAGATCATCCCGGCGGGCACTATCGCCGCTGTGGAAGTCATCACCTCCCCTTCCGCCAAATACGAGGCAGAAGGCGCCGCCGGCGTTATCAACATCGTCACCAAAAAGAAAATAAAAGGCAGCAGTGCCGATATCAGCCTCAGCGCCGGTAACCTGGAGCAATCAGCCAGCGCGTCACTGAACACCATCAGGGGCAATTTCGACCTGAGCCTGAATATCAACGCCAGTAACCAGCGGGAACGAAAAACATCAACCCTCAACAGGACGTCTCTGCTCAAGGGCTTGCCGGCAGGCGAACTGCTGCAGGAGAATGACGTCACCCAGCATGAACGCGGGTTGTATGGAGACCTCGGGGTCACATACCGGATCGATTCCCTGCAAAAAATCAGTACCACCTTCACCCTCTGGAATGGCGCCTGGCCTTCGAAGAATACGCTGTACAACCTCTACCAGGACGGCAAAGGCAGCACTGCCTACAACCAGAAAAGCGATCAGACCAACCACTCCGGCTACTATGAGCTGTCCACCAGCTACCAGAAACTGTTCCGCCGCAAAAGCCAGGAGTTGCAGGTACTGGGGATGGTCAGCAACAGCGCCGACCGGTCCAGATATGTCACGCAGCAGCACACGCTGGCAGGCGTACCGGCTTTCCGGGAAACAGGGCCCAACAACAGCAAATCGTGGGATTTTAACCTGCAAACGGACTATACCCATCCACTGGACCTGTCCGGCAAAAACCTCGTTGAAACAGGCCTTAAATTTAGCAGGACCAGCGCCACCAGCGCTTACAGTGCGCGGAACAATGAACATGCGCCCGGCAGCGATGACCTCGTGGAGATCCCCTCACGTTCTGACGAGATGAAATATTTCCAGAACATCTACGCCGCTTATCTCAGCTTAAAATTTGAGACCCGTAACCAATGGATGTTCCGTGCCGGTCTTCGCTACGAAGCAACGCAGCTGGGCGCTGAGTTCCAGCGTACTTCCGCTCCGTTCCGGTCCACCTTCGGCAACCTGGTACCCAGCATACTGCTGACTAAGACACTGAATGAGCAGCATGACGTGAAACTTTCCTACACAGAACGTATCCGCCGGCCGTGGATATGGGACCTCAACCCGTTCGTCAACGCAGCCGATCCGCGTAACCTGACATCGGGCAACCCGCTGCTGCGGCCGGAGACCACCAGGACGATCGAGGCAGGCTATAACTATAACGCCGCATCTGGCTTTACGCTCAACAACAGTGTCTACTTCAGCTCCAACAGTAACGCCATCGAAATGCTGACGACCGTCGATAGTCTGGGTATCTCCAGAACATTACCGAGCAACATTGCGGCCAACAAACGGTTAGGCGCCAACATAAACGCCGCCATGGAGATTGGTAACCTCACGGTCAACGGTGGTGTGGAACTGTACCAGGTATGGTTTAAAAGCGACGCCCTGCAGGTGAAAAACGACGCCGGCTTCTATGCTTTCAATCTAAACCTTTCCTACACGCTGCCCAGGGACGTCACACTACAGGCTTCCGGGGACTACAGCAACGGCTACGTGACGCTACAGGGCAGGAACTCAGCTTCCTGGTCGTACAGCTTCACCGCCCAAAAGGAATTTCTTAACAAAAAAGCAAGTGTGCTGGTAGGCGTTTCCAACCCTTTCCAGAGAAGCATGCTGCAACGCAGTTATGCCACAGCACCCACTTTCCGCAGCACGGAAGTAAACAACTACTACAACCGTAGTTTCCATATCACGCTCAACTGGAAGTTTGGGTCTATGAAAGTACATAACAATGAAGAGGAGAAGAAGATGCCGCCGATGCGGCGACATTAAGAGAGGAAAGGTTGCCCGGCAGCGGGCAACCTTTTAATGATACGTCCGCTACTCACCTGGAAACACCCTTCAATTTTTCCAGCATACTCCTGGCCTTCGCATTATCCGGCTGCAGCGCAAGGATCTTTTCATAACACATCTTCGCTTTTGTTGTCTGTCCTTTTTTCAGATAGGCGTCCGCCAGGCTATCCCACACATTGACAGAAGCGGGATAGTTTTTGGCATTGATTTCAAATACAGTAACAGCGGTATCGGGTATGTTTCTATCATTTAGTGCTACATACCCCAGCGTGTTCACGTAGTTTTCGTCTGATTTGATGTCCAGCCCCAATCTTTTCGACATCAGGCTGTCGTGTTCATTGATCAGTGAAGGTTTTTTTAACACCTCGTTGATGTCTAATTCATAACCGTCGAAAATGTAACGAAGCCCGTAGTAAGTAGCCGGCAACGGCACTGTCAGGTGCTTTTCGTCTTCAAAATACCGTAGTTTGGCCGCTAATCCCGGCGATGCAGCGTTTTTTAACATGGTATAAAATTCCTGTCCCCATTGATAGTGCCTGCTGTCTTCCCACATATTATTAGCCAGGGCGATATACACGCGGGCATTCAGGTCTGTTTTGGTTTTTAAAACCTCCCTGGTCCTTTTCCCGATGTAATTGTGGTCCCAAAACCAGGACGGGTCTATCAGGATGTAGTAAGCAAATAACCTGGGCGCTTCCAACAAGCAGTGGATGGCAAACAAACCTCCCAAAGAATGCCCGATGATCAGATTTTTAGACAGAGTTCTGTAGGAGCTGTCGATGACAGGCATTAGCTCTTTCTCCAGGAAACGCCTGAATGCATCTGCCTTGCCACTATTGGCAAAAGCGCCAATGTTTTCCGTATCCAGGTAATTTAAGGCATGTGTGGGCGTAAAATCCCTGGTCCTGTCTGTATTTTCTATAGAGACGATGATCAGTTCAGGGATTTGCATTTTTAAATCATAGGCAGAATTCATCGACCGTGCAATACCGGTGACTTCCTGAAATTTGGCTTTCTCCCCATCCAGCACATAGGCCACAAAGTATTTTTTATGAGGGCTCCATTGGTACGAAGGTGGCAGATAGACGTTGTAAGTGCGCTTCTCCTTTAAAATATCGGAGTAGATCGTATACTTTTTACCAATAGCAATGATGCTTTCGTTCGTCTGTGCATCCACCGTCAGATGGACCAACAAAAATATAATGACAACAACTATATGCCGCATAGGCCTGCCGGGATTTTGGATGAATATATACCGCACCCAAAATAGACGTTTATTGTGAATCCAAACGCAAAAAGGTACCCTTTGGCCTTAAATGGTACCTTTTTGTCCTTATAAGCGAAGGCACTTACTTCCTATTCCCCATGCCCGAGATACTCAAAAATGCCTGTTTGTATAATTCCAGTTTATCCGTTGTTCGTGAAATATCGGGGGTAGTATGTGGTTCGTCTACAAGGCCCATCACAAAGGAACAGTCGCTTCCCCGCAGCTGGGTAACGCCATGACAGCCCTGGCAGCCGCCCATCGTGTAAAACTTCCCTTTGTACAGTGAATTAACGCCGCTGTCATACGGGTTGTTGATGCTGCTACCTCTGAAGTTGGCCAGTGGCGGATCAGATTCAATAACATAATTGGCCAGGTAATAATTGAATGATTTGGTATCATTGGTGGGATTGCCCTGTACGCCTACCAGACGATAGTATTTCCAGATGGAGTTGGGATTAATTTTCTTCAGTTCTCTGTGTACATAGGCAGTGGAAGAATCCGCCACGGCTGTGATAGGATGGGCGCGTTTATATCGCTGCGGCAGCTGGTCCGGTGTGGGCAGGGTGTCCAGTCTGACAAACCCCATGTTACTTTTTTCTACATCTACATGTTCAAAGGTAGCGAACACGAAAGATGGAAAGTGGAGCATTTTACGGATGATATGAATACCGATAAGTCCATAGTATTTGTTGCGGGCGACAGCGTTATTACCGGATTTCTCGTAAGTAATCACTTTTCTGACAAAATACCGGGCGGCTTCTTCGGGGAATATTTCCCTCCATGCTGTCTTTACTTCCAGGGCCCCGACGTAGGTGGCACGCATGGTACCGGGGATCTTGGCGCCTCCACACGGCAGGCAGACAACGTTCGCCTGCGGCGGGCAATTACAGGTAGTCCCATTATAGGAAGGATAAAGAACAGGGGAATAATAAGCCGAAAACTGATTGATATTAGCCGCCGTTATGCCGACCGCTTTCTTTAATTTATTGGAGTCCGGATAATGGTTATACAGGTACATATATTCGTCCCTGTTGACCTTCGCCTGATAAAGCACCTGTAACTGTTTGCCGTATTGAGTGATCTTCGCATAGAGGTTGCAGGAACCGATTTCATTGTTTTCATCAAGGTTATTGAACAAGGTAACATCTACCCCTGCGCCTACAACCGGCGGGGTCAGGTACACATATTTGGGAATTTTGTCAAAGGCCAGCATGGTATCATTGCTGGGCCTCAATTCTACGCGATGCGCATAGGTTTCCCATACCACAGGCTCCTGCGGATAAGGAACATTCTCACTCAAACTCCATTTTTTATCGGGATATCCCCGCTCTTTTGTCACCGTGTTATAAGTCGATTTCCAGTTTAGGGCAAAGAACTCATTCCAGGCAAACGAGACCAGGGCCACGGAATCGGCGTCTTCCGCCAGGTTCTTGGGAACATCCGGATTAAATGTTATCTGGAACGGATACTGTGCTTTTTTTTCAGGCACAGGAGCAGCTCCGGAGGGTGCGTTCCTAAACGAAACAATAAGGACAGCGACTGCCGCTATGGCTGCAAAAACAATAACGAGTGCTTTTTTCATAAGATGTTCTGTTTGGTAAGATGATATGGGTACAATAAAAGGCCGGTCTTCATGGAGACATGAAAATACAGGCCACGCTGTATCCGGCGATATGAGGCATACCGGTACAGTAAGCGCTACAGGCTTCCATTCAGAAGGATGTTGACTAAACTTTGTCTTTGAAAACTTTGAGCAGTAATGGTTATTGAGGTCTGAAATAAAACGAATGCTGCAGAACAAACGATCTGTTGAATCTTACGAGTAGGGCGGATAGCCAATTAACAATCTGTACCTAAGCTATTAAAAAAATAGCAGATGGCAAATATTTTTTCATGGCAGCCTATAAGGAGTGTACTTCCTTTATAGCCGGCATAGACCTGGCATAGATCACAACAGCCAATAGAACAACCATGGTAGCGGTAGCGTATAGCCAACCTGCGCTGTAAAAATAAATGACGCCGCCACCGACTGGCACCAGGATATTGGTGAGAGACTGCAGGCTTTGGTTCACACCCTGCAATGTCCCCTGTTGCGTCTCGTCGACAGATTCCGAAAGCCTCCCGGTGTATGTCGGTTCAAACAAACCTTCGCCGGAAATGATACAGACAACCGCAAGAGAAATCAACAGGCTGGCATGCACATAAACACCGGAGAGTATCAACACCAGTCCCGTCGCCATCAGCAAGAGTCCCCATATGCCAATCTGCCGCGCGGTAAAACGCCCCAGCAAACGAGGCAACAATGCTGCACGTACCAGGATTTCGCAAATACCCACCAGGGTAAGTAAACTACCGATCAATGCAGGAGACCACTCGTATACGTCCTTGAGGAAAAGTGTAAAGTTGAACTGGAAAACACCTATTCCGATATAAAACAATACGCCTACGCCTAACAGCAGGGCAACACCCGGGAGGCGAAAAACACTGCTGAAATGGGAAAATACATTGAAACTATTCAGCGCTATACGTTTCGTTCTTTTATGAGACGCAAGGGATTCCGGTAACAGGAAATACACCAACACTGCAGAAAAGAATATCAGAAAGGCAGTCACATAAAAAGGCAACGCCACCGAGATACTGCCCAGCAGGCCGCCTAACGCCGGCCCGCCGATTTTACCAATACCCATCACAGACCCTACGTAGCCAAACCATTTGGTGCGTTCTTTTGCTTCCGTAGTATCTGAAATGTAAGAGAAGATAGCACTGATGCTTCCGGCGGTAAGCCCGTCAATAAGCCGGCCCAGGACAAGGACCCATAAAGCCCCGCCAATGCCGAACAATACAAATCCTACGGCAGAACCGAGCAGACTAACCATCAAAATGATTTTCCGGCCGAAACGGTCACTCAGTGCTCCGAGGACCGGTGCGGCGAAAAAGGTGCAGGCGGCATAGATAGACAGTAAAGCACTCATGCCTGCCACTACCTGTTGCTGCGGCAAATATTTACCGACCAAAAACGGCAGCAGCGGCAGCACAATGGAGAAGCCAATGGAATTTAACAGCACAATGGCCAACAAAATAAATAGAGGAATTTTCTTCGGTTTCATCATCACATTATTTAGTTAACAACAATCACCAGTTTTCCTCTCACCTGTTTCTGCGAGCTGATCGTCAGTGCGCGGACAGTCTCTTCCAGCGGGAAAACGGCTTGTATATACAGCTGGTACAAACCTTTCTCATACAGACCTGCCACTTCGGAAAGCACCTGATGGACATTTCTCGGCGGACCGGCTGAAAAGCGCGCGCCATAGTCCAGGGCGGAAAAATCCGTCACGGATACCACCATGGAAGGAGATCCCACGATGTCGATCAACTCAGGGATAATGCCCGAACCGGCAATATCCAGCGCACCGGCAATAGCATCCGGGGCGAGCGCTGTTACCCTGTCTTTCAGCCCGTCGCCGTAAGTGGTGGGGATGGCTCCCAATTCACGTAAATAATCGTGATTGCGCACGCTGGCAGTACCAATCACCTGTAGACCCCGTCTGCGTGCCAGCTGCACCACAGCAGACCCGATCCCGCCTGCGGCGCCACTCACCAGAATGGTACTACCGGGAGCCGCATCCAGGTCGTCCAGGCAGCGCCAGGCTGTTTCTGACACTACCGGGATGGCCGCCGCCACTTCGAAAGGCACCCCCTCCGGTTTCTTCACCCAATTGGATAAAACAGCATATTCGGCCATCGTGCTGTTCCCATAACCAAAAACGGCATCACCTATACGCACGCCCGTTACGCCTTCGCCAATCGCATCCACGGTCCCGGACGCTTCCACACCAACGCCGGAAGGGAAAACCACCTCGTCAAAAGCCTGGTATTGTCCTTCCATTCGTTTCCAATCCGAAGGGTTCACCCCTGCTGCACGGACTTTTATCCGTATCTGTCCGGGCGAAGGCGCAGGTTTTAAAATACGGGCTACTTCAAGAACAGCCTCTGGGGCGCCATACACCTTATATTGCATTGCCTTTATAGTCATATTCGCTACGTTTAACAATGCAAAGTTGACATATCCATCAGGAATAAAATAGTTACTTTTAACTATAAAATAGTCGTAAATGACAAAATCAAAATCACCCCGTTACGTTACACCGCCTGTTTTCGCCCAACTGGCGAAGCTATGGGGCGTAAAAGTGAAGAAAGGCAGGATCGATGTTCCGGCAGCCTACGGCACCGGGTACTGTGCGGGCTGTGTGTTCAATGAAAACATCCGGATGCTGATCCTCCACTACCGGTTGAACGAAGAAACAGTCATCGGGAACCCGGAGATCAACACCCCGGGGAAAACGATCCTTTTTAAATTCCAGCATATCGATGCCGGTCCGCGTTCAAAACAAAGTCCCTCGGTGCTGATAGCCACCAGCCGGTTTAACACCGATGCGGTCATCTCCATCCAGGAGAATACGTCTTCCGTGAATATTGAAATCGCCCCGCAATACCTGGAGGAGCTGTTTACGCTTTCCCAAAAATCGCCTGTCTTACAAAGCTTAGCTGAAAATGCGCAACCACTGCTGTTTGAGCAGATGATATCACCCGCTATCCAAAAAATCCTGCATGACATCATCTCCGAAAGTGTGGAAGACAGCTTCAAATGGGTCTTTAGAAAAATTAAAGCAGAAGAACTGATCTGCATGCTGCTGATGAAGCTGGAAGAAAGGCAGGAAAAACAGCTGTACCCGCTGAAAGGGAACGATGTACAAACCATTTACGATATCAAAGCACGCATCCTCTCCCAACTCGATGAACCGCCGGTGATAAATGATTTGGCGATAGCCGCCAATATGAGCCCAACTAAATTAAGAACATTGTTCCGCCAGATTTTCGGCGACAGTATTTTCGAACATTATCAAAAATACAGGATGCAGGAAGCGGCACGGCTGTTAAAAGAAGGAACACTTTCCGTTTCTGAGGTGGGATATCAATTAGGGTTTTCTAATCTCAGTCATTTTTCAAGGGTATTTGAAGCACATATCGGGATGAAACCGAAAAAATTCTCCATCAGCCACTAACAAAAATCCGTTCTTTATGAACATAACACCTGAAAAGCAACAAGTTTTCGACGCTGTCAACGCGGTACATCCGGTTTCCCCGGGGGATTGGTCCGCCTTTGAGGAGAAACTACGCCCGGCTTTCTTTAAAAGAGGAACCTGTTTTATTGAAGCAGGTAAAGTCAGTCAAGAGATAGCCTTTGTACTAAAAGGGGCTTTTCGGGCTTACTATATCATCGACGGTGAAGAAAAATGCGTCGATTTTTTTCTCGAAGGACAATGGGCGAAAGCCTATCATAATTTTCTCTCGCAATCAAAAAGCAAAATATGGGTGGAAGCGCTGGAAGATACCGAAGTGTTTTTAGTATCTTATGATACGTTACAGTACCTGTTTAGCCACTCCACCTATTGGGAAAGGTTCGGCCGCCTGGTAACAGAAAGGCTGTACATTTCCTCACAGCAGCGGGCGGAAGCCCTGTTACTGGAAACAGCAGAACAGCGGTATATCAGTCTTGTCATGAACCGCTCTCAGCTTATTGAACGCATTCCCTTATACCACCTGGCGTCGTACATAGGCGTCAGACAGCCCTCTTTGAGCCGGATAAGAAAAAGATTGATGTCGAAAAGCGGATTATAACCCGGGTTATACAATGGATACCCGCCCGCCTTTTAATTTTGAAAGAAAATAATGTATGAAACAGATCGCCATCACATTGTTTATTCTCTCATTATGTTTCACAAACCAAGGGCAAACCATCATGACAACCTCCAACACTTCCAGCCAGGAAATCATCCGCATCCATAACGATGTTTACAAAGCGCTGTTAGAGAAAAACCGCGACGGCCTGACTACACAACTGTACGGGCAGTTCTCCTTCACCAGCGCAGACGCCGTACTCATGGACAAACAACTATTTGTGGAGGGCTTTGCCATGAATCCCGGCATCAGGTTTACTGAATTAACCTCCACTGACAAAAAAGTAGTGATCGCAGGAAGCACCGCAGTACTCACCGCCATTGTCCACATTACCATCACTAAAGGCGATAAAACGCAAAGTATGGATGAGCGGGTAACGGAAACGTATATATTCGCGGAAAAGGGATGGGTGCTCCTGGGGATGCAGGCGACGTATGTGGTGAGATGACAGCAGATAACATCAACACCAAACTATAATCATTGATGGCAATAAAAAAAGAGCGCCATTTAAAGGCGCTCTTTTTTAAGATGTTAAACGATTGCTCGTCTTCTCAGCGGAGAGTCAGGGATTCGAACCCCGGGACCTGTTACAGTCAACAGTTTTCAAGACTGCCGCAATCGACCGCTCTGCCAACTCTCCAGTGGAGCGCAAAGGTATATAACTCCGTTTAAATAAACAAAAAAAAATGCAAACCAGCCGGAAAGCAGCATGTGGGCCTGCTGCCGCCGGCTGGCGCTGGTATTAATCCGCTTTCCGGGCCAGCCGCGCCACCGTCTCCTGCACGGCTTGTGCATGGGTGATGGGCGTATACTGAAAGCGCTGATTAAACTTCGTACTGTCAAAATAGTAATCACGGTCGTATTGGTACAACATTTCGAAGAGCTCGTGCATGATTTGGTTATCTGTGCCCAGCTCTTTCACCAGCGCTGCGGGCAGCACTTCCAGGGCGTTATTCTTCCCCAGCGCCTTTGCAAACAGCTGTATCCATTCTCTGCCCGTGATAGGCCGCGTATCTACCGGCAGGTTCCACAGTTGGCCATAGGCGTCAGGTGTGTTGCCGAGCATCACGGTGCCTTTAGCCAGTTCCGGCGTATAGCCGATACTGTGAACCGCATCGGCGTTGCAGAGCCAGACGGCCTTCTCCCCTCTTACCAGGTTATCGTACACCAGGTGCATCAATACGCTGTTCACCTTGATGTCCCCAAAGATGTCCGGTGAGCGGGCGATGAGCGCCTGCAGTCCCTGCTGTTCGATACTTTGCAGAAGGATATCGTCCACTTCTGTCCTGATAACGCCTTTCTGGCTGGACGGGCGGAAAGGCGTTGTTTCGGTAATATGGTTTACGCCGTTCCCGCCGATGGCATAGGCATTGTCGAAAAACACCAGCCTGGCGTTATGCGTGAGGCAGGCGTCTATGACATTGCGGATGAGTGCGGGCCATGACCGCCTCCATATCCGCGTGCTGTATTCAAAGCCGATGGTCAGATATACGATACTGCTGCCGGCCACTGCGCGGAATACTTCTTCTCTGTTCGTAAGATCTGCTTTAAATAGTTCGTCGGCAGTATTCACCTTTTGGGGGTTACGGCCTACCAGCCGGATATCGTGGGTGCAGGCGGTGAGCGCTCTGGCTACTTCCACGCCTACGGCGCCGCCGGCGCCTAAAATCGTCTGTTTCATCTTTCCTGTTTTGGGGCTCCGCAAAACAGCCTGAAAGAAAAAACCCCGCTCAGTTGACAACTGAACGGGGCCCCTCTTTCTATCTGGCTTACTGTTTTTGCTGTTGAGCTTTTGTTCTGCTGTTATTCTTAAATTCTGTCTGTTGTGTCTTTATCTGCTATGGCCATGCTATCGTCTCTGATATCCTGTCTGCGGATGATAGCCTGTCTGTTATTTTTTTTAGGTCGATGTTATTTCCAGCCGCCACCGAGTGAGCGGTACAGGTCCACCATCGCGCTCAGGCGCTGACGGTCGACATCAGCCTGCCCCAGTTCAGCCTGTAAGGCGCGTGACTGGGCGGTGATCACTTCAAGATAAGTGGCCATACCGCTGCGGAACAGCATCTGTGCCTGTTGTACGGCCAGCTGGGTGGTGCTCACCTGCTCCCCTGCTATCTGCTGCTGTGTCTTCAGCTTGTCCAGTTTGATCAGTGCGTCGCTCACTTCGCCTACGGCGTTGAGTGTAGCCTGACGGAAGGAGATCACGGACTGCTCGCGTTCTATTTTGGCTACTTCCAGCTGTGTTTTCAGGGCACGGCGCTGGAAGATGGGTTGGGTAATGCTACCCGCCACGGTACCAAACAAAGAAGCAGGGAGGGTGAACCAGTTGCTGGCTTTGAAGGCGTTCACGCCGCCGTTGGCGGTGATGCTCAGCGAAGGGTACATATTGCCCTGCGCTGCACCTACGCGGGCGTTGGCGGCCACCAGCCCCATTTCAGCGGACCTTACGTCCGGACGGCGGCTGACCATGGCAGCAGGAATGCCGGTAGGCAGGGAGTCTGCTACTTTGAAATCATGCAGCTGGCTGGTCCGGCTGATAGGTGCAGGCAGTTCACCGGTCAGGATGCGGATAGCGTTCTCCTGGATGGCGATGCCCTGCTCCAGCTGGGGCACCAGCAAAGCGGCGGTCTGTTTCTGGGAGATAGCCTGCTGTACGGCCAGCTCGGTCACTTCACCGGCGGTCTTCTGCAGGCGGATCATCTGCACGATGGTGTCGCTCAGCTCCACGTTGCGTTTGGCGATGGCCAGCTGGTTGTCCAGCATCAGCAGGTTGAAATAACTGCTGGCGATGGCGGCTACCAGGCCGGTCTGAACGGCACGCTGTCCTTCGTAGGACTGTAACAGCGTGGCCTGTGCGGCTTCGCGCTGACGGCGGATTTTACCCCATACGTCAATCTCCCAGGACATGCCCACGCCAAGGTTATAGTCTTCGATATGGTCCCCGAAGTTGAAATTACTCAGGTTCATACCGGTGAAACTGTTCTTGGACGGGAAATTGGTATTGGCGGTGGCGGTGGCGTTGAACGCCGGCAGCCATGCGGCTTTAGCCTGCTTCAGGTAAGCCTGCGACGCTTCTACCCTTTTTACGGCCAGCTGTAAATCGTAGTTGCCGGTAAGGGCTTTGTCGATCAGCTGCTGCAGGGTGGCGTCAGAAAAGAATCGTTTCCATTCCATTTCAGCAATACTGCTGTCGGAAGGCGCTACGTTGCCGAACTGGTTGGGCAGCGCCACCGGGGGCCGCTCGTAATTGCGGCCTACCCGGCAAGCTGCTAACCCTACAACTAAGGACAACAACAAAATTATAAAGGTGCTATATCTGGTATTCATCTGTCTTTTTTCTGTTTCTGGTAATAGATCTGTTGAGGATTAGTGCACCAGTTCGGCAATCTCCGCTTTCTTCTCTTCCGCTGTCACAATAGGCTTGCGGCTGATTTTTTCCTGCAGGAACTGGAATATCACGTACAATACCGGGATGGCAAATACGCCCAACACTACACCGGTAAGCATACCGCCGGCTGCACCGGTACTGATGGAACGGTTACCCAACGCGGACGAACCGGTGGCGCGCATCAGTGGCAACAGACCTGCGATAAAGGCGAAGGACGTCATCAGAATAGGGCGCAGACGCAGGCGGGCCGCACGGATACCGGATGCTACCAGTCCCATGCCACTGCGTCTTCGCTGTACCGCGTATTCCACGATCAGGATGGCGTTTTTCGCCAGCAGCCCTATCAGCATGATTAAGCCTACCTGTACATATATATTGTTATCGATACCAAACATGTTGATGAACGCAAACACACCGAAGATACCCAACGGTATAGAGAGGATCACCGCCAGCGGCAGGATATAACTTTCGTATTGCGCAGCCAGCAGGAAGTACACGAATATCAGACACAGGGTGAAGATAATGGTGGACTGGTTACCGGCGCTGATCTCTTCCTTGGTCATACCCACCCATTCGTAGGTGTAACCTCTGGGCAGATACTGCGCTGCCACTTCTTCCACTGCCTTGATAGCGTCACCGCTACTGAAGCCCGGCTTCGCCTGACCGTTGATGGTAACAGCATTGAACAGGTTATTACGGGTCACGGTCTCTGGTCCGTATACACGTTTCAGCGTCACTACGGTGTTGATAGGCACCATCTCGCCAAACTGATTTTTTACGTATACCCCATCCAGTGAGCCCGGGTCTTTACGCTGCTCTGCATCAGCCTGTACAATCACACGGTAGTATTTACCAAAGCGGTTGAAGTCGGACGCAAACATACTACCATAATACACCTGCATGGTCTGTAGGATCTCGCTCACGGCGATCCCCAGCTGCTTGGCTTTACGATCGTCAATCTCAATCTCATACTGCGGATGGCTATTGTTGAAAGTGGTGAAGGCGAAAGCAATCTCTTTACGCTTCATCAGCTCACCAATAAATCCGTAAGCGGTACCGCCCAGTTTATCCAGCGATCCGCCGGTACGGTCCTGTAATACCACCTCAAAACCGGCCACGTTACTAAAGCCCGGTACGGTAGGCATGTTGAACACAAAAATGCTGGCTTCCGGGATGGCGGCAAACTTAGCCTGCAACATACCCATCAGGGCCTCCATGTCTTTGATCTTACCACGATCGGCGTGCGGCTTCAGCTTGATAAACCCTACACCGGAAGTGGCGCTGCTGGAGTTGCTGAGGAAGTTAAAACCGGACACGCTCAGGTAAGAGCTGGTAGATTCCAGGTCTTTCACAATATGCTCCACTTTATCCACCACCTGCCTTGTACGCTCCAGGGAAGAACCGGGAGGCATGGTCACGGCATATACCGCAAAGCCCTGGTCTTCTGTAGGAATAAAGCCGGAAGGGGTGGTACGCATCATCCAGAAAGTAACGCCTCCAATGATCACCAGTCCACCGATCGTCAACCATTTACGTTTGATGAGGAACTGCAGGCTGCGCGCATACTTTTCTGTCATAGCGTTAAAACCGGTATTGAAAGCGGCAAAGAAACGTTTACCAAAGCTTTTCGGCTGCGGCGCATGACCATTCAGTTTACCATGCTCCTCTCCATGATCGGCATGGTTGTTTTTCAGGATCAGGGCGCAAAGCGCAGGACTGAGCGTCAACGCGTTCAATGCCGAGATCAGGATCGCAATGGCCAGCGTAAAGGCAAACTGCCGGTAGAACACGCCCGCGGGGCCTTCCATGAAACCTACCGGGATAAACACGGCAGACATCACCAGCGTAATGGAAATGATGGCACCGGAGATCTCCTGCATGGACGACAACGTGGCTATACGCGGGTTGGCCCCTTTCTCCATCTTGGCATGGACCGCCTCCACCACCACAATGGCGTCATCCACCACGATACCGATCGCCAGGATCAGCGCGAACAACGTCAGCAGATTGATAGAGAAGCCAAACAACTTCATGAAGAAGAAGGTACCGATAATGGCCACCGGTACGGCTATCGCAGGAATCAGCGTAGAACGGAAATCCTGCAGGAAGATGAACACCACGATAAACACGAGAATGAAAGCCTCTACCAGTGTATGTTTTACCTGGTCTATCGACTCGTCCAGGTATTCTTTGGTGCTATAGATATTAAAATACTCGATGCCGGTAGGGAAACTCTTCGCAGATTTTTCCATCAGCTGGTTGATCGTCTCCTGGATCTCGTTCGCGTTGGAACCAGCGGTCTGGTTGATCGCGATACCGATACCGTACTTGCTGTTCACTTTGGTATCGCTACCGTAAGTGAAGGAACCAAATTCCACGCGGGCCACGTCTTTCAGGCGCAGCACAGAACCGTCCGGGTTAGCGCGCAGGATGATATCTTCATACTGCTGGTCTTTGTTGAGCTTACCCTTGTATTTGATCACATATTCGAAAGACTCCACGCTCCCTTCACCGAAACGGCCGGGGGCTGCTTCCAGGTTCTGGTCGCGGATAGCGCCCAGCACTTCCTGCGGAGACATATTATAGGCTGTCAGCCGGTCAGGACGCAACCAGATACGCATGGAATAGTCTTTTGCGCCAAACACCATGGCCTGGCCTACCCCTTTCACACGCTGTATCTCCGGGATGATGTTGATCTTCGCGTAGTTCTGCAGGAAGGTCTCATTGTACTCAGGCTTGTCACTCTGCAGGTTCACCACCATGATCATACTGTTCTGTACTTTCTGTGTGCTGATACCTGCCTGTATCACCTCTGCGGGCAGCTGGCTGGTGGCTTTGGCCACGCGGTTCTGCACGTTCACCGCAGCGAGGTCCGGATCGGTACCCAGACGGAAATACACGTTGAGCGTCATGGAACCATCGTTGTTGGAAGTGGAGGTCATGTAAGTCATGTTCTCCACACCGTTCACCGCCTCTTCAATAGGCGTGGCCACGGAACGGGCCACCACTTCGGAGTTGGCGCCCGGATAAGAGGCCGTTACTGCCACGCTGGGCGGTGCAATGTCCGGGAACTGGCTCATGGGGAGGGTCAGCAGCCCCAGTATGCCCAGTAAGACCAGGAGGATCGATATAACGGTAGCCAATACTGGCCGTTCTATGAATTTTCTAAACATAAAGTCAATAGCATTTAAGCATCATCGGAAAAGATGATGAAGAATGAGGGTTATCCGCAAAGCGCAACACCATTCAATGGCTGGCGCCCCGCTTTGCGGACGCATCACGAAACATTAGAGCGGTTTTACTTTCAGCAGGCTGTCGAGTGACATCTGTTGCGGAGCGATCACCGTACCGTCATGCAGACGGTCCAGGCCGGAGTAAACGATCTGTTGACCAGACTTCACTCCTTTCTCCACAAAATAGTAGTTACCGCTTTTACCGGATATAGTAATGGGAACACCTGTCACTTTGTTGCTGTCGGCTACGATAAACACCATCACTTTGTCCTGCAGCTCATAAGTAGCTTCTGTCGGGATCACCACCGCATCGGTGAATTGCTCAGGGATGCGGATCTTACCGGTGTTGCCGGTACGCAGCAGTCCTGCACCGTTCGGGAAAGTAGCCCGGAAGCTGATAGCGCCCATGGTCTTGTCAAACTGACCTTCCATTGTCTCTATCTTTCCTTTTTCACTGTAGATGGTATTGTCTGCCAGTTTCAGTTCTACCTGCGGTAGCTGTTTTACTTTGTCAGCAATGCTGCTGCCGGCTGTTTCGTTTTTAAATTTCAGGAAGTCGGCTTCGCTCATGGAAAAGTAAGCGTACATCTGGTTTACGTCAGACAGCACTGTCAATGGCTGCGGCTCTGCACGGCCTACCAGCGCTCCCACTTTATAAGGGATTCTGCCGATATAACCGCTCACCGGTGCGGTGATCAGCGTATAGCCTACATTGATGCCTGCGCTGCCCAGCTGGGCCTGTGCCTGCCCTACCGCCGCTTTAGCAGCCTGATAGTTGGCCTGTGCAGTTTTCAGCTGTACTTCGCCTACCACATTGTTATTGACCAGCGGGGTAAGCCGGTCTACTTCCAGCTGCGCTTTTTCCAGGTTCGCCTTAGCAGCCAGCAATGTGGCACTCGCGTTGCTCTGTGCTTCCGTGTACACACGGTCGTTGATTTTAAACAACGGCTGACCGGCTTTCACATAAGCGCCTTCATCTACATAAATCTTATCAAGTATACCTTCCACCTGCGGGCGGATGTCCACATTAACGCGGCCTTCCAGCGTTGCGCTGTATTCGCGGTAGGTAGTGGCAGGTACTGCATTCAGTTTCAATACCGGTAAAGCTGCCGCCTGCTGTTCTCCCTGGTGCGCCTCAGAAGCGCCGCAGCCAGACAACAAGGAAAGAATCACGACACTATAGAGTAAGCCTGCCGGCAAGTTTGCAAAAACGGATCTTTTTGGTTTCATACTTGTTTTTTTAATCATACGACAATTTGTTCCCTCTCCGGTGCGAAGACAATACAACTCACATTGCTTCACAGCAGCAGTTTTAGTAAACAGCGTTCGGGAGGAAATACAGGCAGTCAACGTTGCGGCTTCGGGCCACGCATAACTTCACAGCTGGTTATACGTAAGCACGCAACAAAATGTTACTTCTGTAAATAAAATAAAAAAGAAAGGGCATTGCAGTTGAACTGCTAATGAATCTCCATGGTTTTCAAATTTTTGAAATGATGTACGGGCAACATCATTTTTCTTATTGACAACGATGCAAAATTAATACAATAATGTTAACGGACGTTTAAATTATTACGGGTTTAATTGTACTTTTCACGGGTCGTCTTCTGGAACGAAGCCGGGGTAAGTCCCGTATGTTTCTTGAAAAACCGGTTAAAATAAGCATCATCCTCGAAATTCAGGCGGGCAGCAATCTGTTTTACGGAGTGTTCACCCCAGTATAACAACCGCTTGGCCTCCATCGTTCTTTTTTCATCTATCACATATTTGGCATTTCTGCCGAGCAGGCTTTTCACCGTGTCATTTAAATGTCCGGGCGTTACGAACAGCATCTCCGCATAATCAGACACTTGCGTCTTCTCATGAAAATGCTGGTCCACCAGCACCTTAAACTGGCGCGCCATATTATACTGGGAGTTTTCTCCGTTGAGCCACGCATTGGACGGTTCGGAAATACGGCCAATGGCGATCACCATCGCATTCAGCAGGTTGCGAAGCACCGCTTCCTTTCGCGCTTTGTCACTTTCGTACTCCCGCTCCAGCAGCCGCGCATAAGACAACAGCTCTTCCAGCTGTTCTGCTGTCAGCGGCACCATGCCGGAATTAAAAATACAATGCCAGCAACTGATCACGCCCCGCATTTCAGGCACCAAAAAGTCCGGCGTAAAGGATATATTGATGATCTCCACATCGTCCCCCATCGCATGCTGATGGACCTGGTCGGGTTCCATCAGCATGATGGCGGGTGCAGTCACTTCGTATTGTTTAAAGTCAATCGCCTGACGGATAGTTCCCTTCAGCAGTATGTCGATGCTGAATCCGTTATGCCGGTGAGGTATCCCCCAATGCTCCACATCCTCCTCACAGTCGCCCTTTATCTGACCGATAAAAAACGGCATACCATTCACACAATCTTCCAGACGGTACATGGGTATATCTGCTATCTTTCCTGCTTTTGTTACTTCCATGTTTGAAATGGTTTTTGAAGTGATCAGTCAACAGGTTCCGCCGGCTTTTCCCGTACTACCACCAGGTCGCTCAACTTTACGTTGATCGGAATATTACCCAGCTGTACGATACCGCGCTTCTCCCGGATTTCTATCAGGCGGCCCACCTGGCGGTTGGTCAGGATCTTCACCTGGTCGCCAACCTTTACTTCGCGGCCCACCTCTTCAAATTTGTCCTGCACTTTTTTGTTGTGCTTCTCGTTGATTTGTTTTTCCCTGCGACGGAACAGCAGGATCTCTGCCTGTTTCATCACTTTCTCCCTGTCATTGCTGTCGCTGGCCCTTTTCCACTCTACCACGATCTGCTTCAGCTTACGTTCCATGTCCTTCAGATAGGCGAGGTCGTTTTCCTTGATCTGGTTCTGCAGCTTCAGGAAGGTGATCTGCTGATGTTTTTTCTCCTTGTCGGACAGGATTTCGTATTCGCGCTTCAGCTTCTCGTTTTCTTTGACCAGCTTCTGCAATTCTTTCTCTTTGCTTTCTACTTTCTGGAGATCCTGTTCTGCTTTGTTCAGCAGTTTATCCAGCTGAAAATGCCCCTCATCGACCAGCTTTTTGGCCCGGGCAATGAGTGCCGGGTTCAGGCCGATCCTTTCTGCAATAGAGAAAGTATAAGAGCTGCCGGGTTTACCGATCATCAGCTTATACATCGGCATCAGGGTCTCTTCATTGAATCCCATCGCCCCGTTGATGATGCCCTTTACTTTGTTGGCCATCACCTTAAGATTGAGGTAGTGGGTGGTTACCACGCCAAAAGCATGTTTCTTGGCCAGTTCCTCCATGATCACCTCTGCGAAAGCGCCGCCCAGGTTAGGGTCCGAACCGCTGCCCAGCTCGTCGATGAAGAACAGGGTCCTGCCGTTGGCCGTCTCCATGAAATACTTCATGTTCTTCAGGTGGGAGCTGTAGGTGCTCAGTTCAAATTCCAGCGACTGGGTGTCCCCGATGTGGATCATCAACTGTTTGAAGATGCCCAGCTGGGAAGACGGATGCACGGGTACCAGCAGGCCGGACTGCAACATCAGCTGTATCAGGCCGATAGTCTTGAGCGTCACCGTTTTACCACCGGCATTGGGACCGCTGATCACCAGGATGTGCGCGTCTTTGTCCAGGCTGATGCTCACCGGCACCGTAGGCTTGCTGTTTTTACGGTTGTATAATAATAACAGCGGATGGTAAGCCTGTATCAGGTGCAGCTGCGCGTGAGGGACCAGCGACGGATAGTTGCCGTCCATATCCAGCGCCAGCTTTGCCTTTGCACGGATAAAATCGTATGTGCCCAGTATCTGGTAATAGCCGTTGAGCAGTTCATTATAACCGCTCAGGGAACCGGTCAGCGCCTTCAGGATACGGTATACTTCCCGGCCTTCTTCTCTTTCGAGCGACTGGATATCGTTATTCAGTTCGATCGTTTCTTCCGGCTCCAGGAAAGCGGTTTTACGGGTATCGGATTCACCATGGATGATACCTTTGATCATGCGTTTGTTTTCAGCGTAGATGGCCACCACCCTTCTGCCGTTGAGGAAAGCCTCTTCCTGGTCAGCCAAATAGTTCAGCTTCTGCAACTTCTGCAGGATGCGGTCAAATACGCGGCGCAGTTCTGTCCTCTTACGGAACAGGGAGATACGGATCTTGGCCAGTTCCGGGGACGCATTGTCGCGTACCTGCCCGGTTTCATCCAGCACTTCATCAATAAGTGCAGTGATCTTTTTCTCATAATAAGTGTCCTTGATCACATCATACAGGCCGGAGTACTGAATACGGCGGTCATGGTCAAAAAACCGGACAATGCTATGCATGCTTTCTGCCAGTTTGCGGATGGACATCGCCTGGTCGCCGGTCAGTACAGCGCCCTGGATAGACAGCAACCGTAGTTCGGTATGCAGGTTCAGGACGTGATCATTGGGGAAATGCTCCTGCAACAGGATCAGCTGTTTATATTCATGCGCCTGTTGCAGCGCGGCTTTTACGTAGTCTATATGCGTATGCAAACGAAGATCAATAGCCATTTGCGTGCCCAGTTCCGTTTTACAATGGTCCTGGAGCAATGCTTGTATTTTATCGAATTCCAACTGCACCAACGCAGACTCAGGAAAATATTTCAAGTGATAATATATTTAGTTGAACGGCATAAACTTACAACAACAGAAGTATGCTGCCGGTTGAAATGAAATGTGCTGCGGCTTCCGCCGGAGCCAATAAATAAAAAAATATGCTGCTACATTAAGCGCTGTAGCTGCCTGGGAAGAAGTGTGCTGGGAATAAAATTAATTCTTTCTCATCGGTTTGTCATTGTACTATCAATAGTATCCGGTTACCCGGTGTTTCTATCTATATTGCTGCTGCTGCTGACTACTTTTTTGAGGGCTTTCAGGCCCTTAATGGGTTCCTTCTGGCTAAAAAAGAATGTTAAAGTTACTAACTTGTCGCCTAACCTGCATCATTTTTTACGTAAATTATTATTGAAACAGGGGATGCAAATCTAAGAAAATGTCCTGAAATGCCACTACAGTAACGGATCTTACATATATAAAAAAGAAAGTATTTTTAAACAAATATTTTATGCGAACATACTCAATATTCATCTTTTTCGTAACATTGGCGCTGTTCGCCTGTGCGCAAAACAAAAAAGAAAAAGTACCCGGAGATATGGAAATACCCAATAATACACATGTAGAAAAAGCCACTTTCGGAGGCGGCTGCTTTTGGTGCACAGAAGCCCAGTTTCAATACCTCGACGGTGTGCTCAAAGTGGAATCCGGTTATGCCGGCGGTTCAGTGCCCAACCCTACCTATGAACAGGTATGCGAAGGCAATACCGGCCATGCGGAAGTTATCCAGGTCACCTACGATACGGCTAAAATCAGTTACGATGAACTGCTACAGGCCTTCTGGGAAAGCCACGATCCCACCCAGCTCAACCGCCAGGGCAACGACGTAGGCACCCAGTACCGCTCCGTTATTTTCTACCATACGCCGGAACAGAAGGAAAAAGCCGAGTTCTACCTGAAAAAACTGCAGGGCTCCGGCGCTTACGATAAACCGATCGTGACGGAAATAGCCCCGCTCACCACCTTTTATAAGGCGGAGAACTATCACCAGGACTATTATAAACTGAACGGACGACAGCCCTACTGCACCTTCGTGATCAAACCCAAACTGGAAAAATTCAAAAAGGTGTTTAAAGACCACCTCAAGAAACAATAACCCGGAATGGAGCGGTGAAAGCATTTACAGGCCGGGTTAAAAGACCCGGCCTGTTATTTTTAAAACCTGGCTCCACTGCAACAATACCGCACCAGAAGGGCGTTACACCCCATTTTATACCTGTAATTCGTAATTTTTTCCTATTTTAAGGAATCCTAAAAACTGTTAATGACATCAATTCCACCAACTATCTGCCCCTATTGCGGCAGCAAAGAACTGATACGCACTGTTCCCGAAAAAGACCCGTTTAATGTCATGGTTATCTGCCATAGCTGCCAGCGGGTGATTTCCCCCGATACTGCCGGCCCCTCCGGCAAAACCACCTCCGCTGTACGCGCTATCGCCGAAAAAGCCATCCAGGTAAGCCTCAGCAGCGGCAAACTCCATGGGATCAAATACTACCATACAGAAATCAACAAACTGCCAGACACCAAAAGCTCCCTGCAACAGTCTAAAGAAACCGTAGAAGCATTGCTGCAGGCCCGCGGACTGTCCAGCGCCGTGAAAAAACCCAGCCGAAACGGATGCGTTATCGCATTGATTATCATACTATTAATTATCGCCAGCGTCATTTACTTCTATACCCGGCGATAACCGGCCCCGACCCATCAGGATAAATTTTTCGTTTCCCGCCGTTTGGCGTACATTTGTACTGTAATAAATAGAATTACAGAATGAACAACGCCCGGTTTCCCATATCCTTACACATACTGACGCTCCTTGCGAAGGAGGACGGCGCCCTGCTGTCGTCCGACTACATCGCAGGCAGTATCAATATCAACCCGGTATTGGTCAGAAAGGAAATCAGCAACCTGCGCAACCACGGCATGGTGGAAAGCAAAGAGGGGAAAAACGGGGGCGCCACCCTCGCCAAACCCGCCGCGGCCATCCTGCTATCGGATGTGTATCACGCCGTACAACAAACCTCCCTGCTGGGCAACAGCCGCAACCATCCCAATCCCGACTGCCCCGTAGGCAAACAGATCAATCAGCATCTCGATGAGCTGTATAAAGACATAGAAGGCGCCCTGTTGCGGAAACTGGAAGGGGTCACCCTGGCGGATTTCGCCAATAAATTTTGAGATTATGGACTTACAAGGTTTTCATCATATCACCAGCGACCTGAAAACCGCTGAAAAAGCAATGCCGGTCATGTTTATCGGACATGGCAACCCCATGAACGGTATCAGCGACAATGCCTTTACCCGTGCCCTCACACAAATGGGAACGCAAATACCCGATAAACCACGTGCCATCCTGGTCATCTCCGCACACTGGCTGACCCGGGGCACTCATGTACTGGTGGCGCCACAACCACAAACCATCCATGACTTCGGCGGTTTCCCTGAAGCATTGTACGCCGTGCAATACCCCGCTCCCGGCGCACCGGCAGTGGCCCGCGAAACAAAAGACCTGATCACCTCCGCCAAGGTGGTGGAAGACCATCAGTGGGGCCTCGACCACGGTGCATGGACAGTACTGAAACATATGTACCCGCTGGCAGATATCCCGGTATACCAGTTAAGCATCGACTACCACCAGCCGCCGGAATATCATTTTAAACTGGCAGCGGAACTGCAGGCGCTCCGTCACAAAGGTGTACTTATCATGGGTAGCGGCAACATCGTGCACAACCTGCGCCAGATCTCTTTTGCCAACAACGCCAAACCTTTCGACTGGGCTATCTCCTTCGACCAGCTCGTCAAAGAGAAACTGGAGCAGAAAACATTCGACGACCTGATCAACTATCACACACTCGGAACGGCAGCACAGCTGTCCATCCCCACAAATGACCACTACCTCCCCATGCTCTATACGCTCGGACTGGTCAATAAAAACGAAGAAATTCAATTCACCTACGAAGAAATTCAAAACGGCAGCATCAGCATGCGCTGCTTCCGGACCGCATAATCAATCAGCCCGCAGGCTCTTCACCGGGTTGGCCATAGCCGCCCGGAACGCATGATAGCTGACAGTTAGCAGCGCTACAACGGCGACGCCTATACCTGTCAGTACAAACACCCATATGCTGATACCGGTACGGTAAGCAAAACTCTGCAACCAGCGGTCCATGATCCACCAGGATAACGGGAACGCCAGTACGGCTGCAATGATCACCAGCCGCAGAAAATCCTGCGACAACATCCGCACAATACTGCCGGAAGAAGCACCCAGCACCTTACGCACACCAATCTCACGGGTACGCTGCACCGCCGTAAATGCGGCCAATCCGAAAAGTCCCAGGCAGGCAATCACCAGCGCAAGCACGGTAAACATCAGGAATATCTTCTCCTGTTGCTGCTCCCCTTCGTACTGTTTGGCAAAACTGTCGTCAAGGAACTGGTAAGTGAAAGGATGTGTAGCATCAAAACGCCGATACACCTTTTCGATATGCGCCAACGCCGCAGGGATATTCTTCGGGCTTACCCGCACATACAGGTTGTCTTCCATTTCAGGGAAAGGCGCCATCTCTATTACCAGCGGCGCTATTTTATGCTGCAGCGAATACGTATGAAAATCACGGACTACACCTACCACTACCCGTTCCGCGCGGTTGCCCAGATTGTCGATCTTAAACTGTACCCGCTTGCCCAGTGGATTTTTCAGGTTAAAATTTTTCACCAGCGTTTCATTGACCAGCACCGCATGAAAACGGTCTGCATTACCGGTGTCCGAAAAATTACGGCCGTCGGCCATCTTCACGCCCATCGTTTTAACAAAATCAGCATCTGCCATCAGCCGCTGTGCCAGAATAGAAGATGCGGAAATACTACCGTCCGTTTGTTCAAAAAAGAAGCCGTTGGAGCTAAGGTCATTACGTCCTATCGGATTGTTGACCGCCGCCACGTCCTGTATCAGCGGATTACTCAGCAGCTGCTGCTTGATCGCGGGAATGTTATTGCGGGAAGGCACGTCGTTCAGATGCAAAGAAAGCAGCTGCTCTTTGTTAAACCCCAGGTTGGTATGCATCACATATTGCAGCTGATCGTAGGCCACCAGCGTGCTGGCCGTAAGCACAATAGCGATCATGAACTGAAAAGTGACCAGCCCCTTACGGAAACCGGCGTGACTGCTGCCACTCAGCTTTCCCTTCAGCGCGGAGAGCACCCGGAAACCGGACATAAACACAGCGGGATAAATCCCTGCTATCAACCCCGTAAAAAGCACCAACAGCAACACCGCTCCAACCGTGCGCGCCACCCCAAACTGCCATAACACCAGTTGCCGGTGCGCAAAATGATTAAAATACGGCAGCGCCACAATCACCAGGCCCAGCGCCACCACAGCGGAAACCAAGGTAAGCAGCAGCGATTCTGCCATAAACATCCTGGCAATCTCCTCTCTTCCCGAGCCCAGCGTTTTACGCACGCCCACCTCTTTCACACGGCCCACAGCACGGGCCGTAGCCAGGTTCATATAGTTGATACAGGCAATCACTAAAATCAGCAGTCCCACAAACAGGAACACATATACGTAAAGCACATTGCCGTTAGGTCCCATCTCGTATCCCAGATGCGAATGCAGATGGATAGATGTCAGCGGTTGCAGCGTCATGTGGTAAGTAACCCCGCTTCCCATCTGTGGTATCACATACCGGTCGCCGAATAGCGGTAGTTTGCTTTCCAGCGATTTAATATTCGCCCCTTTGCGTAATAACAGGTACGTATACACGTCAAAATTCTGCCATCCGTCGGCATTGTAACCCGCAGGCAGCACCCGCAAAGCGCTAAACTTAAAATGAGAGTTGGCCGGCACATCTTTCAGGATACCGGTCACCTGGAAAAAGAATGCACTATCCTCTGTACGGAGCGTCTTTCCCATGGCCGCAGATGCATCGCCAAACAGCTTCTTCGCCAGGGAATGGGTCAGCAACAAAGCATTGGGCTGCGACATACAAACACTGGCATCGCCCTCCTCCAGCGGAAAAGGCAGCACTTTCAGGAAAGTACTGTCGGCAAAAATGATATCGTCTACCTGCAGTTTTTTCCCGTTGTAATCCAGCAGGCTACCTCCATCGGCCAGCACCCGCGTCACCTCTTCTATTTCGGGATAGTCTTTTTTCAGCAAAGCGGCGAACGGGGCAGAGGTAGTGGCAATATTCAAACTGCCGCCAGACCACGTAGCGTCGTTTACCGCACGGTACACCCGCTCCCGCTCCGGGAAAAAGTTTTCATAACTGGTTTCTCCCAGCACATATAAAAGCAATAACCAACAGGTAGCCAGTCCAATGGCCAGCCCCGCGATATTGATCAATGTATAATACTTATACCTGACAAGATTGCGCCAGGCAATCAGCAAATAGTTCCTGAACATGTGTTTGCAGTTTAGGGTGAATCACTTCCGCTTCACTTCCCTCACACAGAACAGTTGCTCAAAAGTATGCCATGCAGGCATGACTATAAAAAGAAAGGACATATGTATAATAAAAAATATACACATGTCCGGTTCCGATACACAGGCTGTTCGTTTATGCTTTCAGCAGATCGCCTTCCAGCTGTACTACGTTATTGGCGATACTGATGTCAATAGCTTTCAGGATCTCTTCTTTCATTTCTTCTGTCACACGGCTGTAGCCGAACATCTTTGCGATGAAAGGCACGGCATCTTCCCGCTGGATGGCGATAGCGTCTTTTACCACCTTTTCCAGCGCCACGCCCATTTCCTCCACGGAAATATAGTTGATCTTACGGGCGCCGGACGGCAGCAGGCTGCGGTTACGCACCACGGGCTCCGGCAGGGCGGTATGCCATAAGAACTGTCCTTTTATTTTGATGCGTTTGCTGGCATCGGAATGTCTTACGGCATGGCGCAGTATCTCCCGGATGCGGGGACCCACCCTTGTGATACCGGCCGCTTCTACCATGCGACGGGCCACTTCGTCGAAGTGTACCGGGCTTTCTATGTTCACCACCTGCTCTATCCAGCCACACAGGCTGCCGATAGGCGCGGCATGAAACTCCTGGTCCCTGATCTCGTCCGGTAGCGTGGCTATTTGGTACATCGGCGCCTCATCAATGTCTTCCTCCACCACTTCCCGCTTCAGGAGCGGGGCCGCTACAGGCATCATCTCGGCTTCCTTCTCCTGGTCATCTGCAGCGAGACAGGCTTTGGCGGCTTCTATTGCCGCCACCAGCCTGTCTCGCTCTTTTGCGGGATTGCGGAACCAGTCAGTGCTCCAGATACGGTGTATCTTCCAACCGATAGCCTCCAGCATCTGCTGACGCAGGCGGTCTCGGTCACGGGCAGAACGGGCGGAATGATAAGCGGCGCCATCGCACTCTATCCCTAAAATATAGCGGCCGGGATTGTCCGGGTCCACGATAGCCATATCGATATAAAAACCACGCGAACCTACCTGTTTCCTGACGATGTACCCCTTTGCCTCCAGTTTGGCCGCTACGTTTTCCTCAAAAGGACTGTCCGCCGGCAGACCGGTTTCCACGGTCGTATTCAGCCGCCCATGCTGTGCATAGTACAGGAAGTTCTTCAGCGCAGCAATACCATGGCTTTGCGTGCGGTTAAGGTCAATATCGTCTGCGGTAATATTGGTAAACACCTCGCAGCGCGATTTCGCACGGGTGATCAGTACATTCAACCGGCGTTCGCCGCCTTCGTTGTTCAGCGGACCGAAAGACATGGCCACATAACCCTCCTCCGTACGACCGTAACCGATGGAGATAAAAATCACGTCTCTTTCATCTCCCTGTACGTTCTCCAGGTTCTTCACAAAAAACGGCTCATCGGCATGCTGGCGGAAATACGATTCCAGTTCAGGATTGTTGCGGCGGCGCGTTTCCAGTGCTACCGTGATGGCTTCACGCTGCGAAGTGCTGAATGCCACTACCCCAAGGCTCTGCCCCGGATGACGGCGCGCATGTTCCATCACGGCGTCCGCCACCGTTTCGGCCTCTTTGGGATTGGAGCGGGTTTTACCCCGGTCGTAGGCGGTATCGGTGAGGTGATGAAACACCAGGCCGCGGCTGTCTTTGGAGCCAGGGCTGGGGAATATCACCAGCTTGTTCTCATAAAACTCGTGGTTCGACAAAGTGATCAGCGATTCATGCCGGCTGCGGTAATGCCAGCGCAGCATACGCTGCGGCGCGCCCTGTGCGTCACAGAGACCGAGGATGCTTTGCATATCTGCCGTGATGTTTTCTTCATCTTCTACTTCTTTGGTGAGGGTGTCGAAGAAACTGGTCGGCGGCAGCTGTTTAGTATCACCCACCACGACCAGCTGTTTGCCGCGCAGGATAGCCCCCAGCGCTTCTACCGGCCGCACCTGGCTGGCTTCGTCGAAGATCACCAGGTCAAACTCCAGCGTTGCCGGTGGCAGGAAATTAGCGATGGACAAAGGACTCATCATAAACACCGGCTTGATGGCCTGTATGGCCAGGCCGGCTTCTTTCATGAGTTTGCGCACCGGCATATGCCGTGCTTTTTTATTGAACTCTGTACGGATGATGTTCACCTGGCCGCCGGCTTCCATGCGGGGCATCTGCTCCCAGTGGCTCAGCGCGGCACGGGCACGGTTATACTGTAAATTCATGGCGTCGAGGCGGCGGAACTGTTGTACCAGCTCTTCGTGCCCCGCCCTGTCGAACCGGCGCAGCGCAGGATGTGCTTTCACCGCCGCTTCCAGCAAGTACTCGTACCATGTTTTCTGTAGTACGGTCTTCAGCAGGCGGACAGCCTCGGGCCAGTCTGCCGATGGCGTAATAAGACAGGACAATTGCTCCTGCGCCGCCGTTTCGGTAATGTTGTTCCACGCAATGGTATGATGGATCTCCGGCAGCCTGTCTTTCCACAGGCCCAGCTGTCGCGCTGTCCCGGCGAAAGTGGCCGGCCATTGATAACCGGGCATCTCCAGCTGTTGCAGCACGCCGGCCTGCAGCCCGGCTGTCTTATCACCTGCCTGTTGCAGCGCATCGCGGTCCGCCGCGGCCACCGCAGGATCGATATTTTTATGCAAACAATCCAATACAGCGTCAGGGCACGTACCGGCAGAAATACGTTTATGCATATCCGTTATATATGCGGTCGCAGTGTCCAGTGCATCCCAGTCGGTCTGGTGTTTCTGCCAGCGCGCGCCGAACAGGTCGCGCGCAAGTGCGGCATGTTCCTGTAATAACGCGTCGTGCCGGCGGTATTCCATGATGCTGTCTACGTATTGCAGTTTCCCGGTATTGTCTTTGGGCAACGCGCCTTTACACAGGGCGGCCAGCTGTTTGTTGCTGCGGTTATAAGCGCCGATGAGGAACTTGTACCATTTGTCGCCGTGGGCCAGCAGGTTCTGGCGAACTTCCATCAAATCCTGCGAAAAAGCTTCCGGTATCAGGATGTCCTGATAGGCCTGATGAATGGCGGTCAGGCGGCGGCCTGCTTCCAGCCAGGAAATAATGTCCTGCTGTTGCAGCAACCACGCTTTGTTGCCGGTATTCAGCCCGCTGAGGTCCGGTTTGCGCGACAACAGGTCGCATACATGGACCAGCTGCTGCATGCCCGTCACATCTTCCGGTACCTGCAGCCCCATCTTTCCGGCAACAGCGGCGAGGGTTTGTTGCAAGTCGTATACCGCCGCGGCGGTGTCCTGCAGTTGCCTTTGCAGTACTTCCTGCTGATGCGGCAACAATACATTCAGCCCGCTGCCCAGGAATAATAGTTGCGATGGCATGCCCGCTTCACTCAGGCAAGCCTGTATCCGTTGGGCCATGGCCGTTGCCTTGTTCATGGCGCTGGCGTCCCAGGAAGCCATATCCGGCGGCGTGATAGCCGGTAACTGCTTCCCGGCTAATTCTTCGTTTATGCGTAACAGGTAGCCTGTGATCTGATGTACGGAAAGGCCGCTCTGCCCTATCGGTTCGTTGACAGCCTGGCAGTATTCATTCAGCTCCTGCCGGTGGGTGTTGAGCAACAGCACCTCTTCGCGCAGCTTTTGCACGGAAGGCCGGCCCAGTTCCAGCACACGGCGCAGCTCCTGGTGTAATTCCTTTTTGTTGGCTTTGTGGCTGTGCAGCTCCAGGCAGGCTTCTCCCAGCTGGATATTGTCCAGCCGGCGTTTCACCACTTCCAGTGCGGCCATTTTTTCGGCCACGAACAACACCTTCTTTCCCCTGCCCACCGCATCGGCGATGATATTGGTGATGGTCTGCGATTTACCGGTGCCCGGAGGGCCCTGTATCACCAGGTGTTTTCCTTCCTGCACGGCCAGCATGGCCAGGATCTGCGAACTATCGGCGTCTACTACCTGGAACAGCTCATCGGCACGCGGCTCATGGTCTATAAAAGCATCTTCCGGAATACCCGGTTGGTTATCAGAAAAACCGCCGCCAAACAGGCTGTTGATCACAGGATGGTTCAGCGGACCGCTCTCTCCCGGCCAGTTGGTGGCATCCAGATCATTGTAGATCATGAATTTGCCGAACGAGAAAAAGCCCAGCTCAATAGCGTCAGGTTCCACTTTCCAACCGGGCATACCATCTACGGCGGCCGCTACGGCCTTGAAATATTCGGTGATATCAAAATCTTCTGTCTCCGGCAGCTCCGGGATGCTGATATTAAAGTCCGCCTTCATCTTCGCCTCCAGCGAGATATTAGACTCCACTTCTTCCAGCGTGTATTTCAACCGGAAACGTTCGCGGATATCGGAACGGTCCAGCTGCACCGGCACCAGCACCAGTGGCGCCAGCCGCGGCTCTGTGCTGCCTGCCTCGCACCATTGCAGCATACCGAGCGACAGGTACAGGATGTTAAAACCCTGTTCTTCTATGCTCATCCTGGCGGCATAGTAGGTATTGAGCAAACGGGTATGCAGGTTCAGCTGCGACTCGTTGGTCTGCAGCCTGGTGTCGTGTACGGCGTCTTTACCAGTGGCAGCAGGCCGCTCCTGGTACATCGCATCGGCCTGTCCGGCTTTTTTATCCGGACGGTCAAGAAATGTCAGCGTCTTATTTTCCACCACCAGCAGTTCATATACCGCTGCTGATACTTCGTCGACAATGTGTAACCCTTTGCTGGCAGATAACTTGTAGTTTAAAAGGGGATTCTTCAGTCCCAGATCCAGCAGCTCTTTTCGGGATGACTCCAGTCTGGTCAATATGGATGCAATCATAATAGCCTGGCAAATAAAAAACGTTGCAAATATACTCCTATTAACGGTGCGCGGCGGGAATTATTTGATGCCCGCAAAACATCGCACCGGCGCCCCTTTGCACAAAGATCCTGCCCATCTGTTCCGTCCCGCCTTTGTGCATTAATCTTTTTATTATATTTTGCTGTCGCAAACCACCCCGCCCACAGCAATGGACCATAGAAGAATATTGGAAGAAGTTACCCGGACCAGCATAGAACTATTGATGCAGGAGCCTTTCTATTCCCACTTTTTTGCCGCCATCAATAAAGAAGTGACCAGCCCCGATTCAGAGATACAGACCATGGCTGTAGGCCTGCGCCAGAGAGGCCATACGCTTTATATCAATCCCACCTTCTGGGACCACTTTTTTACAGATAAGCGTCACCGTTATGGAGTAGTAAAACATGAAGTATTACACATCGTTTTCAAACATACGCTGGTATGGGAGCCGACGGCCGACCGCCTGCTGGTCAACATCGCCATGGACATTGTGGTCAACCAATACATCGACCGGGCGCAGCTGCCGGTGGAATCAGTGTTCCTGGAAGGTTTTCCGGATTTAAATCTCGAAAAAAACCAGACATGGCAATATTATTACGAGAAACTGGTACACCTGCGCGATAACATCGACACGTTGTATAAAGACTGTGAAAGCGCGCGCATGTTATGTTCTATCTCAGCAGCCTCCCACGGCATGGAACGTCACCGCCAGTGGCGGGAGATCTTCGAACGCAGCCAGCTGGATAAAGACCTGACGAGCCTTGAAATTGATAATCTTATCAACATTGCCCGTTCCAAAACCAGCGAAAAAAGCTACGGTAAACTGCCCGGTTCTTTCAGGGCCTACCTCGACTCTATCCTGCTCAAAAGCAAACCACTGGTAGACTGGCGCCGTGTCATCCGGCTTTTTTCAGAAAGCAGCAGCAAAACAAAAGTGCGTAATACGCTCAAACGCCCCTCCCGGCGCTTTGGCACCAATCCCGGCATCAAAATCCGGAAACAGAAAAAACTGCTGATAGCAGTGGACACCTCCGGCAGCGTAGGCGGCGATGAGCTGGCTACCTTTTTCAACGAAGTACATCATCTCTGGCGGCAGGGCGCCGAAATACACGTGCTCGAATGCGACGCCGCCGTACAACGGGTGTACACCTATAAGGGCACACCGCCTGAATTTATCCTGGGCCGCGGCGGCACCGATTTCAACCCGCCGATTGCCTATGGCAACGATAACTTCCGCCCGGACGGGCTGATCTACTTCACCGATGGCGTCGCGCCCGCACCTACCGTCACCGCGCGTTTCCCGCTGCTGTGGGTCATCAGCAACAACGGCATCGGCAGCGATACAGACGAGTTCCGCGCACTGCCCGGCAGAAAAGCCAAACTGATTTCATCCTGAACTTATATTCCGAGATACTGCAAAAAACTATGACAACAACGAAAACACCGCAATTCAACTACATCACCTACGGAACAAAAGTCAATGCCCAACAGGTGGAGAGAATGCTCGAACATGTAACCCATCAGCACTTTGACAACCCCGAACATGCCGGCAAACGCAGGCCTACCCCCGTTTGTATCTGGGGCCTGCACGGTATCGGCAAAACAGAAATGGTACGCGATTTCGCACTGCGCAAAGGCTACCACTTCACCTACATCGCCCCCGCTCAGTTTGAAGAAATGGGCGACCTGCTGGGGATGCCCAAAATATCACAGCTCACCGACAATGCCGCCACCCAATTTGTGGCGCCCGACTGGGTGCCCAAACAGAAAGGTCCCGGCATCTTCCTGATAGACGACGTAAACCGCGCCGACGACCGCATCCTGCGCGGTATCATGCAGCTGCTGCAGAACTACGAGCTGGTCAGCTGGCGCTTCCCGGAAGGATGGATCATCGTCCTCACCGCCAACCCCGATGGCGGCGACTATTCCGTTTCCACCATGGACGACGCTATGCTCACCCGTATGATGCACATCACCATGGAGTTTGACGTGAAAACATGGGCGCGCTGGGCAGAAAGCGCCGGCATCGATCCCCGCGGCATCGACTTCATCCTCACCTACCCGGAAGTAGTTACCGGCGCACGTACTACGCCACGCTCGCTGGTGCAGTTCTTCCAGTCGCTCGAAACCATCGCTGACCTGCGGGCCGACCTCGACCTGGTGAAAATGCTCGGCGACGGCTGCCTCGACGAAGCCACCACTTCCGCGTTCATCACCTTCGTGAACATGGACCTCGATAAGCTCATCGCACCGCAGGACATCCTCAACGCACCGAATTTCCCCATCATGGAAGCGCAGATCAAAGCACTGGTAGACGGGCAGACTAAACGCATGGACATCCTCTCCGTGATGATGACCAGGCTTACCAACCACCTGCTCAATATGAAAGAAGACCTCAGCGACAAAGCTTTCAACAACCTGAAAGCATTTATCCTGCTGGGCTTCATCCCCAACGACCTCCGGCTGGCCATGGCGCAGGACCTGGTGAACGCCACCAACAAAAGCCTTAAAAAACTATACAGCATACCCGAAGTAGCCAAGTTGCTGCTCGCCAAAATGTAATGTGATGCAAGACCTGAGTAAATACATCTACTACACAACGAATAAAGAACTGGAAATCCAGGACTCCAACGGAGAAATCAACGAACTGCCGGACGACATCTTCCTGCAATATCCCCACACAGAACATGCCACGCTCCATGTCAAAAATATGACCGAACTGCCGGGTTCCATTTATTCCCTGAAACAGCTGAAGTCCATCAATATTTCATGGTCCAAAATAAAAACGCTGCCAGCAGAAATCGTTCAGTTCCAACAATTGGAAAGCATCCGGCTCAACAACGGCAATATGGATGTCAACAAAGGATTACTATTGCTGGCGCAACTCCCGGCGCTTCGCTCGATTGACCTGAGCAACTGGCGGGGCAACGCTTTCCCGGACAATCTGAAGCTACTGAAGCAGCTAACACACCTGACGATCCACAATGATAAAATGACCGGGGCTATCCCGCAAATCATACCCCTGCTGGCAGCCTTGCCGGACCTTCAGGAGCTGGATATCACTGTTACCGGAGATGATTATTACCAGTTGTTGTCCTTGCAACATATGCCACTGCTGGACAAACTCCGTAAGATCGAGATTCGTTACAATGGCCTATGGCGCGCCGAACCGCACAGAACACCTTTGTGTGTGGCCACCACCCGGCGGGTACAGATACATTACGCCTTCCGGGAAACATTACCGGAATTCAGGCTGAAAGTAAAAGACAAAAACTACAACGACCAGCAGTTACAGTTGTTGTTCGGTATCCACCTGAAGGCAATCCCGGCGATCAATGCGTTGCTGCCAAACGCACTGACAAGCGCCATCGCCGCGCAGCAGCGTCCCGGCCTGTATTTGCTGGCCAGGCCCAAAGGAGAAAGCCAGAAATCCATCAGTGAAAAGCTGGAACAGTATGGTATTGCTGTCAACAACAAACAAACAGGCGGCAATACGATTGTGGTCATCGGCACCAATACCACCATGGAAGACCTGATGCCCTTACTGGACACAGGTTGCCAGGTCATCACCACCGACCAGCTCAACGAGGTGCTGATCAATAAAGACGATCACTGGCTGCTGCAGGACGACAACGAAGCTGCCAACACGCAGCTGTTGCGCCTCTTCACCTCCAATGACCCGGACAACTACCAGCTGGCCTTCGAGATCATCGAAACCGGCGGCGCCAACAAAATCATCCAGACGCTGCTGGCCGTGGTCATGCTGGCCCACCCGGATAAAACGATCCATAAAAAGGCAGAGAAGCTGTATGACAAATACGGCTCTCAGGCATTCCGGCAACACATAAAAAACAACAAAATGTCTTTGCGTGTAGGCGGCAACGTGAGTTCCAAACTGCAACGCGTCGTATCCAACAAGGATGTGGACGAAGTGATGTTCCGCCTGATGTACCAACTGGTGGCCGGCACCAACAATAATATCAGTAAGGTAAAGGCAGATTCCTTCAGCATGAAGGGCATTGAAAACATTACTCTTCCGCCTGAAATAGCGTTCTTCACACAGATCGCCGATTGGGATTTTGAAAACTGTAAAGGCTTCGATATAGCCACAGCCATTCCTATTTTCGCGGAGATGCCGGGTATAAAACACCTGCGGCTCAATGGCTGTCATATAGAGATACCGGCATCTATCGGCACACTCACGCAACTGCATACGTTACACATAGCGCATAACACGCTGACGGTGGAAGATTCGCTGCAATCACTGGTACACCTGAAATCACTGAATGTCACCGGCGTAAAACTAAAAAACTGGGACTGGTTAAGATCGCTGAAAAACCTGATGGGGCTGATGATAAGCAACAATCAGCTGACAGCCGTTCCCCAAGCGGTGTTTGACATGCAGCAACTGATCCTGCTCGAAGCGCGTAACAACAAGCTGACAGCCGTTCCCGAAGCGTTAACACGTCTACCGAAGCTGGACCAGCTGGATTTCAGCAGCAACCTGATCACCGCATTTCCCTATTTCCTGGGCAAATACAAATTATCTGAACTGCTGCTGCGTTCCAATAAAATACAGGAAGTAGATACCCGTCAGCTGGCCACGGTTTCAGGCGGGCAACCGATAGCATGGGAAAAACTGGACCTGTCGCGCAACGAGCTGTCTTCCTTCGAAATGACCCACTGTGAGTTCACCACGCGCGTATTGGATATCTCACATAATCAGTTGACGGAGCTTCACCCATCCATTTTCAACGCGCCGCTGACCGATTTTTATGGCCATCACAACCAGATTGCCGAGCTGCCGCCTATTGACAGCGGCTCCCGCTTTGGTGATTTCTGGATGCAAAACAACCGGTTGACCGAATTACCCGGGCAGATCGCTCATATTTTTATCAACAATGCTGACTTCAGTAACAACCAGATCAGTAAGATCCATCCTGACTTTAACTCACAGGCTGCCGGCAGTTATGCCAGATGGTACTGGAAAATGCAGAATAATCCGCTGCCTCCGGGTAAAAATGGTAGTTTTTTCATCTAAATAAAAAGAGCGGGCCATTAGAGAGGCCCGCTCTTTTCCTATATACTTTACGGTTAGTAACCGATACAAGCCAGTTTCCCGTCCATGGTGCTTACCAGCACTTTCCTGTTGCCAATAGGCAATACAGCATTTACCAGGCAGTTGGACAACTTATGTTTCCATAGCAGCGTATAGTCTTTCCGGTTAACCGCATACACTACGCCGGAGTGGGTAGGCGTGAAGATAATACCATCGCGCTCCACCGCAGCGGCAGGGTTCAGTTCATAGCCCATTTCGATGGGTGATTTCCACAGCAGCTGCATGGTATCCGCTGTGGCAGACACACCATACAGATTGCCATCCATCGTTTTAATGAAAGTCTGGCTGCTGTCTGCCGCCAGTCCGATCGATTCGCGCATTCTTACACCCGGCACGGTCTTACGCCAGATAACGTTGCCGGTCTGGCTGTCGAAGGCCGTCATGTAGCGGTCCGGCGCCACGATGAACACTTTACCCTGTGCGCCCACAGGGTAACAGGCCGCCGGGGAGAACATGCGGTTGGAAGCGCCATTGTTCCATTTCCATTTCAGTGTTCCCGTAGTAGCATCGAGGGCATAAAAATCGTTGCCCCAGCTGCCGAAGTACACATTGCCCTGGTATACCAGGGGTTTGTCTTCTACAAAACCTTTCACACCGGCAAATTCCCATACCAGTTTGCCGGTGGTTACATTGATAGCCCGGAAACGCCCGTCAGATGCGCCGATATAGGCGATACCGTTAGCAATCTCCGCACTGGCGACCACGGGTTTACCCGTTTCAAAGCGCCAGCGTTGTTTTCCGTTGGAAGCCTGAATACAATAGATGTAGTGGTCGGAAGAAGCCACTACGATATTGTCACCATCGACTACCGGGGTGGCATACACTTTACCGCCGGTTTTGAAGGTCCATTTCTTTTTGCCGTTGGCCGCCTGCAGGGCGTACACCTCGCCGGCGGTATTGGTAGAGATCACCAGGTTTTTGACCAGCGCCATGCCCGAGCCGATGTCGCTGTTGTCCTGGAAGGTCCAGAGCGCTTTCACCGAAGGGAATGAGTCGTTCATGGCATAGGACGGTCGTTCAAACGGCGCAGCATCATAGCGGGCATGGTGGCTTTTCAGCGGTTGAGCCGTCCACTGGCGGTTTTTGCCGATCAGCGGTGTTCGCTCTTCAAAAGTAGCCTGGCCGTTGGCAACCGTGATGATATTGTACCCTCCGATGCTGTCTTTCGCACGCAGGTTGGAGCGGCACATCACGCCGGGAATATTTTCGAAATCGAAGGTTTTATTGGCGTGACCGTGACCACAGAGGATCAACTGGATGTTGTGTTGTTTCAGGCGGTCGAGCGCTTCATACCAGTTATTGAGGTCTGCGTTTTGCGGGTAGTGATTGATATAAATAATCGGTGTGGTGGTATCCTTTGTTTTCAGCAAATTATCGAGCCACACTACATTTTCGCGGGGCACCTGTCCGGGCCCCATGCGCATATTAGGGCCGCAGTTGGTACCGATGAACCAGTAACCGCCATGCTTAAACGAAAAAGTTTCACTGCCGAACACGCGGCGGAAGGTATTGCCACCGCTTTCAGACCATTTAGTGTCGTGGTTTCCGGGAATGATGTGCCAGGGTTTGTTGAGGCTGTCGAGCAGTCGTTTGGCGAGTTGCAGTTCTTCATCCGCGCCGAATTCGGTGATGTCTCCGGAGATGATCACAAAGGCGATGGAAGGGTCCTGATTGATATCGGCTACGCTGCGCTGTACGTCTTCTGCAGCATGATCGCTGCCCACGTGGATGTCAGTCATCAGCGCAAATTTGAAAGCGTTTTGAGCCATTGTCACTGTCCGGCATAGGATAAGCACGGCTACGGTGCTCAGCAGGAAAAAATGTTTCATTATTTATTCTTTAGGTGCATAGTATTTGGTTTTTTCCAGCCAGGAGTTAAAGACAGTATAGAACACCGCCAGGATAATGGCGCCTTTGAACATGCCGGTGAACCCCCATGCGATCATGCCGCCGATAACTCCGAGGAAAAGCACAAGAAACGGAAGTTTTCCGCTTTTTGCAATGAGCACCGGTTTTAAAACACCGTCCAGTATTAAAACGCCGGCGCCGTAGATGGCGAGGAAGATGGCCCAGCCGGTGTGTCCCTCTATCGCCATCCAGATAACGAGGGGTATCCACACCCATAGCGGTCCTACCTGTATGAGCACCAGGAAGTAAACGACGGCCGCCAGCGCGAGGGCGAAAGGAATGCCGGCTATTTTGAAACCTATCCATGAAACAACGGCTGCGGCCAGGGCGGTGCCCATGACGCCGATAGAAACACCTTTCACTGCCTGTGCTGTGGCCGCCAGCAGGGCGTAGCCGTCTTTGTCGCCGAACATGTGGGTCATGGTGGCGCGTACCGGCCGCATCAGCCGGTCACCGCTGACCAGGAAAATGGCGGAAACGATAATGCCCAGCACCACCTGCAGGGCCATCCCGAGGATGCCCACGCCTGTCGTCACCACACGGTGAATACTGTGCATGATCTGCCGTTCGTAAATACCGGCCGTTTCCCTTGGGCGCAGCTGCAGCTCATGCCAGAACTGCGATACCTCTTTCCCTACCAGCGGCAGGTTAGTGATCCACACCGGTAAGTCCGGGATACCTTCATCTTTCGCCGATTCCAGCCAGTAACCGATTTCTTTCAGATGGTCGTTCACCGTGGACACCGCATAGGCAAACGGCAACGCCACCACCGCCACCAGCAGGAAGGAGTAGATAACAGCGACCAGCTTGCGCCGTCCTCCCAGCCACACGACTGCTTTTTCGTACAGGCCAAACAGCGACACGGAAAAAATGATGGCAAAAGTGAAGACGCCGAAAAAGACCTTCAGTACGTCGTACAAGGCATACATGAGCCCGAGCAGCAACAGCAGCACAATGATCGTTTCTATGATCCTCCGGGAGGTGGATGGTATTCGGGTACTCATATGTGAAAGTGGGTTTATGTCGGATACGATCAATTTACTAAAAGATCGGGGAATAAGCAATGATCTGTAAAGGTTAACAAACAGCAGCCCCGGAAACAGTGCTGTTTCCGGGGCTGCTGTCTAAGATGGGTGTCAGGACTACTTACCAGGTATATCCGGGATTTTGCGAAAGTCCGGGTGCATTCTGTATTTCAGCAGGAGGAATAAACAGCAGGAGCCTGGTATCGGACCACGGCTGCTTCTCCGGAATCCTGCCAAGCACCTGTGCAGCCTTGCCTGTACGTTTAAGATCAAACCAGCGATGCCCCCATTCTGCAAACAGCTCTATGCGTCGCTCCTGCATAACGGCATCCAGCACGGCGGTCCTACCCGTTGCGTTGATAGCCGGCAGCCCCGCCCGTGAACGGATGACGTTGAGGTCGGCCACAGCGCCGGCGAGGTTGCCGGTATGCGCCCGGGCTTCTGCCCGGACCAGGTATTGTTCGGCCAGACGCAACACGTTGTAATAAGGCGGCGGCGCCTCTCCAGTTGCCACCAGCCGTTGATATTTAGCGGCAAACCGGTATTTTTTCCCGTTCCACGGTGCGGCCAACGGAACGGTCAGGCTGTCCGTCCATTTGTCCAACCGCTTGTCGCCGGGCTCAAAGGCCTGTATCAGCCCGTCCGTCATGGAAAAGGAGGCAATAAACATGTAACTGTATTCTTCAAACATGGCAGGCTCCAGCATCATCTCCTGTGTGGCGGGGTCCAGTAAGGACAAACTGGCCTGTGGCATCAGCAGCCTTGGTTCTTCCATTACGGGGGAAACGGTGCCCTCGGTGGAGTGTTTCAGTTGCCAGATAGCTTCCGCACTGGAAGGACTGAAAGTCTTTTCCAAACCAGGCAGACTAAAAGCACCGCTGTTGATCACAACATCTGCCAGGGTTGCGGCTTCCTCCCACTTTTCCATATACAGGTAGTGCCTGGCCCACAAAGCTATAGCGGCATATTTGTTGGGACGCAGCTTCTCTCCTTTTGTGAGAGCGAAATTATCCGGCAGCAGTTGCGATGCCGCCCGGAGGTCTGCCGTGATCTGCTCCTGTACTTTCCCAATGGGCTGCCGCTTTTGTTCGGCTTCCTCCATGACTTTGGTGGACAGCGGCATGGGCACATCGCCAAAATTGACGGTCAGGTACAGATAACAAAAGGCACGGGCAAAGCGGCATTCCCCTTCCGCCTGCCGGCGGACACTATCGGTAATAGCGGGCGAGCTGGTTGTCTGTAACCCTTCCAAAATAGAATTAGACAGATAAATGGCCCTGTAAGCGGGGTTCCAGAATAGCGGCTGTACCAGCTCGTTCGAGAGCAACAGTTTGTTGGTAAAAAACTGGTAGTCCGCCGTATTGGAAACGCCTGCATAGGGAACCAACTCATCGGCCATCAGTCCGCCGTAAACGGTCATATGCCCGTTACTGAAAGCAGGCGTACCGGTGTTGGTCATCAATGTAAAATAGATGCCTGAAAGAGCGGCGGTAATCTTGTCGGGGTCGTTGAACACAACGCCGGTATTCACAGAATCTATCGGCGGATCGATCTCTATCAGCTTTTTACAGCCGCTGGCAGCCAGCAACAGGACGAAAAAAAGTATAGTGACAGTACTGCGTGTATGCGTCAGGTTTACCATAAATAACTTTGCTTTAGAAGGAAATATTACAGCCCAGCGTAACGGTACGGGTGCTGGGGATACCGTTCCGGATGTCAGGATCAACGCCTGCTTTGTAGTTGGTCAGCAACCACAGGTTGTCAGCGCTCAGGTTGAAAACCACCTGCGACATCCTCGCTTTAGCCACTTTCGCGGCAGGCATGGCCCAGCCCAGCCGCAGGCTGTTCATCCGCAGTATGTTCACCATTTCGTAACTGGCGTCTGAATTGGAAAAGCGGTCTGCCTCCGGCGAAGACACCGCCGTTACAGGAGGCAGCAAACCACCGGGCCTGTCTGGTGCCCATTGCCGCTCCCATTGCCAGTAACTCATATTCCTGGGCTCCGGCCCCCACATATTATACCCAATGGGCTTGTTGACACGCTGGAAACTGAAAGAGGGATTGATGCTCCAGTTCTTATACTGAAAAGTAGTCTGAAAGCCACCGCTAAAGCGGGGGTTCATGTCGAGGAATACGACACGGTCGTCGTCTGCCGTTCCGGGCGACACGCTATAATTGACGTTGATTTTGCCGTCGTGGTTGGCATCCAGATAATGCCCCTCGCCGGTAGCAGGGTCCCTGCCGAGGAAATGAAACACCGCCTGGTTGTTCAGTGGCTCCCCTATTCTGTACAGCGTGGCATAAGGCGACAGCTCAAGTCCGGGGTAAGACAACAGCTTATTGGATTGCAGGTTGAAGTTAGCGCTGACGTTCCAGTTAATGGTTTTTGTTTTCAGGACCGCGGCGGTAATCATAAAATCCCAACCGGCGTTCTGTACGTTCGCTACAGAGTTGGCCGTGATCGTATTAAAACCGGTAAATAACGGCAAAGGGTACCCGAGCAACTGATTGTCGCAGCGATTGCGGTACCAGTCAGCCACTACGTTGATTTTATCCCAGAGGTTGAACTCCAGCGCCAGCTCCAGCTTTTTATTTGTCTGCCAGTGGAACTGGTCGTTGGCCACAAGTGTTTCCATCAGCGGCGCCACGCCGTTATACAGCAAAGGAAAAGTCTTGATCCCGTTGGTGTACTGGGGATAAGCCCACTGCGACAGATACTGGTAGTCGCCCACACCGTCGCTGCCGGTGAGACCATAGCTGCCCCGCAATTTCAGGAAAGTCAGCGGCTTCGGTATAATGGTCCGGGCCCATGGTTCTTCGGTGATGATCCACCCTGCCGCCACGGCCCAGAAATTACCAAACTGCTTTCCGGGGCCAAACCGGCTGCTGCCATCCCGGCGGCCGCTCAGGCTCAGCATATACCGTTCTGCCAGGTTATAATCCACCGCACCGAAAACACCGACGTACTTATACTGACCACTGTTATTCTTCACCAGCAGGGAGGGGGCCGCTGCAAGTGCATTGATCATATCGTCGCTGAGGTAATTCATCCCGGAAGTATAGGTCGTTTTTGTGGTGTTAGCCTGATAGGTGCCGCCCCCCAGCACGTTCACCACACCGTTGCCAAAAGATTTGTTCCAGCGCAACTGCGGTTCTACGGTCAGGTTGTTAATGTTGGTGCTGCCCAGTGTATGCGTTCCCGTAGCTTCGGAGCCGCTGACTGCCTTAGGCGCTGCAGACGCTACCGGGCTCAAATAATCGAGATTGTTCACGGAAATATTGTAGCCGATCTGCGTGGCCAGCTCCAGCCCTTCGAATAAGGTATAAGAAGCGTTAAAGCCTGCGTTGATGCGATTAGTGGTGGAAACAGAGCGCTGCTTCAACCCCTGAAAGGGAAAATTTACATTTGCTCTTTTATAGGCGGCATAGTTCAGTTTACCAAGGCTATCGAAAGCATCTGCTTCATGCGGACGGAGGTCGCCCTGTGCCATTATCGATCCCAGGCCGGTATTGACAGAATTGATGTACAGCGCGCTGAAAGAGGATTTGAACCGGTTGTTCAGGCTGCGGTTATCGAGCTTCAGCAACACGCTGGCAGATTGCGCTTTGGTATTCACCGGGGTGATGTCTGTTTGTCGTGTATAGGTGCCCGACAACAGGTAGGAACTGCTGGCAGAACCACCCGACAACCGCGGGTTCACAGTAGTATATAAACCGGTGCCGCCATACATGTACCGCTGCCAGTTGGTGTACCGGGTCGTGTCCATCACAAACAGTTCCGGTGCATATCCGGGCTGGCCGGGCACTTTCGAGGGTGTAAGGCCGCTGTTGGCATATGCTTCCCTGCGCATGGCCAGGTAATCCTGCGTGTTCAGATAAGGCTGATATTTCACCGCCGCTTTAATACCCTGCGACAGGTTCAGGGAAAAGCGGTTTTTCCCCTGTTTGATTTTTTTGGTGGTGATGAGGATAACGCCATTAGCGCCACGGCTGCCATAGATGGCGGTAGCACCGGCATCTTTCAGCACCTCGATGGACTCAATATCGTTGACGCTGAGACCAAACATCAGGCTTAATCCCACTCCCATTCCCGACTGGTCGAGGCCGTCGGAGATCAGGTTGTTTTTACCGTTGAACATGCGAAGCCGCGCGACGTCCTGTTGCGACAGGTCCAGCACCGTTTGCGGCACACCGTCGATCACAAACAGCGGATCGGACGACACAAGGCCATTGATACCGTTCCGGCCACGCACCTCTATCTTTAACGGCGAACCCGGCGAGCTGTTGGCCCGCGTGATCTGCAGCCCCGGCACCCTTCCTTCAAGTGCCATCAGCGGATTCTGTACGGGCAGGTCCTGCAACTCTTTGCCTGATACAGTTACGATACTGCTGGTATTAAAGCGTTTGCTCGTCACACCATAAGCTTTCACCACCACTTTGTCCAGCATATTGTCTGCCGGCTTCATCACAATAGTGACGGTGGGTTTGAGAACAACCGCCTTGTATTTTTCATAGCCTACATAACTGACAATCAGCTCTTCTCCGGGATAGGCTCCCTTCAGTTCAAACTCACCTCTTTCATTGGTCAGCGTGGTTTTCTGGCTGTAGGATGTGGACACAGAAGCATTCTCCAACGGTGATATCGTCTGTCCTGACAATATTTTTCCCTTTACGGTAATCGTCACGGAATCCTTTGCGGACGAAGGCTTCTCCAATTTGTTCTTCTGCGGCGCCGTGTTGACGGACACCACTTTGTCCGTCACCTCATAACGATAGGTCGTGTGTTCAAAAATGCGTCGCAGGGCTGTGTTTATCTCCGCATTTTTCAGCGATACAGTGATCAGCGGGCTATTTTGCCGCAGATGCTCCGGGTATACGAAATAATAGCCGGTTTGTTTCTCCACCTCCCTGCACACTTTTTCAAGCGGCATCCGGGAGGTGTTTAAGGTGACGGTTTGGGCGGAAAGAGAGAGAGCAGGCAGCAGGGCGCAGAACAGCAGGCCGATGATCAGGCTGCGGCGGCGCATACTACCTCCCCGGGCGGCGTCGGAGCGCCGTCGGTTGACATTGTTCGGTTGTTGCATGTAACTAAACTTCGTTTAGATAATTGGTTGTTTTTTATCACGGCGCTACCGTGACTGTTTTTCCGGATATGCTGAAATGCACCCATCCGGTAGACTCTAATACTTTTAATACTGCGGATAATTTCATATTACGGGGGATCTTTCCCACAAACTGTTGTTCGATTTTTCCCTGGTATACGATCTCCACGTCATACCAACGGGAGATCTGTTGCATGATCTCTTCAATGCCGGCGCCTTCCAGCGAGAACAGTCCTTCTTTCCATGCCAGGGCGGCTTCGAGGTTAGCTGCACGTACCACCGGCGACATGCCGCGTGCGGCCACCACCTGCTGCGACGGCTGCAGGACCACCTGCCCGCCTTTTCCGGACACGCGCACTTTTCCGTTCACCAGGGTGGTAACATTATTTGGCTGGTCAGCATAGGCGTTCACGTTAAAGGCTGTGCCCAGCACGGTGATGTCGGTAGGCTGTTCACCACCGGTCTTCACAAGAAAATGTTTATCAGCCTGCGGTGCTACTTCGAAATAAGCTTCGCCGCTCAGTTCCACCACCCGCTCCTGCCCGGTGAAAGCGGTCGGGTAGCGCAGCGAAGAAGCAGCGTTGAGCCATACCCGCGTGCCGTCCGGCAACACTACCTGATACAGTCCGCCACGGGGAGTGGTGATAGTATTAAATACGACAGCCGCCTCTTTGGCCGCACCCACTGGCTCGTATTGCAATGTTCCCTCAGCCGTCTTCTTCACTACTGTCTGTTGCTGACGGGCAAGTGTTCCGTTAGCAGCACTGTCCAGCGCGATGATACTGCCATCGGCCAGTTGCAGGATGGCCCTGTTACCGCCGGGGAGTGCTTCTCCCTGATAACGTGCTGCGATCGGCAGACTATCCAACGGCCGGGGCGCGTAATGTTTCCACAACATGCCGATACCTGCCAACATCAATACCGCAGCCGCTGCAATGCGCCACCACGACATCTTCCGGATAACGGTTTCTTTTTGTGGAGCGATGGTGCCGATCCGGTCCCACACCTCCTGCAGCGCAGCCTTTTCATCCACCTGCTCCATGGCCAGCAACGCTTTCTTAAGTGCAGGCCACTCCTGTATGCTTTCATAAAACTGCCGGGCCGCTGGTGACTGCGCTGCCAGCCAACGCTCCAGCTCCCCGGCTTCCGCCGCGGTAATACGCTGTTGCAAACGGCGGTGCAACAGTTCCGCTATCCGCTCCATAGTGTCCAGCTGCCGCTGGTCCTTCTCTGATAATGATATCGACAAGTTGTACTGCTTTTATACCTGAAATTTTACCGGCGCGCAAAATACTATGGCCTTCACACATTTTCAGCCCGTTCACATGACAATAACAATTTCACTGCGCCTTCTGCCGGTATTGTCTCTAAAACACGGTGACTGATAGTTTGAACTAGTCCACCCAAAAAAAAATTTCCGTTGGGCGCATAGCTTGCAGGTATCCGCATATTTGCTTAGTTTAGCCCGCCTGGGATGGTCTATCAACCAATACCGTTTATTGTCATGGAGAGTCTAGATAATCTGGAAGCAATCATCCCTGCGTTTCAACAAGGGAATCCACAAGCTTTCGACGCTTTCTTTAAAGCACACTACAAAGCGCTGGTATTTTTTGCCGGACAACTGCTTGCCGACGCCGCTGAGGCGGAAGACATCGTAAAAGACAGCTATGTCAAGTTATGGCACAGACGTGCCGACTTCGACCATCCCGGGAGCATCCGTGGCTTTCTGTATACATCCACCCGCAACGCCTGTCTCAATCAGTTGCGCCACCGGAAAGTGAAAGACCATTACACCCGTGAAATGATGTACCTGGAAGACCAGCAGGAAGACGACTATGTACTGCAGCGAATGATCCACGCCGAGCTACTGCAGTCCATTCACCGGGAAATAGCGCTGTTACCCGTTAAGCGGCAGCAGGTATTCCGGATGATATACTTCGAAGGACTGCGGCTGGAAGAAATAGCTGAACAAATGGGCATATCCGTTTTTACGGTGAAGGAGCATAAAGCCAAAGCGCTGGCACAGCTCCGGCTGCGGTTCACAGATGAACAACTCATGGTATTTTTCCTGCTGGCCGGCGGCGCTCTCCTGAAAGCATAATTCATAGAAAGCCCCGTGGATAAACATCCACAGGGCTCATCATCAACTATTGATTTATGCTTATGAGAAAAAGTATCAGCCATTTTTGGCCATCAGTGTAATCTTTTCTTGCAGCGATATCAGATGCGCTTTGGTCATTGCGTCGGCCGCACGGGGCATAGCCCGGCTGATCATGGCTGCCACCGCGCGTATATCGGCACTGGCGATGGAGGAGGCTTCCGACTCGCTCACCGTTATTTTGCTTTCCCGGGTGATCTTGTATAAAGCACCGAGGTATGCTTTCTGCATATTGCGATGGTAGGCATCGATCTTCACGCTGTTGTTGCTGAGATCAGACCAGATACCCTGATGCAGCATCGTCATATAAGCTTCAATGCCCAACGTTTTGGCAGCGCCATAACGACGTTCCAGCATCATCACGTAATTAATCCGTTTCACATCCAGCAGGCTGTTCACGGCATTGATCTGCATCAGGTCTACCGGCGTTTGTTCGGCGGGGTTGTCAACACGGTCTGTTACAGCCGGGTCCAGCAACCAATGGGGCGTGTTGAACACCTCATCGTTGAAGAACTTTACAGCTGCCACCTGCCGGGCTTTCGGCACCGGAACATAAGACGGACGGTCGTCTCCATCGGGATATACCGTATAATGCACCGCTGCAATATTTTTTGCCACATGCACCACATAACGGTGGAACTGCTGCATCACATTGTCATACATCGTTTTCAGCGCTGCCCGCTGTCCGTTTTCCTCCCGGGTCCACTTGCGCAGATTGACCATCACCCGCTTCAGGTTTTTGATGCCATAGGTACCTGCTTTGGCGGCATCGTCTCCCAGGTCTTCTGTCTGGCAGCGCGGGTCAATCTGACGGGTCTCGCCATCACCAAACCAAAGGCGGTTATTGGCATCCAGGCGTTTCGTCACCAATTGGCCCATGATGCGGCTGTCTTCTGCAGCAGTAGGCGCCCCTACTATTCTGTAGCCAAATTCGATGGCCCATTTATCATATTCACCGATGCGGGGAAACAGCAGTTCCTGCGGTATCCGGTCTTCAGGCTGGGCAACATAGTTGAACCGGGCGTAGTCCATAATGCTGGCCGTATGACCGTTTTTACGCAGATAGGTGATGCTGCGCAGACTATCAACCGGTGTCTGGCTGCTGCTGCCGAAATTGTGGCGCAGGCCCAGGGTATGGCCTACTTCATGACTGGACACAAACCGGATCAGCTGTCCCATCAGCTTTTCGTCGAACTTAGGCAGCTGCGCCTGCGGATCGTTAGGACCGGCCTGCACCATGTACCAGTTGTGCAACAGGTCTATTACATTGTGATACCAGCCGATATGGGTCTGTATGATCTCTCCGCTACGGGGATCATGGGTATTGGGACCATAGGCGTTGGAAATTTCCGAGGCAAAATAATTGATAAAAGAATAACGTACATCTTCCGGATGCATGGTCGTATCGTTTTCCGGCCATTCTTTGGCCACAATGGCGTTTTTGAAACCCGCCTGTTCAAAGGCCGCCTGCCAGTCGTTTACCCCGGCGATCAGGTAAGGGCGCCATTGTTTGGGCGTAGCCGGATCGATATACAATACAATTGGCTTTACCGGTTCCACCAGCTCGCCGCGTTTGTATTTTTCCATGTCTTCGGGTTTAGGCTCCAGCCGCCAGCGATGTATAAAATTCCGTTTGGTCACCTTCTGCTGGTTATCGCCATATTCCATAAAATAGTCTGAAAAATAACCCACCCTCTGGTCTGCAAACCTGCGCTGCAGTGGTTTTTCAGGCAGCACTACAAAAGAAGTATTGGTTTCCAGGGTGGCCGGGCGGGAAGGGGTCGGCGTCAATCCTCCTGTCGGCTTGGTGGCACCGTTCTTAGAAACCGCGATTTCTATATTTTCCGGGAAAGCCATAATAGACTGTACTTCCAGGTCTTTCATCGTTTTTACATCCAGCGCTTTTTTCAGGCCTTCATGACCGTCACCGGAGTTAACGAAAGCGGCTGGGTCCCGCAGGAATTTGCTGACATCGATCACATAGCTGGCAGAATCTTTTCCATATGCCTTAATGGGGAAAGACACCAGTTCCGGGTTCAGATTGGATTTTACAACAGCGCGGTAGATATTGCTGGCGGAATCCGCATCACTGATGACCAGGTTTAAACGGACACGGATCGTCTCATTGGCCCCTTTTTCAAAGATCACGGTGTGATTGTCCAGCTCTTCACCAGCGTAGGCGCCCGTGCCGCCCGGCGCTTTACGGATGCGGTTCACCACCAGGATGTCCCGGCCCAGCAGCGGGGCGCCTATTTCGAAAAAGATACTGTCCATTTCGCGGGTGGCATGCACGGTAAAAAGCCCTTTTTGTGTTTGCAGTCCGGGGGTAATCACCGAAGCATAAGGCTTCACACCGTTTTTATTGGCTGTCGCCACAGGCTTCACAGCTGGCGCCGCCGGAGTGGCCGCCGTTTTTTTCTTCTTTTTGTCTCCACCTTTAAACACCGCACAGGAAGCCATCACAGCGAGAAATGGAATATAGAGATAACGTTTCATTTGTGAATATGAATGGTTTTAGTAGGTAATCAATTTTTATACAGAGAAGATGACAGGCGTTCGATCCTTTCCTGCAGGTCAGCCAGGTGAGCGGCCACCACGGCATTGCCCGCGTGAGGCAATGCTTTGTGGACCACGTCCGCTATTGTCTTAATTTCTGTGACGGCAACCGTCACGGCATCCGATTCGTTCACCTCTCTTTCTTTATGCATCAGGAGGCTAAAGAGTGCGCCTACATAGGCTTTCTGCATATTGCGGTGATACGCGTCGATGTGTACGCTGCTGCTGTCAAGTCCCTGCCAGATGGTACTTCTTACCATCGCCAGCAACTCCGCTGCCTGCAGTGTTTTATCGGCGCCAAAACGTTTAGTCAGGCTTAACAGTCTGTTGAGCTTCGTGGGCGACAACAATAAACTGACAGCTTTGACCTGCATGTCTTCAATATAGTCGGACGTATAAGGCAGCTGGCATTTGTTCAGCACAGCGGTATCCAGCAGCCAGTCCGGCGTGGTAAACAGTTCCCTGTTGGCATAGGTTACTGCTGCGATTTGTCTTTCTTTTTCCACCGGAACAAAGGAGGGTTGATCATCGTCATCGGAACGGGGAGTATACCATACGCCGCCGATGTTGTTCCCCACATGGTTGAGATAATTGTAATACTGGCCAAGCAACAGGTCATACATCCGAAAGAGATTTTCGCGGAAACCGCCCTCTTCGGCTGCCCATCGGGGCAGGTTGGCCATCACCCGTTTCAGATTGCGCACACCCAGCGTACTGGCTTTCACGTTATCATCGCCCAGGTCTTCCGTCTGGCAGCGGGGATCACCGGCTTCCGACTCTCCATCTCCGAACCACAACCGGGGATTGGCCGCCAGGCTATCTTTTGCCAGCCGTGCCATGATGGTGGCATCTGCCTCCGGCGTGGCCGCGCCGGTCAACCGGTAGCCCCATTCAATGGCCCATTTATCGTAATCATTCACCCGGGGAAACAGGAGCCTTTGCGGGATGCTGTCTTCCGGTTGCGCAACATAATTAAACCGGGCGTAGTCCATAATACTGGCCGTATGGCCGTGGGCTTCCAGGTAGGTAATGCTGCGCAGGCTGTCTACCGGCGTACAGCTGCTGCTGCCGAAGTTATGGCGTAGTCCCAGTGTGTGCCCTATCTCATGGCTTGATACAAAGCGTATCAGCTGCCCCATCAGCACACTGTCAAATCCGGGAAAGCGGGCCATAGGGTCGTTTGGACCGGCTTGTATCTGATACCAGCCTTGCAGCAGTTCCACAATGTTGTGGTACCATCCGATATTGGTCTGTATGATTTCACCGCTGCGGGGGTCGTGGATGTTAGGACCATAGGCGTTGGTGATCTCCGATGGCAGATAGTTGATAAAGGAGTAGCGTACATCTTCCATATGCATGGTGGTATCATGCTCCGGCCATTCTTTTGCGGTGATGGCGTTTTTGAATCCTGCCTGTTCAAAGGCTGGCTGCCAGTCGGCAACGCCCTGGATGAGGTATTTCCGCCATTGCTTAGGCGTGGCCGGATCAATATACAATACGATGGGGTGGGCAGGCTCCACCAGTTCTCCGCGGAAATAACGTGCGCTGTCTTCCGGTTTGGGCTCCAGCCGCCAGCGGTGGATCAGCTCCTGTTTTTTTACAATCTGCTGTGTATCGCTGTATTCAATAAAGTTATCAGTAAAATATCCGACCAGCTTATCGGCATAACGTGGCTGCATCTGCTTTTCCGGCAAAATCACAAACGACGTGTTTGTTTCCAGCGATGCCGGCGAAGGGAGCTTACTGTACAGGGTTTTATCGGCCACGCCATTTTTGGAGATGGCAATTTCCACGTTGGAGGGATACGTCCGTATGTCCGTGACAGCATGGTCTTTCATGGATTTTACTGTCAGAAAGCTATTGATCTGCGCCCCTTCCGCGTCATTCACGAAACTGGCGGGATCTTTCAGCAGCGCGGTCATGTTCACTACGAAGCTGGCGCTGTCTTTTCCATAGGCCAGGATGGGCAGCACCGCCAGTACCGGTTGGGTATTGGAGACTGTCACCGCGCGATGGATAACCTGTGAAGTGTCTGCGCGGCTGGAGAGGTTACACTGCTTCAATAGTAACGTCCCGTTGTTTCCCCGTTCAAAAAATATAGTCGTGTTAGTGAGTTGTTCCCCTGCATACATTTTCACGCCGCCCGTTACTTTCAGGATACGGTTGATTGTGAGGATGTTTTTGTGCAACAGTTTTTCCCCGACCTCAAATAATACCGTGTCCAGTTCTTTGGTACTGTGAACGGTGAAGAGGCCATGTTGTGTATGCATCTCCATGGTGATCAGCTTGTCGTAGGGTTGTACCCCGTTTTTTCCTGTAGGGACCTGCTGTTGGGCGGGTTGGGGTCCCTTCCTGCCGCTTTTTTTAAACATGGCGCAGGACGCCATTACCATTAGCAATGGCAGATAAGCATAGCGATTCATTAGGCGATAAAATTGATATTGGCGATTAGTACACCTGGTGAAGGCAGTCCTTTACCGGGATATCCTGTAATAGTTGCCTGTCGGGTATTCCGGTGGCAGGCAGTTGCAGCAGCAGACTGTCATTTACCAGCAGCCCGTCTGTTTTTTGTACATATGCCTCCATAGAGGCGATCCATTGTATGTAACGGTCTGCCCGGCTGGCGGTGCTGTCATCCCACACCAGCACCACCGGAAAAACGGCGGTTGCCGCCTGCACCTGGTAGGTTGCCTTTTGGGCGTGGCCGCCGTTGTTACGCAGGTCAATGACAATGCCGGTGTGACGTGGGGCCCATTGATGAATCAGTGCGGGGGCCAGTAACTGGTAACGGTTTATCAGCTCGTTCGCCTGTTGGTCAGCAGATACATCAGGAAGTGACAAGGCGAGAAATTTAGCAGGCCTTCCGTCCGCCTGCCACTCAAAATAACGGGGGGTAAAAGGAAATCCCGCCAGGGTCCCCGGGAGATGATTTTCGTCCCGGTCTTCTCCCAGATCAAGGATATGCTGGTCGGGCAACATACTTCTGGCAGGCATTTCCCGGCCTCCCGGCGCTGTATGCCGTGATCCGCAACTGCACAGCAGGGCATATAACAACAAGTATAGTCCTCCCCGCCTGCAACAATTCTTTCTAAGCAGCATTTAATGATAATTATTTAGCCATTAAAACACGGAGGAAGGATATATGAACTAGTGCGCTGGAAAATTTTGCAAAAAATTTCAACATTCACTGTCATGTTATATATTTGAATGAATGTTGACCTTAAAGAAATTTCTAAAATACAGCCTCTTTTTCCTGGGCATCATAGCCGTGCTGCTGCTGTTCGTGGCAGGATGTTTTTGGGTGAGTACCGAACAAAGACGCCGGCAGGCGGTCGAAGACGAAGAAAAATACAGCAAACAATGTGATTCCGTCATCACCGTTACGGAGCAACCCGAAATTAAATTTTCAGGGTTTCAGCAAAAAGAAATCCGGCAGCTGCAGTTTAAAATCCTGCGCAACGGGCAGGTTGTTCAGGATACACTGGTAAAAAGTAATTTTTCCTATATCTCGGATGACAGCATGTATTGCTCCGTGAAAATCCCTTATCCGGTCTTTCTGAAAACGGACACTATTGTCGTCACCACCGGAGGAGCCCTCCACTATTACATTTCAGGCTATCACCATGGCGCGTATCTGCATTATGGCATGATGGGGTATGTAGGCAGTCATGACTGCCGGCTGGCAGAAGCAGTGGTGATCAACAATGAGCCGGCGCCCTACGGGACGCTCGTTAAAAATGACGGATGGCTGCATCCCGAGAAAGATATCCTTAAACAGATCATTCTTCCCCAAACACCGGCATTTGACAGTATTTCCGGGAAAAGCCCAGTTTCATATGAAAAAGCGCAGGAAATCTTCGGTAAAAACAAGCGCAACAAACATCTTGTTTCACAGATCCTCTACCGGATAGAGATGGGGGAAGAGGGCGGTTTTTATGTTTTCGGAGAAGAAGATGAGAACAACCGTCATCAGGTGGATATTGTCAAAATCAATATGCAGACAGGCGCCTGCAGCCGGGAGAAAAGATAATCCCGGAAACAAACGATGTTGCTTCCGGGATATGTCGTATAATTCAGAGGGCGTCATTACCGGCCCGGGTGATGTTGTAAGGGCCGCCATCTATACTGGCGATGAGCCTTTTGTTTTTGAGCCTGCGGAACATGTCGAGGTCGCATTTCTCAAGCCAGCTGCCTTCCGCGCTGAGGCACATTACTTCCGTTATTTTTCCTTTTTCATCCCGTTCGAAGATGACCCTCCCTCCTCTGGATAGCGCTTCCAATACTCTTCTTTCCGGTTTGGATATATTGACAATTTTTCGGTCTTTTCTTTTCAGGGGATTCATGCTGTATGTTGTTGTTACACATGAACAGCGTCTTCCAGCAATTTTTGTAATGCGGCGGTCCGCTGTTCTTTTGTGAAGGGTGTTTTGTAATACACCTCATATAGCTCCAATCCTTCCAGTGCGGCCCATATCAGCAGCGCCCTGACGGGGTCTTTTACTTCAGCGGCGATGCGCTGCCAGTAACGTTCGTAAAAGTCCGCGTATAAATCTGTAATGGGCGGTTCCTCCATGGCGCCGGCGTTGAACATTCCTTTCCATAACCGGATCAGTTCGCCCGACGGGTGCGCGATGGCACGCAGAAAGCCCGTCAGCACCGGGTTGTTGCCATTAGGTGCTTTCGCAATTTCTTTTTCTATGATCGTCTCTGCCAGGGCCAGTGTATCCGCTATCATCGCCGTTACCAGGTGGCGTTTGGTAGGGAAATTATGGGTAAGTGCCCCTCTACTGGCCCCTAACCTGACAGCAACAGCCTGGAATGAAAGGTGATGAGCGCCTTCCTCCTGCACAATCTGCCGGGCGGCAGTGGTGTACTGCTCCCGGGTAAACTGCCGTTTTCTGCTCATAATAACTGAATTAAGAAACAGAACGTTCTGTTTCTTTTTCAAAGATAGGGATTTCCGGGAAAAACAAAAAGCCTTACAGTTCAAAACTGCAAGGCTTTAGATCTATTAATGATGTAAACTACTGCTTCTTTTCACGGATAAGCCGGAGCACATGCTCCATCTGGGAATCCTTCCGGTTCATATAGTCCTCGTAGGACTGCCATACTTCATGGTCCGGCATAATGCCTCTTCCCTCCGGCTGCATGGGCTTTACAGGGGCGTCCTGTACCACATACATGATAGAAAACTTTGTCTTGATTTTAGAATGCGGTAATTCATACACCACGCCGGCGTGTCCGTTATGGCAATAATATCCGCCTACCGTTTCAACGCCAACAATGGTCACATTTCTGGCGTACGCCCTTACCAGTGATGCCAGGTGAGAGGCCGCCGAAGCTGTATTCTCGTCGATCATCAGGTATAAATGCCCTTTATACGCCGGTTGTTTGGGATGGTAAACAGGGTTATGGGCGCTGTCCTGGTAACTTTTCCCGTTTTTGTACGGCAGGAGATAGCTTTTCAGGAATGCTCTGCCTGCCTTCACTTCTTCCGGGCCCCATTTGCTGTCGGTGCTTACGCCCCAGAAATACTGCATATACGGAATAGTATCACGGTCGAAATTAGCATAGGCAGATATGTTTTCTTTAAAAGGATGGTCTGTCAGGTACATCATCGGTTGCTCGAAAGTAGGATCGCTGCCGCCGGGATTGCTTCTGATGTCCAGGATGAGGTTCGGTACAGCGTTTTTGTCCAGCGTCTGGAACACACTATCAATAAAACGGACATATCCCGGGAACCTTGGATCATCCGCTCCGTCTGCCATACTGAAGATGCGGAAGCTGAGCAGGCCGGTAGCGTTGTCCACCATCCGGAAACTGTATTTCGGCTGTACGTTGTAATCTATCAGGCTATCCACCGCAGCGCTGTAACGATGCGTCAGGTTTTCCTTACGGGTAGTCAATGTAACGGCCGGCAGGGTAATCGTCTTTACTTCCTTGCTGTAGGGCGGGTTGAAAGTAACGGTAAAATTGTCCTTCACACCATACTCTATCATATAACGGTAATTGAAGGAACGGTGTACGCTTCCGGTCCATTTCTGTGTGGTGTTAAACCCGTCAGCCGTGAAGTATTTATAGAACGACTGCATCAGGGTGGTGTCAGGCACACCGTTAATGCTTAATACCCGGGAGCCCGCAGGTATCTCCGTTGTTTGATGGTTGAAAATGATATTACCTTGAATATACTTCAGATCGTAGGGGAAATAACCACGCTGACGGTTATAAAAATCCATCAGGTCTTTTCCCACTTCGGTGTAGTTGTGGCAGCTGCCTTCGAAATCAGTCAACCGCAATATTACCTTGAAGTATTCAGTAGTAGTCAGCGGCTTCCTGATCTCTCTGAAAGCCACTTTATAAATACTGTCCACCTGCTTTTTGGTGCGATAGCGGTATAACCCGGAATTGGCTTTTTCCCGGATATCGCGAAAAAGCAGCAGGTCTTCCTTCATCTCACGGGTTGTGAGCACTCTGTTGTAGATTTTCAGGCTGTCGTCCGTTGCCTGTGGTTCTACGGACGCAGTGGCCGCTTGCAAGGCCACAAATGGTGACAGCAAAAACAATAAGAACAATTTTCTCATAAGTTATTCTCCAGTGGCAAATATTGGTTGATATAATTATTGCAAGCTACGAAACTAATTGTGATATCTTTTCTTGTCCTCCTGCCAATTTTATCCTCCTGCCGGTCTATCAAACGCGATTTCTTTTGCAGGAAGGTCCTGTTTTTCCTGTAAATTGATAGGAAAATAATTAACTTTTGACCTGAATAACCTTCTAAATAACACTTCATGATACAGACTATCCGGGAAAGCTTATGGAACCAGTTTGGCGGCAGCATCGACATGTTGACCAATGCCATTTCCGCTTACCCTGAAAACCTTTGGAACGAACAGAAGAAGTTCTTCTATATCTCCTATCATGTGTCAGTCTTCCTGGACTATTATTTAACCATTCCCGCAGGCCCGCTCTCCTCTCCACTTTCATTCACCCTTAGTGAAGTGATTCCTGTTGAGGGCATCGACGACATCGTTCCGGACAATATTTACAGTCAGGCGGAAATACTCGCCTATCTGCAGGCCAGCAGAAAAAAATGCCATGACCTCATTTTTAACATGACGGAAACTGATTTCACGCAATTGTGGGTAGAAGTGGAAAGCAATAAAATAATGCCTGTTTTTGAACTGTTCCTGTATAACATGCGCCATGTTCAACATCACGCAGCACAGTTGAACATGATACTGAAAAAAGACACCGGCAATGCGCCGGATTGGGTGAGAGCGGCAGGGTGAACCTATTGGGATAGTCTTGGGGTTGGCTTTAGACGCTCGAAATCAAACGACAATAACTTCTGCTTGTACATCAAGTCTCACACCATATGTCCTAAACCACCTCATTTGTTCTTCCTGATCAATTTCCTGAAAATGGGGACGTTGCTTATTACAGGCAAAAGCTTTTTTATGTCTGTATTGCATGAGACCGTTTTTTTCCAGAAAAAACCGAACTGTGGATTCTAACTGATTAATGGCCAGCGTCCTCCAACTTGCATTCTGATCTTTCAATTCCACAAAGAATATATGCTCTTCAGAAGTCAACATTCCATCGCAGCGTCCTCTCCCCTCATGCTCATTGCTTTTAATTACACACGCATCGATTGCGGTAAAAACCAATTCGACCTTTTTCCTATTAACGACAGTCGCCACCCATTTGGTGTTGTCATCTATATTAGTATAAGCTTTTGTTCCATTCTGGTCATCACATATACCAAATAATTCATCATCACGTGGAGGTTCCTGGCAATTGCTGTCAAAAAAATTCATATTGCTAGATCTTCTTCAATTTCTAATAAAGCATCAAACAATTGGTTAGCTTCTCGAATTTTCATATTAAGAAGATTTTTATCAGTCGGAATCCCTTCCGGAGCAGGCAGCTTCCGAATAACACCTTCTTTTTCATCTAATTGGTACACCACTACATCCTCCGAACTAATCAGAGAATTCTCTTTAACTATTTTCTGCAATTTTGGTAGTAAATCGTTTACCCGATTAGCTTCCTTTATTTTTTCTCTTAAATCATAACCAAGGATAGCAATATTCAAAAAGTTGATAATATAAGGGCTGTGGGTAGTTAATATTAGTTTATTTCCAGCCGCCATACTATTAAATCCAAGTAAGCTTTGCAACATTTCCCATTGGGAGCCGGGAAACAAATTTTGTTCGGGTTCTTCAACAATGTTAATAAATGCAGACTTGTTGAATTTTTCCGCCAATACAGAAAGAGCCAGTCTACGCTGTTCATCTGTAAAGCTCTCATTTGTCCAGATTTCTGCGACCCCCTTTTTAAATCTCTCCATTTCTTCTGCTGTCATTCCATCTTTGCCTTCCAAATCATCGGCTCTGTTAATAAGAATGGAATTGGCCAGGTAAGATGATACCAGGTACAGAGGCACAAGAGACTGGAACCCGCTGGATGCTTCAGATAATCTAAGTTTATAATCAGTGCCTCTAAGATTTAGCGTATCATTTAATTTATCATATTCTATAGCAGTACTATTTATTGGAAGGGGTTCAGGGGCTTTCAGGTTTTCTTTCGCTTTATCAAATTCTGTGAGAAACTCTTGCATAGACGGAGAAGAAAGCTTCAATTCCTTAGCCGTCTTCATATAGGTGATAAAATTACGTTCTGCCGGAACATACATTATTTGCGGTAAAGGATAGGACGAATGGCTTATCTCTTCAATTATCAACGAACCATTTCGATACTTAATAGAATATGCCTCCCCCTGAAAGTCTATTTCAGTCTGACCAGAACTGTCAGACTTAAGGTAGTTCTCAAGCCTGTGGTACGGTAAATATTGATTTTTTAGTTTGTTCTTGCGTTCAAACCACTTTTGAGGATAGTCACCCCTCACCAATGCTTTTTCAATCCACGTAAAGGTAGAAATCAGCTTCGCGACTGTGCTCTTTCCTGAGCCCTGATTACCGATAAGTACCGTCGCCTTACGTATATCTATCCAACCATCATCCTGCGTATACCCCTCAACGATAGGCCCAAAATGCTTTATCCTTATCTTACTCATCTGATTACCTCATTTAGAATAGTTACAAAAGATCACTTTCAGGCAGTCCATTGTTATTGTAAGATACATTTTTGTCAATAACAAAAAACGGAAAAGCAACCTCTTTAGACCAAAATAAATAAGATAAATAGGATAAAAACACACAGGAGATGAAAATAACAGAGAAAACAAAATGTGGTTTTAGGAATTTCTCACAAAAATAGATAGGGGAAAACCGCTACCGCAATTTTCCCCTATTTATTTTGTATCCCGGATTGGATTCGAACCAATGACCTACTGCTTAGAAGGCAGTTGCTCTATCCAGCTGAGCTACCGAGACTTATATTTTGTTTTTTCCGTCAATGTGAAATAAATTCCTATATTTATCTCTCATTTTGGGAGTGCAAATTTATGGAAATATTTTCCAATAAATCAAATTTAATTTAATTTTTCTAAAATATTGACTGAAAAATATGGACGTACAGATCGAAGAAAGCTGGAAAGAAGTGCTCAAAGATGAGTTCAACAAAACCTATTTCGCGGAGATTGTGATGCACCTGAAACATGAGAAAGCACTGGGAAAAACCATCTACCCGGCAGGTAACAACATCTTCAACGCCTTCCAACAAACACCTTTCGACAAAGTAAAGGTAGTGATTTTAGGACAAGACCCCTACCATGGTGCAGGACAGGCACACGGCCTCAGTTTCTCCGTACCGGACGGCATCAAACCGCCGCCGTCACTGGGCAACATCTACAAGGAAATGAAAACCGATCTCGGCCTGGACATACCCACCAGCGGCAACCTCACCAAATGGGCCGAACACGGCGTGCTGCTGCTCAACGCCTTCCTGACGGTACGAGCCAGTGAACCCGCCTCCCACAGCAAAATAGGCTGGGAGAACTTTACCGACGCTGTCATCCGCAAAATATCAGACATGAAAAATGATGTGGTATTTCTGCTGTGGGGCCGCTTCGCACAGGATAAACAAATCCTCATAGACGCCACCCGCCACCATATCCTGAAAGCGGCTCACCCCTCGCCTTTCAGCGCGGCCAACGGCTTCTTCGGCTGCAGACATTTTTCCAAAACCAACGAGCTCCTGCTGAAAGCCGGCATCGAACCGGTGGACTGGCGCCTCTGATCATTGGCATACTATCAGTATCTTTACGATAACCTCTCTGTTATGCTAAAAAATATACTGGGAAGAATTTATGCGCTGTACGCATTGCTGCTGTTTGTCATCACAATGCTGATCGTCTTTATCCCTATCTGGATCGCCTCTTTCTGGCCAGAACCTAAGCCTACGGCATTCTTCGTGGGCCTCGGCCGCTGGTGGATGAACGTCTACCTGCCGCTGATCGGGTGCCCCGCCAGACTGAAAGGCCAGGAATATTTCGCCCCCGGCCAAACCTATGTCATCGTATGCAATCACAACGCATTGATGGACATCCCCGTTACCACCGGTTATGTCCCCGGCGCCAATAAAACACTGGCGAAAGCCTCCATGGCTAAAATACCGGTATTCAATGTCCTGTACAAAATAGGCAGCATACTGGTAGACCGCAGCAGTGAAGCCAGCCGCAAACAAAGTGTAGTGGACATGAAACATGCGCTCAGCCTTGGTATCCACATGTTGCTGTACCCCGAAGGTACCCGCAACCGCACCGCCGAACCACTGAAAGCATTCTATGACGGCGCGTTCGCCCTTGCCATAGACACACAGACACCACTGATGCCCTCCCTGCTGTTTAACACCAGGAAAATACAACCGCCCGGTAAAACATTCTTCGCCTGGCCACACCCGATCCATTATCATGTACTTCCTCCCATCTCCACCACCGGCATGACCCGCGACGACCTGCCGGCGCTGAAAGAGAAAGTATTTAACCTCATGCTGGATTATTACGTCACAACAAAGGATAAACTGTAATCACAAAAGATAAAAACAAAGCACCCGTTTGATCAATATCAAACGGGTGCTTTCGTATAAGTATAAGCGAAAAAGGCAGACCGGTTTCAATCGCTGTAATCTTCCTGAATCAGAAAAAATCAGTGATAGTCATCGTTATCACAGTTACTGTTAATACAACGGATTCTGCGTCATCTTCGGATTCGCTAACAGCTCGTTCAACGGAATAGGATAACGGAAATCCCTTTCCACATTACAGGAACGCGTCTCTACCATCACCGGCGCTCCGGTAGCCGGATCTACAGCGCCATGCACCTGCCCGTTCATTACCTCTCCCAGTATACCCCAGCGGCGGATATCATAAAAACGGGCGCCTTCAAACGCCAGCTCGGCGGTACGCTCACGGCGTATCAGCTGCCGCAGCTTCTCCTGCGTATTATACTTGCCGGCATCTACTACGGGCATGCCTGCACGCGTACGGATATCATTCAGATGATGGAGCACGTCAGGGTTCTGCCAATCGCCCAATTCCACCAGCGACTCCACATAGTTCAGCAACACCTCGGCATAACGGATGATCATATAATCCAGCGAAGGACTGGCGCCGTTACGGTCTTTGGGATCGAGGTATTTTTTCACCCAGAAACCGGTGGCGGTGCTGTTGAGGATACCAATACGGTCACTACCCTCGCTGGCAAACGGACGAAGCGTATCTTTTTCGTACACCTGCCCCGGCACCAGCACTGAGGCCACCAGGCGCGGATCACGGTTATTTTTGTAGAAGGGGTCTTTCTGGTAAACTGCCAGCGAATCCGCTCCCAGCTCCTGTAACGTTTTACCCTGCAGCGTCTCAAAACTGTTGACCAGCTTCATGGTGGGCGACACGACTGTCTGCCCGCCTACACCGTAAGGCGCAAAAGTCCGCCAGGCGTTGGAACAACCATTATCACGGAAAAATACCCGCTCTTTGTTCAGCTCACCGGCGTAGGTAAACAGCTCGGCGAAACTGTTGACTTTTGTATTGGTACTACGGTATAATTTATACACGTTCTGATCAATCACCTTCTGCGCAGCCATCTTCGCAGTTTCATATTCCTTGTAAAACATGGATAGCTTGGCGATCAGCGCCCAGCAAACACCGGAAGAAATACGCCATGCTTCATTATTGTTATACACGTCCGGCAAATGTGGCGCACATGCTGTCAGCTCACTCACCACAAAATCATACACTTCTTTTTCGGAGTTGCGGGTGGTATTGCTATTGCCCGGTTCCAGCGATTCAGTGACAATCGGAATACCGCCAAAGAACAGCATCATCTCCATATGATAGTAAGCGCGCATGGCCCTCGCTTCGTATTTGTAACGGTCTTTCAGCGAAGAATCCATGTAGCAGCGATCCACATTTTCAAGAAACCGACAGGCACGGCGGATATCCTTATAATCATCCCGCCACAGGTTCAGCGCTACGTCCCAGTTGCTGTTCTGTAATCCTTTGGCATACGCCTCATAGGCGCCACGGGTATCCTGACGTGCCACCGCCTCATCACTCAAAGCGGAGAGGAACATCAGCTGCCGCCCGCCGGAACCTCCAGGCAAACCGGCATACACCGATCCTAACGCACCGGTGGCATTGGCTTCTGTCCTCCACCAGTTATCATCCGTTACACTCACCGGGTCATCATGGGTGAGAAATTTTTCACAGCTGCATGTCAGCATCACGGCTGAAAAAATGACTGCATATATCTTTTTCATACGACCATTATTAAAGTTGAACATTAATACCGGCAATAAATGCCTTCATGATACCATAGGTCCACTGATCTCCCTGGCTTTCGGCATCAGTGAGCTTCATTTTGGTGAAGGTGATCGGGTTCTGCGCGTTCACATACACCCGCAAACCACGGATACCAACACGTTTCAGCCAGTTTGCCTGCGAATTGTACCCCAGCTGAACATACTTCACCCGCATGTACGCGCCGTTCTGGAACCAGAAATCAGAGGATAACTTGTTGTTGGTAGGCAACGTGTTCAAACGCGGGAACATAGCGTTGGTGCGTTGGGGTGTCCAGTAGTTGTCTGCATAAAAACGGGTAGGCACACCACCGTCTTTACTATTGTCCATTGGCAATGCCAACATACCTTCCAGCACCACATCAGACTTACCGGTACCCTGCAACAAAAATTCGAGATCGAAGTTTTTGTACGCCACCCGGAAATTGGCGAAGTAATTCAGCCGCGCGAGCGGATTACCAATTAACGTCTGGTCAGACCCATCAATGACTTTATTGCCACTAAGGTCAAGGTACTTGATATCACCGGGTTTGGCGCCTGGCAACACCGGTATCAGCGGATTACCATCTTTATCAAAGTCGCTCTCCTGCAGCAACCCTGCGGTTTTATAGCCGAAGATGCCGCCATATGGGCCGCCCTCCTGCTGAATGGTGGTGGAGCTGACATAAGGGCCGCTCAACAGGGACACGATCTCGTTTTTGTTATAGGTCACGCCCGGCCGGAAAGACACCGCCACATTTTTGCCGATGTTACCGTTGTAGTTCACAGATGCTTCCCAGCCTGTGTTCCGCAGCTTGCCGGCGTTGACAGGCACCTTGCCTTCAAAGCCGCCGGTATAGGACAGCGGTGGCCGCAGAATGATGTCTTTGGTGAGTTTATTATAATAATCCACCACAATCTCCAGCTTGTTGTTAAACAAGCCGATGTCTAATCCCACATCAGCCATATTCACTGTTTCCCAGCTCAGGTCCGGATTACCGTAGTTGGTCTCCAGACCGGAACCGGAGTTGATGGTCGTCTGATACTGGTACAATTCCACGTCCGATTCATTGCCCAGCTGACCATAGGAAGCGCGCAGCTTCATATTGCTGACCGCCTTCACGGAAGACATAAATTTCTCTTTACTGATATTCCAGCCAAACGCCACCGAAGGGAAGAAACCATACTTATGGCCTTTGGCAAATTTGGAAGAAGCGTCCATACGGCCGGTTAGTTCCAGCAGATACCGGTCCTGGTAAGAGTAATTCAATTTGGCATAAGACGATAACAGAGAGTTGATATACAAATAAGTTCCGGCGGAGCTGGCACTTGTATTTTTCTCTTCCTGCGAATACCCTGCCATCAGGAAGAAGTGATGATCTTTTACATCGAGCGTGTAATCAGCATTGGCGGCAATGTAATAGTACGTAGTCCTGGCCTGTGAGTAAGCGCGTTGCTGTGTCCACGTTTGCAGCAGCTGGCCGGTATAATAGTCGAAGAAATTATAGTTGTCGCGCAGGCTGCCCAGCAAATCGCTGTTGAGGCGGTAGCTGAACTGTCCCCGCAGGTTCAGCCCCGGTATCACCTCCCATTTGGGTTGCAGGTTGATGCTGGACTGCCCGTATTCATTGACAAATCGACCGCCTTTTTCTGCGTAGGCCAGCGGATTCACGATATCAACGTAGCGGCCATAGATCTCGGAAGAACCCTCCTTCTGCGGATATTTGGGAAGAATGGTAGGCGGCACGCGGAACACATCTTCCAGCAAGCGGGTACCGTCATGCCCCAGTGTTCTGTTAGGCAGCAGGATATTACGTTTGATGGCCAGCAGGTCCATATTGATCTGGAAATTCTTGGTCAGCGACACGGAAGTATTGGCGCGAATGTTATACTTCCTGCTGCTGGTCAGCGGTGTCATACCATCCTGGTATTGGTAGTTGGCGTTCAGCGCAAAACGGGCAAGGCTGTTACCTCCGCTCACCCCTACGGAATGACTGGTGATAGGCGCTCTTTTGTTGACAATGACTTTCTGCCAGTCGGTATTCGGATATTTTACCGGATCAGTGCCGGCAATGGTTTGTTGAATATCTTCTTCGGAATACAGGGGTGTTTTACCGGAATTGGCGAGTGCTTCATTGTACATGCGCATATATTGGGGAGCGTCTACCAGCGCAGGCATTTTAGTGGGTGACTGCACACCGTAGTAACCGTCATAGGTGACAGCCACACGGCCGGGCGTCCCTCTTTTGGTGGTGACCAGGATCACGCCGCTGGCGGCTCTGGCGCCGTAGATTGAGGCGGCAGCAGCATCTTTCAATACGGTCACGCTTTCTACCGTAAGCGGATCTATATAGTTCATGTCCATCGGGATACCGTCTACCAGCACCAACGGGTTGGAACCGTTCAGGGAGGTGATGCCGCGTATCTTGATGGTGGCAGCATCCCCGCCGGGCAGACCGGACGCCTGGCTTACCTGCAGACCGGTCACACCGCCCTGCAGCGATTGGGAAATGGTGGTGATAGGCTTGCCGCTCATGGCCGATTTTACATTAAGGGAAGCCACCGAGCTCGCGATGTGTTTACGCTGTTGCTCTGTAATCCCCACTACGACTACTTCATCGAGGGCCGACACTTTTTCTTTCAATGAAATGGATAGGCCGTTGTTGCTGCGCAGGACGTTGTACTCCGTCGCAATAAATCCCACGAGGCTAAACACCAGCGTAGCATTTCTGGGCGCCTGGATGGTGAAGTAACCATCTGCGTCGCTGGTAGTGCCACGGGAAGAACCTTTTACGCCGATAGAAACACCGGGCAGCGCTACCGGCGGCTCGTGCGTGTCGTACACACGGCCTTTGATGGTCAGCATACTGTCTTCCCGTGCCAGTTTCAGCGGGCGTACCGGCTGTTCTTCTTTGGGAACGATCGCCACCTGGGTGCCTACGATCGTGTAGCCGAGACTGGTGCCATCGAGGGCTTTGTCCAGCACCTCCACCAGCCTTTTACCGCGCAGATGCAACGTGATGTTTTTCTCACCACGCAGCAGTTCATCTTTGTAGAAAATACGCCAGTTGCTCTGTGCTTGTATCTGCCGGAAAAGCTCCGGCAGCGGAGCGTTGGTCACCCGCACATGAAGCGGGGTATTCTGCGAGTAAGTTTTTCCGTAGGCGCTCACCAGCCCTACGAACAACAGGATTATGATTAGCCGCATAACATGCCATAATTTGGCTGGCACTATGCCCGCGGGCAGGTAGCGCCAACAAACGTAAAATTTTTGCATACATTTGTTTGGTTTAATTAATGAAATAGTTAGCCGGGCTGCCTGTTACCGCAGGCAGTCTTCACCGGAAGATGTTACCGCATCTTCCGGTTTTTTTTGGCTTTTCGCTGATGTTTATCTGGTTTTAAAAATGATTGTCCCCCCTTGTTTTTCGTACTTCAATGAAGTGGAAGCTGCTATTATGTCAAGTACATCGTTCAGTGTTTTCTGCAGGTCAAGATTACCCGAAAATGTTTCATTGCCCGACCGCGCGTCTGTTGTTATTGGTTGATTGTAATACCTGGACAGTTTTTTGAGTATTTCAAGTAAAGATGTGTGTTCCGCTACTATTATCCCGTCTTTCCAGGTGATGTACCCGGCGACGTTCACATTATCCACTGTCATATGTCCATCGCCACCGGTGTACGAGGCTCTGTTACCCGGAGAAAGCTGTACCGGCGCCGCCGTTTTCCCCGGTCCTCTGAAAGCTTCCAGCTGTACGCTGCCGCTGGCGAGGACTACCTGCGAGGCGATATCTTCCCGGTAAGCCGAAATATTAAATGCCGTGCCTAATACGGCGATCTTCATATCGTTGGCGTATACACTAAACGGGCGGGCCGCGTCAGTGGCCACTTCAAAATAAGCTTCCCCTTCGAGGAACACCTCGCGCCTACCGGACACGAATGCTGCAGGATACACCAGGCGGGAACCGGCGTTGAGCCATACTTTGGTACCGTCTTCCAGCTGCAGCGACGCCACATTGCCATAAGGCACCAGCAGCGTGTTAAACACCTGCCGGCCGGCGGCCAGCTCCTGCCTTACCTCCTGCGAGTCTACACGCAACTGTGTGCCTTTTGCCTGATAGGTGATGGCTGCACGTGTATTACGGATGTTCAGCTGTTGCTGGTTGCCCAGTATCATCCGGATCATCGTGGAATCGCCCCGGGCATAAGTTTGATCAGTAGCAAAAGCCACCAGAGCCGGCAGCGCCTCCTGCGTGCGCTGCCATTGCCACCAGCCCATTCCGGCCGTCAGCAGCAAAGCGACGGCGGCGGCCACCTTCCACGACTGCCACCAGAGCCGCACCGGCGGCTGCGTGATATCGGCGGCAATACGTTCCCACAGACCGGCTTTCTCAGCTACGGACAACAGCTCGTTACCGGACGCACGTACGATGGAGATCATTTTCTCTTTATCGTCCCCGGCACCTCCAGGTAGGTCGTCTTCTCTGCCATATGAATGGTTGTTGATATCCATAGCTACTATTTGCCCCTATATAACAGAGCAGGCTGTTTCGTTTTTATAGACTTCTTCCGGAAAAAAATTTTAAAAATTTTTCAGGCAGGTAAGCAGCAACAAGCCGAAAGCCGGCATAGTGGTGACCGGCATGTCCTGCCGCAGCTGGCGGATAGCCCTGTAGGCAAGGGTCCTGCAGGTAGGTACGGATATCTGCATCAGCCGGGCTACCTCCTCGTAGGAAAGTTCACAGTTATATTTCAGGTAAAGGATTTCTTTCTGCCGCGCCGGCAGCTTGTTCATCTCAGCGGCCAGCCGGTGCAGCGCGCCCTGCTGCTCTTCCTTTGCAATGATCCTGCTTTGCGCGTCGTTGGCTTCAAAGGTAAGCTGGAAATAGCTTTCAGCTTGGGACATGTCTGCCTGAAAGGAGAACCGGGCGTTTTTCTTAAGGGAAGCATTCAGTTTACGCCGGAAAGAAACCAACAGGTAAAAACGGATATTGACCTGCCGCGCCAGGTTGCGGCGCTGCAGATACAGGTCAGTAAACAGATCATGAATACAGTCCATGATCATCTCCCTATCGGGAAAATATCGCAATGCATAGGCATAGAGCATATCAGCCGACGCTTCATACAGTACCCTGAAAGCCTGCTGATCGCCTGCTATCACGTTATTCCATAACGTTTCCTCGTTGACTCCGGTTAGCTTCATCAGATCATTGGATTATGGCAGATCGATATCGACTTTAAATTACGCAACAGGAAATAAAATTAAAAATACATAGACGGGTTTAATATTATGAAATCATTATCATGCAGAGATCATCTAAAAAGAAGAGAAAATAACACCGGAATTTGACGAGCATAAAAAAATGCAGCGATCCCTCGCTGCATTTTTCCATCTGAATAATAAGATATATAGCCAGCAGGCTAAAAGTCGTAGAACTGCCGCGATCGGTTGATCCTCAAATCCCGCAGGATACCGGCTTTCGGGTTGATGGTGATACTGAACTGCCGGAAGGTACCAAACGGTATCAGGTTAATCGACATCTGCCAGCAGTGCAGGTCCCTCGATATATACATGTTCGTATAGGCGATCTGCATATTGGTAAAGTCAAAGCCGCTGTTCAGGCCCACCTTCCATTTGGGGGTCAGGCTGAAATCTCCGTTGAAGCTAACGTATTGGGTTATACGCTTTATCACGCCGCCGGAGTCTGGAATCAGCTGGTTGGTGTAGGACAAGCTGTAAGACAGGTCCAGCCGCCACGGAATGTCAAAATCCACGTACTCACCGGGGTTGTTACGCATCATCTGCAACTGCCGCTGCTGCGCCGCCATGGCGGCATCTGCATTGGAAATATTTTCAAGGGAATCGATCTTTTTCTGTTTGTCCTGTCCTTTCTTGTCTTTCGACTGGAAAGAGGTGCTCAGGGAGATGCTGGCATTGGTCAACCGGCCAAGGCTGATTTTCCCCTGCTGCCACACGAACTTGTCGATACGGCGGCCGCGACCGTCGGTCGCATAGGGGTCCAGGGTACCGCTGGCGGAGATATTCACCTTGTCAAACAGGTTGGTACGGGCGTAGAGACTGAAATTGGAGAGTTTAAAAGAGTCTGCCACCAGGTTGTAACTGCCGTTGATACCGAAGCCGTCCAGCAGTTTCACCTTTTTCTCATGGTTGCCTGATGTGTCTTTCCGCGAGAACACCTTCATCTCGAGGTTATTGTCCAACCCGAAGTTGATACCACCAAAGGCGCCGGGGGAAGGGACCCCGATAATAGACCCATCGAAATAAGACACCCTGGTAGAGTCATGGAGGCGATTATAATAGTAATAATAATAGTATTGACTGGACATGTCCGGCCGGTAGCTGGCACTGATGGTAGGGCGTAATACGTGGCGGATGGCTTTCACTTTTGAGTTCTTACTGAAAGCGTACATGCCATATACGGCGGTAGACAGCGACACGCTCACGCTGATATCACGGGCAGAGAAGAAACCGGCCTGGTAGCTGGTATCGATACCGCCGATAGAGTCTTTGGAAACAATTTTATCGTTTCTCCATCTCTTTGTCATCTTTTTGGTGTACCAGTACTCACTGTAGTTGATACCCGGCGACAGGGTCAGCGTTTTCAGGATCGGGATGGAGAAAGACACCGGGATGGTGTGCTGCATGCCCGTCTGCATCGCGTCGAACATGGCCTGTTTGCCGAACAGGGAATCCTTGAAGCTGGCCTGGTTACGCAGTACGGCATTATAGGAAACACCGATTTTTTCGTACCATTTAGGCGTGCCTACCATTTCTTTCGGCTGGAACGGGTAGATGGTGTTCACCGTAAAGGTACCGTCCGGGAAAGAGATAGACACGTCGCGGGTGGCCAGGTTCTGCGAGTGGTTCAGGCCCAGGGTCAGGTTGTAGGGCTTGCCCTGCCATGTTTTGGAGAAGGTGATAGACGACCCGATGTTGTTGTTGACACGGGTGCTATAGTCAAATACGTTGAACCTGTTATAGGAAGAGCTACCGAAGTTCACGCTGGCGCCGAAGTTCACCCCCGGACGGGCCTTGCTGTCCATGCTGTGGTTCCAGGTGATACGGAAGTCGCGGGACTTGGTAAACTCAGACGGTACTGCCGGGTCTCCGAAGCGGGTGTTGGCGACGCTCAGGTTAAGGCCACCATTATATTTATACCGTTTGCGGTAGGTAGGGCTGGCCGTCAGGCTCCAGCTGCCGTAGGAGTAAACGTCTCCCCGCAGGGTAAGGTCCAGGTGCTCCCCCATGCCGAAATAGTAACCGCCGTTTTCGAGGCCCATCCCTTTCTGCTGGTTCACCACATACTGCGGCGGCAGGATACCGGAACGCTGGCCCTGCGTGATCGGGAAAATGGCAAACGGGATGTACAGCGGGGTGGGAATTCCCATAATTTCCAGGTTTGCCGGCCCGGAAATCACCAGTTTGTCAGGGATAACCTTTATTTTACGGGCCCGGAAGCTGAAGTGCGGCGTGTCGAGGTTACAGGTAGTATAACCGTTTTTAAAGCCGAAAATGGTATTATCCGCGGCCTTTTTGGTAAGTTCACTGTGGATATAACCTTCGCCGTACTGGGAGCGGGTATTGTAGATCTTTGCTTTCTGGGAGGTGAAATTGTACCGGAGCGTGTCGGACTCAAAGCTCTGGCCGCCGTCGTTCATCACGGGCCGGCCGATGATCTTGCCTGCGGTGTCTTTGGCATTGGTAGCCTCCAGTACGCCCGTGGCCTGGTCGAAATTCATTTTTTCGGCAGAAAGATCGATCGTTTTATATTTGGTGCTGGCAGTACCATACAGGTAAAAACGTTTGTCGGGCACCATCAGGATAATAGAGTCCTTTGCCTTATAGGTTACCGGCGCATCCAGCGTATCTTTGGACACCTTGGGGATAAAAACGGTGTCCACGCTCACCGCTCCGGTCGTATCCTGGTCTTTTGACACCACGTTGGTATCAACGCCCGGTTTGGCAGTCACTTTAAGCGCTTTGGGCTTTACAGTGTCTTTGCGGGCAGGAACGGCATCTGCCAAAGTTTTGTTAAAAGTCAGCGATGCGTGTGGCCTTCCGACCCCTGATGCATCTATAATAAAGGGAACGGCGATAACCACACCTGCAAAAGCCAGGTATGTCTGCCGTAAAAACTTTTTATAATTATTTTTGTAGCTAGAGCTCATGTGTTAAGGCGGGCACAAACCTACAAGAAATTATACAATTTATTACAAATGACCACTTGTAAAGTTTGATGGCCAACGACGGGAAAATAACTGTAAACACACATGGAGCAAAGGAATTACTAATTTAACAGATAAACTTTTTTTTTATTTTTTGTGATAACAGCACCCATTAAAATGAGAATCATGCGCTGGAACCGATTTTGGATTTTAGGACTGGGAACTCTTTTCACCTGTACCTTTTTTATTCAGGCAAAAAACAATCCAGTTTCAAAGAAACAGGAAAACCCTATCCGCACTATTGTAATTGATGCCGGTCACGGCGGTGAAGACCCCGGGGCAAGAGGAAGCTACTCCACAGAAAAACAGGTGACGCTGGCCGTAGCCCTGAAACTGGGCAAAATCCTGGAAGACAACCTCCCGGATGTAAAGGTCGTGTATACACGAAAAACAGACCGCTTCGACGATCCCCGCAAAAAAGCACAGATCGCCAACGATGCCAAAGGAGATCTTTTCGTGTCTATCCACTGTAATTCCACCGGCAAAATCAGAAAGGTGACCGGCTACAAGACCGTTTACCACCGGAAAGGGAAAAAGAAAATACCCGTAAAACGACCCATTTACGCTTATTACCCAAGCAACGCCAAAGGTACAGAGACATACATATGGGCTACCAGTAAGAACAACGCGAAAATGGAGTCCCTTAAACAAAACTCCGTGATCGTACTGGACGCTGACTCCGAAGAAACCAAACAACTCGCAGACGAGGACCCGGAAACATTCATCCTCCTCAATACCCTGCGTAACGCCTACTTCGACCAGAGCCTCCGGCTGTCTACCCTCATCGAGGACGAATTCACCAAAGCCGGCCGCATCAGCAGAGGCGCCCGTCAACGGAATGAAAAAGGCATTTGGGTGCTCTCGGCCACCGCCATGCCCAGCGTACTCGTGGAACTGGGCTTCATCAGCAACCCGGAAGAGGAAGAATACCTCAACTCCTCCGGTGGACAGCAGGAACTGGCCCTCGGCATCTTTAAAGCCATCAAACGGTACCGCGACGAGCTGGAACGCTTTACCAACCGCCGCTCTTCCACCACCGAAGAAACCACTGCCAGCCGCCCGCAGGCATTCAATAACATCCGCAAACCAGCCGGTAAAGGCAAAAGTTCCGTTCCGCAGCCTGACGACCAGTACTGCGTTCAACTGATGACCACCGACAAATTATATACACCGGGAGCTTCCATTTTCAGGAAGCTCCACGGAAACATCAGCCATGAACAGATCGTCATGAATAAAAAAAAAATGCACCGATACACCTGGGGGCACTTTAAAACAGACCGCCAGGCCTCCACGGCTGTACGAAAAGCCCGCAGGCTCGGATTCAGAGATGCTTTCGTAACTTCCTGCTGATCATTCCCTTTCCCCCTCCCCGATCCCCCCATTCCCCCACTTCTCTTTTTTATTGTCAACATTTTCTGCTACCTACGCCCCGTGCATGCTTTTTGATTATTTTTGCGGTGAACGTATACGAATCTCATGCTCAAATTATCTAATGAAACCAAGGTAGGCATACTTACCGTGCTGGGTATCACCTTACTCGTACTGGGCTTTAATTTATTGAAGGGAAAGAGCCTGTTTTCAAAAACAAAAACCATTTATGCTGTCTATAAACAGGTGAATGGACTGCAGCCCTCCAACGCCGTACAGGTAAATGGACTGGTGGTAGGAAACGTATCGGAGCTGAATGTTATGGACCACGATCCATCCAGAATACTGGTGACCCTTACCCTCAAGAAAAAAGTAGACATCCCCCGCAACTCCGTCGCCCGCATCAGCAGCGACCTGCTGGGCACCAAAACAGTTCAGATGGACCTCGGCAACGCCACGGAATACCTGGCCGACGGCGACACCATCTACGCCGCAGTAGACGGCACCATGACAGACGCCATCAAAGAACAAATCACCCCGCTGGTGAAAAAACTTGAAGGCACCCTGTCCAATATCGACACCGTACTGCTGGCAGTTAGCGCTATCCTCGACACCACCGCCAAAGGCAACCTCCAGGAAACCATGCGCAACCTGAACACCACCATGCGCAATTTCTCCCATACCTCCGCCTCCCTCAGCGCCATGCTGGACCCGCAGAAAGGAAACATACAGGCCACGGTCAATAACCTCGCCTCCGTCAGCGGCAACCTGAAGGCCAACAATGAAAAAATCAGCGGTATCCTCGACAACGCCCAAAAAGCCACCGGCGCACTGGCCAACGGCAACATCGACAAAACATTACAACAACTGCAGCAAACTGCCACCAGCCTCAACACCACCATGGCCAAACTCAATACCACCGACGGTACTGCCGGCCTGCTGCTGAACGATAAAAAGGTGTATAACAACCTGCAGTACTCTCTCGGCAACCTGAATAAACTGCTGGAAGACCTCCGCGTCAACCCGAAACGTTATGTGCATTTCTCTTTGTTCGGCAAAAAAGATAAAACGAAACCACTGCCTTCCGATACTGCAGCGGTACAATAACAGTACTACATGAATCAATATATCAGATCAGTCCTTTTACTGGCAGTGATGTGCCTGGCGGCCATTTTGCCCGCCCATGCCCAGCTCCCGGCGCAACAGGAGCCTAAAAAAGGGACCGTGATCGAAATCCTGGGAGCAGACACCCTGCAGCTCATCGAGAAAGACACGATCAATGTCACCCGGTTTATCGGCCATGCCCGGTTCAAACAGGGCACCACCCTGTTCTTCTGCGACAGCGCCGTTAAAAACAATAAAACCAATATCGTGGACGCCTACGGTAACGTACATATCAATCAGGCTGACAGCGTCCATATCTACGGCAATTACCTCAACTACGACGGTAATACCCGCATCGCCATCCTCCGGGAAAATGCCCGCCTCACCGACGGCAAAGTGACCATCACCGGACCGGAACTGCAATACGACATGAACGCCAAAATAGGAAGCTATGTAAAAACCGGCCGCCTTGTCAACGGCAAAAGCGTCCTCACCAGCGATGAGGGATACTACTACACGGAAACCAAAGAGATGCACTTCCAGCGTAACGTGGTGCTGGTAGACCCCGACTATACCCTCAGCACCGACGCCCTGCTGTACAATACCGAAACAAAAATCGCCAACATCATCGCGCCCACCACCATCAATGAAGGGAAACGCATAATGTACGCCACCAGCGGTTATTACGATACCGACAAAGGCTATGGCAACTTCGGCAACCGCCCCACCATCGAAGACAGCACCGGCACCCTCACCGCCGATAACATCGAAATGGACAAGCTCACCGGCATGGCCTACGCCACCGGTAACATGGTATATAAAGACACCGTCCGCAAAATGTCCCTGCTGGCCAACCACGGCACCGTCAACCAGATAGCAAAGACCCTCCTGGCCACCCAGAAGCCGCTGCTCATCATGGAAAAAGGCAAAGACACCATGTACCTCGCCGCAGATACCCTCTTCACAGGCATCATCCGGCCGGGCGACAGCCTCTCTATCCCATCTGTGGCAGGCCTTAGGAAAGAACCCGTGAAAGAGCCGCTGCGTGCCGTCAGGACCGTCAGACCGCCTGAAGAACATATACCCATCACCCTCATTAACCAGGGCGATTCCCTCGCCAAAAAACAACTGGACAGCGTCCCCGGCGCCGTTATGATGTTCGTGGCCGACAGCGTGCTGGCCAAAACAAGGGACAAACTGGACTCCAACCGGGTGAAAATGGTGAAGATGGCGCAGCCGCCCAACATCGTCATGAGAGACTCGCTGCCCGGCATCAAACACCATGCAGACAGCATGGCACTGTCCGCCCCTCCGGGCAAAGACACCGCCGACCAGCGCTATATCCTGGCCTATCACCACGTACGCATGTTCTCCGACTCCCTCCAGGGCGTGGCCGACAGTGTGTATTATTCTACCAAAGACTCCATCTTCCGCTTCTTCCGCGATCCGGTGATGTGGTCCAATAATACCAGTCAGCTCAGCGCAGACACCATGCTGATGTTTACCAAAAACCAGGCGGCCGACAAAGTGCTGATGATCAAAAATGCTTTTATCATCAACGAGGCCGGCCCCGATATGTATAACCAGGTGAAAGGCAACACTATCACCGGCTATGTGCTCGGCGAATCACTGGACTGGATGCACGTGGAAGGAAATGCCGAAACCATCAACTACGTAAAAGATGAGGCTGGCGCGTATATGAGCGTCAACAAAGCGCAATGCGCCATCATTAATATATTCTTCAAAAAAGGGGAAGTGGACAAAGTCGTGCTTATCAAAGACCCTGAAGGCACGGTATACCCCTTCACCCAAAGGCCCAAAGAGCAACTGCAGCTGGAGAATTTTCACTGGGACATTAAACGCAAGCCCAAGACGAAATATGAACTAATGCAGTAATTATTTGATTATTTTTGTTATTTGGCCATTGAAGAGGAACGCAAATCCCTTCAATGGCCCGATAATCAAATAATGAAATAATATGATCAAAAGCGCATTCAAGACTCTCCTCTCCCCGATTTACACTTTCTTAAAAGACAGCCGTGCCGTAGGTATCATCCTGATCCTGTGCACCCTTGTGTCTATGATATTGGCGAATTCATCGTGGCAGGCGGGTTATATCGACTTCTGGAATGCCCTTTTCGATCCGGCCGGCGGACATCACTATCAGTACCGCTCCCTCCATTTACCCAACTCCTACCTGTTATGGATAAACGACGGCATGATGGTGCTCTTCTTTTTCCTCGTAGGCATGGAAATAAAAAGAGAACTCACAGTAGGCGAACTCTCTTCCTTACGTAAATCCATCCTGCCGGTACTCGCCGCCATCGGCGGCATGTTGTTCCCGGCGCTCATCTTCAGCCTGTTCAACAGCGGCACCGAATACTCCCATGGCTGGGGTATCCCGATGGCAACAGACATCGCCTTCTCTCTCGGTATTCTCTCCCTGCTGGGCAACCGTGTGCCGGTAAGCCTGAAAATATTCCTGATGGCGCTCGCCATCATCGACGACCTTGGCGCCATTCTCACCATCGCCATTTTCTACACGCCGCACCTGGATATGAATTATCTGCTGATAGCCGGCGGTGTGCTGCTGGTACCCATCCTTTTTAATCTCCTGAAAATAAAGCGGCCGATATTATATTTCATTCCGGGCCTGGTACTCTGGTACTGCCTGTTCAACTCCGGCGTACACGCCACGATTGCCGGCGTATTGCTGGCCTTCTGTATACCGCAGGACAAAATAGCGGACATGGTGAACGACCTCCATGATCCGGTGAACTTTGTCATCATGCCCATCTTTGCATTGGCCAATACCGCGATACAACTGCCGTCAGATGTGCTCGGCGCATTACATAATGACATCAGTTATGGCATTATTGCAGGGCTGGTACTGGGTAAACCGCTGGGTATTTTTATATTGTCGTTTTCCGCTGTAAAACTGAAGCTGGCCAGCCTCCCTTCCAAATCAGGCTGGATGCAGCTGATTGGCGTAGGATTGATTGCCGGCATCGGTTTCACCATGTCTATTTTTATCTCCTCGCTGGCCTACGTGGAGCGGGAACATCAGATCATCTCCATTATTTCCGTGATCGCGGCCTCCCTGATAGCCGGTATAGCCGGATTTGTCTTTCTTCGTTTATTAAAGCCCGTTACCCTGATCAAGAAAAGCAAATGATGTATTGGCACTGTTATTGCAAGGCTAAGCCGATTTTTTATTCGCCCGTCATATACTTTAGAGCGAATAGCCAACGTTAATAGTCGCATACATTTTTGTATCAATAAATAGCAACATCTATGAAAAAAGTCGTGTTATTTTTCAGCTTGTTTGCCCTGTTGGCAGTACAGGCTAACGCGCAAAAAAAGAAAAGCTACGGCAACAGCGTTGAAAACTACAACACCGCCCTGGGCATCCGCCTGAATCCATGGGTTGTGGGTTTTACCATCAAACATTTCATCCAGGGCCCTCACGCCATTGAAGGACTGGTAACCACCAATCACGGACACAAGACCAACGTTACCTTCACTGGTCTGTATGAATATCACTGGAACATCGGCAGACCGGAACTGAACATGTATGCCGGTGGTGGTGCGCACGTAGGTTTCTATGACCGCCGTGATTATGACTGGGACCGTTATGTCGACAAAGGCAAAGGTACTTATGTGTCTCCGGGCCTGGACGGTATCATTGGTGTGGAATGGACTTTCAAGAATATACCGCTGAACCTGAGCGCCGACCTGAAACCTTACGTTCAGTTTGTTGGCCCGACCAACTTCATCGGAGAAGAAATTGGAGGCGTATCTGCAAGATTCACCTTCTAACATAGCGGAAACGCTAATAACCCGTAAACGGATCATGAGGCAAGCATGATCCGTTTTTTTTATGTTCCTTATTTTTGCGCTACTTTTATTGTTCAACAGCAGGATATGAAAATCTTCACCGCTGCACAGATCCGGGAGGCGGACGCTTTTACCATCGCACAGGAGCCCGTGAGCAGTACCGACCTGATGGCGCGGGCTGCGGGCAGGTGTGCTGACTGGCTTTTGGACCGCTTTGCCCCTTCCCACCCCTTTTATATTTTCTGTGGCAAAGGCAATAACGGCGGCGACGGGCTGGTGATCGCACACCGGCTGCTGGAAGAAGGTTACCAGGTGACCGCCTGCCTGCTGGAATACGGCAACAGGGCCAGTGAAGACTATGTATATTACTACCGCCGGTTGCAGCAGCAATATGCCGGCCGTATCCGCGAAATAGCCGATGTTACCGGTTTTCCTGAGTTGCCCGCGACTGCCGTGATCGTGGACGCTATTTTTGGTACCGGGCTGAACAAACCCATTGAAGGCTGGCTGGCGGGTATCATCCACAAGATCAATGACCAGCACGGGCGTCATACGATTGTTGCCATTGATATGCCCTCCGGGCTGATGGCAGATGCCGGTTGCCGCAATACGCCCGTCGTACAGGCCCATTACACCCTGAGCTTCGAGTTTCATAAACTGGCATTTCTCCTGCCGGAAAACGCCTCGCTGGTGGGCGATGTACAGATACTTCCCATCGGGCTGTCCCCGGAATATATAACGCACACGCCTGCACGCTATCATCTGGCCGATAAGGAGATGATGCATACAATATACACGCCGCGGCCACCTTTTGCGCACAAGGGCACCTTTGGCCATGCCCTGCTGATTGCCGGCAGTCATGGTAAAATGGGCGCCGCCGTACTGAGCGCCAAAGCCTGTCTGCGCGCCGGCGCCGGCCTCCTGACGTGCCATGTCCCCCGCTGCGGGTATGATATTATGCAGATCAGCGAGCCCGCCGCGATGACTGTCACCGATGAGGTGCAGGACCATAGCGCGCATTTTCATGAACAGGCCGACGCCCGTTACAAAACTATCGGCATTGGGCCGGGACTGGGCACTGCGGCAGCTACCGCCCGGTCTTTCGAAAAACTGCTGAGCACCTATAAACGTCCGATGGTGATCGATGCAGACGCGCTGAATCTTCTTTCCGTATATCCGTCACTGTTATACCAGGTTCCCGCAGGTTCTATCCTCACGCCTCATCCCAAAGAATTTGAGCGGCTCTTCGGTCCCTCTGCCAATGATTTTGAGCGGCTGGAACTGTTGTCCAAACAGGCGGTACGGCTGCAGCTCTACATCCTGCTGAAAGGACGTTATACCGCTATTGCCTGTCCCGACGGCGCCGTATATTTTAACGCCACCGGCAATCCCGGTATGGCTACCGGCGGTAGCGGCGATGTGCTCACCGGTATTTTAACCGGCCTGCTGGCGCAGGACTATGCGCCCAAAGCGGCGGTACTGCTGGGCGCATGGCTGCATGGCTATGCCGGGGACCTGGCAGCTGCGCAGCTATCACAGGAAGCCATGACCGCAGGGGATATTGTTGCCTGCCTGGGAGCGGCCTTCAGGGAGTGTTTTTATTAAGGCGCCAACACCAATACCTCGCGCCGGCTCATTCCCCAACGAACCGCTCCCACCTGCTTTACTGCTCCGGCTTCCAGGCCCAATGCCATGCGCCCTTCCTGCAACCGAATGCACCTACCAGCGTGTTTTTTGTCCTTAAGAGGAGCCACCATACGCCCTTCTCTGTTATTTCTTACCTGCCTGCGGTAATTCCTTACCCCGAATTCGTAATTCAAAATTTTATTATCTATATTTATTGGATAACATTTATTCAATCAATACGCTATTTTTTCAACCGAGCAATTTAAATACGCTTCTATGAGTATCGTTTTCCTCGTTCCCTGTTTTGGATTACTGGCCTTGTTATTTACTGCAGTCCGCAGTTCCTGGGTTTCCCGCCAGGATGCGGGTAATGAAAAGATGAAAGAAATAGCGCAGCACATTGCGGAAGGCGCTATGGCATTTTTAAAAGCGGAGTATAAAGTACTGATATACTTTGTCATCATAGCTGCGCTGTTGTTGGGTTACATGGGAGCTTCCCATCATACTTCCCACTGGTCGATAGGCCTCGCCTTTATCATAGGCGCTGCTTTCTCTGCTACCGCCGGGTTCATCGGAATGAAAATAGCGACCAAAGCCAACGTGCGTACAGCACAGGCAGCCCGTACCAGTCTTGCCAAAGCGCTGGGCGTTTCCTTCACCGGCGGCTCCGTCATGGGTATGGGTGTTGCCGGTCTGGCTGTACTGGGACTCGGTTCCCTCTTCATTATTCTCAAGTCCTACTTCGGAGCGGCCGCCAATACAGCTGAAATGATCCGGACCATCGAAGTGCTGACCGGCTTCTCGCTGGGTGCTGAGAGCATCGCCCTTTTCGCCCGTGTAGGCGGCGGTATTTATACCAAAGCGGCCGACGTAGGCGCCGACCTGGTAGGTAAAGTGGAAGCAGGCATCCCCGAAGACGATCCGCGCAATCCCGCTACCATAGCAGACAACGTGGGTGACAACGTGGGTGACGTAGCTGGTATGGGCGCCGACCTTTTCGGTTCCTATGTGGCCACAGTACTGGCAACCATGGTACTGGGCTCTGAAACAACCTCCCAGGATATGTTTGGCGGCCTTGCCCCCATCCTGCTGCCGATGATGATTGCAGGTACCGGCATCATCTTTTCCATGATCGGTACTTTCTTCGTACGCATCAGCGACAGCGCCGGCCTCAATACCGGCGTGGTACAGAAAGCGCTGAATATGGGCAACTGGGGCTCTATTATCCTCACCGCCATCGCTTCCTGGTTCCTCGTGAGCTGGATACTGCCTGAAGGTCCGATGGTGCTGCGTGGCCATGAGTTCACCAAAACACAGGTATTTGGTTCCATCGTGGTGGGCCTGGTAGTAGGCACCCTGATGAGCATCATCACAGAATATTATACCGCCATGGGCAAACGTCCGGTACGTTCCATCATCCGCCAGTCAGCCACCGGCGCTGCCACCAACATCATCGGCGGCCTGTCTGTAGGCATGGAATCCACGGCACTGCCCATCCTGGTGCTGGCACTGGGCATCTACGGCTCCTACGCTTTCGCCGGCCTGTATGGCGTTGCGATCGCTGCGGCTGGCATGATGGCCACCACCGCCATGCAGCTGGCGATCGACGCTTTCGGTCCTATCGCTGACAACGCCGGCGGTATCGCAGAAATGAGCGAACTGCCGAAAGACGTACGTGAAAAAACCGATATCCTCGATGCCGTTGGTAACACGACTGCTGCTACCGGTAAAGGATTTGCCATCGCTTCCGCTGCTCTCACCGCCCTGGCGCTGTTTGCAGCATTTGTTGGAGTAGCTGGCATCCAGGGCATCGATATCTATAAAGCCGATGTACTGGCAGGTCTCTTTGTAGGTGGCATGATCCCGTTCATCTTCTCCTCGCTGGCCATCGCCGCGGTAGGTCGCGCTGCCATGGCCATGGTGGAAGAAGTACGCCGCCAGTTCCGTGAAATACCCGGTATCATGGAAGGCACCGGTAAACCGGAATACGATAAATGCGTAGCTATCTCCACACAAGCTTCTATCCGTGAAATGATCCTGCCAGGTGCTATCGCCCTGATCTCCCCGCTGCTCATCGGCTTTATCGCCGGTCCTGAAGTACTGGGCGGCTTCCTCGCCGGTGCCACCGTCAGCGGTGTACTGATGGGTATCTTCCAGAACAACGCCGGCGGCGCCTGGGACAATGCTAAAAAATCCTTCGAGAAAGGCGTGGAAATCAACGGCGAAACCTTCTACAAAAAATCAGAACCACATAAAGCCTCTGTAACAGGCGATACCGTTGGTGATCCGTTTAAAGACACCTCCGGCCCTTCTATGAACATCCTTATCAAATTGATGTCCATCGTTTCACTGGTAATTGCGCCTACCCTGTCTGAAAAATTCCATACCAGGGAAGAAGTGCCACCGGTAGTCAAAGAAAAAACCATGACGCCACCTGCCGCTAAAACCCGGCAGGTATACGTACTGAAATAACTACCCGGCTGATGTACGCCCCCGCGGACGTTCACCAGCCTCCTGGCGGACAATAACGACGAAATAGATGGCTGATATTAAATAATTAATTGATAACCAGCACCTTACCATCTACAGAGTCCATATTGTCCGCCATTTTTTAAAAAATTACTGTAATTATTTTTGTTACAGTAAAAAGTCCCGTACATTTGCCCTACAAAACTGTAACAAAAAATAAAACAGTTAAACAATCGGTCAACACTGGCTGTAATTATATCACTACAAAAACGCATTCAACATGAAAGTAGCTATCATCGGCGCATCAGGATTCATTGGCAGCGCCCTTTTAAACGAAGCATTGAACAGAGGTCATGAAGTAACCGCCATTGTTCGCAACCCGGAAAAAATACAGGTTAAAAACGATCATCTGACCGTAAAGAAAGGCGACGTGACCAACGAAGCGGAAGTAGCGTCCCTTGTTGCGGGCAACGACGCTGTCATCAGCGCTTACAGCGCCCATGATACTGCGACCTATGTAAAAGCGATCCGCGCCATCATCGGTGGATTGAAACAGGCCGGTATTAAACGGCTGATTGCCGTGAGCGGCGCCGGCAGCCTGGAAGTGGCACCCGGCGTAGAACTGCTGGACACCCCCGAATTTCCGGCTGCATGGAAAGAAGGCGCCAGTGCTACCCGCGAAGCATATAAAGTCATCAAACAGGATAAAGATCTCCAGTGGACCGTATTAAGTCCCGCTGCCATGATCGCACCCGGCGAACGTACCGGCAAATTCCGCCTCGGTGGCGACCAGCTGCTCCTCGACGCCAACAACGAAAGTAAAATCTCCACCGCCGACTACGCCATCGCCCTTATCGACGAACTGGAAAAACCGGCGCATATCCGGCAACGGTTTACCGTCGCCTACTAAACCGGCACTGTGCTGGCCATGATGATCACTGATTTTACTGATTCACGAAGACCAAAACGAATAAACCGTCGTAATAAAAGCGGATCGGAAAATAGCTGGCTACATTAAGTCAACTAAGTTTACACCCATGCAAATAAGAGGACAGCCCGCCGAATATCGGCGGGCTGTCCTCTTATTATTATATTATGTCATATTATATTTATAAAGCTAATCTTCGTGAATCAGCGGAATCAGCGATCATCATGGCCATCACAGTTCCAGTTTGGAAGGCGCTACGCCATACTTCTTCTTAAACGCACTGCTGAAATGCTGTGGTGAAGAGTAGCCGGCATCATCGGCGATTTCCGCGAGGGTTTTACCGCCTGCCAGTATCAGTTCGCGCGCCATACCCAGGCGATGGTCATTGAAATAACCGAAAACAGTATTATCGAAAACGGTCTTAAAACCGGACTTCAGTTTGAATTCATTGAGGCCGCTGAGCCGGGAGAGTTCCGCCAGCGTTGGTGGTTCCTGCAGGTTCTGCAACAGCAGGTAGCGGGCGTGTTGCAACTGTTCCAGTTCACGGGTGCTGATATTATGGATCACCGCCCCATGACCGAAGTCATTTTCCACCTGGTCGCACTGCAGTGCGAGCAATTCCAGCACTTTTGATTGCAGGAACAGCTTTTTCAGTCCCCCTTTGAACTGGCACTGCCGTATTTCCGCCAATATCGTTTTCATACGGGGCGTGATACGCGGATTTATTTTTTCTGCGAGCGCCACGCTTTTGTTATTGGCTACGCGGTCGGCCATTTTACCAAGTGTCTGCCCGTTGCTGTCGGCCAGCTCCAGGAAACGTTCCGGGGTAAAACTCATCCCCAGCACCTGGATGCCATCCTGTTTTCTCAGTTCAGCCGTCTCCTCCCGGTAGGGAGAGTACATGATATTGTGTTCGAGCGATGAAAACCGGTGCGGCGCCCGTTGTCCGTATATGCGGGCGCGTACATCACCCTGTTCCATAAACAGCATGGAAACATGGGGCATGATATCGTCCGACGCCACCGTCAGGGTTTCGTACACTTCCGCCGTGCAGATGATCAGGTGAATACCGTCAAACCGGCACTCCTGTATATTATAAGCACCGAAGTCGAGCCGCTGCTCTTTTCGCTCCTCTACGATGTTCCGGGTAGCATTCAACTCTTCCGGCGAAAAAGGAAAACCTTCCTGCAGCAATACTTCGTTAAGTCCATTTTTGATTACTACAGCCATAAAATAATCCGTTTCGTATAAGTTTTTATCCTTTTCGTGTAACAGCTATACGGATAAACAGTAGCAAATTTGCACAAATATATTCCGCAAAATTCAAATCTAAACGTCATGATTGGAATATTCCGTACAAATATTAACACTGTTAAGGATAAAGACAACGTAGTTGACGCCATTTCTTCCAGCTTTAGCGTAAATGCCTGCAGCGTGGACATTGAAGACTGTGACAAGGTTTTAAGAGTGATCAGCCCTCAGCAACTGGCGGAAAGAACGATTATCGAATTTGTGAACCGGCTCGGGTTCCATTGTGACATCCTTGATTGATTTATTGCCCTCAGAACCAGTCCTGTAGCGAATATTGAGATTGGAGCAAGCCCCTGGCTTCAGCCTCAATATTCTTTTTCACTTTTCCGCTTTATCTTCGCCCCCTATTATTAATCAAAAAAATAATCTGAATCCCGATAGGGGTACAGATTCCCCACCACGTCTTATTAGCAACGTCACAAAAACAGGAACGTCATTTAAAATCGAGATTTACCTATTATGAAAACTTTGGTCACCATGTTGATGACTTTGCTGGTCTTAGCACTGGCAATGGGTCCGACACGCGCACAACAGCAACGATATACCGTTAGCGGTTATGTAAAAGACAAACAGAACGGGGAAAGTTTGGTGGGAATTTCCATCGGTAAACCCGGTACCGCTGTGGGTACGGTTACCAACCAATACGGTTTCTTTTCCCTTACACTCCCTGCCGGGGAGCATGAGCTGCAGTTTTCATATATGGGATATGCGCCCGTTAAAACAACTGTCAGCCTCTATAGCAATAAAACACTGGACATCCGCCTGGAAAGTAGCAGCAGCCAACTGAATGAAGTCACCGTTAACGGCCAGAAGCAGGAAAGGGCAGTCAATACGCTCAATACCAGCATCAATCGCCTGGACATCGCCCAGATGAAAAAAATGCCCGCTTTCATGGGAGAAGTAGATGTATTGCGTTCTATCCAGACCCTCCCCGGCGTAACGACCGTAGGTGAAGGCTCGTCCGGCTTCAATGTACGCGGCGGCAACAGCGATGAAAACCTCATCCTGCTCGACGAAGCCCCGGTATACAACTCCAGCCACATGCTCGGTTTCTTCTCCGTCTTCAATCCGGATGCGGTGAAAAGCCTGAACCTCATCAAAGGCGGCTTTCCCGCCGAGTATGGCGGCCGCACCTCTTCTGTATTGGATATCCGCATGAAAGACGGCAATAACCAGAACTTTAATATCAACGGCGGTATCGGCAACATCTTCAGCCGCCTGTCTGTTGAAGGCCCGCTGGTAAAAGACAGGTCCTCTTTTATCGTGGCAGCCAGAAGATCATATATCGATATCCTCATGAAACCCTTTGTAAAAGGCGACATGAAGGATACCAAACTGAATTTCTATGACCTGACCGCCAAAGCCAACTACAAATTCGATAAAAACAATACCCTCTTCCTCAGCGGCTACTTCGGCAGAGACAAGTTCGGGCTGGGTAAAGACGTGGACATGAACTGGGGCAACGCCACCGCCACCCTGCGCTGGAACCATGTGTTTACCAACCGCCTTTTCATGAACCTCACCACCTACTACTCCAAATACGATTACAGCCTCAATTTCAGCAACGGTTCCAAAAAACAACAGGACGAACAGCTGCAGGGCTATAAATGGACGTCCAACATTATCAACTACGGTCTGAAACCATCTTTCACCTACTACCTGAACACCAATAACATTCTGCATTTCGGCGTACAGGGCATCTACTACACTTTCCGTCCTGGTACCGGTATCGGCACGGAAGGCGAGAAAGAGCGGGTGAAAGAGCTGACTGATAAACATGCGCTGGAATCTGCCGTATACATCGACCACGAGTGGAAACCCAGCAAAAAATTCGGTATCCAGTACGGTGGCCGCCTGTCAGCCTACCAGCTGCTGGGTAAAGGAACCGCCTACTATTTCAACGATACCACGCCCGGCATCCGCAGAACACTCGTTGGCAGCAAAGAATACGGCGCCAATGAACTGATCAAGGGATATTACTACTTTGAACCACGCCTCAGCGCGCGTTACGCGTTCAACGACCAGAACGCCGTGAAAGTAGCTTACAGCCGGACAACACAGTTCATGCACCAGCTGTCCAACACAGCGTCTCCCACACCGCTCGATATCTGGACCCCCAGCACCAACAACATCGAACCCAGCCTGTCTGACCAGTATACCATCGGTTACTTTTACAATTCTCCGAACGACTCCTACGAGTTTTCCGCAGAGGCTTTCTACAAAACCACCGATCATCAACTGGATTATATCGACAATGCCAACCTGCAGCTGAACCAGCTGATCGAGGCAGACCTGCTCCCCTCTCAGACCCGCGCTTACGGTCTCGAGCTGTATGCTAAAAAAGATATCGGCAGAACCACCGGCTGGATCAGCTATACGCTGTCCCGTTCCGAAAGGAAAACACCAGGTATCAGCCTCAACGAATGGTTCCTGAACCGCTACGACCGTACGCACAACATTAACCTTGTGCTCACACATACCTTTACCAAAAGGACTTCCCTGTCTGCCAACTGGGTATATGCTTCCGGTACGCCCGGCACCTATGCCGACAACAGGCTGCAGTTCCAGGACTGGGACATCCCATACAACAGCACAGAAAAAAGGAACAACTACCGCCTGCCGGCATTCCACCGGCTGGACCTCTCCTTCACCCTTAAGGGCAAACAGCTGAAACGCTGGAAAGGAGAATGGGTGTTTTCACTGTACAACGTATATGCCCGCAGAAACGCCTACAGTATTTACTTCAAGCAGAATGAAGATGATCCGAACAAACGGGAAGCCGTTCGCCTGTCGATTATCGGCTCCATCATTCCGGGTATCACGTACAACTTCAAATTTTAATCTGTCTAAAAAAGAAATTACATGAAAAAACTGTCATTATTCATCATATCAGCGTTTGCAGCGCTTACTGCCTGCGAGGATAAAATAGATCTGGATGTGGCCCCGGGTAAATCCTATCCTGTGCTCGACGCCTGGATCACCAATGAGGCAGGCCCGCAGACGATCAAGTTTACCATGTCGGTGCCTTTTACGAACAATAATCCGGCGCCCATTATCGACGATGCCACCATCATCCTGTACGATCTGACCAACGGCAAATCATACCCGTTCGCGTTTAAACAGAACGCTTACAGTTACGACGCCACCAACAGTCCGATCGGCATTGTAGGCCATGCGTACAAACTGCATGTTAAGTACAAAGGAGAGATCTTTGAAGCGTACGATACCATTAAGAGGGTCCCCCCGGTTGATTCCATCACCCTGAAATTCAAGACCAAGGAAGAATCTCTTTCAGGAAAGGAAGGTTATTACGCCACCATGCACGCCAAAGACATTGAAGGCGGTGCGGTAGACTACTACTGGATCCGCTCTTACCGCACCGACACCACCCGTCGCCTGGAGGATGCTTTCTCCATAGACGGTTCCTATGATGAAGGCGTATCTGATGGCGCCACCTTTATCCTGCCTATCGCAGAAAGCATCACCGATTACGACAAACCGTTCCAGCAGAACGAAAAAGTGATCGTTAAGCTGCGGTCTCTCACCCGCCGCAGTCATGATTTCCTGACGCAGGTAGACAACCAGGTGAATGCCGGCGGACTGTTTGCCAAGGTACTTGAAAACGTAAAATCGAACGTGGATAATACCACTCCTTCCGGGCAGACCAGGATCCTGGGCTGGTTTGGCACCTCTGCTGTCGGCAGGGCGGAAAAACTGGTAAAATAAGAGATACAACAGGCTTTATTTGGCTATTCAGGCATGGGGTGATTTAAAGACGATCAAAAAATCGTAAATTAAATAACCAAATACCTGGATAGCCAAATTTCTTTTTATGCCTCCTAACCTGATCATGTACGCCATTCCCGGCTTTGTGCTGTTGATACTGCTGGAAATTATCATTACCACGATAGACCACCGCAACCTCTACGAACCCAAAGATGCCCTCAGCAGCATTGCCATGGGGCTGGGCAATGTTTTCATCGGCCTGTTTACCAAGGGCGTTATCCTCGGCATTTATCTCTTTGTTTATCAATACCGGCTCTTTACGCTCGGGTTTACCTGGTGGGCCTGGGTATTGTGTTTTTTTGCTGATGACTTCAGCTATTACTGGTTCCACCGCAGCAGCCATACCGTCCGCTTTTTCTGGGCTTCCCACGTTATTCACCACTCTTCCCAAAAATATACGCTGGCAACGGCACTGCGTCAAACCTGGACCGGCAACCTTACCGGCACCTTCCTGTTCTGGCTATGGATGCCCCTTGCCGGATTTCATCCTGTGATGGTGTTGAGCATGCAGGCCATCAGCCTGATCTACCAGTTCTGGATACATACCGAGGTGATCAACAAACTACCGCGGCCGGTCGAGTTTATCTTCAATACCCCCTCCCATCACCGCGTGCATCATGGCTCCGATCTGGACTACCTGGACCGCAACCATGGCGGGATGCTTATTATCTGGGACCGCCTGTTCGGCACGTTCACCCCGGAAAAGCAGCGGCCGGTATACGGTCTCACCAAAAATATCCATACCTATAATCCCTTCCGTATTGCCACCCACGAATGGCTGGACATCTGGCACGACCTACGGCGGGCCCGCTCCCTGCGCGAAGCCTGGCACTACCTGCTGGACGCCCCCGGATGGAGCCCCGACGGCAGCCGGCAGACCACCAAACAGTTAAGGGGCCGCTAAACCGCTCATCCGCTTTTTATCAGGTTTATCAATTTTCCGGATAATTAATTTTGCATTTACGAAAACAATCGTACATTAGCTACGAAGATATTCGTACAATAATAATCATCCTTGATAAAACATCGTGACTGTGAAACAAATAAAGCCAACAGAAAGTGAATTGGAAATACTGAGCATCCTTTGGGAGAAAGGCCCCTGCACCGTACGGGAGGTGCATGATATTCTCTCTGCCACAAAAGATGCCGGTTACACCACCACACTGAAGCTGATGCAGATCATGCATGACAAGGAGTTGCTGGAGCGTGACACCAGCAGTAAAACACATGTGTATAAAGCGGCTGTTTCGCAGGAAAAAACCCGGCAGCAGCTGTTAAATAAAATGATAGACACTGTATTCGGCGGATCGGCCAGCAGCCTGGTGATGCAGGCGCTGGGACAGCACCGCTCCTCCGATGCGGAACTGGAAAAAATCAGGGAATATTTGGCGGAAATAGAAAAACAACAAAAGCGATAAAACGGTAAAACAGCTACTACTATGAACTTATTACCTATCACCGGCGATTTGGTACGTGCGCTTGGCTGGAGCATACTGCATGCCTTATGGCAAGCTTTTTTCGTATATGCCTGCCTGAGGGTAGTGCTGAAGCTATGGCCCATGGCTAGTGCCCGTATTAAGTACAACCTGTCGTTTTTCGCGCTTTCCGGCATATTTGCCTGGTTCCTCATTACTTTTTACCAGCAGTGGCAAACCATTTCGGCAGCCCAACAGCTGCTGGTACAATATGTCCCTGCCGATGCTGCGGATCTGCCTGCCCAGGCGGCACCACCGGTGGCGACCTATACCGGCCAGCTGCAAATGGTAACGCTGTTTCCCAGCCTGGAACAATGTTTTCCGGTACTGGTCACTTTATACCTCATCGGTATGTTGCTCATGACCATCAAACTCTCTTCCGACCTGGTGCAGCTGCATCATATCCGTACCAGCATGGTGGAGCCGATGGGAGAAGTCTGGGAAAAACACCTGCAGCGGCTGATGGGCAGACTGAAGTTATCCCGTCCGGTGAAGCTGCTGGTTTCCCGTTATATCCACGTACCGGTTATGCTGGGATTCCTGAAACCCGTGATCCTGCTACCCGTCGCCATGGTCAACAACCTGTCGGAAGAACAGCTGGAAGCCATCCTGCTGCACGAGCTGGCACACGTAAAACGCAATGATTATCTGTTAAATATCTTCCAATCAATCGTTGAAACCATTCTCTTCTTCAATCCTTTCGTCTGGCTGATTTCCCGTATTATCCGCCAGGAAAGGGAACACTGTTGCGACGACCTCGTCATTGCAGGCACCGTCCAACCCCTGCATTACGCCAAAGCACTGATGGCGTTGGAAACGTACCGGTTAACTTCCAACCCGCTGGCCATGGCTGCTGCAGACGATAAACAACATCTGTTTCACCGCATCAAAAGAATCATGGAGATGAAAACAAAACATCTTAACTATAGTCAGAAATTATTGGCAGTCCTCATCATCGCTACAGCCCTGGTATCTATTGCCTGGCTCAATCCCGCCAGGGGCAAAGACGCCGGCAAGAAACTGCCGGAAACCGCTGTGGCTGCCGACACCAGCATCCCGGCGATGCCGATGCCCCCCTCTCCTCCCGCTCCTCCCACGCCACCACCAACAACACAGGAAATACCGCCTACCCCACCGGCTGTAGATGAGATTCCGGAGGCTCCCGAACCACCGCCTTCAGCGCCGGAGGCTCCTGTGCCTCCGATCCCGGCCAACATACAAACACCACAAAATGTGATCGTGATGAACGGCAAGGGACAAATGATCTACCCTACAGCACCAATGGCGCCCATGCCTCCTATGGCACCGATGGCTCCTATGGCCCCCTGGGACAGCGTTCCAAAAGGCCAGGCCCGCCAGTCTGAAGCCACTGTCAGGAAACAACTGCAGTTGGCACAGCAAAGCGTGGAAAAAGCCATGCAACAGCTGAAAGAAGTAGATGTAAAAAAGATCCAGGCAGACGCAAAGGCAGCAGTAGACCAGGTAGACTGGAAAGCGATCGCCCAGGAAGCACAGGCAGCGCAGGAAGCGGCCAGAGAAGCACTGAAAAGCATCGACTGGTCACAGATGCAACAAGACATAAAAAACAGCATGAACTTCCAGTTCGACTTTGATAATGAAGCCTGGAAAAAGAACAGCAAAAACTTCCGGAAACAAAGTGAAAAATTCCGGAAGGAATGGGACGCTAACCGGAAAAAAATGGAAGCTGACAGGGCGCGTCAATTGAAAGACATGAGCCGTATGCGCGACCAGTCCGTCGCCGCCAACAGGCAAAAGCTGTACGCCATGCGCGATTCCTCCCTGTCCCGTCAAAGACAACGGCAAGAACACATGGATGAGCAACGGGAACACATGTTCCGTCAGACAGAAGAAGCCCGCCATGAAGCGGACAAAGCCCGCAGAAACGCAGAAATCGCCCGGGAGAAAGCCAATACCACTTCGCAGAAATACCGCGAAATGATCGATAAAATGGCAGCAGATAAACTGATAGACAATCAACAGTCCTTTACCATTGAAAAGAATGCCAATGGCCTGTTCATCAATGGTGTTAAACAATCCGACAGTGTTGCGGAAAAATACGGCGCCTACCTGAAAAACAAACGGACTTACATCCGGCAGGCAGAACCCGGCAATCTGAACATCAATATCGAAGATTAGTCCTTCTTTACAAAAGCCCAACGATCGTTCTTCATCATAGAAAAAGCGCAAAGAATGATACGGCTGGAGTTGCATCAGCGGCCCGTCGTATTCTTTGCGCTTTTCTTTATTTCAGGACTACCGCACAATAGGGAAAGCGGTAGTCCGGGCATAGGAAAGGAACACCAGAACCTGTTATCTAACCAGGTTTATATAGAAGGATAGCAACTATAATGCTATGTATCGATGTGTTCAGTAGATCAGGATTGAACGGGAATGGCGCCAGGATCAGGAGTAACTGAAAAAATCAACCGACGCGGCCGTTAATGAAGAATAGTAAAGCCGGACACCTGCTGCACCGGCCCCCCACTGATCTCCATTTCCGTTACTTTAGCCATGGCCGGGCCTTTTCTGCACCATGAGAGGAACTGCTCCATCACCGGTTCTTCCGCTTCTGCCAGAATCCACACGGCTTTGTCCGGCATGTTTTTGATCTGTCCCTGCACTCCCAGTAAATCTGCTATGTGTTTCGCATTAGCCCGGTAACCCACTCCCTGCACGCGGCCTCTCACGACGATCTCTTTGTGTATGATTGATTTGGTTGTCATAATGATGTCCATGGTTATCTCAAAAGTGTCTGAATCAGGATGAATACGGACAATACGATCCATTGGCCATATAGGTGGCTGGTCAAACGAATGTAACGATTAATTCCGGGGCGCTGAAATAGACATGCCATGACAGCCGCCACACCTTGAAGGAAAGACTGAGAATGGTTAACTTGAGGGAAACAAACTACAGATGAAAACTGAAGAAACAGGGGTCACAAAATAATAGCCTGCAAGCCTTACCACTGCGGGCATTCATGATACAGTCCGTTCAATTTCCATCCAATGCATCTCCAATCCGGCTCTTCCCGATTCAGACAATGATTTATAAAAGTTTGCACTGCTAAGCAGCATAATTGAACAAAGACCCTGTCATGTGTTCAATATCCCCAAATACGATATCCCGCACCCGTTGATATTTGCCACCTGTTACCGGCCGCTTCAGCAGGGTAAAACAATGGCAGTTAAAACTCCGCACAAATAACCGTTGCGTTAATGCCGGCAATACTTTGCCTACCGCCACCTCATCGAGCCCGCGCGCGATCGTCATACCCGGCTTAAATGTTTGCGGTTTGAGATCAAAACACTGCATGATGCTCTTGTGCAACTCCACCAGTGGCTTCGGATTGGCCACATTCACACAGATACTCTGCCGGCCGTCTGTATGCCTTACCGCCTCCAGCCGCGACGTGTAAATCGCAAAACCGGACTGGCGCTTGGCTACTTCTTCCACCATGTCTATAAAGTCATTTTCAAAACGCGCCGGAAACTCGGACCTGAATAAGGGAATGTACACCGGTGAGGTAATGCTCGCAGCATCTTCAAGGGATGTTGCGATAAACTGCCGTATACGGTTTACATCTTTCGCTACCACAACATCCGGATTCACTACCAGCAAATAATCAAATAACGCTTCCGAAGTTTCATAATTCGTATTCATAACCTGATATTTTAACACTGACTGTTAGAATGACAATACGAATATACAACCTTTTTTTGGAAATACTAATTTTTTTAGCATTTTATACTAAAAAAATACGCAGTTTATTATCAAAACACCACTAGACAAAGCAGGGACAAGCCTTTCAGCCCATCCCTGTTCGTTTTTTATTTTGCTAAAAAATACTAACCCAAATGCTGGATAATGGCCACGAAATCACTCGCCACGAGGGAAGCGCCGCCAATCAGGCCGCCGTCCACATCGGGATTGGAAAACAGTTCCGCCGCATTGCCGGGTTTGGCGCTGCCACCGTAGAGAATAGTCAGGTGCAGCGCTGCTTCACGACCAAATTTGTTAGCGATCTGTGAACGGATGAAAGCGTGCATGTCCTGCGCCTGCGCTGCACTGGCGGTCAGCCCGGTGCCGATAGCCCAGATCGGCTCATAGGCGATCACCACGTTTTTCAGTTGTTCTTCGGTCAGGTGGAACAGGCTTTCCTCGAGTTGTTTGGCCACAAATGCATTCTGCGTTTCCGCCTGACGCACTTCCAGTGGCTCACCGCAACAGAAAATCGGCTTGATGCCGGCTGCCAGCGCCAGGTCAATTTTCTTTGCCAGTATCGCGTTGCTTTCCTGGAAGTATTCCCTTCTTTCAGAGTGACCGATGATCACGTAATCCACGCCTACTGACTGCAGCATCTCAGCGGACACTTCGCCGGTATAAGCGCCGGATTTCTCGCTGGCGCAGTTCTGTGCTGCTACGAAAAAGCCGGGATAGTTTTTCAGCAGGGACTTCGCCTTGGTCAGATACGGGAAAGGTGTTGCCACCACTACTTCCTGTCCTTCCGCCAGTTTCAGGCCGGCCTGCAGAATGTCGTTGATCAGTTGCTCGCCTTGTGCCAGCGTGAGGTTCATCTTCCAGTTACCTGCAACAATTTTTTTTCTCATGTACTGTGATATTAAGTTTTATGGTCGTTGTGTGTTTGTTTCCCTGAAAACGGCTTCCAATATCCTCCTGTCGGCGTCTTCGAGCTGCCGCCCTTTAAAGCCCATCCAGGCGGCGGCATCCCTCAGCGCTTCAGGGAGCCGGTAAGCGGCCGTTCCCACCTGGTGCCCCCATGTAAAGGAAGGCAGGAAAACAGGTGGAAATCCGGCGCCGAAAATATTACAGGACACGCCTACTACCGTTCCGGTATTCATCATGGTATTGATAGCGCAACGGCTGTAGTCGCCCATCATCACACCACACTTCTGCCCTGCCGGCTCCGCGCTTTGTTTGGATTCCATCCACACTTTCACCACCCCCGCGTTGTTTTTCACATTGGAACAGGTTGTATTGCCGCCCAGGTTGCACCACTCGCCAATCACGGCGTCACCTACATATCCGTCATGTGATTTATTGGAATAGCCGAAAAATACGCTGTTTTTAATTTCTCCGCCACCGATGCAGTAAGGTCCCAGGGTAGTCGCCCCATATACCTTAGCCCCCATTTTCAGGACGGCTCCTTCTCCCATCGCCAGCGGTCCTCTGACCATACTCCCTTCCATCACCAGGGCATTCCGGCCAATGTAGATCGGACCAGTAGCAGCGTTGAGTATGCTGCTGTATACCTGGGCGCCCGGTTCCAGGAACACCTGCTCCGGGTTGGATACCTGGATGCCTTCCGGCAGCGGCGCGGAGGTGCGCCCTTTGGTCAGCATGACAAAATCTTCCCGGATGGCCCGGTCATTCTGCAAAAAAATATCCCAGGGCCTGAAAATGCCCGTCACTGGGCCTGTATAACTTTTTCGGCTGGCAGCGGGCAACAGGTGTACTTCCTTCCCCTGCGCCACCTTCGCTACCAGGTGATTGTCCTTGTATAATTCCTCCTCCGGGCGTAAGGCCATAATAGCCGCCACCAGTTCCGCATCAGGCAGAATATGCCCGCTGATCAGCACATTTACGGTAGTGTCCTCTCCACGGCGCAACGGAAATTTCTCCTGCAAATGCGGCACGGTATAGTGACTGACACCAGTCCCCAACCAATGCTCCCACTTCTCCTGGATGGTGAGAATACCAACTCTGCAGGCGGCAACGGGTCTTGTATGCGTAAAAGGGTATAATAAGTCGCGTTCGGGCGTGTCAAAAAGAATGTAGTGACGCTCCATAGGGGCTAAAAATAAAAAATCCCATCGATAAGCCGATGGGATTCTTTGTAAAAATATTGTTGCAAACGAACTATGCTTTTTTAGCGTAGCGTTTGTTGAATTTGTCGATACGTCCTGCGGTATCCACCAACACATTCTTACCAGTATAGAAAGGGTGAGATGTATTGGAAATTTCCAACTTAATCAACGGATACTCATTGCCATCTTCCCATTTTACGCTTTCTTTGGAAGGAGCAGTGGAACGGCTTAAAAAGCTGTGTCCGTTTGACATATCTTTAAATACCACAAATCTGTAATTTTCCGGATGGATTCCCTGTTTCATATCAAATATTATTGTAAATACAGGGTGCAAAGGTAACCAAATTTCTTTAACACCCAAAGTTTATTGTAAAAAAATCAGGATTTCATATTAATATACTGTAAAGGTATACTCAGATTAGCCTCCCGGCATTTCTGTATAACATCCTGTAAATCATCTATTTTTTTGCCGGTTACGCGCACAATGTCGTCCATTATGGCGGCTTGTACCTTTAATCCGGAGTCTTTGATCAGTTTCACGATCTTCTTGGCATCTTCCTGTTTGATGCCATTCCGGATCGGCACTTCCTTTTTATATACTTTCCCACTCTGATAAGGCTCCTTGCTCTGGTCGTAAATGGTGGCTTCCAGCCCCTGACGCATGGAACGTGAAATCAGCACGTCCAGTACCTGCCCCAGCTTCATATCACTATCTACTTCTATGTTCAGCACCAGTTCTTTCTTGTTCAGTTCTATTACCACATGTGAACCTTTGAAATCAAACCGGTTGGTGATCTCCTTTTTCACAGTGTTAACCGCATTATCCAGCGTCTGTAAATCTACTTTGCTAACAATATCAAAGGACGGCATATCTTAATTTTTTTATCTTGGAACGGCAAATATAAAAAAGAAAAAGCAGGTAGTGAACTACCTGCCCGACATATATAAATCTAAATCTAAAAAAAATTAAATTTGACGCACGTTGCCCATACCGGAAACGGACTGGCTAACGGCGGGATTGCCTTTGTATCTTACCTTGCCCACACCGGACACGCTCACGTTCAGTTTTTTCGCCACGGCCACTTTCGCTTCACCACTACCGGAGATACCAATTTCAGCCTCATCGGTCTGGAAATCCAGGGCATCGATATTAGCGGCGCCGGAAGCCCGGTAAGCTACCTTTTCACAGTTTCCCTTCAGGTCCACACGGCTGGCGCCGGACATGCCCACTTCCAGGTTCCTCGCGCTCAGGTCCAGGTCAGCATGGGTAGCGCCACTGAAAACCAGCTTCAGGTCGTCTGATTTGATACGTCCTTTACCGGTATAGCTGCAGGCGCCGCTGGCAGACAGTTTTTTTACCTGCTGTACGGTCACATGCACAATGATCTTTTGGGTGGGATCGATATTCACCCCTTTACGGGTATACACTTCCAGCTCACCACCGGAGATCCTTGTTTCTATATAGGGTAACAGGTTTTCCTCTGCATCGATCGAGATACTGTTGGTGCCGCCCTGTTGCAGTTCTATATGGTACACGCCGCCGGTAGAGATCTTGTCAAAGTTGCCGGCAGTCCGGGTTTCAGATTTCATTTGGCCGTTTCCCCTTACCCGTTCCGTACGGATACCGGTAAAAGAAACCAACGCTACACAAAGGGCTACCAACAAGGTGGCTGGTGCTACATACTTAAAGATTGTTTTCATGTGGATTTTTTTAGAAACGATTTATAATCAGGTTTTAGAATGGTTTTTTTCGTCGTGAATACAGTAATATGATCAGTAGCCGGTCACATTGGCATCTGCGTTGGTGCCTCTGATTCTGATGACGGGTGAACCCTCGCCACCACCACCGGCCTGTGCTTTGTAAATCTGGGTGGAAGATGTTTTATTCGAATTCACATTTTTCAGTTCAAGGCCACTGGTGCTCAGCCCGCCGTTGACCATCACGAAATCCAGTCGCAGCGGTAGTTTACGCGGCAGATTCAGTTTCAGGTCGGAGAAAGTCAGCACCAGGTCAGCTCCTTTGAAACCGGGCAGCACTTTTGTGATGTTCAGGTCTCCATAGGTGATCTTCATGTTGATATTTTCCACCAGGTCACCGATGTTGGTGTCGGAAAAAGTCACATGACCATTCACCCTGTCTACCCGCTGAATTTTATAGTTGTCGTAGTTGGCAGCGATCTTCAGCGTTCCCAGGTTGGTAATGGTATAGTTGCTGTAGTTGGAACTTACTTCCAGCTGGCCCAACTGCTCTGCTTTCAGGTCGGAGTAGTTTCCCTTTATCACCACGCTGTTGGCTTTGCCGATACGCCCTTTATCGCAGTAGTTCACCCGCAGCTGCAGATCTTCAGCGTCGCGGATATCGTAAGCGCAGTAATTGAGCACCAGTTCTGCAGGGAACTTCAGCCGGTCTGCTATCACATCCCCGAAGTGGTTCTCTACCTTCAGGCGGGAGAGGCTTTCGGGGATATACACGTCATAGTCTATGTTAACATAGTCCTTGGAATCCTTCTTGTTGCCCCAGGAAAACCAGGAGCCGGATTGGGCGGCGGTATATACGGTATTGAGGCTCAGGTTGGCACCGTTCTGGACGGCATCGATGCTAACGCTTTCTGCGATCCCCTGTGCTTCCTGATCATTATTACCGAAACCGGTAATCGTGATAACCGCCTTGACTTCATTTTTATTCCAGGCATGGAATACCACCTTGCCGTATTTGTTGCTCAGGCTGAAAGCCGTGCCGGCGCTAACGGTGAATTCCTTGTTGATGGTTTTTTTATACGTTACGCCGCCTTTGGTGGCAAAAGTGAACAGTGGCAATACAAGGCACAGCAGTAAATTAAATTTCAGCTTCATATTGTTTTTTTGTGTGAGTGGGGGGAGTTGCGTGCTTATCTTGCAACTCTTCGAGGATTTTGTCAAGCAGCTCCAGTTTAAGCTGATAATAACGAATCATGGCACCCCGGATTCTCTGGTTGCCCGGATTGTTTTTCAGCTCATTCTCCAGTGTTTTATAGGTATCGTTACGTAACTGCAATTCTTGTCGTGCTGCGCTGTCAAGCCCCAGCTCATTGGCGGGATAAGCGTTGATGAGTTCCAGCTTTTCGTTGATGCGGTTGGTATAATACACTTTGGCCTCCTGTATTTCCGGTATCACCACGGCCAGGTCCTGCTGCTGATGCTGTTTATGTTTCGCGATATAAAACAGTACGGCGGCGTTGACCAACAGCACTGCGATCACGGCAGCTTTAAACCAGTTTCTGCCCATCATCGACACTATTCTGCCTTTACGGCTTCCCTCCAACTCTCTCTCCAACGCGTCCCACACTTTGGGTGAGGGTCCGGGCTCCTCAAATGCGTCCCGGTGCTGTTGGATAAAACTTTCGAAATTTTCCGGCATTAACGAATGAGATTTTGCTGTTTTACAATTTGTCTTACTTTCTCTTTCGCCCGCATGTACTGGGTTTTTACGGTAGATTCCGTAATACCCATCATGTCGGCGATCTCACGGTGAGAGTAGTCTTCGAACAGATAGAGGTTCAGTACGGTTCGGTATCCCTGCGGCAGTCCGTGTATGGCTGATTTGACAGCGGACACGGTCCAGGTGAAGGAATCCTCGTCTATACCTGCTTCTTCTGCTACTTCCACCTCTTCCACTTCTTCAAAGTACACTTTTTTCTTTCTGAGATTGTTCAGGCAGTGGTTGACCACTATCCTTTTAATCCATGCTGTCACACTCGCTTCGCGCTCCAGCTTGCCGATGTTACGGTGTACCTGTATGAAGGCTTCCTGTAAGGTATCCTCCGCATCACTAACGTTATTGGTCATACGCAGACAGATGTTGTACATGGCAGCGGCATAAGCATTATACAGTTCGCGAAATGCGCGAACATCCCCTCTTTTGCAGCGGTCTATTACATTCCCGTCTATTGGCGTCTGATTCAAGTTGTTTGCTGATGCTTTCATTATAAAGACAATGATTGTAAAAAAGGTTGCATGTGGTAAGGCCTTTCTTTATGGATTTTCTACGACTGACACTCAGGGCCTGGGGAAGAAATACACGTAATTATCTAATTATAAATATTTTATATAGATGTATACCTGTAATTTCTTCTTAAAAATTTTTTTATAAAATTACCGGGAAGCGTGCTTTTCCTGTTTAAAAATCCACCAAACCCTGCTTTTTTGTGACGAAACGCTGATTTTCTGGTAAAGTGGTAGAAAACGCAGCCCTGACGAAAAGGGCCGCGTTTTTCCATCCTTATATATACCTAAAAAACCATCTTTAGTTCCCTCCCTGTTTAACACGGTTTTGTTCTGCTTCCAGGCCGGTCTGACGGTTACGGGCGGCTTTTACATTGGTGTTGCCGAAGCGGTAGTTGAACGAAAGTCGTACCTGCCGGGCATCGTTTCTGCTATAGAGTGCGGTGGTCCTGCCGGCGTTGTCAAAGGAACCACGGAAATACTGGGTATTGAAAACGTCTGTCACGTTCAGTTTCAGCGTTCCTTTTCCCTTCAGCACTTTCTGTTGTACACCGAGGTCCAGGGAGCACATGGACTTCATTCGGAACAGCCCTTCTTCTGCTACCTGCGGTGACACATAAAAGAAAGTGGCTTCGGCAGTGGTGTTTTTTGCAAGGGTGAAAGTCTGTTGCGTACGGCCAAAGAAGCCGGCAGAAGAAAGTTTCACATTGTTTTTGTCCACCACCGTTTCGTACATATTATATAGGACAGACACTGTTGTGAAAGAGCTCCACCACCTGGTGATCGGCATCGGTACAGATATGTTCAGGTTAAAGTTGTCGGCCTTGGCCACGTTCTGGTACCTGTAACGCACGGCAGAAGTGTCTCCGCTGGCCCGGTCTACTGCTGCTTCCAGTATCTGCGTCATCATGTCTTTGGTATGCGTGTATCCCAGTGAGGTGATGAGGAACTCTTTGAAGGTATGCGTGATTTCAAAGTTGTTGGAGAACTGTGGCCTCAGGCCGGGGTTACCGGCAGCCTTGGTATAACGATCCAGGTAATACTCGAACGGATTCAGTTCTTCGTAATCCGGACGCTGAACGCGGCGGCTGTACGTCAGGCCCAGCGTGTTGTTTTTATTCAGTTGGTAAGTCAGTGCAGCACTGGGGAACAGGTTGAAGTAGCTGGAATCGTTCTTCACCACTTTCTCCTGCTGGTTTTGGGTAGATGTTGAATTACCACTGATACTGGTTTGTTCACCACGCAGCCCTACCTGTACATGCAGTTTTTTAAACTGTTTGCTGAAATTCACATAGGCTGCATTGACGTTCTCTTTATAAATAAAGTGGTTGGAACGGTTCTCATCCATGATCCAGTGGCCAAGGCGCAGCGAATCGAAGCGGGCGTCGTTATCGGTGGTCACGAAGCTGGTTTTCAGACCGGCTTCCAGTTTTGCGCCTCCTTTCAGCGGATGCACATAATCAATTTTCGCCGTTTTAATTTCTATGCGGGAAGGCTGGTTGTTACGGGAAGTATCGCTGCCCAGCAACGCTTTGTCAGCGCCATCGCGGGTAATGGCGAAGATGGAAGACGCCTGTTCGTTCGTATTGCGGGCATAATCCACGTCAATGTTCAGCTCTTTGCCGGTAGAATCGAGGATACCACGGTAGTTGAGGTTGTAGGCGCCCCGCTGCCATCTTCCGTTATCCGTTGTATGCGTACGCAGGATAGAATCGATGAGGGAACCATTTCCTATTTTGGTAGTAGCATTGCTGGGACTTTGGCGGTCGCGGCGTGCCAGGTCGGCCATTACGCCGATGGTGTGATTTTTAGCGATGAAATAATCCATCCCCAGTTTCACCGCCTGGTAGTCTGACTTACGTTCAGAGATATTGCGCTGGTCAAATACCTGGTAGCGGCCTTCGTTGGTCATGGTGCGATATACGCCCAGGTCCTGCTGTTGTTCCCGGTGATTGTAGTTATAGGAACCGAAAAGGTTTACTTTTTCATTGCGGTGGTTCAGGTTGATCCCGCCGTTGGCGCGGCCTCTGATACCCTGGGAAACGCCCAGGTTCACGCTTCCGTTGGTACCATAGTTTTTATTCTTTTTCAGTTTCAGGTTGATGATACCGGCATTACCGGCGGCATCGTATTTGGCGGAAGGATTGGCAATCAGTTCTATCTGTTCCACGTTGGAAGCGGGCATGCTTTTCAGCAGCTCTGTCACTTCCTGTGAGGACATATTGGTAGGTTTACCATCAATCATAATGATCACACCACCTTTGCCTTTCATGGAGATGTTACCGTCCTTGTCCACGTTGATGGTGGGGGATTTCTCCAATACCTCCATGGCGTTGCCGCCTGCGGCGGTGATGCTGCTTTCCACGTTCACCACCATTTTATCGGCTTTCTGTTCTACGAAAGGTTTGCGGGCGGTTACATCGACTGCTTTCAGGCTTTTGGAAGCGGCTTCCATGGTCAGGGCGGGAACCGCCGCACCGCCGGCACCTACCTCAAACGGTTTGCTGTAGGCTTTGTTCATCCCTACGGCTGCTGCCGCGATCAGGTATTTACCTTGTTTTATTTGTTCGAATTCATATTTACCATTGATATCTGCGATCGCTCCTTTTACAAGAGAAGAGTCCCCGGCTTTTAAGAGTGTTACGGTGGCGAACTCCACTGGTTGCTCACCTGCCCGGATGACTTTGCCGGCCACTTTGGGCCCGTTTTGTGCCTGGGAAGTTAACACAGCGCTTATCATTCCCGCTGTTAATGCAAACGCTTTAAAAATTGATTTCATATAAGGGCGGATTTAGAATTTTTCTGGTTTTTTAGATTAGATCGTTCCCGGTTACTGCTCAGTTGGTTTGCTGATTTTCCATTCTTAGAGAACCTTGGTTAATATACTACAGTGGTTTGTCAACTACAGTAGCTTATCAACTACATTGTAAAAGTAGGTATCATGCAATACATAGTACCTAATTGTTACACAAACGGTCAATAACCAGGGATGAGCGGTAATAAGTAAACCGGAACAATAAGAAGACGACCTAAAAAAGGAAATGTTTCAGCCCCGAAGCCGTAGAAGTTCCGGAGGTATGAGGGAGGGTACAGACGGTAAAAAAGAAGGGACCAGTGGAATTAGCAAGATTAGCGGACGCAACAGGACGGCGTGAAAAGCGTGACTACCTGCTGGAAATGCGAGCTCTTCCGGAAAAGAGAAATGGGCTGAATAAGTTCGGACAAGCCTTCTACAAGGGGACCATAGGCACATGCTTCGACGATCGAAAAGGGCCGAATGCGTTCGGACAAGCCCTCGAAGGATAAGAATTAAGAGAAAAGGGGGTAAATCCTGGCGGGCATCTTCCCAAGGGAAGAAAGCAAATCCAGACAGGCATCCTTAGTTCAGTCGCTCATCCACATGAAAAAACTGCTTAGGCAGCTCCCGGCGGCGATGGATATACTGCATGACATATATAAACGAGACCATGACCAGGCATACAGCTATGAACAACCAGGTATTCAGCAGCCATTCAAAAAAATGACCGGCATCGAGGATCTCTCCCATCCGCAGCACTCTCTCCGTCCATGTGGCGATCTGGTCAGTATGCGGATTAAAGTCCAGGTAACGTTGCCCTACCGGCAGGTGGATATTTGCCACCATAGCAGGCATCAGTGCCTGCAAGGCAGTAAGTTGGCTGGTATTGGCCACGGCTGTGAGCGAAAGGGCGCCGGTACGGGTGAGTATCCGCATTTCGTAATTAAGGATGGACGCGTTTTTTCCCAGTTGCAGGATACGGACCAGGTGCTGGGTGTTGTCGGTTTCGTTGTAAGCCGGCGGCATTGCCCAGTACATATCCGTCACGGTGCTCAGCCCTTTCCTGTTGCGCCAGTTATTTTCCTGCAGGAGGTGCTGTTGCATCTTCTGCATCAAGGTGGTATAGTTAAGCTGCCGGGCTTCCTGTTGACTGAGATACCCTGTTTCGTCCGTGGAAATTTCAATACCGAAGAGGATATTCTCCGGCTGACTGCCGGGCTTTGGCAATAACAACCCCAGGAATCCGGGGTTCTGCGGGTTGCCCCAGAGACGTTCCACCAGTGTGCGTCCCTGTACTGCGTCCAGGAAGCGGTATCCTTCCGGCACAGACAGCACCATACCGTTGTTCAGGACTACATTCCCCTGCTGGTAAGTGAACGAAGCAGAGAGTTTGTCCTCCGGATCGAGCATGTCGTAGCGGTTCAGACTATCTTCCCCGACGCCGGCAAAAGCCCGGGAAACGACTGCTAAACAAATGAATAAATAGTATGCAAAAACCTTCCACATAAAACCGTTTGATGGTTTAACAGCTCAACAAAAAATGGACATGCAAGGTCTTAATAAGACAGGGATAAAATTACTACAGTTGGCTGCCATCAAGGCGCACAGATAAAAGGGATCGGTCCTCGCAAAGGCTGCGCCTGTTTACGGAAACCTCTCATTGTTCTTATAACAAGATATAGCATTTTTTATTTTTCCCAGCGGATATTTTCGAGAATACCGGGCAATATTTCCTGGACCAGCTGAAAAAACACCCGTTCCTCTTTCCGGATATGGGTCTCCAGGCTGTTGGCTATTTTGTCCATGTCATCTTCCAGCCGGGTGCTTTCGGTAATGGCGCTGTACATGCCGGAGATGACCCGGTGTTCTTCCTGCAGCTCAGCAATCAGTGCATCCACCCGGGAATCATGACCGGCACATTTCTCAAAGAGATATTCTTCCTTTTGGATGTGCGGCACCATTAATTCCTGAAACACTTTCACCATGTATTCAAACCGGGCCTGTGTTTCCAGAGGAAAACCTTCATAGGGCGCCGCGTCCTTTTTCAGGTAGCGGCATACGAATAACAGGCGTTTATGCTCATGCGACAAGGGTATCAGTGCTGAATGACGTTGCATACTCAATATCAGGCAGCCGTCGCGACAGCTGCATTTTTTTTACGGCAATACCAAATCCAGACTATGCCTCCGACAATCAACAGGAAAGAGATGATCTCCGCCTGCGTGGGATGAAAACCAAAAATATTGTATTTCGTGTTGACACGGATCTTTTCAACAAAGAAACGTTCCAGGCCGTTCAGTACCAGGTAGATACCAAAGATAACACCGGGTACGGTTATTTTTTTGCGGATCGCCCACAGTACACCGGTCAGTAGCAGGCAGGCCAGGATCTCATATAACGGTGTAGGGTATACGCCAACGGGTAACACACGGCAGTAAGGTCCGTCGCAACCCGGCAGGGGCACCCCTTCATTTACTACGTTGTGCGCATAACCGGAAGCAAAAAACCAGTCAGGCAGAAAGCTCAGGGCAGCCGGCTTTGCAAATGCCGCATGGGGAATGTGGGCGGTATCGCTGTATTGCTGCCGGAAGAAGGCAATGTTCCGTTGTACGGCGCTGCTGAATTCAGCCGGCGCCACTTGTACTACATGGCCGGTTGTATCGGTGATATAGGCGCTGTTGTAAATGCCCCAGTCACCGTCGCCGGCAAACTGGCAGCCCATTCTGCCGATGGCGTATGCCAGCATCAGCGCAGGCGCAGCGCTGTCTATCAGGTGTTTGATGCCGATCTGTTTTTTACGGGCATACCGCAGAATCACGACGGTAGCTACTATCAGGCCGCCGTAGAACGTCAGGCCGCTAAAAGAAAGTAAAGCCCCGATGGGGTCCTGTACAAAATCGTTCCAGTTCTCAAGATTATGAAACACTTTGGCGCCCAGCAATCCTGCAATGGCCGCCATCACAATAATGTCCGGCACACGCTGGTGAGGCCATATGCTCACGGTTTCTTTTTTGGCTACGGTCCCTTTTTTGCCTTTGGAGCTGTTGTATTTCAGGAAAACCAGCAAACCCGCCACAGCAAGGCCGCCCAGGAAGCTACCTTCTCCGGACAGGATAAAACCCTGAAAGTTCTGCGACACCGTATCCCAGTTGAGGACCAGTCCTAACCCTTTCCAGCCCAGCAGAAACCCGAGAATCCCGCTGGTAAGATATTCACCGGTACCGGCAGGACCGCCTGTCATCACCGTTTCAGCAACAGGCTTCAGCCAGCCCAGTTGCTCACGGCGCTTCAATTCTTTCGTTAGCACCCAGGCCCCTGCCAGAAAAGCAACGGCCACAAAAAAGCCAAATGTCTGAAGGATTTTGAAAGCAGGGATTTCTATACCAAACAGGTCTCTAAAAGCGTAATATAAATTAGGATACATAGCCTAAAAAAATTGGTGATCTGAGTTTTCCTATGAACAAAGCCGAATTAGTCAATAAGGAAAATCAAACCACCAAAGTACGATGTAATTTCGAAATTCTGAATTGGAATTCCGGAATTAAAGTATTAGCAATATTGTTCAAACGCATCAGCGAGGTTGGCAGCAATCATCTGTGCTGAACGGCCCTCGATCATGTGACGCTCGATGAAATGCACCAGTTGTCCGTCTTTAAACAGCGCAATAGAAGGAGAAGACGGAGGATAAGGCATCAGGTGCGTACGGATCTGCTGTACCGCTTCCAGGTCAAAACCCGCAAAAGCCGTGGTCAGCCTGTCCGGTTTCTTTTCGCTGTGCGCAACAGCCATCAGTACACCAGGACGTGCAGTAGCAGCGGAGCAGCCACATACAGAATTTATTACTACCAGCGTGGTACCTTCTTTCTTCAGCGTGTCGTCTACACTGCCGGAGGTCAGCAGCTCCTCAAATCCATTATCAGTCAACTCAGCCTTTCTAGGCATAACTAGTTCCGCAGGATACATATAATTATTGTTTTTTGTGTTAAGATTTTCGACAAAGTTAAAGATATAGGATCAAAAAGTAAAAAAACCATCCCCATAAAAGACTTTTTGACACAATACAAACAATCAAAACGACACATTGTCAGTATCTGTAACCATTTTACTAACAAAATAGCAGTTTTGTTGGCATGGTATCCCATTTGATCTGTAACCAGTGTTGAACAACAAAATTTATTTCACACTAAAAAAATTTATAAAAGCCATGACACACGTAAAATTCAACCACAGCCCTCTTCCCAGATTAGTTGAAGACATCTTTAACAGCGGATGGAACAAATATGTAAAAGACGACTTCCTGACCAGCGACTTTTTCACGACCCATCCCCCGGTGAACATCGTAGAAACGAAAGACGCATTTCTGCTGGATGTAGTAGCACCTGGTTTTGTGAAAGAAGACTTTAAGATCAGTGCAGATGATAAGGCCATTACCATCAGCGCAGAAAGAAAAGCAGAAGCTAAAACCGAAGGCGACAAACAAGTGCGCCGCGAGTTTAACTTCAAATCCTTCAAACGTTCCTTCAGCATCACTGAAACAGTGGATGTAAACAGGATTCAGGCGAAGTATGAAAACGGCATCCTGAAAGTAACCCTTTCCAAAAAGGAAAACAAACAGGACGCTCCCAAAGAGATAGTAGTGGAATAAGGGATACAGGACAGCTTTCTCCCGGAAGTTGCCTGAAACATGGGGGTTAATAAAGGAGGTACCATCTGGTATCTCCTTTTTCATATGTGTATAATTCACACAAACGTTGAATCAACTGGTGCGGATTAATACGATAATTTGCTTCCTTAAGCAAGCGCTAATGGCAAAGCATTTCAGGAATGCCTGGTTATTTACCAAGAGCATTTACCTCAGCTCGGAGAAAGCAGTGATCGGCAATGTATTGCAGCATACCGAAGATACTTATGAACAGGCGAAGCTCCGGCTCATCTTTGACTATCTCTTTTTTTACATACTACTACTGTTCCCCGTGATGTTGCTGGCCATGATCAGCCAGAACGAGGTCAACATGATACTGATCCCCTGCATGGTAACGGCATTGTCCGTTTGCCTTTACCTGCTGAGGCGCGGGATAGCAGCGCGGGTGGTGGGACTGGTCACTTCCTGTTGTACTTTACTGATACCCATTTTTTCGTCTTTCCTCAACAACCAGGACCTTTCCCCCCGATACGCCATCGTATGGTCGATGAGTATCCTGCTGGCTTATATTACGGTCAACATACGGACCTCGCTCGTGTTGTGCAGCATTCTCTGCGTCTATCTCTGTACAGTGGCCTACATTAAAATCAACGGTATTACCATATATGTAAGCCCCGGTTATTCCGACGCCTTCCAGCTGATGTCCAACCCCATCACGGTGATCCTGTATATGCTCTTCCTGATCCGCGCACTGGGCCAGTATTACCGCAACATCATCTCCATGGAGCAGCAGCGCACTATGGAAAAACAAAAGCAGCACCTGTCACTCATCAATCAAAACCTCACCAAACAGTTCCTGCTGGTGAAAGGGTTCTCCCGTTCCGGTAAAGCGGCTTTTATAAAAGGCGAGCTGGAACTGCTGGAAGCCTGTTTCACTGAAATAGAAAAACAATGCGGCTCCGCTATCAGCTATCTCAATGAAGCCCAGGAAGATTGATACTACACGTCTGTGTGAGATATAACATTTTTTTACTCCCTGTACCCGTCACTTCTCCCTAAAAAACCCTAACAGCTAATCTCTTGAAAGACCGCGTAAATGTTAATGATTTGTAAATGATATAATACTATATTAACATAAAATCGATTCAAACATCGCAACAACAGATTATAAAAAATTACAACTTTTAGGGCTTATCCAGCGTGAACGGCTACACTATATTTGTGATATCAAATTATTTCCTATTGTCCTTATGCTATTGGACATCATCTAACCTATGCCATGGATGGGGCTTTCAGCAATGAAAGTCCTTTTTTTTGCCCTGAACTTTCACACATAAAAGAAGCCCCCCGAAAAATCGGGGGGCTTTCAGTAGGATTACTAACCCATTTTTTAATAACCCAAAATCTTCAACATGCTCTGAGAAGTTTGTTCTTTCGCATACAACCAGTCCTTCAGCTGTCCATTCTTATCGTATCCCACAATCACATGCTTGGGGGATGGAATAAGGCAGTGTTTGATACCACCGTATCCGCTCAGTTGGTCCTGGTAGGCGCCGGTATGGAAGAAACCGATATACAGCGGCTCTCCGCTCGGCTGTTGTTTCGGTAAAAATACCGCATTAATATGTTCCTCAGAAGTATAAAAGTCATATCCGTCGCAGGTAAGACCACCCAGGTGCACTTCCTGGTATTCCTGGTCCCACTTATTGATCGGCAGCATCAGAAATTTCTCCCCGATACCCCATGTATCCGGCAGGGTGGTAATGAAAGAACTGTCGATCATATACCAGGACTCCCTGTCGTTCTGCATTTTTTCGCCTACCACGCTGTAGATAACAGCGCCGCTCTCTCCCACGGTAAAGGAACCGAATTCTGTATAGATGTCCGGAACCGGCACTTTATTCTTTTTACAGGTGCTTTTGATGTTGGCTACAATCTCGTTAACGATGTAATTATAGTCATAGTCGAAGCCCAGAGAGTGTTTGATCGGGAAGCCACCACCGATATTGATGCTGTCCAGTTCAGGGCAGATCTTCTTCAGCTGGCAGTACAGGTTGATCACCCGGTTGAACTGAGACCAATAGAAGATATCATCTTTAATCCCTTTGTTCATGAAGAAGTGCAGCATTTTCAGCTCAAACTTCTCATTTCCCTTGATTTTATCCACGTAATACTCGAGGATATCGCGGGGAGGCACGCCCAGACGGGAGGTATAGAAGTCGAAGCTGGGCTCTTCTTCCGCAGCAACGCGGATACCCAATTTCACTTTATCTTTTATCCGGATATTCCGTTTGTAGTCTTCCAGCTCCTCTTTATTGTCCAGCACCGGGATCACATTTTTGAAGCCGCTGTTGATCAGCCTGGCGATGGCCCTGGTGTAGGCTTTTGTTTTGAAACCGTTGCAGAGAACAAACGTCTCTTTGCTGATCTTCTTTTTTTCGTACAGCTTGTTTACGATATCGATATCATAAGCAAACGAGGTTTCGATGTGCACCCCGTGTTTCAGGGTTTCCTCCATAATGAAGGAGAAGTGCGAACTTTTGGTACAATAGCAATAATAATACTTTCCGTCGTACCTGTTCTTCTTGATGGCATCATGGAACATTTTCTTTGCCTTGTTGATCTGCATTCCGATCTTGGGAAGGTAGGTCAACTTAAAAGGCGTTCCGTACTTGTCAATCAGCGCCTTAATGTCCAAACCGTTAAACTCCAGGTAGTTGTCTTTTACGTCAAAGCCCTCCTGGGGAAATTCAAAAGTCTGTTTAACGAGGTCGGTGTAGGTGTTGTTCATTTAAATCTGCAAATGAATTAGTAATAAAATAAACTACAGGATAAATGCTCCTTTTCCTCGCTGGAAACTCCTGGTTTACACACCTACGTCAGTTCGAAACCCAGCAAAATTGGTTGCAAAGCTAAATATTTTGTTGATTGCTGCAGTAATTTTTTTCCGGGGGCCCGGCCGGGCAACAGGTCAACAGCGATGCAAATATACAAACAATTATAAATCAACCAATTAAATAAATTTATTTAATATTTATTAAGCATTATTGATGACCGACATTGACTGTTTTCCTTCGCAAAAAAGCAGGTCCAGAATGCTCAGATCAGGCAGGAAACCGACGCGTTCCTGGAACACCTGGGTGTATTGCGGCGCCTCTTCCGTTGCAGGGGTATTGGGCAAAATCAGTTCACGCGCATCTGTTACACCGGGCACATCCTTTTGGTAACTTTCGGTGAACCGAACGACCGGATTAATGCCGAGCTTGCTATTCACCCATTCGAAACAGGCCATGTTCCAATCGAGCAGAAAATGGAACGGTTTTTCAAACAGCCCCTGCATATCTTCTTCATAATATTCAAACCAGGGAGAGCGGCGATAAGCAGACACGAGCGTTTTCCAATGCAGCGACTGCCATTTCTCCTCATTGCTGATCCGAACATCCTTCATAACGGTCCGCTGATTTTTCCCCCGGGTGAGCGGCACACTTAAAATCATACGGCCATTCGGGCCAGCGAGGTAACAACGGTTCCGATAACTGAGCTTTTGATAGTGCTCATATTTCTCAATCTGTAATATATTGTGGTTAATTAAAGTTTTGTAGAAGCTAATCGGCGGAAAATACTGTGATTCAATTAATAGTACTTCACTTTTTGCATTCTCTGTCATAATGTCAAAATTTTTGCCCGCCAGTGCGGAAATGAATAGTTACAGCTGCTGATCTACTTAGAGTTATCTACTTAATAATTAATTTCAAGTAACTGGATAACAATTCATAGAAAAGTTATTCATATGCTAACGAAATTAGTATTTCATCGATTAAAGTAAAATGGCAGACAAATGCAAAAATACTAAAGAAATTAGTTGCTTGCGCGATGATTTTAAGCAAGCTCAGAGAGGGTTTTAAAGATAAAAAAGAATTGTAAAGAAAAAAAATTTAAATATTTATTTTTTAGATTATACAAATAACTCCCCTACCCGGCTCCACCATAACTTCCCCGTTAAATGTTTCCCAATTCGTTTCTGTATTTTTGATAAATAAAACCTTTACAGTAGGTTTGAAGATTAAAAGTTCACCGTTATACAATGAAAACAATCCGTCTGATTTTGATCATTATCGCCACCTGGGGGCTAACGAGCTCATGCGAGAAAATGAAGGATTTGGAGTTTGTAAGAGTCGCTAATCTGCAAATGGATGAGATGGGTATGTCCAAAAGTATTGTACGGCTGACCCTGGCATACTACAACCCAAACAATTATCAGTTGAAACTGAAAGACGCCAACTTTAATGTTTATTTTGACGATACCGAAGTCGGCCGTTCCCTGCAGGACACCATGATCAACATCCCCGCAAAGGACACTTTTTATTTCCCGGTGAAACTGGAAGTCAACATGGCCAATGTGCTGAAAAATGCCTTTACGGCTTTCTCCAGTAAAGAAGTCACCATTAAAGCCACCGGTAACTGTAAAGTGGGCAAAGGTGGTATTTTCATCCCCTTCCCCATTAAATGCGAAACCAGGCAGGCGCTGAATTTTTTCTAATGAACGACAACGCTCAAAGGTACCTTCACGGAAAGCGCGCATTCCGGCATTCACCCCATACAAATTTTGTCACCTGGAACGGACAATTCTTCAAAACTCCAGCAATTTCGGTAAAATAACATCATTGCCGGGAGGCGTCAGTCCCGGGATTGCTGGAATTACCAGGAACCGGACATCAAATGGATAATTTTCAATAGGTGTTGTGCGTCCTCAAGGCTCCGCACCGGCGACAACCCCGCCACTGCCCGGACAGCATTCATGTCCGGCAGCAGTTCCCCGCTGAGCTGTCCGTTCCTGGCAGCCGCCGTGTAAGCCATGGCTGTTTTCAACGCTGCCGCCTTGATGCGCAACGTATGCGGGCTGTACCGCCCCGGATGCAGATGGACATACCGTTCCGGATCGTCCGACAACCGCAGCACCCAGCGGGAGGTATCGGCCAGCGTTACCTCCATATACCCATGCCGCTCCTTTATGGCAGTAGCGAAGGTCTTCGGCAGGTGCAGGCCCCGTGCTGTCAGCTGCGTGATAATTTCCTCAAAAATAGTTTCGGGTGACAGGCTGCCCGTGTACATGTCCATCTGGGAAGTCCCGATTTTCTGAAGGGTGGCCGGCAGATCAGCGGGCAATACAGCTGCCAGCAGCTGCTGTAATGCGCCTAAATGATGCTTGAACGGGTTAAAGAGAATGCAGGAAATAGCGAAAAAGTTGAAAAATTGAGCAATTCGGGCAATTTGGGGGAAGTAACGGGGGGAATTACAGGCTAATAAAACACCCGGGAAGGGGTACTTTCCCGGGTGCTGTTATGATATAAAGACTTAGTGCTTTTTCTTTTCCATGCCGCCGCCATCTTCCGGCTTTTTGCAGCATTTGGGCAGTTTAGCATAACTTTCCGGGTTGGCAGTTACGTTATCAGCGTCATAACCGGCATTGGCAATACCTGTTTTAACGTTTTCGATATTCGTACGGTCATCCCAGTATTTGACAGTCGTCACATGTTTTTTATAATCCACTTTTACAGACTCCACGCCTTCTTCCTGGGACATGTATCTTTCAATACGGTTTTTGCAGGACTCACACTGCACAGTTGGCGTACTGATCTTAGCAGTCAGCAGGGCTTTTTTCTTCTGCTGGGCCATGGCCACGCTTACGCTCGCCAGCAGGAACAGCATTACTAATTTTACGATACGCATAGTATAGATTTTGACAACCGAATATACAAAAAAAGTAATATCCTATTTACCCCATTGGTCCGGCGCTGTTCTCCAGGCCTGCAGGGTGCTGATCTCATCCCCGGAAACAATGCCTTTCTCTTCTGCCAGGGCAATCATCGCGTTGTAATTGCTCAGCGATTTAAACGGTACACCGGCAGCTTCGAAAGCTTTTACCGCCACATCAAAACCATAGTTGAAGATAGACACCATGCCGATCACTTCGCCGCCGGCAGCACGGATCGCCTGTACCGCCTCAAGGCTGCTTTTGCCGGTGGAGATCAGGTCTTCCACCACTACTACCTGCTGGCCGGGCTGTAATACGCCTTCGATCTGGTTGCCCATGCCGTGTTCTTTCGGCTTGGAACGAACGTAAATAAATGGCAGTTTCAGCTGATCAGCCACCAGTGCGCCGTGAGGAATACCGGCAGTAGCCACGCCGGCAATCACTGCAGCATCCGGGTATGTTTCAAATACGGTATTGCACAACTCGGATTTGATATAGTCCCGCACATACGGAAAGGACAACAGCTTCCGGTTATCGCAATAGATGGGGGATTTCCAGCCGGAGGCCCATGTAAAAGGCTGGGCAGGGCTCAACTTTACGGCCTGCACCTGCAGCAGTTTTTCTGCTACTTGTTTTTCGCTTACTGTACTCATACGGCGCCAAAGTTAAAACATTTGGTTATTTAGATACATTGATATTTTGATACATCGATATTTGAACGTGCCTTCCTTAAATCCAAAATATATAAATGTCCAAATAACCAAATGTCTAAATTTGTACCATGCAAGCAAACATGACGATCTACCTGAATGAGCGCCCCCTCATTATCAGCGAAAGTGAACAAAACATACCGGCAGGCAGCAACGGGGCCAAGGTTTACCTGAACCCTGATACGGAGAAGATAACCAAAGTGTTGCAGAAGATGGAAGAAGGCAAAAAGGAAGCAGCTGTGTTTATCACTGAAGATGTGAAACAGCTGTTTAAAAAGGTGTCTCTTCATTTTACGGTGCTGGTGGCGGCCGGCGGCCTGATCACCAATCCCGCAGGCGAAGTGCTGATGATGTTCCGCCGGGGAAAATGGGACCTCCCCAAAGGCAAGCAGGACCCCGGTGAAGACCTTGAAACCTGTGCAGTCCGCGAAGTCGCGGAGGAAACCGGGTTGCATACCATCGCCCTGACCCATAAAATCACGGAAACGTTTCATTACTATCCCATGAAGACAAAGAAGGTACTGAAACATACCCACTGGTACCGGATGCAGTTCACCGGTACGGAGCTGACCGTGCCACAGATTGAAGAAGATATCCAGGATATAGAATGGGTGAAACCGGAAAACGTGGAGAAGTACCTCAAATACTCCTACGAAAATATCCGGGAGGTATTCAAAGTGGAAGGATTATAATCACCTATTTACTTTATAGACATCGATGGCTTATCTGCAGGTAAGCCATCGATGTCCGTGATTATCTTTTAGCCAGAATAGCCATGGTCAGCCGGCTCACACAGATGAGCTTATGCTGGTCGTCCGTTATGCGGATATCCCACACATGGCTGGTAGCGCCTATGTGCAGCGGGCTGGCAATAGCGTGCACATAGCCCTCTTTCACAGCGCGCAGGTGATTGGCGCTGATTTCCATGCCCACGCACATTTGTTTTTCCGGGTCGATGATCAACGCGGAAGCCATGCTGCCCACGGTTTCCGCCAGCGCCACAGAGGCTCCGCCATGCAGCAGTCCGTAAGGCTGTTTGGTACGGTGGTCTACCGGCATCATCATTCTCAGGTAATTCGGGCCTATTTCGGTAAACTCCATTCCCAGGTACGCTCCCATGGTATTCTCCCCCAGCTCATTGAGCGTGTCCAATGATACGTCCAGGGAATGCCAGATCGTTTTCATAAAAAGTACTTTATCAGTTATAGCTTGTGTTTTTTGAGTCCTTCCAGCACCACTTTGTGCAGGAACGGTTCCACATCGCCGCCGTGGCGGTAGATATCCCGCACCAGCGTAGAGGCCACACTGGAATATTGCGGCGTAGTGGTCAGGAAAATCGTTTCTATCTCAGGAGCGATGGTCCGGTTCACGTCAGCGATGGCTTTTTCATACTCGAAGTCACTCACATACCGGATACCGCGCAGGATAAAATTAGCCCCGATTTCCTTGCAGAAGTTGATGGTAAGCCCCTGGTAGACGGCCACTTCCACCCTCGGGTCCTCTTTATAGATCTCCCTGATCCAGGCAATACGCTCTTCCAGTGCAAACATCGGTGTTTTGCTGCTGTTGGTGCCGATGCCTACCACCAGGCGGTCAAACAGGTCCAGCCCCCGGTTGATGATATCGGTATGGCCCAGCGTAATGGGATCGAAAGTGCCCGGAAATAAACAAGTCCTCATGGAAAGTTGAAGTATTTATGATAACGGATCAGCGTTTCAGCTCTTCCCGGTTAATAAAGATCGAGAAGGTAGTACCGCCGTAGCTCCTTTCGGAGCGGTAATAGCTATAGTCCCGGAAGTCGTTTTGCCGGGTATGTTCAATGACCAGCCAGCCTTCGGGGTTGAGCAGTTGCTGCTCAAAAACGATCCCCGGCAGTTTGTACATGGCGTCCATGGCATAAGGCGGGTCGGCAAAAATGAAATCGAATTTTTCCGTGCATTGCTGCAGGTACTTAAAAACATCCATCCGTACTACTTTCAGGGAAGGGATGTCCAGCAACTGCGCTGTTTTCGTAATAAATTCAGCCATCGACGGGTCTTTCTCCACGATGGTCATATCGGTGGCGCCTCTGGAGGCCAGTTCATAGCTGATGCTGCCGGTACCGCCAAAAATATCGAGTGTCTTTAAAGAAGGAATATCCAGGTTGTTCTCAATGATATTAAACAGTCCGCCTTTGGCAATATCTGTCGTTGGCCTTGTATTAGGCATTTTTGCAGGCGGTTGTATCTTTCTGCCCCCACGTTCTCCTCCGATTATACGCATAATGCTAACGCATACAGGTTATGAAAATAATAGCCCGGAATTTCCTGCATGGGCGTAACATAGCTGAATCCCGGTAATCGTTGTACCCATTCCAGGCTGGGTATGAATTTATACATCTCCTGGTACACCACGCTGTCAGTAGCCACTACTCCTCCCAGCTTCACTTTCACCTCCCGTTCGTTCAGTCCCAGCTGCCGCAGGGTATTGACCAGCTGGTACACTACGTCCAGGCCTGCCTGGTATTCACCGTCCTGCTGGATCAGAAGTTTGCCGTTTATGTAGATGGTGAGGGTGAAGGTATGGCGCTGTACATGTACAAAAGCGATCCCTTCAGGCGCCCGGTAGTCCAGGTCCAGTGGGTAAGCCTGCAGCAGCGCGGAATTGGCATGTACCACGAGGTCGGTGGAAAATTCCTTACGCAGGAATCCCAGCAGGTCTTTGTCCACGCTGAAGATGTTGACCATCGGTTGTCCCGGCATCAGGTCGGCCAGGATGGCCTCCTGCATTTTTTCGGGTTGTGACAGGCGGAGATATTCTTTTTTCAGGGAAGGCATGTAATATACCTGTGGCACCAGTACGCCCCCGCCAATATCAAAAGCCAGCAGTATGGATTTGAAGGCGGTAAACAACAGTTTGTCTGCGTCGAACACCTCCTCAATCATCTCCAGGTCGGCCACGGCCAGTTTCTGAGGCTGGAAATGATAGGACTTAAGCGCCAGGAATTTTTTCGCTGCGGGATCAAACACCACATAACTGAAAGTACCGCTACCTACCAGCACCAGCAGGTGACAGGCGGTAAGATCGGTCTCCAGTAAGGTTTCATCATCTACTGTAAATGCAGGATGGATGTTGTAAGCCACGGGCATATTTTACCATTCAAATGAATTACAATAATAATCTTTTTAGTGAATTGGTGAGGCTATATCTTTGTTTTTTGATGAATATCAGACCCATTTCACGATGCAACTCGAAGTTAACAACCGGCAGATCATTAAAATTGCCGCCCCTATATGTCTGGCACTGATTATCCCCCAGTTTAACCATATGACCAACACCGCTTTCCTGGGCCGGCTGGGTGAGCTGGAGCTGGCGGCCAACGGTATTGCCGGTATTTATTACCTGGTGATGTATATGATCGCTTATGGGCTTAACAACGGCCTGCAGGTGCTGATAGCCCGCCGGGCGGGGCAGCAGCAGTACAGCAGTATCGGCCAGCTTTTCGCCAACGGGCTGGAAGTGGGCGCTGTCTTTGCCCTGACGGCCATCCTGCTAACCCTGGCGGTAGCGCCTTATTTTTTCTCCAAAACACTGCACAACCAGGAGATCCTTTCGGCAGCGGTTTCGTTCATCCGTATCCGTATCTGGGGGCTGCCTTTCCTGATGATGCTGAGCATGGCCAATGCCTTCTACATCGGCAGCGGCAACTCCAGGGTGCTGGCCGTCACTTCGCTGTGCCAGGAAACGGTCAATATCCTTTTCGACTATACACTGATTTTCGGGAAGCTGGGGTTGCCGGCCCTTGGGCTGAATGGTGCGGCGATTGCTTCCATCATCGCGGAGATCACCGGCTGTTCGGTGGCATTCAGTATCATTTTCCTGAAAAAGTACCATATCCGGTATAGCTTATTTACCTACCTGAAGCCGCGCCGGGAGATCATCCGGAATATTCTCAATGTGTCCGCGCCGCTGATCGTGCAGTTTCTTTTCAGTATCGGCAGCTGGTTTGTCTTCTTTATTTTCATCGAGCACCTGGGAGAGCGACCGCTGGCCATTTCCAATATGCTGCGCAGCATTTTTGGCTTTTTCGGCATTTTCACCTGGGCACTGGCCGCTACCTGCAATACGATGGTCAGCAATATTATCGGGCAGGGCAAGGAGCACCTTGTATTTAAGGTCATTAAAAACATTGTGGCCATCAGTCTTGGTTGCGCCACCGTCATCTGTATATTGGTGAACCTCTTCCCCTATACCTTGCTGCATATTTACACCAACGACGCTACGCTGATTACGGCGGCCATTCCGTCTATCCGGATCATCACGCTCAGCACGTTGCTGATGGCGGTAGCGGCGGTCGTGCTCAGTGGGGTGACCGGCACGGGCAATACGCGGATGAACCTCCTGACCGAGTGTACGGCGGTGGTAGGCTATATGATTTACTGCGATATCGTGATAGAAAGGATGCGCAGCCCGCTGCATCTTGCATGGGGTGCGGATTTCATTTACTGGATACTGATATTCGGGCTTAGCGCCTGGTACCTGAAAAGTGGTAAATGGAAAGGGAAAGTGATCTGAGATATTACTGCAGGTCGTCCAGCATTTTTTTACAGTCAGCCTTGATGCTGGCATCGTCCTGGTAAATGCTGCGGAGTGACAGGGCTTTTTTCAGCACTTCGATGGCTTTGTCCTGCTGGTCATCGGCTTTATAGGCGCGGGCCAGTTCGTAGTAATTGAGCAGAAAGGAGGGGTCCAGCTGCCGGCATTTTTCATAGTTGGCGATGGCGTTTTTCAGGGAGCCGTCCGGCAGGCCGCCGAAGAGCATTTTGGCGGCGCCTCTTTCGAATACGTTGAGGTTGGCCACTTCATAGTTCCATTTGCCCAGCACATGGTAGGCCTGTGCGAGGTTAGGATTGAATTTAATGGCCAGTTCGGCGTATTTCTTAACGTCTTTGGAGGCGGCTACTTTTTCCCTGGCGCCGGAGATAAGGGCCATGCGTCCCATGGCCACGGCCATGGCGAGGTTGGCGTCTGCATTGTTCGGGGCCACTTTCAGGGCGGACTGTGCATATGTTTTAGCCTGATTGAAATAGTTTGTTTTAGCGCTTTTATCTTTCTGGCGGTTACCGATGCGGGAGCACATCTGGCTGGCCTGGGTCAGGGCCTTTATTTCGCCGGGTTGTATTTTCAGTATTTCCTTATCCTTTTCCAGTGCGGCTTCTTCCTTCATTTGTAGTTCCAGCTGCCTGGCCTGTTCCACCATTTCATCCACTGATTGGGCGTTGGCAAATAATACAGCGCAAAGCAGGAATGAAATTGTCAGCATCCGTTTCATCATAGGACTGGTTTTTAGCAGGGTAAGAAATGCTTGATTTACTTGTTGCTATAAATCTACGAAAATTACAAGTAATTAATGCGAAGCGGCGGTATATTTTAGTAATCCTTCGCCAGCGACACCAGTGAGTTGCGGACGCTGGCGCCCATGGGCGGGTTCAGTTTCCGGAGGGTAACGGTGCTGTGCTGAATGGAGGGGTACCGTTCGCGGAGGGCGTCTGTGAGGGCGTACACCACCTCTTCCAGCAAGGGTTTGGGCTGTGCCATGATGGCTTTTGCCACTTCATAGATACCCTGGTAGTTGACCGTATCCGTGAGGTCATCGATGGCAACGGAGCCAGGTATACGAACGGATATATCGAGCAGAAAATCGTTGCCGATCACGGTTTCTTCCGGATAAAGGCCATGATAGGCGCGGAAAGCAGCTTGTTCGAGGGCGATGGTGAGCATTTGGGACAATTACGGATTACGAATTACGAATTACGGATTGGGGTACAATCCGTAATCAGTAATTCGTAATGGTTGTTATTAAGTTCAATTCCGAATTATAAAAGACGAACTACCTTTCAATTCGTAATTCGTAATTCGTAATTTATTATTGGTGTTCTTTAGCCGACAGGTACCTTTCAGCGTCGAGAGCGGCCATACAACCGCTGCCAGCTGCTGTTACAGCCTGACGGTAGATTTTGTCCTGTACGTCGCCGCAGGCGAATACGCCTTCGATGCTGGTACGGCTGCTGCCCGGAACGGTCACGATATAATCCTGTTCGTCCAGCTGCAGGTATTCTTTAAAGATGGCGGAGTTAGGCTGGTGGCCGATGGCTACGAAGAAAGCGCTTACCGGCACGTCTTTTTTCTCGCCGGTTTGGTTGTTGCGCACTCTTACGGCTTCCACTTTTTTGTCGCCCAGTACTTCGTCTGTTTCGGTGTTCCAGTATACGATGATATTGGAGGTTTTCAGCACACGGTCCTGCATTACTTTGGAGGCGCGCATTTCGTGTTTACGCACGAGCATGTGTACGGTGGTGCACATTTTAGAGAGGTAGAGCGCTTCTTCGGCGGCGGTGTCACCGGCGCCCACGATGGCTACTTCTTTACCGCGGAAGAAGAAACCGTCGCATACCGCGCAGGCGGAAACGCCGCTGCCGTTGAGCCGTTGTTCGGACGGGAGTCCCAGCCATTTGGCAGAGGCGCCTGTAGCGATGATAATGGCGTCGGCGGTGATTTCTTTTTCCTCGTCGATGGTTACTTTATATGGTTGTTTGCTGAAGTCCACGGCGGTAGCCATGCCGTAGCGGATATCAGCGCCCATGCGGGTAGCCTGTTTTTCGAAGTCCACCATCATTTCCGGGCCCTGGATACCTTCCGGGTAACCGGGATAGTTTTCCACTTCAGTAGTGATGGTCAGCTGGCCACCGGGTTGAATGCCCTGGTACAATACTGGTTTAAGGTTGGCTCTTGAGGCATATATTGCAGCGGTGTAGCCGGCGGGTCCGGAACCGATGATCAACAGATGCACATGTTCTTGTTGTTTGTTTTCCATACTTTGATTGCTCTATATAAATTATTTCCTGATAATAACTGTTTTATAGGTGACGGCATAACCGCCCCAGTAGCCGACGGCTCCGGGCACATTTCCCAGTATTTTTGTGGGAGATGCAAACGGGTTGCCGGTGCTGTTATAGGCGAAGTCCAGTGCCCGCCAGAAGCTGAAGGTAGCTTTATCGACGTTACAGAACTTAACCGTTACCGTGTCGCCTCTTTTAAAAAAGCCGTATGTCTCCGGATTTTCGCGTTTGCTTTTGTCAACGCCGGCGTCGAGAGGAATTTCAAATGTTGTGCCGTTCACCACCTGGTCATCCATGGTTGAATTCATGCCGGGCAGGAAGGCGCCGCTATTGGTGCGGGTGAAATACCGGGCATAATTGCCGGAGGCCGCAGCATCGGTGATCCTGGCCCATACGCGGGCGTTGGAGGTATCGTTTTCCTTCCTTACCCGCTGCCACCAGATAGTATCCAGGTGGAGCCCCTGCAGGGGTATTGTTGTCACTGCCTCGTATGACTTATTGTCAGCAGTAATCTTCAAGGTATACCGGCCACCGTTTTTTCCTCTGAAAGCGGCGGCGGGTCTGGAAGTATCGGGCACGTAGGCGAAAACGCGGCCCAGCCCGGCTATTTCCACGATTCTTTCTTTGAGTGTCATGGTGCGGACACTATCGGAGACGGTCACCACCGCGTTGTGCACGAAGGAGGCCAGTAAGGTGGCGGGGGCTATTTCAGAGAAGTAGCCGAGGCTGCGGGTGAGCACTACCTGCGGGTATCGGTTGGTTTCAAATTTACCCTCTACCACAAGCGATGGTTCCTGCTGCTGCAGGTTGACGCTGATATCTTTCTCGCAGGCGGAGAAGAAAGCAACGGCAGCCACTATGATCATCAGGAAGTTGCGCATGTTTGCAAAAATAAGGGGTGTTATCAATATAAAAACACCGGCCATGTATTTACAAGGCCGGTGTTTTTATAGATTAAGAGGATTTATATAATGATTTCTTGATTTAGTGATTTAGTGATTTACGCATTTAAAATCGAAAATCTGAAAATCCGAAAATCGAAAATATTATCCCAGGTAGGATTTCAGGGCACCGCTATAGCGTGCTTTCTGGAGCCTTTTGATAGCGCGTTCCTTGATTTGCCTGATTCTTTCTTTGGTCAGATCGTACTTCTGCCCGATTTGTTCGATTGTTGCGCCGTTTTCACCATCCAGACCGAAATAGGCATTCACAATTTCCGCTTCGCGGGGGCTCAGGGATTTTAAAACCCGGCGTATTTCCTCGCGGAGGGAATCTCTCATCACGTCGTCGTCGGTAATGTCTCCACCTTCCAGCAGGTCTCCCATGGCTACGTCTTCAGCTTCATGTACTGGTGCGTCCAGTGACATATGGCGGGTATTGCTCTGGAAAATGTTATTGATTTCCGATTCAGACATTTCCAGGATTTCTGCGAGTTCCTCGGTAGAAGGCTCACGCTCGTTTTCCTGCTCAAATGCCATGTAAGCTTTGTTTGCTTTATTATAGGTGCCAATTTTGTTTTGCGGCAGACGAACAAGACGACCTTGTTCGGCCAACGCCTGCAGGATGGACTGGCGGATCCACCATACTGCATAAGAGATGAATTTGAAACCTTTCGTTTCATCGAAACGCTGCGCAGCTTTGATCAGGCCTAAATTACCTTCATTGATAAGGTCGCTGAGGCTAAGCCCCTGGTGCTGATACTGCTTGGCAACGGAAACCACGAAACGTAAGTTTCCTGTAGTCAATCTTTCAAGAGCCTTCTGATCGCCCATTTTAATGCGCTGCGCCAAAACGGTCTCCTCCTCAGGTGTTAACAAAGGGATCTTCGAGATTTCCTGCAGGTACTTTTCTACCGCCTGCGAATCACGATTGGTGATCTGGGTGGCAATTTTAAGTTGCCTCATATGAAAAATTGTATTGGTTTATAAATAAGAATAACAGCGAAAGAAATATTTTGTTTGAATTTTGAATTTAATTAACTTACAAAATTTCCCGCACCTTATTCGTTTGTTTTTATTTAGCCTGCAAAGATCGTGCTAACCCACCACTCTACCAAATCCTTCTTTTTTATTGTCTTCGCTATAACAAAGTACAGTTTTATAACGATATTTTATAGTGCTTTAGTCCTTGTTGCCACACGCTTTATGCAAATTTTAACAATTGATAAATAATCATTATTAAATTAGCATCTTAACTAATTTATTGTCAAAGTCCTTGCAAATTATTCAATCATATGATAGACTTTCGCAGCGATACTTTTACACGCCCCGGCCCCGGCATGTTACAGGCCATGTTACAAGCTGAAACGGGAGACGACGTTTTTGGCGAAGACCCCAGTATCAACAAACTGGAAGCCATGATGGCAGACTATTTTGGCAAAGAGGCAGCCCTTTACTGCCCTTCCGGCACAATGAGCAACCAGATTGCCATCAAAGTACATACGTTGCCGGGGGATGAAGTGGTTTGCAGCAACCTCGCCCATGTTTACATTTATGAAGGAGGCGGCATCGCCTTCAACGCCGGCGCCCAGGTACATGCCATCACCGGCGACCGTGGCATGATCACCGCTGCCCAGGTGGAAGCGGCCATCAACCCCGACGATGTCCACAAAGCCCGCACCAGCCTGGTATGCCTCGAAAACACCTCCAACCGCGGCGGCGGATGCTGCTACGACTGGGACGAGGTGCTCCGTATCCGCCAGGTCTGCGACCAGCATAAACTGGCCCTCCACCTCGACGGCGCCCGCCTTTTCAACGCCATCGTAGCCACCGGCCAGGACCCCCGCAGCTACGGACGTACCTTTGACAGCATTTCCGTATGCCTCAATAAAGGCATGGGCTGCCCCATAGGCTCCGTGCTCCTCGGCAGCACCGGCTTCATCCGCGAAGCGCGCCGCATACGCAAGAAACTGGGCGGTGGTCTGCGGCAGGCCGGTTATATGGCCGCCACCGGCATCTATGCCATGGAAAATAATATCCAGCGCCTCGAAGAAGACCACCAGCACGCCAAACAAATAGCGGCGGCCCTCCTGGAAAAAAGCTTCACCGGCCATATGCTGCCCGTGGAAACCAATATCCTCATCTTCGAAGTGACCGGCGGCGAATGGACGCCCCGGAAACTAACAGACCACCTCCGCAAAGAAGGCATCCTTACCATGGCCATCTCCCCTACACAGGTCAGAATGGTCGTCCACCTGGACATCACTCCTGAGATGGTGGCGAAAACCTGCCAGGTGATCGCTGAAACCATGTAACCGTACCGTCCATATATAAAGACACTTATCTCCTGCAAAAGGTGCATCTCCGGATGCACTTTTTTTGCACAAAAGCCGCAGGTGCGGCCGTATTGCAGTCCACCGCAGGGAAACGGGCGCATAACGGCGTCCCGTTCTCCTTTCCGGCACTGCGGTCCCGCACTAATATTATGCCCCATAATTTCCTTCTCTGGTCAATCTCCGTTATTTTTGCAGACTTATATTATGAATAGCATGGAACTCTCGAAAAATTACCTGCCTGCAACGGTTGAAGAAAAATGGTACCAACACTGGATGGACAAAGGTTATTTCCGCTCTACGCCGGATAGCCGCCAGCCCTTTACTGTAGTGATCCCCCCGCCTAACGTCACCGGGGTCTTGCATCTTGGCCATACCCTCAATGAAACAGTCCAGGACATACTGGTGCGCCGCGCCCGTATGAGCGGTTTCAACGCCTGCTGGGTACCCGGTTCCGACCACGCCTCCATCGCAACGGAAGCGAAAGTGGTAGACATGCTGAAAAGAGAAAAAGGGATCGAAAAATCCCAGCTCTCCCGCGAAGACTTCCTCAAACACGCTTTTGAGTGGAAGGAAAAATATGGTGGCATCATCTACCAACAGATCAAAAAACTCGGCTGCTCCTGCGACTGGGACAGGGTGACCTTTACCATGGACGACCACTATTATAAAGCGGTGATCAAAGTGTTCGTGGAACTGTACAACAAAGGCCTCATCTATCGCGGCGCCCGCATGATCAACTGGGACCCCAAAGCCAAAACGGCTTTGAGCGACGAGGAAGTGGAATACAAAGATATCCAGGGTTTCCTGTACCATGTGAAATATGCCATTACTGACGCGGAAGGCAAACCTACCGGCGAATTCATCACTATCGCCACCCAACGCCCGGAAACCATCATGGGCGATACCGCCATCTGCGTAAACCCGGAAGATGAAAGATATGCACACCTGAAAGGCCATTTTGCCATCGTTCCGCTGGTAAACCGCCCCGTGCCCATCATCTTCGACACCTACGTGGACAAAGCCTTCGGTACCGGCGCCCTGAAAGTGACGCCCGCACACGATATCAATGACTATAACCTTGGTCTGAAACATCACCTCGACATCATCGACACCCTCAACGATGACGGCACCCTGAGCGCCGCCGCCGTTGTATTTGTTGGAGAAGACCGTTTCGTAGCCCGTAAGAAAACAGTGGCCGCCCTCGCAGAAGCCGGCCAGCTGGTGAAAGAAGAGGCTTATACCACCCGCCTCGGCTACAGTCAACGTAACCCGACGACCGTAGTAGAGCCACGCATCTCCACCCAGTGGTTCGTAAAAATGGCCGATATCGCCAAACCCGCGCTGGACGCTGTCGTAAACGGTGATGTTAAAATACATCCCGGCGACCGCTTCCTCGCTACCTACAAATACTGGATGGAAAATGTAAAGGACTGGTGTATCTCCCGCCAACTGTGGTGGGGACAGCAGATCCCTGCCTGGTACGCGGCAGACGGCACTTTCGAAGTAGCTGCCACCGCGGAAGAAGCCGTAGCCCTGTTCGCACAGAAAGGCATCACGCTGACCGCGGCCGACCTGAAGCAGGATGAAGACTGCCTCGATACCTGGTTCTCCTCCTGGCTCTGGCCCATGGAAGTGTTCAACGGTATCTCCAGCCCCGACAACGCAGACTATCAATACTACTACCCCGGCTCCGTACTGGTAACCGGCCAGGATATCATTTTCTTCTGGGTGGCCCGCATGATCATGGCCGGCCTGGAATTCAACGGGCAAAAGCCTTTCAGCGACGTGTACTTTACCGGCATGGTGAGAGACAAGGAAGGCCGCAAAATGAGCAAGTCCCTCGGCAACTCGCCCGACCTGCTGGAACTCATTCACAGCTACGGCGCCGACGCCGTACGTTTTGGCGTAATGATCAGCTCCCCGGCCGGTAACGACCTGCTGTTCGATACCTCCAGCTGCGATCAGGGCCGTAACTTCAACAATAAAATCTGGAACGCGCTGAAACTGGTGAAAATGTGGGAATCCCGCCAGGCGACTGACAACATGGACGCCTCCAGCCTCTTCCCCATCAGATGGTTCCAGAGCCGCCTGAACGAAGTACAGGCCCAGGTAGCCTCGCTGCATGCCGATTTCCGCCTGAGCGAAGGCCTGAAATCCCTTTACAGCCTTATCTGGGACGATTTCTGCGGCTGGTACCTCGAATGGGTGAAACCCGGTTTTGAACAGCCTATCTCCGCCGCCGTATACATGCAAACGGTATCTTTCTTCGAGCAACTGATGCAACTGCTGCATCCCTACATGCCGTTCATCACTGAAGAGATTTACCAGTTGCTGAAAGTACGCGATGAGGCAGATATACTGATGATGAAACAATTCACTACTCCTGCCGCCCCGGTACACGCCGCCCTGCTGGAAGGCGTTCTGGCGCAGGAAGTCATCACCGGCATCCGCGATGCCCGCGCTAAAAACCAGATCAAACCAAAAGATCCGATCGTACTGCATATCGAAACCAAACACGAGAACGCCTTCAAACAAATTGAAGACACCATCGCCAAACAGGTAAACGCCAAAGCGGTACACTACGTACAGGAAACGGTCCCCGGCTGTATCACCCTCGTGGTGCAGAAAGATAAATTCTACCTGGGCACCGAAACAGTACTGGATACCACGGCACAAAAAGAATCCCTGCTGAAGGACCTCGAGTACCAACAGGGCTTCCTGAAGTCGGTGGAAATCAAACTGGCCAATGAACGATTTGTACAGAACGCCAAACCGGAAGTGGTAGAAGCGGAAAGACGCAAAAAAGCGGACGCCGAAGCCAAAATCCAGGTGATAACGGAAAGTTTGAAATCTTTATAATTTTAATCATCGCCCGGTCGTTAGTATACCGGGCGATTTTTTTATATCCCGTCACTATCATGCTGAAACACCTGTCCGCATTCATTTTCCTGCTGTTGATGATCAACATGGCCACGTTTGCCCAATCCGGCAAAAAACCTGTTCCTGCCACCAAAACCTCATCGGCAAACAAAACCACACCGGCTTCCAACAAACGGCCTGCGAAGCTCCGCAGCAGCTGGGGACTTTTCCTCAGCGATACCCTGCCCAAAAGCCAGGTGGTGAAACTGCTGGACTCCGCACTGGTAGTACGCGATGAAAAAAATCACGTCTACCCCGTGATCTCTTTCGCTTTTACGTACGAACAACATCAGCCTTATCTCAACGATACTACCGGTCAGCCCGGCATCTATAAAGACTATACAGGGGACAACTTTAAAACGTCCCGCCTCCCGGCCCTCTGGAGCACCCGCCTCAAAGAGAGCCTGCAACAGGGAGATGTATTGTACTTTGATGATATCCTGATCGAATACGCACCGGATAAAATTTACCGCGCCCCTTCGTTACGGATAGACGTGAAGTGATTTTGAGATTTTTTGATTTACGGATTTTGGAATTTGGGGGATTATAACGCGATTGATTACTATAAATATAAAAAGACCGAAGTTTCAGCGTCGCTTTTATGAATCCCCCAAATTTCAAAATCAATAACTGAACAGCTGCTGTAGCGGCACAATAAAATCTACCCTGTTCTGCGCATTGTCTTTCGGGTCTTTGTCAAACAGGTGGCTGAACCGCACCCCACAGGTAAACGGCAGCGTATTGCCGATACGGGTATCCAGGAAGAGCTCTGCTCCGGCGGAAGTATAGCGGTTGTTCTTATTGTTCACAAAATCCCTTGCTACACTGTAATCGTAGAACAGGTTGCCCCGTACGCGGCTGAAATAGAGGATCTGCGCAAAGCCCCAGTCCGGATACGCCAGCGGCAGATGATAGTTGGCCCCCAGCTTATACACCCTGTCGTAGAAAGGCGTATTGTACCCTCTCGCATATACGAAGTTATCCGTGAAAGTATAGTTAAAATCCTGGTCACGCTGCTGGAAAGCCGCCTGCAACACGATGTTGTGGTTCCGGGAGAACCCGGGGAGATACTGGTCTATGCGGCCATAGAACTGCGTGGCAAACGGGTTGCCCAGCGAGTGGTTATAATACAACGCCACATACTGTCCAAAATGGCTGTAGATATTTTGTTTGGCTTTGATCCGCATATTATTGAAGAGCAACCGGCTGCTCAGGTACTGCAGGTTGTCGTTCCTGAATTTAAAGTTCCCCTGCGGATAGCGGTGCAGGATATTATAGTCGCTGCCGATTAGCAGGCTGCGGCTGAACAGTCCGGACGACAGGTTCAGCGGAACAGACAGTCCTGCGTGCCAGGTCAGCTCGTTCCAGTAAATACGGCCGAGGTTAGGCACTACGGTATTGCGGTTAAAAATATAGTCCACACCGGTGTTCAGGTAGGGAAACCATCCGCCGAAGGTGAAGCTGGCGCTCACATCGGAGTAACCTTCATTCCGGTTGTAGTTGTACCCGATGGAGGTGTTGGTGGTATTGAGGATATTCTCTCCCAGCAGCGAGATGCTGTAGTTGGGATCATTGAAGGATGGTACCCAGCTGTGGAAGTTGAACGGACGGGTAAAAAGCCTGTATTTCTTTACCGGCAGGGAGTCCTGTGGTACGATATCCAGTGTATTCGCGTTTTCTGTAGCAACCGGCTGCAGCCACTTACTGTGCTGCGATTGAGCCACGGATGTTTCTTTCCAGGCTGTTTTCAGCGGCGTGCGGTACAGGCGATAGCCGGCAGTGGTAAACTCGCTGAACAGGAGGCTGTCCTGTTGCGGCGACACAGCCATGTGCAGCGCGCTGTTCCCCCTGTCTGTGATTTCATATGTTTTCCTGTCGGACAACGTCAAGGCATATACGTTGTTGACATCGCGGGTGGAAGCGGTGAAGTATACCGTATCTCCCTGTACTGCGGGTATTCCCAGCACCACGTAGCTGAAGGGGGTGAGTGGCGTGGCTTCGCCGGTCAGCAGTGATTGTTGTACGAGGGCCATTTCACCGCGTTCATTACGGACGGCGCTGATTACCGCCTTATCGTCCGCGGTGAAGCGGGGGAAAGTATAGTACCAGTTGTCGGGGTTGGGCAATATTTTCTCTATGTCGCCGGTGGCGGTGCTGATGACCTGCAGGCTGTAGTGCATGTCCGGCGTAATGGATGCCGCCACTATCTGCTGGCCGTTGGCGCTGATGTCCGGGGAGAAGAACTTACCGCGGGGAGATACCGTTTTCGTACGACCGTTGGCGTTGTCATGCACTTTGATGACAGAGAAATTTTTCCAGCCCCAACGTGCGTCGAAGCGGGCGGCGGCCCATACGATGCGCTGGTTGCGGTAACTGAAGAAATCGTTGTAAACAATGCCTGGCCTTACCAGCAGTTCTTCATCGCCGTTGCTGTGCAGGCGGTAGATGCCTGGTACTTTATTATAGGCGTCTTTCAGCACGATCCATTCTCCGGGGCCGGCGGCATATACATATTTATAGTTGGTAACGGTGCGGCCGGAAGCGGTGACCGGCACTACCGGCGTAGTGTCCGGGCGGGCGGCGTATTGATTCCATTGTGGCTGGTATTCTGCCAGCATGGCGTTATAGAAGGCGGTGATATTTTTGCCGGTGCGTCTTTTCAGGCTTTGGGAGAAAGGGTAAAAAACGCCGCGGTAGCGGACCGCGTCGCTGGTAATGTGCTTCCAGAAATCGTCGCCGTAGTGGTTGCGGCCGTAGGTGGCCAGCAGGTAGCCCAGCGGGTAGTGGTCGGGGACGAAATCGCGGTAGGAACCGTTGCGGATTTTCATGTAGGCATAGTGCTTGTCTTCCAGCGACAGGGCGCGGAACCCGTCGAAGAATGCTGGCAGGCGGCCCCTCCCCTGCGGACTGAAAACCGTTTCGTTGATCACGGCGTCGCCTTCCCAAAACCAGTTGGGGACGGCGATATTGGTAGCCGCCGCCTGTCCCAGTTGCCCACCCAGCCAGGAAAACACTTTAGACACTCCCTGCCGGAAGTTCATGTTCTGCAATACGTGGCGGTATTCGTGGAGCGCGAGCTGCTCGGTCCAGTTGAGGGAGCCGAGGTCCTGCGATGTGGGAGACGGGGCGAGATAGAATTCGGAGCGGAAAGGGCCGAGTTGTACGTATCCGTTGGACTGCATGGTCTGGTTCTGCAGCACGATGTCTACTTTCCTTTCCAGCGGACCGATAGAGGAGCGGGTATTTTTATTCAGCCAGGTAACGATATTGGCTACACGTTCCCCTTGCGGGCTCATACCTTTGGGGAAGATAACGCGGACAGTATCGGTATTGATCTGTTGCCATTTCAGGGAAGGAGGGTTCCCCCCGAACTGTTGGGCGGCGGCGGAAGTTGACAATAACAGGAGCCAGAAGTAGTGACGCATAAAAAAATACGGATTACGAATTGCGGTACTGAGCGCAAAACGAAAATATGTTTCTTTCTTAATATAAACATATTTAAAATCCTGCTCCCTGTACCGCTGTTGCCGTATTTTATATTAGCATTCGCTGAGACTGATCGGGATATTGACAGCGAGGCCGCCGTCGGAGGTTTCCTTGTATTTGGAATTCATGTCCAGTGCGGTGTCCCACATGGTTTTCACCACGGCATCGAGGGACACCTTGGCCAGTTCCGGGTTGCTTTGCAGCGCCAGTTGGGAAGCTGTAATAGCTTTGATGGCGCCCATGGTATTTCTTTCAATGCAGGGAATCTGCACCAGTCCGCCGATAGGGTCGCAGGTAAGGCCGAGGTGGTGTTCCATGGCTATTTCAGCGGCCATCAGCACCTGCCGTTGGGATCCGCCGAGGCATTCTGTCAGCGCTGCGGCGGCCATGGCGGAAGAAACGCCTATTTCCGCCTGGCACCCGCCCATAGCGGCGGAGATGGTAGAACGTTTTTTGAAGATGCTGCCTATCTCGGAAGCGGTGAGCAGGAACTGCATGATCCTATCGTCGTGCAGGCCGTCGCAGAAGGCGATGTAATACTGCAGTACGGCGGGTATTACGCCGGCGGCGCCATTGGTGGGCGCTGTGACTACGCGGCCGAAAGAGGCATTTTCTTCATTTACGGCGAGGGCAAAGCAGCTCACCCAGTCGAGCGTATAAGTGAAGTGTGCGCCTCCGGCGCGGATAGCTTCTATCCAGGAGTTATAGTCGGTATAGGTGCGGCCTTTCAGCAGTTTTTTATTGAGTGCGGCGGCGCGGCGGGCCACTTTGAGGCCACCTGGCAGTTCACCGGTAGTATGGCAGCCGCGGTAGGTGCATTCCTGCATTACGCGCCAGATGTTGAGCACACCGGCGCGGGTTTCCGCTTCCGATCTCCAGGCCAGTTCGTTTTCCATCACCAGTTCGGAGATGCTGAAGCCGGTCTTGATGCAGAACTGCAGCAGTTGCCGGGCCGTATCGATGGGGAAAGGCAGGTCCACCGAGGAGCCGCCGCCGCCTATTTCACCTTCCTGTACTACGAAGCCGCCACCGATAGAATAATAGGTAGCCGCGCGTTTATCGCCGTCGGCGAAGGCGACGAGGAATACGAGGGCGTTGGGATGGAATGGCAGGGACTCCTCGAACAGGAATTCGATGTCTTCCACCGGGTCAAAATCTATTTCGTATTTGCCGGCCAGCATCATTTTGCGGGTGCGGCGCAGGTCATCTATTTTATCGTTGATTTTATTAACGTCGAAGGTAACGGGGTCATCGCCGCAGAGTCCCAGCAGCACGGCTATATCGGTACCATGGCCGTGACCGGTTTTGGCGAGAGAGCCATAAAGCAGTACCTGTAAGTTGGTGACGGAAGAGAGTTTACCGGTGGCTTCCAGTTCGCCGAGGAAGCGTTGGGCGGCCCTCCAGGGGCCTAAAGTATGGGAGCTGGACGGGCCAATGCCAATCTTAAAGATGTCGAAAACGGAGATACATTCGTGTGCCACTACATTATTGATTTACCTGTAAAAGTAGGGCATTTTACCTATTCAGGTGTTTACAGATTTTGTTATTTAACGATTTATGCGGGTAGCCGCTGTAACGGGAAATCAAAAGGGCTGACCTGTCAGGCCAGCCCGGGAATTATTTTTTAACAAGATCTTTCAGTGTGACATCGAACAGCAGCACCGAGTTGGCCGGTATGCCATTATTGGCGTAGGGGCCGTAGGCGTAGATGGAGGGCAGGAACAGCTTGATGCGTCCGCCTTTACCTATCTTGGGGATACCGATGGTCCAGCCGTCGATGACACGGTTCAGGTCGAAGCTGGCGTTGTCGTTGCTGTCGAAAGTTTTTCCGTCGAGGAAGGTGCCGGCATATTTCACGGTCACGTTGCTGGTCGGGGTGGGTTTGTTGCCCAGATCGCCACTGTCGATGATTTGCCAGAAGATACCCCGCGGATCGTGAGATGCTGTGATGTTATTGGTTTTCAGGTAATTGACAATCGTAACGCTGTCGGCATCGAATTGTTTGATGGCATCGTACTGCGGTGTATCGTCTTTTTTAGAGCAGGCTGCCAGTAAAGCGAGGCCTAATCCTCCCAGTAAAAAAACTTTCTTCATTCCGTTGATATTTGGATTTTATAATTATACAAAAAGCTACTTAATGTCCACCAGTTCTACCTCAGAGATAAGGATGGCGTTGGGAGGGATGATATCGGGCACGCCCATGCTACCGAAAGCGAGGTATGGCGGGATATACATCCGGATTTTACCTCCTTTGGAGATTTTGGTCAGCCCTATCTGCCAGGCGGGAATATGATTTTTCAGTTCCCGGTTGTTGAAGTTTGTCACATCGAAAGAGGCGTCTACGATGGTGCCGTCAATCAGTTGGTTGGAATAGTTGACATAAACAACGGATGCAGGTTTTACGAAGTGAACGCTGTCTCCGGGCGCATAAATGCGGTAGTACAGGCCGGAGGGGTCACGTATGGCGATTTCGTTGTGGGCAAAGAGATATTGTTGGATGCGTGTATCTGTTTCTGCGGCGTCCATTGTGACCATGTCTTCTGCTTTTTTGGAGCAGGAGAGCAGGATAAGTACCGGCAGGCAGGCCAGGGTTATTTTCAGCAATAACTTCATTCAGTTGCAAGTTGATTTAATTACCAGAGTTATCAGTGTAACGCACTACCGGCGGTAAAGTTACAAGATAAAAAAACTCCCGCAGAAAGGCCTGCGGGAGTTTCTTTTTATGGTAATAAGACTGATTAGTAGTCCATGCCCATACCGTGTCCGCCACCTGGCATAGCAGGAGCAGCGGATTTAGGTTCTGGTTTGTCAGCGATCACGCATTCGGTAGTCAGCAGCATACCAGCGATGGAAGCGGCGTTTTCGAGTGCGATACGGCTAACTTTAGTCGGGTCGATAACACCGGCAGCCAGCATTTTTTCATATACTTCAGTGCGGGCGTTGAAACCGAAGTCACCTTTACCTTCTTTCACTTTCTGTACTACGATGGAACCTTCGATACCAGCGTTAGCAGTGATTTGGCGCAGCGGTTCTTCGATAGCGCGTTTGATGATAGCGATACCTGTTTGTTCGTCGTTGTTGTCGCCTTTCAGTTTATCGAGAGATTCGATAGCGCGGATGTAAGCCACACCACCGCCCGGAACGATACCTTCTTCTACAGCAGCGCGGGTAGCGTGCAAGGCGTCGTCTACGCGGTCTTTTTTCTCTTTCATTTCCACTTCGGTAGCAGCACCTACGTACAGTACAGCAACACCGCCGCTCAGTTTAGCCAGGCGTTCCTGCAGTTTTTCGCGGTCGTAGTCGGAAGTAGTTACTTCGATCTGTGCTTTGATCTGACCGATGCGGCCCTGGATATCTTTTTTCTGGCCTTTGCCGCCAACAACGGTAGTGTTGTCTTTATCGATGGTTACGGATTCCGCTTTACCCAGGTAGGTGAGGTCGGCGTTTTCCAGTTTGTAGCCTTGTTCTTCGCTGATAACGATACCACCGGTGAGGGTAGCGATGTCCTGCAGCATGTCTTTTCTTCTGTCACCGAAGCCAGGAGCTTTTACAGCAGCTACTTTCAGGGTACCACGCAGTTTGTTTACCACGAGGGTAGCCAGTGCTTCACCTTCCAGATCTTCGGAGATGATTACCAGCGGAGCGCCCTGCTGTGCAACTTTTTCCAGGATGTGCAGGATGTCCTTCATGGTGCTGATCTTTTTGTCGTAGATCAGGATGTAAGGGTTCTGCAGTTCGGCCTGCATTTTTTCGCTGTTGGTGATGAAGTAAGGGGACAGGTAACCACGGTCGAACTGCATACCTTCTACTACTTCTACGGTAGTGTCGGTACCTTTCGCTTCTTCCACGGTGATTACGCCGTCTTTGGTTACTCTCTTCATGGCTTCCGCGATCAGTTTACCGATTTCGGAGTCGTTGTTAGCGGAGATAGAAGCAACCTGTTCGATTTTTTTGTTGTCGTTACCAACTTTTTCGGACTGTTTTTTCAGGTTTTCAACGATCGCTTTAACAGCTTTGTCGATACCACGTTTCAGGTCCATCGGGTTAGCGCCGGCAGCCACGTTTTTCAGGCCTTCGCCGATGATCGCCTGCGCCAGAACGGTAGCAGTGGTAGTACCGTCACCAGCCAGGTCAGCGGTTTTGGAAGCAACTTCCTTCACCATCTGTGCGCCCATATTTTCGATAGCGTCTTCCAGTTCAATTTCTTTCGCAACGGTAACACCGTCTTTAGTTACGCCGGGAGCGCCGAATTTCTTTTCGATCACTACGTTACGGCCTTTAGGACCCAGGGTTACTTTTACCGCATCGGCCAGGGTATCTACACCCTTTTTCATTCTGTTGCGAGCTTCTATATTGAAGAATAATTGTTTTGCCATAATGCTCTAAGGATATTTAAAAGATTAGTTTTTACAATAACACAAACCGGCCGTTATTAAACGATGGCCAGGATATCGGATTCTCTCATGATCAGGTAGTCTTCACCGTCGATAGGCAGTTCCTGACCGGAGTATTTACCATACAGTACGGTGTCACCTACTTTTACAGTCACCGGCTCGTCTTTTTTACCAGGACCGGCGGCTACCACGGTTCCTTTAACGGGTTTTTCCTTTGCAGTATCCGGGATGATGATACCACCAGCGGTTTTCTCTTCAGCGGCTGCAGGTTTTACGATGATCCTGTCAGCTAATGGTTTAATACTTAATTTCTTAGCCATAGTAGTTTTTATTTAAAGAAAGTAGTTTGAATTGTGAATGCACCCTGCCACGAGAATTATGCCAAGGCGCTTTTATAGTCAAAATTGCAGATTGCAAATGTAATACAGGCTTTAATTACTGACAAATCATGACAAGGAACAGGAAAAAATGACAGGAAAACATTTAGGAATTTAGATATTTACGGATTTTGTGATTTAATTCCGGCGTTGTTTTCCGGTCTTTTGTAGTTCCGCAGATGTCTATTCGCAAAATTTCCAAATCCCAAAATTCCAAAATATCTAAATTTCGGGATTTTTGTCTAGTTTTGCGCCCTTATACCAGTTCTTTTTTATACGATGATCAGTAGAAGAAATATCCGGGTGAAAGTAATGCAAACACTTTATGCCCTGGAAACGATGGAGCAAAGCAATATTAAGCCGGGCACGGCTACCAGGCTTCTGAATGAGAAGCTGGACCAGACCTGCCAGATCTTTACCTACTTACTTTATTCGGTGGTACAGGTGGCGCAATATGCGGAAACTGATGCCCAGACCCGTGCTTCCAAACACTTACCCTCTGCCGAGGACCTGCAGGTGAATACAAAAATCGCAGGAAATGAATTCATTTATCAGATAACAAACGACAAAGGCTTTCAGGTAAATCTGGAACAGTGGAAAATGCGCCAGCTGACAGATACTGACCTGATCAGAAAGCTTTATAATATACTGGTCGCCTCCGACGCCTACAAAGCTTATATTGCGGACGAAACCCGCACCAAAGCCGGTGAAAAAGAGATCCTGGAATATATTTATAAAGAGGTGCTGGCCAAAAGCGAGCTGTTTGTCCAGCATATGGAGGACAACTTCCTGCACTGGAGCGATGACGAGGAGATGATGGCCATTCTGCTGGGCAACTATTTCAACAAACCGCATCTGTTCAACTTCCTGCAACTGATCAGCAAAGAGAAACTGGACTATGCGCGGGAGCTGTTACTGACCGTTAACGACAAAAAAGAATACTGCCTGGAGCTGATCAAACCCAAGTTGCAGAACTGGGACCCGGAGCGTATTGCGGCGGTGGACATGCTGTTGATGGAAATGGGCGTGTGTGAGTTTCTCTATTTCCCTACCATCCCGACCAAAGTGACCATCAACGAATACATCGACCTGGCCAAGGCTTACAGCACGCCACAAAGCGGTCAGTTCATCAATGGTATCCTGGACAATATCCTGAAAGACCTTGAAAAAGAGTCGCTGGTGCAAAAACAGGACCGTCCGAAAAAGTAAGTGGAAAGCAGTATTTTTAGGCCAAAACAACACCATTATGAGAACACTGCTCTTTTTCCTTACCTGCGGCACCCTTTTGGTGGCTGCCTGTAACAATAACCAACCGGCTAACGATCAAACCGCTGCCGCCGGTCAGCCCGCCGCCTCCGGCAATACTGCTGAAGCCGGCAAAGCATCTGATCTTACTTTTGAAGAAAAGGTGCATAACTTTGGAGATATTGTCCAGGGTGAAAAGGTGGAATATTCCTTTAAGTTTACCAACAGCGGTAAAGCCCCCCTGGTTATCGAGGATGCTATCTCCAGCTGTGGCTGCACGGTGCCTGAATGGCCCAAACAGCCTATCAAACCGGGAGAATCCGGCTATATGAAGGTAATATTCGACAGTCATGGGAAATCCGGCTATACCGAAAAAGAAATATCCATCAGGACCAACAACGGCGGTGGTTATCAGGTAGGCCCTAAGATCCAGTGTAATATTGTTGCAAAATAAGCGCTGTATAGGCAAACTATTTAAATCAATTTATCGATGAACATCATGAACATTTTACTGATGGGGCCGTCACAAGGCGGCGCACAAGGCGGTAGCCCAATGGTTTCTATCCTGTTTTTTGGCGGTATGATCCTGATCATGTGGCTCTTTATGATCCGTCCGCAGACCAAGAAAGCCAAACAACAGAAACAATTCATTGACAACCTGAAAGAAGGTGATAAAATCGTGACCATTGCCGGCATCCACGGTAAAGTGAAAAAAATGAACGATGACAACACCCTGGTAGTGGAAGTTAGTCCTGGTACCAGCTTCACCATCGAGCGTTCTGCCATCAGCATGGAATACACTTCTGCCCAACAGCAGAAAACGGCCGCGACCAAGTAATTCACATACAATACTGTAAAAAATCCCGGCCATCCTGTCCGGGATTTTTTTTATCCTTAGCTTCGATACAGACCCAATTATCCGGATTTTATGTTAAAGGTAGGCATCACCGGCGGTATCGGTTCCGGTAAAAGCACCGTCAGCAAGATATTTGAACTTCTGGGCGTTCCTGTGTACTACGCAGACGAACGCGCCAAAGACATCCTGGTCAGGGACCCCGAACTGGCGGCAGCCGTCAGGCAGCATTTCGGACCGGATACCTACGACGCCCACGGCGCCCTGAACCGCAAATACCTCGGCAATATCGTTTTCAACGACAAGGAAAAGCTGGCGCTGCTCAACTCGCTGGTACATCCTGCCACTATTCGCGACTCCAACCTCTGGGCCAGTCAGCAGACCACTCCCTACGTGCTCAAAGAGGCCGCCCTGCTGTTTGAATCGGAATCGTTCCACTACCTCGATAAAATCATCGGCGTGTACGCGCCGCAGCCGCTGCGCATCCTGCGTGTGATGAAGCGGGACAACGTCACCCGGGAAGAGGTGCTGGCCCGTATGCATAAACAAATCGATGAAAGCATCAAAATGCGTTTGTGCGATTATGTTATCCGGAACGATGAACAGCAACTGGTGATCCCGCAGGTACTGGCCCTTCATCAGCGACTGCTGCAGCTGGCCGCCGCCACCTGAGGTTACTTTCCGTATACCACCTCCCCTACTCCTGCGGCTTTTCCCTACCTTTGGAAAAAAATAAAAGCCCATGGCTACCACATTTACCGCCCCCCTGCAACTCACTGACAACGCCGCCGCTGTAGTAAAACAACTGCTGCAGGGCGACGTGGAAGCTCCTTATCTGCGTATTGGCGTAAAAGGCGGAGGATGTTCGGGTATGGGCTACATGCTGGGGTTTGACGCCCTCCGGGAAGATGATGACCTGTTTGAGATTGCCGGTATACCCGTGATCATAAAAAAAGCGCATGGCATGTACCTGGTGGGGCTGGAAGTAGATTACCAGGACCAGGACGATGTCCGGGGATTTGTTTTCCGCAAGCCTGAATAAGGCCCGGCAGGGTTATACTTTGCGCTGGCGCATATGTCTGCCTGTCAAAATATTACTCCAATAAAAAAGCCTGCTATGTTACATAGCAGGCTTTTTTGTCAAACATATTTTTCAGCTATCACTTACTTATTTAGTGGCGGGAGTAGCTTTCTTTTCAGAAACGGCTACCGCATCGCTTTCGTTGGACAGTTGGTTTTTCTTGTCAAAGTCAACCAGTACCGGCGCCGCCACGAAGATGGAAGAGTAAGTACCGGTGATAACACCGATCAGCATAGCGAAGGCGAAACCGCGGGTTACTTCACCACCGAAGATGAACAGTACCAGGATGGTCAGGAATACCGTGAGGGACGTCATGATGGTACGGCTCAGGGTATCGTTGATCGCTTTGTTGATCACGGTGTTCCTGTCTCTGCCATGTGCGCCTGTTTTAAAGTATTCACGGATACGGTCGAACACGATCACGGTATCGTTCATGGAGAAACCGATCACGGTGAGGATCGCCGCGATGAAGTGCTGGTCGATTTCCAGGGTGAAAGGAACGATGTCCTTAAACCAGGAGAATACCGCCAGGGTGAGTAATACGTCGTGCAGCAGGGAGAAGATAGTACCGATAGAGTACTGCCATTTGCTGAAACGGATCAGGATATACACGAAGATCACGAGGAGGGACAATACGGTTGCTTTTACCGCGCCGGCGCGAAGGTCGTCGGAGATGGTAGGCGATACTGTCTGGGAGCCGATCACATAACGGGTGTTGAACACGTCCTGTGTAACGCTGGCATCGTAGTAAGGTTTCAGACCGCTGTACAATTTGGTGATCACTTCCTGATCAACCGCCAGGCTTTGCTGTTCAATTTTATAGGCAGTGGTGATGCTCAGCTGGTTGGTGTTACCGATGGTTTTTACAAACACCTCACTGTCGAATTCTTTCTTCAGCGCATTGGCCACTTCCTGTCTGTTCATGGTTTTCTCGAAGCGCACGGTGAAGTTACGGCCACCGGAGAAGTCGATACCGTGATCGAAGCCATGGAAGAAGGAGCTGATACCACCTATTGCTACGATAGCAGAGATGATGTAAGCATATTTACGTTTACCTACGAAGTCGAAAGCAGCGTGTTTGAAGACTTTGCGGGAGATCGGCGTAAAGTATTCGAAGTGTCTTTTCTTGTTGGTCCACCAGTCGGTGATCATACGGGATACGAGGATACCGCAGAACAGGGACAGGAGCAGACCGATGATCTGGGTGGTAGCGAAACCAAGCACCGGGCCCAGACCAAAGTAAAACAGGATAAAGGCTGTGAGCAGAGAGGTAACGTGACCGTCGAGCACAGGCGCATAAGAGCGTTTGTAGCCGAGGGATATCGCGTCGGGATAGGACTTGCCGTGTGTCAGCTCATCCTTGATCCTCTCAAAGATGATTACGTTGGTGTCCACTGCCATACCGATGGTCAGTACCAGACCGGCGATACCCGCCATGGTGAGGGTGGCGCCGAGGGAGGCCAGGATACCGAAGGTAAACAGCAGGTTGAGTACCAGTGCGATGTTAGCTACCCAGCCGGCGCTGTTATAGTATACCAGCATCAGTACGAAGATGATCACGAAGGAGATCATGAAGGATTTGGCACCGGCGGCGATAGATTCAGCGCCGAGGGTAGGCCCTACGATCTGTTCCTGTACGATACGTGCAGGTGCAGGCATTTTACCGGACTTCAGGATATTGGCGAGGTCATTGGCTTCTTCCATGGTGAAGCTACCGCTGATGGAAGAGCGGCCGCCGGCGATTTCGCCCTGGATGGAAGGAGCGGAGTAAACGATATTATCGAGTACGATGGCTACGAAGTTCAGGGTGGAAGGATCTTTCGGGTTGGCGGGCGCCAGTTCACCGGTCAGTTTTTTCCACTCGTGTGCGCCCACGTTGTCCATCGCCATGCTGATTTCCGGCTGGTTGTCGGGACCAACGTCCTGGCGGGCGTCAACGATCCTTTCGCCACCTACACGGGGTGCAGGGTTAGCGGGGTTTACTTTCAGCACGTACAGTGGCAGCGGGCCGTGTTTGTCGTCTTTATTTTCAGGACCGAAGGCGAATACCGCGTCTTTAGGCAGGATAGCCTGTACAGCCGGCATGCGCAGGAACTGACGGAAAGCGGCAGTGTCTTTAGGCAGGATACGGCCGATGGACGGGCTGGGGATCAGGGTGCCGGACTGCGGATCGATCATCGGGATCATGATCGCGAACAGCGGATTTTGTTTGCGCTGTTCAGCGAAGAGTTGTTCCTGAGAGGATTTAGTGCTGTCTTTTACGCTTTTTCCGGTATCTTTTTTAGCCAGGTAGTCGCTCAGTTTACCTTCTTTGCTGGTGTCAGCTTTGGTATCAGCAGCGGCAGCAGCAGCCTGTGTGCTGTCAGGTGTAGCAGCGGGTTTGGCAGTATTGCCGCCCTGTGCGTTCCTGATGGCTTCGTTCATTGGGTTCAGTACGTTCTGGAAGAACTCGGGGCTGTTTTTGTACACTTCCCGGAATTCCAGGTTGGCAGTAGCCTGCAGGTATTTGCGCACGCGTTCAGCGTTGTCAACACCGGCCAGTTCCACAGAGATCAGGCCTTTATTTTCATCGAGGCTGATATTAGGCTGTGCCACACCGAATTTATCGATACGTTTCTGCAGTACGATATAGGTGTTTTTGATGGCCGCGTGGGATTCCTTGCGGATCATGTCCAGCACCTGCTGGTTGGACGAGTTGAAGTTGATGTCTTTCTGGTACGCATTGGCGAAGATTGTCGCCAGACGGCCCTGAGGAGCCACTTCAGCGTACGTTTGTCCGAACAAGGTAACGAAATCAGTCTGATTGGTATTTTTGCGTTGTCCAGCCAGTTCCAGCGCTTTATTGAAAGCAGGGTCCTTGGATTGACCGGCGAGGGCGCGGATAACGTCTTCCACGCTTACTTCCAGCACTACGTTCATACCACCTACGAGGTCGAGGCCGAGGTTCAGTTCCTTTTCTTTGGCCTTGGTGTAGGTAACGTACCATGGAAACCCGGCAATCTGTTTATTGCTGGTGCTGTCCACGATCTCTTGTCTTCTTTGTTTGGTAAATCCTTTCAGCGTGTCAGAATAGAAGGCCTGCTGTTCTTTGCTGCCTGGGTATTTCTGTTCAGGTGTAGGGAATTGCTTGGCTACATCGGTTTCAGCCTGCCGCTCTATCTTCTTCTCATAGTTCCGCACCAAAAACGTGAAGGACAATTGATACAAAGAGATAAGGATCAGTGCGATGGCAAAAAATCTTACCAGTCCTTTTAGTTGCATGTTACTTGTTTCGGGTTTATAATAAAAAAATTTTAAGAGTTGCAAAGATAGAATTTAAATTGATATATTAAAGCCCTTGTTAAAAGAGGCGCAAAATCAATATGTGATTGACTTTACGGGCTTGGTGACACCCATTTTTTCTAAATCCGCGATCTTGGTTTTTTCCTGTTTTTAAGAATATTTCTTTGCTTTACACTCATGTAATACCGACAAATATATGCAAACCCACCATTATCCGGTAACAGATAATTTCCCTGAGGCGTTGCTGAAAAGTCGAAAAGCCGCTGTGGCCAAGGTATTCAGGGATGCTTCCGCTCACCGGCTGCAGCTCATTTACACCCGGATAGACCGGGATGCGCAGCAGCGGCCGCAATTTACTGATTTTCGCTTTGGCATAGGGCGGGGCTGGTACTGTTATCCGGCGTCCACCGTCAAGCTCCCCACCGCCCTGCTGGCGCTGGAGAAGCTGAACGACCTGCAGATTCCGGGGCTGGACCGGCACGCGGCCATGTTTACCCGGGCCTTGCCGGGCATCAACCCGGGCGTCCTGCATGATTATTCGGCAGCCGGCAAGCTACCAACCATCTCGCATTATATCAAAAAAATCTTTCTGGTCAGCGATAACGACGCTTACAACCGGCTGTATGAGTTCCTGGGCCAGGAGCCGCTCAACCGGCGCCTGTGGGAACTGGGATATACCCGCACCGAAATCCGTCACCGGGTAGGGCTACCGCTGCATATGGCGGCCAATATGCATACCAACAGCGTCTATTTCCGGGCCGGCCGGCAGCTGCTGTACGACCAGCCCGACCAGCGGAGCAACCTCGTGTTTGCCTCCCGCCAGGACCTGGCCGGTCAACAGCATATCGATCACCGGGGCCGGCTGGAAAACAGCCCGATGGACTTCTCCTACCGGAACAGGTTGCCGCTCAACGAGCTCCACCAGATGATGCAGCGGTTATTTTTTCCGGAAACTGTAACAAATCCATTCCGGCTCCGTTTAACGGAAGATGACTACAATTTTTTGTATCGTTGTATGTCCCAATACCCCGGAGAATCAACAGATCCGGTGTATAACACGGGGCAATACCATCCGGCATATGTGAAATTTCTGCTTTTCGGCGGCCGGAAAGCGGCCCGCATACCAGACCATATCAGGATTTTCAACAAGCCGGGATGGGCTTATGGCTTTTTAACGGATACGGCTTATGTGGCGGACTATGCCAATCAGGTGGAGTTTTTGCTCTCTGCCAGTCTGCTGGTAAATAAGGACGGTCCGCTCGGAGAAGACCAGGAAGCTTTCGAAACGACCGGAAAACCATTTCTGAAAGCGCTGGGAGAACTGATATACGAAGAGGAGTTACAACGAAAAAAAAGGTATCAACCAAACCTGGACCGTTTCAGGGTACATCAAACGCAAATTTTATAAACACCATACTAAAAAACTGTGAGCTAATGCTGATCAAAAAAAATCGTGTTTGGGCGGTAGCCGCCCTGTTGGGAGGAGTAATCGGATTTTCATCCTGTCTGAAACAGAGCGACCCGACCCCGCAAAGGATGAACTATACCGGTGCCATCATCAACGGCGCTTATCTGCCTTCCAGCCTGGACATCTTTAATAACGGCGCCAAAATGAACACCAGCGCCGCCTATAAGACCAGCGCCTCCTCTCCTTTCCTGGACCTGCCGGGCGTACACACTTTTTCTTTCCGGAACCTGAACGGCACCGGTCTGGACTCTGTGACCCAACAGTTTGACTCTCTCCGGTATTACACCATTATTACCTACAACGATAACACTAAAAAATTCGTGTCTCAGCTGATCAGGGAAGATTTCTCCTCACTGTCTACCAGCAAGGTGAACTTCCGCTTCCTGAACCTGAGCCCCAACGCCGGCCCGGTGGACCTGTACATCAACAGCAAAAGAGTGCTGGAGAACCAGCCTTTTTCCATCAGCCGTCCCTGGAATTCTGTAGACCCGTATAACAGCACCGTGGAATACTACGTAACGCTGCCCGGCTCCACCACTCCGCTGGTGAAAGGTACTTCCCGTCAGACTGCCGGTGCCACACAGGTACCCTTCCAGCCAGGATACGCTTACACCATTTACCTGAGCGGCGCCAAAGACAGCACCGGTGACAACAAACTGCAGTTGTACTACCTGTCTCATACTTCCAGCTACTAAGATTTTGGAATGCATTGATTTACGGATTTTTTGATCTCTACAGATGAAACGATAAAAGGACCGAAGCGACGTCAATTCGCTTCGGTCTTCTTTTTTGTAAGATCAAAAAATGACAAAATCCGTAAATCCCTGAATTTTTATGTAGGTTTGTTCCGGTCAATCCAATGTTTAGATATGAATCAACTAGCAGAAAGGCTGTCACGGATTTCCGAGCCGCAAACCATTAAAATGGCCAAACTGGGCCGCGAGCTGAAAGCACAGGGAATAGACGTCGTAGACCTGAGTATTGGAGAACCGGACTTTGATACCCCGGAACATATCCGGGAAGCTGCCAAAAAGGCGATCGACGACGGCTTTACCCACTACACACCGGTAGCCGGTTACGCCGAAGTAAGACAGGCAGTTGTGCACAAACTGAAGCGCGATAACGGTCTTGACTATACGCCGGAACAGATCGTAGTGACCACCGGCGCCAAACAAAGCCTTGCCAACGTAGTGCTGAGCATCGTCAACCCCGGTGATGAAGTGATTATCCCCACGCCTTACTGGGTGACTTATTCCGAACAGGTAGCGCTGTGCCAGGGCACCGTGGTATTTGTACCCAGCACCATTGAGAACAACTACAAAATCACGCCTGAACAACTGGAAGCGGCCATCACGCCGAAAACAAAACTATTCATGTTTTCTTCCCCCTGCAATCCCACCGGGTCTGTTTATTCAAAAGAAGAACTGGAAGGGCTGGCAGCGGTATTTGCCAAACACCCGCAGATCTATATCATCTCCGATGAGATCTATGAATATATTAATTACGTAGGGAAACATGAGAGCATCGCCCAGTTCCCCGGCATGAAAGAGCGTACCATTGTTATCAACGGCCTCAGTAAAGGTTTTGCGATGACCGGCTGGCGGCTCGGCTACCTGGCGGCTCCCCTCGAGATCGCCAAAGCATGTGATAAGATCCAAAGCCAGTTCACCTCCGCTACCTGCTCCATCACCCAGCGTGCGGCCATCACAGCGCTGACCGGCGATCTGACCACTGCCGAAGCGATGGTGACAGCATTCAAAAAACGCCGCGCCTATATCCACGAAGCGCTGCAAACTATTCCCGGCCTGAAAGTAAATGATCCTGAAGGCGCCTTTTACATGTTCCCGGACATCAGTGCTTTTTTTAACAAGTCATTCGAAGACACCCATATCAAAAATGCGGACGATCTGTGTATGTACCTGCTGCACAAAGCAAATGTGTCTGTCGTTACCGGCGTCGCTTTCCAGCAGCCTGACTGCATCCGGCTGTCTTACGCCACCAGCATGGCCAACCTGGAGAAAGGCGTGGCAAGGCTGAAAGAATGGCTGGGCAAACTGAAATAATTACGAATCACGATTTAAAGGCTTTCTTACAGGGCGGATATCACCCGTTCCTTAAGAAAGCCTTTAATTTGTAATTAATATATGACGCCGGTCATTGACAATTAGTGATTATTTTATATATATTTGCGATTCAAAACGTTCCGATAAGATGAATTCCCAACAGCTGTTGTATGTGGCACTGGCAATTGGCGTTATCGCCATACTGTATATGACTGTCCGTGACATGTTTCTCAAGAAGAAACCCGCGGCGCCTGCACCGGAAGCGCCGCATGCAGCCAACCCTGCTGTGCTGCCTCTGCAGTTGCAGGCCTATGAAAGACTGGCGCTGTATGTAGACCGTATCACACCGCAAAGCCTTATCGGCCGTATATATCAAACGGGCATGAGCGCCGTGGACATGCAGATCTCCATGGTACAGAGCATCAAAGCGGAATATGAGCACAATATCACCCAACAGATTTATGTATCAGCCACCACCTGGGAGGCGGTTAAAACGCTGAAAGAGCAAACGATCTCTGTCATCAACCAGATAGCGATGCAGCTGCCACCGGATGCACCGGCGCTGGAGCTCAACCGTCAGTTGCTGGAAGTGTTTCTGCAGGCAGGCGAATCTCCTGCAGAGCTGACTGCCCAGATCATCAATGCAGAAGCCAAAAGGCTGATGCGATAGTTATTTCGAGCTGATCACTTCGTTCAGCAGATATCCTTTTCCATCAAACAACATGTAGAGCGGCGGCGCCTTATACCAGGGTACGCCGGCCTTACGGGCATGTGCCTGTATATGCAGATGTGGTTCTGTGCTGAAGCCGGAATTGCCTACGCATCCCAGCGCCTGGCCCTGTCTCACGAACTGCCCTTCGTGCACCACCACGCTGTTCATTTTCAGGTGGCCTGCAAAGAAGTAACAGTCCGCCCCTTCCAGTAATACCTGGTTGGTGTTTTTCGGGCCCCTGTCCATATTGGGCGGGATATTATCAGGGTTATCGCCATATGCCCTGCGTACCATGCCGTCGCAGGGTGCATATACCGTATCGTTGTAAATCCAGTAGTCGTCCAGCTTGCGGGAGAAAACGCTGGCAGCGCGGCAGCCGCGGCTGTCCAGCTTCACGATGTCCATTGCATAGATGGCGCCGCGCAGGCTGAAGTGGAACACGTTTGTAGGCAGTCCTTTCCCCCCCTGTAATACAAAGTAACGGCCCGACTTCAGCGGGAAAGCCAGTTTAACCGTCCGCGGCGAGCCGGTGGTACCGGTGAAGTAAAGCAGTGTGCCCAGCAGGAACAGCCCTGTCAGCGCGAGGTTGGCACGCCGTTTCCAGGCCGGTGGTGCAGCTTTGGAGCGTTTACGTCCGAAGGGCAGCCACATCAAACATAATATCATCAGCACCCCAAAAACATATTTGGCATAAACAGACAGGTATACCCAGGTGCCGTACAGGTAAAGAAACGTACCCAGCGACAGCCCCAGCAGCAAGATACTATATGCGCCGGCCAGCGGGCGCATACCGGCCCGGAATATAAGATAGAGGCTATAGAGCGCCAATGCGAGGGTAATACATAATAACGACCAGATGATCATAACAAAGCCAGACTTTCCTGCAAATATCAATATTTTTCCCGGCGGCGAAGTACCATAATAATTATGTAACATTGCAACGCTAGTTACAACTATCATGGAAAAGATCATTCAAACCGACTCCGGTATTACCATCGATCCGCTGTACACCCAGCCGATACCGATGAACGAACAGCCAGGCGTTTACCCGTTCACACGCGGCATCCATGCCTCCATGTACCGCGACAAACTGTGGACCATGCGGCAGTATGCCGGTTTCAGCACAGCGGAAGAATCCAACAAAAGATACCACTACCTGCTGAGCCAGGGTGTGATGGGCCTCAGCGTGGCATTCGACCTTCCTACCCAGATCGGATACGACTCTGACCACGCCATGTCTGAAGGAGAAGTCGGTAAAGTAGGCGTAGCTATTGACTCTCTCGATGATATGGAGATCCTCTTCAAAGGCATATCACTGGAACAGATCTCCACCTCCATGACCATCAACGCCACCGGCTTTATCCTGCTGGCGCTGTACATTGCCCTGGCCAAAAAGCAGGGCGCCGATCTGAAAAAGATTTCCGGTACTATTCAGAACGATATCCTGAAAGAATATGCCGCCCGCGGCACCTTCATCTATCCGCCCAAGCCTTCCATGCGCCTTATCACCGATATATTCGACTACTGCAGCCGGGAAGTGCCTAAATGGAACACCATCTCCATTTCCGGCTACCATATCCGGGAAGCCGGCGCCAATGCGGTACAGGAACTCGCGTTTACCCTTTCTAACGGCAAAGCCTATCTGAAGGCGGCACTGGAAAAAGGACTTGATATCAACGTATTTGCCAAAAGGCTCTCTTTCTTTTTTAATGCACACAACCACCTCTTCGAAGAAGTGGCCAAATTCCGCGCTGCGCGCCGGATGTGGGCCCACATCACCAAAGAGCTGGGCGCTACTGATCCCAAAGCGCAGATGCTGCGTTTCCATACGCAAACCGGCGGCAGCACGCTGACTGCACAGCAGCCGCATAACAACATTGTGCGGGTAGCCGTGCAAACACTGGCCGCCACCATGGGCGGCACCCAGTCGCTTCACACCAACGGCTACGACGAAGCCCTCTCCCTCCCTACCGAAGAAGCCGCGCGTATCGCCTTGCGCACGCAACAGATCATCGGTTACGAAAGCGGCGTGGCAGATACCGTAGACCCGCTGGCAGGCTCCTACTATGTGGAAGCGCTGACCAACGAAGTAGAAAGCAAAGCCTGGGACCTCATCCATAAAATAGATGCGATGGGCGGCGCTGTCAGCGCCATCGAACAGGGTTTCGTACAGGATGAAATCGCGCGAAGCGCCTATCAATATCAACAACAGGTGGAAAACAATGAGAAGGTCATTGTAGGGGTGAATAAATTCGTGGCTGCCGACAACCAGCCGCCCGAAGTATTCCGCATCGATGACAGCATCCGGCAGATGCAGTCCGACCGCCTGCAGGCCCTTCGTGCCCGCCGGGACAACGAAGCGGCCTCCCAATGCCTGCAACGCATCCGGGAAGCGGCGCAAACGACGGAAAACCTGATGCCGCTGGTGGTGAACGCCGTAGAAAACTATTGTACCTTAGGTGAGATTGCGGATGCACTCCGCCAGGTATGGGGAGAATATAAAGCGTAATTAACAATAGATATTTATTTTTGGGGTCTAAAAAACTTGAACTTGATTTATTACAATGGCTGTCCGCTTTGTGGCTCCTCACAAACCCATGAAGCTCTTACCGCTAAAGATTATACTGTATCCAAAGAAACATTTTCCATTTTCCATTGCGGAGGTTGTGGCGGCCGTTTTACACAAAACGTGCCCGACAGCCATCACATAGGCCGATATTATCAGTCACAGGAGTATATTTCCCACTCCGAAACCAAACAGGGGCTGATCAACCGTTTGTATCACAGCGTCCGCAAGATCACGCTGCGTTCCAAACAAAACTGGGTGCGTTCTGCTGCCGGTATGAAACAGGGTAACCTGCTGGACATCGGTTGCGGCACCGGCGCTTTCCTGCATTACATGCAAACAGGCGGATGGACCGTTACCGGTCTGGAACCCGATGAAAACGCCCGTCACAATGCCAAAACGCTCTACAACATAGACCCGCTGCCCATAGACCAGCTCTTTCAATTGCCCGCCGGGCAATATGACGCCATCACCATGTGGCATGTGCTGGAACATGTGCACGAGCTGCATGCCTACCTGGACCGCATCCGTGAGCTGCTGAAACCCGGTGGCGCCCTGCTGATAGCGGTGCCCAACTACACCTCTTCCGATGCAGATCATTACGGGGAATACTGGGCCGCCTATGACGTGCCCCGCCACCTTTACCACTTCTCTCCTGCTTCTATGGAGCGGTTGCTGCGCCAGCATAACATCAAACTGATAAAAAAACATCCGATGGTATTCGACGGCTTCTACGTGAGCCTGTTGAGCGAGAAGTACCAAACCGGCAAAAGCCGGCTGTTTGCGGGTTTCTTCCATGGTTTCCGGTCTTACCGGAAAGGGCTGAAAAACGTAGACCAGTGCAGTTCTATTGTGTATGAGTGTAAGTTGTAATCACGCAAAGCCGTCACGCAAAGCCGTCACGCAAAGCCGTCACGCAAAGGCGCAAAGCAGCAAAGAGCGCAAAGAGAATAAATAAGAAACAAAGAAAGCAAAGGAGCGAAGATCAAATCGAATTGGTCTTCGCTCCTTTGCTTTCTTACTAACCTTATAAAATCTTTGCGCTCTTTGCTGCTTTGCGCCTTTGCGTGACGGCTTTGCGTGACGCCTTTGCGTGACTACTTCACCAGTTTCATTTCATCTATCAGGCGGGTGCAACCGGCGTATTTGTCAACAATAAACAGGACGTAGCGGATATCCACCATGATATTGCGGCAGATAGACGGGTCGTAATTAATGTCGCTCATGGTGCCTTCCCAGGTGCGGTCGAAATTAAGACCAATCAGATGACCGTTGGCGTCCAGGGCAGGGCTGCCGGAGTTGCCGCCGGTGGTATGGTTGCTGGCAATAAAACATACCGGCATTTTTCCGTTTACACCGTAGCGGCCATAGTCTTTGTTTTTATACAGTTCAATCAGTTTGGCAGGCACATCGAACTCATAATCGCCGGGCACGTATTTTTCCATGACACCGTCGAGGTAAGTGTAGAAATCATAATGGATGGCATCGCGGGGGCTGTAGCCGTCCGCTTTACCGTAGGTAACACGCAGCGTGCTGTTAGCATCCGGGTAGAAACGTTTTTTCCCTGCCATCACATCCATCTGCGCCTGCATGTAGGTACGCTGCAGGCTATTGATGCTGCTCTGCAGGTCGTTCACCGGTTTGCTGACATTGTCCACAAAACCTTTGCGCATCGCCATGATAAGGCGGGTGCCCGGGTCTTTCCACATCTGGGCCACTACTGCGTTGTACGGCTGCTGTACAAAGGCTTTAAGCTTCTCAAGGGAAGTGAGGGCAGACAAACCATAGATTTTATCGGCCAGCATGCGGCTCTCATTGTTGTTTTCCGCGCAGATTTGCGCGTATTCCGCGCCGGCATACTGTTTCGGTACGCCTTTCGCGTATATCTCCAGCAGTTTCACGCTCACATCGTGGTCTACCTGTGCGTTGTAGTTTTTGTAGAAAGGCTGCATGGATTCCAGGAACTGCTGGCGCAGTGTTTCGTACTGCCCTTCTCCTTTGTCACGCACATTTCCGAGGAAACTGATCAGGCGGTCGCCTGCCGTAAACAGTTCTACGTTCCTCACCAGCTCACTGTAGTAGTCACGGGCCTGGGCGTAAGGACGGATGCGGCGGTACATTTCATTGAGGGAGTCCAGTACGCCGCTGTATTTCACTTTCAATTCGGGGCTGGTGTTCAGCAGTTCGCGGTAGTTGGCTTCATACTGCTCTTTTTTCCCGATACCGCGCGTTTGTTTAACGCCCAGCATTTCGCCTTTCCATTTCTTCCAGGCATTAGCGGTGCTGGCGTATTTAGCGGCATATTGTATTTTGATCTGCTCATCTTTGCGCATGTAGCCGTCGATCACTTCGAGGGCGGCGTCGCGCATGCCCACTTTGGCAGGGTCCAGCGCGTCTACCGTCAGCTTAACGGCTTCAGAGGGCAGGTATTCGGTGGTACGGCCGGGAAACCCGAGTACCATGGTAAAATCGTTTGGTTTTACGCCTTTCAGGGAAACGGGCAGGAAGTATTTGGGAGAAAGGGGCACGTTATCCTGCGAATAAGGCGCAGGGCGACCGTCTTTGCCCGCGTAGATGCGGAACATGGAGAAGTCGCCGGTATGGCGGGGCCATACCCAGTTGTCCGTATCGGAGCCGAATTTACCGATGGAAGACGGTGGTGCGCCTACGAGGCGTACGTCGCTGAAGGTTTCTGTGACAAACAGGAAGTATTGATTGCCTTCATAAAAAGGTTTGACCATGGTTTCCTGCCAGGATTCCTTACGGGCGTTCTGGCGGATTTCATGCAGGCGTTTGTCAATAGCTGACTGGCGCTCGCGCTCGTTCATACCGGGTTTTACGTCCTGTAAGGCGGCTTGGGTCACGTCGTCGATGCGAACAATGAAGGTGACAAACAGGCCGGGGTTGCGCAGTTCTTCCGCTGCTGTTTTGGCCCAGAAACCGTTTTGCAGAAAATTGTTCTGCAGGGAAGAATGTTTCTGGATGGACTCATAACCGCAGTGGTGGTTAGTCAGGATAAGCCCCTGCGAAGAGATCACCTCTGCCGTACAAAAGCCGCCGAAGCTGACGATAGCGTCTTTAAGGCTGCCTTTGTTGATATTGTAGATATCCGACGCACTGATTTTCATCCCCATTCCTTTCATCTCTTTCTCATTGAGGCCGGAAAGCAATTGAGGTAACCACATCCCTTCCGTGGCATAAGTCAGCTGAGAGAGCAGCAGGAGCGCTGCCAGCATCAGCGGCTTCACGATTCGTTGCAACATATCTGATAATCTTTTTATAGAACCGGCAATTTACTACAATTCGGGGAGGCATGGAAGGATAAACCTGTGTTTCTGCGGATTCATCGACATAAAGACCGTATTGACAGAGATGTGTTGCGATAAACAGTGGAATTGGCGCATATTGGAGGCAATTCCGAATATCTGTTGAGCATGTTCCGGTCAAAGTTAATGGTCTTAATGCTGCATATCACCGGTTGGGCGATATGTATGAGCCTTCCGTTGCTTTTCATTCGGGGGCAGTACTGGTACAATCATGTGCTGGCGGTGGTTTTGTCGGTGGTCGTCAGTGTGGCGATTGAAGTCACCGGCCACCGGTGGCGCTTATCGGAGCAGGCTTTGCACAGTAAAGCGCTGAAAACGGCGGCAGAGTTGTCTTTTTTGAAAGCGCAGCTGCAGCCGCATTTTCTTTTCAATACGCTGAACAATATCTATTCGCTGGCAATATCGCAGCATGAACATACGGCTGCCAGCATTCTGAAATTGTCCAACATGATGCGGTATGCCACCACGGATACCGGGCATGATTTTGTGTTATTACAGCGGGAGATAGAATGTATACACGATTATATCGACCTCCAGCAGTTGCGGCTCACCTCCCGCACCAGGGTAAGGTTTTCTATTTCCGGCAATCCGGGCATCAAATGTATTGCGCCGATGCTGTTATTGCCGTTCCTGGAAAATGCTTTCCAGCATGGCGTCAGCACGCAGGAACCCTCCGAAATAGTGGTGCATTTACAGGCAACAGACAGCTGCATCCGCTTTTATTGCAGCAACCGGCATTTTCCGGTAACAATGGATGAAAGCGCGGCCACTGCGGATATGCTTCATGCGCAGCGGCGGTTACAACAGCTGTATCCGCACCGGCACCGGCTACAGATACGGGAAGACAACGGCGTGCATGTGGTGAAGCTCTCCCTCAACATTTAGCGCCCGTAAAGATTTTTTAATGCGATGATATCATTGGAATTAAACGGACGATTGCCACCGTTGGAGCAGGCCAGCATCCAGGAATCAGGGTCTGGTCCCATAGGCGTGCCAGGGATCCATATGGGCGTAATATTTTCACGGACCGGGGAGCCGCCACAGCTAAAAGAACGGTCCATATAATCTGTGTGATGCATCCCGATGCAGTGCCCCATTTCATGCAGGATGATAGACCCCACATGTAATACATTAGGGTTGAATCCGAAAGCGGCAGCGTTGGTGTTCAGCTTAATAGACGAATACGGGTTGCCGCCAGTGGGGAAACCGGCAGAAGCAAAGGAAACCTGACCATTGACAGGCGCCTGGTTATAGCCATCAATGGTGATGTTAGCGGTACCGCTGGCAATACGCATAAAACTGATACGCAGCCCCAAACTGTTATAACGCCTGAGCGCAGTGTCAAGTCCGGCTATAAAGGCGGGGCTAAGTCCCACTATTTTTACCGTAATGACGCGGGGCAAGCCGGTCACCAGGTTGCTTGACCGATATTGCTCCACCTTACCCACACGCAGGGCAGTAGTATTCACCTTTTCCTTCAGTTGACCGGCGGTCAGCAGGATATCTCCTTCCACGAGATACCCGTCTGCCACTTTCTGAACATTGTCGGTACTGAGGCCATAGGCTTCTATCTGCGCCATGATTTCACGGGGAATGGGATTCAAAGGCGTTTCCTGTTGGTCTTTTTTGCTACAGGAAAAAATCATTGTGCCTACAGCCAGAGAGGCTATTACGGCGAGCATTTGTTTTTTCATTATTGCAGATTTTGGTTAAAAGAAAAAGATATTTCCTTTCCCGGCAGCAGGGGTACCGCCGGTGAGGTAAACGACTGACGACCCAAAACAATAATGCTTATCTGCAGGGCATCGTTACAGAGGGATGCGGGCAAGGCTACCAACAAACAACAGACGGCATCATGTTATACCGGCAAAAATAGGGACTTCCAGTGCTTTTCCTTAGCAGACATACAACAGCGCAGACGCCATTTTCAGACATCTGCGCTGCACTTTAAATGATTTACTTCCTGATTAGTGGTACAGATAGTTTAAAGCAATGATATCATTGGCATTAAATGTACGGTTACCGCCATTGGAGCAGGCCAGCATCCAGGAGTTAGCGTCCGGACCTGTAGGCGTGCCGGGGAGGTGCACAGCGCCTACGCCGCCATCGCCTTCATTTACAGCAGAGCCACCGCAGCTGTAGGAACGGTCCATATAGTCAGTATGGCGCATACCGATACAGTGACCAATTTCATGCTGGATCACAGATCCTACATAAAGAACGTTGGGGTTGGAACCGTACGCATACTGATTGGTGTTCATCTTGATAGTGCTGTAAGGATTACCACTGCTGGTGGGGAAACCGGCAGAACCCAATGTAATGTAGCCACCGCTGGGGCCCTGGTTAAAGCCTTTAATGGTAATATTGGCGGTGCCGCTGGTGATACGCTGGAAGGTGATGCGCAGTCCCAGTCTGTTGTAACGGGCAATAGCCGTATCAGCTCCCGCGATAAAAGCCGGGCCCAGATTGGATACTTTAATTTTAATGACGCGGGGCAAGGCACTCACCAGATTGTTGGTGCGGTATTGCTCAGACTCGGCCACACGCAAGGTAGGAGTGCCAACTTTTTCACTCAGTTGTTCTGCAGTCAACAGAATATCGCCTTCCACGAGGTATCCGTCTTCTGTTTTTCTTACGTTGTCGGTGCTGAAGCCATTGGCTTTTATTTGCGCCAGTACTTCATCGGAAACAGGATTGGGTTGAGCTTCCTGTTGTTGTTTGTCATTTTTGTTACAGGATGAAATCAGAAAACCTGCGGCCAGACAGGCAATTACGGCGATTTGTTTTTTCATCAGTTCGGATTTTGGTTTTTAAAAATGAAAAAATATTTCTCTTCCGGCTGATGTGACTCAGTCGGTGTATCATTGATTTCACGACAAAAAAAACAATGCTTATCTGCAGGGGGCAATGCTACCGGCGGAAGTGGGCAGTGCTACCGACAAACAACAATTGCATGGTGTTACACATCCGAAAAAAAGCGGGCTTTCAGTGCTCTTCTTTAGCAGACATATTACAGCGTTGACGTCTGTTTTCTGACATCGGCATGCATTTTCAATGATTGGCTATGATTTAGTAATGCCGGTGTTTCCGGCGACTCAGACTTGCTCTTCAGGTAACCTTTGGTTATCGGTTATCTCGTACGGTTTATTAGATTTCGTTGCTCGTTTTCAATAAAAATTATCGTGTGCTCAATATTACAACTTTCGTTTAACTTAAAAAAAATATTTTAGGCGTGTGCATAAAAAATTGCGTTGAACAATTTATTGCAGTAGTTTTAAGTAACATCGTCCAACACCAGGATCTATCGCCCGCTAGCATGAAAAATAAAACCGTCAAAGCGCTATCAGCATTCCTATTGCTGTTATCCCTGTCCCCTTCCTCCATGGCGCAGCAGCGCATGCGGGAAGCGGTGATGATCAAAAGATATGCTGCAGATACTTTGACAGCATTCCAAACCAAAGCGCCCTTGTTTGTTAAATTCATCACGCCACCGGATGAAAGAACACTGGCCCGCTGCGGGGTTGTCAAAGCCCTGACCGGCAGACATTACGTATTGCAACAACTGCCGGCGGACAGCATCCTGCGAAAAAAAATACAATACAGTTATACCGCCAGTCCGAACTATAAAGCCACAGATGCTTTACTGGAACGGCTGGAGTCTCTGCGGCCGGGTGACAGTGTGGAGATACAGGTATCTTACAGCGGTGAACATTTTACGGCGGCCCGGGTACGGACATTGTATACCATTGACCGCTACCATGCCGCAGTGGTAAAGCTGCAGCAGCGGGACTGGCCCGCGCTGATTGCCCTGGATAATGTGACGGGCGCCAACAGCGTGAGGCATGCTTCACCGGAGGTGATCATCAACACTATTAATCCGTATGTGAACCGTATCAATGTGGCGCAGCAACAGTTTCCTGCCATCCGTGGAAAAAGTGTAACCGTTTCCGTTAAGGAGGCATTATTTGACACAACAGACATTGATCTTACAGGCAGGTTTCTGCGTTCTCCCCTGCAGGACACCACCCGCACTGCACATGCCACTATTATGGCCACCCTCCTGGCCGGCGCCGGTAACAGTGGCGCCAATGGCCTCGGCGTAGCCCCTTCCGCCAAACTTACTTCCAGCAGTTATGCCGTGCTTTTCCCTGACCCGGACACCTATTACCGGGACTATGGCATCACGGTACAAAACCACTCCTACGGTATCGAGATTGAATACAACTACGACGCAGAAGCGGTAGCTTATGACCAGCAGGTCCGGAAAGCCGATACGCTGACGCATGTGTTTTCCGCCGGCAATAGCGGCGCCGCCATCCCTACTGCCGGCCGTTATCAGGGCGTTGGCACTTTCGCCAACTTCACCGGCAATTTCAAACAGGCCAAGAACGTGCTGGTCGTTGGCGGCACCGAAGCTAACTTCCAGGTGGCTACACTGGCTTCAAGAGGGCCTGCCTATGACGGCCGTATTAAGCCCGAAATCGTCGCTTACGGACAGGATGGCACCTCTGGTGCGGCAGCTCTCACCAGCGGCGTGGTGGCCCTTTTACAGGACGGCTACCGCCAGCTGCGGGGCGTAGCGCCACCTTCCGCCCTCGTACGCGCGCTGATCATCAACAGTGCCGTATTGCCTGCCGGGAAAGGACCGGCCTATACCTACGGCTTTGGCAGCCTGCACGCCTCCGGCGCGCTGACGGCCCTCACTGCCGGCCGTTACCGCCAGGGAACGGTACTCCCCGGCAATACTACCACTTTCGACATCCCCGTACCTGCAGGCCTCCGGCAGGTAAAAGTGACGCTCTGCTGGAACGACCCCGCCGCCGCCCTCAATGCACCCAAAGCGCTGGTCAACGACCTGGACATGCAGGCTATTACCCCCGATGGCAACACCTGGCTGCCGTGGGTACTCAATCCCTTTCCCAAAGCCGATTCGTTGTTACAGCCCGCCCATCGCGGTATTGACAGTCTGAATAACACGGAACAGATCAACATAGACCGGCCGGCCGCCGGTAACCTGCACATCACGGTAAAAGGTAAAAAAGTGACCACCGCCGACCAGCCCTTTTACATCGTATATGATTTCATCCGGGAACCTTCCTTCGCCTGGCAAAACCCGGTCAATGGCAGTATGCTGGCCGCCTCCCAGCCCACTCCCCTCCAATGGGAAACGACGTACAGCGGCAACGGCGACCTGGCCTACAGCACCGACAGCGGCACCACCTGGACCAACATCGCACAACAGGTCCCCCTGCAGACGCCCTTTAACTGGAACGTGCCGGCCCTCTTCAGTAAAGTATGGCTTAAACTAACGTTAACGGATACTGCTTTTATCAGCCCGCCCTGTTTTATCGCGCCGCAGCTGGCTTTATCCACCGGATTCAACTGCTCAGACTCCGCCATGATCTTCTGGAACCGGTTGCCAGGCGTGAAGGGTTACCAGGCTTACGCTCTCTCGCAGGGGGTAATGACACCCTACAAACAGTTGACCGATACTTTCCTGTTCATTCCCAAACAAAGCACCACCTCCATGTATTACGCCGTCAGTCCCATAGCCCCCGCCGGCTGGGAAGGGCTGCGGAGTTATGCCAGCAATTATGCGCTGCAAGGCGTAGGATGTTACATCAAGGCGCTGCTGGCCGACCCGACAACGGACAACCAGGTGATACTGACGCTCTCACTGGGATCTACCTATATGCTGAAAAGCATCAACTGGGAGCGGCGCTCTCCAAACGGCTGGACACAACTGGGCACGCAGCTGGCCGGCAGCGCTATGAACTACAATTTTATGGACCAGAACCCCTACGAAGGAGTCGTGCAATACCGCGTAAGGCTGGAACGGCAGGATGGACAAGTGATCTATTCCGATGTGTCATCTGCCAACATACTGTTGCAACATGACATCCTGGTATTTCCCAACCCTGTGATCAGTCAGCTGATCATACTGGATAAAAACTACCGGGCCAGGCAGCTGGTGCTGACAGACATGAGCGGCAGGATTGTGCTGCAGCGCACCATCAATGACATACAGGAATATATCGGGGTAGACCGGCTGGCGCCAGGCGTGTACAACTGTAGTATCTTCCTCGGCAACCAGCGCATTTATTCCAGGCAGATAGTGAAACAATAATCAGCATAAACAATATTAAAAAAGGGACTGATCCAAAAAGATCAGTCCCTTTTTCAATTGTATGAAGTAAGTTGATTACAGGTGAATAGCTTCGCCGTAAGCTACTTCGATGGCGTCTTTTACAGACTCGCTCATGGTTGGGTGCGGGTGGATAGCATCCAGCACTTCCTGGTAAGTAGTTTCCAGTTTGCGGGCCACTACTGTCTCAGCGATGATTTCGGTCACGTTAGCGCCGATCATGTGAGTACCCAGCCATTCGCCGTATTTGGCGTCGAAGATTACTTTTACAAAACCTTCGGTAGCACCGGCAGCGGAAGCTTTACCGGAAGCAGAGAATGGGAATTTACCCACTTTCACTTCGTAACCGGCTTCTTTCGCAGCTTTTTCAGTGTAGCCTACAGAAGCGATCTCCGGTGCGCAGTAAGTACAGCCAGGGATGTTCATGTAGTCGATGGTTTCAGGTTTATGTGCGTATTTTTTCTCGTTGTAGGCGATCGCTTCCACGCAAACGATACCTTCTTTGGAGGCAACGTGCGCCAGTGCCTGACCGGGAACCATGTCACCGATAGCATACACGCCCGGAACATTGGTCTGGTAGTATTTATCAACCGTTACGCGGCCTTTATCGGTTTTGATGCCCAGTGCTTCGAGGCCCAGGTTTTCGATGTTGGCGGCGATACCGACAGCGCTGAGTACCACGTCTGCTTCGAGGGTGATTTCGCCGGTCTGTGTTTTCACTTTCGCTTTTACACCGTTACCAGCGCCTTCTACCGCCTCTACAGAAGCGTTGGTCATGATTTCGATACCTTTCTTTTTGTATATTTTTTCCAGTTCTTTGGAGATATCTTCATCTTCCACCGGTACGATGCGCGGCATGAACTCAACGATGGTCACTTTAGTGCCCAGGGTAGCATAGAAGTAAGCGAACTCCACGCCGATAGCGCCGGAGCCTACCACGATCATGGATTTAGGCTGTTGCGGCAGTACCATGGCCTGACGGTAACCGATCACGTTTTTACCGTCGATCTTCAGGTTAGGCAGCTCGCGGGCGCGGGCGCCGGTAGCCAGGATGATGTGTTTGGCATCATGTACGGTGGCTTTACCGTCTTTATCGGTCACTTCTACCTGGCCTTTGCCTTTCAGCTTGCCGGTACCCATGATCACGTCGATCTTATTTTTCTTCATCAGGAACTGCACACCCCTGCTCATTTTATCAGCAACACCACGACTGCGCTTGATAACAGCATCAAAATCAACCTTCGCATCTCCGATAGTGATACCGTAGTCTTTGGAATGCTGCGTGTATTCAAATACCTGTGCCGTTTTTAATAACGCTTTGGTAGGAATACAGCCCCAGTTTAAACAGATACCACCCAGGCTTTCTCTTTCCACTACTGCGGTTTTAAATCCCAGCTGCGAAGCACGGATAGCAGCCACATATCCACCAGGGCCGCTACCAATTACGATTACGTCGTATGCCATATTGTTTAATTTTAATTGAAACTTGCCAAAGGTAAAACAATAATTACGAATTATGAATTACGAATTACGAATGGAGGGCCCCCTTACAGAGCGGTTACTTAGTAACCTTTCCATAAAAAAAGCCCTCCATTCGTAATTCGCAATTCGTAATTCGTAATTTCTATCGAAGGTCTACTACTTCTACGCCCGGGTATTTTTTCGCATCAAATGTAAAGATAGCATCTGTTACAGTAGCGGCATTGGGCGTAAAGCTGGTGATCTCGTACGTATAGTGGTTGCCGTTTTTCTCGAACACCTTCATTCTTGCGATGTTCTGGTTCTTTTTGTCTACCGAAACCATCACTTTGAAGATATTCTTGGACTTGTCGGTAGGCGTCATCTCAATGTTCTGCAGCACTTTGCCTTTTTCGTTGCTTTCGCCATCGAGGCGGTACAGGTAGTCTTTATCGTAGAAGTTGGTAAAGAGCTTGGCCGGTGTCATGGCGCCGCTGCTCTGGTCCACATTATTGATAGTTACCTCATTTACATCTTTCGCATATGTCCAGGAGGTTTTGTTATCGCTGATGATTTCCTGGCCAGGGAGGGTGACTTTATATTTGGCTCCTTTGAGGTACACAGTCCCTTTTTTGGAGTCGTTGACGCTGTTGTTGGCGCCTTCCACTTTCAGTACGAAGTTGGCCACCACTGTTTTGAGGGATTTAAATTTGCTGCTGACACCGTCCAGAATCGTTTTCGCCTTGGGATCGCTGGCACCCCTGGACTGGGCCATACCGCTGAAAACAATACCGCTTAACAACAATCCTGTCAATACAAATTTCTTCATTGTAGTTTTTTTTGATTTTCTAACCCAGCCATGTCAAATGCCATGCCGGTATGAAAGTTTGGTCTTTTAGTCGAAGGGCAAAATTCGGTTTATTTTGTTAAAATGTGTAACGCATGCCCTCTTATCTTAATATATTATAACAAATCATTAAGAATTTCCTGAAGTTCCGATTCTGTTTTCACCAGCACATCGCGGGCTTTGGAACCCATATTGGGGCCTACGATACCGGCGGACTCCAGCTGGTCCATTAGGCGGCCTGCGCGGTTATACCCCAGCTTCATACGCCGTTGCAGCAGTGAAGTGGACCCTTGTTGGGTTTGTACGATCACCTGGGCCGCCTCCTCAAACAGCGGGTCCCGGTCGGCCAGGCTCAGCTCCCTGCCATCGCTGTCTTTGTCATCCACATACTCCGGCAGCAGGAAGGCATCAGGATAACCTTTCTGGTTACCAATGAATTCCGCCACGCTTTCCACCTCCGGCGTGTCTACGAAGGCGCACTGGAGACGTACCAGTTCCCCGTTGAACGATACCAGCATGTCCCCCTGTCCGATCAGCTGTTCCGCACCGCCGATATCCAGGATGGTACGGGAGTCTATCTTGGAAGACACCTTAAAAGCCACGCGGGCGGGGAAGTTGGCCTTGATGGTACCGGTGATAATGTTTACTGAAGGGCGTTGCGTAGCGATGATCAGGTGAATACCCACCGCACGGGCCAGCTGGGCAAGACGGGCGATCGGCATTTCCACCTCTTTGCCAGCTGTCATGATCAGGTCAGCGAACTCATCCACCACCAGTACGATGAATGGCAGGAAACGATGGCCTTTCTGCGGGTTCAGCCGGCGCTGGGTGAATTTGGCGTTATATTCCCGGATGTTGCGGGTACCGGCTTCCTTGAGCAGGTCGTACCGCAGGTCCATTTCGATACAGAGGGCGTTGAGCGTATGGATCACCTTTTTGGTATCGGTGATGATCGCATCCTCTTCTCCCGGCAGCTTGGCCAGGAAGTGTTTTTCTATCAGCTTGTACAGCGACAGCTCTACTTTTTTCGGGTCTACCAGTACGAACTTGAGCTGGGAAGGGTGTTTTTTGTAGAGCAGCGATACCAGCAGGGTATTGATACCTACAGACTTACCCTGACCGGTAGCACCCGCCATCAGCAGGTGAGGCATTTTTGCCAGGTCGGCGATGAAGTTCTCGTTGTCGATCTTCTTACCGATAGCGATAGGCAGGTCCATGGTGCTGTTCTGGAATTTCTCCGATGCCAGCAGCGCTTTGAGCGATACGATACTTTTTTTGACGTTGGGCACCTCAATACCGATGGTGCCTTTGCCAGGGATAGGCGCGATGATACGGATACCCAGGGCCGACAGGCTCAGGGCGATATCGTCTTCCAGGTTTTTAATACGGGAGATGCGGACGCCGGCGGCGGGCACGATCTCGTAAAGCGTCACGGTAGGTCCTACGGTAGCGCTGATTTTCTGGATCGATATATCATAGTTTTTAAGGGTATCGATGATCTGGTTTTTGTTCTTTTCCAGTTCACCGGTATCCTGTACCACTACTTTATCCGCGTTATGATTTTCCAGCAGATCGAGGCCCGGGTAGCGGTAGTCGCGCAGGTCCAGCGAAGGATCGTAAGGATCAGCAGACACTACCGGCCTTACTGTGGCCAGCTCTTCCACCTCATCCTCTTCGTCTTTGAAGGTTTCCTTGATTTCGAAGGCCACTTCTTCCGGTTGATTTTTCTTTTTAGGAGGCGGCGGCGGTGGCAACTCTTCCTCTACATCTTCCACGTACAGCAGCGGACCGGGGTCTTCTTCCTCCTCTTCTTCCTCCTCACCAGGTCCGGGCTCCGATGACGCTACCGGGGGTGGCACAGGTGCTGTCACCGGCGGCACGTAAGCCGCATGGGCAGCCGGGATGATGGTCACTTCCTCATCTTTTTCGATGAGGGTCATGGGGATTTCTTCCTCCGGATCTTCTTCGTGCGGGGGGATCACTACCACGCCACTGTCGCCTTTGAGAGCATTACCCCTGGCCGTTTCCGGTGTAGCAGCTGTGGCTGCGGGCGTTGGAACGGCGGTAGCGGCAACTGCAGGCGTAGCGGGTGCTGCCGGGGCCACCGGAACCGGTTTGGGCGGTTTAACCTTTTTCTCCGGCCATTTGAAATCGAAGTTAAACTTCCAGATCAGCCAGGAGAAGCCGGCCACGAGGAGCAGCAGGGCGGTGCCTGTTTTACCGATGAACCCGGAGGTCCATTTATCGAGGGCGTTGCCAAGGGCGCCTCCCCACGGAAAATCGGCCCCATTGGTAACAAATGCCATGGCCATACTGATGAACAGCAGGCCGAAGATCATATACTTGATATTGCGCCACACGCGGAATACGCGCCGGCCCACAATAAAATTGACGCCAATGATAAAAAAGAAGTAACAGAACAGGTAAGCGGCGATGCCTACTCCGTTGTAGAAGAAGTTGTGTGACACGTAGGCGCCCAGGCGGCCGAGGAGGTTATCCACTTTCACATCACCGATAAGCAGTTCACGGGTGGTGTAACGGAATACTTTGTCCTGGTCGTCTTCCCAGGTAAACAGGTAGGAGGTGAAAGCAATAAAGCAGTAGACAGACAGCAGCAGGAAGAACACGCCCATCACTTTGTGGGTGCGTTCATCCTTGACAAGTTCTTTTACTTTTACCTCAGCCTCCTTGTCTTTCTTCAGCACGTCAGGGTTGGGCGTGGGGGCTTTTGGTTTTTTGCTCTCCGGTTTTTCGTTTTTCAGTTTATTCTTGGACATAATTTAACTTCAAGTTGGGATTACCTGGGCCTGGGTGGCAACTGGAGTATCCAGTGTGCGATGAATTCAGGCACCAGCGGGTCGATGGTCTGTTCCAGGTCGCCATATTCCGCCACAGTGCAGGTTTTACAGCGTTGAAACAGGTGGTTCAATCCGTCGAACTTTCGTATGGTGACAAGCATATTCCCATTTTCGCGCAGGGCGCGTTCGATGGCGTTCAGATTGCTGGTGGCGTCTACCTGCAGGTCGCGGGTGCCGTTGATAGCCATGAACGGGCACTTGATCTGTTTCAGGTAGTCCAGCGGTTTGTATAACAAAATCGATGACAGTTCACGGTCGAATTGTATATCGCTGGTAAACGCTTCTTCGGACACCTGTTTTTTGATGTCTTCCGGCGAATCACGGTAGATATCATGCAGTGCAGCTTTTGCCCTGGCGGCAGCCACTGTATAGTTGGTATCGCTGGCAAGCGCGTCCCAGTATGGTTTCAGCCGCTGCAGCCGTTCTTTTATTTCAGCATCTGAAGCGCCGGACATCCGTCCGTCGAGGACTACTTTCTGGTCCACCATTTCGCGGCCGGTGACGCCCAGTCCTGCCAAAGAAACTACAAAAGCCACCGACTTATTGTTTGCCGCCGCAATTTGCGCTACGGCGGCGCCTTCGCTGTGGCCGAGCAGACCTATCGTGTACGGATCTACGTCTTTCCGTGTTTTCAGATATTCGAGGGCAGCTTTGGCGTCGTTGGCGAAGTCGTAGATATTGGACTGGCTGTAAACGCCGCCTGAGCTGCCTGTGCCGCGGTCGTCGAAGCGGAGGCTGGCGATGCCGTTGCGGGCCAGGAAATCGGCCAGTACCAGGAATGTCTTATGGCCGGCCATTTCATCGTCGCGGTCCTGCGGGCCGGAGCCGCTCAACAGGACCACCACCGGATAACGGCCCCAGTCAAACGGGCGGGTGAAAGTTCCGGCCAACGACACATGATCGCGCTCATTGTTGAACTGCACGTTTTCCGTATGATAAGGGTACTTCGGTTTAGGCTCCTGCGGGCGGTTGTACACATCGCTTTGCCTGATCTCTTTCCGGGAAAGGTTAAACGTACCTTTGAGCCCACCCCACGTAAAAACGCCTTCGAACTGTTTTTCCGCCGGGTTCCATACGCCGGTGTAGGCGAACCGGATGGTATCAATACGGAGCAGCAGCGTGTCTCCGCGATAGATAATATGATCGAGATCGATGGCTTCATTGTCATGGTCGGGGTTTTGCAATTCCCCTTTGTAGCCCTCTCCTTCTTTTTCCAGCGCCACCGTGAGGCGTTGTTTGTCGCCATAGTAGGAGCTGGTTATACCGTACCATTTACCACTGATATCTTTTGTTTGCTGCGCCATGGCGACAGCGCACCAGGTCATACACATCCACAGCAACCAGTATCCTTTACGCATATACGATCTGCTTTTTTAAGCTTTAATTTTCAGAAGTCCCAACAACAGCGAAATCCATCCGGCGATAAACACCAGGCCTCCGATGGGGGTGATGATGCCGATTCCTCTCAATCCTACATTGCCTGTCGCTTTCAGCATGGTCAGCGCGTAGAGGGAGCCGGAGAACAGGAAGATGCCGATGATAAAACATCTGCCGGCCCATTCCAGGTGACTGCCCGGAGCATTAGCAAAGAGGATGCCGGTTGCCAGCAGTGCAAACACATGATAGAACTGGTAAGTAACGCCTGTCTGAAAAGTAGATACTGTCTCGGGGGGCACCAGTTCTTTCAGTTTATGTGCGCCGAAAGCGCCTAAAATCACTGCGAGCGCGCCCAGAGCAGCTGCCCAAACTAAAAAGCCTTTATGCATGTTCGATATTTTTCGTAAAGGTATCCAATGTAATGTTATCGGATGAAATGATGTGCCTCGATTGTTCGTAGAAAGGCCTGCGTTCTGCCAGTTTTTTCTCTACGAAGTCCGCCAGGTCCTGATCGTCGAGGTCCTGGATCAGGGGGCGTTTATGTTTTTTACGGGTCAGCCTTTCCACCATGGTTTCCAGCGGAGGGTTGATCCAAACGGTAGTGCCTTTATCGTTCATGAAGTCCATATTGTCCTGGAAGCAGGGCGTACCGCCGCCGCAGGAGATCAGGAAATTTTCCTGGCGGGACAGTTCGCGGAGCAGCATACTTTCCTTTTCCCGGAAATAATCCTCTCCTTTGGTGGCGAAAATATCGCTGATGGCCATCTCTTCGTTTTCCACAATCACCTCGTCCAGATCGTAGTAGGGTACGTTCCAGTGGTCTGCCAGCTGCTTTCCCCAATAGGATTTTCCGGCTCCCATGAAGCCGAGCAAGAATATTTTCATAAGTCAAATAACGCAACAGTTAGTAAATGCCGTTCCTCACACCGGATGCGTCCATGCCAGGCACAGACCATTTTCCATTATATATTGCAAATATAACCGGGTATTTGAATCCGGCTTCACAAAATTAGCGGTAATAAAACCCGTTGACTGATATACAAAGGGTTGTAACACGAGATTTTCCTTAAAATCAACGCTGCCGAGGCCGTACCATTTGAACATGGCTTCTTTGGCGCTCCAGCAGATTGTTTTATGGGACAAGGAATGCCGGGGATCGATAAATTCCCGCTCTCCGGGTGAGAGGAACTTATGGGACACCCGTTCTATTTTGTCTTTTACCTCTTCAATATCTATTCCTACGGCGCCTTTGGAGCTGACGATGGCTGCTACATGATCGCCGCAGTGGGAAATGGAAAAATGAAAGCTGTCGCACAGTAACAGGGGTTTACGGGAGCTGCTGACTTTTATCTTCTCCAGCGGAAATTCCGGGAAAAGGGTCACCAGCAGGTACCTTCCGGCCAAATGCTGTAACCGCTTGTGTGGATGATGGATGTCGGGGCTGATATTTACCCGCTCCCGGAAGAAACTTTCCGGCTCTTCTATGCTCCACACGCCCAACCTGGTTTCCGGATCAATTTGTATGGTACGTATTAATGGCATATCTTGCCAAATTAAAGCAAAAAAGCAGAAATAACAGCAAAGGTTAAAGCTTTTTAACGCTTCCCTTAAAATGCTGAAACCTTCTTGCTACTACTAAAACACCTAACATGATCCTGTCAGACAAACGGATATTGGAAGAAATTGAAAAAGGCACCATCGTTATTTCGCCTTATGACCGGAAGTACCTGGGTACCAATTCCTATGATGTGCATTTGGGCAAATACCTGGCTACGTATAAAGACCGTATCCTCGACGCCCGCAAACACAATGAAATAGAACATTTTGAGATCCCTGAGGAAGGCTATGTACTGCAACCAGGCACCCTCTACCTGGGCGTAACGCTCGAATACACCGAAACACATGCCCATGTGCCTTTCCTGGAAGGTAAATCCAGCACAGGCCGCCTGGGCATCGACATCCACGCTACCGCCGGCAAAGGCGACGTAGGCTTCTGCAACACCTGGACGCTGGAGATCTCCTGCGCACAACCGGTAAGAGTATACGCCGGTATGCCCATCGGCCAGCTGATCTACTTTGTGGTGGAAGGCGAAGTGGAAACCATGTACAACAAAAAAGGTAATGCCAAATATAATGGCCGCACAGTAAGACCAGTGGAGAGCATGATGTGGCGGAATGAATTTTAGTCCCGCAAAGGCGCTAAGCAGCAAAGAGCGCTAAGAACGGATAAGAATTATAAGAAAACAAAGGAGCGAAGATCACATTTGATCTCCGCTCCTTTGCTTTCTCTGCCCGCTTATTTTATTCTTTGTGCGCTTTGCTGCTTAGCGCCTTTGCGAGATCAGGAGCTCTTCGTTGTCCAGCTGACTATTTTCCCGAAGCCCTGGTAAGACTCCTTCAGTTCCAGCGGGCCGTTTACCGATGGCACCGTATACTTCTCCCAGGAACCGCCTGTCTCCGCCGGACCGGCAAGCTGGTAAAATCCTACCACCAGTCCGTCCGACGCATTGTTCAACAGGGTGATCTCGGATCCCGGCCTGTCCAGCATCAGTTTGGCCGTTTTCAGGGAAACATCGTATTCGTACAACTTACCGCCTACAGCGTAGAAAACATAACCATTGACCGGATCCACCGCAAACAGCGTGGCTTTGTCAATATCAGTGGCCGCCATCTCATCGTAACTGTTTTGCCGCAATACATCTGCCGACGCATTCACACGCGCCAGCATCACTTTCTTCGTGGTCCTGTCTTGCAGGAGGGCAAACATCATCCCGTTGCTGTAAGTGTTCCACGTCATATACAACAGTTCTTTCGAGGGGTCCTGGTAGTTGAAGAGCGTTCCTTCCGGCATCAGCGAGCATTCCGAATTAGGCGCGGTATACCGGACAAACCGGTGATTGGTTTCATCATACAGGATAATCGGGATCATATACCGGTTGTTGTAAGCGATATGCCGGGATATTTTAAAATACGCTTTGGTCTCTGCGAGATAATTGACGGGGAGATTATACCGCACCTGGTAAGCCTGGCTATATACATACAGGTTACTGTCAGCGTAGCAGAGTACGCCGCCAAATGTGTTCATCAACCGTTGTGCTATCATATTCTCCGGCATCTTCGATTGAAACTCGTAGGAGATGCTGTTGGTCGGCGACCAGCCAAAGGTATTCGTATTGATCTTATGCGTGCCGGCTGTTGTTGAAAGATAATAACCGGTGGATACCACCGTTACATCGACCGAAGCACCGTTGCGGGGCACCGTGGAACCCAGCATCCTCAGTACGTCTGTGTACATGGTGTATTTCTTCGGGTATTCCGATAACATATCGAGCCTCGCTTTGCCGTTCACATCGCTCAGGACCAGGAGCCCTTTGGAGATAACGATGGAAACGGTCAGGTTAAATACGTATTTAAACATCACGCCGGTAGCCTTGTCTGTTACGCGGTAATGTACCGCGTAGTCTTTGGATGGTGGCAGTGTCACGCTTATATCGAGGTCCCGTGTGGTGGCCAGGTCATAACGGTCGCCAACAGGCGTATTGCCTACTTTGGCAATGGCCAGCCATTCATACCGGTATTTGCTGGTATCCCCGCTGGCATCTTTGGTGAAAGCCAGCACCGGCTTAATTTGCAGGCGGGCCCCCTGCAGCAGTGAATAGCTGCTGTCGATGCCGCTGATAGTAACAGCGTTCAACTCAGTGTAGGTATAGTTGCCCTTGTCTTTGTAACATCCTGCCAGTACGATGACGGACAGGATCCCCAGGATATATTTATACATGTTGTTTATCTCTAAAGGTGAATAAAAATAAATCCGTCATCCTCCGGTGATGTAGTCTCCCATGATCATGACGCTGCCGTCGTCGTCCAGGATAACATTCCCCGCCCTGGCCTGTTCATCCAGGTAACGCTGGGTCACTTTGCCGAGGTAATAAGTGTCTGCAATAGGTACTGCGTTGGCCAGTTTGTAAGGATCATAATCGGTCAGCTCGCATACCAGCAGGAATTTCTTACGGCTGAAACTCCCGAACACCGCGGAGAACCAGAAAGCGGGCTTCGACAGCACGTCCGTCATCCGGATCCGCAGTGTGGTAGCGCTGAGCCAGGTATTGTTCCCTATCGCTACCCGTGCCATATTGGTAGTGAAATAATCATTGGCCTGCAGTTGCAACACCAGCGACACCGTATCCGTCATCATATCCGGCGTGCGGCGTAACCGTAAACGGATGGTGTCTACCACCCTGTTGGCCCGCATCACAAACGAATCGGGCAACGCGTCATAATGTTTGCCTGCCACCGCATTGGACTGTGTGGTGCCGACACTGAAAGTGCGGTCGTACCCCACAGGCGTTCCCATGGTTCTCACCGGTATTTTCAGGATAGAGTCGGTGGTTCCCTTTGGCGCGAAGATGAAGAGGATGTTCATGCTGTCGGATGTCCGTTTGGCCGCGTCCTCCACCAGGCTGTTTTCAAAATAAATATCGTTGGTGCCCGACCAGGTTTTCAGTGTTTCTTTCTGGCAGGCAGTGAGGGCATAAAGCATGAGAACCCCCATGAGACAGTGAATTGCTTTCATTGACAATATGCTTTTAATTGGTACGCTGATTGGTTTCTGATAACGGTAACGGCACTACGTAATTTGGCGTTACATTGCTGCCGGTAGCAGCGCCGTTCACCAGTTTGGCCGTCATGATCCTTTTGTGGTAAAAGAACAGTTGCCCTTCGCCGAAAAATTCTTTCTGGTATTCCTTCGTCAGCTCTGTGGTGATATTGGCCGTAGCGGCGAGGTCTACCAGGCCACGGGCGAACCGCACCGTGTTCAGGTATTGCAGGGCCTGATCATGGTCCGTCGTACACTCCGCCGCGATGTAGTACATCTCAGACATTTTAAGCATCGGCTGCAGGAAGCGGAACAATTTTTTGGTATCCTGTACATCTTCATATTTCACAAAAGTCCGGTAGGTTTTTCCGCCTACAGAGGGTACTATCCAGGAGGACTTATACCGGTAATCCCCTTCCAGCCCTTCGAATACGGCAGTCAGTTTTGACTGCGCCGGCGCCAGGATGGACTGTGGCTGTAGCGCCCCGGCGAAGTAATCACGCTGATTGAGATACAGCTCCGGGTTGTACAGGGCGAAGAACACTTCGCTGGAGCAGATCCTGTCGGGATTGATCAGCTCTGCGTTGATGTCCGCCGGTTTTACCCAGGGGAACCACTTCGCGGCGCCGGCGATCACCTCCTGTGCGGCGGCAAGCGCTGCGGGCTTATCGCCGGCATACAGCTGCACGCGCGCCTGTAGAGCTTTCGCAGCGTAATAGTTAAACCGTATATTTCTTTTACGGAACCAGTCGCCTCCATCACTTTTAAAATCCACGACACCTGTGGTGATCACCGGATCTGCGGACAGGTATTGCTGCGCTGCCGCGAGATCCTGCAATACGGCATCGATCACGCCGGTAGCGGGCAACAGCGGCTGTGGCGCCGAGCCGGTCGTTGTGTTGTAAGGGATGGCTGTTTTGCCGCTGCCGGTAGCATATACCGGTCCGAACAAACGCAGGAGGTCAAAATGTATCATGGCCCTCAGCCCCATACACTCTCCCCGCACCAGGTTTTCCTTTTCTTTGGACAGGATGCCTTTGTGTTTGTCCAGTGCTTCCAGCAGCTTGTTGATGTTGAGTATCTGTTTATAGGCAGACGTCCATACTGCCTCAAACCGGGACTGCACGTCGGACTGGTTATACTGGTAAGTTGCCACGGTGCTGAAATTATGTTCCCCGCTTACATTATAGCGCTGTGCCAGCACTTCAACGGTGGACAGTGTCAGTTCCGCGCCATACAGGCTACGGCCGGAGAGGGCGAGGTAAAGGCCGTTGAGCGCGCTGTTGAAGCCGGCCTCTGTGGAATACAGGTTATCTTCCGTAAACTTGTCTTCCGGCTTAATGTCGAGATACTTATTGCAGGACGCCAGCAGGCAGGAAGCGACTATCAGAAGGTATATCTTTCTCATGTGATCTTGTTTGAAGCATTAAAAAGAAGCGCTGACGCTGAAGGCTATCGTATTGGTGAAGGGGTATTCTGTTCCCCGTTCTGTCCGCACGGTAGACCATCTGAAGATATCGTTGAGATAAGCGTTCAGGCGCAGGCTCTGCATACCGGCTTTCTTCAGCCAGGGCTGGGTCAGCATTTCATAGCCCATATTGATGGATTCCCCTACGATTGTGTTGTCTTTTTGTATAAAGCGGGAAGACATTTCGGTCCTGTCGGTCATGGAAATACCTTTGAACTGGGCGATGTCTCCCGGATTTTTCCAGCGGTCGTACAACGCTCTTTTGTCCTGGTTGTAAGCCAGCGCCGTCCTGCTGATGTTCTCCACTTTGTTGTAAAGGGCTGTATTGAAAAGGTCTGCGCCCCAGCGGTAGCGGAGGTTGATACCAAGACTGAAAGGCCCGTAGGTAAGGTTGCTGCTGATAACGCCTTCCATGCGCGGGCGGGAGTTACCTACCACAGCGATATCATCGGTGCTGTAGTTATAGGTGGTTTCGCCGTTTTGTTTCACCAGTACTTCCCTGCCGGTAGCGGGATCTATGCCCAGCGAGGGTACGGCCCAAATATCATCGGGGCTGCGGCCATCCCGGAAACGTATGAGGGATTTGGCATCCAGCTGTTGTTTGTTGAGGCCGTCGAGTTTGTTATCAAACCCTTCGTACCTGCTGCGTACCATGCTGCCGGTATAGCCGACACGCCAGATGATGCGTTGTTTGGGTTTATAGATCACAGCATAGTTAGCCAGCGCCTCCACTCCTTTGGTCGACATATAACCGAGGTTGGCGGGGAATCCGCTCAAACCGGTAGAAGTAGGCAGGGTGAGGATGACGATTAACGGGTCTGTTTTTTTATTATAGGCATTAAGGATCAGGTTGAAACGATTGTTGAACAGGGTAACATCTGCGCCGACGTTGCTGTTCAGGGTATTTTGCCATTTGAGATCAGGGTTGCCCATGGTCATGAGGGCGGCGCCTTGTCCGAATGGGTTAATGTTCTGATAGTACTGATACAGATCCGCAGAGGAGAAACTGCTGAAGTTCTGGTTACCGGTGCTGCCGATGTCTGCGCGGACTTTCAGGCGATTGACCCATTTCAGTGCTTTGAAGAAACTTTCCTGGTGCAGGTTCCATCCGATACCGGCAGACCAGAACGGGGAGAATTTGCGGTTGCTGCCGAAAGCGGTAGAACCGTCTATCCTGTAGGTAAGGTCTATCATGTAGCGGCTGTCATACATATAGTTTACGCTGGCCAGTGCGTTCACTCTCCTGTATTTGTCGATGGTTACGCCCGGGCGGCTGTTGGTCTGATAGGAGAAAGCAAAAGCCGGGTTGCCGTTGCTGCCTTCGGGAAAACCCTGCGCGGCGGTGATATACCCCCTGGTAGCTGCTTCCTGGGCTTCCGCACGCAGGTTGGCGGTAAGGGAATGTTGTTGCAGTACCCGCGCGTAAGTCAGCATGATATTGGTCTGGTAGCTGAAAACATCTGTTCTTGTATTGTTATAGTTACCTTTTTCGTAGATGCTGCTGTTGTCGAAGCGGCTGTTGAGCGGTGAAAGGAAGTTTTCGCGGGTGGTATTTTCCTTGCTCAGCTGCAGGCTGCCCTGCAGGCGGAGGTAGCTGTTAAACGACCATATCATCTGCAGGTTGTTCTGCACGCCCATGTTTTTCGTTACGTCGAAACTGTTGAGCATAGCATTGTACAGCGGGTTTACCACCATTATGGCTTTATTCAGCGTATCTCCCTCCGGTTTATCGAGGTATTTGCCGACGGTGCCATCTGCCTGTTTTTTCATGAAATAGGGGCTGGCGGAGGCGAAATCGGAGAAGGAGCCATAGGGCGATTCATTCGCCGTATAGCCGGACACGTTGAGTTTGTTGCTGATATTGAACCTGTTTTTGCGATAGGTCAGGTCTACCGTACCGCCCCAGGCGTCTCTGCCGGAGCCTTTCATGGCGCCGCTGATTTTTTTGTAGTTAACGCCCACGCCATAACGCAGTTGCTGGTCGCCTCCGCTGGCGTATACGGAGTGTCCTTGTGTGAAACCGATTTGTACCGGTTCATTGAGCCAGTAGGTGTTTACGCCTTGTTCCACCAGGGCGCGGTGTGCGCTGTACATACTGTCCAGCCACAGCTGTTTCTGCGGCTGTTCGCCGGACCGCTTCCGGTATCTGCCGGAGAGTACTTCGAACTCCAGTTTTTCGCGGGCGTCCATCAGGTTATAGCTGCGCAGGTCCGGCACTTCCACACGGAAGTCGCCGCTGTAGTACACCTGCAGCTCTCCCTGTTTGGGCTTGCGGGTTTCCACCACTACTACCCCGTTGGCCGCACGGGCGCCGTACATGGCGGTAGACGCTGCGTCTTTCAGGATGGTGATGGATTCCACGCGGTTCATATCGAGGTCGATGATATTGCGCAGTTGTGTTTCGAAACCGTCGAGGATAAAAAGCGGCAGGTTGGGATCTTGTCCGAACTGGTCTTTTACCTGAGAAGTAGAGAGGCTTGTTTTACCTCTTACTTCCACGTTGGGCATAGCGTTGGGGTTAGCGCCGAGCGAGTTGTTTTCCACGATCACAAAAGAAGGGTCCAGTGTTTTGAGGCTCTGTACCACGTTCTGGTTACCGATCGCTTTCAGTTCCGCGCCGGTGAAGGTGGCTACGGCGCCGGTAAAACTTTCGCGGTTACGTGTAACCATACCGGTTACCACTACTTCCTTCGCGGCGGAGTTTCTTTTCAGGGAAAGCGTCAGTTCTCTCCTTTTACCGACGGCGATGGTGATTGGTTCCATGCCCACATAGGAAATACGGAGGATGGAATTGTTGCCGACCGGGAAGGTAAAGAAACCTTTGTCATTCGTATAGGCGCCGCGGTTGGTGCCGGCCTCCTGGATGGTGACATGGGAGAGCGGTTGCCCGTCTTCATCGGTGATGGTGCCTGTCACCGGCGGAGTTTCCGCTGCCTGAACCGGTGTTCTTTCCAATGCCGGCCGGTAGCGCAGCACCAGGGTGCCGTTGGAGATGTTGTAATACACATGCTTTCCTTTGAAGGCAGCTTCCAGTACTTTGTCCAGCGGTTCGTTACGCACTTGTAAAGTTACCGGTGGCAGCTGCATCATTTCCTCCTGGTTGTAGAGGAAGCGCAGTTTGGTCTGGCGGTTCAGTTGTCTGAGGAATTCCGGCACTGCCATGTTGTTGGCTTTCAGCGTGACTTTTGGTTGTGTTTGGGCACTTACGGCGGCGGCCCATAGTACACAAAAAAGAAAGAGCAGTACAGGTTGATAAAATCTCTTCAGAAACATGGCTACGCCATGCATGTAATTTTTTTTCATTACATTTAGGTTGATTTATATTATAGATGATGATCCAGGCCCTGTTTCCTACGGGGCTTGCTCATAAAACGAACATGCTACAACATGTTCGTTTTTTATTTGCCTTGTTTTACCATGATGGCTCGTTTTGGTTGATCTATTACAAAGTGTACATCTGTCAGTTGTTCAATTAAAGTCAGCACCTGAGCGACAGACGGTGATTTTTCGATGTTTCCGCCGATGCGTAGTTGTTGTAATGATTTATTTTCAAAGTTGACTGTATAATCGTATTCGCGGCCCAGTCTGATCATGATATCGTCCAGGCTTTCGTTGTCAAATATCAGCAGGCCTTCTTTCCAGGCGGTGAACTGTTCGGCGTCGACGCTGGCCACGGTCATATTACCCTGCCGGTAAGCCGCCTGCTGGCCGGGGGACAGCTCTTTAACGAGCGGGCCTGCGTCTACCTTTACCTTACCGGAAACAAGGGTGGTGAGTGTATTGCTGGTATAGGCGTTGATGTTAAACTCGGTCCCCAGTACGGTCACTTTCATGTCGCGCACCTTTACGAGAAAAGGTTTGGCGGCCATGGGCGCTGTTTCGAAGCAGGCCTCCCCTTCCAGTTCCACTTCGCGGGTATCGCCGGAGAAGGCCACCGGAAAGCGCAGCCGGGAATCAGCGTTGAGCCATACCCGTGTGCCATCGGCGAGGGCGACTTTATAGGTATGTCCGCGTGGCACCACGAGGGTATTAAATACCGGTGCGCCAACGGTTTGGGCGGACTGGTAGGCCACGCCTGCCTTGCCGGCGGTAATGCGGGTACCGTCTGCTTCTTTGAGCCGGGTGGCGGAGTCCAGTATTACCGTAGCGCCGCTGCCGGTAATCAGTTGTATTTGCTGATTGTTTCCGGCAGCATGAGCCACTACGCTGGTGGTTGGTTTGTGACGCGGTGGTTTCAACAGGAATACCGCTCCTCCTGCAATCAACCCGGTAACGGCCGCTGCTGCGGCCACCCGGAACCAATTAATGGAATATCTTTTCCGATGGGTATGTTCTATCCTGGCCGCTACTTCCTGCCAGGCTGCCGTGGTGTCCAGTGATGCTATTTCCTGCCAGCCTTCCGCCGCGTCCCTGATATCGAAATACGCCGCTTCTTCCGGCGAAAGCGGTCCTTCCTGCCGGGGTTGTTCCAGTCTGGCTGCAAGCTTCTCCCACTCAGGGGATGGTTGATTTTCTGTCATAGCTTCTGATGATTAGACAGTGAGGTATTAAAAAAGGGTAGGTACTACGGGGAAGTTTTTTTAGAAAAAATGCAGCAGGTTCAGTAAAACGCTGATCCACAGTGGCATAAAAGCTTCATTCCGCAAAAAAACATAGGCCGCTTTGATGTGAAACTTAACGGTATTGATGGAGATATTAAGTTCACGGGCTATCTCCGCGTACTTTTTGTTGTCGGCGGCGCTCATGAGGAAAACGCGGCGGCGCTGCTCCGGCATACAGTCGATAGCATGCGACAACCGCTGGTAAAACTGCTCTCTGTCCCCATGGTCCGCATCCGGGTTGTCCGGCGGCATGGCGGCAAAAAGCTGCTGATGTTTGTCCTGTACTTCCTGCCGGGCAATGTAGTTAAGGCTTCTGTTCTTTACCGCGCGGGCAGCATAGCCTTCAAAAGGCCCCCTTAGCTGCAGGGTATGCTGTGTTTCCCAGAACTTTACAAAGAATTCCTGCACAATATCCTTGGCAACATCCTTGTCTTTCACCACACTATATGCCAGCAGGGCTAATGATTTGAAGTGTTCCTTAAACAACAATTCAAACTGCTCCAATGAAAAAGGAGTCTCCTGCATACGTTGTCAAATGGTTGGCCCTTTAAATGCTTATTAAACAATATGGGTAAAACAAAATGGATATATCTCACGAGCGCGGGCCAAGATAATCAATCCATAATTTTTTACCCATACTATTTTTTAGCGGAGCTGGTAAATCACCTCATGGGCTTCTGTCAGCGAGGGCACTTCCAGTTTGCTGATCAGCCGCTCCATGGCTGCGGCGGGCACGATATGTTCACGCCTGCCGTTCTGTTGCAGCAGCCGGGCTGCCGGCACTTCCACATATACAATGGTAACGGCGGCATGGTAAGTGAAGAACAGGCTGGTCAACTGCTCCCGCATCTGGCGGGTGATGTTGGTAGCATTCCAAACGAAGGAACGCCCTTTGCGCAGGTGTTCCCGCGCCTGTTCTTTGGCAGCCTGTATCACAGTGCCATTACCGCTTTTATCGGTTGGCGCAATTTTCATGGCCCTTCTGATATCATCGAGGGAGATGACCGGCCAGTCCTTATACTGCTGCTGTACCAGGGTGTCTTTACCGGCGCCGGGCAAACCGCTCATCATGATCACCTGTGGCTGCGGCTGTTCATACGGCACATAGTCCGGCGATACATCATCCTTCAGCAGGTAATTCATCCGTGCTGCTGCGCTGGCGAAAACGCGGGGTACGCCCCAGCACTGGTTGTCGCGGCACAGCTCTTCGAAGCAGTCCAGCCGGTACAGCAGGTCAGCCTGATCATCGCAGGTACGCCCCAGCGCATCGGCGCGGGCCAGCAGCGCCAGCAGGCGGGTATCTACCTCCAGGCTGGCCATGATCACGGCTTTCTGCGGATCTTTTTTATCGAATACCCACAGCGGCAGCCCATGATACCGCACCAGTTTCGCGATCGTTTCCCTGATAAAAAAGGGCGTGGGCATATCCCGGTAGAGTATCTGCCGCACGCGCATCTCTCCTTTGCGGGCATGCCCTGCGGAGGTGATCCTGCCGTCGGGCTCCTGCACGGTGGTGGAATACTTCTCCACATCATGCAGCAATGCCGCAGCCCACAGGGTTTCCTGGTCCTGGGGCGTCAACTCCCGGTATGCCTGTTGCTGCAGCAGCTGCTCCAGCACCATCTGCGTGTGTACGGCTACGTTACCTTCCGCATGATGGCGGGCATCCTGTGGCACGGAAGCCATGACCCTTACCCACTCAAACTGCTGTTCGAGGGACGCCCAGTCTTTATTATCTGTAATCTGCCACATAGTTACCTCCTTCGTAGTTAAGCCGGGCCCTGCGCCAGTGGCGGGTCCAGTGCTGATCGGTTTTTACATGTCCCTTACGGACATATTTAAACACGTTGTGTGAAAATTCGCTGACCGGATAACCGGCGGCGTTACGGGACACGATGCCTTCCATAATCGCAGGTTCGCCACTGAAAGCATCGTGCGGATCAAAGGCGCCAGGGCCGGTTACGAGCGACAGCGTATCGCGTTCAAACTCATTCCGTGCAGCCGGCGGCGTTACCGTGCTTACTACCGGTACCACCGGCAGGTCCAGCATGGCGGCATAAAAGCAGGTCTCTTCCCAGCTCAGCCAGCGGTCATGCTCGCGGACGCCAAACACATAAAAGTGATGGTCCAGGTTTTTATATTCAATAGAATGAACGGCGTAGAGGTTCTCCAGAAAAATTTCCAGGTCGCCGAGGTCATTTTTTATGCTTTGCCAGTACCGGCGGATGCTTTCGGTCCACGGTGACGTGGTAGGCGCCACATGAGAGCGCGCAAACACACCGTGGCGGGAAAGACAGTTATTCTCCCCGTCCAGCTTTTCCGTATGTATCAGCTGCGGTATGTTTACCAGCCAGTCCCAGTAATCATGCTGGATACGGTCATCGCTGGTAGTTCCCGGTGAGAACGGATAATGATAGGTACGGCCATATTTTTGGGAAATCGCCATATTAATGAAATTACGGATTACGAATTACGAATTACGAATGAGGGGCTGTTTATCAGCAGGGGTATATAAACCTGCAAGACAGTGAACTACAGGTAATCAGCCTGTTGGCCCTCATGGTATTCGGGTAACGTAATCAGGTTAGACAAAAAAATTCACAGGCCGGTTCCGGAGCGGAACGGCGAAGAAAAAGAGGATCAATATGCCTGTGAAATTACATGGCGCAAGGTTTTATCTGTTTTTACAAATGAGCCGCAAAGATAGGGAACTTTTTTATTTCTGTTTCCGTCCATCCTGTTATTCCTGTCCTATACGCCATAATTCTTTATATTAGGTGCCGACAATCAACAAAATCTCCACCATCATGAGAAAGATACTTCTTTGCGCCACGGCGGCTGCGGCCATGATTGCCTGTAATAACGGCAACGGTACCCGGGGCGGAGGTCAGGCCGACAGTGTGCTGAACAAAGCATTCCAGGCCTACCAGGAACGTTTTATTGACCAACTCTGGAAAGAAAACCCTGATTGGGCCACCGGCGTGGGCTATCACAAGTACGACTCTGTACTGATTGTGCCCGACAGCGCGGCAGCACAGGCCAGTCTCGCCTTTGTGCAACAACAGCTGGACTCCCTCAAAAGTTATGAGCCGGGCAAACTGACAGATGCCAACCAGATCGATTATCAGCTGATAGAAAACTATCTGAAATCCGTACAATGGAGTATCAAAGAACTGAAGAGCAACGAGTGGGACCCTTCTTCCTTTAACGTAAGCAACACGTTCGCCTTTATTCTCAACGAGAACTATGCACCGCTGGAAACACGGCTGCGTGCCTTCTCCGCCAGACTGGGCAATGTGCCGGCATACTACGAAGCTGCCAAAAAACAGATCAAAGACCCGGTACCGGAACTGACCTCGCTGGCCGCAGATCAGAACAACGGCGGCTTGTCTGTATTTGAAAAAGACTTTGCAGACTCCCTGCAGAAGACCAGCATCGGCGCAGACGAAAAGAAAGCAATGATCGCCCGCGCGCAGACAGCAGTGAAAGCCATCAAAGATTACGCGGCATGGCTGAAAACACTGAAGCCTGCCAATCCGCGCAGCTTCCGCCTGGGCCAACCATTATACGATCAGAAGTTCAACTACAGCATACAATCTTCTTTCTCCGCTACACAGATCTACGATTCCGCAGTAGCACGCAAAGCTTTTGTACATGGTGAGATGGCTAAAATCAGCCGGCAGCTGTGGCCCAAGTACTTCGGCAGCCAGCCAGTGCCGGCAGATTCACTGGAGCTGATCAGCCGCATGATCGATACCTTATCGCTCAAACACGTGAAACCGGAAGAGTTCCAGTCGGCCATTGAAAAACAACTGCCCGAACTGATTGCCTTCATCAAAGAAAAAGACCTGCTGTACATTGACCCGTCCAAACCGCTGGTTGTACGTAAAGAACCTGCCTACATGGCTGGCGTGGCCGGCGCTTCCATCAGCGCTCCCGGCCCGTATGACAAAGGCGGCAACACCTACTATAACGTAGGCAGCCTCGAAGGATGGCCCAAAGACAAAGCAGAAAGTTATCTCCGCGAATACAATCACTATATCCTGCAGATACTGGATATCCACGAAGCGATCCCCGGTCACTACACCCAGCTGGTATATGCCAACCAGTCTCCCAGCCTCATCAAATCCCTGATGGGCAACGGCGCTATGATAGAAGGCTGGGCGGTATACACCGAACAGATGATGCTGGAAAACGGCTACGGCAATAACGAGCCTGAAATGTGGCTGATGTGGTACAAATGGAACCTGCGGGCAGTGTGCAATACCATCCTCGATTACAGCGTACATGTGAAAAACATGAGCCGCGAAGATGCTATTCACCTGCTGACCAAAGAAGCGTTCCAGCAACAGGCGGAAGCAGAAGGCAAGTGGAAAAGGGTTAGCGTGACCAGCGTGCAGCTCACCAGCTACTACACCGGTTACAAAGAAATCATCGACCTGCGGGAAGCTTACAAACAGAAGATGGGCAAAGAATACAGCCTTAAAGCTTTCAACGAAAAATTCCTGAGCTATGGCAGTGCACCGGTGAAGTATATCCGGCAGCTGATGCTCAAATAGATGTAGGGATTTTTTGATTTACGATTTTTTGATTTACGATTTTTTGATTTTGCGCATAAAAAAAGACCGAAGCAATTTTTAAAGTTGCTTCGGTCTTCGTATTTAATAAAACAAACAAAAATCAAAAAATCGTAAATCAAAAAATCGTAAATCAAAAAATCCCTACATTCCTCAGGTGTCGCACGTGACGCTGTCCCACGGCTGGTTGCGGTAGTTAATCAACCAGTTGAGCGCATAATGTCTTTCATAGACCACGCCTGGGTGTACGGGCGCTTCTTCGCTTTTCAGGCGGGCGTCCACGCATGACCAGTGGGCGCGGTAGTAAAGATCGTTGGCATCAAGTATGGCCGCAGCGGGGCGCAGTGTGGTGGCTTTTTCAAAGAAAGGCGTGAGATCGCCGGACAAGCCACGGAAAGGGAATACTTCTTCCGGCACCATGTCGAGGTTACAGAGGTCTGTCATGTACCCCAGTTCAGGCATCAGGCCCAGCGCCCAAAGCAATACCCAGATGCTTTCACATTTCCAGGTAGCTTTTGTTTTTTCTTCTTCGGTGGGATGTTGCAGGAATTTTTTTTCATCGGGCGTGACATGTTCCCACAGTTGCTTTTTTTGCAGATAACTGATCACGTCCTGTGGTGGCAAATGTCCGAAAGCAACGCCGTTGATAGCAGTAAGGATGGCTACCCTTTTGGCTACTTCTTCCGGCGTGCGGATGACAGCGACCGTTTCATCGACGATGGCCGGCAGCATGGCGCTGGAGCGGACGCCCATGGCTTGCAGTTGTTGCAGGCTGCGGGCTTTCCTTTCCAGCGCTTCCGCCGAGGGAGGCGTCTGGCTGTCGAAATATTTTGCCTCGATATTTACAGTGAGGTTGGTAGCGGTAGCGTGGCCGTTCACATCCAGCAGCAGGGCGCCGGTTTTATCCCAGAATCCCTGTACGTCTGTGTTAAAGATGGAATTGCCTTCGGAGAAAAAGAAAGCATCCAGTTCGTAGGCCAGGTCCATGACAGCGGAGCGGAGATCTCCGTTGAAAGAGGGTTCGGCCTTGATGGCTATTTCCGTGTTGACGGTCGGGATTTTCCCCAGCAGCAATTTTTTCAGTTCCTGGTTTTCGGCATCGATCTGTTGTACGAAGGCGTACATGCCGTGAAGATTAACGATGATGGGCTCATCACTGTGTTCCAGCGTGTAACCCGGCACTGACCGTTGACGGTAAGTGATTGTAATGGTATTGCCTTTTCTTAAACGTCTCTTTTTCGAAACTACGGTAATACTCTCCCAGTTGTCTTCCTGTCCGTTTACATTCAGGGCCGATGCATCGAAATGCGCACGCATGCGCGTCAACACCTTCCCCATATCTACCTCATGCGTGTAGAGGGTACAATTTTCCATGCTATTTTTTTCGAGGGGCCAAAGGTAGCCCAAACCTGTAAAAAATCAACCTTGGAATTTTCGTTTTTTCTTAATTCGGGAATAGTTATTGCCTTCGCATAACAAAAAACAAGCATAACTATGGTCAGAAAACCTGCTTATTACCGGTATGTATGGCTGTTGACAGTGGCTGCCCTGTTGGCAGCCAGCTGTGTTCCTCCGAGGAGACCGAAGCCGCCTCATCCGCCACGACCACGGTTGTCAACCGCGTTATTGACGGCCTTTGTTCCGTTGCTGCAGCAAATGCAGTATCCTGTTGAGTTTCACCGGGTCATTGACGTAAGGTGACAGGTCAAACAGCTCCACTTTACGGAACTGAACGGGGTGGCTTTCGCTTTGCAGGGAAATAGAACCTTCTGTGAGCAGTTTTCCGTCCTGTTTCACGGCGGGATCAGCGTGGGATACGTTGCCGGCGCCTATCTGCGGTTTGTTGTACACGATCACGGTGTCACCCTGAACAATGTGTTTGATGACAGAATCACGCAGGACCAGCGCTTCCACGTGTACCCACTGGTCGCCATGATAAGTTTTGGAAGTGGAGCTGATGCAGTGATCGGTGATCAGTTTACCATTCATCACCACGTTGGTGCCGGGTGTGCAGAGGTTGGCCGTGCTTCTCGGGTCTTTACCGTTGCCACCGAGGAGTTGTTCTTCCAGTGAAATGGGGAAGTCCTGGTCTTTCGTCATGGTAGCTGCCGGCTGGCCGTGCAGCATGATGCCGCTATTGCGGAAAGCCCAGCCCGGACCGCCTTTCACCTGGTCGCCGGTGAACCGGTATTCTGCTACCACGAGGTAGGCGGAGAAGTTCTTTTTATAGAAGATGTGTCCGTATCGTTCTTTGAATTCATCGTATTGATCATAGGCAACGGTCAGGTAACCGTCTTTCACGCGGAAAGTATTGCCGAAGTTATCATTGAGGTCGTAACCGGTTATTTTAATGTCCCAGTCTGTCAAATCCTTACCGTTGAAGAGTTTCAGCCATTTATCGGGGGCTATTTCCTTTTGTGCATAGCTATGGAGGCCGGAGAGTAACAATAACGTGGTCAGTAATTTTTTCATATGTTCAGTGGTTTGGCCGGTTAAGATAGGCTATCGGGCACAGAAATACAAACGTGGCACATAATTGGCGCCGGGGCTTTTATCAGAAATATTTTTATATGAGGCGATTACTTTTACTTTTTTTGATGATCACCGGTGGTATGAGCGCCCTTTCTGCGCAGGACAGCTCCTGGCAGGCCGTATTACAGGCGCAGTTGCAGGTGCTGGAGAAGAGCGCCCCCCCGCAATGGCTGCCTCATGCCGATACGCTGGCGCAGCTGGCCGGCGCCCATCCGCGGGAATGGCTGTTGCAGTATTATGCCGGCTGGGCCTATACGCAGTTATCTTTCAAGGCAGAAAAGAAAAAAGCGGAGGAATACTGTGACAAGGCTGCTCCTTTTGTGAAAAAAGCGCTGGAGATGCAGCCGCATCATACGGAAACGCTGACGTTGATGGGCTATTGGCTGTCGGCTCGCATCAACGCCGTTCCTTCACGGGGCGCCTCGCTGGGCGCGGAGAGCCGGCAATATGCGGAGAAAGCGATCGATGCTGATCCCGCCAATCCCCGGGCCTCGCTGGTAAAGGCTTTAAACATCTATTACACACCGGCTATTTTCGGTGGTGGTAAAAAAAGGGCGCGGTCTGTGGTGGAGGAAACGGGTGAAAAATTCAGCCGGTTTATGCCAGCCGACGCGCTGGCGCCTAACTGGGGAAAAAATATTTTCGATGTCCTGAATGCTTCTTACCAATGATCGTTGAAGGGTTGCCGGAAGTGTGTAATTATTTACGCACCGTACCCATCATGCCACAGGCGTTGTATATATTTTTTAATATTTAGTTATTTAGATATTAGCATCTTATTGACTTCCAACAAAAGTTGCAGGGTTTTAGCTGCGTCACCCCAAACTGTATCTAATGACAAAACTATCAAATGGTCATGTACCTCCGAAGGCAGGACCGCTCTATGAAAGTTCAAATATCATCAATGTAACTCCGGAAGGCAGGATTGTATCCATTTTCACAGGTGCGTGGCTGTTGGGCAGTGCTATCAGTAAGGTAGACAAGAAGCCCGGCGGCAGCTTATTGAAACTGCTGGCTGCCGGCTACCTGTTGTACCGTGGCATCTCCGGCAATGACCTGGTTAACGGATTGCTGGGCAGAAGGAAACCCGACAAACACACTGCTTCTATTAATATCCGCACTTCCATGAAGATAGACAACCCGAAGGAGGAGGTTTATTATTTCTGGCGGCAGTTGAGCAATCTGCCGGTATTCATGAAACATCTGAAGTCTGTGGAAGAGATAGACCCGTTGCACTCGCGCTGGGTCGCGAAAGGGCCGGGAGGGATCGGCACGCTGGAATGGGATGCGGAAATTGTGAAAGAGATACCCGGAGAGATGCTGGGGTGGCGGTCTTTACCCGGATCATCGATTGCTACGGCAGGCCGTGTTACTTTCCAGGAAACGCTGGGCGGCGGTACTGAAGTGGATGTGATGATCTCCTATCGCCCGCCCGCCGGGTATATGGGCAGTGGCCTGGCCTGGCTGTTGAACCCCGCGTTTGAAAACATGATTGACAAGGATATCAAACGTTTCAAGAACTATATGGAAACCGGGGAAATCATCAGTTGATCATTTGATCATTTTGGATTTTTTGATTTACGATTTTTTGATTTCGGGTATATGTGAACTTTAAATCAAAAAATCGTAAATCAAAAAATTCCAACATTTATGAAAGGGCTTCTTTTTTAAAGCGGTTGTATTTTCCCTGTGCTTTGTTGATCAGTCTTAAAACGCGTTCGCGGGTATCTTCCTGAAGTCCGTCGATTTCTTTCTCAAATACTTCTTTCAGGTCTGAGAGATCTTCACCGCCACGATTTACCATACCATTGATTTTGTTGCGCCAGTCATCCGCAGTATGCCTGATCCTTTTGCGTGTATTATCGCCGCTTTCCGGGGCTGTTAACATACCAATAATAATCCCGGTGGTTAACCCTGCAATTGCTCCTGCTAAAAATTTGGTAGTAGACATAATGTGTAGATTTTATTTGGTTTAACAAAAAAAGCGCGTGCGTGGTTTAAACCTGCACAGTGAAGCAAGATTTTCAAATATCAGGCCATAACGGCCACCGCAAATGTTAAGATAGCGTGAAAGAAAAAAACGTGGAATTTACAAGGCTAAACGTGGAGGCTTCGTTACCTGCCGGAACAATACCAGATATTGACATTGTTCCGGAGGTGGATTGACAAGCGTGTTAGATAATGGTGGAATTCATAAAGTCAAACGGAGCAGTAAAATAGGCAGTTTTTTCAATTTTTCAATACTTTTTGAAAGAGATGAAAAAATAAATTTTCTTAAAAAGTCAAATCCTTCCCGGTAACTGTTTACCAGGAAGGATTTGCACTAATTTATCCGTTAAAATTATGATTCGAGCAACTGGGTGATCAACCTTTCAAAATCGGCTTTGAACTGTTCATAATGATCACCTGTGCCTGGTCCGGAGAAGCCGGTATGTACTTCTTTCACATTTCCTTTTTTATCGATGAAGATGGTGGTAGGAAATCCTTTGATGGCAGTCAGCTGGGGCAGCGTCTTCTCTCCTTTTTCGGGGTCTGCGGGCGTTACGCCGGTGATGAGCACGGGGTATTGCACGTTGAAGCGGTTGAGGAAGCCGGTGAGTGCTTTCTGCGATTTTTCGAAGTCGGGCGTGCGTTCATATGCCAGGCCGATGATTTCCACGCCACGGTCTTTATTTTTCTGGTACCATTCGCTGAGGAAACCGGTTTCGTCCATACAGTTAGGGCACCAGGAGCCCATGAGTGTGATGACCACCGCCTTGTTTTTGAAGCGGTCGTCATTAATGCTGACTTTGTTACCGTTCATATCGGGGAAGGTGAAATCGAGTTTTGACTGACCTGGTTTCATGGTGGCGATGGTGCGTTCGTCGGGCAGTTTGGCGGTATCATTTTTCACGGCGGACCAGTCTTCCACATGATCGCCGATGCCGGCGAAGAAGCGGCCGTCAACGATACTGTCTTTTTTGACCACGGCTTTGAAGAGGTAAGCGTGGGAGCCGTCGAAAGTGGAGAGGCGGAGAGTATCGCCGTCCATGCTGCCGTCGAGGAAGCGGTAGTCGCCGGTGGTGGTGAGGAAAGTGCCATATACCAGGTCGCCCATCTGTTTGAATTCGCCGATGGCGGTGCTGGATTTGTCTTTTTCCTTATCCACGAAGGTGGTCACCCAGCGGCCGGTCACCTGTTGCGCGGGGGCCGCGCCTTTCGGGAAACGTTCTGCGGTGTTGGGTTTAGCGGTAAATGGTATTGATACGTCTTTATCCGCGAGGTGGCGGGTCCATTGTCCTTCGAGGCTGCCATCGCCGGTGAAGCGGGCTTTAAAGTCAGAGTCGAAGAAAGGCATTTTAATGAAGACTGAATCGCCGGAGACTTTTACATCGTCTACCAGCAGTTTGTCTGTTGCGTTAAGTACATAAAGTACTTTTTTTCCGGCGGTGTCTTTTACGAGAAAGTTAAAGACGATGTTGGCGCCATCGGCGCGGTGCAGGCTGGCCTGCCAGGTGCCGTTGGTGAGTTCTTTTTTTGCGGTGCCGGTGTTGCAGGCGGTGAAGCCGATACCTGCCAGGCAGCAGATCCAAAGTTGTTTCATAAGTTACTGATTGTAGTTCCTTTCTCCAAACAGCAGGCTGCCGATGCGTACCAATGTACTGCCCTCCTCCAGTGCGATGGTATAATCAGCGCTCATGCCGATGGATAGTTCCCTGAAATAATCCTGTGTGTTAAAAAATGTGGTTTTAACAGACCCGAATAACTGGTGGAGCTGGTGGAACTCTTGGCGGACCTGTGTTTCGTTGGTGGTGTTGGTGGCCATGCCCATCATGCCGGCGATGCGGATGTTTGCAAAATCAGCCTGGTGGCTGTTCCACGAAGAGAGCAGTTGCTGTAACTCCTGCCCGTCCAGGCCGAATTTTGTTTCTTCCGCTGCGATATGGACCTGTAGCAGGCAGTTGATCACCCGTTGGTGTTTGGCGGCCTGTTTATTGATTTCCTGCAACAGTTTAAGACTGTCTACCGCATGGATGGTGTGTACAAAGGGAGCCATGTATTTGACTTTATTGGACTGGAGGTGTCCGATAAAATGCCATTCGATGTCGGCAGGCAGTACTGCCTGTTTGTCCACGAGTTCCTGTACGTAGTTTTCGCCGAAGATGCGCTGTCCTGCAGCATAGAACGCAGCTATGTCTTCTGCTGGTTTGGTTTTGGAAACCGCCACCAGTTGGGCGTTATAGGGCTTCAGCCGGGACAGCACTTCCTGGTAAGCATTGATATTGATAGCCATCCCGCAAAAATAAACAAAGCTGCTGTAAAATAAAGCGCCCCGGGGTTTGGGCCCGGGGCGCTGTGGAATATTTGGTGCTGATTACGCCAGGATGGAGCGGCTGATCACGATACGCTGCACTTCGGAGGTGCCTTCGTAAATCTGGGTGATCTTTGCGTCGCGCATGAGGCGTTCTACGTGGTATTCTTTCACGTAGCCGTAGCCGCCGTGTACCTGTACTGCTTCTGTGGTCACCCACATAGCGGTTTCAGAGGAGAACACTTTGGCCATAGACCCACTGAGGGTATAATCGAGGTGCTGGTCTTTTTCCCATGCTGCCTTGAGGCAGAGCAGGCGTGACGCCTCGATTCTGGTGGCCATGTCCGCCAGTTTGAACTGGATGGCCTGATGCTGGGATATCTCTTTTCCGAATGCTTTTCTTTCTTTGGAGTATTTAACGGCCAGTTCGTACGCGCCGCTGGCGATGCCGAGTGCCTGGGAAGCGATGCCGATGCGGCCGCCGCCCAGCGTTTTCATGGCGAATTTGAAGCCGAAGCCGTCTTCCCCGATCCTGTTTTCTTTTGGTACCACCACGTCCTGGAACATGATGCTGTGGGTGTCGCTGCCGCGGATGCCCAGTTTGTTTTCTTTGGCGCCGACGGTTACGCCCGGGCTGTTTTTCTCTACGATCAGGGCGTTGATGCCTTTGCTGCCTTTTTCCGGATGGGTTTGGGCCATCACGAGGTATACGCTGGCGGAGTTACCGTTGGTGATCCAGTTTTTGGTGCCGTTGAGCAGGTAGTGGTCTCCTTTATCTTCTGCCGTGGTGCGTTGGGAGGTGGCATCGGAACCGGCTTCCGGCTCGCTCAGCAGGAAGGCGCCAATAATTTCCCCTTTAGCCAGCGGCACAAGGTATTTCTGTTTCTGTTCTTCTGTGCCGTAGGCTTCCAGTCCCCAGCAAACCAGTGAATTATTTACGCTCATTACCACGGAAGCGGAAGCATCTATCTTCGATATTTCTTCCATCGCCAGTACATAGGAGATGGTGTCCAGACCTGCGCCGCCATATTTAGGGCTGACCATCATACCCAGAAAGCCCAGTTCGCCCAGTTTTTTTATCTGTTCAGCCGGGAATTTCTGATGCTCATCACGCTCTATCACCCCCGGTAAAAGTTCGGTTTGGGCGAAATCACGCGCAGCCTTTTGAATCATAAGATGCTCTTCCGTAAGTTGAAAGTCCATGGTTATAGTTGTAGTTGTTTTTAAAAGATGAGTTGATAGCATCCAAATTATTTATAAATCAGCACGTAAAAAAATGCCACTGGGAAAATTCAACGTTGTCAACCATATCGTGATAATTATTGAACAAAATGCGAGGATAACACCACTGTATTGGATTTGGTTCATACAATATCCGTCCTTTTTTTACCGTTGCCGGTTCTGCTGCTTTGGGTGTTCTGCCAAAATCCTGTAGCTTGCCGGTAATGAAAACTTTATGAAGAATATCAAAATAATAGAAGTCAAGTCGGAAATAGGGGCTGGTACCCGGGGCGCGAGCCTGGGGGTGGATGCGATCAAGATAGCTGCGCTGGACTTCATGAGCAACTTTTTTGTACACTTCCCCACCGAAGCGATCGAAACGGAAAACAAACTGCTGTTTGAACCTATTGAGTCTCCCTATGCCAAAAGGATCAAGGGTACCGTGAACATGTACGAGCGTATCAGCAAAAGCGTATGTGAAACGGTGAAAGCCAATTGGTTCCCCGTACTGCTTTCCGGGGACCACAGTACGGCCGGCGCCACCATTGCCGGGCTGAAAATGGCGCATCCCAAGTCCAAGCTGGGCGTGATCTGGATAGATGCCCATGCCGACCTGCACACGCCTTACACCACCCCTTCCGGCAATATGCACGGGATGCCGCTGGCCACCGCCATTGCGGAGGACAACCTGGACTGCAAGGTGCACGACCTCGATGAAACCACCACCGGTATGTGGAATGCCCTGAAAAACATCGGTAAAATCGCTCCCAAGGTATTACCGGAAGATATTGTGTTCATCTCCCTGAGAGATTATGAGAAGGAAGAGGACTACCTGATCAAACAATACGGCATGAAGGTGATCACCACCAATGAAGTACGCCGCAAGGGGCCGGAGAATATTTCCCGGTCTGTGTTCCGTTACCTGAGCGACTGCGACTATATCTATGTGTCTTTCGACGTGGACAGCCTGGACGCCTCTATTTCCAAGGGTACCGGTACGCCGGTGAGCAATGGTTTAAGGGAGCGTGAGGCGGAGGACCTGATTGCCAAGTTTATGCAGCACCGCAAGATCTGCTGCTTTGAAATTACCGAGGTAAACCCGACACTGGACCGGGAGAACCTGATGGCCGAGATCGCGTTCAATATTCTGCAGCGCAGTGTGAACGTGCTGATGATGAACTAGTCAGCGTATTTTAAACCAGGCGATCAGCCATCCGGTCACTTCGCTGTAGCTGCGGATACCTTTCTGCTGTTTATTCGCCTTCAGGTACTGGTCATACAAGATGGTGGAATAGTCATCCACTTTGCCCGTATACTTTTCATAGAAAGTAGTGATGCTTTTATAATCCGCCTTTACGCCGGGGAGCGCCCGGCGCCAGATATCCTTTGCCAGCACGGTGTCTCTGACGGCCAGCTGGCGTACGCTATAGAGGAGCATATCAAAATTGGCCGCATAACGGAAATGGCTATCCTGAATACTGGTAGCAGCAAGATACCCTACAAAATTGGCTTCTTCTTCCGGCGCATATCCCAGCTGGTGGGCAATTTCATGGCAGGTAATGATGGGTTGTATCACTGTGGGTACGGTAGTGTTGACCTGTGCTTCGAGGGTGAAGGGATTGAGGTATCCGGTTACCCCGGGATAGTTGAGCCATTCGCCGAAGAGTGCTTTTTTCACGCAGGGCGCCTTGTACCGGAAAGCGGGCCAGCGTTCCGCGGCGGCCTGGTAGGCGGCGGCAGCCCTGGCAAACAGCGGAGTGGTTTTATCCGGCAGGGTAACGCCTGTGGTATCGCCGAGGCGTTGTTTTTCGGCGTTGGTGAGCCGCAGCAGAGTATCAGACAGCTGGTAAAGTTGCTGCGTGTTATAGTCGCCCGTGATGATGCCCGTATCACGCAGCAGGGTATTGCGTTCATAGTTGAATCCCCAGAGGATAAGGAAGGCAAGATAGAGCTTCAGGACAAAATGGATACCGCGCAGGGTGATCCAGCCGGCTCCTCCCCATTGCATCCGGACCAGTTTATAACATAGTTTTAACAAATAAAACAGGGAAGTTACAATCCAGGCGGTATATATTACGTCCCCAACACTGAATGGCACTATACCTGTTAACTGTCGAAACACCGTACTGATACTGCTGTACCACCTATGGAACCAGGCTTCGCTGAAGCGGTTACTCCAGGCAAAGCATCCCTTTAACAACAGTATACCCGTGAGTGTTAATACAATACGGACGATCTTCTTTTTAATTTTGGCTTTTGTTTCCATATAAGTGGCGAAACATGATCGATGAAATTCTACAAAAACAACTAAGCGCGGCGTTATCCGAACAGCTGAAAGTGAAAATACATATTAATGACGCAAAAAGCGTACATGGTGGCGATATTAACCAAACATTTCGTATAGGCACCAACGAGGGATATTTTTTCCTGAAGCTGAATGATGCCCGGCGTTATCCGGACATGTTTGCCGCCGAGTATGCCGGTCTGGAGGCGTTGCATGGTGCGCGGGCGCTGACGGTACCGCAGCCGCTGGCCTATGGGCAGAGCAACGGGCAGTCTTACCTGTTGATGGAGCTGATGGTCAAAGGCAATGCGGTACAGGATTTCTGGGAGCATTTTGCGCAGTCGCTGGCGCAACAGCACCGGAAAACGCAGCCACATTATGGGTATCCTGCGCCGAATTATATTGGCACGGTCCGGCAGTACAATACGCCTTACAGCAGCTGGCCGGTGTTTTATGCGTTCAACCGGCTGATGCCGCTGGTCCGGATGGCTTATGACCAGCGTATTATAGATCAGGGCATGGTGCAGCAGGCGGAGCGGCTTTGCCGGCAGTTGCCGCAGTTGTTCCCGGCCGAGGCGCCGGCGTTGTTGCATGGGGATTTATGGTCGGGTAATTTTATGGTGGGGCCGGATGGCAGGGCTTGCGTGTTTGATCCGGCGGTGTATTACGGGCACCGGGAGATGGACCTGGCCATGGCGCGTTTGTTTGGTGGTTTTGACACCCGTTTTTATTATGCCTATCAGGCAGCCTGGCCGCTGTCGCCGGGATGGCAACAGCGGATCGGTGTTTGCCAGTTATATCCTTTGCTGGTACATATGTTATTATTTGGCGGCAACTACTACAACAGCATCCGGGAGGTGTTGCAGGCCTATTGATGGGGATGGGAGGCAGCGTCCACAAATTCCCGCATACGGGCATATTCCTCATCCACTACGGGATAGTATTTATCCACGTCCGCCACGATTTCATCGAACAGGCGGGTGGCGCTTTCGGGCTGTTGCGGTTCCCCGGTGCGGAGGTAGTTTTCCAGTTCCTGCATTTTGGCGCTGATCCAGGTGAGGCCTACCATGGCGAAGTTGGGTTTCAGTTTATGTACCTGGAACTTCACCCGCTCCCAGTCGCCGGTGTCTACGATCGCTTTTAGTTTTTTGATTTCGTCCCGGATGGTCCGGATAAATATTTCAAACAAGTCGGCCGCATAGGAAATATTGTTCTCATAGAGCGCTGTGAGATATTTAACGTCCAATTCCGGGTGGAACTCAAATCCGCTGATATTCTGCACTTCTTCTTCCATTATTAGTTCTGTTTCTTCTTCGTTGAGATATTTGTTAAAGATCTGTAGTAGCTGATCCGGTGTATACGGTTTAATAAGTATATCGGTGATGCCCGCGGCCCTGACGGTGGCGGCGGTATTTTCCATGGCTACAGCGGTGGTGGCGACAATAGGCGTTGCCACATTAAATTGGTTTTCATCTGTCCTGATTTGTTGGGCCAGTTCTAATCCATTCATACCGGGGATACGGATATCCATGAGGATAAGGTCATACTGCCGGGCATTGAGAAACCATGTGGCATCGGGTCCATTGGTGGCCAGCTGGTAATTGATTTTATATTTATCCAGGAGGCTCATCATGTAGCGCAGGTTCATCTGATTGTCTTCCACTACCAGCACACGGGCTTCCTCAAAGGTACGTTGTTTCCCTTTTTTACGGGGTTTAATACCCGAGGCCGAGATAGGTTTTCTGCTGTCCATGAACGGGAGGTCAAAGACGAAGCAGGTATTGTATCCCTGGCAATCTTCCACGCTGATGGTGCCACCGAGCAGTTCCACGAGTTGTTTCACGATGGCGAGGCCGAGGCCGGTGCCGCCGTATTTTTCGCGGATATCTGCTTCTGCCTGTTTATAGTTGCGGAAAATCAGTTCCAGTTTATCTTTCGGGATACCGATGCCGGTATCGCAGACCCGGAAGCGGACCCAGATGGTATTATCGAGCCAGCTTTCCTGGGTGGCTTTAATGGCTATTTCTCCTTCGCTGGTGAATTTCTCTGCATTTCCTAACAAATTGAGTAATATTTGGTTCAGCAGCACGTCATCGCCAATGAGCCAGGTATTGAGGTTGGCGTCCAGTTCGGCCGTGATGGTGACGGGGCGCCGGCCCAGTTTAAGCTCAAAGGTATGGCGGAGGGACTGTATCAGTTCGCGGGGGTTGAATTCCCTTTGGTTGACCTGCAGTTCGCCTGCTTCTATGCGGGAAATATCGAGAATATCACTGACGATGCCCAGCAGTATGCCGGAGGAGTGTTTCAGGATGTTGACATATTCCTTTTGCTGCGGGTCGAGGCTGGTTTCCTCGAGGAGGTGCGCCATGCCGATGATAGCGTTGAGGGGGGTGCGTATTTCGTGGCTCATGCTGGCCAGGAAGTCTTTCTGGGCGATGCGGGCTTCTTCGGCGAGGTGGCGGGCGTTTTCCAGGTCTCGCTGGAGGCGTTTCTGCCCGGTGATGTCCATGTGAATGCCGGCGCCGCCCGTGATGTTACCGTTGCGGTCGTATACGTTTGCCGAGCTGGCGAGCACCCATCTGCGGGAGCCGTCCTTGAGCACAATTTCCATATCATAGACCAGGGGAACGTTTTCCGAGAGGCGTTTACGGCGGAGAGCGCGGGCGAAGGCCCTGTTTTCTTCCGGCACGAACACGTCGGTGATATTTTTGCCCAGCAGTTCCCCTTCCGAGTAGCCGGAGAGGCGGCAGAAGCTTTCGTATACGCGGGTGATGTTACCGTCGAGGTCGGTTTCGCACATGGCCGCGTTCAGGTTATTGAGCATGACGCGGAATTTGTGCTCATTGCGTTTTATTTCTTCCTGAACGTGGTATTTGCGGGTGATATTGATGACCTGCCAGATGCTGCCTTTAAAGCCCGGACCGTCGAAAACGGGGGTATAGGCCACTTCTACGGTCGTTCCCGTCTCCAGCACGAGTTCCCAGCCAAAAAGGGCTTTTTTTTCGCTTCTGACGGCATTCATTTTGGTGGCGAAGGCATCCGGACCGGTAACGAGTGGTTTCAGCAGCTGGATGAGGTCGTCAAAAGGCAGATTTTCCGGGATGGGATGTGGCAGGCGCCCGGATAAAACGTCGTTTGTCCAGCAGCAACGGAAGTCCTCATCTGTCACTAGGATACCGGCGCTGGTATGGCTGAGCCATGCGTGGATAGGCAGCGAGCAGATGTCCGGGGTGTCACGGGCAGCCGTGGGGGCCGTGTCAGGAGCCGGGATTTTCCTTGCGTTCTTTCCTTTGGATGTCATTGGTTATGATGGCCAGGGGACTTCAGGTTTTCAATTTTCACGGTTGTATTGCAAAAAACAGGTATGAGATAAAGGTGGAAATCCTTACCTTTGCGGCTCACTCCCGCTGTTTAGCAACAGCAATATGGATGATATTCCGATATATAAATATATATAATCCGGATATCGAAAGTGAACAAATTTATGAAATTTTTGCAATTGCAAATATTTAATTACCTTTGCATCCCTCTAAAAGTGAGGACATTGATATGAAACCACTCCGCGAATTTGAGATAGCCTTTGTTGGATTAAAACCAGGGGTGCATTCATTTCAGTATGAGATCGGGGAAAGTTTCTTTGAGCATTTTGAAGGAGAAAGGGACTTCAGTGATTGTAAGGCGACGGTGAACCTGACGCTGGACAAGAAAGTAAATTTCTTTTTACTGAAGTTTGAGATCGGCGGTACGGTAACAGTTACCTGCGACCGTTGTGGGCAGCCTTACGAGCTGCAGCTCTGGGATGAGTTCAACCAGATTGTGAAAATGGCGGACAATCCCGAAGAAATGGCCAGTGAAGACGCAGATCCGGATGTAGCGTATATTTCCAAGACCGAGAGCCATCTGAACGTGGCGGAATGGATATACGAGTTTATCCTGCTGAGCATTCCGATGCAACGCATCCATCCTGACACTGCCGATGGCAAAAGCGGATGTGACCCAAAGGTAATAGAAATGCTGGAGCGTATGAACCAGCAGGCAAAAGAGAACGATAACCCAATCTGGAAAGGATTGGATAAATTTAAGGACAATTAAAAATTAAATAAAATGCCAAATCCTAAACGCAGACATTCTCAGCAGAGATCAGCAAAGAGAAGAACGCATTACAAGGCGGTAGCGGATACATTAAGCACAGACAGCGCAACCGGTGAAGTGCACCTGAGACATCGTGCTCATTGGGTAGAAAACAAACTGTACTACAAAGGAAAAGTAGTGTTGGAAAAACAGAGCGCAGCTAAATAATTATTTTACTATTTTTACCCGAGCTAACAAGACAAACTTGAGTTACATGAGAATCGGGCTTGATATGATGGGCGGCGATTTTGCCCCCGCAGCAGCAGTAAAAGGAGTAAAGTTATTTTTAGACACCGTTGCATCTGATGCGCATCTGGTACTGATAGGGGACGAGTCACAACTGGTCCCTTTATTAGCGGAAGCGCAGGTGGACCAATCAAAATATTCAGTTGTTCATTCATCCCAGGTAATCGGGATGAATGAACACCCTACCAAGGCACTGAAGGAGAAGCCACAATCCTCCATCTCTATTGGCTTTCATTTATTAAAAAATGAGAAAATAGATGCTTTCATCAGCGCAGGCAATACCGGCGCCATGATGGTAGGCACCTTTTATTCCATTAAAGCCATCGAAGGAGTGCAACGCCCTACTATTTCTACCCTGGTCCCCCGTGAAAACGGTTCACAAGGACTAATGCTGGATGTAGGTATCAACGCTGACTGTAAACCTGAAAACCTGGTGCAATTTGCTATTCTGGGTTCCCTGTATTCCAAACACATCCTGAAGGTCGACAATCCAAAGGTTGGTCTGCTGAATATCGGCGAAGAAGAAGGCAAAGGCAACTTACTGGCCCAGGCCACCTACCCGCTGTTAAAAGAAAACAAACAAATCAATTTCATCGGAAATATCGAAGGCAGAGATGTTTTATCTGAAAAAGCCGATGTCATTGTATGTGAAGGTTTTACCGGCAACATTATCCTGAAAATGGCCGAGTCCATCTACGATATCGCGGCAAGACGCAATATCAACGATGAATACCTGAACAAACTCGACTCAGAATCCTATGGCGGCACTCCCGTGCTGGGCGTTAACAAACCGGTGATCATCGGTCACGGTATTTCCCAGAACGTTGCCTTCAAAAATATGATCCTGCTGGCACAACAAATGATCGAAAGTAAACTGCTGGAAAAGATCCAGGAGAGCTTCCACAGCGGTAACTAAGAGCATAGAGAAAAAGATATTGAGAAAAGGCAAACCATCCGGTTTGCCTTTTTTTGTTTTTAGTCCCTACTGCTCCCCGCAACATTCCGGCGAACGGGAAATGAGAAATATTATTATTGCCCCTCATGAAGCGGAAGCTTCACATAAAAGGTGGTCCCTTCATTGAGCTTGGTTTCAAACCAGATCTCCCCTCTTGTCTGCTCTGCAATATTTTTACACATGGCCAGCCCCAGCCCTGTACCGGATGATTTGGTGGTGAAGTTGGGCACAAAAATCCGGGACTGCACTTCCGGTGAGATCCCTCCCCCATTGTCGGCCACGCTCACAATCACGTAATGGTCGGCCGTTTCCTGCAGCCGCACCCGGATATGGCCTTCGGTTTCCTCCGGAATAGCCTGGATAGCGTTGAGCAACAGGTTGGTAAACAACCGGTTCATCTGGGTTTTATCGGCAAAAACGTACAGCGGCCTGCCCGGTTCCACGTATTCGATGCTACAATCTTCCTGTGTCTGGTACAAGCCTGTCAGCGATGACAGGACTTCGTTCAGCAGCACCACCTCGTTGTTGGGCTCCCCGATACGGGCAAAGGCCGAGAAGTCGGAAGCGATATTGGACAGGTGTTCTATCTGTTCCACGAGCGTACGGGCCACATTAGTGGACAGCGCTTTCACATTGGGGGAGTCGCCGGCAATTGCCCGCTGGAGGTACTGTATGCTCAGTTTCATGGGCGTCAGCGGATTTTTGATCTCATGGGCCACCTGCCGCGCCATTTCCCGCCAGGCCCCTTCCCTTTCGCTCTTGGCCAGCCGCGCGGCGCTCACTTCCAGCTTCCGCACCATTTTGTTGTACTCTTTTACCAGCGCGCCGATTTCGTCGTCTTTGTCCCATTCGATTTCATCGTTGCGCTGCCCCAGGTTCACATGCCGCAGCTTCTCCGTTACCAGCGAGAACGAACGGGTAATGGAATTGGTGATCAGCAGCGCCACCATCCCCGCGATGAGGAAGATGAACGCGTTGAAGTTGATCAAAGCCACGAGGAAGTTGGAGATCTGCTGGTTACGCTCCGTCTGCGTAGCGAAATAAGGGACATTGAGATACGCCATCACATCTCCGCTGCGGTTGCGCAGCGGCATATAACCAGAGAGGAACGGCATACTGCCGATCTTTTCTGTTTGTATGAACTGGATATGCTGCAGGCGGGATATCTCGTAATAGGCCATAGGCTCCATTTTACCGGAGATCAGCCCTTTTTCCGTCATCAGCGGCTGCGTGGTGAGCCGCAGGTTACCGTCGGCATCGTACACGTTGATATCGAGCGCCCGCTCGTTGGCGATGTTGCCCAGTGCGGCTGTCAATTTTTCTTTAAACACGGGATCATACATATTGTCGATCTCGTCCATGTCGCGCTGGTTGAGGAATACTGTTTCCACATCGGTGGCCACCTCTCCCATCGTTTTGCTCAGCCTTTCGCGGTTCTGCACTTCCGAGCGCCAGATGAAGAACATGGTGGTGGTGATACCGAGTATCACGAAAGAGAACACCACGACAAAGATGATGGTGCCATGTACTTTTTTGCGGATACTGATGTTGATCAACGCCCGTATGTTGCTGAGGCGCATACGCGCCTTAATGAGCAGGTCAAACATCTTGTATATCACGATAATCAACAGGAACAGGCAGAACATGTACGCAAAAAGCGTGATGAACTCTACGAACGTACGGCTTTGTTTTACCACAAACACCACTTTTTCAGGCGAAGCGCGATAGATCATTTCCGAGTGCCCGGCTACATCCTTGATGGTCAGCTCACCGGGCGGCACATCGCCGGGATACAGCCGGATGGGGAACGGGTAATCGCTGTAATGGCTTACCAGCACGCCTTTATCATAGATGGCATAGGAGTAGTTGGCCTGCGATTCCCGGCTGCGGTCATAAAGGTCCCCTTCCACCAGCAATTCGGGATAGAGCCGTTCCTGGCTGAATATCTTGGGTTTGAGCACATATACCAGCCAACCGGTGCCCGTGTTGTCCACCGGGTTATGAAATTCTTTCTTACCGATATAGTTATAGTCGTTGAAACTGGGCTCGTAGTAATAGAGGTCGTTGCCGCTGGCGTCTGTGGGCGAAGCTTCCGACTCAAAGAACATACGGCGGTTGAACGAAATCAGGCTGGTGGTATCTCCCTGATAGATTGGCTGGCCGTTTTCATCGTACGGGTAGAACGCCACATCAAAGCGGCTCAGGTATCCCTGGAAATAATTCTGCAGCAGCACTTCTTCCATGCGGGCTTTGGACTGTTTACTTCCTTTGTCCATAAAGAAGTACTGCATGTATTCGTCGTGTTCAATTTTTTTGCCCAGGTCATTGAGCAGCATTTCCAGGTACGGGTCTTTCTGTTTGGAGAGATCGGCCGCCAGTTTTTCGCGGGCGGACAGTTCTTTCTGGTCGTTGTAATACACCAGTGCGCCGGAGGTGGTGATGGTGAGCAGGAAGAGCCAGAACAGGAAAGGCACGGTGGCCACACTGCTTTCAAAACGGTCGGCCAGGAAATCGAGCAGCACGATGTACAGCAGCAGCCAGATGACCATGGCCACGGAGAACGGCAGTTCCGGGTTATGGATGCGGAACAGCAGCCAGATGATGCCTACCGCCGCCAGCCACACGTATTTGGTGCGGTACTGGAAGTTGGTGAGCTCATTGAGCAGGTAGTTGATGATCTGGGAGAAAAACAGGAAGCTGAAAGAGATGAAGCCGAGCACCACAAACCCTATCAGGCTGTATTCGTTGAGACTGAAGGGGTTGGTCACATCAAACGAGATGCGGGAGTCTATCACCAGGCTCTGGATCAGGTCTGCCAGGAACTGTTCCACCATGTACAGCAGGAGGCTGGCCACGATGATCACGATGCTTTGCAGCCAGCGTTTGCGGAGCACCGGCAGGTTGATCGTTTTTACGTGTTCCCGGAAGAAAAGGATCATCCAGAAGGCCAGCAGTACGTTGAGCAGCAGGTCACCCAGCGAATAGAATATTTCATCTTTCGCGTAGATGACCGGATCGAATACGTTGAGCGCGCGGAGGTTGAACGGGAAGGGGTATACGTAACTCAGCACGCGGAGGCCGAAGACCATGAGGAAGAGGAACAGGAACCCGTAGAGCGGGTTGGTGTTTTTGGCCAGCAGCGTAGCGAACAGGTTAAAGAAGATGAGCACGCAGATACATCCCAGTACGCGCAGGACAACACTGAGGTTGTTGGGAGGTTGTGCGCGGATGCTTTTATTATAGTCGAGGAAAAACAGGGTTTCGTCGTACCCGTTTTTCACCGGCAGGATGGTATGATCGGGTAATATCAGGCCGGGGAGGTCCACGTGGACGGTGTATTCTGCGCCCAGTTCCGCTTTATTATAGAAATGGCTGATGAGGAAGTTGTTCCGGATAGCATATTCCATGCGGACCGGGATGGCAGCTACGACAAAATGCTGGTGGTTGCCCCCTCCTTTCAGTTGACGGGTAATGATTTCGTAATACCCGTTTTTCAGTTTCATGAACTGTGCGCCTGGCTTCAGCACGTCCTGCATTTCTTCCGGCTGCACCTGGCTGGTGCTCCAGAAAGTGAGCCAGGTACCTTGTGCGCTGGAGTCGTAGGCGAACACGAAGTAGTCGCGTTTACCGATGCGGTCCAGTGTTTTTTCATCGTAAGAACGTTGAAAAAGGCTGTTGACGACGGCGGTATCTTTCAGCAGTTTATCGAATGACTGTTCGCGCTGGTGCAGGCTTTTCTCGATGCTTCGTTTCACGCCCTGGGGGGAGGAATAGTACGCCCAGTAGTTGCTGAACAGGAAGGCGAAGGTGAAGAGCCATGCTGCAACGATCAACAGGTATCCGTGCCGGAGGAAGAAGAGGCGTATTTCTTTTATATCAACCAAAAGGATTTAAGTATTTAGATATTTTGTTATTGGGTTATTGGATTTACGGATTTTGAAATTTTGAAATTTTGAAATTTTGAAATTTTGGAATTTTGAAATTTGTGAGTTTGGCAGTGCGAACCCCCAATAACCAAATATCAAAATATCTAAATATCTAAATTCCTAACTCTTTTGCTTTGTTCCAGAGTGTGTCCATTTCCGTTAGGTTCATATCGTTGAGGCGGCGGCCTTGTTCCAGTGCGAGGGCTTCCATATGCTGAAAGCGGCGCTGGAATTTTTTGTTGGTACGTTCCAGGGCGTTTTCCGCGTCGATATTGAGGAAGCGGGAGTAGTTGACCAGGGAGAACATCACATCACCGAATTCCGCTTCGATGGCGTTCTGGTCGCCGGTGTTCACTACTTCTTCCAGTTCGTTCACCTCTTCTTTCACTTTATCCCATACCTGGCTGGTGTTGTCCCATTCGAAGCCTGTTTGTTTGGCTTTTTCCTGCAGGCGCATCGCTTTTACGAGGGCCGGGAGGGACACGGGAACACCGCTGAGGACAGATTTTTTACCTTCTTTCAGTTTAAGTTTTTCCCAGTTTTGTTTCACTTCTTCTTCGTCCTGTACTTTTACGTCGCCGTAGATATGGGGATGTCTGGCGATCAGTTTATCACATACGCCGTTGATAACATCGTTGATATCGAATTGTTGTTGTTCGGAGCCTATTTTAGCGTAGAAGACGATGTGCAGGAGGATATCTCCCAGTTCTTCCTTAATGGACTTCCAGTCTTCTTCCGTGATGGCGTCTGCCAGCTCGTAGGTTTCCTCAATGGTCAGCTGCCGCAGGGTCTGGATGGTTTGTTTGCGGTCCCAGGGGCATTTTTCCCTTAAATCGTCCATTATCTGTAACAATCTGTTGAATGTAGCTGTCTTTTCCATGGCCGTAAAAATACAGAGAGATTTTGTCATTTTGGCATTTTACGGACAGCAGGGAATGGGGGAAAATTGCTTTCTGTTTGAAAGGCTTTTTAATTACATTTGCGAGCTGTAAAAAATTCAGCGATTTTAGTATTTGGCAGCTGGCCGTCTACCGGTTAAAATAAAGGCATCAGGGCTTGCTGTCAACATAAAAAAATCCCAAAAAGTATTGATATGAATCCGAAACACATTACGCTTATTTCATCCGAACTGGGCATCTCCGCCAAACAGGCAGAGAACACCATGGTGTTGTTGTCTGAAGGGTCTACCGTACCTTTTATCAGCCGTTACCGCAAGGAGATGACGGGCAGTCTGGATGAGGTGCAGATCGGTAAGATAGAAGACCTGCAAAAGCGTTACAAGGAAGTGGACGACCGTCGTGAGTTTATCATCAAAACCATTACGGAGCAGGAGAAAATGACCCCTGAGCTGCTGGAGAAGCTGGAGGGCACCTGGGTACTGGCAGCGCTGGAGGACATTTATCTTCCCTACAAGCCCAAACGCAAGACCCGCGCCACTGTGGCCATTGAGAAGGGGCTGGAGCCGCTGGCCCAGCTGTTGTTTAATCAGCAGGACGGCGATACCGCCGCTGCGGAGACCTTCCTCAACGAGCAGGTGGCCACTTCGGAAGAGGCCCTGAAAGGCGCCCGCGACATTATCGCTGAATGGATCAACGAGAACGCCGAGTGCCGTGACAAGCTGCGTAAGCTCTTCACCCATACCGGCAAGATGACTTCCAAGGTAGCCGAAGGCAAGGAAGAGGAAGGCAATAAATACAAGGATTATTTCGATTTTTCCGAAGACCTGCGCGAAGTGCCGTCCCACCGGGTACTGGCTATTCTGCGTGCCGAGTCTGAGGGTATACTGTTCAGCACCATAGCGCCGCAGGAAGAAGAGGCCATGGAGCTGATCAACAAACAGTTTGTGACTGGCAAGGGCGCTGCCTCCGAGCAGGTGGCCAAAGCCGGCGCAGATGCTTACAAACGCCTGCTGCGTCCTTCCCTGGAAAATGAATTCAGGGCGGTGGCCAAAGACAAGGCAGATACCGAGGCTATCGACGTGTTTGCAGAGAACCTGCGTCAGCTGCTGCTGGCAGCGCCGCTGGGCCCTAAGGCCGTGATCGCCATCGATCCGGGTTACCGGACCGGTTGTAAGACCGTAGCGCTGGACAACCAGGGCAATATGCTGGACCATGACGTTATTTTCCCGCTGGAAAAGAACTACAAGCGGGACGATGCCGAAGCCCTGCTGAAAAAATGGGTGAACCGGTACGATACCGCCGCCATCGCGGTAGGTAACGGTACCGCCGGCCGCGAAACAGAAGAGTTCGTTAAAAAGATCGATTTCGGTAAGAAAATCAACGTGTTTATGGTGAACGAAAGCGGCGCCTCCGTGTATTCCGCTTCCGAAGTAGCCCGTGAAGAGTTCCCCGACCAGGACGTGACCGTGCGCGGCGCCGTATCCATCGGCCGCAGGCTGATCGATCCGCTGGCGGAACTGGTGAAAATCGACCCTAAGTCCATTGGTGTGGGCCAGTACCAGCACGACGTGAACCAGTCGTCCCTGAAACAGAGCCTGGACCGCGTGGTGGTAAGCTGCGTGAACAATGTGGGCGTGAATCTCAATACCGCCTCCAAGCACCTGCTGGCCTATGTTTCCGGCCTGGGCCCTTCCCTCGCCGAAAACATCGTGAAATACCGCAAGGAAAACGGCGCTTTCAGCAACCGTACGCAGCTGAAGAAGGTACACCGGCTGGGCGACAAAGCCTTTGAACAGTGTGCCGGCTTTCTTCGTATCGAAAACGGCGATAACCCGCTGGACAATTCCGCGGTACACCCTGAGCGCTACGCTCTCGTGAAAGAAATCGCCGAGAAGCAGCACTGCACTATTGAGGAGCTGATCGGCCAGGAAGACCTGCGGAAAAAAATCAATCCGAAAGACTTCGTGCGTGAAGACGCCGGGATGCTTACCATCGAGGATATCCTGAAAGAGCTGGCCAAGCCCAGCCGCGACCCGCGCGACGAGATAGCGATCTTTGAATATGCGGAAGGCATCCACAAAATGGAGGACCTGAAAGCCGGTATGGTACTACCTGGCGTAGTGACCAACATCACCGCTTTCGGCGCTTTTGTGGACATCGGCGTAAAACAGGATGGCCTGGTGCATATCTCCCATATGTCCAATAAGTTCATCAGCAACCCCAACGAAGCGGTGAAGCTGAACCAGAAAGTACAGGTGACCGTACTGGAGGTGGACATCGCCCGGAAACGCATCTCCCTGTCTATGAAAGACCAGGAGAAAGGCCAGGGTGGCGGCGGACCGCGTAAGGAACGCCGGGATGAGCGCAGGGACGATCGTCGCGATGAGCGCCGGGAAAAACCAGCCAAAGAAGCGCCTTTGAATGATTTCCAGGCGAAGCTGGCAGCGTTGAAGAATAAGTTTGATAAATAGCCTCGCCAAGCCGTCACGCAAAGGCGCAAAGCAGCAAAGGCGCAAAGAAGAAATAAGCGAGCACAGAAAGCAAAGGAGCGAAGATCAAATGTGATCTTCGCTCCTTTGCTTTCTTATTTAAACTTAAAAAAATCTTTGCGCCTTTGCTGCTTTGCGCCTTTGCGTGACGGCTTGGCGAGCAACTACCGGTTCAGCCATTCTCTGAATTTCTTCGGGTAGGCAGTATCATTTTTTTCTGCGAAGATCATGACTTTTTTATGGAAGGAGTAGGCGGCGTAAATGATATCGCGGTCCATATCCACAGCGACGGCTGCTTCGTAGGGGCCGGCGTTATCGGGCATACGGCCCTGGTTGAAGAGGATGCTGTCTTCCACTTCGATGGGCGGGCATACCTTAAAGCGTTCCAGGAAGGTTTTGTGGTTTTTCCCCAGGAGGTGGCTGAGCCGGGATTTCATGGGTTCCTGTTCCAGCAGTCCTACTTCTTCCGCAAACTGTCCTTTATATTGTTCAAACTTCTTCCAGGAGTCGACCCTGTCGGTCTGGATGGTGTCTTTATTGGCGATCATGGTATCTGTGAGGGGCACGGTGGTATCATCTGCCAGCATGACCGCCCTGATTTCCTGGGCGGGGCCGTTACAGGCCGTTGTGCAGATGCCGAACAGGAACAGCGTTACAGGTAACAACTTAACGATCATGGTTAAATTTTTAGTCATCAATACAAACAGGTTGCCGAAGCTGCCGGGTACCACTCCCCTGCGCTTTCGTTACATACGGGCCCAAACGTCCATATCAGGTTAACAATTCAAATAACAAAAAAGTTTAATGGTTTTTCAAGCTGTTGTATTTCCTGTTGGTTATTGTCCTTTGAAGTCGGGGGTCCTTTTTTCCATAAAGGCTTGCATTCCTTCTTTCTGGTCGGCCGAGGCGAAGAGCAGGTAGAAGTTTTTCCTTTCGAAGTGCAGGCCTTCATCGAGGGTGGTATCAAAAGCTTTGAGGACGGCCTCTTTCGCCATTTTTACCGCCAGCGGGGCCATGGCCGCCACTTCGCCAGCCAGTTTGATCGCTTCCTGCAGAAACAGTTCCACCGGTACTACCCGGTTGATCAGGCCAGCCTGAAGGGCTTCCTGTGCCGTAATAAAGCGGCCTGTCAGCACCATTTCCATGGCGAGGGCTTTACCGACCGCGCGGGTGAGGCGCTGGGTGCCGCCGGCGCCGGGCATTACGCCCAGTTTGATTTCCGGTTGACCAAAGCGGGCTGTTTCGCTGGCCACGATCATATCGCAGAGCATCATCAGCTCGCAGCCACCGCCAAGGGCAAAGCCGCTTACCGCAGCGATGATGGGTTTCTTTGTTTTTTTGATGGTATCCCAGGTGCTGAACTGGTCGGTATTAAACATATCGATGGCTGATTTTTCTGCCATCTGTTTAATGTCAGCGCCGGCAGCGAAAGCTTTTTCATTGCCACTGAGGACGATGGCCCTCACCTGGTCATCTGCGTCGAGCAGTTTCAGGGCATCCCGCAGTTCCCCCATCAGCTGGAGATTCAGAGCATTCAGTTCCTTGGGTCTGTTTAACTGGATGTGGGCTACATAGGGCGCCACCTGTTGGTGTATGATAATAAATTCCGGTTGCATCACTCAATTTAAAGAAAAGTTATCAATAAACGGTCAGTGTCAGGAGCAGCACCAGTACGAACAGTGTTACCGCGATGCAGAAATAGCCGCAGGACAGCAGGATTGCTTTCACGAGTGATTTCCGGAACGATTGCTGGTAGGCATTTTTCAGTGCGAATACCAGGTAGAAGAATGCGCCCCAATAGGCGATATCCAGCGGCAGATCGTCGTGCACAAAATAACGTATCACCAGTCCCACGAAGAGGATGATAAACAAAAAAGAGTGGAGGTGGATGGTGAAGATGGCGTGATCTACATATACCAGTTTTCTTTTGCGATGGCTCCATTTCACCATCAGGGCGAACAGCGGCATGAGGACGAACATGATTTTGGGCAGGTTGTCGGTAAAAAGTCCCTTGATCAGTTGTTTAGCGCTTTGTTTGTTTTCCCGCATTTTGGCCATGCGGCGCTCTATGCGGGCTTCCAGTCCTGTGAGGCGTTTTTCAGGCGGTAATGAAGCCTGTACGGAATCAAATTCCGCCACGCTTTTATACTGTGCGTTGATATCGCCCACCTTTATATCCGCCAGTTCCGACTGGATACCGGGTTTGGCGCCCTGTTTCCGCGGGCTGTTGGCCAGTGTGAGGAAGAAGAAGAAAAAGATAAAAGATATGAAGATGTATAGCTGGATCGGATTGACATAACGTACCCTTCTGCCGGCCCAGTATTCCCTGGTCAGGAAGCCGGGGCGTATGGTGAGGTATTTGAGGGTAGTAAAGAACCGGGAATCGTAGTGGACGATATCCGCTACCACGTGGCCTGCGAGGTGGCCGAAGCTTTCGTGTTGCACCGTATTTTCCTGACCGCAGCGGGGGCAAAAACGTTCCGGTACTTCCGTACCACAATTGAGACAGTTTTTCTCTGAGCGTAAGGGTTGTGTTTTCACGCGATGTAGATGGTTGTGAGATAAAAATTTAAACTGACAGTACTGCGAATATGAAACCCATGAATACCAGCATGGCGAAAAATATATAGCCGAAGAAAAGCAGGGCGCCTTTCACAAACGATTTCAGGAAACCCTGCTGGTATGCGCTTTTCAGCGCAAATACCAGGTAGAAGAAGCCGCCCCAGTAGGCCAGGTCCAGCGGCAGATCATCGTGCACAAAGAAACGCAGGACCAGCCCCACAAACAGGATGATAAACAAAAACGAGTGGATATGGATGGTAAAAATGGCGTGGTCCGTATATACCAGTTTTCGTTTGCGATGGGTCCATTTCACCATTAATGCAAACAGTGGCATCAGGAGGAACATGATTTTGGGCAGGTTATGGGAGAACATCTCTATGATGACGTCATCTGCTGTTTTGCCGCCTTCTTTTAACGCTGCTATCCGTCGCTGCCAGCGGTATTCCACGCCTGTAAGGCGTTTCGACGGAGGCAGGGCCGCCTGCAGCGAGTCAAACTGGGCCACGCTGTTGTATGCTGTGTTCATGGCGCTGAGGTCAACGACCCCTTCTTTCTTTGGCGCTTTCACTTTCTTTTTGGCAGGCTGCTCCGGCGTGTGGGTAAGGATGGCAAAGAACAGGAAAAATACAAAAGAGATAAAAACGTATAGTTTGATGGGATTGACATACCGTACCCTTCTGCCGGCCCAGTATTCTTTGGTCAGAAAGCCGGGGCGGATGATAAGGTATTTGAAGGTGGTCAGGAACTGGGAATCGTAGTGGACGATGTCGGCCACGACGTGACCAGCCAGGTGACCGAAACTTTCGTGTTGAACTGTATTTTCTTGTCCACAGTGTGTACAATAACGTTCCGGGACCTCCGTACCGCAGTTGAGACAGTTTTTCTCTGAGCGTAAGGGCTGTGTTTTCACGCGATTTAGATGGTTGTAATATGAAATCGGGGAACAAGATAATTAATAATCGCCATGTATCTTATACGGTCAAAAAATTTTAATATGAAAATTGCGTTTTACATTTGTCGTAATTGTCACCATTAAAAATCAGCGATTATTACCTACATGAAGAAGACGATCCTATTGGTATTGGGAATGCTGGCCGTGGGCAGCAAGGCGTATACACAGTTTTATTTTCAGGACATCTATAATACGCAGCAGACTGTGGCTACCATGGCGTTGCTGAAGGAGAACAAGGTGAAGCTGCAGCGGGTGATGACGCTGGATGCCGCCACGATGGAGATAGACCGGGATTTTCGCTGTGAGCGCAGCCTGAGCCCCACCTATCACCAGATGAAATCGCAGACACAGTCCACCGCCACCGGCTATTCGGCCCTTACCTCCTCTTTTTCTTCCAAGGGGTTGCTGACGAAGACTGTAGACAGCTCCGCCGGCAGTATCACCACTACTTTATACCGGTACGACGCACAGGGCAGATTGCAGTCTGTCAGCAGCAGCTCCATTGCCCGGGAGAGCAAGATGCGGTTTGACGAGACGCGCAGCTATCGTTATGACAGCGCCGGCCGGCTGCAACAGATGGTCCAGAAAAAGGGCATCAGCACCGATTCCGCGCTGGTCACCTTCAAGACAGACAGTGCCGGTCATGTGACCGAAGAGCTGGAGCAGCGCAAAGGCGCTCCCGCCAAACGTATCTTTTACAACTATGACAAAAACGGGCAGCTGACCGATGTATACCGCTATCAGCCTGCGAAGAAACGTATGCTGCCGGACTATATCTTTGAATATAATGCCCAGGGACAGGTAACGAAAATGACTACCGTCAACGCACAAACGTCATCCTATACCATCTGGGAATACGAGTACCAGGGTAACGGTCTGCCCTCAAAGGAAAGCTGCTATGGCAAAGGGAAAGAACTGCTGGGCATGGTAAAGTACAGCTATGAGCTGAACCCCTAGTTACAGTTAAAATTTATGGAATGCATAAATTCTTTTAGCTCAACGCCAAAAAAATTTTGCAGCTTCAAAAAGATTGCTATCTTTGCAGTCCCAACGAAAAAAGCCCTGTGCTAAACGTTGAAAAAGTTCTTATATTAGACAACCTGCGGAAGTAGCTCATTTGGTAGAGCACGACCTTGCCAAGGTCGGGGTGGCCGGTTCGAGCCCGGTCTTCCGCTCCAGGTTTTACACCTTGATACCCTGGTGGTGGAATTGGTAGACACGCGGGACTTAAAATCCCGTTCGCAGCAATGCGAGTGTGGGTTCAACTCCCATCTGGGGTACTTATGGAGTTTTTGGCAAAACTCAGAGAAGGCTGCTCAACAAAGAGCAGCCTTTTTTCTTTTATACTCAAGTAGTTAGCCATTAAACTAGGGTGTAATAAGTTGGTTCTAAGTACCTCCCCGTCATATATGAGAGTAGGTTTGAACCACATCTTTAAAAGTTTCTGTTTTGCGTTTATACCCAACTTGTGATACAGATTTTTCATATCACATAAATACGGCAAAGCCTTTTCCAGCTTAGACCAGCGCTGATTTATATCTCCCTTCAACTTTGTAATATCACTTTGCAGCAAAGACCGTTCACTAGAAAGTTTGCTGAACCACTTTTTGTAGGTGGAATTTTCAATGACACCGTTGATTAACTTTTCTTCCAGATCGTTGATCTTTTTATTTACCTCAGTCAGCGCCTTATCCTTATTCTTAATAACGGTGGCTCTGTTCTTCAGCTGTTCATCAAACTTTTCCTTCACCTTAGAAATAATTATCCGCAACTGCCTGGCAGAAAAAGACAAATTATGAAGAAGCTCGTCCACCATTTCGTGCAGCTTCTCTCCCCTATAGTTTTTCCACGGCTCATGTACGCACCGATAATATAGATAGTATTTGTTACGGCCTTTACTGAAGCCGGCAGTCAACGCAGCTCCGCAGGTACACCGCAGTATCCCGCGAAGAGGCACTTCAGGACGCGGTACCGCTCTCCCCCGGGTTCTGCCTATTATCTGTTCATTGACCTGCCAGTAGACCGCCTCGCTAATGATAGGCGTATGGATAGCCCGTACCATTTTTTCCGGTTCATTATTGCCTGCCGGTACCTTTAAAAGACCTGCGTAGACAGGATTCAACAAAATACGGCTAACGGCGCTTTGGCTTTTCAGGTTAAATCCCTGGCGGGTAACCGACTTCAAGATGCTGGCTATAGAAACACCGTACAAAAAGTCCGTAAAAATTTTCCCTACAATTTTGCTCTTAACCGGGTCGATAACTATAATAGCTTTCCCCTGTTCATCCCTGGCGTTCTTGTAGCCGAACGGCGCCAGGTTTACCATACGCCCTGCTTCCAATGCTGTACGGATACCATTCTTGGTACGTCTCCGGATATTTATTAACTCATGGTTTGCGACCATCAGCTTAAAAGCACGATTCATGAACGTCTGCGGGTCCTGCGTATCAGTATCTATATGTTCATGGGTGGATAGAATTTTGACGCCCAGGCGGTTTTCCAGTTCCTTTATTTTTAACAGCGCCTCTGCAAGGTCACGGCTGAACCTATCATAGTCAATTATGATAAGGTATTTCACCTTGCCTTTGTACTTTTTTATAAACTGTTCCAGGGCAAGCCAGTTCGGACGATCAAAGGTATCACTATGTTCACCTTCATCCTTGAACACGCTGATAAGATTCAGGTTATTGCGGGTACAATAGTCCCTTATACCTCTATCCTGATATTCGAGGCTGTATAGTGATTGGTCCTTAATGCTTATACGGATGTAACCAATAGCATTTGAAATCAGGTCGCTGAAAGCGTTGGCAAAAACGATGTCTTCTATATTCATTCGGATTCCTTTAAAATAACTTCCACAATTAACTCCGCGATAAAATCCAGCAATTGATCTTCAATTTCATCCATAACACACCATTTACAACATCACACAATGAAGCTGCAATTGCAAACACAAGGAAAGAATTAAAAGGAATAATGACCAGCAGGCCGCTGATCAAGCAGGAAATAGAAACATCCCGATGACAGCAAAAATATTAAATTCTTGTCAGTTTGCAACAAATAGGAATAGCCAAAGCCTGTATCAGGCTTTGGCAGAGGTTTATCCCCGTCAGCAAGCCCTATCGCTGGCAGTGGTACTCCTACCGGCTGCTTCCTTTTCAGGCTTACAGTATATTAATCTATTTTATTTTGGGGCCGGCCTGATGAATCCTGGAAGTCAGCCATATACACTATACTACCCAGTATTGGATGATAGGATGGAATGTACTTAACATATCCCAGCTCGTTCAGGTCATTCATACACCTGTGGTAGGTAGACCTGCTGATCTTCGCCATCTCCAACACCTCCGGACGGTTTATTGATATCGGTTCTTCAAAATCTGTCTGATTCCATACCTGGAACAATGCCAGGTACAAACTGAGGTGAGTAGCTCCTACCCTACCGTCATTTTTAACGGAATCCATAACTGCTGTTAATCTCTCACGCGCTTTCTCCATAACACACCAATTCAAAAATTCACAAAGCGTACTAAATTCAGGAGATAGACTGCCCTCTATGCTGATCGTTTTTTTGGGCGTTTCCCTCCTTCGTAACATTTTGGCCAGTAGCTTGGCTATCAGACTGCTTCTGCTGAGCAGCAGGCTTCAGCGCCTCCACAGTTGTCTGCTGAAGATTCTCCTTATAAACACGCAAAGTATCATGAAGAGGAAGCGCTTCAACAAAAAAGCGGTTTTCTCCAACATGGACCATCTGCCGGTTACCTCTTTCAAGCGAACTAACCAACCGCTGGCTTTCTTCTGGCGTGGACATCTCTTTTATTCCGGGATACCTTCTTAATACAGCTTCCGCATCAACTCCCTTCACCCTTACCAGGGGATGGTTACCGTCTTTGTCTATCTGTTTAAAATCAAGAAAGGCCCATTCCTTCTCGTCTTTGTTGATAAGAAAAGACCGCTTTTGCATGGCGTTGTAGGCATTCTTAATGGTGATCACGTCAGAATTGCCGGTAATATCAAATGATTGCTTTTGTATTTCTCCCACTTTGGGTTTTACTAATAATTCCATTTCATTCAGGAATACAAGATCACTGTCCGGGCGGTTTGATTTGTTATACTTAAATGTGGTAACCGAAAGGTCTTCACCGAACTTTGTAGTATGATATAAGCTGGACTGCTTTTCTCCCTTTTCCAGCATTATCTTCAGGGCATCGTCCAGAGCATCACCAACACCCCGGCTCCTTAACTGCTTTTTATGATATTCATATACCTTCTCATTCATCTCAATACCATTTTCACGTCGTAAAAAATCTGGGTTGATTGTGTTATACCAACGATATTCATCAACCCCATAAATTATTCCTCGCACAGCGGCATCAACAGATTTTAGCTCTACCACACGGTATTCATCTAAATCCCGCCCCATAGAAAAAATATGATGCTCAGCTTCTCTTTCGCAAGAGAAAAAATCAAAGTCGCTGATGTTTTTATGAAAAGAAACCGTATTGAAAGCCATCCAGGCATTTCCGTTAACAAAAGCATTGTTCATCGCATCATAAATCTCCTGGTCTATTTTAGCAGCGGGTCCGGCAAACTTCAGTTCAGCAGAATAATAGCCGGCGGGCAGGTCAAGCATAATAGGGTCGGATGGGTTATGATACTGTTCAAAATCCCAATGCCGATCTTTTAACGTGGTACCACTTGCATAAGCCGAGGCAACATGAAGACCAGTTTCTCCCTCCGGAGTACCTTCCATGCTGAACTGTACACGCTGTCCTTTATATGTGCCTACCAGGTTAAAATCCACATACTCTTTTCGTTCCAGAGGTTCCTTCACTGCAACTTCTAGGAAAGATTTATACGCGTCGATAAAATCCGCCTTTTTGTCCAGGACCTGTAGTTCATGTCCGATTTCATAAACCTGGTGGCCAGGATGACTGTGTCGGACTATCCAGTATTCATCAATCAGCTCTGATGGTACAAACCAAACCCGGTCGTTTCTATTTCCGTCACGGTTGAAAGTTTCTTTAGCCATAAAATTTGATTTTTATCTAATCAGATGGGAACAGCACTTACCAGGTGGCGGTTTTTAATCCGAATTTTCAGATGCCGGCCACCATCCTTCTCTGTTACATACAGATACAGGTGCTTTTTATCGGGAATCGTAAACTTTGGCAGGGCAAATACCAGGACCGTTTCGGTGCGAGCAGGAATGACCTGATCTGGGCCTAGAACATATTTTGGCTGGATGATCTTTTCTTGAAAAGCCGTCCTCCGTGCAACTTTTCTATCTCTGATGAAGAACTTCACCTCGTCGAAATAATAATTTATCGAAGAACTGTTTTTTATGGACACCTGAAAGTAGAAAACATCATTCTTAATAAAGATGGTACTAAGCCGAAGCCGAACATTATAAGCTGCGTCTGATAGTTTAAGGCGATGCTGCTTACTTATCCTGGTTAACTCAGCAGTACGCTGTAATTCAGCAGCGCTTAGGGAATCACTTTTCAGCAGTACAGGACCGCCATATAGTTCTGCTGGTCCCTGTCCCAAACGTAAATTCAGCACACGGGGCATACTGTCATATCTCACCATAAAAGAATAGAACTTCCCGTCGTCAGTAACAATACTCAGATTTGTTTCCGGAAAATTCTCCTTCCCCGCTTTCAACTGGAGGATATTCTTTACCCCCTTTGCCTTTTGCACAAGAAGATCACGACTTCCCCTGTCAACACTGCTGATAGCATACGGAAAAATAAGATTGGAGGTCTTGTTATACGACACTTCCATGTTCAAAGGAACTATCTCCTTATACTCCTGCCCTAATGCAGGTATAGTTCCTACCAGGCAGGATAGACCTGCCACCCAAACAGCACATTTCAACATCACTTAGGAATTTAGATTTATAAAATAACCGGTCAGCTCTGGCTGTTTTTCAACAACACCTGATAGCCTGCCTTTACCGTTACTTTGATCAACTTAACCTTCCTGCTTAACAGGGTCTTGGCCGTTTCAATACCGGCACTCGCCGCCTGGGCACCAAGAGAAGGGTCCATTGACATGATACCGAGGCCCTGTATAGCCTGGTCCGCCGAATTTTTGGAAACATCCCGCGCAATTGCGCCTGGAACGTATATCCCTGCCATACCATCCAGGTCATATGCGGAAATAGCGATGGGCAAAATAGAATTGGAATACCGGATAGAACGTATATCCACCTGCAAGCGCTCACCGCTGATCGATACAGCTCCATATACATAGGTATCCTTCGGCACCAGCCGGCCGGCAATATAAACATCCCGGGTAAGGCGAAGCTTCAATGTAGCACCGGTAACCAACGTCTGTGTTTCCGGCACTACTGCTTCCACAGCATTTTCTTCTTCAATATCGGTCATAGCATCGTCCAATGAATAGAAACCGTTTGCCGCCTGATGAACAGAAAATACCGTATCCCCGATATGCACCCGGGAACGCTGCGTCGGCTGCAGCGTAGACACATCCAACGCATCGTTATTGAAAGATGATACCGGATATACCTGCTCCTGATGTTCAGAAGAGAGCTTCCGCATCTTTTCCCGGACACGGGACGGGTACTGGATATCCAAAATCTTTTCCAGCATTCCGTCGATCTTTGTCATTTCAGGGTCTTCCGGCGCCTTATCCTGCATAGCCTCCATTATCTTCTCCAGCTGGGCCACGTCAGGCCTAATGTCAGTAGTATCAACGCCTACACTACTATTCTTATCAGGCCCACCCTCCTTCACAGCAGGCATGGAGGCGGTAGATTTGTCCAGCTCACGATTTATTTCTGCCAGTTTCCGGTTTACCCGCCGCACATTCTCGTCCGGCTCATTACCCGGTGAGAATGGTGATTCCACAACGCCGCCTTTTTCATCCGCCCTGGCTTTCTCTGCTTCAACAAAGCTGCGGAAATCAATATCATCGTTATCCACACGAGTGGTTTTATTGTAATTAGGGTCATGCCGGGCGATGTCCTGCCATTTCGCAGAATCCCTGGCGGCTTTTTCATAATAATCCAGCTTGTTCATTTTTGATTCATCCGGCAGAATGGGCGCGGGCAGTTCATAATTAAACGCATCTACCTTGTGGCTGGCCGGCGCAGCGGTACCGCTGCCACCACCTAAAAGCCAGAATATTAAGGTTGCAAACGGGAATACGATGAGGGGGAGTATTATTGCAAACTTCCGCTTCCTTAAAAGCTCCTCTGAGGAGGATTGCTGCAGGTTATCCATAACACACATTTTAAAAATCAAACAACACAATTACTGCAACTGAAAATATCTGTCGGTATATATCAAGCTATCATACAAACTTGGCCGGCTTTTCCGGAGACTGTCCAGCAGAAGTTTTCCTTCCGCAGTTGAAGACAGACTATCCAGGTACTTTCTCAATTCCTTAATGCCGGCATTGCTGGCGGGACTTTCCGCACGCTGAACAGGTCCGGCGCCGGCCCGCACTGGCAAAACGTAGGCCGGGTGGCGGATGGCATCGATTTTAAATAAAGCCCCCCGCCTTGCTCCCATGCCGCTGAATCCAATATAGATACATACCGCAAGCCCAGAAAGGAAAAAGCAGGTAAGTATCATTTTCTGATACAGCAGGGGCACCCTGGTTATTTTCTTCTGTAGCCTACTACAGGATGCCAGCACAGCTCTGTTCCAGCGTGCAGCCCATCTGTCCAGCCATAAATAAGACTGGTTGTTATTCACAGGGCTGTTCCTCTTCCTCATAAACATCTTCCACCACAGCATACATTATCTGTTTACAACGTTCAGGTCCTCATTACGGATAGTTGTCCAGTGAAGTATCAGAAAGCCATGAGGATTGTTATCTGTACTCTTCGCATCCTGCAAATAACCCTCTGTAATAAGACTTCTCGTAGTGATACTTGTTGGCCGGCGAATTTGTAGCGTAGCATAACATCGGAAATAGTAGGGCTTTTTGCCAAAATCTACATTCACGCTATCCACTTCAATACGCTGGCTAACATTGCCTGAAATCACGCCGGTATAAAATCCGCCCTCTTTCAGGCTTTGGTACTTTTCCCGCGCAGAGGCATCCGCCAGATACATGGCTTTTGAAATATTGGATTGTATCAATTTATCATCAGGGTCCAGCGTAAAGAAAAGCCGGTGGAAGTCTTTGACATGAGCCCGGGCCTCTACGGGCAGATAGTTTTTCCTGTCATCAGCAAAGGCTTCAATGACCTTATCACCATATAATACATAAATCTTTCCCTGGACCTTCCCTGCTAACTGATAACTTTGATAATAGAAAAAGCATGATAACAGGGTATTTCCCACGATAACAGCAATAGTAAAACCCCGGATGTACCTGAATGCACTGTCAATATTCTTCAACTGCCTAAACATACCCTACTATTTATTTACCAGCCAATTCATCATACATATATGCCCCACCCTTTCCGGCCACACGGCCAATATCTGCCATAACGCCGGAACCACCGTCCTTACCGCTGTAACCTTCGTTAAAGTTTTTCGGGGCATTATAGGCATTGGAAATCCCCTGTCCCAGGCGGGATGCAGCCATCCCCGCACCGCCTGTAGCTACCGAAGTAGTCATGCCGGTTATTTTCTGTAAAAGTGGGTTACTGCCTGCCACGTGAATAACATACCCGGCAATACTGGGTACGGTAAAGTAACCTACAATACCCATAACAAGGAAGATGAGGTATGCCGTATCGTTGGCACCAAATGAAGTATCGCCATATTTCGAGATCTGTTCGATGTCTATTTTCAGCATATTGACCTGAATCTTATTGATGATAGCGCCGAAAATATTGGCGATAGGCAGCCACAAAAAATAGTTAATATATCTCCCTAGCCAGCTTATCAGCGATTGCTGAAAACCGTCGAAAATAGACATACCGAAAACAAGCGGCCCCATTATGGCTAAGACTATTAAATAAAATGTTCGTACCGTATTTATACACAGCGAAGCCGCCTGAAATAGCACCTGCAAAACCTCCGACAAGAACTGCTTTACTGAATTGCGGATGCCGTATGCCGTTTGCTCTATGCTGAATTTAATATCGTTCCCCAACCGCTCAAAAATACCCTCGTTGGTACGCGAGCTGTCTTTCGGATGGTAATACTTATACCATTCATCCTTGTTTCCACGCCCGTCAACACCGACATACATTCTATAGAATTTTGAATCCTTTATGGCATCTTCCTTTCTCTTCAGCAAAACCGCAATAGCTGTATCCGAATCTTTAACAATACCAGCAGTAGCCTCTACTGTCGGTTTCATCACTCCGTTGATTACATCCAGAACCTGGGGAAACATTCCTATTGCCAGTGCAATAACAAACGGACGTAAGAGCGGGTACAAATCAACCGGCTCCGCGTTCGCTATATTTTTCCAGACACGGGATGAGATAAACCAGATAGCTGCAAAAGCAGCAATTGCCCTGCCCAGGTCTATCATATCACCACAAAGAGGAATCATGTCATCGTACAGCTTATCCAGCACGCCATGTAATCCCCCGATGCTATCCGCCACGCTTTGGGCGTTGCTGATGCCAGGTAATAAAACCCCACAGCTTACATACATAAATAATCTCCAACCACACTTCATATCAATCACTTTAGTTCCCTGATACCATACAACACCTTTACCATCTCCACATCATTATTCTCTTTGGCCCGCTGTAATCCAAGCACCGTAGCCCTGTCATCGAAATGCCGGATAAACAACCAGGCATCCTCCATGTTTGCATAAATCCTATCAATCCCTTCCAAACGCTCATCATCCGACATCCTTAGCTTACTCGCTGTAATAATCATCAGCAGCTCTTCCAGGCTCTTCAGGCTTTCAGAAGTTAACCTGCCATATACGGCGGTCATGTACTCTAGTTCCTCGACGCTAAACAACCCGGAAGCCCGGAAGGTATTGAAAGCCGTTTTATACTCCTTTACGATGGCTGCCTGTCGGTTAATGATATCCGGGATACGTTTATATTTCTTTATCGCAGGATTAACAGCATATAAACCATTCAGGAAAACATAGTGAAGGTTGAAATTACCCTGGGAAAGGTCTTTCACTGTATTATACCCCTTACTGATAATCCTGTACCCATCGTACATATTCTGTAGTATCTTTTTCAACTGGCTCAACTTCTGGATGTTCAATGCCAACTGCGCAAGCTCGTCTGCCTGAGCCCTAGCCGGAACACACAGGAAAAGCTGGGATGAGAAAACAACAGCCACAACACATATCCACAACTTCATACCCAATCATTTTAACCCATACAAAACCTTCTGCATCGTGATATCGGCAGTCTCAAACCTTCTCTGCCTCACAAGCAAATCAACCTGATCTATGAAAACAGAGCAAAAGGCTTCTCTCTCCTTCACTTCCTTATATATAGTATCTATCCTGGAAAGCCGTTGATCATCCGACAACTGCAGGCGGTCATTTTCAGTGACCATAAGCAGATCAGCCAGGGACTCTCTATTGTAAGCCCTAATACTGGAAAATACCTGATGAATATATTCCCTGATATTCTGATCAAGGAGATCATTGGCAGCAAGTCCCCGTTCAGCAGCGCCACAGGCTGTACTAATTCCCATAAGAGACGAAAATATATCCGCTACTTTAGGGTACCGTTTCACAGACGGGTTAACCCGCTTCAAGGAGGCAAAGAAAACCTCGTGTATTTTAAGATCGCCGTTCTTTATCTGCGAGATTGTAGTTAACCCTTTATTAGCAATGCCATAGCCCTTTTTGACATAACCAATATACTGCTGCAATAACGCTATCTGCTTTGCCAGGTATTCCCGCTGAGTTTTCTTTTGTCGGAACCATTCGTCGAATGTCTGCGCCTTTGACGGAAAGGAAAAGACTACTGCCACACATATTAACAACACCACCTTCATACCGCTCAATTTTCATATCACCAATCACTTTCCGGTTATTCCATAAATCTGCCTTATCATTTCAATCTCCTTCATTCCCTTTGCCCGCTGGATACTGATGCCGATGTTATAGTCAGTGAACCGCTGCAACGCCGTCATATTTTCAGAAATACCATTCGCTGCCGCTGAAATGATCTCCAACCTTTTCCCGTCAGACATTTGTGTGGAGAAAGAGTTTATCACTAAAAAAAGCTGATCTATATTCTTTATACTTTCAGATAGAATACCGGAATAAACACGGTACATATAATCAATTTCATCAGGTGTGAAATGAGCATCATTCCGGAGCAGGTTGTATGCCCGTTTATATTCATCTACCAGAACAACCTGTTGCTGAACTATCTCCTTTATTCTCTTATAGGTGGAGATAGCATTCTTTACCTTCCACAATTCATCGAAATACCCGGCATACAGTTCTCGCTGCTTCTCCGTCCACCCGGCAATTTCCTGCAACTTCAATTTTGACAGAGTGTTTTCGATAGTCTTCTGCGCATTCTGCAAAATGATGGTCTTGTTTTGCATACGCTGCACTTGCAGATCAAGCGCTTTGATTACTTTTTTTGCAGCAGCTTTAATAACAGTCCAGATAATGGCATGGCTCTTCTTCGTAGGAAGCATCACCAATCCACAGCACAATACAATGCACAGCATCACCTTACTTACCCATTTCATACACCTCAATTTTGCTGATAATGTAAATCCTGCACCAGCGCAGCAATCCCCCGTTTGATATCGCCACCATATCGCTCTGCATAGGCCATCACCTTTACCTTTTCGGATTCTTCCGTCGAAAAGGCGTAATACTCCTCCGGTGAAGGTTCATACCGGTATACCTTCATTACCTGCCCTCCCAGGTCAATGAACACTTCTCGGTAGCGGCGTCCAGGTTCATTGGACCGGTTAACAGATAATACCATCTCCTTACCCTTATCGGATAGACCAAGAAGTGCCTGAATATCATCGAACTTATTCTGGAACTTCCTCATATCCAACAGTATTTTGCAGTCTGCGTTGGATATGATCGCTTCTTTCACGACAGGGGAGCTGATAAGGTCTGATAACTCCTGTGTAACGGTAATGGCCTCTCCAAAGAACTTACGCACGGTTTTGTAGAGATACTTCATAAACTCTGCCATGCCGCTACGCATAATGGCTTTCCAGGCTTCCTCTATGGTAATTACCTTTCTTACGCCCTTTAGCTTTCTCATTTTGGAGATGAACATTTCAGCAACCAAAAGGGTAACGGCACTGAAGAGGATGGGATGGTCTTTAATATTGTCCAGTTCTACGACAACAAACCTTTCATCCAATAAATTAAGGTTCTCCCGGGCGTTTAAAAGATAGGAGAACTCGCCACCTTTGTAATATGGCTTCAGGACATACAGGAGATTGTTAATATCAAAATCTTTTTGCTGCACCCGCTCCTTTTCTAGAACGGAAACATAATCCTCCTGTAAAAATTCATAGAAGGAATCGAAACAGGGGAATATAGATTTGTCCTTCTCCAGCTTTTCGTAATATAACTGGAGCGCGTTTGAAAGCGCCACATACTCCGACCTATTAAACGTTTCGCTCTCCCGCTTCCACAAAGCGAGCAATAGGGTTTTAATACTTTCCCGTTTTTCTATATCGAGCGTATCATTTTCAGATATATAGAAGGGATTAAAGCGGATAGGGTCCTGCTCCGTATAGCTGAAGTAATATCCGTTCAGCAGTTTACATAAACCGGCATAACTTCCACCGACATCCAGCACAACGCAATGGGCACCTTGTTCACAATAGCTCCGGAGCAGCGAACACATAAACATGCTCTTCCCGGAGCCGCTACCGCCGATCACAATCTTATTGCGGTTGGTGGTTATGCCCTGTTTCATGGGCTCATCGGATAAATCTACATGCAGGGGGCGTCCTGTCTGCCGATCACCGAGCCGGATACCAAACGGGCTGGTGCTGCTTCGATAGCTGGTTTCAAGGTTCAGGAAACAACAAGCCTGTTCACAAAAGCTATCGAAGGTGTCATTCATCGGGAAATCCCCTTCATTCCCGGGAATACCAGCCCAATAGATCTGCGGCGCACCGACTGTCTCCTGCTTCGTTGAAGCATCCATCTGGGATAGTGCTGTGGCCACCTGGTTCTTCAGTTCTTTCAGCTCGTCTTTATCGCTGGACCAGACGCAGACATTGAAGTGCGCCTGCACGGGTAGCCTTTGCTGGCCTATCGCCTCTTGCAGGAAGTCATTAACGGCATCGCGAGCAACGGCATTCTGCCTGCTATACGCGGAAAGGGATTGGAGACGCAACCGCTTTTTTTCCAGCTGCTGTATTTTCAGGGAAGCATCACCGACGAAGATATACTGATTGTAGAGATGATTACAACTAAGCAGCTGGCCTAATGCGGCGGCAAACCCAACACTGTACTTACATCTGTCACTGGAATACTTATCGTAATTTATCCTGCTACCACATAGTCCCGGAAGGCTCGCTACATCCGACAAGGTATATATCTGTAGGTAATCATCTCCTACCCGGATGTCTTCTCCAAAGAAAATATCTTTGGAAAGCGGTTTGTCCTGGTCCGGTGAAAGGCTACAATATCTTTCCAGTAAGCCCGCCCGCTTTTTTTCACTTATCAGGTCGGTATCAGACAGGCGCGTCACCTTTATGAACCCGCTGCCTTCCAGTATGCTCTTGAACTGCCCGGCCGCGTCCATGAAGTCCCGGAGGGCATTTCCCTGTAGCAGCTCCCCGGGAACAATTGACCTCCTGCACAGGGAAGAAAACAATGAGGTGGAGGGCTTACGGCTTTCCAGCTTCTTTGTCAACATTATATAACAGGTATGGTCCAGGAAAGGACGTTCATTGAAGAAACGGCTACTGCTCCGCGAAAGGAAGGAATCACCGTCTTTCTCAAAATCGCCTTTATACCTCCTGTTAACAAACCAATCCTGCTTATGAAATACAGAATATTTAGGCAGCGCTTTAATCGCCTTAATAAAGGTCTGATGCAGCGCCTCATACTCCCCGGCAGATAACGTAAACACCTCCGGCAGTTGCACCTGGAACGCCACCGTAACATCGCCGTTCTTCGCCAGTATGCAATCATGTTCTACCGCCATAATTGGCAACATTTCCTCCAGCACTTTTTCCATAACCACCACTTAAATTGCCAATAAATAATCCCCGGCCGTTCCTGGTTCTTATACAGGATGGAATTTGCCGCCGGGCCCATTTCTTACTCAGACCATGCTCACCGTAGGTATTACTTAACCGGTATACCCATACAACCAGTCCGGTTCCCATACCGAGAGCAATAGCAACACATACATAGGCGTTCACCTCCATAATATACAGGATGGCAAACAGTATCATAATACCAAGTAATCCCCCTGCTAAATACCATATATACTGGGCTTTTAGCCCTTTGAACTCAATACTTACATTTATTCCTTTATTAATGGTATATACACTGTTCGCCATACGCCATATATTATTACCCCACCATAACCTGCTACGCAATTCCGAAGAAGGACTTCAACACGGTGGCAACCACCACCAAAAAAACACAGCTACCGAACCAGGCAGCGGCAACGCGGGAAGTATCGGGATCGCCACTCGACCATTTCTGATAAACCTTAACCGCCCCGATCAGTCCAACAACGGCGCCCACAGCGTACATCAGATCTGTACCTGTATCAAAGTAGCCCCGCACCTTATCGCTGGCCTCTTTGATACCGGCCTTACCATCAGCTTTTCCCTGCGCCATAACAGCCACATTAATCAATGACAGCAACACTGTCGTACCAGCTAAAAACAAGGCAGCCTTGTGCTGCTTCAAATTCAACCACCTCACCTTCATACATCACATTTTTGAAGTCAATACATATCACGGTATCCACATAAAGAAGTTGAGAGCCACCCGACCTCTGTTACCACAACAAATCCACCTCATCTTCATTCAGGCCGGCGGCTCCCATATTTCTACATTCCACAATAACCACATTGTTGACAGCCCTCTGAAAAGCAGTTCCTTTCAGTGAAGGATACTCAGCAACCAACTTCTTCAGGATTAATATCAACCCTGCCTTGCTATAATTCTCACGGGCGGCTTTACTCAATACCTCCCTTATCCGGGCAGATAATCCCAGCGCATCTGTAAACAGATCAGCGTCAATGTCAGGCTGCACTTCTGTATTGTCAAACAATGAAAGCTGGGGGTTATAGGTATCATCATCCTGTTCCTCCGGCGGTGTCTTCTGCCGGGAAAGTCTCTTAATATCCCGCCTGAAGTAACGGGCAATGACTACGCAGTAGTAAATTCCAATAATAAGGGCGGCCACCATCAGGTAGCTCGCCCATGAGAATGAACTTAACATAGGCTGTAAATTTTCAAACCACACTTCATCACCATCACGCAGCCCATGTCTTCAAGTACACATCACTCAACACATTTCCCGTCTGCCTCTGGTACTATGAATGTTCACATTGCAAATATGTGCTGTAATGAACCGGAAAAAACCTTACACACCTAGTAGTAGGGATGACAACGTACTGCCTATCAATACATATAATTTCAGAACTAATCCGTTTAAAAAAAAATAATTGAAGATGGACGGGGCACCTGTAAAATTCTGATTTACCCTGCTCAGAAATAATCATGTATTTTTTTTGTTCGTAAAAATCATTTTGCTATTTTTAGAATCACAACACAGTATACACGCTTACGTTAAGGTCCCCATAATTCTTTCCGGCATTTCTTAATTCTCATTTTTCTGCTCGCCTCCGGGCGCAGACGATGTTTGTTGCACCTTACTATTAATAACTGGTCATGAAACCTTATGAACAACTATTTATTATACTCGAAGTATTTAAAAGAAAACAAAAAGAAGAACAACAAAGACTTGCCTGGAATATGTTCTACACGCTATTCCATATCTTCCCAAAGGCAGAATGTAAAATGATGGTAGACGACCTCTGTGCGCTCTCCCAAACCACATCAATAAACCCACTACCGGAAAACGCGAAGATCAGGTTATTGGCATTCTGCATGTATTTATCAACTGTCCTGGACCTGCTGCATGATGAAGCTGAGGAGTGGAGGAAAGGAAAAAATTATTCATCTCTTCATACAGACGTGTAAGATTGAGTAATAAAATAGTCCCGTCAATTCTTTCCTTCCAGCATCTCATTTATCACCCAAAACCCTTTTTTATGTTAGACAGGTCAGAAAAATTACCCACATGGCTCAACAAACCTTATAAGTTGACGGAACCAGAGATTGAAAATCCATTCTTAGTACTGGAAGATTTCTTTGAACACGATTACCTCTACGGTAACAGGGATAGCCTCTGGGAATTGCTTAAATCGACAGTAACAGGAAGCTACCCAAAAGATCTCAACCGGAAGGAGCGCAGCAACATTATCTACTTTTATGAGCTTCTGGAAAGGCTGATTGAGGCGTGCTACCTGATACATTCGCTATGGTCGGAAAAGAAATTATTCTGTTCTCCACCGGGAGAAGAAAAAAAGGATGGTGTAGAAAACATCGCATGTGAGGAAGAAGAAAAAGAGTTTGAGAATAATCCAATTTATGAGAGCATTATAGATTCAGGACGCAGCATCCCTGGCATTGATAAAATATTCATGATAAAGCACCATCATCGGTCGGATTATGCCGCCAGCCTTTTATACCTTACTCATAATAACACAAATCCGCATACTGAAGTCGCAAGATCAATTCAGAGTTACTTCCTACCGGAATTTCCGGTTAATATATTAATACGTCCCGCAACAGAGGTATGTAACGCCTTGAAAACGGGACATCTATTCTATGAACGTGTTTGCCATACTGAGCGGATAAAGTACGACGCTCAGCACACAGCATTACCGAAGCCAGAGCCTACCGGCGTCGACCATGTTAAGAAAACGGCAGTGGATAAATTTGATAGAATATATGCGGTTGTACCGGGCTTCCTTTCCGGCGCCGATTACTACCGTAAATGTGGCAATACAAAACTGGCGGCATTTTCCTTACACCAGGTCGCCGAACATTCATTAAGAGCATTACTGATTTCTGTAATGGGCTTTGCTCCCCATACCCATAGGTTAAACACTTTTTTAAAAGCAACGCTTTTTCTCACGGAAGAGATAGGCGGGGTATTTCAGGAGGATGATGAAAATGACCTGCGGCTACTACAGATACTGAACCTGTCTTACGTAAAAGGACGATACAACATCTGCAACGACTATATCGTATCCGAAGAAGACATCAAAACGCTGTTTGACAAAGTATCTGATCTGGAATGCAAGATAAAGGGAACCTTTACCAATATCATCCTGCAACATGGGAAATTATCTCATAGTGCCTATAAGACTGATATAATAAATGATTAGTATGAGCACGCATAATATACGTAAGGCAAAGCTACACTACAAATCAGTTCCGCGTATCGACAGTTACATAACGGTCCCCTGGATTAACCTCTCGGGTCATTGGCTGGCAAAAGCGGGTTTTCGGATAGGCGATAACATCACTATTATAATAAAGCGAAACAGCCTACAGATTAAAAAGTCCAAAGGAAATACACAAACATTTTTTAACAAAACTTAATTACTCTATATGAAAAAGGAAGTGAGAGAATATAGTATTGGGGCCTACCGATCAGGAAGGGCAAAGTCAGTAACCATATTTGTTCCGCGCATTGAACTATCTGGTAAGTGGTTAGAAGATGCGGGGTTCTTCGCAGATGAAAAAGTGGAGGTCCACGTTCAAAATAATAAGATCATAATCAGACCTCTCACGCCGATGCCCGGCACCAAGAGGGAAGCAAATAAATATTTTAAGATGTTGACAAACTCTTCCCAAAGTCACGATTGCATAGGTTTTGGCTCTGGAATGCTTACCAGGTAAGACAATTATTAACCCAAACTTATTTATATGCCTACAAGAAGAAAAAAATTGATACAGCGATGTACACACTTCATGAAGATCAACAGTGATAAGGTGCCTCCGTTCATGATGGAGGGAAACTATGCTTTCCTGGAAGAAATACCGATCAGCAGTTTCATGGAGGTTACCTCGGACATTTTTATGCTGGGATATAATAACGGAGGAAAGCTATTTTTTGCCGGCAGAAGGTCCAACGGAATACTTTGGACATGCGATATACGAACGGGAAAACCTATCAAAGCTCCGACGGAAGACGCGAAAGCATTGTATAGGGTGAAATTGATCTGCGATTCAGAAGAAGATATCCCCAGCCACCTGCAACTATTACGCGATCAGAACATATAATTTTTCAGGGTTAGAAATTAGAAATAGATAGGCAGCCGCACTCTTGTTGCTGCAACAAGCGACTAATACGTTAAATATACAGCAAGTTCCACTCCTGGAACCTGCCTTATTATTCAACCAAGAAATCCATATCAGGCTTATCGACTATACGCCATCCATCATCATACAAGGCAAAATATGCCTTTCGCTTCAGCTCAGGCTCAATCTCAAGGGTAGAAAGTGGCACAAAAGGACTAACATTTTTATACACTACAGTATATTCAACGATGGCCTTTTTATCATTTTTCAACAGCTGCATTCCGGTTACCCGGTTGAAGTGTTGTTCTGCCAGCTTTACCTTCTGAATTTTCAGCTCTTTATCTTTTTCCGGCGTGGGTAGCAGAAAGGGCTTCGATTTTTCTGTAAAGAATATAAATGGATTTCCGATTTCTGCCAGTGATTGCTTACGCTGGATAGTAATATAACCTTCTGCCTCCAATTTAGTGTCGAGGGCTTTGGCAGCCTCTTGCGGGTCAGCGGTGTAAATATTCCAATCAACTGTATTCGGGTATGCTTTCTTTATTAGTTCCGCAGCTTGTTCTCGGGTGAGTTTTTTTGTGCCACATGCCATGAGACAGGCAAGTACAAGGGACATAAATAGTATCCTCATAATTTCCGGTTTAAAGTTTAACAAACATATACAGGTTACCTTGAGGTATCTAAATTGAGAAATTAATGTACGTTAATATGATTATCACACCAAATGAAAATCCCGTATACTTATCAACCAGATAACGGAAAAGCAAGCAAAGGTAATTTGGGGTTTCGTATCTTTCAGGTTTATTTAATGAATTGTTTTGTTGACACAAATAGTTCTCTTATATCGCATCCGAGAAATTTTGCGATCTCATAAAAGTCATAAACAGATGGCTGAGATTTATTAGTCACCCAATTAGACACGGTTGATTGCGCCACACCAAAGTGCTGCTCTAAATCCTTATTTTTCTTTCCTTTGTCCGCTAACACAGCACCAATTCTATTTATTCGGATGTTACTATCTGGCTTTCTGCCAATTTTTGCCATGCTTTTACTATTGTGTTGTAACAAATATAAGGCATGTAACGAATTGAGAATTAACAATATAAATATCAAAACGATATTTAAATATTGTTGAACACTATAATTATTTTGTTTATTGATATAATTATGCTATTTTGCATTTGAAATATTTAAAATTTTGATCTATAGATTCTATTGATGTAAAGTCATCTTTTATGAACTCAACATAGGATTTTGTAATTTAGCCGTTTATTACATAAAATTAATTTAAGCGCGTTTGCTTTTATTCTCGTCTCCGAACTGCGACCTTGGTAGACAACGAGTAATAAGGTAAATCGCTCACGCTATGGCGTGGGCGTTCTTATTCGTTGTCAGGTGTCGCAGCCTCGGAGACGGTAGGGACTAACCCACGTCTTTTTATTACGTGGGCGTCTTCTAATCGGTGTGCCAGGGTGTCGTAGCCCAGTAGAGCCGGTAAGGACTAACCCACGTTTTTTATGGCGTGGGCGTCTCTATCCGGTGCCTGGGTGTCGTAGCCCTGTTAATCGGTAGGGACTAACCCACGTCTTTTTTATGCCCCTACCTCACCCCACTTAGTTATCAAGCAGCGCATTTTACTCTTTTTATAGGCCGCAGGAGCAATCGCCCTGCTGAAAGACTTTTTTTAAGGGAAAGAATTAGAAGGACCGCCTGTGGATGTCTATCCACTGGGCTCATTCATTGACAACAAAAACCACCTGCTATGATATATCAACCATTACCCAACATCCGTAACAGATCACCGAACCGGGACCGTCCATAGATAACATCTCTCACACACCAAAAACGTACATCATGAAAAGATTTCTTTTCCTGGCAGGAATGCTATTGCCATTCCTGCAGCTATATTCGCAAACAGCCCAGGCTCCTTTGGGAATCGGCCAGCCAGTACCGTCCGTGCCGCTGGCCCCTCTTATTAATTTCTCCGGCAAACAAACGAATCTTACCTCGTTCAAGGGAAAACTACTCATACTGGATTTTTGGACTACGAACTGCAGCAGCTGCATTGCCTCCCTGCCAAAGCTGGACAGCCTGCAAAAACAGTTTGGCAATATACAGATCATATCGGTTACCAGGGAAAATACAGCTACTGTGCGGAAGTTTTTTCACCGCAGGCCCAACCTCCCGGCTGTGCCCATTCTGGCGGAAGACACCCTGCTTCAACGGCTGTTTCCACATGCTGCCATCCCGCATGTAGTATGGATTGATACTGCCGGCATTATATCTGCAATCACTTATTCCGAATATTTAACACCGGAGAATATACTAGCAGCGATAGCCGGAAGGTTTGAACGGCTTCCCATCAAACAGGACAACATAATATATGACTATAAAGCGGCCTTTTTAAAACCGGCCCTTCCACTGGCAGATAAAGCACCGTTGTATTATAGCACTATCACCGGCTACGCACCGGGTCTGGTAATGATGTCCGGTATCCATAAAGACAGTACTGCCGGCACGGTAAGGAGGTACGCTACCAACTGGTCTGTGGTTGATCTATACCTGATGGCTTATGGAAAGCTGATCAACTTTCCTCGAAACCGGGTGATGCTGGAGGTTGCGGCCCCTGTTAAGTATAGGCATACTCCTAAAGATGGATATTTCTATGATTGGCAGCACCTGTATGGGCACTGCTATGAGCTACGCTGTCCTCTGGCTACCAGCAAGGAGCAGCTACAGCGCTATATGGTTATGGACCTCAACCGGTACCTGAACATCAACGGCCGTTTGGAAAAACGTCAGGTATCATGCCTGCTGCTAAAAGCAGCATCGCTGCGGGCCATCCCTGCCTCAAAGGGCGGCGTACCTGAAATAAAGACAGGGTCAGATGGCTCTCTGATATATACGCGCAACACCACCATTGCCGCACTGCTCTACCATCTTAATAATATGGTGGGAATACCGCCCATTGTGGATAAAACCGGCATTAGCTCCAATATTGATCTATCCCTGAACATGCACTACGGCGACCTGCCTGCCCTCCGCAAAGCGCTGCTGGCAAACGGGTTTGTGCTGGAAGAGCAGGTCCAGGAAATTGAATTGCTCGTCATTACAGAAAATTCCGCTTCGTAGAAAATCACCAACCCATTGGGCTGCTGCCCGCCATCAAATTCCAGTATTATGAATAAAAAACTAAACTTATGGCCCTGCCTATGCCGAGGTGTGTTGCTGTACCTAATTTTACTTGTTATTCTCCTGCCGGCATCCGCCCGGCAGAAAGGAGATAGCCTCATAAATGGACAGGTTCTGGATGCCGACACCAGGCAGGTGCTGCCTGGTGCGACTATCCGCTATAGAACAGCAACATATACCACACATACGGGGCCGGATGGAAGATTTACCATCAATGCCTCTGCTACGGGTGATAGCCTGTCTGTTTCATATGTCGGGTATATCCCCTCCATTATTGCCTTGAAGAACAGCCGCATGACGGCGCCGCTAACGGTTCTCCTGTCACCTGCCCGCACCGGGCTTCAGGAAGTAGTGGTTTCCACCGGGTATCAGTCCCTGCCCAAAGAACGGGCAACGGGCTCATTTGAGAAGGCCGATCAGCACCTGCTCAACCGCAGCACCGGTGAAGATCTCCTTTCCAGGCTGGAAGGTACCACTACCGTACTTTTCGACAACAGGAACAAGGACAGGCAACTGCTGGTACGCGGACGCAGTACCCTGTTCGGTAACAACGCCCCGCTGGTAGTGGTAGATAATTTCCCTTTCGACGGGGACCTGGGCCAACTTAATCCAAATGATATTGAAAGTGTTACTCTGCTGAAAGATGCTGCCGCCGCTTCCATATGGGGCGCACGGGCAGGAAACGGCGTACTCGTCATAACCACCCGGAAAGGAAGATTCAGCCAGCCGTTAAGAGTGGAGGCCAGTTCAAATATAACGATCATAGAAAAACCGGATTTGTTTCGGGATAACGCAATGTCATCAGCTGATTTTATTGATGTTGAAACGCAGCTCTTTCAGAAGGGCTTCTATAATAATGATATTAACAACACACTGGAACACCCTCCACTATCACCGGTTGTAGAAATTCTGCAAAAGGAAAAAAGCGGCCTGCTCTCCCATGATCAGGCTGCCAGTCAGATAGCAGCGCTACGTAATAATGATATCCGAAACGATTTCCGGAAATTTCTGTACCGTACCGCTATCAGTCAGCAGCACGCGGTGAGCCTGAGCGGCGGCACTCCCTTTATCAACTATTTTCTGAGCGCCGGCTATGACGATCAGCAAAGCAGCCTTACCCGTAATGGAACAAAACGGATAACGCTGAGATCGGATAATACATTCAAACCGTCTGAACGACTGGAACTGCGGCTGGGTCTTATCTACACCTACAGCAGAACGGCCGCTAACAATCCTGGTCAGGAAATGATCATCCCAGGCGGCGGCAAAACCCGGTATTACCCTTACGCATCGCTTGCCGACAAGGACGGCGCTCCCCTGGCCCTGGTAAAGGACTACCGGACCACCTTCACAGACACCGCTGGCCGGGGACTACTGCAGGATTGGAAGTATTATCCCCTTCAGGAGCTGCAACAGATGGACAATAAATATGATCTACATACCTACCGCCTGAACCTGGGGGCAAAGTATCATATTGTTCCTTCATTGACCGCAGAGGTAAGTTATCAGTATGAGAGGCAGGCTGGTGCTATGTGGAACCTGTATAACAGTGGGACTTACTACGCACGAAATCTTGTAAATCTTTTCACGCAGGTAAAAGACGGACAGGCCGGATATGGCATTCCCAAAGGTGGTATCCTGGACATGGCTAACGATGATCTTCTTACACATACCGGCAGAGGCCAACTGAACTATAATCGTACCTGGAACAACCGGCATGAGCTGGTGGCGCTCGCAGGTATGGAAATAAAACAGTCCCGGTCGAGGTACAACAGCAACCGTACCTACGGCTATGACCCTGCATTGCTCACCTTCGGTAACGTGGACTATGTATCTTATCTGCCCACCTTCCAGAACTTAAAGGGAAACCAGCAGGTATACAACCCGCAGGACTTCACAGACCGGCTATACCGCTTTGTGTCTTATTATGCCAATGCCACCTATACGTATGACAACCGTTACATACTGTCTCTCAGTGCGCGTAAAGATGCCAGCAATCTCTTCGGGGTAAAAAGCAATCAAAAGGGAGTACCGCTCTGGTCCGCCGGCCTGCGCTGGAACATATCACAGGAAAACTTCTTTAAAACCACATGGCTCCCTATGCTTGCTGCCCGCATCACCTATGGTTATAGTGGCAACACAAACAACAGGCTGTCCGCCCTTACCATTATGAGCTATGGTGCTGCAGGTAGCAATTTCTATATAAATGAGCCTTTCGCCACCATCAGCACACCTCCGAACCCGGGCCTGCGCTGGGAGAAGACTGCCATGTTTAATATGGGACTGGACTTCAGGTTTAAAAAGGATATTCTTTCCGGCAGTATCGAATTTTACCTGAAGAAAAGCACGGACCTGGTTGGCAATACACCCGTTGACCCAACCACCGGCGTTAGTACAATGGATAAAAATTCTGCTGCCATAAAGGGCCACGGTCTGGATGTTTCCCTGCATAGTACCATAATAAACAGGAAAATAAAGGTTGAAGCCAACCTCCTGCTTAGTTATAACACCAATAGCATTACACAGTACAATTACAAGTACAACAGGGCCAGCAGCTATATCAATAATGGCATAAACCCACTGGAGGGCAAACCAACCGATGCTATACTTAGCTACCGTTGGGAAGGGCTGGATAATGAAGGAAACCCGCAAGGATGGCTGAATGGTAAAGTCAGTAAGGATTATGCCGGTATACGCAGTAAATCCCTTTTAAGCGATCTTGTGTATAGTGGCAGGTCCCTGCCTCCCGTATACGGTGCATTCAGACCCACCATATCGTATGGGCGATGGAGCCTGAGTGCCAACATCCTCTTTAAGCTGGGACACTATTTCCGGCGCAACTCCATCAATTATTCAGCACTCTTTCAGACATGGAACGGCCATAGCGACTATGCACGCCGTTGGATGCAGCCGGGCGATGAAAAAAACACGTCTGTCCCTTCGATTATGTACCCCGCCAACAGCTACCGGGATGAATTTTACCTGCAATCTGCTGCGCTGGTGGAAAAGGCGGGTATCATACGCTGGAAGGACATTAGCCTGCAATACACCATACCGGCAGCGAGCGGAAAGAAATCCTTCTTTGGTCAGGTGCAATGTTTCCTGTATCTGGATAATATAGGTACCCTATACCGCGCCAACGCCAACCATCTTGACCCTGAATATGGGGCGGCCATTCCTCCGCGCAGTGCATCTATTGGTATAAGAACCTCCTTTTAAACATTAAACTTCAGTCTTATGAGATGTATTAAACTGATCATAGCCCTTTGTCTGGTGCTCTCCCTGCTGATATTCCTGATAAGCTGCAGCAAGTACCTGGACGCCAAGCCTGATAAAAAAATGGTGGTACCAGCCACCTTACAGGACCTTCAGGCCATGATGGATGATGTTGCCACCATGAACCTTTCCTGGCCGATTGCCGGAGAAGTAGCGGCGGACAACTATTATCTGCCGTATGATAGCTGGGCCAGCCTGGCAATAGTTACCGATAAAGAAAACTACATCTGGAAAAGTGATGTCAGCAATGATATGGACTGGAGCACCGCTTACCGGGTCGTATTCAAAACAAACGTTGTACTGGAAACCTTAGATAATATCATTCCTTCATCGGGACAGGCTGCCCAATGGAGAGCTATTAAAGGCGCTGCACTGTTCTACCGCTCCTTTGTCTTTTTTATGATTGCACAGCAGTTCGCCCCTCCGTATGACCCTGCATCTGCTACAACAGATGCAGGCATACCGCTACGACTGGCAGCGGATATTAACGAAGCCAGTACACGGGCCACCGTTGCACAGACCTACGGCAAAATAGTGGAAGACCTGGAAGCGGCAGCCGAGCTACTACCGGCATCCGTTCCATATAAGACCCGGCCGGGTAAAGCTGCTGCCTTTGCCCTGCTATCCCGGGTTCATTTGAATATGAACGATTATACTAAGGCCGGTGGCTTTGCCGATTCCTGCATAGAAGCGGGCGCACAGCTGCTGGATTATCGTTCTCTATCTCCTGCAGCAGATGAGCCCTTCGTCAGATTTAACGCTGAAGTAATATTTCATTGTGCGGCCAATTATTCCTATGCACTCGCGCCGGCTACCTGTAAGGTAGATACCGCTTTGTATAGCTTGTATGACAATGGAGATCTCCGGCGGCAGTTATTCTTTCGTGAAAATGCCGATGGCAGCGCGGGGTTTCGGGGAAATTACGACGGGAGCAATTCCTATCAGTTATTCACTGGCCTTGCTACAGATGAAGTCTTCCTTACATTGGCAGAATGCCATGTCAGGCAGGGCCGCGTAAGCACTGCCCTGAAGGTACTGAACAGTTTTTTAGCCAACAGGTATAGTACTGCTGCTTTTCAGCCGGCTTCCGGGACCGATGCTACACAGGTACTGCTGCGCATTTTACAGGAGAGGCGAAAAGAGCTGCCCTTCAGGGCCATTCGCTGGTCCGACCTACGCCGGCTCAATAAAAACCCTCAGACAGCAATCACCATCACTCGGCAGTTGAATGGGCAACAATATACATTACCGCCAAACGATCTACGGTACACGCTGCAAATACCTAACAGCGTCCTTAATACAGCATCCATATCCAAAAACCCCAGATAGAAGAATGGCAGGTGCTTGCACCTGCCATCTTCTTTACGGTCTAAACACAACCTTGCCGGGAATCGCCGTCCCTGCATCAATTTCATCCTGTACGTCGTTCAACGCGCTTTGTTCCGGTCGTCCTGTACTCATATTCTTCTCCACCCGTATAGCGCATAGCTGGCCGCCATTAAGGCATCCTGTAGAAGCCACCTCGTGATAGTTAGCGGGGTTTGTCGTACCTCCTGGCTGCGTTGGTTGATATTCAAACCAGGCCAGGGCGCGTGCTCCGCCTTCGTGGGTAGACCTGGTAGCATAGGCACCTCCGGCCGCTGCTACAACCGCCAGTCCCACCAGCAGTAACCTTACGTTTTTCATACTTGCAGTTTTTTGATGGTGATTAAAATGGTTAACGTCTGTCTTCTGTACGCAGGCGACAGGCATAGCCTGCATTACACGTGTAATATCTTTCGGTTTTCATACTGTCATTGGCACGGTTACAAGCAATAACCATATGATGCAAAGAAAGGATACCAGCCCAACAAAAAAGGCTACCACACCTAGTAGTAGCCTCGTTAACTATTTCACTATCAATTGATATTAAAACTGAAAAGATGCGTGCAACCAACCCTAAAAGGGGCTTATGCAGTTTTAGCTTCATCAGAGCCGGGATTATATATACCTATGAGTTCCTCTATTTGCTTCATTGCCCTGTTATCCAGTTTCTGCTTAATGTTCAAATGCTTCAGGGAATTGTAAAAAGGAGGCATAAAAGTGGGGAAACGATTATGATAATCCAATATCTTAAAAAACTGGCTGTGATCATCATGCAAGGCTTCCTCTATGTATTCCAGATCACTCACATGGATGATTGCTAAGGGTGCGATGGTTACCTTATTGTTCTTTAGCTCACTGATCATCTCCTGAAAACGTTTATTAAAAATATGCGCCATTAAAGGAGTTTGCATAGCCTTCTCATTGACTAATATAGCCGGATAAATTTTGTATACCTTGCCGATAGGGAACTTAGGGTCTATTTGCAAAGCCAGGTCTTCCAGGCTCTTAATGGAAGATACTATTTGTTCCAGGCCGAATGACTTGAAAAATTCGTCCCGGTCTTTTCTATATAATCCATCCAGGTTACCCGAATACTTCTCCTTATCGTATATCCCTGTCGTTTTTGCCTGTGCCAGAAAAATCCGCTTCTTATCACGCATATATACATCCGCCAATTCAACAACATTCTTTCCCGACTTCACTTTCAGATCATCAAACATTTTCAGCACATTGTAATTTGCCTTTTCAAAGGAATAGCTGAAAATTTCCCTCAGATACGACTCAAAGAACAAACCAATAGTGGCCCGATAATCCTTCACCGTAAACAAATCCTTCCCGGATGGACCTTTAAGCGGCTTTATGGCGTCAAACCAAAAATCATTAATAAGCTGATAATAAGTTTTGTCCAGCAGGAGCACATGATCAACAAGAGCGAAACTACCTGGCTCATACAGGTATAACGGATTCTTTTTGATCGATAACAACGTTTCCGGATTCGCGTTTGCCACTACACCAGATAAGGTGTTCAAGAACTTAGCTGTATCATCCTTTGCGTGAAAGATAAAAGAGGTATCTATTTTCCTATTTACGCCTTCTACTACCACATCATTGACCCCACCGACATTATTTGCGAAATACATGCTCAGTATCTCAAAAATAAACCGGGGCCACTCCATGTCATATTTCTCTTTTATATACCTAATAAAATGTGCAGACAACGTAGCATGGGTAGAAATGTATTTCATTAACCGATATCCTCTATAAGGAGTATAGACGGGATTTGTTTCCACTTCTAACTCATTAAGAGGAAGCATACGGGGATTCAATTTCTCAATAGTCCCTACAGAAGACTTGCCTTCCCCCTGATCTGCGTCTTCCTCTGGCTCTTTCTTATCACTTAATGCGGTGATGCGGGTGTTCACAGCAAGCAGGTAATGAAACAGCTTTTCCCAGCTATCCCTCATTGTAAAGCCAGGCACCTCCGGGAGATCTGATTGAAGTATTTCTTCTATTGCAAACAAACACGCCGGACGAGTGAATATCAGTGGTTCAGCATGAATCTTCGCCGCAAATTTACTAATGGGAACTGTCACCTTCCGATAAATAGCGTTATTAAACCCGCAAAAATATAAAAGCTCATCTTTCTGGAAATCAAAGGAGGTATTGTGATACATCTGCGTTCTCGGCTTAATTCTGTAATTAAGCCCCGCAATCTCAGCCAATACAATATGTCTGCATATGCCATCCAGTAAGGAAATTCTATCCGCTGGGGGCTCCGCATCCAGCACATCTTTATATCCTATAATTACTTTGGCTACAGGGACCGTTCTTTTCATGGATAAATCAGTTTTAACAGGGGATTGTACTGCATTTCTGCAATTTACAATTTTCCAATCTGATTGCAATCCGGATTAACATCTATAGCTTACGGCACTCCTTCGCCAACTGCATTAGCATATCATACAGGCGTTCCTTATTGCGCTGGTCAATATCATAGTAGCTACTATGCAGATGAGTGTAGGAGATCTTCTCCTGTTTCATGCTGCTATAATGTGCGGAAATAAATTCCAGCAGCTTTTTTATATTGGAATTGAGGATAACGCCGCTTTCCTTAAACAGGCGGAAAATTGCCGCCAGCATAGGAACAGGGAGATTGGTTTGCACCTTATATTCATTACCGGAACTGTCATGAACCACCGTAGCTGCGACCGGCTGCAGAAAAGACAATTCTTCTGATAGCATATCCATGATTTGATCTCCTATATCCGGCAGATCAGACAGCATCCGCAGGTTAGGCAGCCTGTTTACTTTTCTCACCTTGCTTTTCAGCCGGTGGACAATGGCTATCTTTTCATCAGTAGTAGTAACAGTACTCAACTGCGCGGCCATGTAGTCATGGATGAAATAACATACAAACACAGGGGTATTGTAATTTATTCTTATCAGCAGCTCCACCAGCAGCGGCAGGCTGCGGCCATGCTTTTCATATAAGCGTGAATGTTGCAGCTCATTCCAGGCATCCTTCACATACATAAAATCTCTGTAGGTCATCTGTACCCGGTGGCTATTAACAAACGCCCACAGGTGATTTATCAGTATCTGAACTAAACGGTCGTCCTGCTTAGCCTTATACAGCCGCTCTTCCAAAGACGTTATGCCCTTACTCAACTCCTCCCGGCATAGGCTTAAATAGCTTTCGGGTACTTTCTGTTCCAGGTCAAAATACCGGGAAAAATGATTCTCAATAAGCATCAGCAATTCTTTGAGGTATTCTCGGATACAGCTATATAGCTTCCGTAGCAGCCTGTTATAGCCATTGGCCACGTCCTGGTGATGCAGTTCGTCGAGCAGGTGAATCAACAGAAGCTGGTACCGTTTAACGGATACACGCATCTGCTCCTCATTAGTAGCACTGAACATTTCCCGTAGCAGGTCCATTCTGATACGGTCCTTCTCTGCGGCGGCTTTCCGAAGAGATTCTCTGATGAAGCTGGCAGTAATGGCGGCAGTATTTAAGTTGGCCGATAGCAAAGTTTTGGAAATAAAAACCTCAAACCATTCCAGCGAAAATTTCCTCTGCATGGGTCAAATGAGTTTTCGATAAACATTATATACGAAAAACTAAATTACTGCTTATTATAGCCTGTAGCTATAAGCAAACGGGAGCCAAAATATTGCAATCAGGAGTGTTCTACCGTCGCTTATTTTTTCGGAAGGCCGCGGGTGTCTCTCCAAAGTGCTGCCGGAAAGCATTGATGAAGCTGGAAAGATGTTGATAACCGGTGGCCTCAGTTATCTCTTCCAGCGACATCTCCGTACCCAGCAACTGCGCCTGAGCCGCTTGCATCCGGTGATTGAGCTGGTAGTCGAAAATGCTGGCCCCCACAATCTGCTGAAAACCGCGCTTTAGCTTATACTCGTTCATATACGCCATCTTAGAGAGGTCTTTTATCCGGTAATGCTTATCAATATTTTCTATTAGCATTTTCCTGATTTCCAGGATGCGTTCAATCTCATCCTGCGAAAGGGATACTTCCTTTTTGCCATTACCCTCAGCCAGAGACAATACTTCAGTTATAATGTCCATAAGCCTGGCATCCACATACATGCTGCGCAAAGTTCCCATATAGGTGCAGTTCAACAGCTTATCTATACCATGAAGTGTGGTTACTGGCAGCCGGATAGGGAAAGTGGTCAGACATGCCGCTGCCTGATCGGTTATCTTCTCTGAAAAATCAGCCAGCACAGCATAATACAGCAGAAAGTGCTGCATGTATTTTCCTGGCATAACAATATCGACAACAGCATACTCCTCTCCCCCCTCCAGGTGCAGATCACTTTGCGGTCGGGGCTGGAACAACAACATCGCCTGCCCTGGCGCCAACTCAAAGTCCCCCAATCCTCCTGCACTGAAACGAAACTGGCCATTAAGGCAAACCCGTAATAACAGTAATGGACCCTGGCAGGAAGAAACCAGTGTATCCGTCTCATGTAGCCGGAAAACGTTATGCCAGATGGAGCAATCACTATCTTCCTCGATACACTGAAATAACATTTGTCCCTTTTTATAGCGGGCGGCATAACGCCTGATTGCCGGCAGCTGCATCGAATGAAACACCAAAGGAATGTCCCTTACAAACTTTATTGGAAAGTTAGCGGCAGAGGTTAATTGACAACGCATTTCAACGCTATTAATGGTTACTTGGTTACTGGCGCAGGATCACGCCTCACTCTCACAGGTACAGCAAACAGAACAATGATGTGTCGATTGGAAAGATAATGGCATGGTATCCATTATTGGCATTCAAACAAGATCAGGTTAACTTTTTTTATATTTGTACCCATACCCATTCAGTACGAATATAACAAAATACTGTATTTGTAATTCAGTATTAATGTGTACCTAGATAATAAAGAGGGAGTTTTAACACTTTTTTCCATGAACGGCAAGGCTAATCCTATCAATTAAATTAAATAAAATATAAATATATTTATGTCTGCTATTATCGCCTATACAACGAAAAACTACATTGTTATTGCCACAGATACACTGTCTCATACAAAGGGAAAAGATGCACTGATACCTTGTAATTTTACCTCAAAGACCTATTATCTCCCTCAACAGCAGTCGTGCTTTGCTATTCTGGGATTTCTCGGGCTTGCTGCACAGTTTTACACCTTCGCTAATGAAAAGATCGTCGCAAAAGATGTAGGCAGCCTCATCAGTATCTGTCAGCAATCCTTTTTACAGTTCTTGGATGCCAGCGCCTGCCCCGGGGAGCATGTGGGTACCATCTACCTGTTTGGGTATTGTACGGTTAAAAAGGGGCTGAGAAACTTCCGTCTCACTATCACGAAATCAGCTATTGACATTGAAGAAAAAGGGGAACGGGAATTTTTCCTGAAGCCGGAAATAAAAAACACCAGTGAGGTAATGAACAGGGATATTCATCTGGCACAGCAGATCGGGGAACTGGAATTTGTTAAACAGAAGATGATCGAAATGATGGGCCTGCAGGTGGCAGAAGACAGGGAGCTGCCAGTAATTGAACAGGTAGGAATTGGAGGGCAGATACAAATCACCACTATGTTCATCACTGAACAAGGCACTATCTCATATCTTGTCGAGATGGTGCATACTTTCGAGGGCTTTGACCAGGTGTATGAACAGATGCTTCGTAATGGCAAGCGGAGCTGATCTCATGACCAGCCCAGTTATTAATTTTAATGACAGCATTTACCTGGGCAACAGTTGGTGGGCTTATGGCAGTTCTACTCTTCATACCAACTCATTCATCCTCTTCGCCGGTATTTTCATTATCTACCACCAACCATACAGTATCCAATTCAGAGGAATCAAAATCATAATCAAGCGAATACTTTCTTTCACATTCTCTACAGGTGAGCAATTCATCTTCTTTATCTTCTGCGCAAAGCACATTTCCGCAGGCACATCTGATATGCGCAATACTACAGCTTCCACAAAAGCCAATTTGGATAACGGCGCTGTCTATGTTTCCAGATACTTCCTTTCCGCCTATTTCCTCCTGTTCATCCTCGTTTTGAGCCTCCGTGTAATCCGCTGGAAAAATGATGACAGGTTCACGAAACCCTACACAAGCGTCTAAAGCAAAACTGTCATTGGGACTACAACTCATACACTTCATTTCTCCAAAGCGCCTGTTAAATAATCGGTCTATCTCCTCCCATTCGTCTTTCGGCATTAAGGAATCGTTTATGTGTTGTAAAGCCTGGGGGAGGCTTACAAAAAACTGCATTCCAATTTCTTCGAGCTTATCCTGAAGATCTTCATGAATCGTCTGAGTTTTACCCTGCGCCGTGCTACAATAATCGCGGATATTAGCAGAAACAAACGCAGTTGCAGGTGGAGGCTCATCATTTGTTCGCATACGGTTGAAATAGTCTATTGCTCCAAATAGGATTGCGGCATCGGCATTGCTGTTGCTTTTGTCTCCTCTGAAAGGAGCTTTCTTTTCAATAGCCCACCTGGTCACCTCAGAATAAACCTTGTCACGTATAAAAAAGGTTCGTGCACTGGAAACTAGAAATTCAACCTTCGCAATATGTTCCTTATTTTGTTTGATCAGTGCAGTATAATGTTTTTTAATTGCATCAATTAGCCAATCAACGTGCGTATCGGCATCCTTTCCTAAATCCTCATTCAACTTCTTCATTTTGGTAATAGCATCTGTTCGCTGATTCTTGAGTTTTTTGGTTAGATCATACGCATGCTCCTTATTCCGATTCCATTCCACCAGTACTAAGTCAGTCTTCCATAAAGTGATTTCCTGCGCTTCCACCATCTCCAATATCTTTTGTAGTAGTTTGAAGTGATGACCAGGCTGCAGGTGATTAGTGTGTGGGTCTAACGCATTGGCCAGATAAACCCATTGATTTGTATCTAGTATTAAATTCACCATATTCTCACAATTTCCTAATTAAACGAATTTTTAAATGCACATGTACATTCTCTTATTTTGCATACTTTGCATAGTATGTTCCTAAATCATGATCTTTGCATTCTTTAAACTCCATTTTCATTTCCAATAGTGCAGGGTATTTCCGCAACGTAGCTTCGGCATATTTCCATGCCAGTTCTTCACGGCTTATGTCGGTATCCTCTGCTTTCCTCGGGCCAGAGAGGTGATGCCCATATTCATGCAACAATCGCCAAATCACCCTTAACGGTTTATCCACTCCTAAAAGGCTTATTCTAATAATAGGTTGCTCTGTAGTTGATAAATAAGACGATGCAGTGCGGGAGTAATCCGTGTAAACCTTACAACCATCAGCTTCAATCATATTCACAATTTCATTAACTATTGTGCGATATCGCTGTAGTTGTACATTTTCACAAATCTCATCGATCAATCTTTCTCTTTTGGATTTTAGCATATATGTAGGTCGTTCGAGATATTCTCTGTAAAAAGGGTCTGTACCGGCAAGTAAACTAAAACATATAGCGTTGAATACATGCACTACTATGGTTGCTGCCTGCCCCAAAAATACATTTCTATCCAGCAATTTAAACAATAAACTCATAACTTGACTTTCCTTCGATTCCAAAGATCCACCGCGAAAGCAAGGTTTTTTTTGAACCTGCAGGGTGTAAACCCATGTGACAGCCGTTGCGACGCTCCGTTCATCTTCCATCTACCCATTAACCTTTTCTGAAGAAAGGGATACTTACTGATTCTTCCCTCCGAAAATTAGGGTGCCGTTCAGCTCATACGAAAGTCTGCGCCTCCGCTGCGCTGCGGCTGGCCTGCGGTTGAGCAAAAATAATCTCCACCACGTACATGATGATTTTTCAGTGGCCGCGGTCGTATTTTTTTTCCTCAAACTTTCTCCTTCCTTCACGGCCCACTGGCTGGTCGCTACGGGTGAATGCGAGGCGGGATGCCGAGCATACAAGATTACTCACCATAAAAAATAGCGATTATGCAACAAAGCCATCTTTCCCGACTGATGCGGCTTTCATGGCGGATACAACGCCAGCGACGTGTAACACGTTCCAAAGCCCTTTTTTCCGCATGGGCCATTCTGTTAAACGAAGACATTACCGTTTGGTTTCTGGTAAAAAAACATAGTCATTCCAGTTATGCCAACCGTGTAAACCCGGAACAGCTTACGCTTTTAGTCGATTGAGCCGGGTACCTCATTTACTCACCTTCAAAATTATTTGTTATGGAAATCATTGGAAGATTAACCGCAGACGCAACAGTAGCCACTATTTCAGGAGATAGGCAGGTAGTAAATTTTAATATCGCCATTAATGACTACTACCGGCCAAAGGGCAGCACAGAAACAAAGAAGCTCACCACCTTCATTTCCTGCGCGTACTGGATTAGCACCAAAGTAGCCGACCGCCTGAAAAAGGGCGCACTGGTGCAGCTGGGCGGCAGGCTCGGCGTTGCTGCTTACTCGGTAGCAGGAGAACCACGCGCAAAAATTACCCTGCATGTAAACACGGTAAAAATTCATCCGGTAAAGAGTGCGCCACCAGCGGCAGCAAGTACCGCCGTTTCTGCATCCGTGGCAGATGATCTGCCCTTTTAATTCCCGGTACCCGCCCGGTATCCGGGCGTGTACCCCCTTCCGTATGACATCATTTATTTCACCTTATACCGCAGCGTCCCCACCTGCGGCCAATAAATCAACACTGGGGTATTTTATGGCACATAATATTCATTTCAACGAACAGACCGGACAATATAGTTTCTTTTCTGTACAACAAAAGGCATGGCACGGATTGGGCCAGATCGTGGAAAGCTATCCCACCAGCGCCGAGGCTATCCGTTTTGCCGGACTGGATTATAAAGTAGAAAAACGTCCTCTGTTTACCTACGATACAGAAAACCAGGTAAACAGCCTAAAAGATCAGGACAACAATTTTGATATTATCATCCCGGAAATAGACGTGCCCGGCTATTGCGCCACCGTTCGCACCGACACGGACACCGTGTTAGGTGTAGTGGGAAAAGATTATCAGGTAGTACAGAACGCAGACGCCTTTACTTTCTTTGATTCCATTGTTGGCGGCGACGGCATATTTTATGAAACCGCCGGCGCGCTGGGACAAGGTGAACGGATATTTATCACCGCCAAACTACCGGATTATATTAAAGTGGGGAAAGATGACCTGATAGAACAGTACCTGTTTCTTACGACCTCACACAATGGCATGGGTAGCATTACCGCAGCCTTTACACCTATCCGCATAGTCTGCAATAACACCTTAAACGCTGCTATGCGCCGCCACTCCAACAGTGTTAAAATTCGCCATACCGCCAATGCAAAGGAACGGCTGGCGCAGGCACACAAAGTAATGGGCCTTGCCAATAAGCTATCCGCACAGCTGGAGGATATTTTTAACACCTGGGCAAAAGTGCGTATATCAGACCCGGAAGTAAAAAAACTGATTCAGCTGGCAATGGTACCCAACAAAGAGGTGTTACAAAACATACAGGCCGGTAAAATGGACGAGCTTTCCACCGCCTTTAACAACATCGTGGAACGGGCTTACGAATATGCTATGAGCGACAGCACCCAGCAGACCGACACCACACGCGGCACCCTCTTTGGCACCTATAACGCCGTCAGCGGGTACTTTCAGAACGTGCGTACCTATAAAACGCAGGAACTGAAACTAAATTCCATTATGAACGGCACCGCACAGCTGCGCACACAAAGCGCCTTTAATCTTTGCGAAACCTTCGCCAGCAAGGGCGCTGATGGTTTGATATTGAATTAGTACACCTGATACGGGGGCCTAGCCCCCTGTATTCTTTTTCTCCATCCTTACAACCAGGGATGAAGTGGTTTTTTGCTTAAAAAAACGGCCTGCCCTTCGGGACAGGCCGTTGTGGATATTGGAAAGGTATGCTCCGCTAAATCTTCATTTCTCAATGCAATTAACCAAAGCAAATTTTATTTGGCTAAAAATAATTTCAAAAAAACCGACTGTTTGTTAATTTAGAATAGTCAATTAAATAATTCCCAAAAATGCAACTCACCTTCTATCCCAAACCGGGCGATCTTTTTATAGCTGGCGATACCTATGAAAATGCCAGGATTATCCAAGCCTATAAAAACGAGGAAGAAAATGATAAACTCTTTGGCTGGTATCTGGACTCTGAAACGGCGAAACCCGTCAAAAAGCCGGTGAATGACTATCCGAAGCCATTTTTCCCAGCTTTTTTAGGTATACGAAAGCATCGCGACGAGCTAACACCTTTTTATGAGCTTTACAGAAAAATCACAACGCTAATAGATGATCTGCTTCTAGAAAGAAATGGATTCACCGCACTCATTGGAGATATTGAAGCACATCTCACGTCAAATGAAGGCATTGACGCGGCGGATGCAACATTAATACTCAAAGCATGCGCAGGTAACAGCCTATTTTATAAATATAAGCGACTAGAGTCGGGAGAATATTTAACCTTTTCTGATTTGAGAAAAAAAGTAGAAAATAATATCATTTATAATTGTTCATTAGCAGATGAATTGAAAATTAAAAGCAATAAGATTAATCTTCTTGTATCGCACAACCAGACTGTTGGTAATTACCGTGAACTGCTGTTACGTGATCTCCTAAAAAAACACCTACCGTTAAAGTTTTCGATCGCAACTGGCTTTATTCAGGGATTTTCCCGCCAATTGGATATCATTATTTATGATTCTCAAAATTTCCCTATAGCCTTCAATGAAGGAAATCTTGTCGTAATCCAACAAGAAGCGGTTAGAGCTGTAATCGAAGTCAAAACTACTTTAGATTCCACTACGCTCTTTGAGACACTGGAAATGTTCCATGAGATCTCCCTGCCAGGTTTTCGGAGCACAAAACTACCAATATTCACCGGTTTATTTGCTTTCGACACTGATTACGTTCAATCATCAACAATCGCAAAAAACATTGATGATTTTTATAACAAGCCCTACTACAACGATAAACTGAAGGCCAATACAACACGGGATATCCTGTATCTTACTCACGAAATTAGCAGCGTCTGTGTAATGGGTAAGTACTGTCTATGGACGCAGTACGATAGATTGGGGCAGGAACAAGCTCCGGGTAATTTGCTTCCGATATTATTTTCTGTTAGTGATAGCCGAGGGCGAGATATACAGACTGCTGCATTTTTATCGCACCTTTTTGACTATTTGGATGTGGACTACTATGCAAAAAAATCGTCCATTTTGGACTTTCAAAGGCTCTCGAGTGCTTCAACTAAGATAGTACTGGAAAAAAAATTAGCGCCCGATGACTGGTTCCCTAGAATACAGATTGGACACGGCGACGATCAAAAGTCCATTGTTGAAAGATATAAGTTATTTTGTAGTTGGTTCACGGGCGAAATCAGCACCAGAGATTTCATTCTGTCTTTCGAACAGCAACATTCTTTTAGCGACCAACGTCCTGAAAGTAAAAATATTTAAGGGTCGCATATTTCGATATAGGTATTCCTGAGGGCATAAAAATCCGGGCAAAAATGCCCGGACTACTATATCTACAACTGAAACTACGAAACCTATTTATCCCCTGAAGCCAATGGCTCCCTACTTATACGCCATCCGCTGCGGTAGCTACCATTTCTGCCTGTCGCAGTACCACATTACCGTTACTGTTTTTGTCCGAGGTGAGTTGATATAGGATGTTCAGGCGACATATCGTAAAATCAATTTTCCCGTCGGCCAGCTTGTATTCTTCTGTATCCTTGCGCCGGAAGACAGTCAGCCGAAATTTTTTACCCGTTTTTTCTTCCCGGAAAAAACAGGTAATGCCTGCGCCGCTCTTCGTCCATATCTTAAAATCGAGGAAAGCCTGAACTGTACCGGTAGGTAGCTGGGCGGTGTCAAACAGGTAGTCACGTGGTTCACGACCGGCGGCTATCGCCTCATTAAAGGTTTGCACATTTCCATCCATCACATATCATTTTAGTGAACAAAATCTGTTACAAAACTAACGGAAAGCTGCATTGGTAGCCTGTATAGAATTGACACAGGTGATCTCCGGCACCTTGTGCAACAGTAGCTTTGCAAAGAATATACTGATTGGTGAAAATTGAAATTGATGACCTATGATGATCAGTAAAACGATACCAGACCACAGACGAGGCCAGCTCTTATATAGTCCTACTGCCATCTTTACAGTGCCTGATTTTAGGACGAAGACCCACCCGGTTATCTTATTGCATACTCCCGGCCGCCGTTTTCTTCCCGGCAGTTTTTTTCAGGGGGTGGCAGAGCCGTTCGATACCATCCACCAGGCAGCCTACCTCCATATCTCTATCAGACAGCGGATAGCTGCCCTGCAAGACTACCAGTACTTCCGGAAGACGAGGCAGGGTGCCTATGATCGCACCCGGCGAGATGTACCGTTGTTGCACAACGGAATCTCGCCGCACGCCTCCAAAGTCGGCAGCGGTATACCTCCCAATTCCTCGGAACTCGGAATTTCTTCAAGAAAAGAACAGGATACTTATGGACATCAAGGAAAGAAAATGGATTAGCATAAGGGTGAAGCCGGCTGAATACCGGCAGATATTTCAGCTCTTTCAAGCAACCACCTGTCGCAAGTTAAGTGAATATGTCAGGGCAGTTTTACTTCGTATACCCGTTACGGTGAAGCACCGTAATCAGTCTGCTGATGACCTTTTGGCAGAGCTGATCACTATGAAAAATGAGCTAAGCGCCATCGGCAACAACTTTAACCAGGCTGTAAAAAAGCTGCATACCCTGCGTGAGCAACCCGAATACCTGGTCTGGATTCTTTCACAGGAAAGACAGCAGCGGGACCTGTTACAGAAGATAGCGGAGATAAACCAGCGTATGAACCAAATCTATCAGCAATGGTCACAAAAATAAAAACACCCAAAAGCATCCTGCGGGTACTCAACTATAACGAGAATAAAGTGAAAGAAGGAAACGCCCGGCTGATACATGCTGGTAATTTCCTGCAGGAAAAAGAGGATATGAATTTCTATGATAAGCTGGACCGCTTCCAGCACCTCAACGCACTTAACCAGCGGACAACAAACAAAACGGTTCATATCTCCCTGAACTTCCATCCGACCGAAACCTTCTCTCCTGAAAAGCTGGCCAGCATCGCAGACGACTATATGCAGCGCATTGGCTTTGGCAAACAACCCTATTTGGTCTACGAACATTTTGACGCCGGCCATCCTCATATCCATATTGTTACTTCCTGCATACAGGCAAACGGCCGCCGTATACCGTTGCATAATATCGGCAGGGACAAGTCAGAACCAGCACGCAAAGCCATCGAATCACGCTACGGACTTGTGCGGGCCGAAGACCAGCAGCGGCAGCATCAGGATATTCTGCCTGTGAATGCGCAGAAGGTGATTTACGGCCAGGTGGAAACCAAAAGAGGTATCACCAATGTGCTGGATGCTGTACTGAAGACCTATAAATACAGCTCTCTACCGGAACTAAATGCCATCCTGCGCCTCTATAACGTTGCAGCAGACCGGGGAAAGGAGGATTCCCGTGTTTTTCAGAAAGGCGGGCTCCTCTACCGTGTCCTGGATGCCCAGGGAAACAAAGTAGGCGTTCCCATCAAAGCCAGTTCCATTCACAGTAAACCCACGTTGGCCTATTTGGAAAATCAGTTTCAGAAAAACCAGCCGCTAAAAGAAGGCCACGCAGGGCGACTGAAGACGGCCATAGACTGGGCGCTTGCCGGAAAAAAGCAGCTCTCCCTGCCCCAGCTGATCGCTGCTCTGGAGAAACAGGGCATTGCCACCGTCAGGAGGCAGAGCGCCGCCGGACAGCTTTACGGTATCACCTTTATTGACCACCGGACCAGGTGTGTCTTTAACGGCAGCGACCTGGGCAAACAATACAGCGCTGTCGGCCTGCAAAAAAGATGTGCTTCACCTGACCAGGAAGGCCAGCGCCCTTCTCAGGCCGCACAGCAGCGGCAAAACACCACCCCGGAAAAAGCTGCATCTGCGAAGACCGGGCAAGCACCTGATAACAGCCTGCATAAGATGGACACAGCTCTTATCCCCGATAAATCACCGGCAGGTGTGGCCGGCAACCTTATAGAACAACTGTTCCAACCTGAATACAACTTTCAGGGACCGGAACAACATAAGAAGAAAAGGAGGCGGAAACGCCCATCTGTTGACGATTAAAGCACCCATGCGCTTGTGCAGAAGGGAAATGGAGGGATTGGAAAATGCGCACAGGAGAGAACGAACAAGGTCTGCGGAAGATTCTGGACCTTACCCGCTTGATCAGCATCGCTGTACTGGTGATGCACTTCTATTATTATTGCTATGGTGCCTTTCACGCCTGGCACTGGACAGCGGAGATCACCGACCGATTGCTGGAAAATATTTCCAAAACAGGTCTTTTTTCTTACTTCCATAAATCGAAGCTGATTTCCCTCGGCTTCCTGGGCATCACCCTGCTGGGAGCACAAGGGCGAAAAGATGAAAAGATAAAGTATGGGACCGCGCTGGCATATATGACCTGCGGGCTACTGCTGTACTTCATCACCTACCTGATTTTCCTGCTGCCGGCCGACGCCCTCACACGGGGTACCTTATATATAGGTATCACGGCGGCCGGCTACATCCTGATCTTAACCGGAGGTACTCTGCTATCCCGTGTCCTGAAACTGAAGATCAACCACGCTGATATCTTCAATAAGGAAAGCCAGTCCTTCCCGCAGGAAGAGCGCCTGCTCACCAATGAGTTCTCCATCAATATCCCCGCCACCTATCAGCTCAAGACCCGTACTCGCAAGTCCTGGATAAACCTGATCAACCCCATGCGGGGCTGCCTGGTGTGCGGCCAGCCCGGAAGCGGTAAGACCTGGTATATCCTGGAAAACATCATCAAACAGCAGATTGAAAAGGGATACGCCCAATTTATATATGACTACAAGTTCCCGGACCTGTCGCAGATCGCCTATAACCACTTTCTCAGGTATAAGCACCGGTATAAAGTTCCTCCGCAATTCAATGCCATAATCTTTGAAGATCTCAGCCGGACTGCCAGGTGCAACCCGTTGGAACCAGCGGGAATGACCGATATTACTGACGCCGCAGAAAGCGCCCGCACTATCCTCCTGGGGCTGAACAGGACGTGGTTACAGCGCAGTGGGGACTTCTTCGTGGAGAGCCCAATTATTTTTGTCACCGCCATTATATGGTATCTGCGGAAGTACCGTAATGGAGAGTTCTGCACCCTGCCCCATGTTGTAGAGCTAATGCAGGTGGAGTACTCAAAGCTGTTCACCCTACTCCGATGTGAAAAGGAAATTGAGATATTGATAAGCCCTTTCGTAACCGCTTTTGAAAACGATGTGATGGAGCAGCTGGAAGGGCAGATCGCCGCGGCCAAGATCGCGATGGCCCGCCTGTCATCTCCCGAACTCTATTTTGTTCTATCCGGCTCGGACCTCAGCCTGGACATCAACAACCCCGATGCACCGCAGATACTCTGCATGGGAAACAACCCACAAAAGCAGACCGTATACGGCGCCGTATTATCCTTATATATAAACCGCCTGATAAAACAGATCAATAAAAAGGGGAAAATCAAGTGCGGCGTGAACTTCGAGGAGTTCCCCACTTTGACAGTAAACGGTATTGATGCCCTGGTCGGTACTGGCAGATCAAATCTTATAGCAACTACCATTGTCATCCAGAATCTGGACCAGGTAAGGAAAGATTATTCCCGGGAAATGGCAGATGTACTGATGAATCTTTGCGGCAATATCATCTGCGGGCAGGTTTCCGGGGATACCGCCAAACAGATGAGTGAACGGATAGGCAAGATCATGCAGGAGCGTTCCAGCGTTACCGTTAACAGCTCGGATACGTCCGTCAATCATTCTCAGCAGCTGGACCTTGCCGTCCCGGCTTCCACTATATCGGGGCTATCTTCCGGAGAGTTTGTCGGTATCGTTGCAGATAATCCGGGGCAGGAGATTAAACAGAAGGTATTTTACTGCCGGGTACAGAACGACCCCGCTGCCCTGAAGAAAGAACATGACAGGTATAAGGACCTGCCGGTAGTCAGGAACCTTGACAACAATGCAGTACAGCAGAACTATCTGCAGATTAAACAGGATGTGCAGGATATTATTTCAGCAGAGCTGGAAAGGATAATAAATGATCCAATATTATCAGAACGAATAGTCAAAAAGTAAAATTTCTGGAAAATTCATATATTTATATTCATTCTTTCGCAAAATTTCAACCCTATCTTCTCGAAGAACTAGATCTATCATTATTTACTGAGCACGACTTGATACCACTTTGTTATGTGTTAAGTGTATTTAATATTGTATTGGTAGATATTACGCACCCAACTTAACGATTATGGCTAAATCCGCAAAAAAAGCAGTAAGAAAAGCGGCGACTGCTTCTCCCAAAAAGAAGGCGACACAAGCAATTCCCAAACCTGTTCGCGAAGAATATTTACATCATACAACGAAAACAATGGAAATCTATCACTTTCGAGATTCAGAAAGGGGAATAGATCAAAGATGCAGGGAACTTTATTTTAATACTGATAGAGAGGTTCACTATATCGTAAAAGACGGGGATGTAGGTACTACATACATTAAAACAATAACGTTTCTCGGATTTGATGGTAAATTGCCTCTCGGCGTATGGAAGAATGGCTGGTATGGTCTACACAAATCACTGAATCCTATAAAACAAATATTGGAAGAAAAGATAGGCATCGAAGAAATAGTAATTGAAAAAGGTGGTTTAACGAAAATTGACAAGAAGGAGCATATTTTATATCTCAATGAGAAAAATATGAGCTTCTTCACAAGAGCCTTACGTTCGGTATACGAGAAGCACCGTTCAGAACTGCTCAATACTTCTCAACGCCTATTAAGCTCACTGTTCCCCAAGGATATACAAAAGCCAAGTGAAAAGTATGTCCCTAACTCATTAGCAACATCCTTCGCGCTCTGGCAGAACTCTATGGAGGAATTTTCGGATTTGGATAAGGAAGCTCTAAAAGACCTCTTTGAAAAACTAGCCCTTCTTCCCAATTTTATGACTTTGGCGAATATCTCCAAAACAAAGGAGATAATCGACAATCAATACATTGCTGAAGCATTGGAAAAATTCAGGGGCCTAATGAAAGCTAAAACGGATGGTGATTCACTTGAGAAAAGATGGCAGGAGTATCTCGGAGACAATAGCTGGGTTTTCTCTACCATTTTTGCACAGCCTGTAATTCTTTACCAAAGGGAAGCCTACGTAGGAGGGAAAACAATCCAAAATCAGGACGGCAAATTTGGAGATTTTTTGATACAAAACAATTTAAGCTCAAATGCTGCATTCCTCGAAATAAAAACACATTTAACAGATATAGTTGAATCAAGGCCCTATCGCGGCTCAGATGTTTTTGGTGCGTCAAAAGAGCTTTCTGGATGTATCGCCCAGGTTCTGCAACAGCGTGACACCTTTCAGAAACAGTGGGCCATGCTAACAATGAAAAAAGAGAGTAAAGATATCGAGACCTTTAATAGTAAAGCGATAATATTAATTGGCACTATAAACTCATTAAATGCAGACCAGAAAGCTAGCTTTGAATTAATCCGATCGAACAGTAGAGACGTAGAAATCTTGACTTTTGATGAATTGGGAACTAAGATCGAACGATTGCTACAAATTACCACCGGCACCGCTAAATTCTAAACAAAACTATAAAAATGCGCTTTCTTGACTTTTTATCGAAGAATTGGTCTCAGATTACAGTTGTGATTGCAGCAATTGGGTATTTACTAAAAGTCATCCTTGACTTCAACATCCGAAAAAAGGAAATTAAATTTGAATACCTATACAAGGAAAAAGCCGGCTCCTTTCAAGGTTTTTTGATTTGTTATCAAAATTTCAAAACCCTTTTAATTCAAGAAGCATATAAGTATAAGCATAACGGTACATCTTTTTCTGAATTTGAAATAACAATGAATAACTCTAAAAAGGAGCTTGAGGAAAAACTTAATTTTCTTATTATGTACTGTTCCAACAAAGAAAAGGAATCCCTTTACTCTATCCTCAACAGTTGTACATTTGTTCTGTATGAGATAAAAAAAACAGATACGGACGGGGTTGAGCAGGCCCTTGAAGAAACGAACAAAAAGAATAAAGTTATTATTGAAAAGCTCGTCAAAAATTTCAACCTTTAATCATATAAAAAAGCATATTATCTTATAGGGTCTCAAGATTTTCTACCAATTTTCCAATATCAGAAAAACTTTCAGCCATTCTAAATTGCATACTAAGATAGGCAAGGATTAAAGCCACGGCAGCCCATAAATCTTTAAAATCATTATATTGGAAAGTTACTTTCCCAAGATAATAATCAAGCGGGTTTAAAAACTAAAAGGATTGCTTCTACAAGCAATTCTTTTTGGGGAAATATAGATGAACAGTTAAAAATCAAAGTAAGTTAATTTATCATACAATAAAATTAACTGCTTAGTTTTATCCATTTAACGGCTTTATACCTTAACCGCTTTAGCAAGTGAAAGCAACTGCCGGTTAGCTGTAAATATTGGAACATCTTCTACTGAAAAATCTCCATCGTGTGTTATTAAGGGACATTGGTAGAAACCTGCTATACGAGCCAGTAGATGATCATTAAACTCCATATGGAGGGGTGGATTCTTCAATATGTCAGAAAGTTTAAAGCTCTGCAAGTTATCGGAAAGAAAATCCAAATGCCTATAATAGTCTTTTATACTATCACAAATCCCTTTAAGGCGACCTAAATAGTGGTCCGTTTTCCTGTAGGTTTCCTTAAAGTACTTCTTCCTCTCTTTGGCTCCTTCAAAGGTTACTTTAATTTTCAGATTATTCAGATATTCATCAAATCCAATCGCGACATGCTTGCCAATGAGCTCAGACATTACAATGGCTGGCATCAAAATCTTTATCCCGTCTTTTTGAGAGCTCCCCACTATTCGATCATGAAAATTAATATAGGGATTATAATCAGGATCAGGTTCATGATCATAATATGGACTTAGGATTTCCATCCAGATGTTAGTATCGAATAAATAACGAACGCCGCTTTGCGGCGTTTGCTTTTGAATGTCAGTAATATTGTACACAGGGAAAAAGTAACTAGATGTGATTGAGGTAAATGGCTTTATATGTTTCGTCCCCTAATACCCTTTCAAGGTATAAATCAAGTTGATTTCGGATAGAGTCGTTCTCTATTCCTTCAAAGTGAATAAGTTCACTAACTTGGTTACCAAACTCAGAGAAGAGTCTGCCAAGAAAATACCTGAAGAACATAGTAGAACAAGTTTCCATACCCTTAAACGATATGGTAATTTCTTCGTGATTTTGAATTATTGGCAACGCAGGGGAATACATAGCGAGCGCATCCTCCTGGGTCAGAGCATAATTTTTGCTCAGTAATTCACTCATTTGGAGGGTAGTATTCATAATTGACGCTTTTGTTTGGCTTAATCCGGTGGTATTTAATAAAAACAGTTAAAGAATGATAATTGTTTATAGTGGTATAATTTTTACAATATAATTAAAAATTTTGCAAATATACAATGTTAAATCTTAAAACTGGTATACTATATCAAATTTAAGCAAAAGGTACGCCGTGTATTTGCGTCTGAATAATTTTTGCATTTTTTTAATTGGTCTTGAAAATTATATTGGTGATAGTACCCTTAAAACTGGAATCAATAACGTAATTGGGTTTAAAGTTTCCCCTCTCCTGATAGCTATCCCAAAAGCCGGTACCGCTACATATCTGAAAAGTCCCACCGGAACCCGAACAATAATTACGTATCACTTTTAATCCCATTCCACCTTTAAACTCGGCTAAATCAATGCTATTATAACCTGTTAAAGCCCACCGGATAGCCTCAATATCTGTAGAAATTGCCCCGGAGGTAAACTTACGAATTGGTTCCAAATATCCACAACCAAGGTCCACCAAGGTCAGTTTGAGCTCCTTCTTAGTTGGAAAATGTTGACCACAAATAAATAATGGATCTTCGGTCTGAGCATGCCTAATATTCTGATGAATCTCACTTAATCCGGCTTGAATGTTTACCTTAATATTTTCGGGAATAGGATTGAAACCATTGTTAGGTAACAACTTAGATTGTACATATTGGTAAAATTCATCCTGCTGCGAGCCATAAAAGATGGCAAAAGGAATAGTAGTCCCATTGGAATCAACGAATTCATATTGCTTATCCCTAATTGCCCCATTTTTAAAGAAAATATCGAATTTACGAGATAGATGGTCAAAATTTGTCCTAAGACGAACTTTCTTTTCTTTATTTAGCCGATAAACACAGGCATTAAAAAGTGCAAAAAGATTTGCATCCATAAATCGTAGTTCGGAAAAATCTACATAGATATCGCAATTGTTATATTTAGACGCAAATGAATATAAATTATTTATAATTTGTATGCCGCTAAAATCCGTGTATACACATCCACCGATTTTATAACTGGCTGCTACTTGCTGCACTTCCATTACCGATAATGGTTGATTGTCAATAATTATATAAAATTAACAAAAATTCACATTTATAACAAAGAACTAGTAGTTCATCACTACCATTCCATAGAAAAATCCCTAGATCGTAAATGCAGCAATCTTAGGCTGTCCATTTAAAACTGGCTTTATATTTATCATGTATCAAGTAAGTCTTGGTCATTACGCCAGCGAGGTGAGTCTTTCCTGCATTGTATCGGACACTTTTCTTTTGATTGGCCTTGACTTCCCTTCCAGATATACCTTAAATACAAAATCAAATTTATAGACTTCTCTTCCTTTTTTCCTGATAGCTTTTAGCACACAATTGTCTAATTGCTCCAGCGTTAGATTTGGGCTTACAATATCCATTTTATACCTGGAGGATAAGCCTTCTCGTACAAAGGGGCCTGCTCACGAAGCCCACTTCTCCGGAAAACATAAACAAAACTGGCGGTCAATCCATTGGATAGGCCGCCAGCAAAATCTTAAAGCAGAGAATCAACCATGCGCACCTCTCACTACTCGTAGCCTACCTGTATCCAGGTTGAAATAATTCTGAAAGTCAGTATAGTGCAGGTGTAAAAGACTGCCCATTTCCTCAGCAGTATATCCCAACTGTTCTCTGTATACTTGCAGAATTTCTTTTATCAGCATGGGATACTCCCTCGGCGGACTGAGTTCAGGAGGTTCCTGCAACTTATATCCCAAAGCCGATAGCTGCGCGAACAGGTACTTTGCCTGATTCTCCGTAATGCTTCCTATTTGCTTTGCCTTCATCACCAGCGCTGCCATAGACACTTTCCAATATAACTTCAGATTGGTAAGTACCTTGAAATCCAGATGTTCAAAACTTTTTCTAAAGTCATCTGCAGGAACAAGCAGCTCGCTGGCAAACATGAATGCCTCGGCTTCCACATCACGATCTTCCGCAATCGGGTTTCCGAAATGCAGAATAAGGTGCCCGAGTTCATGGGCTATCGTGAGCCGGTAGCGGTCAGGGCTTAATTTGTTGTTGACAAAAATAAGTGGATGGTTTTTCTCGGTATACTGGCTAATACCGTCGATTTTATCTCCACCAAAATCAAAAGGAACAATGATGATACCGTTATCTTCTATTACTTTGGTAAGGTTATCAACTTTTCCCTTCGGCAGCCTCCACCTCTCACGAAGTAAATGCGCTGCGTCCTGCGGACTGCCGTGCTGGGAGACATCCCAGTGAAACAAATTTGTTTCCGGCAGGTCGATGCTGTTCAATAATTTCTCAATTCCGATACGGATGATATTTCGTTTGGCTTCCGACACAGAAAGATTCTTCTTCGTCATACTTAGCCGCCTACGATAGTATATATAACTGGACGCATATATATTCTCGCTCTGGCTGAAGAACGAAGCAGGGTAATCTAGGACGTTACACAGGTTTTGTACTAATTCAGGGGACGGCTGAATAAGACCATTCTCAATTTTTGAAATAGTTCCTTGCGCCACTCCTAACAAAGCACAAAGATCACCTTGATTAAGTCCCCGAGATTCCCTGGCCAATTTTATCATCTCCGGGTTAATGGCCAACATAAGCTAAAAATTAAAAACGCGAAAATAAGATCAATTATCGTCTGTTCCTGTCTTTTGTATTCCTTTTTTAACTGAAACACGACCGGTTTTTGATGTCTGATCTTCTTCTTCCATAGTGAAGATGGAGGTTTGCTTCACTTCAGAGGTCAGGTCTTTTTGCCATACGATGGCGTCCCCTGAACGGCAAACAAGATGAATATTTTGGATAGAGGTCCAGGATTTATCAGGACGGTAGCCTGCCGTAAGCAGCGTCGGCTCGCCACCGAAACCCGCAAAATTCGCCTGATTGTTATAGTTCTCTGTCTGCCCTGTCTGCACGTTTGATGTAGACAGGTCATCATTTAACTTCTTAAACCTAATAAATACGCTTCCCTGAATAAGCATTCCAAAAATGCCGTTGAACTCACCGATAAGGACCTCCGGGTCCTCGCCGATCTCGTTTTTCAACCTCACTTTAGTAAAATCATGAATAAGTGATGCACAGGTTCTCGGCTTAAAGTCAACTACACCATTAGCAGACCTCTGTGCTCTAACTTCCATATAATCAGCAAACGCTGCCGTAATAGCGGTGGCAATTTTCGGATAATATTGCCGTGCTATGTTCTCCACTTGGCTCTGTGATAAGATCATTACTTACAAATTATACTCAAATATATGTATTTCTTCCAAATCAACAAAATTTATTCCTAAAAATATTCTTCCAAATCAAGAAAAAATATTCCAACTTAATTTAAGTGTCACATTATCAATTATTTACCAAAAAACTAAGCTCTGATGAGGAAATGAGAGAGGGCCATACACATAAATTTCATAATAGGCTACAAATCAATATATTATGATAAATCAAAATAAAACAATGATATTTCATTTATTTTCAGCAAATTGCAGCCCTTTTAAGTATAATTCTATACTAATTGAATATACAACAGACATATTACATGAAAACTGCTATAGAATATTATTCTCTTCATAAAGCTGTAAAACAAAATCAGCTGCGTGAAAAAGCGGTTCTAATGATTCCTCATTCTCGGTACAGATCAGAACTGGCGTTCTGAAAGTTGCTAAAAGGCATCGCGAAAGCGGTGCCTTTTTTGTTTGTAGGCAATCCGGATATATTATATCTTTATTTAATCCCTATTTGCGTAAATAAAGTATAAAACCACGTATCATAGCTGAAAATTACATAACTTAGTTATAAATCCATCCCTTTAGGACTCAAAATTTGACCATATCCTTTGGTAACAAGCCTATTAACTCTTACTGTTCCTCCTCAAACTCTATCCCATGAACAAAGACAGATTTGGGTTTCAGAATCTTGCTAAAAAAAGTCTCGCAGTAATTGCAGCAGCTCTCAGTGCATTTTCACACACCAAAGGAGAAGCCATTATTAAGGACTACAACTTAGATGAAGATAAAAACGTCAGTTATGAAAACATTCACAGAAATGTGCTTAAACCTAAGCTAATCCTCAAGTTAAACGTAATAAATCCGGAGAACAGCTTTGTGCTAATGCATAGTTCACACCGGTCTCATTCCTCTCACAGATCACATAGTTCCCATAGCTCGCACTATTCCTCATCTTATAGTTCTCGTAGCAGTTATACGCCTGCAACAACCCCTACTTATATTCCATCATCTCCTGTTGAAAATACAACACCTTCAGGAAATTCAACAAGAACATCCTCTGACCCGGGAATTACAAATAAAAATGCCATTTCGAATACCAACTCATTTTATAACCGACATGCGGCATCAACGCCAGTTAAAATATCTAAAGCTGGAAGCACCACTGCCATTGCCGATTCACTACACCTGAAATTAGGAGATCGTCTTCTTTCCAAGGGTTGTGAAGGAACGGATGTGGAGATGTTACAGCGTATATTAATGGTATTTAAGAGAGATATATACGTAACTGGCTACTTCGGCCTTCAAACCGAGATCGCTGTTATCAAATTCCAACAGGATAATGAACTCAGACCCAACGGAATTGTTGATCATAAAACACTTAACACTTTAATAAATAAGGCAAATGGAAGTCCTGCAAAATGACAAGATATTAAAGGTTGCTATTGATGCAGAAATATATCCTGAGGTTGTTTTGTTAAAATGCCTTTATTGGTATAGTAATACCTTTGAAGTAGATGTTAGAAAATCATCTACATCTCAGTATGAAATATCATTAAAGGCCATTCGTCACCCGGATAAAGTGGACTGGGCTATCATCCTTCTCAAACTAAAACAAGATCTCATTGATTTTAAGTTAAGACAACATATAACTGATGAGACTAAAACCATCAGGGAACTTATTATCGCTAAAGCATTTATATACTATGATCAGCAGGAAGGCCCAGTTTCGGAAATTACTGATCCTGTGGGATTTAATCCTCAATCTGTAAAAGTATGATCACCGTAGATAGCAGCCCATATAGTAATTCCAGAAAATTCAAAGAATTCTCACACTATATAGCATCTCCCCAACGCTATTATTTATTACCATTCAAATTTCATCGCCTTTCACCAGGCAAAGAAGTAATTGTAAATGAGATTGGCGACCTTCTAGTTATTCCGATGGGTACTACCGGCAGGATTGTTGCGGGAGAAATAAATCCAGACAATATTTCTGATCAGGAGTTATTCGCTGATTTAATCGCTAACTTTTTTATATCGGTCACCCCACTTCCAGAACTTATAGAAGTTCTAGCCACTCGCTATCGTACAAAAAAATCATTTCTGGATTATTTTACATCACTGCACATTTTTGTTATAAGCCTGCGATGTGAACATACTTGTCATTATTGTCAAGTTTCGAGAGTAACCTCTGACAAAAACAAATATGACATGAAAAGATTTCATATCGATGCCGGAATTGCTATCATGATGAAATCTCCCAACCCCCATGTGACAATGGAATTTCAGGGAGGAGAAGCCCTACTGGCATTTGAAAGTATTGTCTATGCAGTTGAAAAAACAAAAATCGAAGCAGAAAAACACAACAAAAAGGTTACCTATGTAATATGTACCAATCTTGCGTTACTTACAGATGAAATGATTCAGTTTTTTTTCAATAACGGCATCTTGATATCTACGTCCCTGGACGGACCAGCATTTATTCATAACAGAAATCGGCACAAACCCCATGCAAGCAGCCATCAACTCGTAGTTGAGGGGATCGAAAGATGCCGTCAAAGGTTGGGAGAAGAAGGTATTTCAGCATTAGTTACAACAACGGCGCTTTCACTGGAACACCCCGAAGAAATTGTTGATGAATATGTTCGGCTAGGTTTTCATAATATATTTCTCAGACCTATTAGTCCGTATGGTTTCGCAACCAGAAGTACAGATAAAAATAAATATGAAACAGCAAGATTCCTGGATTTCTACAAGAAAGCACTTGCCAGAATTATTCAGTACAATCTGGATGGCTATTTTATCCGTGAAGACTACGCCAGCATTATCCTTAAAAAAATGCTCACTCCATTCCCTGTAGGATATGTTGATCTACAATCTCCTGCTGGTCTTGTAAATAATGTAGTTGTATTTAACTACGACGGCGCCATTTATGCTTCTGATGAAGCCAGAATGCTTGCAGAAATGAATGATCTGACATTCAAACTAGGGACACTTGGCGAGGATACGTATGAAGAGATATTCTATGGTAACAAAGTTTCAACTCTTAGCGAAGTGATGATAAATGAAGCTCTTCCCGGGTGCTCTGAATGCGCTTTTCAATCATACTGTGGTGCCGATCCGGTATTTAATCATACTACCCAGGGCGATTTGGTTGGTCATAGACCAACAAGCGCTTTCTGCGAGAGAAATATGGAGATAATCAGGTACCTTATCCTCACCATGGATGAGGATAAAAAAAAAGAAAAAATATTCAGAAGCTGGATAACAGGTAAAAGCTAATGTTACTAAAAACAAAAGGCGTTCCATCAGGAGTAAATACTCTCATAGTAGGCAGGGTTACATTTAACCCGGAAAGCGATGCTGAAATCCTGATTGTAGATAATAATATTCCTAAATATCTTGAGCGCTTCAAGATAATTCTTTCAACTGGCATCCAACCTGATCCGTTTGACAAACCCTGCGTGCATTCAATTCCCGAAATTGAGCATCTATCTGAAGGCGATATTGTTGTTGTGAATACAGACGGAGTGATTAACACACTATATAGGACAAACTCCTACCATAATTTCTTATTATTTACAGAACGATGCAACAGCAACTGCCTGATGTGCTCACAACCACCCAAGAATAGAGATGATACAGATTATCTATACAACATACATTCGCAAAGTATCCCACTAATTCCTAAAGATTGCTTCGAGTTGGGAATTACCGGTGGCGAACCTACTCTTTTGGGAGAACGTTTTTTTAGCTTATTAGAACAAATCCAGATACATCTCCCGGACACGGAAGTACATTGTTTAACCAACGGGCGGTCGTTTGCCTGGCCCGCATTTTCTGATAAATTGGGAGCAATGTCATTTTCTCGACTCATGTTGGGCATACCCTTATATTCAGATTTTTATGCACAACATGATTATATTGTTCAAGCCAAAGGGGCTTTTAATCAAACGGTACAAGGATTATATAATCTCGCTAAACATAATATCCGGCTTGAAATAAGGATAGTCCTACATAAGCAAACGATTCCCCGTCTTCTAAAGCTCTCCAGATTTATTTACAAAAATCTACCTTTTGTAGAACATGTAGCATTTATGGGGCTTGAACATCAAGGCTATACGCCTCATAACATAGAAAAACTATGGATAGATCCGGTCGACTACGGAAACGAGCTTACAGAAGCTATAACCTATTTATCGGATTTTGGCATCAATTCATCTCTTTATAATGCGCAACTTTGTACAACACCTCAAGATATATGGCAATTCGCCAGAAAATCAATTTCCGACTGGAAAAATATTTTCCATAACGAATGTCATACGTGTGTTCTAAAACAACAGTGTGGAGGATTTTTTGCTTCAAGCACTTCTAAACGTAGTACGGCGATAAAGCCCTTCACTGTGGACTTGACAAAATAGACATTATCTCTATACTACATGTGGTAGGTGAAAGTAACGACGTGGTCTGACAACAGAAGCCTGCAGCACCCAGCAGTGTCACTTTCGGCGTTAACAAGCTGCTTTTATCCGATCTACCGCTGCGTAAAACTAACTTCCCCGGAAAGCTCACAGTAGAAGTTCGCTATGTCCATGAAGTTAGCACGAGCCGTTCCTGTTTGAGGGTCCATGACATACACGTTACTGGCATCATCAATACCAAAGAGGACAATGACCCGTCCAGACTCAACACCCGGGGAGGAGACACTCAGAATCAGCGGCCTGCCCGCAAGGATTTCATTCTGTACATCGGAAAAGTTAAAATCCCTGGCAGAGCAGACCCGGTTCAGGTTATTCAGGGCACGCAGTGCGGCACTAGGATCTCTCTCCACGTTACAGGCGTCCGGCATCGGGCTGCTGCAACAGGATTGTCCCGTTATCTGGGATGCCACCTGGCACTGGGTAACCGGGCTATCAGGAGAAAAATAATTGTGCACGCTTACCGCGCAGGCCAGCCATAGCCAGTTGCGTGTCTGCGCGTGCTCAACACTGATGTTCAGCTTAGTAGCATTTTCATTGGCATTCGATGGTAAGCCCGCAGTAGTGAGTTCGTGGGAGAGCAATTCATGGTTTTCTGGCAAAGCCGTAGAAGTCCGGGATTTCATAACAATATGGTTTTTTAGATGATAAGATAGTAATTTCTTCCTACTTACAACCAGTATATTTTACCGGATAAATGTAGTATTTTAGACCGGAAAGCACCAACTTTATCCGCTATCCTTATGAAATTACTTACGCTCACCTGCGCCCAATGTGGCAGTTCTGATATCAAACTGGTCCCTGAACGCAACGACATGGCCAGTTGCAATTATTGCGGCGCCCTTTTTATGATCTCGCCCAAAGAGGAAATAAAACCGGAGATAGTGCAGGAAGAAGAGGTGGATATGAGCGAAGTAGTTTATCCGGTAAAACCGGAGGCGCCAACAACATCAGGGTTGCTGGTACTTTCGGCAATTGCAGCAGCAGTGGGGGCATTCAGCGGATATAATACGATGATGTCGTTAGGAAGGTCTGATAATGATCTTATCTTTATTCATATTATCCTGACGCTGGCGGGCGTCGCTGTATTTCTTATTTCGACAAACCGCATCACCAGCATACACAAAGAATTTCAAAGCAGTAAAGAGATGCGGGAGTATAACCAGCAACTTAAAGCGGCAGTTAAAAAACAGTGGGCGCAGGACGAAAAAAGAGGACTTCGCCCAAAATGGTCCGGTATTAAGCCGTCACGATAAATGATTAACATGCTTGCACAGCTGACTACATACATTGCCGACAGGGTTCGGTTAACCGATACTGAATTGCAGCGGGTGCTCTCCTGCTTTCATCTGCTGAAAGCGAAAAAGAATGAGCTGGTGGGAAGAACAGGGGAACCGTCGAGGCGTATGTTTTTTGTCAATAAGGGATGCCTCAGGGTATACTATATAAAACCCGACGGAAGAGAAGCCACCCGCCGGTTCGCTTTCGAAAATTCTTTCTCCACTTCACTGACGTCTTTTATTGACGGCTCATTACTCAAAGAAGACACGCAGGCTGTTGAGCCATCGGAACTGCTGTATATGCACCGGGAAGATTTTTACGCCCTGGTGGATACGATCCCCGCTTGGGGAATATTCTATCGTGGTTTTCTCGAATATGCCTATTTAACGAACACAAAGCGACTGGAAGATGTTATTACCCTCAACCCACGGGAACGTTATCAGTTGCTGCTGAAAGAAAACCCAGAGATGGTATTGCGCCTGCCGAATAAGTTGGTGGCCAACTATCTTAATATCACCCAGGAAGCGCTCAGCCGGATAAAATCCGGCATGTGATTATTTGATCACGATCAATGTTATACACATGGAATAGCTGGATTTTTGTCATTCAATCCAATCAGCTATGCGTATTATCACATTAGAAGAGCACGTTGTTCTGCCTGAGTTTGACCAAGAAATACAACAATGGCCCCTGCCTGGCCAGGCCATGGAATACCTTGCCGATACCAGCGATAGGCGGTTAAAATCAATGGACGATAACGGCATTGACATGCAGGTATTGTCCGTAGTAGGACGAGGGGCTGAAAGTCTGCCGCCCGCGAAAGCCCAGACGTTTGCCGGGAGATATAATGACCTCCTCGCTGCGAGGATGAGCGTCCATCCTACGCGGTTTAAAGCGTTCGCACACCTGCCCATGTCCGCTCCAGCCCTGGCGGCAAAAGAGCTGGAAAGAACAAAAACGGAACATCATTTCTGCGGCGCTCTGATCAACGGGCTTACCAACGGCAGGTTTTTAGACCAGCCGGAATTCGGGCCGCTGCTGCAAAAAGCAGCACAACTACAAATGCCGCTTTACCTGCACCCCGGGCCGCCACCGGCAGGCGTGGCAGACGCGTATTACAACGATCTCCCCGGACCCATCGGTGTCATGCTGGCATGCGGCGGCTGGGGATGGCATACAGAAACAGCCCTGCAGGTGTTACGTTTGATTACCACCGGAACATTGGACCGGTATCCCCGGTTAAAAATCATCATCGGCCATATGGGAGAGATGATACCCATGATGATGTCGCGGCTGGATGAAAAATTCCCGGTAACCGGCAACAGTCACCATCAGCGCTCCGTCAGCCAAACGCTGCGGGACCAGGTGCACATTACCACCAGCGGTATTTTTACCTTACCACCGCTGATGGCCGCACTGGGAACTTTTGGTATCGATAATGTGATGTTTTCGGTTGATTATCCTTTCAGCACAAACGAAGCGGGGAGACAGCTGCTGGACAGCATTCCGCTGCCTCCCGGGGAAGTAGCGAAGATAGCAGGCGGGAATGCGGCAAAATTGCTGGGACTGTAACGCTCAAAACGTTCCTGAGAAAGTCTCAGGAACGTTACTTTCACACCGCTATCGCTATACTCCCCTCCCCGTTCTCCAGCGCCGCCTCGGGCCCTATCACCGCCTGCCCTTCGGCCCTGAAAACACCGGCCACATCAACGCCAATTAAAGTAAGAAAGGAACGGACATAAGGTTCCGCAAAATCATAGGTTTTCAACGCACCTTCCGAATAAATACCACCCGACGTAGTAGCGATATATCCCTGCTTGTCTTTCAGCAACCCCTCGGGCAACAACCCTTTCCCCGTATACTTAAAGGTGATGCCCACCCTGGTAATATGGTCGAAATAAGCCTTCAGGGTAGAAGTAACAGCAAAGTTATACATCGGTGTTTCTACAACCAGGATATCTGCATCCAGCAGCTCTCTGATCGCGTCATCTGAATACCGGATATTATCCAGCTGCTCTGCTGTCCGGTTTTCAGCGGGTGTGAAAAAAGACTGAATGTGAGACTCGTCGAGGTGAGGCGGTGGCGCCTTAGCGAGATCACGCACCGTCACGATGCAGTCGCCATGCTTTTCTTTTATCTTCTCTACGATAGCAGTTCCTAATTTTCTGCTGACGGAGGCTTCCGTTCTCGGGCTTGAAATAATGTGGAGTATCTTTTTCATATTTTTTTGCAGTTTGACAAACCAAAACTACCTACATTCGCTAACAAAAGGTTAGTAGTATACCAAAGGTTAGTAGTAACCTTTTTGTTATTTAAACCGCATTAAGCATATGGAGAAAACAGATACACGCCAGGTGGAATGTGCCACCCATCTGGCTTCCGTGGAAGATGCGATCTACGTGCTCGGAGGCAAATGGAAGCTGCGTATTATGATTGCCCTGGTCACCGGCTATCATCGTTTCAACGAATTACAGCGTGCCATTGAAGGTATTTCTGCAAGGGTATTATCGTCAGAACTAAAATCACTGGAACTGAACGGACTGCTGAAAAGAGTGGTAAAAGCCGATCAGACGCCGGTAGTGGTGGAATACCTGCCTACCGAGTATGCGGAAACGTTGAAAGAAGTAATAGCCGTGCTGGGAAACTGGGGCTTAAAGCATAAAAAAAGGATTACAGGAAAGATATCACAACCTGCTTAACTCATGGTAAACAGTGGATATCCAGAAATCCAGTTCCGTTTCCTTTAGGCGTATGGCCTCCAGGAAGAACTTCCCTTCCTTATGTAGCCTGATCAACGCGGTCCGCTGATCTGCGATGACCTTCAACTCCATTTCGAGATAATCTTTCAACCATGCCGACTGCTGCCGGTCGCTTTCCGCTGTGAGCGCATTCTCCTTTTGCAACTGCGCATACGTCCTAGTCAGTTTTTCCTTCATTTTGACATGTACCCCGTCGCTACCGGAATATCCGTCCAGAAACTGTATGGAACGTTCTGTGAGCAGCGCGTTCAATTCCCGCTCGTTGTCATGGTCCGCATGTTGTGGATTCAGTTTGGTGAGCAGCGTCGGTAATGTAAGCCCCTGTACAATCAGGGTAAACAGGATCACGACAAAGGTGATGAACAAAATGGTATTGCGCTGCGGCAGCAAAGACCCGGCGGCGCAACAAATGTAAGCGCCACGGTGTATTGGAAATCCGGTATGAGTGAAGACCTGTATCAAAATATCCGGCACGGGGAACCAGGTACACGCCAATAAAAGGCCCCGGTGTTAAAGTCTGGCTGTATGACAGCCGGACTTTTGTATTTTTATATGATGAAACATCCTTTTCAGTGCATCGACTGGAGCACCATCTCCCCCACCACCCATCCCGGCATCACCGGCAGCGCCTTATGGCAAACCCTCCAACTACCGGGCTTACGCCTGCGGATCGTCACCTATTCTCCGGGATACCTTGCGGACCACTGGTGCAGCAAGGGACATATTGTACATTGCCTGGAAGGCAGCTTCGTCAGCGAACTGGATAACGGAGAACAGTTCGTATTAAACCAGGGTATGACCTACGTCGTTTCCGATGACCTGAGTAATCATCGCTCCAGCACGGAATCCGGGGTAAAACTGCTGATCATTGACGGTGACTTCCTTCAATAACAGCTACGTTAGTTTTTCAGTACCTCACTGAGTTCAACGACTTTGCTTCGCTGGTCCATGTCAATGAAGTGCTTAAAGACAGCTGCATGGCCGGCGCCGACCACGATCATCACCCGTTCATCTTTTGCTTCGGTGAGTTTCTGCACCAGCGAATACATATAAAGGTTCCGTTTATACCAGGCGTTTACCACGTCGGCGCCGGTAAAGTCATGCAAAGCGCCGCCTTTGTTCAGCAGGGTGATGTAGAGCCCCAGATTAGCGTTCCTGTTAGCCGCGGTGTTCTTCTCCAGTAGCAGCTGCGTAAGGGAAAGTTTCTTTCTCAGAGCGTTATCCTCTTCGCCAACCTGCTTTATCTGCGCGTCTATCTCCTGTTGCAAAGTCGTTTGACCAGCCTTTTTTATGGCTGATTGCAGACTGTCATATGGCCAGTCCATCTGGTAATCTATCGCATGTATCTTTTGCAGGCCGGCCTTTTTACCCGCCCTGAAAGCCAGCTGAAATATTTCATTCTGCAGATAGAATTTACTTTTCGGAAACTTAGTCTGTACATAGTCAAAATAAGCGTCTTTCTGGTACAGGTCATATAGCGTATCCAACGCCATTTGATCATTATAGTCCCATTCCACAAATATTTTATCGGGCCGGAACTTCCTGATATGATCTGTTATCTGTGCCAGCTCCTGTTGGGATTTTTTACTCATTACATCAAAATCCTCTGATTTGGCCAGATCAGCGCCCGGGTTATTAAAATGGAATACGCCAATCAACAGTGTCTCTTTCTGTTGCTGCGCATTCACACCGCCGGTGAGGCACATCAGCGCTATAGACAGGGCTACATACAATTTCATATACTAATATTTTAGTACAAAGAAACAGCAATGTGAGGAAGTAGAATTGTACAAATGTAAACCAGGCTAAAAAACGAACCATACATTCTCCTTTTCGGTATCTACTTTACTGAAAAAATCGGAGGGTGTAAAATGCGTAAAACCCTTAAAATCCCGGATGAAATGAGACTGGTCGTAGAACTGCGTAAGATGGGATAATGCTGTCAGGCTACCTGCTTTTTGTTTTTCAGCAATCGAGTTTCTGAACCGGTGTATTTTCCTGAACTCTGCGGGCGACTTTCCTATGTGGCTGACAAAAACCCTGTTCAGATATTGTCTCGATATACTGTGCTTTCGCGCGATGTCACTAATTTTTACATCTGACACGACATCCGCGAGGAGCTGTTCCATGAAGGAAAAATCTTTCATTATTAATTTTGAAAGCCAGTAGCTTTCCAGCTGGCTGATCTGGGAATGTCTGTCAGGGGTATTAAAAATGGTATTCATGGTATCCCGGTAGTCCACAAAAGGATTAAAACGGGTAATGCCTTCTTTGAACAACTGCCGGACATCGTCAATAAACTGGTTTATCCCCAGCGGCTTGAAATAAATGGTAATTTCATCCGTCACCGCATATTGTACGATCTCAATAGGCCTTACATACCGGCTCACCAGGCTGGCGCTGATATTATCGTGTTTAGCGGCCGACACGGTAATGCTGTTTTGCGTCAGTTCCAGGTCCGTATGCTGGTAAACGGCAGCGATGCAGTAGTTATTCGGGAAAGTCTGGTATTTTACCGGCGCAGTGATTTCTCTCTTCTTTATAAAGTAAAAGCCTTCAATGTATTGCTTCAATGTTTCATGCAACGGCTTATAAAACTGAACTTCCATCAGACCATTATTAAATCTTCCCAGGCGATCGCCGGAGCTCCGGAAATTTCTCCTTCGGCGGGCAGGGCATATTTATCCTCACTGTTTAAAGCGCTTAAAATATCCGGGTAAATATATATTATCTTTCAGCAATTTAAATAGCACATCGTTTATCCCTCCAGGTGAAAAATATTTCCTGGAATTATTTTACCGAACGTTTGGTAATTAAAAATATTCCCCTACCTTTGTTCCATGAGACCGCAAAAAATAGATGATGCAAGGCTGATAGAAGGACTGATGTCCGTACTTCAATCCAAAGGGTTTGAGGGCGCCAGTCTCAACGATCTGGCCAAAGCCAGCGGCCTGCAGAAAGCGAGTCTCTACCACCGGTTTCCCGGCGGAAAAAACGAAATCGCCATTACCGTGCTTCTTTTTATACACGAATGGATCCGGGAAAACATCTACCTGGTGCTGACAGAGAAGGGCGTAGCACCTGCGACTAAATTACAAAGGGCTATACAACACATCCGGCAGGTGTATCACAATGGTGAAAAGACCTGTATCCTTAATGCGCTTTCCCTCGATTCAGGCCTGGTAGTGCTGGGCGATGAAATCAGTAAGGCCATGCATCTATGGCTCGATGCTTTTACCGTACTTGGCGTTGAAATGGGCCTCAGCACCGCACAGGCTAAAGCCAAAGCAAGACAGTCGCTTATCCAGGTGCAAGGCAGCCTGGTACTGGCCAAAGGCCTGGGCGATCCGACCCAGTTTCATAAAGCGCTGACAGATCTGAAACAGCTTTTCATCAACGAGTAAAATTTTTTTCATCATAATTTTACAGAACGTTCGGTAATAAAATAAATTAAACTTAAAACAAAATATCATGAATACCGTAAGACACAACACCACCCTGATAAACGGAATTGAGATCTTCTACAGGGAAGCTGGTCAGAAAGGTAAACCAGCCCTGGTATTACTGCATGGATACCCCACCTCTTCCCATATGTACCGCCACCTGCTGCAGCAGCTGGCAGATGACTTCTACCTGATCGCTCCCGACTACCCGGGATTTGGCAGAAGTGCGCAACCACCCATGGCCGACTTCAACTACTCTTTCGACAGCTTCGCCGGCATCGTGGAAGGTTTACTGGAACAACTTGGCCTGGAACGCTACAGCCTGTATGTGATGGACTATGGCGCCCCTGTAGGATACCGTATCGCCTCCGCCCATCCAGAAAAAATCGATTCGCTGATCGTACAAAACGGCTGCGCCTACGACGAAGGACTGGAGCAGTTCTGGGACCCCATCAAAGCCTACTGGAAAAACAAAGACGACAAAGCGACAACGCATGCCCTGGAAGGCTTCCACAGCATCGACGGCCTGAAATGGCAGTACACCAACGGCGTTGCCGACGCAGCCCTCGTGAGCCCGGATAACTGGGAACATGACCTGCGTCACATCCTGCGCCCCGGTAATAACGACATACAGCTTCAGCTGTTTTACGACTATCAGCATAATGTTGCCCTGTATCCCAAATGGCAGGAATACTTCCGCACCTACAACCCCGAAATGCTGATCGTATATGGCAAGAACGACTACATTTTCCCGGTAGCCGGCGCAGAAGCCTATAAAAAAGACGTGAAGAACCTCGAATATCATTTATTCGATACCGGCCACTTCGCCCTGGAAACACATGGTGATGAAATTGCCGCCACCATCAGAACGTTCCTCCATAAAAAAGTCGCCGGCAAATCTTTGCCTACCGTATGATAACCCCCCTCACATGAAACACTCCTTATCCTTTCAGCCTTTTTTAATCTCCCTGTTTATGATCAGCACACTTTCTGCCAATGCCAAAGAATACCCGGTGTATCACCGGACCATCAAAGTCGACGGTATCAACATCTTTTACCGGGAGGCCGGCGATCCCGCAAAACCCGCGCTGCTATTGCTGCATGGGTTTCCCTCCTCCTCCCATAACTTCAGGACGCTCATCCCGCTGCTGAAAGACGACTTTCACCTGCTCGCGCCGGATTACCCGGGCTTCGGGTTCAGCGATATGCCACCGATGTCAGCATTCGACTATACGTTCGACAACTACTCCCGCTACATCGAAAAATTCCTTCAGCTGAAAGGCGTTCAGCAATGCAGCATGTATTTTTTCGACTACGGCGCGCCGGTAGGCATGCGTATCATCCAGCGCAATCCCGCTATCCTCGAACACCTGATCATACAAAACGGCAACCTTTACGCAGAAGGACTCAGCGACATCCTGAAGTCCTACCGTAAAAACATCGACGAAAACACGGAAGCCTCCCGTGCTAAAGTCTACCAGGCATTCGAACTGGACTACACGAAGTTTGAATACCTCCACGGTGTCAGCGATCCGTCAAAGATAGCCCCGGAGGCCTACCAGCTCGATCAACTACTGATGGACAGGCCCGGCAACAAGGAGATCCAGTACCAGCTGAAATACGACTATCGTTTCAATATCGCGGAATATCCGCAATGGCAACAAACCCTGCGGAAACTCGCACCGAAAGTGCTGATCGTCTGGGGAGAAAACGATCCCGTGTTCCTGAAGCCCGGAGCACTTGCCTTCAAAAAAGACATGCCTGACAGTGAAATACATTTTTACCCTACAGGTCACTTTGCATTGGAAGAATATGTGGTGGAAATCGCAGAAAGGATAAGGGTGTTTTTGAAGGCGAACTACTAAGCTCTTTTATTCACATCCAAACATAGCATAGGCTGTCTTAAAAAAGACAGCCCTTTTCGCTTCCGTCGTTTTGCCTGTAAGGCAAGCATTTTTATCGTTACGCCTGCGGCGCCTTTTTTATCGCACCGGCAGCCACCAGCGCTCCTGCCAGACTCACCACTGCCGCGGCCAGAAACGCTGTCTGAAAGCCGCCGTTCAATGCTTCCACGTCGCTCATCTCCCCTACTTTCAGCACACTGGTTTTCACCGAGGATATCGCTACCATAACTGCCAGTCCCAATGCGGAACCGATCTGGTAACTGGTGTTAACGAGACCGGATGCCAGCCCTGACTCCTCCGGCTTTGCGCCGGATATGGATGCCACCGTTCCCGGGATGTAAGCCAGCGACATGCCCACGGCGCCTAACAACGATGCCGGCAATACATGCGTCATAAAGCTACCGTTGACCGGCGCCATGCTGAAAAGAAACAACGCCGCCGCCAACGCCAGCAAACCACCCACCAGGTTAGGCTTAATACCAAACTTCGCCATCAGCTTTCCGGTGATGATCACCATAAACAGCATAATGGTGATCGTCATCGGCAGCAATGCCAGTCCGCTATTGAAAGCCGGAAAGTGAAGCACCTGCTGTAAATACAGGTTCAGAAAAAACCATAAGGGTATCCAGGCTGCCGCCATCAGCGCCATCACGATGTTGCCGGCAGAAAGATTAAACGCCTTAAAAATGGATAATGGCATCAGCGGTTCTTTCCGTTTCTTCTGTAACGCGACAAAAGCGATCAGCAGTACTACCGACAATGCAAGCAAACCCCATGTCTGTACCGATTGCCAGCCGGCGCCCTCCGCTGCCACGATAGCGTACACCATCAGTACAAACGCCGCAGTGGCCAGTACAGCGCCACCGAGGTCGATGCTACCTTTACGGTGCGCGCCTTTCAGCAAAAGCGAAGGGCTGAGCGCCAGCACAATCAAACCGATAGGAATGTTGATCAGGAACACCCAATGCCATGACAGCCACTGTGTGATAGCGCCCCCTAGAAACACGCCCGCCGAGCCTCCGGCGGCAGCAGAAGCACCCCAAAAACCGAGCGCTTTGTTCAGCTCTTTCGGGTCGGTGAATTTCGTCAGCACCAGCGTCAGCGCCGACGGCGCTATCAGAGCTGAACCCAAGCCCTGCAACGCCCTGCCCACGTTCAGCGAAGCTTCAGACCACGCTACGCCCGCCAGCAGCGAGGCGACGGAGAGAATAGCAAAGCCCCACATAAATATCTTACGGGCGCCAAACAAATCGGACAGCCGTCCGCCCAGCAGCAGGAAACCGCCAAAGAAAATCACGTAAGCATTGAAGATCCATTGCAGCCCCGACTGAGAGTAACCAAGATCACGCTTAATAGCTGGCAGCGCCACCCCGATGATAGACGTGTCCATGATGACAATAAATTCCGCCATGCAGAGTACAAAAAGGGCTGCCCACCTTTTTTTGTAGGCAGCCTGTATGGGAACAACCATTGTTTCTGAAATCATATGATCGAATGTTTTTGTGTGAATGTATTACGGCAGCTGCAGCAGTCCCTGTGCCCGTTGCAGCCGTACATGGACCACTTTGTGGAGATAGATCGCCTGCAGATGATTGAGTCTGGCCTGTGTGAGCGCCAGCTCGGCATCCGTTAATTCCAGCCGGGTGCTGAGGCCGTTCCGGTAACGGTCATCCATCATACCGTAACTGATCTGTGCCAGCTCTACCGTCCTTTGCTGTATACGCAGCTGCTCATTGGCTTCTTTCCATTGAGACAGCAACGACGCCAGCTCTGCTCTGACGGACTGCCGGAGATCATCCTGCCCAATCAGCTCCTGTTGTTTCCGGACGCCGGCCTGGCTGATTTTGGCTTTAAGCCGGTTGCCGGTAAAAATGGGCATCGCGATCTGCAGTCCGACAAAAGAAGTGGGCGGCCACACATACTGGCCCTGACGGAAGTTATCTGCCTGCGCCTGCAGCTGGTACTGCCCTACTGCCGTGATCTGCGGCAGTCTTTCGGCTTTGGCCACCGCAATGTCCAGCACGCTCTTTTCGGTCAGCAGTTTTTGCACGGCCATATCATTGCGGCGCGATGCTGCCGTAGCCATGGCATCTTCCAGCGCATATGCACCGGCAACAGGCATTTCAGCAGCGAGGGTATCCGACAGCTCCAGCGTGGTGCTGTCATCCATCCCGATCAGCCTTTTCAGTTGTATGCCTGCCACCTCCAGGTTGTTGTGCAGGTAAGAGATCGATGACCGCAAGTTTTCCACGGCAATAAAAGCACGGAGGGTGTCCTGCTTCAGGCTGCGACCCTGTGCAAATAAAGAACGGGTGTCCTTCAGCGCCTTTTCGTTGCGCTCCAGGCTTTGCCGGTGAAGCGCCAGCTGCGATTGCATCAGCAGCATGTCAAAGTAGGCGATGGATATCTGTGTGCCGAGGTTGCCTTTCAGATCGGCCGTTTTCTCCCGCTGTATTTTTTCGTCATAAGCGGCGGCCTTTGTCTGCCGCCACGCCCCTTCGTTGAGGATAGGCTGACTGGCGGTCACCAGACCGTTAAACGCATTTTTGCCGCCTACGGCCACGTCCTGTACCGGCTTGGCGGTGCCTGCAAAAGAACCGGGCAGGAAGATGACCTGCCGGTCGAAATACCGCTGGTAGCTGGCGCCCGCCGCCACATTGGGCAACAGCCTGCTCCTGGTTTCCCTGGTGACCTCCTTCCGGTAAGCTTCTTCCAGCGCCTGTATCTGCAGCTGCCGGTTGCCCGTTGCCGCAATCGACAATGCTTCGGGGAGACTGATTCGTTTGGCTGTCTGCGCACTGCCGTGAAGGGCAATCAGTAACAGCAGTATGATGAGATTACTTCGTTTCATGATGTTGTTTTTTAAGATCAACCGGCATATTCCACTTCTTCGGTGGTCACCACCGGGTCCGGTTCTTCCTCCATCACTTTCCGGCGCTTGCTGCCGGACAGGTAAGAATACACGGCGGGAATAATGAACAGCGTGAGGATACCGGCGAAGATCAGCCCGCCTGCGATGACGATACCCAGCGACTGACGGCTGTTGTGCGTCATCGCAATCGGCAATGCGCCGAATATCATCGCCAGGGAAGTCATTAAGATGGGACGAAAACGCTGCTCCGCCGCCTGGATGGCGGCATCGAATTTCGAAAGGCCGGTGTCTTTCAGATGGTTGGCGAATTCCACGATCAGAATCCCGTTCTTCGTGATCAGTCCCACCAGCGTGATAATACCGATCTGGCTGAACACATTCAGGCTCTGGCTGAACCAGTCGAGGCTCAGCAAAGCGCCCGTCACGGCCACGGGGACCGTCAGCATGATGATCAGCGGATCGCGGAGGCTCTCAAACTGCGCGGCGAGGATCATGTAGATGAGCAGTAGCGCCAGTATCAGCGTAAAGGTGATATTACCCTGGCTCTCTTCATAGTCTCTCGACTGCCCCGCCAGAGAAGTTTTGAAATTACTGCCCAGCACGTCCTGCTGAATGCGTTTCATCTCGTCAATTCCTTCGGCAAGACTTACCCCCGGCGCCAGTCCCGCTGATACGGTGGCAGAAGTATACTGGTCGTACCGGTAGATGGAAGCAGGACTGATGCTCTCTTTGATAGTCACCAGGTTATCCAGCGAAATCATTTCTCCCCCGGTGGATTTTACATAGATGGTTTTAAGATCGCTGATCTTACTTCTGTTTTCCCGCTCCAGCTGACCGATCACTTCATATTGCCGGTCGTTGCGCAGGAAATAACCATACCGTTGCCCTGACAGTGAAAGCTGCAGCGCTTTTGCCACTTCCTGGATGGATACGCCCATCAGCGCCGCTTTCTGCCGGTCGATGCTGATCTGCAGTTCCGGTTTATTGATTTTCAGGTCGGCATCCACAAACATCAGCTTGGGGCTTTGCCGCGCTGCCTGCAGGAATTTATCCAACGCTGCCGACACCGTGTCCAGCGTGGGACCCTGCAATACGAACTGCAGCGGCATACCGCCGCCGTAGCGGGTGCCGATGGTCGGTGGCAGATAAGGGAACAATAACAGTCCCCTGAAATTGCCGGAGGCAGCAGCGTATTTATTATACAGGTCCTGAACGGATGCCTTACGGTCTTTAGGCTCTTTCAGATAGATACTCTGCACGGCGAAACTGGTAGGCGCCGGTGCAGGGATGAAAGAAACAGCCACCATGGAGTAGGTCTGGTAAAGACCTTCCGTGGAATCATTGACATACTTGCCTACTTCCGTCATCTGTTTTTTCATATAGTCGAACGACACGCCTTCCGGCGCTATCGCGATCAGGCTCATATTGGAGCGGTCTTCCACCGGCGCCAGCTCGGAAGGCAGTTTTTTGCCGACGAAGTAAATCACGGCGCCACCTGCCAGCAGCACCACCCAGGCCATCCAACGCACTTTCATAAAACGTTTCAACAACCAGGCGTAACCGTTATTCATCCGGATAAAAAACGGCTCTGTGCTACGCTGGAACCAATTGGGGCGTTCCTGTCTTTTCAACAGGTAAGCGCTCAGCATGGGCGATAACGTGAGGGCCACAAACGCAGATACCAGTACTGAACCGGATACCACGATGGCAAACTCTTTGAACAGCTGCCCGCTGATACCACCCATGAACACGATGGGCAGGAACACCGCTGCCAGTGTGATAGTAGTGGAGATGACCGCAAAGTAAATTTCTTTTGATCCTTTAAAGGCCGCCTGTATCGGTGTCATGCCTTCTTCTACTTTCTTGTAAATATTTTCCAGTACTACGATCGCGTCGTCTACCACCAGTCCGATGGCCAGCACCAGCCCCAGCAGCGTCAGTACGTTGATGGAGAAGCCGGCGATGTACATGATGAAGAACGCGGACAGGATCGATACCGGGATGGCCAGCACCGGGATAATGGTAGAACGCCAGTCTCTCAGGAACAGGAAAATGATGAGTACCACCAGCGCGAACGCGATGAACAGCGTCTCTTCCACTTCTTTGATGGACTCGCGGACCGGTTTGGTGAAATCGAAACCAACGATCAGCCGGTAGTCTTTCGGGATTTCTTTACGGAGCTGTTCCAGGCGGCGGTAGAATTCATCCACCACTTCGATGGCGTTGGCGCCGCGCTGTATCTGGATGGCGATACCTACGCCGATACGGTTGGCATTGCCGGTTTCATTGATGATGGCCGTGCGTTCGTTGAGTTCTCCCAGTTCTGCAAACCCGATGTCTTTCAGGCGGACAACGGAAGTGCCGGATTGTTTGATGATCATCTCATTGAACTCGGCAGTGGTGGTGAGCCGTCCCATGGTACGGACGCTCAGTTCCGTGGTGCTGCCTTCGATTTTTCCGGAGGGCAGGTCCATATTCTCCCGGAGCAGGGCGTGGCGGATATCTTCCGGCGTCAGCCGGTAGGCGGCCAGTTTTACCGGGTCGAAACGCAGGCGCATGGCATATTTATGCTCCCCTACCACGGCTACCCGGTTGATGCCCGGAATAGACTGCATACGGTCTTTGATAACCGTGGCAGCGAGGTGGCTCACTTCTTTAATATCTTTGGTATCGCTTTCCACTTCGAGAAAAGCCACCAGGTTGTCCGCAGAACTGGCTTTCTCCACGATAGGCGGGTCTACGTCTGCCGGCAGCTGGTTACGGGATTTCGCGACCTTGTCGCGCACATCGTTTAAGGCATCTTCCAGGTCTACGTCGCGGTTGAATTCCACGGAGATAACGCTGGCCTGCTCCCTTGATTCAGAGGAGATGGTACGCACACCGCCCGCTTCTGCCAGGGATTCTTCTATGGGCCGGGTGATCTTTGATGCGATCACATCGGGGCTGGCGCCGGGATAGAAAGTGACGACTGAGATGACCGGCGCTTCCGTCAGCGGAAACTCCCGGATACCCAGGTTCTTCCATCCTACCAGTCCCATGATAATGATCAGGACGGAGAAGACGCCTCCCAGTACAGGTTTTTTTATGCTTAGTGTTGGTAAGTTCATGATCGTAAGTGATTTGAAGTCTTATTTGGATGCCACAGCCTGTACCGGTGCGCCATCGCCCAACCGGAGGATGTTGGAAACGATCACACTGTCCCCGTCAGCCAGGCCGGAGGTGATCACGGCATGTGTCTCCGTTCTGCTGCTGATAGTTACCGGCGACATTTTAGCCGCGCCGCCTTTCTTCACGAAAACAGCGTAACCGTTGCCCCCGGGTATCAGCGCTTCCGTAGGGATGGTAATGCCTTTGGTGTCTGTACCGGTGGTGGAGAAGAATATTCTGGCAGACAGCCCTCCTTTCAGCCTGCCGCCGGGATTGGCTGCCACCGCCTGCACGAGGATGCTCCTGTTATCGGCATCCACACCGGGTTCTGTGGCTTTGATGGTAGCGGTATACTGATCGGCAGACAGTCCCGTTATGAAATGCACCGTGCTGCCGGCCTTAATCAGCGGCAGGTATTTCTCCGGTACCGCGAAGTTGATTTTGATCTGTGCAAGGTCTTGCAGGCTGACCAGCTCCACGTTCGGCGTTACATAAGCGCCAGCCACCATTCTGGTGATGCCGATGTTGCCGGAGAAAGGCGCATGGATGGCTGTTTTCGCCAGCTCAGCCTGCAGTATTTCCTTCTGTGCCTGCAACATATTCAGCTTCGTAGCTACTTCGTCGTATTCCTGCTGCCTGACCGCTTCGGTCTTAAGCAGGTCTGCCAGCCGCTTTTCATTGAGCGCCGCCAGCTGCAGCTCTGCTGAAAGCTGTTTCAGCCGCGCCTGCAGGTCAGCATCATTGAGTTTATATAAAAGCTGTCCCTGGGCTACATGCGCCCCGTCCTGAAAGCCTACGTGCAGGATACGCTGGGGGACTTCGCTTCTGATAGTGACTTCCCTGAAAGGAAGGGTGGTGCCGGTAATGCTTTCATGCTGGTTCAATGTCTCCTCCTGTGCCAGCACTATATCAACGGGGACCGCTGGTGAAGGCGCCGCAGCAGCTTGCTGCGGTGCAGACTTACCGCTGCTGCAGGCAGCAAGAAAACTTGCTGAAACAGCCAGTGAGAGCAGGATCGGATGAATGGGAATTCGAAACATAACATTTTGATTGATGTGAATGCTTATTGTTTTCTTTGACCACAAAAGTAGATCCGGCAACAGCCCTGGCTATTATACTATAGGCCTAAAGGTTTGTAAGATTTTATAGCACCGCAGGGAAACAAAAAAGGTTTGGTGTACACCAAACCTTTACCTTGCCGCGCGCCCCGACTCATTACAGCTTATCGAGAGATGTCCGTCTTTCGCTCTTCTGTTGTTTATACACACTCGGCGCCAGCCCGGCCACTTTTTTAAACTGGTTGCTTAAGTAAGCAACGCTGGAATAATTCAACCGGTGCGCTATTTCGCTTAAGGTCAGCTCGTCATAATCCAGCAGTTCTTTTGCCCGCTCAATCTTCTGGGCGATGTAATATTTTTCGATCGTTTTCCCGGTGACTTCCGAAAAAATGCCGGACAGGTAATTGTAAACACAGTGCAGGTCGGCACTCAGGATCTCCGAGAGATTGTTGTTCATGCCCTCTTCCTGGTAATGCACCAGGTTGATGATAATATGTTTGATCCGTTCCACCATCCTCATTTTATCATCGTCAATCACTTCAAACCCGAAGGGTATCAACGTATTTCTTACCAGGTCCTTTTGTGCTGCCGTGATTTTATTTTTAAAAACCAATTCTCCCAGCGTGACCTGCTGCAATCCGACATTCAGTGGCGCAACGTATTGTGTCACCACCATCACGCAGCGGCTGCAGACCATATTTTTTACGCTGACTTTTTCCATAAGGATATCGTTTAAGACAGGGAATCTTCGTTATGAGAAAGGGATAGTTTTGTTTTGCGGATTTCTTTAAACCAGGAAGTATTCAGGCCGGTGGTGGCCTTAAACTGGCGCGACAGATGGGCCGCGCTGCTGAAGCCCAGCCGGTAGGCCATGTCTGCCAGTGTTTCATCGGTATATACCAGCAGTTCCTTTGCTTTTTCTATACGGTACTCCATAATGTATCTTTCCAGCGTAGTGGCTTCGGCAGCGGAGAATATACTGCTCACGGTATCATAATCTTTGTTGAGCCTACGGACCACCACGTCGGAGAAACGGAAGCGGTCCGGGAAATCATAATTCCCGGAGTACACCTGTTCCACCAGCATCTTGATATCCCTCACCAGTTTGGTTTTCCTGTCTTCCAGAAGCTCAAAACCCAGCACGGACAAGCTTTTACCAAGAGCAACAATATCCGGGGCCGACAGGGCAGACACCGTAGTTACTTCCCCCAGGCTGATGTTGACAACCGGGATATCAAGGTCACGGAAAGCGTCCCTGATGGTGAGGATACATCTGTCGCAGACCATCCCTTTGATGAAAACCTTATAATTGCTAAGCATAAGACCCAATGATGGCGTTTATGCAAAAATCTTACACGCTGCCCGGGATATGTTATACAATTTTCAGAAACATTTACATGATTGTGGGCAGGCCCGGGCAATAAAAAAACGGGTTGCAGCCGCTGCAACCCGTTTTCCTGTTATGCTTATTGCATTATTTCTTTAGTTCTTTGCCCCATGCATCGAACTTTTTGTTCTGCAGGGTATAGATCCTGGATGGCCCGTCACCATCCGTATCGGTATCTGGCGAAGCGGCAAACGGCACCACCGTTGCACCGGAAGTATTAATCAGCGCCGCTTCGTTCACGTTACTGCTGTTGGTGCGCACCACCATGGAAATGCCCTGGTTGAACGCCGTAGCGGAACGGTACTCAAAAGGAATAGCCACCTTGCCTTGCGTATTCAGGAACCCGGTGTTACCGGTTTCGTTTTCCATGGAGGCGAGGCCTTCGGTAAAGGGTTCCGGGTTGTAATAGCCTTTCAGGTCGATGACCTTCGCGCCCTGAGGATTGATAAAGAAACCATTACCACTGACATCTTTTACCAGCATGAGACCGTGGTCGAAACCGCCGTCAATTTTATAAGGTCCTGCTATTTGTTTACCGGTGTTATCATAAATGAAGGTCATTCCGCCCAGCGGCCAGTCCTCCCTGTTTTTGTTGGCCAGTAACAGGTTAGTGGCAGGTTCAACAGTCACATCATCAAATTCTATCGGCAGCAGCAGGCGGCCGGTGTTCGTCATTACACCGAATTTACTTTCCTCCTGCCGGTTAGGAGACACTTTCACGAGGTCTGCCGTCAGTTCTTCCACATGTTCGTTCATGGGCACCAGCTGTTGGGCCGCGGTATCCAGGCGGAAGTAATGAAACCCGGAAGTATCTTTGGTGCCAAAGAACCATGGCGATACCTGGTGTATCCCTTCATAGTTAAAGGGAATCACCGTTTGGCCGGTAGCGGCGGATATAAAGCCGGCTTTATGGGTGGCTTCGTCCTCTACCAGCAGCAGGCCGGTATAGTTGGGGGCGAGATTACGCAGTACCATTGTCTTCTTTCCTTCCTTCTCTTCGTCTTTCAGATGTACTTTAACCTTCGCCACATTGCCGTAGAAATAAGCATCTACATTTCCTTCCTCCACATCATCAAAAGGCGTAACAGCCGGCATCTTTTCCAGGATATCTTTCTGAAGGGCCGCGATGTCCTTGTATTCTTTTTTCTCCAGCCGCTTTAAAAATCCCTCCAATATTTTTTGGTAGTCTTTCAGCAGTACGCCGATCTTCTCTCCGCCTTCAGGCGCTTTTGTATAGCTGCTGCGGCTGATGAGTTTTCCTTCTTTGTTAAACGCTTCTATTTCGAGGTAGTCTTTGTAAGCTTCTTTCTCCATAGAAACACGGACAAAGTTGTCCTGGATGCGTTCCACTTTCAGGGTGCTGCCTTTATAATTCCCTTTGTCGCCTTTTCCGTCGAGAGAGACAACAGCGGTTTTCACGGGATAGTTATATTGTACCTCCACCAAAACACTATCTACCGTTTTGAGCGAATTTAAGCGCTTAGTCTCTTTCAGGTCCAGTTCCACGGTCTGTTTGGTACCATCGTGATAATATACTTCTTTGACAATGAAGTCAGGGTCGTCCACATGACTCCTTCGCAGGGAGACACCATCCGGTTGCAGCAGGCTGTGCGTCCGGCTAAAGGTCTGGTTGAATCCAATTTCTGAGAGTGCGTGTTCATATGCCGCCTCCATCTGTGCTGCGCCGGCGATGGCGAAAGGTGTTCCTTCTCTCTCGTCTTCGGGTTTAACATGTTCCGGTTTATCCTCGTCTTTAAACGTTTCCATGAACCGGAGATACGCAGTGACGTTGGCATTCTCTTCTTCGAGGCGCGCTTTGGCCTCTTCCAGGCTCTTACCGTCTAATTGTTTGACAAAATCTTTTACAAACTGGGATGGTTGGTGACTTTTGCATGACAGCAGTCCAAGTGTAACGGCTACGCATACACTAGCTCGATTGGTGATTTTCCTCATGACTTTTATTAATAATTAAACATCGGGGAGTTGGTTAACAAACCCTTTCGGAGGCGAAAATTAGTAAAAAAACACCTAACCTCAAAACCACCGTCGTCTTTACCAGCCGCAATAAATGCAGGAATACACTAACTTTATGCCGTTGCCGGTATCATTATCATACTTTCGGTCATGAATGAACATGCTTTATCCATCCTCCGCCACCGCACTCACCAGCCTGCTGTCAGGGCTAAGATAACCCTGCAGCAACATCTGTTTACCTTTTTGCTGGAGGGCGAAAAAACCGTTCATTTTGCCGGCACACAGGTAACGGTGAGGCCGCACCAGTTTATCATGTTAGCTGCAGGCAACTGCCTGATGAGCGAAAAGCTGGCCGCTCCCGATGCGCCGTATCACAGTATCCTGTTGCTGTTCGATAGCAGCATGGCGACGGATTTTTTTGACCGTCATCCTTCGCTGACAACAACATCCGCACCGGCAACCGGCGCCCGGCCGTTTGTATTGTTTGAAAAAGACGCTTTCCTGGTCAATTTCATTCACTCCCTCGACTATATGCTGCAAGGCGCAGCGCCCATCCACCCCGACCTTCAGCGGGTGAAACTGGAAGAGCTGTTTTTATATCTCGCTATCCATTACCCCGAACAGATGCAGCAGATCCGGCATATGCATACCGCTGCCAACGATGACCTGATGCTCCGGCAGGCGGTCACCTCCCATATGGACAACCATATCACGGTGGAGGAGCTGGCATTCTTATGTAATATGAGCCTGTCTTCCTTCAAGCGTAAATTTGCCCGTATCTATGGCAACAGCCCTAACCGGTGGCTGCTGGAAAAAAAGATGGAGCGGGCGGCGACTATGCTGCGGCAGGACAACCGCAAGGCCAGCGAAATTTATTATGAACTGGGCTATGAAAACCTCTCCAGCTTTATCCAGTCATTCAAACAGATCTACGGTATCACTCCCAAACAATATCAATTATCAAATTGAACGTTTAGCGATAGTTTTTGACCGGTTACCTATCCTTTGCTGCCTGCCCCCGCAGCTACCTTTGCCTTATCATTCAAACAAAAAGAAAAGATCATGGCAACAGCAACAACATTTACTTTAAAGAGCAACGAACTGGGCGGCCAGCTGGCCAATAAACATTACGCAAACGGTATGGGTTATAACGGCGACAACCAGTCCCCTCAACTGTACTGGGAGCATGCACCCGAAGCCACCCAAAGTTTCGCCGTTACCATCTACGACCTGGACGCTCCCACCGGCAGCGGCTTCTGGCACTGGGTGGTGTTTAATATCCCTTCCCACATTCAAGAGCTGGCGGCCGGCGCCGGCGATCCGGCGAAAAACCTGCTGCCGGCAGGAGCGGTACAAAGCAATACGGACGCGGGCCTGCCCGGTTATATCGGCGCAGCGCCCAATGACGGACCGGCGCATCGTTACCTGATCACGGTGCACGCCCTCCGTGAAAAACTGGCACTGGACAAAGAGACTTCACCGGCACTGGTAGGCTTTAACATGCACTTCGCCACACTGGCGAAGGCTTCGCTGGTGGTGTACGGCCAGCAACATTAATTGCTTAAAACGAGTTGTCCCGGTGCGATAACGCACCGGGACAAACTATTATGATCACAACATCATCTACGATGCACACCACAAATGTATATGACAATATAGAGCGGGAATTGTGCTACCTCATTCGTCAATACGAGGCCCGGGGCTTCCACCATCATTTCTTCCTCGAAGGGGGATCGCTTGTTTGCGGTGAATATAACTTCCCCTTACTGCATCCGGAGATCGTCGTGTATGAAAACCGCTACTATCCTGAAAGGGATGGTGCACCGCACGGCTATTATTTATTTGCCCTGACCGTCACCGATGCCTGTTGCCTGTTTAAAGGGATATTCCTACTACCGCAGGGCGTGCTGACACAGCAGCAGATTTCCGGGAAGCTGGAGCAGCAGCTGGGGCTATCCCGGCTATGTCCACAGTTGTTTAAGACCAGCGAAGATCACAGGGACAAATTTTTCCCTGCCGATACCCTGCCGCCGATACCTTAACTTTACGGAAACCTTTCCTTTATGTACGAAAAGAAAATACCGGAACTGCTGGATTGCGGCCTCGCCGTAACCCTCAAGGTGATAGGCGGCAAATGGAAAGCCTGGATCATGACCTGCATCATGGACGGTGTCCGGCGGCCCAGCGCCATTCACCGGGTAATGCACGCCGTCAGCCCGCGTATTATTAACGCGCACCTGAGAGAACTGGAAGCGTATGGCATTATCTACAAAAAAATATATGCAGAAACCCCGGCCAGGGTGGAATACTGGCTCACCGAAGCTGGCGAAAGTGTACTGCCAGTGATTCAGACGCTGGAGGACTGGGGCAACCGGCACAAAGCTTATATCCACCGCCATAATGCCTCCTACGAAGAAGGTTCCTGCACCTTGTTACAGGAGCGGTCATGAGTCCTGCTTACGCAGTATTTTAATAATAGCAGCGTGTTCTTCTTTGCCGTAACCCGCAGCGATGGCTTTGTTGAAAATATCGGCCGCCAGTTCGGGCAGGGCCGTATGGAGACCGGCCTCCCGGGTATGCTGCAGCAGCAGCCGAAGGTCCAGACCGGTAGTATTGATCGTACTTTCCGGATCACTGAAACGGTTGTGTTGGATCACCTCGCCCATATGCCGTACTTCCGCTGCCAGCATGGGTGTAAAACCTTCCATGAGTTGCCCGAATTCATCCACTTTCAGTCCTTCTTTTTCGCAGATGAGCGCACCGTAGCAGAAGCCTATCCAGTTGCCCGCCAGGTAGGCCATGGCCGCAGTGGTTAAGGTCGCTGCAGTACCGGGTCCTTCACCGGCGAAGTGCACGGTACCGGCCAGCGCTTCCAGTACGCTGCGCTGCTGGTCAAAAACAGCCTTATCGCCGGAAGCGGTGATCATGGCTTCCGCTGTACCTATCTGCCGCGGCCAGGCGGCGATACCGCCATGCAGGCAATGCCCTTCCTCCGCATGTACCCATGCATCCAGGGAACGGGCATCGTTAGGCGTGCCGGCACTCAGCAGTATCAGCGTACGGCCTTTCAGGGTGGCAGGCACCCCTGTCATGTCCAATATTTTTGTGGCTGTGTCATAATCTGATACACATACGATGGTCACCGGGCTGGCGACGATGGCAGCCGCAGGCTCCGAGGCGAGAACGGCGCCTCGCTGCACCAGCAGTGCAGCTTTCTCCGGCGTACGGTTCCATACGGTGACATGAAATCCTTTTGCCAGCAAAGCGCCGGCGATAGCGGCGCCCATGGCGCCCAAACCGATTACGGTGATTTTACCTGTTCCTGTCATGGTACAACTATTTACTGAACGATACAGCAAATTAGCAACCATGGCTACTTCTGGCAATACGGGAGAAAAGATTCCCGGGAGGGAAAAATTTATCCCTGTAAAAATAAAAGGCCGGATCGTGATGACCCGGCCGGCTTTTTACACTGCAAGAAACTCTTCAAAGACTCCCGTCAGCTCCTCCGCGAGGGCATGGGCATCGCGGCCTTCAATCCGGTGCTTCGGAAGGAAATAAATCAGCTCCCTGTCTTTAAACATAGCAATGGACGGGGAAGAAGGAGGAATATCGGCGATGTAGTTGCGGAAGCGCGCGGTAGCCTCCAGGTCCTGTCCTGCAAACACAGACACTACCCGGTCCGGTTTCTTTACACCGGCATTTTCCATGACCATCCTGATAGCGGGGCGGGCCATGCCTGCCGCACAACCGCAGACACTGTTGATCACCACCAGCGTGGTACCGTCCTGGGCCATGATCTTGTCCACTTCTTCAGGAGTCAGCAACTCCTTTACACCGACGTCCATCAGTTCATCTCTGAAAGGTTTGATTAACAAAGGGGAGTAAGGCATACTCGAACATTTTGAGGGTGAGTAAAAGGGTCATCATATCGCCTCTATAACAACGAAACATTTAAAAATGTTTTTTCTGTCAAATTCCCTACTTTCGCACACAATCAGTTCTTACTTTATTTCTTATCAGCCGGATAAGGTTTTACTGCACGTAAATTAATAGGGAATTGTGTGTAAATCACAAGCTGTCCCGCAACTGTAAGTAACTAAAAGGTTTTGCCAATCAATGTCCACTGCCGCAAGGTGGGAAGGACGGCAAAATGTTACAAGCCAGGAGACCTGCCTTACCGGATTTGACAGTGCTTTCGTGGATTGAAGCGATCGTCGAGTGATTCCTCTCTGTATACCTATGGGCATCCTGTGCCCTGCAGGGAGATCGTCTATGCTCTTCTACCCTCCTTTTCTCTTCGAAACATCGTGAAATTCAGCGAAGAACTTTTAATTGATTTTATCATTTTAAAAGTTTCAGATGCGTACACACAATCTTGGCTACCCGAGGATAGGCAGCCGGCGTGAACTCAAAAAAGCCTGCGAAGCTTATTGGGCAGGTAAACAGTCATTGGCTGACTTATTAACGACAGGGCGCGATATCCGCCATCAGCACTGGCAACTGCAACAGCAGGCCGGTATCGAGCTTATCCCCTGCAATGATTTCTCCTACTACGACCAGGTGCTCGACATGAGCCTGATGATGGGCGCCATTCCCCAACGTTATGCCCCGCTGATCACAGACCGACAGCTATCCGTTACCGACCTGATGTTTGCTATGGCAAGAGGTTACCAGCAGGACGGCTACGATATCACCGCCATGGAGATGACCAAATGGTTTGACACCAACTACCATTACATAGTGCCGGAATTCACTGCCACGCAGCAGTTCTCGCTGTTCTCCGAAAAAGCGGTCGATGAATTTAAAGAAGCCCGTCAGCTGCAGATCAACGCCAAACCAGTGCTGATAGGCCCTGTTTCCTACCTGTTGCTGGGCAAAGAAAAAGAAGCGCATTTCTCCCGTATTGATCTGACAGACCGCTTATTGCCGGTGTACATGCAGCTCATCGGTAAACTGTACGACGCGGGCGCACGTTGTATCCAGCTGGATGAACCCTTCCTGTCACTCAACCTCACGGATCAAGAAAGACACGTGTACGCCACTACTTACCAGGCCATCAGGAGCACCTTCCCTGACCTGCATATTATGCTCGCCAGTTACTTTGAATGTTATGGTGATAACCTGCCGGCAGTCCTGCAGCTGCCCGTCGATACCCTTCACCTGGACCTGGTGAGATGCCCAAGCCAGCTGGGGGACATCCTTGCGTCCCCGCTGCTGTCCGATACGCTGCAGCTTTCGCTGGGACTGGTAGACGGAAGGAATATCTGGATCAACGATTACCGGCATTCGCTTTCACTGATATGGGAAGCCAGTAATAAAATCGGGGCAGACAGGGTATGGATAGCGCCATCGTGTTCCCTGCTGCACTCCCCCTGTGATCTCAGCCTGGAAACCAACGAAAGCACGCTGACACCGGCCATCAAACAGTGGATGGCATTCGCCAGGCAGAAGACAGACGAGGTAGTTACCCTGCAACAACTGTCCTGCGACGCACCCTCTCCCGCCGCGAAAGCCCGGCTGGACGAAAACATCAAAGCGATAGACAGCAGGAAAACATCTCCCCTGATCCACAACGAAAAAGTAAAACAACGTACAGCACAAATAACCGATGCGGATGCACAACGGCAGCACCCATTCGCGCAACGCAGGATACAACAGCGCGCTGCACTGCAACTGCCGCTGTTTCCCACTACCACCATCGGCTCTTTCCCGCAGACCAAAGAAGTACGCACCTGGCGCGCCGGTCTTAAAAAACAAGAGATCACGCCGGAACAATATGATACGTTGCTGAAAACAGAAACGGAGAAGGCGATCCGCTGGCAGGAAGAAATAGGCATCGATGTGCTGGTGCACGGCGAGTTTGAGCGCAACGATATGGTGGAATATTTCGGAGAACAATTGTCCGGTTTCGTTTTCACCGACAACGGCTGGGTACAGAGTTATGGCTCCCGTTGCGTGAAGCCGCCCATCATTTACGGCGATGTACACCGCGAAACACCCATGACCGTTTACTGGTCGGCCTACGCACAGTCCCTGACCAGCAAACTGGTAAAAGGTATGCTGACAGGACCCGTGACCATCCTTCAGTGGAGCTTTGTACGGAACGATCAGCCCCGCAGCGAGACCTGCACGCAGATAGCGCTGGCCATCCGGGATGAGGTGACCGACCTGGAACAGGCAGGCATCAAAGTCATCCAGATAGATGAACCAGCTATCCGCGAAGGACTTCCGTTAAGGAAAGAAAACTGGCAAGCCTATTTGCAATGGGCGGTACGCGCTTTTCGTATAGCCGCCAGCGGTGTAAAAGACGAAACACAGGTGCACACGCATATGTGTTATTCGGAGTTCAATGATATCATCCAGCATATTGCGGACATGGACGCCGACGTGATCACCATCGAATGTTCCCGCTCCCAGATGGAGCTGCTGGACGCATTCGCAGCGTTCCGCTATCCGAACGAGATCGGGCCGGGCGTGTATGACATCCACTCGCCGCGCGTACCTTCCGTAGCAGAGATGACGGCGCTCATGGAAAAAGCCAAAGCAGTTATCCCGGCAGACCAGCTGTGGGTAAACCCTGACTGCGGCCTGAAAACACGCCACTGGGAAGAAACGCGGAAAGCGCTCATCGCCATGGTAGCCGCCGCCCGCGAATTGCGGGAAGCAGTCGCTGCTACAGCCGTGTAAGCTACCCTTCTTTAATTATCCGGCGGCGACACTGCCGCCGGAGGATTGTTCATAAGCAACCTTATTCAGTTTCCAGCCGCCGGCAGACCTTCCCTTCAGCCTTTCTGCGACAGCGTTATCGCCGGGAAAATATACAGCCGGCCAATATGGGCGTTCCAACCAACGCGGCTATGCTGCAATGTATTAACGGGATGCTCCAATGTCCCCATCAAGCATATAGCTGAAGAACTCGGTTATTCATCCATACAATATTTCAGTAAGATGTTTAAGAAGAAGTTCGGCTTTTCTCCCGGCCTCTTTTCCAAAGACGCACAAGATTAATTTCCGGATTGCGTAAATAATTTTTCCTGATCCGATACACTCCAGCGGCCACTACGCCCCAATTTTGTGAAAAATTTTCAATATGGAACGCCGCTTTGGCATTGTAATATCTAAGATTGTCACACTGGGATTACTGTTATTATTTGTTTTGAATGCATCCGCCAATGATCCGGAGACGGAAAAAGCAGGCGTTATCCGCGGGAAGGTACTCACCTCCGACGCCAGACCGGCAGCAGACGTCATGATTGTGCTGGCAGAGCCTAATGTCACCACCACCACCGAAGCAGACGGCTCTTTTGTGTTCCGTCATGTATCACCGGGTAAATACCATCTGCTGATTACCCTTGCCGGCTACAGCACTATCACTGAAGAAGTCACTGTAGAACAGGGCCAAACCGCCACCGTTTCCTTCACACTGGAAGCTTCCAGCAAAGCGTTGCAGGAAGTGGTCGTAAAAGGCAACCATAGCGGGATTACCCGTAAAAGCACTTACGAAGTGGCTAAAATACCACTGAAAAACATTGAGAACCCGCAGGTATATACCACCATCACCAAAGAGTTGCTGCAGCAACAGCAGGTCTTTTCCGTGGACGACGCCATGCAGAACGCCACCGGTGTCACCAAAATGTGGGACGCCACCGGCCGCGGCGGCGATGGCGGCGGCTATTACAGCATGCGCGGCTTCGTGGTACAGAGCCAGCTGCGCAACGGTATAGCCGGCAACGTTACCTCCCGTATCGACGCCTCTAACCTGGAAAGAATAGAAGTCATGAAAGGACCTTCCGCCACCCTGTTTGGCAGCAACCTTACCAGCTATGGCGGGTTGATCAACCGCGTCACCAAAAAACCGTATGACCACTTCGGCGGCGAAGCCGGTTTTGCCGTCGGCAGCTTCGGTTTCAACCGTTTCAGCGCCGATATCAACACCCCGCTGGATAAAAACCGGGACGTACTGATGCGCGTCAACGCCGCCTATAACTACGAAAACTCTTTCCAGGACTACGGTTTCAACAGAAGCGTAGCCCTCGCCCCCAGCCTCAGCTACCGCGTCAATGACCGCCTCTCCTTTAATTTCGATGCAGAATATATGGCCGGACAGAATACCGGTCTCAGCGCGTTCTTCTTTTCTTACGGACAGCCGATCGCCCAACTGGGCACCGACCGGGCCGACGGACTGAACATCGACTACAAGCGCGCCTACGCGATGAACGACCTGTATCAGACCTCCCGTTCCACCAACTTATTCGGGCAGATGACCTACCGCCTGTCTTCCCAATGGAGCATGCAGACGAACATCACCAGCACCAACAGCTACTCTGACGGCCCTTCGCCTTACTTCTACCTGTTGACAGATGCGGAAGTAAAAGGTGATCCGAATGCCATCGGCAACGGTTACATCTCCCGTAATGACCAGTTTACCAACAACAGCCACGACAACGTCATCGAGCTGCAACACAATTTCAACGGCGACTTCAACATCGGCCGCCTGAGAAACCGCTTCGTAGGCGGCATCGATTTCTTCCATCACAAGTCCAACCAGTTCTTCGGTGGGAACACGTACGATACCATTTATGCAAAGGGAGACATTCCTACTTACCGCGACTTCAACCGCAGGAACCTCGACAAAGTATATGACGCAAAAGGGCTGGCCTTTACCTATCCTATCAATCTTATCACCAATACCTATAGCGCCTATGTTTCCGATGTGCTGAACATTACCGATAACCTGCTGGTACAAGCCGGTTTACGCATCGATTACTTCGACAACAAAGGAAGCTACAACGATGTAAGCGGTAAATACGGGAACGGATACACGCAGACAGCCCTGTCCCCCAAATTCGGGATCGTATATCAGCCGATAAAAGACAAGGTGTCGCTGTTTGCCAACTACCAGAACGGGTTTACCAACAAGGCTACTGCCAACCCGAACGGCAAGCCGTTCAAACCGGAACAGGCCAACCAGATGGAAGGCGGTGTGAAAGTATCGCTGCTCAATGATAGGATCACCGGTACGGTTAGTTACTATGATATCCGGGTGAAAGACATTATCCGTCCGACCAATGTGCCGAACGTGTCTGTACAGGACGGTACGCAATACAGCAAGGGCGTGGAAGTAGAAGTGATCGCCCATCCCGCGCGCGGGCTGGACGTGGTGGCAGGGTACGCCTATAACGATTCTAAATTCGAGAAGACGGAAGCCAAACTGGAAGGCTTACGGCCGGCTACAGCAGGCGCTCCTACCGTGGCCAACCTGTGGGTGAGCTATCGGGTCCAGCAGGGTGCTGTAAAAGGACTGGGCTTCGGCGTAGGCGGTAATTACGCCAGCGACAACAAAGTAGTGAACGACCGGGAGCTGGGCGCTTTCTATCTGCCGGCGTATACCATTCTCAACGGCAGTATCTTCTATGAGAACAGCCGTTTCCGCCTGGGCTTCAAATTAAACAACATCACCAATAAAGAATACTGGATCGGTTATTCTACCGTGAATCCGCAGAAGACAAGAAACTTCACCGGAAGCATCGCGTTTAAATTCTGACGCAATACCGTTTAACCTTTATTTGCCTTCAGCAACATATCTTATGTCGCTGAAGGCAAATTTCTTTTTAGGCGAAAGACAGGGAATTGCCCGGATGCACGTGGAAGGCCTTCACTTTGGGGAAATGTTGTTTCAACCAATCGATCATGAAAATGGAACCAGGTTCTTCGCTGGCAATATGTCCCAGTACTACCAGCGAAAGCTGATCGCCTTTGGCGCGTGCGTCGCGGACATATTCGGCCGTTTCCCATTCCGCAATTTCGCCGCAGCAGATCACGTCCGGCTTGTATTTACCGATGGCTTCTATCTGTGCTTTGCCACCGTAGGCGCCCGGCAGCAGCAGGATTTTCCGGCAGCGCTGTTGCAGGTCACCGACATAGCGCAGGGAGGCGATGCCCAGCTTTTTCTTCAGCTCGGCTATCAGTCCGCTCAGGGGCTGTGGGGCAGGCAATTCGTACACCGGCTGATCCTTTACCGCCCACTGCCGCCAGCCCAGCATATCTTCCACCCCTTTATTGACCCCATCGGGATGATGAGCGTGGATATAATCATGGTTGCGCCATACCGCGATCCCATGTTTTTCCAGTAGTGCTTTTTTATATTGATAAACATCGTCCTGCTGCAGCCAGGCTACATCATCGAGGTGATTGTAAAAAGTGGGCTCGTGGGCGATGATAAAATTGGCCTTCAGGTCGATGGCTTTCCGGACCACTTCTATGGTGGCGAACATGGTGGTGACCACCCCGGTGACCTTTGTATCACGGGAGCCGGCCTTCAGGGTGTCCACCGTATGGGGGATGGCGCCGGAGGGGACCTGGGCAATAAAGGCATCGATGATCTCGCCGACAGACGGTGTTTCCTCCCTGAAGGACCAGTTTTTCAGGGGGCTTGCAGCCAGCACCGCCGATCCGGCAAGGACAGCGCCGGAAGAAAGGAACATTCTCCGGCTGATTCCAGTTGATTTCATAAATGGCATGTTTGTATGAAAAATAGCCAAAAAACAGCTCCAAACAAAGCCTCGCCGGCCCGGTATATATCCATACAGCGGGTGGACAAGATAAATAGGTTACCGGAAATTTTTCCGGGCGGGTTATTCTTTTTTATACTAACTTAATCCCCGGTTAGTTCTCCAAAAGCCAGGAAGCGCCAAAAGTCACCAGAATCTCAGTGAACGTTTTGTGTATTTTTATTTGATCCTTAATATTCAGGTAATAATTAGTTCTGAATTTTGTACCTCATATCGTCATGAGTCAATTAGGAGTGGAATGTATATCTAAAATAAGAGAGGGGGATGCTACTGCGTTTCAGGAGCTGTTCTATGCCTACAAGGACGCGCTCTTCGGATATGCCTGTAAATTATGCCGTTCAACAGAAATGGCAGAAGAGGCTGTCCAGGAGGTATTCATGAAGGTATGGATCAACCGGCAGCAGCTCGATCCTACCCTTTCCATCCGGGCTTATCTGCATACCGCTGTCCGGCACTGTGTTTTTAATATCTTAAAGAAAGCCGCCCTGGATGAAAATCTCCGGCAATCCGTGTTCCGCCACCAGCCTGTTTCCGTCAACACCACCGAAGAAGCGGTGAACGCCGCAGACCTTCAGCGGGCCAAAAGCCGGGTGCTGGACATGTTACCGCCGCAACGAAAGCTGATATTCTGCCTTAGTCGCGTCGAAGGGCTCTCCCATGAAGAAATAGCCCTCCGCCTGGGCATCTCCCGCAATACTGTCAAAGACCAGATCGTAAAAGCCAGCCGTTTCCTCCGCCAGCAACTGGAATATCTGGCTATTTGGTTATTTTTTTATTTTATTATTTGATTTACGGATTTTGAGATTTTTTGATTTCGGGATAATATAACGGGGATCATCCCACAAATTCCAACATCAAAAAATCTCAAAATCCGTAAATCAAATACCCAAATAAAAAAATAAAAAAATAAAAAAATTCCCCCCTGGATCGTCCTTTTCTTTTTTTCAATTGTATCATATAATAAAGCACACCGATGTACCCGGACCCGGCCTATATAAAAGCGTTGTTTAAGAAGCATGCGAATGGTTCCATTACTCCCGGAGAAACTGCCGAGCTGATCGCGTTTCTTCAGCAGGGAGACCAGGAAGCGCTGTTACCGCTGCCCGACGAACTGGAAGACCTACCGGCTCCGGCGATGGACACCGCTGCCACTGCAAGGGTGTTCCAACAGCTTTCCGTGATAACGGCCCCGGCCCCTTCACCGGTACGGCGTCGTACATTGATACGCAGGATAGCGGCCGTTTCCGCCGCAGCCGCCGCGGTGGCCGCAGCAGTGATATTACTGTACCATCCTGCGCAGCCTAAACCGCTATTGGCAGCCGTGTCTACAGGTTACGGCAGTATGAAAACGGTCACGCTGCCAGACGGTACCGTCGTCACCCTCAATGCCAATTCCATGCTGCAATACGATAGCGCGGGGTGGCAGCCTGGCGCACGGGAGGTATGGGTCAACGGCCAAGCTTTTTTTGATGTAGCACCCGATGCCGCGGGAAAATTCATGGTGCACGCCGGTGACCAGCTCACCGTACAGGTGCTGGGTACCCGCTTTCATGTGGCCGCCCGCCCCAAAGGCATACAGGTGGTGCTTAACAGCGGAAAGGTGAAAATCAATAGTAACGCACAAACGCTGGTGCTTCAGCCAGGAGAAATGGCCAGCTACCGGCCCGGCGACGGTGAACTGTCGCGCCAAAACGCCGATACGCTGCAGCTCACCTCCTGGAAAGACAACCAGAAAGTATTCCGGGACGTGCCGCTGAAAGAGATAGCCGATTTTATTGAAGAACAATTCGGGGCCGAAGTCACTTTCGATGCACCACAACTGTCGCAATTACAATTCACCGGCACCACGCCTGCCAACGATCTGGACGTGCTGCTGAATATTCTTACCAAATCTCTTGATATCAGGATCGATAAACACAACAACCAGGTAATGATTATGCTGGCCAGGTGATCGTTACCGCCTAAACGAACCCGGGATTTTTATTAAAACGCATTTTATGCAACGAAAACTACTTATACATCATAAGGTAGTAGGGATCTTATTGTGCCTGATACCCGCCGTGCCGCTTACTACGCAGGCACAGGATGTCATCGCCAAAGGAACCATCAGACAACATACACGCGAAACTTATTCGTTGTCCGAGGTACTCCCTGTACTGGAAAATACACAGCACGTTAAATTCAGCTACAATAGCGCCATCCTTAACGGCAAGTCAGTCAGCCCGCAGCTCCTTAAGAGAATGCAGCAAGCCGACGTGGCCACGGAACTGCCGGCGCTGTTACGCCCTTACGGCCTTACCTGTGAGTCGATACAAGGTGACTACTATGCAGTGAAAACCCTGCCCAATGCAGGTCACGCTGTAGCGCAGATCACCGTTAAAGGTACTGTTACCGACGCAAAAGACAACAGTCCCCTGCCCGGCGCCATCATCTCCGTCAAAGGAAAAACAAAAGGCACCAATACCAACGAAACAGGACGTTATACCCTCTCCGGCGTGGAAGACGGTGACGTACTGCGCTTTTCCCTCGTGGGCTACAAACCGCAGGAAATAACGGTAAACGGCCGCACGCAGATAGACGTAGCCCTCCAGCAGGACGTGGCCGGTCTCAGCGAAGTGGTGGTGACCGCCCTCGGCATCCAGAAAGAAAAGAAATCGCTGGGATACGCCGTACAAACGGTTAAGGGCGACAACATGACCAAAGCCAGGGAACCCAACCTAATAGGCTCCCTCACCGGTCGTGTAGCCGGCCTCGTGATACGCAATTCCACCGACATGTTCCGTGACGCCGCCATCCAGCTGCGTGGACAGAAACCCCTGATCGTAATAGACGGTATCCCCGATCAGACGGCCGATATGTGGAAAGTCAATCCCGACGACGTGGAAAGCATCAACGTGCTTAAAGGCACCTCCGCCTCCGCCCTCTACGGCTCCATCGGCCAGTTTGGCGCACTGATGATCACCACCAAAAGAGGAAAAGGAAAAGATCTGTCGGTAGACTTCAACTCCTCTACCATGTTCCAACCTTCCTTCATCCGCATCCCCGATGTGCAAACCACCTACGGTAACGGCGCTAAGGGCAAATACGCCTATGTGGACGGCTCCGGCGGCGGTACCGAAGGCTCCGGCTGGATATGGGGCCCCAAGCTGGACCAGAAAGATCCTTCCACCCCCAGCGGCTACTGGGAAACACCCCAGTATAACAGTCCCATAGATCCTGCCACCGGTAAACCTGTTCCGCTGCCTTTCATATCCCGCGGAAAAAACAACGTGCGTAACTTCTTCCGCACCGGCATGATTTCCACCAACAGCCTGAGTATTACCCAGTCCGGCGACAAAGGCAACTTCCGCGCTTCCGCCTCGCACATCTATCAGCTGGGCGTAGTACCCAACACACAACTTAACAACAGCTCCTTCAGCATCGCCGGCAACTACAACCTGACCGACAGGCTGAACGTAGATGCCCGTATCACCTACAACCGGCAATATTCCGATAACTATCCCACCGTGGGCTACGGACCTACCAACTACCTCTATAACCTGGTATTGTGGACCGGCTCCGATGTGGATATCCGCGACCTGCGCAACTACTGGGAGCCCGGAAAACAAAACCTGCAACAACGCAACTACAACACTTCGTGGTATAACAACCCTTATTTTCAGGCGTATGAACTGCTGACGGGATATTACAAGAATAACACCTTTGGTTCCATGACGCTGGATTATAAGATCAACCGCGATTTCAGCGTGAAGCTGCGTTCCGGTGTCAATGCCTTCGGACTGAATGAGGATACCAAGGAACCTGCCAGTTACATCGGCTACAGCAGCAAGTCCAGAGGCAACTATATTGTCCGCTCCCAAAACTACTTCGACATCGTAACAGACCTGATCGGCCGCTACCAGCATACGTTCAGCAAAAACTTTTCCGTACATGCGGAAGTGGGCGGTTCCAACTATTACCGTAACGATAAATACCAGAGAAGCAATACAGACGGCCTTACCATCCCCGGCTTTTATAACCTCGATAATTCAGCCAACCCCATCCAGGGCTACAACTTCATCGAAGAAAGAAGGACCAGCAGTATTTATGGTTTTGTGGACATGGAATTTATGGGGGCTTTTTATCTGTCGCTTACCGGGCGTAACGACAAAATCTCCACCCTGCCCATCTCCAATAATTCCTTCTTCTATCCTTCCGTTTCCGGATCGGTGGTGGTGTCCGAACTGGTAAAGATGCCGAAGTGGCTGTCCTACCTGAAAGCCAGAGGCTCATGGTCACAGGTTTCCAGCGGCGTACTCGCTACGGTGAACAATGACTACACCTACTCTCACCTGTCCACCTACGATAAAGGTATTAAATGGAATGGCATCCCCTCCCTGACTTTCAGCGATATGTTGCGCAATCCGAATATACACCCGCAGACCACCGGTGCATGGGAGGCCGGCCTGGAAACCAAGCTGCTCGATAATCGTATAGGCCTGGATGTGACCTACTACAGAGCCCGTGATTATAACAACATTGTAAAGCTACCGGTAGCAAGCAGCAGCGGCTACGGTTCCTACCTGCTGAATGGCAACGTCTTTATGCGCACCGGCTGGGAATTTATGCTCACAGGAACACCTGTACGCAGCAGCGATTTCCGTTGGGACGTGATGGTGAACTTCAGCAAATACAAACGTGTACTGAAAGAGATCTACGGCGGCGCCGCCGAACTGAATAAAATCAGGGTAGGCGAGCGTATGGACAGGATCTTCGATTATGTCTATGAAAAAGATCCTTCCGGTAATATCGTATATGAAAACAACGGTTTTCCTAAAAGCGATCCTTATCGGCGTTTTATCGGCAACGCCGATCCTGACTGGACGTACGGCATGGAAAACACTTTCCGGTACAAACAGTTCACCCTGCGTTTCCTGGTGGACGGCCGTATCGGCGGACTGATCTACTCCACTACCAACGCTAAAATGTGGTGGGGCGGTACCCATCCCGGCACTGTGAATCCCTTCAGGGACGACGCCAATGCCGGTAAAAACACCTATGTGGGTCCCGGCGTGATCGTCACCTCCGGCGATATTCAATACGACGCTGACGGTAACATCACCTCCGACAGCCGTAAGTTCGCCCCCAATGCCAAAGCGGTGAACTACATCGACTATATGATCAACACCAGCAACAACGCCAACACCAATAACAACTATTACTCACAGACTTTCCTGAAGCTGCGCGAAGTGAACTTCACCTGGCAGTTGCCCGGAAAATGGATGCGCAGCACCTTTATCAGGGACGCCTCCTTGTCACTGGTGGGTCGTAACCTGCTGTTGTTCTCCAAGTTACCGAACGTTGATCCGGATACAGGAAAAGATGACCTGCAAACGCCATCTTCCCGCAGTATGGGTTTCAACCTGAATTTAAAGTTCTAATTACAGCATCATGCGAAAACTATCAATTGTCATATTTTGTTTGCTGGCAACCGCTTTCAGCAGTTGCAAGAAGTTTGAGCACTTCCAGACAGACCCGAATAAACCCACGCAGTCTACTCCTGAGCTGTTGCTGACCAATATTGAAACCAAAGCATTCAATGACATCAGCACCTCCGGCGCGTTCGCATCGCGGTACCTTGTCAATACCGACGGGATTGACGCTAACCAGTATTACAACTGGCAGCGTTCCAGCTTCGACGACTTCAACAGGCTACGCCTGGTTGTAAAGATGGAAGAAGAAGCCACCCGTACCAACCAACCCGTGTACCTGGCATTGGGCAAATTCTTCCGCGCCTGGTTTTTTATGCGGCTGACGCTGACCTTCGGCGATATCCCCTACAGCGAAGCACTGAAAGGGGCCGCTGAGAACTTCACACCGATATATGATAAACAGGAAGACATCTTCCTGAATATCCTCAACGAACTCAAATCCGCCAGTGACCAACTGGCAGCGGCCGATGGCGAGATCCGGGGCGATGTTATCTACGGCGGTAAAAAAGAACAGTGGAAACGCCTGATCAACAGCTTCTCCCTGCGGGTATTAATCAGCCTGTCACAAAAAGAAGGCAACGCCAAACTAAAAGTGAAGGAACGTTTCGCCGAGATCGTGAACAATCCCGCCAAATACCCGCTGATGAACGGTACCACGGATAACGGCCAGCTGGTGTTTGCCGACCTGCAGGACAACCGTTACCCTTATTATAACAACAATAGTATGCAGACCGCCTTCTACCTGGAAGAGAATTTTGTGAACCTGTTGAAACAGTATAAAGATCCGCGGTTGTTCCGTTTTGCGCAGAAAGCCACCAAATTTGCTTCACTGCCGGACAATGATTTTAGCGCCTACGGCGGCGCCAAAGGCAGCGCCACCATCGACGAAAACAACAGCCGTGTGGTAAACGGCGAAGTTTCCAAGATCGCCAAACGCTATTACAATGATCCGGTGAATGAGCCCAGTATCGTGCTGGGATACGCAGAGCTGCAATTTATACTGGCGGAAGCCGTGGTACGTGGCTGGATCAGCGGTAATGCCGCAGATTTTTACAAAAAAGGGATACAGGCATCGATGGAATTTTGTAAAATAGCACCTGCTGATATTACAGCCTACCTCTCACAGCCCTCCGTGCAACTGACAACAGGCAAAGAGCTGGAAGGTATTTTTAACCAGAAGTACATCGGCTTCTTTATGAACTCCGGCTGGCAGGTGTTTTATGAACAACGCCGTACTGGTCTGCCGGTATTCGATGTTTCCGGCAACGGGGTGCTGAACAACAAAAAAGTGCCCAGGCGCTGGATGTATCCTGAAAGTGAGCTGAATCTCAACAGGCAGCACGTGAGCGATGCCATTACCCGGCAGTATCCGCAGGGCGATAACATCAATGGCGTTATGTGGCTGCTGGTAAAAGAATAAAAATGTGACCCATGTTAAAGACACTTATCCTTTCCGCGCTTACTTTCTCCTGTACCTCCCTGATGGTACAGGCGCAGAAAAAGAAAGCCCTGTTTATCATCGTGGATGGCATCCCTGCGGACGTCATCGAAAAACAGCCGACGCCCAACCTGCGTAACGTCGCCAAAGTGGGCGGCTACACCCGCGCCCATGTAGGCGGCGAAAAAGGCGGTTATTCCGAAACACCCACTATTTCCGCCGTAGGCTATAACAGCCTGCTAACGGGCACCTGGGTCAACAAACACAATGTATGGGACAACGATATCGCCGCCCAGAACTACAGCTACGGCAGTATCTTCCGCTTTTTCAAACAGGCGTACCCGCAAAAGAAAACAGCCGTCTTCTCCTCCTGGCTCGATAACCGCACCAAACTGGTGGGCGACGGGCTGCCACAGACCGGTCATCTGCAAATCGATTACCATGTGGACGGACTCGAAAAAGATACCGCCCGCTTCCCGCACGATAACGACAGCTGGTACATGCACCTGATCGATGAAGCCGTGGTGGACAGCGCCGCTGCTTATGTCCGCAACGTAGCGCCGGACCTCACCTGGGTATACCTCGAATACACCGACGATATGGGTCACCGCTACGGCGACAGCGAAAAATTCTATGCCGCTATCAACATGATGGATGCACAGGTAGGCCGCATCTGGGACGCCATTGAATACCGCCGTAAAAACTTCGGGGAAGACTGGCAGCTGTTCATCACCACAGATCACGGCCGCACCGCCAGTAACGGCAAAGGCCACGGCGGCCAGTCAGACCGTGAACGCACCACCTGGATGGTCACCAACGCCAAAGGCCTGAACGACTACTTCAAAACCGGTCAGCCCGGCATCGTGGACATCCTGCCGACAATGGCGCGTTTCCTGCAGATCAATATCCCGCAGGAAGATACCCGCGAGCTGGACGGCGCACCGCTGACAGGCAAAGTATCGCTGACACAGCCCGGCGCCACACTGAACAACGGCTCGCTGCACCTCACCTGGAAAGCCCGCGAAAAGAAAGGCAAAGTGAAAATATGGGTGACCACCACCAATCACTTCAACACCGGTGGACATGATAGTTACAAACTACTCGGCGAAGTGCCGCTGCAACAGGAGCAGGCGGACATCAATGTAAAAGACATTCCTTCGGGGTTCTATAAAGTAGTCATGGAAGGACCGGACAATACGGTCAACAGATGGGTGGGAAAACCCTGATACATTATTTTTTCAACAACGGGCGTCTCAAAGATGCCCGTTGTTGTTTTATCGCCACAGTCTACGAGGATGAAAAATGTTGTGCGACCCGCTGCATGTTGGATTTATTCCAGCCGCACCTACTCGTACTTATACTGATCCGGATAGGCCTGTCCCTTCCCGGTTTCACACAACCGCCGCAGACTTCTTAAAAACATGGCCCAGTCGTAGGTACACACCGCGTAGGTAGGCGTATACTCTTTCCATCCATCATGATGAAAGAACAAGGTGGTGCCGTTCTTATGCGATTCCAGGTCGAAAGTGATCGTAGTGCCGATCCATTCGTCGATCGCCTTCAGCACTTCCCATTTCACCTGTTTGGAAGGTTCCAGCGCAAGCACTTTCATCTCTTTAAAATAGTCGTTAAAAGTAAAGCGGGCGATGCTGCCCGTTTCAGGTTTCGCTATGGTGTCGGGGGTCCACCAGCCGGCCAGTCCTTCCTGGGTAGAGAGGGCCTTATACACGTCCTCAGGCGAGGCTTTAATAACCAATCTGTGCCAAATATTGTTCATCATTATTGGTTTTGTTGAACAACAAATGTACTGGCTCTATATTGAACACAAGGGGCGTAAAAAAGACATTCCTGCGGGGTAATTGGGACAAATAAAAAAGGACCGGTTTCCCGGACCTTCTTCCCTCAAACTATAGGACACTTCTCGTTATTGATTGGCCAGCGTCACCATTGCAGACACTTCCGCTACGGCCGCATCATCGCCGCCGCTGAAGCCGGTGAACCGGAAGCGGATATTCCCCTTGCCGTCAATCACAAACTTGGTGGGAATACCTCGCACTTTATAGCTGTCCACCACTTTATTGACACCGGTTGCCGGGTCTTTGAGGTCCATCAATACCTGGAAAGGATAGTTGTTACCGGTGATAAACTTCTTCGCACTGGCGGTAGCATTCTCTTCTTTCTCCCACGTGTGTACAAAGAGGAACTTCACGTTGGGGTCGTTCTTATATTTTTCCATGGCTTTTTTCATGGCCGGGAAAGAAGCTTTGCAGGGGCCGCACCAGGTAGCCCAGAAATCGAGCACCACCGTCTTCCCTTTGTAATCAGCCAGCGATACGGTATTACCGTCCACATCTTTCAGTGTGAACCCAGGTGCCGGCTCTTTGATGATCTGTTTGGCGAATTCCGCTTTCATCTTATCATCCAGACCGCCTTTCAGGGAGTCGATGTATTTTTCGAGGTGATTGTCGCCGCGCACTTTGGCGTAGGCTTCTGCCAGCATTGCCTTGCTGCCGGGGTTCAGTTTACCTGCGGCAGCTACTTCGCTAAGGCGTGTAAATGCCTGCGGATAGTCCCCTTTTGCCAGCAGTATTTTGGCGTACATCTGGTTTACTTCCGGGCGCACAGGTGTTTCTGCTTCTTCTGCGCGTTTCAGGTATACCAATGCGGAATCGTACTCCTTGTCATTGAACAACAGCTGCGCATAACTGCTGAGATAACCCGGATATCCTACCGCTGCAAACCCCGCACCTTCTTCATGCTTTCGGGTAGTCCTGAACGTATAGGCGTCTTCGATAGCCATTTTTAGTAATGCCTTTGCTTCTGCGGTATGACCATGTTTCAGAATACGATTCGCTGTACCTACCCAGCCTTGTCCTTTCCAGAAAAGTGACACGATGCTGTGGGCATATTCCAGCGCTTTAGGCAGATTGTCCGCCTCCGCATAGGCCATGCCTACGTTGTTCCGGGCATAATCATAGATGATCACATCCTTGTTCTGTTTATCCTGCGGGAACTTTTTAATCCATGCTTTGTAGAGCGCTTCCTTTTTCACCGGATCAGTTTCGTCGTAGATAACCTGTACTGCGTTATTGCGGGCGGCGAAGCCGGTGGGAAAGTGTACTGCTGCCGCTTTCTGTATGGAATCACCTACATTATTTTTCTTCAGCTGATAGAAGAAGCGGGCAGCGGTGAGCCAGTCAGCTTCTTTTTTGCTTTTGGTCAATGCATACATTTTTTGGGTCAGCAGTTGCTGATCTGCATCATTGCCTTTGGCGAGACGGCTATAATAGCGCGTCAGCGAGTCCTGGCTGATCTTCGCCTGGCCGCTTGACTGTCCTGCTGCCAGCAGGCAGCCGCCCAGCAGGATGGGGAATATTTTCTTCATATAACAGGGTTGGTTTTATGTTTAACGATTATATCCGGGATTTTGTGTCAGCGCCGGGTTGGCCACCCGTTGCGCGTCGGGTATGGGATAGAGCGCATCGGTGCTGGTCCAGGTAGCTGGCCGCATCCCCCCAATCACTTCATCGGCACGGGTTTTACCGCCACCGGCAACAGCCGGTGTGCGTTTCAGGTCAAACCAGCGATGGCCCCATTCCCCAAACAGCTCCGCTTTTCTTTCCTTTTCGATGGCCAGCAGCAATGCCGGTTGCGTAATGCTGTTGTCAAGCTGCGGCAGCCCGGCTTTGGAGCGGATGCTGTCCACATCTGCCACCGCGCCGGCGAGGTTGCCTAACTGTGCCCGCGCCTCGGCCCTGATCAGGTATTGTTCCGCCAGCCGCAGCATCACGTTGAACTCATTGCCTGTGGTGGTACCGGTTGCCAGCACCCGTAGCTTATATTTGGTGATGATTTTATAATTCTGTCCGCCGATGTCTGTCGCGGCTACCCAGCTGGTTTTGCGCCGGTCGGCCGGCTCCAGCGAGTTATACAGTGTATCCGTCAGCGTTACTGCCGGAATGGTACCGGGAGCGGCGGCATAACTACCACCGTTGGCATCCCGGTTGGTGGTGTAGGTAGAAATACCGGTGAGCGTAGCCAGCTGCCAGATCACTTCGTTGCTCGTATTGCTGAAAGTGGTGTTCAGGTCTTTATTCAGCGTGTAAATCCCGGAATTGATCACGGCATTGGCGGCCGTTTCCGCTTTAGCCCACTCTTTCTGATACAGGTAAACCCTTGCCAGCAAAGCGTTGGCAACTTGCCGGTTGACCCTCGTTCTCAACGTGGAAGGGTAGGCATCTGTCAGCAGCGACTGCGCCTCGGCGAGGTCCGTGATGATTTGTGACCATACCTGCGCTGCCGGCGTACGGGCCAGCGTAGCATTACTCAACGGATCATCCTTCACCGGCAACGGCACATCTCCGAACATATTCACCAGGTAACTGTTGATAAAAGCTCTCCAGACTTTTGTTTCTCCCAGCAACTGGTTCCTTACTGCGGGCGAAAGTCCTTTACTGCGATTGATCCCTTCCATCATGGCGTTGGCCTGTGCCAGCGTAGTGTAGCTGTAGGCCCACAGGTTAACGGCCACCACACTGTTGGTCACAGTAATACTATTGGTTTTAAATTCATCAAAGGAGGGACTGGAAACATTATTCTGCAGCTCATTGGCAGAAAGGCCGGGCATCTCGCTCAGGGGAAACAGGAGGTCCCGTGTGGCGGAAGCATTATAAACGCCCAGCACGGCGCTGGTAGCCGTAGCATCAGAGGCGAAAGCCTGGTCCAGCCCTACCTGTGTGGTAGGCGGACCGATCTCCACCAGTTTTTTGCAGGAAGAAAAAACACTGCCTGCCAGCAACAACGACAACATCACTTTTTTATGACTATTGAAATACAACATAACCATCAGATTTTAGAATGAACAGTTTACACCGAATACAATTGTTCTCAACGGCGGCATGGCGATCATGCCGGTACCCAGGCCGGGAGGGCCACCAGGGACGCTTGTTTCAGGATCGTAGATGTATTTATTCTTCATGAAAGTGAAAAGATTCTGTCCCTCTGCATATACCTTCAGGTTGGCGATATTCGCTTTCGTCAGCCACGCTTTTGGGAAAGTGTAACTGAGGGAAGCGGAGCGCAGCTTCAGGTAACTGGCGTCTCCCCACAAGGCGGTAGAGGCCCAGTACTGCGTATAACCAAGGTAGGCAGGTGTGCCGGGCGTGGTGGTCGCTGCGGGGTATGCAGCAACATCGCCGGGTTGCCGCCATCTGTCGAGCAGGGAAGTATTCTGGTTGCTCCTGCTGCTGCCAACGGGCGTGCTGATGTTGTTGGTACTGCCTTTCCGGTGGTGAAACTGTAAGAAGAAACTAAAGTACCAGTTTTTGTACGAAATGGTATTGTTCATACCACCGAAGCAGGGCGTTCCCGGGCGGATAATTTCTCTGTCATTACCAAAGTCGATACTTCCGTCATTGTTCAGGTCTGCATATTGCGGGATACCGGTTTTAGGATCGTAGCCCGTGTAGAGATATTTCCGGACGAGGTCTATCGGTTGACCGATCAGGTAACTGCTCGCATAAAAAGATTTTTCAATCCCCGGGAAGTCAATCAGCTTATTACGGTAAAACGTCACGTTGAAAGCTGTGGTCCATCCGAATTTAGCGGACTTCAGGTTGAGCGTGGTCAGCTCCAGTTCCACGCCGCTGTTCTGCACCAATGCCGGCATGTTCACCGTGTAGCTGTTGTAGCCCGATTGTGTAGGCAGGGCGGCAGACAACAGCTGGTCTGTAGAGCGGTTGCGGTAATAGTCGCCGGTAAACTTGATCCTGTCTTGCAGGATGCCCAGTTCCAGCCCGAATTCCAGCTTACGGGTGGTTTCCCACTTAATACCCGGGTTGGGCAAGGTGCCCCGGGCCAACGCGGCGCTTCCCTGATAGGTGCCTGCAGAAGACAGCAGCGGTAAATAAATATAGTTGGAGATCTGATCGTTACCGGTGGTACCGAAGCTGGCACGCAGTTTACCAAAGTTCAGCCAGGGCAGGTTATCCTGTACAAATGATGCTTCGGAAAACAGCCAGGCAGCGCCTACCGCTCCGAAGTTGCCCATTGCATATTCAGGGCCGAAGCGGGAGGAGGCATCGCGGCGGAAGGTGATGTTCAGCAGGTATTTCCGTTGATAGTCGTAGTTGATACGGCCAAAGGCAGAGGCAAAACGATAATCGAAATAGGAACTGGAATTCAGCAACAGCGTACCGGCGCCTACGAGGGAACCTAACAACGCTTCACTGCTGTAGTTACGGCCGTCGATGCTCTGGCCGGTGGAAAGGCTGCGCTGGTAAGTACCGCCCAGCATCACGTTCAGGTGTCCTCTCTTTCCGTCGAGCGTATAATCGAGCGTGGGCTCCACTATGTAGTTCTGTGAACGGGTGTTGGCGAAAGTGGCGGACGACTGTGGATTGTTGACCGGGTTCTGCGCCGATGCCGGCTGCGGGCTTACCTGGTCCAGCGTAGTATTCGTATAGCCAAGGCTGACTTTAAAATTCAGATCTTTGATGATGGAATAACGCAGACTGGCATTCGTCATCAGGTTGCCCGTTGTGCTGGTATAACGGCGTTGCAGCAGCGCGACAGGGTTGCTGAAACCGCTGGACCACGCCAATTTTCCGGTGCTGTCATACAAGGGCATGTTCGGAGGCAGGTTGTACATCGACAGCAGGTCCGATCCTGGCAACGCTGTTTTATCGTTCGAATAATTAGCAGTGATGGCTGCATAGAATTTATCATTGGCAGAACGATGGTCCACAGAGAGACGGCTGGTAAAACGCTGACTGTTGAAGTCTCCGGGATATACCGTTGTTTCTTTGTGATAGCCGCCGCTGAACAGGAAGTGTGTTTTACCCTCTCCTCCGGAAACAGCCGCCTGCGCATCCGTGTAGTTGGCGGTACCGCCTGCGAGGAAACGCTGCCAGTCGGTGTAGGCGTTGGGGTCCCACACGGTCAGTTCCGGCGCGTTGACAGTATTTGGTGCGACGCCGTCATTTTTAAACGCTTCCCTTCTCAGATCGAGGTACTGCTGTGTGTTCATCATAGGAATGAAGCGGCCTATTTTTCCCGCTCCCGTAGATACGTTGACGTTAGCGCGTGTTTTTCCGGACTTTCCTTTTTTGGTGGTGATGAGGATAACGCCGTTGGCCCCTCTGGCGCCGTAGATAGCCGTGGCATCCGCATCTTTGAGGATGTCCATTCTTTCAATATCATCCGGGTTGATCATGCTGAACGGGCTGATACCGCCGTTGGCGGCGGTAAGGCCGAGGGAGTTAAGGTTATCCGTCGGCGGATAGGAACCGTTGAAATTCGTAAACGGTACGCCGTCTATCACGTAGAGCGGCAAGGTGCCTGAGTTCATAGAGCCTTGTCCGCGGATCTGCACCACCGCCGCGCTACCCGGCAGGCCGTTCTGTTGCGTGATCTGTACACCGGGGATACGTCCCGGCAGCGCTGCCAGCGGGTTAGACACCGGCTGGCTTTCTATTTCCTTTGCAGTGATGCTGCTGACGGAACCGGTGTTCATCCTGCGGGTGGTGGTACCATAGCCGATGACCACGGCTTCGTCCAATGACTTCAGTTGTTCCCGCAGCACTACATTCAACGTGGTGCGTCCGTTGACAGGGACCTGCTGTGCTTCATAAGAGAGATAAGATACGGTCAATACGGCCTGTGCCGGTACGCGGCTTATCAGGTAATCGCCGTTGCCGTTGGTCATAGCGCCAAAGGGCGTACCGGGCACCACCACGGATACCGCCGGAAGCGGGTTTCCTTTGGCATCCGTGACCCTGCCGCGGATGGTCAGTCCCTCTTCCGCGGCGCGGGCTTCGTTGGCAGGCGCATTCTTCAGCCGTATGGCGATGAACTTGCCCGACAGGGAATAGGTGAACGGCTGATTGCTGAAGAGCATTTTCAGCACGTCGTTCAGCTCCTGTTTCTCTACGGCAATGTTGACAGGCGCAGCCTGGCTGAGCTGATTTTTACCGTAGATAAAACTGTAGCCTGTTTGTTTTTCGATTTCCCGGAATGTTTTCTCCAGAGACCCTGATTTGATGCTGATGGTGACTTTCTGTGCGAAGGTCTGTGTTGTCATCAGCAGGCAGATGGCCAGCAGGCCTATCCTGCCGTAGTTGACTCCCGATGTTGCATCTCCCGTTTTTAAAAGGCATAGCGCGCTGAATAGCTTACTGACAAGCATATCGTTTGGTTGATTTTTGGTAAACAATAAAATACTCCCCACCCTGTAAGATGGCCGGTCTTACAGGGCAGTAACAAAAGGCTGGTGTACGATCTATTTTATGACGGTAATTTTCCGTCCCTCAATTTTAAAGTGCACGAGATTAGTCATCTCCAGCAGGTTCAGTAGCTGGGATACCGGAACATCCCTCGGAATTTTAGCGACAAAAAGGTCTTTGACATCTGCCTGGTAGACGACATCGATATCATAATATCGTTGTAATTCTGACATAATGGTGGTGATATCAGCGCCATTGAAATAAAACAGTCCGTCTTTAAAGGCGGTGGCCTGCTGCAGGTCCACGCCGGTGGCCAGTTGCACCGCTCCGTTGCTGTCCACGGCCGCCTGCTCGCCAGGATGCAGTAGTTGCGATGCCGCGCTGGTGTTCAATTTCACGGCGCCGCTGAGGAGCGTCACCTGCATATTGCTGCCATCGCGGAAAGCACGAACAGTAAAGGAGGTTCCCAGCACATCGATGGTAGCGTTGTTGGTGGTGGTGGTGACGCGGAAGGGCTGTCGGCTGTTTGGCGCCACGTCAAACCATGCCTGTCCGGACACAAACACTTCCCGTTTGCCGCCCTGAAAGGCGGTGGGATAGGTGAGCGCAGCGCCTGCGTCCATCCATACTTTGGTGCCGTCGGCGAGGACAACGGCAAGCGGTTTGCTTCCCGGCGGCAGCTGCAGCGTATTGAAACTGGCTGCTTCCGCTGTGCCGGCATACACAATTTGTCCGCCGGCGGTTTTGGAAACCTGTACCTGTCCCTGCACGGCGAGTGTGCCGTTGCCGGCGCTGTCCAGCTGAATCTGCCGGCCGTTGGCCAATGTCAGCACCGCGTGGTTCCCCGCAGGGGCCGGGATATCATTGCGGAAGCGAACGGCCTGCGGCTGCAGTTGTTGCGGCGGCTGCGGCTTTTGCAAAAAATAATACCCGCCGCCCAACAGTAATACAATAGCAGCTGCTGCCGCTACCCATCGTGGCCAGCTGGCCAGTTTCCCGGAACGCTGACGATGGAGCACAGGCTGTAGCCGCTGGCGGATCATCTCCTCCAGCTGCAGTTTGTTGCCCAATACCTCCTCATCCCAGCTGCTGTCCGCCTGAAAGGCGTTGAACAACCGGTTGTATTGTATCAGCTCCGCATCTGTGGCGGTACCGGACACAATTTTTTCCGCTAATAATATGGCCTCCTCTTTTCTCATATGTAGCCTGTCCTATACATAGGCACTTGCAAAAACACACACCCTTAAAAACATCTCATTTTTTTTTAGAAGGGCAGATCAATGATAACTGGTCACGATGGGAAGTAGTAACAAGGCGAGCAGGTGAGGGTCCACGGCTGCCCGGATGCGCTTCAGCGCGATAGTCTTTTGCGCTTCGACAGTTTTAATAGAAATATTCAATAAATCAGCTATCTGTTGGTTGGTCAGCTGGCCGTCCCTGCTCAGGAGAAAAATTTCCCGGCATTTTTCCGGCAGGCTGTTCACCACCTGCGTGATGATGGCCTTCAGATCATTCAGCTCCAGGAAGTCCTGCGGGCCGGGTGTTTCCGGTAACGAAAGGCCGGACAGCGTTGTATAAAATTCATCCCGTATTTTACCGGAACGGATATAGTTGGCCACTTTAAAACGAACGGCGCTCCGCAGATAGGAAGGTACCGCCTGTATGTCCAGCTGCTCCCGCTTCTCCCAAAGCCAGGCGAAAATATCCTGCACAATGTCCATACAGGCGTTCTGATCGCGCAGCAGGTAAAAAGCGGCCTGATACATGCCCGGCCAGTGGCGGGAATACAGCAGGTCAAATGCCTCCACATCTCCCCGCTTTAGCAGGCTTATCAGCTCCAGATCACTATAGGCATCACTTCTTATCAAATTGTTTCCTTTTCTGACGCTAAAATAAAAAAAAGCGCGTTAATTATCCAGTGACTGTTAAACAACGATTATCGCCACGGCTTCATTTTTGCCGCTGTTCATGGCTAAAGCGCTCCTATGTTTAAACACCTGGACATCACGGTACATGACCGGCATCTGCATGTGGTAACGGCCGGAAAACAGCCGGCACCGGCCATCTTATTGCTGCATGGCTACCCGCAATCATGGCTGGCATTTGAAGACCTGATGAAACTGCTGTCAAAAGATTATTACGTGCTGGCTGCAGACCTGCCCGGGATCGGTGGTTCGGAAGACATCGGCCAGTACGACAAAAAAACACTGGCCACCCACCTGGCGGCATTGATCATATCATTGGGGTTGTCCCGCGTAACAGTGGCCGGCCACGATATTGGCGGCATGATAGCCTATGCCATGCTGCGGCAGTTCCCGCACCTGCTCGACGCCGCCATCATCATGAGCACTGCCATCCCCGGCGTGGAACCGTGGGAGGAAATAAAACGGAATCCTTACATCTGGCATTTTGCCTACTTCGCAACGCCGGCCCTACCGGAGGCCATGATACCGGGCCATGAACAGCTCTTATGCAACTATTTCTATGACACGCTGGCATTTAATAAATACGCGGTGGATGATGAAAAAAGACAACATTACACCAGGGTGTATTCAAACACAAACGCCCTGAACGCCAGCCTCGGATGGTACCGGGCATTCGCCGGAGATGAAAAAGAGCCGGCGCCGGAACCGACGGTAGCCTTGCCGGTACTATATCTCCGGGGTGACCAGGAACCTGGCGACCTTTCTACTTACACAGAGGGACTGAAAAACAGTGGGTGTACGCATGTCACCGGCGTACAGATCAGCAAGAGCGGGCACTTTACGCCGGAAGAAAATCCCGCCGGCGTAGCCCATGCTATTCATACTTTCCTGGGAAAAAACAAACCTATTTGATATCGTGCGGGTCCAGCCCTTTGCCTGCCGGGGCATTCAGCACCTGCCCATCCACGCTGTAACGGGCCCCGTGACAGGGACAGTCCCACGATTTTTCAGCCTGGTTCCAGTGTACTTCACAACCCAGATGCGTACAAACGGGGTCCACTGCGTGTAAACCGCCCTGTTCGTCTTTATACAACGCTACTTTCGAACCTTCGTAATTCACCAGTTTACCTTCACCCGGCGCCAGCCCTGCCAGTTGCTCCAGCTTCTCCGCCGGGAACAGCCTGCTGGCCAGTTGTTTCACAACATCGGCATTATGCGGCACAAAGGTATTAAAGCCTGCTACCGGCTTGATCCGGCTGGGGTCGAACAGTTTGATATAGTCGCTGTGAAGTCCGAGCAACAGCCGCTTCAGCAGTAACGCCGATACCGTACCATATACCATACCGTTGCCACTAAACCCGGTGGCGACGTATATTTCGCCGGTTTGCCCCGGCAGCCGTCCAATATAAGGGATGCCATCGGCCGGTTCATAATATTGCGCCGACCAGCGGTAACGAATGTCTTCTACGTTGAATAATTCGCGTACATGCGCCTCTAATTTACGGAAGCAGTTTTCTGTATTTTCCTGGTGCCCTGTTTGATGATCTTCTCCACCGACGATCAGGTAACGTTGCCCTTCCACCATCTGTGTTCTGTAGTAATGGAAAGGCTGCTGCATATCGTAGCTGAGATCTTCCGGGTAATTATTATCTGCCAGCGTAGCGGCTACCACATAACTGCGATAAGGCACACAGCGCAGGTGCAGCAGGTTGACACCTGGCGGAATATGTGTGGCATACACAAACTGCCGGCAATGGAAAGGACCCTGCGTGGTGATGACCAGTATCGTCTCTTTGTCCTGTACAGCCGTCACACGGCTTTGTTGCAGGATAGTTCCGCCGATATGTTCAAAGGCAGTGGCGAGGCGCTGTACATACGGCAGCGGACTGAATTTAGCCTGTCCCGTTACTTTAATGGCTTTTTTAGCCCCCAGCGGCAGCGGTACCTTGTCCACCCCGGACACATCCGCACCAGCCATCAGGGTGGCTTCCGCAATATCTTTCAGGGCTGCCGCTTCCCGCTCCGTTTGGGCAAACATGTACGCATCTGCGTATTCAAATCCACACCGGATATCGAACCGGTCAATATGATGTTTGATGAGCTGAATAGCCTCTGCCGTAGCCTCTCTTATCTGTCGTGCCCCCTCTTTACCGAAGTTCCTTTGTATGGTATCATAAGGTACGTCCAGCAGTGTATTGAGGTGCGCCGTAGTGCCGCCGGTGGCACCGTAACCCAGGTTAGCCGCTTCCACCACCAGGCAGTTCCTGCCTGCGTTCTGAAGCAAAAAAGCGGTAGTGATACCGGTAATGCCGCCACCGGCAATAATCACGTCGTATGTTTTCCCCCGGTCTGCTTTATTGATGGTATTGTAACCGCCTGCGTGGTCCTGCCAGAGACTGATTGTATGTGCATCGCGTTGTATCATGGCCGTAGTTGTTTTTATAAAATGCGAACTAAATTTTATGCCATGCCACTAAGTATTTATGGCCTCATGAGATCGGGATAAAGTCGCAGGTATAGTTCTCCTGCGAATGGATTTTTTCCGTACAACCCGTGCAAAGCTTTTTCATTGAAGAACATGCTTCCCTGCACGCCTACCGCCAGCCTCGTCCGCATTACTTTCAGCAGGTCATAGCTAACGCCGCCGGTCAGTGCATGGACGCCGAATAAATTATCTGCGCCATACTGTGCCGCATCAAGGTCCAGCTCTTCTGTTGATTTTTGTACCCATTCATACCGGGTATAAACAGCCACGCGTTTTATATTTAACGCACCTTCCAGCAGCAGCGCGTTTTCACCTGTATGGCCTTTGCTCTTGTTCAACCCCCAGAGGCCGGTAATGTTCAGGTGACTGTTTTGCTGTAATGGCAGGCTAAAAATAGCGGACGCAGTAGTGCGGTTAATATTTTCGTCGGGATGCAGCAGCTCCGGACTTTTAATATGCCCATGCGATACCTGTAAGGCCCAGTTACGGGAAGGGTTATACGACAACCGGCCGCTCCAGGAATCGAACCGCATTTTGTCAAAGTTATAGCGGTTTTCATCCGGTTCCCTGCCGGTGAATACGCTCCCTTCCAGCTTAAAATCATGCAGTCGCACCCCCAGCGTGGCCACGCCGAACGTAATGTGCGTGCCATCGTTCCAGTGATGACTGATCGGCGCGTCGGGGTTGTTCATGGCCGATGGCCGGTGCATAAAAGCTACGGAGCCCAGCGCAGGCTCTCCCGGATAACCGAAGCTGGCGTAAATGTCCGCGTTTTTGGAGAGTGCATGGGAATAACCCACAGAGAGCCCGGAGAACAGGTCATGCGGATGCTGCCGGTCCACCAGCGGCTGCCCTTTCCAGCTTTCGCCCGACTGAAACAACAGCGGGTAACCTGCCCCGCCTTCTGTCAGCCGGTCAAAGGAGAGCATTACTTCATAATGGAACAGCCCCCTCCTGCCCACCTTCCGCTGCGCCATGAGCATAAACCAGTTCGGCGCGTCAAACTTATCCCCTCCCCTGACGCCTTTACGGCCAATGTCCTGGTTCGTGTACCGCAGAAAGAGATTGCCATGTACCATATACATCCATTTACGGGAGTGGAACATATAACCATACATGGGAGATGCATCAGGCAACCAGGAGGTGCCTGAGCCGTTTCTGTTCATCGGCAGGTTCAGCGAAAAGGAATGGTTCATGGGCATCTGCATAGCGCCCATCTTTTCCGGAGACCGGGTGGTATCCATCTTCATCCCCTTGTGATGTTCGTGCTGGGCTATCGCCGGCTGAAAGATCAGGCAAACACAGGTGATCGACAACAACAGGATTTTCATAACAGGTATTTTTAAGCATTGCACAATAACAATGCCCCGGTATTTGTTATGCTTCCGGCTGTTGAAGAGAAATAACTATCTTCACTTTATGCAACCCGCTGAAATATTACAAAAGCACATCGCCCAAACTGCTACCCTGACACCGGAAGAGCATGCCTATGTCTTTTCGCATTTTCAACCGGCCGCCTTTAAAAAAGGGCAGACCGTGATCCGCGAGGGCGACAAGGTGGAGCATGAGTACTTCGTGCTTTCCGGTTGCCTGAAAGCCTTCTATATCAATGACCAGGTCAAAATGCATATCCTGCAGTTTGCCATGCCTACCTGGTGGACCTCCGACTATCACGCTTTATATAATCAGACCAGGGCTACTATCAACGTAGACTGTATTACCGACGCAGCACTGCTGATGCTCTCCAACACAGACAGGGAGAAGCTTTGCCGGGAGATACACCAGGTGGAACATTTTTTTCGCTGGCGTACCAACAAGGGTTATGTGGCCGCACAACAACGGCTGCTTTCCTTTATGAACAACGACGCCAAAACACGTTATGAAGAACTGCTGCAACTCTATCCACAGCTGCACCACCTGGTCCCCAAACACCTGATCGCCGCCTACCTCGGCGTATCCCGGGAAACCCTGAGCCGATTGTATAATACCGTTAAAAAGTGATGTAGGTCACATCATTCACCCCGGAATCCGGTGTTACTTTGCATCAAAACAAACACACCTGAAAATGAAAACACAACAATTCGACATCGCTGTTACACAGAGCAATATTGACTGGCTGGGTAAAAAAGTGACCGGCGCCCATAACGGTACCATCGACCTGAAAGAGGGAGCGCTCCAGTTGACCGACGGTCAGCTGACAGGCGGAAAATTCACCATCGACACCACTTCCATCAAAATTCTGGATATCGCAGACCCGGCTACCAACGCGCAGTTTGCAGAGCACCTGGCATCCGATGATTTTTTTGCCATTCAGCATTATCCCGAGGCTTTCTTCGAGATCACTGCCGCCAGTGGAAATAACATCGAAGGAAACCTGACCATCAAAGGGATCACGCACCCGGTGGGCTTCACCAGCCAGTTGCAGGTAGCCGGGGACACGCTGACCGCCACCGGAAAAATCATCATCGACCGGACATTATACAACATAAAATACCGCTCCGGAAATTTTTTCAAAGACCTGGGAGATACCCTGATCTATAACGATTTCGAATTAAACGTAAGCCTGACGGCAAAGGCCGTCTCATGAAAACTTTTGTCATAACCGCCTTATTGTCCTGCTGGTGGTGGGATGCGCAGGCGAAAAAAACGATGACCATGACCACAGCGCAGGAAGACTCCCTTGTTATCTCACAGATACTGGAGGAGTATTACTTTAAAGGCATCTATACGGGAGACGTGCCGCAACTGAAAAAGATTTATCATCCCGGCACGCTACTTTTCGGGGATGTAAAAGGACAGCCGTACGCCAAAACGCTGGCGCAGTACCTGGATGGCGTACAGCACCGCCAGTCACCCAAAGACTCCGGCAAGCCTTTCAAAGCTGAAATACTGGAGGTACGGGCTGTCCGCTCCATTGCCGTGGCGGAAGTCCGCGTAAAGATGTATGACTTCCATTACCACGAATTTCTCTCTTTTCATAAGATCGACGGACAATGGCTGATCGTCAGCAAGATGATCAGCGATATCCCGGAATAAATTTATCATCATGTGGAACAACACCCGCGTAACACAATTACTGCAAATTGACTATCCCATCTTCCAGGGACCTTTCGGCGGCCGGTTCTCTTCTCCCGAACTGGTGGCCACGGTGTCCAATGCAGGGGGACTGGGCGGCTACGGCGCTTACACCCTCAGCCCGCAGGAAATCAGGGAGACAGACCAACAAATCAGGGCGCTCACCCCCCGGCCCTATAATCTCAACTTGTGGGTATCCGACGCCGACGCACCGGGCAGCCCTGTCAGCGATGCGGACTATGCGGTGGCGCAGGCGGCATTTAAACCTTATTTCGAGGCGCTGGGACTGCCTTTTCCGGAGAAGCCGGCGCCTTTTGAATCACGGTTTCAGAATCAGCTGCAAGCCGTACTGGATATCCGGCCTAAAGTATTCAGTTTTGTCTTCGGCGTTCTGTCTGCCGATGTCATGGAACAATGCCGCAGGGCCGGCATCATCACTATCGGCGCCGCCACTACGCCCGACGAGGCGGTGGCGCTCGAAGATTCCGGTGTAGACATGATCATCGCTTCCGGGTTTGAAGCAGGTGGTCACCGACCGTCTTTCCTGGCGCCCGCAGAGCGCTCCCTCATGGGAACTTCCGTGTTATTGCAGCTGGTACGGGAAAAAGTGAAGGTGCCTGTCATTGCCGCGGGAGGCATTGCTGACGGCCGGGGAGCAGCAGCGGCGTTACTGTTAGGCGCAGAAGCCGTACAGATAGGCACCGCTTTCCTGGCCTGCGATGAATCCAATGCCATGCCCATGCATAAGCAACAGCTGTTTTCCCCTGCTGCCAAACAGACTACGCTTACCCGCGCCTTCACCGGCCGGCTGGGACGTGGCCTCGTCAACAGCATCAGCGAAGACCTCACAGGGAAAGAAAATGCCGTATTACCGTTCCCGTTACAATCCACACTGATGTCTTCCCTCCGTAAGGCGGCTATCGACCAGCAACAGTGGGACAAAGTCTTCTTCTGGAGCGGACAAATAGCCCCATTGCTCCGGCACCGGAAAGCAAAGGCGCTGATGCAGTCGCTCATCAGCGATACCGCCGCCTTCTTTGAACGGCCGGCAACGACGCTCGCTTAAAATCCTTCGTCATGCAAACATCCAAAGTATGGTATATCACCGGCGCCTCACAAGGGCTGGGCCTGAGCCTTGTCAAACAACTGCTGCACGCCGGTTACCGCGTAGCAGCCACTTCCCGCAATGCGGGACTGTTACAGGAGGCTACAGGTATTATCGACAAAACCCGTTTCCTGCCGTTGACCGTAAACCTGACCAACCCCGACAGCATTGACGATTCCATCAGGCAAACCATTGCCGCCTTCGGAAGAATAGATGTAGTGGTGAACAATGCCGGTTACGGTATGGCCGGCACCGTGGAAGAGGCCCGGGAGCAGGACATCAGGGATATCATCAATATCAATGTGGTGGCCGCGATAGAAGTGACCAAACGGATATTGCCACTGCTGCGGGAACAAAGAGATGGTTATATTATCAACATCGGTTCCGTGGCAGGATTCGCCGGCGCTCCAGGGTGGGCCGTCTATTCCGCTACCAAAGCAGCGCTGGCCGCTTTCTCAGAAGTGCTGGCCCTTGATGTCGCTGAATTTGGTATCCGTGTCACGGTAATAGAACCGGCAGGATTCCGTACGGGATTCCTGACAGAAAATTCACTCAGCTATACAGCGCCGCGGATAGCCGGGTATGAAGCGGTAAGAAAGACACAGGAAAGATATCTCGCCATGAATGGACGGCAGCCCGGCGATCCGGAAAAAGCGGCGGCTATTTTTATAGCGCTGGCAGAACGCCCCGATCCGCCGCTGCACTTATTCCTGGGCGAAGATGCGTACCTCCGGGCCGCCCAAAAAATAAACGATATGTCCGCAGAACTGGAACAATGGAAACAAACCACTATTTCAGCGGATTTTTAATCTCAGCCATTGATGGTTAGTTGATTCCTATAGGCAGCCCGCATCGTGTTGTCCGTCACCACCCGGTTTGCCGCCTCGCCTTTGGCAGCCATCTCTTCATAAAAACGTTTAGCGCTACCCGTTAACTTTTGTTGCAGGAGATAGTTGTCGAAGGCTTTCTGTGCCAGTGCAGTGGAACCAAAGCAGCAAAGAAAGTCTATGGGCAGGTTCTGATGACGGGTATCGAAATGTTCGTTAAATGCGACACCGTTGGCCACCATGAACTGTACCGCCTGATCCGTGTCTTCAAACAGATCAACCAGCGGCAGCGCATAGGCAACAATCAGTTCACACAATTTCGGGATCACATTATCCTGGTTGCTGGCAGCCATATTCCAGTCCTGCGCTTTATTCTTCAGCGGTGTCAGGTTTTCCAGCCTTGTCGCAAAGATGGTCCCCGTGGCATTCTCCTCCTGATGCCGTTGTAGCTGCCATTTTTTCAATTCACCGGAAGCGACGCTCAGATAGGGCCATAGCATAACCCCGCCGTTCCAGTTTTTTACGCTCGACTGAAAATGGATATCGAGATATACTTTTTTATTGCGGGTGGTCTTCCTGATCGTCTGTGCTTTCTGCATAGGCTTAAAGCCGTGTACTGCCAGCTGTTCCGAGATTTTCGTACAGGCGGCCAGGAATATGTCTCTGGTTTTTGTCTCCATCTATATCAATAATATCAGCTCCTATAAAAATAATGTACGCTCCGCAATTATCAGCATAAAAAACTATATTGACACCATGCGTATCTACACAACATTCCTTGACCAGACCGATCATACGTTTCTTTCTCCGGAGGTGGTAACGGAAATGATCAGTCGCCTTCGTCCGGAAGAGCTGGAATATGCTAACGGCGGTTACTTTGAATACAGGATGAAGGACGGCGCAGCGATTATCCTGTTTTTCGTTGCCCGTACGCCTGATCAGTTTTCTTTCAGATATGACTATAACGTGCCCGACGCCCGCAACGGAACGGCGTGGTACAGTGTAACGGACGCGCATACCCGCACCGTTATCGATGCCGGCGACGAGCAATATGTGCCGCTCGTTTCTTTTGTAAGCCTGCCTGTAGCACTGGAAATTGTTATGCAGTTCTTCCGGCAGCCAGAAGAAAAGTCCGCCGCTGCCAACTGGCAGCAGGCCGATTTCTTTGACTGGCCATACTAATATATTTTTTGCAACTCTGTTTCATTTTTAAAATACATCCCCTATATTTGCTGTATGCACCCAAAACCATTTGACATTACCCGCAGACTACTGGCCTTCTTGCTGATGGCCCTGCTGGTGTTTGTGCAGATGGTAAAACTGTTTCACCATCATCCGGCTAACGGCCAGGGTTATATGACGCTGCATCACGGGCTGCAGGTGCAGACATCGCATGCCTGCGACATCTGTGACTTCCAGTTGGCCAAAGATGCTACCGTTCCCGACTTCCTCTCCACTCCGCAGCTACTATCCACTCCATACATTACACCTTCTCTTTTCACAGCTGACGGGCATCCGGGCGTACAATCCGTGCAGACCGGCAGGGGGCCTCCTTCCGCGTGATACCCTCTCACGACACACTTCCTTTTCTGTTTCATTGTACCCACATCGCTGTAACTTATGCTGCAAGCTATTGCGTTGACCAAAACATTTGGCGGGCATACCGCGCTGCATGCGCTGGACCTGTCTGTCGCCAAAGGTGAAATTTTCTGCCTGCTGGGGCCTAACGGCGCCGGTAAAACCACCACTATCAGTTGTTTTCTCGGCTTCCAGGCGCCCACCTCCGGGGAGGCGTTGGTAAACGGTATCCCCGTGTTCCGTCAGCCGCAGGAAGCGCGGCGGCATCTAGCGTACATACCCGAGACCGTTACCTTGTACCCATATCTGAGCGGGCTGGAGAACCTGGTCTTTTTCCATTCGCTCACCGGAGAACAGCTATCCCCAAAAACGGCCATCCGCCTATTATTGGATGCCGGTTTACAGGAATCCGCCGTTCACCGGCCGGTACAAGGTTACTCCAAAGGGATGCGGCAGAAAGTAGGCATCGCCATCGCTACCGCCAAAAACGCAGGCGCCCTGCTGCTGGACGAGCCCACCTCCGGGCTGGACCCCAGCGCCAGCAATGAGTTCTCCGCATTACTGCGGCGTTTCAGCCAGGAAGGCCGTGCCGTACTGATGGCCACCCATGATATCTACCGCGCCAAAGAAGTGGCCACCCGCATCGGTATCATGCGGGACGGGCATTTGCTGACAGTTATGGACGCCGCCGCTACAGATCACTACACGCTGGAAAACAGCTATATGGAGTACATGGAAACATCTACCTGGTAATCAACATCCTGCTATGTTCAGAACAATTGCCATCAAAGAATGGCACATGGTGCTGCGTAACCGCACCATGGCCGTCACCCTGTTGTCTGCCCTGATCCTGTCCGGCATCGCCGCAGCCGGCTCCCGCCTGCTGTACCGGCAGGAGCAACAACAACGGGACACCGCCAACCGGCAGTTCCGCCAGCAATGGGAGCAACTGCGTGCAGATGATCCGCACAGCGCGGCCCATTTCGGCACCTATATCTTCAAACCGCTCACATCGCTGAGCCGGTTCGATAACGGACTGGAATCTTTTACGGGTAATTCTCTGCGTGTAGAAGCGCATGTGCAGCACCAGATGGCCACGCCACCCCTGGGCCCCGGCGATGTATACCTCCGCTTTGGCGCCCTCACCCCCGCAACAGTACTGCAACTGTTTTTTCCATTGTTACTTTTTTTCCTGTGCTTTAACAGTTATACGCAGGAAAAAACCAGCGGCACCCTGCGGCTACTGCTAATACAGGGCGCCACTCCCCGCCATATTCTCCGCGGCAAAGCGGCAGTATACCTCGGCTTTATGACCGCGTTACTACTGCTCTCGATGCTTTTGTATTTCCCGGCCATGGCCACCATCCACAACCTGCCACGTATATTCTTCCTCGTGCTCGGCTACGGCTGTTATGCCGCCATCTTCGTCCTGCTCGGCCTCTGGCTCTCCGCTGTAGCCCGTAACGCCGGCCAGTCGCTGTTACTGTTGTGCAGTATCTGGCTATGCTGGCATATACTGCTGCCCCGCCTGGCGGCGGCCACCGGTGAAGCGCTCTATCCGCTGCCCTCCCAACCTTACCTGCAGGAAAAAATTGATCAGGCCATCAAAACAGGTATCGACGGCAACGATCCGAGAGATGCACGCACCGCACGTCTTGAAAAATCCATCTTACAACAATATAAAGTCAGCTCCCCCGATCAGTTGCCTGTGAATTTCGACGCTCTCCGCCTGCAGGCGGACGAAAACTATACACAACGGGTATACGAAAAATATGCGGCCATGACTGACAGCCTGATACGGCGGCAGAACAGCGTGCAGCATTACCTCGCAGCTGCCGACCCCTATCTTGCCATCAGAAGTATCTCCATGGCGCTCTGCGGCACCGATTACGAACACCAGTATCATTTTTACCAGGCAGCGGGCGCTTACCGCAACCGGTTTATCCGCCGGCTGAACCAGGCCATGGCTTATGGCGATGAGCAGGGCCAACAGCTGTATCAGCACGCAGAAACATTCCAATATAAACCACCTGCCACGGCACAGGTGCTCCGCAGGCTATGGCTACCGGCACTTTCGCTGCTGCTGTGGCTATTGATCAGTATTTCACTTTTAAACCGCGCTGCCAGACATGCATCGATTTAATAAATACCGGTCCGTAGCGCTGCAGGAGTGGCGCTTACTATGGCGTACCAGGCTGTTACCGGTCATCGCCGCCATCCTGTTGCCCGCCGCGGCAGTAGCCTTGTACTATGGCCACGCGGTATCTGTAAAACAACAAACGGCGGTCGACAGTCTGCAACAGCACTACCAACAACAGCTGATCACCCTGCGCCACCAGTTGCAGGCCGACACCACCATCCCGCAGGGAAAAGCCGCCTACATCGCGGCCGCCTGGCCCATCGTTGCCGATCACCGGCTACATGCCCACACCTGGTATCCCCCGGCGCCTGCAGCGGTATTGTCTGTCGGCATGAGCGATCTCGCCAAATATTACTACCCCATCGCTGTTAAAAGCAGCTATGCGCCTGCGGAAGAAAAAATCAGCAACCCGCTGCAACTGGCTACCGGCAACTTCGACACGGCCTTCCTGCTCATCTATCTGCTTCCCCTGCTGGCTATCTGTATGAGCTATCACCTGCTGGCACAGGAGAAAGAACAAGGCACGCTCTCCCTGTTGCTGGTACAGCACGGTGCGCTCACGGGCCTGCTGCTGTTACGGCTATTGATACGTTATCTGCTCCTGCTGACCGCCATGGTACTTATCTGCACCATCGGTATGGTATGGGCTTCCGCCGGACAGGGGTTCCCCTGGCTGGCATGGGCCGCCTGGACCGGCGTAGCCGCCGTCTGGCTGTCTTTCTGGATGGGGCTGATCTGGTTTGTCATCGCATGGAACCAGCATACCACCACCAACCTCGTATCGCTGTTCAGCCTCTGGCTGTTGCTGCTGATTGTATTACCAGCCACTTACAGGTTGATGACCCATCGGCCACAGATCGATGATACCGCCACCAACGCCTCCGTGCAGCGGGAACTGGAATGGGACACCTGGGACCTCCCCAAACGGCAGCTGCTCGACAGCTTTTATCAGGCGTATCCGCAATACCGCAACGCAAAGGCCTACGATACCGGCATGACCAGTTCCCGCCATGCGATGGCTTACTATTCGCTGGTAGATCAGCGCATGCAGCGCCTAACGGAGGCACAGGAAACCGGCAAACGTACAGCACAGCAACAACTGGACGCCTCGTTAAAATATAACCCGGCCGTATACACGCAATGGTTGCTCAACAGCATCGCGCGGACAGACATCTCCGATTATGATCATTTCCGGGAAGAGACACGCCGCTTCCGCGACGAATGGAAAACATTTTTCTATGAGCGTCATTTCCACGACCAGCTGCTGGCGGACAACGACTACCAGTCATTGCCCGTTTACCATCCGTCGTACAACCCGGACAGCCCCGCCCGATGGCGAAGCGGCATCGGATACCTGCTGTTGCTGACCATCACCCTGCTTTGCGCCGGGACACTGGTACTCAAAAGAAAATTGAATGATCTCCATAAAATATGAACATGTATAAAACATTACCGGCATTGATAGGTTTTAGTGCCATCACCCTGTACAGCTATGGCCAGCACCAAACCGACAGCCTCCGTAAACAACGGCTGCAGGAAGTCATTGTGCTGGATAAAAAGAAAAACATGAAAGCAGACAGCATGGCGCCCACCTTACGGATGGAAGGCCGGTTGCTGGAGACGCCGCAAAATATCACCAGTGTGCCCGGAGAACTGATCCGCGAACAAGGCGGCCTGGAAATGAAAGACATCGCCCGCAATGCCAGCGGCATCAAGATGGGCTACAACAGTTCCGTCTTCGACGCATCCACCACAATTATGGTAAGAGGTTTCGGCGCGGTCACCTATGTGAACGGTATGCCCCAGCGCAGCACCATGGGCGCGCTGATGGACGATGCCGCCATGATAGAAAGAGTGGATTTCATCAAAGGCCCTGCCGGTTTCCTGCTCTCCTCCGGAGAACCGGGCGGCAGCATCAACATCACTACCAAAACACCCGGGTCCTTGCGTACCCGGCAAATAGAAGTGGCGGGCGGCAGCTTCGGCCTGCTACGTGTATCCGCCGACGTGGGCAGCGCTGTGCAGGCAAAAGGGCTCTCCTATCGGATCAATGCTGCCTATCAACAGCAGCAAAGCTTTCAGGATTTCATCAAAACGCGTAAATACATCGCTTCACCATCTATACAATATAATTTTAAGCCCGGTACTTTCCTGCTGGCAGAATATAATCTTATCCGCATGACCGCTAATGGCGGCAGCAGTGTTACCCAGGTGGGCACAGATGAAGATGTACTGAAACACCGCATCGGCAACAACTACGCCGGCGATCCCAATTTACCGCAGTCTTACACCATGTCGCAAAGCGCCAGGCTGCTGTTTTCCCACCGGTTCAACCACCGCTGGAAAATGACGGTACAGTCGAAGTATACCGTTACGCCCAGTGTTGCGTGGTCGCTGCTGTCGGACAATTACTCTCCCGTCAATTTCGACGGCACCAACGTCACCCGGCGCTTACCCCAATACAGCGAAATCACCGGCCGCGTGATGGCAGCGCAGGCATACATCAACGGCACTTTTAACACAGGCCGCGCCGTAAGCCATCAGCTGGTAGCCGGCATCGATTACAACTACAGTAAAGACGAATTCTCCGTGGCTTACGGACAATATTCCTTTGCTTTTGACCGCAACCATCCGCAGTATGGTCTTCCGACAGACAGCGTAAAAACGTTGGGCAAACCAAGGCTGATTCTCCGCGAAAACAACTGGTGGTCTGCCTTTGTATACAACACTACCCGCGTACATCAAAACTGGCTCTTTAACTATGGCGGCCGTTTTACGTTTAACATGCCCGTTACGACCAATGCAAAGACACCGTTACGGAATGAAACCGCTTTCTCTCCCCGGCTGGGCATTACCCGCCTGTTCGGCGAAAACACCAGCGTATACGCCATCTACGACCAGTCATTCATTCCCCAGTCGGGCGCCGACTTTGCGGGCAACAACTTCAAACCGTTACGGGGCAACAGCTTCGAAGCAGGCGCCAAACGCGAATGGTTCCAGCGTAAGCTGATCACCACACTGGCCGGTTATCACATCATCAAAAACAACCTGCTGGTGTCTGATCTGCAGCACCCCGGCTTCAGCCGGCAGATAGGACAGGCCACCAGTACAGGCGTGGAAGCGGACATCATCGGAAGACTGTCCGACCGCTTTACCGTGTCTGCCAACTACGCCTATACGTATGCCATCACCAGCAAAGACAGTCGCCCGGAAAACGAAGGTACCCGCCTCGCCTTCACCCCCGAGCAGATGATCAATACCTGGGTGCAATACAGCATCCCTGTGAAACAGGCCAGGCTGCGTATCAGCGCAGGACAAAGTACCGTTACCCGCACCGCCACCTATACACCCGACGTGTACCTGAAAGGCTATACGAAACTGGATGCCGGCGTAGCCTGGGATGCCGGCCGCTGGTACCTGCGGGTGATCGCAGATAATCTCACCAACAAAAGATATTTCTCCAGTGGCGACATTCTCGTCGGCTCCATCCATGAGGGCGTAAAAAGCTACTACTACATAGAAGGAGCGCCGCTTTCATTCAAAGCTTTTGCCGGCATAAGACTGTAGCCCTGAAAACTATTTGCGCGCAAGAAGGGGATAAGCCGAAACCCCATAACAGTAGGCATTAACTATCAAAAACACTATTTTATGAAAGAGCAATCCAACAATCTCCAGCTGAGCATCGACGATCTGAAAATTGACAGCTTCGTTACCAGCCTCGACAACGAAATGAACATGCGCCTCGCCGGCGGGCTGGCAGGCCAGAGCCACCCTACGCATACCCTGCAGACAGACGATGAGCACCACCTGTGCACTACCATCATCTGCTAATGGTATACGAACGGAAAACAACCAAAAGGCCGTCTCCCCTGGGGACGGCCTCTTGGTTTAAATGCGATGTAACGGATCAGGGTTTTCTATCCCACCATAACCACGTGCCGCCATGGTCTGCTCCGCCCAACAGGACTATGGCCTTTTGCACTTCCGTTGCGTTGGTATTATACTCAATGAGAAAGGCAACCGTCTGATTTGTTTTTTTGGTATCGATTAATCCATTACTGTAGTTCACTACCACCGGAAACACTTTGGGATAACCGGTACGCCTGAATTCGGACCAGGCCGCCCCCTAAATAAAAGGGCGCCTCTTTCATGCCGGTCGGATGAAATATTGCCTTGACAGAGAAAGCGTTTGCGCCACAAGGGTAGTGACGGCCTGTTCCCGGTCCGCCGCGTTAAAGCAGCGCACCAGTGTTTCTTCCAGGGTATATCCGCCCTGCAAATGATCAAAGATCGCGGCTGTTAGCTTTCCTACGGGGAAAACCGCCACGCCGTATTCGTGGTTTTGTAATAAATAATAATATTCACCTGCTGTTGAATCCACCTCCTGTTGGTCCCACTGCCAATGCGTGCGGCACAACCGCACCTGCGCTGTCACAGTCCACTTCAACTGTAACAGCACTTCCGTTGCCATCTCCGGGAGGTGTCCTGCAATTTCTTTTCTCCTGGTATAGTATAACCATCCCCTGTGTTCTTTCCAGAGGGCGGTACACTGCTGCTCAAAAGCAAAAGCGTCCGCCACCTGCGGCCGGCTTTCTTCCGGCAGTGCGGTCACCGCCTTGCAGAGCACCGTCTCCAGCATACCAATGTCCTGCGCATCCGGCAATGCCCATCCGGTGGCTATCAGCAGCCGGAGGGTATGCGGATAATATTTTGAAAACAACCGGTGCTTCACTTCCCCGGTGGCGTACAAAGGCGACACATGGCTGTTTGTACGGATTACCGGATGTAATACCGTATCCTCCCGGAAGGGCATCAGCACCGATACCAGCATATATCCCACACCGGACAACCCGGAAAACAAACCAGCATCCTGCATCATCGTAGGTACGTAGCTGTTATACGTCCCCTGTTCCTCGTAATAACGGACCGCCTGCAACGCCAGTGTCTCTGCTTTTTGGCGTAATGCTGGTTGCCGCAAAGCTGCTGCCGCCTGCAGCAGAAAAAAAACGATACCGCCGTAACCACTGCACAGGGTAAAGTCGCCCCGCTTCAGCTGCTGTGCATCGTCCAGCGAACGCTGAACGGCGTCTTGCAGCTGTGCCAACCATTCAGCACGCGGTTCCTTTCTATAGGCAAACAACCGGGCTATCCCCACGCCAGCCGCGCCATGCGCCCATGTATTAGTAGCGGCGGCATCTTCCCGGAAACGGCGGATATCCCAATGAAAAAAATTTTCCCGTTCGATACTGGTGTTGGTCAACCGCAGGTCCAGCCAGTTACGCGCTGCCGGATCATAATACTGCATTTCATAATCCAGCGCCTGCTCCGCCAGGTATTGCAGCCCTTCATCGCGGAAGCAGGCAGCTACCTGCATCCAGGCATAGGCCATGCCCGAAGCGCCGTGGGAGAATCCTGTCAGACAGTCGTAGCTCATCTTCACATGCCCCCATCGCAAGCCTTTCGGCGCCGCCCGCGCCTGTTCTATCAACGTATCCGTCAACGAGCGGATCAGCGGCAGAAGATGCTCCTCCTGCGTATGTACATACAGGTAAGTCAGCACAAAAAGATTCCCGGCATGACCGCTTAACCAATCGTCCTGTACCACCCGCTGTTGTATCCCCTCTTTGAAATGCGCCGTCAGCACAACGGCGCGGTCCAGGTAACGCGACTGCCCGGTAACCTCGTACAGCTTAATACACAGGTACAACAAACCGGTGGCGCCGGTACAGAAAGTGTAATACTGCTGCTGTACGATCTCCGGATGGTATAACAGGGTATCCGCGGTCGTTATACACACCTCCAGGTAATGCTGCCCGCCGTAGTGCTCATACAATCTTAAATAAAACAGGATGACGCCGGCGCTGCCGTTAAACAGGTCCGTCTTTACAGCAATGACATCCGGCTGCAGGGCTGGCAGCACCGCTGCGGCTATCCGCCTCACTTCCGTGTCTATGATCAGTTTGTCAGCGGATTCCATAGATATGTTCCAGGCATTTGCAAGTGAAATACATGATATAGGCTTCATCGTGGTTCGCTACGCCGAGGCGATTGTGTCCCATATGCAGAAAACTGCGGGCGATGACGCCCAGCTGCTCCTGCTGAATACCGAGCTGCTTGTACTGCGCAAAGACGTGGCTGTTGCCGGCGGCAAAAGCCTGCAACGTCTCCGGCACATTTCCGTTCCACAGCTCCGTAGCTGCGCGTGTCAGTGCCGGGGCATAGAAGGCAAAGCGCTCCTCCATGCGTTGCAGGAAATAAGCCTCCTGTTGGGCCCTGTCCTCCTGCGGAGCATACAGCCGCGGCAGCCACCCTTGTATAAAACGGCGGCAGATGTTCAGCGTATGTTCCGGCGTTTCCCGCAATGCCTGCAGGGTTATTACATTCAACCTGATGGCGTGCATCAGGGCGGAGGACGGATCAATCCGGTTGATTTCCTTCAGCACGTAGGCAGAAGAAAAACCAAACTGTTGCTCCGCCAGCGGCATCGTTTGCTCGTTACCGTAACGACTGGTCTCCCGCACGTACGGAATATATTGCAACGTGTCGTTGGGCTGCAGCTGCTGCGTGGGAAAGGCTTTCTCCCGGCAGGAAGGATAAGCTGTAAAATAGGCCTGTGCTGCGTCTTGCAGCAGCCGTCTTATTTCGGTCAGGCTGCCGGGTGCTACGTGTAACCGTAAACGAATATGCTGTCCGCCTTCCCGGTAACGGATAAAAAAATACGGACATCCCGTCTGCTGTACCACAGGGCCGACCAGTAGTTGCAGTAGCCGGTTAAGATCAGCGGCATGAAACAGGTGTACAGATAACCAGTTACTTTCCATAGGTTAGTATTGATACCAGTGAAGCATATGTTCGGTGACGGTGCCGTGCTCCGAAACGTCCGGCAATACCTCCTCAAGGTAAAGCTGTTCTCCCGCCCGGCTGAGCATCTTCCTGAAAACGGCTACCAACAACGGCTGTACAAAGCTGATATACTGCGGTTTATAGTCATCCCGGTGCAATTGTCCTTTCTTTGCCGCTACCTGCAGGTAAGGTGATTTCAGGAAAACGAACACGTGCTGCGGCAGCTTCTCCGCGATTCTCCATCGCTGTAACCGCAGAAAATATTCCGCATCAGTTTCTGCACCGGCTGGTACAGGAACAGCTGCTGTGCTGACCAGCCAGCCCCTCCTTCTCAATACAAGACGGTCTTCAAAAACGATGCGGGGCAACGGTTGTACCGGTCCGGCTGCAGCATAATGCAATGCGTACCGGTGGTCCGCAGCGGCAATAAAGCTCCGCAGCGGCACTCTTGTTTCCGGGTTAAAATGCGCCAGCAGCCGGTAAAAATGAGAACGGTTGTAAAAAGACTCGAGACAAAGATCGAAGGTATACACCGGCTTGTCACGCACCGTATGCCATAACTCCAACCGGCGGGAGACCGGATCATACTGCACCACAATATCCTTCAGGGATATACGCTTTTCCGGGGGATAATTGTTGCTGCCGCCTGGTATGGTAATTTCATGCGCCAGCAGCGGCGGGTGTATGTTCGCGTTAAAGACAGAGCCGTCGTTCAGTTCTATCATCAGGTGCCCAGGCTGCAGCGCCGTATTCCACGACCGGAAGGTGTCGGTCACCGCAGGATCGAAGAGATGCAGGAACCTGCCGGCCACTTTGCCCATACCGGGCAGGAAAGCATTGACGACGCCCATGAGCGGCGCGGTGGTTTCCGGATAGAAAAGCTGCACGAACATACCACGGGAGAGCGGCGCTGCCGGCATGGTAGCCTGACCGAAGACATCCACCACATCAGGCTTTACGACGAGCTGTATCGTTTCCGGTATATCCATGACCGTTATCCCTCCTGTATCGTGTTGTTGTTTTTTGACGTGGAGATAATAAGCGTGATAAAAATCTGTCACTGCCGGCCGTTGCGCAACATCATACTGCCGGAGGAAAAAGTCGCGCATACGGTCACGCTCTTCCTGCAACAGATCGGACCCTGCCAGCAAGGCGCAAAAGCGCTCCGCCTTTTCTGTCAGTGCCTGCACCTCTTCCGGCAACGTATCTACGGTAGATGTGCTGGTATCTTCATAAAAAATATCAGCCGGCTGAAAGCTCCTCGGCGCAAAATGATGCACCTCAAAGGCCGCATCCGCCGCAGAGGTGGTGACACTATCGGGCAACGCCGCTTCTGTTTTCAACTGATGCAGCACGGCATTGAGCGCCGCGGCGCATGTTTCCAGCAGTCGCGCACGGGTGGCCACATCTGCGACGGCATAAAAGCCGCGGTTCACCTGCAGCACGAGCAGCAGCTCCCGCAGCGCCTTCGCCGCCATATGCTGCGTGCTTCCGGAAAGAAAATCAGTGAGCGCCCTGTCCCATTCCGGGTCAATACCTGAGCAACCGATACCCAGTTCCAGCAGGCCGCTGGCAGACAACTTCAGCAAAAACGCCTTGATCTGTTCCCGCGGAACGCCCGGCATTTCTCCTGCCAGCGTATCAATGAGAGCGGCCAGCGTGCCCGGCGCCGTCAGCCGCTGATACAACCACAACGCCACGCTCCGCGCCGGCAGGCGCTGAAACGCCTCTACGTTAAAATAGTTGACCAGAAAATGCAGGTGCGTTTCATCCATAGTGACGGTATCATTCAGGGTGACCGTCATCAGTTCATTCAACACCGGATGGTGGACCAGCAGGCTGCGGAGATAAGTAAACAAACTGTTGTTCAGCCGGACGTTACTGATGATGGCCGGTGCGGTGTCTGTGGCCGTTTGCATGGTGCTGACGCCCGTATAGGTAAATGTGCTGAAAGGCGATGTTTTCGCCGCCATCCGGGTAATATAACGGAGCAGGCTATACTCATTTTTCAGCTCCCGCGCCTTGAAAGCGGCCGGATCTGCCTCCGCGAAATGGTCCAATTGCCCGTAGAGCACAGGACTGGAAAGCAGGATACCTTTGCGCAGGGCTTCCTCTCCCGACCAGGCCTGCAATTGGCGCCGGTGCTGCTGCAGCTGCCGGTTGTAAAATACCTGCCATGCCTCACGGTCCTTTTGTTGCTGCATAAGCGATTCCCGGTAACGCAGCATTGGCCCTGACAGATATTCCACCGTCTCTTCCGGCGGTTTCCGGCCATTGTACACCGCCCGTTTCCAACGCAGCAGCAGTTGCCGGGTATCGTCATCAGCGGCGGACTGTATTGCCTGAAACAAGAGTTCACAGAGCCGCTCCTGTTGTTGCCGGAAATCCTGCGCCGCTATGTCCGCAGCGGCAAGGCATGCATCCGTCTCTGTTATCTCCAGCGCTTTAAGCGCCGGGAAAGGCATAGCCGCATAGCGGACCAGTGCATAAGGGAAAACTTTCAATGTCATGTAGCGATTATTTACCCAGCTCCAGCTGGTTTTTTACCAATTGATAGTAAGCGCCCCTGCTGGCGGACAACCCGTCATGGGTACCGCTTTCCACGATAGCGCCTTTGTCCATCACCAGTATCTGATCGGCATGTTTCACGGTACTCAGGCGATGCGCCACCACCACGACGGTCTTGCCGGTAAAAAACTGTTCAAGGTTACGGAGGATAGCGCGTTCGTTGTGGGCGTCGAGAGAATTAGTAGCTTCATCGAGAAACACGATGGAAGGGTTGCGGTAAATAAGGCGTGCCAGCAGCAGCCGTTGCACCTGGCCTTCGCTGAGGCCGTAGCCGTCTTTCCCGATCAGGGTTTCATAGCCGAAAGGCAGTGATATAAAAAAATCGTGTATGCAGGCCATCCTGCAGGCTTCATAGAGGCGATCGTAGTTCTTCGCGGTATCACCGGCAAACACATTGCCGGCGATCGTATCGCGGAACACGTAGCCATCCTGCATCACCACGCCGCAATACCGGCGCCATGATTGGGCGGAAAAATCCTGCAGAGGCATATCTTCCAGTAATATCTCCCCTTCCTGCGGCGGATAAAACTTCAGCAGTAATTTCAACAGGGTGGTTTTGCCGCTACCGCTCATCCCTACGATGGCCGTTACTTTACCGGCAGGGATCAGCAGGTTGACATTGCGTAGTACCTGGGGAGAATGCCGGTGGCCATAACGGAAAGAGACGTTCTGTAAGCGTATATCCTTTCCGGTGACTGCGCCGGCTGTGAGTTGCCGCAGGTGAGGCGTATCTTCATCCGACTCCTGGTGCACCTCCGCCATCCGTCGCAGACTGAAGCGGGTATTTTGCATGGCGCGGATAAAATCCGACAGCTGCGCCACCGGCGCACTCAACTGGCCACAGGTGTAAGTCACCGCCAGCATAGCGCCCAGCGTCAGCTGACCGTTGACCACCAGTACGGCGGCAAAACAGGTCACCAATACGTTACGGGTTTCGTTGATGAACGACGATACCCCCTGCACCAGCTGGTCCAGCCGGAGGCTTTCCAGCTTCACCGAGATCGCCTGCTCCTGTATATCTTCCCACTGGTGTGTCTTGCGGGCCTCGCTGCCGGTCAGCTTTATTTCCTGCATGGCGCCGAACATCTCCAGCAGCATGTCCTGGTTGGCTGACAGTACGCCGAAACGTTTCTGGTCCAGCCGGCCACGCCGCTCCCGGAAAGCATGGTTCCACCATATGCCCGCAGCGCCACCCAGCATAAACAATGCAAACACCTGCCAGTGGTAATACAGCAGCAGAACACCCAGTACCAGTATGGTAACGACAGACAACGCGAAGCTCACCAGCGAAACGGTGAGGAAGTCTTCCACCCGCTGATTGTCTGTCACCCGCTGCATATTATCCCCCGCCTGACGGTTATCGAAAAAAGAAAGCGGCAGCCGCAGGAGCTTATGAAGAAAAGCTTTCAGCATGGCCGTGCTAACGCGGGCGCCTACGCGCAGCAGCAGCCGCGCGCGGACAAACTCCGACAACATGCGACCGAGGAACAGCGCCAGCTGGCCGGCGCCAATCAACAGTATCAAGGAGAGCTGCCTGTTCTGAATGCCTTTATCGACAATAGCCTGCGTCAGTAGCGGCGTTAGCAGGGCGAAGCCGCTGGCCAGCAGCAGTGTCATCAGCACGGGCGAGAGGCTTTTACGGTGTGTACGCAGATAAGGCCACAGCGTGTGCAGCGAGGCTTTTGTCTCCGGAACTTCCGGTGCCGCATAAAAGGCTGGGGTAGGCTCGAGGAAGAGCGCGCGGCCATCTCCCGAAGCAGGGTCCAGCTGCCAGGCGGCCATAAATTCCGGCAGGGAATACCGGCTTTGCCGCCCCAATGCCGGATCGGCGATGTATGCTGCTGTTTCTGTGATACGGTACAACACCACAAAATGTTGTTTGTTCCAGTGAAGTATACAGGGCAACGGCGCTTTTTTCGCCAGTACGGTGAATGGCAGCTCCGCCGGCAATGTCTTAAACCCCAGCTGCTCCGCCGCCCCCATCATGTCTGCAAAGGTGACGCCCTGCCGCGATATGCGGCAGGCGTTGCGTAGGTGCTGCAACGGATATACGCGGCCATGATGCGCCGCTATCATTTTCAGGCAGGTAGGGCCACAGTCCATGGCGTCTGACTGCCGGTAAAAAGGGAAGACTTTTTTCCTGAACACTTTTTGAAACATTGTTGCAATTTAAAGATAATTAATAATTGCAACAACGTTTCAAAAACAAAGAAATTAAAAAGGTACCGATCGTATACAGAAATGTCCGGCAAGTCGCTGCCGGATAGTGTCTCCGTTAATTTGTATATTCAGGGAACAATCGATCTGCTTTACCCTCAAAATAAGCACCATGGACAATCCTTCACCCTCCCGTCAGCGCTCATGGGCGTGGCTTTCCGTATTAATATTTCTCTTTAACCATGTTGCGGCAAATGACGCATATGCACAACGGCCCATCCCCGTCTACAGGGAATTTGCGATTGGCGAAACACATGAGATATCGGGCATCTGCCTTGGTTGCGCAGTCGAAAGCCCGGAGAAAGCCGTAGGCAACAACACGCAGGATTGTTCCGTCTTCAAAATGGGCCTGGCAGTATTAGGCAGCATCCGGCAAACGCTGATTTTTAAACACAGGACCATCGACCGGTTCACCAAACTGAGCATCGGTATCGGCACCGGGCATACGCGCCTGTCAGTCCGGCTGTTGGGCCAGGTATCTGTGGAAACTTTTTCCGGTGATACGTCCAACAATGATTCCAGGCCGGTAGATGTCCGCATGTTGAAAATCTACGAAGACTCCACCAAAGGAGAGCTGGAGTTTATTACTTCAAAACCTTACGACCGTGTCAGAATAACGTTGAACGGGGGACTGGCGGACATCAATGATGAATTGCGGGTGTATTTTGCCGATCAGACTTACGGCGACTTCTCCCTTTGTTATGGGCCCCATTTTGCGGGCGAAACACTTTATTACTCATTTGACGGCGATAGCAAAGACTTTATTTCCGGGAAGGATCTGACCAGCACACTGCTACCCACCTACCAGGATCATATGCTTTGCGGACGACAAGGCCTCAGCGTTATACCTTGCCTTGAAAATACGCTGCAGCATACACTTGCTCCCTGGAGCCTGGGGGACACCGGCACCGTAGGGTTCTGGGCACGTATTGACCGCCAGGCTTTCTGCAATGAAACACCGAAGCTTCGTGTAGAGGTGCCGCCATTGTCGATTACACTCACCGCTGACTCCGTCACCGCCTGTAAAACAGGGTTGGGCTGCAAAACGTCCCATGTGGACAACCCCGGTGGATTAAACCTGTTTGTCGTCACCACCATACCGGCAGCCACCAACCCCATACGCTTATTTATCAATGGAATAGAGGCGCCCGTTCCCCTGGAAGCACGTAACACGCCCCCGCTGGATGGTCATCTTAAAGTCTCGCTCAACCAGGCGCAAATTGATGAAATGATCGTTTATAAGAAGGTACAGTCGTTCCGTACTATCAGGAGCTGGTATACGGATAATTGCCTGCAATGCCAGGTGTCCCCCCTGCTCGCGGCCACACATAAAGCCAGCCTGCAACCATCGGCCGCCACGCCCGGATTGTACCCCAATCCGACTACCGGCAGGGTTACTATTGGCGGTGATGCGACGGTAAACGATGTTGAGATGGCCGTTAAAAATGCTGCTGGCATGGAGGTATACCGGACACGGATCAGCACGAAAACGTTCGAATTGCCGTCATCGTTGGCCAACGGCATATATATGATTACATTAACAACAAAGGACCACAAGGTTCATACTTATAAAATAGTGCTTTCAAGATAGATAACAAGAGCCTCCGAAGAGGCTCCTGCTGTTTTATTTTCCGTTTGCCGTCAATGCAATCCTGTACAGCGTTCCGGCGGCCGTCACTGCATATACGGTATTTTCTTCAGTCACCGGCGTTGTGGCAAAAGGCGCCAGCTGATATAGTTTCTCCATCACCGCCAAGGTCGTGGAGAACAATGCGCCGTCAGCACCGGCGGCCAGGTGTTTAAAGTTAATCCGCCCATCCCCGTCGAGCAGTTGTGCTGCCAACTGTTTCCGCCCGGGCGTATCGAAGGTATCCACCTGGTTCCAGTCATTGGTGTTCAACAGGTAAAGCCGGCCGGTGAAATCTCCGTAGCAGAGTGCAGTACCAGACAATGCCGGCGCTCCAAAGACATACCCTCCTCCTTTATGACGATGCAGCTCCTTCCCGGTGGCAGCATCGATATCCAGCATCAGGTAACTGTCGGATGTTCCCACATATACGTGTCCGTTAGTCACCACAGCGGCGCCCACGATCCATGCGTCACCGGCGCTGTACTCCCATCGTTTGTTGCCGGTATGGAGGTCCAGGGCATACAGGCGGGCATCCCTTGCGCCGATGTACACCGTGTTGCCGGCTACGACCGGCTGCGCCTGTATTCCTTCCAGCACATGATGATATACCGTATCTTCTTTGGTTTTGAACTTCCATAACTGTTTGCCGGTAGCGGCATCCAAGGCATATACATAGGTGTCCCAGCTACCGGCCAGCACGATTCCCTGCGCACAGGTTACCCCCGCGTGTACCGGTCCGCCGGTATTAAATTTCCAGCGCAGCTTCCCGTTGTTCTTATCCAGCGCGTAGATACAGCTGTCGCTGCTGCCAAAATATACGGAGGCTCCGTCTGTTGCTGGAGAAGACAGGTACAGATCATACTGGTCTTCCATATACATCGTATCCGGCTTCATGGTCCATAAGCCTTTAGCGCCGATCCGTTTTTCGCCGCCGGTGCGGAATTTCCAAAGCTGTTTTCCGTTACGCGCGTCAAGGGCGTAATAATGGCCGTCGTAACTGCCCATCAACAGCAGGTCACCGGAGATGACGAGGTGCGTGGCAATACCGCCGGAGAGGGCACCAGACCATTTGGCGGCGCCTGTCTTTTTATCCACCGCATATACGCGGCCACTCATCCCGGCAAACAGGATATTGTCTTTATAAATCACCGGTGTGGAAAAAACCTGCTCCTCTTTGTGCGAGAGCTGGCGGGCATCGCCAAACCGATGCTGGGCACACAGGGTATGACAGATCATCGCCGGCAGCAGGATTGTTAAATAGTATTTCATGAGGTTAGTAGATTGTAGTAAGTACAGGATATCGGTCTTAAAATAATAAAATCCGGCAATTAATAGGTTATCATTAAATTTGATGACCACTTAACCCATCTGCATATGCCTCATTTTGTGATAGAATGTTCCAAAAACGTACTGGACATGCAACCGGCGGAAGTTATCATGGAGACTGTTTACCGGGCGGCAGAGTCGACCGGCCTTTTCGCAGAAAACGATATCAAGGTACGGTTACACCCCTACGAACTGTACCGGCTGGGAACAGGAAAAGACAGCTTCCTTCACATCTTTGGAAGCATTATGAGCGGACGTACCACCGCGGAAGAAGCCAATCTCGCGAAGGTGATCACCCGCCAACTGGCACCGCTCCTGCCAAATGTTTCTTTCCTGTCCATCAACATTGATCAATTTGAGAAAGCCACTTACGCCAACAGGTCGCTGATAGACCCCCGTAATACGACGGGTGACCGGTTCTTTCTGAAGTAACAATCCCCCTGTTTTATTCTAAAGTCGCCTCCGGGCCTGAAAAGCGGTATCCGAAATAGCTCCCCGCTGCAACCAGCGTATAAACGCCTGTCCCATGAACTGACATTGGTGCCTGTAAACATAGTATAGCACTTATCTGTTTATTTGAAAAGCCTTGTCCGGATGGTGACCAACGACGACATAAAAAAACCATGGGCATATTCGGCCGCAGAGTTGCTTGACCAGTTACAAAGCAACGCTGACAGCGGCCTTTCCTCTGCGGAAGCAGCCAGCCGTCTTACCTCCTGCGGGTATAACACCATTCATACCGGCCAATCCGTCAGTCCGCTGACCATCTTCCTGCGGCAGTTTGTTAGTCCTTTTGCTTTACTGCTGATGCTGGCCGCCTCCTTTTCTTTTTTCTTTGAGGAATGGCTGGACGGAATCGCCATTTTGCTGGTACTGGTACTCAACACCACCGTAGGATTTGTCATGGAATTTCAGGCGGCACGGGCCATACACGCTTTGAAAAAAATGACTGCGATACACGCCCGCGTTCTCAGAAATGGCAGCCTCATTTCCATCCCGGCAGAACAGGTAGTGCCGGGTGATATACTGTTTGTAGAAGGAGGCGACCTGGTGAGTGCAGACTTACGACTGATCAGCTGTTTTCAATTACAGAGCGATGAATCGTCCTTGACCGGAGAGTCTTTGCCGGTAGAAAAAAATACTGCTGTGCTACCGTCCCATACCATCGTTCCCGATCGGACCAATATGCTTTTTAAAGGCAGCTTTGTAACCAGGGGGAACGGGTATGGACTGGCAGTCTATACCGGAATGTCAACTGAGCTAGGTAAAATTGCAGGCATGATCCACCAGGTTCAACCGGAAGCGTCTCCCCTGGAAAAAAAACTACAGGTTTTCAGCAAAAAACTGGTACTGATAACACTGATATTGATGGCTTTTATTTTTTTGGCTGGCTGGCTTCAGGGAAAACCGCTGTTTAACATCCTGCAAACATCCATTGCGTTATCTGTTGCGGCCATCCCTGAGGGCTTGCCCGTGGTAGCTACTATGGCACTCGCACTGGGGATGATGCGTATGGCAAGGCAACATATACTGGCAAAAAGGCTTTCGCTGGTAGAAACATTGGGAAGCACCAATATTATCTGTACCGACAAGACCGGGACGCTCACCGAGAACCAAATGGAGGTCGCCTGTGTGCAATTGCCGGGCATGGAGGTCCCTGCCGGTATTCAGCATCATTCCCTGCTGTCCGCCGATCCGGCATTTGCGCATCTGCAACAAATTGCTGTACTGTGCAATACGGCGTCGCTGGATACCGGCGATGGCAGTTCTCCGGGAACGCCAACCGGTGATCCGCTTGAGATCAGCTTACTAAAAATGGCTTCCTTCACTACGGATTTCAGGAAACTTCGCAATCAATATCCGAAAATCGACGAAATCCCTTTTTCTTCCGATCTCCGGGTGATGGCTACGCTGCACAAAAAAGAAAACGGCTATTATGTGGCTGTGAAGGGAGCAATGGAAGCGTTGCTCAATAGTTGCGACACAGTGCTGAAAAATGGGACCACCGAAGCACTCATTCCCGGAAGAAAAAACAACTGGCTCAAGATAGCTGAAAAAATGGCCGCTTCCGGACTGCGGACATTGGCATTTGCGTTTAAGGAAAGCCCCGATCCCTCTACAGATCTACTCTCTGGCCTGACCTTAGCCGGTATTGCCGGATTTTCAGACCCGGTACGGCCGGAGGTTATTTCCGCCATCGGCGAATGCCAGTCTGCGGGTATCAGGGTGGTGATGGTTACCGGCGACCACCCCGCCACGGCGCGTGAGATTGCACGGCAAGTGGGATTACCCAGCCACGAACATGACATCATCCATGGCGATGCTATGAAGCCCTACGCCGGGCTCACCATCGACGAGAAACAGAAATGGTTGTCTGCAACTGTCTTCGCCAGAGTAACGCCGGAGCAGAAACTGGACCTGGTCCGTCTCTATCAGGAACAAAAAATGATCGTCGGCATGACCGGCGATGGCGTCAACGATGCCCCGGCACTGACAAAAGCTGACATAGGTATCGCTATGGGCCGGCGAGGCACCCAGGTCGCCCAGGAAGTAGCAGATATGATCCTGACGGACGATGCTTTCTCTTCCATTGTATCTGCCATAAAACAAGGGAGGACCATCTTCTCCAACATTCGCCGCTTTGTAGTCTATTTGCTGTCAGGCAACCTGAGTGAACTGGTGATCATTGCCACCGCCTCCCTTTTAAATCTACCGTTCCAATTGTTTCCACTGCAAATACTCTATATTAACCTGATCACAGATGTTTTGCCTGCGCTTGCCCTCGGCATGACAAAAGCCCCCCCATTTATTATGCAGCGCAAACCTTATGCCTCCCAAACACCTATTGTAGACAGGAAAAGATGGATTGCCATTTTTACGTATGCATCTATTATGACCCTGACAACTATCAGCGCTGTCTATATCGCCTGTTACCTGTTGTCTTCAGACATCACTCCTCCAGCCGGGCACGCCAACAATATGCTTTTTTACACATTGGCCTTCTCTCAGGTGGTCCATGTACTGAATATGTCTTTTGACCTTCATAGCGGATTTTTTAAATCTTCAGTGTTCACCAACAAATACGTATGGTATGCTATTATTTGCTGCATTTCGCTTACACTGGCTTCCTGGTGGGTGCCCATATTCAGAAAAGCATTGAACATCTCTTTTATGGACTGGAAATATTGGACGGTGGCTGTTATTGCAGCGCTGTGTTCTTTGGTGCTGATACAATGGGCGAAAAGGATGCGTTGGATATTATAGTCATCTACATAAAAAAGGCCGGCTAAACAGCCAGCCTTGTCATTTTTCCTTCTAGTTATTCGTATCCCACCAGACACGATCGTTGATGGTTGCCTTTTGATCTGGCTGTGGGTTTGTCAGTTCTTCCGTAGCGGGGTACAGCCACCGTCTGGGGATACCCTTCGCCGTACTGCCGGTGTATGGCTTCAGCTGCGGATATCCGGTACGCCGCCAGTCATTGTAAGCCTCCGGCGACAGGAAGTTGGCGATGTACTTTTCGCTGATAATTTGCTCCAGGGCATTAGCCGCTGTAAGGGCGGGCCGTGCTGCGATGTACGCCTGTTGCGCTCCCGGCAGAACGCCCAGCACCGACATATGCGCGGCAATGGCCGCTTTGTAGATGGGTTCCGCTGCGGCAGCGCCCTGCTTGATAAACGTAGCTTCCGCCTTCAGGAAAAGAGCTTCACTATAGGTCAGCAGATACAGTTTGGACCCTGCACCCGCATAGAAAGTGTTTACAAAAGACAACATCTCAGGATCAGGTACCGGCGCGTCATTCACATTACGGCCCACATATTCGCCCGCTTTGTTTTTAGTAGCGATGATCGGTAAACGTGGGTCTTTCCTGGATTTCAGTGAATCCACAAAAGATTGTCCCAATACGATACCGCCGGAAGCTTCTCCTGTCACGTAATACCATGGGTTGGAAGCATTGCCGGTGCCCGGATAGGCAACAAAGGCATTGTCGTCGTTGCTGCCATAACCTTTGGCCAGGGCGGCCAGCGCTTCATCTGCCTGTTTAGCAGCGGTATGTCCCGGCGCTTTGGTCAAGCGCAGCGCATAACGGGCTTTGAGCGTATACACCATTTTCTTCCACTGGTCCATATCACCGTTATAGATGTAATCGTCTCCGCCCGGAGCCACCTTGTTCGGTGTCAGGTCCATATAATAAATGGCACTGTCGAGCAGCGCCCCTATTACTTTATACACCGATTCCTGGCTGTCGTATTTAGGTTTGGTGATCTCCGGCATACAAAATGCTTCGGAATACGGAATATTGCCCCATAAATCAGTGGTAACGGCGAGATTGTAGGCAAACAACGTTTTGCCGATAGCTACATACTGATAACGCTTTGCAGCGGTGGCCTGCTGCATCATCACCTGCAGGTTCTGGAAGATGGTGGTGTACAACACACCATCCCAGGCACTATTCGCGTCCACATTGGTAAAGAAATAGGATTCCAGATTTGGCGCCTGTTGGTTCAACGACAAATGTTGCATCCAGTAAGAGACAATATGGGTATTGGAATTGCTGGCGCCGCCCATCACCTGGCTGGCAGTGGCGACTTCCACCGGGGACAACATCAGTGATTCTTTTACGGTCAACGGGTTATTCGGATCATCGTTAATATCCAGGAATTTTTTACATCCGCTATTCAGGAGCACCGCACAACTCATCAGGGCGAGTGTTCTTATTATTTTCATGTCGTTAGCTTTAATCAGTCATTAAAAAGATACCTTCATTCCAACCAGCACGCTACGGTTGGAAGGCACGTTGAAATTGGAGAAACCCTGACCGTTACCGGAACCGGAGAGGCTTACCTCCGGATCAGAACCGGTATAGTTCTTATGGAGGATAAAATTGGTACCGGTAACAGATAATACCAGAGACCGGAAGCCGGTCCGTTTCAACAGCGTGGGCGCCAGATCATAGCTCAGCGATACCTGCCGCAGCTTCAGGAAAGACCCGTCTTCCACGCTGGTTTCATTCGCTTTGGAATAAGATTCCTGGTAATAGCGCTGGTCCAGTACAATGGGAATATCATTTTCTTTACCGGTTGATTGTTTTACGCCGGGCAGCACCACAGTGGTGCCCCTGTTTTCTGTGGCTTTTGCGGTGCCATAAAAATAGAGATAGGAATTATCCAGGTTGATAACATCACCGCCATGACGATGATCCAGCGTAAAGGAGAACATCAGTCCTTTGTAATTCAGGGAGCTGGTAACACCGCCCAGCCATTTTGCAGTGGAGTTGCCGATGGGGCCAAGGTTCGTGCTAATGATCGGATAACCGTTATCATCAATGAGCATCTGATTGTTCTCATTACGCAGATAGTAGTTACCATAAATTACGCCATAGGGCTGATTCGCGTAAGCAAAAATACCAGGATTGGTAAAACCGGCGAACTGGATATAGTTCACTCCCTCCGCCAGGCTGAGCACTTTGTTATCGATCTTTGTATAGTTAACATTGATATTCCAGGTAAGGTTAGCCGTTTTCACCGGCGTAACACCTAACGATACTTCCACGCCTTTGTTCTGCATTGCGCCGGCATTCACGGCAATACCGGTAAAACCGGTGGCAGCTGATACCGGGGAGGAAGGTGTCAGCAAGTCTGTACTTTTCCTGTTAAAATAGGAGACCTCCAACGATGCCCTGTTACGGAAAAATTTGGTCTCCAGGCCAATTTCAAACTCTTTCATTTTTTCGCTCCTCAGCGGAAAACTGTAAGCGTTCGTGAGGGTATATCCATTTTGACCGTTGAATGGGAAGTTGACACCGGGTGATGCCCTGAAATAGGGATTACTCAGTGAATAAGGGCTCATGTTATCATTGCCCACTGCGGAGTAGGATACCCTTACCTTACCGAAACTGAAGATGGGATTGTCTGTCATCTTCAGCGGTTCGGTAAATACAAAACCTGCACTAGCCGATCCATAAGGATAGAACTGGTTTTCTTTGGACAACACGGAACTACCGTCATAACGCCCGGTCAGCGCCAGGGTGAGCATACGCTTATATTCGAGGTTAGCCTGCGCATAAAATCCCACTTTACGGGTTCTGGCGTAGGTGTAGGTAGATGTTACATCAGCAAAATTCGAGATGTTGTACAGCTTGTCCACAGAAATATCCACCCCTTGTACCAGCCCATTATCATTGTAGTTGGTAAGAATATTATTACCAAGCAATAAGCTACCAAACAGGTCGCTGTTAAATTCTTTTCTCGCTTCCACCATGAAGTCATGGTTGAACTGCTGGCTTTTAATATCCCGTTTATACATCTGGCCGTTGACCGGCGTACTACCGTTGTTGCCCCAGCCAACGGCGCCGGGCGCCTCGTGATATTCAGCCGTGGTCACGAACATATCAGCCCCAATACGCTCCGTAATAGTAAGCCAGGGTAATGGGGTATAACTGAGGGTTACCACAGGAATAATACGGCTGTTGCGGTCGCGCAGGCCGGTATTTTCGAGTATCCAGTAGGGATTGTTACGGCCCAGACGAAACAGGCGCTGTGAACCATCTTCATTAACGATCGGATACGGGTCCCAGGAGATAGGCGCACCATATATTGTCCACAGCGGGTTCACAAAGTTGTTTCCTTCGAGATAACGATGGTTATCTGATTGTATGTAATTGAACTGTGTAGATAATTGCAGGTTGTCCAGCAACTTCACACCATATTTAGCAAACAATGAATGCCGGCTGTAATCGGTATTGGGGATGGTACCCTGGGTGTTCAGGTAAGAATAGGACACCATGTAGTTAGAGCGGTCCGTATAGCCGGATACGTTAATATTGTTATCGGAGGTATGCCCTGTGCGGAAAAATTCTTTGAACGGGTCATATTTTTTCACAGGCACACCGTTCACTTTCAGCGTATCTATCGCCGGTCCCCAGGAGCCGGAGCCTTTAACGTTATTACCATTGATATATTTACCATCTGAGCCCTGGGCGAATTTATCCTGAAACTTCGGCAGGATAGCATTCTGGAAGGAGTAACTGCTACTGAAGGAAAGATTGGGCTTTCCCTGCTTACCTTTTCCGGCGCCGTTTTTAGTAGTGATGATCACAGCTCCCCTTGCGGCGGCGGAGCCGTACAATGCGGTAGCAGCAGCGCCTTTCAGGATGGTCATGCTTTCAATAATATTGGGATCGATGTCGCCGCCACGGTTCATCGTACCGCCGGAATACATCGCTCCATTAGTGTTACCGGCTTCGCTATTGTCTACCGGTATACCATCAATTACAAACAGTGCCTGGTTGTTACCCACCAATGAAGTAGCACCCCTGATCACGATCCTGGCAGAGCTGCCCGGTACGCCGCTGGAGTTGGTGATCTGTACTCCGGACACCTTACCGGCGAGGGCGTTCACCACGTTATCCTGCTTCGCTTCCACCAACGTTGCGCCTTTTACTTCTTCAACGCTGTAGGTAAGCATCCGCTTATCACGTTTAATACCCAACGCGGTCACCAGTACCTCGTTGATCTGGCGGGAGTTCTCCTCCAGCGTGATGTTGACCACACCGTTTTTTGTCACTTTAATTTCATACGTGTTATAACCCATTGCGGTGACGAGCAGGATATCCCCCTCTTTGGCAGCAATGTGGAAAGAGCCGTCAGCAGCTGCTGCTGCGCCGGTGTTGGCGCCTTTAACGCGGACAGAAGCCCCCGGGACCGGCGCGCCATCCTTACCGGTAATTTTTCCCGACACAGACGGGGCTTGCGCATAGGCAACGGATAGCGCCAATAGCAGCATGACTGCTATCAAAAATTGTCTTTTCATAAGTATTATATTAATAGAATGATCAGCCGGCCGTACGCCAGCCGGTGCTTGTAAGCGATTTCATTGAGACAGCAAGATGTGTTTTTGTTGTACGTGAATTACCGGGCGAGCTGTCATGTGCAGCACACCTGTGTTGTGTTCTTTTAAGCGATCAAAAAATTACCGGTACAGTTTTACACTGCAACATGTTTTGTGGTTGATATCCTCTCGGCGCAATAACTATATTTTCAGTCTTCTGATAATGGGTTGAAATTAGGTCACATCGGGGTAGGTGATTACATTATATTTAACCACTTCTTTACTAAAATTAACATGGCTAAAAAACAACAAAAAACAATAATCTTACTTCAAACAGCGTATGGGAAAAGAATACAGGAAACAAACAATACAATTAACTATTCAAGCTACGGCAAAATAAGATAACATCATAACCTGCAACAACAGGCTATGATGTTATGCAGGATTATCGATAACAACGTATTGCAAAAACGGCTGCCGGCACTTCTGCAGACGGGTGTTCCATCTCCACCACCAGCCCGCTGGTAGTCACGGGTTCTACCAGTTGCACCCGGTTATGGGTCTGGTAGTTGTCTGTCACTTCAGCGAGTACCTTTCCTTCGGCATCTTTGATCCGGTAGTTCCGTACACAGAAAGGCATCACTGTTTCAGGGTGCGTCATCAGAACAGATTCCATCGGATGATCGTAGTCCGCGTCAAAGAACAGGTCGATATGCCCTATGGTCACGGGGGCATCCCAGCGGAGCCCCAGCTGCGGTGCTGCGTCCGACCAATCGGCTACCCAGGCGTTGGGCGCGCTCACCGGCCGGTCTGTTCCATTGCGGATATTCTCTGCGGAAAACAGTTGTATACCTGTTTCATATTTCAGATCGATATTGTACCCTTCAGGACGCCGTTGCGGGCACCAGAACTCGAAAGTTTCCATCCCGATATCTTCGGGAGGTGTTTGTTTCCCGTAGTTGGACACTGCTTTGTTCACCGTGTTAAAAACAGACAGTACGCCAGTGAGCCTTTTAGCGGTGCGGTGCAGTTGCACCAGTGGATTTTTATGAAAGATGATAAACGCATAGCCGGTCTGTTCCAGCGTTGTGTTAAATGACAGTTGGATACAATTTCTTCCCGGATGCACTGCGATGGTTTGTTTCTCCAGGGTAATATCCGGGGTGTGACTGCCTTTCCGGCTGCTGATGCGCAGCTCTACTTCCAGCGTGGTATCTTCAGCCGCATCTGCATGAAATACCATCGGTGAGATCCTGCCTTGTGGTAACGGCAGCAGTTGCGCTACCGACAGCTGTAACGGCTGCGGGAAAGCACCGCCCGGGAAGCCCGTGAAAACCATTTCGCTGGACGCTTTAATAGCAGCAGTTTGCACCAGGTCTTCCGTATCCTGTAATGCAAGGCCCGGGATATGCTGACCGGTTTGCTGCAGTCTTTTTTGCAGCACGGGCACCAGTCCCTGATGAAAAACAGCTGCAGGCAGCACACCCTGTTCCTTACAGATCACTGCCGCCATGGCCGCAGCCTGTGTGGCGTATGCCGCCGTGGCCATCACGCGGGTAGAGGCAAAAGCCACGTGCGAAGCGCTGATAATACGGCCGCCGAGGAACAGGTTACGGATATTGCGGCTGTATAAACTACGATAAGGGATCTGGTAGATACCTTTGCTGTGCCACTGGTTGCAGCCGGGTTTTTCACTGAAAACGCCGTCAGCCGGGTGCAGGTCGACCGACCAGCCACCGAAGGCCACCGCGTCCGCATGTGTACGTTGTTCGATGATGTCCTGCTGTACCATCATATAATCCCCTTCAAAACGGCGGCTTTCTCTTTTACCGGGAATCATGCCTACCCATTCCAATGTGAGGGTTTCCGCTTCCGGGAAGTTGCCGGAATTTTTGATGTAGTCCCACACACCATATACGATCTTCCACAGTTCCCACTTTATTTTTTCGGTATCATGCACAGTATCCAGGCGTCCGCCATATTCTATCCACCACAGCTTACAGCCGAAGTCACCCGCGTTAAAAGATTTAAAGCGTGGAATAGTGGTGATGTCTTTCAGCGCAAAAGCAGGCGGGATATACTTCACCGGCCGACCGGTATCTTTACTGTAAAAGTAAAGGGAGTGTCCCAGCAGTTCCCCATATTCTGCGGACGGCGCAAATTTCTCTCCGAATTCATCACTGCTTTCAGCGCCCATACGGAAAGCCGCGCCGGCGAGAAAACCTACGACACCGTCGCCGGAGGCATCGCAAAACAACGGTGCCGTTAGTGTATACGTCGTCTGGTTCTGGCTGCAGAAAGCTTTGAGCGCACCGATCGTTGCTTCGTCCTTTTTTTCTACCGCATATACCGCGGTGTTCAGCAACAGGGTGATGTTGGGCTCCTGCGTGACTTTATCCAGCAGGACCATATCAAAAATAATAGGGTTGCTTTCCGGGTTACGAAAGGTATTCTCCACCAGTATTTCATTGACCAGACCACCTTCGCGGGCCCAGCGGTTGTTATTGCCCATATGGGAAGTGGCGCCCAGTATCCACAGGCGGACTTCACTGCTGGCGTTGCCTCCCAGTACGGGACGGTCCTGTACCAGTACCACTTTAAGTCCCTGCCGGGCGGCAGTGATGGCGCCGCATACGCCTGACAGCCCGCCGCCGGTGATCACCAGGTCTGCGTTAATGTTCACTTCGGGAAAAGCACGGTCTCCTGTTGTTCCGGATGTAATCATGATTCTTCAGTTATAGTTTTAGTAGAGAGCAAGTCGTCAAATTAACAACCCGTGCCCGGCAACGGCAAGCGTTACGGCCACAAAAAATAACGGGAACATTCCCATTTGCCGGGAATGTTCCCAACAAGCTGCACCGGGGTTTGCGCATCCAAACAGGCGGCTCACCTGCCGGGTGTTCCCCGCAATAAAATTTTGCCGATGTAGACGACGGTACGGTCGTATTTCTCCGGATGACGGGTAATATCTTCCAGCTGCGTACTGCCCAGTATCGCACGTTTATCTGCCTTTTCGGCCGACAGACGTAAAGTGACGGTATGTTTGCCCGCCGGCAGGATGATCATCTCATACTGCCCGCGATAACGGTTATTGCAGAAATTATTGAACCGGTTGATCGTAGAACTGCCGCTGCTGTCCGTCGCCGCAGCGCCCAGGAACCGCGTCCCCCGGGGAGCGCGGCTGACCAGCTTCATGGGCTTGCCGTCCACTACCACGTCCAGCTGGCCCACTTCCGGACCGCCGATATCGAAGATGCCGAACATGGTGCCGGTAAAATGAAACGTAAAGGAAGCGCCGGGTTGCTCTGCGGTCATCACATAAGGAAACCAGCCCTGGAACTGTTTCAGCGGCAGCCGGTCGGTAGCCGCCTTTTTGAAGCCGCTGCTGAAAGCCGCGATTTGCAAAGGGTCGTACATCCCGGCATCTTCCCAGTTATCTGCCAGTAACGGCGGCGGTAACGGAGACGGTTGTACGATACCAGCCTTCTGTATTTTTTGCATTCCCCTCGCAATAGCGGCGGCGTATAAATTACCGCCAGCCATAACGGGATGCAGACCATCACGGGAGTAGACGATCTTTCCGGGCACATCTGTTGCGCTTTTCCACAACAGCTTTCCCTGCTGCTCCAGCATGGTGGGTTCCATACCGAGATGTATGGATGGCAACGCATAATGCACCGCCAGCTGTTCCAGCCCCTTTATATGCTCCGGCACCTGACCAGCGGCATATGCTTTCGTGTGACCGATGTTAACCGTATAAATCAGGCAGATATCTGTCTGTGGTGATTTTTTCCGGATCTGCCGGATGATCCCTTCCATACCATCCGCATAAGCGCCGTTCACCGCGAACTCCACGAACACCAGGTCCGGATGATACTGCATCAGCTGGTCATACAAACGGCAGGCGCCCAGGTCTGTTCCTGTTCCGGAAACACCGGCGTTAATGCCTTTCATGACCGCATCAGGATACATGGACTGTATATACCTTGCCGTCTGCCGGCGGTAACACTGATTACCCTGCGTGATGCTACCACCGATAAAACCGATAGTGAGTGGTTTGCCTGTTGCCGCTTTGCGGAAGAAATGCGGTAACCCGCCCCGCACTGTGCATTCCTTACTGTTATTATAATCCCCGGTGCTGATAAGCGGAACACTGGTATCTCCCGGATTAAAGTACAAAGGTGAAGCGCCTGCCTGAGAAGCGGCAATAAGCCGTAGTTCCTCCGCCTCTTCCCGGCTCTGGGAATAGATGGTTGTCTGCAACAACAGGCAACCACAAAGCAGTGTATAAAAACGTTTATAGTTCATAGTTAATAGCTATTACACGCAGCCCATAGGGTGCTATTTCCAACGGGAAAGCCTGTGTTACACCAGCGGCCTTGTGTTGGCCGTTGGCATGGAGGTACACTGCACGCTGTGGCCGGATGGTTTTCCCGGCCAGTACCTCCGCATAGTTCACCTGCAACGTTTCTTTCAAAGGAAGATGGCTATTGTTCAGCAGCAACAGGAAAAGCTTCCGCTCTTTCCGGTTGATGGCGCAGAAATAATCGAGGTAAGGACTGGCGCCCGGCAGCATGTTCTCCCGGAGCAACAGATCGGCAGCGGTGCCGTATACTTTGCCCGGTGCAAAACCATAGGTCTGATGCGGCCCCACTTTCGGCGTGGCGAAGCCATGCGGGAAGGTCACGTTACCGGCAGAACGAAGCTGTATTTCGGACAACAGGTAATCGGTGATCCAGCCCACCTGCCACCACGCGTGGTGCGGGTAGGGACCGGCGCCTTTGTTCATCGTATCCCAATAATAAGAGGCCACGCTGGTAGCGCTGTCTACAAAAGCATCTCTGCCGAGTGCCGCGGCACGGGCCATGTGGAGAAACAATGAATCACGCGTAAGGCCAAACATCCGCACAAACAGGCCGGCATGGCTGGCCAGCGCAATCGGCCCCCGGTGATTGGCGGAGCCCATAATACCGCCGTGTTCAAAACTGAGACCGGCCTGACTGATTTCCCAGTCCGCGCGCTCCCGTCCGTTCACCATCTTTTTTTCTGTGGACGGTATCGGTTGCGTATACACGGAAGTGGTGTATAACTTCGCTGTTTGAATAGCCGCTCTGCGGTAGCGTGTTTCCTTCGTTATTTCATAAAGCTCCAGCAGCGCGCCGGCGCTCTGACCTGTGGCAAAGTCGGGCACAAACCGCGCATCGCCGCATACGCCCAGGAAATACCCCCTGGCGGTAGCATTTGTGATGTACCAGTCGGCGCCCTTCTTTGCAGCATGCAGGTATTTTTGATCACCCAAAATCTTGTAAGCTATCAGCAGGCCGTAAAAGGTAGGCCGTAAGTCTTCCACTTCGGTGAACATCGGCTTACCGGTAGCATGGCCGTAGGCCACCGCCCACTTACCTTCCGGCTGCATCCAGGCCAGCAGCCTGTCGGCCGCCACGCGCAGCGCACGTTGCAGCGTAGTATCGTGCGGATTAAACAGCAGGATATTGCCCATGTCCATCATCATATAATAGGTGGTGCCGATGGGTTCTACATAAGGCCCCCACTCTTCGGTGAACCGCCGGCTTTTGGTCAGATAGTACTGCCCGGCGGCGGCGCCGTTGAAGAATCCCGGCTGCTGCTCCTGTTGCATCAGCTTAAAATTACGGGCATAGGGTAAACGTGTCTGCGCCAATACGCTGTCCTGTGTGATGTGCGATAACATCCACATGGCGCCGTAATCAGAATTTTTCAGGGCATCTTTTTCTGAACCGTAAACACCACCCAGGTAAGCCTGTGCGCCGATGTTCACGCCTTTATAGTTCTCCAGCTTCCACATGGAGGTGCTGTCATCCACGAGGTAATGATGCATCCGGAGGATGCGGCTGGTCAGGGATTGCCGGGTTTGTTTCAGCGACAGGAAATCAGGGAAACGGTAGATATCATTCACCGCATGTTTGTACACCGTGTACCAGTCGGCCGCCTGCAGGCTGTAGCGGAAAGCGAAACTAACGGTGTCTCCCTGCTGCAGGTAGGAGCCTCTCTCTCCCAGCACCGGATGATACGCGGTAGGCGTCAGCGCCGCCTTCCGGTTCATCAGTGACAGGCCCAGTTGCCAGTTGCTGTTGCTGCGTTTATCTTTCTCCCAGGGATCGCGGGCGATGCCGGGCGCCGGTATCACCGCCAAAGTCCACCGCTGGCGGGTACTGATAAAAGGCGCCAGCGTGGTGGCGGTCCGCTCCCGCAGGACCACCGGCCTATCCGGTATACCCTGCATATAGGCATAGGCCTTGATAAAATCTTTCTCTATACGATCGCTCTGAAAATAACCGGGAATACCCGCCCATTGCAAATCCTGCTCCTGCATGGTCACCAGCGTAGGCGTGGCCAGTGAATAATAACCGGTGGCTTTGGCGCGCAGCTGCATGGTTACACAGACATCGCCGGGGAAGCGGTCGTCAAAGCGCCAGGTAGCGGAAAGTACAGCGGTATTGTTTTCACTGGTAAATACCAGGGAGCCGTCTGCCGCTTCGGTGGCGGACGCCGGATAAAAATGCTGTGCAGTGCCGGCGGTATTCATCGGTACCGGCGACAAGGCCGATTCCCATACCGGAATAATGTAACGGTACTGAGGCTCGGGGAACACGAGCTTTCTGCCGGTTTTATCGTATAGGGGTAATGGTTTGTTGTCGGGTTTTTCGGCACTGTACAACAGCGTATATTCTCCGCTCACATGTGGTAACTGCTGCCATGCCTGCTGCTGTTTTACAGCAACATTTTCCAGCTGCCATCCGGCCGTCCCGTTTTTCCAGGACAGGCGAAGGGTATTATTGTGCATCGATACAACGGCCGATTGGGCCGCTACCGGCAGGATACCTGCCATCCAGCTGATAAAGGTGAATACGATTCTTCTCATGTTAATAAATACTTTCTGCCGGTTCCGGTTGAGGCGTGATCTTCACTTTTCGCGCAGCCCGCAGCGGTATAAAGGCCGCCAGGAGAATAGTGGTGGCGATGCCTGCCACCAGCGGCGCACTTTTCTGCGAGAAAAAACACAGCGCATATAATAACAAAGCGATAAAGGCGAGCGAAAAAGCGATCACCTTTAACCCGAACTGATTTTGTTTCTGTATCTCGATGGCTTCTTCCGCGCTCACCGTCTGCACTGCTACTTTACGCTGTGCGCGGCGGCGTTGCAGCTGTATATATTCATCGCTTACATCGCCTTTGCTGCGGGCATACCATTCGTACAGCGCCAGCATCACAAAAGGTAACCCCACACCGAGCAACATCTCGTCGGCACGGCCCAGTTTAATACTCCCTGTCAGCGGGAGGATTACTTTAAACACCAGGTTGACCAGCAGGCTGACAACGGTAATATACAGGGTAGCCTTGCCCGTTAACCGCCTGGAGAACAATGCCCAGATAGGCGGCGCCAGCAGCGGCCCTCCGGTGATGGCCCCAATGCTCAGGGTAAACTCCACGATACCGCCGATGTAAGGCACTATCAGCGCAATGGCAATCATACCCAACCCGAAGAACCAGGAAGATACCCTTGCCACGCGCATCAGTGTTTTGTCGGAAGCACCAGGATTAATCGATCCTTTGTAGATATCGTTGGTAAAAACGGCGGATACCACATTCAATGCTGTATTGGCGGAAGCAGAGGTGGAAAAATACATACCGGTGAGTATCAGCCCCATTAAACCTGCCGGCAGCACATGCTTGCAGATCATGAGATAGGCGTTCTCCGTTTCAAGTCCCAGCAACCCCGGGTTGATGCTCTTATAAAGCATGGGCGGCAACATCCACAGCACCGGGCTCAGGATGTAAAGGCCCGCAAAAAGATAAGCCACTTTGGAAGCGGACTTCGGTGTGTCCACACTGGTGTAACGTTGCACAAACGTCCAGTTGCCCCCGATATAAAACACGTGATACAAGGCAAATGCAATGATAAAACCCCAGGTATACTCGCCGTTCACCACGCTGAAGAAACCCTCCGGCGAAAAATGCAGGAAATGCTGCACACCGCCTGCCGCATCAAAGGCCAGGGGAATAATGATCAGCACCGCGGCCGTCAGCACCACGAACTGAAGGATGTCCGTTACCATCACCGCCCATAACCCGCCTACCGCCGTATAGGCGATCATAAACAATCCCAGCACTACAGTGGAAGGCATGAGCGGCAATCCCAGCGAAGCACTTACCAGCCGCGCCACGGAATACAGCACCGAACCTTTGATCAGCAAAGACACCAGCATAAAAATATAGATGTAGGCCTTCTGCACTTTTTCGCCCAGCCGTTCCCGTATGAATTCCGCTGCCGTCAGGTTACCCGTGGCTTTCCACCGCGGCGCGAGGTACAATCCCGTCACCAGCGCGCCAATGCACATGGTCCACTGGATGGTAATGGCCACCCAGCCGTACTGATAGGCAATAGACCCCCAGGCCACAAAAGTGCCGGCAGAAAAGAAACTCATAAAAAGGGACAGCCCGCCGATGAACCAGGGCACTGCCTCCCCGGCGGCGAAAAAGGATTTGAGGTTTCTTCCCGTCCTGGAAAAGGAAAACCCCACCAGCATAATAAACAGGGAAAAAACGACAATAACGGCGGTATCTATGGCTGCATTCATCACGGTGTAATCGTTAAAGTTAGTTCTCTGGTAATACGTTTTTCTCCGTTATAACGCACGGACGACGCTTCAAATACCACCCGGTAAGTACCAGGACGGGCAAATACATACTTATAAGCCGGCAATGTAATGCTGATATTCTTCAACGCTATCCCCTGGTCTGGCTTTACGGCCGTAGGGTCAAATCCTTTGGAGATCACCCAGTCTTCGTTGTCATCGGTATTTTTGCTGCTGGGCATCAAGAGCTGTGCCGGGGTGATGGTCCACCCGAAAGCCGGGTTTTTAAAGTCTACCGCTTTCCACCCTGCCGTAGCCATGGTAGCCATCGGCGTCACCACTTTATCCGTCGACACACTGTTGGCGGTAAACGTCCGCACCACCCAGCGGTTCTGTCCTTCGGGCTTGTTGGTATCAGTGTACCGGAACGCGATATAAATCAACGGATGCCGGGCGGAGTCGGCAAATTCTTTCAGGCTTACCACACCGGAAGGTGTATTGTCCAGCCCGGTAGAAAACACCGCTTTGGAAGATACATCTTTCCACGTAGCGGCTTTCACGTGCTCCGCATCTGTAATACCGCTAAAATCGTTGGATACCATCAGCTGCAGGTTGGGATATATTTTACCAAACTGTACCAGCGTGCTGAACTGTATCTGCAGATCGGCATCCACCGTGGTACGCTGGCGGTGCTCGTACTGGCGTCCGGGTTCGCCGGAATAGAATGTAATGTTATCGGGATTTCCCTGAAAAACAAACGACACCGTATCGCCGGCCTTAAAGGTGGTGCCGGCTGTTGTTACTTCAAGCTCCGGCGTGGTTACCTTCTCTTTGGCGCAGGCGCAAAAAGCGGCGATGATCATCAGATATAAGAAAGGTCGCATAGTCATTTTTTACCAGCCGGGATTTTGAGTGATCAAACGATTAATAGTGATCTCTGTGTTGGGAATAGGAAAAAGCACATTACGGGCGGTCGTGTTCTTCGCCGCGCTGCCGGCATATTTCCAGGCGGCTGGCGCTGTACTGTTCACCTCTGTCGCCAGCGACTGCATCTTACTCACGTAAAGGCCCCAACGAATCAGGTCATGTTTGCGCATGCCTTCAAAACAAAGTTCACGTGCTCTTTCATCCTGCAAATGCGACAGGAAGTCCGCACTGCCCAATCCTGCCGGCAGGTCTGCTACCGGATCGGCGGCATGGATGGGTTTACCATATCCTCTCCTTCTCACCTGGTTGACAGCCTCATAGGCCGCGGGCACCGGGCCATTCAGGGCGTTCTCCGCTTCCGCCTTCATCAGCAGCACGTCGGCATAACGGATCACGGGGAAGTTGGTGGAATTATACAAGCGGTTTTTCGGTACCTGTGTTTCGTATTCACGGCGCCATTTGCCGGCAGTACGTTCGTAAATCTGCGCTGGGGTAAAGGCCGTTTTGGTGATCGTTCCGGCGGCGTTAACGTACCGGTAAGGCGCAATCGCCCAATCACGGCGCTGGTCATCTGCATCGAAGAGGTTAAACAGCCGGGCCGTAGGATGTACGGCGCCACCGGAATAACCAATGTTATCGTCGGGGCATTCCACGCCGTTTTCGATACCTACGCCACCGGCCAGTTGGGCCGTACCCTGCTGGTTACCGTACATCCCTATCTCCCAGAGGCACTCCTGTGGCTCGCTGATATCTTTGGAATGATTGATGAATATATTGCTGTAAGAAAGATTCAAAGTGTGTTTACCTGAATTGATCACCTTATCGGCATAGGCCAGTGCATCGGTATATTTTGACACATCCTTCAGCGGCTCTCCGGCCATGGTAAGATACACCCTTGCCAGTATGGCCTGTACCACGGTGGTGGTTACACGCTCATTGTTCGTATAGGCGCTGATGTCGCTCACCAGGGGTTCCGCGGCTTTCATATCTTCCACAATGGCGGCATATACCTGCGCCACCGAAGAACGCGGCAGATTGGGCGCCGTAGGCGAAGTGGTGGACGATAACTTCAGCGGCACACCGCCGTAATTATCCACCAGCACAAAATAAAAATAAGCCCGCAGGAAAAGCGCCTGCCCTTTGATGGCGTTCCGTTTGGTCTCATCCATTTTAGGTTTGTTCACATTTTCGAGCAACAGGTTGGCGCGGTCGATGCCCTGATAGGCCACTTCCCACAACTTGCCCACGTCCAGCTGGCCGGCGTCAAAGTCCAATACGCGGAGGTTATTCACAGATACGTTCTTGTAGAAAAACTCATCGCTGATATTCAGGTAACTGTATAACCCGCGGGAATACATTCTGCCCCAGTTATCGATCAACCGGTTATAGACGCCGTTCAGCGCCCTGTCCAGGTCCGCTTCGGTATTGAAGTAATTTTCCGGTGTCACAAAGTCTTCCGGCTTCGTGTCCAGGAATTTATTACAGGCGCTGAACAGGGAACCTGCCAGCACACAGGAGATCACGATATATGTTTTGATAATGCCTGATTTCATTTTCACAGCTTTTAAGGTCATTAAAAGGTTACGTCCAGTCCGAAAGTAATGGTGCGCGCCTTGGGATAGGCCGACCAGTCAAATCCCGGCGTGAGCGCGGAATGCCGCACGGACACCTCCGGATCGAGGCCGGAATAGTTGGTCCAGGTGAGCAGGTTCTGCGCGGAAGCGTAGACGCGGAGCGATTTTATCTTCGCCGCTTTGAGCGTCCTGGCCGGCAATGTATAGCCGAGAGCGACCGTCTTCAGGCGCAGGTAAGAACCGTCTTCTATCGTGCGGGAAGAATACACCAGCGGGCCTTGTCCGCCTACTTTATACAGACTGTTGCTGGGATTATCCGGCGTCCACCTGTCGGCATAAGAGGCAAACATGTTCAGGAAGTTGCGGGTCACATCACCGTTTTCAAACTCAATGCGGTTGGCGTTCAGCAGGTCGTTGCCGTAACTCCATTGCAGGAAAACGTTCAGGTCAAAATTGCGGTAGGTGAAATTGTTGGACAGCCCGCCGATATGTTTCGGGTTCGGGTTACCGATGATGGTCAGGTCGTTGTTGTCCACTTTACCGTCGCCGTTGATGTCTCTGAATTTGATGTAGCCGGGCTGAATGCTGCTCGCAGGATTGCCGTTGTTCGGCACATTGTTTTTCAACACATAGGAACCGTCGCCCAGCTGGTTGAAATCACCGTACTGGTAGATGCCATCAAACAGGAAGCCGTAGAACAGGGAGATCGGATGACCGGGAATAGCGATATACGGATAGGCGTTGTTGAAGTTGCCCCAGGTGATGCGGGAAGCGTAACTGGCCTCGCCTTCGTTGAGCTGCAGTACTTTGTTGCGGTTAAAGGAGATATTAAAACTGGTGGACCAGCTAAAGTTCTTCCGTTGGATATTATTGGTATTGATGGTGATCTCCACCCCTTCGTTAGACACTTTACCAATATTACGGATACCGCTGAGATACCCGGAAGAAGGTGCCAGCGTGGCATTCAGCAGCAGGTCGCGCGTATTCTTCTTATAATAGTCAGCAGACAGCGTGATCCTGTTTTGGAGGAAACCAACGTCAATGCCTATATCTGTTTGTGAGGTCGTTTCCCATTTCAGGTCGGGGTAGCCCAGGTTATTGGGCACAATGCCCTGTGCCGGCGAATTACCGAAAGGATAACCGGAATACGGGAACAGCTGCAACGCTGTGAGGTAGGCAAAATCAGGTACGCGGTTGTTGCCCGTGGTGCCATAGCCTACACGCACCTTAGCGTCGGACAGGAAGCTGACATCCTTCATGAACGGTTCTTCAATGATACGCCAGGCCAGTGCGCCGGAGGGGAAATACGCCCAGCGGTTATTGACCGGGAATTTGGAAGAACCGTCTGCCCTGAACGAGAGTGTGAGCAGGTAGCGGGATTTGTAACCGTAGTTCACCCTTCCCAGGAAAGACATCAGTGTATTGGCCGAGCGGGCGGTAGGCGCGGTGGTGATGACCCCTTCGTCCAGCCCGCTCATGCCCAGCGATTCATTGGGTACCTGTGAAGCGGTAAAACCATAACTGTAGGTCTGCGTTTTCTGCATGCTCAGGCCGCCCATGACGTTCAGGTTATGGTCTTTGTTGAATACGCGGGCGTAGGTGAGGGTATTTTCATTGAGCCAGCTATTACGTTCCGCATTGCTCACGGAGCCGTTCACGCCCAGCGCGCTGCTCTTCGGATTGCCCAGGCGCGTGTTGGAATTATTAAAAACCTCTTTTCGTACAGCCTGGCGCGTGATACCGCCGGTAACGCGCAGGGTGAAATACCGGGCGGGTTTGTATTCCACATAGGCATTGCCGATGAGCGTATTGTTAAATGCGGGGTTGTATTCGTTACGGTTGGAGATAATAGGATTCATGCGGTATTCGCTCAGCGGGTCCACATCAGGATCAAACGGTTCATCGATCAGCGAGCCGCCGTTGGTGGAATCGCCGGTTACCGGGCGATAGCCCCATACGCTGTACATGAGGCTGGAGGTAGGGCCGGAATTGGTGGTGGAAGCGAAAGCGCCGTATGTTTTGGTAGCGGTGTAGTTGAGGTTGACGCCCGCTTTTATTTTGCTGCTCACCTGCTGGTCCAGCACCAGGCGGCCCTGGTACCGTTTAAATCCGCTGTTGATAATGATACCGTCCTGGTCCAGCAGGGAGCCGGACACGGCGTACTTCGTTTTATCGTTGCCGCCTCTCATAGACAGGCTGTGGTTTTGCATGAAAGCATTGCGCAGCACCTGGTCCTGCCAGTCGATACCTTTTACATTCCTGTAGTCTTCCAGTGTTTTACCATTTTTCAGGTAGATGGGGGTGTAGAGGGTGCTGTTTTGTTCCAGTTGGAACTTCACGAACTCGTACGGGTCCATCATTTTTTGTTTCTTCAGGTTTTGCTGGAAGCCCATCCAGGTCTGGTAGGCGATCACCGGGCCGCCGCTTTTCCCTTTTTTGGTGGTGATGAGGATCACCCCGTTGGCGCCGCGGGCGCCGTAAATAGCGGTAGCCGAAGCGTCTTTCAGTACTTCGATGGAGGCGATTTCTTCCGGGTTGAAGATGTTGTTGGAGGGATTTTCCATCGGGAAACCGTCCACAACGTAGAGCGGAGAGTTTTCCTGGGTGACGGAGTTATTGCCCCGGATAACGATGTTGAGCGCAGCACCGGGTTGCCCGTCATTAGCCGATACCTGCACCCCGGCCACGCGGCCACCGAGGGCTTCCTCAAAGGAAGGCACGGGCGCTTTGGCCATATCGGCCATTTTCACTTCGCCGACGGAGCCGGTGAGGTCTTTCCGTTTGACGGTGCCATAGCCGATCACCACCACGTCATTCAATCCTTTCACCGATGATTCCAGGGTGATGTTGTAAACCGTTCTGCCGGCTGTGAGTTTTACTTCACGGCTCACATAACCCACGTACGAATACAGGAGAATGGTGCCGGGCACGCTGTTCACCTTAATGTTGTAAATCCCTTGGTCGTTGGTAATAGCGGATACGGTACCCCCTTTGATGCGGACTGTCACACCGGGCAGCGGTGTGCCGGAGGCTTCGGTGATTTTACCCGTCACCACCGGGATTGGTTGTTGTGCGGTCGCGTTCATCCATACAGAGATGATAAAAAACGGGAGTAGCCAATACCCCGTTAACGTGAAAATCTTTTTTTGCATTCCCCTTGCTGTTTTTTTAATGATTAGTTTTTCTGCTCCGATCGGGAAGTGGCGCCGTGGAAATGTTCAGGTATAGCTTGCCACGCTAAAGTTGTCGACAACTGTTTTCCATACGTGTGAATTTGTTATCCAAAGATGTAAACTAACGGGCACAGATGCTACAAAAATTGCCTGCATTTCTATTGGGAACATTCCCAATTTATGGGAATGTTCCCAATTTTCAAGGTTATTTTGTTTCTTTGGCGTTATATAACTGAGAGCTATGAAACGACATCAGGTGACCATCGTTGACATCGCAAAAGCGCTGAACCTTTCCAAGTCCACCGTCTCCCGGGCGCTGACAGGCCATCCCAGCGTAAAAGAGGACACCCGCCAGGCGGTACTGGAGCTGGCGGAAAAAATGGACTACCAGCGCAATATGCTGGCCATCAGCCTTATCACGCGCAAAACCAATACCATCGGTATCATCGTTCCGGAATTTACCAGTTCCTACTTTCCCAACATGACCATCGGCGCGCAGGAAGTGGCCAGCAAGGCGGGATATAACACCGTCATCTGCCAGTCTAACGAGAGCTATGAAACGGAAGTGGCCAACACGAAGGTGATGCTGGCCAACCAGGTAGATGGCATCCTGGTGTCCCTGAGCAAAGAGACCCGGAATTTCGACCACCTGAAGATCTTCCAGCGCAAAGGCATTCCCATCGTTTTTTTCAACCGGGTATGCGACGATATGGACGTGCCTAAAGTTATCGTGGACGATTTTGAAGGCGCCTACAAGGCGGTGAGCCACCTGCTGGAAAGAGGCAGAAAACGGATCGCCCACCTGTCAGGCCCCACCTCGCTACGTATCAGCGAAAAGAGGCTGAACGGCTACAAGGCGGCCCTGAAGAAACACAACGTGCCTTATGATGAAAACCTGGTCATCCCCTATGACCTGAACACCGACATGGTGCACATCTACGTGACGCATCTGCTCAGCCTTCCACAACCGCCGGATGCTATCTTCGCCATCAACGACCCTACCGCCATTGAAATTATCCAGGTGATCAAAAAGAAAGGGCTCCGGGTGCCGGAAGATATTGCTGTAGTGGGTTTCAGTAACGACTTCGCATCAGGACTGATACATCCTTCGCTCACGACGGTAGCGCAACCGGTAAAAGAAATCGGCAGAACAGCCGCGCAGCTGCTACTCGATCAGATCAACCGCGATGTGACCGACTGGAAAAGCATTATCCGCGTGCTTAAGACCGAACTGATCGTCCGGGAGTCCAGTTGATCCCGGATTTTTGCTGTGGGAACATTCCCGCAAAAAGGGAATGTTCCCACAGCAAAAAACGTCGTGTAATTTTTGCGGGTGTGGTTTTGGGAAAGAATCTTTGAGGTGATATGACCTTGTCAACTGCTCACCAAAAAATTCACGTATGAAAAAGTTCAGTATGTTTTTCGCCCTGTTGTTTGTTGGCACCCTGTCCCTGTATGCACAAACCGCCCCCGTACCTGCAGCACCGCTGAATAACGGTACCGGCTATATGACACATCCCGGCTTTACCTGGAGCGCCGTGCCCGGCGCAGCCAGTTATCAGATCATGATTTCAGCCGATACGGCTTTTACCAGCATCCTCGCACAACGTGCAGGCCTGCCCGTTACCCGTTATGTGCCGCTTGACCCGCTGCCTGCGGGAAAATTGTACTGGCGGGTAAAAACCGTTGACACCGCCGGCAACAGCAGCGTGTGGTCTCCCCGTTTCAGTTTCACGATCGCTACTCCCGCCAACGTATACACGGTGCCGGACAACAGCACCTATGCACAGGTGAAAGCCATCCTGGACACCGCCGTCAAACACACGCCGGCCGTGGTGCGGTTTGCGGCCAACGGCCACTACGCCCTCGACCCGGGTACCGCCGGCAGCTTTATGTTCACCTACACCGGCGTCAACGACCTGATCATCGATGGCAACCAGTCGGCCGTAACCGTCATGAATCATCCGGAGACCGGCTTTCTGAACTTCCGCAACTCCAACCGCATCACGGTAAAAGGTTTTACGGTGGACTGGGACCCGCTGCCTCACTCGCTCCTGGACGTGATTCAGGTAGACAACAGTAATCCGAACACGCTTAACATCCGCGCGAGGCTGCGCAGCGTAGCGGGACAAACATCGCCCTACTACCCCGCCATCACCAACAACCCGTCGTTTACTACACACTGGTCGTGGGCCTACCTGTTGGACCCCGCGCATCCGGGCGCTGTAAAACCCGGTGTAGGCAATGCTTTCGGGCTGTCACCCGGCGACGCTGCCTATATCGCCGGCACCAATCCTGCGGAATACAACATCGTGCATCCCGGTTCTACCTCCGGTAAATATTTCGCCGCAGGCGATATCCTCACCATCCTGTGCCGCACCAATATGGGTTCGTTTATCAGCACCACCAACTGTACGGACCTTACCTTCAGCAACATCACCAACTACGCCAGCCCTATGGGGTGCTACTATGCTTTCGACGGTGGTGATATGAAAGTACTCAATTGCCATTCCGCTCTAAAAGACAGTACCCGCTTTGTGTCTGCCAACGCAGACGGCGTGCATTGCCGCGGCAATACCCTCGGCCCTTGGGTGGAAAATGCCTCTTTCACCGGCAATGGCGACGACGGTGTGGCGCTCTACAACAAAGGCATGGTGATCACCGCTAAAAACGCCACCAACAGCCTGACGGTAAAAAGCGACTTTATGAACTTCAAAACCGGTGACCACTTCGATATCTATATTCCGAAAACCGGCAATGTCATCTCCCAAAATTTCACCATCACCAGTGTACAACCCAATACCGGCCAGGGCACCTTTACCGTACAGTTCACACCTGCTATTGCAGACACCAGCTACGCCGCCATCACAGACGTAAACCTGTCTGACCAGCAGCAAAACGCGCAACTGTACAACAGTACCCGCCGCAACGAACAGTTTTATGTGTATAACAACCAGTTCACCGTGCGTGGCCGCGGCGTGATCCTGCGTTCCGCCAATGGTGCGGTGGACAGCAACCGGCTTTACAACTGCTCTTCTCCGGCGGTTGCGTTGTACAACGAGGCCGCACAGTGGCTCAATGGCTTGTATAGCAGCAAGGTGACCATCGCGCGTAATCACATCCGTGATTGTGCCTATGACAATCTTGGGGTTGATGAAGGCGCTATCACGGTGAAGTTTAAGAAGATAGCCTTACAGGGCAGCCGTTATGCCGATGTTATCGCGCCTACGCGGCCGCACAACGGTATTGTCATCAATGATAATAAAGTGGAGAATTTCGCGCAGCACGGGGTCACGCTGTTTAATGCCACCGGCAGTATAGTGGGCAACAATACTTTCATCAGTAATGTCAGCGGGTTTATTCAGCCCGGCGCCCACTATGGCATCTATTTCAATACAACGGACAGCTGCACCATCCGTCAGAATAATTTCACAGGGGAAACCCGGCCGCTGACCGCTGTGATACAACAAACCAATTCCACGAATGTGGTGGTGATACCATAACCGGAAATACTTTTCTCCGTTCGATGCGCGGAACGGTGTATCTCCATCTTCAGGTCCCCAGAGAGCTGAAGATGGAGTTTTTTTTATTGGTGTTTCTGCCGTTGCAGATAGTTATGCAGCAACCCAATCATATAAGTCCATCCTTCTTCCGTGCGGTCTGCATATTCTGACCATTTGATGTCCATGTCATGTTCCAGTTGTAATACACAGCCGGTGGCGGACGGTGTGATACGGATGGTGACTACGCTTTCATCGCCTGGTTCTATGTCTACTCCCCAGGTAAATACAAGCCGCGAGGGACGGTCAACCTCAAGGTAAGCCCCGATGTGATTGAGGATTTCATTATCTCTTCTTACCTGGAAACTGAAGCGGCCGCCGGGGCGCGGGTCGTTGGTGAGGTTCAGCACTTCCTCGTTGCGCACTGCGGGCCCGAACATCCAGTGACTTAACATGTCTGTGTCCAGCCAGGCATCGAAAATAGTTTCAGCAGGCTCGTCAAAAGCCTTTTCCACCTGAACGAAAACGCGTTGATCAGTTATTTTTTTCATATGGTTAAGCTTATTTTTTCCGGGTACGTTGTTTTTTCAGGAATTCATCCAAAGCGTCCAGGCTGTCGGCCCAGAAGGCTTTGTAGGTCTTCATCCACGCTTCCACTTCGCCGAGCGGCGCCGGGTTAGCGATGCAATAGCGTTCTCTTCCTTCCTGTTTGATGATCACCATGTCGCATTCCGTGAGTACTTTAATATGCCGGGAGATGGCCGGGCGACTGATGTCAAACGCTTCGGCTACGGCATTCAGGTTCATTTTTTTACCGGCGAGCATATGCAGAATGGCGCGTCGGGTCGGATCTGCGATGGCGTGAAATACATCCCTTCTTGTCTCCATAACTTGTAACAATCTTGTTACAAATATATAAGTAACAACCTTGTTACGCAAATTTATTTTTCCTGGTAAAGTCACCCATATTGACCAACCTTGTAAAGCCTGAGACATACCGCATCAACCATGCCACCGGAAGATTGTTTTCATGTAAAAAAACACTTTCAGAAAAACGACATAAAACATCTAAAAATATAATATGTTTTATTTTTAATATCTATGAAACCCGCTACCATTGTGAACTGATTGTTAATGTATTCAGATTGGCATGGATTATGCATAACTTTGCGAAAGTAGAGTAGTTCGAACCCAGCTCTGATTAAAATTTACCATCTTTTTTATTGAGTTAACCGCTTTGTTATAACTATGAGCACTCTTAATCCCTCAGGTGGAAGGAAAAAGCACTTCTGACTTTATTTAATGTATTAAAATCACTACACGATTGCATGTAGACGGCCCATGCAACGAAGGAGTGTAGTTTGTCATGCGATGAATTAAAGGGGGTAGTATCATTATTCAATCAGTCAAAAAACATTACTTATGTATAGTATTCTCCTAGTAGAAGACGATGAATTTGTTTGTAAAGCGATAGAAATTATTTTAAGGAAACAGGACTATATCATCAGCATCGCCAAAAACGGACAGGACGCTATGCAGTATCTGCAGCAATCAAAATTTGATCTGGTCATTACTGATCTGATGTTGCCCTACGCCAATGGCATGGAACTGGTGAGCAAAATGCGCAACGAACTTCATCTGGACGTCCCCATTCTCGTTTTGTCTGCCGTTACACATGAAAAGACCATCACGGAAGGTTTTGATATCGGCGTGGATGATTATCTGAAGAAACCATTTAACCCTTCAGAACTGGCTTCAAGAGTAAAACGCCTGATCCAGCAAAAAGTAAAGAACACCATTTGATTCCATAACTAATTACCGATAATGAATTTTATGACGTCGTTCCGCCAATGGCTGGAAGACCTGGTATACTATTTTGCCTACTTTCCGCTGGTGATACAGATTGCTATCATCGTGAGCGTGCTGGCCGTAGCCGGTACCGCCGTGGCATACATATACATGATCTTTTTCCGCTGGCAGAAAGAAAGACGGGCGAAAAAAGAAAGGCCCCTGCGCGAAAAAGTAAATGAGCTGCTGCTGGAACATATCATCTACAAATCACTGGGTGATCAGGACACAGCGGCAACCCTTCCGCTGGAAGTATTTGAAACACTGCCGCTGCAGCAAAAATGGGCGGCGGATGTTTTTAAAAGCCAGTTGCTGGAATACCGCAACAATTTCACTGGTGATATTCCGCTGCTGCTCCGCCAGCTGTACCTCGAACTGGGGCTGCACCGCGATGCCGCTGCCGCCCTCCGGTCCGGTCGCCGCAAAAAAGTAATCAACGCCCTTGTAGAATTATCCGGCATGGGCGTACTGCTGGACAATGCATATGTACTGTCCCTCACGCAAAGCCGTGATCAGTATATCCGGGAAATGGCACGTTGTTACTGGGTGCAATGCTCCCCCGACGCTCCTTTTGCATTTTTCAGTCACGTACAGGAGCCACTGCTGGCATGGGAACAGTTTGAACTGTTCCGGATCATTTCCCTTCGGAAAGACATCCCCATGCCCTCTTTCGCCCAGTGGATCGATTTCCGGTACCATCCGACGGTCATTGTGCTCTGTCTGAAACTGGCGGCTTACTTCCAGCAACCGGAAGCTATTCCTGCCATGATCAACCTGCTGAAAACAGATGATGAACAACTGCGGGCCGTTACCATCAACAACCTCGGCAAACTGATGGCACTGGAGGCAGAACCCATCCTGGTGGATATGTATCCGCAACAACCGGACAACTGCAAACTGGAAATACTGAAAGCACTGGGCCGTATCGGCTCGGGCAATTTCATCGGTTTCCTGCAGCAGGAACTGGAACATACGAATGATTTCCTGCTCATGAAACACGCCGCACATTCCATTGTGGCCCATAAAGCACTTGCCAGCAGCCTGGTGGCCCGGTTACAGGAATCGCTCACCGGGACCCGGAAACAACTGCTGCAACACAGTCTGAACCCCCTGATTAAATATTAATCATGTATTCTGCAATACTTAAATACATTACTGATTTTTACGAAAGCGCCATATTCGTTTATTGCGCCGGACTATTTCTGTTTTACATTCTGCTGGCAGTATTGTCGCTCGTCGCCATCCGCCGCAGCCTGTGGAAAAATAAAATAAGAGGCCAGCAAATGCTGGTGGCCTCTCCCCTGACACCCGGCATTTCCGTGATAGCGCCCGCCTTTAATGAAGGCGTGACCATCATCGCCAACGTACGGTCTTTGCTGGCACTCAACTATCCCCGCTTTGAAGTGGTGATCGTAAACGACGGCAGTAAAGACGATACCCTGCAAAAACTGGTCGACGAATTTGAGCTGGTGGAAGTCAACTTCGCCTACCGCCAGCAGATCCCCTGCCAGGAAGTAAAACGTTTTTTTAAATCTTCCAACCCGGCCTATTCCAAACTGCTGGTGCTGGATAAAGTCAACGGTAAAAGCAAGGCCGATGCGGTAAACGCCGGCATCAACGCTTCTTCCTTCGACTACTTCCTGAATACCGATGTGGATTGTATCCTCGCCAGCGATACCCTGCTGAAGCTCATTAAACCTTTCATGGACGATCCGCAAAGAGTGATCGCTACCGGCGCCCCGCTGCGGGCGGCCAACTCCTGCGATGTGGAAGCCGGTGTCATCACCCGCGTGCGCGTGCCCAAAGCACTGCTGCCCCGCTTCCAGGAAATGGAATACATCCGCTCCTACCTGCTCGGTAAAATGGGCTGGACCTTCATCAACGCCGTCCCCAACGTGTCCGGGGGCCTCGGCCTGTTCGACAAAGACATCGTGATCAAATCCGGCGGCTACGACCCCGGCTCTTTTGGCGAAGACATGGACATGGTGGTGCGCATGTGCCGGTACATGTGCGAAAACGACCTGCCCTACCGCATCCACTACATCCCTGAAACACTTTGCTGGACGGAAGTACCCGCCACCTACAAAGTGTTCTTCCGCCAACGCGTGCGCTGGGCCAGAGGTCTCGCCCAGATATTCAGCAAACACAGAAAGGTATTGTTCAACCCCAAATACAAAAAATTAGGGTTGATCATCTTCCCCTATAACTTCTTCTTTGAGCTGCTGGCGCCGCTGATCGAGTTTGCCGGCATCATCTATTACATCTATATTATCGTTAACCACCTGATCAACTGGGATTATGCGATCATCCTCCTGGTGTTCATCTATACTTTTTCTATCCTGATCACCTCGCTCTCCATGCTGTGGGACCAGCTGATCTTCCGCTACTACCAAAGCTGGAAAGAAGTATGGCAGCTCTGTATCCTTTCACTGGCGGAGCCCTTCATCTATCATCCGATCGTGCTTTTCTCCGCTATCAGAGGATATTTCAATCAGCTGACCGGTAAAAAACATACCTGGGGAAATATGCAGCGGCAGGGGTTCAATCAATCTTCAAACCTTCAAAAAACTACCTAAGATCATGTTACAGCGAAGTGTGGAAAAGCGTTGTGTTGTATTCATCCTCTCCTTATTACTGATATACTCAGGACTGAGCGCACAGCGCAGCGGTCTTGTTTCTTCCGATGTGTTGTATAAAATGGCCTTAAAAGCCCGCAACGAAGAAAAGGACTACCCGAAAGCGATCAGGTTCTGTAAAAAAGCATTGTCTCAAAGCCCGGATTATACGGACATCCGCATATTACTGGGGAAACTGTACCAGGAAACCGGTCAGCCGGTGGCGGCGGCCTTCGAATGGAACGTCGTGCTCCGGAAAGAGCCGGCCAACAGCGACGCCCTGCATTCACTGGTAAACCTCTACTACAGTCAGGGCAATACCGCCGAAGCCAGCTGTTATGTAGATGTGCTGCTGGAGAAAACACCGCTCGACAAAGACCTGCTGCTTAAAAAATACGGGCTGGCTGAAGAACGCGGCGATGTGATAACCCAGGCAAAAGTCATGGGACTGCTGCGTAATCATTATATGTCAGACCCCAGGGTAGCCTCCCTGCTGGAAGACTACCAGATGCAGGCGGCCCGTCGCGGACGTAAAACCGGAGATCTGAACGGCTCCGAAAAAATGTACGAACAGGTGCTGTTAAAAGACAAAAATAATGTGGAAGCCTTACAGGGGATGGCTTCCACCCTGGAAGGACAAGGCCGTTCCAGGGAAGCGCTCTCCTATTACAATCAATTGCTGGCCCTTCATCCGGACAGCGCGGCATGGCGGTTAAAACGCTCTTCCATACAACTGGCCAACGGCAACTATGCCGCCGCCCTGGAGGATGCCAAATGGTTACACAAACAATATCCCGGTCAGGCGCTGTACAAACAGCACCTGGCAGATGTGTACACCACACTGTCCCGCCAGCCGGACGCGCCGGCCGAATACACCGAACAACTGCTGGCCCTTCAACCCGGCAACAAAGCGGTGTATCAGCAACTGATCAATCAGGCCAACCAGCGGGGCAATTATACCGCCGCCAATGAATGGTGCAGCAAAGCATTACAGGTATTTCCCGGTGATGTGGATATCTTAAGAAAACAAATCGGCATACAGGAAAAAACACAGGACTACAGCGCTGCCGCCGCCACGGCCGGCAAGCTGTTGCAGCTTCATCCCGGTGCTACGCACGAGCAAATCTATACCGACCTGCAACTGTTACACGCCAACAGGCTGGTACAACAACAGCAGCCGGGTGAAGCTGCCATTGTCCTGCAAACAGCGCTGAAACAGGTTCCGGGCCGCAAAGAGCTGTTACTGCGCTTATCCAATGTGCAAACAGCACTGGGTCATCCGCAGGAGGCGTTATCCCTGCTGGACCAGGTACTGGCCAAACAACCCACCGATACGGCGCTGCTGTTTAAGAAGTCCGGTCTGCTGGAAGCCAGCCAACGCTACGCCGAAGCCGCAGCCATCAGCGAAGCGCTCATGACGCGTTACCCCACCGAAACACGGTACCGGCAGGCATATACCGATCAGGCAATGCTCGCTGCCAGAAGCCATATCGCACAAAAACAATATGGCGCCGCCGAACCCCTGCTGCTGAAAGTGCTGCAATACACACCGGCCAACAAAGACGCGTGGGTATACCTGATCAACGGGAAAAATGAACAGCAGCAACCCGCACAGGCGCTGGAATACACCAATCGCGCGCTGGGCCAGCTGAACAACGACTCACTGCTGCTGCAAAAGAAATCGGCCCTGCTGCAACAGGCGGGCAGATATACGGAAGCCAGCACGATCGCGGCTGACCTGCATCGCCGCTACCCTGCTGATACCGCCCTGCGTCAGATGTACCTCGACCAGCTGCTGGCGCACGGCAAACAATTGCGCGAAGCCCAACAATGGGACAGCGCCGCAACATTGTATCAGGCGGCTTACGCACTGGCGCCCGCAGATACCGCCGTACTGTATAATCTTGCCGCTACGGCTACCGCCCGTAAACAGTACGATTCCGTACTGGTATATGCCGACAAAGGCCTGGCGCTGAACGCCAACCAACCGGCGCTGCTGTCACAGAAAGCCAATGCGCTGGAGCAACTGCACCGCTACGCCGATGCCGCCATGGTAGCCGGACAGCTCCGCAAATTACAGCCCGGCGAAAAGAAATGGCAGCAGTACGCCGACCACCTCAACGGATATACGTACAAGAACCAGGTCGGCATCATACACCTGCAATCCATATACAGCCGCGACCTGGCACCCGCCAGCATCACGTCACTGCAATACCTGCACCGCTTCCAGCGGGGCACTGTCACAGGAAGGCTCAATTATGGCAGCAGGGAAGCAGGCAACGGCATACAGCTGGAAGCTGAGAGTTACTACACCCACAATCCCCGGTATTATTCCTACGGATTGTTCGGATGGTCCAACTCCGATGTGTTCCCCGCCATCCGCGCCGGCTACTCCCTCTTCCGGAATTTCAATAAAGGATGGGAAGGCGAGCTGGGTGGCCGTTACGTAAAAAGCGACACTATCAATACTTATTCCGCCGTGGCTTCCGTAGGGAAATATTTCGGCAATTACTGGGTCAACCTGCGCGGCTTCTTCACCAACGACGAACATCAATGGTACCAGGCCTACACGCTGACCAACCGCTTTTACCTGAATGACCGGCAGGATTTTATCGCCCTGATAGGCAACATCGGCGCCTCTCCCGACGACCGTAGCCGTAACTTCCAGTTTGGCAAAGTGGCAGGCTTCACCTCTACCTCGCTCACCGGAGGCTTCCAGAAAAATATCCGCGGCAGGGCCACCATCGGCGCCTACGGCACCTGGACAAGGCAGCAAATACCACAGCAATCATATCTTCATCAATTTGATACCTATTTGTTGTTCCTCTGGAATTTCAAATAAAGACACCCAAAAGAAAAGGAGGGCCTTCGTGCCCTCCTTGCCGTATCAGGCTAACACATTTACTTATATTCCTGCCGCTTTTTATTCCGGTCGATAATGCTGCAGACAGTACTTACCGTCGCGGCTGAACGAAGACCATCCGCCGGTGTATTGACAACATAATCCACCAGCTGACCGATGGTGCTGGTAGCCACATGCATGCGTGTATCTGATGACGCATAGTAGATAAACACTTTCCCATCTTCCGCTGCAATCCACCCGTTACAGAACAACACATTGGACACATCCCCCACCCGTTCCTCTCCTTCCGGCGCCATAAAATAACCTGCCGGTTTATGTATCACGCGGGTGAGGTCCTCCAGGTCAGTCATAAACAGGTATAGCACGTAACGCAATCCCGCCGCGGTATTCCGCACGCCATGCGCCAGGTGCAGCCAGCCTTGCGGCGTCTTCAGGGGCGCAGGCCCCAACCCGTTTTTCAGTTCATATACCGTATGATATATTTTAGGGTCCATGATTTTTTCTGCCGCGATCACCGCGCAGGTAATATCGTCGCATAAGCCGAAGCCGATGCCGCCACCGGTACCCGCGCTGATAAAACCATCCTGCGGACGGGTATAAAAGGCATACTTTCCCTGAACAAACTCCGGATGCAGCACTACATTGCGTTGCTGCGGCGATGGCGTTTCCAGGTCGGGCAGGCGCTCCCAGCGCTCCAGGTCTTCCGACCGGACAATACCGCAGGCAGCGATAGCCGCCGACTGATCGTATGTGGCGGCGGCGGGGTCTTTTCTTTCCGTACAGAACAAGCCGTAAACATAGCCATCTTCGTGCTGCACCAGCCGCATATCGTACACATTGGTGTCCGGATCTTCCGTTTCGGGGATCATAACGGGATACTCCCGAAAGCGGAAACCATCAATGCCATTGTCACTTTCAGCCAGGGCGAAAAAAGACTTACGGTCCACACTTTCCACACGGGCCATTAGTACATATTTGTTGTTCCATCTGATGGCGCCGGCGTTAAACACCCCATTGACGCCGTAGCGCTCCATCAGATAAGGATTGGAAGCCGGATGGAGATCGTAGCGCCATTCCAGCGGTGCGTGCGCCGCCGTTAATACCGGGTAACGGTAACGGTCAAAAATGCCGTTGCCCGGCATTTGCCTTTCATTATTCCTGCTTATCAGCAGCTGCTGCGCCTGTTCCAGTGCTGTTAAACGCACGCTAAAAGACATCATACGTTCCGGGCTTTTTCTTGCCGGCGCTGCCGGTCGCAATGCTATGCGGATTGGACATGGATAAGCTGTACAGGGGCCATAACAGCCCCTTGACAAGCTTATTGGAGGTGAATATCATAACGAAGAATTTGTATCAAAACTAATTCTAATCATTACGCATTTGTAGTACTTTTTTATCTGTTGTTTGACTTTCAAATACCACTTCCCCGTCATACCCAATAAATTGGCTAATATTTTTTTAGCCTCTATTTCACGTTCGACAATCCGCCATCGACCAATATCTCCGCACCATGTATGTACCCCGCATCCGGCGAAGCCAGGAACAATACTGTTTTCGCGATTTCCCACGGTTCGCCAAAACGTTTATACGGCAGCGTGGGTATCACACTGTCGATGGTACCTGCTATCTCCTCTGCCGTCAGACCGGTGTTATTGAAGATGTTGGTCCGTATATACCCCGGGCTGATGCCATTGACCCGTATACCTTTGGCGGTACACTCCATCGAAAAGGTTTTGATGAAAGACTGCACCGCCGCCTTGGCAGCGGTATACACGGAAAAATAGGGTATTCCGAAAGCCGTTACAAAAGAAGTGTTCAGGATAATGGAACTGCCGGATGCCAACAACGGCAACAGTTGCTGCACCGTAAAGAAAGTACCTTTCACCAGTATATTGAACAGCTCGTCGAAATGCGCTTCGTTCACCTGTTCAATAGAAGCAAACTTTCCATATCCTGCGTTGGCGAACAACACATCTATCCTGTCGGTGTATTGCCGCAGTTGAGCCGGCAACGCCAGTATGTCCGTCATCTTTCCCGCATCGGACACGATACCCGTGGCGGACGGCCCCAGTGCGGCCACCGCCTTATTTACGGTCTGCTCACTTCTGCCGGTAATAATCACCCGGGCGCCGGCTTCTGTAAATGCTTGTGCGGTGGCAAAGCCCATTCCGTTGGTGCCTCCTGTTATGAAGACCACCTTTCCTTTAAATTGCTGCATCATAATATCAATAAATTATACCGCAAAGATGCCGGTGTTCGCGTAGCCCGAAAACCCGATTATTGCTGTATTTCAGCAGTAAAAAGATAATAATTTCTTAACGCGCCGGCGGCCCGGGTGCCGGTAGCAAAGCAGTGGCAGTTGTTAATATTAGTAGTAAATAAAGATGTGCTATGCCCTATTTCCCGCAAACATTCCGGCAGTATGTACTGAAAAACCCATTCAATCGCCGGTACCTGAAGATCGCAGCACTTGCCATCGTGGTTCAACTGGTGATTTTTAAGCTGCTTTATCCGTACGGCGATTTTTTTTCAGACTCTTACAGTTACATCTATGCCGCTATCATGAAACAGGAGGTAAGCCTGTGGCCGATCGGCTATACGCTGTTCCTGCGGGCCTTCCACGTCATCAGTCATTCAGATACTGCGCTGGTGGCCTTGCAGTATGTGCTGGCGCAAAGTGCGGCGCTCTATTTGTTTTTCACAGTAAGCTATTGGCTGCAACCCGGTGAACAAACCAGGAAAGTGATGTTTTATGTGTTGCTGTTGAATCCCCTGATCCTTTATCTCTGTAACTATATTTCCAGCGACGGGCTGTTCCTCGCTTTGAGCCTTTGCTGGTTTGCCCAGTTGCTGTGGTTACTTTACAGGCCTTCCTGGTCCTTGTTGCTGGCCCACACGATACTGATCTCCATTGCTTTTACGGTGCGGTACAATGCGATGTATTACCCGCTGATCACCGCACTCGTGCTGCTCCGCTGTTCGCAGAAAATACCGTTCAAGCTACTTGGCATCGTGGCGCCGTTGCTATTGATAGCAGGGTTTATCAGATTCACGGAGCAGGCGGCGCGGAAAGTCACCGGCACTGCGCAGTTCTCCGTTTTCGGCGGCTGGCAGGTGACCAACAACGCGCTATACATGTTCCCCTTCCTGAAGGAATATCCTGATCCGCCTGCTGGTTGCGAGGCTTTTCACCGGGAGGTGGTGCATTTCTTCCGCGACATCGTTCCCAGGGGAGGCGGAATACCCTCTCCTATTGACGGGGCCGTATACCTGAAACACCCGAATGCACCGCTCAAAAAATATATGGAGATCACTTACGGCCCTAAAGACGACACCACGGGCGGCATACAGTCATGGGGCATGGTATCGCCGGTATATGCGAAATACGGCAGTTATATGGTCCGGCAACATCCGTTCTATTTCGGCCGCTATTTTTTGCTGCCCAATACACTGAATTATTTTGTGCCGCCCCTGGAAAAACTGTCGGAGTACAACCTTGGCAGCTATGAGGTATCTTCAGTTGCGGTACACTGGTTTCATTACCGGTCCAAACAAGTAAGCTCCGTAGCTTCTGTCAGCGCACAGCGTGCTTTGTTGTTTTTCTTTCCTTTTATATTCGGGTTGATGAACCTGTTGTTACTGGGACTGATCTTCAAATGGTTTGTCTCTGCGGCGCGTAAAACGGCCGACCGGCCTTATCGTAACAGCCAGCTGCTGGTATTCGTCACATTGCTGGTCAATGCCGGCTTTGGCATCCTGGCATCCCCGATCGTATTCCGTTATCAGGTCTTCCCGATGATCGTCTGTTTCCTGTTCATCGCAGTGCTGATCGACAAACTTAAACCCGAGCTACAGTAAAGATGAATTAACATTGTTGAATGAAAAGGATATTGGATATTTGACGGCATTATCAACCTGCTATCGTCATGAAATACCCTGCCCGTATCCTGTTGTTGTTTGTTTTGTGTTGCCGTTTATCTGCCTATGGCCAGTCGCCCTGGCCGGCAGCAAAAGCCGCTGCCTGGTATCAGCAACAGGGCTGGTTGCTGGGCGCCAATTTCATTCCTTCTACCGCTGTCAACCAGCTGGAAATGTGGCAGGCCGCTACCTTCGACACCGCCGCCATCGACCGCGAGCTCGGTTATGCCGCCGCCACCGGTTTTAATATCATGCGGGTATACCTGCATCATGTAGCGTGGCAGCAGGACCGCGAAGGGTTCAAACAACGCGTGGGACAATACCTCGGTATCGCCTCGCGCCATCATATCCGGACCATGTTCGTTTTCTTTGATGACTGCTGGCGCGACAGCTACCAGCCCGGCCCGCAGCCGGCGCCCGTTCCCGGTGTGCATAACAGCGGCTGGCTCAAAGATCCCGGCGGACTGATAGACCGGGACACCACGCTCATGGATACACTGCGTGTATACGTGCAGGATATTATCCGCACCTTTAAGCAAGACCAGCGGGTAGCTATCTGGGATCTATACAACGAACCGGGACATTTTAAACACGGCGCCAAAAGCTGGCCGCTACTGAAGAATGTAGTTGCCTGGACAAGGGCGGAAGCTCCGGAGCAGCCGGTTACCATTGGCATCTGGAACAAGGAGTTCACCGACTTTAACCAATACCAGCTGGAGCAGTCGGATATCATCACCTTTCACAACTACCGCGACAGCGCTTCCATGCAGGAAGCCATTGACACGCTTCGCCGGTACAACCGGCCGGTGATTTGTACGGAATACATGAAACGCCCCAACAACAGCACTTTTACCACACATCTCCCGATGATGAAAAAAGCCGGTGTCGGGGCTATCAACTGGGGATTGGTAGCCGGTAAAACACAAACCAACTATCCACAGGGAAATAAAGGAGGAGAGCCGGAACCTGCCATCTGGTATCATGATATTTTCCGGGCAGACGGTACGCCGTTCGATGCAACAGAAACAGCATTCATACGGGAAATAGCTGCGCAGTAACGGCAGTGGGATGAAGCCTTCCTGCTGTCCTGATATAATTTACTTTTCTAATAAGTGAAATATTATTAGTTTACAGTTTTCCGGAAATTAACGCATCTTGCAACCTTACCCACCGTTTTTACCTTGGAAGAACTGACAAAAACAAAGGAACAACCAAATCCGCAGAAGCTTAAAAGAGGCCTGCAAAACAGACACATTCAACTGATTGCGCTGGGTGGCGCCATTGGCACCGGCCTGTTTCTGGGCATAGGCCCCGCCGCCGTACTGGCCGGCCCTTCTGTTATCCTCGGATATGCTATGGCAGGCGTGATCGCCTTCTTTATCATGCGCCAGCTGGGCGAAATGGTGGTAGAAGAACCGGTATCCGGCAGCTTCAGCCACTTTGCCTATAAGTACTGGGGCACCTTCGCGGGCTTCGCCTCCGGCTGGAACTACTGGATATTGTATATCCTGGTAAGCATGTCTGAGCTGACCGCCATCGGTGTGTATGTACATTTCTGGTGGCCGGAAGTACCCCTGTGGGCTTCCAGCCTGTTCTTTTTTGTCGCCATTAATGCGCTCAACCTCAGCTCTGTAAAAGTATACGGCGAAGCCGAATTCTGGTTCTCCATCGTAAAAGTGATCGCCATCATCTCCATGATTATTTTCGGTATATACCTGCTGATCAGCGGCCATGGCGGCGCGCAGGCCAGCGTGGAAAACCTCTGGAACGACGGCGGCTTTTTCCCGAAAGGCCTGCTGGACAAAGGCGCCGACGGCAAATACCAGGGCCTCTTCGCAGCCATTGCCATGATCATGTTCTCGTTCGGTGGACTGGAGCTGATCGGCATTACTGCCGCGGAAGCCGATAAACCGGAGAAAACCATCCCCAGGGCTACCAATCAGGTAATCTACCGTATCCTGATCTTCTATGTGGGCGCGCTCATTATCCTCTTCTCCCTGTCACCCTGGAAAAACATTACAACAGACAGCAGCCCGTTCGTAATGGTGTTTGAAAGCCTGAAGGGATTTGAGTTTACCCTCTTCGGTAAAACCATCTACTTCACCAGCCTGATCGCCAATGCGCTGAACCTCATTGTACTCACGGCCGCACTGTCGGTATATAACAGCTGCGTATACAGCAACAGCCGTATGCTGTACGGCCTTGCACAGCAAGGCAATGCACCGGCTTTCCTATCGCACCTCAACAAAAATCATGTGCCCGTAAAAGCGACACTGGTATCTGCGTTGTTTGCCGCTATCTGTATTGTGGTGAATAAGCTGATACCGGAACAGGCGTTAGAGGTGCTCATGTCGCTGGTAGTATCCGCCCTGATCATCAACTGGATCATGATCAGCGTGGTACACCTCAAATTCAGACAACATAAAAAACTGGAACAGGTATCCACCAAATTCCCCTCCTTTATCTACCCGCTGTCCAACTATATCTGCCTGGTGTTCCTGGTAGGTATCCTTGTACTGATGTGGATCACCGGAATGAAGCTGCCGGTGGAAATGATTCCGGCATGGCTGGTCTTCCTGTACATCTGTTATGCACTTATAAAAAGAAGTAAAACAGCGCAGGCCTCCTGACCTGCGCAGGGTATAAAAATGTGACGGCCGTCAACGGGATTTTCCGCTGACGGCCGTTTTATTTACGACCTTTTTCATTCGAAGTTTCTGATATACGCCATTTTCAAAACATCCCCCGCGGCTGCCACATCAATGGCGGCGCGTTTATGCTCCTGTTAGTTTATTTTAAACACCGTCACCAGCGCGGCATGGTCCGATGGGTAACGTACCGGGTGTGTGGTGATGGTAAAGGATTGGAGCGGTTGCAGTTGCCCCCCTTTGTAATAAATATAATCAATACGGTCTTTAAATGCTTTTGGCAGCATGGGGCTCCAGGTAATGCCCCTGTCTTTCAGCGGATCGGGATGGAGGTGTCGGTAACTGTCAGTAAAGCCGGCCTCCAGCATGAGGCGGCTCTGCGGGAAGGGTATCACATAGCCGCCGTTCAGGTGACGGGTACTTTCCACCCAGTCGAGATGCGAGCCGCTGTTGAAGTCCCCGCAGAAGATCACCGGTACTTTATCCGCCTCCGTTACCTGCTGACCGATGGCCTTCAGGTTATCTTTCAGCTGGGAAGCGTTGACCCGCTCCATTTCGGCCAGCAGGGAGTCCGGCAGCGGTTCTTTTTTCTCCAGCAGGTCCCAGTAGTCCAGCGGATAGTTCAGCCAGTTGGTGATAAAAGCAACCTGTTGCCGCTCATTTAACCGTATAAAGGCGCCGCCATTGCAAAAGGGTTTGGCGCCGTCGAGCGTTTCTGCTATCGGATAGCGGCTCATAATACTCAGGTTGGTGCTGCGCAGGTAAAAATAGTAACCCAGGGCATCCGCTATCTTCTCTCCGGAGCCGTAGGTCTCCTGCATAGAAACGATATCGGCGCCTGATTGGCGGATGATGTCCACCACCCGCCGTGGTCCGGTCCCTTTGCCGGTTTCATTGCCTCCATGGTAGATATTAAAGTTCATTACCGTGAGGGGTTTCCCTGCCGGCATCACGGCAACGGGTGCTGCCGGGTAATAGCGGGCATAGGAAGCGCGCACCTGTTGAGGAGATAAAACCGTCTTGTACAAGGTCAGTTCATCGAGTGCGCCGTTAAAAGTGTTCCACTCCTGCTGATCACCGGAGGGTCTGCCGCCGGCAAAGAGCGTATCGGCCATCCGCCCTGCCGGCAGAGCCGGCACGTGGTAGATGGCTACCTGCTGCCCGTCATAATACAGCGCGGCTTCCTTCTTACGGGCATCGTAGCTGTAAGTCAGCTGGTGCCATTTACGGTCCCGGATACTTTGCCTTTGCGGCGTAGGATAATAGGTATAACGGGCGTTGTTATTGACGGTCTGCCAATACCAGGCGCCGTTGGACTGTACCCCCAGCTCCCACCCTTCGTTGTTGCCGGTGGCGGAAAGCAGTACATAGGATGCTTCATCCGGCGCCGCCTTTGCCCAGCATTGCGCGGTGAAGGAGCCATCATACGGCCCCGACAAACCGGTCAGCGGCACAGGATGGCGTACCGCCACGTTATTATCAAGGTTCAGCGCCGTACCTGCCACCCCGGTACAGGTTTGCCAGGAGGGGTACTTTTCAAATGACTGCCGGTAATCAGGCGATTGTGCGGAAAGAGCCACAGCAGACAGTCCTAAGACTGCTGTCAGGAGGATTTTTTTCATTGTTCGTTTTTTTATACTCCGGATGTGGCAACAAAATACAGGAAGCCCTGCAATTTTCCATTTTTCCGTCAGCGCTCCTGGGGTTTGGTCACGTCCACCCATTTCACCAGCCCGGACATTTCCTCCATATCGGCGATCGTCATTTTAATGGCCGAATTAGTGCTGCCGCAGGCAGGATATACGGTGTCGAAAGCTTTCAGGGATGCGTCGAGGTATACCTTAACGCCCGGTGCTACCCCGAAAGGGCATACGCCGCCAACGGCATGACCGATCATCGGTTCCACCTCCTCAAAAGACAACATGCGTGCCTTAAACCCAAATTCGTCTTTAAATTTCTTACTGTCTATTTTATGGTAGCCGGAAGCGACAATCAGCAATGCCCCGCCGTCAACATCGTGCAGGGAAATGGATTTGGCAATCTGTGCGCCGTCCACCCCCAGCGCCAGGCCTGCCAGCTCCACGGTGGCGCTGGAAGTGGCCAGCTCAATAATGTCCTTGTCCCGGTTCCATTGCTTCAGATGTTCTCTTACCTTTTCTATAGCCATCGTTATAAATTTTAACAACGATAAAAATATAAAAAGACAGGGAAGGAACAAGGACACAGATCGCTAAAATGTATGGGGTACAGTATGCTCTTTTTCGGCTTGCCGGATATTGGCAATCCCCTGTATCACCGCGTCCGGATTAAAGGAAATGCTGTTAATACCTTCTTTTACCAGAAAAGCGGCAAAATCAGGAAAGTCACTGGGCGCCTGCCCACAAAGTCCGATTCGCACGCCTGCTTTCCGGGCTGCCTGTATCATCATCGCAATCATCTTTTTCGGTGCAGGATCTTCTTCACTGAAAAGGTCGGCCACCAATGCTGAATCCCGGTCCAATCCTAAGGTCAGCTGGGTGAGGTCATTAGATCCGATGGAGAATCCGTCAAATATTTCGGCGAAGGAATCCGCTTCGAGTACATTGGAAGGAATTTCAGCCATTACATACACCTCCAGACCACCCGCCCGGGAAAGGCCATAAGACGCCATTACAGACAACACTTTTCGTCCTTCTGCCACGGTGCGGCAAAATGGAATCATTACTTTGACATTCGTAAGCCCCATTTCCTCCCTGACTTTTTTGACAGCAGCACATTCGAGTCCAAAACCTTCCCTGTACAACGGGCTGTAATAACGGGACGCTCCCCTGAAACCTAACATCGGGTTTTCCTCGGTTGGCTCAAAGTCTTTTCCTCCCAACAATTGCGCATACTCGTTGGTTTTAAAGTCGCTCATACGTACAATCACATCTTTGGGATAAAAAGCAGCCGCAATGGTGGCAATACCCTGGGACAACTTATCGATAAAGAACTGTTGCTTATTTTCATACTGGCTGGTCAGCGCGGCGATCGCTGATTTTTCCCGGTCATCCTTCAACTGATCAAAATGCACGAGGGCCATAGGATGTATCCGGACGGTATGGGTGATTATAAATTCCATTCTTAGCAGTCCAACTCCGTCATTCGGATAAAAGGACAGCCGGAAAGCCTGGTCCGGATCACTGATAATCAGCGCCACTTCCGTACTTTCAGGCATAGAGATATCTGACAGCACTATGTCCTTTCTCTCATAGGGCAGCTTACCTTCGTACACATACCCTGTCTTCCCTTCGCAACAGGAAACGGTGATTGCCTCACCATCGCGGATAGCGGCGGTCGCTCCCGTAGCGCCCACAATAGCAGGCACGCCCAGTTCCCGCGCCACGATGGCTGCATGACTGGTCCGACCGCCACTGTCGGTAACAATAGCTGCCACTTTCTTCAGTACAGGGTCCCAATCGGGACTGGTATTAACGGTCACCACGATATCTCCTTCCTGCAGCCGCTCCGCTTCTGCCGGAGAATCCAGGAGACGGGCAATGCCCGTTGCCAGTTTCTCGCCAACAGCATCTCCTTTTACCAGCACTGCTCCTTTTTCTTTCAACACATACTGTTCCCGGGTGCCGACCGCCTTACGCGCATGTACCGTTTCGGGGCGCGCCTGCAGCACGTACAACTCGCCGCTGACGCCATCTTTTGCCCACTCTATGTCCATCGGGCAATTGTAGTGCGCCTCAATATCAAGCGCCCAGGCTGCCAACTGGTGCACCTCTGCATCATCCAGGACAAAACGGCGACGGTCTGCCTCCGCTGTTGGTTTGTTTATCACCGGAGACACGGCGCCCGGTGTGTCGTCCAGGCATAGCGTCCAGGCTTTCTCGCCCAGTTTTTTCTGCAAAATGGCGTTTTTCCCTGACCTCAGGGTGGGCTTAAATACATAAAAATCATCCGGCATGACCTTTCCCTGCACGATATTCTCTCCCAGGCCCCAGATACCAGACAACAGTATCACGTTCCGGAAGCCCGATTCGGGATCCAGCGTAAAACCAACGCCTGAGCACCCTTTATCGGTTTGTACCATCTCCTGAATACCGGCTGACAAAGCTATTTTTCCATGTTCAAACTCATTGTCTTCCCTATATTTAATGGCCCTGTCGGTATACAGAGATGCAAAACAACGCTGCACTGCCAGTAACACCGCGGCCTCACCGCGTACATTCAAAAAAGACTCATGTTGCCCGGCAAAACTGGCTTCCGGCATATCTTCTGCCGTTGCGCTGCTTCTGACGGCCACCGCTCCTTCTTTGCCCAATTGCTGGTAGGCAGCCGTAATTTCCATCTTCAATTCCTCCGGCATTGCGGCCTCAAGTATTAGTTTGCGTGCCTCCGCGCCTATTTCCCCGAGATTGGAGAAATCATGACGGTCCAGTCGCCCCATCAGTTCAGCCAACGGCTGACGGAGCCCATTAGCGTCCAGGAAAGACCAAAAGGCAGCTGCCGTGGTGGCGAATCCTGCAGGCACCCGGATTCCCTTACCAGCCAGGGCAACCGTCATCTCTCCCAACGAAGCATTTTTTCCTCCAACGATACCTACGTCTGACAAACGGACGGAGGCAAAGTCCCTGATAAAATGGCTCATAGTAAAAAGTTTTATTTGTTATGCGCAATAAACAAAGGCAGGTCCACCGCAGTCATCAGCACATCGGCCATACTTTCCCGGAACCAGCGGGACACGGTTCCCCGCCGGTAAGCCCCCAGCACTACCAGCGTATCTTTCGGCCTGTTTTTCAGATACCGGATAATTTCAGTTTCCGGATCGCCGTCTACCACATGATAAGCCGCTTCCGGAAAATGACTGTGGATAAAATCACGGATCAGTTGTTTATTCTGTAAATGATTACCTTCTGCATTAACAGACAAAACCGTTACGGTGACCGGAAACTGTGACGAGAGAAGGTAACTGTACATCTTGATAGCATACACCGATGACGGCTCCCCGTCGTAAAGCAGCACTACATTGGACCAATCCGGCATCAGTGGTGTTTTACCGGACGGTGTCAGCAATACGGGACACTGCACATCGGTAAGGAGGTCCCGGATAAAGCGGGTAGGCGTTTTGGACGGCTCATGCGTGAATGTCTCCTTTCTGTCCGCCACCAGCAGATCTGCATAGATGCTGGCTTCCAGCGCTTCCGGCAACGCTAAATTCCTGTGACGGTGTACACTGTAAGGTATGCCCGCTTTCTGACAGGCTACCTCAAAAGTGACCGCGGCATTTTTCCTGCTGGCTTCATCCGCAGCCTCCAGGCGACTGATCGTGGCCGGATCGGCACCCGACATCAGCACCTGATACATGCTAAAACTATTATAAGTGAAGTCTTCCGGCAGTACGCCTGTAACATGCGCCCGCTGTTGTTGTGCCACCATCAGTGCATATTGTTGCACACTCTCGGAATACTTCAGGCCATCCAGTATCGCAGCGATCTTTATCATAGTATAGAATTTTACCTAAAGGTCGCCAGAAGTATCCCGGCAGATAATGACCAATATTAGCTTCAGGGGTGATTTCCGTCACTGACCACTATCAAACCGGCCTATGACCGGCATCATTCCTTAAGGGGGCTTTTGCTGCTAATTTTATATTACAGGTATTCTAACACGCTATAAAACACGAATGACTATGCATGCCAATATTTTCTCGGCTACGTATTTGATCGCCAACGGCGTCGGCCTGCTGATCCTGATGCTTGCCATTTTCCGGCCGGTGGTGGCACAGGCGGCGTTATCCCTGCTCTTCACCGGAGCGGGTATCTTTAACGGTGTAATGGCCATTGTACACCCGGAACTTTTCCTGGCCTATGGCGCCATGACGCCTTACGCCCCTTATGAACAGTTCATTTACGGGGCCTTCAGTCACAATATCACGGCCATTGTACTGGCTATCTCTATTTGCCAGACAGCTACAGGTATCTTCATTGGCTATAAAAAACCATATCTGCAGGTGGGGCTCTTAGCGGCCATTATCTTTTTGCTGGCCATTACACCCCTTGGCGCAGGTTCCGCATTCCCGTGTACCCTTGTCCTGGTGGCTGCGGCGGTAACGGTATGGTATAAACAGCGCGCTCCGGAGGCGCATGACCTCTATTATACCTTAAGTCATTTCAGGGGATAACAATTTATTTCAAACAATCAGGAATCCGCACTTGTTGTAGCCTATGCCGGTGTGAACCGGACCAATACCTTTGATTTATTCACCCCAATTACACTGCAATGAAAACCGGATTATTTAAAACCCTTTGTTATTCCCTTGGTATTTCGCTGCTGGCCTCCCCTATCACCGTTCCGGCCTGTACAGGTATTCAGCTGAGAGCCAGGGACGGCGCCATTATCTGCGCCCGTACCATGGAATTTTACAACGATCTCCAGGCCCAGGTCGTAGTATTTCCGAGAAATTATCCTTTTAATGCTGTAAGCCCCGGAGGCGCTAATAAAGGCCTGTACTGGAAATCCAGGTACGCTATTGTTGGCATCAACTCTATGGGCAAAGACGCTATCGCCGATGGCATGAATGAAAAAGGCCTTTCGGTGGGTCTGTTCTATTTACCCGGATACGCTGGCTATATGAATGTACCGACCCGCAAAATCGCTAAATCCCTCAGCTCTACAGACGTATCTGCATGGCTGTTGTCCAACTTCGCCACGGTAGACCAGGTGAAGCGGGCAGTCGACAGCGGCATCCTGATCAACAAGGGCATTCCCCTGTACATCAACGGCGGCATCCCTTTCCCGCTGCACTACAACGTGCACGATGCGGAGGGCAAGTCGCTGGTGATAGAATGTGTCAACGGAAAGCTGCACTCTTATTACAACCCGCTGGGCGTGTTGACCAACTCCCCTACGTTTGACTGGCACCTCGCCAATCTGCAGCAGTACCTGAATTCCCGGCCTAACGACGCCTGTGTGAAAATGGACGACACGCTCCCCTCATTCGGACATGGCAACGGTCTGGCAGGCATTCCCGGCGATTTCACCCCTTCTTCCCGCTTTGTGCGCGCCGTTGCGTATACCCAAAGCATGGATCCCTGTCCCACCGCCTACGAAGCCGTTACCCAGGCATTCCAGATCCTCAACGCCTTTGATATCCCCAAAGGTGTGATGAAAGATCCGGCACATCCCGGCAACAACATGTATACACTGTGGACCTGCGCCAGTGACCTGAGAAATAAACGGCTCTATTTCCATACCGTCAACAACAGGACCCTGCATATGATTGACCTCGGAAAGTATGCAGACACCGACAAAGTGCTCTTCTTCCCGATGGACGATCCCATGGAAGTAGTCCAGAACTGACCCGGTTTTTTATCACACAATACTCCCGTGATCCTATTTTTATAGTAGATTGCGGGGGTATTTTTTGCTGCAGGTCAACCGACAATCTGACCAACTTTACCGACTAATGAACCTTTGATAACAGCTCAGATCGGCTGAACTTTGCACTGTCCGAAAATTACAGCACTGCGAACAAACATATGACACAACGGAAAACACAGGGAGAGATCATGAAACAGGCGGAATTTATTCGCAGCGCCGGGTTGGAAGACCTGCTGGGCATCGGCCTCTTTGTATCCACGGATATCAACATGGTGGATTATGACCATGTAAAATCCAATTTCCGGTCAGACTTTACCAGCATACTTCTCATACAACAGGGAAAAATGCTGGGTACACTAGACAGGGATGTGTACGAGCTGGAACCCAACAATCTGCTGCTGATTCCCCCACATACTATGAAAAAGTCGGTCGCGGTAGACAGCACCTGCATCGCCTCCGGTCTTAATTTCACCTTTGATTTCCTGGTGGAGATAGGTATCTCCGCCACCAAAATAGAGCTGTACGACTATTTCACTTCGAAATATTCCCCACACTGGAAGCTGTCGCCCGCAGAGGCGCAACTGATGCTTTCCCATTTCCGGCAGCTGGCCGCACGTATGGAAGAACTGAAAGACAGGCTGCCTTTCGCCAAAGAGAAACTACAGCATACTTTCCTGTTGTTTCTCTATGAACTGGCCGCTCTCAGTACTATCCATACGGAGCTGAAGAACCCTGCTGTTTCCCGGAAGGAAAGCCTCGTGATCCGCTTTACCAACCTGGTACAGGCGCATTTCAGAAACCAGCGCAATTTGCAGCAGTATGCGGAACAGCTGTTCGTCACCGCCAAATACCTGACGGAAACCGTGAAAGAATATACCGGCAAAAGTGCCGGTGAGATCATTGACGACTACGTGGTGCTGGAAGCAAAACTGTTGCTCGACAATCCCAAACTCAGCATCGCCGAGATCACGGAGATCCTGCATTTTAGCGACCAGTCTTTTTTTGGCAAATATTTCAAACGCCATACCGGCTACTCGCCCAAAGCATTCCGGGCGCTGAGCCAATAACGTTTCCCCCGAAAATTTCTTGTTACTAACAGTGTAACAGTTGTAGGTTTTAATTACAGGCCGATGCACTCCTGCTCCGGCCTTATTTTCGTATATACATTTCAGTTATCTTCTCAAAAACAACCGACTTTCAGACCAGATTTCCCGATTTATCAACCTTTTCCGGCCATGGTATGACTGGTAATTTTGTTGCGCGAAAACAATCTGTATTCAATCATACTATAAAATAAGATTATGCCGATGACGTACAAACCCGTTTCTTTTTTGGTCCTCACCACCCTGCTGGCCGCCTGCGGCAGCAAGGAAGTTCAGCAGGAGCAACAGGCACCGGTAAAAGTGACCGCCACCAAAGTCAGCTACAATGATATGCCGCAAAGCTTCACCTACTCCGGTACCATAGAACCTGACAATACCGCCGATATTGGCTTTGCCGTAGCGGGCGTAGTCAACGGCATCCTCGTGGAGGAGGGACAAAATGTACAACAGGGGCAACTGCTGGCCACCCTCGACGCCACGGAATACAGCAATGCGCTGGCCATTGCCAATGCAGGGCTCAACCAGGCGGAAGACCTGTACGGACGGCTACACGACCTCTATCAGAAGGGAAGCCTTCCTGCCAAGGATTATATCGATATCCAGACCAAACTGGCGCAGGCCAAAGCCAACAAGGCCATCAGCGCCAAACACATCGCCGACAGCAAGCTATATGCACCCATCACCGGTATTATCAGCGCCCGTAAAATAGAAAGAGGCAGCGCTGCCGCGCCCGGGGTACCGGCATTCACCATCGTAAAAACAGACATGGTATACGCCCGCGCTGCCGTGCCTGAAAGCGAAATAGGCGCCATCGCCCGCGGCGGCAGCGCTAAAGTATATATCCCTACGTTACAGGACAGCGTGGAAGGCAGGATCACCATCATCAACCCACAGGCAGACGCCACCTCCCGCACGTACAGCATCAAAATAAAATTATCCAATAGCAACGGCAGACTGCTGCCCGGTATGCTGGCCGATATCCGCCTGAACACCGGCAGGATCGCCAACAGCCTGACAGTGCCCGCCACCGCCATAGTGCGGGATGCAGACGACCTGACCTATGTCTTCATCACCAACGGACAGCGGCAGGCCGTCCGTAAAAGGGTCACCGTAGGCGCCCTCACCGGCAAAAATGAAGTCGTGATCACCACCGGCCTGCAAGGCGGTGAACAAGTGATCACCTCCGGGCTGACCAACATCAAAGACGGTACTACCGTAAGCCTGTAACCGCCATTATTCAGTATGACCAACAACGGAAGCATGAAAAAAGCAAAAATAAGTTTCATAGAAGCGGCCATGCAGTTCAAACAGGTGACCATCGTTGTCGTGGTGCTGTTACTGCTGCTGGGGCTTTATTCCCTCCTGAACATGCCCAGGGCGGAAAACCCAAAGATAGATATGCCGACAGCCATGGTATATGCTTTCTATCCCGGCGCCGATGAAGTGCAAATGGAAAAACAGGTGACCAATAAAATTGAACAATACCTGTTTTCCTTTGAAGAAGTAAACAAAGAGAAAACCAAGTCACAAACGAAAGACGGGCAGGTTTTCATCACCGTAGAACTGCATACCAGCATCAAAGACCGCAAGAAGTTCTGGAGCACCCTGCAACACGGCCTTAACAGCGCCACCCCGCAGATACTGCCCCAGGGCGTCATAGGCCCCGTGGTGAACAGCAACTTCGGCGACGTGACGGCACAGATCATCACCGTGTCCTCACCCCAACGCAGCTACGCAGAAATAGAAAAATACCTGGATAAAATAGAAGACGGGCTCAAAACCATTCCGGAAGTGTCTAAAATTAACCGGTCCGGTGGCCAAAAGCAACAGCTCTATGTAACAATCGACGATCAGAAAATGCAACAGTATGGTTTTGACCTGTCTACTATTATCCGGACGCTGCAGATGCAAAACATCACCGGCTACTCCGGCGAGATGACCATTGCCTCCAATACTTTCCCTGTATTTACCAACAGCCGGTACAAAACAGCGGACGACCTGGGCAACCAGATCATTTATACCACGCCACAGGGCACGATAGTACGCCTGCGCGACGTAGCCCGCATAGAGCGGCGATATGAAGAGTTGTCTTCGTTTATCCGTATCGGTGAAGACAAAGTGATGATGCTCGCCATCGAAATGCAGCCGGGCAATAACATCGTGCAGTTCGGCCACCTGGTGGAAGACCGGCTGAAAGCGCTCGGACAGGAACTGCCGCCCGATGTAAACATCAGGACCATCGTGAACCAGCCGGAAGTGGTAGATGAAAGCATCCGGCACTTTATGAAAGAATTCGGGCTGGCCATCGCCTCCGTGATCGTTGTGGTGATGCTGCTGCTGCCCTTCCGGGTTGCCGCCGTATCTTCTCTCGCCGCCCCCATCTCTATCCTGATCACCTTCGGGTTGATTAATATCATGGGCATAGAGCTGCACCAGGTAACGCTGGCCGCCCTCATCATTGTACTGGGCATGGTGGTGGACAATGCCATTGTAGTGGTAGACAACTATATCGAAAAACTCGATGAAGGCATCACGCCCTGGACAGCCGCCTGGCAGGCCGCCAAACAGCTGTCGCTCCCCATTTTTACCGCCACGCTGGCCATCATCTTTGCCTTTGCGCCGTTAGCGCTCTTTATGCATGGTATCTCCAGGGACTTCATCGCCGCGCTGCCGGTAACGGTTGCCGTAGCGCTGATCACCTCTATGGCCGTGGCTTTGCTGCTCACGCCGTATACCTGTTACGTGTTCATCAAAAAAGGACTAAAACATAAGGTCAGTACCGCCAGGAAAAGCAAAAGCCTGCTGGACAGGCTGCAACATGGCTTCAACATCGCCGCGGAAGCAGCTTTTAGTTACCCTAAAACAACTGTGGGCATCGCCGTGGCCGCTGTCGTCCTGGCCGTAGTACTGGCAGGGAGAGTAAAACAGGAATTTTTCCCGCTGAGTGAAAGCAAACAATTCAACGCAGAAATATGGATGGCCAACGGCACATCCCTGGAAGAAACTGAGCGGGTGGTGAAACTGGTAGAGCAAGAACTGCAGAAAGACAAGCGGGTGATTGGCATCGCCAGCTTCGTGGGTTCCAGTTCACCCCGCTTTAACGTCACCTACGCTCCGGAGATGCCACGGCGGAATTTCGCACAGGTGTTCATCACCACCACCAGCAGCGATGCCACCAGTGAACTGGTGAAAGAATACCTCCCGAAGTTCGAGAACTTCATCCCTAACGGTAACGTACGCCTGCGGCAGTTGAGCATGCAGGAAGGTTCTCCGCTGGCAGTCCGCATTATCGGTGATAACCTGAGCGACCAGAAAAAGGTGGCAGAGCAGGTGAAAGAGATCCTCCGGCACACCGCCGGCACCAACTGGGTACGGTCAGATTATGAGGATGACTACCTGGGCGTGAGCCTGAACATCAAGGAAGATGCGGCGGCCAGATTGGGCGTGCCTAACCAGCTGATCACCCAAACGATAGGCGCCGGACTCAAGGGATTTGCCGTATCCCAGCTGTGGGAGGGCGACAAGCCGGTAGACATCTTCCTGCGTATGGAAGCCGGCAGCCGCAAGGATTTCAACGATCTGAGCAACCTGCATCTCAATAGTCTCTATGGCGCCAAGGTGCCCCTGAAGGAAGTCGCCACGCTGGAGCCCTCCTGGCATACCGGCGTAATAGCGCACCGTAACGGCCTGCGTACGCTTACCGTATTGTCCGAAGCACAGAAAGGCATTATGGCCTCAGAGATACTGAAGAAAGCGCAACCGGAAATCGAAAAGCTGCAGCTGCCGGCGGGCATCCGCATACAATATGGCGGCGACGCGGAATCTTCCGGTGAAAACGCGCCGGGGATGGGCAAAGCACTGGGCACCAGTCTGATCCTGATCCTGCTCACGTTACTGTTCCAGTTTAAAACTTTCGGTAAAACCCTGATCATCCTGGCCACATTCCCTTTAAGCTTACTGGGAGCATTCCTCGGGCTGTATCTCACGGGCAACCCGATGGGTATGACTGCGTTCATGGGTATCATCAGCCTGATCGGCATCGTGGTGCGTAACGGTATCATCCTGGTAGACTATGCCGATGAGCTGGTCCGCGACCACGGCTATACGATAAAAGCCGCCGCACTCGCCGCTGCCAAACGTCGTATGCGTCCCATCTTCCTGACGTCGGCGGCTGCCGCCATCGGCGTAGTGCCGATGATCATCGGTAAGTCGCCGCTGTGGGCGCCGCTGGGCAGTGTGCTCGCCTCCGGCCTGATCGTGTCCATGATATTGACGCTGTTTGTTGTGCCCGTGCTGTACTACCTGTTTGTACGCCCCGCGCCCGAGCCGTCGGTAGCACCGGACCATGACACGGAAATCATGTATAAACCGGCCCATTAATTTATCGCAGGCGGCCCTGGCGCCGCCTGTATGTAAAAAAGATACTCATGAATTTCAGAATCATATGCACGCTGGCAGCAGCCATGGCCGTACAAAAGGCATCTGCGCAGTCGCCCGTGCTCACCATCGCCGATTGCCAGCAGATGGCGGTCACCCAGAATAAAAAGATCAAAGCCGCACAGTACCGGATAGACGCTGCCAATGCGGCCGTGCAGTCAGCTAACGCCAGCGCCTATCCTTCTATTGATGGTTCCGTGATGGGCGTTTACCTCGGCAAGCCGATAGGCGGCGCGCTCAATGGTATGATCCCCGAGTACGCGGGCAGCGCCGCCGTGTCTGTCACCCAGCCCATCTACGCCGGTGGTAAAATACAGCTGGGCAAAGCTGCCGCCGCTAAAGGCGTCGCCATACAGCAGGAGCAGAAGGCGCTTTCCACCACCGAAGTGTTGTTTAATGTCAACAAAGCCTACTGGCAGGTGGTGCAGGTGAAGGAGAAAATCATCCTCGCCCGGAAGTACGAGGAGATGTTGCAGGGCTTACAGCGGGAGTTGAAAAATGCTTATGACGCCGGACTTATCTATAAGAATGACCTGCTGCGGGTAGAAGTAAACCTGAACGAAGCCTCGCTGCAACTCCGCCAGGCACACGACGGGCTGGTGATGGCCAAACTGGCGCTGGCACAGGTGACAGGCATGGCCGGGCAGACCGATTTCAACGTAGCCGACTCCGTTAGCGGCGACTTCCCCGAGCTGGCAGCGCAGGACCTGACCGCCGCCGCGGAAAACAGGCCGGAGATACGGCTGTTGAACCAGGTGCTGGAAGTGGAGCAGTTACAACGTAAGCTGCTGAAAGCAGACTTCCTGCCCACCTTCGGCGTGAGCGCCTCCGGTATAGGTACCGCCGGCAAAAAAGTGAATATCAGCAATGGAAAAGACCTGATGGCTTCGTGGTACGGCCTGGCCAGTATCAACGTGCCCATCTTCGACTGGGGTAAAAAAGCCGGTAAGGTAAAAGAGCAGTCTATGAAGATCGCTGCCCGGCAACAGGAACTGGACAACACCAAAGAGCTGCTGAACCTGGAAGTGCAGCAGGCGTACCTCGCGCTGAACCAGTCCGTGAAAAAAATCCGGACCTCACGCCTGTCGCTCGAGCAGGCCGCCGAGAACCTCAAACTGGCCAACGACCGCCTGAAGGCAGGCACCATTACCGGTAAAGACGTGCTGGAAGCACAAATGATATGGCAACAGGCATACAGCAGTACTATAGACAGTAAGGTAGAATACAGGATACAGGAAGCTGCATACAGAAAAGCAACCGGCACTTTGCATTAACCTACATAAAACAATGTTGTATGAAAGAAGAATGGCATCAACTGCTCGACAGCAGCATTTCCCTCTTTGCCCGAAAAGGGATACGGGCTACCAGCACCGACGAAATTGCCCGGGACAGCGGGCTTCACAAACGATGCTTCTATGAACATTTCAACAGCAAAGAATGCCTGGTAGCCCGTATTATACATACCTGGCTGGAAAAAACGGAACGGTACCTGTCATTCAACCGGCACATCTCTTCCAGCGCCGTAATCGAGATGAGCAATTTTTTCCGTGTGTCCGAAAGAGTGGTACAGACGATACAACCGGTTTTCTTCCGCGACCTACAGGAGCTGTACCCGGCCATATGGGCCAGCGTGATACAGTTCCGCGAAGGACCGCTGGCAGCCTTCCTGCGGCAGAACATCCAGAGAGGCCTGAAAGAAGATGTTTACCGCCGTAACCTCGACCTGGCACTGCTGGAAAAATTGTATTTCACCCCGTTGCAGCTGGTCATGGAAGACAGGATACCACCAGACTGCCCTATACCCAGCGCCTGCCGGGAGCTGAATATTATTTATCTCCATGGACTGGTAAACCTGAAAGGCATGAAACTGATCTATGATAAACAGGTAAATTAAACACGCAGGCACTGGTGTCTACCAGTGCCTTGTCATCTTGTTATCACCACTGCCGCTCCTGCCGCGGGATAAAGAACCCTTTAATACAGTTAGGGTTGTGGATACGAATCCGGATATATGTATTGTCACAGAAACCGGCGTCTTCGTAAATGGGGGGTATCCTCTATGAAATAACCGGTACACCCAAAAAAATTGTACTTCGTCCCGGTTTCCTGCTAAATTGTTTAAGCGAATTTTAAGGTGCCTCTTCCCCTCTCATCCTTTGATATTCTCTATCTTGCCCCCGATTTAGAAGAAAGGCCAGTGGACAAAAACCCCTTACCGGCAAGGTAATTTTACCGGTATTTGAACAAAAACCGCAACACAACAGTAATTATCTATAGCAAACAGCACAATCAGGAATGCGTTACGCCATTTTTCTTATCTTCTCGTGCACGGTAGGCCTGCCACTGATATCAGGGGCACAGACTACCCTCACCTTGCCCGGTGCACTCCATGCCGCCAGAAACAACAACCCTTTCCTTAAACCGGCCAGCCTTAACACGGCCATCGCCCAAAGCGATGTGGTCACCGCGCGGCTCAGGCCCAATCCGGTCCTGAACAACCAGACCCTGCACCTGACAGACGCCCGGCAATGGGCGCCCGACAGCCGGTTCTATAACGGAAAGAACAACCAGTACTGGTGGCAGCTCACCAAACAGTTCCAGCTGGCAGGCCAACGGAAATACAAACAACAATACGCCGCCGGCAACGTGACGGTCGCCGAAAAAGCCTATGCCGACACGGAAAGAGGCGTACTCACCGAAACGGGCAACAAATGGCTCGACGTATGGTATAATAAGGTCAACCTCGAACTGATCACAGAAGCCAAACAGAACGTGGACAGCCTTGTGAAAACACAGGAAATCCGCCTGAAAAACCAGGTGATCAGCTCCAGTGAACTGGCACGTACCCAGCTCCTGCTGGAACAATACCAGATCGAATACCAAAACGCGGCACAACGCTACCGCAACGAACTGCAAAACCTGAAACTGCTCACCGGTCAGACCGACAGCCTCACCATCGACGATCAGGACCCCGTCACCTCCCTGGAGATGACGCAGCAGCTGGACAGCCTCGTGTCCCTCTCCATGGCTAAACGCCCCGACGTACAACAGGCGCAGGCCACCATCACCACCGCAAAGAGCAACATCTCCCTGCAACGGTCACTGGCCATCCCCAGCCCCGAGCTGGGCTTCATCTGGAACCCCCAGAACACCGTCCCCTACTTCGGTATATTCGCCACTATCGAACTGCCGTTCTTCAGCCGCAACCAGGGCGAAATCAAAAAATCAAAAATACTGCTGCAGCAATCGGAACAGTCCCTGTCAGCCCTGCAACAACAGGTCAACACAGAAGTACAGTCCACCTGGCATACCTATCAGGTCAACCAGGAAACCGTGGAGAAATACAAAAACATCCTGCCCAAAGCGGAAAACATCCTGCAATCGGTCAGGTACGCCTATACGAAAGGAGGTACCACCATCATAGATTTCCTGGATGCACAACGGACCTGGTTCGACACCCAGAAAATGTACTACGATGCACTGTACAACTACCGTAAAAGCTACCTCCAATTATTACAGGTAACCGGATTGATTAATCAACTATAACTTAACAGATGACAAAGACTGCCTTCGGCTTATCAATAGCAAGCATCGCATGGCTGGCGATGTCCTGCGGACAGCATCATGAAAACAAGCCTGCCACCGCCGCCAAAACCGTGGTGGAAGACAGCGGACGTACCATTAAACTGCCCCCCGACAGCCTTACCCTGCACTTCTTTAAAACACAGGAAACCACCCAGAGCGACCTGAACGCGGAGCTGATGGCGCCCGCACACGTAGCAGCTACCGTTGTACGCTCCAACGAAAACACCGCCCAGAACATCGTGCTGTTCGACAACCCGGACATCACCGCCAGCTATACCGAAATGTTGCAACACATCATCAACATCCGGGAAAAAGGCAATATCATCCGGCAGAAAAAAGCCATCGCCGCCCAGAAACAAATAGAGCTGGACCGTTTCAGGGACCTCGCCGAACACGGCGCCGGCACCGGTAAAGACGTCTCCGACGCCAAAACAGACCTCATCTCTGCCCAGACAGACATGGCCATCGCTGAAACAGATCTCGCCAACGAAAAAACATCTATCATCGAGCATGAGTCCAAACTCAAACTGGCCGGATTCGACCCGCAGTCGCTCGTCACCGCCAAAGCAGATAAAACCTGGCTCATCTGCGAAATGCCGGAAAACCAGATCACCAAAGTAAAAGAAGGCAGCAGCTGCAACCTGCAGTTCAACTCCTATCCCGGCGAAACATTCACCGGCGTCATCGAAAACGTAGGCGAAGTGGTGGACAACATCACCCGCATGGTGAAACTGAGGATCGCAGTGGCAGACGTCCAGCATAAACTCCGCGCCGGCATGTACGCCACCGTGAAATTCGGCGTCAGCGAAGGCAACACCCTCTCTGTACCACGCTCCGCGGTAGTAACGGTACAGGGCAAAAACTATGTCTTCGTAAAAACAAACGATCACACCTTCGTCCGCCGCGAAGTGATGACCGGCGCCCAGGTAGGCGACCGTATGGTGGTGCTCACCGGCGTGCAGCCCGGCGACAACGTGGTCACAGACGGCTCCATGCAGTTAAAAGGTATTTCATTCGGCTACTAAAAATACAGCTATGCTACAGGCACAAATCTTTCTCGACAAAGACGATATGTACGGTACCCGCCCCCTGTACGAATACATCATGCAACTCCTCATGAACAACAACGTCAGAGGAGCTACCGTATACCGCGGTGTCATGGGCTTTGGCATCCACCAGCGCATGAAACGCCCGGATGAAATTTTCTCGTTCGACGAACCTCCCATGATGATCACCCTCATCGATGAAGACGATAAAGTGCGGGAAGTACTCACCCTGCTGAGGAGCACCTACAAAGGAGGCTTTATTATTACCCATCACGTAGATCAATTTGAAGCATGATCCGTAACATTCTCATATTCTCTTTACGTAACCGTTGGGCGGTCATCATTGGCGCGGTGGTCCTGTCGGTGATCGGTTACTGGTGTTTTACCCAGCTGAAAATTGAAGCCTACCCCGATATCGCTGATACCAATGTCATCATCGTGGCCCCCTTCGACGGCCGTGCGGCAGAAGAAGTGGAGCAACAGGTGACCATCCCCATAGAACGTGCGCTCAACAATGTGCCGCGCGTGCTGGACCGAAGAAGCCGTACCATCTTCGGCCTCTCGGTAGTACAGCTTACCTTCCAGGACGGCACCGACGACTATTTCGCCCGTCAGCAGGTGATAGAAAGACTCTCTTCCCTCTCCCTGCCTGAAGGCGTAACACCGGAACTGGCGCCACTCACCACCGCCGTAGGCGAAATTTACCGCTACGTAGTGGAAGCGCCGCCCAGCTACACGCCCATGCAGCTGAGAGACCTGCAGGACTGGGTGATACGCCCCGCCATCCTCCAGGTGCCCGGTATTGCGGACGTGACCAACTTCGGCGGACCACTCAAACAGTTTCACATCCTCACCTCTCCGGATAAACTGCGCAAGTATAATCTCACGCTTCAATCCGTGATCGATGCGGTACAGAAAAACAACCTCAATACCGGCGGCAACGTGATCGAACGCGGCGGACAAGGATTTGCCGTCAGAGGCCTCGGCGCCGTAAAGTCGGAAAAAGACCTGCGCAACATCGTTCTCACAGCTGTCAACGGTGTACCCGTATACGTTAAAGACGTGGCTACCGTGGAAACGGCGCCCCCGCCACCTTCCGGCGTAATGGGCTACGCCGTGCCCGACGAAGGTATCGACAAGATCGGCTCCCCGGAAGGCATTATCCTGCTGCGCCGTGGCGAAAACCCCAGCATCGCGCTCCAGGCACTCAAGGAAAAACTGGCGCAGCTCACAGAAACAGAACTGCCCGAAGGCGTTAAACTCCGCGTACTCTACGACCGCAGCTTCCTGATCGACCACTCCCTCGAAACCGTGGCCCACACGCTCTTTATGGGCGTCAGCATCGTGGTCGTCATACTCGTGTTTTTCCTGGGCAGCATACGTTCCGCACTGGTGGTGACCGCCACCATCCCCTTCTCTTTGCTGTTCGCCTTCATCCTCATGCGGCTGACCGGCATTCCGGCCAACCTGCTGTCACTCGGCGCTATCGACTTCGGTATCATCGTAGACGGCGCCTGTGTCATGGCGGAGCACCTGATACGCCGCTACCGCAACGCCACGCCGCAGGAAAAAGCCAGCGGCATCATCGGCATCACGCTTTCCGCCGCACAGGAAGTAGGCCGCGAAATATTCTTCTCCGTCACCATCATCATTCTCGCCTATACGCCGATACTGATGATGACACGCGTTGAAGGCAAACTCTTCTCACCCATGGCCCTCACACTGGCCTTCGCTGTGATAGGCGCCATGATATGCGCACTCACCCTCATCCCGGTGCTCATCTCCTATGCCTACAAAAAAGCGCTGGCGTCGGATAAACCTATGAAAGAACACCGCAACCGCGTGCTCGACTTCCTCGAGCATCTTTATCAGCGGTCGCTCAACTTCTTCCTCCGTTTCCACCGGCAGACAGTCATCGTCGCCACCGTGCTCATTATCCTGATGATAGGCCTCGGCGGCAAACTGGGCACGGAATTCCTTCCCGAACTGGACGAAGGCTCCATCTTCATGCGCGCCTTCATGCCCGCCGGCGTCACCATCCAGGAAAACGCCAAGATAGCGCCCATCATCCGCAAGGTGATATCTTCCTATCCGCCGGTGAAATACGTGATCACACAAACAGGACGCAACGACGATGGTACCGACCCCTTTCCCACCAACCGTACGGAAATACTGGTAGGCCTCAAGGATTATAAACTGTGGAGCGATACCATCACGAAAAAAGAACTGGTGCGACGCATACAGGCAGACCTGGAGAAAAACATTCCCGGTACTTCTTTCAACTCCGGTCAACCGATCATTGACCAGGTCATGGAAATCGTGACCGGCAGCGCCGCCGACCTGGCCATCTCCGTAGTGGGCGACGACCTGGCCTTTATGCGGCCCAAAGCAGACAGCATCGCCGCCATCGTGAAAGCCACACAGGGCTCCGCTTCTGTTAACATTGAACAGGAAGGCACCCAGGCGCAACTGGCCATCAATATCAACCGCGAAAACGCCGCCCGCTTCGGTATCAACGTCAGCGATATCCAGGCAATGATAGAAGCTGCCATCGGCGGAAAACCGATCGGTACATTATACGATGGCACCAAACGGTACGACATCATCATCCGCTACCTGCCGCAGGACAGGAACACTGTGGAAGCCATCCGCAACCTGCAGGTACCTGCCGCCACCGGCGCGCTGATACCGATGGACCAGCTGGCGGACGTACAGTTCATCGACGGGCAGACCAACATCTACCGCATCGACGGCAAACGGATGGTCACCGTACGCACCAACGTGAGAGGCCGCGACCAGGGCTCCTTCGTAAAAGAGCTGCAGGAGAAGATCAACAAAAGCGTACATGTGCCCAAAGGCTATGATATTATCTATGGCGGCCAGTATGAGAACCTGGAGCGCGCCGGCAAACAGCTGTCCCTCACCATCCCGCTGACGATCGTGATTGTGTTCGTATTCCTGTTTATGCTGTTCAAAAGCATGAAACATACATTCGTGACCATGAGCTGCATCCTGGTGGCACTCGCGGGCGGCATTGTAGCGCTGTTCCTCCGCGGTTACCACTTCAATGTATCGGCCGGCGTAGGCTTCGTATCTATCTTCGGTATCTCGGTGATGGCCGGCGTACTGCTGGTATCGGCGCTCAACCGCGAAATGTACAAATCGCCCCTCACCCTCCGCGCTTCCGTACAACGCGTGGCAGCAGACCAGTTCAAGGCCATCATGATGATGCTCATGGTAGCGATCATCGGCCTGGTGCCCGCCGCCATCAGCACCGGTATCGGTTCCGACGTACAAAGACCGCTGGCCACCGTGATCATCGGCGGGCTTACCTTCACCCTGCTGTTTACCCCTGTGGTGATCCCGCCGCTGTACTACTGGGTGGAAAAGAAACGGCAACCGCAGCCCCCGCAGGAACCTCCAGAATAAACTGACATGATGCATACAAAAGAGGCTGTCAAAAGTAATTTTTCCCCGATTTTATGCGGGTACCTGATGGGGAGAATTTCCGGTTACGCAATTCTCCGCGCCTTCACATTACTTTTGAGCCTCTTTGTGTTTTATCCCGCTTTTACCAGGCTTGGGGGAGACAGTGGACTGCTTGTCTTACCAGGCCCTTCTGCTCACCAGCACGCCGCTACGGGCAACGGGCCACCGCGACATGTCCCTGATCACCCGAATAGTTCTTCCAAAAAATATTTTTCATTTTATACCAAATGGTATAATTTTGTCATCTCAAACATCGGGATATGAACAAAGCAGCCAGAACGAAGCAGTTTATCGTGGAAAAGACCGCTCCTGTGTTCAACGAGAAGGGATATGCCGGCACTTCGCTGACGGACCTGACCAATGCCACGGGACTCACAAAAGGCAGCATATACGGCAATTTCGAGAATAAAGACGAAGTGGCGCTGGCAGCGTTTGAGTATAACATTCTGCAGGTGACCAATATCATCCGGCAGGAAAAAGCCAAACAGGAAACTTACCGCGACAGGCTGCTGGCTTACGTGCACGTATACACGAATTTTCTGAAGCACCCGTTCCCTGCGGGCGGCTGCCCTATCCTCAACACCGCCACTGAGGCCGACGACACGCATCCTGCGTTGAAACAACGCGCCGCCGAAGCGATGAGCAAATGGAAAGACAGCGTGGCGCATGAAATCACGATGGGCATCCGTCAGGGCGAATTCAGTCCGCAAACGAATCCCGAACAGGCAGCGCTGACCATCATCGCCATAATAGAAGGCTGTATCATGATCACCAAGCTGACAGGTAAGATCCATTACCGCAACGCCATTATGCAATCACTCGAAACACTTATCAACGAACTCTGATCATCAGACAGAACGCCATGAGGCAATCACCCGAAACACTTATCAACGAACGCTGATCATCAGACAGAACGCCATGA
>NZ_FUWZ01000001.1:0-1226315 GCF_900167135.1 Chitinophaga eiseniae | reverse complement strand
CTGATCATCAGACAGAACGCCATGAGGCAATCACCCGAAACACTTATCAACGAACGCTGATCATCAGACAGAACGCCATGATGCAATCACCCGAAACACACGTCACCGAACGCCGATCGTCAGACAAACATCTTTAAATGATCTGTTTTTTTATCAAAAAATATACCGATTGGTATAAAAAACTACATATGAACACAAAAGGCAACACGGTACTAATTACCGGTGGCAGTGCAGGCATAGGCCTGGCACTGGCACAAACACTACAGGCGGCTGGCAACCAGGTGATCATCACCGGTAGAGATGCCACGCGGCTGGAACAGGCGGCAGCCGGCACTCCCGGCCTCATTCCCATGATATGCGACGTCACCCGGGACGCGCAGGTAAAAGCGCTGGTACATACCCTGCAAAAAGATTATCCACAGCTCAATATGCTGATCAACAATGCCGGCAGGGCACACGCCTATGCGCTCTCCGCATCAGCACAGGCTATCGATAAGGCGGCCGATGAGATGCTGACCAACTATCTCGCCATCCTGCAGCTCACGGAATACCTGCTGCCCATGCTGCAACGCCAGCCGGAAGCGGCCATTGTCAACGTCAGCTCCATCACGGCGCTGGTGCCGTTCGTGGCCGTACCTACCTATGCAGCCAGCAAAGCGGCACTCCACTCCTACACACAGTCCCTGCGGGTATCGGTGGCGCCCGTACGCGTATTTGAACTGATGCCTCCTATGGTCAACACCGACTTCTCCCGCGACATCGGCGGCGAAAAAGGTATTCCGCCCCAACAGGTGGCCGACGGCTTTATGCAGGCACTCGCAAACGACGAATACGAAATCCATATCGGCCAAACCCGCGATGTATGGCAACTGCTGCAGTCCACCTCTCCGGCACATGCCCTGCAGGCGGTAAATGCCGGTAACCGCTGATTTTTTGCCCTTAAATATACCAATCGGTATGAAAAATAAAATACTGGTGGTCGCGGTGATTGCCGCGGCCATCATGGAACTGATAGACACATCCATCGTCAACGTAGCGCTATCGCACATGAGCGGTAATCTCGGCGCCACCCTGGAAGACACCTCCTGGGTGATCACAGCCTATGCCATCGCCAACGTGATCATCATCCCCATTACCAGCTTCCTGGCAGCGCGGCTGGGGCAGCGTAACTATTACATCGGCTCCATCCTGGCATTTACGTTTTTCTCCTTCCTCTGCGGGCAGGCTACCAGCATCTGGACACTGGTGCTCTTCCGCTTCCTGCAGGGCATCGGCGGCGGCGCTCTGCTATCGGTATCACAGGTGATCGTGTTCCGGCAGTTTCCCAAAGAGAAACAAAACGTAGCCAGCGCCATCTTTGGGATAGGCGTGTTCGTAGGCCCCACTATCGGACCTACCCTCGGCGGCTACATCACAGAGTTCTACAGCTGGCCCTGGATCTTTTATATCAACGTACCGATCGGTATACTGGTGGCCTTCGTGTGTTACCTGTTCCTCGATGAACCACCACGGCAGACCACACAGCCCCGTATCGACTGGACCGGCATTATCCTGCTGGCGGTCGGCGTCAGCGCGCTGCAAACCGTATTGGAACGCGGCGAAACAGACGACTGGTTCGAAGCCGCCTATATCGTCTGGCTAAGCGTAATCGCCGTTTTCGGTATCGCCATTTTTATCTGGTGGGAACTACGTATATCCTCTCCCGTAGTCAACCTGCGGGTATTAAAAAGCAGGAACCTCAGCGTAGGCGCCGCCCTCACTTTTGTATCGGGCACCGGCATGTTCGCTTCCGTTTTCCTCACGCCCGTGTTTGCCCAGCGCCTGCTTAATTTCACACCCTTGCAGACGGGCATGTTATTGCTGCCCGGCGCGTTCCTGGCCATCGGCGGACTGATGATCAGCGCCCGCCTGCTGCAGCGCGGCCTTTCCCCCTTATACCTCATCTTCGCGGGCATGGGCATGTTCATCTTCTTCAGCTGGCAGATGTCACAGCTCAACCAGAACGCTACCGCCACCGCTATCAGCAACTCGCTGATATGGCGCGCCGTAGGGATGGCGCTGATGACAGTGCCCCTGACCACGCTCGCCGTTTCTTCGCTTCAGCCGGCAGACATCCCGCAAGGCGCAGCGCTGAACAATATGATGCGGCAACTAGGCGGTTCCTTTGGCATCGCGCTGATCAACACCTATCTCTCGAAACGCAATGCACAGCACCGGTACGACCTGGTGAGTCATCTCGATCCGTCAGATCCGCTGGTGTATAATCGCCTGCACGGCTATACGCAGTTTTTTCAAAACAAAGGCGCCTCCGCCGCCCATGCCCATCAGCAAGCCGTCCAGCTACTGGACCACAGCGTTACCCGACAGGGCATGCTGCTCAGTTTCAGCGACGCTTTTCTTATCATGGGACTGGTGTTCCTCGTATCGTTGCCGTTGCTGCTGGTAGCCAGCAACAGGAAGAAGAGCGCTGCTCCCGCTGTGGTCATGGACCACTGATGGCGAACTGTTTGTTTCATGGATGAATAAAAGAGATGATTGTGGTACGCGGCCAGCATTATTATCCCTGGGATGGCGCCTACAGATTTTCGCCGGTCGGGCAAATTCATTATTTTGACGCCCGTCCGGCGCTAACGCCGGTACGAAAAACATCAGCATGAATAACAACCGGATGAATACCCTCTGGCGTCACCTGGCGGCCATAGCCATTTTCGCAGGGCTGGCCCTGCTGTTCTGCAGTCCTTTGCTGGACGGGAAAGCCCTGTTCCAGTCGGACATGATGCATCACAAAGGCATGCAACAGGAAGCACTGGACTTCTACAACCGCACCGGCGAAATCCCTATGTGGACCAACAGTATGTTTGGCGGTATGCCGACCTATGTGATCTTCACCGGTCCGCCTATAACGGCCATTTGGTATCTCAATAAGCTGTTCACGCTCTGGCTGCCCAACCCGGCAGACATGCTGTTTGTGAACATGCTGGGCATGTACCTGTTACTGTGCGTCCTCGACTTCCGTTACTGGATAAGGATACTGGGCGCCATTGCCTACGGCTTTGCCACCTTCAGCGTTATCAGCATGGAAACAGGGCATATCACCAAAGTGATGGCCATGGCGTATATGGCGCCGGTGCTGGCAGGCATCATCCTCACCTATCGCGGGCGATGGCTGGCAGGCGCCTGTTTAACAGCAATTGCCACCAGTCTGCTCATTTATAACAACCACCTGCAGATCACCTATTACACACTGATCATGGTAGCAGCGCTGGTCATCAGTAGTTTTGTTGTTGCCCTTCGGGCGAAACAATTGCCCGCGTTCTTTAAAGCGTCCGCATTGCTGGCAGCAGCGGCTTTCCTGGCCATCCTGCCCAATATGGACAACCTGCTGATATTAAAGGAATATACCCGTTACACCATCCGCGGCAGCGAATCTGAACTGAGCGGTAAACAACAAGGTAAACCCGGACTTGACGTGGAATACGCTTTCCAGTGGAGCTATGGTCCCGGAGAAACGTTTACCATGCTGGTACCTGGCCTGGTGGGCAACTCCACTTCGGAAAAACTGTCCGTCAGCTCCCATACCTACAAAGCCCTCACTTCGCTGGGCGTGCCCGCCGTACGGGCAGAACAGCTGGTCAACGGCCGCCGCTGGCCGCTATACTGGGCAGGGCAACCCATGACGGCCGGACCGGTATATCTGGGCGCGATCATCTGTTTGTTGACCGTACTATCCCTGTTGATCATCCCAAGCCCGCATAAATGGTGGTGGGCCAGCGTGGCGGCCTTCGCCATCCTGATCAGCTGGGGCCATAACTTCAGCGCTTTCAATAACTTCCTGTTCTATCATCTCCCGTTATATAACAAATTCAGGGCGCCGGCCATGGCGCTGGTTATTGTACAGGTATCCTTTGTGGTGCTGGCCTGCTGGGCGTTACAGGAACTGATGAACCGGCGGCTGCCCAAAGAACAGCTGATGCAGGCGCTACAGAAAGCGGCTGTTATCACCGGCGGACTGGTGATCGGGATCGCTGTTTTCGGCCCGTTCATCTATTCTTTCAGCGGTCCCAATGACGGCGCGCTGTTGCAACAGTACTCCCGGATGCTGGGCAGCAAAGAAGCCGGCAATACGCTGATGGCCGCGCTGAGGAAAGACCGCAGCAGCCTGTTGCTCCGGGATGGGCTCCGGGCGCTGGCATTGATCGCTGTCGCCTATGCCGTGTTGTGGGCGTATCTCAGGGACAAGCTGAAAGCCCTTCCGGCACTGCTGGTACTGACAGCGGCGGTGTTGTTTGATTTGTTCCAGGTAGATAAAAACTATCTGAGTGAAGACGATTTTATGGAGCCCAGCCAGCTGGCGACCTATATTTCACCGACTGCTGCCGATGAGAAGATCCTCCAGGACAAAACCCCTTATTTCCGGGTACTGAACGCTACCGTGAATCCTTTTCTCGATGCCAATACTTCCTACCTGCATAAGTCCATTGGCGGACAAAGTCCGGCCAAGCTCTGGATCTACCAGGACCTGATCGAACACCAGATTGCCAAAAACAACCGTGCGGTGCTCAATATGCTGAACACCCGGTACATCATTGCGCCGGACCCGGCGACCAATCAACCGGTAGCGCAGTTCAATCCGCAGGCATTGGGCAATGCCTGGTTCGTGAAGGGCATCCACTGGGCCGCTAATGCAGACGCGGAAATGAGCGCCATGAACAATTTTAACCCCGCGGATACTGTGGTGATTGACCGCCGGTTCCAGGCGCAGGTGGGAAACTTCGTTCCTGCCAAAGACAGCAGCGCTGCCATTACGTTGACGAAGTACGGTTTGAACGACCTGCATTTCAGCAGCCAAAACAGCCATGACGGTTTTGCTGTTTTCTCCGACATCTACTATCCTGCCGGCTGGCGTGCTTACATCGATCAGCAGGAGGCGGATATTATCCGGGTGAACTATGCTCTGCGCGGATTAAAGGTCCCTGCCGGCAAACATGATATTACGTTTGTTTTCCGGCCGCAGACATTCATTACCGGCCGTAAGGTAGCCGCGGTTTCTTCCTGGGTGCTGCTGGCCATGGTGGCCGGGGGACTATTATGGGAGAGATGGCGCAGGTCGCGTTCCTAAAAAACATGGCCGGGAAGGTGAGTCTTCCCGGCCACTGAGGTTAAAAACTGTCCGTTTATTGTCCATTTCCGATTAGACGATCCAGGGGCAGCGCTATCTGCCGGTAGGCACGTCATCTGCACATCTGTACGACAGGTAGCAGACGATCGCTGCATAACAATGGCTGAACGGCCTGAAGCTGCTGACAGCAAAAGTAACCCGCTGGCGCATCCACATTTGTAGAAATAATATTAAATCGTTGTAGCTGAATTACTACGGGCAGGGGTATACGATCATCCCGGTAATTACTTATCTGAAGATTTTTTTTCGGCCAGTTGCTGCTGCGCCTGTTCCAGTTGAGCGATCGTTTTTTCCAGGGCGGCCGTACGCTCCGCCACCATCGCTTCCAGTTGCGCTGTCCGGATCTGTAGCAGCGCCCGTTCCTGCCGCTCCACTTTCAGTTTCTCCATGGCCAGCCGCCGGGCGGCTGCCAGGTAATATACCACCGGGTAAATAAGGGAGCCTACCAGCAACGCGCGGTACACCAGCCTGATCAGCACCCTGCCCCAGGCGCGTTGGGGAACGGCGTCCAGCGGAAAATCTTCGAACGGGGACAGGTAGTAGATGACCACAGAAGTAATGGCCGCCAGGCATAAGGTACCGGCCAGTTTTAACCAGCGGGGCATATAATTCGTTTGCACCGCATAGGCCGCTATCAGCCAGACCAGGAAACACCAGCAGAAGATGACCAGCTGGGAACCGATCAGGTTCGCCGGGTTGTCCCACTGCCCTTCCCGCAGACGGATGCCCAATACCGAATTGGCCAGCAGGAACGTAAAAAACAGTCCCGGTGCCCAAAACCATTCTGTTGCCGGTGTCGGCGCGCTTTCATTCCCGGAGATTTGCTGCATTTTCAGTAGGGTATTTGACTGGGACAAATATAGAGACTGGCCGCCTAAAAAAGTAGCAGTGGTAGATACCACCGCCGTTAAATGGATTATGTATTTGTTGAGATAGTGAGGCGGACTGTAGAAACAATACCTCAGGATGGTTGATAAACCCTTGGAATTAATGTCCGGCGCCAATCCAGGCAAACGTCCAGAGCAGCACCATAAAGAATACGAATAAGATGATGAACCACTTGAACGAGCCATCATGGTCGTCGTGAAAAGGATCTTCCATCGCGGTGATGATTTGAGGGAAATCATACTGCAGTGGACTGATTATTGGTATACCGCAAGTGTTGAGAAAAAAATAGTCATTTTCATAAACTATAAATGCTATTTCATATCCATTAAAGTCATTATTATAATAATAAACCGCAGAATAACCCCATGAGATGTATTTTCCCATCCGAAAGATTCATAAATGGCAAAAGGAAAAGATCCCAGGTTTGAAGCAGTGCGCACACTGATTGAGGGAGGTCAGATCAAAGACCTCAGGGGCATCTATGATATTATTCCAATGACCACCGTTGGTACGGCGGTAGGTATCCACAAGTCCACGCTGTATAAAAAGCTGATGAATCCCGGGTTAATAAAAATTGAAGAATGTATTTTGTTGGGTAAAGCATTCGGGCTGACACCACAGATTATCATGACACTGGCCCTTAACCAGATGCATAAAAAGTCTTCCTAAATCGCTCTCTCTTCTCCAGATATACGGTTTCTCTCATCCAGACCTATCAGTTTTGGTGAATAAAAAAAGTCAAAAACGTGAACACAATATACAATTTTATAAACAATTCACACAACATCATATACAAATAGGTCAATAAAAAATATTGTGCAGTTAATTTGAGAAAACCGGGAATCAAAATGAGAATCGGGGAATCAAAAAGACATAATATTTCAGCCCTGATAAAAAAGGGGATCGACGGCATAGTCGCCGGCAAAACGGCTGAAGGCAGTGACAAAGGTATCCGTAATTTCCAGGAGTTGCTGGAATTTGCCAGTCTGACCGACCTGAGTGAAGACGCCGATTTTCACAAATCCACCCTGCATAAAAAAATTCTCCAGCCCCATCTGATGAAAATAGAAGAATGTATCAAGCTGGCCGAAATTCTGTATGTAACGCCCCAACATATCATGAGCCTGGCGTTGAATGAGATGAAATGGAAACCTGCCAAAAAATCAGTTTAACTTTTTCGCCATCATTGTCGCCGGTTTAAACGCCTCCTTAAATCCGGACAACTCCAGTCTTGTCTTACCGACTTTTTCAAAACCATTGCGTTCATAAAACCGGATGGCTGTTTCATTGGCATCTACCACATACAATACAATGAGTGGTCGCTGTCTTTGCCGGGCAATCTCTTCTATTTTATTCATCGCAGCCTTACCGACGCCGGTACCGGTAAAAGCCGGCAACATATAAATACGCTCCAGTTCCAGTGCTTCACTGAAGCGTCCGCTGGCATCGTCCTTCAGGCGGTCATTAAGCTTGACAAAGCCGGCAGGCTGACCGGCATTATAAATCAGGTAATAAGTCGTACCAGGGTCTTCTATATCTTTCTTTAACCTGTCTGTGGAAAAAGATTGGTCGAGGTACCACCCTAGTCTGCCGGGTTCCCAATGGTCCGCAAAATGTTTTGTGTAGGCTGTTGTGCAAACCTGGTGCAGCAGGTCCACGTCTTTCAGTTCCGCCACTATAAGCTCAGTATTCATCGTTGATATGGATTACATCATATAAGTCAGCGCCACCGTTGTTACCAGCATCATAATCAGTTCATCATTGATAGAGGCCCGCAGGATGCGGAGCGCTTTACGCATGTGCTGCTCTACCGTATTGACTGAAATATGCAGTCGTTCCGCCACTTCCTTGTTGGACAGCTGCTCTTCGCGGCTGAGGAGGAAAACGGCGCGGCACTTGTCCGGCAGCTGCTGTATTTTACGGCGCAGCCGTGTCTCCAATTCTTTCAGTTCCAGTTTATCGGGCCCGGTACCGGAGGGGGGCAGGTAGTTTTCGCGCAGCAGGGCTTCCTTCTTCAGTTGCAGCAGCTGCTGCCGGTGATGGTTATAGATACGGTTACGGGTAGCAATAAAAAGGTAGTTTTCCAGAACGGTGTTTTCGGGTAACCGTGACTGTTGGCGGTAGAGCGACAGGAACACGTCCTGTACCAGTTCCTGCGACGCTTCCATATGCCCCGTCTTTTTATAGGCCAGGTTCACCAGCCTGATATAGTGACGGGCATACAGCTGGTCAAAGGCTTTTTCATCGCCATTTTGCCAGGACCTGAGCAGGGCTGTATCGGTATTTTCCGCGTGTAGTTCGATGGCTATACGATTTTTACCAAATCTAATAATATTCACTTGTATTTTACCCCTTACTATCTCCCTCCTTATCCTGAAAAAAAATTTCTGAACGGGATAACGGCAACAGATTAAATTGGTGTTATTAAATATAGCCAGTCGCATCATTACCGCTATGGATGAACAAAATTTGTACGTACTGTTACAGAAATATAGTCAGGGTGCCTGCACTGAAGAAGAGCTCAACACGCTGGAAGGCTGGTATATTACCCTCGGGCAGGACCTGCCTGATGAAGTAATAGACCCGCAGAGCGAGGCAGCGAGGCAACTTACCCGGCAACAGCTGCTGGCGTTACGGACCCGGTTAGCCGCTGCTCCTGCAGCAGCGCCGCTGAAGGTAGTGAAACGGAGCACCTGGAGAAAAGTACTGCGGTATGCCGCCGTCTGGACCTGCCTCCTTACCTTAGCCGGCGCAGGTTACTGGTGGTACCGGCAGAGCAATCCGTCTCCTGCCGCTACCGTACGGCAGTACGCCGGCAGTCAGACGAATTTTGACCGTTACCTGACACTGCCTGATGGCAGCACCGTAGTGCTGCACCACGGCAGCCGGCTGGTAGTGCCGGAGCAGTTTAACGGCCCTTCCCGCGAAGTGACGCTGCTGGGCGAAGCCTATTTCGATATCCGGTCCGACAGCGCGAAGCCATTTGTGATCAATACCGGTCAACTGAAAACCACGGTACTGGGTACTGCATTTAACATCAGCGCTTACCCTGAACAGCCGGAGATAACGGTGTCGGTTACACGAGGAAAAGTAAAAGTGGAAGACGGTTCCAAGGTACTGGCTGTATTAACGCCCGATCAACAGATCGTTTATAATACCAGGAGTGCCGCCGCCCGCCGGGAAGCGGTGAATGCGGCCGCCCGTGCCAGCTGGACCACCAACGAGATGGTTTTCGAAAATGCTACCTTCGAAACTATCGCCAACACACTCAGCAAACGTTATGAAGTGAACATACAATTCAGTGATGACGCTTTAAAACAATGTCCTGTCCGCGTATCCTTCGCAGGTACTGAATCACTCGAAGAAGTCCTCGACGTGATCTGCGGTGTCAGAAATGCCACGTATAAAATAGAAAACGGCCGCGACGTGCTCATAAAAGGCAAAGGCTGCTAAGACGACGATAAAACACATCATTCAAAACCAAAATTGATAACTGTAAAAAGTTAAATGGACAAAGTGTGTCCTGTTTGCTAAATCAATTTAGCATTAAAACAAGCCACCAGCGGGCCGTTACTCATTCTATGCATCACTAAAATCTACATCGCATGAAACCACAATGATCACTATCAAACAACACGTCCTGAAGTAAAACACTTGTTCAGCCCGAAAAGCTGAAAGCCGCGGCCGCATCCACATGCGGTCAACGGCTGCCTATTTCCTAACAATTTTAAATGAATGCCCGTTATGCACAAGTTCTTAGCTGTGTCCACACAGCTGACAGCCACGCTATTGCCCCGTATGTTCCGCCACGGCCGGCACATGGCAAAAACCGTTACCCTGGCCCTGCTCAGCATCCTGTTACTGTCATCTGTACTGTCGGCCTCCCCTGGCAGAGCACAAGACATCGCCACCAAACAAATTACCCTGACACTGAAAAATGAGACACTCAAAAGCGCCCTCGGCAAAGTAGAAAGCCTGTCAGGCTTCCGCCTCGCCTACCCGCCGGAACAGGTGAACCTCTACGGCAATGTCAGTCTGCCTAAAGCCACCCGCAGCGTAAAAACAACGCTGGAACTGCTGCTGGCCAACACCTATCTGAACTTCCGCCAGTCAGATAACATCATCATCATCTTTCGCCCGTCAGAACAAAACAACCATACAGCGGATACCACGGTACGTCCGGCCGCCCCAACCAACAACGGCGCGGTGCGCACCATTATCGGCTCCGTGGTGGAAAACAAAACCAACGTGGTCCTCCCCGGCGTATCTGTACAGGTAAAAGGTACCAGCAGAGGCACCCAGACACAAAGCGACGGCACCTACAGCATACAGGTGCCCGCCAGCATGAAAACACTGGTATTCTCCTTCATCGGTTATGAAACCAGGGAAGTGGAAGTATCCGCCTCCAATCAGACCGACGTGACCATGATACCCTCCAGCCTCGGCCTGAAAGATGTGGTGGTAGTAGCTTACGGTCAACAGAAAAAAGCGACGGTGACCGGCGCCATCGCCTCCATCAGCACCAAAGAACTGGTGCAAAGCCCGGTGTCCAACCTCACCAACGCACTGGCAGGCCGCCTTCCCGGCCTGATCACCACCCAGCGCAGCGGCGAGCCCGGCGTAGATGCCAGCAACCTGTACATCCGTGGCGTAGGTACGCTCAACGGCGCCTCCCCCATCATCATGGTAGACGGTATCGAAAGGCCCATGGACTATGTGGACCCCAACGATATCGAAACACTCACCATCCTGAAAGATGCCGCCGCCACCGCCGTACTGGGTATGCGCGGCGCCAACGGAGCTATCCTCATCACCACCAAAAGAGGGAAAGCAGGTCCCCCTTCCGTCAGCTTCCGCGCCTCTGCCGGCGTTACGGAAGCCACCCGCCTGCCGGAATACCTCGGCTCCTACGACTACGCCTCCCTGCTCAACGAAGCCCTGAAAAACGACGGCGCCCAGCCCGCCTTCACACCAGCACAACTGGAAGGGTATAAAAGCGGGAAACTGCCCAACACCGACTACTATAAGTTCATCATGAAACCGTCCACCGTGGCGCAGGGCAACCTCAACGTGAGCGGCGGCAACAACATCGCCCGTTACTTCATCTCCGCCGGCTACAACGTACAGGACGGACTCTACGCCCATACCACCGAAAATAAAGACGGCTATACCGGCAACAATAACATGAAACGGTATAACCTGCGCGCCAACGTAGACGTGGACATCACTCCCAATCTTACCGCCCGCGTAGACATCGCCGGTATCATGACCGACCGCCGCGACGGCAACAACTCCGCCAGCACCATTATGAACCTGGCCAACCGGATGGCGCCCATCTACCCTATCGTGAACCCCGACGGTTCCCTCTGGGGCAACGGTACCTTTCAGTCCAACATCCTCGGGGAACTCTCACAAAAAGGATACCGCCGCTGGTACAACAACACCGTGCAGGGCACCTTTGCCCTCACCCGCAAACTGGATGTCATCACCAAAAACCTGACCGCCAAAGTGTCTTTCTCCTACGATAACACCAACTCCCCCAATGCCTCCTATACCCGCAACTACGCGGTATTTGAGCCATTGTACGATGGACAGGGCAACATCACCAGCTACAAACAGTCCGGCCAGGACACCAAAATAGACCCCAACGGGTCTTTCAGCGGCGGCGGCGCCAACCGCAGCACCTACCTGGAGGCCACCGCCAACTGGAACCGACAGTTCGGCCGGCATGAAGCCACCGCCATGGTGCTCTGGAACCGCCGCCTCAACGAAAGCGGGTCCACCATTCCCAAAGCCTACCAATCACTGCTCTTCCGCGGCACCTACAACTACCTGCAGAAATACCTGCTGGAGTTCAGCGCCTCCTACCAGGGCTCCGAAAACTTCCCGAAAGAAAGCCGCTATGGTTTCTTCCCCTCCATCTCCGCAGGGTGGGTGCTGTCTGAAGAAAGTTTCATTAAAGACAACATCGCCGCCATCAGCTTCCTGAAAATACGCGGCTCCTATGGTGAAGTGGGCAACGACCAGGCTGGCAGCGACCGGTTCCTCTGGTTCACCTCCTGGGGCGGTGGCGATCCCTATTACTTTGGCACCAATGCCAGTCAGGCCAACGGCTGGAAACAAGGCGCCATCGGCAACCCCGGCGTGACCTGGGAAAGAGGCCGTCAGGCCAACGTAGCCATCGAAGCACGCTTCTGGAAAAACCTGCTCGGCATCTCCCTGGACCTCTTCACCCAGCGCAGAAGCAAGATCCTCATCCGCCGCAACACCCTCTCCGATGTATTTGGCCAGGATATCAAGGCACAGAACATCGGTATTGTGGACAACAAAGGACTGGAGCTGGAACTAAGCCATGAAAACACCATCGGCAAAGTGCACTATTTCATCAAACCCAATGTCACTTTCGCCCGCAACAACATCGTGTACCAGGATGAAGTAGCGCAGGCCTATCCCTGGATGAAACGCACCGGTCACCCTATCGGCACCAAATTCGGCCTTATCTCCGAAGGGTTCTTTAAAGATCAGGCCGATGTGGACAACAGCCCTTTCCAGAACTTCTCCGCCTACGGTCCCGGTGATATGAAATACAAAAAACTCACCGGCAAGGAATATGATTTCATCCAGTCCAATTTTGATGAAACCGCTATCGGTTATGCCCGTACACCCGAACTGATGTTCGGCGCCACACTGGGAGCCGCCTACAAAGGCTTTGATGTGTCCCTGCTTTTCCAGGGCGCCGCCCATACCGATGTGATGCTCAACAACGAGGCTGTGTATGAGTTCTTCCAGGGTGGCAAGGTAAAACCGTTCCACCTTGGCCGCTGGACGCCGGAAACCGCTGCCACCGCTACCTATCCGCGCCTGCACAGCAATACCAACGGTAACAACCACCGCGGCTCCTCCTTCTGGATAAAGGACGCCAGTTACATACGCCTCAAAAACGCGGAAATAGGTTACCAGCTCCCCAAAAACTGGGTGAAGCCGGTAGGCCTCTCCTACGTTCGTTTATACGCCAACGGTATGAACCTCTTCACCTGGGATAAACTGAAAGACTACCAGGTAGACCCTGAAATCGGTGATGGCAACGGCGCCATGTATCCCATTCAGCGCATCTGGAATTTCGGTATTGATGTTAGATTTTAAAAATGATCGTTATGCAATATTCACCGCTCTATAAAAAACTCATCCTCTTCTGTGTACTGGCAACCCTCACCTTCAGCGCCTGTAAAAAAGGCTATCTCGACAGGGCCGCCACCACTCAGCAACAAGACCAGGACATCTTCACCAATTTCGCAATGACGGACCAGGTGGTCAACAACCTCTATTCCCGGTTGCGCGGCGCCTATACCTATCTCGGCGGCTACTCCATGTCGTCCGGCACCGACGAAGCCAAAGATGCGTCCAACTGGATGGCCTCCATGAGCTTTAACAACGGCTCCTGGTCCGGCAATAACAATCCTATCGGCAATACCTGGCGTGATAACTACGTCGCTATCCGGCAGGCCAACGCCATCCTGGAAGGCGTAGCCAAATACAACACCCCGGATGACGCCAACAATCCCGGCGCACTGAACAACCGTATCGGGGAAGTATATTTCCTGCGGGCCTATTATCTCGCAGAACTGGTGCGCCAGTTCGGCGGCGTGATCATCGTTACCAAAACCATTGACCAGAACGATAATGTTGCGCTCAATCAGCCGCGTAGCTCCTATGACGCCTGCATCAACCAGATACTGGCCGACTGCGATGAAGCGATCAAACGGCTGCCGCTGACCTATCCCTCCACGCAGCTGGGCCGTGTCACCAAAGGCGCCTGCCTCGCCCTCAAGGCACGTATGCTGCTCTACAGCGCCAGCCCGCTCTGGGCCATCGCCGGCAAGAACGGTTTCCTCGCTGATATCAGCTCCAACAACACCGCTTCCGACCCGGAGAAATGGCGCAAGGCCGCCGCCGCCGCCAAAGCGGTGATAGACCTGCCCGCAGCACAGGGAGGCACTACCTACAGACTGGAAAACACGCTGGCAGACAGGCTGACCATGTTCACCAGCAACACCCTGCTGAGTCCTGAAGTAATCTGGGTAAGGATGAAAGAAGCCAACCAGGATTATGACCGCTACCTCTTCCCTTATGGAAGTAACGGCTGGTCCGGATGCTCCCCCACCCAAAACCTGGTGGACGATTATGAAATGGCCAATGGCCTGCCCATTACCGATCCCGCCTCCGGTTATGACCCCGCCAAACCATATACCGGCCGCGATCCGCGCTTTTATACCGATATCAGCTACAACGGCGCCCCCTGGAAAGGACGGAAAATAGAGACGTTTGAAAGAGGAAAAGACGAGCAAAGCACCCAGACAGACCATACCCGCACCGGTTACAGCTGCCGCAAACTGGCCAATGAAAGCATCACCGTCAACCAGGGTCCCGGCCGCGATGTACATGGTATCCTCTTCCGGCTGGCAGAGTTCTACCTCAGCTACGCAGAAGCGCTCAATGAATATGACCCGGGAAACGCCGATATCGCCAGATACATCAACCTGATACGTACCCGCGCCGGTCAGCCATCGCTGCCTGCCGGGCTGAGTCAGGCCGAGATGCGCAAACGCATCCGCAACGAAAGAAGAATTGAGTTAAGCTTCGAGAACCACCGCTTCTGGGACGTGCGGCGCTGGAAGATCGCAGAGAACACCGAAAAAACCATCTGGGGCATGCGGCCCATCGCCGATGCCGCCGCACCGGACGGCTACCGCTATGAGAAGTTCAAAGTGGAAGACCGCCTGTGGCGCAGCGCTATGTACGTGATCCCTATCACGACCGACGAGACCTTACGGAATACACAGTTAAAACAAAACGAGGGCTGGTAATATGAAAGCGATCCGATTACTCATACTCTGCACCGGCCTGTTCTTCCATGCTTGTGCCCATGACAGCAGCACTGCGGCACCGATAGCCGTTGCTTCCGCCGTCACCACCGACTCTATTACCCGCGGAGATTATACGCTGGTGTTCATCAACCAATCGCCCACTTTCGACCTGCAGCTAAAAGAAAGAATGATCAATACCTTCTTTACTATCTACCCGGTGCTGGTCAATGCCTACAATCCCGACGCACGGAAGAAGGTCACTTTTGTGATCGACCCTTCCTACACCGGCGTGGCCGCCACCTCTGGCGGACGGGTGGTGTACAGTCCTGAATGGTTCCGGCAGCATCCCGGCGATATCGACGTAGTAACGCATGAAGTGATGCACGTCGTACAGTCGTACCCGGGAGGCGCCGGCCCCGGCTGGCTTACTGAAGGCATCGCAGACTATGTACGCTACCGCTACGGCGTAGATAACGCCGGTGCCGGCTGGTCGCTGACGGAATTTAACCCGTCACAGCGATACGATAACAGCTATCGTATCACCGCCCGCTTCCTGGTATGGCTCGAAAAAAACTTCAGCGATAAGCTCGTCAAAATACTCGACGATCATATGCGCCGCAAAACCTATTCACCCGGCATCTGGCAAAGCCAGACAGGTAAATCCCTGGACGCCCTGTGGCACGACTACGCCAGCCGGCCAGCTTTATAAATACCTGGAAAAATGTCATCCCGATTCTTCGGCATGTAATGATGCACGTTTTACGAACGCCCCGGGCCATTAAGCCCGGGGCTATTTATGTCGCAACAGCAAAGCCCGGTATATCCACAGCTGACGAAATAATGACCCGGAAAACAATTTTGTTTTTCTATATTGATAGTCCTATCCGGCTAACTGCTCCCTATTTGCAGGCGGATCGTCCTTTATGAAAAAAACATATCTCATCTTACACCTGTCGGTGATCATCGCTGCTTTCACCGGCATATTCGGCAAACTGATCTCTCTCAACGAAGGACTGCTGGTCTGGTACAGGATCTTTTTCTCTTTTGTCTGGCTGTCTTTTATCGTGAAAATATTCAAAGTCAATACCGCCATTCCCCGGCAGGAGAAGTTTGACATCGCAAAGATCGGGCTGCTGATCACCATTCACTGGATTTTCTTTTACGGCAGCATTAAATACGGAAACATTTCCATCGGCGCTGTTTGCTATTGCCTGACCAGCTTTTTTACCGCGATTTTTGCACCGCTCATCAACAAAAAGAAGTTCGCCGTCACAGAGCTGGTGTTAAGCCTGTTTACCCTGCTGGGCATCAGCCTCATCTTTCACTTCGATGTGTCTTATCAGCTGGGCATCGCGCTGGGTACCGTATCATCCGCTTTCGCGGCACTGTACACCATCTATAACGAACGGCTGGTGAAACGGTACGACAGTAAGCTGATCAACTACTACCAGATGATGGGCGGTACTGTGGGCTGGGGCATTTTATTGCCGGTGTATCTTTATTTCTTCCCGGTGAAAAATATTATCCCGGTCGGGGATGATATCGTATACCTGTTGCTGTTATCCCTGATCTGTACCGTGGGGTTATACATCATGTTTGCAGAGACGTTGAAGAAAGTCCCTGCTTTTACGGTCAACCTGAGTTTTAACCTGGAACCCATTTATGCCATTACCATCGCCTTTTTGTTTTTTGGAGAAGGGAAACAGGTGAACGGTGCGTTTTACGTGGGATTGGCGCTGGTGGGCATCTCTGTGATTTTACAGACGGTGATTTCCATGCGACAGAAACGTACATCTTCCCGGCTTTCACAGCTATCTCAAAGCTGAAGTACTGTAAGCTATTCAACGCCAAAAAGGGGCTGTCTCAATATTAATTTGAAGGCGTTGAGAATTGCGTAAACTAAAATTCCCGCCATCAGGTACCCGGATAAAATCGGGGAAAAATTACTATTGAGACAGCCGCTTTTTGTGTTCATTACCCTAACGCATACGCCTGAATGATATAGGTCAGTTGCCGGTTGGCCTGCTCCAGTTCCGGCAACAGCGCGTCCTGTGGCAACAAGCCTTTTACTGTTAATTGATAGTAGTACCCGATGCCTTTGGTGAGTTGTTCGGAGAAAGTGCGGAAATACTTCTGCTGCTGTGTGAGCGTATCCTGCCGGCGGGCTTTTTCCAGTTGCTCCGTGAGGTAATCGAGGTATAATCTCAGTTCCGTGATGAACATATGCGGCCGTTCGGTTGCTCCGAGTACATCCTGCCGGCCGTAGATGTGGTCCGTCATGGTTTGCAGCGACACCTCCCTGTTAAAATAAGCGATACCTGGCCCGGGGCATATGTTGACCGTATGGTGACCTTTTACAAACGGTTGTTCGTATTCTATAGCTGCCGCGTTGCTAAGGCCAACGCACAGGCACTCTTTGTCCAGCACCGATTCCAGCTGTTCCAGGTACACATCTTCCGGCAGTTGCTGCGATTGCAGCTGCGCCACCTTCAGGCGTTGATACTGGCGGGAGGCTGTACAGATGGGCTTCTCCGTAAATTCGGTATTAAACGACAGGTGTTTTTCCGTGCAGGGGCTGCCGGGCTTTCCGGCCTGAATGCGTGCCAGCCGTTCTTTTTCGGCGGTGCTGCCTTTCAGGTAATGGAAGCGGGCGCCTAACGGAGAATGGTAGCTGAGCGTAAGGTCCGCCGGGGTAGCATTGCACAGGCGTTGCCGCGTGTCTGCGTCTACCGTGGTGGCTTCCGGCACCAGCAGGAAAGGAGTGCCCCACCCGGTGCTGTCCAGCCCGTAATAGGTATGCAGCAACTGATCTTCCGCCGCCGTGCCGATGCCGCCCTGTGCGGATATCTTCAATGCCGGTGGATGGGTAAAGGCAGGGAGACCTTTGTTTTGAAGCGCGGGTTGGTACAACGCAAACAGGGCATCGATCAGTTCCTGCCGGCGCAGTTTGAATTCTTCCAGGATAGGTCCCATCAGCATACCGTCTGACGGGAAGGCGTGGCCGCCACAGTTGAGCCCGGACTCGATACGGAACTCGCTGACCCAGATACCTTTTTTAGCGAGGTACTTACCCTGGATGAGGGCGGAGCGGAAATCGCTCACCTTCACGATAATTTTTTTACTGAAGTTGCCAGCAGCGTCCGCATTGAACTGCGGACATTTCTCCAGGTAGTTGTAGAGACGCGGGTTCATACCGGCGGAGAAAACGATGGAGGAATCCGTCAGGTCGCTGTTGACATATCCTCTCAGGGCCGCTACGGCATCAGAACCGTCCGTGATGGGTTGTCCGTTGCCATCGTAGTTGTCTTTATCCGTTTTGGTCATGATGTTGACGTCGATGCCCCCGGGTTTGATAGCGTTGCGCAGGCTGGACGCCAGCCTGGCTTTCTCCCGGCTGTCCGCCGTGCTGGTCATTTGCCGGTACATCTGTTTGAGGACATGGTATTCCGGCAGCATTTCGAAGTAACGGGTAATTTCAGACCCGGCTTCAAAAGCTTTGTGACGGAGCTGTTCCACCTGCTCCTTTACGATCCGGTTGACCAGGTTCAGGTAGTCCGTAATGCGCCGGGCCCTGTAATCTGGCGCCGTTGCCGGAATAGGCCGATAGGTCTCTCCCACAGCCGGGTAATAATGGCTCCGCATCATTTCTATGAGCCGGTCTTCGATAATGGAGATGACAGAAGAAATACCAAACCGCGCCACTTTAACAGGACTGTCGATCGTATAAGCCAGTCCCATCACAGGTATATGGAATGTGTGCATGTTGATGAAGTTGTTTCAGACAGCAATATTAGCAAAAAAGGACACAAATATCTTTTTTTAAATGTACCTTTGGATAATTCTTCAAAAAACAACAGTGCGGAATATGTTACAACTGACGAAAATATTCAGCTTCGAAACGGCGCATGCCTTACACACCTACGATGGAAAATGCAAAAACGTCCATGGGCATTCCTATAAATTACATGTAACGATAAAGGGCCGGAACAATAGCGGGGCTTATCTGCCGGCGCCGGGGATACTGGTAGATTTTAAGGTGATTAAATCGTTGGTGCACGAAACCATCGTACAACATTTTGACCATCGCCTGATCCTTTCGGCCGCTTACATGCAGGCCCATCCCGGTTGCAGTACTCAGGAAAACCTGTGGGTCTGGGACATGGAGCCTTCTGCGGAAAACATGGTGTTGTATATGGAGCGGGTATTACAGGCAGCGCTGCCGGAAGAAGTGGCGCTGGCGGGTTTGCGGCTCTATGAAACCAGCGACTCATATGCAGAATGGGTACCGGCGGGTTGACCGGTATCTCATTTCTTATTATCTTGCAACCGTCTGAATTGATATTATGTTGTCGAAAACTGCTGAATACGCCCTGAGAGCAACGATTTACATTGCGCTGAAGGGGTCGGAAGAGAACAAGCTGGGGATCGAGGAAATAGCCCTGGGCATTGATTCACCCAAATCATTTACGGCCAAGATACTACAGCTGCTCACGCAAAACAACCGCGTGATCAGTTCCGTGCGTGGCCCTAATGGCGGGTTTTATCTGACCGACCGCGCCCGGAAGCTGCCCGTAAAAGCCATTCTCGAAGCAGTAGAAGAAGCCAGCGTGATCACCAAATGTGTACTGGGCCTGAAAGAATGCTCCGAAACAAGGCCCTGCCCCATGCACACCCAATATAAAAACATCAAAAAACAGCTCAAACAGATGTTTGAGAAAACATCCATCCAGCAACTGGTGGACGAATTCAATAAAGGCAATTACTTTATAGACAATCTCAAAGGCGTCCGTAAACCCTGTTAAGTGGCAGCCCGCCCATTTCTCTTTTCATCAACGGCGTCAGCGCCACCTCCATTCAATTCTTTCGTGTGCTCTTTTACGTTAGTTCCCGGCGTATCGCTGCGCATTTCATATGTTTACTGTCATGTTCTTTCCTGATTTATATCAGGTCGACTTATTTGGCCGATATATTAAAAGAGGATATTTTTGTCCTTAAATAGAAGGATATGATCATCCTTGGTTTAAAATAGCACGGGTAGCGGGTCACAACGCTTTCCGCCCTATCAACGTGAAATGTTCAATACATTCTTGCTATGCGCGGCATCATCATTTTTCAATCCAAATACGGCGCTACCAGGCAATATGCCAACCGGATCAGCAAGACGCTGCAGATACCGGCCATAGCAGCCGGCGAAGTCACGCCGTCCCAGCTGGCGGCGGCCGACTTTGTCATCCTGGGCACCAGCATCTACATCGGCAGGATGTTACTGCGTGGGTGGCTGGAACAACAGGCGCCGATACTCAAAGGCAAACCGCTCTTTCTCTTTGTGGTATGCGCCACCAAAGCGGAGAAACAGGAAAAGCTCAACAGCTACGTGGTACAAAATATGCCGGCACCGCTACTCACCTACTGCCACCGTTATTTCTATCCCGGTAAAATACAATTCCGCGAACTGTCATTCACCGACAAGCTGAAAGTCCGCGCCGGTGGCTTGATGGCACGGTTCATGGGCAAACCGCTCGACGTATCGGACTTCAACCGGATCGATGAAACACTGACCGCGGCCCTCATAGCCGATGTGCAGTCGTTTCATCAACACCCAAATCCATAAATCAAAAATCCGCAAATCACTAAATACCTTACCGGATGTTCGACAATTCTTCCTGAATGTTTTTTTCATTCATAATAAAGGATAAAAATGTCCTTATTTATACATCTTCCTAAACAAAAAAATCGATCTCATGAAACAAGTATCCCTCCTGACTGCAGTGGCGGCAACGGCGTTGCTGCTCTACAGCTGCGGATCCACGCCACAGCAGGCCGACACTGAAAAACCGGCCACCGACAACAGCATGGCCACTACCGCTCCCGCAGCAGAGGCGCCGGCGGCCGCCAGCGACGATAAAGGCAAGGGCAAATTCACCAGCGTCACGCTCACCGATCCCCTGGACCAGGCCATGATCACCAGCGGCAAAAGCACCTACGAAGTAAAATGCGCAGCCTGTCACAAACTATCCGCCGAAAAGCTGGTCGGCCCCGGCTGGAAGGGCGTCACCGAAAGAAGGAAACCGGAATGGATCATGAACTTCATCACCAACACCGATGAAATGATTGATAAAGACCCGGCGGCACAGGCCATGCTGGAAGAGTGTATGGTCCGCATGCCCAACCAGCACCTTACCGACGATGAAGCCAGGCACCTGCTGGAGTACATGCGGGACAACGACGGTAAAAAATAATTGCTGACACTCACTCCATCTACATATGAAAAGATTAAGCCTGATGCTGGGCCTGGCAGTCGCCACCACCGCTGCCATGCAAAGCTGTAAAATGAAAACTGCCGCCACCGCAGTACAAGGCGATGCCGCCACCAAAACTTACGTGGCTCCCGGTAAATACGACGAAATTTACAACTTCGTGTCCGGCGGCTTCAACGGACAAGTGTCCGTATACGGCCTGCCCTCCGGACGCCTGCTGAAAGTCATCCCCGTATTCGCCGTCAACCCGGAAAACGGCTACGGCTACAGCGAAGAAACAAAAGCCATGCTCAATACCACCAACGGCCTCATTCCCTGGGACGACCAGCACCACCTGGACCTCTCCCAGACCAACGGGGAACAGGACGGCCGCTGGCTCTTCGCCAATGCCAACAATACGCCACGCGTAGCCCGCATCGATCTCACCACCTTCAAAACGATGGAGGTCCTGCAGATACCTAACAGCGCCGGTAACCACTCCTCCCCCTTCATCACCGAAAACACGGAATACGTAGTAGCCGGTACCCGCTTCTCCGTACCCCTCGGCTCCGAAGACGTGCCGATCAGCTCCTTCAAAGACAACTTCCATAGCACCGCCTCCTTTATCAGCGTCGATAAAAACACCGGTAAAATGGACATTGCCTTCCAGATCGTGCTGCCCGGCATGAACCTCGACCTGAGCCACGCCGGCAAGGGCCCCTCACACGACTGGTTCTTCTTCTCCAGCTATAATACCGAACAAGCCTATACGCTGCTGGAAGTAAATGCTTCCCAGAAAGACAAAGACTACATCGTAGCCGTAAACTGGAAAAAAGCCGAAGAATACGCCAAAGCCGGCAAAGGCAAAAAAGTACCGGCCTCCTACGCCCACAACACCTACGACGAGCATACACAGAGCGCCACCTCAGAGATCAAAAACGAAGTGCTGCTGCTGGACCCGAAAGACTGCCCGGACATGATCTACATGATCCCCTGTCCTAAGTCACCCCACGGCTGCGATATCGACCCTTCCGGTGAATACATCGTCGGCAGCGGCAAACTCGCCGCCCTGATCCCGGTCTTCTCCTTCAGCAAAATGACCGGCGCCATCGCCGGCAAACAGTTTGAAGGCGACTTCAAAGGCATCCCCATCATCAAATACGAGGCAGCCCTGCACGGCGAAGTACAGAAACCTGGCCTCGGGCCGCTGCACACCGAATTTGATGGTAAAGGAAACGCCTATACGTCTATGTTCCTCTCTTCCGAAGTAGTGAAGTGGAGCCTTAAAGACCTGAAAGTGCTGGACCGCGTGCCTACCTACTATTCCGTAGGCCACCTGATGATCCCCGGCGGCGATACCAAAAAACCCGGCGGTAAATACTTAGTAGCCTATAACAAAATCACCAAAGACCGCTTCCTGCCCACCGGCCCGGAACTGGCCCAGTCAGCCCAGCTGTACGATATCTCAGGTGATAAAATGCAGCTGCTGCTGGACTTCCCCACCTTCGGTGAACCACACTATGCACAGGCCTGCCAGGCCAGCCTCATCAAAGACAAACAGGTGAAGTTCTATGACATCAACAAAAACGGGCACGAGTACGTGACCATGGGTGAAAAGAAAGCCAACGTGGTACGCAAAGGCAACCGGGTAGACATTTACATGACCGCTATCCGCTCTCACCTTGTTCCTGACAATATCGAAGGGGTATTCGTGGGAGACGAAGTGTATTTCCACGTCACCAACCTGGAACAGGACTGGGACATTCCGCACGGATTCGCCATCAAAAACAATCCCAATGCGGAACTGCTGATCATGCCGGGTGAAACGGTGACGCTCAAATTCACACCGGATAAACAGGGTATTTATCCGTTCTATTGCACCGACTTCTGCTCTGCCCTGCACCAGGAGATGTCCGGCTACCTGCGGGTATCCCCCAAAGGCAGCAACGTACCGCTTAAATTCGGTACCGGTGAAACCGTGACTTCCGTCGCAGCTAAATAAACAACCCCGCCGGCGGTGCTCTTCAGCACTGCCGGTACTTTCAACCACTGAGCTATGAAAAAATTATCACAGGCAGGCCTTATGAGCATCCCGATTGTCATTATTTGTCTCGCCACCCTATGGTTCTTTCCCATGTGGCGGATAGACATGCGCGCACCACAGTATCCCGACGGCCTGTCTATGCAGATATGGATCAATGATGTAAAAGGCGATGTACCTATTATCAACGGATTAAACCACTACATCGGCATGAAAACCATCCACAAGGAAGACTTCCTCGAGTTTGTGTTCATGCCGGTCTCTATCGGTTGCTTTATGGCCGCCGGCGTCCTGATCATGGTGCTGAAGAAAAAAATACTGTACTACGTCTGGACCGGCATTTTCCTGCTCATCGCACTGTTGTCCTTTGCTGACTTCTACCGGTGGGAATACAACTACGGCCACAACCTGGACCCGAACGCGCCCATACAGGTGCCCGGCATGTCTTACCAACCGCCGCTGATCGGCTACAAGAAACTGTTGAATTTCGAAGTACTCTCCCAGCCCGACATAGGCGGATGGTGCTACATCGTCAGCGGTATGATACTGGTGGGCATCACCTGTTATGAATGGAAAAAGAAATGATATGAAACACAAGACACTGATTTTCGTGATTAGCTTTTTCGCTCTGCAAATGGCCTGCCGCCCCGAATTTGAGCCGATCGATTTTGGTCATGACGCCTGCGCGCACTGCAAAATGACGATTATGGATAAACGTTATGCCGCCGAGCTGATCACGCCAAAAGGCAAAGCGTATAAGTTCGACGATATCGTTTGCCTCCTGCAATACAACGCTGCCAACACACCGGCAAATGGCACCCGCTTCCTGGTGACCGACTACAGCGATTCCAGCCATCCTTTCACTGACGCGCAAAAAGCCGTCTACCTGCACAGCGAATCTTTCAAAACACCGATGAACGGCCGCTGTGCCGCTTTCAACGAAGAAAAAAAAGCCATTCCGCATAAAGACAATCTGGAACAGCGATTATTAAAATGGGAAGACCTCCCCCAGTTAAAGCCGTAATCATGAAACATGCATGGATATTGTCATGGTTGCTGCTGGTCACGGGCAGCGTACTAGCCACCACCATCGTGGTGAAGCCCGGGCCAGATGCGCTCCGCAAAGCCATCAGCAGCGCCCGCCCCGGCGACACGCTCGCCGTGCAGCCCGGCCTATACCGGGAACACAGCCTGCAGGTAGACCAGCGCCTTACCATCCTGGGCAACGGCATGCCCGTGATCGATGCGGAATACAAATACCCGGGCTTCCTCATCACGGCCGACAGCGTGACCATACAGGGGTTGCAAATACAACATACCGGCCGTTCTTCCATATCAGACATCGCCGGTGTTCGCGTCAGTAATGCCGGCTACGTCACCCTTCGCAACAACAAAGTCCTGGACTGCACCTACGGCATCTACCTTCAGAATGCACAGCATTGCCAGGTTGAAGGCAATACTGTGCATTCCGGCATCAAAAATGAAATCAACGGCGGCAACGGCATCCACGCCTGGAAATGCGATGCACTGCAAATCAGCAGCAACAACATATCCGGACACCGCGATGGCATCTATTTCGAGTTTGTCACCAATTCAGGCATAGAGAATAACCTTTCCAGCACCAACCAACGTTATGGGCTGCATTTTATGTTCTCCCACCATGACACCTATACGAAAAATATTTTCCGGGAAAACGGCGCCGGCGTGGCTGTCATGTACACCCGCGAAGTGACCATGACCGACAACACTTTTATTCAAAACTGGGGAGACGCCTCCTACGGGCTGCTGCTGAAAGAAATCACAGACAGCCATATCACCCACAACCGCTTCATCAAAAACACCATTGCTATCCACATGGAAGGTACCACCCGCGTATCTGTACAGCGTAACCTGTTCCAGGACAACGGCTGGGCCCTCCGTGTGATGGCCAGCTCCAGCGGCAGCCAGTTCACCGGCAACAACTTTATCGGCAACTCCTTCGATGTGGCCACCAACGGCACCCTTATGCTCAACGAGTTTCACCGCAACTACTGGGACAAATACGACGGCTATGATCTCAACCGCGACCAGGTAGGTGATGTGCCACACTATCCCGTCAGCGTATATGCCGTGATATCAGAAAAAATACCATCCGCCATGATCCTGTACCGCAGCTTCCTCACCAGCATCATGGAACAGGTGGAAAAAGTAATGCCCAGCATCATCCCCGATCAGTTAAAGGATGATCAGCCATTCATGAAAAAACTGGAACTATGATCCGAATTCATCATCTCACAAAATCATTCAAAAAATTCAGGGCGCTGGATGATATTAACCTGCAACTGGAACGCGGTCAGGCCGTCTCCCTGCTGGGGCCTAACGGCTCCGGCAAGACGACCCTGATTAAATCCATTCTCGGTCTTGTGATACCGGAAAAAGGCAGCATCCATATCAACGGGCAGGAGATCCGCAGTCACTGGAGCTACCGCTCCAAAATTGGCTATATGCCGCAGATCGGCCGTTACCCGGAGAACATGACCATCCGGCAGGTGCTGGCCATGCTGCGTGAAGTACGGAAAGACTGCAGGCAGTATGACGAAGAGCTGATCCGGCAGTTCGATTTGCCTGCCATCGATCATAAGCTGATGCGTAACCTGTCCGGAGGTACCCGCCAGAAAGTGAGCGCCTGCCTCGCTTTCCTCTTCTCACCCGATATCCTCATACTGGACGAGCCTACCGCCGGCCTGGACCCGCTCGCCAGCGAAATACTGAAAGATAAGATCGCACGGGAACGGGCCAACGGGAAACTGGTACTTATCACCTCCCATGTGCTCAGCGACCTTGAAGACATCACCAGTCATGTGGTATACCTGCAGGAAGGAAAACTGATCTGCTTTAAAACAGTGGATGAACTGAAAGAATCAACCGGTCAACATCAGCTGAACAAGGTGATCGCGGCCATGATGCAAACCCATCTACATGAAAACAATTATTAAATACGTGCTGATAGACCTGTTAAAAAACAGGACCATACTGATATACACCCTGGTGCTGGCGGTGCTGACCATCAGCGTAACGGGCATGAGCGACAACATGTCCAAAGGCATGTTAAGCCTGCTCAATATCACGTTACTGTTTGTGCCGATCATCAGTATTCTATTCGCCACCATTTACTTTTTCAATTCCGCAGAGTTCACCGAACTGCTGCTGGCGCAACCCATACGCCGTAAGTCCATGTTGCTGGCATCTTACACCGGTATAGCCACGGCGCTGGGGTTGGCTTATCTCGCCGGTGTAGGCGTCACCGTTTGTATATTGTACAACAGCCTCGCCGCCATTGCCCTTGTCGTCGGCGGAGTGCTGCTCACGCTGATCTTTTCCGCCCTTGCGTTACTCATCTTTGTAGTGTTCAAAGATAAAACCCGGGGCATCGGCGCCGCTATCATCACCGCATTGTTTTTTACATTATTGTTTGATGGGTTGCTGCTGGCCTTTATCTACTCCTTCAGCGATTACCCGATAGATGAACCGCTGCTGGCGTTTATCTCCCTGAACCCTGTGGACCTGGCGCGGATACTGGTATTGTTGCAGCTGGATGCAGCCGTGATGATGGGATATTCCGGTGCTTTGTTCAAAAAATTTATGGGGTCTGCAACGGGCAGTATTTATACGGCAGTCTGTATGCTTTGCTGGATGGTTATTCCGTTGATATTAGCGGTGCGGGTTTTCAGGAAAAAAGATATTTAAAAAAGCAGGGGCCGGCCATTCTTTTCGGCCCCTGCACACACTATAGCAAACCATTCAGTTGTTGCTGCAATTCAGGATCGGAAGGTCTTTTAGCATTGGCGGACACTATTTTTCCGTCCGGCCCGATCAATATAAACCGCGGGATTGCATTGATGTTGAATTTTTTAATGAAGTCGACGTTAAAGTCATTGTCGGTGATCAGCTGCTCCCCTTTCAGCTGGTTGTCTTTCACGAAGGCCTGCCACTTTTCCTTATCCGCCTGCCTGTCTACCGACAAGCTGACAAAGTGGATGTTTTTTCCGGCGTAGGACGCTTCCATGTTAGTCAGGAAGGGGATTTCTCTTTTGCAGGGGCCGCACCAGGTGGCCCATACATCGATGTAGACATACTTCCCTTTCAGGCTGCTCAGCTTCACTTTCGCACCATGAACATTTTCAAATTCGAAGTCGGGCGCCGGCTGGTTATCACCAAATTTTTTCAGGTTGTCATAAACTTCGTTGATGCTTTTCCGGTAGACGTCATTGGTTACCTTTGCCATGAAGTTCTTATACAGGGAATCCACTTCTTCCGGGTCGTCGCTCATTTTGAGGATATTGGCCGTTTGCTGGTACTGGTAATATTCGCGGATAAACGGGGACGTAATTTCTTTTGTGATGATGGTCAGCTTTATCATCTCCTGTGGCTGACCGGCATTCATTTCCTGCTGATAACCGGCATACATGATATTGGTGATCCGGCTGTCGAGGGCTTCCCTGTAAGAGGCGAGGTTGCGGAACCAGTCGTCGTTATTCATGCTCCAGCCGTGAAAACTGAAGGAGTCTATTTCGCTGCGTTCCTGGCGGGTCAGTGTTTTGGTGCGCATGTCGTTAAAGGCTTTCCTCAGCCGGACGTGCAGGGTGGTGTCGTTCAGTTCCTTCGGAGCTTCCAGCATCTTTTGAAAAGCGATCCGTTTGACGGAGTCCACACCATAATTCAGCCACCAGTCCTGCGCGATATTTTTCACCCGGAACATCACGGCTGTGTTTTCCAGTTCGCGGAAATAAGCGTTGTCCGATTTCGACAGTATGTTGGCGGCGGCCTGCTGCCAGGCGGCCATTTTCTGCCGGAATTCCGGGAGGCTGACCTGGTAGAACGAATAGAGATAATCCCCTTTGTACATAGGGACGTATTTTTTCAGTTCACTGGCGGCTGCTCTGATCAGGTTATTTTCCGTGCTGCCTTTTCCTTTGAAGCGGAAGTCATCGCCATCAGGGACAATTTCCAGGGCGTATCCCGGTTCCAGGTACACGGGGCCGATGGCGCCCAGCTGATAGATTCCCCGGGGTATTTGCCCTGTGGTGACGGCAAACCTCCCGTTATTATCTGCCGGTACTTTCAGGGGTTCCTGACCTGGCATGGTAAGCAGGAGGCTGGAGGCCGTTGCGGGCGGCAGCTTACCGCTGATCTTCACCTGGCTGAATGCCGGCAAAGCGGCGGCAGTGGCGAAGTACAAAACAGTATTTCTAAACCATGGTTTCATAAAAAACGTGTTGGGCATAGGTTAGTTGATAGCCATATCGGGATTAAATTTCTTTACTCTGGCGGGTATCTGGAATGTGTAGTGGCTGCTATTAGGTTCGAGGATGGTGATCACGGCGCCAGTTTCTCTGCTTACCCGTTTGATGGCCGGCATTTTACCTTCACGGTCCAGTCGTTTCATGTCCATCCAGCGCTGGCCGCTGAAGGCCATTTCCCGGCGGCGTTCCGCCAGTACGATGTCCAGCGCTTCTTCTTCCGTAACAGCCGCTAAAGGTGCATAGCGGTCTGTTTCGAAGCGTGCTTTACGGAGAAGGTTGACGAAGTCCATGGCGACGGGGATATTTCCTTTTCTGGCGGCCACTTCTGCGCGTGTCAGGTATAACTCCGGGAAAGTAATGCCGAAATTGGCAAAGCCGGAAGTGCCGGCCCTCACAATACCTTCAGGCAACTCAATCGTCAGGAGGCGATAGCGTAGGTCCCCTTCATGAAAAAGGGTTTTCAACGTGTCTGAATACAACATCTCGCCGGGCACCTTATAATCATCTGAGGAGCGTTGCCACAGTACTTCCGGGTTTATATCCGCCTGCGGTAAACTGAGAGCGCTTTCATAATTGTTATAGTCCAGCAGTTCATGCCTTGCTTGTAATGCACTGTCCGCAAAGCGGTCGGCTTCCGCATAGTTGCCCATATAGAGGTAAATGCGGGATAACATGCCGCTGGCAGCATATTTCGTACAGCGATAACGGTTAATATTCTGTTCAGGCAGCATAGGGATGGCCAGTTGCAGATCGCGTACCAGCGAATCCAGGGTGGCCTGTACAGAAGAGCGCCGGGGAATTTTTTCTGTTACGTTGGTAGCAGTTACCAGTGGTAGTCCCGGATCGTCACTGGCGGTAGCCGGATTATACGCTTTGGCAAAGGCTGTCAGCATGGTAAAATATATCTCCGCCCTCGCTGCCAGTCCCTCTGCTAATATCTGTCTGCGTTGTTGTTCGTTACTTTCAGTTGCCTTCATCACATTATTAATGATGATATTGGCATCGTATACAATCTTATACCCGTCTCCCCATATGGCAGGGCTGATCTGCTCATTGGGATCAATATCGCGCCGCCAGTAGTAGGCATTGGCCTGTAGATTCCGCTCCTGCTCATTATATTCACCAAAATAATCATCGGTACAATATAACAGTGTTGACGGGAAAGTGAATATCATGGTGCGGGAGTTCAGCAACCCTTCGAAGTCCGACAGTTTTTCAGGAATCACCACCCCTTTGGGTTTTACCTCGAGGAACTTGTTGCATGCGCTGCCACCTATTGTCATCAGCGCTATGATCATCCATATGTTCTTCATATCAACAGGATTAGAAGTTAGTGTAAAGAGAAAAGCTGTAAAACGGTTGTACCGGTAATCTCCGCTCTCCCGAAACCGGATCAATGGCTTCAGGGTCTATGTCATTTCCGCTGAAAGTATAATGAAATACGTTCTGCGCCTGCAGTCTTATCTGTGTGCGGGTAAGACCGCTCCGTTGCAAAAACGCTGATTTAAGGTTATAGGTCAGCACCAGATCTCTCAGCCGGATATAATCAGCCTTGCGAACAAACTTATCCGCGAAGGTATAAGCGTACCGCGCGGTGTAATCGTAATCGCCGGGCGAGCCGTACACCGGGTAACCGGGAATGCCGGTATGGTTTTCATCACCGGGCTTTTTCCAGAAGTTGGCAGCTCCCTGCAATGGATAAGAAAAGGCAATATCATCGGGATCCGGTGGCTGTATACGCATGACATGGCCACCATAATACATGAAGAGGAATGACAGATCAAAACTTCCCAGTGTAAACTGATTATTCAGTCCCAACGCATATTTTGGGGTGGTGGTACCACTGAAAACCAAATCATTGAAATCTACGTCCACGATCTGGTCTCCGTTGGTGTTCATGACTTTTTTCTCTTTGTTGCGGTTGTATACAAATGGCTGCCCCAGTTCATTGAGCCCGCCATAGCGGTAACTGAACAATCCGTTGATGGGGTATCCTTCCTGCGCCAGTACGCCGGAAACCATATCCACCGATGCCCTGGCGTCGGTAGGCATTACCTTCAATACCTTGTTCCGGTTAAAGGCGACCGTCAGCTGTGTTTGCCAATTAAAACGTTTTGTTTTAACATTAATGCTGTTAATCATCAACTCCAGGCCGTTGTTGCTGATAGATGCCGTGTTGGCGTTATATCCGTTAAAGCCTGTGGTGGGGTCTGAAGACACGGCGCCAAACACATCTTCCGCCCGTTTTGTATAGATATCCACCGTTCCGGAGATACGGTTATTAAACAACGCATAGTCCAGTCCTACGTTGAAGTTGCGGGTTGTTTCCCAGCGGATGGATTGGTTTTCGGGAGACAGCACATCGGAAGAAGACACGGGCACCATGGGTATCACGTTGATGATCGTGTTCAGCAGCAGAAATGGGCCGCTGACAGTGGAAGGCACATTACCATTAAATCCCGTGGCAATACGCAGTTGCAGGTTATCCAGCCAGCGGACTGTTTTCAGAAAATTCTCTTCATGCATACGCCAGCTGGCGCCGACAGACCATAGTGGTTTATTTTTATAGGCGGGATCGGCGCCGAACAGGTTGGACTGGTCGATACGAAAACTGCCGGTAGCGACATATTTGTCGTCATAGATATAGGTAGTCTGCGCATAGTACGACATAAATCTTCTGTCGAGGCTGGTCTCTTTAAAATAATCTTCGATAAAAAAAGTGGCCGCCAGGAAGCCGGTTTCTCTGAATGCCGGCGGCCCATACTGGCTCAGTGCCTGCATATTGATAGGCTTATTGATCAGTGACTGCCCGTCGTAACCGAAGTAGGAACTTTTGATGCCCGATTCCGTGCGTTTCCGCTGTTCAATACCGGCGATGGCAGAGAGATTGTGTTTGGCGCCAAAATCCTTGTTGAGGTTTAACTGGCCGCGTACTGTATAGGCGTTGCTTTTAATATTGTCGATCGTATAAATGCCACCCTGAGGAAGATCAACAAACAATGGTCTTCCTGTGACAGGATCTTTCTGGGCACGGGTATTGAGCAGCCGGCGAACGGTGTATGCTTTTTCTGTTCTCAGGTAGCCGTTGCCCGTTTGCTGATTTTCGTAGGCGCCGCCTACGTCCAGTGTGAGCCATTTGGTGAGTGTGGCGTTGAGGCGGCCTTGCAGCCGTAAAGCCGACAGGTTGATTTTTGTAGTGGTGTTAAGCGGTTCTTCGTAGGGATAATACAGCTGATCGTAGAGGCCGAGGCTTTTGATGATTTCGTTCTGGGTTACGCTGCGGACAGAAACAGACTCCCGATTCGGGCCATAAAACGAAGGCAGGGCGTTGCCCTGTTCATCCGTAAAGCGCTGATGCGGTGGCACATCTGTATAGGGCACCGCCTTGCCGCTCTTGTTAACGCTGTTGTTGTACACGGCCCGGAAATCGAAAGATAAACGGTCGGTGAATTTGTAGGTGTTGGCAAAGTTCAGGACAAAACGTTGGTTATCGGAGCGTCTTTGGGTGAGGGCTTCCCCGACGTAGTTGATACCCAGCAGGTAGGTACTTTTTTCATTGCCGCCACTCACATCAAAGTCCAGTTGTTGGGCTGTTCTGGTCTGAAAAAAAAGCCGCCTGTATTCCGCCATGTTGTTGTAACCGGCAATTTCCGCGATCTGGCGGTCGGCCGCATCAGCGGTCATGGTGCCTTCTTTTACACGGAACAGCAGGTCGTATATCGGATCAATGCCTGTGCCCTGGCGGTAACTGCGGCGGGAATAGCCTCCCAGCATGACCCTGTCTTTCATGAGCTGCGCATATTCTGTTGAGCCGGTATAATGCAGGTATCCGAAATCCGGTTTAGCCTGCAACGCATAGGTAGCGCGCAGGCTGAAGACCGGTTTTCCGCTTTTGCCCCTCTTGGTTTCGATGACGATTACCCCGTTAGAAGCCTGCACGCCATAGATGGCTGCGGCAGCGGCATCGCGCAGCACAGATACAGAGATGATATCGTTGGGATTAATGGTAGTGATGTCTATTTCGGTGGGGAAGCCGTCGATCACTATCAACGGTCGTTTCACCGCGTCGAAGGTGGACACGCCCCGGATGGACAGCTCTTTGGAGAGGCTGTTGTATACCAGGCCGGGGACCTTGCCTTCCAGGTTTTCGAGGAAGTTACCGGTAACGGCTGTACGCTGATCATACTCCCTGGCTGCGATGGTGCTGGCAGCACCCGTGAGTTGTGATTTTTCGACTTTCTGATAGCCGGTAGATATAATGGCGACCTCTTTCAGCAGGCTGGTAGAGGCTTGCATGGTAATGGGGTACCACGAACCATTTTTCGGGGAGATGTCGATATGCACGGGCTGCCAGCCAATGGCCGTCACATCAAGGACTGTTTCCTGCGGGCCCACCCGGAGCGTAAAGTCGCCCTCGTTGTTGGTAATGCCGGCATAACTGCCAGCCCTGATGGTGACGCCTGCCAGCGGTTCGTTGTAGTTGCTCATCACCTTGCCGCGCAGCTGCCGCATGGAACCGCCGGGAACAGTCACATCGTCGTCAGGTTGCAACTGGTCTCCGCCTTTAGACTTCATCTTCCGTGCTACAATGGTGTAGTGGTTTTTATCTACATACAGGAATAGCAGATCATTGGGATAGAGGATGGCTTTCAGCACTTCTTCCACCTGTTTATTTTTCAGGTCGCTGAGGTCGGCGGTGGTGGTTTTATTGGCCAGCAGGGACGCTTCATACACGAAACGGGTGCCGAGGGCGGCTGAAACTTTGTCCAGCGCCTGTACCAGCGGCATCTTTTTCTGTGCCACGGCCGAAAACGTGATCATGCACAATAATAGCAACAGCAGGTGACTACCAATCAGTAGCATTTTTTTCATCGAAAGAGGACGGTTAACGTTTTTTACACAATACTATTTACCAGGCCTGAACAGCAGCGTGCTGTCCGATTTATTGACGTTTATATCCACATCCAGCATGTTGGATAGTATGTACAATAGTGTTTCGGTATTTTTTAATGGCAGGACCCCATTGATTTTGCGGTTGGCGACGGCGGTATCTGTCAGCACCACCTTATAGCCGTAACTGTCTTCCAGCACCTGTACAATTTCTTTGACCGGCGTATTATGCAGTACCATTTTATTGTCCAGCCAGGCGGCGGCGCCGGCGTCACCGGGGTGCTTGGTGAGCAGTCCTTCCTGCTGCCGGTACTCGGCTTCTTCCCCGGGCTGTATGTTCAGTGCATCGGTGGCATTGGTACCTACTTTCACTACGCCGTTTTTCAGGTATACGGTGGTAATGCCGCGGCGGTCCTTCACGTTAAAGGTGGTACCCAGTACTTCAATGTCCAGTTTTCCGGCATGCACGAGGAAACGTTCCCCGGCTTTCAGCGGGAGTGCGTCGTCTTTCAGGTGCTTTACTTCAAAGTAAGCCTCCCCGTCGAGCCATACCTCCCGTACGCTATTTTTGCCCCAGTGGCGGGCATAACGCAGACTGGAATTGGCGTTGAGCGTTACCATGGAAGCATCTGCCAGGATGATCTGTTTTTTTGTCCCATAGGCAGCGTAGACCGCGATCTGTGTGCCGGTATACCGGTAAATGTAATACCCTATCCCCGCGCCTGCCAGCAACAGGAATACGGCAGCCGCGGCTATCCAGCGGCGTAGGCCCATACGGCGTACCGGCGTGGCCGCTGCGGTATCTATCGTTTGTGAAATACGACCCCATAGCTCCTGCTCCGTCCCGGGCCGGGCGTTGATCCTTTCGGCGGACAGCAGGTGGCGTAACAGGAACACCGCCTTCCTGAACTCGCCGATATTAGGCGGTTGCTGCTGCGCCCAATCTTCCCAAAAACGTGTAACGACAGGGTCATTTCCCTTCACATAAGCGAGCAGGGAAGCGTCTTCCAGGAAGTCGTTCTTGTCATAGTGATGATAGTCCAATACCTTCTCTTTTAATTTTTTTTGACGTTCCAGGCATACAGGACAGCCGCAAGCGGATAAAACACCCCACGTTTCCCAAAGTTTTTTAATTTTTTTTCAGCAAACCGGAAAAAATCAGGCTTTATGCTGTGCCAGCAACAGCAACAGCGCGGACATAGATATGTTCAGTACCCCGCGTAACGCTTCCAGCGCACGGGCATACAGTTTATAGGCCGCTTTAACAGAAATTCCCATGACAGCGGAAATATCATCGTATTCCATTTCCTCATAAAAACGCAGGTAAATGATCTCTTTCTGCCGGGCGCTCAGTTTCTCCAGCGCCTGCAGCAGCTGTTGGGACTGTAGTCCCGCGGCCTCCTTTTTTACATAGGCCGATTCGGCAGAGAATGTCAACCGGAAATCGTGGTGCGGTTCATAAGGGACCACTTTCCGGATACCTGCCGGTCTCAGTTTATTATAAATACCGCCCCGGAGGGCTATCAACAGGTACAGGCGGGGGTCCCGGGCCTGCTGTATGGTACTGCGGTTCGTCCAGAGTTTAACAAACAGGTCCTGGATACAGTCTTTTACCAGCTCCTCCTGGTCGTGCAGCCGAACGCCATATTCATATAACACCGGGAAATAATGCCGGTAAAGGGACGACAGCGCGTCTTTATCCCCTCCCAGGAATGATTTCCACCATGTTATAGGTTCAGCTGCCAGTTCGTTCATGATAAGCGCGTCGTTGTTGAAAGGTTTTTCATTGATGGCCGGCTTCCGCCCATGGCGGGCGAAGCGCGAATAGATAAATGGACATGGCGAATTTACATAATACGAGGCAAAGTTGGGAGGGGTTGATAAAATTTGGCAAATTTATCTTGTTAAAGCAACGGCGTCAGGTATGGGTTATGGCGATATACAACAATTAGTTATTATACTTTATCCAGTATGGTTTCATCTCTCCTGCGCGGTTCTCGCTCAGATCTGGTATAAAAGATATTAATCCATCTTTATCCACAATGTTATCTACTTCTCCTGCCTGATTATAAAACACGACAGCATTGTCAATTTTGTTAACCTTACCGCTCATTAGATCATAATTAATCACCTTATCATTAATATGGTCCAGTCTTCCATCCACGCCGTAGCTAAAGTGGACGACACCAATTTTCTCAACTCTTTTATACAATCCGTATTTTAACTCCGTTGAACCTACTTTAGTAATAAATCCGCTTATATCGCATACGACCGCAACATCACCGACTTTGTCAATATAGCCCAGGACATTGTAATGGACGTTAGCATTCAGCTCCGTTAATTTTCCAGCCAAACTAACATACAGGTTAACACCTTCTACGTTTAGTTTAAAACAAACTTTGCCATCGCGGGTAAGGAGGGCTTTGAGGTCCTGAGCGCACAATGCAGAGAAAGACAATAACAGAAAAAATGTCAGGAAAATTCCAATACTTTTTTTCATCGGTATCTGAATTTATATATAGGTTAAATACGATCTCTATTTGAAGATAAAGAAATTTTGTCAAAGGAGTGAATGGTAAAAAAATAACACCTCCCCGCCGCCAGCGCTACCATCCCCGCTCCCACCAAAAGCCCCACAGCGGCCAGCCATAACCCCCACAGGTATACGTCCACCGGTACTTTAAACACGCCCGGCAGTCCCTGCATGAGCAGTAATACCTCATTAAACGCCAGGGCGATGATAAACACCATCATGCCCAGTCCGGCCAGTACTTTCGCGGTGACAAAAAAGCCGGCGTACAGCAGCTGGGCAAATAGGTAGAGGGTCACGAAGCCCAGCATCACGAGGTGCAGGTACATAATAATCATGGGCCGACTCGCGAAAACGGCATTGCCGACAGCCGGGAAAATAGTGAGCAACTGCGCCAGTGTTTTGAGGGCGAAAGCCATCAGCGCCAACGCCCCGATGCGGCGTGCCAGGGGATTGACGTTGTACAGCTCCGGCTTCACAGAACGGGTCATTTCCGCGAAGCGGGCCAGTACAAGCAACAGCAGCACGCCGCCTGCTCCGGCCACGACGCGGACCACTGCCGGCGGCTGATGCCAGAGGTAGGAAAGAAACAACGTTGGCAGCACCGATGCACACAACGCCAGGGCAAAGCGGAAACGGACCTTCTCCGCAGTGACCGGCCCCAGATGGTGACAGAAGAGCGCAAAGACCCCGAGGGTGAAGAACCCGTTGTATTGCAAATGCAAATAGGTGTAGATGGCATCGTGGTAGAATACTGTGTTCCGCTGATGCGTGGCCATCATATAAGCGAGGGAGAAGGGCCCTGCACAGGATATCGCCAGGGATACCAACGATCCGGCCGCCAGCAGAGTGACCGACCGCTCCGTGCCCGCTTTCAGCAAATCCCGGATAAACACCCACCCAAACGCCCAGGTGCACACGATGAATAAAGTGGAGAAGATAATCGAAAAAAGCGCATACCCCTGAACAGGAAAACTCAGCAGCATGCCCACGGAACTGATGAATACCCCTGACAGTAAAACCGGGTATATTCTTTTACCGCTACTCCCGGCGGGCAGCAAACGGTAGGCCATCAGGGTAAATAAACAAAGCGTGATCCATCCGCCGAAGGCGAAATGAGAATGCGCATACAACCAGTGACCAAAATTGATTCCCGGTAGCGGAAACAGGGCCCTGGTCCGCAACAGTAATCCCAGTAATGCCACGATCATCAGGTTGATGAGGGCGACAGTTATCCACTTCCGTTCCGTTGCCCCGGTATTTGCACGCTTCATAGGCCAGTTGTTTTTACCGGAGCAAAGTTACAATAAAGACAAAAACATCTTTTATAAAATAAAAAATAGCCGGCCGTTGATCCCGGCCGGCTATCTGCAATATTAGTGTTCTTTGCCCAGCAACCGCTCCAGCTGCGCATCCAGCGCATCGCGGCTACCTTCGCTGTTGCCTACCAGCTTCACCACGATCTTACCTTCACGATCTATCAGTATTTTGGTAGGGAAAGCCTTTACATCGTAAGCATCCAGCACGCCTTTCTCCTTATCGGTACTGGCGGCGGTGTTCAGCACATTGAGCCAGGTCATCTGATCGGTATCCATGGCTTTGGTCCACTTCTCTTTCCAGCCGGCCGGATCTCCCCGCTCGTTGGACACGCCGAGGATTTCAAAGCCGGCGGCTTTGTAACGGGCGTACACTTCCCGCAGGTGCGGATGGCTCATGCGGCAGGGATAACACCAGCTGCCCCAGAAATCGAGCAGCACCACTTTTCCTTTAAGCGATGCCAGGGTTACCAGCTGCCCGTTACGGTCTTCCAATGCTACCGCCGGGGCAGGCATGCCCGGCGCGATCTCCCGTGCCTTGGCTAACCGACGGCCATAAGCCACCCCTTCGGGAGATGTTTTGAGCGAAGGTAACATCCCGTCATACAAAGGCCCGATCACCACAGGATTTATTTTAGTACGGGTATATTCCTGCAACAGTTTCAGCATAATACCGGTTTGCGGGTGCTGCTGCATAAACCGCAGCTTAGCCGCTTCCCGTTCATCATCATTCCGGTAGGAAAGCCGGGTGACTGCTGCAATGGCCACACTGTCTTTGGCGTTATACGCCGCCTCCCGCTTCGCCCCGTACTCCTTTTCACCGCGTTGATAAATAGCGGATAATTCCGCTTCTATCGCCTGCCGGTCTGCCTCCGCAGCGCCGCCGGTGACAGTCGTTTCCCGTAGTTCACCCGCAGACGTTGCGGTCAGTGCAGCGGCATCAAGGTAAAACGTGTGCTCGTAAGGTTTCAGCAGGCGCGTCTGGCGGTAGTATTCGGCATCCTTGTCTCCGGGTTTCAGGAATAACGTAGCTTCCACAGGATACCCCACCTGTCCCTTAAAATGATATGTCTGCTGCTGCAAGCGGCAACTGTCCAGTATCGCCTTTCCCTGCTGCTCATAACGCAGGTAGATATACGAATTGACGGCCAGCGTATTTTTAGCGAGCGTCCCTTTGAGCGTGAACGACTGCCCCTGCACAGCGGTGGCCCCCATCAATATTACGCTTAACAAAATGCTTGTTCTCATGGTTCCGTGTTTTTATTCGTCATTCCGCGGCATAGCAGGATTGAACTGCAATACCGCCAGCGGTATCTGCAACGTATAGCGGGCAGCGTGAGGCGCCAGCGTGGCAATGACCTCATTGTTGGCATTATAACGGTACACCGCCGGCATCTTGTTTTCTGCGTCCAACCGGCGCATATCTATCCAGCGCAATCCTTTGAACGCCAGTTCCAGCCGGCGTTCCCGCATCACGAAGCCCATCACTTCCGCAGCATCGGTGGAAGACAAAGGCTGATAGACTTCTTTTTTGATACGGCATTTACGGATATCGTTCACCTGTGTCAGCGCTTCCGGCAGCCTGCCGCCACGGGCGGCCGCTTCTGCGATGATCAGTTTCATCTCCTCTACGCCGGTACCAAAATTAGAGACGGCGCCACTGGGATTAAAGTTCGCTACTCCCCGTTTGGGATAGGTATAATCACCGGTATTCTCATAAAACAATTTCAGCCGCAGGTCATTCACATCAAACATTTTCAGCAGGGCAATAGTAGGATACTCCCTGGAGGAAGCATTGGTAGAATACCGTGCATACAGGTCAAACGGCCGGATGGCCATATTCGGAATAGCTGATTTATTCGTGATGGTATTGTAGTCTATAATAGCCGGCGGATTGTCTCCCAACGCCAGCCGCGCGTTCTCTGCCGCATCTTCGTAGCGGCCCATACAGAGGTACGTACGCGCCAGCACGCTGTAGGCAGCTGTAGCAGCTCCTCTGAAACGATTGCCCGTATTATTGGCGTTCAGATCGGGGATGGCGGCATTGATATCTTTGATGATACGATCATAAATGTCAGCTACCGTACTGCGGGGCGGTGTTTCCTCGGCAATATCCACAGACGTCATAAAGGGAACGGCCAGATCTTTGGTGGCTGTAGCGGCGTTGTAAGGTTTGCCGTACAGGTTCACCAGGTACAGGTATTCAAAAGCCCTTCCCAGCAATGCCTCAGCCTTGATACGGCGTTTATCCCTCACCGTACCGTTACCTGCGGCGTCTATACCCGCCAGCACCGCATTGTAACGGTATATATTTCCGTAGTGTTTACCCCAGAAAGCAGGTGGTATCTTCGTATCTACGGTGTACTGGTTGGCCCACAGATACACCAGGTCCTCCACCCTGTCAGGCGTTTGAGGAATAGTGGTAACGTCTACATCGTCAGACAGCAGGTTCAACTCCCGGGCACCGCTGGAAGTGAGGTCCTGGCTGTTCAGGAACAGATCGTAGTCGCTTACGTTGGTCAGGATGGTTTTGCCGATAGGCTCCACATCGAGATATTTCTTACAGGAGGCTGCCGTTGTAAGCAGAGCAGCCATGCCATATATCATCCATTTGTTGCGCATATATTACAGTTGACACATTAGAAATTGGTGAACAGACCGATGGTGTATGTAGGCACCAGGAACCTCCTGGCATAGTTGCCGGTGGCGATGCTGTAGTTATATTTATTCAGGCCGATGGTCGTTATATTGGAAGCCTGTAATTTCACTTCGAAGTTGGTAAAGCCCATCCTTTGTATGGCAGGCAGCTTACGGAAGTTGTAAGACACGGTCACATCGCGCAGCACCAGGTAAGCGCCGTTGACCACCCGCGTATTGGCGTAGTTGTACACATAAGAATGATAAGCATTGTACAACCAATAAGGATAGAGGCCCATCACATCGGTACGCTGCTCATCCCCTTTCTCCCGGAAATAATTCCCGGCGCCAGCCAACGGTCTGCTGTCATAAATAGAAGGCGCGGGAATCCTGGTTTTAAAGCCACCATAGTAGTCAATCATGCAGTACACGTAAAAGTTACCAATATCAAACCGGTTGCTGATACCGGCGGTGATAGTAGGGATACCGGCCCCGTTGTATTCCAGGTCGCTCAGCCCTTCATCCAGTGCAGCATATCCCGGCGTTTTTACTTTTCCGGCGGCATTGTACATCAGTGGCAGGCCGGCGGTATCCAGCCCGGCGAAACGATAACTGAATACCGCGCCGGCCGGATAGCCCACTACATAATTATTGGTCAGATAGGTGTAGGAATTTAATTTATTGTTGACATACAGGTCCAGCACCTTGTTGGTGTTACGTGCCAGCGCTATGCCGGTGTTCCAGTTGAACCGTTTCCGCGTGATCCAGTCTGCATGGAGGTTGAGCTCCACGCCCTGGTTACGGATAGAAGCGGCGTTCAGCATAGCGCTGCTGGCGCCTTTGGTGGGGTCCAGCTGGGCGGCTGCCAGCAGGTCCACGCTGTTACGCTGATAGTAATCCAGGCTGCCATAGACACTGCCGAAAAAGCGGAAGTCCAGGCCGGTATTGAAGTTTTTGGTCTGCTCCCAGCGCAGGGCGGCGTTCTCCATTGAAGCCAGGTTCAGCGAAGTGGAAGTGGGCGATGTGCGCAGGTTGGTAGCGTATTTAGCCACGATCTGCGGAATGCTCGCTTTGGAAGTATTACCGTTAAAACCATACGCCACCCGAAGTTTCAGGGCATCCAGCCAGGTGGCATGTTGCAGGAAAGCTTCCTGGTCGATGTTCCAGGCGGCGCCTACTGACCACAGCGGCTTGTAACGGAAACGGGGATCGGTGCCGAACAGGTTGGACTGGTCCACCCGCACGCTACCAGTCAGCGAGTATTTCCCCTTGAACGCATATACGCCGTTGAAGTAGCCGGACACATAGCGGTCTTCCTGGTAAGTTTTCCCGAAGAGCTTATCGAAATTCAAAGTGGGATTGCGGCCGGCGAAGTTGGAAACCCAATACCCGGTGAGGATCTTATTGTAGTCTACCGGCTGCTGCAACAGCGTCTGATCGTTATATCCAAAAGTGGCGCTGGTAGAGGCTTCCGCCACTACCTTCCGGTTTTCCGCTCCCAGGATCACGTTGAATGAATGCTGGTCCCGGATAATTTTATTATAGTCCAGCTGTGCACGTAAGGTATAGCTCACTGCACTGCTGTTCATCTGGTTGATATAACCGCCCTTCGGTACATTAAAGAGAATGCCTGCAGGAGTTTGTTCCGCATAGGCGTTCACGTACTGACGCGCTTCAGAGGATTTTTCGCTGGCATAATGTTTCAGGTCTGAACGGGAGTTCTCGTAGATACCGCCAAATCTGAGCGTAAACCCATGGCCGATACGGTAACTGAAATTAGCGATCACTTTATTGTTGACTGTTCTGTTCCGGTCTTTGATCTCGTTCATATTAACCAGCGGGTAATTCATATTATCGTACAACCCTTTCTTGATGATGGTATCGTTAAACACCGGGTTCATGTTGGAGCCGGCGAAGATCGGGGCAGGGCTGCCATCGGCGTTCTGAAAACGTTCGTAACCGTATACGTTCATAAAATCGGGTACCGGCGCAAGCAGATTTTTTGTTTCCAGGTAATCGGTGGTCAGCTCCAGGGAGAAACGTTTGTTAAAATTGTAATTGGCGCGGCCGGAAAGCAGGAACCTACTGTCACTGTTATTCATTTTGGTAAACCGGTTGGCCGTATAGTTGGCCGACACATAGTAGGTGGCCTGTTGTGTGCCGCCGGAGAGGTTCAGGTCATACTGCTGATTAACAGCGGAGCGCAAAAACAACCGGCTATAGTCTGCCGCATTATCATAGCTCCCCATGGCGGCGAAACGTTCTTCCAGCTGGGCTTGCGTGATATACCCGGCTTTTTTGTCCAGGAGGACTTCGAACCCGGGCTGATAAAAATTATAGCTGGTGCGGTAAGCCGACCAGTCTACGGGTAAATCATCGCCGTCTTTGTACGAATCGCGCAGGTAGTTCAGCTTGGCGGAGCTGGGTGCCAGGCGGTAGGTATTGTATTTTTCCTTACCAGTAACGCCGAGGGTAGTACGAAAAGCAAATTTCGTATGGCCTATTTCCGCCTGTTTCCGTTCGATGATGATCACCCCGTTGGAGGCGCGTACCCCGTAGATGGTGGCGGAGGCAGCATCTTTCAGTACGGTCACGGATTTGATTTCATTGGGGTTGATGGCATCCAGCGTCAGCTCTGTGGGATAACCATCCACTACGATGAGTGGCTGTTTGTTGGCCGAAATAGTAGACAGGCCCCTGATCTGGAACAGTGAGTTTCCTTCAAACTGCATGTCTTTATTGATAAGCACGCCCGGTAGTTTATTTTGTATACCGGACAAAAAATCAGTACTGATACGCGATTCATATTCTTTGGTGCCGATAGCTGCGATGGCGCCGGTGCTTTGTTCCGGGCGGATACGCTGGTAGGCGGTGCTAACTTCCACCACACCCAGGCTGTGACGTCCGAATTTCAGCACCACTTCAGCAACAGCCGCCAGGTCTTCCGCCACGAAAGTACGTGGTTCGTACCCTACGCAAGACACCCTTACCGTGGCTTTGGCCCCCACATTGGAGAGCACATAGACACCGTTGCCGGAGGTCATGACACCGGTGGTGCCCACCGCGATGGTGACATAAGGCAAAGGCGCGCCCTGTTCGTTTTTCACAATGCCTTTCAGCAATACGGTACGCTCCTGCTGGCGACTCACCGGCGCTGTTTTACGAAACACCACGATGGCGTTGGGAAGCGTTTTATAACCGAGGTCGGTGTCGAGCAACAGCTGCGCGAGCGCTTCGCCCAGCGGTTTACCGTTACAGTGGAAAGACATGTCTTTCCAGCCGGCCACTTCGTCTGCCGGAAAAGAGATTTTACATCCCGCCTGTTTACCGGCTTCTGTCAGGATGGTTGACAGTGGCTGGTGTTCGAAGGACAGGCTGATGGTTTTCTGTAAGATCTGGGCATGACCCAGGTGCACATGCAAGGCAAATAATAGCAACAGGCATACTTTCCTCATGATGATAAGGCTTGGTTGATTTTTGAATTTCCGTATGAACGGATGATTACTGCGTTGTGACGGTTACAGTAGTGCCTGTAACGGAATAGGTATATCCAAGGGTAGTACAGACGATATCCAGTATATCGTTCAGTGATTCGGTCCCATAAAAGGCATCGGTGATGGTAACCCGTTTTTCTTTGTTCACCTGCCGCTCAAAGGTAAAATGCACCTGGTAGCGGGCAGACAGCCGTTGGCAGATTGTTTCAAGGCTGGTTTCGTTAAACAGCAGGTCTTTGGCCATCCATTCCACGGTGGGCGTAACGTTCTCCAGGGTGGATGGTATGGGCTGCCGGCGGTCGCGGAAGGTGAGCGCCTGGTTTTTCGTCAGTACGGCCACGGTCTTATGTTCCCGCTCTACCCGCACTTTCCCGCTGGTAACGGTGATGGTCACCTGCCGGTCTTTTCCGGCGGTATTGATATTGAAAGCGGTCCCTAACACGTACGTATATACGTTAGCACACCTTACGATGAAAGGATGACGTGCATTCCGGCGTATGTCAAAGTATGCTTCGCCCTGCAGGGTCACGAGGCGGTCTGCCTGGTCGAAGGCGGCTGACAGTTGCAGGGAACTGCCTGCGCGTAACAGTACGACAGAGCTGTCGGGCAGCACCAGGTGCCGGTCGTAGTTCACCACCTCATCCGGCGCCGGTGGCTTCGGTGTTCCCTGTGCGGCAACAGCAGCCACCGGCTGATGGGTATCGGTGACGGGCAATGGATAAAAGTACCGGGCCAGCAGGCCGCAAACGGTAATAACAGCCGCCGCGGCGGCTATCCTTTTCCAGGTACGGCGGCGATGGGTGACAGGCTGCAGCGTGGCTCGCTGCTGAAAAGCAGCGTAGTGGTCCCGCAGGTAAACATCATCCGTTACGTCCCAGTGGGGCGCCTCAGGCGCACCTCCCAGGCTTTCATACCATTGCTGCAAAGCCTCCAGTTCAGCATCGCTGCACTGGCCGGTATGATATTTTTCGAGTAACTGATGTAGTTTTTCCTGTTCCATGTATCTGTTTGACGTGCCTGCGAGGCACTACCGTTACCCGTTACACAAATATTTTTTATTCTAATAAAAGGAAATCGTGAGGGCATGACGAATCCCAGCAGTCCTGCCGTTACTCCTCCATGATATTTTTTTTAGGGGTTGGTTTTTAGCAAAAGATTATATCTTTATCCCGCCACCGTTGATGCTTTGATTTGAACTATTTGAATTATTACGAAACACATACGGACGACCAATCATTATTATCGCTTTGGGAGAGCGGCGATGAAGCGGCCTTTGCCTGCCTGTACCGCCGGTATTTTCCGCAGCTGGTAACGACTGCCTATCAGAAAACGAAAGACCGCTACATCGCCGAAGAACTGGCACAGGAAAGCCTGCTGGCATTTTATTATAAAAAAGAATATCGCCTGGACAATGTCGCCGCCTATCTGCAGGTGATACTAAGGCATAAAACCTACGACTATTTCCGCAAGACGCTGGTAAGGGAACAACATACGACGCTGGCGGCGCAGCAGCAACCGGCCACGGTAGAAGACACCACCCAGCAGTTGTACCGTACCGACCTGCTCAAGGCGCTCCAGCAAAAGGTACAAGCCCTCCCCGATCAATGCCGGACCGTGTTTCTCCTGAGCCGGAACAAACAGATGTCCAACCATGAAATCGCGGATGCCCTGGGCATCTCCGTCAATACCGTGGAACAACATATGCGGAAGGCCCTCAAAAGGCTGAGAGAAGGAATTGTTATTTTGCTGCTGATTTCGCTGCATCAATAAAAATTGTCGTAATATACTCCTCAGAATGTCCTGATTGCCCCCCGATGAATTAATGCATGGATTGTACTTTGAATTCTAAATGCAATGTTCGAAATATTCATTCACTTTAAAACTGTAATCCCATGGCATCTGCGCTTAATCCGTACCTGACATTTTCAGGTAACTGTGAAGAAGCTTTTAATTTCTACAAATCTGTATTTGGCGGCGAATTCGCTATGATCATGCGTTTTAGCGACAGCCCCCCGGAATATACGCCCCCGGAAGGCGAAAGAAACCAGATCATGCACATCGCCCTGCCCATAGGCAACGGTTCCCTTCTGATGGGCAGTGATGCACCTTCGCATATGGGCAAGGTGATCATAGGCACCAATTTCTCTATCTCTGTTTCGGCGGACAGTAAAGCGGACGCGGACAAACTGTTCAACGGACTGGCCGCAGGCGGAGCAACGATCATGCCCATGGCCGATCAGTTCTGGGGTTCTTACTTTGGTATGCTGACCGACAAATACGGCGTTGCGTGGATGGTAAGCTACGATGCGCCACGCAGTTAACCAGGAAGTCATAAACACTGCACATAAAAAGGGCCTCTCCAACGGAGAAGCCCTTTTTTTTGGGGGTATACCCGGTAATTTCTCAACCGGAAAAAAACGCTTGTCAATGGATCAGAAGCCCCATTTTTTCATGGCCGCCAGGTCCTGGTTAACAGATTCCAGCGGGGTCAGTGACTGGTAAGACTCCTGTTCCACGATAAAATATCTGGTACCGCCGGATTTGCGGCCTAAATCGATCACCTCTTTCACCGGGATAACGCCTTTGCCCAGCACAGTGCTTTCGAAGGCGCTGCCCATCTCTCCTTTCCCGGCAGCTTTCATTTCATCTTTTACATGCATCAGCTCAAAACGGCCGGGGTATTTACGCATGATCTCCAGCGCCACGCCGCCGGCATGATACATATTGCCAATGTCCAGCTGCTGTGCTACCAGCGCCGGGTCTGTATTTTCCAGGATCAGGTCGAACAGCTTATGCCCGTTCAGTTCCTGGCTGAATTCAAAATCGTGGTTATGGTAACCGAACTTCATACCTGACTTACGGCACAGCTCCCCGGATTTATTGAATACCTCCATATAGGCTTTAAAATCATCGTAGTTTTTACGCAGGCTTTCGTCAAGCCAGGGGCTGACCACAAATTTCTGTCCTACCACCGCCGCATCCTCTACGGTATATTTCCACGCATCGGTAAAGTCCCTGGCCGCCGGGTCCCAGTGGGTGCGCCCCAATACAGTATGACCGCTGGGCATGGACAGCCCGAGGTCGGCCAGTACTTTTTTAAACTCCGTGGGGGCGTAACCATAGAATTTGCGGTTCACGTAATTGGCGTGTTCTACATGACGGTAGCCCATGGCCGACAGCTGTTTGAGCGTACCCAGGGGATCTTTTTTCATATCTGCCCGGATAGAGTACAGCTGTATGCCCATCACTTCTTTTTTAGCGCCCGCCGCCAGCAGCGGCCGGGATAAAAGCGTGGCCCCTGCCAATGCCAGGGTACCTTGCCGCAGGAAATTCCTTCTGGAAATGTTCATCACGCAAAGATTTTATAAGAAAAAACAAGAACGCAAAGAAACGAATCTTATATTTGGTTGATTATAATATATGTCCTTCCCAAAATAGTTATTGTAAAGGATAAATACAATAGCCAACGGCCTATGCTATTCGTTTCTTTGCGTTCTTATACAATCAGACTAAACAAAGGCATCCGCTTTCGCTGCGCTCTTATCAACAAAACGCCTTCTCTGCGGTCTTTGCTCTCTTACTAAGCCTTTGCGAGACTAACAAACCCAGAAAGTTTCAGGGCAGGTTTTGTGTTGTGTGATCGGCAGGGTGCGGTTATGATCTTCTACCACAACGGTTTGACTGAGGGCGGCCACTTTGATTTTAGCCAATTTTAATTTGGCTGCGGGTTTCTTTTTCATAATTTACCGGTTTGAGTGATTAGAAATGTTAACAATTTAAAATAATCAGGACAGACAGAAAATCCCGCTTTTACGTGATTTTCCCTGCAGGACTGCCGCGTGAACGAAAGCGGACGCAGGATTGTAAATATTTTTTCCGGCAGCTGTCCAATTTGGTAATTTCCATTTGTTAAGGGGTGTTCTGAAACAATATTTCTCATAACAAAAACGCACTCATCATGGACGAATTTATGTTGATTTTCCGCCACGAAGATGGTAAGAAAATTGCCTCCCCCGAACAAATGCAGATATGGATGAAAGCCACCATGGACTGGATCGGCGGCATTGCCGCACAAAACAAATTTGTATTGGGCAACGGTCTCCTGTTTGACGACGCCCGCGTGGTACATCATAACAAAATGGTCACTAACGGACCTTTCGGAGAAATCAAGGAAACGCTGGGCGGTTATATTATCGTAAAAGCCGAATCTGCCGACGAAGCCGCTTCTTTTGCCAAAGACTGCCCCATTTTAGGCGGCGAAGGCAATACCGTGGAAGTAAGAAAGATCATCCGGGGAGAAGATATGCATTAGTTGATACAGTAACGGCTCCTGCCCATGGGCAGGAGCTTAATTTTCCGTTATGCAGCAACAGGAACTAATACCACATTTATTCAGGACTGAATTCTCCAGGGTATCTGCCGTTCTGTGTAAACATTTTGGTATCGACCATATAGAACTGGCGGAAGATATAGCCAGCGAGACCTTCCTGCTGGCGATGGAGACATGGCCCTATAAAGGCGTTCCGGAAAACCCTGCGGCCTGGTTGTATGTGGTGGCCAAAAACAAGGCTAAAAATTATTTCGCCCGCACGCATATGTTCCACGGGAAGATAGCGCCGGAGCTGAAACAAACCACCGATACACCAGCCCCGGAGATAGACCTCTCCGATAAAAACATCAGCGACAGCCAGCTGCAGATGCTGTTTGCCGTATGTCACCCTTCCATACCTCCTGAAGCACAGATAGGCCTGGCCCTGCGCATCCTCTGCGGCTTCGGCATTGACGAAATCGCCAACGCATTTTTGTCCAATAAAGAAACGATCAACAAACGCCTGTTCCGCGCCCGGGAGAAACTGCGGGCGGAAAAAGTAGCCATCGAAATGCCGGAAACAGCCGCCATACCGCAACGGCTAAACGCAGTACTCACCACGCTCTACCTGTTGTATAACGAAGGCTACTACTCCGAAAGCCAGGATACTGTTATCCGCGAGGAATTATGCATCGAAGCTATGCGCCTTACCAAACTACTGCTGGACCATCCGCTGACCAACACACCTGCCGTGAACGCGCTCATGGCCCTGATGTGTTTTCATGCGTCGCGGCTGCCGGCACGAAAAGATGAAAATGGGGCCCTGATCCTGTACCAGGACCAGGATGAAGCTTTATGGAACCGTACCCTCATCACCGAAGGCGCTTTCTACCTGCGTGCCGCCTCACAGGGCAGCGCGTTGTCGGCCTATCACCTGGAGGCCACCATCGCCTGGTGGCACACCATCAAGGAAGACACGCCGGAAAAATGGGATAACATTTTACAGCTGTACAACCGGTTGTTGCAGCTGCAATATTCGCCGGTAGCGGCCCTCAACCGTACTTTCGCCCTCGCGAAAGTAAAAGGCAACGCCGCCGCCCTGCCGGAAGCAGAAAAACTGGGCCTTTCCGGCAATCCTTACTACCATGCCCTGCTGGGCGAACTGTATCAGGGCATCGATAATCAGCAGGCGTTACAACACCTGCAACAGGCATGGCATCTCTCCAAAACCCAGCCGGAGAAACAAACGCTTCAACAAAAAATCGATCATCTGCCTACCACGTGATGTTCTACAAAAAAGGAGAAAAGGTATTCACGATAGGCATTGCCGATCAGCAACTCTGCTTCCCCTATCCGCACATCCTGGTGATTGAGGCTGGACACGTGCCGGAAATTAACCACCACCGATTTACTGATCCTTACAAAAATGTCCTGGGGCAGCTGTTCCAGCAGCGCTTTCAGGTTAACGCCCACCATCAGCTTGCGGTCAGACAGGTGTAATACGCTGTAATCCTTGATTCCTTCAATATACCGGCAGTCACTGAATACCACCCGGTGAAGGCGCCTGTCGGCCCTCACAAACACATGGTCCTTATGCAGGGCCGCAGTCTGCTGCTGTTGCTGCTTCCGGTGCCTTTTCAGATCGGCGAAGTCCATTGCCTTCTGTACCGCCTGTGCAAAACGCGCGGGGTGCACGGGCTTCACCAGATAATCGATAGCATTCACGTCATAGCTGTTCAGCGCATATTCCGCATAGGCAGAGGTGAAGATCACCAGCACCTCCGGCGGCAGCTGCCGGGCAAAATCCAGTCCTGAACCGCCAGGCATCTGTACGTCCAGGAAGACGAGATCCACAGGGTTCAACTCCATGAAATCCGCCGCTTTGTCTGCCGCCGGGAAACAGCCCAGCAACTGCAGCGATACATCCTGCGCTACCAGCAACCGGATCTTCTCCCTCGCCAGCGGTTCATCATCAATTACAATACAATTCATATGTTGATGGTTAAAGCTACCGTATATACCTGACCGTTATTATCAGTTTGCAGCGTATGCTCGTCCGGGTACAACAGCGACAACCGGCGGCGTACATTATTCAGGCCCGCGCCACCTGCAGGCGCCGCTTCGCGGGCCACGGGGTTGGAACAGGTGAACTGCAAACAGCCGGCAGCAGCGGACAGCTGCAAATGTATATAGGCGTTTCCGTTATAATTGTTATGTTTCACGGCATTCTCCACAAAAGGCATCAACAGGAACGGATGTAACAACACGTCCTGCACATCGTCGGCCACCCTGATGTTTATCTCCAGCACATCATGCCGCAGCTGCTCCAGATACAGGAAGTCAGTGATAAAATCCAGCTCCTGCCGCAGCCGAACGGGCCCGTTGCCCGATAAATACAGCTGGTAGCGAAGCAACCGGGAAAGAGAATGCACTACTGCAGAGGCCCGCTGCTGATCTGCATAAATCAGCGTATCGAGGTTATTGAGCGTGTTAAACAGGAAGTGCGGCGACAACTGTTTCTTCAGGTTCTCCAGTTCTGTCTGCAAACTTGCCGCACGATAATAGCTGGCCTGCATCCATTGCCAGAACAGCGGTATAGCTGTAGAAGCCGCTACAAGCGACAACATCATCACAAAAAACACACATACGTCCTGCAGCTCGTAAGGCTCAAAGGCTTTTCCCTCTTTCAGCATGGGCGCCACCAGCGGCTCCACCCAAACCGTCACCCCCAGCAACAGAGAGAGCAACGCTATCACTGCCGCGGCATAAGCGTAGTACCGGAAGCGCAATAGCAGTACCGGCACCAGCACATACTGGTTCACATAAGGGGCAATAAGGATAAACAGGGTAGCCAACACTTTCATGACCGGTTGCCATTGCGGCTGATAATCGTTCATTCCTACGATCAGGTATAACACCACCGCTGGCACCAAATGCTGGAAAACAGATATGATTCTTTTCCACTCGCTTGCTTGTATTTCCATTGTTTCGAAAAGCCGCCGGGAAACGAAGGTAACCGTTCATCTCACCAACCGGCTGATTTAGTCTACCAATAATACGCGGCTCGTCTGCCGCTACCCCTATCCGGCCATTGTTGGACACAACCGTTTGTTGGCCGCCGCCATGCCCCTGTTCCTATAATACCCCTCGCCTGTCTACGCCATACTGCTTTCATTTGCAGAAAAAAAAAATGAGAAACTACTGCCTCGGCCTTGGACTACTGCTGGCCTTCTGCGCCTGCAAAAAGAAAGACAAAGACGACACCTCTCCTTCCGCCTCATTCAAAACAGAGAACGTAGAGAAACAGATCGCCGTACTGACAGACCGGGTGAAGATTCCCGGCGTGGCCGTAGCCCTGGTAGGCCCCGACGGGATCATATGGTCTAAAACCGCCGGCATGGCCAACCTGGAGAAAAAAGAAGCAGTGACGGCGAAAACTGTTTTCAAAATCGGTTCTTTCGCCAAACCACTCATCGGACTGAGCATCATGCGACTGGTAGAAAACGGTCAACTAAACCTGGATGCCGATATCAACACCTACCTGCCGTTTAAGGTGCAAAACCCCAGAAATCCGGGCAGGAAAATTACCCTGCGCGCACTGATGTCGCACTCTTCCGGCATCTGTGACTCCACCTATGCGCTCCGGGCGGAGACAGACATTCTCATAGCTGACGTGGACCATCCCATGCCGCTGTCGGAATTTGTACGCGAAATGCTGACCCCTTCCGGAAAACTCTACGCCACGAGCACCTTCCACGACGACCGGAATACCACCATCTTCAGCTATTCCAACGTGGGCTCCGCATTGGCAGCCTATATTGTGGAACTAACCGTTAAAGAGGACTTTGGCGCCTGGTCCTACCGCCAGTTCATCGCTCCACTGGGTACCACAACGCTTGTATGGCATCTGCGCGATTATGCCACACAGCCCTTCGCTATGCCTTATAACATTGACAGGCAGCCAATCGGTAATTATAGTATGGTGGACTACTGCACCGGCGGCCTGCACGCCAACCTGGCAGACCTCAGCACATTCGCCAGGATGCTGGTAAACAACGGCGTGAAAGACGGCAAACAAATCATCACCGCCGGCACGCTGGAAGCTATGGGTAAAGTACAGAATCCCCGGGCACAGGACGTCTACGGGCTTTTCTGGCAACACCGCAAAGCAGGTAGCCAGGATATCTTCGGCCACGGCGGCGATGTCCCGGGCAGCCATATGCAACTGTATATCAACTATGCCACCAAACGGGCAGCAGTGGTGATGATCAACGGAGATTACAACGACGATGGAGAAGTGGAATGGCTCAAATTACGGGATATGCTGTTTGAGCTTTAGATAAAAAGCGGGTGTTTCGCAGGAAACACCCGCTTTTATGCTGCTGTACAAAGGAAGTTGGCAAAAAAGGCTATAAATAAATTTTATTTTTTTATATCTTGACAGGCAAATTCCACTATTACACAAGCAGTTTACAATGATCAAACTTCCTGTTGCGCTGATTTGTTCCCTTACAGCGCTTATCACAGTAAAACCATTTTCAGGGTATTCGCAAAATACGCCAACGCCTACGCCCGCAGACCTCAACATCACCCGGTTTTCCGGCCCGTCCGTTACCCCCAGTCCTGCGTGCCTGGCGGTAGCGCCCACGGGCGAAGTGTTTGTCGGCGTAGACATGATGGGCTCCCTTGGCAAAGACGCGGGCAAAGGCCGGATACTGAAGCTGGTAGACCGGGACAATGACGGCAAAATGGACCAGCATACGGAGTTCGCCATCGTGGACAACCCTCGCGGTATCATCGTCAGGGGCCCGCAGGTCTTCGTATTGCACACCACCTTCTCCGGCGAAACAGGCAAAGCCACGGGGATGGCGCTGGTGGTTTTTGAAGATAAAGACGGCGATGGAAAAGCCGACGGCCCTCCCACCCCACTGGTGGAGCATCTCAGCAACAGCAAATACATCCAGGAGCGGGGCACCGATCACGCTACCAATGGTATCCGCATGGGCATCGACGGCTGGATCTATATCGCCGTGGGTGACTTCGGCTTCCATAACGCCACCGACCGTTCCGGTAAAAAGCTGACCATGCTGGGCGGAGGAATTGTAAGGGTACGCCCCGACGGCACGGAAATGGAAGTGTTCTCCCATGGAACACGCAACGTGTACGACGTGGCCATCGACCCCTACATGAATATCTTCACCCGGGAAAACACCAACGATGGCGGCGGATGGAACGTAAGGTTCTCCCATCACCTCCAGACCGGCGAATATGGTTACCCGGTACTGTTCCAGCATTTTACCGATGAAATCATTCCCGCGCTGGCAGACCTGGGCGGCGGCTCCGGCACAGGCGCCTTATTTATGTCCGAGCCCACCTGGCCGGCGAAATACAACAATGTTCCCATGATGGCCGATTGGGGCAGAAGCATGCTCTATATCCACCGGGTAACGCCCGATGGCCCCACTTTCACACAAAAAGAAGAAGATTTTATAGCACTGCCACAGATCACCGATCTGGATGTGGACGGCTCCGGCCGGCTTTACCTTTCCGCATGGGATGGCGCCGGCTATTCCGGCAGCGACACGATAGGGTTTGTTGTCAGGGCCGTCCCCAATAACTGGACCTATACCGCCTTCCCTGATCCGGGCAAGGCATCGGTGGCGGAATTAGCTAACATGCTGAAGTCAGCCAGCGCCGTAGCCCGCTTAAGCGCCTCGCAGGAACTGCTCCGGCGCGCAGAGCAACAGGGAACAGCGGCCGCGCTGCAGATAGCATCTGACGCACAACTGCCGCTGTATGCACGCGTGGCAGGCCTCTACACCTATGCGCAGGCCACAGGAAAAGAAGGTATCGCCGCTTTGGTGGCGCTGACAAAAGACGCCAGTCTTCGTGAACATGCCCTGAGGGCGCTGGCAGACCGCAAAGGCTTGCTGGCGGATGTTCCTGAGCAACCTTTCCTGGAGGGACTGCAAGACGTATCTCCCCGCGTGCGCGCCGCGGCCATCGTGGGCCTCGGCCGCTTAGGCCGCGCAGATGCCGCCACCGCTTTGTTACAAACAAAAGTACCGGCTTCCTTTGCGGCGCCGTTGAAAAGCCCCGAAGGCCCCCATGCCACTCCTAATGCCGCGATCGTACTGCCACACCTGGCTGTGCGGGCACTGCTGGCACTGCAGGCCACAGACGCGCTGATAGCCGCCGTCAACGGCCCGAATGCAACGCTTGCCCTATGGGCCCTGCGTTATGTGCATGAAGAGAAAGCAGTAAATGGGCTGATCGCCGCCTACCGCCTGTCTAAAAATGCAAAGGTGAAAAGACAGATCCTGACTACCCTCGCACGGCTCTATAAAAAAGAAGATACTTACGACGCCTCCTGGTGGTGGGGCACCCGTCCGGACTCCCACGGTCCCTATTACAAAGCAGTACTGTGGGCCGGATCGCCTGTCATCGAAAAATTCCTGAAGAGAGAAGCGCAGAAAGCCGGTCCCGCCAACATGGGCCTTTACCGGGACCTCGACGCCCGCCACAGAATGGAGATAGCGGCCTTCGCCCCGCTGAAACCAACAGAACCCGTGGCTGCCAAAGAAGTCAAAGTCGACCTGGAGAAAATAAAAAACAAAAAAGGACAGGTGGGCAAATCATCTATCGAAGATGTGCTCATCGCAGTAAAACAAATAAAGGGAGATCCCGCCAAAGGAAAGATACTCTTTGCCAACCAGGGCTGCGTTGCCTGCCACAGTCTCAGCAGAAGTGAAAAAATGAAAGGGCCTTTCATGGGACAAATCGGGTCTATCATGAATCGTGAGCGGATCGCCGAGTCCATCCTGAAACCTAACGCCTCCATCTCCCAGGGCTTTGCCACCGTGACCATCACGGCTAAAGGCAATAAGAGCTACGTAGGGTTCGTGACGGAAGAAACAGCCGCCAAGGTAGTGCTGAGAGACATTGCGGGAGACGTATACACCGTGAAGACGGCAGATATCATCAGCCGTAAGGAAATGAAAACATCCATGATGCCGGCAGGTCTTGCCAACGCGCTATCTTATGAAGAGTTTGCAGCGCTCGTGAGCTTCCTGGCACAACAAAAGAAATAAAACATCACAGGTATTAAAACGGGTCGTCTCCAAAGAGATGACCCGTTTTTTTATGCCTACGCGGCAACAAGCGCCATTTTTCTTTTGTTAATCATTCTTGCAAAAGTGTTAATGAGTGTTAATCCGGTGTTGCCGGCATGGCGGCTTCGGCTATCTTTGTAAGATGGACTTCATTGTTAAACGGATATGGTGGATTACCATCCCGACCGCGCTGGCTGTACTGGCTTTCCAGCTGTACTGGCTGCGGACAGCCTGGCTGAGCCAGCAGGCCAGCTTCGTGCAGGTGGTGTCTGACGGCTTGCAGAAAGCCTACGACCGCGCCGTGATCGGTTCCGTTAAAAAGCTGGAAGGTCAATCGCAGCGTAAAGACAGCACCGAAGCCCCCCGGCACCGGCGCACCTTCCAGTTCACCGCCGGCGCTATCGCCGATACCCTCCTGTCAAACGCTGATACCGGGCTGGTGAAGGTTATCACCAGCAACAACGGGCAACAGCAGGGTAATACCATCATCCAGCAGAACTTCCGGCTGCAGGACGTAGGTGCAGACATGAACCGCTTTCTGGCCAGTATCTTCGCCTTCAGCAATATCGTGGAAGTGGACACCGCAACGCTCAATAAATATTACCGCGAAGAATTGAACAACCGTCACGTAGCCCTGCCTTTTACCACTGCCATCCTAAAAAAAGACACCACTATTACACCCGATGAAAAGGTAGTGACCATCCGCTCCAGCTCCCTGCAATCCCCCCGGACCATCATCGCCCGGTTCGAGGGCGCCGGTACCCTCCTGATGGTGAAAATACTCTGGCCCCTGCTGTTGTCTTTCTGCATGATATTGCTCATCACCGGCTGCATATGGGTACTGTGGCGGATCATCATCCGTCAGAAGAAACTGGAGACCATGAAAAACGATTTCATCAGCAATATCACCCATGAACTGAAAACACCGGTCGCTATCCTCACCGCTACCAACGAAGCGCTGCTCACCTTCGGCGGCAGCAAAGACCCGGAAAAAACGGAACGTTACCTGCGACTGGAACAGGACGAACTGCATAAGCTACAGGGACTGGTAGACAATATCATGGCGCTCACCCGGCTGGAGCACAACGAAGAGCCGCAAGGCGCCGTGGAAACCATCGCTATCCCCGTGCTGCTGAAAATGGTGGTGGCCCGCTTCTCCGGCCTGCCCGGCGTACAGGTACGCACCTCGGTAGAGGTGACGCAGGAAGAAATGCTCACCCAACCAGCCGCCTTGCGGACTATTCTGTCCAACCTGCTGGATAACGCGATCAAATACACGCCGTCGGACGTTAAACAGGTAGACCTGACCGTCACCGAACACCCGCAGCATTACCTGTTTACCGTCAAAGATCATGGCATCGGCATCGATAAGGCGCATCAGCCATATATCTTCGATAAATTTTACCGCGTTACACAGGGTAACCTGCATACGGTCAAAGGATACGGGCTGGGCCTCAGCCATGTGAAAAGCCTGCTGGACAAAATAGGCGGGACGATTAAAGTAGACAGTCACCCCGGACAAGGCAGCACCTTTACCTTTGAACTGGCAAAACGATGAAACAACAGATACGTTTACTACTGGTAGAAGATGAAACCGTACTCGCCGGCGTTGTAAAGGAAACGCTGGAGATGAAAGGCTTTGAAGTGATCTACGCGGCCGACGGCCACGAAGGCTGGCAGCTGTACAAGCAGCACGGGCCCGACGTATGCGTAATAGACGTGATGATGCCCCGTAAGGACGGGCTCACACTGGTACAGGACATCCGCGCCATCGACACCCATACCCCGCTGATATTCCTCACTGCCAAAAGTGAAGTACAGGACGTGCTCAAAGGATTTCATGCCGGCGCCGACGACTACATCAAAAAGCCGTTCAGCATGGAAGAACTGATACTGCGCATACATGCCTTGCTGAAACGCACCCTCCCCCCTGCCACCCCGCCCGTACAACAGCAGATAAGGTTGGGCGGATACCTGTTCGACTACCCGCGGCAGGAACTGCACTATGGCGGCGAAACCCGGCGCCTCTCCCAACGGGAAGCCGATCTCCTGAAAATGCTGGCAGACAACGTCAACAACATCACTCCCCGCAAGGATATGCTGCTCAGCATCTGGGGCGACGACAGCTTTTTCAATGCCCGCAACATGGATGTATATATCACCCGTATGCGTAAGTACCTGCAACAGGACGAAAATATCCAGATCGTGAACATACGCGGACGCGGCTTTAAACTCCTCGCCTGATTTTTTAACACTCATTAAGAATATATACACACTCGTTAACCTATTCCCCGCCAACAGCCCGGTAATTTTACCGCATGAAAAAAATGATGCGTAAAATATATCTGCCGGGTATCCTGTTATTATGCCCGTTCATAACAACAGCCCAGCAGTCTCCGCAACAAACACAGATCGGCGACGCCGCCACCGGAAAAGCTCTTGCTGGCGTATCCGTTAAAATCACTTCCTGGAGCGACACAACAGTTGTTCGTACGGCCATGACCGATATACAGGGTAAAGTATCCTTCACACTTCCCAATGGAAACTACCGTTTACGGCTACACAGCCTCGGCTACACCGACAGTACCTTTTCCTTCAGCATACCCGCCGGACGTTTCCCCGCACTGCCCGCCGCTATAGCCCTCAACGCAGGCAGCAGGCAGCTGCAGACCGTCACCGTTAAAGACAACACACCGCCTGTACAGATGAAAGGCGATACCATCGAATACAACGCTAATAAATTCAAAACAAAAGACAATGCCGTAGTGGAAGAACTCCTCCGTAAACTACCGGGCGTACAGGTAGAGCGCGACGGCAGCATCAAAGCGCAGGGAGAAACCGTGCAACGAGTACTCGTGGACGGGAAGGAATTCTTTGGCAGCGACCCTTCCATCGCTACACGCAACCTGCCCGCAGACATGATCGATAAAGTACAGCTGCTCGACAAACAAAGCGATATGTCCGAATTTACCGGCGTTGCCGATGGTAAACAACAAAAGACGATCAACCTGGTAACAAAAAAGAACCGCAAACGCGGCTACTTTGGCAACGCCAGCGCAGGATTGGGCACCACGGACCGCTACGAAGGCGGTATCAATGCCAACAGTTTCCTCAACGATATGCAGCTGTCGCTGCTGCTGAAAGGCAACAACGTCAATAAGTCCGGCTTCAGTGCCTCCGAGCTGATCAAAATGGCCGGTTCCAATCCTGACATGTTCAACAACCTCCCACCCGCTGCGCTCTCTGAACTGATGAACATGAAAGGCGTGAAAATTATGGGTACGCCTGAAGCGCTCGCGGAAATTGCCCGTCCTATCGGTCTTACCGACACCCGCTTCGGTGGCGTCAATTTCAACAACGACTGGAACAACGGCTTCAAATTGCGCAGCAGTTATTTCTTTAATGAAACCAACACCCGCAATAACTACGACTATGCCCGGCAGTACCGGCTGGCCGATACCGCCTATAACTATTTGCAGAACGGTAATAACACTAACTACAATATGAACCAGCGTATAGACTTCACCGTAGAAACGCCGCTGAATACCCGTACAACGCTGAAGCTGTTACCGCATGCCGACCTTAATCACTTCAACAACAGCCAGGACCGCAACTTCCGATCCTATACCGCCGACGGCGTCACGCTGCTCAATGAAGGCAGTCAGCATACCCGTACCGCCGGCGATAACCGCCTCGGCGCCATGGAAATGCAGCTACGCCACCGCCTCGCCAAAGCCGGCCGCACCCTGATGTTGACGGCCAAACCGGAATATTATGAAAACAACACCACCCTGCAGAACCAGTTTAACAGCACCTTCTTTCATCTCCCAACAGGAGAAAAAGACAACCACACCGATCAACAGACGGTCAGCAAATCCAAAGTATCTTCCATCAGCGGAAATATCCTATATACTGAACCGTTATCCCGTACGCTGAGCCTTCAGCTGGGACAACAGTTCTATTACAGCGACGGCGCCTACGACCGGCAGGCCCGTAATCGTGCCGCCAGCGGCGCTTACGACGAAACAGATCCTTTGTACAGCGACAACTATAATACCCGCAAATGGCAACATACCTCCAAAGCACTGCTGGCGGGCAACTATAAAAAACTGCGCTACACCATCGGCGCCGGATGGCAGCGCAGCACTGTCAACGGCCACTCCGGGCTGAAAGGTTACCATGTAGACCGGCAGTTTCAGGCCTGGTTGCCGGAGGCCTACGCGGAATATAAAACCAATAGCCGGCAAAAGCTGATGTTCCGGTATAACACCGTCGCTACTACTCCGTCCGTCGCCAACCTGCAGCCACTGACAGACAATACCGATCCGTTGTATGTGCGCCGGGGCAATCCGGCGCTGGACCAGGAAAAAAGTCACCGCTGGTCGCTGTCTTTTAACGAAGTATCCCCCGCTTCCGGCAATGCTGTGTATGCCAACGCCGGCTTTGACTGGTACAGCAGCCAGGTGACCGACAGCACCAGCATCGACAAAAACACCGGGCAACAACTGATCATTCCGGTGAATGTACGGGGTAACTATCGGGCGTCGCTTTCTGCAGGCAAAAGCATCACCGTGGGGCCACGCAATTCTTCGGTATCCCTGGGCTTCACCGGCACATACTCCCGCAACACGTTATTTAATAACGGAGAAGCCAATAACAACACCGTGCTCACATTAGCTCCTGACGTGCATGTGAACTATTATCCCGCAGATCCTGTCAGTATCAGCGCTTCCGGCAGCGCCACCTGGAACAACCGCCGCTTTGCCATCCGCAACGGGCTTCCGGAAAAAAACTGGCTGCTCACCTACAGTATTGAAAGTATGGTGGTGCTGCCATGGAACATGACGTTCGACGCCAGCCTGGAAGGCTTTTCCGCCCTGGGTCTGGCAGCAGGATACAATAATACTATCCTGCTGCTCAACGCAGGGATCAATAAAGAAATCGGTAAACATTTCTCCCTCTACCTGAGCGCAAAAGATCTGTTGAACAACAATGCCGGCATCAACCGTATCACCGGCAACGGCTATATCGAAGATCGCAAGAACAATGCACTGGGCCAGTATTTTATGCTCAGCGCCATCTATAAATTCAGACATTTCCCGAAATCAAAAAACAAGTAACAATGCAACGCAACATCATCCTGCTCGCGGCTTTTCTTCTGCTTGGATTTGCCGCTACCGCACAAGACAAAACACAGGGCATCATACATTATGACCTCACCATGTTCCTTCATGCGTCTCTCAAACCGGACCAGCTTCAGTATAAAGACATGATACCGGAAACAGCCAACAGCGGGGAAGTGCTGTATTTCAACGGCAACAGATCAAAGATCACCCGCCAGCAACCGGGAGAACTGCAAACAGAAGAAGGCGCTAAAGTACATATCCAGATGGGAGACAACGAACTGGCTTTTTATGAAGACGGCGCCACCGGCAAAGCCTGGGCGCTGACAGAAGCTGACGGCAAAAAGAAACTAACGGAAAAAGAACATCCGAAAGACGACAAATCACGCGCAGGCAATAAAACACGCACCATCCTTGGCTTCGTTTGTAAAGAAATAAACGTGAATGGTAAAAATGGCCCGCTCACCCTTTGGGTAACAACGGAACTGCCTTTCAGGGGCGGACCGCTGCATACCTGGACACCGGCAGGCGCAGTACTGGGCGTGGATTCCAAAAAATTCAAAGCTATTGCTACCGCTATCAACTATGAACCTGTAAAAGAAGACCTTGTTACTATTCCGGCATTATAAGCCCCAAAAAACAAAAGGCAGCAAATAAAATTGCTGCCTTTCTGCTTTTTGCTGTAAATGTACTTATCGCATCAGTTCCACCCATCCCTTATACTTTCTTACGCCTTGTTCGGTACGGAGTTCCAGTATGTAATAATACGTGCCTTCACTCAGTCCGTCGCCATTCCATTTGTTGTCGTAGTTTTTATGCTGGTACACCTGGTTACCCCAGCGGTTGTAGATGTACATCGCTGATCCCGGGAATTTGCTCAGCCCCGGTATGAAGAAGTTATCATTCTTACCATCTCCGTTAGGGGTTACCACATTCGGGATAAAGATATCTTCTCCGGTCACTTTGATAGGTCCTACCACTGATGTATTGTCGCTGATATCCGGGTCCTTTTCATTGCCGGTGACAGTCGCCGTGTTGAAGATATCGTCTGCGCTTATCAGTTTCACGGTGAATGTCAGTGTGGCGCTGGCGCCGGGAGCCAGCTCCGGTATTTGCCAGCTGATAGCCGCAGCGGCGATATCATAAGTAGCCGTACCTGCACTGGCATTGAGCGTCAGCGGCCTGCCCAGCATACTTTGGAGGCGGTCCTCCACCACCACGCCGGTAGCCTTATCCGGCCCGTTGTTGGTGGCCGTCATGGTGAACGTCAGCACATTATTGACACTAAACGGCGGTGTGCTGGTCAGTTGCTTCACCACTTTGAGATTGGCTAATTTTTCGGTATTGATGGTGATAGTGGAAGTATCCGGTACGCTTACATCCGGCGGACCGGTCACCACTGCAATATTACGGACGTCGCCCGCCCCTTTGATGGTCACGTCGTAGCTCCAGCTGCGGATTTCTCCTGCATTCAGGAGACCGACGTTCCACTGCAGCACGCGGGTGCTGCTGTTGTAAACGATGTTGCCCGACGGAGGGTTGCTGTATACCGGATCGCTGACGAGACTGGCAGGTGGCAGGGTGTCCAGCACCACGACAGGGTTTACGCCGGCGCTGCCGGTATTGCGGACCTGTAAAGTATAACTGATCACCTGTCCTGTGCTGTACGGCCCGTTGGCAGGGTTCACAGATTTTACGATCTCCAGCCTGGACTTGCCTCTGATGAGTGTGGAAGCCGTACTGCTATTGTTGCTGCTGTCTTCATCCATCATACCGGCTGGTGTTTTCACCATGGCAGTGTTCTCTATGCTGCCCGGCGTACCTGCCGTAGCGCTCACCTGCAATACTACTTTAGCGCCTGCCGGGAAAGTGCCCAGCGTAGCATTCATGGTATTGTCGTTCAGCAAGGCCTGTACATTAGCTGCACCACCTGACATGGATAATACGGTCACCGCTGGTTGTGTTAATGATGTCGGCAGTATATCCGTCACCGTTGCATTGTCTGCATTGGAAGGGCCATCGTTGCTGATGGTCAGCTGATAGGTGGCCATGCTGCCGGTAAACACTTCTGCCGGACCGGTTTTAGTTATCACCAGGTCTGTAGCGCTGCCGATGTTACTGACCACTGTATTGGAAGGAATATCCTTACCGCCCATGTTGTTAAGGATAGCGTGCGCCGTGTTGTTTACGCTGCCGGCAGGCGCATTTTGCGCTACCGTACCTTTTATCTCGATAGTCAGTCCGCTCGTATCTGCGGCCGGCATGTTCACATTCACTTTTACATTGTTACCGCTGCCGGCGGCGCCGCTGTTGATCACCGTGCTGCGTAGTGGCGTCGCTGTCCAGGTAACGTTAGTCAATACAGCGGGTACCAGGTCGGAGATGTCGGTATTGACAGCATCGCTCGGGCCGTGGTTGATCACGCTGATGACATAGCTCGCCTGGTCGCCGCGTATCATGGTGGCCGGGCCGGTTTTACTGATCCTTACAGCAGACTCGGTGATGAGCTGCGTGGTAGCGGTGGCCGATTCCGGCGTGGCGCCTGTTTCCGCCGGCGTAACGGTAGCAGTGTTTACAATCGTGCCGCTGGCGTTGGCTGCAATGTTCCCGGTGATAGTAATGACGATGCTGTTATTATTACCTGCCGGCATATCGCCGGTGAGGCTGATATTGTTACCGGTACCGGAGGCGGGGCTCCTGATCACTGCGGTTCCGTTGGTGACGGCTTTCCAGCTGACTTGTGTCAATATGGCGGGTACCACGTCGGTCACGGTGAAGTTCAACGCATTACTCAAGCCGCTGTTGCTGACCAGTAAGATATATTGCAACGGTTGACCTGCAGTAGAGGTGGCCGGACCGGCCTTCTGTATATGCAGTTTAGGCGCTGCCGTTATCACCGTTTGTACCAGTGCGGAGGTGTCGGGCAGGGCGCCTGTTTCCGCAGGGGTAATGACCGCCGTATTATTCAGCGTGTCGCGGAACGACGGATCTACGGTACCATTAACGGTAACGGTTACACTATTTGTTGCACCTGGTGGTATGCTGACGGTCAGGCTGACGAGGTTGCCCGTGCCGTTGGCAGGCCCCGTGATTTGGGCGTTACCGGCGGCTACTGCGCTCCAGGTAATGTTTCTGACTGCTGCCGGCACCGCATCGAGAATGGCGGCATTGGTTGCCATGCTGGGGCCGTCGTTTTTAGCGATGATGGTATACGTGATCGTTTGGCCGGACTGCAGCGTGGCAGGTCCGGATTTCGTGATCTGTACGGATGGCTTCAGGAAGACGTCCGTCTGCACTTCGGAGGAATCCGGCACATTGCCTGGTTCTGACGGTGTGACAATGCCTGTATTGGTGATGGTACCGGAGAAAGTGGAGTCCACCTTGCCCTGTATCATCAGCCGGATGCTGCCGCCGGACGGTATATTAGCGGTTACCTGTACGTTGTTGCCGGCGCCCGTTGATCCGCTGGTGACGGTCGTGCCGGGGCTGACAGTTTGTACCGCCCAGCTGGCCTGTTTCACACCGGCAGGCACCTGGTCGCTGATAACTGCCTGTGTAGCGTTACTCAGGCCTTTGTTGGTGATGTCCAGCCAGTAGCTGATGGTTTCGCCGGCGTTAAGTTGCTGCGGGCCGCTTTTGCTGATGGTCAGCTCCGGACGCTGTACCACTTCGGTGATCACCGGCGGTGTCACTACGGGAGGTGTCAGCGGATCGGGAGAGGTTACGCGTGTTATGTTGCTGATCGTATTGGTAGCATCTGCTCTTACCGTACCAGTAATGGTGATCGTTACCGCCGCGCTGTCATTAGCCGGGATATCGGCTGTTACAGCAAGCTGATTGCCGCTGCCGGTAGCGCCGCTGGTCACGTTCGCATTGCCGGTAACGCTGGCGGTCCAGGTGACGCCGGTGATACGCGTGTCGATAGAATCGGCGATAGTGAGACCGCGGGCGAAGGCGGGGCCATTGTTGGTCACTGTGATCAGGTAAGTGATCTTGTCACCGGCGGTGATGGTGGCCGGGCCGCTCTTATGCGCCTGCACATCGGATTGTTTGGTCACCGTGGTGGTCACCTGATCGTTCACCGCTGGCGCTTCGCTGCTGCCCGCAGTAGCTACGTTGAGCACTGTACCGGCAAAATCATCGTTCAGCGTGCCCGTAATGGTGATAGCCACACTGTTGCCCGCACCACCCGGGATATCGGCGGTGGTGGCCACATTGCTGCCCGTGCCGTTATACGGCCCGGTGATGGTAGCGGCGCCGGTGACTACTGCTTCCCAACTCACATTTTCCACTTCGGCAGGCACCACATCTGTAATGTTCACGCCGGCAGCGTCAGACGGACCGCTGTTAGTCACCACTACCTGGTAGGTAATGGTATTGCCGGCCTGTGCCTGCACAGGGCCACTCTTACGTATCTGCAGGCCGGTGCGGCGGCCGATGGTCGTTGTCAGTGTGCTGGTGTTATTGGCCGGATTATAATCAGTCACATTATTAACAGCCACATCGGCGGTATTGATGATATTGCCGGAAGTTGCGCTGCCACTCACTGTACCGCTGATATATACGGTAATGTAGTTGCCGCTGCCGGCGGCCAGTTTACCCGGGATGATAATGTTACTGCCGGCGCTGTCTATTTCCTGTGCGCCAATGACTTCCCCGGTGCCCGTTACCACCGCCTTCCAGGTGACGTTGGTCACCGTAGCCGGCACCTGGTCGGTGATAACCAGCGATTCCACATCTACCGGACCGGCGTTGAATACCTGGAGCGTATAGTTCACTGTTTCCCCCGCTGTTACCTGTTGCGGGCCACTCTTGACGATACTCACATCAGTGGACTGGTTGACGGTGGTGGTGATGGAGCTTTGTTTGTTGGCCCCTGCTGTCACCACGGCTGTATTAGTGAACGTTGTATTGGATGTTTTGTTGACGACGCCATTGATCAGGACCACGATCGTATGGCTGCTTCCTACCGGGATGTCAGCGGTGGTGCTGACGTTGTTGCCGGTACCGGTGGTGGGTCCGGTGACTTGCGCATTGCCCGTGGCAGCGGCGCCCCAGGAGGTAACGGTGACATCAGCCGGTACCTGGTCGGTGATGAGCGCACCTGTGATATTGCCGGAGCCGCCGTTGGTTATCACGATGCGGTACTGGATGGTGTCGCCGACGTTTACTACAGCCGGACCGGTTTTCGCGATGCGCACTACCGGATCATTATCCACTGCGGTGGTTACGGTACTGGTGTTATCTGTCAGGTTCGGATCGGTGATGGGGCTACCTGCCGGCAGTGCTACCGTACCGGTATTGGTAACAGTAGAACCGTTCACCAGCGCCGGACTGAGTACACCTGAGATCGTTACCCGCAATACGCCATTTCCTGCGGGGATGTCGGTGGTAACGTCCACATTGCCGGTGCCGCTGGTAGGGGTAATGTTAGATACGCCGCCGGTGCTGGTCACCACCCAGGTGCTGTTGAGTAACGTTGGCGGCAGTACGTCCTGGATACGTGCGCCCTGTACGTTGGAAGGACCATCGTTCTGTACCTGCAGGGTGTACTGCATCGGTTCACCAGCGCCCTGATTGGCCGGACCGCTCTTTACGATACGCAGATTAGCCACGCGGTTGATGGTCGTTACCACTGAAGCCGTATCCCCTACCGGCGTGGCGAAGGACGGATCGTTGAGCGCCATCGCTACGTTGGTGATGTTGGGCGATGCGTAATCAGGATCTACTTTACCATTTATCTGAACGGTTATTTTAGCGCCGGCGGTAGCGGGAATGTTGCCATTCACCAGCACGTTCTGCGTGCCGGTGGCGGCGGAAGTAAGACTGGCGCCGCCGGAAGCGGTGGCTGTCCAGGTGGCGTTGAGTATGCCTGCAGGGATCGCATCTTTAATGGTGATGTTGTTGGCATCACTCGGACCATTGTTCAGCACTTCCAGCGTGTAAGCGATACTGTTACCAGCCGTTGTGGCGGCAGGTCCTGCTTTCTTTATTTCCAGTCGTGCCCTGCGACTGATATTGGTAGATACATTGGAGCTTACCGGCGGCACGTTGGGCTCTGCCGGCGTAGCCGTGGCGGTGTTGGAAATTACCCCGGCGAAGTCGCTCTGTACCCTGCCGGCGATGAGGATGGTCACACTGTTACCTGTACCAGCCGGAATATCCGCCACTACATTCAGCTGGTTACCGGTCCCGGTAGCGCCGCTGGTAATGACCGCGGTACCATTGGCCGTGGCGGTCCAGGTAGGATTCACGATGGTAGCGGGAATGGCGTCGGTGATTACTGCTGCCCGCGCATCGCTCGGGCCGGCGTTTTCCACTTTCACCCCATAGATAATATACTCGCCGGCGCTCCAGTTGGCCGGTGCATTTTTCTGGATAATAAGCTTTGGCCGCTGGCCGATCACGGTAGTAACGGTGTCAGAGGGCACCGGCGGTAAACCGGTTACTTTCGGGTCTACCGTCGCCACGTTTCTGATGGTGCCCGCCAATGTCGCTGCGGGGATGGTTGCCGTTACCACAATATTAACGATACCTGTCGTCACCGGTATATTGGCGGTTACCTGCAGGTTGTTACCGGTGCCGGCAGCTCCGTTGATGATGGCAGCGCCGCCTGTTGCGGTAGCGTTCCAGTTCACATTGGTGAGCAATGCCGGCAGCTGATCGGCGATGATTGTATTCAGCGCATTGGATGGCCCTGTGTTGGTCACGGTGAGGAGATAACGTACGTTGTCACCGGCGCTGGCGGTGGCAGGACCGGTTTTTACCACATGCAGGGATGGCCGTTGCGCCACAGTGGTCACCACTGGTCCGGACACGGCGGGTTGTGCGCCCGCCTCGGAAGGTTGCGCCGTAGCCACATTGGTAAAGCTACCGGAGAACGCGGGGTCCACGATACCGGTGATGGTCACCGATATACTGTTACCGGTGCTGCCGCCGGGGATGTTGGCGTTTACCCGTACGGTGTTGCCGGTACCGGTACCGCCATTGTTGATAACGGCGGCGCCGTTGCCAGTAGCGGTCCAGGTGGTTTGTGTTACCGCCGCAGGCACAATATCTTCGATCACCAGGTTGTCTGCATTAGACACACTGGTATTGGAGATCAGCACAGTGTAGGTGATACGTTCACCGGCATTCAGCGAAGTGGGACCGGCTTTGGTCACCCTGATAGCAGGCAGCTTCCTCACCACCACTGTCTGTGTAGCCGTTACCGGTGGTACCGGCTCGGAAGGCGTGGCGGTAGCATGGTTGATGATATTGCCGGAGAAACCAGGATCTGTTTTACCGGTAACGGTGATCACCAGTTTATTGGCGCTGCCGGCGGGTATGTTGCCGGTAACCCGTACATTATTGCCGGTACCGCTGGCGCCGGTGATGATGGCTGCTTGTCCCAGTCCACGGGCGGTCCACTGTACGCCGCTCAGTGCAGCGGGTACGGCGTCTGTTACCACCAGGTTCTGAGCATCGGAGGCGCCGGCGTTGGCCACTTCGATGGTATACGTCACGCTATCGCCGGCCAGTACGCCGTCAACGGCGGATTTGGTGATGGTAATCTGCGGCAGCCTTCTGACCACGGTCTGTTTGGTGGCGGTATCGCCGGTACTACCGGTTTCAGATGGTACAACGATAGCCGTGTTGGTCAGGGTGCCGGAGAAGGCGGGGTCCAGTTTACCACTAACAGTGACCACTATATTATTTCCGCTGCCGGCAGCGATGTCACCGGAGAGCGCGATGTTGTTACCGCTGCCGCTGACGCCATTGTCGATGGTGGCGTTGCCGTTGGCCACTGCGGTCCAGGTCACCTGTTGCAACGATGCCGGCACGGCATCTTTGATCTGCATATCACGGGCATTGCTGGGACCGTTGTTGCCCACGGTAATTACATAGGACACCGAACTACCTGCAGTGGCGGTATCCGGGCCTGTTTTACTGATTGTCAGCGCCGCCTGCGGGTTCACGGTGGTGATCACCTCATTGGAGGTGACCGGCGGGAAGCCCGGCTCTGAAGGCGTTGCCACGGCAGTGTTGTGAATGGGATTGTAGGTAGGCGGTAAAATGGTCGCGCGCACTACGATGCGGATAGCCGCTTCCGCCGCCATGTTGGCGGTTACGCTCAACTGGTTGCCGGCGCCGGTAGCGCCGCTCGTGATCGTGGCGGTGCCGGTGACCACGCTGGCGGTCCAGGTAACGTTGTACAGGGAAGCGGGGATGACATCGCTGATAGTAGTGGCGGTAGAATTGGAAGGTCCTTCGTTATCCACGTCGATGGTATAGGAGATCTGTTGTCCCGGAACAGCTGTCGCCGGGCCGTTTTTCACGATGGTGAGCTTCACGGCTTTCTGTACGGTGGCCACGTCTGTATCGGATACGGAGGGCACGCCCGGTTCAGCCGGCGTAGCGGTGGCGGTATTGGAGAGCTTGCCGGAATAGTCGGCGCTGATGACGCCGGACACGCGGATGGTGATAACATTCGAAGAACCGGCGGGGATATTGCCGGTAACGCGCACCTGGTTGCCTGTACCGGAGGCGCCGGCCGTTACCGCTGCGCTGCCTTGCGCCGTGGCGGTCCACTGTACCTGCTGTATGGCCGCCGGCACGGCGTCGGTGATAACGGTTTGCACGGCATTGCTCGGACCATTATTGATCAGCGTGATCACGTATTGTACCGGTGTACCGGCGATAGCGATCACCGGCGTAGTGCGGCTCTTGTCTATCACCAGTCCCGGGCTGCTGCTGATCACGGTGTTGGTGACATTGGAGGTAAAGTCGCCCACAGATGTTTCGGCAGGGGTTACTTTAGCCACGTTGTCGATACTACCGGTAGCGCCGGCATCTACGGTGCCGGTTACACTGATATAGATCTTACCGGTATCTGCCGGGGTGTCGCCGCCGGGGTAATTTGCTACGATGCGCAGGTTGTTGCCCGTGCCGGTGGCGCCGGACAGGATATTCACCTTACCGGTAGCGGTGGCGGTCCAGCTGACGTTGGTCAGTTTGGAAGAGATCACGTCTGTCAGCACCGCGGCGCGGGCGTCTCCCAGCCCGCTGTTCTGTGCGATGATGCCAAAGCGGATGGACTCCCCGGCCACAGTCATGGCGGGAGCGCTTTTCACCACTTCAAAGTAGGGCCGGCGTATGACCGGCACCGTTACCGTGGCGGTGGCGCCGTCCGGGTCGGGTACTACCGGCGATACGGCCGTTACCGTATTGGTCAGGTCTCCTTCAAAGGAGGACCGTATCTTTCCTGATACCGTAATGGTAATGGCGGCATTGCCGGTGGGTATGTCTGCTGTTACATCGATATTGGTGTTGGTGCTGTTGTTTTGTATGATCTGCGCGGCGCCGGAGCTGGCAACAGATACGTTACCGGCCGCAAATCCGGCGGGCAGCAGGTCGGTGATCTTTACGCCGGTGGCGTTACTCGGGCCTACGTTGGTGATCACCACACGATAGACGAGGGATTGCCCGGCGATATAAGGCCCCTGTTCGAGTATTTCTTTTGTGGCCTGGATGTCTGCGCGGCTTACATAGGTAATAGTGACTTCGTCCGGCAATGGCGGACATACCTGGTTGGTGATGGTCCATGCCAGTGTAGCGCTGGTATTGGGAGGTATGGTGATGGTCGTATGCGGATCGGTGGGGTCAGCGATGACCGGGTTGCCGCTTACGACCACCCATTTGCCGGTACCTACTGTGGGGGTATTGGCCTGCATGTGGAACACGCCGGAGTTGTACTGGGTAGAATCAGGTCCCGCGTCGGGCAGGGTGGTATTACCATATTCCGTTACCTGTAAATCAGCGTAGGAAGGCGGGCAGGCGCCGCTGCTGATGGTCCAGCGGAACGTGTAAACGCCGGTCACCAGTCCGGACACATTGGCGTTGGGCGCCTGACGGTTGTCAAACGTGGCGACGCCCGGACCGCTCACCTGCGTCCATCTGCCGGTGCCGGCGGCAGGCGTATTACCGGTAAGGGTAGTGTTGCTGGTGCCGCACAGCTGCTGGTTGGGGCCTACAGTGGCGGTGGTAGGCGTTGGGCTGATGTCCAGCGTCACCGGGTAGGACGCCGAACAACCGCTGGCCTGGTGCCGGAAGGTGATGGTAAAATGGTAAGCCCCCGGCGCCACATTGGCGGGTATCACCACATTGATGGGCGATCCTCCCAGTGCCGCATTGGTGACCGGGCTAAAGCCGGGCATGTCCGCGGAGGTAATACTGAATACATTGGCATTGCCGGAGGTAACGGTATAGGGTATACTGAATAAGGCGGTGCCCTGGCATACAGGGTTGACCGTTCCTATGTTGACCACAATATTGGGGTTGACCACCACCCGGAACGGGCTGGAGGCGCCATCGCCGGAACAGCCGCTAACGGTGGCTGTTACCCGGTAATAGCGGCTGGCGGTGAGTGCACCGGTATTCAGCGTAGCGCCGGTTTGCCCGGATACGACCGTCCATCCGCTTACCCCGTCGGTGCTGGTCTCCCACGTATAGGCGAACCCGGAGGAAGGGGTGCCGGTACCTGCTTTGGGGGTAACAGCGGCCGTCAGGTTAGCGCTGGTATTGTAGCAGATGGTCGCTGGTCCGTTAACACCGGTAGTATAGTCTATCACCTTCAGCTCTACCGGGTTGGACACCACGCGGCAGCTGACATTGTTCATTTCCGCCATGCCGCCGGCGGCCACCACGCGGTATTCAAAGCCTGCGCGGGCATTGGGGACGCTGAAAGTATACTGATTGTTGCCCTGGTTGTTGATCACACCCCCTTCGTTGGCCCAGGTGGTCGCTCCCAGCGCTCTTTTCTGCAGCTGGAAATAGTAGTTGGAATAACTTCCAGCAGGCAGGCTGACAGAGAACCCGCCGGTACCGCCGGCACATACCACGCCGGTCGTCTGCCCAAAAGCAATGGGAGGACCGCAGGCTGCAAACGCGATATCGTCCAGTGCGAGGTCGTTGCCATTACTGTTGGGCGTATTGCTGAAGATACGCAGGATCACGGCGCTGGTAGTAGACGGCATCTGGAAGATACCGGCCTGCCGTACCCAGGTACCGGGAGACTGATATGGTACTGTGCCGGTAGACACAGAAGTAATCGGAGGCCCGTTGGGGTTATTGGCGTCCACGATATCAAAACGCAGGCTGGGCTGCGCCACGCCCCCACTGGGGTTGATATTCATGATCCAGGCGGAGAATTCAAAAGTGGTGCCGGCACAAAGGCCGGTGATGGTACGTTCGTAGAACTTATCAGGGGTGGCATTGGCATCCACCACCATGCAGAAACCACGGCCGGTGGTGGTGGTATGATCGGGCCGGTCCACGAAGTAAATATTGTTATAGCCCCGCGTAGTGTTACTGATGGTATACTGGCCGGGATAAGGGCCGGTAGGCCGGGAACCTACGCCGGGGGCGTAATAGGTGTAGGTGGTGATGCCCGCCGGCAGCGGAGGACCCAGCGTTGGCTTTGTAGCGGTAGCCGCTTCGCCAAAAGTCTCCTTGAAAACCGGATCGCCGAGCGATCCTGTACACTGCTGGGCTTTCACATAACCTCCTGCCAACAGCAGCAACAATACGCAACAGTATTGTTTTACAACACGGGAAATAACACTCTGAACATTTACACAAATGGACAGCTTCTTTACCATAATAGCTGGGTTTGTAGAATAACTTGGTTTCTCATATGGGGAAAGTCCCGACCATACTTATAGCTGGCGGGGGATAATGGCTTTCGCGAGGTAGTCACCGGAGAAAAAAATCCTGCGTATGCTCCATTGCATCCGGATCGGGCTTTGCTGCGCTATAACCATGTCGGTTCTGTGAATCGGGGATGATACCTGCCTCTACATACATCGGAATCCACTGCAGTATCATTGCAAATACTACAACAGCAAAAATGGGATTATGTTCACAGGAGAGAAGATAAGTTTCTTCATAGTCCCGGTGCCCGCCGGCCTGCGGCAGGCCGGTTTCCGGGAGGCCCGCAAGCTTTTTTCCCCGCCCGCCCGGCAAAGCGGTGTCTGCTGTCCAAACCCTTTCAGGACAAGGAGCTACAGCAGAAAACAGTCCGAAACGGCTGAAATTTGGCCGCTTTAGTTATATTTGCCCTCCTGTACCGGGAAACAACGGGCATTCCATTTATGATGGCGGGTTGTACTCATTAAAACAGAAATGCAAGAGGAATGAATTATCATTTGATGATTGACGATAAGTTCATCGACGATTTCATTAAGGATGCCGAGCAGGTAGCGCCGGGGAATAATATTTTTATTATCGACGCCGTAAAAGAACAGGCCAAACATGTTAAATCCGACCAGGTACATTTCGCCCCGCATTATACGCAGGCGTTCAGCGAACTGGTAAAAAACATTTCCCTAAAAGACAAAGTATTCATTCACTGGGCATCTGAAAGCGCTATCCGGTTTGTACTGACGCTGGACAAAAACATTCCGCTCGGGTTGTTTTTCTGGGGCGGCGATGTGGTGGAAATACCGGTAAGCCGCTTTAAACACACGATATACGGGCCGTTAAGCCTGCCATACTTCGAGGAACACGAAGAACATGATCCGGTGCAATGGAACCTGCTGAAGCCTAAAAAGCTGTATCGTTCCTTCGCCAAACGATATATCCGCTATAAACGCGAACAACGGGAAATAGCCCATACCAGGGCGCTGTTCTTTGAACGGCTCAACTATTTCCTCAACTGGAACCTGCTGGACCATGACTGGATCAAACAGCATTATACCACCCAGGTTGCATATAAATATTTCTTTTACAATTTTAACCCGAAACCGGAGAATACCTTGCCGGCACAGGGTACTGGCGAAAAAAGACCGTATACGACCATTTTGCTGGGCAACTCCGATACTATTACCAACAATCACATCGAGGCCCTCGAAGCATTATCGGTATTTAAAAATGATCCCGTTAAACTGGTCATCCCGCTGAGTTACCGCGACGGCGCCTATGCAGATTTCGTTGAACAGCGGGCCATCGCCATCTTCGGCAAGGAGAAGGTAAGGGCGCTGAGGGGATTTTTACCAAGGGACGAATATTATAAACAACTGGATGAAGTGGATGTCGCCGTAATGTACCACTACCGCCCGCAGGCGGCAGGCAATACGCTGGCATTGCTGTACAGGGGCAAAAAAGTCTTTGTACACCACAACAGTACCACCTACGGACTGCTAAAGAACCATCACGCTGCCATATTTGATTCAGCGGATATCAGCAGCCTGTCTTTTGAAGCATTTTCCAGGCCACTCACCGCCGGCGAGATACAACAGAATATTACCATCGTGGACCAGCTGTTTGACCAGCAGGAAAAGATGCGGGTGCTAAAAGAAACGCTGGCGGGCAATTAAATGAATGATGACATGATGCCGTACGAAAGACTCAGCTGGGACAGCGATTTTTTTGGCTTTGAAGTATACAGGATACAGCACGGCCATGCAGACGTTGCGCAATGCCTGTCAGCCTTGAAAGGCAAGGCTCGGCTGGTATATCTTGCCGCTGGCGTTGAAACTCCAACGACCCTGCTGGAGGCTTACAACGGCCGGCTGGTCGACATCAAAACCACTTTTGAAAAAAACGTGGAAGGACCGGGGCCCCTCTCCCCCTTTATCAGCAGTTACACCACCGACCCTCCTGAAGAAACCCTTATCCGGCTTGGTATTGAAAGTGGTGTTTATTCAAGATTTAAGGTGGATGATCATTTTGAGGAAGACCAATACAAAGAATTGTATCGCCTGTGGGTCATTAATTCCGCGAACAGGAAGATAGCGAGGGAAGTACTGGTATACCGCCGGCAAGAGCAGCTTTCCGGCCTGATCACCCTGGGTGAAAAAGGTGGCAAGGGAGACATAGGCCTGGTGGCTGTAGATCCCGCCTCCCGCGGGAAAGGCGTAGGTATGGCCCTCATGGCAGCCGCTGAAGCATGGAGCCGCCAGCAGGGATATCATCAGCTGCAGGTGGTGACGCAAGGCGCCAATACACCAGCCTGTAACCTGTATCAAAAATGTGGATTCCATATTGCCCGTATTGAGTATTTTTACCATTTCTGGCTATAATTTGACTGACTAATAATTAGACCATAAGATGATACCTTTCAATAAACCATACCTCACCGGAAAAGAAGCCCACTATATGTACCAGGCAGCTCTTTCCGGTAAGTTGTCCGGGAACGGCCTGTTTACCAACAAATGCCAGCAACAGCTGCAGGAGATGTACCACTTCAAAAAGGTATTACTTACCACCAGCTGTACCGATGCGCTGGAAATGGCCGCTATCCTCATCGATACCCAACCCGGTGATGAAATCATCATTCCCTCCTACACCTTCGTATCCACCGCCAATCCCTTTATACTCAGAGGCGCCAACGTTATTTTTGCCGACAGCAACGCCGACAATCCGAATATAGACGCCGACCTGATTGAATCGCTGATCACGCCGAAAACAAAGGCTATCGTGCCTGTTCATTACGCCGGCATCGCCTGTGACATGGACAAGATCATGGCGCTGGCAAAGCGTTATAACCTGTTCGTAATAGAGGATGCGGCGCAGGCGATTGACTCCCGCTACAAAGACCAGTACCTGGGCGGCATCGGGCACCTCTCTGCCTTTTCCTTTCATGAAACCAAGAACATCATTTCCGGGGAAGGCGGTATGCTGGTGGTGAACGACGAACGTTTTGTAAAACGGGCGGAAATCATCTGGGAAAAAGGTACCAACCGCTCTGCTTTTTTCCGGGGTGAGATTGATAAATACGGTTGGGTAGACATCGGATCTTCTTTCCTGCCATCTGAGGTAGTTGCTGCTTTTCTGTATGCGCAGATCGAACACATCAAACCCATACAGGAACGGCGCAAAGAGCTGTGGGAGCTGTACCGGGGCCAGTTGCAGGGGCTCGAAGGCCGGATACGGTTTCCTTATCTTCCTTCTTACGCGACCAACAATGCACATATGTTCTACATCATCTGCAACGATGTGGACGAAAGAGACCGGCTGATACGCCATCTGAAAGCCAGCGGTATACTGGCGGTGTTCCACTATCTGTCGCTGCATAAATCACCTTTCTACAAAACCCGGCACGACGGCAGAGAACTGCCTTACACGGATTTTTATTCCGACAGGCTGCTGCGGCTGCCACTCTTCTACGAGCTGACCAACGAGCAGGTAGGTCAGATCACCTCCGCTATCAAACAGTTTTACCTGGGCCAATAGGCTGAATATATTATAACAGCAAAGGTCAGGGGACATGTCCCCTGACCTTTGCTGTTATAAGCTGAATCCGCCGTCGCAACGAAGGATCGTGCCGGTAGTATTGCTGTTGCGCATCAAAAAGAGTACGGCCTCTGCGATGTCAGCTGCAGTAGCTATTTTGCCGGTAGGCAGCTGGCCCGCATAGGTGCTGAACGTGTCTGCTTTTACATCTGCCGGGAGAAAGTTCCACCAGGGAGTGTCTACCACGCCCGGAGAAACAGCGTTTATCCGTAAGGGTTGGAGCTCTTTCGCCAGGCCGGGGACCATGGCTTCGAGGCCGCCATTGATTGCCGCCAGCCCGGCAGTCCCGGGATTTTTGGCAATGGCGCTGATGGCGGTGATCAGCGTAATACTGCCGCCGGCGTGCATATACGGCAGGGCGGCCTGTAAAGTCTGTAGTTGTGGCCAGAACTTACCTTCAAAACCTGCACGCAGATCATCCAGTGGCAGATCTCTGAACATACCGGCGCCTTTGGCCCCGCTCAGGGCGATTACCAGGTGATCAATACTGCCCAGGGCCGCAAAAAACCGATCGAGCGCCGAACGGTCATTGCTGTCCAGCACCGCGGTTGCAGCGGGTACTGATCGGGCAGCCTCCTGCAGCCGTTCTTCCGAACGGCCGGTGATGGTAACGCGGGCATTTTCTGCGATGAGTAAAGCGGCCGTAGCCAATCCGATACCGGACGAGCCACCGGCAATGATTACACGGGAATTTTCAAATGAAGCCATAAATGCGTTTCTTTTATGCTGTAAAATTGGCGCATAAAAGGCGGGGAGTTGTTAACCCAATACTGCATTAAATTAACCGGATACTGCATTTTTCCGGAACGCCAGCGGCGTAATACCTGTTTTCTCCTTAAAGAAACGGTTAAAACCTGCAGGATCGCTGAAATGCAGCTGATCAGATATGGCGGCGATGGTGGTATCGGTATACCGCAGCGCTGCTTTAGCTTCCCGCACCAGCATGTCTGCGATGGCTTCGGAAGCGGTATGACCCGTATGCGCCCGGATAGCCCTGTTGAGGTGATTAGGTGTTACGCCCAGCATAGCAGCGTAGTCTGCTACTTTTCTCCTGGTGAGAAAATGTTCACTGACCAGCTTCTTATAACGCGGTACGAGATAGGCCGCCTTGTCTTCTTTTTCCACCAGGTGGAATCCCTGGCGCAGGTAACTGCGCTTCAGCTCCAGCAGCATCAGGTACACGTACATACGCATCGCTTTGTCATGCCCTGGCTGATGGCGCCGCAGTTCTGCATTCATCCGCTCTGCAAAATCGACCGTAGCAGCCAGTTCGGCCGGCGACAACTGCATAAACGGTACTCCTGCATAGGCGAAGAAGGGAAACTCTTCCGGAATACGGTCAGGCGCTAGTATATCTTCCAGAAAAGCCGGTTCAAATAACAGGTAATAACCGAAGGCGTCATCACTCAGGCCCCGCTTACTGAAGATCTGCCCCGGGAAAGTAAAACTGACAGTACCTGTGCCGTGGGTAAAATCCTCAAGGCCCAGCTGAATTTCTGTGACGCCCCGTACGGAGATGCTGATACGGTAATAATCTGATTTCAACGGTCCCATCTGTGCGCGTACGCCTTCACTTGAATAGAGTTCAAAACCCTTTATCCGTGCAGCGGCGGGAAGGTTGTTATATCCAAATGCGGAAGTGTCACCGGGCAGGCGATGCAGCTGCCGGGAGGCTTCCAGTCCGTATTGCGGAATTTCTTTGCGGGGAGAACGGGCGGGCATCTGGTTGTTTATTTATAGAGTGACCGGATGATATTGTCTACAGGCTCCTCATTGTTGCGGGCGGCCAGCATCTGTTCCCGCTGTTTCACGAGGCGGTCGAAACCTTCCTCTACGTCTTCCAGTGCGGCCTTTCCGTACCGTTCGATGAGCATGTCGTCAATCTTGCGTTGTTTGCCTTCCGCCAGCAGCGGCCTGCTACGGTTATGCACCTGCCCCATGATGCGGATGAGCGCCTGTTTGTCTTCTTCTTCCACATCGTGATACAGGATATAAGAGACTTTGAACAGGCTGCTGCCAATTTTACGCAGCAGGGTATTGCCTTTCTCCGTGATGCTGATCAGCCTGGCCCGCTTATCGGCCGGATCGTTTTTCTCCGTGATCAGGGCTTTCTTTTTCATCCGGTTCAGAATGTCGATACCGGTGGATTGCTCCATCATACAGAGACTGATGATATCCGTTTTCCTTGCTTCCTTTTTGTATTTGATGATATTGAGCAGGTAAAACCATTCCAGCTCGATGTCCGGCCATTCTTTCATCATGATTTTAGCGTAGATGGTATGCATACCGCTCATTCTGCCGATCAGTTCGGAGATAAGGCCGTCCATGTCCGGCGGCGGTCCGGCGGATTTCTCCTTCTTTCTCTTTGCCTGCTTCCGCATGTAATGTGCGCAAAAGTCCGCCACTGCAGGCTTGTCAGCCTGACCGGCATATGCTTCCCATGCGGTGATCAGTTCCACTAAAGGCGTCATCTTTAGAAATATTTTACTGAAAAAGTACTTATTTTAAAATAAAACGATTTCGTTATAATCAAAACCGATTTCGTTGTTTTTACCGAAAATTTGTGCTTTCTTTGTAAAGATAAAGAACGGAACCGTAATAAATAGTTTATGCAGACACCACTTGAACAACTGATGGCCGACAGTCAGTCCGGGCTGGCACAGGCCATTCCGGCACTCAGCGACCTGGCGTCCTTACTGGAGCGGCATGCCTTGAACAAGTATGAAGATCCGGCCGGCGCGGAGAAGCGGTTACACCGGCCCGATCTGGCGGACCTCCGACTGGAGGCGGCAGAGATGACCGCGTTCAAACATTTTTTATTTTTTATGTTGATGAATTACCCTGACAGGGCTTCCTCGGTGGCACATTGCCTGAAGAAGTGTTATGATCCGGCGCTGACGACCGGCCTGTGTCAGGCGATCGCCGCCTACTGGCAACAGGACGATGCTGCCACCGTACAGCTGACGGATGCCATCACGTATGCACAGGGGTACGATCAGTTCAGCGAAACAGTGCTCGGCTGGTTTAAAAAGCTGGCAATGGAAGGACTACCGGAGACCCGTAAAAGTATAAACCAAAAATTCGCTTATTACCGTAAGTTTTACGATGTACAACTTTAGTATTCTCGCTGTGGCCATCAGCATGGCAGAACTGCCGGCGCTGCTCCTGGCCGATTTATTGACCGAAACGGTGCAATTGCTGCAGGAGCTGCTGTCAGCATTGACACCGCTACCGGAAAAGTAAAGACGAAAAATACAACGGGCCCGTTGTAATCATTTCATCACCTTGAGGAGCCTGTAAATACCAGCCTTCCCATCTGCCGGTAGTAAACCGGAAATACCTGCACCACGGAGCGTACATAGGCTTAACAACATGGTAGACGTCTGCCGGAATTATTGCCATGCAGCCAGCACACACAGCGCACACAAAAGAAGGCACAGTGGCGTGAAATAAAGGGCGTCCCTGCGGCCAAAGGGCGTTGTTTTCACCTTGCGGAAAAGGCCCACGTATTTAAAGTCGCCAATAGCCCGCAGCGCAAAAATAGCGGCGATGCCGCGGGTGGTCCAGCTGACCAGGCGACGGCTTGCCCATGCATCAAAAGCACCGGTATTACCAATCGCTACCAACGCAAACAACAACAGCCCAAACGCTACGATAAAAGTGGCGCCCGCACCGGGCCTTAACATGAGCTCTCCGGCGGCATTGACCGGCAAAGCCTTATCCATACCCCAACGACCGCCGAAAGCCCAGTAAAAATGTATGGCGGAGATAACAACTAAAATAGTGGCCGCCACCACAGCAGGTAGTAACATACGACAGGATTATATCCACAAATGTAGGCATTGCGGATACATGCCCGCCTGATAATTATCAGGATATTTTATTGTAAGAACAGGTAATGCACCAGGCCGAAACAAAGGCTCATACCGATCAGGTACACTACGTTCAGCCGGTACCGTATCAACAGGAAAAGCGACAGCAGCATCCAGCCCAAAGCCGGGTAGTCCAGGTTGCCGAAGGCTACTCCACCGGGAAATAATACATCTTTCCCCAGGAAAATGGTCAGGTTCAGTATGACGCCGGTCACCGCCGCAGTGACAAAGCCCAGTACCCCCGCGATGGATCTGTTCTCCTGCGTTTTCCCGATCAGCGGCGCACCGGCGAAAATAAACAGGAAGCAGGGCAGGAAAGTATAAAACGTAGTAGTGAGCAATCCCAGGGTACCCATCCACAATGACCCGCCGAAATGATTATAACCGGCCATAAAGCCCACATAAGAGAGCACGATGATCAGGGGGCCCGGCGTTGTTTCCGCCAGCGCAAAACCGTCTATCATCTGCATACTGCTCAACCAGTTAAGTTTACCCACGCTGAACTGCGCCACATACGGCAACACCGTATACGAGCCGCCCACCGTCACCAAAGCCGTTTGCGTGAAAAACAGCACCATGCCTTTCCAGAAGCGGAAGTCTTCCGCCAGCAGGAAAAACAGGGCAAAAGGCAATACCCACAACAACAGGGTGACGCCTATCTGTTTTCCCAACCGCAACAACACATTTCCGCCCATCGGCGTTTTCGTATATTTATTGAGGTAGTAGCCCTGTTCTTCCGCTGCCATCGCCTCTTCGTGATGTACGTCCCTTTCCACCAGCGAAGGCCGCAGATAGCGCAGCAGCAATGCAATAGTGATAGTGCCTCCGATGATCGCCAGCAAGGAAAGATTAAACCAGCATATGCTCACAAAAGCCGCTGCCGCCAGCACATAATGCAACGGCGTATGCAGCGCTTTCTGCCCCACCCGGATCATAGCCAAAATGATAATGGCCACCACCGCCGGCTTCAACCCGTTAAACATCGCATATATCCAGGGCACATTCCCATACAGCACATACATCATACTTAAACCTAACAGGATAAACATAGAAGGCAGCACAAACAGGATCCCCGCCGCCAGCCCGCCTTTCCTGCCATGCAGCTGCCATCCCACATAAGTGGCCAACTGCTGCGCCTCCGGACCTGGCAATATCATACAATGATTGAGGGCGTGCAGAAAGCGGCTGTTGCTTATCCACTTCTTGCGGTCAACCAGGTATTCATGCATAATCGCAATATGCCCCGCTGTGCCGCCAAAACTGATCCATCCCAATTTAAACCAGAACCGTAACGCCTCCCCGAAAGAAGGCTGCGGCTGTTGATTGCTTTCATTCATATCTTTTGCTTCGTTTTTCAAAACCGTACCCCAAAAAATACCCCGCACCTGCTGTTGAAACAGATGTTCGAAAAAACAACTACATACTATCATATTATATTGAAAATCATGCTGTTAAAGGCTACTGCGCATGGCTTTTTGAGAAGATTCAAAGATACAAAACACCCTCCCTTTATGCAACCTTTAATCCCCCTTTTTTTCATTAATTTGCCGCCACAAATTCAACATTGTCATTTAAATTAACCCGCATGGAGAAGCGCTTCGAGACGATTGTCAACGATATCACCACCGCAGCAGGCCAATTGCTGCAAAAAATGGACGAAAAAACGGATTCCGCCAACATAGTACGCCGCACTTCCTTGCAGGCAGGGGTACACGATTATATCCGCTTTTTCTACTACAAAGGGCAGGTGCATTGTTTTATGGATGGCATGGGCAACGACCGCCCGGATGTAAAGTATGAAGGCACCGACTTCCCCGACGCTCCGCTCACCAAAGCAGACATCGATCAAATGCTGCCGCTGCTGCAGGAAAAGTTAAAGGAACTGTACCGCTCCTACGACGATAAACCGGTACTGGATTTCGAATTCCAGGTAGAGGGCAAATTCAGGATCGATGAAAAATTCTACAAACTGCCGGTGCTCCACACCACCAGCGAGGCTAAAAAAAACAAGCTGCTGCAGGCCATCGATCAATATCTCTCCAAAAAAATCAAAGAAGGGCAATACCCTACCAAAGAGCTGGAAACATTCTTTCTCTCCAAACACCTGATCAATACCGCCTTATATCCGGAAACAGACGTACCGGCGGTCATAGCGATCTTCGAAAAGATCCGGACGCTCAACAAACACAAAAAAGAAACACTGCAACAACATCAGCATCATATCACCTACGCCCTGCGGAGATGGGCGGAAGATAAATTCCTGCCGACCTTTTTTAACGTTCACACACCATCGTGGGGACTGCCGGAATTTATCTTAAAAGCAGGTGACGAACGGCCCGCTCCGCCGGAGCACCTGCTGGACCTGCTGATATACGCCGGCGTGACCATCATCCGCTTTGAGCCCAACTACAGCCGCAGCACCGGCGTAGGCTTTATCGAGAAAGCGAAAGAACTGGGCAGCACCAAAGCCACCCAGATACTGAAGACAGGCAGCGGCACCTTCAACAAGACAGACTGCCAGTACAAAGATGCAGATGTGAACTGTATCGCCAACGACGTCTTTGCTACTTTTGACATCAGCTTTAAGAACGAAACAGCCGCCGCCTACGGCAAAGCACTGGACTTCATCTGTAACCTGCTGGAAAAAGATTTCCCACCCAGCTACGAGATCAAATGCAAATCCAAAACAAAAAACCTGCTACCCGTTAAAGGACTTGGTAAATCCGGCACACAAAGGTTCTTCGCCAATGCACTGCAATACCCCGCCCTGTTCCCCCAGCTGGAAAAATACGTACAACTGGCCATCCGTCTTGAATATGAATGGTACAACGATGCGGAAGCGGAACAATGCGCACGGCCAGGCACCTACGCTGTATTCGGACTGGCATTGGCAGACGCGCGGTATTTCCCGCTGTTGCATCAGTACCTCGATAAAGTAGACGATGAACATCAGTCTGTACAGAATAACTTCCTGGCAACGTTTATACAACAACATGGGATCAACGCGGGCACTATTCCCATCATCGTGGATGTACTGCGATGCGCACAGGATATCAAACCCATGAAGGAATTAAAAGCACTGGAAACAGCGGAACATATGGAGCAACTAAAAACCTATGTCAGATCGTTGAAGCTGGAATCATACGAGCTGGACCACCTTGCGTGGTTTATCTGGAAAGGAAAGAAAAAACTGGAACTGTGATGGTCACGCGAAGTTCACGCGAAGTTCACGCAAAGCACGCAAAGCAGCAAAGAGCGCAAAGATTTTTTTAAGTTTAAATAAGAAAGCAAAGGAGCGGAGATCAAATTTGATCTCCGCTCCTTTGCTTTCTCTGCTCGCTTATACGATCTTTGCGCTCTTTGCTGCTTTGCGTGCTTTGCGTGAACTTCGCGAGAACTCAATGTCCGCCAAGAGCGCGGTACAGGGCTATCACCGCCTGCCACTCTTGCCACTGATCGTTGATGCCTCCTATCTGTGCGCTCAATAAATTTTGTTCTGATGTCAGTACATCGGTATAGTTGGTACTGGAGCTGTAGCGCAGCAGTTCTTTTGTAAAGTCCACTGCTTTCTCCAGTGACGCCAGTTGTTTTTCCCTGCTTTCTTTTTTCTCTCCGGCAGATGTCAGCGAGTAAAGGGCGTCTGATACTTCTTTGCCGGCTGTTAACATCGTTTTGCTGAAATTGTACAGCGCTTCCTGCTGTTTGGCCTGTGCGGTGGTCAGCCGTGCTTTATTCAGCCCACGGTTGAAGATGGGCTGAGTCAGTCCGCCTACTACGTTGCCAAACAGGCCGGCGTCGGTGAACCATTTGCTGAAATCGAAGCTGGTAAAGCCACCTGCCGCAGTGATATTGAGGGAAGGGTAAAAGGCGGTACGGGCGATATTGGTATTTTCAAATGCATTGCGGAAAGCATATTCCGCAGCTTTTACATCCGGGCGGTACTGCAGCAGTTGCGCCGGTACACCGGCAGAAAGGCCCTGCGGCAGTTGCTGGCCCGCCATGCTGCCACGGGCAATCGGTCCCGGAGGTAGTGCCAGCAAAACAGAGAGCGCGTTTTCTGTTTCCCTGATCTGTCGTTTTACATCAGGGATGGCCACTGCGGCGGCGTATTGGTTCGCTTCACTCTGCACCACGGCGGCGCCGTTCACTATACCGGAGGCTTTCAGTTCTTTCATGCTGCTCACATCTTCGCCCCTGTTGGCCAGCGTTTGCTGCAGCACCAGCAGTTGCTGGTCCAGCGCCAGCAGCGAATAGTACGCCGCAGCGATATCGGACACGAGACTACTCTGTACCGCCTGTTGCGCCGCAACGGTCCCCAGCAGCGCTGCCTGTGCCGCTTTTTTGCCGCTGCGCAGCTTACCCCATATATCTGCTTCCCAGCTGGCCGCCACATTTACATCATACTGAGTAGCACTGGTAATAAGGCCGTATCCCTGCGGGAAGGCCAGCCGGCTTTGTTTCACAGAGGCGTTGGCGTTCACATCGGGCAAAAACGCCAGTTTGCGCTGCTTCAGCGCCGCCTGCGCGGCCACGATGCGCTGCATCGCTATCCGCAGGTCCAGGTTCTCCCGGATGCCACGGGCAATCAGCCGTTGCAAGGCGGTATCGGTAAAAAATACCTGCCAGGGCCGTACCGCCAGGGTATTGGTATCACTGCTCTGATGGTCCCGGTACAAACCGTTCACGTCTAACTCCGGTGATGTATAAGGCTTTGTGATCCGGCAGGCTGCTGCCAGCGTTACCAGTGCCAGCAGCCATATATATCTCTTGTGTGTCATCTTTACATTTTTGATTCAGAAAAATTAAACAGCCAGTTCTTCCAGTTCTTCTTCATGTTCTTCTGCTTTCCTCACAGCGGTGCCGCCCATGCGTTCCTGCAAAGCCTGGAACATCACGAAGAGCGCCGGTATCACGAACACGCCGAACACCGTACCAATCAACATCCCTCCTACGGCGGCCGTACCGATACAGCGGTTACTCAGCGCACCTACGCCGGAGGCCAGCATCAGCGGCATCAGGCCGAAAATGAAAGCGAAGGAGGTCATGAGGATAGGCCGTAAACGGGCCGCAGCGCCGGAAATGGCGGCACGCACCAGGCTTAAGCCACTCCTGCGCCGCTGGATGGAGAACTCCACGATCAGGATCGCATTCTTGGCCAACAGACCGATCAGCATAATGAGACTGATCTGTAAGAAGATGTTGTTATCCAGCCCTGCGAGACGGGCAAAGAGGAAAGCGCCGGCCAGCCCGATGGGCAATGACAGCAGCACTGCCAACGGCAGGATATAACTTTTGTATTGGGCGCTCAGGAGGAAATACACGAACAACAGGCAGAGGACGAAGATGAGCAATGTCTGGCTGCCGCTGGATATTTCCTCTCTTGTGAGCGCGCTGAAATCGAAATCTGTTCCTCTGGGCAACGTGCTGGCGGCCACCTCACGGAATGCCCTGATGGCGTCGCCGGAACTGTAGCCGGGATTTGGCGCACCGGTCACCGCAGCGGAAGTATAGAGGTTGAAGCGGTTGATAAACTCAGGACCGCTGGTCTTGCGTAATGTCAGGAAAGCGGATACCGGCGCCATCTCCCCCTTGTTGTTGCGCACAAAAATTTTATTGAGGTCCGCTTCTTCTGTACGGTAACGGGGATTGGTCTGCAGCATCACCTTGTACTGTTTACCGAAGCGGTTAAAGTCAGAAGCGTAGATACCGCCCAGATAGCCCTGCAGCGTGCGCAGCAGCCCGCCAACGTCCACACCGGCTTCTTTACAATGTGCTACATCCACCTGCACTTCGTACTGTGGCAGGTTGGTGTTAAACGGCGTGGCAGCGTACATGATCTCCGGCCGTTTGTTCAGCGCTTCCATGAATTTGTTCACCGTACCGCCGAACTCTTTGTAACTGCCGCCGGTTTTGTCGAGCAGCTGCATTTCAAAACCGCTGCTGTTACCAAATCCCTGGAGGGTAGGTGCGGCAAAGAAGATGATCTGTGCGCCTTTGATACCGGCTGTTTGTGCAAACAGTTTGCCCACCAGGCTGTTGATGTCCTGACCGGGTTTGGTCCTTTCCTTCCATGGTTTAAGGGCGATGAACAAAGCGCCGTATGATCCGCCGAAACCACTGATAAGGTTCATCCCTGAAAGGCGGGAGGTTACTGCCACTTCCGGCATAGACCGCGCGATGCTGTCTACCTGATCAGCGATCTTCGTTGTTTGCTCCAGTGTAGATGCCGGCGGCAGGATGATGTCGCCGTAGATGGCGCCGGAATCCTCGTTGGGCACAAAGCCGGTAGGCGTGGTCCTCAGCAGGAACACCAGAATACCGGCGAAGACGGCGATGGCTCCCAGCGCCAGCCACTTGCGGGCGATCAGCATTTTAACGATACGTATATACCTGTCCGTTACAGCGGTAAAACCGGCGTTAAAGGCGGTGTAAAAACGTTGCAGCAGGTTTTTCTTAACGTGGTGATCTTTGCCGTGCGGTTTGAGCAGAATCGCGCAGAGCGCAGGGCTCAGGGTCAGTGCGTTGACTGCGGAGATGAGGATAGCCACTGCCAGGGTGAGGCCAAACTGCTTGTAGAACACGCCGGCAGAACCGGTGATAAATGTTACCGGTACAAACACCGCCGACATGATGAGGGTGATGGATACGATGGCGGTGCTGATTTCACTCATGGCATGCATGGTCGCTTTCCGCGCCGATCGCGCGCCCTGGTCCAGCTTGGCGTGTACAGCTTCCACCACCACAATGGCGTCGTCCACCACAATACCGATGGCCAGCACGAGGGCGAACAGCGTGAGCAGGTTCAGCGTAAACCCGAATATTTTGAGGAAGAAGAAGGTCCCGATAATCGCTACCGGCACTGCGATGGCCGGTATCAGCGTGGAGCGGAAATCCTGCAGGAAAATAAACACCACGATGAACACGAGGATAAACGCTTCAAAGATGGTCTGTATCAGTTTGGAGATGGAAGCGTCGAGAAAGTCGTTCGCGTTGATGAAGACCGCCATTTTCACACCGGGTGGAAAATCTGCTTTTGCTTTTTCAAACACTTTTTCTATCTGTAAGATCACCTCGTGTGCGTTGGAGCCGGCGGTCTGGCTCACGGCGCCGCCGGAAGAAGGGTGACCCTGTGCGGTGAGGTCCGTGGCATAGTTGAAGGCACCCAGTTGCACATCGGCCACATCTTTGAGGCGGAGCAGCTGTCCGTCGGCCGTGGCGCGGATCACGATATTTTCAAATTGTTCCGGTTGCTCCAGGCGACCGGTATATTTCAGCACATACTGGAATGTTTTTTTACTGTTCTCTCCCAATTTACCGGGCGCCGCTTCGATGTTCTGTTCCGCGAGGGCGGCTATCACATCATCAGGCACGAGGCCGTAGGAAGCCATTACGTCGGGCCGTAGCCAGATACGCATGGAGTAGGCCTGATCGCTCCACACCTGTACATCGCCCACGCCGGAAATTCTTTTCAGTTCAGGGATGATGTTGATGCGGAGATAGTTGTCGAGAAAGTTCTCGTCATATGATTTGTTCTCGCTGTACAGCAGGAAACCAAATACTTCACTGTTTAGTTTTTTGGTGGTGGTGATCCCGGTTTTAATGACTTCCGCCGGCATGAGGCCGGTGGCTTTGGCGACCCTGTTCTGTACGTTGACGGCGGCCAGGTCGGGATCGGTACCCTGTTTGAAGTTGACCGTGATCACCGCGGAACCGTCGTTGCTTGCTTTGGAGGTCATATAAGTCATATGTTCCACGCCATTGATCTGTTCTTCCAGCGGGATGATCACACTTTTCATCACCACGTCGGCGTTGGCGCCCTGGTAGTTGGCCGTCACCTCCACGGTGGGCGGCGCTATTTCAGGATATTGCGAGATGGGCAGGGACATCAGGCCCAGCACGCCCAGTATCACGATGATGATGGAGATAACGGTAGATAGTACCGGGTTATCGATAAATTTCTTGAGCATACGATTGTTTTTAAAAGGGCAAAGCAGTAGCTATGGGTACCGGCGTGTAGCCGGTACCGTGACAGATAAAGCCACGGGCGTTTCGTTATTGGGCGGCCGTAGCGCCGGACTTCAGTCCGGGGCTTGCAGCAGTTTTCCCGGGGTCAGCGGCGGCGACCGGCGCGGCCGCGGCCACTGGTTTAATCTTCGTCCCGTCTTTCAGGGAGCCGATGCCGTCGGAGACGATTTTGTCGCCTGCCAGCAGGCCGTTGCTTACTATGTAGCTATCGCCGGAGGAGCGGTCGCTCACGCTGATTTCGCGGGAGTGAGCGGTGCCGGCGGAGTCGATGGCGTAGACAAATTTTTTGCCCTGCAGTTCGTATGTTGCTTTGGCGGGCGCGATGATGGCGTTGCTGACCGGTTGCACGATTCGGACGGTAGCACTGCTGCCGCTGCGGATAAGGCCTGCCTTATTGGGAAAGACCGCCCGCATGCTGATGGCGCCGGTGCCGTTATTGATAAGACCTCCGGTTGTTTCCACTTTTCCTTTCTCCGTGTATTCGTTACCATTGGCCAGTACCAGTTGTACCGGTGGCAGTTGCTTCAGTTTAGTGTCCAGCGGGACGTTGGCGTCTGTACCGGCGAGGTCCAACAGTTGTTTTTCCGTGAAGGAAAAATATACGTGTACGTTGGCGATGTCGGCGAGGATGGTCAGCGGTTGCGCGCTGGCGGGCGCTACGAGGCTGCCGATTTTATAGGGCAGGGTGCCGATGACGCCGTCTGCCGGGCTGTAGATGGTGGTATATCCGAGGTTGACGCGGGCGTTCTGCAGGCTGGCTTTTGCCTGGGCCAGTTCCGCTTCCCGGGCCTGCAGGGCCAGTTCCGCCGCTTCCAGTTCATAATTGCTGACGATTTCTTTTTTCACCAGCGGCGTTACTTTGCGCACCTGCATACGGGCGGTGTTGACGGCCGCTTCGGCGCTTTTGATGGCTGCCTGGGCGGTGAGCACTTCCTGTTCGTATTGCGGTGCGTTTATTTTAAAGAGGAGCTGCCCTTTTTTAACGGTGGCGCCTTCGTCTACCAGTATCTGGGCCACGTAGCCGTCTACTTTAGGCCGTATCTCGATGTTTTGCTGACCGCGAACTGTTGCGGGATAATCCATATGAAGGGTCGTTTCCGATGTCTTCAGTGTCAGCACAGGATAAGGCTGCGGTTCGTTGCTGTAACCAGCCTCTTTATGGCCGCCGCCGCAGGCTGTCAGTAAAGAAAGCATTGCCAGGGCGGCGGTTTGGAACGATAAATTTGTTTGCATTGTTACATGGTTTTATATGATACCGGTACATGAAAGCATGGCAATGTCATTCCGCAGCAGGGGCTGCAGCAGCAATTGTCTGCCAGTCTTGTATGGGCACGGGATTGAAGGCTGGACACCAGCGCCTCGTCAGTACAGAAGCGGATTTCCGGCCGTTGAATTGTTTATCTGATGCAAAAATAGTAAATTTGTGAATAAACCAAATAAACACTTTGTTTATTATGAATAATATTTTGCAGGAGAACGAGAGAGCTTTGTGGATATTGAAGACCAGGGGGCCTCAGCCTCTGTCGGTCGTAGCGGAAGCCCTTAATATAACGGTGGAGGGTGCACGCTTTCAGCTGTTGAAGCTGAGCAGTGAGGGATTGGTGGAGGCCACCAACGTCGCAAAAGGACGTGGCAGGCCGCAACAGATATGGGCGCTCACGCAGAAGGGCAATGGCCGCTTTCCTGATTCACATGCAGAGCTGACGGTGCGCCTGATCAGGACCATCCGGGAAACGCTGGGGGACGACGCACTGCAGGCGGTCATCGAAAGCAGCAAAAAAGTGGGACTGGACAAATATTTACAGGCGACCGGGCAGGAGACCACGCTGGAAGGCAAGATCAACAAGCTGGCCGAGACCAGGGATGCAGAAGGATATATGGCTACCTGGGAAAAAGACGGAGAAGGATATATGTTAATAGAAAACCACTGCCCTATCTGTGTGGCAGCTGAGGTTTGCCAGAATTTCTGTTCCGCCGAGCTGGAAACATTCCGGAAAGTGATCGGTGAGGGAGCCGAAGTGCATCGCGTAGACCACCTGCTGGCCGGCGCCAGGCGATGCGCCTACCGTATCTGTCCCAAGGGCTAACAACGACAATGTTGAAGGCTGGTATCGATTTTTAACTTATCTTGGCCGCATAGCAGCTTATGCCACGATGCTCCCGGCCAATAACATACAGGAACTGCAGCGCCGTATCAGCTTACATGACGACGAATCAGCCTATAAGGAGCTGTTCCTGCATTTCTATGAACCGCTGGTGCAATTTGCCGGGTCTTTTGTCCGCTCCGCACAGGTCGCCGAGGAAGTAGTCTCCGATGTGTTTATTAATATATGGCAGGGACGCCGCCGGCTGACCGAAGTCCTTAATCTGCGGGTATATCTCTACGTCAGCACCAAAAACGTGGCCCTCAAATACCTGATGCAGCAACAGAAAAAAAGTGCGCTTTCCCTGGACGCACTGGAGCTGGACATGGAGAGCCCTCACTACAATCCTGAAGAACAGTTGATCAGCGCCGAACTGCTGGCCAAATTTGAACAGGCGGTCAGCGATCTTCCACCCCGCTGCAAAATCATTTTCAAACTGATCAAAGAAGACGGCCTCCGCTACAAAGAGATCGCAGAAATCCTCGACATCTCGGTCAAAACCATTGACAATCAACTTGCCATCGCCCTTGCGCGTATTGCCCGCGCCATCAACACTTCCCTGAAAAAGCCCCAGCGATTACAGCCTTAAAATTTTTTTTATCGCCCTTTGGTAGATTCTGTGAAAAATGAGATCCTGTAAGGAGAGCATCTTATTTCACGTTATGAACACGAGACGAATATGGGAACTAACGGCACGGAAACTGGCCAATGAAGCTACTGCGGAAGAACTGCAGGAGCTGTCGGCGCTGCTACGTGATCATCCCGACGCAGACATGCCCGCCGGCTTGGTGGATGAGCTGTGGCAAAAAACGACGGCCGCCACCGATGCGGAAGCCGCCAGCGCTGCGCATGACCGGCATATCAGCCGGATGCAGGCCATGGGGATTCCCATCGGACAGGCAACAACTGCCACACACGGGCTGAAGCCCGTGGTTACCACCCTGCGGCCCCGCCGCCGCTATCTGTGGGCCGCCGCCGTTTCCACCGGCCTGTTGATCTGCATGGGCGCCTGGTGGTGGACCTCCGTTAAAAAAAACAACAACGCCAGCGCCAGCGAAGTAACTACACGCAACGGTTCGCGCACCAGCATACAACTGGCGGACGGAACACGGGTATGGCTAAACGCCGGAAGCAAACTCTCCTATAGCAAAGATTTTGGTAAAAAGGACCGGAGCGTAACACTCTCCGGAGAAGCTTTTTTCGACGTGGCCAAACAAGCAGACCATCCGTTTGTTATTCATACGGAAACAATGGATATCAGAGTATTGGGAACCCGCTTCAACGTACGGTCCTATCCGCAGGATAAAACCACAGAAGCCTCACTGATTACCGGTAGCATAGAAGCCATTGTAAAGCACAACACCACCCGGATCATTCTTAAACCCAGCGAAAAAATCGTGGTGTTGAACCATTTGCCCAAGGTGGCCCCGGCAACCAGGACCACCGCTACAAAAGAAGAAAATCCGGTCACACTCAGCCACGTTTCCTACTACGCAGCACAAACCACTGCCATTACGGAAACCTCCTGGATGGACAACAAACTGGTGTTTAAAGACGAGTCCTTTGCAACACTGGCCCGGGAGATGGAACGGTTTTTCGGGGTGAAGGTGCAGTTCGCAAATCCGCAACCGGAAACACTTCGTTTTACCGGCATCTTCGAACAGGAAACCGTGCAGCAAGCGCTCAGCGCATTACAACTAACGGCCGCATTCCGGTATGAAATACAAAACGACACCATCATTATCCACTGAATAATATGACAACGTTATGAACACACACTTGTTAAACAGTTCCTGAAAACAACCAAAAGCAAAACGGGAAATGCGCTAACATTTCCCGCTAAAGATGCAGTCTTGTCCGGAAACTTGCCAACACGCTAAGCCGCAAGCTTCCATCACTTTCACCTCTAGATTTAAAAGTATGAAAATATCGCTAGAATTTAGGGACAGGTATACCTATGCCCTAAAAAAAGCACTTGTTATTATGAAACTCACCACGTTGTTATTGCTGGCGTGTTTTCTCCAGGTATCCGCCGCTGTCAAAGGGCAGGCTACCATCACCCTTAAACTGAAAAAAGCGGAGATCTCACAGGTCCTGAGCAGTATTGAACAGCAGGGCACCTACCGTTTTCTGTACAATAACGCGCTGACCGAAATCAAAAGAAAAGTGAATGTCGATGTTACCGACTCGGGGTTGGACGCGGTGATGAACACGCTCTTCGCCGGTACTTCCCTGCGGTATAAACTGATCGAAAACAACCTGGTGGTGATCATGTCCCAGGAAATAGCCATCACCGGTAAAGTCACCAGCAAAAAAGACGGCACGCCTATTCCCGGCGCCACCATCGCGGTAAAAGGCACCTCCAAAGGCGCTGTGACCGGCCCGGACGGGAGCTACACCCTAAAGGCGCCGGACAATGCTACGCTGGTCGTTAGCTTTATCGGCTTCACCTCCCAGGAAGTGCCGGTCAACAACCGTCAGCAGATAGATATTGCGCTGGAAGAATCGGTCAGCCAGATGCAACAGGTAGTCGTAGTGGGCTATGGCGTACAACGTAAAGTAGATATCACCGGTTCCATTGCACAGATAAAAGGCGAAGAAATCAGCAAACAACCGGTGACTAACGCTGTCAGTGGCCTGCAAGGTAAAGTAGCCGGCGTACAGATCGTCAACAATGGTAAGCCCGGCGCTGCGCCTACCATCAAAATCCGTGGTACCGGCACCGTATATGGTTCTCCCAATCCCTTATATGTGGTAGACGGTGTGTGGTATGACGACATCTCTTTCCTCAACCCCGGCGACATCGAAAACATGAGCATCCTGAAAGACGCTTCCAGCGAAGCGATCTACGGTATGCGGGCCGCCAACGGCGTGGTGCTGATCACTACTAAAAAAGGCCGCGCCGGCAAAGCCAGCATCAACTATACCGGTTATGTTGGCATGCAAAAGGCCACCAACAGGGTAAAAATGGCTAATGGCAACGAATACGCCACCATCATCAATGAACTGAGCGCTATCAACAAAAACGACCTGCGGCTGGACCCCAACGCCTACGGCGCAGGTACCGACTGGTTCAAACAGGAAATGCGCAATGCGCTTACCACCAGTCATCAGTTGTCCGTCAATGGCGGTTCTGAAAAATCGAGTTATAACTTCTCCCTGAGTTATATGAAACAGGACGGCCTGATCAAAACCAATGACTTTTCCCGTATCACCGCCCGCCTGCAAAATGACTTTCAGGTATTTGAACCTTTAAAAATAGGATATAGTGTAACCGCCGCGGCTTATAACAGTCATGATATTCCGGACGACTACTTCCTGCAGTTGTATACTTCCGCGCCAGTTGTGTCTGTATTTAATCCCGATGGCTCCTACGGTGATCCCGCCCTGCTGGACCTGGGCACCGGCGCCGGCAAGAATCCACAGGTATCGCTTGATTTCTTTGATCAGAAAACACAACGCCGTGTCATTACGGGTAGCGCATACGCCGATCTCCGCTTCGCCAAACATTTTGTATTGCACAGCAGTGTTGGCGGGGAGTATGGAGACAGCATCATCCGCAACTATTCTCCGCAATATAAAGCCACCACCAACCAGTACAACGACGTCAGCAGGCTGACCCGCACCACCGGCAGCCGGCAGAGCTGGATCGTGGAGAACACGTTGACTTATGACAACAAGTTCGGGGACCACAGCCTGAAAATACTGGCAGGCCAGGCAGCGCAGCAAAGACGTTTCTATAAACTGATCGCCACGGCAGACAATGTGCCCAACAACAATGAAGGCACCAGGTACCTGCGCCTGGGCAACGTCGATGGCCGTTCAGTGAAAGATGAAGGAGAGCTGTATAACATCGCCTCCTATTTTGGTCGTATAAACTATGCCTATAAAGATAAGTACCTGCTGACAGCCTCTTTCCGTGCAGATGGCTCATCCCTGTTTTCCGAGGGAGACAAATGGGGCTACTTCCCGTCCGTGGGGTTGGGATGGATACTCAGTGAAGAACCGTTTATCAAGAACACCGGGATCTTTGACAACCTGAAGTTGCGCGGCAGCTGGGGCAGGGTGGGCAACGCTTCCATCCCGCCTTCTATCTCCGTTCTCCGGATCACGCAAGACCCATACATGACCGCCATCTTCGGCGGGAACATCCTTACCGGCGCCAGTATCAACACGCTGGTGCCTCCGGCGCTGATCTGGGAGAAATCCGAAGGGATCGATGCAGGTATCGAAGCCAGCGTATTAAAGAACAGGTTGTACGTAGAAGCCGGTTTCTACGTAAAGAAGACGCTGTCCGCTATTTTCGACGTACCTATTCTGCTGTCTTTAGGCACACAGGATTCCAAAATGCTGGACAACCAGGCTACTTTCCGCAACCAGGGCTGGGAGTTCGCCGCTAACTGGAAAGATGAAACACCAGGAGGCTTTGGCTACTCCATCGGAGGTAATTTCACCATCAACAACAGCAAGGTCATTGAGGTAAATACCGGCGCCACGCCTATTTATGGCGGCGGCAACGCTTCCTTCGTGGGCGCCCTGCTGACCCGCACTATTGTCGGTCAACCGATTGGCCAGTATTTCGGGTACAAGGTAGACGGCATTTTCCAGAACCAGGCAGAGGTGGCGGCTTCTGCGCAGCCCAACGCCAAACCGGGAGACTTCAGGTACCGGGACGTCAACGGCGATGGTGAGATCGACGGAGAGGACCGTGTGCCTATCGGCAATCCCAACCCGAAATTCACTTATGGCATCAACACCAGCTTCAACTATAAGAACTTCGATCTCGCACTGGAATTTCAGGGCGTAGGCGGTGTGGACGTGTACAATGCCAATCTCGTACTGCGTTATGGTAACGAAAACTACACCAAAAAATTCTTTGACAACCGCTGGCACGGCGAAGGTACTTCCAACACCTACCCCTCCGCTAACATTGGCGGCGGACAAAACCCGCAACCCAACTCCTTCTTCGTGGAAAACGGCGCCTACTTCCGTATCCGGAACATACAGCTGGGCTATACCATGCCGAAGACCATCGCCAACCGCTGGGGAATGCAAAACCTGCGTTTCTTCGCCAGTGCGCAAAATGCGTTCAACTTCTTCCGCTATCGCGGTTTCACTCCTGAAATCGGCGGAATACCTACAGCGCAGGGCATTGACAAGGCGGTCTATCCCCTGTTCGCCACCTACAACTTCGGTGTAAATGTGACCTTTTAATTTCAAATGATGACGACCATGAAAAGTAACCACGCGCTACATATAAAACGTATCCCCGGCTACGCCCTGCCGGTACTGCTGATCCTGGCCGCAGGCTGCGGAAAAGGCTTCCTTGACGTGCCACCACAGGGACAACAACCGGCACAGGAATTCTGGGTATCCCAGGAAGATGCCACCAAAGCGGTGAGCGCCATGTACGCCAATCTGCACGAGTGGCGTCAGGTAGGTTTCGCCGCCCTGGCAGTCGAAGACCTGGGCTCCGATGAAACGGAGAAAGGCAGCGACCCCAATGACGCCAGTTTCCTGGGCAACTTCGACAACTTTACCTACACTGCGTCAGATGGCCAGGTGACCGATTTCTGGAAGGGCCAGTACCAGGAAGTCAACTTCTGCAATCAGGTGCTGGACAATGTTCCCAACATCAAAATGGAAGACGGCCTGAAAAACCGTTACCTCGCTGAAGCCAAATTCATCCGCGCCTACGCCTACTTTCGGTTGGTACGCGCCTTCGGCGATGTTCCGCTGCGCCTTCATGTGCCCAAAGGCACGGAAGAATATAACATTCCGCGCACCTCCAAAACGGAAGTATGGGCTGCCATCGAAAAAGACCTGACCGAAGCAGCCGCCGTGTTACCCACAAGTTACAGTGCAGCCGAAGCAGGACGCGCCACGAAAGGCGCAGCCCTGGCCTTGCACGCCAAAGCGGCCATGTACCAGAAAAAATGGGCGGACGTGCTCACCTATACCAATCAGGTAATGGCGCTGGGCTACAGTCTCTTTCCAGACTACGAAAAACTGTTCCGCATCCCGAACGAGAACTCCGTAGAATCCGTCTTTGAGCTGCAATGCCAAACCATCCCAGGCAACAAAGATGCCTCCAACTCCCAGTACTCCCAGATACAGGGCGTAAAAAACCAACCCGGTGGCGGTTGGGGCTTTAATACGCCTACACAGACACTGGTGGATGCCTATGAAACGGGAGATCCCCGTAAAAACGGAACGATCCTTTTCCGGGGCACCAAAACTGTAGAAGGCGACAGTATCAGAAACGTCGGCGTCAACCGCCGTTTCAATTATAAATCATATGTGCCCTTCACCCTGTGGCAATCCGGCTACAATGAGGGCGCAGACCAGAATGTACGGGTGATCCGTTATGCGGAAGTACTGCTGATGAACGCGGAAGCGGCCAATGAAACCGGCAACAGCGGTCTCGCCCTCAGCTCCCTCAATGCTGTAAGGGCCCGTGCGCGCGGTGGTAACAACAACGTACTTCCCAACGTCACCACGACCAATCAGGCACAACTGCGCCTCGCCATCTACCACGAAAGACGAATAGAGCTGGCCATGGAAAGGGACCGCTTCTTCGACGTTATCCGGCAGGGAAGAGGAGCTGAAGTGTTCGGCCCTATGGGCTTTAAAGCCGGGAAAAATGAACTGATGCCCATTCCGCAAACAGAACGGGACCTCAGTAACAACCTGCTGACACAAAACCCTGGTTACTAGATAAGCGATTGGATGCTATGAAACAATGCACGACCATACTTTGCCTGATATGCCTGCTCGCCTTTGGCGGGCAGGCGCAGGTAAAACAACAAGCTATTAAAGCCGATCTGCAGATCCGGCAAAACCTGAGCGACAGCGCCCTGCTGGACCTCGTTCAAAAACAAACTTTCCGCTACTTCTGGGACTACGCCCACCCGGTTTCCGGGATGGCCCGCGAACGCAGCAACAAATCATTCGATTACGGCGACGAAGTAGTAACTACCGGCGGCACCGGCTTCGGCGTCATGGCTATCGTGGTAGCCACCGAAAGAGGATGGATCACCCGCGAAGCAGCCGTGGAACGTTTGCTCAAAATGATCGACTTCCTCCGCAAAGCAGATGCCTACCACGGCATCTTCCCCCATTGGCTCAATGGCGCCACCGGCAAAACCATCCCTTTCGGCCGTAAGGACGACGGCGGTGACCTGGTAGAGACATCCTTCCTCTTCGAAGGCCTGCTCACCGCCCGCCAATACTTCGACCGCAGCACTCCCAAAGAAGAAGAACTGCGTAATAAAATCAACTGGACCTGGAAGGAAGCCGAATGGAACTGGTACACGCAGGACGGGCGCAACGTCCTTTACTGGCACTGGAGCCCCAACAACGGCTGGAGCATGAACCACGAAATCAGGGGATGGAACGAATGCCTGATCACCTACGTGCTGTCAGCCTCATCTCCCACCTACGCTATACCCGCCTCCGTATATCACCATGGATGGGCCAACAATTTCTATTTCCGTAACGACCGCACCTTCTTTGGCATCAAACTGCCGCTGGGCATGGACTACGGCGGCCCGCTGTTCTTCTCCCACTACTCCTTCCTTGGCCTTGATCCCCACGGATTGAAAGACCGCTATGCCGATTACTGGGAGCAGAACACCAAACACACACTCATCAACCGTGAATACTGCGTGCAGAACCCGAAAGGCTTCAAAGGTTATGGCGCCAACACCTGGGGCCTCACCGCCAGTGACACCTATAACGGTTATGACGCGTCCTCTCCGGCAAACGATCACGGCACCATTACACCTACCGCCGCCTTGTCCGCATTCCCCTATACACCGGAATATTCCATGCAGGCACTCAAACATTTTTACTTCCAGCTGGGCAATAAGATCTGGAGTGAATACGGCTTCACCGACGCATTCAACGAAACGCAGCAATGGTATGCCAAATCACATCTCGCCATCGATCAGGGGCCAATCATCGTCATGATAGAGAACTACCGCAGCGGGCTGTTATGGAAGCTGTTTATGAGTTGCCCGGAAGTACAGGCAGGATTAAAAAAACTGGACTTTACCAGTCCGCATATGAAATAACCAGTCATGCTGAATTTACCTCGTATACTGACAGTGCTGCTGTCATGCTTATTGTCATTGCCGGCCTACGCACAACAAACCACCTATTGTAATCCGATCAATATAGACTACGGCTATTGTCCCATTCCCAACTTCACCGAATGGGGCAAACACAGGGCCACCGCCGACCCTGTGATCGTAAACTACAAGGGGGACTTCTACCTTTTCTCCACCAACCAGTGGGGATACTGGTGGAGCCCTGACCTCAGCCAGTGGCATTTTGTATCTCGCAAGTTTCTGAAGCCCTGGCACAAGGTATATGATGAGCTGTGCGCACCGGCCGTATGGGTGATGGGCGATACCATGATGGTCTTCGGTTCTACCTATAGCAGTAATTTTCCCATCTGGATGAGCACTGATCCCAAAGACAACCAGTGGAAAGAGGCGGTGGACTCTTTCGCTGCCGGCGGCTGGGACCCGGCTTTTTTCCTGGACGACGATGGCAAGTTGTACCAGTACAACGGCAGCAGTAACCGCTATCCGTTATATGGCGGAGAAGTAGACCGTAAAACATTACAACTGAAAGGCGCCCGCAAAGAGTTGTACATGCTGGAAGACTATCGTTATGGCTGGCAGCGATTCGGGGAATATATGGACAACACTTTCCTCGACCCGTTTATCGAAGGCGCCTGGATGACCAAACACAACGGTAAATACTACCTGCAATACGGCGCTCCCGGAACAGAGTTCAGCGGTTATGCCGACGGCGTGGTAGTGTCTGACCATCCGCTGGGGCCCTTCCGGCCGCAGGCCCACAACCCATTCTCCTTCAAGCCCGGAGGCTTTGCCCGCGGCGCCGGCCATGGCGCCACTTTCCAGGATAACAAAGGCAACTGGTGGCATGTGTCCTCCATGGTCATCGCTGTAAAAAACAGTTTCGAAAGAAGACTCGGTTGCTGGCCCGCCGGTTTTGACAAAGATGACGTACTCTATTGCAACACCGCTTTCGGGGACTATCCACATTATCTCAACAGGGGCAGTAACATCAACTCCTTCGAAACCGACAGCCGCTCCTTCACCGGGTGGATGCTGCTGAACTACAACAAACCGGTGATCGTTTCCTCTACACTTGGCGGATACCTCCCCAACAACGCGGTCGACGAAAACATCAAGACCTACTGGAGCGCCGCCACCGGCAACAAGGGAGAATGGCTACAGAGCGATCTCGGCGAAGTAAGCACCGTCCACGCTGTACAGATCAACTATGCCGATCAGGATGCGCCGTTCCTCGGCAAACAAACCGGCATCTATCATCAATACCTGCTCTACTATTCCCTGGATGGAAAAAAATGGCAGGTACTGATTGACAAAAGCAATAACCAGGCAGATGTGCCGCATGATTACGTTGCGCTTCCACATCCCGTAAAAGCCCGGTACATCAAACTGGTGAACGTTCATATGCCGGGTGGCACATTTGCCATCAGCGGACTGCGTATATTCGGCAAGGGCAACGGTCCCGCACCCGACTCCGTCAAATCGTTCGTAGTGCTCCGCACGGAAAAGGATAAACGCAGCGCCTGGATTAAATGGCGGCCGGTAGACAACGCCTACGCATACAACATCTATTTCGGCATGGCTCCCGATAAACTGTACAACTGCATTATGGTGCACAACGCCAATGACTATTTCTTCAAAGGGATGGATAAGGACCTTCCATACTACTACAGTATAGAAGCCATCAACGAAAATGGTATTTCCGCCCGGACAGCGCCGATAGCGGTCCCGTAATATTATTCAACAACAAAAGCCAGGGGGAGATCATTTGGTGATCTCCCCCTGGCTTTTGTTTTATCTGAACGAAAACCTACTTGATTTCCGCATCCATTTCCTGATTGCCTCTTTCCCAGATTTTATATTTTACGCTAAACCCTTTGGGTACATACACCACAATCGGCAGCTTGCTGTTGTAACGCACCAGTTTGGTGCTGAAGATAAACTTGTCCTGCAGCGTTTTATCGGGGCAGGCCATCAATGTAGATCTTGTTTTACCGGTGGAAGTGTATTGGTAATAAGTATACCCCCACCCCTTTACATCTTTGGCGGCCCAGCTGCCGATCAGTCCATGGTGGTTACAATCCACTTTCAGGGTTTTACCTGCCATGATTTCCACCTGGTAGTTATCTTCCGCATCTTTAGCGGGCAACTGGATAACAAAGCGTTCTACCCCTTTCCACGCTTTGGGAAATGGTTTCAGCTCTTTTTCCTGTGAATAACCTGCCGTCATGCCGGCACTCCATAGCAGCAACAGGAGAATGATATGTTTCATACTGTAATGTTTTATGCTATGTTAACAGCCGGGAAGCAGAATTGTTTGGAATGTTACTTTCGAACACTCGCGGGCTTATGCCTGTACCCCTGTGCCATCATTAGTATATTTTCATCGAGGGCCACTTCTATTTTGGCAATCGTTTCACTGGTAAAGTTATGCACACCGCTCATCCATTTACTGATTTCAGACTCCGATTTTCCCATCATTCTGGCTAAATCCGCCTGTGAAATACCCCGGTATTCCAATATGTCCAGAATCCGCTCACTGATGGCAAAGGAAAGGGCCACCTTCCGCTTAATAAAAGGGCTTGTCCTTTTACTGACCTCGTCAAATATTGGGCTTCTTTTTTCCATAGTTAATTCGTTTATAAACCTTCAAATGATATTATCAAATCTCTTCCCCGCTTCGGTATGAGTTTATTATGTCTGTCATACCCTAACTCACCCCACTTTATCTTCTCCCTAAAGGCCGTTTCAAACCTCTTCACTAACTTCCAATGCGGTAAACAATCCGGGCTGTCAGAGATTTTTTGAGAGGATTTTATCCCTCCATTTCCTAAAATGATACAGTTTTTGTTTAACCGTATACAATACAACCTGATATCCGATTCGGCCAATCGACATTCAAAATACTTCACTTTTAAGTTAAGTTCAAAGTTAATAAAATATCTTATTCAAAAGTGAAATGCCGGTAAAATTTTTCCGTAATCGGTAGCATGCAATAGCTATGCGTTACGGGTCACTGGAAGGAAGGATAAGTGCAACAAAAATAATCTAGCAAATTCTTACAAATGTTAACCCGATGTAAACGCTGTCAAAAAAAATAAAAAGCCCTGCTACCGTCGGCAGCAGGGCTTTCATCACTCCTCAAATCACTATTTCAGGAATATCTTTCTGACAGCGTTATTCTGCTGGTCCAGCACATAGATGTTTCCGCTTCTGTCCACATGAATGCCGTTCATGCTTTTGAATAGCGCCTCATTCAGTGTCCCGTCTTTATAACCGGATTTAAATGACTCAAAAGTGCCGGCTGCACCGGTAACTGTTTTTACGGTGCCGGAGGGGGTCACATACCGGATACACATGTTCATGTTATCCACAAAAAAGATGTTACCGGTAGTAGGATCTAACGTAGTACACAGCGGGCTGCCGAGGCGGGCGGCGGCGCCATCACCGTCCACAAATCCCAAATCAAAGAGACTTCCGCAGTGGTAGCTGTTTTGTCCGGACGTTGGCACTACCACTATGTAAGGATTGTAATAATCACCACCCGCATAATACAGTTTGCCCAATGCGTCCACCGCCATTTTATCGGGGACGGAGTGTGGAAAAGTGCTGAATTTGGTCAGTGAGCCGTTGGTTTCGCTTTTATACACCCCCTGGTACATTTTGCTGACATAAATAACGCCGTTGTTATCTACGGCCAATGCACCGGACAGATTATCAATAATATTCAGCACCGTACTAACCTGTCCGGCCGGCGTAATTTTGCGCACGTAATACCGTTGTCCTGTTCCGTCGAGCACATACAGGTTATCGTAGATGTCTGCGGTGATGGTACGGGGGTTTTGAAAGAGGGCATCAGCCAGCGGGCCGTCTACATGACCTCCTACTGCGCCGCCGGCATAATCACTTACCGTACCGTCGGGCGATATTTTTTTCACCTGCAGACCCTGCAGGAAATACAGGTTGCCATTGCGGTCGCCGGTAAGGCCTGTAGCGTTCGTGAACATACCGGTACCAGGGCCGCCCGCCAGCGTTACCACACCGGCGCGCTTAAACACCGGGCCTATAGCATCCAGGCTGCTCACTTTCACATTCACCGTGCCGGTAGTCACATTCACAGGCGCTATTACCGCAAGCGTGGTAGCAGTGGCGCTGACTACATTGGCCGTCACGCCGTTGAAAGTGACAATGTTTTCTGCCGGGTTGCTGCTAAAGCCGATACCGCTAACGGTGATGGTCGTACCGGCCAGGCCGTTGTCCGGAGACAGGCTTACCACGCCAAGGTTCTGTTCCCTGAACTGCGGACCGCCGGTTTCCTGACCGTTGACCCATACTTTCATATTTCCCGTACCTGCGCCTGCCGGAATGGTAACGATCAGTTCTTTTTCGCCCGCCTGTTTTACAACACCGGCAACGCCATTGAAGGTAACGTTGTTCTCCTCCGCCAGGCTGCTGAAGTTGGCGCCGGTGATGGTCACGTCCCTGCCGGCGGGACCACTTAAAGGAGCAATGGTGTTCAGCACCGGCGGAGGAATCACCGTAAATACCGGGCCTACGGTTTTCTGTCCGTTGATGGTCACACTCAGCGGACCGGTAGCTACATCGTCCGGCGTAGCAACCACCAGCTGCGTGGCAGTAGCGCTGATTACCGTCCCAACCTTTCCATTGAAAGCCACCGCATTACCGGCCGACACTGTATTGAACCCTTCACCGGTGATCGTCACATGGGTACCCTTACCGCCTTTCAGCGGTTTGATTTTACTGATATCCTGGAACAGGAACGCGGGCCCCGTCACTTCCTTTCCGTCAACCACCACCCTGATCGTTCCACTGCCGGCAGATACCGGTACGGCAGCAATCAACGTGGTATCGTTCACAGAAGTGATGGTCGCCTCTTTTCCGTTGATCATCACTTTGGCAGGCGCATTCATACTGCTGAATCCCTCGCCAATGATCACCACATTGGTGCCGGCAGGGCCATTCAGCGGGTTCACGCCACGCATACTCAGGTCCTGATAGGTATAAGTACCTGCTTCCAGGGTTTTGTCGCCGGTCTTAACGGACAACTTACCACTGCTGCCGCCGGCAGGCGCCAGCACAGTCATGATGGTATCATTCACGCTCACTACCGCAGCGGCGGTGCCGTTAAAGTCCGCCTCGCTATTTTTACGGTCAAACCCCGTACCGTGGATGGTAACAATGGTACCCGCCTTACCGCTGTTAGGCCAGAAAGAAGTAACAGACGGCGGTATCTCCATCGCTTCATCCCGGTTCCTTTTACAGGCTGTCAGCAAGAGCAGCCCGCATAAAAAATATAGCAATGATTTCATAGTCATCATTTTTAGAATGAATATCTCATCCCGAGCTGCACCTGTGCACGGGAGTTAAAAAAGTCGATCGCATAGGGCTTACCCGGATTTTCGTACAGGTATACCGGGTAGTTACCGGGATTCTGTTTTGCCGGGAAAGCGGGTGTCAGGCCCACACTGGCGGTAGAATTGAAAGTATTGGGAGAGAAATAGGATTTGCCCCAGTTTTTATTCAGTAAATTGGTCAGGTTCATCACGTCCACGGTGAAAGTGAGGAACTGGCTGCCCGGATCTCTGGAGAAATGAAACTCCTGTGCAAAGTGCAGGTCAGCCTGAATGTTCCATGGCGTACGGCCGGCGTTACGCTCAGTATATTGCCCACGACGGGTACGCAGGTATTTGTCGCCATCGATGTAATCATTGAAAGCGGCTGCCTGCGAAGCAGCGGTGACAGTTTCCCCGGCTTTGCTGGTATAGTCCTGGAAGAATTTTACAGCATCGCCTGCCTCGGGGATATACACCAGGCTTACCTGCTGCGGCAGTCCCTGAATACTGTTGTTCATGATACCATAGGTAAACGGACTTCCTGACTGCGCCGTGGCAAACAGATTGAGCGTACTTACCCAGCTGTTGTTCCAGCGGCGGACATATTGCAGGTTCAATACCAACCGGTGGCGGACGTCGAAATTGGAATACGCCAGTCCGGGGTTGTTGGGATTAAGCGCCTGGTTCAACTGCCAGTTACTTTCCATGGAGTTACGGATACCGTTGGACACGTCTTTGGACTGTCCGTAAGTATAGGCCAACGAGGCATACAAGCCGAAAGCGAAGTTGCGGTTAACGCTGCCGGTAACGCTATATCGGTAACCTTTACGGGTGTTGCTCAACTGGTAGGCGTTAGAGAAATGCGGATCTACAGTACCGCTGAAAACGGGTTGCTGTTTCGTACTGTCGTAACCGTAATAACGGGGATTATCTTTGATATTGATCTGCTGAAACATGACATCTTTCAGCGTTTTGGTAAGCATACCTTCTACGGTGAACTTATAACCGTTCATTGTTGTATAATCCACCGCTATGCTGGTACGCCATACCTGCGGCATCACAAAATTATTGTCAATAACATCTACCTGTGTTTTACCTGCCAGCGGATGATTGATCACCGTGCCGTTGCCGGCGATAAAGTCAGCAATGCCATGCTGACCAGGCTTTACAGGATCTGTACCAGGCACAAATACTTTCGCATCTGCTTTCTGATCAAAAGAACCGTAGTTGACACCGTTGTTATAATAAGCGTACGCCAGCCATGCAAAGGGAATGCGGCCGGTAAACAACCCGGTGCCGCCACGCAGCACCAGCTGCTGGTTGCCGTACCAGTCATACCGGAATCCCAGCCGGGGGGATAGCTGTACCTTATTCAGGTAGTTGTTGGTGATGCGGCTCAACGGCGTATAGGCATAGGTGGTACCGAAATAATCGTCCGTATAGGCATTGCGGACCTGATCACTCAACACCGGGGCGTTGGGCAACATGGTATAGTCTGCGCGCACGCCTGGAATCAGCTTCAGCTTCTCTGTCAGCTGGACCTCGTCCTGCGCGTATGCGCTGAGCAGGTTTACATTAAAGCGGGCTTCCGGATTGGCCAGTATATAACCGCGACCGTTATTGGAAAAGTTGTAGCTGCCACGTACGCGATAAGGCACGTTATTCAGATAGTCATCGATGCTGAGATAGTCCACACGGCCATTCCAGCTGTTCACAAAGCCATAGTCGATATGGTAAAACTCGTTGTGTGTTCCGAAGAGCAGGGTATGTTTCCCTTTTCGCAGGGTAAAGTTGTCTGTGATCTCGATAGTCCGTTGTTTCATATCGAAGATAGACGCTTCCCTGTCGGTGCCCCAATAGATGGTGGTACCGGGAGCGCGCCCCATGATCTGTACCTGTGGCAGTGCGGGATTGGCGGTAGGGTCTCGTTTGTCATGCACCACGGTATACCCTATGATCAGGCTGTTGGAAAGACGGTTATTGAAGCGGGTCTTCAGTTCAGCAACTGTGGACGTCTGGTTGTTGGTCTGTTCGTAGGCCATGCTGCTGAAGCGGAAATCCTGCTGGTCGCGGTCCATGTTCATCGCCGAGGAACGAATAGTGTTGTTACGGACAGACAGCTGGTTTTGATCGTTGATGTTCCAGTCGACACGATTGAAGAACTTCACGGACCTGGACCACGCATTGTAAGCACCGGCAGTGCCGGGATCTGTGTCCTTTCCATAACGTGCGATCGTAGCGTTGCGGATATCTTCCGCATCTTTGGTACTCAGGATATGCGCTGTTTCCGGGGTACCGGCTATCAGCTGTGCAGGGTCGCAGCGGCGGGTGATCTCTTCATTGGTAAAGAAGAACAGTTTGTTTTTGATGATAGGGAACCCTACACGTACGCCTGCCTGGTAATCATAAAAATCATTATCCATTTTACCGAGCTGCCCTACCTTGTCTTTTCCTGTGATGGCAGCGTTGCGGCCGAAGCCATAGATGCTGCCGGTCACTTTGTTGGTGCCGCTGCGGGTAACCGCATTGATACTGCCACCGGTAAAGTTACCGATCTTCACATCGAAAGGTGCGAGATATACCTGCATGTCTTCGATGGCATCCATTGATACGGCGTTGGTGCGGGTGCTCGAGCCGGGCATACCGGAAGAACCGGTGATGCCGCCCATAGAAGGGCTGAAACCTATCGCATCGTTATTGATGGCGCCGTCGATGGTCACGTTGTTATAGCGGAAGTTGGTACCGGCGAAAGAGTTGTCTTTGGAACCCTGCGGCACCATTTTAGTTACATCTGTGATGCTGCGGGAAATGGTGGGCATATTGGCCACCTGCAAACGGCTGATATGTTGACCTGCGCCGAAGGTATTGGCTTTAGCGCCGGCGCGGGTGGCTTTCACTTCCACTTCAGACAGCTGTTTACCTTTGTCCGTCAGTACAAAATTGAGCTGCAGCGGCTCGCCGAGGCGGATGGTAAAACCTTCCTGCGCCTGCGTTTCCATGCCCATCATGCTGACGGTAATGCTATATGGACCGCCTACACGAAGACCAGGCAGATAATACCTGCCGTCTGCCGTGGTGACAGTCCCGTATTTTGTACCGGAAGGCAAATGCACCGCCATCACCGTCACGCCGGGCAACTGTTCCTGTTTGTTATTGGTGATACGCCCGCCCCAGGCGCCGTTGGTCTCCTGTGCATAACTTCCCGGTACTATTATCAGCAGCAAAGGGAGTAAAAGTATAGTGTAGAATACCTGCTTCATCTTAGCTTATTGGATTTATTGGTTTTCACTGAGCACACTGTTAATGATATGCAGCACACCATTGCCAGTCAGCACATTGCTTTTAAGAATCGTAACGGGGCCTGTATTACCAGACCCTTGTATATTGACGCCGGTATATTTCACCCCTTCTTTCAACAACTGTATAGTGATGTTATTACCGTTATACATCGCCTGCTGGCTTCTGTCGGTAGCATCGGTAGTGAGCACATAGTCATATATAAAGCGGCGGCCTGTAAAAAAGGTATAGTCCAGCATCCGCTTCAGTACAGCAGGATCGGTTCTCCCCACACTGTCGGCAGAGGGAAAGCCTTTACTACGGAAAGCACTGTTGGAAGGTGCGAAGAAAGTATAGCTGTTTTTACTGCTCATCATGTCCTTCATACCGGCCTGTTGCAGCGCCACGTTCAGGAAGGTCAGTGTGGTATCAGCAGCGATGGCGTCGGAGAGCGTCTGATTCACCAGCGGCTGCAATACCTCGCTCATCACCTGTATCAACCCGTTGCTGGCTGGCAGATTGTAGGAAACAACCGGTGTTCCGTTGATAGTCAGCACCGTGTCCTGGCCTTTCACCCAACGGGTAGCATACATTTTGGCACCGGCAGCGGTGGTCAGTTCCTGGTTAAAAGCGAACGGCAGTTTGTTCAGCTCCCACGTGCCACTGAGCACGTGATAAGTCATTATATTGTTCAATACGGACGCTCTCTCCTGCAATACAATACTGGCGTTGGCATAGCCGGCCTTAATAAATGCATTATTGTCTGGCACCAACACCGTTAAGGGCCCTTCGCCAGCCAGTTTGGGGCCATAACCGGTACGTTCGATCACCGTGTTGAAACTGGAGAAATTAAATAGGTTATCGGCGATCACATAGGTGATACGGTTGCTTAACTGTTGGTCCGGTGTTGTCTTCTCATCCTTGCTGCAGGCAGTCATTAGTAACAGCGTCAAACCGGTATAGAAAATCCTTTTCATGATTGTTTGTTTTTAGGGAGATGAATGACTACGGCATGAACAACCCTTCGTTTACAACATGTACCACACCGTTCAGCAGGCAGATATTGGCTTCCGCCAGCGGCAACCGGGCGGTGGAAGATCCCAGCCGCTTCACGCCCACTCCGCCGCTACCGGCGGAGAAATCCAGTCTGTATATAACGGGCGCATTATTATACACGGCGCCTGGCCTCAGTAACATGCCGGAGACGCCTTTATTGACCATCAGCTCATTGGAAAAATACACCTGGTAGATGTTTCTCTGGCCATTATGGGCGGCGGTAGCACCCGCATAGTCCATACGATTGGGCAACAGGATGGAATCCATCGCCGTTGTGGGATAACGGTAGTAAAATTGTTCGTCGTAATCGGGATCACCAATGGGCAGCGACTTATAATTATATTGACGTATGTCCGCTATCGTATTAAAACCGCTTTTACGAAACGCCTCGTTGGTAGGAACTATCAGGGTGAACTGGCCCCCGGAAGAACCTGTGGCTGAAAGCACCGGCATATTTAACAACTCCCGGTCCCACGGGTTTTTATCCAGGTAAAGGCTGTCGTTGATCCGGCAGGCTTCCAGGTAAAAGCTGAAACGTTCGTCTGACTGCAGGAAGGACAACATGTCCTGCGTTGGCTTTTGCAATACCTTGTCTGCAGGATAGATGGTAGCAGTGGTACTTTCAAGGGCCTGTCCCCATTTGCTCACAGGCTGGCCGTTGATGTACAGGCTGTCATGATACCTCCCGGCATACAGCACATACTCATAGGGCGCAGCGCCTTCATACCCCGGCAGGCTGGCAGACTTCAGCAACGTCACCATGGCGAGATTACCGGTTACCTGCTCCAGGGAAGCAGGATGTACCTGATTGGCACTGATATGGAAAGACAACAGGCTGTCCAGCGTCTCCGGCATAGCCTGATTGATTTTTTCCAGGGTCCAGCCGGCTTGTTCAAACGCCTTGTCGGTAGGCGCAAAAATGGTGAACGATGCGGTGCCAGCATCCTGAAGGCGGGTATCGATATTAGCGCGTCTCCACGCCGTTTTAAAATAGGTATAGGGAGATTTCTCCAGCGTCTCTTTTAAGCCCAGTACTGGTCCGGTGTAGGGCACCGGCTCTCCCACAGGTTCCGGTTCTATATCCTGCTTACGGCAGGCCATAGCCAGCAACAGCAGTACAGGTAAGCAACATCTCAGCAGCCTGCCCGGTATGGTAAAAGATGTAAACAAGGTCATTGTCAATTAGCTTTAAACGTTTGTATCTATTTGCGTAAAGTGGCAGGGTCGAGTAACAGATCGTCGATGTGATGCACCAGTCCGTTGCTCATCAGATGGTCGGCTCCCTGCACAAAACCTTTACGGTAGCCCAGGGCTGACGGACCATTAGTACTGGGCTGACCGGTAACGACATCCATCATATGGATAAAAACATTTTCCGTGTTATTATAGGAATTGTAGTCGTAAACAGGTTTGATGGCAAAGTTCCCGATGTTGATCATGGAGGATATGGGACCGTAAGTGCCGGCTATCTGCGTCCAGTCAGTGGAGAAAATACGCTTCGGCTTTAACGCCAACGGGTATATGTTAAAGGCGACCGCTTCATATTTTTCCGGGTCCAGTCGTGCAGCGCTGTCGGCGGAGATATTGTATTTTCGGAACGCCTCATTGTCCGGTGCGAACACTGTAAATGGGCCTTTCTCCTTTAATCCGTCCCACAGCTTGCATCGTTTCATCACGGTGACAAAAATAGAGAGGCTGGTATCTGCCAGCAGGTGGTCCTGAATAGTGACCGGTTTAAAACCGAGCGGCTTGCGGATAACGTGCACTACGCCGTTAGACAAGGCCACATTGCGTTTAGGGGCATCGTATACCATAGCGCCATTCACAAACACATTCCGGTTTTCAGGAGGCGTATGTGTGGCGTTAGCTATATTGGCTACAGATACGTATAACTCGGCGCCTGCCAGCGTCACGTATTTGTTACCCATCTGCAGCGGAAACTCGGAGATGTACTTCCGGTCTTTAAACACGTGGTAGCTTACCAGCAGTCGCAGGCTGTCCGGGTTCATGGCGTCAAAATCACGCGCCCGGGTAATACCCATATCGTTGAAGGCTTTATTGTCCGGGGCGAAGCAGGTGAAAGGGCCGGTCTGGTTCAGACTGTCCAGCAGGCCGGCTTTCTGTATGGCAGCGGCAAACAGGCTGAGGTCATAGTTGTTGCGGATAAAGTCTCCCATGGCACGCACTGGAGCCGTCTCCCTCGGTGGCATCAGATCATCTTTCCTACATCCCGCTATCACCAGCAGGAAAAAGAAAAACAAGTAACGAAAAGTATTATATCGCATAATCATCATTGATTTAAAGACCTGCTAATACACAGGCGGTTCATACTTACGCTGAATCGTCATCAGGTAGAATTTACCATTGACATATTCGACGGTGTTAACAGTGGCGAAAGACCGGTTGAGATATTTTCCTGAACGGATAGTGACTACCATCCCCGTAAGGAAGTCCGCCACCATGGGAAAAGCCACAAACCCGGTGAATTTGTCAGGTCCTACCCGCAATTCAGTAAAGCGGCCATTGGACTCCGTCATATGCTGCAGAAACGGATTGTTCTCATAAGTGTATGCGGACGACAGGAAGGTAAATGTCTGCGCCCCCCTTCCGGTATATATCTTATTGGCAGAAGTATCCGGAAACAACGGAAAACTGTAGTAGGGACGCACCACCGGATCATGAGCGCGTATCACTGCGCCCATCAGCACGCCGGTGTGGCCGGCAACAGGCGTCTGTTGGTTTTGCTCACTGACATTGCTCAACGAATAATATACATTCATGGTATCGCGTATCTTCCTGTTATTGATGTCAGCAGTGGAGCGTACTTTTCCCCGCTCAAAGAAACCGGCAGCGCTAAGGTTGTAGAAATTGACATACACCAGCGAGTCTGAAAAAGGCTGATGGATAAATGTTTCTTTCCGGACATAGACATCCGGTGTTTTGGTGTCCCAGTCTTTCTCCAGTACATGCATGGTGTATACCTCCCTGCTGGCGAAGTCCACTACGGTATCGATGATGACCTGGCGCCGCAGGTCTTTCGGCAACTGAAAGAAGGGCACCTGGCTGATGGGACGGCTCACGAACATCACGCGGTGTTTTCCCGAAGGTATCTGTGCCCAGCTGGACAGGTCGTAGCCGTTGAGGACCGGTCCGGCCAATACTTTGGCGCTGCCGGGGTATTCCGTCTGAAACAGTGTGGTGTTGACAGCGTCCGGGTAAGGCCGTGCCCAGGCAGCGCGCTTGTCAAGGAAGTCACCGGTGGTTTTGGCCGCCACGGGGATACCATCAGCATCCAGCTCCGGGTCCATCAGGAAGGTGAGGAACGGCTGCGGCGCCTCTTTGTTGTCAACGGTGATGTTATAGTCCAGGTTATTGAATATCCGCAGGTAGGCCGGTTCCTCAATGTTGGTGTATTCCGTTTTCCGGCAAGCCGTACCTACAGTTATCCACAGTAAAAGCAAAAGAATGATTCTGTTATTCATGTTACTGATTGTGTTTGATGATGATCATCCGGGCTTTCTCGCTTCCCGGCTTGCTGGTGTTGAGGCGGCCGATCAGCGCCACGGTGTATACGCCGGCTTCGCTGAGCGGCGACTGCCCCGCGGGATACAACTCCGGCTGAGCAATAAAATCCCGGCTCCGTAGCGGTGTTACTTGCCGCAGCCAGTTGCCTGGCACTACCTCCTGCTTCGATGCATAGGCCAGCACGCTGTTGTAAAAATTGGCGTCCAGCATAGCGTAAGGGTTTTTCACCAGGGGGATGCCTAACTGCAACCGCTGACTGGCAACGCCATTGCCCAGCATTTGTCCGTCGTCTGTGGTGAAAGTCACCTCCGGCGCGTCGGCGCAGAAATTCATAAAGCGTATCCAGCTGGGGAATTCGATTTTAGCAAGACTGTAGCTGCCATCTTCCGTGGCACCGGTGTAAAAACTATTGCTCAGATTATTGGGTACCACGCTGATAGCCGCTTTCCCGGCCTTTTCGTATATCCATATCGTGCTGTTGTCACCGGGCAACAGCGAGATCATACTATCCGCCAACGTCGCTCCGGCAGCATCGGTCACCTTCAGTACATGCGTACCTGTTATAACCGGTTTAAAAACAGAGGCCGCGGAGAAGGCCAGGGTATTACCCAGCATATTACCATCTATCATTACTTTAATGGAATTACCCGGCAGCACATTCACCGCCTGCAGACGGGCATAGGTATTATTTTGAGGTTCTGCGTCGGCAATGATGCGGAAAGCATTATTCTTAGCCGGATAAGTCTCGCCGTTGTCGCTACCGGTCGGGTATTGGAAATTCGGCTGATCGGCCACCACAATGGTGTACACGCCACCGGGCTGGTAGGTCTTCAACGGCGCAAACGTCAACTTGCTGTCTACAAAACCATTCACCCGGGGTTTGGCTTTTACCCCGGGCAACATCATCGTTCCGGTCTGTGGGTTGATAACGTTGAGGTATTGTATACTGCCGCCTACCCCCGGCACCATCTGCCCGTTCATCGTCATCACCTTTAACTGATAGGTACCGTAAGGCAGCTCCACGTAATCGGAATACTTTCCTGCGCCGACGTTTTCCAGTCCGGCGATGGCAGTGCCATCAGCCCAGGTGACACGCATATCACCGCCGAACGGCATGTTGGCGGAACTGAGGTTTAACAGCCGCACCTTGCAGCGTTCGGGATTCGCCGGCGGCGACACCGAGCGGGGAATAGCAAACAGGGAATCTGTTAACTGCCCTGCATTGGGCGCGAAATAAGTGAAGTAATAATCTACCGGGTGACTGAAATCGTCTTTCGCCACAAACCCCCTCGTCAGCGCCAGCGCGAAATTGCGGGCAAAAGAAGCGAAACGTATGTCCTTTACCGTACCGGCAGCGCCCACAAACTGCTGCGGGATGGTATAGGTAAGGCCCATCCGGCCGGTCTCCGGAAAGAAGGGCGTTCCTTTTGTCGTGTTCTGATCATAATACCCTTCCGCATTAGGCAACACAAAAGCAGACAACTGCTTCCCGCCGATCATCAATTCCGTGGCGCCCCGCAGGTTCACAATACGGACGCTGGAAGCAGCATCGGCCTGCGGATTGACGCGGTTGTCGTACGCAAAGTCCACCTTCTTGGTGCAGGACGTCATGGTCCCGGCACTCAACAGGTACAACATCACCGTGTGTAAGCATCTTTTCATCGTATTCAGATTAGCTTGTTTCAATTAGTATTTACAATGTGTAGCTCAGTCCCAGCATGATTTCCGTACCACGTTTATAACTGCGACGGATATACTCCTTTCCGTAGTACTTACCTCCTGTATTGGGATTGGCATATACCTCCTGCAATGGCCTGTCAAGGATATTTTTCGCGTATCCCTTAAACATCAGGCGTTTGTAAAGACGCTGGCTCAGCACAAAGTCCAGTACCGGGTTGGGACGGGTATACAGATCAGGCGTTCCATCCAGGTTCACCTGTATCAACCGCTCGCCCACCATATTAAAAGTGACGGTCATGTCCGTACCCAGCCTCGTGTTGAGGTAATTGAGGAATACGTTAACAGCGTAAGGCGCCTGTTCAAACAACGGGCTGTTGGAGGGAGAACGGCGGTCCAGCGCCTGTGAGGCCTGCATTCTTTCCGCCGTCTTTTTGATTTCGCTCTGCGCGAGCAGAAGGTTGGCGCCCAGGTTAAAGTAGTTGAGCGCCGGCACCAAAGTGCCTAAGTTCTTTACTGCTTCCAGCTCTATACCGTATACCCGTCCTTTGTTAGGATCATTCTGGAATTCAATCGCGGGGAACTCCGGGAAACGGGCATCCAGACCGGAAGATTGTTGTTTGTATACTTTCGTCAGCTGGTTATCGATCTCTTTATAAAAAACAGAAGCAGACAGTACCTCTCCGCCTGAAGGGAACCATTCCCAGCGGAAATCATAGTTGGTGGTCAGTTGGTTTTTCAACCTGGGATTACCCACCACGAGGGCAAACTGGAACGGATCAAAGTCAAAAACGTTGGTCAGTTCCCGTAATTCCGGACGCGCCAGCGAGTTGCTGTAGCCCAGCCGGAAATTCATTTTTTTATTCAGTGTATAGGTCAGGTTAGCAGAGTAGTAAGGCTTGTAGTCTGTTTTGTAGATAGTGTTAGGCTCGGTATACACCAGGTTTACTTTGTTGCCGTCTTTATCGGGCGTGCTGATGGATGGGTCCAGGAATACACCGGCGGTGTCCACCGCGGCCTGTATGTCGGTCAACTCAAAACGCACGCCGCCGGTGAAACGCAGGTTGTCTGTCAGATGCAAATCGAGCATACCATAGAAAGCACGGGTTTCATAAAACCCTTTGTAGTTGTTGGGTGACTTCTGGATATTATACAGGAAGCCACCGGTCATCGGCTGTCCTTCGGGGTTATAGGCAGCAGGCGGACGGATACCGATACGGTCGTGCCCTACCAGCCTGTTGAGATCACCGTTCACTTCATACAAGGGTAAAGCCTTGTTGGCAGAGTAGTTGGAGCCAGGCAGGAATAACACGTTCTCTGTAAAGTCACGTTTACGGTGTAAGTAGTTTACGCCGGTTTTAAATTCCTGTCTCAGGCCCAGTGCTTTAAACGGGATCGTGAGATCCGCCTTATAGTTATAGTTGGTTTCGTGCAGCTTGCGGAAACGGCGGCCGTTAGGATCGGCCTGGATGATGCCGTAGGGACCATAGCCATTCACATATCCCGACACGAGAGAATATAAATCCGGGGAATAAACATATTCCGCAGAACCGCCGGGTGTCGGAGAAGGCTTCTGGTAAGCGCCGCCACTCACCGGTTTGTAATCGGCCAGGTTCACAAAACGATAGTCAGGATCATCCTGGCTGGAAGAAGAGGTGGCCAGGTTGTAGCTCAACCGCGGGCTGTATTCCCCTTTCGTCAATTTATGTTCGCCCTGCAGATTAAACGTATTGAGTGTACGATAACTCTGCTTAAGCGAATAGATAATGTTGGACACCGTACCTGGCAGACCGGTATATTCGTAAGCACCGAAAAGGTTGCTGGCTCTGGTCTCCGCGCCACGGCTACCGAGGTATTGCATACTGATTTCATGCTGCGGGTTAAAGCGGTAAGCCAGGCCACCGAGGAAGCCGTAGTTCAGGTTTTGTACGCCGGTGTTCTCTTTATACGTCAGGTATTTCCCCAGATGGATATTATTGGGGGTGATGTAGTTGGGGATAATACGCGGGCTGTACACGTCATTGCTGCCAGTCAGTACGCCCTGGTAGATGCTCCACTGCGTCAGCTCCCCACCGTAGGTATCGGTCACACGGTTATAGTAGTTGGCCCCTGCGATAATACCTACCTGGTGTTTTTTAAATACTTTGAAGTTGTTGCCATAAGTCAATGCATACTGCTGATTGAGTGGCGCCGATTTATATTGCGTTGTCAGCACCGGGTCAAACTGATGCATGATACGGTTGATGCGCGCAGCCTCGGCCTGCAAAGCAGGGTCGTTGCGGCTGAAAGCGATTTTATCCTGTATCTCGCGAAGACCGTTAGGGTATTGTTTGGCCAACGCCAGGAACTCGCTGCTCAGTCCTTTGTCTTTAATTTTCCCGCCGAGGAAACCGTTTTCACTGTTGTAGAAACTGTTGACTTTTCCGCCAAGACCAACCTGAGTATTAAAACCGCTCTGTATGGTGATATTAAACGTTTGACGATCGGGGATGGATTTTGTTTTTAGTTCCACGATACCTGCGGAAGCATCTGCCGGCTTATCGGGCGTACTGCTTTTATACACGGTGATATTGTCGAGCAGGCTGGAAGGCACCAGGTCCAGCGGGATAGCGCTGCGATCGGGATCGGAAGAAGCGAGGCGTACGCCGTTGAGCTGACCTATCACGCTACGGTCTCCCAGGCCGCGGATAGCCACGTACTTCTCATCCGTAACCGTAACACCGGACACGCGCTGCAATGCCTGAGTAGTAGTGATACTGGCGGTCCTTTCTATGTTCTGTGCGGAGATGCCGTCAGATATCACGGCGGCGTTTTTACGGTCCGTCAGCAGCGAGGCTTCCGTATTGGTACGGCGGCGGGCTTCTACGGTTACGCCGCCCAGTGTTTTGCTGTCGGCCTGTATATGGATGTCGAGCGCTTTGCTGGCGCCTACTTTCACCATTTTAGTGGCATACCCTACGAAGTACACCACCAGTACGTCAACCGTGTCTTTTACTTCCACGGTAAAGCGCCCGCCGGCATCGGCAGTGAGGTGGCTACCGCTGCTCTGCACCAGTATCTCCGCACCGCCAATGGGCGTGTTTTTTTTGGCATCCCTTACCACGCCGCTCAGCGTGCGCCATTTACGGGGCGCTTCTGTTTTGGGTTGTGCTTTACGGATGACGATCTTTTTGTTGTCGGCCATTTCGAACTCCAGACCGGTGCCCTGCAACAGGTAAACCACCACTTCCTGTACAGTCTTGTTGTCGAAGCTGACGTTGTATTTTTTGCCGGAGGCATTCACTTCGGCAGGGTTGTAGAAGAAGGTAACACCGCCGCGCTGTTGCACCAGTTCGAAGCAGCGGACCAGTCCCTCGTTCTTAAAGCTGATACTGATCTTTTTTGCCAACGCATTTTCCTGGGCGGTCGCTGTTGCCAGGAAACACAACACCAGCGCCAGGCTGCACACCCATCTCCATCCTGTCTGTTTTAATCCCGGTAAAATTTTTCCCTTCATTCGTTTTGATTGTTTTTTTGAAAAAAGATCCCCGTTACCACCGCTTGCGCGGTGGTGTAAACAGGTTTTAGTGTTTAGTTTTAGCTGTTAGTTGCTGATGTTGATAGTTCCGTCTTTTTGTTGTTGAATGGTCAGGCGGTAGGACAATGCGATTATTTTCAGCATGTCCGGTAGCGGGTCACCGGCATCGAAGGCGCCGGTGAACGTCAGCTGGCGGATGCGGGTATCGCTGACCTGTATTTTCACGTTAAAGAGATTTTCGATTTCGCGGAAGACTTCCGAGAGCGTGGCGTTGTTAAACACCAGCTGCTTGCTGGTCCAGCCCAGGTCTACTTCATGATGACGGTTGATATTCACCACACCGTCTTCTTCATCATAAAACAGTTCCTGGTTGGCCGTCAGTTGTGTAACAGGGAATCCTTTCGTTTCTGCCGACACTGCCACGCGGCCTGTTTTAACGCTCACCCTGGCGGCCTGTATATGGCTGCTGTCGGTCATCACGAAAGAGGTGCCCAGTACCTGCACCTGCAGGTGCGGCGCTGTGATCGTAAAAGCTGCGGAAGGGTTGTGGGCAACGTTAAAAAATGCTTCACCGTTGAGCCGCACCTGTCGCTTTTTCCCGCGGAACTGACGGGGATAGCTAAGCTCACTGCCGGCATTGAGGATAACCACCGAACTGTCGGGCAGCACCACCTGCTTCACCTGGAAGGCGCGGGCGGTAATGGTTTCCAGCGGTACAGGATCTATGGCATCCAGGATATCGTACTGGTATTTCCAGGCGAGGGAAGCGCCGCCGAGCAATACGATGCAGGCAGCGGCGATGTTGCGCACTCTTGAAAAACGGACCATTTTTCCCGTGGGTGCTTCCTGCATGTCGAGGCGCAGACGCTCCAGCACCTCTCGCCGGTATGCTTCGCTTTGCGGACTGGCCGGCGTTTGCTGCGCTTCTTCCAACGCGGTCTCATACCATGTTTCTATCAGTGCAGCTTCTTTACCCGAAGCATTTCCTGCCAGATACCTGTTGATGATTCTTTTTAGTTGTGCTACATTCATAAGGACCGTATATCAGGCAGTTCCTGCCTTCGGGTAAAAAAACTGATCTTCTCTATCTATATGTTCCCGGAAAAGAGGGCGTTGTCCCGTGCGGTCAGGTTAAGGAATTATTAACAAACAATCAGATCGGCAAAAATGAGGGCGACAGCAATATGATGACGAAGCGTTTTGAGGGCAATATGCAGCTGGTTACGGACGGTTTTCTCGGATACGCCCATGCGCTGGGCTATTTCAGCGATGGACAGCTGTTGGCGTCTGCTCAGCAGGAACATTTCCCGGGTCCGGGGAGGCAGCGTTTCCAGTTGGGTTTCTATCTCATTAAAAAGGTCTGACTCATGTAACTTATGCCAGATGCTGTTGAGCACCGGCAGGTAATGATCGTGTACCCGGTCCAGGTGTTCGGGACTGTCGAGTATTTCTTTCAGTCGTTTAAGGGATTGGTAGCGGACAGCCTGTAACAGGTAATGTTGCAGCGAACCGGTGATCGTTAACTGTTCTCTTCTCCCCCACAGGGAGATGTACACCATCTGCACCACGTCTTTGGCGTCGTCTTCCGATTTAAGTATCCGTTCTGCCAGCGCGTACAATAGTTGCCAGTGCTTGTTGAAACAGGTTTCAAAAGCTTTTTTATCGCCGGCCTTGATCAGGTGGAGCAACTCGAAATCTTCACTGCTTTGCATGAAAAACTGCTTTTTTTGACATCGCCCTGCAAAGTAAAGCAATCCGTTTCCCGGGTTATTTTAATTTACTGTTATCAATTATTTTTATCAAGTCACGCTGTAACTCCATCATTTTTAAATACAACTAAAAAACAATGTGATATTTTTTCAGTGACTCTGTGGGGGGTATCCGGCAAACACGCGTCTATGATACGAGCGTTAATAGATTTCTTGTGACCAAGCATAACAAACCTACTTCTGTAATTTCGCTGACTGCAGCCAACCGCCAACCTTTATGGTATCAACGGCCGGTGACCGTTACCGTGCTATATTTCATTGGTACGCTGGTGTTATTCCTTCAGTCGCTGGCCACCCAGCGGTATAACAACTTTATCATTTTCCGCAGCTCATGGGACCATATGCTGCAGCATATGCCGTTGTACCAGCTGTATCCTGATACTTATTTTGACTACTTTTTATACCACCCTACTTTCCCTGTACTCTTTGCACCGCTGGCTATTTTGCCGGTCACATCAGGACTTTTTGTATGGTTGATGGGTAGCGCCGGTCTTTTTCTGTATGCGCTGCGTCAGTTGCCGGTGGCTGCCCACAAACGTTACATCATCAGCTGGCTGCTGATACTGGAGCTGTTGAATGCGATACAGTCCTCGCAGACCAATCCCATTATGACTGCGTTGATGTTGTTGACCGTCGTAAACCTCGACCGCGGCAGGCCCTTGCTGGCAGCGTTGTTCACTTGTCTTTGTTTTTTCATCAAAGGATATGGCGCCATTACCGGCCTCGTATTCCTCTTCTACGACAGGAAGCTGACCTATCTGGCGTACTGTATGTTGTTCGGTATGGCCGGCACCTTGTTGCCGCTGATAGTGATGTCGCCGGCGGAGCTGCTGCGCGCTTACCACGACTGGTATCAGCTGATCACCAGTCCTGTGATCCTGGAAGATGGTTCCGTGCGGGGAATGATATTCGCGATGCTGCATCTCCCACCCCAGGCCGGTAGCGGCATCGGGAAGACCGTTACCGCACTGGCGCTGTCAGGCCTGGCGACCGCGCTTTATTTCGCCTGGAAAAACAGGCCACAGCAATACCACTGGATACTGGGAGGTTATCTCTTACTCTGGGTGGTGCTGTTTAATCAAAGTACCGAATCGCCTACTTATATAATGGCTGTTGCCGGCGCCGTAGTAGGATTGATGATGCTGCCTGAAAAACCGCTGTCTGTCGTCCTGCTGGGGTTGCTGGTGATCGTCACCTCCCTCTGTCCTACGGACCTTGTGCCGTCCTTCATCAATAAAATAGCAGTGAACTATCAGCTGAAAGCGTTGCCCTGCCTGCTGGTGCTGTTGTATTTCCAATACTATCTGTGCTTTGCCAGGCAGGACAACGCCCCGCAGGAGCAGCCAGCGGTATAGGCGCTTATCCCCTGTTTCCTGCGCTCCTGTACTTTACTTTTTTATGTCCGGCGGAACGGTTTACTTTGCCTGGTATGAAAAAGCAGGCGCCGTTATCTCCTTACTGGCAATGCCAGCTGGCCGGCTGGACGATCGCCGCCCTTTACTGGGAGGTGGATGCTTTTGTCCGTAGCGCTACTTTCAGCTACCGCTTTGCCGCTGTCAATTTTGTGTTGGACATCACCGTCAACCTGTTGCTGACACATGCCTACCGCCGGTTTGCCCTGCGGCACGGCTGGCACCTGCTACGCCCCAAAGCACTGCTGTGGCGTATTATACCGGCTATTACCATACTTGCTGTCTGTTTCATGCTGGCGGTGTCGTTGCGGTTCTACTGGTGGGGCCATCACCAGGAGACTTTCTTCCAATACCTGCAAATCAACAGCCGCGTGCCTTTTATGACGGGCATCCGCACCATGGCCGTATGGGTACTGGCCTGGCACCTCTATCATTATGCACAGCAGCAAAATGCGGCGGCCCGTGAAAACGCTCAACTGCAACTGCTGACGAAAGAAATGCAACTGGACAATCTTACCGCGCAACTCAACCCGCATTTCTTTTTTAATTCGCTGAACAATATCAAGTCACTGGTACTGGAAGACCCGACGCTGGCGCGCAGGGCGATAGACCTGCTTTCAGACCTGCTGCGCAATGCGCTGTATAAAAGGACCGATCAGCTGGTCACCCTGCAGGAAGAACTGCAGCTGGTCAGCGATTACCTGGAACTGGAGAAGCTACGTTTTGAAGAACGGCTGCAGGTAGATCTCCGGGCAGATGCTTCGCTGAACAGCATGGGCATTCTGCCGCTCTGTTTGCAGACGCTGGTGGAAAACGCCATTAAACATAGTATTGCTCACTGTGCAGACGGTGGCTGCATCATCATCAACGTTGCCCGTGAAGGGGACCGGGTACTGTTGTCCGTACAAAACCCGGGTACCCTACAACAGCCGGCTTCCGGCGGGCTGGGTATCCGGAATCTCAGGGAACGGCTGCAGCTACAGTATTCCGGCCGGGCGTCCTTTGAGATCACCGGGCTGCCGGAAGGGAAAGTGCTGGCCGTCATTTCCATCCCCTTTATCCGTTAAACATACAGTATGCAAAAAATACAGGTAGTGATCATCGACGATGAACGGGCCGCCCGCGAAGAAATTAAACGGGCCTTGCAGCCGTACGCCGACTATGCGGTAGCAGGTGAAGCCCGCAACGTGCAGGAGGCGCTTGTATTGATACCCCGGCTGCAACCCGGCCTATTGTTCCTTGACGTGCAAATGCCTGGCGCCAGCGGGTTTGAGCTGCTGGCCGGTTTGCCGGCAGTGCCGGATGTTATTTTCACCACTGCTTACGACACCTATGCCGTACAGGCCTTCGACAATAACGCGCTGGACTACCTGCTGAAACCTTTCCGCACGGAGCGGTTTGCACAAGCCATGGAAAAACACCGTACCAAAGTACGGGAGCGGGCCGCGTTGTCCGGCAGCAACGTGCCCGGCAAACAGCTGTTTATCAAAGACGGCGATCAGTGTTTTTTCCTGCAGCAAAACGATATTTACCTGGTGGAGTCGGTCAACAACTACGCCCGCATCTTTTCGGTGAACAAACAGGCGCTGATCAAAACTTCCCTGAACCAGCTGGAAGAACGCCTGGACCCGGCCTTTTTTTTCCGGGCCAACCGGTATCAGTTGGTGCATGGCCGTTATATCACGGATATCATGGCAATAGACGGCGACCGGCTGCAGCTGACGCTCCGCGGGGATACCACCGTTATTGTTTCCAGCCGGCAGAGCGTACGTTTCAAACAGTGGAATAAAATGTAATTTTTTCTCCCTCTAATATTTTGTAAGATGGTTTTCATGAGAAATATTCTCCTGGGGGCGCTGTTATGCCTGTACGGGAACATCGCCGCACAATCACTACCGTTCCCCCGCGAAGCTGCCGTTAATCAGCAACTACTGGCAACCACTATGCCTGTGCTGGCGCAAAAGCTACTTCCCCGGCTCCAGGCCGGCGACGACAGATGGGGCTATCTGCAGCAGCTGCTGATGGTGCAACTGACCGCCCGGCAATACAAAGCAGCATTACAGACTATCCGGGAATATCGCAGCGCCTATGCACAAAGCGATGCGGAAAAAGCCCCCGTGCGGTTCATACAATACGAGACTTATATTAACGCGCTGCAGCGTAAAGAGCCTGTGGAAAAAGCTTTCAGGGAAGCATTCAGCACCTCTGTGGCACGTCTGCAACACGCCAGCCGGTATGACATCGACAACTGGTACATCGCGGACACCACCTACCTTGCCGCAGATCTGCAACGGCAGCTGGCGCAACTGGAAGGGCAGGACAGTATCGCGCTGCAAGACGCCATACAGCTGTGCCGCCGTTATGCCGCGTGGCAGCTGCTTTCACGCATCAGCGCAATGGCGGCGCCGTTGCTGCGGCAGTTCAACCGGCAACATTACGACATCCGCGACAGCCTGCTGATCTCTACCCGCGACGGTGCCAGCGTATCGGCGATCGTGGTACGGCCCAGGCATCAGCAGGGACCGTTGCCCGTCATCTTTTTCTTCACCATTTACACCGATGGCGGTAATCTCTGCATCGCCAAAGAAGCGGCCGACAAGGGTTATGTAGGTGTAGTAGCTAATACCCGGGGAAAACGCCTCAGCCCCGAAATAGCCATGCCTTACGAACATGACGGCAACGATGCCCATGACGTGATCAACTGGATCAGCCGCCAGTCGTGGTGCAATGGCAGCATAGGCATGTACGGCGGCAGCTACGTGGGCTTTACACAATGGGCCGCTATTAAAGAAGGCGTACCGCCTGCACTCAAAACCATCGTACCATCTGCCGCAGTGGTGCCTGGTTTTGATGTACCTAAAGAAAACAATGTGTTCATGAGTTTCGTATATCCGTGGATTCCCCATGTCACCAATAACCAATTCCTGGACAACGTAACATACAATGACCGGGGCCGCTGGCGCAATATGCAGTTCAACTGGTATCACAGCGGCGCTGCCTATCAAACGCTGGACAGTATAGACGGTACGCCCAATCCCATTTACCGCCGGTGGCTGGCACATCCTGACTACGACGCCTACTGGCAAAATATGACGGCATACAAAGAAGACTTCGCCAGGATCGACATCCCCATACTCAGCACGACCGGTTATTTCGACGGCGCACAAATCGGTGCGATGTATTATTACAGAGAACACTTACGGTACCGCCCCAACGCGGCACATTATCTCGTCATCGGGCCCTATGATCATCTTGGTTGCCAGCACGTGCCGCTTCCATACGTCAACGGTTATACGATTGACAACGCCGCACGCATCAGTGTGCATCAGTTGATTTACCAGTGGTTTGATCATATCCTGAAAGGGGCCCCCAAGCCGCCTATACTGGAAGACCGCATCAATTACCAGGTAATGGGCACCAACCAGTGGAAACACGTACCATCGCTGCAGCAAATGAACAACGATACAATGACATTCTACTTATCACCACAGCGGCTGGTACGCCAACCACCTACAGATACGGCTTTCATTCCGCAGCAGGCCGACTTGTCTGTCAGAAGTGGCAGATTTACCGGTAATTATATCCTTTCCCCTTTATCCGGCAGCAATATCAATACCGCCAACGGGCTTGTGTTTGTCAGTGATCCGTTGCCGGCCTCCGTGGCTGTCAACGGCTCTTTCCTGGGCAAGCTGCTGGTCATCCCCAATAAAAAAGATGTAGACATTGGCATTAACCTGTACGAACAAACGCCGGACGGACGCTATTTCCAGCTCTCCTATTTTATTGGGCGCGCCAGCTACGCCGCCAGCCTCGAAAAGCGGCAGTTGCTTACACCCGGCAGCGTCAATACCATTTCGTTTAGTAATACCCGTATGATCAGTAAACAACTGGCCAAAGGCAGCCGGCTGGTGGTGGTGATCAACATCAACCAGAATCCGTTTGAAGAAATCAACTACGGTACAGGCAAAAAGGTGAGTGAAGAAACCATCGCCGATGCCGGTGAGCCGGTGCAGCTACGGTGGCGAAATGACAGTTACATCAAGGTGGGCATCCATCACCAGCGCGCACCAGCTGCGCGCTGGTAAAGAAGTAGCTGTTTTCGATTACTACAAATAATGATTATTTGCATAAAGGCAAAAAGCCGCGGCGTTGCTGCGGCTTTTTCGTTGTTATCTTATCAGGCGATATTCCTGATCACCTTCGCCGGATTGCCCGCTACCAGTGAATTTTCGGGTACATCTTTCGTTACCACCGCACCTGCGGCAACGACCGAACCGCTGCCAATGGTCACACCCGGGCAGATGATGGCCCTGCCGCCGATCCAGCAATCGTCCCCGATCACTACCGGTTTACCATATTCTTCACTGCGGCGATGCACTTTATCCAGCGGGTGCGTGGCCGTGTATATCTGCGCCGCCGGCCCTACCATCACGTTGTTGCCGATTGTCACCGGGCAAACATCCAGCACTACGCAATTGACATTGAAATACACCTGGTTGCCACAAATAATATTATAGCCATAATCGCAGTGAAACGGCGGTTCTATGTACAGGCGTCCTGCTGTATGCGGGACCAGTTCGCGTAACACCTCCCGGGTGCTGTCGGTGACGAGGTACTCCGTTACGTTCAACCGGTGCAGCAGCTTTTTAGCCCTTGTTCTTTCAGCGTGTAGCTCCGGGTCTGAGGCGTCATACAATTCGCCTGCGATCATTTTTTCTTTTTCGCTTTTCATATGATGTCCGTTGTTATCCTGAAAATAGGCATTTTCAACGGTTCACCAGGAAGTGTACTATGCGGCAGACACTGCCGGGCGCAGTAATAATTTTCAGTGTATGGGTACCCGTAGCCAGCTCATCGCCCAGCACCAGGTACCACGGAAGATAAAGGCTGCGGCTCCATTGTGTGCGGGTGTCTATCTGCTGCACCGCTTTTCCGTCAATGCTGTAGCGGAGCACGCCGGCGTCGGGACCGGAAAGCAGCGCTACGCCTACGGTGCGGCCTGTGAAGGATAACTCCATGCTCGCCTCCGTTGTGCCGGACACCAGCATGGGCACGTCCACAAATCCCGGTCTTGTGTGCACCTTGTCAGATGGTTTCCAGGATTCGTCCACCGTGAAGTCACGCAGGCGCCTGGCCGTGTGTACGTCCACGTAATGACCTGCGTCATAGCTGAACGGGTCGGACGCCGGCGGCAGTACAGCTGCCACCGCCTTTCGCGGGGCCTTTTTTCTAAACGCGCTGTCCAGCAACTGGCGGATAGCGTTAAAATATACTTCCTGCCCAAACGGCGACGGATGCAGGTCTTTAAAGTCCACTTTCCAGGTGAACTCTCCCGCATCTATACGGGTCGTCACCTCCCGGGCCAGGTTAACGAAAGGCAGATGATAACGCCGCGCCATTTCCTCATGCAGCGCCACTTCCGCCGGTGTCTTTCCCGCCCGGTAGTCCGCCATTTTATCTTCATCCACAAAGGCCATCAGTACGATATTCATATGCGGATTCGTCGTCAGCGCGTGCCGGATAATCCCTTCCAGTGCCCTTCGCTGCACGCCGGCCGGTGTACCGTTGACTTTATCATTGACTGCCGCTTCCACAAAAAGCAGGTCTACCGGGCCTTTGTCCAGCACATCCTGCTGCAGGCGGAAAGCATGCGGCAGGCTGCCCAGCGAAGGAATACCTGCATTCAGCAGCGTAAAAGCCGTAGCCGGATACGTGCGGACAAGGTAATCTCCCACCTTGCCGCGCCAGCCTTCCATATTGGTAATAGAACCGCCCAGAAAGGCTACGGTCGCTTTTTTACGGGCACTGATACAATGCCACGCATTGTCCAGGTTGCCATAGCGGGCAATAAAGGTTTCACTTTTCAGCTGCGCCCATGCCGGCAGCATGACCAGTAGCAGCAACAATACCGGGAGTAGTTTTTTCATAACGGAATATTCTAACGGCAAGATAACCGGCTGACCGAAAATATTCCTGCTGAATTTTCGCCGGGGCTGATTGGATTTTCATCCATCCGGCCATCCAGGGTTAAAGCCCTGGGGCACGTTGTAGAGTAGCCTTTTATTAAGCCTCTTTTTCCGGAGGTACCAGAACACTGCCAACTAAAAGACCCGCTTACAGTCGCCCGGGGCTTTAGCCCCGGGAATTTGATTATTAATCTGATTTAGCTATCTTAAAGCTGCTAATGCTGCCAACAGCGATGATGTAATTTTCATGGACCTGATATGAATAACCTGCCTGACGATGCTGCAATGATGACGAACCTGTGCCACGGCGACAGCGCGTCTTTTGTGCTGTTATATGAGCAGCATGCCGGCGAGTTATACCGCTATATCTATCTTTTTATCCGGTCGAAGGAAGACGCGGAAGACATCCTCCAGAATGTGTTCACCCGTATCTGGATGAAGCGGGAAACGCTGGGGGAAGTCCGCTCCATGCGCAGCTTCCTCTTCCGTGTCACCCGCAACCAGGTGCTCAATTATTTCCGGAGCGCGAAAGTGAAACTGCGGGTACAGAAGATGATGGCGGAGGAAGACGCCCCGGGGAATGCCGATGCCGGCGAACTGCTGCAATACAAACAATATTATGAACTGGCCAAAGACGCCATCAAGAAACTGCCCAAGCGCCGGCAGGAAGTATTCCGCCTGAGCCATGAAGGCGGCCTGAATACACACGAGATCGCCGACCAGCTGCATATCTCCTCCTCTGCTGTCAAACAACACCTGTATGCCGCATCTGATTTTATCCGCGACTACCTGCAAAAACACGGGGACATCACCGCCTCGCTACTGGTGTTCCTTACCCTTTTCGAAAATTACCGCTAATACCCTGACCATATACTTATCTTGTGACTTCTATTAAAGTACGATTTGGATATCTTCCCAAGAATTAAAAAATTTTTTTTCTAATTGACCTGTCTTATTTTGGGATACGCGTGTCTTATTAATAGCTGTGCAACCAAAATGTCGCTTTATGAACAATGAAGAAGCAGGCCTCTTTGTGAAAAGATACGCTGCCGGGACCGCTACCACTGAAGAACATGCGGCCTTTGAGCAATGGATTCACGAACAACCGTTACAGGACGTACAAAGTCTGCTGGACGAATACACCCTGTTGATGGAACAGCATCCCGTGTGGCTGCCGGCCGACCGGGTGCTGCTGGACCGTATGCTGCGCGAACTGGACCGCCAGCAACCGGCCCGGATCATATCATTTCCCTGGTGGAAGCGGAAACGCTCCCTCGTTGCAGGCGTAGCCCTGCTATTTGCAGCCGGCAGTTATGCACTGTGGCAATACTCCGTGAACAGGCCGCACATCACATCGGTGGCCGGCATCGTTGCGGGTACCACCCGCGCTACGCTGCAACTGGCGGATGGCACCACCCTCGAGTTGGACAGCACCGGTACCACCGGCGCCGCCAAACCCAGCCACATAGTCAAAATAGCGGCAGGCCTGCTGCAATACAATTCCCGGGGAGAAACCAACACCACGGTGTACAACACCCTTACCACGCCACGTGGCGGACAATACCAGCTGCTACTGCAGGACGGCACACGGGTATGGCTCAACGCTGCGTCCTCTATCCGCTTCCCTGTTGCCTTTAACGGTAACGACCGTACGGTGGAAGTAAGCGGAGAAGCCTACTTTGAAGTGGCCCGGCAGGCCAGCAAACCTTTTATCGTAAAAACAGGCCCCATGCAGATACACGTACTGGGCACCCGTTTTATCGTCAGCGCCTACCCCGGAGAAGCGCAGATCCGCACCACCCTGGCCGAAGGGAAAGTAGCGGTCACCACCGGCAATAACACCCTGCAACTGGCGCCCGGACAGCAGTCCGTGCTGCCCAAAGGCAGCAACACTTTTACGATCCGCAATGCAGACACCGACCAGGAACTGGGATGGAAAGAAGGACGCTTTATTTTCAACGGCAACATCCGCGATATCATGCCGCAGCTGGAACGCTGGTATGATATACAGGTGGAGTACGAAGGCAATATCAGTAACCAGGCATTTATAGGAGATATTTCACGGAATGAAAACCTGAGCGAAGTATTGAAAATACTGGAGCTCACAGGAAAAATACATTTCAGGTCAGCAGGCAGAAAGATTATCGTATCACCGTAAAAAACAGCATATCGTATCAACCAAAATTAACAACATGTAATTCCATCAACAGGACCACCGGAAGAAAAACCCAGACGCGGTTGCGACGCGTCCGGGGAAACTATTGCCCGGTTTAAATCCTTCATCAGTGAACTGAATGAATTCTTAACACATTAAACCACGCGTACCAAATTTATGCTTTTTAAACAAAAGGTCAAACGGGGTATGCAGGCCAGTGGCTTGCCCCCCACAATTCTGCTGTTTATGAAACTGACGCTCGTTCTGATGATCGCAGCTACCCTCCAGGCTACCGCCGCCGCCTTCGGCCAGCAGGTGACACTTCACCAGAAAAATGCCTCCCTGCTGGAAGTGCTGAAGTCCATCCGAAAACAAACCGGCTGCAGCTTTATTGGCGACCGCCAGATGCTGCAACGCACACAGGGTATCGACATCACCGTATCCAACGCCTCGCTGGAAGAGGCACTGAAAGCCTGTATGAAAGACCTTCCCCTTACCTGGTCGGTAGTAGGCTCCACCATTATTATCCGGGAGAGAGAAACGGCCACGCCTGTACGTAATCCGGCCGCCGATTCCATCATCGTCATCCGCGGAAAAGTAACGGACAGCAGCGGCCTCTCCCTGCCAGGCGTGTCCGTCACCCTGAAGTCCGATCCCAAAAAAGGTGTACAGACAGACGCAACCGGCCACTTCACCATGCGCATGAACGCTAAAGACGTGCTGATCTTTACCTATATCGGCTTCGACAGGAAAGAGATACCCGTTGCCCGCAGCGGCACGATCACCGCCGTACTGCAATCGGTCGACAGCAAACTGAATGAAGTAGCCATCGTCGCTTACGGCACCCAGAAAAAAAACAGCATGGTGGGCGCCGTCACCACCATCAACCCCAAAGAGCTGAAAGGCCCTACCAGCAACCTCACCACCATGATGGCAGGCAGACTGGCAGGCGTGATCTCCTTCCAGCGCAGCGGTGAACCCGGCCGCGACAACGCGGAATTTTTTATCCGCGGCATCACCTCCTTTGGCAGCGGTAAAGTAGACCCGCTCATACTCATAGACGGCATGGAAATGACACCCAACGATCTCGCCCGCATCCAGCCGGACGACATCGCCGGGTTCTCTATCCTGAAAGACGCCACCGCTTCTTCGTTATACGGCGCCAGGGGAGCCAACGGCGTCATCCTCGTTACTACCAAGTCCGGCCAGCTGGGCAAGACAAGGTTTAACGTACGCGTTGAGAACTCCACCTCTTCCAATACCCGCAACTTCAAACTGGCGGATAATATCACCTATATGAAACTGGCCAACGAAGCGGTGATCACCCGCGAGCCGCTCACCACAAGGCCTTACACGCAAAGCCAGATAGCACATACCGCTGCCGGCGACGATCCTTATGTATATCCCAATAACAACTGGATCAACGAACTGGTGAAAAATACCACCAACAACCAGCGCTACAACCTCAACCTCAATGGCGGGGTGGAAAGAGCACAATACTATATCGGCGCCACCTACAACATCGACAACGGCGTGCTTCGTACGATCAACGACAATAATTTCAACAGCAACGTTAAAACCCGCAACTACGAGATCCGCTCCAATATCAATATCAAACTCACGCCCACTACCGACGCAGTGGTGCGCACCTCCGGCAGGTTCTCCGATTACAACGGTCCTATCAGAGGCGGCGGTGAAATATTCCGGCAGGCCATGAGCGCCACGCCCGTACGATTCCCCGCCTGGTTCCCCGCCAGCTTTGCCCCCGATGAAAAACATCCCCTCTTCGGCAACATGAAAGCCGACGACGGCAGCTTTTACACCAACCCCTTCGCCAGCGCGGTCTCCGGCTTCCAGCAGGAAAGTTCCTCCACACTGATCGCACAGCTGGAGCTGAAGCAGAACTTCAACTTCATCACCAAAGGACTGTCAGCCAGGATGATGGCCTATACCAAAAGGTATTCGTTCTTTAACATGAGCCGCCGCTTCAATCCGTTCTACTACAGCGTAAGCATCGACCCGGAAGAAGGGCTCCGCGGCCTCACCCTGCTCAACGAAACGCAGGGCACCGAATACCTGAACTACAGCCCCGGCGACAAGCAGGTGACCACCTTCACCTACATGGAAGCAGCCGTGAACTATGATAAGGTGATCAACGACCGCCACGCCGTAAACGGTATGCTCATCACCATCCTCAACAACCAGCTGAGCGCCAACGCCGGCAGTCTCATCGCTTCGCTGCCTCGCCGTAACCAGGGCATCTCCGGAAGGTTCACCTACGCCTACGATGACCGTTACATGATGGAATTTAATTTCGGCTACAACGGCTCTGAAAGATTTGACAGGAATCACCGCTGGGGCTTCTTCCCCTCTATCGGCGGTGGCTGGACAGTGAGCAATGAAACATTTTTCTCCGGCCTGCTGCCCGTTATATCCCGGCTGAAACTACGGGCCACCTACGGCCTGGTAGGTAATGACCAGATCGGCGATACCAACGACCGCTTCTTTTACCTCTCCAACGTAGACCTCGGCGGCGGCAACGGCTATACGTTCGGCGAGAACTTCACAGAAGGCAGGCCCGGCGTACGGATCAACCGCTATGAAAACAGGGACATCACCTGGGAGAAAGCCTACAAAACCAACCTGGGTTTCGAACTGGAGCTGTTTAAAAATTTCCACCTGGAAACAGATTTCTTCCATGAACGCCGTACCAATATCCTGATGTCCCGCGCTTACATCCCCTCCTCCATGGGACTGTACGGCACGCCACAGGCCAACGTGGGTATTGCAGAGGGCCGCGGCGTAGACATGACCATGGAATACAAACGTAACTTCGGCAAAAAGACATGGCTGCAGGTACGCGGTACCTTCACTTATGCTACCAGTAAAATACTGGTCAACGAAGAACCGCTCTACGCTGAGCAGAACCAGTACCTGTCCCGTGTAGGCTACCCGATCTCTCAGCGATGGGGCCTTGTGGCAGAACGTTACTTCACCGACGAACATGAAGTGCTGAACTCTCCGCGTCAGAACTATGGCAAGTACATGGCCGGCGATATAAAATATAAAGACATTAACCGAGACGGCCAGATCACCGATCTGGACAGGGTGCCCATCGGTTACCCCACCACGCCGGAACTCAACTACGGCTTCGGTTTCACCTTCGGTTACGGCGCTTTCGATATCAGCGCCTTCTTCCAGGGGTCCGGCCGTTCATCCATCTTCATCAACCCCGGGGCTATCTCGCCTTTTATCACCGAACACTATACATATGGCGATGGGTCCGTATCTCCCACCATGGACCAGCACGGCCTGCTGCAGGTGATCGCCGACAACCACTGGTCTGAAAATAACCGCGACCTGTACGCATTCTGGCCCCGCCTCAGCTACAGCTACCAGGGCAATAACCTGCAGGCGTCCACCTGGTGGATGCGCAACGGCGCTTTCCTCCGGCTCAAAACCGTGGAGCTGGGATACACGCTCCCTCCCCGCGGCCTGAAACGTTATGGCCTCAGCCAGCTACGCATCTATGCCAACGGCTTCAACCTGCTCATGTTCAGCAATTTTAAATTATGGGACGTGGAAATGGGAGGTAACGGTCTCGGCTATCCCGTACAAAGGGTAGTCAACGCAGGCATTAACCTCGGATTCTAATGCTAAACACTTGTCACATGAAAAAAAATTTTCTACACAGCATATACGGAACAATCCTCGCCGCAGGCCTGCTCACCAGCGCCTGTAAAAAACCTTTCCTGGATATCGTTCCGGACAACGTAGTCACCCTCGCCAACGCGTTTTCCAATAAAACAGAAGCGGAAAAATACCTGTACACCTGCTTCGGCTACCTCCCCGATGCAGGCCCGGTATCCAACATCCTGTTCTTTGGCGCAGACGATATGTGGACTTACTACGAGAACAACTACTTCTACCAATCGCCCTGGAAGATCGCCCGCGGCGAACAGAACGTCGTCAACCCGTGGGTGGATTTCTGGAACGGCAGCAACCATGCCAAACCATACTTCAAAGCCATCCGCGACTGTAACATCTTTCTCGAAAACATGTTCGAAGGCGAATCCTACCGCCACATCGCCTACCTCAGTCCCGATATGCAGAAACGCTGGATCGCAGAAGTGAAATTCCTTAAAGCATATTATCACTTCTACCTGTTACGCATGTACGGCCCCATCCCCATCACCGATAAAAGCCTGCCTGTTTCCGCCACGCCGGAACAAGTAAAAGTAAAACGGGACCCGGTGGATAAAGTAGTGGAGTATATCGTCCGGCTGCTGGACGAAGCCGCCGCCGAGCTGCCGGTGGAAATTACCAATCGCGGTACAGAGCTGGGGCGCGTTACCAAACCCGCCGCACAGATGCTCAAAGCCAAACTGCTCGTTATGGCTGCCAGCCCGTTGTTCAACGGCAACCCCGACTACTCCTCGTTCAAAGACAGGGACGGACAGCTGCTCTTTAATCCTAACTACGACGCAGCCAAATGGGAAAAAGCCGCCGCCGCCTGCGAAGCAGCCATACAAACCTGCGCCGGCGCAGGTATCCGCCTGTACGAATTCACCGATCCTTTCGTGAAGCTGGCTCCTTCTACCGCCATACAGATGAGCATCCGCGGCAGCATCACCGAACGCTGGAACACGGAAACCATCTGGGCGCTCTCCGGCCGCGTAGACAATGTGCTGCAAACCTATTCCATGGTAGACAGGATAGACCCTTCCTTCCCCAATCCCACCTATCTCAATTCCTACATGGCGCCCACCATCAAAATGGCGGAGACCTTCTACAGCAAACACGGCGTACCGATCAATGAAGATAAAACGTGGGACTATGGCCGGCGCTACGAGCAACGGGTAGGCACCTACGAAGAACGACTGGACATACAGGAAGGGTATACAACCGCCAGGCTCAATTTCGACCGGGAAAACCGCTTCTATGCCTGCCTGGGCTTTGATGGCGGCCGCTGGTTCATGCAAAGCAATGCCACCGACGAAAACGCATGGACCATCAAAGCCAAGTTCGGACAGCCACAGGGCAAAGTGTCCGACCAGTTCTACTCCGAAACAGGCTACTGGCCCAAGAAACTGGTGAACTGGAAATTTACCCAGACCAACAACAGTTACACCACGGAAAGCTATCCCTGGCCGGAGATGCGCCTCGCCGATCTGTACCTGCTCTACGCAGAAACACTGAACGAAACCGGCAAAGGCAACGACGCCATTACCTGGCTGGACAAAATCCGTAAACGTGCCGGCCTCGACGGCGTGGTCAACTCCTGGAGCAACTACTCCACCAGCCCCGGTAAATTCTCTACCAAAGAAGGACTGCGGGAAATCATCCACCAGGAAAGAATGATAGAAATGTGCTTCGAGGGCTCCCGCAACTGGGACCTGAGACGATGGAAAAAAGCAGTGGTCTACCAAAATAAACCGGTACTGGGATGGGATGTGAACCAGCGCGTAGCCAGCGAATATTACCGCCCGCGGACTCTGTTCCAGCAAACATTCGTGGCGCCGCGCGACTACCTCTGGCCACTGCGTGAATACGACCTTACCGTTAACACCAACCTCGTACAGAACCCCGGCTGGTAACCCTTTCCTTTAACATCAATTCATGTTATTTATGAAACGATATATTCTTCTGCTCTTCGTTGCCTGCGAGCTCTTTGCCTGCAAAGACGAAATAATGAAACCTAAACAAGACGATGCCACGCCCCCTGAAAATGTAACAAAGATCACAGAACAGCCGATCCCCGGTGGCTCCAAACTCACGTATGTGCTGCCTTCCAGCAGCAACCTCCTGTACGTGCTGGCGGAAGTGACCACCAAACAAGGCGTAGTACGGCAGTTCAAAGCCTCTTATTATACCAACACCCTGCAGATAGAAGGGTTGGGCGATACTTCCCGCTATGAAGTAAAACTCTATTCTGTCAACAAAAGCGAAGTACGTTCCACTCCGGTATCTTTTACTATCCATCCGTTGGAACCACCTTTTACCGACGTGTTCAAATCATTTGTCATGGTAGCCGATTTCGGCGGCGTAAACCTGAAATTCAAAAACCCCACCGGTTCAGAACTGGAAATAGGTTTCTGCGGCCCCGACTCCGTACAGAAAACGCTCACGCTGCTGGATACCTATTTCAGTGCCGCCAAAGAGGGCAATCATACCTTCCGTGGCCTGCCGGCCGTCAAAGCCCGCTTCGGCGTGTTCATCCGCGATAAATGGGGCAACACCTCCGATACCGTTTTCCAGGAGCTTACACCGCTGTTTGAAAAAATGCTGGACAAAGCAAAATTCAGGGAGATCAAATTCCCCGGCGACGGCCCGGTGTATACCACCGAATGGAACATCGCCTATCCGTTCATCTGGGACGGCCGGTATTCCTCCACTTTCAACAGTCCGTATGACGGTAACGGCAACAACTGGCTCAACCTCTCTACCAACGGTCCTACTGATGGCAGGCCCATTCATGTCACCATCGACCTGGGACAGACCGCACATATCAGCCGCTTCCGTCTTAATCACTACTATCGTTTCATTAACAAAGGCCTGCGCAAGTACGAACTGTGGGGCAGCAATAATCCATCTGCCGACGGCAGCTGGGACAACTGGACCAAAATATTGTACTACGAACAGGAGAAACCTTCCGGCCTGCAGGGCGAACAATACAACGACGCAGATGCGGAAGTATGGCTGCGTGGTGATATGGCCAACTTCCCCGACGGGCTGCCAGCCTTCCGGTATATCCGTATCAAATGCCTGGAAAACTGGATGGGCAACGGTAACATGTCTTTTTCCGAAATCACTTTCTGGGGAGATACCCAATAACGATCAAACATATACGACATGAAAAATAAATCGCTGTTATTATATCTGTTCATGGGGATGATGATCTTTGTCAGTTGCTCTAAAATGGACGCCTATCTCGACATCGCAGGCCGGGAGGAAATCGCCTATACCGGCCGCGTGGACTCCCTGAAGGTATTGCCCGGCGACGGCCGCCTGGAGCTCACCTGGCTGCTGATCTCCGATCCCAAAATCACGGGCGTCACGATCTACTATAACAGTAAAAAGGATTCTGTGGTCATGCCTGTCAAAAGAAGTCAGGGCGTGGATTCCATGTACCACCTCTTCAGCAACATGCCCGAAGGCACTTACAGCTTTGAAGTATATACGTGGAATAACAACGGCTCCCGCTCAGTACCTGCTTATATCACCGGCCGGTCCTATGGCAGCATCTACAAAAACAGCCTGCTGAACCGCGCGCTCACCGATGCTGTCATCTCCGATGGCAACGTTGTTCTCAGCTGGGGACTGGCAGAAGAAACCGTCACCGGTATGGAAGTGACCTACACCAGCAACGCGGGCGCCACCATCCAGGTGAAAGCGCCGCGTGCCGCCACCAGCACTACGCTGACGGACTACAAGCCCGGCAGCAGTTTCAGTTACCGCACCTTATTCCGTCCGGATACGCTTTGCATAGACACGTTCTATACAACCGCTGTCACCCGGACACCTCAATAACCATCGTTCACGTTTTAAAACGGTATTATCATGTTAAAACTATCATTACTCGTGACAAGCCTCGCCTTTATGGTATCTACGGCTTCCATCACCACCTCCTGCCAGAAAGCACAGCTGGCAAACGGTCCGGACGAAAAAGAAAACACCGCCACCGTCAATGCGAAACCCAAACCGAAGCCGGCACCGGTGTGGTATATTTCCGACCTGGCGCTCATTTACCAGGGAGGCAGCCACCGGCTGCCCTGGACCAAAGACCAGCTGACGCCCTACATCTACCGCCCGGCAGCCACCGGCGGCATAGAGTGGCTGTTCGACGGTTTTCTTTTCATAGAATTCACAGATGGTATGGGCCACGAATATGCAGAAGGATACGAGCCAACACCTGCCGGCAAAACAGAATGGCAATGGCTGTTGGACCGCAACTTCGAAAGCGGCAAAGCGCTGCACGCCCTGGACGATGTGCTGGACAGCCTGGCGCAACTAAATATAAAGCCTGTACGAAAAAGGAAAGTGGTGCTTACCCTGCCGGAGCCAATCCGCAGCCTGAGCAACTGGGGCGAGCTGAATGGCAAAAACCTCAACTTCGCTGACAGCGCTGACAGGGTGGCTGCCTGTAACTGGTTCATAGAAACAGCCATGGCCAGATTCCAGGCTGCGAACTTTAAACACATCGAACTGTCCGGCTTTTACTGGGTAGCAGAACAAAATACCGGCGCCGTGGAGATCCTGCCGGCAGTGGCCAACATCCTGCATAACAAACAACAGCGTTTTTACTGGATACCCTACTATGGCGCCGCAGGAGCCGCCAACTGGAAAACAATGGGTTTCGATATCGCCTATCAGCAACCGAATTATTTCTTCGACCTGTCGTCTCCTTATTCTATCCTCACCGGCGCCATCAATTTTGCCAAGACCAATAAGATGGCGCTTGAAATGGAATTCGACGACCGCCTGATGACGCAGGCCGGCTATCGCCAGAAGTACACAGATTATATCAATGAATTTGATAAAGCCGGAGCATGGGCCAACCTGCCCGTCGCTTACTATGAAGGCGGTGGCGCATGGCTGAAAATGTCACTCAGCACCGATCCGGAAATAAAAGGGTTGGTGAAACGGCTGTCAGATATTATTGTCACCCGGCAAAAAGCGGCCGACCAGTAATATTTAGATATTTGGTTATTTTGGTATTTGGATATTTACAGGTTACTTAAGTGTGCTGATTACATAAGGAATCGATAAATATCCAAATACCAAAATATCAAAATGACCAAATTTTATCGTCCTGTATGAACCGGGTGTTTTTTATGGCGCCGGGGCCAAAGAAACGGTATTGCAGGCCTATGATTCCTGCCGGCGCATTGGGACAGTCCAGTTCGTAAGCGAGTTTTCCGTTTACCCAAAACTGTAGCTGCCGGCCATTCCCTTCCACCCGCAGCGGCACCCAGTTGTCAAGATCGCAGCCGAAGCCGGAAAGATCTGCATCTTTACTTGAAACCCCGCTACCTCTGCCATACAGCTGCAGATCGCCCACGCAACCTTTGGGGCATAACGGCACCATGATCACATCGTCCTTGCATAATAACAGCACCTCCACCCGTTGACATGCGGCGCTTTTATCGTTCTTCGGGTTGCTGACCATCGTTTCAAAAACAAAATGATCGTTTTGCAGCGAGTCCATCTCCCGCACGTTCACAAAACGGATCTTAGCCGGTGTTGGGCGGTCGTAGAGAAAGTTTTGCTGCAGCAGCGGCACGTCCACCGACAAGATGCTATCCTTTTGAAAGGCATCTTTTTTAAAGTATACCGGCACCGGCGCATCACCTTCTGACAACGCTACCCAGCCTCCGGAAGTAATGAGCAGGTCATGCGTTTTCACGATCTGCGCGCCTGCCATCAGCTTGGCTTTAAAGTAACCGGGAACGTAATAGATCGCGGAATACTGGTGTTTGTCCTTCGGCACGGCCACTTTACGGCTTACATCCCATGTCTGTGCGATAAATACAGTATCATCGCCGGCGGCAGATGCATCATAGTGAAAGATCACGGAATTGGGCACGCCCTCGCTGACCATTTTATTACTGCTGAATTGATAGGCCGCTGCGTTCACCTTTCGGGCCGGCTGCCGGCCCCATAAAAACAGCGCGCCAGCTATGACCAGTAGTTGTACCGCGAACAACACATACCACTTGCGTTTTTTATCTTGTAAGGTCAGATGATCCCCCTTTGCCTTTTCTTCCGGGAGATGACCAGCCGTTGGTGAATTTTCTGTAGAGAGATGATTCCCGGGAAACAGTTCTTCTTCCGGAAGAGGAGATAACGCCGGCTGGCCACTGACGGATGACCGTTGCTTAAAATCCCGCCAGTCTTCATACCCTGCAAAACGGGCGATCGTGTTCAGCGTAGTCATGGCTGGCATATGCTGATAAGAAAGCTTTCCCCATAACCGCTTCAGCGTGGTAACGCTCAGCGATACACCCGTTACTTCCTGTATTTCCACACTTAGCCTGTCAAAGTCGTACGTGGTCCATTCAGATGAACCTCCCCGTTTCAACTTTGTTTCCACCTGTTGCAGGCACAAACGTATATAGTAATTATCAATATTGTTTTCCATTTACAAACAATAACTTAGAAACTTGCACACACTTGAACGAACTTGTTGACGCTTTGAATCGCCTTTAAGTTACTCATTATTCACTTTTGCCGCATGTGAATTTCAAATCCTAAAACCGACAGCTCATGACAAGAAAAATCACCTGGATGGCACTGCTGTTTATAAACATGCAGGCAATGGCGCAACAAATACCTTTAAAAGCCGGCAAATGGGAATTTGCACCTGACAAAGTGCGGTTCCTGACCCACCGCGATGTGCCGGCGATGCAACTGACAGACCCCGACAGTCACGCACTGCTGAAAGGCCCCGACTTCACAGATGGTACCATAGAATATGATATTGAGCCATTCGGCAACGATTTCACCGCCTTCTACTTCAGAAGGGCCGATGCCAGGGAAAAAGAATGCTTCTATTTCCGGACGCCGTTCGCCGGCAAACCCTATGCGCCGCAAGGTGTACAGTACGTGCCTTATATTGACGGGGTGAACCTCTGGGATATGCTGTATCATTTCCAGGGCAACGCTCCTTTCGACAAGGGCAGGTGGAATCATGTGAAACTGGTCATCTCGGGAAGACAGATGAGAGCTTATGTCAATCATCAGCCGGTATTACAGGTCCCCTACCTCGAAGGCAATACCAACCGCGGCGCCATCGCTTTCGACGGACAGGCCTACATCGCCAACCTGGTGATCAAACCCGGTGCAACAGAAGGACTCTCTCCCGTGCCGGGAAACGATCCTACGTTTAATGATCCCCGTTACCTCCGCAAATGGCTCGTCAGCCAACCCGACAGCCTGCCGCAGGAGCTGAATATGCTCCGCGGCTTTCCCAAAGAGGTCCGTTGGGATTCCATTGCCGCAGAGCGCCGGGGGCTGATCAACCTCACCCGGCAATTCGGCATGAGCCACACCCGCCGCATCGTGTGGCTGAAAACAACGATCCGCGCCCAGGCTGCCGGCATGAAAAAAATACACCTCGGCTTCAGCGACGACGTATGGGTATACATCAACGGTCAGCCGGTCTACCTCGATAAAAATATCTACGGCACGCCGCTGGCCAAAGTACCCGCCGGCCGCTGCACCCTCGACAATACATCTTTTTACCTGCCGCTCAAAGCGGGCGCCAATGAATTGGTCATCGGGGTTGCCAATGACTTCTACGGCTGGGGCATCATTGCCCGTATGGACGACCTCGATGATATCCGGTTAACAATTTAGGGATTTTTTGATTTACGGATTTCCTGATTTCGTATATAGCTAAAAGCGAAGACCAAAGCGGACTAAATATAGTGCTTTGATCTTCGCTTTTTATTCGCAAAATCCGTAAATCCGTAAATCCGTAAATCAAAAAATCCCTAAATCACAAATCCCTACACAACCGCTACGGCCTTTCTGGCGGGCGCCGGCTGCGGTTTTTTCTTTTTTCGTCCCCACCAGATCAGAAAACCGGTGACGGGCAAAGTAGCGCCGATAAGGCTGGCAAAGAAAGCCAGGAACTTGCCCGGCAGGCCCATGATGCTGCCCACGTGAATATCATAGTTCATGCGCCGCAGCTTGGTACCAAAACCGGCTTCTTCATACGGTTGCCCGTATACGCTGTTGTCCTTTATCTCCGCCAGCGTGTGACGGTCAAAGGTATACCGCACATTGTTATAGTATTGCCCCTTGCTGGGATATACGATCATCGAGATAGCAGATGCCGCTTTGCCCGTGTCCGGGAAGCTCATATAGAAACCGGTGGCACGGGGATTTTTAGCGGCCACCTGCTGCCAGGTCTTGTCCATCGCCTGTCCTAAGGTGAGACGGTTGCTGGCCGCCTGCGTACTGTCGGACTTTAGCTCCCTATACTCCGGTAAAGCTTTTCCACCAGCGGTCACCCAATACAATCCTTTGCTGTACCATTCTATTCCCCATACCATACCCGTCATTCCGATCGCAAACAATATCAGCAGTGAATAAAAGCCCAACACATTGTGCAGATCGTAGTTGACCCGCTTAAAGCTGGCGCCCCATTTGATTTTGAAGCTTTGCTCACGGGTGGTTTTGTTCCATTTCTTCGGCCACCACAGCACCATTCCTGTCACCAGCGTGATCACAAAAACGAGCGTGCTGTAGTTGACGATCGGCCGGCCTATCTTGTAAGGCATCCACAGAAAACGGTGCCCGTTTAATATCCAGCGGAAAAAATCCACCTCCCCGTCTTTACGGGTCACTTTCGCTACCACATCGCCGGTGTAAGGATTCAATTTGAGCGTAGAGCCGCTACGGCGTCCGCCTACATTGACTTCTATCACCCGGTCCTCGCGGTAGATGGCGTAACTGGCCGGTTTACCCGGGTACTCCCGCGCCGCTATCTCCAGGATGCGGGACGGGAGTATCACCGGCGCTTCCTGCCGCGCGATCTTTGTTTCCGGTTGCATCCATCCGGTGATCTCTTCGTTGAAGACCCAGATACAGCCTGTCAGGCACACGATCACCAGGATAATACCGGAGATGAGTCCCAGCCAGAGATGCAGCCAGGCGGAGATCCGGTAAAACAAAGATTTGTGCTGTTTCTTTTTCGGCGTTTTTTTCATAACTGCGGATTAATAGACCATTTTAGTGATCGCGGTGATAGTGCCACCTTCCACTTTCATTCCCGGCGCAAAGGTCCCGGAAGCAATGTCAATCTTATAAATCCAGTTGCCGGAAGGCGTATTCAGACCGATGAAAGCAGTCTTGCCATCGTCGGACAGCGTATTGTTATTGTAAGGTGCAGAGGTGCTGATAATTTCTGCCGGCGCGCCTTTCACCCATTCAAAAGTTTGATTGGCCACATCCACGATCGCCAGTTTCAGGTTACCATTGAAAGCACCGGGTTTATCATACATCATCAGTAACATTTTGTTGTTCGCCAGGTACATCTGGGAAGAGATATGATAACCACCGGATTTTTCCTGTACATTAAAGAAGTAAGTTTTGTCGAACCCGGTAGTGCCAGCCAGTATGCGCACAATCGCAGAAGGCTTGGTGGACGTGTATTTGGAGCCGTTCTTGGCAGATGCCGGAGAATATCCGTACACATCTCCTTTTTCTGTTACCGCCAGACCGTTGTTGAAGTAATTGCCGATAAAGCTGGTGCGGTTATCACGGATCACTTTTTCCAGGGTAAGGTCAGGATAAGAGAACACAGCGATCCAGCTGCTGTCGGGGTAAGCGGTACCGAAAGCGTCACCACAGCATCCTTTGATGCTCATATATGGCGCAAACACTTTGTTGCCGACCTGCGTTGCCCAGGTAAAGTGGGCACGTTCACCGTTGGCCGCCAGCTGCACGATATTCACCTGCTTCTCACCATTCACACGGGATTTCAATGCGTCTATCCTGTAAAAAGAGGCGTTCTCATTACCGGAGCGGGGCACCTTCATGAGCAGCAGTTCATCCTGCACTTTGGCCAGTACCTGTACGGTTTCCGCCTGGAAAAAACGGGTCATCACCAGTTTACCTTCCTGGGTGAGGCGGTAAGTGGTCACGTCACCGGGATTACCTTGTCCGTAAAGAAGACTGAAGAAACGTCCTTTATGCGTCAGGTAATAACGGTAGGAGCCGTCCTGCTCTTTACCATTACCGGCGGTGGAAATGGAGCCGCTGCTGACGTTATCTGCGGTAAGCAGGTAATCGGCGATACCCGTGGTACCTACAGGCGTGGCCGTGATGATATATTTGGTACGGCCCTGTGGCTCGTATTCCTGAAAGTCTTCTGTACTGAGTGTATCTTCCTTATCACAGGCAGACATAAAAAATACAATGCCTGCCGCCAGAAACAAATATTTGCTGATTTTCTTCATGACTGTTTATTTAACCGCTGTCCTTGTTAGTTTTTATTGAAAAAGTATCTCACCTTGGCATAGAAAGCACGTCCGGGTTTCTGTAAGGTGAAGTTGTCATATAACCGGTTGTCCGCAAGGTTCTTACATTCCAGCGCAACGTTGTATCTGCCGTTGGCGAGGCTGTACACCAGGTTCACGTCCTGACAGAACTGACGCGGGATCTCCAGCTTCTCATCGCCCTGGCTGGGCCATGACAGGTAGTAAGCATGTACATACAGAAAGTTGTAGCCCAGTGTCAGCGTATTACCTTTCCTCAGCACGTTATGGAAGAAGAGAGATGCATCTGCGTTGCCAAAGAGATACGGCATGTTGGGAATACGGTCACGGTACAACGGACTTTCTTCTTTCTGGCCTTCTTCAAAGCGGGTATTGTTACGCAGGTTCTGGTAAGTCATATTAACACCGGCGGTAAATAGTTGTTTGTAAGAATAACGGATTTCGCCGTCCACACCCAGATTGGTCACATCGGCGAGGTTACCGTTGGTTTGTTTGGTCTGGTTAGGGTTCAGCATGGGACGGATAAAGTCTTTGGCGTCGCGGTACAGCAGGTTGCCGTCGAAGCTGAGACGGTGGTCTTTCTGAATCTGCATCTGGTAGCTGATACCCAGGTTGTAGTTGTTGCTGCTCTCCGGTTTCAGGTTCACGTTGCCTTCCAGGTTGATCAGGTCACCAAATAATTCTTCTGTTTCGGGCAGACGGTAGCTTTTTTCGTAGGAACCTTTTACTTGTAAAGCAGGTTTGATAAAGTAGGTAGAAGCAAGACCATAGCCTACTTTATTAAAGCTGCTTTCCTGGCTTTTATAAGCTACGTCCCCCCAGTTACCGGAAGGATTGTAGCTTTGGGAGTACCTGTTCTGCTGGGAGTAGTTCTTCACAAAAACGGAAGTATTCCATTTTTCGCTGTAGTCGAATTTGTAACCCAGTCCGGTGATGTTCTTACGGACCTTTTTGGGTTGATCATATTTTTGATCATCGGGGAACAGTTCATCCTTACCGGAACGGCTAAACGTATTGAACACGTTGTTCAGGATAAACGAGTGGCGCGGGCTGAGCTGGTAGCTGAGATTAGCGGTAGCCAGGCCGTTGTTGTTACGGAACTTATACATGGAACGTTCACGCTCGCTGCCTTTGCCTTTGTACGCTTTGTACTGCTGGAACCAGTTGTAGCGGCGGTAGACGGTGTCGATGTTCTGTTCGTAACCGAAGTTGTAGTTACCGGTAAGGTTGAGGTTCAGTCCTTTTACGAACAGATCTTTTACGGCGTACTTAATGCTGGGCATAACGATGTCCCCTCTGCGGTGCCAGTCACCGAACACGCTCACCATGCGGGCGCCGGTCTGTATTTCGGAGTAGTTTTTCCCCAGGGTGATGCCTACCAGCAGTTTGTCAGCATACTTTTTACCCACCACGCCTACGTTGGCAATCACGGTTTCGTTGTGGTAAGTATCGTGAAAACGTTTGATATGTTGTTTAGGGTAATAATCGCCGGTATTGATATCGGCTACGTTCACCCATACTTTATAGTTATTATCTGAATAGTTCTGGAAAGCATTGAGCTGCACGGTGAAACCGCTTTTGGAAGTGTAGCCGGCATTCAGCGTGGAGCGATGAGTATTAAAGGAACCGAAGGAATAAGATACGTCCACATAGGTGTTGCGGTTGGTATTGGTAACGATATTGATAGCGCCGCCCAGTGCATCCGCTCCCAGCCAGATGGGTACTACCCCCTTATACACTTCTACTCTTTCCGCCAGGTTGATGGGGATGTTGTTCAACTGGAAAGAAGAGCCGAAGTTATCCATGGGCACGCCATCCAGGAAAAATTTCACCTGCCGGCCGGTAAAACCGTTGAGAGAGAAGTTCATCCGGGAGCCGAGGCCGCCGGTTTCCCGCACTCTTACGCCGGAAACGCGGTCCAGCGCGTGTGACAGATCGAGGGTGGAGTTATATAATTTTTTTGCATCAATAGCAGTCACGTTAAAAGCCTGCCGGTTTACTTCCTGACTGGCCGAGCGGCCGATCACAGATACGGTGTTGATTTCGCTGATAGCGTTTTCCAGCCGGATATTTAACTGCAGTTGTTCATTTTCTTTCAGGGTTAGTTCTTTCTGCTCGCTTTTAAAGCCCACGGCAGATATCAGGAGGGTATGTTTACCCGGACGAATATTTTTAATATGATAAAAACCTTCCGTGTTGGAAACAGCATAAGCGGTACCATGCTGCACTTTGATGGACACTCCGGGAACGGGAGTACCGGCAGCGTCTTTCAGGTGGCCGCTGATGCTGCTTTGCGCATAGAGGAATTGGGATAAAATACTCAAAATGCCTGTCAGTAGAATCTTTTTGATATGCATTGTTTATATGTTGTTAGTTCGTTTCCGTTGGGTATAGGCAATGCGATGCCGGGCGTATTCCGCCGCTGGTTTTTGACGATACCTGATTGTTTGGTCAGTATCCGGAGCTACATATCCGGAAAGAAATGTACAATGTGTTATAGGTAATTGACCGGATGCAAAAGTACCCCGTGAAAAATGAAATCATTTTCGATATCAGGAAAAATTATACGTCGTTTTTTTTCCGCATTGCGAACAAAGCGGTAAATACCCGGAAAAAAAAATCCGTATCTGAACATTTTTGCCTGTATTGTCCGGCACCGGAAATCATTTGACATTTGTGTCATCATATAAAACATACAACGATGACGAAAGAAACAAAAAACAAAATTACCGTTATAGGATTGGGAGATATGGGAGCAGCATTGGTACGCACTTATCTCAGGGAAGGACATACCGTAACCGTATGGAACCGAAGTGCTACCAAAGCAGCGCCGCTGCAACAAGCCGGCGCCGTTTTGGCTGACAGCGCGGCAGCAGCCATTACCGCCGGAGATATCATCATCTTCTGCGTGACCGATTATAAGATCAGCCGCACTATATTACAAACACCGGGAGCAACAGCGGCTTTAAAAGGGAAAGTATTCGTGCAACTCAGCTCCGGTACCCCCAAAGAAGCACGCGACTTCGACGCATGGGCCACCGCAGAAGGTATTACCTACATCGACGGCGCCATTATGGCCATGCCCGACCAGGTAGGCCGTCCGGATACCGTATTTTTTATGTCTGGTAACAAAGACGCCTATACGCAAAGTGAGGCTGCACTCAAAATCGTTGCCGCCGGACTGCAGTACATGGGTGAAGACCCGGGTGCGGCTTCCACCTGGGACATGGGCTTTCTCTCCGTGCTCTTCGGCGCCATCGGTGGCTACTTCCATGCCACTAAACTTTTCGAGTCAGAAGGACTACCGCCCACCGCACTGGGCAATATGATCCTTCAACTGGCGCCGGCACTGGGAGAAATGCTCAAACACCAGGGAGATATTATTGAAGCCGGCGACTATCACCAGCGCCATAGTTCACTGAACCTGTGCGCCGGCGCGATGGATTTGTTTATTGAACAGGCTAAAGATGTGAATATCTCCGCGGAAGTACCTTCCTTTATCAAAGGTATCTTCAAACGCGCCCAGGATGCAGGTTATGGCGACGAACACGTAGCCGCCGCCTACAAAACCTACTAACAGTCAAACGGAGTCTTCCACACGTTTCACCGGGCGGTAAAATATTGTTAATATTGTAACATGCAAAACAATACCAGTCGCTTTAGTAACCGTGTGGAAGATTACGTTAAATACAGGCCACACTATCCGGCAGCGATGATCGCTTTCCTGGAACAGCAGTCCGTATTGCAACCCGGTATGTTGCTGGCCGATATCGGGTCAGGCACCGGCATCTCTGCTGAATTGTTCCTGCAGAAAGGTTGTGCCGTACTGGGCGTGGAACCCAACCGGGAAATGAGAGAGAAAAGTGAAGTACTGTTGAAAGATTATCCGAAATTTTTTGCAGTAGATGGTACCGCAGAACATACTACCCTGGAGAAACATTGTATCGATGTGATCATTGCCGGTCAGGCATTTCACTGGTTCAACCAGGAAGCGGCCCGCGCTGAATTCACGCGCATCTTAAAACCGGAAGGATACGTTATCCTCGTCTGGAATGAACGGATGACAGGCTCCCCGTTTGAAAAAGCGTACGAGCAATTAATCGCGCAATACGGCAACCAGTACAAGGAACTGAATCACCGTAATATCGATATCGCGGTCATCGAACAGTTCTTTCACCCGGCCGGCGTAACCCTCACCGAGTTTGCCAACAAACAGGTGTTCGATTACAGCGGACTGGAAGGACGCCTGCTCTCTTCTTCGTATATGCCCACCCGGGATGATGCCCGCTACCCCGCGATGGCAGCTGATTTAAAACAGTTGTTCGATCAGTTCCAGGAAGACGGCCATATCACCATTCATTATGCTACGCGGATGTACTGGGGCCGGATCATGTAGGGATTTTTCGATTTACGATTTTTTGATTTCGGGAATTATAAGAACGAAGACCGAAGCGATTCCTTTCGATTTTTCCATCCCAGAAATCAAAAAATCGTAAATCAAAAAATCTCTAAATATCAAAGCCATACTTACGGTAAATAGCCTTAACCTTGTCGCTGACGAGGAAGTCCATAAAATCCGCCGCCGCCTGTTGGTGGGGTGCGTTCTTCAGCTGTCCTGCCATATACGTGGCCGTTATATTGTGTTTGTCCGGGATGGTGACCAGCGACACCGGGTGACCGATCATCTGCTGATACCAGGCTTCGGAGTACCATACCGGCGCGGCGTCGCTCTGGCGGTACAGTATCCGCATGGGAGACTGCCGGTGATGGATCTGCGTGAGGAAAGTAGTACTGTCTTTTACCTTCGTGTCCATGATCTGGTGCTTTAGCTCTTCGCCGCCGGCCTTCACATAGGCTTCTTCGATTCTCTTGCCGATGCCTTCCCACGCGGGATTAGGCATAGCCACCCGCACGCCCGGCTTCGCCAGATCGCGCAGGTTGTTCACTTTCGCGGGATTTCCTTTAGGCACCATCAGCGCCAGTTTATTATAGGCATACACTTCCGTGCGGGTAAAGCGGTCCGCCATCGCGGTGATCCTTGTTTTACCAGCGGTATACACATCCGGCTTCAGCGTAATGCGCATATTGCCCAGCGTGAGAGTGCCACCCGCTATCTGTTGCGCCAGGATGCCCGGCGGCAGCGTTTCCGCAAACACCCGCTGATAAGCAGGGTATTGCTGTTTAAAAGCGTCCAGCAGCTCGTCGATGCACATAAACTGGTTACCGGCAAAGAACACCACCAGCTGCGGATCATTGATATCACCATATAAGTCCGGTACGTTATCCACACCAGGCACGGTAAACATGACCTTACTTTCGGGCGGTTTGTTCCACGGCGGATCGAAGCGGTGGTCCTGCGCATAGGCGCTATGGGTCAGTGCAGCCAGCAGCAGCACAGGAAAAAATAATCTCTTCATAGCTATTATGGTTTAACGACAGACCAGCCTTCAGCCTGACGGATGATCAATTCTCCATTACCGCTGGGCACCAGCGCAATGAAGTCGTAGAGCTGTTCTTTCGGTATCTTTCTCTCTTCGAGGGTGTTCTGGCATTGCGCCACGATCACACCACGGCCCACCAGCGCTTTCAGCGCCTCTTCATATTCACTGCCTTTGAGATAAGCATCTGTACCGGCCGAAAAAGCCACCAGCTCTATCTGTAATTTCCCCTTGAGGCGGGGATCGTTCAAGGCATTATTGATATTCCGGATAGCTTTCTGAATAACTTTAGGATCATTTTTATCAAGCTGATAGATAGCATGATACTGTTTCTGTTTAGCTACGGCGCCAGTATATGCGCGGTTTTTGCGCAGCTGCGCATCCGTCGTTTGTGCGTAACCGGTATACATCATCAACATCAGTGGAACTACAAGGAATTTCTTCATATCTGGGTTTTATTTTGTGATTTGTTGTGCTTCCCTTATCGGTTGGTAAGGACCAAATTTATGCTGCTGCTCGGAAAAAGTATCTGCATATGGTTTAAAAGGAAAGTCTACCGGCTTTTTGGCCGTCAGCTTCCAGTCGCCATCCTGGTTGAGATGTGGCCGCGGCCGGCTGTTGACAAACGCCGCTACATCCCATGCTTCCTCTTCTGACAGTTGCGGCTGATGATAGTTTGTCCCCAACGGCATGTTATTATACACGAAGCCGGCAAAATTACTTAAGCGGTAAAGTCCGGCCCCATCGTTATAACTGTGAGGTCCCCATAAGGGCGGATAACTGTACCCCGGTCCTACCGGACTAGGTTGCCCTTCTCCTTCTTTACCATGGCAGCTGCTGCATTTCTCCTTATACACCAGCATACCGGCGGCAGGGTTGGCACTCCTGCCAAGATAGGGCAGCTTCATAATACTGGTGCCTTTCGGTTTGGTGCCTTTGGGCACATCCTCGCCCAGCCACCGGATGTAGGCGTAGATCGCCTGCATTTCACGGCTGCCGGTGTCCGGTGCATGACCATTGAGGCTTCTTTCGAAACAGTCTTTCACACGGTCATAGATGGTCTGCACACCGTTATTACGGGCGCGGAACAACGGATACGTAGCGTACACCTTACCGAAGTTGTTGCCATAAGGCACTGTCCCTGCCTGCAGATGGCAGTTCTGGCAGTTCATGCCATTGGAGATCTGCGCAACAGATCCCTGCGGTCCCAGGTACTGCGCTGTCTTAGCGATCAGGTCGTGGCCATATTCTATCAGGCGGCCACGCTCCGTGGAGTTGGGTATCTGGCTGCTGCTCAAGCCACTCCAAACATTTTCCGGCTGGTGGGTCGTAAGCCAGGCGGCGAAAGCCTCGTCATCCTTTTTTTTCTGACGACGGGCGCTGATGCATTCCTTTGCTACTACGAGGCCGGTAGTGGCAAAGAGCAAAACGGGAATCCAGTCTTTTTTCATTGTACTATAGTTTCCTTACAATTCAATAGCTCAAAGATAATAGCAGCCTCCAAGTTGTTATCATCACTATTGATTATCATCCATAACCGAAAGTTATAAAACCGATTACGATTTTCAAAACCGCAAGAAACGGGTTTTACATGGATGGTAGTTATCCTACTTTTGTATCGATATAATAAAGACACATGAAGAACATCATCGACAGGCTGGTATCCAGAGACTGGGCCGGCATCACCGAAACGTTGCACGACAAAGGATTTTGCGTGGTAGACAATGTGTTATCGGCGGAAGAATGCAAACAGCTGATCCATAACTACACCTCCCCCGATCTCTACCGAAAAACCATCGCGATGGAGCGCTATCGTTTTGGCAGCGGCGAATACAAATACTTTAAATATCCTTTATCTTCCCTGATCACCGCCCTGCGGCAGACGGTATACAGCTATATTGCACCGGTGGCCAACAAATGGATGGAGGTATTACACATCAACACCACTTTCCCCGCCACCCACGAGGAGCTGCAGCTGCAATGCAAGGCTGCCGGGCAGGACAAGCCTACTGTACTCATCCTGAAATACGGTGCGGGCGGCTTCAACACGCTGCACCAGGACCTCTATGGCGATATTTACTTTCCCATGCAGATAGTACTCTTTCTGAATGAACCGGGAGAAGACTATAACGGCGGCGAATTTGTACTCACAGAACAGATTCCCCGGGCACAGTCCAAAGCCAATGTACTACAACCCGGGCGGGGCAGCATGCTCATCTTCACCACCAACTTCAGGCCTGTAAAAGGCACCAAAGGCTACTACCGGGTGAATATGAAACATGGCGTCAGCCCTGTCCATAACGGTAACAGGCATACGCTGGGCATCATTTTCCACGACGCTTTAAGTTGAGCCGTTATGTATGATCATGCAGCAATGGGAACAAGCGCGATCGCGCGTAACCGGCAGATATGCCGGCTCAGGCAGGAAGGACGGCTGACGCTGGGCGGCAACCGGCGGCTGAAAATATACGGACTGCTCTCCTGCCGCTCCGGCAAAAGAATGCTGACGGAGAACCGGGTGTTTTTCTCCGGGGAAACGGAGGCTATTGCCCATGGATACAGGCCCTGCGGCCATTGTATGCCGGAAGCCTACCGCAGGTGGAAAATACGGGGTTAACTGGTCTTCCGGTAATTCCAGATGGCCCAGCTGTTGAGCACAATAGCAAACACCACCAGGTACAGAAGCTCTTTTTGTACGTCAGCAAAACCACTGCCTTTGAGTACGATCATGCGCACTACTTTCACAAAATGGGTTACCGGCGTCAGCGCTGCAATGCCCTGGGCCCAGCGGGGCATACTGTCTACCGCAGTAAACAGCCCGCTCATCAGCATAAATATCATCACAAAAAAGAAAGCAACAAACATGGCCTGCAACTGGTTGTCGGTATAGGTAGATACCAGCAGACCGAAGCCCAGCATCGCCACCAGGTACACCGCGGCAAACAGGTATAGCAGGGCGAAACTGCCTACCGGCCATATACCGTATACCACCCGCGCCACCATCAGCGCCAGCGTAAACACTACCAGGCCCACTACCCAGAAAGGAATCAGCTTGCCGAGGATGAACTGCCATTTTTTGATGGGCGTCACATTAATTTGTTCAATAGTGCCCATCTCTTTCTCCCGCACAATGTTCAGGGCGGACAGAAATCCGGCGATCAGCGTCAGCAGCAGTACCATCACCGCGGGCACCACATAAAACCGATATTCGGCCAAAGGATTGTACCAGTTGGAATAAGTGATATCGATGTTCACGCCTTTACCCGGAACATATTTCCCGCGCTCATTCAGCCGGATATGCTGGTTATAATCGGCGATCACATTCAGCAGATAGCTGCCGCCCAAAGCGGCTTTTGTTCCGTTGATCGCATCAATGGACACGCCCACGTGCTGGGCTCCCTCCCGCACAAGGTTGCGCTCAAACCCAGGCGGGATCTCCAGTACTACATCCGCCTGCTCTCTTTCGATATAGCCCAGCGCCTCGTGGAAGGAAGGCGACGCCGTGATAATCCGGAAATAACCGGAAGCGCCGACTTTGTTGATCAGCTGCTGCGACAACGTACTGTGATCGTTGTCCACCACCGCCACATTCACATTCTTCACGTCAAAGTTCATGGCCAGTGGCAGGATGATCAGCTGCACGGTAGGCATCACCAGCATCATGGCAAGGATGGTCTTGTCACGAAAAATCTGGCGGAACTCTTTCTTCAGGATGAAACGCAGCACTTTCATGACAGGCGGATTTTAAAGTTCTTCAATGCAACGGCCAGCGCAACCACCGTCATACCCAGCAATACCAGCGTCTCTTTCCAGATATAGGAGAAGCCCAGTCCTTTCAGCATAACGGCTTTAATGATCAGGAAGTACCACCGTGACGGCACCACGTAAGAGATCCACTGGAATATCCAGGGCATATTTTCCAGCGGAAACATAAACCCGGTGAATATCAGAGTGGGTATCATCATCCCCATCATCGATAAGAGCAGGGCCGTTTGCTGCGAGTTCGTGGTGTTGGAGATCATCAACCCGATGGATAAACAGGCGATGATAAACAATGTGCTGACCAGGAAGAGCAGCAGGATACTGCCTTTCACGTCCACATCCAGCACAAAAACGGCCAGCAGCAGTATCAGCGTAAAATTGGCCAGCGACAGTACCAGGTAAGGCACCGCTTTGGCCAGCAATACCAGCAGCGGCTTAAAAGGAGATACCAGCAGGATCTCCATGGTGCCCAGCTCCTTTTCTCGCACGACCGCTACGGAAGTGAGCGCCGTACATACCAGCATCAGCACCAGCGCCATTACGCCGGGGATAAAATTCAGCGAGCCGTTCCCCTCTTCGTTATACAACATACGCTGCTCCGGGATGATCCGGTAAGGCAGCTGTGTTCCGGGACTGATCTCCTGCTGGTAGGCTGTCAGGATAGCCGTCAGGTAGTTGACCACCGTCTTGGCCATGTTAGGATCGGAGCCATCAGTCAGGATCTGCACCTGTGCCTGGCCGGCATGTTGCAGATCGTTCCCAAATCCGGTGGGAAAAATCAGGGCGCACTTGGCAGTCCCCTTTTTAAATGCGGTGGTCACCTCATCATAATTGACCGCCGATTCGTCCACAATAAAATAGGAAGATGATTTTATCTTGTTGATAATTTGAGTAGCATTCACGTCACGCGCCTGATCAATCACGGTCAGGGTGATATTTTTCACCTCACTGGTGAGCGCGAAACCGAAAAGCACGATCTGTACTACCGGCAGGCCAAACATGATCAGCAGGGTACGTTTGTCCCTGAAGACGTGAAAAAATTCTTTCCTGATGAATACTAACAACTGTTTCATATCCTTCTTTTAGTCGGCCGACCGTTTAGCGCCACGGGCCAGTTGATAAAATACTTCGTCCATAGAACCTACGCCGAACTTCGCCTTCAGATGGCCGGGGGTGTCCAGCGCTTCCACTTTCCCGTCCACCATCACGGTGATGCGGTTGCAGTATTCTGCTTCATCCATGTAATGGGTGGTGACAAATACCGTGATACCTGCGGCAGCGGCTTCGTAGATCATATCCCAGAACTGCCGTCGTGTGATGGGGTCTACGCCACCGGTAGGTTCATCCAGGAATACGATCTGCGGGTCGTGGAAGATAGCGACCGAAAAGGCCAGCTTCTGTTTCCATCCTAACGGGAGCGCCCCTACGAGTTTTTTCGCTTCCTGTGTCAATCCCAGTTTATTTACCAGCCGGTCGCTGCGCCGGCGGATCTCTGCCGATGACAATCCATACACGCCACCGAAAAATTCAATATTCTCCAGTACGGTAAGATTTTCATACAGGGAGAACTTCTGGCTCATATAGCCGATATTTTTTTTAATGGACTCCTGTTGTTTGTAGACATCAAAACCAGCCACGGTGGCCTTCCCGGAGCTGGGATAGGACAGCCCGCACAGGATGCGCATAGCGGTGGTTTTACCCGCGCCGTTAGCGCCGAGGAAACCAAAGATCTCTCCTTTGCCAACATCAAAGGATATGTGGTTGACGGCCACAAAGTCACCGAATTGTTTCGTCAGCGCTTCGCATATGATCACCTTATCACTCATGGCTATACGTTTTGTTTTTCATTCATGAGACGGATAAAACTGTCTTCTATCGTAGGTGAGATGGCCTTCACCTCTATGCGCCCATGTCCTTTTGCAGCGAGGGATTGCTGCCATGCGCGCAGGTCGGGGGCTGCGTCGTCCCGGAAAGTTACGTGGACATATTCTCCGAATGCATAACAACTGTCTACAGCGGCATCTTCCCGCAGGGACGTCAGCAGCCGGTAGATATTGTCCGTCTTTACAGCATAAAGTTTTACCGGGAAGGTGGCGATCACATTGGCCGGCGTATCGACAGACATGATCTTGCCTTCCTGTATAAGCGCAATGCGCTCACAGAGCATTGCTTCATCCATATAGGGCGTGGATACCACAATGGTGATACCCTGTTGTTTGAGGGTGCGCAGCATCTCCCAGAATTCCTTGCGGGACACTGCATCCACACCGGTGGTGGGCTCATCGAGGAACAGCACTTCCGGTTTATGTACCAGCGCGCAGCACAGCGCCAGCTTCTGTTTCATGCCACCGGACAGTTTACCGGCACGCCGGTCGCTGAAAGGTTTGATCTGTTCGTAAATATCACGGATAAGATCGTAGTTCGCATCGATGGTAGTGCCAAAGAGCGTGGCGAAGAAGTGGAGATTTTCAGCCACGGTGAGGTCCTGGTACAAAGAAAATCTGCCGGGCATATAGCCTACACTGCGACGGATGGCTTTATAATCTTTTACACAGTCCTTTCCGTTGACAGACGCTGTGCCTTTATCCGGTAGCAGCAGCGTGGTGAGGATGCGGAAAAGAGAAGTTTTGCCCGCGCCATCCGGGCCGATAAGGCCGAACAGTTCTCCGGCAGCCACTTCCAGCGACACATCGTCTACCGCCAGCACTTTGCCGGCATCGTACGTTTTGGTAATATGGTCCAGCACCACTGCGTTCATGAGCTTATTTTTGCGGGATCAGCATTTCTCCGTACATCCCTATTTTCAGATAGCCGTCGTTTTTCACTCTTACCTTGATCGCATATACGAGATTGGCCCTTTCATTTTTTGTCTGGATGGTCTTGGGGGTGAATTCTGATTTATCTGAGATCCAGGTGATGGTGCCGGGATAAGCTTTGTATTCTTTTCTCCCCTGGTCGATGCGCACCTGCACTTCCTGTCCCAGCTTTATTTTCGGCAGGGTAACGCCGGTCACATAGGCTTTCAGGAAGAGGGTGTCGATATTGGCGATTTTATACAGCGGTTTGCCTGTTGCCGCCATCTCTCCTTTCAGTGCGTAACGGGAGAGCACGACGCCGGTGATGGGGTTCACGATCTGTCCTCTGCGTACCTGCTCTGCAAACTGCGCCATCGATTTTTCCAGCGGCGCCTGTTCGCTGAGGATAGAGCGGTTCTGTGTGGCGATATTGGAATTATAGAGGTTGCGTTGCTGCCGGGTGACGTTCAGCTGTTTTTCGAGCTGGTCTACCTGTGCATTCATATCATCCAGCTGTTTCTGGGTGGCAGCGTCGCTTTTCACGAGGTTCTCCGTTCTTTTGCGTTCGCGGTACAGCTGTTGCAGCTGCGCTTCCTGCACCACCAGTTGCCGTTCCACCAGCTGGGCCTGTGGCTGCGGATTGTTGGTTTTCTCCCGGAGGGCATGTATGGAGGCCTGCACCTGTTGCTGTTGCAGCGCCGGAATGGTCACATCGATCTGGCCCACTACCTGGCCAACATTGAGTTTGTCCCCTTCGTTTATGGGGAAGGATAACAGTTCGCCGTTCTGTTGTGCGGACACGATCACTTCATCGGCTTCAAAGTTGCCGGAGGCGTCGTAGCCCGGTTTGCCGTCCCCGCAGGCACTTGTCATCATCACGGCGGCTGTCATCCAAATGAGATGGTATTTCATGTTACAAGAAATTAATCAGTTCCCGGAAGTGTTTTTATAATTGTATTGCGCCTGTAGCAGCTGTATTTCATGCAGGATACGCGTCTGTTTGGCCAGATTTTCCGCGTTCACCTGCGAGATATATTCATGAACGGTAATAACGCCGTTGTCCAGTTGCGCTTTAGCAGATTGCAACACGGCTGCCCGCAGGCGGATAGCCTCTTCATCCTGTGTCATCAGGGCTGCATATTTATCCACATCCTGATGCTGCTGCTGCATGGTGAGGGTTGTGTTCAGCAGGAAGGCCTCCTGGCTTACGTCCACATTGCTGCGCTGGATGTCCAGCAGGCGGCGGTTGTTTTTCAGGGAGTATAGGCTGCCGATGGACCAGTTGAGCCGCAGTCCTCCCATCCACCAGCTGCCAAATTCATTGCTGACGATATTAAGGGTAGGCCGTCCGTAGCCGCCTTGCAGGAAAGCATTCAGTTTAGGGAGATAAGCGGCTTTCAGCTGCCGTTCCTGCACATCGTAGGTATTCTGCTGATAGTCGTACAGCGCCAGTTCCGGGCGATGAATCCCTTCGGCGGGGCGTGTCGTTTCCGGATAAGCCAGTACGGTACTGTCGCTCAGCGGCTGATGAATGAAGGTGGCCAACATTTTCAGATAGGCTTTACGGTTAGCACGGAATTCCGTGGTGGCCATGTCAGCATTCACGATTTCGGCCTGCAGCTCTGCCACGTTGCTCCTATAGGCGACACCGTTAGCCAGGGCAGCTTTCATTTTATCAGTAGTGCTCTGCAGGTTGTCGCGCCGAAGGGCGTTCTGCCGGAGCTGAGCATCCATGAGCAGTACAGCGAAATACAACTGGGTCACCCTTTCGCGGACAGCATAGAGGCTCACTTCCAGGCTTTGCTGCTGCACTTTTTCGTTGGCGCGGCTGGCTTCCTGCTGGTAGCGCGTGACGCCGCCATCGTAGATTTGTTGGGATACCTCCGCCTGCAGGCGGTACTGGTCTTTACTGAGCTGTGGCGGGTTCAGGCCGGGAATGGGCGGCAGCACTTCAGCGAAGTTGACGACCTCCGACTGATAAGTAGCCTGCCCGGATACCGTCAGCTGTGGCAGATACAGCTTGCCGGCGTTGGCCACGGTGTAGCGGCTGGTGCGCGCTATCAGATCGTACTGTTTGATCAACGGATAATTCTGTCTGGCGAGGGCGTAACAGGTTTCCAGGGTCAGCGCTTGCTGCTGCGCCTCCGCTGTAAGCCCGGCCAACATCATGATACAACCCAGTAGTTTACATACTTTCATGATGCATGATTCGGTTTGAAATATTGTTTTAAAAAATTGTTCAATCCAACCTCAAAAAAAGGGGTTATTACCCCCGGCATACCTTTCAGCCATCAACCCGGAGGGAGTGCCTACTCACCAGCTCCCACCTTCCGTTACTACCCCAGCATACCTTTCAGCCACAACGGGATCAGTGTCCTTCGCTCATTCATCAGCTTCACAAACTCCCCGTCCTTCACCAGTGCATTCCGCTCCAGTATCGGCCTGGCCAGAAATGGCATCACCACCAGCCCTATCACGTTCATCATGACATGCACCGGATGAACGGACAGTTTACCTTCTTCCTTCATGGCAAATAACTGCCGGATCAGGTCCGACTGGAACAAAGTGTTCTGTTGCGCAAAACGGGTAAACATATCATCCCCGGTAATAATCTCATTGACCAGAAACAGCGGGAAATCCGGGTTCTCCAGCAGCAGGTCTATATAATAGTTGACCGCCCTGGTGATCTTCTCCGGGATACCCAGTTGCGTATCGTTAAAAATGGTGGCAATCTCAAACACCAGCTTCTGTACCGCTTCCGCCATTACAACTTCAAACAGTTTTTCCTTGCTGCGGAAGTAATAGTTGACCAGTGACAGGTTTATGTCTGCCTCGGCAGCAATATCACGTACCTTGGTGGCCGCAAATCCTTTACGGGTAAATACGATCCGCGCTGCTGCCAGTATCCTTTCTTCTGTGCTGGCGTCCTGTTCCTTTTTTACTGCCATATGCCTGATTTTAAACCGAAGGTAAAACAATATTTTGAAATTGAACAACTTTTTTAAACAACTGTTCAATTTTATCGAAAACAGGCCATGGATAAAGATCCGGATGCGCTCCAGCACCAAAGTCAGAGATAATGAGCATTAGGGAAGGACATAACTTTGTCGTATTTTAGATGATAAACACAGCGCAGCAATAACCTTCTTAGAGTAGTATACCACCGGCGCTGATAACGACAACAGCCCGGAGAAAATTGCAAAAGAATTAATCGCATTTTTCAGCCCGGCGCCTGCGCCTTAGAGCCAGGTGGCCCGGCACGTTTCCAGTAACGTTACAACTAAGTCCTTTTACGTTCCTCCTCACTACCCGTACCCCTCACCTCCCGCTTACGGGTAGATTGTCCCAGCTTGTAACTCACAGAAAGACGTATCTGCCTGTTCACCTGGAAATGGGTGAACGTCTGCGGAATATTATTCACCGTGGACCGTACGATGCTGGCGCTGGAGCGGAACAGGTCCGCGCCGTTGAGCGCAATGCTCATGCGGTTTTGCAGGCAGACCGCTTTAAGGCCGAGGTCCATATTATAATAGGTATTGGACTTCCCGTTATGGTCCACTTCGGGAAACTGGCACCAAAAGTTGAGTACCGCCATCAGGGTTTTGTCTTGGTTCAACGTGATATTATTGTTGGTAGCCAGGTATACGCTCATGCCGTTGATATCAGGAATATTGGGCAGGGCGCTGCGGGCATCGGTATGATAACCGCTCAACTGGTTAACGCTCTCCAGCCAGGGTAGCGGCTGTAGCGTGGCGCTGGCAGACAGTCCGTAGCGGTATATCTTCAGGAAGTTCTCCGGCGTGGTATAAACAGTGTTATTATTGGGTGTTGCTACGGTAATACGATTGAAGCCATTATTGGTGATATTCAGGAAAGCAGCGGCTGTAAAGCGGTGCTGCCAGTGGTGCGACAACTCGAAGTTGCTGTTATATTCCGGCTGCAGGTAAGGATTGCCTTCGAGGTAGCTGTAGGCCGTAGTCAGCGACTTGTAAGGGTTCAGGTCCCAGAACACCGGCCTGTTGATACGTTTCCCGAAGGTAAAAGCCAGGTGATTGTCGTTATGATAGTTCCAGTCAGCAGAGAACGACGGGAACAATTTCACATAGTTGTTGCCCATTGCGTTGTCCTGCACATGAGACACCCCTTTTGTCTGGGTGGCTTCCATACGCAGGCCGGCATTGAGTTTCCACCTACCGGCCTCTTTGGACGCGGTAGCATATACTGCCTGGGTATTTTCCGTATAGTCGTATTCGTTACTAAGGTTTTTATCGTACTCCATTTCACCCTGCAGGTTCCTGAAGTAAAATACGTTGCTGTAGTTATTGATAAAGCTCAGCTTTCCGCCGAAGGCGTAATTGGCAAAGGTGGTAGGCCACTGTAAATCCGCTTTCAGGGTATAGATATTGATCGCCTGTTTGTTGGTATCAAAATATTTGGTGGTACCGTTGGCGATAGCCTCTCCCTTTCTGTCATAGCGCTGGCTGATGAAATCTGATTTATCGGTACGGTAATAATTAAAATAGTCCGCATCTACGGAAAACTGTCTTCCGCTGGAGTCCAGCTTTGTCACCAGGTGCAGGTTTAGTCCCGTGCTCCATGCTACCGGCTGATAAGTAGCGAAAGTACGCAGCAGTGAATCCAATAGGCCGCCGGTATTAAATACCGGGTTGTTCACATGATCGTCGCCAATATAAGCGGTGCGGGCGCCACTGTAATTAAACCCGATGGTGCTGCGGTTACTTATCTTGTAGTCTGTGCCCAGTACCAGGTTGAGGTTGCGGATCTTATAGTTGCCGGTGTCTGTCTGAGACCAGAACCGGTTCGGATATTGCAGGTCAATGCCGAAACCTTCAAGAAAGCGACCGTGTTCATAGTTCAGGTTACCATACAGTGACCACCTGCGGGTATTATAGCTGAAGTTACCGCCGGCGGACATGGTACCGTAGTTGGAAACGCCGTACAGCTTTTTGAAACCGTAGTCCGACAGTTTGCCACTGGCCTGTATCTCCCCGCTGAAGCCCTGATTTCTGTCACGCCGTGTCACGATATTGATCAGACCGGCATTACCGTCAGCATCATAAGCAGCGGATGGATTGGTGATCACCTCCACGCGGGCGATTTCCCCTGCTGACATAGACTTCAGGTATCGCTGCAGGTCTTCTCCCGCCAGCGGGATGATCCTTCCGTTGACCATTACCTTTACAGCCCCTTTGCCGGCGATAGCGATCAGGTTGTCCGTCACCCGTAAGCCCGGCACCCGGGCCATCACCTCCAGTCCGTTGGCGCCGGCGGCCCCAACGCTGCTGGTAACGTTATAGATCAGCCGGTCTGTCCTTCTTTCCACCAATGCCTTTTGTTGTATAATGGAGATCTCTGACAGCTGGCGTACTTTCGGTGCCGGCAGGGTATCGCCCGCAGGCTGTTGCGCATGGGTCAGTAACGGTGTTATCAGGAAGAGATCAGCCAACAGCAAAACGGGCAATAGGTTGTTACATCTGAGCATGGTTGAAATACGGGTTATTTAAGAAAGCGGTGGCTAAAGATATAAAAAGATGTAAAATTATATAACTTGCTATCCATAATGTGAACTTCAACCAGTCAAGGAATAAGGACAGTCGCCATGAACATTGCACACGAACTCAAGAAAATCTTACCTGAAAATCGTATCAAGTCCAGGTATATAGATCTTATCTCATATGCCTCAGACGCGGGCTTCTACCACCTGGTACCACAGGCAGTTGTGCAACCGATCGGTGAAGCGGAGATCGTTGCTTTGTTCCGTTTCTCGCAGCAGTTCCGTATTCCGCTGGTATTCCGTACGGGAGGCACCAGCCTTTCCGGCCAGTCCATTACCGATGGTATCCTGGTAGACCTGAGCCAGTACTGGAATAAGATACAGATAGAAGAAAAAGGGCAGGCCGTGCGGGTGCAGCCCGGCATCACCGGCGCAATGGTGAACACGTACCTGAAAAAGCACGCCCGTAAAATCGGTCCTGATCCGTCCAGCATCAACTCCGCCATGATGGGCGGCATCCTGTCCAACAACTCCAGCGGCATGTGTTGCGGCGTAGCGCTCAACTCCTATCATACCACCCGGCACATCCGGTTTATCCTGCCCGACGGCAATACTTTCAGCACGGAGCATAAAAAAGATTACGCCCGTTTTGAAATGGAATGTGCGCCGCTGTTTGTGAGCCTTGCCGACTGCCGCGACCTGATCGCCGCTAATCGCGCTTTACACGATCGCATCCGCCATAAATACCAGACTAAAAATACCGTAGGCTACGCCCTGAATGCTTTCATCGATTATCATCATCCGCTGGACATCATGGCCCACCTGTTGATAGGCGCCGAAGGCACGCTGGCGTTCATCGCCGAAGCGGTGATGGACACCGTGCCGGACTATGCCTACAAATCTACCGCGCTGCTGTATTTTCCGACCATCTATGCCGCGTGTCAGGCCATCGTGCCGCTGACCAACGCAGGCGCTCTGATGGTGGAACTGATGGACCGCGCCTCGCTGCATGCCGTGGAAGACATGGACGGCATGCCATCTATTGTGAAGACGTTGCCGGAAACAGCCGCCGCGCTGCTGATAGAATTCCAGGAAGAAAGTCAGGCTGCCCTCGACGCCCGTGTCAACGGCTTCATGGCCTCCGCCGCCAGCCTCGATATGTCCGAACCACCGGTGTTCACCATCGATCCGGCGGAACAATCCTTCTTCTGGAAAATCCGTAAAGGGCTGTTCCCCGCTGTGGGCGCCGTTCGTGCCAGCGGCACCACCGTTATCCTGGAAGACATTGCCTTCCCGGTAGATAAACTCGGTGACGCTATTCTCGACCTGCAACAACTCTTCGCACAGTATCATTATCTCAATGCTATTATTTTCGGTCATGCGAAAGACGGTAATATCCACTTTGTGGTCACCCAATCGTTTAATACACCTGATGAGGTGACCCGCTACGAACTTTTCATGCAGGACGTGGTGGCTCTCGTTGTCAACAAATACGATGGCACGCTCAAAGCCGAACATGGCACCGGCCGCAACATGGCGCCTTTCGTGGAAACAGAATGGGGTGGCGATGCCTACGACATTATGAAGAAGGTCAAGGAGGCCGCCGACCCGCATAACCTGCTCAATCCCGGCGTCATCATCAACCCCGACGCCCGCGCCCACCTCAAACACCTGAAGGAACTGCCTACCGTAGAAGAGGAGGTGGACCGCTGTATCGAATGCGGTTACTGCGAACATAAATGCCCGAGCCGCGATATCACCACCACACCCCGCCGAAGGATCGTGATCCGGCGAGCGCTCAAACAACTGCAAAAAAACGGCGACAAAGCCCACTACAAAGTGCTCCTCGACCAATACCAGTACGATGTGCTGGAAACCTGCGCTGTTGACGGTCTCTGTGCCACCGCCTGCCCTGTGGACATCAACACCGGCGATCTGGTGAAGCGGCTCCGCCGCGAAAACCACTCCCCTACGGCCAATAAACTCGCCCTACAGGTAGCCAGACATTTCAGGACGGTGGAATGGGCCGCCAGGACTGCGATCCAGGTGGGTACCGGCATCAACCGGGTGTTTGGCAAACATGCCATGACCAGTATCACCAAAGGTATCCGCAGCATCATTCCTGCTGTACCCTTATGGTCTGAACAGCTGCAGCCGGCGCCAGGCCTTGGTATTCTTAAACCGCAGCAGTCTGCCGATGCTTCCATCGTCTACTTCCCGGCCTGTATCTCCCGTATGCTCGGCACTTACGAAGGCAAATCCAAAAACCTGATGGAGACATTCATGAGCGTCTGCCGGAAAACCGGTATCAGTGTAGTCGTTCCCGATAATCTCAGCGGCACCTGTTGCAGCCAGATCTTTTCTTCCAAGGGGTATAAAGACGCCTACGAACATACGGCCAACCACATTATAGAAAAGCTGTGGCATGACAGTCGCCAGGGTGCGCTGCCGGTAGTCATCGACGTGAGTTCCTGCGCCTATACGCTGCATCATGTGCGCCCTGCGCTCAACGCCGCCAACAAAGAAAAGTTCGACCAGCTCCGTATCCTCGACGCCGTGGATTTCCTGCACGACTTCGTACTGCCGAAGGTCACAGCCATCAACAAGAAAAAAAGTATTGCGCTGCACCCCGTGTGCTCCCTGGAGAAAATGAAGACAGGGCCTAAGTTCGTAAAGGTGGCACAGTTCTTTGCAGAAGAGGTGGTAGTTCCCAAATATGCCGGTTGCTGCGGCATGGCCGGTGATCGCGGGTTCTTATTCCCGGAACTAACGGCATCGGCTACACGTCCTGAGTCGCTGGAGGTAAAATGTAACGAGCATGACGGCTATTATTCTTCTACCAAAACCTGTGAAATTGCGATGTCTGCAGCGGTGAAGAAAAATTACGAATCGGTGCTGTATCTGGTGGACGAGGGGTTGTAAGAAATTATTTTTTATAAACAGGACCTGCAGAGATGCAGGTCTTTTTAATGTTATTGGTTAAATGAGATTAAATTTCAAATCATCAGCCTAAGAAATAAAAAGTGGTCCTAGCGAGCTATTTATCACGAAAGAAAGCAACTATGACTTAGTCTTTACTCTAACGGTTTTACGATCTCTACCAGCTATCGCAGCTGATCCGGTTTTTCCTTTAGCGTCTTTCCTTTCCTTGATAAACTCACTGATTACTTTTTCATCTTCCTTGGTTAAAGGCCTCACCCCACCAATACAATCAACGTCCAATTCTACCTTACGATGTTTCATTTACCTAGTTTTTAAAGTATTTATCAATCAATTTTAGTGCGGCTTTCGTTTCGATAATCATACGTTGCCCGCCAATGTGAATAGCGCCCAAACTTTCAATATAATGATCAATTAATTGTGTCTTTGAAAGAAAGGAAACTGTACCATCAAACCCTCTTCTGAAAGAGACCCGACACACAAATGCGACAAGATTACCAGGAACACCGGCATAAACTTTCATCTTTCCTTTATTGAAGGGAGCACTTTCTACCAAATGCATATAAATATGATCACTTTTCACCTCCAAACTAACCAACCCTTGAATTATTGTAATATTATTTACAATTGTCAACTTATATACTTCACGGGAAAATGCGGAGATAGTAATTTTTTTTGACAACCACGGCCTTCTCAAAAAAATCGTCGATCCCCCTCCGGTGATCGACGATGTCGTAAACACTATTCCACTTCTATTGCGGAGAAGTGAACGATTCACAATGGTACTTTACTTTAGATAAATCGACTCAACAAGCGACCATTGAAACCATGGGCACGCAAAAAATATCTTTATAAAATGTGTAAGCTTCCCATTCCGGCGCTGTTGTATACACCGGCGCCGGCATCGGCCAGTAATTTCAGTGCCTGTCCCACGCCTTTTACTTTCAGCCTGAAATTCGTGTAGCCGCGGATTTTCGTTTCCTGCGGCGTATCCGCTTTGATGGTCACCAGCCGTGATTTGGGCGGTCTTTCCATCATCACCACTTCCACGCTCACGGGATCGAATATGGTATCCACTTCTTCTTCACCATACATGGTGATAAATTTCTCCCGCCAGGTATGTACCAGTTGTTTTACAAAATCCGGATGCTGGGGCGAGAGGAAATCATAGTATCCCCTGTCATTCTTAGTGCCGCAAACCAGCGGTGAAAACGGTTGCAGTATCACTTCCGTGATGGCTGTATCCGGAATATCTTCCAGCGGTGTCGGTGTCGGGAGCACCTCAGTGATCGTGAAGGCCGCCTGGCTGCGGCGATCGGCAATTTCTATGGTCTCTCCCAGAAACAGCCCCTGAATAAAGCTTTCCGCAGCCTGTGGCAGATGGAATGAGATCATAAACATGGCCTCGTCGGAAAGAAAACGGAAACGGTCTCCTTCTATCCGAAAGGCAGTTCGGATCTCTGAAAAAGAAAAGTGTTTAAATACTTTAAGAGAACCAGCCTTTGCACAACCTTTCTCATGCAGGAAAGACGCATAGTCTTCATCAGCCTGGTGTAATATTCTGGAAATTACTGCCGATAAGGCATACGGATAGTTAATGGGAATGACGGCTGCCGGTTGCGTGGCTTTTAGTTTAATTCTGAAACGCATGTTTACTATGAATAAAATGATGGCTGTTGATGACAACAGCATGAACAATACAATCAGACTACTGAATTAGTAACGCCCTCCCTTCAAATAAGTACTATCTCAAAACGAAAAAATTATTAAAACGGGCAACCTACGCCAGTCAAATACCGGCATTTCACCCCTCCAACGGGCGCATTTCTCCCCGTATTGTTCCCCTGCGCCTGTTAAACTGCGGAAATGGCGCGGCTAATTAACGCCACAATCTTAATTTTAGGTGCGTCCTGTTTTGCCCTGCCAGCTATCCCGGCCTTATTCAACAGCCAACGACCGAGCAGATGGATCCGTGAAGACTATACTACTGGTACAGGTGATCAAAGCACCCGAAGAACGCCCGCCTACGCTTTTTAAACACTTAAATATTAGTTTATGGAAACAACAACACTTCCGGGGCTGTACTGCCCCTTCCCGGGAAAACTCAATCCTTTGGTGGAAAAAGCAGACCGCCATACGGCCGCCTGGGTCCGGAAATTCGGGCTGGACAACAACGACGGTCAATGGCAGCTGTACCAGGAACAGAAATTCACCTGGATGGTGGCCCGCATGTTCCCCAACGCCGATCTCTTCCGCCTCGCCATCGCTGCGGACTTCAACACCCTCCTGTTCCTTTGGGACGATGAGATAGACCGTATCACCCTCAACGATCCCGGCACCAGCTTTGAAGCCCTCGCCGGTAAAATGATCGGTATTCTGAGAGGCAGGTACCAGGCGGAGCCGCTGCAAGACCCTCCCCTGCTGCTCGCCATGCAGGACATCTGGCGGCGTATGGTACAGATAGGGCCGGCCGACTGGCAGCAGCGGTTCACCACCAGCCTCCAGGCGGCTTTTATGTCCAACAGCTGGCGCATGCAACATGTGACTGCTATCGGCAGCATCTCGCTGGAAGATTATATGCTGCACCGCCCGGGGATCGGCGGCGCCAACTTCTTCCTCGACCTCGCAGAAATCATGGAAGGCATTCATCTGCCGGCATCCTGGTATGCCGACCCGCTGATCAAAGACCTCGGCCTGCTTTGCAGCCGGACCATCTGCTGGGCCAACGACCTGTTTTCCTATACCAAGGAGCTGGAACAGGGCGACGAGCTGAACCTTGTCATGATGATCAAAAACAAAAGACAGCTGCCCCTCGAAAAAGCCGTCCACGAAGCTGCCGCTGTTCACGACGATGAAATCAGGCAGTTCCTGCATACCGCTGAAATACTGCTGTCACTCAGCTCAGGACAGGATTATCCGCTGCTGGACAGCTATATCCTTATGCTGGAACATATGATGGAAGGAAATATTTCCTGGAGCACAAAAGATACCAGCCGCTACGGTATCGCCAACCAGGACCTGCGAATCACGGATTACGCTGAGAATTTGTAGTAAGACGAGCTTCAAATCTGATCATTAACTCGTTGAGGCTTTTCAGATCAATGGGTTTGGTCATAAAATCATCGGCGCCGGCTGCGAGCATCTCTGCAATGGATGCCTCGGCCGCGTCGCCGGAAACAATAATCACGATGGCATTATGCGTTGCAGGATTGTCCTGTAACGCTGCCAGCGTGGCTTTACCGTCCATACCCGGCATATGGGAGTCCAGGAAAATAATGTCCGGTTGCGTGGCAATGGCTTTCTCCAGCCCCTCTTCTCCGCCCAAAGCAGCGGAAGTACTGCACTCCATCCGTTCGAGGAAACGGCACAGGATCATATTGCTCATCTGGTTATCATCTACCACCAGCGCTTTCACACCAGGGAAAGCCTGCAGCGTGATGTTCTTATTCGCAGGAGCCTCCGGGGCCGGCGCCTCCTCTACGGCTGTCAGCGGTAGGTTGACCGTAAACACAGAGCCTTCTCCGGTTTTGCTGGTCACAGCGATAGTACCGCCCATCAGTTCCACGAAACGCTGCACAATAGGCAGCCCCAGCCCAGTCCCTCCGAAAGCATGTTGTTCGGACACATAGGGCGAAAAAATAGTGGACAGACGCTCCGGCGGAATACCGTCTCCGCTGTCTTTTACCAGCAACTGCCATTGCCGGCCATCAGGCCTGATCTGCACAGTTACGGTGCTGTTCGCATGGGTGAATTTGATAGCATTGAACAACAGGTTATTGAGTATCTGGGTCAGTTTGATCTTATCTCCCTCCAGCCGCGCAGGCATCTTCGGGTCTATCTCCAAAGCAATACTGACATCTCTTACATTCGCGATATACTGGTAGATGGCCGTCGCCTCGCCGGCCCAGTCCCGCACATTAAATGCGCCTGACTCCAGCTGCGGCGCCACGCCTTCCTGCTGGCGGAAATGCTCCAGGTTGTTGTTCAGGATCTGCAACACATTATGCGAGGCGGAATACAAATGCTCTATAGACGCTTTCAGTTCCGCGGGATACAGGTCACTTTTCTGTACCTGCATCAGCAGGTCCTGTGAAATGCCATACACCGCGTTAAACGGATTTCTCATTTCATGGGACGTTTCCATCGCCTGCCGCCGGGTGGCTTTGTCCGCCATTTCCAGCGCGGTAGCTTTCCGCTCCAGCTGGGCGTTTTTACGGCGCAGCGTACGTACATACAAGGCAAAAGTAAGCACGTCCAGCACCAGGATGGCCGGGATGGTCACCCAGCGAATGAGGAACTGTTCGTAATGCGAGAGCTCCAGCGGTTCTATAAAATAATAATAGTAATTCAGCTCACACAATACCAGGCAGATCACCGAGATAGCAATACTGAACTTTATCAGCAAAGGCTTGCCATGAAATACCATCAGCGCAGCACCTAAAAGGAAAAAGAAAAGCAGGTACACTTCCGTTACCATGCCCAGCAAGGCGCTGAAGTAAACGATGGAAAGATTATGCACAAAGGCGGTCAGGATGGCTGCCGTATTATGCCAACGGAAATGGTTGAGCATAAGCACCACCACAAACAAAAGGGCTTCTGCGTAAGCGGGTAGCAGGATCTCCAGATTACCGGTAAGATAGTAGATAACGGTACCGAAAATCAAACAAAGCGCAATAGATGCAAGACTGAGGGTGTTGATGATACTGACTCGTTTCTTCTCCTCTCCTTCCAGCTGGGCAGTCCCCGTATGTATGATCTCCCGCGCGAGCAGCACGGGGTGGAATAGTCTGAAATAGGTCATTGGGATATTGGTTTGCTGAGAACATTCTCCACGGTAAACATCACATCCTTGATTAATACTGTTACGAAATTAACCACAATTCGCCGTATAAAGATAAAATGTATTTTTGCAATATATTTTTATCTTTCGATGAATAAATTACTGATTTTTTCGCTGTTTTTAGCACTTTCTCCGTTCATGGCAAAATGCCAGACGTACAAGGCCCCGACAAGTACCAACAAAACATACCTGGCCACCATCAAAGGGATCACTTACACCTACCAGAACGGTATCATCACGGTGAAGAACAACGGCCAGTACAATATCGGCGTTCTGCGTATTTCAGCAACATCTACCGGGGACAAAGAACTATATGGCGTAGCCCTTTTCGAAGATGGGCTGGACAAGGGGCAAACGCTAAAAACCACGGTATATTTCACCCGTGGCCTTGATAATGAAAAGGAAATTCCGCTGAAAGAAATCAATGCCCAAAAACTGGAGTTTTCGATTACCATGGCTACCCGGGCCCAATAGCCATCCTAACGGCTGCCGGCCGATACCGGCGATTTGCCCCACGCTTCCTGGTAAAACAGGATATTCTTCCAACGAACGCCGGAAGACCGGATGTAACGGAGCCATTCGCTGTCACCGGCGGCCCTGACGGTTTTAATGCCAAAGAGCGCGGCGCCCTGCACATCATCCAGGAACAAAGCGTAACGGCTGTCGGGCTGCTCAAATCTGAACGAACTTTCCGAAATGGTAAGCCCTTCCACATGACGGGCCCATAGTCCGTACGAAGGCTGTACTTTGAGGTTAGACACATTATACTGCCCTACTCCCAGTTCCGGCGGCCGCTGCGCCGTATCGGCCAGGGGATGCCCGCCTTTGTCCGTGATATGCACATCGTTAAACACCACATTGCGGATATAGCCGGTATGACGGCCATCCGGCAGCGTAAAATCCAGTCCGCCTTCCACCGCCCCCGCCGCGGGCAGCGCATAACCGGCGATGATGGAAGTGGCGCGGTGCTGCGATCCGTCGAATGGCTTCCAGCGGCTACCATTACCAAAAGAGCTGCCCCCGTAAACTTCTGAAATATCAATGCTGTTGATCACGATGTTTTCCACCTGTCCGATATTCACATTTTGCACCAGCAACTCCGTCCGCTTCCGGCCCTCTTCCACGAAAGTATATTGCCCCACCGTTGCCCCCAGCACGCGGCCCCTGTTGGAAATGGAGATAAAGAAAGGCGCCGTGGTGCGCATCATGCGGGACCGCTGGTTCACCGGACCGGTATGTCCGCAGTTGAGATGAATATCTTTCACCCGTCCGCCGTCGTTGGTGGAAATAGAAAACCCAGCCTTATTGGCGCCCAGGACATAAATGTTGTCCACACAGATGTCCATGATGTCGTCCGCCGTTTCGGAGCCTATCTGGAAAAGGTTACAGTTGGTATCCCCGATCACGTTGCGCACCCGGTAATGCCGCGCCGGACGGGTAAATCCCAGTGAGCAGTCAGATCCCGGTTTCACGATATCGTCTGAACTGACGCGGGAATAAATATTCCGCACCGTTACCTGGTTACACGCCATAAAATCATAAATATCCCGCACGTTGGCCTGGTCCATTTTGCCAAAGTAAGTGTCATGTACAAAAAGTGTATCCGTGCCCGTGGCCAGCAGCACAAAATGACCTGCACGATCTATCTGCAACATGTTGCTGTCATCATACGAGGGCAGACCACCTTTATCCACATAATAAGGGACGTCTTTCACGGAATCATACCAGAGGTCATGGTCCCGGTGGAGACCACCGATTTCCACGTTGGTGCATAGTTTCAGCGAAAACATCTTATCTGCCCGTTTGTCGGGAGCGTTGTTCATCACCTTGTCACTGGTAACGAGGTGGCCGTTGCCCGTAATGCGTCCGTTGCCGATAATTTTAATGTTATCGAGCCGTTCTCCGAAGAACATGGCGTTGTGGAAGTAGTGATGCCCTACGTCCTGCTTGGTGAGGTAGTTTTCCGGGTCTTCGTAAGGACCGCGATCTGTTGGTGAAAGGCCGGAGCGATAGGCCCTGTCGCTGAACCAGGTGGTTTCCGGGGCGTCGGCACCTTTCCCCGCACGGATAACGGCCTCTTTGCTGATATATAGGTATACGTTGCTTAGCAGGTGTACGGTGCGTACGTTGTAGACGCCTTCGCTGAATAATAAAGTGCCGCCGCCGATGTTGTGCATAAAACGGATCGCTTCATTGATACCGGCGGTATGATCGGCGGTGTCATTACCGTGTACGCCAAACATCCGTACATCGAGCATGCCGGTATAATCACCGGCGATGTTGGAGCTGCCGCGATGGACGCCGTCTTTCACCAGCAGCCGGAAATGATATAGCTTGTCACGGCGCAGACCGGTGATGAACGCCGTGCCATGCGCTGCGTCTATGCTCGCTTTGGCGGCTGACCAGTGCCTGCCGGTGTCTGTAGAGTATTCCATAGTCACCTTGCCGGCGGTGACCGGCGTCCAGCGGAACTGCACCTGCGTATAGTCATGGGGTAATTCATGATACGGTTTATCTTTTACCACTACCCTTTTAAAATCTGCAATGGTGTTGGTCACCCAGAGGTCCGCAGTTTCCCCTGCCAGCCCCGAGCTGGCCAGCACCGCCGGCTGCGAGGTGGTGCTGGTAGCGTTTATAAAATATCTTCCGCTGTCGTTCAGCATAACATCCTGTATCACCAGCACCAGGTCGGGCCCATTGGCCGGGCGCAGGTCCAGGTGACGCAAGGTAAGCGTGGTGCTTCCATCTGCGGCCTTTTCAATAACGGCTTCGCCCACACGCTTATAGGAGTAGCGGGTACCTGTGCGGCCGATGGACTGGCCGGGCAGGTCCCTGAGCAGCACGGCGCCGCGGCCGATCACGTTGACCGTTGTATTTTCCGGGGTGATCGTGATGCCTGCCGGGAAATGTATCGTTACAGTAGCATCCGGGCTCCGCTGGCCGGCGGTGTAGTGAAGCGTAATGGTATTTTTCACCTGTGCCGTGACCACCGGTCGCAACAGCTCCAGTTTCCCCGTGAGGGCGCGTTGCTCCGGGAGCAGGTAGTAGATGGTGCTACCCCTTGGATTAGTGAGGATAAGACGATCCCCTGCCTGGATAACGCCCGTATCTTTGGGGTTGCCGTCTGCAGTCGTCACCTGGCGGCGCTGCACCGCTACATTGGTTTGCAGTTCGGCCAACAGGTGCGCTACCGTGGTGGCTGTACTGACCAGGCCTTCATCTGCTTTGGTATCTACCGTATAGGCAACAGTGCTGCCTGTGACTACTTTGATCGTGTCTGCAACGATGGAGGCGATATGCGGGGATGCCGGCCCGGCCTGCGCACGCGGCAGCGGTAAGGGAATGGCCCTCATGGCGGAAGCCGGAATTTTTACCGGCAGCCCGGCGGGCAACGCTTTCGCCGTTCCTGCAAGTAAGATGACCAGTAACAGGATGAATATGTTTTTCATAACGGAAGGGAATAAGGCTTAAATTACGCAATCGATTGAAATTATTATAGTCCGGTGAAAAATTTGTTGTTGGGCCAACCCTGAAGCGTGTTTCCAACACCGGGTACGCCCCTCTCTCAACGGCCCCGGTTATCTTTCGTTATCCTGAACGGTGAAGCGATTGCTATTATCGTCCTGAAATCCCAGCCATCTACTTTTTAGGATAATACGGAATATTCAGACCGAGAACAATATTATGTTCTGCTACCTGCCGGCCGTCTTTCAGCTGCACCTTTACGACGCCACTGCCACCGCGGTTTTCAGGAGGATATTTCCTGAAATGAGCTACCAGCAACGTATCCCCTTCGAAATTAATTTCATCGGTGTAATACTCATTAGCAACAGCAGGCTCTTTGACAGATAAATGAATATGCGCTGGCAACATATCCTTCGGGTAAGGGGCTGGCCGGATCGTTTTGATAGCGTATTTTCCATCCGGGCCGGTTTTTACCCATCCGCGGATATGCCCGTGGCGTTTCACCCGTTCATCCATTCCCGGAGCGGGAGAATAATATCCATCATTGTCGGTATGCCAATAGTAGATAACGACATCTTTTGCCGGCGTTCTTCCGTCCTGCTGAAAGACCGTCCCGGTCACCATCAGCTGCTGCCCTTCTTCATTCCAACCGGGGCTTGTATCAACAGCATTTATTTTTTGGGGCATGCCGATATACATCAATTCACAACCATCACAGCCCCCACCGACGATTTTTTGTACCGGCCGGTCATTTGTCTGCCCATTGCAACTCATGAAGAGCGCGCAGCCAATCAAAGTAACTTTGCAAAAAAAGGATCTTTCCATCTTTGAACTTTTTCACAAAGATTACCAGACAAACCTCTGATTTTCAAACCTAATATGGTAAGCTGAGTTTATTTTACCGTATGCTGAGTCCATCTTTCCAACTTTGATTTAAAGGCCTTCGCATAATTGCGGCTTGCCCTTACCACAGCACCATCGGAAAGGAAGACATCATAATCTCCGTTTTGCCGGGATTGATAGGAAGTTATCTTCTGAAGGTTAACAATATGAGATTTATGTATTCTCACAAACTGTATTTCATCCAACCGGCTTTCCAGGGACTTCAGTGTTTCCGCATACAGGTAGTTACCGGATAAATGATGGATGGTTACATAAGGGGAACAGGCCGTAAAACAAAAAATATCGTTGACCGCCAGTACCTGTTTCTGATGATGATGGTCCGCCACGATAAGCGCATGAAGGTAACTTGTGCTGCTGGCTGCCTCCCGGACAGTTGGCGGGGAAACCACTTTTTTACGTAGTATCGTTAACATCAACAGCAAAAACCCATAGACAATGACCGATTTCAGGAAATAAGCAGACAGTCCGAATTGAAAAGTCTGCCCAAAGGAAAAAGTGTGGTAGTAGAACATTTTTGACAGTACCCACACCAGTGCCGGGTAGGCCAACAGGTGAAAAGCAATGGCGCCGCCTGTAAAGGCAAATTTCAATCCCACCTTTTCCGTTCTTTCTATCAGCCACCACAACGCCGGCAACAAAGGCAAAAACATCACCCAGTAGACGCTGAACAACAGCGATTCCGACATGTAAAAGGCACGCTCCAGGTACCAGGAATACCAATAGTCCAACAACACATTCGCGACGATCATCCCCAACGTACAGATGGAGACGGCAAACATTAACCGCTGTTTATTGCGTAAATTCTGATATGCGTATTGAATTGTCAATGTGTGATATTTTGGTTATCTCCATTTACTTCCGGGACCCGGACGGGAACCTGATTGAAGTGAGCAACTACCTGGCGTAACTATACATCCAGCTGTCGCTGGAACTCCTCCAGGAACAGCCCCACATGATAGCCATCCATCAGCGCATGATGCACATGTAGCGATACCGGCATCGTCATTTTACCGTCGTTATCGGTCATCTTACCGAAGGAGATCTTCGGGCAGCTGTCCGGGAAAGTAAAGCTGCGGGCATGGGACAACCCGGTAAAATTGATCCAGGGCATGGAAGAACAATGCACTACGTTTTCACCGGATACGGCGGGTATAAGACCGCTGCTGCTTTGCACCTTCTCTGTTTCCACGCGCGCTGTCGCTGCGAAGGTTTCAAAATCCGCATGGTAAGGGAAGTAAGCAAAACCAAAAGTGCCGTCCGGCCGGTTGATGGTCGGAGAAGGATCAATATGGTCGTATACCCATACCTGTTTGTCGATGATACGGTAACGAAAAGGTTCCGTAAGGTTCATCGCTACCATGGCCTTATGCAGGTAGTATAAGAAAAAGGAATATCCACGCGCCTTGGATACGTAGTAAGCCCGGGTACAATCCACATTTACGCATACGCCGAAAAAAGGCTCCTCGAACTGGCTAAAAAAATGATAATGGTCTTTTCTGGCCCAGGTATTAATGTCCAGCAGCTGTTTCATGACAATAGCCTCGGCAGGATCGCCGAAATGTTTTCAAATGAATAAAATCTTTCGTCTTTCACCTCTCCTTCCACCACTTCATGCGCCCATACGGTATGATAAGGAATATGAATAGCGTGGCCGCCAATCGCCAGTACCGGCAATATATCCGATTTGATGGAGTTGCCGATCATGAGAAATGCTTCCGGTGAGCAATCCAGATGCCGCAGCAGTTTACGGTAGTCTTTTTCCTGTTTATCGCTCATAATTTCGATATGATGGAAATAGTGAGCCAGGCCGGACTTGTTGAGTTTCCGCTCCTGGTCCAGCAGATCGCCTTTAGTAGCGACCACCAGCCGGTATTTGCCTTTGAGGGTATCAAGTACTTCCTTTACACCGTCCAGCAGTTCGATGTCTTTGGCCAGCTGCTCCTTGCCGTATTCCAGCACTTTGGCGATCAGCGCGGGACTGGCGTTGTTTTCCGTCACTCGCAGAATAGTTTCTATCATGGCCAGCATGAACGCTTTTACGCCGTAACCGTACAGCGGCAGGTTCTGCATCTCTGTTTTAAATAATTCCTGCGCCACGGTATGATGGGGCAAATAGTCTTCCAGGAGACCGCAGAATTTGTTTTCTACCTCCCTGAAATAGGGTTCATTGACCCATAATGTATCATCCGCATCGAAGGCGATGGTTTGTATGCCTCTCATAAATTCTGAAAATTTCTGTAAAATTAATAGCTTCAACTGCGAAAAAACGGGACATTTGTCCCAGCTCACCATGATACATACCAATCGCGCTATTTTAACATTCATTGAAAACCAGCTGACGGAAACCGAAAAGAAGGACCGGGTATTTCTGCAGACCTGGCCCGCGGGCGGCCACCTGCTCAAACAGGGGCAGGGGAATAAATATGTCTTTGTGCAACAGACGGGGCTTTCCAAAGTGCATATCACGGAAGACAACGGGAAAGATTTTATCGTCCAGTTTTTGGGCGAAGGGGAACTGCTGGGAGAGATAGAAGTCATTCAGAAGACACTTAACCTGACCACGGTGACTGCCCTGACGGAGGTGACCGCATGGTGTATCACCACGGATTATTTTGCTTACCTCATCACGCATAACGCGGAGCTGAACCGGCTCCTGTTACTGTCCCTCGCGCACCGGCTGAATCAGACCTCCGCCCGGGCCTCCTATCAGCAGGTCTACCCTGCTGAGTACGCTATACTGAAGTTATTATCTGTCCTCGCTACACAGCAAACCAATTTTGCCAAGAAAGACCTGGCAGACTACCTGGGGGTATCGGTGAGAAGTTTTAACCGTTCCCTTAAGCAACTGCGGGAAAGAAGTATCGTCCATCCCGATAGTTTCGATCTGTATATTGACCGGGATGTATTTGAGCGGTTAATGCGGGAATACGGGGAGTAGCATAACTTTCTTTAACAGCCTTGAAATACCGGCAGACGCTGACACCGCAGCGCCGGGTGTAAGCCCGGGAAGCCAACATAAAAAACCCCGGGTATTCCCCGGGGCGAAACACTGATTATAACGGGATATCAGTTTTCAGAAAGTGCTGGAGGGCATGTCCGGCAAAACCGCGAAAGGCTATCCCAACAAAGGTGTCAGTATTTATCCATCAGCTGTTTCAATGTTGATACTATTTCGGGATACTTCCCTGCCACGTTATGTTTTTCGCTGTTGTCCAGTGTCAGGTTATACAATTCCACTTCCGGTGTTTTGTCTTTTTCTACAGTGGCGATACGCAGTTTCCAATCACCCTGTCGCACCCCTTCCAGTTTCCCGACCGCACTCAGGTAAAACAGCGGCCTTTCTGGCAGCCGGGGCTGGCGGCCGGTAATGTGTCCCCAGCAATTGACGCCTTCGAGGTTGGCCGGCAGCGGCTGCGTATAGCCGGTAGCGGTAGCCAGCGTCGGTAAGATATCATTGATGATAAAAGGCTGGTCTCCTTCGGTAGCGGCAGGGATACGGCCTGGCGCCCAGGCAATAAACGGCATACGGTGCCCCCCTTCGTAGGTATTGGCCTTGCCCCCGCGGAAAGGCCCGGTGGAACCGTGGTCCCACGGTTTTACAATATCACGCTGCAACATGCGGTCGGGCATGGCATTCCATGGTCCGTTATCGCTGGTGAACATCACAATGGTGTTTTTATCCAGTTTCAGCGTGCGTAGTAAAGCGATGATTTTTCCGATGCAGGCATCCTGCTGTTCAATGACATCTCCGTATAACCCAGCCCGTGATTTGCCGGCCCACTCCCGGGGAACCGCCAGCGGTGCATGCGGCATCGGGAAAGGCAGATACAGGAAAAACGGCTGATTGCTGCGGCTGGCGCGTTGAATATAAGCCAGCGCGCTATCGGTATACCAGCCCATCAGCTTACTGTAGTCCGGCTTTTCAATGACACGGGTATTATCATGGAAGACAGCCAGCGTAGTATCTGTGTTGACAAAAGGCGACTGATAATCGTGGCTGTACAGCATTCCGAAGAAATGATCGAAGCCATGCGACAGCGGCCGGCTATTGGCTTTGTCACCAAGATGCCATTTACCGATCATCATCGTCTGATAGTGGTTGGCCTTAAACATTTTGGCGAGGGTAAAAATACTGTCTGCCAGCGCGTGACGGTCGCCGGGCGCCACGGCATAGGGCATGTTCACTTTATCGGGATATCGGCCGGTAAGCAGCGACGCCCTGCTGGGCGTACAGGAAGGCGCAGACACCATGAATCCGGTACTGTGGAACCCTTCTTTCGCCAGGCGGTCCAGCTGCGGGGTACGGATCTGTGGGCTGCCGTAGCAGCTGAGATCACCATACCCCATATCATCGGCGAGGATAAAGATCACATTCGGCTTGCGCTGCTGCGCACTGAGCTGTAAGGACAGCAACGCAGGCAGCAGCCATAAAAGATTTTTCTTCATTGTTGTTGACTGTTTCGTACTGCGAATTACAAATTTTACGATGGAATTTTCGAAGAAATTATCCACGGAGGAAACTGGCCAGGTAAGGCGCGGTACGGCTGCCTTTCGCTTTGGCCACGGCAGCAGGCGTGCCGGCAGCCACAATATGACCGCCCTCCTCGCCCGCGCCGGGACCGATATCTATCACCCAGTCACTGGCGGAGACCACCCGCATTTCATGCTCCACCACGATGACAGTATTGCCGGCGACCACCAGTCCTTCCAGCTGGGCCACCAGTTTCTCCGTATCCGATGGATGCAGCCCCGTGGTAGGCTCGTCAAGCACATACAGGGTATCGCCACGCCCCATCCGCTGCAGCTCTGTGGCCAGTTTAATACGCTGCGCTTCACCTCCTGACAGCTGCGTGGCCGGTTGGCCGAGCCGCAGATAGCCCAGTCCCACTTCCCGCAGCACACTCAGCGAGCGATGTATTTTCGGATCATCTGCAAAGAAGCCGTAAGCCGCATCCACCGTCAGCTCCAGCACTTCCGCGATGTTCTTCTCCTTATAGGTGATCTCCAGTGTTTTGGCATTGTACCGCGCACCATGACAGGTGGGACAGGGGGCATATACACTGGGCAGGAATAACAGTTCCACCATCACAAAACCTTCGCCCTGGCATGTTTCACAGCGTCCTTTGGCGACATTGAAAGAAAACCGGCCGGCGTCATATTTCCGGGCACGGGCGGCTTTGGTGTCGGCAAACAGTTTCCGTACATGATCAAACAATCCCGTATAGGTGGCGAGGTTAGAGCGGGGGGTACGGCCTATCGGCTTCTGGTCAACCTGCACCAGCCTTTTGATATGTTCCATCCCGGCCGTAATGCGGCCGTCCAGCGTGGCGGGGGCCGGCTGTTCCAGTCCTTCTCCCTCTTCCCCTTCGGTGGGCAGCTCCATCCCCAGTTGCGCCGCTACCAGTTCCACCAGCACCTGGCTGACGAGACTGGATTTACCGGAGCCGGAAATGCCGGTCACCGTTGTCATACAGCCCAGCGGAAACGTGGCATCGAGCTGATGTAGATTGTTCCGGGTCACCCCTTCCAGTTGCAGCCACCGGGTGGGCTTACGGGGCTGGCGGGGTTTTACGGGTGCTTCCGCAAAGAGAAACTCCCGGGTGCGGGAAGCTTTTACCGCCGCCAGGCCGGCGGTGGGGCCGCTATACAGGATATGCCCTCCGTGCTCGCCGGCAGCGGGTCCTACGTCCACGATCCAGTCGGCATGACGGATCACGTCCAGGTCATGCTCTACTACAAAGAGGGAGTTGCCCGAAGCTTTCAGCCTTTCGAGTGCGCGGAGCAGCGCTGCGGTATCTGCCGGATGCAGACCGGCAGAAGGTTCGTCCAGCACATACACCACGCCGAACAGGTTGGAACGTACCTGTGTGGCCAGCCTCAGACGCTGCAGCTCACCAGGCGATAAGGTAGGTGTGCTCCGCTCCAGTAGCAGGTATCCCAGCCCGAGGTCCAGCAGTACTTCCAGCCGGCCTACCAGGTCGGCGGCAATACGCCGGGCTACGATCGCCCTTTCGGGATGGTCTGTATGGTGATTCACTTTTCCCTCTGCATAGGGCCGCATCAGCTCCGTAAGGCGCGAGAGCGGCAGGCGGGCGATCTCGCCGATGTCCAGGCCGGCAAAGGTGACCGACAAAGAGGCGGGCTGCAGCCGTTTACCATGACAGGTAGGACATTCCGCGCTTTCCATGTATTGGGATACCCGCTTCTTCATGGAAGCGCTTTCCGTATTGGCAAAGGTGTGCAATACATAGCGGCGGGCGCCGGAGAAGGTGCCCATATAGGAAGGTTCTACTTTCTGTTTGATAGCCTGTTTTACTTCCGCGTGCGTGAAACCCGGATATACCGGCACCACAGGTTGTTCTTCTGTGAACAGTATCCAGTCGCGGTCTTTTTGAGGCAGCTCTTTCCACGGCCTGTCCACGTCGTAGCCGAGGGTGATGAGGATGTCCCGCAGGTTCTGGCCATACCAGGCGGTAGGCCAGGAGGCGATAGCACGCTCCCGGATGGTAAGCGTATCGTCCGGCACCATAGAGCGCTCTGTGACCTCATACACCCTGCCCAGGCCGTAGCATTGCGGACAGGCTCCTGCCGGCGTGTTGGGCGAGAATGCCTCTGCTTCCAGGTGAGGCTGCCCCTTGGGGTAATGGCCCGCACGGGAATACAGCATACGCAACAGGTTAGACAATGTGGTCACACTCCCTACGGACGACCGTGTGGTAGGAAGTCCCCGTTGCTGCTGCAGCGCCACCGCCGGCGGCAGCCCGGTGATTTCGTCTACCTCCGGTACCGACATCTGGTGAAACAGCCGGCGCGCATAGGGTGATACCGATTCCAGGTAACGGCGCTGTGCTTCCGCGTAAAGCGTTCCAAAGGCCAGCGACGATTTGCCGGATCCCGATACGCCGGTGAATACTACCAGTGCATCTCTTGGAATATCAAGGTCTACATTTTTGAGGTTATGCTCGCGTGCCCCGCGCACACGCAAAAATCCTTTGTGTTCTGGTGAGACAGGGTTCCCTGTTGTTTTTTGCATGCTTTCGGCGCACAAAGACTGTGCCCGCCGTTGCTATTCAACAAAAAATACACACTAAATAAATTTCAAATATTTATATCCCGCAAGAGCACTCATAAAAAGGGCATCCCTGTTCCGGGATGCCCTCTCTTTAAATAAACACCATTATCGCTTCAGTACTACCCTCCCTGTATGGACTTCATTTCTATTGTTTCTGATCTCAATAAAATAGATCCCGTCAGAGAGCCGCGGAGAAATCGAAAAATTGTTACCCGTCAATACTTCCCGCTGCACTTCCACACCATGAACATTCCTGAGAATAAGCACGCTTCCGGGAAGCAATTTGTCAATATTTAACCTTACCATACCAGCACTGGGATTGGGGAATAATTCCAGTGTATGTCTTAGCGGCGTTTTCTGCAGCGTCTGCGCCTGCTCCGTACACTGGTTCACAATCACGGTCACGGGCGTACGTACAGGGTATTCACACCCATAACCTCCCGCGGCATAATACACGGTCGTAGTTTGCGGGCTCACCTTATAATCGCTGCCGGTATACAACCTGCTTCCGCCGGAAGGCACGTTATACCAGCGGATACGGGACTGTGTATAAATCGGGTCAAATGCATGCAGTACCACGCTGTCGCCACTGCAAACGAACACGGTGTCTGTCGTTACCCTGGGCTGGGCAGCATAGCCGTCTGTATTCATACGGCGGTAAACAGAATCAGACCTGCATCCTGTTACGGAATCGACTGCCTGTACCCATATATCTATTGCTGCGGGTATAGGTGTCGGGTATCCCGGAATAAAAAAGGTGTCCGTGTGCGGAACAAAGTAAGCAGTATCCAGCAACAGCTGCGTGGTATACCTGAACTTCACCCTCACCCGGTAACTGTACCCAGGTTGATAATTCTGTACTTTTAATTTAGTAGCGCCACAGGTCATGCCCTGTGGTACGGTGTAAACGGGGTCCGGCAGCTTGCGTACATTCACCGTTACTTTAGTACGTTGCAGGTATTCGCAATGGTAGCCGGGCACTACATAATAATGAGTCGTGTCCAGCGGCCCTACCTTGAAATATTTTCCTCTGTGCAACTCCACTCCGCCCGTGGGCACACTATACCATCGTATATTCAGGAGGGGATTGGTTTCCTGCCCATGGCCATAGGCATAGAGCGTAACGCTGTCTCCTTTACAAATAGTCACATTCACCGGTACTGCATCCGCGTAGGTGCCGTGCGCACCCAGAATCATTGTCTGCATCACCGTATCTGACCGGCATCCTGTGATTTTGTTGACAGCCTGTATGTAAAGGTTGACGGTAACATTCAGGTAAGCGTTCAGGTCCCGGACAACCACCGTATCTCCATTCATCACGGTATAGGATGAATCCAGCAATAGCCCGTCGATCCCCGTATATACGGTACGTACGTTATAATAAACATCCGGCGTATAGTTGTCGATTCCTACGCCTGTTGTATTGCAGACAATACTCGGCGTTACGGAGAACACCGGGTTAGCAGGCTTCGGATGTACGATCACGGTTACCTTTTTACGTGTGCTGGTACATCCGTTCAGCGCGGCTTCGGCATAGTAGTCTGTCGTTGTAACGGGACTTACTTTATAGGTAGCGCCGGTATAAAGCGGCGCCCCACCCGCGGGCGTATTATACCATCGCACTGTCGTTCCGGCCGGCGCCACAGCCGCGAGGGATGCAGTATCACCGCTACAGAGATTAACAGTGTCGGGCAATAACGGAGACAGTAGCGCAGGCTTACGATAGGCATAATACACCTGGAAAGCATTCAGCAGTCCTATGAGGCTGCTGGACAAAGAGACCTTTACCCGGTCGAAAGACGCGGCAGGCTTTAAGATGATTTCCCCCCGATTGTTGCCCCATGGCCTGAAATTGCTGCTGTCCACCACATGTCCGTCGTTATTGGGAACGACGCCATTCAGGGTCGCAACGGTAACACCTCCTACCAGGTTTAACGACAGGATGCCATTACCACTGCCAACGCCAATCACCAGTGAATCGCAGCCGGCAGTACCGCCAGCCGGGAAATTGAGTGTCTGGTGTACAGAAACGCCCAGCAACCCCACGCTGATGTTGAAAGTGGAATAATCGTTCAGGTTACCGTTCACCGCATTGTCCGGATTGGAGACCCCACACAACAGGCACAAGCCGGTCACGCCATTGGTCTGGCTGTTGGCGTAAGTCTGCGCCCTGGCGCTATAAGCAAATAAGCAGATGAAGAAAAGGCTGAGGTACAATAGTTTTTTAAAAGTGTAAAATTCGGATAGCATAATGGTTAAACGTTAGAGGGTTATAAAAAGAGGAATAAACGCGTTTTCACGGATATATCAGAACAGGGCTTTAGCTTAACAGTACCTACCAATAATGAAAATACCCACACCGGCTACAAATAAGACCGCAGTGCAGCAAGGAAAGGAGGTTTAAACATGACGCTTACCATAAAAAAATCACATGTTCATATAATAAACATTGATCTTATCCTGTTTATATTGCAGTGTTATCATCAAAAAACTGTCATGAGAGCTTATCCCCTGCTGATCCTGCCACTGTTATGCATCATTACGGCGGCCTGTAAAAAAGAAACTACCGGAATGCAACATGCATCGGGTTATAATGTGATTGATAAAATACTGGATGATTCCGTTCCAGTGCGTTTCAATGGAAAAGGTTACGCGGTCATTCATGTTAACGGACGGGAAGTGTACAACAGAAGTTACGGTGGTTATGACGGTAATACCCGTCAATTGATCGCCTCCTGTTCCAAATGGTTGTCTGGCGCCGTGTTGATGAGCCTTGTAGATGAAGGTAAACTAAAACTGTCTGATACCGTAGGTAAGTTTCTGCCGGTGTTCACGGCCAACGGGAAAGGCAGCATCACCATCGCGCAGCTGTTTTCCCATACTTCCGGCTTTCCCGGCAATTCCAGCCAGGGATATGAATCTAATCCGCTGCTGACGCTGGAAGCGGCGGTGGATGCCATCGGCCGGAATGTTCCGTTGCTTTATCCTCCGGGGAAAGTGTTTTATTATGGTGGCGTAAGTATGCAGGTAGCAGGACGTATCTGCGAAATAGTCAGTAGTAAAAGCTGGAAGGAAATATCCGCCGACAAAATTTTCACCCCCTGCGGGATGACCAGCACGGATTTCGGTCTCACAGCAAATCCCCTTATTGCAGGCGGCGCCCGCAGCACCCCGAATGACTATATGAAATTTCTGGATATGCTGGTCAACAAGGGCGTTACGCCAAATGGCACGCGTGTGCTCAGCGAAGCGGCAGTTGCCGCGATGGAAGGGGGCCAGATAAGCGGTACAACCGTAGGCTACACGCCTTATCCGCTGGCATGGCTTAACACGTCCGATTTTTACGGTATCGGCAACTGGCGCGACAACACCGGCGCCGGCGACATGGTCATCGAAAGCAGCAGCCCCGGCGCTTTCGGCAGTCATCCGTGGATCAACTACCCGAAAAAAACTACCGGCATCATTTTTACCTTTATTGCACAGGAAGGTTATCTCACGACGGCCCCCACCTGTTTAAAAGTGAGGAACGCAGTGAGAAGTATTGTGCCGTGATATTACTTGTTAACGGCCAGTTTCTTGACTGTTTCACGGGAGGGTAGCCTGTACCACTCTTTGGCGTATGGCTTCAGCAGATTGCTACCGGCTGCCGGTCCCCAGGTACCGGATTCGTAGAACTGTAATTGTTTGGAGGGCGATTTTTTCCAGGCGTCGAGAATAGGCATCACCACTTTCCAGGCTGCCTCCACCTGGTCGGCGCGCATGAAAAGGGTGGCATCACCGTGCAACACGTCCAGCAGCAGTGCTTCGTAAGCTTCCGGCAGGGATTCCGTATAGGCTTCCTGGTAAGTGAAGTCCATCTCTACCGGTACCAGTTTCATCTGCAGCCCGGGCACCTTGCTTTCAAACAACAGGCTGATTTCCAGCTCCGGCTGTATGCTGATGATCAGCCTGTTGGGAACGATATCGTCTTTGAAGATTTTATGCGGTGAGTCTTTGAACTGCACTACGATCACGGAAGACTGCCGCGTCATGGATTTGCCGGTACGGAGGAAAAAGGGAACACCTTCCCAGCGCGGGTTGTCGATCAGCATCTTCAGGGCGACGAATGTTTCTGTATTGGATTCAGGCGATACCTGTTCTTCCTGACGGTAAGCGATCCGTTGTACATCATCTACTTCACCAGCCGTATACTGCGCTCTCACCACATTCTTAAACACCTGTTGGGTGGTAAACGGCCGGATACTTTTCAGCACTTTGGTTTTGGCGTCGCGGATGGCTTCTGCCTTATAGGCGCCGGGGCATTCCATGGCCACAATGCACAACAACTGCAGCAGGTGGTTCTGGATCATATCGCGCAGGGCGCCGCTGGCGTCGTAGTAACCGCCGCGTTTGCCCACACTCACCTGTTCGGCTACACTGATTTGTATATGATCGATGTAGTTTTTATTCCACAATGGTTCAAATACGAAGTTGGCAAAGCGGAAAGCCATGATGTTCTGCACCGTTTCCTTACCCAGGTAATGATCAATACGATATACCTGTTTCTCTGAAAAACGTTTGGTGAGAAAGTGGTTCAGCTTCCTGGCGGTGGCCAGATCAGTGCCAAAAGGTTTCTCCACCACAATACGGTCATGCGTTTTGTTGCTGCACAACTTGCGGGTAGACAGCGCTTCTGCGATCACCTCTATGAACCGTGGCGCCACAGCGAAATAAAACATGCGGTTGCCCCGTTGTTTACTGCTCTTCTCAAAGTCCTCCACTTTTGTTTTCAGGGAGATGTAGGTCTCCTTTTTGGTAAAGTCTCCTTGCAGATAACTGATACGTGCGGCGAATCCGGCCCATTTTGACGGTTCCGCCTTGCCGTTACGGCTGAATTCATTCACACCGGACAGCAGATCGTTTTTAAATGCAGCTTCATCTACCGTCTGAAAGTCGACACAGAAGATCTCGAATAAAGCGGGCAGGTGGTTTTCTATAAACAGATTATACAGTGCGGGTATCAGCTTACGGCGGGTAAGATCTCCCCGGGCACCGAAAATCGTTATCGCGGCTGGATATGCTTTTTTAGGTTTCATATCCTGAAAATAACCCAATTTCAGTTAACCGGTGCAACAGTTTTACAGCGGGCAGGTTATCATTTTATTTATAAAAAAATATTCTAATTGACAGCTTATTTATTAAATAATTTTAAAATTAAACACTATCTTATGTGTCCATAACAACTTTCCCGCTCATGAAAACACGCGTTATTCTGTTAATGGCATATCTGCTGGGCAGTCTGGCCCTGACAGCGCAGCCATCCAACACATCCACCTTATCGAAAAAGACATTACAGGACAAGATCAAAGGCGGCTGGGCCGGGCAAACCATCGGGGTAACCTTTGGCGGTCCCTATGAGTTCCGGTTCAACGGCACTTACATCCAGGACTATCAGCCGCTGGAATGGCATAAAGGATATGTAAAAGAAGTGATGGACAGTTTTCCCGGGCTGTATGATGACCTGTACATGGACCTCACCTTCGTGGACGTCATGGAGCGCCACGGCCTCGACGCACCGGCAGACTCCTTTGCACAGGCGTTTGCCCATGCGGGTTATGTGTTGTGGCATGCCAACCAGGCCGCCCGTTACAACATCCTCAACGGCCTCCGCCCGCCTGCTTCCGGCCACTGGCAGCACAACATGCACGCCGATTGTATCGACTACCAGATAGAAGCTGATTACGCCGGCCTGATGAGCCCCGGCATGCCTAATGCCGCATCACAGATCAGCCACAAAATCGGGCACATCATGAACTATGGCAACGGCTGGTATGGCGGCGTGTATGTCGGCGCCATGTACTCACTCGCCTTCGTATCCAATGATATGCAACGGATCGTACGCGATGCGCTGCGTGTGATTCCCGCCCATACGCAATTCCATCGGTGCATGACCGACGTGATCCGCTGGCATCAGCAGTTCCCGGACGATTGGCACCGTACCTGGTTTGAACTGCAGAAGAAATGGTCGTCGGATATCAGCTGCCCCAGCGCCGTCTTCGACCCGCTGAATATCGATGCCACCATTAACTGTGCTTACGTGATCATGGGACTGCTGTATGGCAACGGCGACTATGCCAAAACGCTGGAGATCTCCACCCGCGCCGGCCAGGATGCTGACTGCAACCCTTCCACCGCCGGCGGTATCCTCGGCACCATGCTGGGATACGATAAAATTCCGCAAAAATGGAAAGACGGACTGGCAGGATCAGAAGACATCAATTTTAAGTATACCAGTATCTCCCTCAACAAAGCCTACGACATCAGCTATCGCCATGCGCTGGAAAACATCAAACGGCATGGAGGGAGAGAGCAGGGCGATAAAGTGGTCCTCCCCCTGCAAATACCGGAGCCGGTGGCCTTTGAAGAGAGTTTTCCGGGCCTCCTGCCGATTCATAAAAAAGAGTTTTATGTGAACGGGAACGACATCAGCCTTTCTTTTGAAGGCAACGGGTTTGTACTGAGCGGTCATGCAGCCAAAAAGAGGGAGGTGGCCGATCACGTCATTATCGCCACTGTCAGCATTGACGGTCAGGTGACAGACACCATCAGGATGCCGACCAACTACCTGGTGCGCAAAGACGAAATCTGCCACCGGCTGGACCTCCCGGCGGGCAAACATCTGATCAAAGTGCAGGTCATCAATCCGCATCCCGATTATGAACTACGTACAGGCTACTACGTTACCTTCCGCAGAAAATAAACTTACCCGCCGATTAACCGGGCGATGGCAAACGCACACCCCGCGGCAATAGTACCGATAACGGCTACACGAATGCCGCCGAGCAGAGGATTCAACCCTGTGAGGCGGCTTTTAAAATAGCCGAAGGCGAAGAGACACACGATGGTGATCATGGCAGATATCTTCAGTCCTTCTATCCCGTCGTCTACGAAGAAATAAGGCATCAGCGGTATCAGTCCGCCGATGATATAGGAAATGCCGATATTAAGCGCACTTTTCGTTGCCCTGCGGGCATCCGGTTTTTCCAGCCCCAGCTCATACTTCATCATAAAATCCGCCCAGCGGTCTTTGTCCGTGATCAGCTCCGCAGCTGCCTTCTGCTGTAGCTCCCGGCTCAGGCCCAGCTCCGCAAAGAACGTCTCCACCTCTTCCCGCTCCCGCTCCGGCACCGTTTCTATTTCTTCGTATTCCCGTTTCAGTTCACTGTTGTAATGGTCCTGCTCCGTTTTTCCGGCCAGGTAGCCTCCCAGCCCCATAGCGATGGAGCCCGCCGCTATTTCCGCCAGTCCGGCGATCACGATGAGGTTCACGTCCTTTACGGTGCCGCTGAGACCTGCCGCGAGGGCAAAGGGTACAGTGAGGCCGTCGGACATGCCGATCACAATATCACGTAACAGCTCGGAGCCGGTAAAATGTTTTTCCTGATGTGTCATAAAATGACGCTGTTTGAAGGTGCTGTAAATAGGGAGATATAGCGCAAAAATAAATTGTCCGCCCTAATTATTTACAGTAAATTTGAAATGCAGGCATGTACTTTCCTCCGTTGTATACCATCTGTACACGCCTTACACTTAAAAGTATCCCGTCGTTCAGGGACAATCCCCCGCCGCCTGATTTTTTATCCGGCATCAATTTCCAAATATGTTTATCTTTGGTCCCGATATCTCATTTATGAAAAAGGCCACTGCAATAATCCTCTTGTTGGTGTACCTGTTTGGCAGTACCGATGCCGGCCAGTTACTCAAGTTCCCTTTGCTGGTGGAGCATTTCAAAAAACATAAGCAGGAGAACGTTCAGATGACCCTGCTGACGTTCCTGAAACTGCACTATGTGGATGAGCAGCCTTTTGACGATGATTATCAGCAGGACATGCAGCTGCCGTTCAAAACACCGGACATTATCTGCATGACCCTTCATACCGTAATACCTCCAACGCCGGTCACCCTGTTTACTCCCGTGATAGAACTGCCCCGGGAGGATTACCTGATCATTAATGACGGACCTCCTCCCTGCCGGCTGCCGGACAACGTTTTCCAGCCTCCCAAATCCTTATCAGCGTCCTTGTCCTGATATAACTGAATGATGCAGGCTACCAGGCCCCGCTGCAGCGCTATGCGCTGCGGGAACGCCTTTTTTCCTCCTGCCTGAACCTTTTCTGTCCTCCCCGGGTTAAAAACCGGGAGTACAGCACTGTAATGGTGTTGCGGAAAAGCGCATCATTCTGCATTCGTCAATTCTTTAAAGTGTACGTTTTGTTAAACAGCATTATCCGTTTTTCCATTAAAAACAAGCTCATCATCGGCCTGTTTATACTGGCACTGATTGGATGGGGAAGCTATTCCGTTACCCAGCTGCCCATCGACGCGGTGCCCGACATCACCAATAACCAGGTGCTGGTCATTTCCTCCGCTCCCAGCCTGGGAGCGCCCGACGTAGAGCGATTTATTACCGTGCCTATCGAACAGGCCACCCGTAATATCCCCGGTATTATAGAACAACGCAGCTTCTCCCGTTTCGGACTAAGCCTGGTAACCATCGTCTTCAACGACCGGACAGATGTTTACTGGGCCAGGCAACAGGTAAGCGAGCGGCTGGTACAGGTACGCCAGCAAATACCGCCGGGCATGACGGAACCGGAGCTGGGCCCTGTGACCACCGGCCTGGGCGAGATATTCCAGTATGTGGTAAAACCTAAGCCCGGTTATGAAGGCAAATACGACCTCACCACGCTGCGTGACATACAGGACTGGACCGTCAGACGCCAGCTGCTGGGCACCGAAGGCGTGGCCGATGTCAGCTCTTTCGGCGGTACTGTCAAACAATATGAAGTGGCGGTCAACCCCGACAAACTGAAAAGCTATCAGATCACCATCTCCGATGTATTCCGCGCCCTGCAGGGAAACAACCAGAACACCGGCGGCGCCTACATCGAAAAAGGGCCAAACGTGTTGTTTATCCGCAGCGAAGGCCTCGTTCAGAACCAGGAAGACATCGGCAACATCGCCGTTAAAAGGATCGACAATGGCATCCCTGTCCTGGTCCGCGACGTAGCCGCCGTAAAAATCGGCACCGCCATCCGCTACGGCGCCGTGGTACTCAACGGCGAAAGCGAAGTAGCCGGCGCGGTGGTCATGATGCTGAAAGGAGAAAACAGCAATAAAGTCATCTCCAATATCAAAGAGAAGATCGCAGCCATCGAAAAAACACTACCGGAAGGCGTAGCCATAGAAGCTTTCCTCGACCGGACCAAAATGGTGGACAACGCCATCTCCACGGTGGAACGTAACCTGCTGGAAGGCGCCGCCATCGTGATCCTCGTGCTGGTCATCTTCATGGGCAATATCCGCGCAGGCCTGATCGTAGCCTCCGTCATACCGCTGTCCATGATGTTCGCCCTCATTATGATGAACCTGTTCGGCGTAAGCGGCAACCTGATGAGCCTTGGGGCGCTGGACTTCGGCCTGCTGGTAGACGGCGCCGTCATCATCATCGAAGCGGTGATGCATAAACTCACGCGGGGCGCCACGCTCAGCGGCGTCAGACAACTCACGCAGGAACAAATGGACGACGAAGTGGAATCCTCCGCCAAAACCATGATGAGCAGCGCGGCATTCGGTCAGGTGATCATCCTCATCGTATACCTGCCCATCCTATCCCTCCAGGGCATCGAAGGAAAAATGTTCCGCCCCATGGCCGAAACCGTATCCTTCGCCATCCTCGGCGCCTGCATCCTGTCACTCACCTACGTGCCCATGATGGGCGCCCTGTTCCTTAACAAAAAACTCAGCCATAAAGAGAGTTTCGCGGACAAAATGATGGAACGCATCAAACGCCTGTACGATCCCCTGCTGCAAAAAGCGCTGGGCATTCCCAAACTGGTCGTAGGCATAGCAGCACTGCTGCTGCTCGTGGCAGCGTTTATCCTTTCCCGCATGGGCGGCGAATTTATCCCGCAGCTGGAAGAAGGAGACTTTGCGGTCGACACCCGGATGCTGACAGGGTCCTCACTGACGACCACCATCAAAGGCACCAGCCAGGCGGCACAGGTGCTGCGCAGAAATTTTCCCGAAGTGGAGAAAGTCGTGATTAAAATAGGCTCAGGCGAGATACCCACCGACCCTATGCCGATGGAAGCGGCCGACCTCATGGTGATCCTCAAACCCAAACACCAGTGGACCAGCGCATCGTCCTTCCCGGAACTGGCAGGCAAAATGAGCAAAGCCCTGGAAGAAATACCAGGTATCACCACCGGCTTCCAGTTCCCCGTACAAATGCGCTTCAACGAACTGATGACCGGCGCCCGCCAGGACGTGGTCTGCAAAATATTCGGTGACGACCTCGATTCCCTGGCGGCTTATGCAGATAAAATCGGGGCGGTCATCAACACCGTCAAAGGGGCGAAAGACCTCTATGTGGAAACCGTGACCGGTATCCCGCAACTGGTGGTCAACTACAACCGGGAAGCCATCGCACGCTACGGCGCCTCCGTCAGTGATGTGAACAACACCATCCAGGCCGCCTATGCCGGCGCCTCTGCGGGACTGGTATTCGAAAACGACCGGCGCTACGACCTGGTGGTACGCATGAACGACGAACAGAAAAAAGACCTGGACGAAATGAACAATCTCCAGATAGGACTGCCCAACGGGGAACAGGTGCCCCTGCATGTACTCGCAGATATCAGCATAAAAGACGGCCCTTACCAGATACAACGCGAAGACGCCCGCCGCAGGATCACCGTCGGCTTCAACGTACGCGGCCGCGATGTACAGAGCATCGTAAAAGAACTGCAGGCCAAAGTAGGCAAACAGATCAAACTGCCTGCCGGTTATTATATCACCTACGGCGGACAGTATGAGAACCTGCAGCACGCTACCAAAAGGCTCAGTATAGCCCTGCCCGTTGCCCTGCTGCTGATATTCCTCATGCTGTTTTTCGCCTTCCGCAAAATGAAATACTGCCTGCTGATATTCTCCGCCATTCCCTTGTCGGCCATTGGCGGCGTATTCACGCTGTGGCTGCGCGGCATGCCATTCAGCATCTCCGCCGGCATCGGTTTTATCGCCCTGTTCGGCGTGGCAGTATTAAACGGGATCGTGTTAATCGGAGAAATGAACCAGTTAAAAAACAGTGGTATGACCAACATCCGGCAAATCATCATACAGGCTACTCACGACCGGTTAAGGCCCGTACTGATGACCGCCACCGTGGCCTCTCTCGGATTCCTGCCCATGGCGCTGAGCAACGGCGCCGGCGCTGAAGTGCAACGCCCGCTGGCCACCGTTGTGATCGGCGGACTGATCACCGCTACGCTGCTCACACTGGTGGTGCTTCCCGCACTCTTTTTATTATTTGAAGAAGGATGGAAAAAACCGAAGCCCGCCGCCCTGATGATACTCCTGCTCATCGCCGCGCCATCCCTGTTGAAGGCACAGGCGGCCCGCCCGCTGACGTTACAGCAGGCCCTTCAGACCGCACAGCAACAAAACCTGCAACTGAAGCTCAACCACCAACAGGCAGCCTACTACGAAGCCATCACCCGCAGCAGCACCGATCTGCCCAAAACCTCACTGGCAGCAGAGTTTGGCAGTGTAAACAGCGCCGCTTTCGATCATAAATTCACCCTGTCGCAAGGCTTCTCATTCCCCACTGTCTACAAACGGCAACGGCAGGTATATGAGGGCGAATGGCAACAGGCCAAACTGCAAACCGCGCTGCAACAGGCGGAAGTGGCCCGCCTCGTCAAACTGGCGTACCTCCAGCTGCAATTCCTGAAAGCCAAGAAAACGCTGCTGCAAAAAACTGACAGCATCCTGTCCAGCTATTCCAAAGTGGCCAAAATTCGCTATGAGAACGGCGAGAGCAATCTCCTCGAAAAAGCTACGCTCGACAACCAGGCGCAACAAGCCCGCATACAGCTCGACATGGTGCAGGCAGACCAGAAAACAGCCATCGCCCAGCTGGGCATGCTGCTGCATGAAACGACTACCGACATCGACCCGGTAGACAGTCTCTCCAACGCAGTAGTATTGTTTGACAGCACCACACTGCAACAACATCCCTTCCTGCGTGCCTACCAGCAGCAACAGGAGGTGGCCAGCAGCAAAACACAACTGGAAAAAGCAAAACTGCTGCCCGACTGGTCCCTCGGTTATACCAACCAGTCCTTCATCGGATGGCAGTCCGATAAAAACAACGTGGAACGCTACTACGGCGGCGGACACCGGTTCTCCGCCGCGCAGATAGGGATTGGCATCCCTATCTTCACATCGGCACAAAAAGCGCGTATAAAGGCCGCGCAACAAATGCAGGCCAGCACCGCTATCGCCACAGAACTGGCCGCTGTACAGCTTCGCACCCAGCTCGAACAAAACTGGAACGACTATCAGAAATACCAGCAGGCCATCCGCTACTATCAGCAGTCGGCCCTCAAACAATCTGACATCATCATACAGACTGCCAATATCAGCTATAAAAACGGCGAAATAGGGTACATCGAATGGAGTACCCTCATCAGCAACGCCATAGCCCTGCAAAGCCAGTACATCGATGTTTTAAAGGAACTGAACACCCGGAAAACAGAACTGGAGTACTTATTACAATTCAATCAGCAATAACATGCGGAAAATATTCATATACATCGCCGTCACCAGCTTCTTATACGCCTGTAACAACAAACCGGCAGCAGAAAAAACAACCGCCGAAAGCCAGCCGGCGCCGGACAACAATACCGTCACCCTGGACAGCGTCCAGAAAAAAAATGCCGGCATCGTGCTGGACAGCGCACGGACCGTTAATATGCATGCGACCCTGCGCGCCACCGGCATGGTGGACGTGCCTCCGCAAAATCTCATCTCTATCAGTTTCCCTATGGGCGGTTACCTGAAAAGCACGCGGCTGCTGCCCGGCAGCCAGGTGGCCAAGGGTGAAATCATCGGCACCATGGAAGACCAGAGCTACGTGCAACTGCAACAGGAATACCTGACCGCCAAAGCCAACATGGAATACCTGTCGGCCGACATGGACCGGCAACGGACCCTCAGCGAGGCAGACGCTATCAGCAAAAAAAGATACCAGCAGGTACTCAACGAATATAAAACCGCGCAGGTCACCCTGAAAGCAGTAGGTGAAAAACTGCGGATCATCAACATCAACCCGGATAAACTGACGGTGGGCAGCATCTCCCGCACAGCGCCCATCTATTCTCCCATCAATGGCTACGTAACGAAAGTCAATGTTAACATCGGCCGTTATGTGATGCCGTCTGATGTGCTGTTTGAACTGGTGAACCCGGAAGACATCCACGCCGCCATTACCGTGTTTGAGAAAGACATCCCTGCCTTCCGTAAAGGGCTTCAGGGTAAAGTGACGCTGGTAGACAGACCCGACAAAGTGTACGATATAGAGACCATCCTCGTCACCAAAAATATCAGCGACAACCGCAGCGGCCTGATTCACTGCCATTTTGAAAATCCGGGGCATGACCTGTTACCGGGTATGTTCCTCAACGCAACGTTTGAAATGGACAACCAGCAGGCGCTCACCGTACCGGAAGAAGCCGTGGTGCGTTATATGGGCAAGGAGTATGTGTTTGTTACCAAAGATGGCAACAGCTTCACACTGACGCCGGTCAATGCCGGCCTGAAAGAAAATAACAGGATACAATTGTTGCCTGGCGGGAAAGATCTCCGCAACGAAAAGATTGTAACGACGGGCGCCTATGCGTTATTAGGCAAACTGAAAAATACCGCCGGAGAAGAAGAGTAGTTGATATAGCTATTTGAACATTTAGCCATTTAACAATTAAATGGCTAAATGTTCAATCATTCAAGATCAGCGAAGTAACGCATCCAGCGGATAGTCTTTACCAGCCTCGGTATTGAGCACTACGATCTGATCGCGGTAACGCACCTGGCAACCGCCGCCTTTGGTGGCATGGAGGGTAGCAGCCGCCAGTTTCTCTTCCTTCCACGAGATATTTACCACAAAACCACCCCGGGCACAGAGCCCGTTGACCATACCATTTTTCCATGCTGCAGGCAGCGCCGGCAGCAGCGTGATCATGCTTTCATGGCTTTGCAGCAGCATTTCGGCAATGCCGGCCGTTGCCCCAAAATTACCATCTATCTGAAAAGGTGGATGCAGGTTGAACAGGTTGTAAGCGGATTTATCCGCCAGGATGATGTTAAACGCCTTTAATGCTTCCGGTCCGTTTTTCAGGCGCGCCCACATGTTGGTCACCCAGGCGGCGCTCCATCCTGTTTGCGCACCACCGTGTTGCAGACGGTACTCGATCGATTTACGGGCGGCATTCAAATATTGCGGCGTCTGGGTTTCATTGAAAGCATTACCCGGGTAAAGGGCGTATAAATGCGACATATGACGATGCCCCGGTTCTTTTTCCGGGTAAGGTTTCGCCCACTCCAGCACCCGCCCGTCTTCTCCTATCTGCGGTTGCAACAGGTTGTTTTTGGCGTCGCGCAGTTTGTCCAGGAAAGGGTCTGTCTGTTGCAGCACCTCTGCGGCCTGTAGTACGTTGGTGAACAATTCCTGTATGACTTCCTGGTCGTGGGAAGGTCCCATGCTGATGGTACCATTGCTGCCATCGGGCGCTTCAAAGGCGTTTTCCGGCGACGATGCCGGTCCGGACACCAGTTTGCCTGTCACCGGATCTTTCACCAGCCAGCCCATATAAAAACGGGCCACCTCGCGCAGCGTAGGATATACTTTGCGCAGGTAAGCGGAGTCGCGGGTAAAAGCGAAATGCTCCCAGAGATGCTCGCAGATCCATCCGCTGGAACCGGCGGTAAGTCCCCAGGACGGATGCTCTCCGGGAGAAGTAAAGCCCCATACGTTCACAATGGGACCGATGCACCAGCCGGCGCCGCCAAACTGTACGGCGGCTGAGCGGGTAGCCGGTTTTTCCAGGCGCTGAATAAAATTGGTGAGTGACAGATGCAGCTCGCCGAGGTTCGTCACCTCCGCCGGCCAGTAGTTCATCTGCACGTTGATATCGGTATGATAGTCGCCGTTCCAGGGCGCCAGCGTCTTATTGCCCCAGATACCCTGCAGATTGGCCGGCAGCGTGTTTTTACGGGCAGAGGAGATCAGCAGGTAACGGCCGTATTGAAAATATAATTCGGTCAGATGGTTATCGTTGCCGGTTTCTTTGATGCGTTGCAGCCGTACATCGGTAGGAACATCATCAGCAGTATCATCAGCCAGCTGCAAAGCTACGCGGTTGTACAGGCGTTGATAGTCTTTTACATGCGCCTGTTTCAGCTGGGTGTAAGACTGTGAGGTGGCGGTCCGCAGCGCTTTGGCGGTCAGGCCTTTAAAATCACGGCCTTTAAAAACGGGGTAGTTGGGCAGGTAATCGGTGGAAGCTGCAAGGTACAGTATCACTTCATCAGCGCCTTTTACGGTTAGCTGATTGCCGGAGTAGGTTATCTGTCCGCCTTTGTTGCGGGCTTGCAAACGGGCCATATATTTCATCCCGTCGCCGCCTTTTCCGTTGTTCAGCGCGCCGGACATCACCAGTTCATTGGCGGTGGCTTTCGTGGTAAACCGTTCGGGACGGTCCATGGTGGCGGAGAAGCTGATGGCGCCTTTTTTATCGGCTGACAGTTTAACGGCCAGCACATTGGCCGGCGCACTCACAAAATACTCACGGGTATAATGTACGCCGTCCTGTTCGTAGCTAACGCGCACGATGGCGTCGTCCAGCTGCAGGCTGCGCTGGTAGCCCGCGCAGCGGCTGCTTTTGCCGAAATCCAGGCGCAGGTCGCCCAACGTCTGGAAGGAGCCGAAGGGCACCTTGGAGCCATCGCCATGACCGGAGCCGGCGCCTTTGCATATCTGTGTTTTATTGGTAAGCTCAGTGGCTTCTTTGAACTTGCCCTGGAACAGGAGGTTCCGTATTTCCGGGAGATATTTGGCTGCCTCGGGATTATCGTTGTCTGCCTGGCTGCCGTTCCACAAAGTCTTTTCATTGAGTTGTATCCGTTCCTGGTTGACATCGCCGAATACCATGGCGCCGATATTACCATTGCCAATGGGCAGGGCCTGCAGCCATGCCGGATCATCTTTCCAGGGAGAAGTGCCATCTTTCGCGGTAGCGCTGGCGGGGGACGTATACCACAGCTTCATGGAGCGTTGCTGTGCAAATGCTGTGGCGGTGGTTGCTGCCGCCAACAGACAGGTGATGAGGTATTTCATATGCGCTGCTGTTTACATGCTATGGACGAAAGATAATAATATTATTGGCTGTCCGTATACCTTTCAGCAGATCTTAACAGGCACTGATCGTATTTTAATAGAGAGTAACGGTATTTTAACTTTTTTCCGCCGTTTCTATGATTTAAATTAATAGTCAGAAAGGTTGATTATGGCAAATGAGAACAACAAGTCACCCCATATCCTCAACACCTCCAGTAATCTGTTGGGGTTCTGCCTGATCGTGCTCACTTCTATTAAAGTGGCGCATTTTAATCAGGTCACGATCATTGATGATACTACGGGAATTGCGGCGATCCTGCTAACGGGGAGTTGTCTGCTGTCTTTTCTGTCGATGCGCTCGAAGGAGCGGCGGAGAAGTGAAAAGCTGGAGGAAGCTGCAGATTACATCTTCCTCCTGTCTTTGGTATGTATTAGTGTAACGATCATCATCGTTTCTTTCAACCTGTTGGCTTAACAGGGTGATTATTTGTTTTTAATACGGTAAGAATAACCCAGTACCACTACACCTGCGCCGGTATTGTTTTCACCGTTTTTGGTGTCTTTCTGGATTTTTACGAAACCGTAGTTGCCACCGCCTTCGATGAAGATGGCGCTTCTGCTGTTAACATGATATGCCAGACCTACGTGACCCGAGATACCGAAATTGGCTTTCTTCAGGTCATTTTTGATATCCTGGGTGTTGTCAAAGCTCTGTGCAGGCAATTGCAATGGCTTGGTGTGGGCTTCATCAGCGTAAATAGGGCTGGTACCACTTGTTTCGTTCTTACCATTCAGCAGAAAACTAACAAAAGGACCGGCAGCTACATACAGGTCCCATTTAGGACTGAAACCGAAATGGTATTTTGCCAGTACCGGTACCATCAGATAGTTGAACTTGGCTTCGCTCTTATAATCTGCATACAGATAAGGAGGCACTGGCTGCTGGGTAGCCTGAAAATATTGCAGTAGCTGCCCTTGAGGCACAAATCCCTGGTTACCGTCTTTTTTACCACCCTGTGAAGAGTACCTCAGCTCAGGCTGGATGGAAAAACGTTTGGTGAGGTAAAATTCTGCATGTATGCCTGCGTCCAGCCCCAGCCTGGAGCTCCAGCCGCTATTGATTGGATTGGAAGAACTGCCGGATGTCAGATTAGGGATACTTAAACCAGCCTTCGCACCGAGGTCTATTTGTGCTTTCGCCATGAAGGGACACAGCGCAGCAGCTGCGATAACGGCAACGGCTAAACGTAATTTTTTCATAAGGTTTTGTTTGTAAAAGAATAGTTTCTTCCCGGTAGCATTTCATACCGGTTGATCACCTAAAGCTACGACTATAGGATTAAATACAAACAATATTTTTGTTAATCACCCAGGCACCCGAGAATAGCATCTACCACCCGCCGGGTATCTTCCGGGTCTCTCACCGCCACACAGCGCACACCGGCCTGTAACGCCGGATAGTCATTCCCCCCTTCAAACAGGGCGTCCCCGACGAACAACATCTCTTCAATGGTCACATGCAGCGTATCCCGCAGCTTACGGATACCATAGGCTTTATCGATGCCTTCCCGCGTAATGTCCACAGAAGTCATGCCTCCCAGGTTCACGGCAAAACCAGGGATCAATTTATCGAGTAGTGATTGAATTTTCTTTCGTTTACTGAAATCGGGGTCCCAGCTTTTTTTGGCTTCTACCGGCGCTTCCTGCCCCAGTGCCGACCAGGTGATCTGGCTACCGCGGTCTTCAATCTGCTCGCCCCAGGTACGATTTATCGTATAGCCGGCCTCGTTAACGGCCGTCTGCAAAGACCGGATGATCTTTTCTTTTTCTTCCTGCGTGAAATTCTCGGCATACAACAGTTGCCACGACTGTTGATAATGATAAAACTGCGTACCGCAGGTGGGTAAAATATACAGGGCCGGAAGTCGGGCCGACTGCGGCAACCGCTGCAGCACCTGCTTTTCAAACTGCTCCCATTTGCCGCCGGAAATGATGGCCACCTGCGCTATCTGCGTCAGGCGGCTCAACAGGCCGGCCATATTTTCATCTATAGCCGATTTGCTCACCGCCAGCGTACCATCCAGGTCAAACACGATCAGCTTTTTCATGCTGTAGTAGTTTGCGTGATTTCTCCAGCACATTGTCCACCGTAAATCCGTAGTGTTTGAACAGCTCTTTGGCCGGCGCGCTGGAACCGAAATGAGAAAGCCCGATGACCGCTCCTTTTTCACCGGTCCACCGCTCCCACCCTTCCGGAGAACCGGCCTCGATGGCCAGCCGCGCTTTTACGGCCGGCGGCAATACCTGCTGGCGGTAACTTTCCGGTTGTTCGCTGAACAGTTCCCAGCTGGGCATACTCACCACCCTTGCGTCAATATCATCTTCCCATAGCTTTTGCTGTGCGTCCAGCGCCAGTTGCACCTCTGAGCCGGTAGCGATCAGTATCAGCGCCGGCCGGTCTCCTTTTTCTTTTGACAGGACATAGGCGCCCTGTTGCAGATTACGCGCAGGCGCCACTTTGCTGCGGTCGGCAACCGGCAGCTTCTGCCGTGTTAACACCAGCATGGTAGGTCCTTTGGTGCGGGTAATAGCGGTACGCCATGCCCAGGCAGCCTCATTGGCATCTGCCGGGCGTATCACACAGAGATGCGGCATCGCGCGCAGGGAAGCCAGGTGCTCCACCGGCTGGTGCGTAGTGCCGTCTTCCCCCAATCCGATACTGTCATGCGTCATCACGTAGATCACCGGCAGCTCCATGATGCAGGCCAGGCGGATAGCCGGCCGCGCATAGTCGGTGAAGATGAAAAAGGTAGCTGCATACGTCCTGACACCGCTATGTAGCTGCAGCCCTGAACTGGCGGCACACATCACATGCTCACGGATCCCCCAGGCAATATTGCGGTTTTCATAATGCGCTTTGCTGAAGTAACCGGAGGATTTAATCAGCGTCAGCGTGGAAGGTTCCAGGTCACCGCTGCCGCCGATCAGCCAGGGTAGTTTGTCCGCCACGGCGTTCAGGAAGCCGGAAGACACTTCCCGCGTGGCTTTGGGGCCGTCTTCCGGTTTATATACCGGCACGTCCTTATCCCACCCATCGGGCAGCGGCTGGGCAACATACTGTTGCAGCAACGCAAACTGCCCCGGGTATTTATTTTGATATTGTTCTTTCAGCGTATTCCATGATTGTTCGGCTTCCTTCCCTTTTGCAATGATATGCTTCATATACTCCCGCACCTCATCGGGCACCAGGAAATCCTGGTCCGGCGGCCAGCCATAAAACGCCTTCGTGCGTTTGATCTCCTCCGCTCCCAGGGGCGAACCATGCGCCTCAGGCGTGTCCTGCCTGTTGGGTGAGCCATAACCGATATGCGTGCGCAGCAGGATCATAGACGGTTTGTCCGTCACCGTTTTTGCGGCAGCGAAAGCATCTGATATCGCTTTCAGGTCGTTGCCCTTATCCCCCAGGTCCTGCACATGCCAGTGGTACGCTTCAAACCGTTTGGCCACATCATCGGAATACGTCAGTGAGGTATTACCTTCTATCGTGATATGATTATTATCATATAAGCATATGAGTTTACCTAATCCAAGGTGACCGGCCACAGACGCGGCTTCATGGGAGGCGCCCTCCATCAGGTCGCCATCGCTGCAGAACACATAGGTATAATGGTCTACCAGCTTTATATCATCCTTATTAAAAATAGCGGCCAGATGCGCTTCAGCCATCGCCAGGCCTACGGCGGTCATAATACCCTGGCCCAGCGGACCGGTGGTGGTCTCCACCCCGGGCGTCAGCCGGTATTCCGGATGGCCCGGCGTATTGCTTTCCCACTGCCGGAAAGCCTTGATATCATCCAGCGAGACATCGTAGCCGGTGAGATGTAATACCGCATATTGTAGCATCGAAGCGTGGCCATTGGACAACACAAACCGGTCACGGTTAAACCAGTCCGGCTTCCGGGGATTATACCGCAGGTGCTCTGTCCACAATACAAACGCCGCCGGCGCCAGCGCCATCGGCGTGCCCGGGTGCCCTGAATTCGCTTTCTGTACCGCATCCATTGCGAGGCAACGAATGGTGTTAATACACTTTTCTTCGATGGTCATTGCTTTCATGATATGGCATTTAAGTGGAGAAATCAGTTAAGCAAAGCCACAAATAAGGTACCAACTGACGTAAATCATCCGCCGGCTGACTACTGTCATTTACCACGCCTGCCAGCGAGAGTACTTTTGTGATGTCAAAAACAACGATCCTAACCACTAAAAATATTCAGCTATGAAACAGACATTCAGAAAAGAACACGACTTCCTCGGAGAAAGAAAGATAAACGACACCGTATACTATTGCATCCAGACGCTGAGAGCCATCGAAAACTTCCACATCACCGGCGTGGCTGTTTCCCGGGAACCGGTCGCTGGGTTATGTTAAAAAAATCGCGGCCATGGCCAACATGGAATTGGGCATCCTCCGCCGCAACATCGGCGAGGCGATTGTAAAAGCCAGCGACCGGCTCATTGCCGGTGAACTGACAGACCAGTTCCCTACCGATATGATACAGGGCGGCGCCGGCACTTCTGTCAATATGAACGCCAATGAAGTCATCGCCAATGCCGGACTGGAATACATGGGCCATCCCAAAGGGGCCTATGAATACCTGCATCCCAACAACCACGTCAATTGCTCCCAGAGCACCAACGACACCTATCCCACCGCCCTGCGCATTGCGCTGTACCTGAAAATCAATGAGCTCCTCCTTTCCCTCGATCACCTGCAAAAATCCTTCGGCAAAAAAGGAAAGGAATTCGCCAACGTGCTTAAAATGGGCCGCACACAACTGCAGGACGCAGTACCCATGAGCCTCGGCGCCGAATTCAACGCCTTTGCCACTACCCTGCGGGAAGACCTGCAACGGCTGCGCGAAATACAGGCACTGCTGACAGAGGTCAACATAGGCGCAACCGCCATTGGCACCACCATCAACGCACCGGCCGGCTACCCGGAACTGGTGACACAATACCTCGGCGAAGTGACCGGACTGCCTATTGTACTGGCTACCGACCTCGTGGAAGCTACTTCCGATACCGGTGCCTTCGTACTGCTGTCCGGTATGCTGAAACGTACCGCCGTGAAAGTGTCCAAGATATGTAATGACCTGCGCCTGCTCTCTTCCGGACCACGGGTAGGACTCAACGAAATTAACCTGCCGCAATTGCAACCCGGTTCTTCCATTATGCCGGGCAAGGTAAACCCGGTGATACCGGAAGTGGTGAACCAAACCGCCTACTATGTCATCGGCAGCGACCTTACCATCACCATGGTGGCGGAAGCCGGGCAGCTGCAGCTCAACGTGATGGAGCCGGTCATCGCCTTCAGTCTGTTCAATATGATCACTTACCTGCAACAGGCATTCGATACGCTCCGCCTCAAATGTGTAGACGGCATCACCGCCAATGCGGATGTATCCAAAGCGATGGTCATGAACAGCATCGGCATCGTAACGGCGCTAAATCCGTTACTGGGCTATGAAACCTGCGCCGCCATTGCAAAGGAAGCGTTGAAAACCGGCAAAACCATTCATCAGATAGTCGTAGAAGAAAAAGGATATATCACAAAAGAACAGTGGAACGATATCTATTCTTTCGAGAACATGATCCATCCACACGGGATTTATACATAGGCGCAGGAATCAAAACAAGCTGAACGAAAATACAAATTCATATTTCCGTTCAGCTTACTTTTCTATTATTAATAGTTTCTTAGTCTTAAAATTGCTTTTTGCAAACTATAGGAGTGCTTGGCTGCATTTTCAACATTCCAAATTTTCTCTATAAATGGAAGAAGTGCTGAATTATATGCCGGCCCTTTACCTGCACCAGGCTTAGGAATTAATTTATCCTTGAGATCTGCATTTTTAGAAGACGGTACAATCTTCATCATCATATACAAACTCGGCTTTAAAGGGAAAATTATTTCAGAAATCCCCTTTCTACGATCAATGATTTTCGGCTCAGGAATGGTTTTAATGTCCACTCCCAACCATTTGGAAAAACCGGCCCTATCAGCCATTAACCAAGTTTCAGCCTCTTCTTGAGCTATCCGAAATATAAGACGAGGATTTACAGGAGTATTACCTAGCCACTTTTTTATCAAACTTGGAGGACACTGAAATTCATCCAAATCTGTTAGCAAAAAAACTGGGCTATCGAGTAAATTAAATTTTGGGGCTAGACTCTGAATTTGCCCACCTCTCACTGGCAGCCTGTTCTTAATAACTAAATCAGTCCTATACTCCTTGATTAATCTCTCTATTATTGCCTGGGTAACCGGATCTTCACCAACAATATCTATATCCATTAAGAAATATCTTTAAGTTCGAGTATCTGTTGAATATTAGCAGGGGCAACCTTAGGAATTACAGCTTCCGCAATCGTAAAACCAGCATCTAAATATTTCTTTACATCTTCCAACTCAAGAGCCTTAGTAATTTTAGTTCCTTCCTTCGTAGGCACCAACACAATGGTTTCATCACCGCCTATCCCTGGGTTACTTAAAATATCATAACTATGGGTTGAAATTATTACTTGGCGAACTCTCCCCTTCCTTCTCTGAAGCTTATATATAAATTCAGGCAGCTGTTTAACTATTGCCGAGTGAAGATATAACTCTGGCTCTTCTAACAATATCGTGTCCTGTCCGTCCAATAAAGCCCACATAAATCCTATTAACCTCAAAGTACCATCTGAAAACTGCGTTTCTTGCTGCTTAGCCCCCTTAGCTCTCCAATGCTCATATATTGCCTCTAGGTGCGGGATCCCATTTTTATCTTTAATAAAATCGATATTTTTCAACTGGGGAACTGCCAATTGCAGTACTTCATTTATTCTCTTCAAGAAAGAATCCCTGGTTCGCTTATTAGTTTTGTCCATGCGCTCAAGGATATTTCTCCCGTAAAAATCCTCTTTATTCGCAGCCAGCATGTAAGACTCAGCATCCCTGATCAGTTGAGGAACAATATGCAGATATTGGGTATCCTGAAAGAAGTGATAAATCTCTCTAAAATCCTTATTCGAATTCGGTTGCTCCAGCGATGTAAACTTCAATGTTTCAACATCTTCGCTCTTATCGTCTTCAGTTCTCCTTAACACGATCTTTCCTTTTGAATCGGTCACCCGCTCTTCAGAAATAGTTGCCTGCTTATCAAAAATCCCTCCTCCGCTATGCTTAAATGCTAAATAATATTTCCATAAAGGCTTCCGTGCATCCTCATTTTCTGATAGCTCAAACTCAATTCCAACATATGATTTTTGTCGAGCTGCTAAACAACGTATTTTTGAAACACCCCCTCTTTGAGCAACAGCAAATTGAAGTCCGCCAGCTTGCTTTACTATATCACGCATAAAACGTACTACGTCTAGGAAATTAGATTTTCCCGAAGCATTAGCCCCTACTACAAAAACTCTGCTTGATAATTCGACGTCGACACTTTGGAAGTTCTTCCAATTTGTCAACTTAATTCTACTTATGATCATAAACTCATGTTTTAAAGCTCTACTTCTCGCCCAAGATGAGCTTGTCCTTTCTTATTACACTCAAAAACTCACTGATAGCACTCCAAATATATGGAAAATTATACTTATTTAAAGAATTCTATCCTAATTTTCAATATCCAGAAATTGCTGTTGATATCGAGACTAGCTTGATGGCGGCCATCATTAAATAAAAAAGGGCAAAGAAACGAGTCTAACGTCTTTTCTTCACCCTTTTATCTCATATAAAATTTACCTGATTTCTTTCAGCATTTCTTTTACGGCTGTTTCCAGCTGGTCGTCTTTGCCGGCCAGGAAATCCTCATAACGCAGCGGCACACGGATATCGGGTTCCACCTGCAGGTTCTCCGTAGGACGGCCTTCTTTACCGATGGTAGCGATCATCGGGATACCGAATACGATGGTCGGATCGATTTGTCTTTCCCACCATACAGCAGTACCGGTGCCAGGAACAGGCATACCGATCAGTTTACCCAGTTTACCCTGTTTGTAGATATAAGGGAAGATAAACGCGTCGCTGTAGTTGCCTTCGCTCATCAGCACGCAGCTGGGAGCCTGCCACTGTCCCTGCGGTTCGCCACCTTTCAGCAGATCGCCCTGTGGTGCGAAGTCGAGGTATTTTTTACCGCTGAGGAAGTTGTACAGATCATCATGCAGCCATCCACCGCCGTTGAAACGGGTGTCTACGATAAGCGCCTGTTTGCCCCTGTTCTTACCCATTACTTCATCGTATACGGAACGGAAGCTGGCGTCGTTCATGCCTTGTACGTGTACATAGCCTACTTTACCACCACTGAGTTTGTCCACCATTTTGCGCATGTTGTTCACCCAGCGTTTGTACATCAGGCCACTTTCCGTGCCGCTGCTGACAGGTTTCACCGTTTCTTCCCATTGTTTGCCTGCGGCGTCAGTGAAGCTGATCAGCACAGGACGTCCTGCTTTGCGGTTGAGTTGTTCTGCCCAGTCTTTGTCAGCAGTAACGGCTTCTCCGTCGATTTTGTTGATCACAGAGCCCGCTTTCATTTTGCTGCCGGCCTTATCAAACGGTCCACCCATGATAATTTCATCTACTTTCAGCCCATCCTTGGTATAACGTTCGTCATACAGCAGACCGAGGGAAGCCGTTGCGTCGCCATCGGGGCGTACAGGGGTATAACGGCCGCCGGTGTGGGAACCGTTCAGTTCACCCAGCATTTCGCTGAGCAACTCCTGGAAATCGTAGTTATTGCTGATATGCGGGAGGAAACGGGCATAGGCGTCACGGTACATTTTCCAGTCCATATTGCGGATGGTAGGATCGTAGAATTTCTCCTTCACCTGTTTCCATGCGTGGTCCAGTATGTAAGCGCGTTCGGCAGACTGGTCCAGCAGCATTTCAGAGCTGATGCTGATCGGCGTGATTTTACCGGAAGCGGCATCTACTTTCACCACGCTGCCCCTGTTGCTTACAAAGAGGGAGTTGCCATCTTTGCTCAGTTCGATACTGCCCGGCGTACCGCCCAGTTTGGCGAGGATTTTAGTATCACCGGTGCGGGGTTCTGTTACCCACAGGTCGTATCCTTTTTCAAAGGAGGCGGTATAATACAGTTTGCTATTGTCTTTGCTCAGCACATAGTCAGCGATGGAAGCGCTGTTGATAGTGAGGCGTTGCTGACGCTCTTCCAGGTTGCTGAAGTCCGGACGGAAGTCTTTTTTGGCTGCGGTCGTGTCTTTTTTGCTGGTGGTGTCTTTTCCTCCTTTTTTGGCGTTGTCTTCCTGCTCTTTCACCAGGTTAAATTCATCTTTCGACAGTTTGTATTTATCGAAAGTTTCCTGGTCGAAGAACACCGCATAGATATCTGTTTCGCGGCTACCCTGGCGGGCCAGGGACTTACGGCCTTCGCGGCCGCTTTCCCAGGTCAGCATTTTACCGTCACTGCTCCATTTGAGGTTACCTTCACCGAAGCCGCTGTTTACGGGGTAGATATTTTCTCCTTTACCGTCAGCAGGAATAATGGTGGCATTACTGGTGAAAGCGTATCCTCGCTGGTCTTCCACTACGATCCATTTGCTGTCGGGGCTCCAGGAGAAGCTCCAGTCGCCGTCGGAATAGGAATGGTTATGGCCTTTAGGCAGCAGCGTACGGCTTTTGCCGGAAGCGATATTAAATACTTTAAGCAGGTTACGGTCTTCCACATACGCTATTTCCTTTCCGTCAGGAGAGAACAACGGTTGGAATTCTTCCGCAGCGGTAGCGATAAGCGGTTCTTCTTTCAGCACGGTGGCGGCGAAGAAGTAAGGTTCTTCTTTGCGAACGATGGTGCTTTGGTAGATGTCCCAGTTACCGTTGCGCTCAGCGGCATATACCACGCGTTTGCCATCGGGAGACCATTGCACCATTCTTTCCTGTTGTGGTGTGTTAGTGATCCTTTTGGTCATAGCGCCTTCCACGCTGGTCACAAACACTTCGCCACGGGCCACGAAAGCCATTTGTTTGCCATCGGGGCTCATGGCAAACTCAGTCACGTTACCGTTTACCGGCAGCGGCTTCTGTATGCCGTTACGACCGTCATTGAAGATGCGCACGCTGATTTTCTGCGGTTTACCACCTTCTTTCAGCGTGTATATCTCCCCGTTATAAGTAAAACAGAAAGTGTTATTGGAAGAGCGGGACAGGTGACGTACCGGATGTTTTTCAAAGCGGGTCAGCTGTTCCATTTTGTTTTTATCCCCTACAGAAGATTTGAAGAGGTTCTGGGAGATACCACCTTTTTCGCTCAGGTAATAGATACTGTTATCATTACCAAACAGCGGTTCACGGTCTTCTCCTTCATAGGAGGACACCTGTTGGTAGCTGCCTTTGTTGATGTCATACACCCAGATGTCGCGGGTAACGGAAGACACGTGGTGTTTGCGCCAGGGATCTTCATAACCTTTGCGGTCCTGGAAGATGATCTGATCGCCTTTGCTGTTGTAGCGGGCGAATTCAGCGCCGGCAGCGCTCACCAGCATAGGACGGCCGCCTGTTACCGGCACGGTGTAGAGGTTGTCAAACAAACGGTAACTGAAACGGACGCTGGCCGCAGGAGCATTACGACCGCTGCCGAAGAGCACTTGTTTGTTATCGGGCGTAAAGTCATACGGATAATCTGCATTACTATGGCTGGTCAGTCTAACTGGTGTACCACCTTCGGCAGGCATCACAAACACGTCAAAATTGCCGTAACGGTCACTCGCGAAAGCAATGTATTTACCATCATGGCTCCAGACAGGCATCATATCCTGCGCCTCATGAATCGTCAGGGGAACAGCAACGCCGCCGTTGGCGTCTACGCGGTAGATATCTCCTTTATACCCGAAGGCGATCGTCTTTCCATCCGGCGAGATGGCAGGATAACGCAGCCAGAGCGCGTTCTCCTGGGCATAGGTGGCAGTGGTGGCCATGAGCCAGGCTGCACAGGTGAATAAAAATTTCTTCATAAGGTTAAAAAGCGATTTGTTGTTTGGTCAGTATGGCAAAATAAAAAAAAGCAGGGGGAGTTCCGGCTAATTAGTGATAAATGGCACATTCAGGTGATGGTCAGTGATAGGCGATTTCCTCCAGCCGGCCGGGTTGTTGCAGGGTAATGCTACTGCCTTTGACGGTGATCAGCTTTTCGCCGCGAAATTCGCTCAGGGTATGATCAAAAAAAATTCAGGTGGATGCCTGTCCAAATTGCAGTGCTGCCGTTCGTCTGTGATAAAACAACCTGAATGAAAAAGGAAAAAATCATTTACCGCGCCGCTACGGCCGCTATTGCCCTGATTTCTATTGGCGGCGCCATAGGGCTGCTGACTTCCCCTTTTATGATCCAAACCGTTGACCAGATGGGATATCCCGGCTACTTCCGGGTGGAACTGGCCATTGGTAAGATCCTCGGCGGCCTTGCACTGCTGCTGCCGGTGGCCCGGAACATCAAGGAATGGGCTTACGCCGGCCTGGCGGTCAACGTGCTATCTGCTTTCCTCGCTTTTGCAGCTATCCATGGAGCGCCCGATCAGTATATATGGCCGGCGGTGGCCATGCTGCTGCTGATTATTTCTTATATCTACTTCAATAAGATTAACATACGGGCGGCGGCGTAACGTACTGTCAACCTGCCACTCAACCTCTTTATATGTAGTATGCTACAGGGGGCTCGCTCCCTTCCCCCGGGTTTTATAGCCCGGGGTTCATCTTTCTTATGCCTCCGGCAGGATCGCCACATCAACTTTCCGCTCTTTACAACCTGGAGATTATCTTCTCCCCACCTCCCTTTTATTAATTTTATTAAACAAAAAATCAATTTTATTAAAAATTGATTTAATTTTATTTAACCATGAAGCCAATAAAGAAGTCCTTACCACTTTCCTGCCCGAGCTGTGCTTCGCCGTTAAAAGTAACCTCACTGGCCTGTGAGGCGTGTGACACCGCGGTTTCCGGCAGTTTTGAATTACCGTTGCTGGCGCGGCTGCCGGCAGACGACCTTCAGTTTGTGATTGATTTTGTAAAAAGCAGCGGTAGTCTGAAAGTGATGGCGCAGCAGCTGGGACTTAGCTATCCTACGGTGCGCAACCGGCTCGATGATATCATCGCCAACATAGAAACAATCGAGAAAAATATAAAAACATCCCGATGAACACCTGGTTACTACGTCCGTTTACCTACATCGCCGGCAGCAAGGCGTTGCTCCTCGGCTGGGCTATCATGCTGATCACCTCTGTGGTGGCGTATTTCAGCAGGACCCATTTCGACGGTGCTATCGACGCCCATGCCGGCGCCACTGTGATGCCTTATTTCATTTATCTCCTGGAAGCGCTGATCGCCTGGGGATGTATGGTACTGGCCTGTTACGCGGCAGCGGCTATCTTCGCCCGCAGCTCCTTCCGCCTGATTGATATTGCCGGCACGCTGGCGCTGGCACGCACGCCGCTGCTGGCAATCGCGCTGATCAACTTCGGGATGCCTGTGGTAGTAAACCCCATGGACATCAACCCGATGGTCATCACGCTGGCACTGATCTCCCTGCCCTTCTTTATCTGGATGCTGGTGCTGATGTACCAGAGTTTCAGCGTTTCCGCCAATATGAAAGGCAACAAAGCGGTGATCATTTTCATCGTGGCCCTGATAGTGGCGGAGGTCATTTCCAAAGCACTCATCTCTTTCACTTTTCCGCTCCTGGTACCCTGAAATAAATAATACGGTATGAAAAAAATTTGTTTACTGCCCACCCTGCTGTTATTTTTTTCCCTGAAGATGACAGCGCAGGCCAACTACCCGGCTGCCGCCACCAAAGTACAACGCTACTACAACCAGCAGCAGGCTGATAGCCTCTACAGCATGTTTGGCCCCGCCATCAAATCTGCATTGCCACCAGACAAGACACGGGCCATGCTGGCGCAGCTGCACGGTCAGCTGGGCGATATGATACGTCTCACGCCTACAGGCGGCGATGCCAACAGCCACACGTGGAGAGCCGATTTCACCAAAGGCACCTTAACGATGCTCATCGCATTGAATCCTAACAACCTAATGGAAGGATTCCGCTTCGTTCCCTACCAGGAGAAAAAAACAACTGAGACGGAAGTTGATAACTACCCTCTCTCCGCCGACGGCGTCACTATCCACGGCACACTTACCCTGCCGGTCAGCAACGGCCCCGTGCCGGTGGTACTGCTCATCGCAGGTTCCGGTCCTACCGACCGGAATGGCAATAACAATTCGGGTTTAAAAACAAATGCCTACAAAATGCTGGCAGAAACCTTACAAGCCGATGGCATCGCCTGCCTGCGTTACGACAAGCGGGGCGTAGGCGCCAGCGCTACCGGCAAACCGGAAACAGATATTTCCTTTGAAGGCACCGTGAAGGACGCGGCCGGTTATATCAACCTGCTGAAAGCAGACAAACGTTTTTCCCGCGTCATCGTCGCCGGCCACAGTGAAGGCTCCATGATCGGCTTGCTGGCGCTGCAGCGCAGTCCGGCAGACCGGTTCATTTCCCTTGCCGGGCCCGGCGAGCCTATAGATCTCATCCTGGAAAGGCAGCTGGGCGCACAATCCGCTGCATTGGCCGCCAGGGCGAAAATTATGCTGGACAGCCTCAAACAGGGCCACAGGGTCACTAACACGGAGCCCGCGTTACAGGGATTGTTCTATTCCGCTGTACAGCCTTATATGATGTCGTGGTTAAAATATGCGCCGCAGCAGGAAATCGCCAAACTGAAAATCCCCATCCTCATCGTACAGGGTGCTACAGATATACAGGTAAGTGTGAAAGATGCGCAGCTGCTGAAACAGGGCGCTCCCGCCGCGCAACTGAAAATCATCGGCCAGATGAACCATGTGCTGAAAACGGCGCCGGCTGCCGGCGGTGTTAACGATACCAGTTATACAGACCCCAGCCTGCCGCTGAACCAGGAGCTGGTAAAAGTGATGGAAGATTTTATCAAAAGCAGATGAGCCGCTATTGTTCGCGCGAGCTTTTTTTGCGCATCTCTTCAAAGAAAGGTGTTCTTCTTTCTTCCACACACCGCAAGGCATAGAGGTACAGGGCGGCAGACCATGACTGCCAGTTCTGGCCTTTAGGCAGCCCATCCTGCGCGTGCAGCCACTCATTGAAACCATACGCCAGTGGCTGCGCGTGTGACGGCTTCACCGCCTGCGCCAGTGCATACAGCTTCTTTTCCGCCAGTTGATATCTTCCGGCAGCTACTAACGCTGCTATATATACGCCGCAAACGAAAGGCCATATGCCACCATTGTGATAGTCGCCGGGCTTGTTGAACTCCGCGTCCCGCGGACGCCAGTCCGGGTCACCGGGCTGTACGAAAGGAAAAAAATTCGGCGGCAGTTCGGAAGCCAGCTCTCCCCGCTCCCGCATCACATCACATTCTGCTTCTATCCAGGCAATCATACGCGCTGCCCTCGACGGAGAAGCAATGCCCGTAAGGATAGCAAGGCTGTTGCCCAACAAGTCGAACCGTTCGCTACTGTATATCTTATACGACCAGCAGGCGTAATAAGGTTTACTCTTTACGGTGAGACCTTCATGCACATGCCGCTGCATGTAGTTACAGGTGATGGTGAAATGCCGCATCTCCTGCAGAAAAGCGTCTGCCCGCTGATGCCGGTCAAACATACGCAGCCCGGCGTAAACCAGTGTATTCACATACAATCCGTAGCCTAATACCCATTGCTCATCGCGCCAGTCGCTGGTAGGCAGCTGCGCCACCAGCAACCGGTCGGACGGGCACTGATAATATAACCACGTCAGCGCTTTTTCCGCGGCTTCCTGCAGAAAGGCGGTTTCTCCGGTGAGTTGCCGGTAAATACTGACGCCCACCAGGAAGAGCGGTGTCGTGTCGCTGGCACCCAGGTTTTCCGGATCGTGTGCCAGCGAAGGGATGTGCCCGTGTCCCGTCTGGTTCTTCGCCAGCACTTCCAGCACCCTGCGCATACTGAGGACCAGCTGTTCATCGCCGGAAACAGCGATGCCAAAGAAAGTAAAGACCATATCACGGGTGTACGGTTCGGGATATGCCCAGCCTGCGGTGCGCGGCAGACCCGCACAGGGGCCGCGGCGGTTGTGATGCAGCACTTCCAGCGCTGCTGTCCTGGCCTGTTCCACTTCTGCTGTAATGGTGTACGTTTTCATGCAATACCCAGTTTTTCATGTACAATCTCTAAAAAATGACGGGCCACCACCCGGTAGTCGAAACATTGTATTACGCGGTCCCTGCCCGCGGCTCCCATCCTTATACGCAGGTCCCTGTTGAGCAGCAACTCCCGGAGATGTGCAGCAATATCTGTCGCATCGGCCCGGTAGTCGACGGTGCGGGGCCGGTCGAACACTACCGTGCGCCTGCCGTCAAAGCCGGACTCCGCGCCCACCACCACCTCATTTAACACCACCTCGCGGGCGACCCCTGCCAGCAGGGCGGTTTCTCCATGCACCAGCGTGTCCAGCATACCCATGGCACGCATACTGACAACGGGCTTACCACAGGCGCCCGCCTCCACCTGCGTCATACCAAAGCCTTCCAGCCTGGAAGGTGCGGCGTAGATATCGCAAGCCCCCATCAGGTAAGGCATGAAGTTGCGCGAGATTTTATATTGTGTATAGATCACCTGCTGATCTATTCCCAGTTCACGCGCCAGCTGCATGTCCGCTTCATTCTGGTTGTCTGTCCGCTCCTGCGGCCATACCTTACAGACATATTTCCACGGCGGCATTTCCCCGTTGAGCTGTGCCAGCGCATGCATTACTTCCTGTGCGCCCTTTGAAGCCGCATCGCCGCCAATGGTGAGGATCATCAGCTCATGGTCCCTGATACCCAGCGCTTGCCTTACGGCGGCCACTTTAGGATCAGCGACAGCAAAAGGGCGAAAGGCATCCGTATCACACCCTACCGGCAGCACTTCAATATGCCTGCCGCTGATGCCATCACGGACGTACATTTCTTTCACCCAGTTGGAGGTGACCAGTATCAGCGGTAATGTATTGAGCGCCTCCTGGTAGTTAGCGATGTAACCATCAGCCACCAGCCAGGGCACAGCGGTACAGCCGAAATGCTGCGGATGCTGCACCAGGTAAGGGATGTACCCCCAGTACCCCACACCGGTGACCACGTCGGGTTTAAACCACCGGTAATACCATTCTTTTTCCTGGTTGGATTCATAATGCGCGGCGTGAACTTCTACACCCAGTTCCTTCAGGCCTCTGTATAGCAGGTCTCCCTGGGTGGCCAGGCCGCCAGGGCCCGCCGGATAATCATATAACACGAGTACTTTCATGGCAGGATACGGTTTCTGTTCAGCCATTGTGCCGCCTCCGCTACCGTGCTGAACGTCCGGAACGCTTCCGCAGAGGGGATGATCTTTGCTTCCCAGCTATCGTGGCTAAATCCATATATATCGGTGATCAGTGCTTTTTTCCGTTGATAGATGCCCGCAGGTAACGGCAGGTATAGATCTGCTGTGGGATCTGGCTGCGGAAAATGGCTGCGGTTGCCATCGTGATAGGCGAAAAACCAGAGCTCCGGTGAGGCTAACCGCTGCTCCCGCCACAATTGAAACACCGCTTCGCTGACCTCCTCATGCCGGCGGTGCCTGGTATACTCTCCGCAGATGTTGTGGGTAATGATCAGGTCAAACTGTGTAAAGGGCAACAGTTGCAGTACCTGTTCCGCCACAGCCGGTATGGGCAGCGGCGTCTGCTCCGGGCCGTCGTCCATATCGGCCATTTTCCCTGTGGCGCCCAGTGCCTGTAGTACGGCGGCAAAGCGGGGCGCCCTGTCGGCATCACTGCCCCGGCAGATACAGGCGACAAAGCAGCTCCATTCAGGATGGCTTAGCAATGTGCCGCCTGCCCACAATGTTTCATCGTCCGGATGCGCCACAATAACGGCCACCTTTTTCTGTCTGAAAGATTGCATGGTTGCTCAGGTGCTGGTATACCGGTGACCAAGGCATCAAGAAACGTACCCGAAGATGCAGGCACAGGATGATCCGATTGTATTCAAAATGAAAAAAGACCACACCGGGATTTTTCCCGATAACATTTGATTAACTAACAATTAATCAATTTGACTTTATTTTTGTCCTGATTATTGTATAGTTAGGATAACTACCATCACCGAAAAATCAACCAACCCTGTGGTTCAACCCATCACAAATGAAGAAAAACCAACCGTTTACCGCAGATTCCGGGAAACTGCAACGGTATGCATTCATCGCCGCCTTTCTCGACCTGCAGCTGGATCAACAGCTCCGGCAGGGCGCACTGACCATCTTCTCGCTGAACAGGTTAACCGCTACGCCACTGGCAGATGCAGTCCGTTGGACCGGGGAGGCGACAGCGCAGGCAGAACAGCAACGTTACCCGCCGGCAGATGAAGAAGACGGTAAGCTCCCATCGGCACCAGGCGATACCGGACCACTGTTGTCCTGTTATCCCTTACCACTCCCTGTTCCATCTTTCTCAATGCCAGCGGAAGACACCCGGTTGTCAACCTTTCACCATACAGCACACCTGCTCCGCTGGTTGTCTTTAGTATGTGGGCAACTGCTACCCTTTCATGCCGTCATCCCGCTGGCACAGCAAATCAAACGCAGCGCGGTCATCTGGTACCTCAAAAGCAATAGGAGCAATGGCATACAAATATGTATATCTTCCTTCCCGCAGGCGATCGATTTCCGGCACAATAAAAGCCAGCAACAAAATTATCGCCGTAACAGGGAGGTACACCTTCCCCGCTTCTACGACATTGTGTTACATTTACGCATTATATTTCGTATATTGAAGCTACACCCCGACGACGGTAAGGATAATGAAATAGGCCCCTGTGCCTCCGGACCAACAGATTATTTCATTATTAAACCTAAGTCATGGACAAAAAAAGTCTGATCATAAAAATCGTCAGCGGATATATTGAAATGCTTGAGGCAAGGACGGACAGGGATGAATACGAAAATGACATTCTGGAAGCGTTACAGACACTTTGTGACGGGGCAGCACAAATGGATTCTGAAAAGGCACTTGACTGGTGGCTGGATGTCATGTGGGAGATCATCACCGACCTCGGTCTTCATAATTGAATAACGACCATGAATTTTGGGAAAGTCATCAGAACGCTCAGAGAACAAAAAGAGCAAAATCAACGCGATTTCGCGGATTACATTGGCATCAGCCAAACAAGCCTCTCTTTGATTGAAAGCGGAAAAACCACGCCAACAGAGGCAACGCTGGACAGGATAGCAACCCGGTTTAATACCAGAAAAGCCTTACTGGTAATGGCTGCGATTGAAATTGACAAAGATTTCCCTCCTAAAACAAGAAAGCGGTTTACCGATTTGTTTCCCACTTTCGAAGAAGACGTCTGGTCGCTGATTACAGCAAAATAGAACCTATATAATATAAAAGGAGTAGCGATCGCTACTCCTTTTATATTTATGTTTTCAGGCTGACCGTTTCCCGGTAGTGGCCATGGTGACTGACCGACGCCGGCCAAACCTCTCCTCCGGCCTTATCCCGGATAAAAGGCACGCCCGCTTCATCTTTCAGCAACTCCTCTCCCGGCTGTTGGCAATAAACGACCTGCGGCCACCAATCTGCCAATGCTACAGCGATGGTGTGCAGACAGCTACCGGTAACGACCGTACGAAAAGGATACTGCCGGTCCTGGTATTGCACCATGCCCGCATCCGCCCCGGAAAGCTGCACACGATATTGCAGCGGTGCATATATCCGTTGCCGTGTATCCCGGTGGATGATCTTATATGCCGCCTCCTTGGCGCTCCACAGCAGCCATACCATCCGGTCCGGATCAGTGGCCTGCCCGATCAGCAGCTGTTCTTCCGGAGAGAATATTTTATGCAGATAACCTTTCCGGCGCCAGTTACTTTCCACCGCCGCCAGCTGAAGGTCTACCACATCATTGCCGATCATGGCGCTGCCAGCTTGTTTTCCACTACTTCCATCGCCGAACGTACATTGATCATCTTCTCCATGGAGTCGTTGTCGATCACGATGTTAAATTTCTCTTCCACGTCCAGCACCACATCCACCAGGTTGGCAGAATTAATTTTCAGGTCCCGGAGAAAGTCCGTGTCTTCATTCAGTGTTGCCAGCGCCTCCGGATTTTTGGTATAAGGCGCCACCACTTCCTTGATAGTGGCCATTAAGGCTGTTTTATCCATGATATCAGGGTTTATATTTTTTAAGAATAACACAGGCGTTTACATCGCCAAAGCCGAAACTGGCTTTAGCAATCACCTGAAGGTCTTTATGCACCAGCTGTTGCGGTATCCTTTCCCGCGGCACAATGGCCGCAATCTCCGGATGCAGGTCTTCGCTGTTGATATTCGGAAACAGAAAGCCCTGCTGCAACTGCAGCACCGCCGCTACCAGCTCTATACTGCCGGATGCGCTGAGGCAATGGCCCACCAGACATTTGAGCGCGTTGATATAGGGAAACTGTGTGCCGCTCCTGTTGAGTGCCAGGCTCCAGTTCTCTACTTCCGTGGCGTCTTTACTGGTGGCCGTCAGATGGCCATTGATCGCATCTATTTCATCCGGGTGTATGCCTGCATCCCGCACGGCTTCGCGGATACAACGCTGTACCGCTTCACTGTTGGGGGCCGTCATACTGCCTTCATTGCATTGTCCGCCGGAATTCACATGTCCGCCGGCAATCTCAGCGTAGATCGTCGCGTTTCTTTCCAGCGCGCTCGCCAGCGATTCCACGACCAGCGCGCCTGCGCCCGCCCCCGGCACAAACCCGCTGGCGGTGGCGCTCATGGGCCTGGAGCCGGCGGCGGGCCTGTCGTTATTTTTGAAGGTACATACTTTCATGGCATCGAAGCCGCCCCACACATAAGGGCCTCCGTCGGTGGTACTGCCAGCCAGCATCCGCCGCGCCTTGCCGGCACGGACCCGGTCATAGGCCATCAGCAAACTCTCCGCGCCGGTAGTACAGGCCGAAGAATTGGTGGTGACCTGGTTGCCCAATGCCAGCTTACCGCCGAGCCACGCGCTGATACCACTGGCCATCGTCTGTGCAACAACGGTGCTGCCTAAACGCCGTACCTGCAGTTCATCCACCCGATGGATAGCTTCCCGCATCTTGTCCACCCCGGAAGAACCGGTACCGAAGATCACGCCACTGTCCCAGTCGGGTTGCTGCACCGCTTTCCCTGCCGGCAAACCGGCATCCTGCCAGGCTTCCATGCCAGCCATCACACCATATAACACGGCCCCGCTGTTGAAGCCTTTCAGCTCCAGCGGATCGAAATACTGCAGCTTCAGCGCTTCCGTCACCTCCGGCGTACCGGCTATGCGGCAGGAGAAATCCAGCGCCGCCAGCTGCGGATCAAAGCGGATGCCCGATACTCCCTGCTTCACCGCTTCGGTAAAAGCAGGAATACCGGTTCCGTTGGGGGCTACCACGCCCAGTCCTGTTATCACTACTCTCTCCATCAGTTGTGAATTACGAATTACGATTAGCGGGATGAACGATCATGCCGGCTATCTCCCCGCTGCTCACTGTCTCCCCCTGCGCGTTGATCATCGTTACCCGGCATTTCAGTTTACCGAAACGGAAATATATTTTTTCCCCCGTCACCGTGACTTTCTCTCCCGGCAATACCGGCCGCATAAATTCCACGTGGGTGGACGTAAGGCCAAAAGACACGCCCTCCGGGCCTCCTGTGAGATAGATACCGAGGCATACCAGCCCTATCTGCGCCATCACCTCCGTCAGCAACACGCCTGGTGTTACAGGGTATCCTTTAAAATGTCCTTTGTAAAACTCCATGTCCGGGCGGAAGGTAAAGCTTCCTGTCACCTGCTGTTCATCAATTGCTTCGAGCGTATCCACAAACAGGAAAGGTGCGCTGTAAGGTAGTTTTTCCAGTATAGCTGCTGTCGTCATAAATCCGTTTACTGTATATGTGCGCCGCCATCTACCGGGATCACGGCCCCGTTCACCCAGGCGGCTTCATCTTTGCATAAAAGGTATACCATATTGGCCACATCTTCCGCGGTGGTCAGCCGGCCGAAAGGGCTGCGGGCCAAGCTATGCTCCAGCAGCTGCTCATGACCGGGGATCATGCGCAGGGAGCGGGTGTCTGTTGCCCCGGCCTGTATACAGTTGGACCGTATGCCGTAAGGGGCGAACTCCAGCGCGATGCTGCGGCTGATGGCTTCCAGCGCAGCCTTGGCGGCGGATACCGCCGCATAATGTTTCCAGGCGCGGTGGCTGCCTTCACTGGTAAAGGACAATACGCGGGCATCTGCCGCAAAAAGCCCCTGCTCAAAGATCTCCCGGGTCCAGTCGTATAAACTTACCGCCATATGCTCCAGCGTGATCATCAGGTCGTCCGTTTCCAGCGCGGGAGTACCGGTCATCGCTTTCAGCGTGCCTTTGGCGACACTGTGCAACAGGCAACGGACACGCCCCTGCGGCCCCATTCTCCGCTGCAGCTCCTTCAATACGAGGGTGCGCCGCTCTGCCTGCGCAGCGTTGATATTAAAAGTCATCACCTGTACGCCGGTCGCGCGCAGCGCTTCAAACGCAGCGTTTACCGCTTCCATTTCTATGCCGGCGTTGCGGTGCACAATACATACATGCATCCCATGTGCCGCCAGCTTATAGGCGGATGCCAGCCCCAGCCCGCTGCTGCCGCCCAGTACCAGCGCCCAGTATTCTTTCGATGCAAACTCTTTTACCATTGTAACAATATTCTTTGTGCGGAAAATCCCGGACCGAAGCTCAGCATCAGCCCTTTGTCGCCTGCCGGCACTTCCTTTTCGAGGATGCGCTCCAGTACATACAACACTGTGGCGCTCGACATGTTACCGTATAACCGCAATACCTCTTTGGTATCATCAATATTTTTTCCGGAGCCGGCGAAGAGCTCCTCCACCGTCTGAATAATTTTCCTTCCGCCGGGATGGAAAATCAGCTGGTTCACTTCTTCTATGGAAGTGCCGTGACGCGCCAGGAAAGGATGGATAATATCGCCAAAATGCGCCGCTATCTGCTCAGGCACGGCGATGTCCAGCACCATCTGCAGCCCGGAGTTGGAAAGATGGAAGCCCATCAGGTGAGTGGCCTCATAAAAGTGATACATCTCCGTGCCTACGATGGCCGGTCCGGCGTCTTCCTCATGAGATGACAATATCACACAGGCGGCGCCATCACCGAAGATGGCGGCAGAGACAATATTAGCCATGGAAAAATCCTGGTGCTGAAAAGTAGCGGTGGGCGATTCCACTGCCACCACTGCCGCCCGCTTACCCGGATTGGCCTTCAGGAAATTATAGGCGTAGATCATCCCGGAAACACCGGCGGCACATCCCATTTCCGTAACGGGCAACCGTACAATGTCCTGCCGCATTTGCAGGGTATTGATCAGGTAAGCGTCCATGGAAGGGATCATAAAACCGGTGCAGCTCACGGTGATGATGAAGTCGATATCACCGCCCTGTAAGCCGGCCTTGTCCAGCGCGCCCTGCAGGCAACGCCGCCCCAGCTCCGTTCCTTCGCGGATATACAAATTGTTTTTTTCTTCAAAGGAGGTGCAGCGGAACACTTCCTCCGCATTCATGATAGAATAGCGCTGGTCCACCGCTGCGTTCTCAAAGATTTTCTTCACTTTTCTGATAAACCGTTCGTCTTGTCCGGCCAGCCACAGGTCCAGGTACGACATGATCTCGCTGGTAGGCCTGGTATATGGCGGCAACGCCTTGGCTACTGATTGAATTTTTACGCTCATAAATTAGTTATAACCCATTGGTAGCGGAAAGCCCATTTCCAACGGAGGCTTTGACGCCTGATATTTAGTTTTTGTGCCAGCAGCATCAGCTCTGACCGTTTGAACCCGCGCAGGATGGAGGCAAGGCCATCATAACGCGTCATTTCTTCCAGGCGCAGCGCATAACATAACAGTTGAAACAACCGGTAGGCCATGCTGCTGCGATGCAGGTCGTTGACCACAATGCCGGCAGCAGCGCACCGGCGGAAATGCTGCATCAGCGCCAGTATCTCCGGATCGGTAAAATGATGCAGCGTCAGTGTCAGCAGGAGGATGTCTCCTTCCATTTGCGGGAACGGGCCCTGCGTAACATCGAGGCAATGGTAACTTATTTCCGGGAAGGCAGCGGACAGTTCCCCTGCGAGGCGGACGGTGAACGGATTGGCATCGATGCCTGTCAGCCGTAGCTTCCATTGTTTTTTCCTGCCGTGTTCCGCGAGTGTTCGTAACATGTCGCCGTTACCACAGCCGATGTCCACAATGTGCACTTCCCTTCCGGCGGGCAGTTGGCGCATCAGCATGTCTACGCCTTTTACCGTGATACGGTTGCCTCCCAGCCGCCGGTTGATCTGTGCGATCTTTTCCAGCGCCCGTTGCAGGCGTTCACCCTCCATGGTAAAATCATCCATAATCTCGGGTGTCAGTATACGCTGTGATAAATCCATTTTGATATTTAAACGACTAAATAACTAAATCGCCGATAATGAAAGGATGAAATATCTGAATGATACATCCCCATCATTAAATGGCCAAATATTTCCCGTGTGTCTGCCGGATAATAAACGGCAATATCGCCGGCACCGATGCCATTTGTTGCACCAGCCAGGTCGACAGCCGGTCTTTCAGGAACAGGTTGTTGAGCAGCCGCCCCATTTTCATCCGGTAGCTGAATGCTTTTTCCCATTCCCGGGTATATTCCGTTTCCATCCGTTGGCGGTCATATCCGGCGTCGTGGCAGTAGCGCAAAACGACGGTCGCCGCTATCCGGGCGCTGTGGATCGCCATGGCCATGCCGTTACCACAAAGCGGATGGATAAGGCCGGCGGTGTCTCCCGTCATCAGCATATGTTGTTCCACTTTTGTTTTCTGTCCGAAAGAAATCTGGCTGATGGCCAGCGGCTGATCAAACAAAGGACGGCTGTTGTTAAAAATTGTTTTCAGGTGATGATTGCGGTACAACACTTCTTCGCGGTGCCGGTCGATATCGCCGTAGCGCCGGAAGCTGTCCATCTGTACGAGGTAGCAGATATTGAGCGCGCCTGTTTCCGTTTTGGATACGCCGCAGTAGCCGCCGGGAAAATTGTGCAGGGCCACCAGCCCGTCGGGAAAAGCGCCTTCGTAGTGTCCCTTTACGGCCAGCCAGGGGGCGGGTTTACGGAGAAAGGCGCGCGACAGCCGCTGGTCCAGGGTAGAGCGTTTGCCAAAAGCGCCCAGGGCGATGGTGCCTGTCAGCGGGGCATGTGTTTTCATCTTCACCACACAGCGATCGTCGCGGTATTCCACATCGGTGACGGTGTCGGTGATCAGTTGCACGCCTGCCGCCAGCGCTTTGCCAAGCAGGAAATGGTCCAGGGTGTAACGGCTGATGCCAAAGCCGCCCAGTGGCAGCGTTGCCGAGATGGTTTTACCGTTGGCAGCAGAGAGCAGCAGCCGGGAAATATCTGCCGGCGCCAATACCGCGGGGTCGGCGTCCAGCCATTGCAGGTAGGGTAATATTTCGTTGGAAATATATTCTCCGCAGACCTTATGGCGGGGATAGGTGTTTTTTTCAATCAGTGACACCGGCATTCCTTCCCTGGCGAGGTGGATGGCGCTGGTAAGGCCGGCAAGACCGCCTCCTATTATGATAATATGATGCTCTAAGCCCATGTACATGAGCAATATACGACATATTTAACAGTACAGTTGCCGTTTTGCAGCAGTGGGCGGAGCGGGCGGTCAGGGAGAATGGGGCGCGTCAGGGGTGGGGATATCCGTTGGCCGAGCAGCGGGCGGTGCATTTTTTTTGCTGATGATGATCACTTTGCCGGATATTTCCCAGGAGTAATGGAGGGGCAGGAGTATTTCGTCGAGCAGACTGCGCAGTTCTGCACCTGACTGCTGCAGGGACACTTTCACATCATAGGGGGCAGCGTGGCTGCCGAAGAAGCGGAGGCCTGTCTGCTGGCTGATCAGTTTGAATACTTCCCGCAGCGGCGCGTTGCGTACGTTCACGTTGACTTTTATTTTTTCCGCCTGATTGGCCGCGTGATGTGGTGAGAGGTAAAAGAGGGGGAGCCAGAGGATAAGGAAACGTGTCTTCATAAAATAATGACGAGGGAAGTTTTGGAATCGTGAATAGCTAAAGGGGTGAGACCGGTCAGGGGTTTTTCAATGATAGTGCCGGATCGTAAAAGATCATTACAAATATCCAAACGCATCGGACTTCAAAAAGTACTATAGCGCGATTGTTAATTCCCCCGGGCTTAATAAAGTCCCCGGTAACTAAATCATGCTTTACAATTGCTTAACAAATCTATGATGGTTGCGGTTGTTTCCCCGATGGCAGAATATCTTAATTTGGTAACAGTATATTAACGCACAGTTAATACTATTCATGTAACTGTTCTGAAGACCCCTTTATTTTTATTATTCCCGGATAACCATTGGCAGATACAGGGAATATTATTTATTGACCGGTAAGTTATGCTAAAACATAATTCAATTGGGGGAAAGTACGATGGAACCTTACACTGATGCACAATTGGTAGCTGATTTGAAAATCGGCAGCGAGTGGGCATTTACCCAGCTATATAACCGTTATTATAAACGGCTGCACATCGAGGCCAACTACGTGTTGAAAGACGCGGAAGAAGCGGCCGACGTGGTGCATGATGTACTGATTGTTATCTGGAACCGCAGGGACAAGCTGGCGGACAATCTCCATCTGAAAAGTTACCTGGCCACCTGTGTACGGAACAAATGTATGGACCGTATCCGGCGCAGCGTGGTAAAAGAGCGCAACGTACACCAGTATATGAGCCTCAAAGAGCTCACCACCTGCATTAATCCTATGGAACGTAAAGAACTGTCGCTTCAGTTGGCCACCGCTATTAACGCACTGCCGGTAGCCCAGCGGACTGTCTTTGAAATGTCATACATGGAAGATAAGACGCAACGCGAAATCGTGGCGGAAAAAAACCTCTCTCTGCAAACGGTGAAAAATCAAATGAGCACTACCCTTAGAATTCTGAGAAAAAAACTAAAATCTTCCCGCGACCTATAGTACTTTTTGTCGTGAACACCGTTAATAGGATAACATCCGATTCAAATGGATTATGAAAAAATCAGAGAGCTCTCCCTGGATGAGCTGGCGGACATGATCAGCGAGGAAGACAAAGCCTTTCTGCACAGCGCCATCAGGGAAGATCTCCAGGCACGCAATATCTGGGAAAGCATCCAGCGGGACCGCTCCCGGCTACTGGCTGATGCAAGCGAAAGCCATGATCAGCATCCCGTTGAGGAGGTACTCACAGACCTCCATAAACGGAGCGGGCGTCGTTATGTCCTGAATATCAGCAGTATTGCTGCCGCCTGTCTGCTCGCCATCACCGCCGGCTGGTACCTGTTCAGGCCTGCTGAACGGCCACCGCTGGCAGTCGTATCGGACAGCGTTCCCAATACCATCCGCCTTGTGACGGCTGAAGGTAAAACCATCGATCTCAGCAATGACTCCGCCGGTATCCGGGTGGGCAACGCCATATTAAACAACACACAGCGCACGCTCAGCTTCGACGCCAGCCACCAGAGCGGTAGCGGGATCAATACCCTCACCGTTCCAGACGGCAAAGACTATCACCTGCTGCTGGCAGACGGCACCCGCATACAACTGAACGCAGCCACCACCATCAGCTTCCCGTTCACCTTCCCGGGAAAAACCCGCGAAGTGACCATCAGCGGGGAAGCATATATACAGGTTGCCGCCAAAGCAGACCAGCCGTTTATCGTGCACCTGCCCGGCAATACGGTGAATGTACTGGGCACGGCCTTTAATATCAATACCTATGATTCAGGCCTCGTGAAAATAGCCCTGGTGGAAGGCTCCGTGAAAGTGGCCACCGGCAAAAAGGACATCGTCCTCAAACCAGGCTACGAACTCACCAGCGCCCGCGACGGCATCACCAAAGAAACCTTCGACGCTGACAAGGTGCTGGGCTGGCGCACAGGCGTATACACCTTTGAAAACGCTTCCCTGCAGGAACTCGCCCCCGTTATTATGCGGTGGTTCGGCGTCACCATCGCCCTGGATAATCCAAGAGTCCGCAGCAGACGCTTCTTCGGCATCATCGACAGAAACCAGCCCCTGCAGGCATTCCTGCATAACCTGGAACGCGCAGACGGTATCAAATCCAGCTACGATCAGCAAGGCGTTCTTCATTTTGAATAGGCACTTTTGACAAGGCACTGTTCCCCAAAACAGACCAGAATACACGCCTGCGGCCTGTAAGCACCCGCATTGCGTATATTATAGACATCGATTATCTATTTTATTTTAACCGACCTGAAACATGTTACGACAAATCAGCGTTGCATTCCTCCTTATAGGATGCACCACCCTCAGTATCCTCGCATCCGGCCAAGGCCAAACGGCAGCATCCTGGAAAATGACATCGTCTCCCCTGCAAACCAGGTGGGCCAAAGATGTCAGTCCCTCCAATACCCTGCCCGAGTACCCCCGGCCACAAATGGTGCGGGCCAACTGGGAAAACCTGAACGGCCTCTGGCAATACGCTATCACCAGCGCCGGCACACAGGCCCCGCCCGCTTCGTTTGACGGCCAGATACTCGTTCCCTTCCCGCTCGAATCAGCCCTCTCCGGCGTCAAAAAAACACTGCAACCCGATCAACGCCTGTGGTATAAAAGAACATTCGACAAACCCGCCGCCAAAGGAAAAGACAGAGTACTGCTGCATTTCGGCGCGGTCGATTTCGATGCCACCGTTTACCTCAACGGAAAAAAACTTGGTAACCACACCGGCGGCTACACGGGATTCCAGTTCGATATCACCGATCAACTGAAAGATAAAAACAATGAACTGGTATTATCAGTGCTCGATCCCACCGACGCCGGCGACAACCCGCACGGTAAGCAGGTACTGCACCCCCAGAACATCCTGTACACCGGCACCAGCGGCATCTGGCAGACAGTATGGCTGGAAACGGTACCAGCAGTGTATATCGACGGACTGAAAATGACGCCGCAGGTAGACCAGCAACAGCTCGACCTCCGCGTAAACACCGCCGGCACCGGTAATGGCTATACCGTGGAAGCGATCGCCTCCAGTAACGGCACTGTCATCGGCAGCGTGAAAGGCAAAGCCAATGCCGCCCTCCGGCTCCCCGTGCCCAACGCCCGCCTCTGGTCGCCCAACGAACCTTTCCTCTATAACCTCACCGTAAAGCTGCTGTACAATAACAAAGTAGTCGACACCGTCGGTTCCTACTTCGGCATGCGCAAAATAGAGATCAAAAAAGATGAACACGGACAGGACCGTATTTTCCTCAATGGCAAATACACCTATAACCTCGGCGTACTCGACCAGGGCTTCTGGCCCGACGGTCTGTACACCGCCCCTACCGACGAAGCCCTTAAATTCGACGTACTGGCCATCAAATCCATGGGCTTCAATACTATCCGCAAACATGTGAAAGTAGAGCCCTCCCGCTGGTACTACCACTGCGATAAAGAAGGTATCCTCGTTTGGCAGGACATGGTGACCTGCGCCAACAACACCGCCGACGCCCGCAAAAATTTTGAAAAAGAAAATATCGCTACCGTTGAACATTGTTTCAACCACCCCTCTATTGTATGCTGGGTGTTGTTCAACGAAGGATGGGCGCGATACGATCAGCAACGGCTCACGGAAGCGATGAAACAAATGGACCCCTCCCGTATCATTAACGGTCACACCGGCGAAAACTATGACCGGGAATCTCCCAAAGACGCCAGTGAAAAATGGAAAAGCAGCGATCTCACCGACGTACATGAATATCCCGGCCCGGGCATTTCCCCTGCCCTTCCGGGCAAAGCCAGGGTGCTCGGCGAATGGGGCGGCGTACAGGTAAAAACACCCAACCACCAATGGAATGAAGCCGACGGATGGGGCTATATCTCCATTCCCGCTTCTGCCTTCGCCCGCAAATACGGGTTCATGAACAAACACCTGAAAATATATGAAGAAGAAGGCCTCAGCGGCTCCATCTACACGGAACCATTCGACGTGGAAACAGAGGAAAACGGACTGATCTCCTATGATCGTGAAGTCATTAAAATACCCGTAGGTCAACTGAGACAAATACACAGTACTTTCGTACCGCCTACCAGCGACGTAGCCGCCGCCTTCATCGTCAAAGATATCGACACCACCAATCCTGACAACCGCTACACCGCCCTGCTGACGGAATACAACAATGGCAAAAAAGACGGTCCTTTCCTGCAGGAACTCGCACAAATGGCCCTGCGCGTAAACGACAAACCCAATGCCGTGAAAATTGCCAATGACTACATCGGACAAATGAAAGCGCCCTTAACCCGCAGCCAGATGTCCTTTGTGAATAAATTCACGACCAACAGCCGCGATAAAGGCTTCACGCTCCTGCTGGACAACCGGGACCAGATCAACCAGACACTGGGCAAACGCCAGGCCGACGTGAAGCTGATGACCATCATCTACGGCGAAGAAATTCAGCCCTATGTGCAAAATACAGCTGCCACCCCCGACTGGAACAAAATAGAAGCAAAAACCAAACAATACGGCGCCCCGGGAGAAGAAATATTCCTGCGCGCCAAAACCATCCACTTCCTGAACCTGAAGGACTGGAACAACTTCGCCGCTACCGCCGATCAATACGTAGGTAAATGCGCACCCTACATCTCGGCAAATGAGCTGAACACCTACGCATGGACCGTTTTCGAAAACATCTCTGACCCCACCCACCTCAGCAATGCGGCCACCTGGTGCCAGCACATGCTGAAAGCGGACAATAATCCGGCATACATCGACACATATGCTAATGTGCTCTATAAAGCCGGTAAAAAAGATGATGCTATCGCTACGGAAGAAAAGGCTGTCGAACTCGCGCCAGCCAGCGACAAAAAGACTTATCAGGATATCCTGGATAAAATGAAAAAAGGTGAAAAGACCTGGAAATAAAATGAAATCTGCAGCGGCGTACTACGAAATGTCATTGCTTGCCGCTGCTCATTTTAACGTCCAACCATTCCTGTCTGACTACGTGATGGTTCACACCCTTTTCCCTTTGTGCCATGAAACAGCAGCAGGCTATATGGACAGCGGCGCCCTCAGAAGGCTGCTGCTCAATACACTCGGTCAGTTTCAGGTGTTGCCGGAAAAAAATCAGCTCCTGCTAACATTCGATAACGGCTACACGCTCGCTCATTTCAACAGCGATCTTACATGGACCGAATTTTTCTCCGGCGGATGTGTGCCCTTTGAAGGTCCTGTGCTGAGCAAAATAAGAGCTCAGTACAAAGACTGGGGTATGACAGAAAACACCGCTTAAATCAGTACTTTCATGCGGTGCGAAAGCACCGGTTATTCAAAACAGGCCTGCATTGTTTTTACAATGTGGGCTTTTTTCTTTTTCCCCATGCCCTTCCCGGTTTGAATGTTCGTTTTCAATCCGTAAATTTCAGGTGTTCGTCAACCTGAATTCATGCATATCATCACCCGCAACGCCACCGCCCGGCAGCTCGAAGCCGCCATCGCGCAAAACCACAAAGACCTGTTCTTTCTGGATGCCCGTATTAAAAACGGCGTTACCCACCAGCAAGACGGTCTTTGCTGGACCTACACCGAACAGGAAGGCGCCGGTACCATCCTCTTTCCGGCACTATCGGATAACATCGCTCCGCTGAACACGATGATGGATTTCTATCAGCAACATCAGGGGAAAAACATCGGATGCTGGTCCTTACAACCGGCGGCAACAGCGCATCTCGACGTACTGCTCCTGGCACGGGGCTTTCAGCCCGGATGGCAGCCCTGCTGGATGGTGCTGGACCTGCAAACGATCAACACCAGCTATCTTTCACCGGAGGGACTGCATATTGCACCCGACAACGAAACACCCTTGCATACCATTACAGCACTGCCTTATGCGGATAATAACAGCAACGGATCAACGGGCCTGCAACACGAAGATCCGGCGCAGGTACAACGTTTTGTAGCTACCCTCAACGGGACGATCGTAGCGCAAACCCTCCTGTTATTCGGCGGCGGGGTAGCAGGTATCTACAATGTAGGCGTAGTACCGGAAGCAAGAGGAAAGGGCATCGGCAAAGCCATCGTCAACGCCGCCTGCCTGTACGCCCGGGAAAACGGCTATCACTATGCCACCCTCAACGCCAACCCAATGGGCAGACCGGTATATGAGCAATTAGGATTTCAGTGGATAGGCGACGGACTTACCTGGTGGATCACCGACGACCGGCTGCAAAGCCGTCCGCCTGACGCTGCCGAGACAGCCCTCGCGGAAGCTGTTGGCAAAGGAGATATGGCGGCATTGGCCGCTTTCGCCGTCGCTGACCTTAACAAACCCCTCTGCAATGGCATGCAGCTGCTGGAACTGGCCGTCCACTGCCGGCAACCGGCATCAGCGGAATGGCTGATCTCCCATGGCGCCACCTGCAGCGCGCTGGACGCATGGAACCTCGGCTGGAAAGACCGCGCCGCCGCCCTGCTGGCAGAAAACCCGGCAGAAATAAACCGCTTGTACGGGAATTTTCAATATACATTGCTGCACGCTGCCGTAGATAAAAACGATATCGCGCTGGCACAACTGGCTTTATCTGCCGGCCCCAACCTGCAAATCACAGACGCCATCCACCAGAGCAATGCACTCGGATGGGCCAACTACCTGGAAAGAACAACAATTGAAGCGATGATCAAAGCATATCAGTCGGCACAGGGATTTTAACCCAACAAGCAGCTATTCCATGGGATCGCTGTCTTCCAGGTTTTCCACACTAACGGGAACGGTAGAACGATAACTGACGGCTATGCCATACGGGTCACAGATCTGAAACCGGCCTCCGGCAAAGTGCATCAGCCACTCTTCCGATTCATAAAAGGTAAACTGCGGAAACTCCAGCGGAAACTCGCTGACCGGCAGCTCCAGCCAGGGGCGCTCGGCTGCCGTGATATTGTATTTATCCGGGTCGCCGGCCAGTGTCTGCCGGATAAACAACAGTGATTTTTCGATATACTCCCCGGCGCAGGCCACTATTTCTTCTGTAAAACGCAACATCTCCGGAGACAACCGTTCCGCTGCTGTGAGCAAATATACCGGCACAGTGCCGCTGAATAACAGATGTTCAAGCTGAAAATCGGTTTTCCACACGAACTGGTTGTCCGGCGCAGCTTCTGCCTGTAATAGTCCGAACGAGGACTGGTATGATGAATGGGGGTTACTCATCTGTCAAAAATAGAATATCTCCGGAAAAAAAATCCGTTGTGATCTTCCGGGCGGTTATCTCCCTAAAAAATATCCGCTGCGATTTCTCCGCACCATATTCGGTAAAACGCTTGCTGTGATCTCCTGCATCAGGAGCATCAGTCACCCTCATAGCCTTCACAGCTACAGCCAGTCCTCCGGCACGTCTGCCAGTTCCTGCACCACATTTAACGTAGGCAGGAAAGTGAACCGCAGTTGCTGTTTGTTGATGGCCGTCAACAGACGGCGGAGCCAATGGGAAGCGCCCGCATCCATAAAATCAAATAGTTCGGGATAAAAACGTTGCATGCCCAGCAGATAAAAACCACCGTGTTGTGCAGGGCCAATGACCACCTGGTTATGCCTGAGGGCAACAAACGCCTCTTCCAGCAGTTCGGGAGACAGGTGCGGGCAGTCCATGCCGATCATGACTACTTCCTGGTAACCGGTGGCAAACACCATGTTAAAAGCCAGTGACATGGATTCGCCGGCATCGTGGCCCAGTTTTGGGAAAATGATGTACTCCTCCCATAAGCCGTAATCGGCCATTTCCTCCAGCACCACATACTTGTCCATATGGATATAGGAGGCTGTTTCCTGCGTATGATTCAGCAGCTGATGGAGTATTTCACGGGTTTTAAAATCGCCTACAGTATCTTTTAGACGGGTGTTCGCAATGGCGACCTCCTTGTCTCTTGCAAGAACGATCAATGCCTGGTTGAATACTTTCATAAAAGCCAGGGTTTAAGGATTTAGCGGTGTCAATTTACGGGATTTCAAGGGGAATGATTGTTTGCAGATTGTTAATAAGAACATTTACCCTCGTTAATAATTGTTAATCTTCTCAGGATAACCCGTGGTTAATACGGCAGCCATTAAAATCCGGCAAAAACAGTAAATTGTCCGATATTTGTTACCCTATTTCAACTTTTTATGAAAGTTTGCATTGCAGAAAAACCAAGTGTGGCCCGAGACATAGCAGAAGTAATCGGTGCGAAGCGCCGCAAGGATGGCTACTACGAAGGCAATGGCTACCAGGTGACCTGGACTTTCGGCCATTTTTGTACACTGAAGGAACCACATGATTATTATGAACAATGGAAATTCTGGCGGCTGGAAGACCTTCCCATGATCCCACCCAGCTTTGGTATTAAGCTGATAGAAAACAACGGCGTACAAAAGCAGTTCAAGGTGATTGAACAACTGGTACAACAATGTGACGAGGTGATCAACTGCGGGGATGCCGGCCAGGAAGGTGAACTGATACAAAGGTGGGTGCTGCTCAAAGCCAAATGCACCGCTCCTGTCAGGAGACTATGGATTTCTTCCCTCACGGAAGAGGCTATACGTAATGGCTTTCAGCAGCTTCGTGACGCCGGCCAGTATGACAACCTCTACGCCGCCGGCAGCGCCCGCGCTATCGGCGACTGGCTGCTGGGCATGAACGCCACCCGCCTGTTCACCAAAAAATTTGCCGTCGGTAAAACCGTCCTCTCTATCGGACGCGTGCAAACCCCTACCCTCGCCATGATCGTGGCGCGGCAGAAAGAGATCAACGCGTTTGTATCGGAAGACTACTGGGAGCTGAAAACAGTGTACCGCGATACAGAATTCACCGCCGCCATCGACCGCCTCGGCAGCGTGGAAAAAGCACAGAAAGGACTGGCCTATTTACAGGAACATCCGTTTGAAGTGACTTCTTTCGAGAAAAAAGATGGTAAAGAGGGCAATCCCCGCCTGTTTGACCTCACTTCCCTGCAGGTGGCGGCCAACAAAAAATACGCGTACTCCGCCGACGACACCCTTAAATATGTGCAGAACCTCTACGAGAAAAAACTGGTCACCTATCCCCGCGTAGATACCACCTATCTCTCGGAAGACCTGCATCCGAAAGTTGCCGGCATCCTCCAGGACATGACGCCCTACGCGGCGCTCACGGCCCCCGTGCTGGCCAACCCCATTCCGAAGCTGAAAACCGTCTTCGATGATAAAAAGGTGACGGACCACCATGCCATCATCCCTACAGGCGTACATCCTGGCGGCGGACTGCCACCGGAAGAAAAGAGGATCTACGATCTCATCGCACGCCGCTTCATCGCCGCGTTCTACCCTGAATGTAAAATATCCAACACCACCGTACTGGGAAAAGTGGGCCAGGTACCGTTTAAAGTAACGGGTAAACAAATCATTGAACCCGGATGGAAAGAAGTGTATGCCAACGATACCAGCATCAAAAAAGAAGGAGAGGAAGAAGAGAAATTCATTCCCGATTTTGTAGTGGGAGAAAGTGGTCCGCATACGCCCCGTATCCATCAGGGTAAAACTTCTCCGCCCAAAGCCTTTACAGAAGCGAGCCTGCTCCGTGCCATGGAAACAGCCGGCAAACAGGTGGATGATGAAGAAATGCGCGAGCTGCTGAAAGATAACGGCATCGGCCGCCCTTCCACCCGCGCCAATATCATTGAAACACTGTTCCGCCGCAAATACATCGACAAAAAGAAAAAAAACATCTTCGCCACCCAAACCGGTATCGATCTGATCGACACCATTCAGACGGAACTGCTCAAAAGTCCCGAACTGACCGGCCTGTGGGAACGCAAGCTGCGCCTGATCGAGAAAGGGGAATATGCTATGGACACGTTCAAAGATGAACTGATCGCCATGGTGGTGGACCTCACCAAAGAAGTGAAAACGGCCAGTTATAAAACCATTACCATCGCGCCCGAAACACCGGCGCCGGCAGCAGCCACCGAAGATAAACCTAAAAAGGAACGCAAACCCAGGGAAAAGAAAACACTGGACCTCGGCGCGCTCAACTGCCCCAAATGCAAGGAGCATCTGTTGTTAAAAGGTAACAGCGCCTACGGCTGCGCCAACTTCAAAGTATGCGGCTTTAAAATTCCTTTTGAGGTAAAAGGGAAAAAACTGACGGATAAACAAGTCCACGACCTGGTCACCAAAGGTAAAGCCGGCAAACTAATCATCACCGACACATTTGATATTCAATAAAGAACCCCGGGCCTGCGTGGAGCAGCCCCCAAAGTGGCTTGGGGGCACTCCACGGCCCGGGGTTATTTTTTTAGTAACCGGTGCCCACCGTTGTTGTTTTCCAGGCTTCTACTTCTTCTTTAACAGCATCGATTTTAGCATATACCATGTTATACGCGTCTTCGCCGAGGAAGAGGTGTATCGGCGGATTTTCCGCTTCGCTCACCTGTATAAAGGCGTCAGCGGCTTTCTCCGGATCACCGGGTTGATTGTGATTGATTTCGTTCACGTGCAGGGCCTGTGCTTCCCTTACCAGCTGGTAATCGGCGATAGGTTGCGCCGGCTGGGCCAGGGACCCGCTGGTGAGGAAGTCGGTCCGGAAGTAACCGGGAGAAACGATGGTCACATGTATCCCGAAAGGCTTCACTTCTTCCGCGAGCGATTCGGAAAGACCGTCCACCGCAAATTTAGTAGCGCAATAGATACCGAAACCGGGGAACCTGCCATTAAATCCGGCGATGGAAGACACGTTGAAGATGTGTCCTGATTTTTGTGCACGGAAATAGGGCAGCGCTTTACGGATAACATTCAGCGTACCGAAAACATTAATATCGAAGTTGCCGCGGGATTCCGCATCGGACAGCTCTTCGAGGCTGCCCACCAGTCCGTAGCCGGCGTTGTTCACGACTACATCTACACGTCCAAAGCGGGCTACGGTGTCCGCCAGGGCCTGGCCAATGCTGGACTCGTCATTCAGCTGCATCGTCAGCGGCAGGAAATTATCGTCGGTAGCTATTTTACGAAGGTCATCGAGATTGCGGGAAGTGGCAGCCACACGGTAACCGCCGGCCAGCAGTTTTTTAACAAGGTCCCGGCCTAATCCTTTGGAAGCGCCGGTCACAAACCATACTTTTTTGTTGCTCATAAGATGTTCATTTTTATGACAACAAAATTAGGGACGCGATGTATACCGGCTGTTACGCCAAACAAACGAATGATTGCAAAAATCAAACAGTCCTGAAACCGGTGGGGGTCATCCGGGTATGTTTCCGGAAGAAGTTATTAAAGTGGGAAGGTTCTTCAAAGCCAAGGCTGTAGCTGATCTCCGACACATTCCAGTCCGTATGGCGCAGCAGTGCCTGTGCCTCTCTGACGATCCTTTCTGAAATATGGGTAGTGGTCGTTTTACCGGTGGTTTCCTTTACCGCACGGTTGAGGTGGTTCACATGTACTGACAACTCCGTCGCGAAATCGCCGGCGGCACGCAGCCGGAACACCCGCCCCGGCGCTTCAATAGGAAACTGCCGTTCCAGCAGCTCCATAAACACCGCCGCGATCCTTTCGTTGGCATTGCGGTGCTGATAAAGCCTTTCGGAAGGTTCCGTCTTCATTACCAGGTGTACCATCTCCATCAGGTAGTTACGGATCAGGTCATATTTTCCCCGGTAGTCGCTGTTGATTTCATCCAGCATTTTAAGAAACAGCCGCTCTACCTCGCTCTCCAGTTCAGGAGTAAGCCGATAAGAAGGTTTTCCATGCGGGTGGAACATAGGCAGGTCTTTCAAAGTGTACCGGCCCATCTCTGTTAAAAAAGATTCGCGGAAGATACAGAAGTAGCCGGTAGCTTGTCCTTCGGACAGCTGCTCCCAGGCATAGGGCACCTGTGGATTGAAAAACAGCAGGTTGCCGGTTTCCGCCAGCAGGCTCCTGTCGGCATAATGATAAATGAATTGTCCCCGCAGCAGGCTTATCTTATAGAAGTCCCGGCGGTTGTAAGACATGCTGGGGCTCGACGGCTTACAGTCTTCCATACGGAAAACATTAAAATGCCCGATGTCCTGCTGGAGATTGTCGGGCATCCAGTTCATCTTCTCCTGGTAGAACTCTGCGATGGATTGTGGCTTTGGCATACGGCAAAGTTACGAAAATCAAACATCAAACCGGCTACTGTCGTATTCCGGGTTGGCGCCTTCGCAGGTGGTGACAAAGCCGCTGACTTCCACGGCCAGGTCCAGCGCCGCCGGCACCGGGCGGCCCTTCAGTAGCTGCGACAGGAAACCGGCAAGGAAAGAATCACCGCTGCCTACCGTGTCTTTCACGGTCACCTGTTTGGCGGGGCGTTCGTATTCTGCCTGTCCGTCTATATACACAGCGCCTCTGCTGCCGCGGGTAATGATCAGCTGCGGCACCCCGTAGTGCTGCATCACCTTACGGGCGCCGTCCACAGGCGAACCGAAAGTATCGCCGGTAGCCTGCAGCACCAGCTGCAGCTCTTCTTCATTCATCTTCACCAGATTTACCCGGCGCAACAGTTCCCGGATGGTGTTCATATCGCTGTGCGGCGGACGGATGTTAATATCCAGCACCTTGTAAGGAGCGGCGTCCAGCAACTTCCATAAGGTTTGCCGCGACACTTCGTTACGTATAGCGAGGCTGCCGAATACAAAGGCGCCGGCACGACGTATGAGTGCTTCCTGTTCCGGTTGCCAGGCAATAAAATCCCACGCTACCGGTTTCAGGATGTCGTAATGCATTTCGTGGTTGGCGCCTGCGGTAGCCAGTACGGCGCCGGTAGGCTGCTGCGGGTCCAGTTGCACCGTCTCTTCCGGGATGTGCCACTGCCGGAGGACCTGCCGCAGCGCTTCACCGGCTTCATCGTCGCCGGTACGACTGATAATATGGCTGTCCATCCCAAGACGGGAGAGATGATAGGCGACATTAAAGGGGGCGCCGCCGGGCTTGCGGACGCCGTTGGGAAATATGTCCCAGAGTATTTCTCCAAAGCATACGGTAACAGGCTTCATACGAATTCTTTTAAGATGCGGTGGTAGGGAAGATACTATCTTTCTGTTATTCACGGAACAGTTTTTCGAGACCAGCGAGCGCTGTCTTCATGTTGATCCCTTTGCCCAATACGGGTTTAAAAATATCGCCTTGTTCGCGTACCCGTTGCACGGCATTATGAATAGTAAAATCTTTCATGGTCAGTCCCTTTTTTACTTCTTCCCAGTGCAACGGCATAGACACAGTGGCGCCGGGTTTGGGACGCAGGGAATAAGGCGCCGCAACGGTAGCCTGTGACCTGTTTTGCAGGAAATCAATGTACATTTTTCTCTTCCTCCGGTTGGTGGCCCGTTCAATACTCGTCGTATCCGGCAAACGGTCATGCACCAACCGGGCGATGATACGGCCGAATTCCCTGGATTGTTCGTAGGTATATTTCGCACCCAGCGGGATATAGATATGCAGGCCGGTAGAACCGGAAGTTTTGCAGTAACCGGGAATACCTGCCGCTTCCAGTATTTCATGTGTTACCTGCGCCGCCTCAATCACTTCGTTGAAGGTGGTCTTATCGGGGTCCAGGTCTATAATACACCAGTCGGGGTTTTCCGGCTTCCGCAGCCGGCTGCTCCACGGGTTGATTTCAATACATCCCAATGAGGCCATATACAGTAACGTTGCTTCATTTTCTCCTACGAGGTATTCTTTTTCGCGTGGCTCATCACTGCTATGATAGGGAAAAGTAGGTACCCAGTCGGGCGCTTTACCGGAAACATCTTTCTGGTAAAAACTTTCTCCTTTGATACCGTTGGGAAAGCGGTTGAGCGACTGTGGCCGGTCTTTGATATATGGCACTATATAAGGCGCCATCTGATAGTAATAGTTGATCAGGTCACGTTTGGTGATTTTCTCACCCGGCCAGTAGATCTTGCTGAGGTTGGTGAATTTCAGCGCATGACCGTTGATGGTACGCACCTGTGTTTCTTCCGCGGGGTTGAGTAATGTCTTGCGGACTTTGGCAGCTACAGGTGTCAGTGCTTTTTTCAGCGAAGCTGTTCGGGTGGTTTTCTTTTCCGTTGACGTTTTTGGTTTAGCCGTGCGCGTCTTCACCGGCTTTTCCGTGGTTACCTGTACCGGTGTTTTGTCTTCCCGCATCCCTTCAAACGAAGGATGCCGCATGACGCCATCAGTCGTCATTTCACGGAAACTGACTTCGCAGATAAGTTTGGGTTTCAACCACACTGCCGCTGCCTTCGGTGGATTGGGCCGGAAGCGGGAAGGTTTGTTCACATCCGGGATAACGGCAAACGGGGATTTTTTCACTTCCAGCGATGCAAACTGTTTCATCAGTTCCTGCTGCTGTGCAATGGAAAAACCGGTACCGATTTTACCGGTGTATTGCAGTTTTCCTTTTTCGTATACCCCTACCAGTAAGGAGCTGAAAGGCTTGGAGGAGCCTTCGTTTTTCGTATATCCGCCGATGACGACTTCCTGCCGGTTGCTGGTTTTTATCTTGAGCCAGTCGCGCGTGCGGATGCCGGGCGTATAGCGGCTGTCGGTCCTTTTAGCCATAATACCTTCCAGCTTCAGTTTTCTGGCCTGGTCGAAGAAGTCGGTGCCATCCGTTACAAAACCTTCGCTGAAACGGAGGACAACGTTGTTCACCGGCATCAGTTGCTGTAGTAACTTTTTGCGCTGCATGAGCGGCAGTGTGGTGAGGTCTTTACCATTGAGCCAAAGGATATCGAAGAGATAATACACCAGTTGACCGTCCGCTTCGCTGCGCCACTCCTGCAACCGGCTGAAATCCGTATATCCTTCTTCATCAACTACCACTATTTCGCCATCTACGACTGCGTTGACTTTCCATTGTTGCAATGCCTGGTAAACAGGGTAATACTTTTCATTGAAGGGTTTGTTGTTTCGCGATCGCAGTTCAACTGCTCCTTTATCCAGGAAGGCCAGCGCGCGATAGCCATCCCATTTGATTTCGTATAGCCATCCCGGTTCGTCCGTAGCTGACGCCGCGAGGGTTGCCAGCATGGGCGTGGTATTGCCGGGTTTGGGCATGACCTGTTTGCCGGAAGTTTTTTGAGCGCACATAAGCAACGGGTTTTTATGACTTGCGGCGGTTGTACAACAGCGCGCCGGTGGCGACCAGCGTTAGCACGCCAGCCAGTACCAGCCATTTGGGAATGCGGGCGGCGGGTACATATTCAACACCGTTAACACCTGCTACTGCTGCCTCCTCCACATAACGTCCGCAGCGGGGTTTGGCCAGGGTTTTAAAATGTTCGGCCAGCCATTGCAGGCGATGCTGCATCCCTGCGCCGTAGAGCGGGCGTCCATGGCCGGTGGCTACTGCTTCCGGTTGCAGTTCCGCCAGCTTTTTTACGCTGGTTTCTGCAGATATCCAGTCGGGCGTAAAATATTTCGGTGGACCAGAGACGTGCTTTGCTTGTGTAATAGTGCTGCTCAATGCTTCCGCGCGGGTAGTGACAAAAGCATCTCCCGCGAGCAGTAGTTTGTCTTCCTCGCGGAAAAGGCTGATATGTCCGGGAGTGTGACCGGGTGTTTCGATATAACGCCAGCCATCCAGTCCGGGGATGGTTTTATCTTCCGGCAGCAGCAGCAGGTGCCCATTCAGATCTATAGGGTCTTTGGGGAAAGTCCATGACATCATCGTCATGAGTCCGCCGCCGGCGCAGGGGTCCGGTGGCGGATAGGCCGACCGGCCCGTCAGATAAGGAGCTTCCAGGTAATGTGCATATACCGGCACTTCCCATTCCCGCAGCAACGATGGCAGTGCGCCCACATGGTCAAAATGGCCATGCGTCAGTACAATCGCAGAAGGCACAAAGTGCGGGGCAAACAGTTGCCGTGCTGCCGCTTTGATTTTTAGGGCCGACGTACGGAGTCCTGCGTCCACCAGTACCCATGAGCGGGTACGCTCGTTCCGGACGAGGTACATATTCACAAAAAGATCACGGATGCCCCACACGCCCGGCGCTACCTGAAACCATGCCCTGTCTGCCATCTCTTCCATGTTGGTAATGTTTTCCATAGTATGCACTTTTGGAGGTTCTTACCACAATTCCCGTTCCTGCAATAAAGCCTGAGCTTGCTACTAACTAACAAGCCAGTACCAAAGGGTCCGTTTCGTCTCTGAATTTCCTTTCCTCACTGCGGACAGGCACGTCATTGATAGACGCAAACCGGCGCTGCATCAGGCCCTGCGCATCAAACTCCCATAATTCATTGCCATAGGAGCGAAACCAGTTGCCTGCTTTATCATGCCACTCATATTCAAACCTCACGGCTATTTTATTGTCGTTGAAAGTCCACAGTTCCTTTTTCAGGCGGTAATCCAGTTCTTTTTCCCACTTTTTAGTCAAAAAGGCCACCACTTCCTCACGGCCGTTGATGAACTGGTCCCGGTTGCGCCATTCAGTGCCCACCGTATAGGCTTTTGATACTTTTTCAGGATTGCGGCTGTTCCACGCATCTTCTGCCATTTGGACCTTCTGCAGCGCAGTTTCCAATGTGAAGGGAGGGAAGGGAGGTTTCTGTTCCATGTTTTATTTTTTTTGATTAAAAATACAGACAGACCAATCTGTCTATTTATGGTAAAGATAGGAATTATTGTTATTTGAGCAAGAAATTTTTTGAGGAGGACTTTGGAGACAGAGAACTTTGGAGACAGGGGATCGATTGATCGTTGGTGGATGATTATTGTTTGATGATTGGTGTTTGATGATCGAAACGATTCAAAAATCTCACAAGAAAATTTAAAAGCGCGTCCGCCAAAAAAAATTTTAGAAAGAAAAACCGGCAAGCGATCTAAACAGAAATCATTAGAAAAATTTAACTATAAACTATCAGAAAGAATTTTCAAGCAGGCTTATTATTCTGCAAGACAAATGGTGTACCCTTTGATTTCGCAGCCCCTGGACCCAGGCCGGAGAAACAGGAAGCAACATGAGCGGGAATGGGATCACTTTTAACATCTCTTTATCTCCTCATCAGCTTGCTATGATTGAAAAATCGGCTAACTTAACTTCTCATAAAACAAGTCACACATTTTCATCCACCGTTGATAAGCACCAATATGCAATTAGAGAACGTCTATATTACGGCAGCCGGCAAATATCTCCCGGGCGCGCCTGTTCACAATGATGAAATAGAAGAATACCTTGGAATGATTGATGGGAAACCTTCCCGCAGCAAGACGAAGATGCTGTCACAGAACGGTATCCAATCAAGGTATTACGCACTGGACAAACAACAGCGTACAACCCATACCGTTAGCGGCATGGCTGCCAGGGCCATTGAAGATTGCCTGAGCCGGAACGGCGCCAGCAAAACAGATATACAACTCATATCAGCCGCCACAACGCAATCGGACTTGCCCGTGCCAGGTTTCGCCAGCATGGTACATGCCGACCTGGGCAACCCTGCCTGCGAAATTGCCAGTCACCAGAGCGTGTGCGCAGCCGGATTGATGGCTATCAAAAACGCCTATACGAATATTCAGACGGGCGCCTCCCATACGGCGGTAGCCTGTGCCGGAGAACTGGCCAGCAGGCTGTTTAAAGCCAAACGGTTCGAACAGCAGCAACGTATCCAGGACGGGCATGGACTGGAACTGGAAACAGATTTTCTCCGCTGGATGCTGTCTGACGGCGCCGGTGCATTGTTAATGCAAAACAGGCCTGCAGCGCAACATATCAGCTTACAGATAGAATGGATAGACCTGCGGTCCTATGCGCACCTGTACGAAGTATGCATGTACGCAGGGAGAAACAAAGGAGATGCTGGTACACCGCCGCCCTCATGGATGGACTACGACAGCTTCTCCGCGGCAGACAAGGACGGAGCGCTCAACCTGAAGCAGGACCTGCGGCTGGTAGACAACATGGTAAAACTGGGCGTACAACGCTTTTTTGAGCTGGTAGATGAAGGGAAGTTTGACGCCGCGGGGTTTGACTGGCTGGTATGCCACTACTCTTCTCACCATTTTAAGGAAAAGATCATACAACTGCTGGCCAAAGGTGGTGTTGCCATCCCGGAAGAAAAATGGTTCAGTAACCTGTACACCGTTGGCAACGTAGGTACCGCTTCCATCTTCGTTTTGCTGGAAGAACTCCTGCGCAGCAAACCGCTGAAAGCAGGCGATAAAATACTGTGCATGGTACCGGAAAGCGGTCGTTTTATCACAGGCTTTATGATGCTCACGGTAGTACCGCCAACAGCCTCCCAGACCTTTGACCCGTCTTCCTTACTGACAGACATCAAAGCACCGGAAATCCGTATACAGCTGGAAAACCCGGTACTCGAATGGCTGATACGCCAGTTGACGACCGTGTGGATAGACTTTGAAAGTTCCCTGCGGCAGGTACCCATTGTTAAAAAGATATTTTCCGGTACGCTGACACTGGAAGAATACAAAGTCCTGTTGTTTAACCTTCGTCAGCAAGTGATAGACGGCTCCCAGTGGATCGCCCGCGCCGCGTCCAACGTGAGCATCGAACATTTTGATATCCGTTCTTCCTTTATCTCCCATTCCCGCGACGAACACCGGGACTACCAGATACTGGAAAAGAACTATATTCAATGTGGCGGTAGCCTTGAAGAATTGCAACGGGGAGAAAAAAACATCGGCAGCGAAGCATTGAGCGCCTACATGTTTCAAAGAGCCAGCCAGCCGGACCCGTTTGACCTGCTGGGCGGCATGTTCATTATTGAGGGGCTTGGCAACCGTGTGGCGGGCAACTGGGGACGCGCCATTCAGCAACAGCTGCAGCTGCGCGATGACCAGGTATCATTTTTCACTTACCATGAAACCAGCGATTCCAACGAAAACCATTTCGAACGGTTTGAAAACGCGATCCAGTCAGGTTTGCTGACGACCAGCCTTGCGGAGAGAATCGTAAAAACCGCGAAAGTGGCAGGCCGTTTATACCGGCTGCAACTGGAGCAAATTGGAAATTACTGACCCGTATTTGTACTTGTGTATGAAAGACAGTGCTTATTTTGAACAGCTGGAGAACAACCCAAGAAACCCCAGCCACTGGCATGCCCTGTTTCTTGACAGCAGCATCCCGTTCAATCCGGACGCCAAAGCGGCGTTCCTGTATGATTCCAGCCGCAGGACCAAACAGTTCCTGTACCCTTTCGTAAAAGTATTTGCCCGGCTGGGCATTATTCTCCTGCAGGTATTTAAAGCCATCGCCCCCAATGTCATCAACGCACCACAGCGGCTGCACCGCTGGCTGTACAGGGGCATGAAATACTGCATTACGCCCGAAGCCAACTTCCTGATCCTGCGCCATTTCTACCTGGGTTCGGAAGTGCTGCGGTTTATTAAAGACAATGTGAAAGATATCGGGGATATTCCCATGCATCCGTTGAAGCCGGTGTCTGTCAACGCCGTAAAGGATGATCTTTTTCTACAGCACGATCTCAATCTCTACAACTTTATCATCAACCTGAACAATGCACTGAAAGCGCAGGGAAAGACCATCACCAAAGTGGCGGACCCTGATTTTAGCGCCATCACCGCTGGTCCGCTACCCTTTGAGCCATTCCGTAACAAATGGAGCAACTGCATCGATCTGGCGACTGCCATCGAGATATTCACACCGGTGTACCAGTTCTTTCTGACAGACAGTGATTTCTGGAGGGCCTCCAATTCATTGCAGCTGGATGAGGTGATCGGGCTATATGCCGCTACGATCATGAATTGCCCGGAACGGCTGGTAGCGTTGAACAACAAACACCCCATGATTCCGCTGCCAACTTATGGCGCCGCGTTCCGGCTTACGTTACATGGCCTTTCCACAGAAGTATTACATGCGTTGCTGGTAGAACAAAAACTTAAGCAGGCGGCGGCTAACTAAAGCAGTTCAGCCACCATTTTTCTGGCTTCCTGTACCGGCCACTGGTTGGCATACAACTGGCTTTCCACCATAGCTGATTCAAAAAGCAGGTAGATATGGTCCTGTACCAGTTGTTTTTCTTTATTGAGAATAGCAGAAAAATAAGCGCGCAGGTCTTTCTTATGATCGCGGATAATGCGAAGGGCTTCTCCATCCTGTGCGGTGATTTCTGAGAGGATATTTAAAAAAGCGCACCCACGGTAGCTTTCCTTTTCGTTGATGTCCAGCAGGAAGTCAAAGGCGGCGAGGATTTTATCCTTGGGTTTGGAAGGTTTTTCCGTAAAGCTTTTCAGCGCGTCAAACCAGTAGTTGTGCCGGTACTCCAGGAAAGCTTCCAGCAGCGCCTCTTTGGAGGCAAAATGCAGGTACAGGCTGGCCCTGGCCACACCCGCATCCTGCAATACCTGGTTGATGCCGGTAGCGTGGTAACCTTGCCTGTAAAATAAATCGGTAGCCGTATCCAGCAACCGCTGCCGGGGATCACTGCTTTTCTGCTTCATACCGCAAAGATAAGACAGACTGATCTATCTTTCAGGAAATACCACCGTTACCCCGTTTTTCCCTGCTATAATGGCTTCATGGGCCATCCTGTAAAACAGGGATGTCTCCAGAACACCGGGGATGGCCTTTAACTGTGGATTAATTTCTGCAACCGGGGGAAATGCAGTAAAAAAGATGTCCATCAGCAGATTGCCCCGTTCTGTGATCACAGCGCCGTCTTTTTTGTTGCTAAGCCTTAGCTGCGGGCGTGCATCGGGATACAACCGGCGCAACGCCTGTTGCACGAAAGACAATGCATCCGGGATCAGCTCTATCACCACCGGCACGGTAGGCAGTAGTTTTTCCACATATTTGGGGCCGTCGCCTGCCAGGATAAACCGCTGCGCCATGGCGGCCAGCAGTTTTTCCAATGTATGTACGCCGCCGCCGCTTTTCAGCGCGGTAAGACTACGGTCAAACTGATCGCACCCGTCGAAATGAAGGTCCAGCTGCGCCACGGTAGCCGTTTCCCGGATCATAAACCCATGTTCCTGCAACAGCAGCCGGGTGTTAAAGGAGGCCGTTACGACGGAGATGCTTTCCCGCAGGCCCGGCGCCGCCGCCAGTTCCCGCACCAGGTGCGCGATCGTGCTGCCTGCTCCCAGTCCCACCGTATGCCCTTCGCGGACGTAAGTCAACGCTTTTCTGGCTGCTTCCAGTTTATAGTCAATCGTTTCCATGCAATAATACTTCTCCTAAAAATAACTAAATGCTTCAGCAGTAAGTACTTAAAAAACAGTTTTTTTAATACGAATATTTTTTCTTTTCTTGCAAATGCAAACGATTGCATAAATGAAGACCGTTAGTTATCCTGAAAGACCTGAAGCCCGGATTTGTCCCGCCCAGATATACCTTACCACCCTTTAAACATTCCACATGAGAAAAAAATTACGCTCCCTGCTCTTATTATGCTGCCTGGCAGTTATGCAAACAACGACCGCACAAACGACGGTAACATCCCTGTCGGCACTGCAATCTGCCATCAACAACGCCAGCCCCGGTGATGTGATCATCCTGGCCAACGGCACCTACACCGCTTCAACCGATATCTCCATCACCAAACAAGGCACGGCGGCGCAGCCGATCACCATCAAAGCGCAATCGGTAGCTGGCGCCATTATTACCGGTACCGGCGGGTTTAACATCTCAAGTCCGGCCAGGTATATCGTAGTGCAGGGGTTTAAATTCACCCACAGCGCCAACAAGGCCAAAACAGGCAGCGGCACTTCTTTTTGCCGTTTTACCCGTAACATCTTCGAAACGCCGGGCAACGGTGAAAACCTGACCATCGCCGGCAGTCACCATGAAATAGATTATAATACCTTCCAGCATAAAAATGCGTTGGGCCGTTTCCTCGCCATCCGTGGCAGCGGCAGCCAGATCGCGGAAAGCCTGTGGATACACCACAACTACTTCCTCGACCAGCAGCCCCAGTCCGGCAACGGCATCGAAACACTCCAGTTTGGGCTGAGCGGCTATAGCATGTCTTCCAGCAACAGCACCGTGGAATACAACCTCTTTGAACAATGCGCCGGCGAAAATGAAATGATCTCCGTGAAAGCATCGGCAGTAACGCTGCGGTACAATACCATCCGCGACTGCCCCGCACAGTTCACCCTCCGCCACGGCAACAAGTGCAAAGTGTACGGCAACTACTTTATCAACACTCCCGGCATCCGCATCTTCGGCGACGACCATTTCATTTACAGCAACCACTTTGAAAGCTGTAACCCCGCCATCAACATCGGCAACGGCGACGGTGAGGTGGCCGACGGCTCTCCCCTTACCTGCCACGACCGCCCCGACCGCGTGCTGATCGCTTTCAACACCCTCGTCAACAATACCAGCAACATCACCCAGTCAGGCCGCAGCAACGGTCTGGGCGCCACCTACACCAACGTAGCTTACAACATTATCCAGGGTGGCAGCACCGCCGCACAGATCGCCGGTCCGTATACCAACCCCACCTGGAAAGGCAACATCATCTATAACACCAGTGCCGGCGCTATCCCCGGTGGCGGATACGTTACCGCCAATCCACAGGTGGCCCGCGATACCACCGGCACGTTCCACCTGCAATCCGGCAGCCCGGCTATCGGCGCCGCCACCTCCGGCTACACCGATGTGAAATTTGATATGGACGGCCAATCCCGCACCCTCCCTCTGGACGCCGGCGCCGACCAGGTATCCACCGCCGCGGTGACAGCCAGGATACTCACCCCTTCCATGGTAGGACACAACGCCAACTCCACCCCTCCCGTGAACCAACTGGTGGATATCACCGATAACGGCGGTGTTATCACCGGCCAGTATCCCAACACCACCAAACCTGCTGAAGACATTCCCAGCCTGATAGACAACAACACCGCCACCAAATATTTCCGCAGCGGCAGGACCGCCTTATGGGTACAATACAAATCCACTACCCCCGCCGCGGTCACCAAATACACGCTGACCTCCGGCAACGACGTACCGGGCCGCGATCCGAAAAACTGGACGTTGCAAGGCTCCAACGACACCATCACCTGGACCAGCATCGACAGCCGTTCCAACGAAACCTTTGCCAGCCGCGGGCTTACCAAGAACTATACCTGCACCAATACCACCGCCTACCGCTATTACCGGCTGAACATCACCTCCAATAACGGTGACACGGGTACGCAGTTGGCAGAATGGGAATTGTTTGCCCTGCAGGCTGGTAGCATGATGGCCACGCTGGACAAAGAAGTGCCGGTCAATGTATATCCCAACCCCACCACGGGGCTCTTCAAAGTGAGGCTGACCGACAAAAAAAATAAATCGTACCGGCTGATCGTGCTCGACGCCAAAGGTCACCAGGTAGCAGCCACCGTGCTGGCGGCCGATCAGACCACCCTCGAAGCTAATTTTAATCTCACCGCCATGCCGGGAGGCATGTATTTCGTACAGGTGAGCGACGGGCTGCATCAAACCACCCGCAGCGTATTTAAATATTAATAGTACCCAAATACCTTGGGCTACAATTTGCTTAATCCGCAACATAGGCATAAAGCCCAACGAGGCGGCTGTGTACAATGTAGCCCAGGGTTACCGGCTTAGGGGAATACGCGAATATGGGTTATAAACGTTTCATAATTTCCATGCAGGCCCGGGCGTTATGATACGGGCATTTCCACAGGCCGGCCTTATCCTCCTCCATCACGGTACCATCTTCCCGGATGCCCCAATACCATTCACCATTTGTTCTGTCCAGCAGATGTTTTTCGGTGAACGTCCAGCAGTCGTACGCCCGCTGCAGGAACCTGCCGGAAGGCTGCAGCTGCCACGCATTTACAAATCCTACGATGGCTTCCGCCTGCGGCCACCAGTGCTTTTCTGCTACCATGTGCTGTGTGGAGGGTTCATATTCATACCATAATCCACCATCACGGGCAAGGCCTTCTTCTGTTGCCAGCGCCATCTTCAGCGCCATGGCTTTGAAGTAGGCCGTGAGTTCAGCATCGTGGATCGCCTGCGCTGCCTCCAGCAGCAGCCAGCTGGCTTCTATATCGTGCCCGTAGGATACCAGCCGGCCTTTTACCTGCCATTGCTCGTTGAAAAAGAGATGCAGATGCCCGCTTTTACGGTCGATGATGCGATCGCGGAACAGCTGCAACAAATCCTGTATGTTCTTCTTCAGCGTACTTTCCGGCCATACCGTATAGAGGTTGGCGTAAGCTTCCAGCACGTGCAGATGCGTGTTCATCGTCTTTTTTTCGTTGGCGTCTTTTTCACTGAGCCGCTGGTCCTGCAACGGCTTCCATTCGCGCGTAAACGCTTCAAAATAGCCCCCAAGCTTATGATCATAAGCGTACCGCTGTAAAGTATTATACAAGCGGATGGCGACAGCACGCGCCGCTTCTTCTTTGGTGGCCCGGTAATATTCGCTGTAGGCATAGATGGCGAAAGCGATGGCATACACTTGTTTTTTGGTTTCCAGCGGACGGCCTTCGTGGTCCGCTGCCCAGTATACGCCACCATGCTCCGTATCCAGCAAATGTTCTCTGAACCAGCATTCCGCACGGCGCGCCAGTGGCAGCAGTGAGGCATCACCCGTAAGGTTATACGCTGCAGCGAATGTCCACAGGATACGTGCATTCAGCACTGCCCCTTTGGGCGCCAGTGTATCGACGTTGTTGTAATGATCCACCTTTCCGTAAAAGCCGCCGTATTGTTCATCCGGCAGGCAGGTGGTCCAGTAATGAAGGATACGGTGCAATTCGGTCTGTAGTGCCTGTTTTAATGCCTGTTGTATCATCAGTTAAGTTGTTGTTTGCGGAGCGCCAGTTCCTGGTCAATAAGGGAGATACGGTCTTCCGATAAAGGATATAAAACGATAAAGAGAATAGACAATAACGCTCCTCCGGCGGGCAGCCAGCTCAACATCAGCACGATACCCTGCTGCGTAGCATGCGCCTGTACACTGTTGGCCTGAAAACCGAAATATCCCAGCAGCCAGCCGGTAATGGCGCCGCCGATCGTCCAGCCGAATTTCTGCGACATAGAAGAAGAAGAGAAGATAAGCCCTGTGGCCCTGCGGCCATTCCGCCATTCAGAATAGTCTGCAATATCCGCGTACATGGACCATAACAACGGGAAGACAATCCCCGCACAAACGCTGATGATGCACTGAAACACATAAATAAGCGCCAGCTGCTCCTTCTGCAGCCAGGAAAAGCCGATGCTGCACACAGAGGCGATCACCATGGCGTAGAGATAGGTGTTCTTTTTACCGATGCGGTTGCCTACCGGCGACGCCAGGACCACGCCCAGGATATTGGCGCCCTGGCCTATCAGCAGGTAAAGGGTGGAATAAGTCACCCTGGTATTGCCCAACACAAAGGCAGCGTCCTGCTGAATAAAATATTTGAAATAGTAGAGGGTGGCGCCATCGCGGATGGAATTGAAAATAAGCGCCGCCACGCCCGCACCTAATAATATCCACCATGGCCTGTTCTGCCACAGATCCCGCAGATCGTCTTTCAGGGAAGCAGATTGTTCAAAGGTCGGCTTCACCCGTTCTTTCACCCAGGCAAAGCATAACAGGAACAGCAGTACGCAGATCAGCGCGATGACAGCCACTCCCAGCTGCCAGCCGCGTTGCGGCGTGGCCCCTTCGCTGAAAGTGCTGACCAGCGGCTCCATCAGCGCCACGGCCAGCAGGCTGCCGCCAAAGGCAAACGCCATCCGGAAAGAAGCCAGTGTATTCCTGTCACGCCCGTCCGGCGAGATAACGCCCAGCAAAGAGGCATATGGTACATTGATCAGCGAATAGATCATCATCATCGCGGAATAAGTGACATAGGCGTAGATCAGTTTGCCTGAAGCGCTATAGGCAGGTGTTGTAAAAGTAAGCACCCCGATAATACCAAATGGGAGTGCCATGTAAAGGAGATACGGGCGGAACTTACCCCAGCGGGAACCAGTACGGTCGGCCATCGCGCCTACAACAGGGTCAAAAAACGTGTCCCAGATACGGGTGATGAGAAACAGGGTGCCTGCAGCGGCGGCGGTGATTCCCATCACATCGGTATAAAAAAACAACAGGTACATACCGAACAGCTTCCAGAACATAGAAGAAGCCATATCGCCAAAACCATAGCCGATTTTTTCCTTGAGTGTTATTTGGTTGTCCATACGTGGGTATAAAGCTGGCTGATATTGTCAGGCAAAACTATTCCCACAAAATACATTTTCTGTAATACTTATTTATCTGATTACGGTAATTTCTTATCCGGAGCAGGTGGTTGCTCTTCCGCCGTTTTCAGCTCATAATGCGCGGCATGGTGGGCCGCACGGATAGGCATACCGATATGGGAAGACCAGGCATTGGTAAAAGCGGCGCCGAAATAGAAGATAATGGAAGAATAGAACATAAACAGCAGCAATAGCACGGTAGATGCAGATGCGCCGTAGAGGGTGTTGATACTGCTGTAGGTGAGTAATACTTTCAGGACTATCTTCCCGATACTGAAAAGAATGCCGGTCACCAGTGCGCCGACAATGCCCGGTTTCATCCGCGGCCGCCCGTCGGGAATAAAATAAAAAACGAGATAAAACCAGGCGGTGACGATCAGCACCGATAGTACATAGTTAAGCGCGCTGTTATAGTAAGATGCCAGCGCCGGCAGGTAGATGCTGATGTATTTCCCTAAAAAAGCCTGGGCCGCTTCTGTTACCACATCGATGAGGAACAGCAGCCCCGCGAAAAAGATCACCAGCACACCTCTCAGTCGCGACACCATGATCTGGCCGAAGCTGGCACGGTGGACAGGCTTTATCTTCCACAATTCATTGATAGAGCCCTTGATGATTTTAAACAGGGTGGTGGCGACAAACAGCAGAAAGAGGAATCCTGCGATGCCGATCAGCCAGTTCTGCGCAATGCTCCGGAATGCCCGCAGCGTTTGCACGATCGCTTCGGCCGTCTCCACGCCAAACAACGCTTCCAGCTGCATGGACAAACGACGGCCCGGATGTTCCATCCGGAAAATAAGACGCAGCAATTGTATGAGGATCACCAGGATGGCAGGCAGGGCAAACGTGGTAAAAAAAGCGGTAGCTCCTGCCAGCCGCAACGGGTCGTTGGCCTGCAAAGACTGATAGGCGTCTTTAAAGGACAGTAGCAGGAGACGCCAGTAAGGCTTTCTTTTTGTTGTTGTTATCTCACCCATGTTTGACAATTCGGCCCGTAATGCTTAATTTACCGTATAACCACAACTGCAAATATAAAACATCCCTTAAACTTACAGACGGTGTATAAGATCCTTGTCCTGTTACTGAGCTGCCTGCTGTGGCAAACCAGCCACGCTGACACTTTTTACCCTGCCGATAACGGCTACTTTGAATATGTGGGCCGTATTGACTTCTCCCGTCCCGCCACGCCCCGCTTCTGGGCCCCCGGGGTGTATGTGACCGCCCGCTTCAAAGGGCCGCGCTGCGAGATCGTGCTGAACGATGAAATGTTATACGGCACCAGTCACAACTATGTTTCCATTATTATCGATAACAAACCGCCCGTCCGTCAACAGCTGCTGGGCAAAAGCGATACGATACGCCTGCACCAGGGACTGAACGACGGTCCGCATACCATCGTTATCTGTAAAAATACCGAAGCCGGTATCGGCTATCTCGAATTCGCCGGTTTGCGCTGCCAGGAATTGCTGCCACTACCGGTATCACCTATACGAAAAATTGAATTCATCGGCAATTCCATCACCTGCGGCGCCGGCAGCGATCAATCGGCCAAACCCTGCGGACAGGGTCAATGGTATGATCAGCACAACGCCTGGAAAAGTTATGGTGCGCTGACAGCCCGCAGGCTCAACGCCCAGTGGCAGCTCAGCTCCGTTTCCGGCATCGGGCTTATCCAAAGCTGTTGTGGTATGTCATTCACCATGCCGCAGGTATTTGATAAAATCAATATGCACCGCGACTCTATCCTTTGGGACTTCGCCAACTACCAGCCGGATGTGGTGACCGTCACCCTCGGTGAAAATGACGGTCCACAGGATTCTGCCCGCTTCTGCCAGGCCTATGTCGGGTTCCTGAAAAAACTGCGAACGTATTACCCGGCAGCCAGCATCGTCTGCATCGACAGCCCCATGGCAGATCCCACGTTTTCACCGGTATTACAACGGCATATCACTGCCGTAGTAGCTGCCATGCAGGATAAAAAGGTGAGTAAGTACTTTTATAGCAGGAAATATCAAAGCGGTTGCGGCGGACATCCCGACCTGGCCGAACATCAGCTGATGGCCAATGAACTGACCACCTATATTAAAAAGCTGAAACGCTGGTGATGAATGCAACCGGAGACGTGTCCGGCATCCTCTCCAGACCGGTAATAACAGGAGACAAAGCGATAGCTATTCCTATTCTTCCCCGGTGAAGAGGCCACGCGAACGCCAGTACGCAAAAGTATCCTCAGACATACCGCAGGCGCGCAACAGGCTGATGGTATCATCGTCGCTTAAACTCCAGTCTACCGCATAAACGAAAAAATGATCGTCCAAAGGTATCTTACCGGAAAAACGGGAAGCAGTCAGATGCCTGGCTACCTGGTGCATCATTCCGTCAGCAACATCATATTGTTCACTGCGAAGTGTTTCGTCTGTGAATGCCTTTAATAACCGGGCGTGGGCGGCATCATCCACTGTAATATATTCGCCGTCAGAGAAAAGCATCGCCTGCATCAGCTCCTCTCCTTCCAATTCCCCGGCCAACCGCCGCTGTTCTTCCGCAGTCAGTAACTTTACGAGCGGATGATAATTATCTGCTGCCCGGTAATTGAGCTCTATAATGGTCAGCGGTTCCCCGATACCCTGCGCCAGCAAACCCGCCGTCACCGCATCGGCGATCTGTATAGAAAGTTCATCTGCCAGGTCCGCCAATGTCTTGCCTTCGGGCGCCTTTACATAATCGAACATCACATGGCCGCCGTCATCTACTCTCGAAATCTCTTGTAATTCACCCTTTTCGTTATAAACATATTGCTGTTCGGACAGGTACTCGCCGATACCCGGCACGATGGACAAACGTTTTGTCCCTGCAATACGCCCCTCTTCATACCGGTATTTTTCCACCTCTAAAATCAGTGCGTGGTTTTGTATCAGTTGTGGCACCATGACGGCCGGAGCGAGTGTTGCATAGGCAGGGCCTAACTGAAGCCCGTTGATCATGCACGACTGGTACCCTGCCACTCTTCCTGCCTCCATATATACCCGCTGTGCTTTTACAGGTGTGCTTTCATTCCTGTTAAATTCAACGTACAACGCCCCCTCTTCACTATAGTGAAAATAACCTTCCCACGCTACCTGGTTATGCTGATGTTCATAAAACAGGTAACAAGGCCGGCCTTTCTTATCCAGTCCATATTTATACCCGGTGTCTTCCGTTGGTTCCGGAAACACCTCTTCGTCAGGCGTTATCTGCCTGCCGTCATAGTTATTCAGTTGGTAACATTCGTTCCGGGCATACACATACCGCACTGCCGCTGCTTTAGCCTGCTCTACCCTGTCTATTCCCCCGAAAGCGGCTATCCACCTTTGAAGTATGTCTTCTTTTAATTCTGTCAGCTGCATATGTTTTTTTTCTGAAGATCGGATAATTTTGTTCAACTTCCCCTCCGACCATTGTTACATTTTTGCATTAAAAAAATTTAATCTCTCTCATCCGGCAAAAGGCCTGCAGCTCCGCATGTTACTTTCGTGGGCAGCACAGATAATCCCGGTTTTCACCATCAACGGAAAAACCAGGACAGCTTTTCCAGTGTTAATATCCCAAAAAGGGAAATAATTACAACACACCGGGTAATCCGTCTAATAACCACGCAGCGCTTTCGTTGCACCTTTGTATTGTTAACACGAAAACAAAAAAATCAAACAAAAATCATTATGAAAAATCAGTCAAACCTCCCCGCAGTAAAAAACATCGTATTGGTACATGGCGCGTTCGCAGACGGCTCCGGCTACAAAGGCGTATATGAAACCCTTACCCAACAAGGGTACCAGGTAACTGTGGTACAAAATCCCCTGACTTCTTTGAAGGACGATGTGACCGCTACCCATCTGGCGTTGGACGCACAAGATGGCCCGGCCATTCTCGCCGGCCACTCATGGGGAGGCGCCGTTATCACTGAAGCCGGCAATCACCCTAAGGTAGCGGGACTGGTATACATCGCGGCCTTCCAGCCGGACAACAACGAAACAGCCTTGCAGTGGTTCCAATCCGCTCCGCCAGCACCGGAAAACGGTATATTACCTCCCAACGAAAAAGGTATTGTTTATTATGACAAAGCGAAATACCATGCCGGTTTCTGTGCCGATCTGAAGGAGGAAGATGCCGCTTTTATGTACGCCTCGCAGGGCGCCTTCTACGGTGAGTGTTTCCTCTCTCCTATCAGCGAAGCCGCCTGGAGGACCAAGCCCTCTTTCGGCATCGTGGCCACGGAAGACAAAAGCATCCATCCCGATATCCAGCGGCAGATGTACAAACGCTCCAATACACAGGTCACCGAGATCCAGGGCAGCCATGTTGTGTTCATGTCCCAGCCGCAAAAAGTAGCTGCTGTTATTGCCGAAGCCGCCGAAGCAGTATCCCGTTAATCATCATGCGCGTGATAAGCAAAACCCCCGTTTACGGCAGCCGTAAACGGGGGTTTCTGTAAGCACTTTATACATCCTGTCATAATTTTACGAAATAACGTAACCCCCACAGCATCTTAAAAAAACACAACCAACTAACTATCAGCAACTTACAATTAGGCATCTGAATTGACTCCCTGGCGCAAACTTTTAAAAAAATGAAACCATCATCCAACTTATTGTCTCCCGACAATCATGCGCTGGTCCTGATCGATTTTGAAGGCCAAATGGGCTTTGCCACTAAAAGTATTGCATTGAGTGAACTCAGGACCAATACTGCTGTTGTTGCAGGCGCCTCTAAAATTTTCAACGTGCCGACAATTGTCACCACTGTCGCTGAAGAATCTTTCTCCGGCCCTGTCTTCCCTGAGATCGAAGAATTTTACCCGCAGGCTACTTCCGGGTATATCGACCGTACTTCCATGAATACCTGGGAAGATGAAGCTGCCTACAAAGCCATCACAGGAAAGGGCAAAAAGAAACTGGTCATGGCCGGACTGTGGACTGGCGTATGCATCGTAGGACCCGCCCTCTCCGCACTCGAAGAAGGTTATGATGTGTACGTGATCACCGACGCCTGTGGTGATGTGAGCCCTGAAGCACACGATCGCTCCGTACAAAGAATGATACATGCCGGCGTAAAACCTATGACCGCCATTCAATACCTGCTCGAACTGCAACGCGACTGGGCACGTCAGGATACTTATAAGGCTGTAACTGACCTGATGAAAAAATACGGCGGCGCCTATGGCATCGGTATCCACTATGCCCACCACATGCTGAAACACTAAACCATTCCTTTAAAAACTGCTCCAATTGCCAATAAAACGCCTTTCCCGTCTTATTCGTTTAGCCGTTCTGGTCACTATTTGTCTTTCTTCCGCCGTCAGGGTGAAAGGGCAAAGCTTTAAACTGATGCGCTTTGATGAAGACTATTCAGGACTGAAAGATTCCACCCGGAACTTCTACCGGAAAATAAAATACACCAGCCTGTCAAAAGACGGGAGCGCCTACATCTCTTTCGGCGGAAGCGCCAGAATGGAGTATGTTGATTTTAACAACGAAGACTGGGGAAGGCTGGGCATTGGGCGCAATGTTTTTTTGCTGCAACGTTATGACCTGCACGCAGATCTCCATCTGCATGAACGGTTCAGGATTTTCACACAGCTCAGAAGCGCCTGGGAAACCGGAAGGGACAATGGTCCCCGTCCTATCGATGAAGACCATCTTAATATACAAAACCTCTTCATCGATGCTGCTATCATCAGAAGAAAAGACCAGCAACTGGTCCTTCGCGCCGGCAGGCAGGAACTGGATTATGGCAGCGGCAGACTGATCTCCGTAAGAGAAGGACCTAACCTCCGGCTGTATTTCGACGGGGCCAAACTGATGTACACCACTCCGCGATGGAGCGTCGACGGATTTGCGATGATGGCTGATACCACCTACACCGGCGCTTTTGACAATAAACGCAGCAAGCAGGTCAACCTCTGGGGATTGTATAGCAAAATTATTCTTCCCGCCTTTCCTAATATCGACTTGTATTACATCGGTATTAAGCGCGACCGCTCTACGTTTGAAGAAGGCATCCATAAAGAATTGCGGCATACAGCAGGCACCCGGATATGGCGCTATGGTGGCGGTTTCATTTACAACCTGGAAGCCGCCTGGCAGTTCGGTTCTTTTGGAGATGGTCGCATCAACGCCTGGACGGCGTCCGTGGAAGCGGGCTACCTGTTTGAACACCTGCCCGGTAGTCCGGCGATCAGCCTGCGGAATGATTACATCTCAGGAGACAGACAAAAAGGAGACGGTCATCTTCAGTCTTTCAATCCACTCTATCCCAAAGGCGGATACTTCGGCTTCAGTCCACAGATCGGTCCTGTTAACCTGATAGATTTACACCCCTATGCCACTATCAATATTGGTAAGAAGATAATGGCACAGGCGGATGTGGTACTCAATTGGCGCTATTCATTACAGGATGGTGTTTACAGACCCGGCGGAGGATTTAACGTCGCCGGATCAACATCTGCAGAAAGACATATTGGCACGGCCTGGCTCGCGAGCTTCATGTACAGTTTGAACAAATTTATCTCGTTGAACTGTGGCTTTCAATATTTCAAAGCAGGTGCCTTTATCAGGGATATAACACCTGCTTCAAAGGATGGCCTGTTTATCAACACCAGGATCAGTCTCAAATTCTAGCATAAAACAATACACCATGAATAAAATATTCACTACCCGATGTCAGCGGGCATTCGTTCTTTGCATGAGCGTTTCGGTCTTTTTGTTGTATTCCGTTGCATTATCAGGCCAGCAGACCGACAGCCCCGCTAAAACCACGCCCATAGGCACGTCAAAAGTATGGGGCAAAGCAGAGGGCATATCCATTATTGGGTTAGTACAAGGTCCTTCCGCTGCTGTAGCGCCTTTACAGGTCGCCTGTGTATTTGAATATACCGAAGGCGACATTTTTCAGGCTCCTGCGCTACCAGCCGCTCTTAATGGAATGGTGCATCTCGACGAAGCGCTCAGGGGACAGATCACTGAATTAAGAAAGAGTGGAAAGTTCGAAGGACATTACCTGGAAACACTATTGATCACTCCGCCCAAAGGCGCCATAAAAGCGCCGAAACTATTGTTGATCGGTCTGGGTGACCGTCATCAATTTAATGCAGACATGATGATCAATGTTGGCGCTGTGGCCCTGCGTGAAGCGACCCGGCTCGGCGTATCCGGCTTTGCCTTTGCCAGCGACATCAAAGATGCGGGCGTCGATGCTCCCACGGCATTGGTAGCTGCCAATGTTACCAAAGGGATCATCAATGCCTGGCGCACACAACGCTACCTGCAAAAGCAACACCTTTCCCCTGTAAAGTCCATGAACCAGGCCACATTGCTGGCCGGGCCGGCATTTTTTGAAATAGCAGGAGAAGGTATCAGGGAAGCCATTGCATCTTTTAACAACTAAAACACCGCCATCATGAATAAAAAAGCAGATCTCGTGCTATATAACGGCAAGATACATACCGTGGATCCATCTAATCCCCGCGCCACAGCCGTTGCCATCAACGAGGGCCGGTTCGTGGCCGTGGGTGATGACCAGATCATCCTTCAGCAATATGGCGCAGCAGGAACAGTACAAATAGACCTTAAAGGAAAACGGGTAATCCCCGGACTCAACGACTCCCACATCCACCTCATTCGCGGAGGGCTGAATTACAATCTCGAACTGAGATGGGACGGCGTTCCTTCCCTCGCCGACGCTTTGGCTATGCTGAAAAAACAAGTGGCCGTCACACCACCACCCCAATGGGTAAGAGTAGTAGGCGGATGGACCGAACATCAGTTTGCAGAAAAGAGGATGCCCACACTCGATGAGCTCAACACCATTGCCCCGGACACGCCGGTCTTCATCATGCACCTGTATGATCGTGCATTCCTGAACCGCGCGGCCCTGCGGGCTGTAGGTTTCACCAAAGACACACCGGCACCTCCCGGCGGTATCATAGAAAGGGACCGCAAAGGAGAACCTACAGGGCTGCTCCTTGCCAGTCCCAACGCAATGATACTATATTCCACACTGGCAAAAGGACCCAGGCTTTCTCACGAGCACCAGGTCAACTCTACCCGTCACTTTATGACAGAGCTGAACAGGTTTGGTATTACCAGTGTGATTGACGCCGGTGGTGGCTTTCAGAACTACCCGGACGACTACCAGGTGATCAGCGAACTTCACCAGAAACAACAGTTGACCGTACGCATTGCGTACAATCTCTTTACACAAAGGCCCAAACAGGAACTGGAAGATTTTAAAAACTGGACCAGCACGGTGAAAGTCCATCAGGGTGACGACATGTACCGGCACAACGGTGCAGGTGAAATGCTTGTATTTTCAGCCGCCGATTTTGAAGATTTTCTACAGCCCCGGCCCGATCTGCCGGAAACTATGGAAGCCGAACTCGAGAAAGTGGTACGTCATCTCGTGGAAAACCGCTGGCCATTCCGGTTACACGCCACCTACAATGAAAGTATCACCCGCTTCCTCGATGTTTTCGAAAAAGTGAACAGGGATATTCCATTCGACGGACTACACTGGATATTTGACCATGCTGAAACCATCGATGAGCGGAACATTGACCGGGTGAAGGCCCTTGGCGGCGGTATCGCTATCCAGAGCCGGATGGCTTTCCAGGGAGAATACTTTACTGATCGCTACGGCAAGACAGCGGCCGCGCATACGCCACCGGTGAAAAGGATGCTGCAGGCAGGCGTGCCGGTAGGCGCCGGCACAGACGCCACCCGCGTCAGCAGCTATAATCCGTGGATAGCCCTCTACTGGTTGTCCGCCGGCAAAACAGCAGGCGGCATGCAGCTTTATGACGACGCCACCAGGCTGAGCAGAGAAACCGCTCTCGAATTATACACCCGGGGCAGCGCCTGGTTCTCTGATGAACAGCACCTTAAAGGGTGTATCAAAACAGGCCAGCTGGCAGACCTGGCGGTGTTGGACGCCGACTATTTTACCATACAGGAAGAAGACATCAAACACATAGCGTCCATTCTGACGATCGTAGGCGGGAAAATCGTGTATGGCAGCGACGAGTTTAAGTCCTACTCTCCCCCTGCTATTCCCGTGCTGCCCGAATGGTCGCCGGTCAACCAGTTTGGAGGTTATTATTCTCCGGCCAAAGGCAGCCCGGTAAAAAACAATCCGGCCGCCATTGCCAGTCAGGTACACTGCTGCGCCGGAAGCTGCGACGTACATGGGCACGATCACAATATAGCCAGGCTGAACCCTCTGCCGGTCAATAACTACAGCGCTTTCTGGGGTGTTTTCGGATGCTCCTGTTTTGCTTTTTAAAATGTTTGATATGAATGAGATCATCCGCCATCTCCTGTACTCGGATGCCGGGAGCGCCATCAATAACTATACATTGCTGGCTTTCCGGGTATTGCTCGCTTTTGAACTGTTCCGTGTACATGGCATGAAAAAATTCCGTTTGCAAAACGGGCAAAAGGAGCATGTCCCCAATCCGCTGCATCTGCCCGAAAAGCTGAATGGGCTTGTAGCTGCATTCGCCGACACCGTAGTGCCCTTCCTGATGGCACTGGGACTATTTACCCGCCTGGCGATACTGCCTACCATCAGTGTAACCGCCATCGGCTATTTTATTGTGCATCGGAAAGACAGTCCTGAAGTACGGGACGTGCCCTATATGTACACGCTGTCCCTTTTGTTGCTGCTGCTATTGGGTCCTGGCAGCTATTCCATAGACGTACAATTTTTATATCACCTTTTCTAAATCATCAACACATGCAAGCCAATATCGGCATCGAACAAAAACATCTGGCCGCGGTATCCCATTCATTGGGTAAAATAATGGCAGATGAATTTTTACTGTATACCAAAACAAGGAAGGCGCACTGGTGCGTGACGGGGTCCGACTTTCACAGCAAACATATTTTCTTTGAAAGTCAGTACCAGCAACTGGAAGAAATCATCGACGGTCTGGCAGAACGTATCCGCACGCTGGGGCATTTTCCACCGGCCACGCTCAAAGAATTTCTGGCCCTGACCCACCTCACAGAAATGACGAGAGAGAAAAACGACGGTACCGGGTTTATCAAAGATCTGCTGCACGATCACGAAAGTATCCTGATTCATCTCCGGGAGAACATTAACCATTATGGTACTGCCCTCCATGATGCCGGCACCAGTGATTACATCACAGGGCTGATGGAAATACATGAGAAAATGGCCTGGATGCTCCGGGCTCACCTGGAGTAAATTGTTCATCTAAACAAACAACCGGTATGACAGAACAAAAACATAGTATTAACTGGGTCACTTTCCTGCTGGCGTGGGTGGCAGGCTATTGCGACACCGCGACTTTCGTGTCCGGCGATTCCATTTTTTCCGCGCATGTTACCGGCAACTTCATTGTATTCGCAGCACAGGTATCCGCCGGAAGTACCAGTGGCACGGCATGGATCAAGCTAATCACTTTTCCCGTATTTATAGTGGCTGTCATGGCGGGTGGATGGCTGGCGGAAAAAACAGTAAAAAAATACCGCATTTTACTGGCAGAAGGCCTAATTTTGACGGCCTGCGGAATCGCTGCTTTTTTCCTGCCGATATTAACATCTCTGGAAGAAAAACCGGTAACCTATCTTATCGTTATGGTCACAGTATTGGGAATGGGCCTACAGAACGCCTTCGGGAAGCTCTTTGCCAGGGAAACACATGGCCCTACCACTATGATGACAGGCAATGTCACACAAGCCGCGCTGGACCTGGGCAACATTATCAGGAATGGCTGGCAGGGCAACGAAATATCGGTATCGGGGCTAAAAAAACAAGCTGTCACCATCGGCGGGTTCCTGGCCGGCTGTATCATCGGCGCACTCGTTGCCCGGTGGGCGGGACTGAGCGCTATTATTATACCCGGCGTAGCCATCGTGATCTGTTACCTGCAGGGAGAAATGTCCGCGCAAAAAGAAGAATAACCAATGTTTCAATGTATGATCAATTCCCGGCAGCAGCTATTGCTGCTGATTTACCTGCTGATGCCGGCAGCAATATTAGCCCAGGCTGATACAGACACCGGCAAAGCCGGTGAACTGCTGAGGAATGGTAAAGCCGATACCGCCACCATTCACAGAATGTTGCGCGTGGGTGAAGCATTCCTCGACAAGCCGGAGTCCCGGGAAGAAGACATGAACATGGGCTTTCGCATGGCTGAGGAAATGGAAAGCCGTAGCCGGAAAATCAACTATCTCAGGGGCCTTGGCCTAAGTAAACTATTGCGGGCCAAGGCCTTCCGGGAATCCGGCCAGGCAGAAAAGGGTAGAACAAGCAGCGAACAGGCATTGCAACTGTTGACACAGGTTGGTACAGCAAAAGAAAAGGCACAGGCCATTATTGAATTAGGAGGCACTTACTCCAACAATGCCAAAGATCTGCCCCGAAAAATTGCGTTATATCAACAAGGGGCGGACATCTTTCTGGAAAACGGAGATGAATTGTCCGCGGCGCAATTAAAAGAGTTTATCGGCGACCTGTTACAGGTAAACGGGAACTACACCGATGCCGAGCAAGTATTGCAGGAAGCCCTTTCCATTTACAAAAAGAAGGGATATGAACGGCTACAGGGCCTGTATTCCATTCTGGGAGAAGCGTATCACGGTTCAAACAACTTTGTGCAATCACTTCGCTACAACTTGCTGGCGGTGGAAACAGCAGAAAAGATGAACGAACAGGGGCCGCTGATGACAACGATTTATAACCGGGTTGGTTTGAATTATTACAGCGTACATTATTATGACCAGGCATTCGATTATTTTGATAAAGCGCTTGCACACGCAAGATATCTTCGGGACACGGGCACTGTCAGGACCCTGTTATTAAACATGTCTGATGCACTGCGCCACCGCGGAGAATACAGCAGAAGCCTGGATACGCTGTCCGCCACCGGGAAACTCGGCCCTATCACCGAGAGCGACCAAATGGTACAGGCAAACATCAGCTACCTGAAAAACTATATGGCTTTAGACGCCTGGCAGAAAGCGGCTCCTCACTATGAATACCTGAAAAAAATACCGGAAGACGACCACGAAGACAAAGGAGTTGTTCAGGCCGTGCGCCTGGCAATTGCCGGCTATTTGCAGGCAGCAGGCCAGTTTAGCAAAGCGGAGAAATACGTCAGGGATTATCAGCGCGGCATGAAGGAAGCCCCCGGCGGGCTTGTACGACAATCGGAAGGAGAATATCTTGCCTTCCGGGCCGACTCTGCGACAGGCAACCTGGCCTCGGCCATCACCCACTACCAACGCTTTAAACAGCTATCGGATTCCGTCACCGGCACGAACCAAAGCAAACAGCTCGATGTACTCCGGTTACAGTTTGAAACAGAAAGAAAAGACAAAGACATAGAGCTGCTCACCCAGAAAAGCAAACTGCAGGAAATTTCCCTGCAGAAAGGAAGAGTGTTCCGAAACGTGATCATGGGTGGTATTGCCATGCTGCTGCTCATCCTGGCTTTGTTGTACAACAGATACCGGCTGAAGAAGCGGAACGCCTTCCGGCTGGAAAAACAACGGGAAGCCATCAATGCACAGAATGAACTGCTGAAAAAACTGGTGGATGAAAAAGAGTGGCTGCTCAAAGAAATACACCACCGCGTAAAAAATAATCTCCAGATTATCATCAGCCTGCTGAACACTCAATCCCGCTATCTCGACAATGCAGATGCCCTTGCAGCCATCAAAAACAGCCAGCACCGGATGTATGCCATGTCGCTGATCCATCAGCGGCTCTATCATACCGACAACCTCGGCGCCATTGATATGCACTGGTATATCCGGGAACTGACAGGCTTTATGCAGGAGAGTTTTGACACCGATTCAAAGATCACTTTCCGCATTAACAGCGAAGCTATTCAGGCAGACGTGGTACAGGCAGTTCCATTGGGACTGATCCTGAACGAAGCTGTCAGCAACGCCATTAAATACGCATTTCCCGGCGACAGGCGCGGCGTAGTGGAAATAACATTCAAAAAAAACGGGGCACAATATTACCTGCTGTCTATCGCCGACGACGGTATCGGGCTACGCGACGCCTTTTTACCGGAGGAATCAGGCTCGCTGGGCATGAGCCTGATGAAAGGACTGGCAGAACAACTGGAAGGCTCTTTCCACCTTAATAGTACCGCTAACGGCGTAACCATACAGGTACTTTTTTCAGCAAAATCCATCCATCCGACAACCTAAAAAAAAGCTATGGCCGACAAAGAAAAAATACTGATCGTCGAAGATGAATTCATTGTGGGCAACGACCTTAAAATGACACTGGTCAAAGGCGGTTACGATGTCTGCGGAATCGCCGCGTCTGTGGAACAAGCCAGGTTATTGATTGCGCAACAGCAGCCGGACTGGGTACTGCTGGATATCATTCTCAAAACGCCAACCAGTGGCATTGAGCTGGGGAAAGAACTTCAACGGCTCCGTATCCCTTTTCTGTATATTTCCGCCAATACCAACCAGCAGACGTTGGAAGCCGCCAAAGCAACCCAACCCTATGGCTTCCTGGTAAAACCCTTCCGGGAACGGGACCTTTTTGTGATGCTCGACATCGCCCGTTACCGCTACGGTGCAGAAACAGGGATCATAAAAGAGGAACGACTGTCATCGGCCGCGGAGACCGTCCTCGATCCGAACATTGTCGGTAACAGCAGCAGTATGAAAAAAGCGCAGGAACAGGCGGGAATCGTTGCCCCAACCAACACTTCTGTCCTGCTGCTGGGAGAAAGCGGCACCGGCAAAGAACGTTTTGCGCAGGCTATCCACAAAAACTCCCACAGAAAAAATAAACCTTTTGTTACTGTCAACTGCGCGGCACTGCCGGTTTCCCTGCTGGAATCAGAGCTATTCGGCCATGAGCGGGGAGCCTTTACGGGCGCCGTCCAAAAGCGTGCTGGTAAATTTGAACAGGCGCACGGTGGCACCCTTTTTCTGGACGAGATCGGTGAGCTGCCGTTGGAAGCGCAGGTGAAACTGCTTCGTACCCTGCAGGAAAAAGAAATAGAAAAACTGGGCGGAGGCCCGCTGATCAAGGTAGATGTTCGCGTCATCGCTGCTACGAACAGAAACCTGGAGAAAGAAGTTGCCGAAGGAAGATTCCGGCTCGACTTATACTACCGGCTCAACGTATTCCCCATTGCGTTACCCCCACTGCGCGAACACAAAGAAGATATTACGCCGTTAACCCTTCATTTTCTAAAAAAGTTCTCCACCAATGCCGGCAAAAAAATGACTGGTATCAGTGACGCAGCACTGCAAACGCTACTGCAACATGACTGGCCCGGCAATGTCCGTGAGCTGGAACATGTGATAGAACGACATTTTATCCTGGCGGAGGGAGAACAGATCAACACCATAGATATCCCCGTCAACCAGCTGCCGGTCCTCGCTGCCGAAGAAAAACTGGAAACGATGGAAGAGATGGAAAGAGCCCATATCCTGAAAGTGCTGAAAGCCTGCAACGGCCGTGTATCCGGCAGCATGGGCGCAGCCGCCGTCCTCTGCATATCAGCGCAGACGCTGTACTCGAAGATGAAAAAACTGGGTATAAAAACCACTTACAAATAATCAGCCAGATGGAAAAAGAAACGGCAAGAATAGAAGGCTTCAGCGATGGTGTATTTGCGATCGCTATCACCCTGCTGGTACTGGACCTGCGTATCCCCGCTACTGAAAACAACGAACCGCAGACACTGGTTCACAGCCTGCTGACGCAATGGCCGTCGTTCCTGGCTTTTAGCCTGTCTTTTTTCAGCATCTTCATTATGTGGGTCAACCATCACAAGATGTTTAAGCAGATCTACCGGCGCAACACCCTGTTGATGTTTGCCAACGGGCTCATATTATTTCTGGCTACCTGTATCTCCTACCCCACCGCGTTGCTGGCGAGGTATTATGGCACTCCTTCCGCTACGGCGGCCGTAGCTGTATACACCGGGCTGTTTGTGCTGATTAACCTTGCGTTTAACTTACTATGGTCTACCGCCAGCCGTAACAGAAAACTGCTACGGCCAGCCATCAGCGATGCGGCCGTCAGAAAAATCGGCAGAAACTATCAATACGGCTTACCGGTGCATTTGTCAGCATTCCTGCTTTCCTTTTGCTGGGCCGGCGGTGCCTTGATATTATGCGTCGCGCTTTGGACCTACTGGGCTTTTACCTCCGGCAGGCTGGACCTGCCCGATGAAAAACCCGTCAACGTACCTTAACCGTTTTCTTTCCCGCTATCAATAAAATGTTCTTTCCTGATGCCCAGTTTTTGCATTTTAGAGATAAGCGTGGTAGACGGCAGCTGCAATTTAGCGGCGGCGCCGGCAGCGCCGGATATCCTGCCATTCGACAACCTGACCATTTTGAGAATATGTTCCCGTTCAACGTCCGCCAATGACCGCACCTGCGTTTCCGCGTCTGGTCGGGAGAAAAGCATGGTATTTTTAGATGGCAAACTAACCTCCGTGATAATGCCGGCGGAAGTGAGCAATACAGTTCTTTCTATCAGGTGCTCCAGCTCCCGGATATTGCCCGGCCATGAATAAGCCTTTAATTTCTGTAACGCCTTGGGTGCAATGCCTGTGATCTTCCTCCCGCTGCCAACGGCATACTTTTCGATAAAAAAAGATACCAGCGCGGGAATGTCTTCCCTGCGTTCCCGCAGTGGCGGAAGCGTAATGGGGAATACACACAGACGATAATAAAGGTCGCTGCGAAAGCGGCCGGCGACGATCTCTTCTTCCAGGTTCTTGTTGGTAGCGGCAACAATACGTACATTGACTTTCATCACCGCTTTTCCCCCAATCCTTTCAATTTCCTTTTCCTGTAACGCCCGTAATAACTTTGCCTGCATTTCCGGCGGCAACTCTCCGATTTCGTCCAGGAAAAGCGTACTGTTGTCGGCCAGTTCAAACTTACCAATCCTCTTATCCAATGCGCCGGTGAAACTGCCTTTTTCATGACCAAATAACTCGCTTTCCAGCAGGTTAGCCGGAATGGCAGCACAATTTACTTTGATCATGAGCTTGTCGCGTCGCGGAGAACTATCATGTATCTGGTGTGCGATCAGTTCCTTTCCCGTTCCTGTTTCTCCGAGGATTAATACAGTGGCGTCGGAAGCCGCTACTTTTTCTACCAGTTCATATACGTTACGTATGGCTGCAGAGCGGCCCACAGTCTTGTCTGCCGGTAGCCGGTCTTTTTTCCGTTCCTCCTTCAGGTAACGATTTTCCTGCTCCAGTTGTATTTTATACTGCCGTATTTCCTCCAACTGCAACTCCACTTTTTCGTTGGCGAGGATATTGGACACTCCTGTTCCCAACTGATCCGCTATGCTGGTAAAAAAACCATACCGGCGCTTTGTAAATACACCTGCTTTCAACGCATAGAGATACAACACGCCCTTAGGCTCCTTGCCGTTGCAGACCCTGATCAGCATCATCTCCTTCACCCCGGAATTATACCAGTGAATGACATAGGCAGGAACATTTTTTTGGCGTATGAGACTTCTCAAATCAAACACCACCGGCTCCTCCCGGTCGATAGCCTTGTTAAATATGCCATCATGAACAGGATGTTTCAGATGCATCACCGGGTTTTCGCCGGTAACAGTCCTTATCTTTTTTTCCGCGCTGTAAAGGAAGGGGGAATGAGTGACCGCATCTTCATTGATCAGGCAAAGCGTGTAATAACTGGCGCCGATATTTTCCAGCAGCTGTTCATTGACAATCTCCCAGAGATCAGAACGATGCCTGGCCGCAGCGATTGCTTTGGAAAAACAAAGCAGGGTTTCAAATTCATCTTTTTTGCGGGAAATATCTGTGTTCATGATGCAATAATACAAAAGCGCTTATAAAAATTACGATATTTCGTAAAAAAGCAAATGCCACAAAAGACATTTATTATTGATAATCAACAATATACACTCCGGTACATCATTTGGCTATAGTGATCAATTCCCGGACAAAAGCGGGAGGTATCACAACAACTAATATCCTATCTTTAATAGACTATGTTCGAACAGATTGACCAATTCGTAGACCGCATCATCTCCCTGACGCCGGAAGAGCGGCAGTTATTCCATTCCCTGCTCAAATTCAAACGGGTCAGGAAACGTACCTACCTGTTGCAGGAAGGCGAAATCTGCGATTTTGAAGCGTTTATCGTTAAAGGTTGTATCCGTACCTACTACCTGAGCGAAGACGGAACAGAAACGATCCTTTCCTTTGCCATAGAGGACTGGTGGGTGAGCGATCTTGCCAGCTTTACCGAGCAAACGCCCTCCAACATGTTCATCGAATCACTGGAAGACTGTGAGCTGCTGATCATCGACCATAAGAGCAAAGCAGCGCTCTACGAAAAAATACCCAAGTTCGAGACCTTATTCCGCCTGCTGATCCAGCGTTCGCTGTTTGCGCTCCAGAAGCGTTTTCACAGCCTTATTTCCCAAACGGCGGAACAGCGGTACCTGGCTTTTATAGAGAAATACCCCAAAGTAGTGCAGCGTGTTCCACAGAACCAGATTGCACGTTACCTTGGAGTATCACCTGAATTTTTAAGCAAAGTGAGAAGTACCCTGCAGAAAAAGAAATAGCGGTCAGCTGAATATTTTTTCGGTGGCCAGCCTTATTTCATCTTCAATAATCGTGTGTCCCATATTGTCATAGATCTTCTCTGTCACATCGGCGCCCATGGATTGTAACAGCATGGTAGATGCTGTCACTCTCGCCACCGGCACGTGGAAATCGGGGTTGGAGCTGCCAATGAAAACAGGCGTGCCCTCAAACGTTCCCTGGTAATTTTCCGGATAAAGCCGGTCGCCGATCAGGCCGCCGGTAAAAGCCACAGCTCCGCCATACCTTGCAGCATTTCTCGCTATGAATTCAAGGGTGAGGCAGGCACCCTGCGAAAATCCCAGGAAGTAGATATGTTCCCGGGCAATGCCCTGCTGTTGCAGCTGGTCCGTCATCTTCTTCAGGAGGTCCAGCGCGGAAGAAAGCCACGGTTCATTCTGTGCGGGCGGCGCCAGAAACGACTGCGGGTACCAGGTATGATTGGTGGCCTGCGGCGCCAGCAGCGCATAGTCGCCAACGGGGAACCATTTGGCCAGCGACAGGATATCTTCCGCCGAAGCGCCCCTGCCATGCACCATGATCAATGCCTTCGTAGCTGTTGCCACTGGATTTCCCGCTGTGATAATATTTTCCTTATGCATAAAAATCTCCTTTACATTTATTTCAATACCGGCAATACTTTTTCTATCTCTCCCCGGGCAGGCTCGTACTGTTTGGGCAGTCTGAGGCTGGAACCAAGTTTGTCAAGTGGCTCGTCCACGGTGAAGCCCGGGTTATCGGTGGCGATTTCAAACAACACGCCGCCCGGCTCTCTGAAATAAAGAGAATAGAAATAGTCCCTGTCTATTTTAGGCGTGATCTGTAGCCCTTTGCTCATGATCTTTTCGTGGTATTCCATCTGAATGTCATCATTAGCCACCCTGAAAGCCACGTGGTGATTGGTACCAGCGCCATTGAAGCCGCGCTGACCTTCAGGCACCGCCAGCAAATCGATAATGCCCGCCTGTGGCACCGCATCGGTGATGAAGCGGTAACGGTTGCCCTCCTGGGAAAGCAGGCGGTAACCAAAAATATCGGTGAGCACATCCGCTGTGGCGTCTATTTCTTTCAAAGATAAAGTAGTGCTGTGGAAACCGCGGGTGGCGATATCCGCCTTTACATCGGCTGTTTGCCAGGGAGACCGTGTATCCGGCAATTCAGGTACTGTCAGGTTCAGATGAAGCCCGTCAGGGTCTGTGAAGGAAAGATAAGCTTCGCCAAAACGTTCCTGTATATCGGAAACGGGAACATTAAAACGGGACAACCGCTCTTTCCACGCCTCCAAACTGCCGTCCGGTACGGCGTAGGTAATTTCCGTAGCCATCCCTGTTCCGGTACGGCCGGGAGTGATGTTCTCCCAGGGGAAGAAAGTCAGGATCGTTCCGGGAGAACCCTGTTCATCTCCATAGTAGAAGTGATAAGTGCCCGGATCGTCAAAGTTGACGGTCTTTTTGACCATCCTGAGTCCGAGGACTTTGGTGTAAAAATCATAGTTGCGTTGGGCATCGGCCGCAATAGCGGTAATATGGTGAAGGCCCTGTATTTGTTTTTCCATAGTATTCTTTTTTATTGATGATCGAGTGCGGCGCGCAGTTCGTTTTCCAGCAGCCCGCTGCCACCGCCGTAATGTCTTATCACTTTTGTGGAGGAAGAATGATGGCTGACGGCCTGCCGGATGGCTTCTTCATCCGCCGCGCTGACGCCCACGCAGAGCAGTATGGCGTCGTAGTGGCCGCTGCCTGCTTTCTCCAGCCCTTCTTCCCTGGTAAGGGCCGCAATGCCCTCCCATCCGGCATGACTGTTCAGCAGTCGTTCCACTACCTGCATGATGGCAGGATCGTATCCGATAGCGAGCAGTTTTAATGATATATTCTGGTCCATAATGATCCTTGTTAAGCGTGAATATTCATTGGTACTTCCATGATCAGGATATGAGCCTCGTCACTCAGTGCTTTCACTTCAACGGCGGCAGCGTCCCATACGCCCAGGCCATCCCTGGCTTCCAGCTCTTTGCCATCGACGGAAAAACGGCCGGCTATCACGAAAGCATATACGCCGTTTTGTTCCAGGTGCAGCGGGTAAGTAAAGGAGGCATCGTAGGAAAAGCGGCCGGTGCTAAACCATACGTCCCTGCGGACATAAATACCGTCTGCCTTGTCGGGTGCAATAAATGTATGCAGCCGGTCTTTTCCGGCATCTGCCGGCAGATCGCCCAGCGTATACCGCGGCGGGGTGTTCAGCGTTTCCGGGTAAACCCAGATTTGCAGGAACTCGGCCACCTCATCCTGGCTGTTATTGTATTCGCTGTGAAACAGGCCGCTGCCGGCATGCATCACCTGCAGGGCGCCTGCAGCAGCGATGGCTTTATTGCCCGCTGAATCTTCATGTTTCAGGCTTCCTTTGAGTGGAATACTGATAATTTCCATATTGTCATGCGGATGGCGGCCAAAGCCCTTGCCTCCTGGCAGAATATCGTCATTCAGCACCCGCAGCGCACCAAATCCCATTCTACGGGGATTGTAGTAATCGCCGAAACTAAATGTTTTCTTGCTGTCCAGCCAGTCATGATAATCATGCCCCCGGGTATCTGCTTTATGAAAAATGTACTGTGCCATTACTTTTATATTTATAACACAAAGTTCCGCTATCCCTGCCCGCCGGCCTATGAACCAGGTTAAGAAACCGGGTTAATCTAGGTTAAGAATCCTGACAGGGGTGTCCATAAAAAACGGCCCGGGAATCGCCCGGGCCGCCTTCCATAATTTCCCCGGCCGTATTATGCCTTGATAAAAGCCAGCAGGTCCGCATTAATGGTAGCAGCCTCTGTAGTAGGCATACCATGCGGGAAACCGGGATAAGAAATCAGTTGACCGTTCTTTAACAGCTGTGCTGCTTTTACACCGGTGGTCGCGATCGGTACGATCTGGTCGTCTTCTCCATGCATCACCAGCACCGGAACATCTACGCTTTTGAGATCTTCCGTAAAATCGGTTTCTGAAAATGCCTTGATACAGTCATAATGTGCTTTGATAGCGCCCATCATTCCCTGGCGCCACCAGTTGTCCATAATGCCCTGTGATTTTTTTGCGCCTTCGCGGTTATAACCATAGAACGGGATGGTAAAGTCCTGGAAATACTGCTGCCTGTTAGTGGCTGTGTTAACGCGTATTTCATCAAATACAGACATCGGAACACCGTCAGGGTTGTTGTCATTCTTCACCATGATGGGTGTAACAGCGCTTACCAGCACCGCTTTGGCTACGCGGCCCTTTCCATGTTTGGCAACATAACGGATCACCTCTCCGCCACCGGTGGAGTGACCGATATGCACCGCATCTTTTAAGTCGAGCGCTTTTACCAGTTCCGCCACATCAGATGCGTAGGTGTCCATATCATGTCCAATGGCTGTTTGACTGGACCTGCCATGGCCCCTGCGGTCAAAAGCGATCACCCTGAAACCCTGGTTCAGGAAAAAAATCATCTGTGCATCCCAGTCGTCGCTGGACAAAGGCCAACCATGGTGGAACACCAGCGGTTGCCCGGTACCCCAGTCTTTATAATAAATCTCTGTGCCATCTTTTACTGTAATCTTGTTCATGTTATCAGGTTTTGAAGTTTAATGATAGGAATGGTTTCAACTGATTATTGCTCCACAAAAATCGTTCACCCAATGGCTATCTCCCAATAACTTACATTAAGAAAGCATCTTAATCTAGATTAAGCATCAACAGATGATGGAATTTCCATCTATATACCCTCTTTTGTCTGTCCTCGTTCCCTGTCCGTTATAATTTTTGTTCTATCACCGGCGAAAACAGCATATCCTCCACTCCTTCCACTTTCACGCCTACCCGTACAAATACAGACGATTGCACCGGGTTGATGGCCGGCACATTCACCTGTGTTGTGATGTTCGCCGGGTCCTGGATATCGCCGCCGTTAATGGTTTGATTAGCGATGTTATTGATACCGTCTACAAACTGCGTCCGGTTCACATATAACGTAACACGTTCCACGTTCCTGGCGCGGGTGTCCGTAACGATCTTCTCCAATTTACAGTTAACCGTTACCTGCCGCCCGCTGGCGCTCACTTTGGCGTTCCTGATCATGTAGTAGGGCAATACTTCTATGTCCATGGTACGATCTCCCTTCAATTGCAGCAGCGTAGTGTCGGTGTGACTGGCGCCATCGGGCAGTGTGAGAAAAGGTCCCTGGTTTCCCGGGATCACCAGTTGATAGGTACCGTCAAACAGCAGCGAGGAAAAGGAGCCGTCCTGCGCTACTCCTACGTTAATGGGTGTACGCTTTCCCCAACCGGATTCCCACAGTTCAAAAAACACTTCGCCGTGACCTACATTCACCGCTTCTCCCTGGTAAACGATGCGGCCTTTGAAGCTGGTGCCGGGAGGGGCATAGTTGTCCTTTTTACAGGAAACGGCCAGCAGTATAACTATGATGATAAATAAGCTGTTTCTCATGTGCGTGATTTTTACTGGTTAGGATTTTTGGTCACCAATGGATTGTTGTTCCGGATATCATCCCCGATATAGGAATAATAGTTGCCCAATCTGAACCGATGGGCGCTGGTCACATTACTGGGGATCACTTTTTTAAACACCCATTTGCCATCCTGCGGTGTACCGGGGTTATAGATACGGTAAGGCAACAGGCCGAACACGCGGGTGCTGGTAGAGCGGGCCTTTTCCGGATGGGCGGTTAAATCGGTGGACAGTCCGTCCCACACCACGTGGGCGAGCCGCCAGCGTTTCATATCCCAGAGCTGATGTCCTTCAAAAGCCAGCTCTACTCTCCTTTCATGCACAATACGATCGAAAGTGACATCCGCCGGCGTGAGCGGGATAGTAAAGCCTGCACGGGCCCGCACCTGGTTGAGATAACCGGCAGCCGTGTTAGGGTCGCCCAGCTCAAAGGCCGCTTCCGCCGCGTTCAGCAGCACCTCTGCATAACGGTAACGCACCCACCATACCTCGCTTTTAGTGCCGATGCGGCCCGATCCAACAGCAGGGTCCTGGTATTTGCGCACGTAGAAGCCCGTCTGCGCGCTGAACTCCAGATTGTCTATCGGGCCGTCGAAGCCCACCACCTGCACACGGTTACCGCCCAGCATAGCCTGCCCGCCGAAGTTATTGGCGGTAACGATGCTGCCATCTTTCAGGATATACCCTGCCCAGATATCTACTTTTTTACTTTTGAATTCCGTGCCCGGAAGAATAACTGTACCGGCTAAACGAGCATCCCTGCCGGCAAACATATCTTCTGGTTTGTCGTAGTAGATATAATCACCGTTGGCGGCATTGGTTTGATAAGGCGCAAAGGTGTTGTCCAGTTTTTCAAAAGACTGTACCAGGTTCAGTGAAGGGTTCAACCGGCCGCCCTGCTGCTCTTCCGCGAGAGAGCGCGGCTGGTTGGCCAGCGTCCATTCCTGCACCGTGCCGCTTTGCAGTTTAAAATCCTTCACGAAAATCACTTCCGGATTACCGCCTTTATCATAAAACAAAGCAGCAAAATTATCGGAAAGGTTATCCGGCTTTTTGTTGTACAGCGCATACTTGCCACTGTTAATCAGTTGCCGGGCTGCATTCAGCGCAGTCTGGTAATAACCGGCCGCCATAGATGCGGGAATACCTACCTCACCGCCTGGCAAAGATACCTGCGGGGTGGTGGCGCCGTATTTAGCGATAGCGGCAGCATACAGAGCGGCACGGGCTTTCACCGCCAGCGCCAGTCCTTTGGTGGCCCTGCTCTTGATGTTGGCATCGTCAGGCAACACCTGCATCACGGCATCCATCTCTTTTAATACAAAGTCATAGATGGCGGATTCTTTCTCCCGGGGCCTGCGCAGCGCGCTGGGATCGCCTTTGTAATCATAGGTCAGCGGCTCTAATACCAGCGGCACGCCGCCCATACGTTTCACCAGCTCAAAGTACAGATGGGCGCGCAGGAAGCGGGCTTCTGCCAGAAAACGTTCCCTGGACGCGGGTTTCAGCTGATTCGCTTTTGCGCATTTTTCGATGAACAGGTTCAGCGCCCGGACATAACCATAGTCCCAGAAGCCCCAGGCGCCATAGCCATATTGTTGATTTTTATGGCGGCCGTACTGCCCGGACTCGGAAGCAAACGCCTCGTCGAACGCGGCAAACTCCGACCAGTTTTCGATGGTCTGATAGTCGGGATAACGGTTATAAAGGTCCGCGATGAGTGACAGCACCAGCACTTCGTCTTTCCACACCTGCTCGTCCAGCAGGATATTGCTGGGCGACCGGTCCAGGAAATCATCATTGCTCTTCACACACCCGAATAACGTCAACATCAGCAGTATATAAAAAACATACGTTCTCATAAAGTAGTTTTTAGAAAGTGAGATTGAAACCAACGTTGATAAATTTGTTCTGCGGATACTGTAGCCCGTTCTCATCAATGATCTCCGGCTCAACGCCCAGCTGTCTTACATTATCAATGGAGAACAGATTATAGGTATTGAAGTACAGTCGTACTTTCTTCAGCCTGATCCTGTCCAGCCAGGGCTGTGGCAGCGTATAGCCTAATTCCATGGTACGCAGGCGGATATAATGCACGTTGGTGAGCCAGAAAGTAGAAGGTTTATTGTAGTTACTGTGACCGCCATCATTGTACCGCAACGCCGGATATTTGCCGGGTATCCATTTGCTGTTTACATCAAAAGGATCTTCACGGTGCCAGCGATCTTCATAGAATTGTCTCAGCAGGTTGCCATTGTTCTGGTAAGGCCAGCGCATCTCCCAGTTTTGTGAATAGGAATACAGCGAGCCACCGGAGAAGTCGGCGGAGAAGTCGATACCTTTCCAGCGCACACCAATGTTAAAACCCATACCGATGGTGGGATTTCCGGTAGTCTGGTAGCCGATGGGCCGCACGTCCTGTCCATCGATGAAGCCGTCGCCGTTCACGTCTTTATAGATCAGGTCTCCGGGCAGCAGTGTCTTATTCCCTTTTCCATCAACGTTCACCGGGTAATGATTGATTTCTTCCTGTGATTTAAACTGGCCTATTGCTTCAAAGCCCCAGTATACGCCGCTCCAGCGGTTTTCCTGTGAAGTCATGTAATGGTCCAGGGAGTTGCCCCACAGCGGCTTGTAGGACTGCAGGAAACGGCCACGGGAATACGAAAAATTACCACCTACCATAAACTGTACCTGTCCTATCTTGCCGTTGTAGGCCGCAGATATTTCCCCTCCTATCTGTGCGTCGCTGTTGACGTTTTCTTCCGGCAGCGAATAACCCACTTCACTGGGCACCAGGATGTCGTACTTAGGGCCACGCAGACCGGTACGTTTGCGGTAGAAGTAATCCACTGCGCCGGTCACCTTGCCGTTCCACAGCGAGTAGTCGATACCGATATCGGTGATGCGGGATACAAACCAGGACAAGCGGTTGTTGGGAACGCCTTTGTCCGCAGAGCCTACCACCACCTGACCATCGAGGATCACTTTGGAGACATTGTATTTGTAACCCGACATATAATCGTAAGCGCCGATACCGATATCATCGTCACCCAGCTCACCGTAGGAAGCGCGGATTTTCAAGTCAGAGAGGATGCTGTTGCGGCCCAGCAGGCGACGAAAGAAGTCTTCCTCCGTAATGCGCCATCCGGCAGATACAGAAGGGAAAAAGCCCCAGCGTCTGTCTGGCGCGAACTTCCAGGAAGCGTCGCTTCTGCCGGCGACTTCCACAAAATACTTGTCTGCGAAGCTGTAGTTCAGGCGGCCTATGTAACCGATCCTCGCCTGCGTATCGTCGTTGTCGTTATAGGTGTCCATATCGGCGAACTGTATCAGGGGCAGCACATTGTTTTTCGGAACGGCATGCAGCCATACGTCTATCTCGCGGCGCACGATACGCTCCGCCACCACTGTAGCGCCGATACTGTGCCTGCCGAAAGTGTTGGCATAGTTGGCCTGCCCCTGCGTTACCTGCTCCAGTATTTTACGGGTGCCTCTTTCCCGCCACGGGTTGGAACTACCACCGGTACGGCGATAGCTGCTGTCCTGCGGATAAAAAGTATATGTGTCATACGTATATTCATGCCCGTTCATCAGCCGGTCGGCAAAGTAATAGGAATACATGCCTTTGAGCGTAAGCCCTTTGAGCGGCGTATTGTACTCGGCGTTCAGGTTGGTCTGCAACACGCGCCAGGTCTCTGTCCAGTAGCCGGAGATGGCTTTGGACTGCACCGCCCAGTTTTCAGTATTGTGACCGATATCATTGGGATAGGCGGGGTTATCGTTGGCGTAGGGCCGCTCTGTAGGCCTGTTGCGGAACAGTGCAAAACGGGGCGCCCAGTAGTCGTCCCCGCCCGGTACGCCCGGATTATCGCGCTCTTCAATACGCCCATTGATTTGTACACCTACTTTGAGGCGTTTGGTAATGCGGGCATCCACATTACTTTGAATGTTGGTACGGTTAAACTGAAACTCCCGTCCCAGCACCGACTTCTGGTCCAGCCGGGTGACGGAGAGATAATAGTTAATATTTTCAGAGCCACCCGTAGCATTCACGTTGATGGAGCGTTGCGGTGCATTGCTTTTGATAATAAAGTCATACCAGTCGAAGCTCTGGTAACCTTTCTCCGTACCGGCTTTCCATTTCTCCAGTTCCTCCGGGGTGATCTGTGTGCCCGGGTTTTCGCGGTTCATTTCCGCTTCGGCCTTGCCCAGCATCCATTCATAAGCGCCTACTGTTTTAGGGAATCGCGACCAGTTCTGCCATCCCGTGTAACCATCTACGTTAATCAGGTTCCCACTTCCCATGCGGCCTCTTTTAGTGGTCACTACGATCACACCGTTGGCGGCACGTACGCCGTAGATGGCGGCGGATGCGTCTTTGAGCACGGTGATGCTTTCGATATCGTTGGGTGAAATGTTATTGAACTGGCCCGCATCTTTTTGTATGCCATCGATCACATAGAGCGGGTTGCCCATATTACGGATCTGGATATTGGCGGAAGCGCCGGGCCTGCCGTCGGGCATACGGAAGCTGACACCGGGGATCTTGCCGGCCAGCGTGGCGCTGACGGTAGCACCATGTACCCGCTCTATATCCTTGGCAGTGATGGCGGATACCGCGCCGGTTACGGACTCTTTCCGTTGCGTACCGTAGCCCACCACGATGACTTCTCCCAGCCCTTTGTTGTCAGGGTCCAGCTGCACCGTCATGGGTTTACCGGGCGTGACCGGCAGTTCTTTCCGTTGGTAACCCACATAGGTAAAAACGAGTATGGCATGCTCATCGGGCACATTGAGGGAAAAAGCGCCCATATCGTTGGTGGAAGCGCCTTTGGTGGTGCCTTTCACACTCACGCTGACACCGGGCAACGGACTGCCTTTTTCGTCCGTGACTTTACCGGTGACAGGGATCTCCGCCGCAAAGGCCGGTATATCTGTCAACAGCAGCAAACAAAAGGCAATAAGGGGTAGGTTCCGGGCAAAGCCCGGAAATGGTAATGGTGTTTTCATAACGAGATTATGTTTGGGTGATTTTGGTTTCCCACCCCGGGCCTGCCCGACGGGTGGCTGTTACTTTCGTTTTAGTTTTGTCATCACATGTAAAAAGTGCTGGTGTCTATATCCTATCTGACTACGGGAAATGCTACGACTCTTACTTTGGTGCAACCGTAAGGCACAAGGGTGATCGTTTCTTCTTCAGCGGCTGTTGGTCCTTTGTAGGTACCCTCCCTGGCGGTGACGGGCTGCGGCGCCACATCGTCTACCAGTTGCCATGCCGGTATTTTTTTGGCGGCCGTGGTGATGCTCACCGGCGCATGTTCGAGGTTCCAGACGAAGTCGGCGGAGACAGGTTTGCCCTTATGGACGGTAAAGTGCTGTGCAGGCGCTTTCACTGCTTTTTCCAATAGCCCGAAGTTCCACGCTCCTTCCGGGAATATGCTGAAATATTCTCCTTCGTGTTCATCGACTGCTTTTTCCCAGCGCTCTCCTAACTTCAGCGCATATACGAGTGGTCCTCTTTCCACGGCGCGGGAGTTGCGGCCCCAGGCGGAGACAGTTACCTCCATAGGCAGCTGTAATACCAGCTGATCGTTGTTTTTCCAGCTCCGCTGCAGCGTGATGATCTGCCCGCCTTTTTCGCGGCGCAGCAGCTGCCCGTTGAGCGTGACCACCGCTTCCCGGCACCAGGCCGGAATGCGCAGCTGCAAAGGAAATTCCACGGTACCGGAAGTACGGAAAGTAAAGCTCACCTGGTCATCGAAAGGATAGGCTGTCTCTTCGAGAATGGTGACCGGTCGCTGTTGTTTACCGACTTTCGCCGTCACTTCGTTGGGGCTGTAGCTCAGCGCGGCGAGGCCCTGGTTACCGGCAGCATACCACAGGTGGGAAGCAAACTTCGTCCAGCCCTGGTGCATGTTGGCGGTGCAGCAGGTGTACCCGCTACGCAGGCCATACACGTTGTTCATCTCCCTTTCAAAAGGCAGGGAGAAGTTGAACACGCCTTTTTTCACCTGTACCTGGTTGGCTATCTGGAAATACTGTTTATTGTTATAATCGTCTGTCGTTTGTGTGGGGAGCGCGTTGAATGTCATACGTTCCAGCGCGTCCATGTAGCGGATGTCGCCGGTGATGCCGATGATCTCTTCCAGGGAAAACATTGATTCCACAATGGCGCATAATTCCGTCCCCTGCGTAGGGGCGTTACCGTGCAGGTCTTCATCGGCGGAGAAAATGCCCATAGGCAGGCCATGCAGCGTCATCAGGTCATGGAAGCCGGTGTGCAGTGAATCGAGGTATTGCCGGTCGCCGGTGCGCTGATAGTTCACCGCCGGATCTTTTAATCCCATGGCCACATTTACGCCGTGGCGGTGCATCCACTGGTGATCGTCCTGTTGGGTGGCGGCGTCTATTACCCAGCTACGGTTGCCAAACCAGTTGGTCCACGGATAACTCTGTCGCTGTATCAGCGCCGCCAGTTCCAGCAGGGAAGGGTCTTTGGTTTGCTGGTACAGCCACTGTGCCACCAGCACATTGTCGGCGCCGCGGGAAGTGGCCCACCCCGACCACTGACCGATGGGGCATTTCTTCAGTACCTGCAACTGGTACTGAAAATACTTCTTCAGGAAGGGAATCACACGGCTGTCACCGGTGGCAGTGTAGTATTGTTGCAATACTTTCAGTATCACCATTTTCGGCCACCAGTCTTCCCCCGCTTCCGGGTTATTAACGGTAACGGATATACTTTTTTCGCGCTCAGCTTTGGTGATAGGGCCAAAATAACCGGATGGACGCTGGTGATCCAGCGTCCAGTTAATATAGCGTAGCACTTTTTGTTTCAGTGCGGCATCATCCAGCAGGTATGCCAGTGGTACCGCACCATCCAGCCAGTAGGGCGTCTCTTCCCCTCCATCACCTTTTCCGCCGAGCCAGCCGTTATCGTTTTTTATTTTGTTGTGGACTTCATCAAGATGGCCGCTGCTGCCGTCGCGCATGATCTGCAACTGATGCAGCAGCCAGCCACGGGGTTTTACCGCGCCCAGCGGCAGCTCCTGGTATACCGGTGTTTTAAAAACAGGAGAAACCGGCGAATGGTAAGCATTCGCCGGTATAAAGCCAACTATAATGGATGTGAGTGCGAACAACGTGGAATAGCGCATATTTTATGGTTTGACTGTTACCAGGGCGGGATTATACAGTTTCTGACTGGCAGCTTTTAATTGCTCTACCGGCACTTTCTGTACCCTGCGGTCGTAGGTCATCAGACCGTTGATCTCTACTTCCACGTCGGTAGTCTGCGTGTATACCGCGGCAGAGAGGCCCAGTTTAATCAGTTCTTCCAGGCGGTCAGTGAAAGCGGAATAACGTTTAAACAGTTCATCTGCATTTTTAAAGCTCTGATATCCCCAGTTGTCTTTCTGTTGCCATACATGGCCATCTACCGGCAATCCCAGGCCGCCGTATTCTCCCAGCACGATGGCGCGTTTGTCGCCGTAGATCGCAGGATCGGGCATCGCCGGCTCCGGATAGTTGTGCAGGTCGATAATGGGCCCTATCGGGTAGAAGTTGCCACCGCTGGCCGTATTCACGAGGCGGGACGGGTCTTTTTTCATCGTCCATGCGGCAATGTCCATGGTCTTAAACTGTCCCCATGCTTCGTTGAACGGCGTCCATACGATGATAGAAGGGAAGTTGTACAGGGTATTGATGATAGCGTTCCATTCTTTGCGGTAATACGCTTCAGATTCAGCAGAGCGATTTTTGTCGGTCGCCCTGTCGATGATGCCCGGGCGCATTTCCCAGCCGTTGCCAAGGTCGCCGCTGGGCATATCCTGCCATACCAGCATTCCCAGCTTATCGCAGTAGTAATACCACCTGGCCGGTTCTACTTTGATGTGTTTACGGATCATGTTAAAGCCCATGGCTTTGGTCTGCGCGATATCATATAACAGCGCTTCATCGGTGGGGGCGGTGTACAGCCCGTCAGGCCACCAGCCCTGGTCCAGCGGACCGAACTGGAACACGAAGTGATTGTTGAGCAACATACGCTGAACACCATTGTTATCTTTTCCGATAGATGATTTACGCATGGCGAAGTAACTCTTTACTTCGTCTATCACTTTACCTTTACGGGTAATGGTAAAACGGAGATCGTACAGGAAAGGGGACTCCGGAGACCACAGTTTGGGAGAGGTTATCTTCAGTTGCAGCGGTTGTGCTTCCAGGTTACCGGCAGCCACTTCGGTATTGCCGTCGTAGGCGGTTACCTTCACCACGTCGCCAGGCTGGCGGCCTGGGATATCTGCATTCACGGTCAGTTCTCCGCGATCGATATCAGGCGTTTGCGTAGTGCCGGCGATATAAGTGTCTGCCACACCTTCCACCCATACCGTCTGCCAGATGCCAGTTACCGGCGTATACCAGATCCCGTTAGGTTTCTTTACCTGTTTGCCTCGGGGCTGCGGACCCTCGTCGGTAGGGTCCCAAACGCTGATGGTGATTTCCTGTGCGCCTTTCTTCAGGAAAGGAGTGATATCGAAAGAGAAGGGATCGAAGCCGCCTTCATGGGAACCGGCTTCTTTGCCATTCACGTATACGGTAGTACGCCAGTCCACCGCACCAAAGTGCAGCAGCACTTTTTTACCTTTCATAGCGGCTGGCAGCGTGATATTTGTACGGTACCACAAGAGACTGTCTTTTCCTACGGTACGGCCTACGCCGGACAGGCCCGATTCAATGGCGAAGGGCACTAATATCTTTCCGTCCCAGGACGTGGGCGTGGCAGCATTTTTTTCGCGTACAGCATACTGCCATAATCCGTTGAGGTTTTTCCAGTTGCCGCGCACCAGCTGCGGACGGGGGTATTCAGGTAATACCGCCGCAGGATTTACTTTCTCACTCCACGGAGAAGTGATCTTATTGCCTGCAATTTTCCAGTCCTGCTGTGCCTGCGCCGTGGACATTAATCCGAGGGATAAAGCCAGTAATAAAAGGTTGTTTCTAATCATAGTTATCAATTATCAAATATCGAATGAAGATTATTCCCCGCCGGGTTGCTGTTGTGGTACGCCAATTTTCACCGGTTCTCCGATCACCGGCAGGCCGTTGCGGTCCCAGGCAAGGGGCTGCATGCGGGGATTCCGTTGACCGCCGCAGCCCTGTCCCGCACGGGAGTTGGCGTGATAGATGATCCAGTCTTCTTTCCCGTTGACCGATTTAAAGAAACCGTTATGTCCGGGAGAGAAAGCGCCGTTTTCCGGTTTACCTTTGAGAATGGGTTCCGGCATTTTGGTCCAGTTAGCTGCCACCATCGGGTCTCCATTTTTCTTGAGACGTAACAGGCCGAGGGCGTAATCGTCGGTCCAGCAACCGCTGACGGAGAAGACGAGGAATACGTCTTTTTGTTTGTTGACCAGTATCTCCGGGCCTTCGTTGATCCCGTTTTTCTCCCAGGGATATTGTGGCGCGGCAATTTCCACGCGGCCGGACACCAGCGTCCATGGATTTTTCATCCGGGCGATATACAGCCGCTGCACGTTGTCTTTACCGTTATGGCCGCTCCAGATGAAGTAACGTTGCCCCTTATACGTAAAGACGGTCCCGTCGATCGCAAAATCATCGGCCGCCGTATCGCGGACCTGCCCTTTGCTGGTCCAGTTGCCGGTGGTAGGGTCTGCAGCCGTGTTTTCCAGTACGAAGGTGTGTTGCGGGTGCACGCTGTCAGACGAACCGGCGGTGTAATAAAGATACCATTTACCATCCAGGCGGTGCAGCTCCGGCGCCCAGATATCACGGGCGTCGGGTCCCTGGGCCGGCGGTGTCCATACCACGGTGGCCGGTGCGGCAGCTAAGGCCGACATGGCTTTGGTTTTACGGATGGTGATGTTATGGCCCGTGGTGGCCATGTAATAGTATACGCCCCTGTCCCGTATTACCCAGGGATCAGGGCCACCTGGCAGCAACGGATTGGTAAACGTTGCGGCTGTGTCCGGTCTTGCCGGCTGACTAAAGCCAGTCATGGTCAGTAAAAGATACAAGGTGAACAGATAGCCGCCTTTCATAACATAGATTTTGATTGATTTAAGCGTACAAAAAACGCTTAAACTATTTTCCAAAGAAAAAGAATACCCCGGTTGCTAGTACACCTTATCGTCTCAATCTTTTTACAATTTGTCTCATTTTTGACGGCAGACCTTGATACCTCAATCGGATTGGATATTATTATCTTTATAAAAACCTTTTGATTGTTGCTGTTGCGATGTATTGTCATTTTCTTTTTGTTGCTTGCCGGCTTCCCGGCACGCAGCCAGTCTGTCAACTTTGTTCATTACCAGGTAGAGAACGGGCTGTCGAATAATGCGGTGATCTGTTCCTGGCAGGACAGGCAGGGCTTTATGTGGTTCGGTACCAAGGATGGCCTCAACCGGTTCGACGGGTACACTTTCCGTATCTTCCGCCATGACCCGCAGCTGCCGGGCAGTATCGGCGGCAACTATATCTCGGTGATATGGGAAGACAACGACGGCTTGCTGTACGTGGGCACCGACAAGGGGTTGTACGCCTATCACCCGGCCACGGAGCAGTTCACCTCCATCAAAGCGCAACCTGGTATCATCCTCGCAATTGACAAAGACCTCGACGGCAATATCTGGTTCAGCGATGACCTGAAACTGTACCGGTACAATCCCCGCACCGGCGGACTAACCGCCCCTGCACATTATCCGCAGGCCAGCTCCCTCTGCAGGGCCGCTGATGGCAACATCTGGCTGACATCGCCCGAAGGGCAGATAGCAAAGTATAACAGGCAAACAGACCGGTTCACGGCTTATCCCCTGTTCGATCACTCTCCCACGCCTACCTCCACCTGGATCACCAAAATGACCGCTGCCGGACCGGACACGATCCTGATAGGCACCACCACGCAGGGCCTCAAACTGTTCAACACGCGACTGCATACCTACCAGGACCTGCTCACCCGTACGGAAGAAGGCACGGGCACGTATGTACGCGATTTCCTGCGCCGCGGCCCGGACGAATACTGGATAGCCACGGAGAGCGGTATTTATATCTACCACCCGTCAGACAGCAGTTACATCAATCTGCGCAAAAAATACAACGATCCCTATTCCATCTCCGACAATGCGGTATACACGCTGTACCGCGACCGGGAGGGCGGCATCTGGGCCGGAACTTATTTCGGCGGCGTCAATTACTTCACCGAATCCTATACCGCTTTCGAAAAGTTTTTCCCCCGTACCGGCGAAAACGCGCTGGGCGGCAACGCTGTCCGGGAGATATGCCCCGATCGCTATGGCCGCCTGTGGATAGGAACAGAAGATGGCGGACTAAACAGCATGGATATACGTAGCGGTAACATCACCCGCATCCGGCCATTGCCCGGCGGTGGCGGCCTGTCACATACCAACCTGCACGGACTGCTGGTCACCGGCGACACCTTATGGATCGGCACTTTCGAACACGGCCTCGATCTGCTGGATGTGCGCAACGGGAAGTTTATCCGCCATTATGCCGCCGGCAACGGTCCTTACGACCTGCACAGCAACTTCATCTACAGCATCACACAGACCTTACAGGGAGAAATACTGTTCTGCACTTCAAGGGGGCTTTACCGTTACCTTCCGGAACACGATGGTTTCGCTCCCATAAAAGAAGTGCCCGATTACTTTTTTTACACCTGCGTATACAAGGACAGCGAGGGTACTTACTGGGCGGGCACCACGCGCGACGGCCTGTATCACTTCAACCCGCGCACGGGCAGCACGGGCGTATACCTGTACAATAATACTGACAGTACCAGCCTGCCTAACAACCGCGTGGACCATATACTGGAAGACAGCCGCCGCCAGCTATGGTTCACTACCGAAGGAGGCCTGTGCCGGCTGGACAAGGCCACCGGCCGCTTTGTACGGTATACTACCCGCAACGGCCTGTTGAGCAACATGACGTACAACCTGCTGGAAGATGACCAGCACGATCTGTGGATCACCACCTCCAAAGGACTGGCGCACCTCCGTCCTGCCACCGGTAACATCAAAGTATATACGAAAGCTAACGGACTGCTCAACGATCAGTTCAACTACAACTCAGCATACAAAGACAGCTGCGGCACCATGTACTTCGGCAGCGTAAAAGGGATGATCCGTTTCAACCCCGCCAGTCTGCCGGCCGACAGTTACGTGCCCCCTGTATACCTCACCGGCTTCCAGGTATACAACAAGCCGCTGCTGCCCGGTAACCCCGTGCTGCCCAAAGCCATCAACTATACCGATACCATTACACTCGCGTACGACCAGTCGTCTTTTAGCATCGACTTTGCCGCCCTCCGTTTCAGTGCGCCCGAGACCACGCCTTACGCCTACAAGATGGAAGGGCTGGATAAAGACTGGACATACCTGGAGGCCAACCGCAAAGCGGTTTTCACCAAACTGGCGCCCGGCACCTATCATTTCCTGGTGAAAGCCGCCAACAACAGCGGTCAGTGGACCACCGCCCCGCGGCAGCTGACCATCCGTATCCTGCCGCCTTTCTGGGCCAGCTATCCCGCTTATGCACTTTACCTCGTCACGCTCTGCAGCCTCATCTGGGTTATCATCCGCCATTACCGGCAACGCAACCGGCAGCAGCAGCAGCGCCGCATAGAACTGCTGGAACATGAAAAAGAGAAAGAGCTGTACCAGGCCAAAATTGAGTTTTTCACACACATCGCCCATGAGATACGCACGCCGCTGACACTGATCAAAGGCCCGATGGAAAAAGTGATACAGCGCTCCGGAGAAGTACCGCAGGTGCAAAAAAACCTCCAGATCATGGAGCGTAATACCAACCGGTTGCTGGACCTGACCAACCAACTGCTCGATTTCCGGCGCACAGAGATCAACGGCTATAAACTGAATTTCGTGAAAGCCGCTATCCCGGCGTTGTTACAGGAGATACACCTTCAGTTTATTCCCGCCGCCGAAGAGAAAGAGCTGCAGTTCCGTATAACCCTTCCCGTGTCTGATTTTTTTGCTTACATCGATATCGAAGCGTTCAACAAGATCATCAGCAACCTGACCAGCAACGCCATCAAATACGCCGCAGGCGAGGTGTTGACAGAACTGCTGCCCGTTTCCCCCGATGCGGAACATTTTACCATTCGTATCCACAACGACGGACCGCTCATCCCTGCTGAAATGAAGGAGAAGATATTTGAGCCCTTCTTCCGCGGCAAAGGCGCCGGTAACCAACCTGGCACCGGTCTGGGTTTATCTATCGCCCGGTCGCTCGCCCAACTGCATCAGGGCACTCTGGAGTTGCAATACATCGACTATCACCATGTTTTTGTACTGACATTACCTATACATCAGGAAATAGAATTTAATCTCAGCAAATGGAAAAACATATCATAGCCCGGCCACAGCTGCTGCTGGTAGACGATAACCAGGAAATCCTTGACTTTATCGCCGACGACCTGCAGGATAAATACCATATCGTTACCGCGAAGGACGGCGTCACCGCGCTGAGCGTGCTGCGCGACAGCGCCATCCAGCTGGTGGTCAGTGATGTGATGATGCCTGAAATGGACGGCTTTGAACTGTGCCGACAGATTAAATCAGATGTGGAGTACAGCCATATTCCCGTGATACTGCTCACTGCCCGCAATACCCTGCAATCGAAGATCGAAGGCCTCGAACTGGGCGCCGACGCCTATATCGAGAAACCTTTCTCTCCCGCCCACCTCGAAGCGCAGATCGCCAGCCTGCTCAGCAACCGGCAAAAAGTACGGGACCACTTCGCCACTTCCCCCGCCGCACATATCCGCAGCATGGCTATCTCCCGCGCCGATGAAGCTTTCCTCGATAAGCTGCATGAGATCATCCTGCAACATCTCACGGATGTTAACCTCGATGTGGAAGTCCTCGCCGACAAAATGAATATGAGCCGCCCTACCCTGTACCGCAAGATAAAAGTCATCTCCGACCTTACCCCTCATGAGCTGATCAGCCTTACCCGCCTCAAAAAAGCCGCCATGCTGCTGGACAGCGGCTACTATAAAGTCAATGAAGCTGCCGAAATGACCGGCTTCGCGTCGTTGAATAACTTCAGCCGCAATTTCCAGAAACAGTTTGGGATACTGCCATCGGAGTACCTGGCGAGGAAATAAGTCTGGCGTTTTTCAAGAAATCTCCCCATCATCATCCACCCTGTGTTTTCCCAATAACTTTTCACTTGTCAACCCCCTGAAAAAATAATATATTAGCGAAGTTCAGCGATTCGACAATTGGCTTTAACACATTATGCCAGGGCGTTTATACGCACTGACATAACCGTACATCACGCAATCTATAAATCGATTTTTACTGTATGCATCTACCGAAATTGATTATTGACCTGGCATTGATCCTTGGAGCGGCAGGTATTATTACTTTATTATTCAGGCGACTGAAACAGCCCATGGTACTGGGCTATATCATCGCCGGCTTCATCGTGGGCCCTAACTTCCACCTTTTCCCTTCCATCAGCGACGGAGAAAGCGTAAAGATATGGTCCGAGATCGGCGTTATCTTTTTATTATTTTCCCTCGGCCTTGAGTTCAGTTTCAAAAAGCTGATGCGTGTGGGAGGCACGGCGGCGATTACCGCGTTCACTGAAATCGCCTGTATCACCGTGGCCGGGTATTTTACCGGTCAACTAATGGGCTGGAGCACGATGGACAGCCTCTTTCTCGGTGGCTTGCTCGCCATTTCGTCCACCACTATTATCATCCGTGCATTTGAAGAACTGGGCATCAAGAAAAAGCCCTTTACCAAAATCGTATTCGGCGTATTGGTGATAGAGGACATTGTGGTGATCCTGTTGATGGTATTGCTTTCCACGATGGCGGTAAGCAAACAGTTTGAGGGTTCTCAGATGTTATTTACCATTGCCAAACTGATGTTTTTCCTCGCAGTATGGTTTCTGGCGGGCATTTTCCTGCTACCTACTTTCCTGAAAAAAATGGAGAAATACATGAACAGCGAAACGCTGCTCATTCTCAGCATCGCCCTCTGTCTGGGCATGGTGATACTGGCCACACAAGTGGGCTTCTCTGCAGAACTGGGCGCCTTTATCATGGGCTCCATTATCGCCGAGACCACCTCTTCTGAAAAAGTAGAACATCTCATACAACCGGTGAAAGATCTGTTCGGCGCTATTTTCTTTGTATCTGTAGGGATGCTTATCAACCCGGAGATGATCATAGAATACCGCTGGCCGGTGCTGTGGATTACGCTGCTGACGATCTTCGGGAAATTTATCAGCACTGGTGTGGGCGCTCTCTTGTCCGGCCGCCCACTGAAAGAGGCGGTGCAGGTGGGGATGAGCATGGCACAGGTGGGCGAGTTTGCCTTCATCATCGCTACGCTGGGCGTAACGCTTGGGGTGACCAGCGAGTTCCTGTTTCCCGTGGCGGTAGGTGTGTCTGCGGTAACAACCTTCACCACGCCGTATATGATCCGTTTCTCCACGCCCATGTACAACTGGCTGTCGAAGATCATCCCGGAAAAATGGCTGCTGGCACTCAACCGCTACTCCGCCAGTTCACAAACACTGCAGGCGGAAAGCGACTGGCGCATTGTGCTCAACGCCTACCTGAAAGTGATCATTCTTAACAGCGTGGTGCTGATCGCCATCATCCTGTTCAATACCTACTACGCAGGGCCTTTCATTGCGAAGTATGTGGAAAACCAGCTGCTGGCCAAGCTGATCGCCGTAGTGCTGGCCATCGCCATGATGGCGCCGTTTATCTCCGCGCTCACCATCAAAAAAGTCCAGGGTATCGCCTATAAAGCGCTGTGGCTCGACTCAAAATACAACCGCGGACCACTGGTGGTGGTGGAAGTCATCCGCAACATGATAGCCGTACTGCTGGTAGGTTTCCTGCTCAACCAGTTCTTCCCCTTCTGGCAGGCATTGCTGGGCACCTCGCTGGTGATGCTGCTGGTACTGCTGGCGCTGCGTCAGCAGCTACAGAAGTATTACAGCCGTATTGAACACCGTTTCCTCTCCAACCTGAACGCGCGCGAAGAGGCAGATGCCGCCAAAAAAACACCGGCAGCCGACTTGCTGCCCTGGGATGCACAGGTCTCCGAAATAGAGATCAATCCCTGGTCTTCGCTGATCGACACACCGCTGGTGGACCTCCAGCTACGGGAAAAATACGGCATCAACGTAGGCGCCATTAAAAGAGGAAACATCACCATCTATGCTCCTACCCGGCAGGAAAAACTATTCCCGAATGACGTGATCGTGGCCATCGGTACGGAAACACAGCTGGAAGAATTCAACCGTGTAGTGAATACACTCGTGGTAGAACGGAGCGACGACATGGCAGATGACAACGTAGGCCTGACCAGCATTGTGGTGGATGAACATAACGGGCTAAAAGGGCAAACCATTCGCAGCTCCGGTATCCGGGAAAGGACCAACGCCCTCGTGGTAGGCATCGCCCGCGGCAGCGAACGTATCCTCAACCCGCCGTCCGATATGACTTTTGAATGGGAAGATGTAGTGTGGCTGGTAGGAGACCGGAAAAAGATATCAGAACTCGCCAAAAAATAGCGACTGTTCACCTAAGGCAAAATCGCCGTGGAAACCCAGTTTTTTTCATTTCAAAAACAATATACCATGTCTAACGAAAAGACCATTATGGAGGAGGCAAGCCAGCTTCCGAATGATCCCGATTGTACCATTACCATTACGGATGCCGGGCCCGTTCCCAATTATTACACTCCCAACGATACCAACATTCAGGATGCGATAAACGGCATTTCCGAATTAGTATTTACGGATATCTGGCGACTACCTCCATTCAGGAAAACGTCGGGATCCGTAAACCTCATGGTATGGGCAGTTATGCCAGACGGTGGACGGACCTGGTGGATAACAATAAATGGGTTAGATGAAGCGAATACAATTGCAGCCGTGAATGCTTTGGGAGATCTTACCACTGTTTCCACGCAGGAAAGAGCTACTTATATACAAACCATGACAAGGGCCGCATTAGTCGAGAGCGTAAAAACCGGGATAGCCAAGAATGTAAATGGACCTTGTAAATAGAAAAAATAAGGGCTGACCAATTTCTATTTTTTGGTCAGCCTTTATGCTCCCTGATGCGTTACGCTTTCTTTAAAAACGCGCGCAGCACATATTGCAGGATACCACCATTTTTGTAATACTCAATTTCAATGGCGGAATTCAGCCGGCATTTGACCTGAAAAACGATCGGATCACCTGTAGCGGGTGTAGCCGTTACCGTTATAATCTTTCCAGGTGTCAGGTCGTCTGCAATACCGGTAATAGAATAGGATTCCGTTCCATAAAGCCCCAGGGAAGCGGCTGTCTGGCCATCCACATACTCCAGCGGCAATACGCCCATACCCACCAGGTTACTGCGGTGGATACGTTCATAACTCTCCGCAATCACGGCTTTTACGCCCAGCAGGTTAGCGCCCTTCGCTGCCCAGTCACGCGAAGAACCGCTGCCATACTCTTTTCCGGCGAGGACGATCAACGGCACTTTGGCCGCGGCATACTGCATGGCGGCGTCATACACCGGCAGCACCATGCCCTGCGGCATCAGGGTAGTAAACCCGCCTTCTTTGGGCGACAGCGCATTTTTGATGCGTACATTGGCAAAGGTGCCGCGGACCATCACTTCGTGATTACCCCTGCGGGAGCCGTAGGAGTTAAACATCTTCGGGTCAATTCCACGGTCGATGAGGTACTTACCGGCAGGCGTGTCGGCCTTGAAAGAGCCGGCGGGCGAAATATGGTCGGTGGTGACTGAATCGCCCAGCATCAGCAGCACGCGGCCATCGATGATATCTTCCGCGGCAGATGGTATATCCGGCAGGTCATGGAAAAACGGCGCCTCCTTGATATAGGTAGAGTCATTGCTCCAGTGATAATCCTGTCCCGTAGGCGCCAGTAGTCCCTGCCACTGGTCATCCCCGTCAAAGATCACGGAATAGGTATTTTTAAAATCTTCCTGTTTTACAGCGGCGGCAACAGCTTCGTTGATCTCGTCCTGTGTGGGCCATATGTCCCGCAGGAATACCGGTTCCCCATTAGGGTCATAACCCAGCGGATCGTTGAGCAGGTCTACGTCCACCCGGCCGGTGATAGCGTAAGCCACTACCAGCAGCGGTGATGCGAGGAAGTTCATTTTCACCTGCGGATGCACGCGCGCTTCAAAGTTACGGTTGCCCGACAGTACAGAAGCCACAATCAGGCTGCCTTTATCCACCGCTTCGGCGATATGCGGCGGCAGCGGACCACTGTTACCAATACACGAAGTACAGCCATATCCCACCACGTGGAAACGCAATGCTTCCAGTTCGTACAGTAAGCCCGAACGTTTCAGATATTCCGTTACCACGCGGGAACCGGGCGCCAGGCTGGTTTTCACCCAGGGCTTCACGTACAGGCCGCGGCTGATGGCTTTTTTAGCTACCAGCCCTGCGCCGATCATTACACTCGGATTGGAGGTATTGGTACAGCTGGTGATGGCCGCAATAGCGATAGCGCCGTCACTCAACACATATTCCTCATTTTTTAGTTTGATGCGTACTGATTTCAGGTAGTCTACTTCTACCGCCACTTCTTCTGTGTGCTTCTGGATTTCATAGGTGAATGCGGTACCGGAACCACCTTCCGACAGCCACGCTGTGTCGCGGCGTTTGCCTTCGGGAGTATACATCCTTTTAAACTCCTTGTTCAGCAGCGTTTCGAATTCCGAATGCAGGTCCTTCACCAGGATACGGTCCTGCGGCCGCTTAGGACCGGCTACGGCCGACTGCACCTTCGACAGGTCAAGCTCTATCACATCGGAGTAGGTGATGTTTTCGTTGCCATGGCGCCACAGCATGTTCTCCTTACAATAAGTCTCCACGCGCGCCACCACTTCTTCGGGCCGGTTGGTGCGGCGCATATACTGCAAGGTCTGTTCATCAATCGGGAAGTAGGTCACTGTACAGCCGAATTCGGGCGACATGTTTGAAATAGTGGCCCTGTCAGGTACGGAGAGATGATCGAGCCCCTCGCCGAATACTTCCACAAATTTATCCACCACGCCGTACTTGCGCAGCAGTTGTGTGATGGCCAGCACCATATCGGTGGCGGTAACGCCTTCTTTCAGCTGCCCGGTCAGTTTCAGGCCGATCACCTGCGGACAGGAGAAATAAATCGGTTGCCCGAGGATGGCCGCTTCTGCTTCAATACCACCAACGCCCCAGCCCAACACGCCGATACCGTTCACCATGGGCGTATGCGAGTCGGTCCCTACCAGCGAATCGGGGAACACCCAGCCATCGCGGGAGATTACGCCATGCGCCAGATATTCCAGGTTTACCTGGTGGCAGATGCCCATGCCCGGCGGTACGACGGTAAAATTATCGAATGCCTGTTGCGCCCATTTGAGCAGCTGGTACCGCTCTTTGTTACGCTCGTACTCATAGGCCACATTTTTTGTATATGCGTAGTCCGTAGCGAAAAAATCAACCTGCACGGAGTGGTCCACCACCAGGTCTACCGGGATGGCCGGGTTGATTTTAGCGCCGTCTTTTCCCCGGCGGATGACTTCTGCGCGGATCGAAGCAATGTCCACCACGGCGGCCACACCGGTAAAATCCTGCATCAGCACACGCGCCGGCTTAAAAGGGATCTCCTTGTCGGGCGGTGTGGGCTGCCAGTTGACCAGCGTCTCCACATGTTCATCGGTGATAGCGAAATTGTCGTGATTGCGCAATACGTTTTCCAGTAAGATCCTGATGGAGAAAGGTAAACGGGAAATCTGCCTTCCTTCCTTTTCCAGTTTGCTGAGAGATGCTATACGTTCCTTCATATGCTATATTGTTGACATTCCTAATGAAACAATGATATGCTGTAATTGTTCTGACTGCATCTTCAATGCGCACGTAAACCTTATATTCAATAAAAATAACCATTTCTGATGACCCAAAAGTTAAAAGTTCCCGCCACGGCGAGACTGGTATTGGAACAGGCTATCAGATTATATACCAGCCCACTGGAACAGACCTATGTCAACGCGATCGATTTCAGTGAGACCAGCCGCCTCTCCCGCGACCTCACCCGTGCCTACCCGCCGGTAGCAGATATGATCCTGTATCGTAAACAGGCTATCCGGGATGTGATACGCAACCGCATGGAACAATATCCTGTACAACAGGTGCTGATCCTGGGCGCAGGGCTGGACCCGCTGTCGCTTTACCTGCTGGAACATTATCCGGGCCGCATCAGCCGTATACTGGAAGTGGACAATGGTTATATCGAAGAGAAGAAAAAAATCTATGAAGAAATATTACATATAACAGGACCATTGCATTTTTTGCGGTGTGACCTGACCGACATTGTTTTACTGGGGACGATGTTAAAACAGGCGGGATATGTGCCCGAAGAGCCGGCCATCGTCATTTTCGAAGGCGTGCTTCACTATATCAGCAATGAAGCCTGTGTGCAGGTCATGCAACTGTTGACGACACCACCGCAACACCACCTGGGCATCCTGGATTTTTCGCTGGCGGTAACAGAAGTACCGGACAATTACCTCGTGTACCACCGTAATGTGCTGAAGGTGATAGAAACTCATCTCAACACCACTGCCAATCTCAATACCCGGCAGCAGATCCGCGATATGATAGGGCGTTTCGGGCGGCTGGTATACCTGGAGCCCCTGTGCGATACAGAGAGAAAATTCACCGGTGTTAACCGCGTCTTTCATCAGCCGGGGCAGGGAATTATAGAAATGGCTGTTTTCAGTTTATAGATGCCACCACTGCAGATGTGGATATAAGGCCAGGCGTCATCATACTGACCGCACTCCAGCATGGCTACATCGAAAGGACCATATTTTTCCCCGATCTCCCGGAAATGATCTCCATAACCAGAATCCCCACCGATAAACAACGTATAGCCATACAGGTGGAAAACAATGGAGGTCCGGAGACTGCCGATCCTTTTTAAGCCGCAGCCGGAAGGACAATGGCCGGTTATCTCACCAGCAGGCGTTTCCCGCGCGCCATCAACCGCAACAGGCGGGTATTGCCGAAGAAAGCGGAATGATACCTTGCAGACGCCAGCTGCCTTTCGCTGTAGGTATGCATGATAGCCGCCGCTGTCACGATGCCTTTCAGCCGGTTATCTTCTATCACGGCCAACACGCTCAACTGGTATTTCTCCAGCATCTGCGCCACCATGTTGATATCATCACCGGGCAGCAGGAACGGCGCCATGCGCGATACCAGTTGCCCTGCCATGGTATTTTCATCGGCCGTGAGTAACTGCTGCCGGTCAAGGTAACCGGTAAAACGGCCGTCAGTATCGGTCACCAGCAAATGCCGCTGGTAATAAGTGTGATTATCCAGCAGGATATTGACCTGCGCCACGGTGAAGGTATCCCTGACCATGATCTCCGGCTGTACCGCCACCATCGCGGCATTGATCTGCTGCATCACATCGGGGATATACTCTTCCGGTGCATTTACACCCCTGCGGCGGATCTTCTCGGTCATGATAGATCCTTTCATCAAAAAGAAGGAGACAAAATAAGCGGTGGTACAGGCACCGATCAACGGCAGCAGCCCATGCGGCTGACCGGTGGTTTCCAGCGCAAAAACAATAGCCGTCAGCAAAGCACGCGACGCACCGGCAAACATGGCCGCCATCCCTATCAGCGCCGCCGTAGCCAGGTTGATACCGCTGCCCGGAAAAAGCTGCAGCACCGCTACGCCCATCAGCGCGCCCAAAGCACCACCGATGGTGAACAACGGCGCCAGCGTGCCGCCGGAAGTACCGCTGCCCAGTGAAATTACCCACGACAGGTATTTCAGCACACAAAGCGATAACATCAGCATGAACGGCACATTACCGGTCAGTAACGTCTTAATGTTATCATATCCCACCCCCATGGTATGCGGTGCAAAATAACCGATCACACCTACAGCCACGGCGCCGAGCGCCGGCCACCACATCCAGTGGAAAGGAAGATGCTCAAACATGTCTTCCACCCAGTATACGGACCGGGACACCAACGCCGCTACCACGCCAATGGCGGCGCCCATCAGTACGTAAGTCACCAGCGCCATATCTGACACCGCCGGAACAGGCGGCATCGCAAATACAGGATCGCTCCCGAAAAGCAACAGGTGCATACCAGCGCCGGTGATACAGGCCAACGCCACCGGAATCACCGAACGTGGAGAGAATTCAAACAATAACAATTCTATCGCCAGCAGGATGGCCGCCAGCGGACTGCCGAAGATGGCGGACATACCAGCGCAGGCGCCCGCTGCCAGCAACACTTTCCGTTCTGCAGAAGAAATATGGATCACCTGTCCGGTAAACGATCCCATAGCCCCGCCGGTAGCGATAATAGGACCTTCCGCGCCGAAAGGGCCCCCCGTACCAATGGAAATAGCAGCTGACAACGGCTTCAGTAAGGTGATCACCGGCGGGATCCGGCTTTCATTCAATATAATGTTCTCCATCGCCTCCGGTATACCATGCCCGCGAATCGCCTTGCTGCCAAAACGCGCCATCATACCCACAATAACACTACCGACGATGGGCACCATGATCACCAGCCAGCCCAGGTGATGCCCCGCCGGCCCCCGCTCCTCAAAGGAAAACTCCCCGTAAAACGACAGATTGGTGATCAGGTCTATCAGCAGCACCAGCCCCTTGGCCACAAAACCCACCAGGATGGCGTTGAACAATGCCTGCATGCTCAGATAAAATACTCTTCTCGATACTTTTCCGGCCTTTTCGGGCCTGTTTATATGATCCATGAAATGAAAAAATGATGCTTTAAAATCAAAACAAACACAAAAATATGATTCAAATCATATTAATCAGCATTTTTTCTTTAAAAACATTGAAAAAGTATTACTATTGCAACCATGAAGAAAAACAGGGCCTGCGATCTGAAGACATGTTTTTTATGCCAGCATGCGATCCCGGAATGGTTGGCAGCCGTGGCTTCCCACCGGCAACATCAGCCATTTAAAAAAGGAGAAATACTCTTTCGCGAGGGTGATCCGGCCACCGGCATCTATTTTTTATATGACGGAAAAGTGAAAGTGCATAAGCAATGGGGACCGGACAAAGAACTCATCATCCGGCTGGCAAAAAAAGGTGATATCCTCGGTCACCGCGGCTTCGGAAGTGAACAGCGCCTGTACCCCGTGTCGGCCACCGCCCTGGAAGACGGCACTTACTGTTATGTGGACAATGCTTTTTTTGAAGCCTCGCTTAAAGTGAACCCTGCCCTCACCTACCGGCTCATGCAGTTCTATGCGGCGGAATTACAGGAAGCGGAAAAGAAAATGCGCAACCTCGTGCACATGGACGTAAAAAGCAGGCTTGCAGACGCACTGCTGGAAATAAGCCGGGTATACGGGCACAAACAATTTACGATCAACCGGCAGGACCTGGCCTCTCTCGCAGGCACCACCTACGAAACCATCTACCGTATGTTGCAGGACTTCGTGCAGCAACGGCTCATCGAAGCGGAAGGAAAATCCATCACCATTCTGCAGGAGAAAAAATTACAACAGCTGCTGGCAGCCGCCTCCTGACAGCATCACCGCTTGTCATGCCACTCGGCCAGCGCATCCAGGATCGGTAAAATAGCGGTTCCCTTGTCGGTAAGGTGATAATCCACCCGCACAGGCACTTCGGCAATAACAGTCTTGCCAATCAGCCCGTCGGCCTCCAGCTCCCGCAGCTGCCGCCCCAGCACCTGGTCGGACACCGTCGGCAACACCTGTTTCAATAAACTGAAACGGTTCTTTCCCTCTGCAATATGAATCAGCATCAGCGCTTTCCAGCGGCCGGCGATCGTTTCCAACGCCCCATTGATACGGCATACGCTGTGCAGAAATTTCCGGTTAAACGCGTTCGACGATGTCTCCTTGATCATATACCACTCATTTTTTTGTGAGTAACTCCCAATTATCACGGTTATTGGTCACCCCTGCCCCACTCGTTAGTTTTACCCAAAATTACATACATGCAGGCAATTGTATTAAACGGATTCGGGGCGCCCGATCAATTCCGGCAAAAAGAACTACCCGTTCCGGTATATGGAGAAAATGAACTGCTGATTGAAATAAAAGCCACCGCTTTTAACCCGATTGATTACCAGATGCGGCAGGGACGCCGCGAAAGTCAACATATGCATTCCCCCGTGCTGGGCAGGGAACTGGCTGGTATCGTGGTAGCCGCAGGCGCACAGACGACCGGTTTCGCACCGGGAGATAAAGTGATCGCCGCCGCCGGCAGCAAAGGTTCCAACGGTACCTATGCCACGCACATCGCGCTTAATTACCAGATGGTGACGCCGTTGCCTGCGGCCCTGCCGTTTGCTGTCGCTACGGCCATCCCGTCCGCCGGCCTGACCGCCTTTCAAACCTTCCGGCGGATGCACGCCCTGCCGGAAGACCTGCTTTTCCTCACCGGTGGTGCCGGCGCCGTAGGGAGCTTCCTGGTCAAACTACTGAAAGCGCATGGCATACACCAGTTGTTCACCACTGCCGGCAACGAACAAAGTCGCGCAGTCCTCGGAGCGCTGGGACTGCCGCCCGGCCAGATACTCGACTATCGCGGACCGGATGTCGCACATCGGCTGCTGGCCGCCACCGGGCAGCAGTATGTTGATTGGGCGATAGATACGGTGGGAGGGAAAATATCCGAAACGGCGGCGGAGGTACTGGGGCTGAACAAAAGTTATGCAGACATCACTTTCCTGGGAACGGAGCGGACACGGGAACTGCTATTTGACAAAGGCGCCCATGTACTTAACATTTCCAATTATGCGTACGCGGTGGCCAACCAGCTGTCCTGGTACGGTCAAAATCTGCGGGAGCTGGCAGCCCTGCTCAATGCCGGCACCATCACCCCACCTGCGGTACAGGTAGTGGGTAGCTTCAGCGCCGATACCGTACAGCAGGCGCATATCATGATGGAAAACAACCAGACCTACGGCCGCAAGCTGGTCATGACGATGGATTAGAAGGACTGACATTCAGTCGCCCTATTTTCCGGGCGAAACGTTCATTGAAATGCTGCCAGGGTTCCGCATATTCCGGCTTGTCGTAACGCTGACGCGCATACGCATAGGTAGCAGCAGAAAGATGCCAGTTGAAAATGTTCTCCAGGTACCTGATATCCTCGGCCATCACACGCTCCAGCACTTTCTGTTTGGACACGCCGGACTGCTGGCAGTACCTGTCCAGCCATGCGCCGCGGCCGGCTTTAACGTACAGCACCAGCATGTCTTCCGTGATAAAAACGATAGGCACATGTTCCATCTGCCAGTCATTTTCTTTGATCACGGTACATAGCAGCGCATGTTCATAGAACCGCTCAGGAATATCAAGCCGCAGGATAGCCCCGTGTTTAGCCGCGAGGTAGCACAGCTCCCGGGTGATCATTGCTGCCGGCAGGTGGCGCAGCGCTTTGCCGTCTTTTGTTGCAGCGGCTATGGCCAGTTCCGGTGTAATGACGCCTGGCGGAAAATATTCCAGCGCGAAAATACTGTAAGCCATTGCTTCCTGACAGAGGTTGACAGTACGCATTTCGAGCGGCACGCGCTTCAGATCGCGGTAGTTGCGGCGTACTTTATTGCGCCAGTATTCAAGTGTTCTTTCCTGTGGCTCCAGCACGCTCTCTCCTGCCGCAAGGTCGCGGCGGATCTCTTCAAAGTCGGTCGTCAGCGGGTTGTTGAGCAACGCGCGCAGGTTTTCGGAGATCACAGGATCGCCGCCTTCTGATTCAACGCATTCGTTGGCCGCGGGGCTTTCGGTGTCGTTGTCATTATAATAGAAACGGCTGATGGCCTTGCGGAAAGGCATCAGGTGGTAATCTTCCACGATCATCACGGGAGCGGAAAAGATGCCGTCACACTGCATCCAGCCGTGGTTGTAGTGCAGCATGATCACTTCTTCCACGCAGACGTTGCCCTCCACACGGGTGGGTGCGCCGCCGATCATCAGGTTGCGGCAGGTGAGATTGCCGGCAACGTACAGCACAGCGCCGTAGTCGCCCACTTCATTGAGGACGCCGCCGTCCACGGTGAGGTTGCCGATCACGGCAAATCCAAGCGGAGGCCGGCCATCCGGCATATTATCGAGTTTGTCTGTATCAAGGATTAAATCGCCCTGCAGATACAGGTCGCCGTTATGCACATAGAAATAACCATCTGTTCCGATCATGTCCATGAAAACTTCTTCACTTTCAAGGACTTTTATCTGTATCTGGTGTTGATTCATCGCCTGCTCAGCGGATACGATCTGAAATTCTTTAAGCATGACGCTAATATCGTACATTTATAAACGTCTCAAAACGGGAAAATTATCACGATGAACAAAAGAGTAAAATTTGATTTTGACATCCGCTTCACCAACGGCGGCGGCATCAAAGGAGAAGATTTCCGGCTCGATATCGCCGGCGACGACATCTCTGACAAAGAACTGGCTGATTATATCGTGGCAGACATGCGCCTGCTGATGGTAGGCGAAACACGCATCCTCCATAAGGAGATCCTCACTGAACCACATAAACGAAAGCCCGTCAGCACCAGCGGCGCCAGCTATCTCATAGACCTGAGCCACACCATCGAAAACGGGCTGGTCACCTACAAAGGACTGCCCGCGCCGGTGATCTGTGACTTCCTCAGCCGGGAAGACTCCGCCGCTCTCTACGACGGCGACACCACCTTCCAGATCGGGAAAATAGAAATGGTCACCAACACGGGTACCTATATCGACTGCCCCTTCCACCGGTATGCCGACGGGAAAGACCTGTCGGAAATGCCGCTGGAACGGTTCGCCGACCTGGACGCCATCGTGATCCGGGCGCCTTACCAGGACGGCCTGGCCGTTACGGCCGACCGGCTGCGCCACCACGAAATACGCAACCGCGCCGTACTCGTACATACCGGCTGGGCCACCCACTGGAACACCCCCGCCTACTACGAAAACCATCCCTACCTCACCGCCGATGCCGCTGATTACCTGCGCGACTGTGACGTGAAGCTGGTCGGCATCGATTCCCATAATATCGATAGTACACAGGGCCGGAGCAGACCGGTGCATACCACGCTGCTGGGTGCGGAGATCCTCATCGTAGAGCATCTCTGTCACCTGGAACTGCTGCCTGAAGATGGGTTTACCTTCAGCGCCGTACCACCAAAGTTCAAAGGCGCAGGGACGTTTCCGGTACGGGCCATGGCAAAACTGGCCAGGGGCTGACACCTGAGCCCTCTTGCTGCCACTGTGGATTAACGGCAGCAACGACAAGCCCAGGAATTTCTTTAGCACCCGCTGCGGCTTAACAGCAACAACTACTTTGAACAAGGTCAGGCATAGAATATCTGAATAACAATACCGCCAGGGGCTCATGCTCCGGATGCCAAAAAAACCCGGCGCTTTTCGCTCCGGGTTTTCTAATTTTGCATTTCTCATGGCTCTTCAAAGAGGTGTGTACGATCACAGATGTTCATAGAAATACCGCAAGCGACCGAAGCCAACGCACGACAATACCGGACCGCCGTTTCCGTTTTCTTTTTTATCTCCGGCCTGGGTTATTCCACCTGGGCGTCCCGGATACCCTCCATACAGCAACAGCTCCACCTCAACGAGGCACAGCTGGGATTGGTACTGTTGGCGCTGCCCATAGGACTGATGCTGACAATGCCCATCACCGGGAGACTGCTGGGCAGCTTCAGCAGCCGGAAAATCATGGTGATCGGCGCGATGGTGTTTAACCTGGTGCTAAGCCTTCCCGGCTTCACTACCAGCCTCTGGCAGCTGGCACTGACGCTCTTCTGCTTCGGCTCTTCCCGCAACCTGCTCAATCTCTCCATGAATGCACAGGCCGTGCAGGTGCAACATATGTATCCCAAGTCCATCATGACCACTTTCCATGGTATCTGGAGCATCGCCGGGTCTACCGGGGCCGGGATCGGTTACCTCATGGTGTCTATGCAGGTGGCGCCTTCCTGGCATATGCTGATCATCAGCGGGCTGCTGCTGGTGTTTACACTATATTACGGACCGCGCAATTATCCAGACCAACCGGTGGCCAACCCGGTAAAAAAGCCGGCGTTTTCGCTGCCTGACAAGTCGTTGCTGCGTTTTTCCTTTATCTGCTTCGCCTGTATGGCCACGGAAAACACGATGTACGACTGGAGCAGTATTTACTTTCATAAGGTAGCTGGCGGCACCGCCACCGCGGCCACCGCTTCATTTATGACTTACATGGCCGCCATGACGCTGGGCCGTTTTGCCGGCGACCGCCTTGTGGCGCAGATGGGCATTAAAAACATGCTGTACTACAGCGGATGGCTGATTTTGTCCGGCCTCCTGCTCGCCATTCTCCTGCCTCATCCTGTAACAACGGCCATCGGCTTTATTTTTACCGGGCTGGGCGTATCCTGTATTGTGCCGCTGGTATTCAGTCTCGCCGGCAGGTCGCGCGATGCTAACAGCGGACAAACACTGGCTTCTATTTCCACTATTGGTTACCTGGGTTTCCTCATCGTACCGCCATTGGTAGGTTTCGTAGCGCAGGCTACCCATCTGCGGGTATCTTTTGGCATCATGGCGTTGTGTGGACTGTTGATCGTGTTAATGGTGAGCGGTCTCCCTGAAACAAAAAGGGAAGCCCCGGTACAGGATACCAGGGCTGATTCATAGGGGTTTCTCAGATAGCTATTCGTTTGTGATCTCTTTATAATTTGAAGAATATCTTTCGTTTGAAGAGCCAGTAACAAAGGCCCCATTCCAGCGCCAGTACCGTCAGGGCTGACAGGATGTCCCGGATTGTTTCCGGTATGCCCAACATGGCTGTAAAGCCTTTCACAAAAATACCTGTGGTAGGGTTCACCCATTGTACACCTACCGTTTCAAAAAACAGGTAGATGAAGATGGCGTTCATACCTGCTACGGAGGCTATCCAGGCGTATCGTACATATCCCCGCACATCAGCCAGCCAGTAAAACAGCGCCATGATCAGCATCACCCATCCGCCGGAAGCCAGCACAAAAGAAGCGGTGCTGATACGTTTAATGATCGGCGTTATCCCGGCGGCATCCAACCCGAAACCGGCCACCAGGCCAACTATACCGGCTATTGCCAATACACGCGTTTTCTGTAACGGTGTTTGCGGGCCCACCAGCAGCTTCCCCGCCAGCACGCCCCAGATGGTATGTGCAGCCGTAGGGATACAATTGATCGCGACCCATCCGTCCGGGTTGATTTTTCCCATCAGGACCGTATCCAGGTAGGCACCGAAATTGTGCCCTTGTGTAAAAGCATCCTCGAATCCAGGTAAAAGAATAAAACGATACATAACATCAGTGGCAAGGAGCAGCAACAGGCTGACCACCAGCTGATATACTACAGAACGGCGGATAATTAGATATGCAATGATCGTGGTTACGGACAACTGCGTGAGCACATTCCATAACTCCCAGACTAACCGCCCCGCATATACGCAATGCAATGCGGTACCGAATATAAATAATTTCCCGCAACGCCACGCAATATGTGTAAAATTTTGTTGCCAGCTGACACCCTTCTTTGATTTGGCATTCCACGACAAATACATGGCTGTGCCGGCTATTGTCATGAAAGCAGGTTGCACCAGGTCCCACGCCCGCAGCCCGTTCCACGGATGATGGAAGAACTGTTGCATAAACGTATGCCATGCATTACCGGATGGCAGACTATCAAGCGCCCAGTACAGATGCGTGCTTTCCGCTGCCAGTAGAAGCATGATAACGCCCCTCATCAAATCGAGGGATTGTAGCCGTTGGGTCATAGGTAGAAAAATGAGCTCATTAAAATACTCATTCTTTCTCACATTTACCACCACCCCGGGAAAAAGCACGGGTCGGGGCATGATGCCTCCGACCCGTTTTACCGTCATAACGGTAGTGGCTATTCTTTATGCATCCGCACGATGGCCGGCATAAAGCGGCCTTCCACCTGCACCAGTTCCCGCTGGGCGTCCATCACCCGGTCGATATCCTTATAGGCCAGCGGGTTTTCCTCCACGCTGCCGCCGATCAGGGTCACGCCCGCACCGGCCACTATTTTATTCAGTGCCGATACGGTCATTTTCTCCCGCGCTTTGGAGCGGCTCATCGCTCTGCCGGCCCCATGCGCGGCGGAATACAAAGATTGCTCCGCGCCTTTGCCCCGTACCAGGTAAGCCGGCGTGGTCATACTGCCGGGAATAATGCCCAGCTCGCCGGCATGCGCCGGGGTAGCGCCTTTCCGGTGAATGATCACTTTCCGTGTATCCGTCAGCGTTTCCTCCCACGCAAAATTGTGGTGATTTTCAATGGTGGCCAGGCTCTTTAGCCCCGTCGCTTTTGCCAGGTGACGATGTATCTGCTGATGGCAGGCGCGGGCGTAATCCCCGGCCAGGTTCATACTCAGCCAGTACTCCTGCCCTGCTTCGCTGTTCATGTCCAGCCAGGCCAGCTGCTGCGCAGCACGCGGCAACTTACAGGTGTCGGTCGCTATTTTCGTATAGTGCTGAGCGATAGCAGCGCCCAAACCACGACTGCCGGAATGCGACAACAAAGCCAGGTACTGCTTCGACGGCAGCGACAGGGAATTGTCTGCTTCCAGCGTCAGCAGCCCGAACTCTACAAAGTGGTTACCGCTGCCGGATGATCCCAGCTGCCGCACCGCTTTGCCATGCAGGCTTTTCAACAACGGCGTGTCCCGGAACTCCGGCCTGTCCAGCACTGCATGCTCCTGGCGGAACTCCAGCCCTCCTTCCATACCGAAGTGCGTATATTCCCTGATCGCCATTTGCAACTGGTAACTATAGCGCTTCAGGAAACTTTCGCCCTCGTCGAAAAGGGTGAGCGCCATACGGCAGCCAATGTCGACCCCTACTGCATAGGGAATCACCGCCTGTTCGGTAGCCAGCACGCCGCCTACCGGCAGGCCGTAACCCATATGCGCATCAGGCATCAACGCTCCCTGTACCGTGACAGGCAACGACATGGCCACCTCCATCTGCCGGCGGGCGGCATGTTCTATGTCTTTACCGCCATACACTTTCAGCTGCCCGCCGGCTTCCAGCAAGTCAAACGACTGAAAATGACGCACCTCCGGCTGGTCGGCGAAAACCGCTGCTATCTTTCCCAGCACCTCATCCTGTAAAAAATCAGCCGGACGTGCTTTGATATCCGTCAGCAGCTGTATAATGGCGGCATTATCATGATGTTTGAAATGCCGCGCCATAATATTGATCACCAGGCTCCTGGCCCGGTCATCTGTATAACCGATTTTACTCAGTTCTTTTGTTTTTAATCCAGACAAAACGTATGTAATTAAGGGGTAATAAATTTTTGATGCGGTTATTTCACTGCAGGTCTGTCGCAGCAGCGCAGAAAGCTGTGCGGAGCAACAAAGGAATCATCCCGGTATGGCCGGAAACGGCATACCATGGTATTCAGCAACAATGTCAAAAAATACAGGAAATAACCCGGTCGGGTCGCCTTTTTAGGCGGCCATTACAAGAGGTAATATGTGGAGATGTTCTGTCATGGGTGGTTCGTTTTAACAGGTGAGAAAAACGAATAACGCGGCAAATATAAGATATTTTAACATTTTTCTATTTTATCAATTTAAAGATTTGATTTACGGATTGGGGGATTTTTTGATTTTGGAATTTAATAAATCGAATACCATGTTATATTATATTGAATTGATCTTCATGGCGAATGCCCGAAATTCCAAAATCAAATAATCCATAAATCAAATAACCAAATGATTAAATATTTAAATGCAAAGGTGGTGTTAAAGTTAAAGTTGGTAATCGCTGAAAGCGTAAATTTGTATACAGTGTTTTTCCCCGCAGATGACAACCTCCGGACCGCTCCGGGCGGGGTATTACAACCATAGTAAAACCTTGCACATGGACAAACAACTCATCCGTAACGCTTACAAACTTTATTGGCTGGAAAACGGTAAGGCCCCTGTTTCTGTATATAGCCTTTGCAAACAGCTGGACATCGCTGAAAATGCTTTCTACGAACATTACAGTTCACTGGAAGCTATCGAAAAAGATATCTGGCTGGCTGTTTTTGAAGACACCCTTGCGCAACTGCGCAACGACGAAACGTACCAGCAATATTCCGCACAGGAAAAACTGCTGGCCTTTTATTTCCTCTGGGTACAGAAATTGAAGGACGATCGCAGCTACTTCCTGCAACAAAGGGAACAATTCAGACTGCCGGACCTTTACCGCAATAAACTGGACACCTTCAAACATGCCTTTTACGCCTACGTAAGGGAACTGATAAAAGAAGGATATGTCTCCAACGAAATCAAGGAAAGAAAATATATCTCCGATCAATATGTACATGGCTTCTGGGTCCAGACCCTTTTCGTACTGAAATACTGGCTCAACGACTCCAGCGCCAATTTTGAAATGACAGATGCCGCCATCGAAAAAGCAGTCAACCTTAGCTTCCAGCTGATAAAATCCAATACCCTGGATTCGCTGCTCGACTTTGGCAAATTCATCTTCACGCGGAAATAGGCTTTATGAAAGAACAATCCAATATTCCCACCTCCAAAGTGGAAAGGGCGGGAAAATTTGTCACCACCGGACTGAAAGTAGGGACCAACTATATTAAACATTATACCCGTAAACTGGTGGACCCGTCTCTTTCCAAAGAGACGCTCCACCAGGATAACGCCGCCGATATTTACGAAACGCTCAGCAGCCTGAAAGGCAGCGCCCTGAAGGTGGCACAGATGCTCAGTATGGACAAAGGCATGCTACCCAAAGCCTATACCGAGAAATTTGCCATGTCACAATACAGCGCACCGCCACTCTCCGGCCCGCTGGTGGTCAATACCTTCGTAAAAACGCTGGGCAAATCACCGGCACAGCTGTACGATAAATTTGAGATGCGCGCCTCCAACGCCGCCTCCATCGGCCAGGTACATAAAGCCTGGAAAGACGGGAAAGCGCTGGCCGTAAAAATACAGTACCCCGGCGTGGCCAACAGCGTAAAGTCAGACCTCCGCATCGTAAAACCCTTTGCCATCCGCATTGTAGGCATGAACGAAGTGGACATGGACAAATATTTTGAGGAGATAGAAAGCAAACTGCTGGAGGAAACAGACTATCGACTGGAGCTGACCCGCTCTATGGCCCTTTCCCGCGAATGCGCCCATATCCCCCACCTGCTGTTCCCGCAGTACTACCCGGAACTGTCGTCCGACAGGATCATCACGATGGACTGGCTCGACGGGCAGCACCTGAAAGAATTCCTGCAGGGCAATCCCTCCCAGGAAGCCCGCAATAAAATCGGACAGGCCCTCTGGGACTTTTACCAGTTCCAGGTACACCAGCTGAAACAGGTCCACGCCGATCCCCACCCAGGCAACTTCCTCATGCGGCCCGACGGTACCGTGGGTATTTTCGATTTCGGTTGCGTAAAGGAAATACCGGACGATTTCTACTACAATTATTTCCTGCTCACCGACAAGGAGGTGTTGAAAGACGACAAGCGCCGCTATGAGATATATACCAACCTGGAAATGATCCACCCTACGGATACTCCCAAAGAAGTGGAATTCTTCTCCGGGCTTTTCCAGCATATGATAGATCTGCTCACCCTCCCCTTCACCGTAGATCATTTTGACTTCGGCAACGAAGGCTACTTCAATGAAATCTACGCTTATATGGACGAACTTTATAACATGAAGGAAGTCAGGGAGTCCAAGGTGGCCAGAGGGTCCCGGCATAGCTTATATATTAACCGTACCTATTTCGGGCTGTATTCTATTTTAAGTGAGCTAAAAGCCAACATTGTGACCGGCGCCAGTGGTTTCTCGCCTCGCAGGGAAACGAAGTAAGCCAGTGGGTTCTCGCAAAGACGCAAAGCAGCAAAGAACGCAAAGAAACATATAAGCGAGCAAAGAAAGCAAAGGAGCGGAGATCAAATGTGATCTTCGCTCCTTTGCTTTCTTATTTATTCTTAAAAAACTTTGCGTTCTTTGCTGCTTTGCGTCTTTGCGAGAACCTACATCGTGGGAATAGGGGTGTTGGTCGCAACTTGTCCTGTCGCATCATCATTTATGTCTAAATTGCGGCATGGCAAACGAATGGTATAACCGCAAATGGGCTATTGTCGCGACGCATGCACTTGTGTGGACGCTGTTGTACTCGCTCCCTTTCCTGCTGCGCCCCACCTACGAAAAACCATCTCCCGCCGAGATGGCGGAACGGGCGTCCTGGTTCTATTTCCTGCTCGTTTTTTACCTTACCCAGATCATTTTTTTTTACACCAACGCATTCTACCTGATACCCAAGCTGGTACAACAAAAGCGGACCATGGAATACACCGGCGCGCTGCTGCTGGTATTCCTCTTTTTTTGCGCCATGCGGTTTGCCTTTGAACGGTTCTACCTTGGTAAAACCATGGTGGACCTGAAACCGCTGATACTGTTCACCGTCTTTACCTTCCTGTTTATCCTGTCCGCCAGCACGGCATTTCAGATGGTACGGGAGCGGATACTGATGGACCGGAAAGACAGCGCCCGGGAAAACGAGAACCTGAAAACGGAACTGTCCCTCCTGCGGTCGCAGGTAAGCCCCCACTTTATGTTCAATGTGCTTAATAATATGGTGTCCCTGGCCCGGAAAAAATCGGACCTGCTGGAGCCCTCTCTCATAAAACTATCCTCGCTGATGCGGTATATGCTCTACGAGGCGGATGAAGAGAAAATGCCGCTCCAGCGCGAGGTGGAATACCTGCAAAGTTATATCGACCTGCAGCGGCAGCGTTTTGGCAAAAATGTGGTGATCAATGTAGAAATGAACGTGCCCAACAACCACTACGAGATAGAACCGATGTTGCTGATACCATTCGTGGAAAACGCCTTCAAGCACGGTACCGGCTTCATTATGAACGCCCGGATCGATATCAACCTGTTCACTACGGCCGACAAACTCTTTTTCGCCGTGAGGAACAAGTACAGCACCGCATCGGAAGAAGTAAAAGATAAAACCAGCGGCATCGGGCTGGCCAATGTAAAACGCCGGCTCAACCTGCTTTATGGGAATAATTACGTACTCCAGATCAACACCAAAGATGACTGGTTTTACGTAACATTGCAGCTGGATCTGCATTAAATGCCAAAATCAACATTTTTTGATGAGATGTATAGCCGTTGATGACGAACCGCTGGCGCTCGATTTGCTGGAAGACAATATCAGCATGGTGCCTTATCTGCAACTGGTAGCAAAATGTAACAATGCTTTCGAAGCGATGGAAGTATTGCGGACGCAGCAGATCGATCTGATTTTCCTCGATATCCAGATGCCGGGCCTCACCGGCCTGCAGTTCCTGCAATCCATGGCCAGCAAGCCGCTCGTCATCCTGATCACTGCTTATGAGAAATACGCCCTCGAAGGGTTCAATCTCGACGTTACCGATTACCTCGTTAAACCGGTATCCCTGGAACGTTTTGTAAAAGCCTGCAACAAAGCCAACGAACTGCATCAGCTCCGGAGCGCCGGCAAAGCTGCCCGCGACCAAAGCGATTTTTTCTTTGTCAACGTGGATTACAGCCTGTTTAAAGTGGTCTTCGCGGATATTATCTGGATAGAAGGGTTAAAGGATTATGTAAAAATCCAGCTGAAAAGTACCAACAAACCGGTTATTACCCGTATGAGCATCAAAAGCCTCGAAGAACAGCTGCCGCCCTCCCGGTTCATCCGCATTCACAAATCGTACATCATTTCGGTGGCCGCCATCACCGCTATCCGGAAAAACAGTGTGTTCCTGCAGGATATCGAACTACCCGTTGGCGACACCTACCGGGATGCCCTTTATGCGATCGCGGGAAAAAGTCAATCCTGATAAAGCCTGTTTTGTAGCAAAAAAGCGCCCTTTCATCTCATTTGCCTAAAAAATCGATTTGGCAAGTCTACTTTTGTATACTCAGAATTCTAATACAATGCGAAAAATCTATTTGTTTTTCATGTTTGTGCTCCTGCTGACACAAGCACACGCCCAGGCCCCGGGCGGAAAAATGCCCCCCGGTATGGCTGGCAAAGGTCCAGGTAATATCGGACATATATATGGGAAATTAATTGACGCCGACGGCAAACCCGTTGGTTATGCCTCCGTGATCATCCTGCAGGGCCGTATGGACTCTGCCACCAAAAAGATGAAGGACGTGCTCGTAAAAGGCGTACTTACCCAGGCCAACGGGGAGTTCAGCCTCGACGAGCTGCCGCTCAGAGGGCCACTTAAATTACAGGCTTCCGGCACCGGCTACAAAACCTACACCCAGCCGGTCGTATTCCCACCGATCGATAAAGACCTCGGTAACATCAAACTGGCCTCCAGCACTACGCAGCTGCAGGGCGTAACCGTTACCGGCTCCAAGCCCATCATGCAGATGGATATTGACAAAAAGGTGTTTAACGTGGAGAAAAATATTACGAGCACCGGCGGCACCGCCCTCGACGTGATGAAAAACGTGCCCTCTGTGAATGTGGACATCGACGGGAACGTTACCCTGCGTAACAGCGCCCCCCAGCTGTTCATCGACGGCCGTCCCACCACGCTCACCCTCGAACAGATCCCTGCTGATGCGATCGAAAGCGTGGAAGTGATCACCAACCCTTCGGCCAAATACGACGCGTCCGGCGGTAACGCAGGCATCCTCAACATCGTACTGAAGAAAAACCGTAAAACCGGCTACAACGGTAACCTCCGCGCCGGTGTGGACAAACGCGGCGCACTCAATGCAGGCGCCGACTTCAACGTACGCCAGGGTAAACTCAATTTCTCCGCCAGCGCTATGGGCAACCAGATGAAGAGCCGTACCTCCGGTACCACCGACAGGCTCAATTTCGGCGATAACCCGAACACCCACATCCTCCAGTCCAACACCAACAAATCCAACGGCGGCTTCGCCTTCGGAAAAGTAGGCGTAGACTGGTTTGCCACCAACCGCACCACCTTCTCCATCTCCGGTATCAAAGTACACGGTGAATTCAAACCGGAAGAGAATATCAACATCTTCACAGATACCATCAGAGGCAAAGACATCACCCACATGTTCAGCGAACGTAACTCCCATTCCAAAATGGCGTTCGACGCGAACGGGCTGGTACTGGGCATGAAACACCTGTTCCCCAGGGAAGGTGAAGAGCTGACGGTAGACGCGAACTATTTCGGCGGTAAAAGCAAAAATAACGCTGACTACATCACCGATTTCTACAGCAACGGTCAAGGCAGCGCCATCAACCGTACCGACAAACAACAGATACTCGGTAACGGCAAGATCTCCTTCATCACCGTACAGACAGACTACGTAAGACCCTTCACCAAAACACTGAAACTGGAAACAGGTCTGCGCATGTCCAGCCGCCGTACGGAAACTAATTTCAATAACTACATTTACGACCACGATACCAAGGAATACAAACTGATCCCCGGCGCATCCAACAATTTCAAGAATACGGACAACGTATACGCCGCTTACGCCAGCATCTCCCAAACCATCAAAAACTTTGGTTACAAGGTGGGACTGCGTGCAGAAAGCTCTGACTACAACGGGGAACTGATCAACGTAAAACAGGAGTTTAAAAACAACTACCCTGTCAGCTTGTTCCCGTCCGTGTTCCTCAGCCAGAAGCTGAAACACGACCAGGAACTCCAGGTAAGCTATACCCGCAGGATCAACAGGCCGAACTTCTTCCAGCTGATTCCGTTTACCGATTCTACCGATAAACTGAACATCACGAAAGGTAATCCCGGTCTGGTGCCTGAGTTCACCAACTCTGTGGAAATGTCTTACCTCAAAACATTTAAAGGCAACAACACTTTCATGGGTACGGTGTACTACAAGCACACCAACGGTTTGATCACCCGCTTCCTCACCAAGGAAACCGATCCGGCCAATGGCGCCGAACTGCTGGTAAATACCTATATCAATGCCAATTCCAGCTACTCCATGGGTGCGGAACTGACGTCCATGAACACCCTTACCAAATGGTGGTCGATGTCTGCCAACGTGAATATTTACAATTCGAAAATTAATACGGACAATACCGGTCAGCCTTCGCAGGACGCTCTGTGGGCCTGGTTCGGCAAATTGAACAACACCTTCAAGCTGCCGCTCAACTTCGAGATACAGCTCACCGGTTTGTACCAGTCCAAAACTAATCTGCCGGTTAACGACAACAAAGGCAGACAGGACGGGCCTCCTATGCAGCAGTCACAAAATGCGTCACAAGGTTACATTGCTTCCTTCTACGCCGTGGATGCCGCGATCAAGAAGAGCTTCCTGAAAAACAATGCCGCTTCGGTGACACTGAGCTTCAGCGATATCTTCAGGACCCGCAAAATGGACCAGTACTCTGAAAGCGCTTACTTCACGCAGTATTACAACCGGCTCCGTGATCCGCAGATGATCCGCCTCAACTTCGCTTATCGCTTCGGGAAAGTGGATATGACGCTGTTCAAACGCAAGAACATGGCCGGCGGTATGCAGGGCATGCAGGAAGTAGTGCAGTAATATACTGGCTTCCGGATCCAGGGGATTTATTGATGCAACGGGCTGCATCAATAAATCCCCTTATCATTTTTAAAGGTAAGATTGAATGGTGCCGGCATCTATGGATTCCGGCCTTTTTCGTTGGGGTATAACAGGTAGGCTGGATCACTCTGCCACACCTCTTTTGTGTCGATGTTCATAGCCGACAATTTACCGGTAAAGGCCGCGCCGGTATCAATATTGAACACATTGACCCGGTTCATCGGTAGTTCTTCGTCGTAGTTCAGCGTAGGGGTATGACCGATATATATTTCGTTGTATAGCAGCAACCGCTTGGGGTAGCAGCGGGAATCCTTTTTCAGTCTTTTGTCCATAGCCAGCGCCAGCTCCCAAAGGGTCCGGTCCCAGTAACACATGGCTTCAAAACGTTCGTAGGCAGGGCCGTGCATGGAGGCATAGCCCGCATGGATAAACAGCCGGTCATTCTCCTCGTAATAATTCAGCATCCTGTTAAAGAAAGCCAGGTGATGCAGTTTGTCTTTGTCGGACAGTTTATGGTAGCTGGCCACGGTAGCTCTGCCGCCGTGTTGCAGCCAGCTGGCCACCGGTTGTTCTCCGGCCAGCCACATCTCGCACCAGGCGTCGTGGTTGCCTTTGACAAAGATACAAGTGTACTGCGAAGACAGTTCCATCAGGAAATGGATCAGTTCCGCAGACTCAGACCAGCCATCTACATAATCTCCGAGAAAAATAAACCGGTCGTCCTTTTCCGGCCCGATCCTTTCCAGCAGCTGTTTCAGTGCTTTCAGGGCGCCGTGAATATCGCCAATAACGTATGTGGCAGGCATGATTTCCTTTTATTTATACATAATGTCCGATCGTAGCACATACTTGGTACCTGCCGTCAGCAGCGTACCTTCATGCAGCAACGGGTGATAAAAAATCAGCGCTGTCCCTGTTTCCGGCAGGATCTCCTCTCCTGTTTTAAAAACCGTGCTGCCGCCGCTGTAACCTTCGTTGAGATAAATCATAAAGGTATACTGGCTGGCCTCAAAACGATTCCGGACAAAACTACCGTCCTTATGCATTTTGAAGCGCTGTCCCGGGCTGTATTTATAAAAACGGAACAGCTCATTCAGGCCGCATGCGATACGGTTATCGTCTCCTTCCGGTGCATAGGGACGCAACTTTTCCCATATAAAGGTAGCATAAGCTGCATCTTTATACAACACCCTTTCGTTATTACGGACGCCTTTGAGCATCCGTTGCCGGCCGTTACCCACGTCCACCATGGCTTCTTCATAGCCCATAGCCTCGCTGCGGCCTATCAGTGCCCGGCATTCCTCCGCAGAAAGGAAATGCTTCAAGGTGAAAATTCCGGGGGCGTAGGTATGTTTTTCCATAGCGTACTTTTTTTAACGTAAATCAATGGTATGAAGCAGCATAGGGTCCTCCAGCGGATACACGCTTTCTTCCGGCACCTGTAGTGCGTCGGGATCGCGCTGCAACACGGCATACTGCTCTTTCACAAAATCAGTGATATCTTCAATAGCGGTGATCTGCCGCTGTCCGAATTCTTTCAGGATATCTCCCCGCAGCCCCAGCTGAATGGCTCTTCGCTCCAGTTTATTGCCCCAGGGATCATGGTCGGGGTCCCACTGGAGCCGCACATCTCCTGCCGCTAAAGCAGCCTGCCAGGCTTCCCTTTCAGGAAAAAGCCAGGGTTTATAAGATGAAGGAACTGCCTGTGACAAGATTTTTTCAAAAAATACTTTGGGGAGATGGATTGCCAGCACTCTTTCCTGTCCTTCTTTTGCCGCCCAGCCACAGCGGTACATCATCCATAGGAAATTGGGCTTTATCCACGACATGCGGTCATAACTGTAGGCATTGCCGCCAAACACCTGATGGTCAGCGGCATAATTGGCGATGGCGGGTCTGTAGGCCTGATACACTACTACGGTATCGGCAGTCTGTTGGGCAATCAGTTGTTTACCGGAGGCCGGTAAGGTTTCCTGCAACTTTCTCCAGGAAACGATCTTTAGCTTCATGAGACATTAACATTGATCTGAAAACTGTTCTTTTTCAGTTTTTTATTGAACTTATATAATTCGGGGTGACGGTTTTGCAGTCCCTCCCTTTTAGTGCCGGTATTGATCACATATTCAGCATCCAGGATCTTACGGCGGAAATTGCGGCGATCGATGGTGGTTTCGAGGATACACTCGTACAACTCATGCAATTCGGTAATCGTAAATAGTTCATCCAGCAACTCAAACCCCACAGGATCATACAATATCTTCGACTTCAGGCGCTGCAGCGCCAGCTGGAAAATATCCTGGTGGTCAAACCCCAGCTTCGGCATCTTGTGCACATCAAACCATTTCACGTCGTTGGCCATGCTGCCGGCAATGATATTGAACCGGGCCGGGTTAATGAGCGCATAATAACCCACAGCGATCACGCGGCCACGGGGATCTCTCCCCAGGCCGTCAAACGAATACAGCTGCTCCAGGTATACATCGTCCATCCCGGTTTTGGTTTTCAGGATACGTGAACAAGTGCCCAGAAAGGTTTCCTCCATCTGCAAAAAACCGCCGGGCAACGTCCAGCAGTCCTTAAACGGCTCCTCTTTCCTGTTGAGCAACAGCACAGAAAGCGTGTTGTCATGATACCCGAATATCACAAGGTCTACCGCCAGCGATGGATTTTTGTATTCGTGAAATGATTTCGCCATATTTGTTTACGTCATTTTGACGTGAAGTAAATGAATTTTTATGAAATAGCCTAAAAAAGGGGAGATTATCTTTTAAAACCTCAGAGCAACACCAGCCTTTAGATAAAACGGCGTGCCCGGCGTGAAACACATATCGGTGACAGCTTCCCTCTCCTGCTGCAAACGCGTCTCCGTTTCAAACTGTGCCTCATTCCAGTTAACATTGAACAGGTTCTGTGCCTGCACTGTGAACTGGAACTGCCGATGGGTATATGCCAGCATGAGGTCATTGACGAAGTACCCCTTGGCCACAAGACTGTTCGTTTCATTGGCAGGCCGGTCTTTCATATAACGGTAGCGGAGATTGGCAGAGAAACCCATGGGCAGGTTCACGCCAATGCCACCCGTACTGGTGAGTACCGGCGCCAGCGGGATATAGTCGGCGCCTTTCGGCTGCCCTATCTCCCTCGCATGTGCGTAGTTGACATCCACGTCCAGGTAAAGCCATTTTACCGCTGATACCGCATGCTCACGTCTACGCCCAAACGCCGCGTTTTACCGGAAGATTCCACCACCGCCTCATCCCCAACATACACAAACTCCTGCTGCAGGTACAGGTACCAGAGCGCCGGCTGTATCAACAGGTTAGGCGCCGGCTTCAGCACCACGCCCAGATCAGCGCCGGCAGAAAAAGGCAGTATGTCTTTCCCCTGCTGCTGCATCACCACCCGCATGTCGTTGGAGTGGAATCCCATACCTGTCTTCAGGTACCATTGCGCAATATCCCCGGTGGAATAGGAGAAATTCAGCTTGGGACTTACGCGCGTAGCGGTTACCCCGGGCTCTCCGTTGGCCGGCTTCAGTTTATCCTGGTAGTTGAAAATAAAATGATCTACCCTCACCGCAGGATGGATACGCCAATGCCCCGTATGCACAGTAAGTACCGTATAGGCATGTAAGTTAGTCTCCCGACCGCTGCCCCAGGCCAGCCTGTTCAGCAGCGTATCGCGGCGATACACATGATTCAGCTCCAGGTCCTGTATATCGTCCAGGCGCAATCCGGCGCCGGACTGCCAGGTCAGCCGGCTGTTACCCAGGGTATAATCATGTGTATACTGCTGCTCGAACCCATAAATACTACGATCGTCTTTCTGCTGTATCTCATCGCCATACACAGGGTCTTTCAGGAAAAAGGTGAAGTTGGAATACAGGTTGAACTGGTAACGGCTATAGTAGAAAAAGCTCTGCCACGATTCATCCCCACTGGCCTGATGCCGGTACGTTAGTGCAGCATTGGTGCGCGAGGTATTACCCCCCTCGGTAGGATCAATAGAACCCCACCGGCTGATCAATCCTTCAGCCACGGCCCTTTCAGGGACCTGCCCGGAAGCATTCCAGCCGGAAGTAAACGTGGAAGCCTGGAAGGAAACGTAGTCCTTGTCATTCAGCCACTGGTTGTATTTACCAAAGAGGTTGAAGCGGCTGAACTGCTGCTGCACATCAAACGGACCATTGGTGTAATTATATTCCGTGGCGATATAGCCATTGCGTTTGGCAGCGCTTTTATCAGCCAGCAGGTTGAACACACCCGCCAGGCGCATGGTATTGAACGAACCGCCTTCTACCTTGATCAGGCTATTGTCCAGGTGATCATACGTCGCGAAATTCACGTAGCCGGCTGTATTAAAATCACCCTTATCGGCATAATAAGCGCCCTTCCCGAAGTCAATATTTTCCACGGTTTCAGGTATCAGGAAATGCAGATCGGAATACCCCTGCCCGTGGGCATGGGATACAATATTCACCGGTATCCCGTCGGCAGAAATATTAACATCGGTGCCATGATCGCAGTCGAAGCCACGGAGGAAGATCTGCTCTGCTTTTCCGCCGCCGGCATGTTGCGAAATAAATAGCCCCGGTACCTTTCGCAACAAGTCCTGTGCGGTATTCACGGGGATCTTCTTCAGGTCTACATGCATCATGGCTTTTTCAATACGGGGCGCGTTCACCACTATCTGTCCGAGCTGTGTATGGGCAGTGTCCGCCGGTTGCTGCGCCAGCAGCTGCCGCCAGGTTAACAGCAGGCCCACAGCCAATACTACTTTTTTCATCTGTTAGTCTTTTATTTAGTTTTTATTTTCAACAAGAGATGCTGCAGGCCCAGCGTGATCCAGCTGGCCGCCACAAACGGGAATGTTAACACCGCCATGTGCTGCTGCAGCATCCATACGTCCAGCAAAACGGAGAGCACCACGGAAAACAATACCCGGATACCGTCGCGGGGCTTGTCACCCGCAAAAGTAATGGCACACAGCACCGCATTGAAGCTGAACAGCCCCATGTGAATATCTGTGGCCGGTTCTGCAAATTCCAGCGAAATAAAGGCGCCTAACAGGGAAGCACATACGCCGTAAAGCGCCGCTACCGGGGAACTGATAAACACGGCCACCGAAAAGATGATGCCGGCAATCACACTGCCCTGGAAAATCACTTCTCCGAAACCATTGGTAGCAGTGGTGAAGTCATCGCTGAGCGGCATACCGCCAGCCACAGAAGCGGCAGCCCCCGGTGTATACACATGCAGGAACAGGTATAACAATACCCATGTTACGAGGATAAAAGGAAACGTAAAGCCCGGCAGCCCGCGACGAATGAACTGATGCTGTAACCATGCCGCGGCGGCGGCTCCCAATATAACGGCCACCCATACCAGCGGCACAGGGTTGAAATAAAAGGTCAGCGCCACGCCCACCAGGGTGGGACTGAAGCCATACAGACCAGCATCGATGTCTGCTTCCGGGTAACGAAGCAGTTGGGCCGTCAGCGTACCGGCAATCACCGCCACAACGGCTGCAAGGCCCATTACCATAGAGTCGTAGAAGATCCCCAGCAGAAAAAGTGCGCCCGTCCACGCATTATTTTGAAGCATGATTTGCCCTACCCCCCTCAGGCAAGAGAGGACAAACGATTTCCGTTGTATCACATTATTTTTTTTAGATGATGAGCAAGAGGATTGCGTTAACGTTATTTTTTTACCATCCAAGGAATACCATGCCTATGCCACACAGGGTCACCACGGCACCACCGATGGCGTGTACATATCTTTCGAGTTTATCTGTTTTCAGAAAAGAATAGCCATAGCAGCCAATCAGCACCATCGCCAGCATCGTCAGCACGGTAGTAAGCGTGAATACGCTGATCAGCACCACCACTTCCAGTGCGGAACGATGCGAACCGGAATAGAACAGCAGCGGCACCAACGGTTCACTGGGCCCCATCACAAAAATGGCGAACAATATCCATGGCGTAACTTTCACCCGCTGCTGCGGGTAAACGATATCGCCATGCCGGTGCTCATAGACATAGATATCGCCGCCTTCGTAGACGTCAAAATGTTTGTGGGGTTTATTAAGATAAGCCTGCCGCAGCCCCCACAACAAATAAACGATACCAAAGCCCAGCAGGCACCAGCCGGACATATTGCCTCTCACATCCTGGAACCAGGTCAGCTTCGACAGCTGCCAGCCCAGCAACACGCCTATCAAACCAATGACAACGGAACTGAGGATATGCCCAAAGCCGCAGAGTACTGTCCAGAAGATCGTTTTAGACATCGTCCATTTTTTGGAGCGGGACAATACAATAAACGGCAGGTAATGATCCGGGCCGGTGGCGGTATGTAAACAGCTGATCGTTACAGCAGACACTACCAGCGTTGTTAATCCTATATTCATGCGATAGCTGTTTTAAGTGATTCAGCGGCAGTTTGCCAGCAATAACGCTGCATCTTCCGAAGGCAGTCGTACAGCTGCTCTCCGCCGTTGCCCAGTATGCGTACCACCAGGCAGCGGGCATCCGGCAGCGACACGCCGCCAACAACACCCGGCGGTTCTTCCAGCAGCTGCCGTAGGGCAGTCAAATGTAATTCCATATCGGTGGCACCGGTATGGATATACAGCAGCGTAGCCTGATGCGTATATCCTTCCATCTGACCGATAGCCTGCATGGGCAACAGTTGCGGCTGCAGCAGCAGGTTGTCTTTCAGGATGAGTTTACCACGATGGAATATTTCGGTGACGCTGTGCAGTCTGGAAAAACGGAATACCTCACCGGAATGTTTGCGGCCACAGGTGATAATCTCACCAAAGGTAAACTGGCAGTCATCTTCCAGGTGTGCGACCGTATGCGATTTAAACATCGCGTTTTCATGTGGTACCAGCGGATGCTGCACGTAGCTGAACACGCTCTGCGCTTCCATATGGATACGCTGCTGCTGTTGCGCACCGGTTTTCATATTGAACAGCCGCTGGTAGGATTGCGACTGCAGCTGCAGCCGGCTGTGCGATTCGGTGCGGATATCGATATCGTAATGATCACCGTCGAGAATACCCGGCGAAGAGCTCATCACCATCAGGTACAAAGCGGGGTCCTGCCGGTAGATGCCTACATTCGCCAGCTTGAAGGGCCGGGTACAATAGCTGTCCTTCAGCCAGGAGCGCCCGTTTTTATATCCGCTTATTAAACTGAGTTGATTCATGTTGATTCCGTTATGCATTATCTTACCAGTGCCGGTTCCTCCGTCTCTTCCAGCAGTGCATATTTTTTTATCCAGCCGATGACGGTATCCAATCCCTGTAAGGACATGAGGTTGGTAAACACAAATGGTTTGCCCGCCCGCATTTTACGGGCGTCCCTTTCCATCACGCCGAGGTCTGCATGTACGTACGGGGCGAGATCTATTTTATTGATGACCAGCAGATCGGAGCGGGTGATGCCCGGACCGCCTTTGCGGGGAATCTTGTCTCCTTCCGCCACGTCGATCACGAAGATGGTCACGTCGGCCAGATCGGGACTGAAAGTAGCAGAGAGGTTATCGCCGCCGCTCTCTATCAGAATCAGTTCTATGCCGGGAAAGCGCGCTGCCATTTCATCCACGGCTTCGAGGTTCATACTCGCATCTTCGCGGATGGCCGTATGCGGGCAACCGCCGGTTTCCACACCGATGATACGTTCTTTGGGAAGCAGGCTGTTTTTAGTAAGAAACTCCGCATCTTCCTTCGTATAGATATCATTGGTGATCACCCCCATGTCGTAGGTGTTCATCAGTGCACGGGACAACCGTTCTATCAGGGCGGTTTTACCGGAACCTACCGGGCCGGCCACGCCTATTTTCACATATTTTCTGTCGCTCATAATCTTTTTTTGTTGTTGGTTAAGACATATAAAGCCTGGAATACAGCTGCTCATGCTGCATACAGCGGATATCGAAGCCGATGTTGCACACACCTACCAGTTCGCGGTCCAGCGCCATGGTGGCGCCCACCAGCGATTGAATAACGGACTGCATACGAAACAGCACATCCTGTCCGTCCAGTTGCCCCAGCGGCACCAGTTTCACGGCATTGGTCACCATGCCCACCGCCGCATTGTAATAAAAAGCGTACAACGCTTCGGGCAGCGGCACGCCCTTCAGGCAAGCGTAAAGCCCGTAGGCGATGCTGTAGTGCCCTTCGGCTTTTTTAGCGAGGGTGGCCGCTTCGTACTGCTGCGCCAGCGCATAGGTTTGTTGCCGGCTGAAGATCTTCATCAGCCGCACGCCCAGTTTCTGGCTGGCCTGCCGTATCTCTCTGGGCAGCTTGAGTGCCGCAGCTTCTTCATCCAGTGCCAGCAAGGCAGTAAGATCGTTTGCCGCTGCAGCGTTATAAGCCAGGCAAACAAAAGCGGCGTCGTTGTATTGCAGGTTGTTGGTCAGCATATGCTGCACAAACATTTCCGCAGAAGACACGTTGTTCACCAGTCCCAGCTGCACGTAGGTCTCCAGCCCGTTGGAATGGGTGTAGCCGCCGATGGGCAGCGTAGGATCGCTGAGATGCAGGAGACTGCCGAGGAAATGCGCGGTGGTGATGTTATCGTTCTTTTGCTGCAAGGCTCATGATTTTTGAGAAAAGGGAACTACCGCTACTGTTGCCATGCGTATGTGGTTGCACATTGGCGTTGAGCAGGTTGGTCAGTTTGGTATGCGCTTTTTCGGTTTGGTACCCGGCAGCTGTCAGCCAGCGGTAGATGGGCTCTTCAAAGGGCAACAGCACCTGGTCGTCCTGGATGAACATGGGCAGGTGTTTATTGCCGATCTCATAACATACGCTGCCCATTTCCAGCAGCGACCGCGGGGTGACCACGATCGCGTCGCTGGGAATAATGTCTACAACTACCGCCCGGGTGTCGTCCATATAGAGGATGTCGCCGATACGCAGGCGCTGTCCTTCCTTCAGGAAGCGGATGGCTATCTCCATGCCCTGCTGCGTGTGTTTGCGCTGAATGCGTTTGGTGGTTTCAAACCACTCCAGCAGCAGGGGATCAGTGGCGCGGCTTTCCAGGGACATAGTGCCGGTATTACCGATAATTTTATCAATAATCATGATGTACTTTTTTCAGAACAGGAAGTACCGCTGTGCCAGCGGCACGGTATCTACCGGTTCACAGGTGATATGCACGCCATCTACCCGCACTTCGTAGTTTTCGGGGTTGACGGTGATCTCCGGTGTTTTATCGTTGTGTATCAGGTCTCTTTTGGAGATGTTACGGCAGCCGGATACGGGCAGCACCATTTTTTGCAGGCCGTATTCTTCCACGATTCCTTTTTCGAGGGATGCTTTGGACACGAAGGTGGCGCAGGTCTGATGCATGGCGCGGCCGTGGGCGCCGAACATGGTACGGAGGATCACCGGCTGCGGTGTGGGGATCGACGCGTTGGGATCGCCCATTTTGGCAGCGATGATCATACCGCCTTTGATGATCATTTCCGGTTTGGCGCCGAAGAGGGCGGGCTTCCACAGCACGATGTCGGCGATTTTGCCGGGTTCAACAGAACCTACGTGTTCGTCGATGCCATGTGCAATGGCCGGGTTGATGGTATATTTGGCCACGTAACGTTTAGCGCGGAAGTTGTCGCTTTGTGCGGTAGCATCTTCTTCGAGGAAGCCGCGTTGTTTTTTCATTTTGTCGGCGGTTTGCCAGGTGCGGGTAACGACCTCGCCTACACGTCCCATTGCCTGTGAGTCTGAGCTCATGATGCTGAATACGCCCATATCGTGCAGGATATCTTCCGCGGCGATGGTTTCGGGGCGGATACGGGAGTCGGCGAAGGCTACGTCTTCCGGGATGCTTTTGCTCAGGTGGTGGCATACCATCAGCATATCGAGGTGTTCGTCGATGGTGTTGACGGTATAGGGCCGGGTAGGGTTTGTGGAGGCGGGCAGCACGTTGGGATACATGGCAGCCTTGATGATATCCGGTGCGTGGCCGCCGCCTGCGCCTTCTGTGTGGAAGGTGTGTATGACGCGGCCGTTGATGGCGTTGATGGTATCTTCCAGGAAACCGGCTTCGTTGAGCGTGTCGGTATGGATGGCTACCTGCACATCGTATTTGTCGGCCACATTGAGGGCAGCGTCTATCACCGCTGGCGTAGCGCCCCAGTCTTCGTGAATTTTTACGCCGAGGGCACCGGCCTCCACCTGTTCGGCGATCGGCGCTTCGGTGGAGCAGTTGCCTTTTCCGAAGAAGCCAAGGTTCATGGGAAAGTCGTCGGCCGCCTGCAGCATTTTAGCGATGTACCATTTACCGGGGGTGACAGTGGTGGCGTTGGTGCCGTCTGCCGGACCGGTACCACCTCCGATCATGGTGGTGATGCCGCTGAACAGAGCGGTTTCAATCTGTTGCGGGCTGATGAAGTGAATATGGGTGTCGATACCGCCGGCAGTGGCAATGAGGCCGTTGCCGCCGTGTACTTCCGTGGAGGCGCCGATCACCATGTTACGGTCTACGCCGTCCATCGTGTCGGGGTTGCCGGCCTGGCCAAAGCCTACGATTTTCCCGTCCCTGATGCCGAGGTCTCCTTTTACGATACCCCAGTGGTCGATGAGCATCACATTGGTGATCACCATGTCCAGTACGCCCTGGTCGCGGGTAGCGGTGCTGGACTGGGCCATGCCGTCGCGAACGGTTTTACCGCCGCCGAATTTACTTTCGTCGCCGTAGTGGTTAAAGTCTTTTTCTATTTCGATGATGATATCGGTATCGCCTAAACGAACTTTGTCGCCGGTGGTCGGACCGTACATGTTCACATATTGTTCTCTGTTGATGATCAGGCTCATGATTGCTGGTTTTTGAAGTTGGAAGCTGCGAGTTTTGCCATGGCTTTTTCCCTGCTGGATTCGAGGGTGGTATCGCCGTTGACCAGGTGATTAAGGCCGAAGGCACGGCGGGCGCCGCCCAGTTCTACCAGCTGTACTTCTTTTTCTTCTCCTGGCTCAAAGCGCACGGCGGTGCCGGCGGGGATGTTGAGTCTTTTACCGAAGGCTTTGGCCCTGTCGAAGCTCATCTGGCGATTGACTTCAAAAAAATGGTAGTGCGAACCGATCTGCACGGGCCTGTCGGCGGTGTTGATCACTTTTATGGTGACCGTCTGACGGCCTTCGTTGCAGTGGATGTCGCCGTTGGCGAGAAAGTACTCTCCGGGTATCATGTTCAGTGATTTTACTGGTTAGCGGATGGGATGGTGAACGGTAACGAGTTTGGTGCCGTCCGGGAAGGTGGCTTCTATCTGTACGTCGTGGATCATTTCAGGAATGCCTTCCATGACGTCTTCCCGGGTGAGGATGGTGGCGCCGTATTGCATCAGGTCAGCGACCGATCTGCCATCCCTTGCTGCTTCCAGCAGCTCGCTGCTGATCAGGGCGATCGCCTCCGGATAATTGAGCTTCAGTCCACGGGCTTTGCGTTTGGCAGCCAGTTCTCCGGCCAGGTGAAGCAATAGCTTTTCCGTTTCGCGTGGTGTTAAATGCATATAATTTATTTTAATATGATTAAAATCATGATTTTTATCTCGATTTCAGTCGAAGAAAGAAAAAATAATAATATTTCGACTCTTTTTCATATATTAATTTACAGCATCTGTAAGCCCGTTAGGACGTACGTTTCCGGCGAAGCAGGAACCCTGTAAGTCGAACAACAAGGTAAGAGCTACGTCAATCGAACAACAAGGCAGGAACCCTGTAAATCGAATAAACAGAAAAAGAGAAGGAGGCAGATTACGCCAGGTGAGCAGGAATAATAAGGGTATGGAACAGGATAAAACGGGGAACCGGCTTCACAGCGGCATCAGGATGCACAAAACGGTCAGGCCCTACCAGCAAAGCATTATCTGTCGCCAGGAATAAAGACTGGTAATAAGCAGCAAAAAGAATCGTAAATCGTTGTAATTGGGGACCACGTAAAACATCGCTCTCGTCATCCGTACGCTCGCCGTCCACAAAAGAAAACAACTGCAAAAAATCGCGATGGTCTTTTGTTGACAACAAGGTATCCGAACAACTTTTTCCCGCATCATATGATTGGTGACTGGCCCTGGCTGACAATAAAGGAGTTTTGTTGTGGCCCGTAAAGGTAAATCCAATCAGGAAAAACAGAAACAATATGTACCGAACGATGGCTTTCATTTCAGGATGCAAGGTAGACGTAAAAACAAACGGTGAATAGCACAAATCCCGCATTTTTTTTCACAAATCACGCTACCTTTAACGACGGATATGAAATCATCTGTCAAACTATTTACCAACTTTGAATATAAGAAATCCTTCCTCCCGGGCGTATCCAGGCAGGTGCTGTTCAACGATGCACAGCTACAGGTGTACCGCATCGAAAACTACCTGCGCAACATCGTCATACCGGTGCCACCGTACCGCACCTCGTTCAACTTTCTCCTCTTTGTTACCAAAGGCGCCATCGTACAACAACTCGAAGTATCTTCCTATAAACTGGAAGCCAATTCCGTGCTGCTCATCAAACAAGGCAGTATCACCGCAACATTGGAAATATCGCCGGATGCTACCGGATTTTTTATTGTCTATGAAAATGAAATCATCAACCGGCTGTCGCTCAACAATAACCTCCTTAACTTCTTCTTTGCCACCCCCTTCGTCACCCTGCCGGCCAAAGCCGTGAAATGGCTGGCCCACCTCAGCGTGCTGCTGGAAGAAGAACTCAGCCTCGTCAACGGCTCCATGGAAATATGCGTACCGCTGTTCCGCGCTTTACTCAACAAAATCCTGCTGCACGAATCGCCCCGCCCCGTGGCGCTCAACCGCAGCCTCGACATCTCCCTGCGCTTCCGCGAAAAAGTACAACGGCATCATCTGCGCGAAAAAACGGTGGAGTACTATGCCCGGCAACTCAATATCTCCGAAAACTATCTGAATAAATGTGTAAAAGAGGCTACCGGCAAACCACCCAAACAATGGATCAATGAAATCAGCATCCTGCACAGCCAGATCCTCCTCCAGGACCCTGCCCGCGATATCGCCGGCATTGCCTTTGAACTCAACTATCAATCCGCCTCCTACTTCACCCGCCTGTTTAAACAGGTCACCGGCCTCTCCCCTTCTGCCTATCGTAAAAAAATCAAAGTCAGTTAAACCACCCCGCCCGGGCATGTTTTAAGGAAATTTTAAGTCCTTCCCGGTCATGTTTGGACCACATGGCAAGGAAATTGAATTACCCCGCATACAAAACTTTAAAACACATGAAAAAGTTAATCGCCGCTATCGCTATTATGCTGGCCGTATCTCCTGCCTTCGCGCAGAACGCTCCCACTACTGCGCCCGCTCCGGCCCAGCAGGCGCCGGCTAAAACCGCCAAAGCTCCCAAAGCCGCACCGGAACAACGCGCCGCACAGTACGCCGACGAGCTGAAAACAAAATTGAACCTGACAGATGATCAATACAAAAAAATTCTGGCGGTCAACACAGAATGCATCCGTCGTAAAGACTCGCTGAAAGCAGCCGGCCAGAAAGGCGGTCCAGGTAAAAAAGAAATTTCTGCTTACCGCAAACAACAATTCCAGGCCATCCTGACACCGGACCAACAGGCCAAACTCAAAGCCATGAATGCACAGCATCATGACAAAGACAAAAAGAAAAAAGACGCAGGAGAAAATAAATAAACGGGGATGGATTAAGGAGAATTTTCAACCCTGATAAGGGGCATGAATAAAAGAGGCTATCCGTTATCAGGGATAGCCTCTTCTATCGAGACTCGGATAAGATTATTCCAGTCACCATATAACCTACAACTGTTACACTGTTAGTAACAAGCCACAAAGGTACAACACCGGATTTTAAAAAAGTTCGTTACTTTCCTCAAGGTTAGCGTTTATTTTCCGGCCACGGCAAAGCTTTTCCACTCGCCTTCAGCACCGGCATGGGGGCATTCCACCGCTGCAACTGCTGTGACAGCGATGTCAGCAACGACCGCGTCTTTTCAGGGTAAACGGCCGCCAGATCACGTTTTTCGCCGATGTCTGCTACCAGGTCATACAACTCAGCAGTACCCTGTTGCTGATCATATACGACCTTCCAGCGTCCCTGCCGGAGCGCACTTTTATAATTAATGCCTGGTCCTCCGTCCGGTATCCATTTATTCGGATAATGCCACACCAGCGTCCGTAGCGAATCCGTTACAGACGGGTCCTGCAGCACTGGCACAAAACTTTTCCCGTCTATTGTCTGAACAGCGTCATACAACTGTATGCCGGCCATTTCCAGTATGGAAGGGAAAAAGTCCTCGATCATCACATACTGAGACGCCACACTTCCTTCCTTTGTTACGCCAGGCCATTTCACCAGCATCGGCTCCCGGATGCCGCCTTCATATACCGATCCTTTTCCTGCGCGCAGCGGCAGGTTCTGGGTGTGCGGCGCGCCACCTCTCGGCGGCGCCAGGCTTAGCCCTCCGTTGTCGCTCATAAACAGGATGATAGTATTGCTGGCTATTTTCCGGTTGCCGAGATAGTCCATCACCTCTCCCAGGCTGGCATCCATGCCCTCTATCAGCGAAGCATATTTTGCTTCCGCGTCATCCAGCCCGATGTCCAGGTAATGCTGGTAATAGCGTTTATCTGCCTGTAAAGGCACATGTACCGCATAATGTGCGAGGTAGAGATAGAAAGGCTGTTTTCGGCTGACCGGTTCATCCAGCGCTTTCAGCGCTTCGCGTGTAAGCGCTTCCGTGAGGAAGGTGCCCGTACCGTAATATTCTTCCAGGTCGGGCACCGCCTGGGCGGTAGCCTTACCCGGCATATTGCCATAGTTTTCCTCCGACAAATAACTCTGCGGATGCCCTGCGGCATGACCGGCGATATTCACCAGGAAGCCCATATTGTATGGATTGGCGCCGGGCGTGCCCATAGCGCCCCAGTGGGCCTTACCGGCATGAATGGTGTAGTAACCGGCGCCTTTCAGCAGGGCCGGCAACGGGGTGGCATATACGGTATGCGGTATTCCTTTTACCGGGCTGAAGCCGTTCTGGTTCCAGGGAGCGCTGTCCAGCGTATTATCGGGCGCATCGGCATTAACGTCCTTACGCGGCGACGTCCAGTTGGTCACCCCATGGTGCGCTGCATTCATACCCGTGATCATGCTTACCCGCGAAGGTGTGCATACCGGCGTGGCGTAGGCGTTGGTGAACTTCACGCCTTCTCTGGCCAGCCGCTCCATGTTGGGCGTGCGAAAGCGTTTATTCTTGTCCGTCAGCCGGTCCCAGAAAGGCACCGAAGTGTCTTCCCAGCCCATATCGTCTACCAGGAAGACGATAATATTAGGCTTCGGCTTTGTCCGCCGCGGGTCTTTGAACTGGGCAGAGACGCTGACAGCTGTGGCTATGAGCGTACAGGCAATGAGGGTTGTTTTCATACCTCTAAAGATACACGCATCACGCAAAGGCGCAAAGCAGCAAAGAACGCGAAGAGAATAAATAAGAAACAAAGCAAGCAAAGGAGCGCAGACCAATTCGATTTGATCTTCGCTCCTTTGCCTGCTTACTAATCTTAAAAAATCTTTGCGTTCTTTGCTGCTTTGCTACTTTGCGAGCTCCCGTTCCCAGAACCGGTGCTGTGCAATAGCCGCTATAAATGCCTTGACCTGTCCGCTGATCACCACGCCGGGCGCTTCTTCCGGCGGCACCATCGTTGCTCTGAGCAGCTGCAGCCCATCCCCGGCTACGGCCACCGGCTTGCAATGGCGGTAGGCTTCATTGACAAAACGGATGGCGTCCGGATGTTGTTGCAGCACGGCTATGCTGTCAGCGCCACCGGGCACATAAACGGCGTCAAACAGCACAGAAGCTGCCGTGAGCAGGCTCTGGTCTGCCTCGAAGCTGCTGCCGCTGGCCGCTTTGATGGCTCCCAGCCGCGGCGCCACCAACTGCACCTGTGCACCGGCCTTTAGCAGCGCATCCTTCATGGCGGTGATGGCCGAAGAGTCCACCCCATCGGCGATGAGAAAGGCGATCTGCCTGGTTCTAATAGTGTCCTTTACAGTGTGCGCCATACTGAGGGCGTCGGATTTGTCCACCGGCTGCCGCACCGTCTGCGGCTGGTACCGCGCCGGATCACCATCTGCCGGTATGCTTCTGTTCACCGGCTGCTCCGGCTTCGCCGGCACGGTAACGCCGAGCCCTTCCGCCACGGCGGCGGCCAACCCGTTGTCTACCTGGGACAACAGTCCCACCATACGAATGCGTATATCCGTATTCGTTACTTTCCCCAGCTCAAAGCGCAGCGCGTTGATGATGTGCCGTTGTTCCGCGGGTGACTGGCTGTGGTAGAACAAAGTGGCCTGGCTGAAATGATCGAAGAAACTTTTACTTCTGCCGCGTATTTTCTGTCCGTCGATCCGTTCTGTGTAGGAATGGAAGCCGCCGTCCGCCATCTTCGCCTGGAACGGGCAGCCGGCGCTGACGGTATTGGGCTCATAGGCAGTACCGCCACGGTTGATGGTTTGCCGCATATGTCCATCACGCTGATTGTTGTGGACCGGCGCCACCGGCCGGTTGATCGGTATCTCGTGAAAATTGGGGCTGCCGAGGCGCGACAGCTGTGTATCGAGGTAAGAGAACAGTCGTCCCTGTAATAGCGGGTCGTTGGTGAAGTCGATGCCGGGTACCAGGTGTCCCGGATGGAAGGCTACCTGTTCCGTTTCCGCGAAGAAATTATCCGGATTGCGGTCCAGCACCATCTTTCCGATACGTTGCACCGGGATGATTTCTTCCGGGATGATCTTGGTCGGGTCCAGCAGGTCGAAAGGATATTTATGTTCATCTTCTTCCGGTATCAGTTGAACGCCCAGCTCGTATTCGGGGAAATTCCCGCTCTCGATGGCGTTCCACAGGTCCCGCCGATGGAAGTCGGGGTCTTTACCGGAGATCTGCTGTGCTTCCTCCCAGGCTACGGAATGTACACCCAGCAGGGGTTTCCAGTGAAACTTTACGAAGCAGCCCTTGCCGGCAGCGTTGATCCACCGGAACGTATGTACGCCGAAACCTTCCATCATACGGTAGCTGCGGGGGATGGCGCGGTCGCTCATTACCCACATGATCATATGCATGGACTCCGGCATGATGGATATAAAGTCCCAAAAGGTGTCGTGTGCGGAGGCCGCCTGCGGCATCTCGTGGTGTGGTTCTGGTTTTACGGCATGTACGAAATCGGGGAACTTCACCGCATCCTGGATAAAAAACACCGGCATATTATTGCCCACCAGGTCATAATTGCCCTCCTCTGTGTAGAACTTGACCGCAAAGCCCCGCACATCCCGGGCCAGGTCGGTAGACCCGCGGGAACCGGCCACCGTGGAGAACCTTACAAATACCGGGGTGCGCCGTGCAGGGTCATTGAGAAAGCCGGCTTTGGTATATTCCGCCATAGGGGAATATACCTGGAAATAGCCATGGGCGCCGGCGCCGCGGGCATGTACAATCCGTTCGGGTATCCGCTCGTGATCAAAATGGGTAATTTTTTCCCTCATAATAAAATCTTCCAGGAGAGAAGGGCCTCTTTCTCCCGCTTTCAGGGAGTTCTGGTTATCGTTGATACGGACACCCTGATCGGTGGTCAGGAACTGGTCAGCCCCGTCTTCTGTGTGCGGAGCCAGCTGTTCGGCCTTCTTATCAGGGAATTCATTCTTTTTCTTTGCCATGGTTATCCGGGTTTAAGGGTGAGAAACACTTTCCTTTCCCGCCACAGATTTTATACCGGAGATAACAGCCTGAACCCTGCCGATTGTTATTAGGAATATTAAATATTATATTTGCGGCATTATTTCAATCAAATTACCCCGGTCATTTGTTTAATCCAATAATCACCATTTCACTATGAACAAAAAGTTCCTTTACGCAGCCATGAGCGTGGCTATGCTCTCTGTATCTGTATCATGTGACAACAGCAAAGGCGCAAAGGGCCCTGCCGCCTACGAGAATAACTCCGTAGAAAAAGCCAGTCATGTTATTGAATACACCAACCTGCTGATTGACATAGCCAACAAACAAAACAGCTATATCACCCGGGTGGCCGAGAACACTGATAAAATTGAGAAAGGGCTGAAAAACCCTTCCGACCATTTCGCTTTTATTGGTATCATTACCCCTACTTATTTTGACATGGTAAGATCCATGAACAAAATAAAGCCGGAAGAGCCGGTGGACGAGCTGAGCAGCGACGATAAAAAGTTCTTCAAGGAAAAGGTACCAGCCTACACCGCCAGCTTCAAAAAACTGCAGGAGCAGTACAAAAAACTGTCCGACTACCTGAAAGCGGAAAACTATAAAGACGATAAAAGCGCGCAGGGCTTTGCACTGGTGGATTCTATCCGTACCACCACCCAGCAGCTGATGACAGACAAAGCGGTGCTGATGAAAAAAGTCAATGAAATCGCTGACGCCAGCGAAGCCATTGTACTGAAAGAAAGCCCGCTGAAAGATTACATCCTCGCCATGAAAGCGGACCTGAAATCTGTCCGTGAATTCGTGGAACTGGCAGAAAGCAGCGAAGGCGACTACAACGCTATCAAACAAAAAGCAGAAGCCGCTTATGCCGCGCTGGAAAAAGCCCAGGCCGAACACAGCCAGCTGAACCAGGACAACGCTAAAAAGGAACGCAAAGACGGCTACTATAAATCTTTCTACGACCGTGTGAACGACTTTCTGATCACCGCCAAAAAAATAATGCGTGACAGCGCTGAAAAAGGCAAGATAGATGAATACCAGGTAGAATCACTGGGCAGCAGCTATGACAACCTGATCAGCAGTTATAATTCTTTTAACAGCTAGTTGCTCACGCAAAGACGCTAAGCAGCAAAGGCGCCAGGAAATTTAATCTTTCGCGCCTTTGCTTTTTTATAAATCTTATAAAAATCTTCGCGCCTTTGCTGCTTAGCTGCTTTGCATGAAACCCAACCCGATTGACTATGAAAACACAATACTTCCCTGCCGGAGAAAGAGGCGTAAAAGACATCGGATGGCTGAAAAGCAATTTTTGCTTCAGCTTCAGCGACTACTACCACCCTATGCGCAGCGCTTTTGGTACGCTGGTGGCTTTCAACGATGATTTCGTGACCGCCGGAAAAGGTTTCGGTATCCATCCGCATGTGAACATGGAAATTATTTCCGTGCTGCTGAAAGGTAAGATGAACCATAAAGACACACTTGGTTACAGCACTAAAATAGAAGCAGGCGGCGTGCAGATCATGAGTGCGGGTGAAGGGCTAAGACATGAAGAGTACAATGTAGGAGAAGGTGATGTGAATTTCCTTCAGATATGGATACAGCCTAAGTTACAGAATATTACCCCCCGCTACCAGCAACGCAGTTTTCCCCGCAGCAAAAGAAAAAACCGGCTTACCACCATCGTGTCGTCAGAGGAAGGCCAGGAACACTGCTGGATCAATCAGAATACCCGGCTCTCCCTCGGGTATTACGACCTGCCCGGCTCTGTACCTTACACGCTCCATCCGGTCAATAAATGCCTGTTCATCTTCCTGATCGAAGGTACCCTGAAAGTGAACAACCAGGTGCTGCATCCCCGCGATGCCATAGGCATCTGGGAAGCCAGCGAAATCAGCCTGCAACATGGCGAAGAGACCGAGTTCCTGATCATAGAAACACCTATTAACCAGAAATAACCACCTGTTATTCTCCCCTCAGACTTTTTACCGGGTTAGCCATCGCAGCCCGTAATGCATGGAAGCTCACCGTCACCATGGCAATGAGCAGCGCCATGAGACCGCCGGCGGCAAACAGCCACCAGGGCAGACCAACGCTGTAAGCATAGGAATGCAACCACTGGCGCAGGAAATACCATGCCAGCGGTACCGCCAGCATAAAGGCAATGCCCACCATCACAACAAATTCGCGGGAAAACAACACTACGATATTGGCAACGGTGGCGCCCAGCACTTTCCTTACACCAACTTCCTTCACCCGCTGAACAGCCATGTAGGAGGCCAGCCCGTAAAGCCCCAGGCAACTCAGGAAGATGGCAATACCTGCAAACAAACGGTACAGCATGGATAACTGCATTTCGCGTGTATAGAAACCGGCGATCTTGTCGTCCAGGAACTGGTATTCGAAAGGAGTATCCGGGTATACTTCTTCCCATGTTTTTTCGACGTTACGCATGGCTGCAGAGAGATCAGTTCCTGTAAGCCGCACCGTAGCATTAAAACAAGGGTCTTTAAAGTTGAACAGCAACAGCGGCGCTACGGCGTCTTTCAGGGAAGTGGCATGAAAATCCTTTACCACGCCCACTACTGTACCTTTCATAAAGCCCCACATTTCAATCCGTTTGTTCAGTACTTCTTCCGGTTGATGATAACCCAGTTTTTTGACCAGCGTTTCATTAATGAGAAACTCCCGGACAGAATCGTTGGCGGTCACGTTGCGCCCTGCGGCCAGCGGAATTTGAAACAGTGGCAGATAGGCGGTATCAATCGCTTTGTGGATAGCATTCAGGTCGGAGCTTCGCGGGCTGTTATCAAATTTAAAATCGGTCCACCAGTTGTCATCCGATGCCGGTGGCGCGGTATTGAAACTAATAGCAGACACCTGTGGCAGCCTGGAAAGCCGCTCGTGAAACAGGTCACGCTTAGCGCTTAATGATGCGGCCGGCATCGGCAGGTTGACGATGTAGTCTTTTTCAAAACCCATGGCGGTGGTACGGAAAAAGTCCATCTGCTTTACGATGATCAGTGTGCCGATGATCAATGCCTGTGCAATCATGAACTGGAATATGACCAGCCATTTACGCAGGAAAAAGCCGTCCGACCGTTGTTGCAGCAACCTGTTTTTCAGCGTGCTTACGGGGTTTGTGCGGGCCAGTACCATGGCCGGATAAATTCCGGACAGCAGGGTGACGGTCACCAGTACCGCTACCAGGAAAAGGCCGGTTGTTACCAGGAAGAGTTCCGTCCGGGGCAGTGGTACGCCCAACATCGCCCCTAATGGCTGCAGGAGTGCGCCTGCCACCGAAAAGCCCAGCAGGCAGGAGAACAGCACCAGTATAAACGTTTCCACCAGGAACTGCAGCCGCAGCTGACCGGGATTACTACCCAACACCTTACGGATGCCGGCTTCCCGGGCACGCTGCACTACCTGTGCCGTGGAGAGATTGATGAAATTGATACAGGCGATCAGTAAAATGAAGCCGGCAATACACCACATGGCCCGTACGCGGTCCGGTGTAATGCCGTGAGCGGCGATATTTTCGGGCAACTGGCTCAGATGCACGTCTTGCAAGGGTTGCAGCAAAAAGACATTCTTCAGCCCTGCCGGCAGGTATTTTTTAGCCAGCTGCGCCAACTGCCGGTCTACCTGCGCCACGTCGGCCTTCGGCGTGAGCAAAACATAACACTGGTAAACAGAAGTCAACCCGCCCCAGTCATTATTCGCTGCATAGGGCGTAGCGATGAACGGCACCAGCAGGTCAAACTGGAACTCTGTGTTGACCGGTCGTTCTACGATACCGCTGACCTGCAGCTGCAGGTCGGCGCCCAGCCGGATGGTTTGACCCAGCGCTTTTTTCCAGTCGCCGAAATAACGTGCAGCCGTTTCGCGGGTGAGTACCAGCGCCTGTTTGTCAGCCAGCACAGCAGGATTCCCCGCCAGCCAGGTAAAATCGAGCAGCTGGAAAAATGCCGGCGTCACCGCGAAGATGCCTTTCTTTTCCTTGAACGTTTTGTGAAGCAGGCTGTGTTCTTCCGGTAGCCGCACCTCCATGTCCGGGATCTGCACAAACGGGCTCACCGCCGCGATGGTCGGAATTTCGGCGGACAGTACGCCCGGCAGTGGCACCGATACAGAGCCGGCCATCACATCGCCCCCATTGGGTTTGGCCATCCGGGTAACCACCCGGTACACCCTGTCCTGATTGGTATGAAAACGATCGAACCCCGTCTCAAAACGGATGATCGCAAAGATAACCAGGCAGATGGCAATGCCTGCGGACAAGCCAAGTATGTTAACAACAGTATAGACCTTGTTACGGCGCAAACTGCGGGAAGCTGTTTTGAAGTAGTTGATCAACATAGTAAGGCTACAAGCGATCAATATACCAACTTCATAGCCCTCTCAAAATGATAATTTTACTAATTAAAATTAAAATAACTTTGTCCAGTTGCGCAAAGAGATTGTCCGAAATCGGACGACCTGTATTTTTATAACCATGGATTCCTTATTTTTATAACAGACCCTTTCAGACCCATGACCATCATAAGCACGGCACATATGCCAGGTTTTGAGCTGCTCTTCAATCATGCTACCCAGGGCATACTCCTGGTAGACGGGGCCGGCCTGATCAAGGCGGCCAATCCATGTTTCCTGGAATGGAGCGGCCATACGCCCGAAGAAGTGCTGAACAAGCCAACAGACAGCCTGCTGGCTGGTGATATCCGGTCGTGGCTGCGTTGTAAAAACGGGCAGGTGATCCCGGTGAAAGTGACCACCACCTCTTACCTGCAGGAAGACCAGCACTACCAGGTTTGTTTCATTACCGACCTTTCCGCGCAACAGCAAACGGCCGATGCCCTGAAAAGAGCGCAGGACGCCCAACAGCTGGAAGCGCACATCATGGCCGGGAAAGAATCGGCCTACCGGAGGGTCAGCAATTTCCTCAACAGCATCTGGACCAACCTCGACGCCATACTGATTGTGACCGAACCCATGGGGCATATCCGTTTCTTTAATCCCGCTGCGGTAAAAATGCTGGGTTATCCTGCCCGTGAGGTGACCGATACCGGCTCGCTGATACAGTTTCACGACTTCGGGGAACTGGAGGACCGCGCCGCCAAACTCTCGGAAGAGCTGCAGCAGGTGGTGGAACCCGGGTTCGACGTCCTGACGGCCAAAGCTCGGCTCAACCTGCCCAATGAATCTGAGTGGAGCTACATCCGCAAAGACGGCACCCGTTTTCCCGTGGCGTTAACGGTATCGGCTATACGGGATGAAAGTCAGCAGGTCACCGGGTACATCGCCATTGGCCTCGACATCTCTGCCAGGCGGAAGTCGGAAGCGGAGCTGCGGCAGGCGCTGGACAAAGAGAAAGAGCTGAATGTGCTGAAGTCCCGCTTCGTGTCTATCGCTTCCCATGAATTCCGTACGCCGCTCAGCACCGTCTTATCCTCTACCTACCTGCTGGAAAAATATACCACCACAGAGGACCAGCCCAAGCGGCTGGCGCATATCCGGAAGATAGCATCCGCCGTGCACCTGCTCACCGATATCCTGAATGATTTCCTGTCACTCGGAAAAATCGAGGAAGGAAAAATTCAGGTACGGCCGGCGCTCACCGATACGCGTAAACATGTGGAAAAGATTCTGGCGGAAGCCGAAGGACTGAAACGCGGCAAACAACAGGTGGTATACCACCACGATGGCCCCGCGGAGAGTACGTTCGACGGAAGCCTGCTGCGCCATATACTGACCAACCTTGTATCCAACGCATTAAAATTTTCACCCGAAGAAGGTACCGTGTATGTACGCACGTTAGCTACCCCCTACCGGCTGACCGTGTCGGTAAAGGATTGCGGTATCGGTATCAAACCGGAAGACCAACAGCACCTGTTTGAAAGATTTTTCCGCGGCAGCAATGTCGAAAACATCCAGGGCACCGGACTTGGCCTGCATATCGTGGCCAAATACACGGAACTGATGAAAGGACAGATCACCTGCCACAGTGAACCAGACAAAGGCACCGAATTCATCGTTCATATTCCCACCCCCAAAACCTGACATATCTTGGAAAAAATCCTGCTGATCGAAGACAATAAAGATATCCGCGATAACCTGTCGGAGATTCTTGAACTGGCCAATTACCATGTACTGACGGCCTCCAACGGTAAAGAGGGTGTGACCATAGCCCTCGAACAACAGCCCGATCTCATCGTATGCGATATCATGATGCCCGTGCTCGACGGCTACGGCGTACTCCATATGCTGCATAAGAATGAAAGCCTGCGGCCCATCCCGTTCATTTTCCTCACCGCCAAAACAGAACGCACCGACGTCCGGAAAGGCATGGAAATGGGCGCCGACGACTATATCACCAAACCCTTTGAAGGCGCCGAACTACTGAGCGCCATCGAGAGCCGTCTCCGGAGATGTGCGGAAATACGGCAGCCGGAAGCTTCCGGCATCAGCGGATTACACACGCTGCTGTCCAATACCTCCGGCAAAGACCTGCTGGCCTCCCTGAAAGAAGGCCGGAATACCAATCACTATAAAAGGAAACAACAGATATACGCTGCGGGCAACCGGCCCGATAGCCTCTATTATATCATGGAAGGCAAAGTGAAAACCTATCAGCGCAATGATGATGGTAAGGAACTGATTACCGGACTGTATAACGAAGGGGATTTTCTGGGGTACACGGCTTTACTGAAAGCAGGCGCTTACCAGGAAAGCGCGGAAGCCATCGAAGATACCGTACTGGCTATTATTCCACACCAGGATTTTGAAAACCTGGTGAACAACAACCCGGAAGTGCTGAGCCGTTTTGTACAGCTGCTGGCGAAAAATATTGCGGAAAAAGAACAACAACTGATTGCGCTGGCCTATAGCTCCCTGCGTAAAAAAGTGGCTTCCGCCCTTATCACGCTGGACCATAAGTACAACACCACACAAAAACCACAATTTGAAATAGATATCAGCCGGGAGAACCTGGCTGCGGTGGCCGGAGTGGCCAAGGAGTCGCTGATACGCACACTCGGGGATTTCAGGGACGAACAACTGATTACTTTACGCGACGGGACCATCGTACTGAAGGAAAAAGAAAAAATCGCCGCAATGCGCAACTGATCCGGCCTAAAACACTTTTTGCCCCGGGCCTGTAAGCCCGGGGGACAAAAAATGATCTTCACACATCGTCACTTTCACATTCCCCACAATTTCAAACCCCCCATCTCTGCATAGCACTTTCACATTCCCATCCATTCACAAACCATCCCCACATCCACTTACACAATCTTTTCATCCACGCTGTCGTTTCCTCGGTCTTGCTACACTTTCATCCGCACATTCACATTACATCTTTTACACGATTTTCCTTCTCATTTATCAATCATTCAGGTATCTCTACTCTAATTGCCAGTTGCGCAACAGGTTATTGAACGCCGCTTTCATCTTTTCAAATTCTTCCTGCATCTTCCGCATATCCTGCGTGAGCACCGGCCAGTCGTGTGGCGCCTCTTCACTTGGCTGTGGCACAATGTCCAGCCAGTCCAGCTGCTCCATCACTTCATGCCGCAATAACTTCAAAGACTCGTTTTTGCTGATCATTTTTTCCTGAAAGGCTTCCGCCTGGTCCAGGAAGTCCCGGGAATTAATATGGCGCAGGGAGTCAGTCAGCCTGTCTAACAGTGCCGTGTTCTCTTTTCTTAATCCTTCCAGAATACTAAGCCATCCTCTGCATATCTGCTGGTCTTGCAGATTCTTTCCCCTGATTTCTTCCCGGTTGTTCATAGTAAGTGCTGCTAGTTATAATACACCTGCAGACCATTCAGCCTTTGCTGGTCTTCCCAGTGTTGCAGCAAGGTAACCATTCCACGCTGTATCAGAGACATCTCCTTGATGCTGTTGACCAGGTCCTGCATTTTTCGATCTGCACAAATATCATAAATATTACTGTCACCGTCAATACATTTTTGTAAATATCTGGCGGTCCTGTTACTCTCTCTGATAAAACCCTTCATCACATCCCGCACGTTGCCGTGATAGTCTGGCCTGAAGGACTGTAAAGCCGCATCATCGGCCTTGATACGGATCGCCGGTTTCATTTCTTTTTCCAGGCTTTCCAGCACCACCGCCTGGTAAGTGCTCAGTTCCCGGTAATAGCTGATGATCACCTCGTTGAACTCCACAAAGCTTACCGCATTGTGTTGCATCTCCTGTCTGCTGGCCACATACAACGCCTCCAGTTTCCGGGAAAGCTTTGTTGCCTGCGGCAACGCCGTTTCTTTCAGCTGCCGGGCCAGTTCCGCCGCATAGTAACCGTTATAATCAAATATCTGTCGCTGATTTTCCAGCAGCGTTTTGATGCCAGACTTTGATTTATACTGTTTGAAGATGTATCCTCCGTATTGCCGCAGCCTTCTGATCGGATAAAAAAGAAAGCCTTCACAAAATCTCCGCTGCAGGGATGAGGAAAAAAAACCGGTAAACATATGCGTTCATATTAAAAAAAGAAAACCATTAAATATTCCCGACATCACAAAGGTACTTCCACCCCGGACCCTGAACAATGATAATTGTAGCAACATGCAATGATTGTCATCAACGCAACCGGTGACGGCCGTCACCGAAATCCGGCTAGTTGTCGTAACTTAATGGTACATATCTAATTATAAAACCCCTAAAGCCACCCCTTATGCGTAATTCCGCGGAAAAACTCCGGCAACTGGCCAATGTGGCCACCCCGGCCTACTCCTTTGAGTACCTGCTGCTCGTCAGCGCCGGCGATTACAAATTCCTGAAGGAAATCGCCTCCATGTACCTCGATGCGCTCCTGGAATATGTGAACAGCTGCCGCCAGCTGGCAGCAGATAAAGATCTCGACACCCTCAAACACCAGACACATAAAATAGCAACGTCTTTCAAAAGCCTCGGCATGGACTACCTGCAGCCCTGCTTCGACCAGATCAAACACACCGGCGCCTGGGACAACGCCACCAATGACAGCATTAACATACTGATCAACACCGCGGAAAATAATGTTCCCCTGGTAAGGAAAGACCTGGACCTGTAACGGCGGCTACTCTACCGCAGGCGGTAGTGGCGGCCGGTAGCCGTAACAGCGGTACACCAGGAACTTACGTACCACCCTGCCATGTAGTTTCACAATAATAGGCGGCAGCGGCTCCAACTCCGCAAAATAAGGCTTCAGCTCATCTGCATATGCCTGCTCGTCCTTATCATCGTTCACATCTGTCAGGGAATTGATAAAGATGGCATTCCTGCCTTCCAGCCGCCTCAGATCTGTACCGATATAATCAAATTGAAGCGCATTCTCCCCGATAACATTCCTGGAATAGACCATTCCGGGAAGATAGAAATTGAGCATGGCGCTCGTTTTATAATCATCAGCAGAAAACATAAAATCATCGGGGTACTGCGCGCGTATCTCCCGCGCCGCCTTCCCCAAACCGTCCCAGCCAATCATGGTATCATCTGAATGAATAGGCACAGGATAAAAAAGAATCTCCACCGCCAGCACCAGATGCACCACCATGGAAACGATCCATTGCCAACGGATATATTTCATGCCCATCCAGGCACTCACCCAGATAATACCCGTGATATACGCCGGCATCATCCAGTTCAGCTTCACCCAGTAAACAGGAGATATCAACATAAAACCCAAAAACGGCGGCAGGAAAAAACACAGCAGGAACAGCTGCTTTGCGGGCACACGCCACAACCTCCGCCGGTAACGGCCGAAAGCCCTGTACAAATAATAAAACAAAGCGCCCAGCAACACCGGTATCAGTATCGCAGCCTGATGGCCAATGACGCCAAAGAAGTCCAGCGGATGCAGCTCTATGCCACCCACCCTTCCGGACGACTGAAAACGGAAAGAGGCAAACTGGTTTTCCACATTCCAGATCACCACCGGGGAAATCGTCAGCAGGAAAAAAGCCACAGCCAGCAACAACCACGGTGACCATAGGTAGCGCCGGTGGCGGGCAGACAGCAACAAAAACAGAATGGTGCCCGCCGGCAAAATAATACCGGTATACTTACTGTCAAACGCCAGTCCCATCGCAATGCCCGTCCACACCCAGGCCATCCGGCTGTCTTCAAACACCGCTTTGTACAACGCAATCAGCGAAACGCCCCACCACAACAGCAGCGGCACGTCTGGTGTAGACACCAGCGACAGTAGCGTGATCATCAGCGTGGAATATAGCAACAATATGGCATGGGAAGCGCGGTGCCGCGACAGGAAAAAAGTGGACAACCGGTAAAACGCCAGCAATGTGCCGATCGTCACCACCGTATCAGCCAGCTTGATCACCCAGGCATGCCTGCCCAATACATCGGTGAAAAGCCGCAACGTATAGGCGATGGCCGGCGGATGATCAAAATAGGACAACGCCGGATGCTGACCATAAAAAAAATAGTACGCATCCTGGGGCATCAGCCCCATAGCGCCAATAAAAGAAAGTCTTAATACGGTAACTACACAGATGGCAGCCACCAACCACTTATTTGCAGAGATATATCTGATAAATAGATTACTCGGACCCGGTTTCCGCATGAGTTGTGACGACAGTTAGATGATGATGCCCACAAGAACCATTCCGGACATGTTTCTGATGGGAAGATAACACTTTTGCCTGTGCCCCACCATTATTTGTTATATTAGAGACGCTATTATTTCCCCATTCTGATGCAAACTGTGGCGGTTTTCAACGGCAGTATCAATAAAAATCGGCGTATGGCAGTAAAAATCAATTTACCGGAAAATATCACCGGCCTCGACGACGCAGCAGTAGCTGCTTCCCGGGAAGAGTACGGCCGGAACCTTCCACCGGAGCCTTCCATCAACCCTGTACTGGCCCTGTTGAAAGAGATACTGCAGGAGCCTATGCTGATGTTGCTGATTGCCGTTACAGCCATCTACTTTGTACTCGGCGAATGGGGCGAAGCCTATTTTATGCTGGCCGCCATCGCGGTGGTATCCGGCATTTCATTTTACCAGGATAGCCGTAGCCGTAAAGCCCTGGAAGCCCTGGAGAAAATGAACGAGCCGCTGAGTAAAGTCGTCCGCAACGGTACCCTGCAATCTATTCCCACCACCGATATCGTCACCGGCGACATGCTGGTGGTGTCTGAAGGCAGTACCATCAACGCCGACGGGGTGATTGTGCACAGCAACGACTTCTCCGTCAACGAATCCGCGCTCACAGGCGAAGCCTACGCCGTTTTCAAGGACGCCGGCAGCGAAAACCCCCGTGTATACAGCGGCACCGTCGTAGTGTCCGGCCTCGCTATCTGCCGCGTGGAACAGATCGGCGACCAGACCAGGATAGGGCAGCTGGGCAAAGCCATCCTCGACATCCGGGAAGAACCCACCCCCCTGCAGCAACAGATAGAACGGTTTGTAAAAGGCATGGCCATTATCGGCATCGGCGTATTCCTCGCCGTATGGCTGTACAATTTCATCCAGAGCCGCAGCCTGACCGATAGCCTGCTGAAAGGGCTCACCCTCGCCATGTCCATCCTGCCGGAAGAGATACCTGTAGCGTTTACGACCTTTATGGCGCTGGGCTCCCGGCGGCTGATGCAGCTGGGCATTATCGTCAAGAAAATACGCACGGTGGAAGCCCTGGGCAGCGCCACCGTTATCTGTACCGATAAAACCGGCACCATCACGGAAAACAAAATGAGCCTGCAGTCGGCCTATAACGCTGCCGACCAAACGCTGTACCAGGACGGCCGGTGGCCGGCCGCCGTTATCCGCGCCGCCATGTGGGCCAGCGAGCCGGTACCGTTTGATCCGATGGAAAAAACGCTGCATCAACTGTATGAACAGACTACGGCCACGGATGAACGCCCGCAGTACCACATGGTGCATGAATACCCGCTGGAAGGTAAACCACCCATGATGACCCACGTGTTTGAAACCAATGACGGTCAACGGATCATTGCCGCCAAAGGAGCACCGGAGGCTATTCTCCGCGTTTGTCATCTGCCGGAGGCGGAAAAAAACAACGTACAACAACAGCTCAGTCAACTGGCGGAAAAAGGATACCGCCTGCTGGGCGTAGCTACCTCCGACTTCAAAGGCACAGATTACCCGGCACAACAACAGGAACTGCCCTTTACCTTCGTGGGGCTGGTGGCTTTTTACGATCCTCCCAAAGCCAATATCAGCCAGGTTTTCCAACAGTTTTATGAAGCCGGCATCGATATCAAGATCATTACCGGCGACAACAGCGCCACCACCAGGGCCATTGCTGCGCAGGCCGGACTGCGGCACGCCGCGGAAGCGATAGACGGCGACGCGCTCATGCAACAGTCCCTTCCGGAAATGCAGGCCACCCTGCTGCGGGTGAACATCTTCACCCGCATGTTCCCCGAAGCCAAACTGGCCGCCATCAATGCACTCAAGGCAGATAGCCAGGTAGTGGCCATGACCGGCGACGGCGTCAACGACGGCCCCGCCCTGAAAGCCGCCCACATCGGCATCGCCATGGGACAGAAAGGCACCGAGATCGCCAAACAGGCCGCCGCCCTGATCCTCGTGAACGATGACCTCTCCGGCATGGTAGATGCCGTTGCCATCGGCCGCAGGATTTATACCAACATCAAAAAAGCAGTACAATACATTATCTCCATTCATATTCCCATTATCCTCACCGTGTCGCTGCCGCTGTTCCTCGGATGGGCGTACCCGAACATCTTCACACCGGTACACGTCATCTTCCTCGAGCTGATCATGGGCCCCACCTGCTCCATCGTTTATGAAAACGAACCGATGGAACCCAATGCCATGCGGCTGCCGCCACGGCCTATCGGACAAACATTTCTCTCTTTTAAAGAGATGGCCGTCAGCCTGGTGCAGGGGCTTTTTATCACCGCCGGTGTACTGGGCGTTTACCAGTACAGCCTGTCACAAGGCCATGATGAAACCTATGTTCGCAGCATGGTATTTACCACCCTGGTACTGGCCAATGTATTTCTGACACAGGTGAACCGCTCTTTCTATTATTCATTTATCACCAGCATGCGCAACCACAACAAACTGATGGTGGGCGTTATCCTGATCACGCTGGCGCTGCTGGCATGTATGCTTTATATCCCCCCGGTGGCGGGCTTTTTCCATATCACGGCGCTGGATATACGTTCTTTGCTGATCTGCGCAGGCGTTGGCGCGGTATCTGTATGGTGGTTTGAGATATGGAAATGGAACAAACGATGTAGGAATTTAGATATTTAGATATTTGGTTATTGAAAGTAAGGAAGAGTGCTTTCATACTTTCAATAACCAAATAAAAAAATAATAAAATAGCCAAATATGAAGGTTTTTGTGACAAGAGTCATCCCGCCGGATGGACTGGAACTATTACAGCGTGCAGGCATCAGCGTAACCCAATGGACAGAGAAGCGTGGACTATCCCCAGCGGAGCTGATTGCACACTGCCGGCAATACGACGCATTACTGCTGGCCAGCGACAACCACATTGACCGCACTTTCCTGGAGCAGTGCCGCCACCTGAAAGTGATTGCGCTATTGTCTGTAGGATATGACAAAGTAGATGTGGCGGCGGCCAACGAACTGCGGGTACCGGTGACCAATACGCCGGGCGTATTAAGCGCGGCCACTGCCGATACCGCTTTCCTGCTGATGATGTCTGTAGCGCGCAAAGCGTTTTTCCACTACCGGCGTATCCTGCGGGGAGAGTGGGGATTCTCCGAACCTACCGCCAACCTGGGCGTTGACCTGGAAGGAAAAACACTCGGCGTCTGGGGACTGGGCAATATTGGTCATGTGATGGCCAAACGTTGCGTCAGTGCTTTTAATATGAAAGTGATCTACCACAACCGCGGCCGCAACGAAGCGGCGGAAAAAGAACTGGGCGCCGTCAGGGTTTCGTTTGAAGAACTGCTGGCGCAGAGCGATGTGCTCACGGTGCATACCGCACTGACACCGCAGACCACCGGCGTGTTCAACAAAGCTGTTTTTGAACAGATGAAGCCATCGGCTATTTTCATCAATACCGCCAGAGGCGCTATCCATAACGAGGCAGATCTCATTGCTGCACTGCAGCAGGGCGTTATCTGGGGCGCAGGGCTGGATGTCACCAATCCGGAACCGATGCAGCCCGATAATCCGTTGCTCGACATGCCGACCGTGGCGGTACTGCCACATATTGGCTCCGCCACCGAGGAAACCCGCAATGCCATGTCTGCCATGGCCGCCAAAAACATACTGGCCGCATTCAAAGGAGATCCCCTGCCTAATCCCGTCACCAGCCTGTAACAACATGGTCGCTTCTTTCATTTTAAGTACCTTTAAGTAAATGCGCTTTTATGAGAAAAGTGGCTGTTATCGGCGGGAAAAGAATCCCCTTTGTCAAATCCTTCCGGGAATACAACCGGGTTTCCAACCAGGAGATGCTCACGGCCTGCCTGCACGCCCTGGTGAGCACCTACCGGCTGGAAGGGCGCCGCATTGGTGACGTAGCGCTGGGCGCGCTGCTGAACCGTTCCACTGAATGGAACTTCGCACGGGAATGTGTGCTGGGCACGGCGCTCGATCCGCACACCCCGGCTTACAACGTACAACGCGCCTGCGGCACCAGCCTCGACGCCGCCATACAACTGGGCCTGCGCATCGCGGCCGGACAGATAGAAACCGGTATCGCCGGCGGCAGCGATACCAACAGTGACCTACCCCTGATGCTGCAACAGCAGTTATCCTGGAAACTCACCGCCCTCAAAGGCGCCAAAACACCGGGGGAAAGACTGCGTATACTTACTTCTCTCCGTTTCCGCGACCTGTCACCTCTCTACCCTTCCATTGTAGAACCACGCACCGGTCTCTCTATGGGGCAACATACTGAAAAGATGGTGCAGGAATGGGGCATCAGCCGGGAAGACCAGGACGCGCTGGCGTACACCAGTCATATGAACACCACCCGCGCCTATATGGCTGGTTTCTTCGAAGGGCTGGTCATCCCTTTTAAAAACGTCAGCCGCGATACCATCGTCCGTTCCGATACCACTCCTGAAAAACTGGCCATGCTGAAACCCGCTTTTGATCATACCGGCAAAGGCACGCTCACCGCGGGCAACAGCACTATTTATACCGACGGCGCCGCTGCACTGCTACTGGCCTCCGAAGAATATGCACAGCGCCGGCAATGGCCGGTACAGGCTTATCTGACAGACGGGGAAACCGCAGCGGTGGACTATGTACACGGCGAAGGGCTGCTGATGGCGCCTACCTATGCCGTAGCGCGGCTACTGCAACGTAACAACCTGCACTTGCAGGATTTCGATGTATATGAAATTCATGAAGCTTTCTGCGGTCAGGTACTCTGTACCCTCAAAGCCTGGGAAGACGCCGCTTATTGTAAAAAGCTGGGACTGGATGCCCCGCTGGGGAGTATAAACCGTAACAAACTAAACACGAAAGGTGGCAGCGTGGCCATCGGCCATCCTTTTGCCGCCACCGGGGCGAGGATTGTGGCACAAACAGCTAAAATACTCCAGGAACGCGGCGGGGGCAGGGCTTTGGTGTCTATCTGCACCGCCGGTGGCATGGGCGTTACCGCGATCCTGGAGCGGTAACATATTATTTCAGGAGTTTCGCCAGTTCTTCCTGCAGCGCTTCACCACGCAGGTTGGAAGCAATGATTTTTCCGCTGGGATCGATCAGGAAGTTTTGTGGAATGGAACGGATCATATACAACGCTGCTGCATCTGCTTTCCACCATTTCAGGTCACTCACATGATACCATGCCAGGCCGTCCTTCTCAATGGCTTCCGTCCATTTATCATGCGCGCCTTCACGGTCGAGTGATACGCCCAGCACCGTAAAATTCCTGTCTTTATACTGCTGGAAGGCCTTTACCACATTGGGGTTCTCCGCACGGCAGGGACCGCACCAGCTGGCCCAGAAATCGAGCAGTACATATTTGCCTTTCAGGTCAGACAGCTTTAATGTTTTGCCATCCGGCGTAGTAGATGCAAAATCAGGCGCCGGTTGGTTAACGCTCAGTTTGGCAGACGCTTTCAGCAACTCCTGTACAGACAGTCCGAGTGAAGACTGTCGCAGTGCCGGTGTAAATTTGTTAAAACGTTCCTGTGTGGCAGCTACGTCTTTCACGCGGCCTCCCAGGCTTTCCTTGAATTCCACCAGGCTTACATAATAATCCGGATGAGCGTTGATAAAGGTGTTGGTGATGTCCTCCTGTTGTTTCCACAGTTCGCTCATTTTTTTGCTCATAGCTATTTCAGCAGCCGTATCCCTTTGCGCCTTACCGCTCTGTACAGCCTGCATCTGCTGCATGTACCTGGAACGCAGCGCGTCCATCTCTCCGCTTACCTCTTTTAATTCTTTTTGCAGCTGCTCCTGTTGTACGGTGAGCGCAGCTCCTTTCAGCACTCCTTTCACCAGCAGGTTACCGCCACTGGTATCTTTTACAGTCAGCGATACTTTGTCACCCGGCTTCAGGAACAGGTTCCTGGTACCGTAATAGGATTTGCCGTCTTCTTTTTTTACGACCCGCAAAGCAGCCTGAATAGTATCCGTCAATTCATATTTCAGCGTGAAAGCGCCCTTTTCCACTTTGGCGGAATCAAGCATGGTACCTCTGCCTTTCAGCAGATAGATGTACTCATTGTTGAAAACAGACGGTATTTTACCAGTGATAGTTACCCCCGCCTTTTGTGCATACAGGTGGGTCATGCCTGCCATGGCAGCGCATACGAGAAAAGCTTTTTTCATCAGTGTTAATGGTTGGTTGTGACTGGAAAAGTATAAAAAAAGACCGGAATTCGATTTACCGTTCATCCAATGGCGTAGTCTTTGTGGCTTTTTCCCTAAAATCATGTGTATGGCAAAAGAACGCAAACCCGCTGGCCAGCCCGACAATAACGAGCACCATACCCAAAGGGAAAAAACCGGCGAATTCCAGCAGACAGAACAAACCAACAACTACGGTATTAACCAGCCCAACCAACCCGGGCAAGAAGACCAGGAAGATCAGGAAGAACTGGAATTTGATGAAGAGCTGGATGAAAACTCGCAGGAAGAAATTGACGAGGAAAATCCCTGAATCAATTACGAATTACGAATTGTAAACCTTATTATGGAGCAGCCGTTAAAAAAACTGTCAGTAAGTAAGATCGTAATCCGTAATTATAATTTATGTAACTGGAAATATCCCAGATGCAGTTCGTCTTCGGGATGCTGATCGGCCACCGGTACTATTTTCAGCTGATACTGCGTTCTCACGGATGCCGGCAGGATGTCTTTTACCGGAACAATATCATCTACGTCCACGCCGTATTTATCGTCCACGTGGGAAGTAGCGGCAGGTGATCCCGGAGAGGTAAAGGTATTATGCTGGCAGAAAGCCGTCTCTTTCGCTTCGCGGATAGCGGTGCCGATGTCCTTGCTGACGTGCAGCATTTTGTAATGGTACTCTTCCATTTCCCCCGGCTTATATCCGCCGAGGTTCAGGAAATACAGCTGTTCAGCGTTATCCACTGTTTCCTCCCGTGATACCACGGTGATCTGATAGTTACCGACACCTGTCACTTCCCGCCAGGCATCTACATGTAGCTTGTCGCCCGCTTCAGGCCAGAAAGCTTTCATATCTGGTATCAGGTCGCTCAGTTTATGCGCAATGCCGAAAAAAACATCATGTTGTTCTGTATGACGGCCGGGGATGGTGCACCCCAGCAATAACATATACAATTTCAAAGGTTCCATTTACTCGGGTTTAACGAAAACACAAAACTACACAATTCCGGTTCATGACGTCATGGTGACTTGCAATGTTTCTCCCGCATGCAGGGTGACAGCCTGTTTCAGCGTAATCGTTACGCGCCCGTTTTCGTGGGTGAACGTCGCAGGCAGTTGCCGTGCATCCGCTTTCACCACCACTGCAGCCGGACTGGCCTGCTCAAAACAACAGGTCCGCAATGACAGTTGTCCATGTTTCAGCGCAAGACGATAGTTCCCCCGGCCTTGCTGCTGTTGTTGTGTATAGGTACCCCACCCTTCTGCTGTCACAAAAGGCGCCCTGAAATTTTCTTTTTGCAGCGCTGGTGCAAAGCGGATATATTGATGCGGACCATGACAGGCGAATCCGCAGGCGGTGATAAACGTACCGTAACTGGCCATAGCGCGGGCGTAGTGGTCGCTGCATTCTATTTCGTTGAAGGGATTACGTTTGGCGGCATGGTAACGGTCATGCACCGCTTTCGTCAGCGTAAGCGCTTCCGTCGTCATCCCTTCCGCCATCATATGAGACGCCACCTGGTGCTCAAAACCACTCATGCACTCGTTGAAATATCCCAGCTGCCATGCGTCTTTCACGCCAAACGGATATGCTTCCTTATAAGGATTGGTGTTCAGGATCATCCCTCCTTCGCCCGGCAGGGCATAAGGGCGGCCGCCCGGATGGCTGGCCAGGTATGGTCCTACATCTTCCATAAAATTATATTTCCACAAGGCACGCAATGCAGATAGTGTTTTCTCTTTATCCAGCACCCTGTCCATTCCTACCTGGAAAGCCCAGCTCTGGCCATATACCTGATCGATGTGACAGGTGTTGTAACTGCCGATTACCGAACGGCCCTTTATCTTATCCGGCTGGTGAATAAAATATTCTCCGTTGTACAATTGTGTCTCCATATTCCGCCTGCCCTTTTGCACATATGCTTTGCAGGTATCGGCAAACGCTGTATCTCCCACTTCTGCGGCCATCAGCGCGCCTGCCTGTACGGCGGCGATACACAACCCTGCTATCCAGGCGATCTCACCGTCCCATACAGCGTCCAGCGTGTTCTCCATGGGCGTGTCTTCCAGCCCGTCACCGTTGCGGTCCTGCCGGATGATAAACTGCGTCGCTTTTTTGATCTGCGGCCAGTTCTGCCGCAGGAAACGGTCATTCGTGGTCATCTGGTGTTCGCGGTAAATACGCAGCACGGTGCCCGCCTGTCCATCGATAGCCGGGCGTTTCTCTGCCTCTCCGCGGAACAGGATGCCGCCATCGGGTTGCATGCCGATGGCCAGGTCCACCCGCTGCCGCGTGTCGCGTTCCAGCGCCGGGAATATCCTGCCTACCGCCTGGGCGTACTGCCATACGTGCGTGCAGGTACCTTCGCAGGCGCCCACACCCTCCCAGGCATAAAAGCGGCCCGACTGAAAACGGTGCGCGGTGGTAGTAGCCAGTGTGGAAATATTCAGAAAGGTGCGCTCCATTAGCCACCAGGGCAACGAAGCGTCGTACCAGGTAGTCTTCCACAACCGGCTGTCGGCTGTAAGCCGTGCATGATGCTCCCGTACATAAGTCACTACAGCTGCTGCGTCTGCAAAATGATTGGCATAATAGCGCCCTTTGCCTTGTATATCTTTAAAAGAGAGATTCGGAAAATACCAGCTGATGGCAAAGTCAGTACGTATATCCCTACCCGGTAGCAAGCGATGTCTTACCGCAACACCAGCGATCAGTTTTTCTTTGATGCGGTGCACTACAGCCTCCTGACGTGAGCGGCTAAACGAAGTTTCGGTCAACGGCAGTTCCAGCTGTGTGATGACAGTCGCCTTGTCATCCAGTGCTGCGAGACAGAGGTTACCGTTATCCGGACTTTGCTGCCATGCCGTGCTGGCAGCGTCTTTAGCGCGTACGGCAGACAAAACGCCTTTCCAGCCGTTGCCGCCGGCGGAGGTATTTACCCGTTCGTGCTGGTCTTCCTTTGCGTGATGGATACCTGCCTTGTTTCCCAGCCATCCCAGCAAAGTCGCTTCCACCGGCACTTTACCCTTGTTACGGATATGGAAGGATAACAGGGTGACCGGCAACCCGGAATCATCTTCATTCAGGGGAATAAAAGGAGAAAACGCTTCCAGCGTCAGTTCCACCGGCAACGCAGGGTCTATGTAACGGATGGTGGCCATAGGGTAAGTGGCTTCAAAGGCTATTTCCGGCCAGCTGGCTTCGTCCAGCGGGCGAACCATCGTTTCTTTTCCAATCGTGAGCTTTAGCGCCATCCCCTGCTCCAGCGGACGAATATCTTTAGAAGGCTGGATATAACAGGCGCCATCGCGGGAGCGGACTTTCTTTGCCTGTCCCAGTACCGCCTCTTTCCAGTCCACCTCCTTCGGCTCTATTCCTTCCTGGTTCAGGTTAAAAATATCCCACAGCCACAACCGGCCGTCGCCGCCGAGGTATACGGTACCGCAGAGGATACCGCCTACCGGCATACCGATATATTGCAGCTCGTTCCTGCTTTTCAGGTATGTGGTGGTCTGGCCCCGGTCATATAAAGACGCCAGCCATGCGGTATCCGGCTGCCTTGCCAGCAGCAGGTCGCCGCCCGGCATTACCGCCCGGCCCAGCGCCGGTATCCTTACCATCATAGTACCGGCCATGGCCAGCCCGATATTTTTCAGAAAATTTCTGCGTGCAAGTCCCATAGAGATCAATTGGTCAAAGACAGAAAGATAATAAAATCAGGAAGGAATATTTTCCAAATATAGGGGCTCGCGGCGGTGGATAATCATAAGTCTCCCGGCATCCTGTATTTTCTATGTTCCGGCAATAGTAGCAAGCCTGAAGCATATTAGATAGTCTTTTTTACCGGAAAAATAATACCCGATTTTTTAAGGCTGGGTGAAATGTAATTCATTCCCCGTAAAGTAATAACGGACATGGCCGGAGGTCTCTGCTTCATGCAGGAAAGCGGGCAGTTTGTTCTTTTCCAGCGGGCCGGTGACGGCGACATGGGCGATTTCAGGTTTATCAAAAATCACCTGCACAGCAAACCAGCGGTCCAGGATAGGTTTGAGGTCACGTAATTTCTGGTTGCGGATAGCATAACCTTCTCCTTTCATCCATCCGCGGATGGTGGCGGTATCAAAGGGAGCGGCACGGAAACCGTTGTAATCGCCATACACACATTCTATGCCCGGTTTCAGGGTTACTTCATCGGAAGCGCCTTTCACCGTCAGCACGCCTTCCACAAGCGACACCCGTACGCGCTCATCGTCGTAGGCATTGACATTAAAAGCAGTGCCCAACACAGTAATGGAGGTATTGGGCGTATGTACTTCAAAAGGTTGTTCCGGATTGGCGGCTACTTTAAACCAGGCTTCCCCTTCGAGGTACACCTCCCGTTTATGATCGGGGAAGCTGAAAGGGAAACGCAGCTTGGAGGCACAGTTGAGCCATATCTGTGTTCCGTCCGACAGGGTGATGCGGTAGTCAGCGCCGGGGGGCACCAGCAGGGTATTAAGCCCGTAACCTTTGGCGGGCCCGCCATAATGCAGTCCGGTAGAATCGTTGCGCAGCTGCACCTGTCCAACCTGCCATATCTGGAAAGAGCTGTCACCGGTGAGCGCCAGTGAAGCGCGGCCGGGTACCAGCAACTGTACTGCATTTTTTACGGGCACAAATTTGCGCGTCATGGCGGGAAAAGTGCTGTCATGATGCTGGTGGGTATGATAAATGAAATAACTGCCGACTGCGACCATCAGTAACAGGGCCGTAGCGGCCCAGGCAAACCATTGGCCTGCAAGACGCCGTGGCGGCCTGCCTGTACCGGATTCCCTCACTGTTTGCCGCTGCAGCGCGTCCCAGGTTTCACGGGCAAGCGGATCACTGTCCAGCAACTGTTTCAGCTGCTGTGCGGCAGATTCGGAAAGGGTACCATTACGTTGTTCCTCGAACAACATCCGTATTTGATCACTACTGTTGGTGGCCATTAATTATCAAAATAAGAAAAAATAAACACCTGCGGCCCATTTCTTTGTCCATGGTGTTATGCATGTTCCCGGAAAAAGGCGAGCGCCCGTTGCTCTGACCAGTAGTAAGGTTCGTTGAAAGTCACGAAGCCTACATGGCCACCATTAAACGGTGTTTCCAGGAAAAAAGTATCGCTGTGGCGCGCTATTTCATATGGGTAACAGGCGGGGCTGAGAAATGGGTCATCTTTGGCATTGATCAGCAGCGTGGGAATACTGATCTGGTGCAATACAAACAGGGAACTGCACTGTTGCCAGTAATCGATCGCATCGCGGAAACCGTGCATAGGCCCGGTATAGCGGTCATCGAACTGACGGAAGGTACGGATATGCTGAAACCCCTCCAGGCTGATACCGTCCGGATACTGCATTTGTTTTAGCCGCAGTTTTTCTTTCAGATCGCGGATAAAACGTTGCATGTAAATGGTGTTGTGTTTCTTTTCGAGTTCAGCGGAACTGCCTTTCAGATCACAGGGCACAGAGATGGCCACCGCCGATTTGATCAACGGCCCGATAGCCGTTCCCCGCTCACCGATATACTTCAGCGTCACATTGCCACCGAGGGAAAACCCCACCAGATGGATCGCAGTATACTTACCCAGCGACACGAGGTATTCAATCACGGTTTGCAGGTCGTCCGTTTCTCCGCTGTGATAAAATCGCAGTAGTTTATTCGGTTCACCGCTGCATCCTCTGAAGTTCATGGATACGGTATCAAAACCGGCTTCATTAAAAATATGTACCATGCCCAGTACATATTTGCGGGTAGCGTTACCCTCCAGGCCATGAAGGATCACCACCACCCGGTCGTTTCCCTGCCCGCTGAAATCGAGGTCGAGGAAATCGCCGTCCGGCGTATCGATACGGCGCCGCTGATAGGCAGCGGGTCTTATCTTCCTGAAGAGGGAAGGATAGATCGTTTGCATATGCCGGTTGCGTAAAAGAAATGGCGCCGCGTACTCCATAGTTGCTTTATATCAGGACACAAAGATAAACAGTAAATTGCCGGTGATTATCATAATTTTATAGTAATCCTGATCACATCGCTGTAAAAACGGCAGTCGGATTGATCTTCGCTCACCATATAATCAGCAATCGTCATGGCAATCACAGGATTAAGGACATTTGGCATAGAAAAAATCTTCAATCTCCCTTACCGGCAGGAGGATTTTAAGCTTGTGCAACATGAACCGATCAATATGCCTGTGATAGACGAAGCCCACAAGCATGATTTTTTTATGCTGCTGATCGTAGGGGCCAAAGGCAGTGGCACCCATACTATCGACTTCCGGGATTATAAAGTGACGCCGCACAGCGTATTTTTCCTCGCACCCGGGCAAGCGCACCAGTGGCGGCTTTCCGCCAACACTACCGGCTACCAGGTAATGTTTTCGGGAAGCTTCATGCTACAAAAAGGGCCTATGTGGCCATTTTTCACACCATCCGCCACGCCGCTGCTGAAGCTGACACGCGAGCAATACACACAGCTCACGGCAGAGCTGCAGCTGATGACCGGTGAAACGGCAGCCAATATCACACAACACCGGTTACAGATTATCCTGCTGTTGTTACAACGATGGTATGCCGTAGCCTATCCTTCGGAAACAGCTGCCGCAGGTAGCCGGCTGATCAACCGCTTTCTGCAGCTGCTGGAAAAACAATACGCACAACACAGCGAAGTCAGTTACTACGCCGCACGCCTGCACGTTACCCCCAGTTATCTCAATACTGTCTGCCGCAAGGAATCCGGCATCACCGCCGGGGAATACATCCGTGACCGGCTGCTGCTGGAAGCCAAGCGCTTGCTGATCCTTACCGACATGGACGTAAAAGAGATTGCTTTCTCACTTGGCTTTAACGATACTTCCTATTTCTCCCGCTTCTTCCGGAAGTATACCGCGCAAACCCCGGTGGACTTTCGCCGTCAGGTCAGACATCTATAAAAAGTACCGGTCATTCAATAATGAGTACCATTTCATCGTTTTGTTCCGGTCTACTTTTGCCTTAAAGAAAAGATAGTATGGAAAACGTGATGACACTGCCCATCAAAAGGAAAGGCAGCGGGATAACGAACGCCCTTGTTGTGCTGATGGCGGTAACCTGTGGCATGGTAGTCGCGAATATTTATTACAATCAGCCACTGCTGCTGATGATGGCCAACACCTTCGGCATCAGCGAAAGCAAAGTGAGCGTGATCGCCACGATCACGCAGGTAGGATATACGCTGGGGCTGCTGTTGATAGTACCCCTGGGCGATAAAACAGAAAGACGTAAACTGATATTATGGAAACTGGCCGGGGCCACGGTGTGTATGTGGCTGGCGGCAGCGTCTGTGAACTATTACATGATGGTAGGCGCCAGCCTGTTCATCGGATTCTTCTCTGCCGTACCGCAGCTGTTGCTGCCCATGGCTGCCACCCTGGCGCCTGATGAAGCCCGCGGCAGGATTGTAGGTAAAGTGATGAGCGGACTGTTGATCGGAATTCTCTTGTCCCGCACCCTCAGCGGTATCATTGGCGCCCACTGGGGCTGGCGCGCGGTATTCCTGCTGGGCGGTGGTATAATGGCCGTTTTACTGGTGGTGCTTTACCGCATGTTGCCATCGGACCCGCCTTCTTTTGAAGGCAGCTACGGCAGCCTGATGAAATCGCTGGTATCGATGGTAAAAACCTATTCCCCGTTACGGCAGGCCGCACTGACCAGCTTCCTGACTTTTGGTGCTTTCAGCGTGTTCTGGACCACACTGGTATTTTTACTGGAAGGCAGTCCTTTCCATTATAAAAGTGATATGGTAGGGCTCTTCGGTCTGATCGGCGCCTGTGGCGCGCTGGCCGCTCCGGCCGCCGGCAAATCGGCCGACAGCAGAGGGCCGCAGTTTACCCTTCGCCTCGGCGTAATGGCCATGCTGGCCGCTTTTGTGATCATGGGTTTTTCTGCCGCATCACTGACAGGACTGATCATTGGCGTAGTGTTGCTGGATGTAGGTCAACAGGTAGCACATATCTCCAACCAGTCGAAAGTGTTTGCGTTGTTACCTGCGGCACGCAGCAGGCTCAACACCGTGTACATGACCAGCGCTTTCTCCGGCGGCGCACTCGGCTCACTGTTGGGGGCGCAGGTATGGAGCCACTGGCACTGGACAGGCGTTTGTTTCCTGGGCGGCACCTTTGTACTGGCCGCATTGCTACTGAATTTTCAACAACGGAATAACACACCATCATGAAAAAAGGAATTTTAATTTTTCTCTCCTTACTGGGAGGGATCGCGGTGTCCGCCCAACAGCCGGTGGACCTGGTCATCTCCCCGGTAAAAGTGATCGATATCAAAACCGGGAAGATCACGCCCAACCAGGCAATTGTGGTACGTCACGATATGATCGTGGCCGTTACCACTCCTCAGCGTGCCGCGCGGTATAAAGCGGCACACACGGTTGATGGCGGCAACCGGTATGCCATGCCCGGCCTGTGGGACAACCACATGCACTTCGGCGGTGGCGACACCCTCGCCGATGAAAACAAAAACTTCCTGCCGCTCTATCTTGCTCATGGCATCACCACCATCCGCGATTGCGCCGCCGATATCAGCGCAGAAGTGCTGAAATGGCGCGATGAAGTCAACAACGGAACCTTGCAGGGGCCCGCCATTTTCACATCCGGCCCCAAACTGGAAGGCTATAAATCTGTATGGCTGGGTGATATTGAAATTGGTACCACCGCCGAACTACACCAGGCGCTGGACTCACTGCAACGTATGCACGTAGATTTTGTAAAAATTACGGACAACACGATCAAACCAGCACTGTATCTGGAAGCGGTGAAAGCCGCTCGGCAACGGGGGATGATCATTTCCGGGCACGTACCTTATGCCCTTACGCTGCAACAGGTAACCGACGCAGGCCTTAGTTCCGTAGAACACCTCTCCTATGTCTGGAAAGCAGGTGTAAAAGACGAAGCGGCCCTCTCCCGTCGTATCGCCAACGGAGAAATCAAAGGCCGCGATATTAACCGGTACATACTGACCCATTTTGATACCGCCGCCGCGCTGAAGGCCTATCGCCATATGGCAGCCAAAGGCACGGCGGTTACTCCCACTCTATCGCTGGGACAGATACTCGCGTATTTCGACCAGGACAACCACGCACAGGACCCCTACCTGGTTTACATCGGCAAAGGGTTGCAGAAAACTTATGAGATGCGGGTAAAGCGGGTCATGAAAGACGACAGTGCCGCTATCGCCTACCGGAAAGAGATATACGAAAAAGAGTCTGCCATCCTGCCGCTGCTGCAAAAAGCCGGTGTGAAAATCATGGCAGGCACAGATGCCGGTTATCTGAATTCATTCGACTATCCCGGTATCGGACTACACCGGGAGCTGGCGCTCATGGTGCGTTTCGGTCTTACGCCCCTGCAGGCGTTGCAGGCTTCGGTGATCAATTCCCCGGCGTTCCTGCATAAAAAAGACTACGGCGCGCTGGCCGCCGGTAAAAAGGCGGACATCCTGCTGCTCAGCGCCAACCCGCTGGAAGACATCCATAACACCGAAAAAATAAGTGCTGTTGTCACCAAAGGCCGGTTACTGGACCGCACCGCGCTGGACCAGCTGCTCAACAAGGTAAAAGCAGCCAACGCACAGTAACCTGTGAGAACAATACTGCTGTCATAAAAGAAACCGGTTACATCCTTGCCACGGGCGTGAACCCGGGGCAAGGATATTGGGCCATTGAGATTAAGAATTGAATTTTAGGCGTTGAAAGGGGAAGCCAGGATGGAGATGGTGATTAAACCAAGGGAATGATGGATTATTTAATCAATGTAAAAAACCTCCCCCAACGGATATAAAAATCCTTGTAGGTCTTGTGGAAGCTAAACCATATCACCCACGCTTTGCCGATCAGGTGATCTTCCGGCACAAAGCCCCAGAAGCGGGAGTCTATCGACTGGTGGCGGTTATCGCCCATCATCCAGTAATAATTCATTTTAAATGTATAGGCTTTTGTCTCCCGCCCGTTGATAAATATTTTATCACCCTGTACCTCCAGCTCGTTGTTCTCGTAATTGACAATAATGCGACGGTAGAGCGGCAATACGCAGGTATCCAGTGCTACCGTGACGCCTTTCTGAGGTACGTAAATGGGGCCATAGGTATCTTCGCTCCACGGGAAGTTGTCGGGGTCCCCCGGGAAAATGCCTCTCCGTGTTTTTGTTTTCGGGTCTGGCAGGATAGTATCTCCCCATTGTTTGACCAGTGCGGCTTTATCTTTGGTTAGATCGTAGGTATAGTACCTGGAGGAGTCTTCGCCCATGCCATAACCACCATCCACACCAAGGTCTTTTTCCTGTTTATCGTTGAACGCTTTTCCGGACCTCGTTTTTACCTGGTAGCCGGTAAGTGCTTCGGGTGGTTCAAAACCCGGTTTACCGTTAACAAACAGCTGCCCGTTTACCACCATGATCGTATCCCCGCTGATGCCCACGGCACGTTTGATCCATGTCTCCCGCCGGTCTACCGGGCGGTAAATGGGGTCACTGTAAAACAGCTTCAGGGTGTCCGGCGTCATGTTCCGTTTCATGACGTAATAGTCGGCATCATCTCCCGATTTGCTGTACAACGCCGTATCTCCGCAAGGATAGTTAAACACGATCACATCATTCCTTTTCACTTCACTGAAACCAGGCAGTCGTTTGTAGGGCCATTGTACCGCGGTGGAATAAGATTTTGTGGTTTTGGTAAAGGGCAGGGTGTGATTGGCAAACGGGAATGCCAGTGGCGTCATGGGGATGCGCGGACCATAGCTGATCTTACTAACAAAAAGATAGTCGTGGATTAACAGGGTCCTTTCCATAGAGCCGCTGGGGATCATAAAAGCTTCAAACAGGAAAGTCCGGATCAGCGTGGCCACTACGATGGCAAAAACAGCAGCTTCTATCCATTCCCTGACTTTTGATTTCTTTTTTTGGGGTCCCCCGGCCGTTTTCCGCTTCCAGAAAAATAGCTTCATCGAGTTGGCTTTAGGATAATCAGAGTCTTAACAATTTAACCAATTAAAACCAGATCCGTATAAAAATTATTTAGCCGCAAACCCGCTGCTGTAAAGCCGCAGCAACATTTTCAGCGGCAATAAAACCCTTTTCCTTAATTTCGGTCATTGTCCACGTTACAAACAACATTATTAGATGCATAACTCACGACGTTCATTTATTCAACAGGCCGGCTTATTAGCTGCCGGTATGATGCTTCCCGGCGGTCTCTTCGCACAGACGGAGAAGAAAGGCCTCTCCCGTGATATCGGGCTGCAATTGTACACGCTGCGGGATCAGCTGGACAAAGACGTAAAAAGCACGATCATACGGGTAGCGCAGATTGGTTATAAGGAAGTGGAGACTTATTACGGTTACGCAGGAGAAAAGGACAAAGGTACCTTCTGGGGCCTCAAGCCATCGGAACTGAAAGCGTTGTTCCAGGAATACCAGCTGGTCACTCCCAGCGGCCACTATCAGCTCAACGACTATCTGACCCGGGGCAACGGCGACCCGGCGGCATTACAGCCGCAGATTGACCTGGCGGCGTCACTGGGCCAGCAGTATTTTATCGTGCCGGTGCTCCCGCTCTCGCTGTGGGATAAAAAGCTGAAAACGGATGATTATAAGTTCATGGCCGACCAGCTGAACAAAGCCGGCGAACTGTGTAAAAAATCCAACCTGCAGATCGGCTACCATAACCACTACTGGGAATTCAAGAAGCTGGCAGACAGCAGCACCACAGGTTATGAGGTGATGCTCAAAAACACAGACCCCCGCGCTGGTATCATTTGAGCTGGACCTTTTCTGGGCTGTAAAATCCGGCGTAGATCCGCTGAAGCTGTTCTCCGAAGCGCCCGGCCGGTTTGTGGCCTGGCACGTAAAAGACATGGACAAAAAGAACACGGCCAGCCTTACTGCTGCCGGCAATGAAAACAAGACCTCCATGCAGCTGTTGTCCGGCGTGTCTTTCGCAGAAGTGGGCACGGGCAGCATTAACTTCCGGCAGATCTTCGCGCAGGCCAAACAGGCAGGCGTGCAGCATATTTTTGTGGAGCAGGACAAAATCACCATCGATCCGTTCGACAGCATTACCAAAAGCTATAACTACGTGAAAAACGTATTAGTGAAATAATTCTTCCGCCCCGGGCAGTGATCCGGCCCGGGGCATCACTGCCACCAGCAGCGGGGCATGTAATATGCCCGGCAGCACCCGGGACAATGTCAGTACAAAGTATCCTGCAATAGCTTTCAGTCCACCGCAACCACTACCAGCCTCCTCGCCGGCACCAGCTGCCACCCGGCCGCATGCGCACCCGGAAGATACTCCCCCGCGCTTTTTTCCATAATCCGTATTTTCGCGTTTCAAATAAAGCATACCCAAGATATGTCGATGCATGAAATAGAATCCCTGGTGGAGATGTCCGTCTACTGTCTGCATGAAAGCCAGGATGATTCACTGGACCGCAGAAGTCTCTTTTACAGCCTGTACGAGCTGCAATCAAATTTTGACACCGGCTTCACCCATTTCCGGGTGATGGATATACTCGTACAGCGCCGCTTCGTATATACTTTCCCGATAACTGCGCATCCTTCCTATGCACAGCATCAGGCGTTCCTGGACAACCTCGCCGCCCATCGGAAGTTCAGCTTCATCTATACCCAGCCGGAAGCGGAGTGGGACGCGGAAACCAATCCAATAGCAGGCTACGCCCATTTCGACCAGCAACAGCAACAGTATATCCTTTACTGCGATGCCGGCTCCACGCTGTGGGAAGCTTTAGTGGCCAACGGTACCCTGCAGGGTGCTGACGCTACCCCGCCACAGTTGTCCGACGTGTTCACCATGGCCCGCATCATCGCAGAAAATGCGGCACAGCAGCAGTACCGTGACCTGCTCGCCAGCTGGTACCAACTGCTGCCTTACATGGTGATGGCCGCCGAACAGGAAAATGAACCCATCGACCACGAAGGTCTCAAAATCATCCTCGACCTCGTAGTAGCCAACGACGCCATCTACGAAGAAGGACTTCCACCGGTTGACGAACTGCCGGAAGGTGGTGAACTCGGCAAATTCTGCGAATGGTGGTACGCTCCTGCCAAAGGAAAAATGAAAACAGCTGCCGAGCTGGACAAAGACATAGACATAGACCTCGACGCCCTGCCCTTTACACAGGAGGTGGAGAAAACAGCAGGCTGGTACGACAATGAAGTGAGAAACCTGCTGGAAAGCATCCACCACAGCATCAACTTCATGGAAGACAACGGCTTCAACGAAGACACGCAGAAAAGCGTGGAGATGCGCCTGCTACAGGGACTGGAATACGCCCGGAAAGGCATTGAGCTGGCGCCAGAGGAACCTGGTCTCCTCGTGAACATGGGCTCCCTGTACATGCTGGCCGAAAATTTCGAGGAAGCACTCGCCTGCTACAACAAAGCACTGGCCATCGCTCCGGACAACAGCTATATCCATCTCAACCGTGCCATCCTCTTCTATCAGATGGAAGACCTCCCGCTGGCCATCGCCTCCTTCGAGAAAGTGCTGGCACTGGAGCCGGACAACGAATTTGCCCAACAGTGGCTGGCGCAACTCAAAAGCAATGGATAACCGCCTTCAACAGATAGCAGCAGCACTCGGCATCACCCTGCCGGGTGCTTACGCCCGCTTCCTGGAAACAGAACAGCTGCACGAAAGCCGCCTCGTCACCGACCTGGTAAACCTCTATGGCACCGACGACCTCCTGACCAGGAATAACGACTACGAGGTGCAGCGGTACCTCCCCGGCTATCTGAGCATAGCAGACGACAGCGGCGGCCGCGGCATCTTCCTGGATACCACCCGGCCCACGCTGACCGTATACACCACCGGCTACGGCGCCCTCGATCCGGAATGTATGGACGTCCTCAGCGACGATTTCCTTCAATGGACAGAACAGGGTTATTCTCTCGATGTGATTCGCGAGGCACCCGCCTTTACCACCGCCCGCCATTCGGAGAAAAATCTGCTGCGCAATGAATGGATACGGCTACACCAGGCCGTTTCCGGCCTCGAAGCCGAAAAATCCCGGCTGGACCTGAAGACCTATCTCCTGCAGAAACGCCGGCTGCAGCAGGAAATACAGAACTTCGAAACCCGCAACGCAGGAAAACCCTACCGGTGATCCCAGGGCTAAAGCCCTGGGCCACTATCAGCAACACAGAAGAGTTTCCGTTCTATACAGGCAGATGCCAGCCCAACCCCTGGGCCACTATAAGATACACTCCCTGTGTAGCAACGGTCCAATCCTTACGGCGCTGATTACTATATCCGCTCCCCCCCACCGTCCCCAACCGCCACAGGCCCCGCCGGAAACCTAATGTCTTTTTTACCGAATTATCATGTTATCTTTGACCACCCCGGTTGCCATTTCTTTCATTACACTGTTGTGCCCATTAAACATCATACGAGTGACCTCACCGGGGCGAACCATTGATTGATCAGTATCTGGACACAGGATGCAGAACGACGCAGCACAGGAGACAATATTATTTGACCGGATCGCGGAAGGTGACGAAGCAGCGTTTGAAGCGCTGTTTCATCTCTATGTGCCCCGCATCAGGCCTGTCATCCGGCAAATTATCCAGGAAGAAGCCCCGGTAAAAGACATTATCCAGGAAATATTCCTCGGCCTGTGGATGGGACGCGATAAACTCCCCGCGGTTGACAGCCCCCGTAACTGGATCTTTAAAATGACCTACCACCGCTCCTACACCTGGTTGCAAAAACAGGGCGTCCGCGAAAAAGCCCGCCACCAACTGTCCTGGAGCGAAGAAGAATACACCAATGTTACCGAGGAAAACCTGTCCCTCTCCGAAACATCCAGGCTCATAAGGGAAGCCATCACCCAGTTGCCGCCCCAGGCCATGAAAATATACCTGCTGAGCCGGGAAGGCGGCCTGAAAATAGCCGATATCGCCGGACAGCTGAACATCTCCGCCCAAACCGTCAAAAATTCGCTGGTGCGCTCCCTTCGCACCATCCGGGAATACCTGCTCAGACACGGTATTAGTATCCCTTTGATGTTACTTTCTTACAGTTTTTCCCATTTTTTTTAATTTTTTTTCCGCCCGATAGGTACTATCACTTCACTTACGGTACGTATATGCAGGGACACCCCTGCAACCGGGTCGCCCTGCACCAAAATCAAACGTTCACGCGATACAAAAAACCACGTCATTGCCAGATACTGAAAGACTGATATATTTATTATCACAAGCCCGCCAGGGCCTTGCCACGCAGGATGAATACACGGAACTGCTGGAGATGATCCAGGCGGATGAAACGGGCATGGTCAATACGCAGATCGAAGCTTTCCATGGGCCCGCCACCCCGGACAGTCACGATCCGGCGGAATGGCAACAGCTCGTTACCGGCATCTTGGCGGCCGACAAGCCACGGCAACCCTCCCGCATCAGGCACATCCATTGGAAATGGGCCGCAGCTGCCAGCATACTGCTGCTGACCGGCATTGCATGGTGGTGGACCCAACCCGCCAAAACACGAGCGCCGGTACACACCCAGGCAGCTCCCGACGTAGCTCCCGGCGGCAACAAAGCCATACTGACGCTCAGCGACGGCTCACAGATAACACTCGACAGCGCCGGCAATGGCCTGCTGGCACAACAGGGCGGCAGTAAAATCACCAAAATGGCCAACGGACAACTGGTATATGACAACGCCGGCACCGATGCAGGCAAAATACTGTACAACACCATGAGCACGCCCCTCGGCGGCCAGTATAGCCTCATCCTGCCCGACGGCTCCAAAGTATGGCTCAACGCCGGCTCCTCCATTACCTATCCCACCGCCTTCACCGGCTCAGAAAGAAAGGTAACAGTGACAGGCGAAGCCTTTTTCGATGTGGCAAAAAATGCCCGCATGCCCTTCCGCGTAACGGCCAACAACACCACTGTCGACGTACTGGGCACCCACTTTAACATCAACGCTTACACAGACGAAGCCGCCATCAAAACCACCCTCGTGGAAGGCGCCATCCGGGTGTCTGCCCATAACCGCCAAATGGTACTGAAACCAGGCCAGCAGGCAAGGGTAAGCCACAACGATGTTCAGGTGGCAGACCAGGTAGACCTCTCCGCCATCACCGCCTGGAAAGAAGGCTATTTCTCCTTCACCAACGCCGACCTGCCCACCGTTATGCGGGAACTCGCGCGCTGGTACAACCTGGAAGTGAGCTACGAAGGCAAAATACCGGACCGCGTGTTCAACGGAGAAATAGGCCGCAGCCTTACCCTCTCCCAGGTGCTGAAAGGACTGTCTAAAACGAGAATAAAATACAGAATAGAAGATGGCCACCGGATCGTTATCCAGCCATAACCTTTATAAGAACGATGAAAAACAAAACAGGAACAATGATCAATTCAGGCTAACAAAGAGGTATTCCCATGTACTTTAATGAAATAAGCCGGGGGTAAAGATTGGCGTCAGAACCCCGGCCTTAGTTCAGCTAAACCAACAAACAAGTCGGTAAACATTCTTTATTAATTCAACCAAACATTGCAAAAGTATGCAAGTAAAGGCTATTTGTAATTCCGGACCCGGTTGTCATCCAAAAAAAGCCGGGCTGTTCAACAAACTTTTGTTAGTTATGAAGCTAACTTCTCTTCTGCTCCTGATGGGTATCTTACAGGTAAGCGCCACGACCAGCGCACAGACTGTTACCTGGTCTGCCCGCGCTGTCAGCCTCCAGAGAGTGCTGAACGTGATACGCCAGCAAACAGGCTATGCTTTCTTCTACGACCGGGAAGACCTGAAAAACACGGCCCCGGTAACCGTGGAACTGAAAAACGCCACCCTGCAAACCGCCATGGACATGGTGCTACAACATCAGTCCCTCAGCTACGAAGTACAGGGCAATACGGTATTCATCACCCGTAATGAAAAAACAACAAAAAACATACAACCCACGGAAAGCAATACCCCACCGCCGGTCACCATCTCCGGTAAAGTGGTGGACGAAACAGGCGCAGCCATCCCCGGCGCTTCCGTGATGGTGAAAGGTACCACCAAAGGCGCTATCACCACCCCCAACGGCGAATTCCAGATCGCCGGCGTAGACGAAAATGCGGTGATCACCATCACCAGCATCGGCTATACCGCCCAGGAAATAAGCCTTAAAGGGAAAACACATCTCAATATCGTTCTCCAGTCCGACGTAGCCTCCCTCAAACAGTTGGTAGTAGTCGGTTATGGCACCCAGAAAAAAGCCAACCTCACCGGCGCCGTGTCCAGCATCGGCAGCAAGGAACTGGCCAACAGGCCCGTTACCAGCGTCAGCAACGCGTTACAGGGCACCATGCCCGGCGTTACCGTTACCGCCGCCAAAAGCGGTCAGCCCGGTTCCGACGGCGGCAGCATCCGCATCCGCGGTATCGGCACCCTCAACACCGCCGACCCGGTGATCGTGATCGACGGCGTGGTGACCAACGTCAGCAGCCTGAACAACATCAACCCGGACGATATCGCCAGCATGTCTGTCCTGAAAGACGCCGCCTCCGCAGCCATCTACGGCTCCCGCGCGGCCAACGGCGTCATTCTGATCACCACCAAACAAGGAAAAAAAGGCGCTCCGCAGGTTACCTACAACGCCTATGTAGGTAAACAGAAAGCCACCGGCCTCCCCGACTTCCTCCCCTCCTGGCAGGTAGCGGAACTGGAGAACCAGGCTTCCATCAACGAAGGGTCCGCCCCTAAATACACCGCTGAACAAATCGCCAAATATAAAGACGGCTCCGATCCCTACAACTATCCCAACACGGATTGGCTCGGCCTCTTCTACAAAGGCAGCGGCATCCAGCAAAATCACTACCTCGGCGTCTCCGGCGGCAGCGAAAAAACACAGTACGCACTGTCCCTCGGCCTCTTTGACGAGAACGGTATCGTAAAGGAAACAAACGCCAAAAGATATACTACCCGCCTCAATATCACCTCTGAGGTGGCCAACCACGTGAAAGTAAATGCCAACATCGGCTTTACCTCCACCGGCCAGACAGAACCGTCCAACCCCTACACCGGCGATTTTCAACAGCTGGTAAGACAGATCAACAGGATCAACCCGCGCATACCTTACAAATATGCCAACGGCCACTATGGCGCTATCGGCGATGGTAACCCTATGGCCTGGCTGGAAGGTAACAGCAAAAACACCTATTCTTACTATGACCTCGTAGGCAATGTGGGCGTGGACTGGGAAATCATCAAAGGCCTGCACTTCAAGCCCTCCCTGGCTTATATCATGAAGATCAATCACATCAAGAAGTTCAGGGCTGACCAGCAATACTATAACGCTAACGGCGACAAGACCTTTTACCAGGGCCCCAGTTCCGTTACCGATCAGAACAACTTCGGCAACACCGTTACCCAGCAGGCTTTGCTGGAATACACCAAATCCTTTAACAAACACAACTTCAAAATACTGGGCGGTTTCTCCCAGGAGCAAACCAAATACTCCTTCGACGAAGGATACCGCAAAGGTTATCTCAACAACGAACTGACCGATCTGAACCTCGGTGGCACAGAAGGCCAGTACGCTCTCAACTACAGCTATGAACTGGGCCTGCGCTCCTGGTTCGGCAGACTGAACTACGACTTCGACGGGAAATATCTGCTGGAAGCCAACCTGCGTTATGACGGTTCTTCCCGTTTCGCCCCGGGCAACAGATGGGGTACCTTCCCCTCTTTCTCCGCCGGCTGGAACATCGACCGCGAAGCGTTCTTCGACGCATTGAAACCAGCAGTGTCCAACCTGAAGCTGAGAGCTTCCTGGGGCCAGCTGGGCAACCAGTACGTAAAAGGAAAGGATGATGCCAAATATCCCACCTTCCCGTATTACCCGTACATCTTCACCGCCCTCGGCGATCAGAACTATGTATTCGGCGGAACGGCAGCCGGTGTAGTACCGGGCGTGGCGCCTATCAACGGCGCCAACCCGGATATCAAATGGGAAACCACCACCGAAGCAGGTGTCGGTATCGACGCGGGTTTCCTGAACGGCAAACTGAACTTCAGCGCCGATTACTTCCATAAGAAAACCAATGGCATCCTGCTGGCCGTACCGGTAGGCGCCGCCTATGGCTTCCAGGACCCGGTGCAGAATGCAGGCGCCGTGCTGAACCGCGGTTGGGAATTTTTACTGAGTTATGCCGATAACAAAGGAGACTTCAACTATAGCGCCAGCTTCAATACCGCCTTTATCCACAACGAAGTGACCGACCTCCGTGGCTCCGGACCTATCATCAACGGCTATACGTTTAAACAGGTAGGTTATCCTGTAAACTCCATCTATGGTTATGTTGCCGACGGCATCTTCCAGTCAAAAGAGGAGATAAAAAATTCACCTTTCCAGTTGCCCACCACCGCTCCCGGCGATCTGAAATACCGCGATAAAGACGGCAACGACACCATCAACGGCGCCGACAGGGAATATCTCGGCAGCTACTTCCCGAAAGTAACCTTCGGCCTGAACCTGACGGCTTCCTGGAAAAACTTTGATATCGGTATCTTCCTGCAGGGCGCTGCCGGTGTGAAAAACTATATTGACGCTGGCAAGATCGGTGCTGTGGGCGGTAATGCCAACAAACCGACTTCCGCTTTCCTCGACAGCTGGACAACAGCGAATCCCGGCGCTTCTATGCCCCGCACCTGGTATAACTATAAACAAAATGATCCCAGCGGCACGCCTTCTTCCTTCTGGGTGAAAGATGGTTCTTACCTGCGCCTTAAAAACCTGCAGATAGGTTATTCCCTCCCGGAAAAAGTGATCAAGCGGATTGGCCTTACCAAACTACGCTTCTATTACAGCGGCCAGAACATCCTGACCTTTGATCATCTCTATAAATGGATAGATCCGGAGGCCTCCATCACCAGCAGCATCTATTACTACCCGCAGGTGAAAGTGCACACTTTTGGCGTGAATGTTAGTTTTTAACCGTTACGAAAAATTATGATCATGAAAAGAAACCTTCTCTATATACTGCTTGCAGGCGCACTGACACAAGCCGCCTGTCAGAAAGATTTCCTGGATAAATCACCTACCGACGCCTATAGCAACGGATCGCTGTGGACAACAGAAGCTGCTGCTTCCGCAGCGCTTGCCGGATGTTACAAAGGATGGGAAACCAGCTACAACACCATTTATATGGATGCCGTCAGCGACAACAGCTACAGCCAATGGGCGTGGGACAACTACCAACATCTGGGCAACGGTACCGCCACCGCCACCGATCCGCAGGTAGCCAACCAGTGGGATTTTGTCACTATCCAGAAATGTAACTGGTTCATCGAAAATGTAGACCAGGCGCCCATCGATGAAAAAACAAGAAACCGCTTCAAAGCGGAAGCCCGCTTCCTGCGCGCCTACCGGTACTTCGTCATGTCACAGCTGTATGGTGATGTGCCCCTGGTAGTAAAAAACCTGAGCGTACAGGAAGCTAACACTGTCAGCAGAACACCCCGCGCCGACGTCCGCAAATTCATCACCGATGAGTTGGCGGCTGTCGCGCAAATCCTTCCGCAAACATATGATGGCAGCGATGTGGGACGCATCACCAAGGGCGCCGCCTTAGCGCTGAGAGCACGCGTGGAACTGTTTGACAAAAATTATGCTGCCGCAATAGAAGACTGTAAAAAAGTGATGGCGCTCGGTTACGGCCTCTATAAGAACTACACCGATCTTTTCCGCCAGGACTTTGAAAACAACAAAGAGGTGATCCTCGATGTACAATACAAAGCCAACGAAAAAGACAATGCCAATACAGACCTCGGTATCCTGCCTTCTTCCGGTTATGGCGGATGGGCTTCGCTTAGCCCTACGCAGTCGCTGGTAGATGCCTACGAAATGACCAACGGCAAAACGATCGACGATCCTGCTTCCGGTTATGACGCCAACAACCCGTATGTCAACAGGGACCCTCGTCTGGCGGCCAGCGTGGTATACCCCGGATTACAATATAACGACAAGTTCTACGATCCCATCACCCCGGGGGCCGCTGACTACTACAGCGAAGGCAACAACTCACCCACCGGTTACCTGGTACGGAAATTTGTTCCTTTCCTGAAGGACTTCCCGGACATGTGGAACACCGGTGTGAACATCATCGTGATCCGTTATGCCGAGGTATTGCTCACCTACGCGGAAGCACAAATAGAGTCCGGCGTCATGGACAACAGCGTATACCAGGCGATCGACGATATCCGCGCCCGTGCAGGTATGCCATTGGTGAACCGTACCGTTTATAACAACATCGCTGCCCTGCGTACCCTTGTACGCCGCGAACGCCGTGTGGAGCTGGCCCTCGAAGGCCTCCGCTGGTACGATATCCAGCGCTGGCAGATAGGCACCACCGTTAGGACCGGTACCGTATATGGTACCCGCCTGGGCACTGTAGACGCCAATACCGGCAAAGTAACCCTGACCGGCAATCACGTGGTGGCCGATCAACGTTCTTTCAACCCGCAACGCGACTATCTCTGGCCAGTACCGCAAAAAGAAAGAGATATCAATAAAACCCTCGGTCAAAATCCGGGCTACTAGTTCTGGCAAAGCACGTAAATCACGCAAAGGCGCAGAGCAGCAAAGCACGCAAAGATTAATATAAGCGGGCAGAGAAAGCAAAGGAGCGAAGATCAACACTATTTGATCTTCGCTCCTTTGCTTTCTTAATTTGTCTTAAAAAAATCTTTGCGTGCTTTGCTGCTCTGCGCCTTTGCGTGATTTACGTGCTTTGCGGGAACTCCTTGTTCATATGTTAAAAAATAGCTACCTTATTGCTGAATAAAACCCTTGTGTATGTCACAAGCACCAAATGAAAACCCGTCATGCCCGGGTAAGAGGGACAAACACGAAGCCAGACGTGACTTCCTCAAACAATCTTCCGCATTGATGGCGCTGGCGCTCACGCCACCGCTGGTAGTCAAAGCAGGCGAACATGATGAAACGATTGCCGGCCTCTTCGAGAAAATGCCGGTCAGCCTGGAAGTCAACGGGAAAGCTTATCAGCTGTCCGTGGAGCCCAGGGTGACCCTGCTGGACCTGCTGCGCGAACAGCTGAACCTGACAGGCACCAAAAAAGGCTGCGATCACGGTCAGTGCGGCGCCTGTACCGTTCATGTCAACGGCCAACGTATTAATTCCTGCCTTACCCTCGCCGTTATGCAGGAAGGGAAAAAAATCACCACCATCGAAGGACTTGCCCAGGGAGACACCTTACATCCTGTACAGGAAGCCTTCATCAAACATGACGGCTTCCAGTGCGGATATTGTACGCCAGGCCAGATTATGTCGGCCGTAGCCTGTATCCGCGAAGGGCATGCAGGCTCGCCGGAAGAGATACGTGAGTTCATGAGTGGGAACATCTGCCGTTGCGGTGCATACGACAATATCGTGGCAGCCATTACAGCAGTAAAACAAGGAGGGCATACCGTATGAACCAGTTTTCCTATGTCAGGCCCGCCAGCCAGCAGGCGGCTATTGATGCGCTGACGAAAGATAAATCCGCCCGCTTCATTGCCGGCGGCACCAATCTGCTTGATCTCATGAAAAATGGCGTGGTGGCGCCGGAGAAGCTGGTAGATATCAACCGGCTGCCGCTGAAAAGTATTACGCTGAACAATAATACCCTGCATATCGGCGCACTTACGCTCAACAGCGAGGTGGCCGCCCATACGCTGGTGACAACTCGCCACCCGCTGTTGTCACAGGCGCTGCTGGCCGGGGCATCGCAGCAGCTGCGCAACATGGCCACCACCGGTGGCAATATGATGCAGCGTACCCGTTGCAGTTATTTCTATGACATCACCATGCCGTGCAATAAAAGAACGCCCGGCAGCGGTTGTAGTGCTATCGGCGGCATCAACCGTATGCACGCCATTTTCGGCGCCAGCGATCAGTGTATTGCCGTACATCCCAGCGATATGTGCATTGCACTGGCAGCCCTCGATGCCACCGTGCTGGTGGCCGGCCCCAAAGGCAACCGCCGCATTCCTTTCGGAGAGTTTCACCGGTTGCCCGGCAATACGCCCGATAAAGACAATAATCTCGGTAAGGGCGAACTGATCACCGGTATTGATATTCCGGCCAGCCCTTTCACCCAAAACATATACTACCTCAAAGTGCGCGACCGCGCTTCGTACGCATTTGCACTCGTGTCCGTAGCCGCGGCACTGGATATCAGCAACAACACCATCCGCAGCGCCCGTCTCGCCATGGGCGGCGTGGCCCACAAACCCTGGCGCCTGCACGAAGCAGAAAAAGCGCTGATCGGAAAAACACCTACGATCGAAAATTTCCGTATAGCCGCTACCGTAGCTACGCAATCGGCCCGCACTTACAAACACAACGCATTTAAAGTGCCGATGGCGCAGAACAGCCTCGTCACCGCCTTATCAAAAGCAGCTGCCGTATGAAAAAGCAAGCAGTAGGACAATCCATGGACCGCGTAGACGGCCGCCTGAAAGTAACCGGCACGGCCCGCTACTTTGCGGACCATCAGCCGGAAGGCATGCTGTATGCAGCGCTGGTATGCAGCCCTGTCAGCAGCGGCCGCATTACCGCCATCGATGCCGCCAAAGCGCTCCGGGCCCCAGGTGTGGCCGACGTGGTGTCTCACCTCAACGCACCGCCTGTTCCGGGCTACAAAGCGGACAATCCCAACCCCAAACAGGGACTTAAAATATTTTACGACGATCGCATCTACTCCAACGGCCAGCCGGTAGCCATCGTGGTGGCCAATACGCTGGAGCGCGCAGTACATGCTGCCTCCCTGGTGAAAGTTACCTATGCGCAGGAAGTACACAAGACTGATATGGACGAAAACATGGGACAGGCCTTCCAGCATAAAAACATGAAGGACTACCTGCGGGGAGAAGCGGATGCCTGGAAAAAGGCGCCCGTCCACCTGGAAGCGGAATACAACATCCCTATTGAGGTACATAACCCCATGGAACTGGCGGGCATCATCGCTCACTGGGAAACACCCGATCAACTGACGGTGTACGCCAAAACACAAGGCGTTAAAAGTGTGCAGCAAACGCTGAAAACACTTTTTCAGCTGCCGGAAAGCCAGATCACGGTGCACTCCCGGTTTGTGGGCGGCGCCTTCGGCATGGGACTGCGCATATGGCCCATGGAAGTAGCCACCATCCTGGCAGCGAAGAAAATACGTAAGCCGGTGAAACTGGTCATCACCCGTAAGGATATGTTTACCCTCGTGGGTTATCGTCCCGCCGCCAGACAACGTATAGGTATCGGCGCTACTACCGATGGTAAGCTGACCGGTATCACACATGAAGCAGTGGCCAACACATCGCCCTATGAAGATTTCACAGAGGCGATCGTGAACATGAGCCGCATGATGTATGCCTGTCCCAATGTAAACACCCGCTACCAGCTGGTGCCGCTCAATCTCAGCACACCGGTATGGATGCGCGGCCCCGGCGAAGCCACCGGCGCTTTTGCGCTGGAATCAGCAATCGATGAACTGGCCCACCAACTAAAAATGGACCCGTTGCAGCTGCGTATCCTGAACCATGCGGATACAGACCCGGAAAAGCACCTGCCCTACTCCAGCAAATACCTGAAAGAAGCCTACGAGATGGGCGCCGCTAAAATAGGCTGGCAGCAACGCAGCCAGACACCCGGACAACTGCAGGAAAACGGCTGGCTGGTCGGTTACGGTATGAGTAGCGGCGTGTTCAGCGCCGGGCGCGGCAGAGCCACTGCCAGCGCCACCCTCAAAGCAGATGGTACGCTCGTGATCCGCAGCGCTGCGGCAGATATAGGCCCGGGCACCGCCACTGCCATGGTCCAGATAGCCGCCGACGCTACCGGCATCGATGCTAAAAAAATAGAATTCCTGCTGGGCGAATCAGCCTATCCGGAAGCGCCCCGCCAGGGCGGCTCATCCACGGTGTCCACCGTCGGCAGCGCAGTAAATGACGTATGCCGCAGCCTGCAGCAGAAACTTGGGGAAATGGCCTCGGCCGGTATTCCCGCTTTTAAAGGCGTGAAAGCGGAAAATATTCAGCATGAAGACGGCCAGCTGGTGGCCGGCAACACCCGGCTGGACTATGCCGCACTGCTGCAGCTGCAACAACTGCCGGAGCTGACCGTTACCACTACCTCCCAGGCCGGCGACGAACGGAAACATTACGCCATGTATTCTTTCTCCGTTCATTTTACCAAAGTACATGTACATCCCGCCACCGGTGTGGTACGCATCAAACATATCGTCAGCGTGGCCGATTCCGGCACGGTGGTAAACACCAAAACCGCCCGCAGCCAGATGATCGGCGGCGTGGTAGGCGGCATCGGCATGGCCCTCACGGAAGAGGCCCTGATCGATCACCGCTACGGCCGGTATGTCAACAACAACTATGCAGACTACCATGTGCCTGTGAATGCAGATACACCACCAACAGACGTACTGTTCATCAATAAGAAAGATCCTGTTATTAACCCGATGGGCGCTAAAGGTATGGGCGAGATAGCCCTGATCGGCTTTGCTGCCGCCGTTTCCAACGCGGTCTTCAACGCTACCGGTAAACGGGTCCGCGACCTGCCCATCACACCCGACAAACTGATTTAACACCATGCAAAAAGAGCTGGAAGATATCGTGAAGGCGTACCTTGCCGCCAGTCAGCAAGGCCTGCAAACCGCACTGGCGACCGTTGTGCACGTGGAAGGTTCCGCCTACCGGCAGCCCGGAGCGCGGATGCTGATCACTGAAAACGGCGCACTGACAGGCGCTATCAGCGGTGGCTGCCTCGAAGGTGACGCACTGCGCAAAGCGCAACTCGCCATGTTGCAACAACAACCCATGCTGGTCACCTACGATACCACCGATGAAGACGATGCCGTTATTGGCGTGGGACTGGGATGCAACGGTATCATACACATCCTGCTGGAGCCACTGGGGCCGCACCTCGCCCTGAATCCGCTCACACTGCTGCAGCAACAGGCCGGCAGCCGCGACACTACGGTGATGGTAACGCTCTTCCGCCCGCAACAACGCTCCGCTCCGCAACCCGGTACCTGTATACTAATCACCGATGGCGGAGAAAGACAGGTGCTGATGGAAGACGGTCCGCTACGCACCGCCATACTGACCGATGTGTGCGCGGCGTTTACAGCCAGACGCTCCGCCGTAAAAACTTACAACGACGGCCCGGACCAGATCACAGCGCTTATCGCCTGGCATCCGCCGGCCTTGCAACTGCTCATTGCCGGCGCCGGTAACGATGTACGGCCGCTGGTGAAAATAGCCTCCGTTCTGGGATGGCATACCATCGTTGTGGACGGTCGTCCGGCTTACGCCCAGGCACAACGCTTCCCGGAAGCTACGCGCGTCATCGTCGCCAAACCGGTGGAAGTATTGCAACACCTGCAACCGGATGACTATACCGCCGCCGTACTGATGACCCATAACTATAACTACGACATCGCCCTGCTGACCGCACTGCTGCCGCATCACCTCCGTTACACCGGCGTTCTGGGACCAGCCAGGAAACTGCAACGCATGTTGCAGGAAATGGAAGAAGCAGGTACGGCGGCTTCACCGGAACAACGGGCACGCATATACGGCCCTGCCGGGCTGGACATCGGCGCCGACGCCCCGGAGGAAATAGCGCTGTCTATCATCAGCGAGGTGAAGGCCGTCATGGCCGGCGCCGCAGGTGACTCGCTGCGTAACAATCCTGCCGCTATCCATCAGCGCGCCCATCAACAGATCATTCAACAACAACTGTGATGCGCCACACCGGTATCGTCATACTCGCCGCCGGCGCTTCCCGCCGCCTGGGAACGCCCAAGCAGCAGGTCCGCTTTCAGCAACAAAGCCTGCTGCAACGTATCCTTTATACTGCGCAACAGACCACCGCACGCCCTGTCGTGGTGGTATTGGGCGCCTTCGCCGACACTATCCTGCCTGATATGCAGGATAGTGAAGCCACCACGGTGATCAACCCCGACTGGGAAAGCGGTATGGGCAGCTCCATACAAACCGGCGTCCGCGAAATACTACGTATAAGCAATCACGTTAGCAACATCTTAATTCTCCTCTGCGATCAGCCATTTATCACCCCCGCGCTGTTGGAAGAAATGATCGGCACCCACCTCCGGCAAAAAAAAGGTATAACCGCCTGCTCTTACGGCGGCATAACAGGTGCACCCGTTCTCTTCCATCAAAAGTATTTTCCGCACCTAATAACGTTAGGCGGGCAGGAAGGCGCGAAAAAAATCATTCTTCAACACCCCGAAGATGTGTCCACCGTCTCCTTCCCCGAAGGTATTATTGATATAGACACCCCCGAAGATCTCCAACAACTTCACTAACCACATCATTATCAGGCCCCGAAAAAAATTTTAGTCCCCCTTGTATTTTTTATCAGATCTTTTTACCTACATTTGTCTACATAATTAGTAGACTAATAAAATCTACCATTATGGAAAATCACCATCACCATCTAAACCTGCTCCTGCAAAGGATTCTATCTGCCGGTCAACCAGCGGCCTGCTCCTGTTGTTGTTAATCCTGATCCCCCTGCTGCGGTCTTCCCCACCAAACTTCCGCACATACAGCTTCGTATCCAACCATCATTTTTACTGTTACAAAAAACTGCTCGTCATGAAAACGAACAACCAACCCGTATTTCATCTGGGGAAAACTGTCACTGCGCCGCAACTGACTTACTTTCAGCAACATGGTATCATACAATTCAAAAACTTCCTCGACAGGGCATCCCTGTCAGATATCCTAAGGGAAGTGGCTCAGGTACAGGATTTCCTCCTGCGTAACCAGGTACAGAAAGTAAACGGTATCCCTTTAAAATTCGGGACCGATATTAACGGTACGCCGCTGATACAGCGTATCGCATTTGCCTCTCATTACAGTAATGCCCTGCGGGAGCTACTGAAAGATGAACGTCTCCTGGCGCTGACCAATCTGTTGTCGCCTTACGACGGACGCATCGGCGAAAACGAAAAAGACGGGCTTGTGATCAACCACTACGTCAATACCAACAGCAGCCAGTTCCGCCAGCTGGGATGGCATACCGACAGCCCGCGGGACCTGTTCCTGGGCACACGTATCCTGCCGATGCTCAACGTAGGTATCCACCTCGATGACTGCCCGCTGGAAAACGGCGGCCTGCGCGTACTCGCCGGCACTCACCGGCAGGGCCTCTTCCGGCTGCTCTTCCGCAAAAAATACTTTATCGATCATGCGCCGGACAAGCAGGAAACAGGCTTCGACATTGAAGCCGGCGACCTGACCGTTCATGACGGACGCCTGTGGCACCGCGTGCAGCAGTCACCCTTTACCGGCGAAAAAAGCCGCCGCAGGGTGATGTATATCCCGGTAGTTACCGGCGCTTATCAGCCCAAACACGCACAATCCCCTACACCATTTTATCACAAACTGGCGCAACTGAAACAGCACCTGTACGGCGGCAAACCGCAATGGGCAGCTGTCAAAACCGCCGAAGGCAAACTGGCGGAAGTCAACAGTACCGCCATCTAACATAAAATATTATACGTATGTCTTACGCATTGGTAACCGGCGCTGCCAAGGGTATTGGCAAAGCCATCGCAGCCGAACTGGCACAAAGAAACTATCACCTGTTACTGGTAGATCTTGATGATACTTCCCTGCAGGAAACAGCGACAGCATTAGTGGGGCTTTATCACGTCCATGTACACACGCTTCATCAGGACCTGTCGCAGCCGGACGCATTATCGAGAGTCACCACCTGGAGCAGCCGCTGGCATGATCAGCTCAGCGTAGTAGTCAACAACGCCGGCTATGGCATCAATGGCGCTTTTGAAAACCTCACCCTCGAAGAACAGTTCAACATCATCGATGTAAACGTAAAGGCACAGGTGGGGCTATCTTACGCCTATATCCCGGTACTGCGCCGGTTTCCAAAATCCTGGTTGCTCAACCTCGCCAGCACTACGGCCTATCAGACTGTCCCTTATCTCAATATCTATGCGGCGACCAAAGCTTTTGCGTTGTCGTTTACCCGGGGACTGCGCTATGAGCTGCGGCACTCCCCCATCTCCGTCAGTGCCCTCAGTCCCGGCAGCACAGACACCGACTTTGTAAACCGCGCCCGCATGGGCGGCAGCACCCGCAAACTGGCGGACCGGTTTAACATGACGCCTGAGAAAGTGGCTAAGATAGCCGTCAACGGCCTGTTTAAAGGGAAGGCGGAAATTGTGCCGGGGTTTGTCAACAAACTGAATGCATTCCTGCCTAAATTTTTCCCTAAACCATTGGTGGAGAAAATCGCCGCCAACATCTACGAACAGCGGGAAGAAACACCGGCAGTGATCATCACGCCGGGCTGATCGGTGGCGAAGGAACGGCTTTTGCACCTCATTGCCTATGGCAAAAAAAGGTATTTATATCGGTACTTCCGGCTGGAGTTATAAACACTGGAGAGAAATTTTTTATCCTCCGGAACTGAAGCCAGTGGAATATCTCCCGTTTTATGCGCAATCCTATAAAACCACAGAGATCAATACCAGCTTCTATCATCTGCCTAAACCAGGTACTGTGGAAAACTGGGTAAAAAAGGTACCAAAACGTTTCTGGTTCTGTCCGAAGCTCAGCCGCTATATCACCCATGTAAAACGGCTACTGGAGCCGGCAGAACCACTGGAACGTTATTTCAGCATATTCGATCCCGTGAGGGCCAGCCTCGGTCCCGTATTGATTCAGCTGCCTCCTTCGCTGGTGTTCCAACCTGAACGGATACACGCTTTCTTCGAGGTCCTGAAAACTACTTACCGTGAATATGAATTTGCCCTGGAGGCCAGGCATGACAGCTGGTTACAGGAAGCAGCCTTCCAGTTGCTGGAGCAATACAATATCGCCTGGGTGATCGCTGACGCTGGTGGCCGCTGGCCGTTTGCCGAAAGGGTAACGGCCAAACATATATACCTCCGCTTTCACGGGCCCAACGGTCATTATGATACCGCCTATGACAATAAAACAATGAAAGCCTATGCTGCTAAAATAAAGAAATGGCATGCAGACAAACACGCCGTATGGGCGTTTTTCAACAACGATGGCCACGGGTATGCCCTGAAAAATGCATCAGCACTAAAGGCGTTGCTGCACGTATAATATTTGCTTATTTATACTCCACCTGTTCATCTGTGTAATAGGTTTTCCCGCCGGACGAAACATGCTGAATGGCGGCACCACCGGGACTTTCGGTCAACTTATGGTTATGCACCAGCATATAATCGCGCACCTCGCCGTTGATAATATCCGGATGATGTTTACGGATATTTTTTTCCGCGTCGGTCAATACTTTATGAATGGCTTTATGCAGCGCTTTGATAGCTGCCGAAGGAATTTTATTGCAAACAGAAAAGGGGGAGATACGGGCTTCCCACAGGATATCGTCCGCATAGGCATTACCGATACCAAGAATATTATGCTGATCTGTCAGGAATTTTTTGATGGCCGTTCTTTTTTTGCCCAATGCTGCCTCCAGCCATGCCGGGGTTAGTTCTTTCGAAAGGGCATCCGGTGCTTCCTTCGGCTCAGGGTCCAGGAAGATGTTCGCCTGGCCCTGGTAGTCCGTCAGCGCCAGGCCTTTACCTCCTTTGAATAACAACGTACAGATAGTATGTTTCTGTTCGTTGTTATCTTCAAACAAATATAGTTTGCCATGCAGCATCAGGTGCATCCCAAGTACATGGCCGTTTTTAAACTCCATATGCAGCTCCTTGCCCACACGGTGGATGGATTCCAGGCGTTGCCCTTCCAGTGCTGCTTTCAGCTCCTTTTCGGGGGTACGCAGTTTCTTTTTCACCGGTACGTCGATGGTTTCCAGCTGCTTGTGCAGTAATACTTTCTCCAGGTTGTGGCTGAACACGTTCAGGTCAGGTAATTCAGGCATGGCATTTTTTTATAAAAATAACGATTCCCTATTGTTGCAACAATTGGTCCGCAAACCGCCATTGGGTTTTAAACTCCGGCGTCAGTGACTGGTTGGTGATGATAGCGCGGAACATCTCGATGGGAATAGCGTTTTCCTGCAAAAAGGCATCATGGAATTGTTTTTCGCCCATCTTACCGCTGTCAATCAGCTCATGATGCAGCGCCCGCAGCTGCAATCCGCCCATCATATAAGCGATCTGGTACAGGGGGCCGTAGTTACCTTCGAAAGAGCGGCGTACTTCTGAAGAGGCGCTGAAGCGCTCGTGCCCTACCCTGTCCACGAGGAAGTCGATACATTGCTGTGGCGTCCATTTACCCAGGTGATAATTCAGGGAGAAGATAATGCGGGCGCAGCGGTGCATGCGCCAGAACAACGCTCCTACCTTTTGTTCAGGCGTGCTGTGGAAGTTCTTATTCCACAGCAGCATTTCCCAGTATAACGCCCATCCCTCCACGGAAAAGGGCGTGCTGAACATCCGGCGGTAGGGCTTGTTGCGTTTGTTCATGAAACCTTGAAGGTTGTGCCCTGGTATCAGTTCATGGAAAACGGTCGCATGGGAAAAAGCGTAGTTGTTGCTTCGAAGGCTCATGGCCCTGGTGGCTTCATCCATGTCGTCGGTAGGATAGGCCACCAGGATAGATTCTCCCCCCAGGAAAAAGGGGGCAAAGCGCTGCTGTTCTTTAGATAACATGAACATACGCCATGCTTCTTTCGCCAGCGCCGGTACGGTAACCAGGTTGCTGTCTTCCACAAATTTGATGGCTTCATCGGCGAGCCGGTGGATCATTTCCGGCTGCCGGCCCGGCGCTACGTGATTTTCCTTCACTTTTTCCATCGCTTTTTTCCAGTCTTTGCCGAAACCCAGGGCGGCGGATGCCTTCAGCATTTCCGCATCGCACCAGGCAAACTCCTTATTGGCCATTTCTACCAGCTCTTCCGGTGTATAAGGGATCATCTCATACTGCAATTGTGAGATGAGCGCTTCCCTGCCGATAGGTGTTCCTTTGATGCCGGAGGCATCGAGGGACTTATCGCTTTTGTCTGCCAGCTCCTGACCAAGAAAACGGGCATACTGGCCCAGCAGGCTGTCTGTTTGCTGATAGGGCTGTTTTATCTGTTTGGTGAAGGCCGGTTCATAACCATAATAGAACGTATATACGTTTTTGAGGCCGTTACGCAGGTCGCTTACCATATCTGCGGCCTCACGGGCCTGCGCAGGCGTCAGGCGGCTTTGTTTTTTCAGGGCTGCCTGGGCGGTGATGATCTGTTGCTGTACGATGGCCAGGTCCGCCGCGATTTTTGGCACATCCGGGTTATCGCCACGGCGGCGCTTTACCTGCATGGTCATCAGCGGCTGGGCAAAAGGAATGACTGCAGGAGTCAGTAGTTTATACAACGTTTCGTTGTCGTCGATCTGCTGCAGTTCCTGGCCCACCTTCCGCTTCAGGAGAAGGTAATCCACCTGTTCCGTCACCGGTAAAGACGCAAAGGGTATGGCTTTCAGCGACGTCAGCGTTTGCTGGTAATAAGTACGCATACGCCCGAAATATTCCGGGCTGTACCGGAAAATATAAACTTTGTGCAGGTCTTCCACATCGGCTGCCATCTGTTGGATTAGTTCTTTCACAGGCTCCCCTGTACCAGCGTTTGTGCGGGCAAACAAGAACAACAGAGGAAAAAGGACCAGATATCTTTTAATCATAACGCAAGGGCTGTTTTGGATCTGACGTTAAAGATAATCATCCGTCCATGGGATCCTATGCTGAAATTGTCCCCTTTTTCACCAAAATTGGCCCATATAAACATTTTCCATGTATGTCAACATATTGTTAAAATAGCCGGAAGCGAGCTGGAACGGGCATTTTTGGGGCAAGATTTCCGGGCGATAATCGTTATTTTCGTACGATATGGAATAAATCATCATTCTCTAACCTTGATAAATATTTTACGGAGTGACATTGAAAGTGAAGAAGTTTATTAAACCGTTAATTTTTATTGCAACCATCGGTTTTTTTGTATTCCTGATTACCACCCTCACCTCAGCTGAAAAAAATCCTGCCCATGCGCATCGCACCCTTATACCTGCAGTGAACGACTCACTGCAGGAGGAGAGTTTGTATGACAGCATGCGGCTGGATACGACCGGCTTGTCCCGGGACGCATTTGAGAGCGCAATGCAGGGATACAATCAACTGGAAAACAATGGCCGGCTCAGGAACCCGGACATTCTCTCGATTGTCGATTTTTCGCTGCCTTCCAGCAAGAAGCGGCTTTTTGTGATCGACGTCAAAAACAAACTGCTGTTGTTTAATACGCTGGTATCCCATGGCCGGAATTCCGGTACCCTGCTGGCCAGCACCTTTTCCAATAAAATAAACAGCTACAAGAGCAGCCTTGGCTTTTATGTAACCGGCGACACCTATAACGGGGAGCATGGTTATTCCCTCCGGCTGGAAGGCGAAGAAGCCGGCATCAACGACAATGCGCTCAGCCGCGGTATCGTGATGCACAGTGCTGCCTATGTCAACGAGGCCCTGATCAAAAGCCAGGGATACATTGGCCGCAGCCTCGGTTGCCCGGCCATTCCGGAAGGTGTACACCGCAAAGTGATACAACGTATTGCCAACGGCACCTGCCTGTTCCTTTACAGCCCGGACAAATACTACTCCATGCATTCCAGGATGCTGGTGAAAGACAGTGTGAACAGCTAAAACATTTTTTGTTTCATCACCGCATCATGCCCGTACACGTCCGGTACCATGTGTAAGGTCCCGTCTTCATCCGCCCAGGCGGTGAAGTAGGTGATAATCACCGGCACCGGATGTTTTACGGCCACATATTTCTGTTTGCCGCTGTTCATGGCGGCATCTATTTTTTCAGCTGTCCATTCGGGCGCATCTTCCAACACGAACTTCGCCATCGCCACCGGGTCTTTCAGCCGTATACAACCATGGCTGTACGCGCGGTTATCCCGGTTAAACAGTCCCTTTTCGGGCGTATCATGAAAGTAGATATTGAAGCTGTTGGGAAACAGGAACTTCACACGGCCCAACGCATTGCGTACGCCCGGCCGTTGCCGCACCACCGGCAGTCCGTTCACATGCCCGGTGATTTCCATGTTCTTGCGGGCCAGGTAACCACTGTTACGCGCCATCGCCGGCAGTATCTCCTTCCGTACTATACTGCGCGGTATATTCCAGTAAGGACTGAAAACCACCTGGTTCAATTTCCCTGAAAACATGGTAGTGCTGTGCCCCTCTTTTCCCACTACAATAGGCATGTCAAAAACCTTCTGACCGTTATTGGTCACATGCAGCATAAAAGCCGGAATATTCACCACGATCAGCTTACCCTGGGGTGTGGCAGGCAACCACTTCATCCGCTGCATGTTGATCAGCAACTGTTTTAACCGCTCTCTGGCCGTTATGTTCATCGCCTTGATGACCGTATCGTTAATAATGCCATTTTCCGTATAACCATGTCCGTTACGGAAACGGTTAACGGCAGCTTCCAGTTCATTTGTAAACAGGCCGCTGCTGTCTTTTTCCTTCAGCTCTCCTGTGGCCATCAGTCTTTGTTTGATACCGATGATCACGGGAGATGACTGCCCTTTTTTTAATTGCCCTGCCACTGAATCTACCGGCTGCCACCCACCCTCTTTGACGATATCGCGGTACTTCCGCAAGGCGGGTTTCAGCTCCGCAATGGCGGGATACTGCTTTTCACTGGTATGTAGCATGGAATCGGCCATTTCCATCATATCTTCTTTCTGCATAGGCGCCATGTGCTCCATTTGCGCTACTGTTCCCCCGTTCTGCCGGAAATAACGCACCAGCCTCCAGGTAAGCATCAGCTCTGTCTGGACCATATCCGGATCGGTAGCCTTCACCCGCAGACTGTCTTCTTCCAGCAGCCTGTCCAGCTTATTGTTCAGCGGCTTGTCACCGCTGGTATCGGAGCTTTGGTTGAACAGGCTGCGGAAAGCGGCGGCCTCTTCTGTCAGCCCCCGGCTGTCGATCCAGGCAAACTCATAGTTGCGTGCATTGTAAAAGCTGCGCAGCCGGTTGGCCACCGTATCATTCAACTGCCGTTTGGTAATAAAACCTTCCAGAGCGGCCGTATCCAGGAAGAGATCATTGTAAGCGTTTTCGGGGGTGATCGCCGTATTACGGGGTGTGAGCACGTCAGCGGTCACGACTTGGGCATTCTCAGGTGCTGAGGGAGAATGACAGCCTGAAACGAGATATGCCAGCAGGGGGAACAGGAAAAGGTATCTCATGCCTTTTCACCATCAAAATAAACACCAGAACGAAAAAGAGCCGCCGCCGGCAGAAACCGGGCTGCGGATGTGGCTGCAGGGAAACAAACCGTGGAATTTCACGCGGAGTTTCACGCGGAGTTCACGCGGAGTTCACGCAAAGCACGCAAAGGAGCAAAGAGCGCAAAGATTTTTTTAAGTTTAAATAAGAAAGCAAAGGAGCGGAGATCAAATTTGATCTCCGCTCCTTTGCTTTCTCTGCTCGCTTATATAGTCTTTGCGCTCTTTGCTCCTTTGCGTGCTTTGCGTGAACTCCGCGTGAAGCTAAGCCATGGCCGGGTCGCTGACGCTTTCCGCCCCCGTTTCCACTCTTCCGGCAAAACGTTGTTCAAATTGGTCGTTGCCTTCCACTTTTACGGTAAAGTTATACCAGCGGTGGCTTCTGGTGTTATCGATAATAATGGCAGCCTGTGTATTGGCGGCAATGGTTTTGCGTATGGCAGCTTTGCCGTACGCATTGTCTGTCACCACCACGGTAATAGCTTTACTGCCGCGGTTAGCGATATGCAGGTCGCTGTTGCCGGTCAGCTGTTTGCGGTTGCGCAGGGCACGCTGATATTCACAGGTGATATCCACCCGCGGGTCTTGTGCATTACCGGCAAATTCACGGTAAAAGCCATTAGGGCCGTACGTACGCAGCCGGTATTGCCCGTCCCCGAAGGAAGACAAAGGCCAGGCGTCTTTTAGCTGATCACCGGCGGTAACGGCGTAAGACCAGGTCCGCACCGGCTCCATCTCACGACTGTCCGCCTGCAGGTATTTACCGGGAGCATACACGTTGAACGGCGAACCGGCAGCCTTCTTGCCGAACACCTCATTGGACGCGCCAAAACTGATTTCGAACGATTTCCTGTCAACAGCCAGCTTACCGTTTACATACAACTGGTAAGGCAATGCGCAGGCCACACGGGTACCAGCCTCCTGCCGCGGCATCCATTCGGCGTTAGCCGGTTGGGTATTGATCTTTTCAATTTCAGCGGCGGTGAGTTTTTTAAATTCATCCGGCAGTTTTTTGAAACGGGCGTTATACACACTTTCGATGAACTCATTCCTTTCCTGGAAGGGTACTTTTACTTTTTCACCGTTAAAAGGGCGAAACACCGACGTCAGGTCGCCGCATACCGTACGGCGCCAGGCGGAGATATTCGTTTCTTTAATGGCTTTACCCGTCTTATGTTGCAGGAAGTCTTCCATAAACTGAAGGATAGAGGTGTGGTCGAACACCTGCGAATTCACGTATCCGCCGCGGCTCCACGGGGAAGCGATCACCAGGGGAACCCGGTAACCCAAACCGATAGGGCTTTCCCGTACCGAACCGTTACCAACATGTTCTTTGGCTTGCTCCTGCTCTTTGGTAACATATTCCACTGCGGTGTCTATACCTTTGGAAACGAGTCCTGTACCGGGTTTGAAGGGCGCCACAAAAGGAGGCACGTGGTCAAAATAACCATCGTTCTCGTCGTAACAAAGGATAAAAATGGTTTTCTTCCAGACCGCTTCTTTTTGGGTGAGGATGTCCAGTACTTCAGACACATACCAGGCGCCATACCAGGGAGACCCCGGGTGGTCGGAGAACTCACCGGGAGCTACCAGCCAGGAAACGGTGGGCAACTGCCCGTTGTTCACATCGCTGCGGAACTGATGCAGAATGTCGCCTTTAGGCACCTGTACGGTCCTTTCCACATCGCCGTCTTTATAGCGCAGTGTTTCCAGCTCGTGATAGTCAGCATCCGCGATATTGGTTGTAAAGGCTTTATTATGCAGGTTTTGGGCACGTTGTGGCAGTTTAGCAAAATTGGCAGCGGTAAAAGTTTCCGCATCCTTTTTGACCTTTTCCAGTTCCTGCTTTTTCTTTTCCAGTTGCTGCTGCATCTTCTTCGCTTTATCACCGTCAGCAGCAGGGATCCCGGCTGCCAACTTCGCTATTTCTTCCGGCAGCTGCCGGATACGGCGTTGCAGGTATTTGATATGACCGGTGGCAAACCGCACGTTGAAAGCGGCAAACCATTCGATCGGGTTGTCGGTAAAGTTGGCCAGCATACCGTCCTTCTCCCCTTCGAGGCCGGCGGCGCTGATTTCGTTCTGGTATATCTTCCAGCTGATGCCGTTGTCTTCCAGTCTTTCAGGAAAAGAGGTCCAATGGGCTTCTGCACCATAGTCCACATCTTCATTCCATACATTCGCTTTGGCGCTGGCTTTCTGCTCGTCGCGCAGGGTGCCTGTCCACAGGTACAGGCGGTTGGGCGTGGTACCTGTCAGCGAGGAACAGAAATTCTGGTCACATACGGTAAAAGCATCTGCCATGGCATAATAGAAAGGAATATCCACCCGGTTGTAATACCCCAGGGTAAGCGGCATCGGCGCCCAGTCCTTGTTGCCGGACGCTTTTACCTGTAGCCATTTATCGTAACGGCCGTTATTGCGGGCGTCTACCTGGTTGCTCCAGGAGTGCGGCAGGCTGCTCATCCAGGTAGCTTTGGTATCCCGGATGTTCAGCCGGAATGGAGCATACGTTTCGTTCTTATCATTGGTCTGCAGCCATACCAGGTTGTTATTCGGGAGGCGGATAGCGCGGGGGTCGTTGTAACCTCTCACACCCCGAAGGGTGCCGTAGCAGTGATCAAACGACCTGTTTTCCTGCATCAGGATCACGATGTGTTCTGCGTCGTGGAAAGTGGTACCGGGAAGGGGGTCGATGGCCAATGCACGCTGGATGGACCCCGGGAGGGACCCGGCTACGCCGGCGGCACCAGACAGCAGGGCTGCTTTCTTGATAAAATCTCTTCTGGTGTTCATGAAATACTTTTTATTGTTCAGCTGTAAGCATCCAACAGGGTTGCTTTAAGCGGCTTAAAATAACAAAAAGTATGTTATGTCACAATTAACTGGGAAGAATGGTCACATAAAGACAATAAAAAAAGCTTCCGCGTCGCTGCGGAAGCTTTTTGCTTTATATTCACTAAAAGGAGTTTAGGAAGCGTTGTTAGCCGGGATGATCACGATTTTAAAACGCATGTTCACCGTCGGTTTCTGTGCCTGCGTACCGTTAGGCCCACGCAGCTCCACCAACAGCGTTCCAGCCTGGTGTATCACATTATAGTATTCATTGTTGAATACTTCCGGTAACAGCTCAAAGAGGTTGTATCCGCCGTTCTGCTGACGCGCAACAGAAACGACCACGCCATCCAGCTGGCTGGAATTCTGGTCCAGTTCCGGTACGTCGAACTGCACGTAATAAACGCCCTGATTATCCAACTTCCATGTCGTGGTAGACACGTCATAAAAAATTGTCTTGTTGGGGATAACCTCATTATAGTTTTTGGTACAGCTGGAAAATACTACAGCCAGCAACAGAAGTGGTAAGTATAGCCATGTTTTCATATACAAGGTGTTTGGTATGGATTAACCAAATACAATGCCATAAATATTACTTCCTACAAATGAAGAAATCCTGATATTTGTAAAAACATTTATCTTACTAATCTGCGCGTTATGTTATATCGCTTACCGCAGGAATTCGGCAGCTATCCCGGCATGCACATCAACCGCGCCGGAAAATCCGCACTGGCATGGTTCAAACTGGTGGAGCACCAGGCCAAAGCAGAAGGATTCCTCACTGAAAACACCCTCGTATTCATTATTTCCGGCAGTAAACACATCCATCTTCCCGATGAGGAGATAGTGGCTGCCGCTGGTGATCTCATACTTCTGAAAAGAGGTACCTATTTTATGTCGGCACTGCTGCCGGAAGAAGACAGGACCTTTCAGGGACTGATGCTTTGCGTGGATGACCACATCCTGCGCTCCTTCCTGGAAGAGATGGAAGACATTAAAAAAGCGCGTACAAATATCCCCATGGTGTTGCCCTGCTCTGCACAGCTCATCAATGTCCGCAACAGTATCATCGACTACATGCAGCGCGCCAATGACAACACCTGCAAACTGCTGGAACTGAAAATACAGGAGGTGTTCCTGCTGCTGCTTTCCGGCCCGCATCGCGCACAGGTACTGGCGTTCCTGCATCATATGTTCGACACCAGTACAGAAAATCTCACGCTCACTATCCGGGAACATCTGCTCAAACCATTGTCCCTGCAGGAATACGCGGCCCTATGTGGGTTAAGTCTCTCTGCCTTCAAAAGGGAGTTTGCCAAAATATATAACGCTCCACCCAAAAAATGGATCAACGACGAACGCCTCAAACATGCGGACTACCTGCTGCGCCATACGCCTAAAAATGTCAATGAAGTAGCTGATGACTGCGGATTTGAAAGCACGTCCTACTTCATTAAACAATACAAAAGCCGTTACGGCGACACGCCTAAAAATGCGCAACGGGCTAAAATTGCTATTTTCTGAACGCTTTCTGTTATTCCGCTGCTCCCTGCCAACACTATCTTTGCCATAAACCATCAACATCATGAAAACAATTTATTTGCTGATTCCCCTGCTGACAGCAGCCAGTACAGGCTTTGGTCAGATGCAACAACTCAATCGCACCCCCATGAAAGCACCGGAAAGTGTATACATCCAAGGTAGTGACTATTACATTTCCGATACCGGCGGCGATCCCACCAAAAAAGACGGCGACGGCATCCTTTATAAAATGAACAGTAAGGGCGACATTAGCATCTTTGCCAGCGGCCTGGATTCTCCTAAAGGCACCTGGGTACTGCATAACATCCTGTACACACCGGACGTGGATAAAATAAAAGGCTTCGATCTGTCTGCCGGCAAGCAGGTGTTCACCCTCGATATGGCAGCCACCGGCAGCGTGCTGCTCAATGATATCGCACCGATGAACGATTCCACCGTATTTGTCTCCGCCACAGATATCAACAAAGTGTATATCGTGCATCTGGGCGCACAGCCCCGCTATGAAGAACTGGCATTTGACAACCCGGTAAAAGGCGCCAACGGCGTGATCTACGACGGCAAACGGCAACGCCTCTACGTATGCGGCTTTGGCGCAGCTGGCACGCCCAACGGTGAAATCGGCTATGTGGACCTGACGCAGAAGGATAAAAAATTCGTCCGCCTCACAGACCGTACCGGCTACTACGACGGCATCGCCCTCACCAAACACAACACGCTGCTGGTGTCCGACTGGGTGGCATTTGAAAAAAAAGGCGTAGTAGTGGAAGTAGATCTCAAAACCGGTAAAACCACTACCGTCAATAAAGAGCCGATCTCCGGCCCGGCTGATTTTACGCTCAGCAAACAGGGAGATGTGATTACTCCGGCGATGATGGAAGGCAATGTGCTGCGCTTCTCTCCCAAACACTAACGTACACGGTTATATAAAAATAAAGGGAGCGTGTCGTGCCGCTCCCTTTCTGTTTTTAAACACAGGCAAGTGATTATAATCTAACCTGCACACCGACTGTTCCCCCGATGTAAGCACCGTCAAACTTATCGTTCCGGCGATGTTTAGACCAGATATAGTATGGCGCCAGGTCTTCACCCACACCTTCTTTGGTATTGACCCAGTTAAAGGTAGGACCCGCAAACACTTCTATATTGTTGCCAAACCGGTAGGCCGGGAAAGCGCCAAAGGAGCTTTTATTGTACACTGCTCTATGGAAGTCGGTATTAGTGGTATGGGTGGCTTCCATATTAATCCGGAAATGGGAATTGATAAACAGGTGTGCACCGATACCACCTTGAAGTACGTAGCGGGTGGCGCTGTCACCTTTGAAATTGTAGCCGACGCCCACAATACCGTATAACACGCGTCCGCCGGATTTGAAGGAGAGGACCGTATTGGACATTTCATCCACGCTCAGGCTGATTTGTCTTTCACCATTTTTCACGATGTTGATCAGGGCAATCGAATAATCACTGCTGTCGGCAATGTTCAGGAAACCTGCTACCTGCACACCTTTCACTTTTTTAGCCACGTTCATGAAGCCGGCGATCTGTGAATTAGCGTCTTTGGCCTGGTTGATGAAACCCGCTACCTGTACCTTTGCGGAGCGATGGCTGTTTAAAAAGCCCGTAACAGCCACGCTCACGCTGTCGGTAAGGTTCATGAAACCGGATATCTGTCCGCTGTTGCCATCGCTTTTCTGCGCGATGTTGGCAAAGCCGGCCAATTGATATCCCTGCAGCTTACCGGCCTGGTTCATGAAGCCCGTCACCATGATACCATGCGCGTCTTGCCGCACCATGTTCATAAACCCTGAAATACTGGCGCCTCTTGTAAGGTTACCGATATGATTGGAAAAACCGGCGATGGCAGCGCCGCTGTTGCTTTCTTTGATAATATTGGAAACACCTGCGATCGCTGCGCCGGTTTCTCCTTTGGAAAGACCCGCGATAACGTGCAGTGAAAAATGATTGACATAGCTGGCAGCCTGTGTGCCGTTGGTACTAAGCGGATAAACGATCCCCACATGGGCCGGTCTGGCATTCGACTGTCCCGATACTTTTATAGTAAAACTGTTAACGGTCAGTAGGGATAAAACGATCATTCTGGTCAAGGTAGTTATTTTCATATCAGTGTGTATTAATGCGTACTGATTAACGACACGTCAATAAACAACTACCCCTATGCAGCGACAAATAAAAATCAGAAAATGCTGATGCCCGCCTGCCAGCCTACCCAGCCGCGGCCCGCATCTCCCAATGTGAAAGGATGATAGCCGGAGCCCGGAAGCTCAGACATATAACCGGGTTTGGGGTCCCATTCTTCATATAAGTGAAACGACATGGCCGGACCGGCGAAAATGGAAATTTTGTCTGAGATCCGGAAGTTCAGCAAAGGTTGTACCCTGTACAGCTGGGAATCTTTGTTGTTACCGGTATACAGGCTCTGGCCGGTGATTTCAGCCGCGAGGAAAAGGCGTTTGTTAAAATTAAACTCCTTGCCGATACCATATCCCACGGTATATATTTTGTTATCGCCCACATTGAGACCGGCGAGCAAGATGCTGTATAACTTGCTGCTGCCCGTCTTCCACGCCACGTTGTAGTTCACCACCTCATTGGTATATACAGACAGTTTGTGATAACCATGTTTTACGATATTAACAAGACCGATGGTATAACCGGAAGAAGTATCCGCAATATTCACCAATCCTATCTGCACTCCTTTGAGATGCCTGGCATAGTTGAAAATGGTGCCGAGCTGCAGCCCTCTCATCGTACCATGACTGATATTCCCGATAGTGGACAGCTGCGTGCCGCCAACATCGTGGCCGGCGTAGTTGTATACCCCGCTCAACTGAACGCCTGATACTTCACCGCCAACATAGTTGCCGACACCTGATAGCTGCCAGCCGTCTGCATCTCCCTGTATGATACCCAGTACGCCCTGTGCCTGCACGCCCTCCATATTACCATGTATCTGATCGAGAACACCGGAAATCTGTACGCCATTTGTGCTCCCTTCCACAATATTGCTGACTCCCGCCACCTGTACACCGCGCACGGAATCCAGCACCTGGTTGTGAACACCGGCTATCTGCACGCCCTTCGTTTTTCCTCCTACCACGTTAAAAACGCCTCCCACCTGCACATGCTGCATATTGCCTTTCACGATATTAAATACAGTGCCCATTTCAAAGCCATCCACCCCCGCGGCATAACCGCCGATAAAATTGATGGAGAACTTGTTGACCACCTGTCCGCTCATTCTTCCGTGTGAACCAAGGCCGGGTGTCAATGAAGCCTGATAGGGTTTATCGGCAAAGAAACCGCCAATGTTGAGGCTCTGCATTTTCTGGCGGGAAGACAGCACGGTACGTCCCCACCACGTTTTTTCCACCTTCATATTATGGCCGGTAATTTCCACCACCCGCAGCTGATAGCTCACGGGAGAAATATTCACCGCCAGCTCCTGGTCCTGCCCGGCATGTACCAGTACAGAGGTGTCGGTATACAGGTCTTTACTAATGCTGATGGCTGCGGTAGGGGTTTTATCCCGCAACCGCAGCCTGAAATATCCTTCGTTATTGGTTAAAGTGGAAATAAGTTGCTGTCGTTCGTACACGCTCGCATTCGGTACCCGTTGTCCTGTTTTACTGTCCGTCACGAAACCCGTGACCTGGTAATAAACTTGTCCGGGTGATTTTTTGAAGAGGATGATATAGTTGCCCGATTCTTTGTAGAGATATTCTCCGTCCAATAGCTGATCCAACGTTTGCCGGACCGTTTTATTTTTCACCGAGATACTGACGAGACTGTCCTGCGGAAGAATATTACTGATATAAGAGAAGAAAAAATTACCCTGCTTGGAAATGATGTTCAGTACTTCCGATAACTTTTGTTTTTTGGCTTCCACCGTTACGGTCCTGTTCAGCAGGCCCTGTGCCTGTGCGGAAAGTGAGAAAGTGGTGATCAGTATTAGTATTGTCAATATTCTGCTAAACGACATACGTTGTGCTACAGTTATTTCAGGGTAATATTGTTTTCATGCTGGTCTACGGTGATACCGTAAGTAAGCCCGATAATTTTCAGTGTGCTGTCGAGGGAGCTGTTACTGAAGGTAACGCTGATCGGCAGGTCACGTTTGGCGGCATTGGCGATTACGATGTTTACGCCATACGCTTCATTCAGGATATCTACCAGTTTCCACAGCGGTGTATTGTTGCAGACAAATGTTTGTGTGCGGTAGTAGTTATACAGTTCATCGGTATTGCTTTGTTTTACCGGTGCGTCGTCTTTATCTGTCACGATGGCTTTCTCGTTGCGCTGCAGCTGTACGCTGTGGTGTTGTTTGGTTACCTCTACCGCGCCTGTTTCCACGATTACTTCTGTTTTACCATTGACACTTTTGATATTGAAGGAAGTACCGAGTACTTTTACGGTCACGTCGTTTACTTTGATCACGAAGGGGCGGCCCGGGTCCTGCGCTACGTTGAAGAAGGCCTCACCTTCCAGTTTCACGTGTCTTTCTTTGGAAAAGGAGTTCGCGTAACTGATAGAAGATTGTTTATTCAGCGTCACAAAAGAGCCGTCTGGCAAAGTATCCAGTCTGACTGCATTACTGGCGTAAACGGTATGCTGTGGCCGGGATGCTTTCATGAACCAGAATCCGGCAGCGCCCAGCAGTACCAGCAAAGTGGCTGCGATGGCGAGGTTCCGGCGCCAGGTGGAGAAGTCGGTTTTGATAATGCGGGCGCCTCCGCTGTTTTCGTTGGTACTTACCCGTTGCTGGAAGCGTTTCCAGGCGTCGTCTTCGTTAACAGTGCTAACGGCCGCCAGCTTTTTACTTTCATCCCAGATGAGCCGGAAATGTTCATAGTATTTGGCATTGGCGCTATCGGCAGCCATCCATGCCTCCACGGAATGCTGTTCTGCCGGCGTGGTGATGCCTAACATGAATTTTACCAGCAGATCGTCGTTTATATGGTCAGTTTGCTTTTTCACGGTAGAAGGTTTAGAGGTGGAGCAATATTAACAACAGGGGAAGAAAGTCCACCAGGTTGAGGCGCAGCAGCTTCAGCGCTTTGCCCATCTGGTTCTCCACCGTTTTCACCGAGATATCAAGCTTATCGGCAATCTCCTGGTATTTTAGTTCTTCGAAGCGGCTCAACTGGAAGATGGTCCTGCATTTCTCCGGAAGATCACGGAGCGCTTTGTGCAGCTTTTCCTCCAGTTCCCGCATGGTCACTTTCCCGGACGTATTGCCGGTATCCCTGTTATTGCTCATTTGATACTGGGTATGTGCCTGATGCGTGGCTTTTACTTTCTGATGCCGCAGGTAATTGATGCTTTCGTGATATACCGCCCTGTAGAGGTACCCGGAGATAGTTTGTTTGATCTTGATATCTCCTGATTTCTCCCACAGTTTACAGAATACATTCTGCACCATTTCTTCCGCCATCACTTCATCTTTCAATATGGTACAGGCATAGGCATGCAAGCCTTTAAAATGGGTTTTAAATGCCTGTTCAAAAGTTAATACGTCTTCTTTTTCCAGTAACGAAGTATCACCTGGATGTTGCAACTCCATGCGTAGGTTTTGATAACTATAGTCAAAGATAATTCCTTCTGCCAATTGAAATGCTTTCCAAGACGACACCTAAAGATAAGGTTACCCCTATGGAGCGCTAAAAATTTTTCATGCAAAGGCGCTAAGCAGCTAAGGTGCAAAGGTGCGGAAAATATATTATCACAAATATTAAATTATTAAACCATACATAATAATGAAATAATAAAGCGAATACATTGGCCGGCCTTTAAATTTATCATGATTGGCAATTAGACCTGAGCGCCTTTGTGTGCAAAACACCAGTCCTTTGCTCCTTTTGCTGCTTCGCTCCTTTGCGTGCAAAACACCGGTCTTTGCGCCTTTTGCTGCTTAGCTCCTTTGTGTGCAAAACACCGGTCTTTGCTCCTTTTGCTGCTTCGCTCCTTTGCGTGCAAAACACCGGTCTTTGCGCCTTTTGCTGCTTAGCTCCTTTGCGTGAACAATTTAACATTCTCTTATATATCTATTCCATAATATTGCTGAAAACTATATCATGAAATATTTTTGCGCTGTCGCACTGATGCTGCTCATGAGCACCGCAGCATTTTCGCAGAAGACCGCCTATATCAATTTTCAGCAGTTGATTGCTGCTATGCCCGAAACCAAACAAGCGACTGACACGCTGCAAAAATATCAGCAGGAGCTTGCTAAAGACGGACAATACCTTGTTGCAGAATATACTAAGAAACTGCAGGAGTATGACAGTCTTGCCACTAAATGGACACAGCAGATCAAAGAAATAAAAGAGAAAGAATTGCAGGACGCACAGGCCAGCATCCAGGACTACCGGCAGCGGATGGAAGAGAAATTACAGCTGAAGGACCAACAGTTGCTGGTGCCGATCATGGATAAAGCTAAAAAGGCGCTGAAGGCGGTAGCTACTGAAAAAGGCTACACGATGGTGATTGACAATTCGAAGGATGAAGTGCTGATCGGTTCAGAGACCGACGACCTGATGACATCGGTAAAAGCGAAGCTGGGACTGAAATAATTATCCAAACTCAGACTTTAAAACTTAAACGGGCTGATTTATTTATTGGGTTGCTTGTAGCGTTTGAAGATACTCCTCTCCTCCCGCCATTCGGAAAAAGTACTTTTCCTGCAACAGCCCAATAAATAAACAGCCCGTTTACTTTAAAATCGTTTACTCTTTTCGTTAGATGTGCAGTCCATGTGCCAGCAGTGTTTTCCATTTAGGATTGCTGCGCACGTATTCCGCTACTTTTTTGCTGGAAGGGACCATCCGGATATTCTGTGCAGAAATTTCCTCCATCACTTTACCCAGCATCATCGGCAGCACTCCTTGTTTTTCCAGGGTCGGCGGCACTTCTGCGCCTGTCAGGAAAATACGGCTGCCATTTCTTTCATAAATAACCTTTGCCAGCTGTCCTGCGATATGCGCCTCAAACTGCCTGGCCTCTTTGTTGTCAATAATTGTAAAATCCTTCATGACTGTTCATTAGTTTATACAATACACTTGAATGTTTCAGTAGCGTACTAAAGGGAAGTATTATAAAAGGGAAGTTGGATAAGATAGCGCTGCTCTGGTATTAAAATACCCTAAAAATGCCCGTTCATACCTACAAAAGTACGAAAAAAACACGAGAATTCGTGAAACAATCAAATGTATATTAAACTAATATTTAAAATAGTTGACAGGCAGGCCTTTAAAAGGAAGCCTCGCGTGAAACACGTTTCCACTCATAGGATGGGCCTCCAGCTGTTGGGGCGTCATGTGTTCCCTGGCCGTGGTGATCAGCATTTCCTGCATATCCGGGCCGCCGAAAACACAGCAGGACACCTGCGGGGCCGGCACCTCTATTTTCCCCAGCAGCTGCCCGTTGACCGGATTCCAGCGGTATACCCCGCCACCGCCCCATTGGGCCACCCATAACATGCCTTCGCTATCGATGGTCATCCCGTCGGGCGATCCCAGTTCAGCAGGAATCACAACGACATTGCGCAGGAATTTAATTTCACCGGAATTCACGTCATAGGCATATTCCTGGACCCTGTTGGTCACGGTATCATTAAAATACATCCGGTCGCCATACCATACGATCCCGTTGGAGATACTTACCTGCGGGATCTTGATCACCGGCGGACGGTTATGGTCAATACAATACAAAGCGCCATTATCGCGCTGCGTGGTCAGGTGCATGGTACCGATCCACAGCCGGCCGGCCGGGTCACACTTGCCATCGTTGCAACGGAGGCCGGGATTCCCGTCCAGCACCGCCAGCGTGCGGCCCAGGCCCTGCTCCGGCGAGAAACGCGCCACACGGCCATGAAGCCCCAGCAGCAATTCATTGCTGCCCTGTACCGGCACTATCATCGTCACATACTCGCCTATATGATATTGGGTCCGTTGTCCTTTACCGTCCATCATATACAGGGAATGGCCCAAAATATCCACCCAGCACCATGCCGAGCGTTCCGGCCACCAGAATGCTCCTTCGCCCAGCTCAAAAGGCCCTGTGGAAAACAATGTTGATTGATACCTCTCCATGGGATGAAAATACGAATTACGCTTTACGAATTATAAATTTTTGACGCCCTCATGATACGTTCACATAGCAACTTTCCCGGAAAACAGCCTCTAATTCGCAATTCATAAAGCGTAATTCGTATTTTCACTGCATGAACATTGATACTTTCTCCAAACTCCAAAAAGAAGGATTGATCAGTGACGAGGAAATGCAACGTGTTACCCATGCGGAAAACAACCGCCTTTTCTCCCTCCACTGGGAAATCAAATCAGCCCTGTACCTTGGCGTACTACTACTGAGCGGCGGCCTCGGTATCCTCGTTTACAAAAACATCGATACCATCGGGCACCAGGTGATCCTCCTCTTCATTGCGTTGTTGTGTATTGGCTGCTATGCCTACTGTTTCCGGCATCGGGCACCCTTTTCCCGTGAAAAAACCGAATCGCCCAATGCCTTCTACGATTATGCGTTACTGTTAGGCAGCCTCACCTTCGTCACCTTTATCGGTTACCTGCAGTTCCAGTACACCGTATTTGGCACCGCTTACGGTCTTGCCACCTTTATCCCCATGGTGGCCTTGTTTGCCACGGCCTACTACTTCGATCACCTGGGCATCCTCTCTATGGCTGTCACCAATCTGGCCGCATGGGCGGGCATTGCCATCACGCCATTCCAGATACTGTCGCAGAATGACTTCGGCAATGAGAACCTGATTTACATCGGCGTGGCGCTGGGCATCGGCCTTGTGGCGCTGGCAGAGCTATCAGAGAAACGTAATTTCAAAAAACACTTTGCCTTTACCTACCGCAACTTCGGCGTTCACATCTTCTTCATCGCCACCATCGCCGCCATGTGCATCTTTGAAAAATGGTTTGGGCTCTGGTTCCTGCTGTTAGCCGCCGGCGCTTACCTCACCTGGCACCGCGCCTTCCGCGACCACTCCTTCTACTTTGTACTACTGGCGGTATTATACGGCTATGTGGGCCTGAGCATCCTGCTGGGACGCACCGTGTTCAATCACCTGGCAGACGATATCTATTCCGGGTTCCTGTACATGATATTTTCTACGGTAGGTGTTATTATGTTCTTAATCAAACTCAATAAAAAAATCAAACAACAATGATCGCCTGGTCTTCAGTAACCCTCGATAATCTCTATGTACAAAACGAGGCTGACAAAGCACACCGCCAGGGATGCATCAGCACCGAAACACAGGAAGCGATACGTAAAGCGCATCCGGTGGACCTTTATACGCCCAACCCCGTCATCCGCGTCGGGCTTTTTCTGCTCACAGCTATTGTGGTCGCTTTTACCAGCGGGTTCTTTTTATTGCTGGCACTCAGCAGCGATACTCCTACCGGTTTCCGGGTAGCGCTGATACTGGCGTCGTTGCTCTGCCTGGGCGTACTGGAATTTGCCATCAGCCAGAAAAGACCTTACCGCTCCGGCATCAACGAAGCCTTGTTATGGAGCGCCGTCGGGCTGTTTTGCTGCGGTATTTTCATCGAAAACTACGACATGTCGGAAAGTGCATGGGCGCTGACCGTCTTTATTCTTACGGTACTGGGCACGCTGCGCTATGCCGATATGGTTTCTTCCGCCGTTGCCTATCTCTCCTTTCTGCTGCTGGTTTTCTGGCAAGCGCTAAAGATCCCTTACAGCACAGCATTCATGCCGTTCCTGCTCATGGGTATCTCACTGGCGGTGTACCTGATCAGCAGCCGGCTCGTAAAACGTCCGGCACTGCGGCATTACAGCGACTGCTTTACCCTGTTGCGCGTTTTATCGCTGATAACGCTCTATATGGCCGGCAACTACTACGTGGTACGGGAAACCAACAGCATGTTGTTCATGCCGGACAATGATACCGGTATTCCCGCCGGATGGCTCTTCTGGGCCCTGACGGTGATCATTCCTCCGTTGTATATCTACCTGGGCGTTCGTAAAAAAGATGCCGTGCTGCTGCGTACAGGCGTTATTCTAATTGCCATGATCGTATTCACGATACGATATTACCACAGCGTAATGCCGCTGGAATCGGCCATGGCACTGGGCGGACTGGTGCTGACAGGCGGCGCATGGGCGTTGATAAGGTACCTGCATACCCCTAAAAACGGTTTCACCTATGCCCCATCTGATGAGTCAGGCATGGCAGACAGACTGAAACTGGAATCGTTGATTATAGCACAAACATTCCCGCCAACAGCAAGACCGGCAGACACACATCCCAATTTTGGCGGTGGTTCCGGCGGCGGCGGCGGCGCCAGCGGCGATTTTTAAACTGAATAAAAAATATTTATAGACAGGAAGCGCATCGGCAACGGTGCGCTTTTTTGTGAGCACGTCCTATGGTAAGGCGCTGGCCACACCCCGGGCGTGCAGAAAACGAGCAGGCCACACCGGCAAAATGAGCGCCTCAGGGAAAAGCCCTGACAAAAGGCTTGTTCTGATGTGTAGGGAAAAGAAGACAAGACGTAACAGCAAAAGAAGCGTTTCACGTAAAAGTCCAGGCGGAAGCGCCTGTGTACCGGACATAAAAAAGCCTGATCATGATGTATGATCAGGCTTTAGAGCGGAAGACCGGGCTCGAACCGGCCACCCCGACCTTGGCAAGGTCGTGCTCTACCAAATGAGCTACTTCCGCAATTTTGACTAAGAACTTTTTTCGACGGGGGATGCTGCTAAGCATTCCGGCTTGGAGCGGAAGACCGGGCTCGAACCGGCCACCCCGACCTTGGCAAGGTCGTGCTCTACCAAATGAGCTACTTCCGCAGGTGTTTTAACACATAAATTTTTAAGAACTTCCCAACTGTTGGCGCTTTCAGCGTGTTTGTTTTGCCGTGTGGCGTTTTCGTTGGGATTGCAAAGATAGGAAACGGACTGAAAACACAAAATATTTTTTCAAAGTTTTTAAAAAAATAATTGCACACAATTGTAAATCATCTCCATGAAATCAATACCATGGCCGATTCCAGAGAAACAAAAATTATTACACTTTTATACAGTATTCAATCGCGCGACAGGTTTTGCCACTTTCTTTTTTGATTTTTTCTGTTTGCCCCACCAGATATAAAAACCGGTCACCGGCAGCGAGGCACAGATGAAACTGATGATGAACGCAATTATTTTTCCTGGCAGGCCACCGATAGCGCCCACATGAATATCGTAATTCATAGCGATCAGTTTCTCGCCGCGGTTCTTCTTTTTGTATTCACTATGCCCCACCAGTTTACCCGTATATTGATCAAACTGATACTCGTCACTGCCAAAGAAAATGTCTTCTCCCCTGTAGCCGCCCAGGGTATGCACGCCTTCAGGGTACGCTGCCGGATATACGAAAACACGGCCGGCGTCTTTAAGCAGCGGCTGAACGGTAGTAAAAGCGATGTCCAGCGGGTTACCGGTGGCCACAGCGATAGCCGGGCCGGAGGTTACCTGTTTTACCGCGGGCGCCTCCGTAGTGCCGGCGGCGGCCACATATACGGCTTTCTGGAACCAGGTGAAAGCCCATACCATCCCTGTGAGGGCCAGCACCAGTGCGATGATAAGGCTATAGAACCCCAGCACATTGTGCAGGTCGTAATTCACCCGCTTGAAACTGGCCTTCCATTTTATTTTGAAACTCTGGTCACGGGTCGCTTTGGTCCAGCGTTTAGGCCACCACATGATGAGGCCGGTGATCAGCAGGATCACAAACACGAAAGTGCTCCAGCCTACTATCGGTTGGCCGTATTTGGTGTTCAACAGCAGGCTCCAGTGTATCATCTTCACGATGGGGAAGAAAGTGTTTTTGTAGTCAATACGGCCGGTAACGGCCCCGGTATACGGGTTGACCATGATCGCCTCGTAATATTCCACGCAGCCGAAATAGGTCAGTGCGGTATCATTGGCTTTATAGGCGAGAAATTCCCAGGCGCGGTCCGTCGCCCGCCAGGCGGTGACAGACATAATAGGCTTATCCCCCAGTGCCTGCTGTGCGCTTGCCTTCAGCTCGCTCAGCGGCAGCGTATGCTCCTGCGGCGTCACAAACATTTCCTTGTGGTAAACCACTTCGCTGATTTCCCGTTGGAAAACAAACAGGCACCCTGTTACACTGATAATCAGCACAATAATGCCGGACGCGAGCCCCAGCCACAGGTGCAGCTTGTCCACCACTACTCTTGCCAAAGATTTTTTACCGGGTTTGTGCGCTTCCTTTTTTTTCCGTTGGACCATTGTTCTCATAAAGCCATGCCGGCATTATCCGGCATTACAAAATTCCTCGCTTATGGGTTAACACGGTACTCGCATCGGGAATATAATTTACGCGATAGGGAAAAGCATCGGTAAATACGCCAGTGTACGGATGTAATATCAGGCAACAAGGCTGAGAGTATAAAACAAGGCAGGAGGGTACAATAAAAACAAAGCCTAGAGACACCATACCGGGAAAATAACGCAGGTATCAGAAAAATCAGGGAAAATCAGGAGAATCAGGAGAATCACGGGGTCAAAAAAACCTCCCGGGGAAAACCGCGGGAGGCTGGATAATTATGTTTGTCAGTAAATAAGCGTTGCTTATATTACTTATTTATACTTCGGATTGTACAAGGAACTTTCCTGAACAGTCACATCAGGCTTACCCGGATATTTGTGTTTGTACAGATTGTAGCAGCCGCCGAGTAAAAACGCCACTAAACAAAACAGACCCACATAATAAAAGAAACGGGAGCGGGAAACCCTGTCGCGGGTGATGTCATTCTTATTTTCTACTGTATTGTGTTCCATATTCAGTTTATTTCCGGTGCAAACCTAACAAATATTTTGGATTTATGTATGTAGTTATCGGGATATTTTAGGGAGAAGAGCCCCTGTTTCCCCGATTTTTATATCAGGTCTTTGAACTTCTTCCTGCGGAGGAAGTAATAACGCCAGATCATGATTCCGTGGAAAACGCCTTTCATTTTCATCAGCTTCACTTCCGGCAGCTCATGTTTGTTGACATAGGTCTTCCGCCAGCGGTAATAATCGCGATAGGCGCGCCAGATAGCGGCCATGTCTTTGGGTTTGCCTGACACCAGGCTTTTCACTGCCGCCAGGATATCGAGGAAAAAACGTTGGAACAATACGATCCAGCGGTCTTCGCTATGCAGGTTTTTCCACAGCATCATGAGGTTGTTGCGGAAATTGAGATAGAGCTTGCGGGGATTGCCCTGTGGCAGGCTGCCTCCGCCAACGTGGAACACTTTGGAACCGGGGCAGTAGCATACCCGGTAGCCGGCCCGCTGCAGGCGCCAGCACAGGTCCACTTCTTCCATATGGGCGAAAAAGTCACGGTCAAAACCACCTACCTGGTGAAAACAGGCCGAACGGATAAAGAGCGCGGCACCCGTTGCCCAGAAAACATCCTGCACATCGTCATACTGTCCTTCGTCTTTTTCCGTGGTATAAAGAATGCGGCCCCGGCAGAAGGTATAGCCCAGCACATCCATCCAGCCGCCGGCGGCGCCGGCATATTCAAACTCGTCCGGCTGATGGTAAGCCCGCATCTTAGGCTGGCAGGCCGCGATGCGCGGATCAGATTCCATCAGCGCCACCACCGGCTCTATCCATCCCGGTTCCACCTCCACGTCCTGGTTCAGTAACACATAAATATCGGCCTCCACATGCGCCAGCGCTTCATTATACCCGCCGGCAAAACCGTCGTTGGACGGATTACGGATAATACGTACCGATGGGTAGTTGGCGGCCACAAACGCCACACTGTCGTCAGTAGAAGCGTTATCGGCCAGCACCAGCTGCAGATTACCATAAGTAGAGCGGCACACTGACGGCAAAAACTTCTCCAGGAAAGCCTTCCCGTTCCAATTTAATATAACGACAGCAACTGATGGCAATATGTGCAAATGATATTACGTTTATGCGTGAATAATAAAATTAAGAGATGCAAATATGCAACAAAGGATTCTAATATTTGCTAATCATCCCGAATCATCAAAGCGGAATAAGGCTTAAATTAGTTATATGTTTAGACAATACATCGGGTGGAAGTTCGTGCTGGCCTCCATAGCAGTGCTCATTATCGTGACCACGATATGGTTCGTCAGCAACCTGACAAGAAAAATACAGGATGAAGAACGCAAAAAAGTAGCCACCTGGGTAGAAGCCAACCGGGAACTGCTCAAGTCAGGCCCCGACGCCAATCTTAACCTCGCGGTGGAAATAGTGACCAACAATACCACCATCCCGCTTATCCTTACCGATAAACAGGGACGTATCCTCGACAGCCGCAACCTCGACTCCCTGCGCATCGCCCAAAACCCGGGCTACCTGCAGGAACAACTGCAGGCCTTCAAAAAACAACACCCGCCGTTTGCCGTGGAAGCAGGCCATCAGCAATACAACTATGTGTATTACGGCGACTCTCTTATCCTCCGGCAAATACGCTACTACCCCTACATACAACTGGGCGTGGTCACCCTTTTTATCGCACTGGTGCTCTTCGCCCTCTCCAGCACCAACCGCGCCACGCAGAACCAGGTGTGGGTAGGCCTCGCCAAAGAAACCGCCCACCAGCTGGGCACCCCCCTTTCATCTATGGAGGCATGGCTGGAAATCCTCCGGGAAAATGAAGCCAACACCATGATGGTGACAGAACTGGCCAAAGATGTAGACCGCCTCAAACTCATCACCGACCGCTTCTCTAAAATAGGCAGCGTGCCCAAACTGGAAGAACGTGATGTGCTCGAACAAATTGAAAACATGACAGCCTACATCCGGAAAAGAGCGCCGCAGAAAGTGCGCTTCTCCGTTCACTCCGCCGAAAAAGAACTGCCCGTCATGATCTCGCCCCCGCTGTTTGACTGGGTAGTGGAGAACCTGCTGAAAAATGCGCTCGACGCCATGGAAGGCAGCGGCCATATCGATATCAACATCGACAACCACCCCACCTTCGTGACCATCGATATCTCCGACAGCGGCAAAGGCATTCCCAAAATGCACTTCGAAAAAGTATTCAAGCCCGGCTTCAGCACCAAAAAAAGAGGATGGGGGCTAGGGCTCTCCCTCGCCAAAAGAATCATCGAAGAGTATCATAAAGGAAGACTTTTTGTAAAATCTTCAGAAATAAACAAAGGCACTACTTTCCGCATCCTGCTTAGGAAATAACCGGTTTCACCCTCACCGCCAAAGACACATTTTTGAGAAAAAGCATAAATAAATTTGCTTATTTCTAAAAAGCCATTATTTTTGCAGCCCATTCTACCAGAAAAGATGCGAAGGTGGCGAAATTGGTAGACGCGCTACTTTGAGGTGGTAGTGCCTGAAAGGGCTTGGGAGTTCGAATCTCCTCCTTCGCACCACTTAAACAAAACCCGCTCCAGGAGCGGGTTTTGTCGTTTTATGCAGCGTTACCCTCACACAAAAAGGCAATCTCTTCCGCCCCCCTTTATCATTCTATTTCCAATCAATTGACTAACAAGCACTTAATCCCTACTCACCGGCAGCTTTCTTAACAATTCCTTCATCGTTCCTTAACCTTCAGCTAACAATAAAAGAAGAATTTAGCCATAACCCCCAGACAGGAAATTGCACTATCTTATTGTTAAACCTATTTACTATTGTTTGTGCCGTTTATGTTGAGCGGAAGGAAGTCATGTTCCTTCCTTTTTTTATTCGTTTCCGGCGAACTTGCTTAAACCCTATCTTTACGTAATTTTTGTACTGAAATTATGGGAACATCTATTACCTGTCCCAATTGCAGACACCAATTTGTCATGGAGGATGCATTTGCCGCAGACATTGAAAAGGAAATGAGGGGGAAAATGGAATCTGAATGGCGTAAGCGCCTCGATTCCCTGCAGGCCGAGAAAAACAGCCTGCTGACGGAGAAAAACCGCATGGCGCAGGAGCGCCAGCAGATAGAAACGCTCCGGCTGCAACAGGAACAGGAAGTGGCTCAACGGCTGCAGGCCGAAAAAAAGCGGCTACAGGAAAGTCTAGCGGAAGAACTGCGCAAATCCATTACAGCTGATTATGACAACCAGCTATCCACCCTCCGGGAAGCCAACCAGGAGCAGGAAGCCCGTCTCCGGGAAGCCCGCAAACAGGAACTGGAATTCCTCCGGAAAGAGCAGGAACTGAAAAATAAAGAGCAGGAACTGGAACTGGACCTGCAGAAAAAGCTGATGGAAGCCCGCGGCGAGCTGGCAGAAAAAATCCGTAAGGAAGAAGCAGAACGCAATACACTGAAGGATACCGAATACCAGCTGCGCATGCGCGAGCTGGAAAAACAACTGGAAGACCAGCGTAAACTGGCGGAGGAAATGAAACGCCGCGCCGAACAGGGTTCTACCCAGTTGCAGGGCGAAGTGCAGGAACTCGTGCTGGAAGAAATGCTCCGCAGCACATTCCCGTATGACGAGGTGACGCCTGTGGGCAAAGGAGTGCGTGGGGCCGACTGCGTACAGCTGATACGTAATTCCTTTGGCCAGGAATGCGGCCGTATTATCTACGAAAGCAAAAGGACCAAAGAATTTACGCGCGACTGGATAGAAAAACTGAAAGCCGACATGCGCAGCCAGGGCATCGACGTGGCCATCCTCGTAACACAGGCCATGCCCCGTGATATGGAACGCTTCGGAGAAAAAGAAGGTATCTGGATCTGCACCTTCGCGGAAGTAAAATCACTCGCTTATGTACTGCGCGATGGCATCATCAAAATCGCCGGCAGTATCCGCACCCAGGAAAACAAAGGGGACAAAATGCATATGCTCTACGGATACCTCACCAGCAGCGAATTCGCTGAACAATGGAAAGCAATCCGCGAAGGCTTTATGTCCATGAAACTCTCCATACAACGCGAGCGCGACGCCATGGAAAAACTGTGGAAAGCCCGCGAAAAACAACTGGAAAAAGTACTACTCAACGCCGCACATATCAAAGGCTCAATAGAAGGTATTGCCGGCAGCGATTCCGTAGATCTCAAACTATTGGAAGACGCCGCCGATGAATTACCGGACAGCCTTTAAACACAATCGCTTTCTAATTGTCTCATTAACCTATGAAAAGCCAAACAAATAACGTGTACGACACTATTATTTTTGACCTGGGATCGGTACTGATCGACTGGAATCCCCGTTATCTGTACCGCAAAATATTTGCGACAGAAGCAGAAATCGACAATTTCCTGCAGAATATCTGCACGCCTGACTGGAACGAAGAACAGGATGCCGGCAGAAGCCTGCAGGAAGCCACTGAAATGCTGGTCACCAGCCACCCCGCACACGAAGCGCAAATCCGCGCCTACTACGGCCGCTGGAAAGAAATGCTGGGCGGCGAAATCCCCGGATCTGTGCAATTGCTACGCCAGCTGAAAGACAGTGGCAAATACAAATTATACGCACTCACCAACTGGTCTAACGAAACATTTCCCCTCGCCCTGGTGGAATTCCCCTTCCTGCAATGGTTTGATGGTATCGTGGTGTCCGGCCGCGAAAGACAACGCAAACCCTTTCCCTCTTTTTATCAGCTCCTCCTCAGCCGTTACCAGGTGGACGCAGAACACGCCCTGTTCATCGATGACAATCTCCGCAATGTAAAAGCTGCGGAAGCGCAAGGCATCGACAGCATCCATTTCGTTCATCCAGAGCAGTTAAAAGATGTATTAGTTTCCAAAAACATATTAAACTAATCATCTTTGTTAAAAGCTCATTTTGTTAACCCAACTTTCATTTTAGGATTACCTTAACAATTCTCCAGTAAACTTCCTGTAACTTCTTTCTATCCAAAGCGTTGAATAATAGGATAAACGGAAACTTCCCTGCAGCCGCGTGCCAGCCGGCGTTATATGTTAACATTTGACACGCACTCCGCTGTTAACCTTTACGGAAGAGACCTATCATAAAAATAAATACGCGAGGATATGAAAAGAACAATGTATTTACTCAGTGCTGTTGCCGCTCTCGTGGCAATGATGTCCATCAGCAGCTGCCGTAAAGACCCCTTGAAGGACATGACAGACGAGGAGTCCCGGATTTATATCACCAACCACGATAACACGGCTGATTTTAAATCCTATACTACCTTCAGTATCGTTGACTCCGTGGTCGTACTTAGCAGGAACAGCGATTCCGCCAAAAAAGCCCTGACCACCTACGACAAACAACTCATTGCGTCTGTGACGGCTGCCATGAAACAGAGAGGCTATACTCAGGTGGACAAATCCGCCAAACCTGATCTGGGCATTAATCTTACCCGCATCGACAACTCCTATACCAGCATTAACTGGAATCCAGGCTGGTGGGGCGGTCCCGGCTACTGGGACGCAGGATGGTGGGGTTATCCCGGTGGCGGCTGGTACTGGCCTTCTTACTACACCGTATACCAGGTCAACGAAAAACAGACCGCTATCGATCTCTTCGATCTGAAAAACGCGAAGAACGACAAATTCAACGTTGTATGGAACGCCCTGTGGCGCGGCTCAGGCGTATGGAATACCAGCAACGTAGACCCAATGGTACAGGCTTCCTTTGCACAATCAGCATACCTGAGCAAAAGCAAATAACGCCCATTCCGAAAATTTTAAATTGATAGAGAGATGAAAAAGATAAAAAACTGGCTGTTGATTTTCGCGGGATGTATCGCTGCACAGGCTGTGTCTGCGCAAAGCCGTCCGCCTTTGTCCATAGACATCAATTACTCCATTGCCCAACCACTCGGCTCCCTGAAAGACTACACCGATAAAACCAGCTTCCGTGGCTGGAGCGCCGGTTTGTCCTATATGCTGAACGATCGCCTGTCTGTAGGTGTACGCAGCGGCTATCAGGATTTTTATGAAAGAATACCCCGTGCGGTATACCCCGACAAACAAGGGGACGTTTCTGCCGTACAGTCCCGCACCCTGCAGGTAATACCCCTTCAGGCTACGGTAGGTTATGCTTTCACACCGGCCACCAGTGCTGTGATTCCTTACGGTGTGCTGGGCGTAGGTGCCGCAAATATGAATTATGAAAAATATTGGGGCGAGTTTGTAGAGAAGAAAAACAGCTGGCAGTTTATGGTCAGCCCGGAAGTGGGTATCAACGTGCCTTTCGGCCGCTACTCCCCCGTTATGTTCAACGCCAACGTACGGTACAATTATTCACCGTATAAGTACAACGATATTACCAACTACAACACCGTTCAGGCAAACGTTGGTATTAAAGTACACATACACTAAAACATTTTTTATCCATATTCATGAAAGAGGAATAGTGAGGATGCGCCCCGCTCGTTTATTCGAGGCGGGGCTTTTTTTATTTTGGGATTTTTTGATTTACGATTTTTTGATTTTGCGAATCATTAAGCGGAGACAATTAGCAAACTTGTTTTCGGTAATCGTGAAATCAAAAAATCGTAAATCAAAAAATCCCAAAATACCGAAAGCCCGGGCTACGCGCCTCCTTTATACTGCCATCCGCCGCTTTGTAGATGTACAGCGCCTCCAGCCCATATGCCGGATGCTGCGCGATAAATTTCAACCCTTTCTCCACGCCCATTAATATCAGCGGATTATCAAAGGCGTCTGCTGTAAAACAGTCTTTCGCCATCACCGTCACACTGATGATCTGGTTGTGCAACGCCACGCCTGTCCCTGGATCGATGGTATGAGCGAAACGGGTACGCCCCTGGTCAAAAAAACGGCGGTAGTTGCCACTGGTAGCAATACCATTATTTTGCAGCTCCACCATCGCCTGTATCGGTTCATAGGCCGTATCACCGGGCGCCGGGCGTTCAATACCGACACGCCAGTTTTTTCCCTGCTGGTTCACGCCTTTGGCACACAACTCCCCTCCCACATCCACCAGATAATGTTGAATGCCCTGCTGCTCCAGGAACTTCCCCAGCACATCTACCGTATAGCCCTGTGCGATACCATTACAATCTATTTGTACGCCTTTTTTAGTGGTGGTGAGATGATCCCCTTTTACCGACAGGTAACGGTAACCCACATACGATAAAGCCTTTTTAATACTGTCTGCCGGCGGCACTCCCCGGAAAGAAGGTTTGGTAACGCCAAAACCCCAGAGATACACCAATGGCTTCACGGTTATATCAAAAATACCCTGCGTGGCCTTGCTGGTATAGATAGCTTTTTCCACCACGGTCCGCATATGTTCGTCCATCTTCACATCACCGGTGGCATTGAATTGATTGATCAAAGAGCCAGGCTTATACAATGACAACGAATGGTCTATCACAGCAAACACCGAATCGATACGGTCCCGCATAGACGCGGTGTCTACAGCGAGATATTTCACAATGTAGTAGGTGCCCTGCGCCTTTCCTTCACAGGTCACCAGCTTCAGCAGTTGTTCCTGCGCCGTTGCCGCAGTCCCGATGCATATGCTCATCAATAGCAAAAAAAACGTCTTCATAAAAAACAGATAACAAGAGTGACAGGCAGGTAAGATAATATTTTGTGCCGGGGTTTTCTGTAAAAAACAGTCAGGTATTGGTATCAGGCGCCGGCACTCTGACCAGCAAATAAGCCACTACTATAAAAGCGATACAGGCAGTAAGGAGAAAGGCCGTCAAAGCTCCGAAATGATACCATATCCAACCGGTGAGCATGCTGGCCATCATGGTGCAGATACTCTGTAAACCAGTAAAAGTGCCAATTGCCGTGGCTGTATCCGTTTTATCAGTGATAGTGCTGATCCATGCTTTGGAGATACCCTCGGTAGCTGCAGCATATAGTCCATATAACAGAAACAGGCTGGCGTACCAAAGCCAGCTTCCCGCTACACTCATGCCTGCATATACCATCACAAACAACATCAGTCCTGCAAGGAATATTTTTTTCAAGCCGATGCGGTCCGCCAGTATCCCTAACGGGAAAGCAGCCAGTGCATATATGAGATTATAAAAAATATAGATGCCGATGGTCGCATTATCGCTCAAACCTGCCTGTTTAATCCGAAGCAACAGAAAAACATCTGAACTGTTACAGAGGGTAAATACCAATAAACCAGCCACCAGCCTGCGGTAAGCGGCAGGGCTACTCTTCCAGTAATCTAAAAAAGCAAAAAAACGGACAGGCGGAGCCTTTTCTTTTGTGGGGGAGGCCGTTTGCTCCTGCAGGTATAACGACAAAATGATAGCCAGCAAACCGGGAACGAAGGCAATCAGGAACATACTACGGTAACTGCCCGGAAAATAGTAAAGAAACAAAAGTGCCAATGAAGGCCCCACCACGGCACCCATCGTATCCATGGACCGATGGAAGCCAAACACACGGCCTTTGGTTTCTGTGGTAGCTTCATCAGACAGCAGGGCATCCCTGGCCCCTGTCCGGATGCCTTTTCCGAGCCTGTCGGCCGTGCGGGCAAAAAATATCCAAAGCGGGTAAACAAATACAGCTATCATTGGCTTGGACACTGCGCTCAGGCCGTATCCAAGCCGTATAAAGGGAGTACGCCTGCCAGTCTGGTCCGACAGTTTTCCGAAATATCCTTTACTTAAACCGGCGATAGCTTCTGCAATTCCTTCCAGCACACCAATTATCCATACCGAAAAACCGATACTTTGCAGGTATATCGGCATAACGGGATAAAGCATCTCGCTGGCGATATCGGTTACCAGGCTAATCAATGAGAGCAGCCAGATGGTACGCGTCAGGTAGGTCATATCACTTGGTTTACCCGCCCGAGAAAAATGTTATTTGAAAGCATCGAAGCCGGTAACGTCCATGCCGGTGATCAGCAGATGGATCTCATGCGTGCCTTCATAGGTGAGCACACTTTCCAGGTTCATCATATGCCGCATGACAGGGAATTCGCCGGTGATGCCCATACCACCCAGGATAGAGCGGGCATCGCGGGCTATTTTGGTAGCCACTTCGCAGGAATTGCGTTTAGCCATGGAGATCTGCGCCGGCGTGGCTTTGCCTTCATTTTTCAGGACACCCAGGCGCCAGTTGAGCAATTGTGCTTTGGTGATCTCCGTCACCATTTCCGCCAGTTTCTTCTGGGTGAGCTGAAAACCACCGATAGGCCGGCCGAACTGGCTGCGTTCTTTGGAGTAGCGCAGCGCCGTATCGTAACAGTCCATCGCAGCGCCGATAACACCCCATGCAATACCATAGCGGGCGGAAGACAGGCAGCTGAGCGGCCCTTTCAATCCTTTGACCAACGGCAGTATATTTTCTTTGGGAACTCTTACATTGTCGAATACCAATTCGCCGGTGGCGCTGGCGCGGAGGCTCCATTTGCCTTTCGTCTCCGGTGTGGTAAACCCTTCCATGCCACGCTCCACGATGATGCCGCGGATAACGCCTTCAGGGTCTTTGGCCCATACCACGGCGATCTGTGCGAAAGGAGCATTGGATATCCACATTTTAGCACCATTGAGAATTACGTGATCGCCGTCTTCGCGGAAGTTGGTGATCATGCCGGCCGGGTTGGAACCATGGTCCGGTTCAGTCAGGCCGAAGCAGCCCATCCATTCGCCGGTAGCCAGTTTAGGCAGATATTTCTTTTTCTGCGCTTCACTGCCGAAAGTAAAAATAGGATACATCACCAGGGAACCCTGCACCGAAGCGGTGGAGCGGATGCCGCTGTCGCCACGTTCCAGCTCCTGCATCATCAGCCCGTAAGCAATGTGGTCCATACCACCGCCGCCATATTCCTGCGGCACAGTGGGACCAAAACAACCGAGTTCGCCAAGCCCTTTCAGGATATGCGAAGGGAAAGCAGCACGCTGGCAATAATCTTCAATAATGGGCGAAATTTCTTTCTTTACCCACTGCCTTACTGTATCGCGGATCAACAGGTGTTCTTCTGTCAACAAACCATCTACAGCATAATAATCCGGTGACTGGAATAAATCTTTAGACATCTGTTCGGGTTTAATACCCCAATATAACCAATTACGAATTACGAACGACGAATTACAAATGACAGATTCCCGCATGGTGCCGTTATCCAATGGCCGCAACAAACGGATGGCTTTGTTAAGTTATTCATAGTCAATCGTTCGCCCTTATCATGTAACGGGTAATTCGTAAATTGTGGTTGATAATTGGAAGACGTAATTCCTCATTCGTAATTCAAAAGTTATGGCAAGCAAAGTTATTCCTGCGCTTTTCCTGCTCGCATTTCTGGTTATCGTAACGGTGTCTTTTCATCCTGCTGCACTACAGTCAATATCCTCCGCTGTTCTTAGTGGCCATCAACGATCTGTTGCCGACGGGGGCATGAAATGTTACTGGATGGTATTTCTTAAAGGGGGTCCTCACCGCGATCAGCCGGCAGCAGCGGCAGCGGATATTCAGACTGCGCATATGCAGCATATCCGGCAGCTGGCGCAAACCGGCAAACTGCTGGTAGCGGGCCCGTTTGGTAATGACGGAGACCTGAAAGGGATATTTATCCTGGATTGCCGCGATAGTGTGGAAGCGGTACAACTGGTGAAGGAAGATCCTGCGGTGCGTGCGGGGCGGTTACGTTTTGAGGTGCTGCCGTGGTGGACGGAAAAAAACTGCGTATTTAAATAGCTGCCTGGGTGGCGGTTAGCTTTCAGCCTTCCTTAAATTCTTTGAGGCCGGCTAAAAGCTAACGCCAACGGCTATTGTCAGTATCAGAGGCTGACAGTGGTCTGGTTCAGGTAGGTGGCCATCTCCTGCTGATATTGCAGGGCGGCGTTACGGGCGTCGGTGGCAAAGTCTTCACCATTGCCGGCGTAGATGATACCACGGCTGACATTTACCAGCAGGCCGCAATCTTTGTTCATGGCCTGTGTGGAGATGTCCTGCAGGCTGCCTCCCTGGGCGCCTACGCCCGGTACCAGGAAAAAGTGGTCAGGAACCATTTTACGGATATACCCCAGTTGAGCAGACTGTGTGGCGCCTACCACAAACATCAGGTTATCCGGTGTGCCCCATTCCATGGCTGTTTTCATCACTCTTTCAAACAGCAGTTCATCACCCGCCTGTTGCAGTTGGAAGTCCTGGCTGCCTTCATTCGACGTCAGTCCCAGCAGGATGGTCCATTTTTCCGGGAACTGAAGAAAAGGTAATACGCTGTCTTTCCCCATATAAGGAGCTACCGTAACGGAATCAAACTTATACGTATCAAAAAAAGTTTTGGCGTATTGGGTGGAGGTATTGCCGATATCACCGCGTTTTGCATCGGCGATGGTAAAGATACCGGAGGGGATGTATTCTACCGTACGCTGCAGACTTTCCCATCCGCGGATGCCCATACATTCGTAAAAGGCCGTATTGATTTTATACGCTACACAAAGGTCTTTGGTAGCGTCTATTATTGCCTTGTTAAAGGCAAACACCGGATCTGCGTGAGACAGCAGGTGTTTCGGAATCTTTTGCATGTCTGTATCCAATCCTACGCACAGATAAGATTGTTTTTCCTTAATAAGATTCACCAATTCCTGTCGATTCATAGTCGGTTTATTTGGGGCGCAAAGTTAAGCAAAACTTAGGCATTGCGGCAGTTTAAACATATTACGATTACCTCTAAAATATTCTACTGTGGTGTATTTGTTGTGGCCGTTATGGTTTACCGACAATCATTTTGGAGGAAGATTCAATTAAAGATAAGGAAAAAAAGAATGAAGATTTTTTAAAAAACAGCGAAGATGCTGCGGATCATACCGCCTCATCTTCGCTGTAGTTATGTGCTCCCCGGGGAATCCTATACGATCACATCCACAATTCTGGTGGGGGCGATGTTGGCATTCCGCATCGCGATGCTTCTGGCGGCGGCGCCGGCCACGTCCAGGAAAGCTTTACGGGTAGTTTTGTCGTCGCCGGCCATGGCTGGTTCGCCGCTGTCGCCACCCTCACGGATGCTCTGTACCAGCGGTATTTCGCCCAGGAACGGTATTTCAAGATCTTCTGCCAGTTTACGGCCACCTTCTTTACCGAAGATGTAGTATTTATTTTCCGGCAGTTCCGCAGGGGTAAAATAAGCCATGTTTTCCACCAGTCCGAGGATAGGCACATTGATCTGCTGCCCGTTGAACATGGCGATACCTTTCTGTACGTCTGCCAGGGCCACGTCCTGCGGGGTGGTCACCATCACGGCGCCGGTTACCGGTACGGTCTGTACCAGCGTCAGGTGAATATCGCCGGTGCCGGGAGGCATGTCGATCACCAGGTAGTCCAGTTCGCCCCAGTATACGTCGGTCAGGAACTGCCGGAGGGCGCTGCTGGCCATCGGGCCGCGCCAGACTACCGCCTGCCTTTCATCGATCAGCAGGCCGATGGACATCACTTTGATGCCGTATTTCTCGATAGGCTGGATCATGCCTTTGCCTTCCACGTTCACCATCATCGGTCTTTCGCCACGGAGGCCAAACATAATGGGAACGGACGGACCGTAGATGTCGGCGTCCATCAGGCCTACACGGGCGCCATCACGGCCCAGCGCCAGCGCCAGATTGGCCGCTACGGTGGATTTGCCCACGCCGCCTTTACCGGAGGCCACGACAATAATATTTTTTACGCCAGCCAGTACGCCTTTACCTTCCGTGCGACGCGAGCTCACATTGGCCGTCATTACCACTTCCACTTCCGCGTCCTTGCTTACCATCATATGAATGGCATTAACACATGCGTTCCTGATAAGATCTTTCAACGGGCAGGCCGGTGTTGTCAGCACTACCGTAAACTTCACCTTGTTGCCGTTTATCTCTATATCTTTTACCATGTTCAACGTCACCAGATCCTTACCCAGATCGGGCTCTTCGACGTTGCTCAGGGCCTGTAAAATCTGCTCTTTCGTCATCATAAATTGTTGTTAAAATTCGATTCCTGACTGCAAAGTTAACCCAATTGGAAGTTAATTTACAACTTCTTCTTCGCGTTCATCCATCGCTGGGAGACAAGTAATTAAATTTCTATATCTTAGGGCCGGCATGCATCACAAAAGATCCTACATACTGTCACTCATCCTGGTGTTCCTTTTATCTCCTTTCCTGTTGAAGGCCCAAATTGCGGATTTCAGGGACAGTGTCATTCAGATTTCAGGTCTTACCATGACAGCGGACAGCCTCCGGGCAGTTCCGGCAGTCAGCATTATTGTCAGAGGCCAGGGCCGTGGTACCATCTCCAACGCCGCCGGTGTGTTTTCCATCGTGGTGTTCAAAGGGGATACCCTCACCTTCAGCGCCGTAGGCTTTAAAAAGAAGGACTATAAAATCCCGACCACGCTCAAAGGCAATAATTTCTCCCTGATACAACTGATGGTGGAAGACACCACCTATCTTCCGGTAACTATCATCAAACCCTACCTCAGCCGGCAGGAGTTTGAAAGAGCTTTCGCTACCATGGACATCCCCGACGATGCCTATGAGATAGCCCGCAAAAACACAGAAAACGCAAGGCTGAGGGCCATGACCCGCTACACGCCGATCGACGGCGCGGAAGGCACCAGCATGTACCTCAATAAACAGGCGCAGTCCCTGTACTACGCCGGACAGCCACCACCGCAGAATATCTTCAACCCCCTGGCCTGGGCACAATTTATCCAGGCCTGGAAACGGGGCGACTACAAACGGAAAGACGATTATTAACCGGTCATCAACAAGATACTAAAGGGTTCTCCCGATAAACGAAGAGCAACTGCTCTTCGTTTTTTTATGCATAAAACATTTATCTTGCCTTATTATCAGAACCAAAATAATCTCCATGCAAAAAGTAGCGGTTATAGGCGCAGGCACTATGGGTAACGGTATTGCACACGTATTTGCCCAGAATGGCTATTCGGTAAACCTGATAGATGTATCAGCGACAGCCCTCGAAAAAGCCATACAAACCATCGGCAAAAATCTCGACAGACAGGTGGCCAAAGGCACTGTCACCGAAGAACAGAAAACACAGACACTCGCTAATATCACCACCTTTACCGCTATCCCTGACGGGGTAAAAGAAGTCGCACTGGTGGTGGAAGCCGCCACCGAAAATGTAGCGCTGAAACTTAAAATATTCCAGGACCTCGATCAACACGCGCATCCGGAGGCGATCCTGGCGACCAACACCTCCTCCATCTCCATTACCAAAATTGCCGCCGTCACCAAACGGCCGGCAAAAGTCATCGGTATGCACTTCATGAACCCGGTGCCGGTGATGAAACTGGTGGAAATCATCAATGGTTACGCCACCGATAAAAGCGTGACACAGGAAATCGTAGCGCTCTCCGAAAAGCTGGGCAAAGTACCCTGTGTAGTCAACGACTATCCCGGCTTTATCGCCAACCGCATCCTCATGCCCATGATCAACGAAGCGATCTACTCCCTCTTCGAAGGCGTAGCCGGCGTAGCGGAAATAGATACTGTCATGAAACTCGGAATGGCCCATCCGATGGGGCCCTTACAGCTGGCCGACTTCATCGGGCTGGATGTATGCCTCTCCATCCTCCATGTATTGCACGATGGATTCGGGAATCCCAAATATGCGCCCTGCCCCCTGCTGGTGAACATGGTCACCGCCGGTTACCTTGGTGTAAAAAGCGGGGAAGGCTTCTACAAATACACCCCGGGCAGCAAAGATCTCGTAGTAAGCCCCCGGTTTTGATAACCGGTACTTCTATTTATAAATAACGGAGGGTTTTCTTATGGAAATGTTAATAATTATGCATCCCATTAGAAAACCCTTTATTCGTAAATTCCTTATCCGTAATTTGTAACTGATTTTTGATGTTGTCCGGTTTTGGACGTTCGGCTTTCGTGTTCGGACAATTTCAGCCACCTATTTACTGTATAACTTATTCATTTTCAACAAATATTTTTCTGGCATATTTCTTTATCGTCCTCGTTATCACCCTGAAATATTACCACTATGTTGAAACGTTATAGATTCTTTTTAATTGCAGCAGCCGCGGTGGCTATGGTGCTGTTATTAAAAAGGGCATGCGTTAGAATGGACATGCCGGAAGCTTCCCGGTCTCCTTATCTTTGCCTGGAACTGTTTGCCAATTTTCAATTCACCGCGAAACCAACAGCCGCTACTTCAACGATTTTATCTCCAGTCCGTGAATGTCGCGGAGACGCAAAAGGCACAGCTCCTCGTTCGTCTTTGGAACTCCTATGTCCATAGTACAGAAAAGCTGCAGCTCCTGTGACAGGACGGTGCAATTATTTTGTTTCACCACGATCATCACATCGTTCATAATGGTATAGTCGAAAGTGAGATGGTATTTTGACTCGATGTTTTTCTGAACAGCAGGCACCAGTTGCAGCACCATAGAAGCGCTCACCTTATAGGCATTGATCAGCCCCGGCACACCCAGCAGGGTGCCGCCAAAATACCGCACCACCACTACCAGCACATCTGTCAACTGTTTACTGTCTATCTGCCCCAGGATGGGTTTGCCCGCAGAACCGGAAGGCTCCCCGTCGTCATTAGCGCGGAACTGCATCCCGTCGGTGCCCAGCCGGTAGGCATAACAATGGTGAGTGGCTTTGGGATGCTCCTTCTTCACTTCCATCAGACAATCTTTCACCGCTTCAGGGGTTTTCACGGGAAACACATAACCCAGAAATTTGCTGCCCCTGTCTTTGAACTCAGCGACAGCAGTCTTGTCAACTGTAAAATAAACCTCCATCTATATATTTTAGAAAAACCAGATATTCTTGTTTTATCCGCGACGGTAAATGTCGATACGGTCCCCCTTGAGGTGCAGGCTTTCTACGCCTGCCGCCTGCCGCAGGGCCGGCGCTGCCAGTCCATCCGGCAGTGTATCCGTTCCCGTAATCACGCGGGCTTCGTCCCACAGGTCTGTTTCCAGGAAACGCTGCAGCAGATAAGGCCCGCCTTCCACCAGTACGCTCTGGACCTGCCGCTGGTGAAGACTTTGCATTAATTGCGGCAGCAGCGGTGCAGAAAAGTCGAGCTGTAGCAGCGCTGCGTTTCCGGCCTGCCCATCCCGGGCCGTGATAAAAACAGTAGGGACGCTGCCATCCCACAGGTGATGCGTGCGGGGCACTGCCAGGGTCCGGTCGATGACCAGTCGCAGCGGATGTTTACCAGGCCACAAGCGGGTATTGAGCCTGGGATTATCGAGAATAGCAGTGCGGGTACCCACCAGGATGGCCATCTCTTCACTGCGCCAGCGGTGTACGAGGCGGTCGCTCCAGCGATTGGAGATACGCACCGGCGCCCCGTCCGGGCCGGCCATAAGGCCATTGCGGCTCTGGGCCCATTTGAGGATGATATAAGGCCGCTGCTGTTCGTGAAAAGTGAAGAAGCGGCGGTTGATAGCCCTGCATTCCTTTTCCAGCACGCCAGTATGTACTTTTATACCAGCTTTATTTAACTTTTCGATGCCTTTTCCGGCTACCGCCGAGAAGGTGTCCACACAACCGATCACCACTTCCGGGATCTTTTCTGATACGATCAGATCAGCACAGGGCGGCGTTTTACCATGATGCGCACAGGGCTCGAGGCTTACATACATGGTAGCCCGCTGGATGAGGGGCCTGTCTTCCGGCGTTACGCTGTTCACACAGTTCACTTCGGCATGTGCCTGACCATATTGCCGGTGGAAGCCTTCCCCGATGATACGGCCCTGGTGTACCAGCACCGCTCCTACCACCGGATTGGGCGCCACATGGCCGCTACCCATCGCCGCCAGCTCCAGGCACCGCCGCATAAAAATTTCATGGTCTGTGCTATTCATGATACCCAGTTAAGTAATATTTTTGCCAAAATTACGTTTTTAGCCGACGGAAAATGCCAAACCATTCCCCGGTTTGTATTTTCCGGCTGATTTTTAAATTATCAAATTTGACTATACAAACAGCCTTTACCTATATCACCGGCGCCATCGGCGATGTATACGATCCACGCGAAGCAGCCAATATAGCGCATATCGTATTGGAGCATATAACGGGCATGAATAAACTGGACCGTCTGGTGCACAAAGCCCGGTTGTTGTCGCCCGACCAGAACGCCCGGCTGAAAGCCGCCATAGAAGCGCTGCAACGGCTGGAACCCGTGCAGTATGTGACCGGCTCCGGCTGGTTTTACGGCATGGAACTGACCGTCAACCGGCATGTGCTGATCCCTCGGCCGGAAACAGAAGAGCTGGTAGCCTGGATCCTGGACGACCTCGCCGGCCACGCCCGCCCGCATCTGCTGGACATCGGCACCGGCAGCGGCTGTATCCCGCTGGCATTGAAACAAAACATCCCCTCCGCCGTGGTAGCAGCCATAGATGTCAGTGAAGAAGCGCTGGCCGTCGCGAAAGGCAACGCCGCACGCCTGCGGCTGGAAGTGGATTTCCAACAGCGCAGCGCCCTCGATGCACAACAGATGGCCACACTGCCTTCGTTTGACGTGATCGTCAGCAACCCTCCCTACATCACACAGCGCGAACAAGCCACTATGCAGCAGCAGGTATGGGGCTTCGAACCATCTATCGCGCTGTTTGTGCCGGACAACGACGCACTGTTGTTTTACCGGCACATCGCCGGCACAGCCCTGCAGAAGCTGAACCCCGGCGGCGCCCTCTATTTCGAAATCAATGAATCACTGGGCAAAGAGGTGGTCGACCTGCTGCAGTCGCTCGGTTTCCAGGACGTGACGCTCCGGCAGGATATGTTCGGCAAGGACAGAATGGTTAAGGGCTCGCAAAGAACGCAGAGATTAAGTTAATAAATTAAGAACGCAAAGAAACGGAGACCATCTTTCAGATCTTTGTATGTTAAGTATGATAAATCAATCATACCGCATAACATAATCTGAAAGATGGTCTCCGTTTCTTTGCGTTCTTAATCTGTATTAAAATCTTAGCGCGCTTTGCGAGACTACTGCTTAGCCGTTGCCAGCACTACCTTGGCACCTATCTGTTTGGCAACCTCCATCACATTCACCACATCTTCTATCGGCACTGATTTTTCCGCATTGATCACAATGGTCGGGTCTACCTTCTCATTGGCGACCGCGGGCGCCAGCGCCTGTTTAAGGCCCTCGAAAGGCACTTTGGTGGTCCCTACAAAAAACTCATGCTTTTCGTTGATGCTCACTACGACGGTCTGCTTGGCTTTGGTATTGCTCTGGGCTTTCGGCAACATCAGTTTGATGACGTTGGGATTGGCCAGTGTGGAAACAATCAGGAAGAACAACAGCAGAATGAACAGGATGTCATTCAGTGCCGAGTTGTGCATCTCCACGTGTTTCTTATTTCTCCTGCGTAAATTCATGAGTGGTGGTTTTAGCGGGTGGGTTCCTGCAGAATGTCAGTAAACTCTGCTGCAGCGCCTTCCATCTTGTTAACAACCTTGTCTATCTGTGCATTCAGGAAACTGTAACCGATAAAGGCCACAATACCGATGATCAGACCGGTAGCCGAGGTGATCATCTTCACATAAATACCACCCGCGATGGTGCCGAGGGTAATATCGGAGGTGATAGAGATGTTGAAGAAGGTCTGGATCATACCCGCGATGGTCCCCAGAAACCCGAACATCGGCGCAATACCGGCGATGATGGAGAGGATCACCAGATTTTTTTCCATCCGGTAGATCTCCAGTTTACCCACATTTTCCATAGACTTCTCAATGGAATCGATCGGTTTTCCGATGCGTTGCAGGCCTTTGTCGATCATCCGTGCGATAGGCCCCTGCGTGTTTTTGGCGAGGGAACGGGCGCCCATAATATTGCCGGTAGTGATCTGATCACGGATCATCGGCATAAAGTTATCTTCCAGACGGCCCGCCTTTGCAATGGTCAGATATCTTTCTACAAACACAAATACCGCTATAACGGAGAGAATACCCAATGGTATCATGAGTACGCCCCCTTTCATGAGCATGTCGATCAGGTGTATCTCTTGTGGTGGTGCTGCAGCTGCATTGGCGGCCTGCGCTAAAGAATCGGCCTTCGGAAGCAATGTATCCTGCAATAATGTGATAAGCCCTAGTATCATGTGGATTTTCTTCTATTAACGGTTAAAATAGTAAAATAATTACGAAATACGTAACTGATCAGGCCTTTTCCTCCCAAACTTGTGCCAGATATACGATTGTTTGCACCGCTTTTTGCATATCCTGTATGCTGACATACTCCTGTTTGCTGTGGAGGGCCATTTCACCGGTAAAAATATTAGGGCAGGGCAATCCCATGAAAGACAGGCGGGAACCATCAGTACCGCCACGGATGCTCATTTTCAACGGCTGTATGCCCGCACGGCGGATAGCCTCCGCTGCATACGCAGTCACTTCCGGATGCAGGTCCAGCACCTCTTTCATATTGCGGTATTGCTCGTTGACTTTCAGTGTGGCCCGGGCTTCAGGATAACGCTCCAGCACCTTCTCCATCTGGCGGCGCAGGAAGGCCTCGTGAGATTCCAGGTGGGCAGTGGTGAAGTCACGGATAATAAAATCAATCTCTGTTTTTTCTACGGTGCCGCTTATACGTACCGGGTGGATAAACCCTTCCCTGTCTTCCGTTGTTTCTGGAGAAAGGCTGTCTTTCGGCAAAGCGTCCACGATCTCGCTGGCGATCTTGATAGCGCTTACCAGCTTGTCTTTCGCTGAACCGGGATGCGCGCTTACGCCATATACCGTGATTTTAGCGCCGTCGGCAGAAAAGTTTTCGTCTTCCAGTGATCCCAGTTCACCGCCATCCATGGTATAACCAAATTGAGCGGCGAGTTTTTTCATATCTACTTTTTCCACGCCGCGGCCCACTTCTTCATCAGGAGTGAACAGGATGCGGATGGCGCCGTGCTTTACTTCCGGATGCGTCATCAGAAAATGAGCGGCGTCCATAATTTCCGCTACGCCGGCTTTATCGTCAGCACCAAGCAGCGTTGTGCCGCTGGCGGTAATGATGTCATCTCCCTTTTTGCCGGCCAGGTAAGGATGCTCCCGCGGGCTGATCACCACGTTCTTATCATCCGGTAATACGATATTACCACCATCATAGGCACGATGCACGATCGGTTTCACACCGGTGCCGCTGCTGTCGGAGGAGGTGTCCACATGGGAACAGAAACAGATGACCGGCACCTGTTTGTCGGTATTGGCCGGAATAGTGGCATAGACGTAACCATGTTCGTCGAGTTCCGCATCGGTGATGCCCATCTCGTGCAATTCCTTTACCAGCAGACGGGACAGGTCTTTCTGTTTTTCTGTAGTGGGAAAGCTGGTGCTTTGCGGATCGGATTGTGTATCTATTTGCGCGTAACGAATAAAGCGCGTATCAACAGTATATGAGTAATTTGTAAACATATTGCAAACGTAAGGAAAAAACCGGTGCACCCTTTTGCCGTAAATTGTTCTGTTTAACCATCGCTCACAATAGTCGTTTCAGTAAAAAATTCTACAAAAGACCATTTTTCTACTACAAAACACCAATTTTTTCAATATTAATAAAACAAACATACAATATTAATAGGTTTGCCGGGAACAAAAACCATCCTGTATATGATTACCAATATTCCAGGCTACCCCAGAATAGGCAGCCAGCGAGAACTGAAGAAAGCCTGTGAAAATTACTGGGCAGGTAAAATTTCCCTGGAGAAACTGGAACTAACGGCCAGGCTACTACGAAAAGAGCACTGGGAAACCCTTCATCAGGCAGGCATAGACCTGATACCCTCCAACGATTTTTCTTTTTATGATCAGATGCTGGACATGAGCATGGCCCTGGGCGTGATACCCGCCCGCTTCCAGGAGCTGCGCCGGTCTTTTGCCAACCCGCACTGCCTGGAGCTGTACTTCGCCATGGCAAGGGGTTATCAGAAGAATGGCTTCGATCTCACGGCGGTGGAAATGACCAAATGGTTTGATACCAACTATCACTACCTGGTACCTGAATTTGATGACAGTCAGACTTACAGCCTGCAATCCCGTAAGAGCATACTGGAGTTCCAGGAGGCGCTGCAACAGGGCATCCGCACCAAACCTGTACTGATAGGGCCTGTGACATACATCCTCTGTGGCAAAATAAAGACGGCCGGCGTTACCCGCGCATCCTTATTGCAACAGCTGCTACCCGCCTATCTCGAACTGCTGGCCGCCCTCCGCAATGCCGGGGCCGACTGGATACAGCTTGATGAGCCCTCTCTGGTGACTGACCTCGAACCTGCTGATAAAATACTGTACCAGCTGGCTTACACCGCTATCCGTGAAGCGTTCCCGGACCTGAAACTGTTGCTCACCACTTACTTTGGCGCGCTGGAAGATAATACAGAACTGGCTTTGCAGCTGCCTGTAAATGCGCTGCATATAGACCTTGTCCGCGCACCGGAACAGGTGGACAGCCTCCTGAAAATGCTTCCTGAAAATATGCAGCTATCACTGGGCGTGGTAGACGGCCGCAACATCTGGAAAAACGACTACGCCGCCTCGCTGGCGCTGATCAACCGCGCCACCGCGGCGCTGGGCACAGAACGCGTCATGCTGGCCACCTCCTGCTCGCTGCTGCATGTGCCATACAACCTGGACGATGAAACAGCCCTCAAGGCAGATGTGAAACAATGGATGGCCTTTGCGCGGCAGAAAGTACAGGAAGTCATCTCCCTGAAAAAAATCATTGCCGGGGATACCTCGCTGCTGGCGGAGAACCAGCAGGTGATGGAACAACGGAAAACGGCGCCAGGCATTCATGTACCGGCAGTGAAAGCGCGGCTTTCAGGTATCACGCCGGATGATTTCTCACGTGCGCACAGCTTTACCGAACGTCAGCCCCTACAGCAGGAAAAGCTGCAACTGCCGTTGCTGCCAACCACCACCATCGGTTCGTTCCCTCAGACCGTGGAAATACGACAGCTGCGCTCCAATCTCAAAAAAGGGCATATCAGCGCTGAACAATACGATCAGGACATCAGCGTCGCTATCCGGGAAGCCATCTCATGGCAGGAATCGCTGGGCCTGGATGTGCTGGTGCACGGCGAGTTTGAGCGCAACGACATGGTAGAGTATTTCGGCGAGCAGCTGGAAGGTTTCGCCTTCACGCAAAACGGCTGGGTACAGAGTTATGGTTCGCGCTGCGTAAAACCACCCGTTATCTACGGCGATGTATGGCGCCCACAGCCGATGACCGTTGCCTGGAGCCGGTATGCGCAATCACTTACCGGTAAACCAGTGAAAGGCATGCTGACCGGTCCTGTCACCATTCTGCAATGGTCATTTGTAAGAAACGATCAGCCCCGCATGGATACAGCATTTCAGATAGCGCTGGCTATCCGTGATGAAGTGAAAGACCTGGAAGATGCCGGTATAGCCATTATACAGGTAGATGAACCGGCGCTGCGCGAAGGACTGCCCCTGCGCAAAAGTCAGCAGGACACCTACCTGAAGCAGGCTGTCGATGCCTTCCGCCTGTCGGTAGCGCCCGTGCAGGACACCACACAGATACACACGCATATGTGCTACGCAGAATTCAATGATATCATCGCCCACATAGCCGCTATGGACGCAGATGTGATCACCATGGAAACTTCCCGCTCGCAGATGGAGCTGCTGGAAGCCTTTGCGCAGTTCCGCTACCCTAATGAAACAGGGCCGGGCGTATACGATATACACTCCCCCCGTGTGCCAGGCGTAGCAGAAATGGGCAAACTGCTGCAGCGTGCAGCTGAACTCCTGCCCGCCCGCAATCTCTGGGTAAATCCTGACTGTGGCCTCAAAACAAGGAAATGGCCGGAAACGGAAATGTCATTGCGTAACATGGTACAGGCTGCCCGTGAAGTGAGAAAACAACTGGTGTAATTTCATTCCTTCAGCATTTCGTACATTTGGCACATGCTGAAACATGAAATCGTCTCCTGCCCCCGCTGCAACCGGACTTTTGAATGCCGGGTCAACAGTATTCATCGCTGCCAGTGCAGCGGGGTACCACTCACGCTGGAAGAACGTTTCAGGATAAGCGAAAAATACCAGGGCTGCCTCTGCGAAAATTGTTTACGCGAATTACAGGCCGCATTGCAAAAACAGCCTGATGCTCCACTATAAATCAAACCATGGCATACGAAGAACAGATCGAGAAATCCGTTACCAGAATTTTCAAAGCGGTATTTCCTAACACGGTAAACCATTATGACACCCTTTTCGGCGGCACCGCCATGCATATGATGGACGAAGTAGCCTTTATCACCGCTACCCGCTTCACGAAAATGCGTACCGTCACCGTATCATCAGACAGAATCGATTTCAAAAAACCTATTCCGCACGGCACCATCGTGGAGCTGATCGGCACGGTGATACATGTAGGCAACACCAGTCTGAAAGTAAGAGTGGACATCTATGTGGAACAGATGTACGTTGACCACCGGGAACATGCGATCAGCGGTATTTTCACCTTTGTGGCAATAGATGAAAATAAAAAACCGGTACCTATAAAAGTACCGGTCTAAAATATCAATGTTTGGTTATTTGATCATTGAAGTATCTCAATGATCAAATAACCAGCTATTATGCGATTTCCACCAGTTCCAGATCAAACACCAGATCCTGGCCAGCCAGCGGATGGTTGGCATCCAGGGTGATGAACTCAGCACCCACGGCAGCAACTCTTACCTGGAAAACCTGGCCTTCAGGATTGCTCATCTGCAGTTCCATACCCACTTCCGGGTTCAGGTCAGGAGGTATATTTGCTTTAGGAAATTCCATGATCATTTCATCATTCTTCGGACCATATGCCTGATCAACAGGGATATGAATTGTTTTCTTCTCGCCCGGCTTCATATCCAGCACACCGTTCTCAAAGCCTTTGATCACCATGTGCGCACCAACTTTGAACTCCAGCGGCGCTCTGCCCTCGGAGGAATCAAACATGGTACCGTCGGTCAAACGGCCCTGATAGTGCACCTTCACAGTATCCCCGTTTTTAACAGCTTGCATAAATTAGTTGTTTATAGTGAATAATAGCCGCAAGATACTAAAACCGACCATATATCACCATTTTTTCTCACTGCCATACGGGTTTTGCCGTATCTTAACAGGCATGAACCGTATATTAATCCTCTGCACGCTTTTATGCTGCCTGCTCGCCTCCGCACAGGCGCAGTACGCCACCCATGTGATACCGGGCGCCGCACAAACCAGTCAGTACCTGCCGCTGCTGCAAAACAAGCGGGTGGCCCTGCTCGTCAACCAAACCGCTACCATCGGCCAGGCGCACCTGGTAGACACACTGCTGAAACTACAGGTACACATCACCAAGATTTTCAGCCCTGAGCACGGCTTTCGCGGCCAGGCTGACGCCGGTGAGAAAGTGGGTAACAGCACCGATAAAAATACCGGGCTGCCCGTCGTATCACTCTACGGCCAGCACCGGAAAGCCACAGCAGCCGATCTGCAGGATGTAGACGTGCTCATCTTCGACGTACAGGACGTAGGCGCCCGTTTCTATACCTACATCTCTTCCCTGCAGGAACTCATGGAGTCTGCCGCAGCCAACAACAAACCCATCATCGTGCTCGACCGGCCCAATCCCAATGGCGACTATGTGGACGGACCTGTACTGGACACGGCTTTCCGCTCCTTTGTAGGTATGCAGCCCATCCCCATCGTACATGGCATGACCGTAGGAGAATACGCACAGATGCTCAATGGCGAAGGCTGGCTCAACAAAGGTGTCAAATGCAGGTTGACCGTTATCCCCTGCGAAAACTACACGCACCATACGTATTATCGTTTGCCGGTTGCACCGTCTCCCAATCTGCCTGACATGGCGGCGGTGAACCTGTACACCTCCCTTTGTTTCTTCGAGGGCACGCCTGTCAGCCTGGGACGCGGCACCGACAAGCCTTTCCAACTGTTTGGCTCCCCGTTGTTCCCTAAGAAGGGTTTTTCTTTTACGCCACGCAGCGTACCCGGCGCTAAAAACCCGCCGTTGAAAGATCAGTTGTGTTACGGCTTCGATCTGAGCAAAGCGCCCGAAGCGGCGCCCGCAAAAGGCCGCCAGATAGCGTTGAAATGGTTGCTGCAGGCATATGCACTGTATCCCGAAAAAGATAAATTCTTTAACAACTTCTTCAATAAACTGGCAGGCAATGCACAATTACAGCAGCAAATCAAAAACGGCCTGTCGGAAGCAGACATCCGCAGAAGCTGGGAACCGGGGCTGCAGCGGTTTAAAGCCATCCGTGCAAAATACCTGCTGTACGAGGAATAATTGATTTACTTTTGCGGTCTATGAACAAACAGCTTCGCATCGTTTTTATGGGGACGCCTGATTTCGCAGTAGCATCCCTTGATATACTGGTAGAGAACGGATTTAATATCGTGGGCGTGATCACCGCGCCCGACAAGCCCGCCGGCCGTGGCCTGCAAATGCAGGAGAGCGCCGTTAAAAAATATGCTGTCAGCAAAGGGTTAACCGTATTGCAACCGGAGAAACTGAAAAATCCGGAGTTCATCGCACAGCTGGCCGCACTTAAAGCAGACCTGCAGGTGGTGGTGGCTTTCCGTATGCTGCCGGAAATGGTGTGGAATATGCCTCCGGAAGGCACCATCAACGTACATGCGTCACTGTTGCCCAACTACCGCGGCGCGGCGCCCATCAACTGGGCCATCATCAACGGCGAAACAACTTCCGGTGTTACGACTTTCAAACTACAGCACGAAATTGATACCGGCGATATCCTCCTGTCCGACAAAGTTGCCATCCGCGAAGATGAAACTGCGGGTGAGCTGCATGATGAGCTGATGCATACCGGCGCCCGCCTGCTGTTAAAAACCGTACAGGCCATTGCCGCAGGTAATGCACAGGAAACGCCACAGGCAACCATCGCCGCCGAAGATATCAAACATGCGCCGAAAATATTCAAGGAAACCTGTCAGATCAACTGGCAGGAGCCATTGGACAAAATATATAATCTCGTACGCGGCCTGAGCCCCTATCCTGCCGCCTGGACAACGTTACAAGGCAAAAGCATCAAAATATACAAAGCGCATAAGGAGCCGGGAAAACCGTCTATCGCTCCCGGCGAATTCGACACAGACCAAAAGACCTATGTGAGGATGGCGGCGCCGGATGGTTACCTTTATCTCGATGAGGTGCAGCTGGAAGGCAAGAAACGGATGGATACCGAGGCGTTTCTGCGGGGATACCGTTTTTAGCCACGCAAAGGCGCCAAGCAGCAAAGACGCAAAGGACTAATAAGAATTATAAGAAAGCAAAGGAGCGAAGATCAAAATATGATCTTCGCTCCTTTGCTTTCTTGGTTCGCTTATATTTTATTCTTTGCGTCTTTGCTGCTTGGCGCCTTTGCGTGCTTTGCGGGAACTAATTATCGTAGCTCAGTTCGCAGTAGAAGCGGGCGTCTGTAGTGCCCAGCGCCTGCATAGCGCCATCGCTCAGTTTTATGATGAGGCCTGCGTTGGATTTCATCTGCGGGATCACGTCCAGTACTTTGGCGTAGATGGCTTTACCGTTGAGCGGGTTGGTGACTTTGATGATCGTACCGCGGGCTGCTGTGTTGTGCAGCGCGTAGTATTTACCTACCGCGTTGCTTTTAAACCAGGTGCCGGGGCCTTTCTCTGTGGTGGCTTTTTTACCGCCGCTGGTCTGTTGATCGTACAGCTTCTCGAAGTCGCCGCTGGCCACTACGGGTGCTGCCGGTTTCGGAGCCGGGGCAGGCGCTGGCGCGGTTTCCGGGGTGTCTGTTACCGGGCGGGCTTCGGCTTCTTTTTTCACTTCTTTACGGGGTGCTTCTGTTGCCGGAGGCGTTACAGGTTCTGCCGGAGGTGTCTGTTCTTTCGGCTCGTTTTTCACCACCTCCTTGCGGGGAGCGGGGGCCGGTGCCGGAGCTGCAACAGTAGCGCCGCTGCCTCCTTTCAGGTAGCCGACAATGATGTAGCTGTCTTTCTTCAGACCGTCGCCCTGAAAGCTGTTCCATTGGCGAATATTGTCCAGGGGTACTTTGTTGTAGTTAACACTGACGCGGTATAAAGTTTCTTTCTCAGATACTTTGTGATATACCGGTGTTCCGCTGGCATCCGCTTTCTGGGAGAAATTCGCATTTGTCAGCGGGATATGCAGCTGATGTCCTAACTGCAATCCGTGATCCATCGTTATCTTGTTGGCAGCAGCAATTTCTTTGGGGGGCACGCCATAGGCACGGCTCAGGCTATAGAAGTTCTCTCCTTTTTTAACAACGTGAGAGATGTAAAGAGCCGGTGTGGTACCCTGTACCAGCAGTGTGTCCTGCGCTTTTACCACTCCTGCACTTAAACCAAACAAGGCTATTGATAGAATCGATTTTACCATACTAACTCTTTTTATGATTGAATGACCGTCCTTTTTCGGGCAACGAATATATGCGATAAAATTGACAAAAATATTTAATAAAACAAACGAAAAAACATGCTTTTTGTTGTTTGTCATGAGGAGACGCAGTTGGTCGCAACTCACCGGCAAACACTTGTTGGCAGCCTATTTCACAAATATGTGACAGCGGGAACAAATAGCGCGGGTGTTTTTTACAGCCCGCTGATATCTTTCAAAATACGGAGTTCTTTAGGATAATAGTTGTTCATGCGGTTGGGGAGTATTTTGGCCCATCCCAGGGCCATCTGACCGTAACGCATCAACGCCCATCCTCTGACAGGTGTATCGATGCCCGGATCTTCCTTGCGCAGGTATTGCAATGCCGCTTTCAGCTCCACGTCCACTACCGGCACGCGTTCCGCCACCAGTGGGCTCATGGACAGCTGGTGGTCCGGTATCAATTCCTTCTTTCCTACCTGGCCCGCTTTAACGCCCGCCTTGCGAATATACAACTGTTGTTGCAAGAATGCGATTTCTGTTGTCAACAATGGGGATAAAATCAGCATTTCGTCCTGATGGGGCAGATAACCATATCCGTCGGGCAACTGTATCCAGGAGGCCAACAATTCTTTTTCCTTTGCATTCACGACCGCCGATTTCGTCTCTTTGCGTTTCGCCGCGTGCGCCATTTCCTTTTTGCGGAAACAGCTGATAAAAAAGCCTTCGCCCTTCAGCCTGTTGGGATAAAAACGGTAACCGGCACAGTTTCGTTTATCCGTTACCGTTGTAACTATCTGCCATTCTTCCGGGATATTCAGCGGAATATTTTCCAGTTCAAAATGATCGGCGAGCCAATCCAATATTATTTCATCTTCTTCTTTTGAGAAGGAGCAGGTGGAATAGATAAGGATACCGTCTTCCTTCAACGCCGGCAGCACATCGGCCAGAATTCTTTGCTGGCGCTGGCTGCATAGCTGCACATTTTCCGGCGACCATTCCGGGATCAGCTCGGGATCACGGCGGAAAAGGCCAGAACCGGAGCAGGGGGCATCAATCACGACCAGGTCAAAATAACCCGGCAGCCGGCTGAAATCACGAGGGTCATTATTACTCACCACCACGTTGGCAGCGCCCCATTTACTGAGATTATCCGCCAGCAGCGAAGCTCTTGGCTTAATGACCTCATTGGCCACCAGCAGGCTCTGTTCATTGAGCAACGATTGCAGTAAGGTAGATTTACCGCCCGGCGCCGCACAGAGGTCCAGCACTTTCAGCGGCTGGTCCAGATCTGTCGTTGCCCGCACTGCATGCTCGAGAAACATGGAAGAAGCTTCCTGCACATAATACGCCCCTGCGTGAAAGTAAGGGTCCAGCGTAAAAGAAGGACGCCGGGGCAGGTAGAATCCTGTTGTGCTCCACGGCACCTGTGTAGCCCCATCGGCCGACAAAGCGGACAAGATGCTCTCCTGTACTGCCTTACCAGATACTTTCAGTGGATTTAATCTCAGGGAAGTAATTTTTTCTGCTGCTGCATGCACCTGCTCAAACGGCGCCCGGTCAAAACCGGGAAGGCCTTCCAGGGAGGCTATCAGTGTTGCGGGTAATGGATTGGACAATGCGCTTTTTCCGCAAAAATACGAAGGTTCGGGGTTCTCGCAAAGTCGCTAAGCAGCAAAGAACGCAAAGATGATGTAAGCGAGCAAAGAAAACAAAGATGATGTAAGCGAGCAGAGAAAGCAAAGGAGCGAAGATCAGATGTTTGATCTTCGCTCCTTTGCTTTCTTAAAAACATTCTTTGCGCGCTTTGCTGCTTAGCGACTTTGCGAGAACAAATCCGGCCCTCTGCGCCGCTGCGGGACTATACCTGCTTAATTTCTGCCACCAGCTGTTGCAATACCTGTTTGGCATCTCCAAACAACATGGATGTTTTTGGTTGAAAAAACAACTCATTTTCGATGCCGGCATAACCTGGCTTCATACTACGTTTATTCACGATCACCAGTTTGGCGTTTTCCACTTCCAGGATAGGCATTCCGTAGATAGGGCTGGCAGGATCGCTTTTAGCGGCCGGGTTTACCACATCGTTGGCTCCCAGTACCAGTACAGCATCGGTTGTAGGCATTTCTGCGTTGGCATCTTCCATCTCCAGCAATTTCTCATAGGGCACGTCCGCCTCCGCCAGCAATACGTTCATATGGCCGGGCATACGGCCCGCCACCGGATGAATGGCGTATTTCACCTCCACACCTTTATCTTCCAGCAGTTTTTCCAGCTCATGGCAGGCGTGTTGCGCCTGTGCTACGGCAAGGCCGTAACCGGGAACGATCATCACCTTGCCGGCATAAGCCATCACCACGGCGGCATCCGACAAACTGATTTCCTTGTAGCTGCCCTGTTCCTTGCCTCCCGCTGCTGCGGCTGCAGCGCCGCCGCCGAAAGAGCCGATCAGCACATTTTTCAGCGAACGGTTCATCGCCCGGCACATGAGGATGGTCAGGATAGTACCGGCAGATCCTACCAGGATACCACCGGTGAGCATCACCGGGTTGTCGTACAGGAAACCGCCACAGGCGGCAGCTACGCCGGTAAAGGAATTGAGCAGGGATATGACCACCGGCATGTCAGCGCCGCCAATGGGCAACACAAACAAAACGCCGTAGATCAGCGCACAGATCAGTATCAGGTAAAATAACAATTGAAAACTAAGCAACCCGTCTGCGGAACCAGCTTTCATCGTGTCTTCCATGCGCTGGTTGACTGTCAGCACCAGCACTGCCGCACCGATCACCACGATCGCCATCACTACAAGATTAACGATATGCTGCCCTTTGAAAGCAAAATCGCGGATACGGCCATTGAGTTTGCCCCATGCCACCACGCTGCCGGCAAAAGAAACAGCGCCGATGATCAGGCCCAGCAGAATAATCAGCAGATGCCCGCGCAGATCAGGGCTGAGGTCCACCGACATGTCCGTGCCGGACTGGAGCAACTTGTGCAATTGCAGCACCGCCTGTTCCGCCATCCCGGAGAACACCTCCCTAAGATCAAACCGTGAATGTACCAGGTGATCAAACTCCACCACGGAGATGAGGGCGGCGCAAGCGCCACCCATGCCGTTGAACATACTCACCATTTCCGGCATGGCCGTCATCTTTACTTTTTTGGCAGCCATCACGCCGATGACGCTGCCTATAAGGAGGCCGGCAGCAATCCAGCCGTAGTTATGCAGATGTTTTCCGTCGGATTTATACAGGAAGATGGTGCCCACAATGGCGAGCGCCATGCCGGCAGCCGCCACCAGATTGCCTTTGCGGGCAGTATCCGGTTTACTGAGCATTTTCAGGCCAAGAATAAACGTAACAGAGCCGATCAGATAGATAACAGATAGTACACTGAGTCCCATAAACATTGCGCTTTAAACCGTTATTTCTTTTTCTTTTTGAACATCTCCAGCATACGGTCTGTTACCACGAAACCGCCCACCACATTGACCGTACCCAGAATAACCGCCAGGAAGCCGAGGACCAGCGCCAGATAATTGTCCTGCTCCGCCTGCCCCATCACGATGATCGCACCGATGATCACCACGCCGTGAATAGCGTTGGCGCCGCTCATCAGCGGCGTGTGCAACACAGACGGTACCCGTGAAATCACTTCCACGCCGAGGAAAACGGAGAGGATCACGATATAGATCAGCTCTATATGTTGTTGAATAAAAGATAGAATATGTTCCATGCTTGCGGTATTTGATTAGCCGGTACGGTCCCGCTATCAGCGATCAGATGCTGGCAGCCGGTTTCGCGCTTTTCAGGCGCTCGTGAACGATCTCGCCATTGTGGGTAATGCAGGCGCCCTTCACAATGTCATCCTCAAAATTCAGCTGCAGGTTTCCCTCTTTGGTCAATATAAGTTTCAGGAAATTGAAAACGTTTTTAGCGTATAGTTTGCTGGCGTCCGCCGGCATGGAGGCGGCGAGGTTGGAATTACCGATGATGGTAACACCCTGGTAAAGCACGGTTTCATTGTTCCGGGTAAGGGCGGTGTTACCACCGGTGGCGGCGGCCATATCTATGATCACAGCACCGCTGCGCATCTGGTCCAGCATGGGTTGGGTGACCAGCACGGGTGCTTTTTTGCCCGGTATTTGAGCGGTGGTGATAACAATATCTGCTTTGGCGATGCTTTCGGCGATTTTAGCCTGTTGTTTTTGCTGATAATCAGCGCTTTGCTCTACGGCATAACCGCCGGCGGAGGAGGCGTCTGCGGCGCCGTCCACTTCCACGAAGCGGGCGCCAAGGCTCATCACCTCTTCTTTTACGGCAGGGCGGGTGTCAAATACCTCCACAACAGCGCCCAGTCTCCTGGCGGTGGCGATGGCCTGCAAGCCCGCCACACCGGCGCCCAGTATCAGCACTTTGGCCGGGGCGATACTGCCCGCAGCTGTCATGAACATGGGGAAATAACGGGAATAGGTATACGCAGCCAGAAGTACCGCCTTATAACCGGCGATATTGGCCTGGGAGCTAAGCACGTCCATCACCTGCGCACGGGTGGTGCGGGGAATGGCGTCGAGGCTGAGCGCCGTAATCTGCTGTGCAGCCCAGTACTCCACCTCTTCCGGACGGAACAACGGCTGCAGCACGCCCAGGATCACCTTCCCGGCGGGTATCTGCGCTGCCAGCTCCCGCGGAGGCGGCTGCAACGTAAAAATGATATCGGATTGGGAAAGGATTTCGGCGGCCGTTTTTATCTGCGCCCCCGCCTGCATATAGGCGTCATCGTTATAGAAAGCCTGAGCGCCGGCACCCTGCTCCACCCACACGGTTACCGACATCTGCTGCAGCTGTTTCACGATTTCAGGCGTGAGGGACACCCGGGTTTCACCGTTTTTTTCTTTTAAAATTCCTGCAATCATCTGGTGGAAATTTATAATGGAATTTAAAGAAAAAACGGCAACTAAGAAACAAAATCGCTGATTAATTTTTCTTCAGCTTATCTGCCAGCGACACGGCATGCTGTATCAGCGCAGGTAAGGCCACGCCCTGTACAAAATTACTTTTGAGCAATATGCCGGGATAGTTGTGCTCCATGGCGGCAACGGCAGCACGCAACTTTGCATGTCCGGTATTCAGTTGCGGGATAGCCTGTTGTATAAAACTAAAATGCTGCATCACAGGGCCTGCTGTCAGCCCCAGCAGCGAACGGATCTCTTTCACCACCGTTTCCTGTAATTGTGCGGCGCCCAGCTCATCGAAATAGTGCTCCTGCCGGGAACCGCCGGTAAAGACAGTCAGCAGCAGCTTCCCGTCGGGCGCTTTATGCGGGAAGATGGCCGAATTGCAGATGGCGCCGAGGAAATGCAGTTTCTCAGCATGGGGCACCAGGAAACCAAAGCCTTCCAGCGGCTGCGGCAGCGCACTGGCCTCAAAGCCCAGGTGCAGCACGCCCATGCGCGGGTAATACACCTGTTGCAACAACGCAGCCAGCCCTTCGTCCAGCGCCGCCAGCTGCCGTGCAGCAGTATAGGCCGGCGTGGTCAGAATAATACGATCGGCTTCCAGTATGGATGCTCCGCCCTGCCCGTCACAGACTACCTGGTAACCGCCATCCGGCGCTATCTCAATTTTTTTCACGGTCGTCTGAAAACATACCGGTGTTTGCAAACGCTCCTGCAAACGCCGCGTGAGCGTTTGATTACCGCCCGCGAGACTGATGATCTTGCGCCCCGCCATTACGCCCTTTTCTTTCATGAGCCCCTTGGTGACGCTACCGTATTCCCTTTCCCAGCGCGGCAATGCGGGCAACACCTCGGCAATGCTCATCAGGTCGGGATTACCGGCATAAATGCCGGACAATATCGGATCGAATAGATAATCGGCAATCTCTTTGTTGAACCGCCGCTCCACGAAATGGGTCACCGTCTCTTCTCCCTGTACCGGCGCGGGTTTGCGGAACCGCTCGGTAAACAGGCGCCATTTGCTGCCACGGCTGATATAATCAGATCCCATGATTTTGAACGGATGAGGCGATACGGCGTGCAACCGGTTGTTTCTCACCAGGAAACGGTTTTTGCTTACAGCAGCGGCAGGCAGTATCTCCTGCTCCAGGCCGATTTCGTGGAGAAAAGCCATCGTTTCCGGCGTAGTGGCGATGGTATTCGGACCAGCGTCCAGCTCAAAACCTTCCTTGTTGAATGAATGTATCATACCGCCGCTGTGACCGGCCGCTTCCAGCACCAGGTAGGGCACTTCTCTTTTTTGCAGCTCGTAGGCGATGCTCAGACCGGAAATACCGGCCCCGATGATCAAAACGGGTTTCTGTGGCATATGAACAGGATTATACGGTTTCCGCTTGCATGATCTGGTTACAGTATTTGACGATAGCGTTTACCCACATCGGATGCACGTTCAGACAAGGTATCATGGTAAAACTATCGCCACCGTTGCTCATAAATGAATGTTTCCCTTCCACTGCAATCTCTTCCAGTGTTTCCAGGCAGTCAGACACAAACGCCGGACATACCACCAGCAGGTTTTTCTTCCCCTCTTTCGGCAATGTCTCCAACAAACCGGCAGTATAAGGCTTCAACCATTCCTCCCGGCCCAGGCGCGACTGGAAAGAGATCCCCCATTTTTCCCGGGGCAGTCCCAGTTTAGCCGCTACCAGCTCCGCTGTAATCGTCACCTGATGCCGGTAACAGAATTCATGGGCCGCCGACTTCACATGGCAGCAGTCCGTTACCTTCATGCAATGATGGCCGGTAACATCTCCTTTACGGATATGCCGTTCCGGCACCCCGTGGTAACTGAACAGCACATAGTCGTGGCGCTGTTGCAGGAAGGGCCGCATGCTCTCTGCGATGGCGTCAATATAGGCAGGCTCATCATAGAAAGGCGGTATGACGGAGAGTTTGAATTTATATTTTTTCTTTTTGTAGATTTCTTTCGCATACTCCGCCGCTGTTTCATAAGAGGACATGGCGTAATGCGGATACAAAGGCAGCAGGATCACCTCCCTGAGCTGCGGGTTCTTTTTCAGCAGATTGTCAAATGCCACTTCCGGATGCGGATTGCCATAACGCATGGCTATCTCCACAGGAACATCCATATCATGCTGCACGGCCGCCTGTAATTGTTTGGTCAGCACGATCAGCGGAGAGCCGTCTTCCCACCAGATGGAGGAATAAGCTTCGGCCGATTTCTCCGCACGGCGGGGAACAATGATCCCTTCTATGAGTATTTTACGGAACAGCCATGGATAATCGATCACACGCTTGTCCATCAGAAACTCCAGCAGATAACGTTTTACATCGGGAACTGCCGTACTGTCGGGCGAACCCAGATTCATCAGAATAATGCCAACTTCAGATTTAGATACCATGGTGCTTAATAAATTGCTGCAAAAGTAAATAACAAATCCACACAAAATGCTTTTTCAGGAAGGGGCTGCAAAGCCCGGCCACCGGCCCGAATGTCATGTGTTTGTAATGAATCCAATGGTATTTTTCGTATATTCGTGTTACCATCCGCCTTATGACGCCGGACAGGCAAAAAACTGATAAAAATCATTTTTTCGTCGTACAGAACACCAGTAGGAGAAATGACACACTAATGACAGCCTAATCCCTTTTGTTTGCGGCGTATGCAAGTATTTTTGCAGCCGGAAGCTTATTCAAAAACATGCAGGTCAGTCACTCAAAAGAAATAGCAAATTTTCATATCGTTGGCATCAACTATAAGAAAACCGACGCTGCTATCAGGGGATTATACGCCATTAATCCGGCCCAATACCAACAACTCCTGGAGCATGCCAGGACTGTGCAATTAGATGATCTCTTTGTACTCTCCACTTGTAACAGAACAGAAGTATACGGGTTCGCCAATTCTGCCGGCGACCTGCTGGACCTGTTGTCCCGCGAGACGCACGGCGACCGTGCACAGCTGGAAGAACTGGCCTATGTCAAATCCGGCGAAGAAGCCATCCGCCACCTGTACCAGGTAGGCACCGGCCTCGATTCACAGATCCTCGGTGATTATGAAATCATCGGCCAGATACGCAACGCTGCCAAATTCGCCAAGGCACAACAATGCCTCGGCAGCTTCCTCGAAAGACTGGTCAACAGCGTATTACAGGTTTCCAAACTGATCAAGACAGAAACCGGCCTTAGCAAAGGCACCGTGTCAGTGGCTTTCGCCACCGTACGCCTGCTGGAACGCCAATGCCCGGATATCCGCCATAAAAAAATCGTGCTCGTAGGCGTCGGCAAAATAGGCCGCAACACCTGCAAGAACATGATTGAATACCTGGGCGTGAAAGAGATCACCCTCATCAACCGCACCCTCCAGGTGGCCGCCGATTTTGCCGGCCAGCACGGACTGCGTTACGCACCCTACGAAAACATGGTCCCTGAAATGCAGGCCGCCGATGTGGTGCTCGTAGCCTCCAATGCCCCCGAACCTACGGTACTGGCATCCCACTTCTATCAGTCCTCCCCTAAACTGATCGTCGACCTCTCCATCCCGTTCAACGTGGAATCAGCTGTTGGCGACCTGGAACATGTGTCCCTGATCAACGTCGATGAACTGTCCAAAGTACAGGACGAAACCCTGCAAAACAGGCTGGGTGAAGTGCCCAAAGCCCTCGCCATCATCGAGGAGTATATGGCCGAATTCCTCTACTGGTACAAAATGCGCAAACATGCCGTTGTGCTCAAAGCAGTAAAAGACAAATTACAGGAGATCCACACCCGCGAAATACAACAACAGAAAAACGGCTCCGGCTATAAAGTGGAAGACATGGAACAAGTGTCTTCCCGTATCATACAGAAAATGATCAATCTCATGGCAGGCAAGGTCCGCAAGGAAACCGACAAAAGCGACCTGTATATCGCCATGATCAATGATATTTTCGAAGCAGGCGTCAAGCAGGACTAATCATCATGGACAAAATTATCAGGATAGGCACACGAGAAAGCCAGCTGGCCTTATGGCAGGCACACCAGGTTAATGATCTGCTCAATGCACAGGGCTACAAAACAACCCTCGTGCCCATCAAAAGCGAAGGCGACATCGACCTCGTTACACCACTGTACGAAATCGGCGTGCAGGGCATCTTCACCAAAAGCCTCGACCTGGCGCTGCTCAACAATCGCATCGACATCGCCGTTCACTCTTTCAAAGACGTGCCCACCCAGCTGCCCCAACAGATTGTACAGGCAGCCGTGTTAAAACGCGGACCGGTAAAAGACCTGCTGGTATATAAAAACGATACCGCTTTCCTCGATCAGCCGGGCTATGTGGCTAATATCGCCACCAGCAGCGTACGCCGCAAGGCACAGTGGCTGCGGAAATATCCGCAACACCTGCTGCACAACCTGCGCGGCAACGTCAACACCCGCCTGCAGAAACTGGCAGCGGAAAACTGGGACGGCGCCATCTTCGCTGTGGCCGGACTGGAAAGGATCAACGTACGCCCGTCCAATGCCATAGACCTGGACTGGATGCTGCCCGCTCCCGCACAGGGCGCCGTAGTGGCCGTATGCCGCGAAGACGACACCTTCTGCCGCGAAGCCTGTGCCGCCTTTAACCATGCGGAAACAGCCCTCGCCACTGCTATCGAACGCGAATTCCTGCGTACACTGATGGGCGGATGCACCACCCCTATCAGCGCTTACGCTCATATAGATAATAATACCATACACTTCAGCGGAGAACTCTGCAGCCTCGACGGCTCCCGGTTCTTCTCCATCAGCCGCGAAGTGCCCGCTACAGCCGCACAACACCTCGGCCAGGCCGCCGCGGAGGAAATTATGGCACAGGGCGGCGCTGAAGTAGTAGCTGAAATCAGAAATGCCAGATAATGCCAAATACCGCATACTGTGTACCAGGCCCCTGCCTGGAAACCTGATCGCCGAAGCCGGCGATCACGGTATTGCCGTGGAAGTACAGGACTTTATCCAGATAAAACCTTTGGCCAACAACGATCTGCTGGGAGAAGAAAATATGACCCGCATATTCAGCGACAACACGATACCGATCGTTTTTACCAGCGCACATGCGGCCAATATCTTTCTGAGATATTATCTTCATAATGATACGTTTTATGTCATCAGCAATCCTGTTTGCTGCATAAACGGCAATACCAAACAACTTTTACAGCAGGAACTGCCGGAGAATCCCATCCTCGCGGAAGCCTCCTATGGCAAAGACCTGGCAGCCGCCATCATCGCGCTGGGCAATATCCGCGAAGTACATTTTTTCTGCGGCAACCAACGCCGCGATGAACTGCCGCAAGGCCTACGGAATGCAGGTATTACAGTCAACGAATACGTGATCTACGAAAATATTCCCACACCCACCGTGGTGGCCGATGAATACGACGGGATCATGTTCTTCAGTCCCAGTGCGGTAAAAAGCTATTTTTCCGCCAACAGGCTGCCGCTGAAGACCGTATGTTTTGCCATCGGCCGCACCACCGCCACCCTCCTGAGGGAATACACCGATAACAAGATCATCATGGCCCCCGTCACCGATGCGGAGTCCATGGTGACAACAGCTATATTTTACTTTAACAACATTAATTGCTACGAATGAGCGCATTGAAGAATGATTTATTGCTGAAGGCCCTTAGAGGCGAAACTGTTTCCCGCACGCCCGTATGGATGATGCGTCAGGCAGGCCGCTATTTACCGGATTACATCAAACTGCGTGATAAATATAGCTTCTTTGAACGCTGCGAAAATCCTGAACTGGCCACTGAAATCACCGTGATGCCGGTAGACCAGGTAGGGGTGGATGCCGCCATCATTTTCTCCGATATCCTCGTGGTGCCGCAGGCGATGGGCATGGAAGTACAGCTGGTGGAAAAAATAGGCCCCCTGCTGCCACAGCCGGTAAAAGGCGCGCACGATCTTCAACGTTTATGCGTTCCCGATGTGCACGAAAGATTGCATTATGTGTTCGATGCCCTGAAGCTCACCAAACAGACCCTCGCCGGCCGCGTACCGCTGATCGGCTTCGCTGGTGCGCCATGGACATTACTCTGCTATATGGTACAGGGCAAAGGCTCCAAAACTTTCGATGAAGCCAAAGCCTTCTGTTACCAGCAACCTGCCGTAGCCCATCAGCTGCTGCAGATGATCACCGATACCACCATCGCTTACCTGAAAGCACAGGTGGCCGCCGGTGCAGATACCGTACAGGTATTCGACTCCTGGGGTGGCCTGCTCAGCCCGGTGGACTTTGAAACCTTCTCCCTGCAATACATCCGCCAGATCGTAACAGCGATGAAAGACGTTTGCCCGACCATCGTTTTTGCCAAAGGCGCCTGGTTTGCGCTGGAAGACATGGCCGCCACCGGCGCCCACGGCCTCGGTATCGACTGGTGCATTAAACCGGAGCTGGCCCGCCAGTTTGCCGGCAGCAACATCACCCTGCAGGGCAACTTCGATCCGGCCAAACTGCTGGCGCCCATCCCTGAAATTGAGAAATCAGTGAAGGAAATGCTGAAAGGCTTTGGCCGTCAGCGCTATATCGCCAACCTCGGCCACGGCATCCTGCCCAACGTACCGGTAGACCATGCCAAAGCATTTGTTGAAACTGTTAAAGCACACGGCTAAACCATCATGAGCATCAAAAACGAATTCATCACCTTTATTCGGGACCTGCAGGATGAAATATGCAGCGCCTTCGAAAAAACAGATGGCAAAGCCACCTTCCGGGAAGACCACTGGGAACGTCCCGGCGGCGGCGGCGGCCGCTCCCGCGTGATCGCCGACGGCAACGTGTTTGAAAAAGGCGGCGTCAGCACCTCCGTGGTACATGGCGACCTGCCGGAAGTAATGGCGCAACAGTTTGGCGTAAACAACAGCAAATTCATGGCCTGCGGCATCTCCCTGGTGATCCATCCGCTCAACCCGTTCGTGCCCACGGTACATGCCAATTTCCGCTATTTCGAACTGTATGACCAGGACGGACAGCTGAAAGACAGCTGGTTTGGCGGCGGCGCCGATCTTACGCCGTATTATCTCGATGAAAAAGACGGCCACCATTTCCACCGCACGTTTAAAGAGGCCTGCGACCCCTTCGGCACAGACCTCTACCCGAAATACAAAAAACATTGCGATGAATATTTCGTGAATAAACACCGCAATAACGAAGCCCGCGGCATCGGCGGTATCTTCTACGATTACCTCCGCCCCCATGCGGAAAAAACCGCAGAAGAACTTTTCGCTTTCTCCAAAGCCAACGGTAACGCTTTCCTGAAGGCCTACCTGCCCATCGTGGAGAAAACAAAAGACCTCCCCTATACCGAAGCCCACAGAAGCTGGCAGGCGTATAGACGTGGCCGTTATGTGGAATTCAATCTTATTCACGACCGCGGCACTTTGTTCGGGTTAAAAACCAATGGCCGTACAGAATCCATCCTGATGAGCCTTCCGCCGGTAGCCCGCTGGGAATATGACTTCCATCCGGAACCCGGAAGCGCCGAAGCGCAGCTCACCGAATGGCTGAAGCCGCGCGACTGGATTAATATTTAGAGATTTGGGGATTTGGGGATTTTTTGATTTTGGGATTTGGGGATTTGGGGATTTTGGGGATATATGAGGTAGGAGATCAAATAAATATAAAATGGGTTATTGCGGATTTTTGGTAAATTAACTAACCGTTGATTTGTTAACCAACCCTCAATATCCATGGATAAGTTCACTTTACAGGAAAGAACCCAAAAGTTTCATATTGCTGTTATTCAATTATGTGAGACTTTACCTAAAAATGCCGCTGCATATGAAATCGCCAAACAGTTAATCAGATCAGCCGGTAGTGTTGGTGCTAATTACAGAGCTGCCTGCCGCGCCAAATCCAGACCCGATTTTATATATAAAATAAAAGTAGTGCTGGAAGAAGCTGATGAATCGTTATACTGGCTGGAAATTCTGATAGCTACGCGGATTGTTGCTTCTGCGATGGCCAACACACTGATAAAAGAAGCGAAAGAACTAGTGTTGATATTTAATGCAACAGCCAAAACAGCTAAGGATAACTTAAGCAAATCAAAAAATCCGTAAATCAAAAAATTCGAAAATAAAAAAATTCGAAAATAAAATGATGATAAGAAGAAACCGTATCCTACGCACCTCCCCTGCCATTCGTGCAATGGTAGCAGAAACAATATTGCGGCCGAGCGATTTCATCGCCCCCCTGTTTGTAACTGAAGGAGAAAATGTGCAGGAAGAGATCAGCTCGATGCCCGGCTATTTCCGGTATTCACTGGACCTCACCATCCGGGAGGCCAAAGAATTATGGAGCCTCGGCATTAAAAGTGTATTGCTTTTTGTGAAAGCGCCCGACAGCGTTAAAGATAACAAAGGTACCGAAGCGGTGAACCCGGACGGGCTGATGCAGCGCGCCATCCGCGGCATCAAAAATGCTGTTCCGGAAATGGTAGTGATGACAGACGTGGCGCTGGACCCCTACTCCAGCTACGGCCACGATGGTATCGTGGAAGGCACCGAAATCGTGAACGACCCTACCGTGGAAGTACTGGCCCGTATGAGCCTCAGCCACGCACAGGCCGGCGCTGATTTCGTGGCGCCCAGCGACATGATGGACGGCCGCATCCTCGCGATCCGTAATATCCTTGAACAAAACGGCTTCGACAAAACAGGCATCATGGCCTACAGTGCCAAATATGCTTCCTGCTTCTACGGTCCCTTCCGTGATGCGCTGGACTCCGCTCCCGGCTTCGGCGACAAAAAGACCTATCAGATGGACTACGCCAATTCCCGCGAAGCGATCAAGGAAACACTGATGGACATCGAGGAAGGCGCCGATATCGTGATGGTAAAGCCCGCCATGGCCTACCTCGATATTATGCGCATCCTCAAAGACCGTACAACCGTTCCCGTTAGCGCCTACCATGTCAGCGGCGAATATGCCATGATCAAGGCCGCCGCGCAAAACGGCTGGCTCGACGAGAACAAGGCCATCCTGGAAAGCATGACCAGCATCAAACGCGCCGGCGCCGACCTGATCGCCACCTATTTCGCGAAAGATGCCGTAAGACTGCTGAATGCCTAATTCAGTATCTTGCAGGAGATCTATCTGTATAAAATATTTAAATAAAATAATTTCCTTTCATGTACAGCTACAGCAAAAGTGAAATGTTATTCGGGAAAGCCAAAGAGGTCATCCCTGGCGGCGTAAACTCCCCCGTACGTGCATTCAAAAGCGTAGGTGGCGTACCGGTATTCATGCAGCGCGCGCAAGGCGCTTTTATGTATGATGTGGACGGCAACAGCTATATTGATTACATCAATTCCTGGGGCCCCATGATCCTCGGCCACGCCTACGAACCGGTGGTAAAAGCCATCCAGGAATATGCCGCCTTCTCCACTTCCTTTGGCGCGCCTACAGAACTGGAAATAAAAATCGCGGAGCTCATTGTCAGCATGGTTCCCAATATTGACATGGTGCGTATGGTGAACTCCGGTACCGAAGCCTGTATGACCGCCATCCGGCTGGCCCGTGGCTATACCGGCCGCAACAAATTCATCAAGTTTGAAGGTTGTTACCATGGCCATGCAGACGCATTCCTGGTAAGCGCCGGCAGCGGCGTGGCCACGCTCGGCATACAGTCCGTTCCCGGGGTAACAGCCACCGTGGCAGACGATACACTGACCGCACCCTATAATAACCTCCCGGCCGTGGAACAGCTGATCGCAGACCATCCGGAACAGATCGCCGCCATCATCGTAGAACCAGTGGCCGGTAATATGGGTTGTATCCTGCCCCAGCCGGGATTCCTCGAAGGGCTGCGCCAGCTCTGCGATGCCAACGGCATCCTGCTCATTTTTGACGAAGTGATGACTGGCTTCCGTCTCGCCCGCGGCGGCGCACAGGAACTGTTCGGCATCCGCGCCGACCTGGTGACCTTCGGTAAAATTATCGGCGCCGGGATGCCCGTAGGTGCGGTGGCAGGGCCCAAAACGATTATGGAGCACCTGGCACCCGCCGGGAAAGTATACCAGGCAGGCACCCTGAGCGGCAACCCAATCGCCATGATCGCCGGTTATACCCTGCTGCAAACGCTGAATGATAACCCCGTTATCTACCAGCAGCTGCAGGAAAAAGCCGATTACCTGGTGAAAGGCCTCCGCGAAGCCTTTGGCGCCTCCGGCAGCGTGTACCAGATCAATAACCTGGGCTCCATGCTGAGCGTACACTTTACCGAATATCCGATTATTGACTTCACCAGCGCCTCCGCTGCCAATAACGAACTATTCCGCCGTTTCTTCCATGCCATGCTGGAACGTGGCGTATATCTGCCGCCATCTGCCTTCGAAAGCTGGTTTATGTGCAATGCGCTGACCACAGAAGAGCTTGATGCCACCATCCAGGCTGCCAAAGCCGCGATGCAGGCCATCAAACAATAGTTTAACATATAATTATAATCTTGCTCAATGAAAAAGGGTTGGCGCTCGCCAACCCTTTTTCATACCATTTTAAAAAAAGGTAACATACCGATTATCAAATACCAAATAAGCAAATCAAAAAATAAATTAATTTTGTGCTCTGTGAGCATATCGTCACACATACGAAAACGTTGGATGTTTGTTTGTCTGTTGTTAATAGCACAGCTAACAGCAAGCGTGCTGCCCTCGCTGGCTGCGCACAAACACCTGTTGTTTGAACAGATCCACCGGCAGGCGGCGCTCGAAGATTATCTTGAACACCTGGCCTCCAAACTGCCGCCGCACATCGAAGCCGATGACGCCGCAGATGACCGGGAATGCATCCATGCAACCAAACACCGCCGTAAAACGCGGTACTACCTCAGCGCTTCCTCCCAACAATTCAGTATAGCCACCCGTGTGGGTTATATGGATGACAGCGGTTCGTCCCAATACTGCCTCATCAAAGAAAACCTGCCAGGCGAATATGCCCGGCAGAAGGCTTTTTTACCTGCCTACTACAGTTTTCTCTTCCGGTTTACGCCATTCTGAGTACACGCTCCCTTTCGTTTTTTATTGATTTCTTTTTTACTTTTTTAGGGAGATGATAACCATTGCCGCTTTTTGACGCGGAATGTGCCTTCCTATGTGTTAGAACTAAACTTCCGGCATTCACCGGAACCAATATTGTTATATCTATGCGTCAAAATACAGGGATTTACGCATCACTGCTCGCGTTATTCGTGGCAGGTTGCGTCACCAAAGGAGAAAGTACCGGAAATGAGGACCTGAAATCATTACCTGTTACCAGTCTTGTGATAAAGGACACCATGCTGCATCGTACATATGTTACCGATATACAAGCCGTTCAGAATGTGGAAATACGTGCCCGTGTGAGTGGTTTTCTGGATAAAATTTATGTGGATGAAGGACAGGAAGTAAAAAAAGGGCAGCTGTTGTTTGGCATCAACGATGCGGAATACAGCGCCGAGCTTACCAAAGCCAAAGCCGTCCTCAGTAGTATGGTAGCGGAAGCGAAATCAGCATCGCTTGAGCTGGAACGCGTGAAAATGCTGGTAGAGAAAAAAGTGATCGCCGCCTCTGAACTGGAAGTGGCCAAGGCCCGCCTTGCCGCAGCAGAGGCTAAAATCGACGAAGCCCGTTCCGCCGAAAGCAACGCTTCCATGCGCCTTTCCTATACCAGTATCCGCGCGCCTTTCGACGGCGTTATTGACCGTTTACCGCTGAAAAAAGGAAGCCTCATCAGCGAAGGCGCCCTGCTGACCACCGTGTCAGACACCCGTGAAGTGTACGCCTACTTCAACGTTTCCGAAACTGAATATCTCCAATACAGCAAAGCCATCGCCAAAGGCGACAACAGCTACAACCAGGTACATCTCGTACTCGCTGACGGCAGCGATTATCCGAACGTCGGCAAAATTGAAACCATGGAAAGCGAATTCGAGGAAACCACCGGCTCCATCGCCTTCAGGGCCCGCTTCTCCAACCCCGCCAAGCTCCTGAAACATGGCGCCAGCGGCAAAGTGCGGCTCACCTCGGAAATCGACAGCGCTATCATCATCCCGCAGAAAGCGGTGTTTGAAATGCAGGACAAAAACTATGTCTTCGTTGTAGACACTTCCAACAAGGTAACGATGCGGAATTTCGTTCCGCAGGCCCGGTTCTCTCATTTCTACATCGTGAAATCCGGCCTTAAAGCCGGCGACCGCATCGTATGCGAAGGTGTGCGCAACATCCGCGACGGCGTACAGATCGCCCCCCGCACGGTGCCGATGGACAGTCTGCTGAGAATATAAATCACCCTGCTTATTAGCTGTAAAAGAGAGATCAATGTTTGAAATATTTATTAAAAGACCGGTGTTATCACTGGTCATATCGCTTATTATCACCCTGATAGGCCTGCTGGCGCTTTTCACGCTGCCGGTCACCCAGTTCCCGGATATCGTACCGCCCTCTGTGACCGTGACGGCCAAATATACCGGCGCTAATGCCGAAGTAGCCGCCAAAGCGGTGTCTACACCACTGGAACGCGCGATCAACGGGGTCCCTGGCATGACGTACATGTCGTCCGTATCCAGTAACGACGGCATCACCGTTATCCAGGTATTCTTCCAGGTAGGTATAGACCCCGACCAGGCCGCCGTAAACGTACAAAACAGGGTGGCCACCATTATCGACGAGTTGCCCGAAGAGGTGATCAAAGCCGGTGTTACCACAGAGAAAGAAGTGAACAGTATGCTGCTGTATCTCAACGTGATGAGTGAAGACACCTCACTGGATGAACAGTTCATCTACAACTTCGCTGATATCAACGTATTGCAGGAACTGAAACGTATTGACGGGGTAGGCCGCGCCGAAATCATGGGCGCCAAGGAATACGCTATGCGCGTGTGGCTCAAGCCAGACCGCATGCTGGCCTACAACGTGTCTTCCGATGAAGTGATCGACGCTATCCGCAAACAGAACATCGAAGCCGCTCCCGGTAAAACCGGCGAAAGCTCCGATAAAAATCCACTGTTGCTGCAATATGTGCTCCGTTATACCGGCAAGTTCTTTGAACCGGAACAATACAGGCAGATCGTACTGAGAGCCGGCGCCGACGGATCGGTACTCCATCTCAAAGACGTTGCAGAAGTGGAATTCGGCTCCCTCACCTACAGCATGGTGTCCAAAACAGACGGCAAACCCTCTGCCTCCATCATGCTCAAACAGCGGCCCGGCTCCAACGCCCGCGAGGTGATCACCAATGTGAAGCAAAAGATGGAAGAGATGAAAAACACCTCTTTCCCTCCGGGCATGACCTACAACTTCAATTATGACGTGTCCCGCTTCCTCGACGCCTCCATCCATGAGGTGGTACGCACCCTCTTTGAAGCGTTCCTGCTCGTATTCGTGGTGGTGTTCATCTTCCTGCAGGACTTCCGATCTACCCTCATCCCCGCACTGGCGGTGCCCGTGGCCCTTATCGGTACGCTGGCCTTCATGCAGATGATGGGCTTCTCCATCAACCTGCTCACCCTCTTCGCGCTGGTACTGGCCATCGGTATCGTGGTAGACAACGCCATTGTGGTAGTGGAGGCCGTGCACGTAAAAATGAGTGAAGACCACCTCCCGCCCATGGAAGCCACCATCGCCGCCATGAGAGAAATCAGCGGCGCACTCGTGGCCATCACGCTGGTAATGTCTGCCGTGTTTATCCCGGTAGCATTCCTCTCCGGCCCCGTGGGTGTGTTCTACCGGCAGTTCTCCCTCACCCTCGCCATCTCCATCGTGATATCCGGTATCAACGCGGTAACGTTAACGCCTGCACTCTGCGCTATCATGCTCAAAGACACGCACGGCAAACCACGTAAAAAGAACCTGCTGCAGCGTTTCTTCAACGGGTTCAACAAAGGCTATACCGCTACCGAAAATAAATACGCCAAACTGGTGAGCTTCATCGCCGGCCGCAAAATCATCACCCTGATAGCCCTCGTAGGCTTCTTTGTGGCCACCTGGGGGGCCAGCGCCATCCTGCCTTCCGGCTTCATCCCCACAGAAGACCAGGGCATGATCTACGTGAACGTGACGGCCCCTCCGGGCGCTACCGTAGAACGCACAGAAGATGTGCTGGACCAGATACAGGCCATCGCCGCCCAGCTGGACGATGTGGAATCCGTGTCCACCCTCGCCGGTTACAGCCTTGTAAACGAAGTGGCAGGGGCCTCTTACGGCATGGGCATGGTGAACCTTAAACCATGGGACCAGCGTAAAGCCACCGTGAGCGATATCATCACCAAACTGCAAAAGCTGTCCGCCGGCATTGCAGATGCCAGCATCGAGTTCTTCCCGCCGCCTACCGTGCCCGGTTTCGGTAACGCCAGCGGCTTCGAACTGCGCCTGCTGGACCGCAGCGGCAGCGGCGACCTCCGGCAGACGGCACAAATTACCAACAAGTTCATCGACGCGCTGAAGAAACGCCCTGAAATAGGCGCCGCCTTCACCAGCTTCGACGCCGAATTCCCGCAATACCTTATCCATGTGGACCAGGGCATGGCCGCCAAAAAAGGCGTCAGCATTGAAAATGCCATGAAAAACCTGCAAACGCTGATGGGTAGCTACTACGCCTCCAACTTCATCCGCTTCGGGCAGATGTATAAAGTAATGGTACAGGCCGATCCTGCCTACAGGACCAAGCCGGAAGACCTGCTCAAACTGCATGTTAAAAACGACAGGGGCGAGATGGTGTCCTACGCGGACTTCGTGAAACTGGAACGCGTATACGGACCGGAGCAGCTCACCCGCTACAACATGTACACCGCCGCCATGATCAACGGTGACGCAGCCCCCGGCTACAGCAGCAGCCAGGCGATTGAAGCCGTACAGGAAGTAGCCGCAAAGGAACTGCCCAGAGGCTTCAGCTACGAATGGAGCGGCATGACCCGTGAACAGATCCTTTCCGGTAACCAGGCCATCTACATCTTCGCCATCGTACTGGTGTTCGTATACCTGTTGCTGGCCGCGCAGTATGAGAGCTTCCTGCTGCCGCTGCCGGTACTGTTGTCACTCCCTGCAGGTATCTTCGGGGCTTTCATCTCCCTGAAACTGGTGGGACTGGAAAACAACATTTATGCACAGGTAGCGCTGGTCATGCTGGTGGGGCTGCTCGGTAAAAACGCCATCCTCATCGTAGAATTCGCCATCCTGCGTAATAAACATGGCGCTTCCGTGCTCGAAGCCGCCAAAGAAGGCGCGGTGTCCAGGCTGAGGCCCATCCTGATGACATCCTTTGCCTTCATCGCCGGTCTGATCCCGTTGTGTATCGCTTCAGGTGCGGGCGCTATGGGTAACAGGTCCATTGGTACCGCTGCTGCCGGCGGCATGTTGATAGGCACCCTCTTCGGTGTGATCATCATCCCCGGCCTCTATGTGCTGTTTGCCTCTATGATTCCGAAAAAGAATGTTGAACTGAAAGCTTACACCAATGAATAAACGAATATATCAATACGCGCTGGGCGCCTGTCTGCTGACGGGCGTCGGCGCCTGCACCACCCAGAAAGAACTACAGCTGCCGGACCGCAAGGTAACACCCGTTACCACCGCACCGGATGCTGATACCATAACACTGGCCAGCTTCGACCGCATCTTCCAGGACCAGCACCTGAAGAACCTGATCGACAGCGCGCTGTTGAACAACTACGACCTGCTGGCCGCCACCCGCCGTATCTCCGCTGCACAGGCCAACCTGATGATGGCGCGGAATGCATGGCTGCCCGCTGTAAACCTGTCGGTAACCGCCGGGGCAGACCGCTTCGCCGACTATACCATGACCGGCGTGGGTAACTTTGATACCAACAAATCGCCCAACATCAACGACGATCAGCGGGTAGGAACAGATCCGACACCAGAGTACTTCGTGGGTATCAGAAGTTCCTGGGAAATTGATCTCTGGGGTAAACTGAAGCAACAGCGGCACGCCACTATGGCCCGCTTCCTGGCTACCAGCGAAGCCCGGCGCCTGCTTACCACACAGGTGGTGGCAGGTATTACCAGCCTCTATTACGAGTTGCTGGCCATGGACAACGAACTGGCCATCATCCACCGCAACATTAAACTACAGGAGACAGCTGTCGCCACGGTACATATACAGAAAGATGCCGGCCGCGCCACCGAACTGGCCGTGCAGCAGTTCACCGCCCAGCTGCTGAGCACCCAGGCCCTGGAATACGGCGTAAAACAGGAAATAGCTTCGATCGAAAACCAACTCAACGCCCTGATGGGCAGGCTGCCGCAGCATATTGAGCGCAGTCCCGTGTCCGACGTGGTAGACAGCACCTATCAGCCACCGGTGATCCCTTCCGGCATCCCGGCCAACCTGTTGCTGAACCGGCCCGATATCCAGCGGGCGGAGCTGGAACTGAGCGCCACCAAAGCCGACGTAAAAGCCGCAAGGGCCGCTTTCTTTCCCGGCCTTACTATTTCACCGTACGCGGGCTTCAATGCTTTCAAAGCCGGCCTGCTGTTTAAATCCCCCGCGTCTATCGCATGGGGCGCACTGGGCAGCATCACCGCCCCCATCTTCAACAAAAAACAGTTGAAAGCACAATACAACATCTCTACCGCTAACGCCTACACGGCATTTTATGAATACCAGCAGACTATTGTGAACGGTTACCAGGAAGTGGCCACCGCACTGAATAAAGTGGAAAACCAGCAACAGGCGTTTTCCCTCAAATCCAAAGAAGTGCTGGTATTACAACAGGCCGTATCCACCGCCAATATTCTGTTCACCACCGGCTATGCCAATTACCTGGAGGTGATCACCGCGCAGAAAAGCGTGCTGGAAGCAGAGCTGGCGCTGGTAAATACCCGCAAAGGCATGTACCAGGGACTGGTATCCCTGTACAGATCACTTGGCGGAACACCATGATGAACATGGATGTACATGATTGGTGCTGATTCGACTGGTTCAGCGGAGATAAATGAGGAGATCAATACGGAGATAAATGCGATTGCTTGATACATGAAGATTAGAATGGCAAGAGGCGTATGGATGAATGTGATGAATAAAACCTTTCTTTTTTGGAAGATGAAGTGATATTGATTTGACCCGAAAAGGTTTTACAAAGCAACGGCAGCCCGGTTGGGCTGCCGTTTTTTATGTTGGAATGGGCGTACCTGGTGCGAATTTACGGTACGAGCATGCTTCTATACAAAATGGGGACTGGTTTTCGCCAGGGGCTTCAGTCCTGCGAGGCATTATTTCTTTTTATGAGCGAACAGCCACCGGAAAAGGTCCGGTTCAACGAACACATTGTCCCAGCTGTTATGCCCTACGCCGGGGTATTCAGTGTATTTGTATTCCGCGCGCAGTGATTTCAGTTTGGTGTCATAGGCGCGGGATGCTTCCACGGGCACTACGTTGTCAGCCCCGCCGTGAAAAATCCATACCGGCACCTTACGGGCGAAACGGCCGGCTTCTTCTGTGTTACCGGCGCCGCAGATCGGGAAAGCGGCGGCAAACAATTCAGGTCTTTTGGTGATCATGTAGAAGGTGCCCATGCCACCCATAGACAGGCCACCGATGTACACTCTTTTGGTATCGATTTTACCACTGGCCAACAGGCTGTCCAGCAGGGAATTAAGTGCCGTCATGGCCGGTGGCGCCGGTGCATCCAGCGGAAATTCACCTGCCACGATCCTGCCCAGACTGTCGCGTTTGAGCTTCATGGGCGCCCAGGAGCTGCCGGTAGGGCACTGCGGCGCCAGTACGAAAGCCGGGTAATTATTCCGAAGACTGTCGCGCAGGAACATAGTGCCGCCATGCAACAGCTGCGCGTTGTTATCGTAGCCCCGCTCCCCTGCGCCGTGCAGAAAAACGATGAGCGGATATTTTTTGTGGACGTCGTAATTCACCGGCATGAGCAGGCGATAGCGCAGGGTATCGCCCTGGCGGTAATAGCTTTCGTAACTGAAGGCGCTGAGGTCCTGTGCCTGGCTTCCGGTGGCTGTCAGCAAAAGGCTACAGCAAACCAGCAGGTATCTGAAGTAGTTCATATGAGGAATTTGTTCCTAATATACTACCTGTTAACCGGTATTTTTAAATTTTTTTAATATTTCAGCGTGAAGTGTTGTTTCACTTTGAAGTCTTTCCGGAAGAACACCAGCCCTATAAAAAACAGGTCGATGGTCATGGTCACCTCCGGGTGTTCCTGGATGGTATGCCAGGCAGCTTCCATGTCCGGGGTCCAGTGGATGTCGTCAAAAATGAGGAGGGAATATTCGTGCACATGTTGCAGGCACTGTTCAAAATAGGCCAGTGTAGGGTCTTTGCGGTGGTTACCATCGATATATACCCAGTCCGGCCGCTGTATCTGGCGAAGCACATCGGGCAATACCGTGTCAAAATTACCGGTTACCTGCGTGATGTTGTGCAACTGCAGCGCATCAAAGTTTTTGCGGGCTCTGGCGGCAATATTAGGGCAGCCTTCAATAGTATATACCTGCGCACCGGGCACAGCCTTGGCCATATAAGCCGTGGAAAGGCCCATAGAAGTCCCTAATTCAAGCAGTTGTTTCGGTTGGAGGTACTGCGCCAACCGGTAGAACAGCTGCCCGAATTTAGGCTGTTTGGCGGCATAACGGGTAATATCGCTGACTTTCCGTTCATTGCCGGACGAAATAAGGGAGCCGGCCCCCAGGTCGGTGACCTGCAGGGTTTCGGTGCTGGCCAGCAGTTGTTTGCGCAGCTGTTCTATCTCACCGAAGGCGTCATGACGGCTTTTATCCAGCAAAACGTCTTCTATCAGCGAAAAAACGAAAGGGGAATGAACATCATGACGGTTTCCTGCGGTAAAATAATACCGGATGTATTTGGTAGCTAATCGATACTGCTGCGCTAAACTCACTGACTATACGAATTTTTTAATAAATTTTTCCTTTATAAAGGCCCCACATGTGCATACGGTGCTGTAAAGACACCCTTAATACACCCAGGCCATAAATGGCGCTCCTTTTGAAATTGATGCTGGAAGCCTCTTCAAAATACTTGGTCGGGCAGGTTATTTCCGCAATATCGTATCCTTTCATGAATATCTGCGAAATCATTTCATTATCAAATACAAAGTCGTCACTATTGGCCATGTAGTTGATATTCCGCAACACTTCTCCCGAAAAGGTACGGTAACCGGTGTGGTACTCGCTCAGCTTCTGGCCGATCAGGATGTTCTGCGTGAGCGTAAGCATACGGTTAAATATGTACTTATACAGCGGCATTCCGCCTTTGAGAGCGCCTTTACCGAGGATACGGGAACCGAAAACAACCGGGTACAGCCCGTTGGCGATGATACTGCACATGGCAGTGATCAGCTTGGGGGTGTACTGGTAGTCCGGGTGAAGCATTACCACCACGTCTGCGCCCAGTTCCAGCGCCTTGTTATAACAGGATTTCTGGTTACCGCCATATCCCTTGTTGTTGTCATGGCGGATCAGGTGCCTAATCCCCAGTTGTCTTCCTATTTCCAGGGTATCGTCCTTGCTGGCATCGTCTACCAGTACCACATCGTCCACGATGTCGAAAGGGATTTCCCGGAATGTCTTCTCCAGTGTAAGTGCTGCGTTGTAGGCCGGTAATACAACCACTATCTTTTTGTCATTCAGCATGAAAGTGGATCAAATTTGAGTGCAAAGGTAACTCACCTGCGGATAATTCAAAATATATTGCGCAAATGCCCATGTTGTACCAGTCATCATGATTTAATTTTAACTATTATTAATTATTTATCTTTGTAGCTTGATGATTTTGGCATCATATTTTCTAAAATTTTTGTTAACAAAAAGCAAAAAGAACATGTTAAAACACCTACCAACGGAAATGAAGCATGGCAATGGTTTGGGGGCCACTTGTAATAATTCGTTACCGTTAGTACAGCCCGGAAAAACTTCCCGCGCTATCAAATGGATGAAAGTGCTGCCTGCACCCTTTATCTTTTTGTTAACCTTTCAGGCCGCACAAGCCCAGGACCCGGAATTAAAAGCCATTACCTCTCCGGTCATCAAAACGCAGGACACCACCATCCGCAAGCTGGTGGAAGAAATGCAACGTATCACGGACAATGATAAAACCAACTCCAACGCGATCCAGGCACTACTGCAGGGTAAAGAGATCGATAATATCAGTAAGTACGATCTCATTAAAAACAATATTATCAATGCCAGCGAGACGTATTACCTGCTCAATAAAAAAATCATTGACCTGAAATCACGTACCACTACCAATAACCTCGATGTATTCATTACCTCGCTCAACAACCCTGAAAGCAAGGCTTTAGGGTTCTCTCTGAGTGACCGCATCGTGGAACTGGTGGAAAAAATCATCCTGAAAAACAAATCCGCTAAGGGCGAAAAAAATTCCAAAATAGTGGAGTCTACCAAATCCATTATCAACAGCCCTATTTTCCAGAGCTTTACCTCCCTGACGCCACCGCTGGCCATCGCCAACTCGGTGATGAACTTCCTGCACAGCGTCAGTGTGAATAACAAGCAGATTAATCAGAAGTCACTGCAGGATTTTGAAAAAGAGCTGAACAAATATGTTGTGTACTATACGGCGCTGAACGATGCCAACCAGAAATTTGAGTATGGCCTCAATTTCAACAAGGACCAGCTCAGCCTGTTGCAGGACAATTTGTTTGACCACCTCTCGTTTACCACTACTTCCCTGAAGTTCCCGGCACCGCAGAAAGGCGCCAAGCCGTTGAGCCAGACGATGAACGAATATTTTTACGAGTTCAAAAAAGAGAAAGTGGTAGAATATTTTAGTCAGCTGGAAACAAAGTACACTAAAAACAAACGCATCGACTATGAGTCGCTGTTGCGGGAAAACCCCAATCTGAAAGAGGTGAACAATCAGCTGGAAGACCTGGTGCTGCAAACCAAACGTTTCGAAAATCTTTACAACGAATACTTCACCCTGTTGGATTCTTATTACACCAAGGTGAACAACTCGCTGAAGATTGCACAGGACAACGGGCTGGCTGACAAAAGCGTTATCGACAACAAACAGGCGGAATTCCGCAGCCTGAAAACCGACGCCGTACAAGAGATACAGGCATCTATCAATATCCGGGAACTGTATAGCAATACAGAAAAAATCAAGTATCGCTACCGGATCTTCTAATACACGCATTCAACAAAATTTTTACGATATCAGAAGGGCAGCCATCCGCAGATGACTGCCCTTCTGATTATGATTCCAAAGATGTTTCCTATAGATTTTATCAATACCTTTGCAGTATGACAACGGTTCAATTGGAGTACATTGTTGCGGTAGACACCTACCGGAGCTTTGTGGTAGCGGCGGAAAAATGCTTCGTAACGCAGCCCACGCTGAGTATGCAGATACAAAAACTGGAAGATGAGCTGGGCATTAAATTATTTGACCGCAGTAAACTGCCTGTGGTCCCCACCGAAATCGGTATTGCGGTAGTAGCGCAGGCGAGGATTATCCTGAAGGAAAATGCCCGTATCCGGGAAATTATCGCCGACCAGAAAAAGGAAGTTCAGGGCAACCTGAAAGTGGGCATCATCCCTACCCTTGCGCCTTATCTTCTTCCCCGTATCCTGACCGGTTTCATGAAAAAATATCCCAGGGTAAAACTGGAAATATGGGAATATCCTACAGAACAGATTATTCAGCAGCTGAAGCAGGAACTGCTGGATTGCGGCCTGCTGGCGACACCGTTGCATAACCCGCACCTGGAGGAGCATCCGCTGTTTTATGAATCGTTTGTAGTGTATGCCGCCAAAAGCAACCCGCTGTATGAAAAGAAAGTCGTGCGGGCGGAAGAACTGGAGCTGAAGGATGTGTGGCTGCTCAACGAAGGGCACTGTATGCGTAACCAGGTGCTGAACATCTGCAAGGACAAGTTCACCATGGGCGAGCACAAGAACCTTGAGTACAATACCGGCAGCGTGGAAACGCTCAAACGGATGGTAGACCTCAACGAAGGCTATACCATTTTACCGGAACTGTCATTACAGGACCTGAGCAGCCGTCAGCTGAACATGGTACGTTATTTTAAAACGCCGGAGCCGGTAAGGGAAATCAGTCTTGTTACCCATCGGCATTTTATCAAACAGGCGCTGATAGAGGCTTTTAAGAAGGAAATCCTCGCACATGTGCCGGAGAAGACAAAAATACAGAAGAACAAAAAGGTTATCGAGATAGATATGTAGGGATTTACGGATTTTTTGATTTACGGATTTTTTGATTTACGATTTTTTGATTTACGATTTTTTGATTTCGCGATTCAACGCAGCCAGTAATTTTTTTAATAAAGAAGCCCGAAGTGATTTGTACTCGCTTCGGGCTTCTTTATTATCTGTTTACAAAATCAAAAAATCGTAAATCAAAAAATCTTAAATCAAAAAATCTCCACATGGTATTATCTGGGCCTGTAGTATTTCATGGCTTCCGGCATCAGTTGCTGAAGCTGTTGTACACGTCTGGCGTCGCTCGGGTGGGTGCTCATGAATTCCGGTGGTTTCTGGCCCTGGCTCATGTTGGCCATGCGTTGCCAGAAGGGAATGGATTCCTGCGGGTTGTAACCGGCCATTGCCATGAAGATAACACCGAGGTGGTCGGCTTCCAGTTCGTTCTGGCGGGAGAAGGCCATGATACCGAGGTTACCGCCTACGCCGAAGGCCTGGTTGAACAGGTTGACAGCGGTGGGGTTTTTACCCAGGGCTACGGAACCTGCCACCTGGATGCCTTGTGCCACCAGTCCCTGGCTCATACGTTCGTTACCATGGCGGGCGATGGCGTGGGCAATTTCGTGTCCCATTACACAGGCTAAAGCTGTTTCGTTCTGCGTTACGGGCAGCAGTCCGGTGTACACCACTACTTTTCCTCCCGGCATACACCAGGCGTTCACTTCTTTACTATCTACGAGGTTGAATTCCCATTTATAGTCAGCTATCTGGTTGCCCATGTTATTCTGGTTCATGTACGCAGTAACAGCGGCGGCAATCCTTTGTCCTACTCTTTTTACCATTTCCGCGTCCTTATTGGTGCTTTGCGACACTACCTTGTTGGAAGAGAGAAATGACTGGTATTCCTGGAGGGCCATGGATTGCATGGTGCTTTCGGGGAGCAGGTTTAACTGGCTGCGGCCTGTAATAGGTACGCGTGTACACGCTGCTAACAGCCCGATGCCGGCAGTAAAGATAAGTGCGATCTTTTTCATGGGTGAATCAAATTTATAATGCAGAAAAGCATAAAGCAAAAAGCGTGCACACTTCGGCTGGCCCGGCTTTCTACTTTATGCTTCGATGTTTATAGCCTAATAGCTGAATTAATGTTTTTCCTTTCTGTTCCTGAACAAAGGAACTTTGCTCTCGTTACCTTTCAACAGACGGGTGATATTTTTCTGATGTGTTAATACGACCATCAGCGCCACAGCGATGGCAAAGATGCGGTAGTATATTTCAGGTTCATTAAAGATATACAGGATGAGGACAGGAAATGCGATGCTGGCGATGATAGAACTTAAGGACACATAACGTGTCAGGAACAGGATCATCAGAAATACGCCCACGCAGCACAGCGCTACTACCGGCTGAATGGCCAGTACCAGGCCGAACAGTGTGGCGATGCCTTTACCGCCCCTGAAATTGGCCCAGATTGGGAAAATGTGCCCTACTACGGCCGTCAGGCCCAGACCGATCTGGAGGTTCACCAGCTGTGTCAGATGCTCGGGGTCGTGATAGTAAGAAACGAGATATGCTAACCGCACCGCCAGTACACCTTTCAACATGTCTACTACCATCACAAAAGTTCCTGCTTTGGGGCCCAGTACACGGAATGTGTTGGTAGCACCGGCGTTACCGCTGCCATATTCCCTGATATCCATCCCGAAGACACCTTTACTTACCCATACAGCTGTAGGTACTGAACCGATCAGATAAGCACAAAAAAGCAATAAAATTTCTGTCATCACTATAAGTTAGGATTGCTAAGATAACAAATTCTGTGTTAAAATTAAGCAAACATTAGAAAAGTTTGTAACACAAAAGTTGGATTATCAGCACTTTTCATATAAAATTTAAAACTATTCCTTTCCAGACGCCTTCAGTTTCAGTGCCAGCCAGTTGTCTTTTTCTATTTTATCCAGCAACACAAAACCCGCCGGAACAGCCGAGGCGAGTATTTGCTGTTCGTCTGAGGGCATAATACCACTCAGCAGCAGGATGCCATCGGGTGCCATTAAACGGCGCATATCATTCATAAAGCGCAATAGTACGTTCAGATTGATGTTGGCCAGTATGATATCGTATGTGTCCGTCACCGCATCCAGGTTGTCAGCCTGCCATACCGTGGTATGCTGCGTATAATTGGTCTGAATGTTCTCCAGCGTATTGTTGACCGCCCACTCGTCATAGTCAATCGCGTCTGTCTTTGCTGCTCCCATCTTGTCGGCCAGAATGGCCAGAATCCCCGTACCGGTACCGAAATCGAACACTTTCTTCCCTTCAAATGAAAGATGTTGCATCAACCGTATCATAGATGAGGTAGTGGCATGGTGCCCGGTACCGAATGACATCTTGGGCGTGATCACGATCTCATAGGTAGGCGCCGGCGTAAAAGGCGGATGAAAACCGGCCCTGATGCCACAAAAGCCATCTACCTGCACAGGCTCAAAATTGCTCTCCCACACCGCATTCCAGTTTGTCTGCTGAATGGTCTCTTTCGTATAGGTAATACCGTAAGGTAAAAGAATCGACTGCAATAATACTTCTTCAAAATCAGCTTCCGGAATATAGGCGATCAGTTGGTCCGTTTGCTCCTCAAATCCCTCGTAACCCGCATCCGATAACTGTGCAACCAGCAGGTCGGCCTGTTCAGCGCTGGCCTGCAGCGTAATGGCAATATGTGACATATGTGGCAAATATAATGATTTGCCCGAAACAACCACCGGTACGGCGAAATAGTAAGAAAATATTTACCCGGGGCTAATTTATAACATTTTATATTAATATTATTATATTTGACATGTAAAAATTAACCAATATTACCTATGAAAACATTACTGCTCCTGCTCGCAGGCATTGCCTGCTCATGGGCCGCCACGGCACAAACAGTGATTAAAGTACAGCCGCCGTCCGAACCCTTCAGAGACTCTGTAGTTTACCAGGGAGACAATGTTGTCCTTATCTTCGACCGGCAGCATCTGCTCGATTATATGATCACGATGGACACCACGCTGCGCAACAACAAGAACAGCAACAAAGTATTCCGGAACATCCAGTTTGCAAAGCTCAATGCCAACGATATGGCCAACCACTTCCTGAAAGCCTACTGTTTCCTGGAAGACACCCTCAATAAAGAGATCAATTTCCGGACGGACAGGATGAACCTGCTGTGGGCGGAGGATTGCGGCATCCTGATGCCTTATGTGGAAGAGATACTGCCCGACCTGTTGGCCACTGGCAACCTGAAACTCGTGGAAAGGGGCAGCAAAATCGTACAACCGGCATACAAGCTCATCTTTGAGCCTATCAATAACAACAACTACCGGGTATTCCGGATGAACAACGGCAAAGAGATTTTCCGGGAGAGCACTTTCTGCGTAGAGCAGATCACGCACAGGTAGCCATTCCGATGACACAAATAAAAAGGGCATCTCCGGGAGATGCCTTTTTTGTTTCCGCCAGTAAACGAAAAAGCAGCCACTAGACAGTAGCTGCTTTCTCGTTTATTTAATTTCAGTTATAAACTGTGTTGGGTAAAACCCGGAACTATTCTTCGTCGAAGGTAGGTTCCTGTGGTTTTTCCGGGAAGTCCTGGCGCTCAGGGCGAGGGCCGCGGTCATCACGAGGGCCACGGTCATCACGGGGACCACGTCTGTCGCCACGGTCACGGTCACCGCCACCGCGTCTGTCGTCGCGAGGGCCACGGTCACGTCTGTCACCGCGATCACCGCGATCACGGCGTTCGCCGCGATCGCCTTCTTCGCGTTCTACGTATCCTTCCGGTTTCGGCATCAGCACTTTACGGCTCAGTTTGAACTTACCGGTTTTAGGATCGGTACCGGTGAGTTTTACTTTTACCTTTTCACCTTCAGACAGTACGCCTTCCATAGTTTCGAGGCGTTTCCAGGATACTTCGGAGATGTGCAGCAGGCCTTGTTTGCCAGGCATGAACTCTACGAAAGCGCCGTATGGCATGATGGATTTAACAACAGACTCGTACACCTCTCCTACTTCCGGAACGGCTACGATGCCTTTCACCCATGCCACGGCTTTGTCCAGGCTCTCTTTCTGTGAAGAGAAGATGCTCACTTCACCGGTTTCGCCTACCTCTTCAATATTGATGGTAGTACCGGTTTCGCGTTGGATTTCCTGTATGATTTTACCACCCGGTCCGATCACTGCGCCGATAAATTCGCGGTCGATGATGATCTTCTCCATACGTGGTGCGTGTGGTTTTGGTTCAGGACGGGCAGCAGGAACAACAGCATACATCGCTTCCACGATGTGCAGTCGTCCTTTCTTTGCCTGTGCCAGTGCGGAGCGCATTACGTCCATGCTCAGGCCGTCCACTTTGATATCCATCTGGATACCTACGATACCGTCGCGGGTACCGGTTACTTTAAAGTCCATATCACCGAGGTGATCTTCATCACCCAGGATGTCGGTCAGCACCGCCCATTTGCCGTCAGACGCACGGGAGATGAGGCCCATGGCCACGCCGGAAACGTGTTTTGGCAGCGGCACACCTGCGTCCATCAGCGCCAGTGAGCCGGCACATACGGTCGCCATGGAGGAAGAACCGTTAGACTCGAGGATATCGGATACTACACGTACGGTGTAGGCGTAATCGGAACCAGGCATCATTTGCCTCAGGGAGCGCATGGCCAGGTTACCGTGCCCTACTTCACGACGGCCTGGGCCGCGCATCATTTTCACCTCACCGGTGGAGAATGGCGGGAAGTTGTAGTGCAGGATGAATTTAGAGTAGTTGGAAGTAGCAGCGCTTTCGATCAGCAGCTCATCTTCAGGTGTACCCAGGGTAACAGTCGTGAGGGACTGGGTTTCACCACGGGTGAACAGGGCAGAGCCGTGCGGGGAAGGCAGAATGTCTGTTTCCATCGCCAGCGGGCGCACCTGGTCCAGCGCGCGGCCGTCCAGGCGGACAGACTCGTCGAGGATCATGTTGCGGATCACCTCTTTCTCCAGGTCGTGGAAGTATTCACCTACGAGCGGTGCATCTTCTTCCGGCAGTTCGCCGAGGCTTTCTTTCAGCTCTTCCGCGATTTTTTTGAACGCATCGCTGCGGTCATGTTTGGCAGAAGCGGATTTCGCTACCGCGTAAATTTTATCTTTCGCAAAAGCGGTCACTTTTGCTTTCAGTTCTTCGTTCTGATGAGGCAGCGTGTATTCGCGTTTGCCTTTCACGCCTTTCAGGTCGCGCAGTTCTTCCTGTGCTTTTACCTGTACCCTGATAGCGGCGTGTGCAGCCTCGATAGCAGCGATCAGGTCTTCTTCCTGGCACTCTTTGCTCTCCCCTTCCACCATCATGATGTTCTTTTCAGTAGCACCAATGATGAAGTCCATATCGGCTTTGGCCAGATCGGTACGGTTCGGGTTGATCACATATTTGCCTTCAATGCGGGCTACCCGTACTTCGGAGATGATCTCCTGGATGGGCACGTCAGAAACGGCGAGTGCAGCAGATGCGGCCAGGCAGGCCAGTGCATCGGGCATTACCTCAGGATCAGAAGAGATGAGTGTAACCAGTACCTGTACTTCGCATAAATAGTTGTCGGGGAACAGTGGGCGTAATGCACGGTCGATCAGGCGGGAGATCAGGACTTCATAATCGGATAGTCTGCCTTCGCGTTTGAAAAAAGATCCGGGTATGCGGCCGGCAGAAGCAAATTTTTCCTGGTAGTCAACAGTAAGTGGGAAGAAGGACTGGCCGGGTTTAGGTTCTTTATTCGCTACCACAGTGGCCAGCAGAATTGCATTCCCCAAACGCACCGTTACCGCTCCGTCAGCCTGACGGGCCAACTTGCCGGTCTCGATGGTCACGATACGACCGTCTCCTATATCGAATTTCACTGAGATAGGTGTCAGATTCATAAAAAAGTGAGGATTAATTAGATAACGTTATCCATTTATTACAATCACAAGGATAACAAAACGTATACATACAAAAAAACTATTCCCAACATAAAAGTTGGGAATAGCGCTATAATCAAGTCATTGTTACTTCCTGAGACCTAACTTCTCAATGAGGGCACGATAGCCGGTAAGGTTGGTTTTAGACAGATAAGCGAGCAGACGCTTTCTCTGACCTACCATTTTCATCAGTCCGCGATGAGTGGAGAAATCTTTTTTGTTTTGTTTCAGGTGACCGGAAATGCTGTTGATACGCTCAGTCAGCAGGGCAATTTGCGCTTCCACGGAGCCTGTATTTTTCTCGCTTCCACCAAATTCCTTAAAAATATTGGCTTTCTTTTCAACAGTTAAGTAAGACATCTTTAATAATAATAAGTAATAATAATGTTTTTTGTCGCTATTTTTCCGGTGCAAAGGTAATTTAAAAAATACGAATTACCAATAAAGCCGTAATTTATAATTAATTCTGAATAATTTATATCTGTAATTCACTTCTAACCAACTAAGCAGAGAAATTCAACGCCGCGTTGTCTGTCACATGACCATTTTCGGTACGCAGCACCCTGGACGGGAACTTTTGTAAAACGATGTAGTCATGGGTGGCCATCACGATGGCGGTGCCCTCCCGGCAAATACGGAACAACAGCTGCATAATGCCGTCGGAAGTCTCCGGGTCCAGGTTGCCCGTAGGCTCGTCTGCCAGGATCAGCCGGGGGGAATTGAGCATCGCCCGCGCAATGTCAATACGCTGCTGCTCGCCACCCGACAGTTCATATGGCATTTTGAACCCTTTCGTGCCCAACCCCACCTTGTCCAGCACATCCGCTATCTTATCCTCCATCTGTTTATTGTCCTGCCAGCCCGTGGCCCGCAGCGCAAATTTCAGGTTGTCGTGCACGTTACGGTCGGTCAGCAGCTGAAAGTCCTGGAACACCACGCCCAGGTTACGACGCAGGTAAGGCACCTTCTTCCAGTCCATCTTCTTCAGGTCAAAACCCACGACCTGGCCGGTACCGTCCTTTAAAGGCAGGTCCCCGTACAGCGTCTTCAGCAGACTGGACTTGCCCGTCCCCGTTTTACCAATAAGATATACAAACTCTCCTTTATTCACTGTAATATTCACATCAGACAAAATCAAAGAATTTCCCTGGTAAATACTCGCATTCGTTAACTGGATAATCGGCTGTTCGGGTGTCATGTACTTGTTCTGTTTAATGCAAAACTGCGTTATGGCGACAAAAATAACCAATTAAAAAATAATTCGTTGTGTCTTCTTTTAACAAATTTCCCCGTAACCGCTGATAACATGATTGCTCATTCACCTGATTTGCCAAAAGGCCACCCACAGTTTTCTGTTCAAAAACTAAAAAAATAGTTGTTAAACTAAATATTTAGTTATACCTTAGAAATAACAATTCAAATTCGCTATGAAACAGCTTACCAAAGCGGAAGAGCAGATCATGCAGGCGCTCTGGCAAACAGGGCCTGCCTTTGTAAAAGACATTATCGAAGCCCTGCCTGAGCCCAAACCGCACTATAACACCGTATCCACGCTTGTTAAAATCCTGATCGAAAAAGGGTTTGTGGATTTTAAGGCATTTGGTAAATCCCACCAGTACCACGCCCTGATCTCCAAGGAGGCCTACAGCCACAAAACCCTGAACAGCCTGGCCAAAAGTTATTTCGGCGGTTCTTTCAGTAACATGGTGTCCTTTTTCGTGAAGGAGAAAGAAATCAGTGTCAACGACCTGGAGCAACTGATAAAGAAGATCAAGGACCACGACAAACAATAACAGCATCCACCCGCATCAAAAGCATTCCACATGACAGCGCTTATCTACCTGGAGAAAGTCGTACTGTGCAGCGCCCTATTGTATGGTTATTACCACCTGGCCCTGCGTAACAACCGGTTTCATCACTGGAACCGATATTACCTGATGCTCATCACCCTGGTGTCGTTAGTTACCCCGCTGCTACAGATCCCGCTACCCGGCAATTCGGAGCAACCTTCCGCCGTAGTAGTGTACACCAGCAAAATCATCACCCTGCGGGAGGCAGTGGCCGCCACGCCGTCGACAAGCCCTTCTGACTATTTACGTATAACCCTTACCGTTATCTACGCATTGATAGTGGTCTTCCTGCTATGCCGCCTATGCGCCGGCATCTTTGGCATCCGCCGGCTGATACGCAGCAGCGACGTGCAGGAAATACCCCCTTTCCGCTTTGCGCGCAGCCCCCGGGTGAAAGCACCCTTCTCCTTCTTCCGGTATATTTTCTGGGACACCGAGGTCAACCTCGACAGCCCGGAGAACAAACAGGTACTGCAGCACGAACTGGTGCACCTGCGGGAGAAACACAGCATTGACAAAATGCTGCTGGAAGTGGTGACCGCCCTCTGCTGGATCAACCCTTTCTTTCACCTCATCAAACGTGAATTGTCGCTCGTGCATGAATTTATCGCCGATCAGAAAGCAGCAGGCAACGAAGTAGCGGGCTATGCCGAAAACATTCTCCGCAACGCCTTTAACAGCCGGCAGTTTTCGATTACCAACGATTTTTTCCATCCGCCCATAAAACGCAGAATTTTTATGCTTACACAATTCCGCCAACCCCGGTTCAGCTATTTGCGCAGGATACTGGTGCTGCCTGTCAGCGCCCTTATCTTCTGCTCACTTGCCTTTGTGGTAGACCAGCGTCCCTCCGCCATTCGGGCGCTGGTACCCTCCGGCAATCCAGTATTATCCGGAACAGATACGCTTCCGCCCGTACACGTCACTTCCTACAGCTCCGGCCCCGGAAAAGTACAAAGCCTCGCCAAGCTGACGATCCGCCCCGTTTTCCCTGAAGGAGAAGCTGGTTTGGCCCGCTACCTCAGCAGAAGCATCCGTTATCCGAAAGAAGCTCAGACAAATGACATCCAGGGCACCATTCAGATCCGCTTCATTATCGATGAAAAGGGTAATGTCACCCAGCCTGTAGCCGTTAACCGCCCGTTGGGCGGCGGCCTGGAAGAAGAAGGTATCCGCGTGATCAAAGGCATGCCGCAATGGAAACCGGGAGAAATCAAAGGGAAAAAAGTGCCCGTTGAATATGTACTCCCCATCCGGTTCACCCTACAGGAACAAACGCCCGTGGTAATGGGCCAGCGTCCTGATACGGTCCGGTTCCAACCCTCTGCCGTCAAAGAAGAGATCTTCACCTTTGTGGAAAACCCGCCAACATTCGTAGGTGGCGAGGAAGCGCTGGTGCAATACCTGTCAAAGAATATCCGGTATCCTAAAGAAGCTAGGGAGAAAAAGACCGCCGGTACCGTATTCGTACAGTTTGTGGTAGACAAGGAAGGAAAAATCAAAGACACCAGAACAGTAGGCGCCGCCAAAGGAAACGGTCTCGAAGAAGAAGCCATCCGGGTGGTAAATGCCATGCCTGAGTGGATAGCCGGCAAACAAAACGGCAGGAATGTCGCTGTTCAGTTTAACCTGCCCATACGTTTTACATTACAACAATAATCGTCCATTTTTGCTAAAACTAAAACAACAGCGCCGGACCTGACAGGCCCGGCGCTTATTTTTTATCTTAAAACAAGTTGCTGTTATTGGTAAATAAAAGTGCCTGCCGGCGCTTTTACGGTGACTTGCTTCTGTTCTGCAGCTTCTACTCTTCCGATGATCTGTGCGTCGATATTAAAGCTTTTGGAAATGCTGATGATGTCCGCCGCAATCGCTTCCGGTACATACAATTCCATCCGGTGGCCCATATTGAACACCTGGTACATTTCTTTCCAGGAGGTGCCGGACTGTTCCTGGATCAGGGTAAACAGCGGTGGTACGGGGAACAGGTTGTCTTTGATGACATGCAGGTTTTCGATGAAATGCAGCACCTTGGTCTGCGCACCACCGCTACAGTGTACCATTCCGTGTATCTGCGGACGGAACTGTTCCAGCACCTTTTTGATCACCGGCGCATAGGTACGGGTGGGTGACAGCACCAGTTTACCGGCGTCGATGGCGCCGAAGCCGGGGATATCTATTTTATCTGTCAGGGCTTTTTTACCGCTGAACACCAGTTCAGCCGGGATGCCCGGATCGTAGCTTTCAGGATATTTTGCGGCCATGGCCTTATTGAACACATCGTGGCGGGCGCTGGTAAGGCCGTTGCTGCCCATACCGCCGTTATATTCGGTTTCGTAAGCCGCTTGTCCATAGGAGGCCAGCCCTACTACCACATCGCCGGCCTGAATGCGATCGTTGGAGATCACATCGCTGCGTTTCATGCGGGCTGTCACCGTAGAATCCACGATGATGGTGCGTACCAGGTCGCCCACGTCCGCGGTTTCTCCGCCGGTGGAATAGATGCTGATACCGTGTTTGCGCAGTTCCGCGAGGATATCTTCGGTGCCGTTGATGATAGCGGCGATCACTTCACCGGGCAGCAGCTGTTTATTACGGCCGATGGTGGAAGACAGCAGGATATTGTCTGTGGCGCCTACGCAGAGCAGGTCGTCCATGTTCATGATAATAGCATCCTGTGCAATGCCTTTCCATACGCTCAGATCGCCGGTTTCCTTCCAGTACATGTAGGCCAGGGAGGATTTGGTACCGGCGCCGTCCGCATGCATAATATTGCAATAAGCTTCGTCGCCACCCAGGATATCCGGCACTATTTTGCAGAACGCCTTCGGAAACAGGCCTTTATCAATATTTTTAATGGCATTGTGCACATCTTCCTTGCCAGCTGAAACACCACGTTTGGCGTAAATATTATTATCCACCGGAAATCAAATAAAAATGAAAATAAAGAAATAATCTGGCTGCAAAAGTAACAGATTCCCTGCATAATGCCCGCTGAATGTGTTAGATTTGCATGGCATTTTTGATGTTATTGAATTATATGCAGGTTCACAGGGACTTAAAGCATTTACCGGAATTTGGTAATGCCATTATCACGATAGGCACTTTTGATGGCGTACATGCAGGACACCGCTTCATTATACAACAACTGGAGCAGGCTGCTGCGGAGTGTGACGGAGAGACCGTGATCGTCACCTTTGACCCGCACCCGCGGGAAGTACTGGCGCCGCGCCCCAATAATATCCGGTTGCTCACCACCCTGCCGGAAAAGATCGCCCTGCTGGAACGGGCAGGCATTGATCACCTGGTGGTGGTACCCTTCACCAAAGCGTTTTCCGAGCTCTCCGCCCGCGAATATCTGGAAGACTTCCTGGTAGCGCGTTTCAAGCCACACACCATAATTATTGGTTATGACCACCGTTTTGGACATAACCGTGAAGGCGGACTGGAACTGCTGGAAGCAGAACAGCAGCAGTACGGTTTCCGGCTGGTGGAGATTCCCCAGCAGGTTGTCAACGACCTGACCGTGAGTTCTACCAAAATCCGCAAAAGCCTGCAGGAGGGCGAGGTATTGCTGGCCAATCAACTGCTGGAGTACCCTTATTTCCTGAGCGGCACCGTGGTGCATGGCGACAAGATGGGCCGCCAGCTGGGTTATCCCACGGCCAACCTGCACCTGAAAGACGAACGCAAACTCATTCCCGCAGAAGGGATCTACGCCATATGGGTGGATGTTCCCGGACATGAAGCTCCCCAGCCTGCCGTGATGAGCATCGGCTTCCGCCCTACCTTCAATGGCACCGATCTGCGCCTCGAAGTACACCTGTTTGATTTTAATGAAGACCTGTACGGCAAGGAGCTGACCGTCTATTTTGTGGAATATATCCGCGCCAATCAGAAGTTTGACGACATCAAAGACCTGATTGTGCAGATGGACAAGGATTCTGCGAAATCGCGGGAGATCTTAAAGGCAAAGGTTTAGAACTCTTCTCCCAGAAACTCGATTGGCGCCTCTTTTTTCCGGGGTTTCAACAGCTTATAGGCCCTGTAGAAGAAATAAGTGGTCAATACCAGTCCCCCGCCCAGCATTCCTGCTGCCTGCAGCACATACCCGGTCGTATAGCCGCCGTTTTTCACTACCGGATGCAGATTCACCATCACCCTGATAAACGTTACCGTGGAGAATAGTGCATAGAGGCCGGCCAGCAGCACAGCAATACCTAGTATGATACGTAATACGGGGTGCATTCAGCTATGATTTAATCAGTTCATTACTTTATACATCAGTTCCTTCATCAGTTCTCCGTCTTCCACCCCTGCGTCGTTGATACCGATGCTGCGCAGGTTGTACTGCTGTAGCAGCAGGATGGCTTTTTCCGCGCCTTCCGGGCCATATTGACGGGCGGCGGCCATATAATCCTTCACAAAAAACGGGTGTACGCCCAGTGCCGCGGCGATTTCCTTTTCGCCGCCTTTCACCCCGAAGATCAGGTTTACTTTGGCGAAGAAATTATACAGGGCGGGCAGCGTCATCTGGATAGGGGCAGCTTTGGGATTGGCAGCAAAATAAGCGACGATGCGGAATACCTTTTCGGCGTTCTTTTGTCCGAGGGCGTTTTGCAATTCAAATACGTTGTATTCCTTGCTGATGCCTACATATTTCTCGATATCCCCTTCATCTATTTTTTTGCCTGCCGGCAGATTGACCAGCAGTTTGTCTATTTCGTTGGCGATGCGGGAAAGGTCGTTGCCGATATGGTCTACCAGCAGGATGGCAGCTTTTTGTGTGATGGCCAGTTCCCGGCTGTTGACGTAGGCTTCCACCCAGGCGGGCAACTGGTTATCGTACATTTTTTTGGTAGACAGCAGGACGCCTTTCTCTTTAATGAGTTTGGCCATTTTGCTGCGACCGTCGATTTTGCCCTGTTTATGGGCCACCACGAATACCGTTGATGGCATGAGGTTATCGATGTAGCCTTCCAGTTTGAGCAGGTCGCGCATGGACTGGGCTTCCTTGAGCACCACCACCTGTTTTTCCGCAAACATGGGATAGCGGCGGCAGGCGTTGACGACAGCGGCCCAGTCGGTATCTTTTCCATAAAGTACCGTGAGGTTAAACCCCTTCTCCGCTTCATCGAGCAGGTCGTGTTCCGCGTAGGCGGTCACCTGGTCGATAAAAAACTCTTCGTCTCCTTCCAGCCAGTAGAGCGGCTTGAATTTCTTTTGTTTCCAGTCGCGTATGATATCCTGATATTCCATGATCTGCATTTGTGGGTTTGGCCTGGTTTATTTCACCAGGGTCACCTGTTCTTCCCGTAAGAGGGGTAGTCTTTTAAACCGGAGCAGTAGCTGGGCTACGGCTGTTACATCTTTCTGGCAGTAGGCCACGATCCTTTCCAGGTCGTGGTCTTTCCAATATACTTTCCCTACCATGCTGCCGTCGATATCATCTTTGGGCGTTTCGATGCCCAGTACGGCGGTGAGCAGTTTCAGGGAGATATAATGGCGTACGTCTCCGAAGCGCCAGAGATGCAGGGTGTCGAGCATGGGCATTTCCCATGGTTTGAACCCGTGCAGTTGTAAAGGTTTGGGCAAAGATAACTGATGAATAACAGACCGGCGGCAAATAAACGGAATATCAAATTCTTTTATGTTATGACCGGCGAACTGGAAGTGGGGGTACTTCGTATGGAATTTATCTACTAATGCTAAAAAACCATTGAGCACAATTGATTCATCGTCATCATAAAACGATTTCATCCGCAAATGATAGGCATTATTTTCCAGGCTGAAGAAGCCTACAGATATACATATAATTTTTCCAAATTCGGCGTAGATGCCTGCCCTGTCAGCGTATACTTCCGCTTCGTTTTCGGATTCTGGCGCAGTTTTTGCCATTTTTTCTCCCCAGAGCCGTTGCATATTGTCCGGCAACTGTTCCAATGCCGCCGTAGCCGGAGTGGTCTCTATGTCCAACAACAATAATTGATCTAATCCTATATTAGGTAACACGTTTTGAAGACTTTTATGGGTTTGATAAAATATAGATATTATTATACTATTTTTGAATAACGATTTTTAACCATATAACAATTAAACATAAAACAAACAACTATGACTGAGAACACTTTTAACACACCTGCACCGGGTTCACCCGGACCAGAAAAACCACGCAGCCGCAATGGTCTAATTTACGGTATTTTAATCGCTGCACTGGCAGGTACATGGATTTATATGCTGTACGACAAAAATAAATCCGGTGAGCAAATCGCACAAAAGACTGTTCAGATAGATTCCATTTCTTCTTCCCGTGATGCCTTACAACAGGAATATAATGCTGCCAACGCCCGTCTGGACGACCTGATTTCCCAGAATACCCGCATGGATAGCCTTGTTAAAACCAAGGACAAAGAAATTCAGGATATGAAAGCCCGTATTTCCAGCATCCTGAGCAATAAAAATGCAACGCAGGCACAACTGGCAGAAGCACGTCGCCTGATTGAACAGCTGAAAACCAACATTGAAGGTTATCAGGAAACCATCGAGCGCCTGGAAGGTGAAAAAATTGTACTGGCCGGTGAAAGAGACGTAGCCCGCAAGGAAAGGGACTCCGTGAGCGTGGTAAAAGACAGCCTGAACAAACAAGTAGACCTTGGCTCTGTATTACATGCCTCCAACATCCAGCTGCTGCCGCTTCGCGTAAAACACAACGGCAAGGAAGTGGAAACTTCCAAAGCCAAACGCGCAGACATGATGCGGGTAAGCTTCGAGCTGGATGATAACAGAATTGCACCTACCGGTGACAAAGAAATTTTCGTGGCGATCACTGCTCCTGATAACACCCCGCTGGCTGTAGAAGCACTGGGTTCCGGCAGGTTCACCCTGGAAGACGGTACAGAGAAACTGTACACCACCAAAAAAACAGTCGCTTACGTAACTGGTCAGAAACAATCCGTATCCATGGACTGGAAACAGAACTCCGACTATAAAGTAGGTGATTATACTGTTGAAATCTATCACAACGGTTATAAAATCGGTCAGGGTAAAGTTACCCTCAAAAAAGGTGGTCTCTTCTAATCTGATAAAAGATAATCAACATAAAAGCAGGACATCATTGTCCTGCTTTTTTTATACCGGTTTTAACAACAGTATACTAATAATATACGGTTTGTCGCAGTGGTCATCAGAGGCACAAATAAACACGCTTTTCTCAGTCCCCACCCTCTTCGATCAAGATTAGATTCCCTCGCAAAGCAGCCACCAGTAAGAATGACAGATAATTTTTCAACAGCCGCTAATTGTTAACGATTAGTTATTGATAAAAAGTTATATATAAAAATAAAATTAAATTAACGTTCTTTGCGACTATAATTACAAAATAGCCTAAGGCCGCCTAAAAAATGGTGGAATTACCGGGACCAATGCTTTGAATCGAGGATGTGACCTGAGTATATGTACCAGCTTTAACCCGTTTTATGTCATGAAAACGATCTGCGATTTCAGTATTTGTTATGCCCTGAATCGTAGTCATTTAATGCAGACAGGAACTCTGATACAGGAATTGCATTCCCTATTTTTTTGTGTGCCGATGCTATTTGACCGGACCAGTTCAGCAGCCCAATTAAACCATAAGCATGGAAGACATGAACAAAATAGTGTACGTTGTAGATGATGATGAAATTTTCCACTTCATTATCAAAAAGATGTTGGTGCAACAGGACGATAATCTTGTCATTAATTCCTTCCTGTGTGCGGAAGAAGCGCTGGAACAGCTATCCAGCAATCCACAACCTACGCTGCCTGCTCTCATCATCCTGGACATGAACATGCAGCGGATGAACGGATGGGATTTTATAGAGGCTTACCGCGGACTGAAATCATCGCTCAAAAACAATATTCCTATTATCATGTGCTCCTCTTCCGTGGACGTACGTGACATGCAGAAAGTGCAACATACCCCTGAACTGATGGCGTATATTACCAAGCCACTGGACAAGAATAAAATGAAGGTAATAGAAGAATACCTTTAGTCCTTGCTTACTAACTACTATTCCAACTAAAAAAGCGAAGACCTGAGCGGAATGCTCAGGTCTTCGCTTTTATGCTTTACAGATAATTTATGCAAAAACTGCATTGTTGTACATTTCTTCGCGCAGTGCTTTCACGCGTTCATCGGCCAGGTACTCGTCGAAAGTCATCATACGGTCGATGATGCCTTTAGGCGTCAGCTCAATGATACGGTTGGCCACTGACTGCATGAACGTGTGGTCATGTGTGGTAAACAGCACAATACCTTTGTAATTGATCATGCTTTCGTTGAAAGACTGGATAGACTCCAGGTCCAGGTGGTTGGTCGGCTCATCGAGGATCACCACGTTCGGGTCCTGCAGCATCATCCGGCTTACCATGCAACGTACTTTTTCACCACCGCTGAGTACGGAAGTTTTCTTCATGATCTCGTCACCGGCAAACAGCATTTTGCCGAGGAAACCGCGCAGGAAAGGCTCGTCCACATCGGTCACATGCGTAGGCACGTACTGACGCAGCCAGTCCAGCAGGTTCAGTGAAGATTCTTTGGTGAAGTAAGCGGAGTTGTCGTTCGGCAGGTAAGCGTTGGTAACGGTAGTACCCCATTCCATCTTACCACTGTCTGCTTCCATTTCGCCGGCAATGATCTGGAAGAAGGTCGTCAGTGCCAGGTGGTCTTTAGACAGGAAAGCGACCTTATCGTTTTTATTCACGGAGAAAGTCACATCCGTAAAGAGTTTACGGCCATCCACTGCTTTTTCCAGTTTTTCCACATTCAGGATCTGGTTACCTACCTCACGCTGTTGTTTGAAGATAATGCCGGGGTATTTACGATTGGAAGGCTGAATATCTTCAATAACCAGTTTTTCGAGGGCTTTCTTACGGGAAGTAGCCTGTTTACTTTTGGAAGCGTTCGCGCTAAAGCGGGCGATGAAGTCCATGAGGTCTCTCCGCTTATCTTCCATTTTCTTGTTCTTATCGGCGATCTGGCGGGCCATCAGTTGGGATGACTCGTACCAGAAAGAGTAGTTACCGGAGAAAATCTGGATTTTAGCGCGGTCTACGTCGGCCACATGCGTACATACGGCATCGAGGAAGTGACGGTCGTGGGATACCACGATCACGATATTTTCGTAATCGGCCAGGAAGTTTTCCAGCCATCCGATCGTTTCCACGTCCAGGTCGTTCGTGGGCTCATCCAGCAGCAGGATGTCGGGGTTGCCGAACAGGGCCTGTGCCAGCAGCACCCTTACTTTGAGGCTACCGGGGATGTCTTTCATGAGCACGCTGTGGAACTCTTCTTTTACACCGAGGTCGCCCAGCAGTACACCAGCATCACTTTCTGCAGTATAACCGCCCATTTCGCCGTATTCTGCTTCCAGTTCACCGGCACGCATACCGTCTTCCTCAGAAAAATCTTCTTTGGAGTAGATAGCGTCCTTTTCCTTGGCGATTTCCCACAGCTTCTTGTTGCCCATCAATACTGCATTCAGTACCGTAACCTCGTCAAACTCGAAGTGGTTCTGTTTCAGTACGCTCATGCGCTCGCCGGGAGTGATTTCCACGGTGCCTTTGTTCGGCTCTATTTCGCCGGACAATATCTTCAGGAAGGTAGATTTACCCGCTCCATTAGCCCCAATCACACCATAACAGTTCCCTTTCGTGAAATTGAGGTTTACTTCGTCAAACAATACTCTCTTTCCAAAAGAGAGCGTTACGTTTTTAACACTGATCATGCTGGCTATGTAAATTTTGAAGCTGCAAAGGTACGAATACTATCACTGGATTCCAAGTTAACAGATCCATATCAAAATCAATATTTAATGCTTGATTTTTAAGGCTTTGTATTTCCTTTTATCATTCTGTACGTATCTTTAGTCCAAAATATTACGGCAATGACAACTTATAACCAGGTATTTGAAAACAACCGCCAGTGGATAGCATCCAAGCTGGCCACCGACGCGGAGTTCTTTGAAAAGATGGCGGACACCCAGACGCCGGAGTACCTTTATATCGGTTGCAGTGACAGCCGGGTACCTACCAATGAAATCATGGGACTGGGCGCCGGTGAAATATTTGTACACCGCAACATCGCCAACGTGGTGCCCAATACCGACCTGAACGTGATGGCGGTCATCAACTACGCCGTGGTACACCTCGAGGTGAAACATATCGTTGTCTGCGGGCATTACAACTGTGGAGGCGTTAAAGCCGCCATGCAGCCCAAAGACCTGGGCATCCTCAATCCCTGGCTGCGTAACATCCGCGATGTATACCGCCTGCATATGGATGAGCTCAATGCCATCCAGGATGAACACGATCGTTACAACCGCCTGGTGGAGCTGAATGTGCAGGAACAGGCCATCAATGTCATCAAAACAGCGGCGGTACAGAAGTCGTACCTGGCCAAAGGTTTCCCTACCGTGCACGGATGGGTGTACGACATCAAAAACGGCCAGCTGAAAGACCTGCAGATTGATTTCGAAGGGGTACTGCACGAGATCCAGAAGATATACGACCTGACTGGTTCCGGCATCATGCAAAAAGAGAATAACCAATAAAGCATATCGTCATGGGCCCTATCGGCGTTTTCGACTCCGGCTATGGCGGCCTTACCGTGCTGAAGGAAATCATCGCGGAACTGCCGCAATACGACTACATTTATCTTGGCGACAACGCCCGTGCGCCGTATGGCAACCGCGGCTTTGACACCATTCACGCCTATACGCTGCAATGCGTACGACAGCTGTTCGACATGGGCTGCCCGCTGGTTGTCCTGGCCTGTAACACCGCCTCCGCCAAAGCGCTGCGTACCATACAGCAGAAAGACCTTCCGCAGATAGCCCCCGACAGGCGCGTTCTGGGCGTAATACGCCCCACCACCGAAATGGTAGGGACCCTTACCCAGACCGGTGAAGTGGGCATCCTGGCCACCAAAGGGACCGTGGCTTCAGCATCGTACCCGATAGAAATCAAAAAATTCTTCCCGGAAGTACAAACCTATCAGCTGGCCTGCCCCATGTGGGTGCCACTGGTGGAAAATAATGAGCACGAAAGCGCCGGCGCCGACTATTTTGTGAAGGAATACCTGGACAAGATACTGTCCCAGTCATCCAACATAGACACGCTGGTGCTGGGATGCACCCACTACCCGCTGCTGATGAAAAAGATACGGCAGCACCTTCCCGGCGGCATCACCGTACTGTCGCAAGGAAAAGTGGTGGCGCACAGCCTCAAGGATTACCTGAAACGTCATCCGGAAATGGAGTCCCGCCTGAGCCGCAACAGCCAGCGCCGGTTCTTTACCACAGACGATCCTGGCATTTTTGATGTGATGGCGGAGATCTTCTTTGGCAAAGCAGTACAGTCGGAGAAGATACCAATATAATTCTGTTCACGCAAAGGCGCTAAGCAGCAAAGGCGCTAAGAAAATTAATAAGAAATAAAGAAAGCAAAGGAGCGAAGATCAAATTGAATTGATCTTCGCTCCTTTGCTTTCTTGTTAATCTTATAAAATCTTAGCGCCTTTGCTGCTTAGCGCCTTTGCGTGACTACTTCGCCAACTTCAGGAAAAACGCGTATTCCAGCGCTACTTCCTTCAGTGCCTCAAACCGTCCGGAGGCGCCACCGTGGCCGGCTTCCATATTAGTATGCAGCAGCAGCATATTTTTGTCTGTTTTCAGTTCCCGCAGTTTGGCCACCCATTTGGCAGGCTCCCAGTATTGCACCTGTGAATCGTGCAGACCGGTGGTCACCAGCATATTGGGATAGTCTTTGGCGGTCACGTTATCATACGGTGAATAGGACTTCATGTACTCATAAGCATCTTTGTTCTTGGGGTTGCCCCATTCATCGAATTCGCCGGTGGTGAGCGGAATGCTTTCATCCAGCATGGTCGTCACCACGTCTACAAACGGTACAGCTGCCACTACGCCATGGAACAGCTCCGGCCGCATATTCACCACCGCGCCCATCAGCAGGCCGCCGGCGCTGCCGCCCATAGCGTACAGCTGGCCGGGATTGGTATAGTTTTGTTTCACGAGAAAATCGGCGCAGTCGATGAAATCGGTAAAGGTGTTTTTCTTTTTGAACATCTTACCATCTTCATACCACTGGCGTCCCATTTCCTGTCCACCGCGCACATGCGCGATGGCGAAAGCAAAGCCCCGGTCCAGCAGGCTGATTCTGTTGGAACTGAAACCGGCATCGATACTGTTGCCATAGGAACCGTATCCGTAAAGCAACAGCGGTGCTTTCCCGTTTTTGTGGAAGTCTTTTTTATAGACAATGGAAACAGGCACTTTGGTACCGTCTGTAGCGGTGGCCATGAGCCTTTCCGTGGTGTAGTTTTTCGGATCATAACCGCCGAGCACTTCCTGCTGGCGTTTCAGTTCCTGCTTACCGGTTTCCATGTTGTAATCATACACGGAGTTGGGCGTGATCATGGAAGTATAGTGGTAGCGCAGTTCTTTGCTGTCCATCTCCGGGTTGTTCCCCAGGTAGGCGTCATACGCCGGTTCTGCGAAAGAGAGGTATTTTTCCTGGTGTGTTTTATCGTTGATCACGCGGATCTGTGTAAGCCCGTTTTTCCTTTCTTCCAGCACCATGAATTCTTTGAAAACATCCAGGCCGGACAGCAGCACGTCGCTGCGGTGAGGGATGACTTCTTTCCAGTGATCACGGCCGGTTTTGTCCAGCGGAGTTTCCATCAGCCGGAAGTTCAGCGCGTTCCAGTTGGTGATGATGTAAAACTTATCGTCTTTATGATCGATGTCGTACAACATGTCTTTGGTGCGCGGCTGGAACACGGCGAAAGCACCGTCGGGTTTAGAAGCATCGAGCACGCGGCTTTCGGAAGAAAGGGTGCTGCCGCTGTGGATAATGATGTATTTGCCGGATTTTGTTTTCTGTAAACTGAGGCTGAATGTTTCATCTTTCTCGTGGTATACTTCTTTGTCCGCATTGTTGCCCAGTACGTGTTTCATGATCCGGTCGGCACGAAGGGTAACGGTATCTTTACGGCTGTAGAAGAATGTCTTGTTATCGTTGGCCCAGCAGGAACCGCCGGTTGTTTCAGTGATGGCATCTGTGAAGACTTCCCCTGTTTCCAGGTTCTTGATATGGATGGTATAACGGCGACGGCTAACCGTATCGATGCCATAGGCCAGCAGTTTGGTATCGGGGCTGACACTCAGTCCCGTTACGGCGCAATAGGTATGTCCCACAGCCAGGTCATTGACATTGAGGATGATTTCCTCGTCCGCCTCGAGACTACCTTTTTTACGGCAGTAGATGGGATATTCTTTTCCCTTTTCAAAACGGGAGTAGTAGTAATAACCGTTTTTAAGATAGGGCACGCTCATATCCGTTTCTTTGATGCGGCCTTTCATCTCTTCAAACAGTTTGGTCCGCAGGTCTTTTTCGGGAGCCATCACGGAGTCGAGGTAGGCGTTTTCGGCGGTTAGCCAGGACAGTACTTTGGGATCTTCCCGGTTGTTCATCCAGTAATAGTTATCGATCCTGGTGTCACCGTGTATCGTTAGCTCTTTCGGTATCTTTTCCGCGACTGGTGGCTGAAAATTCTCCTGGTTGTTCATATTTTTTTTCTTTTCTTGACAAGACAATAACACAATTCCTGCGACTACAAGTAAACTTACTTTCTTCATGTAAAACAGGTTTTACCCAATTTAAGCAATTGCGGCCGATATTTTCCGCATAAAAAAGGCGCCATGGAAAGATTACCATGACGCCCGTATTTTGAACATGTTTTGGCTGCAGCTTTTGATTATGCCAGCACGCGCATTTTCACCGGGTCCCAGCGGAGCATTTTTTTACTGAAGTAGCTCTGGTTGGTCACCAGGGCCGGCCCGGCGGCGCGAAGACCGAAGGTAGCATCTTCCACTACGGTCTTGCCTGTACGCATGGATTCAAAGAAATTTTTGAAGTGGTCCAGGCGGTCGTCGTATCCCGCAGGTGCAGCGTAGTTACTGGTCGTCTCCACCGCTTTGCCTTTGTTGCCGCCATAATGGGCGTTATAGTCTTTCACAAACTCCGCCTGTTGTTTTTCGGAGAAGGTGCGGAAGGTGTCCCAACCGCCATAGCCGGGTGCTTCAGGCAGTTTATGTTTTTTGATTTTAAAGTCGTTCCATCCTATTTCCATTACACCGTCGGTACCGATCAGGCGGGTATATTCGCCGCCGCCGCTGCCGTCTGCGAAATTAACGCGGAGGGTCATCTGGAAGGCCGGGTGTTCTTTGGTTTCCGGATAGTCAAAAATAGCCACCACTACATCGGGCACGTCGCGGCCATCTTTCCATTGTGAAAGGCTGCCGCTGGCGTATATGCTGGTGGGGCCGAGTGAACCGGTGATAAAATGCAGGCCGGAGATCAGGTGTACAAACAGGTCGCCGGGGATGCCGGTGCCGTAGGCCTGATAGTTGCGCCAGCGGAAAAACCGTTTGGCGTCGAAAGGTACTTTAGCGGTGTCTTTCAGGAAAGCATCAAAATCCACGGTGGCGGGAGAAGCGTCTGTAGGGATGGAATACTGCCAGGCGCCGAGTGCGCTGTGACGGTCCATGCGGGCCTCCACCACGTTCAACTGACCGATTTCACCGGCCTGGTAGCGTTTACGCGCCTCCGCGAGGGCGATGCTGCTTACCCGCTGGCTGCCCACCTGGAACACCGCTTTGGTGCGTTGTTGCGTGGCGATCACTTTATGTCCTTCTTCTACCTGCTGTACCATTGGTTTCTCACAGTAGACCGCTTTACCTGCTTCCATGGCTGCGATGGAGATGGTGTCGTGCCAGTGGTCGGGCGTAGCCACGATGATGGCGTCGATGTCTTTGCGTTGCAGCAGTTCGCGGTAGTCGCGGGTGGTGAATATGTTGGGACCGTAGACCTCTTTTACACGGTCCAGGTGGCCGGTGTACAGGTCGGCTGCCGCCACGAATTCCACGCCGGGTACCTTAATGGCGGTATCCACGTCGCCAAAGCCCATGATGCCCATGCCTACGCAGGCCAGGCGGATTTTGTCGTTAGCGGCAAATGGCTGTTCCGGTTGCAGGAGGGTCACCGGTTCGTTTTCCCGGCCAAGGGCCGCCAGTTGGCCGATGCCCAGCAGCGCCGCCGTGCTGCCAATGTGTTTGATAAACTTCCTGCGGGATTGGTCTGACATATCGCAATAAGATTTTAATAAGATTTTAAAAGCGATACTATGATAATAAAAAATATCAGCAATCAGGCATTCGAATTATGAACGGTCGATAAGATATTTTGATGGCCTGCTAAAACGCTTCAGCGTGTTTGCGGAAACTTAATACAAACTTCACAATTCCTTCATAAAGACTTAACGGCCTCTATAGTGCTACAGTGCTGGAAGAACGGTTATTTCGCCCCGACAAAACCACTCTGTATGAAGTTATTTTTACCACTGCTTATCTTTATCATGTCGGGAATTTGTGCCTTGGCACAAACAACCACCGGCGTGAGAGGGACCGTAACCGACAAACAAACAGGACAGCCGCTGACAGGAGCAGCGGTGAAGCTGAAAAACGAACATTATACTGCCAGCGGCACCACCGGCCTGGACGGCAGTTTCGTTTTCCGCGATGTGCCTGCGGGTGATTATGAGATCAAGGTAAAAGATCTCGGGCATCATGAAGTGGAAAAGAAAATCCACTGCGAAGGACAGGTAAACACCCTGAACATCGAAATGGAATCCAAAGACGTGGCGCTGAAAACCCTGACCGTCACCGGCAAAGGCGACAAAGGCAGCGAAAAAAGCGCCCTGAAAACGGTACAGAAAGCGGATATGGTGCTGAATGCGGTATCTGCAGCCGCCATCCAGGTATCACCGGACATCACCATCGCCAACGTGATGCAGCGCGTCTCCGGCGTGTCCCTGGAACGCAGCAACAACGGCGACGGCCAGTACGCCATCATCCGCGGTATGGATAAAAGATACCAGTACACACTGATCAACGGTATCAAAATACCCAGCCCGGACAACAAAAACAGGTACGTACCCCTCGATATCTTCCCGGCCGACCTGGTAGACCGCCTCGAGGTATATAAAGCCATCACGCCCAATATGGAAGGCGATGCCATCGGCGGCGCCACCAACATGGTGATGAAAGATGCACCGAAACATTTTATGCTGAATGCCAACGCCGCTATCGGTTACGCACAAACGCTGTTTGACAACGATTTCACCCGCTTCAGCAGAAGCGGTTCTGCCAAAACCTCCCCTCGCCTGCGTAACGGCAATACCTACGAAGCCCATCTCAGCGATTTCACCAACAACCCGCTGCACCTTAATACCGGTAAAGCGCCGGTAGCCAGCGTATTCGGCATCAGCGCCGGCGGCCGCAGCAAAAACGGCAAACTGGGCGCTATCGCCGGTATCAGCTATCAAAATACCTACCGCTCCAATCAATCCCTGTTCCTGCAAACAGAAGTAGACAAAAACAACAACGATCCCGCTTTTACCGCCGCCAAAAACAGGCAGTATTCCATCCAGCAACAACGGGCAGGCATGCACGCCAAAGTGGATTACCAGTTCAACGACGACCAGCAGCTGTCCCTCTACGCTGCCTATATGAACCTCGGCCAGAACCTGTTCCGCTTCAGTTCAGACACCAGCCTCGAACTGGGCCGCACCGTACCGGGTTCCGGCAGGGTGAGCAACAACTACCGCAGTGAGCGCAGCGTACAGCAGATCAGTAACTTTACCTTACAGGGTAAACATAAACTGGCAGACCACCTGCATATGGACTGGTCAGCCGTATATTCCAAAGCGACTGCCAACGTGCCTGATCGCACCGAACTCAATGTAAATACCGGCGTTACACCACAGAAAGACAACTCCCTTAAACAGGAACCGGTGCTGCTGGACGCACTGGGCGGCGTTACCCACGAGTGGGCCCGCAACTCTGACCAGGACAAAAGCGGTTATCTCAATTTTGTCTATACTCCCAAAATCGGTGGTATCAAAACTGAGATCTCCGTGGGAGGCATGTACCGCAACAAACAGCGCCATAGCTACTACGACCAGTACACCCTGCGTCCGGACTCCACCACGCAGCACTTCAACGGCGACATCGATGCGCACAAACTCACCCTGTTTAACAGGCTGGGCGCTTCTGACGACGCCCTGAACTATGATTTCACCGAAAACGTAGGCGCCTACTACGGTCAGGTAAAATTCCAGATCGGCCGCCTGCAAACGCTCGCCGGCGTGCGGGTAGAGCATACCAAAGCTTTCTGGGAATCTGCCGTACCGTCCAACGTGGAAGGGAAAACAGGTACTATTAAATACGTGGACGTATTGCCGGGCATTCACTTCAAATACATGCCTGACAGCAAACGAAACATCCGCCTCTCCTACTACTCCGCCATCAGCCGTCCAGGTTTCTATGAAACCATTCCTCACCGTGGCGGAGATCCCGACCAGGACTACGATGAAGTGGGCAACCCTTTCCTGAAAAGATCTAGCTCCGACAACTTCGACCTGCGTTACGAATACTTCCCGAAAGCGCTGGATGAACTGCTGGCAGGCGTTTTCTACAAACGGATCAAAGATCCGATTGAATCTGCGCTCGTACAAAACGGCCGCAGCATCAACCTCATGAGCGGTAACTTCGGTACCGCCACCAACTATGGTTTTGAACTGGAAGCCGCCAAGTATATCCGCAAATTTGGTATCCGCCTGAACTATACCTATACCAACTCTTCCATCACCAGCAACAAAATGCAGTGGTACCGGGAAGACAACGGTAATATCACCCAGAAAACCGTTAGCCAGGAACGCCCGTTGCAGGGGCAATCCAAACACATCGGTAACCTTTCCCTGCTGTATAAAGACGCCCATGCCGGCTTCGACGCGCAGCTGGCGATGGTATATACCGGCGAACGTATCGATATCGTATCCCAGTTCCACAACAACGATATCTGGCAGAAAGGTTTCGTGCAACTGGACTTCTCCGCAGAGAAAAGAATCTGGAAAAAACTGTACGCTTACGCTAAAGTGGGCAACCTGCTGAACACGCCGTATGAGCTCTTCATTAAGAGCCCCAACACGGAAAAATCTGCTGCCGGTGTACCTGAACAGGTGGTGGGTAAAAATCTATTCGTCCGCAAAAACACCTACGGCCAGACGTACCTGCTGGGCCTCCGTTTCAAACTCTAAAATCTTACGAACATGAAATTGCATCACTATATCCTCGCCGCAGCTGCCGCCGGTACCCTCTTCACCTCCTGCCATAAAGAAGCGGAGGTGACGATCTCCAAACCGGTCATCACCCCCAGCAAACCCATTACCTCCGATACCTTGTCCGGCAGTATCCAGGGTACGCTGTTAGCCGGCAAAACTTATTATTTCGCCACCGATATCACCATCAATGATGGCGATACCCTTTTCATGCAAAACGGCGTTAAACTCATCGCGCTCGGCGACGGCAGCAGCCAGCTGAAAAGCCCGCAGATCACCGTCAACGGCAGCTTTATCAGTCTCGGTACCAAAGAAGCACCCAATTACATCACCGTATCGGAAAACCTGCGTACCAGCGACAACGCTTTCAAAGGCATCTGGGGCGGTATTCAGTGTACGCCTGCCAAAGACAAACAAGGGGGCGACCTGGTCCTGAAATGGACGCATATCGAATTTGCCGGCGGCCCCGTGGCTATCGGTAATGACGTATATAAAGCCGGCGATCCGCGGTACATGATCTATTTCGCCAACGTTGACAAGAATTTCATCCTGGAGGACTGCTGGATCAGGGGCAGTAAAGACGATGCGATCCGCACGGATGGCGGCCGTATCAGCATCCTGCGTAATACGTTCGAGATGTGCGGTGAAAAAGGCGGTGAAGCACTGAACATGAAGTCCGGCACCATCGGCGACGTCGCTTTTAACGTTGCCATCGGTACTGCTACCAACGCTTTCAAAGTGTCCAATTCCGGCGACAAGACCACGCAGGCCAACGTGTACATCTACAACAACACGATGATCAACTGTGGTTTCCGTCAAACCAAAGAAGGCCGCGGCGGTGGTATCAACTTTGAAGCATTCGCCAAAGGAAAAGCCTTCAACAACCTCTTTATCAACTGCCGCGTAAGCCTGCGCGTAGTAGGCGGCGCAGGTACCGGAGCGGACCTTGCCAACCTTACCTATGGCAACAACCTGTTTTACGGTAACGCCCCTACGCTGGTAAACCAGTTCAACTCCACAGACGGTGTGTCTGTCTTCACCCCTACCGACATCCACGGAGACATCAGGCAAAACAACCCAGTTTTCTATTCTTATGATGTAGATCAGTTTGATTACTCTACCTTAGGAGGCACGGTTAAAGCGCCGCCGGTGAGCTGGAAACAACAGGCGTTGGCATTACTGCAACAGGGCACTTCCAACTTCCGTGTGAAGCCTGCTTCACCGGCCGTAGGGAAAGGTAACAGCCAGTTTGACCCGATGAACATCACCACTATCAAAACGGAAGCCGCTGCCGATGTAATGCGTCCGGGTAAAGACATTGGCGCTTATCAGCAGGATGGTAGCGGAAACCAGCACTAATTTGGCTATTAGGCTATTTGGGAATTGGGTTACTGGATTTCGGATTTTGGAATTTTGGAATTTTGGAATTTGGGATTTGGGATTTGGGATTTTGGATTTTGGAATTTTTTGATTTTTTGATTTTTTGATTTTGGAATTTATATGTGTTATAAAAAGAGCGTAGCAGTAGTGGTAGCAGTAGCAGGCGTAGTAGCCGGCTTCACTGCCTGCAATAACAGACAACACAAGACCATCCCCGCTCCGGCTGCTGATGCGGTAAAGCCGGTGGCTGTTACACCGGTCACCCAATACGACAGTGATGATCTGGCTATCTGGATCAACAAGGCCGACAGCAGCAAAAGCCTGATCATCGGCACCGATAAAAATACCGATGGTGCGTTGTATGTGTACAATCTCGATGGTGAGATCGTGAAGAAAATAAATGGCCTGAAACGCCCCAACAATGTGGATATCGCTTATGGCCTGCTGCTGAATAACCAGCCGGTGGACATTGCCGTAACGACAGAACGGGAAACCAACAAACTGCGCATCTACCGGTTGCCCGATATGGAGCCCGTTGACAATGGCGGGCTGGAAGTATTTGCCGGAGAAAAAGAGCGCGGACCGATGGGCATCAGCCTGTATACCCGGCCGTCAGACAAAACGATTTTCGCCATCGTTAGCCGCAAATCCGGGCCGGCACAGGGTTACCTGTGGCAATACCAGTTGACCGGCAACGGCAAAGGACAAGTAACGGGAACGGTAGTACGTAAGTTTGGCGCTTACAGTGGGAAAAAGGAGATAGAGAGCGTAGCGGTAGACAATGAGCTGGGCTATGTGTATTATTCCGATGAACAAACCGGTGTTCGCCGTTATTATGCAGATCCGGCACGTGGCGACCAGGAGCTGGCGTTGTTTGGCAGCGGCGATTTTAAGGCCGACAATGAGGGTATCAGTATTTATAAGACAGGCGACAGCACGGGTTATATCCTTGTATCAGACCAGGAGGCCAACAGTTTTAATATTTACCGCCGGGAGGCGGCCCAGCCTGTGTTACTGGCCAAGATACCGGTATCTGCTATTAACAGTGACGGATCGGATGTGGTGAATGCAAACCTGGGCCCGAAATATCCGCAGGGTATTTTTGTGGTGATGAGTACGGATAAAACTTTCCACTTTTACGACTGGCGGGATATGGCTGCGAGGATTAAATAACGGAGGGTTAAGCTATAAAAAAACGGCGCAGGTATAGTACCTGCGCCGTTTTTGCATTATATGTCAGACTATTTTTCAGAACCGAAGCCGGCGCCGATGAACTCTCTGTTCAGGCGGGCGATATTGGTGAGGGAGATTTCTTTCGGGCATTCTGCTTCGCAGGCGCCGGTGTTGGTACAGCTACCGAAACCTTCCTTGTCCATCTGGGCAACCATGTTGAGCGCACGGGTCTGGCGCTCAGGATCACCTTGTGGCAGCAGTGCCAGCTGGGATACTTTGGCAGAAACGAACAGCATGGCAGAAGAGTTCTTACATGCTGCCACGCAGGCGCCGCAACCGATACAGGCCGCAGCTGCGAAAGCCAGGTCTGCTTTGTGTTTATCAACAGGGAGGCAGTTGGCGTCCTGTGCGTTGCCGGTGTTTACAGAGATATAACCACCTGCTTCGATGATACGGTCAAATGCGCGTCTGTCAACCGTAAGGTCTTTCAGTACAGGGAAAGCGCCTGCTCTCCAGGGTTCTACCGTGATGGTATCGCCGTCTTTGAAAGCGCGCATGTGCAGCTGGCAGGTAGTGGTACCGGCCCACGGACCGTGTGCGCGGCCGTTGATGTGCATGGAGCACATACCACAGATACCTTCGCGGCAGTCGTGGTCAAATGCGATCGGTTCTTTTCCTTCGTTGATCAGTTGCTCGTTCAGTACGTCGAACATTTCGAGGAAAGACATTTCAGAAGAGATGTCTTTTACGGAATATGTTTCAAATCCACCCTGAGCATTTGTATTTTTTTGTTTCCACACCTTTAAGGTGAGGTTCATGTTATAATGTTCCATATTCGCTGGACAATTATTTTATTTTACAATCCCGGCCCTTTGTAAAGCAATGGGCCAATACCCTTATTTATAGCTACGTTGCGTAGGTTTACATTCTACGAATTCCAGTGCTTCCTTGTGCAGTTCGAACTGACCGGGGCCTTTGTATTCCCATGCTGCTACGTAGCTGAAGTTAGCGTCGTCACGTTGTGCTTCGCCGTCCGGAGTCTGGGACTCTTCGCGGAAGTGTCCACCGCAGGATTCGCGGCGTTCCAGGGCGTCGATGCACATCAGTTCACCCAGTTCCAGGAAGTCAGCCACACGGCCGGCTTTTTCCAGTTCAGGGTTAAATTCTTTTTCGCCACCCGGTACACGAACATCTTTCCAGAATTCGGCGCGCAGCGCTTTGATTTCTTCGATCGCTTCTTTCAGACCTTTTTCGTTACGGGCCATACCGCACTTGTCCCACATGATCTTACCGAGCTTTTTATGGAAGTGGTCTACAGACTTGCTTCCATTGATGCCCATCAGTTTGGAGATGGTTTCTTTCACCTTGTTTTCTGCTTCCGTGAAGGCCGGGTGGTCTACCGGGATAGCTTTGGTGCGGATTTCATCTGCGAGGTAGTTACCGAGGGTGTAAGGGATGACGAAGTAGCCGTCGGCCAGGCCTTGCATCAGTGCGGAAGCGCCGAGGCGGTTGGCACCGTGGTCGGAGAAGTTGGCTTCACCGAGGGAGTACAGGCCGGGAACGGTGGTTTGCAGTTCGTAGTCTACCCAGAGGCCGCCCATGGTATAGTGTACGGCAGGATAGATACGCATGGGTTGTTCGTACGGGTTTTCGCCGGTGATTTTGGCGTACATATCGAACAGGTTACCATATTTTTCTGCTACTACTTCTTTACCCAGTTTAATGATCTCTGCTTTAGGGAGATTGTTGAGCTGGCGTTTACCGGCTTCGATGTTACCGTAACGTTCGATGGCTGCGGCGAAGTCGAGGAATACCGCCTGTTTGGAGGTACCTACGCCATAACCGGCGTCGCATCTTTCTTTGGCGGCGCGGGAGGCCACGTCGCGGGGAACGAGGTTACCGAAGGCAGGGTATCTTCTTTCCAGGTAGTAGTCTCTTTCCTCTTCCGGAATATCGCTGGCTTTGCGGGTGTCGTTTTGTTTTTTGGGTACCCAGATGCGGCCGTCGTTACGCAGTGATTCTGACATGAGGGTCAGTTTGGACTGGTGATCGCCGGAAACAGGGATACAGGTGGGGTGGATCTGTGTAAAGCAGGGATTGGCGAAGTAAGCGCCGTTTTTAGTGGCTTTCCAGGCTGCTGTTACGTTAGAACCCATGGCGTTGGTGGACAGGTAGAACACGTTGCCGTAACCGCCGCTGCAGATCAGTACTGCATGGCCGAAATGGCGTTCCAGTTCACCGGTGATCAGGTCGCGTGCGATGATACCGCGTGCTTTGCCATCGATCTTTACGATGTCCAGCATTTCGTGGCGGGAGTACATTTTCACGTTACCCAGGGCTACCTGGCGCTCCAGTGCGGAGTAGGCGCCGAGCAGGAGCTGCTGACCGGTTTGACCGGCAGCATAGAAAGTACGTTGTACCTGTGTACCGCCGAAAGAGCGGTTGCTCAGCAGGCCACCGTATTCACGGGCAAAGGGAACACCCTGTGCCACGCATTGATCTATAATGTTGCCACTCACCTCCGCCAGGCGATGCACGTTGGCTTCGCGGGCGCGGTAGTCGCCACCTTTAACGGTATCATAGAACAGGCGGTAAACGGAGTCACCGTCGTTCTGGTAGTTTTTGGCCGCATTGATACCACCCTGGGCAGCAATACTGTGCGCGCGGCGCGGACTATCCTGAAAGCAGAATGCTTTAACCTTATACCCTAACTCACCTAATGAAGCCGCTGCTGAAGCGCCGGCCAAACCAGTACCAATCACGATCACTTCGAGGCTGCGCTTGTTGGCAGGGTTTACCAGTTTACAATGTCCTTTATAGTCTTCCCATTTGGAATTTAACGGGCCGGCTGGAATTTTTGCGTTCAACATATATCCTTACTTTACAGAATTATTTTTTTAAATAGATAACAATCGGGATCAGGGCAAAGCCAATAGGGATCAGGATACCGAAGATCCATACGCCTACGAAATTGATCAAACCGTTGTATTTTTTGTGATTCAGACCAAAAGTCTGGAAGGCGCTCTTAAAACCGTGGATCAGGTGGAAAGAGAGACCGATCATCCCCACTACATAGAGGATAACGAGCCATACGTTCTGGAAGGTTTCATAGCTCAGCGCATAGAGGTCTTTCAGTGGTTCGTGGATGCCTTCGTAGGTACGGGTAGGCATTTCAGCGTAGTGGAACTTGCCCCAGAAATTGGCCAGGTGGATCACAATAAAGATAAGGAGGATGCTTCCCATGATCGCCATCTGACGGCTGAACCAGGAAGATGTCTGGTTACCCGGGTTGATGGCGTACTTCACCGGACGGGCAGCCCTGTTGGAAAAAGTGAGCTTCAGCGCGATCAGTGCGTGGATGATGATCACTACTTTAAGGCCCCAGGCGATGAACTGAATCAGGCCGTTATGTCCCATGAACTGGGCATATGCGTTAAATGCCTTGCCTTCGTCGTTATACAGCAGCTGGAAGTTGCCTGCCAGGTGCACAATAACAAAACTGCAAAGAAACAAACCGGTAGCACCTACCAATAACTTCTTACCGATAGATGTATTAAAAAACTGTGACCACTTCATAAGTAAAATTCTAAGCTTCCTTGTATAAAAAGTTGATTGAAATGTCGGGCAAATTTAGCGCAGGAAAAATAAAAACCAAATGATATTTATCAGGTTTTTAGGTACGTAAAAATAATTTACAATGCATAAAAAACTAAAAATCAATGATTTTATGCATATTATCTTTCATTTTGTACTGAAAATATAATATAAATTATTCCAAAAGTTTTAGCATGATATTGTCTATCATATTATACAAATGCAGTGGTTGATATGTTCGCCATTTGTCGTCATCCAGCAGGTGGACGTAGTGTTGCAGGCGTGCTTTTTCGAACTCCTGCCTGGTTTGTTCCGGCATATTGAGGGCAACGATCCATCCGCCTTCGTCTTTGATATCATCCCACCATTCTTCATAGTAGCAGTCATCGGAAGAGTGGAAATTCATTACATTTTCGACGATAAGGATAAACTTATAGATCCCTTCAGCGATGAGCACATCGATGATTTCCCGTTTGAGGGTCATGATATCGTTGTCGATCGCATCGTTCCATTCTCCCAGCAGTTCTATGATGGCGAAGTTGTACTGGTAGTCGGCGAAGAGGATTTTCAGGTACAGGTTGCGGGACCCGAAGTCGTCCCACTGCGGATGAACATAATAATTGTAGACTGTATTGGAGAATTCAAATTCACTGTATTCCCGCCCGTAGAAGGGCGATAGCTCGTCTTCTTCAGCGGCGTACAGGTGCCTCCAGTTATAATATGGTTCGATTGTATGCATGCGTAGTTTCCGGCTACAAATGTCTAATTTAATCAGGCTTTGGCAAAATCGTCCATCGCCTTTTTCACGCTGCCGGCTTTCAGCAGCAGCTGCTGTGCCTGTTCGTAATCGGTGATCGACAGTTTCTCCATCAGCATTTTCACGCCTCTGTCCACTAATTTTTCGTTGCTCAGCTGCATGTTTACCATTTTGTTATCTTCTACCCTGCCCAGCTGGATCATCACGGCGGTAGACACCATATTGAGCACCAGTTTCTGTGCGGTACCGCTTTTCATGCGGGTGCTGCCGGTCACAAACTCCGGTCCTACCACTACTTCCACCGGGAAATCGGCGGCGGCGGATACCGGGGAATCGGGGTTGCAGCTGATGCTGCCGGTAATGATACCGTTGCTGCGGCATTTATCGAGCGCACCGATCACATAGGGTGTGGTACCGCTGGCAGCGATGCCTACCACCACATCTTTATCGGTGATATTAAATTCCTGTAAGTCTTTCCATCCCTGCTCACGGTCATCTTCGGCAAACTCCACGGCTTTGCGGATGGCGGCGTCGCCTCCGGCGATCAGGCCAATGACCAGTCCCTGTGGTACGCCGAAAGTAGGCGGGCATTCGGAGGCATCCACGATGCCCAGGCGGCCGCTGGTACCGGCGCCGATATAGAACAAACGTCCGCCTGCCAGCATTTTATCCGCGATGGCTGCCACGAGTTTTTCAATCTGTGGGATGGATTTTTCCACGGCCACGGGAACTGACCGGTCTTCGTTATTGATGTTGGTCAATAATTCCGTCAGGCTCATCTTTTCGAGGTGACGATAATTTGAAGTCTGTTCAGTTACTTTTACAAATGCCATATATGATCTGTTGTAGAAATGATTAACGATGGTGATATTCAATGAGGCCTTCCATGGGCGTGCGCAGGATTTTGCCGAGCGGCAGTTCATACAGTTCACACAACTCTTTCAGGATATCCTGGAAATGCCAGGCGATGCCGCCTGTGAAATGCAACGAGGTGGTCCAGCTCTCCCGGTATTTATACAGATGGTTGAAGAAAAAGTCATTCAGGCCGTCTTCCAGGATATTTTCAATCAGGAAGTGGCCCCTGTTTTCAGACAGGAAAGTGGAATACGTTGACAGGTAACGGTTAGCCAGTGGCTTACGGTATACGTTTTCGAGGATTTCGTCTTTACTGGTATTGTACTTCTGGTCGAAACGGACCATCAGTTCTTCATCGAAGGTATTGTACAGATAGTACTGCAGTACTTTTCTGCCGAGATAAGCGCCGCTGCCTTCGTCGCCCAGGATATAACCCAGGCCCGGATTGTTTTTCACGATGGTATTGCCATCAAAATAGCAGGAGTTGGAGCCGGTGCCCAGGATACTGGCGATGCCCGGCGTGCGACCGCACAAGGCGCGGGCAGCTCCCATCAGGTCGTGGTTCACATCTACAGCGGCGGAAGGCCAGACCGCCTTCAGGCAGTCGGTCACCAGCTGTGTGTTCTTCTGCTGGGCAAGACCGGTACCATAAAAATAGACCTCGTCTACCACGGTGCCGGCCGGCAGCTGGGGGATCAGTTCCACCTGCATGATCTGCCGGATCTGTTCTGCCGTCTGAAAATACGGGCTTACGCCCTGCGTATGATAGATCCCGGGCTCACGGTCTCCCAGCAGGGCCCATTCCGTCTTTGTCGATCCGCTGTCAGCGATCAGCTTTGTTCTTGCAGCCATCCTGTAATTTATGAAATTAAAGAATCGTAAGCGTTTGCTCCTGATTTATGCTATTTTTGTCACAATTTAAACAAAAGGGTTTCATAAAAACAAATGCCACCCCCGAGTTTAAGCTATGATGATGCATGCGCGCAGCAGATTTCCTTCCGCCTGCGGCTTATATTACATGGTTAGATTGGTCATAAATTAGCGGGATAATAATCAAATTATGTCAAACAGGAAGCTGAATGTTTTTTTACCTCTTCTCTTTGCGGTAGTGCTGGCCCTTGGGATGTTCCTTGGCCACAAAATGCCCGGGTCCAACACAGGCGGTACCACCGTTTTCTTCACCAAACCCACCCGGGGACCGTTACAGGAAGTGATGGACCTTATCAAAACAAAATATGTAGATACACTGGATGCCGATAAAGTACAACAGGAAGCCATCGAAGGACTGCTGAGCCACCTCGATCCGCACTCTGTCTATATTCCCCCTTCCGCGCTGCAGGCTGTCAACGAAGACATGGAAGGCAATTTCCAGGGCATCGGCGTAGAGTTCAATATCACCGCCGACACCGTAAATGTCATATCCGTACTAAGCGGCGGCCCCTCAGAAGCAGCCGGCGTACAAACCGGCGATAAGATCCTTCGGGTCAACGACAGCCTGGTGGCCGGCAACGGTATCACCCCCGATAAAATCCGTAAACTGCTGCGCGGCCCTGCAGGCTCCATGGTCAACACCACCCTGCTGCGCCAGCAGAAACAGATACAGGTGCCTATTAAAAGAGGCGTCATTCCCATCTACAGCATCGATGCCAGCTACATAGCAGCCCCCGGCATCGGTTATATCAAAATCAACAAATTCTCCGCCACCACTTTCGACGAGTTCATGAAAGCCATGCGTAAACTGCAACAGCAGGGCATGGAAAAACTGATCATCGACGTACGCCAGAACCCCGGCGGTTTCATGGACGCTGCTATCCGCATCGCCGATGAACTGCTGACAGACAACAAACTGGTGGTATATACCAAAGGGAAGGACTATCCCCGCACCGACTATAAAACCAAACGTCCCGGCATGTTTGAACGCGGCGCACTGGCCATCCTCACCGATGAAGGCTCCGCCTCAGCCAGTGAAATACTCGCCGGCGCCATCCAGGACTGGGACCGCGGCGCTGTCATCGGCCGCCGTACCTTCGGTAAAGGCCTTGTACAGGAACAATACGACCTGGACAACGGCGGCGCCCTCCGCCTCACCGTAGCCCGGTACTATATCCCCTCCGGCAGAAGCATCCAGAAACCTTATGGCAACGGTACCGCCTATGATGATGATATCATGGAACGTTATCATCACGGCGAACTGGTCAACAAAGACAGTATCAAAATCACCGATACCGTTCCTTACAAGACAGCCTCCGGACGCCGTGTATACGGCGGCGGCGGTATCACCCCGGACATCTTCGTCCCGTTCGATACCTCCCGCTACTCCCGTACGCTAACAGCCATCTATACACGTAATACGCTGAGCAACTTCGCCTACCAGTACTACACCAGCAACAAAGATGCCTTCAAGCAATACAAGGATGCGGAAGATTTCACGAAAAACTTCCAGACCTCCCCTGCCCTGTTCGAGGCATTCAAAACCTACGCACAGAAAGACAGCGTACCCGGTCTTCAGCAACTCAGCGGTCATGACGACACTGAAATCAGGACCCGCCTGAAAGCCATGCTGGCCCGCCAGTTGTACCGCACGGAAGGATTCTATGAAACGATCAATGCTACCGATCCGGTGGTGAAGAAAGCGCTGGAAGAACTTAACCGCAGCAAATGACGACGATGATTGTTGCTGACTCTTCTGATCAAGCGGAGATGTAAGCGAATCCAACATATTACTACTAAAAAGCGAACCGCCCACTGACAGGATCAATGGGCGGTTCGCTTTTTATGTATTCTCTTACCGGTTAGGTTTGCGTTCCATCTTCGGCAGTGACATGGCAATCAGATCGTTCATCACATTTACGGCTTCATCGAGGTAGATGTCTTTGGTCCTTACCTTGATCCAGTCTTTATTACGTGCGATCTTGGAGGAGTCATTGCCGAGTTTTTCCATGTCTGACCTGATGTTCACAATGCTCAGTTCTTTCACCTTATCATTTACAGCGTCATATTTTTTCAAGGCGGCGCTGTTGCTTTTCTGTTCAGACTTAAAGGTCTGCAGGTTCAGTGAATAGGTCTCCTGCTTTTCCAGTTTTTTGAGCGTGTTCAGATTTTCGTTGAGCAGTTTGAAAGCCGGGCTGTTGGCCATTCTTTTCTCGCTGTTCTTTTTCAGCGCTTCTGTCGGCACCGGGTTAATCCATGGTGTGAGTGCTGCGCGGGGAATTTCGTCCCATGCCAGCGCGTCGCTGTCTTTACGTTCTGCCACATCATAGTATGGATCCGGCAGTACTACATCGGAAGCTACGCCTTTCAGCTGGGTGGAGCCGCCGTTGGCCCGGTAGAATTTCTGCTGGGTCAGTTTCAGCGCGCCGAGGCTGCCGCCGTCTTTTACCGGGTAGAAATCGTCGAGGTTGAACAGCCGTTGTACTGTGCCTTTACCGAATGTTTGGCCACTACCGATGATCACGGCGCGTTTATAGTCCTGCATGGCAGCAGCCATGATTTCAGAAGCGGAGGCGCTGTATTCATTGACCATGATTGCCAGCGGGCCATCGTATTGCACGTTTTTATCACGGTCGCGCAGTACAACTGCATCACCGCCTCTGGAGCGTACCTGTACCACAGGACCTTCCGGAATAAAGAGGCCGGCCATCTGTACTACGTCCTGGAGGGAGCCGCCGCCGTTGAAGCGCAGATCGAGGATGATACCTTCTACTTTTTCGGCTTTCAGTTTGGCCACTTCTTTGGCTACGTCTTCCGCGCTGCGGGCGCCGTTGCGGTCGTTGAAGTCGGCATAGAATTCCGGCAGGTAGATATACCCGATTTTATGCTGGCCATTGATGATGGCGGATTTCGCAAAAGTTTCTTCTGTTACGATTTCATCGCGGACGATGGTAATGTCTTTGATGGTGCCGTCCACACTTTTCACGGTCAGTTTCACCGGGGTGCCTTTTTTACCGCGGATCAGTTTCACGGCGTCTTCTACAGGATAGCCGGTGATGTCCACTGGCTCAGCGTTGCCCTGTGCTACTTTCTGGATCACGTCGTTGGCTTTCAGCTGGCCTTGTTTCCAGCTGGGGCTGCCTGTCACGATGCTGATCACTTTGATGCGGTCGCCTTCTTCTTTCAGCTGTGCACCGATACCGAAGAATTTACCGGCCATCTGCTCTTCGAAGGCACGTTTTTCATCCGGCGGGAAGTAGTCGGTATGCGGGTCCATCGTGGTGGTAATGGCATTCACGTATAAGTTGAAGCGATCGTTGTCGTTTTGCCTGTTTTTCAGACGCTCAAAATAGCGGTCGTACAGCTGTTTTACTTTCACGCGGGCTTCGCTTTCCAGCTGGGCGTCGGTTTTGGATTTAGCGCTGTCGCCGTCTTTGGCTTTGTCTCTCAGCTCCTGGAGGTCCGTCAGCTTTTCGAGCGTACGGTATTTCAGCACTTTGCGCCAGGCTTCTTTCCGTGCGTTCTCGTCGGCCGGGTAATCCAGCTTTTCGGGGTCGAGGGTCACTTTCTCGTCCACGGTGAAGTCGAACGGTTTGGAGAGCAGTTCCGGGTAGATGGCTGCCGCTTCCGCCACCCGCTGTTTGATGATGGTGTTGATATTGCGGAAACAGTCTACCGGAGCACCTTTCAATTCGTCGTCAATATGGGTGGCCAGCGGTTCCAGACGGGTGATGTCTGATTTGAGGAAAAATTTCTTTTCCACGTCCAGGCTGCGCACATATTTATTGAAAACCTCTTTGGAGAAGGCGTCATCGATGGATTTGGGTTGGTAGTGCCCTTCCTTCAGCATCTGGCCTACCAGGTTCATGATGACTTCGTAACGGCCAGGGGGATCGTCTGCATGGCCTAGCTTGTTAAAAGCCAACACACCGGCGGATATGCTGAGGAGCACAACCGGGATAATCACTTTCAGTCTCATATGTATCTCTATTAACGTAAACGTTGTCTGATCAAATATAAAATAAAATCGTCCGTTGCCACTTGAAATTATTTCCTTTTAACAAAAAATTGGGCCAAACGGTCGGAAGGAGGGGTTTCTCGCAAAGACGCTAAGTTTTTTGGCTTGTTTTTAAGTTGAAATTTAAGAACGCAAAGGAGCGGAGATCACATATCAGTCAGATCATGGTTGATCAATCGTATTTATACCATTTACACTCATATGCACTGGTTGTTAATTCTGAATAAAAATAAAACAAAATCATATAAGGCGGTCTCCGCTCCTTTGCGTTCTTAAATTTCAACTTAAAAACAAGCCAAAAAACTTAGCGTCTTTGCGAGAAGCTATTCCCTGACCAGCTTATACACTGCGCCTTTGAAGCCGTCTTTGGTAGACATACTGGTGAGCATATAGATTTCTCCCTGCTCATCTTCTCCCCAGCTGAGAATGAAGGGGTTATCCGCAGGGCGGCCAGACAGCTCCAGGTCGGCGCGTTCCCATTTATTCCCTTTCTGCGCCAGCACAAATGTTTTCCCGTTGTAATCGCCGAAAATATAAAGTCCTTTCAGGGAGGGGATAGCGTTTCCCCTATACACATACCCTCCGGTGATGCTGATGCCCAGATCGTGGTCGTACTCGTGTATCGGGGGCAGCAGTTTGTTGCGGTTTGTACCAGCGGGGACATTGAATTCATGATACCCCTCCATGATGCGCCAACCATAGTTGCCGCCTTTGGTGATGATGTCCACCTCTTCATATTTGGCTTGTCCCACGTCGCCGGCAAACAGTTGACCGGTAGATCTGTCGAAAGAGAAGCGCCACGGGTTACGCAGGCCATAGGCCCATATTTCCGGCTTTGCTCCGGCTGTTTTTACAAACGGATTGTCAGCCGGCACTTTATAGGGAGTACCATTCACGTCTATACGCAGTATTTTTCCCAGCACGGTGCCGAGGTCCTGCCCGTTGCCGGCGGCGCCGTGTTTGTCTCCGCCGCCGCCACCGTCGCCCAGGCCGATGTAGAGGTAGCCGTCACGGCCGAAGGCCAGCTGGCCACCGTTGTGGTTGGACTCTGGCTGGTCGATCTCCATCAGCACCCGTTTGGAGGCCGGATCGGCCGCGTTCGGATTGGTGGCGGATGCGGTAAACTCCACCAGGCGGCTTTTGTGGTCCAGCACCCGTTTGACCGGGTTAGGCACCGGGGCGCTGTAATACACATAAAATTTGCGGTTCTTTTTGAAGTCGGGATGAAAAGCCATGCCCAGCAAACCTCTTTCGTCGTAGGCTGGATTGACCTTCACCATATCCCCGCTTACGTCCAGAAAGGGCGTCTGCAGCTGGTTGCCTTTCCTGTCCACGATCCATACCTTTCCTTCCTTCTGGCAGAAAAACAACCGGCCTGTACCGTCATGCGGCACGGCCATATTCACCGGGGAAATAAACTTATCTGTAACCAGTTGCAGCCTCGCTTTTCTGGCAGGAGGCGCCGCTTTGCCAGGATCTCCGGCGCAGGCGGCATGGGCGACTAACAGGGGAATGAACATCCCACATAACAACCCTCGTATTTTCATAGTAGTGCGGAATTTAAGAAGCACTAAAAATAGCGGATTATTATTCCTTCACTGATGACTTTTTGCTTTTTCCCTGCTGCTTTTTACCTTAGCAGGAAATTACACCCGCTTGGACACAACGGCCTCTACACCCAGAAACGACCCATACGCTTCGCTACGCTACAAGGAGTTTAACTACTATCTGGTCATCCGCTTTGCGCTGGTATTTGCGCTGGCCATGCAGTTTGCCATCATCGAATGGAAAGTATATGCCCTCTCCCACGACCCGCTTTCCCTGGGGTTCATCGGATTGTCTGAGGTCATCCCTGCTGTTACGCTGGCGCCTTTTGCCGGGCACCTGGTAGACAAGCGCGAGAAGCGTGGCCTGTTGCTGAAATGTGTGATCGCCTATCTTTTTATCAGTACCGGTTTATTTTTGCTCACGTGGGACAGAGCGGTGGCGGGCATGTCTACCCACTGGATATTGATATCGATCTACTTCCTGGTATTTACCGGCGGTGTGGTGCGGGCTTTTGTGAGTCCATCTAATTTTTCCCTGCTGTCTTTACTGGTGCCCCGCGCATTATATGCCAATGCTTCCACCTGGAGCAGTTCTGCCTGGCAGATCGGCGGCGTGCTGGGACCTGCGCTGGGCGGGCTTTGTATCTACTGGTTCGGCGTCCACTGGTCTATGTTGCTGGTGGTGGCCGTTTTCCTCGCACCGCTTTACAGCCTGATATTGATCAAGCCCAAACCTATTTATTATCAGGAGCGGGGAGAAACGTTCTTCCAGGGTCTTACCAGCGGGATGCGTTTTGTATGGAGGACCAAAGTAGTACTTGGAGCCATGGCGCTGGATATGTTTGCCGTGTTGTTTGGCGGGGCGGTGGCGATGTTACCGGCTTTTGCCACAGATGTGCTGCACGTAGGCTCGCTGGGGTATGGACTGTTACGTTCCGCTCCTGCGGTGGGCGCGCTGATCACCATGTTCATCATAGCGCACCGGCCACTGGTCAACAAACCGGGTATTAAACTGCTGGCTGCCGTGTTTGGGTTTGGCCTGACCATTATAATCTTTGGTCTCTCTACCAGCTTCTGGCTGTCTATGGCCGCGTTGCTGGTCAGCGGAGCGCTGGATGGCATCAGTGTGATCATCCGCCAGACAATTCTTCAGCTGAAGACGCCGGACGATATGCGCGGCCGCGTGGCTGCTGTAAGTTCCATGTTCGTGGGTTCCTCCAATGAGCTGGGTGCTTTTGAGAGCGGCTTTATGGCCAGGAAACTGGGCCTGGTTACCTCTGTGGTGTTTGGCGGTTGTGTTACGCTGGCCGTGGTGGTCACCACCTATGTTATCAGTCCGGCCATGCGTAAGCTGGATCTCAAACCGTAACAGATTTAGGCATTTTTTTGATTTACGGATTTTGGAATTTCTGGGATTAAAATCGCGGACATCAGAAAATCAGTAAATCAAAAAATTCCTACATTTTCATAGTGTCTTTCAACTTTTCCAATATGTAAAACACGGCGGGACAGATGGTGCTGTTTTCGTAGGTGATATTGGGCCGTTTGAAAAAATCATAGCTGTCGGTATACGGATAGTTAGCGCAGTCGCCCGGGCGCACGTCGTAGATGCTGCAGCCGTTATCTCCCCCTAAAAACGGGCAGGGGCTTGATTTCACCACATAATCCTCATCTTTGTCTATACGCAGGTAAGTCTCAATAAAAGCGCCTTCTTTCATGCCCAGGTATTTGGAGATCCTTTTGATGTCCGGTGCTTTAAAGCGGGGGCTGATAGACTTGCAGCAGCGGGCGCAGTCCATGCAGTCGATATGGCTGAAGGCTTCCTCATGAAGGTCCGGCAGGAGTTTTTCCACCCCTTTGCCGCGGCGGGTCTGCAGTTTCTGCAGAAATTGTTTATTGGCCTTTTGTTTGTCTTTGGCCTTCTGTTCCCAATCTTCTAAAATCTTGCTCATTGCTGCAAAGATAAGCAAATACCCGGTGGACAAAATCATGACAGTAGGCATCCGGGGGGTGGTATCATTTATCACTGTTTTCCATCTCTCAGGGCCGTTGTTTGGCGGTTGCTTAAAATCTGCATAGCTTTGCGCATTCTATTTCTAATACCTGCTTACATCATGAATCTTTTTGATATCCAACAAATTGAATTCGTGCACCGTCACATTGGTCCGAATGAAGCTGAGAAGAACCAGATGCTGGAAAGCATTGGCATTGCCAACCTGGATGAGCTGATCAACAAAACTGTTCCAGGCGCCATCCGTATGCAACACCCGCTGGCTGTTCCGGCAGCGATGAGCGAGAGCGACTACCTACGCCATCTGAAAGAAATTTCCCTGAAGAACAAGGTAATGCGTAATTACATTGGCCAGGGTTATTTCGACACGATCACGCCGAGCGTGATCCTGCGCAACGTATTTGAGAACCCGGGATGGTACACGCAGTACACGCCGTACCAGGCAGAGATTTCACAGGGACGGCTGGAAAGCCTGCTGAACTACCAGACGATGGTCAGCGACCTGACGGGCTTACCGATTTCCAATGCGTCACTGCTGGATGAAGCTACTGCAGCGGCTGAAGCAATGACCATGTTCTTCAACGCCCTCAACAAAGACCATGACCATGTAACCAGGCCTAAGTTTTTTGTAGATACCAACGTTTATCCCCAAACGCTGGACGTTATCCAGACCCGTGCTACACCACTGAACATTGAAGTGGTGGTGGGTGATTACAAAACCGCGCAGTTCGACGCCGACTACTTTGGCGCGCTGATTCAATACCCCAACAATGTGGGTGGTGTTGAAGATTACCAGGAGTTTATTCAGAAAGTACATGCCGTGGGCGCTTTTGTTGGCGTAGCCACCGACCTGCTGGCATTGACGCTGCTGGCTTCTCCGGGTGAACTGGGTGCAGACGCAGCCTTCGGCTCTGCCCAACGTTTTGGTGTTCCTTTGGGCTTTGGTGGTCCTCACGCGGCTTTCTTCTCCGTGAAAGACGACTTCAAACGTTCTATTCCCGGCCGCATCATTGGTGTTAGCATCGACGCACAAGGTCAGCGTGCCCTGCGTATGGCGCTGCAGACCCGTGAACAGCATATCAAACGCGAAAAAGCAACTTCCAATATCTGTACAGCACAGGCCCTGCTGGCCAATATGGCGGCAATGTACGCCGTGTACCATGGCCCTGAGGGACTGAAGAACATCGCTACCCGTGTAGCGTTGCTCACTGCTGCGCTGGCAGAAAAATTACAGGCCAAAGGACTGAAACTGGCCGCAGGCAGCTTCTTCGACACCATCGTGGTGGAAGGCGCCGGCGATGTGAAAGCAGCCGCTGAAGCAGCTGGTATCAACTTCCGTTATTTCGCCAATGGCCAGGTTGGCATCTCTCTCGATGAAACCGCCACCATCACCGACGTTAACGATATTCTCCGTGTATTCGGTGCCGGTAGTGTGGACGCAGCCGGTGTTTCCAACAGCAAAGCCGCTATCCCGGCTGGTCTGGAACGTGCCTCCGCTTATCTGCAGCACCCGGTCTTCAACAGCTACCACAGCGAATCGCTGATGATGCGTTACCTGAAAATGCTGGAAAACAAAGACCTGTCACTGAACACGTCGATGATCTCCCTCGGTTCCTGCACCATGAAGCTGAATGCAGCCTCCGAAATGATCCCGCTGAGCTGGGCCCACTGGAGCAAGATGCACCCGTTTGCCCCGAAAGAACAGGCCGGCGGTTACCTGCAAATGACTTCCGAACTGGGCGAATACCTCAGCCAGATCACCGGTTTCGACGCGTGCAGCCTGCAGCCTAACAGCGGCGCTCAGGGCGAATACGCTGGTCTGCTGGTGATCCGTCAATATCACCAAAGCAGAGGTGAAGGACACCGTAACGTGATGCTGATCCCTATCAGCGCCCACGGTACCAACCCCGCATCTGCAGTAATGGCTGGTTTCAAGGTAGTAGTGGTAAAAGCACTGGAAAACGGTTACATCGACGTGACCGACCTGAAAGCCAAAGCTGCTTTACATGCCAAAGACCTCGCCGGTATCATGATCACTTATCCTTCCACCTACGGTGTATATGAAGAATCAGTGAAAGAAATCTGTGCCACCATCCATGAACACGGCGGCCAGGTATATATGGACGGCGCCAATATGAACGCCCAGGTAGGCCTCACCGCTCCGGGTATCATCGGCGCAGACGTGTGCCACCTGAACCTGCACAAAACCTTCGCTATCCCCCACGGTGGCGGCGGTCCCGGCATGGGCCCCATCTGTGTGGCCAAACACCTGACACCATTCCTGCCAGGTCACGTGGAACTGAACAACGGTAAAGTATCCCATGCCGTATCTGCAGCACCGTTTGGTTCTGCCAGCATCCTGCTCATTTCTTACGCTTATATCCGCATGCTCGGCAACACCGGCGTGAAACAGGCTTCCGAATATGCTATCCTGAATGCCAACTACATGAAGGCGAGACTGGAGAAAGCATACGATATCCTGTACACCGGTGTGAACGGCACCTGCGCCCACGAGTTCATCGTAGATCTCCGTCCGTTTAAAGCATCTGCCGGCATTGAAGCGGAAGATGTGGCCAAACGCCTGATGGACTACGGTTTCCACGCTCCTACCATGAGCTTCCCGGTACCGGGCACCATCATGATAGAGCCTACCGAAAGTGAGGACAAAGGTGAACTGGACCGCTTCTGCGACGCCCTGCTGGCGATCCGCGAAGAGATCCGCGCCGTGGAAGAAGGTACTGCCGACAAACAAAACAACGTACTTAAAAACGCGCCTCATACCCAGCACGTGATCACAGCCGATGAATGGAACCGTCCTTACGGCCGTCAGCAGGCAGCTTACCCGCTGGAATATGTGAAAGCCAATAAATTCTGGCCTTCCGTAAGCCGTGTGAACAACACTCACGGCGACAGAAACCTGATCTGCACCTGCGAACCAGTAAGTGCCTACGAGGAATCTGTAGCGTAAAAGCTCATTTAACAATAAAAAAAGCTGCCCCGGGATGGGGCAGTTTTTTTTATGCGGTATCGTTCGTTTATCGCTCAGCCGCTTCATCGGCCACCGCCACCGCTTCAATTTCTATCAGCGCATCCGGAGAATAAAGAGAGGATACTTCCATGATGGTGTCTGCCGGGTAAGGCGCCGTGAAGAAACGTTTACGCAGGGCTACGATCTTGTTAAAGTTGCCCATATCGCGCAGCAGGATGGTCACTTTGATCACGTTCGGCAAACTGGAACCACCGGCCTTCAGCACCTTTTCGAGGTTCTGAAAGGCCTTCTCCGCCTGTACATCAAAGTCGCCGATGCCCTGTAACTGCCCGTCGTCGCCGATGGCTGTCTGACCACTGATAAAGAGCAGGTCGCCCGCACGGTATCCCTGTGAAAGATGGAAAGGTTTATACGGATCGGGCTGAAGTTGAATGTTGGATATTTTCATGTCGTTGTTATTTACCTGCAAAGCTATTTTACCTGCTGCCGGTAAATATTCAACTACTTTAATAAATGGTGTTCAACTACTTTAATTTCCCGGCTTTCTGCTGCCGGAGCTGACTGAGGAACACCGGGGTCATGCCCAGGTAGGAAGCGAGGTATTTCTGAGGTACGCGGGCCGCAATGGTGGGGTATTGCCGTAAAAAAGCATCGTAGCGTTCGGCCGCCGTATGGCTGATATTTTGCAGTATCCGGCGGTTTTGCGCCAGGTAGGCATTCTGGTGCAGTATCCTGAAAAACCGTTCAAATGCCGGCACCCGCTGATACAGGGATTGCAGGGCGTCACGCTCCAGCTGCAATACCAACGAAGGCTCCAGCGCCTCGATGCTCACCTGCGAAGGCGTTTGTGTAAGAAGGCTTTCCAGGTCGGTGATCCACCAATCTTCCACCGCAAAATGCAGGACATGCTCTGCGTCGTTCCTGTCGGTGATATAGGAACGCAGGCATCCTTCCACGATGAAGTTTTCGTAGCGGCAGGTGTCGCCGGCCTGCAGCAACCACTGGCGCCTTTGCAGGCGGCGTGATTTCAGCAGGCTGACGAAATATTGCTGTTCTTCCGTTGTAAGCTGAATATGCCGGGCGACATGCTGCAACAGCAGCCCGTAGCTATCTTGCTGGTCCATGACGCTATTGGTTTAATACCGGTTCCAGCACTTCCAGTTTACCGTCTATCGGCTGGGTGATATCCAGGCCAAGAATACGGGCTACTAACGGGTACACATGTATGTTTTCGAAAGTGGCGATGCGTGTATTCGGTCTGAAGGCTGGTCCCCAGGCCATGAAGATAGCATTCATCTCTGTAAGATTGTTATCGAAACCATGGTGCCCGGGGTACATTTTTTTTGCAGGACTATCAAAGGCGTAGTTGGCCTCTGCCAGCACTACGATATCACCGATACGGTTGTACACATCTTCCTGTCCGTAATGCCATCTTTCCGGCGCTTCTTTTTTCAGGTAGACAGTGTAGTGATTTTCGTGTTGTTTCAGGAAGTCATAGCCAGCTCTGATTTCCGCTTCATTATTGCCATAGAGCATTATTTTCTCGTTGCTGGAAACGATACGCAGCGGTTTTAATGCAGGGCTGTCTGGCAGGGAAAGGGTGCGTTCCGTGTCTACGCGCGCCATGCCATGGTCCGAAACGATGACAAAGTTGACCGGCAGGTTCAGCTTGTTCACAGCCTCCTGCATGCGGCCGATGGCTGCGTCCACAAATTGTACAGCGTTTTTCACGCTGTCGCTTTCAGGACCGTAGCGATGTCCCATATGATCTACTTCCGGGAAGTAGAAAGTGATAAGATGTGGCCGTTGTTCTACCGGCAGTTGCAGCCAGTTCACCACTGTCTGAATGCGCTGGTCGATGCCTGTTTTTTCCTGGTATTTAAAGTAGTAGGTGGGCCGGATGTTCTGGATGGCGCTTTCAGAGCCAACCCAGAAATAGCTGGCGCTGACCAGCTGCTGTTTTTCCGCCAGTACCCACAGCGGTACGCCGCCATACCAGGTACCGTCTTCCACTGCTTCACGGTTGCCTACCTTATAAATCGCGTCCCGCTTACGGTCGTAAAAGTGGTTATCTACCAGCCCGTGATGGGCCGGGTACATACCGGTGGCCAGCGTATAGTGATTGGGGAAAGTCAGTGTAGGAAAAGACGGTTGCATGGCAGTAGCTCTTACGCCCTGGCCGGAGAGACGGAGCAGGTTTTGCGCGTTGTACTTCTCAGCGTAATCATACCGGAACCCGTCAATCGATATCATGATCACATAAGGTTTTGTCTGCTGGGAGGCGCTGTTTTTCCGTCCTTCCACCGTCAGTTGTGCCGTATCCTGCGCATGCAGGCTGGTCGCCATGAGCAATGCTGCCGCCAGTAAATTGAAAATCCGCTTCACGATCGTTGTTTTAGTTATATGATGATGTTGGGGAGTAATAACAGGATGGGTTAAAGACGCGCAAATTAGAAAACTTATTCCATTTCCGGTCGCACTACGAATTATATAAACGTTAATGTACCCATCCACATATATGATAATATTTTATCTAAAAAAATATCTTCCTGTTGAAAAATTAGCAAAATAACAATCATCAATTAAAATATTATATATATAAATTTAATTAATTGACTGTTTATCTATATATTAGCCAACTGAAAAACCATCGAACTATGTCCGACTACACCTTTATTACAACTGAGGAGAATTTTTTACTACAACAAGCACTGAAGCGGAACAAACAGCAGTTACGGAAATTTGCGTTAATAGGTTTTATTGTATTATTAGTAGCGGCTATCATACCGCAGATTTACCTGTATACGCATAATACACTGGGCGATGCGGATGAGTCTTTATTCTCCTATAAAAACATCTGGTTTTGGGTATGGATGATCAGTTTTGTGATAGCGCTTGTGTTTGCGCTGATCAAAGTAACCGATATCCGTTACTGGGCGCTGAAGAAAGACCTGGTAGCCTTACAGAAAGCCACGCTGCAGGCCCCCATGGAAGCGGTATACCTTGAGAACAACGATACACAGACCAATATCATGATAAAGCTGGACAACCAGAAAAAACGCCTGTTTTACTGGATGCGGGGCGCCCTCGAAGGCTATCGTGCCGGCCAGGAAGTGGAAATCACTTACGCCCGGTATTCCCGCGTGATCATCGCCATCAACAAAAAATAGCTTTAACCTACACCTTCAACCGGTACGTTGGCTGTCCGACGTACCGGTATATTTTCTCAACTTATCTACCGGCAATACTGCGGGAAAATATGACCATTAAACCTTATCTTAGGTATCTTTCATGATGCCCTTCATGCCCTGCCTGAGAAAATATGGTTGGTGCCTGCTCACCGTAGTCCTGTTGCTGACACACGCCTGTCAGTGTAAAAAAGAACATGTAGATCCGCCGTCACCACCGCCGCCACCGCAGGACACCTACCTGGTAACCTCCATCCGCCTCAACGGCATCCCGAAAGACAGCTTTGTCTACAACGACCGGCTGCAGCTGATACAGCGCTGGGACTACAACACCTCCTACCGGCAATGGCAGAATTATATCGCCTTCAGCTATAACGCTGACGGGTACGTGAAAACAGCCCATTATTACAATGAAAATGATAATACGCTCAAAAGCCTGAGCCAGCGCGATTCGCTGGCATGGACATCTGGCAGGCTGATGATCTACAGTACCCTGTACCGTAACCTGGGCGAAGAAATATCCGGGTACGACACCACGTCACTGCAGATAAATACCTCCCGGCAATTCACACTGGCCGGCTCAAAGGATACTTTCATTTTCGATAACACTATTTTCGGAACAATGCTCCAATTTAAGGAGTATACTTACCAGCAACAAGACGTTCAGCAATTCGTCACGCATAATTATGTCAACATTACCGGTGGTACTCTTGTGCTGGAAGGGTACCGATACACCATGACTTACAACGGTCAGACCAATCCGCTGCACCGCTATCTTTCCAGAAATCCGCTGCTGCTACAGGCCGTCACCGCCGACCTGCAAAACAACTGGAAAGGCTATCCCTACCTGGCCAGCGAGCATTACGTCACCAGCATACAGCTTCAGGAAGTTAACGGCGGGTCAATGACCATGCCGGTGACGTATACGCCACTTGACACTTCGGCTTATCCGAAAGACCAACGCATCGGCGATAACACCGTTATCACTTACCAGTACAAGATCATTAAACCATAACCGGCCGCTTAGTTTTTTTTATCTTTGTCGTCCATAAAACCCTGCCATACATGGACATCGAACAGTTTTGTCAATACTGCAATTCCCTTCCGGGCGTTACGGAAGAATTCCCTTTCGGGGAACAGACCCTCGTATATAAAGTCTGCGGCAAAATGTTTGCCCTCACCGATCTTGAAGAGTTCAGCAGCGTCAACCTGAAATGTGACCCGGATGAAGCGGTAGAGCTGCGGGAGCGCTACGAGGGCGTCACTCCCGGCTGGCACATGAACAAAAAGCACTGGAACACGGTAGATATGCACTCCAATATTTCCAACAAACTGATATTGCAGTGGATCAAAAACTCATACGATCTCGTAGTGGCCAGTCTGCCTAAAAAAGAACGCGAAAAGCTGGCCGGTTGACCGCTCACCCATTTCTGCGGTCACATTACCTTATTTTTTTGCTACTTTAGCCCCCATCTAAAACAAACCGTTTATGAGAAAATGGCTGCTGCTGGCCTGCGCCGCGCTGTTCGTCTTTCCTGTCGTTACGAAGGCTGTTAACCAGGATTCCCTCTGGATGTATACCCACTACACTAAAAAAGAAGTGTATATCCCCATGCGGGACGGGGTCAAACTGTTTACCTCCATCTATCTTCCCAAAGACCAGTCGGAGAAACACCCCATCCTGATGACGCGTACTCCATACTCCTGCGCGCCTTACGGTGAGGGTAAGTTCCGTCCGTTGTACAAGAACCATTATAATCAATACCTGCACGAAGGTTATATCATGGTGATCCAGGATGTCAGAGGCACCTGGATGAGCGAAGGTAAGTTTGTGAACGTACGCCCTTTTAACGCCACTAAAAAGGGAAAAAATGAAATCGATGAGGCCAGCGATACCTATGACACCATCGACTGGCTGGTGAAAAATCTCGCCGGCAACAACGGCAACGTAGGCATCTTCGGTATTTCCTACCCTGGTTTTTACTCCACCATGGGCGCGCTGAGCAATCACCCTGCGCTGAAAGCTGTCAGCCCGCAGGCGCCGGTAACAGACTGGTTCATGGGAGATGATTTCCACCACAACGGTGCATTCATGCTCACGGATGCATTTTCTTTCTACACCGTATTTGACCATCCGCACCCGAAACCTACTACCGTAGGACCTAAAGGCATCGAATACTACACCCGCGACAACTACAAATACTATCTCGAAACCGGGGCGTTGCCTAATTTCTCCAAAATTATCGGCGACAGCATTCCCTTCTGGCATGAAATGTACGCGCACCCAACCTACGACAGTTACTGGCAGGCGCGTAACGTACGCAACTTCCTGAAAAACGTAAAACCCACCATGCTGGTAGTAGGCGGTGTATTCGACGCGGAAGACTGCTTCGGCGCCTGGAACACCTATAAGAGCATCGAAACGCAAAGCCCCAACACCAACAACCGCATTGTAATGGGGCCCTGGTACCATGGCCAGTGGGCCTCCAACGACGGTACCCATCTGGGCAACGTCCGCTTTGGCAGCAATACCTCTGAGTACTATGCCAACAACATCGAAATTCCTTTCTTCAACTATTACCTGAAAGGTAAAGGGCAGGCGCCCGATATTGCAGAAGCTACGATCTTCTTTACCGGCAAAAACGAATGGAAAAGGCTGCCGCAATGGCCTCCGGCCGATATGAAGGAACAACCCATTTACCTGCAACCTGACGGTAAACTGGCCTTCACACCACCTGCCGCCGGCAATAGTTTCAGCGAATACATCAGCGATCCTGCCAAACCAGTGCCTTATACAGAAGACGTACACTTCGGCCGTACCATCAACTATATGACCGACGACCAACGTTTTGCTTCCCGCAGACCGGATGTTGTGGTGTTTGAATCAGAAGTGCTGGACAAAGACATTACCCTTGCCGGCCCGGTAATCGCCGACATCGTGGCCAGCACAACCGGTACTGATGCCGATTTTGTGGTGAAGCTGATCGACGTATTCCCGAATGATTTCAAATACGAAGAAGACGCTGCTTCAGAGCACCGTCGTGTTCCTTCCTCCACCTATCCCATGGGCGGCTACCAAATGCTGGTACGCGGCGAAATCATGCGCGGCAAATTTCGCAACAGCTTCGAAAAACCGGAAGCGTTTGTTCCGGGCCAGCCTACGCCGGTGAAATTCACCATGCCTGACGTGGCCCATACTTTCCAGAAAGGCCACCGTATCATGGTCCAGATACAAAGCAGCTGGTTCCCACTGGCAGACCGCAACCCGCAACAGTTCATGGATATCTATAAAGCCACTGATAAAGATTTTAAGAAGGCGGATATTAAGATCTACCACGATGCCACGCACGCATCTAAAGTATTGTTGCCGATAACGCAGTAATCCCGCGGAGTTCTCGCAAAGCACGCAAAGGAGCAAAGAGCGCAAAGATTTTTTTAAGTTTAAATAAGAAAGCAAAGGAGCGGAGATCAAATTTGATCTCCGCTCCTTTGCTTTCTCTGCTCGCTTATATTTATTCTTTGCGCTCTTTGCTCCTTTGCGTGCTTTGCGAGAACCCCGCGAGAACTCCGCGTGAACTCCGCGGGGCTACAATCTTCCACCGCCGCCCCACTCGATCCAGTCCGCCGCCGCGCCGTTCTGCGTTTTGAGCCCTATCTGCAGGAAGCCGTATTTGCTTACGTTATAACGAAGCGCCACCCGCAGGAACCAGTTTCCCTTTTCATTATCGCGCCGCCAAAGATAAGTACCTGCCTGCGTAACGATATCGAAGCGCTGCAAATGAAGCGAGTGGCCAATATGAGCCCCCAGCAGCATTTTATCAAAGGTGGATACCTTACCATATCTCTGCCCGTACACCAATCCGAGGGAACCATCGTAAAATCCGTCGAGACCGGCGCCGAAGCTACATACATGGCTGTACAGATAGCTCCAGTCCAATACAGCCGAAGCAGTGCCATAAAAAGCCCTCACACCATAGCGGCTGTCTGCCTGTACTACGCCAAAGGCGCCATAGAGGCTCCATTCCTGTTTATGTTTCAGTTTGGACAGTGGGCTATCGATGTAGGTGGGCCGGATTCGCGCCACGTAATGCGGATCTATCTGTTGCTGTACAATATTGCGGATCGTGTTGTAATGTACCCGCAAACCGGCGTGAAGGCCCGCCATATTGAGACCCAGGTTGGGTGTATGGGTGCGGCCGTTGGAGAAATGCGTAAGGTCTACCCCGTAAACGAAGTCGAACAGCTCCGACAGTCGCCATACGCCGCTGGCGCCCACGTTAAAGTAGACATCTACTTTGGAGCTGATGGCATCGTTGAGCGGATTTTTATCCTGGTCATACGGGTTCAGGTCGTAAGTGAAACCCAGCGACAGCCCTGCTTCAAAGTGATGCCTTTTGCGGCGGTGGAAGGGCGCATAAAAGAAGCCGTATATACCGCTGGGATTACCCAGGACAGTGGCGTCTCCGATATTACCGGTATAGAAACCAATACCATAACTGGGGTAGTTAAGCGCCCGCTGCCATTCCTGCTTGCCGGTAGACATCCACGCCATCCGCAGTTCCACCGACTCGTAGCCATGCTTCAGCGCGTTCGATAGTTCTTCGCCATTATACAGGTGCCCCCCGGTATGCAGCTTTAGCTCTATAAATTTCTGCCTCCCCAGGTTAGGGTTGGCTTTCGCCTTTGACCATAAGTCTGTTGAATCCTGTGCCTGCAGGCTGCCTGTCAGCAACACTGCTACTATTGTTGTTAGAATACTGAACTTCATAGACGTCTGAACGGTTAACATGCGGTTTTATTTTTACGCCAACAAAGCAAGTCTCCCTTTTGTTGTACCAGAGCAACCATGCTTGTAAAAAGTTAATTCCTTAACTTGCGAAGGCTTTAATAAACCCTTATTTGTATCAAAGTTATTGACAACCACAAATTTATGTACAAAAAATACATTTTTACCGGTGTATTGGGTTTGCTGGGCCTGCAGGGCTTCAGCCAGAAAAAACCCGTGCCCAAGGCCAAACCGGTGTCCCATACCGCTGCAAAACCTGCTTTACTGAAAAACAGGATGGATTCCCTGAGCTATGGCATCGGCGTCAACATTGCCGAGAACCTGAAAGCACAGGGCTTAACGAATGTCAACACGACCCTGCTGGCCAAAGCCATCCAGGACATGCTGACCAATAAAACATTAACATTATCAAAAGACCAGAGTGAGATGAGCATTAGCAATTACCTTCAGCAACTGAAAGCGGAAAAAGTGGCTAAAAACCGCGAAGCCAGCGATAAATTCCTGGCAGAAAACAAAGCCAAACCGGGCGTGGTAACCCTCCCCAGCGGCCTGCAGTACCAGATCCTGAAAGAAGGCACCGGGCCCAAACCTACCATCAACGATAAGGTGAAAACACACTATCATGGTACACTCATCGATGGTACCGTATTCGACAGCTCTGTAGACAGAGGCGAGCCTATTTCCTTCCCGGTGAGCGGCGTGATCAGAGGCTGGACAGAAGCCCTGCAGCTGATGCCGGTAGGTTCCAAATGGCGTCTCTTCATTCCTTCAGACCTGGCCTACGGCGACCGCGGCGCTGGTCCGAAAATCGGCCCCGGCAGTGCGCTGGTGTTTGATGTGGAGCTGCTCGACATCGTAAAATAATAACGGCATTGCCACCAATAAAAAAGCATCCTGTTTGACAGGATGCTTTTTTATGTTTTTTGCCAGGTCTTCCTATGATTTATATACTCTCGGGCGCAGCTGTTCCAGCAGCATAAAGTCAGCCAGTACCATAGCTGTCACGGCTTCCAGTACCACCGGTACCCGCAGTGCGATGCAGAGGTCGTGGCGGCCTTTCACGCTGAAAGTTTCCACCTGTCCGCTGGCGATGTTCAGCGTTTGTTGTTCTTTGGGCGTGCTGGACGTGGGTTTGACAGCGATACGGAACACCAGCGGGTTGCCGTTGGTAATACCGCCTACCACGCCGCCGGCGTTGTTGGTAGCTGTTTTTCCGGTAGTGTCCAGGATAGGATCGTTATGTTCCAGTCCTTTCATTTTAGCAGCGGCGAAGCCGGCGCCGAATTCAATTCCCTTTACTGCGGGGATCGCAAATACAGCATGGGCCAGGCTGGACTCCAGCGAATCGAAGAACGGTTCACCGAGGCCGATGGGCAGCCCGTCTACCACACATTCCACAATACCGCCGACAGAGTCTTTAGCGGCGATGGCTGCTTCCAGGCCTTCTTCCGGATTGGCGTAACCGCCTACTTCCGTGATGGTGGCTTTAACCTGGATGCTGTCACCCAGGATCTTTTTGGCGATGACACCTGCCGCTACGAGGTTGAGCGTAAGCCTGCCGCTGAAGTGGCCGCCGCCGCGGTAGTCTTCAAAGCCCCCATATTTATGGGTCGCCACAAAGTCAGCATGACCGGGCCGCGGGAACTCACGCAGCTTCTCATAGTCTGTGCTGCGGGTGTTGTTATTTTCAAAGAGGATGGTGACCGGTGCGCCGGTAGTATGATCGTTGAATACGCCTGACTTGATAAAGGGCAGGTCTTCCTCCTTGCGGGGGGTAGTGCCTCTGGAGCCGCCTTTGCGCCGTTCCAGGTCGTGCAGGAAGTCTTCCTGTCTGAGCGGCATACCTGCCGGTACGCCGTCGATGTTAACCCCTACGCTGGCGCCGTGGGATTCTCCGAAAACATTCACCCTGAATAATCTGCCAAAACTGTTCACACACTGATGATTTAAGATTGAATAAAAAAGGATGCCGTTAGCTGTTGGCAGCTACGGCTACCTGACCGCCCAGCAGCTGCAGATGGTCGTAGAATTCAGGATACGATTTGTTTACCGCTTCTGCATTTTCGATCGTCACCGGACCATCAGCCGTGAGGGCTGCTACGGCGCAGGCCATGGCGATGCGGTGGTCGTTATGGGAATGTACGTGCGCGCCTTTGATGCCGGTACCACCATGCACCAGCATGATGTCTCCCTCGAGGTCTATGCGGATGCCCATTTTGCCGAATTCTTCCTGCAAGGTGAGGCCACGGTCGCTTTCTTTGTGAGCGAGGCGGCTCACGCCTTTTATTTTCGTAGTGCCGTTACAGTTAGCTGCCAGCGCTACGAGCGGCGGAAACAGGTCCGGACAGTCGGTGGCATCTATTTCGAAGGCATTGAGCCCGTTCTTCTGAATATTTACGGTGAAGACACCCGGCAGGATGTGGGTGCCGGCCTTTTCCAGCGCTTCGAGGATCGCCTTGTCCGACTGGGCGGAGGCGGTATTGAGGTGCTGTACTTCAGCATTACCGGCTACAGCGGCGGCTACCAGCAGAAACGCGGCCCCGCTCCAGTCGCCCTCCACCGTATAGTCGGTAGCGTTATAAGCTTGTTTTTTACCGAAACGGAACTGCTCGAAGTCCTGTTCTTCCACCTTTACCCCGAAGTGTTCCATCAGGTGCAGGGTTAACGCGATGTAAGGTTTGCTTTTAAGATCTTTTACGGTGATGGTCACCTCTTCCGCTGCGGCGCCGTAGGCCATCAGCAGGCCGGTGAGGAACTGGGAACTGAGCGAGCCGTCGATAGTGATATTTTTCGGTTGCAGCGGGCCCTGTATATGCAGGGGTAGTTTACCGTCCTGGGTGGTGCATTTCACGTCCAGCTGTGGCAGCACTTCTTCGAAGAAGTGCATGGGGCGGGTAGTGAGGCTGCCATGCCCAACGATGGTGATCGGAATGGAAGCCAGCGCAGCGATGGGCGTAAACATACGGATACCGAGGCCGGATTCTCCGCAGTTGATTTCGTCGTAAAACGGTTTTACGCCCTGACTGGTGATTTCAAAATGATCATCTCCCCTTTTTATTCTGGCGCCGAGGTTTTCCGCTACCTCGAGCGCTGCCAGGCAATCGTTGCTCAGGCCGGGGTTACGGATAATAGTCGTGCCATTGGCCAGCAGCGCAGCGGCTACGGCGCGTTGCATGGCGCTTTTGGAAGGATTGGCCGTAACGGTGCCTTTAACGATGCCGGGTGATACAGTTACTTGCATATATATGTGTCGTCCGCCTTTAGATGTTTAGAAAATAATTACAACGCCTGCAGCAGCAGTTGCAGATCTGTGATAGGAACAGGCATGGTGGTGGCTTTCCCTATTTTCTCCAGCAGCACAAAATGGATGGCGTCTTTTTCCCGTTTTTTGTCCAGCTTAAAGATATCAAACACGGCTGCTTTGTCGGAGGTAAAAGCTACCGGCAACTGATAATCGGTGATCAGTTTTATCAGCCGCAGGGTCTGATCGTTGGAGAAGCCCATCAGTTGTTCGGAGAAACGTGCCGCAGCTACCATACCGATGGCCACTGCTTTACCGTGTGCGATATGCTCCAGTTTTTCAACGGCATGTCCCAGCGTGTGACCGAAGTTGAGCCAGCGGCGCGGGCCGTTTTCGAACTCATCTTCCAGTACTACTTTGGTTTTGGCAGCCACTGATTTTTCCACCAGGTATTCCAGTACCGCTACATCTCTCGCCAGCGCTTTTTCCCGGTTAACTTCGAGATAATCAAACAGTTCGGCATCCATGATGCAGGCATATTTGATGATCTCTGCGAAGCCGTTGTGCCACTCTTCTGCGGGCATGGTGAGGGGCAGCGCGTAGTCGAAGAGGATGAATTCCGGCTGACGGATAGTGCCCAGCAGGTTTTTGTGTTTACCATGACTGACCCCGTTTTTGCCGCCGATGGAAGCATCTACCTGTGCCAGCAGCGTGGAGGGAACAAACCCGAAGGGAATGCCTCTCATATAAATGCTGGCTGCGAAACCTGCCACGTCGGTGATCATGCCGCCGCCGATACCGATAAGGGTGGTTTTGCGGTCGGCCTCATGGGCTACCAGTCCGTCGATGACCAGTTCCACGGTAGCCATGTTTTTCACTTCTTCGCCGGCAGGCACTACGATTTTTTTCCAGTCGTGCAGGTGATGGCCGTGCAGTCTTTCCACATTTTCATCGATCACGAGCACCGACCGGTTCCGGTCTACATGGTTTCCCAACTGCAGCAGGCTTTCTCCCATGAAATAGGTCGTTGCCTGCTGCTGAAAATTATTGGTTAGCTTTTTCATTCATTGATTTTAGCGATCAGCCAATGATGCTGTTTATTTTTCTTCGTTCATCACCCTGTTCTGGCGGTTGATGGATTCCAGGTGCACCGCGTCGAAGTATTTCAGGATGAATTCTTTTGTCAGGCCCAGTTTCTCGCCTTTCGCGATGTTGCGGTCCAGGATTTCATTCCAGCGGTTGGTTTGCAGGATGGTGATATTATTTTCTTTTTTGTACATGCCGATTTTCTCAGCGATTTTCATACGGTTGCCGAGCAGCAGCATGATTTCGTCATCCACCTGGTTGATCTGCGCACGCAGTTTTTCGAGGGCGGTGTTAAAATCTTTTTTATCGGTGTGTTCTCTTCTCCAAACGATACCGTCGAGCAGTTCAGCCAGTTTCTCAGGAGTTACCTGTTGTTTGGCGTCGCTCCAGGCGTTGTCCGGGTCTACGTGAGTTTCGAGCATCAGGCCATCGTAGTCCAGGTCGATCGCTTCCTGGGAAACTTCCTGCAGGATATCGCGGCGGCCGGAGATGTGGCTGGGGTCGCAGATCATGGGCAGTTCAGGCATACGGCGTTTCAGCTCGATAGCGAGGTGCCACATGGGCGCATTGCGGTATTGGGTGTTACCGTAGCTGGAGAAACCGCGGTGAATGAGGCCTACTTTGCTGATGCCTGCTTTCTGGATTCTTTCCACGGCGCCGATCCACAGTTCCAGGTCGGGGTTGATCGGGTTTTTGATCAGTACGGTGGTGTCCACACCTTTCAGTGCGTCTGCCACTTCCTGTACAGAGAAGGGGTTTACTGTGGTCCGGGCTCCTACCCACAGGATATCCACACCAAAGTGCAGCGCGTCTTCCACCTGTTTAGCGGTTGCCACTTCCACTGCCAGCGGCAGGCCGGTCAGTTCGCGGGCTTTCTGCAGCCATGCGAGGCCTTTAGTGCCGATGCCTTCGAAAGAACCCGGACGGGTGCGGGGTTTCCAGATGCCGGCGCGCAATACGTCCACTTTACCGGTTTTTTGTAATGCCAACGCGGTAGCTAAAACCTGCTCTTCTGTTTCAGCGCTGCAGGGGCCGGAGATGATCAACGGCTTTTTATCAGATGAAGGATCTGAGAATTTGGTTTTGGATAATATTTCTTCCATTGTCTGTACCATAGTATTGAAGTTAAGTAGATTGTTAGAATTTATGTTTATTTCAGGATTTTCCTGATTTTGTTTGATTTCTGGATCAGTTTGTAGAAGGCGTCATAGTCTTCGTTTTCGAGCAGTGACTTCATCTGTTGCAGCTGGTGGATGTGTTCATCGAGCACATCGAGCACGTTGCCGCGGTTGTGTTTGAAGATGGGCACCCACATGTCCGGCGAACTTTTGGCGAGGCGCACGGTAGATTCGAAACCGCCGCTGGCGAGTTCAAAGATGCGGCCGGACTCTTTTTCTTTTTTGAGTACGGTGAGCGCCAGCGCAAAAGAGGTGATGTGGGAGATATGCGACACGTAGGCCGTGTGCAGGTCATGCTCCTGGCCATTCATATATACGGTACGCATTTGCAGTTTGTCTACCATGTCTTCCACCATTTCGAGAGCGTCTTCATCGCTGTTTTTCACATCGCAGAGCACCATGGTTTTGTGGGTGAAGAGGTTGCGTATAGCGGCATCGGGACCGGAATACTCGGTGCCGGCCATCGGGTGGGCCGCCACAAAGCGGCCGCGGTTGGGATGACCGGCAACGAGTTGCAATATTTTTTCTTTGGTGGACCCTACGTCCATGATCACCTGGTTGGGGCGTACTTTGTCCATCAGGGTGGGCAGCACCTGCAGTACTGCATCTACGGGGATGGCCAGTATCACGAGGTCGGAGCATTGCAGCGCATCGTTGAGCGGCATGCCTTCATCGATGATGTTGAGCGCTTTGGCTTTTTGCAGATGTTCTTCCTGCTGGTCCACGCCGATGATCTTCTCGGCCACTCCTTTTTCCCGGAGGGTGATGGCCAGCGAGCCGCCGATCAGGCCTGTGCCTATTATCGTTACAATCATTTTATCGCAGTTTTTATACGGTCAATGGCGTCCTGGAAAACCTTTTCATCCTGACAGAGGCTTACGCGGACATAGCCGTTACCGTTACTTCCGAAAATACCGCCGGGCGTAATGAATACCCGTGCTTTTTGCAGTACTTCATCGCTGAGCGTGTAGCCGTTATCGATAGTATCCGGGATGTGTGCCCATACGAACATGCCTACCTGGTTTTTATCGTAAACGCATTGCAGCAGGTCCAGCAGCCGGAATACTTTTTCGCGGCGGGCGCGGTATATTTTATTGAGCTCGTCGTACCATTCGCGGCCCAGTTGCAGTGCTTTTACAGCGGCCATCTGCAGGGGCTGGAACATACCGGAGTCCATATTGCTTTTAAAGCGGAGCACATCGGCGATCCATTCGGCTTTTCCCACCAGCATGCCAACGCGCCAGCCGGCCATGTTGGAAGATTTGCTGAGGGAGTTGAGTTCCAGCACCACATCGCGTGCACCTTCAAACTGCAACAGGCTTTCGGGCTGTTCGTTGAGGATAAAGCTGTACGGGTTGTCGTGGCAGATCAGGATATGATGCTGTTTGGCAAAAGCGATCAGCTTTGCGGCAAACTCCTTGTTCACTTTTGCGCCGGTAGGCATATGGGGATAGTTGACCCACATGATTTTCACCCGGCTCAGGTCTTTTTGGGCCAGTGCGTCCAGATCGGGGAGCCAGCCGTTTTCTGCTACCAGGTCATAATCTACCACGGTGGCGCCGCTCAGGTTGACCGCAGAGCGGTAGGTAGGGTAACCCGGATTGGGGATCAGCGCTTCATCGCCCGCCTGGAGGTAGGTCATGCAGATGTGCATGATACCTTCCTTGGAACCGATGAGGGGCAGCACTTCCGTGTCCGGATGCAGTGTTACCGCATAATAGCGCTGGTACCAGTCGGCCATCGCCTTACGCAACGCGGGGATACCTTTGTACCCCTGGTAGGCGTGTGTATTGGGCAGGGCGGCCTGTTCATGGAGCGCCTCCACCACGGACGGGTGCGGGGGCAGGTCCGGGCTTCCTATACCCAGATTAATCACTTTGGGACCGTTTTGGTTCATTTCGTCTATTTCCCGCAGTTTTTTGGAGAAATAGTATTCTTCTGTTCCCTGTAATCTTTTAGCAACCTGTATCTGCATATGCCTGATTTCTGAATACTGATTAATGTGTTTTGCCTTTTCTGTAGATGCCCAGCACTTTGAGGTTTTCGGTAAGCGCCGCTATTTTTCCGAGCGCTTTTTCGAAGTGTGCCGGATTTTCGAATTCCATATCGGCGTGGAAGTAATAGTTCCATTCTTTGGCCGGGATGGGAAAAGACTGCAGTTTGGACAAGTTGATACCTGCGTCTGCGATTTTCGTCAGCACTTTGGCGAGGGTACCTCTTTCGTGGCTGGTATGAAAATAAACAGAGGCTTTATTCGCATCCGGGGCGACAGGCGCGGCGGTGCGGGACAGCGCCAGAAAGCGGGTATAATTGTTTTTGTTGGTCTGGATGTTGGGCGCGATGATATCCAGCTCATAAATTTCAGCGGCCAGTTTGCCGGCGATGGCAGCCACGCTCTTCAGTTTCTTCTGACGTACGTGTTTGGCGCTGAGCGCAGTATCCTCCGTTTCCACCAGTTTGATGTGCGGGTGTTTTTCAAGAAAATCGATACACTGTAAAAGAGCCATGGGATGGGAATGTACCTCGCGGATATCTTCCAGTTGCTGACCGGGCAGCACCATGAGGTGCTGGTTGATCTGCAGGTATACTTCACCGGTCACATGCAGGCCGGAGTTTTTGAGGAGGCTGTAGTTCGGTAAAATGCTGCCGGCGATGGAGTTTTCGATGGCCATGATACCGGCGTCCACGCCGGGGTCCTGTTTTACCTTACGCACCAGCTCGGAAAAGGTGGCACAGGCTTCAATATCGGTCTGTTTTCCGAAGAAACTCTGTGCAGCTATCTGGTGGAAAGCACCTTCAAACCCTTGTATGGCAATTTTCATGTGTATGGAGTTGATTTTTTATTGTTTTATAGTTGCTGTAGCAACTAGCTATTTGAAACAAGAAGGGCCCCGTCTCCGGGACCCTTTGCTTTATTTTACCTATGTAAAGTATTTTATTGCAAACGAGTCCCCTGCTTCTTCGCAAAAAAGAAGTAATAAAAATAATAAGTGTTAAAGTGACGGTTTGACATATACTATATTTTGATAATTAAAAAACCTCCCGTTTTCGCGGGAGGCTTTTTGTAGTTTCTTTTATCTTTTTACTTACAAACGACCTCCCTATTCCTGGTACCAGAAATAATAGAAGCCAAAAAATCCGAAAGTCGCTTGTGTAGTCATATGCTCTTTTTGAACGTGTCACAAAAATACGGCACGGTTTTAATTATCCAAGCGTCTGATATAAAAAATACATTTTTTTGAATAATAAGGGGCAATTATTGAATTTAATCTAAAATTGTGGAAAAAGAAGATCAGTGACATATATTAAAACGGTAGCGGAGGCATCATTTTAAAAAATTTAAACAGCGAGCTCATCAGCAATATAAAAGGGCATAAAAAAACCGCTACAGCGATAGCCGTAGCGGTCATATAAATTTAATAAGAGTTTGCTAATTAGTGCTTAGCAGCAGCAGAGTCAACTTTAGCAGCAACTGAGTCGATTTTTGCAGCAGCAGAATCAACCATAGCAGCAGCACCAGCAGCAGCAGAATCAACAGTTGCAGCAGCAGAGTCGATTACAGCGCCAGCGTTAGTTGCAGTAGAATCGGTAGCAGGTTTTTCACCACCGCCGCAAGCTACAGCGAACAGACCGAAAGACAGAGCCAGGAAACCAAGTTTAATTACGTTCTTCATCGTACAAATAATTTAAAGGTGTTTTTTGAATGATTTATCCTTTATACCGGGATCACCCAAAAGGTAACCCAAACTTTTAAAATTTTTTTTTTCGGTACTTTGGGTTACCAAATGCCTAATAATCGTATTAAGAGTGAAGCAACATCAAGATATAACAAGAGACAGGGAATTATTGCTGGGATTGGCAAGAAGTGATGATAAGTCATTGGAAACCATCTATTCTGAGAATTTTCCGGTAGTGCTGCGCATGATTTTACAACACAATGGCAGCGAAGACGACGCCAAGGATGTTTTCCAGGAAGCAATCATCATTCTATATGAAAAGGCCTGCGAGGGTAGTTTTAACCTGACCAGCCGTTTAAAAACTTTCCTCTATTCGGTATGCCGCCACCTGTGGCTGAAAAAAGTACAAAGCACCTACGGGCTTTATGCGATCCCACCGGAAATGGAAGATACAATCCCGGCCACGGAAGTGGTAGACGAACACGCCGCCAGAGACGAACAGTTCCGGATCATGGAAAGTGCGATGGGCAATATTGGCGAACCCTGTAAGACCATTCTGGAAGATTATTATATACAGAAGCGGTCCATGCAGGAAATAGCGGAGAAATTCGGCTATACCAACGCCGAAAACGCTAAAAATCAGAAGTATAAGTGTCTGATGCGCCTGAAGAAGTTATTTTTTGATCAGTATAATACATCCTTATAAGCAGCAACGGCCATGAAAGATGACATGAATTTATTACGTGAAATTGAACGCTACCTGGACGGAGAAATGAGCGGACAGGAAAAAGCCGTTTTTGAGGAACTGCGTAAAAACAATCCGCAAATCGACCGTCAGGTAGAAGAGCAGGCGTTGTTCCTGCAGCAGCTGCAACATTTTGGTCAGCGGCAGTCGCTGAAGGCTAAAATGGACCACCTTCACCGGCAGCTGGACATGCCAACCCTCCGCAAACAGGCCCAGGAAGAAAACCTGGCTGCCAAAAGGGTAACCATCCGCCGCCGTACCATTACCAACCTGGCAGCCGCTGCCTGTATCGCACTGGTAACCTCCCTGTCTACCATCGCTGTCCTGCAGAACGCCGCTAAAAACAAATCCACCGCCCAATATGAGGACGTGAGAAGAGTGCTGAACAATATCCAGCGCTCCCAGAACGCACTCATCAATGATATCAATAATAAAAACAGAGCACCGGTGAATCCCGGCACTTACGGCGGTACTGGTTTCGCAGTATCCGGTAACGGTTACATCGTTACCAATTATCACGTAGTGGCCGGCGCTGATTCTGTGTATGTGCAGAACAATAAAGGTGAAGCTTTCAAGGCTGTCAGCGTTTTTGAAGACATCTCCAGCGATCTGGCGGTACTCAAAATTGCCGACTCTACCTTTAAAAGCCAGCCGCTGCCCTACGCACTGAAACCACAGAACGCCAGACTGGGCGAAGAAGTTTTCACCATGGGCTTCCCCCGCGATGAAATCGTTTACGGCAAAGGTTACATCAGCGCAAAAACCGGCTTCAACGGCGATACGACCGCCTACCAGGTGTCTATCCCTGTCAATCCCGGCAATAGCGGCGCTCCCCTGTTAGACAACCAGGGTGATGTGGTAGGTATCGTTACAGGCAAACAAACCACCTCCGACGGCATCGCCTTCGCAGTGAAATCAGCCCACCTGAAACGGTTGCTGGATGAAATGCCGAAAGATAAAGGCATGAAAAAAGAAATGGCCCGTAATAAAAGCCATCTGGAGGGGGTGAATAGAATAGATCAGATCAGGAAACTGGAAGAGTTTGTATATATGGTGAAGGTCTATAACTAAGTTTTTGAACACAATAGCCTATAAATCAAAAGGGTGAAGACTTCGGCTTGTTCTTCACCCTTTTTCTATGTCTTTACTTTTTGATCCAGGTTTTGTATTTGTCTGTAATCCAGTACAGCAGGTCGTTATGTCCAATGGTCCGCATCGTTTCGTAATCCGGATAATTGTCCCGCATGAACAACTGAAGAGAATCCCCTTTGAGCCCGGTCACCTGGCTGACAAGCACCGGTGTAAAACGGGAATCGATGTATTTCTCTTTCTCCATCTCCTCGTAATTCTTTTTGAACTGTCTTTTTTGTTTTTCGCTCTTGGAATAGCGGGTAAACGGACTGAAGACGATACCGGCACCCTGCGGCGTACTGCCACCGGCCAGTGGCTTATTGGGCAGGTCCAGCAGGTAACCGTACTGCCGGCGGCGCTCAATGGAATCCAGCTGATAAGGGGTATACTGAGAGGAAATTTCCACGCCTTTCAGAAAACGGCTGGCCACGACCAGCTTCACATTGATCGTCTGTGTGCCGGTAGTCTGCGTTACCTTCACGGTGTCCGGCAGGTAGCCCACAAAAGTGAAAACGATCTTGTCATTCCGGGTAGCATCAATTTTGTAAAAACCGCCCTGATCAGACAGGGAATGTTTGCCTGTGGTGAGGTTGGTAATAGTGGCGTACGGCAGCACCAGTTTGTTGCTGTCAGAAATCTGTCCGGTTACGATGACCTGTGCTTTTGCAACAAAAGGAAACAACATCCCGGCGATGCAACCCAGCAACAGAATACGCGTGTGAGCCTTCATAAATTGTGTATGTTTTTAATCCTGACTATCCTTCCTCTCCGTGAACAACCAATACTGAGCGTGTATTGTTCATATCCATTCCAGCCCACAATTTAAATAAATTGGGGCGGTTGTTAAAAAACAAATCCTCCGGTGGGAGACCGGAGGACGTTTATAGCTGACAGCACCGCCGTGGCTATGCTGTGATTTTTATTTTCGTGTCGAAAGTTCTGTTTTCACCAGCGGCCAAAGTTACCAGGCCGATCCCATTATTAAAGGCGTTGGGCGCACCGCTCAGGTTTTCCACGGCGATACTGTTGCGATGTGGTGGTATATATACCTGCAAAACAGGATAGTGATCGCCCGGGAAAAAATCGATCTGGATATTTTTCACCGGGTCCAGCAGGGAGGCGAGTGGTTGCGCCTGGGAAAAGTCCAGCACAAAAGAGTTGTCCAGTTCCACGCCGGCCAGTTTTTTACCTTTTACAAATTCCGTGTAGGGCAATACTTTTCCTGTCGGTATCAGTTTGGCGTCAAACTCCACGATTTCTTTGGAGGCGAAGGTGAGCACCAGCTTATCTACCGGCGTGCCGGTGGAGAAATATGGATGCCATCCGTCCATCACCGGGATGGAGGTCTGGCTGTTATTGACAATTTTAGTGGTCACCTGCAGTTCGTTGTCCGGGCGCAGCGTATAGGTGGCGTGGCAATCGTAGCTGAAAGGGTAGCCGGTATCTTCCTCGCGGAAGCTGTAAGATAGTGTCACAGTGGCTTCCCGCGCGGTAGCTTCCTGTGCTGCCACTATGAATTTTGCATCATACAACAAACCATGGATGGCATTTCCGGGCGCTATTGTTTTTTCGATGCTATAGGTATTGCCCTGCCATTCGTAGGCCGCGTCTTTGATACGGCAGGCAAAAGGGCTGAGTTTAACGCTTTTAAAACTGCTATGCAGGTTCTCCCGGAGATCTTCGAGGCTGCTGTAGCTGTCTATCAGGTTGATCAGTTTACCCTGGCGGCGCACTTTAAAAGCGTGCAACAATGCGCCATGGGCCGGCACGATCTCCACCTGTGTGCCGCTTTGTTCGTCAGTGAGGGCGATGATATCAAATCCTGCCTCATGAAAAGTATTGATTGTCATTGTTCATTGTTTTGTTCACGCCAAGGCGCAAAGCAGCAAAGGCGCAAAGATAGCAGAAGCGGCGAAATTCTTTGCTGCTTTGCTCCTTTGCGCCTTTGCGTGATTAAATACAGTTGTTGATCATATTTTCGAGCCATTCCTGCTTACCGCTGACCTGGGCGGGTTCTCCGTTGGAGGCGGCGATATTGCGCAGGTCTTCCAGGGTGAGCTTGCCTTCTTCGAAGGCTTTCCCGTTGCCGGAATCGAAGGAGGCGTAGCGGTCTGCCCGGAATTTTTTATAGGCTGTTTTTGTCAGTACTTTTTCGGCGATGACCGCGGCCCTGGCGAAGGCGTCGATACCACCGATATGCGCGTGGAAGATATCTTCCAGGTCGGTAGAGTTACGGCGGGTTTTAGCGTCGAAGTTAACGCCGCCGCCGGCGAAGCCGCCGGCTTCGAGGATAACGAGCATGCTTTCCACCAGTTCGTTGAGATGTGTGGGGAACTGATCGGTATCCCAGCCATTTTGATAATCGCCGCGATTGGCGTCGATGCTGCCCAGCATTCCGGCATCGGCGGCTACCTGCAGCTCATGCTGGAAGGTATGACCGGCCAGGGTGGCATGGTTCACTTCAATATTCAGTTTAAAATCCTTGTCCAGTCCGTAATAGCGCAGGAAACCGATAACGGTGGCGCTATCGTAGTCATACTGATGTTTGGTAGGCTCACAGGGTTTCGGTTCGATAAAGAAAGTGCCTTTGAAGCCTTGTTTACGGGCATAGTCGCGGGCGACAGTCAGGAATTGCGCCAGGTGTTCCTGTTCTCTTTTCATGTTGGTATTGAGCAGGGTCATATAGCCCTCGCGGCCGCCCCAGAAAACGTAGTTCTCTCCTTTCAGTGCGATGGTGGCGTCGAGCGCATTTTTCACCTGTGTGCCGGCATAAGCCAGTGCAGGGAAATCGGGATTGGTGGCTGCTCCGTTCATGTAGCGCGGGTTGCTGAACACATTAGCGGTGCCCCAGAGCAGTTTCACGCCGCTCACATCCTGTTTCTGTTTGGCGTAATCCACGACCTGCTGCATTCTGCTTTCGTATTCGGCGATAGTAGCGCCTTCGTCCACCAGGTCTACGTCGTGGAAACAATAGTAAGGCAGGCCCAGTTTGGTGATGAATTCGAAAGCAGCATCCATTTTGTCTTTTGCGCTTTGTACAGGATCTGTGGATACCAGCCAGGGGAAGTGTTTGGTGCCTGGTCCGAAGGGGTCGCCGCCGGTGCCGCAGAAGGTATGCCAGTAGCTTACGGCGAAGCGGAACAGTTCTTTCATGGATTTGCCGGCGATGAGGCGGTTTTCATCGTACCAGCGGTAGGCCAGCGGGTTGTCTGATTCCGGTCCTTCGTAGCGGATCTGCCCGATGCCTTTAAAATACTCGTGATTTCCTAGTGTAATGCTCATAAAAGTGGATTTTAAAATGTCGTATATCATTAACCGTTAGCCAGCAACGAATGCAGGCCTGACAGCCAGTGGCTGTATGCTTCTGTATAGTAGTCGCGGAGCCGGTTATCGGGTTCTATTACCGCGAGACATTCCATGCCTCTGAAGACTTCTTTGACAGACAGGTAACCGGCGCCGACGGCCGCACCTCTGGCGGCGCCCTGCGCCCCGTCTGTATTATATAGTTCGATGACCACATTGGCCGTATTCGCAAAAGCTTCCCGGAAGAGCGGGCTGAGGAACATATTGGCGTGACCGGCGCGCATACGGTGTATGCCGAGGCCCATGTCTGTCATGATGTCGAGGCCGTAATTGAGTCCGAAGACGATCCCTTCCTGTACGGCCCTCAGCATATGCGCCCTTTGGTGCCGGTTGAAATCGAGGCCGCTGACGGTAGCGCCTGTGCTTTTGTTGCCCAGTATTCTTTCTGCGCCGTTGCCGAAGGGGAATACCAGCAGGCCATCAGCTCCCGGAGGGGCCTGGGCTGCGGCATCGTTCATATCAGCATAACTGATGTCGCCGATCATATTGCGCAACCAGGAATTGGCGATACCGGTGCCATTGAGGCACATGAGCACGCCGTCGCGGGTATGCTGTGCGTCGTTGTTTACATGCACAAACGTATTGACGCGGCTTTCACGATCGAAGGTATGCTGGTCGTGAACAGCATATACCACGCCGGAGGTACCGGCGGTGGTGGCCGCTTCACCGGGTTCGAGCACGTTGAGCGAAAAAGCGTTGTTGGGCTGGTCGCCGGCGCGGTAGGTGACCGGTGTGCCAGGCGCCAGTTGCAGCGTTGCGGCTGCCGTGGCGGAGAGCTGGCCCTGTATGCCGAAGGTGGGCACTATGGCCGACAACAGTTGCGGATTGATCTGATAATAATCGAGCAGCTGGCTGCTGACAGCATTACCCGGGAAGTCCCAGAAAGTACCCTCAGAAAGGCCGGACACCGTAGTAGTGGCTTCGCCGGTGAGCTTCAGGGCGATGAAATCGCCGGGCAACATTACTTTATGGATCCGTTCGTACACCTGCGGCTCGTTTTCGTGTATCCATCGCAGTTTGGAAGCGGTAAAATTACCGGGGGAATTCAGCAGGTGAGAGAGGCAATAGGACTCCCCCAGTGCGGAGAAGGCTTTGCGCCCTGTTTCCACCGCTCGGCTGTCGCACCAGATAATGGCCGGGCGCAGTACCTGCATGTCTTTGTCCACGCAGACGAGGCCATGCATCTGGTAGGCGATGCCGATCCCTTTCACCATGGCCGGATCGAAGGCGTGCTGCCGGCGCAGGAGCGCGGTGGCGTTCACCACCTCCTGCCACCAGCTTTCCGGGTCCTGTTCCGCCCAATTGGGATGCGGCACTAAAATGGGCATCTCACGGGACGGACTGGTGGCCGTTGCCAGGCAACGGCCGGTGTCTGCGTCCAGCAGTGCGGCTTTAATAGAAGAAGAGCCAATATCGTAACCAATAAAATACATATCTGTTGTGAATAACGATTACCAATAAACAGTATACAGTGCAATGAGAATACCGACGATGAACAATGCGCCGATCGTAAACGGCATCGCAGTTTTAAACATGCTGCTGTCGATTTCCAGTCCTTTCGGATTGTTCTTGCTGGAAGGATCGGCCAGGGAGATGATGATCATACCCACCACACAGATCACGAACACGATGCCCATACGGTCGATGAAGGCCATTTCATAAACGCCTGCCGCATTGGGGGCGGCCCAGCCAAACTGGTAGAGCGGCTGCAGGTCCACCCAGTTGGGCAGGAACTTCAGCACAAAAGACATCAGCAATCCAACGATCATGGCAAAGAGCGCCGCGTTGGAAGTGGTCCGTTTCCAGAAGAAACCCATGATAAACATGGCAAATACGCCCGGGGACACGAAGCCTGTGTATTCCTGGATAAACTGGAATCCGCCTTTTTTGTCGATACCGAGGAAATTGGAAAGGATAATGGCGAGCACCATGGCGACGATCACCGTCACGCGACCTACCCGTACTACTTTCTGTTCATCGGCTTCTTTATGATATATCTTCTTATAAATATCTAACGTAAAAATGGTGGAGATACTGTTGGCTTTACCGGCCAGCGAGGCCACCACTGCCGCGGTGAGCGCCGCAAAGGCCAGGCCTTTCAAGCCGCTGGGCAGCAGGTTGAGCAGCACCGGGTAAGCGTTATCCGGGTTCAGGGAGCCGCCCTGCATCATCTCTGTGTGGAACTGGCCCTGCTGGTACAGCACATAAGCCGCGATACCCGGCAGCACCACGATGATAGGCATGAGCAGTTTCAGGAAACCGGCGAACAGCAGGCCGCTGCGGGCGGTTTTCAGATCGGCGCCCAGTGCGCGCTGTGTGATGTACTGGTTACAGCCCCAGTAGTTGAGGTTCACGATCCACATACCCCCTACCAATATGCTCAGTCCCGGCAGGTCGAGGTAATGGGCGTCCTCTTTTTTGAAGATCATATGGAAATGGTCGTCGGCATGCTGATGCAGCAGGCTGAAGCCTTTCATCACACCGCTCTCACCGAAGTGCTGCGCCACGAGGTCCAGCGCCAGGTAAGTGGTAGCCAGGCCGCCCAGGATGAGGAAGAACACCTGGATAACGTCTGTATAACCGATCACTTTCATACCGCCGAGGGTGATGAGCACCGCAAAGAACGACAGCGCCACCATGCAGACGTAGAAGTCGATACCGGAGATTTTATTAATCGCCAATGCGCCCAGATACAGAATGGACGTGAGGTTTACCACCACGTACAGCAGCAGCCAGAACACCGCCATAATAGTACTCACCGTTTGGTTGTACCGGCGTTCCAGGAACTGGGGCATTGTGTAGATCTTGTTTTTCAGGTAAATGGGGAGGAAAAAGACCGCTACCACGATCAGCGTGGCTGCCGCCATCCATTCATAGGTGGAGATAGCCAGGCCCATAGAGAAACCGGAGCCGGACATACCGATAAACTGTTCTGCCGAGATATTGGAGGCAATGAGGGAAGCGCCGATCGCCCACCAGGTCAGCGAGCCTTCCGCCAGGAAAAAGTCCTTGGAGTCTGTTGTCGCCTTCTTTTTTTTCTGGTAGATATAATACCCGTAGCCGGCCACTATTACAAAATATACCAGGAATACCAGGTAATCGACGTAGTGAAGTAAGTTTGGTTGCATAAATGTTCAAACGTGGTTTGTATAATAAATTTGGCGGATCAATATAGTGAAATAAATGTATCAAATACACTTATGCACCATAAAAAAGCAAAAACTAAAAACCGCAGCGTTACTGCGGTTTTCCCGGGAGGTCAAATCTATACATTTAAAATTGCTATCAAAGCACTTTAACAAAAAACCGGAGAGCCGTTGGCGTTAGGGTTTTCCGGCCGGCGGGAAGGTTTTAGGGCGGGTGGTTGGGACAGTGGCTGCGCGGGTTGCTCAGCCGCTGCCCGGATGCTGTGCGGACGGCTCATGGCCGGCAGATGGTTGGGGCGTCATCACTGCAACGCCATGGCCGCTATTTTATCCCCTATGAGCGATCCTATGGCTACGCCCATGCCGCCCATGCGCACACCCAGGATAATATTACCGGAATAGGCGCGCACGATCGGTTGTTTGGTGCTGCCGAAGGCCATGATGCCCGTCCACCGGTCGGCGATGGTGAAGGGCCGCCCGGGGAGTACCAGGTGGCGCAGCATTTCCTCCAGTTCGTGCTGGATACGGTCGTTGTAGCGGAACTCCGTGGAGGTTTCGCCGGAGAAATCCAGCTGGCGCCCACCGCCCAGCAACACGCGGCCATCGAGTTCGCGGAAATAAAAATAACCTTCCTCCAGGTGGAAAATACCCTTAAAAGGCAGGCCGGGGACCGGTTCCGTGATAAGCACCTGCCCTCTTCCCGGGGTGACTTCCAGTTCGGGCAGCAGTTGACGGGTAAAAGCATTGGTACATACCAGCAGTTTCCGGGCACGGAACACCACCTCTTCTTTCAGCAGCTGATGGGTGACCACCACATTCACCCCGGAGCGCAGGTCTTCCATGCGGGTGACGGGGCAGCCGGTTTTTATCTCCACCCCCATGGCGATCGTTTTATCGATGAGCGCACGCATCATTTGCCCGGTATGCAGTTCCCCTTCATAGTGATTACTGACCACGGCCTTTACATGGTCCGGCGCGAAGCCAAAAGACGATAGTTTATCAGTGGCCAGGGAGAATGCAGGCGTTTGGCCGAGTACGCCGGCCAGCATACGGTTGACCTCGTCCAACTGATGCAGGGCCCATTCTTCGCGGACGCCGATCAGTTCATAGCTGCCGTTTTCCCGATAGCCGATCCGGTCATCGCCAAGCCGCCGGCGGAGCAGCTGCAGGCCGGTCCGCCGCATGGCTACCAGCTCCAGTACCGTTTCGGCCGGCATCGTTTGCAGGTCGGCCAGTATCTCCGTGAGGCTCCCGATACAGGCGAACCCGGCATTTTTGGTACTGGCCCCGGTAGGCAGCACCTCCCTTTCCAGCACCAGCACCCGTGCCCCCGGTTCCCGCTCCCGCAGGCTGATAGCCGCAGAAAGGCCTACGATGCCGCTTCCGGCGATAATATAGTCGTACTGAAGCAGACTTTGCTTCTCCCAATAGCTTAACATCCTACTAAGTTAAACAATTGGCAACAGGATCGCGGTCAGCATAAAACTGCTTAAAAATCAGTAGTTTCGGAATCCAAAATCAACGACCATGATTGATACCCAAGCTTACGCAGCACAAAATGCTACTTCCCCTCTCGGTCCGTGGAACTTTCAGCGGAGAGAAGTCGGCCCCCATGATGTACAGATTGAAATCCTTTATTGTGGTGTATGCCACTCGGATATTCACCAGGTGCGGGATGAATGGGGCGGTTCTGTGTACCCGATGGTACCCGGCCATGAGATCGTGGGCCGTATCGTAAAAGTCGGCGACCATGTCACCAAATTCAAGGTGGGCGACCTGGCGGGCATCGGCTGTTTTGTGGACTCCTGCCGGGAATGTACCCCCTGTCAGGCCGGAGAAGAGCAATACTGTGAAAAAGGGAATGCCAGCACTTACAACGGTACGGAGATGGACCGTAAAACACTGACGTACGGCGGCTATTCCACGCAGATCGTGACGGATGAAAAATATACGCTGAAAATATCCGATAAGCTGCCGCTCGAAGGCGTAGCGCCGCTGCTGTGCGCTGGTATCACCACCTACTCCCCGCTGCGTCACTGGAAGGTGGGCAAGGGACATAAAGTAGGGGTGCTGGGACTGGGCGGCCTCGGGCATATGGCCGTTAAACTGGCCCATTCCATGGGCGCCGAAGTGACCATGCTCAGCACCTCTCCTTCCAAAGAGGCAGACGCTAAAAAGCTGGGGGCACACCATTTCGCCCTGATCAAGGACAAAGAACAGATGAAGCGCCTGCGCAACACCTTTGATTTTATTATTAATACCGTATCTGCCCCGCACGACTATAACCAGTTCCTGCGACTGCTGACGCTCGACGGTGTGATGATCTGCCTGGGCATACCACCGGAACCTTCCACCGTACCTGCTTTCAATCTTATTATGGGTCGCCGCAGTATCGCGGGTTCACTGATTGGCGGCATCCGCGAAACGCAGGAGATGCTGGATTACTGCGCCGAGCATAATATTGTCAGTGATGTGGAAGTTATTGACATCAAAGATATCAACACCGCCTATGACCGCATGATGAAGGGTGATGTGAAATACCGTTTTGTGATTGATATCGCCAGTCTGAAGAAATAATTGTTTATCGCATTTTTCTAAAAAAGGCAGGCATTGTAATGCCCCAAAAAAAGTTGGACACTTTTTGGGGAGCGCGAAACATCCACCTGCCTTTTTTATTTTTTTCCAACCCAGCATTCTCCCTATATTTATCGCGTTAACAACCATTCGCACGATTACCAGAAGATCACAGCACCCAACCATGGCATTACAAACTGACGCTTTACATTCATTAAAAGACAAATTACTCCACTGGCAGCAACTCACAGAACCAGAACTGGAAACAGCTGTCCGGGAGTTCGAAAAAATCCCGCGTGCGGAAGTGTCCACCTTTTATACCCCGGTATTGTCCAGCAATGACCTGGGCGCCATATTAGTGGCTATTGGCCGGCAATTCCCGGAAAACACCAAATTACAGGTCAATGTGGTTTCAGCATTAGGCAATATGGTATTACGGTATGGACTAACGCCCACCGATGTCATGTTCGACTACCTGGTAGCTACCATTGATAACAGGAAAGTCAACTTTTATGTGGCGTTGCATATCCATGTTTTTCCGCAGTACCAGACGTGGGACAGGAAGTGGGAATATCTTATGTCGGTGCCGGATATCGCACCCAGGAAAAAGTCATTTGTTGTTTTCTACGATACGGTCAAACAGCAGTTGGAGAAACATGATATAATGCCATTGGAAGTGAAGCAGGTGGTTATCAAAAAAATCCAGGCCCAACTGGCAGACGAAAACCTGCATCCTTATCTGAAAGACGACTATCTCGCCACGTTACACGCGGTGGTAGAGCAATAAAAAAAGCCCGCTCATAAAAATGACCAGGCTTGTATTACTCTTAAAACAACTATTTGTCAAACTCTAAACCAGATAACCAAACAGGTTATCGTCTTTATTCAATTCGGTGAATTGAAAGTTATATTTCCGGAAATTAGCGATGAGGATATCGTAATCCTCCCTGCACTTCAGTTCTATGCCTACTAATGCCGGGCCCGTTTCCTTGTTATGTTTCTGAATAAATTCAAAGCGGGTGATATCGTCGTTAGGTCCGAGGATATGGTTCAGGAATTCCCTGAGTGCGCCCGGACGCTGTGCAAAGCGAACGATAAAGTAATGTTTCAGTCCTTCGTAGAGGAGTGAGCGTTCCTTTATTTCCTGCATACGGTCGATATCGTTGTTACTGCCGCTGATGATGCAGACTACTTTTTTCCCTTTGATTTCTTCCGCGTGGTCCTGAAGGGCGGTGATAGAGAGCGCGCCGGCAGGTTCTACCACGATAGCATCTTCATTATACAGTTTGAGGATGGTGGAGCACACCATGCCTTCCGGTACGAGGTGCATTTTGTCCAGTACTTCACGGCATACCTCGTAGTTGAGGGCGCCGACTCTTTTCACAGCGGCCCCGTCCACGAAACGTTCTATTTCATCGAGGGTTACCGGGCCACCGTTTTCGAAAGCGCGCATCATAGAGGGGGCGCCTTCCGGTTCTACGCCGATGATGCGGGTTTTAGGGCTGTAGGTTTTGAAGTAGGTGCCTACGCCGGCGGCAAGACCGCCACCGCCTACGGGTACAAATAAATAATCGATGTTGGTCTGGTCTTCCAGAATTTCTACTGCCACGGTGCCTTGTCCTTCCACGATTTTAGCATTATCGAAGGGCGGAATGAAGGTCATGCCGCTGGCGGCGGTAAAGGCTTGCGCTTCGGCGGAGCAGTCATCGAAAGTATCGCCGGTGAGGCGTATTTCGATGTTATCGCCACCGAACATATTGACCTGATTTACTTTTTGCTTTGGTGTGATGATCGGCATGAAGACCACGCCTTTGATGTTCATGGCTTTACAGGCATAGGCAAAACCCTGTGCATGGTTACCGGCGCTGGCGCAGGTAACGCCTTTAGCCAGCAGATCGGCAGGCAGGCTGCTGATCAGATTGTAGGCGCCGCGGAGTTTGTAGGAGCGTACAATCTGCATATCCTCTCTTTTCAGATATACATCACAGTTATAGCGACGGGAAAGCGTAGCGCTATAAGTCAACGGGGTGCGGTTCACCACGGGCTTCAATTTCACCGACGCGTCGAGGATATTGAGCGGGCTAACGCCAGATATTACATTAGAGGACATATTAGAATCTATTTGTAGATTTTTTGATTTTTTGATTTTTTGATTTTCGATTTTTTGATTTTGTGGTTTGTCAACCAAGATTGGACCCTGGTTACCACTCCGCAAAATCAAAAAATCGAAAATCAAAAAATCAAAAAATCAATTATGCGTTCGGTCTCAGCTTACGAACAGCTGCGCCGGCCTGCCACATTTCGCTTTCGCGCAGTTCTTTCAGCTCTTCGTTCAGTTTCTCGCGGTAGTCCGGAGTGCTGTTGGAGGCGATAGAACGGGCAGCTTCTTTACCGGCAGCAACGCTGGCATACAGCTCGTCAAATACAGGCTGGGTAGCGTCTTTAAACTTCTTCCACCAGTCGAGCGCACCGCGCTGAGCGGTAGTAGAGCAGTTAGCGTACATCCAGTCCATACCATTTTCAGCAACGAGCGGCATGAGAGACTGGGTCAGCTCTTCTACTGTTTCGTTGAATGCTTCAGACGGAGAGTGACCGTTTCTGCGCAGTGTTTCGTATTGAGCAGCGAAGATACCCTGGATACAGCCCATCAGTGAACCACGTTCGCCGGTGAGGTCGGAGAATACTTCTTTTTTGAAATCTGTTTCAAACAGGTAACCGGAGCCAACGCCGATACCCAGTGCTACTACGCGTTCTTTAGCGCGGCCGGTAGCGTCCTGGAAGATAGCGTAGCTGGAGTTCAGGCCCTGACCAGCCAGGAACAGGCGGCGCAGGGAGGTACCGGAACCTTTGGGGGCTACCAGGATTACGTCTACATCAGCAGGTGGTATGATACCGGTCTGTTCTTTATAGGTGATACCAAATCCATGGGAGAAATACAGTGCTTTACCAGGAGTCAGGTGTTGTTTCAGGGTGGGCCACAGGGTGATCTGACCTGCGTCGGACAACAGGAACTGGATGATGGTACCTTTGGCAGCGGCTTCTTCGATATCGAATAAAGTTTCGCCCGGAACCCAGCCATCAGCTACTGCTTTATCCCAGGTTTTGGAATTTTTACGCTGACCAACGATAACGTTGAAGCCGTTATCTTTCAGGTTCAGTGCCTGGCCGGGGCCTTGTACACCATAGCCGATAACAGCGATGACTTCGTTTTTCAGGACTTCCCTTGCTTTTTCCATTGGGAATTCTTCCCTGGTTACTACTTCTTCGAGTACACCTCCAAAATTGATGGTTGCCATGTTTTGTGTTTTTAGCTTTTAGCTACTAGCCATTAGCTATTAGCTGTAAATTTTAAGTAAATGTGAATAAAGGCTTGTTTATGTGTTGCAGCTTCCGGCGCTTACGCCTCCGATGAGGCCTGCAGTTCTTTCAGGTGGTCGTGGAAACGGCGGCTCCATTTTACGATGGCCACCCTTCCGCTTTTGGAATATTCAATCAGACCATAGGGTTCCAGCTTTTTGATAAAGGCTGTCAGTTCCTGCTGGTGACCGGTTTTTTCGATCACAAAATAGTCTGCCGTAATTGTCAGGATACGTGCCTGATGGTCACGGATCAGCCGTTCGATATCACCGGACTCCAGTGATTTGGTGGAAATCTTATACAATGCCAGTTCCTGGTACACCACTTCCTCTTCCTCGTGTACAAAGGCACGGTGAATTTCAATCAGTCTTTCGATCTGACCGACCACCTTATCCAGTTTTTCACGTGTAGACATCACCGTTATGATAAACTTAAACACGCCGGGAATCTCTGTTTCAGCAGTTGTCAGACTGGTGATATTGATCCCTCTGCGGGTAAATATAATGGTGATACGGTTGGTGATACCTATACGGTCTTCCGTATAAACCGTGACTGTATATTCTTTTTGCATAAAAACAGCTTGGGCATCCTCCCTCCTGTTGGCGGCCTTGGGCCGGTGAAAAAGAGAGGCAATTCTTGTAAAAAATTTATTTACTTGTCTGTTATAATCGGGTAGTATTATTCCAGTCTGATGGTGGTAACAGGGGTACCGGCAGGAATCATCGGGAACACGTTGTCTTCTTTTTCCACTACTACTTCCAGCAGGTAAGCTCCGTCAGTGGCCAGCATTTCATCGATGGCAGCGGAGATATCTTCTCTGGCGGTGACTTTTTTGCCGGGGATAAAAAATCCTTTGGCGATCTGCACGAAATCGGGGTTGACCATTTCAGTGGAAGAGTAACGTTTATCGAAGAACAGTTGCTGCCACTGGCGTACCATGCCGAGGAAGTTGTTGTTCAGGATCACGATCTTCACGCCTATTTTGGATTGGTAGATGGTGCCCAGTTCCTGGAGGGTCATCTGGAAGCAGCCATCACCGATAACGGCTACCACTTCTTTTTCCGGCGTTCCCATTTTAGCGCCCATGGCCGCTGGCAGGGAGAAGCCCATGGTGCCCATGCCACCGGAAGTGATGTTGGTATTTGGATTTTTGAAGCGGTAATAACGGGAAGCGATCATCTGGTGTTGTCCCACGTCTGTTACCAGTACTGCTTCTCCTTTTGTTTTTTCAGAGATAAGGCGTACCACTTCCGCCATTTTCAGTTCACCGGTTTCAGGATACAGTTCACCATGCTGAACTTTATCGTATTCCTTTTTGTCTGCGGCCCTGAACTCAGCAAGCCATTCCTCATGTCTGGCGGGCTGTACTTCTTTCAGCAGCGCCTGGAGCGCGGTTTTAGCATCCGCATGCAGGGCTACGTCTGCTTTGATGATTTTATTGATTTCAGCCGCATCGATTTCAATGTGGATTACTTTTGCGTTGGCTACGTAGGTGCTCACGTCACCGGTTACCCGGTCATCGAAACGCATGCCTACTGCGATAACGGTATCGCATTCGCCGGTGAGGATGTTCGGTGCATAGTTGCCGTGCATACCCAGCAGGCCAACATACAGCGGATGATCTACCGGAACGGCAGACAAACCGAGCAGTGTGGAAGCCATGGGTATCTGTGCTTTCTCCGCCAGCGCTATCAGTTCTTTTTCAGCGCCGGACAGCAGTACGCCGTGGCCTACCAGCAGGTAGGGCTTCTTCGCTGCGTTGATCAGCGCAGCAGCTTCTTTCACCGCGTCCAGTCTCAATTCCGGTACCGGCTGATAACTACGTATATGCTTGCACGGTACATACTCATATTCACATTCGCCGACCTGTGCGTTTTTGGTGATATCCACCAGTACGGGGCCGGGACGGCCGCTGCGGGCGATATAAAAAGCTTTGGCGATGGCGCCGGGAATGTCTTCCTGGCGGGTCACCTGTATATTCCATTTAGTGATGGGCATGGTGATACCGATCACGTCAGTTTCCTGGAAAGCGTCTGTGCCCAGCAGGGAGGCAGCCACCTGACCGGTGATGCACACCATGGGCGTACTGTCCATATAAGCGTCTGCAAGGCCGGTGACCAGGTTGGTAGCGCCCGGGCCGGAGGTGGCGAAAGCCACGCCTACTTTGCCGGAGCTGCGGGCATAACCCTGGGCCGCATGTGTAGCACCCTGTTCATGCCTTACCAGTATATGATGTACCTTGTCCTGGAAATCGTACAGGGCATCATAGATAGGCATGATAGCCCCGCCGGGATAACCGAAGATGGTGTCCACACCTTCTGCGATGAGGGAACGGATCACAGCTTCTGAGCCGGAGATAACAGGCTTTGCAGACAACCGCTTATCGGCTTTCTCAGCTTTCATCGGTAACACATCCTTCTGTTGCATTTTTAACAAGTTTTGCGTACTTAAATAAGATTCCATTGGATACCTTCAGGGCGGGAGCGGTCCACCGGGCCCTGCGGGCTGCCAGTTCTTCGTCGCTCACTTCCATATTGATGGTATTGTTCACTGCATCTATCTCGATCATGTCACCGTCTTCTACCAGTGCGATGTTACCGCCTTCGAAAGCTTCAGGGGTGATATGTCCCACCACGAAACCGTGGGTACCACCGGAGAAGCGGCCGTCGGTGATCAGTGCCACGCTTTTACCCAGGCCCACGCCCATGATGGCGCTGGTAGGTTTCAGCATTTCAGGCATACCGGGGGCGCCTTTCGGGCCTACCTGGCGGATCACCACCACATCGCCTTCTTTCACTCGTCCGGACTGGATGCCGGCGATGAGTTCAAATTCACCGTCGAATACGCGGGCAGGCCCTCTGAACTGTTCGCCTTCCTTACCGGTGATTTTGGCAACGGAGCCTTTTTCAGCGAGGTTGCCGTATAATATCTGGATATGGCCGTTGGCTTTCAGCGGCTTCTCCACGGGAACGATAATATCCTGTTTGCTGAAGTCGATATCCGGAACGTTTTCCAGATTTTCAGCGAGGGTTTTGCCGGTTACGGTCAGGCAATGACCATGCAGGTAGCCTTTTTTCAGCAGATATTTCATCACTAACGGAACGCCGCCGATGTTGTGGAGGTCTTCCATAAGGAATTTACCGCTGGGTTTCAGGTCTGCGATCAGGGGAGTTTTGTCGCTGGACAGCTGGAAATCGGCCAGTGTTACGGACACGCCCACAGATTTTGCGATAGCGATAAAGTGCAGTACTGCGTTGGTGCTGCCGCCCAGGGCCATGATCACAGTGAGGGCATTTTCAAAAGCCTCTTTGGTCATGATATCTCTGGGTTTAATATCTTTTTCAAGGAGCAGGCGGATGTACTGGCCTACGTTGGCGCATTCTTCCTTTTTTTCCTTGCTCAGTGCGGGGCTGGATGAGCTGTAGGGCAGGCTCATACCGAGTGCTTCGATAGCGGAAGACATGGTATTGGCCGTGTACATACCGCCGCAGGCGCCGGCGCCGGGGCAGGAGTTTTGTACGATGCCTTTAAAGTCGCCTTCGTCGAGTTTACCGGCCATTTTCTGACCCAGTGCTTCGAAGGCGGAGATGATGTTAAGGTCCTGGCCTTTGTATTTGCCGGGTGCGATAGTACCGCCGTATACCATGATAGCGGGGCGATTGAGACGGCCCATGGCCATCAGGGAGCCGGGCATGTTTTTATCGCAGCCGGGCACAGTGATCAGCGCATCATAATATTGCGCACCACAAACGGTTTCAATGGAATCAGCGATCAGGTCGCGGCTTACCAGGGAATAACGCATACCGGGGGTACCGTTGCTCATACCGTCACTGACGCCGATGGTGTGGAAAGTCAGGCCGACCAGGTCGTTGGCCCAGACGCTTTTTTTCACATCCTGTGCGAGGTCATTGAGGTGCATATTGCAGGTATTGCCATCGTAGCCCATGGAGGCGATGCCGACCTGTGCTTTTTTCAGGTCTGCTTCTGTGAGGCCGATACCGTAGAGCTGTGCCTGCGCAGCGGGCTGCGTAGGGTCCTGAGTAATCGTCTTGCTGTATTTATTTAATTCCATTGCTATTAATATTTCCCGGATTACCAGCTGTTTGACAGTAACCCTATTTTAAAAATCCTTCACAAAATACCCGGTGAGGCCGGCAAATTCAAACCAAATATTTTCGGTAAACCGGTCTTCAAATCTGCTTCCGGATCGCTCAAAGTCTTTACTGTAGAGGATTCTTTGTTTTTCGTTTTACAAGGTCCAAGGGAAGCTTTTAGCTTTTAGCTGCCAGCATTTAGCACTGACAGCTAAAATACTAACAGCTAAAGGCTATGCTAATTGTGCTTCGCGTTGAAAGGTTTTTTCGAGCACTTTCGCTTTGTACGCCTGTTGTAATACTTTTCCGAGAGAAGATGCCCAGGGTTTGGCGAAAGTTTGTCCGTCGATAGATTCGAGGCCTACTACCTCTGCAGCGGTACCGCAGAAGAAAGCGGCGTCTGCCTGTTTTAATTCATCGATGGTGAACAGTTTTTCTTCGAGCGGGATTTGCAGTTCGTGGCAAAGTTCGATAACGGTGGCGCGGGTAATGCCGGGGAGAATGTTACCGGGAGGGGGAGTGAAGATTTTGCCGTCTTTTTCAAAGAAGATGTTAGCGCCCGGGCCTTCCGCAACATTACCATTCATATCCAGCAGCAGTGCTTCGTCGTATCCTTTTTGTTTGGCTTCCTGGGAGGCAAGTATCGAGTTTACATACAGGCCGGCCGATTTGGATTCTATCTGGAACGCTTTCGGGTTCGGTCTTTCAAAAGAGGAAGTCATGATGCGCAGGAGTTTTTCACCGAGGTAGGCGCCCCATTCCCATGCACAGATAAGTATGTTGGACTTGCTCGCTGCTTTCAGGGTCATGTTGGGCGGACAGAACACCAGCGGGCGGATATAGGCTTCCTCCATGTTGTTCATCTCCAGCACCTTGTAACACGCGGCGATCAGCTCATCGTTGTCAAAGTTGTAAGGGATGTGGATCAGTTCGCAGGAGCGCTTCAGGCGGTCGAAGTGTTCCTTTGCTTTGAAGACTTTTACTTCTCCGTTCGCTGTTTTATAAGCGCGGATGCCTTCGAACACGGCGTAGCCGTAGTGAAGCGATTGACCGAAAAGGTCAGTGGTGGCTGCTGTTGCTTTCAGATACTCACCGTCGAGATAGAGAATGGTGTCGTTGTTGTAATAGCTATACATAAAATTGAATTATTAGCGTCAAAATGTAGTTAGTGGTCAAAAAAAAAGCCTTCCTCTTTGCGGAGGAAGGCGTTATATCGATTTTGATTATGCACGTGTACCTATCCTCCGAAATGGTGGCTAATAATGACAACGACGATAATCACGACCTTCGTGATAGCCCAGTTGAGCTGAGGTACGATGTGATTAAGTTTTATATTGTCTTTATTTTCCCACATAAGGAGGTGATAATTGTTTCTATCAGTACAAATGTATTCGTGAAAAAAATAAAAAACAACAAAGGGCTAAATATTTCGTCAAAAATTAATCCCTTAATATGTTTTTGAAAATATTCAAAAAAAGAAGTCAAATATTAGTTCGTTTCTAACAAACTGATAAAACCAGTTACCAACCACTAACTGTGATGGCCATGATTAAAACTGATTTCGCCGATTCGACGAACCATTTTGGGGATGCCGGAAGGTGGATGAAGATGAAAACGGAGATGAAAACGGAGATGAAAACGAAGATGAAAACGAAGATGGAGAGATAAAAAAGACCCGGTGCAGTTGCACCGGGTCTTTTTAAAGATTTCATTTAATTGTTCACTAGTCTAAACCTGTTCACTGACATGGAGGCACTTATTGATGATGGCCTGCAAGGTGTCTTGTTTTTCGATGAGGCGCTTCAGCAGTATGAGCTGATTGTGAGCGCGGTCAAAATTGTGCCGGGCGTACCTGATCGGGTAATACACATCACCGTTGAGATAGTCGGTGAGGAACCGGATTCCCTGCATGTAGATCATGAACTTTCCTGCAAAAAAGAGCTGTTCTTTTTCCACTTTGGTTAAAGTGCCGCCGATTTCTTCGAGGTATCCCTGCATGAGGGCTTCAAAGTACGCTTCGCGGATAACGATCTGGCTGACATCTGGTTCTTCTTCGGAAACGGGGCAGACGTAGGTGCGTACCATGTCTCCGAGGTCTGAGATGATTTTTCCCGGCATCAGTGTATCCAGGTCGCAGACGCAAATACCTTCATATGTGTCTTTGTTGAGCAGCACATTGTTGATTTTGGTATCGTGGTGCATCAGATGGTCCCTGAATTCGGGATTTGTTTTCAGCTGTTCGTAGGTGACTGCGATGTCGGAGTAGCGGAGGAATTCGTCAATCAGCTCTTCTGCTGCTGCCTTTCTGTCTTCCCTGGCGTTACGGATGGCTTCCTGGAAAGCGGCGTAACGGAGGGTAAGGTTGTGAAAGTTCGGAATCGAAGCTTTAAACGGCTTCAGGTCGATGCCCGAAAGGTAACTGGCAAGGCGGCCAAACTGTTTGGCGGCTTCATATGCCTGCTTTGGGTTATCTGCCTGATCTACCGTCACGGACCCGGCAATAAACGGAATCATTCGCCAGTATTCGTTGTCCATTACAAAGAGCTCTTCCCCGTTGACAGTGGGTATGGGCGTAATGAACAGATACCCCGGATGATGTGCTGCGAGATAATCGGCTGCCATTCTTTGGTTGGCGGCTATGACCCCGGGTTCCTTAAATACGTTTACATTGATTTTCTGTAAAACATATTTGCTGCCGTCCTCCTTCTTTTCGAGCAGAAAAGTGTTGTTGATGTGTCCTGATCCGAATCTTCGGACGTTTAATCCTTCAGGCTCCAGTCCAAAAGCCTGAAGGATTAAGTTGTTGGGTGTTATTTCCATAAATTGTCGGGATATGCTCCGTTTTTAACCAATTCTGACAGACTGGCCTGAACACCGGGTGCATCTTCCTTGTAAGTAACCCCAAACCATTTCGCTGTGGTAGGCAATACTTTTACCTTACCGATACCACGACGGATAAATTCGTCAGCCACAATCGGAATAAAGAACTCCGATTTCGGGTTGGTGCCGTTTTTCTCCAGGAACTCGTTGAACAGCGACTGGCTCATGTCAAATACGCTGGGATGGAAGCCCCAGAAGTTCATGGAAACCGGCGTATCAGCACCCAGCGGGTGTTTGCTGCCATCGGCTTCTTCATAAACGATCTGGCCATTGTCAGTATAAATTTTCGTTCTTTCATTGATGGCAGAGAGGAAACCGGCGCCGTCCACTGCGCAAACACCGCGGGACACGGAACCGTGCTCGCTTACTGTTTTGCCCAGCTCGTAACCTACTACGCTGTAGATGTCCGCTTTGGCGTCGCCCTTCAGGAATGCAGCCATTTTCACGAAAGCGTCCGCTCCGTAAAAATCGTCCGCATTGATCACGGCAAAAGGTTCATTGATGGCGTCTTTCGCACACAGGATGGCGTGCGCAGTGCCCCAGGGCTTGGTACGATCTGCGGGGATCTGGTAACCGCTGGTGAAAGAATCCATGTTCTGGAACACGTAATCCGTTGCTACACGGCCTTTGAGCTTAGGTTCAAAGATCTCTTTGAACTCTGTGGCAAAATTCTCCCGGATAATAAATACGATCTTGCCAAAGCCGGCACGGATAGCATCGTAAATAGAGTAGTCAATGATAGTCTCACCACTGGGCCCGAAAGCCTGGATTTGCTTCAAACTGCCATATCGACTGGCCATTCCGGCCGCTAAAATCAATAAAGTCGGTTGCATTTTTCTGATATTATTTTATAATTTTCAATGTTTTGCCTGAAAATATCGGCGCTAAATATAATCATTAAACCTATTTTCACGCTTTCTTTTTGTGGACAACACATATTTTAATGATTAATTTAAACGGAACGATGAAAAGACTACTTGTGCTGGGAGCCTGTGCCCTGCAGCTTTGTATGACTGCTGATGCGCAACAGAAAACCAATCCGGACGACATCAAAGACAAAATGCAATGGTTTGCCGACGCCAAACTCGGCATCTTCATCCACTGGGGCATTTATTCAGTGAAAGGAATCGATGAATCCTGGTCATTCCACAACAAAAAAATCTCCCACCCCGATTACATGCAGCAGCTGAAAGGCTTTACTGCCAGTAATTACAATCCGCAGGAATGGGCCGATCTGATCAAAGAATCCGGCGCCCGCTACGCGGTCGTTACCACCAAACACCACGACGGCGTGGCTTTGTGGGACAGCAAATACAGCAAGCTCGACGTCGTTAACAGCACCCCCGCCAAACGGGACGTGCTCACGCCGCTCTACACCGCTTTGCGGCGCGACAGCATCAAATGTGGTGCCTATTTTTCGCTGATCGACTGGAGTTATCCCGATTATCCCCAGTTCCTGAAAGACAGCAACCGCTATGACATTAAGACGCAACCCGCCCGCTGGCAGCGTTTCCTGAAATTCTACGAAGGCCAGATGGAAGAGGTCATGACGAAATTCAACCCCGACCTTTGGTGGTTTGATGGCGACTGGGAACACTCCGCAGAAGAATGGGAAGCCGCCAAAATGCGTAAAATGCTCACCACCCATAACCCCAACACCATTATCAACGGACGTTTACAGGGCTATGGCGACTACGACACCCCGGAACAAAACTTCCCGGTGACCCGCCCCCACTACCACTGGTGGGAGCTGTGCATGACCATCAACAACAACTGGGGATGGCAGCCACAGGACACCAACTGGAAAACACCTTTCGAAATTATCACCATCTTCGTAGATGCCGTAGCCAACGGCGGTAACCTCCTGCTGGACATCGGTCCCAAAGCCGACGGCACCATCCCCCCGGAAGAAGTGAACATCCTGAAAGAACTGGGCGCCTGGAATAAAAAGAACGGCGAAGCCGTTTTCAATACCGTCGCAGGCCTGCCGCTGGGACACTTCTACGGCCCCACCACCCTCTCCAAAGACTCTACCACCCTGTATCTCTTCCTGCCCGGCAAAACCAGCGGACAGACCGTGATCAAAGGGCTGAGCAACAAAATTGAAGAGATAAGCGTAGTAGGCAACGGCACTCAACTGAATCATAAAGTTGTAGGCAAAATATCCTGGAGCCCCGTACCAGGGCTTGTTTACATCGATGTACCGGAAAACGTACAGGATAAGTACGTAACCGTACTGAAAGTGAAACTGGACAAACCAGTAAAGCTGTACCGCGGCAAAGGCGGATTTCTGACGAATGAATAATCACCGGTATCCCGTGTTCCCCGGGCCCCCGCCCCCGGAACACGGGATTATATTGAAACAATGGACACCAGCAATATCACATTAGACAACATCACTCCTCCCTGGCTGCCGGCGCCAATAGCAGCGGCGATGTTGCGGCTAGATAAGCTGGACACGGAAATCTCGGGAAACAAATGGTTTAAGCTCAAATACAACCTGGAGGCTGCCCGCAGCGATGGCAAACAACATATACTGACTTTCGGCGGCGCCTTCTCCAATCACATTGCCGCCACAGCCGCAGCCTGCTGCCAGGCCGGCCTGCGCTGCACCGGTATCATCCGCGGCGAACGGCCCGCAGTATTGGGGCATACGCTGCAGACCGCGTTGGACAAGGGTATGGAGCTGGAATTCGTTAGCCGGGAAACCTACCGCCACCACCGCACCTCCTTTGAAAACCGGCCCGACACCCACATCATACCGGAGGGCGGGCACAACGCTGCCGGCGCCCGCGGCTGCGAAGAAATCTTATCCCTGTTCCCCACCGACCATTTTACACATATCCTTTGTGCCACGGGAACCGGCACCACCCTGGCCGGCCTTATCAACAGCGCCACTGCGGCACAAACCATTATCGGCATTCCCGTGCTCAAAGGCGCAGGCTACCTCGAAGCAGCGGTGAAAGCCCTGCTGCATCCAGGCCAAACATGCCACTGGCAGCTATTACATGAGTTTCATGGGGGCGGCTACGCAAAAGTAAAACCGGAACTTATAGATTTTATCAATACTTTTTTTGCAGAAACAGGCATTCCGACCGACATCATTTACACCGGAAAACTGGTCCATGCTTTCCGTCAATTAATCCATCAGCGCTACTTTCCCGACAATAGCAAAGTATTATTAATACATACCGGCGGGTTGCAGGGCAATCTTTCCCTGCCTCCGGGCGTTCTCTCCCTATAAAAACTGTTCGTTATATTTGAACGGTAGTGTATTTTTGCCAACTTTAAGAGATACGGATTTTTAGTATGAAGCAGGTCGCGCGTTTAACATTCGCCATTGGACTTTTTATATCGATAGCACTCACAGGCAAGGGGCAGGAAATACTGCCTCCGGTACTACCTGAATTTACTGCCACCATTAAAACCGGCAAGATCCAGCTGGATTGGATATCCGGATTCATGGAGGTAAAAGAGATCGGCATTCAGCGCTCACTGGACAGTGTGCTGAACTTTAATACCATCGGTTACGCCAGCTATCCCACACAAACCAGGAATGCCTACCTGGACAATAAACCATTGCCGGGATCTAACTATTACCGCCTCTTCATTCTGTTCAACAACGGCCGGTTTATGTACAGCAAAACCATGCTGGCCCTGCCAGACAGCACCATCAAAGCAGACATGAAGCTGCAATACGCAGATATTAAAGATGCTACCCGCAACCCCAACAAGCCCGCCACCGAGGAGAATAAAGAACCCAAAGTGGTATGGCACCCTTCCAACTACATCTATACCACTGCTGACGGTAACATCAATATCAAACTGAACGATGCGCCGCAGAAAAAATATTCTGTCAAATTTTATGAGCCTAACGGCGCCTTCCTGTTTGAGATTGAACATGTAAAAGGTCCGTCCCTCATACTGGAGAAAGCAATTTTCATGCATGCCGGCTGGTTCAATTTTGAATTGTTTGAGGACGGCCGCCTGAAGGAGAAATGGAATTTTTATATTCCGCTGAATTACCGCATGTAGATTTAAGGATTTTTTGATTTACGATTTTGGAATTTCATAGATTGATAAAGCAAGAAGACCGAAGCGATTTAGTACTCGCTTCGGTCTTCTTGCTTTATCCGCAATAGTAGCCTGGATTATAGTCGCTGAAATTCCAAAATCGTAAATCAAAAAATTCCTAAATAACTACGGCGCCGAATACTTCCGCAAAATGTTTTTTCAGCTTCTCTTTCACTTCTTCCATGGGTACTTCGCGGCCTACTTCCTTGTCCAGGGAAGCCACCTGTTTATCAGCGATACCGCAGGGGATGATGTTGTTGAAGTAGTTCATGGGCGTATTTACATTGAGCGCAAAACCGTGCATTGTGACCCAGCGGCTGCAGCGCACGCCCATTGCGCAGATTTTGCGGGCTTTGGTTTTATCCTGCGGGTCCAGCCATACGCCGGTTTCACCTGGTGACCGGTCGCCGGTAACGCCGTATTCGGCGAGGGTCCGGATGATCACCTCTTCGAGGCAGCGCAGGTATTTTCCGATATCGGTGAAGAAATTTTCAAGGTCGAGGATGGGATACCCTACTATCTGGCCGGGGCCGTGGAAGGTGATATCACCGCCGCGGTTGGTAGGCACAAAGCCTATTCCCTGCCGGGCCAGCTCTTCCGGGGTCAACAGCAGGTTTTCCATATGACCGCTCTTACCGAGGGTATATACGGGCAGATGCTCACAGAAAAGGAGGTAATTGGTGGTTGGTTTGGGCCATTGGTCCGGCGCCTGGGCCTTCCGTTGTACATTGTCCTTCAATAGCTGTTCCTGGTAGTCCCAGGCTTCCTGATAATCTATTTTGCCAAGGTCTCTGACGATGATCTCCTGCTTTTCCATACTGAAAGGTGCTACACTCCTATGCTTTTTTCCGGACCGCCGTGGTCCGTGTTTAAAGAGAAAAATCCCGGATGCAAAGATATAAAACAAAGCGCTAAGGCGTATCAGGGCGGGCAGGACGGGTATTTTATTTTACCTTTGCCAAAATTTACTGTAATGGCTGAAGAATTGCTGGAACTGGAAGACGAGCTGGAAAACGGGGAGGGCAGTGAGGAACTGTATGAGAAGATCAATATGGTGGTGGACAAAGGCCAGGAACCCATCCGTATCGACAAGTTCCTGACCGCCCGTATCGAAGGCGCTACCCGCAACAAGGTCCAGAATGCCCTGGACACGGAGATGGTGTTGGTAAATGACAAGCCTGTTAAAGCCAACTATAAGATCCGGCCGCTGGACAAAATCGTCGTATTTTCCAACAAAAACCCCGAAAGCACCGAAGTGGTGCCGGAGGAGATACCCCTCAATATTGTTTACGAAGACGAGGACGTGCTGATTATCGATAAGCCCGCCGGCATGGTTGTACACCCCGGATGCGGTAATTATACCGGCACGCTGGTCAACGGCCTCTCCTGGTACCTGGGTGACAAAACGCAGGCCACCACGCCGGAAATCCCGCGCTTCGGGCTGGTACACCGTATCGATAAAAACACTTCCGGCCTGCTGGTAGTGGCCAAATCAGAGAAAGCCATGACCGATCTGGCCAAACAGTTTTTCGACCACACTGTTCACCGTCGTTATATAGCACTCGTATGGGGCGATTTCGAGGAAGACGAAGGCACTGTAGTGGCCCACGTTGGCCGTCACCAGCGCCTGCGCAAGATCATGGACGCCTATCCTGACGGCGAATACGGTAAGGAAGCCATTACTCATTACCGCGTGCTGGAGCGTTTCAACTACGTTACCAAGGTGGAGTGCCGCCTCGAAACAGGCCGTACCCACCAGATCCGCGTGCACATGCAACACATCGGACACTCCCTTTTTAACGATGACACCTACGGTGGCAACCGCATCCTGAAAGGCACCGTCTTCGCCAAATACAAACAGTTTGTGGAAAACTGCTTCGAGATCATGCCCCGGCATGCGCTCCACGCCCAGCAGCTGGGCTTTATCCATCCTCGCACCCGCAAGCAGATGTACTTCGAAAGCCCACTGCCAACGGACTTTACACAGGTGCTGGAAAAATGGAGCCGGTACACCACCGCAAGGCCCCTCCAGGAAGAAGAAGGCAAACAACAAAAATGGGAAGATTAAAATAGTAAAAGCCTCCGCAGACATCGATCTCCGGAGGCTTTTTATTTCACCCTAAATTATTACTATTTATTTATATATTTCGATTATCTTAGCGGCCATTACCATGTCAACAAACATGAGAAGCCTCCAAACACGCCGTTTATCTCGCATCCTTTTCCTACTGCTGGCCTTGTTGCCGGTTGCCCTGAAATCCAGCGCCGTCACCCCTTTCACGGCATCGTCCACCTGTGTGGAGGACAGTGTGTTTTTTGTCATCCGGCAACCGGCAGGCATCGACTCTGTGAAATGGTATTTTGGAGACCCTCCGTCTGCAGAAAAAGACTCTTCTGATAAAATACGCGGCGCTTTTCACGCCTATCAGCTAACGGGCACCTACACCGTTACACTGGTTGCGTGGCGCAACGGTGTACGGGATGTTACCACACAACCTATTACCATTGTTACGCCGGTGATTTTCGACTTTGGTCCGCAGGATGTGACCCTTTGCGAAGGCGGTACCATGACCCTCAGCGCTCCCGTGATACCCGGCGCCACTTACCTGTGGCAGGACAGTTCCACGTTGCCGGATATCCTGGTAGACACTTCCGCCACCTACAAAGTGAAGATCAACGGTTGCCTGATTCCCGATTCTGTCAACGTATTTTACACGCCGATACCCAAAATAGAACTGGGCCCTGACCTGGTGTTATGCTCCGGTGAACAGTTGCAGCTCGACGCCACCGCACAGAACTGCACCTATCTCTGGAACACCGGCAACACCGATCCGGTGCAGGATGTACGGACTTCCGGCACTTACAGCGTGCGGGTGTTCCCTAAAGGATGCGCCGAAATCAACGATGCCATTACCATCACTTTTACCGGTCCGCCCTACCCTTTCAGCCTTGGCCCTGATACATTGCTCTGTCCGGGAGAATCCATTACCCTCGCGCCTTCCGTTCCGGAAGCTACCGCCTGGAAATGGAGCAACGGCGCCACCACGCCATCTATCAGCGTGAACTATGAAGCCAATATCTGGGCGTTGGTAGAGATCAATCATATCTGCAACGTGGTGGACACTATTTTCGTGAACTTCAACCGGCTGCGCAAACTCAACCTGGGCAATGATACTACCATCTGTAGCGGCAATTTCCTGGTCCTGACGGCAGATTTCGGCAACGGGCTGTACCGCTGGCAGGATGGTTCTGACCAGGCCACCTATTATGTAACCAAACCGGGCAACTATTTCGTGCATGCCCAGATCGGGCGGTGTGAATCGACGGACACCATCCACGTGTCTTTCAACGATACCTTGCGGGTACACCTGGGGCCGGACACCCTGTTGTGCCGTAATGAAGTATACCAGATACCGGTGGTGGGGGCCGGCGGTGCGCCTTTCAAGTGGCAGGACAGCACCAGCATCCCGCAATTCATGGTGAGGCAGCCGGGCATCTATTCCCTGACCGCCTGGAACGCCTGCGGCAAGAGCGTGGATTCAGTAAGGGTGGATTACCATGATTGCGAATGCACCGTTCATTTTCCCAATGCCTTTACACCGAACGGGGACGGGCGCAATGACTATTTCCGGCCGCGGTACCGGTGCCCGATAGAACAATATACCCTGAGTATCTACAACCGGTGGGGCGAGCGGGTATTTTACACCACAGACCCGCAGATAGGCTGGACAGGCCGCGTGAAAGGCCTGCAGGCAGATCTGGGCACCTATGTGTGGATTGTGGATTACCGTGAAGTGTATACCCGTATACCTGTGCATAAGACCGGTACGGTCACAGTGCTGTATTAGTTATTCCGATGCTTTAAAATCATAGAATTTAGCGACAAAAGCGGCTGTTTCCCGCTTTTTGAAAGCCACGTCCCAGGTACCGTTGTAGGTCACCAGTGCGGGTATCAGCAGGCCGAACTGTTTGGTCATCTGCACGTTCATCTTCACATTAAAATCAAACAGCATCGTTTTGTACGACAGGGCGTATTTACGGCCTACAATTTCAAAATTCTCTTTATTGAACCAGGTGATCAGTTCGTCTACCACCACATCGCCGCGGTCTATGCGGCTGAGGTCAGGTTTAGCTTTGGCGGAAAACACGTAGCAAGGGGTGCCGTCCACATAGGTTTCCGCGCTGATGGAGAAGTCGTAAAACCGCATCACGTCCCGATCGAAGATGGCGACTTTCGGTCCTACGATGGGCACGCCTTTTACGGGTTTGCCGGGGTTGAAGATGAGTTGTTTGAGCTGGGCTTTATGGCGGGCCATGGCACCGCCGCTGCTGGAGCTTTCGCCGCTGCCGCCTTCGCAGACGGTACCGGTGGTAAAGAACAGGTTGCCGTACAGTTCAGCCGTATAGTAGTTGTAGTTCCCTTTGCGGGTGTAGAAGTCGCCGGTCACCTGCTGGTCGAGCACTTCCATATTACGGCAGCGGCCTTTTACATGCTGGCGGGTTTTGCTTTTAAGGGAGGCCTGCACGCCGCCTTTTTTATCGAGGATACGGATGTCGTTGTCGGCCTGAAACCCAACGATATGCAGGTTTTTGAAGGCGCGGTAAAAGGTGGTGTCTTCCTCCACCCTTTTGATAAAACTATTAACGTCGAAGCCTATACGTTTTGCTTCCACGATCACTTCGTCCAGGTTAACAGTCATGCCTTTGTACCGGGCTGTGTCCTGAGCGGCCAGGTGTGTTAGTTGCAGGAATCCCGCAACAACGGTTGCGGCTATACTTTTCCAAAAATGTGACATGCTGCAATTTAGGGAAAAGCTGTAAGCTTTCCGGTGTTAGGAATTCGTTAAAAAAGCAGCGGAGACAACAGGGGTGCCGGGGGTCCTGTTATCTCCGCTGGGATCAGTGGTGTAAACGGGCCGGCAGCGGGGGCTGCCGGCTGTTGATGTTATTATCAGCCCGGGATTTTGCCGGCTACGTACATCTGCTCCATGGTTGGAGAAACGGCGCCGCCTTTCTTTTCCAGGGTTACGGCAAACATTTGTGCTTTGCCGGTGATCTTCATTTTCTGCAGCAGGCTTGCTGTATCGCCCATTTCGAACACGCCCATATCCACCGGTTTGCCGTCTACGATGGCCCACAGCTGGTATTGTTTGTCGGCGGCCGGTTCCGGCAGGTTGTTGACCTTCAGGTATACCTGTTGGTTGTCCCGGTTCCAGAAGACCGTTGCGATGGCTGTCGGGAAGGACGCAGTACCCGGCATGGTCACTTTCATGACTTTCGGATCTTCCATGACCTGCATGGATTCCTGGAGTTGTTCCAGTCTGGTCTTGTACTCATTGGTTTTGGAGATGATGGAGTTCTGAGACAGGAGTAGCGACTGGTATTTGTCTTTGTACTCCCGGAATTCTTTCCACCGGTTGAAATAAAAAAAGTTGAGGATGACGCTGCCAATGAGCAGTACGGCGGCTGCAGCAGCGATCCATTTCCAGGAAACTCCTTTGGTTTCCGGAACGGACAGGACGTTGGTTTGTTCCATGGGGGAGGTTTTAGTGAATTGCAGGTTATCAGCAGTGGTTGCTGTACCCTGTATGAGGGGATCTGTATTAATGAGGTTGAGCAGGCGTATTTTAATACTTTCAGGCGGGGATACGGACTGAAGCTTCACATATTCTTCCAGGTTCCGCTGGCAGGTGGCCACTGCTTCGGCCACTTCGGGAAATTGTTGCATGGCAGCCTCCAGCTCCCGGCCTTCTATATCGGAGACCAGGCCGGCAGTATACAATTCTATCAGTCCGGACGATATGATGAATCGGGCGTCCACGCAAAAGGTTTATTTGTTCAAAATGCTCCTTAACTGGATGATGGCGTTACGCAGTCTGGTTTTCACGGTACCCAGCGGAATATCGAGCGCCCGGGAAATTTCTTCCTGGGTACAGCCTTTGTAATAAGCCAGATCGATAAGGGTACGTTGTTCTTTGGTCAGTTTGTCCAGGACTTTGGAGAAACCGAGATAATCTACGGATTGGTACACGGTTAACGGGCCACCGTTTAGATGTACGTCATCCGTAATATTTTGGATTTTCTGTTCAAGTTTATAGGCTTTGGAGCGCAGCACATCGATCGCAGTATTGCGGGCGATATTCAGCATCCAGGTAAACAGGCGTCCTTTGTCTTCATTGTACTGGTCTGCATAACGCCATATTTTCAGGAATACGTCCTGCAGCACGTCAATAGCCTGCGTATGGTCGTTCAGTACCTTTACGATCACGCCATAGAGTGCCGGCGAATAGTGATCATAGAGGAAACTGAATACTTTCTGGTCGCGGGCATGAAGGCCTTGTACCAGTTCTGCTTCTGTGTATGTTACATGATAATCCAAGACAGGCAGCCAGGTTTGGTTGATCGGTATATTTGGTTGAATTCATTCCATGACATCATAGGTAGCGCCATCCGCAACTGAAAAAAATCTATATAAACTACCTTGCTAATCTGAGTAAACTGTGCCGAGCGTGTAACTAATGGTTTTCCGAGGTATCGGGAGCAATTTACGGATTAATCAATTACAACCCGTAGTTGCCTGTTACTATTTCTGTATTTTGGCCGACAGCTGCAACTGGTCCATAGTAGGCTGTGTGCTGCCGCCTTCCTTCTCGAGTGTGATGGCAAAGCCTTCTGCCGCTTCTGCCGGCTTCATCGGCTGAACTTTCTGTGTCACCTGCGCTCCGCTACGGAACACGCCGGCGTCTACCAGCTTTTTGTTATGGATGGCCCATAACTGATATTGTTTACCGGCCGGAGGCAGCGGTAAAGTTTGTGCCATGAGAAAAACGGCGTGGGAAACGGGGTTCCAGCAAACCGTCACGATTTGTCCGGCGTTGGCGCCGAAGCCTTCCAGCTTAATCCATTTAAAAGCCGGGTCTTTCAGCATGTCCAACTCCTTCTGTATTTCCTGGCTGGCGGTGAGCGACTGGCTTTCCTTTTCAGCGTCCAGCTTTTCTTTGGCAGCTATCAGCGACTGGTAGCGGCTTTTATAGTCTGTAGAGCGACTGAAGAAAAAGAAGTTGAGTATTACGCTTCCGAGGAACAACAGGATAATAGCGGCCGCAATGTATTTCCAGACTTTTTCAGCACCGGATTTACGGCTATTGCCGTTGAGCCGTTTCACAGGCGCTTCGTGAGCACCGCTGGCAGCGGCCGGCGCGCGTAGTTCTTCCGGCAGCAACACATTCCCGGCAGGTGTTTCTTCTTCCCGGATCATGTCCAGCAGGCGGTCTTTGATACCGGCTGGCGGCGCCATGGCATACAACTGTACAAACCGCTCCCTGTCCAGCTGCAACTCCTGGACAGCGGCTTTTACCTGAGGATACTGTGCCGCGATAGTTTCTACTTCGCTGTGTTCTGCTTCGGTAAGCAGCCCAAACACATAACTCTCCAGGATACCGGATGATATGTAACGTTGTACATCCACTGTGCGTTATAATTGTTTTAATAGGATTCTCAACTGCATAATCGCATTGCGCATTCTGGTCTTCACTGTTCCCAAAGGTATATCAAGGGTTTTGGCGATTTCTTCCTGTGTACAACCTTTGAAGTAGGCCAGATCAATGATAACACGCTGATCTTTGGGGAGGCCCTCGATCACCTTCGTTAACCCGAGATGGTCTACGGACAGGTGTACGGCCAGTTGCGGCTCATACATCAGATTGGCGCTGGTTACGTCTTGTACTTTCTGATCAAGTTTATGGGCTTTTGACCTTAAGCTGTCGATAGCGGTATTCCTGGCAATGTTGAGCATCCAGGTAAAAAGGCGGCCTTTGGAGGGATCGTATCGGTCTATATTCTTCCAGATCTTTATAAATACTTCCTGGAGCACATCTCCTGCGGAAGCATCATCCGTAACTATTTTGAGCGCCACCCCATACAAGGCGGGTGAGTAATGGTCATATAAGTAACTGAATAATTTTTCATCCCTGGCTTGCAGTCCCTGAATGAGCTCTATTTCAGTATATGATAAGGTAGTTCCCAAAATGGATACGGATGGTTAATCTTTACAATACCAAAATAAAGGGTTTTCTTTACATTACAAAATTATTTCCTATTTAGGAAATGTCATTTTGTAGTCCACCCTTATCTTTCCTTTGGTGATATCATCGAGTTTGCTTTTCAACATCCTGCGTTTCAGCGGCTTGAGGTGATCGATAAACAGTTTGCCATCGATGTGGTCGTATTCGTGCAGGATCACGCGGGCAGTCACGCCGGTAAAGGTTTTCTGCTGCGGTTCAAAATGCTCATTCACATAGGAAAGGGTCACGGTTTCATCGCGGTATACGTCTTCCCGTACTTTCGGAATGCTCAGGCAACCTTCGTTGTAAGCCCATTCCTTTCCGCCGGTTTCCACGATGTGCGCGTTGATAAACACTTCCTTGATCCCTTCGTCTCCCGGATATTCGCTCTTTTCATCGTCTTCCAGGCCGTCGATGATCTGTTTGCTGTCTACCACGAACAGGCGGATGGATTTGTTGATCTGAGGGGCTGCAATGCCTACTCCGTTGGAGCCGTACATTGTTTCCCACATATTGGCTATAAGTTCCTTCAACTGGGGATAATCGGGCGTAATGTCATCTGCTACTTTTCTCAGTACCGGGTGCCCGTATGCAACAATTGGCAATATCATGATCTTGTGCTGTTTTTTATTGATCTGCAAAGGTACGACATTTGGTTATTTTGAGATTTTGATATTTTGATATTTAGTTATTTGAATGGGTATCCGTAGTTAAATATCAAAATATTTAAATGAAAAAATAAATAAATGGCTAAATTTTATTTTGCAGGTACTCCTGTAAGATAATGGTGGCGCTGATTTCATCCACCAGGCCTTTATTCTGGCGGTCCTTTTTCTTCAGGCCACTGTCTATCATACTCTGGAAAGCTATTTTGGAGGTAAAGCGCTCATCCACCTTTTTCACCGGCACCTGGGGGAAGTTCTTCCGGAGAATGCGGACGCATTCTTCCACCAGCGGCGTGGCATGGGTAGCGTTGCCATCCAGGTTTTTAGGCTCCCCGATGATAATCGCCTCTACCTCTTCGGCGGCGAAATATTTTTTCAGATAAGGGATCAGCTCATGGGTAGGGATAGTAGTAAGCCCGCTGGCAATCAGCTGCAGCGGATCTGTCACAGCCAGTCCGGTCCGTTTTTTTCCATAATCGATAGCCATTACACGCGCCATACCATTTAGGGATTTTTTGATTTAGGGATTTTTTGATTTACGGATTTTTTGATTTACGGATTTTTGATTTGAATTAGTTGTTGTGAAATTTGTTGATCAGTGCGACTTTCTGATTGATTTATTTTGACATATGGATACGCTGGTTATCCCCAAAAATCAAAAAATCCATAAATCAAAAAATCCATAAATCAAAAAAACGCTAAATGATCAGCATGTCTGCAATCACAAAAACGGCAAACACTACGCTGGCAATACCATTGGTAGTCATAAACATCACATTGACCTTGCTGAGGTCATGTGGTTTTACCAGCAGGTGCTGGGATATGAGCATGGCGATGAACACAGCGGCGCCTATCCAGAACAGCCAGTGATAATGTCCGTATATGCCGATGGTGATCACCAGCGCCGCGGATATCACATGCAGCAATTCGGAAAAACGCAGCGCGCCGGTGAGGCCCAGCCATGCCGGAATGGAGTTCAACCGTTGGGACTTGTCGAAATCTTCGTCCTGCAGCGAATAGATAATGTCAAAACCGGATACCCAGCACAGCACCAGCACAGATACCAGCACCGGCAGCAGGGCAAACTCGCCTGTCACCGCCAGGTACGCCCCTATCGGCGCCAGCGACAGCCCTACGCCCAGCACCATATGGCACAGGGCCGTAAAACGTTTGGTATAGCTATATCCCAGTACCACCAACAGCGCGATGGGCGACAGGAAAAAACAGACACGGTTGATGAACCAGGTGGTGAGGATAAACAACATCACATTGATCAGGATGAAAAACATGGCATTCTGCGGGGAGATAATGCCTGCCGGGATCTCCCTTTTGGCCGTCCTGGGGTTCAGTTTGTCAATGTCCATGTCCAGCCAGCGGTTGAACGCCATGGCGGCGCTGCGGGCAAATACCATGCACAGCACCACCAGCCCGAAGGTTGTCCAGCTAAAACTGCCTCCCCCTTTGGTGGTAGCCATAAAATAACCGGTCAATGCAAACGGCATGGCAAAGATGGTGTGACTGAACTTTACCAGCGACAGATACTTGTTAATAGTAGTAATCATATGTAAACAGTTGAGCTAACAGCTCTTAAATATAAACTTAGCGGCCGGCGGCGGCTTTCAGTTTTACAAAGATATCCCAAACTACAATACCGGTGCTAACGGAAATATTCAGGGAGTGTTTCATGCCTGACTGGGGTATTTCGATACAGCCGTCAGCTATTTTCATTACCCCGGCGTCCACGCCGCTCACCTCGTTGCCGAATACAAGTGCCAGTGGCTGACTGGCGGGAGGCACAAAAGCGTCGAGCATCACGCTGCCGGCGGCCTGTTCAATGGTCATGATGCGGTATCCGGCGTTTTTCAGGGCCTCCACGGCCTCCATGGTAGTAGGGAAGTATTGCCAGTCCACCGTTTCGGTAGCACCGAGGGCTGTTTTGTTAATATCGCGGTGCGGCGGCACCGGCGTATAGCCACACAATACGATGCCCTGTAACAGGAACGCGTCTGCCGTTCGGAAAACCGATCCCACATTGTGCATACTGCGTACATTGTCCAGTACCAGTACCACGGGCGTCTTATCTGCTGCCTTGAACTCGTCCACCGTTTTACGGCCCAGTTCATCCATGCTTAACTTTCTCATGATCTGCAAAGATAACCGGATCGGATGAGTTTTATATATTTGCGCCATGGCAAAAAGTAAATCAGAAGAAACGCCACTGATGCTACAGCATAAGGCTATCAAAGACAAATACCCGGATGCAGTACTATTATTCCGCGTGGGCGACTTTTACGAGACCTTCAACGAAGACGCAGTGATTGCCTCAAGGGTACTGGGCATTGTGTTAACCAAAAGAGCCAATGGATCTGCTTCTTACGTTGACCTCGCAGGTTTCCCCCACCACTCGCTGGACACCTATCTGCACAAACTGGTGAAAGCCGGTCACCGTGTAGCCGTCTGCGATCAGCTGGAAGACCCTAAAACCGTTAAAGGCATTGTAAAACGCGGGGTGACCGAAATGGTAACGCCCGGCGTAGCCGTAAATGACAAGCTCCTGGAGAACGCCAGCAACAACTTCCTGGCGGCCGTTCACTTCGGCAAAGACATTACAGGCGTCTCTTTTCTCGATATTTCCACCGGCGAATTCATCGTCGCCGAAGGCAGCACTGAGTATGTGGACAAGCTCCTGCAGAGCTTCCGCCCGGCAGAAGTGGTGTTTGCCCGTCAGCAACAGAAACATTTCAAAGCCACTTTCGGCAGCCGCTTTTATACCTATAACCTCGACGAGTGGATCTTTACCACCAGTTACGCAGAAGACATTCTGCTGAAACACTTCCAGACCCACTCCCTCAAAGGATTTGGCGTGGAAGGCATGGATGCCGCCATCATCGCGGCCGGCGCCACCATGCACTACCTGAAAGACACCGAACATCCGCACCTGCAACATATCACCCGCATACAGCGCATCAGCCAGGACGACTTCCTCTGGATGGACCGCTTCACCGTGCGTAACCTGGAACTGCTGCATAGCAGCGTAGAAAACGGTCATACCCTGCTTAAAGTGCTGGACAACACCGTTACCCCTATGGGCGGCCGCCTGCTCAAACGCTGGCTGGTATTCCCCCTGCGGGACATCGCCCAGATCAACCAGCGCCTGGACACGCTCACCTATTTCATCAAAGAAACCGAACTGGCCCAGCAACTGGTGCATCATCTCAAACTCACCGGCGACCTGGAAAGACTGGTATCCAAGATCCCGCTGCGTAAAATCAACCCGCGTGAAGTAATGCAGCTCGCCCGTTCCCTCGAACAGGTACAGGCCGTACAGGAACTGCTGGGACAAAGCGGCAATGACTACCTGTTACGACTCAACGAAAAACTGGATGCTTGCGCCCCTATCCTCACCAGGATACTCAACGAAGTGATGGAAAACCCACCGGTGCTGGTCAACAAGGGCGGCGTTATCCGCGATGGCGTCAACAAAGAACTGGACGACCTGCGTGGCATCGCCACCAAAGGCAAAGACTACCTCCTGCAGATACAACAGAAAGAGTCGGAAGCCACCGGTATTCCTTCCCTGAAAATAGCCTTCAACAACGTTTTCGGCTATTACCTGGAGGTAACCAACACCCACAAAAATAAAGTGCCCGACACCTGGATACGTAAACAAACGCTGGCCAACGCCGAACGTTATATTACACCGGAACTGAAGGAGTACGAAGAAAAAATAGTAGGCGCAGAAGACAAAATACTGACGCTGGAAACACGGCTGTTCGACGAACTGCTCGCGGCGCTGCAACCTTTTATAGAACCGGTACAGCAGGATGCACAGGTGTTTGCGCAGCTCGACTGCCTCCTCTGCTTCGCCAACAATGCATTACAATATAAATACCGCCGGCCTGTCATCACTGATGGCTACCAGCTCGACATCCGCGAAGGCCGTCACCCGGTGATAGAAAGGGGCCTGCCTGCCGGCGAAACCTACGTGGCCAACGATATCCAGCTCAATAAAGACGATCAGCAGATCATCATCCTGACCGGACCCAACATGAGCGGTAAATCAGCGCTGCTCCGGCAGACCGCACTCATCACCCTAATGGCGCACATGGGCAGCTTCGTACCCGCCACCAGCGCCGAGATCGGGCTGACCGACAAAATATTCACGCGTGTAGGCGCCTCCGATAACCTGAGCGGTGGAGAATCTACCTTTATGGTGGAGATGAACGAAACCGCCAGCATTATTAACACCATTACGCCACGCAGCCTGGTGATACTGGATGAAATCGGCCGTGGCACCAGTACCTACGACGGCATCTCCATCGCATGGAGCATTGTGGAGTACCTGCATGATATGACCGATCACCGCCCGAAGACACTGTTTGCCACGCACTATCATGAACTCAATGAGCTGGAGAACAAACATACCCGGGTGAAAAACTTCCATATCACCAATATGGAGTCGGGCAACAAAATCATCTTCCTGCGTAAGCTGGCGCCGGGTGGCAGCCGCCACAGCTTCGGTATCCATGTGGCCCGTATGGCCGGTATGCCGCCGGAACTGATCAACCGTGCCAATGAAGTACTGGCGAACCTGGAAGAAAAACATATTGATACGCCCTTGCAGAAGAACATCAAAAATATCACGACGCCCACGCAAAAATTGCAGCTCAATATTTTTGACGCACACAGTGACACATTCCAGCAGATACGGGAGAAACTGGGCACTGTTGACATCAACAGGCTGACTCCTGTAGAAGCTTTGCTCAAACTAAGCGAGATTAAAGAGATGATCAATTAAAAGATAATGCTGAACTGTGGACACAGCCAGCCGCTTTTATATCTGATAAGTGATAGTAGCAGCATCCGGCTACCACCCCGGTGCTGCCATATCTGGTCCTATGCTTGCCAAATTTGGGTTAACGTTACACATACGGCTTGCGCCGGATGGTAACCATATAGCAACTTTACTATCCGTCATGCTTTATTTGAATAACAGTATGATGGATAGTGATTTTTGCAAATGACAATTTACCGCTTCATCTGCACAGCGTTCGTAGTAGTTCTTCAAAGTCACCGTCATAATAATATGGCCGTTGTAGAAATATTACTACAGACAGTATCAAAAAAGAATAGCACATTTGTCCTGACCATACCTATTTGCCATGCCATCATTCCTTATCGCCGAAGACCAAGCGTAGTCCGGATGGGCGCTATCCTGATGATCCGGGAACTTTTCCCTCACGCCGACATTGCGGAAACAGAAACATTTGACGAAGCCATCAAAAAACCGGAGAAGGAGCTACTTGACATGCTGCTGCCGGACATCCATATTCCGGGGGGGCGATACCATCCTGATGGTGCCGGCCGTGAAGCTGCGGCAGGCTCAAACGGCCATCCTCATCTTTTCCAGCTGCAATGAAGCCCTGCACGCGCCGGAGTACCTGAAAGCAGGGGCGGATGGCTACCTGTCCAAAAACGCGCCGCCGGAAGAGTTTAAATCTGCCATTCAGAAAATTTTCAGGGGTAAGAAGTATATCAGCGATGTGTTGCAGGACAGGCTGGTCAATACGAAGTTAATGCCAATTTGGAGTTGGGGTTATAATTCTTTTTGAGGGGGGAGATAAAAAAAGCGGCTGTTCCCCGGGGAACAGCCGCTTTTATGTATTCAGCAAAGGCTGCTATGAATGCGAATTTGTTATCAAGCTATTTTTTATCCCACCATACGCGGCCGGTGAAATCGTTGTCCGCGTTGCCGTATTCACCGGTTTGCTGCATTTCGGTGATGGCGTTTCTCCAGTTGGTCTGGTTGGCGATGGTTGGCTGCGGGAGCATCCAGCGACGGGGGATTACCACATTCTGGCCAGCCACCTGCATGGGTTCAAAAGGCAGGATACCGCCTACTTTGGGGATACCAGCTCTTTTCCAGGCGCCCCATGCTTCCCAGGGAGATTTGAACAGGTTCAGGAAGTTCTGGATGTTGATTTTTTCCAGCAGCACATCGTTAGCGCCGGTAAAGGCAACATTTGGTTTATCCAGGTAGGCAGCGATGGCAGCAGCATCCAGCGGCGCGTAGTCGCGGATCTTTGCTTCGCGGCCCATATCGTCATAAGCTTTGATAGAAGCTTCCACACCGTTTTTATAGTAGGTTTCCGCAGTACCGGTAATGATACCTCTTACCGCCAGTTCAGCCAGCATGAAGCACTGTTCAGCGTAGCTCAGGATAGGCTGCGTATAGCGTGCACCGTTATTGTTACCGTTTTCCGCATCCAGGTCAAACAGGCGGCGTTGCACGGCAGACACAGTATCTACGGTGCGGGTGACTTCCTTCCCGTTGAAGGTCATCTTATAACGTTTTACGTTAAAGATCACAGAGTCAGCTTTTACGCTTCTCCTGTCGGGGCTGGCAGGCAGGCCGAAATAACGGCGTTCGTTGTACTGGGCGGAAGCCGGGAAGGCGCCGCCTTTGATGAGGCTGTCCACCAGTTCTTTGGTGTAGCTGTTTTTCTCATAAAAGATGCCCAGACGGGGATCGTTGTTATTGTACATGTAGTCCAGCATGTTTTTGCTGGCAGACAGCGGATTATTGTCCATTGCCCAGTTACCGGCGCGGGCAAAGCTCGCATCAGCAGACAGGAACTTCCATTCGTCGGCGTTGTTTACAAAGAGACCGTCTTTAACTGCCATTGCATCTTTAATGATAGCGGTAGCCTTATCCGGTGTCCTTTTCAGCTGGCGCATGGCCAGTTTGATACGCAGCACGTTGGCTGCTTTTACCCATTTGGCGATGTCGCCGGAGTAAAAGATCTCAGCGTTACCCGGAGAAGCCTGTCCGGAGAGACCGCTCTGCAGGGTGGTGATGGCGGCTTTCAGCTCCGTATCCCACATAGGGAACAGTTTTTCCTGCGTATCATAAGTTGGTGTGAAGTTAGCGTCGGAACGGGCCTGGAACGCGTTGGAATAAGGCATGCTGCCATTAGCGTCGGAAGCCCTCCAGGCGCTGTACACCTTCAGGATTTTAGCAATCGCCAGTACGTTGCCATACTGTGCCCGTTCTGCTTCCGGTTTCCTGGACACTACCGCTTCCATTTCCACGAGGTTGCGGCCGATGCCTTTATAAAAAGCGTTATAGAAGTCGTTCGTGTTAGTCGGACTGAAAAGGCCGGTGGGAGACGATCCCGGAGCGGCCACACCAAACTGCATCCATTGCAGCTGGTAGGTATAAGCGTCGTAGAACCAGTCAAAATCGCGGTCTACAATGCCTTTTTCAGACTGGGTGATCAACATTTCCGGTGGTACGTCTTCACTTACCTGCGGGTTTTGGTTGAGATCTTCAAAGTTTTTGGTACAGGCGGTCAGCATCATACCAGCTACTGCTACGCCCAATCCCCATTTATTTACATGTTTCATGTTGTTCAGTTGTTAAACGGTTATTAGAATCCTACCTGTACAGTCAGGCCCATGTTACGGACAAACGGTACAGCGCCATACTCGGAGAAAGCAGATGTTTTGTTGTTACGTACTGCTTCCGGGTTGATGTGATCAGGCAGATTGTTGAACAGGTAACCCAGGTTACGGCCCACGAGTGATACGCGCAGGCTGTTCAGTCTCCAGCGTTGTACCAGGTCTGTAGGCAGGGAGTAGCCGAGAGATACTTCACGCAATGCTACATAAGAAGCGTCGAATACGGAAGCTTCGCGGATACCGATACCCCAGTCGCCCACCATACCATAGTACTGGAACGGCGTCAGCGGGGATACATATCCTTTTTCATATGCCTGTTGGTAGGTCATACCATCCAGCGCAATATTCTGGCCGTCTTTGGAGATGGTAGTACCTTTCTGGAACACCGCGTCCGGGATCATACCGTCATTGCGGGTTACACCGGAACCATCGGTAAAGGTGATACCGCCGTGTTCGGAATCACGACCATACATGGTGTTGGCAGTAGTACCACGACCAGTACCGTATTGATGGGAAGCAGAGAAGAAGTCACCACCGATACGGGCCTGGATCAATACACCGAGGTTCCAGTTTTTGTAGGTGAAGCTATTCTGCAGGCCCAGGTTGAAGTCGGGCATGATATTACCCACTACCGCACCACCACGTACAAATTTGTAAGGGAAGTCGCTGCCGCCAAGGGAGATGATCGGTTTACCGTTAGCGTCGCGGGTATAGCCGTAGTCAGTAATCAGGTTGCCATAGCTACCGCCTACAGAAGCAATGGCTTTTACGCCCTGGTCTTCGTTCAGTTGCAATTGGTCTACGCCAGGTGCAAGGCTGATGATTTTGTTTTTGTTGCGGCTACCATTCAGGGTTACGTCCCAGGTGAAGTTTTTATGCTGGATGGGCGTACCGTTGATGGACAATTCAATACCTCTGTTGATCATGCTACCGGCGTTGATATAACGGGAGGTAACACCGGATTCAATCGGTGTAGGCAGATTGATGATCTGGTTGGTGATATTGGTGCGGTACCAGGCAAAGTCAAAGCCCAGACGGTTGTTGAAGAAGCGAACATTGGCGCCCAGCTCCCAGCTTTTGGAGATGGAAGGTTTCAGGGCCATATTCGGCAGGATGTCTGTATTATATATATTTACCAGCGGTAAATTTTTACCGGTAGCGGAGCCCTGGAACAAGCTAGGGGTATAATAGCCAACATTGATTTGATAAGGATCGAGGTCACCACCTACCATCGCATAGGAAGCACGCAACTTACCATAGCTGATCCAGGAGGGCATTTCTTCTTTCAGTGTCTGGGTGAATTCCCACGCAGCACTTACAGATGGATAGAAATAAGAGTTAGTGGTTTTTCCGTTGCTGCCTTTCGGATAAGTCAGCGCAGAAGACCAGTCGTTACGGCCGGTCACATCCAGGAACAGTTCATTGTTATAAGCCAGGCTGGCCGCGAAGAACAGTGAGTTGATGCGTTTGCGAAGCAACGGATCATTCTTCACGATCGGCGCGTTGATACTGTTAGAGATATCGTACAAGAACGGAATACGCAAACCGCCATCGGAGTAATTGTTGTATTGTCTGCCGATGCCGCTGTTCCAGGTTTCACCACCCAGGTTCAGGCTACCGTCGAATTTTTTACCGAGTTTCGGCGTGATGATCGCCATACCGGTGAAGGTATACTGGGATTTGTTCACCCCTGCAATGGAATAAAAAGCATCGGAACCTTTGAAGAAATCAGAAGTCCCCACTTCTTTACGTTCATCAGTAGATTGTTCGCTGCTGAAGTTGGCTTTACCAATGAATTTCAGCCAGTTGGTGGCCACCGCGGTGAGGGCAAAATTACCTGTGATCAGCGATTCTTTACGGGTCCAGCTGTTGTAAGCCTGCTGATAGAAATAGTCAGCGCCCGGGTTGGTGCTCAGGTTAGCACGGCCACCGTTGGGTCCGAGGTAGTTTTCCGGCTTGCTCCAGATAGAAGGATCGTAGTTACGCGGGAACACATACACCCATTTACGGCCGATGTTGTAGTTGGTGTAATCACCACCCTGACGGTCGGGGTTCAGTGTTTTGGAGGTAGCGTAAGTTACGCCCGCATCTGCGCTCAGCACTCTGGAGATCTGGGAAGAACCACGGAAAGCAAAAGTGTTTCTGCCGAAGCTGTTGTTCGGAGAAACGGAGTTGTTGTCCAGGTGGGAGTAAGACAAACGGAAAGTTCCTTTGTCGTTACCGCCTTCCATGGCCACGTTGGTATTAAAGTATTTACCGGTTTGGTAAAGATCTTTAGCGTTGTTAGGTTTAGGTGTAAAGGGTACGCTGGTGCCGTTTGGCAGCTGTACCATTCTGCCGTCCATTTTAGGACCGAAGCTGTAACCGCCGGCAGTATTGTCGTAAGAACCATCGATACCCTGACCGTAACCATTTTGCAGGTCGATGGCGCCGCGGTATACTTTTTCGATCTGGGCCGTCTGGCTAACGGTAACGCCTATTCCTTTTCTTGCATTACCTTTTTTGGTGGTAATGAGGATAGCGCCGTTGATAGCGCGGGAGCCGTAGAGTGCTGTAGCGGCAGCACCTTTCAGTACGGTTACAGACTCATAGTCGTCCGGGTTGAGGTTTTTCAGTACGTTACCGAAGTTTACGTCAGCAGCGCTTTCATCGTTTTCGAAGATCACCCCATCCACGATGAAGATCGGCTGATCTTTACCGTTCAGTGATTTGGCGCCACGCAATACGATACGGGGAGCTGCAGCAGGGCCGCCGGCAGCAGCGGAGATATCAAGACCGGCAACTTTACCCTGCAGGGCGGATACCGGGTTGATGGAGTTGGTTTTGGCAACATCCGCACCTTTCAATTCTGTTACCGCATAGCCGAGTTTACGTTGTTCACGTTTCATACCCATGGCGGTAACCACTACTTCGTTCAGATTTTTGTTGTCTTCTTTCAAGACGATGCTCAGGGTGGTTTGCCCGTTTACCGGCACCTCCTGATTCATAAAACCGATGTAAGAGAGGACCAGCGTAGCGTCGGAAGCCACCTGTACTTTAAAGGTACCATCAGCACCCGACATGGCGCCGTTGGCAGTTCCTTTTTCCTTTACCGTTACACCCGGCAAAGGCGTTCCTTTTTCATCTTTTACGGTTCCCGTAACAGCTTTTTTATCCTGCGCCCATGCAGCAAAGCAACAGCATAAGAAAAGCAACGTGGTGAGAAGAAATGATCTTCGCATAGCTTCCTTTTGGTTTAAATTATAACAAAGTGATCAGTCACATGGCAATTACATAAGTGCATGGTAAACCATTTTCCAGCAACTGACTGCAGAAGGCAGTACAATAGGCAGGCAAAACATAGTTTCCGTTTCCGCATTTAAGATGGACTTACTCCATTGGCTATTTCATTGTTCACTGTTCCCGCATTACTACAGTAGTAAAACGTTTTAGCAATATATTTCAAAAAAAAACCTGTTCGCCCGTGCATCCTTCATTTTCATTTCACAACAAGTTTTCTCAACAGAAATATCAGTTTCAAACTTAGGGATAATTATGAGAAGTGCAAAAAAGATTTAACAATTTTTTGATGTTTGGTTAACAAGTCGTTAAAACCAATAAAATAATATGGCTATGGAAGAAAATAATATCAGTTCATCTGTTCAGCAGGGCTGAAAAACTTCTGTGGGCGTGGAAAATGTTTGATATCCATATTAGCCCCGGGCTTATCCCGGGGCTAATATATTGGAAGAATATGCAGCTGCGTTTCATCCGGCGCTGCAGAAAATACCAGCTAATAAATCGAAGAAACGTGTTGCTGCCGGTTATTTATTCACCGCTTCAATCGTCCGCCTGGCAGCTGTTTCATCGAAAGCTCCCCTATATTCAGAGAGGAATTTTTTTGCCGCCATTTGGGCTGCAGGGTCTTGCAAAGCCTCCAGGAACTGTTTTTTACGCAGCATCACCTTCACAGGCACCTGATCTTTGACCAGGTAGTAAGTGTACGCTTTCTTGTATTCATCGTAGTTTTTGCCGCTCTGTACCATCCCTTTGTCCACGAAGTCGGCTGGGTGGAATGTCACTTTAACGTCTTTCACCAGCCTGTATCTGCCTGCTGCCAGCTGTTCCACAAATTTCTGCATCCCGTCTACCTTCAGGGTTACAAAGGCGTTTTGCTCCTCTCCTTTCCTGAAATGGAAGGCCTGTACGTTATTCACTTCCGGTGCATAAGCCTTTCCGTCGCCACCTTTTACGATCAGCATATTTTTTTCCAGGTCCAGGTTGGCGTCGTATACCACCGAACGGCTTACGGGCTTATTATCCATAGAATCGATCCACAAACGGCCCCAGTCGGCATATAAATAAGGAGTGCCAACGGTATTCTCCTTTGGATGAAAACTAAGGGCAGTGCCAAACCTGACGCCTAAATTATTGTCGACTGCATTACGGAAACTGACGGTCTGGGACATCCCCAGGGAATCCTGCGCCTGGAGCGACAGGCAGGCTAATACAAAAATGGTTGAAAACAGGAGGTGTTTTTTCATGGCATTTTTTTTACTGTTTAAAATAGACGATCAGGGCTTATCCCACCACACCGGCGTCATAAAAATATCCGGTCCCTGTGCGGCATTGGCGGCCTCTACGTTCGCGCGGTTCACATCATAATCGTTCCTGGGATAACGCAACCTGCGCGGTATGCGGCCATTGGTTTCATTATTCTTATAGTTTACCGGCGTCAGTACCGGGAAACCGCTGCGGCGCCAGTTGGCGTAGGCCTCATATTCATTCAGGAAAGTGGTGATATAATACTGGATATTAATTGCTTCCAGCTTTGCTGCCAGCGTTCCCGCCAGCGGGGCCGCCTGCGCGGTGGCATAAACGGTGGCCGCCGCATCGTCGTACGTAATGGAAGAGGAATACAGCGTCCATTGCCAGATGCCGGACTTCACGCCGGTGGTGAAATAAGCCACAGGGTCGCCGGCAATCCAGCCACGGGCGGCAGCTTCCGCCAGCATCAGCTGTACTTCGGAATAGGTGATGAAGATATTCGGCGAATTAGGCTGTGCGATGACCTGCCGCGGCTGTGAATAATGCGCCAGGTTGGCGTCGCCGGTGGAACCGATGCCATACACCGGGTCTGACGTATTATCAAACCCACTGGGCAGGCCCTTCTGCACCGCCGGGTCATTGGAACCGCCAGGCGTGGAATCGGCTTTGGGCAGTTCGGAAATGATCCGCAACCGGGGATCTGCCCTGGTTTTCAACAAGTCCACAAAAAACTTCGACAGCTTGATGCCCTGGTTGTCTTTCCCTGTTTCGGCCCTGCTGCCGGGATACACCCCGATCACGTGACTATTGGGATTATCATAGTCACCCGCGGCGTGCTGGATGTAAAAAGCATCGGTGTTGGCGGTAAACACGCCGCCTGCCAGCGCTTTCTGCACCCAGCCCCTACCCTGCGACGGGTCCGTTTTTTTGGAAAGCCGCAGTCCTACCCGCAGCAGCAGCGAATAAGCCAGCTTCTTCCACTGGGCAGGCACGCCACCGTAGCCGGAAATATCGGCATTGCCCGGCGTAGGCTTTCCTGCATCGAGCATACCGGCGGCCTCCTGCAGTTCCGCTGCAAAGCCGGCATAGATAGCGTCCTGGGCATCGTAGGCCGGCGTAAAGTTCTGATCTATAAATCCCCTGCCGGCAGCTACATAAGGTACATTGCCGTACAGGTCCGTCAGCCGCTGCAACATCATCACCCGGGCGATCATGGCCATCGCGGTAAAATTTGCCTGCGATGGATCTGTCTTCGTCTGCTCTATCAGCGTAGTGAGTATTTTTACGCCGTTAGGATAAAACGAGTTAAACGCCGATCCGCTGTAACCATCGTTATACAGGTATTTGTCTCCAACATAAGTCAGACTGGTAGAGGAAAGATGCTGTACCATGGGGCCGCAGTAGATAAGGTTGGTCCGCCACGCTTCAAATTCGCCACCAGAAACATACAGCAGCCCTCTCGTGAGCAGGATGCCCGGCGCCACCACCGGGGCGGCCGTCGGGTCGGTATTGATTTTCTCAAAGTTTTTGGTGCAGGAAACCAGCGACAGCCATAGCAGCAATACTACTGTTCCGTGTACATATATTGATTTAACCATGATCAAAGCGATTTAGAATTTTACATTCAGGTTCAAACCAAAACTTCTGGACTGTGGATAACCCAACAGTTCAGCACCCTGTCCCGCGCTGTTGCTGTAAGTGGATTCGGGGTCCACATTGGGCACGTCTTTATAAATGATCCACAGGTTCCTCGCCACAAAAGAGAGCGATGCGCCGGTAAATGGTGTTTTGTTCAGGATACCGGAAGGCAGGCTGTAGGTCAGTATTACCTGGCGCAGCTTTATAAAGGCGCCGCTGTAGATAAACGGCTCCGCGATGTTGAAAGCAATGTTCTGGTAATAATCCTGGGCATCCACTACTTTGTCTACATACTTGGTGGGATCGTTGGGGTCCTGTGCTTTAATGGTCACACCACCGGAGCGGCCGTCCAGCGTAGCTTTCTGTAAACCGAAATAGTACCCGTAGTCGTTGGTACCGGAGTACAGCTTGTTGCCCCAGCGGGAATCTATCAGCACGCCCAGCGAGAAAGCTTTATAGGTAAATGTGTTGGTGACGCCCAGCGTATAAGGCGCCACGCCTGTTCCGAAGATGGTCAGCGGTCCCTGCAGCGGCTTACCGGCAGCGTTAAAGAGGATGTTACCCTGATCATCGCGCTGGAAACTATATCCCTGGATAACGCCAAAGGGCTGGTGTGGCACCTGCTGGATGGTGACGTTGAAAGTACGTACGTCAGATACTTTCAGCGCATTCAGTTTACCATCGAGCTGAACCACTTCGCTTTTGTTGTACGCGAAGTTGGGGGTAATGTCCCAGGTGAAATTCTTACTACGTACAGGCGTTCCTGTTATCATAAGTTCTACCCCTTTGTTGTTTACCTTACCGACGTTGATGAAGGCGGTGTTATACCCCGAAGCATTGGAGATCGTCGTTTGTACGATATCGTCTTTGGTTTTACGGGTATACCAGGAAAAGTCGACAGACAGGCGGTTGTCGAAGAAGCGGGCTTCAAAGCCGGCTTCATAGCTGGTATTGACGTAAGGTTTGAGATTAGCGTTAGGCACCGCGTAGCTGCCATCCTGCGCCTTTTTCACGTCTGCCACCGGAAGGCTGGTAGTGCCCAATACCAGCGGGTTCTGCACCTGGTAGGACAGCCGGAGACGGTAAGGGTCTGTATCGCCGCCCACCTGCGCCCAGGAAGTGCGCAGCTTGGCGTAGTTGATCCATTTGGGCATGGTAACTGCATCGGAGAGCACAAAGCTAAGACCGGCAGACGGGTAGAAGATACTGTTACTGTTGACCGGCAGCGTAGAAAACCAGTCGTTGCGGCCGGTGAGCGTCAGATAGAGATAACTTTTAAAAGACAGTTCAGCGGAAGCGTAGAGCGAATTGATCCTCTTCTCGAAAATATCGTTGGTAACGGTTTTCGTCTGCAGGTTGCTCTGGTCGTAGAAATACGGGATATTGAAGGTATTGCCGGTCAGGTACAGTTTATCATTTTTGTTCCGCATCACGTTGGCGCCAACGAAACCGGAGATGCGCCATTTTTCGTCGAACGCTTTTTCCACGCCGATCATCACGTCGGCATTCAGTTCGTAGAAATTCTGGCGTGTCTGGTCATTGATCTGGCCGCCGGGGATATAGGCGGTACCGTTAGGGGTGACCGCCTTATTGTCGCGGAAGAACATATCTGCGCCGATGCGGCCTTTGACATAGAGCCAGTCGAGGACATCGTAGCGCAGTTCCGCGGAGTTGATAAAGCGATCTTTTTTATCGGCCTGTTCAAAGTCATAGACAGAGAACCAGGGGTTGGTGATGTATTCATTGGCGTTCCACCGGAATTCGTTGCCGTCGGCATTCAGCTTGCTGTCTCTCAGTGTTTGTACGGCGAGGGAGGTGGGCAGCAGGTAGAGCGCGAAGTTGGCGTTACCGGGTGAATCGGATACGCGGGGCCTGTTGGTGGTGCGTTCGCGGATGTATTTAGCGTACACGTTGAGATGCAGTTTTTTTCCGAGCCATGCCGACACGTTGAGGGAGAGGTTGTCACGGCGGATACCGGAATTGGGCAGGGTGGCTTCGTTTTTCATATCGGTGGCTCCGAAGCGCCAGGTCACCTTTTCGTTGCCACCGCTGGCGGCAACGGAGTTGGTGAAGGTATAACCGCTGCGATAGAATTTTTTGAAGTTGTTTTTCACGGCACTATAGGGTCTGCTGACGCCGTCGTACTGGATCACAGCAGCGCCGTCGAGCGGGGCGCCCCAGCTGAAGAGTCCTGCGGCGCGGGCTTCTGCGGCTGTTTGTGGTTTGAGGCCGTTGAGGCCCATACCATAGTCATATTGCCAGTCCAGGTTTTCCACCACGGGTCTGTCGATGACGATGTTGCTGCTGAATTCCACGCCTACGCCTTTACGGTTGGCTCCGCCTTTAGTGGTGATCAGTATCACCCCGTTGGAAGCGCGGGAGCCATACAATGCAGCGGCGGTGCCGCCTTTAAGGACGGAAATGGTAGCGATATCGTCGGGGTTGATGCTGGAGATACCGTCACCGGCGTCTGTACCGCCGTATTCACCGGCGGTACCGAGGTTATCATTATTGATAGGAATCCCATCTACCACTATAAGAGGTTGGTTGTTCCTGTTTTTATCGATGGAGGTATTACCACGGAGGATAATACGGCTGGAGCCTGCGGGCCCGGTAGCTGTGGAGGTGACATTGAGGCCGGCCACTTTACCGGAGAGGGTATTGGCGATGTTGGTACTGCGTGCCTGCGTGAGTTCCTCTCCTTTTACTTCAGACACGGAGTAGCCCAGCGCTTTCTTTTCCTTCTTGATACCGAGTGCGGTTACCACTACTTCTCCCAGGTTTTTTTCGTCTGTTTTGAGGGTGATGGTTAGCTGGGATTCGTTGCCTACGGGCACTTCCTGGGGGAGGAAGCCGAGATAACGGAACACCAGCGTGCTGCCCGGGGGGACAGAGAGGGAGAAGTTTCCTTCCGCATTGGTAGTGGTTCCTTTTGAGGTGCCTTTCACCAGGATGTTCACACCGGAAAGCGGTTGACCGGTATCGTCTGTTACCTTTCCGGTAATGGCCTGTTGCGCCCAAACCACGGGAGTGGTCAGCAACAATAACACAAACAACAGCACATGAGTAGCGTTTCTGATCATGTTTAATGCGATAAAAGTGAAGAAATAAACCGGGGATGGTTTTGGTTGAATAGTATTCCGGCAGAGGGGGTGAGCAGCCACAAAACCGGAAACTGTATCAGATAACAACAGGACACGGCTTTTTGTTCCCGCAGGTATCACAGGAACGGGAAGACAGGAAAAGGAGGGGGTGGGTTATTTTTTTCCGGGGTCGGAAGAAGCCCTGACGATCACGGAAGGCTCCAGCACAATCTGGCGCGGGGTAGCCGACGGGTGGTTGAGTTCCTGCATCAGTACTTCCACGATGTTTTTGCCAATCTCTGTAATCGGTTGCGCCACGCAGGTGATAGACGGGCTGTGAAGGCGGAACAGGTCGTGGTCGTCGAAGCTGGCCACGCCGATCTGGGGTCCTATTTCCCAGCCGAGGGAGCGGATGCTTTCGATGCCATAGATGCCGAGGTAGTTGGTAGCGAAGAATACGGCATCGATGCCTTTGACGGAGGTGAGGAATTTTTTGATTTCCGTGTTGAAGGCTTCGCGTTCCAGCTCAAACGGAATTTTTTTAACGAGGCTTTTATTATAAGGGAGATGATGGTCTTTGAGTGCGGCTGTAAATCCATCGAGACGGTCTTTCATCTGTATCTGGTCGGAAGTGATGGTGACGATCGCGATTTTTTTATAGCCCTGGTTGGCCAGGTGGCTGGTGACGTTATAGGCGCCCTGGTAGTTGTCGACCACCACGTAGTGGGAGCTTACATGCGGGAAATAGCGGTCCATGAGCACTACCGGTTTGGAAGTGGCCTTGAGCTGTTCTATTTCCTTATCCAGGTTTTTGGTAGGTGTTACGATGTAGGCGTCTACCTGGCGGTACTTGAGTACTTCCAGGAGTCCTTTTGCTTTTTCGGTATTGTCTTCCGTACTGCCGTAAAGCACTTTATAGCCGTGCTTATCTGCTTCGTCTTCCATTACTTTCGCAAGGCTGGCGAAGAAGTTGTTGGCAATATCTTCCACAATGAGGCCGATGGTTTTGGTTTTTCCTGTACGGAGGCCGCGTGCCAGCTGATTTGGTTTATACTTAAGCCGGGTAGCTATTTTCTGGATTTTTTTGCTTACCTGCTCGCTGATCCGCTTCTCTTTCGCTTTGCCGTTTAGCACAAACGAGACAGTCGTAGGAGAAACCCCTGCCTGTTTTGCGATATCTTTAATAGAGATTCCTTTCATAGACAACAAATGCTATATCGATTTAGCCCAGCGTAATTTACAAAATGAAAGCTGAAATTTACATTCTTGCGCCAATTATTCCAAAAAAGTTGCTAAATCTTGTAAACAGGGATAAGCGGCAGGTGTATGACATTTAAGGGTCATTTTCGCAATAATGATATTTTTTTAACCAATTTTTAATAATTTGGCAACATTCATAGGACAATGGCAATACTAAACAAGGGGATTGCCAGGATAATACTCGTTTAAAAATTAATACTTGAATGAAACCCATTCTTATTAAAGTTGGGGCTTTTGCCGATAATCAGATCACCATCATAGAACGATGTGATCCGTATTTTAACACGCCTTTCCACTTCCACCCGGAGTGTGAGCTGGTGTTTGTTACGGAGAGCCACGGGAAGAGGATTGTTGGGGACAGCATCGAGAGCTTTGAGGAGGGCGATATGGTGTTTCTGGGGCCGCACATTCCCCACGTATGGTATAATGAAGAGGAATACTATAAAGGTGACGAGAACCTGAAAGCCCGTTCTGTGGTGATTTATTTCCCGAAAGATATTTTTGGTGAAAAATTTTACGGCCTCCCGGAAACCAAGGCGCTGAGCGAGCTGTTTCATCGCGCGCAGCGCGGGATGAAAATTATAGGGTCCACCTATGACAAGCTGAAGCCGGAGATACTATCGCTTCCCAAAAAAGAGGGATTGGACAGGATCATTTCGCTGCTCAGCATCCTGAAAACATTGTCGGAAACGCGTGACTGTTACTATCTGGCCAGCACTGGGTATTCCCACGCCTACAACGTAAAGGACAACCACAAAATAGACGAGGTCTTTAAATATGTGATGAACAACTTCTCCAAGGAGATCTCCCTGCAGGACGTGGCGAGCATCACGAACCTCTCACCGCAGTCTTTCTGCCGCTTCTTTAAGAACCGCACCAAAAAGTCATTTGTACAGTTCCTGAACGAGGTACGGATAGGCCATGCCTGCAAGCGTTTGACAGAAGAGGACTGGTCTATTGCAGAAATCGCTTATTCCTGTGGGTTCAAGAACCTGTCCAATTTTAACCGGTTTTTTAAAGAGATAGTGGGAAAAACGCCCAAAGAATACAAGAACGAGTTGCGCCTGAAGGAAGCCTGACCATTTGGTTATTTGGTTATTTGGTTATTTGGTTATTTGGTTATTTGGTTATTTGGTTATTTGGTTATTTGGTTATTTGGTTATTTAGGTATTGGGTTATTGAATTGTTTAGCGGCCTCCCTGTTTCCCTTGATATCCTTGCTGTTAGCGAAATCTGACAAATAACAAAATAACAAAATAGCTAAATAACAAAATTTCTTCTTACTTTCAACGATAGTAATTCAACCAAAACATCTAATTGCTACTGTAATTCAATGTTCAGCAGTTATTCAGATAACCAGTTAGTGTCGCTGCTCAAAAGCGACGACAGTGCTGCCTTCAATGCCATCTATGACCGCTACAGTAAAATGTTGTATCTCTTTATATACAGCAAGCTGGACGCGGGAGAGATCAGTAAGGACGTACTGCAGGACCTGTTTATTTCCCTCTGGGAGAAACGCCATTCCCTTGTACTGAAAGAATCGCTGAAATCTTATCTCTACCAGGCGGCCCGGCACAAGATCATTGATATTTACCGGAAAAACGCCACCTACCGGAAGTACCTGCAGCAACTGATAGAACATTTTGATGCACAGCCGCATTCTGTGGAAGACGCGGTGGATTACAAGGCCAGGTCGCAGGAGTTGTTTGAGGCGATTAACCATTTACCGGAGAAAATGAAGGAAATTTTCATGCTGAGCAGGTTTGAAAACTTATCTATAGAACAGATTTCCAACCACCTGGGGCTTTCCCAGCAAACGGTGAAGAACCAGATCACCAAAGCCCTCAAGATACTGCGGGCCAGCTATGCGCAAACCGACGTTATATTGCTCGTTATTTCGCTTATTTTCACTGCCAACCGTTAATTTTTGCAAAATATTCGGGTATTGCCATGGTACTAATTCCACGTTACCACGACTTACTATCATCCAAAAACGCTATCAGGTGGACACAGAACAGATAAAAATATTGCTGGAGCGATATCAACAGGGGGACTGCTCACCGGAGGAAGCGAAAATCATAGAACAGTGGTTTGAACAGATCAACAGTCACCAGTCGACCATTGCAGACGAGCAGACGCTCGATCTGGAGCTGGAAGAGGTGAAACTGCGCATCCGGGAACAGATCACGCCGGCGCCCAAAGTGCGCCGCCTGCGGCCCTGGCTGTTGTCAGCCGCCGCTGCTGCTGCCATTATTGTGGCGGCAGGCCTGTTCTGGTTTAACAGCAACCGACATACCGCCACTCCCGCCGACGCACCGCTGGCCTATCACCCGGCCACCGGCAGTAACCGCGTGGTGAAAGACGGCTTCGTGGAAATTACGACGCTCAAAGGGCACCAGGAAAATATTACGCTGGAAGACGGCAGTACCGTGGCGCTGAACGCCAACAGTAAACTGCGTTATCCGGAAAAATTCAGCGCCACCGAAAGAAGCGTTTACCTCGACGAGGGAGAAGCCTTTTTCAACGCTGCGCCCGACGCCAACCGCCATTTCGTGGTCCGTACCACCGAACTGGCCACCACCGCACTGGGCACCACCTTTAACATCCGCGCCTATAGTACTGAAAATAAAGTCACGGTAGCCCTGCTCACCGGCAAGGTGAAAATAGACCCGCTGCAAAACAGCCAGGCCGCCCGCTCTTTTGTGCTGCTCCCCAGCGAACAAATCAGCTACGACCGCCAGCTGCTGAGCATGGTCAAAACATCTTTCGCCAAACCGGAAGAAATCACCGGCTGGAAGCATGGTTATCTTGTATTTAAAGACGCACCCTATATTGAGCTCATGACCGGCATCGAGAACCGTTACGGTGTGACCATCATCAATGAAAGCGACAAAACAGCATGGAATTATACCGGCAATTTCAGAAATGAAAGCCTATCCGAAGTAATGGACATTATCTGTATCGCCAAATCCTTATCATATACCATTAAAAAAGACACCGTTTATCTTGTAAATAAAAAATAGACTCATATGAGGGTAAAGCCTTACCCCATAACATGGTTCATATCCATGGGGTTAATGCTGACATTGCTGCTGGCCGGTAGCTTGAACACCCTGAGTAGCGCGTTTGCCGAAGAAATACAGCAGCCGCCATCGACAATTGTTGTCAGTATCCAGGCGAAAAACAAAAACCTGGAAGACGTGATGACCGAAATATCGGTCAAAACCGGGCTGAACTTCCACTACGACAAAACTGATCTTAACCTGAAGAAAAAGGTTACGCTCAACTGCACCAAAACACCTATCGATGACGTTCTGGCGTTGTTATCAGCACAAACCGGATTGAAGTTTACCCGTATCAACAACAAAATCATTGTAGGAGCCGACATTGAAACAGGCGGCACGTCAACCGTCGACCTGTTAAAGCACGTTTCACTGGAAAGAGAAATCACCGGTACCGTACGCGATAATAAAGGCACGCCGCTTCAGGGAGTAACCGTTCAAATCAGGAACAGCAACAAAGGCACACAAACAGACGCCGACGCGGGGTTCAGCATTAGCGCCAACCCCGGCGACGTGTTGTTGTTCAGTTATGTGGGATATCTGACACGCGAAGTCACCGTAGGCACCAGCAGCCAAATTAACATTACACTTCACGAAAACATCAAAGCACTGGGGGAACTGGTGGTCACCGCCCTTGGCATACAGAAAAAATCGAGGGAACTGCCCTACTCCACGCAGCAGCTGGGTGGCGACGACGTTTCCCTCGTCAAAGACGCCAATTTCATGAACAGCATCTCCGGTAAAGCGGCCGGAGTATGCATCACCCGCAACGCCTCCGGTATCGGCGGCACCGTCAGGGTAGTATTGCGCGGCAATAAATCCACCCGCGAAAACCAGCCACTGTACATCGTTGACGGCGTACCGTATGCCAACTATACCCCGTCGCAGCCACAGGACGTATGGGGGCAGGCCAACAATACCATCGGCGGCGGCGGCCGCGATGGCGGCGATGGCATCTCCAACATCAACCCCGACGATATCGAAAGCGTCAGCATCCTCAAAGGCGCCTCCGCCGCCGCTTTATACGGCAGCCAGGCCGCCAATGGCGTAATCCTCATCACCACCAAAAAAGGGAAACCCGGCAGAAGCCACATAGAGGTAGCCTCCGACTTCACCATCGAAAAACCCTCCATGTTGCCCAGCCTTCAATACCGCTATGGACAAACAGAAGCGCCCTACGATTCCGTCAGCAAACCCAAACCCGGCTCCCTGGGCAGCTGGGGCGCTCCGGTAAAGTCGACCGATCATGTAAAAGACTTCTATAACACCGGCGCCACCTGGATCAATACCATCTCCTTCAGCGGCGGCACGGAAACAGCACAAACCTATTTTTCCTACTCCAACACTACCAACAAAGGCATTCTGCCCACCGGCAAATTCAACCGGCATACGATCAATTTCCGGGAGACGCTCCGGCTGCTCAACAACAAGCTGGTAATGGACGCCAACGCCTCTTTTCTGGCACAGTCGTCGGTCAACCGCCTGTCGTCCGGGCTGTACTACAGTCCCATTTCCGGCCTGTATATCTTTCCCCGCGGCCTCGATTTCAACGCCTATAAAAACCAGTTCGAATACTACGATACCGCCCGGAGCCTCTACATGCAGAACTGGTGGAACATCCGGCACGATAAAGAATGGATAGGCCAGGACGATCAGCAGAACCCCATGTGGGCATTGCAACGCAACCGCCGCCTGGACAACCGCTACCGGGGCATGGCCTCCCTGGCGCTCAACTACCAGCTGAACAACTGGCTTTCGTTCAAGGGACGCGCCAGCTTCGATAAATCGCTGGACCAATACGAGCTGGAAGCCTACGCCGGCACACAGCGTGTACTGTCAGATTCCAATGGCCGCTACATCCTGGAAAAAGAATTCAACACCCAGCTGTATGCCGATCTCATGGTGAACGCCAGCGGGAAAGTGAACCAGTGGCTACATCTTGCGGGTAATGTAGGCGCCAGCATTACCGACATTAAAGCGCACGAACGCGCTTTCAACGGCGCTAATCCGAATGCAGAACCCGGTCTTATTTATCCCAATAAATTCTCCCTGTCCAACATCGCCGAAAAGTCGCTCGACGCACAGCACAGTGTAGAACAGAAACAGCTACAGGCTATTTTCGGCAACGCCCAGCTGGGCTTCAAAAACTTCCTGTTCCTCGATCTTACCGGACGCAATGACTGGTCCAGCACCTTCGCTTTTACGCCCACCCTCGCAAAAGGCTACTTTTATTATTCGTTGGGGCTATCGGCCATCTGGACAGACATGTTTAAGCTGCCTAAAGCCTTTAACCTCCTGCGCACGCGCATCTCCTATGCCAAAGTAGGCAACGACATCGCCAGCTATGCCTCCAACCCGGCGCCGTTTACCATGCAAACTACCGCCGGCGTAAGCAGGGTGCTGCTTAACCTCCGTACCCCCTACCCCGGCATATATCTCGAACCGGAAGACAACCGCTCCTTCGAGGCCGGACTGGAAGTGCACCTGTTCAACAACAGGCTCAACGCGGATATCACCATCTACAAAAACAATAACTACAAACAATACATGGAAGTGCCAGCTCCTCCCGGCTCCGGATTCATGACCTATTACCTCAATATGGGCAATATCCAGAACAAGGGGCTGGAAGCATCCGTGAGCGCAATACCCATACAGACCAAGGGCTTCAGCTGGACCAGCACCGTCAACTTCTCCACCAACCGCAATATCGTGTTGCAGCTGAGCAATAAAAAAATTGCCGGCGCCGATACCAGCAACATGTTTACCCTTACTGATTTTGGCGTTAATATGTTTGGCTCCTTTATACAGGAAGGCGGCTCCTGGGGCGATATTTATTCCAACAAAGAATTAAAACGCAACGATAAAGGCCAGGTGATTGTGGATGAAAACGGGAAGCTCTCTACCACAGGTACTTTTAAGAAAGTGGGGAACCCCAATCCCGACTTCATGCTGGGATGGAACAACAGTTTCTACTACCGCAATTTTACTTTAAGCTTCCTGGTAGACGGCCGTTTCGGTGGCAAGGTGATGAGCGTTACCCAGGCCGTGCTGGATTATTACGGCGTGAGCGAAGTAACCGCCCAGGCCCGTGACAACGGCGGTGTGTCACTCAACGCGGCGCTGGCGGACGGCACGCCTTACACCGGAAAAATAGACGCCGCCAATTACTACACCATCATCGGCGGCCGTTCCGGTATCGGGGAAATGTATATGTACAACGCTACCAACATCCGGCTGCGGGAACTGAGCCTCAGCTACCTGCTTCCCCTGAAGTGGAAATGGCTGCGCAGCATGCGGGTAGGCGTTATCGGCAGGAATCTCTTTTTCTTTAAGCTCGACGCTCCTTTTGACCCGGAAGTCTCCATGGGTTCCGGCAATGGTCTCCAGGGCGTGGATGTATTCGGATTACCGCCCTTACGCAGTATGGGCGTCAACTTAAAATTCGGGTTTTAAATCTAACGATCATGCGTAAACGGATCCATAGCATGCTGCTGGCAATGGCCGCCCTCACGTTGGGTAGCGGCTGTACCGGTAAATTCACCGATATCAACAAAAATCCATACGATTTTACCGAGAGCGACCTGAAGGGCGATTTTCAACTGATGGGCGCTCCTATCACCCAGGCGCAGCTGTACCTGTTGCGCTATAACGATCCGCCAACGGCGCAGTTGCAGCAAAACCTCAACGCCGATATTTTTTCCGGGTATATGATGTCGCCGACGCCCTTTGAAGGCAATATCAACAACATGAACTACGGCTTGCTTTATTACTGGAACGTTCATCCATGGAACGAGGCGTATCGTTGGGTGATGAAGCCCTGTGTGTTCACACAGCAAAAGGCCGGGACAAAGTACCCTGATTTTTACGCCTGGGCCACCATCATGAAAGTGGAGGCCATGCACCGTATCAGCGATATCTTCGGGCCTATTATCTACAACCATTTCGGGGAGATCAACAACGACAATGTTTTTGAGTATGATTCCCAGCAGCAGGCATACGCTACTTTTTTCCATGACCTGGACACCGCCATCAACCTGTTGACCGATTATGTCAACCGTGGCAGCCCACAGCGTTTCCAGGCGTTTGACCTGGTATATAAAGGCGACTATATCAAATGGATAAAATTCGCCAACACCCTGCGGTTGCGGCTGGCCGTCCGCATTAACGGCGCTGATCCGGCCCAGGCGAGAAAAGAGGGGGAAGCGGCGCTGAAACATCCTTTGGGGTTGCTGCAGGAAGCGAAAGACAACTTCGCTGTGGACATTTCACCGGTCACCCATCCGCTTAATATTATGTGTTACACCTGGGCCGACCTCCGCATGAGCGCTCCCATGGAGTCGATCCTCACAGGATATAACGATCCCCGTCTGCCGCATTATTTTGTGCACACCGATGAGGGACAAGGCATTTATCATGGTATCCGCAATGGTATCCGTATTTCCCTGAAAGAGCAGTACACCGGTTACTCCAAGCTGGCCCGCCTGGAGAACAGGATCCAGTTCATGGCCGCAGCTGAAGCCTGGTTCCTCAAGGCAGAAGCGGCGCTGAACAATTGGGATGGCGCCGGCAGCGCTGTCTATAATTATGAAAGAGGTGTCAGCACATCCTTTGACCAATATGGCATCACTAACGTAAACGACTATTTGAAAAACGACAGCAGTAAACCGAGGCCCTATGTAGATCCTAATAATAGAGAAAACGATGTGCCTGCAGGCAGCCAACATCTCAGTAAGATTACTGTTAAGTGGGACGAGCAGGCTTCAAAGGAAGAGAAGCTGGAGCGTATCATCACCCAGAAATGGATCGCCATGTTCCCCGAGGGACAGGAAGCCTGGACGGAGTTCCGCAGAACGGGTTATCCGAAATTGTTCCCGGTGGTGATCAATAACAGCAACAATACCATCAGCACGGAGAAATTCATCCGTCGGCTGCCGTTCCCGCAGATAGAAGAAGTTACCAACCCGCAGGCGCTGGGGCGTGCCAGGAAGATGCTAAAAGCGGATGACAATGGCGGCACCCGATTATGGTGGGACACCAAATAATTACGAATTACGGATTACGAATTACGAATTGAGGGCTTCTTTATGGAAAGGTTAGTAAGTGACCTGGCTATATGGAGCCCTCAATTCGTAATTCGTAATCCGTAATTCGTAATTCGTAATTTTTTTTTTGACTACTGTAGTACCATTTCTATTAACGCACGACTTCCTTCCTGTAGCGCTTATGATGCGTCATCCAAATGAAAACATCGGCGAGGCAATATCATTCAAAATAAAAGTTTCATGTAAGAAGAACAGGCACGAAAAACTATAACGGGATCAGCACGAAAAAGCGTGTTGCATTTCCGAAGGGAATACCTGTGCTAACAAACCACGTCAATTCAATAAAAAAGAGGGTAAAGGATGGCTTTCGCCATGCTAATGGGGAGTGTATTTTTTTTCCAGACGGCACGTGACAGCGTATTGTATCAGCAGGCACGCGATACATGAGTCAGTTCTTATCCACAACATTTAAATACCAATTATTAACCAAAAAAAAGGCAAGTATGAAAAAAAACCTACGCCTTATGAAAGTGTGTGCTGTAACGGGAATGGCGCTCACTTCCATATTAGCAGACAATGCATATGCGAAGGCTGCCGGCAATACTTATACGCCCACAGCTTCATTCCGTAGCATTTTACAGGAAAAGGAAATCAGTGGTACCGTGCGTGATACCAAAGGCACGCCATTGCCGGGTGTTTCCGTTCAGGTAAAAGGGACTACCAAAGGCGCACAAACCAATGCCAACGGCCAATACCACCTCAATGCCAAGGCCGGCGACGTATTGGTGTTTTCTTCCATCGGCTTCGGTTCACGGGAAGCAACCGTAGGCAACAGCGCTACGCTCGACGTACGACTGGACGAGAATGTAAAAGGACTGAATGAACTGGTGGTCACCGCTCTCGGTGTGAAAAAAGCCGCCAAATCCCTGACCTACTCTACACAGCGGTTGGGCAATGAAGAACTGACTACCGCTAAAGATGCGAATGTCATGAACTCTATCTCCGGTAAAGCTGCCGGTATCACGGTGAGCAGGAGTGGTTCCGGCGTAGGTGGTTCCGTTAAAGTAACACTGCGCGGTAACAAATCTGCCCAAAGCACCAACCAGCCGCTGTATGTAATCGACGGTATCCCCATGACCAACTACACTACCCAGCAGCCTAACAGCACCTGGGGTGGCGATGGTACCTCTACCTTTACTCCTGGCCGCGATGGTGGTGACGGTATCTCCAATATGAACCCTGACGATATCGAAAGCGTATCCGTACTGAAAGGCGCTTCCGCTGCCGCACTGTATGGCAGCCAGGCCGCCAACGGTGTTATCCTCATCACCACCAAAAAAGGTAAAGCAGGTAACGCCAAAGTAGAATTCTCCAGCGGTTTCACACTCGATAAAGTTGCATATAAACCGGAGCTGCAGAATTCCTACGGCGCCACCAAAGACGGTGCTACCCAAAGCTGGGGCCCTGAAATCAACAACGCACAGGATAATGTGTCCGATTTCTTCCGCAATGGCAACACCTGGATCAACGCCATCAACTTCACTGCCGGCACAGAAAAAGCGCAGTCTTATTTCTCCTATGCCAATACCAATGCCAAAGCAGTGATGCCGGGCAACGATCTCAATCGTCACAACTTCTCTTTCCGGGAAACAGCCAAGTTCCTCAACGACAAACTGACCCTGGATGGTAACGTGAATATTATCACACAGAAAACAGACAATGGTCCTGTAACCGGCTTGTACTTCAACCCGCTCACCGGTCTTTATTTATTCCCCAGAGGCCGCGACATGTCACCATATAAAACTTATAACAAGTTCGATCCTGTTCGCCAGATCAACTTGCAGAACTGGCCTTTCAACGAAGACGTACAACAGAACCCTTACTGGATCGTTAACAGAAACAACAGCCAGGCCGCACGTAACAGAACGCTCTTCAACGTCAGCGCCAAATACGATTTCAATGACTGGTTGTATCTGCAGGCCCGCGGTAATATGGACCGTACCAACGATACTTACGACGGACAGTTCTATGCAGGCACCAACCCTGTACTGGCAGGCGCTAACGGCCGTTACATCATGAGCGACCTCACCACCACCCAGTTCTACGGTGATTTGATCCTGAACCTGAACCGCAACCTCGGTACCAATTTTAAACTAAATGCCCTGGTTGGTACCAGCGTTAACGATACCCGTACCAAGGGTATGACTGCAGACAGCTACCTCGGCGACCTTTATGTGGCGAATAAATTTATGCTGCAGAACATGACCGCCGGCAGCCTGATACAGACTGCGCCAGAGAATCACAGCCAGCTGCAGGCCGTATTCGGGAACGTAAACCTGTCTTTCAAAGACCTGGTGTTCCTGGACCTCAGCGGACGTAATGACTGGTCATCCAATCTGGCGTTCACTCCAAACGGCTCCTACTTTTATCCCTCTGCCGGCCTTTCCTTCATGCTCCATCAATTGTTCAACATGCCGGAGCCGGTTAGCTATGCTAAACTCCGTGGCTCTTACGCTGTTGTAGGTAACTCCGTTCCCCTGTATGTAACCAACCCGCTCAACAGGCTGGGCCAGGTGGGCGGCACCTTCCTGTTCAACAACCAGGCGCCTTTCACCGACCTGAAACCAGAAAGGACCAAGTCATTGGAAATCGGTACAGAATGGCGTTTGCTGAACAACAGGCTGAACTTCGACTTCACCTACTATAAAACGAATACCACCAACCAGTACTTCCAGATCGCCGTACCTCCGGGAACAGGCTACAGCTTCCGCTTCATCAATGCTGGTAATATCCAGAACAGCGGTTTCGAAGTAGTATTGGGTTACAACGTTTTCCAGTCCAAAGATTTCACCTGGAACACTACTGTGAACTATTCCCAGAACAAAAACAAGGTGGTAGAGCTGGCAGATAACATCGACCAGTTTATCCTGACCCCCGCCGGTTCCAACACTTTCGCTTCCATTATCGAGAAAGGCGGTTCTTATGGCGACATCTTCGGTAAAGCGCTGAAGAGAGACGAAAGCGGCCGTGTGATCATCGGTGCTGACGGTACGCCGCTGGTAACTTCCGACCTCGTGTTTGTTGGTAATCCTAACCCCAAATGGCAGGCAGGATGGAGCAACCGCTTCTCCTACAAAAACTTCAACCTGAGCTTCCTGGTTGACGGTAAGTTTGGCGGCAAGGTAATGTCTATGACAGAAGCCGTAATGGATAAATACGGTGTGTCTGCCCGTACCGGCGAAGCCCGTAAAGCAGGTGGTGTGATCGTTAACGGTGTATCTGAAACGACCAAACAACCGGTTACCAAAGTAGATGCTGAAAAATGGTATGGTACTATCGGCGGTCGTGACGGTGTGAGCGGGGAATATATGTATGACGCCAGCGTGGTAAGGTTAAGGGAACTGTCGCTCGGTTATGCTATTCCTTCCAGAGTGCTGGGCAATGGTTTTGTAAAGAACATCCGTCTTTCCCTGGTAGGCAGAAACCTCTGGTACATCTCCAAAAAGGCGCCGTATGATCCGGAAATCGCTATGGCAACCAATAACGGTCTTTCCGGTGTGGATATGTTCGGCTTACCGGCCACCCGTAGCTTTGGCTTTAACCTGAATGTTGGTTTCTAATCATGTTCACCTTTAATTCAACACAGATGAAAAAATTAAGATTCAAACTATATAAGCCGGTGGCCATCATCGCGCTGGCGGCTGGTATCCTGGGCCTTAACGCCTGTACCAAAAACTTCGAGGAATACAACACGGACAATACCGGGTTGACCGAAGATGACCTGAAGGCCGACTTCAACTATATCGGTGGTTTCTTCCCGCAGATACAGTCTTCCATCTACTTCAACTTCAATAATACCACGGCCGACTATCAGCTGCAACAGAACCTGATGGGCGACGTATATTCCGGTTATATGATGCCGCCGAACAACTTCCGCGGTAACGTTAACAACATGACCTATTCCCTGGTAGACGGCTGGAACGCTGCCCCGTTCAACCTGGCGTACAACAACGTGATGGCGCCTATTTATGAAGTAAGGAGAAGAGGCGCGGCGGTATCCGCACCAGAGTTCTGGGCTATCGCGCTGATCCTGAAAGTAGAAGCCATGCACCGGGTGACCGACATCTACGGTCCTATTCCTTACAGCAGCTATGGCAGCGGCGGTACTACTTCTTCCTACGACAAACAGGAGGACGTATATAACCGCTTCTTTAAAGAGCTGGACACGGCCGTAACCACGCTGAACACTTATGTGACCCAGCATCCGGGCGTATCCCTCTTTGCTAAATTCGACATGCTGTATGGCGGTGATTACAAACAGTGGATCAAGTTTGCCAACTCACTGCGTTTGCGCCTGGCTGTCCGTATCTCCGGTGTAGCTGCAGCCAAAGCGCAGGCAGAAGCCGAAAAGGCGCTGAACCCTGCCAATGGCGGCGTGATGGAGATCACCAAAGACAACGCGAACGTATCCGGCTTCGGGCTGAAGAACCCGTTGTTCACCATTGTAACAGCATGGACGGACAATGCCATGAACGCTTCCATGGAATCTTTCCTGGTGGGATATAATGACCCGCGCCTACCGAAGTATTTCGATCATGCCACCGCTTACCCCGGAAAATATAAAGGCATCCGTATCGGCAGCCTGGTAGAAGCCAAACCGGCGTATAACGGTTATTCCGTTCCGGCTACCGCAGAAACCAAAACCTTTAAAGCCACTACCCCCCTTCAGCTGATGACTGCAGCAGAAGTATGGTTCCTTCGCGCAGAAGCAGCCCTCAACGGCTGGGGCAATGCCGGCGGCACTCCGGGTGAGCTGTACGAAAAAGGTATGCGTGCTTCCTTCAGCCAGTGGGATGCAGACCCTGTTGCTGTCAACAATTATGTGGCAGACAATACTGCCAAACCGATTGATTACGTAGACCCGCGTAACGCTGCCAATAACCATGTTGCCATGACCAACATCACCATCAAATGGGATGATGCCGCCACCAAGGCAGCTAAAATGGAGCGGATCATCACGCAGAAATGGATTGCCATCTACCCTGAAGGACAGGAAGCCTGGAGCGAATACCGCAGAACCGGCTATCCGAAACTCTTCCCGGTAGTGACCAACTACAGCAATGGTACTATCAATACCGATATACAGATCAGAAGGATCCCGTTCCCGTCCACAGAGTACACTTCCAACAAAGCGGAAGTGGAAAAAGCCATCAAACTGCTGGGCCCCGGCGCTGCAGACAATGGCGGCGTGAGACTCTGGTGGGACATACCGCACTGAGCCTGTCAAATACTTATTTTGAATCGCGTGCATAAAAAAAAATGCCGGTCCTATCGAGGACCGGCTTTTTTTTCGTTGTTTCCGGGGCTGCCAGGTATGCCCGGGGCTGAGGCCCCAGACACCACCATTAATGAATGATAGCAAACGGTGCGGCCCTGGTATACGAACGCCCGGACCGAAAAGGGATGGGAAGCACCTTTTCCCCGTTTTTACAATGTGTATACATTACACATTAAAAAAAATTCATTTTCGATGGTACTATTCAGCTATACGCACGACTTCCTGGCGGATAACGAAAATAGTTCTGATAATAACACGTAATGAAACATGGGTACCTATAACTGAGCTGCTGCGATTCATTGCTATCTGATGTACAGGGCGTACTACGTCATCAACAACAAACAGACCTATGCCAAAATCATTGTCGCCCGTGCCTATCTGGGTCTGTACAAAGCAACTGATTTCGCTTAGCATTCAACTTAGGTCACATGAAAATAATCCGGCCGCTTGCAGTCCTGCTTACGGCCGCTTTTTTCAATAAAAACCACCATCAAATTTTCATAGATCAACAGGACATATTAGCAAGTTAAAAAAGCCGCCCCGTTCCCGGGACGGCTTCATTTTTTTATGCCTTTGTATTGATTATTGGAAGAAACGATGGAAGAACAGCATGTGGTAGTGGATGGAATTACCCCAGTAGTTCCAGTCATGCTGGCCAGGCCGTTCAGTATAATCGTGGTCTATGCCTTTTTCGAGCAGTTGCTGATGTAAAGCGCGGTTTACGTCGATAAAAAAGTCTTTCACGCCGCAGTCGATCACCATGGACAGGGTACCCGGCTTTAGTTTGCCGAGCTGCGCCATTACCGTATAGGCGGTCCAGTTAGCACCGTCTTCACCCGGTTCTCCCAGCAGTTTTACAATTTCCCAACTTTTGGGAAACGGTCTGAAGTCTACGCCTCCGCTCATACTACCGGCAGCGCCGAACACTTCCGGGTGCCGCATGGCCAGGTACAGGGCGCCGTGGCCACCCATGCTGAGCCCGGTAATAGCGCGATGGCGCGGGTCGGGCAGCGTCTGGTAGTGCTGGTCGATATATGCCGGTATTTCTTTCCCTACATAAGTTTCAAAGCGCATGGAGCTGTCACGGGGACTGTCGAGGTACCAGCTCATGAAAGCGCCATCGGGGCATACGATCATGCATTGATAGGTATCCGCCAGTTCTTTGATGGCCGGCACTTTAGTGATCCAGTTGGCGTAGTTGCCGCTGTAGCCGTGCAGCAGGTACACCACGGGATAGCGCCTGGTGCCTTCCTTGTAGGACGCCGGCGTTACGACCACGCATTTGTAGCTGCGATGCATGGCGGCGCTGGGAATGCTGACAGTGTCTGCATTACCGGCGCGGAGCGTCTGCAGGGAACAGAATAACAGTAAGAGGGTGAGCGTATGTTTCATCAACGTTATTTATTAAGGGCTTTTTTCATCGGGTTATCGCCGGAGGAGGCGCCTCTCACCGCACCTCCTTCCCTGAACATATCAAACCGGGATGGCGCCGCTTCTCTTGGCCAGCTGTTGTTGCTTTCATCAATATCGGCTGTTTCACGGAGAGGGTCCAGTTTAAGGGCCACCACTTTTTTGTCTTTTGCAAACACTTTGGTCACCTGATTTTCGTTCTTGCGCCAGATGTAGGCGGAGATACGGTCTGTTTCTTTGGTGCCGTCGGCAAATGTCCATTCGAGGATTACCGGCATCACCAGTCCTCCCGCGTTGGAAAGCGTCACTTCATAGAAGTTCTTTTTGCTATCATACAATTCTTTTTCCGCGGGTGCCAGGTTGTTATAGAACTGATCGTAGGCAGCTTTGTCTTCCGGCGCCACTTCGAAGCGGTTCCATTTGCTGTAGAAGTCCTGCAGGCTGGTATCCTGGTCTACGACAAATTTAACGCCTGCCGCTTTATTGCGCTGGCGGGCCACGTGGTCCATGTTACGGTCGTAAGCAGCTTTCGCTTCCTGGCTGTTGGTGGCCGGATTTTTCGTATTGAGGTTGTACCATTTTACGTTATCGATGGAGATATCCACCGGTTCGATGGAGAAGAACCATCCACGCCAGAACCAATCCAGGTCAACAGCCGAAGCATCCTCCATCGTGCGGAAGAAATCTGCCGGTGTAGGATGTTTAAAAGCCCAGCGGCGTGCGTATTCACGGAAAGCGAAGTCGAACAGTTCGCGCCCCATCACGGTTTCCCGGAGTATATTGAGCGCTGTGGCGGGTTTGGCGTATGCATTCGGTCCAAACTGGATAATATTTTCTGAGTTGGTCATGATAGGCTCCAGCTGATCTTTCGGCATCTTCATATAGTCCACGATCTTATGTGCGGGGCCGCGGGAAGAGGGGAAATTGTTATCCCATTCCTGCTCCGCCATGAACTGGCAGAAAGTATTGAGGCCTTCGTCCATCCAGGACCACTGGCGTTCGTCGGAGTTAACGATCATCGGGAAGAAGTTATGTCCTACTTCGTGGATGATAACGCCGATCATGCCGTTTTTGGTGGATTCAGAATAGGTACCGTCTTTATCTGCACGGCCGTAGTTGAAGCAGATCATCGGGTACTCCATCCCATTGGCCGCTTCTACGGAGATCGCCACCGGGTAAGGGTACGGTATGGTGTGGCTGGAGTAGGATTTTACGGTATGCGCTACCACTTTGGTGGAATAACGGCGGTAGAGCGGATAGGCTTCAGGGCCGTAGTAGGACATGGCCATTACCTTGTTGCCTTCCACATTGGCTGCCATAGCGTCCCATACGAGGCGGCGGGAGGAAACAAGGGCGAAGTCGCGTACGTTCTGTGCTTCATATACCCATGTTTTACGGCTGCCTGATTTATTTTGCAGGGCTTTCTTTGCTTCATCGAGCGTTACTACTTCGATAGGTTCTTTGCTGTTCTGCGCCTGTTGCCAGCGCTGGTATTGGGCAGGAGAAAGCATTTCTTTGTAGTTCCGGCATTCGCCGGTAGCGCCTACGATATGATCAGCTGGCACGGTCAGGCGTACTTTGAAGTTACCGAAGGTGAGCGCGAATTCGCCTCTGCCGGTAAACTGTTTGTTCTGCCACCCCTGGAAGTCGGAATACACCGCCAGCCGGGGATACCATTGGGTGATGGTATACAGGTAGTTTTTGTCTTCCGGGAAATATTCATAACCGCCGCGGCCGCCGGTCACCATACGGTCGGACAGGTTGTACCACCAGTCCACCTTAAAGCGGTATTTCTCGCCTGGCATCAGTGTTTTGGGCAGGTCGATGCGCATCATGGTCTGATTGATGGTATAGGGCAGCGGTTTGCCGTCGGCATCCGTCACTTTGACAATTTTCACGCCCAGATCGCCGGTAGGCGGCAGGATACCGCGGATATCCCGCAAGCTCATTTTATCAGATATTTTGCTGCCGTCGAAGCTGCGGTTGTCGCTTTTCGGATCGTGCTCGTTCTCATCCAGCTGCAGCCAGATGTAAGTCAGCGGGTCCGGTGAATTATTGAAATAGGTGACTGTTTCAGCGCCGGTGAGCCGCTGTTTGTTGTCATCCAGTTCTGCACTGATCTCATAGTCGGCCCGCTGCTGCCAGTATTTGGGGCCGGGCGCGCCGGAGGCGGAGCGGTACATATTGGGCGACTGAAGCATAGTGCCCAGTTGCTCAAAGCGGTTACCGTGGTTAGACCCCGGGTTCTGCGCATGCAGCGCCATCGCAGTGCTGCATAAGATACCGAGGAGATACAGATTTTTTCTCATAGAGGATTTAGATTTCAGATTTTATTTCAACAGCTCTCTCACGCCCTGGATCACCATCAGGAAGGCGACGCCAAAGGTGGCAGAAGATAAAAACATGTTCCAGTCACGACGGCTTACCCGTCCGATGTTAACGATAATGGCAGATATCAGCATCACCACGCCTACGATCAGGAGCTGGCCAAATTCCAGTCCGATATTGAATCCCAGCAGTGGTTTCACAATGTTGGCCTGGCTGCCCAGCAGACTTTTCAGGTAGTTGGAGAACCCCAGTCCGTGTATCAGCCCGAAAAATAACGCGTAGAAATAGTTCAGCTGCAGGTGCTGCGGCGCCTCATTTCTACGGAAAATGTTAGACAACGCCGTAATACAGATCGTTACCGGGATCAGGAACTCCACCAGCGAACTGGACACCCTGATAATATGTAACACACTCAACGCCAGTGTAATAGAATGTCCGATCGTAAAGGCGGTCACCAGGACCAGCAGCTTTTTCCATTCGTTCACCACATAAACAGCGCTCAGGGCAATCACAAAAAGTATATGATCATAACCTTCCCAGTTGAGAATATGCTGCCATCCCAGCTCAAAATACATCAGGTCCATTGCCCTTCTTTTGTCTAAATTTGGTAATTATAGAAAGTAAAAATTAATTTTCCCAATAAAATTAGTCTAGTGGGTTTATTATTATGTAAATGGTGGACAGTGGCCTGGATGGCCCTTCTGCACCCGTTCTACGTGAGTGTGACAGAGATTACGCACAACACTGCCAAAAAAGAGCTGGAAATCAGCTGCCGTATTTTCGCCGACGACCTGGAAAATACACTGAAAGCCCAATACAATACCTCTTTCGACATCATCAAACCCGCTAACCGTCAACAGGTAGAAAAAATAATGGCAGACTATCTCTCCAAACACCTGCAGGTGACCCTCGACGGGAAAAAAATACCCCTGCACTTCCTGGGCTATAAGATAGAAGAAGATGCCGTCTGGAGCTTCCTCTCCGCCGAAAATATCCCCGCACCGAAAAAAGTGGCCGTGATGAATGACCTGTTGTATCAGCAACATCCTTCACAGATCAATATGATCCATGTGATCGTAGGCGGGAAAAGACAAAGTACTAAGCTGGATAATCCAACAGCGAATGCAGTGATGGAGTTTTAAATAACTAATAATGCCGGATCTTTATATCATAGCAGGTTGCAATGGCGCCGGTAAAACCACCGCCAGCTATACCATCCTCCCGGAAATACTGTACTGCCGGGAGTTTATATGTTCCTGCTAAGGATTTATTGTCTTCGATGTAGATAAAGATTAATCGATATGATTTCTCTGATAGTTATCCGAAACTATGTTTCGAAAACACCAAACTAAAGTTATTGTCTTTACAGTATTCTGCGACATCATCAATCCAAGAAAAAACCATCAGCCAGGTAAGTGGTAAAGCCTCGAAGTATATTTTACCGGGCATTGGCCATACACCACATAAAGAAGCCCCGTCATTGACGCTCAGGGCAGCGAAGGAGTTTATTACTACCCTCGAAATAAAATAAACCACAACTAAATAGTTGACTTTATAGGAAAAAATATAATAAAACAAACTTATTAGTTGAAAATTATAGAATTCTATAACTTTGTAACTTGCAATTCAGCTGCGATATATTTTATTCACTTATCATATTTGATATTTACACAAATATAAATGCTGACCAAAGTAGCAGAGGTTGCTCAGTTTCTCAGAGCCTTTCACCAGAAAATGAGCATATGGGGAGTCATCTATCGGGATGACAGGGGTAAAAATGGTAGGACGCTTTTAGCGCTGGAAATGAGACCTGATCAAAGGACTATGTTGGTCAAGTCCCTTAAAGTTGAAGATTATTCAGAGGGGCCTAGAAAAGACACATTGAATGGTGGACCAGACATGTGGGTATTTGGCAAAAGATACAAGGGGACGGAGATATACATAAAAGTCACGATGGGCCTTCCCGGAAAGACTACGATATGTATCTCGTTTCATATTGCAGAAAGCCCAATGCTATATCCTTTAAAATAACAATTATGGAAAGTCCGTTTACAGGCGGTAAAGCACGGCTGGAAAAAGAATCTATGACAATGGAATATCGAAAGGAATCCTTCGATATCACCTACCACTATTATGTTTGCGAAGATACAGGAGAGCAGTTCACAAATGATGAAATTGATACCCTGAATCAAAACCAGGTCCTCAACAGGTATCGCGCAAAATACGGTATACCTAATCCCGAAGAAATAAAACTATTAAAATCCAAATACGGGTTAAGTTCCGCCAAGATGAGCATTATACTTGGTTTAGGAGCTAACGGGTATCGTAATTTTGAGAATGGAGAAATGCCCAGCGCCTCTATTGGTAAATATCTCCGACTCGCTGAAGATCCTCATGAGTTTCTGAAGTTGATCAATTTAAGTAAGGATCAATTCAGTCAACAAGAGTACGAAGACATCTTGAAGAAAGCACAGTCTCTAGTTCAACGTTACGAGCATGAACATTTTGTCAGAGAACTGGAACTCGACGTTTTCCCCAGTAAACTACCTAATATCAATAATGGATTCAGAGTCCCCAGTCTCCCCAGAGTCGGATATATGATCCAATATCTGGTAAAAGAACTCAATCCCTTTACCACGCTGCTTAACAAACTCTTATTCTATGCGGATTTTGACCATTTTAAACATCAGGGCTCTGGTATTAGTGGAATAATATATAAAGCATACAAATGGGGACCAGTCCCAACAAATTATGGAGGCCTCTATAACATAGTGTGTAACAACCAGTATGTGGAGGTTGATGAAGTCGCGTTCCCTGAATATGCCGGCAACAGATTTTGTTATAAGAAAGATATTGATATGAATGAGTTCCGTAGGTACATCAGTGAAACAGAACAAAAAACACTGGATAAAGTTATTTCTAACTTTAAATCTTTTTCAACAGCTGAAATTGTTGAGAAAAGCCATGAAGAAGCAGCCTGGCTTAAAAACCAGGATACTTCTTCTGAAATAAGCTACGAATATAGCTTTGATTTAAAGAATATTGATTGAGCTATTCCACCACACTTTCTCCATCTTATCAATCATAAACCGGTAAAACTCTTCTCTCAGCGGCGATGAGAACAAATCAAAAATATGGACCGCGCCGGGGATCACCCACAGCTCTGTTTTCACACCCGCCTTGTACAACTGCTGTGCGTAGGCGATATCCTCGTCTCTGAGCGGGTCCAGCTCGCATGCCACGATAGTGGCCGGTGGCAGCTGCCGGAACTTATCAAAGTTGGTCAGGTCTGCAAACCGGATGGACTGACCCATTTTTTCTTTTCCGAGGAAATGAAGCCAGGCTGCGGAAGCAGCAGTTTTGCTCCAAAGCGGTGCATCCACGAATTCATTCATCGATGGTGTATTCAGTTGGTTGTGGATAACAGGGTATAGCAGAAACTGATGCCTGATATTTTTCACTTGGTGGTCCGCCGCCATTTGTGCTACAGCTGCTGCCAGGTGTCCGCCGGCGCTGGCGCCGAAAACGACAATGTTGTCCGGGTTAATGTTTAGGGCAGTCTTACCGTTGCTGACGGTCCATTGTAAAGCGTCATACCCGTCCAGTACCGGGATGGGAAATTTGTACTGCGGTGATAACCGGTAGTCAACGGAGATGATGGTGGCTTTCAGATCAGCGGCGATCTTAAACATCTGTTCATCGACCTGCTCTGGCATACCAAAAACATACCCACCACCATGGAAGTATACGATCACATGATCTGCGTCGAAGTTCTTCGCCTGGTAGACGTGCAGCCTGATCTTATAGTTATCCCGCGAGCTGTTGACAAACACATCACTTACCTGGATATTTTCCGGCCGGGGCGCCGGGTTATTCCTCGTGAAAGCGGCCCTTTCCTGCTGAATAATTTCCGGGTGATGCAGGAAGGTTTCGTTATCTATCTCCAGGGAGGCGGTGCTATCCATGCCTGCCTTCAATCTTTTATCCATTCTGTCCGTGTTCATCATATGTTGTGCTTCTAAATGCAGACTGCCCAAAGAGAGCAGCAACAGGGTTATTGTCTTGTTCATCATCACAAAGTGCTTGCGCTTTTTTTTGTAAATTTAGGAGGAAATGCAAGCCCCGTTCAAGCGGGCAACCGATTGTATTCAACGAACAAAAATGTAAGTATGAGTAAGATCAAGGATACATCCGTGAATTTTGAAAACAAGAAAAACCTGGAAGAAACCTGTGCGGAGATTTATGCGGTAAACCTGATCAGTGGGCAATGGATATTGTCGATCTGTTATTATCTGAAACAGGGAAAATTAAGGTTCACAGAACTCAAAAATAAGATCCCAAATATCACTGAGAGAATGCTGACACTACAGCTGAAGAAAATGGAAGAAGACAAGCTGGTGTCCAGGACGGCCTACGCGGAGGTGCCGCTAAGGGTGGAATATGAACTAACACCTATCGGGAAGGGGTTGTTACCTATCCTGGCGCAGCTGGAGCAGTGGGGCAAATTACATAAAAGTATGAGCGAAGGGTCTGCCACCTGACCCTTCGCCTGCATTATCGTTAGCTTCTGTTGTCCAGGAATTTCACCGGCTTCCGGCTATTCTCCGGAAACTGCATCCGCATAATATCTTGCTGGCCGCAATATTTCACTTGTGGTATCACACGCAGTTTAGCCTGCAGGTAGGATTTGATCTTACGGTCCATCTCTTCTGATTCTTCGGTAGGCCATACATGCAGCACTATCTCGTCGGTACCTAGTTCGTTGGCGTATACTTCCACCACAAACTCCCTCACTTCTTCCATATCGTTGAGCAGGTCAAAGAGGGCGGGCGGGTACAGGGTGGTGCCTTTGTATTTGATCATCTGTTTTTTCCGGCCGATGACGGGAGACAGGCGCAGCGTATGCCTTCCACAGCTGCATATTTCCTCATGGTACTGGCAGATATCGCCGGTTTTATAGCGCAGCAGCGGCATGCCTTCCACGCCCAGCGTGGTGATGGTTACCTCTCCTTCCTGCTCCGGAGCCACTGGCTGGTTGTTTTCGTCCAGCAGTTCCACGTAGAGCAATTCGGGATGATGGTGACCGCCTTTGCCGGCTTTGCATTCCGTAAATGCTGTCTGCATTTCGGTGGAAGCGTAGGTGGAATACAGCTGAATGTTCCACTGTTCGGTTATTTTTTTGCCCAGCACGTTCAGCGAGAAATCGGTATTGCGGATATTTTCACCGATGCACACAGCTTTGCGGACGGATGTTTCGTTGATGTTGATATGATGTTCTTTCGCGTAGGCGATCAGCTTTACAATGAAAGAAGGTACACCGACGATCGTCGTTGGTTTGATACGTTGGATATTCTCCCACTGCATGCTGGGCACGCCGGGGCCTACACGCAACACGCCGGCGCCCAGTTTACGGATACCGTTGTAATACGCCATACCGGCCATAAACTGACGGTCCAGCGTCAGCATCAGCTGAAAGATATCGCTGTCGGTACCGTCGGCACAACAGAAAGAAATGTATTCGTTATAACTGAGACGCTGAAGGTCTTTTTCTGTCAGCGCAATAATCACCGGACGGCCTAAAGTACCGGAGGTGGTGGTATATTCTGCGATATGACTTTTATCTACGCAAAGAAATTCCCAATTATGCTCCTGCAGGTCCTGCTTGGTCACCGGAGGGATCTGGCTGAAGTCTTCCAGCGAGCGGACTTTCTCCGGATGTATGTCGTGTTGTTTGAACCACGACCTGTAAAAGGGAGAGAACTCACGCAGATAACCGAGCAGCCGCATGACTTCTTTCTCCTGGAATGCCCTGATGGCGGCCTTCGACTGTAGTTCTATATCGGGAATGTACATATGTTACGATATTCAGCTTTCAAGAATTACCATGGCCACTGCTGCATTTTTTTCATGCGACAATGACACCCATATTTTTTTTACGCCCAGCGAGGTATACCGGGGATTGTCTGTCAGCAGGAACAGTTCCGGTTTTCCGGCGGCATCGTTGCGTATCTCTATTTCGTTGAAGTTCACGCCGCCATTACCCCACCCCGTGCCCAGCGCCTTCAGAAAGGCTTCTTTGGCGGCAAAGCGCGCGGCATAACTCTCCTGCGGCGCTGCCTGCTGCTCGCAGTAGGCAATCTCCTCCGGGGTAAACACGAGATCCCGGAAACCGTTGCCTTTAGCCAGTCTCGCCGCAATACGTGCCACATCAGTGATATCTGTACCTATACCGACAATCATTTTCCGGACAGTTTAGCATTACATTTTTCCAGTTGCCGGCGGATATGCCGCTCCTCTCCTTTGGTGGCTATCACCTTGGTGAGCGCCGTTTCATAGTATTGTTTTGCTGCTGCAAAGTTACCCTTTTTGAAATCGTAATCGCCTGCCAGCACATACGTGTGGTAATACTCCGGGTTAGAAGCTACCAGCGCTTTGGTATCAATATCGCCACCATCCATCAGCTGCGCCTTCAACCGGCGATACACCCGGAACGCGGTGTATTCGTTGGTCTGCAGGAAACTATCGGCAGGTACGTTCTGCACGCTGTCATACACTTCATGATCACTATCGAGGCCACGCATGCTGAAGATCTTATTCAGATCGTAGGCTACAAACTGCCCCAGCTGCCACGGCGCAGCAGATACCCATACCATTTTCTTCTTCGGCTCAAACACGATGCCATGGTGCGCAATGAACTGATTGATGGCTTTCTCATTACCCAGACCGATATCAGCGCCATGCAGCCCTTTGCGGTCGCGCAGGATGCTGATGGTCTTCTGTACGGTATTGGGACCGTTCGCTTTCAGCAGTTCGTTGAGGCGCTCGTAACGGTAGGCAGAAGCACTCTCTTTGATCTGCAACTTATTGGACTCCAGGCTACCCAGCGAGTCGCCCTGGAAGTGGTTGGTGCAGGTGATAAAGTTCTTTTTAGGATCGTAGAGGTCCATGCCTTCCGGTGTCTTTTCAATCACGACCGCCTTATTATCTTCCGCTGAACCGATCAAAAAAGACTCAGACACGAACATCTTCCTTTTCTGCGCAATAGCCCATGCTTCCCGGATATTGCGGGCATATTGCAGTATCTCTCTCGCCACCAGCGAAACAGGCGTAGCGGCTCCGGTAGGTACGTTGGTTTTGGCGGCATTGATGGTAACGGTCAGCCCTTTATCATTCATACCGGATACTACCCCCGTGAAACCGCCCCAGGTAACGAACATAAAGTTGTGCCCTTTGTCGGGGTGATAAAACACCACCATTTTATCTTCGGCGAACTTATCTCCCATGTAGAAGTCGAAATTGCGGCCAATGATCAGATTACTGTCGGCAGAGTTGTCATTCCAGGTGCCGAAAGACGTACAGCCCACCAGCATCATGCCTTGCAGGGCATGGCCAATATCATGCGCCCCGTGGTAGTTCATCAGCCTTTCGTAGTTGCTGCCTACCCAGTCGTAACCGCTGGCAGCCGAGAAGGACTCACCATAGATCTCTTCTTTAAACTCCTCGTCCACATGATCACTCAGGTGCCTGTTGAACCAACCGGTAAAATACCGCAGAAAACGAAGGTAGAAGGGAGAAGGGATCATCTTTTTGATCTGCTCCACAAAAACATCTTCCTGGTGACGGATCAGCTCACCCGACAACTTGCCATTGATCACCCCTCTTTCAAAGGGCGCTCCTTCCACATACATTTCATACAGCCCGCTGTTGCTTTTGCGGAACCAGTTGTTGCCAATAGTCCAGGAAGTGCTGTCCAGCGCTTTGCGCTGTAGCTGTAGCGCCGATTTATCAGCGATCTCCGGCGGCGTCATACGGCTAACTGACACCAGGTATATAGCCAGCGCGACAAACAACAACAGGAGGGCGCCCACTGTAAACAACAGCACCCGTCCCAGCCTTCGCCATCCACTTCTTTTTTTCTTTTCCACTTTTATTTAAGTATTGACTGATTAATTTCTTCTACCAGGAATTCCATCCCCAGCAGCTCCGCCGAGGTGATCACACTGCTGATAGTGACCCCCAGAATTCCATGCAAGTTCAGGTTTTGCCCGGTAAGATACAAATTAGACAACCGGGTGCGGGCCGAAACCATGGTCCGCAGCGGGTCTGTACTGTCTTTCATGATACCGTACATGCTGCCGTCGCCGGTACCGATATAATCCCGGTAGGAAAGCGGCGTAGCAACGTAATACGACTGCACACAGTTGCGGAAACCAGGGAATTTCCGCTCCACGGCGTCGATGAGCTGTTCGGCTTTGTGTACCTTGAACGCCTCATAGTCAGCCCCGCGGCTGGCCTCCTGGCTTTCTGTATTAAAGGTGTGCTGCCAGGGCGCCACCTCATCGTAACGCATATACGTCATCACAGAAAGGCTGTCTGCATAGGTTTCATGCCGGGAGCTGGCAGACACATAAATAGCATAGGTCTGCGGCCACTGGTCCGGCGTATAGTCTATCCCTGCCCAGGCATCGTCCGTGGCGTGATGATAGTAGTTATGATTGATATAAGGAAAGGTCCCCGGCTTCAGTACCACGTTCAATACGAAGCCGCCGACAGAGTTCTCCAGGTTCTGCATACGCGTACGGTAGGCCCCGCGGATAACATCGCTTTCCGTGATCGCCGTGGTTTGCGCCGGATGCAGGTTGGATATATAATGATCAGCCTTCACTTTTGCCCCGGTCTCCAATACCAGGTGATCTACCCGGTCGCCCTGCCCCACGATCTTCTTTACTGCTGTATTGCGGACCACCTCCCCTCCGTTCTCCTTGATGCGCCGGCATAACAGGCGGGCAATCTGTGACCCTCCATCCACACATTTCCAGGAACTCTGTATGTAGCTGTTTAACACCAACGCATGTACGTAGAATGGCGTTTTCTCCTTCACGCCGGCATATAACAGGTTATTACCGGCCAGCACCTGCTGCAAACGCGGGTTACGGGTAAAACTTTCGATAACATTGGCCGCATTCAAGGTCAATACGCTACGCTTCTCCTCATAGTCGCCGAGCCGCAGGTTGTACAGCGGAAACTTGCCGCATACTTCACTGATTTTATCGCAATAGGCATGCAAAGCATCTGTTTCTTCCGGAAAATCGGCAGCCAGTGTACGGATAAAACGGTCCCGGCCCTCCGCGATACGATATATTTTGTCTTCTGTACCAAAATTAATGTGATCGAAGCCTTCAGGGTCCATCCGTTTCAGCTTCAGCTTGTCCATAATGCCCAGATAGGAAAATACCTTGTTCAGGTTCTCCCCTTCTCCCAGCCCGCCGATATAATGCACGCCGGAATCAAAGATGACCTTATCACGGGAAAAAGTCTGGAGGCAACCGCCAGGTTGGCGGTTCTTTTCGTATATGCGTACTTTATAACCATTCCGGCTGAGGATGGCTCCACATACCAGTCCGCCGAGGCCACTGCCGATAATGATCACATCATAGTTCTGCATAATTTTTTTGGGGTGATTTTTTGATAACAAATATTACGTTGGATGTATAACGGGTGTTGTCAATTTCTTCTGCTACAGCGCCATATTTGCCTACCAGGCCGCGCACGTGCGCAGCCGAAAAGAACGATAGTTCCCTGTTCTTCGTTTTATTAAATCCTATAACCCGGGTTGATAAAAATTCAGTGAATCTTGTGCCCTCATGACGTTTGGCTTTGTCAGCATCGCCGTCTCTCACCACTATTACGCCATCAGGAGTAAGCCGCTCAATGCACTGCTGCAGCAGCTGTTCCTGTTCATCCGGCTGCAGGTAATGCAGCACATCACTCAAAATGAAAGCATCGTATTTTTCGAATGGCGTATCGGCGATATCACCATGGATAAATTGCAGGTTCTTCGGCTTAGCGTAACAATTTGCTGCGGTAGCGATTTTCTCTTCATCATAGTCGATACCGGTAATATCGCGGCCGGGAGACACATAGGCCAGCATATAGCTCATAAAGCCATATCCACAGCCGATGTCAAGGATACGACCCTCCTGCGGCAACAGGCGGTTAAACAGCTCATAGTTACGCTCCAGGCTGGTCTTTACCTTCATGTACCATTCCAGCACCGGCCCTTTATAGATGAAATTGTATTTTAACTGCTCGCGGAAATAAGAAGGTACTTCTATCTCCTGCCGTAAATTTTCGTATTCCTGCTTAAAATAACGGCTGATGGATTTCGTACGGGCGCTGTAGTGATCGCCCCAGCTTTTATCGTCCTGCGTAATACGCGGCAGGTATTTCACGGTTACATGCCCGTCTTTCAGGAGAAAATCGCCTTTAGACATCGTATAGGCGGTACCGTGGATAACCATTGGCAGAATGTCCAGCCCCAGCTGTTCGGCAATATAGAAAGCTCCTTTGTGGAAACGTTTAATCACCGGGTCAGGGGAACGGGTACCTTCCGGATATACCACAATGGAATATCCTTCTTCCACGCGCGCCCTCAGTTTATCGATAGCTCCTTCCGCTCCGTCAGCCACCGGGTAATAGTCCGCCAGCCGTACCACAGCACCGAATACCGGTGAACGCCACACCCATTGGTTGGTAAGCAGGATCACCTTCGGATGCAGCATGGTAGACACCAGAATATCGAGGAAAGACTGATGGTTGCTAATGATCACCGCCGGCTGCTGCAACTGCTCATTCGCCGGATTGATGATCCGCTTTTTCACGTTAGTCATGATATACAGCACGCTGTGCGTATAGGCCGACAAAATACGGTGATACAACAGCTTCCCCTTTTCTTTATTGAACGGATTAATACGGATCAGGATATTACCCAGCAGCGTCATGATCAGACAGCCGGTGGTAAAGTACATGAAGGAAAATACGGACAACACCCAGCCTTTGAAGGTCCAGGGTGCATATCCTTTTTTCACACGGTTGGTGATCAGCCAGTTGAACAATACCGGTATCATCACCTGCGAAATCAACACTACCGTACCAATACCAATGATGGAGATCAGCGCAATAGACTTCAGCGACGGGTGCTGTGCGAAAATCAGTACCCCCAGTCCCAGGATGGTGGTAATGGCCGATAGAAAAATAGACGATTTGAAAGATGACAGCGTCTTCTTGCCGGTCTTGTATTCCTGCAACAGCCCGTCCATCATAAATATGCTGTAGTCATCTCCCAAACCGAAGATAAAAGTGGAAAGGATGATGTTAACAATATTAAACTTGATACCCAACAGTCCCATGATGCCCAATATCCACACCCAGCTGATAGCCATCGGGATAAAAGTGATCAGGGCCAGTTCTATACGGCCGTAAGACAATAGCAGCGCCAGAAACACCAGCATGGAAGTCATCCAGGCAATGCTGTTGAATTCTTCCTTTATCACTTCCACCAGGCGGTTAGCGGCATACTGTTTATCCAGCACGGTCGTGTGTGCGTGCCGATCGAGGGCGGCGTATACTTCGTTCTTACGGGCAGGGTCCACTTTCAGCAACGTCACAATGCCGGTACGCCCATTTTTCTCAATGATAAAATCGCCCAGGGTGCCTTTGCGGAAGGTATCTACATCGGCCTTCGCCATCGGCTGGTAGGAAGTACTCAGCAATGCGGCGAACTTATCGAAAGCAGTAGCGCTGAAACCCACCTCAGCACCATGTGTACGGAGCCAGGAGAGCAACTGCGACTGCTTTTCAGGTGTCCAGTAACGTTTCCAGCGATCGATGCGCGCTTGCTGTTCTTTCTCCGACAGCAGCAACGTTTGTACGCCGGCGTATTTTTTCACCACGCCTTCGGCCTGCAACCTGTTAATAGCAGGCGTCAGCTGTTCCGTATTTTGCAGGGCGGCCTCCAGGTTGTCACCTTCAGACACCACATATACCGATTGCGCGGTATAAGCATTGATGGCGTTCAGCTGCGCTTCTGCAGCTTTCAGTTCCCGCGACATGAAGTTCATGCGCATCATGTCGCTTTCGAAAGAGACTTTGCGGGCTGTAAAGAAAAACACGATAGTCAGCAGGAAGATAGCGCCTACCAGATATTTATTACGCTCCGGCCGGAGGGCGGAGAAGCGGTCCAGCCAATTGTCGTGATGCGCCGCAGGTTTGCTGTCGCGTTTGCCCAGCACAATCCAGTGCGGTAAAAAGATAAGGGAAAACAAGGCGGCGCCTACAAGGCTGAGCGCGGCAAACAGCCCTACATCGCGCAGCATGGGCGAATGCACAAACTGCAAACACAGGAAACCACCAATGGTGGTAAAGCTGCCCAGTGTCATGGGTGTGGCCAGGTCCGCAATCACTTCCCGGATATCGTCGGTATGACGGTAGTGGTTGAACACATGCAGGGAATAATTCACCGCGATGCCCAGCACCACGGCGCCGGCGCCCAATGCCATCACGGAAATATGCCCTTTGATCAGGTAGATACAGGCCAGTGAAAAGAGGCCTCCGAAGATCACCGGCAGCATTACCAGTACCGGCGCACGTTTCTTCCGGAAAAACAGGGCTATCAGCGCTACCAGCAGCACTACGGTGATACCCTGCGTGAGCAGCGTATCCTGCCGCAGCTGTGTGGCGTTGCCGGCGGAAACAGCCGTACCGCCGAAATAACTGACGTCGACATCCGGATATTGACGGGACAGGCTGTCTTTGATAAGATCCAGCCCTGCCAGGAAGCTGGAATTGATTTTCGTAGCACCGGGAGGGTTAGCCGGGGTGATAAACAGCATCAGGTGACGGTGATCTTTCGTCATCACATAGTTGTCGTACAGCTCAAAATGATCATCGTACTGAAGGTGTTGCAGTTTTTTGATGCCTATCCAGGAAATGCCTACCGGGTCTGCCTGTATCACCCGCTTCAGCACCAGGCCGGCAGGAGAAATCAGCGTATTGTAATCATATTGCAGGGAACGTTGTAACTGCTCCGGCGCCAGCAGGCTGTCAATTTTCGTATAGTCGTCCGCTTCCAGGAATATGGGCAGGTTTTGCTGGATGAGGTCCATCATCCCCATCACCTGAGCGTCTTCTGTCTGTCCCTGTATCTGCCGGATGTAGGGCGACAGCTGGTTACCGGCAGAAGCCACCAGAGAGGCGGCACAGGCGGTAAGACTGTCCGGCACGGGCGCTTTGGTGGTATCTTTCTGTGACAGCGTCACCACCAGTTTATCCGCAAATTTGGAATCCTGGAAAACCTGCTGCAGCTTGTCCAGCTTCCGGTCCTGTGGCAGTATTTTGGTAATATCTTCTTCCAGCCTGATACGCGACGCTAAAAAGCCGACCACTACGAAGCTGACGATGGTGCAACACCACAACGCCAGTTTGTGCCGGTCAAAAAAATTATAAATCGCTACGAAAAGACTGCTCATATGTGACTTGGTTACGAATTACGGATCACAGATTACAAATGGGGGAAGCCAGCAGTAATCAATAGTCCGTAAGTAGTTATTTGTTTTTTCTGAATATGGCCAATAATATATAACTGATCGCCCAGGCTGCCAGTCCGCCGGCTATGGCCAGTGTAATAGCGCCGAAAACATATTGCAGCAGGTTGTCTCTTACTGCCGTTACGGTGATCTGTTTATCGAACAAGAGGTCTTTGGCTGATCTTCCCATCCATACTTTCCCTGCCAGGAAACTAAAAAAGATCACGAAGGGTGTTAAAGGCGGTGTGCTTACATGGGCTGCCAGAAACACCAGCGCCTTATTGAGCTTTAGTTTAACGGATAACAGGAAAGCCACCAGCAGCTGGAATCCCCATATGGGCACAATGCCCATGAATACGCCTAAACCAATGGCAGCCGCTTTGCGCGCATTGGATTCGTCAGACTTTAATATCTCCTCCTTCCAGAACTTTTTCCAGTTCTCTTTTTTCAGCATCCACAGAAAAAGATCGCGTGGCTTGATGTAGAGGAAGGTAATGAGCACCAGTACGGTATTTAATACGCTGATACGCGAAAAGTCCCGGAACGGACGGAAGTGGGATATCCTTTCTTCTGCAGGCGGATAATACACTTTTACCGGTGTCCAGTCTATTTTTACGCCTTTCCAGGCGCTGCGTACCAGCACTTCTATTTCAAATTCATATTTGCTGCACCACCAGCGGGTACGGCCCATGCGGCGCAACGGGTACAACCGGTAGCCCGATTGGGTGTCCGGCCCTTTCAGTCCTGTTTCCACATAAAACCAGAAGTTGGAAAACTTGTTGGCAAAAGTATTTTTGCCGGGCATGTTTTCTTCGTTCAGGTTACGGGCGCCTATCACCAGCGTATCCGGGTGGGTGCTGATCTTTTCCAGCATTCCGGGCAGATCGGAAGCAAAATGCTGTCCGTCCGCATCCATGGTGATCACATAGTCATATCCCTGCGCCAGCGCATATTCGAAACCGCGGCGGAGGGCGATGCCTTTACCACGGTTAGGGTTATACGATACTTTATGAAGGGCCGGGTATTTTTCGAGAATAGCGCTGGTATGGTCTGTGGCGCCGTCATTCACAACAATCACATGTGAAGTATAGGACAATACGCCCCTGACTACCTCTTCCAGCGTAGTGGCGTTGTTGTAGGTAGGTATGAGCACGGCAGCGCGGTGACGCTCAAAATGTTCGTTATGTGTACTGTTGACTGTCACTTATTTAAATACTCCCTGAAATTTCATAAATGTGGTGGCTTCCTTTTTCAGGGTGGCATTCACTTTCCATCCTCCGTTCTCTTCCGCTTTATACGTCAGGGTTACATCCACCTGCGGCTGTTGCACCGGATCTATCATATTCAGGAACTTCATCAGGCCGGCTTTTTGCAGCAATACTTTCTGTTGTACTGCATCCTGCAGTGTTTCCGTGATGATCTGCATCATACATACGCCGGGCACTACCGGCTGTTCCGGAAAGTGACCGCCGAAAATAGGATGCGCCGCATTCAGTTCCAGTGTGAGGTTTACCTGGCCTTCTTCATTTGCGATGGTGGTTATGTTATAAAAGTTTCCTTTCAGCATTTTTATGTTTTGATATGTTGATATTGTTGTTTCTGAGCAAGATCCATCCGGTCCTTCAGCTTCCTGTTTACTTCTTCACCGTTTTCTGCAGTGAGATATTGAACCGGAAGTTCTGATGTTCGATACGGACTGTATCCGGCGTTCCCTGTGTATAATGCTCCATCCACACTTTCACCACCGGTTTACGCTTAGACGACTTCTCGATACGTACCAATTGTGTACAGGCGGTATCCGTGATATAGTAGTTGTTGCCTTTGGCTGTGGGCACTACGACATAACGGTACCGGCTATCCGTAGCTATATGTGCCTGACGCAGGTCCGGCTGCAGCAGCACCAGTTCAAAATCCTGTCGTAATGTTGTCACGACCGCCTTTTTATCCATTTTGGGCAACAGGTAATGTTTCGTAAAATTTCCCTGTTTATCAAATTCAAAATCAAAAAATTTGAATCCCATCTCGTTGGCAAACACTACCCGGAGGCTGCTGTCAGGCATCTGCTTAAAAAACAGCAACCCGCTCAGGTGATGCTTCAGTATATTCACCTGTGTACTGTACAAGGTAGCATCGAAAGCAGGACTGAACTGCCGTATGCAGTCCACCTTTCCTTCCGTACGCTGCAATCCCTTATATACGGAAGTGCAGCTGGTCAGCAACACGCATAACAGTATGCTATTTAACCATAAATACCGCATCCGGAATATTCGCATTCACTTGTTTATGTAAAAAGCTGATGTTGGTATCATCACCGGAGGGCTCCGCCATTGTGATGCCCGCTACGGTAAAATCTTTTTTATCCACCAGCAGGGTGATCATCTTAAAGTAACCCGCCATGGCTTTGTTGACAGGCACCATCTCCAGGCGGTAATGCTGCGCATTTTCAAACGCTTTGGTGATAAAGTCTGTATTGTCCAGCACAGTGCCGCGCACACAGTCGACCGTGATTTTATTGATCTGTTCAAACAGCTTATTGTTTTTACCGGACACTTTGCTTTCCTTCTGGGCGTCTTTGATGCGGATATCTTTTCCGTTCATGACCAGCAGATAATAGGAAGGCTGCTGGTATTCCATGCGGACTTTATTTTCCCGCTTGAACCAGAACTTCCCTTTCGATACAATTTTATCGGAGAGCATGCTCAGGTTCTTTTCCTGCACAAAATCGCACTGAATGCTCTGTGTCTGCTGCGCGGCTTTCGCAAACTCCTTTTTCACGGCCGACAGGTCTGCCACCGGTTTAAAGCCGGACTGCGCCTGCAACTGCAGCGACAACAGGGAAATCAGGCATATCATCATCCATTTACACATAAGCTGGCACTTTTAACATTTTATCCATCCTTTCCAACCGGTAGCCTTCCGCTTTGATGGCGCTGATCAACCGGGGCAGGATACTGGCGGTGATGCTGCAGGTGTCATGTAACAGGATCACCGCACCGGGATGCAGTTCTGACATGATTTTCTGCAGTAATTTATTTTCATCTGTGGCCATGGTGTCCATGGAGCGGATACTCCAGCCCACCGGCACGTAGTTGTTTCTTTTGATGGCCCTTGCCAGGTTGGGGTTGGTGACCCCGTATGGCGGGCGGAACAGGCGCGGCTGCAACCCGGTGGCGTTGATGGTAACGGTGTCCATCTTTTCCATATCCTTACCCATAGAGCTGCTGGTATGCATATCGAACCAGAAATCATGCGAATAGGTATGATTACCGATCATATGTCCTTCTGCGTGTATCCGTTGCAGTAAGTGAGCGTTGCCTTCTATGTTTTTCCCGATGCAGAAGAACGCGGCTTTCACCTGGTGCGCATCCAGGATATCGAGGATCAGGGGCGTGTGTGTTGCCTCGGGCCCATCGTCGAAGGAGAGCGCCACCACGTTTTCGGTGGTAGGTGCTGCGCAGACGGTTTTGATGAAGAAGCCGGAGCGGATGTTCATGGCGCCTCTGATGTAGAAAGGCAGCAGTAACAATGGCGGTACTACCAGCCACCAGAGTGACAGAGACGGGTACAAGCCGGACAACCTGATGCCCAGCAGTACGGCGATGCCCGCAATGATGATGATATTTGCTGTCCGGCTATTCAACATGAGAGAGCAAAACGAGGGAATGATGCGTACCCTGGTGATGGTTATACAATAATATTTTTTTGATGCGGCGGGGCGCCTGGCCATAGAACATGGCTGCTTCGGGCACTGCCTGGTCAGCCAGGATGCCGTTGGCCAGCCACATGCCAAAACCAACTGCTGTCGGGTATTCTCCGCAGAGATGTTTGAAGCTGGCCTCCGGATGTTCGGGGAAGAGTGCTTCCACTACTTCTTCATAAATTTCATCCTGCCCGATGTCACCGTTTCTGCCGGTGACCAGCAGATCAATATCGTTGGGGGTGTAGTTGTTGTCTTCGAGGAACTTCATGATGTGGCCGATCACCTCTCCTTCCCACATCGGTTTATAGAGGGTGCTGATACCGGTGAGTTCCGCAGCAGTATTGGTTCCCGGCTGCACGCCCAGGGTGAAGAAAGCGGCGCCTTCGCCGGCGATCGTGCCGCAGGTGGGGCTGTTCAGCAGCTCCATGGTTTTCACCGGTTCTTTTTTATACAGTCCGAAGCGGGACAGTATCTGGTAGCTGTGCGGTGTCAGTTCATCCAGTCCGCCCACCAGTATCTGTTGCGCGCTGCCTTCACGGAGCATCATGATGGTGTCCAGCAAAGCGTTTTCGAAAGAGAATCCGCGGTGCACGAATGTGTTGTTATAGGCGTTGCAGCCCAGCAGCAGCGCTATCTGTCCGCCTACCGTATTATGCGTGCTCTGGATAAAAGCGGTCGGCGTCAGCATTTCTTCCTGTTGATTCACCATTTTGGTGAGGAATACGCCGGTATCGTCGAGGCAGCCGTAGGCAGTGCCTGTTACGATGGCGTCCGGCATAGCGATCCCGGCGGCCTGCAGGCTGAGGTTGGCCGCGCCGACGCCCATTTTTACCACACGGCTCATGCGGCGGATCTGTTTTACGTCGATCCACTGTTTGTAGTCCGGGTCCACCGTTGCCAGCTTTACCTGCTCATATTCGCGCAGATTGGCCAGCATGGGCCCTCCTGCCGCAGTTTCCTGCGGAGAAATACAACCGGCGCCGTTTATATAGATGCTCAACATAATTTCATTTAATCACTAAAAGCTGGAAAAAACCAGACTGGAACAGTTACCGCCAAAACCAAAGGAGTTGGACATCACATGGCGGAGGTCATTCCCTTCGGACCAGGTGGTGGCCGGGGCAAACGGCAGTTCCTTCATCTGGTGCTCAAAACGTGCATTGGGATAGATGATCCCTTCTTTCACGGCTACGGCCGACAATACCGCTTCAATACCACCGCTGGCGCCCAGGGTATGCCCAGTGAACGATTTGGTGGAGCTCATGGCCGGGAAATGCGGCGCAAAGATGCGGTTGATAGCGATGCCTTCCGACACATCGTTGTTACCGGTACCGGTGCCATGCAGGTTAATGTACCCGATCTGCTGCGGTTGCAGTCCGCTCATGTCCAGTGCGCCTTTCATCGCCAGGTAGTTGCCGGTGCCGTCGGGCGAGGAGGCCGTCTGGTGATAGGCATCGTTGGCGTTGGCGAAGCCGCTGAGGCGGCACCAGGGCTGCAGCTGAGCGGCCAGGCTGTCGGACACCAGCACCACGTAACCGGCGCCTTCACCCAGATTAAGCCCGGTGCGGGTTTCATCGAAGGGGCGGCAAGGCTGCTGGTCGAGGATCATGAGGGTGTTGAAACCGTTGAGCGTAAAGCGGGTCAGTGCGTCTGTACCACCAGCGATCACCACGTCCACGATATTGTTGCGTATCAGGCGATAGCCATACATCAGCGCGTTAGCGCCGGATGAACAGGCCGTGCTGATGGTAGACACATGGTGACGGATGCCCATGGCATCGGCCACTATTTCGGTGATGCTGCCGCATTCGTGGTGCATCACCTGCTGCAGGCGTCCTTTGCGGTTGTCTGCCAGGTACTCCGCGAAAAAGTCTTCCGTTTTGTCCATGCCCCCTACCGTATTACCGGACACCAATCCGACGCGGTAGCGGGAGATATCGCCCAAACCGGACGATTGCCACGCTTCCCTGGCAGCGATCAGGCTGAGCAGGGCCGTGCGGCTGATATTTTCAGGCAGCCCGGCCATATCGGCCAGCATGTCGTTATCAGCTTTCACTTCCGCTACGGGGAAAGTGTTACGATGCATGGATGACAGGTATTTCATGGCGCCCATGCCCGGTCGCATCTCACGGAAAGCCTGCAGGCTCTCCCGTAAGTTCATGCCTATGCCGCTGATGACGCCGCCACCCGCTATCCACACCTTTTCACTCATGCTTTGGCTGTTTGTTGAGCGACAATAAATTCCGCCATGGAACGGATGGAGTAAAAAATCTCCGGTCCCTGCTCAGGGTTGGCGATACGGATATTATAATGCTGTTGCAGCAATACGATCAGTTCCAGCGCATCGATAGAATCGAGACCCAGCCCTTCTTTAAACAGCGGTTCATCGTTGCCGATGCTTTCCGGTGTTACTTCCTGCAAATTCAATTGTTCGATGATCTGTTTTTTCAGATCTGCCATCAACTGTTCCATGTAGCGAGTGTGTTATTTTTTTTATTTAGTATTTTGATAGATGTCCTGCAGCGCAGTGGCTGTCAACGGCAGGGCCTGCCCTCGCGGCATTTTCTCCGTCAGGAACAACGCCACCTCGTAATCTTCCCCCATTACTTCCACCCAGCCGCAAAGGCAAGCCTGTAGCGGTGTGGTGGCAAGCAGTTGCACCGGGTAGGTGCTCATCAGCGTCGGGTCAAAGTTTTCAGATACGAAGAAAGTATTCTCTCCTTTAAAACCATGCCGGATGCAGATTTCCCCCATCACAATGTTGGGAAGGGTATATACAAAAAGCGCCGGACTGGCGATATCCTTCACGGTGGCGTAATAACGGATGTCTGTATCCAGGCTGCCACTGCGGTTAGACAACACCATGCCTACGGCTTCCGGCGGCAGCGCCTGTACAGGCGCATGTTTGAGCAGTACTTCTGCTGCCAGCCATCCCAGTTTGCTGAGGGCGTCCATTTTATGGAACTTGGGATACTGCCCGGAAAACCGGTCATAACCCGCCCGCAGCCATTCCTGTAAGTCCATGCCCCGGTCTGCTTCCCACAGCAATGCGCCGTTCAACCAGATGCCGTGGTCCCTGATAATACAACTTCCTGTAATATATGCTTCCGCGCTATTCAATCTCTGAACTGCTTTTTAATTTTTCTGTTAATTCTATGGTCCTGGCCAGCCGCTTCAGGGCCGTGTCATGGTTTTTCACAAACGGGTTGCTCATATCCCATACATATCCGGCCAATACGGAACAGATCTGTCCTTTGATCACCGGGTCTGCGTCTTTCTTGAAGAAGATGGTGTCCAGCGTACCTTCATACCATGCCATTACATAAGACCGGAAGGTGTTGACCCCTTGCAGGGTAGGTTCCATATATTCCTTTTCCCAGTCCACTTCCTCTCCGCGCAGCTTTTTGATGACCAGTTTAGCAGCCGTTTGGCTGGAAACGCAGGCCAAAGTTACGCCAGAAGAGAAAATCGGGTCCAAAAATTCTGTCACGTTGCCGGTCAGCACAAAACCATCTCCATAAAACTTATCGGTGGTGGCAGACCAGGACTGGAGCACCCTGGGCTCAAATACCAGTTCCACGTCCCGGAAACGCTCGCGGGTATACGGCTCTGCTTCCAGCAGGGCGCGGTATACTTCCTCGTCGGTACCGGGGTACTGGGCAAAAAACTCCGGGTCGCCAACGAAACCGAGGGAGGTAACGCCGGTGGAGAACGGAATGATCCAGATCCAGACGCCTTTTTTGTGCACCACCGCCGTGATGCGGTTAGGCTCGTCGGCCATAGAGCGGCGCGTGTCTACCGCATGGGCGAAGAGTGCCTTACGGGGCTGGAGGTTGGAATTTTTTTCCAGGTTGAACAAGCGGGGAATTACCCGGCCGTAGCCGCTCCCATCCACAATAAAGCGGGCTTCGATAGTAGATTTGTTCCCGTCTTTATCTTCTACCGTTGTTACGGAATCAGATCCATTGAATCGTATGTCCGTTACCGTAGTTTCATATGCTACCGGTACGCCCATACTTTCTACGGTGTCCGCCAGTGTTTTATCAAAATCGGCCCTGGTCACCTGCCAGGTCCAGGTCCAGCCCGGCGTGTACTGCTCCTTGAAAGTAAAATCGCAGAGGGCCTCGCCTTTCACGAACTTGGCGCCAAATTTTTCCTGAAAACCTTTGGCTTTGATGGCATCGATGAAACCGGCTTCATTCAGCGCGTCCATACTGCGGGGCAGCAGGCTTTCTCCGATCACGAACCGGGGAAATTTCATCTTCTCCACGATTTTCACCTTATAACCTGCCTGGTGGATAATAGACGCCGCTACTGTACCGGCAGGTCCCGCACCTATCACTAAAACATCTACTTGTTCAGTTTTCATACGGTAAAAACATTTACGATTTAGAAATTTGGGGATTTTCGATTTTGGGGATTCTGAAATCAAAAAATTCCAAAATCAAAAAATCGAAAATTGTTTTTATGGTTTTTTAACTTTTAGCAGCGTATAGTTGAGCCCCATCTTGTCATTCTCTTCGGCGACTACCAGTCCTGCATCGGTGATGCACTTAAAGAAGTCGTCGGTATGGTACATCTGGCTGTTGCCATTGGCCATAGCGGTGAAATACAGGGATGTCTGCTGGAGGCAGAAAGCCGCTGATTTAAACTGCTGGCGGTTCCAGAACGGTTCCAGGATGTAAATGGTACCGTTGTCATTGAGCGCTTCGCGGCAACGGGAGAGGATGGACACTATTTCCGCTTCGGAGAAACAGTCGAGGAACTGGCTCATCCAGATGGCATCAAAACCTTTAGGGAAAGGGATCTCTTCGTGCAGGATATTGGCAATATGGAAATGCACGCGGTCTGCCACGCCGGCATCTTTCATTTTCTGCTGCGCGATGTTGGCCTGACCGGGAATATCGAAGATGGTCACTTCCACTTCCGGATCTTTTGCTGTGCAGGCCAGTGCCCATTTACCGGTATTACCGCCGATGTCGAGCAGGCGTTTGGGTTTATTTTCAAAAACGATGTCCAGCGCGCCTGGGGTAGCGAGGTCGGAATAGTAGTGGTCAAAGTCGAACCAGCTTTTGCCTACAGCTGGCGGCAGCAGCGACAGGCCGGGATAGATGGTGTCCCAGGGTCCCAGTTCTTTCAGGCCTTCCGGTTTCCCGTTGCGCAGGCTGTCTTCCAGGTGGTACATGCCTTTGTAGCAGATGTCCTGCGTAAAGTCCATGTTGATGCGGGTCAACTGATCGTGCAGGATAAAGTAGCCTGTTTTGGTCAGTGTATATTTTTTATCGTTCACGATCACCAGTTCCATTCCTAAACCGGCTTCCAGCAATACTCTCACTGCATAGCGGTTCATATTGGTTTTTTCCATGATCTCCTCAATGGTGATGCCCGCAGATCCGCTGTCACTCACTGCTTTCAGAATGCCCATGTCTCGCAGCGCTCTCGTAGCCTGGAAAGCTATCGGAGCGAAGGCCAGCCATAATGCTGCTTCTTTTGCCTGTAATGCTGTTTTCGTTTCCTTGTTAAACATAAATCGACTTTAGAGAATGACGGACGAGGGAATGTTTCCCTGACCGGTCGTTACTTTTTACTGAATATCATGGCTGCGTTGCAACCGCCGAAACCGGACACTGTTTTAAGGAAGTGGCGGGACGGCTGATGGCGCAGGGTATTGCTAACGTTGACAGGCATACTCACACCGGGTGTTTCGTATCCTTTGGTGGGCAGTATAACGCCGTTTTTCATGGCTTTTACACTGATAATGGCTTCCACCAGTCCGGCGGCGCCGAGGGTGTGGCCATAATAACCTTTGAGGCTGTTGACCGGCACGGCCGCCAGTCCTGCATGATGCAGGGCTTTGGCTTCCATTTCATCGTTGTACAGTGTGGCGGTGCCATGTGCTGACACAAACCCGATGTCTTCCGGGTGCAGGCCGCTGCCGCTGAGGGCCAGTTGCATGGCGGCAGCCAGCTCCATGCCGGTACGGGAAGGGCCGGAAATATGATTGGCGTCGTTGCTGATAGCGCCGGCGCCCAACCGGATGTCCGCGTTGTGCGGGTCTTTGCTGAGGATCATGGTAGCAGCGGCTTCTCCCAGCGATACGCCGGTGCGATCGGCGTCGAAAGGCCGGCAGGGTATTGCGCTCACTGCCTGGAATGACTGGAAGCCGGACAGGACAAAGCGGGTGAGCACATCAGCTCCGGTGACCACCACATGGTCGTATTGCCCCGAAGCGATCAGCCGCTGACCCGTTAAAATAGCCACCAGACCGGATATACACGCGCTGCTGATGACCAGTGGGGTGTTCACGGCGCCCAGGCGGGCCGCTATTTTACGCGCCGTAGCGGCAGGTTGCAATTGCTCCCGCGGCGGCGTTACTCCTTCTTCCTGCTGTTCCAGTAGTTCGATATTACCTTTGGTAGTGGAAATAATCAGCCCTGTGCGGGGGTCTGACAGCCGGATGGTTGTATGTGACAACGCTTCCGTAACGGAAACGATCACCAGCTGTTCAAATTTCGTATAGTCTTCCAGGTTAAGTCCGCGAATAGCTTTCTGCAACAGTTCATGAGGTATCATAGCGCCATGAAAAGGTGCGGGGCCGTAGTCTTCCCGGTCCTGTAAACGGATGCCACTGTTGCCCCGGATGACCTGTTCAAAGTTTTCATCCGTATTTACGCCCAGCGGCCCAACAATATTATCTGCAACTACAAAGACCATCATCCATTATCTAAAGGTGGTTATACAAGTGTCTTTTTTTCCAATCGTCAAAGAAAGCCGGGGTTGTCAGCTGCAGCAGCTCGGTCTCTTTGTCCAGGAACACCTGTACGGAGGAACCTTTTGCGATGATTTCACCGGTAGCGGGATTGGAAAGCACATATTCAAATCTGATCTTTGCAGCCAGGTCGTCCACGAAGGTGGTTGCCACTTTTACGCGGTCGCCATAGCGCAGCGGACGTTTATAGTCGCACTGTAAATTCACCACCGGCGCAGTAAATCCGGCATTAAAAATATCCAGGTAACGTAAAGCATACTTTTCACCGAAAGCTTCTCTTCCGTCTTCAAAATACCGTACATAGTGGCCATGCCAGACTATGCTCAGTGAATCCACTTCGTTAAACTTCACCGGAAATTCGGTGCATTCGGTTATAGCGTCCATATCAAGCTATTTTCGGATTTTTTGATTTACGACTTTTTGATTTTGCGGTTATAAGGGCCAATAAAAAGTCTCATTGTTCTCCTCTGCTATCTACCCCGAAATCAAAAAGTCGTAAATCAAAAAATCTCTAAATGGTTTATCCTTTCTTCTTCGGCGCTTTTTTGGCTTTTTCTTCTTTTGCCACGGCCGTTTTAGTGTCTTTTTTAGGTGCTACCGGCACTTCTTCCACAGGATCTTTCGCGTCGGCATATTTTTCTTTCAGCTTTTTGTAGTCGATGTGTTCCAGCACTTTGTGCACAGTGTAAGCCCAGTAGTTGCGGAAACCGAAGCCCTGTGCCTTGCCGGTCATGCGTTCTGTCATGAGCACGTTGCGGGTGCCCATATCCACTACGGTTACGTACATGGCAGCCTCTTTTTCTGTTTTGCTCATTGCTTCCATGACAAACAGCACGCCAATGCCTTTTTTATCGCCGAATTTATAGCCTTTCACCAGTTTGGTGATGTCTTCCGGCTTCAGGCGGTTGTAGTCAGCAGTGTTTTCTGACTTCATTTTGTCGATGTTGATATCAGCGTTCCGCGCATTGGTTTCGCTAAGATCGAACTCCACGCCGGAGCGGTGAAAGGCGCCCTTCACATCGTATTTTTTGGGTTCATTCCTGATCACATCGTTGATACCGGCGAAGTGTCGGTTGATGTCACCGGCGGCGGCGTCACCAAGCAGGCGGGCCTGGGTGAAATCCACGCCCAGCCAGATAAACGGGGTGTCTGTATTTTCCAGAAAGTTCTTCAGTTTCTGGGCGTGCATTGTCCCGATAAAGCAGCTACAGATAAGGATGGTCAGGGTAAAAACTTTACGGATCATAACTTATTTTATTTATTAAGGGGGTTGATGAAAATTTTCATTTCACACTGCGCCATCACTCTACCGTCGTACATGACTTTTCCGGTCACCATTGTTGCATTAAATACTTCTCCTCCTATTTCCGTGGTGGTTTCGATGGTTTGTCCGGCCGGTGGCAGTTCAAATATTTCCAGGTTATTCACCGCCCCGATAAAACCCAGCGGCACGGGGCTGTTTTCCTGTTTGGCGATGTAGCCGATCCGGGCGGCGGCGGTCTGGGCTATATTTTCCATGAGGCCCGGAGGCAGAAGCACTCCGTTTTCCACAAATACGTTATCGGGGGCAATATGCAGGGCGGTACGGGTTTTCGGACCGTCCACTTCCAGGATGCCACTGATCATGACAATCGGTGTACGCTGGGGGATGTAAGCAGTAATATCGTCTGAATGAATGAACATCTGCACAAGTTATTATTTATAGACAAAACACGAAATAAATTGAAATCCTCGACATTATTAAGCGTAAATACACGGATTATTCCCAAAAATCATAATAGTTGAACCATTGCTCCGGGTAACGGTGGATTTTTTCCTCCAGTAAAACCGTGAAATCAGCCACAGCTGTTTCTATACCCTGTTGACGGCGGCCATGGTAGGTGCGTGGCTCCGTTGCGTAAAAATGATAATGGGTGGCCGTTTCTTTGAAGGCAAACACCACGCATACGGGTACCCGGAAAGTGGCGGCCAGCAGGAAAGGGCCCATAGGGAAGCGGGCATCATGGCCCAGCAGTGGGGCAGTCACGGTTTTATTGCCCGGCAGAAAACGGTCTGCATGCATACATACCAGCTCCTGGTTGCTCAGGGCTTCGTTGATGGCGTAGATATGCGACAGGTCGTCTTTGATCACAATGATATTCACATTCCGGTCGCCGGTCACGGAAGACAGGTATTCTTTAATACGCTGGTGCTCCCCGTCGAACATGACAATATTAATACGGGTCTGCAGCCTTTTAAACAGGTGCCCGGCCACTTCCCAGTTGCCCAGGTGTGCGCTCAGCATAATACCGCCGCGCCCTCCGGTCACCATTTCACGCAGATGATGTTCCCCGTCAAAATCGAATGTAAACTTGTTGGCCATATCCGCCATCACAACGATCTTATCGATCAGCGTCTGGCCGAATATATAATAGTTACGGTACAGGCAGCGTAAAGACTTCCACCTGCCATAGCCTATTTTGGTATGAAAGTATTGATAGATGGGTTTGGAAGAGCTCCGGGAAAATAAAAAGTAATAAAAAGCGACAAATCTCAACAGAAAATAAGCAGGGTAAACACCTCCATACCGTAATATGAAAATAAAAATACTGTAACCCAGCTTATTTCCTTTCGACTTTCCCTGCCAGGATGGCATTATACCAGTTCTTTTTGTTGAACACGAGCCGTTACATAATCGTAGAAATCCTGGAAGGTAACGATAGACTGGAAGTCTTCCGGTTTTACTTTAAAACCGAAATTATCTTCTATCACCACCACCATGTCAATATAATCCAGGCTGTCGAGATCCAGCGTAGATTTGAGGTTTGCTTCAGGCTTAATGTCCGTGGGGTTTGCTTCAAACTCCTCCACCAGAAACTTGTTCGTAACAGTTATTATTTCCTTTATATCCATAAATGTGCGAATCAGATATAGGTCGTTTTAAAATAATTTATAGCGGTTAATCTTACCCAATCCTGATTTTATCTTCCAAAGTTAAAACATTTACGGATTTCTTGATTTTGGGATTTTTTGATTTGGCGATTAAAGCCAGGGCTATTTTCAAATCAAAAAATCCCAAAATCAGGAAATCCCTAAATACCAGTCCATTTCCTGACAATGAGGGACGAGTTGGTCCCCCCAAAGCCAAAAGAGTTCGACAAAAATATATTAAATTTTTTATCAATGGTTTTTGTATTGATATTCAGTTTGGCTGCATCTCCGTCCGGATTTTCCAGATTGATATTGGGGGCAATAAAATCGTTTTGCATCATCAGCATGGAGTAAACGATTTCGCTGGCGCCGGCCATCCAGCATTCGTGGCCGGTCATGGACTTGGTGGAGCTGACGTACGGATTGGAGGTGCCAAACACTTCATAGATGGCGCTGGCCTCACTGGCGTCACCTGCTGGTGTAGATGTTGCGTGGGCGTTGATATATTCGATATCGGCTGCTTTCAGTCCGGCATCCTGCAGTGCGATTTGCAGGGACCGCACGGGTCCGTCCACAGTGGGGTTGGAGATATGGCTGCCATTGGAGGAGAACCCGTAGCCCATTACTTCACCGAGGATGGTAGCGCCTCTGCGTTGGGCAGATTCCAGGCTTTCCAGGATCACGGTAGCGGCGCCGCCGCTGGGCACCAGGCCGTCGCGGTCGCGGTCGAAGGGCCGGGAAGCGCGGGCCGGATCGTCTTCACGGACGGAGAATGCGGCGATGGCGTCGAAATTGCCCATCGCATATACGTTCACTTCCTGCGCGCCGCCGCAGATCACAGCGTCCTGCATACCGTTGCGGATAAACATATAGCCGAGGCCGATAGCATGGGAACCGCTGGCGCAGGCGGCGCTCACGGTGAAGTTAACGCCCCGCAGCTTAAAAATAGTAGCCAGGTTCATGTTCACGGTGGAGTTCATGGTCTGGAACACGGAGCCGGAACCTACCAGCATGGTGTCTTTCTTCTCCCGCATGATATCATTCGCCTCTACGACCGGTTTGGCCGAGCTGTCGTTGCCGTACAACAGGCCCACCGGGGTTTTGTCAATATAGTCCTGGTCCATTCCCGCCTGGGCAAGCGCCTCACGGGTGGCCATATACGCAAATTCTGCCTGTTCGGGCATCATCAGCCTTGCACGGCGGTCCAGCAGCCCTTTCAGTTCAGGACGCTCCAGGTGGCCGGTCAGGCCGGAACGATAGCCGAATGCCTTACGCGCCGGGTCCAGTACAATACCGGATTTGCCCTTATACAATGAATCCCTTACCTCCTGCATATCTTTGCCAATGCAGGAGTAGATTCCCATTCCAGTGATCACTACTCGGTTCATGTATAAACTGCTTTTTAAGTATGGAGACCGCCGTTGATGTTCAGCACCTCTCCTGTGATGTAACCGGCGGCTTTGGATGACAGGAAGGCGACGGCTTCTGCCACCTCTTCGGGGGTACCGAATCGGTTCATCGGCACCTGCGCGGCCAGCTCCTTTTCATTCAGCTCGGCGGTCATATCTGTTTTGATAAAGCCGGGCGCAATAGCATTCACGGTAACGCCCCTTTTGGCCACTTCCTGCGCCAGCGCTTTGGTAGCGCCAATTACACCGGCCTTGGCGGCGGAGTAGTTGGTCTGTCCCGGAAGCCCTTTAATGCCGGATAAGGATACCATATTGATGATACGGCCGTAACGCTTCAACAGCATCGCATTCAGCACCTGTTTGGTCACGTGGTAGAAACCATTCAGGCTGATATTCAATACATTATTCCATTGTGCTTCGGCCATCCAGAACATCAGGGAGTCTTCCCGGATGCCGGCGTTGTTTACCAGCACTTCAATGTGGTGCTGGTCTTTGTTTTGCTCTATCCATCCACCCAGCACCGTCTGTACTTCGGCGGCATCTCCCACATTGAATTGCAACAGCTCTCCGCTGCTGCCCTTGGCTTTCACCGCCTCCAGGGTGTCCCGGGCGGCGGCTTCATTGCCTTTATAGTTGATCAGGACATGATATCCCAATTCTGCCATTTTAATACATACTGCCCTGCCTATACCGCGGGAGCCTCCTGTAATCAAGGCACATTTCATGAAAATTACGAATTACTGGGTTACGAATGACGGCGTGCCGTATTTACTCTCCCTGTCTGAGGGGGAAATCAGAACATTTTTACCGGCTCATTACACAACAGGTACTCCTTAATCTTGCCGAGGTCCTTGTACATCGGACTGTCCTCAATAAATTTAGGATAAATTGCCCTTACTTCCTGGTACACCTTGCGGGAGAAACCTGCCAGCCTGTCCTGGCATTGCAGGTAATCCACGGCCTGCATGATGGTCAACGTATGAATAGCCAGCACCTCAAAAGTATTGGCGATCACCTTGTTGGCCATCAGCGCGGAGTTACAGCCCATGCTCACAATATCCTGGTTATCGTTGTTGTTCGGAATGCTGTGCACGTACATCGGGAAAGACAACGTCTGGTTTTCCGCCACGGTAGAGGTAGCAGTAAACTGCGCGCCCTGCATACCGAAGTTGAAGCCCAGTTTGCCGAGGTTCATAAACGGCGGGAACTTGTGGTTCAGCTTCTCGTTCAGCAGGTAATTGAGTTGCCGCTCTGCCAGCATGGATAAACGGGTGGTAGCTATCTTCAGCTTGTCCATCTCCAGGGAGATGTAATCGCCGTGGAAGTTGCCACCATGGAATACGTTTTCCAGTTCATGGTCCACTACCGGGTTATCGCTCACGGAGTTGAGCTCATGTATCACTACTTTCTCTGCCTGTATGAGGGTATCATACACGGGGCCCAGGATCTGGGGCACGCAACGCAGGGAATAGTATTCCTGTACTTTATCTTTAAAGATCTCTTCTTCCAGTTCTTTGTAGAGGTGGTCCGGACGGTGCCTTACCATTCTGCTGCCCTGCAGCACCTCCCGCATTTTGGCCGCTACCGTGTTCTGGCCTACGTGCATTTTCACGGCGTTCAGTTCGGCAGACAGGTGGTCGTCGAACGCTTCCACGATTTCGTTGATCATGGCCGAGAGGGTTACTGCCCAACCCAGCAATTGCCGGGCCTGTATCAGGTTTACCAGGCCGGCGCCGGTCATAGCGGAAGTGCCGTTGATGATGGCCAGCCCTTCCCGCACGTGAATACCGATAGGTTTTAAACCCAGGCGGGCAAAGACTTCCGCCGTAGGTTGCATTTTATCTTCATACCACACCTCCCCTTCGCCGATCAGTACCAGCGCCAGGTGGGCCAGCTGCACCAGGTCGCCGCTGGCGCCTACGCCGCCGTGCTCAAACACACAGGGGTATACGTTTTTGTTGATAAGGTCTTTCAGCAGGATCGCCACCTCCGGGTGAATACCGGAATGCGCCTGCATAAAGCTGCTCAGCCGCGCAATCATCAGTGCTTTGGTGATCACCGGGGAAAGCGGTTTGCCCGCGCCCGTGCTGTGGCTGCGGATCAGGTTATATTGCAGCTGAAAAGTATCGCTGTCGCTGATGCGATATTGGGCCATCGGACCAAAACCAGTGTTGATACCATAAATCAGCTTTTTGGCAGAAAATTTTTTCAGAAACAAAAAGCTGGCTTCCACCTGCTGTAATGCCGCTGCTTCCAGGCTCAGCTCTTCGCCGGCGTAAAGCACTCTGTACACCTCATCGAGGGTCAGCGACTTACTTCCTAATACAACCATTTTATATTATATTATTTATTTATTTATGTGAAAAAGTGCTCAAAAATAGTACAAAGATGGATTTAATCAAATAAATCCACCCGGACATTCACGAATTACGGGTAAGTACGCATGTGACAAATACCTGCTTTGGGGGGACAGTTGGTTTTATTCTTCTTCAGTTTGCACAGGTGGCGTCACCAGCACTTTATCTATACGGTGAGCGTCCATATCCATTATCTCGAATTCAAAACCGCGCCATTGGAACTTCTCTCCTGTTTTGGGAATATGTTCCAGGTGATGCAGGATAAATCCGGCCAGGGTATCAAAGTCCTGCTCAAATTCCGTCATCCACTCTTCCTTATCAAATTCGGCCAGAAAATCATAAAACGGTATCTGTGCGTCTACCAGCCAGGAGCCGTCGTCGCGGATCACCATTTCATAATCGTCTGTTTCTTCCGTTTCCGGCATGTCACCCACGATCGCTTCCAGAATATCGTTGAGCGTGATCATACCCAGAAACGTGCCATATTCATCTACGATAAACGCGGCGTGCACGTGCGTTTCTTTAAATTTCTCCAGTACCTGGTAGGCGGTATTGTTTTCCGGCACGAACAGTGGTTTACGGATAATCTGCGCCAGCGGCGTGGATTTGCCGGTCACGGCATACAGGTCTTTGATAGACACGATGCCTTTAATGCTGTCTATCTGTCCTTCGCATACCGGGTATACATTGTGCAGGCTCTCATGAATTTTTTCCTGGTAAGCGGCCGGTGGTTCGTTGATATCGAGCCAGGTGATATCGTTGCGGTAGGTCATCAGCGAGGTGATGTTGCGGTCACCCAGGTGAAACACCCGCTCGATGATTTCCTGTTCTGTTTCTTCAATAGCGCCGGAGGTAGTGCCTTCACTGATGATGGCTTTAATTTCCTCTTCTGTTACATGCGCTCCTTCCGGGTGCAGGTTGAATATCTTTACCAATACGTTGGTGGAGGCGGTCAACAGCCAGATGAAAGGGAAAGTGAGCCAGGAAACGACCTGCATGGGCTTGGCCATTCTCTTGGCGATACCTTCGGGCCGGGCGGCGCCCAGTCTTTTAGGCACCAGTTCTCCCAGTACCAGTAAAAAGTAAGTGATAACGATAACAACGATAACAGTGGAAAGCAGGCTGCTGTAGGCGGCTACTGCGGGATACTGGTTGAGCCAGGCCATTACCTCGTTTTTCATAGTACCACCGGAATAGATACCGATCAGGATACCGATGAGCGTGAGCCCTATCTGCACCGTTGAAAGAAAGGTGTCCGGGCGGTTGGCCAGCTTCAGTGCGGCCTTTGCTTTTTCATCCCCTTTATTGGCTTGTTGTTCCAGACGGCTCTTGCGGGCCGAGACCAACGCTGTTTCCGACATTGCGAAAATGCCGTTAACTAAAATAAGGATGAGGATAATGACGACGACTTCCATGATTTAAAGTCTAAAAATAAAAAATTATTCAAATATCAATGTAAGAAATGCCAGTACCAGCCCTGTTGCGATGGCCAATACTTTTTTCCCGCTCAGTTCATGGTGTTTGGTGCCACTTTCATAAAAAATGGTCGTGGAAATGTGCAGGAATGCACCTATCACCAATGCCACCACGTACAGTAAATAGTGGGATACGATATCGAAGCGGTTGCCCATCCACCAGGCAAGTATCGCTGCCACCGGCGTTACCACGGCAAAAGCCAGGAGTATCTGCCAGAGTTGTGTTTTTGATTTATGGGCATGGATCATCACGGTGATGAGTGTCAGCGCTTCCGGCACCTTGTGGGCCGCCACCCCGATCATCAGGGAGGGTAGCGCCGACTGGTCTTCGTATTTAAAGCCCAGCGGGATACCTTCCATAAAAGCATGGATGGAGAGGCCCAGCAGCAGCGGCGTTACGGCAATATGGTGATGGTGCTCGCCCGGCAGGTGTGTGTGCCCGTGTTCCATACCGTGTGACAGCTGTTGCAGGAATACCTGCAGGAAAAAGCCCAATACAATGTAAATACCCGCACTATGGCCCAGTTCATGGTATACTTCCGGCAGCAGGTGCATAATGGTCACCCCAAACAGGAAAGCCCCGGTGAAAGCCAGCAGGTAAATGGTAAAATTGGCGTTGATACGCCTGATCGTCATGGGAATAACCCCACCGGCGAGCGTAGCCAACAGTATGAGTATCAGATATGTCCAGTTCATGATATGTGTTCAGGCTCCAGTCTTATGCGGCGCTGGAAAAAACTACCGCTCAGCAGCCCGATCAAAGTACCCAATAAGCCGCCACCCACTACGTCCAGCGGATAGTGCACGCCTACATATACCTGCGCGTAGCCGATAACAGCCGCCCACAGGAAAAATAACAGGGCGTACCGGCCAAATGCTGATTTTAAAGTTAAGAAACAAAACGTCGCCAACGCAAAATGGTTCGCGGCATGGTTAGAGGTAAAGCTGCCGCTCATAGGGCAATACACGACCAGCACCCGCGCATAGTGCGACACGATGGGGTCGCGGCAGGGCCTGAGCCGGCCGAAGGCCTGTTTGATATACAGGCTGCTCTGGTCTGCCAGCGCAAAACACAGCAGGAAAAACAGGATCCAGAAAAATCCTTTCCAGCCGTAGTTGATGGTAACAAACAGCGCCAGGAACAGGTACAGCGGCGCCCATACATAGGGTTCCCGCACAAAAGGCAGGATCACATCCAGTACAGCGTTATACCATTGCCCGTTGATATGCAGGAACAAGCGAAGGTCCTGTTTCAGGATACTTTCAAGCATGGCTAAGGTTTTTGGGCAATGAGGACCATACGCGGCGAACGCTGCTCGTCATAGCTGTTAAAATGATAGTCTCCGAATATCTCCGTGATCACGAGGCCCTGTTTGGCGAACATCTGCTCAAAATCCGCACGGGTGAAAGCGTTCACGCTCTCCGCGAAAGTGGCCCTTCTTAGGAGGGTTTTATCGAGAATATTGATTTTTTTGAGAAATTTATGATTTTTCACCTCCCGTCGGATGTCGAACACCACGTTTTCTTTTTCCTTCACTTCGTCGTATACCAGGTGTTGTTCCACGTAGGGGCTGTTGAGATAGTCCAGTACGAGTTTTCCACCGGGGCGGAGCGCGTTGGCCAGCGTCCGCAGCGCGTTGTCATTGTCGCGCTGTGACTCGAAATAGCCGAAGCTGGTGAAGAAATTAAACACCACATCGAAATAGTTGACCCGGAAAGGCAGCCGCATATCATGCTGGAAGAAGCTCAGGTGTTCATTTTCCAGTTTTTTGGCGATGTTGATGCTTTCTATGGAGAGATCTATGCCGGTCACATCGTACCCTTTGTCTGCCAGGTATTTGGCATGACGTCCCCTGCCACAGGCCACGTCGAGCATGGAAGCGTGAACGGGCGCCTGCAGATAGGCCAGCAGCTTGTCTATAAATGCAGCAGCCTCCTGCTCGTCGCGGTTGTTGTAGAGCAGGTGGTAGTAAGGAGAATTAAACCAATCTTTAAACCAGCTTTTGTCTATATCTATGTCCATAATGCAATCGTGCCAGCGGCAAATATTACTTTTTGTTATTAAACATCAAATATCGCGTGCTTTCGTAGAAGCCACGTGTTAAATTATCCAGATTTTTTGCAGTGTCTGGCTGTTGAGCCAGTATGTTCTTCAGCGGATCGCCTTTCAGGTCGTACAGCGCGGTGGCATCGGTGACCAGATTGATCTCGTAAAGGTACTGGTCCCCTATGAGGCCGTAATACGGCTGCTGATTGCGCAGATACGTGATGAACGCGTATTTGCTGTCCGTCCGGGTGCTGTCGAACAGGTTGAGGCCGAGCGTATAGTTTTTATACGGCAGGCCCACCAGGCTGGCCATGGTCGGATATACGTCCAGCAGGCTGCCGGGCGTATTCACCACCTGCGGTTTTACATGGGCGGGGCTGTACATAAAGGCCGTTACGTGTACGCCACCGGTGGCCAGTTCATATTCCGGCAGCGGCATAAACGAATACGGATTGAGGATACAGTTATGGTCGCCGAAGAACATAAAGACGGTATTGTTCAGGTAACCGTCTTTACGGGCCATGTCAATCAGGTGGCCTACGTTATAGTCTTCATACCGGAGGGCGTTGAACTGATCGATGGACACGAAGCCGGATTTTTTGAATTTCTCCATGTCGATGTCTTTCTCCGTCACTTTTTTGAAGTCGCCGGCGCCGCTGGTGGTAGTATACGGCGGGTGGTTGTCTGCCAGCTGGAGGAAAGCCACGAACGGCTTCTTCTGGTCGTTGTTTGCTTTGAAGATCTCGCTGGCCTCGGTGATCAGGTCATAATCGGAGATGCCCCATACGTCGGCTTTGGCGGATTTGTACATGCCTTCTTCATGGATGCTGATGCCTTCCACATTGTTGGTAAATACCGCGCGGATATTGGCCCAGTTGGTGTTGCCTCCGAGGAGGTACAGCTTTTCGTAGCCTTTGAACTGGTCCATGATAATGCGTTGGTCCAGCATTTTAGGATGGCGGCTGGCAGTTTTTACGGCGGTGATGTCCGGCAGGCCGGTAGTGACGCCGAAAACCGTTTTTGCCGTGCTGATGGCCGGCACGTAGAAATTTTTGAAGAGCACCCCGCTGTCGGCCAGCCGTTGCATATTGGGCGTGGCCTGCATGGGGTTGCCGTACATGCTGGTGGGGGCGGCGCCGGTGGATTCCAGCATCACCAGGACCACATTGAGCCTTGGTTTGGCATCATCGCCGGGAACGGTGCGCACAAAATCCAGTTTTTCCGTATCGGACTTATCTACCTTGAGGTAGTTGGCCACATACGGGTAATAGGTTTTGGTGCGGTTAATATCGTAGGTGTCTCCCTGTACGGAGAAATTGGAGGCGAAATACAGGAGGGGGTTGAGCCCGAGGCTGGTGACACCGTTGTCGCGGGTGAACATGGCCTGGCTCCAGCGCAGCGGGAAATAGGCGAAATTGCCGTAGATACCGGCGGCAACGAGCAGTGTCAGCCCGGTCACATAAGTGGTAAAAGGCCAGTTGCGCAGATATACCGGCGGCTGGGCCGCAAAACGGTTCCAGGTGCGGCGTTGCAGGCGGAAAACGAGGAACAGGAACACAAAAAGACCGAGGAAGCCGCGTACCACCGGGTAACTTTGCCATACCATCCGGGCGTTGTCTGCCCGTTCCCCTTTGGCGAGGAAACGCAGGATGGAAGGGTCCAGGCGGATGCCGAGATAGTCATAGTGTCCCAGATCGAGGATATATAATAAGGTGAGGGCGGTAAAAACGATGAAGAGGTAAATGGCCACTGCTTTACGTATAACCTTCGACGTAAAGAAGCCGTTACGGGCGATCACCGCCGTGAGGGCGACAGGGATCACCAGGATGAGCGCCAGCCGGAGATCGAACTTGGTGCCCAGGTACCACGCTTTTGCGATCGTCGCATTGTCGGTAATGGTGGTTTTAAAGAAGAACAGGTAAAATACGAGCCTGAACAACACCATCAGCAGGAAGAGATAGAGCGTCTGAACAAGCACATAACGAATATACCGGGGTATATTCTTCCAGAAGTATTGCATGCAACGTATAGCTGTTTTTTTAAAAGCGTAGCTGCAAATATAATGAAAACTGAACGGTGAAAATGGTCGATCTGTCGGTAAGGCTGCTCATCTTTTCATAATTAGGAAATCTGGAACGGTTTTTTTTATATTTGCCTTCCTTAAAAAATTGAATCTCGTGGCACTGATCAAATCAATATCCGGTATTCGCGGAACCATAGGCGGCAAACCCGGTGAAGGACTCTCTCCTCTTGACGTGGTGAAATTCACTGCAGCTTACGGGACCTGGCTCTCCTCCCAGACCGACAACCGCAAAGTGGTAATAGGCCGTGATGGCCGTATTTCCGGCGAAATGGTGAAAAACCTGGTAGTATCCACGCTCAACAGCCTGGGAATCGATGTAGTTGATCTGGGCCTGTCTACTACGCCGACAGTAGAAATTGCTGTAAAAATGGAAAATGCTGCCGGTGGTATCATCCTTACCGCCAGCCATAATCCGAAAGAATGGAACGCCCTGAAACTGCTGAATGCAGAAGGCGAGTTCATTTCCGGCGAAGACGGCGCAATCCTGCTCGACATTGCAGCACGTGAAGACTTCACCTTTGTGGACGTGAACAAACTCGGTTCCTACACACAGGACGATTCTTACCTGCAAAAACATGTAGACCTTATAGTGAACTATCCTTTGGTGGATGTGCCCGCTATCAGGGAGCGTAATTTCAAAGTGGTGGTGGACGCCGTTAACTCCACCGGCGCACTGTTCGTTCCCCCGTTGCTGAAAGCACTGGGCGTAAACGAAGTGGAAGTGCTGTTCCCGGAAGTGACCGGCAAATTCAGCCATAACCCTGAACCGCTGCCGGAAAACCTGACCGCATTGTCCAACGAAGTGAATAAATCCAACGCCGACCTGGGCATCGCCGTAGATCCGGACGTAGACCGCCTCTGCTTCGTTTGTGAAGACGGCAGCATGTTCGGTGAAGAATACACCCTCGTAGCGGTGGCCGACTATGTGCTCAGCAAACGCAAGGGCAATACCGTTTCCAACATGTCTTCCACACAGGCTTTGAAAGACGTGACACTGAAAAACGGCGGCGAATACAACCCCTCTGCCGTAGGCGAAGTGAACGTGGTGAGAAAAATGAAAGCGACCAACGCCGTTATCGGCGGTGAAGGCAACGGCGGCATCATCGTGCCGGACCTGCACTACGGCCGCGATGCACTCATCGGCATCGGTCTCTTCCTGACCCACCTCGCGCATAGCAAAAAAAGCATCAAAGCGCTGCGTAACAGCTACCCTGACTATTTCATCTCCAAAAATAAAATCGAGCTGGACAAAGGGGTGGACGTAAAAACCATCTTCGAAAAAATCAAAGGCAAATACAAAAATCAACCGGTAAACACGGAAGATGGCCTGAAGATCGAATTCGACAAAGATTGGGTACACCTTCGCACCTCCAATACGGAACCAATTATCCGTATCTATGCAGAAAGCCAGAATGAAACCACGGCAGACAACATAGCCAAAAGAATCATGCAGGACATCAAAGAATTCATGTAGTGATTTTTTGATTTACGATTTTTTGATTTCATAGATTGATAAAAAAGGAGACCAAAGCGAGTTTTATCCGCTTTGGTCTCCTTTTTTATTCTCGAAATTTAAAAATCGTAAATCAAAAAATCCCTAAATCAACTCCTTCAACTTGGCAATCACCTTATCCACCTCTGTTCTTGTATTGTTTTTGGAGAAGGAGAAACGCACCGCTATCTGGTTAGGATTGCTGTTGATGGCGCGGATCACATGAGAGCCCGCATTGGCCCCGGACGTGCAGGCGCTGCCACCGGAAGCGCAGATACCGTTAATATCGAGGTTGAACAGGATCATTTCGCTCTTCTCTGACTTCGGGAAAGATACGTTCAGCACAGTGTACAGGCTACGGCCTTTCAGGTCGCCGTTGAAGGTAACACCCGGAATATTCTTTTCCAGTTCAGCCGCCATGTACTGACGCAGGTCGTTGATATAGGCACTGTGCTCCGCATGATGTTCTGTGGCCAGTTCCAGCGCTTTGGCAAACCCGATGATACCGTAGAGGTTTTCGGTGCCGGCGCGCATATTGCGTTCCTGGCTGCCTCCCTGGATGTAGGGAGTAATTTTCACATTTTCATTAATATACAGGATACCCACGCCTTTAGGGCCGTGGAATTTGTGTCCTGCAGCGGTAATGAAATGGACCGGCGTATTACGCAGGTCAAACGGGTAATGTCCTACGGTTTGCACGGTATCTGAATGGAAGATAGCGTCAAATTCCTTGCACAGGGTGCCTACGGCGTTCAGATCGAGGAGATTGCCGATTTCGTTGTTGGCGTGCATCAGCGTTACCAGGCATTTCCCGCCTGCATTTTGCAATAACTCGCGGAGGTGGTCCATGTCAATATGGCCGGATGGCAGTATTTTGACAAAAGACAACCCGATACCACGATGGTGATGCAGGTACTCCACGGTGTGCAGGGTAGCATGGTGTTCTATCGGGGAAGAGATGACGTGTTTGCATCCCAGGTCGTTGATCGCAGCATTGATAGCCGTATTGCTGCTTTCGGTACCACCGGAAGTAAAAAAGATTTCTCCCGGGTGGGCGTTCAGGATCTTCGCCACTGATTTACGTGCATTTTCTATACCCAGCCTGGTTTCTCTTCCATAAGAGTAGATAGATGAAGGGTTACCGAACTTTTCCGTCATATAAGGCAGCATGGCATCCAATACCACCGGGTCCAGAGAGGTGGTCGCTGCATTATCAAAATAAATTCTTTCCAATGTTGGTGGTTTTTGATGAAGGCTATTTTCTAATGGTGCCACCAAAGTTCCGAAAAATTTGGGTATTTTGATATTCAGATATTTTCAAATATCAAAATACCCAAATCTCAAATGGTCAGGAATTTCTGTTGATCAGGTCATAAAAACGGTCGCGGTAGCCATCGCTGATGGGGATGGACTGGTTAGCGATCATCACGGTATTTTTTTCCACCGAATTGATTTTATTGAGTGACACCAGGTAAGAGCGGTGTACGCGGATAAACTTATCGGCCGGCAGGCGGGTTTCGAATGACTTGAGGCTGCGCAGCGTCAGCACGGGCAGATTGGGAGTATAAATTTTCGTATAGTCTTTGAGTGCTTCGATGAAAAGAATGTCTTCAAGATTGATCTTGATGATTTTATATTCTGTCTTGATAAAGATGTAGTCGTTGGAAAAAGTGGCGGTATCAAGGGGCGCCGCCTTCTGCTGGTTAGCCGTAAACGTTTCACCCGCTTTGGCGGCCGCTTTCAGGAAACGTTCGAACGGAACGGGTTTCAGCAGATAATCCACTACATCGAGGTTAAATCCGTCCAGCGCATACTCCCCGTAAGCGGTGGTGAAGATGACCATCGGCGGGTATTTCAGGGACTTCAGGAACTGTATGCCGGTGATATCCGGCATCTTGATATCCAGAAAAACCAGGTCCACTGGTTCTTCCTGGATAAAGCGCAGGGCATTGGCGGCGTTTTCAAACTTACCGGCCAGCTGAAGGAAAGGCACTTTGCGGATGTAGTCCTCCAGGATTTCCAGCGCCAGCGGTTCGTCATCCACAGCGATACACTTTATCATTTTTTCAATACTATTTTAAGATCCACAATAAACTGGTTGTCTGTTTCCGTAATAGTGATTTCATGGTCTCCATGATAGAGCATGTCCAGTCTTTTCAATACGTTCTGTAACCCGATACCGCCTCTTTCGGATACCCGTTCTTTAAAGAGGCTGTTTCTGACAATTAATCTGATCATATTTTCGGTAATAGTGATGTCGATGTTGATAAAGGATTCTTCGGCATAGCTGATGCCGTGCTTAAATGCATTCTCCACAAAAGGCACCAGCAGCATCGGTTCTATCAGGAAGCCCGACGCCCGGCCATCTACATGATAATGGATGTCAATTTCCTGCGGCAACCGCAACCGTTGTATATCGATGTAATCCTGTAGGTATTTCAGTTCCTGCTCCAATTGTACTTTGTCCTCATTGGATTCGTAGATCATATACCGCATAATGGTTGACAACTTCAGGATCGCGTGTTCTGTTTGTCCTGATTGTTTATGTGCCAGTGAATAAATAGTATTCAGACAATTAAAAAGAAAATGCGGATTGATTTGTGACTTCAGGAATTTCAGTTCTGCATTCAGTTTTTCTACTTTCAACGCTTCCCGTTGTTTTTCACTTTCAAACCACTCTACAGCAATTTTGATGAATCCACTCATAAACAACATCAGCAATGCAAAAAAACCAGAGCGGCGAAGCACTTCCGGGAACAACAGGTAATCCCAGAAAGAGACTTTGTCTTCAATGACCCGGAACCAGCGTGGCGGCGGCATTGGCATAGTCGTCATCACCGGCTTGGCCATGGAAGTGACATGTACTTTGGTATTGCCCAACGGTGTGGCCATGGCGCTGGCAGTTAACCTTACGCCCTCTTCTTCTCTCAGGTCATAACGATGGTTAAACGAAGGAAACGTCCTGGTTGTTACATCATTGGCTAATTTGGCTTTATCCAGCCGCACGGTCATCATCGGGCCACGGCCGATATAATTGCGGAAGAAATAAAAGTCCAGCGCCGCCTGCTGCGCGGTAATAAACACCACCAGTAATATCACGGTGCAGAGGTACTGTACAATCTTCTGGCGGTTGAAATAACGCGGTATCAGTACATAGATGTTCAGATAAAAAATAGCGATCAGAAAGAGGTTGTCAATCAGCTCCTTGACAAAAAAAGTTTTATGCAGAATCTGAATACGGTAAATGAAAAAAGGAAAGAATAAAAAGCATACCCATGCCAATATGTGCAGGGAGACGACGACCGGGCGATTCTTTAATATACGTTTGAAATGGAGCATCATTGTAATTGATGCGATAAACATACAACGGTATCCGGTATAGCGTGTGTTAAAGTTTGTTAATCCTGGTATAAGGGATTGTTAAAATTGGAACGAGATCAAAAGCTTCTTAAAATCTTCTTAAAATTGCGCCCACAGGGAATCCCACCCGGTCTTAAGACGTCTTAAAACCAGGCGGGATCACACCTCTGAACAGACAACATTCTTATTGCACGCCAGCTACCTGCATTTTCATTAATTCCGTTAGTGTTATGGTGGGCCTTTGATGCGCCATCAGTTTTTCCACCACTGCCTGTCCCACCCTTTGCGCATCTGTCTTCGTGCGGAAAGGCCGGTTGCCCGCGATGCCGGGAATCACATCCTGGCAGATGAAAGAACGATGGTCCACCATCACCTGGTAGCCCCAGCCGCCGCCCGTTTCAAAGGGCACTACTGTCAGCTGCACCATATCTGCATCCGGCGAGGCGTGCCGGTGATACCGGTACGCTGCCGGCAACAGCAGCAGCGTTAGCGGCACGGTCCATATTAATTTTCGTTTAGTCATACTGGTTATATTCCGCCGTTGGGTCAAATTCAAACATATTATCGAACGGCTGGCTGGAGCTGGTGCCCAGCACAACAAAGCCCCTGTCTTTCACGGAAAAGCCGGTGGCCCCGTTGCGTGCCGCCCCTTCAAAATCCGTTTTCTGCACCCACAGGTCAGTACCCGGATTGTATTCCCATACAGCAGACGACAGGCTGCTTTTGGTGCCGGACACTACATATCCCAGGCCGCGCATTGCGAAAGACGCGGCGCCGCTGCCTTTGAAATTATAATCGTCGTCATAGCTCTGATCGGTTACGTTGTCGATAGCACGCAGTTGTGTCCATGTTTCGGAGGTCCCGTCAAACGAGTAGAAATCCGACACATAGCTACCGTTGGCAATACCCATGCACAGGTAGGCTTTGTTGTTGATCACAAATACATTGGCATCCTGCCTTTTACCGCTGGTAAGGCTTTGTACCTGTGTCCATGCGTTGGCCGCCGGATCATAGCGCCAGTTGTCTTTCAGCCAGTTGCCGTCATATCCTGTGGCGACATATCCTTTATCATTCAGTGCAAAAGCGACGGCGCCATACCGTGCCGTGCCGGTAAAATCCGCCTTGCGGGCCCAGGTATTGGCAGCAGGATCGTACTGGTAAAAATCATTCAGCTTGTTGAGCCCGTCATACCCCGTACCGATGTATCCTTTTCCGGCAATGGCCATACCAACAGCGCCGCTGCGGCCTACGCCCGGGAACGGTGCTTTCTGCGTCCACTGGTTCAGGGTCACATCAAACACCCAGAAATCCTGCAGCCTGTTTTCACCATCGTAACCGGTGCCGACATAGGCTTTGTTATCTATCACAAAGGAAGCGGCAGCGCTTCTGCCCACCCCTTCAAACTCAGAACGCTTGATCCAGTTGCCTACTTTAGTAGTCGTGGAGGAGTCCTTGGAACAGGCCACCAGGGAAGCGACCAATAATAAACTGTAACCTTTTAAATAACGCATTCGCATGTTCGTTTTACTGTCGCCAAAATTATCCGTGGAAGCATTCCGGCAAACAGGAAATAGACATTCCCCTCTTTTTAACTGACGGATACCGCTTTTTCATCTGCCAGCAGTAATCTTTTGCGTTTGACCGCAATACAGGCCCTTTTGGCGGCACAAAGAACAGAACAATGGATTCATCGATGAATAATGCCCGTTGGCATATTACAGCAACGGCAAGTATCGATCGTGTCTAAAATTGCGCACCATGAACTATGATTTTTTTTCACGCAAAGGAATAAGAAGGAAGCAAAGGAATGTAAGGCCTTTGGCTTTATTTGTTTCACGCAAAGGCGCCAAGCAGCAAGGCAACGTAAGATATTTGCTGCTGCTGGTATGGCTGACCGGTATGGCAGCCTGCCAGAAGGCCGGCTTCTCCTATGATAATGTGATAGACGACCAACAAACGGACTATATCCTTACCGACACCCTGTCGGTAGCCATGAAAACCATCCGGTATGATTCCGTGCCTACCTCCGGCACCGGCATGTTGCTGGTAGGCACCCAATCAGACCCTTACCTGGGCGCCGTCACCGCCGGTTCCTACTTCCAGCTCATACAACCTTCGGGAGCGAACATACCGGTCAACGGCTCCGGCTTCGATTCCCTGCGGCTCCTCCTGCGCCCCACCGGCTATATCGCCGGCGATTCCCTGCAACCGCAAAGCCTGCAGGTATACCGGGTGACACAGACCATCCAGTTTGCCAAAACATTCTACAACCTCTACAACAACAGTAACTTCGCTACAGAAAACACGCCACTGGGCACTTTCACCGGTATCGTCCGTCCGAAAACGGATAAAACCGTGCGTATCCCTTTATCCGACGCACTGGGCAACCAACTCTTCACCCTGCTGCGCGATAAAAAACCGGAGATGTCGGCCGGACCCAACTTCCTGGATTTCTTCCGTGGCCTGAAGATCGTGCCCGGCCCCGGAAGCGCTTCCCTGATGACGTTTATGGCACAGGACACGTCGCTGACGATGCGCCTGTATTATCATATCAATGAGATCATACCCACAGCAAAATATGTGGATTTTAAGATGAATGCCAGCGAACTGCAGTTCAACCAGATCAGCGTAAACCGCACCGGTACGCCCCTTGCGCAGCTGCAGGGCACTGTAAAGGAACTGCCGTCTTCCGCTACCGGCAACATGTCTTTCACGCAATCACTGACAGGCGTAGGTACCCGCATCGATCTCCCCTATCTCAAAAACATGTCACAACTGGGACAATTTTTTAAGATCATGAAAGTGATCCTCACCGTTTACCCTGCCGCCGGTACTTTCAACGGCAGCAGCCAGATACCTGCCAACCTGGCGCTGTGCCAGGTGGACAAAACCAATACCGTCACCGATACCCTCGCCTATGGCAGCCTCGCGGTAGACAATATGTACAACGAAAACACCTATTACACCTACGACATCACCAACTACTGCAATACACAGCTCACTGCCGACGCCACCGCCCTCCGCGGCCTGCTGCTGACAACGCCCGGCGGCTCCGGGAGAAACAGTTTGGACAGACTGGTGATCAATGACCAGCAGGTACCTAAAAAGAAAATCAAAATACAGGTCTACTACCTGCTGTATAAATAACGGACATGACTATGCGCAAAAAAATATATACTAGTGTAACCGCGCTGTTGCTGCTCGCCAGCGCCGCGGAAGCACAACATGGCATCAACTCTATTTATTCCGCCTACGGCATCGGCGATCTCGAAACAAGGGATTACAGCCGCAATTTCGGGCTTGGCAGCACCGGCATAGGCCGCCGCAACAGCGGCTACCTGAACGAGCTGAATCCGGCCTCCTACAGCGCCTTACCGACGCAGAACTTCATGTTCGACGCCTCCCTGAAAGGTCAATATCTCAGTTACTCCGGCAGCAACATCTCACAGACCGCCACCGACCTCAATTTCAAACGCCTGGCACTCGGCTTTAAAGCAGCCCGCTGGTGGGGCATCGGCGCCGGTATTACTCCCTTCAGCACAGTAGATTACAAGTTGCTCAACAACAAGTTCATCACCGGCACAGGCACCCCCATCACCGCTACCACTACCGGTACCGGCGGTTTGAACCGCGCCTATATCTCCAATGGTTTTCAGCTCAACAAACATTTTTCCGTCGGTGTTTCCACCGGATTCCTGTTCGGCCCTATCAATATCAGTCAGACCGTTGGCTCCGACTCTCTGGCCACACAGCATAACCAATACACCTTCAAGCCCAATTTCACAGCAGGCGCACAATATGTGGCCAAACTATCCAAAGACTGGCAGCTGGGCCTTGGCGCCACCTACCGCTTCGAGACAAAGATGAAGCTGCAACAGAAACTCAACATCGTTAACCAGGACAACACGCCGTATTACACTGAGCAGCTGGCGCCCGGTTATTTTACCCTGCCGGCCGAATTCGGCGGCGGTATCTCCCTCACCAACAACACCATCACCTGGGTGGCCGACTACCGGCGTCAGCAGTGGAACGGCCTGGGCGACAAGGGACTGAATTACTACTACCAGGACGGACAGCGGTTTTCCACCGGCGTGGAATATGCTATCAACAAACAGTACTACAACCGTCCCATAGAGGGGTTGATCTTACAGGCAGGCTTCAGCTACAACGAGTCGCCGCTGGTGATCAAGAATACGGTCATAAAAGATATCTCCGGTACGCTGGGCCTTTCTTTACCCGGCAAAACGGGACAGTTGCGCTACTATGTGGGGATAGAAGCCGGTCAGCGGGGCACTACCGCCAACGGGCTGATCAAGGAGAATTATGTGAATGCGGTGTTTAACTTCAGCCTGCGGGACATCTGGTTCCTCAAGCGGCTGAACCAGTAATCAGGCGTCCGGTTGTAATAATTCGCGGAACCAGTAACCGGAGCTTTTGATGGTGCGGTGCTGTGTTTCAAAATCGATATGCACCAGGCCAAAGCGGGCGCGGTACCCTTCGGCCCATTCGAAGTTATCGGTGAGAGTCCAGGCGAAATAACCATCTACCGGGATACCTTCTTTTCTGGCTTTGAGGACGCCTTCGAGGTATTCGGCAAAATATTGAATGCGGTCTGTATCGTGAATGGTACCGTCTTCCGCGCGCAGGTCGGGGAAGGCGGCGCCGCCTTCCGTCACAATGAGTTTCTTCACGCCATCGTAGGCCCCGAACTGTTTGAGCACTTCATACAGGCCGTTACCGTTGATCTCCCAGCCCAGCGCGGTGGTGGGCACATTACGCGCCCGTGGTTTCACCTCCGATATGTTGACCACCGGCATAAAAGCGTTGTATTTTACCACGAGTGGAAAATAATTCTGCACCCCGATAAAATCGAAGTCAAACGCCAGTTTATCCCAATCGCGCCACAGGGCGTAACGTCTTTCAATACGTTTTAACAGCGGAAAATCATCTACCGGGTAACCCATACCCAGCGCGGGTTCCAGGAACAGCCGGTTGAACAGCGCATCTGCTTTGCGGGCTGCCTGCAGGTCTTTTTCGTTGTTGGTAAACGGGATGACCTGCGAGCAGGACAGGGCCGTACCGATATTGGCGCCGGCCACCTCTTCGCGCAGTACACGCCCTCCTTCTGCCTGTGCCATCACCGTGTGGTGCACCGCCGGCAGAAACCAGGACAGCCCGATTTTACCGGGCGCGTGTACCCCCAGCATATATCCCAAAGCCGTGAACCCAAAAGGTTCGTTGAGGACGATCCAGTTTTTCACCTTGTTGCCGAAAGCTTTAGCACATACCCGTACATAGTTTTCGAAGGCGAATACCACGCCGCGGTGGCACCAGCCGCCTTTGTTTTCCAGGGCCTGTGGCAGGTCCCAGTGATACAGCGTCACATAGGGTTCCAGCCCCAGTTCCAGGCAGGCATCTATCACGCGGTGGTAGAAGTCAATACCCGCCTGGTTGACAGCGCCTGTACCGCCGGGGATGATCCTCGCCCAGGACAGGGAGAAGCGGAACACGTTGAACCCCAGCATTTTCGCCAGCAGGATATCCTGTGTATAACGGTTATAGAAATCGCACGCCACCTGTGCGTGGGTTTTATCGCGGATTTTTCCTTTGCGGCGGGAGAAGGTGTCCCAGATGGAGGCTCCTTTGCCGTCGAGGTCGTGTGCGCCTTCGTTTTGAAACGCAGAAATGGTGACGCCCCACAGGAAATCATCCCCGAAATCCTTCCGGGTGAAAGGGATGGCTGATTGTAGCATATCTAATAGCTGAATAAACGGTGCAGCCGGGCTGCATCAGATCAACCTGCAGTTTACGACTCTTTGCGTAAAAAAGTGATTATTTTATTGTTAACAGGGAGAGTTCACGCAAAGCACGCAAAGCAGCAAAGAGCGCAAAGATCATATAAGCGAGCAGAGAAAGCAAAGGAGCGGAGATCAAATTTGATCTCCGCTCCTTTGCTTTCTTATTTTAACTTAAAAAAATCTTTGCGCTCTTTGCTGCTTTGCGTGCTTTGCGAGAACTCCGCGGGACCGCTTTGCTTCTTTGCCGGAAAGCTTTATTTTGTGCAGATGACCAGGCATTTGATATATCTCAGCATAATGGCGGCGGCCTTTACGGCCTGCGGGGGCGGCGGTAAAGCGCCCGTTCAGCAGGATACGGCTGTTGCAGCCACCGGGGCACCGGATACTTTGAACCGGATGGTATTGATACCGGGCGGCAGTTTCAGTATGGGCGCAGATGACAGTACGGGCATGCCCGACGAGTATCCCAAACATACTGTCAGGGTAGACAGTTTCTGGATGGATGAACATGAGGTCACCAACCGGGAATTTGCTGCTTTTGTGGCGGCCACCGGTTATGTCACCACTGCTGAAAAGCCGATTTCGAAAGAAGAGCTGATGGCCAGTCTCCCTCCGGGTTCTCCGGAGCCGGACAGCAGTATGCTGGCGGCAGGCGCGCTGGTATTCACGCCGCCTGACCACCGGGTACCGTTGAATGACGTGTCCGGCTGGTGGAGTTTTATTGCCGGCGCCAGCTGGCGGCATCCGGAGGGGCCGGACAGTGATATCAAAGGCCGCGAAGATCATCCGGTGACCCAGATATCCTACCTGGATGCGCAGGCTTACGCACAATGGGCAGGCAAGCGGCTGCCGACGGAGGCAGAGTGGGAATATGCCGCCAGGGGCGGACTTTCCAATCAGCTATATCCCTGGGGCGGCGAAGCGCTTACCAGCGGCGTGGCGAAGGCTAATACATGGAACGGACATTTCCCTTACGATACTACTACCACAGACGGTTTCACGGCAACAGCGCCGGTGAAATCGTATAAGCCTAACGGTTACCAGCTCTACGATATGGCCGGCAATGTATGGGAATGGGTGTCTGACCTGTACGATGTCAACTACTACGCGCAGGTGGGTAATGGTACTGCCAACCCTGCAGGGCCGGCAAAGGGGTATGATCCGGAAGATCCGGGGCAACAGAAACATGTGATCCGTGGGGGTTCCTACATGTGCAGCGATGAGTACTGCCGGGGGTACCGGGTGTCTGCCAGAATGAAGACAACGCCGGAATCGGGGCTTGCAAATCTCGGTTTCCGTTGTGTGCGGTCAGTGGCGAACCACGGCGAGTAAGTTCCGATAATCGCCGTTAAACCGCTTTCCGTTAATGAAAAAAGTGGGCGTACCGTTTACACCGCTGCGGATGCCGCTTTCAAAATCAGCTTCTACTTTGCTGACCAGTATGTTGTCCTGCATGTCTTCCCGGAACTGGTCCAGGTTCAGCTGCAGTTGTTGCGCCAGTTCAGTGAACAACTCATCAGAAAGTTCCTGCTGATGCTGGTACAGGGCATCATGCATGGGCCAGAACTGTTGTTGCCTGGCTGCTGCTTCTGTTGCTATAGCGGCATCCATGGCGTACTCGTGCGATTCTGCCAGCGGAAAGTGGCGGAAGACGAACTTTACATTGCCGAGCGCCTGCAACAGGTCGCGGACTATTCCAAAAGCTTCCCCACAATAAGGACATTGAAAGTCGCCATACTCCACAATCTCCGTGGAGCCTTGCTGGTTACCTGTGACGTGGTCGCGGCTGGTAATGGGAGGTGTAAGCATATGTTTCAATTACAAATGACGAAAGAGCGGTATCAGGCCGTTGCGTTCATCGTTTCCAGTGCCTGCAGGATACCATCGGCGCCCGGGTTCTCCCCGATGGGCGACAGATAGCTCCATTGTATTACACCCTGATCGTCTATGACAAACAGCGCACGCAGGCTCTCACCATTTTTATACACGCCATATTGCCGGGAGACAGCCCCTTTCGGTTCAAAATCGGCCAGCAGGTCGAAATGCAGGTTTCTGTCCTTTGCAAAAGCCTGGTGGCACCATTTTCCGTCTACCGAAATACCCAGTAATACCGCGTTATGACGTTCAAAAAAACGGAGCATTTCGTTGTACAGTCCCATTTGATCGGTACATACCGGGCTCCAGTCGGCCGGATAAAACGCCAGTATCACATTTTTACCCCGGAGGTCCGAAAGCGTAACCATTTTATCGGGAGATGCCGCGAGGGTAAAATCGGGTGCTTGATCGCCTTTCTGTAACATAGACAACAATTTTATCCGGGTGCTTAAGTATAACGTTAAGGTCCGGAGAAAGTTGTCTTTCAACAAAAATGCCACGGTGGCGGACCGTGGCTTTTTGTGGGTTAATATGCGTAGTTTATTGTCTATTATTGCTTTCCGGTTTTTTGCGTGTTTTTCTTGTCCTGAACGATGATTTTATCAGCCGTGATGGAGACAGCGTTTTCGGAAGTAATATTCGCTACCGGATTCCCTTCAGCAACGATTTTAACGTTTACCTGCGAGTCGGTATTGGTACTGGTGTTCGTGTTGGCATTGGTATTTGTATTGGTCTTTACGTTCGTCGCAGCGTTTCCCGTATGCACACCGCTACTTTGTGTAGCCATGAAAGTGGAGGCTCCTCCGGAAGTGGCAGTACCGGCAACAGTAGATGTAGGAGCGGCGCCGAAACGTTTTTTCCCGGTAGCTACCCAGGTACGGGTGTAGATGGCCACAATTCCATTGCGGGCTTTTTCACCGTATTGAGTAAGAACGTCGTCAGTGATGCCGCTGCCCTTGAATACGTTAACAGATTCTATGTCGTTTGGGTTGAGACTGTTCATTTCTGCCTGGGTGATCACCCTGTCATTGAGCAGATAGAGTGGTTGTTCACCTCCGGTCCTTACCGCTATGGCAGGTTTTGCCTGTGGGGCCGGACTGGGATGGCTGTTGGCTTTGGGAGCCGCATTTTTTGCTGTTGCAGCGGGTTGGGCTGTGGGGGCATTTTGTGCGTCCGCCATGGCGACCTTTACCTCGTCGCCCTCCTTTACTATCCTGATTCCCATGGGAGCGGCCGCCACCGCCGGCTGAGAGTCGCGGACAGCTTTCACCCCCTCTGGACCAACAGAAGTCTTGTTGTAGTGGAGCGATAATACCAGGCTTCTCTCCTGGGAGTCGCGGACAGCTTTTACCACCTGCGGACCAACGGAAGCCCTGCTGTAGTTGAGCGATAATACCAGGCCTCCTACCACTGCGCCGAGCGCCACATAGCGCACCAGCTGGAAAGTGGATGATTTTTTCCTGTTCATCATAATGATCCTGTTTTTTAAATGTGAGAAATTGAAATTGTTTGCGATGGCCGTCGCATATGGGATCCCACTAACTTTTATGAGACTGTATTGATAAGCGGCTTTGTCTACGCCTTCTTTGAGCAGATGGCGGTCCGTAATAAATTCCAGGTTTTCACGGATGGCCGTTTTCATGAGCCATGCGCCCGGATTAAACCAGTAGAAGATGTTGTTCAGTTCTCCCAGCACCACATCCGCGCTGTGCCACTGCCGTACATGTACTTTTTCGTGGCTGAGGATGCCCAACCTTTCTTCCGGCAGGTGCAGGGAGGGGTTGATATAAATATGGCGAAAAAAAGAAAATGGGTTTACCTGCTGCTGCAAAGCCCTTACGGGCACGCCGTCTACATTGGCCGGCCTGGAACACCGGTGTATTTTCCACAGGGACAGTAACTGTATGGCGAGGCGTACCGTCATGACCGCTACTCCTGCCCAGAAGACATACACGAGGACGGTCCACATGGTGAATCGTTCAGCCGGTGCCGTTAGTGCGCTGAGGTCCGGCAGGTAAGCGATACCGCCGGCGAGGGTTTCATGCCGTTCCACAAACGTGTTGACAGACACCAGCGGAAACAGGGATGAGCAAACGATGCCGCACAACAGAAATACACGATTAAGCGTGTAAAAAGTCAGCCGCCGCAGCCCCAGCCGGTAAGCCAGGAAAAATAAGGTAAGCGCCACATTGGCTTTGAACAGGTATATCAGTATGGCAGGTATCATTGTTTCCGGGTTTTAATCATTTACCGTTTTCAATCATCTTAATGATCTCTTTCAACTCTTCCGGGCTGATCTTTTTCTCCTTCGCGAAGAAGGAAACCAGCTCTTTGTAGGAGTTCTCGAAGTAGTCCTTTACAAAACCATTCATGAATTTGTTTTTGTAGGTCACTTCCGCGATCACCGGCGTGTATTCATATACGTTACCTACCTTCCGGCTTTCCACATATCCTTTTTTCTCTAAATTTTTAATTGTAGATGCCAGCGTAGTATAAGGCGGCGCCGGCGCCGGATGGTTCTCCAGAAAATCCTTCACAAACCCTTTCTCCGTTTTCCATATCGCCAGCATGGCCGCTTCCTCCTGCTGTGTGAGTTTTTCCATATAGTGTGTGAATTAACTTAATTACGAATGTTTCGTAAATCTACGAAAGTTTCGTAATTCAAAATATATTTTTTTCGGGAGATGAAGACTATTCCCATAACTAATTAATTATCAATAGATAAAATCATAATCATGATAAGAATTGCAGGGAGTGTGAAGAAACAGTGCGAGGTGAGGGGTGGCGGGGAGAAGGCTAAGGCGAACTGTGAAGGTGGAAGCGAAGGCAGAAGGCGGAGACGGAGACGGAAGCTAAAGATGAAGAAGTGGAAGAGGCAGGCCGTGGAGACGGAGGCGAAGGCGGAGGCTAAAGTTGAAGAAGGAGAAGAGGCAGGCCGTGGAGACGAAGACGAAGGCGAAGGCAGAAGACGGAGGCTAAAGTTGAAGAAGGAAAAGAGGCAGGTCGTGGAGACGAAGGCGAAGGGCGAAGGCAGAAGGCGGAGGCTAAAGTTGAAGAAGGAAAAGAGGCAGGTCGTGGAGACGAAGGTGAAGGGCGAAGACCTGGGTAATAAAAAGGGCTGACCTCATCAGGCCAGCCCGGTATACTTTGTTTTAAACCTTCGGAGTAATTAAGGCAGCACCTCTGCTAATTTCTTTTCGAGGTCTTCGCCACGCAGGTTTTTAGCAACGATCTTTCCTTTCGGGTCGATCAGCACGTTCTGCGGGATAGCCCGTACGCCGTACAGTTCAGCGGCAGCATTTTTCCAGCCTTTCAGGTCGGAAACATGTGACCAGGTGAGTTTGTCGGCTTCTACGGCAGCCAGCCATTTATCTTTTTTATCATCGAGGGACACGCCCAGGATGTCAAAACCTTTGTCTTTGAATTTGTCGTAAGCTTTTACCACGTTAGGGTTTTCAGCGCGGCAGGGACCGCACCAGCTGGCCCAGAAATCTACCAGTACATATTTTCCGCGGAAGGAAGACAGGCTGATGTTTTTACCGTTGGCATCTGCTTGTGCAAATTCCAGAGCGGACTGGCCTACCGCTGTTTTGCGGGCTGATTCGAGACGTTTGGCGAACTCTTTACCGGAAGGAGAGTTTTTCGCTTCCTTGTTCAGCTTTTTGTAAAGTGGCGTTACCTGTTCAGGTTTGATATCATAACCGGCTACCTGGTTTAGCACGTACAGTGCGATGGGAGAACCGGCGTTTTTAGTGAAGAACTCGTTCTCTATTTTCTTTTCTTCTGCATCCAGTGCATCAAAAGCGGATTCCAGCTTTTTGAGACCCTCTTCATCTTTATTTTTAGCCAGCTCGCGGTACTGTTGCTGCAACGCGGTACCTTTTTCGTTCACCTTTTTCAGTTGCTCCTGCAGCAGCTTATAGTCCTCATGAGCACGGGAACCGCTAACAGTAGCCTTACTGATAGAATCGGTGGTGGCTACTACGATGTTGCCCTTGTCCAGGAATACGGCGAGCATATCACGGCCCATGGACACGGGTTTTTCGCCACTGCGCTGTACCAGCATCAGGCTGGCCAGCAGCGGTTCTTCCAGCGTACCGTTAAAGGTGAACTTACCGTCTTTCACCTGCGCGCTGTCGGTCAGATATTCACCGCCTTTGCGCATTCTGAGGAATATGACAGCAGGTTTCTGCTGTTGAGAGATAGTTCCCTGGATAGTGAACGGTTTGCCTGCAGTTCCTGCTTTTTTTCCCTGAGCGAACAACGCTACAGCCGGCATCAGTAGGGCGATCCCTACAAAATATTTCTTCATTGGTTTTTAATTTTTTAACGAATAACAAATTTGATAAATCAGCCGCGTATTGTCAACCTGATTTTGATAAACGGCTATTTCAGGATTTCCTGGAGTTTCTGTTCCAGTTCCTCCCCGCGCAGGTTGCGCGCCAGGATAGTGCCGTCAGGGCCAATCAGCATATTGGCAGGGATAGACTGGATACCATACTGCACCGCTACCTCGTTGCCCCATCCTTTCAGGTCAGACACCTGCGTCCAGGCAAGCCCATCCTGCTGAACGGCCCGCAGCCAGCGGTCCCGGTCATTATCCAGCGATACGCCGAGGATGGTGAAGTTCTTGCCTTTATACTTGTTAAACGCTTTTACCACATTCGGATTTTCCTGTCTGCACGGGCCGCACCAGCTGGCCCAGAAATCTACCAGCACATATTTTCCTCTGAAAGAAGACAGTTTTACCGGGTTGCCCTTGGCATCTTCCTGGGAAAAATCATCCGCGGGAATATTCACCGCATTTGCCTTCAGGCTTTTTATGTAGGCGGTAACACTATTGCCGTAAGCGCTTTCGCGTACGGATTTGTCCAGTGACTCAAACAGCTGCTGAAACTCAGCGGGCTCTACGCGGGAACGCAGCTCGTTCATCATCAGCCAGATACTGGCGATGCTTTTAGGATGCGACTTAATAAAATCAGTGCCTGTTTTCACGATGTCTTTGCTGAACTGATCGGCTTTCTTACGGAAAGCGTTTTTGGTCGGTTCATCTTCCGGGTTGATTTCGCGCGCTTCCTGGTTGAGGTCCTGCGCACGTTTGATCAATGGATCGAAGGCTTTCTGATAGGCCTGCATGGCGACCGTGTTTTCATTGCCTTTTACGGCAGATGCCAGCGGGTAGGTGGCCGTGGTGGTCGTAAAATGGATAGGCTCTCCACCGGACACGAACAGCATGGGATAATTCACATCCTGCAGAATCAGCGCATATACTGAAGGTTCCTTGCCTGCTTTTACCTTAAAGGTAAACTGTTCGTTCTGTATGGTCAGCGAGTCGTCCGGATTGTTATCCTGGTCATCAAACAGGTACAGCTTTTTGCCATTTGCACCTTTCACCGTTCCGGACACCTGCTGGGCATAAACACCGGCAGATAATAAAGCACCTGCCGCTAACAGGAAAATCCCTTTCATTATAATTTATTTTAATTAGTAGTTGGGACGTAATTTACAACAATTACAAAATACAGAAAGCGAATTACGAACAGAGAAATAAATATACACAAAAAGTCTCATGCATATTCAACGTACTCCGTTGGTAATCCGCTATCTACTGCAGCCAAATGGCTGTTATTTATGTCTTTCTTTTAACACCTTTATAACGTCTGCCAGCGTAAAACCCTTGGCCTGCAGGAGGACCAGGTAATGATACAGCAGATCGGCCGATTCGTTCAAAAACAGTTCGTCGTTATCATCTTTGGCTTCGATCACCACTTCCACGGCCTCCTCGCCTACTTTCTGCGCCACTTTGTTAATGCCTCTGGCAAACAGCTGGGAGGTATAGGATTTATCGGAAGGATTGTTTTTCCGGTCGGTGATGATGCTTTCGAGACGTGCCAGGAAATCATTGCTGTTATTGACTTCATTCCAGCAGGTATCGGCTCCGGTGTGACATACGGGGCCTACCGGATTAGCTTTGATCAGGATGGTATCGGAGTCGCAGTCCACCATCAGGTCCTGCAACAGGAGGAAATTACCGCTCTCCTCCCCTTTTGTCCACAGGCGTTTTTTGGAACGGCTGTAAAAGGTGACTTTGTTGTCAGCCAGCGTTTTGTCCAGTGCTTCGCGGTTCATATATCCGAGCATGAGCACTTTGCCGGTGGCGGCATCCTGGATGATGGCCGGTACCAGGCCATCGGCCGATTTTTCAAAATCTATTTGCATGATAAGCAATTTCAGCGGTGGTTAAAACCGGACATTCACACCTTTCTCATACAGGAAAGTTTTGAGCGCCGGAATTTCAATTTCTTTATAATGGAAGATGCTGGCGGCCAGCGCTGCATCTGCCTGTGCGTTTCCAAATACGTCAACGAAATGTTCCATAGTGCCTGCACCACCGGAAGCGATCACCGGTACATGCAGGTTTTGTGACAGCTGCGCCGTGATATCCAGCGCAAAGCCCTGCTTGGTGCCGTCATTGTTCATCGACGTGAGCAGTATCTCACCGGCGCCGCGGTCTACCGCCTCTTTGGCCCAGTCGAATGCCTTACGGTCTGTTTTTACACGGCCGCCATTCAGATACACATACCAGTCGCCGTCCTCAAACCGTGTGTCAATAGCCAGCACAATACACTGACTGCCAAATTCCCGTGCCAGCGTGTCTACCAGCCCCGGATTTTTAAACGCAGCGGTATTCACAGAGATCTTGTCTGCGCCGGATTGCAGGAGCGCATACACATCCTCCACTTCCGCAATACCACCACCTACGGTAAAAGGTATATTGACATGCCGTGCGATGCGGGTGACCAGTTCGGCCAGTGTTTTTCTTCGTTCATTCGTTGCCGTTATATCCAGAAACACCAGTTCATCCGCTCCCTGAGCCGCATATAATGCGCCCAGCTCAATAGGATCACCTGCGTCCCGGATATTTTCAAAATTGATACCTTTCACGGTACGGCCGTCTTTGATATCCAGACAGGGTATGATACGTTTGGTCAGCATACGTTAATAATTTTAGAGGAATGATTTTAATTCCGCTGTTGAAATTTTTCCTTCGTAGATCGCTTTTCCGATGATCACGCCGTGGCAGCCTATTTCCTGCAGGGCGGCCACATCGCCGATGTTGCTGACGCCACCGCTGGCCACAAAGTTGATCCCGGGGAACCCGCCGATGATCTTTTTATACAGGTCGATGGAAGGACCTGCCAACAGACCATCTTTCGCGATATCTGTACAAAAAATGTTTTGCACGCCGCGATCTATATTGGACTCCAGAAAATCAAATACAGACAGGCCGGTAGTTTCCAGCCATCCGCCTACGGCTATTTTCTCTTCTTTCACATCGGCGCCGAGGAAAATTTTGTCTGCCCCGAAACGCTCTACCCAGCTAAAAAACAGCTCCGGCGATTTCACCGCTACGCTGCCGATAGTTGCCAGCGCTGCACCGCATTCATATACGATCTCCAGGTCTTTGCCGGTTTTGATGCCGCCGCCAAAATCTGTTATCAGCGAAGTTTTGCCGGCAATATTCTCCAGCACTTTCCAGTTTACCACAGCGCCTTTTTTGGCGCCGTCGAGGTCTACCAGGTGCAGGCGGCGAACGCCCAACGCTTCAAATTCTTTCGCCACTTCCAGCGGATGTTCGTTATATACTTTCTGCTGGCTGTAGTCGCCCTGCGTGAGGCGCACACATTTACCATCGATAATATCGATGGCAGGGATTACCTCAAAACGTTTGGCTGCAGGCTTTTCCAATGATAGTTCCATGCGGATGAAATTAATGCCTTCTTTTACAAAATAATTGCCCCGGGTGGCATACCCGAGGCGGTGGTAAAAAGATACTGCCGTTTCACGGGCGTTGCACCAGAGGAGTTGGATATTTTCTTTCCGGCAGATGTCTGCCAGGTGGTCCAGTATGGCTTTTCCATATCCTTTACCCTGCGCTGCCGGCACTGTCGCCAGCTTGCGGAACTGTGCCTCTCCTTTCCCGGGGAATAGCGACACTACCGTCACCAGCTGTCCGCCGTCAAACACCCCGAAATGCAGGCCGTCAGCATCATGATCTACCGTGACCGCATCCAGCGTTGCGTTGGGATACAATACATCTCTGCGTACCCGTAGCAACGCGTCATCCACACTGATCCTTCTGATTTGCATTTTATAAGTTCAAAAAGTTTTCGATGATACGGGCGCCGTGTTCCGCCGATTTTTCGGGGTGGAACTGCACCGCATAAAAATTATCTTTCTGCAACGCAGCACTGTAGTTGATCACATAATTGGTGATGGCCACCGTGTCTGCGCCCAGCGCCGCATAATAACTGTGCACAAAATACATGTAGCTGTTTTCCGGCACATGCTCAAACATCACGCTATGCAGGCCGGTAATATTGTTCCAGCCTATCTGTGGTATCTTCAGCAGGTTCTCCACCGGGGAAGTGAAACGTTTCACTTCCACGTCAAACACACCGATGCATGGCGTATCATTTTCTTCCGAGTGGCGGCACAGCAGCTGCATACCCAGGCAGATGCCCAGCACCGGCTGTTGCAGGCCGGCAATCAGCTTGTCGAGGTTGCGCTCCTGCAGGTACCGCATGGCGGTACTGGCTTCGCCTACCCCGGGGAAGATCACCCTGTCGGCCGACAGGATCTCTTCCGGATTATCCGTCACAATACCGTCTACGCCTAAACGCTCCAGTGCAAACTGTACGGAGCGGATATTCCCGGCATTGTATTTTATGATGGCTGTTTTCATAATTAGTTTTTGATAGCGCCAATAAAAGTACGAACTGTGCTGTCAATATCCTTGCCTTCTCCCAATGCTTTGATAAAGGCAGTGCCAATAATGGCCCCGTTGGTATAACGGCAGGCGGTGTCGAAAGTGGTTTTGTCTTTAATACCAAAACCAATGAGCACCGGGTTTTGCAGCTTCAGCTGCTGCAGCCTTTCAAAGTAGGCCTGCTGATGCGACATGTCTTTGTCTTTTCCGGTAGTGGAAGAAGAAGACACGGCATACAGGAACCCCCTGCTGAGGCTGTCCAGCTGACGGATACGTTCATCACTGGTTTCCGGGGTCACCAGGAAGATGAGGTGGACATTGTTTTGTTCGAAGATGGTTTTGTATTCCGCTGCATATTCCGCCATAGGCAGATCGGGCAGGATAACCCCGTCCACACCTGCTTCTGCACATTTTTTCACGAAGGCTTCCACACCGTACAGTAATACCGGGTTCAGATATCCCATAAGGATAACGGGGACGTATATACGTTCCCGGAAGCCGGCCAGCTGTTCAAAGAGTGTATGTACGCTCATGCCGTTTTTCAATGCGCGGGTGCCGCTGTCCTGGATAACGGGGCCGTCGGCCAGCGGGTCGGAAAAGGGCATGCCCAGTTCGATCAGGTCTGCCCCGTGTTGTTGCAGGGCTGTCATCACCGGCAGGGTATCATTCAGTTCCGGATACCCGGCGGTGCAATATATATTCAGAACACCGTGTTGTTTGGCAGCAAACAATTGGTCAATACGGTTTTGCATACTCCAGATTATTTATTCATGTGACGGATGTAGGTATTCAGGTCTTTATCACCGCGGCCTGACAGGCATACCACCACCACATCATCGGGGTTGAATGGCAGGTCTTTCAGTTTGGCCAGCGCATGGGCTGATTCCATGGCGGGGATGATACCTTCCAGTTTGCACAGCTCGTAGGCGGCGGCCAGGGCTTCATCGTCGGTAGCGTCGAGGAACATGGCGCGGCCTGTTTCGTACAGGTGCGCGTGCATGGGCCCGATGCCGGGGTAGTCCAGTCCGGCGGAGATAGAATACGGCTCGGTGATCTGGCCGTCTTCTGTCTGCATGAGCAATGTTTTGGAAGCGTGGATAATACCTATTTTACCCAGCTGGGTGGTAGCGGCAGAGTGACCGCTATGCACCCCTTTACCTCCGGCTTCTACGGCTACCAGCTTCACTTCCTCTTCATCGAGGTAGTGGAAGAAAGCGCCGGCGGCATTGCTGCCGCCACCGATGCAGGCCACCACATAATCAGGAAGTTCGCTGCCGGTTTTTTCCAGCAGCTGCTTGCGGATCTCTTCGCTGATCACTGACTGGAGGCGGGCTACCATATCAGGATAAGGATGCGGACCGGCAGCGGTGCCGAGGATATAATGTGTGTCTACCGGGTTGTTGATCCAGTCGCGGATCGCTTCATTGGTAGCATCTTTTAAGGTTTGACTGCCGCTGGTGGCCGCCACTACGGTGGCGCCCAGCATTTTCATGCGGGACACGTTGGGCGCCTGTCTCTCAATATCGATGCTGCCCATATACACCACGCATTCCATGCCCATCAGCGCACATACGGTGGCGGTGGCCACACCATGCTGACCGGCGCCGGTTTCTGCGATGATCCGCTTTTTGCCCAGCCGCTTTGCCAGCAGGATCTGCCCGATGGTGTTGTTCACCTTATGCGCGCCGGTATGGTTCAGGTCTTCCCGTTTAAGGAAAATTTTCGCCTGGTATTTTTCAGAGAGGCGTTTGGCGAAGTACAGCGGCGAAGGGCGACCTACGTAATCGCGCAGCAAGGCTTCGAACTCCTGCTGAAAGGCCGGGTCGCTGAGCACTTCCATATACTTGTGTTGCAGTTCGTCCACATTAGGGAACAGCATTTCAGGAACATAGGCGCCGCCAAATCTGCCGTAATAGCCGTTCTTGTCTATGTGGTACCTGGATTTGCTGGTGTCAATTGCAATGTCCATGGAGAATATTTTTAAATTTAGTTATTTAGATATTTTCTGCATACCGGCTACGAACAACGTCACTTTCTCCATATTCTTGATGCCGGGAGCGTCCTCAAATTTGCTGTTGATGTCTACTGCAAAAAGCGCTGGCAGTTCCAGTTCCCGGATAGCGTCTACATCTTCCGGGGTGATGCCGCCGCTCAGCAGGAAAGGGTGGTCAAACGGGTATTGCTGCAGCAGCTCCCAGTTAAACCGCTCTCCGGTGCCGCCATAACCTTTTACGGAGGCGGTATCGAAGAGGAAATAATCCGTTACCGGCACATAAGGCGCCAATAATGTTTGCCAGTCTGCGTCAACGCCTATACGAAAAGCCTTGATCACCGGCACGGTTTCCCGGATGGTGGCGCAGAAGGCAGGTGTTTCATCGCCATGCAGCTGCACCATGTCCAGCGCATAGTCTGCCACCGTACGCAGTATCTGTTCCGGCGTGGCGTTCACAAACACGCCTACCTTACGGATACCGGTGGTTTCCCGCACGGTACGGGCATCTATCTTGTTGGCGGCGAAGCGGGGTGACTTTTCATAGAAGATAAACCCGGCGTAGTCCACCTGGTTGTCTGTCAGTCCCTGTAAATCTGCCGCCCTGGTGATACCGCACACTTTAATACGCATGATGAGATTATTTAGCCTGCAGGTCGTTTAATATCTGTACAAAATTTTCGAAGGCGCGGGCAGGATCTTCCTGTTTCATAAAATGTTCTCCGATCAGGAAGCCCTGGAAGCCGGCGGCTTTCAGTGTTAAGATGGCTGCCGGGTCGTTGATACCGCTTTCCGCCACTTTGATTTTGTCGGCCGGAATTTTCGGCGCCAGTTCGCAGGAGCGGTTGAAGTCCACCTGGAAAGTGATCAGGTCGCGGTTGTTCACGCCTACGAGGTGGGTGTGGTCCGTTACTTTTTCCAGCTGTGCTTCGCTGTGTACTTCCAGCAGCACTTCGAGGCCGAGGTTGTGTGCGAACCGGGAGAGGTGCGCCACCTGTGCGGCATCGAGGCATTCTGCGATGAGCAGTATCACATCGGCGCCGATGGCTTTAGCTTCGAGGATCTGGTATTCATCGATCACAAAATCCTTTCGCAGGATGGGTATCTGGTTGAAGCTGCGCGCCTGTTGCAGATCGTCGGAAGAACCGCCGAAATATTTCTCGTCCGTCAGTACGGAGAGGCCGGAAGCGCCGTAACGGGTATAAGCGGTGGTGACCTGCTGCACCGTTACTTCACCATTGATCAGCCCTTTGGAAGGAGAGCGTCGTTTGAATTCCGCGATGATACCTGTTTTTTCGGGGTGCTGCAGGAAGCTGCGGAGCGACAGCGGCTCGCGGTCGAACACAGAGGTCTGCTGCAGTTCTTCTGCGCTGCGTTGTTGTTTGCGGGCCGCTACTTCCACTTGTTTATGGGCGACTATTTCTGCTAATATGTTTTTCATCAGCCTTATTGTAATTCAATCAGTTTTTTGAATGCTTTATGGGCATTACCGGATTCCAGGGATTCTACGGCGGCGGCAAAGGCGTCGTTGTAAGAGCTGTGTTTACCGAGGCTGTAGAGGCCCATGGCGGCGTTGGCCAGCACTACAGAGTTCTGTGCCCAGGTGCCCTCGCCTTTGAGTATTTTCATAAAGATCTTTGCGGCTTCTTCTACGGAGTTACCGCCATAGATATCTTCCGGATGTACTTTGCGTTTGCCGAGCTGTTCCGGTGTCCAGTCCTGTTCACCGTCGTTGGTGATGACTTTGGTGTCTGCGGTGAGGGAGATCTCATCATAACCGTCGAGGCTGTGCACGATGACAAATTTTTTGTCGGTTTGCTGGAACAGGTAGTTGTACACGCGGGCCATTTCGAGGCTGTATACGCCGATCAGCTGGTGCTGGGCGAAAGCCGGGTTTACCAGCGGGCCAAGCATGTTAAAGAACGTGCGGATGCCCAGTTCGCGGCGGATACCGGCCACGTTTTTAAGTGCCGGGTGAAACAGGGGCGCGTGCAGGAAACAGAGGCCTGCTTCTTCCAGCTCGGTGCGGAGTTTGGCGTCGTCGGCCTTGAACTTGTAGCCTACGAGTTCCATGAGATTGGAGGCGCCGCTGATGGAAGACACGCCGTAGTTACCGTGTTTAGCCACTTTACCCCCTGCGCCGGCCACGATAAAGCACGACAAGGTAGAAATATTAAAGGTATTTTTTGCATCCCCGCCGGTACCTACGATATCCAGCACATCGTAGCCATTCAGTTTTACGGGGATACACAGCTCCAGCAAGGCATCGCGGAAGCCCAGCAGTTCATCGATAGTGATGCTGCGCATGAGGAACACGGTCATGAAAGCAGCGAGTTCACTCTCGTTGTACATGCCTTTGGAGATGTTGATCAGGATATCTTTAGCCCCTTCGCGGGTAAAAGTTTTATGTTCGAACAGGTAGTTAAGTATCTTTTTCATACCAGATGGATGTATTTAAAATGAGCAAAGAGAAGTTTAAAAAACGGCGGTGGTATTATAATGCCAGCCAGTTTTTCAGTATCTGTTCTCCCTGTGGCGTGAGTACACTTTCCGGGTGGAACTGTACGCCGCTTACATCGTATTTGTTATGCTGCAGGGCCATGATAAAGCCTTCCTCGTCTTCTGCTGTCAGTGTCAGCTCAGCGGGGAGGGTGGCTTTGTCGATCACCCAGGAGTGATAACGGCCGGCCTGTATATCGCGGGGCATGCCTTTGAAGAGGCGGCCTTCATCGGAAATGATTTTTACGTTGGTGGCTACGCCGTGGTACACTTCGCGGAGGTTGATGAGCGAACCGCCGAAAGCCTGGCCGATGGCCTGTAAGCCGAGACATACGCCGAAAATGGATTTGGACGGTGCATATTCTTTGATCAGCGGCAGCAGCAGGCCGGCTTCTTCCGGGATACCGGGACCGGGCGACAGGATGATCTTATCATAATCGTTCACCTTTTCGAGGGCTATTTCGTCGTTGCGGACAACGGTCACTTTGCTGTTGACCAGCTTTTCCACGAGGTGAACGAGGTTATAGGTAAAAGAGTCGTAGTTATCGAAAACGAGGATATTCATGTCAGATTTTTTGTGCCAGCAGGATGGCTTGTTTTAATGCATTGAGTTTATTGCCTACTTCTTCCAGTTCAGAAGAAGCCACTGATTTAGCCACTACGCCGGCGCCGGCCTGATAGTAAAGGGTGTTCATTTTACTGAGGATGGAACGGATCATAATGGCATGGTTGAAGTTGCCGTTAAAGCCCACCCAACCGATACAGCCGCCATAGAAGCCGCGGGGCGTAGGTTCCAGCGCATCAATGATCTCCATGGCGCGGTACTTGGGCGCTCCCGAGAGGGTGCCTGCAGGGAAGGAAGAGGCCAGCAATGCAAAAGGATTGATGGTGGGGTCTACTTTTCCTTTCACTTCGCTCACCAGGTGGATCACGTGGGAGTAATATTGTACCTGGCGATAGGTGGATACCTCCACATTGGTGGCGTTTCTGCTGAGGTCATTGCGGGCAAGGTCTACCAGCATCACGTGTTCGGCATTTTCTTTCGGGTCCTGCAGCAGTTTATCAGCCAGTATTTTATCCTGGCGGTCATCGCCGGTACGGCGGAAGGTGCCTGCAATCGGGTGGATAGCGGCAGTGCCGTCCTTGATCACTATTTGTGCTTCCGGAGAAGAACCCATTAATTTATAATCGCCGTAATCGAAGAAGAAGAGGTAGGGGGAGGGATTGATGGAGCGGAGAGCGCGGTATACGTTGAATTCATCACCGGTGAAGGACCTTTTGAAGGCTCGGGAAAGGACCACCTGGAAGACATCTCCGCGAAAACAGTGTTGTTTGCCTTGTTCCACCATCTGCATATATTCCGCGTCTGTCATGTTACTGGTTTCTTCCCCGTTGGTGGCGAAAGGATAACCGGGAGAATCCTTGTGGCGGATGAGTGATTCTACCAGGTCAAACTCACTGTCGAGGCCTTCTATCTGGTTTTCACAGAGGTAAAGTTCGTCTTTGAAGTGGTTGATGGCGATCACATATTGGTAAAAGCGGTACCGCATCAGGGGTATCTGTGCGTTACCGCCTTTTTTATTTTTATCGAATTCGATGGTTTCAAAGAACTGTACCGAGTCAAACGTGCTATATCCAAAGAGCGTCTGGGCAAGCGGTACGGGGTGGTTGCCGTTGAAGGTGAAGCTACCGAGGAACTTCTGTAATTCGTCCAGCACTTTCTGGGTGTCTTTCAGCTCCTTTTTTTCCACCGGCAGGTTGGGATATTTAAATTCGAAGTGGCTGGTGGAGGTGACTTCGATGCCTGCTATAGGCTTGATACAGATATAGGAATAGCTGTTTTCGCTGGCGCGGTAGTCCGTACTTTCCAGGAGGATGGAGCCGGGGAACTTGTCGCGCAACCGCAGATAGATGCCCACTGGCGTGAAGATGTCCGCCAGCATCTGTTTGGATCTTGTTTTTACTTGAATGGTACGCATGATATTCAGGGTGAAAGTGTTTGCTGTTTGTTAGAAAAAGGATGTGCCTGAAAAGCCGAAAGGCCCGCTGTGTAACAGCGAGCCTTTCCAAGTATATTTCAGACGAAACATGGCACTGTAACACAGATCAGGAATTGATTCCGTGCCACCACCAATGTTTATTTGTCATGATATTTTTCATAGCGAGACAAAATTGGAACATTTTTATAACAAATGCAAATTTTTTTTTTCTCGCAAAGGCGCTAAGCAGCTAAGAGCGCAAAGATTTTTTTAAGTTTTAAATAAGAAAACAAAGGAGCAGAGATCAAATTTTATGTCCTGTGCATAGTTCCATTAGCTCGATCACCCTGTGATCTCCGCTCCTTTACTTTCTCTGCTCGCTTATATGATCTTTGCGCTCTTAGCTGCTTAGCGTCTTTGCGTGCTATAATAGCCCCTTGGTACTTGGCAGCTGCATATTATACGGATTACGTTTTACCGCCATCCGGATCGCTTTGGCGAAACATTTAAAGATCGCTTCTATCTTATGATGCTCGTTTTCGCCTTCCGCTTTGATGTTCAGGTTGGCTTTGGCCCCATCGGAGAAGGACTTAAAGAAGTGGAAGAACATTTCGGTAGGCATCTCCCCTATCTTTTCGCGTTTAAATTCCGCGTCCCATACCAGCCAGTTACGGCCGCCGAAGTCGATACCCACCTGCGCCAGGCAGTCGTCCATCGGCAGGCAGAAGCCATACCGCTCGATACCGCGTTTGTCGCCCAGCGCTTTGGCAATGGCTTCGCCAAGGGCTATACCGGTATCTTCAATGGTATGATGCTCGTCGATATGCAGGTCGCCTTTGGCGGTGATAGCGAGGTCGATGGAACCGTGGCGGGCGATCTGGTCTAGCATATGATCAAAGAATCCAAGGCCGGTGTGCACACTGGCTTTACCGCTGCCGTCCAGGTTCAGGCTGATGGTGATATCTGTTTCGTTGGTTTTACGTACATGCGTTACCGTTCTAAGTCCCAGCTTCAGGAATTCATAGATGCGGTTCCAGTCGGTAGACTCGAGTGCGATCACGGATGCCAGCTCCTGTATGGTATCACTGATTTCTGCGCCGCCGAGGTTATTGCCTTCGTTGAGCCAGACCGCCTTGGCGCCGAGGTTTTTGGCCAGCTGCACATCGGTGATACGGTCGCCGATCACGAAAGAATTGGCCAGGTCGTACTCCCCGGAGAAAAAGCGCGTGAGCATACCGGTGGCGGGCTTGCGGGTAGGCGCATTGTCGGCCGGGAAGCTACGGTCAATAAAAATCTCAGTGAACGTCACGCCTTCGTTTTCGAAAGCTTTCAGGATCATGTTCTGCGCAGGCCAGAAGGTATCTTCCGGGAAGGAAGCGGTGCCCAGCCCGTCCTGGTTGGTGACCATCACCAGCTCGTAGTCCAGTTCGGCCGCGATGCGGGCCATGTTCACAAATACTTTGGGATAAAACTCCACTTTATCCAGGCTGTCGATCTGGTAGGTAGGCGGTACTTCTTTGATCAGGGTACCGTCGCGGTCTATAAAGAGTACTCGTTTCATGCAGATACCGATGTTTCAGTTTTCAGGTTAAAAGATTTTAAGGCGTCGAGGAGCTGTACGTTTTCTGCCGGCGTGCCCACGGTGATGCGGAGGCAGCCCATGCAGAGCTCTACTTTGGAGCGGTCGCGCACCACAATACCGCGTTCGGTCAGGTACTGATAGATGCCCTTGGCGTCAGTGGTCTGTACCAGGATGAAGTTGGCGTCGCTGGGATATACTTTCAGCACCTGCGGCAGCTGTTCCAGTCCGGCAGAGAGCAGGTCGCGTTCTACCACCACCTCGCGGATCCATTCATTCACGCGCGCCACGTTGTCCAGCGCCTGCAGCGCCAGCTCCTGCGTAGCCTGGCTGATGTTATAAGGCGGTTTTACCTTATTGAAAACGTTGATGATATCCTCTCCGGCGAAAGCCATCCCTACGCGGAGGCCTGCCAGTCCCCATGCTTTGGACAGGGTTTGCAGCACCACGAGATTAGGGTATTCGGTCAGCTCCTGTATAAAGGATTTCTGGCGGGAGAAATTGATATATGCTTCATCGATCACCACGATGCCGTCGAAGTTATTCAGCAGCAGTTCTATATCTGACCGGTTGATGGAGTTGCCGGTAGGATTGTTAGGAGAGCAGATGAATACCAGCTTGGTATTTTCATCGATGGCCTGTTGCAGCCCTTCGATGTCCAGCTGGAACTCAGACGTGAGGCTCACTTTACGGATGGTCACATCATTGATATGGGCGCTCACCTCGTACATGCCGTAGGTAGGCGGGCAGAGCACCACGTTATCGCGGCCACCGGGGTTACAGAAGGCGCGGTACAGCAGATCGATAGGCTCGTCGCTGCCATTGCCGAGGAAGATGTTCTGCGGCGGTACGCCTTTGATGTCGGCCAGTTTGTATTTCAGCGGCCACTGCATCGGATCTGGGTAGCGGTTGTAGTTCACCGGCAGCGGCGATCCGAAAGCGTTTTCATTGGCATCCAGGAATACGGACGCCTGTCCTTTAAATTCGTCCCTGGCGGAAGAGTATGGTACCAGTCTTTTTATATTTTCCCTGAGCAGGGATTCCAGATTAAACATGACGGAACGTTGATAGTTAGTTATTGGATTGAAGTCTGACAGTGACGGCGTTCTTGTGCGCGTCCAGCCCTTCTGCCGCGGCCATGGCTTCGATGGTGGGACCAATTTGCTGAAGGCCCTGCGGTGTTATCTGCTGGAAGGTAATTTTCTTTACGAAACTGTCCAAAGATACGCCGCTGTAGGCGGTAGCATAACCGTTGGTCGGCAGGGTGTGGTTAGTGCCGGAGGCGTAGTCCCCGGCGCTTTCCGGTGTATAGTTGCCGAGGAATACGGAGCCTGCGTTGGTGACTTTATCCGCTACGTTGAGCTCGTTACGGCAGGCCAGGATCAGGTGTTCCGGCGCATACGTGTTGAGCATTTCCATCGCCGTATCAATGTCCTGTACCAGTATCATTTTGCTGTTATCCAGTGCTGCGGTGGCAATAGATTTACGGGGAAGCTTGTCCAGCTGTGCCTGCAGGGCTTTTTCCACGTCGGCCAGGACTTTTTCGCTGGTGGTGACCAGCACTACCTGGCTGTCGGGGCCGTGTTCTGCCTGGGAGAGCAAATCGGCCGCCACAAAAGCAGGCACGCAGCTCTCATCTGCCAGCACAGCCACTTCCGAGGGGCCTGCCGGCATATCGATGGCCACGCCTCTTTTGTTGACCAGCTGTTTGGCGCAGGTCACGTACTGGTTGCCCGGACCGAAGATCTTATATACCCTGGGCACTGTTTCCGTACCGTAAGCCATGGCGCCGATAGCCTGTACCCCGCCGATGGTAAACACCCGGGAGATGCCCACCAGCTGTGCTGTATACAGGATAGCCGGATGTAAGGACGGCGTACAGAGGACGATCTCTTTACAACCCGCGATGGTAGCGGGGATACCCAGCATAAGGATGGTAGAGAACAACGGTGCGGAACCGCCGGGGATATACAGTCCCACTTTCTCTATGCCAACCGGCTTGCGCCAGCACTGTACGCCCGGCATGGTCTCTATGATCTGTGGTTTCTCCTGTTGTGCTTTGTGAAAGGTGGTGATATTCCGGGCTGCCTGCCGGATTGCTGCTTTCAGCGCTGGTTCCAGCGCGGCTTCCGCCGCTGCGAATGCCTCCGGCTTTACCTCAAGGTCGGTCAGTTGCACCTTGTCAAATTCAGCCGCATATTTTTTCACAACCTGGTCACCGTTCTCCTGCACATCACGGAGAATAGCCTCCACTTTGGCTTCCAGTGCGGTGGTATCCATCACCGGGCGTTGCAGCAAAGTGTTCCAGGTAGCTTTATCGGGAAATTTTATTGTTTGCATGTTTGTCGTCGCTTTTTATCAGATCACCATTTTTTCGATGGGTACTACGAGGATACCTTGTGCGCCGGCGGCTTTCAGGTTTTCGATGATGTCCCAGAAATCATTTTCATTGAGCACAGAGTGAACGGAGCTCCACCCTTCCTGCGCCAAAGGCAATACTGTGGGGCTTTTCATGCCCGGCAGCAGACCGATGATCTCGTTGAGCTTTTCATTGGGGGCGTTGAGCAGGATGTATTTGGTGTTTTTGGCTCTTTTCACTGCCTGGATACGGAACACCAGTTTATCGAGCAGTACCTGTTGTTCCGGTTGCAGGTTGTGGCAGGCTGCGAGCACTGCTTCAGATTTGAGGACGGTCTCTACTTCTTTAAGGCCATTCATGAAGAGGGTGGAACCGCTGCTGACGAGGTCACAGATAGCGTCCGCCAGACCAATGCCGGGGGCTATTTCCACCGATCCGCTGATCTCGTGGATCTCCGCCCTGATACCGTTGCGTTGCAGGAATTCCTGTACGATCAAGGGGTAACTGGTAGCGATGCGGGTGTTCTCGAGGTCTTTTACTGTTGTGTATTCAAAAGACTTGGGCACCGCCATGGACAGGCGGCATTTGCCGAAGCCCAGTTTCTCCACAATATTGACCTGCTTTTTCTTCTCCAGCACTACGTTTTCGCCGACGATACCAATATCCGCCACGCCGTCTTCTATGTACTGCGGGATATCATCATCACGGAGGAAAAACACTTCCAGCGGGAAGTTGCTGGCTTCCGTTTTCAGTTTGTTAACACCATTGTTAATGTCGATGCCGCATTCCTTCAGCAATTTGATGGAATCATCGTGCAGGCGGCCGGATTTCTGGATGGCGATCTTTAGTTTCATGATGTGTAAAAATAAAAAAAGGGGCTTACCGTGTGGTAAGCCCCTGATGATGAATCTAATATGGTTGTATACACATTATCATCCCAGCCTACCTGCTCGGTAAGAATGATGGTGATGATGGATATGTACGTTGTTAATCATAATGTCGGGTACAAAAATAATAAGTAAATCGGGAAATCAAACTTATTTTTTTGTTAATCACCATTTAATTTTCAGGCCATATTCTTTTTTGAGTGCCAGCAGGGCTTCGGCGTTGCCGGTGGCGTCATCTACCGGATGATGGGTATGTTTGGCCCTCCGCAGGTGTTTAAAATTCTGAAAGGTATCCTTCACCAGTCCTTTATAGAGGCTGCCCAGGTTTTGGGAGCTGAACCCGAAAGGGTTGCTGCCGGTGAAATGATGAAAGTACCAGCAGATAAACATCCAGTCAAAGCCGTTGTTGTCGCTGATGAAGATAGGCCTGTCCCGGCAGTTGCTGCGCAGCCAGGCGGCAAAGTCCGACATTACGCTTTTGGGGTCATCGAACTGCAGGGTTTCTTCCCGGGTATGGCCGGACACGGCCAGTGCTTCAGGGATATAATTCTCTGAGATGGGTTTTAGTTTCCCGTAAAACGTGGTGTTCAGGCTTTCTTCCACCAATACGGCGCCGAAAGAGATCATGGAATAATCTCCGGGGATGGGGCCGTCTGATTCTACATCTACCATTATGTAAGCCATAGGTTGATCGTATTAAGTTGTTAACAAATGAGCATCGGGAATATCCTATTATGGTGGCACAATGATGTGGCACACAAAGATATCACCCTGATGCGGGTTATAAAAAATCGACGGAATAAACTGAATGTAAGCGGGAATGATAGCTACGGGCCGGGGCTATGTTGGTTAATCCGGAACTTAAAATGCTGCTCCTCCGTTCAAATTATACACAAATATAGAAAAAATTCCCATGTCCTGTAATTCTGCCGCAGTGGGCCGCGGCCCGCATTCAGGCTAAAAAAAATTATGCTGCGCCTGTTTTAGCGGTCATTTTCCCCATCCGGTTGATTTGCCGGCAGTTAGCGTCCAATGGGCATTAGGTCCTTTGCAAACGATCTGTTAACGGACTTCATAAACTAAATTATTTAGCTTTAATTTGCTAATAATATTAGTATTCATTTAAAGCGATAGTTGTATGGAAGCATTGAAGTGGAGTGAGCCTAACATGACCCTGCCATATTTTGACACCAGCATTTCCGCGGGTCATCCCTCACCTGCCCTGAACGAACAGGAAAACATTGATCTCTCCCGTATTATACCCACTGATGCCCGCAATGCCTTTGTGGTGCGGGTCAAAGGCGACAGCATGAGCGAAGCGCATATCCCGGACGGCTCCCTGGCCGTGGTGGACCGGTCTGTCCGGCCTTCTACAGGCGATATTATTGCAGGTACGCTCAACGGCGAGTTTACCATCAAACGACTGGTAAAGGCGGGACGTAACTGGGTGTTGCATCCGGAGAATCCTTTTCACAAACCGGTGATCATCACGGAAGACGCGGATTTCCAGGTATGGGGTATTGTAACGGCAGTGATTATGGACATGCGTAAATAGTGAAATGACGACTGTTATGCATCATCCGTTAATGATATTGTCTGCGGCGCTTTTATCCGCGCTGCTACAGGAAGGATATGGCTTTTTTGTGCGCCAGTCCTGCGCAGTGGGTCCCTCCCCTGCCGATGCCCATATCCGGGAAGTTTTCCTGATCACGCCGTATAAAGATATTGTCAGCGCCAACGCGCATTTTCAGCATATCCGGTTCGACCGGCGTAAATATATCTACCAGACCAGTCACCCGGAAGAGAAAGAAAAACTGTACCAGGCAGCCGCACAGCCGGCGGGTTATAAAATATATGCTGCGCAGATAGATCCGGAGCGTCAAACACCGGACCCGCAGCTGGTACAACATGTAAAACATTATATCAGCCAGTACACCGCCTGGCCCACAGACCATATCCGGATCGAATACGGGCTGCAATACGGAGAGTTATATCTCTCCCTGAAATATGGAGATGAAGAAATAAAAGTACCTTTACCCGCAATAGAAAGCTATTAAAATAATGTGTTACGATATTGCACTGAATGCCAACCTGCAAAAGATATTGAAGCGGGTACCGCTGCTGCAGACAGGCATCCGCCCGAACTTCGATTTTACAGCCACCTATCATAAAATAGGCATGTCTTTTCCGCAATGGCCTGTTGTTGTGGACAACGACGGCCTGCAGGTGGACCGGTTTACCTGGGGCCCTATCCCCAAACTGCTGGACACCGCTGAAAAAGTAAAACGGCAACGGCAGATGTACCTGAACGCCCGCAGCGAAAAAGTACCGGAAAGCGGCACCATGTGGAACGCCATCCGTCACCAGCGCTGCCTGGTGCCTGTCACCGGTTTCTTCGAATACAGACAGATACCCGGCTGGAAAAACAAAGTGCCTTATTTTATCCATTCCCGTGAGGAAGACATCTTCTTCATCGCAGGATTATGGGCCTACTCCAACTCCTGGGACGTAGATAAACCGGAACGCATTCCCACCTTCACCCTCCTCACCCGGGCCGCCAACCCTGTCATGAAACAGATACATAACGGCGGCGACAATGCCGGCAGAATGCCGCTGATGTTACCGGACGACCTCGCAATGCAATGGGTTAAAAAAGATCTAACGGAAACAGATATACGTAATATCATTCAGCATGAATATCCGGCAGAACAGTTGGAATACTGGCCGGTCAATTCCGTCCGGAAAGCAAAGCCCGACGATGAATCTGTCATAGCAAGGGTTCAATATGAAAATTTACCGGCCGTTGAGTTTTGATTTACGGATTTTGGAATTTTTTGATTTTGAGATTTAAAATGCAGCGGAGATCAGCATTGTTTTAACATACTATGATCTTCGTGAATAAATTCCAAAATCAAAAAACCTCAAAATCCGTAAATCCAATAAAAAAATACCCAAATAGCCAAATAACCCAATGGTCACGGCGCCAGACAGAAAGCAATAGATGCCGAAGCATCATACTGGCTTTGACGCCCCACACCATTAATCACTGTTGACGCCACATACAGCGACTCCGCAAATGCTGCTACGCCCGGGCAGGCGCCCAGCATATCCGCCACACTTTTGGTGAAAGTTTCTGTGTGCGATGTAGCGGGGAACAATGCGCCGGAAGCACCGAAATAGCCGTGCGCGCCCTTGATGATACCAAAAGACCAGGTAGCAAAACCCTGCGGGTGCGAAGCAGTCCAGTGTAGCTTCACGATATCCGCCGTATTGGTGTATTTCAGGTAACCGCAATTCGGATCGGCCGGCGTAATATTCAACAGCGGCATGTCCATACTGGCCACACACTGATCATTATTTACCAGCAACGCATTACTCATGGAAGACAGCAGCACGTGCGCGGAGTTGTAAAACTCCAGCCGGAGCGTATGTGCGCCACTGGGAACAGACAGGCTGTTGAGCAAACAACCCAGATCGGTATTGTAATACACAAACGCAGGGTTATGCACATTATAAAAGCCGTTGACATCAGGCTTTTGCAGCTCTATGATATCGTAATGCCCGTTCACCGGGTTAAGGCGGAGATCATTCCAGGAGTCGAACCGCGGGCTGCCATCTATCAGCACTTTGTAATAGCGTACGCTGTTATTCCAGGCGTTGTAATGATCGATATTTACCGGCAATGTTCCTCCAAAAGGAGAATCTTTCGGGAATTGGAACGGGTAAGCAGGTTGAGAGGTGGTATCGGCCTTTCCTGCGGCGGTAATGAGGTTCCAGGGAACGTAACCGATGCCTTTGTACAACCAGTTGCCCGTAGTGGCGGTGAGGGTGTATTGATCCACTTCATCATTGCAGCACACGCAGTAATTACCGGGCTGTATCACTGCAATGCTGGAAGGCCTCGCGGCCGTACCGCCGATGAACACGTTTGTATTCCCGACGGTTTTGGTGACATCTACAGCGGTGATACGGTTGGCAGGGTCGCGTTCTGCCACCAGTAGCCTGCTTTCGGTGTTGTCGGCCCAGGTCAGGAAGAAGGGGGCGGTTAAACCGCCGGCGATGAGTGTTTTGGCGCGGGTAGCCAGTGTGATGCGGCTAACACCGGCAAGGCCCTGTTCTGTGACGTAGGCGGTGGAGAGATCAGCGGTAAGCGTTACACCTACTGCGAACTGCAAACCGCTGAATATCACGGTTTTGGCGCCGGTATTCAAATCTACGCGCACAAGGTTGCCGGGGTTGGCATATTCCACCACATAGGCCTGCATATGCGCCTCATCCAGCCACAGCTGCTGTGGCGCATTCAGCCCGGAACACACTACCGTGGCAGACGCGCGGTTGGCCGCCGCCAGGCTCACTCTTAACACATTACCGGTACGTTCGGTCACATAGGCTGTTTGTTCATTGGCCGTTACCGCAATATCTTCCGGCTGGTTATAACCGCTGCCGATACGTTTGTAGATAGGATTCAGCTTGTAGGTTACCCACTGTACTTTAAGATTGTAGCCGTAAGCGATCACTTTTAATTTACAATAGTTGCCTTCTTTGGTTTTCACGCAAAAGACATCACCGTTGACTAACTTATTGGAAGCGTCGTTATTTCCGATAATGGGCGTACTGGTGTAGGTGTAAGACTGCAGGGAAGCTGCTGTCACGAGGTTAAAATCCGTTATGCCGAGATTGACGATACGGGCGCTGCCTTGCGGCACCATCTGCCTTTTAACGCTGTCAATCTGTTCCCACCAGATATCAGCAGGACCGCCCATGGGAACATTGGCGCCGGTTTCACAATCAAACGACCAGGTGCCCTTAATGTCGACAGTGCCCTGGGATACCACCGTAGCGGCGGCAGGAGAAAGATCAATAGTGGAAATGAAACCGCCGTATTCGACGAAGATAAGCTGGTTCCTGTTTTTCAGGTAGCGCGAACCGATAGCGCCGGCCAGACTTGCTGCTAACTTTTTCATGATGTTGGGGTTTAAGCACAACGAGGTATTGCACAGGCATACCTTGTAGTTTTGGGGTTTTGGGGTAAAGTGAACTGTATGCGTTTTCCGGAAACGGTGATACAAAATTACAGCTTCGGCAACATAAAAAGCGTTCTGTAAATACGCATTCTTCGATTACGTATATACACGCAAACCATAATATCAGAGAGAAGCCCTTAAACGGAGCCGGAAAGGCACTTCCATATGTGCTACCGAACGTTCGAGCACCAGCTGGGCGGCCAGTTCACCCATCTTCTGAAAATCAGTGGAGATCGTAGTGATACCATTCAGGATGATTCTTTTCAGGGGTGTTTCATTGTACGAAATAACACCTACCTGTTCCCCTACGGTCAACGATAAAGCATTGATCCTCTCTATCAGTTTCACCAGGTCGTCTTCCATCAGTGTAATATATACCTCGCCTGTATCGATCGGCTCATCTGCCGCATCATGCAGGATCTTGTAGGAGAACGCATAATCCTGGCAAAAGCGGGTGAATCCGGTCAGCAATTCGGACGGAATATAGCAGTCATCCGGGAAGATGATCTTCAGCGTGTGGTATTTACTTAACGCCGGACGCGCCTCCCGCAGGGCGTTGTAGATATCTTCTTCAAAATTTTCATACACCGCGCCAAAATCACCCGTAATGCCATCTACTTTTTTATCCAGGATCACCAGTTTGTCTTTCGGTAAAGTGTTGATGATCGCGTTTGCCTTCTCCCCTCTTTCTGTAAAATGAGGGATGATAACGTAGTAGGAATAATCTTCCCGTTTGTTGGTCAGCAGTTTTTTAAACAGCGCATAGTCATTGTTGTAGATATAAAAATCCACCGCCACCTGGTTGCCCAGCGCCGCCATGAACGCGTCGTACACGATTTTTTTGTGCGCGCTCAGTTTATTAAAAAGCAGGAAGATACGCGGGATGGCCGGCACTTCACTGTCCGGGATAAAATAACCTTTGCCAGGCACGGACCCCAGCACGCCGGCTTTCTTAAGATAACGGTATCCTTTCTCCGCCGTATCGCGCGAGATGTCGAGTTCAAAACTCAGTTCATTGATGGAGGGCAACACATCCGCCGGTTTGATCTGTCCGTTCTCCAGCCCTTTCAGGATAGAGTTCGCCAGCTGCAGGTACTTCGGTGTAGCCGAGTATTCATCTATCACGATCAGGTCTATCAGTCTTGGTACTTTCATATCTTAAAAAGTTGCGGCGTAGCGTTTCAGTTGCACCAGGTGACCGGGCACCGGTCCGGCATTCCAGCTGTTGTGTATCACCAGTGCGGCGCCTGTTGCGGAGGCCTGTGATACCGTGGCGGCATATACTTCCATGTCCGGGAATACCCTGGCCAGCAGGTGCATGTAGATGTTGTTACGGGCAAAGCCGCCATCTACGAACAACCGCCCTATCGTTGTCTGGCCCAGCACCAGCCGGGTGGCATGGTACTGTTGTTTCACCAGCATCATCACCAGGTGATGATAAGCGGCGCTGCTGTTTTCATAGCGCGACATCTCCAAAATACTAAATTCCGGCGAGGATACTAACTGTCCGGTTACCTGCGGATCGTAAGGCAGTTCTTTAAAATGCCGCGGATCTTCTCTGAAAAATGCGGCGATCTGTTGTACCGCGGTGTCATGTGCATGCCCGGCAAACAAACGCGACGACTTCACCGGGCGGCCGTCATAACGGAGATAACAGAGACAGTCCTGCTGCAACTCTTCTGAGGTAAGCGGTTCGTGGTTAAACGGGTTCATGCTGATGCACCAGGTACCGGTAGACAGTAATACAAAAGGCTCGCGGAACTGCAGCAGGTAAGGCAGCAGGGCGGCGGAGCTGTCGTGTATGCCTATGCCCACCCGTATGGCTTTATCATTGAGCTGCACAGGCGTAGTGTGATCTGTGGGCGTTATCGGCGGTAACTTGTCGAGCCATCCTTCCAGGCTTACCCATGGATGGTACTGTTGCCTGGTAAAGTCCCAGAGGCCGGTATGGCAACCGATACTGGTCATCTCCGAAAACGGCGCACAGGAAAACAGGTAACTGAGAAACTGGGGCAGATGCAGTACATAACGGGTACGGCTATACAGCGATGGCTGCTGGTGTTTTACGCGATAGAGCTGTAAACCTGCATTCAGGCTGCCGAGGGCTGGTGAGGCCGTCTGGTGGGAGAACTGTTCCCTGCCGCCAAAAGAGTTATAGAAGCGGGTCAACAGCGCTTCCGGGTATGGTTTCAGGTAATTATACAGCGGGCCGGCGGGCGCGCCGTTTTCATCGATATATACAAGACTGGCGCCATAGGCGGATATGTTAACGGCTTTTATTTCAAACTCCTTCATCGCCAGCACGGCGGCCAGCTGTTGACGCATATTATTTACCAGGAGCGGCAGGTCTTCGCAGGGGTCGCCGGTATCGTCGGTGGTCTCCTGCATAGAGGTTTGCTGTTCAAAGACAATATGGTATTGTTCATTGAGCAGCAACAGTTTTTTATTCGTTTTGCCTATATCGAAAACAGCTATAACGGGAACGGGCATGTGGAATTTATTTAGGCGGCGGGCTGTGATTACAGCCCGGTAGCGATAGTAGTTTTACCTCTTTCACCGACCAGCTGATCGCGTACCTTTTCTTTTCTGAAAACCGCCAGCGGGTCCAGCGCGCCGCCGGCGCGGAGGCGGGCTTCTGCGATGAGCGGACGCACGTCCGTACGGAAGGCGTGTTGCAGGATTTCCTGCGCCTGTACGGTATCGTTGTTGTTTTGCGCAGCCGTCAGCCGCGAGCGGTCCACCAGCAGCGCTTGTGCATAAGCGATGCGGATGGCCTCCACGGACTGTAGCAGGTCTTCCAGCGGATCTTTCACATTATGGCTGGCATCGATCATCCAGCCCATGTCTGTGGCGTGTTCCATGTGGCGGGCGTCCATGCCGTCTATCAGTTCATTGAAGATGAGAAACAGCTGATAAGGGCGGATACAGCCGACGGTGAGATCGTCGTCGCCGTATTTGGAATCGTTGAAATGGAAGCCGCCCAGTTTGCCTTCGCGGAGCAACAGCGCCACGATCTGTTCGATGTTGGCATTAGGCAGGTGATGTCCCAGGTCCACGAGGGTAAAGGCTTTGGGTCCCAGCTTGGAAGTATACAGCAGTGACTGGCCCCAGTCGCCCACGGTGGTGGAATAAAAGTTAGGTTCAAAGGCTTTGTATTCGATGAACAGTTTCCAGTCATCCGGTAATGCCTGATAAATTTCGCCAAAGCTTTCCAGTGCGTGGTCGAAAGCGTGGCGGAAATTCAGCTGTCCGGGGAAGCAGGAGCCGTCGCTCAGCCAGATGGTGAGTGCCTTAGCGCCCAGTTCGCGGCCATAGTGCATTACTTCCAGGTTGTGCGCTATCGCCTGTTGACGTGTAGCCTTGTCCGTATGGGCGAGAGAGCCGAATTTGTAGCTGTGTTGCTGTCCGGGCTGGTCCTGGAAGGTGTTGGAGTTCATGGCATCGAACTGCAGTCCCAGCTGGGAGGCTACGGTGCGTATGTGTGCCGCGTTGGAGGGGATGTCCCAGGGGATGTGCAGGGATACCGCGCCGCTGCCGCGGTTGAGCGCATGCAGGAGGCCGATGTCTTCCAGTTTTTCTTCCAGCGAGCGGGGTTCTCCGCCGCCGGGGAAGCGGCCGAAGCGGGTACCGCCGGTCCCCAGCGCCCAGCTGGGGATGGCCACCTGGAAAGCGGTCAGTTGACCGATAATTTCTTCCGTATGTGGTATTTCCTGCCTGAGAAATTGAAGCCTGCGTTGGTGCGCCGCCGTGAGGGGCTCGTTACAGGCGGTGATCCGATGTTGGTCTATCTGCATACAAACGGTTTTTGTTATCTGACAAAAGCGGCGGCGATACCGCCGTCTACGTTGAGTACATTGCCGGTGGATTTGTGGAGGAGACCTCCCGCCAGGGCGAAGCAGGCGTTGGCGATATCTTCCGGCAGGATGATTTCATTCAGCAGGGTGCGTTTGGCATAGAAAGCGGGTAGTTCAGCGACCGTGATGCCATATGCTTTGGCGCGGCCTTCCGCCCAGGCGCCTTCCCATATTTTACTATCGGAGATGACCGCATCCGGGTTGACAACGTTGACGCGTATACGGTCTTTTCCCAGTTCAGCCGCATTGAGCCTGCTAAGGTGCAGTTGTGCTGCTTTCGCCGAGCCATAGGCGGCGTTATCCGGGCCGCTCATCAGGGCGTTTTTGCTGACGATATTAATGACGTCGCCGCCGAGCTGTTGTTTTCTCATCACTTCCACGCCTGCCTGGGTGACGAGGAACTGACCTTTCACGAGCACGTCGTAGAGCAGGTCCCAGTCAGCCTCCGTATGGGCTTCCAGCGGTTTTGAGATAGAGAGGCCGGCGCAGTTCACGATCAGGTCTACCCCACCGAAGCTGAGGGCTGCCTGTGCGAAAGCCTGCCGGATGGTGGCCGGGCGGGTCACATCGAGCAGTGCGGCCGCAAACGCATCTTTGCCGACCTGCTGTTCAAACTCCCTGCCGGCGTTCTGCAGGCGGGTTTCGTCGTTATCGCTGATCACCACCACGGCGCCTTCTGCTACGAACTTGCGGGCGATGGCTTTGCCGATGCCGCCGGCGCTGCCGGTCACCAGTGCTACACGGCCGCTGAGCGCTTTAGGCTCCGGCATCCGTTGCAGTTTGGCTTCTTCCAGCAACCAGTATTCTATGTTGAAAGCTTCCTGCCTTGGTAACGAAATATACTCAGAAATTGCTTCAGATCCACGCATTACATGGATGGCGTTGATATAAAATTCAGCGGCCACGCGGGCTGTCTGTTTGTCTTTGGCGAAGGTGAACATGCCCACGCCGGGCCACAGTATCACTACCGGGTTGGGGTCGCGCATGGCTGGGCTGTTATCGTGTCTGCACTGCCGGTAATATTCCGCGTACATGCGACGATAGGCTTCAAACAGGGGGGCGATCCTGTTCTTTATCGCCGGCAGATCGTGCAGGTCTTCTTCCGGGGCGAGGTCTAGCACCAGCGGGGATATTTTCGTCCGCAGGAAGTGGTCCGGGCAACTGGTGCCCATGGGCGCCAGGCGGTGCAGGTCTTTGGCGTTAATGAATTCCATCACTTCCGGTGCGTCTGTAAAATGCCCGACCATCGACTGACAGGAGGAGGCGAAGCCCCTCAGTACCGGCGCCAGTGCCGCTGCCTGGCTGCGGCGTTGTTCCGCCGGCAGTTCCGGTATGACCCTGCCGCCGAATACGGCAGGCTGCTGCGCTACTTTCGCATCGATGTAATCCGCCGCTTTGTCGATCACCTCCAGCGTGTTCAGGTAACATTCATATGCAGTATCTCCCCAGGTAAAGAGGCCGTGAGAGGCGAGGATGATGCCCCGGATGCCCGGGTTGTTGTGCAGGCATTTCCGTAGCTGCAGTCCCAGGTCGAAGCCGGGGCGCTGCCAGGGTACCCATCCGATGGAACCGCCAAACAGCTCCTGTGTGATCTGTTGTCCGTTTTTCGCGGCAGCGATCGCGATCACCGCATCCGGATGCAGGTGGTCTATATGTTTGAAGGGCAGGAAAGCGTGCAGCGGGGTATCGATGGATGGAGGCCGGGAGGCAGGATCATACAAACAGAGGTTGAACAGCGCCACCATCTCATCTTCAAAGGCGATGCCGCGGTATACGTTCTCCAGCTTGCGGAGGCGGTCAGTATATAACGCTGCGAGGCCGTTGCGTTTCAGGGTGCCGAGGTCACCGCCGGAGCCCTTTACCCACATGACTTCCGTTTCGCTGCCGGTGAGCGGGTCCGGCACGACGGCTTTACAGGAAGTATTACCGCCGCCGTAGTTGGTAAGGCGCAGATCGGCGCCCAGCAGATTGGAGCGGTATATCAGCAGCGCTACTTCATCGCCGGCCATAGCCGCCGCCGTAGCGTCATCCCATAAATAGCTGACATTTTTAAACTGTGTTCTTTCCAGCGACATACAAATATTTATTTAAGAGAATTTCCGTAACCAACGATTAATACAGAAAGGAGAATAGTAAGATTTCCGGCGATGATGGTGGCTTTGGCCTTTGTGCTGACGCCCTTCCACTCTTTCAGTGCCAGTCCCCACAGGTTAGCGATCAGGATGATAAAAGCCATGTGCAGTATCCAGGAGCTGGCGCCATTGCCCAGTTTGCTTTCGCCCATGCCGTAAAAGAAAAACTGCAGGAACCACGTTACACCGGCCAGCGCTGAGAAGAAATAGTTGGCGGCCAGCGGGGTCTGTTTGTTCGTATAGTCTCTGTAAGAGCGGTTGCGCAGGTTCAGCAGCACACACCATATCAGGTTGGTGGTGAGGCCGCCCCAGAGTAGCACCACATAGGTAACGTTGTTCTGGTACAAAGGTTCAAGTCCGCGCGCTACCGCCATTTCCGCCATACTTTTCCCTGCTTCTATGCCGTATACAAAACAGGAGCTGAGAATGCCCGAGATAACGCCCACTATCAGCCCTTTTATCACGTTGAACTCCGCCACCGCTTTTTTCTTTTCTTCTTCCGGCAATTCCTTTTCCTTCATCATGCCCGCCTTACCGCAGATGCAGATGCCTGCGAGACATACCAGCATACCAGCCAGCACTACCTGTCCCCAGCTGCTGCCGATCATATCCGATAAGGATGTTTTCCCCGCCGCAGGCACCATGTTGTAATACACCGCCGGCACCAGTGCGCCGAACAGCGAACAGCAGCCCAGCATCACCGAATTCCCGAGCGACATGCCAAGGTAACGGATACCCAGTCCGTAGGTAAGGCCGCCGATGCCCCAGAGGAGCCCGAAGACGTAGGTGGCTCCCAGGGTGCTCCAGGACGCCTGCGCAATCAGTTCAGCGAACCCCGGCAGGGTAAGCCATGCCGCCAACGGGGGTACGATCAGCCAGGAGAACAGCCCGCCGGCGAGCCAGTACGATTCCCATTGCCAGCCTTTTACTTTCTTGAAGGGCATGTAGAAGCTGCCCGAGGCGAAGCCGCCTATGAAGTGGAATATAATACCTGCGATTACAGCCATGTGGAATTTTTGTATCTGTTTTTTACTAAAGTAGATAAAACAGCGGGCCGGGCTGTCATGCACTGTTATGGGGAGGTACAAATTCTTTGTGGTGGTACACTACAGGCTTCTGCACGATACTGTAATTCTCAAAAAAATGCCCCCGGAGAATCACCGGGATCGAATTTCGATCATTTACAAGTGATTAACATTTCGGGAAATAGAATGGTGGATATTACGGGCAGTTCATCAAAACAATTTAACATGAAATTCAGTATTCCGCGACCAATTCAACTACGCCAGGAGCTATGCGTATGTCAGGCTTTTTTGAAAAAGATCCGCAATCTATTTTATCGACCAAGTTTATACCTCCCAGGCTGGGAAGTGATGAAATTGCAGGACACGTTATGGTAAGATTTAAATCGTTATCCTATGTCAGAAAATACCTGTCATTCGCTCAATCACCATTATATTAAGAAAACACAAAGGTCTTCAATAAACACTGTGGTACCCTGAACTCCTTAAGGCACGAAATAAACCCCAGCATCCGTAAAAAATTAATTTCAAAATAAAATAAAAAATATTTATAAAAAACTAAAATACAATAAAATAAATATTATTAAACAAAAAAAGTTGCCCTTTAGGAAAACTTTTAATATTTTACATGAAGACAAATAAATATAGACCTGTTACATTCTACAAAAACTATTTTGAAGACTTTATTACGAAGCAACAGGACAAGGTGCAGAACAAAATATTGTGGACCTTGCAGCTGCTGGAACATCAAAAAAGAGTTCCGGAAACATATCTAAAACACATTGAAGGCACAAATGGACTTTATGAAATTCGCATTCATTATTACAGTGATTACTACCGCATCTTTTGCTTTTGCTTTTTCGATGAAGGACAGCTCATAGTCTTAGTTAACGGCTTTCAAAAAAAGTCTCCCCAAACACCTAAACAGGAAATAATCAAAGCATTGAAGATTAAAAAAGAATATGAATATGAAAAACAAAAAAAATAATCTCACGACGCTCGATCAATTCATGGATAAACACTACGGCAAACGCGGAACTCCAAAGAGGGATGAATTCGATGCCGGTTATGAAATCTTTAAAATAGGAGCATTGTTGCATGAAGCGCGATTAGCAAAAGGATTAACGCAGGAGGAGCTGGCGGATAAAGTCGGGACTACCAAATCGTACATTTCTAAAATCGAAAATGATGTGAAGGAGGTCCGGCTTTCAACATTACAAAAAATCGTCACAATAGGTCTGGGTGGTCAAGTACAATTATCCATCAGGCTCTGATAGCATCCATTATTACCAGAATATCCAACTCCACTATTGATGTTCAACATAGTTACCCAAAATTCTTCTCTTCGCCATCCAATAACAGATCACCAGGTTGCCATTACTGCAACACTCCATGAAGGCGTTATTTGGCTCGACATACCTCAAATAGCAGCACTTCTTGAACTAACGGAGGAAGAAATCCGTCTTCACATCGAAAAACTTTACCTGGAAGGGGAAGCCGAAGAAGCATCTACCAACAATGGCACCGATAGCTATGCACTGGAAATAGCCATTGCCATTGCCTACCGCATTTCCTCCAAACGCTGCATACAGTTCCGGTCCTGGGTCAGCAAAACCCTCAACGCCCAGCTGTTACCAGCAGCCCCGGCCATGCCTACCGATGAGACAGCGGCCTTGCAGCAGGTGCTGACCGATTATGCCTATGCGTTAGACATTCTTGATCAGTACGACCACCAGCGGCTACAGATCACCGGCACTACGGCGGACAATCTTTTCCACATTACCTATCCGGCTGCCATGGCTGCTATCCACGGACTGAAAGACAAGTTCGGAGGCAGCAGCCTCTTTGGCAACGAAAAAGACGATTCCTTCCGCAGTTCCCTGGCGGTAATTTACCAGACGTTCGACGGCATAACATTATACCCCGGCGTAGAAGAAAAAGCAGCGCACCTGTTATACTTTGTGGTCAAAAACCATTCGTTTTCAGATGGCAACAAGCGTATCGCTGCTTTTCTGTTTGTCTGGTTTATGGGGAAAAATAATTTGCTCTACCGGAAAGACGGGTCCAAACGTATCGCGGACAACGCACTCGTAGCCATGACACTGATGATTGCTGAAAGTAAAGCAGATGAAATGGACATGATGATTAAAGTAGTGGTTAACCTTATCAATGCAGCGAATTGATACCGGATATCAAACCCCTTCTACCAACATCTGTTTCCGCAGGTTCATGATCGCGTAACGTACCCTGCCCAACGCCGTATTGATACTGATACCAATTGTCTGGGCCATCTCTTTGTAACTCAGGTCTGCATAATACCGTAAAATCACGGCTTCGCGCTGTACCGGCGGCAGCTGGTCCAGCATAGCGCCGATTTCCTGGTTGGTTTCATGCGTGATCAGGTGATGCTCGGCACTGTGTTCCATCAGGTCCAGGCTGTCTCCCATCTCATCATTATAGGGAGCTACCATCGTTTTACCCCAGGCGCTGGCTTTACGGAAGTGGCTGATACAGCAGTTGTGGGCAATCCGCACCGCCCAGGCGAGGAAACGGTTATTGTCAGCATATTGCCCGCTATGCAGGGCATTGACAATCTTGATAAATACTTCCTGAAAAATATCTTCTGCCAGATCGCGGTTGCGTACCAGCAGCACGATAGTGGTATATAATCTGTTTTTATGACGATGTACCAGCGTGGTGAACGCGTGGTTATCGCCATCTACGTACAGGCGAATCAACTCGTGGTCGGTAAAATCAGAATACTTGTTCATACACAGGTTTCAAGCGTTAAAAAATAGGTTCAGGAAACGGTCTCCCTCGACAGGGAGACCATAGTTTCTATATGCTGGAGGCTATGAGTAAATAACCTAGTCTTGCAGGTTCAGCGCTTGCCGAACCTGGCTATAATTTTTCCAGTCCAGACTGCCGGAGGAGCGGGCAGATACGCCACCCGGCACAATCACGTAACGGTATTGATAACGTTTACCAGCCGTAGTCGTCTGGGTACTGGGATTACCATTAGAAATAAGATTGATGGATTTGGACGCTGCCACATAACGGATCAGTGTTCCAAACTCATCGGTGTAAGGCAACAGCACGATACTCTGCTGAGATGCCGTCCCGAGGTTGATATACACATTCACCAATGCATTGGCCAATACGGCAGAATCCAGTTTAGGCGCATTGATTGCGGCAGCATATAATACCGTATCTACCGTGCCATCAGGATTGGTCACTGTCTGCGCTCCCTGAAAACGAACATCCAACCAGCCGGAATAAATAACATTGGCAGAACCCGGGTCCCCCGGATCACCTTTGGGACCCTGCGGACCCTGTGCGCCATTGGAACCATTAGGACCGGCAGGACCCTGCGGACCATCTTTGGAGCAGGACATGAAGCAAACTACAACAGAAAGAATAAGTGCATAGGGCATGCAGCGCAATACTTGTTTCATCATTACAATTTGGATTTAAGTGTTTATTTTGATTGATGTTTCTACCATACATTCCGTGGACAGGTGTCCCCGTATTTGTTACCCAACAGGAAACCGATCATGATCTCATGCGATCCCTTGCTGACAGTATTTAGTGTCGACGCCGTATAGTCGTAAGAGTAACCGATATTGAAAGTAGAGTTGATGTTCACCCCAAACATGCCCGCCACCCCGTCATGCAGGCGATATGAGGCCCCTGCCCAGAAACGGTCGCGGAACATCATGCGCGCATTAACATCCACGCTCACCGGCATAGCCGTGATAAACTTCACCATAACAGAAGGCAGCACATTAATATCATCGTTGATCCATAAGCGGTAGCCCGTCGTAAAAAAGAGGTGTGGCACCAGCTTTCCCTGGTACAGGCTATCGCCGGCCAGCTTACCGTTATCAAAACCGATTTTCTGCGGGATGATATTCTGTGCAGAAGCCCCGGCAAAAAAATCAGCGGCATACAGCCACAGACCTGCGCCGATGTCCGGCCGCCAGCGGTTCAGGATGCCCGTACCGTTGATGGCGGGGTCATTGGGGTCCAGGAAACCTACCTTGCCTGCATCCAGGCTCACCTGTTGCATACCGAGCGACAACCCCGCACTGAGGCTCATCGTGGGCGTCAAGTTGATATGATGCGCATAGGCAGCGCTAATGGCGAAGCGGTTCAGCGGGCCGGCTTTGTCATTCAGAATGGTCAGGCCGGCGCCGGGGTGCGGCGGAGGCGTCGTATAGTCGCGCCAGTAAGCTTTGCCCCGCGGATTTTCTCCCGGCATCTCAAAGCCTGTAGGCGAAGCACTGCTGTAATCCGATTTGCGCAACGGCCCGTGCACCGTCAGATAGGTGGTCACCGGCGCACCATTCAATCCCGCCCACTGATGCCGGTGGCTCAGGCGCAGGTCCCAGTAGTTTTCTATTCCTGCCACAGCAGGATTGATGATGAAAGGATTCATGATATACTGTGTGTAGTGCGGCTGCTGCTGCGCCTGCGCCCACATCGCCATCAATCCTATCAGACCAGTTAACACAAACTTTTTCATGACTCAATGTTTTAGGTTAAAAACAGGTCCGCTCCTATTTCTTCAGTATTGTGAAGGTGGTCCTTCTGTTCTGCTGTCTTCCTTCCGGATTGTCTGATCCGTCCGGCAGCGTATTGGGCGCTATCGGCATAGTGGCGCCATAACCTTTGTAGGTGAGCCGGTGCGCATCTATTCCTTTTTCCACCAGATAGTCTACGCAGCTCTTGGCGCGGGCTTCAGACAGGCGCTGATTGTAGCGTTTGCCGCCTTTACTGTCGGTATGGGCAGCCAGTTCAATCTCCATGTCGGGATTTTCCTCCAGCAGTGCTGCCAGTTTATCCAGCGATGCGGAGGACTCGGGCTTCAGCGTCGCTTTATCATAATCGTAGTACACATTTTCAAGCGTCACCGGAGACGGTGGTGTCACAATCGGGGTAAGGCACAACGCCGGTGCGGTGATAGCGGCGGTATCTTCATTCTGCGGCAGGTCAATGTGTTGCGTGCCCTGCGTATAACCCACGGCATTAGCGATAGCTACCAGCGGCTGGTATTCATCCAACGTGAAAGCATAGCTGCCATCAGCACCGGTGCTGCGGGTGGTGACTACCTGGTGACTAACGGTATCGATGATACGTACTTCTGCTCCTGCTACCGGCGTATTACTGTTACATGCCACCACGATACCGCTCAGCTGCCGCGCTGGACGGGTTTTATGCAGAAAGAAAAGTTCGAGGCAACATTCCGCCGCCCTGTCCGTGCCCAGCAGCACATCGTCCAACAGGTTGCGGTTATTGCTCCGGCTGGCGAAGTAAATGTCGTCCTTGACGGAATTGACGGGATATCCCATATTCACCGGCGCCTGAAAGTTGCCCGGCTCTCCCTTGCTGCTGAAGAAATCGTAACCGCCCATGCCGGTCCTTCCATCGGTGGAAAACACCAGCGTGCGGGTCGCTGCATGATAATAAGGCGCCTGTTCGTTATCCGCCGTATTGATCACCTCGCCGAGATTCGCGGTACTTACAGGTTTACCTGTTTCATCCAGCGTGGCGTACCACAGGTCAAACCCTCCCTGTCCTCCGGGGCGGTCGCTGGCATACAGCAGGTGTTTACCATCGGGCAGTACAAAAGGCTGCTGTGTATTACTGCCTGGAACATTGATCACAGCATCTAATGCTACCGGCTCGCTCCAATTACTGCCGCTTTTGCGGGACACCCAGAGGGAAGTCACTTTTTTCCCATGATCGATCTGCCAGCGGGTGATGAACAGCTGCTGCCCGTCAGGGGTGATGCTGACGGCGCCCTGGTGCAGCGATTCAGGTTGGGCGACCGCCAACAATTTAATGTTGGCAGCCTGCCCGTCGGCATAGTCGGCGGTATACACCCTGTTGACAAAACCTTTGTTCTTCGCAGGGTCCGGACGCGTAGAGGTAAACAGCAACGCGCCATCAGCCGTCCAGAGCGGCGCGTAGCTGGCGCCGGTAGTATTGAGTGCTGCCGGCGCTTTGCGTATTTCATAGAGGGACAGGTCAGACCGTTTCAATTGAGCATTGACAAATGCGAGGTTATTCACTTCCCGTTCGGCAGCGGCACTGTAGCTGTCTTTGGAACCGTAGCCCTGCAGAAAATTATGGAACGCTTTCTCTGCGTCTTCATACTTACCGAGGGCACGGAGGGAAACAGCATAATAATAGGCTGCCAGCGGGAAACTTTTCGCGTCGGCTTCCAGCACCGTTTCGTAGTGCGGCGCCGCCTTTTCATAGTTATGCAGGTTACGGTAGCTTTCCGCCAGTTTATATACCGCCTGCTGCGCGCTGCTCACCGGCACCGTTGTTTTACGGCTGGCATTCACCGCTGCATAAGGTTTATAGGAATCCTGTCGAAAAGATTTGTTCCTGGTGCCGAGGTATTTTTCATAATACTGCACGGCCGAATTATAGTCTTCCTTCTTATAGTATTGATCGGCCGCTTTCAGATAATCGTAGGTAAACTGCGCCTGTAGCGTCATGGTGGCCAGTAACACGGATGCGGTAAATAATATTTTTTTCATGAGATGTCTGTTACATGTAGAGATGAATTACAAACGGGGGCATACGAATTCCACTTCCGGCGTCTTCACTTTCCTTCTTCCGATAAAAGTGAGCGATACTTCGAAACTGTTGGAACCGCGGGCCATCTTGCTCAGGTCGGAGGTATTGATATCATAGCTCACCCCCAGCATCATACTCTTGTAAATAAACCCGGCATGGGTGGTGAAAGCATCCTTCAGGCGGTAGTTCAGACCCAGCAGGAAATCCGTTTCAGGCGCCGCTTTCAGTTGACCATAAGCGCCAATCATCTTCTCCTGCGCCGGGCCCTGCGCCATAAACAGGAAGTTGGGCGTAATGCTCAGTATGTCCGACAACGTTAGTTTCACGCCGCCATGCACGTTAAAGCGCATGGGAAAACGGGCATCGCCGGCAGCGGCAAACTGGTCCTGCGGCCGGGTGAGATGTATCACCGAAAAACCGCCATAGATATTAAACTTCTTACCGGGTGTGGCATCGTAATAGAGCGCACCGGCACCGGCATCAAAAGAAAGTGAAGAAGTGCGGGTCAGTACATCCGTTACCGGGTTAGCGGGATTATAGCCTGTCACCGGGTTCCATTGCTCACCGAAGGTGAGCTTGGAAGGATCGAAGCGGCGCTGGATAAACCCCAGCTGCAGCCCGAAGTTAAGCTGGTGATAATGCGCAGCGTCCAGCTTCACACCGGTGTAAGCGGCGCTGACATACCCGGTGGTATAGTTGTACCCACCATCGCCGGCAGCCTGGTTCAGCACACTGGCGCCGAAGTTGATATTTTTGGCGGTCGGTACTTCGGCCGTGATACCATATGTTTTAAACGGGCTGATATTTCCCCATTGTGTCCGGTATATCGCAGCAATCCGGTAATCTCCGTCGAAAGCCCCGGTCAGGGCCGGGTTGAGCCACGACGGATAGGTATAATACTGCGAGAAATGCGGGTCAGCCTGGGCCATCGCCCTGGAGCAGGCGAAGAGGGCTGTCACTGACATGAGCCATGTTGCAATTTTTATTCTCATTTTGTGTCGGTGTTTTATGTGAATAATGTTCGTTATCGGATGATGGCCACATACCCTGACAGCGGCGCAAATCCGTTACGCAGGGTGATGACGTAATAGTAAGTGCCGACCGGCAACGGGTTGCCCTTAAAGCTGCCATCCCAGGGCTGTGGATAACCGGTGGACTGATACACCCGTTGACCATAGCGGTTGAATACTTCCACCTTGCTGTCGGGATAGTCGCTCAGGTTGTAGATCACCCATTTGTCGTTGATATTATCGCCGTTGGGAGAGAACGCATTGGGTGGCAACACGGGCTTCAGCACTTTAACAGACAGCTGGTCTTTAGCGGTACAGTTGTGTTTTCCGGTGGCGGTCAGCGTATACACCTCGTCATGCATAGCCGGGATAGAGGGCGACAGCAGCGTCGGGTTCGGGAAGTCAGCTGCCGGTTCCCAACGGAACTTCAGGTTCACCGAATCATTGGCAGTAGGCCTGAAAGTGATCACCGTTCCCTGCGGTACCACAAACGACTGCCCTGCATCAATCACCGGTTGCAGGTACACCACCACTTTACTGGTGAAAGGTGCTGACGTGCATCCTGCGGCGTTACTCACTTTCAGTTTTACGCCGTACTCACCGGGCTCAGTGTATTTCTTCACCGGGTTCTGCGCGGAAGAAGTAGAACCATCGCCAAATTCCCATGCCCAGGTGGTGATATTGCTTTTAGCGTCGGTGCTCTGGTCGGTGAACGTATTATCTGTTCCCTGGCACAAAGTATCCGGAGATACCTTAAATGAAGCGACGGGCTGACCGAAGAAAGCTTCCATACGCTTGGTGGCGCTATCGGCGCAACCGAAGGGGGAAGTGGCTGCCAGCACTACGTCAAACGGACCATAGGCTGTATAGTTATGCAGCGGGTCTTTCAGCGCGGAGGCAGCGCTGCCATCTCCGAAGTTCCACTTCCAGGTAAGTGCTGAGTTATCCTTGATCTTGCTCAGGTTGGTGAACTGCGCGCTACCTTCCGGCATACAAATGGATGCTGGCAGCTGGAAGTTCACCTCGGGTAAAGGATGTACACCTACCTTCATGGAGGCGGTATCGCTCAAACACTGATGATCGCTGACAGCCACCAGTTTCACGGTGTAGCTGCCATCGGCGGTATAAAGCACATTAAACGGCGTATTGTTGTTTACCTGCGTCTGCTGGCCTTTACCGTCGTCCCATTTCCAGGTGCTGATGACACCACCGGTGATAGTGGACTGGTCAGTGATCAACGCAGGCTGGCCAAGGCAGACATTGGCGGTGGCGGTAAAGGTGGCGGTGGGTTTCGGATATACGACCACGTCTGTAGCCACGGAATCGGAACAGCCTGTGCTGGTGTTGAACACATACCAGATTTTATGCGTACCGGCGCCAGCCGCGGAAGGTGTGAAATTACCGGAGGAGTCGGTAGCCGGACCTTTGTAGTAGCCCTTGCCGGTCACCCCGTTCTGCACAGCCGCATTGGCCACTTTGATACTTCCTTTCACGTTTACGCATATCCCGTTTACCGGTGCATACGCCAGTTGTGGTTTCAGTTTAAAGCTGGCAGTGATGGTGGTATCTTTCGTACAACCTTTATCGGTAGTTACCTGGTATTTGATCGTGTAGGTACCAAACTTCGTATAGGCATGCGTAGGAGACGGCAGTAATGAAGTGTTGGGATTGGCAGGCGTAGCGCCGGCATCACCAAAATCCCAGCTGTGGCCGGTCAGCGTCTGTGCATCGGGCACGGTGGCGGTGCTGGAAAACTGTACCACGCCATTTACCGGCAGACAATCACCGGGGAATGTAAAGGCCGCATGAGGCTTCGCGTATACAGTGATGGTTTTGGTAATGGTGTCGCTGATACACAAGTCGCTCACCTTCACCATATGTTTAATGGTGTAAGTTTTATGGCCGTCATACGTCATAGACTCCGGCGCATTGGTAGTGGCCTTCTTCACAGAGTCGTTGCCAAAGTCCCAGTACCATTCTTTCAGCGGCGTTGTTCCGCCGTAAGTGGAGTTGTCTGTCAGCTTCACGGGAGCGCCTTCGCACAGCGATGGCACATCACTGGTGAAATTGGCCACCGGTTTGGCCACCGCCTTTACCTGGAAGGAAGTGTCTCCTACACAACCATCGGCAGAGATCACGGTCAGTTTCACGTTGGCCTGTCCCGGCAGGAAGGCATGATGCACTTCAATGCCACTGTCCAGCGCCGGACCGGGGAACTCCCACTTCCAGCGATCGATCTTATAATCAGGTTGATTGTTTTCTCCTTTGAAGATGGCGCTGTCCAGTGTACAACCTGAATAAGCATAGCTGGATATCGCACGGGGCTTGGGCTTCACGGAAATGGTATATCCCACCTTTTCTGTGTTGGTACAGTTCTCTATGGAAGGATGGGTAGACATCACCGTAATATCAAATTCCCCGGTGTTGGTAAATTTATAGGAGCCGGGCAAAGTGTATTTATAATAGGTGATACCGTTGATCACCACGGTAGCGACAGGCACCGGCGCGTTCACGGTCACATCTGCATTGGGTGTAATGGCCGCCCCCAGAAGGCTCAGTTTCCACACCATTTTGGTGGGCTTGTAGGCCATCAGGATAGACAGTTGCACCGGCGTTTGCGTACAGGTAAAATCATTGGTAGCTTTAGATGTATCGTACTCGTTGTGAATAGAACCCACTGCGTTCAGGTTGTTGATCAGTGTACCGGCATTGTAGCCATAGCTTTCTACGCTGCCAAGACCATAGGTGGTAGCGGTAAAGGCGGAATCGCTGGTCACAATACATTGTGCCTGTGCAGCGGTCCAGCGTTTCACCACTACGGAATAACCGGTGAGGTTGGGATGCGGATAGGAGGTATTAAACAACGGACTGCCGTCGATCAACAGCGATCCGATACCGCCGGTGGGGATGATCAGCGTCAGGTAGTTGACCGTAATAAACTCCCGGTTGTTACGGTAAAAACCGGTTCTTTTAACAGCCTGTTCTATCGGGCTGAGGTATACCATCTCCGGGTCTCCCAGCGGATCGTTGTTGCCGCAGGAGCCGGAAGACGGCATATATTGGGCTACCAGTACAGGTTTATCGGCTTCAATATAGTCGGCGGTATTACTATTGTACTCGTAGTAGGAGTTGGCGATCAACGGCCCCATGACCGCGCCGTTCTTTTTCACCACGGTAGCAGGGTCTTTCACTACTACTTTATACATGGATGTCTGGTTGGAAGTAGGCGTGCCGGAATGGGAATACGGTGCTGTCAGGTAACGTTTACCCCAGGCCTGGAAAGGGAACACCTGCTGAATATTGTTATCGCCGCTGCCACCGCTGTTGGTACAGGACTGCGACGTACGGCTGCTGCCGGAGAAAACGGCCACCGGATAACATTCCCCGGCGGAATTACCGATAGATTTTACGGTGGTACCGGTAAGCTCCCGTCCTTTGGAACCTGCCAGCGCACCGCCTACCAGCTGGTAGATATCCCCGCGGTTAAGGGTAACGGTGAAGGGAACGCCCGGCGCACGGCCGTTACGGGTCAGCACGGAAGGTGTAATTTCTACCACGGTATTGTTCTGGTTGGCTACCACAAACATCCAGGAGAAACAATCGGAGGCATAGTCCTGCTGACTGTTGACAGAGATATAGGAATAACCCCATGTTTCTTCCGGCATCAGCATGGTAGCGCCGGAAGAGGCGCTGCCGAAGATATGCGCATAGGCTACGATCGGCACATTACTGTGAATATGGATCGATTTATTGTTGAAGGTACCTTCGCCGCCGGTACCGCCGAACGAAGGCGGCGGTGAATACAAACGGGCGTCGTTGGCGCCTGTTTTAGGGATCAGGTCTGTTGCTATGACCGTATTGGCGGGGATGGTGTAGGTCCGGGTCCAGGCAGTGCCGGTGATACTCACTGTTACCGTAGCGGCCTGTTCGGCGCTCAGGTACAGGATCATCTCCTGTGAGTTGCCCCCTCCCGGCTCCATGAACTGATGATGTCCGTAGCCAACCCAGAAGTCTTTCCCTTTGTTGGAAAGATTCTGGGCGTGCGAACTGAAGGCTACGAACTGCAACACTAACACAGATATGGCCATGAGACATCGCTGTAGCCGTTGGCAGGCAGGATGATTGGTTATTTTGGTAAACATCTTGTACAATTTTTCATCTTGAAATGATTATTGTTTGATGATCATCTTTGAGGTTCTTGTCCCATCTTCAAATAAGGCCCGCAGCATATAAGGACCTTGTCCCAGTCCTGAAACCGGCACCAGGTTATCTTTTCCCGGTGCGGCTACTCTTCTCACCTGCCTGCCATCCAGTGCGTAGATCACCAGTTCACGCAGGTTCTTCGCAGATTTCACACGCACGGACACGGAGGCCGGATTAGGATAGGCAGTGATAGACCGGGCGCTGTTGACCAGGCTGTCTATTCCCTGCCGGCAGCTGGTAGCTGCTGCACGGGGAAACACCCCATGCAGCAACGCAGCTGTAATTATGAAAGCAAGCAAGTACTTCATCACCTTACATTTTTGGGTTATCGGATCAGGTTGATCACTCCTTTCTTCTCTACGGTGGAACCGTCTTTCAGCACCAGGTGACACACATAGATGTATACGCCTGACGGCAGGGTTTTGCCTTTGTAAGTACCGTCCCATCCTATATCCTGGCTGTTGGACTCAAACACTTTTTCACCCCACTGGTCGAATATGGCGATATGTAATTTGTTGATGATGTAGCCATATACTTTCAGCACATCGTTCTTACCGTCGTTGTTCGGTGTGAACGTATTGGGGATGTAGATGCCATCCGGCAGGGTTTTGCCTTCGGCCGGATCGGAGATTTTGTCTTCGCAACCTCTCACCTTCACGAGGAGCTTCACGCTCTGGGAAGGCTGCAGGCCGCTGATCACATGCTCCAGCCCTTCTCTTCCGGAAGACGGCTGCGTCCAGGTAAGACCACCGTCGGTAGACACTTCGTAGCTGGTAGCATTCGGCACCGCCGCCCATTTGAAGCGGATCAGGTTGACGCCTACGGTATCCACTTTCACCACCGGCGTCGTCAGCAATGGCAGCACATGTACCACCACTTTGGCACGGGTAGCGCCCGGACAGCCATGGTTGATGGCTTCGAGGTAGTAGGTACCGCTGACGGTAGCAGCTGTGATCGTGTATACGTTACCGGTAAACAGCAGGTTACCGCCTGCAGGTGCGTCGTACCAGTTGTACAGAACGCCCGCCTCCGGATCTTTCACGGCCAGCGATGCATCGCTGCCACTGCACACGGTCAGGGAGTCTTTCACCACCGCGGCCACGCCCGGCGTATATACTTCCACTTCTTTCGTGGTATCGCCGATACAGCCTTCTGCCGCAACGATACTGAGCTTCACTTTGTGGATGCCGGGGTATTTAAACTGTTTGGTGGTATCCTTCCGGTATGCGTAGGTAGTATCACCGAAATTCCAGTTCCAGCTGCTGATACCCACATTATTGCTGGTAGTGGCGCTACCAGTAAACTGGGCCACATCGCCCACACAGCCGGTGTAGTTGCTGGTGAAGTTCACCACGGGCGCCGGTATAACTTTCATCGTGAGGATGGCCTCAAAGCTGTTGTTACAGCTTTCAATGTCCGGATGGGAGATCTCGATCGGGATATTGTAAGTGCCCGGCGCGGAGAACACATATTCATCCGGCAGCACAAAACGGTAGTAAGTACGTTCGTTGGCGATCAACGAATCTTTCGGTACCGGGTTGGTCTGTACCACGTCCACCGCTGGCGTCAGGTTCTTCACAGCGCTCAGCTTCCAGGTGAGTTTGGTGGGTTTCACCGGTATCAACATGGAGAAACGGAACGGCGTTTTCACGCAGGTGTACGTGTTGTTGCTGCCGCTGGACGGATTCAGCACGTTGCTGAAGGCCGGCAGGATATTGAGGTTCTTTACGAGCGTTCCGGCGTTGTAACCGTAGCTTTCCACACTGCCAAGACCATAGGTGATAGCGGTGAAGGCCGAGTCTGCGATAACATTACATTGCGCAGCGTCTGCATCCCACCTTTTCACTACCACCGTATAACCGGTATAGTTAGGATGTGCATAGGTGTGGTCAAACACGTTGCTGCCGTCGATCCGTAAAGAACTCAATCCGCCTGTTGGTATGATGAGGGTAAGATAGTTGGTGTTGATAGACTCAACGGTATTGCGGTACAAACCGACTTGTTTGATACCTTGTTCCAGCGGGCTGACATAGATCATTTCCGGATCACCGTCGCCCCATGTGTTGTCACAGGATCCGCTGGATGACATATACTGCGCTACCATCACCGGCTGATTGGCGTCGATATAATCAGCGGTATTACTTTCAAACTGGTAGAAGCGGTTATTGATTAACCCTGTTAACGCTACGCCATTACGTTTCACCACTGTGGCCGGGTCTTTTACCAGCACCCGGAAGATGTTGGTCATAAAGCTGGCGGCGTCATCATCGATGGAAGTCGGCGCCGTCAGGTATTTTTTACCCCAGGCCTGTGACGGGAAGTTCTGCTGGATCAGGTTATCACCGGAAGAACCGGCGCTGTTGCCGCATCCGATGCCGGTACGGCTGCTACCGGAGAAGAAGGCAACCGGGAAGCACTTACCGTCGCTGTTAACGATGGAGCGTACATGGGAGCCGGATACATCGTATCCCTCAGAACCGGCTTGCAGCGAACCCAACACCTGGTATACCTCTCCTTTGTTCAGCGTCACGGTAAACGTCTGGTTGGCAGGCCTGCCGGCCAGCGTAGGCACGGTCGGCGTGATCTCCAGGGTGGTATTGTCATAATCCGCCACCACATAGAACCAGGAGTAAGTATCCGTGGAATAATTCTGCCTGGAGGTAAGGGCATAATAATCGTAACCATAAGTACCTACCGGCAGCAGCATGGAGGCGCCGGAAGAGGCGCTGCCATAAATATGCGCATAGGCTACGATGGGCACGTCACTTTCGATGCTGATACCTCTGTCGGACCAGCCTTCTTCCAGCAGACGGGCGTCGTTCATACCGCCTTTGGGCAGTGTTTCCGTCGTGATGGTTTTATTGGCCGGAATGTGATAGGTGCGTTCCCAGGCGGTGCCATTCACTCTTACGGTGACGTTAGAGGAATCTTTCGCGTTCAGGTACAGCACCATCTGCTGGCTGTTATCACCGGTGAAGAACTGGTGGTGGCCGTAGCCCACCCAGAAACGGGTGCCCCTGTTGGAACTGTCTGCCGGCTGCAGCTGCTGCGGCGCGTTGTTGCCGCCATTCAGGCCGGTGAATTTATCGAAATAATGCAGGGTGCTGTCGGTGATCACGTTAGTGATGTCATTCACCTTGCTCAGCGTATCTGTCTTCCATTTGTCCGTGCTGTCGGTCATCGCCAGCCGGATATCTTTCTGGCGTTTGATATATCCCTGCCATGGATCGAGGTAGAACTGCTGGATGTTGAAGTTGTACACGCCGCTGGCCGGGGTAACGTCCACGTCTGTATAGAAATACATGAAGTCTGTTCCCGGAGCGATATTCGGCGGTTTCACACCGGAATAGCGACGCACGGTCATATTAGAGGGCAAAGTGGCATTGTTCCAGGTCACCTTCGTCACGGTGTCGGTACCAAACATGAACGTTTGGGTAACACCTGCTGCCGGAGCGGCCGGGAAAGCCGGTAATGCCGGCGGCACGGAGGTTGGCAGGAACTCATAAGCACCCATGTCCGGCACCCCTTCCTGTAATGTCACCGGCCTCGGTTTACCGTCGATGTCTTTATCGTTGCCCGGCACCTGTACGCCACGGCCATGGATAGCCCATACTTCCGGATCGGTCAGCACCGGATGCAGGTCGGCCGGACCCACAAAGGCAGGTTTGTACACCAGTGAGTTGGCATCCAGGCCGCTACCGGTACGGTAAGCCGCCAGTGTGCCATACGAGGTGCCCGGCGTATTTTGTCTTACCAACACAGCACCTTTCGTATACAGCGTGTTATAATCGCTGTTCAGGAAGTTCGGGTTGCCCACATACATGGTACGGCCTGTATCGGCCGCGAAAATGTTATTCCTCACTTTCACCGGTGATGCAGAAGAAGAAGTATGCGCGAAATAAGCTGCATAGTTGTTGTTGCTGCTGGTGGAAGTATTGAGGATACTGTTATTGAGATAATTGAGATTATTACCGTACTCACTGTAAACACCATACGAATTGCTGGCAGTGGTATGAACGCTCACCACGTTGTTGTTCACACTGATACGGTTGGAAGACGTCAGCGTAATACCTCTCAGCTCACCGGTGTTGGCGGTGCGGGCATAGATCTCGTTGCCGGTCACGCGGCCCGGAGCACCTGCTCCCGGTTGACAGTAAGTGAGGTAGATCGCATATCCTTTGGAGCTGGTATTATTAATATTGATTTTGTTCCTTACAATGCTAATGGCGGTATCGCAATCATCGGCATAGATACCGTACGCAGTGCTTGCCAGCGCGCCACTCAGGTTGATGGTGTTCTTTTGGGCCACCAGCCTGTTGACATACTCGGCATAAATACCGTAACTGTAGGAACGGGCGATGGTGTTGCTGTCGATAGTGACGCCGGGAGACATATTGTCCCCATAGCCGTTCTGCCAGTATACGCCGTTACTACCTTCGGTGATGGTGTTACCGGTGATCACGTTGCCCAGACCGAGACAGTTGCTGGCGTAAACACCGGCGCTGTTGGTACCGGTCGAAGTCGTAACCGGCAATGTGATGGTACAAAGCTGCAGGCTGTCAAAAGAAGCTTTCTTCGCAAACTCCACTGCCCTTGCATAGGTAGTACCGGTGGGTTTGAAGGTGATTTTTCTCCAGGTCACATAATCCACGCTGTCAAGTTTCAGCACATAGTTCCGTGCGGAAGTACCTGCATAGGTGATAGTCACGTCTGCCGCATTACCGGAGGCGCTGCTGAAGGTCACCCTGTTCACCGTGGAAGCGCCGGGGATATGCCTCATAGTCAGCTGTTCGGTATAAGAACCGTTGGCAGCGAGGAACAGCACCGGTCCTGCGATACCGCATTCCAGTTTGGACACCGCAGCGGCGAAGGACTGGAAGTTGGTCGTGCTGGAAGGCAGCGCCGGGTTAATGGTGTAAGTGCCTGCCAGTAAAGGATCATTCAGGTTTACTTTCACCGGTGTGGAGTATACCGTGTCCCTGTTGCTGCACACCACAGCGCAACGATAGTATTTCTCAGCACCGGCGATGGTGTTGTAAACACTTACGTACTGGGTGTCGCTCACATATTTCCACGGACCGGCAGCGTTAGCGGATACCTGCCATTGATAGGTCTGATGACCACCTTTGCTGTTACCCACAAGGTCCAGCTTGATAGCGGTGCCCATACAAATCGGCGTGGTCGGATCTACCGTAGCATTACCGGCTACCGGCGGAGAGGTACATTCCGGGATGTTGATTTCAAAAGCACCCATATCCGGTGTGGTGGTGCTACGGGTAACACCGAGGATATCTTTGGTTACGCCTACCGGGCGGCCGCTGTTATCCAACGGAGAAATTACCGGTGCGAAATTACCAACGGAAGGATCTGCAAATACCGGCTGAACAGCGAGGGAGTTGCTGTCCAGTTTCGCACCTGCGCGCCAGTCGGCCAGTGTAGCGTAGTTGGTACCGTTATTACCGGTGTAGGCGGTATTACGGCTGCTCTGCACGAAGATATCGTTGTAGTCGGATTTGAATTCTGCGGAAGCCGCAATAGAAATACCGGTCCTGTTGCCGCCACCTGTGCGGCTGATATCGAGGATGTTATCGAGGAACTGAACGCCCGCCACGGTGCTGGACTGGTAAATACCGGTAGCTTCTGCGCTGCTGGTATTGACAGCGTCGTTCAGGGCAACGGTGTTATGGTAATACAGCGTAAAGTCGCTGCTATAGTTATAGAAACCACGCTGGGTACCACCGCCACGGATATCATAAATCACGTTATTAATGATCTTCGCGGGGTTGGCAGCGGTCGCGTCGGCACTGGTGAACTCAATACCATAGAAGGAGTTGGTGGTGCCGGTAGCGCCGTTAAAGAGGCCGTGAATGCGGTTACCGCTGATAATGTTACCATCGCCTTTACTACTTACGCTAACGCCATAGTTGGAGTAAGACACGCTGCTGCGCGTTGTCCGGAAGATGTCGTTATGGTCTACAACGGTATTTTCCGCATTATACAGGTACACGCCGTAGGAATAGAATTCGCTGATGGCATTGCTATCGATACGGTTACCGGCCGGCGATCCCGATGAGGCGCCGTAGACGATCACGCCGTAATAACCGCCGTCGATCTTGTTGCCACTTACCAGGTTGCTGTCGCAGCCGTTGTTGGTACCGCTGCTGGTGCTGGCATCCGCGCCGTTGATCACGACACCAGCGACGCTGGAGCTGGTAGAGGTATTATCTGTCAGGATGCGGCTATGGGTAATTTTATTCCTGTCCGCATTCGCCAGCAGTTGTACGCCGTAGCCATAAGTACCGCCACGGGCGTCTATCACGAGGCTGTCAAAAGTGATGTAGTCGGCCCCACGCAGTTTGATCACGGCTCTTTCATTATCATCATTTGGTGCAAACTTGATCGTGTTGCCGTTACCGTTAAAAGTCACGGTATTGGTAGCGGACATACCGGCGATGGAGTCGAGTATCAGCTGCTCGGCGTAGGGACCGGAGCCGGATACTACGTTGAATACCACCGGACCTGCGATACCGCATTCCATGGCCGCTTTGGCAGCGTTAAAGCTGACGAAGTTGGTCGCGCTGGACGGTGCCCCCTTGTTAATGGTATAGGTACCGCCCGGGAAAGCCGGGTTCACGGTGAGCTGCACCGGTGCGCTGTAAGCTGTATTGCCGCTACAGGTGACTGCCACACGGTAATACAGGGTAGCCGCTGCCGTTATAGTCGTATCCGGATTGGTCATCGGGTTTCCGATGTTGGTATAGGGCCCTGCAGCCGCTGTGGCTGTTTGCCACTGGTAGCTCTGTCCCAGGCCGATACTGTTGTTGATCAGGCTGAGTGACACTTTGCGGTTGATACATACCGGTGTGGCGCTCACCGTAGCTTCGCCGGGTGTGGGTGGCGTTGTACACGGACCGGGCGTAAACTCATAAGCGCCGATGTCCGGTGTGGTGGTGCTGCGGGTATTGCTGTTAATATCGACAGTAATGCCGGCCGGCAGCCCTTTGTTATCTACAGAAGCGCTGGTAGGCTGATAGTTACCGGAAGCCACGCCTGCAAACAGCGGGTTGGAGGCCAGCGACGCAGTGTCTTGCTGGGAAGCGGTCTTCCAGTCCAGCAGCGAGCTGCGGTTGGCATTATAATACCCGGTAAAACTGGTACCGCCCTGTGCGGCCAGATAGTACAGGTTATTGTTGGCATGAATGGTACCGGTGGTGGTACCAAAATACACAGCGTATTTGCTGCCGCCACCGCCACGGGTGACTGCGATGAGGTTATTGATAAATTCAATACCGTCGGCTTTGGACGTCTGATAGAAGCCACGTGCCGTATAGGTGGTGGAGCTGGTAGAGGTTCCGTCCAGCGCAATGGTATTATGGAAATACCAAACGTTGTCGGAGCTGGAGTTATAGATACCGTAGGCATCTCCCCTGCCCGTGAAGTTATAGACCAGGTTGTTCGACACCACGTTCTCCAGTTGCGACAACGCGTCGGTACCGGAGAAGTAAATACCATAACTGGCGCTCACGCTGGCAGGCGCACCGCCGAAGGGGTTGCTGATGCGGTTACGGGTAATATTGGCTTTGGTATTCAGGTTGGAGAAATTAATACCATAGAAGGTCGACACCGTGGACCGGGTCGGCCTGCTGATGATATTGTTCTCCACTAACGTGTTAAATGATCCGCTGGCATTCACCCCGGAATTATAGAATTCGGTAATCGTATTGTTGGTGATCTTATTGCTCATATTGGCCATGGTGCTGCTGCCTGTGAGCACAATACCATAGTAGCCGCCAATAATTTTATTGGAGGCGAAAGTATTATTATCACATTTGGCATCACCGGAGGTGGTAGGCGATGTGTAGGAACTGCTGATCACAATGCCGGCATAGGCAGTGCTGCTGGTAGATGTGGAATCTACCAGTATGGTGGAGTTCTTAATGGTATTAAAATCAGCGTCGTTGGTGAGGAAAACGCCCCAGCCATAACCGGAAGAACCGGTGCCGGTGGCTTTTATCACCAGGTTGTTAAAAGTGAAGTAGTCGGCGTTATCCAGCTGGATCACTCCCCTGTTGGCAGAGGTGCCGGCAAATTTCAGCGTATCGCCGTTACCGTTAAAGGTAATAGTGTTGGTGGCGGAGGCGCCTGGCACGGGTTTCAGCAGCAACTGCTCCGTATAGGGGCCGCTGTTAGCCACCACATTAAATATTACGGGGCCGCTGATACCGCATTTAAGATAATTATAGGCATCGTTGAAAGAAGCAAAGTTGGTGCCTCCCGTAGGCGCCCCTTTGTTGATGGTGAACGTACCGGACACCAATGTGGGCGACGTTACGTTTACGCTCGCGGAAGTAGCCGTTTGCGTACTTGTGGTACAGGTAACGATACAACGGTACCAGGTGGAGGCGGACTGTGTGGTAGTCAGCATGCTCTTGGTGGCGCCGGCGATATTGGTCCAGGTAGTGTTATTGGCGGACTGTTGCCATTGGTAAGTCAGCCCGGAAGCCACCGTGGCGCCTGTCAACCGCAAATCAAAAGTACCGTTCAGACACACCGTGCTTACACTGGAAACTGCGGTGCCTGCGTTGGGTGTGCCGGTACAGGGGGTGGCAGGTATCCAGGAAAAGGTGATGTTCGGGCGGGTGGTCATGGTACCGGTGTTATCAGTATCGGTGGTACCGCAGAGGTTATTTTCGTTATCGGCGCGATAGGTATGCGAGCCGTTGAACGTCAGTCCGGTGGTGAAAGCCACTTCCGGATTGTTGGAATAGAAGGTGCCGGGATCTGTGACCTGTGCGCCACTGCACACTTCCACCACAATGTTGTCAGTTCCGTTCCAGAAGAAGTTATTACTGAAAGGGAAGTTGTTCACACCATTGAGAATGGTATAGTCTGCCGGGGCGCGTACTACGGTCGTACCGGGCACCCAGCTGGTTTCGTCGAGCGTGCCTACGGTAGTACCGCCGATGCTGATCCCGTATTGTTCGATCACATCGGCAGTGTTCAGGTTTTTAACAACGAACTTGATACCGGTAATATATCCCGGGGCCATACCGGCAGCGCTGAGTTCCGCTGCGGTGAACAGGTACTGTGCCCTGTTACCTTCGAAATAGTCCTGTAACGGGCAGGGATATCCGATATCGCTGTTTCCCGTGGTCCCGGTGCCGATGTTGATATCGGTCTGCGCCAGCAGCCGGCTGCTCAACATCAGCAGCATTCCGGCCACGAGGATGGTTTTGTGAATAAACGAAAGCGTATAATTTCTCATATAGAAAAACATTTGCTGGTTTTCAGATGGGGTTAATCTTTTATCAGAACACCCAGGTGATCCATGATTTACCGTCTTTGGCGCTGACCATGTCATAGGTGGTGGCGCCTGTCTGTACAAGGAAGAAACCTGTCTGTTCCGCCATCAGCGTACGGGTACGCAACAACGGCGTAGGGTCCGGCGGCGGGTTGCCAAACAACCCTCTGTCATTGAAGATCACGCGGCCGTCGGTGGTGAAAGCGGGGGTATCATGCAGTACGCCATACATCAGCGTAGGCTGGCCTTCGTCGGGTACGATGATGCCGAAGGCATCGATACCAGAACCGGGACCGGCGGCCTCAGGCCAGAACGTGGCTGCCATGTAATCCGGCAGCGTATGCAGTCCGTAGGCATCGTCCACGCCGTTGACATGAAAGCCTCTTTCGGCAATCCAGTAACGGCGCTGGTTAAGGGCGTACTGGTACCAGCGCTTGGGTGCAGCGATATCTATGGCCAGTGGTCTTACCGTTTCGGAGATACTGGCAGGCTGACCGTTGATGGTGCCTTTTACGGCGCCGTCTTCAAATTTGATGTTATCGAATTGGCTGATGGTAGTGGAACCGTCCGTAAATGCCGGTGACAGGGCAATACCTTTGGACGTATAGTAGTAGCCGGTAGTAGCAGTCTTTACCTGTCCACCTGCCACCCAGGTAAAGGTGATACGGTGGGTCAGCGTGTTCACTTCCACATCGTAGCGCGCCGTACCGGTGGTCAGTTTGTGGAAATAGGTCAGTATTTTCCGTACACTATCGATGTTGCGGTTGATATGCTGCTGGTAATAATCTGCCTGTTCCTGCTGTGTAGCCTTTACCAATATGGCCCGGCTTCTGTTGAAACGGCCGGTCAGCACCATCGTGTCGCCGGTCATGCCGTTGATGGCAAACTCGAAGTCCGATCCCAGCCCTCTACCGTATTCACCACCGTTCTCGCCCGCATCGGGATCACAGAGCACGTGCAAGTAAGAGTAGGTATCGAACAGGAGGCTTGGCTGTTGCAATGCTTTGAGCCGCCAGCTGCTTTCTTTGGCAGTAACGGTGGACGACGGTTCAAAGTCGCTGTACATCTGCACCCGGTTGGAGTCGTTGAACCGGAAATAAAAGCTGTACACCGATTTGGGAGAGCCGCCCGGATACACCATGGCTTTCCAGCCGTAAGGCGCGCGGGTCAGTATCTGCTGATAGCGTTGTAACGTATCGTTGAGGCGCTCATCCGGCGACTTGTCGAACAGCGGGTCTGATTCTTTCTTACAGGAGTAGATCCCTGCAAGGACCAGTAATAAGTACAAAAGTTTCTTTCTCATACCCAAATGGTTAATACAATAGCTTATTGATTTCTCTTCTGGTGCGGGATTGCAGGCTGTAAAAATCGATGTGCCATACGGTCTGGAAGTAGCTGACCACCATGGCTTCCTTACGGCGGAGCCTCGCTTTGGCTTCGGCCTGCGGCGTACCATTGATGCTGTATCCCGGAGGGATGCTGTTCACGATCTTATCAAATCCGGCCCTGCCTTCTACCAGCATGACGGATATCATCTCCACAAAATCGTCGTCATAACCCGACATGGCATAAGGGGTAACGAAGCCATCCCTACGGGCGGATATATCATCGATATTATTCCAGTTGGCGGTGTACAGACCGGCGGTTATACGCTTGAATTCCACGGGGTACATCACTGTCTGGTGCAGGATATGGCCAAACTCATGTTCAATAACATGAAACATCTGTTTCACATTGGCAGAGTCGCCGGGTTTATAGTTGGGCATGTCGCGGGTAACGAAATCGTTGACGAGGTACAACACTACTTTACGGCCGCCTTCTGCGGTGCCCAGCGTGATGGTGCCGTTTTCGTTCCAGCTGGCGCTGCCACTGAGGATGAAGTACTTGGGGCAGTAGCGGCGGAAAAACAACTCACCGGCTTCCGCGATATAAGTGCTCATCCATACTTTTTTGATGGCGCTCATCACCGGGATGATCTTGTCCTCACGGGGAGGCACCAACGTTTTATTCAGTTCAAATTCAAACTGGTCCCATTTATATTTTACGGCAATGTTGTATGGCACGGTGAGCGTATCAAAGAGCCACCGGTCCAGCGGGCCTTTTACCCAGGTATCGCCTCCCAGTCCGGGGATGTCGTCTACCTTGCCCAGGTCGTCCTTCTTGCTGCAGGACATCAGCAACAGAAAGGACAAAGCGAGAAGAAAAAGTTTCATATGCAGCGATTTTGGTTTGGTTGATTATTATCTCGGATTTAATGCGATGCCGGAAGTGGTGGCGGACTGTGGTATCTGGAACAACCATTGGTTATCTCCCGGTTTCAGTTCCAGCACCTCTCCTTCGCGGGTAGTATGCACCACCGTCATTTTGTAGCGCTGCAGGTCAAACCAGCGCATGCCTTCCTGCAGGTATTCCGCTCTTTTGAAGTCGAGGATGGTATGTACCAGGCCGTCTTTTTCATTGCTGATACCGTAGAAGCTACGGATGGAGGAAGTGGTGATCGTGTGCACAGACGGATCGTAGTTGCGGATACGTTTGCTGGCGAAGAGGTTCAGATCTTTCAGAGAGGCAGCGGTCCTTCCCAGGTGCGCATTGGCTTCCGCCCGGTTGAACAGTACTTCTTCGGTGGTGAACAACGGCACCATTACATAAGGCTGACCGATAGTAGCGTTGACAGAAGATTTCACAAAGTATTCCGTCAGCTTGGGCACGAAGTAGTTCTGGGAGCCGGTGTAATAGAGCGGGTAAGCCCAGCGGCCGCCGGTGACATTGTACCCGAGGATCTGTATCTGTTTGGCATAGTCCAGGTCATAGCGGTATTGGCCTACGCTGCGGCCGTAGAGGGACTGTGTCTCTACCAGTAACAGGTTGGCGTTCTCCTTGGCGTTGGCATAGAGATCGAAGATCTGTTCGGGTGACAGGGCGCTGTAAGTAGTGTTCCAGCCGCGCATATTGTTGGCCACATCGTTGTTGGCAAAGGCCATGTCGGCATACTGTACCACTTTCGCATAGTCTTTCTTGTAGAGATAGAACCGGGTGGCGAAAGCATAGGCAGCGCTGCGGTTAAAATGGTAACGCGGCACTTTGTAGGTATCATCGCTGATCAGCGGCAAGCCTTCCAGCAGGTCTTTCTCCACCATATCATACACATAGGCCACGGTCTTGCGTTCGTACTGTTTGATCACCACTGTTTCCGGAACGGTCACATAGGGAATACCGGGATCGTTGGCAGCGGTGGCGGCATCATACATCCGGGAGAAGATGTTGACCAGCATAAAGTGTGCATAGGCGCGTGCTACCAGTGCCTCCCCGCGTTGGGTGGCGTAGGCCTTTTTATCAGCGGCTTTTTCACAGGCCTGCAGCGCCTGGTTGGCCGCAGCGATGGCGACATAACAGGCCGTCCAGTATGCTTCGGGAGAGTCCTGTTCGATGGACTGTATGTCCCGGAAGAAATACGCGTCCTGGTTGGGGCGGCTGATGACGCCGGCGCCTTTGTCAGACACATTGTCTGTCATCGCTTCGCACATGGTGACATAGGAGGACTGCGGGTAAGCGGTGCCCAGCAGCTTAGACACTTTGTCGGGCGTGCTGAGGTCTGTCCAGGTGCTGTCCGGCACCTGCTCGAGATACTTGCGACAGCCGCCCAGTGTGAGCAGGCAGACGGTCAGCGCAGCTGTCACAAAGGGTCTTATAAAACGTGTAGTCGAAACAGTTATATATCTCAGTTCCATAGGTCCATTTTTAAATACCAACTTTTATTGACAGGGTGAATTGCTTCTGAATAGGCTGGGCTACGCCGCCGGAATTAAAGAATTCCGGGTCCTGGCCATGCAGCTTTTTATCGGCATAGATGAGCCACGGGTTGATAGCGGCGCCGCTCACTGACATGCTGTTGAAACCAACACGGCGAATGAGGGAAACGGGCAGCTGATAAGTCAGCGATACGGTTTTCAGCCGGATAAAATCTCCTTTAGCCACCCGTTCAGTGGAATAGTTGTAGTTGTTGTACGGATAGGCGCCGCGGATCAGCGTTTGTTCATAGGCGTCGAGGATAGAAGGCACGCGGGTGGTACCTTCATCTCCCGGCATTACCCAGCGGTCATAAAACTCTTTGGGCATGGCGTCCAGATCGGAATAAGCGGTTTTAAAAGCAGGGTACAACCTGATTTTGTTGCCCCATTGATAAGTAAAGAAGACATTGAGTGAAAGGGCTTTATAGCGGAAAGTATTGGAGAAACCGCCGGTCACCGGGGGATCTACGGGGCCTTCATACACCAGTTGCGCTGTTTTAAGGTCCTGCAGGTTTACATCGGGACTTACCACGCCATCCTGGTTGATGAAGGAGGGCATGCCTGTTTTCGGAGAAAGGCCTTTGTACTGTAAAGAAAACAGGCTATGCACCGGATACCCTTCTTTGTTGCCGCCTTCTGCTACTACCAGATCAAAAATGGCCGGGATATTCTTGGCATTGGTGATCTTATTGGTATTGTAACCGAAGGTGATGTTGGCTTTCCAACCCCAGTCCTTTTTACGTACCACATCCCCTCCGATCAGCAGTTCCACTCCTTTGGAAGTCATATCGGCATAGTTGGCCGCTTTATACATTTCGCCACCTATGCCGGATGTTTTGATAATACTGATAAGATCGAAGCTCTTGCGGGTGTAGAGGTCGAGAGAGATATTAAGCCGGTTGTTGAAAAATCCGCCGTCCAGTCCGACGTTGGTGGTATAGAGCTTTTCCCAGGTGAGGTCGTCATTTTGCAGGTGCGCGAGGGCGATCACAGATTCCACTTCATTGAGGTGCGGCCTGCGGGTGTTGATAGTCTGGAAAACGATGTTGGAATTGGTAGCGGGGCCCATGCTGGCGGTCAAACCGTAGCTGGCGCGCAGCGTGAGGTAGTTGAGCCAGTTCACTTTCTGCAGGAAGGGTTCCTGCTCCATGTTCCACGAACCTGCCACGCTCCAGGTAGGCAGCCAGCGGGCTTTGCGGGACTGTCCCAGCCTGTTGGAACCGTCATAACGGCCGGTGGCGGTGAGGTTGTATTTGTTGTTGTAGGCATAAGTGCCGGAAGCATAAAAAGCCGCAAAGCGGTCATAATCGCGGCCCATGCCGTAGTAAGGAAAATTAGACTCAATGGTTTGCTTAAGGATACGGTAATCTACAAACGGTGTTCCGCCGTTTTCATACTGATAGCCGTAGCCGGTGTTGGATGCGTTCTGCCGGTCGGCATATTTCACCTGTTGCCCTACCAGCAGGTTGATGTTATGCTTCCGGGCAAACGTGTCGGCGTAGGTAAGGCCGTTACGGAAGTCGAAGTTCATCAGCTGGTCTTCTGTACGGTTGTAGAAACCGCCGGCGGGCAGTACGATGACAGGCTGTGCATCCGGATCGTCGGGATTGCGGTAGAGGAATTTGTTGTTCCGTGCGATGGTAGCGTTCCCGGCGGCGCGGTACGCGTTGGCCATGTTGGCGTTCTCCGTGATCTGATGTTCCCTCGAGGATTTTACGTAGCGGATAGCGCCGGTAAATTCGTAACGGATGTTACGGGTGAGTTTCCAGCCGAGATCGCCCTGGAGGCGCAGGTCCATCATGTTCAGGTTGAGGGAGTTGTTGCGCAGTTCATTGATGATATTGAACGGCGCGAAGTTTCTCCGGAAATACTCAAGGTGGCCGTTCTGATCATAGGCGGTGAGCGTGCGGCTGGTGTTGAGCGAGTAGCTGAACGGGTTGATATCAAAGTCGCGGTCATATTGCCCTTCCACCGGATTACTGCTGCGGGTTAGTGCTCCCGGCGCTTTTTGCTGACGCACAGATGCCAAAGCGGAGAAACCGGCGGTCAGCCGGTCAGAGAATTTATAGGTATTACGGTAATTGAGGGTGTAGCGGTTTACTTTATCGGCCAGTGTCCAGCCATTATCACTATAGAAGCTGGTGGAAAAATAAGACTGCGATTTATCGGTACCGGAAGAGATGCTGAGCGAATGTTCCTGCACAAAGTTATTGCGGAACAGCAGGCCAAACCAGTCGGTGTTGGCGTTGGCGTAGCGCAGCAGGAAGGCTTTCATCGCGGCAGGATCGTTCTGTACGGGGAAATTGCCATCGCCGTCCGCGTCCAGTGATTCGTAGAGTTTACCGAAAACGCCGATATCACCACGGGAAAGGATATCCGAAGTGAGGATGCCTTTACGCTCCAACTCCGCCAGCACAGACATCTGCTGGCCGGAGTTCATGATATTGAAATTGTTGTAGTTGGGTTTCAACTGGGTGCTGAAGTTGCCGCTGTAGGCGATAACGGGTTTGCCTGCACGTCCTTTTTTGGTGGTGATCACCACTACGCCGTTCATGGCGCGGGCGCCGTACAAGGCAGTAGCCGCGGCATCTTTCAGGATATCGAAACTTTCAATATCGTTGGCGTTGAGGCCTGCCACTGCAGACCCCAGCAAGGTAGTGGGGTCTCCGCTGGACAGCTGGTCGTTGGAGATGTTCACCACGTCTTCCAGTACTACGCCGTCAACTACCCAGAGCGGTTTGTTGTCGCCGTTGATGGAGGTGGCGCCGCGTACCCTTACTTTCGGTGCGGTGCCGAAGGTGCCGGATACGTTCTGTATGGCCACGCCGGCCACGCGGCCTTCGAGCATGCGGCTGACATCCGTTACCCCGTCGATTTTTACATCGTCGCCTTTGAGGCGGGTAGCTGCTCCGGAGAATTTACTTTTATCGATGCTTTGAAAGCCGGTCACCACCACTTCCTGGAGGCGGGTGGGTTTTTCTTTCATCACGATGGTAAGGCTGCCGTTTTTGAATTCGCGGGAGTGCACTTCTTCCATTTTGTAGCCGGTGAAGTTGAACACCAGTATGGCGTCGCCGGGCACCCTGCGGATTTCGAATTCGCCTTTAGCGTTGGTGGTGGTGCCTCTTGAAGAGCCTTTCAGGATGATGGTCACGCCAGGCAGCGGTTCTTTCTTTTCAGAGGTGACGATGCCTTTTATGTCCGTGAAGCGCGGCGTTACCTGTCGGGTAGTGCTGACAGTGGCGAGGGCTGTCACTTTCCGGGAGGCGTCGTGTTTAATGACGATACGGTCGTAGATAACGCTGTAGGACAGGGCGTAGGGCGTTAATATTTTGTGCAGCAGATCACCGACTTTTTCGTTGCGGGCGGAGATGCTGATTTTGTTGGCGTTCAGTACTTCGCTGCCGACGTATACAAAGGATACTTCCGCGAGGTTGCTGATTTTCTCCAGTGCATCTTTCAGTACGACATCGTGCAGGTGGAGGGTAATTTTTTTGTCGAGCGCATCCTGAAGATCCACGGCGCCCGCCTGCAGGTGGAACAGCGACAGGAAGAGCGTCAGACAACAAATGTAGTATCGGGTTTTACTATGCATATTGAATAAATGTTTGTTTCATTCCGGGTAATAGGAATCCCTCTCCGGCTTTGCTGGAAAACCGGGCAATAAAGGGCCTTCTGCTATGCAGTTTATTTTTTAGTGTCTATAAGACAATTATTATTAACCAGACGAGAAAGAAGCGATATGATTCATAATAGCAATTTAGTTTGGTTGTGAAATGAAAAAATATCGGGAATGTATTGGCAATAGGGGCCCTGTTGAAAGAATACAGGCGTATTCCATCAATGGCAGATAACCAGGTATGAGAACCATTTCCAGGCTAAAAGTTACACAGGATAGCTTACCAGCAATACAACTTTTATTTCTCTAAGTAAGTCAGGTCTTTAGCTACAAAACAAGTATTCCATCTTGCATTTGATTTTGGTTAACGGTATTTTCTTCTTTAATCGGTTATTAGTGGCAATTGCCATCAACTATAACATATCCGTCTCCGTTAGCATCTCTTTTAATGCTGGCGTTCAAGGTCACGGCAATGATTGTAAGTGTTTCCTGCAGATCGTCGGTGGTGTTGAAATCGCCAAAGAAGCTGCAATGTTCCATTTTTTTGTCGGCGCTGACCGGCACGTTATAAAAGCGTTGCAGGTCATTGAGCACTGCGGACAATGGCTGTCCCTTATAGCTAAATTTTCCGCTCTGTTTCTGCCGGAAAAAGCGTGCATCCTCTGTAGCGTCTATCAGTTCCAGTCCCCGGGAAGCGGCGTGGTAAACTGCGCTTTTGTTGGCGCTGAGCACCAGTTGATGCTGCGGACTGGTTTCACCGGTACGGGTGTTTACCTGTACGCTGCCGGATATTACTACTACTTTTGCGACACCATTGTTACGGGCTTCCATGTTGAAGGAAGTGCCCAGTACGGTGGTGTTGATCAGGGCTGAGGATATCACAAACGGATGTTTACTGTTCTGTTTTACGTCGAAGAAGGCTTCACCGTTGAGTTGCAGCGTTCTGTTTTTTTTTCCAAAGTTTTCGGGATAGGTGATGCTGGAACTTTTTTCCAGGTATACCATAGATCCGTCGGGTAATGTCACTGTTTTATGTTGGTGGCCGCTGCTCATCACCAGTTGTTTCACCTGCTGACGTACCAGCAGGTACCAGGATGCGCCGGCGAGCAGCACTACGGCGGCAGCGGCTGCTATCTTTCTTCCATACAGGACGAAGATGCGTGGCTGCGAAATACCTGCACGGCGATGTATTTTTTTCAGCAGTCGGGCTGATAACCGTTCGTCCAGCAAATTTTTTATTTCAGGGCCTTCTGCCTGAAAGTACTCTTTGGCTACCGCTTCCAGGTCAGACAGATCGTTTTCTTCCAGGTACTGTAGCATCCATTCCTGCTCCGTGGCAGACCAGTTCTCCGTATGTAGCAGTTGTCTGAGGTATTCCTTTCTGTTGTGCACTATCGTGACGGTTTAATTTAAATACGCAGGTTGATAAAAAGTGGGTGGGTAATTCCCACAAAAAAAACATATTTATTTTATCCTAATTCATTTCCTATCAGAAACTTAATTGGAAGCGTTGTGAAGGGTAAAGAAAAAAAGGAAGAGAACGATGTATTTATGGTCACCATTGCGGAGCATATAGTCATTTAATTTGACCATGGCGGCAGAGAGATGTTCTTTAACGGTATTACGGGAGATATTGAGCTCGCTGGCTACTTCGTCATAGGTTTTGCCTTCCAGCTTGCAGCGGGTTACAATCGTCCTTTTTTTGGGAGATAACTGCGCGATGGCCTGCTCAAGCAGGCTGTACTGTTCTTCGTCCATGTTTTTCCGGTCAATCATCATATGATCTTCCGGCCCCAGGTCCAGCAGGTTTTTATGCAGCGCCTGTTCTTTGAGTTTTTTGCGTACCCAGCTGACCGACAGGTTGAAGCTGATCACAAACAGCCAGCCGCCTACGGACTGTTCCGCCTGTATCTCCAAACGCTTCTCCCACAACCTGGCAAACACTTCCTGCAAGATGTCTTCTGCTACAGCTACATCTTTTACAAACTTGAGGATATTGCGGTACACGGCCTGATGATAATTCCCATATAGGCTGTCAAAAGCGCTCACGTCGTTGTTTCGGAGCCGTAAAACCAATTCAGCATCTGTTATGTTCATATCTTTTCTTTTATATAAATCATACCGTGGAATACAATTTATATGGCTAAGAAAAAGCCAGGTTTCTCATACAATGGCCATTCATTCGACCGTATAAATTAGTAACAAATATTATTATTTAATAATTAAATTCGTATTAGTTATAATTATAAATTATTATATACGTAGTTAGAATTAATAGCAAAAATCATTGCGAAAATACGGCGTGTCTTTTGGGGGTTAACAGTATAAATTATCCAATATGACTACGCAGCACACACCCATAGGACCCCTGCGTGAAGATGATATTCAACCGGACGATGTCATCAACCATCAACAGGAACCTGTGCCTCAGCGGGGCAACCAGGATGAGCAATCACGCAGTACAGACGCATCTGAAGATATGCTGAGCGAAGAGGAAGATGATCTCGAAATCGATGAACTAATGGAGGAAGAAGACAGAAGGGATATCGCAGCAGAGGAGGCGGAAAAGCAGCAGGAACAGGAAGGCAAGGAGATTACTGACGAAGCAACGCATTTACGGATCTTTTGATTTAAGGATTTCGGGAGTTATTTGACCATCCAGCTATTTTAGAAACATCAAATACTCAATGGACAAATAACTCCCGAAATCCTTAAATCAAAAAATTCCAAAATTTTTTATTTTCTCAAAAGGGCCGTGGCACACCACAACAGTGGCGCCTGTCCGTGCATGTCGCCGGTAATACGGCCGCGGTCGAGATAATACTGCCGGTTGTTCTTTTTATTGGTGCCTTCACACACTTCCCGTACATCTGCATTATCATCGATATACTTCACCAGCGCCAGCCAGGCCTTGCGTGCCGCAGGGCCATAGGTGGCTGCATCCAGCCATCCGTTCTTCACACCGGTGATCATGGCGAAGGTAAACATCCCTGTAGCGGAAGTTTCCGGCCAGGCTTCCGGGTCATCGATCAGCTGCCGCCACATGCCATCGGGCGCCTGGTACTTCAACAGAGACGCCATCATGATTTTATATCCTTTCATAATACGCTCCCGGTCGGGATTGTCTTTGCCCAGGGAACGCAGCAGTTCGCTCATACCCGCTGCCATCCAGCCGTCGCCGCGGCCCCAGAAGTAAGGCACGTCCGGCGCATGATAAAAGAGGCCGTTAGGCTGCTGTAAGGAATCCAGATAAACGACCATCTCCTTTGCGGCGCGGTCAATATACGCCTTATCACCGGTCGCGCGATAGGCCTGCGACTGCACCGCGGTGATCATGAACATATCGTCAATCCACATACGCGTTTGCCAGGTCAGCCCCCGGTCTGCATACCCCTGCGATTCAGGCTTTACATGCGGCCCTTCCGGTGTGCCCCACTGTTTGTCAGCAATGGCCTTTCCCATGTCCAGGTAACGTTTGTCTTTGGTCTGCATATACAGCTCCAGCGGCACTGCGCCGAAAACAGTGTGGTCCACATGGTCCGCAGCAGGCACCAACGAGGCTTCCGTGGTAAAGAACGGCTCAAAACGCTGCGCCAGCTTACCTGACAGCGCCTTATCACCGCTTTCTTGTGCAAACGTTAGCGCTCCATACCACGCGCAAACTTCCGGGTAGGTGATTTTCTTCGGCGGCGCTGGTTTTCCGAAGTTGGGATGCGGCGAGGCAACAAAACGTTCCGCCACCCTCTTACCGATTTCTTTCGGCGTACTTCCCTTTGGAAAATGCGTCAGGTCCGCAGCGGCGGATTTTTTCTGTGCTGTAGCCATTTCTGTGTTGATCACCAGCAGTGTCAACAGGCCTGCCATCATTGCTTTCATATAGTGGATTATTTTTCGCTGTATCAGTGATGTATTTTCTAAACGGGAAAATTTATACGACGGTTTCCGCCAGCATGGTCTTCCAAAATACACATTTCCCGTTATAATTTTTTTGATCATTATTGCATGACCCGCGTTTCATAAGCTGTATAAAATGTGTCGATCGCTATCTTTACCGGTTTATAGGCTGTCCTGAAGCGGAAGGATGTGCCTGCCTTATAATCCGGCAGCTTCAGCGAAGCACGGAATTCCAGCGGATCACGCGGATTCTCCGGCACACTGTCAGCACGCTGCACCACTTTCGTTTCCACACCGGCGGAATTAGTATACAATACCTCCACATGTTGTACCTGATTATTCACACCAAACCACCAGATGGTCGTTTCCTTTTTGGCAGCGTCGTATTTGGCGGAGCGCACGGGCCGGTTAGACAGCGTGGCAATATAGGCGTCGCCGTAAGCGTTGCCGATCGCCTCTTCCTTTACGGACGAGTGCCCTGCATTGTCGTAGGTATACACCTGGAAAGTGTAAATATTCTCCGGCAGCTTATCCAGTATCAGCCGGATGGTATCGGTACCGCCTGTACGTTTTACAGGCACTTCTGTCGAATCGCCACGCTGGTTCCAGTATACGCGGCAGGTGGTTATTTTCGGGTCTGATACCAGGTACCAGGACAACAATACCCTGTTCTTACCAGGCAACACTTTCAGCGAATCCACCCTGCCGGTATAGATGATCTCCCCTCCGTCCAGGAACTGCTGATAGGTATCGTCCATTTTGCTGCAGGCTGCCAGCAGTAATACCATCACCGGCAACAGCCATCGGGCTTTTATATCTTTCATGATAATTATTTTGATTATTTTTTGATTTGTCCCCAGATAGCGATCTCACTGATGTGGAGATGCCCGATAATACCGTCAACGGCAGCCCAGCTGTCGATGTGTTTCCATGCGATGTACCGCACCGCCGGCGTACCGACGGGCAGTTCATACTCCTGCCCTGCCGCGGCAGCATCGATGTCTTCGTTGGAATTCTGGCCCAGTGGCAGCCCGGAAGGCTTCTCCATGATCTGATGGTCCAGCTTCACCCAGCTGTTCACATCTGTCGGGGTATTGGTGCCCCACAACTCCCACTCATGCGGATTACCATGGTTGTAGATATAAGCGGCCTGCCGCTGCCAGATCTTATAACGGCTGATCACCGCCTTTACGCCAAGATCAATGGGTATCCAGACAGGCACGTCCTTGTTTTCCGTAGTATGATACCCTTCGTTGCCGATGATACCGTTCCACATATTATCAATCGGCCAGGACGACAGGTTGCCCGGTTCCACAATCTTTACACCGGGCGTTTTCGGCAACGGCGCCACCTGCGGTATGGGATATTTTTTCTTCATAGCGCTCATGAACTTCGACTTGTCCAGCTCTTCTTCGTATATGGGTGTCAGTTCAAACCGCAGGGTGTCGCTTTTATTATCCCAGCGGTCCTTGATATAAATACCAAACTGCTGCTTTACCGGCTGCAGCCCACGGACAGTAAACCTGCCGGAATCCAGGCCATAATAGAAGTTGTTCACATTACGCCATTCTTTAGCCGCAGGATCGTAGAGCAGCGTAACGATCACGATTTTACCCCTGTCTTCATTGCTGAATTTCACTTGCAGTCCGCCGAAAGCCTCCGCCACGTCCAGCGATTTGTATACTTTCCAGATAGCCGGCGGCAATGGTTTCACCCTGACTTGCACAGGCGAAGAAGCCACCTCCGCGCGGCTGACGGCATAAAGCGTCACCGTATGTTCCGCGGTATCGCCGAAACCTTCCACCCTCACGGATCTTTTGAAATAGGAGGACTTAGCCTCTTTCTTTACGCCATTGATCTCAAACTCGGCCCGCACATACGAGAGGTTCTGATCGTCCGGAAGAGAATAAGAGATTTCTGCCGCTCCCGCCATGCCTATGACTGTAGGGTTCATGATCGGGTTTGGCGGCGTTTTATCTCCGGAGATAGGTTTCAGCTGGTCCTGCTTACAGGCGAAGAAAGCTGTCAGTATTGTACATAAAAGAATATGAAAACGTTTCATTTCAGTAAATTTTTAGCATCATGAAAAAGATTACCAGCCGGGATTCTGCACCAGGTTTTTGTTGATGATCATCTCGCCATTTTCAATAGGCCACAGGTAATCACGCATGCCGAAGCGCTGATTGAACAAGAGGACTTCCTTATAGTAGGAAGGCGCTGCGTTCTGTGTGATATCCCATCCCTTGATCGGGTTATTGAGCGCCACGTGCGCTGTTTTCCACCGTCTCAGGTCCCAGAAACGCTGGCCTTCGAAGCACAGCTCAATAGCCCTCTCCTGCTGTATGATTTCCCGCAGTCCTTCTTTGGTGGTATATTTCACCGGATTTTTGGAGAAGTTGGTCCAGGATTCTTCTATTGATTTGAGCCCCGCCCTTGTCCTCACCAGGTTGATCCACTGCATGGTGCCGGCGCCCGGACCGTTTACCTCATTCAACGCTTCCGAGTACAGCAGGTAAAGATCCGCAAGCCTCATTTCCGGCCACGGATAAGCAACCAGGCCGCTGGTGATATTACCATCGGTAGCGGCGCTGCTTTCGATGTTGACTGTTTTCTTCACCCAGTAGCCAGTCACGGAGTAGTTGCTGATACCTCTCCGGGAGGCGATTTCCGTAGCACGGGCTTTCACGAAATAGAGCGCGCTGTCTTTGTTATAATTGAGTATCCAGTTGCCAAACCATACCGCGCGGTCAAACGCTACGTCGGCGTAGAAACGCGGCTCCCGGTCATAATGCAGTTCCACGGTCTGTTCCCCTGTCCGGATGTAATATTTGTCTGCAGCAGCAGCGGTACGCAGCGTATAACGTTTACTGTAATCCCATGTTTTGTCTTCTGTGATAGGCACTCCGTTTTTGCTGTAGAACATCTCTATCATCTTCATTGTGGGCGCGATGATGCCTTTAGGGCCGGCAGTGCTGGCGCCGTTGGCGATCAGCGGCATGGACCACCGTTGTATATCGCCGGCGGTACTGTTGGTATTGGGCCAGATCACTTCCGTATTATTCTGTTTATCGGTCATGGCTGCACGGATATCCAGCTGCGTCTGCAGGGTATCGTTGATCTTATAGCCGAAGTTACCGGGGAAGTGATACAGCGTATACCCGTTAGCGTGACAAATATCTATTGCTTCCTTGCAGGCTTGCGCGGCGCGGGCCCATTTTTCAGCGCTGTAGCTGGCAGGAAATAGTTGTACCCCGCGATTATCTATCATACGGCTGTAATCGGGGTTACCGTTGAAGAAGGGACTGGCGGCAGTCACCAGCACTTTGGCTTTCAGCGCCAGTGCGATGCATTTGGTGATTCTTCCCAGTTCGGTATTTTCGGTGCCTTCCAGTTTAGCCGGCAGGAACTCGTTGCCCGCAGCTTCATCCAGCAACTGTACAATGTAATTGATACAGGTATCTATCGGCTGGCGATATACCTGTACTTCCTCGGAGCCCGCAGACACCGGCAGGTTTTCTTTGATCAGCGGGATAGGGCCATAGCAGCGAAGCAGGAAGAAATGGTAATAGGCCTTCAGGAATTTGACCTCTGCGGTCCATCGCTCCCGCTCATATGGTCGCAGTTCTCTCACCTTGCCAATATTGGCGAGGAAAGTATTACAGTCGCGGATGCCTATAAAGAGCGAAGTACCGCGGGCGGTACCGCTCCAGTAGTTGGCCAGCGGGCTGGTCATGCTTTGCAGTCCTTTGGCGATATTGAAATTGGTAGGGTCCACATCGCGGATGGGGTCATCGTACCATACTTCATCGGCTCCGTTGAAAGCCACGTTATCGTTGAAATGCCCGTTCCTGGGCATATAGGAAAAACAGGTGAACAGGTATTTTTCTGCGGAGGAGCGCAGGGTAAAAGCATTGTCGATCGTAGGCACGTTGTCCGGCACCACATCGAGGTACTTGCTGCAGGAACAGAAAGCGCCGATCCATACCAATGCGATCATTATTTTATATCTCATGATTTTAATTTTAGTCGTTATCAGAAGCCCACCATCAAACCAAAGTTCACCACCCGCTGGATAGGGTATCCAAGTCCCTTTCCGCCCATTTCAATGTCCCACAGTTTGAATTTGGAAAAAGTGACCAGGTTGGTGGCATTGGCGTACACCCGCAGGTTAGACATGTGGATACGTTTTGTAAGATGCTGCGGCACGGTGTATCCCAGTTCCACCTGTTTGAGACGAAGAAATGCGCCGTTGCGCATAAACCAGGTGCTGCTTTGGGTGCTGTTGGTATTGAGTACCGGGCTTAAGCGGGGCCAGAGAGCGTACAGGTTGCGGTTTTCTTCCGACCAGTGACTGTCTGCATATGCTTTCAGCAGTTGTGTTTCGGAAGTAACAGCGCTGTTGTCGTCCACGTCTATGAAGGGAGAAGTAGCATTGACGTCTATCCAGAAGGAAGACCGGGCGGATCCCTGGAAGAAGGCAGAGAAGTCCACGCCTTTGTATTTGGCGCTGAAGCCGAAGCCGTAGATAATTTCAGGCGTGGTAGGGAAACCGATGGGTACCATATCGCTGGGCGTGATTTGTCCGTCGCCGTTGACATCGCGGAATTTGATATCGCCGCCCATGGTTTTGAAGTTACCGAAAGCCTGCTGGGGGGAGCTTCTTACTTCTTCGTCATCGATAAAGAGGCGTTCCGCGATGTATCCCCAGCGTTGGGAAATCGGGTAGCCTACGTGGTAGCGGTACCATTCGTCGTAGCGGGGTTCTTCGTACGCTTTGAATTTATTGCGTGCAAAGGTGAAGTTGCCGCGCATGGTCAGAAAAAATTCCCTGCCGATGTTGGTATTAAAATCAGCCGTGAAGTCGAAGGCATTGGATTGCGCCTTGCCTACATTGGCTTTGGGCGTAGCCTGCAGGCCCATGGTTTTGGGCGTGGAGGCTCTGTCCATGAGGATATTGTACCGTTGTTCCGTGAAATATTCCGCGATGATGTCCAGTTTGTTGAACAGGCTGATCTCCAGTCCGAAGGTGGAGTTTTGGGCCGTTTCCCAGGTGATGGCCTGGTTGTCGTAGCGGCCGATGGAGATGCCCGACCGGTTATAGCCGCCATTTACGCCGAAGGTGGCTCCCCGCTTGCCGTCGTTCATGTTTACGTTGGAGAGGTAAAAGAAGCGGTCATCTTCATTGCCGATAGCGTCGTTACCTACCAGGCCATAATTGGCTCTGACTTTTAGCTTGGTGATGACCTTTTCCAGCGGCTGGAAGAATTTTTCGTTGGAAACGAACCAGGCTGCTCCTGCAGAGGGGAAGAAGCCGTAACGTTCTGTTTTGTAGAAACGTTCGGAACCGTTGTAGCCGAAGTTAAATTCCCCGAAGAAGCGGTTATCGTAAGAATAGGTAACGCGGCCGGAGAGGCCCAGGTTGCGGGACGGCAGTGATTTCTGCAGCAGGTTGACACCGGGATTGGAGATATCGTCGATGGTCTGGAGATTGTTGCGGGCAATGAAGATGAGCATGCCGGCGAGACCATGTTTATCGAAAGTCCGGTTATAATCCACTGCAGATTCCAGGTAGAAGGTAGACGCCACGGTCCTTTTACCTGGTACATAATTCAGATAATCTGTTCCCTGGTCTGGGTTGATGTCCCGCAATACGTAGGTATTATTGAGTTTGTCGTAGTTGTTGGCGGCATACCAGAAAGGCGAGTACTGGCGGGACACATCGAAGTAAGCCTGGCGGTTGGTATTCATCATGGCGCGGACAGACAGGCCTTTTGTGATGAAGGAGGACAGGTCTTGTTTTATCTCGAACTGCGCCAGCATCAGGGAGCGGGAGTATTGTTTGTATCCTTTCACCATGTCGGCGTAGGGGTTGAGGTATTCGCCGTTGTTGAAGTTGCCGAACAGCGGGTGGGCAACGAACTGGTGGGCGTCGTCAGCCGGGTAATAAGCGGGGAAAAGCACCTGGTTGGACCAGATCATTTTCTGGTAGAGTTTTTCGCCACCGTCGATGGGCCCCTTATATTCATCGAAGGTGCCGTGCAGGCGTACCATAGCGGAGGTTGATTTCGTTACCCGTATGTTGACGTTGGAACGTAGCGTATAGGTGGTGAGGTCGATGTTGTTGTTGAAGTTATTGCGGCCATCCACGTTGAGGATACCGTTGTCTTTCGTATAGCCGCCGGAGACGAAGTAGGTGGCTATTTGTCCGCCGCCGCCCAGGTTGAAGTTAGCCCGTTTGTTGACCGTCTGTTTTTTAAAGAGCATTTCTTTCCAGTTGGTGGTGGGAAACACGTCTTTATTGGTACCGGCTTTGGTGTTATCTATTTTGCTTTGCGGGTAGGTGACCGGCGCCAGCGGGTTACGGGTGAGCACTGCTTCGTTGTTCAGTTCCATATAGGTGATGGGATCTGCCAGTTCCACATCGCGGGTAGGTGCCGAGATAGAGTTTTCGAGGCGTAGGTTGAATTTGGCCTTGCCTTCCTTTCCTTCTTTGGTGGTGACGAGGATGACGCCGTTGGCGCCGCGGGCGCCGTAGAGGGCGTTGGCCGTAGCGTCTTTCATGATGGAGAAACTGGCGATATCGTCTGTTGTGAGGCGGGCCAGTTCTGTGACATCGTATTCGATGCCATCGATGAGGATAAGCGGACTTTTTTTGTAGCCGAAGGTGGTGGCGCCGCGGATAAAAAATTCCGCGTTGTCCATGCCGGGCTCACCGCTGCGCTGATAGGCGATAACGCCTGCGAGGCGGCCTGCCAGTGCCGTAGTGAGATTGCTGGAGGGCACTTTCAGTTCACCGGGATTGATGGTGGTGATGGAGCCGATGACCGAAGCCTTTTTCTGTTTACCATAGGCCACCACGACGGTTTCATTCAGCTGACTGGAAGATGTTTTCAGTTGTACATTGATGATACCGCGGGCGTTGAGCGGTATTTCCTGTGGCGTGTACCCCACCATCGTATAGACGATAACGGTAGTATTGTCCGGTACGGCCAGAATGTAGCGGCCATTCATGTCGGTGGTGGTACCGATGTTCGGGCTGTTTTTCACCAGTACGGTAACGCCGGGCATGGGTGCGCCGGAGGTGTCGGTTACCAGTCCGCGGACTTCTTTTTTGATTTTTTCCGTGACGGTGCCGGTTGTTGGCTTACCCTGCCCGGTTGTCTTTACGGGCAGTAGCAGCAGCAATGACATCCATGTGCAACACAGGAAGAAGAGAATGCTGTTTTTCATGTGAAATTTATTTAGGCGGACCATGCTTATGGGCATAGATCTCTCAGGCAGGCTGCGGTTATCGCGCTGCCGGTCATTAAACTGTTTTGGTTGATATCAGTGTTGTATTGTTTTTATCGTGTTACTGGTAGTCTTTTGTACATGCGTACTTTTTTTAAGGATTGATAAAATAGCGATTTATTTTTTGCAATCGTTTGCATAAAAAATGCCGGAAAAGTACCTGTTGCTGCGATCATCTGTATGGGATCACCGACCGTTAACCATTTGAAATGCAATCGTTTGCATTAAAATAGCCATAAACATTATCTTTTCTCGTCGGCATTGGCCAGCAAAAGATCTGTGGATAAGTAGTCGTCTTTAGGATTTCATAACGCCTGTCAGTACAAGGATCAGCTTTTGTTAGTCAGTGGAAATACAGTTCTGCTTTGAATTTACAGCGCCTTTCGGAATTCACGGGTTCTTTGGTCCGATTCGCACAAGGTCATTAAATTTCGGTTGAATCTTAAAGCAAATATGGAGAAAAATAGTGTAGGTTATTTATTTGATTTTACCCAAGACAGATACTTTTTTCGCTAATAGGGTAAATAGTACACTTAATAAAAAAGGCCGGGCATCTTCCTGGTAAAAGATGTCCGGCTTTTTATTCAGATAATTTCTTTCAGCGATGCAATAAACGCATCAATTTCCTCCACTGTATTATAATAGTGCGGCGAAGCCCTGACGGCCCATTTCACGCCTTTATCATCGAAGTCTAGCAGGCCGAATGCACGATAGCTGGGCACTACGTTGATCTTTCTTTTTAACAGCCCGTTCACGATGTGTAGCGGGTCACTCCCTTCTACATGAAAAGTTACCAGTCCGCCTTTTTCCGGGCCGCGGTCCAGCACCCGGACCTTGTCTATCGCCTCCAGCTTTTCCCTTGTGATAGCGGCCATCAGCCGTACCTGCTGCCAGATACGCTCTTCCCCTATCTGCAGACAATATTCTATGGCGGCCTTCGTACCGATAACAGAGGAATAGGCAAACTCCCAATCCTCAAACCGTTTTGCATCGGGTTGTTGCTGATAACTATCCTTTCCGGTCCATTCGGCTCCCCTCATATCGATGAACATCGGCTCCAATCCTGCCTGCAATGCGCTGTCTGCGATGTACAGTGCTCCGGTACCGCGGGGGCCTCTGAGGAACTTACGACAGGTCATGCTTAAAAAATCGCATTGCAACGCTTTTACGTCCAGCTTCATCTGCCCGGCGCTCTGGCATGCGTCGAGGATGTACCAGGTTTTACCGGGATGTACTTTTACATAATCACTATAGATAGCAGCGATCTCATGCACTGGCTGCACCAGCCCGGAGTTGGTGGGAATATGGGTTATTGCCAGTAGCCTTGGCCGGTAATGATGCAGCTTTTCCCCGAGGTCGTTCAGGTCTACCCCACCAACTGCCGCATTGTTGATGTGTACAATCCTGACACCTATCCTTTTCTGAAGAGAAAGAAACTGGATCTGGTTGGAAACGAAGTCGTCGCGGTCTGTCAGTATCACATCGTCTTTTTCAAAGGGGATGGCCGACAGGGCCCGTGTATAGGAATCGGTAGCGCTGGCCGTAAAAGCGATATTGGCAGGTTTGCAGTTCAGCAGCAGGGCACATTGCTGATAAAAAGCCTTTACCACCTCGGCCTGCAAAGCAGCGGCTTCATACCCTCCGATGCGGGACTCCAGGGAGATATGGTCCAGCTGCGCCTGCGTTACCACATCGGGCATCAATCCTGCCCCTGCATTATTGAGGTGGATGACATGGCGGGTACCGGCAGTCTCTTCCCTGAAGCGCTGTATTTCTTCCGGGGAGAACACCGTGTTGAGGAGTGTTTGAACAGGTAATGCGGACGTCATGGTATATTATTTTTAGCTATACCACAAAATTACCGGCGTCACAGCGACTAAATTCTCCGTTATCGTTCCACAATCGGCATATTTTACCTATTTTCCTGTTACAAACGGGTAAATTATGTTTCCACTCGATGAATATGACAAAGCGTTGCTCCGCCTGTTGCAACAAAACAACCGGCTCACCACTGAACAGCTCAGCGAAGAGGTGAACCTGAGCCAGAGCGCCGTGCAACGGCGCCTTACGAGACTGCGGAATGAAAAGGTGATTGAAGCGGAGGTGGCTGTCATCTCTCCACTGGCCGCAGGCATAGGCATCAGCTGCGTGGTGGATGTGGTGCTGCACGAAGGCAGCTCTAAGTCAATCGATAAATTCAAAGCCGCCATGAAAAATTGCGCCGAGGTGGCGCAATGTTATTATGTGACGGGCACCTATGACTTTGTACTCATCGTTCATACACGGGACATGGCCCATTTTGAAGCGTTCTCCAAAAAACATCTTATGGACAACCCGAACCTGAAACATTTTTACACACACGTGGTAATGGACAAGGTAAAGGTGAGCTACAACGTCCCGTTGTAGTGGTTAATTTTTCTTTCCCCGTCGTCCGGCGGCCATACCCTGCTTGGCCCATTTACGCATCTCCTTCTCATCCGTATAGGCCGATTCCGGTGCGCTGCGGTATGGTTCATACGTAGCGGAACCATCTTTCTTCGTGCCACGCAACCATTCGCTGCCAGCAGCATCCCATACCAGGTCGCTTTCATCATCAGTCCGGAACCAAAGCTGCTCTCCCGCCGCATAAGCGAAGAGAACACCTTCCAGATAGATAGCCTGCCCCTGCATAACCGGCCGCGTGCTGATAGGGCCAATAGGCTGCATACATTTTCTCACCCAGGAGATCAGTTGTTCTTCGTTCATGGCGCGAAGGTAGGGAATATACCCGGTTGATCATCTCCAGTGCCTGGAGAATATTGCATCATCCTCTCTGGATCAACGATAGCCACGAACCGCTCCTCCACGACTCCATACCTTTTAAAGTTTGCCCTTGCTTCCGATAATGTCATCCTATTGGGCGAACTATATTTATATGTTTCCGATGTACCGTCGTCTTCCCAAAAACAAACCGGGCAGATATCATACGCGCACACTTCCGCCAACGTTTTATAGTTACAACAGCGACAAGCATGTAACACTGGTCCAGCACCTGTAATCTTTATATGCAAACCAAATTTCGCATGGAAGAATGTCTCGATATATGTGTTTGTATATCGAACAAACTTTGCCTGGATATATTGTTGTAATAGCTGTACTTCATCTATCATTACTGTTTCATCGGCTATCTCGTGTTCGCATTTTGCGTTGTACAACTCCTTTTGTCTCTCCTCTTCCGACAGCAATGTGATTTTCAAAAAGGAAGCAAAGGCAACTGCTTCATCTCTCGAAGCTAGCATATATTATTTTTTTATTTAGGAACGTGCCATCCCGATATGATAATACCTTTACGCAGAACCACCAGGTTCTTCACCGAATCATAAGTATACCTGTCACACGTTACATTTTCTCTGTCATTCGTCATTGACATGGAATTGTATACCGTATCGATAGCGTTCCAGTTAACGATCTCTTTTACATACAAATTGGTATCCGCAACGAAGACTTCTACTACCTGTCCATCGGTTAATAGCTGATAATTACTACCATCACCTCCTACACCAACTGATATATCATGATTTTCATTTTTCAAAAGGTATAAATTGCCTGTTATCTTTTTCTCATCTTGCAAAAACGGGTCCAGGCATGCTGTAAGCAGGCAAGCGATAATCAGGTATAGGGTTCTATATCTTTTCATTGAATGTAATAATTATAAAAGTCTCCTATAAAGTTTATGCGTTATTTTCAGTTCTTCTTTCATTATATGCTGCCGCGAAGTCCGTCCCCTTCAGGAAAGCGCCGTCATTCACGGCGCCTACACCTATTTCTTCCAATACCGCCAATGCTTTTGCTTCATTGACTTTATTCCCGTCGTATCCGAGGTAGTTTTTGAATGTGTCCAGTTTATTTTTGGGCATATTATTTTACGATTAGGCTAACCATCTAAAGATATAAAGTTACCGTCAGATAAATAAAAAAAGGAGACTACTTTTCCCGTAGTCTCCTTGATAGGCAGATAATAAAATCTTACTTGTTATACTTCACCGACACATGCGACAACCGGCAGGTAGCCGTTGCTGTTATCGACCCGCCTGTAGCGCTGTTCGTAGTACCGGCCGTTTTATTGGCCACCCGTAACCGGATGTACAGCTTATCCTGACCGGAAGCCGCCTGCGGCAGCTGGAAATTCAGCACCTTCTGCCCCGCTACCTGCGTCAGCAAAGTATTGGACCAGTTGGCCACGTCCTGGAAAGTAAAGTTACCAAGACTGTTCCAGGCAGCGTTGTCCACTGACCATTCAGCCACAAAGTTACGCGGCCCACCGATGTCGCTGTTCCCTTCCACCTGCACAGACAGCGGGGAACTGACGCCTTTCGTGGATACTTCTATCACCCAGGACTCACCGGTATTGGTAGCAGCGTTCCACCAGCCTTTACAGCCCCAGCCTCCATTGCTCACAGCCCCTTTGTTGGTGGTAGGCTCCTGCAGCAGGCCATTGTAATCCGTAGTAGGCGTAATGCCGCTGCTGGTATAGTCGAGATATTTTTTGCCGCTCTGGTAAATACGGCCGCTGCCAACATCCGGCGTCAATGGGTGCTGTGTTTCGGTAGGCGTGGCGGCATATTCCGTTTTAAACCGGCTCCACTCCACCAGCACATGCGAAAAACCATTGGTCCGGTCTTCGTTGAGCGCAATATCCTCCCGCTTCAGATGGCGGATAGCATACTTTCCGATGTTACCACCGTAACGGTCGTACGTTTCATGCACCACGATACCGGCAACAGCCCCGGAGCCCTGCGGCACCTTTCTGCCATCGCGGCGGTACAGCACGTCCAGGTTGGTGAGCATATACATGCTGCTGCCCTGTATATCCCGGATGTTCATCGGATAACAATCCATACGCGCTGCATAGCCTTCGTTGATATTGGTAAAGGCCCCGCTGGGAACGGAAATCTCTACGTCTTTCAGCTTCACATAGGTATAGAGATCATTGTCGGTTAAAGCGGACATATACTTTTCCCTCGGTTGCAACACGCCGGTACCGGCATCTTTCTTCATAATATGCAGTACATCAACACCGGAAACAACCGTGCGGGACGGATTCTGCAGTTGCTGTACGGTGACGCCTTTCAGCCATATCTTCACCCGGTCGTTGAAGTTGAAGATATTATCTCCCGGCGTCTTCGTTTTGAAATACAGGCCACTGGTACCATCCGGGCTTTGTACGTACACGGCTATACTGTTTTCTGTTTTGTCGAGACTGTGCTTATCGGTGGATTTATTGAGGTTTTGCGCCATATTGGGATGCCCTTTGTCACTGATCACAATACCTTCCACAAAAATATTTTCGCTGACAACACCATTGGCCAACGCTTGTTTTACATAGGCAAAGTCCTTCTGCACGGCCCCTTCATAGCTCATGCCCGGCTGCTGTTTAATAACAATGCTGTCTTTGGTGGTAGTGCCCAGCGCATCGAGGTAGCTGAGGCGCAGCATCACCGTCCGTGCAACAGGCAGCTGGTTGGTATCTACTTTAAAGAACAGGTAACCATCTTTTACCAGAAGGCCCGACAACCAGTTGACGGCTCCCGTAGCGTCGTAGCCGTAACCCACCGTCATCAGGTCCAGCGGTACGTTGGTATTGATCACCGACTTATAGGTACCTCCGTTCGAGATAGTCTGCGCCGTTTCGTCCATGATGGCCAGCGCAGGGGTAAGCCCTTTTTGTTGTAGCACGATGGTGTCAGATTTACCACCGCCTTTCACCACCAGTTTGGCAGCACGGGGTAGCTGCCCGCTGTTATCCGTTACTTCCACGAGCGCATCGCTCTTACCGTGACCGCTGGTAGTCTGTAACTGCAGCCACGGCGTTTCGGCTGCCAGCTCCAGGTTCCAGTCGCCATCGGCATACACGATGAAGCGGGTGGTATCTGCCGCAGCACCCAGCCGGATGATACGGGCATCGATCGCCAGCGGTGTACTGAAGCGGTAGTCTTCCGTTTTACGGCAAGCCGCCGCCATCAATAAGATAGCTGCTGCGATGAACATATAATAGTCGAATAAATATTTTTTCATAGCAGCCATTATTTTTTCAGTTCCATGTAAACAGGCCGGTGGTCGGAGTATTTGGCCGTGAAATCATCATAAATAAAATGACAGGTCTTTACTTTCTTCGCCAGATCTTTACTGAGATAGATATAATCTATGCGGGATTTACTGCGGATAGTATCCTTGCCGCCGGTAGCACGTTCCGCCCGGTCATATGCATAAAGGGCGTCTACAAAACCCGCATCCAGCAGGTGTTGCTGCACCTTGAAATCAATGCTGCCATCCTCCAGATTTTCAATTTTCGGATTTTTCTTCACAGCATTGAGATGGGCTGCCTTGATCCTATTGGTGTCCAGGCGGGCCATGTCCAACGGGGTGTTGGAGTTAAAATCCCCCATTAGTACCCAACCATGCTTATCTTTCTTTTGTGCGATGTTGGCCAGGATATTGGCGATCTCCTCCCGGCGCTTGCGGAACTTATGCGGATTAAGATGTAACACCACAATATTATAATCCAGCACATTGGCCATAATAAAGCCATGGGTCATGTTCTCCGTTACCTTTTGGATATTGGTGATGGGATACCGGGAAGTAAGCCCGGTAGGATAACCGTTCTCTTTTACGATCACGGCATAGGGATGACCCCAGGTGGCAGCCAGTTCCTCCAGTGTTTTCTGGGTGAATTTATTACACTCCTGCAAAGCCACCATATCCGGGTTGAATTGTTTCACCCATTGTACAAACACTTCCTTTCCCTTGGTGGTGTCGGTCACCATCCCCTCCAGTATGTTGTAGCTCAACACACGAAGCGGGGCCTGTGCCTGCGCATCGGCGATATACAGACAGAAAAACAACGATATTAAAATACGATTCATGATAAATTATTTATAAGCTGGATTAGTAAGAATACCACCGGAACGTACTACTTCCTTGTCCGGTATCGGATAATATTCATGATAAGGCCGCAGGTTGTTTTTGATGACCTCATATTCCGCACCGGCTGTTTCACCGACAGCGCGGAAGAAGACGCCCCATCTCACGAGGTCCCATTTACGGCCGTATTCCCCCATCAGTTCGCGGGCACGCTCTTTTTTCACTTCTTCGAAGAACTCCGTCTTACCGGGATAAGCCGGTAGCTTCAGCGCATCATAAGCACGGCCTTTTACTTCGTTGAGGCATTGGAGTGCGAGACCTGCGTCGCCGGTTTCGTTGGCGGCTTCCGCCAGCATCAGCAGTGCATCAGCATAACGGAACACTTTCTGGTTGTTTCCATCGGCGATGTTATCCATGGCAGGGCACCAGAACTTAGGCCCCATCCAGGCTTTACCGGTACCGTTGTTCTGCATGGGGCGCTTGAAATAAGCGCCGTTGTAGCTATAAGCCAGGATCATCTCCCGGCGCGGATCGGCATAGTCATAAAGCTTCATGAAATACTCCGTCGGCGTCACGGAGTTAAAAGGATTGGCTTTGGCTCCCAGCTCCGGAATGTTCACCCCATCATAGGTGCTGGTACCGGAAGCTTTGGTGGGTGTGAAGAATGCTGCTACGTTAGTAGTCTTTTTCAGACCGGTGGCTGACCAGGTATATTGCACTTCAAAAATAGATTCGGCCGTGTTCTTATTGCGGAACCAGGTGTCCTCCAACGGATACTGCGCCAGCTGGCCATACACCTTTCTGATCGCTTCCATGGCTTCCACGCATACGGGATATTGTTTGTTCCACAAGGCCATCTTACCGATCAGCATATATGCCATGGCAGCGGAAATGCGGTTCTGCGGCACTTCGGAGGTACGCACCTGCGGCAGTTTAGGGGCATATTCCTGCAACTCCTTTATCAGCTTGTCCCTTGTTTCCACAGCACTCATTCTGCCCAGCTTCATCACCTCGTTGAGGGCGGTCAGGCTGTTAACGTTCTGTGTATAAAAAGGTACATCATTGAAAGTGCTGGTAAGGATATAGTAATACAACGCCCTTAGCACCACGGCTTCTGCTTTCAGCGACGGTTTCCTGTCGGCCGCAATGGTGGCATTTTCAATGCCTTCTATAGCGGCGTTGCAATACATCACACCCTTATAACAGGCAGTCCAGATATTGTCTCCCATACCCGGATTGGCAGGGGATATTTCGAATTTGGCATCCAGCTGCGAGGAGTTAAGAAAAGCCAGGTCGGTAGACCCTTCCAGCGGAATGATCAGATCAGAAATATAGATACTGTTGAGCGGCATATAACAGCCGTTCAGTGCAGCGATACACTGGTTTTCATTCCTGAAAAAATCTCCCGGGCTCACGAAACTGCTCGGCTCTTCTTCCAGCAGCTTGCTACAGCCGGTCCACCCGGCAGCGCCAGCCAACAACAGCAAGGCAACGATATAATTCAATTTTCTTTTCATACCCAATACTTTAAAATTTTAATTCTGCACCGAAGGTGATGGTACGGCTGGATGGATACGCGCCGTTGTCCATGCGGCGCATGGTAGAACCACCGCTCTGTGTGGACACTTCAGGATCATAGCCGTTGTAGTGCTTCCACAGCACGAGGTTGTTGCCTCCCAGCGAGAGGGAGACAGACTGCAGCCGCTTACGCGTGATCCTGCTCAGATCAAAAGGATAGGCAATGGAGAAATTTTTGAACCGCAGGAAAGTAGCGGAATGCACGAACCGGTCGTTGGGAATGTCATCTTTGGAATCAGCGCGCGGATAGTCGGAATTGGGATTCCGTACGGGGTGCCACGCATTGACCATATATCGGTACTGGTTACTCAGGTAGGTGCCTGTGCCCATGAACAATTCCGTAGGATTATAAATCTGCCCGCCTACACTGTAGTTGAAATAAAAAGAGACCATCAGCTTTTTGAACCTGATCGTATTCTGAATACCGCCATAGAAGTCAGGATCGGCGTTCCCGAGGTACACCAGATCGTTGTTATCGAGGATACCGTCGTGGTTCTGATCGATGTAACGCTGCCGGCCGGGTGAATAATAGCTGACTGCTGACGAAGCGTATTGCCTGTCTTTTTTATTCTGTTCTATTTCTGCCTGGCTTTTCCACACCCCGGCGTACTCCATGCCCCACAAGGCATTCAGCGGTTGTCCTTTTACGTAACCATACATCATATACTGGGCACCGTAAGGGTTGTCATACACGGATACCCTGTCCAGCCCGCCGATGTCTTCTACCAGCTGCCTGTTATGAGCGATGGTAAAAGTGGTAGACCAGGAGAAATTTTTCCGGCGGATATTTTCTGTGTTGACCGTCAATTCAATGCCTTTGTTAGACGTTTTTCCGATATTGGCCAGCCTGGAACCGAAACCGGTATGCGTAGGCAGCTGCACAGTCAGCAAGAGGTCAGAGGTGTTGCTTTTATATACTTCCAGGGAGATGTCCACCCGTTTGTTGAGGAATGACAGGTCCAGCCCGGCGTTATAAGACGTGGTCTTTTCCCAGGTAAGTCCTTCGTTTTCGATGCGCGCCGGGTAGTAAGCTACCGGTTGTATACCACCCAACAGGTAACCGGAAGAAGTGGAATTAAGGCGGGAGAGCGACTGGTAACGGGAGATCGCATCGTTACCGGAGGTACCGGCGCTCAGCCTCACAGACAACTCGCTGATGTCCCGGAAACGGCGCATGAACGGCTCGTTGGCGATATTCCATTTCACGGCGGCAGACGGGAAGTATGCCCATTTATTTTTTTGCGAGAAGTTGGAAGCACCGTCCGCACGGCCGGTAGCCGTTAAGTAATACCTGTTGCGATAGTTGTAGTTGATACGTGCCAGGTGAGACATACGGCCCAGGTTTTCCAGCGAGGAGCCAATGTTGATCGTTTCTTTGGAAGGCAGTGCGCCCATATCGTTCGTGCCCACGTCATCGATAAAATAGCCATTACCGCTGGCGGTCATGTTATTGAACTTTTTCTTCTGTACAGTAAAACCATACATCGCATTGAAGTTGTGCTTTTTGTTCCAGCTGTTTTTATAGGTAATGGTATTCTCGTTGAGGATGTTATTATCGTAGTAGCTGCGTTTATATGCATAAGCGCCGGTGTTGGCGTTTGCGCGGGACGGCATGGTGGAAGGAATAAACTGGTTGTCATTCTTACTGTAATCGGTATATGAAACGGTGGACCTGATCAGGATATTTTTCACCGGGGTAATTTCGATATATCCCATAGCGCTCAGGCTTTTTTCCAGCGCATTGTTCTGTTTGAGCTCCACATTGGCCAGCGGTGAATCGAAGAGGGTACCGCTGTACCACTGGGTGTTCCAGTCGTTGAAGCTGCCGTCCGGCTTATATGCCGGCATGGTGGGCGACAGGAAGATGGTAGAGCGGTACCATAACGTGCTCGTACCTACGTCGGCGTTGTTGAGTTTGCGGGCAATCTGCGAGTAGTTGAAGCGTACGCCTGCTTTTACATAACGGCTGATGGTCCTGTCAAGATTGAGACGTACCTGGTAACGTTGCAGGCCGCTGTTTTTGATGATGCCCTGGTTGTTGTTATAGTTGGCGGAGAAATAATACTGTGTGGCTTTGTCTCCGCCGTTGGCAGACAGCGTATAGTTCTGGTATGGCGCCGTGCGGGTGATCTCTTCTGTCCAGTTGGTGCCTTCTCCCAATGACAACGGGTTGGGGTAAGGATACTCTTCCAGCGGCTTTGCCGGGTTGGCGGAGTTACTGAAATAAAACCGGTCGTTTTGCAGCTGGGCAAACTCTGTGGCATTCATGAGGTCCAGGTAACGGGGCAATACAGAGCTGCCGAGGTCGGAGCGGAAAGTAAAATTTGTTTTGCCTGACCTGTTAGCACCGGATTTGGTAGTGATGATGATCACGCCGTTGCTGCCACGGGAGCCGTAGATGGCGGTAGAAGACGCGTCTTTCAGCACGTTGATGGACGCGATATCGGAAGGGTTCAGTTCATTGAGGCTGGAGATACCGTCCATCAGGCCGTCCACAATATACAGTGGTTCGTTGCTGGCGGTGATAGAGCGGGTACCGCGGATGCGCACAGAGGTAGCGGCGCCGGGTTCTCCGTCGGTGGAAACGATTTCTGCGCCGGCAATACGGCCTTGCAGCATCTGGTCCACGCGGGTAGCGGGGATGCCTTCAATATCTGCGGGACGTACGATAGAAACAGCGCCGGTGAGGTCTTTTTTTGCGACCGCGCCGTAGCCGATCACCACCACTTCATTGATGTCTTTTTTTGCCAGCGTCAGTTGTATGGTCAGCGGTTGTTGTTCGTGGGCCAGCGCTACCACCTTCCTTTCGAAACCGATGTAAGTGATCAGCAGCGTGGCGTTTTTCCCTGCCGCAATGCTGAATTCTCCTTTCTCGTTGGTCTGCACACCATGAGTACTCCCGGCAACAGCCACGGTAGCGCCGGGAAGGGGATTCCCTTCGTTGTCCAGCACCTTTCCCTTCACCGGCGGGTCTTGGGCCAGTTCCTTATCGGGCAGCACCGGCGCCGCTGTTGCAGCGGGCTTCGCTTTCTCTTTAATGGTAATGGTTTTGGCGCTGATCTCGAAATCGATCGGCTGGTCGGCCATCACGGTACGCAGGAATTCTGTGATATGCATGTTTTTCACAGTGATGGTTACCGGTTTTGTGTTGCTTAACATGGCGGTGTTGTAGAACACGACATAGCCGGTTTGTTTTTCCAGCACGTGGAAGATCTCTTTAAAAGAGAGATTTTTACCCGACAGGGTGACGGACTGCCCCAGCGTGCGGGCCTGCACCTGCAGGCACAGGATGGCAGACAATAGCAGCATATATGGCCACAGCGTGCGGCGGCCGGCTGTCCGACTGCTGTTCTGCCGGGACGTATTGTCCGGCGGAAGAGAAGGTCTTGTTGCGTAAAGCTGTTTGGACATCATGGTGGTGTTTCAGAATTTTTAAGGATCATTACAGGCATACGATACCCCGCTGCGCTCCCGGGGCGCAGTAATGGCTGGTATGACAATCTTCTTTTGTTATTGTGTGATGATTAGTTTTCGTTCCTCCAGGCGATAATGTACATTAGATATTTCCAGTATTCTCAATATGCTGTGCAGGTCAAGGTCCCGCTCCATCTTACCGCCGAAGCGGATGTCGGGGACACCGTTTTCATAAACGACCGTGATATCGTACCACCGTTCCAGCTGGTTCATCACCTGTTGGATGCTGGTGTTATCGAACTGGAACATGCCTTCCTTCCAGGCCGTCACCTGGCTGGTGTCTGTCGTTTGTATTTTAACATCCGTCCCCGCTACCGCTGCCTGCTGGCCCGGTTTCAGCAGCGTTGGCCGCTGTGCTGCCACCACCTGCACACTGCCGTGCAACAAAGTAGTGGTGATAGCTGGTTCGTTAGTATAGGCATTCACGTTAAAGCCCGTCCCCAGTACCCTGACTTCGCTCTGTGGGCCGGTCTTTACCCGAAAAGGCCTTGTGGCGGCGTGTTTCACTTCAAAATAGGCTTCCCCGCTGAGTTCCACCACGCGCTCGGTGGCGTTAAAGCTGACAGGGTAACGCAGCGAACTGGCGGCGTTGAGCCACACTTCCGTACCGTCCGGCAAGAGAAGATGAAATAGTTTTCCGCGGGGGGTGGACAAGGTATTGCAGGCACCTGCAACGTCTTTATCGCCACTGTAAGCCAGCGTATTTTGACTCAGATGGATAAGGGCGCCGGCAGCATTGCGGATACTGCCCTGGTGCAGGCTGTCGAGCGTTACCTGGCTGCCGTCGTCCAGGGTGAGGATGGCGCTTTGTGCCGCAGGACGTATGTCCTCCATCGCCAGCGGTGGCAGCGTACCGGTAGCAGGTGTTGCAGGGCGGCGGAGCAGATATCCCGCGGCGCCCGCCAACAGCAACAGCGAAGCGGCGGCGGCCCACCAGCGCATACGCATGGTTCGGCCTTTCGGCTGTGATTTCCCACCGGCCTGTACAATAAGCGCCAGTATCTCCTGCGCCCGATGGTCAGGCATCGCCCGTTCGTTGCCGGAACCGGCGATCACCTCGTCCAGCAGCTGCAACAGCTCCCCGTCGTGCTGCGACCGGGCTATCAGTTGCAGGAGCTCCTGCCGCTCTGCTTCGGTACTGGTCTTCTCCAGCGATTTGCGGAATAATGATTCAAAACGGGACATGCGGTAAACCGGATTTATGCCGGGTATATCAAAAGAAATCCCTAGAAAAGAAAAATGGGTCAGTGGGAAACAGAAAAAATATGCTTCATAACAATTCCTTAATAAGGAACAGGGTGGCGTAGGTGCCCAGATGATAGCTGCAATAAGTGCGAATGAAGTGCATCGCCTCTGCCAGGTGGCGTTTTACGGTTTCGGGCGAGAGATTCAGCACCCTGGCCGCCTCTTCCCGTTTCATGCCGTGTTCTTTGATCAGCTGATAAACTTTCTGTTGCTGTGGCGACAACCGGGATACGGCGTCGTGAAGTATCTGCCGGTATTCTTTTTCCAACAGCCGCTCGCTGGAAGAGGCCACGGCCGGCAACAGCCACTCTTCCTGGTCGGAGATAGCGTGACTGGTGGCCTGCTGCGCCAGCTGCTTCAGCGTTTTAAATACGCGGTTTCGGGTAATGGTGAACAGCCAGGCGGTAAAGTATTCCAGCTCCGGCAACTGCGCTCTCTTCAACCATACTTTTAAAAATACGTCCAATACGATCTCCTCTGCCACGGCTTCCGAGCCGGTGATCTTCCAGGCGATGGTGTATACTTTATTACGATACTGATGAAAAAGCGTCGCAAACGCTTTCTCATCTCCGTTGGCAATCGCCCGGAACAGGTCGTTGTCCGTATGTAGCTCGTGGGCGGTCATCCAGATAGATTTTGGTCACAAATATAATATGGCAATGTTGTCACTGTAATGACTATCGGAAAATCCGATGATACGTGAAATTTTGGTTGCTGCTCTAAATCCGCCAGTGGCAGCCGGTTTCATCCCTCTCCCGCTCAAGCCTGCTGTGACCGGATTTCATAATTAAATAACATTTCCCTGCAATTACGAATTATGAATTGAGGTCCCATGCAGGAACTTCCTACAAGACGCTTAAAATATAAAACACTCACCTGAAAAACAACATCAGCGTATTAAAATACTCATCAAGATAACTACAAACAGATACCACAGTGATAAAACCATTTGGGGCATGTACGAACAAACCATTTGTTCATACATGCCCCAAATCCTCAATTCGTATTTAATTACCAGCCCTTATTCTGCGGCAGCAGCTTCGGATTCAATGTCAGCTCCTGTGTAGGAATAGGATACAGGTACATTTTCTCGTTCCATATCCTGTTAGTGATATCAGGATATACCCGGATATAGCCGTTGGCATCCAGTACGATGTCTTTCACCTGCCCCTGGTTGGGATACTGGGCTTTTACTTCAGGCCGCAGCTTCATACCCAGGATGGATTCAGGGTTTTCGATGAGTTTACCGGCGTTCCAGCGCAGCAGATCATCAAAACGGAAACCTTCAGCGGCCAGCTCTACCCTTCTCTCCCGGCGTATTTCATCGAGCAGCACCGGCAGTCCGGGGAAATCGGATTTCGGGTCTTTTCTCAGGGCAGCGATCTGCATGGCGGGCATCCCTACTCTTGCACGTAAACGGCTAATCGTCTGATCGATCACGTTCTGGTCGCACTCGTTAAGCTCTGCCTTGGCTTCTGCATATACCAGCAGCACCTCTGCATAACGGAAGATAAACAGGTCCAGCGTAGACTGATTAGCATTCCACTGTTCCAGGCTGGAAGAACGTCCTTTCACGCGCTGATAACCGGTGCTTGTAACGCTGGTGCCTATACGCGGCAGGGTGATAAGATCCTTATTGCCGCTGGCATCTACCTGGAACACAAAACCCGGTGTGGCAATCAGCTGTCCAAAACGGGGATCTCGGTTGGTGATCTCCGCCTGGATAGAGTCGTCTCCCTTATAAGAAGGACTGAGGGACGTCGGCAGGCCGTCGGTGCACAGGAAAGAACGCACAAAGCTTTTACTGAAACCGGTGTTGCCCTCTCCCAGCTGGCGGGTGAGGTTATGCATGAATACGTCTTTGATAAAGCGCTTGGGCATTATCGCTTCCTTGTTGCCCTGCAGCTCTTCCTGTATAAACAGGTTGTAATAGTCGGTAGCAGGATGACCCGTACTGTACAGATCGTAGTCCCCGCTGGCGATCACCAGTTGCGCGGCGTTGGCGGCTTCCCGTATCATCGGCTGGTCATTTCCCAGGTTGTGATACTTGCGGTAAGTACCTTCCCACAGGCAAATACGCGCTTTCAGCGCAGCTGCTGCATATTTATGCAGGCGGCCTTTCTCCGCGCTGCCCGGCACCGGCAGATTGGCTACGGCAAAATTCAGGTCAGCCAGCACAGAGTCCATCACTTGTTTGTGCGGTGTACGCGGCAGGTCCAGCTCCGGTGAGTTCTCATTCAGGTCTTTCGAAAACCAGGGCACATCGCCATAACGTTTTACTTTCTGCCAGAAATACAACGCACGGAAGAAGCGCGCTTCTGCGGCATATTTATTTTTCACATCATCCCCTGCCTGGGCGCGCTGGTAGCGGGACAGAAAGTAGTTCACACTTCTCTCGTTCTTCCAGCTCCATTCTCCGTTGTCATCATTTTTTACTATCGGCACAATGTACTGCCCGGATAAAAACGGGTCTTTACTGCGCGGCACCATATTATCGGAGTTGTTGTCGGAATTGTTGTCCATCACGGGCAACGTGCTGTAAAACCCGTTGCAGTACAGCTTCAGGTCAGACTCGTTCTTGAAAAAAGTCGGATCGCTGAAAGCATCGTCCGGGTTCAGGTCGAGGAAAGAATCACGCTTACAGCCGGTCATCGCCATGACTGCTAACGCTAACGCATATATGATATTTTTACTTTTCATCATCATCATGTTTTGGATTGATTATAAGCCCAGTTGCAAACCGAAAGAAATGGCCCTGTTGAGCGGATAGTCTTTCGCTTCAAATATTTCCGGATCGTAGGCTTTATGCAATTTGGTGACTTCGAACAGGTTCTGTGCAGACACGTACACACGCAGTTTCTGCATACGCATGGCACGCATAGCGGAAGCCGGCAATGTGTATCCGATGGATAGGTTTTTCATACGGGCATAGGCGGCATTCTGCAGGTACTTGGTCTGTGCCTGGAAGTTGCCGCCGCCACCGAAGCGCTGACGGGGATAATAGGCATTAGGGTTTTCAGGTGTCCAGTAATCCAGTTGGTACACCATTGGTACGTCCCATTCGCTTTTGAAACCCCAGAAAGTGTTGCCATCAAGCATCACGTCGCGTTTGCCGATACCCTGGATGAGCATATTGAAGTCGAAGTTTTTGTACTGTACGGAGAGGTTCAGCCCGAACTGGTAACGCGGTGTTTTGTTACCGATCACACGGCGGTCGCCCGGATCTACAGCGGTATTCTGGCCCCTGGTAATTTTTTTGTCGCCGTTCAGGTCCTGGAATCTGATATCGCCGGCCAGCCATTTACCGTTCCAGAGGTTGGACTGGTCTGCGGACGCAGCATCAGCGTCTGACTGGAAGAAACCGTCAGTCACGTATCCCCATATCTCGTCCAGTTTTTGGCCTACATAATAGGATTTGTCGCCCAGTGTTTTGGTAGGATTGAGATCGTACCGGGTGATGGTAGCGGAATAATCGGACAAAGCGAGGTTTACTTCATAAGAGAGGTCGTCGTTGATTTTATCTCTCCAGTTAACCCCCAGTTCCCAGCCTTTGGTACGCATTTCACCGGTATTCACTTTCGGTGCGGAGGTGCCGAGGATGCCGGGCAACGGATAACCGTTCAGCAACATGTCTTTGGTATCGCGGATGTACCAGTCGAACGTAGCGCTGAGGCGGTTTTTCAGCAGGGTAATGTCCATACCGAAGTTGCGGGTGCTTACTTTTTCCCAGGTAAAATGCTGGCTTACCAGTCCGGGAACACCTACGTACACACCTTTCTGATCGTCGAAGATATAATCCACTTTACCGCCTGGCATGGTGGGGATGTAAGGGTAAATATCCGTATTTGCGTTCTGATCGGGGTTCAGCGCCTGGTTGCCCAGTGTGCCGTAAGACGCGCGCAGTTTCAGGTCGTTGATCACCTCCAGCAGCGGTTTAAAAAACCCTTCTTCAGATACGCGCCAGCCGGCAGATACAGAAGGCAGGAACACATAGCGGCTGCTGGCCGGGAAACGGGAAGTGCCATCATAGCGGCCGTTGACTTCCAGCAGGTATTTGTTGGCATAGTCGTAGTTCAGGCGGAAGAAGGAACCTGCCAGCGCCCAGCTGTACTGGCGGCCGTCGGCCAGCGGGCTGTTATCGTTGTTGAGGTTGATGGCCGGCATGGTCTGGTCGATGAGGTTTTTCACTTTTACGTTAAAACCTTTCACCTGTTTCTTTTCCTGGTTGTAGCCCACCATGGCTTTCAGGAAATGTTGACCAAACTGGCGGGAGTATTCTGCGTAAGCATTCAGGGCAGTGTAATAATCGTTGTTGTTACTTTCTTTTACGCTGCTGGGTTTACTCCATGGGAAAGTGCCCAGCAGGATGCCGTTGGCGCCGTATTCCTGGTATTCTTTAAAATGCTGCTGGTTGTTGAGCCCATAGCTGTTCCAGGTGTAGTCGCCTACGATACGCAGGTTTTTCAGGGGTTTCAGTACGAAGCCACCGGTGAGCCAGAGGTCATTGGCGGTTTCTTTGGTGCGGCCGTTGAGGGTGGCGAGGGCTACGATATTGGTAAACGAGCCCTGTCCTGAGAAGTGGCCGTCGGGGTGGTACACGGGCATGATCGGGCGAAGGTCGCCGGAGATCCAGCCGGATGAAAGGCCGCCATGGCTGGCAGGAGTTGGTTTATTGCTCTCGGTGCGGTTGAGCATCATTTTCATATTCAGTTCCAGCCAGGAAGTGGCTTCAGTGTTCAGTTTCAGGCTGGCATTATATCTTTTAAAGTCTTCATTGGCCACTTTCAGCAACCCTTTCTGGTCGAAGTAACCAAGAGAGGCGACGTAGCCGGTTTTGCCCTGGCCGCCGGAGATAGACACGTTGTGGTCCATCATAGGGGCCCATCCGGGGTACAGTTCTTTGATCCAGTCTGTATTGCCTACGTAGCGGTATTTGGAGGGGTTGGCGGGGTCCACATATACCGGCAGGTTGTTGCCCGGGTCGTTGAAATAGGCTGCCGCCCGGGTAGAATCTTCTGTGGTAAAGGGTTCAGAGGCTGCGTTACCGCCGGAGAGCTGACCGGTGCGATCTGCTTCGCGGTGCATACGGATATAATCTACCGAATTGAGGTATTTCGGCATACGGGTGGGGCGGGTGATGGTATAGGAGGTGGAGTAGTTGAGCCGCAGCGGCGCATCTTTACCGGGCTTTTTAGTAGTGATGAGGATAACGCCGTAAGCGCCTCTCACCCCATAGATAGCGGCAGATGCCGCATCTTTTAACACGGTTACATTGGCCACGTCAGCGGGATTGATGAGGTTGGGGTCCATCTGTACACCGTCTACCAGCACCAGCGGGCCACCGCCGTTGATAGAGGTATTACCGCGCACGTTGAAGGTGGCGCCTTTGCCCGGAGCGCCGTTGTTGAGGTTCACGTTAAGGTTGGGCACCATCCCCTGCAGGCCCTGCGCCAGGTTCACCAGCGGGCGGCTCTCCAGCTTTTTACCGTCCAGCGTGGCTACGGCGCCGGTGAGGTCGCCTTTTTTCTGGGTGCCATAACCTACCACGACCACTTCATTGAGGCCCTGGGTATCTTCCTGTAAGGTGATGTTAACAGTACTACGCCCTTCTACGGCAACGGTCTGCTGGATATGGCCGATAAAGGAAAACACCAGCGTGGCGTTGTCCGGGGCGTTCAACTCATACTCCCCGTTGGCGTTGGTAACAGCGCCGGCGTTGGCGCCGGAGACTTTTACCGTTACGCCGGGCAGTGGTTCGCCTTTGGCGTTGACCACCTTTCCTTTGATATGTTTGTCGCGGATTTCGTTACCGGCGCGGCTCACCACCACCACATTATTGTCCAGCACTTTGTAATGCAGGTTGAGCGGTGGCAGCAGGCGGTCCAGCACCGCTGTCACGGTAACGCCGCTCATATCAACAGATACAGGGGCTATGTCTTTCAACTCATCATTATTAAAGAAAAAACGGTAATTGGATTTTTTCTCCAGCATGATCAGCATTTTATCCAGCAGTGTGGCCTCTGCCCGGATATTGATCTTTTTCTGGGAATAAACACTGGCCGAAGCCTGCGCTACCAGTAATAGCAACAACGTGGTGAATTTCATAATCAATAACATCTGCTGGACCTTCGCCCGCACGGGGGGAGGTCCCGACTTAGTAAATTTTTTCATACCTTGGATTTGTTGAGTTGATACAATAGGAGTCCCTGAAACCTTCAAGCGTAAAGGTCTCCTGATACTTGACAACGGGGAATGTGCGCGCATTTCCCGTTTTTTTTAAAGATGTTACAGGTGGTTATCAGGTAAATCCTGATGGTACTTTCATAACTATCGATTTAGACTTTGATTAATGAATAAAGACTTTTCCTGCGGTGACGTTATATTCGAATTGTTTGGTCTGTTTTAACATGCCTAGCAGCTGGTCCAGTGACTCTCCCTGTACGTTACCGGTAAAAGAGGTCTGTAATAAAGATTGATTATGGCATTCGATGGTAATTCCATACCATCTTTCCATTCGTTTGATCAGTTGTAAAAAAGTTTCGTTGCGGTATACAAACCTGTTGTCCACCCAGGCTGTCTCCGCTATCTGGTTACCCCCGTGTTCCTTTTCAATGCTTTCCAGCACGATGAGTGGCTTCAGTTCGTCCGGACGGGCTGTTGTTGCAGGCTTTGCGGTGTCTGTAATCGTGTTGGCCACCAGTAATTTTTGTTTGGGGCTAAGCGTAATATGTTGTTTGCCGCCGTCTTTCACGGTGACTTCCACCGCGCCGCTGATCAGGGCTGTTTCGGTATGTGATTCATCCGCATACGCCCGCACGTTGAAGGTGGTGCCCAGTACTTTTATATCGATCGTATTGGTGTGGATCACAAAAGGATCGTTAGGCATTCTGGTCACATCAAAATACCCTTCACCGGTCAGTTTCACTACCCTGCCGGATTTAGCAAAATTGCTGGGATAAGACAGCGTACTGCCGGCGTTGAGCATCACCAGGGTACCATCCGGGAGGGTGATACGGGTTTTGGAACCGGGCCTCGTTTGTACCGTGCTCCATACCACTGCGTTGGTGGAGGTACTGGTACGCAGGTACAGCACCATAGCTGCGCCCAGCAGCAATAGCAGCGATGCGGCGGCCATTATCCGCCAACGGCCCCGCCGTACCGGTATACTGTTTTCCGACACTACCGGCAGCGCTTCCCGGCTTTCGCCGGCGGCAATCCCCCCCATGATGCGGTCCAGCAGCATTTCCTTCCGTTCCGGCGTGGGTTTTCCGGTGCTTTGCAGGGATACCTTGTCCAACAGCGCCTGTTGCCGGGCGGCCTCCGGAGAGGCTTCCAGCAGCACTTCCAGCTCCATCTCCTCGGCGGGCGACAGCGAACCTGCCGTCCGTTTGGCCATCAGTTCCCAAAGCCTTTCGTGTTGTTCCATTAATTGATAGTTACGGTGATGTAACAGATAAGACAGTATTTTGGAGAAATACTATGAAGCGAGGGAAAAAAATTTTCAACTTTTTTTATTCCATCCAGCCGAAATGCTGACGGATATCGATCACCTCACCGAGCTTTTTGAGGGCGATCGCCATTTGGGTATTCACGGTGTTGATGGATACTTCGAGGATCTCAGCCACCTCCCGGTATTTGAGACCATCTTCTTTCACCAGGCGGAATATAAGTTTACAGCGGGAGGGCAACAGATTGATGGCGGATTCTATCTTCCGCAGGTTTTCCTTACTGATCAGCATATCTTCCGGGGAGGCAGCCATGGTATTGACAGCCACTTGTATATACTCTCCTGTTAATATCTCCGGCATCCTGCCGGCGCTGATGCGGTAATTACAGGCCGTATTGCGGACAGCTGTGTACAGATAAGTGTTGAGGTTGCGTACCGTTGCAAGACCGGCGCGGTTCTGCCATATCTTCACAAAAACATCGGACACCGCTTCTTCCGCCTCTTCCCGGGAGGGTAACAGCGAAGCCGCAAACACAATCAGCCGGTCGCTATACTGCAAAAACAGCTGGCGAAAGGCAAGTTGGTCATTGTCCCTGTATATTTTCTCTAACAGATCCTGCATCTGCAAATGATTGTGAATCGCATTCCCATTGATAAAGATGGCTTTGGTAAGGTAGGCCAGTCCACTTATCCACAATACCTGAAATTTAGCGGATGCTGATACTGGATTAACAAGACAATTATCCGGGAGATGATACGCTGCCAGCCGCCCGGAGAACGCAATCGATGGCATTATAAGAGAGGAAAGGCCGGATGAATACTCCCACCGGGCGACGGCCAGGTGATAGCTGTTTGCTGTGCCGCGCCCGGGACCAGATGAATACCCCCCTACCGGCGACGGCCAGGTGATAGCCGTTTGCTGTGCTATGCCATGTGCCCGGCAGCTTTAAAGATAAAAGGGCTGCCCTCATGGTCAGCCCTCCAAACAGGAACTATCTCAGGACAAAATCGTCCGTCTATTTATAGATGTAAATTTCAATTTTGCCGTCTTTGGTAACAGCGCCGCGGTACATCCCTTCGGTGTTAAAAGGCATGGCCATATTACCGTTTTTGTCCAACGCAATAAGGCCGCCGTCGCCGCCCATATCGCCTACTTTTTTGATCACCGTTTTACCGGCATCCTGTACAGACAACCCTTTGTATTCTATCAGCGCAGACAGGTCGTAAGCCACCACATTACGGATATAATACTCGCCCCAGCCGGTGCAGGACACCGCCACGGTGTTATTATTGGCATAGGTACCGGCGCCGATAACCGGGGAATCACCCACACGGCCGTACTTTTTGTTAGTCATGCCACCGGTAGACGTAGCAGCTGCCAGGTTACCCTGTTTGTCCAGCGCCACGGCCCCAACGGTGCCGAATTTATTGTCCTTGTTGATAATGCCGAACTTCGCAGGATTCGTATAGGCGTTGGACCGGGCCGCAGCCAGCGAGTCTTCCTGTAACGCTTTCTGCAGGCCTCTCCAACGGGACTCCGTCCGGAAGTAAGAAGGGTCCACTATTTCCAGTCCTGCTTCTTTGGCAAATTTTTCCGCGCCCGGGCCTATCATCATCACATGTTCGGATTTCTCCATCACAGCACGGGCGGCGCTAATGGGGTTCTTCACCACCGTTACGCCTGCTACGGCGCCTGCCGCTCTCGTCTTACCGCTCATAATTGCGGCATCCAGCTCGTTGCGGCCGTCATGAGTAAACACCGCGCCTTTACCGGCGTTAAAAAGAGAGTCGTCTTCCAGTACACACACGGTGGCTTCCACAGCATCGAGACTGCTGCCGCCGGACTGCAGTACGCCATAACCCTTTTCCAGTGCACGTTTCAGGGACACCTTATATGCTTCTTCCATGGCGGGCGACATGTTCTTTTTCAGGATAGTGCCCGCGCCACCATGTATCACCAGTACATACGGCCCGGCTTTTTTCTGTGCTGACACCGTATTCCAGGCCATCATCAGGCAACAGGACAGTAACAAATAGCAAAAACTTCTTTTCATCTGATATCTTATTTTATAAAATCATTCAATTGTTTCCGGCTCCGTTAACCAGGAGAATCAGTAATAACCATGACGATCATGATGTTACGGGATTTGTTTTGTCTTCAATACTCCCTTGTCTACCCACCACCAGTACCAGGTACCGCCGCTGGCGGCCGTTGTATCAAAATCAGACACCCGGAAGCTGCCATTGCCCGTAGCGGAGGCGGGTATCTCATATACTTTGAGCGCTTCCCCGTTGCAGTTCCATTGCAGCGGCTGCCCTTCCACACAAAGTTCAGGTTTTTTGAGACTATCCGTTAAGATAAAATAAGCTTTGCTAACACCAAAAACTTTGGCGATGCCGTTTTCATCGATACACACGGCGGTCTTCTCGTCCGGTGCGATACCCACCGGGAAAATACCGTAGTCTGTGATGATACGGCTCATAAAAGTCACATGCCGGCCCTGCCGCCCACGTTTCACATAATGCTGATCGCTGATCACCTTTGACAGGTATGGCGCCCGCAGGAAATCATTGTTATATACTTTTACCAGCGTATCGTAAGGGTTGGCCAATACGCTGTCGGACACGGCGCTGCCACCTTCGCCGCTGTAATACAGCCCGCTAAGGACCGCACAACCCGCACTGGTACCGCCTACCGGCGCCTTTTTCTCCGTCAGCAGGTAATTGATCGCCGCGGCTGTTTTAGTGCCTCTCCAGTTGTTCATATACCTGGACTGGTCCCCACCGGCGATAAACAACATTTCAGCATTGCGGATAATATTCGCTACTGTATCATTGTCTGCCAGTTCCCGGCTGGTGATGTTCAGCGTTTCCACGGAGTTCACCTCGCCCAGCGAATCGATGTCTACATTGTAACCACCGTTATTGGAGGCGGTGAGCACCACTACATCGCCACCACCGCTGCGGGCTATCATCCACCGGAAAGCCCCGTCTACATTACCGCCGCCACCTATCAGCGCCACCCCTCCCGTTACAGGCTTCGCTACATCGGCCGTATCACCGACGATACCGATAGAAGCCGGGCGGCCCGGAATATTTTCCGAAACATTTGCGGCATCGCCACAACTGCTGAAACATGGTGCTATGACTGTTAACAGGCCTAATATCTTTATTCCGTTCATCGCGATCTGTTTTAATTGGATTAATAAGGTTTGTTCTGCTCCATATTTTTATTGGCCTTGGTTTCGGCATCCGGGATGGGGAACACATATCCGCGCTGACCGGGCTTCAGCAGCACGGCGCCCAGCGCGTTGACAGCGTCTTCCGGCTCACGGGTTACCGGCAGGGAACGCCGGCGCAGGTCAAACAAACGATGGCCTTCAAAAGCCAGCTCTTTAAACCGTTCGGTGTATATGGCGGTGATCAGCGCATCTTTATCGGCGAACGGCTGCGGCGTGTAACCTTCAATACGGGCGGCACGCAGGTTGTTCAGGTCACTGGCGGCATTGGCAGACTGCCCCAGCTCTGCTGCCGCTTCCGCCCGGATCAGGTACATCTCTCCGGTACGGAACAGCTTCAGGTCCGCCAGGCCCGGGTTACCACCGCTGCCGGCATACTTGTTCACCAGGTAGACGGATTTACCGGCGCCGCGGCTGTCGTCAAATTCTATGTACGCAGTGTAACGTATATCGTTCGTTTTATCAAACAGTTTAACCAGCTCAAAGGAAGGAACGTATAAGGCTACACGTTTTTTGAAATAAACACCGCCAATCAGATCATCGTTGGTCCCGGCCATCTGCTTCAGTTTCCAGATCACCTCAGATTCGTCAGTATCTTTCCAGATAGCAGAAAACTTATTCCGCGCAGCCAGCGGCATCGCCAGAATAGTTTCCGTGGCATATGTTACTGCATCTGCCCACTTTTTTTCGTACAGGGCTACCCGTGCCTGGATAGCGGAAACGGCAGCCAGGGTGATATGGGTATTATCGTCAAACGAAGCAGGGATCAGCTTCTTTGCCGCCTTGAGATCATCTTCAATACGTGTCATCACTTCTGCGAAAGTATTACGGGCGGGTGAACTGATTTTAGAGACATCCATATAAGGCACGCCCAATGCATTCGGCGTATAGTCCTGTGCGTAACTCTGCAACAGCTGGAAATGGCAATACGCTCTCAGCGCCAGCAGCTCACCCTGGTACTGGTCGCGCTGCGCTATTTCATCGCCTTTGGCCGGCACTTTTGGCAGGGCCGCCAGCACGCGGTTGACACGATCGATGGTCACATAGTATTCGCCAAAAGAAGCGGTAATGGTGCCGTTACCGGGATCTATCTGCCAGCGGTAAGAAGCCACGCCGCCGCCGGTACCGTTTTCACTGGGCAGCATACACTCATCGGTCACCAGTGATACGGTGTAGATGGTATTATAGGTGAGCCTTGAATAAGCGCCCAGCAGGCCGCCATTCAGGTCGGCCACATTACGGAACGTCCTCTCCGGATCGATGATATTGTCGGTGGGCGACAGGTCCAGCTGTTTGTTGCACGACAGCAGGCATACCGGCAGCATCAGCGCCAGGTATTTAACAGTATGTTGGATATAACGGATCATGAACAGCAGGATTTAAAAGTTAACATTCAGGCCAAAGGTGTAAGTCCGTGCGGCGGGGTAGTCGAAACGCCCTTCGCCGTTGTTGTTTTCCGGATCGAAGCTTTTCCATTGGGTAAAGGTGAGGAGGTTCTGTCCCTGCGCAAACGCCTGCACACCCTGGACAAACTTCAGGTGCGATAACAGTGCTTTCGGGAAATTGTAGCCGATGCTCACATTTCTCAGGCGGAGATAGGAAGCGTCCTGTATGTCGCGGGAAGAGTAACCGCGCTTGCTGTCAAACCGGGGCAGGATGGCGTTGTCGCCGGGTTTCTTCCAGCGGTTGTACAACATGCGCACGGACTGGTTGCTGCTGGCAAATGCCGGGTTCTCATTGTAATAATCTTCGTTGAGATAACGCATGGTTTTATCTGCAAAAGTGAACAGCGCATTCAGATAAATCCCTTTATACGTAATGCCGGTATTAAAACCACCGGTGAAAGGCGGAATATAGGTACCGAATTCGGCTACGCTCAGCGCGGTTTCATTATAATCGCTGGTGGTTTTGCCGCTCCGGTCGTAATACAGCGGGTCGCCGGTCTGCGGGTCTACGCCGGCCCATTTCGGCGCATAATGGGAACCATAAGGCAGCCCTACCCTTACAATTTTTGAATCGCCCTGGGTAAACTCGCTGGCCCCGCCTAAATCGGTGATCACGTTTTTATTGTAGGCGAAGTTGAAGCCTGCGTTCCAGGTGAAATCCTTTTTGCGGACGATATCCACCTGTACGTCCATCTCGATGCCGCGGTTGCGCATGGCGCCTGAGTTGAGGAACATGCTGCTGAAACCGGAAGTAATGGACAGCGGCTGTTCGATGAACAGGTTGTTGGTGATTTTATTGTACACGTCTGTCACCATGCGGATACGGTTGTTCCAGATACCCAGGTCGAAACCGATGTTCAGCTCTTTGGCATATTCCCAGTCATAAGCTGTATTACCGGGTTGTGACGGCACAATAGCCGGGCGGCCGGCATACTGGTCGGTACCATAGGTGCGGAAATACGCGAAGGGGCCGAGCGTGGAAAACGGGTTGGCGGAAGTACCGTAGCTGGCGCGGAAGCGCAGGTTATCCACAAAACTCACGTCTTTGAGGAAGTTCTCTTTTTTCACTTCCCATCCTATACCGAGGGAATAGAAACCGTGCCACCGGTTGGAGGGCGGCACGGTAGACGCACCATCATAGCGGAAGGAGGCGTTAAGGGTATATTTTTCGTCGAAAGTATAACGGCCTACGGCGATGTAGGAAGCCAGCGCACTGCGGGTGCGGCGGCCGCCTACCACCGGTGCAAAGGGCGATCCGGGCGTAATGGCCGCTGGTGTGGCCGGCAGGCGGCCGTCGAGGTCAAAGCCGGTATAGTTGAAAGCGCGGTAGTTGTTTTTGGTGAATTCAAAATAACCGGACACTTCGAAGTCGTGACGGTCGGCGATATTTTTAGTGTAAGTCAGACCGGAAGTAGTCACCAGCGTAAAGTTACGGGTGGAGCCTTCACCGAAGCTGCCTTTCTCTCCGTTATCCACTTTATAGCCGGAATAGGAATCGGGGTTCACCCATTTTTCTGTGGTCGTTTCCCTGAAATCGAGCCCCAGTCTTGTTTTAGCCACCAACCCTTTGGCGATGGTAAAGTTCAGCGACGTACCGATGATACTTTTCAGCTGGTTGTCTTTCGTGCTGGTGTTGAGTAATGCTTCCAGGGCGTTGCTGCCTTCGCGCAGGTCATAAACGGGGTATACATCGTCGTTCCAGTTGGTGACCAGCGTGCCATCGGGCAGGTACGGATATTCATAGGGCAGTGCGTAGTATACGGCTGCCAGCGGGTTAGAACCGCTGCTGGAAGCTTCTACCGGCAGATAGGAAGATTCGGAATAGGCGAGGCCAACGTTCACGTTACCGGTCAACCGGCCGGCGCTGAAGTCCACATTGTTCTTCAGGCTGTAACGTTTCAGGCCGGTCCCTAACGCGATCCCCTGCTGATCGAAATAGTTCAGGGAGCTGTAGAAGCGGACGTTGTCATTACCGCCGCTGGCGCTCAGCTGATGTTCCTGGAACTTGCCGGTACGCAGGAATATCTTACGCCAGTCGGTATTGGTATTACGGAGACTGTCGAGGATATGATCGGCCAGTCTTTTCTCTTCAGGGGTTTTAGTGGCATAGTCCGGGTTTTTCGGGGAGAACTCCCAGCCCGGGCCTACATTGGAACCGGTTTCCAGCCCGATCTCTTCTTCATATTGCAGATGCTCCGCGGAGTTCATCATTTTGAACTTCGGGGTGGTCATATTGGAGAAGCCGTACTGTGATTTATAGGCAAACTGCAGTTTACCTGCCTGTCCTTTTTTGGTGGTGATCACGATCACGCCGTTGGAGCCGCGGGAACCGTACAGTGCTTTTGCGGAGGCATCTTTGAGCACCGTCACGGAGGCAATGTCTTCGGGGTTGATGCCCTGGAACTGTCCTGCTTCGATGGGGATACCGTCCATGACGTAGAGCACGGAGGAGCTGCCGTTGATGGTACCAACGCCGCGGACAGTAACGGTGGCCGCTGCCCCCGGCTGGCCGGAGCCTGCGGATATCACCATACCCGGTACGCGGCCCTGTAATATCTGTTCAAAGCTGGCCATGGGCACCTGTGTTATTTTATCGCTTCCCACGATGCCCGCGGAGGCGGTGGACTTATCGCGGGCGTAGTTCGTATAACCGGTAACCGTTACCGCATTCAGTGTTTTCACATCTTCTTCCAGGGTGATGTTGATTTCACGGCGGCCGTTGATGTCCACCTGGCGGGTAGTATATCCCACGAGGGAGAATTGCAGCACGCGCACCTGATCGGGCGCGGTAAGCGTATAACTGCCGTCGGCGGCGGTGAGTGCGCCGGCGTTGGCGCCTACGGCCCTCACGGTAACGCCCGGCAGGGGAAGGTTATCTATTCCCCTCACCTTCCCGCGGATGGTGATATCTGCCGCCGGCCTGTGGCTGGCATCTGCGGCGTACAACACCACCAGCCCGTCTTCCCGCTGGGACCAGGCCAGGTTGGTGCCTGCCAGCGCCTGCGTCAGTACGGCGTCGAGCGTAGCGCCTTTGGCGGAAACAGATACTTTGCTGTTTTCAGGCAGTGTTTTATCGTGAAAAACAAACCGGTACGAAGTCTGGTGTTCCAGTGTTTTCAGGAACTGTTTGATACTGGTTTCCCTCACCTGCAGGGTGATCGTTTCCTGTGCCAGACATACCGCCTGCACCTGCAGACAGGTTAAAAAAAGTAAAATGGTCAATTTCATAGTGAGCAGCAGTTTGCCGGCGGGAACAGCCTTCCCTTTCCATTTCAGGAATACAAGTTTTACCATACCTTTGATGTTGGTTTAGTTAATGATCGTTCAGGACATTATCTGGCCTAATTCCGGGGAGGTGGTGCGAACACCTCCCCTTCTTATTTTGGTTGTTACTGGTTGATATTTATTTACTGATAATGATTGTGTCGTTTACCATTTTGAAATTGAAGGGATAGGACAACTGCAGCGCGTCCAGTGCTTTCAGTACGGTTTCGCTCTCAAACGTACCGGAGTAGCGGTATTGTTTCACGGCATCGTCGGCAAAGCTGATCCGGATACCGTACCATTTCTCCAGTTTCACCGCAATATCCGCCAGCGGTTCATTCTCTATCTCCAGGCGGTTGCGCACCCAGGCTATTTCCCGGGCTTTATGGTTCACGGGGTCAGCATCCAGCGGCACTACCTTCAGCACCGGCGCAACGGCTGTCTTATTTGATTCAGGGGCCGCTACGGTCAACTTCTGATTGGGCTGCAGCACTATCTTCCGCGCAGGTCCCTGCGTACAGGTGATCTCTACTTTTCCGCGGAACAGGGCTGCTTCCATGGTGGGATGTCCCGTGTAGGCGCTGACGTTAAACACGGTCCCCAGCACTTTGATATCGAACGCGCTGGTATGTACCATAAAGGGTTTGCGGGCGTCCTGCGCCACATCAAAAAACGCTTCGCCGGTCAGCGTCAGTTCCCGGTTTTCCCGGTTAAACCCTTCTGCCAGTTCCACGCGGCTGTTTTTCCGCAGCACGAGGGACGAACCGTCGGGCAGCACCACCGATTTACGGGGTTCATCGCCGGCGGAGATGATGGTGGCTGCGGCCATTTCAGTCACTACAGGCGTAGTGTGTTGCTGCCGGCTCAGGAAATACCCTCCGGTAGCGAGGAGTATGGCGCCGGCCACTACAGCTGCATAGCGCCCATACAAGCGGCGGGTCCCGGACGCCGGCGCCTCTTCGGCCGGAACGGGCAAAGCCTCTTCCAGCGCCTGTTGCAGCCGCTCATATTGCGTCAGCCCATCCTGCAGCTGCTTCAGCTGTTCGGTACGCCCACCCTGGCGGGCAGACAGCAACGCTACCAGCTGGCGCGCCCCGGTCAAAGCGGCCGTTTTTTCGGGATGCTGCCGGGCCCATTGCGCCCAGAAAGCCATGTCCGCTTCGTGTTCTTCCCGGCAATAACGCTGGAAAGATGCATCACAGGCAAAATCGATTGCCTCGTAATCCTGGAAGTTCATGCTGTTAAACCCTTTTTTATACAGACGGCGCGGGCGGCCGTTTTTCCTAGACGAAAAGCAAATTTTTTCAGGAAAGTTTTTTCCGGAGGGTCCTGATAGCGTCGTAGATAGTGTTGTAGGCCGTTTTCACGGTTTGGGAGGTCTGTGCGGCGATCTCTTCGTAGCTGAGCCCCTCAAAGAATTTGAGGCGTACCAGTTCTGTTTGCCGGGGCGTGAGTGACTTCATAGCCTCATGCAGGCGTTGTTTTATCTCATCATCCTGCTGCACCCGGATGATAATTTCTTCATAGGACAATTCATTTTCGGCCTCTTTACCGGTCATCCGGCTGATGGCATCATGCATACGCGACTGATAGGCCAGCTGATCGAGCAGCTGCCTTTTCAGGGCGGTAAACAGGTAGGCGGGCACATTGATCACCGGCTTCAGTTGGGCCTGCTTGCTCCACAGCTGCAGAAACAGCTGGGTGATACAGTCTTTTACCAGTTCATCGTTACCGCATAATTTCAGCCCAAAGCGCAACAGGTGAGGGTAATTACTGTTATACAGCGCAAACAAAGCCTGTTTGTCGCCGTTTCGCAGTCGCTCCCATTGCAGGTCATGATGATCTTCTTCCGTTGACATGGGCTGGTTTTAAGAATATAATGCCGGGTATGCGGCCAAATTATATTTTTTTATCGGCATTTGCCAGGCCGCCCGCATAACAGGATAAACAGGCCGCCCTGGAAAAAGCGTCCCTTTATGCTTGGCACAGTGTACAACGTATCAGATAGCTGTGCCCTCTTTCATAGGTAAGTCATCCAAAAATATTTTTATTCCCCGGCATGTTGCGAACACCTTCCCCTGCTTATAAGGGACATGAAACAACCTTATCCCCCAAAACAGCGGGCAATTTATCCAGCCCCGCGCCGGCTTTGATTTATGCGGGAAACATACTATGTGGTTCGGGGGTCGGGGGTACGATGATCATTTTTTATTCTGTTTGTCTACCAGGATCAGCCGTTTATTCGTAAAAATAAAAGTGTCTCTGAACAGCTTAAAACCCAATTCAATCACCTCCGTATCCGTCAGTAATTTTCCGTAGTCCTTTACCAGTTCCTGTTGGCTGACGGTCCCTGCATTACCCAGCAGCGCTGAAAAAATCCCATAGGTAATAATTTTCGGGCAAGATATAAAAGGATATATCACAAAAAGAAAAGTGATGATACTTATCATGTGACACTATCCATGGTTGCAGGTCATTGAAAAGCACCAACCATTCCTCTAATTTTGTGGGTGTACCGACAATACCCTTACCAAATGAAAGCACTACCATTGCGTTGCTTACCCCTGTTTATACTGCTGCTGGTCTTTGGCCGTTGTTATTCACAGGACAAATTATATGTAGTTAACGGTTACGAGCTGGGTTATGTGGACATGGGAGATTACTCCTATAAAAAGATGGCCAACCTGCCGGCAACGTTCGCTGACCTAGCTATTACGCCTGACGGAAAATTTTATGCTGTATTCGGAGGATCGCTCTACGAAGTAAACCCAGCCACTGGTAACAGCAGCACTGTGACCCTCAATCCTTCCTTCGGTGTTGGCAACTCCCTGGTCAGCGACAGAAACGGAGACCTTTTCGTAGCCGGCAACGGCAACATGCTGTATAAAATCAATCTCAAAACACTCACCTCCTCTTTTATAGGAAACATGATCGCTTATCCTGGTGGTGATTTATGTTTCAGCGATGGTAAATTGTACATGGTAACCAGTGGTAATTCACTGGTAGAAATTACCCTGACGGCCGACAGGAACAGGATCGCTTCCCAGCGGCTGGTAGGGCCACTGAATGTGCGGGGCAGTGTGTTTAGTATCGGTACGAACCAGTACGGCATCTGTTACCTGATAAGCACAGCCAAAGAGCTGGCACTGATAGACCTGGAAGACGCTACCACCTATGTGATCAGTAATTCGATAAGGGGCAGCATGCGGGATGTATGGGGCATTGCTATGGAAGGAGAAGGCGGCAACGACAAAGACATTGAAGTATGCGGTAACGGCATTGATGATGATCATAACGGCCGGACCGATGGAGAAGACATGGCCTGTCGGCTGAGACGCGGCACCTGCGATTCCGACAGCAAAGAAATTTTCAGGGAAGATTTCGGAACAGGGACCGGCTTCGGTCCCCCGTTGCCCGGCCTGGGCAACGGCGCTTACCAGTTCTCTACCACAGCACCGCTGCAGGACGGTTATTATTCCGTTGTCAATAATCCACAGCTGGCACAGGGAGGTCCGACATGGAAGCAGATGACCGACCATAGTGGAAAACCCGATGGACGTATGATGGTTGTCAACGGCTCTTTCCTCCCCGGGGAGTTTTACCGGAAGAAAATCACCGGTCTTTGCGGCGGGCTGCAATATGCGCTCTCTGTCAGTGCCTGCTCTGTTATTTCTCCGCTTGTGTCATGCGGTACCAATACCACGCCTGTGCCTTCCCGTATCCGTTTTCGCATAGAAGATGAAAACGGTCAGATCCTCGGACAGCTGTCAGAAAGATATATCCCGGCAGATCCTGACCCAAAAGGCAAATGGAAAGAGTATGGCATGATCTTCACCCTGCCGGAGAACGTACAGAACATACAGATAGTGCTGCTCAACGACGCCCCCGGCGGATGCGGTAATGACCTTGCCGTGGACGATATCCTGCTAAGTACCTGCAAACCGGTGCTTCCTGTAAAAATCAATGGCAATAACAGTCCCGCCGCCACCTGCCTCGGCAGCACAGTCACATTTGCAGCCGACCAAACCGGCATCACCCTGAATAACCCTGTGTTTTCCTGGCAAAAACTGGACGAAACAGATGGACAATGGAAAGATATTCCCAACGCCCGGGGAGAAGTATTTATACTAAGCAATTTCACTGCTGACGATGCCGGACAGTTTCGGGTGCAGCTCAAAGAAAACAATGCAGGCGCCTGTATCAAAGAAGCCGTTTCCGCGGCAGCCGTGCTGCGGCTGAAAGACCCTCCTGCCGTTACCGCTGTTGCCACTATCAAAGTGTGCAACGGCGAACCACTGAAAATGCAGGCGTCAACCGCTGCCACGCCGGCGACGGTCGACTGGCAGGCGCCTGATGGCAACAGCTACAACGGGCTGAACGCCCAGATCACGGGCACCGCTACCGCACATCATACGGGCAGCTACGTACTTACCGCTAAGTTCTCCGATGGCTGCACAGCCACTGCAACAACACAGGTTACCGTACAGGAAAGAAGTAGTTTCGATTTTACGGTACCAGATGCGACGGTATGCGTTGGCCTTCCTGTAAAAGTGCAAGCCTCCGGCGCCAGCGCCATTACCGCTTATCAATGGGCCGCCCCCAATGGCACCATCATAGATAACAATACCGCTGCGCCCGCAATCACTTTTAATACCGGCGGTAAACAGACCATTACCCTGAAAGCTGACGGCTACTGTATATCGAAAGAAACCGTTAGCCATGAAGTGTCCATCCAGAACGAAAAAATCATCGATTTCGTCCTGGCGGCGGAAGTATGCATGGGTAAACCGCTACACATCAGGGCAGACAACAACGGACAAATAGACACCTATAGCTGGGACACTGACAACGGCGCCATTACCGGCGGCGGCACTGCTTTCCCTGAAATCACCTGGAATCAGGCAGGCGTTCAAACCGTTACGCTGAGGGCCTCTGGCTACTGTATCGCAGCACAGCCCGTCAGTCATACCATCAACGTCCTTGCCGCTACTGATCCGGGAAAAATCAGTTTCAGCGACGGCGTATGCCCGGGCGAACCGTTGGAAATCGAAGTAAAAAACTACACTGGTAATGCTATCCTATGGCAGATCGCCGGACAACCAGACATACAGGGCACACAAAATAAACTGTCGGTCATCTGGAACAGGCCAGGCGCGTACCCCGTGAAATACGCCATTGACGGCGCTTGTGGCATCGTGGAAGTTACAGCACCCAAACCAGCCATCGTAAGGGCCTTGCCGACAGTGACGCTTGGCCGCGATACCCTCATCTGCCGTGGCGTACAATTCATGCTTCACCCCCGTTACAGCAGTGATGCTATCGCCTTCAGCTGGCAGGATGGCCCCTTCACCGCCACAACAGCCCTGCCTGTGAGCACATCAGGCAATTATAAAGTCACCGTGAAAAATGAATGGGGTTGTAAAGCCGCCGCCGATATCCGTATCACCGAAAAATACTGCGGCTGTGACATATACCTGCCTACCGCGTTCTCTCCAAACGGAGACGGAAAGAATGATATTCTCAGACCGGTGGTTTACTGCGTCACTAAACGGTTTCTCTTCCAGGTATACAACAGATGGGGCCAACTGGTCTTTAGCACCGCCAATCCCCGCGAAGGCTGGAACGGCGTATTGCCGGGACGTGGCACTGCAGAGATAGGCAGTTACCTGTGGACCATCGAATACGAGAGTTTCGAATTTCCGGATGTCATCCGAAAAACAGGAACAGTAACGGTTATTAAATAACAGGGAGGAGGCATCGCTTATCCTGCGATGCCTCCTCCCTGTCTTTCATTATCAGCTATTCACCACCGCATTCATCATCTCCCCGGCAAAAGCATCAAACTTTCTCCTGCCGGTGATCACCTTGTTTTTTTCATACGCCGCAAACAGCCGGCCTTCCCGGATGCTGGCGCCTACCTGCATCAGCAGCGAAGCCATATGGGCAGAAAATCCGTTCTGCATGGCGCCTTGCTGTAAGGCCTCGTCGGGGAAAGGCGCCCATGAAACAGGCTGTCCTGTCAGCTGGCTGAAAACCATGGCTATTTCAGCGCCGGTTTTCTCATCGCTGGTGATATACCGGAAAGACTTACCGGTAAATGCCGGCGCCGCCAGCAGCGCCGCGGCGGCATCTGCAATATCATGCGGATGCACCAGTCCCAGCGGGATATCTCCCGGGAAGTTATTTCCAACGATCTGCTGTTGTAAGATCATCTCCAGATTTCCGTAAAAATTGGTATAAAACATACCGGCGCGCAGATGTACGATATGCGTGTCGGGCAACTGATTCAGGATATCTTCCACCTTGTAAAAAGCGCCGGACAAACCATTACCGACAGGTTGTTCCGCACCGATGCTGCTCAGATTCACCACGTATTTCACCCCCGCGGCGGTTAACGCCTCCCGGTAACCGGTGGCGATGGCGGCCACTTCCTCATAATAGTTGGTGGCAGCAGCCAGCGGAGGAATCATCGTATATACGGCATCAGCACCGGTAAAGGCGGTTGCTAAAAATGCGCTGTCAGTTACGGAGCCGACCGCAGCTTTAGCGCCCATGGCGGCTATTTGTCCTGTTTTATGGGCATCCTGTGTGATAATAGTCACCTGATGGCCCTGGCTTATCAAAGTAGCGGCCAACTGCCTGCTTACATTTCCTAATGATCCAATGATCGTAATTTTCATAGTCGTTGTTTTTTATTTGTGACAACAAAGGTATATTTGTACATACTTTTTTACTAGTACTTACCCTAAAGTATGTACCATGACAACAATTAAAGAAAGCTCTGTAATACAGGCCAACAAACAGCAGGCATACCAGCAATGCCCTGTTACCTATGTAATGGAAAAAATCGGCGGCTATTGGAAACCGATTATTTTATTTCAGTTGTTATCCGGACCTAAACGTTACGGGGAACTGAGGAGAGCCGTATCCGCCATTACAGAGAAGGTATTGATCCAGCAGCTGAAGCAGCTGGAAACAGATGGATTGGTGAACCGCAAGGCGGAACCGGTAGTGCCGCCGCACGTCACCTATAGTCTTACCAAATCCGGCAGGGCGCTGCGGGACGTACTTTGGGCCATGGCCAACTGGGCGGCGACAGACAGCAAGGAGTCCGGAAAAATCTTCAGAAAAAACATGAAAGATTTTCCGGGGTGAGTATTAACGGTTACTTTTGACATTCAATTCCCATAACCCAATCCATCTATGCAACATCAGTTTGTAAGAAACCTGTTTTTATTGATGACAGGGCTTTGCATGCTCAGCGCTGCCTATGCGCAGCAGGTAAAAGAACCTACGCGGGTAAACCCCGAGTGGAGCCGGCCGCAAAAGCCTTTCCGTATTGCCGGGAACCTTTACTATGTAGGTACCTACGATCTTACCAGTTACCTGATCACCACCACTGCCGGGAATATCCTGATCAATACCGGTCTGGCCGCGTCGGAGAAAACAATCAGGAAAAATATCGAAGCGCTGGGATTCCGGTTCCGGGACATCAAAATATTGCTGACCATGCAGGCCCACTATGATCACATGGGCGCGATGGCCGCCATAAAGGAACAAACGGGCGCCCGGTTCATGGTGGATGCCGGCGATGCGAGCGTTTGCCAATCGGGCGGAAAAACAGACTATGAAATGGGGAAATATGGCAGCACCTTCCGGCCGGTGAAAGTAGACCGGGTATTGCGGGATAAGGATACCATCCGCCTGGGAGACATGCAGCTGGTGATGCTGCATCATCCGGGGCATACCATGGGCTCCTGCAGCTTTATCTTCGACGTAAAAGATGACAACCGCGCTTACAAGGTGCTGTTGGCCAATATGCCCACCATCATTATCGACAGGAAGTTTGCTGACGTAAAAGCTTACCCGGGCATCATGAAAGACTATGCCTACACGCTGGACACCATGCCTAAAGTTAACTTCGACCTGTGGCTGGCGGCACATGCCAGTCAGTTTGATCTGCATAAAAAACATAAAGACGGCGACCCGTACAATCCGTCGGCTTTTGCAGGCAGAGAAGATTATGATAAACAGCTCGCGGAACTCAAAGCCGCCTATCAACAGAAACTCACGGCTGATAAAAAATAAAAAAGGACGTCTCCGGGAGACGTCCTTTTATTGTGTCATAAGCGTTATTTGTCCCACCATACTCTCTTCAGCCAGTCGTTTTCCCCACCCAGCCTGTCTATGGCTTCCTGATAATTTTGGGTATTGTTGAATATCTCTGAGGCCGGATAAAACAACCTGCGGGGCATCACTCTGCCGGTCACGGATTCTCCCTGGGGGTCTTTCACCGGCTGTGTTACCGGGAAACCGGTGCGGCGCATATTGGCGTAGGCTTCATAACCGTTCGGGAACAGCGCCACCCATTTCTGCATATTGATCTGCTCCAGCTCCTTACCGGCCGTCAGCGTATGTGCGTTGACGAAGTCGGTCACCTGTTGGGCGCCCACCGGCGTCATGCCGGGATACAGCTCCAGCTGTTTCATGGCCGCACGGATACCCTGCTGATAGTGCTGATTGGCATCGGCGCCGGACCAGCCCCTGGCGGCGGCTTCCGCCTTCAGGAATTCCACTTCCGCAAATCCGAGGTGCAGGAAAGGAGATTGCTGCTGAAAAAACGGCGTATTGATTTTACAGTATTTGTTGCCATGCGGAACATTGGTACCATCGGCTGCTTTGAAATCGGCCCAGTCATCATACCAGTATAAACCGGGTACGATAGGCAGGTAGTTGGTCAGGTGGGTAATATCTTTACCACTGCCATCCCGGTTGATGAAGAAAGACGCCAGGCGCGGGTCTTTTTCAGCCTTCAGATAATTGACGAAAGTAGTTGTGCCGTGCACGTAGTTAAAGCCCGATTCTTCCCGCAGCGCCTGTGCATAGCCGTTTGCCCGGAGGTCCGGAAAAGCGAAGTCTTCATGGATCATCTTAAAGTTATCCTCCGCGCTGGTAAAAGTGCCGGCTGCCAGGGCTGCCAATACCTCTTGTCTGGCTTTTGTTTCGTTTATCCTGGTAAGGCGCATTCCCAGCCTCAGGCGAAGGGAATTGGCCAGCTTCTTCCATTTTTCAGGGTTGCCCTGGTAAACGATATCGTTCTGTATTTTGGTTTTACTGTCGTCGAACTGCTTCACTGCTTCATCCAGCTCTTTAAACAGGTCGTTGTAAATATCTTCCTGTTTATCGTATTTCGGTGTGTAGATCTTATTATAGAAGGCCAGTCCTGCTTCAAAATAAGGTACATCGCCATAGGTGTCGGTCAGGATGGAAAAAATATACACCTTCAGGATACGGCCCGCGGCAACATAGTTGACATGCTCCGGCGTTTTCTGCGCATGATACAGCATATCCTGTAATTGTTTGAGGCTGCGGTTGTAGAATATCTCCCATACCCGTTCTGTCACAAAGTCTGCCCGTACAAACTTACCACCGGCGCGCTGGCTGTAGGCGCCGCCCACATATTGCACCATGGGTTGAAAGAGGTGTAAATTAGGGTAGCCGGCTTCCCTGCCGCCGGAGAGGAAATAAGCGGCGCCTGCCAGCTGCTGCCCGGGCGCAATCGCTGTTCCTTTGGTAGGGTCTTCGTTGATGGTTTTAAAATCTTTCGTACAACTGCCCAGCAGCAATACGGTGATTATCGGCAGAAAAAATCTTTTCATCTTCATCGATTTAGAATTTTGCATACAGGTTAATACCATAGGAGCGGCGGGTAGGCAGCGATCCGTATTCAAACCCTTGTCCGTTGCTGTTGTTGTAGCTCGACTGCGGGTCGATATTGGGCACATGTTTGCTCAGGATAAAAGGATTGCGTGCCACCAGCGATAAGGTCACATCGCGGATCATCGTTTTACGCAACACACGCTGCGGAAGCCGGTAATCCAATGTGATCTGGCGGATTTTCACGAAAGAGGCGTCGTAAATAAATGCCTCCGGTATGTTACTGGTGATGCGGTCCCAATACACCTGCGGATTCGCAAAGCCAGACACCTGTTTGTATTTTACATTGCCGCTGCCATCCACGCCGTCTTCCTGCACACCAGACACGGCAATGCCGCCGGTAGGCTTCCAGTTGGCAGGTTCCACACCGGCTGCCACCCTTTCTTTTTCAGACTGGGCCCAGCCTTCGCGGCCATCGAGCGTTCCCTTATGACGACCGGTAGCATATGCCCGCAGGTTGGTCATAGAGAAGATGTTGCCACCCTGTTTAACATCCAGTAGCACCGACAGGGTGAAATTTTTATAGGCGAAACGGTTGTTAAGGCCGCCGATCCATTTGTACTGGCCGCCGCCGATGCGGGAATCGGCCGCATCGTAGCGCGGAAGCAGCTTGTCATCAAGTATCATGTTGCCCTGGCTATCCCGCAGGAACCTGCGGCCCACGATGATGCCATATTCCTCTCCCTCCTGTGCCACAATGGAAGCATTGGCCCAGCGGGCGGATGCCTGGGTATAGAAGCCGGACACCATCGGACTCAGTTCCAGGATCTTGTTGACATTGCGCGCCCAGGTAAGATGCATGTCCCAGCTGAAGTTTTTGGTAGTGACAGGCTTCAGGCCCAACGCTACTTCCACACCTTTGTTCTGAACGTTACCGGAATTAATGACGGCGGAAGTATAGCCGCTGGAGGAGGAAATAGGTGCATTCAACACCTGGTTGCGGGTGTTGGACTGATAAAAGGTCACGTCCAGGTTAACCTTGTTCTTCAGCATCACCAAATTGAGGCCAGCCTCGTATGACTTGCTGATACTGGGTTTCAGGGCTTCGAAAGGAACCCTGTCCACCGCCACGCCGCCGATGGAATAACCGCCGACAGCGGGGATGTCCGGATTAGCGGCATACGCCAGTCTTAGCTGATAGGGATCAACGGCGTCCGCGCCGGTCTGCGCCATAGAGAAGCGCACTTTCCCGAAGTTCAGCAGTTCGTTCTGAGGCAGCAGCTCGGAGAAAACGAAGCTGGTGGAAACAGAAGGATAAAAGAAGGAGTTATTACCTGCCGCCAGTGTAGATGACCAGTCATTTCTGCCGGTAACATCGAGGTACAGATAATTTTTATACGACAGGCTTACCGCGGCATATACGGAGTTGATCCGTTTGCGGTTGATGAGCTCATTGCTTAGTCTTGTCTGGAAGTTATTGATGCTTTTTATGCCCCTGGCACTGATATCCCGGCCGGTAGTATTGAGTACAGTTTCTTCATAATCCATGCGGTTCGTTCCGAGGTTAGCGCCAATCTGGAAGTCCTTCACCTGTTTACTGAAGGTGAGCAACAGCTCGGAGTTGGTTTCACGGAGCGTGCGGTCTTTCATATTGATACCACCGGAGGTATTAAAGGGTGAGGAAATTTCGATGAACTCCCGAAAGCTGAATTTCGAATAGTCGGTGCCGGTGCGGCCCTGAATGGCCAGGTACGGTGTCAGCTGATATTTGAGCAAGGCAAAACCCGTCAGCCTGTCCTGTTTGCTGTTATTGGGTTGCTCGTTGAGCGCCCAGTAGGGATTTACCTGGTACTGGTCGTTGTTCCAGTCGATATAATTGCCGGTAACGGGATCTTTGTATTCTTTCAGCCAGTCGATGGAGATATTGGGAGCGATGCCGCTCAGCACATACCCTACGTTATTGGGGTTGTCAGACAACGCCGGGCGGTTGTTCACTTTTTCGCTGAGATAAGCCACCTTGGCGTCGATGCTCAGTTTGCTCGTCAGCTGGGAATTCCCTCTCAGCGCAAAGTTATGGCGGTCCAGTCCACTGGTGGGCACAATATCCTTGTTGTGCAGGTTGGTGTAGGTAAAGCGCAGCTGGCTTTTATCGTTACCGGTGGCCAGCGCCACAGAGTTAGACAGTGTAAGGCCTTCGCGGAAGAATTTGTCAATGGGGTTAGCGGCTTTTACGTAAGGCATTTTTTTGCCGTTCCACAGCCAGGTTAGGCTGTCAGGGTTGAAGCGGGGCCCCCAGCTGGACTGGGAGTAAGTACGCGCGGTCGCTGCATCACGGGGCAGTGATCCGGTACGTCCCATACCATATTCTTCCTGGAAGTCGTAGCTGTTATGCAACTTTTCCAACACTGCGTTGGAGGTGACTTCCACTTCCAGTCCTTTGTTGCCGCCTTTTTTGGTGGTGATGAGGATCACGCCGTTGGAGGCTCTGCTGCCGTACAAGGCAGTGGCAGCGCCGCCTTTCAGTACCGACATGGTCGCAATTTCATCCGGGTTGATGATGCTGGTGCCATCACCGAGATCGTATCCGCCATATTTATCGGCCTGTCCGGGTGATGAGTTATTGATCGGCACACCGTCTATCACATAGAGGGGCTGGTTATCGCCGCCTACAACTTTCACGCCGCGCAGCGTTACCTTCACGGAGGCGCCTACACCGCTGTTAGTCATACTCACATCCAGGCCAGCCACTTTGCCGCTCAGCGATGCGATGGGGTTGTTTTCCCTTGCTTTGGTAAACTCTTCGCCTTTCAGGTCCGTATAGGCGTAACCGAGAGATCGCTGCTGCCGCCCAATGCCCAGGGCAGTAACCACTACGGTGTTCATTTCGGAGATACGGCGGGGCAGCTGTATATCGGCGGCTTTGGCAGTGGTAGCTGTCGCAGCAGTAGTCTCGTAACCAATGAAGGCCACGCTGTAGGTACTTCCCTGCGGGACAGGCAACGTAAAAGAACCATCTTCAGCAGATACGACGGACTGGTTGGTTTCCCGGGCGGTGATGACTGCGCCGGGCAATGCTTCACCGGTCTGTTTATCGAGCACACGGCCCTTAAGCTGTATTATTGCGCCTTGCGGTTTATTCAGTTGTTTGATCACCACATGGTTGCCCATGGCTTTGATCTGGAAGCTACCAGCGGGAAACAGCACTTTCAGCACATTTTCCAGCGGGATACTTTTTTCTTTAAAGGAGAAACTACCCCTTCCGTTCACTATTTCGTTGGGATAAGCGAAGGAAATGGAAAGCTGTTTTTCGATGAGGCCCAGTATTTCAGGGACGGGCTTTTCCGTCACCTCCAGCGACACCCGCTTCGACAGTACGGATGCACTATTTTGTGCAGCTGCATAGGCACAGGTGAATACGATCAGTATGACCGTGCAGCAAAACTTGAGTGTTTTCATGCAATGCATTGATTTTAGTTGATAAATAGCCCAGGGGTTCAGCCCTGGCAACAGCATCCTGCGCCTTCCCGGGATAAGGCGACATCTGTGAATTACAGGCATAACAAAGCCGCAGGCCGATGGCCCGGCGTAGTTTGCTACAGCCGATAACGGAGAATCAGGAGACTGTGATGCTGGTAACTTATTTCATTTTTCTGAGTATATATTCAGCTGAAGACACCTGGTCCACTTTCAGGTCAAGCATTTCCCTGATGACCGCCAGCGCTTCGTTTAACGTGATATTTTTAAATCTGACCGTGATATTTTCCTGGAGCATGGCCGTATCCGCCGCCCGCAGCCTTACCTGGTGGATAGACGACAGTGTATTGAGCACGGTACCGAGCGACTGGTTACTGAAGCTCACATCGTTGTTGGCCCAGCCGCAGCGGTATTCAAAGGCGCCTGCCAGTTTTTCGACCTGGCCGGTATAGGCATCTACTTTTCCCATAGTCGCCGGCGTTAGTATCACTCCCGGCAGGTCATTGTCCGCGTTGAGTTTTACTTTACCGTCCCATACCGCCACATCCGTATATTCGGTAGACGTTTTGATATTGAAAGAGGTGCCCAGCACTTCTACGCCGGCGTGGATGGCCGTTACGGTAAAGCGCTGCTGCTCGTTTTTCACGATCTCAAAAAATGCTTCTCCGCTCTGCAGTTCCACAGCGCGGCTTTTGAAGCTTTTGTGGTAACGCAGCACGGTGCCGGGCCGCAGAAATACTTTGGACCCGTCTGGCAGCTGCAGGCTGTCTTTCAGACTACCCTGCGCAATGTAGGTCACCATCCCACCCTGCTGACCGTAATGGCTGGCCCACCAGGCGGCTACCAGGATAACGGGTAACAGCACCGCTGCAGCTTTCCACCAGTGGTGGCGGAAGATCGTCATCATGGCCGGCTGGCGCAATACAGTGGTTTGTTGCAGGTTTTCCCAGCCGGTGGCCATATCAAAATCACTTTCCGGCAGTTGGGCAGCGGCCTGCCACAACCGGCGGTACTCTTCCAGTACAGCAGGATGGGTTTCATCTTCCAGCAGCCAGTCCTCCAACTGTTGCTGTTTCGCTGCATTGTCCGGTTCAGACAAACAGGCTATGATAAATCCTGGTACTTCCTCTTTTTTCATGGCGCTATACTATTATGACAATTGGGAAATAATAAACTTTGATGTCAGCGTAACTTTTTTTTGGGGAGCAGTGCTGTTCGCAGGGTACTGAGTGCCACCGACAGCTGGTAGTAGACGGTATTGAGCGTAATTCCCAGTTTCTCCGCTATTTCAGCGGGTTCGAGACCGTGTACCCGGCTCAGCACGAAAATCTCCCGGCAGCGTGGCGGCAATGGTGCCAGGTGTTTCAGCAATTCCTGCTGGAACACGATATAATCTGCGATCTCATAAAAGGAGGCGGTATCTGATTCAAAGCGGAGCAGTTCTTCGCTGACGGTGCGGGAGCGGCGTTTCAGTTCGTTGATACAGCGGTTGGTAACGGCGCGGAACAGGTAATGGCGCACCTCTCCCGTGATCGTAAGGCTGTGGCCTTTCTCCCACAGGTATACGAAGAGGTTATGTACCATATCTTTCGCCAGTCCTTCATCCTGTACCCAGCGGAAAGCCAGCAGATAGAGTTCCCTGCTGTAAGTGTGGTACAGTTGCTGGAAAAGGTCTTTGTCGTGGTTACGCAAGCCCGCTGTCAGCTCAGCAGCGGAGATCGTCCGGTCGTGTTGCGTCATTTTATAAAAGCATAGGGTTATGACATGCTACGTATCAGTAGCCTACAAAGTACAAAGTATTTTTAATTGCAGGGAGTGGAATCCGTTTTATTTCCGGCAAATGAGCTGATAAGCACCGGGGGTAATGCCTTCCGCGTTTTTGAAGAGCCGTACGAAATAGTTGGTATCGTTGAAGCCGCAGCGCATGCTTACCTGGCTGATGCTGTTACTGTTGTCGGCCAGCATTTGTTTGGCCAGTTTGATCCTTTCCCTGTTAATGTATTCAAGTGGGGTGATACCAAACTGCTCTTTAAACCATTTAAAGAAGATATTGCGGCTGAGGTAAGCTTTTTTACAAAGCGTGTCTACCGCTATTTTTTCCGTCAGATGTTCCTGTATATAATGCAGTACAAAATGCAGACGGCTGTTATTGCTGCTGACGGCATATTCATCTGAAATCCTCTGCAGATGCTGGCTTTGCAGAATCCGTACCAGTAACTCCTTCATGCTAAGGTCTGCATAGATGTCTTTCCCCAGGTCGGAGCCGTGGCAGATGCGTACCAGCTTATTAATAGTAGCTGCCACATCGGCGTCATTATCAAAATGATATTTACTGAAATGCAGGCGCCACTCGCTTTTTTCCGCGTGGTCGCTGTTATAGTGTTCGTTCAGGTATTGGAGGGTATTACGGATATAAGCATCGTCCACGGTGAGGGCTATGCACTGGGTGGGATTATCTGGCGTAGCTTCCGGGAAATCGATGGTCATGGTTTCATTGGCCGGTACAATCACAGATTCGCCTGGAACATATTCAAACGCCGGCTGTTCCGGCAGGTGCATGATCTTCTTGCCCTGCACCATGCTGGTGATCACAAAATCGCCGAAAGACAAGGGTACCTGGTACGCCTGCTGATAGCTCTCGAAGATATTCAGCTCACAGTTTTTCAGGTTATAGATACGCCGGTTCTCGACCTGTTGCTGCAGGAATTTAGGGTGGGTAAAATCGATCTGGTTTAAATATTTCTTCGCAGGCATCAGCATCATATTTTACTATCTACAATTTACTGAAATTTTTCCCCGGCCGGAAAAGACAGGTACGATTGTGCTATAGATAAGTACGAAAGTTTCCCGTCATCCCCGGCGGGTTTAGCATATTAGCTTATTGTTTCACGTAAATCGTTCCGTTATGAAAAATACCACCACCGCCGCACCGGCGTCCCACGTGGCACAAAGGCCCGAATTCAAAGCCCGGTATGATCACTATATAGGAGGAAAATGGGTAAAACCGGATAGCGGTGAATATTTTGACAATATATCACCTGTTGACGGCAAAGCGTTTACGCAGGCCGCCCGGGGCAATGCAAAAGATGTAGAGAAAGCCATTGACGCCGCCCACGAAGCATTTGTGAGCTGGAGCAGAACATCGCCCACCTATCGCAGTAACCTGATGATAAAGATCGCGCAGGTGATTGAAGACAACCTGGAATACCTCGCCATCATCGAAACCATCGACAACGGGAAAGCCCTCCGGGAAACCCGTGCAGCCGATCTCCCCCTGGTAGTGGACCATTTCCGGTATTTTGCCGGGGTCATCCGCAGCGAAGAAGGAAGCATCAGCGAGCATGATGAAACGACGGTCTGCATCAATATCCACGAACCTATCGGCGTGGTAGGCCAGATCATTCCCTGGAACTTCCCCCTGCTGATGGCCGCCTGGAAAATAGCGCCGGCACTGGCCGCCGGCTGCTGTGTGGTAGTAAAACCCGCAGAACAGACGCCCACCAGCATCATGTGCCTGATGGAGCTGATCGGTGAACTGCTGCCTCCCGGCGTACTGAATATCGTCACCGGCTTTGGCCCTGAAGCAGGAAAACCGCTGGCGTCTTCCCCCCGCATACAGAAAGTTGCTTTCACCGGCGAAACAACCACCGGCCGGCTGATTATGCAGTACGCTTCAGAAAACCTGATACCGGTCACCATGGAACTGGGCGGCAAAAGCCCTAATATCTTCTTCGAATCTGTAGCTGATGCTGACGATGAATTTTTTGACAAAGCCGTGGAAGGCGGAGTGATGTTCGCGCTCAACCAGGGGGAAGTATGTACCTGTCCCAGCCGTATCCTTGTGCACGAAAATATTTATGACAAGTTCATGGATAAAGTCATCAGCCGCACCAAAGCCATTAAAATGGGGAACCCGCTGGACGGCACGGTGATGATGGGTGCGCAGGCATCCGAAGACCAGTACAATAAGATCCTCAGTTATCTCGAAATTGGTAAACAGGAAGGCGCACAGGTACTCTGCGGCGGCGAAGCCTTTCATCAGAACAGCGGGCTGGAACACGGTTATTATATCCAGCCTACCCTCTTTAAAGGCCACAACAAAATGCGCATTTTCCAGGAAGAAATATTCGGGCCGGTAAGCTGCGTAACGACTTTCCGGACCACCGAGGAAGCCATCGCCATCGCCAACGATACGTTATATGGCCTCGGCGCCGGCGTATGGACCCGCGATGCGCATGAACTGTACCAGGTGCCGCGAGCCATTCAGGCAGGGCGCGTATGGGTGAACTGTTACCATGCCTACCCCGCCCATGCCCCTTTTGGTGGCTACAAAAAATCAGGATTTGGCAGGGAAAACCATAAAATGATGCTGGGGCATTACCGGCAGACTAAAAACATGCTGATCTCGTACAGCAAGAACAAACTGGGATTCTTTTGATAACAGTCATCATGTCCACCTGTAACAATATACGATGATGAGCGTAGCCCGTGTTATTGCCACCGAAAAGGCTGTCGCCCTGATCCATGCGCTACAACGCAGCCACGGCCCGCTGATGTTTCATCAGAGTGGCGGTTGTTGCGACGGGAGCCAGCCGATGTGCTTTAGCGCAGGTGAATTTATTACCGGCAGCAGTGACGTATGTCTCGGAGAAGTAGAGGGCTGCCGGTTTTACATGCACCGCGACCAGTTCGAATACTGGAAACATACCCGTTTAATACTGGACGTCACACCCGGAAGAGGTAGCAGTTTCTCGCTGGAAATCCCGCTGGGTGTGCGATTTTATATCAGATCGGAAGTCTTTACAACAGATGAACTAAATGAACTTGAGCCCGTAACATAGTATATCGCAGGCGGGCCGCTGGGCGGCCTGCTTTTTATTTTTTGTCAGCGAAATAAGCGGATACCGCGGTAACAATCGCTTCAATGTCCGCCGCATAGAAGCCGGCGGAATTCATGCAACCACATTCCACGATAAAATATTCATCGCCGCAACGGCAGATGTCCATTACAAACACATCATGCGGCGTATATTCTTCACAACGCGCTTCAGCAAAGCGAACTACCACTTCCGGGCAACCACGTTCTTTCGTGAGCTGATGGATGGATGGGTAACGGGACATAGGTTTGCGGTTTTGATAGTATCAAATGATACTATCAAATGATACTATCAAATGTAAGATATTTAGTTTCAAAGCGTTTCTAAATGAAGGCTCAAAAAAAATTTGAAGCGTTGAACTTCCAGGAAACGAAGGCTGTAAGCAGGTTAGCGACGATATTGAATGATAATTATTTTATCATTATAACACATTGTATTTCATTAACAATTGGTTTACAAAAGGAAGGGAAAATGTGGGGTATATTTGAGGTATGACCGACGCAAAATACCAACAAATTAAAGACGCACTACTGGCACAAAGGAAAAAAGTAACTTCCTCTAAAAGAGCGGCTGCCAGGTTTTTGAGAGAGGCGGGTGTTATGCACCTCCTGGTTGACTCTCCAGATGAAAAAAACAAAATATCCACACCTGTTACCCGAAAACCAGGTAATACCTCGAAATAGGTATACGAAGTTGCTATTCACCATTTGTATTGTTCCTTTAATGTCAAATACTGATTTTCTTTACACAGCCAATCCTGGGCTGGTTATTGGCTTTCATGGTTGTGACAAGTCAATTTGCGACACTGTTGTTTCTGGAAACGCTATGCTTAAAGCGAGTGCAAATACACACGACTGGTTGGGTTCCGGATTCTATTTTTGGCAAAACAACTATGAAAGAGCATTGGATTTTGCATCCAACCCACCCAACCGATCGAAGAAAATTAAAGTCCCTTCCGTATTGGGCGCTATATTGGATTTGAATAACTGTCTTGACTTGACTGACAAAAGATGGATTGACCTGGTAAAAGACTCATATAAGAGCTTCAGGGAATCCACCATATTATTTGGCAAGCAAATGCCGGTCAATTGTAATCCGGTAGGAGATCCCTTTTCTGTCGACAAGGTTATCAGAGAATTGGACTGTGCCGTTATTGAGAATATACATAAGATCACGGGTAATACAGAACCATTTGATTCTATAAGAGGAATATTTATTGAAGGCAAAGCGCTTTATCATGATGCAGGGTTTTACGAAAAAACCAATATTCAGATCTGCATCAGAAACCCCAACTGCATCAAAGGATTCTTCCATCCGCGGCAAAAGGTTGACTGGCCGTGATGAAACCTTCCATACCCGCAACTTTGTAATAATTCTCCGTTTCTCATAGGGGTAAGTATGCTGCTCCCCGTCGTATGGTGACATGCTTATCTCACCACTGAAAAATCTATTTTTATGAGAAACGCCATTCCTCTTCTCTTAGCCCTCTTCCTTTGCGCCTGCCACAACAATGATGACAAGCCTGTGCCCGAAACACCCGACCAGGAAACAGGCACTTTCGATGAAGCCAATATAGACAAACAGCAAATCATCACACTGGAAAATCAGATCCGCAACGGCAAATACAATATCCACAGCCTTATCATCCTTCGAAAAAACAAACTCATCTACGAACAATACTTTGCCGGGGAAGATGCTGTTTTCCCTACGCCGGTAGGGAAAATACCACATACACGCGACAGCCTGCATGACTGCCGCAGCGTGACTAAAAGCATCGTATCCGCCTGCGTTGGCATCGCGCTGGCACAAGGGAAGATCAAAAGTATCGATGATAAAATCTTCGACTATTTCCCGGCCTATCGGCAGTATGCTACCGGCGATAAAGCCAATATCACCATCCGGCATTTACTGACCATGACCCCGGGACTCAAATGGAACGAACGTATTTCCTATGACGATCCCACTAACAGCGAGCGTCAAATGCTGGAAGCACAAGACCCTACCGGTTTTGTATTGCAATGTAAAAGCGCTGCGAAACCCGGAACCCTCTTCAACTACAGCGGCGGCAACACCCACCTGCTCGGACAAATCGTTGAGAAAACTACGGGTATGAGTATACGGGATTTCGCCGACCGCTACCTTTTCCTGCCGCTGGGCATCACACAATTTCTCTGGAGTGCACGGGCCGACGGCATATACTGGATGCCTTCAGGGCTGCGGATGCGCCCCATCGACATGGCGCACATAGGACGCCTGTACATGCAACAAGGACAATGGCAAGGCAAACAACTGATCCCCGCCGCATGGATTGCCCAATCCACACAATGGACCGTTGATTCCGATGAAAAGAACGTGGGCTACGGCTTCCAGTTCTGGTGCACCCAACAACAAGTCGCCGGTCAACAGGCAGCTATGGTACAGGCAGAAGGCAACGGCGGCCAAATCATCGCCATGATACCGTCGCTGGACCTGGAAATAGTGATGACAGCCGGTTATTATAATGACACAACAGATCAGGCAAACCAGGTACTGGTGAGGGATGTATTAGGTGCGGTAAAAAAATAGAGATATCAGACATGACAAAGTACGTATTCATCGTAGAAAGGACCTGCACTGGCTATCTGGCTTATTCGGAAGATATGGACCTTTTACCGGTTAGTACCACCGGTAAAAATATGTGGGAACTAAATAACAACATACTCGAAGCTATTGATCTTTACAGGAAATATGTGGAGGTGGACCTCAAACCCATTACCCGGGAAAACATCATGATCAGCCTTGATGTGCAGTGATTCGAAAGAAACATTGGAATAAAAAAAGCCGAAGCTTAAGCTTCGGCTTTTTTGTTGCCCGACCTGGATTCGAACCAAGACAAACAGAGTCAGAGTCTGTCGTACTACCATTATACTATCGGGCATTATCAATTCGGGAACGCGAAGGTATAACATTTCCATTAATTACCAAATTTTTTTTCAATCTTCTGAAACCAGACGCCCGCCACCGGCCCTGTCAGGGGATAAAGTCCCCCGTCGGATGGGTGTTGCTGCTGAACTGCCGCCTGCTTGCGACATCCTGTTTTTTAGTAAATTGCCCTATGCGATTACCTGTTATGCTGACTGTCCTGTTGCTGACCGGCGTATGCTCCGCCGCTGTTGCACAGACTTCCAAAGACAATACCACAGTTAAACCTGTTATCTTAGGCTACATAACTTCCGGCAAGATCACGGAAGCTTCCGGTATTGCCTCCAGCAGCACGATGCCCGGTTATTTCTGGACGCACAACGACAGTGGCAACAAGCCGGATGTATACCTGCTGGACCATCAGGCCCGTCTCGCCTGCACGGTCAAACTCGATGATGTCACCAACCGCGATATGGAAGATATTGCGGAAGGCATCGGTCCTGTGAAAGGCAAACATTACGTGTACGTGGGAGACATCGGCGACAACGGCGGCAAACGTAAACATATCCGGATCTATCGCTTCAAAGAGCCCACAAAGATACCGGGCAAATCACTGCATATCCGGCCGGACGTGCTCACCCTCGAATACCCTAACGGGCCGAGAGATGCGGAAACATTACTCATCGATCCCATCGGCAAAAAAATCTATATCGTCAGTAAAAGAGAAGGTAAAGTCAGCCTCTATAAAACCAATCAGCTGCTGTTCAAAGACGGTGACAACGCCACGCTGGAACAACTCATCACCCTCCCCTATACCTGGGTCACCTCCGGCGATATCTCGAAAGACGGCCGCCATATCGTGATCAAAACCCTGACCGACGTTTACTACTGGCACCGTAACGCCAACGAAACGGTGGAACAGGCCATGGCTCGCCCGGCGCAACGCCTCCCCTACACCATAGAAAAACAAGGCGAAGGCATTACCATCACGCCCGGCAACGATGGTTACGTTACCATCAGCGAAGGCAAAGACACGCCGGTCAACTTCTACCAGTGGAAATTCTAAGAACCATTACCGTTGCTGAACCGCTATTTCAGTACTGTTTTTTATAATTGTATACGTGGCAAATTAAGCGCTGCCGCGTGACCCTGTAATAAAACCCTCAAAAACCAGGCTGTCCGTAAACAGAGGAACAGCCTGAGATAAACCATTATATTATGCCAGCTTTAGCGTCCTCCACTATTCTTTTGCATGTCCGGGGTGCACCCCTGCTTTTGCCGATACCCCAAAACACGCCGGTGTAACCAGGCACCCTACTTACTACCCCCCTCAAATAACTCTTCACCATCAATCGATGTTATCTCATGCAAAAGAAAGCGATTATCATCGGTGCAGGGCCTGCCGGCCTTACTGCTGCCTATGAACTTCTTCAACGCACAGATATAATGCCCATCATCCTGGAAAAAAGCACAGATATCGGCGGCATCTCTAAAACGGTCAACTATAAAGGAAACCGTATCGATATCGGCGGCCACCGGTTCTTCTCAAAGTCCGACCGGGTGATGGACTGGTGGATGACAGTCATGCCACTGGACAAAGAAGCGGCTGAAATATTCACCATCAGCTACCAGCAAAAAACAAGGGAAATAAAAGCACCGCAACCTAACAGCGATACAGATACTCTCGTTGCTGAAAACCCCGATCTGGTGATGCTCGTCAGAAAACGCCTGTCCCGCATCTACTTCCTGAAAAAATTCTTTACCTACCCTGTGCAGCTGTCTATTGATACGCTGCGCAAACTGGGCATCATGACCACCATCCGCATCATGATCTCCTACCTCTATGCACAGCTTTTCCCTAAAAAACCGGAAAAGTCACTGGAAGATTTTATGATCAACCGCTTCGGCAAAACACTCTACCTGCTGTTTTTTAAACACTACACCGAAAAAGTATGGGGCGTTCCCTGTAATGAAATATCCGCCGAATGGGGCGCGCAACGCATTAAAGGCATCTCCATCGGCAAGGCGATCGCCCACGCCGCCAAAGCCGCCTGGAACGCCAGCAAACCCAAAGACATCAAACAGAAAAATGTGGAGACCAGCCTGATCGAACAGTTCCTCTATCCCAAACATGGCCCCGGCCAGCTCTGGGAAGAAGTAGCCCGGCAGGTGACAACACAGGGCGCTACCCTGCTGATGCAACACGATGTAGTGGGCATCCGTACCAACGGTAACCGCATCACCGCTATCGAAGCACTGGATAAAACTACCGGCGAAACAACCGTGCTGGAAGGCGATTATTTCTTCTCCACCATGCCGGTACAGGAACTGGTGGCAGGCCTGAAAGCCGATGTGCCGGCCCATGTCCGTGAAATAGCCGCCGGCCTTCAATACCGCGACTTTATCACCATCGGCATCCTGCTGAAGAACCTCAGCTTCGAAGATGCGAAAACACGCACACACCAGCCCATCACCCTTAAAGACACCTGGATCTACATCCAGGAAAAAGACGTGAAAGTAGGCCGCTTACAACTGTTCAACAACTGGAGCCCCTACATGGTAAAAGACCCCGACACCACCTGGGTAGGCATGGAGTACTTCTGTAACAAAGGCGATGATTTCTGGGGGCTGAGCGATAACGAAATCAGGGAAACTGCCATACACGAGCTCTGCAAAATAGGGCTGGCCCGCAAGGAAGATGTGCTCGACGCCACCGTGCTCCGCATGGAAAAAACATACCCCGCTTACTTCGGCACCTATACACGGTTCGATGAAGTACGCCATTACCTCGACACATTCGGCAACCTCTTTCTCGTAGGCCGTAACGGCATGCATAAATATAATAACTCAGACCACTCTATGCTGACGGCTATGGTGGCGGTAGACAACATCGCTGCCGGCATTACCGACAAAGCCAACATATGGTCTATCAACACCGAACAGGAATATCACGAAGAGAAAAAATAACAACCCGTTAACCAAAAGCGGAGGTCAGACAGCCAATCCCTGTATGATCTTCGCTTTTTTATGCGCTTTTTTTCGCATTTGGATGTTGGTAATTCGTAAATGTCTATATTTATCACGCAAGTCAACCAAAATACAGAGCGTTTACAGTTTTTCACTTGGAGCATCAACGATTAAATAGTGAACATGATTTACTATTATTAGTATCGCAAGGCGATGAGGCTGCGTTTGCGCAGTTGTTTCATGCCTATCACCAGCGACTGGGCGCTTTTGTATATCAACTGACCGGCTCCCTCTCCATGGCGGAAGAAATTGTACAGGAAGTGTTTATCCGCATCTGGGAAAAACGCGACAAACTCAGCCACGTAAGTCACTTCCACCCTTACCTCTACACCGTAGCTAAAAATTACACTTTCTCCTTCCTTAAAAAACTGGGCCGCGAACTGGAACATAAACAACAATGGGAAATGACCATCGCCGCCGATACCGGCAACCCGTTTGAAGAAACCATGGATGCCCGCTATCGCCGTATCATCGACCAGGCTATTTCAGAACTGCCGGCACAGCGGCAACGGGTATACCTGCTCAGCCGCGATGAAGGACTGAGACAAGCCGAAATAGCAGAGCGGATGGCGATCTCCCGGGAAACCGTGAAAAAACATATGGTGCTGGCCCTCCGGGCTATCCGCAGTTACGCGCTTACCCACCCGGAAACCAACCTCCTGCTGCTTTTGTTCCTGCCTCAATAATCTTTCCCCTTCGGGAGATATTATCGTCATTTTACCCACTACTTTTTCCCCTTCGGGAGATATTATCGTCATTTTACCCGCTACTTTTTCCCCTTCGGGAGATATCATCGCCATTTTACCCAAAATACTTTCACCCTTCGGGGGATGCGCTTGCCCGCGCCTCCTACCTTTTTACCCTTCGGGAGATGCCTGCCGCCGGCCCTAAAAATTTTTTTTCACGCCATTACCTCTTTTTACCCCTCCCCGCTGTCTATATAAATAGATTCACTTTTGCAGATGGACAACAACAGATTAAAATACCTGTTAAGCCAGTATACCACCCGTACCGCCACTTCCGCCGAACTGGAAGAGCTGAGAATATTTCTCGGCTCCGACGACCAGGACGCACAACTCGAATGGATGATAGAAGAGGCATGGGTACAATCCGCCGAAACGGAAACAAAGGTTTTCGGTAACCGGTCGGACGCCATGCTGGCTCATATCCTCTCCGCAAAAACTATTACACGCCCGTTGGCTAAAACGTTTTATCGCAGCTACCGCGCAGCGGCAGCCATACTACTGCTGGTACTCGCAGGCGCCACCATCCTGTGGACACGCCAGCGAAAAAAACCAGCGCCCGTAGCAACAGCGCAACATAAAGTATTTCTCCCCGGATCAGACAAAGCCATTCTCACCCTTGCCAGCGGTAAAACCATTGAGCTGGACAGTAATATGAACGGGCAGATAGCGCAACAAGGACATGTAAGCCTGCAAACAAAAGCCGGTCAACTGGTATATAAACCACAGGCAGCCCCGTCTGAAACCGCCGTCAGCTGGAACACGCTCCGCACCCCGAAAGGCGGTCAGTACAGCCTTGTTTTGCCGGATGGATCACGGGTATGGCTCAACGCAGCTTCATCGCTGCAATACCCTACCACCTTCGCCGGACCAATTAGACAGGTGTCCCTCTCCGGAGAAGCCTATTTCGAAATACAGCCCAACGCCGCGCAGCCGTTCTTTGTCAACACCGGCGAAACAGCAGTGGCCGTACTCGGCACCAGCTTTAACATCATGGCCTACAACAATGAAAATAGCATCAGAACAACACTTTTACAGGGATCCATCAAGGTAAGCCGGCAAATGGCACATCATCTCCTTAAACCGGGACAACAATCACTGATCAATGAAAACGGTACCATGGAAGTCATTGACCATGCAGACACCGACCTCGCCGTAGCCTGGAAAAACGGCCTGATATCTTTCAGAAGCGCCGATATCCGCACCATCATGCGGCAGGTAGAACGCTGGTATAATATTGAAGTGGTATTTAAAGGAGATGTGCCTACCCGTACCTTCACCGGCGACATCCCCCGAACAGCAGATCTGTCGGCACTTTTACGCCTGCTCGAAATCAGCAAAATTCATTTCAAACTGGAAGAGGAGAAATTAATCGTCATGTAGTAAAAAAAAGTAAGTATCATTTAAACACACAACCAAAATCAAATTAGTACGACATGCACAAAGGTCCCTAAAAGATCTGTGCCCGCATAGCCAAAAAAACCAGGAGCGCTCTCACCCGCCCCTGGTATAAATGTCTAAGCTGGCATGACACAACGCAGTATCAAAATTTTATCAACTCAAACATCCCAAATGTATGAAATATCAACGTCATGCACGGCCCTTTTGTGTGCCAGGGCTACGCCTAACCACGCCTGACCGTACAGGCACATCCGGTGCACATCTCACCTTCAAAAAAAGACTGATCATGCGACTTAAAATAGTCACCCTGCTGCTGACAGTGGCCTGCCTGCAAATCAGTGCAAGGTCTATGTCACAACAGATTACACTATCCCGGAAACATGCCACCCTCCTGAGCGTCTTCGAAGACATCAAAAAACAATCAGGGTACAGCTTCTGGTATGAAGATATCATGCTGAAAAAAAGCAAACCGGTAGACATACAAGTACAGAACGCCACCCTCGAACATACACTGGCAGCCATCTTCCAGGACCAACCTTTCTCCTACGAAATCATCGGAAAAGTGATCGCCCTGAAAGAAAAAGATGCCAGGAAAGAAGAACGGGACCTGAACGTTACGGAGGTAACACAGGACAAGCGAAAAATAACCGGTGTAGTAAAGGACAGCACCGGCACCCCTATCCCCGGCGTTACCTACCTCATAAAAGGGACTAAAACCGGAGGCGCAACGGATGCTGCCGGACGCTTCTCCATCGAAGTACCACAGGGCAACGTGGTACTGGTGTTCTCCTCTGTCGGTTTCCAACCCACCACTATTACCGTAGGCAGTTCCAATACGGTCAACGTAGTGCTGCACACCGCCTCCAGCGGCCTCAATGAGATGGTGGTGACCGCCCTCGGCATTAAACGCCCCAAAGGAACGCTGGGCTACGCCATCAGCACCATAAAGGGCGAAGAACTGACCAAAGCCGGTACCACCATGAACCCCTTCCTCTCCCTCTACGGTAAAGCTGCCGGCGTGGGCGTGAATATGGGCGCCTCCGGCCCCCAGGGTGGTATCAAAATCAATATCCGCGGCGCCGCCAGTATGAACCCCGACCAGAACATCCGCCCGATGTTCGTGGTAGACGGTGTTATCCTCAGTGACCGTAAAACCTCCATCGGCGGCCCCGTTGGCCAGGGCTTCGACTACGGCGCAGGCATCAATGATATCAACCCTTCAGATATCGAATCCATGGTGATCCTGAAAGGCGCTAAAGCCACCGTACTGTATGGCAGCGATGCGGCCAACGGCGTAGTGCTCATCACCACCAAAAGCGGCCGTAACGCCACCGGCATGGGCATGACCGGCTCCATCCAGTACACCACGGAAAGACCGGTGTCTTACCTGAAACTGCAGGACCAGTACGGCCTCGGTGATAACATCTACGACACGGTTTACGCCACGGTCAACGGACAGAAAATCAGGACCATTCCCAACAAACGCTTCAGCTTCGGTCCTAAATTCGATGGCGCCAACGCCATGTTCTACGACAGCTCCATGGTGAAAAATTCACCGCATACCAATAACTTCCTGTCACTCTTTAATCCCGGCCACTCCACCACCGGCAACGTGGCCATCTCCGGCAGCAACGACAAAGGCAATGTGCGCGCTTCCTATACCAACTACTACTATAAAGATATCAACGGCGACAACTCCTGGCAGAAAAGAAACACTTTCAGCTTTAACGGAAACATCAAAGCCTCCAACCTCGCCAGCTTCGAAGTAATCTCCAATATCTACAACATCACCAGCATGAACCGCCGTGGTTCCAACGACGGCTCCGTAGCCTGGGGCCTGCCGCTGGATTACGATTACGGCCTGATCTACCCTTTCTATACCGATCAGACAGGATACAAACGCGACCTCTCCCTCGCCGGCGTACCTACCGCTTTTTCCAACCTGGGCGGCTTCATGTGGGACCGTTCCCAAAACTCCCTGAAGGATGATAAAATCCACATGATCACCTCCGCCAAAGTAACGCTGAACTTCACCCCTCACCTCTTCCTCGTGGGACAGGCCGGTCTTGATTACGACAATACCACCTATACCACCGAAAAAAGCGTGACCAGGGTACTACCCAGCGTTGCCAACGGCTCCTTCGGTATCGCCAAGGAAAATTCAACAGTGCAAACTTACCAGGCGCTGCTCAACTACAACCGTTCGTTCATGCAGGACAGGCTCCACCTGTTTGCCTACACCGGCGGCGCTTACCGCCTGCGCTCCTCCGATTACCTCGGCAGCAATACCATCGGCGGCCTCAACTTCGCAGACCTGTACTCTTTCAACAACGAATCCGGTACACCTTCTGCCGCCAACCTCTATCAGATCAGGAGCTTTAACCGCGGCAACGACGTACTGTACAGCTGGCTGGCCTCTGCCTCCCTGTCCTGGAAAAGTGAACTCACCCTCGAGGTCCAGGGCCGTATGGACTGGAACTCTACCCTGCCCCCGGCAAACAACAAATATTTCTACCCCGGCGTAGCCCTCAACTGGAACTACACCGAACGTTTCGCCATTCCCGGCATGAACAGCGGTACCCTCCGCCTCTCCTGGGCCGATGTAGGTAACGGTACTAACCGCTATTTCGCCAACAACCTGTACAGCTTCACCCGGTTGTCCAACACTACCGCGCTCTCTATCACTCCGCCCGATGCCATCCTTCCCGGCGCACTGAAACCGGAGCGCAAAAGAGAGTTTGAAATCGGTATCAACAACTCCTTCTTTAAAGACAACAGGCTCACCATTGACTTCTCTGCGTATAGCAATCACCGTTATAACCAGATCTTCAATCTGCCGATATCTTCCGCTTCCAGCTCCACAGGGCTTAAAATCAACGTGGGCGACGTGAAAGCATGGGGCCTCGAACTGGGCCTCACCGGTACGCCGCTCCTCGGTAAAAACTACAGATGGGACATCACCGTGAACGCCGCCAGCCAGGGCTCTAAAGTGGTACGCCTCTATCCCGGCGTTACCAACAACCCGATCTCCAACCTGATCAATGGCTCCGCTGCATCTGTTCATGCCGACGAAGGACGCCCCTACGGAGAAATCATTATGTACGACTACCTCCGCGATGATGGCGGTAATAAAATCGTAGGTACCAACGGCATGTATTCCCTCAACAATCAGAAGTCTATTGTTGCCGGTAACATCATGCCTAAATTCTACGGCGGTATCCTCTCCGATTTCCGCTACAGAGACTTCAACCTCCGCATCGGCCTCGATTACAAATCCGGCGGCACCATCTTCTCCTATACCAACAACCGCCTTACCGGTGTAGGTCAACTGGAAAGCACGCTGCAATACAGGGACGAAGCACACGGCGGCCTGGCCTACTACTACGATGCCGACGGCAATATGGTACCCTGGCAGCATAACCAGCCCGCTCCCGCCGGCGCCCGGAACGGCCGCGTATACCACGACGGCCTCATTCTCCCCGGTGTCATGCAGGACGCAAACGGTAAATATGTGCCAAACACACAGATGACCAACGCCAGCAGCTACTATATGAGCTATGCCAACGACCTGGCCACCTCATTCCCTCCGGACCGCCTGTACAAGAACAACTATATCAAAGTAAGAGAAGTGGCCCTCTCCTACGACGTTCCCCGCGATGTGGTAAGACGCATGAAACTGCAAAAGCTCACCATCACCGCTGCAGCACGTAACCTGTTCTATCTCTATAAATCCATCCCCAACATCGATCCGGAAGGCGCTTTGGGTGCGGACACTTATGTGGAAAACACCATTTACCCTACACTGCGTACTTTCTCACTGGGGCTGAACGTAGCTTTCTAACGAATAAAAAAACGACAACATGAAAAAATCATATTTATATATAGCCGTGATGGCGCTCGCCGCTACCTTCAGCGCCTGTAAAAAAGATGTGGAGAAAAGATTCTATGACCCGGACAAACTCAACGCCACCGTTACCGATGTAATACCCGGGTTGTTCACACAGCTGATCACCAACAACAAACTGTTTGTCCAGGACTACGGAGAATGGTATTACCTCCTCAATGGCGGTACCAGCATCACCGGCTACGGACAGGTAGCGCAACGGTATATCTCCTACCGCTATGACTGGTTCAGCAGCTACAACGACCTGGTAAGCGGCAACGGCTTCGACGATTTCCCGATCTCCGGCCAGTCCTTCTTCCAGAACAGCTACACCCGGCTCAAAAACTATGAAGTCATTAAAGACTCCGTGGAACTACGTACAGGACAACTGAAACAGGATGGCGACGTATACCTGAAACTGGCCACCTTCGTGAAGCTGTACCAATGCGGCAAACTGGTGGACCTGTTCAACTCCATCCCCTACTTCGACGCTTTTCAGGGCGTAAAAGGCGGAACACAATACCTTTTCCCGAAGTACGACGATCCCAAACAGGTGTATCAGTCTATCATCGCCGACCTGGGCGGACTGGTAAACACGCTGCCAACCGCTTTCACACAGATGTCCCCCGCCGCGAAAACAGTCTTCCAGCAACAGGACTTCGCCTTTAAGGGAGATATCAACAAATGGGTGGCCTTCATCAACTTCACACGCCTGAAAATGCTGGTGCGCATCGCCGGCGTGGATGAAGCATATGCTAAACCACTGATCCAGGACGCACTGGGCAAACCCTTGCCCACCACCGATCTTACATGGACCATGTGGTATAAGATTGATGTATTCGGTGGCGGCACCTGGCAGCGGGGCCTGTATGAAAACGCCTATGCGGCTTTCATTCCCAACATCATCATGAAACGGTTGAACTACGGTGACTCCACCTATCAACCCGGTATTGACGATCCACGCCTGCCGGTACTGGCCCTGCCAACCAAATTCAAAGACTACCGCGGCGTGTCTGCCAATATCGAACAGCAGGAAGCGCTCTACAACAGCGGCCAGCGTTACTACGCTTTTGCAGACAATATCACGTCTTCCCTGTCTACCAATGCCAAGTCCATGTACAGCCATATTACGCTGCACCGCAACGAAAATATGCCGGTATACATGGCCACACTGGGTGAACTGGACCTGCTGCTCGCAGAAATAGCGCTGAAAAATCTGGGCAACACCGGCAAAACAGCCGGCGATCACATCAAGGACGAAGTGATGCATAGCACCAGCTTCTGGTACTACCTCAACCAACTCAGCACCTACGCCAGAGGTACGCTGGATTCTGTATTGTATCCTTCCAAACCTACCGATGCCATCGTCAGCGCATGGGGCGAAAACATCAAAACCAAATTCACGGCGGCGGCTACACTGGAAGACAAAATGGAGATCCTGATGCAGCAGAAATACATCCATCTCAACCTGCTGCAGCCATATGAGCTGTGGTCTGAACTGAGAAGGACCCGTCACCCGAAACTGGAGCCTTTCACCTGGCATTCCTCCGTATGGAAACCAATGCCGGAAAGAGTACACTACCCTACCGTGGAGCTGACCAACAACCCGGACAACTTCGCAAAAGTGGCCAACGAAAACAACACAACTACCCCGATCTTCTGGGTACCGGCCAATCAACGCGGCGTAATACCTTATTGGGATAATTATAACTACCAGTAATTCATCCAGGGATTTTTTGATTTACGATTTTTTGATTTCGTGGATCAAAAGAGCAAATTAAAAGGAGACCAACGCGAATCACCTGTTCGCTTTGGTCTCCTTTTTTTATCATCCACAAAATCAAAAAATCGCAAATCAAAAAATCTCTAAATAGCAACTGCCGCGTAAGTTTCCCTGGTAACCAGTTCCGCGATACGGTTGGAAATACCGGTTTCATTATCGTACCAGGCCACTACTTTAACCAGGTTGCCGATGACTTTCGTCATGGTACCGTCTACAATGGAGGAATGCGTATTACCCACGATATCGGCAGACACAAAAGCCTCTTCGGTGTATTCGAGAATACCTTTCAGATCTGTTTCCGCATGGTGTTTCAGCAAGGCGTTGATTTCCGCGGCCGTAGCCGGTTGTTTCAGCACCAGTGATAGTTCCGCAATGGAGCCATCAATAACCGGTACCCGGTAAGAAACACCGTCCAGCTTACCTTTCAGCGCTGGCAGCACGTCGCCGATGGCTTTAGCTGCGCCGGTGGTGGTGGGAATAATGGACTGTGTGGCCGCCCTGGCCCTTCTGAAATCCTTATGCGGGCCGTCCTGCAGCATCTGGTCCATCGTAAAAGCATGAACAGTAGTCATAAAGCCGGATGCTATGCCAAAAGCCTTGTCCAGCAGAAACAGCGGAGGAGCGATACTGTTAGTGGTACAGGAAGCAGTAGACAGTATTTCATCTGCCGGCTCAATAATGTCTTCATTAACACCGGCGACGATGGTTTTCACGCCACCGGAAGCGGGCGCCGTGATCAGCACGCGGCGCGCGCCTGCGCGAAGATGTGCCTGCGCCTGGTCTTTGCTGGTGAATCTCCCGGTGGATTCTATCACCATGTCTACCCCCAGCTGGCCCCAGGGCAGGTTAGCAGGGTCTTTTTCGCTGGTAAGCAGTATCTCTTTTCCGTTAACGATCAGGTGTTGGCTGGTATGGGAAACCGTGCCGGGGAATTTTCCATGGGCGGTGTCATATTTGAAAAGGTGAGCGAGGATGTCCGCGCCCATCAGGTCATTGATGGCTACTACTTCCACATTGTCTTTATGCTGTAAAGCTCTGAGGGTCATTCTTCCGATACGGCCGAATCCGTTGATAGCTATTTTCATCGCTTGAATAATTTTGGTTACCGTACAAAAGTACTGCAACCGCCATCTGTCTCAAATGACGAAAAATATACAGTTTCTGCCAACTTACGGGTGCAGGGTGCTGCGGAAATTCCGGCGGTAGTCGCTCGGGGAAACGGAGATATGGCGGAGGAAGACGCGCCGCATAGAGACCATCCCTCCAAGGCCGCACTTTTCGGCGATCTGTTCTATACTGAGGTCGCTCTCCTCGAGGTACTTACGGGCGGTTTCCACCCGTAGTTTTTCCACAAATTTGGCGGGGGTGAGACCAGATTCCCGGAGGAAGACGCGGGCGAAATTACGGGGACTCATATTCGCTTGAGCGGCCAGGCGTTCCACGCTCAGGTCCTGATGCAGCTCCTGGGTCATCCAGGGCCGTAATTTACCGGCGAGGGTATTGGCCAGCCGGTGGTGGTCCAGCAGTTCACCGAACTGCGTTTGGTACCCCGGCCTTTTCAGGTAGATGACCATCCTTTTGGCGACCTGCGCTGCCAGGTCGCGGCCATAATCTTCTTCCAGCAGGGCAAAAGCCAGGTCGATACCGGAAGCCAGGCCGCCGGACGTATAGACGTTCCCGTCACGGGTATAAAACGGATTGGTATCCAGCTGCACTTCAGGGTGCCGGTCCTGGAAGTCCTGTGTGTATTGCCAGTGAGTAGTAGCGCGGCGGCCACGGAGTATCCCTGCCCGCGCCAGCGCATAAGCGCCGATACAAACGGAGCCGATACGGCGCAGGCGGGGATATACATTATTCAGCCATTCGTAAAAATGATGCAGGTTGTATTGCAGAAATTCAGTGCCCAGCCCGGCTATCAGCAGCGTGTCGATCGGGCGGTCCAGTTCCCCGATCGTTACCGGGCATATCAACTCCACGCCGCTCTGCGTTTTCAGGTGATGATCTTCCACTGCCGAAGCCAGCAGTATCTCATAACCATCCCCCTGGCGCTGTGCGTCGTTGCGGAGTATTTTATTGGCCTGCGAAAAAACGTCGCAGGGGCCGGCAATATCCAGCAGGGCGGTACCCTCCATCGCTACAATAACGACCAGTTTTTTAGACACGGACATCTGATGTTTTTTCAAAAGTACACAGAAAAAACGGGCTAAGCCTGCACTACCCGTTTCAACAACTGCTGCACTGCCTTTTTCACGGCACTGCTGCCCTGCCAGGCGGTCAGCAACTGTATAACAGCCGCATTGCTGATCCTGCTGTTGTTGATCGCCAGCACTTCGCCATACACCTCCAGCAGCTTTTTAAGATCTTTTACCGGTGTTTCGGAGAATACAGCAAGACAGGCTGTCAGCAAAGTTTCCAACGCCTCGTTCTGCTGCCGGCTGATCTGCGTTTGTGTAGTTATCAGATCGGTAAAACGTTTCATGGGCGCCCATCCTACCCGCTGCTGCATACCAACAGTACCTCCCAGTTTTTCACTGCTGATATGATCGGGAATACGGCTGCTCCAGTATTCAGCGGCATATGCCTTGACTGTTTTATCGGCGTGCAACATACTCAGCGCAATGCAGAGATACATCATTTCAGAAGGAGGAATATCCAGGCTATGCAAGGTTTTCAGCGTATTTAACACGATACCCGTTTCGTTCACCTCATAAAATCCGGAAGAGCGTTGACAGGACTTCATCACCCGCGCCAGCAATACATCCGGATGATTGGGCGTGAGCAGCAACAGCCTGGCCACATCTGAAATGGAAACAGAGAAATACTCTCCCACGCCGTTCATATACTCCTGCAATAACGGCGACTTCCCTTTCAGGATTTCCCCTTCCGGGAAAGTAATATCCATCACCAGCTCCTCCGACATGTACCGCTCATAGTCCCTTTTCTCAGGGTTATATTTTCCATATGCCAGGTAGGGCTTGCCGCCTGTCGTCCACGCAAAACCACCATTCAGCAGCGATACCGGCAAGCGGTTATACGAAAAGTCCGCAAACGCCTCATAGATTGCCTGAGGCGCCTTGGTAAGCCCTGCCTGCATCCAGGCGTCTTCCAGGGTGAAAGGTCCCTGCGGCATGGCAGCGGCATCCAGTAGGAAAGTCAGCAACTGCCGGTATTCGCCGGCAGGCCATTTGTCTACCAGCGCCAATGCTACGCCAGTATCCTGCCGCGCACAACGCGCTATGGCCACCTGCAGGTCCAAACTGTCCGGCGATACGCCGGCTGACTGATACATTGCCAATCGTTGTGCCAGCACCTCCGGAGCTATCCAGCCCGGTTCGTGCGTGGGGGTGGAAAGCAGCGGCAAGGGGTCTTTTTCACGGATCTTCTTCAGTGCCAGTATCAGTAGCTTCCGGTGTGGAGCATACACGGCGCTCTCCGTGCGGGACGTCTTCCAGTGCTCCAGCTCCGGCATCTCATGACGGCCCCGCCACCAGTGCTGCGACTGCTTTACTTCATTCAGTCTGGCCGTATAGGCGGCATCGTTATCCGCCATCCATTTGCCATAATTCAGGAAGAACACAGCCAGCGTCATATCCAGTAGCCCCATGTTACCGGAAGGCCGTTTTAAAACAGTAGCCGCCCGCTGCAACGCCGGCTCCAGCTGCAACAATGTTTCAGTGGTGATGTTATCCTGTGCCGCCAGCAGCATGGCCGGCAGCAGATCAAAATGCCAGGTGGCATTATTTTCAAACACCTGGCTGGCAAAAAATACCAGGTCTTCTGTAACGATCCGGTTATGATCTCCGATCAACGGCAGTCGCGCTGTAACCTCCGGATCTGCGGGCAGTACGTCTGCCTGTTCTTCTTCCAGCAGGTCTTTCAGGGAGCTCCGGGTACTGGCGAGCATACTGCTGCTGTATTGGGAAAGTTGTTCCCTTAAAGCAACATCATGTTTATCGGCCCACTGCAATATCAGTTTGGCCGCTTTGGCCTGCAGGTCCTCATCCTTTGACAAGAAAGCGGCGCACAGCTCCAGGCAGGCCCGTTGTTTAATCTCCGGATGCGTTTTAGCTGCTTTTTCCAGTATTTGCAGCGCTGTGGTGATAATATTCTTTTTATCGGTGGCCATCACCTGCGGCAGATGATCAAGCAAAGCCTGATGATTAAACTGCTTATCGCCGGCGAGGGCTTTCAGGTACCCCAGCGCGGTGTTCACCGCTTTGGACTGCGGCGAATTCAGCGCCTGCAACAACAGGGGCTGCAACTGCTCCAGCTCAGCCCGGGACGGTTTCAGCAATGTCAGCATATCCACAAACCAGCCCACCTGGAGCTTATTAAAATTCCGGTTCACCGCCTGCAAACATTCTTCCAGTACCCGCATGCGGTCGATAGTACCATCGCCGGTATATTGCAGGATAAAGCCTTTCCAGTTGGGTTCCGTATCTCCTGTTTTTTTACTGTTTGTCCAGTTATCGCTGAAATGTATGTTGGACGGGTATTCGAACAGGTACCAGAAATGTTCCGACAGGGTGGCCGGAAATTCAAATAACCGTGCAGGTTCGTATAACCGGTGTTTACCGTTGATCGCCATAGGAAGCCGGCTTACCACCATGGCAGGCGTCAGCGTAAGCACTTCTTTTGCCTGCAGTTCCAGCAGCTGCCAATAGTCCAGGTCGCCCGGCAATGCTTCTTTTTCTGCCATCTCCTGCACCCATTCATTAAACCAGCCGGGCATGTACCAGGAAATAATGTTGTCCAGCAAGCGCTCCCGGAAAAGTGTAAAATGAAAATTTGTGCGCTGGAAAGCGGCTTTGTCGTAACAAACAAAAGTGGCGACTGCCAACATCCTGGCCTGCGGAACAGTCATCCGTGAGGTGTAGGTGTTAGGGCTCGGTGACACAAACGCTGAGTAATACGCAGCCAGTTTGGTTAGTCCCGGCCTGAGTGCTTTTTTTTCTTCGGGGGTCAATCTTTGTAAAAATGGCACGATATCCTGTTCACGCTCTGTGGTTAACAATTGCTCCAGTTCTTCCAAATGTGTCATACAATCATTTTTGGGTTAAGTGTCAGTTTAATTTTTTCCGTACGGCAAGAATATGTTTACACGGACCGCGTTCTCCCTGGTGTTTGGCAAACCAGGTACAGGTACAGCGGGCCAGATCATCTTCTATCACCACAGTATGCGTAACACCACTGCCGGCTACACGCGCTTCGGTTTTGTTTTCTTTCTGTGAAACAATGGCCACCTTGTCTTCTGCCAGCAACTGCTCCGCATCTTTCATGCGCGGATTCAGGCTCATGATCCTGTTGAGCTTAAACGGCAGGCGGCGATAAAAATAGATGTTCTCGTCGGGATCAAACCCCAGCAGCCCCATCGCTGCAAGGCGGGCCGTGAGTTGGTCTATCTGTTCAAAGCCGGCCTGTTCTTCCACCGCCAGCAGCGTGGCATTAAACTCCTGGTTCACATGACCGTACTTATCCATCGCATTGATCAACCTTTCAGGCACGTCCGCTATCAGCGCGTCCAGTGCAGCACCTTCACCGGAAAAGCCGCGCCAGGCTTCGCGTGACAGGCTGAGGCTGAACCGCACGTTACCGAAATAAAGTTGCCATGTAGTACTCTGCATATCCGGATGTACAAACACCTGCAGCTCGTCTGCCAGCGGCAGCAGCGGTTCCAGTAAACGCAGGCGGTGTATGCCACCCACACAAACGGCATTCGCTGTTTTCACCGGTGAAAAAGCCGGCCTGTTGCCCCGCACGGCAAGGTAATAGTCTGCTTTCACCGTACCCGCAGGAATGCCCTGAAACAGCTGCCGCAACTGCACCTTATTCAACGTATGCATCTTTTCCGATGCCGCCAGGAACAGCTGCACCGTTGTGAGCCCCTTGATCCACTTCATCGGCAAAGGCACCTTCTTTTCGGTAATACTTTCATCCGGCCGGCTTTGTACACTGATCGCTGTAGCGTTCACCGTCAGCCGCATGGTATCACTTCTCCCGATGGCATGCAGTGCATTGATCATCGGTTGATTAAAATCCACGTTCACTGTGCCATTCGCGGAAAATGTACCCCGATGGCCGCCCGGCAGCACATCCACCCGTGCATATACGCCGGCACATTGCGAAAAACCTTCGAAGCGGAGCTTCTCTGCCCCTGCCGTCACAATCGGGTCTTTCATCTGGCCGGCCTGCGCCGGCGACAACGTAAACGACGACCGCACTACATTGGACAAAGCAATCAAACAACGGGCAGTGATATAAGGCTGTTCCAGGCTTCCGTGGAAGAATGCCGGTCCCGCTGCTTTTTCCAATTCACTGTAACCCGCCAGCAATAAGCGGGGTTCGCTCCCTGCCACAAAGGCCGATGGAGCGGGGTAGCTGTAACAGATCGTGTTTATTTCGGGTATCATGTCAATGGTAAAAAAGAACATTCATTTATACTGCATTCAGAATACAGGCAAGTATCTGAACAAAAATAACCATAAGGATTAGTATTCCTAAAACAGAAAAAACTAATTTCGGGGATACATTATCCATGCCACCCTCGAATAATGAAAAACGACTATGAAAATTGCTGCCTATTCGGATAAACCGGTATCCTTTTTTAATACACTCTGCCTCCTGCTGGCCGTCCTGTCACTCACCCTTGGCATGGCCGTGTTTTACCTGATTGATTTTGCACCCGCCTTTTACCTCGAACTGTTTGTGGGCGTGCTGTTCTTCTGCCTGCCCTTCCTTCACCACCGCATCGGGGTCGATAACGTTATCCTGATATTTTTTGTGGTACTGGATGCTGCGCTGGTGTTTTATGGTATCGTACTGGGGCCTGTGTCAGAAATACATCTGCTCGCCGCCTTCCTGATGGGCGCCTCCGACCTGCTGATAACCAGCAGGAAACTGCGGAATCTTTTCTGGGCCTATGTGGGCTTAATGGTGGTACTCCTCGAGGTTAACTATTCCTATCATCTGTTTACCCCCATCACCTTCAGCAAAAGCAGCATGCTCGCCATCCGGCTGATCGTAGTATTGACCGGCACGGCGCTGAATGGCATCATGTTGTATTTCTACATCAAACAGGTACGTACCATGATGGCGGAACAGAAAAAAGCGTCCGAAGCGAAAACCAAATACCTGCGGGAAACCAATCATGAAATCAGAACACCACTGACCTCCATCATGGGTATCGCGGAAGGGCTCAACGAACATGTAGCGAAACTGGAAAAAGTGGTACGCCCGGCAGACAGAGACCTGGTGGCCGCTATCCGTAAAGAGACAGAACATCTGCAGGTAGCGTCACTGCTCATCAGGGAAATTATCAACAATCAACTCGACCTTGCCAAGATAGAAGAAAACCAGTTCAACGAAGTAAAAAACGAAAGCTTCAGCTTACGGGAATGCATCAACGAATGCATCCAGATGCTGCGCCCCATTACCTCATCACGAAATATCAGCATCCAGCTCCACTACGACGCCCGGCTGCCGGAATACATCCTCTCTGACAGCACCATCCTCAGCAAAATCATCAACAACCTGGCATCCAACGCGGTGAAATACGCCGTCAAAAATTCCGATGTGCAGTTCAACGTATCAAAGGCCGGCGATCATATCCACATTGAAACACAGAATGACAGCTCGCTCAACCCGGAACAGCTGCAGGATATCTTCCTTCCTTTTGTGTCTCATGCCAGCAAGGAGCATATGGCGGAAAGCACCGGCCTTGGACTGGCTATCACCAAACAGCTGGTGGAGAAAATAAACGGGACTATCAGCGCCACGAATACAGGCGCTACTACCAGCTTCCTGCTGGCCCTCCCGCTGAAAGCAGGCTTTAGAATGCAGGAGAAAGTCTATCCTGAACCGGAGAAAGAAATGTACCAGGATTATATTATCCTCGTTTTGGAAGATGATAAACTCAACCAGGCCGCTTTTGGTGCCGCTATCAAAAGCCTGGGGCCTACGCCCTTTTTTGCAGAAAATGGTATGGAAGCCCTGGAGCTCCTGAAAAAAATCACACCCGACCTGATCATCACCGATGGTAAAATGCCTGTCATGGACGGTAAAAATTTCCTGCTGGCGCTACGGGCCGCCGGCGACGCCACCCGTCACATTCCGGCGATCGTTTCCTCCGGGGAAACATTCCTGCAGGAACAGGAAGAGTTTATGGCCGCCGGTGCTACTGACTTCCTGCTAAAACCTTTTACAAGACGACAACTGGTGGATATGGTCCGGAAACATCTGCCGGGTATAAAGCTGATGGAACCACTCGCCTGATTTTATTCCGCTTTCAGACTGTGCATCGGGTTTTCAGATAATTACGAAACATGGGGAATATTTTTGAAAGACATTTCCTGGGCGCTAATAAAATGCCTTCGACATAAATAAATAACAATCAATAAAATAAGAAAATTCTTTTGTCTGGTTTTAATACGAAGGTGTTCATTTGTAGGCTGTTTCTTTTTCGCGGTATGTTCTGCTGCTGTCAAAAGTGTGTAAAACAGGAAAGCCGCTCAATGAGCGGCTTTCCTGTTTTCTGTTGCCCAACCAGGATTCGAACCTAGACAAACAGAACCAAAATCTGTCGTACTACCATTATACTATTGGGCAATCACCAATGGGTCGCAAAAGTAAATTTTTTTTCATAAAAAACAACTGTTACAAAAATTTTCTTAAAAAAAAGGCTGAACGGCCCTGCCGTCCAGCCTTTGCGGGATGGTCAGTTTTTGCTTACTCTCCGTATATCTCTTTCAGTTTTTTGTCCAGCTCATCGCCTTCGCTGCCGTAACGCCCTATGATCACGCCTTCCGGGTTGATCAGGATTTTGGTGGGCAGTGAATGAATACCGTATTTCAATGAAATATCATTCGGATTATTTTTCAGCCTGGACATGTCCAGTCCTCTCCGCACCTGTTTCCAGGGCAGACCATCTTTGGCCACGGCCGTCTTCCAGGCGTTCTCACTCCTGTCATCGTCGGCAACACCAATGATCTCCCAGCCTTTAGGCTGGTAACGGCTATACAGCGTTTTCAGATGGGGGTTGCCTTTTCTGCAGGGCACGCACCAGCTGGCCCAGAAGTCGAGCAGTACATATCTTCCCTTGTAGTCACGCAGCGACAGATCTTTGCCGGCGATATCCTTTGCCGTAAAATCAGTAGCTACTGATCCTGGTGAACCCTGGCGGAGTTGTTTGATTTCCTCCGCAATGTGTTTGGCAAAGCAGGTCTTTTGGGTGGCGGCGCCCAGTTTGTCGTAATAGCCCTGCAACGCATCGAGGGTAAGGTCGGCCACGTGAAACCGCAGCAGGTAGGCTGTCAGCACGGAAGTAGGGTACTTTTGGAAGTAGCGGTAGTCGGCCTGGTCGTTGCCCTCAAAAAAAGGCGCCAGTCTCTCGCGGATGGCCGCAGCCTCGTCATGATCTTTCTCATTCCGCATGGAATCCAGCTGGGATTGATATTGCTGCTGAATGAGCGCTTTCTCCCGTTGCAAATCGGATACGCCTTCATTGGCGTTATTACCGGTAATAGTACCGATGCTCAGCTGGCCCCTGGTGGCGGTGAACTGCTGGGTACCCGGCATCAGCACGAGTGTTGCCGGGCTGTCCTCCCGGTTTGCAGATCGTATATAAGCAACCGCTGGGCCTGCGATGTCTCCTTTCAGGATGAAGCTGCCGTTTTTGACCGTCAGCGAATCAAACTTCCTGTTATCTGCAACGTCTTCATACGATATATAGAGCTTGCCGTCAGGCTGACCGGCAATTTTACCGTTCAGCACAAAAGGCTTCTTCTGCTGTGCACAGGCGAATGCGGTGAACGCAAGACAGCCGATGATGGTAGTGGTGATCTTTTTCATATAATGGATTAAAATGGATTTTGCGTGAGGTTAGGATTGACCGTAATTTCTGTGGCGGGCAACGGGTAAATCACGCTGTTGTCCGTCGCGGTAATATTGATATGGCTGCCAGGCACGGTACTGCCGGCATAATCGCGGACCATCGGCAAACCGTTGCGCAGCAAGGCTGCCCGACGGCGGCCGTTCTCAAAGGCAAACTCTATTCTCCCTTCATCCAGCACCACCTGTAAAACACTTTCCCTCCCGTGAAGGTCTGACAACTGATATAGCCCACTACCGGTAATGCCTGCACGTTTACGCAGGAGGTTCACATCATCCAGCGCTGCCTGCGGATTGTTTTTAGCGTTGGCTTCCGCCCGGATCAGGTACATGTCTGACAGACGGTAGATCACCGGCGAGCTCACCGAAGGGTTGCCATTCTGTACAAACTTGTTGGTAAAATAGCGATCGCCGCTGGTGGTGGACAGCTTAGTATAGAACGCCAGCCGTACGTCACCGGTGGTTTCCGTGAGTAGGCTCATCAGTGGTGCAGAAACCGCCGCGTACTTTGTCTGCGTGTAGCTGTAACCCAGACCGTAAAACGATTTGCTCTGGGTGTCCAGGTTTTTAATGGTAAAGATGGTTTCTTTATCTGCTGCACTGCTATGATCTGTACTGAAATACGTGAGGTAAACATTCCCGGTTACCAGCGTGTAGTAGTTACCGTTAATAACTTTGTCTGCATAACTGATGGCTTTGGCGGCATCGCCCGCATTCAGGTAGAGGTCTGCCAGGGCAGCCCAGCAAGCGGCTTTGCTGGCATAGGCATTGGACTTAGTTTCGGAAATAATACCGGCAGCCTTTTCATAGTCGGCAGCGGCCAGGGAGTACACTTCTTTTACCGTGTTCCTGGAAGGCCGTAAGGATGCATCCGTGGAAACCACATACGGTATGCCTGGATGAGCGCCTGCATTTTGTGCATACGGCTTTCCGAAAGCCTGTACCAGCTGCATATGCAGCATAGCGCGCAGAAAAAGGGCCTCTCCTTTTAACTGTAACATGTTAGGCGCAGCATTATCAGCTATCGCATTAATCACCATATTGGCGTGGTAAATGGCTTTATAACCATTGTTCCATGCCTCCAGGTCCATCATGGAAGCAGTACGTTTAAACGAATAACATTCGATACCGGCCGTGGTAGCATTGTTCCCCGCCTTCATCACCTCCACGTTATCAGTACTCAGTTCTACCAGGTTCATATAACGCGGCAGGTACTTGAAATTATTCACGAGCGAGTACACGCCACTCAATGCCGCTTTCAGATTTTCATAACCGGTCAACGCCGTTCCGGCGTCCAGATCGGTTTTAGGCTTGAGGTCCAGTGCACTTTTGCAGGAACAGATCAGCACAAGTGCAGTAACACCGATGATGCTTAACCGTTTTATATTCATAGCCGTTTGTTTTTACTGTTTAAGATTAAAATGTTACTTGTATGCCGGCAAGGAACCGCCTGGTAAAAGGTGTTTTGCCGGCATTCTCCTCCCCGAAATTGTTCTCAGGGTCCATACCGGTAAACTTTGTCCAGGTGGCCAGGTTGTCTCCTGAAACAAAAACATTCACTTTAGATACACACAGCTTCTTCACAACATTTTCAGAGAGCGCATAACCCAGCCGTATGTTCTTCAGTCGCAGAAAACTACCGTCTTCCACATATCTCGAGGTAGGGAAATAACTATCTACTTTATTACCCGCCTTCGGCAGATCAGCGATATCTCCGGGACGCTGCCACCTTACCTGTCCGGATGCCGGCGCGGCATTGTTGGCCTGTACATCAGCACCATCAAGGTCCTGGTCTGCACGGGTGCGGTTCAGCATTTTCAAACCACCGAAATAACTTAGCATCACACTGAGGGTAAAATTCTTGTAACTAAGATTGTTCGTCATACCCGCAATGTATTTGGGATTGCTGTTGCCCAGCACCTGCAGCGTGGCAGCCCCGGGATTATTAGTGTAGTTCACCTTTCCGGTATAATTGCCATCGGCATCTTTTTCCAGTACTTCAAAACGGGATTCGCCGGTAGTAGGATCTACGCCGGCGTATACCGGCATATAATAACTGTTCATCGGGCTACCCACAATCTTGGCCGAACCGCTATACTGGCCGTCATACAACAGCTTGGCGCCCGGCTGTAGTTCCAGTACCTTGTTGTTATTGTAGGCAAAAGTGAGATCGGTAGACCATTTCACTGCCGTATTTTTAAACTGCCGGGTATTCATGGTCACTTCAATCCCCTGGTTGCGGATGCGGCCCATGTTCTGATAATAGGTATTACCACCGCTGGTAGCAGGTGGTGTAACTCTCAGCAGCAGCCCCTTATTCAGTTTATTATACAGGTCTACGGAAACGTTTACCCTGTCCCAGAAACCCGCGTCAATGCCGATATTGGTCGTATACTGCATTTCCCAATGCAGATCGGGGTTGCCCTGTGAGCCTTGCAGGGTACCGCTCTGGCGATCATATATTTCCGTAGCGTCAATATAGCGGTATAAGGTGAGATACTGATAAGGCCCCAATGGCAGATCGTTTCCGGAAACACCGTAGCTGACACGGAGTTTCAGCAGGTCGAGATTTTTAGCGTTACGCAGGAAATTTTCTCTGCTCAACTGCCAGGCGCCGCTGAAGGCATAGAAGTTACCATACTTGTTGTTTTGCCCGAACTTGGAAGAGCCATCCCTTCTGAAGCTGGCCGTAGCAAAATATTTTCCATCATAGCTATAGTTTAGTTCGGAGAACAGGGACAGATAAGCTGTTTCAGTGATTTCATTCCTGAAAGACAAAGTGGCAGGATCTCCCGCACTAATGGCCCGTATGCCGGGTTTCAGCCCGTTCACGGAAACACTGCTGTTTTTGGCGGTTACCTGGTTAAATTCAAATGCTGCCAATCCTGAAATATGATGCCGGTTGAAAGATTTATCTACCTGCAGCATTTCAGTGGTGATGATATTATTGGTATTGCCGGGAGCAAGGGAGTAATAACCGCCACGGGTGTTAAAAAAACTGGTGGGGTCCAGCGGATCTGAGTAACGTTCCCTGTCCATGTTGATAAAACTGTACCGGTTACGCGAACTGAAGCTCAGCCAGTCGGTCAACTTATAACGCAGATTCAGATCGAACGCGCCGATCGTAGCTTTGGTGGTAGCGTCGCTGCGTCCTTTACCATACATGGGGTTGAAGCTGGCGCCGCTGTACCATCCTTTTTCATCGGGGCCGCCGATTTTAGGCGTACCGTCTGCATAAAAAGGCGTGTCCCACGGCATGATATTAAACGCATCGCCGTAGGGCGTATAAAAGCCGCCTGACTTACCATTGGAATAGGAAATGCTTGCGTTCGTGGAAAGTGACAACCGTTCTGTGGCCTGGAAGTCCACGTTAAAACGGAAATTGTATTTCCGGTAGCTGTCAGTTATCAGGGGAGCCACTTCATTAAAATAATCGCCGGAGGCATAATATTTCACCCGCTGGTCGCCACCGGACACCCATACATTATAATTCTGCGTCTGGCCAGTTCTCAGAAACAGCTCACGCCAGTCAGTGTTATATTTCAATAGACTGTCCGGTACCATCGAATGCACATAATCGTTGATCGCTGTTTCGCTGGCGCCGGGGTTGGCATCCATATACTGATTGCGGTAAGTCTGTTGTTGCAGACCGAACCGCTCCTGGCTGTTCATCACCCTGAATTTACCCAGCGATGCTTTATTAAGCCCATAGGTAACATTAGCGCCAACCTTTGTACCACCGCCACCAGGGCTGCCGCGTTTGGTGGTGATCACCAGTACGCCGTTGGCCGCCCTGGAGCCATATAGCGCAGCGGAAGCCGCGTCTTTCAATACGGTGACGGAAGCAATGTCCGTAGGCGAAATATTGCTGAGCGGGTCCCTGTCATTGATGTATTCCTGGATAATGCCATCGATCACTACCAGCGGCTGTGTAGCATTACGTCCCATGGACCCCTTGCCACGGATAACGATTGTAGAAGAAGTGTTACCGCCACTGTTACCACCGCTAAGCGATACGTTCATACCGGCTACTTTCCCCTGCAAATTATCAAAGATGGATTGGGTGGTGGTCGTCTGCAATTCTTCGGAAGTCACCTGAGATACTGCACCGGTCAGCTCTCCCATACGTTTGTTGCTGTAACCGGTAACCACTACCTGGTTCAGCGCACGGGGCGTTTCAGACAAGGCCACTATCAGCGGGCCGCGTACCGTATCAGTTTTTACCTTCCGGCTGTCGTAACCAATGAAAGAAAATTCCAGCTGCTGACCATTCCCTGCATACAACTGAAAATGACCGCTGCCGTCTGTGACAGCGCCGTTACCAGTACCTTTTACCCGGATGGTCACCCCTGTCAGCGGCGCACCCGATACGGTGGTAACGGTACCGCTCACCAGCCGGTTATCTACAGACGGTTCCTGTGAATTGGCGGGATGACTGTCCCTGGAAGGCTGCGGGACAGTGATATACACATATTTTCCCTGTATGCGCCAGTTGTATTGTTTTCCCAGTACGGTCTGCAAAGCTTCCTGCAGGGAGGCTTGCTGCAGGTTGACAGATATGTGCCTGTTCAGGTCTACTTCTGTGTCACTGTAAAAAAATTCATAGGAGGTCTTTTGCTGAATTTCTTTCAGCACGGCTTTTACCGTTCTGTCTTTGATAGACAACGTAATGGTGGCTTTGGGCGACTGGGCGCTGACAGTTATTGTTCCTGCGAAGACAGTCATACAGGAACAGAGCAATACTGCATGAAAATGTAGTGACCAGCCTTTTCGGAAAGGCATAGGTATCCCCTTTAGTTTCATCACTATTAATTTTGGTTAATTAAAAATCAGCTGAGCTGTAAATACCCGCAGACTATTTTTTTGTCACTATTATGGTTGATCCTTGCAACGAAAACAAAAATTGGTTGGTGCTGTTGTTCAATGACTGGAGGCATTCTCCCAGTCCCTGTTCTTTATTAATATAACAAGTAAAATACTGTCCTGTTAGTTGTTGATCATCTGCCTGTATATCGATGTCATACCACCGTGAAATCGTTTGTAGTATGGATATTAATGGTTTGTTACGGAAACGTATCCAGCCGTCTTTCCACGAAGTAAATTCTTCCGTGTCCACAGGTATCACCTGCAGCTGGCTGCCACTTACAATGGCCTGTTCTCCTGGTTGCAGCACCTGGTCTTTTCCGGCGGCCTGCACTTTTACTTTTCCATTGACCAGTGTAGTAAGCCCTTGTTGTTCTTTTTCATACTGGCGGATGCCAAACGCCGTTCCGAGCACGGTGATCTCCTGTATGCCCGCCTGCACCACAAATGGTTGCTGCGCTATGGCTGCCACTTCAAAATACACTTCTCCCATCACTGTTACGCGCCGCTCATTACCGGGAAAAACGGAAGGATAGGTAATACTGGATGCCGCATTCAGCCACACTTTGGAACCATCGGGCAGTTGCACCTGGTAATTGGCGCCGCGGGGTGTACGCAACGTATAGGTCACCGGCTTGTCCGTGGCCACCCGCATATGACCATTATGTATATTCACCTGGTTGCCTCCCAGCACAAAACTGCTGTCTTTGCCCTGTAACGACACTGTTTCGTCCCCGGCCTGCAATATCGCAAAATTGCCGGCGGGCTTCTGTTTGACGGCGGCCAGCGTATCGCTGGGTAATGTTGTTTGTTTTGTCCGTTGCATGAACCAGTAAACACCGGCTATCAGCAGCAGTGCCGCTGCGGCAGCGCGCCATAATATACGGATGTTACGATGCCTTACTACAACGGGCCCCGTCTCCTCTACAATACCTGCCCACATACGGCGGGTATCGAAAGACTGCTGTAAATGCCATTCCTCCACTACCCGGCGCAGTTGCTCCGGTTCCTCCAACAGCAGCGCTCTTGCAGGGTCTTCCTGCAACCACGACTGTACCGTTGGATCTTCCGGTTGAAGTTCCCCGCTCAGTATACCGGATAATATGTGAATGTCTGTCTCTTTCATGGATGAAGGGCCGTTGTTATGATGACACGAATAGGTTTAAAATGTACTACGCCGGCAAGGGATTTTTTTAAAAGATTTTTTCATCCCGCCAGTAAATCCAGTACCAGTAAGCAGATCAGCTCTAAGAGAATATTATTCCTTAATATTTCATACGCTTTGGCAACCTGGTTCCTGACGGTGAACACCGATATCCCCAGTTCTGCTGCTACCACTTTGTATTTTTTCCGCTCCAGGCATACTTTTTCAAATACAGTCCTGCATTGTTGCGGTAACCCGGCCACTACCTGCTCCAGCTGCTGTATCCGCTGCTGCAGCTGCAGTTCCCGTTCTATTGCTTCTTCATCTACCGGTATGTGCTCCGGCAGGGCATTGTCCGAAATAACAGGATTGTCCCTTAAATAATTAAGGCAGGCATTATGTACCGCCCGGTAGGCATAGCGCTGGGGAGGCGCCTGTATGTTAAGTTGGCCGCGTTTCTGCCACAAGCGTGAAAAGAAATCCTGTACAATGTCTTCCGCCGCCTGCCTGTCTTTTACGATACGCAGGGCATAGACGCACAAAGCCGCAGCCGTGATTTTAAAAAATCGTTCAAAGGCGGCCGGATCGCGTTGCAGTTGCTCCCAGGAGTAATTTTCCGATTGGTTCAGTTGGTTCAAGTTTGCATTCGAAAGGAATACTTCAAATATATAAATTAAAATCAAAAGCCCCGCCACCGTCCGGGGTGGCAGGGCTGGATACCTGTATTCGTGTGCAGGATACAGTATGATTGCTCCCTGGCATGGATTGCATTGGTTGTGGAGTTTCCGTTGCTTCGTGCGCAGGATACAGTATGATTACCCCGGCAACGCCGGGGGTATAACGTAAAAGGTTATACGAATAATTACTTGCCAGCCGTAGAACCCGCGCCAATACCCACCGCCAGCAGATCTTCCACGCCGCCGGCAAAGCCGTCTTTCACTTTATATTTTTTACCGGCATACTTACGCAGGTAAAAGCAGGCGTAAGACGCCGCCACCGCAGCCACAGCACCTACCAACGCGCCGCGCCAGGCCTTGTCGCCATGGGACTGGTACACGGTAGCTCCCGCCAATCCGCCGGCGGCAGCCCGTGCTGCAAGCGCACCGGGAATAATACGGTCTTTAACGCCAGGTACTTTGTCTACCACCATCTCACCGGCGGCCATCGTCTGCAGGCCTCGCATCACCGTATCCCGCTGCATAAATCCCAGCGGGCTGCCTTTCAGCTGCCGCGACGGGTAACGGTTAGCATACTGGCTCGCAAACGCAGGCCCCATGGTGCTACGCATGCCAGATACTATCCCCAGGCCAATGGCCCTTACGAATGTGGAAAGAATGGATTTTTTCATACCGGCAGGGGCACAATCATTGTGCCACGCATACCGGCTGCGGGTACGGGCACGGAGAAAGGCCCGCAACGCTACCAGCACTATGGTTGCCACGCCAAAGACCGTTCCCACTTATGGCGCATAAGCCACACTATGTGTCGTGATCACCATGCCGCTCACAGCTGTACCGACAGACATCCAGAGGTGATCAAAAGATACTGCCATACCGTTGCAAAGTCCGGTACATGCGGCGCAGCGGAGATCATATTGGCGGCGCCGGCCAGAAAACGGGGCGCGTACCACCTGTGACAATATCCTGATAATGCCGAATCCTGTGGTGATAATGCCAATCATGCCGAGCCAACCGATATAAGTTAATTTTTTCATGGATGTGCTCCATTTGCCGCGAAATTAGATAGTAAGTATCATTGCGGCGGCGGCTACAGCATGTTGTATGCTACTAACAAATTGTAAGCCTATAAAACCACGCTCCCTCCTATGAGATCAATCGGGTGGTTGGGATTGATATTCAAAGAATAGTTAACAACTTGATTATTAATTATTTATAAAACTTGTAGATCTTTTGTAGATATACTTTTCCATCCCCTGTAGACCCACTGTAGTATCTACAAAAACAGGAACGGTTGCGCGGTCGCCTACCTTTGTGCTGATTCCATTTTATCCTTTTATCATTTTTTTAAACATCAACATCAGCGCAACTATGAAGACAAAACAATGGGCTATCATCGGTTACATTACAATCATCGGATGGATTATCGCCTATGTAAAGAGCAAGGAGAACAGGGACAATTTTGTTAACTACCATCTGGAACAGGCACTCGGCCTCGCGGTAGCGGGACTTATATGGTCTGTGGCCGCCGGCATCCTGTTGAGCATTATCCCCGCGCTGTCCGCGATCTTCTCCGTACTCAGCCTGCTGCCGCTGATATTCATGGTATTTGGTATTATCAATGCCAACAGCGGCGTACAGAAACCGATACCGGTCATCGGAAAATTCTTTGAGAACCGGTTCGTTTTCCTGCAACAATAAACTTAGCCCGAACATTTCATCCGGCCCCAATTCCATTAACCCGCTGCGTCTTCGCTCAGCGGGTTATTTTCTCTCCAGGCCATCAGCCACGCATCCAGCCCCTCTTCCTTGGCCAGTCCCAGCTTTTGTTTAATACGGTACCGCGACATCAGGATACTCTTCGGCGCCACGCCCAGATGCGACGCAATTTCTTTGGTGGACAAACCGATGGAGATATAGGAACAGTGCTTTAAATCCAGCTTGGTAAGATTGTTGCCGGCCTTCTCCTGCAGCTTCCGGAAAAACTCGGGATGGATGTTTTCAAACTCCGTCCGCGTGGTCTCAAAGTTTTTGTCCATGCGCTTATGCGTTTCGATCATCCGGGAAATCTGCTTGACCAGGTCGGGCTGTACTGCCTTATCACGGAGTTTTTCCTGCAACGTTTCGAGTAACTCATTTTTCTGCTCTACCTGTAAGGTACCTGCCAGCAGGTCTTTCTGCAACTGCTCTTTCTGCGTCTGTATCAGCTCCTGTTCTGCCTGCAAACGCGCCGCTTCTTCCGTCTGCAGGCGGGCCTGCAATTCTGCTTCCTGCTTTTCCAGCTGCAGGCGCATGGCCTCTTCTTCTTTCAGGCGTATCTGCAACACACCATCCTGCTTCTCCTTTTCCAGCAGCTGCTGTTGCTGAATGGTGGTCTTCAAACGGAAGTGATAGGACCGGAACAGATACAGCAGCGCCACCAGGCAGGCAACAATCAGCCCGATATATACAATATTCAGTTTACGGTTAAACGCCGCTTTCTCCTGGAGCGTTACCAGTTCCTGCTCCCGTTGACGGGCCTGGTACTGGGCTTCCAGCTTCTTGGCGATCGCCATGCGATCGGCGTCGAAAGCTTTGGCGTAATAGTGACTGTATTCCCGGGCGTATTCCAGCGCCTTGGGCAGGTCGCCCTTTCTCTCCGCCACGTCGGACAAGGCTTCCATCAGGCGCGCCATCAGCCGGTTGTCGGGCACAGGATACGTTTTTAATGCAATCAGTCCGGCCAGCAACAGGTCGGATGCCTGGTTGTAATTCCCGTCATTCATGGCAAAGGTGCTCATCATCCCGTAACAACTGGCCACTACCTCCTGTTGGTCGGTCTCCTTACCAATCTTCAGCGCGATGTCCAGGTAATGTTGTGCCGTGTCCCGGTAAGTACGCGGAAAAAACTGATCATACAGGTTGGCCGTATTGAGCGCCAGTAAGGCAATCATGCTGCGAAAGCTGATACGCTGCGCATTGGCTTCATAAACACCAATGGCCTTGCGGTTGTAGTAAAGCGCGGAATCCAGCAGTTCCCGTTTAGCAGTATCGCCGTTAAACTGGTATTCAAAACTGGTGGCCATGGCCTGGTAGCCGTTGCAGATATCGTCCGGGTCTGAACGGGACATCGCGGAAGCCAGGCAGGCTTTTGCGTAACGGTACTGTGTTTCGGTATCGTTCCAGTCGGCATAAATAGCAGCGAGATTATAATATACATTGGTCTCGTAGACGTTGCCCGGGAAGCTTTTGCCCAGTTTCAGCGACTCCTGGAAGCTCTTCACCGCTTCATGCGGCTTGCCGGTACGGCTTTCCAGCCATCCTTTACGATACCATATGCTGGACAGTGTCAGCTGGTCTCCCGATTCGCGGGCCAGCCGGAAGGCGGTGTCCAGGTGATGCGATGCCACCGCGGTATCTTCCGCGGTATATTCCAGCGATACCAGCGCAGAATGCGCCAGTGCTTCATACTTTTTGTCTTTCAGGGAGCGGCTCATCTCCAGCGCGGTACGCGTGCTGGCAATGGCGTCTTTCCGGCTGCCGTCTACCAGCGCCCGCCCCATCCTGATCCGTGTCATCACCTGTTCTTCCGGCGTTAATCCGGGCTGTTGCAATACCCGCTTCAGGGAATCCTGTACCGTCTGTGCAAAACTACTGGCTGTCAGTAGAGAAAACAGGGCTACAAACACTATTACGACCCTCGTCTTTAGGATATGGTTCATCCGCCAAAAATACAACTTGTAGAGGTTTTGTAGATAGGTAAAAAATTAGTTTGTAGTAGGCATGTAGATGCTACAAATGCCGAAGATCCGCTACAGGTAAGTACTTTTGCTTCACAGAGTTCATTTGCAGTGATCATGAAAGAAGTGGATTGAAAAACCTGCCTGCCTCACGCAGAACTCCGCGAGCGAATATTTAACCGGCCTGATCCATTGTAGTTTTACCCACCCTCTTTTTTATACTGTCTAAAAAAGATAATGCAGCAGTGGTCCTCCCGCTGCTGCATTTTTATTAAATGAAATCATTAAATCTATTCTTCTCTTAACCGCTCATCGGTATAAGTAATGGCAGTTCTGCCATGCGGCGTTGGTTGTCCTTTTTCATCCACGCTCACAAATACAATTTTATCAATCGTCAGGATACTCTTCTGGGTGATCTTATTCCGTACCTCGCAGGTCAGTGTCAGCGATGTACGCCCAAAATGCACCGCTTTGATGCCCAATTCCACAATATCTCCCTGCCGGGCGGAATTGATAAAATTGATTTCCGACATGTACTTGGTCACACACCGGTTGGTGCCCAGCTGGATAATGGAATAAATGGCCGCCTCTTCATCGATCCACCGCAGTAAACTGCCCCCGAATAAAGTACCATGCGCGTTGAGATCTTCTGGTTTTACCCATTTGCGTGTGTAGAAATTCATATGAATGTCTTTTCTTTTTCCCCCTTATACTGAATTCCGGTATAGCTCCCTCCTGGCAAATGCGTATATTGATAGCATTGCTATTTCCCGATACTGACAATCATCGTCCCGTCTACGATCTCCGGCCGGAGCAGTTCCCCGGATTCAGACATGTCCGTTTGAGAAGATGTTTCAATAAACAGATACTTATTATCTTCAACAAGCGCCGGCGTTTCTGATACGAAGTTTTTTACCAAAACTTCTATATTTCGGTAATATACTACCGATTTTAATTTCCAAAGCATAAAATCGCTTAATAATCATGCGAAACCAGTAATATAATACCGATAAAACCTCAACTTTTCTTCACTGTATCCGCCAACTGGCTGTGTTCAACTGACAATAATTAATGCCAGATAAAAGCGCTCTGGCTGGAGTTGTATCCATCTCCCGATGGGACAATTTGGGATTAAATAAGGGCTAAGGCAAAACGAGTGTCAGTTAACATATAAAACAAAAACCGCTGAAACTTTCGTCGCAGCGGTTTAAAGTTTATTGAGCATCATCTGTCTTTCTTGCTCTTTTTGTTGCCCAACCAGGATTCGAACCTAGACAAACAGAACCAAAATCTGTCGTACTACCATTATACTATTGGGCAATCACCTTGTTGTTTGGGATGGCAAAAGTATAACTTTTTTTATTTCTGCAAAAAAAACTTGCAATATTTTTCGAATATCCACCAAAACACGCCATGGTTAAGCATCTTAACGGATAACACTTATTACTTTTTCTGTTATCTGTTCCGGTTTGATCCATTCCATACAGGCATGGTCGCCTCTGAAACAGGGTTTATTGCCAAAAACAGAACACGGCCGGCAGCTCAGATCAGTGATTTGCACCGCCCGCTGCTCCGACTGCCCGTAGCCCATAAATCCGGCATACGGGTGGGTAGCGCCCCATACGGACACTACTGGCACCCCATAGAGGGAAGCCAGGTGCATATTGGCGGAGTCCATGCTGATCATACCGTCCAGCTGGCTGATCAGCGTCAGTTCTTCCTCCAGCGAAAAACGGCCTGCTACGGAGAGGGTCTGTGGATAACGCGCCGCCAGCTCATTCAGCTGTTCAACTTCCTTTTTGCCGCCGCCGAAAAGCAATATCCGGTAGTTGCCGGTGGCAGCCAGTCCGGCCAGTGTCATTTCCATTTTGGCCAGCGGGTACATTTTCTCCCGGTAGGTGGCAAAAGGGGCCAGTCCTATCCACTGCTGGGCGCCTTTGGCGCCGGTAACCGCCAATACCCGCTCCGGAAGCGGCTGTGGGGCAAAAACCGGCTGTGTCCCCATGGTACAATGCAGGCCCAGCTGTCGGAAAACGATCGCATAACGCTCAATAGTGCTGGTCTGTGGCTGCAACACCTTGTTCTCCTTGCGGGTAAGCGCCTTTTTACCGGCGCGGCCTTTATCAATAGCGGCCACCCGTTTGCCCGTCAGCCGGAAAAAAGTACGCACGATCCTGGACCGCAGCACATTGTGCAGGTCCGCTACGGCGTCAATCCGGTACTGATGGCTGATGCTGCGGAATAAGCGGTATAACCCGGGCACGCCTTTATGTTCGCCTTTTACATCGGCCGGGAAAAACACCAGCCGCGGAATACCAGCGCACAGGGCGCCCCAGTTTTTGTTGGTCACAAAAACAATCTGCAGCTGCGGATTTTCGTCCAGCACCTGCTTCATGACCGGCACGGTCATCGCCACATCCCCGAGGGCGGAAAAACGGGTGACCAGTATAGTGGTAGTAATTGCCAAGGAAACCGGTTATTTTTCCCCCTTGTATAATACAGGGTTCAGTGAAGGATCATTGTACATCTTCATCTGCTTGTACACTTTCATGTACTTTTTGCCCGCCGCGATGTCTGCCAGCAGCGTTTCAATGGCAGTGCTCAGATCAGTGCGTTGCTCCAGCAGGATGTCCAGCTTACGCTGACAGGCTTCCCGGTGCTCCGGTGTAGCATCTGCACGGATGGCTTCTTCCTGCATGTGATATATCTTCAGGGCGAGAATAGACAAACGATCGATGGCCCATGCAGGGCTTTCAGTGTTGATCTCCGCGTCTGCAGCAGGTTTCACGTTCTTATATTGCTCAAGGAAATAACTGTCAATATATTCCACCACATCGGTACGTTCCTGGTTGGACCGGTCAATCCAACGCTTGATATGCAGCGCCTCTGCAGGGTTTATCTGCGGATCGCGGATGATATCTTCCAGATGCCATTGTACCGTGTCGATCCAGTTTTTCATATACAGCAGATGTTCAATACTGCTTTTTTCATAGGGATTGCTGATGGCCTGATGCACATCATTGTACCGGTGATAATCCTGTATGCTCCGGTCAAATATACTGTTGGAGGTGGTTGTAAACATGCTGCAAAAATAACCATCATTTGATGATTTGATTATTTAATCATTTGAATATTTTAAACCGCCTACACTCCCTCTAACAACGCGGTAATCAAACGACTAAATATCAAAATAAAAAAGAAGCGCATGGTAGAAACCATACGCTTGTTGTAAAAGATTGTCATGTGAATGTTCGAGAATGCAAATCGTGTAGGCTTTTAATGGTTATCTTGGGGTTGAGATACCTTTCTATCGCCTGATATTTTTTCATACTCTATGATGATGATGTCCATAGAACACCATTGTTGGCAATAAATATTTTTCTGGTAATTTTTTTAGATGTAGATATATATAATACTCTGATGGCTTATATAATTTGAGGGTCCATAAAATGACATACAACTTATCCAACAACTATTCTAACAAATACTCAGGGCATACATTTTAGTTCAATAAAAAACTGATGCTGCATGCAGCGTTTACTCCGTTGTGATGTGGCAATGCCGATTTTTATTTTAGCTTTTCTGCTATAGGGTTTTCTGCGATCCAGTAGGGTTCTGCTTCACTAGTCCTTCGTTTGTTTATGCAAATTAAGAGGGGCCACTGCTAATAAAACCGCAGTGGCCCCAAAATTTTATACAACGTTTGTGTTAAATTTCCCTTTTTGTTGTCCTTTTTAGCTAGGAGAGCGCTTTTCCTTTGCTTCGCATCGCCAGAAAATAGAGGGGAATACCCAATAAAATGATGCCCAGACCAGGTAAAGTATAGTTAGATTCGAAAATGAGCAGCAGTGTGGCCAGTGAAAGCGCTACCAACACATAGATCATCGGCAGCACCGGGTAACCGATAGCCTTGTAAGGCCTTTCCAGGTCCGGACGCTTCCTTCTCAGCACAAAAATGCCCAGGATGGTCAGCACATAAAAGATCAGTACGCCAAAGATCACCAGCGCCAGCAGGTCGTTGTAACGGCCTGTCAGACACAGCAGTGACGCCCAGAAGCATTGTATCCACAGTCCGCGGGCGGGCACTGCGTGCTTGTTCAGCTCCCCTGCTTTACGGAAAAACAGCCCATCCTGCGCCATCGTATAATAGATACGGGCGCCAGACAGGATCAGTCCGTTATTGCAGCCGAAAGTGGAAATCATGATCATCACAGCGATAATACCGGAACCAATGCCCCCGAAGATCTTCTCTGCAGCGGCTACCCCCACCCTGTCATTGGCGGCGAAAGCGATGTCATGCAGTGGCAATACGGCCAGGTACATCAGGTTGCAGCTCACATAAATAATGGTCACGATCAGCGTACCCAGAAACAGTGACCGGCCGATGTTACGGGCCGGGTTCTTGATTTCTGCAGCAATGAAAGTCACATTGTTCCACGCATCGCTGGAAAACAGGGAACCCTTCATGGATACGGCAACAGCGCCGAAGAATGCCAATCCTGATAATGATTTAACAATCGTGTCCCCGTTCACCGCTTCCAGGGAAAAGTGATTCCACGGGTCCTGCCAGTTGGCATTCCAGATCTCCGCTTTAGCGCCCAGCAAAAAACCAAAAATGATCAGCCCGAACAGCGACAGCAGCTTGGCCATGGTAAACACGGTCTGTATCACCTTCCCGTGTTTTACGCCCCGTGTATTGATATAGGTGAGCAGGATAATGGAAACGATGGCTACCACCTGCGCTGCAGACACCTGGAAGACCGGTTTCAGCTCCGCGTTGAACGACAGGAGGATGTTTTTCTCGCTGAATCCGGGGATGAGGTAAGCGGTAAATTTGGCAAAAGCCACGGCTACTGCGGCGATGGTACCTGTCTGGATAACGCCGAACTGCGTCCAGCCAAACAGAAAAGCGATAAAAGGATTGTAGGCTTCACGCAGATATACGTATTGCCCGCCTGCTTTGGGAAACATCCCGGATAACTCGCCGTAACTGAGTGCTGCAATGAGCGTCACCACGCCGGCCAGTACCCACATGGCCGTCACCCATCCGGCGCCGCCCACACTGCGGGCTATCTCTGCGGTAACAATAAAAATACCGGACCCTATCATGGAACCGGCAACGATCATAGTAGCATCTAATAAGCCCAGTGTGGGCTTGAATGAATTGTTTTGGTTGATGTCCATATAACGGTAGAAATTAAAAAGTCCCGGCTCTTTGGGAAACCGGGACTATAAGGTAGACAAAATTTTTAATGTTTGCCTGTTATTTTCTTTATTTGGCGGCAGGTGCTTCGGCGCCTTTATCATTCATGCCTTTGATCACATCTGCGGTCACATCATAAGCCGGATCTGCATACAGAATGTTGCTCTGACCGGTACGGAAAGAGAAGATATACGCATAACGTTTATCTGAATTAAAGGATTTCAGAAAATCGTCCAGCCTTTTCTGCAGCTCTTCGTTGAATTTGGTTTCACTCTGGGCATAATCTGCACGCATATTCTGTGCTTCCTGCTCCAGCTGCTGCTGTTTGGCCATCAGGCTGCGTTGTGCTGCCTCGCCCTGCTCCTGGGTCAGCGTGGATGCTTTACGCTGCAGGTCCTGGTATTCAGACTGTAAAGCTCTGGCTTTCGCTTTCAGCTGATTTTCCATACCCTGTTGTTTCTGCTCCAGCTCCGATTTCTTTTGTTTGAAGTATTCGAAATGTGCTTCCAGGGAGTCCAGGTCCACATAAGCAATTTTGAAACCTGTTGCGGGAGTGTTCGTACCCGCGGCGGGAGTGTTAGCAGGCGCATTGTTGTTGCCAGCCTTGTTGCCGTTGCAGGCCATAAATAAACCGGCTGCCAATGCCGCTAATAATGCTTTTGATACGAATTGTTTACAAGTGCGCATGTTAATAGGTAGATTACTCCTTTTAAGGTTTTAAAATTGAAGGGCTAAAATAAAGCTTTTACCGGATTTTCAAATCCGGATTCCCATTTTTAACGAAGCTTTTTGCTACAGCCCCACGCATTACAGCCCTCAACGGGCTAATTATTGGTGATCGTGAAAGTCTTGAACAAAGTCGAAGTCATTGCGTTACCGGTCAGCACTACGGTATAGATCTTCCCTGTTTCTGCCTTAAAAGGGAACTGATTGGGAACAACGGTGGTGTCGTCATTACGCCGGAAATTAAACGGATAGGTACTGTCTCCGGGCAGTATGGCAAAGTTGGTGAACTGCGGAGAGCCCATACCCCTGAAGATAGGCGTGGTCCTGGAAAACAGGTCTACAGTGGCCGATTGCCCGTTGGGCCGGAAAGCCCAGCTTAAATTCACGATCCGAAGTTTCATATTTTCCGGCGGAGCTGGTGTCAGGTCGTCTTCAACGGCCATAGCAACGAGCCGTGTGTTGGCGGAATCAAACCCCACATAAGTCGAAAAAATCCGTTTATTGCGCAGGTTTATTTGCCCTACTCTTATGGTATCTTTCGGACGATTATGGTCCACCACGCGGATGGTATACAGCTGCGCCCGCATTTCCCGGTAGGGCGTACTTTGGCCGAAGGCCACATTTTTCATAATAAGGGTGGTATCCAGCCAGATGTCATACACAACGTCCCGGACACCGTTAAAAAACATAAAGCTGGAAGCGGTCACAGGAATGGCAGAATCGCTGTTCTTCTTACAGGCCGTCATCACTATCAGCCATCCCAATACTACAATAAGCAGTTTTTTCATGAATTTCCGGATCGTTTTTAAAACCGGCTGTAAAGTACTAAAAAGAACTTTGATGACCATGATTATTACTGATTTCCCTGATCCCGCCTGCTTTTGCCGGTTACTGGACTTCTACATAAAATAGTCTGCCGGCATCAACGATCCCAAAAGAGGACGCCCTCATCGATTTTCATCAATGAGGGCGTCCTCTTTATCTCGAACTGCTGGTCAGACACTGCCAATCTTCGCTTAGTCAGCAAAATCAGTAATAATCATGACCATCACAGCTATTCTTCTTCGTCAAACTGGAACACTTCTTTGGAAGAGGCCAGGATGTCGTATTCTTCTTTGGAACCTACGATCATGTTTTCGAATTCACGCAGACCAGTACCGGCCGGGATCAGGTGACCTGTAACGATATTTTCCTTCAGACCGGTCATATCGTCGATCTTACCATTGATCGCTGCCTGAGACAGTACTTTCGTGGTTTCCTGGAAGGACGCAGCGGAGATCCAGCTACGGGTGCCGAGAGACGCTTTGGTAATACCCTGGAGCAGCGGGCTGGAAGTAGCCGGTTGTGCATCACGGAATTCTACCAGTTTCTTATCGGCGCGGCGCAGCAGGGAGTTTTCTTCACGCACCTGACGCAGGGTCACGATCTGACCAGCTTTCAGGGTGGCGGACTCGCCGGCTTCAGTGACCACTTTCTTATCAAAGATCATGTCGTTCTCTTCGAAGAAGTCGAACCTGTCTTCGGTATCGCCTTCCAGGAAGCGGGTATCTCCGGGATCTTCGATGTTTACTTTGCGCATCATCTGACGAACAATCACCTCGATGTGTTTGTCGTTGATCTTTACACCCTGTAAACGGTATACTTCCTGGATTTCATTTACCAGGTATTCCTGTACGGCAAACGGACCTTTAATAGCCAGGATGTCTGCAGGAGTAGTAGAACCGTCAGACAGGGAAGTACCGGCCTTCACGAAGTCACCGTCCTGAACCAGGATGTGACGGGTCAAAGGCACCAGGTATTTCTTGATCTGACCTTCACGGCTTTCGATGATGATCTCACGGTTACCACGTTTGATGTTACCAAAGGCTACCACACCGTCGATTTCAGAAACGATGGCAGGGTTGCTCGGGTTACGTGCTTCAAACAGCTCGGTTACACGTGGCAGACCACCGGTGATGTCTCGCAGTTTACCGATGATACGGGGTATTTTCACAATTACCTGACCAGCTCTCACATGATCACCTTCAGAGATCACGATGTGGGAACCTACCGGTAAGTTGTAAGATTTCACCTCTTTATTACCATCTACATAAATAGACGGGATCTTGTTTTTGTCTTTGGTTTCGATAACCACTTTCTCGCGGTGACCGGTTTGTTCGTCTGCCTCTTCACGGAAGGTGATACCTTCAATGATGCTGTCGAAACGGATGTTACCCGGAATTTCAGACACGATAACGGCGTTGAAGGGGTCCCAGGTACAAATCTGTTCGCCTTTGGCCACTTTCTGTCCGTCTTTCACCAGCAGGGTGGAACCGTAAGGAATGTTGTTGGTTACCAGCAGACGATCGTTTTTCACGTCCATGATACGCAACTCACCGGTACGGCCGATAACCACCTGTACTTTTTCACCTTCGTTGTTTTCGTAGGTGGTAGTACGTAAGCCATCGAACTGGATAGTACCGTCAAATTTAGCCTGGAGGCCGGATTCAACGGAAGTAGAACCCGCAACACCACCCACGTGGAACGTACGCAGTGTCAGCTGTGTACCAGGCTCACCGATGGACTGGGCAGCGATGATGCCTACTGCATCACCACGCTGTGCCGTGTAACCGGTAGCAAGGTTTTTACCGTAACATCTTACGCACACGCCACGACGGCTTTCGCAGGTCAGTACGGAACGGATCTCTACAGTTTCGATCGCGCTGGATTCAATTTTATGAGCGATATCCTCGGTGATTTCTTCACCGGCGCCTACCAGCAGTTCTTCGGTATGAGGATCGAATACGTCGTGCAGGGAAGTACGGCCAAGGATACGGTCGTACAGTGTTTCGATCACCTCTTCGTTGTCTTTCAACGCAGCGGTAGCAATACCACGCAGGGTACCGCAGTCCTCTTCGTTGATCACCACGTCCTGGGCAACGTCTACCAGACGACGGGTCAGGTAACCCGCATCCGCCGTTTTCAACGCCGTATCCGCAAGACCCTTACGGGCACCGTGGGTAGAGATGAAGTATTCCAATACGTTCAGACCATCTTTAAAGTTGGACAATACCGGGTTTTCAATGATCTCGGAACCGGTAGAACCACTCTTACGCGGCTTGGCCATCAGACCCCTGATACCTGCCAGCTGTTTGATCTGCTGTTTGGAACCACGCGCACCGGAGTCGAGCATCATGTAAACAGAGTTGAAGCCCTGTTTGTCTGTTGCCAGCTCACGGATCAGGGTTTCTGTCACCTTGGTATCCACGCGGGACCAGATGTCGATGATCTGGTTGTAACGTTCGTTGTTGGTGATCAGACCCATGTTATAGTTATCCCAAACTTCGTCCACCTCACCGGCAGCAGCATCAATCATTTCCTGCTTAACTTCCGGAATGATCAGGTCATTGATGTTAAATGACAGACCACCGCGGAACGCCATGCGGAAACCTAATTGTTTGATGTCGTCCAGGAATTTGGCTGTTTTCGGAATATCTGTGTATTTGATGATATCACCGATGATTTCACGCAGTGATTTTTTGGTCAGCAGTGCGTTTACATAACCTGCTTCTTTCGGTACAAACTGGTTGAACAGTACGCGGCCTACAGTTGTTTCCACGAGTTTGTTTTCCAGGTTGCCTTCAGCCGTTCTCACCGTTGTTTTCACACGGATGTGAGCGTGCAGGTCAATTCTGTCTTCGTTCAGGGCAATGATCACCTCTTCAGCAGAGTAGAACGCTTTGCCTTCACCTCTTACCACTACATCGCCCATGGTTTTCTTACCCTTGGTGATGTAATACAGACCAAGCACCATGTCCTGGGAAGGCAGGGTGATCGGCGTACCGTTCTGCGGGTTGAGGATGTTGTGGGAAGACAGCATCAGCAGTTGGGCTTCCAGAATAGCAGCGTTGCTCAACGGCACGTGTACCGCCATCTGGTCACCGTCAAAGTCGGCGTTGAACGCAGAACACACGAGCGGGTGCAGCTGGATCGCTTTACCTTCCACCAGTTTAGGCTGGAACGCCTGGATAGACAGACGGTGCAGGGTCGGAGCACGGTTTAACAATACCGGGTGACCTTTCAGCACGTTTTCCAGGATGTCCCAAACCACCGCTTCTTTCCGGTCTACCAGCTTTTTCGCTGATTTCACGGTTTTCACGATGCCTCTTTCTATCAGTTTACGGATAATAAACGGTTTGAACAGCTCGGCAGCCATATCTTTCGGCAGACCGCACTCATGCAGTTTCAGCTCAGGGCCAACCACGATAACGGAACGACCGGAGTAGTCCACACGTTTACCGAGGAGGTTCTGACGGAAACGGCCTTGTTTACCTTTCAGCACGTCGGAGAGGGATTTCAGGGCACGACCACCTTCCGCTTTCACCGCATTGGATTTACGGGAGTTGTCGAACAGGGAATCCACCGCTTCCTGCAGCATACGTTTTTCGTTACGCAGGATCACTTCCGGTGCTTTAATTTCGATCAGACGTTTCAGACGGTTGTTACGAATGATCACCCTGCGGTACAGATCGTTCAGGTCGGAAGACGCGAAACGGCCACCATCCAGCGGCACTAACGGACGCAGTTCAGGCGGTACTACAGGGATATATTGCATCACCATCCATTCAGGACGGTTTTCCACGCGGCTGTTGGCGTCACGGAAAGCTTCCACTACGCTCAGACGTTTCAGCGCTTCCGCTTTACGTTGCTGGGAAGTTTCAGTAGCGGCCTGGTTACGCAGCTGGTAAGAGAGGCTGTCCAGGTCAATACGGGCCAGCATCATTTCCACCGCTTCAGCACCCATTTTGGCAATGAACTTGTTGGGATCTTCATCCGGCAACAGCTGATTGTCTTTAGGCAGGGTATCCAGGATGTCCAGGTATTCTTCTTCTGTGAGCAGATCACCGTAGTTCATTCCTTTCTCCTGTTTCGCACCCGCCTGGATTACCACGTATCTTTCGTAGTAAACGATGGTTTCCAGCTTTTTGGAAGACATTCCCAGCAGGTAACCGATCTTGTTAGGGAGGGATTTGAAATACCATATATGTACAACGGGCACTACCAGACGGATGTGGCCCATTCTTTCACGACGTACTTTTTTCTCCGTTACTTCCACACCGCAGCGGTCGCACACGATACCCTTGTAACGGATACGTTTATATTTTCCGCAATAGCATTCGTAATCCTTTACAGGCCCGAATATTCTTTCGCAGAACAAACCATCACGTTCCGGCTTGTAAGTACGGTAGTTGATGGTTTCAGGTTTCAGCACCTCACCGTATGAACGCTCCAGAATTACATCGGGAGAAGCCAGACTGATGGTGATGCTGTTAAAATTAGATTTAGGACGATTTTCTTTTTTGATAGCCATCTGTTATTAGCTTTTAGCTGTTAGCCGTTGGTGTTAAGCCCAGCGACAAAAATTTTATTCCTGCGAAATATCCAAGCTATCAGCCATTAGCCCGGGGCTAATGGCTGGTAGCTAAAAGCTCTTAGTCAAATTTCAGATCCAGACCCAGGCCACGCAATTCATGGATCAATACGTTGAAGGATTCAGGTACACCGGCTTTCGGGATGTTGTCACCTTTTACGATAGATTCATATGCTTTGGCACGGCCAACGATATCATCGGATTTGATGGTAAGCAGTTCCTGCAGAATGTTGGCTGCACCGTAAGCTTCCAGTGCCCACACCTCCATCTCACCAAAACGCTGACCACCGAATTGGGCTTTACCACCCAGCGGCTGTTGCGTGATGAGGCTGTACGGTCCGATAGAACGGGCGTGCATTTTGTCGTCCACCATGTGGCTCAGTTTGAGCATGTAGATCACACCCACGGTTGCTTTCTGGTGGAAGCGGTCGCCGGTTTCACCATCATACAGGTAAGTGTGGCCAAAGCTCGGCAGTCCTGCGTCGTTGATATATTTGGCTATTTCTTCGGTAGTAGCACCGTCAAAGATCGGGGTAGCGAAACGTACGCCCAATTTCAGACCTGCCCAGCCCAGTACGGTTTCGTAGATCTGTCCGAGGTTCATACGGGAAGGTACGCCCAGCGGGTTCAGTACGATGTCCAGCGGTGTACCGTCTTCCAGGAACGGCATGTCTTCGTCACGCACGATCTTGGCAACGATACCCTTGTTACCGTGGCGGCCCGCCATCTTATCCCCTACTTTCAGCTTACGTTTGCTGGCCAGGTAAACCTTCGCCAGTTTCAGTACGCCGGCAGGCAGTTCGTCACCGATGGAGATATTGAATTTCTCACGTTTGTAACGGCCCAGCTCTTCGTTGTACTTGATGTTGTAGTTGTGCAGCAGGGTGTTGATCTGGTCGTTGGTCACCTCGTCGGTAGTCCAGCCCAGCGGGTTCACGTTCATGAAATCAACATTCACCAGGTTCTTCTGGGAGAACTTGGAACCTTTGGAGATCAGCACTTCACCGTAAGTGTTGGTAACGCCCTGAGACACTTTGTCTTTCAGCAATACCAGCAGTTTGCTCATCAGTACTTCCAGCAGGTCCTCTGTATTTTTCTGGTGTATTTTTTCCAGTTTCTCAATCGCCGCTTTTTCACGGGTCTTGGAGTTTTTATCTTTCTTAGCGCGGCTGAACAGCTTCTTGTCGATCACCACGCCTTCTGTGGACGGAGGTGCTTTCAGGGAAGCGTCTTTCGCATCAGATGCCTTGTCACCGAAGATCGCTCTGAGGAGTTTCTCTTCCGGAGAAGGATCAGATTCACCACGCGGAGTGATTTTACCGATCAGGATGTCACCTTCCTTGATGTGGGCGCCCACACGGATGATACCGTTCTGGTCGAGGTCTTTCGTAGCCTCTTCGCTCACGTTCGGGATATCCGGGGTCAGCTCTTCTTCACCCAGTTTGGTGTCACGTACTTCCAGTTCGTATTCGTCGATGTGGATGGAGGTAAAGAGGTCTTCACGTGCTACACGTTCAGAGATTACGATCGCATCCTCAAAGTTGTAACCTTTCCATGGCATGAACGCCACTTTCATGTTACGGCCCAGCGCCAGTTCACCGCCGCGGGTAGCGTAACCTTCCGTGAGGAAGTCGCCTATTTCCACGCGCTGACCTTTCTTCACGCAAGGTCTGAGGTTGATACAGGTACTCTGGTTCGTTTTAACGAATTTGGTCAGGTTATAGATCACCAGGTCGTCTTCGAAGCTCACCAGTTTCTGCAGTTCGTCACGCTCGTAACGAACATGGATTTCCTTGGCGTCCACGAATTCGATCACGCCCTTGCCTTCTGCAGTGATTTGCAGGCGGGAGTCGCGTGCTGCCTTTGCTTCGAGGCCGGTACCTACGATAGGTACTTCCGGGTTCAGCAGTGGCACGGCCTGACGTTGCATGTTTGATCCCATCAACGCACGGTTGGCGTCATCATGTTCGAGGAACGGAATCAGGGAAGCACTCAGACCTACGATCTGGTTAGGCGCTACGTCCATGAACTCCACGTCCTGTTTGTCCAGGATCGGGAAGTCGCCGGTTTCGCGGGATTTTACTTTATCGTTGAGGAAGTTGCCTTTGTCATCCAGCGGAGCGTTGGCCTGCGCGATCTTCACGGTATCTTCTTCTTCAGCGCTCAGGAACTCTACTTTCACCATGTCTACCTTGCCCGCGTTTACTTTACGGTAAGGTGTTTCGATGAAGCCCATTTCATTCACCTTCGCGTGTACGCAAAGGGTGGAAATCAGACCGATGTTCGGGCCTTCCGGTGTTTCGATGGTACACAGACGGCCGTAGTGGCTGTAGTGAACGTCACGCACCTCAAAGCCTGCTCTTTCACGGCTCAGACCACCGGGACCGAGGGCGGAGATACGGCGTTTATGCGTGATCTCAGACAGCGGGTTGGTTTGGTCGAGGAACTGTGACAGCTGGGAGGTACCGAAGAAGGAGTTGATCACGGAAGACAGGGTCCTCGCATTGATCAGGTCTACCGGCGTAAACACCTCGTTGTCGCGGACGTTCATACGTTCGCGGATGGTACGGGCCATACGGGCCAGACCTACGCCGAACTGAGCGTACAGCTGTTCTCCCACGGTACGTACACGACGGTTGCTCAGGTGATCGATATCGTCGATCTCTGCTTTACCATTGGTGAGTTGTACCAGGTATTTGATGATGGAAATGATGTCGTCTTTCGTCAGCACTTTCATGTCCAGCGGAGTAGACAGACCCAGTTTCCGGTTGATTTTGTAACGGCCTACGTCTCCGAGGTCATAACGTTTGTCGGAGAAGAATAATTTATCGATGATACCCCTTGCTGTTTCATCATCCGGCGCATCGGCACCGCGCAGTTGGCGGTAGATGTGCTGAACGGCTTCCAGCTCGGAGTTGGATGTATCCTTATTTAATGTGTTGTAGATGATGGAGAAATCGCCGCTCACCTCTTCTTTCTGTACGAATACGCTTTTCAGACCCATATCTACGATGGTCTCGATGTTCGCTTCGTCCAGAATGCTGTCACGCTCGAGCATAATCTCGTTACGCTCGATACTTACCACTTCACCGGTGTCCTCATCCACAAAGTCTTCCACCCAGCTTCTTAAAACGCGGGCAGCCAGCTTTTTGCCGGCGTATTTATCAAGACTTTTCTTGTCTGCTTTTACTTCATCAGCCATACCAAACAGCTGCAGGATGTCCTTATCGGTTTCATAACCGATGGCACGCAGCAGGGTGGTAACAGGGAATTTCTTCTTACGGTCAATGTAAGCATACATCACATTGTTGATGTCGGTTGCAAACTCCATCCAGGCCCCTTTGAACGGGATCACTCTTGCAGAGTAGATCTTGGTTCCGTTCGGGTGAACAGACTGACCAAAGAATACACCAGGAGAGCGGTGCAGCTGGGAAACAACTACGCGCTCAGCACCATTAATAACGAAAGTACCTCTTGGGGTCATGTAGGGAATGTTACCTAAGAACACGTCCTGCACAATTGTCTGGAAATCCACATGCTCCTCATCATTACAGCTGAGACGCAGTTTCGCCTTCAACGGTACGGAATAAGTAAGCCCACGTTCAATACACTCCTCAATGGTATAGCGCGGAGGGTCTACGAAATAATCAAGGAACTCCAGATTGAAGATATTGCGGGTATCTGTAATCGGGAAGTTCTCCTTAAATACTTTAAAAAGGCCTTCGTTATTTCGTTTGTCTGGTGTGGTTTCTAATTGGAAGAAATCCTTGAAAGATTGGATTTGGATAGCCAACAGATCCGGTGTCTCAGTAACTTGTTTGATCTTTCCAAAATTTACTCTTTCGTTTGTTTGGGCTTTTTTTAGAGACATATTCGAAGTTAGCAGTTATATGACTTTGTAAGAATTAGGGAAATTAAGATTTCTTTGCCAATATTCATCCTGATTTTAGACATGCCTTCTGCACCTGGTCAAAGTCACCCTGGGTGATTCCCCGTTTTGACTCTCTGAAAAAGACACTTTCCCAAAGGGAATAAGGCCAAAAGTACCATGGGCACTTTTGACCTTTAAAAGATGTATACTAAGCAAAGAATTACTGAATTTCAACTTCAGCACCTGCTTCAGTCAGCTTAGCTTTCAGATCTTCAGCTTCTGCTTTGCTAACGCCTTCTTTCACAGATTTAGGAGCGCCGTCAACCAGTTCTTTCGCTTCTTTCAGACCCAGACCGGTCAGGTCTTTTACAACCTTAACAACGTTCAGTTTGGAAGCACCTGCAGATTTCAGCACTACGTTGAAAGCAGTTTTTTCTTCAACTGCTGCACCACCACCGTCGCCGGCTGCAACTACTACTGCAGCAGCTGCTGGTTCAATGCCGTACTCGTTTTTCAGTACGTCTGCGAGTTCTTGTACTTCCTTAACAGTTAAACCTACTAATTGTTCGGCTAATGCTTTTACGTCTGCCATTTTATAATGTTTTAATGTAATGTTTGTAAAGTTTGTTAATTATATTGTGACTTGGAAGCCATTGTTATGTAGGAATTTTCTGATTTTCGGATTTTTTGATTTTTTGATTTAAACGGAGGAATAAATTCCAAAATTTCTAAATCCGTAAATCCACAAATTCCAATTATTCTGCAGCAGGAGCTTCTTCCACTGCGCCTTCTTTCTTGCCTTTTTCCAGCAAAGCAGCGATAACGCGTTTTGCAGGGGATTGCAACAGACCGATAACTTCGCCGATGAGCTCGTTCTTGGTCTTGATGTTGGTCAGGGCAGTCAGCTGGTTGTCGCCGATGAAGATTTCGTCAGCTACGAATGCTGCTTTCAGTACTGGTTTTTCCAGTTTAGCGTTCGCTTTACGGAAGCTGGAGATGATCAGGGCCGGCTCTTTCGGGCTGTCAGAGAACATCAGGGCGGTTACACCGTGCAGAGAATCGAAAATACCGGCATATTTCTCGCTGTCCAGAGATTCCAGTGCTTTACGGATCAGGGTGTTTTTAGCCACCTTCATTTCCACCTGCTTGTCAAAGCAAGTCTTCCTCAGGTCGTTAACCTGCGCTACCGTTAATGATTCGGTGTTAGTGATGTAGAAGTTGTTATATTGAGAGAACTTACTTTTCAGCAGTTCGATCACTTCATTTTTTTGATCTTTATTCATATTTTACCGTTTGTAGCAAGCCCCTCCTTGCAGATAAGGCTACACACGCGTGATCAATTAGTTTTGAACAGATTTAGTGTCGATGGCGATACCAGGGCTCATAGTAGAAGCCATGGACAGACCTTTCAGGTAAGTGCCTTTTGCAGTAGCTGGTTTCAGCTTGATGATAGCATTGATCAGCTCCTGAGAGTTCTGTTCGATTTTATCAGCAGCAAAAGATACGCGACCGATAGAAGCGTGGATGATACCAGCTTTATCTACCTTGAAGGTAATTTTACCACCTTTCACCTCGTTCACAGCAGCAGCTACGTCGTTGGTAACAGTACCGGTTTTCGGGTTCGGCATCAGGTTGCGGGGACCCAGGATTTTACCCAGTTTACCGATTTTAGGCATTACAGCCGGAGTAGCGATGATCACATCGATCTCAGTCCAGCCAGCTTCAATCTTCTGGATAAACTCGTCCAAACCTACGAAATCAGCACCAACTTCTTTAGCGGCAGCTTCTTTGTCAGGTGTGCAGAGTACTAAAACTTTCTTAGTTTTACCAGTACCGTGGGGAAGCGTTACGGAACCACGGATAGCCTGGTCTGCTTTCTTAGGATCAACGCCTAAGCGGATATGTATATCGACAGAGCTGTCGAATTTAGTGCAGTTGATATCTTTTACCAGAGCAGAGGCTTCTTTCAGCGAATACGCCTTGTTTTTATCAACTTTAGCCTGCGCTACTTTTCTCTTTTTAGTTGCCATTGTCAAAATGATTTAAAGTTCCTGCCTTAACAGGGTGAACCAATTAGTTTTCCCAGGGAGCTTTACCTTCAACAGTAATACCCATGCTACGAGCAGTACCAGCTACCATTTTCATAGCGCTGTTCAGTGTGAAGCAGTTCAGATCAGGCATTTTATCCTGTGCGATAGCTTCCACCTGTGCCCAGGTCACTTTACCCACCTTGTTACGGTTAGGCTCTTTAGAACCACCTTGAATTTTAGCAGCTTCCAGCAGCTGTACAGGTGCCGGAGGAGTCTTAATTACAAAGTCAAATGATTTGTCAGTGTAAACAGTCAGCAATACAGGCAATACTTTACCCATTTTATCCTGGGTGCGGGCATTGAACTGTTTGCAGAACTCCATGATGTTCACACCTTTGGAACCCAGTGCAGGACCAATCGGAGGTGCAGGGTTGGCCTGGCCGCCTTTCACCTGCAATTTCACGTACGTTGCGATCTCTTTTGCCATTTCTTATGTGTTTAATTTGGTTAAAACGCCCTCTGCTGTACAGAGAACTCCCAAAACTAAAAGGAACTGAAATAACCTTTTAAAGGGGATGCAAAGGTAAATAATAATATCAAAATGCCAAAAAGTATTTGAATTTGGGCACTCTTTTTGCTACCAGTCACCTTTTTTTTACAAATCCATTGCATTCCCGTTAAAAAAACCTTATAATCCGGAGGAATGCAAAAGTACAGCTAAAACCCCACTTTATAAAAAAGTGACTTCCGGAACATCTTTCCCGTCTTAATATATTTAGCCACGAAAGCCTGCTCGTCGGTGATGCGCTGCTTCAACTGCGTATTGGCCTCCAGTACCTCCCGCAATACACGGCGGTTGCCTGGGTCCTTCACCGTCAGCTGCCGCGCCTTCTTCTCTACCTCGTCCGACTGCCGCGACATCCCGTCTACCCACTCCCTTATCTCCTGGTCCGGCCTGGCAGGGGTAAACTGCTTGTTGCGGAAATTTACATAGTCATTAAAGATGTTGGTCAACCGGTTATACAGCCGGCTGCACTCGTTGATCTGGTCTGCCACCCGGTTCTGCTCCATAATGCTGGCATTCTGCCGCTCTACGGTCAACTGGTTGGTCAGGAAAGTCAGCTCTGCGGAGATCAGCTGGTTAGTCACCCCGAAGCGCCCTATCCTGGCAGCCATATTCTCGGACTTGGCCAGTGCAGACATCTTATTAAAGGCGGCCAGCGTATCCCTGAACACAAACACCGGCTGGTCCGTCCCGCCGCTCCACTTGCCATCGCGGATTTCATCGTGCCGCAACGGGTATTCGGAAAACTGGAACAGGGGATCGAAGGGGACGTGTGTTTTCAGGTATTCATGCGGCTCCACAAGGAAATGTCTCCAGGTAAGCCGGGGCGTGTATTTATTATTGTTCACCGAACCGGAGCCCCAGGTGGGGTCTATCATCTTCCATTCGCTATCCGGCTGCACGGCCACCCAGGCGTGACTGGCATTATCGGGCCGGCCGTTGACCAGCGGGTAGCCGGTCACCACCATGGCCGGGATACCGGCGCGGCGGGCTACGTCCACATACAGCGAGGCATATCCTTCGCAGACAGCGGTGCGTGTCTGCAGGGTTTTGCTGATCGCGTCAGCGGTATCTTTATAATAACCGGGCTGGAAGGTATTGACCACATCATAATTAATGTGGGAAGACATCCAGGCGTAGAGCGAGCGAAGCATGGCGGTCTTGTTTTCACAGTGGGACACCAGCCAGGCCGCCATGGAGGCGGAGGAACCCGTTACCGAATCTGGTATGGCCGTATAGTTGACGGCGGGTACAGGCGTTACAGCAGGTTTCTTTACCGGTTGCTGGGCTGAGGCAGACAGCAGGAAGAGGCAGCCGGCCACACCGCAAAGCAATTTTTTCATTTTCCTATATTGTTATTTTATCATTTGGGTTTTGGGATATTGGCTGTTTGACAGCTGGCATATAGTGTCCTGAAGAAGACGCGGCCCAGAAAGTGATCCCTCTAACATCAGCATAAAAAAAGCGCTCCGGGGTGCGGAGCGCTTTTTTAGAATTATTTGGTACCGTAACTATGCTAATTTTTCCACCTGCATGAAGTTCAGTTCTACAGGGGTGGCGCGGCCAAAGATTTTCACGGTTACTTTCAGTTTCTTTTTGTCTTCGATCACTTCTTCGATGACACCGTTGAAGTCGTTGAACGGTCCGTCGATGATCTTGATGGTTTCGCCGACGATGAAAGGTTCGCTCATGGTGAGTCCCTGATCGCTCAGTTCGTCCACTTTACCTAACATTTTGTTGACTTCGGCTTTACGGAGTGCAATGGGTTTTTCCTTACCCAGGAAGTGAATAACGCCAGACACGTTACGGATGGCCTGGATCACTTCGTCGGTCATTTTGCCATCGATGGCTTCAATCATCACATAACCGGGATAGAAGTTTTTCTCACGCATTACTTTTTTACCGGCCTGCACTTTATATACTTTTTCCACCGGGAGAAATACCTGTGTGATTACGTTACCCCAATCAGATCGGCGCACTTCAATATCCAGGTATTCCTTCACTTTTTTTTCCTTGCCACTAACAACGCGGAGTACATACCACTTTGTTTCCTGCGCAGGAATATTGGTTGCATCCATTTATTTATTTTTTGAATATTTCATAATAGTGTGCTAACACAAAATTGGAAGCGGCGTCCATACCCCACACCAGCGCTGTAACAAAGATAGTTGCTATCAGCACGATCATGGTGGAGGACTGCAGTTCCTGCCAGGTAGGCCAGGATACTTTGTAGACCAACTCATGATAAGACTCGCGGAAGTAGTTTCTGATCTTATTCATTCTGTAAAGTTAACGATTTATGGTCAATTGATTAAAGCCTAAAAATGGTTGAATTGTTCTATTTTTTAATAATAACAATTCAACCATTTAATTAACCTTGGCACGGGTACTAGGATTCGAACCCAGATCAAAGGTTTTGGAGACCCGTATGCTACCGTTGCACCATACCCGTGTATAAAGCCATTAGCTTTGAGCTTTCAGCAGTCAGCAAATATATCAATAAATCCTGACATTTAATAGCCGAAGCTAATGGCTTTTAGTATTTTGGAAATACTTATTTGATAATTTCAGTAACCTGACCGGCACCTACTGTACGACCACCTTCACGGATAGCGAATTTCAGACCTTTGTCCATCGCGATCGGCTGGATCAGTTTTACAGTCAGTGTAACGTTATCACCAGGCATAACCATTTCAACACCTGCAGGCAGTTCAACTTCACCAGTTACGTCAGTTGTACGGAAGTAGAACTGAGGACGGTATTTGTTGAAGAACGGAGTGTGACGGCCACCTTCTTCTTTGCTCAGTACGTAAACTTCGCATTTGAATTCAGTGTGCGGAGTGATAGAGCCGGGTTTGCAGATAACCATACCACGACGGATCTGGTTTTTCTCAATACCGCGCAGCAGCAGACCAGCGTTGTCACCAGCTTCACCTTCGTCCAGGAGTTTTTTGAACATTTCAACACCTGTACAAGTAGATTTCAGGGGTTCTTCCTGCAGACCTACGATTTCAACGTTCTCACCAACTTTGATACGACCGCGTTCGATACGACCTGTAGCAACGGTACCACGACCGGTGATAGAGAATACGTCTTCTACGGACATCAGGAAGTCCTGATCAACCGGACGGGGAGGCAGCGGAATGTAAGTGTCAACAGCTTCCATCAGTTGCTCGATAGCGCCAACCCATTTTTCGTCACCAGCCAGTGCGCCGGTAGCAGAACCCTGGATTACAGGAACGTTGTCACCGTCGAAGCCGTTAGAGCTCAGCAGGTCACGGATTTCGATTTCAACCAGTTCCAGCAGCTCAGCATCGTCAACCAGGTCAACTTTGTTCATGAACACTACGATACGAGGTACACCTACCTGGCGAGCCAGCAGGATGTGCTCTCTGGTTTGTGGCATAGGACCGTCTGTAGCGGCAACCACCAGGATAGCACCGTCCATCTGGGCAGCACCGGTGATCATGTTTTTCACATAGTCAGCGTGACCAGGGCAGTCAACGTGAGCATAGTGACGGTTAGCTGTCTGATACTCTACGTGAGCTGTATTGATAGTGATACCTCTTTCTTTTTCTTCAGGAGCAGCATCGATCTCATCATAGCCTCTTTTCTCTGCCAGACCCTTGTTTGCCAAAATTGTGGTAATGGCAGCAGTCAAGGTAGTTTTACCGTGGTCCACGTGGCCGATGGTACCAATGTTTACGTGGGGTTTATCCCGCTTAAAGGTTTCTTTTGCCATTGTATTTTCTTTTTAGATGGTTTGTAAAGATTGTATTGATAGTTGTTTTTAAAACACGGCTTTTTACAAACTTGTACCGCTGATGAGAATTGAACTCATGTCCTTCCCGATAAAGTAAAAATTGTGGGATGCTCTTCCATTGAGCTACAACGCTAAGTTTATTTCGGAGTGCAGAATTAACAAATTCGAATCCGAAATCCGAATTTTATGGAGTGTATGTAGTGGCGAAGTGATGTCACTGCGACCGCGATGCTTCTCTTCTAAAATTCAAAAGAGCTGTTGAAGAGAATTGAACTCTCGACCTCTTCCTTACCAAGGAAGTGCTCTACCCCTGAGCTACAACAGCTTGAAATTATATGCGAGCGGGAGACGAGGTTCGAACCCGCGACCTACAGCTTGGAAGGCTGTCGCTCTACCAACTGAGCTACTCCCGCATACCGGACAAATCCAACACAGCAAGGTAATAATGCTGTATGAATCTTCCTGAATAAATTAAAGAACATAAAAGGCTGTCGTATCACAGGCGCCGGGAATTACTTTGTCTGTCAACCGAGAATTTGTTCTCACCTTCCACTCAACAACATTGTTCCGCCTCTGCTAGGGCAAAAGCGGAACAAGCCGTTTTGGTGGGCAGGATAGGATTCGAACCTATGAAGTCGAAAGACAGCGGATTTACAGTCCGCCCCATTTGGCCGCTCTGGAACCTGCCCGTTTTTGAAATTTCGAAATTTGGTTATTTTGAAATTTAAAAATTTAAAAATAGCTAAATATCAAAATTTGATGAGCCAGCAGAGGGATTCGAACCCCCGACCCACTGATTACAAATCAGTAGCTCTGGCCAACTGAGCTATGCTGGCATCTTTCAAAAAACATTCTTTCAAAAAAGTAACTCGTTGAAAGAGAGCGCAAAATTAAGCGATTTTTTCAAATCTCAAAATCTTTTTTTCAGTTTGTTACAAATATTTAAAAATTTATCTGTCTCCCTGAAAACGCCCTACCATAAAGAACTTTGCTACCTTTACCGACCCTCTTTTTGAATCGGGATGGCAAAGGTAGCAAAGAGATTAATATTTCCAAAATTATTTTAAAAAATTATTGAAATTTCTTTTCCTTTTGTCGTTTTACCTGGTTGACTAAGGAATCAAAGGCAAGATCAAAGGACTCTTCGAAGGATTTGGATTCATGCTTGACAAAGAGGTCCTGACGGGGGATTCGTACTCTTATTTCGGCAATTTTATCTTTAACCTGATGCGCTAAATTATCCAATTTTAAAAATACATCCACACTGACAATCCGGTCATAAAAAGTGTTCAGTTTCTGCAATTTCTTATTCACGTGATCAATCAGTTTTGAATCAGCATCAAAATGCACAGTTTGAATTTGAACGTTCATAGCACTAATTTTTTAAATATTTAACAATCTAGGTTATAGTGTGTAAACCATGGTCATAGGCATTCTCTTGGTTGTGAAAGAACTTCTGTATTAAATATACTCACTTTTGTAATGCAATGCTGTTCTAATGCGTAATATTTTGTTAAAATGAAAAAATAAGGCGCTACGCCTTGGGGTGCGCTTGCTGATATACCTTCTTCAACTGCTCAATGGTCGTATGTGTGTAGATCTGCGTGGACGTAAGACTGGCGTGACCTAACAGGTCCTTGACCGCTTTCAGGTCGGCCCCGTTATTCGTCAGATGCGTGGCGAAAGTATGCCGCAGTAAGTGCGGGCTTTTTTTCCTGTAGGTAGTGATTTCATGGTCCGTCAGGTACTTGCGGACCATCAGGTATACATACTTGGGGTATAACCGCTGACCGCTGTGCGGATGCACCAGCAACACCGCCGGCTCAAACGCTTCCAGTTCCCGCCGCTTCTGCTCCATATATGCGGTCATCTGCGTGCACAGCTGGTTACTGATCGGAATAATCCGCTCCTTCCCTCCTTTCCCCATCACTTTAATCGACAGGTTGCCCTTGTCTACCCGGAACTCCTGCAGGGAGATCAGTTCCGACAAGCGGATACCCGTCTGATAAAAGATCTCAAAGATCAACCGGTGCGTGGCGCCTTCAAAATCATCGGCAAAGATAAAGGGAGCAGTCACGGAAACAGGACTGCGGTTATCTTCCAGCGCCTTCATCCCTTTCTCGTCAATAAATCCCGGCAGGCGGCGGCTGATCCTGGGCGCCACGACCTTGGCCATAGGCGTCTGCTGCAGCAGTTCCTGACGGATACAGAATTTAAAAAAGGATTTCAGGGTGGAAATTTTGCGGTTAACGCTCTTGGCGGTCATGGCATCCTCCATGAGGCTCGCCAGCCAGCTACGCACCATAATATGCGTAATGTCCCCTATGGTCACAGGACCATAGGCAGCCGTAGTATAATCAAAAAATTGAAGGAGGTCATTGCGATAGGCGGTGCAGGTGTGCTCTGAATATCGCTTTTCGAGCTGAATATAGGAGATGAATCGCTCGGCTAAGGAATATAATACTTCGTTCAACGCAAAAAGATTGATGATTGTAAAGTTATTAAATAACCTTACAATCATCAAATATTTTGAGTTGATAAGCCTGTGATGGCTACAACAGACTAAGCTTCCAATTTACCACTGGCCAGCTGTTGTTTGTAAACAGCTTTCAACACCTGTGTACGGCGTTTTACAGATGGTTTAGTAAAAGACTGGCGTGATCTGAGTTGCAGCAGGATGCGTGCTTTCTCAAATTTCTTTTTATATTTTTTAAGCGCCTTGTCTATGTTTTCGCAATCTTTAGAATCAATGATCAACATAATTTTTGCCTCTTATTTTTTAGGAATGCAAAGATAAGACAACATTTTATAAAAACAAAAACCAAACCGGCCTGATGTCTTTTTTTTCTTCCACCCCTTTTTATGTTATGCTTAAATCCCCGGAAATGAATAGTTTATACACCCCTTACCGCGGGAGTTTCTTTTGAAGTAATACTACTTTATGAATGCTGTTCCGCCCGCTGGCCACAAAATATCAAACGAAGAATAGCCGGGCACTACCGGACGACAGCAGTGTGAAATATCTCCGCAAAGGACGCCCCTGGAATGACAGCAGTGTGGAATACCAGCAAAGGATACGCTGGAATGGCAGCAGTGTGGAATACCAGCAAAGGACGCCCCTGGAATGACAGCAGTGTGGAATACCAGCAAAGGATACGCTGGAATGACAGCAGTGTGGAATATCAGCAAAGACCCCTCTGGAATAATAACCAGTAGGGAGAGACCGGTGATGACCAGCCACCCAGCAAACGGCGCGCGCTGTGACGATAAACGCCGCCAACACAACACTACTGCAATAACTCTTTTCCTTTAATCCTTGATTTTCTTTTTCAGCAGGCTCACCTGGTCCTGAAGGTGACTGACCATGTCGGCCAGGTGGTTAACGCTCATGCGGCTCTGCTGGCTGGATTTGCTGATGACCGCATCAGACTGCCACAGTTCCAGTACCTCTTCCATTTCCACCGGATAAGGTTCAAACTGGGGGTTGTCAGACACCAGTGTGATCCTCGACTTGGCGCGGTTGCTTTTCAGCACCCTTTTGAAGACGATACCTTCGCGGGAAGTCACCACCACGTAGGTTTCATTGTTCCTGATCTCTTCCCAGCCGTCCACTTTGTGACATACGATCACTGAGCCGGAAGGAACGGGCAGCATGGAATCCCCGGCGATCTCGAAAGCCCGGTAGTCGCCGGCGCCCAGCATCGGCAGCGTAAACGTATTCAGTTCTTCGATAAACTCATCATCGTTATAACCGGCCAGGTAACCGGCAGCGGCTTTTACGGGCACAAACTGGATCGCCTGACGGGCATTGCCCAGTTTCTGCTGACGGCGTTTCTCGAGGAAACTGTCTTTCTGGGAGCCCAGGTCCCGGCGGAGCAGGTCGTCAATGGAAACCCGGAACATGTCGCTGACCTGCTCCAGCACTTCCGTACGAGGTTCTGCACGTTCCTCTTCATAAGCACCCAGCAGGGAACGCTTAATACCCAGTTTGTCTGCAAACTCCTGTTGCGTCCAGCCTTTTTGCTTACGCAGATATTTTAAATTCTGGCATACTACGGACATAACCTAAATAATTTAGTACCTTGCTAACAAAATTAGCAAATAATTTTATAAAATCCCAAATATATTCAAGACGCTTCGCTTATTTTTGCCCGGTAAAATCAACTTGTTATGGTACATCTACATTCTATTCTGAGATGGGCAATCGTATTGGCTGGGCTTTGGGCAGTGATCCGCGCATTTAAAGGCGTTTCCGGAAAAACACCATTCACGGCGGCCGACAATAAAGCAGGACTGTTTTTCATGATCTTCTGCGATATTCAGCTGCTGGTGGGACTGCTGTTATATTTTGTATTTAGCGAGAAAGCAAAAGCCGGACTGGCTGACATGGGCGCCGCTATGAAAAATTCCGCGCTCCGCTTTTTCACGGTGGAACATACCCTGATGGCTGTGATTGCCATTGCCCTGGTGCACATCGGCAAATCCAAAGTAAAGAAAGCTACTTCCGATGCCCAGAAACACAAGCTGGCCCTTATATTCTACGGGATCGCATTTATCCTGATACTGGCCCTGATTCCCTGGCCTTTCCGTCAGGCACTGGGTGCTGCCTGGTTCTAGGCACAAACTTATTCAGCATGAAAAATGGCGGTCAACTGACCGCCATTTTTTCTATGATTGACCACTATGAATAAACTTATCCTTTGTCCTTGTTATATAACCGGAACGAATAAATGTACGGCAACGCTGCCAGTACGATCGCCGCAAAAAAGATCAGGAACACCCCGGTAACGAGCGACAGAAAAAAACCTGCTATCATGATCACCACCCCGGCACTTACCCAGAGCGTACCGGCCATACGGTGAGTCTCCCTCCAGATCTCCTTGCTTTGCAGTGTCCACGGCGTACGGACGCCCACGTAGTGATTGGGTTCCTGCTGCAACTTCCACAAATATAATCCTATCGCCGCAATCAGCAAACCAACTCCCACAAAAGCCCAGCGCTCCATCGCAAAAGGCTCCCCCTGCCTCGCCATAAAAATTAAAAGACAGGTAAAAATCGCCAGGTAAATATGTATCATGAAACGGATGCGATAAAACTCGCGCTGCTCCACGCTGGCCTGCACCGGACTGTCCTCCGTCGTTCTGGGAATAAAACGGAAGAGCGCGTAGATCAGCGCATTGGTCACAAAAAGGAAAATCATCAGTAACAGAAATGCATTACGGCCTTCAGTCTGCTCCAATACGTCCTGATCGGTGGGAATAGTCACTGGCAGGTAGTTCCAGATAATAGCCAGATAAGCCATGGGCAAGAGTAACAGCGCCAGGATAAAAATTTCCTTCGAAGCATTGGTCTGTTTCATGAGATGACGGTTTAAAGATGAACATTCACGCTTTACTTATACCTTCATTTCCATTCTCTTATCTACTACAGATGGCCCCCCGGATATGTTGTATCAAAGTTAGGAAAATTGAAACCGGGAATAAAATCTGAATAAAAAATTGCTAATAATTTTAGTAAAACTAAATAATTTAGTACCTTTACAGCAGATCAAAGTGATTACGGCTGGCAGGCCCTGCTGATCACTATCCGTGCTGACCCTTCGCCCGGCCTGCCATCCGCTTATCGCTTATGAACGGAGAAACACCGCTCTTGTAAACAGAGGGAGTAAGGGCGCCCAAACAAGAAGAAAAATTACGGTAAACAGAGGGAAAGGCTGCAATAAGGGCACCCGACTGGAATAAAGATCACTCCGGTAAACAGAGAGAACCACGGTAAGGGCACCCGAACGGAAAGAAAGATCGCTCCGGTAAACAGAGGGAACCACGGTATGGGCACCCGAACGGAAAGAAAGATCGCTCCGGTAAACAGAGGGAAGGACCACACAACGATACTTAAACAGGGCAGCATGATTACATTACAACAGCGAGCGATCGCACATTTCGATCTGGATTGTTTTTTTGTGTCGGTGGAATGCCTGCATGACAGCCAGCTGAAAGGAAAACCCCTGCTGATAGGCGGCAGCAGCGACCGCGCAGTAGTAGCCGCCTGCAGCTATGAAGCCCGCCGCTACGGCATCCATTCTGCCATGCCCATGAAAACAGCGCTCCGCCTCTGCCCTCACGCCATCGTCCGCAGCGGCGACATGGACCGGTACAGCGAAAAATCCCGCGAAGTAACCAGTATCATCGCCGACAAAGCACCGCTATACGAAAAATCCTCCATCGACGAATTTTATCTCGACCTCTCCGGCATGGATAAATTCTTCGGTTCCCTTAAATGGACCTCGGAACTGCGGAAAGCCATCATCAAAGAATCCGGGCTGCCCATCTCCTTCGGGCTCGCCTCCAACAAACTCGTATCCAAAGTAGCGACCGATGAGGCCAAACCCAACGGGCAACTGGAAATACCGTTCGGCGCCGAAAAAAACTTCCTCGCCCCCATGCCCATCGAAAAAATACCTATGGTAGGAAAAGAAACCGCCGCACAGCTCCGGCGGCGCGGCGTGGAAACCGTGAAAATACTCAGCGAAGTACCCCCTTCCCTGCTGGAAGCCTGGATGGGGAAAAACGGAATCTCCCTCTGGCGTAAAGCCAATGGCATCGACGATTCGCCCGTTGTGCCCTACTATGAACAAAAGTCCATCTCCACGGAAAGCACCTTTCCCGCAGACACCATAGACATGGAATTCCTGCACGCGGAACTGGTACGTATGACGGAAAAAATAGCCTTTGAACTGCGGCAGCAAAATAAACTGACCGGCTGCGTGACCGTCAAAATCCGGTACTCCGATTTTGAAACCGTTACCAAACAGATGACCATCCCCTACAGCTGCTCTGATCACGTGCTGCTGGAAAAAGTAAAAGACCTGTTTAAAAAACTATACGACCGCCGCCTGCTGGTACGCCTCATCGGCGTACGTTTCAGCCATCTTGTACAGGGCAACTATCAGATCAATCTCTTCGATGACAGCCAGGAGATGATCTCCCTCTACCAGGCCATCGATCATATCAAAAACCGCTTCGGCTGGGACATGCTGCTAAAAGGCACCAACGTGGTGCCTCCGGACAAAAGAAAATATCCCGCACCGAAAAAAGATATCATGCCATATTATAAAGGATAACATGTACCTGAACTGCAAAACATTCTTCAGCCTGCGCTATGGCACCATGCCCGCTGAAATGCTGGTGCGGAAAGCCGCACAGCTGGGCATCACCACACTGGCCCTCACCAACATCAACATCACTTCCGACGCCTGGGAATTTGTGGAACTTTGCCGCCAGCATCTGATAAAACCCGTGCTCGGCCTGGAATGCCGTAACCAGTCTACTTTCAGGTACCTGCTGCTGGCCCGCAACCAGGAAGGATGGCTGCAGATCAACCACTTCCTCTCCGAACACCTGAGCAAAGAAATACCTTTCCCCGACCGGGCCCCCGCCCTGCCCGGCACCTGGGCCGTCTACAACTGGGGGGCGGTTGCGCCGGCGCAACTGCTACCACACGAACTGCTGGGCATCAAACCACGCGACCTCAATAAACTCTTCCGTGTGGATACCACCAGCATCCGCCATCAGCTGGTGATAATGCACCCCGTCACCTTCCAGGACAATGATCATTATGAACTGCACCGCGTACTCCGCGCCATCGATCAGAACATCCTGATCTCCCAGCTGGAACCACACACCACCGGCACTATCCACGACCAGTTCATCCATCCGGCCGGAATGGTGGAACACTTTGAACAGTATCCGCATATCGTGGCCAATACCCTGCGCATCCTCGAGACCTGCGAGGTGGAAATGGAACTGCATACACCCCGTAACCGGAAATCCTTCCTGGGCAGCGTGGAAGAAGACCGGGAATTGCTGCGGCAACTGGCTTTCCAGGGTATGGAATACCGCTACGGAAAAGATCATGCGGAAGCTGCACGGCGTATCGAAAAAGAGCTGCACATCGTAGCGCAACAGGAATTTGAAGCCTACTTCCTGATCACATGGGATATCATCCGCTACGCGCAGGAACGGCAGTTTTTCTATGTAGGACGCGGCAGCGGCGCCAATTCCATCATCGCCTACTGCCTCAAAATAACGGATGTGGACCCGATAGAACTGAATCTCTTCTTTGAACGCTTCCTGAACCCCTACCGCACCTCGCCCCCGGATTTCGATATCGATTTTTCCTGGCGCGACCGTGACGCCATCATCCGGTATGTGTTTGATAAATACGGTGATGCCCATACCGCGCTGCTGGGCACCGTCACTACGTTTCAAACCAATGCTATCATCCGGGAAATGGGTAAGGTGTACGGTCTCCCTAAAAAAGAAATTGATCAGATCCTGGAAAACGGCTTCAACATACAACTGAATGAAGACCATATCCAGCGCAGGATCCAGCATTTCAGCCGGCTGATGGACCAGGAAAAATCTTTTCCCAACCACCTCAGCATCCATGCCGGCGGTATCCTCATCAGCGATGCGCCTATTCATCAGTACTGCACCACCTACCTGCCTCCCAAAGGCTTCAGCACCGCCCAGTTGGACATGCACCAGGCAGACCGTACCGGCCTGTATAAATTTGACATCCTCAGTCAGCGCGGCCTGGGACATATCCGCGACGCCATTGACATCATCCGGAAAAACAAACAGGTGGAGATCGATATCCACCAGGTAAAAGCATTTATGGTGGATGACAAAGTGAAGGAAAACCTGAAAACAGTGAACACTATTGGCTGTTTCTACATAGAATCCCCTGCTATGCGACAACTGCTGCAAAAACTGGAATGCGACAACTACCTCACCCTGGTGGCCGCCAGCTCTATTATCCGGCCGGGTGTGGCGCAATCGGGCATGATGAAACAATACATCCACAGCTACCGACACCCCGATACTGTCACGTACCTGCACCCTGTTATCCGGGAATTACTCAGCGACACCTTCGGCATTATGGTATACCAGGAAGATGTGATCAAAGTGGCACATGAATACGCCAACATGGAACTGGCTGATGCCGATTCCCTGCGGCGCGCCATGGCAGGAAAATACAGAGGTTCCAAAGATTTTGAAAAAATACAGGAACGTTTTTTCAGTAACTGTGCACAACTGGGGCGGCCGTACGAGGTATCCGTGGAAGTATGGCGACAAATCGCCAGTTTCGCCAACTTCTCTTTCTCCAAAGCCCACTCCGCCAGTTTTGCGGTAGAGAGCTATCAGAGCCTCTATCTGAAAACTTATTTCCCCGCTGAATTTATGGTGGCAGTGATTAATAATTTCGGTGGCTTTTATAACCGGGAACTGTATTTCCGGGAACTGAAAAAAACCGGCGTCCACATCCATCCACCCTGTATCAATAACAGCGACTATCCCACCAATATCAAAGGAGAGGATGTATATGTGGGACTAATCCATGTAGAAGGACTGGAACAGGCCCTCGCTGAAAGAATACTCGAAGAGCGCCGCCAATGCGGGCCCTATCTGCACCTGGAAGATTTCTGCGACCGCATTTCCCCGGGAGCGGAGCAGCTGGAACTGCTGATCCGGATTGGCTGCTTTCAGTTTACCGGTCAGACCAAAAAGGAACTGTTGTGGAAAAGCAGCCTGTTGGTACGCCAGCAAAACGCTGCCGCCGTCCACAACCTGTCCTTGTTCAAACCCGCCACCGTCAACTGTGAGCTGCCGGAACTGGCTTACCATCAGCACGAAGATGCTTTTGATGAAATAGACCTCCTGGGTTTTCCGCTGGCATCTCCCTTTGAAGTACTGAACCACGATCAGTCGGCGTATACCCCTGCCCATGCGTTCAGCCAGTATATTAATCAGCCGGTCACCACGCTGGGATACCTTGTTACGACCAAACCCATGCGCACTGCCAAAGGAGAACCGATGTGTTTCGGCACCTTCCTTGACCGGGAAGGACACTTTATTGATACCGTTCATTTCCCCGACAGTTTGCGTCAATATCCTTTTCAGAAGGGTGGTTTTTATATTCTACATGGAAAAGCGATCATTGAGTACGGTGTTATCACCCTGGAAATCAGCCGAATGAAAAAAATCGGGTATTTTGAGGATAAAAAATTCTGACATTAAGTTTTCCTAAAGAAAGCAGCAAACGTACAAATCACGACAATTTGTTGTATTTTTGTGTCAAATGTCGGGAATTATGAAACATGCAAGAAAATATCAGGTGCAGGAAAACACCCTGATGATTGTGGAAGACCCGGGGGCAACTTACGTTTCGGGCAGTGGGTATTACGATTTTATTGAGCTTTCCCGCAGTGGGGTACTAAAAAGAGCATTGGTCAATCTGAGCCGTCAACTTTCTTTTTCACTGGCGGAACTGGCGCAGGTACTGCATATTTCGGAAAGAACACTGCAACGTTATGCAGACGACGCCAAACTGTCTGCCGACACCTCCGAGCGGGCTATCCTCCTCTCCCGGCTCTACCAGCGGGGTACAGAAGTTTTCGGCAGCCTGGAAAACTTCAAGGAGTGGATGCGCACGCCGCTTCCCGCTTTCAACTATCAACTTCCTATTTCCCTGTTAGACACCACTTTCGGCTTTCAGCTGATTGAAGACGAACTGGGACGCATTGAACACGGAATATTCGCGTAGCTATCATGGATGTTTACAGGATCAGCAAATGTGCCTACATCAACGACCTGACAGGCACTGGCTCCCGTTTGTATGGCGGCCGGTGGAACAGTCCGGGACATTCGATCGTGTATACGGCCGGCAGCAGGGCGCTGTCTGCGCTGGAAGTACTGGTGCACATTCCGCTAAAAAATATCATTCAGGACTTTTGTATCGCCACCATTCACATCCCCGACGATATTGCCATTAAAGTCCTTACTAAAAAAGATCTTCCCTCCGGCTGGCAATCACTGGCGCCGTTTCCGGCCCTGCAGGCCATCGGCGACGAGTGGGTGGACACAGCACGTTATGCCGTGCTCCGGATCCCTTCTGTAGTCATTGCCGAAGAAAATAACTATCTCATCAATCCGCAGCATCCGGACGCCGGTCGTATCACGATTACGGACACCCAGCCCTTTATGTTTGATCAGCGGCTGAGAAAAGTATAAAATGAAAAGGGGCGTACCGGTTGGCACGCCCCTTTTTATAACAATTCTGAGATGTAACTACTCCAAACCAAACAGACCTTTATTCAGCACCTGCAGTGTCTTTTCCTTGAACTGGCCATTGACCAGGATGGAAATATTATGCCTGCTGCCGCCGTAGGAGATCATCCGCAAAGGAATACCTTCCATGGCATCAAACAGTTTGGTGATGATAGAAGGCGTAGCCGCCACCTCGTTACCCACGATGGAAACAATGCTCTGGTGGTGGTCCAGTTCCACCGTACCAAACGGCTGCAGTTCTTTCAGGATCTGGTCCAGATGCGTCTGGCTGTCGATCGTCAGGGATACGGCCACTTCAGAAGTGGTGATCATATCAATCGGCGTACGGTACTTTTCAAATACTTCGAATATTTTCCGGAGGAAGCCATAAGCCAGCAACATGCGGCTGGATTTGATCTTGATGGCGATGATCCCGTCTTTCGCTGCGATGGCTTTTGCACCATTGCCATTGGGCATTTCAGTGATAATAGTGCCTTTCGCTTCCGGCTGCATGGTATTGAGCAGCTTTACCGGGATATTAAAATGCTGGGCGGGCCAGATAGAAGCCGGGTGCAGAATTTTAGCGCCGAAGTAAGCCAGCTCGGCAGCTTCGTCGAATGACAGTTGCTCGATCGGGAAGGTTTTTTTCACCACACGCGGATCGTTATTGTGCATACCGTCGATGTCTGTCCAGATTTGAATTTCTTCTGCCTGGATGGCAGCGCCGATCAGGGAAGCGGAATAGTCGCTGCCACCACGTTTCAGGTTGTCTACCTCGCCTTTGGCATTGCGGCAGATATATCCCTGAGTGATGAAAACGGACTGTCCTTTATGCTGGTTGATCAGGTTGCCCAGTTTGATTTTGATTTTAGGAATTTCCGGTTCTTCGTATTCGTCGATGCTCATGAAATCGAGCGCCGGCAGCAATACAGCGGCCACACCGGCTTCTTCGAGGTATACGCAGAACAGGCGGGTTGACAACAGTTCACCCTGTGCGAGGATATCTTTATTCAACGCTTCGTTAAAAGATATCTTCAGGATGATGTTCAGAAATTCGAAGTGTTCATCAACGATGGCTTTAGCGCTGGCACGACCAGCCTCCTGCTTCACCAGCTCCTCGCAAAAAGACCTGTAATGGCTCTCCAGCTTGTCTATCTGCTGCTTCGCCTGTGCTTTTTTACCTTCTGACAAGGACTGGCTGATTTCCACGAGTGCGTTCGTGGTGCCTGACAGGGCAGACAGTACCACAATTTTCTGATCATTATCTGCTGTGATCAGTTGCGCTACTGAATGCATGCGCTCTGGTTTTCCCACGGAGGTTCCACCAAATTTTAACACTTTCATCTGAATATATTGTTTTTGCCTGTTACCGGGAGATGAGCCTGCGAGCCTGCTTCCCGGCGGTTTATATGAACGATTGAGATTTAAAAATTCAATTTGAATTTAGCAGCTACCTCCTGCATATCCTTCACCACCGGCGCCAGTACAGGAATCCCGTTCTGCAGCCGGTCGCGGTGCATTTCCCTTTCAGGGTCACCGGGGATGAGCACTTCTTTCCCTTCCACCGGTACTGCCGCTCTGAAGCGGTTGATCCAGGTGTCCATATGGGATTTAAACTCATCGGCCGGACGGAACGCATCTACGCGCATGGCGCCAAAGAAATGTCCCAGCCCTTCTCCCACCGGATCGGGGGCCAGCGGCAGGAAGCTCACAAAAGGAGGCGCCCACGGCCCGTAATTGGCCCCTGAAAGGACGGCCGAAAATATATCAACTATTGCTCCCAAACAATACCCTTTATGACTTCCGTGATCGCGGTCGCCGCCCAATGGCAGCAATGCCCCGCCGTCCTTGAGTTCATGGGGGTTAGTGCTGGGGTTGCCATCTTTATCCTGGATCCAGCCATAGGGTGCTTCCAGGTTTTTGCGCTGCAGGATTTCCAATTTACCATTGGCCGCAGTCGTTGTGGCGAAATCCGCTACAAAGGGCGGCTGCTCCCTGGCCGGGATGGCTACTGCGATGGGATTGGTACCCAACATTCTTTCTTTCGCAAAGGTGGGCGCTACCAGCGGGCTGGCGTTGGTCATGGCCATTCCGATCATATCGTGGTCCAGCGCTTTCATAGCGTGATAACCGGCGATACCGAAATGGTTGGAATTTTTAACGCTTACCCAGCCGGTGCCTGCTATTGCCGCTTTCCGGATGGCCACTTCCATGGCAAAAGGCGCCACTACCAGGCCGAGGCCTGCATCACCGTCCACCACCGCGGTGCTGGGTGTTTCATGTACGATGCGGATGTCCGGGCGGGCGTTGATCCTTTTGGCTTCCCATAAGCGCACATAGCCAGACAGCCGGGCTACGCCATGGGAGTCAATTCCGCGAAGGTCCGCCGCTACCAGCACTTCGCTGGCCAGCATAGCATGTTCCAGGGAACAACCCATACGAATAAACACTTCGCGGGTGAACTCCGTCAGATGATGATAAGAATAAATATGTTCCATGGTACAATCAGGCTTGAGCGGTGGGACCACCAAAGTTCATGGGTACAGAAACCGGTTCCTGGTCCTGGATAGTACCGTGAACAGATTCATATTTTTTGATATTATCCTGTAAGGCTTTCATGAAGCGCTTGGCATGCTGAGGGGTGAGAATGATGCGGGACTTGACTTTGGCCTTTGGCAGACCGGGCATCACGTTGACGAAATCCACTACAAATTCGGCATTGGAATGGGTAATTATAGCGAGGTTGGCATATTGTCCTTCTGCAATCTCTTCATTTAACTCGATGTTAAGCTGATTCTGCTCTTCGTGCTGATTTTCCATATCTGTATGATTTAGCCCTACAAAAATAAAAAAAGAGGGCTCAATGAGCCCTCTTTTTTTATGGAAAGCGGTTAAATGGCTTTTTTTACTGATCCCACCACATTTTGGTAGTGAGTGAAATACCGGTTGGTACATTCGCTTTGTTATAGGAAAGCTCTGTCTGCGGGTAAGGATAACGTCTGGGGATTTCCTTGCCCGGGTTCTTGGAGGTCAGCACCGGGAAGCCTGTGCGGCGCCAGTCGGTGAAATTCTCTGACTGCAGGTACATCGCGTAATATTTCTGCGTCATGATGAGTTTCAGTTTATCTGTGGCGCTGGCGGCCGGGTCGTATTTCACTTCCGGTTTGGTGAGATAGTCGGTGGCATCCAGTTTCACGGAAGCAAAAGATGCTTTGATCCCTGCTTCATAGAAACTCTGCGCCTGCGCATCATGCCCCAGACGGGCATGTGCTTCTGCCAGGATGAAATCCAGCTCATACACCGTCATGAAATAAACCGGTGAATTTTTGGAGTCGTAGAAACCGCCGGTCAGATAAGCATCCACTCTCGGATCTCCCAGGGCAGTCATCTGTTTGATCATAAATGACTCCTCATAGGTAATATAACCCGGACGCTGGGCATTGAACTGCTGCACCGGATTAGCCCGGGTAGGATCGTTCAGGAAAGCGACTGCTGCCTGCTCATCTACTTTTGTAATAATGCCGCCGGCGGCGTTGGAAGCGTCAATCGCTTTCTGGGCATAGCCAGCCGGATCTTTTTTGGTGAGATGGATCATTGTTCTCATCCGGAAAGAGTTGGCAAACTTAATCCAGAGATCGGGATCTCCGCCATAAATCACGTCATTAGCGCCGGGCACCGGTCCCAGCTGCGGCTGCTTCAGATCAGCGATCGCGGAGGTCAGCAAGCCATCGATCGTTTTATAGATATCTTCCTGTTTATCATATTTCGCCTTGAATTTGGCGTCCAGACCCTGGAAAGCATCGCTGTAAGGCACATCTCCCCACAAGTCTGTGGCAGTACCCAATACATAGGCGGTCAGCACTTTACTGGCGCCACTGTAGAAATACCATTTTTTGGGTTCTGATATTTTACGCAGTTCTACCAGGTCATTCAGTGTACCCTGATAAATGCTGCCCCAGCAGTTGGAGAGGTTATCTGCCACAATCTGGTACAGCTGATAGTTCTTAAATTGCTGGCTGGTGCCATCCACCTGGTTGGAGAGCAGGCTGGAAGTAAGGGCAACGTCAGCGCCGCCCAGCACAAAGCCTGCGGTCACTTCCGCACCGGTGAGGATTGCTGCGGGAGGAGCATCTACCGGTCTGTCAGGGTCCGAATTCACATCCAGATACTTTTTACAACCGGTACCCAATGTAAGCAGGGCAGCGAAACCAGCAGCGACAAGTGTTTTATTGAGAATAGTCATAACTTCTGTTTTTCGATTTTTCAATTAGAACTCAAATTTTGCACTGAAACCATAGGTCTTGGAGCCGGGGTTGTTGAAGTAATCAAACCCTTGGGCTTCCTGGGTACCAAACAGGCTTGTTTCCGGATCTACGCCGGTATATTTGGTGTTCAACCACAGGTTTCTTCCAATAGCCGTCAGCGTTACTGCATTAAACCAGGGCTTTTGTTTTTTGAAAACTTTGGAGCCTGCCAGTCTGTATCCGATAGAGACTTCACGCAGTCTTACCCAGCTGGCGTCCTGAACAAATGGTTCGTTTACCACGAAGCCGCTGCCCACGCCACTGTAGTAGTCTGCATTGAGATCTGCTTTAATATCGTTTTTCTCTCCTTTGGTCACCACGTTGTTGTTGCCGTCCAGATGACCTTTCACCCCTTCAAACACCGTCTGCGTGCCTCTTGCCAGCGTATTGGCGCTGGTACCGAAGTTGGTCATAGCTCCCCAGGTGCCGTTCCATATGCTTTGTCCTTGTTTGGTCTCAATCAGGAAGCTGAGGATAACGCCTTTATAATTGAGGGTATTACCCACTGAGCCGGACCATTTGGGGTTTACATCGCCCAGGTATTGTAAAGGATCGTAGATGATAGGATAGCCGTAAGAACCGTCGCCGGGGGTACCTTCATCGTTGATCACCAGGCGGCCCTGCGCATCTTTCACATAACCGGTACCGTAGAGGGAACCGTATTGTTTACCTACGATCGCGGAAACGAAAATACCGGTGAAGCCGTTGAAGTCGAAGCGGTCAATACCTTCCGCCAGCGCCAGCACCTTGTTTCTGTTTTGCGCGTAGTTGAAGGTGATGGTCCAGTCAAGGTCTTTGCTACGGATGGGGGAAACACCCAGTGTTACTTCATGACCATGGTTCTGCATGGAAGCCGCATTCAGGAATGCAGAGCTGTAGCCGCTACTGGGAGCGATGCTTACCTGGTTCAGCAGACCTTTACTTTTACCGTTATAGTAGGTGTAGTCCAGTGTAACCCTGTTATCGAAGAAGCGTAACTCCGCACCGGTTTCAAACTGGTTGGTTTTTTCCGCTGTCAGGTTGCGGTTACCCAGTGTACCGCTTTTGGAATAACCTACGAGGCCATTATACGGGAAAACGATACCATTGGTCCAGCCATCGCCAGGAGCAGTACGGCCATAGTATGTTTGCAGGCTGTACGGATTCAGGCCGCGACCTACGCTGGAGAAAGCCACACGTACTTTACCATAGGAAAGGATGTTGCTTTTGATACCCAGGCCTTCGGTAAACACATAACCAAGGCTACCGGAAGGATAGAAGAAGAACTGGTTTTGTGTGGGCAGGGTACTGTTGCCTTCATAACGGCCTGTCAGTTCGAGGAACAGGTAGTTGTTGAAGGCTACGTTTGCTTTACCATAAAAAGCGACCCTGCGCTGCTGAGAGTTGCTGATAGACAAGGTGTTGCTACCGGTGTTGGTGATACCCTGAAAGTCGTTACCACTCAAGCCGTCACCTTGTGTATGCAGGTATTTGGTTTTATAGTCGTACACATTCTGGCCAACGAGGAAGGAGTAGTCAAACTTGCCAGATTTCTTGGTAAAAGTGGCAAACAGGTCGTTGTTGATCACCAGGGTGCTCAGCTGATCTTCGAAGTACTGACCGTCAGGGAAACCGCCGGAGCCTTTGGAATAGATCTGCTTACGGTTGTCCAGGGAATAATCTCCGCCGAACCTTTCCGTGATGCTCAACCACTCGAATGGCTTGTAAACAGCACCTACGGTACCGAAGAAACGTTGTACGTTATCTTTGTAAGGGTTCATATTTACCGTCCAGTAGGGGTTATCATAGATACCTCTGCCGCGGTAGCTGCGCTGATCGCCGCTGTTGTCGCCCAGGAGGTAGGCGGATGGATCGGAGGGATCTGTTACACCGTTGGAGTTATCAAAGGTAGGCGTTGTTCTCAGGAGGCCCAGCATGATACCGCTCAGGTTACTACCCTGCTGCGCACGTTTGCCGCCGGAGTTCACATAGTTCATGGTAGAGAACACGGTGAATTTATCGGAGAACTTATAATCTGTAGAGAAAGCGATGGTATTCTTCTTAAAATCAGTGAGCGGGATCATACCCTTCTGATTATAGACAGAGGCAGACACGCGATAAGTGAGGGCGGTCGTACCTCCGCTGATGGCCAGGTTGTTCTGTGTACCGATACCTGTCTGGAAGAAATCATAAGGGTCATAAACGATCGCCGCTTTTCCGCCGGGATTCTGGCTTTTGCCCACCAACATACCGTTTCTGTCCCACAGATAGGGTTTGCCGTCAAACACCAGGGTATCGATGGCTGGTCCGAAAGAGTAGGCTTTGGGACCGCCGGCATCGCCGGGATGGGAAAGGTCGCCGTAACCCTGGGCGTATTTGTTTTGTCTGTCCGGTAACTGGCTTACTTTATCAAAGTTGACAGTAATACCGTAGGAGATATTAAAGGACCTGCCATCAGGGTTTCTTTTTCCTTTCTTTGTGGTGATGATCACCGCACCGTTAGACGCCATACTACCGTATAAAGCGGCAGCAGCCGGCCCTTTCAGGATAGTGATATTTTCAATGTCGTCAGGGTTGATATCTACCATCCTGTTGGACTGCAGTACACCGGCAGTACCGGCGCCATCACTGGAGGTGTTGGATTCGCTGTTATCTACCGGTAAACCATCAATTACAAATAGTGGTTGGTTGCTACCCATGATGGTAGTAGCGCCACGGAGCTGCACTCTCACCGGAGCGCCGGGCGTACCGGAGGAGGTAACGATACTGGCGCCTGCTACTTTACCGGAGAGGGAGCTGAGTGGGTTGGAAGGAGCTGTTCTGACCAGTTCTTCTCCTTTTACATCCTGAGCTGCATAGCCGAGCGCTTTTTTCTCCTGGCGTATGCCCAGCGCCGTTACCACTACTTCCTGCAGTGCTTTGGTATCTACCGGCAGCGTGATGTCTAATGTAGTATTCTCTCCTACCGTCACTTCCCGGGTGAGGAAGCCTACGCTTCTTACTACCAGTACGGTTTTCGCATCTTTAACAGTGAGGTGGAAATTTCCCTGTTTATCAGTAGTGGTACCTGTGGTCGTCCCTTTAATTTGTATGGTCGCCATTAGTACCGGGCTTCCGTCGCTGCCCTTTACTGTGCCTGATACCTGACGCTCCTGTGCGTAGGCCAGACTAACAATTGCCATAGGCATGGCAAAAAGGAGTAAAACCTTTTTCATAAAAAGATTCAAATTTTGGTTGAAAAAGAAAGCGGACACACGTCCGACATTTTTTATATCGTTATCCTAAACCTGGTATATACAATACGATTGTATATACCACTACCGGCATATAGTTCTCCTGATCTGGCTTTGATTAAACATTAAATGTTACGGTGTGACAAGCAAAAACACATCTATGTGGTCACAAGCAAACAAGCAACTAAGCAAATAAAAGTAACACGTTGGAATAGCCACCGTTGGAAGACACAGCTTTTCTAAGGTAAAAGCGGCTCATTGGTTTGATTAGTTTTTTAGGATTTAGATTTTGGTTGAACATCCCCAAGTTATAAAAAAAAAGCTTTCTAGCTCCTTTGCGCTTAACATTTTTTTAACAGCAAATGGAAAAAAGAACCTAACTAACTACAAATCAATTTATTAACTAAATTAAAATTAATATGGAATTACGGAATACTCACCATGACCGGAGCAGCTGAAACTGAAACAGCGTTTTTCTGTTGCCTTCCACTGTTTCAGGTCCTGTTCCGATGGTTTGCTGCCCGGGATAAATCACCTGGTGCATCCGCAGCCAGCAAGCCAAACGGCGGTTTACTTTCCATTTAATATTCAGATAGTACTGCCAACCGTTCCCATACAACAGCGACACCGCATTATCGTATAACACACTGCGCTCATAGGCATATATGCGCGAATTATAGTCAGCCGTTCCAAAGCGGACAAGCCTTGCATTCAGTGCCAGCGGACAGGCACGCGGGTGCCAGGCAGCCTCCAGGTATCCCATCCAGCCTGTTTTCCTGCCACTGTCCGCCGCATAAATACTGTACTCTCCCCTTCCGCGAAACTGCCAGCTTCTGCTGCAGCTTACATCTGCCTGTATACGTATATGCGTTGACGTTACATCCGACAAAACTTTCAGGGCATTGCCGGGAGACTGGCTGTTTTGCGCATGTGTGGCCTGGCTGACCCGCAGCAGCCACTTGCTGCGTTTATCGGGCGTATACACCGCCTGTGCGGAAAAATCACGTCCACCGGATGGCGCATCAGCACGGTATTTCAGCCAGGGGAAACGAAAAAAATCAGCATACCCTTCTACCTTCCACCGCCGGCTGAGCAACAGGCTGACGCCGGCATACCATCCCTGTTCATTCACCGTCCTGGAACCATCGCCGAAACCAGCGGCATAAAAAGACTGATAGGCTTTGTCGTAATACCGGTATGCTATTGCCACATCCACCGTGGGCGCTACGCTGGCCAGCGCGCCCTGTACAAAGGCAGGCTTCCCGTTATCACTGGCCGCCAGCTCCCCGAACAGGTGAATATTTTTCCAGTAGGCCGCATAGTCCATACTGGCGCCGGTCAACTGACTACCGGTAAATTCGAAACTGCTGTACGGCTTCAGTTCCCTTTGCAGTGCAGGATAGAGCCGGTGGGCGACCACATTGGCCCCGATCTGCCAGCGATGGCGTTGGTACCGGATGTTGGCCCCGCTGCTCCACTGCCGCACAGCGCCCTTACGGGAAAGCTCTGCCACTGTGCGATGGTAACCGCTGCGCTGCAAAGCCGTAGCATTTTTATCTTCCTCCTCATCAGAAGGCGTCAGTGTGCCATCCAGCTGCCGCCATGAAAAAAAAGCGGTTGCCTGCCACGTTCCCTGCTCCCAGGTAGCGGCCGCCCCGCGGAAAAAATTGCTCTCTCCCGCGGAGGTATGTGGCCGCAGCAGGTCGCCCTCTCTTTTTATCTGCATAGGGGCCGCGCCTTTTCCATAGGCCTGCGCCTGCCATTGTAGCAGCCCCTGGCCGAAGTTCACCGTGTAATCGCCCAGTGCGATCGTTTTCAGCCAGGCGGTATTGCGGACAAACACATGCGCACTGTAATAATCAAATCCCCGTTGCCGCGGAAAACCGTTCCACGGCTCACCTGCATCTTTTTCCATAGTAACGCCCCAGCTGACATAACGCGGAAAGCTGTACCGGTAACGCAGCAATACCTTGTCCGGGCTTCCCTGATAAGCCGCCGCAGCGGTGCCTGCGCGCTGATATCCACGGGCCCTTTCCGGCTGCCTGGCGTACCGCAGCAGCAAGGTATGCCCGCCTTTGTGCAGATAATCGCGCAAAGTATAATGCGGCGACAGGTCGTTCCCCACTTTTACGTAGGGCAGCAGCTGTTGTATCAGTTCGGGTTCAAACCCCGGCACCGCCTGCAACTCGTAGATACTGACCAGGTCACCCAACAGACGGCGGTATGTCAGCAACTCACCGATCTGTATATCTGTCAGCATACCTAACGATTGCAACGTTGCCTCGCCGGCAGTGTTCAGCTGTATTTTGTGCCGTCTGAAATCCTCCAGCTGTTGCCAGTTTTCATCATCATCGGAAGGAACGTCCGCCACGGCTGTTTCATTTTCCAGTGCGTTTTCCATGACGGCGGGCAGTTCCTCTTCCTGCCTGGCAACCACCTTCCCCCAGCTACCACACAACAGTAGCAACACCGCGGTTACTCTGCGCCATCCCGCTGCCATATGATAGTGGTTGAAGGAGTGATGCCCAGTTGCGGATGAAAGCCCGCTGCAAACATGATCCGCAGCATATGCCAATGAATGGTGATACCGGCATGCTGAAAGGGTGCACAGGTGGCAAATCCCCATTGCAATGCCAGCGGCGGAACAATCCTGTAGCTGGCGGTTGCTCTCAGCCAGGCGGTTTCATGGCCGACTTTTCCTATTTCGGCGCTGAGCAAAAAAGCGGAGGAGGCTTCAAAGCCAATACCGGCACTGTATACCGTCGTTCCCGGCCGGAAATGGCTGATGCGGATACCCGTATGCCATCGTTCCCCGGCATGCCACAGCAGTCCACCCGTGACGGACAGGCCGCTGCGGTTGCCATATCCGGACGTTACCTCCGTGAGATAACTCCCCTGCAACCCCATGCCTACGCTGGCTCCCAGCCGCATCCCATAGGCCAGGCCCACCAACTGCCGGTAGTAAGCACTGCTACCCAAACGCGCCAGCTGCACCCCGAAAGCGCCGGCGCCCGCCGGGATGGCTGCCATAGCCTGGTAGAACGGTATCTCCTTTAATAAAAAACGCTGCTCGGCATAAATACCCGCAGTGAAAGTGCGCAGGCAGGACAATCCTGCCGGATGATAAGCCGCGGACGCCACCTGCTGAAAGCGGCGGCTGTAACTGCCTGCAGCGGCGTCTTTCCCGGCAGGCGTCCAAAAAGATTGCGCATACGTTACGAGAAAGTATGGCACACAAACAATGGTCAATAACATTGGTTTCATGATGAGGGTTTAACAAACAATTCTGGTACGGCAAACATACAACGGAGAAAAATGTAGAATGTTAATTACTTCTTAACGCCGGAAAATTTTTTGGCTGAAAAAACAAAACCCCGTCAGGCCATAGCCTGACGGGGTTTAATAAAGTATCGTCGCCGGATCAGAAAAGTCCGTACAACTGGGAATCTATCTTTGAAATAATCTCCCCGAGATCTTCATCGCTCTCCGGGAATTTATTTTTATCGATATCAATCACCAGCAACGGCCCTTCTTCGTATTTCTCAATCCAGTTGTTATAATATTCGTTTAGCCGTTTGAGATAGTCGAGCCGGATATTCTCTTCGTATTCCCTTCCCCGTTTCTGTATCTGCGCTACCAGTGTAGGCACGGAAGCCTGCAGGTAGATCAGCAGGTCCGGCGGCTTGACCATGCTTTTCAGCGTCTGGAAAAAGTTGAAATAATTGTCAAAATCCCTTTTGGTCATCAGCCCCATCTCATACAGGTTGGGCGCAAAGATATGCGCATCCTCGTAGATGGTGCGGTCCTGTATCACGGTCTCTTTTCCGTTCTGGATCTCGAGCAGTTGTTTCAGCCTGCCGTTCAGAAAGTATACCTGCAGGTTAAAAGACCAGCGGGGCATATCTTCATAGAAATCATTCAGATAGGGATTGTGCTCTACATCTTCATACTGCGGGTGCCATTTATAGTGGCGGCAGAGCATTTCGGTGAGGGTGGTTTTACCCGCGCCGATATTGCCGGCGATCGCGATATGTTTGATTTTATTTTGTTTTGCCATGCTAATGAAAGGTCGTGAATACTGAAAAATTGCTGACAGCTGTGGTTACTCAAAATAGTTTAAACCCATAAGGTTTCTCGCCTGTTGCAAAGTTTGTGCCGCATTTGCCCGTGCTTTTTCAGCACCTTCCTTCATGATCTTATGCAGATAGGCCCTGTTTTCCTGCAGGTCTTTGGCTTTTTCGCGGATAGGTGCGATGAATTTCACCATATCTTCCCCCAGCTGCGTTTTCATATCGCCGTAACGGATCGAACCCGCGTTAAAGGCATCTGTATAAAACTGAACGGTATCTGGTGTGGACACCAGCTTCATGATCTCTATCAGGTTGGCCACGGATTCCGGCATGGGTTCACCCGGAACGCCGCTACCGCTGTCTGTTTTTGCCTTCCCCAGCTTCTTACGGATCTGTTCATCGCTGTCAGACAGGTAGAGGGTAGACATCTCGTTTTCGCTCTTGCTCATTTTACCGCCCTTGCCATCGAGGCTCAGGATACGCACGAGGTTATCACCATAGTTAAAGGCTACCGGCTCGGGGAACAGGTTGCCGTAACGGTTATTAAAACGTTGTGCAAAGTTGCGGGCCATCTCCAGGTGCTGGCCCTGGTCTTTACCCACCGGCACTTTCACGGCGCGCTGGATCAGGATGTCCACGCTCATCAGCACCGGGTAGGTCAACAGGCCGGCGTTAACGTTCTCCGGCTGTAATCTTACCTTGTCTTTAAACGTTGGTACTTTCTCCAGCTCTCCTTTATAAGCCAGCATATTCATGAGCAGGTACAGCTCCGCTATTTCCGGTACATGGCTTTGCGCGTACAGGGTCACTTTTTCCGGGTCCAGGCCGGAAGCGATGTTCTCCGCCAGTACCCGCATCACATTGGCTTGCAGGTCTTTCGGGTTCGGATGGGTCGTCAGCGAGTGCCAGTCCGCCACAAAGAAGTAGCAGTCAAACTCTTCCTGCATCCGGATATAATTACGAATCGCGCCAAAATAATTGCCTAAATGCAAATAACCGGTGGGGCGTATGCCACTCACCACAATTTCTTTTTCTGTAGCCATAACAGGGCGCAATTTAAAGAATAAGCGGTTAGCTTTTAATATTCCCTTATCCACCCGTCTGTAAAAAAAATATCATAAAATGACCAAAAAGGCGATGGCAGGCGGTTGAAAGCTCTCCGTTTATCCCTATTTTTGAGATACCATCCTTTTTGGTCATTACATTTTATTATTTTTTGATTTAATTTGATTATGGAAGTGAACGACGCCCTGGTACAACAGTTAGCCGATCTCGCCAGACTGGAATTCAACGAGCAGGAGAAAACCGCCATCCGCGGCGACCTGCAGCGAATGATCACCTTTGTGGAGAAACTGAATGAACTGGATACTACCCATGTAAAACCGTTGTTGCACCTAACCGCTGACTATAACGTTTTCCGGGAAGACGAGGTAATCACCACCATCACCCGGGAAGAAGGCCTTCAAAACGCACCTGCGGCCACCTCAGAATACTTCGAGGTACCAAAAGTCATAAAGAAATAACCACATGCAAAAGTCCGTTATCCACCTGGAAGACATCAAAAAAAGCTATTTTTTAGGTAAAAATGAGCTACCTGTACTCAAGGGGGTATCCCTGGACATCTTCAAAAACGAGTATGTAGCCCTGATGGGACCTTCCGGCTCCGGCAAATCTACCCTCATGAACATCCTCGGATGCCTGGACACCCCCACCAGCGGTAAATATATCCTGAGCGGCCATGATGTAAGCAAAATGGAAGACAACGCCCTCGCCGGCGTACGCGGCAAAGAAATCGGCTTCGTTTTCCAGCAGTTCAACCTCATGCCCCGCCTCACCGCCCTGGAAAACGTAGCGGTACCCCTGATCTACGCCGGCATCGGTAAAAAAGAAAGGGAAGAGAAAGCGCGCATGATGCTGGAAAGAGTGAAACTGGGCGACCGCTACAAACACAAGCCCAACGAACTCTCCGGCGGTCAGTGCCAGCGTGTGGCCATCGCCCGCGCCCTCGTCAACGACCCCTCCCTGATCCTGGCCGACGAACCTACCGGTAACCTCGATACGAAAACGTCTATCGAAATCATGGAAATATTCGGCAGCATCCACGCCTCCGGCAACACGGTGGTGCTGGTAACCCACGAGGAAGACATCGCAGACCACGCCAGGAGAATTATCCGGCTGAGAGACGGCGTCATCGAGTCTGACAGGGTGAATGAGAAAAAAGAAGCCCTTCTCAAATCATGACCGCTGCGTAATTCGTATTTTGCAGAAAAAAAGCATGTCTCTTAAAATATACACCAAAACAGGGGATAAAGGCAAAACCTCCCTGATCGGCGGCACCAAAGTACCCAAGAGCGATCTCCGCATCGATGCCTACGGCACGGTAGACGAACTGAACTCTTATATCGGGCTGGTCAGCGATTATACGGCAGATCCGGACACCAAAACCCTCCTGAAGGAAATACAGGACCGCCTGTTCACCGTTGGCGCGGCATTGGCGTGCGACCCCGACAAGGAAACAAAAATGCGCATCCCCGATCTCCACGAAGCAGATATCCAGCTGCTGGAATCCAGCATCGATAAAATGAATGAAGAACTGCCCCCCATGAAACACTTCATTCTCCCGGGCGGACACGTAGCCGTATCTACCTGTCACATCGCCCGCTGCGTATGCCGCCGCACCGAAAGGCTCTGCGTAGGCATGCAGGAGCAGGAAATGTTCATCGAACCACTGGTACTCAAATACATCAACCGCCTGAGCGATTATCTCTTTGTGCTGGCCCGCTGGACCGGCCACAAGCTGGGCGTGGAAGAAATCCCCTGGAAACCGAGGGTATAGTTTTTTTCTTAAATTCGCTGCATGTTCACAGGAATCATTGAAACAACAGGAGAAGTTATATCCACCCGCAAAGACGGCGGCAATCTCATCATCAACATCAAGTCGTCTATTGCCGGTGAACTGAAAGTAGATCAGAGCATTTCCCACAACGGTGTATGCCTGACCGTTACCAACATACAGGGCGACACCTACGAAACCGTAGCCGTAGCGGAAACACTGCAGAAAACCAATCTGTCGCTGCTCGTACCGGGCGCTAAGGTAAACCTCGAAAGGGCTATGGTGTTCAACGGCCGCATCGACGGCCACCTGGTACAGGGCCACGTGGACGGCACCGGTACCTGCGTTGCCCGCGAAGAGCAAAACGGCAGCTGGCTGTACCGCTTCACCTACCCCACCACCAACGCAGGCCTCATCGTGGAAAAAGGAAGCATCTGCATGAACGGCATCAGCCTCACCGTGTTCGATATCACCGAAAAAGAATTTTCAGTGGCCATCATACCATATACGTTCGCATTCACCAACGTACAATTCATGCATCCGGGACACCTGGTTAACCTGGAGTTTGATATCCTGGGCAAATACGTAGCCCGGCAAATGGCGGTGCGATAAACACTAAGCTTTGAATAAATACCTGCTGCTGTCCATATCATTACTGCTTAGCCTGCTGACACACGCCCAGCAAGCTAAGGTGGCCCGTATCAACATATGGTACGATACCACCGCCGTGGCGGAACTCTATGACCGCGTACCCCTCGGACTGGAATTGGTATACGCCGACAGCAGCAGCCGCCAGACGACCGGTCTGCTACGCGGTAACCTCCGCTGGAATAAAATACAGGTCAGCTCCTCCAATGGCAGCATTCAGAACGGGGTCCTTTATTTTAACCGTCTTCAACTGGTAAAGGACCGTTATCGTATAACCATTACCGTCAACAGGGAAGGAAATACGCCGCTTTCTAACACACTTACCCTGCCCTACCTGGTAGGCATGCGCTTCAATCATTATACGGACAGCATCAAACGCAACATCCGCTATTATATGAACGTAGAAGGGAAATTCAGCAGCGGCCGTGTATTACCACTGGATACCGTACAGCTGCGGTTCCGGACGTCTGCCGGCGCTGTTATCGGACAGGATGTGCTGGTGGAACAAAACGATACTGCAAAGGCAGTACTCATGGAAGCATGGTATAAACCCAACCCGGACCTGTATATCCGTTCGGAAGTACCTATCAAAATAATGCCCGACCCCGATCTGCCACCTCCGGCAAAGCAGCCGGGATCACGGGGCCGGCGTCAATAAAATTAAATCAGCGTACGCGCCTTCAACTCAAGGTATTTGTTCACCACGTTCAGCGTCAGGTGCTCCGGCGTACTCAGCAAAGACATAATGCCATATTTGGCCAGCTCCTTCACGATCAGTTTTTTATCATAGGCAAACTTCTGCGCGATCGTCTGCTTGTAAATAGCCTCCACATCTGTTGCCGACTGCTCTGTCACCCGCTTCAGCTCTGTATTTTCAAAGAAGATAACCAGCACCAGGTGATACTTCGCCAGCCGCCGCAGAAAAGGCAATTGCCGCTGCAGACTGGACATGGATTCAAAATTGGTAAATAACATCAACAGGGAACGATGGGATAAATGACTACGCAACTGTACGCTCAACGCTTCAAAATCACTTTCTCTCCACTGTGTTTCCTGCGCATACAGCTGCTCCAGTATCTTGTTGAGCTGTACTTTCTTGTTGCTCGCCGGCAATACTTCCACCGCACTTTCATTAAACGCCACCAGCCCCGCCTTGTCACCTTTGCCCAGGGCTACATTACTAAACACCAACGATGCGTTGATCGCGTAGTCCAGCAAGGTAAGCCCGTCAAAAGGCATCTTCATGCTACGTCCCTTGTCGATCACACAATATACCTGCTGCGATTTTTCTTCTACGTAGTTATTTACCATCAGGTTACCGGAACGGGCCGTGGCCTTCCAGTTGAGCATCCGCACATCATCCCCCTTGGTGTAAGGTTTGATGTGATCAAACTCCATACTGTGCCCGATAACGCGGCGTTTATGTACGCCTATCTCATTGAGCCGGTTCATGTACGAATACAGCGAAAAATGCCGCAGCTGCTGAAAGCTGGGATATACCTGTACGTCCTGCTCCGTATTAAAAACAAAACGACGATTCACGATGCCCAACGCACTCTGTACAAAAATGTAAGTATATCCGAACTGGTACACGCCCCTTTCCACCGGACGCAGCTTATACTTAAACACGTATTCCTCGCCGGCATTGAGTTTCGCCTTCATAGAGAAATTACGGTCCTGGAACTGGAAGGGCAGCTCTTCCAGCAGGGTGACAAACACGGGAAAAGGATAACGGTTGGTGCAGGTAACGGCCACCTCGTTTTCATCTCCATTGCTGAAACGTGCACTGGCTGTGCGCATCGCTTCGAGGATATTGGCCGGCCTCAATACCAGCAGTATAATATCGAGCAGCAGCAATACCACCAATACCGCGAAAATCAATATAGCAACATTGAACAGCCCGGGTATAAAAAAGGAGATGATGAACAACAGAATGTTGGCTCCCAGTCCCATGTACAGGCGATTGCTGAAAAACAGCTGCTGATACAAGTTGTTTTTTACAGTTGAAGACATATATAATCAGCTTATCTGGGAACCTCTACCATCTTGATAATCTGTGCAATCACATCATCTGTGCGGATACCTTCCATTTCTTTTTCCGGTGTCAGCATAATACGATGGCGCAGCACATGCGGAATCATTTCCACGATATCATCAGGCACTACAAAGTCCCGGTTACGCATGGCCGCCATGGCTTTGGCGCAGTTCATCACGGCAATGGATGCACGTGGTGAAGCACCCAGGTACAAAGACGCATTCATGCGGGTTTCCTGGATAATGGAAGCAATGTAATGCAACAGCTTTTCTTCAATTCTCACCTGGCGCACCAGGTTCTGGAATTCGATCACCTGCGTGGCGGTCACTACTTTGGCCACTACTTTAGACAGGTCTGTGGCGCCGTTCAGCCGCTGCACACTTTGCAGCACCGCCACTTCTTCTTTCAGATCGGGATACTTCACTTCCACTTTGAAAAGAAAGCGGTCCAGCTGCGCTTCCGGCAACCGGTAAGTACCTTCCTGTTCTATCGGGTTCTGGGTGGCAATCACCATAAACGGGCGGTCCAGCTGATAAGTAGTGCCATCATTGGTGATCTGTCTTTCTTCCATCACCTCAAAAAGCGCCGACTGCGTTTTGGCCGGGGCGCGGTTAATTTCGTCGATCAGTACGAGATTGCTGAAAACAGGTCCTTTTTTGTATTCAAACTCCCGTGTCTGGGGATTAAAAACAGACGTACCCAGCACATCCGCCGGCATCAGGTCGGGGGTAAACTGTATCCTGGAAAAATCAGCGTCTATACACTGCGCCAGTAATTTAGCGGTCAGTGTTTTGGCCACGCCCGGCACCCCTTCAATCAGGACATGCCCTTGTGTGAGCAGGCCTGCTATCAGGAGGTCCACCATCTGGTGCTGTCCCACAATTACTTGACCAATCTGTGCTCTGATAGCTTCCACGCCTTCATGCAGGGTGGTAAAATCAGTCCTGGGTTGAAAGGTATTGATATCCATTATTTCGTATTTAAATAAAAATGTTGAATGCGTTGATAAAAATGCTGCAGCTGTTCGTCACTCACCGCGCCGGCCAACTGTATGTTATGAATCATATCGATCAGTTCCCGCACTTCATTTTCCGGCATAGCGGCTTTTTTAGACAATGTTTCTATGAATTGCAGGTTGAGATGGTTTGTATTCAGATAGTAACGGGTACGGATATACTCCAACAGGTGCAGGGTCATTTTATGCGCCAGGTTGAAGTTGTCGTGCTGCTGATAATACAACTGGCCGATGGCATCCACAAATTCCAGGGAGTTGTTGGCCAGCAAAGGTTTCTCCGGGATGATACGTTGCCTTCTTTTTCCTTCGAAGATCACATACAGCAGCAGCAGTAATACCGCCAGCCATAAAGCCCATCGCATGGAAGGATAACGCATCAGCACCTGCCACTCGCTGAAATCGCCCGACTGTGCGCTGAACTGGTGGCTGTAAAAATCGTCCCAATAAATATTGGCCGCATTATCCGGCATGTAGGACATCTGTGTTTCCAGTGCTGCAATGTTGTCTTTTTCCAGCAGGAAGTAATTGCTGAAAGTGTATGGGTTCAGCGAAATAAAGAAGCAGCCGCGCCCATGCACCACCCGGACAAAATTGGGTTTGCCTTTAAAGTTGGAACCCAGCACTTTCGTATAGGTGGTATCGATCTCAGAAAAATAGCTGGTGGCAATCATCCCGCTGTAACTGTAGCTCGTATCCAGCGGCACTGTTTTATCTTTATAACCCTGTACTTTATGAGGAGTGCCAGGCTGATAGTTCGAACCATGCTCTATTTTACATTCCAGTTTCTTGGCCAGCAACGGGTCGATCTTGTTGACGCTCAGAAACAGATAGTTCCCGATCGCCACATACTCCATCATGGCTTCAATATCTTTCTCTGTTGTGAACAGCTCGTTGGCCACCAGGATGTAGTTGTTGCCCGAATAACGCAGTTCCGTTTCCCTGGCATAAGTGGTGGCGAAGGGTTTGGTCACCACCTGTATAGAGCGGCGGATAAATAGTTCCGGTAATGTTTTGAATGCCACATAAGCGCCGCCGGCCTTTTTATCTTTACTGGAGAAAGATGATTTAGCCATCCTGGTGGACAACTTGTCATCGCCCATGGAGCCCTTTTTGCCGACGATAGCCAGCAGTATTAGCAACAGCAATACAACGCCGATGATGATATAGGTGGTCCTGTTTTTCACGAAGCTTTGCCTAATTGGTGATTAAAATCCCTGAACTGCTGGTCCACGGTCCTGAAGTTGTCTTCACTGATATCAAATCCACCATACCAGATGTATTCATAATCCAGTGTCAATGTGGAAAACGTTTTATAGTAAGGTGTATTCCGCATGCTGCGGAGATAATCGTTGTTGGTTTTTTCCCGGCCGGGCGTGATCAGCTGACGGCTAGCCAGCTGGAAGAGCGTATACAGATACCACCAGCGGACAGCCTGCCTGATTTCCCCGGCGGCAATGGCAGCACGGATTTTATCTTCATATTCCGCTGCGCTTTGCAGGTCCTCTTCCTGTATTTCTTCCAGGCCATCGATCAGTTTCGGTTTTCGGAAGATACTCAGGCCGTTGTTTTTCATAAAACGGTACAACAGGTAGCCGAGGCCTGCCAGCAGCAGGATAAGGATCACCCAGCTGAATTGCCAGAGGACATAGAGCACCATCGACATAAAAGCAGCAAATCGTCCGGCGTTTTTCTGGTCGGTGGTTTCCACGGGCTTATCGCGATAGTGCATATTTTTATCTGCTTTCAGCGTCTTCATGGTACCTGCGCCTACCGCCCGTTTATCAAACGGAGGCAGTTCTATTTCCTTCCCGTATTCATCTACCAGGGGGCTGGTTTCTACCGGTGTTGTTTCAATAGCAGCATCTTCCGCCACGGATGTCGCCAGCGCGGTATCCGGCGGCGCCAGCAGCGGCACGTCTTCCGCTGGCGGAGGAGGCGTATCCTGGGAGATCGCTGGCAGTGGTACACTTAGCAGGCATAACAACAGCAGTCGCTGACCATATTTTCTGCAAATTCTTCTCATGATATTAACTTAACTGCTTTGAACCGGGCAGCGGGACGATCACTTTACCGGTCTCGCTTAAACGATATCCCTTGCGGTGTAAACGGATCGGGTATACGACAAAGTAACCGACCATGAACAACAGCGAAGCGGCGAGTATAAAAAGGCTGAGCCATAACGGCATTTCGGTGTACCGGGTAACAAAGCCTTCGAGGAAAGCCGCCACCACAAAAACAGGAATCAGCGTTACCATGATCTTGATGCCGTCTTTTGCGCCTTTGCGCAGGGAGTCCAGCCGCTTGCGCGTACCGGGGAACAACAGGCTTTTGCCGAGGATAATACCCGCGCAACCGGAGATAACGATACTGGAAATCTCCAGTGTTCCGTGTATCCAGATCACCAGTATGGATTTGAAGCCGAGGCCATGGGAAAAAAAGATATACTGGAACACGCCGAGCATAATGCCGTTGTGCAGCAACAGGTATAAAGAACCCGCACCAAGGAAGATACCGCCCACATAACACATCAGGGATACCCGTATATTATTGACAGCTATCTGGAGGAACATCAGCAGCGGATTGCCTTGTTTATATACGCCAAACGGGTCATTGTTCGCAATGTTCCGTTCTGTCATGTTCACATATTCGTCGCCCAGAAAACCTCTGACAAAAGTTTCATCATGAGCGCAGGAAAAAGCGCCGATAATACAGAACAACAGGAAAAAGCAAAAGGTAAACAACAACAACCGGTGATACTGGCGGAACAACAGCGGCAGTTCATACCGGAAGAACAATTGGAAACGGCCTACTTCTTCTTTACGATTTTGGTAGATACGCTGATAAATACCGGCTGCCAGTCCGTTGATATATCGGGTGACTTTACTGAAGCTATAGAATGTTTTGGCATAAGAGAGATCATCCAGCAAGGAAACAAATCTTTCCGCCATTTCATCGGGGTCCTCGGTTGGCTCCTCCTGGATTTGTTTCCAGCGGGGCAAATTTTTCTTGATAAACAATGATTCTCTCATAGTGAGTCAAATTCCCATTTAATATCCGGATATCTTCCTACAGCACAAGGGGGAGTATCGGGCAAACATACTAAATCGCTTAACAATATATAAACTAATATGTAAATTTGAGTATGAGCAACATAAAAATACCAACTTCCTTCAACATTGACCTCGAATTTGAAACGGCGGACGCGATGACGCGTTTCCTGGCGTGGCTCATTGATTTTGCGATCCGGGGGGTATATGTCCTGGCGGCATTTATGGTGATCTCCACTTTTAAAATAAACAGCGACGCCCGGATGGTATTGGTCATACTGGTGGCGATGCTACCTGTCATGCTGTATTTCCTGGTGACGGAGATCGTCATGGGTGGTTCTTCTCCGGGGAAGAAGATCTTACATATAAAGGCGGTGAGCCTGACGGGCAACCAGCCAACCGCGAGCCAACACCTGATCCGGTGGATATTCCGGATGATAGAATCCCCGCTGATGGCCGGGCTGTTTTTCATTCCGGTGATCCTGCCTATTATAACGATGGCCCGCACGCCCTACAGTCAGCGCCTTGGCGACCTGGTGGCCGGCACCATTGTGATCAATACCAAACGTAAGGGCAGCATTGAAGAAACCATTTTCCGGGATATGTCTGCCTCCGACTACCAGCCTCAGTTTCCGCAGATCATGCGGTTATCCGACCGGGACATGAACAAGGTAAAAGACCTGCTTGACAAGGCATTAAAAGCCGGAGATGAAGTGTTGGCGGCCAAGGTGGCCTTCCGGGTAAAGGAGGTGCTTCATATTGAATCGGAACTGCCCAATACCAGTTTCCTGGAAACGGTGCTGAATGATTACAACTACTACACCACGCGTGACAACTGATGCACATGATAAGCAATAACAAGGCCGAAGCAGATTGCTTCGGCCTTGTTGTTTAAAGAAAAATTTTTGTGCAGACTTATTTGCCTTTTACTACGGCGGTGTCTGTCCAGGTGTCATGCCAGGGAGCATCACCAAACAGCATGCTGAAAGGTTCAAAAGGCACCCATCTGCAAACGGTGCGGAGCATGATACGGCCGGTGGTCAGCGGTTCTCCGTTAGTGCTCACTACGTGCGTGCCGGTCACCATTTTGCCGACAGTACGACCGCCGGCAGAACCTTCCATAACCGTGTAGTAGGCGAGGTTAATTACCAGGCTGAGTAAAATAGATTCCATTAAGCCGAGTGTCAGTACGGCGGCAAGGATATTCTGGGCTACGCCCACAATGATGCCGTCGATAAGCAGATTGGCAAAACGCTGGCCTTTGGAGGCGTGCTCCAGGTTAGCGGTTTCCTGCAGGTCAGAGAGCAGGTCGGAACTTTTGTTTTGGTTAATTGTATCCATAGGTTAAAATATAAAGCGGTTAAAAAAATTAAACGAGGTTTTTACCAATGGTGTTGATGTCCTGTTGCGGCCGGGGAGCATTGGGATCGCCTGCCGGGCCCTGGTATACGATGGTACGGTCGAATGCCAGGATAGCCAGGAAGATGAAGTTCAGGAAAATCAGCCCGAGGGTAAAGCCCGTGCCTTTTCCAAAACTTTTGCTGAGCAGGTCCATTGCCATGATCGCAAAAATAATGTTCACGACGGGAATACAGAACAGCAGCAGCCACCACCATGGTTTACCGATAATTCTCAGCATGATGATCGTGCTGTAGATGGGGATGATAGACTCCCAGCCTTCAAAACCCGCTTTCCTGTATACTTTCCACATACAGATAATCGAGAAGACGGCGAGGGCAAGCCCGAAGATAATAAAGGGAAGCATTAGGGCAAGAACGGCCGCATTACTGGCGTTGTCCATAAGAATATAGTTTTGAATGAAAGATAAGACAGAGGAGCTGTCACATGTTCAGCTTACTGCCGGGGATTAAAACACCAACAAGATACACAAAAATTCAAGTATAACAAATGAAGTGAATACATATTTAGTTGATTTTTTAAACAGAAAATCACAGACCAAAGGAGCTGATCCAACATTTTTTTTGAGATTTCTTCTATAAAATTTGGATTTTCAGTGGATTGGATTACCTTTGCAACCGGCAAGTCTTATACGACCAGCTCCTGCTGAACTCCCCCAGGACAGGAATGTAGCAAGGGTAGGTGGTTGAAGCGGTGCGATATAAGTAACTTGCCTTTTTTCTTTTTTAAAGGTCATTAGTCGCTCGTCAGTAGTCATCTGGTTACTATTTGCTCACCTCTTCACTAATGACAGTGTACTCCACAAATGACACAAATCTAGTCCTTACAAACTAATTCTTAATAGTATGAAATTCTTTATCGATACAGCCAATCTCGATCAGATAAGAGAAGCTCATGATCTCGGCGTGCTGGATGGTGTAACCACCAACCCATCGCTGATGGCCAAAGAAGGCATCAAAGGGGAAGCCGCTATCCTGAAACATTATGCAGACATCTGCGAAATCGTGGACGGTGATGTGAGCGCGGAAGTATTCTCTACCGATTTCAAATCTATCGTGGAGGAAGGAAAGAAACTGGCCGCTATTCACCCCAATATTGTGGTGAAAGTTCCGATGATCAAAGAAGGGGTAAAAGCCATCAAATGGTTTTCCGAGAACGGTATCCGTACCAACTGCACCCTGGTGTTCTCTGCCGGTCAGGCGATCCTGGCTGCCAAAGCAGGTGCTGCCTACGTATCTCCTTTCATCGGCCGCATCGATGACAGCAACTGGGACGGTGTTGAACTGATTGCACAGATCGCGCAGATTTACAGCCTGCAGGGCTTCAAAACAGAGATCCTCGCAGCTTCCATCCGCAGCGCGCTCCACATCGTTAAATGCGCAGAAGTAGGTGCCGACGTATGTACCTGCCCGTTAGATTCCATCCTTGGCCTGCTGAAACATCCGTTAACGGATATCGGCCTCGCCAAGTTCCTGGAAGATGCCAAGAAAATGTAATTTCAAAGATATTTTTTAGATGGTGTATCCCCGGTGCAGTTCTTGCGCCGGGGATTTTTTTTGTAAATTGTTAACCACTAAAACCATTAACCGGATGGGGAAATACATTCTTGCGCTGGACCAGGGCACCACCAGCTCCCGCGCCATTATCTTCGACCACGACGGCAGCATCAAAGCGACTGCACAAAAAGAATTCAAACAGATATTCCCCCAGCCCGGATGGGTGGAACACGATGCCATGGAGATATGGACATCACAGGCCAGCGTGGCCGCAGAAGTGCTGCTCAAAGCACGCATCACCGGCGATAACATCGCGGCCATCGGCATCACCAACCAACGGGAAACCACCATCGTATGGGACCGTAAAACCGGCAAACCTGTTCATCACGCCATCGTATGGCAGGACCGCCGCACCGCCGCCTACTGCGACAGCCTTATCAAAGACGGCAAGGAACAACTCATCAAAGACAAAACGGGCCTGCGGATAGACGCCTACTTCTCCGCCACCAAAATAAAATGGATACTGGACAACGTGCCCGGTGTCAGAGAAAAAGCGGAAGCCGGCGAACTGGCCTTCGGCACGGTAGATAGCTGGCTCACCTGGAACTTCTCCAACGGGCAGCTGCATATCACCGATGTGAGCAATGCCTCCCGCACATTGTTGTTTAATATCCACGACATGAAATGGGATGATGAACTGCTCTCCCTCTTCGGCATCCCCGCCTCCATGCTGCCGGAAGTAAAACCTTCCAGCGAAGTGTACGGCTACTCGGAAGCAACGCTCACCCCCTACCGCATTCCTATTGCCGGCATCGCCGGCGACCAGCAGGCCGCCCTGTTCGGACAAATGTGCACCGAGCCCGGCATGCTGAAAAATACCTATGGCACCGGCTGTTTTATGGTACTCAATACCGGCGATAAACCCATCCCATCTAAAAACAACCTGCTCACGACCGTCGCCTGGCAGATTAACGGCAAAACCACCTACGCCCTTGAAGGCAGCATCTTCATCGGTGGGGCCGTAGTACAGTGGCTGCGTGACGGTCTCGGTATCATCCGCCACTCCGCCGACGTGGAAAAACTGGCCGCTACCGTGCCTCACAGCGATGGCGTATATTTCGTACCGGCATTCGCGGGACTGGGCGCCCCCTACTGGAACCAGCATGCCCGCGGCACCATGGTGGGCATCACCCGCGGCACCAGCGCCGCCCATATCGCCCGCGCCGCGCTCGACAGCATCGCCTTCCAGACCATGGACGTGCTCAAAGCCATGGAGGGCGACGCCGGTATGCCGATCAGCGAACTACGCGTCGATGGCGGCGCCACCAGCAACAACCTGCTCATGCAATTCCAGTCAGATCTCCTGCAGGTACGTGTGGTACGACCGCATATTACCGAAACCACCGCGCTGGGCGCTGCCTACCTCGCCGGGCTGGCCGTAGGGTTCTGGGACAGCATCCCGTCTATCGCCCGCCAATGGAAGGTAGACGCCACCTTCGAACCATCTATGGAAACATCACAACGCCAACAACTCTGCAAGGACTGGAAACGCGCTATCAGAGCGGCCCAGGCCTGGACAGCAGAAGACTAAAAAATTCCACACATGTCACCATTCTTAGCCGAAATTATCGGAACAGCTTTTATTATCGCCCTCGGCGACGGCGTAGTCGCCAACGTAGTACTCAACAAGTCCAAAGGCAACCAGGGCGGCTGGATCGTCATCACCATGGGATGGGCCATGGCCGTATTTGTTGGGGTATTCTGCGCCGGACAATACAGCGGCGCACACCTCAATCCCGCCGTTACCATCGCCCTGGCAGTGAAAGGCTCCTTCAGCTGGGCGCTTGTACCCGCCTACATTGCCGCCCAGATGCTGGGCGCTATGCTCGGCGCCCTCCTCGTTTGGCTCTGCTATAAAAAACACTTCGACGCCACCACAGACGCCGCCAGCAAACTGGGCGTGTTCTGCACCATCCCGGCTATACGAACACCCGGCTATAACTTCCTCACAGAGTTTATTGCCACGCTCGTTTTTATTCTGGCTGTATTCTATATCACCAAGCCCGCTACCGGCATCGGCTCCCTCGATGCCCTGCCCGTAGCTTTCGTGGTACTGGCCATCGGCCTCTCCCTCGGCGGCCCCACCGGCTACGCCATCAATCCCGCCAGAGACCTCGGTCCACGCATTATGCACGCTATACTGCCTATCTCCGGCAAAGGCGGCAGCGACTGGGCCTACGCCTGGATACCCATCGCAGGGCCCGTTGCAGGCGCTGTCACGGCAGCGCTGATATATAATGCTTTCCTGGCTTCGTGATATACATTTTTGAGGCCCGGGGTCCGCGCCCCGGGCTACATCCCCTATGCCAACCAAACCATAGCGTCTCTCCTATTCCAATGCTCCATACAGTCTTAAGCATAAACACCCGCATACTTCAGTAAGCCATTTTTACGGCAACGACTATCCTAAAAAATGTCTCACTAAATTTTTGAAAACCTGATATTTATCATGTTCTTAATTTTCATTTTTTTCTGAAAGTTTTGTAACTTTGATAAAGATAACTACTGGTACGGCGTTTGAACTGCCGGTAGTATCAGAATGTTATAACGAGGTATGCCATATCCAACACAAAAAACAGATGAATTATGATCCAGCCTAACATTCCGGAGTCTGCCCAACCGCGCGTAGTTATTGTAGGAGGAGGATTTGGTGGTATTAACCTGGCCAAGCAACTGAAACATGCTCCGGTACAGATCGTATTGCTCGACAGAAACAACTATCACCTTTTTCAGCCGCTGCTTTACCAGGTATCTACTGCCGGCCTGGAACCGGACAGCATCGCTTTCCCGCTCAGAGGTATCTTCAGAAAACAGAAAAACCTCGTCTTCCGTATGGCGGAAGTGACCGGTATCAGAACCGCAGAAAACATACTGGAAACAGGTATCGGTGAAATTCGCTACGACTATCTCGTGTTCGCCACTGGCAGCAACACCAACTTCTTCGGCAACAAAGCCATCGAAGACAACGCCATCGGCATGAAATCGCTCATCGAAGCGGTACAGATCAGAAACTATGTGGTGAAACAGTTCGAAGAAAGCCTGCTGCTGAAGGACCCGGAAGAAATAAAACCCAAACTCAATTTCGTCATGGTTGGCGGCGGCCCCACCGGTGTGGAACTGGCAGGCGCCTTCGCCGAACTGCGGAAATATATTATGCCCAAAGACTATCCCGATCTGCCCCAATCCCTCATGAACGTTTACCTGATAGAAGCAGGCCCCAAACTGCTGGCTTCCTTCAGCGAAAAAACATCCGAACGCACCATAAAAGCGTTGCAGGAACTGGGTGTAAAAGTGATGGTCAACACCGGCGTAAAAGAATATGATGGTCACATCATCACCCTCAGCAACGGGGAAACGATACAGTCACAATCCCTGCTCTGGTCTGCCGGCGTGAAAGGCGTACCTGTAACAGGCCTGCCACAGGATATTCTCCTGCCCAACGGCCGCATCGTCGTTAATGAGTTCAACCAGGTAAAAGGATATGAAAACGTGTTTGCCATCGGCGATATCGCCCAGATGACCAACGACCAGCGCTTCCCGAAAGGATATCCGATGGTGGCCCAGGTGGCCATCCAGCAGGGTAAAAACCTGGCGCACAACATCCGCCTGCTGCTGGAGAAAAAGCCCCTCAAAGGCTTCTATTACAAAGACCTCGGCAGTATGGCCACCATTGGCCGTAACAGGGCCGTGGCCGAATTCGCCAACATGCGCCTCAGCGGCTACTTCGCCTGGATCGTGTGGATGATCGTACACCTTATGAGCCTGCTCGGCTTCCGTAACAAACTGGTGGTGTTCATCAACTGGTTCTACCGCTATTTCACCTACGAAAGAGGCACCCGCATCATCATCAAACGCGGCGCCGCCAATATCGTGAAACTACGGCAGACCGTAGGCGTGTGACCCAAACATGGTTGTTTTGTTGTTATATATAATAGGTGTTTTATTGTTAAAAATGCAAAAGACCTGATGAATTGTTCATCAGGTCTTTGCTTTTATTTTATCGCAAACGCCTATTTGCGGTTCAGGATCGAATTCAACGTAATGCTCGACACCAGCTCATCCGCACGACCACCCAACGGCCGGAAATACAACAGAATCGTGTAGTTATTTTCCGTTTCCCACCAGTTACCTTCTGTTAACTCCGTATTGAATTTACTGTTAGGCACCGTTTTATCCACCAACCCGTAAATATAGTTGTAGTAACCCTGCTTCAGAAACAACGTCCCCTCATAAGCCCTGCTGGCCGCGTTATAAGTCAGCCTGCTGTTGTTGTTCAGCTCATAGTTTGTCATCTCCCCGAAAATATACATGTCATAACCGGCATAAGGCTCAGGAGCCGCAAAAGTAAAATGCACAGAAGCGTAGTCGCCCTCAAAGTTGGGATCATAGTCATCCAGCGTGGCGAGGTAATACTTGCCGTTAACATCTTTGATGAACTGATACAGCTTGTCCGCCCGCTCAAAATCCGTGACGGCATATACATCGGTACTGTTGGCGTGATACTCCGAATGCCGGACCCTTTCTGTCTGTAAGCGCAGGCTACGCAGGTCTATCCACCGGAACTCTTTCCCGGCGGGAATCACACAATCCAGCTCCGCATTGTATTTGATCACGTTGCCGTTGATAAACTGCGGCTTCAGATTGGTAATAGCATTGTCCCAGCGGTAGTTCTGCAGGATCACGACCTTGATCTGGTCAAAAGGATTCTGAATGTTCAGCGAACCGGTATTGATCTCAAAATTCACCTTCTGATGTGTGCGGAACAATTTCGGCGACACCGGCTGCTGGATAAACCCGGCAATACCGGCCTTCGATTCCACCACATACATCCGGCGGGTAAAAGCCAGCTGGGTGGTGTCGCTGTCAAGGTACACCTTCAGCAGATAGTTGCCCGACTTGATCGGGTAACTGCCGGTACCCGGCAACTGCACACTGTAATGCGTATACCGCTGCAAAGCCACAGCCGACATCTTATAGTTGAGGATCCTCGTTTCAGAAAAACCCCGCATATAATCAAACTGGTTCACCTGTGCCGGCGTCCAGTCTGCGTTACACATCACAAAAGAGTAATAGTAGTTTTTCACATCATTGTCCATATCATCAAAAGACAACTCCAGCTTCTCCCCCGTACCAATGGTATACATGGGCATGCTCAGAGGATCTCCCAGCTGATTGAATTTGACGGATCTGATGTTGTTGTGGTAAACATGGTCCGGCGTAATGACATTGGCCTGCGCCATCACCCTGCCGGTAAACAGACAGGCGGCCAGGACCACCCATAAAAGAAAAGCTGCTGTACGCATACTGGCTATTTGGTTGTATTCAAGTTACGATTATTTGCTTATTTAGAGATTTGATTTTTGATTTCCTACATTTGTCCTAATCGAATTCAGTTCAATGGAATTATCTGCTTTTATTGCCAGAAGGATTGCTTTCAATAAAGCCTCCACTTTTTCGAAATTCATCATCAACATCGCTGTTGCTGCCACCGCAGTCAGCGTGGCGGTCATGATTCTGGCAACAGCCCTGGTCAACGGCTTTCAGCAGGTCATTCAGGACAAAATTTTCAGCTTCTGGGGCCATCTTCATGTCAATCAATACCAACCCAACGCCGGCCCCCTGACAGAAGAAATACCCTTTACGTCCACCCTCACCCTGATAGACAGTATCAAAAGAGTGCCCGGTGTGAAGTCGGTAAACCCCTATGCTACCAAATCGGCCATCATCAAGTCCGAAAAGGAAATCAACGGTATCATCTTCAAAGGAATAGACAAAAACTACGACTGGCCACAGCTGCAACGTTTTATGCAGAGCGGCCGCCCTCCCCGCTTTAACGATAGCAGCTACGCCCCGGAAATCATGATTTCCACCAACATGGCGCAGGACCTGCAATTGAAAGTCGATGACAAAGTGATCATCTATTTCATCCAGGGAGGCGGACTGCCACCCCGCGCCCGCAAATTACAGGTATCAGGGATTTTTAAAACCGGCATCGAAGAATATGATAAGACCTATGTCGTCGGCGATCTCAACCTCGTCCGCCGGCTCAATGACTGGGACCCCACACAGGTGGGCGGCTATGAGATCATGCTGGCAGACTACCACCTGATGGACACTACCGCCCGTATCATCGACAACAACGTACTCCCTGATCAACTCTTTACCCGCACTATCCGCGATATCTACCCCAACATTTTCGACTGGCTGCAGCTACAGAACCAGAATGAACTGATCATCATCGTGATCATGACCATCGTGGCAGTTATCAATATGATCACCGCTATCCTCATCCTCATACTGGAACGTACCAACATGGTAGGCATCCTCAAGGCACTGGGCATGCGCGATTGGCGAATTCAGAAGATATTCGTCTTCCAGGCGGGTTACATTATTCTCATGGGGATATTTATCGGTGACTTTTTCGGGCTCGGACTGGCCTTTCTGCAAAAGGCCACCGGCATCTTCAAACTCCCGGAAGAGTCCTACTACATGTCGGTGGCCGCTATCGATGTCAGATGGCATGAGATACTGCTGATTAATCTGGGTACCCTCACCATCTGCCTGCTGGTACTACTCATTCCATCGCTGATTATCCGGAAAATCACACCGGTAAAAGCGATCCAGTTCAAGTAACTTTATTTTCCGCTTTTAATGTAATCACGCAGATAACTGCATTGTCCGTATACCTCCTGGTAAAGCCGTGTCTGGGAATAATTGCTCTTCAACACGGGGAAGTAACGGTTACGTACCAACGCTCCGTAGTATTTATCGCTGTCGTCCATCGGCGGCACATGTTTCTGGTAACAACGCGCTGCCATAAAGAAACACTTTGCCCTGAACTCAGGATCTGTGGCCGCCTGCGCCGCTTTCAGATAATAACTTTCCGCAGCATAGGTACCAAAATACTGCCGTTCGAAAGGATCTTTTTCACATGCGGTAGTATACCACCGGGTAGAAGGACGAAATCTTCTTACAAAATTCCACGTTCTGCCGTAATAACTGATATTAAACAAGCCGGTAGCGTACTCGTAGTACACCTTCGCATCAACCGGCGTTACTTTCATCTTATCCTGCAATGCCAGCATCCTGTCGCAAAACTGTAACTGCGTGATCACTTTGGGATAGGCTTTCTCCGCGCTATCCAACCCGAAGTCCTGGAACAGCTCTTTAAACACCAGGTAAGAAGTTTCCATATTACCGGCTTTCCTGAACCATTGCTGCGCATTTTTAAAATCATGCACACGCAGGTAACTTTCCGCGATGCTGGCATTCATATCCACTGTCTTCGGGAAGAAACTTGCGAGGTAAGCCTCATAAGGCGTTTTATCGGTGGACTTCATGAAGTTGTGCAATTGCAGCAGCTGCGCGGTGTTCATCTCATCACGGATCTGCTCCGTGGCGGATTGACCGGAAAGGAAATAATCATACACATGCAGGCTGTCACAACGGCCACGGACCAACGCTTCTTTCGCATAGTCTTTCTGCTGATGATATTTCGGTGCCAGGATAGCGCCCAGCAGATTACGGTAAGTTTTACTGAAAAACCTGTCACGGCCGCTTGCCCACCAGTCTTCCGGTCGCGGTGCTGCTCCCAGCTGGCCATCCAGCCATCTAAAGGTGCCCAGTAATTTATCTTCCAGCGCTTTATCGATGGTTTTATGTTCGTTGATGTTGATCAGCAGGTTGACTACCTCCCACTGGTTACGGATAGCCGGCTCTTTGCTGGTCACCTTGTTCAGCTGGGCTCTTGCCACATCATAGTCGCGGCACATATAAGAAAGATAGGCGGAGTTCACCTGCCAGAAAGCGAGGTCTTTCACCTTCCCTTTGTCGATCACACTGTTCATCCAGCCGATCATCGGCCGTATCTGGGTATTGGCGATGGTGGCCATTTCTGGCGGCAACGCCACGATGTTGGCCATAGACGCCGAATCGGTGGAAGTGGAAACTACCCTGTCGAGAAAACGGGATTCCAGCTTGCTGATCTCACGGCCGATTAATACGGTCAGCGCCGGAGATGCAGGATCAAAATCGTATACTTTCTTCAGCGGCTCCAGTGTTATCTCGTCCTTTCTCATACCGTAGATAGCCGCTACCATGGACTTCTCCCGGTTGTCTTTACAAAGATTGTAAACGGCTTCTTCCGGCGCGTTGCCCCATCTCATACTGGTATAACAGCTGACACGCAGGGCGGGTGCTTTGTCAAACACGCGGGAAAACAGGTAGGCACCCTGCACAGAATCGCCCATATGCTGCACAGCGCCTGCTTTCAGGGCCAGAGCCTTGTAATACATCAGCGATGAACCGGGTTTCCTGAATAATTTATCAAACGTAGCGGAGGCGTCTTCATAGCGGCCGCTGTAATGCAGCAGCCTTACCTGCTGAAAAGCATAACGTTCGCGGAGTTCCTTATTGCCGGTTTGCTCATAGCGCTCCGCCGCTTCTTTTCCCAGGGCATCCATCAGGGACTTGTTGCGGTCAGGCGGTGTCCAGCGGTCAGCCACGCTCACAGACGGTTCACAGCTTTTTGCAAACAGCAGGTAGCGGGCCGCATCCTGGTTACGTTCCTCCTGCAGGAACCTTGCAAAGGTGTTGTTGCGTATACTGTCGGGCAAAGCAGCCGTGCTGCGGGTCGCCACCGCCGACATCTGGTCTTTCGTATACGTGTAAACATACTCGCGGATATCGGCAGCTTTTACCTTATCGCCGGCAAACCGCTGCCAGTCGCTTATATTCTCCTCCAGTTCGGAAGGCGATGTGGCTTCGTCATAAAAAGGACTCATGCCGGTATAATAAAACGGCTCGTATCCTTTCCCTGACTGATAAGGATTAAAGAAAGAGATGTAATAGTCATAGGGATCTGCATCCGGTCCGCAGGACAGGGTATAGATCACATTGCCGAACAGCACAGCACAAAAGCTAATGGAAAAAGCGATAAATTTTTTGTAGTTCATCCAACGGATAATTATGAAGGGTTACTGAATCCAAATGATAAAAAATAACGACCGGGTTATAGTCCTGCCGTTGCCGGGCCACCATGCGGGATACCCTTTCCAGCACCGCAGGGTCGCTGGTTTCGCGGCGTACCACATTACCGGCCTTGAGCAGGTAACCGTTTACCACACTGTCTTTCCGCACCGTATAGAGATTGCCGGAAGGCGCAAACAGGGCGGTGTCGCGTAGCGCGGCATCGTCTATGCTGCGGAGAATACCGGCATAACGGCCATCCCTGAACAATACCGACCAGTCAAACAGCGGCAAAGCGATATCCAAAGGTACCGGATATGCGGATACCCTGTCGCTGCCGATATAAGATTTCATGGTGTTTTCATCCAGGATGGAATTGTGGCTGCCCATTTTCCGGAGGTCGCCCATATTATAGCACATCAACAGGCCTTTATCCACTGGCGGCACACCGCTGGCGGTCATGAATTTCACCTGGTGCATCCGGATGGTGGCGGAAAGTGTACGATCACGGAAAAAAGGTTGCTCCCGCAGCTGTTGCAGGAAAGCGAAGTAGGCGTTACGGGAACTGCGGGTCCAGTCGCAGTCCATCTGCACCTCCGGGATACGGCCGGCGGGGATATCGCGGCACAACTGTTCCAGCAACCGGTTAATATTAAAGGCCAGCGCGGTATCCGGCTTCTCCCACACTTCGTTCACGATAAATACCACCGGGACAATGTCCACACTATCGGGCAGGGGCGCCTGTTCCCGCAGTATGGCTACCGGCATGGGTTGACCGGTGGCCGGGTCCCTGTCGGTATCAAACATTTTAACGTATAGCCTTTTAGCTGGCAGCCCGCGCAGGTATTGCATTTCGCTGGCATTGCCGGTCCATGCCTGTTTCCAGTAGTAAAAAGCAGGCGTTACCTGTCGCGGTGCAGGACGTTGGCAGGCGAAGCACAGTATCAACAAACACAAAAAAAGATATCGGGGCATCACTTACTATTAAATCAATAATCTGCCACAGATAACGCCGGCGGCTACGGCGGCATTCAGGGACTCCGCGCCTCCAAGGCGCGGGATGGTGATCCGGTGGGTGGCACGCGCAATGACGTCGTCCGTCAGTCCTCTCCCTTCGTTACCAATCAGGATGATCCCCTCCCGGAGGGTGGTAAAGCGGGTGATGTCTTCTCCATGCAGGGTGGCGGCATAGGAAGGCAGTTTACTTTCTTCCAGCAGCTGCAGGATATCCATTTCCTTCACCTGTACCCGGGCAATGCTGCCCATGGTGGCTTGTATGGTTTTGGGATTGTAAACATCCACACAATCCGGGGAAACGATCAGCTGACGGATACCAAACCAGTCGGCTATACGAATCAGCGTGCCCATGTTGCCCGGGTCCTGGATGGCTTCGAGCGCCAGTACTACCGCTCCTTCCGGAGGGAGGCCGGTATCCGCTGCAGGCATGTCCAGCAGCGCCATGGCATTGTTGGGCGTGGTCAGCGCCGACAGTTGTTTCAGGACCGCATTATCTACTTCCTTTACAGCATCCGCCGGTAAACGGTCCACCGCCTCCCGGTGCTGAAGCAGCCATGCGCTGGTGGCATATACTGCTTTCACGGGCATGCCCGCCTGTAGTAGTTCCTGTACGATCTTATCTCCCTCCGCAATATACTGGCTGGATTTTTGACGGTTTTTTTTGTGCTGTAATGATTGAATATATTTAATTTGCGCCTTTGACAACATGAGGCCAAACCTACACGATTTCTTTTAATCAGCCAAGAAACAGGCTGGCAGGAGGTAGGGTTCAGTATTACCATTTAAAATATTATAACGTTTTCGCCCGTGATGCAGCCGCCACCCAATTCGAGAATTTCTTTGCTGAGATATTTGCTGCTACTGGTTGGCATACTGGCTTTGGGCGCATGTTCCAATACCAAATACCTGCAACAGGACCAGACCTTGTATGTCGGCAGCACGGTAGATGTAAATGGGGACATCCTCAACTCCGAAAAACAGGATATCCGCAGCTCCCTCTCTTCCAAGTCTCTTATGACACAGCAGCCCAACAAAAAACTGCTGGCTACCCGCATTAAAGTATGGCTGTACAATCAAAAATATAACGAGAAAAAATCCAGCTGGTTCTGGAACATGGTGCTCTCCAAAAGGAACATGGAGGAGCCGGTGGTATACGACTCCGCCAAAACCAGGGAGTCTATTTCCCGTATGACCAGCTACCTGCACAACCAGGGTTTTTTCTATGCCACAGTGGAAGCCGACGCCAGCGACAAACGCCGCAAAACCAGCGTTACCTACAAGGTAAATACCGGCCGCAACTTCGTACTGGATAAAATCACCTACGAGGTGCCCGATTCCAACATCCTCGCGGTGGTACAGGCCAATCAGAACCTGTCCCTCCTGAAAAAAGGCGTGGCCTACAAGTCCGCTACCTTGTCGTCCGAAAGGGAGCGGCTCACCCGCATCATCCGCGACGCCGGTTACTATAAGTTCGGCCGCGACGCCGTTGAATTCGAAGTCGACACCCTCAACAAAGCGCTGTTCCGCAACTCCCTCAATCCCTTTGAAGGATTTGTGAACATCTTCGCGGAAAACAAAGGCCGCGAAAAACCTACGATGGACGTGGAAGTGAGGATCAAAAACCCCGAAGATTCAGCCAACGCCACCTGGCAACGCTATCATATCAGTAAAATATATGCGTACCCCGACTTCCCGCTGAACGGCAACCCCAACGATTCCACCCTGCGGCAGGACAACCGCAAATACATCACCATCCGGTCCCATCAGGATATCCTGAAACCTAAAACACTGTCTAAATCCATCCTGCTCCGGCCCGGGGAAACCTACTCGCTGCAGCAGTACAACAATACGGTCAACAAACTCTACGACCTCGGCGTGTGGCAGTTCGTTACCCTGCAATACAGGGAAAGCAAAGATACCGCACACGGACTGGACGCCTACCTGTTCCTCACCCCCCGCCGCCGGCAGGAGCTGGGTGTCAACTTCGAAGTGAGCAACAGTTCCGACTATACGCTGGGCTCCGGCGTCAGCCTCAACTACCGGCATATCAATCTCGCTAAAAGCGCTACCCAGCTGAGCATGAGCCTTAACACCGGTATTGAACTGGTGAACAGGCAAAAAGAAGGATGGGTGCTGCAATCCAGGGAATTTGGTGGTGAGATGGGCTTTACCTGGCCCCGTTTCGCGCTGCCGTTCAACATCCGGCAGGCTGCCCGCTCCAATGTAAAAACCAGGCTCACTTTCGGCGCCAATTACCTGTCGCGTATCGAGAAGTTCGACATCACCAGTATCAACCTCTCCTATGGTTACGACTGGAACGAAAGCCTATACAAACGCTGGATCGTAAAACCCTTTACCCTGAACTATGTGGGGGTTAACCTCGATCCTAATTTTAAGGCGCAGACAGTAGATCCTAATCCTTACCTGAAGCGCAGCTTCGAGCCGGCGCTGATTGGCGGGGAAAGCGTGTCGTTCATTTACAGCAACAATGACCTGCTGCACCAGCGGCATTACAGTTATTTCCGGGCAAACATCGAAGAATCAGGGTTGTGGCTGAATGGCATCAACAGCCTGGTAGATATGGCTACCGGCAAGAGATCAAACATTGAATCCCTCACCAAAGTAAATATTTCCAATTTTGTGAAGATGGAGGCCGATTACCGTCACTACTGGCGGCTGGGCGTCCATAGCGGGCTGGCAACGAGGATATATGCAGGGGTAGGTATCCCTTACAGTACGTCCTCTGTACTGCCTTATGTGCGGCAGTTCACCTCCGGCGGCCCTAACAGTATCCGCGCTTTCCGCCTGCGTACACTGGGCCCCGGCTCTTATAAAGATACCTCCGCCAGCGCACAGATCTTCCCGGACCAAACCGGCGATATGAAGCTGGAAGGCAACGTGGAATACCGTTTCGACCTGCTTAGGATGTTTGGCGGCACCATTAATCTCAAAGGCGCCACCTTCCTGGATATGGGTAATATCTGGATGATCAAGAAAGACCTGACAAGGCCAGGCTCCGATTTCCGCTTCAACCAGCTCTATCACGATCTGGCCATTGGTACCGGCGCCGGCCTGAGGCTGGATTTCTCCTTCTTCCTGATCCGGCTCGACTGGGGTATCCCGGTGAAGGTGCCTTATTATGCCGACAGCAACAACGGCTGGTATCTCAGCGAGTGGAACCTGGGAGACGGCAAATGGCGCAGAGACAATATCATCTGGAATATCGCTATTGGTTATCCGTTTTAGGAGCGCTGTTGGCTGATATAAAAGTTTCCATATCCACCGCTTCTTCCAGTCTGAATGCACCGATACGGGTGCGGCACAAACTGCTCAGATAAGCGCCACAACCCAAAGCAGCACCATAATCGCTGGCGAGAGAACGTATATACGTGCCCGTGCTGCATACCACGCGGAAATGCACTACAGGCAGTTCAATTTTGGTGATCTCAAATTCGGAGATGGTAATCTTACGGGGTTCTACTTTCACATCCACCCCTTTTCTGGCCAGCAGGTAAATGGGTTTCCCGTTTTGTTTGATCGCGGAGTGAATGGGCGGCAGTTGCATAATTTCGCCTACAAACCCTTCGGTAGCGGCTTTCAGGGCTGCTTCGTCAATGCCGGCGATGTCCTTGAAGTTTTCCGGCGCCGATTCCATATCGAAAGTAGGCGTGGTGGCACCAAGGGTAAAAGTGCCGGTATATTCTTTCTCCTGAGCCTGGTATTCGTTTATTTTTTTGGTCATTTTACCGGTGCAGCAGATCAGCAACCCGGTAGCCAGCGGGTCCAGCGTGCCGGCATGACCTATTTTGGCTTTGGTTAAATTTCTTATTTTGCGTACTACATCAAAGGAAGTCCATGTCAGCGGTTTATTAACCAGTATTACAGCTCCTTCCTGGTATTTTGTCTTATCTGTTGTTTGCATCCCGCAAAGATAGCTAAATCACGTTTAGCGGACCATATCCTGTATAACTACTGGTTATATAGTAAAATATTGTAACAAATAACCCGTAAAAGCTAGAAGCTTTTGCATAAATTCACGCAATTTTGCTAACATGTCATTAGAACACCATAAGAATGCAACGCTCCGTTATCAGCAGCAGGTAGACAACTCCCGTGATTACGTAGTGCCCTTTATCCAGCAGGAGTTTCCCCGGCTGGAGGGCCTCCGCGTTATGGAAGTGGGCTGCGGCGAAGGCGGTGTGCTGACACCGTTGCTGGAAAAAGGCTGCCACTGTGTGGGAGTAGACCTGGCGCCTGCCAGGATAGAACTGGCCAGAAGTTTTCTGGGGAAATACGAAACGACCGGGCAACTGAAACTGATTGCCCAAAATATTTATGACGTCGATTTTCTGGGAGCGTTCCGTAACGCTTTCGATGTGATCATCCTGAAAGATGCCATTGAACATATACCGGACCAGGAGAAAATTGTGGGACATCTGAAACAGTTGCTTACGCCGCGCGGACAGGTGTACTTTGGTTTCCCTCCCTGGTATATGCCGCACGGCGGTCACCAGCAGATCTGTCATAATAAATTCCTGAGCATGGTGCCCTATATCCACCTGCTGCCCAGGCCGGTTTATCGTGGCGTACTGCGGATGTTCGGTGAAGAAAACGATATCGTATCGGAATTGATGGACGTGAAGTCTACCGGTATTTCCATTGAACGGTTTGAGCGGATCGTCAAACGCCAGGGTTATAAAATCACCCGGCGCCGGTTTTACCTGATCAATCCCATTTACAAATACAAGTTCAACGTCAGCGCCCGCGAACAGTGGAAGCCCGTAGCGGCTATCCCCTATGTACGCGATTTCGTGACTACGTGCATGTATTATATGATTAAACCAGCATAACGCTCGCGGTGGTTCTCGCAAAGCACGCAAAGCAGCAAAGAGCGCAAAGATTTTTTTAAGTTTAAATAAGAAAGCAAAGGAGCGGAGATCAAATTTGATCTCCGCTCCTTTGCTTTCTCTGCTCGCTTATATGATCTTTGCGCTCTTTGCTGCTTTGCGTGCTTTGCGAGAAACTACCCGTTCCAGATATCCCACGAAGCTTCCGCCTGCAGTATCAGCATCTCATGCCCGTTTTTAATGGCGGCTCCCTGTGCGGCCCCCTTTTGCAGGAACAGGGTCTCTGCCGGATTGTATACCAGGTCGTACAACAGATGGCGGGAAGTGATGAAGTCATACGGAATATCCGGACAGGCGTCTACGTTAGGATACATGCCCAGTGGTGTAGTATTGATAATGAGCGTGTGGGCCTCCATGGCAGCCTTGTCCAGCGAGTTGTAGGCCACGGTGCCATTGCCGGGCGTACGGCTGGCTACTGTGAAGGAAATGTTCATTTCCTGCAGCGCATACATGACCGCTTTGGCGGCGCCGCCGGTACCCAGTACCAGGGCCCGGTTGTGATGCGGTTGCAGCAAGGGCTGCAGGGAATTACGGAACCCGATCACGTCCGTATTAAAGCCTTTCTTTTTTCCGTCCTTCAGGCGGATACAGTTGACCGCGCCGATGTTGGCGGCGGCATCGCTCAGTTCATCGAGATAAGGGATCACCTGTTCTTTGTAGGGAATGGTGACGTTCAGTCCGCACAGGCCCGGATGTTGCGCCAGCAATGCCGGCAATTCGGTGATGGCGGGTATGGGGAAGGTTTCATACTGACATCCGGCGATATGTTCCTCTTCAAATTTCCGGGTAAAAAAACCTTTGGAAAAAGAGTGGCTGAGCGGATAACCAATAAGACCGTACGTTTTCATGCATGATGATTTAAAACAGAAAAGGACCTGATTATTTAGAATGTTTTGTTGCATTATAAATAATCAGGTCCCAATATATCATTCCTTTAGGGAATAATTATTCTTTGTCGAGAAACAGGTGGAAGGTATCGCCTCTCAGGCCTACGCGCATGGCTTCGAGAGAGATCACCTCATGCGGGGCGAGGTTGCCGAGGTTGGCGTTGCAGCCTACCAGTTCGAGGAAGTACAGCTGCTGCGCTTTCTGTGGTGCTTCCCAGATGATTTTTTCGGCGGGGATCTGGGTCAGGATTTCCTGTACCAGGCCTTCGCGCACTTCACCGGTACCGCGGTAGATACCTACGTTACCGCTTTCGCGGGCTTCTGCGATCACATAGGTGGCGCCGGCAGACAGTTCCGCTCTCATTAATTCGATCCATTTATAAGGAGGGATAATATGTTCCGCATCTTTGGAGCCTACTTCACTCAATACCAGGCCAATTTTGGACAGTTTTTCGATGTAGCCGCATTTTTCAGCATGCGGGATGATGATAGAACCATCAGACACTTCCATGTAACTAATACCGTAATCCTTCACCAGTTTCACGTATTCATCAAACTGGTTACGGATCAGGAATGCTTCAAACAAAGTACCGCCAAAATATACCGGAATGTTGGCCGACTGGTAAAGCTCAATTTTTGCGCGCAGGTTGGGCGTGACAAACGCAGTACCAAAGCCGAGCTTCAGGATGTCCACGTGAGGTCCCGACGCCGATAAAAAATTTCTTGCTTCTTCCAAACTAAGCCCCTTGTCCATCACCATGGTAAGTCCATGGGTGCGGGGTTTCTGCGTCCTTTCCGGGATTTGTGTCAGATTAAAATTCATTTGAAATATTTTTATCTTCTTATTGGTCAGTAAAACATACACTATTTTTCACCTGGCAAGTTGGGATAGTTTAGCTGCAATTTTAGTAACCGGAAATACAATGGCTTATGTCCATGACAATTTAAAAAGCCGGCGCAAAAATAAGAAGACTATACTTTATTTTAAAAGTAAATAACATTGGTTAACGTTTCCTGCGGTATTGAGCGATCAGGTCTACCACACTCACATGCTGTAAAATGGCTGGGTCCAGCTCCACCAGTTTTTTAAGGGCCTTGGGAGCCTGCTGCAGCGCGGTTTCCAGGTGCAGCAATCCTTCTTTTGTCTTACCCTGGGCTATCAGGATGGCGGCCCGGTAATATTGGAATACCGGTTTACGGCCGGCCTTTTCTTCAGCAGCGGCCAGTTGCTCAAGCGCCTCCTCCAGAAAACCAAACACATACAAGCCTTTTACCAGCTCCTGCCAGGGCTGTATGCTCTTCGGACGGATACGCACGGCGTTCACGAAATAAAGCAGGGCATCTTTTTCCTTGCCCATCTGCAGATAACATTCGCCGAGGCTCATGTTGTATTCTGCGCTTTGTTTGTTTATTTTCAGTGCATTAAGCAGTGATTTGGCGGCATTGTCCCAGTTCTCCTCCATCATGTAGGCCACGGCGATCTTGTAATACAGCTTATCATCGTTGGGGCTCAGGTGCGAGGCTTTCCGGTAGTAATAACGTGCCTGGGTATACTTACGCTGCCGCTCATAACAGTGGCCGATGGCCTCATAGATCACGTCTTCCGGTTTGGCAATTTCCAGGTGCTTCTGTAATACCTCGATCGCATCGGCGTACTTGCGCAGGCGGATATAGGCGTCGCCCATGTTACGGTAGGCGTAATCAAACTTCTCGTCAATGGCTACTGCATACTGGTAAGCGTCTATGGCTTTTTCGTACAGTTTCAGCCCCTGATAAGCGGTTCCGAGGTTAAACCAGGCCAGCTGGTTAAACGGATGCTCGTCGATGATCCAGGTATGTAAGCGGATACTTTCCTCGTTTCTGCCGGTAAACTCTGTCCAGAAACAGATCTTGTGCAACGCTTCCTCGTTGTTGGGCTCGTGCTCCAGCGCCATTTTCAGACAATCGAACACTTTCTCAAACTCCTCCCAGTCATCATATACGTCGGCCAGTTCCAGTAACAATTCCGTCTTGTCTTCCCCCTCAAACTGGTCAATCTGCTCATTCAGTACGTCCGCCGCCTTCTGATGCTGGTTCAGCGCCAGGTATACATCGGTCTGCAGGATATACAGGTTGATATCGTTGCGGTCCAGTAAAGCGGCTTTGTCCAGTAAATGAAGGGCTTCTTTGTACTTTTTGGTTTCTATCAGTAAGTTGGCCTTTTTCAGCAGGAGTGTAGAAGAATAGGGAAACTGTGCTATGGCTATTTCGGCGGCTTGTAATGCGGTCGGCATTTCGTCCTGCTCGTCATAGTAGTCTATGATCTGCTCAAATGAGTCCTCGTCCAGAAAAGAGTGAGATTTGCCCGCCCTCAGATTTTCAAACTGCTGCAACAAGTCTCTCAGATCATCAAAATCCTCGTTTAAAAAAGAAAAATCTTTACTCATTAATGTAAATATAAGACATTTCTGTATCCACCAAATCGCAGCATTTAAAACCGTTTATAAACTTTTTAACATTTTATTAAGAATTTGTTGTAAATTGCGTTAAGGATTTGTTATATAACAGATCCAATAAGTTTGTATATTTGTGTTACAATGAAAACGAAAATCAACATATCAAAGACTTTTTCATTGTCCTGTTTGTTAGCAGGCGCTATGGCTCTGTTTGCTATCAGCGCAGTGGCAAATACCCTTTTGCCTACCGATAATGAAAAAGAAAAGGCGAAAAAAACCGATAACGTCCATTTCGTGTTAAATACCGCCATGCCCAAAACCAACCTGGCCCTGGACGCCGGTTACAGATTCACAGGCAGCTATAATTCGAATTTTAAGTTCACCAATACCAATGTGATTAATTTTCAATCTGTCATGACCTATACCAAAGGGAACATGACATATGTTGTGCCTTACACTGTACAACCCATACAGCAGCCCAACAACATGAACTTTCAGAAACTGCAGATTATCCTGCCGCTTAAGAAAGGCTGACCTTAACGTTTCTTCAATACAAATACGGGCCTATCAACAAGTTTAACGACTTCTTGATAGGCCTTTTTGCTTTTATGATTTTTTAGGGAGATAATTATGTCCTCGCCTGTTAGCTTCCGCCTGCCAGCATATTCCTGCCCCCTCCGGGCCGGGCGCCCGCGCCACCGCATCACTGCATATTCTTCAGCTCTTCCGGGCTCACGACCTTATAACCGGTCTTCGGTATATCGAAATAAGAAGCCGGGATGGGATACAATTCTACCTTGGTGGCAATTACTCGCATTTTGGAGCCGGTTTTCGTCACGATCTCAAACTCCAGGGGTATCCCTTTCAGATTGGCAAAACGGCGGTTATAATGCCTGTTTTCGGGCACCAGGTCGGGCGTGTAATACACCTCGAAGGTAGTGACCCCGTCCGGCATGGTGCCGATGGTCTTTTTACAGGTATACCCCGCTATCTGCCGGGTCTCAGGCTGGTCCTTGAACTGTACGTTTTCATACTGCTTCAGCTCCTTTTCGTACTGCCCCTTGCTGGCCCGGATCAGGTACTTATTGCCATGCTGGTCTATCAGCGTGGTCAACGTTTCTTCCTTGCTGTTGATCAGGTAGGTATATTTGACAATGTTGAAGTCCATGTCTATTCTGCTCAACTGCCCCCGCATATACTGGGTGAGGGTACTGCCCTCCTGCATGGCATCCATTTGGGCCCGCTCCGGCGGAAGGTCTATCTTGTAAACGATCTTGGCGTCCGAAATGACGCGTTGCGCCAGTATAGGGCTGGTGATACAGAGCAGGAAATATGTTAAAAACAACCGGTATGACATAGTCGTGGTGTTGGTGAGTGGTTGACAGCCGGCAGGGTTTACCATACCAGCTTTTCTTTATGCAGAAACGCAGCTATCCCGCGTTTACAGTCTTCATGTCCACGGGTGGCGGCATTTAATTCAGCTGCATGCTCCAGCCCGTCTTGTATAGGTAAGTCCAACACTGTGCCAATCAATTTTTTTGTCACCTTCAGGGAGTTGCCGGACGCATCGTTACACAAACTGGCGGCCACTTTGGCTACATATTCCTTCATTTCTCCGGCAGGAACAACAGCGGTGATCAGACCGTCGCGGGCGGCTTTTTCGGCGGTCACCAGGCGGCCGGTCAGCAACAACTCGCGGGCCCTTCCCTCCCCTATTTTACGGACCAGGAAAACAGCCACCAGGGCAGGGATAAAGCCTATTTTCACTTCGGTATAGCCCATCATGGCTTCGGGTACGGCATAACTCAGGTCACAAACGGTCACCAGGCCACATCCGCCGGCTACGGCATGACCTTCTACCTGGGCTATTACGACTTTATCGAGCTGGTAGATCTCGCGGAACAGCTGCATCAGCTCCCGCGAGTCTGTAAGGTTTTCATCATAGGTATTTTGCTGCAACTGTTGCAGGTATTCCAGGTCTGCCCCGGCGCAGAAAGCTTCTCCGTTGCCTTTCAAAACAATCACTTTCACGTCGTCCGCCGCGGCAGCCCGGGCAAATGCCTGCCGGAGCTCCGCTACCAGCTGGCCGTTCAGCGCGTTCCGTTTGTCAGGCCGGTTCAGCGTGACCGTGGCGACGCGGGACGCCACCTCATATTGCAACAAGTTGAATTCCATATGGTAAAGAATTACGTAGTACGGATGGCCCCAAAGGGAGGCACCATCCGTACTTCCATGAGCAATATAAGGAATAAACTTTTAATGAGTAATCTCCTGGATCACTTGTCCTACGTTGCCGCTGGGCATCTGTATACGCAACAGGGCGGCCAGGGTAGGCGCAATATCCGTCATTCCCACGGTGCGGTTGGTTTTTCCGGGTTTCACCCCCCATCCCATCCATACCAGCGGGATGTGCGCGTCGTAAGGATACCATAAACCGTGTGTGGTACCGGTTTTGCCACCGTCGATATATGCAGGGGAAAGAACGATCTGGATATCGCCGCTGCGTTTGGTATTGTAACCGTTGGTCATCATGGTACGCATCGGTTCAGGTAATACCGTCACCATCAGCTCTTTGATCGGGAAAACCTTGGCAACAGCGGGTGATTTCTGCAGGGTGGTAATGATGAATTGCTGAATGTCGTTATAGTTTTTACCGGAAGCCTCCAGCGCGTCGTGGTTCAGCCACAGCTGGTAGTTGTCTACCGCTTTGATCGCGTCTTTTATGCCGAATTTCGCAGCCAGTTTCTCGTTCAGGTCTTTCATGGCGGCGCGGTCGTCCCAGGTACCGCCGGGCAGCTTGTTTTCTTCCAGGAATCCCGGTACATGCGCTACGCCGTGGTCGGCAGTGATAAAGAAGAGGTATTGTCCTTTGCCGATATGGGCGTCCAGGTACTGGAAGAAAGTGGCCAGATCGTGGTCCAGGCGCAGGTAAGTGTCTTCAACCTCAATGGAGTTGGGACCAAACTGGTGGCCTACATAATCCGGGGAAGACAGGCTGACAGCGAGAAAATCGGTCACAGCGCCTTTACCCATGTTATAGGCTTCCATGGCTTTTTTGGCAAATTCCAGCGTCATAGTGTTTCCGAAAGGAGAAGCGGCAATGGAACCGTTGGCAATGCTGCTCAGGTCATGCGGGAAAGAGGTGCCGGTGGTGCTGTTTTTATACTTGCCTTCATACGGTTTCTCGTCTGCCGTGCTGAGGGTATAGGTGGAGATGGGATACAGCGTGGTCCAGGGTTTGGACAGGTATTGCTGCGGCCATTTTTCGCTGTTGAACTGTTGCGCCCAGGATGGCAGCTCGTTCATATAGTAAGAGCTGGTCACCCAGTTGCCGGTGCTGCCGTCGTACCAGAAAGCAGCGTTGGCGCTGTGGCCTGCCGGCAGGATGGCGCCGCGGTCTTTGATGGCCACGCCCACTACTTTGCTCTGGAACTGGTTGGAGAGGCGCAATTCGTCGCCGATGGTGGTCACCAGCATATTGCGCGGGCTCATTTTACCGGCGGCAGAAGCACTGCCGACGGTGGTCCTGGTGGTATCTTCCACGCAGTACATGGTGCGGCCTATTTCCGGGCTGTACCAGGTGTTGCCGATAATACCGTGTATGGCAGGTACCGAGCCGGTATACACACAGGTATGACCACAGGCGGTGATGGTGGGGGTATAATTGATCAGTGTATTTTCGCAGGAAAACCCGTCATGCAGCAATCTTTTAAAGCCGCCGGCGCTGTACCTGTTGCTATAGCGGTACAGGTAGTCCCAGCGCATCTGGTCTACGACCATGCCTACGATCAGTTTAGGTCTGGCAGCTGTTTTGCTGTTTTTGGCTGCCGCCAGATGATTGAAAGGTTTTGGTGAGGTGGCCTTTTGTGCCCGGGCGCCTATAGTGGCGATGACCAGGGTAAAGGCAATCAGGGAAATCCTTTTCATTAGATATTATTACTTTTTATAAGATAAATGTACTTTTACCGGCAGCGTCCGGCAACATTGTTGCATTAAAAATGACGCTGGCAAAAGTAATCGAAGTTTAGAAAAAGCAATATTTTAATACCTTTGTGTCCTCTTTTTATCAAAGCATTTAACTATTACATAATATAGCGTATGGATATTTTCGAGAAACTGCTGAAACACATGGGCCCCATTGGGGAGCATTCAGACAGAGCCCATGGCTATTTCGCTTTTCCTAAACTGGAAGGAGAAATAGGCCCCCGCATGAAATTCCGGGGCAATGAAAAAATAGTTTGGAGCCTCAACAACTACCTGGGGCTGGCCAATCATCCGGAAGTACGGGCTACCGACGCAAAGGCAGCAGCCGATTTCGGTCTGGCAGCGCCTATGGGCGCCCGCATGATGAGCGGCAATACCAACTATCACGAGCAGCTCGAGCGCGAACTGTCCGATTACATGGGTAAAGAAGATACCACACTGCTGAACTACGGCTACCAGGGCGTCATGAGTGCCATCGACGCTGTTTGCGGCCGCAGGGACGTTATTGTGTACGATGCAGAATGCCACGCCAGCATTCTGGACGGCTTACGCCTCCACCCCGGCAAACGTTATGTGTTCAAACACAATGACATCGAAGATTGTGAAAAACAACTGAGACGCGCTACCGAACTGGCCAACGCACAAGGCGGCGGTATCCTCGTAGTAACAGAAGGCGTTTTCGGCATGGCCGGCGATCAGGGTAAACTGAAAGAAATCGCTGCCCTGAAAGATAAATTTGAATTCCGCCTGCTGGTAGACGACGCCCACGGCTTCGGTACCATGGGTAAAACCGGTGCCGGTACCGGCGAAGAACAAGGCGTTCAGGATAAAATCGACCTCCTGTTCAACACCTTCGCTAAATCCGGTGCTTCCATCGGCGCCTTCATCAGCGGCGAAAAAGCCATCATTAACTACCTGCGCTATAACATGCGCTCCCAGATATTTGCCAAATCTATTCCGCTGCCTATCGTTATCGGCCACCTGAAAAGAGTGGAACTGATGCGCAAATACCCGGAAATGAAAGCAAAACTGTGGGAAAATGTGAATAAACTGCAGAATGGCCTCAAAGCCCGCGGTTTCAACATCGGTAAAACCAACTCCCCCGTTACCCCGATCTACCTGCAGGGAGATATTCCGGAAGCCACCGCCATGTGCCTCGACCTCCGCGAAAACTACAACATCTTCTGCTCTATCGTGGTATACCCCGTTATTCCTAAAGGCCAGATCATCTACCGCCTCATCCCAACCGCTGCTCACACAGACGAGGATATTGAACTGACCCTGAAAGCTTTCAGCGAAACCAAAGCGAAGCTCGACGAGAAAGTTTACCAGGTGGCAGAAATTCCAATGGTATAAGCCATCTGCCAACTAATTTATATAAAAAGGGGCTGTCTCAATAGTAATTTGAAGGCGTTAAGAATTGCGTAAACGAAAACTCTCGCCATCAGGTTTACTATTGAGACAGCCTCTTTTTTATCGGCGCATTTGATGATAACCCTGTGAGTAATTATACCCTGAACCGCCTTCTCTCCACATTCTTTCTGCCATACAATTCGCAGGTGATCCCCTGCTCTTCCCACATCGCAAGAAGCGTATTCATCGCACTCAGATGTTGTTGGTAAAACAAATGCAGTTTAAGATCCGTTATGGCGGAAAGCGGATAATGTGTTATTTCCTCCCCCGATGCGACAATAATCTCCTGGTCAGTCAGGGCACATGCTCCTGTTTCTTTATATCGATCGAAAAAATTCTGCGCCACTGCCCCCAGCACACAACCACCTAAAGCATAGGGTAATAAAAACTTAATAGCAGCTATAAATGAGCCAGCTATAAATATAACCAAACCTACGATGATCAAAAGCCACAAAGCCTTTACCATTTTGGGAACATATCTCTTCACAACTATAAAGCGGACATAAAATTTCACAAGTATGTTATTTTTCGGGTTACGGGGTCAATTATTGGTGAGGTTGCTACAGCAAAGTTTCTCAAAGGAGATATAGGAAGGCCTAAATATCAAAAATACAAAAGGGCTGAGTTTCCTCAGCCCTACTCAAATCGTTCTTTCACTAGGTGTAAAATTTCACTAAATTTTCATCAGGACATGGTAGAATATATGGTCTTCATAGAATTTGGAATAACCAAGTGATTCCAAGTATTTTATATAATTATCTTTTTCTGTATTTAGCGTTGTATCATTGCTACATTTCAAAAATAGAGTAGTTTTCTCAGTATCATATAACACCAATGTGGTATTTTGTTAATAGCTTGTTAAAGTAGAAGACTGCAACAATAAATCAGCTGACTGTCAAAATCCGCTCTTTCAGCCCTGCCCGCAAATAATTTTCCCGATTGCGTAAACGCTTCCCGCAGTACAGCAGTACCTTTGCAGCCACGACTGCAAATAGCTGGTGCAACAGATAACTGGTCACAGTCAACCACCGGGACATAGCACTTTCGTGCCCACCCCCTGTCAATCAGCACCAGGCAGCAGGTAAAACTAATAAGGAAATTGAAACAATATTGGCATAAACAGCTTTTCACTGTTCACCGTATTACAGGCCTCATCGTAGGCATTATGCTGCTTTTTGCCAGCATAACGGGCTCTCTGCTGGTGTTCAGCGAAGAAATAGACGAAGCCCTGCATCATGAAACCTATCACATCGCACCGGGCACACAACGTAAACCGCTGTTTGAGCTGCTGCAGCAAGCCGGCAAATCACTCAAAGCAGGCACCCCTTATCTTTTCTTTTCCCGGCTGCCGCAAACCCCGGAAGAACCAGCCATCGTCAGGGCGGAATACGGCCCCGATCATAAAGTATATCTTTTCCTGAACCCCTACTCCGGGGAAGTCATCCACCAGCATACCAATACCGGTTATTTTTCGGGCTTTCTGATATACCTTCACTTCTCCCTGCTGAGCGGGAAAACAGGCGCTAAAGTGATGCTGGTGGTCAGCATCCTGCTGTTTATCTCTCTCCTCACCGGTATCTGGGTGTACCGGAAGTCCATCTACAAAGTGCTTTCCTTCCGTCTGAAGCCCGAATGGAGCAGCCGCACCCGGCGTTGGCGTAATCTGCATCGCATAGTCGGGGTCTGGGCCTTGCTGTTCAACCTTCTCATCGCCTTCACCGGCTTCATGATGCAACTGAAAGTACTGGAGAACCGGAAAACACCTGGTCCTTTTCCCAATGCAGGCGTCCCCCTTCCCATTGATTACGAAGCGATGCTGACCAAAGCCTCGGTACAAATTCCCGGGTTTAAAGCCATGGGCATCCGTACGCCTAAAAAAGCCGGCGACCCCGTCCGTATCCTGGGCCATGCCTACGAAGCACCTATCTGGGGCCGTTACAGTTCCTCCGTGCATTTCGATGTCAACGGGCAGATAAAAAAGACAGTCAATTTCAGCAACGCCCCCCTCGGCGATAAATTCAACGCTGCCATGGCGCCCCTGCACTTCGGCAACTATGGCGGTATTCCTGTTAAAATACTGTATGCTCTTTTGGGCCTTACACCCGGCATCCTGTCCGTATCCGGTTTCCTGATATGGTACCGCCGGAAGTACATCATTAAAAAACATCAGCTTTGAAAATGAAACAATACCTGGCGCTGTGCCTTATAGCACTTCTGGTAACTTTACAAACAACGGCACAAAAACTGACCGGCACCATCCGCGATACGGCGCAAACCGCGGTACCGATGCTGCGCATCTACCTGGCAGGAACGCAGAAACATGCGCTCTCCGGCCCCGACGGCACCTTTAGCATCCATCACATAAAACCAGGCAGCTACAAGCTGGTCGTCACCGGCATCGGCTACAACACGCTGGAACAACCGGTGACCATCACCGACAGTATCACTACCCTTGCACTGACCATACAGCCGTCAGACGTAGGCCTGAACGAAGTAGTGGTTACCGCCAGCCGTAACCGGGAAACACTCGGTACCGTCCCGTCCTCCATCACGATCATCAGCGGCAAACAACTGCGGGAACAAAGCGCCATCACCACCGACATTAACCAGCTGCTGAGCATGAACGTGCCAGGCCTTACGCTGGGAACCAATACATCTGCCAACAAAGGACAAACCCTGCGTGGGCGCGGTATGCTGATCATGATCGACGGTATTCCGCAATCCACACCGCTGCGCAACGGCGATAAAGACATGCGCAGCATCGACGTGTCTGTCATTGAAAGAGTGGAAGTGATCAAAGGTTCCACCGCCATCTACGGTAACGGCGCCGATGGCGGCATCATCAACTTCATCACCATCAAAGCCAATCCCAATAAACGCTTCAGTGGCAGTACCGACATCAGCGCCAGCGGCTCGCTCACCAGTGCTGCCAACAGCCTCGGCGCACGCGTGGCGCAGCAGTTCAGCGGCCGCGTCAACAAATTCGACTACGTAGTGGCCGGCACTTATGAGCAAACCGGTGTCAACAAAGACGCCAGGGGCGAAGTAATAGCCCCTTTCCAGTCGCTCAGCCAGAATGAAAACGTGAACCTGTTCGCCAAACTCGGATACAATTTCAATGACAACAACCGCCTGGAAGTGATGTACAACTATTACCGGACCATGCAGAACAGCAGCTACGTTGACTCCGGTGGTAAATTCGGGCAACGCCCCATCATTGGCGTCATTGGCACCAATCCCGGTGACAAGCAGGGCACGCCCTATAACCACAACGCCTATGTGAATTTCACCAGCAAAAACATCTTCCGTAATACGTCACTGAACGTAAACCTGTACTACCAGGACTTTTACACCGTCTTTGAATATTCCGACTTCTACGCCCCGCCAGGCAATTCAGCCATTACCTCCAAAAAAATGGGTGCCCGTGTGAATTTTAACACGTTGTTCAATTTCCATCCAAACCTGTACGGCGATGTTACCTGGGGTATCGACGTACTGAACGATAAAACAGCCCAGCCATTGACCGACGGACGTCCTTTCGTACCGGAAATGAACATGAAAAACCTGGCGCCTTATGCGCAGCTGAAAACCTACCTGTTCAAAGACTTCCTGGTGAAGGCAGGCCTGCGCTACGAAAATATCCGGCTCGATATTCCTGACTATACGACCATTAAATTTGGGAACTATGCCGGCGGCGTCTTCGTTAAGGGCGGCAACCTGCCTTACGAAGCGCTGGTGTTCAACGCCGGGCTGCGTTATACCCGGTTCCCGGCATTCAACCCGTTCGTCAGCTATTCCCAGAGCTTCTCCCTGTATGACCTGGGCCGCACCCTGCGGCTGGCCAAGGCTGTCAGCAATGGCTCCGCCAGTATTAATACCATCGAAACCAAAGCGATCATTACCAACAACTACGAAGCGGGCTTCAATAGTAACATTGGTAAATTCAACGCTTCCGGTTCTTATTTTATCAGCACCTCCAACCTCGGTACCAGCCTGAAAGACGTTAACGGCGTGGCGGTGCCGGAAAGAGCGCCGGAGCGCGTACAGGGTTTTGAAGTCACCGCAGGTTACCAGTTTCTCCCCAACCTTTCTGCCAATGCAGCTTATACCCATGTAGAAGGTAAAAAGGACATCAACGGGGTGAAGACATGGCTGCCTACCACCCGCATCACACCGGACAAGATGACCGTCAATGTGAACTATTCTCCGCTGAAACAGTGGGACCTTGGCGTGTATTACATCTATTCCGGCGTACGGAAACGTTTCGACCCCAATCCCAACACCAAAGAGTATGATCTGGGCAATGGGCCGGTGGGTGATTTTTCGCTCATCAACCTGTATACAGCTTACCGGTTCAGCCCCGCCGCGTCGCTCCGGCTGGGCGTGGATAACCTGCTGAATGCCGATTATTACCCGGTGATGTCGCAGGCGCGGGTAAGAACAAATTCCTATATCAAAGGCAGCGGCGCCCGGTTTAACCTGGGTTTCCGGTATAATTTCTGATCACGCAAAGGCGCAAAGCAGCAAAGAACGCAAAGAGAATAAATAAGAAACAAAGAAAGCAAAGGAGCGAAGATCAAATCAAATTGGTCTTCGCTCCTTTGCTTTCTTATTAATCTTATTGAAACTTTGCGTTCTTTGCTGCTTTGCGCCTTTGCGTGAACTATTTTAAGTGTTCTTCCACAGAGGTATCGTAGATCTGTTTCCAGTCGCTTACTTTACCCCAGTCTTCACCACCTACTTTCACATGATCGCCGGTTACAGCGCCTATTTTCACGTAACGTACAGAAACGTCGGTAGCGTCGATCAGACCGTGCATTACTGCTTCAAATTTCTCTTTGTCTTCCGGTTTGATGGAGATCACTACGCGGCTTTGGCTTTCACCGAAGAGGTAGGCGTCTTTACGGAATTTATCGTTCAGCTGCAGTTCAAAGCCCAGGCCTTTAGGCATGGCGCTTTCCATCATGGTCACGAACAGACCGCCTTCGCTGACATCGTGCGCCGACTGGAGCAGGCCGGCTTTGTTCAGTTTGGCGACAGCTTTCTGCAGTTGCAGTTCTTCTTCGAGGTCGAAATGCGGAGCAGGGCTGAATTCGATGCCGATGATTTTGTGCAGGTATTCGGAGCTGTTGATATCGTTGCGGCTGCGGCCCAGCAGATATACGAGGTCGCCGGCTTCTTTGAAGTCGAGGGTGATGCGCTGATCGAGGCTATCGAGCAGGCCTACCATACCGATGGTTGGGGTAGGATATACCGCACCGTCGGGTGACTGGTTGTAGAAGCTCACGTTACCACCGGTAACGGGGGTGTTGAATTTGCGGCAGGCTTCGCCCATACCCTGTACGGCGTGTACGAACTGGTAGTATACTTCCGGATCGTAAGGGTTACCGAAGTTGAGGCAGTTGGTGATAGCCAGTGGTTCACCGCCGGAGCAAACGATGTTGCGGGCAGCTTCCGCCACAGCGATCTGGCCGCCTTTGTGAGGATCGGCGAATACGTAGCGGCTGTTACAGTCGGTAGTCATGGCCAGCGCTTTTTTAGTGCCTTTCACCAGTACGATCGGAGCGTCGCTTGGAGCGTTGGTAGTGGCGTTGGCGGTACCTACCATGCTGTCGTACTGGTTATAGATCCAGCGTTTGGAAGCGATGTTAGGCAGTGCGATGATCCTTTCTGCCGCGAAGCGGGCATGTTCAGTATCGGGAACGTTCTGGATATCGAACGCTTTGACTTTCTGGAAGTAGGCAGGTTCAGTATACGCGCGGTGATATTGGGGAGCGCCGCCGCCGAGCACGAGGCTTTCAGCCGGTACGTCCGCTTCCAGTTCACCGTTCATATAGAATTTCAGGTTGGTGTCTTTGGTGACTTCACCGATCTGAACGCAGTGCAGGTCCCATTTTTCGAAGATATCGAGGATAGGTTTTTCCTGGCCTTTTTTTACTACGATGAGCATACGTTCCTGGCTTTCGCTCAGCAGCATTTCCCATCCTTTCATATTTTCCTGGCGGGTAGGTACTTTATCCAGCCAGATGTTCATACCGTGTTCGCCTTTAGCGCTCATTTCGGCAGTGGAGCAGGTGATACCGGCGGCGCCCATATCCTGCATGCCTATGATAGCGTTGGTTTTGATGACTTCGAGACAGGCTTCCAGCAGTTTCTTTTCCTGGAAGGGGTCACCTACCTGTACTGCAGGCAGGTCTTCCGCGCTGTCTTCCGTGATGTTGGCAGAAGCGAAGGAAGCGCCGCCGATACCGTCTTTACCGGTAGCGGAGCCTACGATGAAAACGGGGTTGCCTTCACCGTGGGAGGTAGCGGAAACAGTCTGGCCCACTTTTACGATACCCACGCTCATGGCGTTTACCAGCGGGTTGGTGCCGTAACAGTCTTCAAAGTAAGTTTCGCCGCCTACAGTGGGGACACCGAAGCAGTTACCATAGTGACCGATACCGTGTACGATACCTTTTACCAGGTGCTGTGTTTTTTTATCGTTGATATTGCCGAAGCGCAGGGAGTTCAGTGCCGCGATAGGGCGGGCGCCCATGGTGAAGATATCACGGTGGATACCACCCACCCCCGTAGCAGCGCCCTGGAAGGGCTCAATAGCAGAAGGGTGGTTATGGGATTCGATTTTAAATACAACTGCGTATCCATCACCGATATCTACCAGGCCGGCGTTTTCCTCACCCGCCTTCACGAGGAGACGGTCACCTTCGCGTGGTAATGACTTCAGCCATACGATTGAGTTTTTGTAAGAGCAGTGCTCACTCCACATAACGGAGTACATACTCAATTCGGTAAAGTTGGGATTACGCCCTAAGATAGATTCAATACGTTCAAACTCGTCAGCAGTAAGGCCCAGCTGTTCAGCAATTTCTACGGTGGTTTGCATGTAGTTTAAGTATAAAAAAACGAGTAATTAAAAAGAAGATGCAAACCTACAAGATTTTATGGCAAATGCCAAGAAATGGGGTGATACGACTGCCTTAAAAATGATAGCAGCCCGCCCGCCTGCCTCTTTTTCCGGTACGCCCCCTTTTATTGTGTCCCGCCCCCTCAGCCCCTCTCCCTTTTCGCGTTTCGTCTGCCTCTTATCAGTCCCTCCCGGGCATGATCCCTTTCATTATTTCCCCTTCCCGCGGTATCCCTCCCGGGCATGATCCTTTTCATTATCGCCCCTTCCCGCGGCGTGCTTTACATGCAGTTGGTTAACCAATACAAACGGCCGTACTCGTTAAATCATATTATAAAATTTTTAATTTATCAGTTTCAGACCTCAACCAGCTCTTTTTTTTATTCATTTCTCAAAAAAACCGCCTTTACAAACCATGAAATGTAATTTTTTGGTTAAAGTGAACAATTTATTTGCATTTACAACGAGGTTACCGTTCTTTTGTGTAAAATTATTACAGCATGCAATCGTTACGTTTCACCGCGCTGGAAGGATTAGCTGGCGTAGACTCCAATCTTCCCGAACACAACGGTAAAATCACCGAAGTATTTGGCAGCAATGTTTTTGCCGGAAGAATTGTAAGAGAATATCTGAGCGACGAGGCTTACAAAAGCCTGATGAACTCTATTAAAAATGGCACCAAGCTGGAACGCAAAATGGCGGAGCAAATCGCTTCCGGCATGAAAGCCTGGGCTATGAAAAAAGGTGTAACCCACTACACTCACTGGTTTCAGCCTTTAACCGGCACCACTGCCGAAAAACACGACTCGTTCTTCACCCTGAAAGGTGACGGATCTGCCCTGGAAACTTTCGACGGCGACGCCCTGGTACAACAGGAGCCTGACGCTTCCAGCTTCCCGAACGGCGGTCTGAGAGCTACTTTTGAAGCCCGTGGCTACACTGCCTGGGACCCTTCCTCTCCTGCTTTTATCCTGGAACAGGGTTATGGCAAAACACTCTGTATCCCTACGATATTTGTTTCTTACACCGGCGAATCACTCGACTATAAAGCTCCGCTGCTGAAAGCACTGGCTGCTATCGACAAAGCCGCTGTAGACGTATGTAACTATTTCGATAAGAACGTTACCAAAGTAACTCCTACCCTCGGTTGGGAACAGGAATACTTCCTGGTAGACGAAAATCTGGCAAACGCCCGTCCCGACCTGCTCATGACCGGCCGTACCGTGGTAGGCCACGCACCATCCAAAGGTCAGCAGCTGGAAGACCACTACTTCGGTTCCATCCCCGAGCGTATTTATGCTTACATGCGCGATTTCGAAGAAGAATCCTACAAACTGGGTATTCCTTTGAGAACACGCCACAACGAAGTTGCGCCTTCCCAGTTCGAATGCGCTCCTATCTTTGAAGAAGTGAACATCGCAGTGGACCACAACTCCCTGCTGATGGACATCATGAATAAAGTGGCCAAACGCCACAAACTGAAAGTGCTGCTGCACGAAAAACCATTCGCAGGCATCAACGGTTCCGGTAAACACAACAACTGGAGCATGGCCACCGATACCGGTGTAAACCTGCTGGCTCCGGGCAAAACCCCGAAAACCAACCTGATGTTCCTCACGTTCTTCGTGAACACCATCAAAGCCGTACACGATTACTCCGACCTGCTGAGAGCCGCTATCGCTTCTGCCAGCAACGACTTCCGGCTGGGTGCCAACGAAGCGCCTCCGGCTATCATCTCCGTATTCTCCGGTAAATACCTCTACGACGTACTGCAGGAAGTAAAATCCCGCGTAAGCAACAAGTTCGACGAACAAGACGAGGCCATCCTGAAACTGGACCTGCACCGTCATATTCCTGAACTGATGCTGGACAACACCGACCGTAACCGTACTTCTCCTTTTGCGTTCACCGGCAACAAGTTCGAGTTCCGCGCCGTAGGTTCTACCGCCAACTGCGCCTCCGCTATGACCGTTCTGAACACCATCGTGGCCAAAACCCTGACCGACTTTAAAGTGGAAGTGGACGGCCTGATCGAAAAAGGTGAGAAAAAAGAGATTGCCATCATGCAAACTCTTCGGAAATATATTGTAGATTCGGAAAAAATATTGTTCGAAGGCGACGGCTACAGCGAGGAATGGGAAAAAGAAGCTGAAAGAAGAGGGTTGCAGAACATCAAAACCACGCCAAAAGCGCTGGATGCGATGATCACCCCTAAAGCCGCCCAGCTGTATACCGAAACCGGTGTTTATACCGAAAAAGAATTACACGCCCGCCACGAGATCCTGCTGGAAGACTACGTGAAGAAAGTGCAGATCGAAGCCCGTGTAATCGGAGACCTGGCCACCAACACTATTTTACCCGCTGCGATCAGCTATCTCAACGACCTGATCAGCAATATCCGCGGACTGAAAGAAATTGGCATGGGTGAAGCTGCCTACAAAGCACAAACACAGATCGCTGCCAAAATTTCTGAACACATCAACGTGATCAGCGAAAATGTTCAGGCCATGATCGAGCAACGTAAAGTGACCAACAAGTTGACCGACAGCCGCCAGAAAGCGATCGAATACTGCGAAAAAATTAAACCGTACTTCGATATTATCCGCTACCACTCCGATAAACTGGAGTTCCTGGTAGATGATAAAAGATGGGCACTGCCTAAGTACAGAGAACTGCTTTTCTTGCGATAAAACCGTAAGATTGTTTTGGTGTATGATTAGCCCCGGATTTTTATCCGGGGCTTTGTTTTTCCGGTATTTCGGCGTATATTAAAATATATCCCTGACCGTTACCCCCACTGCCCCTTTTAACCTGTACACCTGCCACAGGAAAGTTTTTCCTCACCAAAATCAATATACCCATGAAACAACGCCCCTCAGCCCTGCTGTACTGCGCCTTCGTTGCCCTTCTCGTGCTGCCTGCCTGCCTCAAACACGGTCCCATTACAGGCCCGCCCGGACAATACCTGTTCAGGATTTCCCAAATCAATGATAGGAGCGCTTATCCCGACTCGTTCAAAGTCTACTACAACCGCAAGGGATATCCTACCAAACTCCTTCCCAGCGTGGTGTCTACCGGCAAGCCCATGTGGCTGTTCCGCTATGATGACCACCAACGGCTCATCGCCAGGATCGGCGCCTACGATACCGGTATACCGTCATTTGAAATGGCCTATCGTTACGTGCACGACCCCAAAGGCAACATCATCCGGGACTCCGTGTATGTTTTCGGCAGGTACGACACGACCGTTAACCCGGTCCGCATCGACGCCAAAGCCATACGTACCACTGCCTACAGCTATGATAACCGGGACCGGATAATCCGGACCGTCACCACTAACCTGACACCTGAATTTCCCCACTACCGCACTACCACCAACTACTATTACAACAACGACGGCAATGCCTGGAAAATTGAGAACATCTACCTGGATGTCTCTCTGCCCGACTCCCTTTGTGTCCCTCACTGCCCACGTCCTGACACCTCCGTTACCTACCCGGTGTATGGCAACAAGCCGGATTATCACAACCTGCATCCGGTATGGCAGTTCATCGACAGAAACTATAATAAAAACAACGCGTACAAAATAATCAGTTCCGATCCGTATGGCCTGCCGCGGGAAATTGCGCCCGCGCCGCCGCTGGAATACATGGAGGTACTGGGAATCTTCATGCCCCGTGCCGGTCTCCAATATGAATACCGGCCATAAAACAGAAAAGCTCCGGAGCCATCTCCGGAGCTTTTCCAATACAGTGCACTTTCTTATACCAGTTTGAAGGTTTCGGTGAACTTGGTCGTAAAGTTGCCTTTACGGAAGTCCTCATTGCGCATCAGTTGCTGGTGGAAAGGAATAGTTGTTTTAACGCCTTCAATCACAAATTCGCTCAGGGCGCGTTCCATGGTATTGATGGCTTCCTCGCGGGTTTGCGCCATGGTGATGATTTTAGCAACCATGGAGTCGTAATATGGAGGGATCACATAACCGGCATAAATGTGGGAGTCCACGCGTACGCCGTGGCCGCCCGGAATATGCAGGGTGGTGATTTTGCCCGGAGAAGGACGGAAATCGTTGTATGGATCTTCCGCATTGATACGGCACTCGATGGCGTGCATCTGTGGCGTATAGTTTTTACCGGAGATAGGAATACCTGCTGCGATCTTGATCTGTTCTTTTACCAGGTCAAAGTTGATCACTTCTTCCGTCACACCGTGTTCCACCTGGATACGGGTGTTCATTTCCATGAAATAGAAGTTGCGGTGTTTGTCTACCAGAAATTCGATGGTACCCACGCTTTCATAATTAATGGCGCTGGCAGCCTTGATGGCGGCTTCACCCATTTTTTCGCGCAGTTCCGGCGTCATGAAAGGAGAAGGAGATTCCTCCACCAGTTTTTGGTGACGACGTTGAATAGAGCAGTCCCTTTCAGACAGGTGGCATACTTTGCCATATTGGTCACCTGCAACCTGGATTTCAATGTGGCGGGGCTCTTCCACGAATTTCTCCATGTAGATACCGTCGTTATTGAAAGCAGCGCGGGCTTCATTTTTAGCCATGTTATAGGCGTTCTCCAGTTCGCTCTCGTCCCAAACCACACGCATCCCTTTACCACCGCCGCCGGCAGTAGCTTTCAGGATCACAGGGAGGCCCATTTGTTTAGCGAGGACTTTAGCTTCTTCAACGCTCTGGAGCAGGCCTTCAGATCCCGGGATAACCGGTACGCCGGCTGCGATCATGGTTTCTTTCGCAGTCATCTTGTCGCCCATTCTGCGGATCATTTCCGGAGTGGGGCCGATGAATTTGATACCATGTTCGCCGCAGATCTCCGCAAAACGCGCATTCTCCGCCAGGAAGCCGTAGCCCGGGTGGATAGCGTCTGCATTGGTGATCTCGGCAGCAGCCATGAGGTGAGGGATGTTCAGGTAAGATTCGCTGCTCTGTGGTTTACCAATACACACAGCTTCATCCGCAAACTTCACATGCAGGCTGTCTTTATCTGCAGTAGAATAAACTGCTACCGTTTTGATACCCATTTCCTTACAGGTACGGATAATCCGAAGGGCAATCTCGCCACGGTTGGCAATCAATATTTTTTTAAACATTGTTTTCCTTATAAGTGATTATAATAGCTAAGAGCAATTCAGCCACTAGTTCCCAGTAGTTAGCCTTTAACCCTGTAAAAAATCTGTCAGAGGCTAAAGGCTAACTGCTAAGCGCTAATGGCTGTTATTACGGTTCTACTAAAAACAAAGGTTGATCGTATTCTACCGGAGTGGCATCGTCAACGAGTACTTTGACGATCTTACCGCTTACTTCACTTTCGATTTCATTGAATAATTTCATCGCTTCAATGATGCATACCACCTTGCCGGCAGTTACTTCATCGCCTACATTGATGAAAGGAGCTTTATCAGGTCCTGCTGAACGGTAGAAGGTACCGATCATCGGAGATTTGATAGTGATCAGGTTATCTGCTTTAGGTGCAGATGGAGCGGCTGCTGGTGCTGCTGCTGCCTGTACCGGAGCGGCTGCCGGAGCTACAGCTGCTACCGTCTGGATCGGCGCTGCGGCCGCAGGAACAGCGATTACCTGCTGTACTTCGTTGTCTTTCTGTTTTATTGTAATCTTGAACTTGTCCTGCTCAATGCTCAGTTCACTGATATTTGATTTGTTGATCATTTTTACCAGTTCCTGAATCTGTTTAAAGTCCATGTAGACAGTTTTTGGTTTATAATTTATGAACGTATATGGTCCTTTACCGGACAACCGGGGCCGCCCAAAGGGCAGCCCGGCAGCCAATAAATAATTTCCTTGAATGAATTACCCCTTTACTCTTTCGATGTATTCGCCGGTTTTTGCATTCACACGGATCAGTTCGCCTTCTTCCACAAACAGCGGTACCATCACGGTTGCACCTGTTTCCACGGTAGCAGGTTTCAGGGTACGGGTGGCCGTATCACCTTTTACGCCCGGCTCAGAGTACGTTACCAGTACCACGATTTTGTCAGGCAGTTCCACCGCCATGTACTGTTCAGTTTCAGTGTTGATCTGAACACTTACTTCCTGGCCTTCTTTCAGGAACTGGGGAGCATCGATAGACTGTTCCGGCATGGCAATCTGTTCAAATGTTTCATTGTCCATGAAGTTGTAACCGGTGTCATCCTTATATAAGTACTGGAAAGCTTTCTTTTCGATACGAACCGGGAAAATGGTATCACCAGAGTTCCAGGTGTGCTCTATAGAACGGCTATTGTCAACGCCCTTCAATTTAGCCCAAACTTTTGCAGCTGCACGGGCGGTTTTGTTTTGACCAAACTCTACAACAGAATACAAACTGTTATCCAGCTTGATGATTAATCCTGTTCTGATATCTGCGGTGGTAGCCATAAATAGGTTACTGATTTTAAGTTAAAAATTTATACGGATTGCAAAAGTAGAAATTTTTGCATATGAACGAACAACAAATTCCTAAAATTAGGCAGATTCGTCTCTTTTCGACCCAATTTTCGTCTTTTTTCTCCAATAAATGACATTAAAGGGCTAAATTGAATTTTAAATCAAGCAAATCAACAGTAGTATGCGTCAGTTTTTATTATTTGTATTGTGTTGTGTACCAATGTTCCTGAAGGCTCAGAATACCCCTCCCTCCAAACCAGCGTACTTACAATATCCCATCATCCCCGCATTCCCGCTGACCCTGCCGGACGGCCATACCATTACCAAAAATGACCTCCGCAAGAACGAAAAAACCATGATTTTTGTTTTCAGCGTGGACTGTGACCACTGTAAACAGCTGACGGAAGATATGTTGAAAAACATCGAAAAGTTCAAGAATACACAGATCCTGATGGTAACACCCTTTAAAGTAGAGCAGATGAAGGAATACTATGACCATTATAATATCAAAAAATACCCCAACATCATAATGGCCAGCGAACCCACCCGCCAGATCATGTATTTCTATGATCTCCACTACTTCCCGGGACTTTATCTGTACGATAAAAAACAACAATTTATCAAAGGATTTGAAGGCACGGTTAAACTGGACTCACTGGTGCACTACCTGGGCTATACCCCTATAAAATGGAAATAGCACCGCGGCAGGATCTGATCCCGAATCATTACATTTGTTTATTATAATCATTCTTCACTTTTAAAGCTATCGACAAGATGAAAGTTACAGTAGTAGGAGCTGGGAATGTGGGCGCTACCTGCGCCAATGTGCTGGCCCATAGAGATTTTCTGCAGGAAGTGGTTTTATTGGATATTAAGGAAGGAACAGCTGAAGGCAAGGCGCTGGACACCTGGCAACAGGCCCCCATCGATTATTACAGCACTAAGGTGACCGGCGTTACCAACGATTACGCCAAAACCGCCAACAGCGATGTGGTAGTCATCACCTCCGGTCTCCCCCGTAAACCTGGTATGAGCCGCGATGACCTGATTTCCACCAACGCAAACATCGTTAAATCGGTTACTGAAAATATTACCAAACACTCTCCAAACGCTATTATCATCGTTGTCAGCAACCCGCTGGACGTGATGACCTACTGCGCTTACCTGACCGCCAAAAAAGACAGCAATAAAGTGTTCGGCATGGCCGGTATCCTTGATACTGCCCGCTACCGCGCTTTCCTGGCGGACGAAATCGGATGTTCCCCTAAAGATATTCAGGCCATCCTGATGGGCGGCCATGGCGATACCATGGTACCCCTCCCCCGCTACACCACTGTCAGCGGTATTCCGGTAACGGAACTGGTGGCCGCCGATAAACTCGACGCCATCATCCAACGCACCAAAGTAGGCGGCGGCGAAATCGTCAACCTCCTCGGCACTTCCGCCTGGTACGCTCCCGGCGCTGCAGCCGCCCAAATGGTGGAAGCCATCGTAAAAGATGAAAAACGTATCTTCCCCGTTTGTGCATGGCTCACCGGTCAATACGGCCTGAAAGATATCTACCTCGGCGTTCCCGTAGTACTGGGTAAAAACGGTATCGAAAAAATACTGGAACTGCAACTCAATGCCGACGAAAAAACACTGCTCAATACTTCCGCCCAACACGTGAAGGAAGTAATGGACGTCCTGGATAAAATGCAGTCTGCCACTGCGTAACCTGTATCCAAACTTTAAAACGGATTACAGCAACCGAAAAAATTTTCGCTGCTGTAATCCGCTGTTATTTGTAAAACAGCCTCACCTCCCGGGAAAAATACCTGCACCCGCCCCTTTGCTAATGTTAACCAGTGTTAAAAAAGATTCGTAATTTTGATCCAGAGCCTGCATAAACTGGTATAAATGAAATACTTCCAAAACAAATACGGGCACCATTTCGCTAACTCATAGCAACAGCGTATGTCAAATCTTGAAAAACTAATCACACAAAAAAATTTCGGAGATGAAAATCAGCGGGGACTTGTGAGCCTCATCTTCGTGGGCAACTGGATCACCTCCCGTCATCAGCAGTTTTTCAAACGTTACGACATTACCATGCAGCAGTACAACATACTGCGCATCCTCCGCGGACAACACCCCAAAGCCGCCAGCATCAACGTATTGAAAGACCGCATGCTGGACAAAATGAGCGATGTGTCACGTCTCGTGGAAAGACTGCGGAAAGCGGACCTCGTGGAACGTAAAAGCTGTGAACTGGACAGAAGAGCGGTAGACGTAAAAATCACCGCCAAAGGCCTGGAACTGCTCAGTGCCATTGACGCGGAAATCGGTCAACTGAATGACACCTTCAAAGCACTGAACGAAAAAGAACTCAGTCAGCTCAATAAGCTGCTGGACAAAATGCTGGAAGCCTACCACTAAATTTCTTCCAGGTAATTCAGGTCCTTACCAAAAGTCTCTTCAATCTTCCAGGCCGCTATCATCGCTATGCCGATGCATATCACGGCTACGATAGCGCCACTCTGCAGAAAAGAAAATGAATGCTGTACCTGCACAAACAACAGGGATATCAGCGGTAACATGCCCCGCGCAAAGTTGGGTACTGTCGTGGCCACCGTAGCCCGCAGGTTGGTGCCAAAACTCTCTGCGGCAATGGTGACAAAAATAGCCCAGAAGCCTACACTGAAGCCAAGGATAAAACAAACCGTATAAAACACCCAGGTGGCCGCGCCGAACATATTCAGGTATACCGCCACCATGGCGCCTGTCAGCACCAGGAACACCAACATCACCTTACGCCGGCTTTTCCATAGCTGGCTGAGCACACCGGAAGCAAAGTCGCCTACCGTGATCCCCGCATAACAGAAAGCTACCGCGTCGCCGGGATTGATGTCCCCGGCCACGTTCATCTCCTTTGCAAACTTGTTGGAGAAAACAATCAGGATTCCTACCACAAACCAGGTCGGCGTTCCTAACAAAATACATTTCAAATACTTAAGAAACCGCTCCCGGCTGGTAAACAACGCAAAAAAGCTGCCCCTGGCCGCAGCAGAAGTACGCACGGCATTGAACATATGCGATTCCATCACACTCACCCGCAATATCAGCAAACACAGTCCCAGACCGCCTCCTATAAAATAACAGATCCGCCAGTCACCCACCAGTTTCGCGATCAGATTGGCCGCTATAGCGCCCGAAACACCTACAGTAGCCACTATCATAGTGCCATACCCCCTTTTTTCTTTAGACAGGATCTCCGATACCAGGGTGATGCCGGCCCCCAACTCTCCCGCCAGTCCGAACCCGGCTACAAAACGCCACAGGATATATCCGTTGATACCGTGTACAAACCCATTCGCGATATTGGCCACAGAGTAAATAAGAATGGAACCGAACAACACACTCAGACGCCCTTTTTTATCGCCGATAATCCCCCAGACAATGCCGCCAATCAGCAGGCCCAGCATCTGAACGTTGATCAGCAGCAAACCCGCGCCCGCATCAATTTCGCTCTGCGGCAAGCCCAGATCTTTCAGGCTGGGAACACGTACAATCGTAAAGAGAAGCAGATCATAGATGTCTACAAAATAACCCAGTGATGCAACGATCACGGCTACGTTAAAGATAGAAGCGGGGCGGCTATCAGTTTTCATGTGGACTTTTGGTTGATAAAAGGAATAACGGTAAAATAAAAAATGGGCTATTAAATAGCCCATTTTCAAAAAAATATTACAAAGTTGTATCTGTTGTGTTGGTCACTTCCGGATGATCATGGTCCGGATGATGTTTCGCTTTTCCGAAAACTATTTTGAGGATCACCGGTAAGGTAGTGATCAGGATGATAACGAGAATGATCAGCTCGAGGTGATTTTTCAGGTTGGGGAAAAGCTTGTCCAGGTAGTGACCGGCCAGCATCATGGAAAACACCCAGGCAAAGGAACCGATGATATTAAACAGCATGAATTTCTTTCTGTCCATCTGCACCATGCCTGCCACGATAGGAGCGAAGGTGCGGATAATGGGGAGGAAACGGGCCAGTAAGATGGCACCGCCGCCGTATTTTACGAAGAAATCATGTGCCTGGTGTAAGTGTTTCTTTTTAAAGAAGAAGGTATCTTTCTTTTTAAACAACAGGGGACCGGATTTTTTACCGAACCAAAAACCCACCATATTGCCCAGCACACCGGCCAGCGCTATCAGCAGCATCACGAAAAAAAACGGCATATCAAAGAAACTCCGGCAGAGATCTTCACTGTAAATACCTGCTACGAAGAGCAGGGAATCGCCGGGGAGAAAAAAGCCAATAAATAAACCGGTCTCCGCAAAAATAATCGCCAGTAACAGGTACAGGCCACCGTGTTCAATAATCCACGAGGGATTAATGAGGTGCTTAAAAAACTCTAAAATCTGGTCCATGCTAAGTAAATTCTGTTCAGAATCGGTAAAATAAGAATAAAACTGTTATCTATTTGTTAACTAACATTCCGTCACTATCGCCAGGGCCCAGTTTATTCTCCCATTTGGATACCACTGCAGTGGCCATTGCGTTACCAATTACGTTGGTGGCAGAGCGGCCCATGTCCAGCAGGTGGTCTACTCCCAGCAGCAGTAACAGGCCTGCTTCGGGGATATGGAACATGGACAGGGTACCGGCAATCACCACCAGGGACGCCCTTGGTACGCCTGCAATGCCTTTACTGGTGATCATTAACACCAGCAGCATGGTGATCTGTTGGTCCATACTGAGGTGCATGCCATAAGCCTGTGCAATAAACAGGCTGGCAAATGTCATATACATCATGGAGCCGTCCAGGTTAAAGGAATAACCCAGGGGTAATACAAAACTTACGATGCGGTTATCGCAGCCGAAGCGCTCCAGTTCCGCCATGGTACGCGGATACGCCGCTTCACTGCTGGCGGTGCCGAAAGCCAGCAGCAACGGGTCTTTGATACCGCCCAGCAAACGGAACACGCGCTTGCCGAGGATCAGCCATCCTACCAATGCCAGTACCAGCCATAAGCTAAACAGGCCCAGATAAAACTGAACGATAAATTTGCCATATACCAGTAGCACGGAAAGCCCTTTGGTAGCGATAATGGCGGCCATGGCGCCGAATACTGCGAAAGGCGCAAAGTTCATGACAAAGCCGGTCACCTTCAGCATGATATGCGCTACGCTGTCCATCAGTTTTACGACAGGCTGCGCTTTTTCTCCGATGGCGGCCGCGGCCACCCCGAAGAAAATCGCGAATATCACGATCTGCAGAATTTCATTTTTAGCCATCGCTTCTATCACACTGTCGGGCACCACGTGATGGAAAAAGCCTCTCAGCGTCATATCGGCCTTGGCAATGCCGGTACTGGCATGCGAATCAGGCAGCGGCAGGTTGAGAGACAAGCCGGGCTTCATAATATTCACGAGCACCAGGCCAAGGAACAATGATACAAAGGTTGCACTGATAAACCACAGCATAGTTTTGCCGCCAACGCGGCCCACTGCCTTGATATCACCCATTTTGGCCACGCCTACCACGAGGGTGGAAAATACCAATGGAGCGATAATCATTTTCACCAATCGCAGGAATATATCGGTGAGGATAGAAATACGGTCAGCAAACACCTCAGGGGTGCCTGGCGTAGCCGCAGCCGCTCCGGTTTTCAACATGTCTTCAGCAGGAGTATAAGCCAGCCAAACTGCATAACCAGTACTGATGCCTACCAACATGGCAATAAAAATGAACAGCGTAAGCTTATTTGATGATTTCTTCATGCAACGCCAGGATTTTTTCTTCTTTAAAAAATTTAATAATTGTTGTAACCGGAAAATTTCCCAAAAATAAGGTTCTGCCGGTACAAATAAGCGTTTCAGGCTAAAATAAAAGTATCCGTTCTAGATTTTAGATATTATATTTGACGGATCGACATACAACACAACAGAACTAAACTACCTTAAAACATCAACCACAACTTTTCTTTTGTATGGGTCTTCTATTTTCCAGAACCAAGTCTTTACATCAGCTCATGAATGAGGCGAGCGAGTCAGAGAAAGGACTGAAAAGATCTTTATCCGCAACGAATCTTGTTGCCCTGGGTATTGGCGCTATCATCGGCGCAGGTCTGTTTTCCCTGACTGGTCTGGCAGCAGCCAACAATGCCGGCCCCGCCGTTACTATCTCCTTCCTCGTAGGCGCTATCGGTTGCGCTTTCGCAGGTTTATGCTATGCCGAATTTGCCTCCATGATCCCTATCGCCGGAAGTGCTTACACCTACTCCTACGCTACCATGGGTGAATTCATGGCCTGGATCATCGGATGGGACCTCGTGCTGGAATATGCACTGGGTGCAGCTACCGTGGCCATCAGCTGGTCGCAGTACCTCGTAAAATTCCTGCATCATTTCAACATACACCTGCCGGCACAGCTAACGGCTTCGCCTTTTGAAACCGTTACCCTGGTGGATGGCACTACCGTACACGGCTACATGAACTTTCCCGCTATCCTGATCGTAGGTGCGCTGTCCATGCTGCTGATCCGCGGTACCCGGGAATCCGCCTTCACCAACGCCCTGCTGGTAGCGCTGAAAGTAACCGTTGTACTGGTATTTATTGCAGTTGGCTGGAACCATGTGGACCCCGCCAACTATACGCCTTATGTTCCTGAAAATGAAGGCTTCGGCCACTTCGGTATCTCCGGCGTATTGCGCGGCGCCGCTGTGGTGTTCTTCGCTTTCATCGGCTTTGACGCGGTGTCTACCGCCGCGCAGGAAGCCAAAAGGCCGCAGAAAGACATGCCTATCGGTATCCTGGGCTCTCTCGTTATCTGTACGATATTGTACGTACTGTTTGCCCACGTGATGACCGGCCTGGCCAACTATAAAGAATTTAAAGACAGCGCCGCACCGGTAGCGATCGCCATTGCGAAAACACCCTACGGCTGGCTGCAACAGGCCATCATCCTCGCTATCCTGGCCGGCTATACTTCCGTGATCCTGGTAATGCTCATGGGCCAGTCCCGCGTGTTCTACTCCATGTCGAAGGACGGCCTGCTGCCGAAAGCTTTCTCCGACGTACATCCTAAATACCGCACGCCGTATAAATCCAACCTGCTGTTCATGGTGTTTGTATCCTTGTTCTCCGCTTTCGTACCGGTACATGTAGTGGGTGAAATGGTGAGCATCGGTACGCTCTTCGCATTTGTGCTGGTTTGTATTGGTATCATCATCATGCGCAAAAAACAACCGGATGCGCCCAGACCTTTCAAAACACCGCTGGTGCCTTTCGTTCCGATCATGGGTATCATCATCTGCGTGGTAATGATGGGCGCACTGCCCTGGGACACCTGGTTACGACTGGCTATCTGGATGGGCCTCGGTTTCGTGATTTACTTTACCTACAGCAAGAAAAACAGTAAGATCGGGCAAAGCGAAAAATAGTCCCCTGCTGACAACCGTGATCCCGTCGTCACTGAAACATATTCACAGCAACCGCCCGGTCATCTTTCCGGGCGGTTTTCTGTTTAAAAGGGCGCTGTTTTCGCCGAAAGTTCTCTAAATTTGCATTTTTATTAGCCTTTTGAGGTGTATTCACCTCCAATTGTTATCATTCACAAATAATTAATTTATAACCCATTATGGGAAGGATATTTGAAGTAAGAAAGTCAACCATGTTTGCCCGCTGGGACAGGATGGCCAAAGCATTCACAAGAGTCGGCAAAGAAATCGCTATCGCAGTTAAAAATGGTGGTCCTGACCCCGACAATAACCCTGCACTGCGCCGCTGCATATTGAACGCCAAAAGCGCCAACATGCCCAAAGATCGTGTGGAAGCGGCTATCAAACGTGCCATGGGTAAAGACAAGACTGATTACGAAGAAGTGGTATACGAAGGTTACGCCCCTCACGGCGTAGCGGTCATGATCGATACTGCTACTGATAATACCACCCGTACCGTGGCCAACCTGCGCATGCATTTCACCAAAGGCGGCGGCAGCCTCGGCAACAGTGGTTCTGTAGGTTTCCTGTTCAACCGTGTAGGTGAATTCAAAGTGAAAAACGCCGGTCAGGACCTCGAAGAGCTGGAACTGGAACTGATCGACTTCGGTCTGGAAGAAATCGGGGAAGACAGCGAAGGTAACATCATTATCCGCGCGGCTTTCAGCGAGTTTGGCAATATGGCCAAAGCGCTGGAGGACAAAGGACTGGAAGTGATCAGCTCCGAGCTGAAACGCATTCCTACCACCACTGTGGAACTAAGTGAAGAGCAGGCCAAAGAAGTACTGGAGCTGGTAGACCGCCTGGAACAGGACGACGACGTTCAACAGGTGTTTTACAATCTGAAATAATGGTTATTTCCATACAAAGGAAACGTCCCGGCAAACACCGGGACGTTTTTGTTTTAGGTTTAAAAAACAATCAGGCCTCAGGCCTTTTCAATAATGTGGGTGCGGTCCATCTCATTGATGACCAGCATCAGGCCTTTCCCGTGAAAGGTCTCTATCCGGATAGAGGGGTCCATGGCAATATGCCGGCGTAAACGACTCAGGTAAACGTCCATTACCCTTTGTGCCAGGTAACCGTCCGCTCCCCAGACACTTGCCAGGATATGCTCCCGTTTCAATTTTTTGTTAGCGTTTTCACACAGATAGCGCAGTAATTCCGCCTCTTTGGGAGCAATCCGTACGTGATTCTCCGCCTCGTTATCCTTATGCCGCAGCTGAAGCTGGGAATAGTCAAAAACAAGGTTACCTACCGTATAGACAATCCGCTTCTCACTCCGAAGCAGACGGCTGCGTTTAATGTACACTTTAATACGGCTGATCAGTTCGTCCGTATTAAAAGGCTTTACCAGGTAATCATCCGCCCCGATATCAAATCCCTGCAATCTGTCCTGTTCCATGTAGCGGGAAGAAGTGAATACGATGGGGATGTTAAAATCCGTAGCCCGTATTTCTCCTGCCAGTGTAAAACCGTCTTTTCTGGGCATCACCACGTCCAGTATGCATAAATCAAAAATTGTTTCCTGGAATTTCTCCCAACCGGCCTGTCCGTCAGCAGCATGCGTTACTTCAAAATTGGCGCGCTCCAGCTGCCGCTTGAGCACTTTGGCAAAAAATTCATCGTCCTCTACCAATAGAATACGTGATTTCATATTTCGGTTGAATTTTGAAGGTGACTTCTGAATGTAGCGACTTCCCCCTTCATAAAAACGCAGTCGACCGCGGAAGGTACCGACCCGTTTTTATATATTTTAATTCTATAAGGGTAAAATATACGTTTTCAAAATTATACTAAAACCGATGGCCATTCTGTTCAAGTTACGGGAGTTGTTCAATGTATTCATTCGTCAGACAAAAAATAATAGTTATTTATAAGAGGATTACTTAAATATACAAACACATGATAAAAATGTCAAAATAATATTTTATTGTATTTTATTGATATTATTTTGACACTGTCCGTGCAAATATTGCTGAACATTCTCTATGGCCACGCGCATCAGCCGGCCGCGTGCCGCCTGCGTTGCCCATGCGATGTGCGGCGTAATAATGGTCCGGGGCGCCTGTACCAGCGGATTATCTGCCGCCGGCGGCTCTGATGAAAGCACATCCAGCCCCGCTCCTGCTATCACGCCGTTCTTTAAAGCCTCAGCCAGGTCCGCTTCGTGGATCAGCGGACCCCGGCTGGTATTGATCAGGAAAGCCGTTTTTTTCATGGTCTTTAGCAGGACAGCGTTCACAAACTCCCGGTTGTCCTGGTTCAGCGGGCAATGCAGTGATACAATGTCCGCCTCCCGGAAACAGGTGGCCTGGTCCACAAAAGTTACGCCTTCCATTTTGTCCCTTTCAGGATGTTTATGGGAAACGATCACCTTCATTCCGAAGGCCAGTGCGATCCTGGCTGCGGCCTGCCCTATCTGGCCAAACCCCACAATGCCCAGCGTACGGCCGTCCAACTCGGTCAGTGGTGTTTTCCAGTAGCTGAAATCCACGCTGGAAGCCCATTCGCCTGCCCTTACACTCTCTGCGTGCAAACCGGTATGATGACACAATTCCAATATTAATGCAAAGGTAAGCTGCGCCACTGAAGCAGTACTGTAAGCGGGAACGTTTGTTACCGGTATTTTCCGGGCCGTAGCGGCCGGGATATCTACCACGTTATACCCTGTAGCCATTACCCCGATATACTCCAGGGATGGCAGGTTATTGATCGTTTCCGCGCTGACAATAGCCTTGTTGGTCAGCAGTATATGTGCATCCTTCGCCCGCTCCGCCACCTGGTGTGCCGGCGTGCGGTCGTAGATGGTTACCTTTCCCAAAGCCTGCAGCGGCGCCCAGTCCAGGTCACCGGGATTTAAAGCATAGCCGTCCAGTACAACGATGTTTTTCATATATTTCTGTTTGTACGTTAAATATACATGATGAATTAAATAATTATTAACTCGGGGCGTCTTTCTTCTGCACTTTAAAAAAATGCCACACCTTTGCTGCGCCATAATAACAGCAAAACTAAGCTTGCAATAACTGCTTGACTACATTCAACACAGAAGCCACCGCATATGCAGATTGGATGCATGTACGGTGGCTTCGCCTATTATGTGCAAGTCTATTCGCTATTCTTCCATCATCTCTATAACCATTTTCACCACATCTTCCGCGTTGGGTTTGGAGAAGTAATCGCCATCAGAGCCATAAGCCGGACGATGCGCCTGGGCGCTCAGCGTGCGCGGCGCCACATCCAGCCAGCGATAGCCGCCCTGCTGTTCCATCACCTGCTGGAACATAAAAGCAGAGCCGCCACCCGGTACGTCTTCATCGATGAAGGCGATGCGGTTCGTTTTCTTCAGCGACTCCACAATGCTGTGATGAATATCGAAAGGCAATAATGTCTGTACGTCTATCAGTTCACAGGAAATCCCCAGTTCTTCGAGCGTCACCATCGCCTCTTCCACGATACGCGTCATAGAACCATAGGTCACCAGCGTTACATCGGCGCCTTCCTTCAGCACTTCCGGTACGCCCATCGGCACGGTGAAGGTGCCGAGGTTGGAAGGCAGCTTTTCCTTCAGGCGGTAGCCGTTCAGCGATTCGATCACCAGCGCAGGTTCATTGGCCTGCAGCAGCGTATTGTACATACCGGCTGCCTGCACCATGTTGCGCGGCACGCATACGTTCATGCCCCTGAGAGCGTGAATGATCATGCCCATCGGGGAACCGCTGTGCCAGATGCCCTCCAGGCGGTGGCCACGGGTACGCACGATGATCGGGCAATGTTGTATGCCCTTGGTGCGGTATTGCAGCGAAGCCACGTCGTCGCTCAGTGGCTGCAGACCATACAACACGTAATCAAGATACTGGATCTCCGCGATAGGACGCAGTCCGCGCAGCGCCATACCGATACCCTGCCCCATGATCGTCAATTCACGTATACCCGTATCCGTTATACGCAGCGGACCATGTTTCTGTTGCAATCCGGCAAAGGCCTGGTTTACGTCGCCGATTTTACCTACGTCTTCTCCGAAAGCAAATACTTTCGGGTTGTTGGTGATCAGCTGATCGAAATATTTATTCAGCACCTCATATCCGTTGAGCGTAGTGGCGTCATCGTTATATTCCACCGGCACTACCGGTACGTTGTGCACTGAGTTGGCACCTACGGCGTGCAGGAGGGAACTGTAGTTTTCTTTTTCAGCCTGCAGGTACTGATCGTAGTACTGCTGCAATGTCTGTATGGCATGTTCCCCTTTCAGTTGCCGGTGTCTTAACAGGATCGTGGCAGCGGTTTTCAGAATATCCCTGCGTTGTGGTTCCCGGTTAGCCTGCAGCTCGCGTAGCTGTTGGGCCACCAGTTCCGCGTTGGCGCCGGCCACTGTTGAAACCGGTGTTGCCAATGCAATAAACTGTTGTACTTCTTCTTTAATGGGCGTGATATATTTTTCCCATGCAGCCTTACGTGCGTTCTGGGCGGTGGTTTTGGCATCCGCTTCGATCTTCACCAGTGTTTCCTCATCACACAGGGCATTCTCCATGATCCAGGAGCGCATTTTCAGGTTGCAGTCAAATTCTTTTTCCCAGGACAGGCGTTCCTTGCTTTTGTAGCGTTCGTGGGAGCCGCTGGTAGAGTGGCCCTGGGGCTGCGTTATTTCTTCCACATGGAATAAGGCAGGAATATGTGTTTCCCGTATTTTGCGGATAGCCGCCTCAAATACTTCGCACATACCGGCGTAATCCCATCCTTTCACGTTATAGATGTCAAAGCCGTTGGTGCCGTCCGTTTTGCGGAAGCCTTCCAGTGCGGCGCTGATGGAGTTTTTAGTTGTCTGGTATTTACGCGGCACGGAGATACCATAACCATCGTCCCAAACGAAAACAGCGAGTGGTACCTGCAGTACGCCCGCAGCATTCATAGTTTCCCAGAAATGACCTTCTGACGTAGAGGCGTCGCCGATAGTAGCGAAACAAATTTCGTTACCGTTATCAGAGAGGTGTTTGAGATCGTGCAGCGCTTCCACTTCGCGGAACATTTTGGAGGCGTATGCCAGTCCTACCGCACGGGGCATCTGTCCGGCCGTAGGCGCCATGTCCGCCGCGGAGTTCTTCATCTCCATAAGGTTGAGCCAGTTACCGTCCTTATCAAGGTTGGGGGTCGCAAAATGTGAGTTCATCTGGCGGCCGCCGGAGAAGGGATCATGTTGCTGATCGGGATCCGCATATAATTGGGAAAAATATTGTTCGGGAGTAGCGATCCCAGTGGCAAATGCAACAGTCTGGTCGCGATAATAACCGGAGCGGAAGTCGCCGGGCTTAAAATATTTTGACATCGCCACCTGCGCCACTTCTTTACCATCCCCGAAGATGCCAAACTTAGCCTTGCCCGTGAGAACTTCCCTGCGGGCCAGCAGACTCACTTCCCTGCTTTCGCAGGCCAGCCTGTAGTCATTTAATACCTCCTTGCGGAATTCTTCGAATGACAACCGGCTTTCTATATTCATAGATAGTGCTTTATTTTCTATCATGCCTCTTGGTTAAAGTACAAAAGTAAGGTTAATTATACAGTTGAAAAATGGCTCACCGGACCGCATTTAAAATAATCTGATTTTTTTTAATAAGATTTTAATAAATTACAAGGTAACAATTACTTTTTGGCCGTAAATTTGTTCACGGTCGGAAAAGAATTTATATTTTTTAACCAGTCGCGCTAAAACCATCATATGAAAATGAAAAAATTCATCTTGTCCCTATTCGCCAGCTTGTTGATTACTACAGCTTTGTGGGCACAGTCTCAGCCTAATCCGGCAGACACGAAAGTAAAATTTGCAAAGGAAACTGTTGATTTCGGCAAAACAGCCCTGAACAAACCGGTAACTGTTGATTTCGAATTCACCAACATTTCCAAGGAACCAGTTTTGATTGAAGCAGCACGTGCCAGCTGTGGTTGCACAACGCCGAAGTGGACACAGGAGCCTATCCTTCCTGGTAAAAAAGGTAAAATCACTGCCAACTACAGTGCTAACGGTTTAGGCCAGCAGAACAAAACCATCTGGGTGAAGTTCAAAGGCGTGGATCAGGACAAAGAACTGCACCTGACCGGCACCGTAGCCAACAACTAGTTCTGGTTAAGAGAAAATATTTAAAAACCTTACAGCAGCGCGCTGTAAGGTTTTTTTGTTGCCCTGCCTAACCCCTATCTTTGCAGGGCAAAAAGATCAAAACAATTTTATGCCTACCATTAGCCAGAGAGGCGTGCAGATGCCGTCTTCTCCCATCAGAAAACTTGTTCCCTTCGCCGAAGCAGCCAAGAAAAGAGGTGTGAAGGTATATCACCTGAACATCGGACAGCCCGATATCGAAACCCCGAAACCGGTGCTGGACGCGGTGCGTCATTCCGACTTCAAGATCCTGGAATACAGCCACAGCGCGGGCAACGAAAGTTACCGCCGCAAACTGGTGGAATACTACGGACGTTTCAATGTATCCCTGAACCACCAGCAGATCATTGTGACCACCGGTGGCTCCGAAGCCATTGTGTTCGCCTTTATGGCCTGTCTCGATCCGGGTGACGAAGTGATTGTGCCGGAGCCGTTTTACGCCAACTATAATGGTTTTGCTGTAGAAGCCGAAGTGAAGATCAAGACGATTACCGCTAATATTGAAACCGGTTTTGCGCTACCGGCCATGGAAGCGTTTGAAGCAGCCATTACGCCGCGCACCAGGGCCATTCTGATCTGTAACCCGAACAACCCTACCGGTTACCTGTACAGCAAAGAAGAGATGGAAGTGCTGAAACAGCTGTGCCTGAAGCATAATCTGTTCCTGTTCTCCGACGAGGCTTACCGGGAGTTCTGTTATGCCGGCGCCCATTTCTCCGCGATGAACCTGGAAGGCATGGATGACAACGTGATTTTGATGGACACGATCTCTAAGCGTTACAGCGCCTGTGGCGGTCGTATCGGTGCTTTTGTGACCAAAAACCAGGTGGTGCTGGACGCAGCCATGAAGTTTGCGCAGGCCCGTCTGAGCCCTCCTTCTTTCGCGCAGATCGCCGGTGAAGCAGCCGTGGACCTGCCGCTGGATTATTTTGACGGTATCAAGGCAGAGTACCAGAGCCGCCGCGATGTGCTGGTGGAAGGCCTGAACAAGATCCCGGGTGTTTTCTGCCCGAATCCCGGTGGCGCCTTTTATGCCATGGCGAGCCTGCCGATCGATGATTCCGACAAGTTCTGCCAGTGGATGCTGGAGTCTTTTGAATACGAAAAACAAACGGTGATGATGTCTCCGGCAACTGGTTTCTATGCAACTCCCGGTCTGGGCAAGCAGGAAGTGCGGTTGGCCTATGTGCTAAATCGTGACGACATTCGTCATGCAATAGTTTGCCTGGAAAAAGCGCTGGAAGTGTATCCGGGCCGTACACGTCAATAATAATAAAAGGAGACAGGAGGTGAACGGGGAAAGGATCTATGCAAAAAACACATTATATAAAATTATATGTTTGTTTTTAACACCGATTTCATCATTTTTTAACGCTCACCTCTTGTATTTTTAATATTTTCTTTTGTATATTTGAGTCAGAAACGGCAACAAAGCGAATAATACAACAAAAATAAAAATATTTACATATACGATAGATTGCAAAATCTAAACTTGTTTAAGAAAAATTTAACCTGGAGAATTTCAGCAAATGTTTTTTTGAAGCGAACTTTGAATCCACATTACAGAAAGAGAATTATCAGCAATCTGTAAAAAGTATAAAGCTTACTAAAACGTTTTAGCAAAATATCGTATTTTTGTATCAGTTTTTCATAACGTGGAATTTATAAAGGCAAACGGCTCTGATCACAGAGCCGTATTTTTTTGTCCTTATATACCGGTTTTCAGCCGGAAACTGCCGAAAATCCCCCTTTTAGCCAGGTTTGCTAAAATTTTCACCTGCCCGATTTAACATTACACACCTTTTTTTTATAATATTGTTATGTAATAAAACGGCGGAAAAGCTAATGCCTAGTTGCATAGTATTTTCGTTTGTTTTCATAACGTGGAATTTTAAAATGCAACGGTCCCGATTCCTCGGGACCGTCTTCATTATATTCCGTCTTATAAACCAGTGTTATTTTTTGTTTGCCCTGATCATTTCAAAGAAATCATCGAACAGGTAGCGGGAGTCGAACGGACCAGGCGTGCTTTCCGGGTGGTATTGCACGGAGAAAGCCGGTTTGTTTTTGATACGGATACCTTCTACGGTATTATCGTTCAGGTTGATGTGCGTTACTTCCACCTGCTCGCTGGCGGCGATGGCAGCAGCGTCTACGGCGAAACCGTGGTTCTGGGTGGTAATTTCGCACAGACCGGTTTTCAGGTTTTTCACCGGGTGGTTCAGACCGCGGTGACCGTGGTGCATTTTGTAGGTGGGGATGCCGTTGGCCAGGGCCAGCAGCTGATGGCCCAGACAGATGCCGAACATCGGTCTTTCCACGGCGAGGATCTGTTTTACGGTATCTACCGCGTATTTCAGCGGCGCCGGATCGCCGGGACCATTGGAGATAAAGTAAGCGTGTGGTTTAAACTCCTCGCATACTTCAAATTTGGTGTCGGTCGGGAATACCTTCAGGTAGGCTCCTTTATCGGAGAGGCATTTCAGCATGTTTCTTTTCACGCCGTTGTCCATCACCGCGATGCGGATTTCCGCCTCCGGATCGCCGATGTAGTAAGGCTCGGCGGTGGTCACTTCCTGGCAGAGGGCCAGCCCTTCCATGGAAGGTACCTTTGCCAGCTGCGCTTTCAACTGTTCCACGTCCAGGATTTCGGAGGAGATGATGCAGTTCATAGCGCCTTTGCTACGGATATGAGACACCAGTGCGCGGGTATCCACATCATAGATGGCGACCAGGTTATTATCGGTCAGGAACTTTTCCAGCGATTCGTCGGCCATCTTTCTGGAATAGTTGTACGCGATATTTTTCGCAATCAGACCACTTATCTTCACACTGCTGCTTTCCACGTCTTCCTTGCGGGTGCCGTAGTTGCCGATATAGCAGTTGTTCATGATAAGTACCTGTCCTTTGTAAGAAGGGTCTGTAAACACTTCCTGGTAACCCGTCATACCGGTATTGAAAGCCAATTCACCGGCGGCAGTGCCAATTTTCCCAAAAGCTTTTCCCTGAAAAACCGTACCGTCGTCGAGCAACAGTATGGCAGGCTGGATGGTTCTTGTCTGAGGCATTTCTGGTATCTGTTCTTGTTTTATATTTTAAAAAAAACCTTCAAGGGTTAGTACGCCCTGAAGGTTCGGATAAAAAACCGTGCAAAGTTATGAAATGCAAGGTTTAATTACAGATTTTTTTTGCTTTTGCCCCGTTTATTTAATTTTTACTGATTTTAGTACGCGCTGTGCTACCTGTGGACCGATGGGGTCGTCATCCCGGTAATGGATCCTGATCTCCCAGCGGTTAGCCCCTTTTACGACCACCAGGTGCTGAAAGGCGAGCCGGATACCGCCCTGGTAAAGGTAATTGCCTTCTTCCAGCTGCCCCTGTATGCCGGAAACGAGCACAGGGACCGTTTGGGCATGGATATCGGACAGGTCCTCCTGTTCCATCGTATGGCGACTGTCCTCTTTGGCATTATCGAGGGTATTGGCCACATTTTCGAAATAGCTGTACATATTCACTGTGATGCGGATACCGCCTCCCTCCTCGTTCCGGTAGCTTTTGGCGTATTCGGTAACCTGGGCGGTCTCCCTGTCCATAGGCTGATCGTGTATCCATAACTTTACCGGAGTGCTGATTTCCAGGGCCTGCCGGCCAATGGTGGCTGTTTGCCAGCTGCTGTAGAGGTATGACTTCGGCACTTTGGCGTACAGCAGTGTAAATACAGCCCTTTTGCCGAACAGGGTGCCCGCAGTGGCCAGCAGCGCCACCACCAGGGTGAAGAATATAATGACTTTGCCTTTGTTGGCTGGTTGCAGTTGTCTTTTTACCCAGCTGACGGTACGACCGGGCTTTTTTTCTTTTATGGAGATGCCTACCGTTTGCTGGTATTCCGGGAAGGAGCCCATGGGATGGAGTTTACGCCAGTCGGAGAAAGTGTTGGGCAGTTTTTTACCACATTGGTCACAAAAGGTGAGGTATTCTGATTTCAGGGGATTAGCATGCGAGCAGCTCCCGCAAAGCAGGTATTTCATAGGCAATGATTAGGTGTTGGTTACTCCCTTGCGGGAAACGTACCATAATATTACAAAATAAATATATTTAAATAGTCATAAAAAAAGGACAAAGCGGGGCTTTGTCCTTTTTTGTTGTATCGTAAAGTACGATTACTCAGCTGATTTTTCTTCAGTAGCAGTAGTGTCAGCAGCTTTTTCTGCGGCGGGAGCAGCAGCGTCAGCTTTCTTTTTAGCACCACCGGCACGACGGGTTTTCTTAGCAGCAGCTTTTTCTGTCGGAGCGCCGTAGATTTCGTTGAAATCAACCAGCTCGATCAGGGCAACTTCTGCGTTATCCCCATGACGTTTACCCAGCTTAATGATACGGGTGTAACCACCAGGACGGGTAGCTATTTTTTCGCTGATCGTACCGAACAGTTCTTTGATAGCTTCTTTATCCTGCAGGTAGCTGAACACGATTCTACGGTTGTGGGTAGAGTCGTTTTTGCCTCTTGTGAGCAGTGGTTCAACGTAAACACGCAGTGCTTTCGCTTTTGCGAGGGTGGTGGTGATACGTTTGTGGCTGATCAGTTCGCAAGCCAGGTTAGACATCAGGCTTTTGCGGTGGGCAGCAGTTCTGCTTAATTTGTTTAATTTAACTCCGTGACGCATGACATTTGTTGTTTTACCCCTTACACCGTGTCAGGAATTGTAAGGTACTTTTATAAAAGGATTTACGATTTGGGGATTTTTTGATTCATGATTTTGTTTGATTTTCGCCAAATTTCAAAATCGCAAATCAAAAAATCCCCAATAATTTTATTCTTCTTCGAGTTTCAGTTTGGACAGGTCCATACCGAAGTGCAGGCCTCTTTCGCCGAGCACTTGTTCGATTTCGCTGAGGGACTTCTGGCCGAAGTTTCTGAACTTCATCAGTTCTTCCTGTTCGTATTGTACCAGTTCGCTCAGGGAGTTGATTTTCGCTGCTTTCAGACAGTTGAAGGCACGCACGCTCAGATCGAGGTCTTCGAGTGGTGTTTTCAGGATCTTGCGCAGTTGCAGTGTTTGTTCGTCCACTACATCTTCTTTTTCAGTGTCTTTGGTATCAAAGCTGATGTTTTCATCGGTGATGATCATCAGGTGCTGAATGAGGATGCGGGAAGCTTGTTTTACTGCTTCTTCCGGGTGGATGGTACCGTCTGTGACAACCTCCATGATGAGTTTTTCATAGTCGGTTTTTTGTTCCACACGGGTATTTTCTATGCTGTACTTTACGTTTTTGATGGGCGTAAAGATAGAGTCAATAGCGATGTAGCCGAATACTGCATCTTTGGGTTTGTTTTCCTCTGCTGGTACGTAACCGCGGCCTTTACCGATGGTCAGTTCGATATCCAGTTTGGCAGAAGGGTCCAGGGTGCAGATCAGCAGTTCCGGGTTCATGATCTGGAAAGCGCTGGTGGCTTTTTCGATCATGTCTGCACGGAATTCTGTTTTGCCTTTGATGGACAGGGTGATCTTTTCGTTCGTTACGTCGTTTTCAGCGATCTTTTTGAAACGAACCTGTTTCAGGTTCAGGATGATCTCTGTAACGTCTTCGGTAACACCTCTGAGTGTAGCGAATTCGTGATCGGCGCCTTCAATTTTTATACCCACAATGGCATAGCCCTCCAAAGAAGACAACAGTACGCGACGCAACGCATTACCGATAGTCACAGCATAACCTGGTTCTAATGGACGGAATTCGAATTGAGCTTCAAAGTCGGTAGACTTCTGCAATACGATCTTATCAGGTTTCTGGAAATTTAAAATTGCCATTGATATGATAGATTTAATTAGTTTAAATATGAAGTTAGTCCATGGCGATTGCCATGGACTAATATTTATTACTTAGAGTACAATTCTACAATCAGTTGTTCCTTGATGTTTTCAGGAACGCTCTCTCTCTCAGGATAAGCAATGAATACGCCTTTCATTTCTTTTTCGTTCCAATCCAGCCAGCTGAATTTAGGATTTTTACCACGGATAACGCTGGTCAGAGCGGTATTGTTGGCAGTTTTGTTTTTCAGGCTGATAACATCGCCTGGTTTCAGTTGGAAGGAAGGAGTGTTTACCACGATACCGTTAACGGTGATGTGTTTGTGGGACACCAGCTGACGGGCAGCAGGGCGGGAAGGAGCGATACCCAGACGGAACACAGTGTTGTCCAGACGAGCTTCCAGCAGTTTAATCAATACTTCACCGGCAACACCCTTTCTGCGGGTAGCTTCGTCAAACAGGTTACGGAATTGTTTTTCCAGCAGGCCATAAGTATATTTGGCTTTCTGTTTTTCTCTCAGCTGCAGTGCGTATTCGCCCAGTTGTTTACGTTTGCGGTTAGCACCGTGCTGACCCGGAGGGTTACTGTTTTTACCTAAGTATTTACCATTACCTAAGATAGGTTCGCCAAAAATTCTGGAAATTTTGGTCTTTGGGCCTGTGTACCTTGCCATGATTTAAATATAAGTTAGATTTTTTAGTTAATGATGTATGCTCTTCAAAAAATCTGAAAACCTGATCATACACCCAATTATAAATATAAATTACAAAGTCCAGATACCCAACTTCTGCGGAAGTCCGGTATCTGGAATCTGTTATGATAGCTGACTATACTCTTCTTTTCTTGGGAGGACGGCAACCGTTGTGCGGTAAAGGCGTAACGTCTTTAATCATGCTCACTTCGATACCGGAGTTAGCGATAGCACGGATAGCGCTCTCACGACCTGCTCCTGGGCCTTTTACAAATACATCTGCTCTTTTCAGACCGGCGTCCATAGCAACTTTAGCAGCATCCTGCGCAGCCAGCTGAGCGGCGTACGGAGTGTTCTTTTTAGAACCTCTGAAGCCCATTTTACCAGCAGAAGACCAGGAGATAACCTGACCGTGTTTGTTGGTGATGCTCACAATGATGTTATTGAAGCTGGCGGAGATGTGTACGTCTCCGTAGTTGTCTACTTTTACTACCCTTTTTTTACTAGCAGCAGTTTTTGTATTATTTGCTTTTGCCATAATGATTTAAATTCCAAATATGAAATTCCAGATCCCAAATCTTCCGATCCTGTTGACATCGAAACCAAACCCCTCGTTTGGGAATTTGGGATTCCAACCTGGGATTATTTATTATTTCTTAGTTGCTTTTTTCTTACCAGCCACTGTCTTACGTTTACCTTTGCGGGTACGGCTGTTGGTACGTGTGCGCTGACCTCTTACCGGTAAGCCTTTCCTGTGACGCAGACCACGGTAGCAAGCGATATCCAGCAGACGCTTGATATTCATTTGTACCTCAGAACGCAGCTGACCCTCTACCTTAAACTCGCCGTTGATAATGTTACGGATGGCAGCTTGATCATCGTCATTCCAATCCTTCACTTTTTTGTTTACATCAATTTCCGCCTTGTTCAGGATATATTGGGCGGTAGAACGGCCTATACCAAAAATATAGGTGAGGCCAATTTCTCCTCTTTTATTTTTAGGAAGATCTATACCGGCTATACGTGCCATATTTATATTTTAGATTTTATGATTCTGATTAAAAAATCAAATTCCGCGGGGGACAAATTATCCCTGACGTTGTTTGAAACGAGGGTTCTTTTTGTTGATCACCAACAGAACACCTTTACGACGAACTATTTTACAATCCGCACTTCTTTTTTTGATTGCAGCTCTTACCTTCATGATGATTATTTTATAAAAGGTTATGTTTTTTGTTAATTTATCTGCCTTAATACACGAATCCGGGTCCCGCCTACTTGTATCTGAAAATTATACGGCCCCTTGACAAATCGTACGGGCTCATCTCCACTCCCACCTTATCTCCGGGCAGAATGCGTATATAGTGCATTCTCATTTTTCCAGAAATGGTGGCCAGGATCTCGTGCCCATTTTCCAGTTTTACACGGAACATAGCGTTTGACAAGGCTTCTAATATAATTCCATCCTGTTTAATGAGTGCCTGTTTTGCCATAAAAATTTTTAGGACTGCAAAGATAGCATTTATCTTTTGAAATAGAAAAATTTCCCTTAATTATTATTATTATTGCCGATCCGGTGATCAATGCCTGTCTATCGCTATTTAAAACCCCTTCACAATGAACCAAATACACTAACAGATTTTAGTAATTTGTGTTCAGTTCCGGGTTGTTTTTTTCCGCTTTTTCGATTTCCGTAAAGGAAGACAAGATATCCGGCTTGCCTTTTCCTACCGCCACGGTATGTTCGAAGTGAACGGAGGGGCTTCTGTCGCGTGTTACTACGGTCCAGCCGTCTTCCAGGTATTCCACATCTTTGGTGCGGAGGTTGATCATGGGTTCGATGGCGATGACGAGGCCTTCTTTCATGACAGGTCCTGCGCCGCGTTTGCCGTAGTTAGGCACCTGCGGGTCTTCATGGAGGTGACGGCCGAGGCCATGCCCTACCAGTTCCCTTACCACGCCGTAACCGCGTTCTTTCTCAGTATATTCCTGGATGGCATAGGAGATATCGCCGATGCGGTTTCCTACCACTGCCTTTTCGATGCCTTTATAGAGGGAAGCCTTGGTGGCAGCCATGAGGCGGCGTACATTTTCCGCCACGTTGCCGATCGCGAAAGTATAGGCGCTGTCGGCGTGGAAGCCGTTCATATACACGCCTACGTCTACGGTGAGGATATCGCCGTCTTTCAGCACATATTTGTTGGGGATACCGTGTACCACAGCCTCGTTCACTGAAATACAGCAGGCGTTGGGGAATCCTTTATAGTTTTTGAACGAAGGCACGGCTCCGTTTTCCACGATAAATTTGTCCGCCACCGCGTCTACGTCCAGTGTGCTCATTCCGGGTTTCAGGCTTTTGGCCACTTCGGCCAGGGCAGCGCTGAGGAGGAGGGCACTTTTACGGATCAGCTCTATTTCTTCCTTCGTCTTATAATGAATCATCTTTCGTAAGCTTTTCGCCGTCTGCCCTTTTGAAGGGGGCATTTGACGGCTTTAACAAAATATAATAGCCACCAAAGCGTAAGAGCTTCTGTGGCTATTTTATTGCGTTTGTGCGCATCAGGCACCGGGGCGCCCGGGCGGACAATAACTTATGCATTAGCCGGGGCAGTTCTGCCCTTGATGCGGCCGGTGCTCATGAGGCCATCGTAGTGGCGCATCAGGAGCTGGCTTTCGATCTGTTGCAGTGTATCAAGGATAACCCCTACCATGATGAGGAGGGAGGTACCACCGAAGAAGGTGGCGAAGTTGCTGTTAACCTTGAAGGCCGCTGCGAGACCTGGCATGATACCCACGATGGCCAGGAAGAATGCTCCCGGGAGGGTAATGCGGTCCATAACAGCACCGATATAATCAGCGGTTGCTTTTCCTGGTTTAACACCGGGAACGAAACCATTGTTGCGTTTCATTTCGTCCGCCATTTGGGTGGGGTTGAAAATCAGCGCAGTATAGAAATAAGTAAATACAATCACGAGAACAGCGTAGATCAGGTTGTACCAGCCATTAGTGTGGTCGCTGAAGATACGGACAAAGCCGGAGGCGCTTTCAGAGTTGGTAGCGAAGCCGATGGCCGTAGCAGGGATGAACATAATAGCCTGGGCGAAGATGATCGGCATTACACCGGCAGCATTCACCTTGAGGGGAATGAACTGGCGAACTCCGCCGTACTGTTTGTTGCCCACAATACGTTTGGCATAGTTAACGGGAATTTTCCGGGTACCCTGAACGAGCAGGATGAGGCCCACGGTGATCATGATGAATACCGCGATTTCGATCAGGAAGAGGATAGGACCGCCGGAGCCGGCCACTTTGGAGGAGAATTCCCCGATCAGGGCTTGCGGGAGGCGGGCGAGGATGCCCATCATGATGATAATGGAAGTACCGTTACCAATACCTTTATCTGTGATCTTTTCACCGAGCCACATCACGAACAGGGTACCTGCGGTGAGGACGATGGTGGTAGAGAGCCAGAAGAAGAAGGTACCGTATTCCGGAATAATAGCGCTACCTGACTGATTACGCAGATAAGCTACGTAAGCACTTGCCTGGAATCCGGTTACCACTACCGTCAGTATGCGGGTATACTGGTTGATTTTTTTGCGGCCGCTTTCTCCTTCCTTCTGTAGTTTCTGGAAGTAAGGCACTGCTATGGTCAGTAACTGAATAGCAATGGAGGCGGAGATGTAGGGCATGATGCCCAATGCAAAAATAGAGGCCCTTGAAAACGATCCGCCGGCAAACATGTTTACCAGCCCCAGAATGCCCTGGTTAGAATTTTTTTCAAAGTCGGTGAGCGCGTTTGCATCAATACCGGGCAAGGCTATATACGATCCAACACGGTAAATGAGGACCAGGAGCAGGGTAGTTAAGATGCGATTACGCAGGTCCTCGATACTCCAGATATTCTTAATCGTTTCGATAAATTTCTTCACAGGAAGATAAAGGTTTAATAGCGCTATTAAATATGAAAAGACGCACTACTCCGTAGGCGTCTCCTCAGTCGTAAAGTCTTATACCAGTTCTACTGATCCACCTGTTGATTCGATGGCCTGTTTAGCTTTTTCGCTGATAGCGTTTACTTTAACAGTCACCTTGGATTTCAGTTCCCCGTTAGCCAGAATTTTCACTTTAGCTGTCCGGTTTACCAGGCCATTCATGTACAGGTTTTCGAGGTTGAATTCCTGCAGGCCATATTTTTCAACTAAGTGGTCAATCTGACCCAGGTTGAAGATGGTGTATTCCTCGCGGTTGTTGTTTTTGAAACCGCGTTTAGGCATACGGCGCTGGATGGGCATCTGGCCACCTTCAAAGCCTCTTTTGCTGGCGTAACCGGCGCGTTGCTGGATACCTTTGTTACCTTTTGTAGAGGTACCACCTTTACCGGAAGCCTCACCACGTCCGAGACGTTTTTCTTTATGTACGGCGCCTTTAGCAGGCTTTAATGAATGCAGATTCATAATTTAATTGTTTTTACTTACGCGGAAATTAACCGCTCGCATTTAAATTGTAAAAAGTATGACTTTGTAAAGTTACAAATGTAAAAGTAAGATTATCAGCAGACAATCCCACAGCAGTGTTACTTAATTATTAAGCATTCACTGTTTCTACTTTTACCAGATGGTCTACTTTACGTACCATTCCCAGGACCTGAGGAGTAGCTTCTACTTCAACAGTAGCGTTCATTTTAGTCAGCCCCAGCGCCTTCAAGGTCAGTTTCTGCCTTTCAGGACGGTCAATACCACTTTTTACCTGAGTGATCTTAATCTTTGCCATAAACCCCTATCCGCCGAAGGCGGAGTAATTTAATTGTTAATAATTGAGTGTCAATATATCCCGGAGGAAATATGTTTACACCGGAAGATCGCCTGTAAGGGAGATTAACCGTTGAAAACTTTCTTCAGGGAGATGCTTCTGGTTCTGGCTACGCTCACTGGTTCGCGTAACAGGCCCAGCGCTTTGAAAGTAGCTTTCACCACGTTGTGCGGGTTGGCAGAACCCAGGGATTTAGCCAGTACGTCGGTAACGCCTGCGCTTTCCAGTACTGCACGCATAGAACCACCAGCGATCACACCGGTACCGTGAGCAGCCGGTTTGATCAATACTTTGGCAGCACCTTCTTTCGCGAACTGGTCGTGAGGGATAGTACCGTGCATTACCGGAACCTTGATCAGGTTCTTTTTAGCATCGTCTATACCTTTGGTGATAGCCTGCTGTACTTCTTTCGCTTTACCAAGGCCATGACCTACCACGCCGTTTTCATTACCTACTACAACCAGTGCGGAGAAACTAAAAGTACGACCGCCTTTGGTGGTTTTGGTAACACGGTTGATCGCCACTACTTTTTCTTTCAGCTCCAGATCACCGGCCTTTACTTTATTGAATGAATTCTTTGCCATTTTATTTTATAAGAATTACTTGTTCAGAATGATAAAATTAGGACCCAGGATTAGAACTGGAGACCACCTTCTCTTGCTCCGTCAGCTACACTTTTAATGCGGCCGTGGTATAAATACCCGCTTCTGTCGAAAATGCAGGTGGTGAGGCCTAAAGCGGTTGCTTTCTGAGCCAGCGCCATACCTACCAGTCTGGATTTCTCGGATTTGGTACCGGATTGTGCTTTGATATCTTTATCACGGGAAGAAGCGGATGCCAGGGTAGTACCGTTGGTATCGTCGATCAGCTGTACGTAGATATCGCTGTTGCTGCGAAATACAGACAATCTTGGTGCTTTGGCAGTACCGGAGATCTTTTTACGGATGCGGTAGCGGATTTTTTCCCTTCTGCTAACTTTTGTGCTCATTGTGAGTTTTATTTTATTATCCCGATGCTGCCGGGATATGTTAAAACCAGCTAACCAGCCGGGGGCTGATTAGCTAGTTAAAAATTATTTACCTGCTGACTTACCAGCTTTCTTACGAACCACTTCATCGCTGTAGCGAACACCTTTACCTTTGTACGGTTCAGGTTTGCGGAGGCTGCGGATTTTGGCAGCAACCTGGCCCAGCAGTTGGTTATCGGAACCTTCCAGCATAATTTTAGGGTTCTGACCTTTTTCAGTCAGGGTAGCCACTTTCAATTCTTTTGGAATTTCGATCACGATATTGTGGGAGTAACCCAGAGACAGGTCCAGCAGCTGACCATTGTTGGCAGCTTTGTAACCCACACCAACCAGTTCGAGTTGTTTTTTGAAACCGTCTGTAACACCAGTCACCATGTTAGCGATGAGTGCGCGGGTCAGGCCGTGCAGTGCTTTGTGGCGGATCTGGTCTGTAGGACGGGTTACCGTCAATACTCCGTCTTTCACTTCTATTTTCAGGTCTCTGTCGATGGTTCTTTTCAGTTCACCTTTAGGACCTTTAACAGTAACTTCATTAGCCGGGGAAACGGTTACCGTAACGCCGCCGGCCAATTTGATAGGAGCTTTACCTATACGTGACATAACTTGAGTTTAAGTATAATTTTGATAATTGTTTCGCGGTTATCTGTGTTCAGCGCCGTATAGAAAGCTTAATTGTCAGAAAACCGTTGGGGCTTACCGGAAGCATAAGTTCCTGTAAGCCAATATATTAATAAACGTAGCAAACTACTTCGCCGCCTACGTTCTGCGCTTTCGCTTCTTTATCGGTCATTACGCCTTTGGAAGTGGAGATGATCGCTACACCGAGACCATTTTTCACGCGTTTGAACTCTTCAGGTTTAGCGTATTGACGCAGACCCGGACGGCTGATGCGTTGCAGTTCCTTGATAGCGGGTTCTTTGGTTTGAGGATCGTATTTCAGGGCTATTTTGATAACGCCTTGTTTGTTGTCCTCTTCGAATTTGTACTTCAGGATATAACCTTTATCGTACAGAATTTCTGTAATACGTTTTTTCAGCTTGGAAGCCGGAATTTCCACGATCCTGTGGGTGGCCATTTGCGCGTTCCGGATTCTGGTCAGGAAGTCTGCTATTGGATCAGTAACCATTGTTGTAATAGTTTGAATAATGTTTACAATGCGATATCCAATCGAAAGAGATGGGAATCAAATAACTTTAATTGTCGATTTTTTGATTTCGGAATTTTCTGATTTCGGTTTAAAAAATCAAAAAATCGAAAATCAAAAAATCAATTTTTTACCAGCTGGCTTTAGTTACGCCAGGGATTTTACCTGCGAGTGCCAGGTCGCGGAACATGTTCCTGCAGAGGCCGAAGTGACGCATGTATCCTTTAGGACGACCGGTCAGCTGGCATCTGTTTTTCAGACGAACAGGAGAAGCGTTTTTAGGAAGTTGGTCCAGTGCAGCGTAGTCACCGGCAGCTTTCAGGGCAGCGCGCTTTTCAGCGTATCTTGCTACCATGGCTTCTCTTTTCCTTTGTCTGGCTTTTACGGATTCTTTTGCCATAATTATATTATCGTTTCGAATTACTGATTATCTTTTTTCATGTTCCTGAACGGCATCCCCATTTCTTTCAGCAGCTCGTAAGCTTCTTCGTTGGTTTTAGCCGTAGTAACGAAAGTGATATCCATGCCGGACATTTTTGTTACTTTATCGATATCGATCTCAGGGAAGATGATTTGTTCGGTGATACCCATGGTGTAGTTACCGCGGCCGTCGAACGCTTTTTCGTTGATGCCTTTGAAGTCACGTACACGAGGCAGGGAAACGGAAACCAGGCGGTCCAGGAAGTCAAACATGTTGGTGCTGCGCAGTGTTACGCGGGCGCCGATTGGCATGTTTTTTCTCAGTTTAAAGTTAGAGATATCCTTTTTGGACAGGGTGGCAACTGCTTTCTGGCCGGAGATGCGTGTCATTTCGTCCACAGCGATGTCTACCAGTTTTTTATCACCCACGGCACCATTGATACCCTGGTTCAGGCAAATTTTCACCAGACGGGGAACCTGCATTACACTTTTGTAGTTGAATTTCTTCATCAGTGCAGGTGCCACTTCGTCGAAGTATTTTTTCTGCAGTCTTGGAGTATATTTAGTGTTTGCCATTATTTAATTACCTCCCCTGATTTTTTAGCGATACGAATTAATTTACCGTTTTCCCGCTGTCTGTTCACACGGGTAGGTTTACCAGCTTTGGCATCCCACAGCATCACGTTGGAGATAGCAATCGGCGCTTCCTGCTTAACGATACCACCTTTGGTGTTCTGCGCAGTAGGCTTGGTATGCTTGGTAATAATGTTAACGCCTTCTACAAGAACGCGGCCTTGTTCAGGGTGAACTTCCAGCACTTTGCGTGCTTTGGTCCTGTCCTTGTCGTCACCGGCAATCACCGCAACCAGGTCGCCCTTCTTAATGTTGAATTTAGGCTTAAATCTAGTTTTCATCACTTTGATTTATTTATAAACGCCAAGCGAAACAATTGTTTCGCTTGATTAATGTTTTGTCTCGTTTTGCAAACGGGCTGCAAAGATAAGAAATATTTACAAATTTTGGGATTTACGAATTTTTTGATGGTCATCGCCAAATTCTGAAATCCCAAAATCTCAATATTATTATAATACCTCAGGAGCGAGGGAGATAATTTTCATATACCCCTTGTCTCTCAGTTCACGGGCAACCGGACCGAAAATACGGGTACCGCGTGGTTCGTCTGAGTTATTGAGCAGTACAACCGCGTTGTCGTCGAAACGGATATAGGAACCGTCTTTACGGCGTAATTTGTTTTTGGTTCTTACGATTACCGCTTTGGTAACCATACCTTTTTTAGCGCCGCCACCTGGAATTGCGTCCTTAACGGTCACTACAATTTTATCGCCTACTTTAGCGTAGTCCTGACCGGAGTTGCCCAGTACGCGGATGCAAAGTACTTCTTTGGCACCACTGTTATCGGCTACGCTCAGTCTTGATTCTTGTTGTATCATCGTAATGATTTTTTAATCAGCGGCTGAAGCCGGGGAAGCCGGCAGCAGCATGAAACACTTGATAAATTATTTTACTTTTTCGATAATTTCTACCAGTCTCCAGCATTTGTTTTTGCTCAGAGGGCGGGTTTCCGCGATTTTCACGGTATCGCCGATGCTGCACTCGTTTTTATCGTCGTGCGCCATGAACTTGGTAGTTTTTTTAACGAATTTACCATAGATAGGGTGCTTCACTTTACGTTCCACCTTAACAGTAATGGTTTTATCCATTTTGTTGCTGGCCACCACACCAATCCTGGTTTTTCTTAATTGTCTTTCGGTCGTCATTGTTGAAAGTATTTAATCCTCCGGGGGAGGTTAATTTTGTTATACGAATGCTTAGAAGCCCAGTTGTTTTTTACGCAGTTCGGTTTGCATACGGGCGATATCGCGTCTCACAGAGCGGATGCTCATGGGATTTTCGATGGGCGTAATTGCATGACCGAATTTCATTTTCTTCAGGCGCAGCTCTTCCGCAGAGATTTTCTCCTGGAGATCCTGAATGCTCAGGCCGTTCAGATCCAGCTTTTCTTTTGCCATTTGTATTTTATTTGGTCCGTTTACAGCGTGAGCGGCAAACGGGTGATATTAGTGATTGATAGTAATTAAGCAACGTAGTCGCGGCTGGTTACAAATTTTACTTTGATGGGCAGTTTTTGTGCTGCGAGTTCCATCGCTTCTTTCGCTACCTGTAAGGGCACGCCGTCTGCTTCAAATAAAATTCTGCCTGGTTTTACTACTGCTGCCCAATGGTCCGGTGCACCTTTACCTTTACCCATCCTTACTTCCAGTGGTTTGGCAGTGATTGGTTTGTCAGGGAATATGCGGATCCAAACGTTACCTTCACGTTTCATGTGTCTGGTGAGGGCGACACGGGCAGCTTCGATCTGCCGGTCGGTGATCCACTTAGGTTCTAATGCTTTAAGACCGAATGTACCAAAGGAGAGGGTAGCGCCTCTTTTAGCGTTCCCTTTGATGCGGCCTTTGTGCATCTTCCTGTGTTTCACTCTTTTTGGCTGTAACATCGTCTGTATTGTTAATGTTAATAGTAATTGTTAATGTTTGCTCTGCCTGCAGGGATTATCTGCGGCCACCGCCACGGTTTTCACCGCCTCTTCTGTCTCCTCCGCGATGTTCTCTTCTGTCACCGTGTTCTCTTCTGTCTCCACCGTGTTCACGTCCACCGCCGCGGTTGTCGCCTTCTTTGCCGGTCAGCACGTTCGGGTTCAGGTCGCGTTTGCCGAGTACTTCACCTTTACAGATCCATACTTTGATACCGATTTTACCGTATACAGTCAAAGCGAACAGGGAAGCGTAGTCGATGTCCATGCGATAAGTATGCAGGGGCACACGACCTTGTTTCACTTCTTCCGCGCGGGCGATTTCAGCCCCACCCAGACGGCCGCTTACTTTAATTTTGATACCTTCAGCTCCCATTCTCAGTGCAGTAGCGATTGCCATTTTGATAGCGCGTTTGTAGTTGATACGGCTTTCGATTTGTTTGGCAATAGTTTCGGCAACGATGTTCGCATCCATTTCAGGACGGCGGATTTCGAGAATATTGATCTGTACGTCTTCTTTACCAGTCAGTTTTTTCAGTTCTTCCTTGATGCGATCAACTTCATTACCACCTTTACCTATGATGATACCTGGTTTGGAAGTATGCACAGTGACGATCAACTTACCTAAAGTTCTTTCAATCACAACTCTGGAGATGCCGCCTTTGTTGATGCGGGCATTCAGATAAGTTCTGATCTTGTTGTCTTCGATCAGTTTGGTAGCAAAATCTTTTTTGCTGCCATACCAATTAGAGTCCCATCCTCTGATGATACCTAACCTGTTACCAATAGGATTTGTTTTCTGACCCATGTTCTGGTTATTTGTCTATTAGTTTAATAGTATTAATTTATCTCTCTTTGGTATGAAACGCTTACTGTGCATTTTTACCATCTACCACAATCGTAACGTGGTTACTTCTCTTGCGGATACGGTAACCTCTGCCTTGTGGAGCGGGGCGCATTCTTTTCAGGGTGCGGCCGCCGTCTACGAAGATAGTTTTAACGATCAGGTTGGCATCTTCTACCCTTGCACCTTCATTCTTCACTTTCCAGTTTGCGATAGCGGATACCAGCAGTTTTTCCAACGGAACGCTGGGGTGCTTTGGATGGAATTTCAAAATATTCAAAGCTTTCTCCACATCCAGGCCGCGGATTAAGTCTGCCAGCAAACGCATTTTGCGGGTAGATGTGGGATTATTGTTCAGCTTAGCTACTGCTTCCATTGTTATTAATTTCTTTTATTATTTAATGTCTGACGTCTGGAGTTTGAGATTGGGCTTGAGCCTTCTCAAACCTCAAACCTCAGACTATAATTTACATTTTCTTGTTAGCGTGTCCTCTGAAGTTACGTGTAGGTGCAAATTCGCCCAGTTTGTGGCCAACCATAAATTCCGTTACATATACCGGAATGAATTTGTTGCCATTGTGAACAGCGAAAGTGTGACCAACAAAATCAGGAGTAATAGTAGAACGGCGGCTCCAGGTTTTGATAACTGTGCGCTTGGTGCCAGCGTTCATTTTTTCAACTTTAGTCTCTAATTTCTGGTCTACGTAAGGACCTTTTCTTATGGAACGAGCCATGTCTTCTTATTTATGATTTTTCAAATTTGGGTCCCGGGTTAGCAGGACCCGAATTCCGAAATATTATAATTTTTTACCGTTTTTCCTGCTGATGATCAGTTTATCAGAGCTCTTATGCGGTTTTCTGGTTTTCAGACCTTTCGCATATTTGCCTGTTCTGGATCTTGGATGGCCGCCGGAAGATTTACCTTCACCACCACCCATCGGGTGATCTACAGGGTTCATGGCCACACCACGGTTGCGGGGACGGATACCTCTCCAACGGTTGGCACCTGCTTTACCGATAGATTGCAGGGCATGGTCGGAGTTGGATACTGTACCTACGGTTGCCATGCAGGTGTTCAGCACTTTGCGCAGTTCACCGGAAGGCATTTTCAGTACAGCGTATCTTTCTTCCTTGTTCGACAGCTGGGCGTAGGCGCCGGCGCTTCTTGCGATAGCACCGCCTTTACCAGGCTGCAGTTCAATATTGTGTACCACGGTACCCAGCGGCATGTTTTTCAGCGGCAGGGCGTTACCTACTTCAGGAGCAGCAGTTTCACCGCTGATAACGGTGCTGCCTACCTGGAGGCCTTGTGGTGCGATGATATAACGTTTTTCACCGTCTGCATAGCTAACCAGTGCGATGAAGGCGCTACGGTTTGGATCGTATTCGATAGATTTAACAGTAGCGGGGATATTTACTTTTTCACGCTTAAAGTCTACCACACGGTAGGCTTTTTTGTGACCGCCACCGATGTAGCGCATAGACATCCTACCCTGAGCGTTTCTACCGCCGCTTCTTTTAGCGGGCTCGAGCAGGCTTTTTTCGGGGGTATCCGTAGTCAGCTCAGCGTAAGCGTTGCCTATTTTCCAGCGGGTACCGGCCGTCATTGGTTTGAACTTCTTCAGTGCCATTACTTCCTAAAAAGTTAAATGTTATTGATAATTATAAATCGTGATCTGTATATACATCCACATCCCGGCTGTTCAGGCCGGAACGGCACTACATGTTAGCATACAGATCTATAGTTTCATTGGATGCGAGGGTAATGATCGCCTTTTTGTAAGACGGTTTTTTACCTGCAATGAAACCGGCTTTTGTAAAGCGGAATTTAGCTTTACCCGGCATTACGGCAGTATTCACATCCTGTACAGTTACACCGTAGAACTCTTCCACTGCTTTTTTGATCTCCAGTTTGTTGGCTTTTTTGTCAACAATGAAGTAGTAGCGGTTGAATTTTTCGGTGGCTTTATTCACCTTTTCGGTTACTACCGGTTTGATTAAAACGTCTGAAAGTTTCATCTTCTTTATAGCTTATAGCTTTTAAGCTGTGAGCTTGTAGCTTTGTTATTGAATTGGTTTACAACACCTTACGCTTCTGCAGGCTCTTCAGTGAAGATTTTAGCAGCGCTTTCTGTGAACACGAGGTAGTTGCTGTTCATGATATCATAAGTATTGATATCGCTCAGCATAGCGCCGTCCACAGTAGGGATGTTTCTTAAAGACAGATAAACGCTATCATTGTATTCCGGTGTGATGAACATAGTCTTCTTACCGTCTACATTGATGTTCAGGTTCTTTAAGATACCAACGAATTGTTTGGTTTTAGGAGCCTGCAGCGCCAGGTCTTCAACGATGATGATGCTGTTTTCTTTAGCTTTTACTGACAGGGCGGAGATCTTAGCGAGATCTTTCACTTTTCTGTTCAGTTTGATGCTCCAGCTGTGCGGTTTGGGACCGAAGATGGTACCACCACCTTTATACAGCGGGTTACGGATGTTACCTTTACGGGCACCACCGGTACCTTTTTGTTTGTGCAGTTTGCGGGAAGCACCTTTTACTTCAGCTCTGGTTTTTACCTTGTGGGTACCCTGACGCTGAGCGGCGAGATACTGTTTAACAGCCAGGTAGATGACGTGGTTGTTAGGTTCTACACCAAAGATCTCCTCAGGAAGTTCGATGGATCTTCCGGTTTTCTTACCTTCTATATTTAAAATATCAAGTTGCATGTTACTTCTGGATTAAAACGATTGAACCATTGTGGCCGGGAACGGAACCACTTACCAGGATATAATTCTTTTCAGGGAATATTTTCAGGATCTTCAGACCTTTCACTTTCACTCTTTCGTTACCTGTCTGGCCGGCCATACGCATGCCCTTGAAAACGCGGGAAGGATAGGAGGAACCGCCTACAGAACCAGGAGCCCTGCTTCTGTCGTGCTGGCCGTGGGTGGCTTCACCCACACCGCTAAAACCGTGGCGTTTTACAACGCCCTGGAAACCTTTACCTTTGGAAGTGCCTACAACGTCAATAGATTCACCTTCTGCGAAGATTTCGCAGGTGATAATTTCACCGAGGGCTTTCTGTACGTCCGGGTTGCGGAATTCTTTAACAAAACGTTTGGGAGAGGTGCTTGCTTTCGCGAAGTGATTGAGCTCAGCTTTTGTAGTGTGTTTTTCTTTCTTCTCACCGAAAGAAACCTGAATTGCATTGTAACCATCTGATTCCAGGCTTTTTACCTGAGTTACAACGTTGGGACCTGCTTCGATAATGGTACAAGCAGTTTGCTTACCATTGGACTCGAAGATACTGGTCATACCAATCTTTTTACCAATAATACCTTTCATTTTATATATGATTTTACCCAGCGCCTGGGGGATTTCCAGCTATCCCCAGGATGGGCGGTTAAATACATTTATTGGGCGGCCGCCCAGAAGGCGCGACCTATGTGTTATGTGTTAAAATTGTTATTGATTGATAATCAACCAATAACCATAAAATCAGTAAAAGGCGGGCCTTTTGCCCAGCCTTGCTGTTGTCCTTATGCTTTAATTTCAACTTCTACGCCAGAAGGTAAATCCAGCTTGCTCAGCGCATCTACAGTCCTGGAAGAGGAGGTATAGATGTCCAGTAAACGTTTGTGAGTACACAACTGGAACTGCTCGCGCGCTTTCTTGTTTACGTGCGGAGAACGCAATACCGTAAAGATTTTCTTTTCTGTAGGTAAAGGTATTGGACCTGTTACCACGGCGCCCGTGTTACGCACGGTTTTAACGATCTTCTCAGCAGACTTGTCTACCAGGTTATGATCGTAGGACTTCAGCTTGATTCTTATTCTCTGAGACATATGCAATGAACTTCTTCGTGTTTTTTCCCTTTACAATTTGGGAGGGCAAAGGTAACCCGGTTTTTTTGAATTGGCAAATAAATCTCAGGAAAAAAATAAAAGATACCTGGCAGAAGTATGCCATGGTCACGGGGAAACGGGGTATGAGGGGCGGATTTTTATGCAATTAAGCCTCCGAAAACATTCATTTTGTGCGTATTAAGTCTTACGCTTAGTTGACATGCTGATTTCGACAAATATAGGAAAACAAACATCAAAACAAAAAATTTTTCCGGGGTGGCTTCTGAAAAATCTGTTATTGTGGCACCAGTACAGGCTGGAGATAGCGAAACTAAGGCAGCGGCCGCCTTCCGACCTTATCGCAAGCATGGCAGCTCATCCCTAGTTTCCCCTTCGGGCACCCAAAGGCCGCTTCTCCCCTCTCCTGCCCCAGTCACCCCCCGCTGCTGGTAATAGCACATCTGGCAACAGTGGGGCATATCTACCAGGCATTGAGGGCAGCGATCGGCAAAAACAGCCGATAGTAGCCCCCCATTTTCCGAAGGACGCCATACAATATCTTTATCTTTCAACCTTCACATTCACCATTGCCTCTGGTACAAAAGACAACCGCTCCATCTCGCGAGTGCAAGATGAAGCGGTTTCTGAATTAGTTAAAGCAGATATGGTGCATCCGGTTGCCTCTTACAGAGGTAAACCGCCACCGATACCGCCGAGTAATGATTGTAGTAATCCTAAGATCAGTGCGAGCAATTGGTTCAGCAAATCCATAGTTTTAGGTTTTCATTGTTATGCCTACTCTATTGACTGGTTTTCGGCAATCCCAGGTGGTAATGTTAACATCCGGTGCCGAATTTAAAGGCTCTCCTGCAATTAGCATGAGCTCATTTTGTTCATTTTAAGCAATAGCAGTCATTTTGTTCATTCCTTTACCAATAAGGGGAAACGGCTGTTTTTCACAGCTCATCCGTATGTGTAATGACGGTTTATCGCGGCTTACGATCGGTCAATGCAGCAACCGGCTATTTCACATCTCAATTCGTGGAGTAACAAGACGGGATATTGCGTGGATAAATAAAAAAACTCCGGGAACAGGTCCCGGAGCTAAATGCGTTGCAAGGGAAATCGAACTAAGGATAGGACTGTTCCCTTACGGGTACCGGTTATTACAGGCCACCCAGCAGAGAGTTCAGCAGCGCAACGATAGTTGCGAGCAATTGGTTCAGCAAGTTCATAAAAACGGTTTTCACATGTTATGCCTACTCTTTTTTTGGTTTTCGGCGATCCCAATGAGTTGAATGCCATACAAGGGAAATCAGACGCTAAGGATAGGACTGTTCCCTTAGAAGCGGTCCCTTATTACAGGCCACCCAGCAGAGAGTTCAGCAGAGCAACGATAGTTGCGAGCAATTGGTTCAGTAAGTTCATAAGAATGGTATTACACCTGTTAAAGCCTACTCTTTTCATGGTTTTCGGCAATCCCAATTGGTGCTGCGGACAGACCAACGTATTAAAAGTAAGGGCTATTCACGCAATAACATGCATTCATTTTGTTCATTCTGCCGTTTAAAAACAAGCATTTGTTCAATCCGCTGAACACGCCATTTACAAGCGCTGCAGCCTACATCAAACACTTAAAAAAATAATATCATATTTCTAAAAATCATCAATAAAAAACGGATTCCTAACTATTTCCTTCTGATAGCATACATAAAAAAGCCGCGAAAAACTTCGCGGCTTTTCCGAAATACAAGTAAAAAAATGTCATTCCGGCAATCACAGGATACAGACGTTGTAAAGGTCCTGTTGCTGCACAGTGGATTACAGGGCGCCTATTACAGTGTGCAGGAATTTCAGAAAGGCGTCGAGCATTGTTTTTAACATAGGAAAACGATTAAGACTCTGAGCTTACTCTTTTATTGGTTTTCAGCGATACCCAATGACCGGCACCTACCGGCCACACTGCAAAATAGCGCATCCCGGTAAAAACAGCCTGTTCAGTTAATTCATTTAAACAGCCCCTGTTCATTTTATTCAACGCAGTGCCAGTACGAAAAAAGCCATGACGTTAGTCATGGCTCTGCGGGTAACAAACGCGACATGCTCTCTGGCCGAACGCCGCCCAGTGCGGGCATCAGCTACGCAAATCATCCTTTCGGATAAAGAGTATATCGAGTACCATTGAAAAAAGTCTTTTCATCTCAGCTACGCTTTTACATGGTTCCGGCATTCTCATTGTTCGTATGGCCTGGGAGAGGGCAATCCGGCGCGGGGTTTTCAAGAGCAAAATTTCATAACGGGGTGGCGTCTAGCAACGACGGCGATGGCAGCGATCGTCATCATCGTCACGACGGCGGCAGCCACCATTATTACCGTTATTGTCGTCGCCGCAAAGCAGCCGACGAAGCCATTCAAGCAATCCACAGAGGAACATAACAAATGGTTTTAGGGGGTTAAAGCCTACTCTTTTATTGGTTTTCGGCAATCCCAATAACCGGTGTTAACCGGCATATCACAAATGTAATCGCTTCTCTCAAATACAATCCTGATGCAGGTCACCCTTATTATTTGTTCGCAAGGCGTTCTTGAAAATATATACATACTGTTCGTAAAAGTGCAACAAAAAGCCATGACGTAAGTCATGGCTCTACGGGTAACAAACACATACATGCTCTCCGGCCGAATGCCGCCCAGTGCGGACATCAGCAACACAAATAACCTGTTAATAGGTAGGGAGTATATCGAAGACCATGAGAAAAAAGGTTTTGATCTCAGCTACGCTTTTACATGGTTTTCGGTAGGCTCATTGCTCGTGCGGTCTGGGGTAGCAAACAGGCTATGGGGTTTTAAGAGCAATAGTTTCGGGGGGAGCTTAATTGCGACGTCCGCAACCACCACCATGACCACCGTGACCGCCATGTCCACCATGACCGCCGTGACCGCCGTGATCATCATCGTTGTTGTTACATCCGCATAAAAGTCTGCGCAGCAGTGCCAGTAATTGATACAGTATCATAACAGAGGATTTAAGATAATGCCTACTCTTTCATTGGTTTTCAGCAATCCCAAATGACCTGTATTAGCAGATCATGCTGCAAATGTAATTGGTTCTTCTGCTTCCAACCAATGACGCAGATCACTCCTTTTCTGCTATTATTATAATATATAAGGAATCCTTATTAAAACAAAAAGGGCCCGGCCGTCATGAAAGATGACTACCGGGACCATTTTTTTCACTTGCCAGTGTATTATTTTCCGCCTCTTTCCTCTCTGTAGATAGCTTTTGCTTTAGCAGACGGCAGATAGATCTGGAAACCTATGCCCAGACTGAGGTTGTTAGCTGTTGTGGAATTTCCTCCTCCTACAGTCAGATCATATTTCAATAAACCTTCCAGGCCAACGTTTGGTGTGATGAAATAAGAAATACCAGGTCCGATACCAACATTAAAACCATTGGTAGAAGCGCCGCTGGCCGGATTTTGTCCCGCAAATCCTGCGTTGGCTTCTGCGAAGAACCTCACTCTTTTGGAGAACTCCAGTTTCCGGACGTTTTTATCCTCTACAAAATAACGGGCAAAAGCACCGACACCGTAATTCGTATTCGAAGCCCTGATATCTGTTGTTTTATTTTTGGTAGTATTGGCGCCAAAATTAACGTAACCACCGATAGCCAGACCATCTTTGATAAACCACCCGATTTTGGGAGTTATGTTTGCACCGAAGGCAGTGCTTTCTTTTTGGAAAGTTACATTGAGGTTGGTAAGGCTGGCCCCCACCATAATATTACCTTTCTGGATCTGTGCTTTAACGGTCGATCCCATCAGTACGCTCACTGCAACAAGGGTTAGGAGACGAATTTTTTTCATAGTGTGCATTTTAGTTTTAACATTTAACATGCTGAATGAATAAATATGCCGATCGCGCAAAACAGCAAATCAGTATTTGAGGTTTGCAGCTATAGCAGGTGCTATTGAATAATGAACTGAAAAAATTAGCGGCAGGGGATAATGGGTTGCTTAAACAAAAAAGCATCAAACAATCACAAACAATCAAAAGCACATCTTCGATTAAATCTGAACTTGAAACAAAAGTACTGAAAATGAATCATATAAGTATTCATCTTGTTAAAAAAAATATAACTTTTTTTTCACATTGCACAGCTTGTAACGATCTATCTTCTGGTTATACTTAAGGGATATAACAATTACACATGACATGTTGTTGCATAAAAATCTTTTCCCACTTGTGCTTTTTTTTGTTTGTGAGATGATTAACAGGTGATCATAAGTAGTTGGGAAGCCTGACCGGATGCTGGTGCTCTTCCGGTGAATGCCGGCATGGCGATGCAGGCGTCCGCGGCCATCGTCGTGAGGGCCGGAACATCAGAGCATATCGATATGTGCGCAGAAGCGGCCCTGCTGTTGCAGGAAGCGTAGAAAACCGTCCATTTTCTGCTCCATTCTGGGGCCGGAAACGCGGCTGATGTAGGAAGGCAGGGCATATCCACGGATATCCGCCAATTCCCAGGGATGGAAATAAAAAGAGAGATAATGATCTTTCCGGAGAATTGTTTTACAGAAATGGCGGGTTACCCACAGTGGTGCATTTTTCACGCTCAACCAGAAAACGGGATACCGGATGAGGGGGGATACAGAGGAGGGGATGATCCACATGTTATTATCTCTGAACATCGTACGTGGCAGGTGCCGGTTGTTGTAGCGACCGGGCAGCCAGGTGGGGTTCAGGGAGGCATCGTAGAGGTAACCGGCATCTTTGAGCGCCTTCATATTCACTTTACGGAGGCGGGGCATACGGAAACCGCGTACCTGTTGCCCGCTGATTTCCTGCAGCGCCAGGCGTGACCCTTCCAGGTCTGCATCGGAAAAAGAGCTGTGGTAATAAGCGTGGGAGGCTATTTCATGTTTGGCGGCCACCTGCCGGATCAGTTCGGGGTAATGCTGTGCCCAGTAGGCGGTAATGAAGAAGGTAGCTCGTATGTTGTACTGATCAAAGAGGTCGAGGGTGGTTTGCAGGCCTTTCCTGGATATTTCCAGTTTTTCCTGCAGGGGCACCTGCCGGCCAAATTCTTCGGGGATATCAAATTCTTCCACGTCTACACTGAGCAGTATCCTTTTCTCCTGGTTCATAATTAGTTAGCTGCGTTAGCACTGGTAATAATCCGGCAATAGTTCCTGAGTTCTTTCAGCAGCAGTTTGATTTTAAAGGCGCTGAAGCTGATTCCGGGGCGGCAATATACGTCTACTGCGCCAATTTTGAGGCGTGGATTTTTACCGGCTTTATACAGAAACTCGCTATCGTATAAAAAACCGTCGATGGTGGTATTGAGCAGTACAGACCTTCCGTGGGCGTTGAATCCTTTCAGACCGGCCTGGGCGTCTCTTACCTTGAGGCGGAGCACTACCTTATTGAGCAGGCGGCTGATGCGGGTGATGATCCTTCTTTTGCGGGGTAGTTCTTTCAGATAGGCGGCGCCTCTTTCGCCGGCCACTACATCTATGCCGTGCTGCAGCTGGTCGTAGGCCTTTTTCACAGCGTCCACGCCAAAGGGGAAATCGAGGTCTGTATATACCTGGTAGGCATAGCGGGAGTTTTTCACGCCTTCGCGGACCGCGTGGCCTTTGCCTTTGTTTTCCTTGTAGTTGACGATGATAATACCGGGAATGGCTGCTTCCAGCCAGGAGACATGCTGATCGGTGAAATTACGGAGTGAGCCATCATTCACGAGGATGAGTTGTACGGGGACATCTCCCATAAGGCGGATGACTTCATGATAGTGCCTGATGAGCGATTCCACCCAGGGGCCCGACGGGTTCCAGCAGGGCAGAATCACATCGAGGCCAGGAGCCAGTATGACCTCTTCTCCTGTTTCATATCTAACAGTTGTAGGTGGTGCTTGTGTTAATTCTAAGTACATATTGTGGTCAGTCGGCTATCAGTAAAAAATACAGGCTCAGTTAGATTGCATTTTCATATACTAAGACGGGAAAAGCCGGCCCACCCCCTACTGCCGTCATAAGAAAACAAAAAAAAAGGTCCTGACGAGCAGGACCCTGGCATTTGGCAAAAGTACGTTCAGTTGCAGGTTATAGTGTCCCCGAATTTACCGAAAAGCTGTCACCTGGCAATAGCATGTTCATGTAAGCAAAAAAGGTTGTCCCGCTTTCGCAGGACAACCTTTTTCTATGGAAAGAGATGTAATTAGGCGTTTACTTTACCTTTTACTTTCGCTACTACTTCTTCAGCCACGTTGTTCGGAGCCGGGGAGTAGTGAGAGAATTCCATGATGGAGCTGGCGCGGCCGGAAGACAGAGAGCGCAGTTGGGTTACGTAACCGAACATTTCGCTCAAAGGTACTTTGGCTTTGATCACCTGTACACCATTTCTGGAGTCCATACCTTCCAGCATACCGCGACGACGGTTGAGGTCACCGGTAACGTCACCCATGTACTGGTCAGGCGTTTGCACTTCTACTTTCATGATTGGCTCCAGCAGTACTGGTTTAGCTTTGCGGGCAGCTTCACGGAAGGCTTGTTTGGCGCAGAGTTCGAAGGACATAGCGTCGGAGTCCACTGCGTGGAAGGAACCGTCGAACAGGCGTACTTTCAGGTTTACCAGCGGGAAGTTGGCCAGTACACCCTGGTTCATGGATTGTTCAAAACCTTTCTGAACAGCCGGGATGAACTCTTTCGGGATCGCACCACCGAAGATATCGTTCACGAACTGGAAGGATTTGCCGTCGTTTTCTTTCAGCCATTCAGCATCAGCAGGGGAGATTTCCACCTGGATGTCGGCGAATTTACCACGACCACCAGTTTGTTTTTTGAACACTTCGCGGTGTTCGATTTTAGCGGTCAGGGCTTCTTTGTAAGCAACCTGAGGCGCGCCCTGGTTAACTTCCACCTTGAACTCGCGTTTCATACGGTCAACGATGATTTCGAGGTGAAGCTCGCCCATACCGCTCAGTACGGTTTGGCCGGTTTCTTCGTCAGTTCTCGCTTTCAGGGTAGGATCTTCTTCTACCAGTTTAGCGATAGCCATACCCATTTTATCAACGTCGGCCTGTGTTTTAGGTTCGATAGCGATGTGGATAACCGGCTCAGGGAATGTCATAGATTCCAGGATGATCGGGTTGTTTTCATCGCACAGGGTGTCACCTGTTTTGATATCTTTAAAGCCTACAGCAGCTCCGATGTCACCAGCTTCGATGAAGTCGATCGGGTTCTGTTTGTTGGCGTGCATCTGCATGATACGGCTGATACGCTCGTTTTTGCCGGTACGGGTGTTCAGGATGTAGGAACCTGCATCCAGGTGACCGGAGTAAGCCCGGAAGAACGCCAGACGGCCTACGAAAGGATCGGTCATGATTTTGAACGCCAGGGCAGCGAATGGTTCTTTTGCGTCTGGTTTACGTTCAATTTCGTCACCGGTGTCAGGGTTGGTACCTTTTACCGCTTCGATGTCCATTGGAGAAGGCAGGTAACGGCAAACCGCATCCAGCATTTTCTGAACACCTTTATTTTTGAAGGAGGAACCGCACATCATCGGGATGATAGCTATATCGATGGTCGCTTTGCGGATAGCTTCGTGGATTTCAGCTTCGGAGATGGAGTTAGGATCTTCGAAGAATTTTTCCATCAGGGTATCGTCGTATTCAGCAACGGCTTCTACCAGTTTAGCTCTCCATTCGTTCGCTTCTTCCTTCATGTCTTCCGGAATTTCGATTTCCTGGTAGGTAGCGCCTTTACCTTCTTCGTCCCAGATGATACCTTTCATGGTGATCAGGTCAACCACGCCTTTGAAGGTATCTTCCGCGCCGATAGGCAGGGTCAGGGGAACGGGGTTAGCACCCAGCATCTCTTTTACCTGTTTTACCACGTTCAGGAAGTCGGCACCGGAACGGTCCATTTTATTAACGAAACCGATACGGGGTACGCGGTAGCGGTTAGCCTGGCGCCAAACGGTTTCAGACTGAGGCTCAACGCCGGATACGGCGCAGAACAGTGCCACCAGACCGTCCAGTACACGCAGAGAGCGCTCTACTTCCACGGTAAAGTCCACGTGGCCCGGAGTATCGATGATGTTGAATTTATATTGTTTAGTGTCCGGGAGAGCTTTACCCTGTAAGGTTGGGAAATTCCAAAAACAAGTGGTAGCAGCAGATGTGATGGTAATACCTCTTTCCTGCTCCTGTGCCATCCAGTCCATGGTAGCAGCACCCTCGTGCACCTCACCAATCTTGTGGGATTTACCTGTATAATACAGGATACGCTCTGTGGTAGTGGTTTTACCCGCATCAATGTGCGCCGCAATACCAAAGTTCCTTTGAAATCTTAAGTCTGCCATAATATTAAAATGACTAAATAATGCAATTTGGGGGGCAAAGGTAATTTATTTTTAGCAATAAATAAAACGCGCAATATTGTGCAAATGTTATTTCTCATTAACGAGCACGGGCGTTTCAACACATTATTCAAATTAAGAATAAGTATCTGTTACCCTAACCAGTTTTTAGGTGGATTCCGCCATTTTTTTAGAAAATCCTGCCGGAGACGAAATCTTTATTTTTACTGAACAATAAATCTTCCACATTTGTATCAACATTTAATAGGTTTACCCGTCAAAATGTCCTGATTGATCCCTGTGCATTGTTGTTGAACCGACTATTGTTATCGGCACCGACTACTGAGCGTCAACCATATAAATCAACGTGTAGTATACAGAACAGCCTTATTGCGAATTATTATCTATAAAATCCAAAAAAATACTGTCATGAAGAGAAAAACACTTTCTTCCTGAGCTACTGGCTGTTGATAACAGTCAGGCCATATCATACGTACATTTTCTAATCCCCCGATTTCATATGACATTTTACAACTCCAGGTGCATCCTTGCACTGGTGGTGCTGGCATTGCTATGCACTACGGCGAGGGCTCAACTGATCATGAACAGACAGGTGGTGGCCAGCAACGGAGGCAGCGGTGCGGTGAATAACGTCCGGATACAGTATACCATAGGCGAATCAGTAGTGACGCCTGTGACAGACGGCCGGCTGCTCCTCACCCAGGGCTTTCAGCAACCGGAAGAACTTCCTGCATTACCTCCCGGCGCCAATCCTGTCAAGAACTACATCATCTTCCCTAACCCGGCGGTTACCAACGCCAAAGTGCAATTTGACCTGCTCCGGGGCGCCACGGTAACCATCCAGGTACTGAACCCTGCAGGCCAGACCCTGTATCATCAGTTCGTGGAAATGGGTGCGGGCAAAACCACCGTGATACTGCCGGTGAACCATTTTGCCGCTGGTATTTACACGGTGGTATTGAAGGTGAACGCCAGTATTTACTTTGAGAAGCTGATAGTTCAGTAGCGCCATCCATTATTGCTCATCCTCTTTTTTAAAAAACGTAATCATGAAATATGGTCGAATAATTCTACTGTTATGCGGCATGACAGCCGTAAAACCGGCCGTACATGCCCAAAAAGCGGAGCAGAAAGCGCCGAACATCGGTGCCAGTTTCCTGCTGGTAAACCCCGATGCCCGTTCCAGCGGGGCCGGAGACGCCACCATCGGGCTGGAAGCCGATCCCAATTCCCTGTTTTCCAATGCAGCGAAAATCGTGTTTGCCGGCGACTGGGGCGTGAGCGCCAATTACTCCCCCTGGATGTGGGAATTGAATAATAACCAGTCCAACATGGCATATGTATCCGCCTATAAAAACTTCAATGCGGTGGAGGGCGTGGGTTTGTCCCTGAAGTACTTCAACTACGGAGAGGTGACCTTTCGGGACGACAACGGTACTGTTTTGCAGACCTACTCCCCCAAAGAGTTTGCAGTGGATGCTGCTTATGCCCGGAAACTGGGGCAGCATATGTCGCTCGCTATCAGTCTGCGGTATGTACGCAGTCAGCTGGGCCAGGGTTCTTTTAATGGTCTCCAGCAAAAGCCGGCATCGGCGGTAGCCGGAGACGTGGGCTACTACTACCAGAACAGTACCGACAGGCTTGAATTCGGCAACCGTTATTCATTCGGGGTGAGTTTCACCAACATCGGCACCAAGTTGCAGTACACGGACGACAATACCCGGAAGAGTTTTCTGCCGATGAACCTGCGTATCGGTGGTGGCTATACGTTTGTGCACACCTACGATCACGAATTTACCATTGCTGTAGACATCAATAAGTTGCTGGTACCTACTCCTCCCCTGTATGCGGTCAATGACGACGGTATTCCCACAGACCAGATCCTCAAGGGGAAAGACCCTAACCGGCAGGTGGTCAATGCCCTGTTTTCCTCCTTTGGAGATGCGCCTGGCGGTTTCAGTGAAGAACTCCGCGAGTTTACCGTGGCCAGCGGGCTGGAATATGCCTACAAGCAGGCATTTTTTGCGCGGACCGGCTATTTCTACGAGCATCCCCAGAAAGGGCTGCGGCAGCATTTCTCCGCAGGCCTGGGTGTGCGGTATTCCAATATAGGATTTGACGTAGCATACCTGGTTCCCACCGGCACCAGCCTGCGGGAGCGGCGCACGCTGAAATTCTCACTGGTATACAATATCGGCGCCCGCAGGGATGCGGCTGCCGAATGAATTTGCTAACACATTTAAAACGCCCATATGAAACTTTCTATCTTTCTCTTCCTGCTGCTGGCAGGCCTCAGCATACAGGCCGCTGCACAAACCAAAACCCGCGACATCCTGTTTCCTTCCTTTCAAAAGGATTTTTCGAAGCTGCAATCTTCCGTTCCTGAAAAGAGCTCCAAAGAAGCCCAGTTTCGTGGCCGTTCCACCAAAGAGCTGATCTTCAACGATTATAAACCTTCCACTCCCCCTAACACTGCCAGGATGGCCGCACCGGCCGCCGGCAAGAAAGCGGCTATCCCTTCCGATATTAACAATGAAGCTGCTGCTGCCGCCACCCGGAAATCGGCACAGCCTGTGGCTCCTTTCAAAATACCTGACCAGGGAGAAGAACCCAAAAACAATGGCAGCAAACCCCTGAAAAACAAACCTTAATACAGTCCTTAAATCAGCCGATATGAAAAAAAGATACCTGCTTTCCCTCTTTTGCAGTATGCTGCTTTTAACACAGTTGACATACGCACAAAACGGGTTAAAAACGATCAACTATCAGGCGGTGGCCAGAAACAGCAACGGTACGGTGCTTGCCAATGAGAGCATTAAAGTGCGGATCTCTATTCTGGGAGGTTCCGCTGCCGGCCCGGTGCAATACCAGGAAACACATGATGCCATCACCAACCAGCTGGGGCTGTTCAACCTGCAGATTGGCGCCGGTGTGCCGGTGAGCGGCACATTTGCGGCAGTGCCCTGGGCAAACGCCAACCAATATATCAAAGTGGAAGCCGCCATTGGTGGCGGCAGTTTCCAGGTACTGGGCAATTCACCGCTGGCCAGCGTGCCTTTTGCGCTGTATGCAGCCAACGGCAATCCTGGTCCGGCCGGACCTGCGGGGCCCGCAGGTCCACAGGGTGTACAGGGTGCTCAGGGTGTACAGGGTGCTCAGGGGCCGGCTGGTGCCGCCGGAGCTGTAGGACCGGCCGGACCGGCGGGAGCTGTTGGACCAGCGGGACCACAAGGCCCACAGGGGCCGGCGGGGCCTATGGGCCTTCCCGGCGCGGTTGGACCCGTAGGACCAGCAGGACCCATCGGACCGGCAGGACCAGTGGGAGCTGATGGACCCGTTGGTCCGGTGGGGCCTGCTGGTGCTGATGGCGCGGTGGGACCAGTAGGACCGGCAGGGCCGGTGGGACCGGTTGGTCCAGCGGGGCCGATTGGTCCAATAGGGCCAGCAGGACCTGCCGGGCCTGCGGGGGACATTAACGGGGTTGCGGCAGGCGGAGATCTGACAGGCACCTATCCCAACCCGGTAGTGGCGAAACTTCAGGGGACGCCGGTGAGCAATACAGCACCGCTGGCAGGGCAGCTTTTAAAATTTGACGGCGCCCAGTGGGTAGCCGGTGCCGCTGGTGGCGGACTGACGCTTCCTTTTGTCGCCACAGAGAACAGCGCCACCACACTTTTCAGTATTACCAACAACGGTGACGGTACTTCACTGGAAGGTGTGAATAATACTGCTACTTCCAATATCGCTGCCATCAGGGGTATAGTATCCTCTGCCAGTCCGGGTGGCTTTTCTGCGGCCGTGAGAGGTATCAATAATGGTACCGGCGGCCTGGGCGTGGGCGTATATGGCTCACAGGCTGGTTCAGGCTGGGGGGTTTACGGTACTACACCAAACGGGCTGGGCGTATATGGCAATGCTTCCGCCAATGGTTACGGCGTTTACGCCAACAGTAATACCGGCACGGGGTTGAATGCCACCAGTAACAATGGAATCCCTGCCAATATCAGTATTTACAACAATGCAAATAACAATAATGCGCTGGTTGTCAACAGTGTGGGTAATGGTACTGTGGTGAACGTAACTACCTCCGGCAACGGCGCTGGTGTACGTTCCAGTACCATTGCCGGTTTTGGCGTGCATGGTATTACCTCCAGTCAGACATCAGCCGGGGTAGTAGGCGATAATAACGGCGGAGGCGAGGCTGTAGTGGGCCGTACCACCAGTGATATTGCCGGCGCTGTGGTAGGCCGCAATGATGGTGGCGGTTACGGCGTAAGAGGCTTTATCGCTACCAGCACTGCCGGTACCGGTATCGGGGTGTTAGGCCAGGTGGGTCTTAATAATAGCACTGGCCGGGCAGGGCGGTTTGAGAATTTCAACCAAACCAACACCACCGGCAATACGCTGGAGGTAGAAACCAATGGTAATGGTAATATTCCGGACAATACACAGGGTAATGCCGCCTCTTTCCTTGTTAACAACACCAATAGTGTGGCAGCAGCCATCCGGGCAGAAACCAATACCATCTTTGGCAACTTCGGAGCAGCCGGTGTATTTGGCATTTCTTCCGGAACCGGCGGGCGCGCAGGGCTTTTTTACGCCTCCAATCCATCTGGTAACGGTGCTTCCCTTATTTCCATCACCGAAGGCAATGGCAATGCCATTACCGCCAATGCCGGCAAAGACGGCAACGGCGTAGAAACCAATATTGACGGAGCCGGCAATGCATTATATGCCTGGGTACCTACTTTTTCCACCGGCAGGGCAGGACGGTTTGAGATTTTCAACGAAAACAATACCAGCGATGCGATCACTGTAAAGACCGTAGGCAACGGCATCGCCGGTAATTTCAAAGTAGACAAAATCACGGGCACCTCTCCCGCTGTGAAGGGCGAGGTGAATTCCCAGTTTGCCAATTTCGGTACTGCAGGTATTTATGGTCTTTCCTCCGGTACCGGTGGTTATGCCGGCTTGTTCTATTCCTCCAACCCTGCGGGCAACGGTCCCGCTTTGCTGGCCCTTTCAGAAGGCAGCGGCAATGGTATTACTGCCAATGCCGGCGGTACCGGTGACGGTGTGGAGGCTTCCTGCGATGGTAACGGTAACGCTATTTCCGGGTTCATTCCCAATTTCGGTACCGGTAAGGCCGGACGGTTTGCCAATTTCAATAATGCTAACGGTCAGCCGGTAGTACATATTACCACTACAGGCACTGGCACCGGCATGTTGGTTAATCACCAGGGGCCCAGTGGTAACATCGCCATTTTCCAGAGCGGTAGTGCCAACATGGCGCGTATCAACAAAGCCGGCAGGGGCTTTTTTAACGGTGGTACCCAGAACAGCGGCGCCGACGTGGCCGAAGCATTTGATGTGACCGGCGCCATACAGCAATATGAGCCGGGCGATGTGATGGTAATTGCCACAGATGCAGACAGGACCATTGAAAAGTCCTCCGAAGCTTATTCTCCGCTGGTGGTGGGCGTATATGCCACCAAACCAGGGGTATTACTGACAGAGGAAGACATCGAAAGCAATCTTTCTGACAAAGCCCCTTTGGGCGTTGTAGGCGTGATACCGACCAAAGTATGCAATGAAAACGGGCCTATCCGCCGCGGCGATCTGCTGGTGACTGCCAGCAAGCCGGGTTATGCCATGAAGGCGGACCTGAACAAACTGAAACCAGGGCAGGCCATCGGCAAAGCCTTGCAGGAATTTGACGGCGCGCAGGGCAAGATCAAAGTACTTGTAAACGTGAGATAACATAAGCAGTATACCACGATGCATCCAGGGCCGCCGGTTTCATGCCGGTGGCCTTTTTATTTTTGATCAGCGGAGGTTGAACCGGGCACGGTAACCGGTGCAGGTGGGGCGTTTAAAACGGAACGCCGAAGGGAAATGGGCCATGAGGTATAATCTATAGGCGGGAGCGCGAGGCAATTCAGCTGGGCGTAAACGGAAGGAGGCTGAAGGCTATACGGAGTTAAGTAGTGGAGAGGGCCGGAGGAGTGGTGCGGAAGTTAATTAACGAAGGGAACTGAAGGCTGTACGGAAGTGAAGTAGCGGGGACTACCGGGAAATGGTACGGAAGTTAAGTAACGAAGGGAACTGAAGGCTGTACGGAAGTGAAGTAGCGGGGACTACCGGGAAATGGTACGGAAGTTAAACTAACGAAGGGAACAAAAGGTTGTACGGAAGTGAAGTAACGGGGGGCCGGAGGAGTGGTGCGGAAGTTAATTAACGAAGGGAACCGAAGGCTGTACGGAAGTTAGGTAGGAGGAAGATGGTAACAGGCCGTGGCGATGTTCTGCGTTGATGTAGCAGTCATCTTACAAACATAAAAAGGCAAACAGCTCCGGAGAGGAACTGTTTGCCAAATATATTGAGTGGCCCTTTCGGGCTATAACTATACTCTGAAGTGAGAGAAAGCTTTGTTAGCTTCAGCCATACGGTGAGTATCTTCTTTCTTCTTGAACGCTGCGCCTTCACCTTTGCTTGCTGCTACGATTTCATTTGCCAGCTTGTCAGCCATGCTCTTACCGTTTCTTTCACCAGCGTAACGAACCAGCCATTTGATGCTCAGGGATACTTTTCTATCCGGGCGAACTTCAGCAGGGATCTGGAAGGTAGCACCACCGATACGACGGCTTCTAACTTCTACAGCAGGAGTTACGTTGTTCAATGCTTTTTTCCAAACTTCATAACCGTTTTCACCGGTCATCTGGCTTACCTTATCCACGGCATCGTAGAAGATTTTATAGGCAATGCTCTTTTTTCCTTGTTCCATTACGTTATTGACGAAGCGTGTAACCAGCTTGTCGTTAAACCGAGGATCCGGAGCCAGAGGCAATTTTTTTGCAGCTTGCTTTCTCATTATTGAAAATTACGACTATTTATAATTGATTATTTTTTAGCCTTTTCCTTTTTAGTACCATATTTGGAACGGCTCTGCTTTCTGTCTTTCACACCGGCAGTATCCAGGGAACCGCGAACGATGTGGTAACGAACACCAGGTAAGTCTTTTACCCTTCCACCACGGATCAGTACGATGGAGTGCTCCTGCAGGTTGTGACCTTCACCCGGGATATACGCAATCACCTCAACTTTATTGGTCAAACGCACCTTTGCAACTTTACGCAAAGCGGAGTTAGGTTTTTTAGGCGTGGTTGTGTACACACGAGTACAAACACCACGACGCTGAGGGCAGCTATCTAATGCCCTGGACTTGGACTTAGCCCGGATAATTTCTCTTCCTTTTCTTACTAATTGTTGTATAGTAGGCATTCTTTACCTAGTTTTTTATGTCGGTTTACAATGACATCCAAATTTCCCATATGGGAATTTTGGGAGGGCAAAGGTAAAACTATATATGTGAATAACAAAATTGTTTCGAATATTTTTTGCCGGCTTTGAAGTTCCCAGGCAGTCGAAGACTGGTCAAATGCGATCTGGTATAAGCAGGATTATCAAAATCCGGATTGCAAAGGTATGCTTTCCTTTAGAATCTACCATAAAAAAATAGGGCCGATTGCCAGACCCTATTATATTTTGGTATTTTTTGATGTTGATATTTCTTGATTTTTATTTTAATAATATGTAGCTGCTTATTTTTCACCAACATGATAATTCCAGTTGCGGGTATCTTCTGCGCGGCCGGTACGGATGGCGTCCAGGCGGCGGATGACCTCTGCAGCGATTTTATAGGTGGCGGAGTCCAGTTTGATCTGGGTATCCAGGTAATCCAGTTGCTCTACGTAGGCCAGTGCAGCGGCGGTGCCGGTGCCGAAGACTTCGCGGAGGGAGCCGTTTTTGTAGGCGGTCACCACTTCATCTATAGACACGGGCCTTTCTTCCACGGTGAGACCGAGGTCTTTCAGCAAATCGATCACGCTGGCGCGGGTAACGCCTTCCAGGATGGTGCCCTGTGACAGGTCGGGAGTAATGGCCGTATTGCCGATAATGACAAATACGTTCATGGTACCGCATTCCTGCAGGTATTTATGTTCATAGCCATCTACCCAGAGGATCTGGTCATAGCCCTGTTTTTTAGCCTGCATGGTGGGGTACATGGTACCGCCATAGTTACCCGCAGCTTTTGCGTACCCTACGCCGCCGGGGAATGCGCGTACATACTTATCCTGTACCAGCAATTTGATCGGCTTGTTGAAATAAGGGCCTGAGGGCGAGTTGATAATGGCAAAACGGTAGGTATCAGAAGGACGTACCCCGATGAACTCGTCTGCCGCGATCATAAAAGGACGCAGGTAGAGGGAGCAGCCTTCACCGGTAGGTATCCAGTCGCGGTCCAGGTCTACCAGCATGTCCATACCACCGATAAAGAGCCATTCCGGCACTTCGGGCATTCCCATTCTTTCGGCGGAGATATTGAATCTTCTGTAGTTGTCATACGGCCGGAAGATCATCGGGTTTTCCTGAGGATCTTTGTAGGCCTTGATACCTTCAAAAATGGCCTGTCCATAGTGCCAGGCGGCATTGGAGGGACTTACAGAAAAGTTCTGAAAGGGCAGGATTTCGGCATTTTTCCACTCTTTTCCATCAAAATCGGCTACCAGCATGTGGTCAGCATACTTTTTACCGAACACCAGATTATTAAAATCTACTTCACTTAAACGGCTATGCGTAGTTTTTGTGACTTTGATCTTCTGCAATGCTTCTTCCTTTACTGTTGATTTAGCTACCATCATGGTTAATCAATTTTATCTCAATATTTTTACACTTTCTTGCGTTGGACGGCCGCACTTGCGGATACGGCAGTGCAAATAAACTGATTTTTCCCCACGCGGGACTTTGATATTAAATTAAATTATAATAATATGTCGCTCGAGCAATTAGACCTTGATCCGTACTATCTGGCTAAAATCTTTACCCAGCCGATCATTCCCGGGAAAAGCGCACCGCTTGCAGCGCCGCAAATTGAGGCACCTAAAGTCAAATATTTAGGAGAAAATCAAAAAAACGTTGCGCTCTTCATACAAAACGAAAATGAAGCGTACTTAAATGATGAATTATTCAACCTCCTCACTAATATATTAAATGCCTGTAAACTGGGAATGCAGGACGTGTCCCTCATGAACACCGCGCCATACCCGCAGCTGGACTACACTTCGTGGAACACAGCCGTGAAGATAGAGAAGGCCATTGTATTTGGGGCTGCATCGGCACCGCTGGGCCTTACAGATGCGCCACTTTACCAGCTGCTGACCGTGAACAGCACTACCCTCCTGCTATCTGACGATCTTCAGATCATCGGGGCGGATAAAGTACTGAAAGCCAAATTATGGGCAGGATTAAAGCAATTACTTGGCATTTAATTATTTTGACATTTGATTTCGGGATTTAGAACTTTTTATAGATGAAATTGATTTTTGCTACCAATAACGAAAACAAGGTAAAGGAATTCCGTTCTATGCTGGGCGATCATTTTGAGATCGTCACCCTGCTGGAAGCCGGTATCGACATTGACATTCCGGAGCCGCACGACACCCTGGAAGAGAACGCCCGTGAGAAATCCACCACCATTCACCGGATGACCGGCCAGAACTGTTTTGCCGAAGACACCGGCCTGGAAATAGACGCGCTGAACGGTGCCCCGGGCGTATTAAGTGCCCGCTATGCCGGCGAACAAAAACTTTCATCCGACAACATCGCCAAAGTACTGGCAGAAATGCAAGGCGCCACCAACCGCAGCGCCCGGTTTCGCACCGTTATCTCCCTGATACTGGACGGAAAAGAGCACCAGTTTGAAGGTGTCAGCCAGGGCACTATCCTGGACCATACTTCCGGGAACAAAGGCTTCGGCTACGATCCGATCTTCGTTCCCGAAGGAGCCGACCGCTCCTTTGCCGAAATGGACCTCACCGAAAAGAATCAGTACAGTCATCGCGGTCGTGCCTTCGATAAGTTCGTCGCTTTTCTGAAAACATTACCTGTTTAACATCTACCTAAACATCTACCTAAAAAATAATGGCAAGGATAAAAATAGACCTACCGGCACAATTCGGATTCAGCACAACGATACCTATCAGGATACAGGATGTTAACTACGGCGGACATGTTGGCAATGACGCCATCCTGTCTATTATGCACGAAGCCCGTATGCAGTTTATCCAGCGCGCCGGCTACAAAGAACTGGACCATGAAGCCGGCACCGGCCTGATTATGGCCGACGTAGCCGTAGCCTACAAGGGCGAAGGGTTCCACGGCGATATCTTCACCGTGGAAGTAGCTGCCGGCGAATACAGCCCTTTCGGCTTTGAGCTGTTCTACCAGTTGACCACCCGGCGCAATGATCAGGCCATTACCATCGCTACCGCCAAAACGGGCATGGTATGCTTTGATTATAACGCCCGCAAGGTCATGAAACTGCCGGCTGAGATGAAAATGGCGCTGGAATCGCTGGGGGGCCAGGGCTAAAGCCCGGGCAGTGATGCAGTTCCGGTCCTTTACCAGCAGGGTTTTATATTATCAGGAACTTCCGCTATTATCTCCGGGAGCTGTGATCATCGGAACAAATAAATATTGGAAACCATCATTATTATAAATATTGTTATTTAATGGAAACAAACACAACTACCAGTTATCTGGAAAAAATAATCGCCAGCCGCCGCACTGTAAAACCGACCAGCATGAATGGCAGGAAAATAGCGGATGAGACTGTGCAGCAGCTGTTGCAAATGGCAGACTGGGCTCCTACGCATGGTTATACAGAGCCATGGTACTTCGTTGTATACGGTGGCGATAAGGTGCAGGAGTTCTGCACCGCCCATGCGGATCTGTACAAACAGTTCACTCCTCCCGACAAGTTCATCGCCGGTAGTTATGACAAACTGAAAAGTCAGGGCGACCTGGCGTCTCATGTGATCGCCATCTGCATGAAAAGGGGCAGTAATCCTAAAATTCCGGTAGTGGAGGAAATTGCAGCGGTATCCTGCGCTGTACAGAACATGTGGCTGAGCGCCACTTCCCAGGGCATTGCGGCGTACTGGGGTTCCGGCGGAATGACCTTCCACCCTGCTATGCAGGACTATCTTGGACTGGGAGATGACGACCAGGTGCTGGGCTTCTTCTATCTTGGCTATACAGACGATCCGGTACAACCCGGCAAACGCCTGAAGCCCTTGTCTGAAAAAGTAAAATGGATGTAATACTTGTTGGCCTGAGCCGGTTTTTTGCCGTCTCAGGTCAATATATATCCTTTGGCAAGCGTTTCGAATGTTTGCAATTGTTCTTCTATCCAGTGCCTGTCCCTCCCCAGTTCCCGCGCCATGATCTCTGCTACGGCCGGGGCTATACGTAAAGCTTCGCGTGCATCCAGAAAAAGGAGGCGCACTCTTCTCGCCAGAAAATCGGCGATATTCCGTGCCATCTCTTCCCTTACCGCCCATACCACCTGCACTTTCCGGATACCGAACGGTTCACTGAGCATCTCCTGCAGGTCTGGCTGGTCCTTCATCAGTAACTGCAGCCGGGCGATATCGCTGCCATAGAAATACCAGGGATCGTCCCAGTTCATACCCGTGGCAGCGCCGTGAACGGGCATGGCATGGGTGACCGAGGCCGTCTGTTTCCAGCGCAGCGACTTCTCCAGCTGATGCACCACGTCTTCCGCCATGCGGCGATAGGTGGTCCATTTCCCGCCAATGATGGTCACCAATCCGGAAGCAGCCACGATAATCTTATGGCTGCGGGAGATCTCTTTGGTTTTATGGCCTTCTGCTTTAGCGGCGGCCAGCGGGCGGAGGCCGGCCCATACGCTCAGTACGTCGCTACGGTGGGGCGCTCTGGCCAGATATTGTCCGGCAGTACGCAGGATGAAGTTGATTTCTGCTTCCAGCGCATGCGGCTCGAGGCTGATATGGTTGACCGGCGTATCAGTAGTACCTACGACCACTTTGTTATGCCAGGGCACTACAAACAGTACGCGGCCATCACTGGTAGCCGGGATCATCAGTGCGTTATGCCCGGGCAGGAAGCTGCTGTCTAGTACCACATGTACACCCTGGCTGGCTGCAATAGACTTAGGGGCCTCCGGGTTGTCCATCTCCAGAATATCATCCGCAAAAACCCCGGTCGCATTGATCACCGCTCTGGTGTTTAAAAATATTTCAGGGCCTCCATTCAGTGTATCCCTGACTGTTAGTCCGCTGATATTTCCTCCTTCATCTTTACGAAGGCTGGTGATTTTCATGTAGTTCAGCACTGTACCGCCTTTATCGGCGATAGTCTGTGCGAGGTTAACTGCGAGGCGGCTGTCATCGAACTGGCCATCGTGGTACAGGACGCCGCCGACGAGGTGTTCCGGTTTGAGGGTCGTCAGTCTTTCCAGCGTATCCCGGCGGGAGATATGCACCGATCTGCCGAGGCTGAGGCGGCCCGCCAGCCAGTCGTACATTTTAAGGCCGATCGTATATTTCAGGTTTTCCCAGGTGTTGAACGTGGGGATCACGAAGCTGAGGTTACGCACCAGGTGGGGCGCGTTATGCGCCAGGCGGCCCCGTTCCACGCTGGCTTCACGAACGAGGGAGACATCGCCCTGCGCCAGATAGCGCACCCCTCCGTGTACCAGTTTCGTGCTTTTGCTGGAGGTGGACGCCGCAAAATCGTTCTGTTCCAGCAGCAGGGTGCGGTACCCCCTGCTAACAGCCTCCAATGCCGCTCCCAGACCCGTAGCACCGCCGCCGGCAACAATAATATCCCAGGGCTCAAGGTCTTTTCTCAGGGCTGTAACAATAGCTTCTCTTTTCATATTCGAAGTTTCGGGTACTACAAATTACTGCGGAAATACCGGCTGTGCAAACAGCACCGACTTCTGCCCTAAAAGTTAACGGACAGGTAAAAGAAAAGTTCTGACGGCCAGAACATTTAGGCACAAAAAATGTTCCTCAAAGTGACGTAACTTCCTGTTCCATATCATATTATTCATATGTCCATTCAGGTTATCACCAAATCGCGCGTTTTTTGTCGGCCTTTGCTGACATTGTTATGGCTATGTCTTGTTATGCCGGCAACCGCGCAGCGTACCAAAAAGAAGACCCCTCCCCCGGACACCATTCACATGGCGGTGATAGACAGCGCCACCATCAGTAAAAACATCAACAAGCTGGCGCAGGACACTTCGAAGATGAAGAAATCCGACACCGCGGTAGCAGTGATCATCAACAGGATAGAAGGGTACACCCTGCTGCTCAACCAGCTGATGAGCAGTCTGCGGCGCGGATTTGACACCCTGAATATCACCCGGGAAGTACCGCTCGTGGACACCTCTCTCGCCCTTATAAAAGAGAATATTGCCGGGCAGGACCGGACCCCCAACATCAATGACATTTACACCAACAAGGTGATGCTGGAACAGCTACAGCGTAAGCTGGGGGGGTGGCAGAACAATCTCTTCTCCTATTACAACTCCCTGGTAGCTATTAACGACACCCTCCACTCCCTGCGGCGGGACACCTCTATGCGCAATATTCCCGCAGAAGATGAGCTGTATGGTTTTTATATCGGTCAGCTTACCCGCCTGATCAAAAAGTACCGGTCAGTCGACAGCGCCAATAAAGTGAGCCTTGTCAAAATAGGATTGCTGCAGAATAAGATCGCCAACAGGTACATCGACGTGTCCAACCTGCTGGAAGACAGCAACTACCAGCTGGAGCAGTTCTCCGCCAATATGTTCTCCCGGGACTACCGGTACATCTGGAAGCCGCACCGCGACAGTATCAATCCGCTGGAGTTCTTCCCGGTGTTTAAACGATCGTTGCACAAAAGCACCCGGGTGCTGAGCATCTTTTTTTCTATCCAGTGGCCTATTTTCATTGTATGGATCGTGCTGGCCTCGTTGTTTGCCTGGTGGGTACATGCCAATGTACGGCGTATCCGGCGCAACCACCCGGAACAGGAGGGCGAGGCCATCCTGCAACATGCGCAGTATGTATACCGGCATCCGGTGGCCAGCACCGTGATTTTTGTAACGACGCTGTCATCCGTATTTTCCGTACGGTACCCTATCCTGTACACCGAAATTATCTGGGGGCTGACCATGATCGCCCTCACCTGGCTTTTCCGCGCCCATTTCCCCAAGACCCTCTACCGTTATTGGCTGATGCTGATGGCGCTGCTCTTTATGTATTGCATCAACAACCTGTTGATAGAGGTAACCTACGCCGAACAATGGGGGCTGATGATCTGCGCCGGCCTCTGTATAGCGCTGGGTTTCCGGCTGCTCAAAGAAACGTCGCTGACCACCTTCGCCCATCCTAAATACACGGCGCCTACCATCAAGCTGTTTATTGCCACGAGCGTTTTCTCCATGCTGCTGGTGATATTTGCGCGGGTAGGCAGTGCCAAGATATTCGGGTCCAGCGCCGTGGTAAACACCGTTCTGGCCATGAACCTCTACGTGCTCGTGAAGATATTGCTGGAAGCGGTTTTTCTACAGGTAGAAGCCAATAAAAACTCCAGTACTTTCATCTCGTTCATGGACTACCAGGATGTGCAGACGAAGCTGAAAACCTTCCTGACCGTGCTGGCTTTTGTGGGGTGGCTTGTTATTATTGCGCGCAACCTCTACCTGTATGACGCCATCTACGAGGTAGTCACCGAGCTGCTGTCCACCACCCGCCATATCGGCAATTCCGACTTCACTTTCAGCAGTGTGATCATCTTTGTGCTGGTTATCTGGGTCGCTTTTGTCGCCTCCCAGCTGATCGCCTATATGTTCGGCAATACCGGTCAGAGTACCAGTCCTACCCCCAAACCCCGCTTCGGCTCCACGCTCCTGCTGCTGCGCCTTGCCGTGCTGGCCGGTGGTATCCTGCTGGCTTTCGCCGCCTCCGGCATCCCCATGGACAAAATCACCATCGTGATCGGCGCCCTCAGCGTGGGCATCGGTTTCGGCCTGCAGAATATCGTCAACAACCTGGTGTCCGGCATTATCCTCGCCTTCGAAAAACCGATTGAAGTCGGCGATGTGATAGAGCTGGGGACACGCTCCGGCGTGGTCAAAGAAATCGGTATCCGCTCCAGTAAGATCGCTGCCTACGACGGTTCCACCGTGGTAGTGCCCAACGCCGACCTCATCTCCCAACAACTGATCAACTGGACGATGACCAACCGTATCCGTCGTGTTAACTTCGTGCTGGGCGTTGGCTACGGCAGCAACATCACCCAGGTGACCGATATTATCAAGCGCGCTTTCGTTGACCAGGAAGGTATTCTCACCAACCCCGAGCCCATCGTACAGCTGTCGCAGTTCGGGGATAACGCGGTCACCTTCCAGGTGTATTTCTGGATCTCCGACCTGGGCAACGCCGGGACATTACAAAGTAAAGTACTCACTTTCATCTACGACGCCCTCAATGAAGCCGGTATAGAACTGCCTTTCCCACAACGGGACCTGCATATCCGTACCGTCGACGAAGCCGTGCTGAACAAATGGAAAGCCAATAAGGAAGCGCCATCCGGGGTATATCCCGAGGACGGGGAAAAAAATTTGTAAAAAAACGAGCTGTACATTTTGAATTTTCATTTATAAGCCGTTATCTTTGCACTCCCGTTTTGAGAATGAATGTTCAAGACAGACAGGAAATGGCGAGGTAGCTCAGGTGGTTAGAGCACAGGATTCATAACCCTGAGGTCTCGGGTTCAAGTCCCGATCTCGCTACAGAAAGGGAATTTTCAAGGAAATCTTGGAAATTCCCTTTTTCTTTTTCTGGCGAAAGCTGCGCCAGTTCAGCACTTACGCGGACAAACTCATTTATTTTTTCGGTTAGATAACAGTGTTTTTTCACATCATAATAAATACCATCCGGGAAAATCGTTCGATGCAATCGCCGCTTGCTGTCCAAATCCCCCGCAACCCATATCTGACGCAGGTTCTGTAACTTTTCCAGAGAAGTTGTAAGCAGTTTTTCAAGGTTAGATATCGTCGGCGGCACGTTGCTCAATTCTTTGTTGATTGCCTGCATCTCTTTGTTTAAATGCTCATGGGCCAGATCATAGGTCTCTTTGTCGATCTTACCCAAACCATGACGAATTTTCAGGTCTTTTAATTCCTTTTCTAGTTTAGCGACTTGCTCTTTCAGTGCGTCATCATCGGTGCCGACATCATTAAAATGCTCATACAATTTTGTAAGCTGTACTTTGACAAGCGGCGCAACAGCCGGGGGCAAGGTGAAGTTGTCGAGGAAATCAAGGAAAAGATCATTCGCGCCTTTCCGCTTGGCTCTGGGCGTGGTAAACGCATTGACGCTTACGCCACGGCATTTCGAGCAGCGATAATAATGTAAATCGTTTTTCTCTTTCTTGATCCGATAGCCCACCAAATACCCCTTGCAATCGCTGCACTTTACAAGGCGGGTTAAGGGGCGCATGATTTCCTCTTTATTATGCTGATAGCCCACGGGATTACCTTCTAAAATCTGCTGAACCTTGATAAATTCATCTTGCGTTACAAGGGGCTGCCATTTACCCTTTACCGGCTCATCGATCATTTTTGATACCAACACACCGCAGTAAAAAGGATTGCGCCAGATTTTGGAAAGCTTTTGCGGGAGCAGGTGCAAGCCTCTTAACGCAAGTCTACCGAGGATTTGCGCATCGCTATAATGGCCGGATAGTTTCCATTGCCAGGCTTCTTTTAGAAGCTCGCCGTCTTTATTAATTTCGATGCGTTGGTGTTTGGCGAAAAACTTTTCATTCTGAACACGCGGGCCGTAATGGTCATACCCCACCGGACAAATGCCGAAACGTTTGCCACTGCGCAGACTGGCCTGCATAAAAGGGACAATGATTTCCAGACGTTCCAGATTTTCTTTTTTCGCATGTGAAAGGCTGTCTATGATCGCCATTTCACCGCGCGGTGTCAGCGTTGAGTGGCCGGAAGACACTTCGATCAAATGCACGCCTAGTTCTTTAACCAAGCGATCGACTAGACCGATAGCGGAGGCCCCCGAACGGGAGAAGCGCGACATCTTGAATAAAAGAATGGCAAAGGGGCGATTGCGGCTTTTCTCTACTTTTTCAATCAAGCGCTTAAATTCAGGCCTGAAGTCGTCTTTTTTGGCACTTTCGTAGGTACCGCCAAATTCTTCGGTAATCTCATAGTTATTCAGCTTCGCATAGCGGCGGTTCGCTTCAATTTGATTTTCAATCGACGAATTTTTGTCAAATTGCTCTTTAGACGATACGCGTGTATACGACCATACGGAAAAATTCTTTTTCGTGTCTTCGTCTTTTTTTGGTACGAACCGTTTGAAATATTCCATGTCAGTCATGTTTTCCCTCATAGCTTTTGTATAATGCGCGTGAAACTTCATAGACGAGCGTAATCAGCCGTTCTTTTTGATCCGGCGACAAACCTTTGAAATCGTCGTACTGATCGACTTCCTGCACCGTGAGCCGGACATCTTTTATTTTGTTGCCTCTAACCATTTTCTTTGACGGTTATATCGTTAACGATGGGCGTGTCTTTTGGCGCAGCGGCGTTATAGCGGGCATCTTGGGCCACAATCTGACGCGGCAAATGCAACATCAGATCGTAATAAAGCGGCTTTAGATAAATGCCCGTCAGGGTGATTTTATCGGACGTAAAAGCAAGGATGATCCGGTTTTCCTGCACCTGATAACAGCCACTGACCAGATACCCGTAGTTGAGAAAGATCATGTTCCCATCCAGCAAAACGAAATTGACGTTGCGCACATGGCTATGCGTCAAATAGGATTCATCTTCGGGGGGAGCAGATTGTTTTTTGGTAGGATCATTCTCTTCAAGTTCATCTAAGCGCAATTTAAAGTTCAAGCTCATAATCGATCCGGTGCTTTTCAGGTGAGATGGATTTTTCGATGTTCTTTTCTTGTTGCAAGAGATGGGCGGTGGCGCGTTCCTGTTGAAGGGCGTGTTCAATATGCAGGTCTTTCGCAGCAAGAAGCTCTAAAGCCGATTGGCGGTCACCCATGTCAGATGCATGTTCCAACAAGGCTGTTTTATCATCCGTATAGACGGTAACGGCTTCGCGGCCCCGTGAGACGGACACATAAAACTGTTTTAAATCGGTTGCCGGAAATGTGGCAGCATTCTGCGCGATAAAAACCCTATCAACGGTTTTCCCCTGGCTACCGTGGGAGGTTATGCAGTGCGCATGTTCGAGATGCCCGAATTCTTTTCCCAGCTTATAAGATACTTTACTGGCGGTATTGCGCAGCAAGATATCGCCTTTATCACTGACCGACACGACTTCCAGCATCGTCGCGTTATCCAGGCGCTTATCCTGTTTATCAAAGCTATTATGCGTGATACGGATAACATCACCCTTAGCCAGAGAAAGCTCTTCCTTCTGAAACACGGCGAAGTGCTGCGCACGGTCACAGGGAAGAGACAACGCTTTCCCATCGGTATTTTCAAGGGTGACGGCTTTATCGTCGGCGGTTTTGACCGACCATTGCGAGCCTTTCTTGGCTCCCGGCACATTCTGGGAAAACTGAATAACCTGTCCTTCTTTGTAATTGCGCCAGTCGGCCCGTTGCGCTTCCGTGAAATTGAGATTGGAAAGTTTTGACACGGCATGATCCCGTTTGCCGAGTAATCCCACCTCACGCAGGGCGGAGCGAATAGAGGCTGTTACCTTCTCCCCTTCCTGACGGGTGGGAGAAATCACCAGGGCGGATTTTCCAATTTTCAAAGCGGCGACATAGTCCTTTGCCAGTTCCGTATGCGGTGACAACGGATCGCAGTCTTTTATCGCGCCGATACTGTCCAGTTTTTCAAAACCATCACGCGCTTTGCCTTGCGAAAGAAACTCAACAGCAGCGCGGTAATCGACATTCTTTTGCCGATAAATCTTATCCACTTCCGCCGTCTGAATGCCGCCAACCGTATTGAGAATACGCAGGGCATCGCCTCTTGTGACGGCGCTATGCTGGCGCGTATCACCGACAAAGATGACTTGTGCGTTTTGTTCGGTGGCAACTTCCAGTAAATGTAACGCTTGTCCGGTGCCGAGCATTCCCGCTTCATCAACAATCAACACCTGGTCAGCAAGTTTTGCTTGCATATCCTTATTGGACAAAAGCAGTGAAACGGTATCAGTATCTTTAAAGCCTTGATCCCGCAATGTGCCACGCGAAGCGTCGGCGGAGGGTGCAATGATCGTCACTTGCTTACCCGCTTTTTCAATGCAAGGAACAAGCTCTTTTAAAAGCGTGGTCTTACCAGCGCCAGCAACGCCCCGAATAATACTGGTGCGGTTAGTGGTTGTGAGAATATAAGAAGCCGCCGCCTGCTGACCATCCAAATTCAAAACAGGTGCATCACGGTAAAGCGGTGTCAGTTGTCCTTGACCAGCACGGGCGAGAGTCACCATTCGGCGTTCTTCTTCCAACACGTCCACAGTGGTGCAGACCATCCGGCGGCCCCGATCCTCGACACGGATGATTTGATCGTCTTTCTGAAAATGGTCGGTGATATGATCCAATGTGGTTGAGCTGTTGCCGATAGCATGGTGATAGGCCGTTGCCAATAAACGCCGCTCTGGGAATACAGATACCCTTTCAAAATGGTGCCGGATACTATGGCGTACGCTTTGCTCCGGCTCCGGTGTTCGGGATGCCTCCACCTGCGCAAAGCGCAGCGCCTTATCAAAATCGTCGCTTAGTTCAGCCGTGAGCGCCCGCATCTCCTGTTTCCATGCCGCTTTCAGTTCGGCCATGGTGTGACCTTGCTGCTTGGCGGCGCGGGTACGTGCGCCTAGCTCGTCCAGCTTTCTAGCATCCGTGATACCTTTTTCTTTGGCAATCTGTCCGATCTGATTGGTGCGTTTTGAAAAATGCGCGATGATTTCTTTCGGCACGCCGTCGATCTCAAAGGCTTTGTCAGTTTTACGCACCTGATAGTTTAATTCCTGTAATTTATCGGCCAACCGTTTATGGAACCGTGCCTGATAGTACGGCATGTCGCGCTGTATCTCGCGAAACTGGCAAGCCTTCACTTTGTTTTCCACCTCATCAAACGTGGCATTGATACAAAATGCATGATGATGGAGATGAACATCTGGCAATGATCCATCGACAGGCCGCGCCGTTTGATGGGTAAACCCGGCCCACAGCAATTCACCCGTTTTTCGATCCGTATCGGCACCGCCTATACGAACACGGGTCTGCGCATCGGCTTCAATCTCCTGCATCGTTTCAAATACCGATTGCTCGAATGCTTTCAAGATATGATCGTCCTTTGATAGGGCATAAAGAATTGATACACTTTTACTTGCGTGAAAATTTATATCGTAACCGATCGTCCTGTTTTCTTTGGTGACAGGCGTCAGTGCTTTGCCTGTCACTGGATTGCGGTTTTCCGTCAGTGCGAAAAACGCCTCTTTCGTCACATCCCCCGTAAGACCCAGCCGCGCCGCCAGCTTTCCGGCAAATTTGCCGGGAAGCTCTTGATCGGAGGTGTAATAGTCGGACGGTGAGAGAGCGGACGTATAGTAAGCCTGCGCGTGTGCGGCACTTGTGCTTTGAATCATGCGAATCATCGAGAAGCGTTTTATCAGAGATTGAAATGCAGGTGGGAAAAATCGACAGGTTTTAAAGGCCCATATAGAACGAATAAGCAGTGCGAAGAAATGAGGCGGAGCAGTGCGCGGGAGATAACCTGGATTCAGAGCCTAGAAGTATCAGACATCTTCCCGCTGCACTGCAACGGTCTTAAAATACATCTTCGGCATCCGGTGGTGTTAGTGGCCGTCTTGTATCGCTCAAAACCTCGCGGTACGCATCGCCGCTTTGCTTGTCGTCATGCATATCCATCAATTTTTCATCCGCGATCCGATACGCATAGATATAACTAAGAGAAAAAAACACGCTGCTGATCATAATCACATGCCCTATCTTTTGTTCGAGCCGAAACAGGATAAAGCCGATTAAAAAAGTAACTAGAGGTTCTGCAATCGTTTCTATAAAACGGGCGGTAAGCGGACGACCAAATAGCTTGATTTTGTAGAAAAAGGGCAATGAAACGCCAGGGCATGAGGTTGGTCCCCAGTTTTTCATCGCCTTTCTTTTCTTACGAATGGCAAGAACGATAAAGGCGAACGTAAAGACATACCATGTCGTGTAGTGCGACCAAAAATTACTTAACGTATTCGCGTCAAAGTTTGGCTCTGGCCATAATCCCCATAGTAAATAGCGTATGAGTGGGAACCAGAGGAACAGTGGAAATAGCAGAAGAAAAAAGAAGATTTTCAGCGCCAGCCGCATCGAATAGTATCGCCGCCCGAATTGGGAGCGAATGAAAGTTTCTAACATTAATCGTGGAAGCGGTGAAAGCTGAAAACACAAAGAGAGAAAAGAAGAGATGCGCCGATGTTTCTGCACCGTCCGAAGAGATGTATTCTTTTGCATAGAAGTGGATTTGATTAGTTGAAGAATTGCTGTTTAAAGCGGACTTTTTTGTGGGATTTTCCGTTGAAGGGTGCGCCTTGGCGGTGGATATAGGCTTCACAAATAAAGCCGTTTTTTCCGCCTGTAGCCAACCTGAAAAACTCTTCCGGGCGGACAATCTGGCGGAGCTTTTGCGCTTTCGATTCATTGAAAGACACATTGTCGCCGAAGTTGACGCCTTCGGTTTTGTCATCGTAATATTCCTGACCGATCAATTCAGAGGCGTATTTATTCGTATCCGCGTCTGCGTTAGCATGGAAGATTTTGGTTGCAAGCGTACCGAGGAATTGCTTGACCTTATAGGTCGACTTATCGCCGCCCATATTGGCGAAATACCCTGGCAAATTCTGCGCGAGATAGACGGTTGCAATCATGCTGCTGCGGGCTGTGGCCTGAAAATCCGCATCGAGAGCGTGCAGGAAGATGGGACTTTCATCCGCGAAGATGAATGCCGGACGGTTATTGACTTTGGTGTCTCTTTTTTCCCAAGCACGTTGAAAGCAGTATTTTGTGGCGACCTGGATCATACGCCCCGCCTCATGATGCAGCTTAGTAGGGAGGTTGAGCACCACGATTGACCCTTTCTCAAGGCAGGTTTCAGGCGTGAAGGTTGACGGGTTGTTACAAAACAGCGAATAAAACGGCTCGCTGAGAAGCTGATACAAGAAACCTACGATCATAAACTCGATGGCGCTTTTCGTTTTTGAAGAAAGTTTCTTGTATGACCGGGAGAAAAACTGATTGACTTGTTTCAATGCCCGATAGCTGGAAACGTGCTGCAAAGCAAAAGCGTCCATCAATCCACGTTTTTCAAGGTCGGCAATCTCTTCTTTCGGAAACGTAGCAAGAAAGGCGTTGACTTTTGCCTGTACTCTCCTTTCGGCTTCTTGCCGTGCCTTGGTGTACGGATCATGCGGCGGCTTTTCTGGCTGGACATGGCCGTCATCCTCTTTCGGTGCGCACATGGCGATGTCAAACAAATCCTGCACGTTTACGGTTCCGTATCCGAGCAAACACAGTGTTGTGACGGACGAAAGGGTCATGCGCAAAGCCGAGGCCCAGAAGCGGCCATCTTCAAGACCTGCGCCAGTATCTTGCCCACTGTTAATAACGGTTTCTAGCAAGGACACGATGTTATGCCGTAAAGACACGCCTTTCTGCGTCTGGCGGCATTCATAATCCAGAAAGTTGAAATACTCACTACCGCCTGGCTCGATGATGATAAGGTCTTTTCCACGGCCTGTTTCACAGACGTATTGCCGCCAAAGATCGACTTCGTCTGGTTTTGCCGTCAGCACCAGTCCGGCATAGCCATGCCGTAGCATATTCAATGCGATCAACCTACCTGACGACGTTGTTTTCCCGGCGCCGATGCCACCAAATACGGCGATCCCCTCGAAGCTATCTTTTACAGTCAGCACATCACCGCCTGAAAACCGTAACAGCGGAGCGTCAAGATCGAATTTTTGATTTTCCATTGCAGATCGTTTGTGTGAAAAAAAAGAGGGCTGCCGGACAGCCGCACCGCCGCCAGCCCCGTACGTACTATTTACCCCACTTCGACACCTTATCCGCGGCGGATTTCAAGCCGTGGCACGTATCGCCGTTCACGTTATACGTGCTGTCGGATACTTTTTTCACGGTATCGCCGCGATCATTGACCAGCTTGTTCGGGTCAACGGAGGACGGACGCAGTTTGAGATAGCCGGGAACATTGTCTTGATTACACATGATGTTTAGGTTTTGAATTGTGAAAAAAGGAGTTATCGAAAGCATTGCTTTAAGCGCGTTAATGTGGAAAAAAAATTTGGAAGCAATAAAGAAAATTTCTTATCTTAAGGGGTGGCTTTGTAACTTTTAGTCGCAAGACAAAGATTGATTCTGATATCGCTGATACGAACGAACATCTACTCCTTACCTGCCACAGGAAAGCGCTTACACTTAATTAAGAAAACTTGAAAACCGAATGAGAAGTCATTTGCAGAAGTCGCCTTACGGGGCGACCGAAAGGGCCTATTCTTCCTCTTTGGGAATAGATTTTTCGCTGAGTAAGATGACATTATCAACCAACCAAACGCCATCCGTTAAAACGAAAAAGAATTTAAAGCTGCGCATCACAAGATCTTTAAAAGAGTCAAGGATAAGGCCGGAAACATCGCTCGTATTAATGCGAAACGCAGTCCAGTAATATTTTCCCTCGATAATATCAAAATCAATCGAAACGCGCTGAATCATTTCTTCGGCTTTTACCGGGTCGATTTCTCTCATTTGATCGATCCGTATTTGAATCAGATGGCCGATCTCGCCGATGTTTTCCAACGCTCTATTGGTGAAAGAAACCCCTTTAAGGGACGTAAGCCTTCCGACATTGATTTCACAATCCGCAATACAATCAATTTGAGTACGGGATTGAATGTTAATACTTGAAAGACCGATACTGATCGGAATATTTTCCGTCTGAAAAATCTTGCGATAACGCGCGATATGATTGTCCTGGAGTGCGCGGCTGCGAAAGGCTTCGGACATATGTTCCCACATCCTTTTCGCATCGCCGTCATCTATTGCCCTGAAAAACCCCAGTAAACATTCCTCGACCTCGGCAAGCGAGGCATTAACGTCGATACGAGCTTTTATTGGTTTTGACGATTTATTTGTGTTCATTTTCAAATATTAAAAGATGAATGATCGGTTCAGTATAGGCAAAGCACAGCCAGCACCCGCCCGGAGGCAAGCGTTTAAGTGTGATTGAGAATAAAAAATGTGAAAACTGGAAAGAGAGAAGGGCCGCTTACTTCATTTTACAGCAGGATTTTTGCCTGCACGAACAGCAGCAACAGGATTTCGGCAGGCCGGAAGGAGTTTTGCTTTCATGCCCAGGTAAAAGCAGCTTTCGGATGATTTTGATTAATTCGTTTCTGGTCAGTTCCATGATGGATGGCTTTAGTGGTGGAAAATGTTGCTAGTCCTCATGCTTGTCCGAGGCGGTGAGGTAATCCGTGGCGTTCCGGATCATTCCGGCAGAGGAACGTAGAACATCCGGCGGCCCATCACGGTTGACAAGTCGCTGTTCCTTCTTTCTTTTGGCCGCAGCCTGCGCCAGCTTTACAATCCGGCTTTGTTTTGTGTTGTTCATGTTGGTTTGTTTTATTGTTAGTAATGCTGTTCAGTAACAGCAAAGCGCCGCCAGCACCTTGTTTTAAGGCATTAAATCGGTATGTATGTAATGAGATTTATTTAAATCACTGGCGCACTTAATGCTTGACAATCAGTGATAATATGTATATATGTCAATTCCATACAGGAGAAAATCAATGTCCGATGATCTTGATAAGCCATATTTTACAATGAAAAACCTACCCGTTCGTTTCGGGGAGCTTTGCTCTGATCCAATCATGTTTTCAGGTTACATGCATGCCCTTGATGTAATTATGCCGGGCTTTATAGAAATCGCAGACGCTATTCAAAATGCAGACGATGTTACTAAAAAAGCTCTTTCGGCCTTGATCAATGAACATATGGAATTCCGATATAGCATTGACAACTTACGGCAAAATCAGGACATTGAGATTGACGAAATCGAGCGTCTTCTTCCACCCGCTTTAAGACCTTAATCATTTCTTTTTTCTATCCTGTATCCAATGCTAAGGTAGGGATGGCGATTAAAATAGAAAATCACATTATATTGTAAATCCATCACAGATTTGTTCAATACACTGGTAAAACATCACAATTCGCCTATGATGTTTCGTAATAACATGATTTTCATGTCATTAAATTTAGTATTTTCAAGTAATTAAACCCATTGATTGATGTCCATTCAGTTCAATAAAAAGAGTCTTGAATTACTTTTATTCCAAGCCTTCACAGAATTTTTAGCCGTACTTGAAAAGAGGGATGAGAATAAATCGAAGTATGTGTATTTTTTAACAGAAGTAGAAAATAAACGAACTTCCAATGCATATGTTCATTATTGTTTCATAGGTCAAGACTTATTCGACAGATTAGGTACTCGAACCGTAGAAAATTTCTATGTAGGCAGCGGGCCAGTTGACGATTTTCATTTTCAATTCTTCTGCAAAAAATTTACCGATATTTTTAATGCACTACCGGAAGAAGAAAAAGCACGCCACAAAGGCATCAATGCCGCCTTTATCGATTGGCGAAACAATATTTATCAACAACAAGGATGGGAATTACCATCAACGATAGAAGTGCCTGACTTCCTACCTAAAGCCGAAGAACAAAAGTATCCTATTATTTACCGCACCAAGCACCCTGATTTTCCTTACGAAGAAGGACAGGGAAATATCAAAAGGCAATGGCTGCTCCCCACTTTCTCCCCCGCATTAAAATGTATTGTGGAATTTTACAATAATATAGAAAGACTGGAATTCAATCGCGCGTGGGATTGCTTATCTGAATCAGGAAAGCAAAGCTATTATTGGCGTGGCGATTATTGGTTGTTCAAAACATGGTGCCTTGATCTGAATTTGTCCGGTCTTATGGTGTGGGAAACAGTTGAGTTTAGCGATAAAGTGGTCGAATTCAAAATTTCAAATACTACCAATGAAGTTGTGCTAACCTTACCGGATACCTTACAGCCATTAAATGATCTAACGATTGACGACCTGAATGAATTTAAAGATAAAATAGATCAGTTCAAAAGCGGGTTAAATAAATTAGGGATAGAGAATAGAAAAATAGCTGAAATAAAGCTGCATGCGATTTTCGGCAAAGAGTTAGATAGTAAAATTTTTCAGGAATTAAAGTTAGAAGAAACCGTTGGTTTAGATGGCTTTGGTATGCCCTTTAGCCTCATCAAGAAGAATGTACGAGGAAACAGATGTGAACAATGCATCTGCGTTGATAAAAACGGGACGTGGTTTATTGACAGTATCCGCGATGCTTCTTTTGCGAATGATGAATATGAATGGATATGGCCATCAAGCAAGCCAGATCGTTATCCTTAATATTATATATTTGAAAGTTTATCCTCAAAATTAATTTGACCAAATATAAAAGAAACGTTTAGTAACACTAATTTTGTGAGTGTTCCATCATCCGATTTTGAAAAACAAATTAGTTTATGCCCAACGAAATCCCTCAGGAATTGCTGGATCAGATGATCCACATGAATAACGAGCAATTCGACGATATAGAAAAAAGATGGCGAGACAACCTTACTGTAAAAAAAGCATACGAAAGACAGTATTACGCGCAGCTACAAGGCTATCTCGATTACAATTCAACGTTCAGAGAAAGCCAGCGCTCACTAAAGCCGCATGAACATGCCGCATTTCTCGACCAGGAACTTCTTTCAGAAGCGCAATCAATCAACCAGGATCGTGTAAAGACCGATCATATAGAGCAACAGCAGGCATTGGAAAACCCTAAACCACCACAAATCGGTGAAAGAGCTAAAGACATCACGGCACAACTCTTTGCCGCCATGGAATATGAAACATTAGAACGTGAATGGGAAACTCGCCTTAATTATCCCGCCAATGACCTGTACCCTACCGATCACGACATCGAATTAGAGAGATAGATTATTCCATCCGGCCCAGCCATTCTCACCTTGCAAATAATTTTCTAAAAAAAATTTGTCCATATGTGAAGGAAGGTTCATGTATGGACAAAAGACCGCTTGTTTTCCCGTTTTCTGTTTTTGAAAAATGCTTCATATCAATGGGTTTTAGATGAACGCCTCATTGAATATTTATGTTTCTTGTCCAAAGATAAACCTTGGTTCACCTATGGACAGAAAGGAGCCGCACTCATGGAGCATGCCGTGGCCTATTTCAGATGCTCGACGGACAGGCAGCAGTCCAGCGGCCTTGGACTTGACGCACAACACCAGGACGTTGCAATCCTATTGCAGGATAGCCCTATGGCCGTAGACCGGGAATATTACGAAAGCGAAAGCGGTAAGCGAAACGATAGGCCCATCCTGAAAAAAGCCATTCGGTACTGCATAAAAACAAAGGCCGTTCTCATTATCGCGAAATGCGACCGCCTGACCCGTAAAGCCTTATTCGGTGCGCGGTTGCTGGATAGCAAGATGAAACTCATCGCAGCCGACAAGCCGTGGGCAACAAAACTGGACTTGCTGGACGAATTTATCCGCGCCGAGCGGGAAGGCGAGGTTATCAGCAAGCGCACCAGCGCCGCCCTGCAGGCCGCCAAGCGGCGCGGTGTGAAGCTGGGCACGGCCTGCCAATTGCTGGCGCTTAAAAACAAACTTCTCGCCAGGGCTTTCGCCCGGAAGATGGCCCCTATCATACAGGATTTAGCAGCGCAGGGCTTCACGACAATTCGTGCCATCGTTTCGGAACTCAACCGTCGCCGCATTCGCCCCTTTCATGGGCGCGGCTATAAATGGCACCGCAACACCGTGTGCAAACTCCTGCATCTTATCAAGGAGCTTCATTTCTCACCTCAATTATAATTCACGATGAAAAGGATGTTTCACCGCTTGGCGTTCCTATGCGCCGCCAGTTTCTTTTGTTTCGGCAGTTGTTCCAAAGAGGACAAAACGCCCCCCATAACACCCCCGCCCATCGACAAGACGAAAATTGTCGGCACCTGGTCCATCACCAAAGGCGTATTTAATTACTATGATGGTAACGAAAAGCTCCTGCGCCGCGCAGGCATTGAAAAAAACGGTCTGCACGGCGATCTGTGGGATCGTTCTACGCTGGACGTGAAAGACAGTACTTTCACGCAGATGGGTATCGTCGCGCAGGATCATCTTCCGCATGCCGGTAAATGGTTGCTCATTGATGACGGTCGAAAAATCCGCACCATCGACAACGGGAACAGCCGATGGACCGTCGAATGGGATATTGTTTCTTATACCGGGTCGATCCTTACCATCTGCCACCGCCAGCCAATCAATGACGGCAGCACCGAAAAAATCGCCGAAGCTTTACTGGAACTGACGAAAGAATAAATTTTTCTAACCCTTGAAATAATTAATTATGAAAAACACAAATACTTTATCTACTGTATATGAACATATTAATGATATGACTTTAAGCTTTCGGACAGTTGTCGAGGTGGAATGCAATTGGAGTACACCGACATTTTACAGGCGAATTCGGCTCCCCCATTTGTGCAGCCCTGCGGAAGAAAAAATGGCGCTGAAAGTGGCGCAGACACAAGCCCGGGCATTGTTGGCGCTTATCGACGAACAAACGTTGAAAGTAGATCAGGAAATGCCCTCCTATCCGTCCCATCTACAAGATAAATTAAATACGCAATCCACCTTGAACGATGCAGACAGCCCCTATAACGCCTGATAACCCGCATCGTCCGCAGAGAAAGAGAAACGCCTTGGCCCCATTGCGTCGAATGCTGCTGGACCTCGAAAGCAAATTGGGGGTAGAGGGGCCGACGATCTATAAAAAACTGGGAATGCGATCGTCAATCTACAGCACATGGCGGCGAGGAATTGTGCACAGACCCAACGATCCCACCATCTACGAACGATTCAAAAAGGCATATGGGATTGATTTTTACCTATCCCTAGGCATGGGGGAAATCGTGATCGTTGATAAAGAACTATTCGAGTCATGCGTGCAGACCGAGCAACAGGAAATCTTCAAAGAGATACCGCAAAAGGATGCGGTGAGCACGATAACGTCGCTGAACATCATTATTCCCCGGATACAGGCGGCGCTAAACGCCAACAGACCATTTCTTACCAAGAAGCTAGGCGTTTCTTCTTCGACTTATGCTGCATATCTTGACGGAACGATCCGGCAACCACGCCTCTACACATACGAGCGATGCAAAAGAGAACTTGGCATTGATCTTTATTTGTCACAGGGTAAAGGCGATATTGTCATTGCAGATGCCGACATATATGTTGCTTGTGTCCAGGAAAGCCGAACACGTCTTAAACCACCAAAAACAGAAATGCCCGTTTTTGTCTGGCCGTTTCACGAAGCCCTACAGCACATAGAGACTTTTTTAGGGATCGATCCTGCCGTTATCTATATCAAGCTCGGTATCGGGAAAATCATCTATCAGGGATGGAAAGCAGGAAAACGGCGCATCCTAAAAGAAAATATTTGCGCCAAGTACCGTATGGAATTCGGCATTGATCTTTATCAGTCAATGATAGACGGAAAAATCGTCATCACTGACCAGGCGGCGGTAGAGCGTTGCCGGGGGTAAGTGTGAGCGGTCATGATTCCGGCTTCAGTTGGATTTTTTTCAGCCATTCCAGTTTATGGGCGAGGGTTGCCCCTTCGCCATAAGCGGGCCGTCCGAACTTATGCCCCATCAAATCCGCTTGGATGCGGTCAGGGCAATTCACACTCAAAATACGGTCTTGAAAGCTGTGCCGGAGAGAATAAACCGCATGTTGTCTACTTGGCAGCAAGTTATTTTCCCGAAGATATTTGGCTAGTATCCCCGATAGCGCGTCCGGCCTGTCTCTGTAATGGGTAAACCCATCCGGACAGGCTTTAAATGCTTCCAATGCATAACCGACCAAGGGAATTGTTCTAGCCCTGAATTTAGTTTTTAGGGCACGTTTTTGCCGCGGAACAATGGCTATGTATGGTATGGGAGCGTCCAAAATAATGTCTTCCGGCAGCAATCCGGTTAGTTCTGCAAGACCTGCTCCTGTTTCCGCAAAGGCGTATAACACATACCGGGCCTGTACATTCAATCCTTTTAGGTTGTCCGGATTAAGTAAGGTCGAGCTGATGAAGTCGGTTGTAAAAGGTAACCGCTTTTGACCATCGTCTTTCGAAAGAACAAGTTTTTTGAAAAGATGCTCCGTATCAATGTCAATCTTTAGGTTTTCGGCTACCGTCGTGACGATCATCTTAATATAGATCAAATCCTTATTGGCGCTGCCTGACACTAGCTCCTCCTTATCCATCCGATCAATCCACCAATCGCGGAACGCCAAGGTATCTTCACGCGTAAGCTCATGAAGCGGTTTATTGCCAACACAATGAATAAAGTTTCTAATGGCCTTCTTACGAGGATTACGCCACTTACGAATTTGATTAGGCGACTTGTTCAAGACTTTGTCTCTCGAATAGCCCCAAAAACGGGTTAAAGCGTCATCCAGCTTCACCGCAGGAGCAGAAACGCTACCAAGTACAGCCTCTGTATGCTTATGAGTGTAGTTTTTCTCTATATGCCCAACCCGTTTCAGAATTTCTTCAAGAGGAAGTGCGGCGACAGCTTCCGGCTCGTGGTACGAAAACCCCAGAAGCCTTGCCCGATCAACAAGGCTTCTATAGTGATTATCCGAGTGCTTTTCCCCTGTAGCCACTAACGCTTTCCAATAGGCTTCCAAGCGGTCATTTTGAGCGATAGCTAATTTGATGGCCGCTTTTCGGCTATCTGTCCGAAGAGCCAGGCGGACGAAGCGCCGGGGATCATATTCTTTAAAGATTTTAGGGACTCTGCGATTGTAATAGTAACGGCCACTCTTATTGAGCAGAAAGTTCATTCTCTGTACCTCATTTTGTGTGACAAAATGTGTGATAGTTTTTGAAATGAACCTACTGGAACCTGAGCGCCAAGGGGGAATTTTCCCTATTTTTTAAACACTATTTGTTGTTTACAACCTTAAATAGTGGCGGACAGGATGAGCCTATGTTCGAAAACTATCAACGATTTCGTCGTTGCGTTTATTGAATAATTTTTTCGTCACCAGTTTTTGGTATACAGTTTTGTATGCAAAAGCGTATGACGGTTTGTTATTCGTCTTCATTGTACTGAAACGCCAAGGAAAGCGCAAGAGACTTTATTTTCTGTTTTTCTTTTTCTTGGAGAAGTTCTCCATGGAGCCTCTCGAATATTGGAAGGTAGATATCGCCAAAGTCTTTTACTGTTCTGGCAATTACCTTACAGGCTCGTTCCAGTTGAACAATTTTAATGTCGCTTGTGAAATTGGAATTTTTCAGCGTTACTCTCCTTTTCGCGGATAAAAGGACGGGGCTTATAGCATATCTTCTTCCCCCCTGTCACAAAAAACCTCATTTATTGATGGTCTATATTTGCATTCAATAATCACAGTTTTTTTTGACAGGGATAAATAAGTTATTTTATTACAGTGCCTCCTGTTTGAGTGTTGCTGTGCTCATATGTAATCCACATCTGTGAATGGAGGTATTCGTGTTCGAAAAACATGAAGACGAACTTTGCCGGGAAAAGGCCGCAAAGTATCTAAGAACCACGCCAAGGACATTGGCGACAATCGACAGCACTAAACAATACGACCTGAAGCCGTTTAAGAAAAAGGATGGCAAAACGTATTATTACCGCAGTGTATTGGACGCATTCGCAGAAGCGGATTTAAAGCCCTAAGCCGATAAGGCGGGAGAGGGCAGCCCCCCGGTCTTTCCCAGAAATCAACACTCTTTTACAATTTTCTGGAGATCGCTATGGACAATGAACAAGCGAAAAGCATTCCGCTTGCCCACATTCAACCAGTTCCGTTTGAAGAAACTATCACCGAAGGCTCTAGCCTGACGGTGGAAGATGTGACCGTCATCAACCATCGAGGTATCATTAATTATCTGCATAGGAACGGTATCCACTACAAAGTGGCAAGGCAACATGCCCGACAGGTACGTGTCTTTAATAGCGCTAAAAGACGCTCATTTCTGGCGGTCGGTATGCGTAATGAGGACAATGGTTGGGAAATACTCAACCCCTATTATTCCGGCAGTATTGGGAAGCGGAATATCTCCTTTGTTCGCGGCGTCGATATGAAGCGGGAGACCATTCATCTTTTTAAAGACACAATGAGTTTTCTTTCGGCGGTCATGCAGAACAAAAAAGGGCATCCCCTCGAAGGAGACGCGTTGATTGTCAATTCCCTGTCCATTCTTCCTTTAGCCGCACCTTATATTAGAGGATACGGCTATAAACGCGCTTTTACATGGATGGACAACACCGAAGCGGGCAGGCTGGCAACCCTTGCTTTACGCGACCTTTTCAAAGCCGAAGGGAGGCTGGAACATTTGCCCATGAATTTCCTGTATGCATCGCATGAGGATGTGAATACCTGGCACCGGGCCAAGCTGGGGTTGATAGCGACACCGGAGGGCAAATGAAAACGTCCGGCCATCTGTCTCTTTTCAGTGTCACCGAAGTGGAACTTATCTATCGTAACAAGATAAGGCCGGAGGATAGAATAATCATCCGGCAGGCGGCAAATGCCTATGATGTTCTGATGGATACATGGGATAGGAACAAAATCGAACTGGTCGAGCAATTCAAAATCCTGCTGCTGGACCAGGGCAATGCCTGTTTGGGGATTGCTGAAATCGCAACGGGCGGCGTGAGTTCCTGTATTGTTGACCCTAAAGTGATCTTCGCCATCGCCCTGAAGGCACGGGCGACGAATATCATCCTGGCTCATAACCATCCCTCTGAGCGGCTATGCGCAAGCCCGGCAGATATTGCCCTTACGCAAAAGCTCTGCGAGGCAGGGAAATTCATGGATATTCGCGTGACGGATCACCTTATCGTCACCCCGCAGCGTTATTACTCTTTCGCTGATGAGGGGCTTATGCCGTTCCTGTAGTCATGATAAGTTTAAAAACTAAACCGAGGGAGGCGCTGCCGCCGCGCCATCCCTCCTTCTCCCTCCCGGCGGGGTTCCAAACAATGGTGCAATTTCCGAGAGAGTGAATATAATTATGTAGATTTATTATTACATTAAGGATGGGCCTATGGAACAGAAAATGACCTTTGAGGAAGAAATAGCGTCTCTAAATAAAAACTATTTCTTCAAAGAATTTACATACTCCAATACCAGATTTAAGCAAAAATCAAAAAATGAGGTAGAGCTTGCTGATGGGCTACTTTGGCTTGGTGATGAACTGATTATTTATCAATTAAAGGAGAGAAATGTCACAAACACCACGCCGGAAGAAGAAAAAAAATGGTTTGAGGAAAAAGTAGAAAAAAAGGGCAAAAGACAGACTAAAGATACTCTGAAATATTTAGGTGAAGAAAAAAGTATCCCTCTTGAAAATCATAGAGGTCACACCTTTGAATTAAGTATGCAAAAGGTAACTCGTATTCAGAAGTTAATTTTATTCAAACCTAGCTCTAGCTTACCTCCCGATATTTTAAGTAGAAAATTCGTTAAAAGTAGTATTGCTGGGATTATACATCTTTTATCTACGGACGATTACGCTGGCCTAGTTAAGACACTAATGACGCCTGCTGAGTTTATTCATTACCTCGCATATCGAGAACAACTAATTGATAAATGGCATAAAGAGTTAGATACTCTTCCAGAGCAAGCACTTGTTGGTCATTTCATTATGGATGATATTAATTTGCGACCCGATAGTTCTCATGTAAAAATTCTTTCAGAAATAGATCATGAGATTGAAAAATGGGATATATCAGGCGTAATTTCTAAATATGGTGACCGTATTACAAGAGCGGATAATGCTCATGATTATTATCAGATAATTACTCCATTGGCACAAATGAATCGCAGCGAATTAAGAGAATTTCGAATGAGGTATGAATTAGCTATTCAAAAAGCTAGAGAAGATAAATATGATAAACCATACCGTATAGCATTTCCACGTATGAATTGCGGATTTATATTTATTCCAATATTAACAAACGAGATCGTTGATAGAGAAAAGATTTTGACGTCCCTAACTGAACTACATAAATATGATCAACGATTAAGAAAGTGCATAGGAATGACATTTGCTAAGGATGGTACTGAGCATTACACAATAGAATGGTACTTATTGGATGGACCTTGGGCAAAGGACAGTGAAATTGAGGATTATTTATCTCAAAACAGCCCGTTTCGGCAAGTAAAAGAACAAACAGTATTTTCATTTAAGAAAAATGGTTAGGAGGTCGGAAATTTTAAGAATTGCAACTATAATTGATTCCAATAATACGTCTAACAATCTGTCACCTTGGCAAGTTGGCAAAAACTACCAAATCCGGCCCAAATTGCTTAGAGAATCCATTTTTTCTCGCTACGAGTTAAAAAGGCCTTCAAGCAAATGCTTGAAGGCCTTTTTAACTATTATAAATTATTAGTACAATATGGCTCCTAATGTGGAGAATGCGTGATAATAATCATACAATTATCAAAACCTGTATCCATAAACACAAAATCAATACTCTCATTTCTCAAAATATTTTCGACCTCAATCTGATCTTTTTTTGAGAGTAAAATATTGTCCTTTGATTTTAATATTCGCTTAAGCGATTTTTGTGTTACTAATAATCTTATTTCATCTATATAGTAAGCTCGACTCATATATTTCGGAATACAATAATTAATTTAAGACTAGTTATATACTTTCATTTAAAACTCAAAAGGCAATAAAGGAAGCATAGCGTTGGAGATATATGTATCTTTCAATTGAGCGCACATCAAGCCACGAGTGATTCCAACCGCAATTTTACTCATTGAATCTCTTACAATAGGAGTAATGTTATAGGCTCTTTCCTGTAAAGACGTAACATGTTGGTCAAAATCTTTTAATTCAAAAAAACAAATAGTCTTGAAGTCGAATAGCCGTTCGTCTGTTTCTTTTTTTACTATTATAACTGATGTTGTATAGACAATAAGCTTTCGCTCATTGTCTAGTTTTTGATCTTGTTCGATGCCATAACCCAATACATGGCCATGTTCAAATTGACTGCCCTTTTCAACTAGGCTAGAATTTATAACATTAGCGGCAACAATTCTATATGAATGTGTAATGTCTTCCATACAATAGAATTTAGTCTTCTATTACGTATTCGATAGTCTTTTCCGAAACAGCTAATCCACCCATATCAGAAACATATTGATTCAACTCATATGGTGTCCAATCAGTAATAGTAGAAGATATATTTAATTTAAAATTTATTTGAGAATATGAATTTGCTGTTTCCAAGTTCAATAATGAAATGCCTAAGATGCGCTGAATATCTACAAGTGTCTCGACGGTAAAGTTATGAGTACCACTCATCCAACGCGAGATAAGTGAAATCGGTTTGTCTATTGAGTTGGCAAACTGAGTTTGAGTCATGCCATGTGCTTTCATTGCCATATATATCTTGGCCGCTAGTTTCATTTTGTAATCTGTCTGTTCTTGTTCTTGTGGAGTAATAGCATCAGCTAGCTCCTTAACAAGCGAACTTGAATAGTCATCTCCCCAATTATCATCATTATGTACCGACTTGTTTATCATAGTCTTTTTATATCTGTGTTTAGTAAGTAAGTGGTCTAGTAATCCATAGATCGCCTTCTAATCTTAATCCGTTATCAGATATCCTTAAGTCTCCGTTGTCTATCTTAGTACGAATTATCTTGGATACCCTCATCATTTCATGAACCTCTCTTTCTAGATCTTTATCTTCTTGCCAAGCTCTAATTGTTTTAGGCTTCGGACCGCCATCTCCAAGTATAGCAATTTGATCAGAGAGACGGATGCAATATAATCGTAAGTTGGTTTCTGGCACATCATACAAAGCACAAACCAAATCATCTGGATCAAGCCCTTCATCAAGCTTAAAAAAATTCTCTATACATCCGGTTTTGGTACCTAGCGACTTTAACCGACGCACAATATCCATAAGTTGTTCGGGGTATGCGTCTCGATATTTTCCAATGAACTGGTCTAGTTTGGTTGTTGCGCCACCAGGCACTTCAAACATTACTGTGTAGAGTGATGCCATTTCTCCGGAATATGTTTCTAGCAATTTCAGCTTTGACCTCACGGATTATAATATTTGCAATTTAGGAATAAATTTTCACTTATAAGTGAAAATGTTCATTATGTCAAATTTAGCTCTTTATTTGTTAACAAATGGAATTGAATACGCAACTGTACGCATGTCGACTTAAGGTGCTGATAATCAAGTTTTTGAGCAAAGCACCATATTAAGTTTTTAATTGATAATTAATGTTTTAAGCATGAATAAAATATTGCTAATTAATTTCTGAATTTGTACATATCGAAATATTCGGTCTGAATTTTGGGTAGGGCAGGGCCTAAAATATAATTAAATATTTTATTAAATATACCGCCCAATCCGGTTACACTTATGGAAAGGCTTTCAGGCAGATGCTTGGAAGTCTTTTTTATTTTTAACGCTTTAACGTATATTGTGAGAATAGAAGTTACATATTTATAAACGTAGCTATGAAATATAGCTCTTCAAATGTTACTTTCTTCGCGTCATTCAATTTTCTTATTACTGATCGATTGAAAAATGGAATAAACTTATAAGAAATTTGGACAATAATCCTAAGAACAATTAATCTTCCCTCCATGTCGTCTTTCTCAAATCCCATTTTGTTCTCAAAATATTTTAATGTTTCTCCCGATACTCTAGCCAAAGCTGGATTAATAGACCCATTTCTAACAGTTGACACACAACTATTTATCGATCCCATATTGCTTGATAAATCAAGTAATCTTTTAATTAGTGTAGACGCATATAACCAATTTAGAACCCATTTTGAAAACGTAATTCGCTTATTAATTATATCAAAAAAAGAAGGTGACACAGCATGGAAAGCGGCACAAAATTTAGTTAGTCTGCGAGAGGCTCCGGCTAATGGACTTGGCTATGGCAGGAGTGATAGACCAGGTACTTCCAGACCTAAAGAATTATCAACAATCATCCTTCGTACTACAAAAGAAATAATAGAATTGGGGGCTAAAGACCCTGAAATGATTTCTCTAATGGGCTTTTTTGAAGAAAATGTCGGTCCAGACACTATTAGCGACCTAACATCTTGGATTATTGAACCCCAATTAGCTAAAATTACAAATGAATTTTGTAACCTTCATAATATTCCGGTCAAAACATATTCACCAACAGGCATTCCGCTACCTCATCATACATCAAAAGATGGCAAGGAAAGAGCAATCATTTTAGTTCCCACTGACATTGTCCGTGACTTGCCTGTAGCAAATGACTGGGCTGGGATTCAAGAGGCAGCAGAAGCTAATGCAGAGATACGGAATAGAGTAAATTACCTGCTTGCAGGAATAGCCAAGCCCAAAGTTGTGGAAATAAAGGAAGCTATCAAATCTGCGGTGTTAACTTCAGCGGATTTACTCCAAGAATTCATCAACTCAGTAAAGGATCATACCACTTTTTATGACCCGAATATAGATGCGTTGGGATATTATAGTTTAAAGAAAATGTTATCGGATAACTCCAATGTGCTTAAATCAAACAAGAAATATGATCTCCAGACGGATATAGATTCCGTAAAACAGGTTGTATATGATTCTATAGAAATGTTCAAGCATCATGTAGAAAACGGGAATTTATGGGAGGAATTGTGGATTAATAATAAACCTAAAAAAGAGCGAGCAGCGCAACTTATATACTTTGCAATCGCAGACGGATTTTGCAAAGCCAATAATATTGATATATCCCCAGAAGCTAATATGGGAGGCGGACCAATTGATTTCAAATACTCAAAAGGATACACCACTCGGGTACTAGTTGAAATGAAAAAATCAACAGGCACAGTTGTACACGGATATGAAACTCAACTAGAAATATATAAAGAAGCAGCAAGAACAAACTATGGTATATTTATAGTAATGGACTATGGTAATTTGGGAGATAAACTACAAAAAATATTAAAGATAAAAGAGGAAAGAATAAAAAATAATGAACCTGCATCCGATATAATTGTAATAGATGCATCCCAAAAAGTATCTGCAAGTAAGCGAAATTTGTAACAACACATTATCAATGTTCTCAGATCAGATAGATAAAAAAGTATTATTCAAATTGATATCTCATCTGCTATCAACTTAGCATAGATTTTTGGACTGAACTGTTATGCCAAAGCTATGTAACAAGAACTATTAAATCTTTGATGAGATCGTTAAACATTTTTCTATCTCTCGCTACAGAAAGGGAATTTTCAAGGAAATCTTGGAAATTCCCTTTTTCTTTTTCCGGCGAAAGATGCGCCAGTTCAGCGCTTACGCGGACGACCCATTTATTTTTTCGGTTAGATAACCGTGTTTTTTTACATCATAATAAATACCATCCGGGAAAATCGTCCGATGCAATCGCCGCTTGCTGTCTAAATCCCCCGAAACCCATATCTGGCGCAGGTTCTGTAATTTTTCCAAAGTCGTTGTAAGCAATTTTTCAAGGTTAGATATTGTCGGCGGCACGTTGAAACCCGAAAGCTATTTTGGAAATATGATGCTGTCTAACTACATAGATTATTTGGATATAGGAGCCCCCCATAAGAAGATTGCAATATTTGGTAACCCCTCAGGTACAGCTTATTTTTTGACAAGGCAATAAGCCCAAGGAGACCGGATATTGTTGATGCAAAAAACAAAACACTTTAGTGATGCTAAAATAATTGGTATTTGTCTACAATAAAAAAGCCGACGGTATAGCTAATTTGACGTAATTTAACTAACGACAAGATTTACAGATGTATCGTATCAACCAGACACTCTTATAATTGGAGAGAGCCATCGCCTTCGCAAATTCAGATATTCCACAAGACAAGGCACTTGCTGTCATACTATTTGACAATTTAATAGAAGTAATGCTTTATAGAAAAGCAGAAAATATACTTATGTGGGACAGTACAACATGGTATGGTGGCAGTCGCAGTGTGGATACGAAAACTCGAAATTCGATCACAGGCCCAAGTGGGCAAATATGACCGAATGTTAAAATTTATAAAGGATCATAAAATTATCACAGAACAAGAACTAGAAACAATTAAGTTTACTCATGAAGTAAGAAACGCTGTCTATCATAGAGGTGAAAACGATCATCAAAAAATTGAATTGGCTCTCCTTATATATTTTGCTTTGCTAACCAAATCTATCAATAAATGGGGTAAAGTGTCCATGCCAGGGCACACTAGCCGTCCTGGTTACTATTATATTGATTTCACAGCTAATCCCACAGAAGATCACAAAAAATCAACTCTTACTACACCAGACTACTTTGAGGCCTCTTTAAAAACGATTCTAGCAAAATGGCAAATAGCAAAACAACTGAATTTAACAGCCCAAAAGCTAATTATTTCCCAAATAGAAGCAATTGAGAAGACTAGCATTTATAAAAAAAGAGAGTGCCGTGGTAAACTTTTACGGTGCACTCAAAAGGTTTTGGTATTTAAATGATTTGTTTGGAGAATACGAAAGCGAGAATAGAAAACCCCAAAATTTAAATAGCATTCTCCTACTCTGCTTGTATATCCGTGAAAACTCTGATTATTTAGACGACCTCCCAAACCTAAACGGACGGCAAAAAGAGGGCCGACGACTGCTGAGAATGCATGGAAAAAAATATAAAGGAAAATATCCCTATCAAGTTAATTTAGACAAAATCAAAGAAAGAGTAAGAAAGTTAACAGGAAAGGAAGAGCATGTCATTGTAAAAAATATCATTGACATTCAGAATAAATTAATGAACCAATTTCTTGATGTAGAAATGGCATCTTCGGAATTGGGGGCCTACATACAAGACCTTTACGATTTGTGGAGAGGTAAGTAACCTAGATATAATTTTTCTCCTTTTTTGGATCATAATTACCCTCGAGTGACTATGCGCAAGCAGGGCGGATATTGCCATCACGCAAAAGCTCTTCGAGACGGGGATTCATGGACATCTCGTGACGAACCACCTTATCTAAACCAAGAGAGGCGCCGCTGCGCCATCCTTCCTTTTCCCTCCCGGCGGGGGATTCCAAACAATGGGAAATTTTATGGTTTATGTCTCAATACTTATTATTACGACATAAATCGCGTTTTGGGTCACTAAACTGTACTTTAGGACACTAAACTGTACTTTAGGACACTAAATTCACGTTTAAGACATTAAATCGCACTTTTGGACACTAAGCCACACTTTTGTGACGCAATACATTGACATTGCGACATAAAAATGGTATATTCGCTAAAATGCCTGTTATAAATTTTGTGTCGTAATGAGAGCTAGTCAAGAAACCATAGATCGGGAAATGGAAGTCATCCGTAAAGCCCTTGAAAAATTCAAGGATGGGGTTTCCATTGAAGGTATTAAAAAAGAAACAGGTTTAGACCTGGAACGGCGCACGTTATTAAGGCGATTGGACAAGCTCGTAGAACAAGGGATCGTTACAACGTCCGGCAGAACACGGGCCATGCTCTACCGCTTGGCGGAACTACCCGCCCACTCCACGGAAGAAAAAGATAATAAAGCGGCCAATGGAGCCGAGGCAGATATAATCCCCCTGTCTGATGAAGGAAGAGAAATACTGGCAGCCGTTTCCCGGTCTACTGCCGTTCGTCATCCAGTGGGGTATAATACAGACTTTCTGCGCGGGTATCGCCCAAACGTTGATAGTTACCTGTCGCCGGAGGATAAACGCAAATTGGCCGAATTGGGAAAGACCGCGAAGCTGAATCAGCCCGCGGGCACCTACGCGAAGGAAATTCTTCAAAGACTACTGATCGACCTTTCGTGGAACTCTAGCCGTCTTGAAGGAAATACCTACAGCTTACTTGATACACAGCAGCTTATTTCTCAGGGCAAGGCCGCCGATAATAAATCGGCGATGGAAGCGCAGATGATCCTGAACCATAAGGACGCCATTGAATTCATCGTGCAATCCGCAGAAGAAATCGGTTTCAACCGCTATACCATCACCAACTTGCACGCATTGCTGTCTAATAACCTTCTGGCAGACCCCGGTGCATCGGGTAGACTGCGCAGCTTTGGGGTCGGTATTGGTAATTCTGTTTATACGCCGTTGGGGATACCGCAGCAGATCGAAGAAATGTTCGAAATCATGTTGGAAAAGGCCAGGGAAATAGCCGACCCTTTTGAGCAAGCCTTCTTTATCATGGTGCAATTGCCATACCTACAGTCCTTTGATGATGTGAATAAACGTGTATCACGTCTTGCTGCAAATATCCCCTTGAATCGACTTAACCTTGCCCCACTGGCTTTCGTCGATGTGCCAGAGGATATGTACGTCAAAGGCATGTTGGGCGTGTACGAACTCAATCGCATTGAATTATTCAAAGATGTATTCATATGGGCCTATGAGCGTTCAGCGTTGCGTTATGCCGCATTACGTCAGTCATTGGGAGAACCCGATCCATTTCGGCTAAAATACCGGGACGAAATTCGCGCCCTTGTAACGGAGATCGTATCGAATGCCATGACACCGGACGAAGCTGCAATCATAATTAATGCTAAGTCGTTGAGACTTCCTATCGCAGATCAGCGGAAGTTTGTCGAAACTGTCGATACAGAACTTCTTTCTCTGCATGACGGCAACTTTGCTCGATATTATATCCGACCCGCAGAATTTGAAAAATGGAAAGAGGTATGGCGCAGAAAATGACAATCTGTCACCTCGGCAGGTTGGCAAAAGCCTTCAAATCTTGCGTGAATTGATTAAACAATCCATTTTTTCTCGCTACGAAGAAAAAGGCTTTTAGAGAAATTCTCTAAAAGCCTTTTTGTTTCGGTCATACATATGCTTCATTTTTAGCTGACCATTTTCAAAGAACAACTCAACCTGTGCGTTTGATAAGATTTTTTTGCCAACTAAAAAATTGGCTTGCATTAAAGAATGACTTATATTTCCTTTTATATTCACTCCATTTATAGATTGTCAATGATTCCCAAATAAAAAATCAACTATATCCCATTTATGTTAACTGTCATGCGCGAACTGCATTTCATGATAATATTCATAGAGCATATACACCACCCCAGAGAAACCATTCAGATCTATCACCAAAACATTAAATACATTTTATTCACAATGGCCAAAATAAATTTAGACGCTTTAATTCAAAGAGAAGATTTTGAAGTACAGGAAACTATCAATCCTGGTAAAAAGAAAGAAACAATATCAATTGAGGACTTAAAAAATGATTCCTTTTTCTTTTCCAATATCCGAAAACCAGACTTTCAACGAGAAACAAACGAGTGGGATGCAAAAAAGATTGCCGATTTCATTGAAAGCTTTTTAGACGGAGATTTAATCCCGGCGCTTATATTATGGAGAAGCCCATCTGGTTATGTTTTCGTAATTGACGGCTCCCACCGTCTCAGCTCTTTGCATGCATGGATTAATGATGATTACGGGGACGGGGAAATATCAAAAAAGTTTTATGATAGCGTGCTCCCTGATGATCAAATACAACTTGGCACAGCAGCAAGAAAGCTAATTACCAAGAGAATTGGTTCATATAAAGACTTCAAATTAGCGCTGGAAAGCCCTGAAAAAGTAAAACCTATCATTGTTCAAAGAGCAAAAAACCTTAGTGCACTAGCTATCCAGCTGCAGTGGGTGGAAGGAGACGCCAATAAAGCTGAAAGCTCCTTCTTTAAGATTAACCAACAGGCTGCACCCATTAACAAAACCGAGTTAATACTTCTTGAGTCAAGAAAGAAGCCTAACTGTATAGCAGCACGAGCGATAATAAGAAGCGGTAAAGGACATAAGTATTGGTCCAGCTTTGCTCCAGAGAATCAAACAAAGGTCCAAGATCTGGCAAAGGAAATTAATTCCATTCTTTTCACCCCTCTTTATCAAATTCCGATAAAAACACTTGATATTCCAATTGGTGGCAAAGTTTATTCAGCTGCAACACTCCCATTAATCCTGGATTTTGTTAATATTACCAACAATATACCTGACAATTTCAGGGAACAGCTTCCTGATGATGAAACCGGAGAAGCTACCATTCGCTACCTGGAAGGTGTTCGAAAAATAGCTAACAAAATAAATAGCAATCACGCTTCATCACTTGGATTGCATCCAATAATATACTTCTACTCTCATGATGGGAGACATAAAGTAGCATCATTTTATGCAACAGTCTCTTTCATAATGGATCTGGAACAAAACAGGCAGTATAAAAAATTCATAACTGTAAGAGAGTACTTTGAAGCTTTTCTATTAAAATATGATTACATAGTACAGCAAATTGTCAGAAGATATAGAAGCGCCCTAGCCAGTTTTCCCCACATCAAGGATTTTTACTTCGAGATCATTGACCAATTGAATATTCCAGGAAATACCATTGATCAAGCTGCCGAAAATTTAGTAAAGAAAGAAACTTACCGTTATTTATCACTTTCAACAGAACGAGAGTCAATAGAGTCAAAAGACTTTAGCCCAGAGAGGAAATCTGCCATTTACATCACCAATGCATTGAGTACTGCTCCTAAATGTGGGATCTGTAAAGGACTTATCCATAGAAACTCAATTTCTATTGACCACAAACAACGAAAACAGGACGGAGGCTTAGGCACTATAGACAATGGACAACTGACACACCCATATTGCAATACCGGAATAAAAAATTAGACTATTTGGTAGTGGAATGGTAGATAAAATTGGTTTAGATTATTACGGGAGTTGTATCGCCATGAGGGAAAATCTCGCATAATGTTTGATTGGAGATTCTACCCATTTCCTCCCGCGTATAATTATATGTAAACGTAAAGACCCTCTTCTCCGGATATTGTACAATCGACCACGTCCCCAGCTTTTCCCAGCCCGCTCCTTTCCATTCCATCCATTCTTCGTTATCCTTCCGGAAGAATCTTATTACGTCTCCCGACACCGCACAGTGATAATATCCGCTTGTAAAAAGTAACATGATATTTTATATATTAGCCTTAACAAACGATACATCTAAGATCGCTAAAAGTCTGCAAAATATATTAACCCGGCACAAGCAATGCCCATAGAGAAACCTAAAAATTCTATCATGCAGGAAGGCAAATTTCTAAAACAATATGAAGTCATCAACATTGACCCACCCTATGCTACGGTAAAATCGGGAGATGAGTTGTTTAAAGTCCCGGTAGAAGCCCATCTTGACACCTGGCAGCCCTTATCAGAAAATTATTCCAAAGACCATAAAGGCATTCTCTGTAACAGCTCCCGCGTATTCACCCGGCATACCAAGGCGATAGACCTGGAGACTTTTGAGGTGATACAGGAAAACGATACGCCGATGACTACTTATTTTCGGGATAAAAACAACGTTTATCTCCACAGCTCCATGTGTACCTTCACCACGCTGGAAGGCGCCATCCCCGGCACATTTGAGATCACGGATATAAAAAAGGGATTCAGCACAGACGGGTGCAACGACTATTACTATGCACAGCCATTGCCCTACCGGCTCACGGACGCCCGCCTTCTGAATGAGCACTACGCCGAAGCCAACGGAAAGATATATGCTGCCTATACCAGGCCGGTGCCCGCGGACGCCACTACCTTCGTAATTCCAGCGCCCGAACTCATCAGTAATGTTGCGCTGGACAAAGATCATGTATTCTTCCGCGAAGAAATTGTCGCCGCGGCAAATCCGCGGACGTTTCATTTTCTGGACCGTTGCGTAGCGGCCGACAGAGATTACTATAGAAACTGCGACATCGAGTTTTATGCCAAAGATGAAAAGTTCGCCTGGTTTGTACGCACCATCGACAAATCATTCAAAAAAATTAGCTCTAAAAGTATCGAAGCATTTGATTTTAAGGTGGAAGATGAAACAGGTTACGGATACGACAAGGAAAACCGCTACAGACAAGGTAAGAAAGTGTAGGTTATCGGGTACTTCTTCCCGGAAATTTGATTAAAACCATCTTGCATGCATTATCCGAATGATGATTATCTTCACATCAAACGTTCCCTGTTGCTATGACAAGATTTTTCTGCTTTCTTTTATTTCAGATAGCCACGATACAGGTATTCTCTCAATCCTGTATCTATGCTTTATTAAACTCAAATGGTGAACACCGGATAATGTTAATGTCCATGCAGGTGGACGACGTGATATATGCCGCCAGAGGATTTAAAACGTTTAAAGCAAGCCGTTCGCTCAAATTCAGCGAGACTCATAATGTTAATTTAGACAGCCTGGAGATAGCAGCTGTCCGGTTCAGAGAAAGTTTTCCCGCCAATTATTGGGCCAAGCCCGTTCAGACAATTCTGCTTGACACAAAGCCGAATGAAGATGGACAAATATGGCTTGAAAGCGTTTTTACAGAAACGGATTCCAGGAAAAAGCTAAAGGCAGTAGCTGCCATCATGGTCAGGTTCGCAGAAACTGATCTGCAGCAGGCACGTTTGAACCCCCAGATACAGGAAATCACTATCATAACAGATCCAACGGCACTAAAAAAACACCCGGCTGTTATCCAGCGACTAAAGAAAATATATAATATTCAGCCCCTCTCTAAGAAGGAGGAAATGGATATTCCACCACCTCCTCCCCTGCCGTCTGACCCTATCAAGGGTTAACATAACCCGTTAGGCAGCATATCAAAATTTTCAATGCTTTGGCAAGTTGATGACCGCAGTAGCCTCAATTTCCAGCAACACGTCATCCCGGAACAAGCCGCTGACCTGCACCAGCGTACTGGCTGGCGGATGCTGCACGTCAATATATTTATCCCGGACAGCCCGCAGCGTCTTCAGGTGCTTTGTGTCCAGGATGAAGTAAGAGAGTTTCACGATGTCGGACATCTTTCCGCCGGCAGCCGTTATCATCTTTTGTATGTTGACAAAAACCTGCTCCGCCTGTTGCTCAAAATTATCTTTCCCTATCAATTCTCCTTTGACGTTCAACGGTACCTGTCCTGACAGTATAACCATTTTACTGACTCCCAGGTCGATGACGGCGGCCTGCGAATAGCCATTCGGTTGGACAACTTCAGGCGGATTGATTAATTGAACGGAGAATTTATCTGACTGGGCATGAACGCATGAGGCTACCGATAACAGGGTTGCGACGCTTAAAAAAAACTGTTTTCTCATAGCAATGGATAGTTTATTTCAAGATAGCTATTTACAGCACATAAAAAAAGTGTGCGGCGATAAACACCACACACTCCGGTAAACTATGATAATCGGGCAGTAACTTCTATACTTTGGGTCTTTTGAACAAACGTATCACTTCCAGCTGCGCAGCGCCGGGCGTCACAAAATAGGAACGTACCAGTCCCTTTTCTTCGTTTTTAGGGAACAATAAGCTAAACTCGTCTACCGTACTTTTGCCTTCACTGTCCTCAAAATACCAGCCATCTGTTGTTCCCGCTTTGGTAAAGCACAGCATATATTTTTTATTTTTTTCTTTAAACCCTTCACCTGGTATATAACTGGCATGTACCCAGCCTCCTGGTTTTACGTTTTGAGCGATGTTCACCCTTTGTCCGGCTTCGTTCTTCAGAAAGATATCCAGCGCCTCGTTAGTTTGCGGATAATGGATATAGAAGTCCAGTTTGTTGGTAGCCGGATCTGCAGTGGAGGAAGCTATTTTCATGATGCTGCCGTTCATCAACACCAACGGAAAAAACAGTTCCCGCTCGCTGCCGGCCAGGTCCAGCTGCTGCTGATACACCTCCTTACCGGATGTCTTGTCTTTTATGCTGAGTGATACCTCTTTTTTGGCGGAAGGAAAGGTATATATCCTGCTAAAAGTAACAGGCATATTAGGAGGCGTAGTGAATTTTCGGTAAACAGTGGTATCAACCGACATTTCCAGTTCGGCATCACCGATATTATAGCCCCACACCTCCACATTGATGGCTTTTGTCAGTTCTTCTTCCTTGTTGCAGGCATTCAGTATTATCAAAAGGACCAGCAGTCCGAGTAACTTTATCTTTGACATGATCAGGTTTGTTTTTTAGTAATCCAAACGGGTAAAAAACCGCATCAGGTTTCCACCGGGAGCTTCTGAGAAGATGTAGAGTTTAGAGGCCGCCACAGACGATGCCGGTTTGGGAGCAGAAGTTGAAATATCGTTCCAGGTATATTCGGTACCATCCACATAAGGCGTATTGGTCCCGGTTTTGTATATCCTCACCTGAAAAGAAACGGCCGTCAAAACGCCATTGTATTCCTGCCGGCCCGTGAGAAAAGTGGGAAATGTTGCGGCCGGGCTGAATTCATTAGGCTTCACGTTTTTTATCCGGGCGACTTCCTCAAATACCTTTGGCACAACAAAATATTTCCCAATCACAAAATCCACCGGTTCACTGTATTGGGTAACACTTGGAATGAACATATAGATAAGACTTAGCTTTCCCTTTTCCACAGCCGGCTTTTCCGGCATACTGCTCGCTTTGCCGTCCATATACAGGAAACTGAAGACTCCAGCGCTGTCCTCCCTTGTAAATTCTTTTTCCAACACCAGTTTACCGGTACTTTCTTCGCTGATGCTCACCTTTACCGTATGCTGATGTTCTCCGAAAGTAAAAGCGCTTCCCTGTTTAAAAGAGCCAGCTCCCAGCTTGTATGGTAAAGTAAACGTATCCACTTTCACTGTTAGTACCTCGTTGGTAGCATTGTATCCACCGATGGCAATGGACAACGCCTGCTTCCTATAGAGCAAATTATCGTTGTTTTTACTACAGGCGGCCAGCAAAAAGGCCACAACACCCAACAGCAAACAGCTTGTTTTACAAACTTTCATTTCTTTTGTTTATGATCGTTAGAAATTATAAGATATAGAGAGACTGAAAGAAGACCCTATCTTGCGGATGAAGGTATCTGTATCGCCTACGCGGACTTTTCCCTTCCCGCTGCGTTCATCCACATAATACCCTTCCTCATACTTCTGGGAAAAGCCTTCTTTCCATTCATACACATCCGACCATTCTTTCATAGTCATGTCGTTGGCGCCTGGTTTCAGGCTGTAGGTATTTTTACCGTTGATAAAAAAACGATAGGGGCTGTTCGTCAGGTTGCTGATATTCAACCTTACCTGTAAATTCTTGTTCTTCAGGAATTTGTAGCTCACCTGCGCATCTACCTGATCGCGGGGCCGCTCCATTTCTGAGTAGTGCGGCTGCATCCCTACTGTAAAGGTTTTGTAGCCGGAGTGGTTAAAGGCGATATTGGCGCCCAGCCGGTCGCCGGCATACTGCAGACCGATGTTGTACAACACGGGTACCTGACCGTACAGCGGCCGTTTTTCTCTCAGGTATGTTTTCCCGCGGTAAGCATAAGTTACATTGTTGACATCAGCGCCTGATCCCATGGACGTATAACGGAAAGCGCTCGCCTGTACTTCGGAGTTTTGAATGGTGAGGTTACCGCTGAAATACAGGTCGTCCAGGAATTTCGCCCCTTTATAGATAAATCCAAGGCTTTTGCGCAGGTCCACTTCAAACCCGTTTACGTTGGCATAGTCTGAGTTGGCGGTAAGGAGATCTACCGCACCGCTGGTATTGGTGATGTCCAGGTACATTTCCACGGGGTTCTTGAAATGTTTCCTGAAATAACCTGCTGAGATCACCTCTCCCGGCTGCGGATACCACTCCACCCGCAGATCGTAATGCGAGATCAGCGTAGACACCACGCCCGTATTACGTTGTATACGGCCATAGAGGTAGTTAAACCGGGCAAAACTGGAGTTCTCTATCAATGCCGGGCGGATAGCAGATTGCGCATAGGACGCCCTGATATTGAAGTTGGAAAACGGTGTAACAGTCAGATTGGCCGAAGGCAGGTACAGCCACTTCTTATCCTCCGCGCTGGCATCGAGGGTTTTGTGCACCAGGTTACCGGTTTCCGGGTCTACATAACGCCGCTTGTCCGAATCATCCAGGTTAGCCTGCGAAATTTTGTCTGCCGCCTCGTCCTTTACCTTTTCATAACTGTAGTACTCTGCCCTTATTCCCCATACCAGGCGGAGCCAGCTGGTAAAACGGTTGTCCATCATCACATACCCGGCCTGGTTGTTATTCCTGCCTTCGTAACTGTTGTTATTGAAAGCAGCGGGATAATAAAATGCGCCTCTCAGCGGATCTCTAAAGCTCATATCCCATTGGTGCACCGGCTTAAAAATGTCTTTAAAGTCGCCGGCCGCTCCCACCGGCAAAACGTTCCAGTCATAATGCCCTCTTTTATCCAGGTACTGATAGCCCGCCTTGACTACCTGCGGCAATTTTCTGACGTGGAACCGATAGCTGAGTGCTGCATCTGCCATCCAGTTGGTCTCCACATACCGGTAGGAAGAGCGGCTCAGCGGTCCGGGGTTGGCAATGTAGCCACCGGGTATATAATTGTATACCATACCGTTCAGCGTTGTCATAGGGGCCAGGTTGGCATCTATGGCATCCTGTTCGTGGTTGGTCACCTGGTTACGGGCCACGGCCCAGTCGAATTTAAAACGGCCAAAGGTGTGTTCGCCGTTGATCCTGTTCTGCAGCAGATCGATAAACTTGGGTCTGTCGTATTCATTAATGGCGGGATTGTCCCCAAACCCGAACCCATCACCCCAGCCCGTCACGCGGAAAAACTGGTTGGCAAATACCCTTGAATAAAAGTTGCGTGAGATGATCTGATGGTGTTTGCTTTTCCATCCCGCGTTCAGCAAAGCTCCCCAGCTGGTGGTAAAATTGTATTGCTGCGCTTTGGATTCCTGGATCTCCGCTCCTGTTGCCGGATCATACAGATTGTCACCCTGCTTGCTGAAAACCCCGCGTTCAAAATGAAGGATATCGTCTGTGGCCTGCTCGTTGCGATAGCTCAGCGATCCTACCAGTCCGATACGGCTGTCTTTCAGGTTATAGCTGCGTCCGAGGCTGAACTGGTAGTTCTGACCGGGAGCTGCCCGATAGGTGCGGGTACCCAGCCTGTCCAGGCCGCCGATCCTTTTATTCTGGTCCGCGATCATTTCAGGGGTCACTTTTTCAATGCCCGCAGGCGGGATGTGATCATAAGGATTTTTGGGATTGTAATTGCCCGGTGTGAGCGTGAGGATCTCTTTGGGAAAATGATTCCTGCCACCGTCATCAAATCCCAGGTAATCATTCTTTCCCCGCTGGTAGCCCATAAATTCCTTTCCGGTGCTCCCATTGATGTACTTACTCCCCACGCTGATAGTGGTAAAATTGTTGTCGGCGATAGCCATGGTGTTGATCTGCACCATCCCTCCGCCAAAGCCGAAGCCCATATCGGGGGTAGCTGTTTTAGATACGACAACGTTATCCACCAGGTTGCTGGGAACGATGTCAAATTCAAAGTCACGCACCTGCACGTCCGTGCTGGGAAGGGCGGCCCCGTCCATCATGGCCATGTTATATCTTTCGGCAATACCGCGCACCACGACGCGTCTGTTGTCTGTGGTACTAACACCGGAAATACGCTTCAATGTCTCCCCGATGTTTTTATCGGGTAACGCCGCCATCTGTTCATGGCTGATCCCGTTGGTGATACCGGCTTCGTTTTTCTGACGGCTGTACAAGGCAGCCGTGGTTTCTTTTCTCACAGAGGATTTTACCACTACCGTGGCCAGGTTTCCTTTCTGCCGCTTCAGCGTAGCATTTAAAGTAAATGTTTCGTTCTCTTTAATGGTAACACCGCTCACCTCCTTAGTTCCATATCCCATGGACCGGACCATCACCGTATAACGTCCTCCGGGCAGCGGCAACGAAAAATTACCGGCATCGTCTGTAATCGCGCCCGCGTCACCGATACGGATGGTGGCGCCAATCACAGGATCACCGTTCTCTTCGTCTATCACTTTACCGGTAAGGCGCCCCTTGTCTTTTTTAACGGGGGCTGCTTTCTCATTTTCAAATAATACTATTCCTCCTGCTACTTCTTTATACCCGACATTCGTCTGCTGTAACAGGTACTGCAGGATTTCAGACAAATCCGCCTGTTTAAAGACCTTCGGCGATACGCTCCACCGTGCCAGCTGTAATTTACCGGCATCGTACGCTATGTTCACAGGACTGGCTTCCTTCACCTGCCGCATAGCAACATCCAATGCTACATTTGCAAACCGGATAGACAGCTTTACCTTCCCGGGCGCCTGTGCTTTTAAGCCCGATGCCGCCAGCATCAGCCAACATAACATCAATACAAGCCTTCGCCGGGGCAGGGTCGATATCCCTGTTCCTTTTTTTTCCATACCTTTATGATTGATTTTTTTAGAGGGTAATGTTGCTTTCGTCAAAAAATGGCATTACCGAAATGTTTGGCAAATCCCGTTACCAGCGGGATTTTGCTTTTAATATAAGATGATTGTGTTTCCCTGTATTTTGTATTGTATTCCATGCACCTCCGCGAGGGTGGCCATGATGTCATTTACGGAAGTCTTACGGATAAAGAATTTGGCGTCATAGTGCTGACTACGGATGTCTGCATCGGAGGTTACCAACGTCACCCCATATGTGTCCTGTAGTTCGTTGGCCAGCTCGGAGAAAGTAGCTGATTCCAGCAATAAAACACCATCCCGCCAGGCCTGCGCCTGTTTCCACTGGAGACTGTCAACGCGGAAACGGCCATCGTCCGTATTCCATTGCAGCCTTTTTCCTTTAGACAGTTCTGCTAATACCTGCGTACTATCACTCACCTGTACCCTTCCCTGCTGCACCCACACCTGTACAGAAGGACGGTTACGGTATGCCTGTACATTAAAAGCGGTGCCCAATACCTTTGTTTCAAGTCCTCCGGATTTTACAACAAATGGCCTGGTATCATCTTTTTGCACCTCAAAAAATGCTTCTCCCTCCAACAGCTCCAGGTGTCTGTCGGTTTTTCCGTATTGAGAGCTGTATTGCAGCGTAGTACCGGATTTCAGCCATACCTTCGAGCTATCAGGCAACAGAAGCTGTTTGATTTCGCCCGTAGCTGCTGTTATGGTGAAGCTGGTAATGGACTGCCTGTTGTGATGCAACAGGAAAAACCAGGATGCGCCGATCAACAATGATATGATACATGCAGCAGCCACTATCCGGCCGCGCATGGGCACTACCTTCTTTGTATTTATCTGTTCCAGGATCTGTAAATGAATCCCTCCCTTAATGGCATTTATTTTTCCTTCCTCCTGCCAAAGCCCGATAGGCTTTGTATCATCGACCGAGTGATACCAGTCATCAACAAGCCTGGTCTGCTCCTCGTTGATCTTTCCTCCTAAATAATGCTGAAGTAATTTTAACCGGTTGTGTAGTCTCATATAACAGTCCTCCTGCTATATACATACCGGTTGGGGCGTGTGGTACTATCCTTTCAATGTTACCAAATTGTAAACACCGCAAAGGAGCCTGGTTACAGGATAAAAGGCAGGTAAACCGACTGGCTCTGCAGTCGTAAGCGGAGTCGTTTGAGGGCGTTGTGGACCTGATTTTTGACCGTCTGCTCCGAAAGAGACAGTCGCAGCGCTATCTCCCTGACGGATAGCTCCTTTTCATAGCTGAGGATAAACACCTCCCGCATCTTATCCGGCATAGCAGCGATTTCCCACTGAACTTTTTCTTTCAATGTATCAAATTCGTAATGATCCTGTTTTCTCTGCTCCGTTTCATCAGGCAGGCTGTAAACAGATAATGGTAAATCTGTGGTGCCCTGTTTGGCTTCCCGGTAAATATGCCGGATAACACTGTATTTTAAAGCGGTAAATAAATAGGGGCTTAACTTATCTTCTACGGTTATTTGCTGCCGGTTTTCCCAGGCGTGAATAAAGATATTCTGCACAAAATCTTTGGCTGTTGCCTCATCGGCCAGCCTGCGGTAAGCCATGGAAAACATCTCCTCCCAATACCGTTCAAACAAACACGAAAACGACGCTGTATCTCCCCGTTTTACCTGTTGCCATAAGGCGGCATCATTTAAAATATTTCTATCCATGACAAATTACCTTGCGGACGCAAAGATATAATCAGCATTGCAGGCATAGCATACCGGAGATTATCTTATTATTAATTTATCCCGTCCGTACAATAACCGGCCTATGGCTAATGCTTTCGTACTTCCTGTAAAAGCAGCACAAGCCATCATTGAAGCAGTAAACAATGGGAGCCCTTCTTTCCGGCGGCCACTGACAGCCGGCACCATCGATACGATAAAAGCTAAATTACTGCATTACAAAGCTGCCTTACACAAACAGAAGCGTTAGCGAGAAGTATCGATTATTAATTATCTCAACAAAAACAGGTGTTAAACCTATCGCTTTCAACAGATAGTTCTACCATGACCAGGATAATTTGAGCTTGGAATTATCCTGTAAATCTGAACTTTCGCAGGACAGTACCGCACCACCGTTCACTATTCGTAATGAAGGAAGCTGCCTGGGTTTGACTACATTATTGTAATCCTCATTTACAATAATTTCAGCTTTATGAGTTATCGGAGGACGTTTTTGATGAAAGAAAACTTCGATTTTATAGTTTGTGCTATTACCGTAATAGTATTTTTGCGATATCCAAAACTCTTCTGTTGCAGGAAATACATTAGTCGTGTCTGCGGTCAGCGTCACAGATTTAGTTTCATCGACCCTGCAGGGCGCATCAAATTCAACAAAAATATCTTTACCTGCGGCAACATTGTTGATAGCTATAATCCTGCCACAAGACACTTGTATGTTTGAAAAGTTATCGCCGGGAAAAACACGGAAATAATAAACATTCGCCGAATGCTTCCTGCACTTAAAGGTATGAGTACAAGTATATTTTGCTTGCATTGAATCTTCAGAAATGATATCTATCCTTGTGTAATTGGCTAACAATTCAAAATCCATCTTATAAGAAGGATGCCTCCAGATCAAACCCAGAGCATCTTTATCTTTCACTATCCTATAACAAAAACCCATTGCCAGGATGGCGGCTACTGATGTTACTGAATAGGAAACCTCTGGCGCCGCATCAACGTAGAAGGAAACAATTGAACCGGGAATACCAATTATAGCACCTACATTAGCTGCCTTTGCTAACCAATCGTTATTCATAAAAATAATTTATGCGGTTATTACTATCACGACACGAAACATATTAACAACTAATAACTTAAATGCGAATGATCATTTCAGTCATAAAGCTATTTAATATTAGGTGCAACACTTTTTTCCCGGACACATGGAAAAGCCGCAACTCTTTGAAAGAAGTGCGGCTTTTCCTTTGGTAGGTGCTCTTATAAATATTACATCTGTACTACATCAGATTTCACATCGCCGACACCTGAAAGCACGCTCTTTAACGGTTACACTGTTTTTAGCACAGCTGAAATTATGTATCAGATCAAAATCCATATTATCTTTTTGATACTTTGGTTAACTTAGAAACGAAATCGAAAGCAATTGGATTTATCTCTATTTGTTAATGAGATGTTATTACCATCGCCACTAAAAAAATTAGTACTGCGTTACATTCGGCATAGTATTTAAAACCTTAACCCGATTAATTTTGAAAGCAATCATCACCTTATTAAAGACGTTGTTGTTCCCTCATTACCTTTCCGGCTCCGCTGTCAACTACCACGACGGGCTTCTGTACGTTATCGGCGACGACGCCAATCAACTGTTGGTGCTGGATAGTAATTATCATGAAATCAATACAGTAACGCTGTTTCCTAAGCGTACCTGGTGCAGCAGTTCATTGGTATTACATGCTGAATATTGCATCTCCGGGCGGGTGTTAATGGCAGAGTGCAAAATAGAGAATGTAGGGAAAGCAGGGGTTTAAATTATTATTAAGCGCTCGCTGTTATCAGGGAGATATGGCCTCCCAGGAAATCTGGAATTATCGCCATCAGCAAATCCGTTTTTGTTGTCAGCGCAGTATGCATGGTGCCGGGTAATATTGCCAGCCGGGAAGCGGGCATTGACAGTTCACCGAGACTGCCGCCGCCCAACAGCCTGAATAACGCCACTGCATGCTCCGGCTGAACGATATCTGCATCGCCTGCAATAATCAATGCGGGCGCCTGTATATTCCGGATGGCATCGACAGGCCATTCCTGTATTTTTTTGTTGAAGGCTGCCACCTTCTTCAGGTGGCCTGACCAGTCTTCCGGCCGCGGCGCGGTGCTGAGATATTCCGCTTCATAGGGAGTACCTTTCATGCCTTCGGCGGTCAGCAGGGATTCCAGGCCGCTGAGTGCAGGATGGCGGCCGCTGCTGTTGAACGTGCAGGAAGCCAGGATCAGTTTACCAACCAGCGACGGCTGACGCATAGCAATCTGCAACGCTACGCCGGCGCCGGTGCTATAACCGAAAAAATCGGCTTCCCTGATAGCCAGTAGTTGCAGCAATGCTATCACATCATCCGCCAGCTGTTCGAAAGAAAGCGGACGGTCCGGGATGTCGGCCGTATGCCCGTAGCCCTGAAATTCGACGGCTATCACTTGTCTGTCTGCCGCCAGCAGCGGGATTAAGCAGCCGAAGGCCGTGCCCACGCCGGAAACCGCGCCGGGCAATAACAGCAACGGTCTACCCTGGCCATGTACTTCGTAATACATTTTCAATCCGTTGACATCGGCATAATTTCCATCATTTTTTACAGTCATCATCGCATTTGTATTTAATGATTGTAAAAATCGGAAGCAACAGGTAGACCAATGTTGGTATATACCAATATCAACATCAAAATCTCACCTGGTTAAACAGTTTGCTGAAATTCGTCGGGTCTATGCCGAGGTAGGAGGCGATGTATTTATGTGGCACCAAATGCAGCAGCTCAGGGCTTTTACTGCAAAAAGCCCGGTACCGTTCTTCGATGGTCATGGCGCGGAGATTAATATGCATGTCTACCATATCCGCTAGCATACGCTCGATCATTCGCCGGAAGAGTCTTTCTACAGACCGCGACTGGTCCAGCAACTGTTGCAGCTGCGCATGAGGGAGGCAGGCCATTTCAGTGTCTGTCAGGCAGGTTAAAAAGTATTTGGAAGGCGCCTGGAAGGAAAAAGATTCCGCGATAGCACACAGCGCCGGTGCATAACTAAAGTCGATGACGTAAGTTTTATCATCGGCTTCCAAATAAGCCATCTGTACCCCGCTTTTGACGAAATAAAGGTCCCGCTGCACCTGCCCGGGCACTACTATAGCTGTTCCTTTTTTAAAGGAGCGGGACTGGAGGTTGTCTGTCAGCAGATGATAATCTGCCAGACTGATATCGTGAAATTGCCTGAAGTATCCGTAGTGTTCCATAAAATCCTCGCTGATATTCAAATATAGGCAACTTCCAACAGCACCACAGGCTTATTCTTCACAGAAAGTGTACAGAATAGCAGGTTAATCACCGCAATAGATGCAAAGAATAACCTCGATTATCACCGCACCTACCGCCCTACTATCGGGCCGCCGCTGGCGATAGGCATACTGACGACCGTCGCTCCCTGGTTTATGATGCAGCCTGCCTTTGGTTTCGGGGTAGCCGCCTCGAAAACCCCCAATTCCGCCGTAGCGAGGATGAGAAGCCTGAAAACCCACACCGTTTACGGAATAGGGCTGTACCTGGCGGCACTGTTACTGAGTTTGTGCATAAAATAGCGGGCCGGGTCCGGCTTACTATGTACCTTTATGGCTGACATCAAAGCATATCAGACAGAAAGCACTCTAACAGTGAAGCAGCCATGAAAGCAATCGATAGTTTTTATCTCCGGCAGGAAGAACCTATCCAGGAAATATTCCTGGCGTTAAAAGATATTATCCTGTCGGTAGACCCGGAAATTGTGAACGAACTAAAATACGGCATGCCTTTCTTCTGCTACCGGGGCAGAATGTTCTGCTACCTGTGGACGCATAAAAAGCAGCTACAGCCATATATCGGTATTGTGGAGGGCAAACACTTCTCCCAGTCCTATCTGATACAGGAAAAACGCTCCCGGATGAAGATGATGCTGCTGGACCCCGCCAAAGACCTGCCTGTCAAAAGAATCAAAGCGATTGTCCGGCAGGCGGTCAATCTCTACAAAACCGGCGTTATCGCTACTAAGGGCCGCTCTTAAAGCACTCCCCTTTTTATTTTCTCCGACAGGGGGCGCATTTTTTGTAACTTTGTTGCAAATTCTAATTCTTCACCATGCAGCAGGAAAATGAAAAACCCGAATTCTGGGAAGCCGCCTTTACAGAAAAGCAGGAAATGTGGGGCTTTGAGCCTTCTCATTCCGCCATATTGACCAACGACTTTTTCGTTGAAAAAGGTGTAAAAAAAGTACTCATCCCCGGTATCGGGTACGGCCGGAATGCACAAATATTCAAAGACAAAGGCATGAGCGTAACGGGCATCGAGATTTCTCAAACGGCGATTGAGATGGCGCGGAAACACTACGGCAACGACATGATCATCCATCACGGCTCTGTTACCGCAATGCCTTTCGACGACGTTAAATATGACGGTATCTTTTGCTACGCCCTCATCCATCTGCTGGATGGCGAAGAAAGAAAAAAACTGATCAGCGACTGTTATCAGCAGTTATCAGCAAACGGCTATATGGTTTTTACCATGATTTCGAAAGCAGCGCATACCTACGGCCAGGGCACGCTCATCGGCAAAAACCGCTACGAAATGTTTGGCGGCGTAAAGATGTTCTTCTATGACCTGGAATCGGTCCATGCTGAATTTGACCACGCAGGGCTGGTAGAGATCATGGAAGTGAGCGAAAATTATCCGTTCTACCTTGTAAAATGCAGCAAAAGCAGCCAGGTGATCAGCGAAGCTGATTGATATCGTCTGACAATGTTTTCGCTGCGGCCACCATTTCATGGCCTCCCTGTCTGAATGTTCTCACAACGGCCCGGGGCAGGCTGGCAGCATAACGTTGATGATGTGCGAAATCCACCACTTCATCATCTTCCGCATGATAGATAAAAACAGGATCTATAGCGGGCAGGCGCTTTGCAAAATCATCCTTCAGCATAAATTCGGGCGACTGCCATTCCGCTTCTCCCCAAAAAGGGACGGAGACCAGAAAAAGCGCTCTTATCTTTTTTTGTACCTTTTCTTCAGACAACAACTTTAACAGTACAGAACCGCCAAGGGAATGCCCGATCAGTACCAGGGGGGCTTCACCTGCTTCCAGCTCCTGCAGGATCGCGGTTTTCCATAACTGGTAGCCGGGCGCTTCCTCCTGCGGCATCGGCGGATAGTGAAAGCTAATACCCGCCTGCAGCTGTTGTTGCAGCGATTGCACCAGCGGCTGGTCCCATTCATAAGCACCTTCACCGGCGCCCTGGATAAATATTACCTGCATGTCTGTGAAAGTTTAAACGCCGAATTGTCTTAAATGATGGTCCGCGTGTTTATAGGCAAAAACACCGATCTGCTCCTTTGTCATTTTACCAAAGAAATCGTGGATAAAAGCAGGGTTTGAATAGTGTTCGCACTCTTTGATCAAGCCGATCCATACCTGTTTTTGTTGTTCCACATCACCACCTTTTTGCTTGACCACCTGTTTTCCGGCGGGCATATTTTTCTGCATGGGCCGGTCATCTTTGGTATTGCTCTTCAACGCCATTTTCCCGAATATTTTTCCCAGGAATTCCTGTTTGTAGACCGTCTGGTGCTTTCCGATGATCCATTCAAACCATTGGCTGCAGTGTTTGGTCATCTGCCAGACATCCATTTTGCCCCATTGACGGCTGCTGTGCTCGTTGAGCGCACTGATCCTGTTGATGAGTTCCGCTCTCACGGGACCATTAAATATCGTTTTCATGGCTAAAATTATCAATGCTTTGTAAAGAAAAATAGTTACCGGAATCATCTTTAAACAGGGCTTCAGTACCGTAAAACTCTTTGGTGGGAGGCTTCATAAATTCGACGCCTTTCGTTTTCAGCTCTTCATAGGTGGCAAAAATGTCTTTACAGGTAAGCACGCCACAGCCGAATACGCCCTGTTTTATCAGGGTGATCAGCATGTCTGCTGTTTCCTGGGGAAACATCTTACTTACTTTTACCGGGAAGAGCACCAGTTGCAGGTCGGGCTGTTCAGGAGGCGACACGGTCAGCCAGCGGGTGTCTGGTCCCATCGGAATATCGTCTACCAGCTTAAATCCGAGTTTGTTTACATAGAAATCATAGGCACTGTCCTGGTCCAGTACGTGAATGTTGGTGATGGTCATTTTTGTAATCATAGTCTTTGTTTTTGTTGTTGAAACAAAGATCTGCAACTACGTAGTTATTCACCTCTTCAAAATTGCTATTTTTCCAGCCAGCCGTGCTGGTAGGCATAACAGGAAGGCACAAACGCCAGGGGCTTCTCACTGATTTGCTTTTTCATCTCTTTATGGCGGGCGGCGTAGGAAGAGGGAGATTCTCCCACTATTTTTTTAAAGAGGCCGCTGAAGGTGGTCAGGCTTTGAAAACCCACGGAAAAACAGGCTTCTGCCACTGTTTTGCCTTCTTTTAACAGCTGCTCGGCTTTTTCGATCCTGACGGATTTCAGGTATTGATGGGGTGTTTTGCCATAGGCCGACTTAAAAAGCCGGATGAAGTGGAACCGCGAGAAATAAGCTTCATCAGCAATGTTCTCCAGGTCTATTTCGTCCGCATAATGATTGTCAATAAACAGTTTCGCCTGAACGATACGGATATACAGGTACACCCGGGGGTACTCCGGGACCACCATTGTTTTGTCTTCTATATTTTTACCGGTATTGCTCATAACGTTCACAGCTATCCGAATATACGACAATACTGCGATATGGCCTCAACTTACCAGCCTGGAAGGCGCTACTCCGTACATCTTCTTAAAAGCAAAGGAAAAATGGGACAGGTCTTCAAACCCCGTCTCCAGGTATACGTCAGATGGCGCCTTCCCTTTCTCCCTTATCAGGAAATGTGCCTCCTGCAGGCGCCGCTGCAGCAGCCAGCGGCTGGGCGACGTGTGGAAAATATGCTCAAAATCCCGCTTAAACGTTGCAAGACTGCGTCCGGTAAGGTAGGCGAACCGCTTTAGCTGCACATTAAAATGAAAGTTTCTGTTCATGAACTCTTCCAGGTCTATCTTCCCCGGCTCCCGGAAGTCGAACAGCACATTCTTCAGTTCCGGCTGGGCCTGCAACAGCACCATGATCGCCTCCCGTTGCTTTAACCGCTGCAGGTCCTCGTTGATCAGCTGATCCCCCTGTACGTAGGGCAGCAATGAATCCAGGAAACTTTTACACAGCGGCGCTGTCTTTAATTTCAATACCGCCTCCCCTGTATTGCCACCGGTTTCCGCCTGGTAGCCATATTCCAGGCTAAAACTCTTCAACACTTCCTGGTCGAGGTAAACGGATATTGTTTTAAAAACGCCATCATTCAGCGGTTCCTTTATAAATTTCACCAGCTGGTTACGCCGGATCAGCCGTAGGTCTCCTTCGTTAAAAACATAGGTTTTGTCTGCGTTGCTCAGCGTCAGCCGGCCGGTTACCTGGTAGCTGAATACGTGCTCCTGTACAAACTGCTCTCCGTCCCTTGTCCTGGCATAATAGCAGGAGTAGGCGATACGGGATGGATTTGTCTTCAAATCGGTCATAGCTAAAATTACAAAAAGCAGACGGCATGTGGATACCGTCTGCCCCGTCTGTTTAATTTGCTTTGCGTTGGACGTCCTGGGTAGCCCACCGGCCCAGGGGGGAATCGATAAATGACGCCGCCTCTTCGTGGTCGGTGGAGAGGCTTACCGGCAGCCATTCTTCCATCTCAGCCTGCCGCATCTTATCGGCGTTTCTCAAAAGCCCGATGGCTTCGCTGCCCAGCACCAGGTGTACCGGCGGAGCGGGGTGTTGCACCAGCGCTACCATCGCTCTGGCCGCTTTGGAAGGATCTCCCACCGGGATAAATTTGCCTTCTTTGAGGTAGTCGACCCGCTGTTTCACCATCTCATAGGCTGCTATTTCGGGAGCATAGGTCATAGAAGCGCCTGCCCAGTCCGTGCGGAAACCGCCCGGTTCCACGCTGGTGACATAAATACCCAGCGGCGCCGTTTCTTTGGCCAGCGCTTCCGTAAAACCGCTCAGCCCGAATTTAGCCGCCTGGTACATGGTGAGGCCGGCATTGCCTACCCTGCCGCCGATAGAGCTGATCTGTAATATCCGGCCGCCGCCCTGCTGCCGCATATAAGGCAGCACCGCCCGGGTGATTTCAATAGGCGCATACAGATTTGTTTCCAGCTGGCTGCGCACTTGCTCTTCCGTATACGCTTCCGCCGCGCCGATAATGCCAAAGCCGGCATTGTTCACCAGTACGTCGATACGGCCAAAACGCTGCACCGCCGCAGCTACCGCCGTATGTACTTTTTTATAGTCTGTCACATCCAGTGCCAGGGGCAATATCTGATCGCCGTATTGTTGTAATAAATCGTTCAGCTGAGCGATGTTGCGCGCTGTAGCAGCTACTTTATCGCCCTGCTGTAATACTGCCTCTGTGAGGCTCCGGCCCAGTCCGCGGGAGCTGCCGGTTATAAACCATACTTTTTGCATTTTTTTTTCCTTTTGATGATACACCAAAGGTACACCGGCGTGAAACCCGTGGCTTTGTTGCACGGCTCAAAGATGGTTTGTTGAAAAGCTCAGGGCAATTTGGCCATAAGTGGGTTAAAAAAGGGTTTATGGCCAGATTGGACAGAAGACAATAAATTAAATCGATTAATTTTAATAATTTATAAATATAATTATAAATAATACGAATCCACGGCTTCCTGTCCGGTATAATTAGGCCCGGCCTGATCATCCGCTCCCTGGTAAACTACCTCAAAACGGAGCTCCCGCGTGCCCTTGCAGCTAATGATTTTTCTTCTGCCATTATAGGAGATGTCATGCTCAGCGAATATTTTTTTCAGGTATTGATGCTGGTCATCGCCAGTTATGCGGATGCTTTTCAGGTCGAGGTTGGCCATGAAAAGTCCCTTGCTGTTAACAGCTTTCAGGGCTGCCGCCAGCACTTTGAGTTTATCTCCCACATAATGTAAACCGTGTATACAGGTAACGAGGTCGTACTGTTCATCGCTGTTCCAGTCGTCCAGCGGGCGGGTTTCAAACATTACGCAGTCAACTTCCGCCGGCGCTGGCTGGAACTGGTCCACCAGGTCAATACCTTTCAGCCGCACATTGGCTTGTTGGCCGTTAGCGACGACTTCCCGGGCGTATTGCAGCAACGCATTGCCTTCACCGCAGCAGAGGTCCAGCCAGGCGGCTTGTCCGTTTTGCTGCCGACAGTCATTCAGCCAGTCCTCCGGTTTGAAATGCAGTTCTTTCTCATAGCTGTTGATACCGCTGGCCTGCCGTTTCCGGTTCATACGGTTGTTGGCCACTACCGGCGACCAGATCAATGCGGATGATGACAGTAATTTCATGTACGTGTAATGTATAAAAAATCCCGCTATAAAATCTTAAAAATCATGCACTTAAATTTTAATGGTCAGATCGATAAAACACAAGACCACAGGCTATCTGCATGACAAATTTTCAAATTCCCACTTGTCATTTTTTCAAGAAAAATGACAAAATGTAATCAACTTTCCCGCTGGCATACGGATTGAAAACGCCTTTTTATAAGCAAGCACCGTCAAGATTGCGACACCTTAATCAAGTGACTTTGTGTTTAACCTTAAATTCAAAATCATCAACACTATGGCAAACAATTTAACGGCCACTCCACTTCATGACAGGGTCATCATCCGGCCCTCACAGACAGAAGAAAAAACCAGCGGTGGTATTATCATTCCCGATACCGCCAAAGAAAAACCACAACGCGGCGTCATTGTTGCTGCAGGTCCCGGGAAAAAAGATGAACCTGTAACTGTTAAAGCGGGCGACACGGTCCTTTACGGCAAGTATGCCGGAACGGAAGTCCGTATTGGGAATGAAGACCTCCTCATTATGCGCGAGTCCGATATCCTCGCCATTATTTAATCCACTTTTTTTATCTGTACGCTTTCATTTTTTAAAAGAACAATCCTATGGCAAAGCAACTTTTCTTTGATCTTGAAGCAAGAAACAAAATGAAGAAAGGCGTTGACACCCTGGCCAACGCCGTGAAGGTTACACTGGGCCCCAAAGGCCGTAACGTAGTGCTGGAAAAGAAATTCGGCGCCTCCCACATCACGAAGGACGGCGTTAGTGTAGCCAAAGAAATAGAGCTGGAAGACCCGATTGAAAACATGGGCGCCCAGATGATTAAAGAAGTCGCCTCCAAAACAGCCGATATCGCAGGCGATGGCACCACCACAGCTACCGTGCTGGCACAGGCCATCATCGGCGAAGGCCTTAAAAATGTGGCCGCCGGCGCTAACCCGATGGACCTGAAACGCGGCATCGACAAAGCGGTGGACGCCATTGTGACCAACCTGCAGACGCAAGCGCAGCCGGTAGGACATACCGGAGAAAAGATCCGCCAGGTAGCCGCACTTTCCGCCAACAACGACGATACGATCGGCAAACTGATAGCCGAAGCCTTCGGTAAAGTAGGCAAAGAAGGCGTCATCACGGTAGAAGAAGCCAAAGGCACCGACACTACCGTGGAGGTAGTGGAAGGGATGCAGTTCGACCGGGGCTACCTCTCTCCCTACTTCGTAACGAACCCGGAAAAAATGCAAGCCGAGCTGGACAATCCCTACATTCTCATCTGCGATAAAAAAATCAGCGTGATGAAAGACATCCTCCATCTCCTGGAAAAGACCGCCCAGAGCGGAAGACCGCTGCTCATCATCGCAGAAGACCTGGAAGGGGAAGCACTGGCCACGTTGGTGGTCAACAGACTCCGTGGCACACTCAAAATAGCCGCCGTTAAAGCGCCCGGCTTCGGCGACAGAAGAAAAGACCTGCTTGCGGACATCGCTATCCTCACCAAAGGCACGGTGATCAGCGAAGAGCAGGGCTATAAGCTGGAAAACGCCGACCTTAGCCACCTCGGCACCGCTTCTTCCGTGATCATCACCAAAGACAATACCACCATTGTGGGCGGCCATGGCAACAAAGAAGATATCGATGGCCGTATCGCCCAGATAAGAGCACAACTCAGCACTACTACTTCCACTTATGACAAAGAGAAACTACAGGAAAGGCTGGCGAAGCTCAGCGGCGGCGTAGCCGTACTGTATGTAGGCGCTACTACAGAAGTGGAAATGAAAGAGAAAAAAGACCGGGTGGACGACGCCCTCCACGCCACCCGTGCAGCGATAGAAGAAGGCATAGTACCCGGCGGCGGGGTGGCCTATGTACGTGCGGTGGCGGCCCTGCCGGACTTAAAGGGACTGAACGCTGATGAAAACACAGGCATCACCCTGGTGAAAAGAGCAGTGGAAGAACCCCTGCGCCAGATTGTGTCCAACTGCGGCATAGAGGGCAGCGTAGTAGTACAGAAAATCAGGGAAGGCCAGGGCGACTACGGCTTTAACGCCCGGACAGAACAATATGAACCGTTACTACAGGCAGGCGTTATCGACCCCGCCAAAGTAACCCGCATTGCACTTGAAAATGCAGCTTCTATCGCCGGAATGTTACTCACCACCGAATGCGTGGTGGCCGACAAACCGAAGAAAGAAGCTCCTGCCACCGCCCCTGCAGGCATGGGAGGCATGGACTATTAATTTACAAAAGGTACCGGGGGGAGTCGTCCCTCCGGTACCGCCTATACGTTTTTCTTCCGCCCCACAAACCGGATAACAGCCCCTCTTCCTGCATGAAAACTCCCTTCATTCAACAATACCTCTTCTTCGATCAGCCACAGGATATCATAATTTCCGAAATCTGCGTTGATCTCTTCTTTTGAATACAGGTCAGCCATCGCTTCAGGGCCGCCCACGCGGGGATTGGCTTTCTTAAAGCTAAGGTGATTCTTACTGAATGCCTCAAAGATAATGATACCGCCCGGTTTGAGATAAGTATCCAGCTGGCGGTGGAACTGTGCCTTTTTATCGCCTGCAAAGTGGGCGTATATCAGGCCTATGGCGTCGAAGGAAGATTCTTCAAAACGAAGGTCTTCCAGGTTGCCGACAATGTAATGAAGGAATACCTGCCGTTCTGCTGCCAGTTGGGTGGCTTTTATCTTTGCGGTATCGCTCTGGTCAAAAGAGGTGACCTTCCAGCCCTGTTGCGCCGCGAATACGCCGTTGCGGCCCTCTCCGTCGGCCGGCATCAGTATGGCGCCCGGCGTGAACTTCGGCAGCCATTCCCGGAAAAACTCATTGGGTTCTTTTCCATAGGCGAATCCCTCCTGTTGATATCTTTCATCCCATTTCTCTTTCATGATGATTGTTTTCTCCAAAGTTACCAGGTGCTGCCAGGAAAAGAACAGGACAAAAGTGGGATTCAACAGAACAGCGGTTAAATTATTACCGGGTACGTCAACTATGATGCCTCCTGAATACTTCCGGCGTAACCCCTGTCTGTTTTTTAAAGAAGCGGATAAAGTAAGAAACATCTTCATAGCCCAGCAGCTCCGCTATCCGGCTTACCTGCGCCGTAGTGGCCAGCAGCTGTCTTTTGGCTTCCAGTATGATCTGCCCGTTGATCAGTTCCGACACGGTTTTACCCAACGCCGCCCGGGTGACGGTATTAAGCTGATACAGCGACAGATGCAGCATCGCCGCATACTGCGACGCTCTCTTTTGCGTGTGGATATGCGTTTCCAGCAGGTCCAGCAATGCCTCCAGTCTTTCCTGCGTATAGGTATGGGCGTTATCCACTGCCGGCTGTTGCTGCAATCGTAGTAATGTTATCAAAAATATGTGCAACGAGGCCTGGATCACCTCCCGGTATTGCGCCTGCTGCTGTTGGTACTCCCGGAAGATGTCCGCCAACACCCGCAGAACGCTCCCCTCTTTATCCACGTAGGCGTTGACAGCTCCTACCTTGCGCAGCAGCTGTGTATGATGACAAAAACCAGCTGTAAACTGCATCATAAAACCGGTGCTTCCGGCTTTCAGCCGGAGCTGATGCACCTGGCCGGGGCGCAGGAAATAGACGGCATGGCTCCCCGCTACATAGGGAACAAAATCTATTTCATGCGCTCCCGCACCTTTCTCCAGTGCAAGCACATAAAAAAAGTCGTGCCGGTGCAGTTCCTGCACCATGCCTTTACCAGCCATCATCTCCGACAGATCCTGTATACCAAAGTCCCGGGGATGACCACGCCGGATATTTCTAACCGGAATACTTTTCATATCGCGCATTCAAATTAATGATTTCCTACATCCGATTTTTTTTCTTCCGGACAAAAAGAAATTCCCGATTCGATTAACCATCGTCAATTTAGCAAGATAATTTTGCACAAATTTCGACATCCAACCATGATCACTTCATTTAAAGTCGCTGTCACAGGATTTTTTCTCAGCCTGGTCACCATGACTACAGTAGCGCAAACCAGTATCAGCGGTACTGTGCAATCTTCCGAAGGACCGCTCAGGCATGCCACTATCAGGGTCAACGGCGCGAAAACAGCCACCTTCACAGATAAAGACGGGAAATATTCGCTTTCCATCAACCGGCCGGACACATTTTCACTGACGGTCAGCCTGATGGGCTATACATCACAAACGCGGTCTTTTACCGCAGGACAGACAACGGCCGACTGGATGCTGGAACAATCTTCCCGCGCCCTCGGCGAAGTGATCGTATCTGCCAGCCGCAAACCGGAATCACTGGACAATGTACCTTCTTCCGTGACCGTCCTCACCCGCAAAACGCTGGAAGACAACCTTGCCGTCACTTCCGACATCACCCAGATACTCGCCAATGAAGTGCCCGGCCTCGCACCGTCGGCACAAACCAACAGTAACGTGGGACAGTCCCTCCGTGGCCGGTCGGTGCTCATTATGATAGACGGTATCCCGCAATCCACCCCTTTGCGTAACGGTGAAGTGGACCTGCGGTCTATCGACCCCGCCGTGCTGGAACGTATCGACGTGATCAAAGGCGCCACTGCCATCTACGGTAACGGCGCTTCCGGTGGTTTGATCAACTACATCACGCTTACGCCTAAAGACAATACTCCCATCGCCGGCAGGACCTCCGTCAACCTCACCGGCTCCCTGGCCAGCCTCAAAGGCAGCACCGGCGGACGCATCGGTCAGTTATTACATGGTAAGCTCGGAAAATTCGATTACGCTGTCAGCGGTGTATATGAACACAACGGCGAATGGAAAGATGCCAAAGGGAAACTGGTAGGCACCAACTACAGCCTCGGGGAAACCGACAGCTACAACGCTTTTGTGAAACTGGGGTACGCCCCCAACCGCCGCCAGCGCATCCAGCTGATGTATAACTATTACAACAGCCAGCAGCACTCCAACTATACGCTGGTGAACGGCAACTTTCTCACCGAACAGCCCGCCACCGGCGTATTAGGTAAACAAACCGGGAAGCCGACAGGCATCAACGGTAACCATAACCTGCAACTGTCCTGGCATGCCGACAGCCTGATAGGCGGTACCAGCCTGCAAACAGACGCCTACTACGAATCCAGGGACGACGTATTTTACGTATCCCTCGGACGCTTTGAAGGCGGCGACGGTCAATCCCATACGCTGTCAAAGAAAAAAGGCTTCCGCTTTATGTTCAACTCCCCCATCACCCGCCAGGGCAGTCTCTCTTACGGTGCGGACTTTATCAACGACATCACCTCCCAGCCACTGGTAGACGGCCGTATCTGGGTGCCGGAGATGAACATGTTCAACGTGGCGCCTTTTGCGGAAACGCAGTGGAGACTGCTGGATGACCTGATCCTGAAAGGCGGCGTGCGGATGGAAAGAGTGAAAATCAGCGTGGATGACTATACCACACTGCGTATCACCAACGCCAGCGGCCAAACCATCACGCCCAGCTTTGCTGTAAAGGGCGGCGACCTCACTTATACTTCTACCCTGTTCAACGTGGGTGTCCGTTATAATCGTTTCCCGGCCTTCCAGCCTTATGCCAGCTTCTCACAAGGCTTCTCTGTGACAGACGTTGGCCTCGCCCTGCGCGACGCCAAAGTGGACAACATCAGCAAGATCAATACAGAAGCAGTACTGGTAAATAACTATGAACTGGGCTTCGTCAGCAAAGCACAAAAATTCCGCTTTGAACTGACCGGCTTTATCAGCACTTCCAAACTGGGCGCTGAAATGGTGTACGATGCCGCCACCGATCTGTTTAACGTGAGCCGTACTCCTGAACGCATCTATGGTTTTGAAGCCACAGCACACTACCAGCCCGTTTCCAGGGTGGACCTGAACCTGGCTTTCAGCTATGTGGAAGGCAAAGCCGATACCGGCCGCACCGGAGACTACAGGATGTACCTCAACGGCCGCCGCATCGCCGCCCCGAAAGCAGGCAGCAGCATCGCCTATCGCCCGCTGAGCGGTCTGGAATTACAGGTGCACTACAACGGCATCCTGAAACGTGACCGCTTCGACAAACTGCCCAGCGGATTGTACAAAGGCAACGAAGGCATCGTGAAAGCCTACCACCTGTTTAACTTCAACGCCAGCTACCGCGTAACCCGCAGCACCATGCTGACACTAGGCATTGAAAACCTGTTCAACGCAGATTATTTCCCAGCCAGGTCACAATGGTTCATGATCCCGGGATTCTATTCCAAAGGAAGAGGCACTGCATTTAATATAGGCATTACCGTTAACTACTAACCCATACAGCACTATCGAAAAAAGGCCCTGAAGCAGCTGCTTCAGGGCCTTTTGATTGTTTATAAGGCTTTCAATTACAGGTGACAGGTTTTACTTAATTGCTGCTTTCCAACTTGTCCCGGCAGGCACTTTTATATCCACAAAGGATATTATCTGCCCGTTGTTATCCGTCTGGTAGCTGGCTGCCATGGCCACGCCCTGTACCAGGATACGATCATGCTTCCCTGCAAAAGCCGCCCGCCAGCGCAACGGCTGTTTACCTGAATGCTGAAAGACAGTTTCTTTTCCTTTATGCGTCACCGTGACAGTCGTATTCATCACCCCTAGTCCGCGCACTGTAGCGGTATCAGCAGCCTGGCCCCGGTAAAGGGTGGTAATGCGCCGCTGCGGTGCATCCGGTTCTATCCCCATCAATCCGCGGACAATCCCTTCCACCACGCCGAAAGACACTTCAGGATACTCCCTTCGTGGGGTAGTTGGGTCGGACAGCTGCAAAAGGTACCCGCGAGCCTGCTGCCAGTACCCTTGCTGATAGCAGATCACCGGCAGGTAGGAGGTCGTTTCCACATTCCACCGGCCAGCCAGCAAATGGGCCATCGTCTGCCTGCTTCGGGCGGTATCTTTCAGCGCATCGAACCACAGCAGGAACATCTCCCCTTCTCCTGTTCCAAATTCGCCGGCGCCGTTATACCATGTGTAGTAGCGTTGATCGCCGCTATTCCACCAATGGGCATCTATTTTCTCCCGGTATTGGCGGGCCATGCTTTCATACCGCGCAGCTTTGGCTACATCGTTATTTAGTCGCGCTATCGCCGACAACGAAGACAAACCGCGGTAGATGGCCGCTATCAGGTCGACTCCCATTTTAAGGTCCGGTACATTTTCTACGTAGGATGCCAGCCCACGGCATCGATGAAAATAATCCTGCTTATTGAAAGGCGTTGGCGCATTCGGATGCAGCGGCCGCGTGAAAAGAGAATCCGGCTGCAGTACCCATCGATGGATATATTCGTTCGCCGTTTTATCAAAAAAATGCGTAAATACCGGATGCTGTATGTACGATTTGTCGCCGGTCCACTTGTATAGCTTCCAGCAGGCAAACAGCAGGTCGAAATTAGCGTTCAGGTTGTACCAGAATTCGCGGTCGTTGCGATAGTCTTCCGGTGCAGGAAGCGCCCATTTGTTGATCTCCCAGTACGAACACCAGTCTCTTTTTTCCGCGATATGCGTAGCGAAAGCACGCAGCATGTTACGGTTCTCTTTGTCCAGCCCGCAGATAGCGGCGCCGATGGTCTGATGCGCTACATCACGCATACAAAAAGCGTTACGCGCAGGCAGCGCGGCCTCATACCACGGGCCTGCCGGATCGGTGGCATTACCGCGGTAATGCTGTACCATACCGGCCGCCCAGCGATACGCCTGCTGCACGGCGGTATCAGTAGTCGTAAAAACAGCGCCCTGCGAAAATGCAGTGAAGCAGCAGCTGAGCAGCCAGCTTATGATCAGGAATCGTTTCATGTATATTATTGCTTTAACCGGAACATCACGATATCATGTGGTTGAATCACGGTGTTGAACGGTTTTTTCGTAGTGCCTTCATTTTTACCTGTCCACACGTTGTACAGGGTATAATGAACATCCTGTTTCAATGCATGGTGGAAGATATTGTCCACCACAGCGGTCTCTTTCCAGTTAAAATGCACCGTGGCATCGTGGCTGCTTCGGTTCAGGAAACAAACGGCCCAGTCGCCGTGCTGCAAGGGTTTGAACCATATCTGCAAGCTGTCTTTATCAGAAAATTTAAAGCCCTGTATACCTAAAGGGTCCTGGTCGATGGCGATCACGTCTTTGTTGGTAAGGATGGCTTTGGTAGCGGGCGTCATTTTCCGGATATCGTTACCGGCCATCAGTGGAGCGGCCATCATGGCCCAGAGGGAGAAATGAGTCCTGTCTTCCGTATAAGTCATCCCGTTACCTACTTCCAGCATGTCCGGATCATTCCAGTGACCGGGGCCGGAATAACGGCGGAGGCTATCCTGTATATCGGCGATGCGCATTACGCTGAGGGCGTCCCAGGTACCGTGGCTGTGTACGGAGTCAAACACCTGCCAGATATCTTCGGTGGTGCGCCACAGTTGGCCCACCGGGGCGCCCCACTCCCATGGCTTGTTTACGCCCCATTCGCACAGACTGAAGATCATAGGGCGGCCGGCTTTGCGCAACGCATGGCTCATGGTGGTATAAGCTTCTTTAGCGTTGATGCCGTGGGTATTGCACCAGTCGTATTTGAGATAATCGATGTCCCAGGCGGCATAGTTGCGTGCATCCTGGTACTCATAACCGCGGGTGCCGGGGTACTTGGCACAGGTGAGCGTGCCGGCGCAGTTGTACATGCCAAATTTCAGGCCTTTGCTGTGCACATAGTCCACCACCGCTTTGAGGCCATGGGGGAACTTCTGCGGGTCGGGGACCAGATTTCCGAGGCTGTCGCGCTCCATGGCCATCCAGCCATCGTCGAGCACCAGGTAGGTATAGCCGGCGTCTTTCATGCCGGAAGACACCAGGATATCCGCCGTTTCCATGATCAGCTTTTCGTTGATGCCCGTCTGGAAGGTATTCCAGCTGTTCCAGCCCATAGGCGGCGTAGGCGCCAGCCCTTCAAATTTCTGTGCCGTGGAGATATGCGTCAGCGCCAATGCCAACACGTTCCATATCAGTTTTTTCATTTTTTCTTTGTGAGATGATGAACAATTAATCCTGACAAGTGGCCGCCGCTTTCTCCCGAAGGGAGCAGCCCAGCATCGCTTCCGGGCCTATGCCGAGGTAACGTGGCGTGCCGTTGGCATTGACCACGGTGCCCGCCATAAAGTCGCGGTACCAGTCCATCCACGGGAAAACGTAGTTATACATTTCCGCTGCGTGGACGGCGAGGCCGTCGCCGGCTTTGCGCGGCAGTTGCAGGCCCTTGTCCTGGTAGAAATTTTCCCCGACGGTATGCAGCCATTCGTGCAGCCATACGCCGGGGTCATTCGTTTTGTAGTAGTTGATCCTGTCGGCCAGGCTGGCCGCTGCGTCGAACTTGATAGTAACGAATCCTGTTTTGATACTTTCTTTGAGCGGGTTGGTCCATGCCAGGCCGAAGTAGTTGCTTTTAAAGTTACAGGCGCCTTCACTTTCGCGCCAGAAAACGAATACGCAGTCATAAGCGCCGGGCTGTATTTCCGGCATCATTGCCGCGATGGTGGAAGGTTCCACGGTAAAGTTACCATTTGGCGAACGTGTAAGCGTTACCGGTAGTGTGATGTCTTTCCTCACAACATCCCAGTGAATGGTGTTGTACGCATACTTCTCAAAATGTTGTTGGATGCTCCATTGAAAAAAATCGTAGCCCATGTTCAGCTCCGTCTGCGAGAAATGTGTACTGCATTCGCCGGAGGAGGTAATGCCTTTTGTCTCGTACAGTCCTATCCAGAGAGCTTTCCATACTTTGGGAGCGGGTTTGTCTGCCGTAGTAAAATTCAATGTGGCGGCGCCGGTGACATGGCTTTCCTTCCGCAGGTATTGCCATGAATTCCGCAAAGCCACGCCTACTATATGTTTCCCGCTGGCGACAGCGATGCTGCCGGGCGTCTGTACGCCGGTATAGGCGCCGTCCAGGTAGATATATCCTGTTTCCGGCGCGGTAACGGCGATTTGTATTTTGTCATGCTGATCGCTACCACCGGCGGGGGCAGTGCTTTTTTTGCACGCCCCCAGTATTACCAGCAGTAGTGTCATTATGCATCGGTGTTTCATGCTACTGATCACTTTAATGGTTATCATTTATATCCTGGATTCTGAGGCAGGTTGGTTCTTCTGATTTCATCGCGGGGAATAGGCAGGAGGTAGTGCTCCGGCTTAAACACACGGTCCTGTACTTTGATGACGGTATACGTTTTAGTACCGTCAGTGTTCTTTACGATCTTCATACCATTCAGCGGCTTGTTTTCCGTTTCACCGGCGATTTTCCAACGGCGTACATCGTAATAGCGATGTCCTTCCAAGCATAATTCCACCTGCCTTTCATTCTGTATTTTTTTCAGCAGGGCGGGACCGCTCAGGGTACCCGGCAGATTGGTAGCGATGCCGGCGCGGTGGCGCAGCAGGTCCAGCACTTCACGGGCTTTGCTTTCATTGCCGAGGTGAAATACTGCTTCCGCGTAGTTCAGATATATCTCGGAGAGCCGCGCTACCACCCATATTTTATTGGTTTGCGTTTCTACCCGGTAGTTATAGGTCGTATCCTGGTATTTGCGAAAGCTGTAGCGGGTGTAGCTGGCGTTCCAGGTGTCCCATCCTCTTTCGGAGTCGAGGCCGCCTTCATAGGTTTCCACCACGTTGCTATGACCTGCATCGTAACGGTCCTTGAAGTAGTCCGGTTTACCGTAAGGACGGCCGTCGCAGATAATATCCTGGTAGAAGCGCGGATCACGGTTGGCGTACGGGTTCTGCGGATCATAGCCGGAAGCCGGATCGGAGATATCTTTTCCGTCAGCCATACCGAAAGCATCTACCAGGGCCTGACTGGGGGCAAAAGAAGACCAGCCGCGGAAACCGTTGGGCGCCAGGAACATTTCCACGCCCTGAAAAGCATCCCACTGGTATTGTTTATTGGTGGCCCGGGTCATGATCAGCTCTGTGTTGTAGGTGGTAAACAGGTTAGGGTACGCACCGGTAAACAACTGGTAGTTGGGCATATCGATCACCGCTTTGGCAGCATCAGCTGCTTTTTGCCATTTGCCCTTATCGTCAGCGCTCCATTGCAGGCTGGCGGCGTACAGGAGTACCCGTGATTTTAAGGCGAGGGCAGCGCCTTTGGTAGCCCTTCCCAGTTCAGCCGCGCCGTTGCTGTAGCTGCCGGGCAGCACTGCCGCGGCGGCATCACATTCTTTCACGATGAAAGCTGCGCACTCATCATAGGAGCTGCGTGACATGTTGTACTGGCTGTTCAGATCGAATGGTTTTGTCACCAGTGGCACGCCGCCGTAGTCGCTGATGAGTTTAAAGTAGGCGTAGGCACGCAGATAGGTGATTTCGGCTTTCAACTGGTTGCGCAGGGCGTCGTCGCCGGGCACACCATCGATTCTGGACAGGAAGAGATTACAATCCTGGATACGCTTGTACGTTTCCGCCCATATGTCAAAGTTATTCAGGTTGTCCGGTGTGAGGGAACCTGAATTCATAATGGTCGCATTGTAATCGTCGAAGCGGTTGAAAGCCTCATCACAGGCGGAGGAGAGGGCCCATGACCGGTTGCTCAGGTGGTCCCAGTAGTGGCCGGCATTGGGCAGTATACTATATTGAAAATCGGCAAATGCTTTAGCGAGGCGCAGGTCTTTCCAGACAGATTCATCTGAAAAGGAATCCAGTGGCACTTTATCCAGTACATTTTTCTGACAGGCTGTAAAAAACAATGCAATAAATAATGCAGCGCCTATTCTCCGGTATGTTCTTTTCACGGTAAATTGATTTAAATGTCATAGAAATGATTACAGGCCGATGCTGATACCAGCGCGATAGATCCTTGTCTGCGGGTAACCGGTACCAGTGATATTGTTGGTTTCCGGATCGCGGTAGAATTTCTTCATCTTATCGACGGAGAAGAGGTTGAAACCGCTTACAAATACCCGGATGTTTTCGATACCGATGCTGCGGTACAGGTTTTTCGGGATGTTATAGGATATCTGCGCGGATTTCAGGCGGAGAAAAGAAGCGTCTACCAGCCAGAAATCGGCATATACGGAGTTCCTTGGATCTTTGGAATTGAAAGCCCTTGGATATTCCGCATTCGGGTTGTCCGGTGTCCAGCGGCCATCATACAGCCATTGTGGCGGGGCCACCACGGCACCCTGCATCTGCGGAAGAATCAGTTGTTTGGCTTCTGTTTGTCCGGCCCATACCAGGTCTACGGCGAGGCCTTTGTATTCCGCGCCCATGGTGACTCCGAACACGATCTTCGGTGTGGCGGACTCCGGGATGCGTACCTGGTCATCGTAGGTGATGGCGCCGTCTTCATTTTTATCCACCAGCCAGAGGTCGCCTGCTTTAGCGCCGGCCATATGGGGGGATTTATCTACTTCTTCCTGTGTATGGTAGATCCCATTGGTTTCAAACACTACCCATGAATCGATCGGAAGGCCGGTAGACTTCTGATAGGCCGGGATATTGGCCGCTTCGTCGCGGAACAGCACCTTACTTTTGGCATAGGTGAAGTTGACACCCACGTTGTATTTGACGGCACGGGCCTGACCATTGTAGTTCACGATGAAATCAAAGCCCCTGTTCAGCGTTTTGCCAATATTTTCATCCGGCAGGGTAAGACCTGTATACAACGGTACAGAAGCGTTTCTTGGCGCCAGGATGTCTTTGCGCAGATTGCGGAAATAATCTACGGTCACGCTTAAACGATTATTGAACAATACCGCATCCAGACCGAAGTTACGCGTGTCCTGCTTTTCCCATGTGATGTTGGCATTGGGTACGGAGGCCAGATAAAGCGCGATGGATTCTGTATAGTTGGGGCCAAAGTAGGTGTTGTATTCTTTAGGGTAGGAGAAATAGGAGGAGCTCATGTTGCTTACCAGCGAATAACGGGCCAGGTAGAGGTATTTGGCCACCGCGTCGCTTCCCATGATGCCCCACGACGCACGCAGTTTGAGGTTGTCCACAAACTTCACCTTGTCTTTGAAGAAATTTTCTTCAGAGATACGCCATCCGAGGGATACGGAGGGGAACATGCCCCAGCGCCTGTCTTTGGGGAAGTTGAAGGAACCGTTGTAACGGGCTACCACTTCCGCGAGGTATTTATCGGCATAGGCGTAGGACACACGACCCAGGTAACTTTCGCGGCCATCCTGGCTGGCGGTGCCGTTGGCGTTCTGGTCAACAGTGCCACCGGAGAAAAGCTGGTCCAGCTGATCGCTCAGCAGATTTTTGCGGAAAGCGATCGTCTGCCGGTAAGAAGATACGGTTTGTTCATATCCGGCAAAGGCATTGATGTTATGTTTACCGAATGATCTCTCGAAAGCGATTTTATAGAAATAGGTGTTCTCATTAAAAGAGCGCTCATCCTGGGACAGGCTGAGGATCGCCGTGCTGGGTTTCTGGTTGTTGTACGAATTGGTAGTGAGGCTATAGGTATAGGCATCCCAGGGGCGGGTGAAATTTTTTTCGCTGCGCTGGCGGTAATCGAAAGCGGCGTAACCGCTGATGGACAAGCCTTTCAGGATGGCGGGCAGTTGCCAGTCGAACCCTATTTTAGGCTGCACAAAGAGGTCGGTCACGTTATCATACCCCGGTGCGGAAGACGTCATGGTGTAGGGATTGCGGCCGTTGGAAATACCGGCGGAAGGGAATCCGTTTGTCCAGTGTACGGGGATAAAAGGGTACATGCTGACCGTTTCATGCAGGATGCTTCCGGCGGAGAGCGCGGGGTATTGGCGGTCTTCTTTTCTGGCAGCGATATCCAGCGTCAGCTTCAGGTTTTTGGAGATAGATGCGTCGATGTTGGAACGCAGGTTATAATTTTTGAAGTTCTCGTCGCTGTTGGCCCAGTTGCTTTGCTGCGAGAGGTATTGGCCGGAGAGGAAGAATTTCACCGCGTCGCTGCCTCCTCTCACGGAGATGCTGTGGTTGGTTTGGGGTGCATTTCTCCGGAATACGGCCCGTTGCCAGTCGGTGCTGGTATAGTTGGGATCGTTGCCGGCTTTGTATTTTTCGATATCGGCCTGTGTATAGGGGATCGTAGTGTTTTGGTAGGTGCTTAGCTCATTATAGTAAGTCATGTACTGCCATGCATTTACGCGGTGGTCCATGCGGGTGAGCTGCTGGATATCGTAGGTACCTTCGTAGGTGATGGTGGGCCTGCCGCTTTTACCTCTTTTGGTGGTGATGAGGATCACACCGTTGGCCGACCGCACCCCGTAGATGGCAGCAGAAGCATCTTTCAGTACGGTAACGCTTTCGATATCATTGGGGTTGATACGGTCCATGTTCCGGTCGGGGATGCCGTCGATGATGATGAGGGGTGCTGTGCCGCCGCTGAAGGAGTTGAAGCCTCTCACGTATACGGAAGAGTAGTCGTCACCGGGGCGGCCGGAGCGGTTGTTGGCGATGACGCCGGGGATATGGCCAGCCAGTCCGTTAGACACATTGGCCGTGGGCACCCGGGCAATTTCCTCTCCTTTGATGGTGGCCACGGAGCCGGTGAGGGTGGCTTTTTTCTGGGTGCCGTAGCCTACTACCACCACTTCCTGCTGCTGTGCCACAGACCTTTTCAGCTTCACGTCGAGGTGTGTCCGTTTGCCGATCACCACTTCCTGTTTTTCCATCCCGAGGAAAGTGAAGACGAGTATGCCGGACGAGTTGTCGGGCACGTTGATCTGGAATTCACCGTTATTGCCGGTGACGGCGCCGGCGGAGGCGCCTTTCAGCTGGATGGTAACGCCGATGAGCGGCTCGCCCGCCTCGTCTGTCACGCGGCCGCGGATGGTGGCGGCCGGGGCGACAGGACGGTCATTATCTGCCGGGGTCGCTGATGCCGGTTTGCGGAGGATGATCGTTTTATCGATGATCTCGTAGGTGACCGGCTGATCCCGGAAAACCTGTTTCAGCACTTCCTCTACCTGGGCGTTGTTTACTTCAACATCTACCTTGCCGGCCTGTAGCAGCAGGTTGTTGTTATAAACAAAATTGTAGCCGACCTGCCGGCTGATCGCTTTGAAGACTGTTCTGAGCGGAACATTTTTCAGTGAGAGCGTGATCGTTTGGGCGTTGGTAGCGGCATGTACCTGCAGCATCAGCGCCAGCATAAGAATAGATGTCAACTTCATGATCAACCCGATTTTGGCCATGAGTGCCCTTTGCCGTTCTGGTTTACGGGCATGGCGGTCTTTCAGTAATGTGGAATTACAAAGAACATTTTGCATACTTTTGTTAAAGTTTGGATGTAAACAATTAGCAGTCCCGAAAACGATTGTATAAGTGTCCTGATCCAACAATCCGCCGGGTGGTGCCGCGAACACCTCCCGGTTTTTTATTGCATCTGATCACTGCGCGAATGGTTGTTGCTCTTTACTTTTTTACGATGATTGTTTTTTCATTGACTTCAAAATGAACGCCTCCGCTTAGTTCCAGGAAGCGCAATAGTTTGGACAGGGGCACATCCCTGGATATTTCTATACTATAGGTATCGGTAATCCGGTCTTTAAAGACCACCTGTATATCGTACCATCTGCTGATCTGTCGCATAATATTTTCCAACGGGATGTCATTACAGGAGAAACGGCCGTTTTTCCAGGCCATGAGTGCTTCCGTATCCACATTGTCCAGCACCCGGATATTTTCTTTTGCCTGCGCCTGCCCGCCGGGCTTCAACATTACGGAGCGTCCCTGATGGGCTACCTTTACGCTGCCTTCCAGCAGGGTGGTATTCACCGACGCTTCGTCCGTATAGGCGTTCACGTTAAATCGGGTACCGAGCACCGTTACTGTTGTGCCGCGCGCTGTTACCGTAAAAGGCGCTGTTGCCCGGGGCGCCACTTCGAAATATACTTCCCCGGTAACCTCCACGCTTCTTTCTCCGGCGGGGAACGCGGCCGGAAAATGCAGTGATGAGGCGGCGTTGAGCCATACTTTGGTACCATCAGGCAGGGTAATGCGGAACTGGCCGCCACGGGGCGTGGTAACGGTATTATATACCACAGCTTTGCCGTTGGCGTTGGTACCGTTATAATCCAGCTGTCCGTTGTCCGTCTGTGAAATAGTAACATTCCCCTGCTGTGCCAGCGTTCCCCTGGCGGCGCTGTCGAGCGTAATACGGCGGCCATCGGCCAGTATCAGCACGGCTTTGTTGGCGCCGGGCAGTACATCCTGGTGGGTCAGCGCCGGCGCGTGGCTGGTCCACCGGTGACCAGCGGCGAAATACGCCGCCACCCCTGCCAGCACAATCACCATGGCGGCTACAGCGGCTCTCCACAGGCTGGTGCGGCGTTTTACCGGCTGCAGCGCCGTAGCTGCTTCCTGCTCCGCCGCCTTTTGCAGGATGTTCCGGAAAATAGTATCCTTCTGCGCGGCGTCGGCAGGTGCCGCATAAGCACCGCTGGCCAGCGCCTGCTGCACCACCTGTAAAAGCGTATCGTGTTGTGTGTCCTGTTGCAGGTGCACGATCAGTTCCTTCAGTCCTTGCGGAGAAAGGTTGTTATCGAGATAACGCTGCAGCAGTGTTTTCAAATGAGCCTGTTCCATGGGCAATGGTGGTTGCTGTGTCTATAAAGACATCGGTAAAAGGTGGTGGTATGAGTTGGAAGTAAAATTTTTTTTTCAACGGGCGGTCATCGCCATAAAATAAAAGAGAAGCAGCGTTTCGATGGTAGCATGTTGCCGGAGATAATTGCGGATAAGGTGTAATGCTTTATTCATATGACTTTTCACTGTATGACGGGAGATGTCCAGAGCATCCGCGATCTCCTCCTGGCTAAGGCCCTGTTGCCGGCTCATGCAATATACCGACCGCTGCTGCGGCGGCAGTTGATCCACCGCTTTGGCCACCAGTGTTTCCAGTTCATGGCATAGCAGGCGTTTGTCCGGTGTATCGGCCGTCGTCAGGTGCTGGGCGGCATAGTCCGGCAAATGGTCTGTAAAAGAAGCGAGCTGTATTTTTTTACGGAAAGTATTGAAAATATGGTTGCGCGCTATCATAAACAGATAGCCTTCAAAATTCTCGACAGCTGCCAGCTTATCCCGTTTAAGCCACAGTTTCACGAAAACGTCCTGCGCCATCTCCTCCGCCATGGTAGCCGATTTGGTCAGTGCCAAAGCAACGCCGTACACGGTATCCCAATATCGGTCGAAGAGTGTCCGGAAAGCCGTTTCATCACCGAGGGCCACTTTTTTAAAAAGGGCCGTATCATCATATAGTTGGACGGTTGGCAATGTTCAGACAGATAAAACCGGCCGGTCATCCTTAAAAAACCATCCGGTATGCGATCAATTATTTTGGTTGTAAATTTCTTCCAAGGTATTAAATTTAGGGGGAAATCAAAGTACGCCCTTCTTAGAAATTATCCGCTTCTTCGCAGATATTATCCTCCGGGAACATCTCAAAAAGTGACTTTTTGCAGCTTTTTTCCTGAAAAGTATCAACGCTACCGACGCCGTGGCTGGCTAACTTTGCACCCGGTATGAACGAAATAACCGCAAGCCCGACGTGGTATGTAAATGATGCAGCTTTTGACTGGCTGTACCCGCAACGTATTCAGCAACTATCAAGACGGCACTGGACACCGGTGGAAGTAGCCCGCAAAGCGGCCCGTTTCCTGTCTGCCGGCTCAGGCGACCGCATCCTCGACGTAGGCAGCGGCGTCGGCAAATTCTGCCTGATCGGTGCACACCACTACCCCGAAAGCACTTTCTACGGTGTGGAACAACGCAGGGAACTGCACAATTTCGCCCGCTCCGCACAACGGCTGACCGGCGTTGAAAACGCCCAATTTATCCATGGGAATGTTACCCAGATAGACTTTGACGATTTCGATCACTTTTATTTTTACAACGCCTTCTTCGAGAACCTGGCAGAGGACGGGCATATTGACCAGGACACGGAATATTCCGCGAGCCTGTACCACTACTACTGCCGGCAGATGTTCCAGGGGCTGGCACACAAGCCGGGCGGTACACGGGTAGTCACTTTCCACAGCCTGGAAGACGAGATGCCGCCCAGCTATCAGCTGGTAGACGCCAGCGTGGACTTCCTCCTGAAAATGTGGGTAAAACGATCATAAAAAATATTATCATGGTAACAGAGAGACATATATCAGACATTATTGAAGCACTAAAACAGGCGGAAGACAAACAACAGGTAACACAGATCGTTTCCGGCATTACCCACGATGACATAGCAGCTCAACTGCAGTCATGGCTGGAAACTCAATCCCCACTGGAATGGGACAGCACCCAATGGAGCAGCTTTCGTTATGCGCTGATCTGCCTGCGGGGATGTCCCGAACTGCAATAAAAGCGCTATTGGTCCATGCTGCGCCATACCGGAAAAAAAAGAAGTTACAAGCATAACCTACGACTGGCGGTACTGTTGTGTTTTACCGCAGGGATGGTAAACGCGGCGGGGCTTTTTGCCTTCGCCGTTCTTACCACCAATGTCACCGGTCACGCCGCACTGCTGGCCCATAAGCTGGCCAGCGGTGATTTCAGGGCGGCCCGCATGGTAGGGTTATGGCTGTTGCTTTTCCTCGCAGGCGCATTTTTCTCCAGCATTTTCTCCGGCAAAACCGGCCCTTTCAGGCGATGGGGTTATGTGATACCCATCCTCTGCGAAATGATTATCCTTATACTGGTGGGCACATTCGGGCATACCTATGACCAAAGTATTTTACAGACAGAATATTTTGCAGGCAGTCTCCTGTTTGCCATGGGTATGCAGAATGCGCTGGTGTCCACCATCTCAGGGTATGTGGTGCGCACCACGCACCTGACCGGTATGTTCACCGATCTCGGGATCGACCTTCACAGCGTACTATTCCATCCGCATCAGCACAACAGCGATGTCAGGAAAAAAATTATTCTCCGGCTGGCCATCATCTTCTTTTTTCTGGGAGGAGGTATTGCGGGCGGGTATGCATTTCTCCGGCTGTCTTACTACACTTTTTATCTGCCGGCAGGCGTGCTGGTCATCGCTTTGTTTTATGATCTTTTCCGCGTACGGCTGCGGAAAATGGTGCGGCGTATGCATACGCCTGCGACCGGGTAACTCAAGGGTAACTGGCTATCGCCATCAGTTTATCCACATCGCGGATAATGATTTTGCGGCCCCGTGTTTCCACCAGCCCTTCTTCCCTGAAAGCTGTCAGCACGCGGATCACATTTTCACGGGCCGTTCCTACCAGGTTGGCGAGGTCTTCCCGGTTCAAACTGATGACATCGTCCCTGAACTTCTCCCTGATAATCAATAGCTGCAGCGCCAACCGCTCTCTTACTGTTTTCTGGGCGAACATGGTCAGGTTATTCACCAGTACGGCAAACTCATGACTGAGCGTTGTCAGCAGCCGGTTGGTCAGCAACGGCGACTGGTCCAGTGCGGCGAGAAAATCTTCTTTAGGGATAAAAGCGATGGTGCTCTTTTCGAGGGCTGCCGCGGTGTCGGGGTAACGTTCTTCAGAGAGCACCGCATGATAACCTACCAGTTGCCCGGTATGGGCCAGGTTCACGATCTGTTCCCTCCCTTCCCTGTTTGCCTTGTACTTTTTTACTTTGCCTTTGACAATATAAAATATCCCGGAAGGGAAAGCCCCTTCGCGGAAGAGGATTTCATGCGGAGCGTACACCCGCTCGGTCTTATGGGCCGTAAGCCGGTCGTACACCTCCTGCGGGAGGTCCACCAACACAGACTCATTGCTGAAATCCCACTGATGTATCGGGAAGGCGCCTTTCATTGCGGTCAAAACTAGCATTTTAAAATTAAAATTTACCTTTGTCCTGCTATGAGTTTATCAGGCCTTTTTCCCATCGATAAGTGGAATTTCCGCTCCCGGTCCGTGTTAAGCAACCTGCCGGAAGAGGAACGTGCTGCCCTCACCTCACTGATGACCACCCAGCGTTATAACAAGGGAGAAGTGATTTTCCGGGAAGCTGCGCCCGCCTTCGGCATCTACTATATTCAAAAAGGAAAGGTAAAAAAATACCGGACGGATAAAGCGGGGAAAGAACAGATCATCTATGTGGCCAACACCGGTGAACTGGTAGGTTATCATGCCATCCTGGCGGGAGGCAAATACCCCGACAGCGCCGCCACGCTGGAAGAAAGCACCATCGCTTTTATCCCTAAAGATGATTTCCTGCAGCTGCTGGCCCGCTCCGCCAGCCTCGCACGACGGTTGCTTAAAACGCTGAGTCATGAATTTACCGTACTGACCAACAGTATCTCCGCTTTCACCCATCGTTCCGTACAGGAGCGGCTGGCCATCACCCTGATCGTTTTACGGGAAAAGTTTAAAGATGAAACACCGGCGGGTGAAGACATCCTTATCCAGGTGCCCCGCACCGACCTGGCCAATATGGTAGGCACCGGCGTAGAAAATGTGACGCGCTTTTTATCCGCCTTCAAACAAGCCGGTGTACTGACCATCTCCGGTAAAAAAATCTGTATCACCGACGTAAAAAAACTGGTGGATATTTCCGGCTGCGGTGAGCCGTTACCGTCGTAGCCACTTACAGGAAACGGGGTAACTCCTTCATTGAGTAAAATATCTCCGCACCTGCCTCCTGCAGATAAGCAGCACTGTGTTCACTGGCATATCCCAATGCCCGGAAACCGCCGGCCTTAGCCGCCTGTATGCCAGCGAGGCTATCTTCCACCACGGCGCAGGTTCCTGCCGCTCATCACACGTACCGCCTCCTGTTCATCCATCGTCACGCCGTATTGCGCCGCCAGGTCCGGTAACACGTGGATACCGATAATTTCACTGTCCACCAGGACGCCATCACAATCGAATATGACGCATTTTATCTTGTTTGTACTCATATAGCTGTTGTTCGTACCATAAAGATAATTGTGGTACGGTTATTTCTTACATTCAGTATCACCCAATACCAGTGTTATGAAAATCATGCTTATGCTAATGACAGCCTTCATGATAAGTAGCTGCGCCACCACTTACAACAGTCGATTCACTTCCGCAGACGTAAAACCGGGAATTAGTAAACAAGCCGTTATTGCCCGCTTTGGGAAGCCTTTCAAAAAAAGCTTCGAACAAATCGGGGATGTACTGTATGAAGACTTTTACTACAAGGAAACCATCTACAAAGATTACTGGTTCGAGATCAATAACATCCTGCATTTCCAGGACGGGAAACTGGTTTCCCTGGAGCAGGGAGAAGAGAAGAAGTTATATCAACAAGTTCCTGTAGTGAGGGTACAACGCTAGTCTTCAGGTAATTCGGCGGTCCGGCGTTTGCCGCTTCCACTTCTGTGCAATCTTCGCCGCGGTCTCAATCATAGCAGGGTCCCAGTTTTCGATCTGCCAGGCGGAATGCGCCAGGGAAGACGCTTGCAGCGCTTTCATGGTGGCTTCGAAAGAAGCCGCTGTTTCAAGGATCTGCGACAGTTCCAGCTGCTGCCGGTACAGCGTTTCGTCTTCCCGGGCTTGAGCCGGTATCCGCAGCGCTTGCGGCAGGAAAGTGTTCAGCGGGGCGGTGTTTGTGTTTTTGTTCTTAAGAAGCTGGTCCATGCGGAGGAAATCGTTGCCGAAGGCTGACCGGCTTTCTTCCGTGGCCAGTCCGGTCCCCAACTGTTCCAATACCACATATTTAAGCGAGGGACACAGGTCTATCGCTTTATCGAGATAATTAAAGACGACCTCAGGTACTGCATCATCGTGAGTGTCGCGGCGGACAGTCTTTCCTGGCGCGGCTTCCGACTCGTGCCAGCTGCCACCGGAAATATGTATTTCCCGGACACGGTGCAGAGGATACAATGCTTTCAGCGCATCGAAAGAAAGATCAAAATTATGGGCCTGGCAGTAGAGATTATGCAGGTCGAGGATGATAAATCCATTGACCGGTTCCAGTAACTCGTTGAGGAAATCGCCATGTTTTTTTACTTCTTCCAGTGAATAGGAAAAAGCCAGATTCTCCAATCCTACCGGGCATTCGCAGGCATCCTGCATACGCTTCAGCCGATCGCGCCCGATATTGAGCGTCACCGGCGTATAAGGAATATTCAATGGTGCGCCGTGGTGAAAATCTTTGCCGGTCATAAAACCAAAATGTTCAGTCACATGATCGAAGCGGTAATGACGGCTGACGGTCTTCAGATGGTCCAGCCATTGTTGTTGCTCCGGCAACCATCTCCCGGAAAAAAGAGAGAAAAAGACACCATGACCGATCAACCTGTTTTCTTGGCTGAAGGCGGTCAACAGCTCTTCAAACCAGGCAGGCACGTTCTCCACGGCATACAGCGCATCGAAGGACCATTCGATGGCTTCAACCCTGGCCGCCTCCATCAAAGGAAGGCAGGCGGCCAGGATGTTGTTGTCAAGATTACAGGCTACTGTTGAAATTAATTCCGGCACTATTCACGTTTTACTTAACCCATTCCGCAAGCGGGGCAGCCGTCGCCTGCCAGCTGTGGCTTTGACGTGTCTTGTTTTGCCGGAACGGTGTCGCCTTTTGTTTCTTTTTTCTCTTCCCGGGTGGCAGGAGCTTTGGGTTCATTACAGGAGGGCGCGGTTTGGAGCGTAATACCCGCCAGGATGGCTCCCAACAGTGATTTTGACAGATTCATTATTTGGGCTTTTGAATGAATGAAAAAGATTTAATCGTTAAACGGAATACCAGGACAAAATGTTACCCTTTGAATTTTCCGGGAGACACGCCGAACCTTTTGCGGAAGGCTGTACTAAAATTATTGGGGCTGGTATATTCCAGCAGATAGGCTACTGTGCTGACCTGTTCTCCTTCCCTGCAATAGTTTCCGCGCCTTTTCCATCTGAAGTTGATGGATGTAGCCGAATACGGTATCCCCAAACACACGCTTAAAACCATTTTTTAGTTTAAAAACGTTTAATCCCGCCTGGCGGCTCAGCTTACGGAGAGAATGGTCCGTTTCCGGTTCTTTATCTATGAGTTCTTTAATAAAATAAAGTTTCTCTATATTTCCCGAACTTGGTAACTGACAGGTATGGATAATGATTTGCACGTAAAGATAAAGGAAGGAGGCGTTAATTAACAAGCCCCAAATTATCGTGTATTATTTAGTGCTGTATCATAGCAGCAGGCAGCTACTGATCTGCGCCCATAAGGATAAATTTATCATTATAGGCCGCGCCGGCCGAAATGGATATATTTGAAGCACCAAATGTAACCGTGCCTTATGTATGTCAAAAAGTTACCCGAACTGGATTATGGCGTTGCCACGACCATCAAAGCCCTCGGCGGCAAATGGAAAGCCTGCATACTGGACTGCATCCATCTGGGCATACGGCGTCCCAGCGAACTTTGCCGCAATATCCCCGGTGCTTCTCTTCGGGTGCTCAGCCAGCAGTTGAAGGAACTGGAAGCCTGTCATATCGTTTATAAAAAAGTATATGCGGAAGTACCGCTACGGGTGGAATACTACCTCACCAGCTGGGGTGAATCCCTGTGGCCTGTTATCGTGGCCATGAACGAATGGGGCAATGCCTACCTGCACCATCACTGCGACAGCCTGCCACAACCCAACGCCGCTCCCTGTGAAGAATCGTGAGCTTAGCCATGTTCTTCCTGATGATTGAACTGCCACAACACATTGACAATCTTCCACTCCCATTGAGTTTCACCAGGTGCATGTAGTCTATCCACTCATCGGCATACAACTTCGCGGAAGCCGTCTGTGTGCTCACATCCAAACATATTTGTTGATGTGGGGAAGGTATCAACGAAAATGGAAAGTGGGGGTTACCGTTTGTGGAAATTAAACTACTTCTTCACCACCCTGAACCCCAGATTACTAAACGACGCTCCGCGTTTAACACTACCTATGTCCACAGAATTAAAAAAGCTGCAGGCGTTTTTACTGCACCACCAGGAACCACCGCGGGCGTGCACTACCCTGCTGCCGGCTTTGTCTGTCGGCAGGCGGCCTTCGCAGTATTCGAAGACGTTGCCATATACATCATACATTCCCCAGGGATTGGGTTTAAAACTGGCCACGGGAGAAGTGTACATATAACCATCAGTGCTATCGGCCTGAAGGTGGTCGCGGCCCTTCCATACGTTGGCATAGCTGGAAAGCGGCGTCATTTCATTTCCCCAGAAATAGGTGGTAGGCGCACCAGCACGGGAAGCTATCTCCCATTCGTCAAGGGTGGGTAACCTTACGCCCGCCCAGTCGCAGTAGGCAATGGCGTCGCGGTAACTGATGGTTGTTACAGGATGGTCCATCTTATCTGCAATGCCACCCCGGGTGATGCCGTTGGGATAGCGCCAGAAAGCGGTGCTATCTTCCAGCCAGCGAAACTCACGCAGGCCGGGAATGAATACCAGCGCGTTTTTCCGCCGCTCTGCATCGGTAACATAACCGGTGGCCTGCACAAATTTCTCAAAGTCGGCGTTGGTCAGTTCAGTGGCAGCAATGTCGAAACCGTTGGTGTGAACCGTCCGCAGCGGATTGTTGATATACCCCTTTCTGCCGAGGGAATAGTCGCCGGCCGCCACATGCACGAAGCGCTGCGACTGGCCATTAACAGCATTTACCCCGGCCAGCAACAGCAGGACCGGGGTAAATCGTTGCAGACAATATGTTAAAAAGCCGCTCATTTACGGACGGTATTATAATAATCGGTGGCTCTTTTGATAATCAGGTCTTCGTTGGCCTTGTTGTAGTCGATATACGACTGGTAGTTGGCATCCGCTCCATACAACTTACGGAACGACTGAGACTCCATGAAGGGTCTATATTCATTGTTCTTCATCAGCAGCATCAATAACGTCAGCAGGTCGCGGTCTTTCTTGTCCCTGTTGTACACCTCTATGATATAAGGGATCAGCTCCCTGCCATTGATTTCCACGATGGCCATTTTGTAGTTGGCGCCCATTCTTTTGCTGCGGTCGGTAGACTCTTTGATCAGCGCCATCACGGAATCGCGGTTGCTGATCATAAACTTGACCTGCCGGTCGCTCCACACGCTTTCGCTAAAACCGTCCGCCATCATGCCGAATATTTTTTTGTCTTCGTCCTGGATAGGTGGACGTACATCACAGTTCTGAGCGTTGATTTCCATGTGGATCATATGGTAGGTAAACTTCTCCCGAAGAGAAAGGGACATATAATCTTTGTTGCTCATAGGGGAACTGTCATCTTCTGCATAAGGGATCTTTCCGATCAGCGCTGTTACCCTGGCCAGGCCATAGGGCGGTACCGTTAACTTGTTCCTGTAAGTTCCATAGGCCTTGCTAGAATTGCTGGGGGCTCTCCATTCCGCCCCTTGTTCCTGGGCAGAGAGGTGTAAACATCCTAAAATGGCGGTTACAAACATCAGATATTTCATGTATTCGTGTTTAGACTGCTAAAATAATACATCTCTACATTATTTAACTCTTCGGGATTCACTTTCCAGACCGGAGCTGCGTTCCCTGACTTTTGCCAGCTTCACGTTTCCAAACCGGTAACTGAAGCCTAGCCTTAACTGACGTGAATCGTCATATCCCTTGTTACGATAGTACAGGCCGTCGAAGTCGCGGACGCCGTACCAGCGTGCCGTCTGAAAGAAGTCGTTGATACCGATGCGCACGGTGCCCTGGCCCTTCAGGACTTTCCGCTGCAGACCGACGTTCACCTGCCAGTTATGTTTACTTCGCTGGAAGCCACCGTAGATATCGGGCGACTGGTAGTTACCACTGACTTCCGCCTGCGTCTTTTTATCAAGATCGAATACCTGTTGCACATTTAGTTGTACGGTATTGATGCTGAGGTTTGCCCGCCTGCGCTCATCGAAGGTGAGCAGGTTTTGCTTGTAAAATGCGTTCATATTAGCTGAAATGCTCCACCACGGCAACGGCGACACGTTGGAGGACAGGCTGAGCGCCAGTAAATGCTGTGAGCCCACGTTCTTCGGCGTCATCACCATTTTGTTTCCATCAATGCTGTCCGATACCGACACGAACATATCACGGCGACGAGTATACGTTAAAGAGGCTGACAGAATACCGGTAGCGTTATAACCCACAGTAACACTGTTGGAATACTGTGGCCGCAGAAAAGCGTTCCCCTGCCAGGAGGAGAGTTCATCCAGCTGGTAAGCGAACGGGTTCAGATCTGTATAGGTAGGGCGATCGATTTTCCGGTTGTACTGCAGGGAGAAGTGATGCAGCTCCGACGGATGAAAAGATAGCTGCATGGATGGAAAAAAGTCGAGGTAACGGTTGTTCACCTGCTGCGTGGTATCTTTAGCCGTAGCCTGGCTTTTAGCGTGCAGCACGCCATCCGCTGCTGTCTGCTCCACCCGAAGCCCTGCCTGCAGCTTCCATTTTCCCCACAACTGATCAGCCATGGCATAAGCAGCATACACCTTTTCATCGTAGCGGAAAGTATTGCTCCGGCGTTCGTTCAGGTAATCCGTTTTGTCTCTCACATCAAAAATCTGCACCCGGTTGTCACTCACCACGGCATTGGCCTTAACGCCTGCATAAATTTTACCGCGGGACACCGGCTGTTCATAATCGGCCTTAATACCATAGATATTGATATCACTGTTGTTAAAAGTACGCAGTGTGTATTGATCTGTTGCGGTGACACTGTCTGCTTTCAGAAAATGGTTATACAGGATATTTTTGATACGGGCCCGGTAATAACCGTAATCAAGGTCGGTGGTAAACAGGCGGCCGGAGGTATCTTTGTACTGATAGTTGACATTATAATTTTTCCAGTTCTGTTTTTGGGAATAATAGTCATTGGTAGCCTTCAGCATGGAGGTCAGTTGCCCGGTGGCTGCATCCGACAGATAAGTGGTGGTATTGGTCATCCCGGGGCCGAAGTACAGATTGGCGTTCATCATTACCCCGACAGTATGGCGGCGGCTGATGTTATAATCTGCTCCCAGTTTAAAGTTAACCGGGTTGCGCATGTCCACATCTTTCGTACGGTTATCGATGATCTCTCCTTCCTGTACCCGGTAAAAATCATATTCCATATTGTGATACCCGAAGTAGTGGTTGTAGTTACCGTACAGGTTGAATTTGCCGGTGCGGTAGTTGAGGTTCAGCGCTCCTTCCGTTTTTGGTGTTTGCCCGAAATGTATACCAGCGGCGACATCCCCGTTAAGCCCGGAGGCGGTGTTTTTCTTCAGGCGGATATTGATAATACCGCCACTGCCGGCTGCATCGTATTTACCGGACGGATTGGGAAGCATTTCTATGCTATGGATGTTGGCGGACTGTAATGATTTGAGTAATGCTGCCAGCGCGTCGCCCTGCATGTAGCTGGGCTTGCCGTCGATATACACCGTTACGCCCGATTTCCCGTTCAGGGAAATGCTGTTGGCGGGATCTACCATCACGCCGGGCGATCGTTTCAACAGTTCCAGTGCGTTGCTTCCCATGGCATTAACGCTGTTGCTTACATTGTAGATCACTTTGCCTTCTTTGAATTCTACCGGCTTCTTTTTAGATACGATAGTTATTTCTTTCAGTTCTTTAATGGTTGAGTCTTTCTTTTGCGCAGTTACGCAGGCGGGTAAACTGGCCAGCACCAACAAGATAAATTTATGCATACAATACAGTCAAAGCGCACAAAATACAGCAGGGATATGGATTTTAATAACCGCTTATAAAAAAGGCCGGGAGTAACTCCCGGCTGTTAACCATCATTTCTCATCAGTTGTAAGGTCGGTTATTTGCCGCCGTATTTCTTTCAGGTATTTACCGTAATAAGATTCCAGTGTACATTCGGTGGCTACGGCCAACAAGGTTACTACCGTTACAAAAAATGCCGCTATTCCAAGGACTGCATTTATCCGCAGTTTTTCTTCGATGCGTTTCAGGAGAAAGGGAGCATCTATCAGGCCGTACAGGGTGGCGAATCCGAGCATCATCACCAGTATGATGTAGGTATAGGACCTGTACATCTCGATGTGGACCTTGATTTCATAATAGGTGCTGTATAGATGTTCCCTGGTAGACAAGTCAGCGGTAGACAGCTGCTGATAGAACCGATAGAATTTATACAGGTAGTATCCACAGATGGCCACCAGCACCGCATAGAGGCTGTAGTAGCCAATGGTTGCCATCGGGCTGAGTGTAAAGATGCGGGGCAACATAGACAGGAAACACAAGCCGATAACCTGAAGGCCGCCTTCTTCTCTCATGTTTTTACGGATCTTGTTTAATGGTTGACAGGCAGCGGCGGTAGTTAATGGAAGATGCATATGTAGTATTTTTTCTGGTATATAAAATCAGTTAATAACGGGTGTAACGGTATAGCCTTTAGCGCGGAGCAGGGTGATAATGCCTGACTTACCGGCCAGATGCCCCGATCCTACCGCGAAGAAGCAGCTGGTGTCCTTCATCATAGCCGGCATTCTGTTGGCCCAATTGGCATTCCGCTGGTCCAGCAGCCAATAGCTCATTTCAGCGTCGTTCATTTCCAGCTGCAGCATTTCTATATCTTCCGCTTTGTATGCGTTCACCATGCGGGCGGTGGTACGTTGCAGCGTATCAATAGTTTTGAGGTATTTGAAACAATATTCGTCGGAAAATCCCTTGTTCATATAGTCTACCTGCTCCTGCATGGATTCCAGCACGGCAAACTTCAGCTGTCTTTGTTGCGCCTGCTGATAAAACAACGCTTCCTGGCTGACCGGCTGAGCGCAGGTAAATCCCAACCTGGCAAACACCCCTACCAGCGCGCTCAGCCTTATGCTGTCAAACCGTTTCATGGACACGCCCATTTTTACACGTAGCAGGGAATCAATGAACGCATATCTTTCTTTGGTAAGCCGCTGGCTTTGAGGAATGTCGGACATGACCGACTGTTGGGCGATCTGCAGTTCAGCGGCATCAAAAATATTTGCTTCTATCACCAGCTGGCCGGCGCCGGCGAATGCCTGCTTTACTTTTTCCATGATGATAACATCATCTTTACAAAGCTGATGGAAGGTACCAAACAGGTAAGAGGGCTGACTGAGCCCGTTGCCGGTGATTTTCCACAACACGGACTTCTCTGCCGGCGGCTGGGTGGCAGCTTTGGCGGCAGTAAGGGAACATACAATAATAATGGCGAAGGAGAGCAACTGTTTCATTTTTCAAAAGTTTATTTACAGTATTAGTTGCTGCAGATAAACTTTCGTTACAGTTTTCTCAAAAAAAATTTAAAAAAATTTCCGGCACTAAGAATAGTGCCGGATCAGATTCTAAGTGGATACAGTTCAGATATCTATCATTTCCTGTGCAGCTTCCATAGGTACGTCTGTTCCTGCGTCGATCACTCCTATGAGTGAGTATTTTCCTTTGGGTATATTATCAGGTATTACGAATTCCACCACTCGTCTCTGTTCCGGGAACAGGGGGAATATGGGTACATCGATCTTTGTTTTATCGCCTGTGGCGATGTTGGACAGTTCCAGATAGCTGGTGCATTCCAGTTGCACCGTCCCGGTATTCTGGCACACGATGTGACATATCCGGGCGCTGGTATCGGCGTGGTCGAAGGAGAGTATTTTTACATCTTTATAAGTCAGGGACGGAGGCGTCTGGTAAAGATGTACTCCTACCCTCACTTTATTGTTCACATTGGTCTTCAGCCCGCTGGCAGATTCTACGACCTGTTCCTCCGTGGTTTCGAGAAAGAGCATGGTCCATTTCATTTCGCCGGTAGCGCCGGCCGAATCGGGAATCTGCATTTTGATCGGTATATCTACGGTCTGTCCCGTGTCTATCTCCACAAATGACCTGTCCAGTTTTACCCACCGGGCGCAGGAGCGTTCCACAGATCCGGGCGCCGTATAAACATGTGCGCCCAGCGAATCCCTCACCCAATCGGAGAGATACAGCGTAAACTGTTTTTTCTTGTTAAGGTGGTTAACGATATACACGTGAGCGGTGCCCGTTTGTCCGCTGTTCAGTTTAAAGTCGATCGTAGACGGCTTTATCGTCAGCCCTCTTTTAACCGTATCGGCGGCGGCTTTGACCGGGCCTCCCAGCACGGACGGCATACCGGCAGGCATTCGTATTTTACTGGTATCAACAGCCGGCGGCATATACCCGTTTTTTTTACCGGTAGTATCCTGGGCTTTTATAAATAAGACGCTGAACAACAGGAATAATAATAGCATCAACTGTTTCATAGCACGGTAGGATTTGATGATGACAGGTTAGATATTAGGTTTTCCGTCTGAGCAATAAATCAGGTGTTCCAGTTTTCTGATATCTGTGATAATAATTTTCCCATCCCTGATGCTGATGATATTTTCATCACGCAGATCGCTGAGCGTCCTGATCAGGGATTCCTTCGCCACGCCGGCCAGTGCGGCCAGGTTACAGCGGCTGATGTTCATACTGAACTCTCCCTGGTTGGACGGATTGTATTTTTTGCAGGTGACCAGCAGCGCTTCTGCTACTTTCTTGCGCAGGGGGCTGTAAGCCATGCGGAGCATCTGCTCCTGCTTTTCGGCGATGTTGCCGGCAAGGATGTCCAGGAATTTACGCAGAAAACCGCTGTTGTATTCGAAATGAAGTTCCAGGTCGGTGCGGGAAACAATAACCAGTTCGGCATCTTCAATGACTTCGGCGGTTTCACGGTACCTGCCGCCGTCCAGCAGCGCATTGAACCCGATAAAATCACCTTCGTGATAGAGGCCGGTGATGAGTTCCTTTCCCTCTTCATTCCATTTACTGGTTTTCACTTTGCCTTTGAGGATATAAAAAATGGAGGCTGCCGTCTTCCCTTCTGCATAAATAATACGTTTCTTTTTAATACTGCTTACGTTGCCATCGTCGATCTGCGCTTTCAGCAGCTCGTCTATAGTAGTAACAGGGTTAAAAGCATGCATAACCGGGGTTAATGAATGTTTACAATCAGCTTCCTCTTCAATGAACATTACCTTTTTCATCTTTCTGATTTAATTAGGACATGACAATGACATAACATACTAACTCGTTTTTGGAGAAACGGTCGGGTAAAAGGATATGGTTAAATTTTCTTGAAAGAGATGGTGTTTTCTTTCGGGGTTATCATCAGGATAGAGCTATCAAGACCTGGGGTGTATACCTAAATCGGGTGTATACTTAAACAAATTAATCTCAGCTTTTTCATAATCATGGTATTTGGGGTTTAACTTTATTTGCGTGTCTTAAACATTCTCACTATCCTGCTCTTGTCGACGATCTCAAAATCGGCCGTGCCTTCCAGGCGGAGACCTACGTCTACCGAACAGGACATCACCCTGGGTCTTATTTTATCATTGAACGCCTCGGGATTCAGCGATACGGCATATTTACCGGCCGGTACGTTCAGAAAATAACTACCCATGTCGTCCGTCAGGGTGCTATACAGCATGCCTGTACTGTCTGTTGCGATTACTTTTATGTTGCTGCGAGGGAAATTACTCTTGGCCAGAGAATCCGAGCTGATCACGATCCTCCCTGTAATCACCCGGCTCCGTTTAAAGGGGATGAAAACAGTACGGTCTTTGTTCACTGGAACGGTCTGGAACAAGCCGGAAGCGGGAACTACGCCGCGTACGTTGTTAGCGCTACCAAAATCCAATTTGTAATTTCCTGGGGTGACGTTGCGGTAGGAGATAGCGCCTCTTTCATCTGAGATAAAGGGAATACTGTTGATATTGATCTGCAGATTAGGGATAAGCTGTTCTCCGGCTTCCTTGGTTCCGTTAGCATTAACATCAAAAAATGGTAAAAGGTTCAGGGTGAAGTATTTTTTTCTGAAAATCAACGGCACATTAAACTTTTTAGTCATTGATATGCTCACGTACTTTTCGCTCAGTCCATTGGGCGTAAGGCTGCCACTCTCCAGGGGCACCATCGCAGAGGCGCTCAAATCGATCCCCTTCCGGGAATTGCTGTACATCACGCTACCGCCCACCTGGTGATATACCCTGTCATCATACAATGATTTGGAGAAATTATAATAGACATTTGTTCTCACCTTTTTCCACAATGTAAATGTCATATATGGGCCCGCCAGCATCGTTTGTATATACCGCAGAAAATTCTTTTCGGACGTCTGGTCAAACACCGGTTGTTGCATGTAATTACCTTTCAGGCCAAAGAACCTGTAAGCAAGCGACATGTTTGTATTGGTCAGGAGGACAGCTTTTTTGTCTGTCCCGTAGGAACCGTTATATCCGCTAATGGAATTCAGGTAGAAACTGAATTTTTTGCCTGCCTGTTGTCTCACATACATCTCGCCGAAAATATAGTCAGGCATGGTGCCACCCAATGCTATACTCTGCCGCAACAGGCCGCCGCTGAGGGAGAAGGAGCCATTCGTGAAGCCATGGCTGTACTTCAGGCCATACTTAGCGATGTTGAACTTAAATGCATCGGAGCTGTAGACCGTGTCCCGGAGGGTGTTTACACCGGAACGGTTGTATTGGTAAAAAGCCCCCAGTGCGTTGTTGCCGAATTTCCAGCTGAAATCGTGAAAGTGATACATCAGCCCTTTGTTCAGGCCAGGAAAATAGTCACTGTAATACTGGACCAGACTGGAGAAATCGATTCTTTTAGCGTGCCAGGCGAAGTTATAGCCCAGCGCCGCCCCCGGTTTGTCGGGAAAGCCCGGCACCTTCGCCGCGAAGAAATCCATACCGGCGCCGGCACTGACAGACAGCAGCAGCTTTGGTGTGTTGAACAACTGTAATTCGTTATTGAAAAGATAAGACTGCCGCCGCTGCAGGTGGTCCACATCTCCGGCAATCCCTTGCAGCATGACCATCTTTCCGACCGGGTATTTGGCTGTCATCGTAATGTTGTCGTTGGTAAACGACGTCAGCACATTACTATGTTTGGTGGCGCTGATGGAGAATTCCATATTGGCCTTGGGCCGATAGGTAAATTTGCCACCGTTGCCATAAGAATAGAAATATTTGATATCGCTCATATGTCCGAGGTAAAGGTCCCAGTTTTTTGTCCGGTAATTGAAGCCCAATACGTTTCGTTCGAGATTGTTACCAAGGCCGTATTGTTTGGTGCGATAAAAAAAGGAAAGCTTGTTGTCACCCATGGGGATCTCACCGTGCATACCACCATAGTAACTAACCTGCTTTCCCCATATCATGACGCCTGTCTCAAGCCAGAGCGGAAAAGTAATATAGGGAGACGCTTTTTCTGTTCTTTCATGCTGCACTCTCTCCAGCGTGGCGTAGTGCATATATCCTACGCCTGCCGTATCTTCCACATTGATCTGCAACTTCTCCGTCTTCAGCATGCTCAGCGCCTTTTCCTTCAAATGGTAAGAAAAAGAGTACACGGTATCCTTGCCAGGCTTTAACCAAAATTTTTCGGTACTGTTAATATCAAGATTGCGGTTCCTGATATTGGCCAGGTAAGCCCCGGGGACGGTACCGGTGTTCTTCACCCGGAGCGTAACCTTAAAGTCTTTCTCCTGGCCTCTTAACTGGATAACACTGGTAATAGGGGTAACAGAAAACTCATTAATGGGTTCCGCTTTTACGAAAAACCGGTAAGCCTTTGCATCTATCTGCACCTGTACCGGTTTCCACGATGCCGGCGCATTCTGCTGCCGCATCAGTACTACAGGCACGACCTCCGACTGATCTGGCTCCAGCGCTTTGGAAAAAGGTTTGGCAGGAGACATCAACCGCCAGCCTTCCGGGACCGTCACCGATAACTGAAAGGACTGTGCCTGATGGTACTTATTGGTAATCCGGATATGATTATACAGGAAGCGGCTATCTTTATCGGCAGCCAGCGAATCTTTCAACGTTACAACAAAACCGGCAACTCCCTGCCCGAAAACACACGGACTGTAAGCATTACAACAGAGATGCCATAAAATGCACAACATGGGGGGTAACGATAGTTTCATCTGGCTGACAGGGGTAAAAGGGGTACATCCAACATAATATCTTTCGGGGCACATCCAACTTACTGAGGTAACATCCGATTATCTGAGGTAACATCCAACATACATACATCCAACAAATATCCGGCAGCGGGCTTGGGAGCAAGTAAGCCTTCTCCGTTGAAAAGGCTTACTTGAGCGTCCAATCTCAGGTATTATAACTGTGTTGCAGTCAGAATTACACCAATACCGTAGCTACCTGCAGCAAAATCCCATCCCGGATCAGCTTTGAATTTCAGGGAGAAAGGTCTGTTGCAGCCATGTGTACCACAGTTGATCAGCGGAGCAGCAGCTACTGTCAGCGGATTCCAGGTCATCGGAGTGGCATTGGTACCACCGGTGCCGTTGCTGTGCAGATTGTATTTCAGTACTGTGCTGGGCATGATAGTGTTGCCAACGCCGCTACCTACATACAGGAAATTAGGAGAAGAAGATTTGATGGTAACGTTAAAGTTCCTGTTGGAGCTAACAGTGAAATTGCTGGTTTTGTGACCATAGAAATCTTCAAGTTCTTCACCGCAGTTATAATCTTCCTTGCAGTCGAATTTTGCACACATCACGTCAATTGGAGGGCAAATTTCAATGATATTTTTCAGTTCGAGGCAAACGAGCACTGTTGCACAATCAGAGAGACCAGGGCCCGGGGTGGGGTATGAATTGTTGGGAGAAACAGGAGCAGATCCTGATTGCGCGTAACCTGCTAAAGCAGCGATTGCAAAAGCTGCAGACAATAATAGCTTTTTCATTTTTTTTTGGGTTTAAAAGTTTTGAGAAAACAGCAACCTGAATGATGAAATGCGCATTCTTTTATCAAGGTTTATGACACAATATTAGAGCTATTTAAATTTCGTAGTGATGACCACCATCATCATTTTAAAATTCTTTTAACATCGCTGCATCTCATCCATTCACACACCTCCAAAAACCGCTACCAGTATACCATACAGCCACCAAAAAAAAATTCCCGTTAACCGACGATTAACGGGAAAACAATATCGCAACCGATTGTCTACTGTACATCTTTCAACTCATCCTTTATCTTTTTTATCTCCTTCAGATACTTGCCATAGCACATCCTTATCCATAACTCTGTAGCCACCACACACCAGCCGATCACCACTACAAAAACAGACACTATCTTAAATACCGTCCAGGCGCTGACAGCGGTGCCTACAGCCTGCATAAATCCCGGTTTCGTTAATATATAGGTGGTAGCCAAACCCAATCCCAGCATCATCAGCGCATAAGTCCATGAACGATACATTTCGATATGCAGTTCAATATCATAATACACTTCATACAGATGCTCTTTGGCAGATAATACGGAGGTTCCCAACCGCCGGTAGAACCGGTAAAAACGATAGGAATAATACACGCAGGTGGCCAGCATCACGCCATACAGGCAATAGTAAATCACTGACATGATCGCTGATTCCATATATCGTCCCCAGAAGCCCGCCAGAATAACAGCTATCAGTTGCGTCAGCGCTTCATGCCTCATGGTCTTCCGGATTTTATCCACCGGGTGATGCGCCGCCCTTATCTTCTCCAGGTTATCAGGCACCACCACCCCTTTTCCACCGTCGTCTTTATTCCACAATGATTGTATATCGTCAAAATTCATAACCTTGTTGTTTTATCAGTTCTTTTAATTTTGTTTTGGCCCGGTTGAGCTTTACCCGCGCATTACCCTCTGAAATACCCAGGTTATCCGCAATCTCACGATGAGAATAGTTTTCGAGATGATAAAACATTATCGCCTTCTCCACCCTCTCCAGCTGCTGTACCGCCTTGTAAAAATGATACAGCTGCAGCTCCTTCTCGGAAGACCGCTCCTCCTCCGCCAGGTGCTCCGGCATCACATCCGAAGTCTGCAACTGCCGCCGCTCCTTTTTAAAGAACACGATGGCCGTATTCAGCGCCACGCGGTACATCCAGGTGGAAAAACGGCTCTGCTCCTGAAAGGACCCATAGGACTTCCACAACTGATACACAATTTCCTGAAACAGGTCTTGTTGATCATCAGCAGTATCCATATACATCTTACAGATCTTGTGAATGATCCCCTTGTTTGTTGCTATATGTGCCAGAAATTCCTGTTCCCTGTTTTTCAAGATGGATTGCTTTAGTACATTTCCCTGATTAGTATCCGGACCGGCCGTTTCGTTACACCATTTTCAAAATAAATTTAAAGAAATTCATTTTCAAAGAATTATTCATATGTTATGTCCCTCCTGATTAAAACATTATCTTCGGTCAGTATTTTACCATTGTAAGCATGAGATACCTACTGTTTGTTTTGTTATTTGTTAGCCGCATCACCGCCAACGCCCAGCAGTTACCATTTTCTACCGTCGACGATATGGCCCGTAAACTGCGACAACTGGAGGTTTTAACTCCTGCGGGACAGGAAGAACTGGTCCGGTTTGCCCAAGGCCTGCCTCTCCGACTGTATCAGGGACTCGATAAAATGCAGGTACCGAAGCAGGCCGTTTTTGTGGCAGAAGCCGACTTTCTGGACATCCTTCCCGGCCAAACCCATATACCGCCGGCCATACTGGACTCCCTTGCCGCCATCCGGCAGTATCCCTGGTCGGGGCATGACAATGAATTCGCCGAAGCCCGTTTTCTTTCCGGACAGTTTCCCTCCCGGCATGACCTTTTCAACTTTCTGCTCCATTCCGCCGACTACTACCGGTTTAATTACGACAGCAGCGATACACTTACCAACCGTCTGCTAAGCTGGTTCGGCCCTGCAATGGCGCCCTACCTTACAGATAGCACCCTTGAACTGGCGGTCAGCGATCAGACAGATACACCAGAAGCTCAACAGGAAAGGGTAGCTGTCTATGCTCCTTACCTCCGTTGGGTCGATCTTTTCCGACAGGCAGGTTTCCTCCCGGAAACAGATTCGGTGATCAACGCCTATTATCACAACGGGAAAAATATCTACGGGTCTGTCAGTCATACAAATGCCCTGCAGGAGCTGGGAAGATACATCACCTATCTGGATAAGTATCCCTATCTTAAACAACAACAGCTGCTGCGGCTGGACACTCTGCAACAGTCCGGACTGATCGATGGCACCGAAAAACAGCAGATCATCACCCGCTACAAACCCTGCACCCTGCTGTCTTCCGATGATATCCTCTCCGCCTGCAAAACCGCCGTGCCGCTCTATACCGCCACCGACATCCTGCCGTACGACCTGGTACCGCAGCATACTTATGGCCAGATACCGGTAGCCGCCATCCGGGTACTATATCAGCGGGTGACCGATAAAATATCCCGGCAGCTGTTTCCCTTAACGGCAACGGATATACGGGTGCAAAAAGCCACGCCTGACGCCGATGGATTGTATCCTTACCAGGAGCAGCTGGCCCTCAGCCGGTCGGCCAAAATATTGTCCGCCACCCTGCGGCTCAACGGCCGCCTGTACCGGGAAACTATCGACGAAAAAGAATTCGAATCGTGGATACGCCCGGAGAACTTTCAATTCCTGAACCACTACCTGGAAGACCGGCACGACCCGCGGCGCTTTTATTTTATCACGCCCAACCGCTTTACCCGCTACGAGCCATTGCAGCCCGACACCGTCTACCTCGCATTGCTCACCCGACAGCAGGCGGGACTGCTGCAGTCGCCTTACCTGTTTGGCCGCATAGAAGGCTGTTACAACGGCAGCCCCGGCGATTACGACTATGCCGTATATCCCTATCAGTATTTTGACACTGCCAGCAGGCTAACGAAAGTACAGATCGATTCGCTTGTAACGCTTTGCAGGAGCCAGGGTATATTCCTCCAGCAAGACACCGCACTGTTACAGGCCTCTATCCGGGAACATAACCCTGTCTTCTACCAGGACGCATTATCTTTTTCCCCTGCCTGCTTCAGCAGCGCAGCGGCACTGCCAGGCCTCTTACCCCGTACACAGGATGCGTTGCGGCAGCTGCGTACCCGCCAGGTACTTTTAGCAGTTCCGGAGACGATGGAAAATGCGGACGCATGCTCCGTTATCAATGAAGCGCTGGGCAAACAGGGTGTTCCCTTCCGCCTTTACCAGCTGGCAAACGGAGAAGATTCGTATGGGGATCAACGTTATATTTTACTGAAACCTGCCGCAGCGGCGGCGTTGAAAACATTTTCGCCCGGCATTTTCGCCGGAGCGGATAGTGGCCGTTAACCGGCCACTACCTCCTCCCGGGATTGTATAATGTGATTGATACCGTTGTTGATCATTTTTTCCAGCAGCACGTAGCCGCCGTTAGGTTGTTCGTGCGCAAACAGCCGTTCCGCTTTGGTTACCGGCGACGCCCAGTAGAGGTTCACCGGATCATTGTAAATCAGCGGCATCTGGAAAGAAGGACCGTTATACAACGCGGCAGACAGCACCAGGCTTTCGTAAGGGGCCGGCAGCTCGTTGAAGCTGATGGTATGTCCCTCTCCCAGCCAGGTGATTTGTTTCCATGGCCTGTCGGCCAGACCGGAGACCATCCCTGCCAGGTTCATCATCGCTTTTTCGTCGAAGTCCTTTTTACTGATGGCGATGCCGAGTTCCATACGGCGGAAACCGGCAGCCTTATCATTGTACAGCATGTCCACCCAAGGCATGGGACGGATGCTCACCCCCAGCGTCAGGAAATACACCACGTCGTCTTTCTCAAAACGGGCCATGCCTACAGGCGGCCACTGACCACCATCAATAGCGTAATATTTTTCTACCGGCCCCAATTGCGCCTCATAGGCATCGAGATATTGTTGTTGCAGGACACTCCATGTCTGGCTGGTTTCATCGGACCAGTCGTCCCAAAACGCCATGGCGCCCATTACTTTTTTATGCAGCTGGTTGGTGGCCGGTGTTCCCAGCGGGAACATAAGGCTGTCGTCTTCCCCACCGGTGCAGTCCGCCGCATATCCTACGGTACGTTCCTGTGTGTACAGCGTCCAACCGGGGATAACCGCCATCAGCTCTCCATCGTAGACCACAGCGGCGCCGTCGCCTTCTTCCATCCATACGATGCGGATCAGTTCGGGGTCCAACGGGGCCTTGCCTTCCGGATGATTACAATAACGGGCTTCCAGCATGGGCGCCATACCCTCTTCCATCGCCTGCACATCCTTGTCCGCCGGCGCCGGCTGCAGGTTACGTAACCAGCATGGACGCGGGGAATATTTGTTGGCCAGCAGTTCTGAAGGGTACAGGTAAAAATAAGCTACTCTGTCGTCCTGTTCCACCACCGCATACATCGTATTGCGGCTGTTCGTTTCTTCTATCAGCATAACCGGATCTGCCATAATATCAATTTTTATAGTAATACAGAATTCTCCAAAAATAATGTATTCATGGCTGTGACTAGTAATCCAGACCGAAATCGATTATTTTGCTGAACATAAACCGTCGTACATGAAAACTTCCACGTTCCTGCTGGCGGCCCTCCTGCTGGGCTGCATCCAGCTGATGGCCAAAGAAAGGCAACTCTATCAGATTAAAATCTATCACCTGAAAACGGCCGCCCAGGAAGCGCGGGTAGACAGTTTCCTGCAAGCAGCCTACCTTCCGGCGATGCATCGCGCCGGTATCAGCACCGTGGGTGTTTTTAAGCCGGTCACCACAGATACCGCCGATATACGTATCTACGTGCTGGTGCCTTTCCGGAATATGGACCAGTTATTACAGCTGGATAAGAAGCTGGCAGCCGACAAAGTTTTCCGGGAATCCGGCCGTCCTTACCTGGACGCCGCCTGGAACGACATCCCTTACGGCCGGCTGGAATCCATACTGCTGCAGGCATTCCCCGACGCGCCGGTAATAACGGTGCCTGCGCTGTCATCACCCAAAACCGAACGGGTATACGAATTGCGCAGCTATGAAAGTCCTACCGAACAATATCATGTCAATAAAGTGAAGATGTTTAACGAAGGAGGGGAAATCAATATTTTTCGGCAACTGGGCTTCAACGCGGTGTTTTATGGTTCCGTGCTCTCCGGCAGCCGCATGCCCAACCTGATGTATATGACCACGTTCAACAATAAGGCGGATCGCGACGCACACTGGAAATCCTTTTCTGCAGACCCCGGCTGGAAGAAATTGTCAGTGATGCCTGAGTATGCACACAACGTGTCCAAATCAGAAATCACCTTTTTGTATCCAACCCATTATTCTGATATATAAAGCTTTTTACCGGTCATCTTTTGTTGTCTGAAAAAAATAAAAGTTTTTTTTCAGACAACTTATTGCAGCACAACCACTAACAGCACATAATACGCAAACGCTTTACCAGTAAGCAATACCAGCGACCATCACTTCGCTCTCTTCAGGAGGATGCGCACATTTCCTGGCTGTTAACAACAAAAAAACTTTGTGTTAAATTTTGTAGTTTGATTTTATTGCCTACATTTGCAACCTCATTGCGAGGTAGAGCAGAGGTAGCTCGTCGGGCTCATAACCCGAAGGTCAGTGGTTCGAATCCGCTCCTCGCTACAAAAGAAATCCCGGGTAACGCCCGGGATTTTTATTTTGGTAACCCAGTGTCTTTCTCCTCAACATACCTTCCGGTATCAGAAATAAATAGTATTATTATATTGTAAAATATATCAACGGAGATATCCTTATCACCACAAACGTTCATCCTTTTTATTAACAACAATTAATCCATGAAGCAAAAACCATCAATGGCATTTATCGCCACATCCTGGGTAGGACTACTGGCCGGGGTTGTGGGATACCTTATCGGACTGTGGAACGCCACTATGCAACTGAATGAAAAAGGTTATTATTTCACCATCCTGATGTACGCGTTGTTCGCAGCGGTATCCGTACAGAAATGTGTACGCGACAGGCTGGAGAATATCCCTGTAACGGATATGTACTACGGCATCAGCTGGGTGTCCATGCTGATCGCCATCGTACTGTTGATCATCGGCTTGTGGAATGCTACCCTCCTGCCCAGCGAAAAAGGATTCTACGCATTCGCTTTCCTGTTGAGTATTTTCGGGGCTATCGCTGTACAGAAAAATACCCGTGACAGCCAGGCGGCGAAAGATCAGCTCTCGCAAAGCTAGTAAGAGAGCAAAGAGCGCAAAGATTTTTTAAGATTAATAAGAAAACAAAGGAGCGGAGATCAAATTTGATCTCCGCTCCTTTGTTTTCTTATTAATCCTAAAATTATTCCTCTGCGGGCTTGGTGGTACTTTGCGCGCTTTGCGTGATATAGGCGTTCACATTACCTGAAAAATCTGCCACATACAACATTCCGTTGTAAACAGCCATATCGGCAAATACCGGCGCTCCAACTGCAATACGGCGCAGCATCTTCCCTGAAGCAAGGTCCACCACGTACACAAATCCGTCGGAAGCCCCTACCAGCAGGTGGTTGCCGGCCAGCAGCGGTGTGGATTCTATCGTGGCGGAAGACGGGGAAGTATAGGGAGCGGTATAGAACAGCGCTTCTCCCGGCACAAACTGCCATACCTGCGCTTTGGTGTGTTTATCGAAAGCGATCATTCCCCCGGAGGCGGTGCAGGTGATGATGTATTGAGCTGTCACTAGTGGCGCCGTCATGGTTTTCAGCTCGGCGGTCACCGGGATACTGTCGATCGTTTTGCCGGTAGCGGGTTCCAGCACATGCAGTTTGTTGATCCCGTGCACGTATAACTTATCGTCGAAGAAAGCAGGCGTACCGCTGCGGAAGCGGATGCCTTCATCGTTGCGTTTCCATTGTACGCGGCCGGTAGCTGCGTCGTGGGCATAGAGGTGGCTCCAGTTGGAACCGGTGATCAGCTGGCCGTTACGCAGCGCCATGGCCGCAGGCGTTCCTTCGCCGCCGGTCCAGTCGCGGTTCGTCCATTTCACGCCGCCGGTGCGGATGTCCAGCGCCTGCAGGTTGTGGCCGGCACCGGTGTAATAAACTCCTTTCTCCGCCACGCCGCCGGAATTATACCCGGGCAGCGACTGCTGATGGCCCTGGTGTTTCCAGCGTACCTTACCGGTGGCTGTTTCCAGCGCGTAGGTTACCCCTTCTGCATCGGTGGCCAGAATGATGCCTTCACTGTAACTCATGCTGTGTTTGATGGAGTTGCCGGCAGTGAACCGCCACAGCAAACGGCCGGTAGCCGCATCCAGCGCGGTGATGTAATGATGATGATTACCTTCGTCGTCGATGGTGCCCACAAATATTTTGCCTTCGGCACAGATGGGAGATGACTTCCAGATATTACCACCTATGTTGGCTGTCCATTTCAGGGACAGTGTTCCTGTACCGGCAAGGTGGGCAGCACCTGTGCGTTGCGCGTTTTGCAGCACTTCCGGCCATTCGGCGCTTTTAACTGCCGGCGATGCTGTCTTCGCCAGCCGGAAGGTATCGCGGGTAAAAAGGGTACGGCCGGTGCCAAGGGTGGCCTCTACCGTAGCCGTATATACGTCGTTTTTACCGGCAACCGGCACCGCAGCGGCGGCGCCCCAGTTCCAGTCAGTCCGCTGCTGCAGCGGCAGTTCCTTCACCAGGTTGCCTTTTTTGTCGAACATACGGAAATGTACGGCTTTCACCGGTGAAGCAGTATGATAGGCATTCACGCTCACCATCATCTTATCCTGGTCAAAAGCGGTACCGTTGACCGTCGGTGATACCAGCGTGAGCAGGTTTTCCACATAGGTATAACGGCGTTGCACCAACGAAATACCATTTTTATCGATATCCACCACATCGAAGTTGGAGGCGGAGTTATCGATGCCGCCATCGGGTGGCGGCGCCGCACAGAGCGACCGGATACCGGTGTTGCCATGGGTACGTGCAAAATTAATATGCCAGTGACCATAGATCCAGGCTTTCAGGTTGTGCTCGTTCAGGTTGATGCTGTCATTACCGGCACGCACGGCGAACAGGGTGTCGTATGTGAGCAGGTCGTGGTTAAACACGATCACCGGTTTGGCCGGATCGGCCTTCGCCAGATCATTCTTCAGCCACTTCACCACGTCTTCCAGCGTATAGGAAGGCTGATAATCGCCATAACGCATGGGAGTTACAATAAAATGGGCTGGACCCGCTTCAAAGGAATAAAATACCGGTCCAAAGAGGGATTCGTACAACGCCTCCCCATAAGGGCCCTTTACAAGGTCGTGATTGCCGATGCAATAGTAAACCGGCAGCCCCATCGTGCGGGTATTGACATGCTGTGCGTGAAAGGCCATGCCTTTCTCGTAGCAGATATCACCGGTATGGATCATGAAGTCGGCGTTTTCATTGCGGGCATATTCTTTGGCTTCCGTCATCCAGCTGTTGAACTGCGTGGTTTCCGTATCTGCCAGTCTTACAAACCTGGCTTTCTCCCCTACCGCTTTACCGCTGGCCTGCAGTCCAAAGTCATAGGTTGTACGGCTGCTGTCTGTATGGATATAAAATTCTTTCGTAGTCCTATAGCCGGCGGGCGTAGTGATAAAAACAAAACGGGCACGTGCATGTCCCGGCAGCCGGAACCGGCCGGCTTTGTCAGTAACGGTTACAGAGAGGCCGTCAGATACCTTTACACCGGGGAGACCGGTTTCGGCAGCATCCTGTTTGCCGTTGGCGTCGCCATCGAGGAATACGGTGCCTGAAAAACTTTGCGCCACGGCGGTGTGCAGGGTGCAACAGGACAGGAAAGCAAACAAAATCTTTTTCATTGTCAATGTTTATATAAAAAAAATACGAACTACAGATGGCGAACCGCGGATACCTGTCAATATGAAACAATAAGGACTGACAGGCGTTTCCGCAAAATTCGCTATCTGTAATTCGTGTTTTACGATCTGTGATTACCAGCCCATGATCTGCTGCAACTTGTTATTCAGTACCAGCTGCTGCTTAGGGATCGGGCGATAGTAAAACTTAGGCTCTGTAAAGGTACGTCCTGCGCGGTCTGCGGCAAACAGGATATGACCGCTGGTGCCATTCTCCAGGTAGAAGATATTCTGACCACCGTTTTTGTCTACCAGGTAAAAACGGCTCAGACGTGCTCTCACCTCCGCAGGCAGCCCTGCGATGGAAGAGGTGTCGGTCGTATTCGGCAGGATAGCAATATCCGCCACACCGTCGCCGGTCATATCGATACCGCCCATTCCGGCCACATACATGCCGGCAGGAGCCTCTTTGAGGCGGGTGCCGGCAGCCCAGCGGTTGATATCGTTCAGCCGTTGTCCTTCGCAGGCCATCTCCACCCTGCGCTCGCGGCGGATCTCCAGGATCACACCCTTGTTGGCGCTGGTTACGTTATATTGATTGCTCATCACCTGGTCAGGATTGCCGTTAGCAGCCACCATGCTCAGGTCGGGCATCTGCACGCGGCGGCGCAGCAGGTTCACGGATTTGTCCAGGTCTGCCTGTGACAGCTCCAGCAACTCCGCTTTGGCTTCGGCGTAGTTCAGCAATACCTCTGCATAACGGTATACCGGCAACGCTGTGTAGTTAGCGTCCCATCCCTGCCGCTGTTTCGGATCACGGGGATAGAATTTCAGCTGGTCATAGCCACCGAGGTTCGGCTTAGCGACATAGGGATTGTTATCCTGTGTGGTGCTGAAACCGGGATAGGCCACGGTCTCCGCCAGGCGCGGATCGCGGTTCTTAAAGGTGGTCGTATAGTCCATCTTGTTATAACCCGGCTGGGAGGTGAATGGCGTACCATCGGTCATCAGGTAGCTGTACACCAGGCTCTGGCTGAGTGACCATGTCCAGCCCAATACACTGTGAGTATTGTTACCCTTGCCGAGGCTCTGCGGATAATCCCGCCACTGGATCGCTTCTTTGTTATTGGCCAGGGTGGTGCTGGCAAACAGCGCGCGGTAATCAGCGCCGCCTTTACCGGTATTATAGATATCATAGCGGTTGCTGGCCATGATCTGCTCGGAAGCCCATGCCGCTTTTTTCAGCCATACGTCAGCAGTACCCTGCAGCTTCAGTTCGGGATGATAGCGGCGGAAAGTGCCTTCAAACAGGCAATAGCGGGACATCAGCGCCAGTGCGGTGTATTTGTTTACCAGCGTACCGTTGTCCTTATTATCCGCTTTGATGTTATCCACGGCAAACTGCAGGTCGGCCAGTACCGAATCCGCTACGTTAGCCCGCGGGTCCCGCCCTTTATACATATCAGGATCGATGTCGCTCATCACATGGCCGTAGAAAGGCACATCGGAATAACGGGCGATCATGTTCGCATAAAAGCGGGCACGGAAATAGCGCGCCACACCGGTATAGTGTTTGATCTCTATGGCATCTCCCTGTGTTTTATGCACATTGTCCAGCAGGTAGTTGATATTACGCAGCTGCCTCCAGTTATCCCAGCCGCCTACGGTGGTGGCATCCAGGGTGCCGTGTATCAGTTTATCTATTTCGCTGCCAGTATTGCCGGAAACGTTGTCTGAGTTGTTGTCTTCATAAGGGGCAGACAGGTTATCGTCGTACAAGCCATTTACGTAGGTCTGCAGGTCGCCCGGCGTTTTAAAATAAGCATCCGGTGTAATCTCCGTCTGTGGCATTCTTTGCAGGAAATCCTTATTACAGGAAACCGCTGCACAACCCAATATAATGAATGGTATAATAAGCCTCTTGTTTTTCATGTTGCACTTTTTTGCTTTAATTAAAAGTTCAGGTTCAATCCGCACGAATACGTTTTCTGGTAAGGATATACCGACCCGTCCAGGCCTTCCGGATCAATATTGGCTTTCAGGTGGGAGATGGTGAAGATGTTTTCCGCCGCTACGTAGATGCGTAAACGGTTGATCTTCGCTCTTCCGGTGAGAGACTTCGGCAGGGTGTACCCCAGCGTTACGTTCTTCAGACGGGTGTAGGCTGCATTCTGCAGATACCTTGTCTGTGGCGCACCCAGTTCGGTAGCATCTTCCGCGATATAGGATTTCAGGCGGGGGAAGTAGCCATTGGGTGTTTCCGGTGTCCATCTGTCCATATTATGCACTTGTACGTTTGTCCACGGCTGCGCATATACGCCCCAGAAGTAGTGGTTGCCGGCGCCCGGATACCAGTCTCTTTTACCGATACCCTGTATCAGCGCACGGAAGTCAAATCCTTTATAGGAAGCTGTCAGATCGATGCTGTAAGGCAGGCGGGGAGCGCTGTTACCGATGATCCTGCGATCGCCGGGGTTGGAAACGGTGTTGTCACCATAATCGATCACACCGTCGCCGTTGAGGTCCCTGAATTTCAGGTCGCCTACGTAGAACAGGTACTGCTGGTCGTCTGAACCTACTTTCGCCTGGTTCGGGTGTGACTTCAGTTCTTCTGCATTCTGGAAGAAACCCTCTGTTTCCAGTCCCCAGATATCGCCGATTTCCTGACCGTTATAATAGTTCCGCCTGGTGATATCGCCGTTGTCATAGTTGGCGAGGGTACCTGTGGGGTTGGTGTAACGGGTAATGAAAGAGCGGCTGTCGGCCAGGAGGAGTTTTACGCCGTAACTGAAATCGTCGCTGCCGATTTTAAACTGATCGCGCCAGAACAGGGTCATTTCCCACCCTTTGGTTTTCAGGTCAGCGGAGTTGGTCCTTGGAGCGTCTGCACCGAAAACGGCCGGCAGTTCCTGGCTTTTGGCGAACATACCGTTGGTATAGCGTACATAGCGGTCATAGCTGAACGATAATTTTTCTTTCAGCACAGAAATGTCGATACCGCCGTTGATCGTCTTAACCGTCTGCCAGGTATAGGTAGCGGTTACCGGAGCCGGAGAGAATACGCCGATTGGTATTTGCCCGTTGAGGACGGAGTTGATGTTATTGGTTTTCATCCGCTCCATATAACCGTAGGCGTCCCACTGCTGATCTCCCAGGGAACCATAGGAGCCACGGAGTTTCAACACATCGATACCTAAGCGGTCTTTAACACCACGGAAGAAATTTTCTTTAGACACCACCCAGGCGAGGGAGCCGGAAGGGAAAAAGCCCCAGCGGTGGTCGGTGCGGAAGCGGGAGGAGCCGTCGTTACGGCCGTTTACTTCCACAATATATTTATCATCGAAGATATAGTTCAGGCGGTAGTAAATACCTCTTACAGCCCAGTCTTCAATTTGCTGGGCCTGGGTAATATTACCGGTGGCCAGCTGGGAAGTAGGATACTGGGTGCTGATCAGGTCCAGCCTTTTTACGTTGAACTTATCAAAGAAATGATATTCCTGGTTAAATCCAAGCAGCGCCCCTACATAGTGTTTTTTGTTGAAGGTTTTATGGAAGTCGGTATAGATGTTATACACGTTATACTTCACGGCCTGGCTAAGATTGGAGGCAGATGATTTGTTGCCGTTGGTATACAGGAACGGCTGGTCCGGACCGGTGCGGTAGGCTACCGGCAGCACGTAGGTGTTACCGGTCTGGTTGCCTCTGCGGAAGGTCGCATCGCCTTTCAGGGTCCACATGTCTTTGATGATGCCCACTTCCGCGTTGAGGGTGGTCATGAACTCACTCCAGGTGTCTTTGGAGCGGCCGCCGCTTTGCAGGTTGCCCAGCAGGGCGGCACCGTCGGAAGTCCAGGTACCGTCCGGGTTACGTGGCACGCTGAGTGCCGGCGTACGGTTGGAGTTGTGGAAAAACAGGTAATCCATGGTGCTGGACGGCTGCGCGTACGTGGTATTGGTGTACATGGTGTTGCTACCTATTTTAACACGGTCATTAAACGTGTAGGTGGCTTTGGCGCGCAGATTATAACGATCGTATTTGTCCGGATTATAACGCAGCATACCATCCTGTGAATAGTAATCGGCAGAGAAATAGTAGTTCAGTTTCTCATCGCCGCGGGAAATGCTGACGTTGGCGTTGTATGCGGGAGCTGATTTCTGGTATACCTCATGCAGCCAGTCGGTGCTACCGTAGTAGCTCCACTTGTTTTTATCGGTCGGGTTGACAATAACGTTAGGCAGGGAAGGATCGTTTTTCAGTCTTTGTGCGTAAGCCCTTTCAGCAGCGGGATACAGATCGTACAGCGGGGTGGCTGCATCGTGTTTGTATTCCATGGTGGTCAGCGGATCGGTCACAATTTTAGGTACCAGTCCGAGGGTACGTACTGCGTAGTTGGTGTTGGCGTTGATGATGAGGCGGCCGTCTTTACCGGATTTGGTGGTAATAAGCACTACGCCGAAGGCGGCACGGGCGCCATAGATAGCGGCGGAAGCAGCATCTTTCAGAACGGTGATGCTTTCCACGTCGGCAGGGTTAAGGCGGGACACCTCCTCGCTGGTGAAGGGGATGTTATCCACCAGGATAAACGGATCGCCGCCGTTGATGGAGGTTACACCGCGGATATTGAATTTGGAAGCGGAAGATACGCGACCGTTATCGTTGGTGATATTCAGGTTAGGCAGCAGGCCCTGTAAACCGTTATTGATATTGGCGATAGGACGGCTCTCCAGTTCCTTGCCGGAAATGGCGTCTACCGCGCCGCTGAGGTTCACTCTTTTCTGTTTGCCATAACCTACCACCACCACCTCGTTCAGGCCGCTGGAATTGGCTTTCAGGGCTATATTGAAGGAAGCGCCGTTATGGGCTTTCATTTGTTGCGGCTCGTACCCTACATACGAGAATTCGATAATGGCATTTTCGGGGACTTCCATCTTAAACCGGCCTTCGGCGTCTGTTTTAGCACCGGAGGTAGTACCTTTTACCAGTACGGTCACCCCTATCAGCGGGTTGCCCGCTTCGTCAGTGATACGGCCTTTGATGGGAACGTTTTGCACCGTTTCACCGGCTTCCAGGATCACGATCAGATTGTCTTTCATGATCTTATATCCCAGCGAGGTACCTTCCAGTGCCTTGTCCAGGATGTCCCGCACGGGAGCATCTTTCATGGCAATAGAGATCTTCCGGTCGGGGATGCTGGCATTTTTATACACAAAAGTGTAGTCGCTTTTCTGCCCGATCACATTCAGGAGCTTTCCAATGTTAATATTGTTATAATTAACAGTAAGCCGCTCCTGGGAAAAACCATGTGCGCTAAGCTGTAAAAACCCTGCACAGAGCAATACGGAGGTTAGTTTCATACGCATTAACAGTTTCCTCATATTCCGCCGGGGAATATCAGAAGGCCACCAAAAGCTTTTTTTCATAAATTTGTTTCGTTAGGTTAAAGAATTAGCCATTACCGGATTCTTTCGAATCGGTTTAAATTGTTTAGCCAGCATTTTTAAAAGGGGAATGTTGCCGCATTTCCCTTTTTTGCTGCCTGCAAAAAAATATTATCTGATAACTATGTCATAGCTGATGCCGCACCCGGCATCTTAATTTCCTGATACGTTTTTTACCATATATAGATGACATTTTCTTTTGTGTTCACTTCGTAGTGAAAGCCTGACATCAGTTGCAGTGCCTGCAACACATCTTCGATGCCCTGTTTCCGGAAAGCGCCTGTAAATACTTCGTTTTTGTAGCGGTCATTTTTAAACCGCAGTGTTACATTGTACCATCGCTCCAGATCGTGCGACAGCTGCTCAAAGGTGACGTTATCAAAATCGAACCGGTCGTTGATCCAGGCGGTGGTTGGTTTCTCCGCTTCCGGACTGTCTGCCGTACCAGTATTGATATTCTTTATTGGTGTAATGCTAAAGTTGGCTTTTTTATGGTGCTGTAACGGCTGGTTTTTATGATTGGCGATGACCAGTTTCTGATCAGGCTGCAGCTGTACCACTTTCTGGTTGTTGCCGTTTTCAGGGAAGCTTACTTCCACTTTGCCGCTCAGCAGTGTGGTTTCTACCGTGGCATCCTCTGTATAGGCTTTTACGTTAAATACAGTCCCTAATACCCGGATATTGACGGCCCCCGTCCGGATAATAAACGGGTGTGCCGGATCATGTTTTACATCAAAATAAGCCTCTCCTGTAAGGCCCACTTCTCTTTCCCCGTTGAGAAAGCGGGTAGCGTCGTATTGCAGGCGGCTGCAGGCATTGAGTACTACCGAGGTACCGTCCGGCAGTACCACGCTGGTTTTGGACCCGGTTTTGGTAACTACTTCATTGCGGAAAGCCTGCCTGTCGGGCGATGCAGGCCACAAGGCCCATACGCTCAACAGCACCGCTACCATGGCGGCCACGCCAGCCATCACTTTCCACGGCGCCATTTTTCTGACAACGGCAGTATCCTGTGACTGCTGCAGGAACAGGTTCATGCGGTCCAGCCCTTCACTGGCCAGCCGGCTTTCTTCCTCCGACGTAAAGCCGTTGGCGGGGTTGACAGCCTGAATATCTTCCACAATGGTAAAGGCATATTGAAGTTCCGGAAACTGCATCAGCAGTATTTCCAGCTCTTTCAATTCCTCCATGGTGGCCTCGCCGGATATCTTCCTGGCCATCAAAGTATTTATCCGGTTACGCTCGATCATTTATTTTTTATTCCCTGTTTACCATAAGGTCGAAAAGAAAAATAAAAACCCCCAAAGCGTTTTTAACATTTTTTTGAGATCAACCGGATAATTTTTTTAATAATATATTTGTAAAGGTTAACCCGTCTCTTATGGAGAACAAACTGTACAGGTATATCCTTGTCCTTGAAATATCCGTTTTTGGTCTCCCCTGGCTGGCAAACAACCTTGGCGCCACCACGCTGCCGGCGGCGACCGCCCGGCAGATCGCTGCTCATTACGAAACCATCACCCTGCCTTTTTGGATGGCTGTATCAGCTGGATGAGCTACCGAATATGATCCACCGCGACTACCCCCATGGCAGCGTCATCGATATGTTCGTTTCTCCGGCCGCCGGATAATACGAGCGCAGATACCATCGGTTTTCGCCAAAAAAGCATCAACGCAAAAAAAAATTACCGGATAAATTATTTTGTTAACTTTAGCGTAATCTGCGTTATCTATTATTGCAACCAATATCAGTGGCTTAAAAAGGGATGGATCAGTGTATTATCAATGAACTATTCAAAAACATCACAGCGAACAATGACCAGACAGCCTTCAAAGCTTTCTACAATCATTTTTTTATAAAACTGCTGCGTTTTTCCTTTTCGCTCACCCGTTCCAAAGAGGTGGCGGAAGAAATCACGAACGATGTTTTTATGCATTGCTGGCAAAAAAGGCAATCACTGACGGACATAAAAAATCCGCAGGTGTACCTCTTTGTCGTTGCCAAAAACAAAGCCATTGATCATATGCGCAAACAATCTGCTTCCCGGCAGGTGGCCATTGCCGAAGAAGATAAACTGGAAATCTCTTTTGACAGCGACCCCGAACAACTGATGATCTCCGCGGAAATGATCCGCAAAATGGAACATACCATCGAACAGCTTCCCCCTAAATGTAAAATGGTGTACATCCTCGTAAAACAATACGGGCTGCGTTATAAAGAGGTAGCTACCGTATTGAACCTCTCCGTTAAAACAGTGGAAAACCAGCTGGCTATTGCCATGAAAAGACTGACCACCGCTGTGAACTTCACCCTGGAAAAAATTTGAGGATTTTTTGATTTTCGGATTTCATACTTCGGTAAAAAGCGAAGACCGAAGCGGTTTTAAGCGCTCCGGTCTTCCGTGTAATCATCCGCAAAAAAATCAAAAAATCAAAAATCCGAAAATCCGAAAATCCAAAATTGACTAGTATCCTTCGTTCTGTGGTTTCAGGTTCGGGTTGTTCTTCATCTCAAATACAGGCAACGGATACAACAGGTGTTTTTTAGCCAGTGTAGCGTTGTTGGCTTTGTTGACGTGACCAATGAAATCATCGAAACCATTTGTGTCTTCGTTGTATACTTTACGCAGGCGCACCATATCAAACCAAACTACGCCCTCGTAGCAGAGCTCGTGCCAGCGTTCGCGCCATACGGTTTGTTCAAATTCAGCCTGGCCCAGACCGGCTTTTGCAGGCAGACCGGCACGAACACGGACAGCATTCAATGCCGTATAGGCCATAGCGTTAGCAGATCCATCTGCGCGGTTCTGTGCTTCTGCGTATGTCAGCAGTACTTCTGCATAACGTATCAGCGTCAGGTTCAGGTTACTGATACCGGTACCGGGCTTGCCGGGAGCGCCGTGGCAGATGGCATCAAAGAACTTGTAGATATATGGCGTACCCAGTTTGATGGTATCGCCGTTGCCTTTGAAGAAGTAATAATTGTAGAAGAACTGTTGCTGATCAGGGCGTTTGTCTGTCGGTTCAAACTTCTTATAGGAATTATAGAAAGAGAGCGACGGCACGTAGGTTCCCTGGCCGCTGCCTTTCGCGGAAATATCCGGCTGCGCGTTGTTCGGCAGCATCGTCGTTTGCACCGGGTTTTCTGCCACACCGCTCAGGTATTGCACCTGGAACAACAGCTCCAGCTTGTTGTTGGAGCCTACGCTGTGCAGGTCGTTGTAGCTGGTGAACAAGCCGATTTCAGAAGGGTTCGCGTTGGCATAGTCAATCACCTCCTTCGCTTTGTCGGCAGCCAGTTTATAGTACGCCTGACCTTTGCTGAGCGGGAAACCGGCCATGGTCAGGTATACTTTGGCCAGCAGGGCTTTAATAGCTGCCGTGCTGGCGCGGCCGGTGTTGTCTTTCCAGGGGAGGCCGGCAGCTTCCGCTTTTTGGAGGTCGTCCACGATGGCTTTATACACCTCTTCCGTGCTGGTGCGGCTGGGAGCAAAGTCCGTTGAGGCGGGTGTCTGTGATTTTAAGACCAAAGGCACATCACCCCACAATCTTACTGCATAGAAATAAGACCAGGCGCGAAGGAAGTAAGCTTCGCCCATTACTTTTTTGCGTGCTGCTTCGTCCATGGGGTTGATCTTCGGCACATTGTCCAGCACGAGGTTTGCCTGGGCAATTTCGCGGTAGATACCTTTCCACCAGTTACCGATCTGGAGGTTGTCGCCATCATACACCAGCCCCAGGAGGTTGTTCAGATCGGAGTTCTGGGCGGTTTTGGTGATGACGGTGCCTGTAGCTGCATCGAGGAACGCGTAGTTATTGGTGAAGATGCCGGCGCCTTCTCCCACGAAACGTAAACGGGCATAGGCTGCAAAGATAGCCGCGTCCGCATGTTCAGGTAAAGTAAAGTAGCTGTCCGGGCTGAGGTTGGAAGGGTCCGTTTCTTCGAGGAACTTTTTACAACCGCTGCCCGCACCTATCAGCATAGCGCCGCAGAGCGCCAGCTGTATCGTTTTACGAATGATATTTCTCTTCATGATAAAGTCTTTTTGAATACTGAACAAATTAGAACGCCACGTTTAACCCCAGTTGATAAGTAGTAGGTTTGGGATAGTCGAAGAACGTCTGTCCCTGTGCGAAAGAGTCGCCATAGGTGCTTACTTCCGGATCGTTGCCGCTGTATTTCGTCCAAACGAAGAAGTTTTGTGCGGAAGCCCAGATACGCAGGCGGCTCAGGTGTATTCTCTGCAGCGCTTCAGGTTTGAAAGTATATCCCAGCAGCAGGTTTTTGCCACGGAGGAAAGAACCGTCTTCTACCCAGCGGGTGTCTACGTTGGTCACATAACCCGCGGCTACCGGACGGGGCGCAGCGATCGGAGTGTTCTGATGCTGTGGTGTCCAGTAGTCCAGTACGGAGCGGAAGCTGTTGGCGATGCTGATACGGTCTTCACCGGAGTGGTGGGCCATGTTCAGCACGTCGGCGCCGTAGGAGTACTGCAGTTCCAGGGTGAGGTCGAAGTTTTTATATTTGAAGCTGTTGATAAAACCGCCCCATCCTTTCGGGTTACCGTTACCAATGATCATACGGTCGGCATCATTGATGATGTGATCGCCGTTCACGTCGCGGTATTTGATATCGCCGGGCAGCATGGTGCCACCGCCGCGATAGCTCTGGAATTTAGCGGCTTCTGCTCTTTCCGCTTCGCTCCAGGTACCTTCACGCACCAGTCCCCAGAAGGAACCAACGGGTTCACCTATACGCAGGATATTGGTCTGGTTGGTGAAGTTGGGGCCGCCCACACCGAAGATATCTGCCGGCGTGGCGAGGGACAGGATTTTATTACGGTTGAAGGAGATATTGAAGATGGTGTTCCAGGTGAAGTCTTTACCGTTGATCACCAGTGCGTTCAGCGCCAGTTCCAGGCCTTTGTTCTCCATGGAGCCGATGTTTTTGCGGATAGTGGTGTAGCCGCTGGTGGAAGGTACCGGCGCATCGAGCAACATGTCTGTTGTTTTACGGTAGTATATGTCTGCTTCGAGGTTGATCCGGTTGTTAAACAGTCCTATTTCCGCGCCGAAGTCGGCCTGTGCTGTCTTTTCCCATTTCAGGTCGGGGTTGGCGAGCCTGTTGGTACCGATGCCCTGTACTTTAGCGCCGTTGATCACGGCAGCGTAGGTGCTGTTGGCGGCGAGGGTGGCGAGTGACTGGTACGGCGGAATTTCGGAGTTGCCGGTTACGCCGTAGCTGGTACGCAGTTTCAGGTTGGACAGGAGGTGGTTGCCTTTCAGCCACGGTTCTTCAGACACTCTCCAGGCCAGTGCGGCGGAGGGGAAAGTGGCGTATTTGTTGGAAGGACCGAAGCGGGAAGATCCGTCTCTGCGCGCGGTAAGCGTCAGCAGGTAGCGTTCTTTGTAGGCGTAGTTCAACCTGGTGAAGTAGGAGAAGAATGAAAACCGGGTACGGTTAGAACCTACGCCGCTGGCGGGGATCACAGATCCTGCGCCGAGGTTGTTGTTCTCAAAATAATCCGTGGAATAGTTTTCGCCCCTTGCATTGATGGTGAAATAGTTGTTTTCAGAAGCGCCCATACCAACCATGCCGGTAAAGGAGTGGTCAGTACCAAAACGTTTATTATAGGTCAGGTAGTTTTCAAAAGACCAGAAGGATTCACGGTCATTGGCAACAATGGCGATACCTTTCTGAGAAGCGGAAATATCCAGCAGGGAGCGGCCATTCCATTCGTTACGGCCACGGGTGACGATGTTGGCACCGAGGGTGCTGCGCAGCTCGAGGCCTTTCGCCAGGGTGAGGTTGGCGTAGGCGTTACCGAGGGTCGTCTGCGTGTTCAGGATATACTTCCTGTCTGTCAGGATCTGTACCGGGTTGGAACCGCCTTCTGCGCCGGGATACATTTTGTTGTTGGTCCAGGTGCCGTCTGCCAGTTTCAGGGGCAGGAAGGGCAACGCTTCGGTGATCATACGTACGGAGTTGAGGCCGCCGGTACCGATGTCTACCAGGTTTTCCTCCTGGTTATTATAGCTCAGTGAGCCCCCTACTTTCAGCCATTCTTTGATTTTTGTGTCGATGGTGAAGCGGGCAGAATAACGTTTCAGGTAAGAATTCAGCAGCAGGCCGTTGTCATCGAGGTAACCGAGATAGAGGCCGTACTGGGTATCGGGGTTGCCGCCGGAGAAGCCCAGCTGATGGTTCTGGGTGAGTTTATGCTGGATAGATTCTTTGAACCAGTCGGTATCATAGAGCGGATTACCGTCTTTATCGAAGAAGCGGGAATCTTTTCTTTTTAAGGCAGGGTTGCTGGCTGCATAGTTGCCATTGTCCCAGCCGGCTTTATCGTAGATCTGTGCGTTCTGCCATCCCAGCATTTCCAGGTCGAGGTATTCTTTAGCATTGAGCATTTTCACGCGGTTCGGGGCGGGTGTGTTGAGGCCGAAGTAGTTATCGTATGTAACGCGGCCACCGGTGGCGGAACCTTTTTTGGTGGTGACCAGTACTACGCCGTTGGCGCCTCTTGCACCGTAGATCGCAGTGGAAGATGCGTCTTTCAGTACTTCGATAGATTCGATGTCATTCGGATTGATATAGTCAATCGCGTTGGAGTTCTGGGTTTGGTTACCCATGGGCAGCGCTACTCCGTCTACCACATACAGCGGGTTGCTGGTGGTGTTGATAGAGCTGAAGCCACGGATACGCACCCTTGTCTGGCCACCGGGGCGGCCGGAGTTGGTGCTTACCTGTACGCCGGGCATACGGCCGCTGAGGGCCTGGTTAACCGAAGGCGCCGGGCGTTCCTGCAGGGCGCCGGCTCTCACGGAGGCTACTGCCCCGGTTACGTCCGATCTTTTCTGTGTGCCGTAACCGATCACCACCACGTCTTGCAGTGATTTTACGTCGGTAGCCAGTGCTACGTTCAGGGTGGTGCCGTTGCCCACCAGTTTTTCAGTGGGAGTATAGCCAACGAAGGTAAATATGAGCGTACTGTTATTGCCGGGTACGGTGAGGGAGTAGCTACCGTCGGGACCGGACTGGGTGCCGGTGCTGGTGCCTTTTACCTGTACTGTCACGCCCGGAAGCGGCGTGTTGTCCCGTGCATCAAACACCTTACCGGTGATCTTCTTCTCCTGGGAGAAGGCCAGCAGCGACAGCAGTAGCAGGATGCCGCTCTGCAAGCTGGTCCGTACCAGGAAGGTCAGTTTTTTCTTCATACATGTTTGTTTTTTGGTTAATAAAGGTTCAATGCTGATGAGTTTATGCTAAAACGATTTTGCAAAAGAAGTCTGATAACCTTTCCGGATCATTTTTGGAAAGGAAACAGTTTTTGAAAACAATAAAAGGCAGGCGGCAGTCGCTGCCGGTATGACACAGGTTGCAGACAACCGGATAACAATCCCAAAACGCAGGTTCGGCGGACTGTTGACCAGATACAAGAAAGTTATGCGTCTTCCCGATACAACGCCCGGGCTGGTTGATCAGTGCTGTCATGAAGGAGAGATTCCTTCTGACGCCTGCAGACAATCTTCCGTACTGGTGGATGCTGCCACAGGGGTATTGTATTTCACGACCCCTGATACCTGGAAAATGTGCACGGAAAAAGCCGTTCGATAGCGGTCATAGGAGCGTTGACATTACCTGCTCCCCCCGCTTTCCGGAAAGTAACAGCATTGAACGTGGTACCATGGTGGAATTTTCAAATGCCTTTTGATTTCGTGCTAAAACGATTTTGTTTAATGATCGATCATTCCCCTGATGTGCAAAAAACAATTGGTTTAATAATGTGATAAATACCTGTTTGCACTGCCAGACGAGGCAGTTACCCGAATCAAAAAAATATGGTTTACAACCCTAACGTGAAATGCGGTGGAGCTGAATCGATTTAGTACTCCAACCTGCTACTAGATTTTCATTACAGTGCTACCATTACAAGTGAATAATTTTTTTAGATTTAGACCTGAGCTGACTTTATTATCCACGTACTTTTTTGGCTTTTTCACAGCAGCTCCGAACATAAAAATATAACTATTTCCAGATAACTAAAACGTTTTTGCAATTTTTTTTATCGCCGGCAACTGGTTGATGATAAATTACCCGCGATCTGCCAAAAGATCAGGAAAAAACGAAATAACCCATAAAAATCAGCCATCTTCCGCCCACTGCTATCCTATTTCTTTCTTGCACATTCGCCTAATTCGTATTTTTTTTTATACCTTATACCCTGATACCTGGAAAAGAGTAGGAAAACTAATGGTGAGAACCAGCGATATTGCCCAATTGAGCGAGGCTGCATTGATCAGGGAAATTCATGCAAAAAACAGGCAGGCCTTTACCTATGTATATGAGCGTCACTTCCGGGAACTGGTGATGGCGGCTTACCGCTACTGCAAAGACGCAGGCATCGCACAGGAACTGGTACAGGAAGTGTTCATCAGAATATGGGAAAATCCTGCACTGCTGGATGAGAACGGTGCCCTCCGCGCCTACCTGTACAAGGCGGTTATCAACCATGCGCTTAACTATCTGAAGCGGGAGAAGAATATTGCGCGCCACCACTCCGTTATCGCCGAATCACTGACAGACAGCTACCTGCATAACCTGCAGGAAGAACAGGAACTGAAACTGCGTATCTACCAGGAAATAGAAAAACTACCGAAACAATGTGCGAAAGTATTTAAGATGAGCCGCTTCGATGGCCTTAAATACCGGGAGATAGCCGCACAGCTGCAGATCTCCGAAAAAACAGTGGAAAACCACATCCTCCACGCCCTCAAAACCCTCCGCGAAAATCTCTTTTACCGCCAGGACAATTCCCGCGATTATACCGCCCATCTCCGCATGCTGCCACTATTCCTCTCCCTCGCAGGTGAACTGCTGATACAGCGCTAAACCCTCCTTTTTACCACTCAAACATATTAAACAAAAAATAATGTAAAAATTTTTACTTCGCCACTGGGGGTATCGCCCTTCGTGAATTGTAACAATACACAAAGGCCGCTGTCCAATGGAAAAAGAAACAATTAACTGGCTCCAACTGGTAAAATACCTGAACAATCCGCAGGATACTGCTCTTGAGCAGGAAGTGCGGCAATGGACCGCCGCTTCCCCGGAGAACGAAGCCGCCTTCCTGCAGGTACAACAACTATGGCAACTGTCACCAGACCTGAAAATACTGGAACAGCTGGACACCGCCGCCGCCATTGCCCGCCTCCAGGACGCCCTGCCGGAAGAAGAAATCATTCACCAACTACCTGCACGCCGCTACCGCTGGTTCCGCGTAGCCGCCATCGCCATCCCTGTCATGGCCGCCGCCTCATGGTGGCTCTACCACAGCGCCGGCACCATCTCCTACAGGGAGAAAGCAACACTGGCCGCCATCGACTCCCTGCTACTGCCCGACCAGTCACGCATCTATCTCGATACAAACAGCCGGATACGCTATCCGGAGAGCATGCGAAAAAACAGAACGGTCATTATGGAACAAGGCACCGCCTTCTTTAATGTGGCCAGCCAAACCGCCACTCCTTTCATCGTGAAAATCGGCCGCTCCAGTATCACCGTACTGGGCACCGCTTTTAATATCCGGATGGAAGAACAGCGCATAGGCGTTACCGTCAAAACAGGCAAAATAAAATTTGCCTCCGGACATACCAACGCCACAGAAACCATCCTGTCAGCCGGCGAAGGCATCCGGTTTGACCCGGCCACCGGCGACGTGGAACAATTTAATGCCATCAACAGCAATGCCGACGCCTGGATCACCCATGAACTCGTCTTCGTGGATGCACCACTGTCCGAAGTATGCAAAAAAGTAGAAGCACTCTATCAGGTAAAGATCAACCTCCAGGGTAAAATCCCTGTGAAAAAACTGAATGCAACGTTTAAAAACAATAAGCTGGAAGAAGTATTGGAGGTGCTGCAAGCTACCTACCCTATCACGGTAGTGCACCGCAACCGGGAAATTACGATCACCGGCAGGTAACAACTGCCGCATCAGGCCTTTCTCCGTTGTTTAGCAACCCAATGTGTCAACTGAAATCATCATCGCAATTTCTGCCAACCCGGAAATGCAACTAACATGACTGCAGGCTATGTACCGCTCCCATCGGGGGCCTATGGGCCATGTCCTGCTCCGGACCCGTTTAACCTATAATAATTATACACGATGTTTGAAATCCTTTACAAAAAAAAGCGACCAAAATCGAAGCTACTCCTGGCCCTATTGACAGTGGCATGCCTGGAAAACCAGGCCGCCCCGCTTACCAATGAGCAAAACAGAGAGAAACTGGAAGTCATCCTCGGAAGGATGGAGAAAAAATACAACGTCGTATTTGTGTATGATGCCGCGGTCATCAACAAGAATATGAACGTGGAACTGGATCCCGATAAAGTATCGATGCAGCAGGCGCTTAATCTGCTAGAGAGCAAAGGCATAGCCTACAAGGTGATCGGCGACAAAATCGTGCTCACACGCCCCGCCGAAAAAGCTGTGCCACAACAGGAAGTCATCACCGTGAAAGGACGCGCCGGTACCCGCGCAGAAAACGGTGATGCTTCCTTTGTGCCCGGCATCAGCATCGTGGAAAAAGGCACCGGCAACGGTATCGCTACCGACGGCAAAGGGGAATTCACCATTCGCGTAAAACCCGGCGCCATCCTCGTTATCAGCATGGTAGGGTTCAAAACGCAGGAAGTGAAAGCTACCGCCGATAAACCGATCATCGTTACGCTGGAAGAAAATGTGACGAATCTTAACCAGGTGGTCGTGACCGGTTATCAGACCATCGACCGTAAACTCTTCACCGGTTCGGCTGCCACCCTCAAAGCCAACGACGTGAAACGCGACGGTATCACTGACGTCAGCCGCATGCTGGAAGGCCGCGTAGCCGGCGTTTCCATCCAAAACGTGTCCGGCACCTTCGGCGCCGCTCCCAAAATCCGCGTCCGCGGCGCTACCTCCATCACCGGCGACAACAAACCGCTCTGGGTAGTAGATGGCATCGTACTCGAAGATGTGGTAAACGTCTCCAACGAACAACTCTCCACCGGCGACCCTACCACCCTGCTGGGATCTTCCGTGGCCGGCCTCAACCCCGACGACATCGAAAGCTTCCAGATCCTTAAAGATGCCGCCGCTACCGCCATGTATGGCGCCCGCGCTATGAACGGCGTGGTAGTCATCACCACCAAAAAAGGCCGCGTAGGCAAACCCCTCATCTCCTATACCGGTAATTTCTCTACCTATATCAAACCAACGTACAAGGATTTTAATATCATGAACTCGGCCGACCAGATGTCTGTCTACAAATCCATGGAAAGCCGGGGCTTCCTCCAGTACGGCGATCTGGCCACCAGACAGGATGGCGGCGTATTCACCAAACTGGCGGAAAACATCAACAACAGAACAGTTTACAATGACGAGAAATCCAGGAATGAATTCCTCAAAAGATATGCACTGACCAATACCGACTGGTTCGATGTATTGTTCCGCAACTCCCTCCTGCAGGAGCACTCCCTCAGTATCTCCTCCGGCACGGAAAAATCACAACTCTACTTCTCCACCAGCTTCCTCAATGATAACGGCTGGACCATCGGCGACCGCGTAAAACGCTTCACCGGCAACGCCCGCGCCAACTTCAATATCACGCCACGGCTCAACGTAGGCCTCATCACCCAGGGTTCTATCAGGGACCAACGCGCACCCGGCAGCATCGGAAGGGTCAGCAACCCCGTGGAAGGAAAGTTTGACCGTGACTTCGATATCAACCCCTTCAGCTACGCCCTCAATACCAGCCGCACCCTCACCGCCTACGACGAACAAGGCAACCTGGAATTCTTCCGGCGCAACTATGCTCCGTTCAATATCATCAATGAACTGAACAACAATACGCTCGACCTCACCATGGTAGATATCAAACTGCAGGGTGAAGCCGGCTACAAAATCACCCCCACCCTGAAGTACTCTTTCCTCGGCGCCCTGCGTTATGCCAAAACCAACCGGGAACATAAAGTGAGAGAGAACTCCAACATGGCGATGGCTTATCGCGCTGCTGACAACGCCACCGTTATAGAAAACAACAAATTCCTCTACCGCAACCCGGACGATCCGGAAGCGTACCCGGAAGTAATACTGCCCTATGGCGGCTTCTACAACACCAACGATGACTACCTGGTCAGCTACAACATCCGCAACGCGCTCGAGTGGAATAAAACCTATAATAACACCCACATCTTCGTGGCCTATGCCTCACAGGAATTAAGATATGCCAACCGCCAGAACAAATTCTCCAACGGTTACGGCTACCAGTTCGACAAAGGCGGCGTGCCCTATGTAGATCCGCGCATCATCAAACAGGCGGTAGAAAGCGGCTTCGATTTCTATGGCATGCAGAACTACTACGACCGCTTCCTCGCCTATATGGCCAATGGCGCGTATTCCTATAAAGGCAAATACAACCTCAACGGTACCATCCGCTACGACGGCTCCAACCTGCTCGGCAAATCCCGCAATGCCCGCTGGCTGCCCACCTGGAACATCAGCGGGTCCTGGAACGTGGACACAGAAGATTTTATGAAACAGGCACAAAACATCAACCGCCTCACCCTTCGCGCTACCTATGGCCTCACCGCCAGCCTGCAGGGCAAAGCCACCAACTCCAGCCTGATCACCCGCAGTGGCAAAACATACCGCCCCTACCTGCCTGAAATCGAATCCGTGATCAATATCACTGACCTCGAAAACTCAGAGCTCACCTGGGAAAAACAATACGAAACCAACGTAGGCATCGACCTCGGTATGTTTAAAGACCGCCTCACCATCACCATCGACGGCTATAAACGTAACGGCTTCGACCTGATCAGCCCTATCCGCACCTCCGGTATCGGCGGACAGTTCATCAAAAACGCCAACTATGCCGACATGAAATCCCACGGGGTGGAACTGACCGTAGGCGGCACTATCATCCGGCAAAAAAACTGGCAGTGGAAAACACAACTCACCGCCGCCTATAACGAAAACGAAATCACAAACCTGAAAACCAATCCCAATATCTGGGACCTCATCGGACCCGATGGCGGCCCTATGCTGGGAAGCCCATACCGGGGCCTCTACTCAATTGACCTGCAGGAACTGTCCTCCCTCGATGGCACCCCCGTATTCGTCAATGAAAAAGGAGAGAAAGTAAATGAAGTCAACCTCCAGAGCGATGCCATCAACTTCCTGAAGTACAACGGACCCATTGATCCGAAAGTAACCGGCGGCCTCTACAACTCCGTACGCTTCAAAGACTTCAGCTTCTCCGCCCTGTTTACCTTCAGCGCCGGAAACGTGATCCGTCTCAACCCGGCCTTCCAGCAACGGTACACCGATCTCACCGCCATGCCGAAAGAGTTCCTCGACCGCTGGATGATGACCGGTGATGAAAAGAAAACAGATATCCCGGCACTGTCAGACCTACGGGTAATCAACAGGCTAAGCGGCACAACACCCTATTATACCTATAACTATTCTTCTACACGTGTTGCTGACGGAGGTTTCATCCGCCTCAAACAGGTATCGCTGAGTTACAACCTGCCGCTGAGATATACCTCCGCGATCGGCCTCAACAATGCCTCCCTGAGCCTGGTGGCCAACAACCCCTGGCTGATCTATGCCGATCCCAAACTGAAAGGTCAGGACCCTGAGTTCTTCCAGTCCGGCGGCGTAGCACTACCCGTCCCCAAACAATACACCCTGTCTGTCAAAGTTGGTTTTTAACCTGAATGAAAAGTTTTGGATATGAAAAGAAATCTCGTATATATATCAGCGTTAGCGATCATGACCGTTGCGCCAGGCTGTAAAAAATACCTGGAACAACTGCCCGATCAGCGTACAGAAGTTAACACGCCCGCCAAGGTGGCCGAACTCCTCACCTCCGCCTATCCCCGGGCCAACTATATTCCGTTCCTCGAAGCCATGTCGGACAACGCCAACGACAAAGGCACCGACGACAATACCCGCGTCAACCGCCAGCCCTGGTTCTGGGAGGTATCTTCCGACAGAGAACAGGACACGCCCGACTACTACTGGCAAAATGCTTATGCCGCCATCGCCGCTGCCAACCAGGCGCTGGAAGTGATAGAAAAAGCCTCCGACAAAGCCGCCTACAGCGCCTCCAAAGGCGAGGCCCTGCTCTGCCGTGCATACGCACATTTTATGCTGGTCACCATCTTCTCCAAATCCTACGATCCGGCCACCGCGGCCAAAGATCCCGGTATTCCCTACGTGACCAAACCGGAAAACGTCGTCGTGGCGAAATATGAAAGAAAAACAGTAGCATACGTATACGAACAGATCGAAAAAGATCTCACCGAAGGATTGCCGCTGATCAACGACAACTCCTACGCCAACGCACCGTCTTATCACTTCACCACAACCGCTGCGCACGCTTTCGCCAGCCGTTTCTACCTGTTCAAAAAGAACTACGCCAGAGTGGTGGAACATGCCAATCTCACTTTCCCCGCCGGCAGGGCCCTGCCCTACCTGCGCCCGGTAAACACTACCTATAGCAACATGGAAGAACTGGTGCTGCGGAAAGAATATACCCGCGCCACACAGAAAGCCAACCTGCTGCTCGCCGAAACACAGTCATGGTGGGCCAGAACGCTGAGGACCAACCGCTACGGTTGCGACCCCGTTCTCGGCGGCATGATCAACGGCCTGGACAATCCTACCGGCGCCAGGATGACTTATGCCGTATATTACCAACGGCCGGAAGACTACTTCATCCCCAAGTTCTATGAACTGTTTATCCGGGTAGACCAGAATGCCAATATCGGTAACGGTTGGGATATGATACCGCTGCTGACGGCAGAAGAAGTACTGTTCAACAGGGCAGAAGCCAATACCCAGCTGGGGAATTTCAATGAAGCGCTGGCCGATATCAACGATTTCCTCAGTCAGCGTATCAGCCGCTACAACCCGGCCAACCACAATCTCACCATCGATAAAGTCAGGAACTACTATGGCACCGTAGACACCCGCGATGCCATCATCAAAACCATCCTGCACTTTAAACGCATAGAGTTTATCCTGGAAGGCCTCCGCTGGTTCGATATCCTCCGCCATAAAATACCGGTGTTACACGCCTCCTTCGACGGTAAAACGAAAATGACACTGGGCGCCAACGACCCGCGCCGCATGGTACAGATACCGCAGGAAGCACAGCTGTCCGGACTGGAATTAAATCCACGATAAATACCACTCAAACTTGTATATATGAAACGTCAATATATCCTTCCCATACTGGTAGCAGGACTGATCACCATCCTGTCCGGCTGCAGCAAAAAAGAAGACCTGGACATCTCCAGCCTGTTCCCGGACAACTACCAGCAGCCTACTGCGCTCGACAATTGGCTCACCACCAACTACACCAAACCTTATAACATAGAGGTGAAATACAAATGGGACCCCTACGCGGTTTCCACCAGTAAGACCCTCGTGCCGGTAAAAGAACCACTGGTGATACCGGTCATGGACCTGATACATAAAACCTGGATAACGCCTTATATCAAAGAAGCCGGTCTGCCCTTCTTCCTGAAGTACAGCCCCAAACAAATGATACTGGTGGGTAGCCCGCAATACAACTCCAACGGGACCATCACGCTCGGGGAAGCCGAAGGCGGTAAAACAATACAGTTACTGCGTCTCAACGACTTCAACCAGAAGAACGAAGCATTTGTAAAATTCATGCTGCATACCATCCACCATGAATTTGCTCATATCCTGCACCAAACCATCTTCTACCCCAGGGAATACAAAGCCCTTACGCCCGGCGGCTACACCGGCACCTGGAACAATACTACCGACCAGGAAGCACTGGACCTCGGCTTCATCACTCCCTATGCCCGTGCCAAGGCAGATGAAGATTTTGTGGAGATGGTGTCTACCATGCTGACAGAAGGCAAAGACGGCTTTGAAAACATCGTCAACCAGTCCCAGACCACCGTGGGTAAAGAGATGCTGCACCGGAAAGCGGATATCGTCAGAAATTATTTTCAGAACAGCTGGAAAATAAATTTCGACAGCCTGCAGCTGAAAACATCTACTGCTATCGCAGAAGCGATCAGATAGTTTTTTTTATGAACAGGTTTTATAACTACAACGGATATATGAAAAAATATATAATCGCAGGCACGTTGTTATGCATACTCGCTGCATCATGCCGGAAAGACAATGACGGTTCCCTATTTGGCACCAAGCCGGAAGAACGGATGAACGCCACGCTCACCGCCTACAAACAACAACTCACCGGCGGGGCCAACGGCTGGAAAGCATACCTGTTCCCCGACGGCGGGATGGGCTTCGGCTTTTATTTCAAATTCGGGGAAAACAACCGGGTAAATATGCTGGGCGACCTGACACAAGCCACCGGCCAGGACCTGGCAGAAAGCTCCTATCGTATGGGAGCGCAGCAACGTCCCTCACTGGTCTTCGATACCTACAACTATCTCCATCTGCTGGCAGATCCGGACAGGAAAGTATTCGGCGGGCTGCCAGGCAAAGGCTATGATTCCGACTTCGAATTTGGCTACGACTCCACCCGTAACGATACCGTATTCCTTACCGGCAACGCCAAACAGAGCAAAATGGTGCTGGTGAGAGCCAGCGCTGCAGAAGAGACAGCCTATAAAGCAGGGGGGCTCAACAGCATCCGCGACGCCATCAGTAACTACGTGGCCGGCCATCCCAACCTGTATGCCACCACCGGCGACGGCAAAAAGGTACAAACCGTTATAAACCCCAGTGGCAGAAGCTTTTCACTGGTATATGAGCAAGACGGCGAGCTAAAAACAGAAACTAACAATCTCGCCTATACGCTAACAGGTTTCTTTACCAAAAAACCTTTTACGATCAACAACAACAGCTACCAGGAAGTATTCTTTGATGCCGCCCAACAGGTAATGTACCTGAAAAGCAATGGTAAGAACACCGGGCTGCAGACATCAAACAGCCCGCTTTTCGCCTTGCACCTGCTGTTAGGCGTTGGTTATGATCAGATCCAGACCTCCGACGCCACCCAGGGCGCCTTCTCTCCTGCTTACAAAGCACTGTGGACTGCCGCCAAAACCAGGATGCCCAATCTCGGATTCCCTAACCTGCAGCTGGCAGGCCTGGACATCCTCTTTGATACAGAATCAAAACTGATAGGCATACAGGTGAAAGTCACCCAAAACGCCAACACTTTCAGCGGCATGTACATCTTTGATTACGCCAAATCAAAAGACGGCGTGTTCAGCTTTACCATGCAGGACATCAAAGGAGAAATACCCACCATCATCTACCCCGCCATGAAACCGATCCTCGATAAACTGGCGATCGGGAAATACCGGGTAGACTATTTCTCTATGCCGGGCAACAGCCAGATGGCACAGCTGATCGGGGTAGACGATCCGACCTTCATCATGGGCGGTTCACTTAAATAATTCTTCATCTGCAATCCCTTCAAATGAAAAAACTCGCATTATATACATTGCTCTGCGCCGCTGTACTGGCATCCTGCCGGAAAGACGATACCACCAGCCTTGCGGTGGAGAAGTCCTACGGCGATCCCTCCCAACAGCTCGACTCCTTCAAAACAGTACTGGGCGCTGCTCCCAACGGCTGGGTAGGTACGCTTACGCCCCGTGATGGCAGTGAACTTTTCAGCGTATACTTCCAGCTCGACAATGGCAAAGGTGAAGTAACCCTGTATACCGACCTCGATGCCAATGCTGCCGTCACACCTTCCAAAAGCCGTTTCACCGTGGGCATTACACAAACCGTCAATCCCACGCTCAGCTTCCACGAAGGTTCCCAGCTGGCAGACATCAAACTGACGGCCAACAGGGGCGTTGACACCGCCTATGCGTTCCGTTATGTCAACGGAGATACGCTGGTACTGACCGGTAATAAATACAGCGACGAACTGAAGCTGGTAAAAGCCGGTGCACAGGTGAAAGCCGATTATACCGCCGGGAAACTGGAAACAGCTATCGCCACTGCCACTGACTTTTTCAACCAGCCCGGGTTCCTGGCGATCAAACCAGGCAATGCACAGGCTTTTATTTTCTTCAATACCGATAGCAAAATCAGCGGTCTTGCTTTTCTGAACAATACTACCAGAGTATCTTCCGGCACCGGTTACGCCTATACGTTGACAGGTATCGCCCTCCATCATCCTGTATGGATAGGCAATCAGCCCATATCCACACTTGATTGGGATGCCACCGCCAATAACTTTTATGCACTGATCAACAAAAACAAGGTATACCTGGAGCGCACGGCCGTACCTGTGATCCCACTTCACTACATTCTTGGCAGTGAGATCCCTGCGCAGTTGACGGTACCGGCCCCTGACTTACTGCCGCTGCCTGACTGGTCTACCGATTTCATGGCTATATGGAATGACGTGGCCGGTAAATTCAAGGCTATCGGACTTCCAGTATCCAAACTAGTGATGGATTTCAGGACACAGGGCATTTTAAACATGAATATTTACTTTGGCGCCTACGTTGGCAAATTCACCTTTAAGTACACCAAAACGACGGACGGCATCTACACCTTTGTCATGCAGCCATTCGCCAACGATACACCGGGCGGTAATGGTAACCTGGTAAAAACGCAGGCCAAGGCGCTGACAGATATGCTGTCTTCCAACCGCATCGCTTTGGGTTATCTTGAAGATCCGGGGGGCGTCCTGGTTACTTTCAAAAGCGCAGACAAACCTACTATCGGCTTTACCGGTTACTGGTAAGCACCCAGTACTATCCTTTCACGATAAAAAAGAGAGAGGCCCTGTCAGGACGCTGACAGGGCCTTTTACATAAGGTATCGGCTGGTTTTCAGTAGGACATTAATGCCTTTATCATGGCCTCCACCTTGGCGGCGTTGGGCAGCATAGCCGCTTCCAGGCCGGTGTTGAGCGCCACGGCAGGCAGGTCCAGCGCACCCAGCATATGCACCGGGGCGTCCAGCTGTCTGAAACATTCTTTCTGAATACGGCCGGCCAGCGCCTGCGTAAAGGAATTGTTCAGCTGTTCTTCTGTCAGCAGCAGGCATTTACCATGTTTACGAACGGTCTGGAATACCAGTTCTTCATCCAGCGGAAAGAGGGTGCGGAGGTCCACAATCTCCACGTTCCCCGGAAATGCACGGGCTGCCGCTTTGGCCCAGTATACGCCCATGCCGTAGGTGATGATGCAGACAGACTCTCCGCGTTGTACATCTTTCGGGTGCGCCTGCAATATCACATTGGCTTTACCCAGTGGCAGCACATAGTCTGCCGCCGGTTCTATCGTCATGGCCTCCTGGGTGCCGGGCACCTTGCTCCAGTAAAGCCCTTTATGCTCCAGCATCACGACCGGGTTAGGGTCCAGGAATGCTGCTTTGAGCAGGCCTTTCATATCGGCTGCATTGGAAGGATACACCACTTTAATGCCTTTAATGCTCAGCAGGGTGGATTCAATACTGCCGGAATGGTAAGGGCCTCCGCCGCCATAGGCGCCGATAGGTACCCTGATGAGCGTCTGCACCGGGAATTTACCCTGGCTCAGGTAGCAGGATTTGGAGATCTCTGTGACCAGCTGATTAAATCCCGGATAGATATAGTCCGCAAACTGTATTTCCACGATGGGTTTTACGCCGGTGGCCGACAGGCCTGCCGTTGCGCCAATGATATAGGCTTCCTGGATGGCCGTGTTATACACCCGGTGGTCGCCGAATTTATCGCCGAGCGTAGCCGCTTCGCGGAATACGCCTCCCAGGCGTTTACCTACGTCCTGCCCGAAAAAGATAGCTTCGGGGTACTGCTGCATGATTTCTTCCACTGCGTGCAGCGCTGCGTCTACCATCACCACTTTATTACCGTTGGCGGGGGTACGCGTTCCCGCTTCCTGCGTAACGGGGGTGGGTGCAAACATATGCTCCAGCACCGTTTCAGGGGCCGGTTCTGCCGCTTTTACCGCCGCTGTGAAGGCCGCTTCTATATCTTCCGCTGCTGTCTGTTCTATTTCCTGCAGCGCAGCTTCCGTTACGCCATGTTTCAGCAACAGCGCCCGCAGTTTGGGCACCGGGTCGTTGGCCGCATGTTTTTCCAGGTCTTCCGCCGTGCGGTACCATTCTTTCCGTACGCCGGAGGTGTGGTGTCCCAGCAGCGGCACTTTGGCCTGTACCAGGATAGGCTTGCGTTCCTGCCGTACATAACCGATAGCCGTTTCCATGGCGGCGTAGCTGGCGGTGAAGTCGCTGCCGTCCACCCGCATACGCTCCAGCCCTTTGAAGCCGGCGGCGTATTCATAGGCGTCCATGGCGCGGGCTTCCGCGGCGGTAACCGAGATGCCCCAGTCATTGTCCTGTATGAGATAGATGACCGGCAGTTGTTTCAGCACGGCAAACTGGAATGCTTCGCTGACTTCTCCCTCCGTCACACTGCCGTCGCCCAGTGAACAAAGCACTACCGGCAATTCGCCGTTGGGGCCTGTGGACAGCTGTGCATGAATGGTTTCGAGATACTGCACCCCCTGCGCCATCCCTGTGGCGGGTATTACCTGCATACCGGTAGCGCTGCTCTGGTGGGGGATCCGGGGCTTGTCGGCCCGCCGGCTGCTGGGGTGGTTGTAGTAAGACCTGCCGCCGGAAAAAGGATCGTCTGCTTTGGCCAGTAGCTGCAGCATCAGCTCATAGGGCTCAAAGCCCATGGCCAGCAGCATGCTCTCGTCGCGGTAATACGGACTGGCAAAGTCCCATGGCTGCAGCTGCATGCCGGTGGCTATCTGTATGGCCTCATGCCCCCGGGAGGTGGAATGTACATATTTGCATATCGCCCGGTTGGCTTCATAGGTGTCTGCCATGCGGCCCGCCTGGCACATCCAGCGGTAGGCCGCCAGTAACTCCGCCAGCTCGCTCCTCTTCCCGTGCTGGCCGTTAGTACCGGCTTTTAAAGTTGAAACGCTTGTACTATCTTTAAACACGTAAAACTGTTTTGGTGATGACGATGGTGGTTCCGGCAAAATAGTTGCTATAACAACTGTTGCTATTGCAAATTAATCATTATGGCTGATACTTTTATCAATAATCCCTCTTTTTTTAAGCTGGATGCGACCCTGAAAAAACTGCGCAATTATTGGCAGAAAATGTTTGATTCCCGCCAGATGGACATCACGGTGGACCAGTGGTTGCTGGTAGAGAATCTGTACAAGCATAAAAAAACAACCCATAACGAGCTGGCCCGTAATACCTCCAAGGATATTACCACCATCTCCCGTATTATTGAGCTATTGGTAAAAAAAGGGCTGGTAAAGCGGGAAGCGGACACGTATGACCGGCGGAAAATATATCTGCAGCTGACGCCGGACGGAACGGAAAAATACAAAGCGGTGAAGCCGCTGGTACATGAAATGCGGAAGACAGGCTGGAAATCGCTGACAGAAGCGGATTATGCGGAGTTGACCAGGATACTGGACACGATCTATAACAATATCCCTACGAAAGTCTGATTTTTTGATTTGGGATTTTGGGATTTTGGGATTTAAGAAAGCGGAAGACCATGTTTTGTTATCCCATTTGATCTTCGCTGCATGTCAAATCTCTAAATCTCTAAATCCCAAAATCAAAAAATCAAAAAATCATTTAACGGCAAACTCCAGCAGGCTGTCGTTTTCGATAAAAGCCTCAAAGGTGTCCCCGATAGTGGTTGGGCCCACTCCCACAGGCGTGCCGGTAAAGATCAGGTCGCCAATGTTAAGGGTAAAGAATTTGGAAATATAGGAAACGAGAAAGTCGAAAGAGAACAGGAGATCTTTGGTATTACCCTGTTGTACCAGTGTTTTGTTTTTATACAGGCAGAAGTTGATGTCCTTCTTGTCCATCTCCGGTGTGATGGGGATAAAAGAGCCCACGATGGCGGAGTTATCAAAGGCTTTGGCGATTTCCCAGGGCAGGCCTTTGGCTTTTTGTTTATCCTGTAAGTCGCGCGCCGTAAAATCGATCCCCACAGAAATCTTATCGTAATATTTATCTGCGAATTTTTCCTGAATATGTTTGCCGTTTTTGCTGACGCGCAATACGAGTTCACATTCGTAGTGCAGGTTGGTGGTAAACTCCGGATAATAAAAAGGGTGGCCATTTTGCAGCAGGGCGTTCTTGGGTTTCATGAACAACACCGGCTCCGTGGGCACCTCGTTCTTCAGTTCTTTGGCATGGTCGGCATAGTTCCTGCCTACGCAAATAATTTTCATAATGCGTGAGTTTTAGATGATAAATTAAGCAGATAGCGGTCAGATTTGCAAATTTACTTTACAGCGGAAAGGTCATCTTGTTATACTCATTCATGGTGCGGGCCAGTCCAATGCCCGCGAAACTTTCGATGATATCGCAGCAGGCGTTGATTTTCTGTTGCACTACGGCCACTTCTGTTGGTTTCCATTTACCCAGTACAAAATCGGCCTGTCGTCCTTTGGCGTAATCGTTACCGATGCCGAAACGCAGGCGGGGGTATTGATTGGTGCCCAGTGACTCCTGTATGCTTTTCAGTCCGTTGTGGCCGGCATCGCTGCCGCCGGGGCGTAAACGGAGCACATCCAGCGGAAGCGCCAGTTCGTCCATGATCACCAGCAGGTTTTCCAGGGCGATCTTTTCCTTGTCCATCCAGTATTTGACAGCACGGCCACTGAGGTTCATATAGGTGGTGGGTTTGATCACGATAAACGTTTTACCTTTCCACTTACATTCCGCCACCTCCGCCAGCCGGTCGTTATCGAAGCTGCTGTTATGTTTGGCCACAAAAGCGTCCACCACGTCAAAACCAATATTGTGACGGGTATGACGGTATTCCTGTCCAATGTTGCCCAAACCGGCGATCAGGTATTTCATATGTTTCAAAATTAAAAAGCCCCTCTACAAGTAGAGAGGCTTTTTTGAAAAATATTTCTAAAAGATTATTTCTTTTTAGCGTCTTTTTCAGCAGCAGATTCTTCCTGACGCAGCTGACGGGTCATTACCACAGAAGCGATAGGAATACGCGGAGAGTTGGTGATTTCGATACCGTCTACTTTCACGTCTTCAACGCGGATGTTGCCATTCAGTTCGAGGTTCTCGATGTTTACTTCGATGCTCTCCACCAGGTGCTTAGGCAGTGCTTTTACTTTCAGCGCTTTCAGTTTGCTTACCAGTTTACCACCGGCTTTAACACCTACAGAAGAACCAACCAGTTTGATCGGCAGGGTTACAGACACTTTTTTGTCTTCAACCAGCTCCATGAAGTCGATGTGTGCCAGTTCATCTGTCACAACGTCGAACTGCATGTCTTTCAGTACGCATTTGTAAGTTTTAGCGCCCAGTTTAATTTCTGCGATCTGGAAAGCTGCAGTGTACACCAGGGTTTTGAATGCTTTGGCAGGAGCTGCAAAATTAACAGTTTCCGCACCCCCGTAAATAACACAAGGCACTTGTTCCTCAGAACGGATCTGGCGGGTGGCTTTTTTGCCGAATTCGCTCCTGAGTTGTCCTTCGATGGTTATTGTTTTCATTGTTTAAACAGTTTATATAAATTATAAAAATACGTTGTTATTGTTTGCGGTGACTGTGCACGAACAGGCTGGTAATAGACTTGTTTTCGTGCATGTTGCGGATAGCTACCGCAAACAGGTCTGCCACAGACACTACTTTGATTTTCGAGCTTTCCGGGCGGATGGGAATGGTATCACAAACCACTATTTCTTCCAGTACGGAGTTTTCGATGTTTTCATATGCTTTACCGCTGAACACCGGATGGGTACAGAAAGCGCGAACGCTTCTGGCGCCTTTTTCCTTCAGCAGGTTGGCCGCTTTTGACAGCGTGCCGGCAGTATCGCAGATATCGTCAATGAGCACAATGTCCCTGTCTTTCACGTCACCGATCACCACCATGGATGCTATTTCGTTGGCTCTTTTGCGGTGTTTGTCGCAAATCACCATCTCAGCATTGAAGTAGGACGCCACTTCGCGCACCCGGTTGGTGCTGCCCACGTCAGGGGACGCAAAGGTAAGATTTTCCAGCTTTAATTGCTCAATATAAGGAATAAAAATAGCAGAACTGTCCAGGTGATCTACCGGGATGTCGAAGAAAGCCTGGATCTGCGGAGCATGTAAATCCATGGTAATCACCCTGTTAGCTCCCGCGGAGGTGAGCAGGTTGGCCACCAGTTTAGATCCGATTGCCACCCTTGGCTTGTCTTTCCTGTCCTGACGGGCAAACCCGAAATACGGGATTACCGCCGTGATATACCCTGCTGATGCGCGTTTTGCCGCGTCAATCATCAGCAGCAGCTCCATCAGGTTGTCTGACGGGGCATTGGTGCCCTGCACCAGGAAAACATAGTCACCACGGATACTTTCCAGGAAAACGGGCTGAAACTCGCCATCACTGAACTTCTGAATTTTTAACTTTCCGAGGCTGTTGAGTCCGTTGCCGTATCTTTTGGCAATTTTCTCAGCCAATGCCGGATTACTGTTGCCTGTGAAGATTTTTACTGAAGGTTGCATACTGGTAGAAAAGAGGTGGCAAAACTATGATTTTTTAGGGCTACCGGCGTGATTTTTTTTCGATCAAAAACTAGATTTTAAATAATTTTTAAATTTAATCCATTAGAAATTAATTTATTACACTGGTTTTGATCTATTTTTTCAGAAAAAGAAACCGGGGAGGGGAATTTTTTTTCCAGTGATTTTTCGCGAAATTCGAAGAAATGCGATGACATATGTTTGTTAGCCCGAAACCACACCCCCATGTGGCCATCCGTCAATGGGCGGATGCCGAAAAACCAAGGGAAAAACTGCTGCAGCACGGCGCCGGCACCCTCACAGACACCGAACTGCTGGCCATCCTCCTGCATACCGGCCATAAAAACAAGTCTGCCCTGGACCTGGCCCGGGAAGTATTGCAGCTGGCACATCACAACCTGCCGGAACTGGGCCGGATCAGCGTCCGGAAACTGCAAAAGCTCAAAGGCATGGGCCGCGCCAAAGCCGTTACCGTGCTGGCCGCCATGGAACTGGCCCGCCGCCGCCAGGCAAGCCCCATCCATAAAAAAACCGTTATCCGCGCCGGCGCAGATGCCGCCCTGTTCTTTAAACCCCTCCTGGCAGACCACTCCTTCGAAACATTCTACGTCATGTTCCTCAACCACGCCAACAAAGTGCTGCAATACCGCTGTATCAGCACCGGCGGCATGACCAGCACCGTGGTAGATACCCGCCTCATCTTCCGCGACGCCCTGGAAGCCGGCGCCTCCAAACTGCTGCTCTGCCACAACCACCCCTCCGGCAGCCTGCGCCCCAGCCAGGCCGATATCCGCATCACCCTGAAAATAAAGGAACAAGGCCAGCTCTTTGACATAGACGTACTGGACCATATTATCGTGTCTGAAACAGGCTACTGCAGCCTCGTGGAAGAAGGTGTGATATAAAAATCAAAAAATAACCAAATGTATTTACTTTCGCATTTATTTATTACGATCCAATATGCTCAAAATAGGAATCTTCGGGGTAGGACATCTCGGTAAAATTCACCTCTCCCAGCTTTCAACCATGAAAGACGTGGAAGTTACAGGCTTCTATGACCCCAGCGATGCCAACGCCGCCAGCGTGGCAGAACAATACAATATTCCCCGGTACACCACAGCGGAAGAACTGATACTGGCCGTAGACGCCATCGACATCGTAGCGCCTACCACCCTCCATTATAAATTATGTGAACTGGCCATCCGCAACGGTAAACATATTTTCGTGGAGAAACCCATGACCAACACCATGGAAGAAGCCAAAACACTGGTAAAACTGGTGGATGAAGCCAACATCAAATTCCAGGTAGGCCATGTGGAACGCTTCAACCCCGCCTTCCTCGCCCTGAAAGGCTATGACCTGAAGCCCATGTTCATCGAGGTACACCGCCTCGCCGAATTCAATCCGCGCGGTACCGACGTAAGCGTGATCCTCGATCTCATGATCCACGATATCGACATCGTACTCAGCATCGTTAAATCCACCGTCAGCCGTATATCCGCCAGCGGCGTGGCTGTCATGAGCGATACCCCCGATATCGCCAACGTACGCATCGAGTTCCATAACGGCTGCGTGGCCAACCTCACCTCCAGCCGCATCTCCCTGAAAAAGATGCGCAAAATGCGCCTCTTCCAGAAAGATGCCTACATCGGTATCGACTTCCTCGATAAAAAATCTGAAATCATCAAGCTGAAAACACCGGAAGACGAAGGCCTCTTTACCCTCGATATCGAAACCAACAGCGGCAAAAAAACCATCGCTATCGATAACCCGGAAGTAAAACAGTCCAACGCCATCCGGATGGAACTGGAACTGTTCCGCGACGCCATCCTCCATAATAAACCCGTGGCCGTAAACGCCATCGATGGCCTGCAGGCGCTCGACGTCGCCCACCAGATCCTGCAAAAGATCTCTCGCAAAGACGCGAAGTAAGCCAGGAGCGCAAAGATTTTGAAAGAAAAATAAAAAAAGCAAAGGAGCGGAGATCAAATTTGACCTCCGCTCCTTTGCTTTTCTTTGCGCTCCTGATAATTATAGTTATTGTCTTCGCACGCTTTGCTCTCTTATAAAGCTTGGCGTGACACTACCCGCGTAAATCCAGGAAAGCTTTCGCCATCAACAGGTCCAGCGGCTTCGTGATCTTCAGGTTCGCCTCCTCCCCTTCCACCAGGTGTATAAAATGACCAAAATGCTCCACTACCGTAGCTTCATCGGTAAACAACGGATCATAAGGCTGCTCAAAAGCCGGTAACAGCAACGATGACACAAAAGTCTGCGGCGTCTGTACAATACGGAAACGCCCCCGGTCCACCGCCCTGTTATTTTCTCCGTTTACTTCCCGGATACTGTCTTTCATATCTATCACCGGAACAGCGCTACCATGGCTCAACGCAGCTTCATAACAGGTACGGACCAACGCCGGCGATACCAGCGGCCGCACCCCGTCATGCACAAAAACCACCGCATCGCCCTTAATATGCTGCAGCCCGTTCTTTACGGAATGGAAACGGGTTTCCCCTCCCTTCACCAGCGTAATGGCCGGAATATTATCGAAAGCCTGCAGCAGGTTATTGGCGTAACTGATATGCTGCTCCGGCAGCACCAGCACAATCTCCATGTCCTGATAAGCAGTAGTGAATGCGGTAATGGTATGGTATAACACCGGTTTGCCCGCAAGGTCCATAAACTGTTTGGGTATGGCGCTCTGCATCCTGGTACCGGAGCCGCCTGCAACAATGATGGCTGTTTTTTTTCTATTGCCCATAAAAGGTATTCATACTACCCGGTAAAAATCGCGGATGCCTGAGGGAAGACCAGTGCGAAATATACATTTCAATCACTCTTCTCTCAGGCATCCGCAGTGAATAAACTTGTAAGCCGTCGTTTATCAGATAATCAACATGGCGTCGCCATAGCTGAAGAAACGGTATTTTTCCTTGATGGCCTGCTGATAAGCTTCCATGATCAGATCATAACCTGCAAAGGCGCAAACCATGATCAGCAAGCTGGTTTTGGGCAGGTGGAAGTTGGTCACCAGTGCATTCGGAATAGCGAAATCATACGGCGGGTGGATAAAGGTGTTGGTCCAGCCTTCCGCTGCTTTCAGGTGGTTCTGCGCAGTCACGGAAGATTCCACGGCACGTACGGAAGTAGTACCAATGGCGCAGATCCTGCGGTTTTCTTCCTTCGCTTTGTTCACCACTTTTACCGCATGCTCCTCGATGTGGAAATACTCAGCATCCATTTTGTGTTTGCTCAGATCTTCCACCTCAATCGGACGGAAAGTGCCCAAACCGGTGTGCAGTGTTACTTCTGCAAATTTCACCCCTTTAATCTCCAGGCGTTTGATCAGCTCGCGGCTAAAGTGCAGACCAGCAGTAGGTGCCGCTACAGCGCCCTCGTACTTGGCGTACACGGTTTGATAACGCTCTTTGTCTTCTTCTTCCGGTTTACGCTTAATATACTTAGGCAGCGGTGTTTCACCCAGCGTGTCCAGCACCTGTTTGAACTCCTCATCGTTGCCCTCAAATAAAAAACGGATGGTACGGCCTCTGGAAGTAGTATTATCAATTACTTCTGCCACCAGTGACTCATCGTCACCAAAATACAACTTGTTGCCTACGCGGATTTTACGTGCCGGGTCAACAATTACGTCCCACAGACGATTCTGCTTGTTCAGCTCACGCAGCAGGAAAACCTCAATTTTTGCTCCAGTCTTCTCCTTACGGCCATACAACCTTGCCGGAAACACTTTGGTGTTGTTGACAATCATCACATCCTTGTCATTGAAATAACCCAGGATATCCTTGAATACCTTGTGTTCAATTTTTCCGGTAGTGCGATTTACCACCATTAAGCGTGATTCATCTCTTGTCTTGGAAGGGTGCTGTGCGATCAGGTTTAAAGGGAGATCGAATTTGAACTGTGATAGTTTCATATTACGGTATGAATAAGAATTTTTTAGTGGGTGCAAAGGTACTGATTATTAGCTATTCGTCAAAAAAATGAGCTATTAGTATAATAATCAATTATATATGCATTACAATCCCTTCGGTATGGCAGCAATTAACTGCCGGGTGTAGGGATGCTGCGGATGATCATACACCTCGTCGGCCGGTCCCGTTTCCACCATCTTTCCCTGCTGCATCACCATCATCCGGTCACTGATAAAACGCACCACCGACAGGTCATGCGAGATAAAAATACAGCTGAAGCCAAACTCCTCCCGCAACCGGATCAGCAGATTCAGCACCTGCGCCTGTACGCTCACATCCAGCGCCGCCACCGATTCATCACATATAATAAAGGAGGGATCTACCGCCAGCGCCCGGGCAATCACCACCCGCTGCCGCTGTCCGCCGGAAAACTCGTGCGGATAACGGTTAAAATGCTCCGGCAACAGATTCACCTTCTCCAGTAATTCCAGTACCTTCTCCCGCTGCCTCCGCTCATTACCGTACAGGCCATGCACCTGCATAGGCTCCAGAATAGCCGCACCAACAGACTTGCGCGGGTTCAGGGAAGCATACGGGTCCTGGAAAATAAGCTGCATATCTTTCCGCAGCGCCCGCATACCGGCGGGTGACAGGCTTCGCAAATCCTGCCCTTTATAAACAATACTCCCCCCGGTTGGTTCTATCAACCTTAAAAGAGATCTTCCCAATGTTGTCTTGCCACAGCCGGACTCTCCCACCAGCCCCAGGGTTTCTCCCTGTGCAACAGTAAAACTCACATCATCTACCGCTTTGTACCATTGCAGTACGTTGCCGGTGAGGCTTTTCTTTACGGGAAACCAGGTCTGCAGTCCATGGACTTCCAGCAACGGCGGACTGGCAGCCAGCTTCGCCTGCCGGGCCTTTAATTCACGCTCGCTGATCACCAGCCGGTTGATCACCTCCGCTACGGCGCCGGCTTTCTCCTGTATATTTCCCTCCGCGTCTGTCTCCATGAAATCACGGGTAACCGGCAATCTCGACAGGCGCTTGTCCAGCGGCGGCCGGCAGGCCAGCAGTCCTTTGGTATACGGATGCTGCGGATGCAGAAACACCTGTTGCACCGGTCCCTGCTCTACAATACTCCCTTTATACATCACCACTACCCGCTCTGCCAGTTCCGCCACCACGCCCAGGTCATGCGTAATGAACAGCACGCTCATATCCATCTGTTGCTGCAGGTCTTTCAGCAGCTCCAGTATAGCTTTCTGTACAGTTACGTCCAATGCGGTAGTGGGTTCGTCGGCAATCAACAGGCGGGGCTCACAGGAAATAGCCATGGCAATCATGACACGTTGTTTTTGCCCGCCTGACAGTTCATGCGGGTAACGGTCCATAATGACAGCGGGATCGGGCAGTTTTACCCGGGCAAACAATGCTTTCGCCTGCTCACGGGCTTCTTTCGGCGAAATACCTTTATGCAGGCGTATCGCTTCCGTGACCTGGGCGCCACAGGTATGTAAAGGATTGAGAGAGGTCATGGGTTCCTGGAAGATCATGGCAATTTCATTGCCACGGTAAGCCCGCATGGCCGTATCGGAGAGCTGCGCCAGGTCTGTCACCTGGCCGTTGGCATGGTGGTAGAGGATCTTTCCGTGGGATATCCTTCCCGGCGCCTGGATCAGGCGCATCACAGAGAGGGAGGTCACCGATTTACCTGAACCGGATTCACCCACCACCCCGATGATCTCTCCCCTGCCTACAGACAGGTTCAGGTGGTTGACAGCCTTGACAGTGGTATCATGTGCATGGAAGGTCACTTCCATGTCTTGTATCTCCAGGCGCGTAGAATGCATGCCCGGAAGATACAACAATTCTAAAAACGCAGGTGCTTCACGGTCTGGTGGCTATCGATCAGTTTCTGCAGGGATTCTATCCCAATCTGAAGATGACGTTCCACAAATTTGGTGGTCACTTTCTTATCGCTCTCCTCTGTTTTCACCCCTTCAGGGATCATCGGCTGGTCAGATACCAGCAGCAGCGCACCGGTAGGGATCTTGTTAAAGAAGCCGACGGAGAAAATGGTGGCTGTTTCCATGTCTACCGCCATCGCTCTTACACGTTCGAGGTATTGCTTGAATTCGGCGTCATGCTCCCAGACACGGCGGTTGGTAGTGTAACAGGTACCTGTCCAGTAATCATGCCCCAGTTCCCGGATGGTGGTGGAGATGGCTTTCTGCAGCGCAAATGCAGGCAGTGCCGGCACTTCCGGGGGAAAATAGTCATTGGAGGTACCTTCGCCCCGTATAGCCGCTATCGGTAGTATCAGGTCGCCGATGGCATTTTTCTTTTTCAGCCCGCCGCATTTACCCAGGAACAGCACGGCTTTGGGATGGATGGCGCTGAGCAGGTCCATCACGGTGGCGGCGCCGGGGCTGCCCATACCGAAATTGATGATGGTAATATCGCCGGCAGTAGCACACTGCATGGGTTTACCTGCGCCGATCACTTCAACGTTGTTCCATTCGGCAAACATGGTAAGGTAGTTACTGAAATTGGTGAGGAGGATGTGTGACCCGAAGCGGTCCAGCTTTTCACCAGTGTAGCGGGGAAGCCAATTAGCTACAATTTCTTCTTTTGTCTTCATAGCCTTTTGACAAGCAAATATAGGGTTTTGTTCGCTATTCTCCATATTATCCCCCTATCTTCGTGCCGGCATAAACGACAAAGTATTGATCACCATTAACTTTCCACCACCGGATTTCAGGATCAGCCGGGAGCAGGACAAAGAACTGATTTTTGACCGCTACCGGAAAAAATTCGTGCGGCTTACCCCGGAGGAATGGGTACGGCAAAATTTTCTCAACTACCTCGTAAAATCCCTGGGTTATCCGGCTTCGCTGATCGGGATTGAGCGGGAGATCATGCTCGGGGAATTGAAAAAGCGGTTCGATGTTGTGGTGTACAATCGTCGCATGGAGCCCTGGATGCTGGTAGAATGCAAGGAAATGAATGTCCCCATCAGTCAGCAGACGCTGGAACAGATTGTCCGTTACCATATGGTGATTCCGGCCACTTACCTTGTAATGACCAATGGCACGCACACATTCTGCTGTACACATAACGCAGCCTCGAAGCAATGGCTGTTTCTCACCGCCCTCCCGCATTTTGAAATTTAGATATTTTGGTATTTAGTTGGATCCTTAATGGCAAGTACCAAAAAAAACAGCGGAAATCACTACAATCTCCGCTGCATTTTAAATAACTAAATTCCAAAATATCTAAATCCCTAAATGATCAAGGGAAGATACCCAGTTGCTCGTAAGCGGCACCTACCTTGTTGATGGCAACCACATAAGCGGCAGTACGCATATCATGGATCTGCGGGGTGGCCATCATCACGTCGCGTACTTCGTGGAGGGCGGCGTGCATGGTTTCTTCCAGGCCGGAGTAAACCAGGTCTACTTCGTCTGCACCGTGAGCGATGAATTTTCTTTCTTTATCGGATACTTTTTTACCGGTCAGCTCTTCGATGGTCTGCAGAATGTGGATGTTCATGTTTTCATCGAAGCGTTTGCCCAGACGGCCATAACGCACGTGGCTGAGGTTCTTCAGCCATTCGAAGTAAGAAACGGTTACACCGCCGGCGTTCAGGAACATATCAGGCACTACGATCACGCCTTTTTTGTTCAGGATTTCATCAGCTTCCGGAGTAAGCGGGCCGTTGGCGGCTTCGCCGATGATTTTTGCCTTTACATTGGGCGCATTATGTTTGTCGATCACATTTTCCAGGGCTGCAGGGATCAGGATTTCGCATTCCAGTTCCAGACCGTCTGTATTTTTATTCAGGTTGGCAGCGCCGGGGAAGTTAATGATAGAGCCGGTTTCTTTTTTGTGTTTCAGCACAGCGTCCGGATCGAGGCCTTTTTCGCTGAAGATGGCGCCATCCCATTCGATGAGGCAGATCACTTTAGCACCTGCTTCGTGGAAGTATTTGGCGGCATGATAACCTACGTTACCCATACCCTGTACCACGACACGTTTGTCTTCGAGGCCGGTAGTGAGGCCGAGGCGCTCCATATCTTCCTTGATGTTGCACAGTTCGCGCAGGCCGTAGAACACACCGAGGCCCGTAGCTTCGGTACGTCCGCGTACGCCGCCCTGGGATACCGGTTTACCGGTAACGCAGCCATAACCGTCGATTTCACCCGGACGGAGGCTCATATAGGTGTCCAGTATCCAGCTCATTTCCCTTTCGCCGGTACCATAGTCAGGAGCGGGAACGTCTGTGCCGGGGCCGATAAAGTTTTTCTTTACCAGTTCCGCGGTATAACGGCGGGTAATGGCTTCCAGCTGGAAGGGAGTATAATTGCGGGGATTGATTTTAAGACCGCCTTTAGCACCGCCAAAAGGCACGTTAACGATCGCGCATTTGTAGGTCATCAGGGAAGCCAGCGCCATCACCTCATCCTGGTTAACTTCATCGCTGAAGCGGATACCGCCTTTACAAGGCAGTTTGTGGTGAGAGTGCTGTACGCGGTAAGCTTCAATTACCTGTACACCATCGCCGATTCTTACCGGAAATTTGATCTGGTAAACGGCGTTACAAGCCTTGATCTGCTCCAGAATACCCTTGTCCCACTTGGTGAAAACCGCGGCTTTGTCGAAACTTCTTTCCACACTCTGGAAAAAGCTATAATGCTGATCTTGCGACATAATATGTATTGTTTTGGTATAACGATTAGATTATCACGGATTATTTTTTGTCCCGCTGCTCCAGCTTGCTGATCTTTCTGTCCAGGTTAATGAGGAAGAGTACAATACCCAGGAAGATGATCACTAAAACGCCTACGATCACATATATCTTGTCATTACTGCGGAAGAACTCGTTTACGGCCCCTTTCTCTGTATCCTGTTGTTGTGCATTTGCCAGTACAGACACCAGCAGGAGGGTGAGTGTCAGGCAAAATGAAAACGCTTTATTGATCATTTAAAAATATTTTTAAGCTCAAGTTTTTTATAGCGGACCAGCAGGCTGTAGATCCACACGCTCAGGAGGGTCCAGCCAATAAAGGCAGGGTACAGCACCAGTTTCATACCGCCATCCGTGTCTTTTGAAGCAAATCCTGGTGTAGAGGCGCTTCCCGGGTGAAGGGAATCCACCATACGGGGGATGATGTACGTCAGCGGGATGAGCAGGGCGAAGGCGAAGATGTTGAACACCGCGGAGATACGGGCCCTTTTATCAATATCGTGGATAGAGATGCGCAGCACCAGATAAGCCATATAGATGAGGATGGCGATGGCCGTGCATATCTGTTTGGGATCGTCCGTCAGCGTGCCTCCCCAGGTATAGGTAGCCCAGAGGGAGCCTGTGGCGAAGCCCAGTACGCCAAAAAAAACGCCGACACCTGCCGCGCTGGAAGCATATACGTCTCTTTTCAGATCATATTTGGACAGGTAAAGGAGAGAATTAACAACGGAGATGGTGAACATGGTATACATACATATCCACATTGGCACATGAAAAAACAATCCACGGGATGATTGTCCATTGGTTCCTATGATTGGTATCCTGATAGTGAACCCGGCGATAATTACATAAATCAGAAGCAGTATCGCTAATGCTTTCCACCAATGTCTGGCCATTTTTTAACAGCTATATTCCGGGGCAAACCTACACGTTTTATCCTTAATCGCAAAGATTTTACGCGATTTTAAGTTTATCCAAAATCCTGAATTACCCGTTAAAATCCGTTTATATAAGTAGCAGAAATATTCGATATTTCGAAATCAGTCCTTCCACAGAAACGGGAAGAGCACCATGGTAAGGGCAATGGTCAGCAGGTCCATTCCGCCCAGCAGCAGGAACATCCTGGGCAGCCCCGGCTGGTACACCGTTACAAAAGCCGATAAAGACACGTTGGCCAGCAGCATCAGCATGGGCATCATCAGCGGGAAGCCCATCACCGCCATCAGCGCGGCATTATGGTTGGCCTGCGCCGCAATGGCCGCCAGCACGGTAAACAACAGGCTGAGGCTTGTACCGCCCAACAGCACGATCCCCACGAAGTAGCCGGTATTATGCAGCGGGTTGCCCAGGAAGGTAAAACTGCATACCAGCGCTATCAGGCTCATGAGGGTCATCAGGATAACGTTATAGATCAGTTTGGCCGCGATGAACACCCGCGGAGGCACCAGGGAATAGAAATACAGCAACCGTCCCCTGTTCTCCTGCATAAAACTTTTGGCAATGGCGTTTACCGCTACAAACAATTGTATCACCCAGAAAAGGGCGTTCCATAATTTGTCATCCGGTTTGCCCATCATCAGGTTGATCACAAAAACGGTGGAGATGATATACAGCAGCACGCCGTAAAAAGCGTACTGTTGCCGCAGTTCCAGCACCAGGTCTTTCCGGACCAGCGTATATATTTGGTGGGTAGTAGATTTCATGTGACCGCGAAATTACGATTGATTGCTTATATTAGCTGCTTGTTAAAAATTTTGCATGAAAAAGATCCTGGTAGCCAATCGTGGAGAAATAGCCTTGCGCATTATGCGTTCTGCCCGTGAAATGGGAATCAAAACAGTGGCCGTGTATTCAGCAGCTGACCGCACCATGCCTTTTGTACAATATGCAGATGAAGCGGTGTGCATAGGGCCGGCGCCTTCCAACCAGTCTTACCTGCTGGGGGAAAAAATCATTGCGGTGGCCAAAGAGCGCGGGGCAGACGGTATACATCCGGGCTACGGGTTTCTGAGCGAGAATGCGCGTTTCGCGCAGCAGGTGGCCGATGCAGGTATCACTTTTATCGGTCCTGCGGCTGCTTCCATTGAAACGATGGGCAGCAAGCTGGCCGCCAAACAGGCAGCGCAAAAGTTCGGCGTACCGATGGTGCCCGGCACCGAAACACCCCTCCGTAGCGTGGAAGAAGCGCGGGAGGTGGTGAAAAAAACCGGCTTTCCCATCCTGATCAAAGCTTCCGCCGGCGGTGGCGGTAAAGGCATGCGCGTAGTCAACGCCCCGGAAGAACTGGAAGAACAGATCCGGCTGGCTAAAAGCGAGGCTCTCAGCGCTTTTGGCGATGATGCCGTTTTCATTGAAAAATATGTCGGCGCCCCCCGCCACATTGAAATACAGATACTGGGCGACCAGCATGGCAACTGTGTATACCTGTTCGAGCGGGAATGCTCTATCCAGCGCCGGCACCAGAAACTGATAGAAGAAGCGCCGTCTTCTGTGCTCACGCCCGCCATCAGGGCCGCTATGGGCAAATGCGCAGTGGATGTGGCCAAGGCCTGTAACTATTACGGCGCCGGCACCGTGGAGTTCCTGGTAGACGAGCAGCTGAATTTCTATTTCCTCGAGATGAACACCCGCCTGCAGGTGGAACACCCTGTCACCGAACTGATCACCGGCCTGGACCTGGTAAAGGAACAGATACGGGTGGCCCGCGGCGAAAAGCTGTCATTCTCCCAGGAAGATCTTACCATCAACGGACATGCAATAGAACTGCGTATATGCGCCGAGGATCCGGCCAACAACTTCCTGCCCGACACCGGCTGCCTGGAAACCTATATTCGCCCCCAGGGCTACGGCGTACGGGTAGACGACGGCTATGAACAGGGCATGGACATCCCTATCTTCTACGACCCGATGATCGCCAAACTGATCGCCTGGGGCAGCACCCGTGAAGAAGCCCGCCACCGGCTGATCCGCGCCATCGAAGAGTACCAGGTAAAAGGCATCCGCACCACCCTCCCTTTCGGCCACTGGGCGCTGCAACAACCTGCGTTTATCGAAGGCCGTTTTGACACCAATTTCATCAATAAATATTATACGCCGCAAGCCTTGCTGGCAGAGCGTCCGGAGATAGACAAGCTGGCCGCCATCCTGGCTGCGCAGGTGTGGCAGCAACAAACCGTAGCTTTACAATCAGCGACCGGTTATGAAAAGCAGCCCTCATCTGCCTGGAAAAAGAGAAATATGTTAAGATAAGTTTAAATAGGTGCCCGGAAAATCCTAAAACGACTAAATTTGCGCCAGTTTTAACATGTTACGCAGGATCATACTACAAATCATCGACTTCTTCTATCAGCCGTTTGCCCGGGTAATGCCCCGGCAGACTTTCCGCTACCTTGCCTGTGGTGGCGGGAATACGGCGATGGATATCCTTTTGTACTTTATCTGTTACAATTTTGTATTGCAGAAGGAGATGATCCATCTGCCTTTTATTGATATCAGCGCGCACATCGCCGCCCTGTTTATGTCGATGGCAGTCACTTTCCCCACAGGTTTCCTGCTGAGTAAGTACGTGGTGTTCTCTGATTCCAACCTCCGGGGCAGGGTACAGCTGTTCCGCTATTTCCTGCTGGTAGGTATCTGCATTCTGCTCAACTACTTCCTGATGAAGCTGTTTGTAGACAGGCTACACTTCTACCCCACCATCGGTAAAATCTTTACCACCGCGCTGGTAGTCATCTTCAGCTATCTTACCCAGAAAAAATTCACCTTTAAAGTAAAACAGCAATCCCCGGGCTGACATTCCGGGAGGGAACATATTTAAAAGCAAAATGGCCGGCCTCAGCGAGACCGGCCATCCTGTTTATGGATGATCCTGTTTATTTTCCTTCATAATAACAATGCCGGCAACGGGGTTCATAGAGGTCTTTTTCGCCCAGCAGCAATGTTTCTGTTTCCGCAGATTTGCGGTAAGAGTAGTTGGCGATATTGCCGCAACATACACAGATGGCGTGTAGCTTGGTAATATAATCAGCTTTGGCCAGCATAAACGGCATCTGCCCGAAGGGCTTCCCGGTATAATCCATGTCCAGCCCCGCCACTATCACCCGGATACCCTGTAATGCCAGTTTATCACATACATTGGGCAGTTCCGCGTCAAAAAACTGTGCTTCGTCTATTCCTATCACATCCACTTCCTGCGCCAGCAGCAGGATCTGCTGTGAGTTGTCAATAGGCGTGGAAATAATTTTATTCTCGTCGTGCGATACTATGCTTCCTTCATCGTAACGTGTGTCTATCACCGGTTTAAAGATCTCTACCTTTAAGTTGGCAATACGGGCACGTTTCAGGCGGCGGATGAGCTCTTCGGTTTTTCCCGAGAACATAGAGCCGCATACTACCTCAATCCAGCCCCTCCGTCCTCCTGCAAGAGAAGGTTCAATAAACATATTGTATTATTTTGATTATTAATTAATTAAAATACGCTAATTTTATCCAAATAAAATAATTCCTATCACTAAGCGTTAACAATTAAGGCATGGAAAAAATAAATGCATTAATTGAGAAGTTACAGGAATTGAAAAATTCCGGAGCAAACCTGCAGGCGATATCATACTATGTACAGTTGCTGCAGGCGGAGGTGTTGTACGTGCGTAACAAACAACAGCAGCAGGAGATGCAGAACAGACAAGACATTGCTGTGATCATGCCCGTGCAGCCCCCCATGTCCGTACCGGTTACAACCGCAACGCAAACTACAACATTACCGGCAGATAAACCGGAAGTCCCGGCTGCAGGTTATCCACAATCCACTGTGGCTGCAGATCTTGTTCCATCCAAACCGGAACCGGTGATAACGGCCCAGCCTATTCCCACCCTGGCCGCCAATATGCCCCCTCCCGCCGCCAGAGAACCTTTACAGGAACCCGTTTTCAAGGACATCCCCGTCAGGGAAAAAGAAAAAGAGAAGGAAAAAGCCCCCCCTCCGGCCACGCTGTTCGACCAGGCAACTGAACCTGAACCAGAACCCGTACCTGCTCCTGCTCCCGTCCCGGCTCCCACACCGGCACCGGCACAAGCACAGGCAAAGCCGCATACCGTACCTGATACACATGGTATCCGCAAAGACCTGAACGAACTGGTAGGCAATCATAGCGGCTTGTCTCTCAATGACCGCCTGCGGCAGCAACAAACGGAAGTAGCCCAGAAACTGGGAGACATGCCGGTAAAAGATCTGCGCGCAGCCATCGGCATCAACGACAAGTACCAGTTCATCCAGGAGCTGTTCCGCGGCGATACCGACCTCTACGAACGCTCTGTCAAAACCATCAATGAGTTTAAGTCCCTGCAGGAAGCTGATTACTGGATACAGCGGGAGATCAAGATCATCCAGGGCTGGCAGGATGACCACCACCTGGTACAACACTTCTATTCCCTGCTCAGAAAGCGGTTCTCCTGAATATATCGCAGGATTTTTTCCGTTGCCCCTTTATTATCCCTTACATAGTTGCCCGCTATGGAAGCGGTTTCCTCATAAAAGGCAGGCTCGTTCTGCAGCCTCTTCATATAGTCTTCCAGGTTAGTAAGCCCTGATACTGCCAGCGCGCCTTTGAGCGCCACCAGCTCCACGGCTTCGAAATATTTACTGTATTCCGGTCCTATGATCACCGGTTTGCTGTACACCGCCGGTTCCAGCAGGTTGTGAATACCGTCATTTCCGAAACCGCCGCCTACATAAGCTACATGGGCATAACGGTACAGGGTGGTTAACATTCCAACGTTGTCAATGATAAGTACATCAGCAGGCGGCGCGCCCGCTTTCAGCGCGGAGTAGGTCACCGCTTCCGGAAAAAGGGCCAGTACCTGCCGGATATGGGATTCGTGGATTTCATGGGGGGCGATGATCATTTTCATGCCGGGGCGGGTAGTTTGCCGCCACCACGACGCCAGCAGCTGTTCATCTTCCGGCCAGGTGCTGCCAGCGACGAGCACGTGGCTGGCGCCCGCAAACTGCGCCACCAGTGGCAAAACAGTTTGCTCCGTGAGCAGTGCCGCCACCCGGTCAAACCGGGTATCGCCGCTGATGCTGGCCGTTCGGATGCCGATGCCCTGCAGCAGGCGCAGGGAGTTTTCATTTTGCACGAAGATGTGGGTCAGTCCTTGTAACAGGCGGCGGAACATGCCGCCATAGCCTTTAAAAAAGAGCTGACTTTCCCGGAAGATGCCAGACACGAGCAGGACCGGTATTTTTCGTGTATACAGCTCCGTAAGGAAATGATACCAGAATTCATATTTAATGAAGAGGACCAGCGCCGGCCGGGCAATGCTGATAAAATCCTGCGCATTGCGGCGGGTGTCCAGCGGAAGGTAATATATATAGTCAGCGCCGGGATAATCTTTTCTCACTTCGTAGCCGGAGGGAGAAAAAAAAGTTAACAAAATTTTATAGCCGGGATATTGCCGCCGGAACTCCTCCAGTACCGGCCGGCCCTGTTCAAACTCTCCCAGGGAGGCGGCATGTACCCAAATCAGCGGGTGCCGGCCGATACCAGCCTGTTCCATCCGGGAACGCCAGTGTTGACGGCCACTTAGCCATAAAGATGCCTTCTTTTTGCCGCCCATGGCTGCCAGACCTACTCCTGCCCTATACAGCCGGATACCGGTATTATAAATTGCCTTTGCTAACATTCGCCTGCGTACTTTTACTGAAATTTAATCGTCCTGCAAAGATAATCCCCACCCAATCCCAAAATTTGTAAATTTGCACACTTTAAACAAAATAAAAATATACATAGCATATGGTGCCTATTCAGATGGTTGACTTGAAACGCCAGTATACGAAGATTAAACCGCAAGTGGATGCTGCCATCCAGGAGGTGCTGGAATCTGCTGCTTTTATCAATGGTGGAGCGGTGCAGAAATTTGCGGAAGAGCTGCAACAGTATCTGGACATCAAACATGTGATCCCCTGCGCCAACGGCACCGATGCCTTACAAATAGCGATGATGGCACTGGACCTGCAACCCGGTGACGAAGTGATTACCCCTTCCTTTACTTTTATTGCCACTGCCGAAGTGATCGCCCTGTTGCAGCTGAAGCCTGTATTTGTGGATGTAGACCCACAGACTTACTGTCTCGATGTAACGGCGGTGGAAAAAGCCATCACCCCCAAAACAAAAGCGATCGTTCCCGTACATCTTTACGGCCATGTGGCAGACATGGAACCATTGATGGCGGTAGCGGCCAAACACAACCTGTATGTGATCGAAGATAACGCACAGGCCATCGGCGGCAACTATACTTTTGCTGACGGCAGCGTGAAGAAAGCCGGTACCATTGGTCATATTGGTTGTACCTCTTTCTTTCCCTCCAAAAACCTGGGCTGTTATGGCGACGGTGGTGCCCTGTTCACCAACGACGACGCACTGGCCGCCAAAATCAGGATGGTGGCCAATCACGGCCAGTCGGCCCGGTACTATCACGATGTAGTAGGGGTCAACTCCCGCCTCGACTCCGTGCAGGCAGCCGTTTTGCGCATCAAACTGCCGCTGCTGGATGAATATATCAACGCCCGCAGGGCCGTGGCTGACGCCTACGACGCCGCTTTTGCCGATATGCCGCAGATCACCACGCCTTATCGTGCCGCCAACAGCTATCATGTGTTTCACCAATATACCCTTCAACTGAACGGCGCAGACAGAAACAAGCTGCAGGAATACCTGGCAACCCAACAGGTGCCTGCCATGATTTATTACCCTGTGCCGGCTCACCGCCAGCGGATGTTCGAGCATTTTGGCGGCGCAGCCTTTGACTTACCCGTAACCGATCATCTCACCACCAAGGTGATTTCCTTGCCGATACACACTGAAATGGACAAAGATCAGCTAGATCACATTATTCATTCTGTCAAATCATTTCTAAACAATCCCCCAGCATGAAGATTACAGTAGTAGGCACTGGTTACGTAGGACTGGTAACCGGTACCTGTTTCGCAGAAACAGGAAATGAAGTTACCTGCGTAGATATCGATGTCAACAAAGTAGCTAAACTATCCTCCGGTCAGATTACTATTTATGAGCCCGGACTGGAAAAGCTGTTTGAACGCAACCTCAAGGAAGAACGTCTGTTTTTCACCACCAGCCTGGAAGATGGCATCAGGGATGCAGAAGTTATTTTCCTGGCACTGCCGACGCCCCCCGGCGCTGACGGCGCCGCCGACCTGTCTTTTGTACTGAAAGTGGCGGACCAGTTGGGCAAACTGCTGACCGACTACAAGGTGATCGTGGATAAAAGCACGGTACCCGTAGGTACTGCAGAGAAAGTAACAGCGGCCATCGCCCGGAACTGCAAAACGCCTTTCGACGTGGTATCCAACCCCGAGTTTCTGCGCGAAGGCGTGGCGGTGGATGACTTCATGAAACCAGACCGCGTGGTCATTGGTACCAACTCTGAAAGGGCCCGTAAGGTGATGGGGGAACTCTATGCTCCTTTTGTAAGGCAAGGCAACCCGATCATATACATGGATGAAAAATCCGCTGAGCTGACCAAATACGCCGCCAACTCTTTCCTCGCCACCAAAATCTCGTTCATGAATGAGATTGCCGTGCTGTGTGAAAAGCTGGGCGCCGACGTAGATATGGTCCGCAGAGGCATCGGCAGCGACGACCGTATCGGAAAACGGTTCCTGTTTCCCGGTATCGGCTACGGCGGCAGCTGTTTTCCGAAAGATGTACAGGCACTCGTCAAATCTTCCGAAGATGTTGACTACGACTTCCGGATACTGAATGCCGTCATGGATGTCAACGAAAAACAGAAGCTGTTCCTGCTGCCCAAAATAAAAGCTTATTTTAAGGACGCCCTGAAAGGCAAACATTTCGCTTTATGGGGGCTGGCCTTCAAACCTAACACAGACGATATACGGGAAGCGCCCGCATTGTACATCATCGATGCACTGCTGGCCGCCGGCGCCACCGTTACCGTGTTTGACCCGGAAGCCATGGAGAATGTAAAACAGGTAGTAGGCGATAAAATAAATTATGCAGATCATCAGTATACCTGCCTGGACAAAGCAGATGCACTGATCATCGCCACAGAATGGAGCGTATTCAGAACACCGGATTTCAATAAAATTTCCGCGGCCCTGAAATACAAGGCTATCTTCGATGGCCGTAATCTATTTGAAGTAGCGCGTATGAGGGAAATGGGTTACCATTATGAGAGTGTTGGCCGTGCTGCTATTGCCTAAACGATCACCACATACCTTGAATACATGGAAAAAAAGAGAATCCTGATAGCCGGCGCTGCCGGCTTCCTGGGCTCGCATCTGTGCGACCGCTTTATTAAGGAAGGTTTTCATGTGATTGGCATGGACAACCTCCTCACCGGGAATATCAAAAATATTGAGCACCTGTTCCCCTTGCAGGACTTTGAATATTATCATCACGATGTAACCAAGTTCATCCACGTACCGGGCAAACTGGATTATATCCTGAATTTCGCTTCGCCGGCCAGTCCGATCGATTACCTGAAAATGCCGATCCAGACCCTGAAGGTAGGGTCGCTGGGTACGCATAACCTGCTGGGGCTGGCCAAGGAAAAGAAAGCCCGCATCCTCGTGGCTTCTACCTCCGAAGTATATGGCGATCCCAATGTACACCCGCAAACAGAGGAATACTGGGGCAACGTGAACCCGGTAGGCCCTCGCGGCGTCTATGACGAAGCCAAAAGATTCCTGGAATCTATTACCATGGCCTATCATAATTTCCATGGCGTGGAAACCCGGATCGTCCGTATCTTTAACACCTACGGTCCCCGCATGCGCCTCAATGACGGCCGCGCTTTACCGGCCTTTATGAGCCAGGCGCTGAGCGGTCAGGACCTGACAGTGTTTGGCGACGGCAAACAAACCCGTTCCTTCTGTTACGTTGACGATCTCATCGAAGGCATCTACCGCCTGCTGCTGAGCGACTACCATCTGCCGGTGAACATCGGCAACCCGGAAGAGATCACCCTCAACCAGTTTGCCGAAGAGATCATTGCGCTGACCGGCTCCAAACAAAAGATCGTTTACCATCCGTTACCGAAAGACGATCCCAAACAACGGCAGCCGGACATCACCAAAGCCCGTACCCTGCTGGGCTGGGAGCCGAAAGTAGGCAGGCAGGAAGGGCTAAAGATCACCTTCGAATATTTTAAACAGGCTTTATTAAAATAAGAAACTATTCATCATTCCATGAAACGACGCATACTAATTACAGGTGGGGCTGGCTTTATCGGTTCACATGTAGTCAGATTATTTGTCTCCAAATATCCTGATTATCAGATCGTGAACCTGGATGCGCTGACCTATGCCGGTAATCTTGAAAACCTGCTGGACGTTAAAGATCTTCCCAACTATGTTTTTGAAAAGGGAGATATCACAGACGAAGCCTTCATCGATCAGCTTTTCGGGAAGTACCAGTTTGATGGCGTGATACATCTCGCTGCTGAAAGCCATGTGGACCGTTCTATTATGGATCCGCTGGCCTTCATCAAAACCAATGTACTGGGAACAGCCGTGTTGCTGAACACCGCCCGCAAATACTGGAAAGACAATGTGGAGAACAAGCTGTTTTACCATGTCTCTACCGACGAGGTATACGGCTCACTCGGCGAGGAAGGGTTCTTCCATGAAACCACCGCCTACGATCCCCGTTCGCCGTATTCAGCCTCCAAGGCCAGCTCCGATCACTTCGTGATGGCATACTATCACACGTATCATCTCCCGGCCATTATCTCCAACTGTTCCAATAACTATGGATCACATCATTTTCCGGAGAAACTGATCCCGCTGGCGATCCACAACATCAAAAACAACAAGCCGGTGCCCGTGTACGGCAAGGGAGAGAACGTGCGCGACTGGTTATATGTCAACGATCACGCCCGCGCCATCGATACCATCTTCCACAAAGGCAGGATTGGTGAAACCTACAACATCGGCGGATTCAACGAATGGAAGAACATCGACCTGATACAGCTGCTGTGCCGTATCATGGATAAAAAACTGGGCCGCCCCGAAGGCACCTCCGCCCAGCTGATCACCTTCGTAAAAGACCGCGCCGGCCATGACCTGCGTTATGCCATTGATGCCACCAAGCTAAACAAGGAGCTGGGCTGGGAACCATCCCTCCAGTTTGAAGAAGGCCTGGAAAAAACGGTAGACTGGTACCTCAGCAACGAGGAATGGCTGCAACATGTCACCAGCGGCAACTACCAGAAATATTATCAGGAGCAGTACCAAAAGCGATAATTACCAGTTATGCCTTTTACAGCAACCGGCTTCCCCGGGTTACTCATATATGAGCCAACTGTCTTCGGAGATCACCGTGGATATTTTTTCGAGAGCTACAATGCCAATACTTTTCATGCAGCCGGGCTGGAGTATAATTTCGTGCAGGATAACCAGGCACGCTCTTCCTACGGGGTATTGAGAGGATTGCACTACCAGCTGGAACCCCACGCACAGACCAAACTGATCAGAGTGCTGGAGGGCAGTATCGTAGATGCCGTAGTAGACCTGCGTAAAGGATCGCCCACCTACGGCCAATCCTACGTAATTGAACTGAGCGCTGCCAACAAGCTGCAACTGTTGGTGCCAAAAGGATTCGCTCATGGTTATGCTGTTACCAGCGATACTGCAGAAGTGATGTACAAATGTGATAATTTTTATCACAAAGGCAGTGAAGGTGGTATCAATTACAATGACCCTGTATTGAATATCAACTGGGGCATTGAGCTCGATAAAGCCGTAGTCTCAGAAAAAGACCTCCTGCTGCCCAGACTGGCAGACGTTACTCATAATTTTGTCTTTTAACAGCAGCTATTTGCCATGAAAAATATTCTTGTCACCGGCGCACACGGCCAACTGGGACAGTCCCTGAAAAAAGCGGCCGAAGCCTATCCACAGTTCCAGCTGCATTTTACCGATGCCAACGAACTGGATATCACCGATATGGAATCAATTGCCGCCTGGTTCAGCGCCAACCAGGCAGATGCCTGTATTAACTGTGCCGCCTATACGGCAGTGGACAAAGCAGAATCTGATGAAGACAATGCTTTTCTGCTCAACTTCCAGGCAGTGCTGGCACTGGCAGAAGCCTGCGCCCGGCATAATACCCAGCTGATACACATTTCTACCGATTATGTGTTCAGCGGAAAGCAGAATGTGCCCTATACGGAAACAGATGACACCGATCCACAGAGTATCTACGGAGCCTCCAAACTGCGCGGAGAAGCCGCCGCCATCGGATACAACCCCAACACTATTGTGGTGCGTACCTCCTGGCTATACTCCGAATATGGCGTCAATTTCGTAAAAAGGATGCAGGAACTGATGCGGGAAAAAGAGGAACTGAGCGTCGTGTTTGACCAGGCGGGCACTCCTACCTACGCAGGAGATCTCGCCACAGCATTGCTCGACATGCTGCAATACAAAGCAGATCATCCACAGGATGAACTGGGCGGCGTGTACCACTACAGTAACGAGGGCGTTACCAGTTGGTATGACTTTGCCGTTACGATCAAAGAACTCACCGCTGCCACCACCAGGGTGCTGCCCGTGACCTCCGACAAATACAAGACTGCCGCTGCCAGACCAGCCTACAGCGTACTGAATAAAGAAAAAATTAAAAACACCTTCGGCATACAGGTACCCTACTGGCGTGACAGCCTGGTGAAATGCCTCCGGCGGATGTAAATAAAAAACGGCCTTGTAGTGATACAAGGCCGTTTTTTTGTTTATTGAATGCCGCTATTTTTTGAAACTGGTGATCATCGTTGCCCCGGTCTCCTTTCCTTCTCTGTAGGATACCGTTTTTACCACGCCAAATCCCGGCGCAAACCACTCCGTTGCGGTAAGCTCCATAGGAACGCTGTTGCCCAGCATCTGCATTTTAAATGACAGGTTATAATTGATTTTAAAACAGTTCCAGCTGCCTGCCGGTGTAGTGATTTTCTCTTTGCCCACTACTTTCCGGTTGCTGACCGTATAGGCCACGCCTACATCCATACCGCCCATATTACCGGCCATTTCAAACGTACCTCCTTTCAGTTCCTGGCCCGCCTGCATATTCGCCGGATAGTTCAGAAAAGCATCGGTGGTTTTGGCCTCCATCTTCAGGTCTTTCAACTGTGACAGGGAAGGCATGCCCACCTTCATATCTATCGCCACCCCGTCGCCACTGCATTTAAAGCTGCCCTGGCTGGTGGTGATCATCTTATCGGACTTGTCGAACACGGTCGCCGTAAAATCGGAGACTGTGCCCGTCGCCTCTTTGCGCACATTGCTCACCTTATACAGGGTTTTGCCGATCGGCGCATTGCTGCCGTCATACACCGTCATCTCTACCTCCGCATTGTTCAGCAGGTAATAATAACCGGCGCAATCCTGCGCTGACAGGGAACCGGCAACGAATAACAGCAGGATCAGACACCATCCTTTTTTCATAACAAATAAATTTTGGAAATAATATATAACAAGATGACTAAATATGATTGTGCTCCGCCGGTGACCGGCAACAGTTAAAAATACGGCATTTCCGTAACCTGCCGAAAAAACAGTCCTTTACAGCTTATCTCCCCCGTTCCCACATTTTTGTGTAGGTTTGCAAAAATCATTATTGAATCATGAATCTGATAGAAGAACTGCGCTGGCGGGGTATGCTACAGGATATGATGCCTGGCACTGAAGAGCAACTGCAAAAGGAAATGACCACTGCTTACATTGGTTTTGACCCTACAGCAGAGTCATTGCACATCGGCAGCCTGGTACCTATCCTGCTGCTGGTGCACCTGCAAAAGGCAGGACATAAGCCCTTGGCGTTAGTAGGCGGCGCTACCGGGATGGTGGGCGACCCCTCATTCAAGGCAGAAGAAAGGAAAATGCTCGACGACGAAACCCTCCGGAGAAATGTGGAAGGTATCAGGAAACAGCTGGAGCGCTTTCTGGATTTCGATCCTGCCAAACCTCATGCGGCGGAAATGGTGAATAACTACGACTGGTTTCAGCACATTTCCTTCCTCGACTTTATCCGCGATACGGGTAAACACATCACCGTTAACTATATGATGGCCAAAGATTCCGTGAAAAAAAGAATCGAAGGCGATAACGGCATGTCATTCACCGAATTCACCTATCAGCTCATTCAGGGATACGACTTCTTTCATCTGTATACCGCCAAAAACTGTAAACTGCAGATGGGCGGCTCCGATCAATGGGGCAATATCGTCACCGGTACAGAACTGATCCGCCGCAAAGCGCAGGGCCAGGCTTTCGCCTTTACCTGCCCGCTGATCAAAAAAGCAGATGGCACCAAATTCGGTAAAACCGAACAAGGCACCGTATGGCTGGACCCGGCAAGGACCTCGCCTTATGCGTTTTACCAGTTCTGGCTGCGGACTACCGACGTGGACGCAGAAAGCTATATCAAAATCTTCACCTTCCTGGAGAAAGAAGTGATAGATGCTCTCATTGAAGAACACCGGCAGGATACCGGCAAACGTGTTTTACAGAAGAGACTGGCGCAGGAGGTGACTACTTTCATTCACGGCGAGGAAGCCTATAACAATGCAGTAGAGGCATCTTCCATCCTGTATAATAAAAACACTGCAGAAGCACTATTGGCCTTATCTGAAGAAGACCTGATGGATGTAACGGCTGAACTTCCCCAGCACGAAATCGCGAAAACCGATCTGGAAGCCGGTAAAGACATCGTTAGCTTCCTCGCAGAAACCGGTATCTTTCCCAGCAAGGGCGAAGCCCGCAAAACCGTACAAGGTGGCGGTGTAAGCGTTAACAAAGTAAAAGTACCCGGCATTGAAATGGTCATCAACACCAGTTCACTGCTCCGGGATAAATATATCCTGCTGCAAAAAGGAAAAAACTATTTCCTCGTAAAAGCGGTATAAAACAAATTACTGAATCAATAAAAAAGGGAAGATCAATAGTGATCTTCCCTTTTTTTATATCGATACCGATGTTATTTGATACCGTACTTCTGTTGATATTTTTCATACAGCTGATGCTGCTTGTTGTCCAGGTTGATTTCCCGGCCCTGGATAAAAGCGCGGGTGATCACGCTGGACTTCATGTCCAGCATATCGCCGGTGCTGACAGCGATATTGGCGTCTTTGCCTGTTTCCAGTGAGCCGGCAATTTTATCAATACCCAGGATCTTAGCAGCATTCAGCGTTACAGCCGACAGCGCTTCTTCACGGCTCAGGCCAAAAGCACTGGCGGTACCTGCTTCAAAGCCGAGGTTGCGCTGCTGCCAGAAACCTTCGTTGCTCAGGCAGAACAGCACCCCTGCTTTTTGTAACTGCGCGGCTGTTTTGTACGGCTGGTCGATATCATCGTCTGCCATGAGCGGCAAGCTATGCGGCTGCGTGAGCACCACGGCGATGTTGTTTTGTTTCAGCAGGTCTGTGATCTGCCAGGAGTCGGCCCCGCCAACGATCACCACGTCCATGTTGAACTCTTTGGCAAAATCGATGGCTATCAGCATTTCCTTTACCAGTTCGCAGTGGATGAACAGTTTCTGTTCGCGGTTGAACAGCCGGCGCATCGCCTCGAATTTGATATTAGTGGCGGCATGTTTGTTTTCCTGCAGGTAAGCTTTGGCTTCGCGGAAAAACACCCGCACCGTTTCCACTTTCTCCAGTCCCTCTTTCACGGGGTCCCTGGGTTGCGGACCTCTGAAGCCACGGCCGCCGGTATTCACCAGGCGGGGAATAAAGAAATGCAGCGCGTTGTCTGTCTTGTAGGCAGCGTCTTCCCAGTTCCAGGCGTCCAGCTGTACGACGGAGGAAGTACCGCTGACGATGCCTCCTTCGGGTGTCACCTGTGCCAGCAGGATACCGTTGGACCGCAGCGTGTTGATCACCTTGGAATCAGTATTGTAGGAGATGATGGAGCGGATGGAAGGGTTGATCTCCCCTACTTCGCGGGCATCGATGGTGGCTCTTACGCTTTCAAACTCCACGAGGCCCAGTTTAGTGTCCGGCGCAATGATGCCGGGGTATACATGCTGTCCTTTCATATCCAGTACGGTAGCGTCGCCGGCGGCGGTTACGCCTGCGCCAACAGCGGTGATTTTACCTTTGGCGAAAGCGACGGTCCCGTTTTCAATCACCTGGCCGTTGCCTACGTGGATAACGGCATTGGTAAGATATACCGGCTTGTCCTGCGGGCGGGCCGGCAAAATGGTTTCCTGGGCATAGGCGGAACTTACGCCGAAAGCCAGGGCCAGTAGATATATGCTTCTTTTCATGATATTACAGTTTTTTAGAACCCGGCGCCGGTAGTTATTCCGAGGCCTTCCTGATGACCAGCCTGCAGATCTTCGCAGTGGTACATTTCATCCGGTGTGAAAGCGGCTTTCTGGGTGGGAGTGCCTTTTTTCTTTTCGCCCAGCAGTTTCTGCACCAGCCGGTTACGCTCTGCAGCGATGCGCTGGCGCAGCTGCAAGTCATAGTCGCGGTCAAACTCCACGATACCGTCTACGATGGTTTTCTCTGCTTTGGCATAGATGCTCAGCGGGTTGTCGCTCCAGAGCACCAGGTCCGCGTCCTTACCTACTTTGATGCTGCCCATGCGGTTATCCACATGCAGCAGGCGGGCAGGATTGAGCGTCACCATTTTGAGGGCTTCTTCTTCCGGCACACCGCCGTATTTCACGATTTTGCCCGCTTCCTGGTTCAGGCGGCGTGCCATTTCGGCGTCGTCGGAATTAATAGCAGTTACTACGCCCACTTTGTGCATGATAGCGGCATTATACGGGATAGCGTCCTGTACTTCCATTTTGTAGGCCCACCAATCGGCAAAGGTGCCGGCGCCGGCGCCATGTGCTTTCATCTTGTCGGCCACTTTATATCCTTCGAGGATGTGGGTGAACGTATTGACGCGGAAACGGAAGCTGTCGGCCACATGCATCAGCATATTGATTTCGCTCTGCACATAAGAGTGACAGGTGATGAAACGTTTGGCGTTGAGGATTTCCACGAGCGCGTCCAGTTCCAGGTCGCGGCGTTTGCCGGTTGCTTGTTTTTCGTAGTCACGGGCACGGGTAAACGCATCTACATATACCTGCTCTACGCCCATCCTTGTCTGCGGGAAACGCACGGTGTTACGTTCGCCCCAGTTGGACTGCTTCACGTTTTCGCCCAGCGCGAATTTGATGAAGGGGTCCCAGTTGGTTACTTTCAGTCCTTCCGCATCCTGGCCCCAGCGCAGTTTGATGAGCTGTGACTGGCCGCCGATGGGGTTTGCGCTGCCATGCAACAGATGGGAGGCGGTAACACCACCGCTCAGCTGCCGGTAGATATTCACATCATCAGGGTTGAGCACATCGCCGATACGCACTTCTGCGGTAACGGCCTGTGAAGATTCGTTGACCCCGTTGGAGATAGCGATGTGGGAGTGTTCATCGATGATGCCGGCCGACAGGTGTTTGCCGGTACCGTCGATCACACGGGCATTACCGGCAGAAAGGCCCTTGCCGATCTGCGCGATTTTGCCGCCGCGTACCAGTACGTCTGTATTTTCCAGTTTACCGTCTTTTTCGTTGGTCCATACCGTAGCGTTTTTAATGAGGATGTCCTGCTGTTGCGGCATTTTATCCCAACCGTAGCCATTGAACGGGTAATACAACTGCCCGATGTCCACGTTGTTTTTTTTCTTCGCAGAGTCGCTCCTGGCGGGTGCTGTACGGGCAAAGGCCGCGTTCCATCTTACGCTGGCGCCGCTGGTGTCCACGCCGGTACCGGACCAGCCGTTTTCGCTGATCAGGCCACTGAGCCTTACGTTGCTGCGGCCATTTTTTACCAGTGGCAAAGAAAGGGTGACCAGTTTACCGTTGATATCGATACGGCCGGGAAGCGTGTCTTTCTGTAATACTGCCAGCAGCGGTGCGGTGGCGGTACCTTTCACCTCCACGGTAATGTTGCTGCCCGGTGACAGGCTAACGGTGTAGATACCTCGGATATCGTTCCATCCGTCCTGTTTTACGAGGTAGCGGTTGCCCTGTACCCAGTTCTGGAGGATGATAGTATTGTCTTTAAACACAGGACCGGAGGTGATGAGGAAGTTGGCCAGTTTACCGGCTTCGAGGCTGCCTACCTTATCATACACTTTCAGGGTGCTGGCGGGTGTTTTGGTAAGGGCTTCGAGCGCTTTCTGTTCGCTCAGGCCATATTCTATGGCTTTACGTACGCTGCCCAGGAAAGACTTTACGTCTTTCAGGTCTGCCGCGGTGAGGCAGAAGGGGATATTGGCTTTCTCGAAAGCGGCGGGCTGTGAGGGGGCCATCTCCCAGTGTTTCATCTCTGCAAGGGATACAAAGCGGGCATCGTTGGGATCTTCCACATCGATGGCGCCGGGGAAGTTCAGCGGCAGGATAAAAGTGGCTTTGGTGGCTGCTATTTCAGGCATCCGTTGATATTCGTTACCGCCGGCTTTGATGATGTATTGTACGCCGAATTCATCGCCTACTTTGTCGGCCCGCAGGGCGTCCCATTTATCTTTCACTTCAAAGATCTGGGGCAGCTGCTGGTTGGCGTTCCAGGCCTGGAGGCTGAGGTTTACGCCTTCTTTGGCAGGTTGTGACCGATACCATTGCGCGTCGAGGTAAGTCTGGCGCAGCAGGGCGATGTAGCCCATTTGTGAATTGGGATAGTTCTGGGTGGAGCTGCCTTTGTCGAAGGAGTAGCCGGCCGCCACTTTTTCGCGGACGATCACTTTGTTCTCCTTGTCGCCTGCGAGGGTTACGAGGGCGGCGGTGCCGCGGGCCACGCCGTCCATCTGCTGGGTGGCTACCGTGCCGAAGCCGGCTTCCCGGAGGGTGGCGGCTTTGGGCTCGTCGGTGCTGAACAGGTCCACTGCGTTCACTTCGCTCTTTATCGCCTGGTTCCAGCCATAGGCGCCTTTGGTGTTGGAGAGGAACTGCGGTGGTGCATTCCAGCTGCCGCCGGTGCGTTTTACATCGGCCTGGCCGTAACTGCTGAAGATGTCTACAAAAGAGGGATAGATGTACTTCCCTTTACAGTCCACCACTACCGCGTCTTTGGGGATGGCAGCGCCCGGCCCGGCGTCGATGATTTTGCCGTCACGGATCACCAGCGTGGCATTGCTGAGGGTTGTCTGCGCATCTTTAACGATGGTAGCGTGGGTAAAAGCGAAACACCGGTCTTTCGGGTCCGCAATTCCGTTTACCGGAAAAGTTTCCTGTGCATGGGCATAGGAGCCTGCCAACAGTAGCGAGAACACCAGCAGTTTACTGCGGTGCCGGTTCAGGGCATAGGCGACGCCGCGGGAAAGCAGGGCTCTCCCGGGTTTCTCAAAAGCTCTTTTCATGTTCGGTTTTTTTTTCGATTCAGATTTTCAGTTGCTGGTCTTAAATGTAATAAATGATTGACCGGGGTGTTAGTAATTGTCGCTTTTTTTTATGAGTGGTAAGGATGAATAGTTTTTGCATTAACACGAAAAAGGGATAATTTGACAAGGGTTTACCCGTTAAGTTTGTCTAAATTTCATATATAATAGCTGACTATGAAGATATTCTCGCTTCCCATGGTGCTGCTGTGTTGCCTGCTGACGGGCATCGGGCTTGCCGCCATTGCACAAACGAAAGACAGCACCAATAATCGTGGCCGCTGGGGTGTAGAGGGCAGGGCCGATAAGATCAGCGATAAGATATCCAGACAGGTGGGCCTGAACCGCGACCAGTACCAGCAGATTTACACCATCAACGCCGATATTATCCGCCGGATGGACGCTATCCGCGCCAATACCGAGCTTCCTAAAAAAGACCGGATGCAGCAGTTCAAAGCGCTGGAAACAGAGCGCAGCCAGCGTTTCAAGAATGTGCTTACCGCCAGCCAGTACAAAAAATGGAACGACTGGGAGATGAGCAAAAAAGAGCATCTGGAGGAAAAGATGGAGAAGAAAAGACAACGTAAACAGGCTACGCGTCCATAACCAAAAGGTATTACTATCTCAGCTGCCGGAGACATACAATCCATTTTCATGCATGCGGTATCTGCTGTACACCCCGTGCAGCTGATACGCCGTCATGTGCAGGTAAAAGCCCCTTCCACCCTTGTTATTTCGGGAGATGATTATGTTGTGCCCCCACAGGGGCGCCTGATCGTGCTGGGTGCGGGCAAGGCTTCCGCTGCGATGGCACAGGAGCTGGAAAAAGTACTGGAAGGGCACATCCGTCCGGAGGGTTTTGTCGTTACCAAATACGGTCATGCCCTGCCGCTGCAGCACCTGGAGCTGCTGGAAGCCGGTCATCCCGTGCCGGATGAACACAGCCTGGAAGCTTCCCGGCGTTTCCTCGAAACAGCCGCCGCTGCCGGCGAAAACGACCTGGTGATACTGTTGCTGTCGGGCGGCGCTTCTGCCCTGCTGGCCGATGTGCCGGAAGGCAGTTCCCTGGCAGACGTGCAGCAGCTGTTCACCCTGTTGCTCAACAGTGGCGCCGGCATTCACGAAATGAACATCGTGCGCAAGCATCTCTCTAAAATTAAAGGCGGATGGCTGGCACAAAACATATATCCGGCCACGTTATGCACGCTGGTGCTGAGCGACGTGGTAGGAGACGATCTGAGCGTGATCGGTTCAGGGCCGGCAGTGCCCGACCCGTCTACTTTTGCGGACGCTATGGCTATCCTGGAAAAATACCGGCTGCCGGAACAGCTGCCCCTCTCTTTGCGGCGTTATCTCAGCGACGGTGTGGCAGGTATTGTTCCTGATACGCCCAAAGCAGGCGATGCTTCTTTTAGCAGGGTACATCACTATCTCGCCGGCACCAATCACATTGCCCTGCAGGCCGCGGCCGACAAAGCGCACAGCCTGGGCTACCATACGCAGGTACTGGCGTCAGACACTACCGGCGATGCCCATACGGTAGCAGCAACACTGGCAGCAGCAGCGCTGACCTATGAAGGGCCGCGTCCGGCCTGTTTGCTGGCCGGCGGGGAAACGACGGTGCAGGTCACGGGCAACGGCAAAGGAGGCCGCAATCAGCAGCTGGCGCTGGCCGCCGCCATTGCGCTCGCGGGCCATGAAGGCATTACCCTGCTCAGCGCCGGTACCGATGGTACCGACGGGCCGACCAATGCTGCCGGCGCCATCGCAGATAACCATACGCTGGAAAGAGCGACCGCCCTGCAACTGGACGCGCAGGATTTCCTGCAACGGCAGGACGCCTGGACATTCTTCTCAAAAGCAGGCGGGTTACTGATTACAGGGCCTACGCAAACCAACGTGATGGACCTCATGATAGTATTGCTCACATAAACCCTGTATTAAACTTTGATTATCTGCTGATAGATTCTATTTTTGGGGTTTGATTCACAAGTTCTGGATTTTACTAAAACTAATATTGCATTATGCTGAGAATGGAACAGACATGGCGATGGTTCGGGCCCAATGATCCGGTTAGCCTGTCTGATATAAAACAGGCCGGTGCTACCGGTATCGTAACAGCATTGCACCATGTACCCAATGGAGTAGTGTGGACGACAGAAGAGATTTTAAAGCGTAAATCGGAGATCGAAGCGGCGGGCCTCACCTGGTCTGTAGTAGAGAGCATCCCTGTTCATGAAGATATTAAAACGCAGCGCGGTAATTTCCGGGAATACATTACCAACTACCAGCAATCTATCCGTAACCTCGCTGCTGCCGGCATCCACGTAGTCACCTACAATTTTATGCCGGTGCTGGACTGGACCCGTACTGACCTGAGCTACGAAGTAGCCGATGGTTCCAGGGCCCTGCGTTTCGAAAAAGCTGCGTTTATGGCGTTCGATCTGTTCATGCTGAAACGTCCCGATGCGGAAAAAGATTATACCGAAGAGGATATCTCCCGTGCCAAGGAACATTTCGACAGCATGACCACCGAGTCCAAACAGCTGTTGCAGAAAAACATTATCGCCGGTCTGCCCGGTTCTGAAGAAAGCTTCACGCTCGAACAGTTCCAGGCGGCACTCGACAAATACAAAGGCATTGACGCTACCCAGCTGAAGCTGCACCTGTTCTATTTCCTGCAACAGATAGCGCCGGTAGCGGAAGAGGTGGGCGTGAAACTGGCCATCCATCCGGATGATCCTCCGTTCCCTATCTTTGGGCTGCCCCGTATCGTCAGCACCGAGCAGGACGCCAAAGAGCTGCTGATAGCCGCTCCTTACGCCTCCAACGGCCTGTGCTTCTGCACCGGTTCCTACGGTGTACGTGCCGATAACGATCTGCCGGGCATGATCGAACGGCTGGGCGATCATATCCATTTCATCCACCTGCGCAGCACCCAGCGTGATGCACAGGGCAACTTCCACGAAGCCAACCACCTCGAAGGCGACGTAGATATGTTTGCCGTGGTGAAAAACATCCTGCTCACCATGAAACGCCGCAATGTTTCCATTCCAATGCGGCCGGACCATGGGCATCAGATGCTGGATGACCTGCAGAAAAAAACCAATCCCGGTTACAGCGCTATCGGCCGCCTGCGCGGCCTGGCAGAGCTGAGGGGCCTGGAAATGGGCATCGCGGGGGCTTTAGGCTCTGATTGACTGACATCTACCAGCATCAGGTCTGCACAAAGAGTAAGGGTGGGGATAAGCAATACCATCGTCGGACTGAGATGCTACGCCAGGGCAGAAAGCATATTTGAGACCATACCGTAATGGCTGATTACGTGTACAAACAGCACTGTTCTTTACCATAATCATATTGAGCGAAGGGTTGACGCCGTGTCAGCCCTTCGCCGTTTCACATACCAAACCTACCTACATACAGTATTTATGAGTACAACAGAAGAAAGATACGAGGCTTCCCTTGCCAGGAGAAAGTCCAGCCTGGGCCGCCTGCTCAGCCTCGTAAAAAAAGATCTCGACCAGCACCTGGTAGAAAAACTGCTGGAACGGGGCTACAAAAATTTCCGTCCGGGCGACATGGTCGTTCTCATCAACATCGACGATGCCGGTACGATCAACAATGAGCTGGCTAAAAAAGCCCGCATCAGCAAACAGGCCATGAGCAAAGTGGTGAAAAACCTGGAAGCAGATGGCTACATCGCCACCCGCAAACATGACACCGACAACCGCGCCAGCCTCATCTTCCTCACCGATATGGGAAAGATGCTGATGATAGAGGCCTCAGAGTCTATCAAGGAAATAGAAGCAAGCTACATCGATGTCGTAGGAGAAGAAGACATCACCACCTTAAAAGCGGTTCTCCTGCGCCTGCATGCAGGACTGAACCTGTAATATTGCCATAAAACCCCTGTACTGTAAGCATTCCCAAGTCTTTAACCCGCCCCGTCACCAGCCCGGCCTTCCGGCGCTACAGGATGCCTGTTGCTTTATTTGATCGTCAGGTAATAACGGTCCATACTGTCTTTTACCAGATGGGCGGACAGGCTTTGCTGTAACAACGCGATCGTCTCTTTCTCAGTTTTTTTATTCAGGTTGATCGTTAACTTTTTTGCGCAAAGGCTTTCTGCGGAAGGCGGGACCATTATGTGGATACCATACACACCACTCACCGCCTCCAGTATTTCCGCCGCCGGCACATTACGGAAAGCCAGTTCTCCCGTTTTCCATGCCAGCGGAGCCTGGCTGGCCAGCTGCTTCCGGGCAGGCGCCCGCTGTTGGTCCAGCGTTCCCTGCATACTGGCAGTGAGCGTCATGGTGTCCGGCCTTTTCCCGGAAACACCAATCGCTCCCCGGGTGACAAATACTTTGGTACGACTGGCGGACGCTTGCACATGAAAAGCCCCGGCCGTGGTTTCCAGCTGATAATCTCCCGGAACCAGCACGGTACAGGAAGTGTTACTGCCAAGGTCTATAAACACATCTCCTTCCGATATCACCGCGTATATCGATTGCCGCTGACTGCTATCGAACGAAATGGCCGCGTTTTTGTTCAGTATAATATACCCGCCCGGAAAATGCAGGGAGTCTATCCGGCCGGTATTGTTGACGTGAGAAAGCAGTTTACGGGGTGTTGCACGGGAATTTAACAACAACAGTATCACTGCCAGTACCAGCAACACTACCGCTGATACCCATGTTTTAATGGAATACAGGAAAGCCGGCATCAATGTTGTTTTCACCGCAGCGGTGGCTGCAACAGGGGGGGTAGCGGCTGCCAGCCATGCAGCCAGCTTGTTTTCCACATAACGGGCCTGCTCAGGGCTTTCAGCGACCAACGCCGCAATAGCCTCCTGTAACGCAGGATCATGTGGCGTTTGAATAAAACGTATAATCAGCTCATCAATGGCTGGCATAGGTGCAAAAAATTACTGTCCTGTGGCTGGGAAACTGGTACAACCGGCAAGATACAAAAGCCGGCGCACAGAATAAATAATTAGGCCACCTCGGGAAGGTTTAATATTTTTAATACAGACGAAAAGGCAAAAACGATAGGTATGTCACCTGAAATACACTACGACCAGGACTACATTGAGGGCTTGCTGCATCACTCTCCGGAAATTATTGATGATATCTACCAGCGTTTCGCCTCCAAAGAGAAACGTTTCATACTGCAAAAGAGCGGCACTGTCAAAGACGCAGCCCATATTTTCGAAGAAGCATTGATGGACATCTACTATTATGCGCGGCGCCATCCGTTGCAGGTAAGCTCCTTTGAACCCTTTCTTCAATTGTTGTGCAAGCGCATATGGGAGCGGGAACTGGAAAGAAGAGGACAACGCATCGCCGGCATGGAAGCGGAAGAAAACGCCGCCCTCACCCGCGATGATATGATCGATATAGAAGATGTGCTGAAAGAAGGCGAAAAAAGAAGGCTCGCCTACAGTTATTATCTCCAACTCAGCGATACCTGCAAAGAACTGCTGAGCTGGTCGCTCACCGACTGCCTGCAGGAGGACATCGCCGTCGCCACTAAAATACCGGTGCGGGAACTTCCCGCCAACAGACAGTCCTGCTACCTTTCCCTCTTCAAAGATCTCGACGCCAAATTAAAATCCGGCGGCATGACTGCAGATGACCTCGTTGCTGCCGATCGTTTCCTGGCAGGCCAGATGCCGGAAGCAGAAAAAAGGCTCTTCGATGCACGGCTGAAAACAGACGCCACGCTCAATCAGCAGGTGAAACGATTTGAACTGTTCCGCCAGCTGCTGGCGCAACGCATCTGTAAAGACCCGTCCCGGGATGCCCTGCTGCATCAACTCTTCTCCCGCCGCAATGCCTGGTTTGCACAGAAAGAAAGTACGCCTACGCCTATCCGCAATACGGTGATCCTCATCGCCCTCTTTGCCGCAGGTATCGCCATCATGCTGTACGTCAGCCCATGGCGGAAAAATATCTACCGCCAGTTCGCCTCCACTGAAATGCAGGCCCCCGACGCAGACAGCCTCCGGCTACCGAAAGAAGCCATTGAAAAATTCAACCGCGGCCATTTTGCCGACGCCATCACCATACTGGACAAAGTACTGCAACAATACCCCAATAACCTCTACGCCCGCTACTACCGCGGCGTATGCAAAGTAGACCTGAACCAGCTCCAGCCGGCACGGGCTGACCTGGTACAGGTATACCAACAAAGCAATGACCTCAAATATGAAGCTGCTTTTTACATGGGACTGAGCTATCTTAAGGAGGGACACAAGCAGGAATGTCTGGACTGGCTACTCAAAATACCACCCCAGGCTCCCAATTATGTCAAGGTGCAGAAACTGATAGAAGAATTAGGCGGATAGCCTGTACGGATTGCTACTGTAATGGATAAAGCTTTCCACCTCTCCTTTAATCAGTTCATAAACAGGCGCTTTTTCCCTTTTTATGTGCACCAGCTGCTGTAATACCAGGAAGTAAATTTCACCCCGGCTGCAGCCATCGATCTGGGCTTTAAGAATGTCGTTTTTTACCGCTTCACAACTGTTGGCATCCAGTTTCTGGTAAATGACATACAAGTCGTTCATCCAACTCATACCTCTAAAGTTTTATTTCATAGGAACCTAAAGATATTAAAAAAAATCGTAAATCACAAATAAATCACGGGATTGCGGACAGGCAGGTTGCGAAGCACTTCTTCTACCTGAGGATCATGGTTTAACATCAGCCACAGACGGTAATAATCCATATTATTAAAAGCCGCCGCCCCAAACAACAGGAAAGGCTGGGCCACCGGCCACTCGCTCCAATACATCACATCTTTGGGATAGGGCCACGTGCTCTTGTCTTTCACATAAGGATACAGAAAAGCAATCCCTTTGGCCATATTACGCCGCTCCGCCGTATATCGCCAGAGGTTATTCTTTTTGTCGCTCAGCAACTGGCAAATAGTGCTCATCGCATCGAGGTTAAACAACGAGTAGCCGTAGGGTTTAGTCCGGTGAAGCTCCAGCGGGAAACTGCCGTCTTCCGCCATCTGTGCGGGTAACAATACGGTTTTATACCGGTTGATGCAGAAGCTGGTCCACTCCCGGTTACCGGTAAACTGTGCAAAAGCGGCCACCTGCATCACCCAACAGGTACCATGGTTGTTCTTCGCGTTCATCTCGTCCTTACCATAAGGATGGGTAGTCATCCAGTTCAGATAAGCTGTAAACCAATGCTTAAACGCCACCAGGTCGGCCGGCGGTATCATGCCCGCCTTCTCCATGATCCGCAGTGCCTGCACCACCTCCAGCAGATGAATGGTATCGATAATGCCAATGCCCCTGCCGGTAACCCTGCCTTTGATAGCCTGTGCATACAGCAGGCTGGGATTCATTCGCGTAGCCTCATCTTCAAACCAGGCACGGGCATGTACCAGCGCGTGCTGCAGGTAGGTTTTGTCTTTAGTGGCCACATAACCTGCCGCCAGCGCTCCCATCACACGGCTAAAGCGGATCATCACCTCCCGGTGCTTCACAAAATTATCCGGGTTGCTTTGCCCGTCACGCTGCACGTACGGACTGTCGAGAGACGCAGGGTTCGGCCACCAGTAATCGCCTTCGGAATAAAAATCATGCTTGTCCCCCGCACTACGGTCACAGCTAAACGCTGTAATCGTCAGCGGCATCTGTTGCAGCGCCCAGCCGGCACGTTCCAGGATAGCGGGTTTGGTGTCCCGCAGCACTTTCTTCAGCAACGGGGATTGCGCTTGCGCCTGCCCGGCGAACAGTAATAAAAACAATATAACGTACCGCATAGGAATTAATATTTGTTCACGCAAAGACGCCAAGCAGCAAAGACGCTAAGAAAAATAAGAAAAAAAAGAAGATCTCGCAAAGACGCCAAGCAGCAAAGACGCTAAGAAAAATAAGAAAAAAAAGAAGATCTCGCAAAGGCGCCAAGCTGCAAAGACGCTAAGAATAATAAGAAAAAAAGAAGATCACGCAAAGAGGCAGGAAAAATGAGAAAAACAGCAAAGGGTGATCTTCGCTCCTTTGCTGCTTATGTTGCTTAGCGACTTTGCGTGAGTGTGAGTGTGATGACCTTTCCGTCATGCCCTCCCACTTCCATGGTAAAGCTGCCGGTGTGCCTGCCATAACTTCTCCCCGTCCAGTAATCCAGTACCTCACAGGGTTTATCCAGTTTCACCGTTATTTTTTTGGGAGATGCCTGCCAGTTGAGTAAGATAATATTTTTTCCTGTTGCGGTGTTGACTTCTCCCACCTCAAAATTGGTATCGGTGAAAGCGGCCGCTTTCGCCGTGGGCGGCACCGCTTTGCGCAGCATACTCAGCCGCTCGGGAGATATTTTCGTCAGATCGTCGCCACTGAGCATCATACCACCGGTAGCATAAATCAGCGCTGCATGGAAATTAAATTCATTGTCAGGCATGTTGCCGGTGAGCACCAGGCAATCGGGATCATTCCACCACAGGCGGCCGTTCTGCCAGGAGCGATAGAGATTCTCGCGGCCTGACTTTTCAAATACGGTCCAGGTACGTTTGATGTCCATACTGCTGCGGGAGCCGTGTACCAGCCCCAGCGAGGGCCACAACGGATGGTTACATCCCAGGATAAAGGCGTCGCGGGTGCCTTTGAGAATAGCAGTCATGCCACGGCGGTAAGCTTCCACCCTTGTGGCGTTTTTATCGTAATAAACACCACCGTGAATGGCCCCCCAGAAATTGGCGTCGAGCTTGAAGTAAGTCACCCCCCAGTCGTTGCGCATGGTACGGAACAGCTGTTCAAAATGCCGTTGTACTTCCGGATGGGTACCGTCCAGCACATACCACGGCTTCAGACGCCAGCCGCCGAAAGTAACCAGGTCGCTGCGCAGCGGCTTACCGCTATTGTCTTTCACCAGCCAGTCGGGATGTTGTTTGAAAATGGCAGAATTGCTGTCGCAGATAAAAGGGGCTACCCAGATAGCCGGTTCAAACCCTTTATCACGGATGGTATGCAGCACCTGCTGCACATTGCCGCCAAAAGAATTACCCACTTCCAGCCAGTCGCCCATATGCGGCTGATAACCATCGTCCAGCTGGATGTATTTCAGCGCAGGGATATTGGTTTTAATGTAATCGAGATTATCATAAATATTCTGAGCGGTCACCCTGGGGCCGAAGCAATACCAGGAGCACCAGCCGCTGGGTGGCGCTTTGAACGCCAGCCGTGGATGGAAATGATGAATGCGGTCAGCGAAACGGTCCAGCAGGTTGTTGCCGTCCTTACCGCTGAGCACCATCAGTTCCTCCAGTTTAAACTCCTTGCCTGGCGCCAGCTCCAGGTCTTCCAGGTCTACTACCGCCTTGATGGTATCCGCAGAGAGATAGAACTTGCCAACAAACCGGTTACTGGAAGTGTACCCCAGCAATAGTTGCACGTCGTTCGCCGGATACAGCCGCAGCAGGTTGTAAACAGCCAGGTAACCGTCTGGCTTCGGTATTTTATAGTGCCCTTCATCTGTGTAGTTGCCTAATGTTTTAGGCGCCTCCAATGTGCCGGCCGACTGCGTCAGCATTTGAAAACCCTCAGCGTAAAAGGGCGTAGAGGATGGCAACACTTTGCCCACGGCGCCCAGCACAACTTCTTTCAGTTTTACCGGTTGACTACCGGTATTGACTACACGCACATTGCATAATTCTCCGGACCAGTTGCGTACCACCTTCACCGTGGCCGGGGCTACCGTGCCATCCGGCTGGTACACCGCAGCGGGACTGGCTTTCAGCGATTTTATAAACTGGTCTGTTTCTCCTGCACGCGCCAGCAACTGGCCCAGCAGCAAACAAGCTGTTACTATCAGGGAGGGTTTCTTCATAACGTTATTTTGGTTGCATAGTGATTTCAAATAGTCTCATTAATTCGGGACCGCTGATCTGTGCCGGCTTCATGGTGATCTCATATTCTCCTGCCGGCAGTCTTATTTCCTGCAATGCCTGTGTAACGATCTCCGTTTTCCTGGCGGAGGCCACCTCCGCCAGGATCACATTTTTACCGATACGGATTTCGTAGGCGTTGCCAGGAGGCTGGTCTGTAGCGTATTTGATGCCAATGTTAAACACGGCATCGCGGGTGGTCCGCACCTTCCAGCTGAGGTACTGGTCTGTGTTTTTCCAGCCATATACATAATAGGCGGCCTTTTTACCATCGCCGAAGGAGAAACCTTTGCCGTGTTGTGTGGCATCGAACGCCCGCAGCACGTTGGTGATACGGCGGGTATCCAATACCCGCACGCTATCCCCTTTCATGGTTTTCATTTCGAGGACGATTACGCTGTTCACACTGTCCGGCGCGGTTTCCGGCAGGGTGATGCTCAGGTCTTTCGGGGTCACGCGGGTCACTTTCACCGGCTGCCTGTTAGCCAGCAGGTATGCGTTTTCCACGTTTCCGTACAAACCGCCTACATATAAGGGATTGTTCCATTGAAACACATGCAGGTACAGTTTATTGCCTTTGCGGGTGCTTTCGCCCCAGGGTTGCGCCGGCAGCGGCGTAGCAGTAGTGCCGTAGATACTCTCCCCGTTCTGCTGCATCCAGCCGCCAATACCGTGCAGGATCAAAGTATCCCGTGGGTCTATGGAGCCATCGCCTTCCGGGCCGATGTTCATCAGCAGGTTCCCGCCTTTTGCGGCTGCCTTGGCCATCAGGCGGATGAAGAAACCTACCGGTTTATGACTGCTGTCATAACGGGAATACCCATATGATTCGTTGGTCGTGGGAATCGCTTCCCAATCGCCGCTTACAGGGTAAAACTCCGCCGGCCGGTCGGAAGTGTTCTTATAATCGCCGAAGGAAATGGCGCTCGTGCGGGCCAGCCTTCCGTTGACCACCACCTGGTCGTCTACCGCACGAATGGCTTCCAGGATACGGATGTTCTCACTCAGTGGCAGCTTGTGCGGCGTATCAAACCAGAGGATGTCCGGATGATATTTGCGCAGCAGCTCGTGTATCTGCGGAATAGCTTTTTCGTTGACATACTGCACAGCTTTAGGTAGCAGCTCCGGATGAGCGTCGTACCAGTTGGTACCGCCATACAGGTTTTTGTCCCCGCCGGGATTATGATAGTCCCAGTCATTACCGGGAGCGTCCGGATGTTCCCAGTCAAAAGCATGCGAATAATAAAAGCCGAAACGGATACCGTACTTTTTACAGGCGGCCGACAGCGCCGCCATCGGGTCTTGTTTAAAAGGCGATTGACGGATGCTGTAATCTCCGATAGCAGTGGGATACATCGCCACGCCATCGTGATGTTTGGCCGTAATAATGAGATAGCGCATGCCTGCATCACGGATCATTTTCACCCAGGCGTCGGCATCGAAGTGTGCCGGGTTAAAGTATTGTATCAGTTTCTCCGCATACTCCTGCCGGCCGATTTTTTCTTTCCGCATCAGGTGTTCGGCATAACCTTCCACCTTTTTGCCGTTCCATTCGCCACCGGGCACCGAGTATACGCCCCAGTGGATAAAGCAGCCGAAGCGTGCTTCCCGCCACCAGGCGATGCGCTGGTCATGGGTTTTCATGGAGGCAGTCCACCAGCCATGTACCGCCGAATCAATGGCAGCTTTATCACGGCTGGCGGCTTTCTGGGCGAGGATGCCATCGTCATCGCCTTTCACCTGCGCCGTGGCAGTAGCGGATACAACGCCAACGGCTATACTGAATATCGTTGTTCTGAAACTCATCGGATGTCATAGGTTTTACCTGCTACCGTGGGCACATCGTATTCATATACTTTTTTGAGTGACAGCTCCGCCAGTTTAGACGCATCTTTCACCTCGGTTTTTACCGGTATGGGTAGTGGATAAAATGAATTGCTGTTGTCGCCCACCGCAGGCTGCATGGCTGTACCGTTCACCTGCACCGGTTTTGCTGTGCGGATGCGCAGGTTGCCTCCCAGCAGGGAATGTACTGTCGCATGGACAAGCCGCCCATTTTTCCATGCTATATCAACTTCAAAGCCGCCCCGCGCTTTCAGGCCTTTGACACTGCCGGAAGGCCATGCGTCCGGCAGCGCGGGCAACAGGTGCACCACACCGTCGTGACTCTGTACCAGCATCTCGGTAATACCGGAGGTAACGCCAAAGTTGCCGTCTATCTGGAAGGGCGGATGCGCATCGAACAGGTTAGGATAAGATCCGCCGCTGTTATCAGCTACGCTCACTTCCTGGCCGCCGGCGAGGAACAGCTGTTTGTTCAGCATCGTATAGGCGTGATTGCCGTCTTCGAGGCGCGCCCACCAGTTGATCTTCCAGGATTTAGACCAGCCGGTTCCGCCATCACCCCGCATCAGTAAACTGCGTTTAGCCGCCGCCGCGAGTACCGTGTCTCTGCGCGGATTAATAAAATTACCCGGGAAGAGGCCGTACACGTGGGATACGTGACGGTGATTGTCTTTCGGATCGTCCCAGTCTTTATACCACTCCTGCAGCTGACCGTATTGTCCTACCTGGAAAGGGAATATATCTTTCATCCGGTCTTTTATTTTTGCGGCGAGTTCGGCGTCCTTGCCCAATACTGCCGCGGCGCGCAGGGTATTGGTAAACAGATCATGGATGATAGACAGGTCCATGGTGGTAGCAATGCTCACGGAACCCTCCCTTTTTCCGTCAATCAGGAAATTGTTTTCAGGAGTAGTGGAGGGATTGGTGACCCACTGCCCTTTATCATTTTTAATGAGCCAGTCGAGCATGAATTCAGCAGCGCCTTTCAGGTCGGGATACATCTGTTCCAGCTGTTTTTTATTGCCGGTGAACAGGTAGTGTTCCCACAGGTGACGACTCAGCCAGGCCCCGCCCATGGGCCATATTGCCCATTTAGGATTTCCGTTGGGGTCGCTGAAATCGAAGCCGCCGACCGGATTGGTCATCGCCCAGATGTCTGTGTTATGATGGGCGGTCCAGCCGGAAGCGCCGTAATTAACGGCTGCGGTTACACGTCCGCGTTTAGCCATCTTGTGGATGAAGTCAAACAATGGCTGGCCGCACTCCGACAGGTTGGCCGTTTCGGAAGGCCAGTAATTCATTTCCGTATTGATATTGATGGTGTAGTTGGAGCCCCATGGCGGCTGCATCTCCTTATTCCATAAGCCTTGCAGGCTAAGTGCAGGACCGCCTTTACGGGAACCGGCGATCATCAGGTAGCGGCCGTATTGGTACAACAGGGTGGTCAGCTGCGGATCGCGGTTACCGCCGTTGCTGGTGTATACCTTCAGGCGTTCATCGGTGGGCAGTTGTTCGCCGCCGTCGGTGCCCAGGTCCAGCGCCACTTTACTGAACAGCCGCTGATAATCTGCAAGATGGTTGTTCAGTAATGAAGTGTAGGCGGCGCCCTGTGCTTTCTTCAGCGGAGCGGCGGCTGCAGCGGCAGGGTCTCCGGCCCAGTCTTCCGGGCTTTTGTAGCTGGTACCAACAGACACCAGCAACACCGCCTCCGTAGCACCGTTTACGGTGATCCCTGCGGTATCGGCGGTTATTTTACCGCCGCTGCTGCGGGCATCTATATGCACTTCGTAATTGATGCCTTTATCGCCGTAAACGATCTGTTTGGCTTCATAGGGGCGGCTGGCCACATATTCCGGACAGCGGCCTTTCATCACGAGGTAGTGATTATTGACCGCTTTGTTCGTATGTGGCATCACGTTAGCGAAGGTGGTGTGGAAGCGCAACATGCCCGGTTTACTGGCGGTGTAGCGGATAACCAGCAGCTGGGCGGGGTAACTGGAAAAGACTTCCCGGGTATAATGTACGCCATCTGCCGTGTAGGAAACTTTGCTGACGCCGCGGTTGAGGTCCAGCTCACGGCGGTAGCTGTCTGCTTCCCGGGGTACGTCGTTTTCGATAAAGAGGCTGCCCAGTGTGATGTAGCGAGCACTATAGGTGCCCATCATTTTTTTGGCCAGCTTATCGGCTTCTTTGTATTTGCCTTCATTGAGCAGCTGGCGCATCTGCGGCAGTGTTTCTTTGGCCAGCGGGTTATCGCCGTTGCGCGGTGTGCCGGACCAAAGGAAACCTTCATTGAGTTGCAGCTCTTCTTTCTGTACGCCGCCGAAGACCATGGCGCCTATACGGCCGTTGCCTACGGGCAGCGCTTCCACCCATTGCCGGGCAGGTTGTTTGTACCAGAGCTTCAGCAGGGAATCGGCCGGAGTGGCGGCATGCGCCTGCCACGAAAAAATCAGCAGCCCTATTCCGGTAAAAATTTTTTTCATGAGCACGTCGTGTTTGAATACAGTTAATAGGTAATGGTAGTGATGCCGGAGGTCATTCCTTTCGCCGTAGCAGCTACTGCCGCTGTGCCGGAGCCGTTGGCGGTACGCAGAAAAATACAGGCCTGACCGTTAGCCAGCTGTACTTTCCGGGAACCGCTGGCAGTGCCCTGATCGACGATCAGCCGACCATCTCCTGCCAGTGAAAAGGTGATCTCGTTGGCCGCATCGAGGCACAGCACCCCCTTTTCATCTACAGCTTTTACGCGCACTTTACGGAGTTGATCGCCGGTAAAGGTTTTATCTTCTTCCAGTATCAGTTTCACGGGGGCAGACCATGTGGCGGTCTGGTATTGCCAGGTAACTTCATCAGTGATGGTATGTTTTCCCTTCCGGGCCACCACTTTTATGCGGTTGTCGCCTGTTTGCAGCGGCGCCTGCCAGCGCAGGCCGGCAGCGGGAAAGTCCTGGCTGTTGCGTTTTCTGACACCGGCGCTTTTGCCGTTGACAAACAGTTCTGCTTCCGTGCAGTTGGAGTATACGCGTATCTCTTTGGTTTCTCCTTCCCTGCCCCAGCGTATGGGCCAGCCGTGGCCGTAGATATGTGCCATGGGCGCTTCCGTCCAGTACGACTGGAACACGTAGTATATTTCTTTGGGGGTAAGATCGCGGGCCACGATGCCTTTCTGATTGACATAAGGCACCGGGTTTTCCGGCCGCAGCGGCGTGGAGAAATCTTTGAACACCCAGTAAGCGGTGCCGGTCAGCTGAGGCATGGTTTCCTGTTCTTTCAGGTGCCAGTCCACCAGGTTCACCGCGTAAGACTCTGACCAGTCGCCATCTTTAGAGGCCCTGGCGTTGCCGCCGGTGAGGGCGAAATCGCCGCTGCGTTCGTCGGCGCCTTTGCCGGTAGCCACTTGTTTGATAAACTGTTCCGGCTCTTCTGCAAAGCGGCCCTGATGACTGTCGGCGCCCCATTCAGCATGAAAGAAATGAGGTACGCGGGCTATCTCTTTCAGGCTTTCGGTTTTGTATTCCGTATAGCGGCCACGGTACCAGCCGGCCCAGATGGAAGGCGAGTATACGTCCACGATGTCTTTACAGAAATCGCAGCGGCGGATAGTAGTTTTGCGCGTGCTATCCTGCTGATGCGCCATGGTATTTAGTTCCGACATAAAAGCGCGGATCTTCTCTTTATCAAATTCGGGAAAATCACCGGGCCAGTCGTTTTCATTGCCCAGTCCCCACAGGATAACAGCCGGATGGTTACGATGCTGGCTGATCATATTTGTCAGCATCCTGCGTGCCTGTTCTTTGTAGGTATCTCCCCCCAGTCCGCCTCTGCACCAGGGTATTTCTTCCCATACCAGGATGCCCAGGCTGTCGCACAACTGCAATACGATGCGTGATTGCTGGTAGTGGCCAAGCCGGATAAAATTGGCGCCCATATTTTTAATGAGCAGCATTTCCCTGCGGACCATGTCTTCTGTCATCGCGGCGGCTACGCCGGCATGATCTTCATGGCGATGGGTCCCGTGCAGCAGCAACCGTTTGCCGTTGAGCAGGAAAGGTCCCTGTTTTATAAATTCAAAGTGGCGGAAGCCGGTATGGTCTTTCCATCCGGCAGTGCCGGCGGTGGAGGTAAGGCGGGCTTCCACGGTGTACAGGCTGGGCTGACCGGGTGACCACTGTATTGGTTTTTTCAGGGAGATGACAGCCAGTGGTTGTTCTCCGGTTTTTATGTCGATGTCCTGCCGGATTTCTTTTACGATTTTCTGTTGCGGGTCGAGCAGGCGGAGCTCCAGCGTGCCGCGGGAGATGTTGCCCGGGTTACGGAAAGCGGCGCTGACGTTCAGCGTGCCTTTGTTACCGGCGGCGTCGGTGACCGCTTGTAGATGAAAGGTTTCGAAGGATAACGCCGGCGCATAAACGAGATTGACATAACGATATAGTCCGCCGTACACGTTAAAGTCCGACATGTCGGAGGGGATCATTTCCAGGTCGCGGGTATTGTCACAGCGGACGGACACCGGTACTTTCCCTTTGAAACGTTTGGCTTCCGGCGATTGAAGGAACTGCCGCACCGCTTCGGTGATATCCGCCGTCCATTCATCATAGCCGCCGGTATGGGTGGTCACCTTCGTTGTATAGACATATACAGCCGTCTTTTGTCCCGCGCCTTCAAAATGCAGCAGCGTACGGCCATTTGTATAAGGGTTGTTGATGTCCAGCAGGGTGCGGTACCAGCCGGGCCCTTCGTAGTAGTTTTCTTCCGGGCTCACGGCATCCGTGGCGTTGAAGCAGTGTGGCAGAGTTACCTGTTGCCACAGCGGCACAGATTCGGGGCTGCCTGCGGCAACGGGCCTGACGGCTTCCCAGATACCGCCGAGGTCTCCCCGGAGATACTCCCAGTGCTGTGTAAGGCGGGTTGATTGCTGCGCCTGACAAAGAAAACTGCCTGATAACAGGCACCATAACATCCACCAGAATCCTGTTCTTTTCATAACTGTTGTTGTTGGTCAAAAGAAACGCCGCTACGGCCATTTCCGGCGCGGGCCTTTCATGGCAGTTCATTGTATCACGGTGTTCCAAAAGCTGTCTGAATTTGGTTGCTGCGCTATTTTCCCTGCTGCTGTTTTTTCTTCATAACGTGCTTTGGCAACAGGTTTAAAATAGAATAGTGAAAGTTATGCAAACGGTTGCATAACTTTCACTATTATTTTGTCTTTTATCGGTAGTTTTTAAACTGTGATGGCCGTGATTCCCGCTGATTCGCCTGCTGGGTGGAGATTGCAGCGAAGGCAGCAGCGGAGAAGATGCCTGTCGGCTATCCCCCCAACGTTGTGTCCGTCGTTTTCCTCCTGCTAACCTGTCGGGCGCCCTGTACTTTTTATCTGTTCTGCCTCACTTTTCTCTGCTGTATCAATGGCGGGTACAGGATAAAGATAGCCTGCCGCAGATCGGCTATCTGGCGCATAGCACGCTCCGTCCCGACACACAGCGGCATGTCGGATGAGCACATTTCGGTTTTATCACGGAGAAGGATCAGGCACAAGTGCAGGGCTTTACAGATGTCACTACCTTAACTGATGCGTGTTAAAGGTTCGGTTTCCATTGAGGGAATCAGGCACAGGCTCCAGGTTGGGCATTCACATTTCCACTAATGATAGCAGCACGTCGGGCACAGGCAATTGTGCGTTGTTGGCACTGGTCAGTTTAACCGGTAAAAGTTCACACCAGCCGTTCTTTCATGGCTTTTACAATGGCATTGGACCGGGAATTCACGTCAAGTTTACGGTAGATGTTCATGATATGCGAGCGGACGGTCCCCACACTGATATGACAGTGTTCGGCAATCTGCTTGTAGGTATCACCATTCACCAGGCAACGCAGGATTTCTTTTTCACGGGGTGATAACCCATAGGGGTCATGAGCATTTCCGCGTTCTTTCCGGAAAAACGCCAATACCTTGTTTACTGCTACCATATTGGACTGTAGCGCTGTCTCGTAAACCTGCGATATAAACTCTGACAATGACACAGGCGGTATGTGGTCTACCGCCAGACCTTCCTCCCGCGCGGGCATCTCTGTCAGGGATTTACCTTTCTCATTTAAAGTCAGTAAAATCACGTTTATGTCGGGATACGCAGCTTTTACAATACTGGCAGCCTCAATCGCAGTCAATCCGGGTATCTCTATATCCATAAAAACAAGGTTACAGATATCTTTAGCTAATTGTTGTAACATGTTCGTTGATTCGCTATGCAATGCTGCAACCTCATAAACTTCCCCTTCTCCTAAATGACCAGCATTTATAGGCCCCACTTTTTTCATATTATTCCTTTTGGGTTATGTATATTTCGTATGAAAATCTTCCATTTTTAACCGTAAGTCTGGAAGCTGGTATGGCTGAATATTTTGCATAATGGAAAGTTCACACGGTTTCCATACCCCAAACAAATTTGATACAATTACTAGCAGCAGTCAATCGGATACGTATATGGTTTTTCAATAAATATTAATATACAATTTGTTCTATATTAGAGTAAAAACTAACTATTAACGTGGTTTAAATCAATAAATTAAGGATTAACTGAATTACAATCAACTAGTTATCAGCTTTTTGAAAGCCGCCTATTTTTGCAATTCTAACAAATTATACTTAATCATATATATTATATTTTAACCATTTCTGTACATTTTTAAACCGCCTCTCCTATTTTTTCAAATTTCAGTTCTTCGGAACGGTTGGCTGGATATTCCGGAAAACCAACAGGGTTTTTCTGCTTTTAACCATCACGCAGTCTGGCTGATTACGACTCTGACAACCTTACAATCCTGTATACTTTTTACTTCATTGGCCCCCGGCAACCTGTTGACAAAACATCCGGGCAAATATGGTTTTAATGGTTTTAGTGTTTCTTCCGCCATCCTTTTCTGCAGCTGATACAGGCGTTCCCGTTAACAGCGGAAACCTGCACAGATACCTGATAGTTGGTTGTGTCCGGCGAATTGATGATACGGATATGGTTTTTCCCATTGCTGTGTTGATGACATTAGGACCTTCCCTGCGATAATGGTGTGTTGAAGCCGGATGATGTCCGTTGCGCCGGAGATATCTTCCCGATCCCGGCTGATAGCTTCATTCCGAATGTTTAACAAAAAAGAAATGGTACAATAAAAATAATATCTTTTCTCACAAAAAGAAGGGTTTTTTCTAATAACTGAAAAAACGCAAAAAGCGGAAGGCTTATTGTACCCTCCGCTTTTGCGTTTTCATACTCATTGCTTATTTCTGCCGGACTACTCCAGCATCAGCTCGATTACCGGGATTTCCACGTCCGGTTTGCGTACAGGCACATCAATCGCCAGTCCGCCTTTATCAGTGTCTTTCATTTTCAGTTCAGAGCCATCGTGCAGGAACTGGGCATATTTTACTTTTCCTTTCAGTCCCGGCAACTCTATGCGTTGTAACGGATAATCGAGCAGGTGCACATACAACCTTTTGGTGTCGGGATTATATGTGAGCAGGGTATTATCCGGCCGCTGAATACCGGCAGGCGCCTCTGTACAGCCATAAATAGCGCGGCCGTTGACTTTCATCCATTCCCCCATGCCATGTAACCGTTCCTGTGCGCGGGCATCGAACAGTCCGCGGGAAGTCGGCCCCACATTCAGCAACAGATTGCCCCCTTTACTCACCGTCTCGATCAGCAATACCAGCAGCTGCTTGTTATCTTTCCAGCTGGTCTCATCACGGTAATACCCCCATGAACCGGAGAAAGTCTGGCAGGTTTCCCAGTGTATGCGCTTACCGTTACGGGTAGGCCACTCGGATACTTTGTACTGCTCCGGTGTCACAAAATCACCGCCATCGTCATATTCGCCGAGATCGAGACGATCATTGACAATAATGCCAGGCTGCAATTTGCGCACCATTTTCAGCAGTTCCACAGAATTCCAGTCATTGTGATCTTTTCCGTTTGCACCCGGGTAGGAAAAGTCCGTCCACAGCATATCAATCTTACCATAATTGGTCATCAGTTCCCGTACCTGGTTAAACAGGTAAGTGCGGTACTTCTCCATATCACGGCCTTTATTGATCCGTTCATATTCTTTCGGGTCGCTGACACGCTGCGGATGCACCCGGTCAATGGTAAAGTCAGGATGATGCCAGTCAATCAGTGAATAGTAAAATCCTACTTTCAGCCCTTCCGCCCTGAAAGCACCCACCCATTCCCTGACCAGGTCTTTTTTGATGAGGGTCTTTGTGGCCTTGTAATCAGTGTATTTGGAATCGAAGAGACAAAAGCCTTCGTGGTGTTTGGTGGTGATCACCGCATACTTCATGCCGGCCGCTTTCGCCATGCGCGCCCATTCGCGTGGGTTGTACAGGTCCGGATCGAAGTTGTCGAAGTATTTCTGATAAGCACTATCGGTAATGCGCTCATAATTTTTGATCCACTCGTGACGGGCAGGCAGGGAATACAGTCCCCAGTGGATAAACATCCCGAAGCGGTCGTGCACCCACCAGGACAGCCGTTTTTCCATTTGCTCCGGTGTCTCGCTGAAGATCTTTTTCTGCGCCTGCGCCTGTATCTGCAGGCAACACAGCAGGGTAATAACGGCGAATGTCAGTTTCTTCATAAATCGTAATTAAAGGATTTGTATTAATGGATGTTTATTCCGCTACCAGCCAGGTATAACCTGAAGCGGGGATGGTCACTTTCACATGAGCGGTATACTGACGGTCAAGCGTATACGTTTTGGGCGCGCCCTCTTTCTCCCGGATCTTCACCGACTGCGTAAGTCCGGTGTAATACAGTGGTAGTGTTATTTCCCGGGTAATGGGCGTTGTTGTTGGATTGTACAGCATCACCATCGCTTTCTGCGGCAGCGAGGAACTGATATGCATGATTCCATCCCAGTCGCGGCCATCGGGGCGGCGGAGATGCATTACATCGGTATTGAGAATGTCGCGGTATTTTTTATACCAGTTCACCACCTGTTGCACCAGTTGACGGGTGGCATCCGTATCATAGAGTCTCGGGCCGCGGTAGCATGCCTGTACGCCGGCGCCATAGTACTGTATCATCAGCTGGTCGTAGGTATCGAGATGGTCTTTGAGCGGCTCCAGCGTAGCTTCAGCGCCGCCGCCATGGTATTCGCTCAGTGGTACGAAGCCCCAACCCATGGAAGGTGTTTTTTCCCAGGTGCCGTCAAAGATATTTTGCCGGTTGAGGATCAGCTGTTCAGCCCTTGGCAGGGAGAAATTCACCTCCCGGTAGCCGAGGCTGATTTTGTTGGTGCCATCCATAAAATACCAGTCGGGCGCATTGATGTATACCCCTTTTGCATTGAGAAAACGATACAATCCTTTTTGCAGCTGCATCTGTTTCCACTGAGAGTCTTCTTTGCCGCTATGGCCGGGGTGGGTAGTAGAAGCGCAGACGTCGCCGGGATAGGGGCCGTCGTTTTCGAAGATGTCGAATCCGGTGGCGGTGATGAAATGTTTTATTTTATCGAGGTAACTGAGGCCCCATTTGCTGCCCATGCAGGGGGCGTTGCCGAAGAAGGCGCCGCCGGGTTTACCGGTAGCGGGATTGATCACGTCGTCTTCATCACTGATACGCCTGCTGGAAAACAGGGAGTATCCGCCCAGCATCACCTTTTTACTGTGAGCGTAATCTGCCAGTGCTTTGAATTTTGCGATGTTGGCAGCACTGGTGTCTTCCATATTGAGACCACTGCCGAAGCTGAGGATCACGCCTTCGTAGCCGGTAGCAGCACATTGATCGACGATATTTTTCACTTTTGCCGGGTCGGTGCTGACCAGGTGCATGAAGATGGGATTTTCCGTGGTCCATGGCGCCAGTACGCGGTACATACGACGTTTGGCGAGACCGTTCCGTTCGCGGTCATAACCGTCGAGCAGCAGTTCGTAAGTGCGGATAGATTCGAAATGTTCGCCTGCCGCCATGCTGATGCCCACGGGGACTTTTGGATGTACTTCCAGCAGACAGGGCGTCAGCAGGTCGTAGTTCACCTGTGAGGTATAGGTACTGTCTGTTTTCCAGTGGGTGGTCTGATCGCTGAGCGATGCGGTCATGGAGTTATTGAACGTGTAGTTACTTTCCACGTAGATGCCGTGCGGCGTCCTTATCTTATCCGGGCTGCCCACCACAGTGGATTCCTCTTCCGGGGTGGCCAGTATTTCATGGACCACCTGGTCCAGCTTCAGCGTTTGCCCGGTACCGTTAGTAATCTCCAGCCATTTGGATAGCAGCGGTATACCGTCGAAAACTTCGTAGTGTACTTTTACCGTCACACCCTGTAATTCGGGCGCCTGTGCTTTATAGGCGAAGATCACCGCTTTTCCGGTGGCCTGCCGGGGATTGGAGCACCAACGGTTGGCTTTCCAGCGGAGTACCGGTTGAATGTCGGCGAACTGGTGACCGGTATATGTAAAATCATTGGCGCCTGCCTGCAGATTATCGAGCCAGGCGGGCAACAGGTAGGCGTTCTGGTGCTGTCCGGCGGCGCCGCCCACCTGGTAGGCGCGCCCGTTGATAAAGAGGCGGGCTTCGGGTTTTACGGCGCGCAGCAACTGCTCTCCGCTCACAAGGTTGCGGAAGTCGGTGCAGATAACGTTGGGGGTAGTACGAAAACTGCGGCTCAGCAAACCGTTGCTGAGTACAATTTCCTTCCCTTTCTCCGTGGCGGTGGCGGTAAATCCTTTCGGATCGATCAGCCAGTCACGGGCTGGCATTTTCGTTTGTGCCATTGCCAGTGTGGCATACATGCCTGCCGTCAGCAGCAGGGGCGTCATTTTTTTCATTGGTCACTAAGATTTAGCATATACTTATTTCACCGGCTGAAGGATGACCTTCCGCAGGCGGAACAATTCTTTTTTATTGCCGGCTACCGGCTTAATAGCCAGGTTGTGTTTGCCGGGTTTATCTACATGCAGGTTACCGATCGCATGCTGGATAAACAGGAGTGGCTGATGACTGTCGTACTCGCCGGTAAACAAGGTGAGGAAAGGCAGCCGCTGTCCGTTGAGCGTCACTACGCCTTGTTGGGATGCGCCGGACTTCTCACAGGCATAATCCAATATTATCTTGTAATCGCCCACGTCCTGTATGTCCAGCGGAAACACCAATGCATCTTCCGGTGTGATCATACCGTAGGCGAGGTTATCATGTTTCCAGTCACCGAAATAGTGCGACCAGGTGAACAGTTTATTTTTGGCAGCACCATTATAGACGGCCCATATGGTGGGGATTTCAGCCTGCGGGTACTGGCTGCTGACCGTTTGTGTGCGCAGCTGGGAGAGATCGGACTGGTTGCCGCTGTACTCCATTACGAGCACGGTATTACGTGTATCCGGCAACGTTACCGGAAGTTGTACCGTCGTTTCGCCGGGTTGTTGTTGGAACTGCAATGTTTGATGGGTGCCGAGTATTTTAACGGATTTTACGTGTGCGTCTACGCCGGGGAGCCGCAGCTGGCGGTTGGCCGGCATTTCCCACACATGCAGGAACAGTTTGCCTGGTTTGCTGGTGGTAACGCCCCAGGGCTGCGCGGGCAGGAGTCCGTAGGTGGTGCCGTAAATACTTTCTCCGTATTGCTGCAACCATTTGCCTGTAGCCTTGAGGTAGTCAACGGAGTACTGCGGCCATTTACCGTCACCGTCCGGCCCTACGTTGAGCATCAGGTTGCCGCCTTTGGAGGCCACGTTGGAGAGGAGATGTATAATTTCTTTGGGAGATTTAAAATTGAGATCGTGTTGGATATAGCCCCAGGAGTCGTTGTGGGTGTAGATAGACTCCCATGCGCCGGCGATGGGCACCGGCGGCACTTCAGAATCGCCGAAGTCGCGATAGTCGCCCAAACCATGACCTACCCTGCTGCTGAACAGGCAGTTGGGCTGCAGCAGCCGCAGGCTGTCGATCATCTGTTTGGTTTGTTCAGGCGTAAGGCCGCCAGGCATATCAAACCATACCAGTCCCAGTTGCCCATAGTTGGTCAGCAGTTCTTTCAGTTGCGGGATGGATTTGGTGCGGTAATATTGCTGGTAGTCTTTCTCTTTGGTTTTGAAGTCCCAGCTGTTGCCACCGCCGTTAGGCTCGTGCCAGTCGAGGAACTGGGAGTAATAGAAGCCGAATGGAATGCCTTTATCGCGGCAGGCTTTGGCGAGCGCTTTCATAGGGTCCTTACCATACGGGGAGGCATCTACGATATCGAAGTCCGTTACTTTGGAGTCGTACATGCTGAACCCTTCATGGTGTTTGGCGGTTATTACCAGGTATTTTACACCTGCTTCCCGGGCGATGCCGGCCCACTCTTCCGCATTAAACCCTTGCGGGTTGAAGGTTTTAGCAACCTCAGCATATTCAGCGGCCGGTGCCTTTGCCCTGTTCATGAGCCATTCGCCGCTGCCATAGTAGCTGCTGTCCTTCCAGCGGCCACCGAGTTTGGAGTATAATCCCCAGTGTATAAATAAGCCAAATTTTGCGCTGGTAAACCATTTCAGCCCCGGATGGGCAGCGTTGTGGCCGCCTGATTTGGTCCACATATCGGGCATGTCCTGGGCAAACAGGGCAGGATACAGACATACCGTCCATAACAGCAGTACGAGTCGTTTCATAACGGCGGATTTTTATAGCATCGGACAAAAAATATACATAACCTGCGGCTTGTGCAAGCGGCTGGAAAATGCTATCAGGGAAAGGGAAAATGGTACAAGAAAAGCTGGTATGAGGGCCAGCGTTTGCGTTAACGAATGGTTAACCAATTTTACAAAATGTAATTTCTATCTTCGAAGTAGAAAGTTACACGATAGCATCCTGCATGATAACTTTTTCAACGGTTAGCTTTTACTTTATTCAACATATTACTAGGCTTCAATTTTGATTATCAACATCTGTCAGTAGCTATACATTTCTGCAGATGACATGTGAATGTTTTTAAAGCCCTTGCTGCATTGTCACAGCAAGGGTATTTTTTTGCTGTTAAGTCCCGGCTCGTTATGCTGTCGTTTTCCTGTTTGAGAGGACGATTGTTTCTTATAGATTATGCTGCGGATTTATTGCAGTTATATCTTCTCTTTATCAAAGCATCTTTGCAGATCCGCTACGGCAGCACTTCATATCCCGGTGACGGCCTTACTTTCCACTGTTACATAATTGCAGTATCTACCTTTCCTCACCGTTACTCTTTTCCACTGCTATCTGACAGCGTTTTGTAGCGAATGTGCAGCGGCATGTCTGTACAGGCGCGGCCGGGTGTCTCACCCATTAACCGCATTCTGCTCCTGTAACAGGCAGGTGATTATTTCCCGGAGGGTGCTGTAACACATGTACCCACCGGGGCGATGGCTCGGTGCCATAATGTTTCGGTCCGTATCTGAACCGGGCGATGGACAAGCCTTTCCGAAAGTCATTGTCTGCCTGATGCTGTAGCGTCAGGCAGGCATTGGTTTTATGGGATATGCTGCTGAGCGTTATCCGGCATCACAGCAGGAAAGCCACTTTCCCGTTTCGCTTGTTGTCCTGCCGCCGCAAGCAGCAGCCGGGAGGCCATCTTCCACGATGCCTGGCCCTATGGATAGCCTTATTGCCTCATAGAAGCCTTTTTGCCGGGGCTACTACCGGATAAATGACCCTTAACTCCTGACTACAGGCTATTTGGGCATTCTTCATTGCCGTCGGAAAGCATATTTTCTTGCCAGACGGCCCTCTCAACCCATCCAGTGAGGCATGTGGATAACGTTTGTGGATAAACCGGGATCTCCCGGCCGGCCGATGGTCAACCAAAAATACCATCACCCCTTCCGTAAAGGATTTCATAAGTTATCAACATACATGTGAATATCGTGTGTGGATACCTGTTAATAAGTGTGGATAAATATTAAACATCAGACAATGCTTACCTGTAAAGAGTTTCAGCCAATATCAAGGGCTTCCCTAATTGTTAATCCGAGGACGTTTAGATTCTATTAACTAAACCAGAATGGATTGCCAGTAATATTACGGTACTAACACTGCGTTATGGAAAATAGTAACAAATGAAATGCATACATCTAACAAATATCTCAGCTAAACCCCAATCGGCTTGTCCAGGCCAGTTGGATTTTTTCCAATCAATGGTTGACTAATTCATAGGCTGATTAAACCGGCGCTGTCCGACGCCTGATTTAATCGATGCTATTAATACCCCGTGGTATACATTACGGGGATTCATCGAAAGGGGTTGTTTGACGGTTATTTTGCATCTCTCCTCCTATTCACCTCTCCTCATCACCTTCCTTTCATTACTGCTTTTCATTGCTTGTTTTGGCTATGCAAATTTCAACATCAACAATGGAACCGGGAGCATCCATCCTGCCGGCAATACCGGGGATGAAACCATGGCTGCCGACACCTATTTGCTATCCTGTAAGACCAGGCGGGCGATACCGGGGATGAAACCACGACTGCCGGCTACCATTTGTTATCCCGTAAGACCAGGCAGGCAGGAAAACAAAAGAACAAGGTTGACTAGCAGCACAAGTACCACCATGTTCATCTCCGTAGTAAAAGGACATGCCGGACCTGAAATGAACCATCGGGAGACACAGGGCTTTCTCCCTAAAATATGGGCATCACCTCCCGGATTTATTAACAGGAACACCTGGGGACAAATGTTTCTTCTTCTTTTGAAACTGTTTTTTAGCGAATAAATATTCACTTATATTTGTAGTGTGAAATTGAAGGACGATAAGAAGTATGCCCGGATTTTCAGGGCTGTGCTCAAGCTGGTAGCAAAAAAGGGCCTGGCGGGCATGACCATGGGGGATATTTCCAAAGAGGCGGGGATTGCCACCGGCACCCTGTATGTTTATTTTGATAACAAAGATGCGCTGATCAACGCGTTGTTTGCTGCCTGCCGGGAGAATTCCGTGGCGGTATCTTTCCGGGATTATGATCCGCAGGCACCGTTCAAGCCTGGTTTCCGGCACATCTGGATGAACATACTCCGCTACCGGTTGCAGCATTTTGAAGAATTCATTTTCCTGGAACAATGCTACCACTCCCCTTACATTACCGCTGCTACGCGGGAAAAGGCAAGACAGCTGGCTGAGCCGTTTTATGCCCTGATAGCAAGGGGACAGGCAGAACAACTGATTAAAAATGTGGAAAAGGATTTACTGATTACCTTTATTATCGGGTCCATGAACGAGCTGGTAAAACAGATCCATTACAGCGGCGCCGCCCTCACAAAGGCCAGGATGAGCACCACATTCGACCTCTGCTGGGACGCCATCAAAGCCTGACACACAGATAAGCGAATAATTATTCACATATAAATACACCGCATATGGCAGAAATATTGATCGCAGTCGACCTGAGCCCATTCTCTGAACAGGTGATCAGCACCGGTGTGGAGCTGGCAGAAAAAATGCACGCCGCCGTTTCGCTGTTCACCGTGATCGAAATCGGTATTGGCCTCGGCCTGCCGGAAGCCGGGCCCGTATTTACCGATGACATACAAGGCAGGATCAAAGAAGCAGAAGACATTCTTCAGACGTACAAAAACAAGTACCCCGCTGCCAATGTCAGCATCCGTGTAACGACCGGCAACCCGAAAAACGAAACACTCGATGAAGCCCACAACGGGCAGACAGCCATCCTCGTAGTAGGTACCCACGGACGCACCGGCCTCAACCACATGCTGGTAGGCAGCACGGCGGAATATATTATCCGTCACGCCCGTATCCCCGTACTCGTGGTCCCCTACAACAAAGAAGAGCACTAGGCGACAAACAGTCAACGACTATAATACAACAGCAAACGGCCCTGTCTGTTGCAGCTTATCCCGGCCCCGGCCGGGATATTTTTTTGTCCTCAACCTAACGGGAAAGCGTATATTTATATCGAATTAGTTATTGCAGGATATCTGTATCCTACCCCGCCCCCAGCCCCAAAACCGGGCCCTATACCGCTTTGTCTTTATCCACTCACCCCCTCAATTTTCTTGTGCATGAAAAAGTACTACACCATTCTTCGTCTGGCAGCGTTAATGCTATTCCTGCTGGCGTCCCAGGCAACGTGGGCCCAGCTGAAAATCGGTGATAACCCGTCAACCATCAACAAAGCCTCTATTCTTGAACTGGAGAGCCTTCGGCAGGGCCTGCTGCTCCCCAGGATTCCGGACACCACCCTGGCGCCACTCACCACGGCACCCGATGGGATGATCATCTATTTTACCGGTACACAAAGCCTCCTGGTACGTCGCGGCGGATACTGGGCCAAACTGGCCGACAGCCTCTCCGTTTCCGGCAGCAGCTGGCAGCTGAAAGGCAATGCGGGCACCACGTCGGCAAACTATATCGGTACGTCCGATAATCAGCCCTTGTCCATCAGGACCAACGGCACAGAAGCTATCAGCATCGGCGCCAACCAGAACGTAGCCCTCAAACAGGTGCCTGCCAGCACCTCGCTGGTCAGCGTTCTGGTCATCGATCCGGCTACCGGCACCGTCAACCAGCGGGACCTCTCCGCAGCCGCTTTCAATGACGCGATCCGTACCCTCAACGGCGTAGCTAAGCAAGGGTTTACCATTAAAGCAGACACCGCCAATGCTGCCTACGGCATCACCACCACAGCGGCAGATAGTACCATCACCATGAACGTGCCTATTGTGAACGGCGCTACGCAAAAGACCGGTCTGCTTACTTACGCCGACTGGGCGAACTTCAGCAGTAAACAACAGGCCATCACCATCGGCGCTTTTGTAAACACCCCTACCAACGCCAATGGCCTCGCCCTGGACCCGGCCACCGGCACGCTGCAACTGGTCGCCGCTGACGCCACCAACCCCGGCGGCGTATCCGTCACCAACCAGACATTCGCAGGCGTAAAAACATTCCGCGACAGCGCCAGCATGGCCGGCAACCTGGGGGTAACCGGGGCAGCCTCCGTCGGCAACGGACTGCATATCAGCGCTGGCGGCGCCAATATCACCGGTAACGTGACCCTTGCCACCGCCCCGGCTAACGTCAGCACCGCCACCACCAGCGTACTTTTCCGTAACCCCGCCACCGGCGCTATCGAAAACAGACTGGTGGACTCCAGCGCTTTCTCGGCAGGCATCCGGCAAATCAACGGACAAACCGGTCCCGCCATCTCTTTCCTCACCGGTAAAAACGGTACCGATGTCGGCATCGATAGTACCTCCGTCACTAACCGCATCACCATCAATGTACCCGACGCAAGCACCACAGCACGCGGTGTCGTCAATGATTCCACGCAGACCTTCGCTGGTAACAAAACCCTGCGCGACTCCCTCGCCGTAGGTAAAGGCGCCAACATCGGCAGCGCCACCAAAGCCAATTCCACCCTGCAGGTAAGCGGCTCCATGTCCATGAACATCCGGTCTGTCAACAGTTCCGGCAGCCTCACCGAAACAGACAATACCGTACTGGTCGACGCCTCCTCCGGCGCCGTCACCATCACCCTGCCTCCGGGCACCAACATCACAGGCCGTGTGTACACCATCAAAAAAACCGGCGGCAGCATCGACAACAGCGTCATCATACAACCTACCGGCGGACAGATAGAAGGCGGCAGCAATTACACTATCTACAACAACTACACCTATGTAACCATTCAGACAGACGGCACCAACTGGTGGGTCATCAAGAAATAAACAACGATACATTACTGGTGCTAAACTGTTATTATGCTGAAAAACATATTGTATGGCTGCGCGCTCACCTGCGTGCTGTTGCTGTTGTGGCAAGGGCTGCAGGCGCAACAGCTGCTCCTGAGCGACACCGTCGCAGCCGCCACCAAATCAGCATTGCTGGAGATAAGAGCGAAGACACAGGGCCTGTTGCTTCCCCGCATTCAGGACACCGCCGTAGCACCGCTCTCCTCCTCCCCCAACGGCATGCTGATCTACTATATCCCCGCCAGCAGCGTGATGGTAAGACGTAACGGAGGCTGGTCAAGGCTGGCCGATAGTATAGCCGTTACCGGTAGCAGCTGGAAACTGACCGGCAACGCCGATACCGACTCACTCACCAAATTCGTCGGCACCACCGACGCTACAGGCCTGGTATTCAGGACCAACAATACCCAACGGGTGATCATCTCCTCCACCGGCAACGTGGGTGTAGGCACCGCCACACCTTCGGCGACCCTGCATGTCAACAGCGGCGTAGCCAATACTTCGGGTGTATTATTGCAGAACCTCACCAGCGCATCACCGGTGACGGCCAATGCCGCCGGCATCGGTGTGGATGCCACCGGCAAGGTGGTGCGGACAGCCACCGCGCCGTTGTTTTATAACAAAAGCTCGTCCTCCCCGCTGAACAATACCATGAAAATATGGGCGGACACCCTGTACAACGCGGGCGGCGGCTCGGTGACAGCCAATATCTCCAATGCCGGTTTTACGAATATCCTGAGCATTCAGGCCACAGGCCTGGGCGGCACAGGCTCCGGCGTTTCAGATGGTCCCATTCCCGTCGTCACCAGTTTTACGACAACAGCGGTCAACATGGTCATCGTCCGGGGAAACGCTGGTTTAACAATCCTGAACGGTATGGCACAAGACACAGATAAATCACATAAAGTTTTTCTCACGGTCATCGGCTATTAGCCAGCCTAAAAACAATATTTTATCCGGCACCTCCTGTACATATCGCTGCTACTGCTCTTTCCTGCTACCATGGCAGGACAGGCCGTCACCTGGCTGCATCCCGACGCGCGCATCGGTGTCTTCAGCACAGACACCATCAGCATCTTCGGGGATATGGTCAATGAAGGCAATATCCTGTCTACCACCGGCTCCGTCGTGAATTTCTTCGGATTACGCTGGCGGAACAGCAACAACGCGGTGATCCGCGACGAAAGCAGCGACGGCTTCAGCGCCGCAGGCGGGCTATTCCGCTTCACCCAGCCCGATCCGGCACGCTATCAGCATATCACCGGCGGCTTCAGCGCTGTTATGAACACCGGGGCCAGCTTCCCCAACCTGAGCGTGGAAACGTCCCCTGGTATCATCCTCGACGACCTTAGTGATCTCAAAGTGGTAAACGTACTGGATATACGAAAAGGACATGTTTTCCTTAACGGCTGGAACCTGGTGATAGGTCACCATACACCCGGAGAAATACTGCATTATTCTCCCCAACGGTTTATTGTAACCAGTGGCGGCTTCCTGTACCGCAGACAGATAGCTCCTTCCAGCGGTACAGTGGTATTTCCGGTAGGCACCCGTCCGGCCTCGTTTACACCTGCTGCCATGGCCAACAAAGGCGCCATGGCCGATTTTCGTGTAGGGGTGACCGATAGCGCCTATCAAAACCTTACAGCAGGCCGTAACCTGCTGCTGACGAGTGTCAACAAAACATGGCAGATAGACGTATCTCAACCGGATGCGGCCATCACCCTGTGGCTGGTGCATGGCTTCGGCGATGAAGGCCCGGTATATGAAGCCAACCGCAATACCAGTTACCTGGCGCACTACCTGCCTACGGGTTGGGACATTGCGGCACAGCGGGCTGCCCCCCTGTCGCCCAGCATTTTCTCCACTGCCGGGCCGGACAATCAGGCTGCGTATGGCGTCAGGACATTTCAACACCTGGCAACCACCAATTATTTTACCAGCCTGGTGGCTGAAACCGTTAACAGTCCGGAAAGGACCACGCTGCAGTATTTTGAAGCAACCCGCAGCAACAGCAATGCAGACAGCGTGCAGTTGCGCTGGATCACCGGCCGCGAATATTTCTGCGCCGGCTTCACCATTGAACGTAAATACGCTGGTACCAACAACTTCGACTCCATCGGATACGTGAAAAGCAGCGCCCCCGGTGGCATCAGCTACTTCCCTGTGGGCTACGCCAGCACTGATTATCAGCCAAATGATAAATTTATCTTCTACCGGCTGAAAGTCAGCATGACCGACGGAAGCTTCTTCTACGGTCCGGTACGCCTTGTGAAAGGTAAAAACGAACGGGGCGACATCACCGTGTGGCCCAACCCTGTCCGCGGCCGCGTGGTACATATCTACTATGGCGCAGGCGTGCATGTGAAAGCCATCGCCCTGCTGGATGTTCCCGGCAGACGTATCCTGACAAAAGAATACCAGCAACCGCTGCCCACCCGCAATTATTATGAGCTGGATATCCCATCTTATCTCGCCAGGGGTATCTATTTCTTACAGTTCCTTGATGAGAACGGGCAGACTATACATACTGAAAAAATTGTCCTGATGGAATAGACATTAAAATCCGCTTAAACTCTCTACTATACGCACTTTACACCAAAAGGGAAGGTTAACTTTGTGAGTTGACAACAAAATCAAGTATTACCATTTACCATGCCTTTTGAAAAAAAGATCCTGTCTGCAGCTTTTCTGCGCAAGCTCCACTGGAAGGAGATGCTGGCGTTATTATTCATTCTGTTAGCTATTTATTTTTTCCGTTCCCAACGTCATGAACTGAAATCACTGGTGCCTGCTATTGAGCGCGCCGACCGTGTATGGGTGATGATTGGCGTCGCCATTACCGGCGTGTACATTTTACTGCAGGCGCTTATGTATGTGTTCAGTTTCCGGGCCGTCGGTTCCCGCCTCAGCACTTACCTGGGCACTGAATTGTTCCTGAAACGCAACCTGTTATCCGTATTTCTGCCGGCCGGCGGTATCAGTTCGCTGGCTTATGTGCCACAGAGCCTCCGTCGCGCGCAGCTTCACAAACAACAGATACATCAGGCTTCGGGTATTTATGGCTTTATCGGTATCCTGTCTGTTTTCCTGGTAGGCATTCCGGTGGTCATGTACGCCATGCTGCATACCGGCAGCATGAAAGACGCCGGTTGGGGGCTTGCTGCCATCTGCGTGTTACTGGGCATGGTAGTAGGGCTGGTACGGTCCATGCAAACCAAAGGCAAAGCCTATCAGCTGCTGATCAGGTACTTTCCGGCTACTGCGCACAAAGTGGATGAGATGTTCACCTTCCGGTTGTCGCTTCCTTCTTTTACCTACACCGTGCTGGCATCTGTACTGATAGAAGTGGCCGGTGTAGCGCATCTCTACCTGAGTATGCTGGCCACCGGCGTTACTCCCTCGCTGGAAGCCGCATGCGTGGGTTATATCGTGGCCACCATCTTTCTGATCATCTCCCCTTTTTTACGGGGACTGGGCGCCATTGAACTGTCACTCGCCTACCTGCTCAGCAACTATGGATACAGCACACTTGAGGCATTGGAAATCACTTTGTTATTCCGCCTGTTTGAATTCTGGTTGCCCCTGGCGGCCGGTATGGTGGCTTTCGCGCTGAAAGGCCGCGACCTCGTGCTGCGGTTGCTGCCTCCTATCCTGATTTTCTTGTTGGGCATGGTCAATATATTCTCCGTACTGACGCCACCGTTAGCTTACCGTATGCATCTGCTGCGGGCTTATATTCCCGGCACGTCTATTCATGCTTCCAATCTGCTGGTGGTATTTTCGGGGCTGGTGCTGCTGGTAACCGCCACCTTTCTTTTCAGAGGGTTGCGCAGCGCATGGATCGTGGCGTTGTCTGTATCGCTGATATCTGTGCTGGGGCACATCGGCAAAGCGCTGGACTATGAAGAGGCCAGCCTTGCGCTGGTGACCAGCATCCTGTTGCTGATCACCGCCCGGCAATACCGCGTAAAAAGCAACCCGCAACTGGTCAACATCGGCGTCGTTACCGCTGTGGCCACATTCCTGCTGGTGCTGTTTTTCGGGACCATCGGTTTTTATTTCCTGAACGTGCGGCATTTTGGTATTGACTTTACGTTGCAACAATCTTTGCGCCACGCCTTTCACTGTTTTATGTTGCTGGAAGATGATGGTCTGCAACCGGTAACACGGTTTGCCCGGGAGTTTATGTCAGCCATCCGGGTGTTGGGCGTAAGTTCATGGGCTTTCCTGTTTTATACCATCATCCGGCCTTACCTGCATGTATCTGAACATAACAATAGTTCTGCAGAAAAAGCGCGCTTTTACCTCAGTCAATATGGCGATTCACCAATGGACTATTTTAAGGTGGGAGACGATAAGATACTGTATGTATCAGACCAGTATGAAGGTTTTATCGCTTACCGGGTAGCCAGCAGTTTCGCTATAGTACTGGAGGAACCGGTTTGCAGCGAAGACAATAAACTGTTACTGCTCGAAGAGTTTGAGCAACAATGCAAGAAGATGGGCCTGCGGCCCGCCTTTTACCGGGTAGATGAAGACAGTACTTATTATTTCAGTCAGCTGAAGAAGAAAAAAATGCTGATTGGGCAGGAAGCCATTATGGATATTCGTGATTTTACATTGAGCGGCAAGGATAAAAAATCACTGCGCAATGCACTCAACAGCCTGGCCAACAAAGGTTACGTGACCCGGTTGCATGCCGCACCGCAATCAGCAGCTATGTTATCTGACCTGAAGGAAGTCAGCGATGAGTGGCTGGAGCAATATGAAGTCAAAGAAATGACGTTTTCACAGGGGCTTTTCGATGCAGAAGCGATGCGGGACCAGGACGTGATTACGGTGACGGATGCCGATGGCAAGACGGCCGCGTTCCTTAATATCATCCCTGATTACGCGCCCGGGGAATGCACTTATGATCTGATCCGCAAGCGTACCAATGCGCCCGGCGGGGTGATGGATGCGCTGATCATTGCGCTGATACAGGATGCGCAGGCCAAAGGTCTGCACTATCTCAATCTGGGCATGGTGCCGATGTCCGGTATCAGTCAGCCGGAAAATACAGCAGAAAAGATGGTAAAGTACGCCTATGAAAAACTGCGTTTCTTCCGACATTACCAGGGGCTGCGCGAGTTCAAGGACAAATATGCCACGATGTGGACCAACAAATACCTGATTTACGAACATGATTTTGATCTGATCCAGCTGCCGGCGGCCCTGAGCAAGGTGATGCAGCCCTGAGGACGGAACAGATTTTGATTGGGGAGAAGGAGATATTTTTGTATATGCGAACCAGATATTTATTACAGAAAGGCCGGTGGTGGCTGATGGGATTATTGTTATGTTCCGTTTTACAGCTGGCGGCGCAGACCAATGTGAATAAGTTGCCCGTACAAGCGAAGGCGCCGGCAGCCGGCAGCACCGCCCCGATGATCCTTTATATCACCGGTGATGGCGGTATGAAGAAGTTTTCCGTCAACATGATAGATGCTTTTCAGCAGCACAACTACCCGGTGGTGGCGTTGAACGCCCTGAAATATTTCTGGAACAGGAAAACGGCGCAACAGGCGGCGACAGATGTGGCAGCGTTGATCCGGCACTACCAGTCGGCCTGGAGCGTCAGTCATGGTGTGGTCCTGATGGGTTATTCATTAGGTGCCGATGTGTTGCCGTTTATCTACAATCAGTTGCCGGAGGATGTCTCTGCGCAGGTAACCCAGGTTGTTTTTTTATCTCCCTCCCGTTTTACAGATATGGAAGTACATATTTCTGATATGCTGGGACGTTCGTCCGGCAAGGGGATGAACGTCACAGCAGAGATCAACCGTATTACCGGCAAGCCTGTTTTGCTGGTATTCGGGGCCGGGGAAAAGGATTTTAACCTGGCAGACCTTACGATACCCCATTACAGGAAGCTGGTATTACCCGGCGGGCATGCGTATGATGAAGATGCCAACGGGGTGGCGGACAAGATTTTAACGGCTATCCGGTAGTTCTTCTTTCAGTTCCGGTGTGTTGCCGGCCATGGCAGCGGCCAGTGGGAGCAATGCGTGGGCATTGACCGGAATTCTGACATCGCCGATCATGACATGGTCATCCGCGAGGTGGGTTATGTGGCGGTAAGCCACTACATACCACTGATGTACGCGCAGGAAGGCAGACGTAGGCAGCTGCGACATGATCCAGTCGAGTGTTTCCATGGTCACGAGGCGTTTATCCCGCAGGTGTAGCAGGATGTGGTCGTTCATCACTTCGAGGAATTGTAGTTCGTCATACGGTATCTTTTCGTGCTGATCACCGCAGCGAAGCATAAAATAGTTACGGGACATAAGATTTGTTTTGGTGTGGTTGCGATCAGATTGCCTTAAATATAAGAAATAAGCAGGTGACTGGAGAGAAACCTGCGTGTAATCTAAAATCTAATCTAAACCGCGTTATAAAAAAAGTCGTTTTATAGTGGTCCCTGTTGGGGCCTGTTAGGGAATACCAACGGGGTTATTTTTCGTTTTGGTAAATATGGGGGGAATAATGCAGGAATTTGTGAATCATTTGTAAAGATTTTAAGCTTAATAAAAAAATGGACAGGACAGGAATGAATTCCTGTTGGCTGTCCATTTTTTCAAGATGTAACAAAAGATTCGTACTGACAGGGTGGTAATTACCCGCCGGCGTAAATCTTAGGCCCACTGGGGGCGGCTGAAGCGCAGTGATTACTTACCGGTGATCTGGCAAGTGAACCGGGGCGCCGACTTTTTACCAGAGATTGATCAGGAGGAGCATCATTACAGCACCAGCAGCGGTAACAAGGTTCTTGGAGAACCGGATGTTGAAACCACCTTTTTCTGAGTAGTAATAACTTTCCTTGTACCGGTCGTACTCAATGGGAGCACCTAACTCCTTCATCATTTTGAGGAATTCATAGAGTGTTCGTTCGGAAATACGAAGCCGCTTGGCTAACTGAGCGGGTTTACCGGTCCCTTTGATCCTGATTAGGTAATCAATGGTTTGTAGTCGATCAAAATAACGCTTTGGCATGTGGCATAGAGGGGCTTAACGGTTATATATTGAATTTACGATAATAACTAAGATTAAACCAGATTTCCCATATATATATTTTATTATAAATATTAGTAAACTGAGTTTAAACGGGTTTCTCACTAAAAATAGGCTGCGGGTCAATGGCGCTGATGCGGTTGTTCTGCGTACTTTTTATAAACGTTGGAACAGCTAAAATATTGGATATAAGGAGAGAAATGGGGCTACTGCAATAATGCCGCATAGATAATGTCTGTAAGGGCTGCGCCGTGATCGGCAGTGGGGTCCGGGGGTCTGGTAGCGTAAATGGTACCGTTCTTTCCCACAACGATCAAGGCAGGATACCGACTAATGTTGTATTGTTCGAGCACGCCGGCTATCTGACCATCGGCCTGTAACCGCAGACCGGGATATTTTGGAGCGGGATGGTTGTTACAATTGATATGAATGAACACAACATCTTCTTTATTGAAGCAGGTATTGATTTCAGAGAGCGAGGGCAGCAACTGGTCGTCTGCGTCATAGAAGTGCAGCAGCACCACTTTACCATTAAAATAACTGAGGTTTACGGGGCGTCCGGAGCTGTCGGGCAGACTGAAAGGCGGCGCCGGCATGCCTTTACTGATCCCTTTTTTAATTTTTCCGTACTTGGCTGCTATGGCTTGTTTACAAGCGGCATGCTGCACAATGGACAGGTAGTCGAGTGCGCAGTTGGCCAGCTCTTCCTGTTGCCCACCGGCGGCAAGGCTTTGCAGCAGTTGATGAGCCAATAATTTATCACGCAGCGTCCCTGTATAGTGCGTTTTGATCCACTCATAGATTTCGCGGTCTGTACATTGACTGTGCTGCTCCATAAAGTAGTCCGCTTCTGCCCTCTGCAACAGGTAGTTCAGATAACGTATAGCCAGTGCCGTAGTGTCGGAGGGTACGACCGCCGGCAGCGAGGGGCGGATTGCCTGTTGATATAACGATGCCTGTTGCGCCAGGCTGATCCCTTCCGGCGATGTATGCCACAGGCAGGCGATCATTTTCGCGGCGGTTTCTCCCAGTATGTTGGCCCGCACTACCGTGTAGATAGTAGCCGGCAGGCTGTCGTGATACTCCTGCAAAATATTTTCCGCCGCCTGCAGTTGCTGACGGTACCATGCCACCCGCGAAGCAGCATCGTCTTTTACCGGTTTGGATATCCGCTCCTGCGCCCTGCGGGCAAGATACTGTACGCGACAGGCGGCAGCCCCGCGCCCCGACAGGATCAGGGTATCTTCACCGAACAGCAGCGAGAGACTGTCGCCCGGTCGCAGTGTACCGTAGAAGTTATGCACACCACCCGCATCCAGATAGAAGAAAAGTACCGCCACCGGCTCGGCAGGCAACCGGAAACTAAAGGAATCTCTCTGTAACAACACATCCTGGCTTTTTGCCGGTGTTACGCCCGGTTCACTCCACCACGACACTGATACCCTTCGCCCGTTCCCCCCTTTTACTTTTCCGCAGATCGTAGTAAATGTCTGCGCTGTCACCTGGTGCAGTATCATCAGGAATCCTACTGAAAGTATAAAAGACAGTTTTCGGGAACACCGCATACATGATAATTTTAGGGACATGAAAAATCCCCACAGTAAAAACCGCAGGGGGTTGTATTCACAACGATAGTAAATGAAAACTCTGATGTTTTGAGCTGTTTTAGTTTTTTTAGGATACGGCCATTGTGTTTTATGATCACAATGATAGATGGAATTGCGAATTGAAATGTTAACGAGATCTAAACATCTGCTTATTAACAAAAAATGGCCAAAAAAAGAGAAAATGGGGCGATTGCGACAGTTGACTGGAAATCGATTGAACTGAGAGAAAGGAATGCCGGGCGGAAGCGCCTGTAACGAACGTTTAGCGGAGCGTTTAGAGAAGAGCGTTAGTGGAGAGCGTTTAGTGTAGAGCCTTACAGGTAAGTGTTACAGGTAAGCGTTAGAAGAAGAGGGCGATGCATGATGAAGTGTGTAATGAAGCGTGTGATAGGGTATGCGATAAGGCGTGTAACAGTACGAAAGCCTTTCGCAGCGCAGACTGCCGGCAATTATACGGCCGGCAGTCTCTATTTAAAGAAGGGTCAATGACGTCCCAAAAAAATCGTATAGTCTTAAACGTAAAATCTAAATATTAAACCAGTACACCAGCTTCAATACCAGCGCCCTGTTTTTTACATAGAACGGCTCCGGCAGATAGTTATCCGTATACACAACAAACAAATCGGAAGCCGGGCGGTAGCGCCACTGGAAGCGGGTATTCAGGTTGATGTTCTTTTGTTGCTCGTTGTATTGCATGAAACCGGTGAAGAACAGTGTATTCGTCATCGTTACATCGAGGCGCGGCCCCACCAGCCAGAAAGAATTGTTGCCCCATGGTTGTGGCAACCGGATGTTGTTATAGTTAGCACTGAGGGCAATACTCACATACGGCTGGAAACGATACCCCAGTTCAGCATTGGTCATCAGCCGGGTACCATCTTCATAATAACCGCCATAACGGGCGGAGAATGCATACGTGAAAAGGCTCTGTGGCTTGGACACATAATCGGCGCCGACGGTATTCCAGTTGTGCCGCGTGCCTGTTTTCAGACTGTCTTTGCCGGTATTGGTCGGATCAAAAGGATTCAGCAGCTGGATATAAGTGTTGGATGCCCAGATATTAAGTGTATTGCGCTTACGGAAAACGATACCGTAATTGAGCATGCTTTCATTATCTGTACGGCGGAATTTTTCATTCAGAAACCAGGTGGAAGTCACCTGTGGTCCATGGCTCAGCACAACACCTGACTGAGGAAAGAAAAGCCTCGTCACCTGCGGCATCAACTTGATGTAGCCCTGGCGCGGCACATATCCCACCTCGGCGTTGTAGTTACGTCCTACGTATTCATGCTGCCAGCTGATATTCCACGCCTTACTGGTATACTGCAGGTTGGCGGCATGCGCAAAATCATGCCCCGTTTTACCCGGACTGTAAGACTTCAGCAACATTGCCTTCCCGGTCCAGAAGTTATTGGAAGACGCCAGGTTGTACTCCAGGCCCACATTCCTGTTGTACCGTGAGTAAACAGGCTTGTCTTCTACCTTAGCCGGATCATAGTTCAGCGACTCTTTGTTGATAAACAGAAAACCTACATTGGAGCGCGAAAATACCCGCCGTTGCAAAGCCGCCACGGTAAAGTTCTGCGCCGGCAATCCTATTTCCTCCTGCTTGCCGGTCTGCATATTCATCACCCCCAGACGCCAGTCCTTATTTAGCTTGCCACTTAAGCGCGCACCAAAGTGAATCGGTGCTCCCAGCCCGATACGCCGGGAGAAAAAAGGACGGATGGTACTGTAACCGAAATTGGAGAACTGGTCCCCGTTCTCCAGGAAGAACTGCCGCTTTTCCGGAAAAAACAGTTCAAAACGGTCAAGGTTGGTCACCTGCTTGTCCACATCTACCTGGGAAAAATCGGGATTAACCGTCAGGTCGAGGTTCAGGGAAGAGGTGATGGCCACCTTGGCGTCGAGACCTATATCCCGGCGAAATTTGGATGGCGTACCCTTATCATAGTCTTTGGCGATGCCGCCCAATAAATACGGAATCAGCGAGATATTCGGCCCGGCGGCAGGCGGCACCGTATCCCAGTCGAGGCTACCGGTATAGGCCAGCGATGCAGTGGCAAATTGCCTCGGCACCGGCGCCCAGGCCGATTTCTCCGTAGTTTTCAGGTCGTTGCGGCTGAAGTTAATTCCCCAGTGCGTAATTCCTTTCTTATAACGGATGGTCTTAAAAGGAATAGCCGCTTCAAAGACCCACTTGTCTTTGTAGTTTTTTACAACAGAAGTCCACTTGTTGTCCCAGCTCAGATCTACTTTACCGCCATCGTACATCAGCCCGTCCCATTGTGCGCCGGCAGCGTTGGCGCCGAAAGAGAAGCCATTGGTCTGATCATCGAACGGGTCCATGAACAGCAGGAAATTATCATTCTTCAGGAAAGCAAAGTCCCTTCTGAGCGACTCCACCATATATGGACCCGCATCCGGCGTGTAACTCTCCACCAACAGGTAGATATGCTGTTGATCGTAGGTCATGCGAACATCGGTGCGCAACCTGGCGGCGCTTGTATCCATCGGCAGCACCATGTGGAAATTGGTGGCCGCATCGGCTTCCTGCCAGGCTTGTTCATCAATAATACCATCAATTTTCACAGGCGAAACGGCTCTCTTGATCCGCAGATGGTACGATTCGTTTTTCTTTTGCTGTTGCGCCTTTGCTGCCAGTGATACTGATATACAGCACAGAAGACACAAGGCACGTGGAATGATACGCACAGTTTGGTTGTTATGGGTTGAACGAACAAAATACAAAAAAGCAAAAACGACGTTAGAAAAAAAGGATGACTGGTAAGACCATCACGCGAAGTTCTCGCAAAGCACGTGAAGTTCTTGCAAAGCACGCAAAGGAGCAAAGAGCGCAAAGATTTTTTTAAGTTTAAGTAAGAAAGCAAAGGAGCGGAGATCAAATCGAATTGATCTCCACTCCTTTGCTTTCTCTGCTCGCTTATATTATATTCTTTGCGCTCTTTGCTCCTTTGCGTGCTTTGCAAGAACTTCACGTGCTTTGCGAGAACTCCGCGTGAAACTAGTTCCGGTTATTTTTCAACTGCGCGCTTGGCTGCGGGACCTTCACCGTAGTAGTCCTGCTGCTGCGGCCACGGGTATTGAACACCCGCACTTTTACAACTTTACCGCCCGCCTGGATAGGCCCGTTGTACACCGGGCTTTTTAACGTAGGTTCTTCACCGTTAGTAGTATAACGAATCACCAGCCCCGGCATCTGTACGTTTACTTTCACCACGCCTTCATCTACTGACACACCAGCTGTAGGGATACGCCAGTTGTAACCACCGTTGTAGTTATCCAGTCTTGGCATTTCGCGTTTACCCAGTACATTCGTAAACACGCTCCATGCCTGCGCATACATAGCATCTGCCTTAGCAGTGTCTTTTTCTGTAGCCCAGGCCGGGTCCTGCGCCCAGGCCCTTTCCGCCAGACCTAACATCTTCGGCAGCATCATATATTCCATGCGGTCGGAAGAGGTAACGGTCTCGCTCCACAGCAAGCCCTGAATACCGCGGATATTGGACTGGCCGAAACCTGTCAGCTTATCTTTACCCACAAACATCTCAGGTGTTACAGGATTGCCCCTGCCATCCACTTTGGAGTTTTTATAATAATCGAAAGGAATGAAATAAAATGGTTTGTCCACATCCACAAAACCACCCCAGTAGAATCCTGGTTCATCGAAAGACTTCATGGCTGCCATGTCAAAGTAGAAGTTGCTCACGCCGGACAGGATCACCTTGTAGCCTGCATTGGCGAGGCGGTAAGAGAGATCTTCCTGACCACCGCCGATCACATTGTTCCACACATTGAGCTGGAAGTTGTCGTTTGCGAAATCCGGATTGGGAATGCTGGCAGCTTCTCCGCCAATGGTGGTTTTGCGCATACCTGCTTCTTCCCAGCCTGCCGTCTCCAGTCCGCGGGCTTTCAGCAGGTCATTCACCTTACGGTAGTAATAATACCAGAGGTCATTGACACTTTGCAGTTTCTCCTGCTGCATCAGCGCCAGGCAGGCAGGTGATTTTTCGAATACGCCATGCGGCACTTCATCACCGCCCATATGTACGGCAGTCAGCGGAGCGCCGGCCTCTTTATACATGGACTGTAATTCTTCCACCACTTTATCCAGGAAACGATAGGTAGAAGGCAGCGCCACGTTCATGACGTTGTCGTTCCAGTTCTGTACGGAACGATATTCGGATTTATCTTCCAGGTCGGACAGCAGGTATTCACCGGCTTCTTTTTCTTTACCGGCTGCTTTCAGGCGGTAGTAGCGGGATTCCATGGATTTCACCGCAGCGCGGGCGTGACCGGGCGTTTCTATTTCCGGTAATACACGTATATGCCTTTCCGTTGCATAACGCAGTACTTCGATAAATTCCGCGCGGGAAAGGAAGCCGGTACCGGCAGGGTTGCTGCTGTCCGGGCCTGAGCCATAAGACGGCGGCAGCATATTTTTCCAGTCGGTGCTGTGCCCGCGTTTGGCGCCGACTGCTGTCAGCTCAGGCAGGGAAGGAATTTCCAGGCGCCAGCCTTCATCGTCGCTGAAGTGATAGTGTAATACATTCAGTTTGTACAATGCCATCACATCGAGGATGCGCAGCAGATCCCTTTTGCTGTGATAGTTACGGGCCACATCGATCATAAACGCGCGATAGTTGAAACGCGGATGATCACTCACTTCTACTCCCGGGATAGTCACAGATTTCTGTACGCCGGCCCATGCGGCAGGCGCTATCATGGATTTCAGGGACTGGATGGCATAAAAAGCGCCTTCGTCGCTACCGGCAGTGATGGTGGCGCCGTCCGGCGTTACCATCAGCGTATAGGCATTGGCTGCCAGGCTTTTATCCAACCGGAAGATGATGGTCTTTTTACCGGGGGCGCGCTTGCCCAGTAAAGCCGTCATTTCGTTTTCCAGGAATTTGCCCGTAGCTTCCAGCCCCGCATCTGTTTTAACCACGGGAGGAGCTTCCAGTACCAGGTTTCCGCCGGAGGCGGTAACAGACACCGGTGTAGGAAAAATCAGCGGCAACTGCGACGCAGGAATATCCCTGATAGCAGCGTTCTGTTTAAATATATCCGTTGGCGTTATAACAGCGGTTTTATCACCGGGATAACGCATCAATTGTTTGGCTGTGGTGGAAGGACGGATGGAGTAGTCTTTTATCGGCAGGCCGACTTCTTTTTGATCGTCCCACACGATGTACAGGCCCGCCGGAGCATCGGTGAAGTTAACCGCCCAGGCATCTCCTACGATGCCCAGTTTCAGTGAGTCTCCAGGCCGGATACCGGCAAAACCATCTGCCGGCGTAAGCCGGTACAGGTCACCGTTGATATTCTCCACCTTTACATTGCCGGGCAAAACACCTTCTTTTACGGTACGAATGAAATTGAAATACAATTCCCAGCCTTTGGCAGGAAAAGGTTTGTCGCTGGTATTGACAAAAGTGAACGTAGACAGGAAATTAGCTTTCCCCTGGTAATTGTTCTCCCCCACTTCCCAGCTGGTCTTCAAGCGGGCAGCGTCAAACGGAGCGGCTTTTTTGGTCTGGGCAAAACCGACGATGTTGGTAAGCAACAATCCCGTTGTCATGAGTTTCCCTAAAAACTTATGCCTGATCATGTTTCGAATAAATTAAAACGATAAAAATGAATGTGCTACAATGGTTATGAATACAGGTGGATGAAAGATGGCATTGGTCCCGGTCTCGTCTGACACCATCCACAGCATCCGTGTAATATAAAACCAATCTCCCACAAATACAAATAAGCGTATTGGGCGCCCCTACGGGCAACAATACGCACTGCGTTATTGTTAATCGATTGCAGCATATCGGATTTCACCTGTGATTATTTTCTTTAACTTTAGTAACCTAACGATTAAACGATTTATTTATGGCAAAAGCGTTTATTGGATGTTCGATTGCAAGTTTGTTCCTGATCATTGGTCTCGGCTTATTTTTCCCCTGGGTTTACTGGTTGCTTATTCTTGTCTTGCCCATCATCATTATGGGGGTGATGGACATGCTACAGACCAGGCACGCGATCATCCGCAACTATCCCGTATTCGGGCGGATGCGTTACTGGATGGAGGCGTTGCGTCCCAAGATCTACCAGTATTTTGTGGAAAGTGATATTGACGGCAGTCCGGTGAACCGGGTAGACCGTTCCACTATTTACCAGCGCGCCAAGCGGGAGCTGGACTCACAGCCTTTCGGCACCCAGTTCAACGTATACGCAGAAGGGTATGAATGGATGGCCCACTCCATACAGCCCCATGATTTTGAAACGATGAACAAAGACCCGCGGGTGATCATTGGTGGCCGCGATTGCCTGCAGCCTTATTCCGCCAGCATCTTCAATGTGAGCGCCATGAGTTACGGGTCGCTCAGTTCCAATGCCGTAGAGGCGTTGAATGGTGGCGCCAAAATCGGCAACTTCGCACATAATACCGGCGAGGGCGGTATCAGTGATTTCCATCTGAAGCAGGGTGGCGATATTATCTGGCAGATCGGTACCGGTTACTTCGGCTGCCGCGATGAAAACGGCAATTTCTCCGACCAGCTGTTCGCCGAAAAAAGTGTGCTACCACAGATTAAAATGATTGAGCTGAAGCTCTCACAGGGCGCCAAGCCTGGTCATGGCGGGATCCTGCCGGCAGCCAAAAACACCCCGGAGATTGCAGCTATCCGTCACGTGAAACCGCATACGACAGTTTATTCTCCTCCATATCACAAAGCTTTCGACAGCCCGCGGGAGATGATGCAGTTCATTAAAAAGCTGCGTGACTTAAGCAATGGCAAACCTGTTGGCTTCAAACTGTGTATCGGCCAGCAAAAAGAATTCTACGCTATCTGCAAAGCGATGATGGAGGCAGACATCTACCCCGATTTCATTACGGTAGACGGTGGCGAAGGTGGTACCGGTGCAGCGCCGCCGGAGTTTTCCAATTCTGTGGGCATGCCGCTGATGGACGGACTGGCCTTTGTGCATGATACGCTGACCGGTTTTAATATTCGGCACCATATAAAAATCATCGCATCCGGTAAAGTGCTGACGGGCTTTCATTTATTGCGTGCGCTGGCGTTAGGCGCAGACACCTGCAACAGCGCCCGCGCCATGATGATGGCCCTTGGCTGCATACAGGCCTTGCTGTGCAATACCAACCGCTGTCCTACCGGCGTAGCTACGCAGGACAAATGGCTGGCTGCCGGCCTGGTGGTGGCAGACAAAAAACAACGGGTGGCCAATTATCACCGTGACACTATCGAGAGCGCAGTAGAACTGACAGCCGCCATCGGTCTTCCGGAACCGCATAAGATCACCCGCCGGCATATTTTCCGCCGGGTATTTATGAACCAGATCCGCACTTTTGAAGATATCTACCCCAGTACGCCGCAGGGCTTCCTGCTCAACGGGCAAATGCCGGGTCACCTGAAGGAAATACTGGATACCGTGAAAACAGACAGCTGGAACTTCGGGATATAACTTGTATTAAAATGCCGCTTCAGGATATTCACTCATGATACAGGGCGCGGGCGTTATCGCTACAAATTTTTTCGGCCAGCGGGAGCGGGAAGTTTTTGGTGATCAGTTCCAGATCGGCCAGTGCAAAAGGCTTTGGAGCCCTTGTTGACGGCAGGTCTGTACCAAATACCAATGCAGCCGGATTGATGGCGGTGATTTGCCGCATGGCGGTCACCACATCAAAATCGCAACGGCTAAAACCGGTCGCCTTAACGATCGCGCCCTTTTCCACCAGCGGCAGCAGGTGCTTAAAGCCAGCTTTCGACAATCCCAGATGATCGATCACGATCCTGGGCAGCTTACGCAGGGTAGTGGAAATGCCTGGCAGTTGCCGGGAATCGACATACAGCTCCACATGCCATTTAACAAGATCATATACTCGTTTGCCCAACAGCTCCAGATACCTGATGCTTTCTGAGCCGCCCCGCTGTATGTTGAAGCGTACTGCGCGCACACCCGCGTGATGAAGGGCAACAATCTCCTCGTCGGTCGTATTGGCAGGGATCTGCGTCACACCCACGAAACCGGGTCCCAGTGCGTCCAGGGCAGCTAACAGATACTGCTGATCAAAACCCTGGAAAGAGCCGGACACTACTGCGCCACCGGTTACATTCAGGTGAAGCGCTGCCACTCTTTCGCGGTAATCAGCTACGGTAAAGGTAGGGGGAATGTATCCGTTGTTGGGGTTCAAGGGATACCGGGGGTCAATAATATGCAGATGTGCATCAAAAAACTGTGATAACATGATTACTCCTGATTCGCCTGATGCGTTTGTTTATAGTTACATAAAGTAACGCTTAATTATGGAATATAAAATAATTTGTTTGGTGCCATATATAACGCTCTCCAACTCAAAATTATTCTTCCAACTACCGACGTATCGGGCGAATCAGTAGTAGTCATGGCCATCATCGTTACAGTTCCATGGCGGAGGCGGCGGCCTCGTCCACAAACCAGTGCAGCTCGCCCTCTTGCGGACGGATCAGCTGGGACGGAAATTTATCGGCGTCGAAAGTACCTTCTATTACGCTTTTCAGGGTAAGGGCTTTATTAGCGCCTGTTGTCAGGAAAAGGACACAGGCGGCATCGTTCACCACCGGAGCGGTGAGGGTGATACGGTACATGTCCTGCGCTGGCAGGAAGAACGCTTTTACCCAGGCCTCTTCTTCATGAACCACCGGCAAACCGGGGAAGAGGGACAAAGTGTGTCCGTCGTCACCCATACCCAGTAACACGAGGTCAAACGTCATCTCTTCATCCTTGAAATATTTACGCAGTATCTGTTCATATTCCGCAGCTGATTGCTCGGGGCCGATGTCGGTGCGCATGACGTGGATATTTTCCGGGATAACCGGCACTTTGTCCAGCAGCACGTCGAAGGCCATGCGGGCGTTGTTACGTTCATCTTCAAAGGGGACGGCGCGTTCGTCGCCCCAGAAAAAGTGAATTTTTTCCCACGGAATAATTTCGGCATAGGGAGGTTTTGCCAGCAGCGAGTATAACTGTTTGGGAGTACTGCCGCCGGACAGCACGAAGGTGAACTTCTCCTGGTCCTGCAATACTTCCTGTATATAGTTGCTGATCCAGGCAGCCACGTTTTCACTTAGCTGGGCGGGATCTTTGGCGATGTGTAATTCCATAAACTCAGGACCTATTTAGAAGGTAAGTTAATCCATGTATGTCCGTCTCTGGCGATAAGCGCATCTGCGTCATCCGGCCCCCAGGAATCCGGGGAGTAGTTCGGAAAGTCTTGCGGAGTGCGGTTTTCCCATGTTTCCAGGATGGGCATGATCACTTTCCAGGCAGCATCCACCTGATCGCCGCGCATGAAGAGGGTGGCATCCCCTTCCATTACGTCGAGCAGCAGGGTTTCGTAGGCTTCCGGTGCATGTTCTCCGTTGGCATCTTCATAATTGAAGGTCATGTCTACGGGGTCCAGTGTCATCGTTTGGCCTGCGCGTTTGGCCTGGAAGCGGATACGGATATCCATTTCCGGCTGAATGCTGATGGTGAGCCTGTTGGGGCGCCATGTCTGGGCGGCTTCCTGCGGAAACGCGTAATGTGGCGCTTCCTTGAATTGCAGGATGATGTTGGTCGCTTTCTGGTTCAGGTATTTGCCGGTGCGCACATAAATGGGCACGCCCTGCCAGCGCCAGTTATCGATATAGAATTTCACCGCAGCGTAGGTTTCCACGTTGGATTTGGGGTCTACCCCTTTTTCCTCGCGGTAGCCGACTACTTTTTCGCCTTTTTTCCAGCCGGAGGAGTATTGACCGCGAACGGCGTATTCATGTACTTTGTCCGGCGTGATGCGGCGGATGGCGTTGAGCACATCCACTTTTTTGTTACGGATTTCGTTGGCATCAAAAGACACGGGAGGTTCCATACCGATCATGCAGAGGACCTGCAGGATATGGTTCTGCACCATGTCACGCAGGGCGCCGGCTCTTTCGTAGTAGCCGCCGCGGCCTTCGAGGCCTACGCTTTCAGCTGCCGTGATCTGGATATTTTCGATGAAGTTACGGTTCCATACCGGCTCAAAGAGCGCGTTGGCAAAGCGGAAGGCCAGGATGTTCTGGATGGTTTCCTTGCCAAGGTAGTGGTCTATGCGGAAAATCTGTTCTTCGGTGAATTTAGCCGCCAGCAGCTCGTTCAGTTCATGAGCGCTTTGCAGGTCGTGGCCGAATGGTTTTTCCACTACGATGCGGGTGCAGTGCTTATCGCTGCAGAGGTTGAGATTACCGAGGCGGGTGGCAATATTGGGCACCAGTTGCGGTGCTACCGCCAGATAAAAAATCACGTTGGGATGTATGCCCCACTCCTCTTCTTTCTGCTTCACAAAGTCGGTCAGTTTGGAATAGGCAGCGGCATCTTCCGCGTCCATCTGGAGGTAGGACACATGTTGACTGAAGTCTTTCCAGTGACCGTTCTGTTCACCTTTCCTGCGGGAGAATTTGGTGATACCGTCCAACAGGTGGGTACGGTAATCTTCATCGGAGTACGGGCTGCGGCCTAATCCGGCAATAGCGAATTGCTCGGGCATCCAGTCGTCCAGGAAAAGATTGTATAACGCAGGTGTTAGTTTTCGGTAGTTTAAATCGCCGCTGCCGCCGAAAATAAAGACGATGGAAGCAGGGGGGCGTTTATGGCTTTGCATATATCAAATTAAAAATGAACTTTATTAGTTGTTACGCTGCCATTCGGTATGGAAGGTACCCGGCATGTCTGTCCGCTGGTACGTATGTGCACCGAAATAGTCCCGTTGGGCCTGAATCAGGTTGGTGGCCATTCTGCCAGTGCGGAAAGCGTCGAAGTAAGACAGTGCGGACATGAAGCCGGCGGCCTGTATGCCTGCCTGGGCGGCCTGGGCCACCACGCTGCGGGTGTTGGCTTCCACGGACTGTACGAGGTAAGCAACGCCTTTATCCAGCAGGATATTAGCCAGGGTGGCGTCTTGCTGGTAAGCCTGTGTAAACACTTCGAGGAGGGAAGAGCGGATAATGCAGCCGCCTCTCCATACTTTCACCACTTCCGGCAGCGGTATTTCCATCTGCAGGTCGCGGGATGCTTCATGGAGCATGGCCAGTCCCTGTGCATAGCTCAGGATAGTGGCGAAATACAGGGCATCATGCACCTGTTTGATCCACATTTCCCGGCTTACGTGGATGGTCTGGTCCGGTGCGGGATACAGCTTTTCAGCTTCCACACGCTGGTCTTTATAACCGGAGAGGGTACGCATGGCTACCGCCGTATCGATAACGGGGACTGCTACCGGCAGTTCCATCGCGTCCTGAGAAGTCCATTTACCGGTGCCTTTGGAGCCGGCTTTATCGGAGATCACGTCCAGCAGGCGGGCAGTTGTTTTATCGTCGTTCTGTTTGAAGATATCTGCAGTGATTTCCACGAGGAATGACTGCAATGCGCCGTTGTTCCAGCTGTCAAATACTTCATGCAGCTCGTCGTTATTAAGGCCTGCGCCTTTCTGCAACAGGGCGTAGCTTTCACTGATCAGTTGCATAATGGCATATTCGATGCCGTTGTGCACCATCTTCACATAATGGCCGGCGCCTTCTTTGCCGAGGTAGGCCACGCAGGGAGTATCCTTTACTTTGGCCGCGATAGCTTCCAGCATTGGTCTCACTTTGGCGTACGCGTCGAGGTCGCCGCCCGGCATAATGCTGGGGCCCGTACGGGCGCCCTGCTCTCCACCGGAAACGCCCATCCCCATAAAGTGGATGCCTTTTTCGCGGAGGTACTGCACCCGGCGTAAAGTGTCTGTATAATGGGAGTTACCTCCGTCAATCACCACATCGCCCTGCTCCAGCAGCGGGATGAGGGATGCAATCACATCATCTACCGGCTGACCCGCAGGTACCAGCATCATCAGCTTCCGCGGACGTTCCAGCAGTTGTACCATTGTAGCCAGCTCTGCAACTCCTTTCACTGTCGTTCCGGGCGTAGCGGCAGATTCCAGCGCGGCATTTTTTGCAGCGTCCTTATCAAAGCCGATCACGGAAAAGCCATGATCCGCCATGTTGAGTAACAGGTTCCGGCCCATTACCCCCAGGCCAATCATTCCAAAGTCATATAAGCTGTTTGCCATATTGATTGAAGTGTAGTTATACTAATAGGAGATGTAAAAGTAGGGAACAATTACGAATTACGGATTACGAATTACGAATTGAGGGCCTTCTTATGGAAAGCTTAATAAGTAAACCACCCACAAAAAAACCCTCAATTCGTAATTCGTAATCCGTAATTCGTAATTCCTAAGCGGAATTACGGCCGGCATTGATGATGCCGAAAGAGCAACGCATGATCAGTTTTTCATACGTTTCCCGGCCGTGGCCGTTGTTGGGATCGGCGTCCAGTTCCCGCAGGCGGGTCAGCGCATATTGTTGGGTGGTGAGCAGCGGCAGCACGATCCTTTCCCGCATCTGGATAGACAACTGGTCAATCGGGCTGGCTTCCATCAGTTCCGACTCACCGGTGAGGCGGAGCAGGAACTTCCTGGTCAGCTCAAACTCATCATAAATCATCTGCCATACGGCTCCGTATTGCGGATGTTTGGCCAGGTAGGCCGTCAGCGGGAAATAGCTCTTTTTCATCGCCATCTCGCAGTTGTCCAGCAGGGTGCGGAAGAACAGGGAGTGCTGGTACAGGTGTTTCAGCTCCGGCCATTTGCCTTGCTCGTCGAGGTATTTGAGGGCGCTGCCTACGCCATAGTAACCGGGCACGTTCTGTTTCAACTGGCTCCAGGCGCCTACATAAGGCACGGCCCGCAGGTCGTTGAGGTTGAGTTTCGCGTTGGCGTTACGTTTACTCGGACGGCTGCCGATATTGGCTTCGGCGTAGTAGCGCAGTGGACTGGCATGGTCCAGGTATTCCAGGAAATAAGGGTGGTTCTTCAGTTTATTATAAGAAGCGTAACCGGCGTCGGCGAGCGACTGCAGCAGGTCTTCCTCCGCCCTGGTGAGGGTTACCTCGCGGGAAGAGAACAGTTCATTGGTGATGCCGGCGTGTACCAGCTGCTCCATATTGAACTGGGCGGCGTCCACCGTGCCGAAGTTGGAGCTGATGGTCTGCCCCTGTATCGTCTGCTGTATCTCCTGGTTGGCAATATTGCGGCCCATGGAAGCGTAGAACTGGTGTGTTTTTCCACCGCCACGCGCCGGGGGGCCACCTCTGCCGTCGAAGAACACCACGTCCACGTCATATTCTTTAGAGATGCGGGTCAGCTCTTCCTTGGCCTTGTAGATGCTCCAGTTGGCCATCAGGTAGCCGCCGTCTTTGGTACCGTCGGAGAAACCCAGCATGATGGTCTGTTTACTGTCACGACGGCGCAGGTGCCCGCGGTACTCCGCATTTTCGTACAGTGCTTTCATCACCTGTCCGGCATGACGCAGGTCGTCGATCGTTTCAAACAGCGGCACGATATCGATGGTCATGGACTCCCGCTGCCAGCCGCTGAGCAGGAACATGCCATATACTTCCATCACATTGAGCTCGCTGGTGGAGTGACTGATAATATAGCGGTGACAGCCTTCTTCACCGTTGGCTTCCTGTATCTGTTTGATGGCCGCCACCGTTCGGAGGCTGTCCTGATGCAGCGGATTTTCCAGCAGTGCCGGGTCTATCGCCTTGCTGATGTTGAGCAGGGCTTTGATTTTGGCGGCATCATCGAGGGATGCGTAATCTTTCGGAAGCGCGTCTGTTTTGGCAGCCACCGCGTCCAGCAGGGCCACATGCACCGAACTGTCCTGACGCACGTCCAGCGAGGTAAAGTACAACCCGAAGATCTCCACTTTACTGCTCAGGTTATCCACAAGGTGCACAAACAGACCGTTGTGCTGCTCCACAATGGTTTTTCGTATATCCGCCAGCGTGTCGAGTATTTCCTGACGGCTGATATCGGCTTTATGGCCGGCGGTAAAGAGGTTGCGGGACAGTTTGGTTTCCAGCGCAGCCACTACGTTTTCCACACCTTTGAAGGTAAGGCGGCGTTTCAGGTTACGTACTTCCCTGAAATAACAACGCATAATGGATGCACGGAGGGCGGCAGCCACTTCCACGGTGATGGCCGCATTCACGAAGGGGTTGCCGTCGCGGTCGCCACCGGGCCAGAAGCCCATGCGGATCACCGGGTTTTTACTGCTGACCGCGTCGGGGAACTGTGCTTTCAGGAATGAAAGGATACGGCCGCCGGCGCGGTAGAATATATTTTCAAGGAACCATACCAGGCTGATGGCTTCATCATAGGGTGATGGTTTTTCTTTTTTAAAGAAAGGTGTTTTCCCCAGCTGCTGAAGGTACATGTTCACCTCGGAGGTATTCTCGTCCACCAGCGCACGGGCCAGATCATTAATAATACCGAGCACTTCGCCGGGATAAAACTGGGTGGGGTGGGCGGTGAGTACCAGGCGAACGGAGAAATGCTCCAGTTTTTCCTTCAATTTGGCCTGTGCCTGCTCCTGAATGACCTCCGATTGCAGGTGGCGCAGCGTGCCGGCGCCTTCCAGATCGCGGATATGGCGGAATGCGGCGTCTTCCAGGGCGTCAAACAGTACCACTTGTCTTTCTGCATACTGCACAAAGCGAAACAACAGGTCTGTCCGCTGCTGCTCATCCTTATAGGTCGTATACTGTTCAAAAAAGGAGTCCATAATGGTCTGGGGACTATTCCCGCGGGCATATCCTTCCTCGCAGTGGAGGAGGAAAAGGGAAAGAAAGATGCCCGTCTTCTCCACCCGGTGAAAGGGTAAAGAGGTGAAGAGACTGTTATACAGCTGGAACTTTGTGCCAACAAGGTTCTTGAACTGCTGCAACGAGTTATTTACCGGCGCTTCCATACTAAAAATCCGTTTATAGTGCTGAAGAAGAGAACTAAGCGGCCGTTAAATTAATAATTATTTTGTTTAGTTGTTTACATATGAATTTCTTTATTTTTTGATTATTATTTTACATAAATCAAAAATGTTTGAATAATTTCTAATAAGAAAAGCAAAAATCCCGGCCACAAAACGCAGGCCGGGACACGCATAGGTATGAGAACAGCGGAAGGTAACTGATGTGTACAGACATGGCGGTACCGGTACAATCAGTGGATTGCAATTTTTTTTAAGGTCAGATTTAAAAAATGTGATGGAATTGGGTGAAGGGAAATGTAGCGGTGCTTCAGGTTAAATGGATGGCAGGCCGGAGCTATTGGTTGTCAAGCTGAAATCTGATGGGCAGGTTAAAGATCACCGTTACGGCCTTTCCATTTTGTTTACCAGGCTTCCAGTTGGGCATTTTACTCACCACACGGATAGCTTCTTCTTCGAGTCCTGCCCCTTTGCTGGCTCCTACTGCCTTAACTTCTGAAATACTGCCATCCCTGTTTACCACGAACTGGATGAAGACACTTCCCTGCACGCCATTCTCCTGTGCCATGTGCGGATAACGTATATTTTTGCTCAGGTATTTCATCAGTGCAGGTTCGCCTCCGGGGAATTCCGGCATAAACTCCACAAAAGTGAATCTTTCTTCACGTTCCGGGGCAACCGGGATATCAACTACACCGGTGGTGGGTCCTGTAAGATCGTCCAATCCTTCAGGACGGCCATTTGGATCTCCTTCCTTGTTTTCAAAACCGATGGCTTTGTTGCCGATGTCATTGATGCGCGGAGGCTCTTCTTCGGGTCTCACCTCCCTGTCCGGCGCTACGACCAGGCTGGCAAAATCCACCGTAGGCGCAGCAGGCGGCGGAGAGGTCTGTACCGGCGGTGGCGGTGGCAATACCGGGTCCGGCAACGGTTCATCCAGCGGATCAATCATCCTGGGTGTTTCAAGTACTACAGGCCGGCTCACTACATCATGCGCCATTAATGTATTGTTCAACACATATCCACCCATCACTACCAATACAATAGAAGCGGTGCCCATAACGGCATTGCGCACACGCCGGTCGTACCGGTTACGTAATGCATAAGCCCCGTAGTCTTTGTTTCTTCCTTCGAAGAGGATGTCGAGGAAATCATTCCCCGGGATTTTAGCTGATTCCATAGTAAATGTGTTTATGAATTAGATGTTGCGGCAAAATATTTTCCATAAGAAAAAGGGAAATATTTTTTTCGTCCCCAAGGGCGACAGAGAACAGCTGCATAATGAAAACGTGATATCGCGGAGCAAAAAATATTCCGTATAACCGATACCGTTATACATTCACTAACGGGCAGGAAATTTCCCCAGTTGCCTGAACTGTCCCGGAAGTATCTTCATCTCCTTTCTGAAAAAACGATTAAAATAAGCGGGACCTTCAAAGCCAGGGGATGCTGTAAAAATAGAAGCCCCGGTGCGCGACCGGGACTTGCTGGCACTGGGAGCCTTATCTGAAAACAGATGGTTCCTTTCCGATAAATTAGGCTTTCCGAAATTCGTATATTAGTTTACGTTAGTATACGCCTTTTCTTATTAGTTTTTCTTCTGATGATCAACAGGCGTTCTCACAGGACAAATAAAGTAGTGTTATGTCCTCCGGCAGGTGAGGCGGTCGTCCTACAACACCCACCAGTATTGTATAGGACAACGCCCCTTTACCGGAGTATATAGCTTCCGTTGTTATCTGCTGACGGTCGCCACGGCGGGATGCGTAGCCAGGAAGCCGTAGCGGTGCAGGTGGCCCTGGCCGGCTGTCTGAATGTACCATTCCTGTACAAGCGGGAATGTAAAACGTGTGCCCGTTACTGTTATAGTATCTGAAGTCTGCCGGGCGCTGGCCGGTAAGGAAAATATCCACGCAGCCGCCAGCAGGAAGTGTCCGAAAGTTTTCATAGCAAGCGATTTTGGAGGTAATATGCCGGGAAGGCGCGGGTAGGTATGATACTGAAAAATTTACCACCAATAAATTTGCAGCATACCGTCCCCGCAAGCCTGACCAGGCATTCTATTTACAGCTTACAGAACGCAAGATGATTGGTCAACAGCTACAACATTCTTGCAGCACGATCATGTGATGGAAACAGGTATGATCACCCTTTGATATATGCAACGTTTGGGAACGTAGTCCACAGTCCTGAGTATGCCGATTCATGGTGTATTGTTTTACACTTGATCAATTAATGGCGGCTGCTCTTTGCTGGTGGCTCAAAGGATGCCGGGAGTATTGCCTTGTTCTCCCCTTTATTGTGGTCGCAAACTATTAGTCTACTGAATTGGTAGACAAATATACATCGAGTTTTAATAATTCCAAATTTTTTCTCGCCAAGACACAAAGTTTTTTTTGTTTGATTAAGAGCGCAAAGGAGCGAAGAACATGTTTTACCGGAATTGTTGTTTATAACGTGACTTGGCAGGTGGTCTCCGCTCCTTTGCCTTCTTATATTATATACCAGAGCTTTGCGTCTCTGCGTGCAGAAATAATCTATTTTTGCCTTATGAAATCACATGTGAAGAATATCCTGCTGCTGATCATTGGCGCACTGATATTTGCTGTAGGTATCAACTACCTGGCTATCCCCAATAAACTTTCTGAAGGCGGGGTTATCGGTATTACCATCGTTACCTATTATTACCTTGGCTGGTCGCCCGGCATCACCAACCTGATCATTAACGTATTCCTGATTATTGCGGGGTACCGGCTGTTGGACCGGCGGGTGATGTTATATACCATCCTCGGCATCATTTTTTGTTCCCTGTTCCTGTACCTGACGGAAAACACCCTCACGCCGGTGACCTCCAACACTTTACTGGCGGCTATCTTTGCCGGGCTGCTGGTAGGCATCGGCATCGGGCTGGTATTCCTCTCCGGCGGTACCACCGGCGGATCGGCCATTGTGGCCCGGATGTGCCAGAAATACTTTGGCTGGTCACTCGGTAATGCCATGCTGATATTTGATATCGTGGTGATTGCGGCATCGGCCTTTATCATTGGCCTCGAAAAGACCCTGTATACTTTTATTGCCGTATACATTGGCGCGCGGACAGTAGATTATATCGTAGACGGTCTCAATACCAAAAGAGCGATCACCATTATTTCCCAGCACACTCCCCATATTGCACAAAAGATCACCGGGGAGATGCAACGCGGCGCCACCGTACTACATGGTCATGGCGCCTACACCGGCGACAAAAAAGAAGTATTGTATGTGGTGATCGGAAAACAGGAGCTGATGCGCCTCAAAGAACTGGTGCAGGAAGCTGATCCTGAAGCCTTTGTAGTGATCCATGAAGTCCATGAAGTATTAGGTAAAGGGTTCTCTAAATAAAACTTTCCAGCTGTTCATTTTCCCGGAGTATTTGGTTTTTGAAAAAGAGATGTCTATATTGTAGACACTCAAACGCATTCCTTACCATCTTGTCAACCAAATAACCCGGGGAAAAATGACTCAAAGCTCCCAACGCTTTTTACCGCTGGACGTGTTCCGCGGCATGACTGTTTGTTTCATGATCATTGTCAATACCGGCGGCACAGGAGGTACTTACTGGCCGCTGGACCATGCCCCCTGGCATGGATGGACACCCACCGACCTGGTATTTCCTTCCTTTCTTTTTGCCGTCGGTAACGCCATGAGCTTCAGCATGAGAAAATATGAACAGCTGGGTAACGCCGCTGTATTAGGCAAAATCTTCAAGCGCACCTTCCTTATTTTCCTGCTGGGATACCTCATGTATTGGTTTCCCTTCGTGGAGCACACCGATGCCGGCCTGATCTTCAAACCATTCAGCGAGACCCGTATCCTGGGGGTATTACAGCGTATCGCGCTCTGCTACGGCATGGCTTCGCTGCTGATACATTACCTCCCGAAAAAAGGAGTATGGGCCGTCAGCGCCCTGTTTCTTTTCGGTTACTGGGCTATCCTCTGGTACTGCGGCACACCAGGCGACCAATATGGCATCCACGGCAATGCAGGACTGACACTGGATAAGCTGGTGATGGGCGAAAAACATCTCTACCACGGGGAAGGATTCGCTTTCGATCCGGAAGGCCTACTGAGCACCTTCCCGGCGGTAGTCAACGTTGTGGCGGGCTATTACACCGGCCTCTTCGTACAGCAGAAAGGACGTACACAACAAGGGCTGCTGCGGATGGCCGCCGCCGGCGTACTGCTGATCGTACTGGCTTATGCCTGGAACACCGTTTTTCCGATCAACAAAAAACTCTGGACCAGCTCCTATGTATTACTCACGGTAGGCATCGACCTGATCTTATTATCTTTCCTGATACAACTGATTGACATGGCAGGCTTCACCAAAGGCACCGGCTTCTTCACCGTTTTCGGTAAAAATCCGCTGTTCCTCTACCTGTTGTCCGAAGTGCTCGCTATCCTGTTCCATTTCTTCCAGGTGGGCGGCTCCTCCCTGTATCGCTGGATCAATGACCAGTTCTTTCAGCCCCTGTCTCCCGGCAAATTCGGCTCCCTGCTGTTTTCGCTGGCGTTTATGCTGGTCTGCTGGATCGTGGGTTATATCCTTGATAAACGAAAGATCTACGTCCGCGTATAAACTATTTAGTCATTTTTTATTTAGATATTTTGATATTTTGATATTTTGATATTTAGGAGAGCTACTTAAATTTCAGAATATCTAAATAAAAAATCACTCCATGAATATTTCCTTACAAGGCAAGACTGCCCTGGTATGCGGCAGTTCACAGGGCATCGGCCTGGCCACTGCCATTGAGCTGGCAGCCCTGGGCGCTACCTGCATCCTCACCGCCCGCAATGAAGCGCGACTGAAAGCCGCTGTTGCACAACTGGCGGCCGATACGGGCCAAGCCCACCGTTATATCGTATCCGATTTTTCCGATCCGGGGGAAGTGACTGACCTCGCCGCCGACCTGGCCCTCGAAGGCCCGGTGCATATACTGGTCAACAATACCGGCGGCCCTGCAGCGGGCCCTATTCTGGAGGCCCCCACCAGCGCTTTCGCAGATGCCTTCTCCCAGCATGTGCTCTGTAACCAGATACTGGCGCAGGCACTGGTACCCGGCATGATCTCCGCCGGTTACGGTCGTATTATCAATATTGTTTCCACCTCTGTAAAAGCGCCGCTGAAGAATCTCGGCGTATCCAATACCACCCGCTGGGCTGTGGCCGCATGGGCAAAAACGCTGGCCAACGAACTGGCGCAGCACGGTATAACGGTCAACAACGTACTTCCTGGTTCCACGCTTACCGACCGGCTGGAAAAATTATTCAACGCTGCCGCAGCCGCAAGAAATGTTTCACCGGACACGGTAGCAGAAGAATGGCGGAACGAAATTCCCATGAAACGCTTCGGCGAAGCGCATGAAATAGCGGCCATGGCTGCTTTCCTCGCCTCCCCCGCTGCTTCTTATGTTACCGGCACCAGTATCGCCGTTGATGGCGGGAAAACACCGGTATCCTGAATTTCCGGTCAACCAATACCGGTATTTTACTGTTATGCATAAGTATACCTGCCAATAGTCCTGTGCAAAAGCGGGCTATTTATTCCGCGTTATTTCGGCAGGGTCGCCGACAAAAACAATGAACATGGAGAACAACAGTCGTAGCCAGGCACTGTCCGTCATTGAGCGACAGCTGCCCTATCTGGAAACCCCGAATTTCCCTTGCTCCAGGGCCGATCTACTCGCCGCCTTTGAAAGCCGCGTAAAAGATGCCGGTGGAGAAGTCTTCCGCCCGGCAGATGCCGTCGCGGCAAAGAAGTTACTCGCGTCACAACACGCCGAAGCAAAAGTCATCTGTTCCGCGGCACCGGAAATATCCGGCAACCGGGATATGCACGCGATTAAAAATCCGCATGAGCTGGCCGATGTGGACGTGGTTGTGATCCGCGCCCGCCTGGGCGTAGCAGAAAATGGAATGGTATGGCTCACGGAAGAAGACCTGACCGTCAATGCACCGGGCATCCTGCCTCAACATCTTGTCATCCTGTTATCCCCGCAAGCTATTGTTGGAAACATGTACGATGCTTACCTGCGGATACACCTGGAAGATACTGCCTATGGTTGCTTTATGATGGGCCCTTCCGCCACAGCAGACATCGGGGCGGTATTGGTACATGGCGCACAGGGCGCCCGGAGCCTGTGCGTGTATCTGCTGGCTTAGCAGGGAACAAAATAGACGATGCGCACCAGTTTCCCGTTTTCGAAATGTAAGCGCACACTGCTGTCACTGTCCTCTTCATCTGCATCACGCAGGGTGATCATGTCCGTATAGCCGCCATTCTCGGCCTGCTGTGCCGCCCTCGGGAAGCGTTTTTTCACCTCTGCCCACGTCGTATTGCCGCTGAAGGTCATGCCTCCGTACACGACTGTATGTCCGGGTGTAAACCTGTATTCGCTGCAGAGGAGGCTGTCTTTTAACAGTTCAAAGCGGGAACCGTTTTTATAGAAATATTGAAAGTTATCTTCAAACTGGGTACCGCAGAGATATTCCCAATTGGGTTCCGCCAGGCTGTCCGCTTCTCCCATGGCAGCGGTGAACCGTGGCAGCGTTGTCTGTAGCGGTACTTTATTATCGATCAGCGCCTTCGAAAACAGAAAGACTTCTATCTCTTTCCAGTCAATGTCTTCATGGGTTTTCATGATGGAGTCGCCCTCGTCCACTATCTCCAGCGAGGTAATGGCTATTTCAGAGGCGGCCGGTACGGCAATGGATTCATCGTCGGCAGTATTATTATGGCAAGCGGCAGCGCATAATATAATTAAGGATAAATAGGCTCTATACATAACATTCCCGGTCTGTTGGTCGCTGCTAAATTAAAAATTTTATTTATTATATGTAGATTTTTTATATGTATCCTTGAGAACTTTATAAAAATAAAAAACCGGCATGATCGCTCACGCCGGCTTTCAATTTATCAACAACTATGACTAGAACTTATCAAACCAGAGTTTGGTGGTCAGCAGATCAGCGCCCTGGCGGGCTACGGCTGCTTTGTAATTAGTACCGTTAAGCGATTGTTCGCTGGAGGGGTATTTAAACCGCATGGGTATATTGCCACCCAGCGCACCGGCGTAGGCTGCTTTCAGCTGCGGATAGTCCAGCCTTCTCCATTCGGTGAAAGCTTCGATGCCTTGTCCGAAGAGCGCCAGCCACTTCTGCTCCCCGATACTTTTCTTAAAGTTCGTTGCATCGTATGCCACACCCGACCGGGTCAGGTATGTAACAGCTGAAGCCTCAGGAATACCATATTGTACAAAGGAGGCTGTCACCGCCTGGTTATACAATGCGGGAGCGCTACCGGCGATCAGGTTACGTTGCGCTGCCTCTGCCAGGATGAACTGCTGCTCGGCATAGCTGAACAGTATCGCCGGCGCCGTGGTAGCGGTAAACACCGTACCGGCGTCGGAAGTTTTAGTGAAGCCCAACCTGGCGGCGGAATCACTGGGAAGCCCATTGGTCACACCGATGATCACATTGGTATCTTTCGGCATGGTAGCGTATATGGGTAACCGTGGGTCGTTCAGCGCTTTCAGTTTATCCACGATGGATTTGCTGATGCGGTAGTCGTTGCGGGTTTCCCTGTTACGCCCTACCGGGTTCTGGTTGGGCGAAGCGAGGTAATTAAGTTTTACCACGGTGTCTTTCGGCAGCAAAGCGGCAGCTCCGCCGGCGGCCACATCGTCAAATACCGCTTTGGCGGTGGCGAACTCACGGTCGGCGATGCGCAATGCAATGCGCAGGCGCAGGCCGTTGGCAAACTGTTTCCAACGGAGGATATTGCCGCCGAGGAGGATATCGCCGCCGATGCCGTTACTGCCTGCCGTCAGACTGGTTGCAGCCTGTTTCAATTCTGCCAGCAGGCCGGTATATACGTCTTTCTGGCTGTCGTACACCGGTGTCAGGTATTGGCTTATCTGGCCGGCCTGTTTATAAGGAATATCGCCGTAGAGGTCCGTCAGCTGCTGGAAAATCCAGGAGCGCATGATTACGGCGATTGCTTTATAGTTGGGATTATGCAGGCTGTCACCTAACTGCGCCAATGCGGTAAAGTCTTCAATACCCTGTGCATAGAAATTGCTCCATACTGTCTGAGTGCCGGTAGCGCCCGCGATGTAGCGATCGGCATCGGTGTATTGTATTTTGGACCAGTACTGAACATACAATAAGGTCCCATCCATGGCGGCGTCAGGTCCCCAGTAAGTATCCACATTGGCTTTGATGCCGTTGCTCAGCAGATAATCCGGCTGCACGGTTGTCGGTTCGTTCGGGTTCTTGTTGATCCGCTCCAGCTCTTTACGGCAGGAAGCCAGCAGCACGATAGCGAACAACAGGTAAGTTGGTATCAACAATTTTTTCATATCCGGTGCGTAATTAAAATGAAACATTCAGGTTAATGCCGATGCTGCGGGTGGTGGGTATCTGCAGTGTCTCCAGTCCCTGGCCGTTACCGGTATTAAAAGCGGTCTCCGGGTCTATGTTGGGTACATGTTTCTGCAGGTAACCCAGGTTTCTGGCCACCAGCGCAATGTTCACGGACTGCAGTTTCCAGCGGTCTGTCAGTGTTTTCGGCAGTGTGTAACCCAGTTTGATTTCGCGCAGTTTGATGAAAGACGCATCATAGATAGCACTTTCATTCAGACTGCTGTTGTATACGGCTTTATAGTAGTCTTCCGCGCCGAGGATGACATCGTTCTTTTTACCGTCTGCCGTATAGCCGTCGAAGATGATACCATCATGATGCACTTCGGCGCCATTGGGCGCTGTGGCGGTATGAGAAGGCAGCTGTATGTTCTGCTGGCCGTTGCGGTAGTAAGGCAAACCGCCATGTTCTTCATCACGGCCGGGCAACGTGGTTGCCAGCACACCGGTATAGTTACCGGTGTAATTGGTGCCGGAATAAATAGAACCGCCTTGTTTGGTATCGATCAGGAAGCCCAGGCTGATCCCTTTAAAGGTGAAGGTGTTGTAAATACCGCCGGTCCATTTGGGGGTATAATACCCCAATATTTTTTTGTTGGGATCGATCGCCGGCGTACCATCAGCGTTTACGATGATCCTGTTCTGTGCATCGCGCTGATAGGCGGCACCATACAGCGCACCATAACGCTGCCCTTTGCTGGCCAGCACCTGCATATTGCCAGTACTGCCCAGTACGTAGTTGTTGAGGAAACCTTCTTTATCCAGTTCTATCACCTTGCTCACGTTACGGGCGTAGTTGACGTTAACGTCCCAACGGAAACCGGAGCGTGTAGACACCGGCGTTCCTCCGAGCATCACTTCTATGCCTTTGTTGCTGATTTCACCCGCGTTCATCAGCTTTTTCAGATAGCCGGTAGTGGGGCTTACATCCGCCAGCAGGATCTGGTTACGGCTGTTGGATTGGTACCACGTAAAATCGAAACGGATGCGGTTATCGATAAAACCCGCCTCCAGGCCGACTTCCGTAGAACTGGTAATTTCCGGCTTCAGGTCTTTCGCCAGAAACTTATCAGATACGGTAAGCAGGGGGTTGGGGCCGAACGGCTGGTTGAACGGGTAGGTATTGATCAGCTGATAAGGGTCTGTGTCTTTACCCACCTGCGCCCATCCACCGCGGATTTTAAGGAGCGTGAGTGCTTTGCTCCTGATGTTCAGTGCGTCAGAGAGCACGAGGCTGCCGTTTACCGAAGGATAGAAATAGGAGTTATTTTCTACCGGCAACGTGGACGACCAGTCGTTGCGCGCTGTTATGTTCAGGAAGGCGTAGTTGCGGAACGCGAGTTGTGCGGAACCGAAGGAGCTGTACACCCGTTGCCTGGAGAAGTAGCTGGTAGAGAGCAGCGGATCGCGGGAGTTATTGAGCGTATAAACATCTTTCACGGCCAGCTTCGGCGCCTGTTGATAGTTTTGTTCAAACCGGTTGTTGCGGATGTTACCGCCAACGAGTACATCCAGGTTAAAGTCGCGGCTCAACTGTTTTTTAGCGTTGAGCGTAAACTCCCCGTTGGTTTCACTGACAGCATAGGCATCTTCCGTATAGGAACCGAACGGTGTGCCATTGGTGTAATAGGCGATTTTGTATTTCCTTCTGTCCTGGTAGTAATCGGTGCCGATACGAAGGTTAGCCGTCAGCCAATCGAGGATTTGGTATGACAGGCGGGCGTTTCCGAAGAAGCGGTTACGCAGCTGCCCTACGGTGTTTTCGTATTGTATCCAGTAGGGATTGCTATAGTAGCTATGATTCCAGTTATAATCCGTACCATCCGGGTTTTTATAGTCCCGCAGTTTGGACACGTCTACCTGCCGGCCGAACCAGATGAACTGTAATGTTACGCTGTTGCCTCTTCTGCCGTCCACGCCGGGCAGGTTGTCGGCGCTGCTGCGGATGTAGTTGGCGTAAGTGCTGAGCGTCAGCCTGGGCGCAATGCGAAAGGTATTGCTGGCGGTGAAGGTGTTACGGCTGATGCCGGTGTTGGGCAGGATACCCACCTGTTTGGTGTTATTATAAGAGAAACGGTAATCGATCTTTTCCGAGCTGCCACCTACGGCGAGCCCGTTATTAAGCGTATAGCCGGTTTCGTAGAAATCTTTTACGTTGTTGGGATGCGGCACAAAAGGTACTGCTTCACCGTTGGAGAAAAACTGTGGGATGAGACGGCCGTCCATTTTGGGTCCCCAGCTTTCGTCGGTACCGTCGTTGAGGCCGCCGCCTTTACCATCTTTATAGGAGAATTGTCCGCCGGCGCCCTGGCCGTATACATTCTGGAAGTCCGGCAGAATGAGTACCCTGTCGAAAGTAGCGTTGGAGTTGACAGTTACTCCGAGGCCACCTTTTACTTCTTTCCCTGTTTTTGTTTTAATCAGGATTACACCGTTGGAGGCGCGGGAACCATAGAGTGCAGCCGCATTGGGCCCCTTCAGTACGCTGATGGAGGCGATATCCTCCGGGTTCACGTCTGAGATGGCGTTGGCGAAATCGCGGCCGGTACCGACACCCAGCTGACTGTTGTCTACCGGGATACCGTCGAGAATGAACAGCGGCTGGTTATTGCCTGCGATGGAGGTTTCCCCGCGGATAACGATGCGGGAGGAACCCAGGCTCCCCTGGCTGCTGGTCACCTGTACACCGGCTATTTTTCCGGACAGGGCGTTCACCAGGTTCGTTTCCCGGGCTTCGGCGATGTCTTTTGATTTTAGCTCCTGGACAGCATATCCCAGTGATTTTTTCTCCCTGGAGATGCCCAGCGCGGTCACCACCACTTCCTGTAATTTGCTGTCCGCGCTTTCCAGCGCGATATTGATAACGCGGTTATTACCCACAGGCACCAGGGCCGTCTGAAAGCCGATAAAAGAGACCTGTAAGGTGTCTGTCGCATTGGCGTTGATCACATACTTACCATCTGCATCGGCCTGGGTGCCATGGGCGGTGCCTTTTATCCGTATAACAGCGCCGGGTACACGCTGCGCGTCGCTGCGGGAGGTGACTACCCCGCTGACCCTGATTTCCTGGGCAAAGCTCTGCTGTAGCCACAATAACGCGGGCAACAGGCCGAGCAGCCTTTGTACGTACTTCATTCGTAACTGGTGATTTAAGAAATAGTTTTGGTCGTTGGCGGACAATGATGGTTTTTCCGTTTACTACCGATTTGGTTTTGGTCTCTGTGTTGGTGTATGATGGTTGACGTAATCACGGACATACGATCGTTTTGATGATGATCGCGTGCGCCATGATGGTAGATATCTGGCGCAAAAGTAATCAAGTTTTATTAATCCACAAAACCTGTAGACTAAACATAAAAATAGAGGGTAGGATTATAGAGAGATAACAGCTTCAGAAGAAAAGTTGTTTAGTGTAAATAAATTAGAATCATATAAATATGAAGAGGATCATTTAAAAGATGTGAACATGGCGCGGTGTGCGGTGTGCGGTGTGCGGTGTGCGGTGTGCGGTGTGCGGTGTGCGGTGTGCGGTGAGTGGTGAGTGGTGAGTGGTGAGTGGTGAGTGGTGAGTGGTGTGCGGTGAGTGGTGTGCGGTGAGCGGTGAGTGGTGAGTGGTGAGTGGTGAGTGGTGTGCGGTGAGTGGTGAGTGGTGTGCGGTGAACCAGAGCCTGTGTACAAGAAAAAGCAGGAAGTGCGTAGTAATGAACGGGGCACGGGGGAAGCGCGATGGGCGAAATGCAAAAAAGTGACGACGCAAATAATCAATGAAATACCTTATCCCCGGGCTGCAGCCCGGGGATAATACCTTACAGCTAACATGACATGTTTATCGGGCAAGCCAATACGCAGTAGCATGCGGAGACTGATACAGATACCGACAGTACATGCCGGCGGGCGAAGACCAGAGGGGACATCATAAATCTGACATCCTCTATTTATTCAACAACTTCTTCAGCTCTGCGGTACAGGCATCGATATTTTCAGCGATCAGCTTATCCTGGCAGATGATGCCTTTGTATTTAATGGAGACTTTGTTTTTACGCAGTATAATCTGGTAGTATTCAGGCGCATCGGGGGAGTTTTCCCAGGTGATGATTCCTTTTTCTTCGATGCCGCCGGCTACTTTGTCTTCGATCAGTGCGTTTACTTTTTTTCGCAGGCTGTCGGGGAAGTCGAAGGTGTTTTCATGTTTTACCAGGCAGGTGGTGTCGGACACAGGTTGGTAATGGATTTTCGCGGAAGCGGGCTGTTGACGGGCGGCCAATACGATCAGGGCAGCTGGCAGCAGCAGTAAAGAGAACTGGAGTGTGCGTTTCATGGCAAGAGAAATTATGATAACGAGGAAAAAAGGCAATAGCTATGCTGTTGTGATATTGGGCCTCAGATTTTGGTTATTGTTCCATCTAACTCATTATTAAAATACTTCATTTAACGCACACTACAAAATAAATAAAGTACGGGCATAGGGGTAGCCGGCCCTTAAGGTGTCATACCTCAAAGACCGGGTTACTGGTATTTTTTCATCACGCCGTACAGCACCTTGTTATCGGTGTCCGGCGAAGGAAGCAGGGTATCCTGCGGCATAAAGTGTCTTTTAAAGGCCTGCATGGCGGCAGCGGTATCTTTCAGGTCGTAGCCGATAATGCGGAGGGCCTGCCATTTGTCGAAGGCGGGCGGTACTACCGTTTGGGTGGTATCGTCGTACCAGAGGCCGAAACCTTTGGCGGCCAGCTGCTGCCAGGGGAAGTAAGCGCTGGGGTCTACCTTGCGGCCGGGGGCGATGTCGCCATGGCCCACGAAGTTGGCAGCCGGGATATTGTAGCGATGTTGCAGTGTGTCCAGCAGGATCATGAGGCTGCTGATCTGTGCGGGGGCAAAGGGTTCTGCGCCATTGTTATCAAGCTCAATACCGATAGAACCGGAGTTAATGTCAGTGATATTGCCCCAGCGGGAAGCGCCGCCATGCCAGGCACGGAGATAATCATTCAGCATATGATGGATGGTCCCGTCACGGCACACCACATAGTGGGCGCTGACCTGTGTCCGCTCCAGGGTAAAGGTTTTGAGTGTTTGTTCACATGAATTCTGGGCAGTATGATGAATAATGACCATATTCGGTTTACGCAGATTATAATTGATGGTACCGGCCCACCATGCGGGCCTGATGCCGTTTTCACCCGGCAATGCCGCGGGTTGTTCACGTATCACCCGGGCGTACCCCTTGGCTTTCTGCCGGTAAATTTTATTCGTGGCTGCGTACGGCGAACGGGCGCAGTAACTGTACATACCAATGACAGCCGCAAGGCATGTCCATCTGGTCAATTGTTGGATAACCTTCATCATCATATGTTAAAGTTTACAAAAGATGCCCTGATAAAGATACTAAAACCTAACAATGCCTTGTTTTTAAGGCTATATTGTGAAAAGTTCTGTCTTTCCTATATATTTACATTTTTCATAATGCTCTTAGAGCATCAAAAACCTACGCTGACTTGACTGTTATTGCCTACTACCTGTTGTTGCCGGTAATTTATTTTGTCTCATTGCTGCCTTTCCGAATGCTATATTTCGTCAGCGATTTGCTTTTTATCTTACTGTATCATCTGCTGGGCTACCGGAAAAAGGTGGTGATGCAGAACCTGCGCAACTCATTTCCTGACAAAAACGAAGCCGAGCTTAAACGGATTTGCAAAGATTTTTACCATTATCTGTGCGATCTCTTCCTCGAAACGTTTAAAACACTGACCATCAGCCGTGAAGCCATGGTGCGCCACTGCCGTTTCACTGATGAGACCGTAGCGCTGTTTGACCGCCTGGCGGCCGAAAAGCAAAGCGTAGTATTGGTCATGGGGCATAAAGGCAACTGGGAATGGGCGGGCAATACCTTCAGCATCCTGTGCCGTCAACAGCTGTATGTGATCTATCATCCGCTGGTCAACAAACATTTTAATGGCCTGATGTATAAAATGCGTACCCGTTTTGGTACCAAACTGATTGCCATGCAGGATACTTTCCGCGACATGGTCAAAAACCGCGACCACGTGAGCGCCACCGCTTTTATTGCAGACCAGGCGCCACAACCGCAGACCGCACACTGGATGACATTCCTCCACCAGGATACGCCGGTATTTAAAGGAACAGAGAAAATTGCGCAGAAATTAAACTACCCCGTGGTATACGTCAGCGTACAGCGGGACAAAAGAGGTTTTTACACTGTATTTGCCCATATGCTTACCGCCACTCCTTCTACAGAAAAAGAAGGCGAAATAACGGCCTTGCATACACGCCAACTGGAAGCGGATATCATCGAACAACCCGCCACCTGGCTCTGGTCCCATAAACGATGGAAACACCAGCGGCCCGCCGTTCAACAATAAGTAACCTGTAATTTTTTACGAAATCCGACAACAATTATGCTGCAAGGCAAAGACTTAATTCTGGCTACCAAGCCGTATGCATGTGAAGAAAGAACGAAGAGCTGGTTGTACCTGCTTACTACCTTATGTTTGTTAATACTGGCACTCGCCAGCACCCTGTTGCTGCCACTTCCCTTCCGGATAGCCGGCAGTGTGCTTTCCGGACTGCTCATTGTCCGGATGTTCGTCATTTATCACGATCACCAGCACCATGCTATCCTGCATAATTCCCGGATAGCCAACGCCATCATGACGCTGTTCGGTATCTATATACTGGCGCCCACCAGCATCTGGAAGCGGTCACACGACTACCATCATAAACACAATTCAAAGCTTTTCAGTGCCAGTATCGGGTCTTACGCGATCGCTACCCGGCAGCGGTTTGAGCAGATGTCCAGCGGAGAAAGAAGAAGTTACCTGTTTACCCGCCATCCTGCCACCATTGCGGGCGGCTACCTGTTTATGTTCCTGATCGGCATGTGCTGGCAATCTTTCACCAGCAGCCCTCGCAAACATGCGGACTCCCTGCTGGCCATGATACTGCATGTCGCCGGCAGCATCGCTGTCTTTTATTTCCTGGGATGGCAAAGCTGGCTGTTTTTTATACTTATTCCTTTTACCATCGCCTGTGGCATTGGCGCCTACCTGTTCTATGCGCAGCATAACTTCCCCGGCGTCGTCTTTAACGACAACGAGAACTGGTGCTACGATAAAGCTGCGCTGCTGAGCTCCAGCTACATGCAGATGCATCCTTTAATGGCGTGGTTTACCGGTAATATCGGCTATCATCATATCCATCACCTGAATGCCCGTATTCCTTTCTACCGCCTGCCGGAAGTGATGGCAGCGTTTCCGGAACTGCAGCAGGTAACGGTTACCTCACTGCGCATCCGCGATATACGGGCCTGCTTCCGGTTGAAAGTATGGGACCCGGAACGCCAACGCATGATAGGCCTCCGGGAAATATGCGACATCAGGTCTGCGGCGCAGCAGGCATTCCGTGCGCCTGCAGCAATGCACGGATAATACCTCTCCGTGTTTCGAGCATATGTTTGGTCAGTTCCCGCGTAGCCTGTAACACCGGCGTGCCGGCGGTATGCGGCGAACCTGCCCGGAAAGGCGGCGCGGGATTGTATTCCAGCTGTAACTGAACAATACGCGCCAGCTCCTCACCTCCGATCATGGCTGTCAACGACAGCGCAAAGTCAATACCGGCCGTTACACCGCCCCCGGTGATCCGGTTACGGTCTCTCACCACCCGTTCTTCCACCACATCCACACCGAGCATACGCAGCAGCTCCAGCGAACGCCAGTGGGTAGTAGCCTTATACCCCTGCAACAGTCCGGCCGCAGCCAGCACCAGCGCACCTGTACAAACACTCGTGATATACTTCGCCCCCAGCGCCTGCTGCCGGAGAAAATCCAGCACCGCACCATTGGTGAGCAACGCATTAATACCTTTACCACCGGGCACAAACAGAATATCCAGCTGCGGACAGGCTGTCATCGCCACCGACGGCTGTATCGTCAGCCCACCCTCCACTTTAAAGGGCGCCATTGTTTCTCCCAACAGCACCACCTCAAAACAAGGCGCTTTTACAAATACATCATAAGGGCCGGTGAAGTCCAATATGGTCATGTCCGGAAAAAGAAACATGCCTATTTTGAGTTTCTGCATACGAAGGACTTTTTGTTCTGTACAATATAATAAAAGATCCTGCTACTGCTGCATCAGCGATGCTGCTCATACAGGTTGGCCGGCAGCACCTGCCGCAGCTGCTGTATTTCCGCTGCCGTGAGCGGCGTAGCGCGGACTGCCGCCAACGCATCCTGTACCTGCTGCGCCGTGCGCATGCCCACCACCGCAGCCGTAACAGCCGGTTGCTGCAAAACATACCGCAGCGCCGTAGCGGCAGCGCTCCTGCCAGCACCGGACAGCTGTTGTATTGCCGCGGCAGCTTTTGTTACTTCCGCTTCGTTATAGTTCAGGTAAGGCGCCGGCGTTTTGCCGATCAATAATCCTTTTGCCACAGCACCCCTTACCAGTACGCCGATGTTACGCTGTTCCAGCAACGGGAAACAACTTTCTTCCGGACGGCGGTCCAGCAGGCTGTACTGCATCATCACACTCACGATATTGGACCGTTCCGCGAAAGTGCGGACCACATTGGGACGTATCGAGGAAATCCCGTAGTAGCGGATCTTTCCCTGCTGCTGCAGGGTTTCGAAAGCCGATATCGTTTCGTCCGTCGGATCTTCGAGGGTGCCGCCATGCAGCTGGTACAAATCGATATAATCGGTATTGAGGCGGCGCAGACTCTCTTCCACACACGACAGAATATACTCCCGGCGGGGATTCCAGTCCCACCCGCTGCCATCCGGCCGCCACTGGTTGCCGGCTTTGCTGGCGATAATTACGTTTTGCCTCCTGCCTTGCAGCGCTTTCCCCAGGGAGATTTCATTCTGCCCATGGTCATACAGGTCGGCGGTATCGAAAAAATTGATCCCTCCGTCCATGGCCTGATGTACCAGGCGGGCGTTGTCTGCATCGTCACGACCCAGCGACATGCAGCCGTAGCTGATTTCACTGATATGCAGGTCCGACTTACCTAACTGATGATATTGCATAAAAAACGGGTTTTAGCGGGTTTCCTTCCTGCGCCTCCGGAAGGCGCACCAGGCGAAGGTAAAAAAGCGGGGCAGTTTAAACAAACGCCCCATGCTTAACCCATGACTCATCAGTTGTATGATATAAGGCCGCCTGGAAAGGCAGCCCATGCTGATATTGATCTTACCATTCTCAATCCGTCCTTATCTGAAATATCTTTAAAGCAGGACCGCCTGGAAAAACGGTCCGTGATTAAATTCCACCGTTTCGCTTATGAATAGAGCACTTTGATTTATGATGAAGGTTGCTGCGCAACCTGAGTTGTCCGGCAGGGGACTGTCTGAAAAGACGGTCCCTGAAGCTGAATCAATCGTACTGCGAACAAGCTGTTTTATAGCAGTTGTCCACATGGTTCATATGGCACTTTTAGTTTCCCTGGACAACCATGCGGGGTAGAAAACCGGACCACCTGGAAAGATGGTCCCTTTCCTATCCTTCTTTTACATGGCATTCCAACATTTATGTAACGGCCCGTCAGCGGCAGCAAGACGTTTTCTGAAGGGGACCACCTGGAAAGGCAGTCCCATCAGCCTTCATCTATATATACCTGCATTTGGACTCAGAAAAATTCTTCAGAGAGGACCGTCTGGAAAAACAGTCCTTTTCATCCACCTATTCCCATTAAATTGCTGTCGAATCAGTAGCAATGATTGGTTAAAGAGGTTACGGCTAATTGAGCCAGCACAGCGCAAAACAACAGTAATGGTATTTCCCGAGGAAAGTACAGGTCTTGTACTGTGTGTTAAATAAAAAAGCGTGCATAAAGCAATGGGGTTTGAGGGGCGTGTGCCTGTAGTTGTTTATCAGACAAGCTGCCTGTGATGGCTGTCAAACAAACAATGGGGCGGTAACCGCCGGGGTCAACATTAAAAACGATTCCGTTTATCCTTTCCTGTTACCAGAAATGCACCGGGGTGACTGCTGGTGTCAGTACTAATTGTTACCATGCAAAGATAAAACGCCAACCGAACAAAGAGACAGTCATCCGGGCCGTTTAACGAATGAACAAGACTGAACAGACCTAAAATCCGCTGTACAAACTGAACAAACAGCGGCTTTCACATACCGAAAACATTTGTTGGCACGTTTTTCTATATAACTGTGTATAAATCCCCATGCTATGCAACAACAGATCACAGGCGCTTTTCTCGGTACCGCCATCGGCGATGCGCTCGGTGTTCCGGTTGAGTTTCAAACCAGGAGCTACCTCCGGGAAAATCCCATCCGGGAATTCACGGGCTACGGCTGCTGGAACCAGCCTCCGGGCACTTTTTCAGACGATACGTCCCTTACTCTTTGTACAGCTGAAAGTCTCACACAAGGATATAATCTCACCCATATGGCCCAAACCTTCCTGAAATGGTATGCCGAAGGCTACTGGGGCGCACATGATAAGGTATTTGACATCGGCCATACCACCCGCCACGCTTTAACACGGGTAGGCAGCGGAACTTCTCCCCTGTTCTCCGGCGGTTTTGAAGAGTTTGAAAACGGTAACGGTTCCCTGATGCGTATTATGCCGGTAGCTATTTACCTTGCCCGGGAAGAAAATATCAAGCAACGTTACCATATCGTAAAAGAGGTGTCCGGCATTACCCATGCCCACTTCCGGTCGGTGATGGCCTGTTTCATTTACGTGGAGTTCCTGCGGAACCTGCTGACCATCAAAGACCTCCAGGAATCTTACCAGGTCATGCGGGCGGCGGTGAACGATTTTATCATGGCCAACCAGTTCAATCCCGTCGAAATCAGGATTTTCAACCGGGTACTGCAGGATAATATTACCAATCTGGAAGAAAAAGACATCCAGAGCTCCGGTTATGTGGTACATACCCTGGAAAGCGCGCTCTGGTGCCTGCTGAATACCAACAATTTCCAGGATGCAGTGCTCACGGCGGTAAACCTGGGCGGCGATACCGATACCACCGCGGCAGTAGCCGGCGCAAGCGCAGGCCTGCATTACGGACCGGACAACATCCCCCCAACATGGGTGTTGGGCGTGGCGAAATCGGCTAAAATCATTGAATTGTCACAACAATTCACCGATGCACTCAGCACGCCTTCTGCCTGAGGAGAGACTTAAACTATTGGATCTGAAATCAGTCTAAACATTATAATCCGAAGAAGATGAAAAACAGATTTTATATGCTGTTTGTGTTGATTGGGCTGTTATGCACAGCAACAGCAGGCGGCGCTTATGCTCAACATCGTGTTAGTCGCGGTGGTGGGGGCTTCAGCGGTGGAGGACGCGTATCAGGCTCCCATTATACGCCCCCGGTAAGGGTTTCTCCCGGCTACAGCCGAGGAGGCGGCTATTACCACGGTTATCGCGGCCCCGTATACCACGGAGGCGCCTATTACAGCCATGGCTGGTATGGCCCGCGCTATCCCCGCTACTACCGGTACCGTCCTTTTTATTATCCGCGTATCGGGCTTTATGTTTCCACCCTGCCTTACGGCTACTTCGCGCTTGGACCGCAATTCGGCCCCGTGTATTACTATGGAGGCACTTACTACGCATCTGACCGGAACGACAACGGCTACCGCGTGGTAGACCCGCCCATGAACGCAGCCGTGCCAGACCTGCCGGATGGCGCTGCTGAAGTGCAGTTCAACGGCAACAGCTATTACGAGCTGAATGGCACCTACTACCAGGAAGTGATGACCGACAACGGCCGCAGGTTTAAAGTGGTGGGTAAAAACGGTAAGATCGGCAATACCGTGGTAAGCCCGCAGAATAGCGATAATAACAATAGTAATAGTAACGATACCGACAACAACAGTACGGAAACGGTACCTCCCGACATCCTGAACAAGCTTCCCGAAGGCAGCCGCTCCGTACAGATCAACGGGCAACAATACTACCTGTCACCCGACGGTATGTACTACCAGCAGGTAACCACCAACAATGGTACAGGATACCAGATCGTTGGTAAAATGGAGGCAGACCAGTAACGAAACAGAACGAACATAAGAAAGGGCGTGCCGTAACGGTACGCCCTTTCTTATGTTTGTTTACCAGCTGCTGCTGGCGCCACCGCCGCCGGAAGATCCTCCGCCCCAACTGGAAGAAGAGGAAGACGACGAGGATGACGATGAAGAAGAGGAAGAAGATTCGCTGATCCGGGGTATCACAAACCGATAATCATGTTTATATGAGCATATGGCGCAGGCGTAGGTAGTGACGCCCCACCCGGCCTCCCTGGTAGTCGCTCTTTTTTTGGTAACAGACTGCTTACATTCAAGTGAGATATATGAACAGTGCGGACATTCCGACATGGCGGAGCGCACGTTGGTATAATCCAGTACCAGCTTATAATCACAGGTATCACATTTCCAGACGTCATAATCCACCGCCATGAGATCTTCTTCTATCACCTGCTCTTTTTTGAGATAGACATCTTCGTCTTTTTCAGCCAGTTTATGCAGGGGGTGGGAACAATTCGGACAATCGTGCGGCTCATTGCGCAGCCGATCCATCCGCCGTTTGAGCCCTGCCAGGTAAAACCACAGGAAAGGCAGCGGGAAAATGTATTTGGCCGTTCTCAGCTTATGGGCCGTGCGGGCGTAGGATTGCCACTGCTCGTGGCTGTCTTTGTCGCCCAGCGCTTTCTTCGCCCTGATGAATATCACCAGCACCGCCAGATGTATAAACAACACCCATAAGATATAATAGCCGACGAATACCGTAAGGAAGTTGATGGTCCAGCCTTTTTTGAAAAACAGGTACGCAAGCGCAACAATCGCCGTGGCATGTATCAGGAACAATCCCGCCAGCCCGGGACGCAGGAAGTCGTTGGGCATGTCCTTCATCTTCACCGGCATGGCATCTTCTCCTTTTTTCTGTTTCCGCCTTTTACCGAAAAACACACTCATCATAGCCGCCGAAAGTGCCAGCCAAAGGAACCCTGCAAAAAAGGCACTTCCGCTGAAGTCGCCAGTCTTTGAATAATCGATGGCCGGAGACAGCCGGTCCACAAAAGATTCCGGGGCGGCGATGCTTTCCGGCGGAGACATCCCGGTGGGCATGGCGGCTTCCGCCTCGTTGGGATCGGTTGTTATCTCCGCCGGCGCTGCAGGCGCTGCTACCAGGCCCTGTGGCTCAGATTGCTGCCGCGTATCTTCATGCATCAGGGAACGGTCTTCCACTTCCGGCTGTATGTCTTTATCAAAGGCATAATTGCCGCTATATAACTGGGCGGAAACGGATTTCAGGCCTTCCCCGAACGCCTGATCGTAATTCCCGTTTTTGATGTAGGGAATCATATAATCCTGCTGGATACGGAAACAGATCACGTCGGGCATCTCCCCTTCCAGTCCTTTTCCTGTTTCAAACACCAGCCGGTGGGCATCTTCCACCAGCAGTACCAACAGACCATTGTTGGTAGCCGTATCACCGATTTTCCAATAGTTGAACAGTTTGTGGGCAAAATCGGTAGGCTCATTTTCTCCGATAGATTTCAGCAGCACCATGGCTACCTGCGCCTTGCCGCTTTTGTCGAGGGCAGACAGTTTTTCATTCAGGCTGCCGACCGTTCCGTCAGAAAGGAGGTGGTCGGGATTGCTGATGTAGCCGCCACCATTTTTTTTGGGGTCTGGTACGTCTTCCACCGAGTATTTTGTCTTTTGCCCGGCGCAGGACATTAGCAGGGATACCAACAACAGGTACAAAACATTTCGCATAACAACGGGTAATTCTGGCAATGGTCAGTTAAAAAATAACCGGGCCGGAGCCCGGTATAGATGCAAAATATAAAATTTAACCCGGACAATTACATATATTAAGGCCAGGAGTGGGCTCCAAATTGGACAAAGCGGCCCATCCATGCTCCATTGCCAAAGGTGATCCTCCGTTAATATACTGGCTTCAACCCTTTCGCTTTCCAGTAATCAATGATGGGCTGGTAGGGGCCGAATTTGTGCTGCGCCATGGAAAACGTGTCAGCGAAAGGCCCATGGTCATAATCGATGGCCTTTTCAGCGATATGCGGGTAATCGAAGTTTTTAGGATTGGGACGGGAGTGGATCTTATCATTGTTTACAAATGCTGCTATGTCCATTGCTTCCTTATCGGAGAGGAAAGGTTTGCCTGGTGTTACTTTATCGTAAGGCATATTGTTTTTCAGCCACTCTGCCTGTTTGATAACGCGGTGCATGCTGGAACCGGGCTGATAGGCGGCGTTGCCCCACAGCGGGGGGTATACGTAAGTGCTTTTATCCGCATTCCATTGGCCTTCTCCATTAGGGCCATGACAGCGGGCACAGTTGGTTTGGTAGAGTGCCTGGCCATTTTCGGGGTTGGCGGCTATATCCGGAAAAGTAAGATGCAGGTTTTTGGCACCTTTAAAAGGTTTGTCTTTAGGCACAAAAGTGCTGATCCATTTGAAGTACGAAAGAAATGCCACCATCTCTTTGCTGTCTAATGGTAGGGGCTTGCCGTTATGCGGCCGCATTACGCAGTTATTAACCCTTTCCGCCAGGGTGAGCACTTTGCCTTCCCTCGCCCGGTATTGCGGGTAGTTGTCATGCGACGACATCAGGTTAAACGAAAACGCTTTAGTGCCGGCATCCTGGTGACAGTTAGTGCAGTTCATTTTATTACCGAGGAATTTTCCTGCACTACCGTCCGGCCCTATATAACGTGCGGTATGGAGCATCAGCTCCCGGCCGTACTTTACCGATTCGCCGAATGGACCATTGGGTATCAGCGTGGTATCGATATTGATATAGGAAACGCTATCCGGTTGTACAAGCGCGGTGGCGTTTGTTTCTCCTGTTACTGCTGTTCCGCAGGAAGATATCATAGCTATCCCCCAGCAACAGATTCCGCAGATCACGATGAAGCTTCTCATGTATATTTTTTTTTGTAGTGCACAATTATTGTTCATACCCTGGCTGAATAATGTATGGGGCCAGTTTTTCCGCCGGGATAAAGGAAGCCCGGTAAGACGACATGCCCGTTCTCAGCAGCCAGAGAAACCTCCCCTGGAAATTGGTCAGTATAACGGTATTTCTCTTGGTGGCGCATTGCAGCAGGGTGGTGTCGCTTACTAAATAGCTGCTGCCCATCCGCTCATTGTAATTCTCCGGTGGCAGCGTAGTGTTGATGCAAAGTGTGGCCTGCTTTTCGTTTTCATCCAGTTTAAAGGAGAGCGTCCTGGATGTCTTTTTGCTGACGCCATTGTCGAAGAACATTAGTTCGCCGTGCTCATTGATATGTAGTGCATGCGCCTGGTCAAACAGCGAGGCTGCCGGCAGGTTAAAATCGCCGTTTTTCCCGAATGTCCATAGGCGCTTGCCCGTGCGGGCATCTATCTTCCATATCTGCCCGTTGTTATAAAAAGAAATGAGGTAGTTGCCATCTGTATCAAATGCGATGCAGTTGGCGTGCATCCAGTCTTGTTTTTCTTTTAAGATGTTTTTATCGTCCAGTGGGTCCAGCACATCAAACACGGTCCATTTCCAGATCTGTTTACCTTGCCTGTCCAGCACCAGGATACCATCGCCTTTTACCGTATCCTGCTTGCTGCCGCCTTTGCGGCTGAGGTCAAAGATTCTTTCTTCCACACAAAGTGTTACAAACTGGTCCGCCTGGTTCAACAGTATTTCGTGATGGATGGTTTGTTGGAAGTCCTGTTGTCCTTTTTTCAGATGAGCGAGCGTATCGCCGGAAACGGACAATTCCAGGATCTGGTCGCCATAGCTGGTTTCATAGCCGGGGCCACCCAGCAGCGTGAGGAAAGTGTTATGCTCCGTAAACCGGGCTACTTTAAAGCCGGTGCCGCTTACCTGGTGGTACCAAACAATGCTGCCTTTTGCATTCAGCAGGAAAAGGACGCCCGGATCGTCGCGGCGTGTAAGCATTACATAGCCTTTCTTAAAAGCGGCCGGCAGCACCGAGCTATCGGGGCATACCACGCTGAACATGTCTTTCATCCACACCGGCAAACCAAATGTATTGAACGTATAGGTTTTGCTGGGATAAAGATCTTTGCCATGACCGGTTAAAACCCTGTACTCATAAGCCTTTTCAGGCAACAGGTTAGTGAGCACAATGCTATGGCTGACCTGGTGCTCAGACAGCGGTGTAACAGTGTGCTGCTGCTCCTTCCCTTTCTGCCAGTATTCCACGGCAGCATCTACGGTATCGGTGCACAGGACAGCTGTCTTTATCCTGATAGCGTTTTGCCCCTGCGGAAGAAGCGTAATGGACACAATATCGTTGCCGCCACTGCTCATACAACCGGTCGCAAACAGCAACAACGCTGCCGCCATTGACAGCAATGGCAGCAGGCGTTGTAATTTATTCAATGAGATCATCGATACTGAATAATTTAGAAAGGTAGTAACCGCCACTATTGACGGCGACCGTTATTGCTGAGATTTTTGTTTAAGTCCGTTTGCGCCTGCGGGTAGGAAAAATATTTATCGCGCGCCAGGTTAATGGTGGCTGTTTTTCCCACGGCGGTAAGATATTTATTTACCACGCTTTCATATTTGCCCATGCGGATCAGGTCCTGCCTGCGTTTACATTCAAAGAAAAACTCCCAGCCCCGTTCCTGTAGAATAGCATCCCTTAAACTCTCCTTTGTGAAGGTACCGGCGGCGCCTAGATTGGTGGCATGAGAGCGGGCTTTTACCTGGTTAATGAGCGCAATGGACTCACCATTGGGGCCATTCAGCTCATTCAGCGCTTCAGCCCTGCACAGCAGGATATCAGCGTAGCGGAGAATGGGAAATACATGCCCGTCATAGTACGTGGTGGAGCCATTCGGATCGGCGAACTTGGTAGTAGCTACGTCCGGCATGTAGTAGTATCCTTCCGGCGGATTGGTTTGTCCCGGAGGTGCCTGCATATAATGCAGGCCATCGGTGCCCACATAGTCGGAATAGAACATTTTTTTACGGTCGTCATTCGCACCGAAAGTATTCCAGAAATACCAGGTTAAAGCAAAGTACTGCCATCTGTCTGTTACCTGCGGATTGTTGATAGGACCGAAGTGGTTCAAGATTTCCACAGCATCTACCAAGGGGTCTGCCAGCGCGCTGAAGATACTCTCCTGGCACCATTTATTTTTCTCTGCGAACAGCCCCGCATAGGTGGGATACAATCCGTATCCCAGCGTCATGATCTGTGTGGTAAGGTCCAGCACCTTTTGCCATTCATGTTCACGCATATACAGTTTGCACAACAATGACAACGCAGCACCTTTGGTAGCACGGCCGATATCGTTGCTGCTGTAGATACTGTTGTTTAAATAATTTACAGGGAGATGGGCAGCCGCAAATTCCAGGTCGCTGATGATCATCTTATTGATTTCTGCCACCGGGGTGGTGGGTAATGCGGCCTCATAGTCAGGCTGCGCAATATTTTTCGCCACCGTTTCTTCCGTTACAACGATTACCGGTCCGAACGCATCTGTCAGGTCCACGTAACCCAGTGCGCGCAGGAAGCGTAGTTCCGCGGTGAACTGTGCTTTCTGCGCATCTGTAATGGCGGTCATCCTGGGAATATAATAAAGGGAGATGTTGGCATCTGACACCAATTTATACTGATGCTGCCAGGCAAAGGCCAGATAGGTATTGGCCGGCGCCCACTGGCAGTCGGACATCAGTCCTACATCCCCGCCGGAACTGGCGTGACCTATATCTGTGGTAAGGTCCGAAATAGTAACCTGGAACCCGGCGTAATACATCCAGGCATCTGATCTGCCGCTGGGTTGCTTAAGCCTTGAATAAACGCCGTTTACGGCGGCTTTGGCATCACTTAGCGTAAGGAATGCATTGGCATCCGTGAGATAGCTGTATACTTTGGGTTCCACCAGTTTCTTGCACGAACTGGCGCCGAGCAGCAAGGTGGTGAGTGCGATATATGCGTATTTCATTTGTTCCGGTTTACAGGTTAAAAGTTCAATTTAAGACCCGCAGTAAATGTGCGGTAAGCAGGGAAGGCGGTATAATCCAATCCTGACGAAAGGTTGGCGTTGTTGCCGCTGCTATTGAGATTGCTGTTTACCTCGGGGTCCGATCCTGTATATTTAGTAATGGTGAATAAGTTTTGTACCGAGCCATATACCTTAATGCCTCTCAGGCTTTTCAGGAAAGTTTTGGCCACGGGGATATTATAACCGAGCATCAGCATTTTACAGCGCAGGTAAGAAGCATTTTCCACGAAGCGGGAGTTCATCAGACCGCCGTAGGCAATAGCATATCCATCTCTCGGTATATCGGTGTTTTCGTTTTTGGTGGTCCACCTGTTCAGTGCGGCCTTACCGGGACCTGATTCCAGCACCAGGCCTGTACCGTTGTACAGGCTGTAATCCAGTGCGCCCTGCAGAAAAATGTTCAGTTCAAATCCTTTATAGGTAAAGTTGTTATTGATTCCATAGATATAATGCGGGTTGGCATGGCCGAGATAGGTACGGTCGTTGGCATCGATAATCCCGTCAGGCTTACCGCCGGGACCACTGATATCTTTGAATTTAGGATCTCCTGCTTTGGAGTTGGGTTGTGCAGGATGCGCTTCACCGGTTTTTATGACGCCATCATAAATATAACCGTAGAACGTACTTAATTCGCGTCCCGGTTCCAGTTTAGTAAAGTCCATACCACGACCGCCATAGAGATTAGCGGTTTGCGTGATCACATATGGCCTGCCGCCCAGATCAAGGCAGTTCTGTTTATTATAGGCAATATTCACAGTGGTGTTCCAGGTGAACGCATGATTGATGATATTTTCTGTCGTAACAGATAATTCCACTCCTTTATTCTCAATGCTGCCGGCATTTACTGTTTGTACAGCAAAACCGTTCCAGTCGCCGATAGGCATATCAAAGATCAACCGGTTGGTTTTTTTCCGGTAGTAATCGATCGTCGCGGAAACCCTGTTGTTGAAAAAGCCCATATCAATGCCCAGGTCGAGCTGCTCAGTACTTTCCCATTGCAGGTTTTCGTTAGGCAGGCGGGTAATTACCGTTCCGCCGTAGCTGTTGCTGCCTTCTCCCAGCGACACGTTGGTAGGCCCGAAGAGCGACATGTAAATATAATCACCGATTCTATCGTTACCGGTAACACCGTAGCCTCCTCTTACTTTCAGGTTAGAGAAAATATTCAGGTCCTTGATGAACGCTTCTTCACCGGCTCTCCAGGCGAGGGAACCGGAAGGGAAAATACCAAAGCGTTTGTTGCCGCCAAATTTTGATGATCCGTCACGACGTACGGTCACTGTAGCCAGGTATTTATCTTTCAGTGAGTAGTTGATCCTTCCATAGGCAGAGGCCATTTTTGCGGGTATCGTGCTGCTGGTGCTCGACAGCCGTTCTGTGCCAGCTTCCAGGTTGTGGTAAAGGAAGGCATCAGTACTGAATTTCTGTACCAGGGAATAATGTTTCTGGTATTTATCGGACTGGTAAGATACCCCTGCCACTACATTAAGGGAGTGGATAGTATTAAATATTTTCCGGTAGGTAAAATAGGCTTCCACGAGATTGCGGGAAACCGCCAGGTCATTTAAACTGGCTTTGCCCTGCACTTTTTCACCATCTACCAGGTCGCGGGGAAGATAAGTGCCCTCTTTGGTGGTGGTATATTCCGTACCGCCGTTCACACGGAAGTTAAGGCCGTCCAGTATCTGGTAGTCGGCATATACGTTCATGTTCACTTTGTTCTCGAACCGGTCATTGGTAGGCGCCATCAGCCAGGCCAGCGGGTTATCCCTTCCTTTGAACCGGGCGTAGGTGCCATCGTCGTTGTACACGGGAATAGCCGGAGAGGCGGTGATCACGCCGTACATTACGTTGGAAGGCACGATGTTACCATCATAGGTTTTGAAGTTGGTATAAGCATGTGATGCATATACGCTGGCTCCTGTTTTAAACCGTTTTGCGAATTGTTTATCGTAATTCAATCGCACAGAGTATCTTTCAAAAGAGGTATTTTTCAGCGCACCATCCTGTTTGAAGTAGTTGCCGGATAGTGCTACCCTGTCTTCCGCAGTACCACCGCTCACGCTTAAGTTATGACTTTGCACGGTGCCCGGGCGGGTAGCCAGTTTAAACCAGTTGTTGTCACGGCCGCTGGCCAGGTCGGCAGGCGTATAAAAAGCAGGTTGTCCTTTTTCGATGGCTTTGGCGTTGGTGACCTGCATATTCTCCAGGCCATTCATTTTATCATATTCCTTCACGATCCTTTGTGTGCCGTAATAGCCGTCGTATTGAATGGCGGCGCGGCCGCTCTTGCCTCTTTTAGTGGTGATCATTACCACGCCGTTAGCGCCGCGGGCCCCATAGATAGCGGTGGAGGAGGCGTCTTTAAGGATCTGTATATCGTCAATGTCATTCGGGTTGATGTCCTTTCCTGTTTCAGAGGGGAAGCCATCCACTACGTACAGTGGTTCGTTGGTGGATTTGATGGAGTTACCTCCGCGGATGCGCACAATCGTTTGTCCGCCGGGGGCAGCGTTCGACTGGCTCACCTGCACACCTGCCGCACGGCCCTGGATGGCCTGTGCAGCATTGCTGGTCACGCCGCCGAGGTTCATATCTTCGCTGGAAATGGAGCTGATGGAACCGGTGAGGTCTTTCTTTTTAGTGGTACCGTAACCCACCACCACTACGTCGGTAAGGTTAGATACTTCTTCGGAAAGCGTTACTTTAAAGCTGGTGGTTTTACCGTCGAATTTAACCGACCAGGTTTTAAAACCCACCATAGAAATCTCCAATGTTTCCCCGGGGTTGGCATTAATCTTAAAGCTACCGTCTGTATTGGTAACAGTACCTAGTTTGGTGCCTTTAACCGTTACGGTAGCACCGGGCAGTGGCTGACCTTTATCGGTGGTAACCACGCCGTGCACCTCGATGGGTGGCGGCGGTGTGGTAGCCGGCTGCACTGCCGGTTTTGTTTTAACAATGATAGCGCCTCCTTCAATACTGTAAGTAAGGGGCTGGTTACGCATAAAAAGATGTAACGCGTCGTTTACAGGCATGTTGCTCACCGTGATATTGGCCTTGCCGCTTTTTTCCAGCAAGGCTTCATCTGCCAGGATATTGAGGCCGGTTTGTTTGTTGATTTCCCGGAACACCTCTTTGGCGGTAACATTTTTCATCGACAGGCTTACTACCTGGTCCGGGGCTGCGCTCCCCTGTACCGCGGTGGCGAAGCATAGCAGGGCCAGTAGCTGGCTGCCCTTCAGATGTTTGGTTGGACGCCGGTCGCTCTTACACCGGCAACTGGCATTAGTACGTAATTGCATACTTGTGCTGAATTTTGATTGAGAGAATGGTTTGGTTGTACTATTTTCCTTTACAAGCCTTGTTATGATAACATTCCCGTCATATTGGTTGATATAATTGTTCACCTCCAGGCTTTAATCGCCTTCTATAATCAGTTTTTTTCCTTCTAAGCGGTAGTTGACGTCGTTGGCATTCAGCATTTTTAAAACATTCATCAGGCTGCTGCGGCGGCTGATCATTCCGAAAAATTTCCTGGGCCTGAGCTGGCCTTCATATATAATTTCCACATCATACCAATGGGCAAACTGCCGTAGTACGGTGGTCAGATCTGTGCTCTCGAACTGGAAGTAGCCTTCTTTCCAGGCTATTATTTCAGCGGTGTTTACGCCGGTTATTTTCTTTACATGGCCGCCGGGGCTTATCTGCGATTGTTCACCAGGCGCCAGTTGTATACTTTCTTTCTTACTGTTCACCTTCACTGCGCCTTCCAGCAGTGTGGTATTGATAGTGGCTTCATCCGGGTAGGAGTTGATATTGAAGCTGGTGCCCAGCACATCTACCGTCACCTGGTTTACCAGCACCCGGAAAGGCCGGCGGGCATCATGTGCCACTTCAAAATACGCTTCGCCGCTAAGCTCTATACGGCGTTCATCCCCTGCAAAGGCGGCGGGGAAGCGGATAGAAGAAGTGGCATTCAGCCATATTTTGCTGCCATCGGCCAATACCAGCGGGTAGGTTTCACCCGGACCGGTGGTGAGCGTGTTATAAACAGGCGGGCCGTTGGTTTCTTTTGTTTTAACGTATACCAGCTGTCCATCCTGGTTATGTACAGCGCTGTTGCCCTGTTGCGCCAGCTGACGTATAGCGGCGCTGTCGAGCACTATTTTTTCCCCGTTGCCCAGGGTGAGTACAGCTTTATGCCCGCCGGGTGTTACAGCCAGGGCAGCCTTTTCCGTGGTAACCGCCACGGTAGTGGCCACCGGTTTCCGGAGAAAGTATACCGCCGGAATAGTCAAACCGAGTAACACCACCGCTGCCGCAGCCAGTTTCAACCAGCCATAATTTCTCCCCGGAGCCAGCGGTATGGCCGGGGCGCCCTGTATATGCAGCAGGAGCTCTTTTCGGACCCTGTCGCCGGGCTCGCCGGAGTGAATGCCGTCACCTGGCTTTACCTGCCGGAAGGCGACCTGCATCTCGCTCAGAAGGGTACGGCCGGAAACATCGTCCCGCAGGTAGTCCATCAGCTCAAGGGCTTCCTGGGGACTACAGGTCCGCTGCTGCCAGCGTTGCAGCAATAAGCGGTAATGTTCATTGTTCTTTTCTGCGGGCATATATATTACTATCCCAAAAAAAGAAGGTAGGGTGGGTGGAAGAGAAAAAAAATTACCGGGAGGGGGTCACCAGGAGACCGGAAACCAACAACAGGGGGAGAATACCATCTGTGTTAGTATAAAAGAAGAATTTAATACTTTTCATGGCCAGCACCATATGCTCCTTTACGGTATTGCGGGAAATGCCCAGTTCCACGGCTACTTCTTCGTAGCTTTTGCTTTCTTCCCGGCAAAGCCTGAACACCTTCTGCCGCTGGGGCGGCAGCTGCGCTATGGCCTGGCGCAGTAACGATTCATATTGTTTCCAGAGCAGCTGTGTATCTGCATCTTCGGTCTGGTGCTGCAATTCCTGCATCGCCTGTAAACGGAGGGCCGTATCGGCGCTGATCTTTTTTAAGCGTTTAAACACATGATTCCGGGTAATACGGTACAGGTAACCGCTGAACGATAATTCAGGGTTGATGCGCTCCCTAATCTCCCAGATCTTTATAAACACCTCTTGTAGTGCATCTTCGGCCAGTTCCGGGATATTAATGAAGTGGAGTATGTAAGTGTAAAGTGAGGGATAATACTGATTATATAGTGCTATATACGCTTCGGTATCCCCTTGTTGCAGCCTTTGCAACAGAACAGCTTCTTCATTGCCCACTGGATTCTCGATTTGATGACTAAAATAAGCAATTGGCAGATAGTTCTGAGGAAAAATTTTGTGGATTCTTTCTGGCTTCAGATGATGGTGATTTTGCAGGATTTAAAAATACTATATTTTAGTATCTGTACGTTTAAGATATTCCGGCCGTCACCGTAGTATTTTCGACGACAATGGCAAATATTACATAATTTAGTGATGCTCAAGCAGTCACCATTATCACTTACTATCATTCAATACCGCGCACATGAAAAGGCTTTTTATATTGGTTGCCCTGATTTTTCCGCTGGCGTTAAGCGCACAGACCAGGCTGTCGGAAACTATTGCAGCAGATTTCTCCAGCCGGGTGGCCCATCACTATACGTTAAAAAACGATTCCATTACCGGTTATATCGCGGAGCAGCTGACCCGCAGCGGTGCCGGCGGGCTGGACATCGACTCCACCATGTTCAACCTGAAAAATGACCTTCCTGCCCTGGACGCGGCACTGAAATACCTGTACCAGTACAGCGATTGTAACCGGCAGCGGTTCATCGCCAACCTGCGCGGGATGAACCTGCAGACCAACAGCGTTTTTCCATTGGCCACCTACACCGCCAATAAATATAAGAACGATACCAAGGCCCTGCTGGAAGATAAAAGCGACTTCCTGAAAACCTATACCGGTCCGGTGACCGGTAAACAGGCCCCGGCTTCCGTTGCCCAGGTGACTGCAGCAGATAATACCGCTGCCGCTACGGCTGCCACCACCGGCGAAACAGCTGCCGGCGCCGCCACCACAACGGAAGGCGCTGCCATCTCCGCTCCACCTGTGGCGGATACACGTAGCTGGGAGGTAAAACCGCTGTTCCAGGTACGTACCCCGGAACAACTGGTAGACATGTTCGGTAAAGACAACGTTACCCAACGTGATGCTATCGACCTGGCCGGTACCAAAGAGGGCGAAGCGTACGTGATCTACCCGGATACCGACGATGAACTGGAAGTGCAGTTTGACGGCGAAAACGGAAATATCCTCACCTTCTCCCATTTCCCTTCCAAATGGAAATCCCCGTACGGCATTAAAGCCGGCGATCCGCTGGCCAAACTGATCAAAGTAAACGGCCGTCCTTTCCGCATCAATGGCTTTGAATGGACCAACGGCGGACTGGTGAGCGACTGGCAGGGCGGCGCCCTCGAAGGAAAAAATGTGGTCATCCAGCTGAAAGCAAATAATACCGGCGATCCTAAAACATACGATCAGGTTACCGGGGATAAAACCATCCGTTCAGACCTCCCGGTTTTAAAGAAACTGGACGTCATTATCCAGTCTGTCGCTTTTAAAAGCAACTAAATCATTTACGGATTTACAGATTTTTTGATTTATAAATTTAAAACGCAGCGGAGATCGCACTATCCAGGTGGTCTCCGCTGCGTTTTAAATTCATAAATCGTAAATCAAAAAATCTCTAAATCTTTTTTCTATCTTGTTTGTATGAAACAGACAATAGTTATTCTTTTCTTTGCCATCATGGGACTTTCCACGAGCATACAAGCACAGACTAAAAAATACCCTTCGCTGAACCATATCGCGATTTATGTAGTCAGCCTGGAGCGCGCTACCACCTTTTACCGGGACGTTATCGGTCTTGAAGTGATGGACGAACCTTTTAAAGACGGCCGCCACAGCTGGTTTAAAGTAGGAGACCACAGCCAGCTGCACATTATTTCCGGGGCCGCCAAAGCGGATGTGCATCCCAAAGACACCCACCTTTGCTTCAGCGTTCCTTCCATGAAGGACTTTATCGCCGTACTGGAGCAACACCATGTCACTTACGAAGACTGGCCCGGGAAACCCAATACCATCAACAAAAGGGTGGACGGCGTACAGCAGATCTATTTCCGGGACCCGGACGGCTATTGGATCGAAATCAACGACGACAAATACTAAACATCCGGGCAACGGACAACAGCCGGTAGGTCATCGCCCTAAAAAATAACAGGCGGGAGTGGTCTTTTTTTGTTAAATTCAGTGACCACATTCCAAGATTATGTCATTACTACTGAATGTTCCTGCTGCGGAAGAAACCGAAGCCAAGTCAAAAGGGGCTTTGTGGGACGCCAACCTGCAAACCTGGTACCTGCCGGATATCAATTATGATCATATCATGGAGGTAGATAAATGGATCACTGACCGGGATACCGCCATTATCCTGTCAGACGAGGTGATTATTGCCCATGCGCGCCATACCTGCCCGCATTGTCAGCAGTCCACACCGGTGATCGCCATTGGCAGTGATTTCTTCTACGAAAAAGACATGAACGAACGGGATGAATTAGTCTGGTTTGAACTGGATTTTTTCACCCTGTTTCAGCAGACTTCCGTTATCTCCGCGCATCTGTTCAATTTCTTCCGGGACAATTACCCGTATTACAAGCAGGGACCGGCCAGAAGCGCAGACGGTTTCTACTGGTGCAACCACTGCGAACATTGCGGGAAGGATATTGCCGATACCCTTCTCTTTGCGGACCCCGGCAGCGTGTTTAATCCGGATAACGCAACAGCCGCCGCTTCCATCACCCTGCGGACTTTTCCGTTTAAATACGCCCCACACATAGACGCAGATTACAATATCAATAATAATGTGCGGCTGATCAATGAATTTGCCGCCCGCTAAATGATTTCGGGATTTCCTGATTTACGTTTTTTTTATTTCGTCGATGGATAAACAAAAAGATCGAAGCAATTAATTAAAATAGCTTCGATCTTTTTTTATCGTAAAATCAAAAAATCGTAAATCAGTAAATCCCGAAATGATTATGGTTTTTTGTAACCATCTTTCGTCGCTTTCTCCGCCATGGTCACCATCCTTTTTTCCGTGTCAGGATGGGAAGAGAACAACTGGGTGCCTTTCTTTTTCTTTTCACCGTTATTTGCCTCCTGAGATGCTTTCCACAGCTTTTCAAAAGCGGTGGACATGCCCCATGGGTTCAGCTTATTGGCTTTCAGAAATTCATAACCGTAGTTGTCTGCCTGGCTTTCCTGGCCGCGGGAGTAAGCAGAATTAGCCACCGCTTCGCCCAGATCACCCAGCTGGGAATCGCTCAGTGCGCCGGCAGCACCGCCCTGGGAAGACACACCGTCTTTCAGCGCAGAAGTCATCAACGCCGTTTTAAAAGCGTCTTTGGAATCTTTATTTTTTACGTGACCGATCTCGTGACCGATAACGCCCATTACTTCATCATCCGTCATCACTTTCATCAGGCCGGCGCATACACGCACGCTGCCATCTGCACAGGCAAAGGCGTTGATGTCCCTTACCAGGTACACTTTGAAGTTCAGGTTCATACCCTGATAGCTGGTGGCGTTGGCCGTCAGCCTGGCCAGCCGCTGTGCCAGCGGGTCATCCGCGGGCGCTACAGGATTGTGCTCATCCATCCACTGGATGTATTCTTTGGTGTATTTGATGACTTCATCATCACTCAGCGTCACTGCTTTTGCAGCTTTCACACCTGCGCCGATGGTTTTTGAATTGAGCTTGAACTGCGCGCTGGCGGTAGATGCCAACGCAAGGGAGATAGCACAAACAATGCTACAGCGAGTAAAAACAAACATAAAAAATAACTGTTTAGTTAGGAAATGGTTTAAGGTTAAAAAACATTTGCGCGGCGAAGATAAAGGAAATATCCAATTCCAGCCAAACCGGAAGGTACTTCTGTAACCGTGTATCATCCCTAACTAAAAGAAGCCGTAGTAAAAAGTAATCCGGAAGCCCCTGGCATTGTATGAACGAAAACTTTATCTATCGGGCACCCGAACAAAAAAGGAAGCGCCCCCAAAAGGTTAGACCCTTTTGGAGGTGCTTTTTACGGATAAAAGGATCAAATTCGGTTATCAGCAGCAGCTGTTGGCAGCACGAGGTCTTTTAGCTTTTTCAGCTGTGAAAAATCGAAAACATCCGGTGAAAACGGGTTATAGTCGAGCCGCAGCTTTTCCAGCGCCTGTAGCTGATTTAAAGCCGCAGGCACCTGGGTGATGCGGTTGCCTTTCAGCGCTACGGTCACCAGGTTTTTCATTTCTGTAACGAAAGCCATGTCGGTAATCTCACAAAATTCCAGGTCCAGACCGGTCAATTCCTTGCAGGCAACAAGCCTTTCCGGGTGTTTCAACGGCACATATGCCATCCGGAACGTTTGAAGGCGGACCGCTACACTGGTCAGGTCCGGCACTGTCAGCGCCCTGTCGTGTCTGCATCCAACATGCAATTCCACCGGAAGGGTAAAGAGGGATGCTGGTATTTCATCTGTGGTAATGCTGACATATAAGTTTTTCAATGGAAGTTCCCGCAGATAATTTACCAGGCGTGGCAAGTCCGTTGTATCGCCCAGATCCAGGTTTAACCAACTGACGTGCTGAAAATGTGCCAGCACAGCGGAGATATCGCTGGCTGGCATGTCTCTCAGTACCAGGCTTTCTCCCCGGTAGGAACCACGATTTTCTTCTCTTTTTGCTATTTGAGCGGCCAACACAAAAGCACATGCATCTAATTCCGGATGCAGGTACAGCGGCCGGAAATCGTCTTCTGACCGGTCTTTGAACCGGTCTTTCCAGTTGGTTTTGATATGATGCTGTAACGTTGCCGAGGCGTATTTTTTAAACAACGTCCTGGATTTTTTCCGGATGCCGGCGTCTTTATGAAACAGGTGAATAGCCGCGAGATAACTCAGCAACACTTTACCGGCGCCGCCACCTTCCATCATTTCCAGTATCAGCGCTATATTATTCGTATGCTGGTCTGCCAGCAAACGTGTAATCTGTTCCGTTAGTGCCTCGTTTTCCTCCGTCATCAGGAAAGGGGTGTCATCTTTGATTTCCTGCGCCTTGAACTGGTCTTCCAGTATGTATTGGTATTCCTGTTGAAAGAGCTGCTCCATCGTCTCTACCGGTATATTCTGTCCGAGGAACAGATGTGTGGCTACCTTCAGGTCTTTTGTCTCCGTTGCGCCACGATGCTGCAACAGCTCTGTCAGCGATTTTTTACCGCTCAGTGTAGGCGTTCCCGCTATATATACCTTAGCGCCGGTGATATTGCCGGCTGCATCGAAAGGATGCGGCAGCAGTGTATGTAAAGCATCGTATTGATGTGCCAGCAGGCCGAAAGCCACTTCCCTCCGGCACCCATCCGGTATGTCCATGGTGGCCAACTGCTCAAAAGCAGTACAATAGGGTTTGAGCTGCGTTGTCTCTTTCAATACGATCTGTCCTCCTTTGGCCCGCCCCAGCGCCAAAGGAACCACGGGTTTCGTATTCCGGTTGACCCCATAAAGCGCCTCGTAGAGAAAGTCGATGTTCAGCCTGTCAAGGTGAGACAGTTCCAATAGTGTTTCCGGCAACCGGAGCGACGGGGCAAAGATAGTGGCTTCATTGAGTGCCGGCAGGCCTTTCAGGTATTGAACATACCAGTCAAAGGGTTTTTCCATGGTCCTGCTGAACCGAACCGCTTTCAGTCCGGGCATCCGTTTCAATTGCTGTGCAACGGTATCCGGGTCCAGCTCGCGGTAGTAGTCGAAATCGAAGATGTCAATACCCGGCAGGTCAAAGTAGGCATCGGGCATATGGGATGCTATGAACGGCCCATGCAGACTACGCAGGCAAGGCGCCTGCATCAGATGACGTATATCCGCATCTGTTATCTCTGACACAGATAGTTCTTCCAGCCGGGGCAACTGTGCAAGCCGCGCATAGTCTATTGTGACCGTGGAATCCCATATCGCCAGTTTACGCAGGTTAGGCATTTGATATATCCAATCCGGCAGAGGAGGCAGCGGAGCATCCGGCAGGCTGAGTTCTTCCAACAGTGTTAATCCTGAGAGGTCCGGCCAGCGCTCAAAAGCGCCTCCGTCTATGTCCAGTGACCGTATCCACGTCATCTGCCCAAGCGATGCCGGCAGCACTTCGATACCATCCAGCACCACCGCATTTACAAGCCGCAGCTCCATAATACTATCGGGCAATGTTTTTTTCCCATTCACGATATATGGTAACAGACGACTGTTACTGAAAGAAGTATACACCGGATTATCCTTTACCATATTGATAAAGAAGGGCATCGGCAGTGGATTGGCAGTGATAATTTCCTGCAGGTGCTTCAGCTGTAACAGCGTCTCCGGCACATCTTCGAAGTAATTGTCATACAGATCGATGCATTCCAGGTTTTCCAGCAGCGTAATGGACGCCGGCAGCGCCATAAGGCCACAGCCCTTCAACCGCAGGCGCTTCAGCTTTTTACAGTTCGCCAGTACCCGGAAGGCCTGATCGAAATCGAGCTCCTTATTGCCGTTGAGGGCCACCACTTCCAGTTCCTGTAATTCGCCCAACTCTTCCGGCAGCCGGGTGAGCTTATTGTATTTTACGTGCAATTCTTTTAACTGCGACAGCTCTTTTATCGCCGGAGGCAAAACAGCGATGCTGTTAGAGGAAAGGTCTAGTATCCGCAGGGATGTCAAAGCACCGATCTCTTTAGGCAGCGTCTTGATTTCATTGAACCGGAGACTCAGTTCTTCCAGCTTCGGCAGCCCGGCAATATTTTTAGGGAAAGTGGTAAACCGGTTGGTCCGCAGGTTGAGGATACGCAGTTCCTTTAGCGATTGTACACTGTCCGGCAGCGCCTTCAGCTGGTTGCCTGTTATTTCAAGGGCTTCCAGGCCGACCAGCAGGCCAATGCTATCGGGGAGTTCGCTCATTTTAGTCTTGGTCATGCCGAGACCTTTGAGCTGTGGCAGCGCTGCCAGGGCGGTGATAGCGGAGGCATGGTCCAGCGCCTCGTTGTAGCCGAGATCGAATTGCACCTGCGGGATATGCGCTGCCTCCTGAATATCCGGCATTTTCTTCAGGCGTTTACCGTGCAGGACGAAGCGCACCCTGGGATGCGGGCAGTCCCTGGCTTCTTTGATATCGTTGAGTACTACAATACCGGGATCGGCATACATCTGTCTGTGTTCCATAACGTTTTTTCAGGTAAGGGATTTAATATTTTTTGCTGTAAGATGTATTGTTCACAACATCCAGCCGGGGCAACTGCAACGCGTCTACCTCTTTTTCGCTGATGTTGTTTCCGGCAATAGACAGGGATGCTAACTGATCAAACGCCTGCAATCCGGCAGGGAGAGCTGCGAGGTTGTTATTGGAGATATCCAGTTGCTCCAGTTGGGTCATGTGCCCGAGGAAATCTGCATTTTGCAGGCTACAATCAGAGAGGGTGCATTTTTTCAGTTGCCGGAAGATTGACACGCCTTCGGGGTGTACCAGTGGCGCCCCTTCTATCGACAGCCGTGAGAAGGTCACCTGCCCAGGCTCCAGTTGCGGAATCGTAAATCCGGGGCTCCCTTTGAGCCGCAGTGTGATATTCTCCAAAGTGGGCATCTTCCAAACCTCCGGTGGCAGGGCGGTGATGGGCGCTTCTATGACCAGGGTCTGCAGCTGCATCAGGGGTAATTTTTTCAGCAGCTTTGTGATGGCGCCATTTCCGGGGCTTTCGATTGAGACCATGTTGACCGGCAACATGTCCCGGATACTGTCTGTAACGGCATCGTCGGGGATATGCTTTAGCCAGAGGTTACCTCTCCAATCCACTCCTTTTGCCAGGAAATAAGCCAGCAGAAAGGCGAACATATCCAGTTCCGGATGCAGGTATAACGAGGTAAACTCATCTTCCCGCTTGTAGCGGAAAGTCTCGCTCCACGTGACATCTATGTGGTGCTGCAAACCGGCGGAGGCGAATTTTCTGAACAGGCTTTTGGCTTCTGTGGCGATATCGTTATTCCGGTGAAAAAGATGTAATGCCGCCAGGTAGCTGATCAGTACCGGGTTGGCACCGCCGCCACGAATGACCTGCAATGCCAGTAGCAGTTTATCTTCTGTATTAAGCAGCCGCGTTACCTGGCTGACCAGCTCCCGGCCTTCTTCTTCCACCAGGAAAGGCGCGTCTTCTTTTAACGTTTGTGCTTTCAGGTGATCTTCCAGTACCAGCTGAACGGGGTGTTCGGACAGCTGTACCACGGCGGTAGCGCTGATGTGCTGCCCTACAAAGACATGGGTGGCAGCGGCTATGTCTCTTACGATGTCAGCGCCGCGTTGCCGTAAAGCAGCGCTCAGCTCTTTTCGTGTGCATAGGGTCGGTTCCCCGGCGATGTATATCTGTGCTCCCGGCAGTTCCCCTTCCGCCGTAAAAGGCCAGGGCACCCGCTGTTTCAGCGCATCATACCGGCGCGCCAGCAAGCAGAAGGCCAGTTCACGTGTAGCCGTACCCGTTATTTGCCGGCGCTCCAGCACTTCGAAAGCGTGCAGGTATGCTTTCGTGTGCGGGTGGTTTTCCAGCACCAGCTGTCCAGGCCGGGTGTTAGCCACTGCCGGTGGCAGCTCGGGTATTCCCTGACAGTGTTCATTCCAAAAAAGGCGGATATGCGCCAGATGCGGCAGACGGGCCAGCGAAGCGGGCAACACTTGTTCACCGAGATAAAGGGTGGCGTCTCTCAGCCTGGGCAACTGCTGCAGCCAGCGGATACAGTCCGCTGCAGGCAATGGCCGCACTTTATTGAAGATGAGCGTATGCAGGTTGGGCAGGCGATGCAGCATCGACAAGGCATGATGAACATCGATGCCTTCATACTGGTTAAGATCAAACACCTGCACGCAGGGAAGATCGTAATAAGCGTCCGGCAGTTGTGCGGCGGTGATGACCACATCAATATACCGTCCGTGTATGGGTTGCAGGAAATGCTGCAGGTCCGGAGCTGTTATATCATCGGTCGTGATTTTTTCCAGGGCAGGTAACCGGGCGATGCGGGCATAATCCGGCCGCACCTCACAACGTTCTATCGTCAGTGTTTTAAGTGCTGGCAGCTGGTAAACAAATTCCGGGAATGCAGCAAAGCGGGTACCGGATATCCGGACATGCTCCAGGGCTTGTAACCCTGATAGAGCGGGCAATGCAGCGTATCCTCCGTTGATAAAAGACAGCGATTTCAGTTGCGCAAGCTTGTTCACCATCACGGGTATACGTTGCAAATCGGTGAAGGTGATCGCGTCCAGGTACTGAAGTTCCCCGATATTGGCCGGCAAAGTGCGGACACCATCTTCTTCGTATGGCAATATTTTAAACAGGTGGAGCGATGTTATATCGGACCGGTCTTTTATCATGTTGAAATAAAAGGGGGCCGGTAGCGGCCAGTCGCACTCGATAGTGGTGAGGTGAGGCATGTGGGGAACAGACCGAAGCATGTTCCTTCTCAGGTCAAGGGCAGTGATTTGCCGTAGCCCGGTGAGGCCGGCCGGCGCGACGGAAATGTCGCAGTTTTGCATAGACAAGCGCCTTAACGCGTCACAATTGGCTAACAGGTGACAGGCATCCGTTATTTTCAGGCAGCCATTGTTGTCGAGTACCAGTATCTCCAGGTGTGACAGGTGCGTGATGGATGCCGGCAGCTGGATGAACCGGCCGCCGTCGAGATACAATTTCTTCAGGGCCGGGAACACCGACAGGTCACTGTCCGCCAGTGCTGCCAGTGCATTCCCGCTGAGATGCAGTTCTTCCAGCAACGGTAATGGCCGTGGTAAAAGTGGCAGACCGGACAACTTATTATTATTCAGTTTTAAAACCTTCAGTTGCCGGAGATCGGCGACAAACGGTGGCAGCTCTTTCAGGCTGTTGTGGGAAAGGTCGAGGTATTGCAGGCCCGATAACCGGGTGATGCCGGCGGGCAGTTCTTCCATATTGGAGGACGCCATGTTCAGGGCCTGCAGATGAGGCACCGCTGCCAGCTGGCTAATGACAGTAGCATGTTGCAGCTCCCGGTTACCGCTTACATCAACATGCACATACAGCAGGCGGGCAGCTGCTTCATATCCCGGCGGCAGGACAGTCAGTCTTTTCCGTTGCAGGTCCACATATCCTGTCTCCTGCGCGTTTTTCATGACATGGGTCTCGAAGTAATCCATAGGCGTGCGGGTTATCGCCCTATAAAGAAAGAAAACTTTCTCTTGTCCTCAAAAAGAAATGCGCCCGCCGGCCGTCTCCTGCTGTGACCAAAAAATCCGTATACTTATACTATGGAAATAAAACGGTCCAGCATATACCCTGCTATCCTTTCTCTACTGGGATGGTTCGCGCTGATAGCGCAATATTACCTGATGCTCCTGAACGGGAAGTTATCGCCGGGGGAACTGACGATACGGTACTTCAGTTATTTCACTATCCTGACCAATCTGCTGGTAGCTGTCTCTAATACCGTACTGTGGCTGTATCCCGCATCGCGTTTTTTTTCGCGGGCAGGCACACAAACGGCGCTGACGGTGTATATCCTGATTGTGGGGATTATCTATAATGCGGTATTACGGTGGCTTTGGCAGCCACAAGGGTTACAGCGGGCGGTGGATGAGTTGCTGCACAGTGTCATTCCGGTGATGTCGCTGCTGTACTGGATATTATTCACAGCCAGGCGGCGGCTGGAGTGGAAACAGTGCTGGCCGTGGCTGCTGTATCCGTTGGTTTATTTTGTCTATGTCCTTGTCAGGGGTGCTGCTGCCGGCTTTTACCCCTATCCGTTCATTGATGTGACCCGGATAGGGATAACGCAGGCGTTGATCAATGCGGTGGGCATTGCCGGCATATTTCTTTTACTATCGCTGCTGTTCATCAGTGTCAGCAGGTATCTTACTTCAGGTCGAAGGTAACCAGCAGGGCTTTATGGTCGGTGGGCCATACCCCTTGAGGTACGATAAACTTGTCTTTCGTTTGCTCGTCACGGATAGCGCCATATACTACAGAGGCGCGGGGACCTACGATGGCAGCATCTTTCAGGCGCAGTCTTTTATCCGGGCGGAAGAAAACAAAATCGATACGGTCCCTGTCATCCGCATCGGGCGACCATGCCAGCTTACTAACGGGAACGGCCGTATTGCCTCCCGGGAAGGTGAAGCCCGGATGTGTTACCGGGTTGGGATATAACTGGCGGTAGGCGTCCGTAAAGCCTTCTTTTTCCAGTGCCATAGTCACGTTCCACGGAACGATGGTGCCGTGGTGGTCAAACAGGTCTTTGGTGGCGGCGGTCCAGTCCCGGTGGGAAGGTTCGTTAAAGTCGCCTCCCAGTATCACGATACTGCCTTTGGCTGTTTCGCGGCGGGCGTCGGCCATAAACAGTTCAATTTCTTCATCTCTTTGCGAGGCGCGGTTGTCCGCCAGTATGCTGTCCACATGGGTGACCGGCGCCGGCAGTTTTTTCCAGCTGCTGCTGTGATAACCACGGGGAAGGTAGTTGGCGGCATGGAGATAATCCAGGTGCGCCGTGTAGACGGCTATGTTAGTGCCCTTCACGCGCACGACGGCTTTATAAACAGAGCCATGGTCGTCTTTTTCCGGGCTGATGGTTTCAAACCGCGTTATCGGGTAAGCGGAGAGGATGCCTGAGTCGTAGCTGTATTCGCTGTAGAAAGTGCGGCCCTGTTTGACCAGCGCTTCCCTGATGCGGTCGCAGAAGCGGGTCTGTTGGTAGTTACGTACTTCGCTGAAGGTGATAATATCTGCGCCGGTGTGGATGATTTCGTCGGCAATGGCTTCAAACCCGCCCGGTACCACGGTACCTTCCTGCCAGATATTAAACTGCAATACTTTTAACGTGGTTGCCGCCTGTGCCTGCAAGCATAGCAGGAGCAGCAATGGTAAGGTCCATTTTATCATGTGTTCACTGTTTGGGATAAAAATAGTGTTTATAGCGTATTTTATTATCTGGTTAAAAACATATAGTTCGTCATAAAAATAAACACAATTAAAAATAATTTATTATTTAATAATAATAAATAAATTATAAATAAATTATTTATTAATTTAAAATTATACCCATATTTTGTAACAAAAAACAAACAAAATAACCTATTAAATATTACAACAAAAACAAGAAATAACCCTAATTTAGTAGCATGTTCCAGCGAAATATTCTATCTGAGTTAGAAAAATGGGCATCGAAGCCGAATAGAAAACCCTTGATCATCAGAGGTGCCCGTCAGGTTGGTAAAACAACTGTTATCAATCAATTTTCGGATGCCTTTGAACAATACATCTATTTGAACCTGGAGTTGCCGGAAGACAAAAGGCCTTTCGAGCAATTTGAGAATTTTGACACCCTGCTCGAAACTTTATTTTTTCTTAAGAATAAACTATTAGCGAAACGGGGAAAGACACTGATTTTTATTGATGAAATTCAGGAAGCACCAGTGGCTCTGCAGCAGTTAAGATATTTCTTTGAACAGGCTCCCGATATAGCCGTGATTAGCGCGGGTTCAATGTTGGAAAGTTTATTCAATCCTGGTATCAGTTTTCCTGTAGGTCGGGTGGAATACCTTGTAATACACCCTGTGTCCTTTCCGGAGTTTTTAGGGGCTGTGAATGAAACCAGCGTGTTAAGCTATTTGAAGAAAGTGCCGGTCGCCAAGTTCGCTGAGGATAAATTAATGAAACTTTTCCGTACCTATTGTTTAATAGGAGGCATGCCTGAGATAGTTGCTCAATACGCTGCATCCAAAGATCTGTCAGCGCTTCAAACAACCTATGAATCGCTGTTAGTATCGTATCTCGATGACGTAGAAAAGTATGCCCATAGCAATGCTCAAATAGAATATATCCGACATGCGATCCGGGTAAGTTTTGCAGAAGCTGGTAAACGCATAAAATATCAGGGATTCGGCAATTCCAATTATAAATCCCGTGAAATGGGCGAAGCGCTTCGTGCATTGGAAAAAGCATTACTAATACATCTGGTATTTCCACAAACAGCGCCGGTCCTTCCTTTGCTTCCTGATCAGCATAAATCGCCACGATTACATGTTCTTGACACCGGAATGCTTAACTATTTTGTTGGCATACAACAGGAAATATTAGGGACACAGGATCTTAGTACGGTATATCAAGGGACTATGATTGAACACGTTATCGGTCAAGAGTTATTAGCCAGACAATACAGTGCGTTGCACGGATTAAATTTCTGGGTCAGAGAAAAGAGTGGAACCTCGGCAGAAATCGACTACCTATTTGTATATGAAGGGAAACTAATTCCTATTGAAGTCAAATCCGGGGCAGAAGGAAGGCTAAAATCGCTGCATCTTTTTATGGATCATGCACCACATAATATGGCAGTCCGCTTCTTTGCCGGAGAGATAAGTATTTCGACAATTGTAACTCCTGGCAACAAGGAATATTATTTACTAAACCTCCCGTATTTTCTGATTTCACAAATTGAAGAATACTTAAAATGGTTTGAGAATCAGATAGCTAAAATGAAGGAAAAGTAGCCTATAATTTCCGCCTGAAATTCTTAGCCAGTCCGAATTCTCCATTGATATATTTCCCGGATTTTTCAGGAGCATAACGCTCGAAGTACATCCCCAGCGCATCGGGATTTCTTTTTACGAAATCCATCAAACGCCAGTGAAAAGGGCTCTGATAGTACTCTCCCAGTTCGCGATAACTGAGCCAGTAACTTACCATTACTATCTGCAACGGGTTTACCAGCGCCGGGATACATTCATAAGCGCCATAATGTCGCTTTACAGACCGGATAATGACCGGCACATGCCACCATAACCAACAAAAACCTTTGAAGCTACGCGCGCGGATACTGTTCACAAACACAACGGTTTCCCTATTGGTAATTTCTACTTCGTACATACGTATCCGTTTAAAAAACCGCAATGGAGAAAAAATAAACCCAGGCAATGAACAGCAGCTGCTCCGGTACCCTGAACCAAAGGTAACCCGGTCCCGGTCCGCTATAGGTTGCCTTTTCCAGGTCCACATGTTTGATTGCAGCATAGATATTAGCCGGGAAAATGAGTAGAAAGAAGATGATGATCACCCAACCGGTCATCTCTCGAAGGGAGGGCGCTAACAGCAGAATACCCATGACAATCTCCGCAACACCGGTAATATACACCACCGCTTTTTTGAAAGGAATAACGCGCGGTATCATCATGACCATGCCTTTAGGGAAGAGAAAATGCCCCAACGCGGTGAAACATAACATGCAGCACATCGCAAGATTACCGGCGAGAATCAGCTGCCAGTCGCCCATAACCGGTCTGGAGACCAATAACGCCAGTGTAAATACCGATATCAGAATAATAATAGGTTTCATGAAAGGTGTGTTTTGTCTGTACAAATGTCCACCTTCCTTCCTCCCCGGAAAATGATGTATGTTAGTTTCTGGCGTGCTGCTTCCTGATGCGGCTCAGGCTCTCCGGCTGGATGCCAAGAAAAGAAGACAGGTGTTTCACGGATATCTGCTGCACCAGCGCGGGATTTCGCTCCAACAGCTGCACATAGCGCTCTTCTGCCGTCAGCGACAACAGCTCCATCTCCTTTCTCAGCCGTTTAGCATACTGGTACTCCGCAATCAGCCGGCCTATCCGCTCCCCGTGATGATGTTTGTTGTAAAACTCCTGCAAAAAGCGGAAAGGAATCGCCACAATGCTGGCATCTTCCAGCAGCTCTATAAAAACAGTACTCGGTTCCCGCGTAATCAGCGAGTAGTAGGCCGTCACCATATCCCCTTCAAACTGAAAGTCGACCGTAAACTCTTTCCCATCCCTGATAAAATAATTACGCGTAGCGCCTGTATGCAGAAAATAGATAAAATTCTCTACCTGCCCTTCCCGGGTAAGGAAGTCCCCTTTCCGGCATTTTTTGGTGATGAGTTTGGACGAAAAATCGTCCCACTCCGCCGTTGTGAGCGGGTAGAACTTGTAGATGGCTTGCTGGAAGGATTGGAGATCGGTCATGGAAGAATATTAACAATTATAGTTCTCCCGATCTATATGGAGTACTGTTCCCTTCTCAAATTCTCTAAGGGATGACGGAGCAACCGCAACTATCTTCTCTACTTTACCATCAGGAAATTCCCGCACCACCCAACTGTCTTTTAAATAAATCCAGGGCAAACCCAATGCCTTATTTTCATTAATAGCATTGATAGCAGCCCTCTTTCCTATGATTGAAAAAAATTCACACCCCTGTGAGTCTTCGTAAACGCTCAAATCACCTTGTGGTTCGAGCATTTTTGCTTTTCCCTTAATAGACATAGTAATGTTTTACCCCCAATGCAGTTTTTAAAGTTAGCCCTTTTGAGGGACAAGGCCAAGTATAGACCTATCGGGATCTTTAGGGAGTGTGCATTGTTAAATGCAAAGAAAATATCATCATAAATTAGTATAATACACTATGATTATCATCGGTGACCTTCATGGCGGCTACCCGGAACTGCTCTCCCGGATCCGGAAATTCAAACTGGAAAATACCACTTTCATCCAGGTGGGCGACTGGGGCCTTGGTTTCCAGCCAGTGGCCCACGACCTGAAAGCACTTTCACAAATAGACAGCTTTATGCGCAGCAGTGGCAACCAACTGCTGATCATCAGGGGTAATCACGACCACAAATGGTTTTGGGACCAGGGACATACCTTCGGTCTGCAACACGTACTGCTGGTAAAGGATTATACTGTGATGGAAATAGCACAGCAGCGGGTGTTGTTTATTGGTGGCGGCATCTCCATAGACCGGCTCAACCGAACGACCGGCAAAACGTACTGGCCGGATGAAGAAATCGTCTATGATGAAACACTGCTAAACGCAGTCTGTCAGGCTGGTGTGGATATCGTCATCAGCCATATTGCACCGCGGGAGGCCTGGCCTTATACCTACAACGAAGTGGTGCAGCACTTCATCACGAAAGAACTGTCCAACGGCCATGACCTAGCTGCTGATCTTGAAAACGAGCGGCAGCTGATGAGCCGCATATACCATAAAGCTGCCGCTGCGGGATGCCATTCGTGGTACTATGGCCATTACCATGAATCACATACAGAAGAAAGGAACGGCATTACTTTCAGATGTGTATCTGTCATGGAGCTCTATTCCCCTACTCATACACCTTAATAATCCGGCCATTCACGGCTCCTTCCACACTCAGCAGGTAGGCGTTCGCCACCTTATGCATCGGTACCAGGTTATACCCGGGAAACAAGGCCCCGTAGCGTACCCCACTGTCTTCCACCAGACCGGGGCTTACGGCATTGATACGCTGGTCTCTTTTCAGCTCCTGGGACGCGCCCAGCACAAAACTGTTGACCGCTCCGTTGATCATCGCCACGCAGGTGCCGTTTTTTGCCGGCTGCTCCGCCGCCACGCCCGATGTCAGGGTAAAAGAACCGCCTTCGGTGAGATAATCTTTCCCTATCAGCACGAGGTTTACCTGTCCCATTAATTTACCCTGGATGCCGGCCGTCATATGTTGCCCGCGCATCGTGCCAAAGTCGCCGTAGTAACCGGTTCCTGCGGTGCAGATGCAGGCATCTACCGATTTCAGTGCCTTAAACATGTCTTCAATGGAGGTTTCGGAAGTGATATCCACCTGAATATCGCCGCTGTTGCGGCCTGCGATGATCACTTCGTGTCTGGAGGAGAGTGCCGCAGCTACTGTTTTTCCGATGGTACCATGGCCGCCAATCAGTACTATTTTCATGCTATTATGATTTTATAACACAAAATTATCCCGACGGCGGGCAACCGGATAGTCCGGACGGCTCAATCCATCGTCATTTCGGCTCGGATAGCCTGCGGGGTATGGCCGAACTTCTTTTTGAAGATGCGGATAAAATGGGAAGGATTGTCATAGCCGCATTGGGTGGCGATCTCCCCTACCGGCAACCGCGTATTGTCCAGCAGCAGGCGGGCATGCTGCAGCCTTTGTTCATTGATCCACTGCCGGGGCGGCATGTGGTACAAACGCTGGAAGTCGCGCTTAAAAGAAGCCAGGCTGCGGTTCGTCAGGCTGGCCAGGTCTTCGAGGGTTACCGGCTGCAATAGATAGTTTCGCATCACCTCGTCCAGGTCTTCCGGCCCGGTGCTGAGTGCTGCGGTGATAAAATCCGCCACCTCGCGCCGGTGCTCGCCGTTCATCAGCAGTAATAATATCTCCCTTTGTTTCAGGGCCAGCAGCTGGCTGGTATACACCACCGGCTTGTCGAAATACAGGCGCAGGTGAGCTTTAAATGCCTGTACCAGCTCATTCCCTTCAAACACGGCATAGGGTGCTGTGGAAGGTGATTTGCTGTGTTGAAAAAACGGCTCGGTGGCCATACTTTTCAACAGTTTCACCGGCAGGAACAGCATCAGGGCTTCGAAGTCCAGCCCCTCCTCGATGTATTCCGCCATCACGTAAATCCCTTTCTTCAGCAATACGACGGTATCCGGGCCGGCTTCTACCGTGGTTTCCGGCAGATGCAGCAGTTTCACTCCCTTCGTCACAAAGATGAGGGAGTGCTCAGTCACAAAAACGGTACGTTTACCGGCAACAGATTCCTGCTTCAGCTTGGCAAAGATTTCGCCGTTACCGGTAAGGAAAGAGGTGTCGGCAGCAGGAACGGATATGGGTGGAAAGCGGTGAAACATAGTTTCCCGAAAATACCATTTATTTTTTATACGTTCTTACTGCCAAATCACATTCAGTCGGGGGAATAACATCCCCTAAACCACCACAGAAGGAATTAAATTGATTTTAACTATAGACTCCCCAATCTCTCACAAAAAACCAATTAGGTGTCCAGGTAACAAATTCTGAAGGATCAAAACTAGTTTCCATGAATTCCATTGCTACGATTTGATCTGGGAGTAATGAAAGAACATGATTTTGTTTATCGCTTTCATAATCCCATAGATGATACCGATTATCTTTATTGGTTGCTCTTCTGCTTGGTCCAAAATCCATAGGCGCGCATAACCTGCACAACGTTGCCCCATCCTCTTTTGAAAAAAAGGTCAATTTGATCTTGGTCTTACCTGCAATAGCCTTCTTAAAATCACTTTGATACATTGATATGAGTTTTTGATACTACATACAACAGCATACTTCATCGAAAGTGGAATGGATTTATATATATTTCAAAAATAAAAGCCCCCGGTATAAAAACCGGAGGCTTCTCAAGCTTCTGTATATCTTATATCCTTACTCTGCCAGCAAGGGATTGCTGGCGACAGCATCGGTCGGTATTTTGATCGTATAGCGCGGATCACCGGCCTGCAGGGTGACTGTCTTCCCTTTTACGGTATGTTCAATCCGTGGCTGGGTGGTCCTGCGCAGGTCAAACCAGCGGTGCCCTTCGAAGGCCAGCTCACGGAAACGTTCGTCCTGTATTTCTTTCAACAGGTCGTTGCCTGTGAGCGCGCTGATGCGGGCAACTTCCGCCTGATAAAAATCAGGGGTCAGCCGGTTCTTTTTCAGCTCGTTCAGATAGTGAAGGGCCTGGGCTGGCTGATGGAGATGCGCGGCGGCTTCTGCTGCTGTCAGGTATACCTCTGCCACGCGGAAAGACTGCCGGAAGCTATTGTTATTACCGGTTTTCAGAACGATATTATTCTGTTTACTGTCTTTACCGTAGAAAATTTTCAGGCGGAGATCACCAGCAGTATTATACAAAGCATATAACTGATCGGATACAAAAGCAGTCAGGATAGCGTTGTTGGTATAGTTCTGCTCCAGCGCCTGCAGCGACTCAGGTGAATTATACGTGGTAGGCAGCGTGGTGCTTTTGTTAAAATCCACCAGGGCCGACTTCTTCTCCAGCACGGCTTTAGCGGCTGCCAGCGATTTATCCCACTGATGGGTATAAAGATATACTCTTGCCGCCAGCGCCAGGCCGGACATTTTGGAGAAGCGGTAGGAAGCAGTGGTCTCGAACTGTTCTACATTCACCAGTTTCAGACCAGCCTCCAGGTCAGCGATCACCTGGTCATAGGTTTCTTTGACAGTATTGCGCGGAGTGGCTTTCTGCAAGTCTACCTTAATGATGACCGGCACCGCTTTGTCGACAGCAGCGGTAGCTTCGTTATATGGCTTGCCGTACAGATTCACGAGGTTAAAGTGTGTGTAAGCTCTCAGCAGGAAAGCTTCCCCCGCCAGTTGGTCCTTTTGAGCCTGTGTACCTTCTGTAGCACCGCCCACCGCATCAATAATGTGGTTGGCATAGAATATCAACTGATAGTTGGCCCGCCAGTTATAGGTAGACTGGTTGGCCCCGTTGTTTTCTTCCCAGAAATAATTGGGCCTCAGCAGGTTCACATCTCCGGAACGGCTTTCATTCATTTTGATTTCATCGCTACGGTAAGACGCGAGGCCTTTATCATAAGTAACGATAGTATAGGCCCCATCCATTTCTTTACGGAAATCTTCCACGGTAGTAGGAACCACTTTTCCTACCGGAACGATATCCAGGTATTTTTTGCAGGAGGAGAAAGCAGTCAATGCTGCGATCAGCCCGGTGGTATATATTACTTTACGCATGTGTTACAGTTTTAGAAAGTAGCATTCAGGCCGATGGTGAATGTTTTGGGAATAGGCTGTGCGTAGATGTTACCCATCGTTTCCGGGTCCATATAGCCGTCGTAGTTAGCACCAAATACAAACGGATTGCGCACTTCACCGGTTACCTTCAGGCCTTTCAGGCGGATGCGGTTGCACACATCCTCTGGCAGGCGGTAGCCCAGCGTGATGTTACGTACGCGTACATAACCCGCATCCCGGATCCACATACTCAGATTAGCGTACTGGTAGTACTTATCTTTCAGCCAGTTGCCCAGCAGCCGCACATCTTCCGGCGTCTGCGGTCCGGCGCCAAACAACCCGGGATACTGTCCATTAGGGTTGGAGGGCGTCCAACGGTCGAGGATAGCGGTGGTCGTGTTAGCGCCTCGGTCAAAGTAGAACGGATTGAACGGCGGCTGTACCTGTACTTTCTGCCCCAGGTTGAACAGGAGGCCAACAGACAGATCAAAACGTTTGTAGGTAAAATTGTTATTAAGGCCACCGGTATACAGCGGATCAATATTACCCATGTTACGGAACAGCGCTCGCTGCTCATCGTTAGACAAGCCGGAGTAAGGGAACAGACCTCCCAGGTCCGGATCACCGGCAAAGTCATCGCCCAGTTTCAACAGCTCGGACAATGACATCGTTTTACCATCGTGATTCACCATGATCATACCGTGCTCATTGAGGCCGGCATAGTCAATACCCCAGATAGTCCCGGTAGGATGTCCTTCCCTGGAAGGGAAATAGGAATTGTCTGCCAGCGTCTCGCGCAGCACCGTGTTTTTGTTATAGGAGAAGTTAAAGTCGGTCGTCCAGCGGAAATCCTTACGGGTGATGTTACGCGTGCTCACACTTACTTCCACTCCGCGATTACGCATCTCTGCCCAGTTCACCGCCATATTCTGGAAACCGGTTTCCAATGCCAGCGCATAGATGTTGATCAGGTCTTTACCGTGACGGTCGTAGTAATCAGCCGTAATGCTGATCCTGTTTCTCAGGAAGCTCAGATCAATACCAATGTTTTTGTTGATCGTCTTTTCCCAGCGTAGTTTGGCATTCGGAGGAGTTTCCACGCGGATCACCTGTATCGGGTCACCCGGCAGAATAGGTACGTTGTAGTAAGTACCCATCACGAAAGGAGATGTGTTTTTATCCACGTTACCCTGCAGACCATAGGATGCGCGTACGTTCAGTGTATTGATGAAACGTACGTTACGCATAAAAGGTTCTTCCATCACACGCCACAGACCACTCACGGACCACAGCGGCAGGTATTTGTATTTGGGGTCCACGCCAAACATGTCGGAGCCGTCAAACCGGATGCTACCACCCAATGTATAGCGGTTATTCAGTGTATAGCTTCCCGTACCAAAGAAAGATACAAATGCATTTTCCACATAGGTGTTCCTGTTGGTATACAGGTCTTTCGCATCGTTGTCATTCTGGAATTTGATCGGAATAGTGGTCAGTGTTTTAGGATCAAAACCATAACCGGTAGTGGTCTGGTATTTATCTTTTACCCTTCTCACCTCATTACCCACCATGAAGTTAAAATCATGGTTTTTATTCAGGTTGAAGCTATACTCCGCCATCGTTTTGAGCGTGTACTGCTGCATATTGCGGTTGGTATTGGTAATCACACCGCCTTTAGGAAGGATGGTTTTCTGCGTACCGGTAGCCGGATCAAACCGCATGTTCTGATCAGCCAGCAGGCGTACGAAGTAAGTATTTCCCAATGCGATCTGTTCTCCGGTGGTGATATCGGACTGGATACCCAGCTGAGAACTGATGTGCAAGCGGGGGACCACTTCATAATCCAGTTTGAAGTTGGTGTTGACTGACTGTGTCTTCAGGGTGTTGCTGGTGTTTTTGCGTTCTTCCAGCAGGTTGAAGTCCACCACATTACGATCACCGCCGATGTTCCGGTCATACACATAGTTTCCGCCATCGTCGTACACGGGCGTGTACGGGTTGGCCAGGCGGGAGTATTGCACCGGGTTGGTGTTACCACCTCTGTTGGTATTAAAGGATGTCTGCGTACGCTGATTGGCGAAGATACCGGCAGAGAATTTCAGTTTGTCAGTGATATCGTAATCTGTTTTCAGGGTGATGTTATAGCGGTTGGCGCCTGTACCGATGGTAGCGCCTTTTTCGTCGTAATAACCGCCGCTGAAATAATAAGTGGATTTATCACCGCCACCGGACACACTTACGCTGTGTTCCTGTGTGAAAGCGCTGCGGAAAATGAGGTCATTCCAGTTGGTATTGATGCCTCTCAATGCATTAATCTCGTTACGCGCAGCCGGGTTGATGCCATCAAATCCTTTAGAAGAAAGGTCTGCCGGCGTTACATTGTATTTATTGAGGATGCGGGACACACTGCCGTTATTGGCGAGATAGGTAAAATCTGAGGTGAACAGGTCCAGCTCAAGGTTTACTTTCTGGTCGCTGTTCAACAGGTTGAGGCGGCCCAGGTCAGGCTTCTGCGTAAACGTAAAGTTGTTACGGTAGTTGACGGACATCCGTTCGCTTTTCTTACCGGATTTGGTGGTGATCACGATCACCCCGTTGGCGGCGCGGGCGCCATAGATGGCCGTAGCAGCCGCGTCTTTCAGCACCGTAATGCTTTCGATATCGGAAGGGCTGTAACCGGCGATAGCGGTGGTATACAGCTGATCGATGGACTTGGCGTCTTCGGCGGAAGGCAGGTTGGTGCCTTCAATAGGCAGTCCGTCGATGACCCACAGCGGGTCCTGCGTTCCCTGTAGGGAAGACGTACCACGGATACGGATTTTAGCCGCCTGGCCGGGCGCGCCGGACTGCGGTGTAATAGCCACGCCGGAGAGCTGCCCCTGCAGCATCTGCTCTACGCTCATGACACCGGCCACTTCTACTTTATCCATGCTGATCTTATCGATAGCGCCGGTAGATTTATTCTTTTTGATGGTCTGGTAGCCGGTGAACACAAACTCGTTCAGGTTTTTACCGGAGGAAGACAAAGCCACTTTATAGTGGTTGCTGGCAGTGAGGCTCAGCAACTTTGTTTCATATCCCATATAACCGATGGTCAGCTGCTTTACAGACAGGGAGTCCGGCAGTTTCAGGGAGAACTCCCCTTTTTCATCGGTAATTGCTCCGATGCTGATGTTTTCGATCACATTCTCCGTACCGGTAGCGGCGCCGATGGTTTTGTTGCTGGCATATACAGACACGCCCGGCAAAGCCTCACCGGAAGTGGCATCCACGACTTTACCCTTCACGATGCGCGGTGCGGTCTGCGCCTGCGCCAGGAAAGGAGAAAGACAAGCTGCCAGCAGCAGGCAAAAGACTTTTGCCAAAATCTGATTTTTTTTCATTGTTGACAGATGTACAGGTTGATGATTGATTTTTATTTGTTGTTCAGCGCTTGTTGCATACGGATGACCAGGTCATTGTAATGGTCGGCGGTAGCGCGGTCACTGGTATTTTTACGGCTGTTGAGCAATTGTATCAGGCGTACCATCTCGCCTCTTTTGGCGCTAACGGCGTCAGATACACGATGAATAGAGAAATACTGCAGGTTGCGGGAAGCACGTTCTGCTTCCTGCTGCTGCGGCTGCAGGGCGAAGGTGCAGAAGTGGTCCATCGCTGCCGGCGCAAATTCTTCCTGCAGTTTTTTAGCATCCGGGCGGGCCACGGATTTATCGATGCTCACAATCAGCGCATCCACGAAACCTTTCTGGCTGTTGCGTTCAAAGATGTCCAGTGCCTGGCCTTTGATGGTTTTGGCAAAGAGGCCGTTGTGCAGATCGCGCATCAGATCAGATACGGTATAGGCAGCGGAGCCGTTGGCCGCTTCATTTTCCATCATGCGGGACAGGCGCTCGTCACGCAGCACGTCATAGAAGAAGAAAGACTGTAACCCTTTGGCATATACGAGTGCGCCATATTCTATATTTCCGATAGGGCTCTCTTTGATCGGATAACTTTTAGCGTAGATCTCATTTTTAAACAGCCATGCAGGGGTATTAAATACCTCTTCCAGCAGGTATTTCACGGCTTCCTGCTGTTTCTTTTTAGGCACATGTACGTAGCTGTTCTGTTGCTGTCCGAATACGGTAGGCGTTACATAGATACCTCCTACGGAGGCCATCACATGATAGCCATACTGGTTCCACTGCCCGATGGCGCTATTGAGCATTTTACCGGCTTCGTCGTAGGTATGACCTTCTTCGCGGGTCCAGCTGAGGATCTGCGGCACAATACGTTTCAGATTCTGCAGACCGTAGCGGCTGGCTTTCACGGCGTCGTTGCCCAGGTCTTCGATCTGCGCGCGCGGATCGATGGCGTCACGGATGTCCTGCTGCTCGCCGAAAGCGTACAGCGGATCATTTTCGTGTGCGCGTAACTGTTTGTTCAGCTCCGGCAGTTCATCGTGTGGGTTCTGGCCGGTATAGCGGTAAGCCCAGCCGATCGCGAACTTATCGTACACGCCGATGGCGGGGGTGATCTGGGTTACGTTGTCGCCTGGCTGCGCCACGTAGTTAAAACGGGCGTAGTCCATGATAGACGGTGCGGTGCCACCCATGCGGGCAGTAAATCCGGGAGAGCGCAGGGAGTCCACATCGAAAGCGTAAGAGCTGCCCATGTTATGCTGTAGTCCCAGGGTATGACCTACTTCATGGCTGGATACAAACCGGATGGCATGGCCCATCAGGGAATCGCTGAAGTGGTTGCCACGGGCACGCGGATCGATGGCGCCGGTCTGGATACGTATCCAGGAATGAAGGGTGCTCATCACGTTGTGCCACCAGATGATGTCGGCTTCGAGAATTTCGCCGGAACGGGGATCTATCACTGAGGGCCCCATAGCGTTGGCTTTAGCAGAAGCTGCGTAGGTCACCACAGAATAGCGGGCGTCGTCACCGTCAAAATCCGGGTCGTTTGTCGGCGCATCTTTCGCGATAATAGCATTTTTAAAACCGGCTGCTTCAAAAGCTTTCTGCCAGTCTTCGATACCGGCTTTGATATAAGGGCGCCACTGGGCGGGCGTGCTGGCGTCGATGTAATACACGATCGGTTTCTTTGGTTCTACCAGTTCACCGTTTTTATACCGCTGCAGGTCTTCCGGCTTAGGCTCCAGTCTCCAGCGGGTGATCAGCTCCCTTTGCTCCAGTTTATGCTGCGCATCGCTGAAATACCAGCGGGGCGTGGTAAAGAGACCCACTCTCCTGTCGGCGAAGCGGGGCTTCATCGGCTGTTCGCTGAGCAGTACCAGGTTGGTCGTGGTTTCGATGGATACTTCCACGCCGGTGATTTTGGCGGTCAGCTCGGATTTGGCCACTACGTTGTCCTGGAAGGATTTGATGCCACGGATGCGGGACAGGTCTTTAATAGGAGAACCCGGCAGGCCCAGTGATTCGAAAACGTTGTTGATACTGCTGTTGGAGCCGTCAAACAATTTGGAGACGTTCACCACAAAGGCGGACGTGTCTTTGTTATAGGCTTCTATCTTGAACTGATCGATCAGCGACGGGATAAAGTTGTCCGCTACCGACTGCGCAATGGCGTTGTTGGCGGGGACTTCCAGGAAAGGATTTTGTTTGCGCAGGAAAATTTTATTCAGCAAGGTATCCCGTTCAAAGGTGATTACCATATTGGCGTAGTTCATCCCTTTGTTAACACCCGCTTCGTTGAGCTGCTCCGGCACTTTGGACAGTTTGTTCACGACCAGTATCTGGCGGCCGGCCAGCTTCAGGGGGATCTCGAAGTAATAATCTGTCTTCACCCGGTGTACCTTAAATAGGCCGTCTACCGTTACCGCATCCGCCGTAATCACCTCCTTGTAAGGCTTCATCCCTTTGGTGTCGGTTTTCTTTTTGGCAGTCGTGTCGGCAACAACGGCAGGGGTTTTCTTGCCGAAAAACCAGCCATGTTTCTTTTTCGATTGCGCCATTACATCAGCAGATGTAACGAGGGCTACGCATGGCAGTAGCCATAACAGTTTCCTGTAGTTAGCGTGCATAGATAGGAGTTGTTAAGATTGTACAGACAATACTTCAGGGAACAACAATCCGGCCCGCTGGTACAGGAACGGCTGAGGTGATGAAATGCCACAGCTAAGCCCAGCGAGGGCCGGGCTACAAAGGACGAATAACAGATTTGCTACAAGTATTGGGTGCTGATGATCTCAATTTGGGCACAGGCAATCTCTTACAAGCAAAATGGTTTCCAGGTTAACATTTTTTTAACCTTGAGGGCGCAAAATTATTGAAAAGTATGCTTGTAACCGTTTTTTACGTGATAACTTTTAATATAACCCCGGCGAAACAGTGGAAAGTTGGCCACGGACGGGCATCGCCGTTCATAACATTTTTTAAAACGTTATAGGCGGAATTAAAATGTCCTAAAAATATGGTAGATTTAGGTTGTTAATCACGGTATCCCCTATATATATGAAAAATTATTGTGGTCTTGTTGTTGCCTTTGCGCTGATGGCCGCAGCCAGCATTTTCTCCTGCAAAAAAGATAAATTTAGACAGCCTTCAGCAGAAAATGTAAGACTTAGCATTGACAGCCTGACGATGACCCAATTTTATGCCTTGCGGATTTATGTATCCTGGAATATGCCGGATGGCTATGTGCTGGATCCGAATGTACCGACAGATAAAAAAGCAAGCGAACACGGAATTTGCTATAATTATACCGGCAATCCAACCATTAGCGATTTTAAAAAAAAGGAGTATGCTGGCAACGCGCCCGACTACGTGTCATTATATTTACCTGAATCCTTTCGTACTATCTACTTTCGGGTATACGTCATCATTAATGATATCCCCTACTACAGTTCGCAAAAATCAATCTCTACCTCCGGACTGCGGGATCCGTGGGAGAAAGAGCTCATAAGTGGTGACTTTTTCGATATCAGAGAGGTTGTCTATGACGATAATTACGGCTTTGCCATATTGGGAAGCGTTCACACGACAGACTCTCCGGATAGTTGCTGGGCAAGACTGATTAAAGTGGATGGTGAAGGTAATATACAATGGAGCAAAGATTATCGCGACCACTCATATTACCAACCTTACCAACTGCTAAAGACCCGCGATGGCTATGCGATCATCAGCGGCAGAAAAGACGCTGCAGAAGGAGATATACTTATCACAAAAATCAATGCAAGCGGTGTGCAAGTCAATAGATTTGTATTAGACAATGCTGTTAATACACTGAAGGGCGTTTATGAAAACAGTGGACAACAGCTGGTTTTATACACGACAAAGCAACACAAAAATGAGTCTAGCGGAGCAATCTGGACCTGGATACTAGACTGGCCCGACCAGGCTGTTGGAGAAATCAACTACAATGTATACGATGACTTCTATCAGGGAGGTGAAGCAAAAAAGTCTATAGGCAACCCTGAAGGATGGACATGTATAAGATATATACATATTGGATCCATACTGAACGTTACTCATTATGGTGCGGATAACCATTACAAATGGAATCATGAAATTGAGTCGAACGAATTTGGACCGAAATCCGGAACCATGGCAGGTGTAAATATCAGGCTGAATATTCAAAAAAACCCGGTGGTATTAACTTATGCAACTTTTACCCCACGAAGAAGCATCAGTTCACTTGCAGTATTGGACGCTAATACCGGACGACTGTTGTGGCAGGGATTTATCTATGATCCCACCTTTTCCATACGATCAAATGGACGAACGATGGCAACTGATTTCTGTCAGGACATAGATGGCAATTATTATTCCACAGGAACCTCCCAATCGGTTGACTCCAACAGGGTATCACGCTTTATCTTTAAACACAACGCAGAAGGACGTGCCCAATGGTATTACAGAGTATCTGAAACCGATGCTATTACCCGAAAAAATGTCCATTCCATTTTAATAACACCGGAAAAAATGATCTATCTTTTTGGAACACAGAAGCCGGAGGGAGCCTCTGAAGCCAACACGCGACTGTACATATTCAGGGCAAAAGAATAATATGTCTATTTTTATAAATATAATATTTCACAAAAGACACCTTGCCAAAATCCTTTACTATACGCACTTCCGTAACCGCGCTATCCAATGCTGAGGTATGAAAGCGCTCGCCACCATCTTATGTAGGTACCAGTTTTTATCGCTGATGGAGTATTTAAAGATAATCACCCGCGTCCATAACCAGCTGCTGCTAACAAGGGTATAAAAATGGTTCATTATACGGTGTTTTAGTGCCTTAAAGATCCTCCTTTTCAGGGATCTTTTTTCTATCCCTTTGTGCTATCTTAGCCCCGTTGTAAACCCGTCACCTATGTTTCAGTGCCCCAGCCCCATCCAAAAGTTGCGGTCCGGAAACTGCCGCAACGGAGAAATGAAAATACCACATGAAAAAGAAATTTATCTATCAGGACGACAAGTCACACAAATTCTGGGACATTACGGCCGACGGAACGACCATCATCGTCACTTTTGGCAAGGCCGGCACGCAGGGACAGACACAGGCTAAGACCTTCGCCACGGAGGATGAATGCCGCACGGCCGCCGATAAACTCATGGCGGAAAAAACAAAAAAAGGGTATCAGCCTGTAGAGGAAGCCTCCCGGCCCGCCGAAGACGCCGGCGACTTACACCTGCCAGCTCCCTTATATGACGATATTCTCGCCATGGCCGCCTATCTGGAGGCCCACTGGCCGGAACAGGTACTGGAAATACATCCCGTTTCCGAAGCGCATATCCGGAAAATGGAAACCACGTCCGGCCTGCTCTTTCCGCCGGCATTTATGGCTTTCTGGCGCAACAAAGGGTACTTCTACTTTGAAAAAGGAGAGTTCCTCTGCTCCGTATACGCTTACAATGATAACGCCGAAAACGCCACAACGCTTTACAATCTGCTACAGTACTTCCTGAAAATTTACCGCTGCCCGAGCGAATGGCTGGAGCGGGAGAAAATACTCCTGTCTCACTGCTGGATGCTGGGCATGATCATGAACGACGAAGAAAAATGGTTCTATTTTCTCGATCCGCTGGGAGAAGTACACAGTGTATATATTCAGCCATCCTTCACCGAGGTGAATGACGATATCATGACCGCTGAATTTGCGACGCTGCTGGCGAAGAAAGACGCTTTCCAGCTGCCTGCGGCGGAAGAAGTGGTCACAGCAACAGTAGCCGGAGAGGAAGAAACAGCGGCGGAAGAAGCGGACGGAGACGATGGCTCGGAAGCCCGTGCCTTCATCGCACAACACCAGCTGGAACAGCTCTCCTATCAGGAGGTACTGGACAGACTGGGCACCACCGCACTATTCGACTATTGGGACTCCGACGATCACGACCCCGCCGATACAAACTGGAGCACCGAGGATTATGAAACAGAGCGAGACTATTTCGAAGACTGTTCCCCTATCCTTTTCCGTGACGGGGACCTCTACATAGACGGCGACCTGAGACTGCCCAACAGCCGCCTGGGCCTGATGGTGGTAAAGGGCAATATGACCATCCGCGGCCAGGTGTCTTCCTTCACGCCTTATTATGTAACAGGCGATAGTACCATTGATTTTCTCCACCTGGATTCCTTCCAGAAAACCGTCGGTACGGAAAACGTGCGATACATAGCCCTGGCCATGGGCCAGGACGATGAGGTGGTCCATACCATGCCGCACCGGAAAATAAACGCGCCTTATTTCTTCTCCTGGTTTTATAACCTCCGTTGTTTTGATTTTGAGCCGCAAACGCTGATTACGGCCATGTACAACACCGACGACCTGTCGGCCTATAACACTTCCAACGCCCTGCTGGCCTGGCACGAGTATATGTATGCCTTCCGCCCGGAATTCTGCGGCCGCATCAGCGAGGACTGGCACGATGCGTTTACAGTCTCCACTTTAGCGACGTATGAAGCCCTGCGCGAAAACCACCCCATACTGCTGGACGGTGTGACGCTTAAAGGGATCCAGCTGGTCCGCGAAGGCGAACAGCTGAAAAGGCAGGATGATTTTGCGGGAGCATACCAGTGCTTTAAAGAAGCGACAGCTGTATCGCCGGGGTATTATTGGGCTTATTATCAGGCTGGCAACGTACTCTATGGACAGAAAGCCTACACCCAGGCGATGGCGTTTTTTGCGAAAGGCATTCCGCTTACCCCTGAAAAAGTGGAATATGAGATTGCCTGTATGCAGGAAGCTGCACTCTGCGCCGCGATAACCGGTGCTGATGACAAAGCAATGCAATGGGCGGAGATGGCCGTGCAGAAGTCTGCTTCCCCCTATTTCTGCCTGCGGATCATCGGCGAAATACTGATTCGCCAGCAACGGCTGGAAGAAGCCAAAAGCTATCTTGAAAAATCGATTGCTCTCAAAACCATTTTTAGCAACACCTGGTTGTTGGGATTAATATACCACCTGCAGGGAAATGAACAAGAGGCCGACAAGTATTATAAGGCTGCTTCCGAAAAGAATAAGAAGGTCCGTCCTTATACCACACACACCGACCTCTCCTATTTTTACGGAACACCCGTTACTGTCAACTGGGACAGCCAAAAGCCCACTGCTACTGTAAAAGACCAGGCCTACTGGGACCAGTTCTTCGCCGACGCCGTGCAACAGTACGGTCCGGACCTGTACAATAAAATGTGGCATAAGCTCACCACCATACCTGAACAGTACCGCAGCGGCAACATGCTGCTGACTCTTATGCAACACCAGTACCTGGGCGATTACGATGTGGAGGGCAATCTGCTCCAGCACTTCTCCCCGGAGCTGATCACGCCGGAGATAGCGCTGCTAGCCGTAAGCCGGGAGGAAGCCTGCCATTATCAATACATCCCTCCGGCCTTGCTCACCGATGCTGTTTTCCAGGCAAATCCGACAGTCCTCGATCTCAGCTATGTATCGGAAGAAAGAAAAACATATGATCTTTGTTTCCTGGCCGTCTGCAACAACCAGTACAACTTTACGCACGTACCCGCAGCCTTCCGGGATGAACGTATGAACATCGCCCTGATCGCCGGCGGCGTGCTGGGGAGTTCATCCGGCAAGGTGCTACCGTCGAAATACTATACCAGCGAATATATACAACAGGCTATCGACCTGGGCATACACGTTATAGAACGTATCCCCGCGCAATATGTGGATAAAGCAGTATACGATTATGCCATTGCCAGGTACAGTCAGCAGCCGGAATGGCCTTTCATCGTGGAGCAGTTTGACCGTCAGCGCTGGCGTTATGGCTCCCGGTACGACATCGCACGGCTCGGCAAACTGATACTGCATCATGGGATGGACATCTTTAGGCATATCCCCCCGCGAGCTGTCAACCAGCAAAGCTACCAGTACATTAAAAAACATCTCGGCGATCAGCCGGACTTTGAGGAGAAAGTAAAACAATATGGCTGGGATACCCGTATGAACGTTGTCTTTGAAGCTGCCCGGGAATTTGATTACGATACCTTCAGTAAAGTATGGGCCTGTTTCTGGGATGAAGACTTCATCATCAGCGCCCTCACAGCCCACGAGCCGAATTCCAGCGAACGGATCTACGGCGTGCCGCCACAGTACCTCACTCAGAAAATCTGTGATATCGCCGTTAAACGCAATTCCTACGATTTTCAGTTTGTGCCGAAGCAATTTGTCACCCCGGCCATGTGCGAAAACGCCTGCTCCCAGCACTATGGCGCTGCCCTGGAATATGTACCGCTGGCCATGCGTACGGAGAAAGTATGCAGCCTGGCGCTGGAACGCGGTGCAGAAACCATCCGCTTTGTGCCGCTGGCGCTGCGCACCGTGCAGCGTTGCATGCAGGTAATCATCAACAACACCACCTATCTCAAATTCGTTCCCTATGAGCATTACACCGAGGTATTCACCCTCCTGCTTCAAAAACAAAAGGCACGTTTGTATGAAGACATGATGCTGGTCAACCTGGGACTTGGCCTGATCCATCAACACCAATATGCCGATGCCCGCACACAGCTGCTGGCAGTAGAAAGATCGTCGGAGGTACGCGACCACAACCAACACCAGGCATTGTATTATACCGGATGGAGTTACTATCTCGAAGGCGACAGCAAACGGGCGACCGAATACTGGCGTCAGGCGCAGGATATCGCCAGGACCCGTAAGATCGGCAAAGAACACTGGCTCACCTTTTCCTACGATGACTTCCAGCTGCCGTCTGTAAGCGATGTTTATGAATTCAGCCGGGATGATTTCAGCCACAATATGCGGGAAGCAGGTTTGCTTATCGACAGCAATAACTACCCGCTGGCGCTGGAGCTGCTGGCACAGGCAGAGAAACAACTGCAGGACGCCCAATGCACGGAAATGTGGCTGTGGGCACAGGTATGGGACCACCAGCGTTTTGCGCTTTATGAAGCCGGCCAGCGGGACGCCTCGCTGGAAGTATGCCGGAAAATGATCACCGAACTGGGGAAACTTTCTCTCTGGGACTATCTCGAAGAGTATACTCCTATCCGTGCGGCCTTACGCAATGCACATAACAGCCTGGCGTACCGTTGCTATGAAACCGCGCAGGACCTGCAACAGGTAAAAGAAGGGCTGCAGCATATTAAAACCACGATGAAGACGATCTCTCCGATCGAAGAGAGAAGTGCGCTGTACCCGTTCTACGAAACGCAGGCACTGCTGTGGTATAAAGCCATGCAGTTCGACACGGCCTATCAGAAAGACTTCCGGAAAGGCATGGAAAAAATCGATAAGATGAAGCTGAAAGAAAAAGGATTTCTCAGTGCAGACTTCCCGGAGAAAGTAAAATAAACATTATCAAAAAACATCATTGAATGGCTTTTAGTAAATACTAAAAGTCATTCTTAATATTCAGTTCACATCTGCTGTCTAAGTTTGCTCCCGGATATGGAAAAGCTAACGGACCATCGGTTGTTATTATTGATTCAGCAGGGGAATCACACAGCTTTCACCGCCTTTGTCAACCGCTACTGGGAAGAAGTTTATACCTATACGAAATCGCGGATCAGACAAGGGGCGGACGCCCAGGATATTGTGCAGGATATTTTTATCAGCTGCTGGAACAACCGCGGGCACCTGCATGCCGGCGTCAACGGGCGGCTTACGGCCTATCTCTACCAGGCTGCCCGTTATGCCATCATCGATTATTTTTCCAGACCGGGGGTTACTATTTACAACGATATACTACTGGAAGCCGCGGCCGACAGGCAGATGGAAAACAACGCGGAAACGCAGCTGTACATGAAAGAGCTGGAACATCATATCCGGCAGGAGGTGGATCAGCTGCCAGAGCGCCTTAAAACACCTTACCTGTTGAGCCGCGAAGGCAATCTGAGCCTCAAAGACATCGCACTGCAAATGTCGCTTTCCGAGCAAACGGTGAAGAACAACATTACGCTGGCGCTACGTATCCTTCGCACACGGCTGCATGGCAATGAACATTATCTCAGTACCTTACTTTTATTGCTGGCAATTCCCTCTTATAACAACTTAATAATTCCGTAACACAACATAGCGGTACTTACCGTCCGCCGGAGAGATTCTCTCTGTATGGACCATCCGCAACAACATCAGGGCGGCGCCAAAGCGCTGCTGACAAGATACCTCCAGGGCAATGCCTCTCCTAAAGAACAGGAGCAGGTGGAGTACTGGTACAGTACCCTTCATGCCCCTGCTTCATCTGCCTTATCTCCCGAAGAGCGGGCGATATTGCAGCAGTCAATACTGCAGCATGTCATCCGGCAAACACTACCCGCAAAACCACTTTATCAGCGGGCGTGGCTGCGATATGCCGCAATGACAGCACTCTTCGTCAGCCTGGGCGGATGGCTCTACACACGCTACCAGCCGGCCCCCCCCCTTATTGTGCAAACAGGCGTGGGGACAACCAGGCAGCTCCTCCTGCCGGACAGCAGTATCGTGACCCTCAATGCAGGCAGTACCCTGCGCGTGGCAGCCCACTTCGGACAGCACGAAAGAACGGTCACACTGGACGGAGAAGCTTTTTTTGTGATACATCCCGACCCGGCGCGCCCCTTCAGGGTGAAGCATGGTCCGCTGACCACCACCGTGCTGGGCACCGCTTTTAACGTCCGCAGCTATCCCGGCGGAGAGAACGCCAGGGTGGCAGTTGCCAGCGGAAAAGTACAGGTAGCTGCAGCCGGCAAAAATTATATCCTGGAAAATAACGAGACCCTGCAATATGACAACGGGAGCGGCCTTGTCATCAAAGGGCACGAAGATACCGCCCTGATAGGCCAGTGGCAGCAGGCTATACTGGACTTCAACGGCTATACGCTGGCGGGCATGGCAACGGAACTGCAGCGGCAGTATCCTGTCCGTATACAGCTGTATACCACCCCTGCCGACACCGCCCATTATAATATCCGCTTCCGCAGGGAAAACATTCACAATATCCTCGATGTATTAGCCGGTCTTACCGGTATCACCTATAAACAAGAAAATAAACAAATCATCATTTACAGTAAAACCTATGCACACTAGTCATTAGACCAACAAAAAACCGGAAGTGCTACCAACACCCCCGGTTTAGTTCCTGCGCCTGTTGGAAGGCACAGCATTTTTAACGAATCACATTAAAAACACTACAAAAATGAGAAATTTTTACGCCGGTTGCGTCAAGCCGGTCAAAACTCTTTTTTCCTTAAAAATGAGACTAGCACTCTTTTTCGCATTCCTTTCCACCTCTATGGCCTCTGCCGCGCACATGGAAGGCCAGTCCATGGAAAAGATCAGGGTGGACATCCGGGCGAAAGAACTCCCGATGAAAAATGTACTGCAGATGATCGAAAAACAATCATCGCTGACCATCGGATACGACATCAGCGCCATCCCTGCTGAAAGTAAGGTCAGCTACGCTGCCAGTGGTAAAACTGTGGCCGTAGTCCTGAGAGAGCTGTTGAGCTCTTTTCCGGTCAACGTAGTACAGGTGAATGACAAATACCTGCTGATACAACCCAACGGCCAGCAACAGGTGGTAAAGATCAGCGGCCGTATTACAGACGCTAAAACCCATGAGCCTTTACCCGGTGTCAGCATCAGTATCAAAGGAAGTTCCTCCGGCGCTCAGACAGACGTGGAAGGCCGTTTCTCCCTGGGCTTTCCGGCTGGCAAAGAAGAAATTACGCTGGCCGTCTATTTCATGGGTTTTAAGAAGAAAGAAATAATACTGAAGAGAGATAACTGTACAGGCCTGCATATTCAGCTGGAAGAAGACCGCCTGGGGCTCGATGAAGTAGTGGTAACCGGCCAGGGCGTGGACATCGCCCGCCGCCGCCTGTCTTCCAACGTGGTGAGCATCGGCGCCCGTGATATCGAAGATGCCCCTGCCACCAGGATCGATCAGTTGTTACAGTCCCGGCTGCCCAACGCACAGATCAAGCTTACCGGCGGCCAGGCCGGCGCGACCTCCATCATACGCGCGAGAGGCGTTAACTCCGCCTTTGTGAACTCCACACCGATCATCTATGTAGACGGTGTTCGTATGGACAATCTCAACACGGTGTCTGCACTGGGCGGCGGCAGCGCACAGGGCGCTGCCATCAGCGCCATCTCCGACATTCCGATGGAGAATATCGAGAAGATAGAATACATCAACGGCGGCGCTGCCACTACCCTCTATGGCTCCGATGCCGCCAACGGCGTTATCCAGATCTTCACCAAAAAGGGAGGCGCCGGCAACGTGGCGGTCAACGCGGAAACACAGATGGGTATTGAAACACCCACCGCCGACTTCCTTCACTTCAAACGGACCCAAGACCTGTTGATGCAAAATGGCCTCTACCAGAAACATCATATCGGTCTCAACGGCGGCCAGGATAAATTCGGCTACAGCTTTTCCGGTAATTATCTCAACACACAGGGCACGGAAATATTCAATCAGAACAGCAACCGTAAGATCGACTTCAGTACCGGTTTCCGTGCAGGCCTCGGAGAAAAAGTGACGTACGAAAGTTCCTTTACCTATGTCAACAATAAATACAAACGCACCCGTAATGGTAACCAGGGCGGCTATACGGGCCTGTGGTTTACGGAGAGCGGCGCTTCTGCCATCACCGGACCAAAATTCAACCCCAACATTGACGACCTCTCCGAGGCGGAATTTCAGAAAATGAAAAACTATGTCCGCGAAGCAGAACGTTTGCAGGACAACGATATCACGGTCAACCGTTTTCAGACTTCCCAGTCGTTTAAATACCGTCCGCTGAAGAACCTTGTGTTTAAAGCTACCGGCGGCATCGATTACCGGGTACAGAAAAACCAGGTGATCACCACCAACAAATACCTGTCTTTCACCACCGGCAACCCGGTAAAGGACCAGGGCAGCATCACCAACAATGATCGCAAATATCTCGGTATCACGCTGGAGCTGAACGGGCAGCACGAATGGAAAACAGGCCAGTTCTCCTTCGTTACCACCGCCGGCACGCAGTTCTTCCGCAATGAAGATCAGCAGATCGCCTACAACGGCAGCAACATCCGCGACGGCGCCAGGAATATCAAAGACGCCGCCTCCAAAACCAGCGATGAGTTCTACCTGGAAGTAGTGAATTATGGTATCTACCTGCAGGAAAACATCGGTTTTAAAAATAAACTGTTCCTCGACCTGGGTATCCGTGGCGACGGTAACCCTGCCTTTGGCCGTAACATCGGTATTCAATATTACCCTAAAGTCGGGTTCTCTTATATCCCCAGCGCAGAGCCATGGTTCGCCGGCATCGGACAGGTGTTGTCTTCCGCCAAAGTACGCGGCGGTTTTGGCATTGCGGGGAACCTGCCAACAGCGTTCGCCAATGAAAGAACCATCGCCTTCCAGGGCTATAACAGCGATCAGGCGGCGTTCTTCGGCCAGCCGGGCAATGATAACCTGAAGCCGGAAAAAACACAGACGCTGGAGGCCGGCATCGACCTGGGCCTCCTGAAAGACCGCCTGTTGATATCCGCGGGTTATTACAATGCTGTTACCAAAGACGCCCTGTTCTATGTGCCACCGACGCCATCCACAGGACAGTCGCTGTCACAGCTGTACAATGTTGGTAAGATCCTGAACCGTGGCTGGGAGCTGAGCATCACCGCTATCCCGGTAGACACCAAAGACTTTACCCTCCGCCTGAACGCCTCTGTCAACACCATGTACAATAATGTGGAAAGCGCCGGCGGTGTGGCGCCTTTTAACATCAACGGTTTCAGCGCTCGTACCATTCAGACCGTGGTACAGGAAGGATACCCTATCGGCTTCCTGCGCGGCAACTACGGTGTATTTGGCCCTGATGGCGTGTTACAGACCACTACCGCACAGCAGAACCTCGGCACCACTATTCCGAATCTCTTCGGTAGCCTGGGCCTGAACCTGCGTTACAAACAGTTTAATTTCTTCGTCAACGGCGATTATCAAAAGGGGGCTTATGCCAACTCGTTTGACCGGCAGTTCCGGTTTAACTATGGCGCCGGTACCGAGGGTATTCCACAGGCTGAAATCGATAAAAACAAGCGGAGCAACTGGCTGAACTTCACGAATATGTTCACCGAAAAAACCGACTATCTGAAGATCAGGCTGATCGGTTGCAGTTACAGCTGGAAACCGGCAATGTTCAACAAAGTGATCAAATCCGCCACAGTAGGTTTCTCTGCCGTTAATCCGCTGAATTTCGCCGCTTCTTCCTTCGATCCGGAATCTACCATCAGCGGCAGCGCGCAGGGCCAGGGAGGCGCCACCACCGGCGGTATCTCCTACGCCACTTATTCAGCGCCGCGGCAGTTCATAGGCACTTTACGTTTAAACTTCTAAACCTGTCAATCATGAAAAAAAGATATATCACCGCTGCCCTCTTTGCAGGTATGCTTGCTATGGACAGCTGTTCCGTATTAAATCCGAATGTTACAGAACCGGTGTTCCTGGAGAATCCCAATGCCGCTGCCAGCTGGGTGACCGGCCTGCGCAGGCAGCTGGCGCTGACGATGAACCAGGTGGTGGTGTCTACAGAACTGGTGTCCGACAACTATTACAACAACCGCACGCTGAGCAGTAAGGTGTTCGACATTCCCCAGATCGACTATTATGATCTTGATGTCAACAATCTGCAGATACAGATACAGCGCTTGCGGGAGATGTCTGAGTACGGCCTCGGCAAAGTGTTGCCGGCCGATCCTGCCGCCACCGCCGCCGATTCGGCAGAAGTATATTTCAGCAGCGCCTATGCGCATATGCTCAGCGGAGAGCTGTTCGTAGCGCTTCCGGGCAGTGCCGGCGGGCCTGTACTTACACCAGCGGAACATCTGCAGAAGGCAGTCCGTCAGCTGGACCAGGCGATCGCCTTAAGTAAAAACGCCACAGAAACAGCCGCCTATACGTTGCTCAAAGCAAGGGCTTACTACGCGCTCGGTGACGCAGCCAATGCCGCCAAATTCGCTGCCGCCGCTATCAATAACAATGGTACGTTGTTGCGCCAGGTAAAATATGACGGCGTGAACAATGTGACCAACGACATGCAGACCTACCTCTTCTCCTCTACCAACAATGAGTTTGCACCGTTGCCGCGGCTGGACTTCCTGGACCCGAAGTATTTCCACACCGGTCTGGCAGCCAATGATCAGAAGCCGGTAACCATCGTTAAAGCAGAGGAAAGCTGGCTGATACTTGCAGAAACACAGATCGCCGCCGGCAACCTCACCGAAGGCCGCAGCTCACTGAAGCAGTTACTGCAGGTGGTGGCCAACCGACCGGCCGTGATGGCAGATGATAAAAAGGAGACCCGCAATGGTGGCAATCGCACCGACTACCCGTTGAAAGCCGTACAGGTAAAGTTCGATGCTAACGACACCCCGCGCAGCAATTACGTATTGGACCGGCAGGCAGGCAACGTTAAAGTATATACGGTATCCGGCACGATGGTAACGGATGGCGACCTCGATGCCGCCATCACGGAAGATCAGCTGTTGTATATGCTCTATCGGCTGCGCCAGGAGATCTTTATTGCAGAAGGCAGGAGGATGACCGATCTGGGTATCAAATTCCCGGTATCGCAAACCGAGCAGCTCAACAATCCCCATGTAAAACAGGAGCACCTGAAAGCGCAAATCCCCGCCTTTATCCCGCTGGGCCGTGGCATGGACGATTTCACATATGACAAAGCCAATGGTGTTGTTACCATGAAGTACGACATGAATGCCGTACTGGTAAAGAACAAACATGCTAAAGAGATTTTCCCGCTCATTCCTTAAAACCATCATCATGAAAAAAATATTATTCTTCGTATATGCCTTATTGTTATCATCCACCAGTATCATGGCACAGCAGGCTAAATATGTGATATTGATCAGCATTGACGGTTTCCGTCCTGATTTTTATCTCGACCGTTCCTGGCCGGCGCCCAATATGCAACGGATGAAAGAGAAAGGCGTACACGCCACCGGCGTCACCGGCATCTTCCCAACGATCACCTATCCATCCCATACCACCCTTATCACAGGCGTAAAACCCGCCAAACACGGCATCTGGTACAACACCCCTTTCGAACCGGAAGGGGCCAGCGGCCGCTGGTATTCAGAGACCAGTCACATCAAGGCAGAAACGCTCTGGGATGCCGTGGGCAAAGCAGGAATGATCTCTGCGTCCGTATCCTGGCCGGTGTCTGTCGGCGCCCCGGTGACCTACAATATCCCTGAGACCTTTTCCCTGAGCAATCCCGGTGACCGCAGAGCGCCTACCAGCGAGCAGTCCACCCCTAAAGGCCTCTTCGAGGAAGTGCAAAAAAATGCTACCGGCGAGTTACAGTCCACCGACATGAACCTCCGTTACCTCGGTATGAATGAAACGCTCAGCCGCATGGCCGCTTACCTGATCCGCCGCTATAAGCCCAACCTGCTGACCGTACACCTCCCCTGCACCGACGAGGTGCAGCACCGCGAAGGCCGGGAAGGTAACGCCGTAGCCACCGCGGTCGCTTCTGCCGACCATGGCATCGGCACCATCCTCGAAGCCATCGAAAAAGCTGGTATCAGCGACAGTACCGCCATCATCATCACCGGCGACCACGGCTTCGTGGACATCCACACTTCGCTGTCGCCCAACGTATGGCTGGCACAGAAAGGACTGGCCGGCACCAAAGAAAATCCAGGCAGCTGGAAAGCGCTGTTCCACAGCGGTGGCGGGTCCACCTTCCTTAAACTGAAAGACAAAAAAGATCAGAAAACACTGCAGCAGGTAAAAACCATGCTGAACGAACTACCGGAAGGCATCCGTAAACAGTTCCGGGTAATAGAACAGCCTGCGCTGGCAAAGACAGGCGCCGATCCGGACGCAGTGCTGGCACTCACCGCCGTGCAGGGCATAGCCTTCTCCGGCAACAAAGAAGGAGAAGCCATTAAAAAAGCGCATGGCGGCGCACATGGGTACTTCCCTGATTTCAGAGAGATACAGACCGGCTTTATCGCCTATGGCGCAGGCCTGGGAGAACATATAACCGTTCCCGTAATAGAACTGACAGATGTAGCGCCACTGGTGGCTAAATTACTAGGTATTCCGCTGAAAGAGGCGGATGGGATCGTATATCCCGGAGTGATGAAAAAAACCAATTAAAACAGGTAACTGATGGAAGCGGGGTGTCTACCCCGCTTCGCTTACCTCCATCTTTTCGCAGGGCCAAGGGTCGAATATGGCTTTCACTACGGCAAATATCCGTTATTGTTTCTGCTGCAAGGCGCTTATTTGCGACTGTTGCACATCCAGCTGCTTCTTTAACGAAATGATATACAGAGAAAGCTCTTCCACTTTTTCCAGTAAGATCTTGTTCATTTCTCCCAAGTCCACCCCGTCGCTTTTCACTTCTTCGGCAGAAGGTACACCCGGCAGATGACCTTTGCTGACTATATACCGCTCCAGTTCTTCAATTGACGGGAGTTTATAATCGGGAAGAAACACATAGTCTGCCCAGCTCTCCTGGGTTACTTTAACTCTCCTGGCGGCAATGGTACCTTCAACAGCCAGTTTGTATCCCAGCGGCTTTTTTGTTCCGATGCCTACACTACCCGCTCCGGTTACCGTCATCATAGTTCCGGAATCATTCCTGAGTGTCAGCAAATCCCAACCAGTGCTAACACCATTATCAATATACACCCCTCTCTTGGTGGTGCTGTTCAGTTCAGAAGCCGTACCGGGGCCCAACAGCGTCACCATACCATTGCTTCTGAAAACGCCGTTTACATCCAGTTTCAACCCCGGAGAAGTGGTGCCAATGCCTACATTTCCGTTCGGAAGTATGGCGGCGTCTCCACTGTTTAAAGTACCGCCCAACCGGAGACCTATACTGGTGACACCATACAATTGCGCTCCCGCCCTTGTAAGACCGATGCTGTAAGCCTGCCCTCCCTTTGAAGATAATACGCCCAGGCTAAATTCGCCCCTGACATCCAGCTGCACAGTGGGAGAATCCGTTCCAATACCAACTTTTCCTGAATCCGGAAGCCAATTTTTTTGGGCATAAACATCCGCAACTAAAAGGCAGAATAACGGGACAAACAAATAAAATAATCTCATAGGTTTATTTAAGTTAACAGTGATGAAAAAAAGTTTGTTAGTTATTCATATGAGCTACCCTGGACTATTTTGTGCAGTACAGGTGCTTTCCTCAGATATACGACGCAAAAGTAGTCAACAATACATTTAAATAAATATTACATATAATGTATTTATTTAAATGTATTTACACCCCCTTTACGATTTATTTACAAAGGTTACACTTTTATTTACAACACAGACTCCCCGGTTGAAAGACACCTAAGTAATTTTGCTATATCAACTTTGCCAGGATATAATGACGAAAGAAGAGCCTTAAACGGATCTGATTTACCAGGAAATAGATGTATGCTAATTAAATCCACAAAATATGAAAAAAATTATTTATGCACTGATCTTGCTGCCGGTTGTGGCAAGCGGACTAGTATTCGCTAATCGCGAAATCAAAAATGGGTCTTCTAAAAATTCATCCCCCAAGCCCCTCTCTGCAACTGAAAGGGACGCCGAACGGAAAAAATGGGAGGCTACCCCGGAGGGTATAAAGTTCAAAAAATGGGAAGCGTCTCCCGCAGGTAAAAAAGTGCTTTCCGGTGCTGAAAAAATACGAAATCATATAAGGGATTCCTCTAACATGGAGGCTATTGTAACTTCACTTTCCCTTCCGCCAGGTTCCCGGTTAGGTTTCGGAGTGATGGCCAGGATTAATGGGGAGGATTACATTATAACATTTCAGCCGGAAAAATCCCAACTTGCGCAATTGAAAAGCCTGAAAGTGGACGACAAAATAATTATAAGAAGCCATGGCGTATCATACGCGCCCAAGTATTCCTATCCAATAGTATCGGGCAATTATGTAGAGCGGGACAGTAAAATAATTTATCAGCGTGTTCCCAGCAAAGGCGGTTGCTAGGTAAATTTTAATTTACACCTGCTGGCTTGTCCCCCTGGATAGATTGAAAACCCAATTGATCCAGGGGGACATAAAATTGGTCTTCAATTGATTAAATAAGCAAAAGCGTTTCTGCATCCCGACAACGGCCCCCTACCGACTGGAAGTTAAAACTAACCTGGTTAAGGGTGGGTACGTAAGCAATATGTTAAAAAATACTTAATAAAAAAATAATATCTTGCTAGTAAGCGGCTCGGAGGGAGCTGCTAATTTTGTCGGGCATATGCATTTAATAAAAAGAATAAAGGAAAACGACCAAAAATCCTTCGATCTTGTCTACGAAAGTTATCACGACCAGATTTATGGCTATGTGCTACATCGCTCAAAGTCCACCTACATTGCACAAGAGGTTACCCAGCTTACTTTCATTAAACTATGGAGCAACAGGGAAACACTCAATGAAGAAACAGCTATTCATCTACAGCTCTTCGGAATGGCCAGGCAAGTCATGATCGACCTCCTTCGCAAAGAGTCCGTACGTTTCAAATACGAAGGGCAGGCGGCCGAAACGCCATTTACTGACAGCCTTATCGACGCTATTGAAAGCAGGGAGCTATTGAGATTAATGGAAGAGGACATACAGGATATGCCCAGGATGAGGAAGATGATCTTCGAGCTCAGTCGGAAGAATGGGCTGTCCCATAAAGAAATCGCCGAAATTTTTTCCATCTCGCCCAAAACGGTAGAATACCATATCGGGAAAGCCCTTCTCCAACTAAAACAGCACCTCTACTCCATCATGCTGTAAGCACAGATTGACCCGCCTTCGCTACACTTCTCCCTCACGCCTTTTCTCCGGCCTCTCCAATATTAAAAAAATATTAACCGACTAGGGATAGTTCTTCGGGCCACGTAATAAGGTCATGAAGGTGAAAAAAAATAGCGGCACGGGGAAAAACCGTCCGGCTGATAATAAAGATGCTATCCGCAAAAAGATCTGGGAGAATCCCACGGTTATCAGTAAACTTTTTAGTGATCAGGCCTGGCAGGACTTCAAGGCAGATGATACCGCGCATCCTATACCGGGCAAAGACATGCTCGATCATATACATGTGGAAATGGACAGGCAATCCACGGCCCGGGAACTCAGGGTGTTCCGGAAGCAACGCACGCTCAAGGTAATTCGTTACGCAAGCGCAGCGGCGGCCGTTCTCCTGGTAATCTCATTAAGCTTTTGGCAGTTCAAAAGGCCAAACGTGGCTAACCCAGCAGCGAAGTTCCAACCGGTAGAAAGGACTTCGGAAACTCGGGACCCGCTTTGGTCGGTCGTTAACAACGATGCTGAAAATATCAAAACCGTAAAATTACCCGATGGTTCTACGGTAGGTTTATACGCCCAAAGCAGCATCCGTTACCAGAAGGCGTTTACAGCAGCATCCCGTGAAGTGCAATTGCACGGGAAAGCCTATTTCGCAGTAATTCAAGATCCTTCTCGTCCTTTCAGTGTATATGCAGGTGGCACCAAAACCACTGCGCTGGGTACTTCTTTTACAATTGATACCCGTGCACAAGCATATAAAACCACCGTAAAGTTACATACAGGAAAAGTGATGGTAGCTTCTGCCAATATTAACGCTGTTTTCAACAATGTATATCTCAATCAACAAGGTGAAAGCTTCATGTTTGATAGCCATACCAACCGCACCGAATTGGTAAAACTGTCCGAGAAACAAACGAGAAAAGCGATGAAAGCTACCAACATCCGGTTATCGGACATTAATAACATTCCTCTCAACGAGGTCATTGGGGCCCTCGCAGATGTCTATAAGGTAAAAATCAATATACGTAAAGTCTCATTGGCCAATATCCAATACACGGGTAGCATTGATGTTGAAAGTGAAACTATCCAGGAGGCATTAACACTGATCTGCCTGATTAACAGTCTGCATTACGTCGCCGAAAAAGACGGTTCCTATACCATTTATCCCGCCACAACCAATAAATCAACAATAAAATAACTACCTAACAATGTTTAACTACACGTTGCACATGAAAAAAAGCATACTCTGCTCATTGTTCCTTTGTCTGGTCGTCGTTCAGGCAAACGCACAACAGGAACAAGTCAAAGGTGCCACACAGGATGAAACCGGAAATTTCCTTCCCGGGGTAAGCATCAGGGCTATTCATGCCGGCACCAATAAAAGCTTCGCCACCATCTCTTCCGAAAGGGGGCTTTTTAGTTTTGCTAACCTGCCGGAAGGTGGTCCCTATCAGTTCATCTTTAACTATATGGGCTATCAGCCTGATACGCTTGCTGGCTATACCATCTCCAATGGTAAACAGCTTGCGCTCAGCGTAAAACTTCGCCCTGTGGCCACTGCCCTCCAGGAAGTGGTGATAGGCTACAGCAGAATATCGCGTAAGGATGTAACCAGTTCTATTACCAGTATAAAAGCCAAAGATTTCAACCAGGGCGTGTTCAATTCGCCGGCACAGATTTTACAAGGCAAAGTACCGGGGTTGGTGATTTCTGCCAGCAACGATCCCAATGCAACACCTTCGGTTACCCTGCGCGGTTCATCTACGTTAAGGTCCGGCGAGGCGATGGAGCCCTACTATGTAATAGATGGCGTGCCTGGAGCTTCTTTAGCGCTGGTTGCTCCGGACGATATCGCCAGTATTGATATTCTCCGCGATGCCGCGGCAACGGCGATTTACGGTTCTAAAGCCGCGAATGGTGTAATTATCGTAACTACCAAGAAAGGGAAAACCAATCAAAGTGCCATTACCTACAATGGTTATGTATCGGTAGATAAAGTAGCCAAAAACCTGGATATGATGGATGCCGCGCAATACAGGAGCTATGTGCTGGACAATGGCTTTTCCTTAGACCCTTATGATGACATGGGCGCCAATACCAATTGGCAGAAAGAAGTACAAAGAACCGGGATATCAGACAACCATAACGTTTCTATTATTGGAGGTAACGAGAAAACGCAGTACAACGCAAGTATCAACTACTTCAAAAATAATGGCGTAATTAAAGGCACTGATATGAACCGCCTGATCGGGAGAGCCGGCGTACAAACCAGAGCACTGAACAATCGTATGGAACTCGCATTCAATCTGACCGGAAGTTTAACCAAGCAGAATGATGTGCCGGCACAGGGACAAGGATTAAGTGTTTACGATGCCATGGCATATTACCTTCCTATTTCGCCGGTAAAGAACCAGGACGGTTCGTGGTTCGAATACCCTCAGCGTTCACAATACGCTAATCCTGTATCCCTCGTTGAGGAAAATACTATGCTCAGGAACACCAAACTTTTACAGGCACACGTCAAAGCGGGCTACGAAATTCTTTCCGGGTTAAAATATAATCTGGACCTATCGCTGCAGAACAGGCAGTTTAACCAATCTTCCTATAATTCAACCAAATCTATGGTGGCAGCAGGAATGAATGGCAGGGCAATCAGGACAGCAGTTGAAGATAAAAGAGTCGTTTTTGAAACCAATTTTAACTATGAGAAAACCTTCGGAAGACACAAAGTAGGCGCCCTGGTTGGTTACTCATGGGAAGAGAACAACAATAATGACGGCTTCCAGCTTTCTTCCTATAACTATTATAACGACGACCTGAGTTATTATAACCCTGGAGTGGCAAACAACATCGACATTACTGCAATGGGCGATTACAATCTTTCCACATTGAGAATGATCTCTGTTTATTCCAGGGTTAACTACGCGCTGGACGGAAAGTACCTTTTACAAGCCACTGTTCGCCGCGATGGTTCTTCTGCTTTCGGCATCAACAATCGTTGGGGAACCTTTCCGTCGGTATCTGCCGCCTGGAGAATGTCTGAAGAATCTTTTATTAAATCAATGGATTTCTTCGACGACCTGAAGCTCCGTGCCGGCTACGGCATAAGCGGAAACTCATTGGGCTTCGACGTGTTTACTGCAACAAGACTTTATGGAGCTACTGGTTGGTTCACCAACGCGGCAGGGCAGCAAATGCGGGCTTTGGGTGCCATCAGAAACGATAATCCGGACCTGAGGTGGGAACGTACAGGCATGTTGAACCTTGGCGTAGATTTCGCCATGTTCAGGAATCGTTTGAGCGGTAGCGTAGAATTTTATGACAAGAAGACCAAAGACCTGATTTACGACTATGCGGTAACCATAGGACCCAAATATCAATTTGGTATTTTAACGACAAACGTCGGCCAGATCGATAACAAAGGTTTTGAAGTAAGCCTGAATGGAACTCCCGTGCAAACCCAACAGTTTTCATGGAATACTGGCATTGTGTTCTCTCACAACAAGAATAAAGTTGTCAAAATCTCCAACGAAGAATTTTCAGTCAACTATATCGACCTTGCCGACTTAGACGGGGCGGGCCAAAGTAATGCCCGGCAACAAAGGCTGATAGAAGGCTATCCTATCGGACAGTTCTACACCTGGGAATGGGCAGGCTATAATGACGAAGGCGTATCTACCTTTTATGTTCGTAATAAGGATACCGGGGAAAAAACCGGAGAGACGACCACCACCCCCATGGACAAGGACAGAGCAGCTACGGGAAGTGCCCAGCCAAAATACACCTTGGGATGGAACAACAATTTCAGCTACAAAAACCTAAGTTTAACGATGCTGTTTCAGGGGGTATTTGGCAATAAGATCATGAATGGTACACGTGCCAGGCATTCAAACGTACGTGGCAACGCTGGCAACAAAAATTTACTGGCAAGTGTGGTAGAAACTGAGCGCGTTACGGATTTCAACTCCCACTACCTGTCTGACAGATACCTGGAGAACGGAGACTACCTGCGCTTAGCCTCTTTGTCATTAAGTTATACTTTCAGGAAAATTGGGAACGGCCTTAAAAATGTTCGTGTATTTGCTACTGTGAACAATGCTTTTGTTATCACGAAATACAAAGGATTAGATCCAGAGGTGAACCTTGGTGGAATTACACCAGGTATTGATAATCGCCAAACCTACCCAAAAACACGCACCTTCATGTTTGGTGTAAACTTTAATTTATAAAAAGAAAAACGGTAATGAAAAAATATATCAAATCAATCCTGATACTGAGCATGGTTACCGTGGTCAGCGGTTGCACCAAATTGGATGTAGATATCAAATCGCGATATACCAGATTCCCCGATTCACAAGCGGCTGCCGAAGCTGTATCCGCCAGTGCTTACAATGCCTATCGAGGTGCTATGGGCCGTGACCATTGGATGGCACAAACGCTATCGGGCGATGAAGCCGTTAGTGTGGCGATGGGGTCAGACTGGTATGATGGTGGCGTATACCGCCAGTTCCATCTGCATAATTGGACGGCTGACAATGGTATACTTCCAAACATATGGAACTCGGCGATGAGTGGTATCGCATCATGCAATGAAATACTGGCATTATTTGCCAACGACGAAAGTACCATCTCCGCGCCAATACGTGCCATTCGCGCCTATTATTATTTTATCCTGATGGATAACTTTGGCGCTGCTCCTATTATGACCAAATTGGTCGCGCAACAGCCTGAAAGGTCTCCACGTGCAGATGTGTGTAAATTTATAGAGGCAGAGCTACTGGCTGTAAAGGATAGGTTGCCGGTGAATGTAGATGCAGGCACTTATGGGAAAGCAACACAGTATATGGCTGCCGCACTGTTGGCAAAGCTCTATCTTAACTGGGCTGTTTATACTACACCGGATGTGGCTAATTATACGCCTGGCCTGCCAAATGAGAAATTGCGGAATGCAGTTGAAATGTGCGACTTCATCATCACCTCAGGGAAATTCAATCTGAGTGACAGGTTCCTGACCAAGTTCCGCCCGGATAACGGGCCGCATATCAAAGACTTTATTTTTGCGATGCCTTTTGACAGGGAAAGGCAACAAGGGATGACCTATAGTCGTTTCTGGATCCACCGTAGTGCCCAGAAGCAGTTCGGCGACCTCCCTCAAAGTGTTGGCGGAACTTTCCGCGTACTGCCTGCCTACCTCGATAAATTCAATCTTACAGGCGACGAAAGAAATGCTTCCTATATCGGAGGTAAACAATACTATTGGAATAACTATGCCCCTACAGCGAATCCTTTCCTTATCAACACTTCCAAAAGGGGAATTGACCAGGACTATAACGGAAGCGATGCCGATAAAAAATTCGATTGGCACATGGAGTTTACCAGGGAGATCACCCTTCGTCCAAATGGTGCCGCTACACTGGATGTTGGTAATGACCAGAAAGGCCGTTCTATGGGCTATCGTTCTGTCAAATTCTATATGGATGTAAATGTTACGGCGGCACAAAACCGCAGCCAAAGTAATGACGTACCGATCTTTCGTTATGCCGATATTCTTTTGATGAAAGCCGAAGCTATTTTACGTGGTGCCACAGCAACCAATGGCGAAACAGCCATGGCTTTGATGAACCAAATCAGGAGTTACGTAAAAGCGCCATCATTGACTACGCAGCCAGATCTGGATGCACTTTTAGATGAAAGGGCCCGCGAATTTGCAGATGAATCATGGAGACGTAACGACTTAATCCGTTTTGGGAAATTCGAAGATAACTGGGGTTTCCGCAACCTCTATCCAGCCGGGTTTACCGAAAAGTACAGAAGGATATTCCCTGTACCTACCACGGTCTTAAACCTTAATACAAATTGGCGACAGAACACAGGCTATAATTAGATCGATGAAAAGAAGAGACTTTATGAAAGGCACCCTGGGCACTGCCCTTGGTGCCACGCTTTCCGGAGCAGCCTTAACAGGCCTGGCCACCGGGATGCCGACACAGATCGAAAGCGGAGACATTGATTCCCGCGCTTCGCTTAAGGATGAATTTGATCTGCATTTTATGGCAGTAGGCGATTGGGGACGAAACGGTGCTGATCACCAGTTACAGGTAGCGAGGCAAATGGGCAAATGGGCCACTGAAAATCCTAACGATTTCATTATCTCCACCGGAGATAACTTTTATCCCTCGGGCGTAGCAAGCGAACATGATCCGCTCTGGCATTATTCCTACGAGAATATCTATACAGATTTTTCGCTGCAATGGGACTGGTACCCCATCCTCGGCAACCATGATTACAAATCTGATCCGGAAGCCCAGGTGAGGTATTCCAAAATAAGCAGGCGTTGGAAAATGCCTGCCAGGTACTACAGCAAAACCTTCAGACTTAAAAGTGGTGAGAAGTTGCTGATAGCCTTTATCGACACAAATCCGATGATCCCCGAGTTCTATAAAAACAGCGAATATGGCCCGCACGTAGCCGGACAACAACCGAAAAAACAGTTGGATTGGTTAGACAAACTCCTGGCAAACTCAGATGCCTGCTGGAATATTGTGGTCGGGCACCATCCCGTCTATACTGCCGGTCCACGTACCGAAAACTATGATACGCTTGCAGTACGTAAAGTATTACAACCTATTTTAGAAAAGCATCAGGTGGATGTTTACCTTTCGGGCCACGAACATTCTATGCAGCACCTGAAAAACAGCAGCGAACATTTCCATCAGTTTATCTCTGGTGCCGGGTCGGAAGTTACGCCGGTTAAACAAAACCTGGGTTATAGCCGTTTTGTAGCTGCGGAGTATGGTTTTATGTACTTTGCCGTTAATACGCGGCAGTTACAATGTAAAATTGTTGACCACCTTGGGAGAACAAGCTATAGTATGGTGATTAGCAAATAAAACATTAAAAGGCTCAATTCACATCGAATTGAGCCTTTTAATGTTTTTATTTGTTGCTGATGATCTTACTTCCCGATACAAAACTTACTAAAAATATAATCCAGCCTGTCTTCATTCGTCACTTCCCCGGTGATTTCTCCGAGATAATGCAGGGCGCGTCGTATATCCAGCGCCAGCAGGTCTCCTGGCAGACCGTTGTCCATACCGTTTTTCACATCGAGCAGTGACTGCATTACTTCCTGTAGTGCTATATGGTGGCGGGTGTTGGTAATGATGGTATCTTCTGTGTTGATATCTCCGGTCATGACTTTCTGTACCAGTTTGTTTTTCAGGTCCTGGATATGTTCATGTTTTTTGGCGGAGATAAAGAGGATGGGCAGGCCGTCGAATTTGGTGCGGGTGGCAGCTTCGCCGGTGACATCGGTTTTATTGCCGACGAGGAGGAAGTTGATGTTATCTGCCTCAAAGGAGGCAATCTGCTGACGGATATCTTCTGCGGAGAGTTCGTTTACGTCGAAGAGGTAAACGACTACGCCGGCTTCCCGGATTTTCTCCATGGTTTTCTGTACGCCGATAGTTTCGATGGTATCGGCGCTGTCGCGGATACCAGCGGTATCGATGAGGCGGAAGAGGATACCGTCTATATTGAGCACTTCCTCGATGGTATCGCGGGTGGTACCGGCGATATCGCTGACGATGGCCCTGTTTTCATTGAGGAGGGTATTGAGCAGGGTGGACTTGCCGGCGTTGGGTTTGCCTACGATGGCGGTGTTAACGCCATTTTTGATGACGTTGCCCATGCGGAACGAGTCGATAAGGTGCCGAATGGTGATGGTGGCGTTGGTCACCAGTTCATACAGGCGGGTCCTGTCGGCAAATTCCACGTCTTCCTGGCTGAAATCCAGTTCCAGTTCTATGAGGGCGGAGAAGGTGATGAGTTGTTCCCGGAGGGCGTGCAGTTCTTTGGAGAAGCCGCCGCGCATTTGCTGCATGGCTGTCTGGTGGGAGGCGGCGGAGTTGCTGGCGATCAGGTCGGCCACGGATTCGGCCTGTGTGAGGTCCAGTTTACCGTTCAGGAATGCCCGCTGGGTAAATTCGCCGGGTTTGGCGAGGCGGGCGCCTTCAGCGATGGAGGCTTCGATGATTTGTTGCTGGATGTAGGGAGAGCCGTGGCAGGAAATTTCGATGACATCTTCTCCGGTATAGGAGCGGGGTCCTTTGTAGAGGCTTACCACCACTTCGTCGATCACTTTACCGCGGTGGACGAGGCTGCCGAAGTGGAGGGTATGACTGGCCTGCAGCAGCAGGTCTTTACCGGGGAAGAGGGTGTTGCAGATGGGAAATGCCTCCTTACCGCTGAGCCTGATAACGGCGATAGCGCCGAGGCCTGGTGCGGTGGCGACTGCAACAATAGTATCATCAAATCCTGTTAGTTTTCCCAGCATACCGGTTCAGTTTTTTTACGAAAGGCAAAGGTACTAAAAATCAAAAGCCCCGTTTCAATCAGCTTGAAACGGGGCTTTTGTGTAATATGATGTAGTAGTACTACTCTTGCAGTGTAAAGCGGATCGGGAGGTTGAACTGTACAGAAACCTGGCGGCCGTTTTGCTTACCAGCTTTCCATTTAGGCATGGTTTTCACCACGCGCACAGCTTCTTCTTCCAGACCACCGCCTTTTGCAGCGCCTACTGTTTTCACATCTTTGATGTTACCTTCTGAGTCAACTACGAACTGTACGAATACAGTACCGGAGATACCGTTTTCCTGCGCAACGCGTGGGTAACGGATGTTTTTGCTCAGGTATTTGGCCAGCGCTTCCTCACCACCAGGGAAGGTAGGAGGCTGCTCTACGAAAGTGAAGATCTCTTCTTTTGCAGGAGCAGGAGGCGCTTCTACCACACCAGTACCTTTACTATCTTCCAGCAGGCCCGCATCGATACCGTTCGGGTCACCTTCCACAGTTTTGGTGCTGATGGATTTTTCTTTAATGTCGGCCTGTTTTGGCGGTTCTTCTTCCGGTGGTACTTCGTTATCTTTCTTGATCACCGGAGGGGTGAACTGAACTGACGGTTTAACCGGCGGCGGTGGTGCCGGCGGAGGAGGAGGCGGTGGTGGTGTTTTCGGATCATCCGGAAGTTTCACGTCTTCCATCTTGATCTCCTGGATCACCGGCTTCTTGTTGTTTTCACCTTCAGAAGCTTTTACGTAGTTGGTGATGATATAAGCCAGGAAGAACACGACGAACAAAGACACGGTACCCAGAATGGCATTCCGCACCCGCTTGTTATACTGCCTCCTCAGATCATAAGCCCCATAGTCCTTGTTCCTGCCGTCAAACAGGATATCAAGAAAATCGGACTTTAAGATTTTAGCTGAATCCATTGTTGATTGTAATTTTTATATGGATGCAAAAATTTGATTAATTCCACAAAGGCTATTTTACGCCGTTAGCATTTTCTGTCTGCTTGATCCATGTTTTGTCCTGGTCGCTGATGTCAACGGTGGCATAACGCTGTATGCGGTTGATCGCCATTTCGTCCAGAATGTCCACAAAGTTGGCGTAGGTGGCGTCGTCATCGGCTTTAATGATAACTACCACATCTTCCGGCTCTCCTTTTGCATTCCTCAGTTTGGACACTTCATCCCTTTTCCTGATGATCTCATCGCGGATACCGCCTTTGTTGGCAAAGGAAGAAGCCTTGAAGAAGTCAGGATTGGCAGATGCATTCGGGTCCTGTGCCAAACCTTCATAATAGTATACTCTGTTGTCTTTTCCCAGCAGGATGGTCAGCGCAGTACTTTCTTTTACTTTGTTCTGCTCTTTCTCATCCTTGGTATCTTTTGGCATGATCAAGTCCATGGTCTTGGGCTTGCTCATCGTCGTGGTAAGCATGAAGAAGGTAATCAGAAGAAAACCCAGGTCCACCATCGGAGTCATGTCTACGCGGGTAGACTGCTTCTTCGATTTCGTTCCACCGTGTTTCTTCCCACCACCACTACTGCTGGTATCCATTTCTGCCATAGTAGCTCTTTTTTTTCGTTTTTAAATCAGCAGCCTTCCAGGCCAGGAAGTCAGTGCTGCCGTTTACTACTCTTTCTTACCATGAGCACCGCCCTGCTCTTCCTGCCATGCGGCAGTACCGGGAGGGGCAGCTTTCAGGTTCGTTACCAGGTTGAGCTTCTGAATATGCTTCTCTTTGAAGGTATCCAGAATTTCCTTGATCTTGGGATAAGGAGTGGCGTTGTCCGCTTTGATACAGTACTTCAGTTTGTTGAAGTTGCCTCCCTGCGCAGCCATACCATACTCGATCCAGGTTTTTAACTCATTGTTTGCGGAATCGGTAGGGATTCCTTTATCAAGACCCTGTTTTTTACGCTCGTCTTCAGAAACAGACAGGTAAGTTTTCAGGTCTTTGATCGGGGTACCAACACTTGCACCGGTAACAAAGCTCTTTACTTCTTTGTCAGTCAGACCAAGTTTGAACTGTGTGTTCAGGTCCTCGATCATTTTTTTTCTTTTAGCTTGGCCGTCCATGCTGAAAAACACTCTGCCATCCTTATCTACAGTGAATAATAACACGTCAGAATCAGGTAAAAGGGTAGTGTTGATAGAAGACGGGGTAACTACCGTTACCGGTTCATCCGGTTTGAACTTCGTCGCCAGCATAAAGAAAGTTAAGAGCAGAAAAGCCACATCACACATTGCTGTCATGTCAATAGCCGTGCTTTTCCTGGGCATTTTAACTTTAGGCATCTTTACTTTTTTTATGGTTTACTTTAAATAGATTCAAAACCGCTGAAATTCCACAAAATTATTTGTGGTTTGCAGCAAAGCTCTGTGTTAAAGTAAAGCCGGACTCATCAATAGCATAAGTGATACCATCGATGTTGGTAGTAAAGTAGTTATACATGATGATCGCGATAGCGGAAGTACCGATACCCAGTGCGGTGTTGATCAACGCCTCGGAGATACCCAATGCCAGCTGTGCAGAGTCTGGTGCGCCACCGGAAGACATCGCAGAGAACGCTTTGATCATACCCAATACTGTACCGAACAGACCCAGCAGGGTAGCTACGGAAGCAATGGTAGACAGGAACACCAGGTTCTTTTCCATCATCGGCAGTTCCAGGGCAGTAGTTTCTTCAACTTCGTTTTTAATGGTCAGGATCTTCTGCTCAGTGTCCAGCTCAGAGTTGGTAACCATTTCTTTGTACTTTTTCAGACCAGCTTTCAGCACGTTACCTACAGAACCTTTCTGTTTGTCGCACTCAGCTAAAGCAGCGTCAACATTTTTGTTGGCCAGGTGATATTGTACTTTACGTACCAGCTCAGAACCGCTGAATTTACCTTTAGCTTTTGACAGGTACAGGAAACGCTCAATTACGAAAGTCAGACAAACGAGCAATACAGAAATCAATACCGGTACTACATATCCACCTTTGTAAACAGTACCAAACCACTTGCCAATACCAGAATCAATTGGGTGCCCATCTGGATTATTACCTTGGAAGTTGGCTGGATTACCTAATACAAAGAAGAAAAACAGAAATCCTATCACTAAACAGATAGGCACAGCCAACGCCGCGAACAGGTTGGACGACTTTTTAGGTTGATGAGAAGAAGCCTTAGCTGTAGCTGCAGTCACAGTTGTTTTAGTCTCAGCCATGTTGATTGAAATTTTAGTGTTAAAAATTAAACTATTGTTTGTTAGAAGTTACGATTTACAATTTCTCATTGTGGAATGCTTCCCAGCACTCAATTTACCCTTTAATTTACTCTTTAATGAGCGATTCGCAAAGTTATAAGGTTGGCCCAAAAAAACAAGTGCAGCCCAAAAAAACCCACAAAAATTAACCTAGCACCACAAAAGCCCCACTATAGGGCTTTTCAACCACTTGTTTTTTGTTTTGAGCAAACACTTACATTAGCAAATAACCAATAATATTGCAGTCCTCTTAAACTGTTACTGTCCCAAAGATTTGAAAGCGTTTAATTTTTTTCAAAGTTGGACGCACAATTTAAGAAAAAATTCAAATGTTCCAACAGAAATCTTACAAAACTGAGAACATATTTATTCCCGCGCCAGTCAACACTTTGAGGCATAGCTAATTGGTTTTAGCTTACCCGTCTGCACACTTTTTCAAATCCTCCCCTGGCAAATTCAACACTGTAGCGGAATGTCATTTGCCCTACCCACATGCTACTATATGAAAATATTATGTACTATAACAATAAATGATTACATAAAAAAGTTGGTGTGACAACTACTGTGTGAACTTCCATTGCCGCCTTCAACCCTCCTTTTTTCCATTCCTACGCCCTTTCATACGCTTATGGATTTTCCTCATAAGTTAATACTTTATGTACGTAATTGCAATCCCATTTTAAAAAAATCGAACGTTACACAAAAACCAATCAATCAAATGCACACACCACGCCAATTGAAACGAATGCTCGCAGCGGCCGGTATCGCCTGCCTTGCAACAGCCGTTTCACTACCCGCTGCCGCCCAGCGGAAAAAGAAAAACGCCGCGCCGCCAGCTTCCACAGCTCCCGCTAAAGACACCACCGCCAAACCTCCCATGATCAAACCAGGCCCCAAACCCGCTGTGAAAGCCTTCTCAGAGGTAATCACCGATAAAGCCGCCGCAGACTCCGGCCTGTTCAATATATACAAACAGGATGACCGCTATTTCTTCGAAATAGCCGACTCCCTCCTCGGCAGAGATATCCTCGTGGTCAACAGGATCTCCAAATCAGCAGCCGGCCTGCGCGCCCAGATGATGGGCTTCTCCGGTGACATCATCGGCGAAAACGTCATCCGCTTCGAGAAAGGACCCAACAACCGCATCTTCCTGAAAAACATCTCCTACTCGGAAGTGTCGAAAGACTCCACCCAGCCGATGTTTACCGCGGTAATGAACTCCAACCTCCAGCCAATAGTAGCTGCCTTCGATATCAAAGCATTCTCCAAATCAGGCCACGGCAACGTCATCGACCTCACCGAATACATGTCCGGCGACAACGACGTGCTCTTCTTCGACGGCTCCGTTAAACATATGCTGAAACTCGGTGGCGCCCAACCGGATAAATCCTACATCTCCGATGTAAGGTCCTACCCGATGAACACCGAAATCAAAACCGTTAAAACCTATTCCCGCATGGGCGGCCCTTCTGCCCCCGGCGCACCGCCAGCCCCGGGAGGCTTCGCTACCGTTGAACTCAACAGCTCCATGGTACTCCTCCCCGCTGTCCCCATGAAACCACGCTATTTCGATCCCCGCGTAGGCTTCTTTACCACCGGGGTGACCGACTTCGACGCAGACCCGCAAGGCGTGAAAAAACTCCAGATGATCACCCGCTGGCGCCTCGAACCCAAACCGGAAGACATGGAAAAATATAAACGCGGTGAACTCGTGGAACCACAGAAACCTATCGTGTTCTATATTGATCCGGCTACCCCCGCCAAATGGCGCAAATATCTTATCATGGGTGTCAATGACTGGCAGTCGGCCTTCGAAGAAGCAGGCTTCAAAAATGCCATTATCGCTAAAATGGCGCCCACAAAAGCGGAAGATTCTACCTGGTCTATCGAAGACGCCCGTTTCTCCGCTATCGTATACAAACCGTCTGAAGTGCCCAACGCCAGCGGCCCCCACGTACACGATCCCCGCTCCGGCGAAATCCTGGAAAGCCATATCAACTGGTACCACAACGTGATGCGCCTGCTGCGCAACTGGTACTTTGTACAGGCTTCCCCTAACGACGAACGCGCCCGCAAAATGCAGTTCAGCGATGAACTCATGGGCGATCTCATCCGCTTCGTTTCCTCCCATGAAGTAGGACACACCCTGGGCCTCCGCCACAACTTCGGCTCCAGCTCTACTTATCCTGTGGAAAAACTACGCGATAAAGAATGGGTGAAAAAGAACGGCCACGCCGCCTCTATCATGGACTACGCCCGCTTCAACTACGTGGCGCAACCCGGTGACGGCATCTCCGGCGCCGATCTCTATCCCCGTATCAACTACTACGATAAATGGGCCATCCAATGGGGATACCACCTGCTGCCCGATGCTAAAACACCGGAAGCAGAAACGCCTATCCTCAACAAAATGACAGTGGAAAAACTGAAGGATAAAAAGTATTGGTTCGGCACCGAGTCCAATCCTAACGATCCCCGCTCCCAGAACGAAGACCTCGGCGACAACGCCATGAAAGCCAGCGCCTACGGTATTAAAAACCTGCAGCGTATCATGCCCAACCTGCTCGCCTGGACCCGCGTCAGCAACGAAGGCTATGGCAACCTCTCCGAACTGTACAAGGAAGTAGTATCGCAGTTCGGCCGCTATATGGGCCATGTTACCAAGAATGTTGGCGGTATTTATGAAACACCGAAAACAGTAGAGCAGGAAGGCCCCATATATGAGTATGTGCCGAAAGCTATCCAGAAAGAAGCCATCCAGTTCCTCTCCCAGCAACTGTTTACCACCCCTAAATGGCTGGTAAACCAGGACCTGCTCAGCCGCATCGGCGGAGATGGTACCGCCCTCGTAATATCCACACAAATGCCAACACTGGGCAGACTGCTGTCTGTTAACACGCTCAATAAACTGAGCGCTGCAGAAGCCGCCCTGGGCGCCGCCGCCTATCAACCGGTGGAAATGCTCAACGACCTGAAAAAGGCCATCTTCACCGAAGTATATGCGCACACAGCGGTAGATGCCTACCGTCGTAACCTGCAACGCGGCTATGTAGACAACCTGGCCGGCATGCTCGCACCGCCTTCACCAAGCCCGATGCCTGGTTTCGGTGCTGCCAACGCGTCCCGCTCCGATGCCGCCGGTATCGCCCGTGCACAACTCTCCACACTCAGAAATGATCTTCGCGCCGCTGCCGGTTCCGGTGATGCCTCTACCCGCAATCACTATCAGGACCTCATCGCACGCATTTCGAAAGCGCTGGACCCTAAATAACGGTAAAGAATATACGAAAATTTATCATGTCCCCTTCCGGCATCCGGAAGGGGATTTTTTGTACTCTCCCCTCCGGCACGCCTGTTTATATTGTTGTGGAAATTGCTTAATATAGCTTTACCTTTAATGTAAATACAGCCTCAAAAGTGAAAGAACGCACCAATAAAATAACGATATACGACATTGCTCAAAAGCTGAATTTATCCGCATCCACGGTGTCCCGCGCATTGCAGAACAATCCGCTGATCAACGAGGAAACCCGCGAGAAAATACAGGCGACAGCAATGGACATGGGTTATGTGCCCAACTGGATAGCCTCCAGCCTGCGTAAAAAACGTTCCAACATCATAGGGCTGATCGTCCCCCGTACTTCCATGTACTTCCAGAGCACCGCTATCAGCGGTATCCAGCACGAGGCGCATAAATACGGCTTCAGCATCGTCATCGGTCAATCCGATGAAACCGTGGCCATGGAGAAAGAACTGGCACATACCTTCTACTCCCTCCGGGTAGACGGCCTGCTGGCAGTAGCTTCCATGTTCACCACCAACTTCGACCACTTCAGCCCTTTTATAAAAAATAATATCCCCCTCGTGTTCTACGATCGCGTGCCCGTAGATTTTCCGGGCTACAGCATCACAGGAGACGATTTTAAAGGCGGCTTTCTCGCCACGGAACACCTGATCAAACAAGGCTGTAAAAAAATCGCGCATTTCTCCGGTCAGCTGACCTGCAACCTTTACCAGCAAAGGCTCTCAGGATACAAGGAAGCACTGGCCAAATACAACATTCCATATGAAGAACAACTGGTTTATATCCATAACCTTACTATGGATGCCGCCGGTCAGGCCGCACGGGAACTGTTCGATAAAGGTGACCTCCCCGACGGACTGTTTACCGCCAACGACAGTTCCGCGGTGGCGTTTATCCAGGAAGCCAACAAACGGAACATTGCCATTCCTGGACAAATAAAGGTGGTAGGTTACTCCAACGACCTCTCTTCCCGTATTATCTCCCCTTCGCTCACGACCATCGAGCAATCGGGCTATAACATGGGACAAAAGGCAGTGGAAACGATCGTGAAACTGATCAACCATGAAGAGAACAGTAAAGTCACCAAAAACTTCGTTTTTCCGGTGGAACTGATCCAGCGTGAATCAACCATGGTTAGCAACTGATAGCAACCAAATATTACTAAACAATACCCTGCAACTTTATGAAACGTCGTTATCTCGCTGTCCTATGTCTGTCTGCAGCTATGGGTTTCAGCTCGTGTACCAAACACATCTATGCGCCTAATTCGGCCAACGTACCGCTCCTGAAGGAGAAAAATGAATTCAAGGCAGCCGTTACGCCCTACAATCTGCAGGCAGCCTTCGCGCTGACCAATAACATTGCCATCATGGCCAACGGCCATTATGTATACCAGGTGAACTCCGGAGTGGAAAACTATCCCTCTGATGATATCTTCATTAACGGAGATCTCCGTGGGGGCATGGGAGAAGGCGCCATCGGCTTTTTCAAACCGCTGGACCCAAAGAAAAGGATGGTCTTTGATGTGTATGCCGGCGGAGGAGCAGGCAGCTTCAGGACCCTGGCTTCCGGTGCGGGTGAAGAAGGCGTTAACCAGGAAGATTTCCGGTTGCGGAACAGGTTTTCCAAAATATTTATCCAGCCCAGTATCGGTTTTGTGCATCCTGTGGTGGAAGCAGCTTTCAGCAGCCGCTTTTCCTGCGTGAATTTCTACGACACCTACATGGGTCCCCGTGCATTTGAGAACGATGCCACCGCCAAAAGCGACTTTGTTCGCATTGCCGACAAATCCACCATATTCTACGAGCCTACTTTTACGGTGAGAGCCGGCTACAAGTATGTAAAATTCCAGTCGCAGTTATTGATTGCCGTGCCACTGACAGAAGGTAATACCCAGTACGACCGGATGAACAACTATTTCCAGCCGGTGGTATTTTCTATGGGCGTATCTGTGAATATCGCCCACTGGTATGATGATTTCAGAAAGAAATAAACAGCGGAGATTATCTTTTGATTTTTACTTCAGGTAGATAGATGCCCACCGGGAAAGCAGTTTTTCCGGTGGGTATTTTTTTGGGGAGCTACATGCACGGTACGGGAAGATATAAAACAAAAAAGCCCTGATGTATGAACATCAGGGCTTTTCCTAATAAATATGGCAGCTACCTACTCTCCCGCATGATAGTGCAGTACCATCGGCCATAAGGGGCTTAACTTCTCTGTTCGGAATGGGAAGAGGTGAACACCCTTGGCATAACCACCATAAGATCTTTGGCTGTTGACGGTCTCCCGTCGTAAGGAAGCAGGTGAGTGATCACCTTATCCTTGCAGCACGCAATAAGATAACATATCGGGAAAGTTGTATACGAACTTAACAGTAATAAAGAAAATTAAAGCTTACGGGCAATTAGTATTACTCGGCTGTGATGTTACCACCTTTACACCTGTAACCTATCAACGTCGTAGTCTGCGAC
>NZ_FUWZ01000002.1:584650-2168259 GCF_900167135.1 Chitinophaga eiseniae | reverse complement strand
AATCCAAATTTCTCTGGGCTATTCCCCGCTTGAAGGAAGGTTGCGTACGTGTTCCGCACCCGTTTGCCGGTCGCCATCAGGTATTGCTACCCATGCTGCCCCTCGACTTGCATGTATTAGGCCTGCCGCTAGCGTTCATCCTGAGCCAGGATCAAACTCTCCATTGTAAAGAAGTTGATACCTGACTAATTCTCTTCAGAAAATTAATCGGATATTTAAATTATGTTTAGCTATAACATTACCTGTGTTAAAGTGAATCAAACTATCACTAATTTGATTCGTGCTGTTGTTTCCATTCTTTCAAAGAACTTTCGATCACTTACTGATCGTTAGCTGATGTCTGAGATCCGATCTCTGTGGCCCGTTTGGCCGTACATCCTGTTATTTCAATTTCGCAACTTCGCTTCCCGTTCGTTGCCCCGTTATCGTTGGGGTTGCAAAGGTAAGCAACTTTTCATTTCTACCAAATCTTTTTTCAAGATTTTTTATTTTTTCTTTTCGGAGAAGCGCCAGCGCAAATGCACTGTCATCCATCATCTGCAACGATACGTTGTTCATCCGGCAAGTGTAAAAATGAAGTATGTGAAGAGCTTTTGTATGCGTGCTTTCTATCAAAGCGGAGCGCAAAGGTAGGCGGATTTTTATTACTTCCAACTTTTTTGCTGAACTATTTTTCAGCGAACTCACCAAATCCTTTACCATAAAGACTTTCAGTCTTAAAAATTTTTATCCGGGTACGTGGCAATGATGCCTCTGATCGTGCTACTTACCGGAAAATTGCCTTGTGGCATCACGAAATCCCAGGGCCACAATATTATTCAATTCCCTTTACAGGGAACATTTGTATAGATGCAGTACATCATCGCCGCCCGATGCTTCAGCAACACTGCCAGCAAAGCTCCGGATTCTGTATGCATCGGCAATGCAGGCTGCGGAAGCATGCAGGTACAGATGCAGTATATCATCACTGCCCGATGCTTCAGCGACACCGCTAATAAAGCTCCTGATTCCGTACACATCGGCAATGCAGATATTTGCGCAGCGCAGCATCTTAGCACAGCTCTTCCAAAGCGTTTTGTTGGCAGAGAGGAGGCTGGCAGGTATGCCGTGCTTCCGTTGTATACAAGGAACTTGTTGGCAGGGAGAACCCTGGTATATATGCCCGCAATACCCTTCCATGGTATGCCAGGGAAGCATAAGTGTTTACCCGGCACGTGCGCTTGCCTGGCAAAAGAAAGCGGGCATTATCCGGCACGTCATCATAGTATGGCACTTCAGCCCCACAACAATAAACGCCGGATTTGCCCGTGTAACTATGATGCAGCCTGTCAGGCACAACAGCGCAGCAAATGAATCCGGCGTATCGCTTTATGCCCGTTCCTGCATACCTGCCGGATGGAATACGCTGTCATCTTACGTCCCTTTCATCCCGGCGCCGTCGGCCCTAAAAACAAAGGGACTGACCATTCAGATCAATCCCCTTCCCTTAAATATCTTCAACATCTACCGGATAAAAGACACCGGCTGCAGCAACCCTTCCGGGTAACGGACTTCCATCAGGAACAATCCCTGCGGCGGTACCGCAAAATCCGCCCGGGTACAATCCCGGCTCTCAATGGCCGCCCTGAATTCCGGTATGGTCAGCTTTCCGCGGCCCACCCGCAGCATGGTACCCACCAGCCCGCGGACCATCCCCCGCAGGAAACGGTTGGCGCTAACGTTATAGACTATACGCTCTCCCGATACGGTCCAGTAAGACTGCTCTATCGCACAGATAAATGTCCTGACCTGCGTATTCCGCTTGGAGAATGTAGTAAAATCACTGTATTCCCGGATGATACCCGCCGCTTCCTGCAACGCGTCCACATCCAGCTTATAAGGGAAGAAATACCCGCGGTCCTGCATAAAAGGGTCCTTACGGGTATACAACGTATATTCATAGGAGCGTCCCAGCGCCGCGAAACGGCTGTTTGCATCTTCCGGCACCCGGTACACTCCCTTCAGCACTACATCAGGTGGAAGAATCGCATTGATCTTATACAGGAACTGCGGGTGCAGCGGCAGCGCGGTATCAAAATGCAGGAAGTTCTGCCGGGCGTTTACTCCTGCGTCTGTCCTGCTGGACCCGGTGCTTTCTACTTTCTCCCGGAGCAACAGGCTCAGGGCCCTGTCCACCTCAGCCTGCACAGTGTGGGCATTCTCCTGCACCTGGAACCCGCTATATTGCGCGCCTTTATAAGCTACCTCTATAAAATATCTGTTCATCGGGGGCGAAAATAATACAATTAAAAAAAATGAGCGAAGATGGTCATCTCCGCTCATTCATCGGCCGAAGGCCAATATCCTATGATATAATTATTTATGCAACATCGCCTTAAAACGGCCTTTGTAATAGCTTTCAGTCAGCAACGACTCCAGGGAACCATATTTCTCGGTGTCGTACGTCTTGGCGTAAGCCATGTCCAGCAAACGATAACGGGCCTCGTCACTGTTCATTAACAATGCCAGTGATTTGACCTGCTGGGTCTCGAGACAATAGTTGCGGGTGGATTTACGGAAGATATCGATCATGCTGTCGTCTGACCTGGCACTCACAAATTTGCGCAGCACCTTACGGAAAGTGGCTTCGTCCATGATATTACCACAATCAGTGTTGATTAAACGGGTACCGGCATCCTTCTTTTCTGCCGTTTCAGCTACCGCCTCCTCATTTCTTTTCTTTTTCCTGGAAGGCGCCGCTTCCATTGCCAGGCCATAGCCGCTGGAGTCGGTAATGACATTGTTCGGGTGCTCGGTATCGTCAAACAGCTTCCGTTTTTTCTTCTTGCGTACCGGCGCCGCTTCCGTAGCGGGCAGATCTGCTGTCGGCGCCACGGCTTCCACCGGAGCCGCCGCTGCAGCTATTGGGGCCGTAGCCGCAGGTTTGCCTTCCTCCTGGAATTCTATGAAATCAGGCTCACTTTCCCTTTTTTTATGTTTCTTCTGCTTTTTGGGCGCTGGCGACTCTTCTTCCATGGCCTGCCTGGGCTGGTCTTCTATAGCAGCCTCGCTGGCAGCGGTTTTGCTTTCTTCCGCCATCACAGACTTTAATATATCCTGTTCTTCCTCCGTCAGCGGTTCCCGTTCAGCCTTATGTTTTTTGCCGCGGGGCTTTTTTACTTCCACTACTTCCGCAGGGACCGTAGTACCCTGCTCCGGTTTGTCGGGGGTTACCACCTCCACCGGTTCGTCGCGGTCATCGCCGGACACCACCACTTTATCGAGTGCAGAGGAAAACGCATTCCCGGCTTTGGGGGAAGACGGCTTGCCCGGGCCGCTCACCGTGGCTTTCTGGGCGAAAGTAGTCTCCAGGTCTTTCTGAAGGTTACCCATCATCTCTTTGCGGGCGGTATCTTCCGGGGCATTGGCAGCCACGGCCTCCGGGGCCGGTTCCCCGGCAGCTGCTGTAGCAGCGCTGCCATCGCCATTGTCGGCTTTGGTTTCCCTGAATGTCTGCAGATTGTACAACGCGCCTTTCTTCAGCAGGAAGCCCTGGTCATTTTTGCCGATCCGCACATAGAACTTCTGCTCCTGTGCAGGACCTTCGCTCTGGGCAAACCCGATAGACATCGGTATGGTACCGGCGTCCAGCTTGGGAAGGATGATATATCCTCTTTCGGTGGAACTCAGCACCTGGCCGTTCACCTTCACGTAAAAGGGCTGGCCTTTTTCACTTTGTATATATACATAATGCTGCTGGCCTTGTGCCCATGCCTGGCCACAGAAAAACAAGCATGCCAGTAGGTATAATACTGTCCTGTATTTGAGAAGCATACTAAAAATTGGTATAAAACTGTCCTTACGCAAATATTATTCCAGTACGATCAGCACCTCCCCTTTTTCCACGGCGGTGCGCTCTGCTACTTTGATTTCTTTGACCACGGCATCTGAAGCTGCCTTGAATACATTCTCCATTTTCATGGCTTCGAGGATCAATACCGGATCTCCCTTATGGATCACCTGTCCGGGGGTCACCAGCACCTTGAGCACCAGTCCCGGCATCGGGGCTTTGATATCATTTACTTTTTTGGCCATGGCGTCTTTAATGCCCATCGACGCCAGCAGCTGATCTATCGGTTCTTCAATAGCTACCTCATACTGCTGCTGATCGATCTGCAAAGTCACTGTTTTGCTCTCTTTGTCCACTTTCAGTACCTGGGCCTGATAGCTGTTACCGTCCATGATGATGCTATAGTCTCCTGATGGTACCTCTACCGCTGACCAGTCTACCGCCTGCCCGTTGCAGGTAATGGTTGAATCCTGGGTGATGCTGAACGCAGACTTGCCGTTAACTGTTGCTTTGATCATAATTTGCTGTATTTATTAGCCTCTTGGTCTAACAAAAATAGCATTTTTAACCACTTGGCTCATTATAAGGCCATTTGTTTAAATTTGGCGCTTTATATAATCAGAAGCTGATATATTTAATCAAAACAGTTTTTTACATGAATCAACTCTTGAAGCGGTCCCTTCTGGGTGTACTGATGGGTGGGATGGCCGGCCTGAGCGCCACTACTTCCCTGATGGCCCAATCCGGGAAAGCAGCCTCCGATGACCCGGCCCTGAAGATCTACAGAGCAGCAGCCACCAAGGTCAACGACCTGGTACACACCAAACTGGACGTACGGTTTGATTACCCCAAAAGGTACCTCTACGGCAAAGCCTGGATTACCCTGAAACCCCACTTTTACACTACCGATTCGCTCACGCTCGACGCCAAAGGCATGGATATCCATGAAGTGGCCATCGTAAAAGGCGGGAAAAACACTCCGCTGCGTTACAGCTACGACAGCCTCCAGCTGCATATCCAACTGGACAAAGATTATTCCGCCAAAGAATCTTATATCGTCTATATAAACTATACCAGCAAGCCCAATGAGCTGAAAGTAAAAGGCAGCGCTGCCATCTCCGATGCCAAAGGCCTGTATTTCATTAACCCTGACGGCACAGAGCCCAACAAGCCTACCCAGATATGGACACAGGGCGAAACGGAAAGCTCCTCGGTATGGTTCCCCACGATAGATAAAACCAATCAGAAATGCACGCAGGAACTCAGTATGACCGTTCCTAAAAAATATGTGACCCTCTCCAACGGCAAACTGGTCAGCCAGAAAAACAATACCGACGGCACCCGTACCGATACCTGGAAGATGGACCTCCCCCACTCCCCCTACCTGTTTATGATGGCCGTAGGCGACTATGCCATCGTAAGAGATAAATGGAAAGGCAAAGAAGTCAACTATTATCTCGAAAAACCTTATGAGCAATACGCCAGGAACATCTTTGGCAACACCCCGGAGATGCTCACCTTTTACTCGGATATACTGGGATACCAATACCCATGGGTGAAATATTCCCAGATCACCGGCCGCGACTACGTGTCCGGCGCCATGGAAAACACTACCGCCACCCTGCACGGTGAATTTCTGCAGAAAACAGACCGCGAGCTGCTCGACAACAACAACTACAACGAATGCGTTATTGCGCACGAGCTGTTCCACCACTGGTTTGGCGACCTGGCCACGGCTGAATCCTGGAGCAACCTGACCGTCAACGAGTCTTTCGCCGACTACAGTGAATATCTCTGGCTGGAACACAAATATGGTAAAGACGCCGCTGATGAACACGGCTACGATGCCGCGATGTCCTATCTCTCTATGGTGCAGTACTCCGGCGACAAACACCTTGTACGCTTTCACTATCACGACAAGGAAGACATGTTTGACCAGATCACCTATCAGAAAGGCGGCCGTATCCTGCATATGCTGCGTAATATCGTAGGGGATTCCGCTTTCTTCAAATCGCTGAACCTCTATCTGAAGAGCAATGCGTTTAAAGCCACCGAAGCTCACCAGCTGCGCCTCGCCTTCGAAGAAGTGACCGGTCGGGATATGAACTGGTTCTTCAACCAGTGGTATTTTGGTCAGGGCTTCCCTGAACTGGACATCAGCTACAAATACAATGATAACAAGGTAACGGTGCTGATCCGGCAGATCCAGAAAGACGCCAAGGTATGGCAGCTGCCGATGGCCATCGATATTTACAGCGGTGGCAAAAAAGAGCGTCACCAGGTAACGGTGACCAACCGTGTGGATTCCTTCACTTTTGCCTATACCACCAAACCAGACCTGGTGAATGTAGACGCCGATAAGGTGATCCTTTCCAAAAAGGACGACCACCGCGACTTTTCCACTTATGCCTATCAATACGCCCACGCGTCCAATTACCTGGACCGCCGGGCAGCTATTGAAGCAGCCGTGGAAGAACAGGGCCGCAACCCCGAAGCCGTGAAACTGCTGGTACAGGCGCTGAAAGACAAATATCACGGGCTGCGTACGCTGGCCGTTTCTTCACTCAACCTGAAGCTGCCGGCCGTAAAAGCCGCTGTAGTACCGGCGTTGGCGGAAATGGCCAAACAAGACCCGAGCACGCTGACCAAAGCCGCCGCCATCAAACAATTGGGTGATCTGAAAGACGTACAGTACAGCGCGCTGTTTGAAGCCGCTACCAAAGATAAATCCTACGGGGTGGAAGCCGCCGCGCTGGAAGCCTTGTCTGACCTGGACCTCAGCAAAGCGTATGGTATCGCGAAACAACTGGAGAAAGACACGAAAGGTAAACTGGTGAGCGCTATTGCAGGGATCTATGCCCGCCAGGGCAACCCCGAAGATGTGGCTTTCGTGGCCACCAAGTTCGACGAGACTTCCGGCCAGGACAAGCTGAACGCCGCGTTCGACTATCTCGGTTTCCTTTCCAAAATCAACAACACCGCTGCCGTACAGCATGGTGTGGACCAGGTAAAGGCGATGACCGAGCAGTTCAGGAACGGCCAGGTGAACACTTATATCAGTAACTGGTTACAGGAGATAGCCCGGAAGAAAGACGGCGACGCTACCGCCGTTACCGGCAAGGACAGTGACAGTTTGCGTGAGCAGGCCGCCTACATGCGTAAGGCTTCTGATACTATCCGGACAGCCATCAAAGAATAGTATTACACCATGATATAAAATAAAGAGCGAAGGCCGTTGGGTCTTCGCTCTTTGTTTTTATGCTTTTTTTACGATGCTGCCTTTTACCGGGTCCCACCACCAGGATGACCTGGCCATCCTTACACCACCCAGCCATCGGTGTTCCAGGGGGACATAATCGAGATAATTTTCCTCATTATTCAGTACTTCCCGCCCCAGACTGGTGATACCTACCATCTGTGCATCTTCTTCGATGACGCCGGCACGTTGCATGCGCTGCAGGAAGAGCTCCAGCTGAAAATCGCCGAAACCATAGATCCAGAGTTCGTCCCAGAAAGCGATGTAGAGGTCATATATCCGGTAGCGGCCAAGGGACAGTTTCTGCAGAAAAAATTTTTCGATGGCACTGAGTCCGCTGTTTACTTCGGGGAACCGTTGCAGGTGGGCGTGGATGGCGGCTGGCAGGTGTTTGAGGTTACCTGCGGGCATGCGGCCGATTGTTTCCAATGCCTGCGGGGTGTCGGCGCAATAGGCATCCCAGGCGTCGAGGGCATGTTGGATGTCTGCCGGCTGCAGCAGCACTCTTTCTTCCAGCAACCTGGGGAAATCTGCCGCTTCGCGGTGATGGGGCAGGTCTACCAGGCTGATGGGAGGCAGTGTACTGAGATTGATTTTAAGGTAATGGATAATGAAGAGGAGATTGATCTGGCAGAAGAGGTCTGCCTCAAACCAGAGTACGATTTCATCAAATGAGCCGGAGTTTTTTAGTTTCTCCAGCTCATGTACCACATTGGTAAAATAAGTTTGTTTATCGATTCCGTAGTGGAACTCCAGATGTTTGGCGCGGCTTTCAAAAAACGCCTCCGCGTCTTTGGTGATTTTCACTTTGCCTTCGCTCATCATTTCCCGGCACACTACTACACCGCCTTTTAGCTTGCTTTGCCGCAGCAGGGACAATGTAGCATCTCCGTTTAACACATACATGAATGACATAGCGTTATTTTTCAAAAGGTTTCCAAAGTATTACCAACTGCCGCTGGCGCCTCCGCCGCCGCCGGAACCACCGCCAAAACCACCGAAGCCTCCGCCTCCGCCGCCGCCGGACCAGCCTCCGCCGCCACTGCGTCCGAAGCCGCCCATACTGCCGATCACCGGCCATATCCAGCCACCGCGCCTGTTATAGGTGGTGCCGCCGCCACCGCCTCCGCCGCCGCGGCTGATGATGGATATGATGATCACAATCACCAGGATCAGGAGGAAGATAGCGCCGGGGCTGATACCAGGTTCGCTTCGCCGGGGATCTCCCTTGTATTCGCCGGCCGCAGCCTTGATGATGGCGTCTACTGCCTTATCGAGGCCCTGGTAGTATTGCCCTTCGCGGAAAGCGGGCTTAATGACCTGTGCTATGATCTCATTGGCTATTGCATCAGGTACAGCACCTTCCATGCCATAACCTGTTTCGATCCTTATCTTCCTGTCTTCTATGGAAACAAGAATAAGGATGCCATTGTTCTTTCCTTTTCTGCCAATACCCCAATCTCTCAAAATTTTCAGCGCTACCTGGCTGATATCGTAGGAGCCGATGGATTTAAGGGTAACGATCGCGATTTGCGTGGAGGTACTGTCGTCATAGGCTACCAGCTTTTGTTCCAGCCTTTCATCTTCATCTTTCAGGAGGATGCCGGCGAAGTCATTCACTAAAGTGGGAGGATTGGGCCTTGGCGGAATATTCTGTGCTTTCGCCAGCAACCCCGTCAACAACAATAATACAGGTAAAAACCAGCGTAATATCCTCATGTTCATCTATGCTAAAAGTCGTTTAAAATAGTGGCCGCTAGATACTGAAGACAATATCGTCCGGTAGCTCGTTGGCGTCGCCGGTCTCGTGCGGGAAGTGGGTACGGAGGGATTCGCCGATTTCACGGATACATACTTCGATCCCTTCGATGATACGGTCGGCCTGAAAATGTGTTTTCAGGAGCATGGCTTCTTTCTGCCAGAAGTCGTTGCCTACTTTCTCATGGATCCCCTGGTCGCCGAGGATGGCAAACTGATGGTCTTTCAGGGCCACATATACCAATACGCCATTGCGTTGTTTTGTTTTTTCCATGCCGAGCGATACAAATGCTTCGCGGGCCCGGTCCATGGGATCTACATAACTGCAATGGTTTTCTACAAATAACCGGATCTCACCGGATGTGAGCCTTTCGGCTATCCGGATAGCCTGCACCAATTTGTTTTTATCCGCTTCGGAAAAAATCTCTCTCTTTTTGTTGAAAGGGAACAGACGCATGCTATATTGTTATTTGAATATTTGGTTATCTGGTTAATGTGTTTACCACAATAGCCAGATAACCAAATGATATAATTTCTAAATATTAGAATTTCACTTCCGGAGCTTTTTCAGAACCGGCTGTTGCTTCGAAATAACCTTTCTGTTTGAAGCCGCCGAGGCCAGCCACGATATTGCCGGGGAAGGCGCGTACGCTGTTGTTATAACCTTTTACAGACTCGTTGAAATCGTTACGGGCTACGTTGATCCTGTTCTCGGTACCTTCCAGCTGCGCCTGCAGGTTCAGGAAGTTCTGGTTGGCTTTCAGCTCAGGATAGCTTTCAGAAACAGCCAGCAGGCGGCCGAGCGCCTGGCTCAGCTGGCCCTGGGCAGCCTGGTATTGCTGGATTTTTTCGGGGCTGAGGTCATTTACGTCCACTTTGATCTGTGTGGCGCTGGCGCGGGCTTCCATTACCTGCGTGAGCGTGGTGGTTTCAAAGTTGGCGGCGCCTTTCACTGTACTTACCAGGTTAGGAATAAGGTCGGCCCTGCGCTGATAGCTACTCTGTACTACACCCCATTTATTCTTTACATTTTCGTCCTGTTTAACCAATCCATTGTACTTATTGCAACCTAACATACCCAGTAATACAATAACAATGATTACAATGATCCCTTTTTTCATGAATAAGAATTTAAAGTTTTGTGCCTGCCATGAAGCAAAAGATGTTCCTGTTTCACGGCCTGCCGGTGTAAGTAGTTGTTTTCACGGTGAATGCTATAAAAAACGCGGTAAACGCACGTTTTTCATCCCTACACGAAAATATGGAAACTAATGCACTAAATCGCTATTGCTTAGGGAAACGATGAATTTTAAAAAAAGTTCATCCATACTTGAAAAATTCACACTAATACAGTATGTTTATATGTACCTTTATAGTAACGTTTATCGTTTGACCGTTTTGCCGATAAATGCCAAAAAAGTGAATGGGGCAGGATTAATACTAAATCGATATAACTGGTTTCATTGTTTCTAACTCATTTATTATTACTAACTTGGAACTAAGTCTGCTTAAATGAGTGCACAACACATCCATATACTCTATATTGATGATGAAATACACAACCTGAATGCCTTTAAAGCTTCATTCAGGCGTCTTTACAACGTTTTTACCGCCTCGTCGGCAGAAGAAGCGGTGAAACTGCTGGAAGAACAGGAATTTCATATCATTATTTCCGATCAGCGCATGCCCAAAATGACCGGAATAGAGTTTTTCGAGTCTATACTGGAAAAATACCCTGAACCCATCCGGATGCTGCTTACCGGTTACGCTGATATCAACGCTGTGGTAGACGCCATCAACAAGGGACAGGTGTATAAATACTTCTCCAAACCCTGGAACGAAGAGGAGCTCAGGCATAACATTGAAAAAGCCTATGAAGTGTACTCCCTGCGTAAAGAAAACAAAGAATTGACCGCCAAGCTGCTGGACGTCAATGAAAAACTGGAATTCCTCGTACGGCAAAAATTGATCTCCTAATACTTAGATATTTAGATATTTTATCATTTAAATATTTACCCCTGCTCCCTACAGTAATCTCCGGATCCCAAATTCCCGAATGTTGATTTTCCGTTAACTTGCACCCCATTGTGAACTTAATTTTCTGAATCATGCAAGTTTGGAAAGATTACCAGGCCCAACACCAGGCCCGATTCCTGGAAGAATTACTGGAATTGCTGCGCATTCCGTCTGTGAGTGCTGACTCCCGCTTTAACGGCGACGTACAAAAATGTGCCGAAGCTGTAAAGCAACGCCTGCAGGAAGCCGGCGCGGATAATGTAGAAGTATGCCCGACCGCAGGACATCCCATCGTTTACGGAGAAAAGATCATAGATCCTTCTTTGCCCACCGTACTGGTTTACGGCCACTACGACGTACAGCCCGCAGATCCGCTGGAACTGTGGCACAGCGGCCCCTTTGAACCGGTGATTAAAGACGGTAACATCTACGCCCGCGGCAGCGCAGACGACAAAGGACAGTTTTACATGCACGTAAAAGCCTTTGAAACCATGCACCGCACCAACACCATCCCCTGCAATATCAAATTTATGATCGAAGGGGAAGAAGAAGTAGGTTCCGCCAACCTCGGTATCTTCCTGGAACAAAACAAGGAGAAACTGAAAGCCAACGTGGTGCTGATCTCTGACACCTCCATGATCAGCCTCGACAACCCTTCCATCGACACAGGCCTCCGCGGTCTCGCCTACATGGAAGTGGAAGTGACCGGCCCTAACCGCGACCTGCACAGCGGCGTTTATGGCGGCGCCGTAGCCAACCCGGCTACCATCCTCGCCAAAATGATCGCCTCCCTGCACGATGAAAACAACCACGTCACCATCCCCGGCTTCTACGATAAGGTACAGGAACTGACCGCCGAAGAAAGAGCTGCCCTCAACGCCGCTCCGTTTGACGAAGAGGAGTACAAAAAAGACCTGGGCATCAACGATGTATGGGGCGAAAAAGGCTATAGCACGATCGAAAGGACCGGCATCCGCCCTACCCTCGAAGTAAACGGCATCTGGGGCGGCTATACCGGCGAAGGCTCCAAAACCGTACTGCCCTCCAAAGCATTCGCGAAGATCTCCATGCGCCTCGTTCCTAACCAGGACTGGCACGAGATCTCCGACCTGTTTGCCAAACACTTCGAAGCGATCGCACCGAAGAGCGTGACCGTAAAAGTGAACAAACACCACGGCGGCAGCCCCTACGTAACACCTACCGACTCTGTGGCCTACAAAGCAGCCCACAAAGCGATAGAAGCCACTTTCGGCAAAGAGCCCATCCCCGTGCGCGGTGGCGGCAGCATTCCGATCGTAGCCCTCTTTGAAAAAACCCTCGGACTCAAAACGGTACTCATGGGATTCGGACTGGACAGCGACAACCTCCACTCCCCCAACGAGAAATATGGCGTGGCCAATTACTACAAAGGCATTGAAACCATCCCGTATTTCCATCAGTATTTTGCCGAGATGAGCAAGTAATTTTTTGATTTTCGATTTTTTGATTTCGGAATTTACAGGAATCGAAAACCTCTAACATCCCCAAATCAAAAAATTACTTTTTTGATTTTCGATTTTTTGATTTCGGAATTTACAGGAACCGAAAACCTCCAACATCCCCAAATCAAAAAAGTAATTTTTTGATTTTCGATTTTTTGATTTCGGAATTTACTGGAATCGAAAACCTCCAACATCCCCAAATCAAAAAATCGAAAATCCATAAATTTTTTATAATATGAGTAACACCGAAAAATTACGGGTAGATAAATACCTCTGGTCCATCCGCGTGTTCAAGACCCGCAGCCAGGCAGCAGAAGCCTGTGACGGCGGAAAAGTGAAGCTGAACGGCAACAACGTGAAAGCCGCCAAACCCGTGGCTATCGGCGATAACTTCGAAATCAAAACAGAAGGCCGCAAATGGGTGATACAGGTCACCGGCCTGCTGGCCAACCGGGTAGCCTACAGTGAAGCCGTAAAATATTACGTGGACAATACCCCGGAAGAGGACAAAACAGCTCCCAAAGCCGTGGCGGCCGTATTCCATACCGGCAAAAGACAAAGCAAAATCGGCCGCCCCACCAAAAAAGACCGGAGAAGCATCGAGGGATTTATGGAAGGCGATACCGGCGAAGAGTGATTTCACCCGCCTTATTATAATATTTCAGTTTTGCGTAGTAATTTTGCCTCTTCATTCTTAAATCAAGGAGTAAATCAATGCCTAGACAAAGCGACGTTCTTGCTACCGACTTCCTCGTGAAAATAGCAGATGAATTTGGTACCCCGGTATATATATACCACGCAGAAAAGATCAAAACCCAGTACGAAAAGCTTCAGAAAGCCTTTCATAAGGCCAACACCCGCTTTTTCTACGCCTGTAAGGCATTGACCAATATCAACATCCTGAAGTACATCAACTCCCTTGGTTGCGGACTGGACACGGTTTCCATACAGGAAGTACAGCTGGGCCTCAAAGCCGGCTTCGATCCGAAAAATATCATCTTTACCCCCAACTGCGTTGACCTGCAGGAAATTATTGCTGCCAAAGACCTCGGCGTGATTATCAACATCGATAACCTCTCCATCCTGGAACAGTTTGGCAACAAATTCGGCGGCAGTTATCCCATCAGCATCCGGCTCAACCCGCACATCATGGCGGGCGGCAACTTTAAAATCTCTACCGGGCATATCGACAGCAAATTTGGTATCTCCATCCACCAGATGCGCCACATCGAAAGAATCGTGAAATCCACCAAACTGAAAGTAACCGGCCTGCACATGCATACCGGCTCCGAAATCAAAGACGTGGACGTTTTCCTTCGCGGCGTGGAAATCATGTTCGAAATGACCCAGCACTTCCCGGACCTGGAGTCCATCGACCTGGGCAGCGGATTTAAAGTAGCCTACCAACAGGGCGATCCTGAAACAGACATCGACCTGCTGGGCAAAAAACTGAGCGACGCCTTCAATAGCTTCGCCAAAAACTACGAAAAGCCGCTCCAGCTCTGGTTCGAGCCGGGAAAATACCTGGTAAGCCAGTGCGGGTACTTCGTGGTAAAAGCCAATGTGATCAAACAAACCACCGCCAACGTGTTCGTAGGCGTTAACTCCGGCTTTAACCACCTGATCAGGCCCATGTTCTACGACGCTTTCCACCTGATCCGCAATATATCCAACCCGAAAGGCACCGAACGCATTTATACCGTAGTTGGTAACATCTGCGAAACCGATACCTTCGGCTGGGACCGCAAAATCAACGAAGTACGCGAAGGTGACTACCTCGTGTTCTATAACGCAGGCGCCTACGGCTTCGAAATGTCTTCCAACTTCAACTCCCGCCTGAAACCGGCAGAAGTGATGGTGAAAGACGGCAAGCCCTTCCTGATCCGCAAACGCGATACCCTGGAAGACCTGCTGAAAAACCAGATCGAACTCGCTTAAGACATACCGCTGTTTTCGGATTTTGACGTTTCCTGATTGGCTGTTAGTTATTGAATAATCCTTTTATCTGTTATCAATTATCTATCAACAAACAAAAATCAAGAAATATCAAAATCCGAAAATTTTAAAATATTGATCCTACCTTTACGTCTGCATACTATCTCCCCTCGTTACTCCTGCACACTGTTTTTACTGTAAATTGTAATAAGAACTTTTTTTGCTGGCGCACAAATGAACAGCCTTTGGTGATAATTATATACCGTTTATATGAAGATTTTAACTGCACACTCCAGTGTAATACATGATGAACAGGTAATTGAGTCCAATATATCTTTCGTCCCCTTCGTTCGGTTTCTCAAGGAAAAAGCGAAGAATGAAGACGATCCACGCTCCGCTTTTTATCGAATGATCATACGGAAATTTGAAGGCCATCCCGAAATCCTCCAACCCATTCCGCCATCTGCCGACCTTACGGAATACAAAGAATACCTCGATCTGCTGACAGCCGCCATATTCCCTGTCACTACCGATACCACCCGCGATATCTACGGCATCGGCGTACCGTTTAAGTTCGCCATCTTCTACTACTCCGACCTGTTCCGCCAAATGTTTACCGACAACGGGTCCGGCCTGGTAGTAGTACCGCAGGGCATCTCAGTCAACAAAGTAAAAAAAGACAAACTGACCTGGCTCTATAAACTCATCCTGGAAAGGGTATATCATTTCCCGATGAACTACCAGAACGAGATCATCCATCATATGGACCTGCCCGACGGCACCAAAAGATATGTGAAAGTAAACATAGACCCTCGTTTTGTAGATGTGAAAGTAAAAGGCGACAACCCGCCGCCACTGGATTATACCAACTACTGCTCCTACCAGACCAGCCCCGATGCACTGAAAGATATTATCCCCCCGGATAATTTCACGCTGGAAGGTTTTGTGATCTGGACTGTGGAAGACGTCACCCAGGCAGAAATACTGAACAATATCAAAGGGCTGGTGATGAACATGAAAGCCAGCAACGAAGCCGAAAGCTACCGTACGCTGGAAAAAATGATCCCCACCATCATGGGGGGCAAGGGGATCACGGCACATATCGTTCCCTTCCCGAAAGTGAATGGCAAAAACGTGCTGGAAGAACAATTCTCCAACGCCGACCCTATCCTCGGCGTGGGCAACAAAAAGCAACAACAACATTTCTTTCAGCTGCTGCTGGACCATGGGGCCAAACAGCCCACCCCACTGATACTGCCAACGGTCACTGACGCCAGCATCACCCAGTACCCATTCCTGAAGTACCTGCCTATCAAGAATATCCAGAGCTTTATCCTCTTCCCCATCACCCATAAAAAAGAAATACTGGGTGTACTGGAACTGGCATCTTCCACACCCAATGCATTATCTGCTGAACCGCTGTGGAAACTGGAAAGCACCTACCCGCTGATCGTTATGATGCTCAGCCGCAGCATGAGCATCCTCGACAACCGCCTCAACGAAGTGCTGAAAGACCAGTTCACCGCCCTGCAACCGTCCGTGGAATGGAAATTCACCGAAGCGGCATGGAACTACCTGCTGACACCGCCGGAAGAGCGCAAAGACATCGAAAATATTTCCTTTGAAGAAGTATACCCGCTCTATGGCGCCATCGATATCCGCAATTCCTCCGTGCAACAGGGCAACGCCCTGCGGGAAGACCTGCAGGAGCAACTGGAACTGATCAAATTCACCCTGCAACAGATAGCGCAGGAGGTACACCTCCCGCTGCTGGAAGAGCTGATGTTTAAAACAGAAGACCTGCTGCAGGGCCTTAGCGACAACCTCACCGCCGGCGAAGACCTGAAGATCAACGAGTTCATGGAGCAGGAAATACAGCCCATACTTGAACATTTGTGCGAAGGCAGCGAAACGCTGAAACCAGTGCTGAACAACTATTTCAATAAAATTGATAAAGAACAGGGCCACGTATTCCGCCACCGCCGCGAATATGAAGAAAGCCTCTCCGTCATCAACCGGGCCATTAGCCAGTACCTGGAAAAAGAACGGCTGTACATACAGCAGTCCTTCCCCTGCTACTTCGAAAAATACCGTACAGACGGTATCGAATACACGATCTACATCGGGCAGTCCATTGCGCAGGAAAAGAAATTTGACCAGCTATACCTGCGTAACCTCCGCCTGTGGCAACTTTCGTCTATGGCACGGATTGCCCGGCTAACCAATAAAATATCACCGCAGCTGAAAATACCACTGCAAACCACACAGATGATCCTCATGCACAGCGCCCCCATCACCATCAGTTTCCGCAGCGACGAACGCCGCTTCGACGTGGAAGGCGCCTATAATATCCGCTATGAGATCATCAAAAAAAGAATCGATAAAGTACACGTGAAAGATACCGGCGAACGCCTTACCCAACCAGGTACCATCGCCATGGTATATTCCTATGTACGGGAGATGGAAGAACTGAGAAAATATATTTCTTTCCTGCAGGCAAAGAATATCCTGCTGCCTGATATCGAAATGCTGGACCTCGAAGAGCTTCAGGGTGTCAGCGGCCTCAAAGCCCTGCGTGTGCGGGTGAACATGGAACACGAAACCCAGGAGTAAAGTCCGGGCCACAATAGGGAACGATGCCCGGGTTCTTTTATGGCGTCAGCATTTAAAACTGACTTCCTTAAAAGCCCCGGGCATCCTTTTTAGAATTTAAAGCCCAACGTCACATAGGGAATCGTTTCCTCACTGGAATGCCCTACCACCGCTGTAATAATCAACGCGTTCACCGGCGCCAGATACAGGCCGCCGCCGTACCCGTCGTGCCATACGTGTGAATGCTCATTGTCTTTCCATACACGGCCTACGTCATTAAACGCCAGCAGGCCCACCGTCGCCGGCAGCACATAAGTCTTCAGGTCAAACAGCTTCACCCGTATCTCTGTATTGTTATACGCAGCAGCGCCGCCCGCAAAACGGTAGTTGCGGAAACCCCGCAGGTTTTGGGTGCCACCGATGGTAGCCGCCTGGAAAAACTCATAGTCGCCCCAGATCTTGCTGCCTCCGAAACGGCTGACGATCACAAAATTGGCCGGTACCCGGAAACTCATATACAGACTCAGATCGGACTGCAGCTGCATATAGTTTTTGCTGTCGCTGCTGAGCCCTTTGTTACCCGTCCAGGAAGTCGTCCATAAGATCCCTCTTGTTGGTGCCAGCGTATTGTTGCGGGTATCTACCTGGGCCATAAGCCTGAGCCCTGCATAGTATTTATTGGTGAACACGCTGGCGGAGTCCAGCCCGTTCTTCGCAAAATTGGTAATAAACCGGTTGTTGTTTTCATCTTTATCAAAGGCGTAGTGGTTCACCGAAGGTCCATAAGACACGCTGAAATGATTGCTTAATTTGGTGCGCAGCAACGCTTCCAGCGTATACAGGTTAAACCGCGCGCGGTAATAGGTGATCTTCTTACCACCGCTTTTATCAAAAACGGTTTCATTGCCCAGCCCGAAGAAATTGATGGTATTATTCGGTGCTTTGGCCCTTGCCATCAGCAACAGGTCCGATTTACCGATAACATCGGTAAACTCCCCTTCGTAGCGGAAGTTCCAGGCTTTTGTGGCGAGTGCATGGGTAGCCGTAAAGATATGTTTGGCTGCATAGGGTTCTTTGCGGAACGAATGCCGGATCATTTGCAGCGCTACCCCCAGCTGAACACCATCGTCCCGGTTATAGCCGGCCGCCAGCATAGGAAATGTTTTGTTGTACTGGAAGGCGTTGCGGTTATAACGGATGTTCCCCGGATCATCGGACAGGCGGCGTTGGGTATGGCCATCCAGCAGGAAGGTGTCCTTGCCGGTGCGCTGGTCGTATATACGTATCCGTTTGCCCGCACCGGAGGTGGAACTGTCGATATAAGTATCTGCCCCTTTACCTCCTATCAGCCTTATCCGGATAGGAGTGCCGTGGTCGCCTTTGATCTCAAAACGGTCGTTGCCGCCCAGGCCGTATACGTTCACCTCTTTGGTCTCTTTAGGATCGAAGGTGCGGGAATAGATGTTTTGTTCCACCTCGCCCTTTTTGCTGATCTTGAACATATTCAGCGCTACAGCGCCTCCTTCCTTCTTCTCCACCTGTATCAGCTCTTTTTTCTGTGTGGCAGGCACGTCTACCCCTTTTGCGAGGAAGCGGTAATATTTGAGCATGTTGTCTTTGAGGATATTCCGGCGGACGGAGAGCCGATGCAGCATCATTGGTCCGACCTGTGACCGGATCGTGTCCGGGAAAGCGTTAACAGCAGCCTGTATCACACTGTCCGTCATTTTACCGAGGAACTTGTCGGTTTGTTTTTCCCAGTCCTTTTTCTCCAGCTCATTCATGAAAGAGCGGTCAAAATAGCGGGCGCTGAACTGGAACCCGTTCACATCCGGAATACGGTCACGGAAGCCCTGGATACCGGGCAGCAGCCACGGTCTGCATATCAGCCGGGGCAACAGCCCTTCGTTGACAAAGAAGGCCTGGTCCCGGTCGCGGGGCACCGGGTAATAATATTCCTGGCCTTTGTGTTTTTCCCGGTACCAGCGCCACTGGTCATCATGCCGGTCGAAGTCCATGATGTAGGTATCGAAAATACGGGCGCGCAGCACTGCTTTCTGATCTACATGAATATCATTGTCACCCTGTATTTTAGACAGTACCTTGGGCGTATTATAGGTTTTATCCTTATCGCCGGTGACCGGTTCTCTCTCTTCCAGCAGAAACACTTCATTACCGAAGACATTAGCGTAAGTACCCAGCGATGTATCCAGGGGCAGATATACAAAAGACGGATGGGTATGCGGTATGCCTTCCGCTTCTGCCAGCACGCTCACTGCCAGCGGCGCATAGGGGTTGGCAGCGGAGATCTGGTCCTGTACCACTTCACGGGCGATGGTTTCCCGCAGCATCTCGGGGATAGCCGCCAGCGGGAACTTCTTCAGGGAGCGCATGGCGTATTCTTTCCCGGTACTGTCTGCCAGCCGAAGCGAGTGGGTTTGTTTGCCGCCGCCACGTTGCAGGATGGTCAGTCCTTCTTTTTGCAGGTCTATCACCGGGAAATGCATGGGCGTGTTCCACACGCTGCGGTAGTTATCGCCCAGCAGGAAACGATGAAACTTGTTTACCCGGGCGTATTGTGTATCCGCGGCGACCTTCACGAATTCAGGGAGATTGGCCGGTTCACGGAACGGCAGCCCCTGGCTTTGGATATCCTGGATCTTTAACACCGTATCACTGTATGCCGGCGCTGACAGGTCTTTTGCCAGGAAATACTGCGCCCTCACTGTCCCGTCGGACATTATCTCGAGTGCGCTGAAACCGTTTTCCGATGTGGCATACAACGATTTGCCGCCTTTTTTCACCCGGTTATTTTTGGCGCCGCTACCGCTTACAATGTAGGTATTGGACTTGTCTTTGATCAGCTGCAGGGTATGATCATGGCCGGAAACAAAGACTACCGGGCCATGGGGTCTGAAAGCTTCCTCCACCCCTTTGATCATATGCTGGTATTTAGGATTGGGGATATCTTCAGGTGTCCCGAATACGCCGCGGGCCAGCGGATAGATCGATCCTATCACCGGCAAAGGCACATACAGCCAGGGCCGCAGGTCTGTGAGCGGGAAAATATGTTGTTTGATGGTATAGTAACCGCCGTGGGGGCCATAGCTGCGGAAAGGATGGTGCGTCGCGAAAATGAGCAGCTTGTTCCGGTTATTGGCCACGATGTCTGCCAGTCTGTCCACCACCTCTTCTTTGTCTTTGCAATCGCAGGAAGATTCAACGCCGGGCCTGGCGTAAGGGAACACCCACCATTCACTGTCCATAATGATGAGCGTGATATTATCCGCCAGCTTCACTTCTACGGGGCCGGGGCAGCCCTCTTTCGGCTGGAAGTCTACATTATCGAGGTGCAGCGAGTCGATATACTCCTGTTGATTACGGATCACCTGCCATCCATCAGGTTTGCTTTTGTCCCAGTCATGATTGCCGGGCACGAAGATGCCCCGGGCGCGGGTACCTTTTACCAGTCCTACCTGGTAATCGAGTATCTCTTTGGCAACGGGGTAGGATTTCTGCGAGGGGTCGGGTAACCCTCTCGGGTATACGTTATCACCGAGAAAGAGAACGGTGTTGATGTCTTCCTGCAGGTTGTATTTTTGCCTTACCGCATCTACAACAGGGTTACGCCCGTTTTCGTGCAGTTCGCCGGCATCGCCGATCAGAATGATCCTTTTAACGACAGCGGGGGCTTGCGCAAATACGCGGCCGAAGGTCAGAAAAGCGAGTGTGACAAGGATAAAGGCTCTGTTGCTCATTTGCGATGGTAAGTGAATTTAAGAATATTGGCGGAGCCGTCGTCACCACCTTCGTTGGAGACATACAGATCGCCATTGGCGGCAAAGGTAAGGCCTTCCGGCTGCCGGAAGAGCCGGTGTTTGAGGTTATAGGCTTCCTGTACATGCCCCTGCAGGTCGGTGATCACCAACAGGCCGTTGACCGACGCTACGATATACAGCCGTTTTTCCACGGGGTGTATCGCTGCTGCGGAGGGCTTAAAGAAACGCATGTCCGTGCCGGCCAGTTTGGCGATCTCCTGGTTGTTCAGCTGGAAGACGGGCACCGTATCGAACGTACGGGTGGCCAGGTCGAAGCGGAAGGCGCTGGTCAACCCTGCCTTTTTATCCTCTGCTGCATTTTTGGAAACCAGGATGATCGCATTGCGGGCGCTGTCGAAATAAGTGGTTTCAAATTCCCGTTTGCCGTGTTTGGGAAATTTATAGTGTGTACTGTAGGTGCTGTCGGTAAAGAGGCCGTGTACTTCGTATAATGAGCCGTTGCTTTTGAGCACAAACCAGCCGCTGTCTGTACGGCATATATCTTCGTAATCTCCGTTTTTGGCGAATTTCCAGGAGGGATAGGCTTTGGTGGTATGTACATCAATCCGGTACACCCTGCCCTCTTCATCATTAATGGCGATCATATTGGTTTCGTCAGGGAAAGCTACTATGCCGGAGATCTCCTGCATCGACTCCCTGACCCTGTAACGTACCGGCACTTTCAGGTCGTAGCCTGCCGGGGATGCAAATACTTTCTGTTCCTGATCGCTGATGTTATTACAGGAAAGGAACGCCAACATGATTATCAACAGGGTTATTCGGTTCATACGTCAGCTTTGTACCATAAATTTAACTCAAAAATGCAGTAACTTCCGTCACGCAAAGGCGCAAATCGGGGAATGCATGCAAAAGTACCGCTTTCTCCCATTGCCTGACAAAACTAAGCATATGCAGAACAGCTCACTCATTGATGCCGCAAGAGACTTTGTAATGGCCCAGTACCAGCAGCATCCGCATCCTGAACTGGTATACCACAACCTGGAACATACGCTGCAGGTGGTAAAAGCGGCCGCACAGATTGCCGCCCACTACCGCCTTCAGGACGAAGAACTGCTGGCCGTTTACGTAGCTGCCTGGTTCCATGACGCGGGCTATCTGCTGGGAGAAGCCGGTAAACACGAAGAAAACGGCGCTACAGAAGCAGTTAACTTTTTACAAAGCCAACAGGCGCCCGAGCAAATACAAGCCATGGTAAAAGGCGCTATCCTCGCCACTAAAATGCCACAATCGCCTCATAACCTCGTAGAACAGATCGTGTGCGACGCCGACCTGTTTCACCTTGGATCTAAAGACTATGCCGACCGGAACAAACTGCTGCGCAAAGAAGTAGAGCTGAGAACACAGCAGGAGATTCCCGGCAGCACCTGGCTGGCCAGCAACATCAAATTCCTCACCGCCCACCATTACTGGACGGACTACGCACAGACCTATACCAAACAACAAAAAGAAGAAAACCTGCAGAAGCTGTATAAAAAAATGGAGAAAAAAACTGCCGAAGCCGCAGAAAAAGCAGCTGCCACACCGGTAGCCGCTGTAACAGACAACGCCGCCACCGCCGATGCGAAGCTGCCGGAGAAAAACAAAAAGAAAGACAAGGATAAAAAGCCGGACCGCGGCGTGGAAACCATGTTCCGCATCACTTCCACCAACCATATCCGCCTGAGCTCCATGGCCGACAGCAAGGCGCATATTATGATATCGGTCAACTCCATTATCATTTCCTTTATGCTCACCGTGCTGGTACGGCGGCTGGAAGATTATCCCAACATGGTGCTCCCGGCGGTCATCTTCCTGGTCACCTCTGTTACCACTATCATCTTTGCAGTGCTGGCCACCCGGCCCAACGTCACCAGCGGCACCTTCACCGCGGAAGATATCAACAACAAAAACGCTAACCTGCTGTTCTTCGGTAATTTTTATAAGATGAAGCTGGATGAATACGAGTGGGGGATGCGGAAGATGATGGACGACGCCGATTTCCTTTACGGCAGTATGACCAAAGACGTATACCATCTTGGCGTAGTACTGGCGCATAAATACAAACTGCTCCGTATATCCTATAACGTTTTTATGTTTGGCCTGATCGCCTCTGTGATGGGTTTCATGATCGCCGCCATCTTTTTCCCGGTAAAAGCATAAGTATTCATGGCTATTCCTTTATATAACCGCGATCTCAGCTGGTTGTCCTTCAACTACCGGGTATTGCAGATGGCCGCCGATCCGCAGGTACCACTATACGAACGCATTAAATTCCTGTCCATCTTCTCTTCCAACCTCGACGAGTTTTTTCGGGTACGCATGCCCGCCATCCTGGCGATCAACAAAGTGCTGGAGCGGGAGCCTGACGCCGCCGGCGAAGAATCACCTGCGCCCGAGACCTTACAGGAAGTGATGGACACCATCAACCGCCACCAGGAAGAATACGGGAAGATATTTGCCGGCATGGTGCTACCGGCACTGAAGGAAAAGGGCATTACCCTCTTCTACGGCCCCGTTCCCGCACCTGAACTGGCTGCCCGCACCAGGTCCTATTTCCAGTCAACCGTACAAGCGTGGCTGCAGCCTGTATGGCTTAGTCAACGGCATAAAAAATTCTTCCCGGAGAACAACGCATTGTACCTCGTAGTGACCGTCAGCCCGCAGGTCACACCTGATAGCCAGGAGATCGTGCTGGTGAACATTCCTTCCGGGCTAAAACGTTTCATGACGCTGGATACGCCCGATAGACAGTTTCACATTGCGCTGCTCGACGATATCATCCGCGCCCACCTGCCTTACCTCTTCCGGGGGTATATCATCCATCAGAGCTATGGCATCAAACTCACACGCAATGCGGAAATAGATATGGATGAAATGAAAGGCGACGTGCTGGAAGAAGTGGAAACCATGATCCGCAAGCGCGAGCTGGGCGTGCCTACCCGCTTCCTGTATGATGCCTCCATGCCGTTGTCGCTCCGCAACTTCCTGGCAAGCCAGTTTGAGGTGGCCGACAATGAAATGGTGCCCGGTGGCCGTTATCACAACCTGAAAGACCTGGCAGACCTGCCCATGCCGGCAGGCCTCCCCCATGCCTTGTATCCCAAAGCCCACCCGGTAGCGCAGCCCGAAGCTGCCGCCGCCGACTACCTGCTGGACCTGATACAACGCCGCGACCTGCTGCTGCATCTCCCGTATGCGCAATACGATCCCGTATTGCGCTTCTTCAGCGAGGCAGCCGTAGACCCTGACGTGGAAGAGATATACGTAACGCTCTACCGCATTGCTTCCGGCTCACAGATAGCGCAGGCTTTGATCAGCGCCGCACAAAACGGCAAGACGGTAACGGTGTTCGTGGAACTCAAGGCACGCTTCGACGAAGCCAATAATATCCGCTGGTCCAAGAGAATGAAAGAAGCCGGCGTAAAACTGATCTACAGCATCCCAGGCATGAAAGTACATGCCAAAACAGCGCTGGTAAAGCGCCGGCGCGGCTACCGCTGGGACTATTCCGGCCTGATCGCCACCGGTAACTTCAACGAAAGCACCGCCCGGTTTTATACAGACCACGTATTGTTCACTTCCCATGCCGGCATCACCCGGGAAATGGAACTGCTGTTCCTCTACCTGCAAAGCCGGGAGCAGCCTATGGCTTACCACTTCCTGCAGTTTGAACACCTGCTGGTAGCCCAGTTCAATATGCTTACCCGCTTTACGGACATGATAGACCGGGAGATCGCCAACGTGCAAAAAGGACTGCCGGCCAGGATCACCATCAAAATCAATAATCTCCAGGAGAAAGCGATGATCGCGAAACTGTACGAGGCCAGTCAGGCCGGTGTAACGGTGGACCTGGTGGTGCGCAGCATCAACTGCCTGCAGACCGGTATCCCGGAAAGCGAAGGTATCCGTGTGGTGCGTATCGTGGACCGGTACCTGGAACACGCGCGGGTGTTTATTTTCCATAACAACGGGCAGGAAGAAATATATATGGGCTCGGCCGACTGGATGAACCGGAACCTGCACCGCCGTATTGAAGTATGCGTGCCCGTATATAACACCACCCTCCGGCAGCAGCTGAAAGACATCGTGTCGCTTCAACTGGCCGACGGCCACCAGGCGCAGCAAGCCATACAGGCTTATGTGCAAAATATAGTGTAAATTAGATACGATGAATAAATTGAGTATTATGAAGAAGATAGTATGGGCATTACTTCTTGGACTGTTCTTCGCCTTACCGGCGATGGACGTACAGGCGCAGACACATGACCTGGAACACATTTACAACCCGGCCGCCGATGCAAAGGCGGATATAGCCGCCGCCGTTAAAAAGGCTGCCCGGGAGAATAAACATGTGCTGGTACAGATAGGTGGCAACTGGTGCATCTGGTGCAAACGGCTGTATAAATTCGTGGAAGACGACGCCGAGCTGAAAGCCGCCATGAACAAAGACTACGTGGTATATCACCTTAACTACAGCAAAGAAAACAAAAACCTGCCCATCCTGAAAGAACTGGGATTTCCACAGCGTTTCGGTTTCCCGGTACTGGTAATACTGGACGGCAAAGGCAACCGGCTGCATACGCAGAATACGGGACTGCTGGAATCGGCTGACTCCTACGACAAAAAGAAACTGACGGAGTTCTTCAGACAATGGTCGCCAGCTGCTTTGCAGCCTTCCAATTACGTCAACGAATAATACTGCCATGAACAACGGCATAACTACTTTTAATACGGATGCTGTGCATACTTTTATAAAGTTTGCGCAGCATCCGTTTAAATTCAGGGCTTACCTCTTCTGGAAGCTTCCGGCAGCCTGGCTGGCCGGCGTACGGGTACGGGCCATCGGAGAAGATGCCTGCACCACCTCTGTACCCTACCGGTGGCTGTCACAAAACCCGTTCCGTTCCACCTACTTCGCCTGTCTGGCTATGGCTGCGGAAATGAGCACCGGCCTGCCCGCCATGATGTATGTTCAGAGCGCACCCAAACGTATATCCATGCTTGTTACCGGACTGGAATCCACCTTCGTGAAAAAAGCCACGGGCCTCACTTACTTCACCTGTAACGATCTCCCCGCCATGAAGGCAGCCATAAGCAAAGCCATGAACCAGGACGAGGCAGTCACCGTTACCATGCGCAGCGAAGGCAGGGACAAACAAGGCACGCTAATTGCCTCGTTCGCGGTCACCTGGTCTTTTAAAGGAAAATCATAAATGGTGGTCATCACCCTAAATCAAGGATAATGAAAATAGCATTCCATGGTGCGGCCCGTACCGTTACCGGCTCCAAGCACCTGATCACACTGAAGAACGGAAAAAAGATCCTGCTGGACTGCGGCATGTTTCAGGGCATGGGCGCAGAAACAGATGAGCTGAACAGAGACTTTGGTTTTGACCCGGCTGAAGTCACGTATATGATCCTCTCCCACGCCCACATCGACCACTCCGGCCTGATTCCCCGCCTGGTGAAAATGGGCTACAACGGCGATATCTATTGCACGCCCGGTACCCGCGACCTCACCGAGATCCTGCTGCTCGACTCCGCAGAAATACAGGAAGATGATGTGAAGTTCACCAACAAAAAAAGAGCGAACGAAGGCAAACCATATGTGCTGCCGCTGTACACCGTAGAAGACGCCAAAAGCGCGATCCGGTCACTGAAACCAGTCGGTAAGTACAACACCTGGATCGACATTGATTCGGATATACAGCTGATGTTTACCGACGCCGGTCATATCGTAGGCGCCGCCTCTGTACACCTGCGCATCACGGAAAACGGCAAAACAGAACAGATCTCTTTCAGCGGCGATATCGGCCGCTATAATGACGCCATCCTCAAATCACCCGCTACCTTCCCGCAGGCAGACTACATCCTGATCGAGTCTACCTACGGCAGCACCCTGCATGCCGACGCAGCTCCCGCCGATGCAGAACTACTGCGGTATATCAAAGAAACCTGCGTGGAAAAAAGAGGAAAGCTGATCATCCCGGCATTCAGCGTAGGCCGTACACAGGAACTACTGTATGCCCTGAACAAAGCACAGATCAACGGTACCCTCCCCCGCGTGGACATCTTCGTGGACAGCCCGCTGTCTACTGAGGCTACAGCCGTTACCAAAGCGCATCCGGAAGTATTTAACAGGGAAGTCTCTGACCTGCTGAAACGGGACAACGACCCGTTCGATTTTCCGGGACTCCACTATGTAAAATCTGTAGATGAATCCAAAGGCCTTAACTTCCGCAGGGAGCCATGCGTGATCATCTCTGCCTCCGGTATGGCGGAAGCCGGCCGCGTGAAACATCATATCGCCAACAACATCGACGAAGAGCGCAACACCATCCTCATTGTAGGCTATTGCGAACCACAGTCGCTGGGCGGACGGCTCATGCGAGGCGCCAAAGAAGTATCTATCTATGGTACCCGCTACGCCGTAAAAGCGGAAGTAGGCGTTATCCGCTCCATGAGCGCACATGGCGACTACGAAGATCTCAGCCAGTGGCTGGCCTGCCAGCATCCGGGAGATATAAAGAAATTATTCCTCGTGCACGGCGAATACGACGTACAAACGATCTTCAAAAAATGGTTGTTCAAAAAAGGATTTCTCGATATAGAAATCCCGGAAAGACATTATGAAATTGGTTTGAGATAAACACGCATGAATAACGGATTACAGCCGCCCTGTGGTCCGTTATTCATGTACATAGGGAAACCAGATGTTAACCCTCGTCCCCGTGGCGTTTCCGGCGCCGTCATTCAAATCTTCGATATCAAAGCTGGCGTCCATATTAAAACGGCTGTTATAGAGCTGTAGCCTGTCGCGGGTGATCTGCAGTCCGCGGGAGTAATGCTGGCTGTCTCCTCTCCGGAGCGCTGCCGACCTGGACCTGCCGATACCGTTATCTTCGATGGTGCATAATACCCTGTCGCCTATACGGGCAAACATGATCCTGATTTTTCCCTTATCGGGGATATGCAGGATGCCATGCCAGATGGCATTCTCCACAAATGGCTGCAGGATCATGGTGGGTATCTCCACGAAATCCGGCTCCAGCTCAGGGTCTACGATGAACTCATATTCAAAGGCGTCTGCGAAACGCAGCTTTTCCAGCTCCAGGTAATTGGTAAGCATATTCACCTCTTTGGAAACAGGAATATTATTCAGTTGGGAGTTGTCGAGCACATTACGGATAAGCCGTGCAAACCGCGCCAGGTAAGCGAGCGCCTGCTCCGTTTCACTCTTCATCATAAATGTCTGGATAGAATTCAGCGCATTGAAAATAAAATGCGGGTTCATTTGTGCCCGCAGCGCCTTCATTTCCAGCTGGGCCATCTGCTGCTGGATAGCGGCTCGCTCGCGCGCTTCCTTCTTCACCGAGGAGATGCGCAGCCTGATGTAAAGATATATCAGTCCCAGTGCCAGCAATACGCAGAGAATACGGAACCAGGGCGTTTGCCAGAACGCCGGCCGGATAAATATTTTCAGCACACTGGTATGCAGAGAGGCGGTGCCGGCCGAGTTGACCGCCCTTACCCTGAAAGTATAATTCCCAGGCGCCAGGTTGGTATACTTGGCCACCAACATGTTGTCCGCACTCACCCAGTCTTCATCCAGCCCCTCCAGCTGATAGAAGTAACGGATCTTTTCCTGGTGATAGGACAGGCTTTTGAATTCTATGCTGATGATATTTTGGTGGCGCTTCAGCTCAACAGGTTTATTACCCAGCAGTGCTTCTTCTATCAATACAATGCTGTCCAACGCTTTCATATTGACGATGGTCACATCGGGCGGAGGTGGCGCCACCCGTAGTTTATCCGGTTCAAATACGACAAAATAGTCAGATGCGCCGATCAGCAAACGACCATCTTTCAGCCACGTAATACGGCGCCGTACCTTACGATAGTTAGCGATAATATCGTCGTTCTGGGTAAATGTCTCCAACTTTCCATCGGGGATGGTGTAGCGGTAAAAGCCATAGGGCGTGATGAACCAGAATTTCTCGTGCGCATCTTCCCGGATATTCAGCACCCATTCGTCAAAGAGCTGTCCGTCAATCCTCACGGGTACGTAAGTGCCCTGCCGGGTGTTGTACATCCAGAGCCCGTGATCGGTCCCGGCCAGCAGCGTGCTGTCATTATATCTCACCAGGGAGGTAACATTGTTATAGCTGTGCTGAAGCCATTCAAAGTTCTGCCGGGTAACGATCTGACGCCTGTGGGGATCAAAAAGGATCAATCCACCGCCGCTGGAAGCCAGCCATAGCAGCGAATCCCGCTCTGTCACGATCTGTAACACCGACAAAGGCCGTTTTAACGAATCTGTGATTTCATGATAATAGGTAAACTGGTTGGTCTGTGGATTCCAACCGGCCAAACCACGTTTGTAAAGTCCGATCCATACAGCCGTATCTCGCTGCGCGAATATCCGTAACAACGTTTGTTCATGGAATACCGGGGAGTTGAAATGACGGACAAACCGTCCGGTAACGGGATTAAAGAGCGACAGGTTGCCGTTCTCCTGTCCTACGAGAATAGTACCATTTGTCAGCTCTGCGAAACTCCAAACCAACCCTCTTTCTTCAGGAATAGCTGTGGTCGTATCTGCACCGTGAAAATAATTGCCGAGCAATTGCAGACGGGCTGACAATCGGCTGAACCCTTTTCCCCAGTATCCTACGTATACGTCGCCGTTACTCGCCTGAAAAATACCGGTCACCTCTCCGGCAGGCAATCGTTCTGTTGTTTTTTCAAAAACAGTACGATGGTCCAGCATACGGAATGAAGTATCATGAATATTGAGGATGTTCACTCCTCTGTCTGTACCGATCCATAAGTACCCTTCCCGGTCGCTCAGCATACAATTGGCTTCGTAGTCATAATGAAACCCTCTTTCATCCGCGTTGTTGCTCCTGATATTGAAATCGAACCGTTGCAGGGAATCGTTCAACCGGAAGATGCCGCCTTTTTCCGTAGCCACCCAGAGTTGCTGGTTACCGTCGGTCATTACGTCAAAGATATGATCAGCTTCCGGGGTATTGAAGCGGTGCTCCCGTAGCGTATTCGCGGTGGGCGTGTATTCGTAGAGGATACCTTCTCTCCCTGCCAGCCATATGCGGTGGCGTTTATCGGTATAAATCTTTTTAAAGCTGTTGCGGATATCCAGTACCGGCAGGTGGCCGGGATTATTACCGGGCGAGAACAACTGTTTACGGTTACGGTCAAGGATATACAGGTGTTCTTCTCCGCTGAGCCAGAGGTTTCCGGCTTCGTCTTCCATAATGCCGTCCTGCATTTGCAGGCGGTCGGTTTCGGGCACCATGGAGGCTTTATGGAAACTGAAGGAAGTTTCGTCGAACTGCATGAGGCCATCGCGGGTGGTGGCCCATATGACGCCGCTGTGGTCCTGTATGATATTGCTGCATTGCAGTCCCTCCGGCAGCTCCGTCCTGTCGGCCACTTTGAGGGTTTTGATGAGCATCGTTACCGGATCGTATACACGGATATTGTCCGGGGTACCCATCCAGATGCGGCCACGGTTATCTTCACAGAGGCAGATATCGTCGTAGTAGATGGAGCCCGGCACCCGGTCGAAATTAGCCATGGTAACGAGATTGGTACCGTCGTACCGTTGCAGGGCGGTGCTGGCGATCCAGATAAATCCTTTACGGTCCTGCAGGATGGCAGATACATGGTTGCTGGCGAGGCCGTTGCTGATATCAAGGTGCCGGAAATGATAAGAAATGTTTTCCTGCTGTGCACTGGCAGTAAACATTACAAAAAGGCAGCACAACAGGGTGCAGAGATACCTCGTTGTGCCATACCGTAATGGAGCGATTGACCAGATAATCTGTTCGATCATGGTGTTCAGGAAAAAAGTGGCTGCAAGATAAAAGTACTAAATGTTTATCTTCCTATTTCAAAAATCGGTCCCGCTTAGTGTTGATGCAGTCCGTACCACCCTCTGCATAGCCCGGCCGGCCCCTGGCATGGGCATGAAAAGTGGGGCCAGCGGCAGTTACAGGCTCATGCCGCCGTCCATCACCAATTCTGCGCCGGTGATATATCCATCACCTGATCGAATACCGCTTCCGTGGCCTGCTCGATAGCCGCTCCGCCCAGTACGCCGGCATTGATGAACAGGATATCCACCTTTCCGAATGTTGTACTGACCGTGTCTGCGAGGTTTTCGATGGCTGCGAGGTTACCCTGGTCAGCTACGAGCCCGGTAACGCCCAGTTCCGCCGCGGCGGCGTCTACAGCTTCTTTACGTCGTCCGGTGATGATGACTGTCGCGCCCTGTTGTTTTAATTCCTTTGCCGTAGCATAACCGATGCCGCTGTTACCGCCGGTCACAACGGCTGTTTTTCCTTTCAGTGTTTCCATGATTGGTATGATTTAATAATTCATGGCAAAGGTATGAGGGAATTGGTATAACTTTGTAACCAGTATAACAGAGTATACCAGTATGACAGATAAAAAAAGAGGGAAAGAAATAGCCGAAGTGCTGAGCAATCCCCGCAGCCAGAAGGATGAGCTGCAGGCGTTACAGGATACTATTTACGTGATCGGCGGAAAATGGCGGCTGCCCATTATCAATTCCATCTGCAATGGCAACAACCGTTTCAGGGAAATAGAGCGCAGCATTCCCGGCATCACCACGCGGATGTTATCCAGGGAGCTGAAGGAGATGGAAGCTAATCAGCTGATTAAAAGAACGGTGACTCCGACCGTTCCGGTAACCGTGGAATATACCGCTACCGGTTATTGCCGCACCTTCGGAGATATTATCCTGGAGATGATCAAATGGGGAAAAGCGCACCGGAAGAAGATCATCAGGAGCCCGGAAAAGGATTGATCAACGTAATCCCAGTTCTTCCTGTATGTTTTCAAAAATGGCGATCTCGTCTTTAATGAGATGATGGTCCTGTATTTTCGCCAGCTGCTTTATCACGGTTGGCTGTAATTGTTTCGCTGCTTTCGGGTCCTCCGTTCTGTGAGCGATGCTCATTTTCAGCACCAGTAACTTAAAGGTGATGTCTGCTTCATCGCCGGCATCGTTTTTTAATGCTTTGTCGATGACCCGCAGCGCTTCTTCGAAATCTTCTTTTCCGTTGGCCAGTCTGTCTGCCAGTTCGGAGGCTTTGCCCAGCGCAGTGCCGCTGGCCGGTTTCTTTCCGTTTTCTTCAAACAGCAGGCTGTCTGTTTTAGCGATGGGCTGCCCTACCCTGATATAGTTTCCTGAAGGATCCACCAAAACGAACTGCCTGGCCCCATAAGCGGGCATATCTTTTATCTGGTTGATTCTTGGTATTCCTTTGAGCGGAATTTTGCCGTACAGCGCTTTCAACCCTGCTCTGCAATGATTGTAAAACGTATCTATCTCATCTACTCTCAGGAAACAGGTGCTGAAGTTGGTTGCCGGCTTCAACTGTTTTAATCCAAAGAAATGAAGTTCTATGTCTTTGATTTTTAGTCCGACGTAATTGTTGGGAGCTTTTTGCTGGTAGGTGATAACAGCGCCAATGGCCATGTAGAAGTTTACGGTATCATTGATGGAAGTGCTGGGCAATAAGGGTATCGCGAAGTTTGTCATCCTGTTTGTTTATGTGAATAGTAGTGGCAGCGCTTCCATGCATCTGCCACTACTATTTCAGCAAAAGACTGCAGTCAGAAGATACTAAACCATGTTAATTCCGACTTACAAATTAAACTAAAACTGTTGATCACTTACATATCTTAGTGGGACGTGCCATGGATGGGCAGGAAGGGTCGTAACTGTCACATCCATTACATCTGGTGTTGATAGCCCGGCCACCACCGCGAACATCGTTTTGCTGTTCAACGTTCAAATACGCCAGCGCTACTTTTTTCAGGCCGACTTTTTTCTGCAGGTCAATGTTTTTCTTTTTCATAACAGGATGGTTTAATGAACGATAAATATACACGGTAGTGCTGCACAAGACCTGCAGTAACAGTGGAAACCCGGCGGGTACGGAGGGTTTAGAAAAAGGAACAGGAGGTTAGTGTAGTAGTGAAATCAGCGCAAAAGAAAAAGGCTCCTCGTCATGAGGAGCCTTCAGCTCTTGTACCACGTACGGGAATCGAACCCGTGATTCCTCCGTGAAAGGGAGGCGTCTTAACCCCTTGACCAACGCGGCATTTCCGTTTTGGGATTGCAAAGATAGGGAATAGTTTTACATCACAAAATTTTTTTTTAATTTATTTTTCGGGAGATGTTTGACATGATAAAGAGTTGCTTTTTTATGGAGCACTTCATCGGTGAATCAGGCCCGCGATCAGGTTGATCGTCAATGCCATCACAAAAGTATTGAGCAGATAAGACAACAATCCATGTATCAGCACGGTGCGCCGGATAGCGCGACTGCTGATCTCCACATCCGAAACCTGGAAAGTCATACCGATCACAAAAGAGAAATAAGCGAAGTCCACATAGTCGGGATATTTCTCCTGCGGAAAATCCAGTCCGCCAGCATGACGGCTGCTGTCATTCACATCATCGTCGTAAAACAGATGCGCGTAGTGAAAGCTGTAGGTGGTATGTACCAGCGCCCAGGAAGATAAGATGCCAACAATAGCCACCGGCAGGTAAATACCCGGTTTCTCCGGCTCGTCAGACACCATCAGCAACGCAACAATGATCATACTCGCAAAAGAAGACACCAGGAGGAAGATGGTCACGAATGTACGTCCGCCGTCATCTTCCCGGGCCCACGCGCGAATTTCAGGCACCTTCCGCCACACAAACACCAGCCAGGCGATGCTGATATAGGAAAGGGCGAAAACATCCCATAAAAGCACGGAAAGCACCAATGGACTGATGGGAACGTGACATACCCTCAATATTGTCCACACAAGTGCCGTCAGCCCCAGGCTGATCATACTGCGCTGTAAAGGATAGAGACGGATGACATCATTAAGCTTTCTCCGTTTTGCCATAAGATTTGCGGATTTGAGGTATGTGCTATTAAAAATAGCATTTTTATGCAGGGTCCCCTCAGTATTTTTCAGCAGGCTGCGCACTTATTTTTTAGTCAGGGTCCGTAGCAATACCGGCAGTACTTCGTCTGTATCATCCAGCAAATGGTCTTGCAATATAATATCAGGACGCACCCCCTCTGGCTTTTCACTCTTGTTGGGCCGGACAATATATCTTTTGGGCACTTTAACAACCATCTTCGTCCGGGGCAACTGAAACGAAAATTGCGACGCATACAACGTAGGCATATCACCCGTTTCCTCTCTCACAATTTTGCCAAACCCATAGTCCTGTATTAATGCGGCGCCCACCGCAGCCATGGATTATGTCTGACGGTTTACCAGCACATATACCCCGCCATTAAATCTTTGCGAGACAGCCTTCGGCTGTTGAGCGGGCAAATCATACCGGTATACTTCCCCGTCTGAATGTTGCAGAATGGCACGGGAATAATCGTTGGCGGTATCCTTTTGTTTCCGGGTTTCGCGTTTCAGGATAACACCGGTCCGGAGTGTAAAATCAGCGTTCCATCGAAAAGGTTTGGACGCAAAACAGGAAATAAGATAATCGCAGATTATCTCCTCCCGGATGATTCCGGAGATCAATGATCAGATGGCGGATGTTGGCATTTTTAATCGCCTTAAAAACCGAGTCAATGTATTTTCTGTATAAATGCCGGCAGTAGCATCATGAGGAAGGGGAACCGATATCGGGGCATAAATCGATATTAAAATAAAGATGGCAGATAATCCTCTAAATATAGATCAGCGGATGGAGGTCAACAAAAAACACAGTGGCAACGTCCTGTTGGTATGGGTATGGCGGTTGCAGGAACTTTCCGAGTCAGGCCACTATCGGAAGGCATCTTTCTAATGAATTGATAATCAATATAAAAAATAGAAAATGGGATAAAACAAAAAAAGCTGACAGATGATCTGTCAGCTTTACTTCGTACCACGTACGGGAATCGAACCCGTGATTCCTCCGTGAAAGGGAGGCGTCTTAACCCCTTGACCAACGCGGCGTATCGTTTTGGGATTGCAAAAGTACATTATTGTTTTATATTTCCAAAAAAATTTTTGATAACTCAAATTTATATTGATTAATAAACGCATTGATTGTAAATTCGCTCTCGATTTTTTCATACTCAAATCACGACAAAAAATGGGAACTACTCTCAAAATTGGTATTAATGGATTCGGCCGTATCGGTCGTTTGGTATACCGCCAGATTTACAAAATGCCCGGCATTGATGTGGTAGCTATCAATGACCTTACCAGCCCAACCGTGCTGGCGCATTTGCTGAAATATGATTCAGCGCAGGGTAGGTTTGATGCAGAAGTTAAACATTCCGAGAACGCAATTAATGTGAACGGCGAAGATGTGAAGATATATGCACAAAGAGACCCGTCTCAAATTCCCTGGAAAGAACACGACGTTGACGTAGTAATTGAGTGCACCGGCTTCTTTGCTGATAAAGACAAAGCTGCTGCGCACATCACTGCTGGCGCTAAAAGAGTCGTAATTTCCGCTCCTGCTACCGGTGATCTGAAAACCATCGTGTTCAACGTAAACCACGAACTGCTGGATGGCAGCGAAACCGTGATCTCCTGCGCATCCTGCACCACCAACTGCCTGGCTCCTATGGCCAAAGTGCTGCAGGACAAATACGGTATCGTTACCGGCCTGATGACCACCGTACACGCTTACACCAACGACCAGAACACCCTCGATGCCCCGCATCCGAAAGGTGACCTGCGCCGTGCCCGCGCTGCTGCCGCCAACATCGTTCCGAACAGCACCGGCGCTGCAAAAGCAATCGGCCTGGTACTGCCTGAACTGAAAGGCAAACTGGACGGTAACGCACAGCGTGTACCTACCATCACCGGCTCTCTCACGGAGCTGACTACCATCCTCGGCAAAAAAGTAACAGCAGAAGAAGTGAATGCAGCGATGAAAGCAGCTTCCAACGAATCTTTCGGTTACACCGAAGACGAAATCGTAAGCTCCGACATCATCGGTATCCACTACGGTTCCCTGTTCGACGCTACCCAGACAAAAGTAATGACCGTTGGTGATCACCAGCTGGTTAAAACCGTGTCCTGGTACGACAACGAAATGAGCTACGTATCTCAGCTGGTTCGTACTGTGAAGTACTTCGCCGGCCTGATCAGCAAATAATCAATCGTATCCCCGGCAGCCACTGCCGGGATACTTTTTACATTCCGCGGAACAACTACACCATAGCAGCAGCCAGGCCAGATCATTTTGGTTGAAACTCGCTTTGTGCTGTTGGCCCGCGGTTTTTTTTATGGCTAAATCCTTTCTCTTAAATCGCTACATATGAGCAAATTCTCCGACTATAACTTCAATGGCCGCAAAGCCCTGGTCCGCGTGGATTTCAACGTTCCCCTGAACGATAAGTTCGAGATTACGGACGACACCCGCATGCGCGCTGCCGTTCCCACCATCAAAAAAATCCTCAAAGATGGCGGCGCTGTCATCCTGATGTCCCACCTTGGCCGCCCGAAAGATGGTCCTACTGATAAATACTCTTTAAGACACCTCGTATATCACCTCATCTCCCTGCTGGACGGCGCCACCGTTAAATTTGCAGAAGACTGCACCGGCCCCGTAGCCGAAAAAGCCGCTGCCGACCTGCAAATGGGTGAAGTGCTCCTGCTGGAAAACCTGCGTTTCCATAAGGCGGAAGAGAAAGGCGATGCCTCCTTCGCTGAACAGCTGGCCAAACTGGGCAACGTATATGTCAACGACGCCTTCGGCACCGCCCACCGCGCACATGCCTCCACTGCTGTGATCGCTCAGTTCTTCGCGCAACCTGACCGTATGTTCGGCCTCCTCATGGAAGCAGAAGTGTCCAACGCAGAGAAAGTGCTGAACAACGCTACCGCCCCTTTCACCGCCATCCTCGGCGGCGCTAAAGTGAGCGATAAAATACTGATCATCGAAACACTGATGGACCGCGCCAATAACATCATTATCGGCGGCGGCATGGCTTATACCTTCCTCAAAGCACAAGGCAAGGAAATAGGCAACTCCCTCTGTGAAAATGATAAACTGGACCTCGCCAATGAACTGCTGGAGAAAGCCCGCACCAAAGGCGTTCAGCTCGTCCTGCCGGTAGATTCCGTTGCGGCGGACAAATTCGCTGCCGACGCTGCTACACAGGTGGTGTCCAACGATAACATTCCCGCCGGATGGATGGGCCTCGATATCGGACCTGCTTCCGTAGCGCTCTTCAGCGAAACCATCCAGGCCTCCAAAACCATCCTCTGGAACGGTCCTATGGGCGTCTTCGAAATGGAAGCATTCCAGAAAGGCACCAAAGGCGTTGCGGACGCCATCGTGCTGGCCACCGCCCAGGGAGCGTTCTCCCTCGTAGGTGGCGGTGACTCTGTAGCGGCGGTTAACCAGTTCGGACTGGCCGACAGGGTAAGCTACGTGTCTACCGGCGGCGGCGCCATGCTGGAGTTCTTCGAAGGCAAGGTACTGCCCGGCATCGCAGCCATCTGATTGTAATATCTATCAAACATAACAGCATTACGGATTTGCAGGTAAAAGACTTCCACCCTGCAAATCCGTATTTTTCTTTTGCCGGCAGCATAGTGAAACGGCTATAACGCTGCTGGTTACACGTTGATAAAACAACCGGTCAAGTCATAAAAAAACCCGTGCAGTAATACCTGCACGGGTTTCTTATTTTCTTTTATCAGCAGAAGGAACTACCTTTTGCGGGTAGTGGCCTTCTTTTTGGTCGTGTGTTTTTTGGCAGCGGTATATTTTTTTGTGCTGCTGTGTTTTTTAGCGCTGGTAGCCACTTTTTTGGCAGGCGCTGTTTTCGCCGCAGGCATTTTAGCCGGAGGCGGGAACTTGGATTTGTCCACCCCTACTGCCTTATCGTCCAGCGTCATCTGAACGGACTCTTTCAGCATCTCGTCTTTTTCCGCGAGGAAAAGTTTCATTTTTTCTTTCGGGACGCGCAGGTCGTAATTATTTTCAGCGCTGGCCATTGCTTTGGCAAAACCCGGGTTGTAACGGTCCAATTCCGCTACAGACATCTCCAGTTTTTTGGCGATGGCTTCCAGGCGATATTTGCCGGTCACGTTGATTTCCACACTACCGAAGATCTCATCTTCTGTCAGCGGGCCTCTTGCCACAGCGGTGGTAGCAGCCGCAGGAGCAGCGGTATTTTCTGCTACGGGCATGCCGGGTTCATCGCTCACGCCGAAGAAATTGTTGAATCGATCGAGGATATAACCGGTAGCAATGAATTTGTAAACGTGGTTACGGGATTCTGCAGGCAGGAAATATTGCATACCCCAGAAGTCTTCACGGCCGCTGGCCTTCATGGCGCGTTGTACGCCACCGGGACCGCAGTTGTAAGCTGCTACTACCAGCAACCAGTCATCAAACTGCTCATACAGTTTGTTGAGGTACTGTGCCGCAGCCATAGTGGATTTGTAAAAGTCTTTCCGTTCGTCTACTTTTTTACCTACGTTCAGACCGAAGATGCGGGCGGTACCGGCCATAAACTGCCAGGCGCCAACGGCTCCTACCCTGGAACGTGCATTGGTATTAAAGCTGGATTCGATAACAGCGAGATATTTCATCTCTTCCGGGATACCGTGTTCGCGGAAGATTTTCTCTACCATGGCAAAATAAGGCTGACCTTTTTCCACCATGATCTGCAGATGCTGGCTGTACCGGGTAGCGTAGTTGTTTACATAACCGGCCACCAGGTTGTTGTTGATCTGTTCGTATACTTTAGCGCTGCGAATGGTGTTCGGCAGGCTCTGGGCAGCTTTCTTCACTGCCATGGTGGTGGGAGTAGGCACTACAGAGTCTTTCGGCAAATGTACTTTGCGGAATTTCACTGTAGTGTCGGGCGAGACCCGGGGAAACGCCGTCTCTTTAGGTACGCTGTTGCTACCCATTACCTCCACACTTCCTAAACTCAATGCTGGCAACAGCAATAGTAAAAAGATTTTTCTCATACAATTTATTTTAAACAATCGATGCCCTGTCAGTTGCCATCAGCTGATGAGCAATTTGTAACAAGGCCGCTTCGTCAAACTTCTTTGTGATGATCTGTACACCGTATGGCATTCCGTTTGAATGCCGGCCCAACGGCACCGAAATGGCCGGGACCCCTGCCAGATTTGCCAGTACCGTGTATATATCAGCCAGGTACATGGCGATCGGGTCTTCTGTCTTCTCTCCTAGTTTAAAAGCTGTCGACGGCACCGTTGGCATTAAAATGGCGTCGAACTCATCCAGTATCTCGTTCAGCTTGTCTGTAACGATTCTTCTTACCTGTTGTGCTTTCGTATAATAAGCGTCGTAATAACCAGCACTCAATACAAAAGTCCCGAGTAATATACGACGTTTTACTTCTATACCAAACCCTTCTGACCTGTTTTTTTTGTAAAAATCGACCAGTTCAAGGTTTTTTTCGTTGGTCCGGTGCCCAAATCTGACCCCGTCATAACGGGACAGGTTGGAGGATGCTTCTGCCGTTGTCAGCACATAATAGGCGGGAACCACATAATCAAGGTAGTCAAAACCTTTACCGGTAACGGTATGTCCTGCTGCTACAAGGCTTTCAAAGAGGTCTATATAGCCATCCTTCATTTCAGCATCCAATCCTTCATGGTACTGGGCATCTCTTAAATACGCAAACCTGTAACTTTTATTGTGTGACAGGTGTTGCTGATAATCAGGGACTTCCCGCTGGGCTGCTGTACTATCAAACTCATCCGGTCCTGCGATCACCTGCAGAACCGCCGCCACATCAGCAATTTCCTTGCCGAAAATGCCTATCTGATCAAAAGAGGAGGCATAGGCGAGCAGGCCATGGCGGGAGATCCGGCCGTAAGTCGGCTTAAGCCCGATGATACCGCAGAAATCCGCCGGTTGGCGAACAGAGCCGCCAGTATCACTGCCTAAACTTACCAGACAAAGGTCCGCCTGCACCGCTACGGCAGAGCCTCCTGAGGAGCCTCCCGGTACCCGGGTATTGTCCAACGCGTTCAGGGTAGGCCCATAAGCCGAATTTTCATTGGTAGACCCCATCGCGAATTCATCGCAATTTAGATTACCAATGATAATAGCATCTGCAGCCAGCAGCCTTTCCACGGCTGTAGCCGAATAAATAGAGGTAAACCCTTCCAGTATCCTGGAAGCGGCACCTACATGATGGCCTTTATAGCAGATCACATCTTTAATACCTACCACCACTCCTGCCAGCGCACCTGCCGGTTGACCGTTTTTGATCCGTTCATCCAGCTCCCGCGCTTTTTCCAGGGCTTCCTCCTCATACACTTCCAGGAAGGCATTCAAATGTTTTAACTGCGCTATCCGGTCGAGATACGCACGTACCTGTTCCGTACAGCTTGTACTGCCGGCGTATAATGCTTTATGAAAAGAAGCAATACTGCTGAATTCAGTCAAAGCTAAATCAGTTAAAATATTAAAATCAGGGACAGTTATGTTACGCCGGATTATGCGTTGTGTTGAGCATCAGTTGGCTTAGTGTCGGTAGTAGCGGGCTGCACAGGCTTTTCCCTCATACCTTCTTCAATTTCCTGGCGCACATTGTTTTTGGCGTCATTAAACTCACGGATACCTTTACCTAATCCCCGCATCAGTTCAGGGATCTTTTTGCCACCGAACAGCAGTAATACCACAACGGCAATCAACAGCAGTTCAGACATGCCAATATCCTGGAGAATCAAAAATGATGGTTTTACAAAAACAGCAGTCATCTTCTCAAATGTTTGTTTAAGTTATCTAACTCAACAAAGATAGCTTATAAAATCCGCTTTTTCACCCGTTGGCGTTGTTAAAACACAGATTTAATAGCATTTTAAGAACACGAAAAAAGCGGAGCCATGCGGCCCCGCCTGTAACTAATTTCCCTGTATTTTATACTAAACCCTTTTTTCTTTGATACGGGCTTTCTTACCAGCACGTTCACGCAGGTAATAAAGTTTCGCTCTTCTTACTTTACCTACCTTGTTCAACACGATAGCATCGATATGAGGAGAGTAAAGCGGAAACAGTCTTTCCACACCAATACCGTCAGAAATTTTTCTAACAGTGAAAGACGCAGTAAACCCTGTACCCTGGATTTTCACCACATCACCTTTAAAGGACTGAATCCTTTCTTTATTACCTTCCACGATTTTATAATTGACAGTGACGTTGTCGCCTGCTTTAAACTTAGGGTACTGTTTTTTAGCTGTCAGTTGTTCGTGAACAAACGAAATTGCGTTCATCTTTCAAATATTTATGGGAGTGCAAAAGTAAAACAAGAATTGGCATTTACCAAATTAAATCGCGAATAAATCTTGGGATTATCCACCTTTTTTCCGGATTTGCCTGCGGAAAACACAGACATGGTCAATTCTGTTATTTTTTAAGTAGTTAATTTACAACAAGTCAGGTCGGCGGGCTTGGGTCCTTTCCACGGCCTGCTGATGCCGCCATTCCTCAATTTTTTTATGGTCGCCGCTCAGCAGCACATCGGGCACTTTCCAGCCGCGGAACTCTACGGGCCGGGTGTATACCGGCGGCGCCAGCAGGTTGTCCTGGAACGAGTCGAACAAAGCGCTGGTTTCATCGTTGAGCACCCCCGGGAGCAACCGCCCGATGGCATCCACGAGCACCGCGGCACCCAGTTCCCCGCCGGACAGCACATAGTCGCCGATAGAGATCTCCTTCGTAATGAAATGGTCCCGGATACGCTGGTCAATACCTTTGTAGTGCCCGCACAACATCAGGAGGTTGCCCTTGAGCGACAGCTGGTTGGCCATCTGCTGGTTCAGCGTTTCCCCGTCAGGCGTCAGGTAGATGATTTCATCATACTTTACTTTGGCCTGCAGCGATTCTATGGCGTTGACGATCGGTTCCAGCATCATGACCATGCCGGCGCCTCCGCCAAACTGGTAATCGTCTACCTGGTTATGTTTCAGGCTGGAATAGGCCCTCAACGGGTGCACATGTACTTCCAGCATCCCTTTTGCCTGGGCCCGCTTCATGATGGAATGGGACAGCGGGCTTTCGAGAAGCTCCGGCAGTACGGTAATGATATCTATCCGCATAATGATATTGCTTTTTTCCCCGGGGCTGAAACCCTGGGTTACCCCAAAGCGCAGGACCCATAGCCTCCGTTTTGGCGTATTGTTCTCCACATCAGTCTGGTCGTCCCAGGGGCTGACTTATGGGTTCGTATATAATTCTACCAGTCCTTCCGGCAAATCGAGGTGTACCACCTGCTTCTTGCGGTCCACTTTTACGAGGGACTGGTCATTGACGGGCAACAGGGCTTCTTTTCCCTGGATTTGCACCTTTATCAGCACCTGCATCGGCATTTCGATCACTTCCTCCACGGTGCCCAGTACGCCGTGGTGAGCGTCTTCCACTGTAAAGCCCAGCAAGGCCAGCGGGGAGGAAGCCGCTGTTTGCGCCTTAAAATCGTCTTCCTGAAGGTATATCTGTCCGGGAAGCAGCTTCTGAGCGGCTTCCTTGGAGTCTATCCCTTCAAGGCGGATGTAGATATGCGCTGCGTCCTTAACCGTCGCCTGCTGCAGGAAATAGGGAATAAAGCTGTTTTTCCTTTCTTCCAGGAAAACAGCGGTAACGCCTTTGAGGGCGGATCTTTTGCCGAGGCTGTGCCTTACCAGCAATTCACCCTGTAATCCGTGCGCAGACACCAGTTTTCCTATACTGAAATAATTGTTCATCATATTGAGCGTGCCCTGCCATGAAATTAAAAAAGGAAATATTTGCGAATGCAAACATTTCCTTTTTCAGGTATTGTTAAAACGTTGCCGTTTTATGCTTCTGTACCTTCTCCTTCTGCGGGTGCGGATGGAGCAGCAGGAGTGTCTTCAACCTTTCTTACGATAGGAGCGGCAACTCTTGCTTTTCTGTGACCGTCGCGACGGGCAGATACTTTCTGTTCGTGTTCAGCTTGCCATTGTGCGAATTTCTGGTAAGCAGTAGGCTCGTCGAACAGGTTCAGGGTAACACCTCTTAACAGGTGTTTCAAATACAATACACCTTTGAAAGACAGGATCCGTCTAACAGTATCGGTAGGCTGAGCGCCTTTCTGCAACCAACGCAATGCTTTTTCAGTATCGATGTTGATGGAAGCCGGAACTGTTAATGGATTGTAAGTACCAATTTTCTGGATGAATTTACCATCTCTGGGAGCGCGAGCGTCGGCTACTACGATAAAATAGAAAGGCCTCTTCTTTGCGCCATGTCTCTGCAGTCTGATTTTTACTGGCATAAATAAGTCGAGTTATTTTTTGCGAGTTAGGAAATATTGTTTAATTAGGGATGCAAATGTAACCTTCTAATTGGTATTTGCAAAAAAAAATTTGCGAAGCGAAATATTTTATTTCACCAGTCCTCTCAGACCCTTGCCACCAGCGCCAAACTTGTTCATCATTTTCATCATCTGCCGCATCTGTTCGAACTGTTTCATGAACTGGTTCACGTCCTGGATATTTTTACCGCTGCCTTTGGCGATGCGTTTGCGGCGGCTGCCGTCGATAAGGTCGGGATTACCGCGTTCATCGGGCGTCATGGAGTTGATCATGGCTTCGATGCCTTTGAAGGCGTCGTCGCTGATATCGAGGTCCTTTACGGCTTTGCCCACGCCGGGGATCATGCCCATCAGGTCCTTCAGGTTACCCATTTTCTTGATCTGCTGGAGCTGTTCCCGGAAATCGTCGAAATCGAACTGGTTCTGGCGGATTTTTTTCTCCAGTTTTTTAGCCTGCTCTTCGTTGAACTGGGCCTGTGCACGTTCCACGAGGGTGGTGATATCACCCATGCCAAGGATACGCTGCGCCATACGCTCCGGATAGAACACGTCGAGGGTGTCCATCTTTTCGCCCATGCTCACGAATTTGATCGGCTTGGTCACGGTGTAACGGATGGTCAGGGCCGCACCGCCGCGGGTATCACCGTCGAGTTTGGTGAGCACCACGCCGGTAAAGTCCAGCCGGTCGTTAAACGCCTTGGCGGTGTTCACCGCATCCTGGCCGGTCATGGAGTCTACCACGAACAGGACTTCCTGCGGTTTCACGGCGTTTTTCACATTGGCCACCTCGGTCATCATCACCTCGTCCACGGCCAGGCGGCCGGCGGTATCGATGATGATGATGTTATTGCCATTGGCTTTGGCGTGTTTGACCGCATTCTCCGCGATCTGCACGGCATTTTTATTTTCAGGCTCGCTGTACACTTCCACCCCGATCTGCTCGCCCAGCACTTTCAGCTGGTCGATCGCCGCCGGACGGTAGATATCTGCCGCCACCAGCAAAGGGTTCTTACTCTTTTTGGTTTTGAGGAAGTTGGCCAGTTTACCGGAGAAGGTAGTTTTACCGGAACCCTGTAAACCAGCGATGAGTATGATGGAAGGAGATGTTTTGATATCAATTTCCGCTTCGGTGCCGCCCATCAGCTCGGCCAGCTCGTCTTTCACGATCTTTACCATGAGCTGTCCGGGAGAGATGGCGGTCAGCACCTTTTCCCCCATGGCTTTATCCTTTACTTTATCAGTAAATTCCTTGGCTATTTTGTAGTTCACGTCCGCATCCACCAGTGCACGGCGGATTTCCTTCACGGTACTGGCGATATTGATTTCCGAAATACGGCCTTCCCCTTTAAGCTGCTTAAACGCGGAATCTAATCTCTCTGATAATGATTCAAACATTGTTGATATTTTAAACGGACAGCAAAATTATTGTTTTTGGGTGAGAATACAGCTTTTCAATTACGAATTACGGATTACGAATTACAAATTGGAGGTTCTTTGTGAGCATGATGGCGCGGGGGCGGGTGCAGAAGGCCCTGAAAAAGCGGAGATGATGATGTAACCTCCGACAGGATATCACAGACAGGGCATCTCAGACAGGTACGACCGTGATTTACTAAGCACAGGGCATCTCAGGGCGCAAAAAAAGCGGAGACGATGGAGCTTTCCCCATGATCTCCGCTCAAAGCGTTTATTATCCAACAAATTCAATATAATTTCAATAAAAATATCTCCGCCTGGCATCAACAGGCATTTCCGGCTACATCCAGGCATTCCGGTCCGTAATCCGTAATTGCCTATCCCAGGTAATTCCGGAGCAGTTTGCTTCTGGAGGTAGTCCTGAGCTTGGTGATGGCTTTGTCTTTGATCTGGCGTACTCTTTCGCGGGTGAGGCCGAATTTCTCCCCGATATCTTCGAGTGACATGGGATGTTCCACGGCGATACCGAAGTACAGCATGATCACATCTTTCTGACGGTCTGTGAGGGTAGACAGGGACCTTTCAATTTCCCGGCGAAGGGAGTCGTGATGGTCCAGTTCCTCGTCAGCGCTGACAGCGTTTGGATTTTCGAGCACGTCCAGCAGGGAGTTGTCTTCCCCGTCGATAAACGGTGCGTCCATAGAAACGTGGCGGGCGGCTACGCCGAGGGTGGCTTCCACTTCGTCGGTGTTGATCTCGAGGATGGTGGCCAGCTCATCGGGTGACGGCTCTCTTTCAAACTCCTGTTCCAGCTGGGAATATGCCTTGCTGATCTTGTTGCTGAGGCCCACTTTATTGAGTGGCAGCCTTACGATCCTGGACTGTTCGGCCAGTGCCTGGAGGATGGACTGACGGATCCACCATACAGCGTAGGAAATGAATTTAAAACCGCGTGTTTCATCAAAACGTTGTGCAGCTTTAATTAACCCCAGGTTGCCCTCGTTGATCAGGTCGCTGAGTGACAGACCCTGGTTCTGATACTGTTTGGCAACGGATACCACAAAGCGGAGATTAGCTTTAGTCAGCTTTTCCAACGCTCTCTGATCGCCCTGCTTGATGCGGATAGCGAGGTTTACCTCTTCTTCCGGCGTAATTAAATCCACCTTCCCAATCTCCTGCAAGTACTTCTCGAGGGACTGAGATTCCCTGTTGGTAATGGATTTAGTGATTTTAAGTTGGCGCATTGACATAGAGTCGGAACAGTTACAGGTTAAGAAAAAGTTAAGATTTGATGAATGCCTGACAAAAATAACTTTTTTTAGAAGCCGACCAAAAAAAATCTGTCGTTTTTAAATCATTTCCAAATAAAATCGATTGATCTTTAAGAGCTTATTATTTTCCCGCTAAACCCGCTACCGATACGGCATCGGCTGTAATCATCACTGACAGGGCACTTACAAATAGTAAAATATTATAATATTTGTAAAATATATAAGATGTTCATACATTCTTCAGATTAATTAAAAAAAAACCGTAAATTATTTTGACAGAATAAAATATTTTCTATAATTGCAACCTGATGATATTGATTTACTAATTATTTGAGAGATGTCTAAGAAAGTGCTTTACGAGTTGGAATTCCCGGTTAGGTGCTCCCCCGGTATCCTATACGAATTCCTGTCAACCCCCGCTGGTTTGCAGGAATGGTTCGCAGACAGGGTAGACTTCAGGGACAATGTATTTTCCTTTTCCTGGAATGGCAGTTCTGAAGAAGCAGAAATTCTGGAACAGGAGGAGGACGAATTTATCCGGTTCCACTGGCTCCATGCCCCAAAGGAGGAATTCTTTGAGTTCCGCATCCAGATTTCAGAAGTCACCAATATGACCATTTTGGTCGTGAAAGACTTCGCTGACAAGAGAGAGATTAAAGACCAAAGCCAGCTTTGGGAATCCCAGGTAAAAGATCTGTTCCATCGGATAGGAAACTAATCACGGCCTTTTCACCGTCAATTCATTGAGTAGGGTCGCATAAGCCTCCACTATATCAGTAATTATTTCTCCCCAGCGTTCCAATGCAAACGGTTTCGCCAGTTTAATGAAATTTTTCCGGCCAACCAGCCTATTCCAGTCTGCTAAACTCATATCACCTATGGACCGGTAATTTCCGTTTTCAAAGTCATGTTCCCAGGGATCGTCCGGCAGGTACACCTGAAATCCGGCAGCCGCCAGTGGCCCATAGGCCGCCAGCAGCGAGGCCTCAAATTGCTTTTTGACCATCCCCGCCAGGTGCAGGGTGCAGCTGAAATAATGCCCCCACCAGAACATGCTGCGGAAAGCAAACACGTCAGTTTTACTGAAAAACCGCGGATAATCCAGTATTACCCACGGCAGTGACTTGTACTGCTCCCCTTTCGAGATCTTCGGTCCCTGCTGCAGCCATACCGGATCAAAAGGAAATCCGGAGGCTGCATCCCACGCTGCCAGCGCTTCCTGTAACTGTCCCATTAACAACATCACCTTCTCTATCGCCCTGTTTTTCAGCTCCATGACCCGCGGCGTAAATACAATGGCTGCCTCTTCTGCTGTCAGATAAAAATTTTCCATATAATTTAACGGTATTTTCAGGGATGCTTTAACACTCCTTTGTGAAATCGTACTACCTTTGCTCGCAAAGTGGCAAAGTAAGCAAAGAACGCTAAGAAATTGACATATGACGCCGGCAAGTTGACATATGACATCAACTTGCCGGTGTAAACGCAACACCCTTTCAAACCGGGTTTACCTAATAAACCTGTACGTTGGGCGCTTTTTTACATTCTTTGCTTACTTTGTCTCTTTGCGAGAAAAAAATCAGGCATTATCAGTGAAGAAACTCGATAAATTAATTATTAGAACATTCCTGGGCCCCTTCGTGGCGACCTTCTTTGTGACGCTTTTTGTACTGGTAATGCAGTTTCTCTGGAAATATGTGGATGACCTGGTAGGAAAAGGACTGGACACAATGGTGATCGTGCAGTTGATCGCCTATACCAGCGCCACGCTGGTAACACTCGCCCTCCCCCTGGCCGTACTGCTGTCGTCTATCATGACCTTCGGCAACCTCGGAGAGAGCTTTGAACTGGTAGCCCTGAAATCAGCCGGTATTTCCCTGCTGCGTTTCATCCGGCCCCTCATGGTGGTGTGCAGCATCATCGGGGTACTGGCATTCCTGTTTGCCAACTACGTCATCCCCGTAGCCAACCTGCAGGCCAAATCCCTGCTGTATGACATCACCTACTCCAAACCGGCCTTTAACATCAAGGCAGGCGTATTTTACCGCGATATCCCCGGCTATACCATCAAGGTGGCCCAGAAAGATAAAGACAACCAGACCATCCACCAGGTAATGATCTTTGATCATTCCACCGGCGGTGGTGGCGGCGACAAGATCATCCTCGCTGAAAAAGGCCAGATGGTGCTCACCGCCAACAAACGTTTCCTCTATTTCATCCTCGAAAATGGCTGGAGATACGAGGAAAAAGGCAATAACGGCTATTCCGTTCCCGGCGACATGATCCGCTTCAGCTTTAAAAAATACTCCAAGGCCTTTGATCTCAGCTCTTTCGCCTTCAACCGCCTGAATACGGACCTGTTTGCTTCCAACCAGCAGATGCTCAATATCCGCCAGCTGGACCTGGCCATCGACTCCCTGCAGAAATCCCAAAATGTTTTCGCACGGACCGTCAACGCCTACGTGACTGTACGTTTTCCCTTCTTCAAATGGAAAGATTCTGCCTGGGCGGCGACCGTTCCGCCGCTGAAAGTGAAGGATTTCGAAGAGATCGTCCCGGAAAAGAGCCGCCACAATGTGCTGGACAGGGCCGAACAGAGCGTACGGGAAACTTTAAGTTCCCTCGAAGCCCCCACCAAAGAATATTCAGACAAGCACAGCGTTATATTGATGCATAAAGTAGAATGGCAGCGTAAGTTCACCCTCGCCGCAGCCTGCGTGGTAATGTTCCTGATCGGCGCCCCGCTGGGCTCCATTATCCGTAAGGGAGGCCTGGGCACCCCGCTGGTATTTGCCGTGATCTTCTTCGTGATCTTCAATATATTTTTCATGATCGGGGAAAAGATGGCCCGCAGCGGAGTGATGTTCACCTGGTCGGGCATGTGGCTGTCAAATATCGTTCTGGTGCCGATCGCCGGCTTTTTAATTTATAAAGCCATGAATGATTCCAACTTATTCAATAAAGAATTTTATTTTCGCATATATCAAAAAGTAAAAAAGTTCTTACTAAAGTTTAGACGTAACAAGTTTAAAAAGCAACCTACAATTTAAAACCTACAGATTTGAAAACGCTGTTTACACTGTTCAGAAGGAATGCATATTTCTTTCTGCCCTTCCTGCTATGGCTCATAGTAGGGGGAGTAATGCTGGCAACCTACAGTCAACGGGAGCTGTTTCTTGGCATCAACGGGGAACACTCAACGGTTGGAGATGTGTTGGTCACCGGGATCACTTATCTCGGGGATGGTATTATGTTTAGCTTAATACTGCTGCTGATGCTGCTCATGCAGAAGTTCAGGGTATTTTTTATTGGTCTGGCAGTATTTCTGCTGGCAGTCATTGTAGTACAGGTAGCTAAACATTATTTTAATGCGCCCAGGCCCATCAGCTATTTTGGTGATGAAGCCGCCACGCTGGTACATACTGTAAAATGGATCACCGTGCATAGCAGCTGCAGTTTCCCTTCCGGGCACTCTGCAGGAGCTTTTGCCATGTTCAGTTTCCTGTCGGTATGGCTGCGCAATAAAAAGCTGGGATTGCTGTTTATTGTATTAGCGCTGACAGCAGGCTATTCCCGCATTTACCTGGCACAACACTTTTTCGCTGACGTATACGTAGGCAGCATCGTAGGGACCCTGAGCACTGTTATTGTATGCGGGTTCTTCAGGTTCCGGGACTCCGCCACTTCTCCGGAAGCATGCGCGGAAGCCATTGTAAACGCCAATGCGGCGTAAATCCCGCAATTTTTTTCAAAGGAGCAAAGTTCGCAAAGCACCTTTGCGGATTTTGCTCCTTTGCTTTTTAGCGAGCCGTAATGCTTATTTTTTATAAACCGTTATAATGAAATACCTGTTGATTGCCCTTGTGGCAGCCCTGCTATTTATACCTTTTCTGGGGGCTGTACACCTTTTTGACTGGGACGAGATAAATTTTGCAGAAGCAGCCCGCGAGATGATTGTAAGCCATAACTACAGTCAGGTACAAATCGATTTCCGGCCTTTCTGGGAAAAACCGCCCCTGTTTATCTGGATGCAGGCCGGCAGCATGCTGCTCTTTGGCGTTAATGACTTCGCGGCCCGTCTTCCGAATGCAATCATCGGTATCGCTACCCTGCTGAGCCTCTACGCCATCGGTAAAAAACTGGCAGACGAGAAAATGGGCATCTGGTGGGCCCTGGTGTATGCCGGCTCCTGGCTCCCCCACTTCTATTTTAAGTCAGGTATCATCGACCCTACCTTCAACTACTTCATTTTCCTCGCTATTTATTTTGCGTACCGGATCGCCTATAGTGAAAAGTCTTACCGCATGGCCATGCTGAGCGGCTTTTTCCTGGGTCTGGCAGTGCTCACCAAAGGACCTGTGGCCATCCTCGTGTCTATGCTCACCCTCCTGGTGTACTGGCTCTGGAATAAATTCCGTATTGGCATTAAACTGGCGCATCTGGGCCTCATTGCCCTTTTTGCGTCTATTACCACCCTGCTCTGGTTTGGTTATGAAATCATCGCCCACGGCTGGTGGTTTGTCAATGAATTTGTGGCGTACCAGGTCCGCCTGCTTACCACAGAAGATGCCGGCCACGGCGGCCCGTTCTTCTACCACTGGGTAGTACTCCTGATTGGTTGTTTTCCGGCCAGCATCTTCCTGTTTTCGTATATCCGTGGCCGGAAAAAAACCATCTACGGACAACCGGCTGCCACAGAACAGAAAGATTTTAAGGTGTGGATGTGGGTATTATTCTGGGTGGTGCTGATCCTGTTTTCCATCGTGAAAACCAAGATCGTGCACTATTCTTCCCTGTGTTATTTCCCGTTGTCTTACCTGGCGGCGTACCAGGTATATAAACTGTCCAACGGCAAACTGCGCCTGCGTGGCTGGAACATTGCCCTGCTGTGCGTGATCGGCGTAGTACTGGGTATTGCTATTGCGGCGTTGCCGCTGGTGGGCGTGTACAAAGACAAACTGATTCCGTATATCGGCGACAAATTCGCGGTGGCCAACCTGCAGGCCCAGGTATCCTGGTCTGTAGCGGAAACCGGCTACGGTATCGCCTATATTATCCTGGTGATCGTCAGCGCCGTGTTATTGTCCCGCCAGAAAATCACCAACGGGCTGCTATGCCTGTTTCTCAGTACCATCCTGATCATACAGGTGACGGTAGTGCATTTTGTGCCCAAAGTGGAGCGTTATTCACAGGGGGCGGCCATCGACTTCTTTATCTCTCTGCAGGGCAAAGATGTGTATGTAAAAGCGCTCGGCTACCATAGTTATGCGCAACATTACTATTCGCGGGAACAGCCCCATAGCAATAAAAACTATTATGATACCGACTGGCTGCTGAACGGCGCGATTGACAAGCCTGCTTACTTCATCTGCCGGATTACGGACAGCGAAGAATTCGTTCATCATCCGAACCTGGAGGTGATTGGAGAAAAGAACGGATTTGTGTTTCTGAAACGCAAATAATCACGCAAAGACGCTAAGCAGCAAAGCCGCAAAGGTTTTATGAGATAATAAGAAAGCAAAGGAGCGAAGATCAAATCGAATTGGTCTTCGCTCCTTTGCTTTCTTATCTTATTTCTTTGCGGCTTTGCTGCTTAGCGCCTTTGCGTGACGCCTCTGCTCTCTCAGGGAAGCTTTGCGTGAAATCTACGCGTTGTTGTAGCGTTTTTCCACTTCGTCCCAATTCACCACGTTCCAGAATGCATTGATATAGTCCGGCCGTTTGTTCTGGTATTTCAGGTAGTAGGCGTGCTCCCACACATCGAGCGCGAGGATGGGCGTGCCTTTTTCCTTCACGATGTTATGCATAAGCGGGTTGTCCTGGTTAGGCGTGTTGATCACGGACAGTTTTTTGCCCGGGCCAACGATCAGCCATGCCCAGCCGGAGCCAAACTGTGTTTTACCCGCGTCGTTGAATTTCTCCCGGAATTTTTCAAAGGAGCCAAAATGGGTATTGATCGCTGCTTTCAGTTTATCGGACGGGGCTGTTTTCCCGGGAGAAAGCACGGTCCAGAACAGGGAGTGGTTGTAATGGCCGCCGCCGTTGTTGCGGATGGCTTTATCCTTATCCGTCACCTTACGCAATATTTCTTCGAGCGACAGGGTAGCGAAGGCAGTGCCTTTTATGGCCTCGTTGAGATTTTTCACATAGGCGCCGTGATGTTTGTCGTGATGTATTTCCATCGTCATTTTATCGATGTAAGGTTCCAGGGCGTCATAAGCATAAGGCAGTGGTGGTACCACAAAGGGAGCCTTCGGGTCGTCGGAGCTGGTTTTCACGGAAGTAACGGGCATGGCCAGACTGCTGAGAGGGCCGCTGAGCGCCGCTACGCCAGCCAGGCTGGTCAGCTTTATGAATTCTCTTTTGTTCATATTAAAATAATTGAAATTTGTTTATAGAAATAACACAAGTACAAATCTAACTGTAAAGGGATTCAATGCAGCAAAATTTACACCAATGAAAGTGGCACTTAGCATCCTTAAAATATTTACAAATACTTATACTATTGAATACCAGTACCCGACATCGGACGTGTTTAGCATTTATTCAAAAAACGGGACTTTCTTTATGGATTATTATGGAAATAATACTATTTTACCATTACCTTCATGTGAAGATGTAGAGCTTTTTAATCTTTTTCAACAAATGGAACTATTTATCCCGGGAGAAGCTAACTGCGAGATGGAGATGCAATCCCTGCTATAATGGCCAACGATACTATGCTGCTTACACCCGCCATTGTAACAGCGTAGTGAAAAAGCGGTAGCTTTTTTGCTGACGTAATGCTTATATAAACACCGAATATTTTTTTAAGGGCCACCCGACCCTGGCTAACTAAACTAAAAAAAAATTAAAAGCATTCCCATACATGCTCAAGGTAAGAGTATTCAAGGCAATCGAATATCCCGAAGAATGTTTGCAATATATTGCAGGACATCGGAAAGTGCTGGAAGCATATGGTGTCACGAAAGTTACTTCTGCCAATGTGGATTGGATGTACGAACCTTATACTTACATTATTACCGTGAGCAATGACGACTATACCAAAACGTATGGGGGCTGCCGGATACAACTCGCCGGCGGAAGCGTTCCGCTGCCCATTGAAAGTGCCATCAACAGTATGGACCCCAGGATATACGATATTGTAAAGGAGCTGGCCGCAACGGGCGGCACGGGGGAATTCTGCGGCCTGTGGAATTCCAGGGAGGTAGCCGGCTGGGGAATTGGCAGCATTGTCCTTTTCAGGGTGGTGAACGCCGTGTTGAACCAGTTGCCCGTCACCACTTTTCTGGGTTTTTGCGCACAGACTACTTTCCGTAACAGTATTCGTACCGGGTATCAGATTATGACCAATATCGGCAACCAGGGCACCTTCTATTACCCCAAGGAAGACCTGATCGCCACTGCGCTCATACTGAACGACCCCCTGGAACTGAAGAGCGCTCACCCGGAAGACCGGGAAAGAATGATGAGTTTACGCAACAATCCGGTGCAAACGATTGTAGAAAAAGGGCCCAAGGGAGAGATGCAGGTCGACTATGATCTGAGGATCATGTCGGCAGCCACGAGCGACCTGCCGCTATCCCGGTAGCAATAAATAACTTAACAATGAACAACGTACTAGTAGATGCCATAGCAACGAGCCAACAACAATCAGCAGAACGGGAAGTAAGGTTTTTCAGGTTACAGGACCCCGCCCAGTTGGAAGCCCTTACCCAGCTAATAGCCCAACAGCCCGGTATCCGGGTCTTCGACGAAATACAGCCTCAGCTGGCGGAGCTTATCCGCCTTCAGCATCCAACAGAAAGATTATCTGAATCAGCCATTGCCGAAAAAGTAGCCGCCCACCTGGGCAACACGCCACCGGCAGCTTATGGCGTATGGGTGTATTATCCCTGGTCCGGGCGCGTAGTACATATACTCGACGAAGCCGAATTTATACAGCTGCGCACCAGCCGCAATCAGCATAAAATCACGGAGGAAGAGCGGAAAATCCTCCAAACCAAAAGAATAGGCGTCATCGGCCTCTCCGTAGGACAGTCCGTAGCCCTGGCACTCGCCATAGAAAGGCTGTGCGGAGAACTTCGTATAGCCGACTTTGACAAGCTCGATCTCAGCAATATGAACCGCATCCGGACAGGCGTTCACCATGTGGGCATCCTGAAAACCGTTTTGGTCGCCCGGGAAATTGCAGAAATCGATCCTTTTCTGCAGGTCCGCTGTTATGATAATGGTATTTCTGAAGATAATATTGACGCTTTTCTGACCGACGGGGGCCCGCTGGACATCCTGGTGGAAGAATGTGACGGCCTGGATATCAAGGTACTGGCCCGCCAGCGTGCCAGGGCCATGCACATACCGGTGGTAATGGACACCAGCGACCGGGGCATGATAGATGTAGAGCGGTTTGATCTCCAGCATGATTTACCTATATTGCATGGACGTATACCGGAAGATATCACCGCCGCCCAGATCAGAAACATGCAGGGAACGGAAAGGATGCAACTGGTAGACCGTATCGTTAATTTCAATGCCATGTCAACCAAAATGCAAGCCTCCCTCGCGGAGATCGGTAAAACTATTACCACGTGGCCCCAACTGGCTTCGGCCGTGATGCTGGGAGGCGCCGCTATCGCCCATGTGTGCCGGGAAGTGGGGCTGAACAGCGCAATAGCCTCCGGCCGTTACTACGTAGACCTGGAACAGATTTTTAATCACGATAAATGATCCGAAAAAAGCCATGCGACTTCTGATCAGACCGGCATTTTACAGGTTCGTATGTCTGTTGCTGTTAGTAACAGTCCGATGTATACCCGCCTGGGCAGATACGATTAACATCTCCCCCAACTACCCGGTCCAACTGGCCGAATACGGTCAGCTGGAATACCTGCTGGACCCGGCCGGCCATCTCTCTTTTGCTGAAGTGGAGCATTCCTCCGGCTTCCAGAAGCTGCAGAAACAGATCCCTAATTTCGGTCTCACCCAAGACGCCATCTGGCTGCGCTTTACGGTCAAAAACAATACGCAGCAGCCCGAGCTGATGTTTAATATCACTTATCCCATCCTGGACCTGATAGACCTCTACTACCCCGGGCCGGACAACCGCTATGAAGTGATTCCCGGCGGCGAGCTACGGCCTTTTAAAAAGAGACCGGTCGTTCATCAGAATTTCGTGTACAACATCAGCATTCCTAACGGCACCGCCCAAACCTTCTACGTGCGCATACAAAGCCGGGAGACCATCCTGGTACCGATCTATATCGGGACCTCCCGGGAGATATACAGTAAGCTGTACAACGACGACCTGCTGTTGTCTATCTACATCGGCATCATCCTCGTGATGATCTTCTACAATACCTTTATTTTCTTTTCTGTAAGAGACTGGAGCTATTTCTATTATATCATCTATATCGCCTGCGTAGGGCTGGCCCAAATCTGCCTTCATGGCTTCGGGTACCGCTTATTCTGGCATGAAAACCTGTATATTACCGAACAGGCTGTACTCTGGGGCGGGGCCCTCTCCGGCATTTCCGTGCTGTTGTTTGTACAGAGCTTCCTCCATGTACGGGAAAAAGCTCCCTGGGCTTACCGGATCATGACCCTCTTTGTGATTGTTTATTCCAGTACCATCGTTTTATCACTGCTGGGATATTTCTCGATCGCCTACGCGCTGATCGACTTCCTCGCCATTACCGGTGTGAGCTTCATCCTACTGTTCGCCATCATGCAAGCGGTAAAACACTCCCGCACCGCTAAAATATTCGTACTGGCATGGACAGTATTTATCCTGGCCATCATCTGTTTTGTACTGAAAGACGTGGGTATCATCCCCTATAATATCTTTACCAGCCACATTATTGTGATAGGGTCGGCGATAGAGGTCATCCTGCTGTCTTTTGCCCTGGCCGACAAGATCAACACTTTTAAAGCAGAAAAGGAAGCCTCACAGGCCATCGCCCTCGAGATCTCCAAAGAAAACGAACAACTGGTAAGAGAACAAAATATTATACTGGAAGCCAAAGTACAGGAACGCACCGAAGAACTGCAAAACAGTAACCGGGACCTGAACGTGGCGCTCACCAACCTGAAAGACACCCAGACGCGGCTGGTGGAAAAGGAAAAAATGGCGTCCCTCGGTCAGCTCACCGCCGGTATTGCCCATGAGATCAATAACCCGATCAACTTCGTCACCTCCAATATCAAACCGCTGAAACTGGACATTGCAGACCTCCAGGACCTGCTCAACCGATACGACGGGCTGGCCGGCAAAGCCGACATACAGAGCGAACTAAAGTCTATCGAACAATTTAAGCGGGAAATCGATATCGACTATATCCATGAAGAAATCTCCTCCCTGATCAAAGGCATCGAAGACGGCGCCGCCCGTACTGCTGAGATCGTAAAAGGGCTGCGTACCTTCAGCCGCCTGGATGAAAGCGATGTGAAGTCCATCGACATTCACGAAGGGCTGGATTCCACGCTGGTACTGCTACGCAACGCTATTCCGCCGAATGTGAACATCATCAAAAACTACGCGGAACTGCCTAAAGTGGAATGTTACGCCGGCAAGATCAATCAGGTGTTCATGAATATCTTCTCCAATGCCCTGAATGCGATCAAAAGCAAAAAAGAGCATCACGATGAATCCATTACCATCAGCACCCGGCAGGAAGACCAGACCGTCATTATCCGGATTAAGGATACCGGTATCGGCATGTCGGAAGAGGTGCAGCAGAAGATATTCGACCCTTTCTTCACCACCAAGGATGTGGGGGAAGGTACAGGGCTCGGACTTTCTATCGTATTCAGCATCATAGAGAAACACAGGGGTAAAATCATCGTAAATTCCACCCCCGGGGAAGGAGCGGAATTTATTATATATTTACCTCTCAACATCACGAATCATCAATCTTAACCATAAGACCCTTTAATGAAAGAAAACCGCATTAGAATATTATATATCGATGATGAGATCCATAATCTGAACGCCTTCAAGGCCAGCTTTCGCAGAAGTTATGAGATTTATACCGCTAACTCTGCACAGGAAGGCAAACAGCTGCTGAAGGAGATTATGGTCCATATCATCATAGCGGACCAGAAAATGCCTGTTTCTACCGGGGTGGAGTTTTTTAACGAAATAAAAGACACCCTTCCGGACCCAATGCGCATTTTGCTGACCGGTTATACCGATGTGGAAGATATCATTGATGCCATTAACAAGGGGCACATCTTTTCCTATATCAAGAAGCCCTGGGACGAGCATGAGCTGCACAGAACGATCAACAACGCCTATGAGATCTATTCTACCCGCAAGCAGCTCAAGGAAAAAATCGTGGAACTGGAAAAAACCAATGATGAGCTTAACCGCTTTATCTATTCCACTTCGCATGACCTTCGCTCCCCGCTGATGTCTGTATTGGGCATTATTAACCTCTCGCGGCTCGACAATTCCGTGGTAGATCCCAACGGCTATATGAACATGGTGGAATCCTGTGTGCTGAAGCTGGATGGATTTATCCAGAAAATTATCGAATATTACCGTAATTCCCGGCTGGAAGTAGAATATGAAAAGATCGACTTCAACAACCTGCTGAACGATTGCATCACCGCTTTTCAGCCACAGAACACGGCCATCCGCTTTCATACCCATGTAGACCAGGTAGCCGAATTCCGGGGCGATACGTTCCGGATCAGCGTTATTTTAAACAATCTGATTTCCAACGCTGTTAAGTACCAAAAACCGGAAGAACCAGAACCGATGGTCAATTTGTCGGTAAAAGCGGAACCGCATAAAGCTACCATTTGCATCCGGGATAACGGTATCGGCATCCTGAGCGAGCATCTGAACAACATTTTTAAAATGTTCTTTCGCTCCAAAAACAACAATAAGCCAGGAAGTGGCATTGGCCTGTATATCGTAAAAGAAGCCCTCAGCAAAATTGGCGGCACTATAAATGTAGAGTCCAAATACGGCGAGGGCACCCAATTTGAAATTACCATCCCGAACAGAAATGAATTCGATACCTGACCTGCGCGTCATATTGATAGATGACAATGAGATTGATTTATTGCTGCATGAGAAGTTGATTACCTTTCAACAAATCAGCAGAACGGTGATTTCATTCGCCAACGCCAACAAAGCCCTGGAGTTTTTATCGTCCAATATCGCCCTGCCTAAAATTCCTCCGACCATCATTCTGCTGGATATCCAGATGCCCGAAATGGATGGCTTCGAATTCCTGCAGGCGTTCGATACTTACCCCCAGAAAATCAAGTCGCAATGCCATATTGTAATGGTATCCTCCTCGCTTGATTACGGCGATATCACCCGTACCAACGCCAATCCGCTCGTCATCAAATTACTCCGCAAACCCTTACTCCTAAAGGAACTGAAGGAAACAGTAGAAGGAATTTTTAAAGATTTTGTGTAAAAAGTTGGCGGATTCAGAAAATTATCTATTTTTGCATTCCCGAAAGGGAAAATATGGGGGATTAGCTCATCTGGTAGAGCGCAAGCATGGCATGTTTGAGGTGAGCGGTTCGAGCCCGCTATCCTCCACCCAAAATATCTAAAAACCGCGCCTGGCGCGGTTTTTTCATTTATACCTTCTCCGTGGATTTTCTATCCGCTATCTACTGATACATCGCTTTTCCAACAGTGCAAGTTCTCCTACCACCACCACCTGTAACACCAGGAAAATAGCACCGAAAATAGTAGCGTCTGTGATACAGCGGACCAACAGTCCGATGCTGACCAGCGTCCAGAAAGCATTGGCATACATCAGCAGCCGTACCAAACCTGCAGCAGGACTATTCCTTGTTGCCAGCCACAAGGCAACCAGCGCATAAAGCAAAGTCACCGCCGACACCACCACTACCACCGACACCGGCAGGCCCAGAAAAGGCGACAATACAGGATATGCAGCGAGACCAATAACAGCTGTCCCGGAGCCCAGCGCAAAGTCAGCCCATAAAATTTTTTTCAGCAAAGCAGGATTTGTAACGTAACCGGACATATGATAAAGATATAACAGAGAAACAAAACGACACCCTTTATCATAACAACGTAAAGAGCCGGCTTATCCCTCTCCGATATTTAATTTTTCCAGGATATCATCGATATCATCCACCACATAACCGTCGGTATTAATGCCCTGATAGCCATACCGCTCCGAGTCATTCAGGCTCCAGTCAAGATTACCACGGACAATACCAATCAATCCGTCAATATACTGCTGCACCGCAGCGCCCCACTCCCGCCGGGAAACGCCCGCAATGATCCGTGAAAAAAGCTCCATATGCTGGTTATGCAGCCGCACCGCCTGGTTGATGGCTTCCTGCAGCGAAAACCCGAACATCTGCTGCATCAGCATGATCAGGTTATGATAATCGTTGTGGGCGAGTTCTTTTTTTACACTGAGGATATCATTTCCCACACAACCCAAACGGCCGCATAAAGTGTTCAGGGCCATAAATTCCTTACTGTCAAGGAATTTAGCCGGCAGTTTGATATTACTTACAAACAGGACCAGCGTACCCGCCAATGCAGCTCCGCCGGCAGCCGGACGCATTTTGAAATATTCATCCAGTGTAGGCCAGCGCCTCGCCGCTGCATTGCGCTGCTCCCAGGCAATACCGTTAAACAGCGACCGGATGTCTGCCGTAATCCGCTGTTGCAACGATACAGCGCTGTGCTTCACCAGCCGTTCCCACACATCTCCCAGCGCCCGGAAGAAAGGCACGGCCCCGTAGTAATGACCGTCGTGCAGCACTACCAGGAACTCTCTCAGGAAAAAATCAGAAACACCTTTATCAGCATGGTCCGCCAGATCATCGAGCCGGAAGAACAACGTAAGGAGATCGTTGGCAATAGCCAGCCGTTCTGCACTTCCTTCGTAAAACCGACAGGTCATCGCAGCAAAATTATCCTTGTCATACCTTTTATATTCATCTTCGGAAAGCAGCTTGTAGCCGGCGATCCATGAATCCGTATGCCTGCGGACAGCCCGGAAGTGCGTACTTATAAAAGGGCGGAATGGACAATAAAGTGGTGGAATTATCAGGTCATCCATTGACAATGCTGTGTATTCACAAAATAATTATTTAGCCGGCAAAATGGCAGCAGTCAACCTATATGACTACACGCACCGGCTGTAAGCCGCTACTACCACCATTTACAGCCGTTCCCAGATATTCCTTTCTCCGGGGAAACGGGAGATGCACTGTCGGAAAGGGATACTTTGGGGTTCAGGGCGAACAATCATTTTTGCATCCTTTGGATCAGATTCCTGTTTCCTGCTGGCAGATGGGTTTTATGACTGTAAAAAATTCATTTTCCGTAAAAGGCTTCAGCAGCACCCCTGCAATATCAGGTTCTTTCACCCGTGCACATTCGGCTACCGTAGCATCTCCGGAGATCACCACCACCGGGATGCCCGGATCTGCAATCCTGATCTGGCGGAGCATTTCCTCCATGGGGATATCGGATATATGCGCGTCCAGGAAAACGATATCGGGCCGTTCATACCGGATAACATCAATGGCTTCCGGCAGATTGTCCGTCAGCCACAGCGTGAAACCGTTTGTGCGGGCCCAGCTTCTGAAAGGAGATGTGCTCATGAAATCATCTTCTACCAGCAATATTTTCAGCTCCTGCAGATGAGCAGCCGCCGGCGCCGATACTGCTTCCGACATGGCTTCAGCATTGTCTTCCACCAGCTCCGTCGGTATCTGATATATAAACACGGTAGCCCATTTTTTTGTTTCCTCTATCAATAACTTCCCTTCCAGCTTCTGAACAGCCTTTATCACAGTAGGAATACCAAACCCGTTGCCTCCCTTCACTTCGGCCAGGTCTTCCGCCCAACCGTTCTCGATTCTTTCACGGACCTCAGGGCTCAGGCCCTCGCCGTCATTAGCTATCACCAATGATAAAACATGTGCGCCTGAAAGGCTTACTTCTACATGGACCTGCTTGTGGCAGTACTTCAGGGCGTTAATGATACTGTTGGAAAAAACTTTTGTCAGCAGATATTTATTGGCCCTGATGAAATGAAAGTCAGCGTCGGCGATTTTATAGAACAGTGTTTTCTTCATACCTTCTGCGGTCAGCAGGTACATGCATAAAATATCTTCGGCCCAGCTTCTCCAGGGGAATACGGATACGCAGTTCCTGTCAATACAAGCCACGGAAAGATCTTTACACAGCATGGTATCCACAATATCTTTCATTACATCGCTGCAAACCTTCATGCCATATATCTCTCCTTTGTTGACCGGCACGCTGGAAGTGGCGCGTTGTCCCAGCCGGCTGAACTTCTCGGAGAAGCAGGTAACGCTGGACAAATAGTTTCTTATTTCGTGGGCGGCCACTTTTGCATTCCGGACAATCTCTGTTTTGGCTTCTTTCAGTCGTTCGATCTGCTTTTCCTGTATGGCTGATTTCACTTCTTCCACTGACAGCCGTTCATCAGCGGCCTTCACATAAAAAGAAATCGTATAGCCCACCAGGAACACAACTGCGCACTGTATAGCTATCCTTGCTACCGCCACGCTCTCTGCCGGGAAAGGCAGCGCTTTCAGAAAAGGGAAAAGGTAATTGAGCTTCAGCGTTACCAGCGTCAGGATGATCAAACTAAGCAACACCGCTCTCCTGCCCCGGTCTTTATAGATCAGGAAAGCCATCAGGAACAGGTATACGGCAATGAACTCAACAGCTGCCAGCTCACCCATGATGGACCCAAAATAAAAGGTGCTGGCACAGTGAATGGCCACCATGCCTGTGGCGGCCGTGAAGTGATACCCCAGCCTGTTCAGCAGCGGGACACACAACATGAGCACCCCCTCCAATATGGGCATGTACAACATCTGACTGATACCGGAAACATAATACAGGAACGGGGCAAGGATAAAGGCAAGGATAGCAGGGATGACGGCCATTCTGTTGACAATCAGAATGCTTCGTTGCTGTTTTACGTCAGTGGATGCAGTACCCAATGCAAAGATTGTGTTAACAATTGCGAGGCCCATGATCAAAGCGATTTAAGAAATGGTTATTCAGGATTTTCAAACGTGATAGCGATAGTCTATGTACGTAATAATCTGTTACGAGGTTTTTCACAGCCTGCTTTACCGGGATGCCCCCGGGCAGGACTCCTAAATTAATGATTTTAGTTGATCATAGGCCAGCAAAAAAAAATACCGCGTTGATATATCATGCCGCCGGCACTTTCGCCTGTTTTACAGGCAATACCATAATGAAGGAGGTGCCCTCTCCTTCCACGCTGGTAGCGGTAATAGTACCCTGATGTTTGTCGATTACCTTTTTGGCGATAGCCAGTCCTATACCTGTGCCTTCGTAGTGGTCCGCGTTGTGCAGGCGCTGAAAAATGGTAAATATTTTAGACAGGTATTTTTCATTAAACCCGATACCATTATCCCGGATGACAATACGGCACAAGTCGGCATTTACCTCTGAAGGGTTGTTAATACCACCATCCTTTATCATTTCGGCGGAGATAAAAATTTCCGGCGCCTGGTCTTTCCGGGAAAATTTTAGTGCGTTACTGATAATATTCTGGAACACCTGCCGGATCTGCCCAGGAACCGCTTCAATTTGTGGCAATTTTTCTACACACACTACCGCATTTTTCTCCGTGATGGTCAACTCGAGGTCACTGATGATTTCCTGTACCACCACATTGAGATCGGTAATTTCGTATATGCTTGCCGCCGACAGGCGGGAATAGTTCAGCAGATCGTTGATAAGCCGCGCCATTCTTTCTGAAGAGCCTACGATCCTTTCCATGTAGGACATGGCGCCCGGATCGGTTTTCAGGAAGCGGTCGCGGACGATGGCGCCGAACAACTGTATTTTACGTAAGGGTTCTTTGAGATCGTGTGAGGCAACGGAGGCAAACTGCTGCAGGTCATGGTTGCTGGCTTCCAGAGACTTGTTGATCTCCACCAGTTCCTCTGTGCGTTCCCGTACTTTCTGTTCCAGTATTTCGTTGGCTTGTTTTTGATGGGCGATATCGGTGAAAGTACCGATCCATTTACTGATGCCGGCGCTCTCCCGTACCGGGATGACACGTAACAGATGGCAGCGGAAGTTATCGTCTGTACGGTCTTTCAGGTATACTTCCTTTTCCAGCGGCAAGCCAGCCTTCAGCGTGTCATCGAGGCACTGCCGCAGGCTTCTGTCCATCGGCAGCGTTTCCGGCAGCTGCTCCAGGCTGTCCGCGTATTTAAACCAATTGCGATTGGCATATTCTATCTGTCCGTCCGGAGTAACGGTGAAGGCTATCTGTGGTAGCACCTCCAGCATGGTATGCAGTTCATTGACTTTTTCACTGAGCGCGCTCTGCGCCAGCTTGCGGACTTCCACTTCTTCCTGGAGCGACTGGTGCATCTGCTTCAGCTCCTGGGACTGCTGGTAGAGCCGGGAAAAAGTTTTCACCTTCATCAGCAATACATCGGGATCTACCGGTTTGGTGAGATAGTCGATGCCGCCTGAATCGTAACCTTTTACAATAAAACGTTTCTCTTTGTTAACGGCAGACAGGAATATGATGGGAATATCTTTCGCTTTGCTGTAGCCGGAGATGGCTTCTGCCACCTCGAAGCCGTCCATACTGGGCATCTGTACGTCCAGGATGATAAGGGTATAACTGTGCCGGAGTATTTTCTTCAGTGCCTCTTCGCCGGACAGGGCTGTATCCACTTCAAACTGATACAGCTCAAGCGTTTTCCTGATGGATAAAATATTCTCTGGCTTATCATCAACAATCAAAATCATACAAAAAATACATTTTCAATAACCATACCTCAACCGGCCATCACGCCGGCAAAATTATTAATAAAAGAGGCCATTGCATCGGCCGCTGCCACATGATCAACCGGCACTGTCTGTAATGCATGACGGGGCATAAAATCCACGATGGCAGTCTCCGGGTCCTGCACCATAGTAATGCCGCCGGCTTCGTGTACTTCCGCCAGCCCCTCCACACCGTCGCTGTTAGCGCCGGACAGCAGTATCGCCATCGTGTCTGCGCCAAATGCATCCGCTGCCGAACTGAAGGTAACATCGATACTGGGCCGGCTGAAGTGTATCTTTTCGGAATAGTCCAGGCTCAGGGTGTGGTCTGTTTCGACCAACAGGTGATAATCTCCCGGGGCGATGTAGATGGCGCCCGGCAGGAGCGGTTCTTTTTCCTCTGCCTCGTGTACAGGCAGCGTGGTTTTCGCCGCCAACAGCTCCGCCAGTACAGAGTCGGTACTGCTTTGGCGGTGCAGCACAATGATCACTGCGGCATTCAGCCCGGAGGATAAGCCGGGCAACAATGTCAGGATAGCCTGTAAACCACCGGCGGAGCCGCCGATCAGCACCACGCGGGAAGCTGTAGCCATAGACATAAGGGCAATATTTTGTTGATTACAGATGATGTTTACGCCAGATCTTCTCTCTACCGTCCAGCTGCCTGAACTGTCCCGACACGCTGGTAAAGTTAAGCGATTCCTTGCTCCCCAATGCCAGGAAGCCTAATGGTTCCAGGCTGTCGCAAAACAGCCGCAGCACTTTATCCTGCAGCGTTTTATTAAAATAGATCAACACGTTGCGGCAGATGATCAGCTGGAATTCATTAAACGAGCCATCCGTCACCAGGTTATGAGGAGAAAAGATAATCTTCCCGCCGAGGTCCTGCCTGAACTTGGCGTATTCGTAATTGGCGGTGTAGTACGAAGAGAAGTCCTGCAGGCCGCCCGCTTCCATATAGTTGCGCGAATACTGCTGCATCTGTGAAAGCGGGAAGATACCGGTCCGCCCTTTCTCCAGCACACTGGTATTGATATCCGTTGCATAAATCACCGACTTGTGCAACAGGCCCGCTTCTTTCAGCAGGATGGCAAAAGAGTACACTTCCTCCCCGGTAGAACAGCCGGCGTGCCATATCCTGATCAGCGGATAAGTGGCCAGCACCGGCAGCACCTGCTGGCGAAGCGCGTAATAAAACTGCGGATCACGGAACATCTCCGTTACATTTACCGTGATCTCCTCCACAAAACGCAGGGCATAGCCTGCATCTGAAATAATACGATAGCGGAATTCGGCAAAGCTCGGAAAACGGTCTGTCTGGAAAAGATGGTTCACCCGCCTGTTAATAGACGCATGTGCGTACTCGGTAAAGTCGTACCCGTATTTCTCCAGCACATCGTTGAGCAACATGCTTACTTCCTGTTCACTGATATGATTTCTGTTCACCGGCTACACGAATAAGTATTGTTGTAGCTGCGACAGCAACACATCTACATCAACGGGTTTTGAAATATAATTGTCCGCGCCGGCTTCGAGGCATTTCTCGCGGTCGCCCACCATGGCTTTGGCTGTAACAGCGATAATCGGCAGATGCGACTCCCCTTCTTTCGCGCGCAGGGCCGCGATGGTTTCATAGCCGTCCATGTCCGGCATCATGATATCCATCAGCACTACGCCTACTTCATGTGCATTATCCAACAGCGCCAGCCCTTCAGCCCCTGAGGAGGCTGATATGCAGGGTATTCCCCGGGAGCGCAGCACCGCTTTCAGCGCAAAAATATTGCGGGCATCATCGTCTATAATCAGTACTTTTTTCTGCTCCATATCTATTTCATGCCTTTATCATATAACCATACACGTAATAAAGATATTAACTGGTCTACATCCACGGGCTTGGAAATATAATCCGATGCACCGGCTTTCAGACATTTCTCCCGGTCACCCATCATGGCTTTGGCCGTAACGGCAATCACCGGCAGGTGCGCCATGGAAGGCTGTTTCCTGATAGCGGCAATGGCATCATAACCATCCATTTCCGGCATCATCATATCCATCAGTACAATATCCACGGCATGCTCGCTCAGTTGCTGCAATGCTTCTTTGCCGTCTACGGCGGAAAGGACTTTCATCTGATGCATCTCCAGCGCCTTGGTGAGTGAGAAGATATTCCGTACATCGTCATCGGCTACCAGCACCGTTTTACCTTTCAGTACTTCATTGAGCAGCGCCATCTTACCATTGGCGCCCTGTGCGGCGGCATTGTTCTCCGACACCAGGTGCAGGAACAACGACACTTCGTCGAGCATACGCTGATAGGAGTGCGCCGTTTTCACCACAATGGAGTCAGCGTACTGCCGTATCCGTTGTTCCTCCGCGCGGGAAAGGCTTTTACCGGTAAAGATGATGATAGGCAGGTTTTCCAGCCCTTTGATTTCCTTGACGGTTTCCAGGGCTTCGTAGGCCTGCTGGTCGGGGATACCCATGTCCAGGATCACACAGTCCACATCTTTCTGTTGCAGCAGCTGTACACCGTCGCCCACCGTGCTGCTGATTTCCGAGTTCACCTGGTAGTTGCCCAGGAAGTATGCCAGTGCTTTGGCGTGCTTGGCGTTTTCTTCGAGTATCAATACCTTTTTGGTGGACCGCTGCAGCACAAACTCCAGCTTCTCGAAGATGTGTTGCATACTTTCCATGGTGACCGGCTTGCTCACAAAATCCACGGCACCTTTCATCAGGCTTTCTTTTTTTGCTTCCAGCGATGAGATGATATGCACGGGTATCGGGCGGGTGGCCGGATCGTTCTTCAGTTCTTCCATCACCTGCCAGCCATCTTTCACGGGCAACTGAATATCGAGCAGGATGCCGACCGGCCTGTACTTACGGGCCAGCTCTCCGGCCATATCCCCTCTGACAGTCACTACGCCCTTATATCCCCGTTGACGGGTGAACTCAAGCAGCGCTTTCGCAAAATAAGTATCGTCTTCCACGATGAGCACAATAGAATCGCCCGGCTGAATATGGTCCCTGTCATCCGGAATGTCAGCTGGTATCAGCGGTGCCAGGTAAGAGATACCTTCCCTGACGGACAGCCCTTCATCTACCACGGTAGGCTCTTTAACGGAGGCCGGTGCAAATGACGGCACGGCGGCTGCCCGTTCACTTTTTCGTACTACCGGTACCGTTACAGCAAATTCGCTACCGTCTTCTCCGTTGCTTTCAAGGGAGATATGTCCGCCCAACAGTTTGGCCAGTTCGCGGCTGATGGACAGCCCAAGCCCTGTACCGCCGTATTTGCGGCGGGTAGAGCCATCTGCCTGCTGGAAAGCTTCGAAGATCACCTGCTGTTTTTCTTCCGGGATACCAATGCCGGTATCTTTCACCGCAAAACGGATGGTGCTGCCTATTTCACCTTTCTGTACCGACAAGGTAACGGAACCTTTGGCGGTAAACTTCAGCGCGTTGGACAACAGGTTTTTCAGTATCTGTTCCAGCCTCGTCTGGTCTGTTTCTATCGCCGCGGGCGCGCCGGGGGCGGCAAACAATTGCAGGGCCAGTCCTTTGTCGCGCGCAATCGGTTCAAACAGCGCCTGCATATTGGAGAAGATATTATCAATGGATACCTGGCTGTATTCCAGCTCCATCTTACCGGATTCTATCTTCGACAGGTCCAGTATTTCGTCGATCAGTGTCAGCAGTCCTTTACCGGACGAATTGATCACCTGTGCGTACTCCACCTGGTCCGCATTCAGGTTGTGGTCGTGGTTTTCAGACAACAACCGCGACAGCAGCAGGATGGAGTTGAGCGGCGTACGCAGCTCGTGCGACATATTGGCGAGGAATTCGGATTTGTATTTTGTGCTCAGCGCCAGCTCCTCTGCTTTTTTATGGATGTCAAGATTACGTTCCACGATGATCTGGTTTTTCTCTTCCAGCAGGCGGCTTCTCTCTTCCAGCTCAGCATTGGACTGCATCAGTTCTTCCTGCTGTACTTTCAGTTCTTCTTCCGACACCTGCAGTTTCTGGGTCTGTGCTTCCAGTTCGGCGTTGAGGCTTTCCAGTTCGCTGTGCTGTACCTGCAGCTCTTCGGCCTGCGACTGTGTTTCTTCCAGCAGTTCCTGCAGGCGGATGCGGCTGCGGGTGCTCTGTATGGCCACCGCTATGCTGTAGGCCGCCTGTTTCAGGTATTTCAGGGCGCTTTCAGAGAAGGGGAACAGCGACCCTATCTCTACCACGCCTTCGGCGATGCCGGCATGTATCAGCGGCATAATGAGCACGTGCCCTGGTTTAGCCGAGGCGGTCCCGCCGGCGATATGCAGGAAATCATCAGGGGCTTCGCGGAGATGGATCAGCCCCCGTTGCTGCAACGCTTGTCCCATCAGGGTTTTGCCGGCAGCAATCACGGGAGGCGCCGGGTACTGGTCTGACAGGGCATGGCCTGCGGAGAAATGCAGATCACCATTCTGGCGGATGTACAGCACGCCTGTTTGCGCGCCGGTGTAATTCACCAGGTCTGACAGGGCATCATTGGTGAGCGATTGCATGTCCCTTTCTGTCAGCAGCGTTTCGTTGATCTTATTGAGACCGGCCTGCACCCATATCTCCTGTTTGTTTTCCTCGCGGAACAGTTTCAGGTCGGCTGCCATCTGCACGATCGCGTTACCAAGCGTATCGTCAGTACTGCGGGGCTTCACGTCGATATTAAAATCCCCTCTGCCGATGCTGTCCGCGGCAGTGGCCAGGTCCTGGCCTGTTATGTCGATAGCGGTCAACGATTTGGCGAGGCTGCCGATGGCATCCTTGGTACGGATATCTGGCGCTTCGCCGCTCATGCCTTTAGCGATCTTATCGGCTGCGGAACGGAGTATGTTCAAACTTTCCGTGATGGTTTTGATGGTATAGGTAACAAAGGCGATGACGATCACCACGATCAGAACAAGGAAAACAAGGTAACGTGTTTTGAGTTCGTTCTCTTTCTGGGAAATAGAACGGGCCTCTTTGCTTACCTTGTCCACAATACTGCGTTGCAGTTGTTTCAGCTGGTCCACCGCCATGCTGGAATTGTCCCACCAGGAGTCCGCATTAAAAAGCGTATCTATTTTCCTGTTCTTGATGGTACTGGTGATGAAGTCCGTGGTGATGACCGACTCGTTGCTTTTCTCCGCTTTCAGGAGCGCGGCGGCATAGGCGGGGGAGGATTTATCGAGGAATTCGGCCCGCAGCGAGGTATACATGTCGTTGTTATTCTCGATACGGGAGAAATCATCCGGCCAGACTTCCTTTTTCAGGATAAAGTAGTAGATGTCCATTCGTATCAACCCCTGATAGGCCGCCATCTGCGCCAGCAGGTACTGGGAGTTGAGATCCTGCTGCAGGGCTTTCAGCACCGCGATATCCGGCGTACTGGCGTGTGCGAGGTTGTTGAGCCGGAAGATCAGGTTGGAATAATAATCGAGCACTTCCCGCTGTGGCATGGTCTTATTGTCGATCTCTTTCCTTTTTTTCGGGAGCGTATTGAGCAGCGAATAAGTAAAAAAGCGGCTGTCGGCCGCCAGCAGACGGGATTTCACCGCGTCAATAGAGAGGTCTGTTTTGGCCCGCTGCATCAACAGGTCGTTCATGGAATAGTTGCCCAGCACATAGTTGACGCTGGAGCGGCGTTCCATGTGTATTTCATCGGCCACTTTCATGATAGTGGCAGCTGTATTGACGTCCTGTAGCAGGTTTTCGATACTGCGGATATCCTCACTTTGTTTGTTGAATATCTGAATACCCAGATAAATAAGGCATACCAAGGGAACAATAGCAATCAGGAATAACTTCCTGGGCAGTGGCAGCTGCATAAAAAATTTCTTCATCCGCCTGAGCTCGTTTAATTTTAATCAGGAAAAAATAAATACCGGGTAAATGGCTTCACAAACCGTATACCTAAGAATAAACCAGTGCTATGAAAATAACAACAAAATCATAAATTTGTCTTTATTCTAAATCTCATATGGTGAGCTGTAAGTATTCCTCTGTACTTTTAATTGATGATGATATTGATGACAGGATGATATTTGGCGACGTGTTGAAGGAATTAGTGCCGGATATTATTTACAATGAAGCCATCAACGGTGAAGATGCCCTGGCCAAGCTGGAAGCGGGGTTAGTACCGGATCTGATCTTCCTGGACCTGAACATGCCGCGGGTAGACGGCAAGCAGTTCCTTGCAGAGCTGCGGCAGATAGGACATCTTCGTCATATCCCGGTTATTATCTATACCACGTCGTCCCATGAATCTGATAAAAAGGAAACCCGTGCACTGGGCGCTTCTTATTTTATTACCAAGCCCAATAGCCTGCATGAACTGAATCAGCTGCTAAAAGGCATACTGGAGCATACTATTCAATATTCCCTGTAGCTACACCGCATTAAAAAAGGCCTTGCAAGGAATTGCATGGCCGGATATTTATTATTGTTAAGATATTCGTTTTTTTATTGCCGGAAGACCTGACAGGACTTGGAAAGTCAACCCCCAAACACGCACCCATTAAGACTTTCCTGTACAGGCAGTGAAATTTTACAGCATCCTGATTAATTCAATAAATATATATAAACGATTTTAATATTCAGAAATTGTTTGTGAAGCTGGACAACCTGCTTCAAACTTAATAAATTGCACGTTCTAATCTAATGGTATTATGAATCTGGAAGATCTGGAAAGGCTATATCAGGAACAGGCATACACGGTAGCGACAATTGAACTGGAGACATATCTGGAAGAGCACCCGGCAGAAGCCGCGGCGTGGTACCTGATGGGCAAGTGCCGGCTGGAAATAGCCAAATCCGCGGAAGACAGGGAGGAAATGATCACTGCATACCAAACTGCATACGAAGCATTCACCAAAGCGCTGGAACATGACCCTCAACACGTTCAGGCGAGGGTACACCGTGCCTATATGGGCGCCAATGTCATCAACGATAAAGCCGAAGAAACATTGGAAGACTGCCAGTTGATCATCGACAACGGCGACGACGAGCTGATTACCAAAGCATTGCTATACCGCTTTCAGATATGGGTGCTGCTCAACGAAACAGACAAGGCGCTGGCCGATATGCAACGCAACCTGGAAATTTACCAGGCGCTCTACCACGATGATCTTCCGCAGCTCAACGTGGCAAAGTTCCAATGCTACACCCGCATCGGCGACGTATACTACCATAACGATCATAAACCCACCGCACTGGACTATTACCGGCAGGCGTTCCAATGCACCGTTTACAATAACAGGACCCTCTCCACCCTGCATTTCGCCCTGGAAATGGCGGATTACGATTTCGCAGCGGAAATGCTGCATATCGCCAGCACCTCCGGTGAACAGGAAGAGGAAGACATGCTGAAAATCCTGCAACAGGTGAAAACGCTGCTGGACCAGGGCGTACGGCACCCGGCCCTGGCCAGGGAATTCTGCTGGGGCACCATCGACTTCTGGCACCAGTTTTACGGAGAAGATGAGGCCGACGGTACGCTGGAGCAGATCTCCACCGGCAAACGCTTCATCGCGCTATACCCGGAAGAAAGTTACTTTTATCACTTCACCGCTACGGCCCTCTTTAATATCGGCAGCTTCAGCGAATCGCTGCCTTATTACGAGAAAGCCATGGCCCTCCGCCCTTACCCGTCCACCATTATCCGGTGGTATTATGCCCATTATAAAACACACGGACAGTTCCCCGACAACTGGACCGACATCGATTACCCCATCGCCTACGACTGGTATACCGCCGGCGTGGTATGCAATGAACTGCTGCAGGACGAACAGGACGCCACCACCCGGCAGATACTGACGCAACTGAAAAAATACCTTTACCAGAAAGCCTACACCCTGTATTATCCGTACTGGTACGAAAATACAGGCTCCTCCTATGCCGGCCATCCACATCACTTTGCCATGTGCTGCAACAACTACGGCATCACCCTGTTCGAACTGGGCGCATACGAAGAAGCTATCCACATCCACAGCGTTGGCTACAATATGTCGCCGTTCTGGGAACAGCTGGAATCCCGAGCAGATGCGTTTCACCAGCTGGGCAAATATGCCGAAGCCGTGGCCGACCGGCAGATGATCCTCAACACTTTCATCTCCACCCTGCCGCTGGTATACTACGTATCCATCCATGAACGGATCATCGAAGACCTCACCGCGCTCGAACGCTACGATGAAGCTATGGCGCTGTACAACAAGATCCTGGCGGAATACGAAGAATGGATAGCCGGCGACATGGATGAACTGGAAGAAGAAGAAAGAGATATCATCATTTACAATATAGACCGCATCAAAACCGGCCGCGCCTTTATCAAGACAGACAGCCAGGACGACCTGCACGAAAGGATCCTCGCACTGGAAAAACATCTCGAAGAAAAACCGGACGACAGCGACGCCTATTTCAACCTGATGTACCTGTATTATGACAACGGCCAGTATGAACACTGCATCGGCGCTGTGAATAATCGTATATCCATTGGCGGTATCGCTAAACTGCCGCTGGTATCGCAGATGAAAATCTACTACTTCAGGGGAAAAGCAGCCCTTAAACTGGGACGCTATGATGCCGCCATCCAGGATATGCTGCAAACCCTTGACATCATGTCCCATGGTGATGAATCGGACAACTCGCCCAACAACCGCTGCGGCGTGTATTCCTTCCTCGCAGAAGCCTACCTCGGATTGCAGGATTATGACAACGCCCTGTTGCATGCCAACCAGTGCGTGCAAACCTACAAAGAGATGAACTGGAGCTGGGACGCAGAATCCTCCGCTTTCTACTACAGCATAGCGCTGGCACAGGAAGGAAAAGGCGATCTGGCCGCCTGCCGGAAAACCATCGACCGTATTCTTGAGAAAGACCCGGGCTTCCAGCCGGCGGTCAACAAAAAAGCAGGACTGAAAAATAACGGGGGACTGTTTTCATTTCTGAGGAAGAAAAAAGAGTAAGGCGTCACGCAAAGGCGCCAAGCAGCAAAGCACGCAAAGATTTTTTTAAGTTTAAATAAGAAAGCAAAGGAGCGGAGATCAAATTTGATCTCCGCTCCTTTGCTTTCTCTGCTCACTTATATTGTATTCTTTGCGTGCTTTGCTGCTTGGCGCCTTTGCGTGACGCCTTTGCGTGAACCTGCGGGTGTTAGTTAATCAGCACTTTATTCCTTACCAGCAGGCATGCGCCGATAATACCCGATTTTTCGCCGAGGCTGGAGATCCGCAGCTTGGTATCGTTGTTCACCAGGCTGAGTGAGTATTTATTGACGGCGCTTTTGATGGGCAGCCGGATGTAATCCTGTGTGGCAGCCAGGCTTCCGCCCAGGATCACCAGTTCAGGGTTGAAAATATTGATCAGCAGCGCAATACCACGGCCGAGGTTCTCTCCTATTTTGGCGATCAGTTCTATCGCCAGTACATCGTCGTGAATGGCGGCGTCGATAATATCTTCCAGCTGGATGTTGTCCGGTGCGCCCGGCCTGCGGCTGAGCATAGACGAGGAGCCTTCCCGCAGTTTTTCCTGGAACATACGGGTGAGCGCCCAACCGGAAGCTTCTGTTTCGAGACAGCCCTTTTTTCCACAGTGACAGATGATTTCATTGTCGAACAGGGGAATATGCCCAACTTCACCGCTGTAGCCAGATTTCCCGTAGTACAACTGGCCGTCTATCAGCACGCCCATACCAATCCCATAGTCCAGGTTCAGGAAAAGCACATTGCGTTCCCCGTGTACGGCATCGGAGCAGAATTCCCCATAGGCCATAGCCCGGGAGTCGTTTTCCAGGAAAACGCGGATGCCTATTTTGGTCTCGATAATTTTGCTGAGCGGTTCCTCATCAAAATAAAAGAAACTGTAGCTATACCCGGTGGCGTAATTGATTCGCCCGGAAAGGTTAATGCCGATGCCCAGTATTTTTTCCCTTGGTACAGGCAGCCCGTTGATAAAGTTGCTGATAAGCGTACAAAGTTCTTCCAGGGACGCTTTGTTGTTATCCAGTTTATAAGGGATGTTTTCTTCCGTGCAGATCAGGTTTTTCTGCAGGTCAGACAGTCCCAGGTTGAGATGATGCTGTTTGACATCTACCCCGATAAAGAAGGCGGAATCAGGCACCAGGCCGTACAAATTGGGCTTACGGCCGCCGGTGGATTCCACTTTTCCATAATCTTTTACCAGTCCGTCCTGGATCAGATCGTTGAGCAGGGTGGTTACTTTGGGGGCGCTGAGGTTCAGCTGCTTACACATGTCGGCAATGGTGGCATTGCCGATGTTGGCGAAGTAGGCCAGGGCGGCTTTCTTCAGGTTAATGTTTTTATAGGCTACCCCGGTAACATTTTCATTGTTCAGTTCTTCGAAAAAGGTTTTAGCCATATATAGTGTGCTTTACTTAATTGAGGGACCAAGTTAATAACGTTATTCTTAATAATTATTAAAAGCGGGCGTAATCAAACTGATTATTTACAGAAATTCACAATATTTCAAAAATTATTTTATTATTTAGCAAGAATAAATAAATTTTATTAATTAGTATTACCAGTTAGTAATTAAATTTTTTATTTTAGTCGCCTATCCGGTTCTTATGATTGCTATCAGACGCATATTTATCAGCCAGCTTCTTTGTCTGCTTACCTGGCAACTCAGCGCCCAGTCGCAGCAAACAGACCTCCTCATCATCGGAGGAGGCGCCAGCGGCACCACCGCCGGCATACAGGCGGCCCGCATGGGCGTAAAGGTCACCATCCTGGAAGAAACAGCCTGGCTCGGAGGCATGCTCACCGCCGCCGGCGTATCCGCCATCGACGGCAACAATGCCCTGCCATCCGGCCTCTGGGGCGAATTCCGCGAACAGCTGTACCAGCACTACGGCGGCCCTAAAGCTGTCGCCACCGGCTGGGTAAGCAACACCCTCTTCGAACCGTCTGTCGGCAACCGCATCCTGCAACAACTGGCCGCCCGGGAAAAACAGCTGCAGGTGCTTTTCAACACCAGCTGGACAAGTATCCAAAAAATAAACGGCCGCTGGCAGGTGAACTTTATCCGTAACAAACGCCGCGGCACCATCGAAGCTCCGCTGGTCATAGACGCCACCGAACTGGGCGACGTCATGGCCGCCACCCATACCGGCTACCGCACCGGCATGGACAGCCGCCTCGAAACCGGCGAAGCCGTCGCCCCGCTCAAAGCCAATGATTACATCCAGGTGCTTACCTACGTGGCCACCCTGAAAGATTATGGCGCCGGCGCCGATAAAACCATCCCCCGCCCTGCCGGATACGATCCCGGCATCTTCCGCTGCTGCTGCGCCAACGACGATCCTTACAGCGGTAACGGCGGTGGTAAAATGAACTGCGACCACATGATGCAGTACGGCAAACTGCCCAATCATAAATACATGATCAACTGGCCCGGCTGCGGCAACGACTACCCGCTCAACGTCATCGAAATGACCCGCGAAGCCCGCACCAAAGCCCTGCAGCAGGCCAAACTGCACACCCTCCGTTATCTCTATTACCTGCAAACCGAACTGGGATACAAACACCTCGGCCTCGCAGACGATGAATATCCCACAGCCGACAAACTGCCCATGATCCCTTACTACCGGGAAGCCCGTCGCCTCAAAGGCATCGCCACACTGGGTTTTAATCATGTGGCACATCCCTTCGATCAGCCGGAAGCTTATTATCGTACAGGCATTGCCGTGGGAGACTATCCGATCGATCATCACCAGGAAAAAGATCCGGCCGTACCGAAAATAGATTTCTCCAAAGCCAAAGTACCCTCTTACAATATTCCGCTGGGATCGCTGATACCCGCCACTACAGACGACCTGATCGTAGCGGAGAAAAGCATCAGCGTCACTAACATTGTCAACGGCGCCACCCGCCTGCAACCGGTAGTTTTACAGCTGGGCCAGGCCGCCGGCGCGCTGGCGGCCATCTCCCTGCAACAAAAAATACCCCCCAGGCAAGTGGCCGTCAGACAGGTGCAACAAGCCCTGCTGAAAGCCGGGGTATACCTGATGCCCTACATCGACGTGCCGAAAGAACATCCCCACTTCGATGCCATACAGCGTATAGGCGCCACCGGTATCCTTCGCGGCACCGGCATACCCTACACATGGGCCAACCAAACCTGGTTTTATCCACAGCGTCCCATCAGTGAATACGAATTCACACAAGGGTTGCTCAGCTATTACCCGGCCACCCGCAAACTGGCGCCCACCGGGCAGGACCTCACTCCGGCGTTCCTGCTGAAAGCACTGCAGGCGGCCGGCGCCACCGTCACCACCGATCAGCTGGCCACCGCCTGGCAACAGCTGCAGCTCAGCACCCCCCTGCGCAACGACCAGCCGCTCAACCGCGAAATGGCCGCTGTGCTGACCGATCATTTCCTTCACCCGTTTGATATTCCCGTGTCCTTCACCGGCGCAATTCAACCATAAAAACAACTGCATTATGAAAATAACAGGCACTTTCCTTGACGAAATCAGTCACGATATCCCCCACCAGAACTGGGGCCGCGCAGAATGGGACGCCGACTTCTCCCACATGAAAGCCGTCGGCATAGACACGGTATTCCTCATCCGCAGCGGGTTCCAACGCTGGCTCACCTACCCTTCCAAAGTGGTCATGCAGGAGGAAGGCGGCTATGAACCCCCGGTGGACCTGGTAAAGATGTTCCTCGAACTGGCCGACAAACACCACATGAAATTCTACTTCGGCCTCTACGACTCCGGTAAATACTGGTGGAAAGGCGATTTCCAGAAAGAGGTGGACATCAACCTGAAAGTGATCGATGAAGTATGGAAAAATTATGGTCATTATAAATCCTTCCAGGGCTGGTACCTTACGCAGGAAGTCAGCCGCCGCACCGGTAAAGTGATAGACCTCTACGCCAAACTGGGCAAACATTGCAAAGACATCTCCAACAACCTGCCCACGCTCATTTCTCCCTGGATAGACGGCAAAAAGGCCGTGATGGCCGCCTCCTCCACCATCACCAAGGAAGACGCCGTGTCGCTGAAACAACATGAAAGCGAGTGGAGTGAAATATTCGATGGCATCAAAGACGTGGTAGACGCCGTAGCCTTCCAGGATGGCCACATCGAATTCCATGAACTGCCCGATTTCTTTGCCGTAAACAAAAGGATGGCCGACCGTTACGGCATCCAATGCTGGACCAACGCGGAATCCTTCGACCGCGACATGCCCATCAAATTCATGCCCATCAAGTTCGAAAAGCTGCGCATGAAACTGGAAGCCGCCCGTAAAGCAGGCTACGACAAAGCCATCACCTTCGAATTTTCCCATTTCATGAGCCCCCAGTCCGCTTACCTGCAGGCCGGGCACCTCTATAACCGCTATAAAGAATACCTCAAAACCCTCTGATGCATGAACAGAACAATGGAATTTCACGATTATGCCGCGTTATACCGCAACAACCTTTTGAATGACGTTATCCCTTTCTGGATGCAACATTCGCCCGACATGCAGTACGGCGGCTACTTTACCTGCCTCGACAGGGACGGTAAAGTCTTCGACACCGACAAATTCATCTGGCTGCAATGCCGGGAAGTATGGTGTTTCGCCATGCTGTACAACAAGGTGGAACAAAAACAGGAATGGCTGGATATAGCCGTCCAGGGCGCGGAATTTCTCCGGAAACACGGCCGCGATCAAGACGGCAGCTGGTACTTTTCGCTCACCCGCACCGGTGAACCACTGACAGCGCCCTACAACATTTTCTCAGACTGCTTCGCTGCCATGGCCTTCGGACAGCTGTACCAGGCCACCGGTAACGCGGACTACAGCGACATCGCCATCAGCACCTTTCATCATATTCTCCGCCGGCAGGACAACCCGAAAGGACATTATTCGAAAGCCATCGCCGATACCCGTCCGCTGCAGAATTTCGCCCTGCCCATGATCCTCTGTAATCTTGTGCTGGAGATGGAATCCCTGCTGGACAAACAGCTGGTGGAAGACACCATTCAAAAAGGTATCCATACGGTAATGGAAGTCTTTTATCAACCGGACACCGGGCTGATCATGGAAAACATCACGCCCGAAGGTCAGCTCTCGGACTCTTTCGAGGGCCGGCTGATCAATCCCGGCCACGGCCTGGAAGCCATGTGGTTTGTGATGGACCTGGCTACCCGCACCAACGATACCGCGCTGATCGCCAAAGCCAAAGACATCGCGCTGAACCTGCTGGAATACGGATGGGACAAGGAACACGGAGGCATCTTCTATTTCCTGGATGTAAAAGGATATCCGCCGCAGCAGCTGGAGTGGGACCAGAAGCTCTGGTGGGTGCACATTGAAACCATCATCAGCCTGCTGAAAGGTTACCTGCATACCGGCGACGAAAAATGCTGGGAATGGTTTAAAAAAGTACACGATTATACCTGGAAACATTTCCCTGATCCTGAAAATGGTGAATGGTTTGGTTATCTTAACAGGCAGGGACAACCATTGCTTCCACTCAAAGGCGGTAAATGGAAAGGCTGTTTCCATGTGCCAAGAGGGCTTTACCAGAGCTGGAACACGCTGCAGCAGCTGGCGGCCAGACAAACATTATCTACTCAACCAAAATAATTATGGCGATAATATCCACCACTAACCAGTCATCTGCCACGGTCGCCGGCAGCAGGCAGTCTTACATGCCCGCGCTGATTTCATTGGCCGTACTGTATTTCATGATGGGTTTCATCACCTGTCTGAATGATACGCTGGTGCCCTTTTTCAAGAAAGGGTTCACCCTGAGTTATTCCCAGTCGTCGCTGGTGCAGTTTTATTTCTTTCTCACCTACGGCATCATGTCCGTGCCTGCCGGCAGGATCGTGAGCCGTACCGGTTACAAGAAGGGGATGGTGCTGGGCTTTGCTATTGCGGCCGTGGGCGGACTGTTATTTTACCCGGCTTCTGTATATCATCAGTATGTGCTGTTCCTTGCCGCGCTGTTCGTGATCGCCATTGGCATAGTACTGCTGCAGGTGGCCGCCAACCCTTACATCACGGCGCTGGGGCCGGCCAATACCGCCTCCGCACGGCTGACGATGATACAGGGCGTAGGGTCTGTGGGCACTACGGTGGCGCCGTTGTTCGGCGCTCATTTTATCCTGGCGAAGCTGGAAGAATCGCATGCGTCCAGCGAAGCGGTCAGGTATCCCTACCTGGGCATTGCTGCGCTGCTGCTGCTGATCGCCTTCGTCGTTTCTCGTTTGTCCCTTCCCGTTATCAGCACCGCTGGCAGCGACGGTAAAGCCGGCCACGACGGAGGCAAAGGCGTTTTCTCCCACCGGAACCTGCGTTTCGGCATTATCGGGATATTCGTGTACGTAGGTGCGGAGGTGTCTATTGGTACTTTTCTGACCAACTACATCACCGATCTTTTAGACGTTCCCGAGAACGTAGCCAACAACTACGTGGCGTTTTACTGGGGAGGTATGCTGGCAGGGCGTTTAGCCGGTGCGGGCCTGTTACGCGTGCTGCCGCCGGCGAAGGTGCTGGCCGTATGCGCCGCAGGGGCTGTGGCACTGATCCTGTTGTCCGTGAGCACTACCGGCCTGGTGGCAGTATGGAGCATGATCGCCGTAGGCTTATGCAATGCGGTGATGTTTGCCACTATTTTTTCGCTTTCTGTAGAAGGCGTGGGCCGTCATACCACGGCGGCATCGGGACTGTTGTCCACCGCTATTTGCGGCGGGGCCGTGATTTCCTATGCCCAGGGCCTGCTGAAAGACCATGCCACCTGGCAGATGGCATTCCTGGTACCGGTTATCTGTTATCTCTACATCCTGTTTTATGGCCTCAACGGATATAAAACATCAAAACAGCCAGTATGAAAAGGAGAGATTTTTTAAGGCAGTCGGGCCTGGCATCCGGCATGTTGTTGTTACCAGCCTTTATGCAGGCTGCCGCCGGCAGAGCGCCGATGGCGGCTGCAGGGCGCAGGGTGGTTTTTATCCGCCTGCAGGGCGGCAATGACGGGCTGAATACCGTGGTCCCGTATGGACAGCCGCAATATTATGAGCAGCGGCCGCAGCTGGCTGTTCCGGCGAACGAAGTATTGCCGGTGGCCGATGGCTGGGGCTTCCATCCGGCGCTGAAGGAGCTGTTGCCCTTTTACGAGCGGCGGCAGTTGCTCGTCTTGCAACAGGTAGGTTATCCGGATACCGACCCTTCCCATTATCATTCCGGGGAGATCTGGCGTACCGGCTGCTGCCAGGGGCTGCAAGCCAATCACTGGTTGCCCGCCGGCACACCTGTAGCAGATTACGGAGAACAGGATTTTGATGTTTCCCTGGAAGATATCACCCGCAGGATCATACAGGGAGATGCCACCCGTGTTTATCATGTAGCGCTGGATGGTTTTGACACCCACCAGTTCCAGCGGGTGCAGCACGACGGGCTGCTGGGCGTTTATGCGCAGGGAGTCAGCCGTTTCCTTCAGCAGCTGGAGCGGGGCGGACAGCTGGAAAATACGCTGGTAGTGACCTGGTCGGAGTTTGGCCGCAGTGTAGGCGAGAACGTGCGCCGGGGTACCGACCATGGCGAGGGCGGGCAGGTCTATATTTTCGGCAGCCGGTTGAAGCAGTGGGGAATTGAGCCCTGTACGCTGGCCGGAGGGCACCTGCCGGTGCAGACCGATTTCCGCAGCCTGTATGCCACTATTGCCGGCCGATGGCTGGAGACCGACAGCAGGCTGAATGGCCGCTTTTCCGCCATGGGCTGGCTGTAAGCCATACCGCCGGGACCTTTCTCCCGGATTCTGTTCACAAATTTTTTTAATTCATAGAAAATAATACCTTTGCAGTCCTTTTTGAGCAAGAAAGGACTGCTTTTTTTATTATTTTCACGCGGCTCTCGGGGCTGACGGCTGAAAAGCAAAAGTTCTTATTTTTATCAGTTCCGGGTGTGGTGAAATTGGTAGACATGCCAGACTTAGGATCTGGTGCCGCAAGGCATGGGGGTTCGAGTCCCTCCACCCGGACACTTTACATTAAGTGGCAATGTGTCAATATGGCAACGTGATAATGCTATGCTTTCCTTCACTTACATTGTCACTGCGTTCCTATCTGACGCACTCTCACCTAATCAATTGTCTTTTATTATTTTTTAGTTTCCTGCCATTCCTGCTTGCCGTTTGTGACTTCATGGCAGAAAATCAAACAAGGAATCATTATTGCTTCTTAAAGAACATTTTTATACAATTCAATTATGGCAACCGTTACCAGAGAAAACATTGGTTTATTGAACGATAAGATCACTGTGAAAGTGAGCCAGGAAGATTACCTTCCTAATTTTGACAAAGCAGTAAAACAATTCAGCAAAAATGCAAACATCCCGGGCTTCCGTAAAGGAATGGTGCCTGCAGGTATGGTTAAGAAGATGCACGGTCCTGCCATTTTCGGCGACGAAGTGCTGAAAACCGTGGAAAAAGAACTGATGGGTTATGTACAGGCAGAGAAACTGGAGATCTTCGGTCAGCCGCTCTCTCTGGAAAAAACTGCTAAAAACCTCGATTTTGCTAATCCGGAAGAATATGCCTTCGAGTTTGAAGTAGGTCTGAAACCATCTTTTGAGGTAACTCCGCTCGAGAGCAACAAAACCACCCTTACCCGTTACAAAGTAGCCGTAACCGACGAGATGGTAAACGACGAATTGCAGCGTTTACAGCTGAAAGGCGGCAAACCTTCTGAAGCAGAAGCTGTTTCCACCGAAGACGACATCATCAATGTTACTTTCGAGGAAGCTGATGCTAAAGGCAATGTAGTGGAAGGTGGTATCACCAAAGAAAACAGCCTGCTGGTAAAATACTTCACTGACGCTGTTCAGGCTGAGCTGAAAGGCAAAAAAATCAACGACAGCATTGTTATCGAACTGGGCAAATCTTTCGATGAACAACGTTTGGGCTGGATCCTGAAAGACCTGGGCTTTGAAACCGGCGATAAAGAAGCCGCTAAAAAGCACTTCAAACTGACCATCACCAAGATCACCCTGATCGAAAAAAGAGCATTGAACGAAGAGTTCTTCAAAGAAGTTTATCCTGCTGACAGCATCACCACTGAAGAAGCTTTCCGCGCTAAACTGAAAGAAGAGATCGCGAAATACTGGGATTCAGAAAGCCGCAACCACATGCACAACGACCTGTTTGAAGTGCTGGTTCACGAAACGCCGATCGAATTACCAAAGGATTTCCTGAAACGCTGGCTGCAGGTAGGTGGTGAAAAACCTAAAACCGCAGAAGAAGCTGAAAAAGAATTCCCGGGTTTCGACCACCAACTGCGCTGGACGCTGATCAGCGATAAACTGGTTCGTGACAATAAACTGGAAGTTTCTTTCGAAGACCTGAGAGAGAACGCCAAACAAAAAGTACTGGGCTACTACGGCGGTGCTGCCGCTGATGGAGCTGAATGGCTGGACAGCTACCTGGACCGCCTGCTGCAGGACGAAAAATTTGTTGACCAGACTTACCGCGAAATGATCACCGCCAAGTTGTTTGACTGGGCTGAGACCAAGGTGAACGTGAAAGAAGAGGAAATCAAAGCAGAAGAATTTGTTAATTTACCTCATAAACATCACCATCATGAACATTAATAACGACGAATTCAGAAGATATGCCATTAAACACCGCGGAATCAGCAGCCTGGTAGTAGACAGCTATGCCAAGAGCCACTCTATCAACAGCCTGACTCCCTACATCCTGGAAGAACGCCAGATGAATATGACGCAGATGGACGTATTCTCCAGGCTGATGGCTGATCGTATCATTTTCCTCGGCGACCCGGTAAATGACTATGTGGCGAACGTTATCACCGCACAGTTACTGTTCCTGGAGTCTTCCGATCGCAACCGTGATATTCAGATGTACATCAATAGCCCCGGTGGCAGCGTATACGCAGGCCTGGGCATTTATGACACCATGCAGATCATTTCTCCTGACGTAGCCACTATCTGTACCGGTATGGCCGCCTCTTTCGGCGCTGTACTGCTGGTAGCCGGCACCAAAGGCAAACGTACTGCCCTGAAACACGCCCGTGTAATGATCCACCAGCCTCACGGCGGGGCTGAAGGCCAGACTTCTGACATCGAAATCACTGCGCGTGAGTTCGTTAAGCTGAAAAAAGAGCTGAACGAAATCATTGCCGGCCACTGCGGTCAACCCGTGAAAAAAGTGGAAAAAGATTCTGACCGTGACTACTGGATGACCGCTGATGAAGCCAAAGAATACGGCATCATTGACGACGTTCTTCAGAAAAATCCGAAAAAACAACTGGATACTCCCCAGTAATCCGGTAGCCGGGCATCAAGAAACAACAGATATAGCATAATTACTAATTGTTAAATCCTGAGAATGCTTGATTTATCCCGCAACAACGACAATATCCGGACTGATCAGGAACACCCTGGCCGGTTAAGATAACTTTAACAGTCCCGCCTCAGGCGGGGCTGTTTTATTTTCCGCCTACCCGGATTTTTAGTGTAAATTTGTAACCCTGTAACGAGATTGCAGGACTTGAGATTCGTCGAAAAATAATTTATTCTCAAAATGAAAGAATCGAAAATTCGTTGTTCTTTCTGCAGCCGCTCCAAAGATGATGTGCAGATACTGATTGCGGGCGCAGAAGGACATATCTGTGAAAACTGTGTGGCCAACGCGCAGGAGATCATTGACGCGGAGCTTTTCACTCCCGGCAAAAAATCTGCACCTACTACCGCCAGCGCTATGCCCAAAGTAGCCAAGCCCATGGACATGAAAAAGTTCCTGGATGAATACGTGATCGGGCAGGACGATGCTAAAAAAATACTGGCCGTAGCGGTTTACAATCACTACAAAAGGCTCAACCAGCAGATAGGAGACGATGAAGTGGAAATTGAAAAATCCAACATCATCATGGTCGGTGAAACCGGCACCGGTAAAACCCTGCTGGCCAAATCCATCGCCAAACAGCTCAACGTGCCCTTCACCATCGTAGATGCCACCGTATTCACGGAAGCCGGCTATGTAGGGGAAGACGTGGAAAGTATCCTCAGCCGCCTGCTGCAGGTGTGTAACTACGACGTGGAAGCTGCTGAACGCGGCATCGTATACATCGATGAAATCGATAAAATTGCCCGTAAAAACGATAACCCTTCCATCACCCGTGATGTAAGCGGCGAGGGCGTTCAACAGGGCTTACTCAAACTGCTGGAAGGCGCCGAAGTACTGGTTCCCCCGCAGGGCGGCCGTAAACATCCCGAACAGAAACTGATCAAGCTGAACACCAGCAACATCTTGTTCATCTGCGGCGGCGCTTTTGACGGTATAGACCGCATCATCAGCAGAAGAGTACAAACCCACTCCATCGGCTTCACTGTCAACAAAGACAAAGAAGAAGAGAACAGAAAACAGATCCTCCGGTATGTAAATTCCCAGGACCTGAAATCCTTCGGCCTGATCCCCGAATTACTGGGACGTCTGCCGGTAGTGACCTATCTCAACTCGCTGGACCGCGACACCCTGAAAGCGATCCTCACCGAGCCGAAGAACGCGCTGATCAAACAATACAAGAAACTGTTCTCTATCGAAAACATAGAACTCCAGGTGGAAGCCGAAGCGATCGAATACATCGTGGACAAAGCCATGGAATACAAACTGGGCGCCCGCGGCCTCCGGTCTATCTGTGAAGTGGTACTGAGCGATGCCATGTATGAACTGCCATCCGCCAACGAAACCACTTTTGCGCTGACGAAAGACTACGCCCAGGCCAAACTGGAACAGTCTACTTTATCTAAGCTCAAAGTAGCATAATCAATTACGGAGTACGCGTTACGAATTACGAATGAAGCACTTTCGATAACAGGGTTATTAAGATAACCTCCTTTAAAAGGGCCCCATTCGTAATTCGTAATCGGTAATCTGTAATCCGTAATTTGTAATAACCTTTAAAACCCACTATTATGCAGGAACTTATTCAGCAACTACAGGCCAAAGCCGGCCTTACCCCTGAACAGGCCGCCCAGTCGATTGAAGTGATCAAAGAATATGTGAAAGGCAAACTTCCTCCCTTTATTGCGGGTACTGTAGATACCTGGTTTGCCAATATGTCTGACAAGCCCGGCGAAAAGAAAGAAGGTTTTATGGACAAAGCCAACGACTTCCTCGATGATGTGAAAGACAAAGCAGAGGACTGGAAAGATAAAGCGGAAGACTGGGCGGAAGATGCCAAAGACAAAATCTCCGACCTCTTCAGCAAAGACAAAAAACAGGTGTAACCAGCCTCCCGAAGATATAAAGGCAAAGCCCCATTGACGATGTCAATGGGGCTTTGCCTTTATACTGGGTTCTACAGGCTTTTCAGATACAAAAACAACGCCTGCAGCTCCTCATCGGAATATTGGGCCGTCATGTTCCACGGCATCTCATCGTTCTTCAGCATCAGCCCTTCCGGCGTGCTACCCGTACGCAACGCGGTCATAAACTCCTGTGCGGTCCACTTACCCACGTTGCCTTTAGACGTAATATCAGCCACCTTTTTACCACCGGGAATAGGGCTGTCGCCACCGGTGAAACGGGGATTATGACATCCCGAACAGGACACCGACAGGTATTCGCCATACGCTTTCGTCACAGAAACCGCCATCGTAGCGGGTTGCTGATAAGCATGGTCTATTTTTTCGGCCGGAAAAAGCGGCAGCTTCCCCAGTACGGTCAACACCTTACCAAGGGCACCGGTCGTCGTGGGTGGCAGGCTCCTGTCTACCGGCGGTTGTGCTTTACAGAAAGCAATCAGCGCTGCCATGTCTTTGTCAGACAGCTTTGCATACTCATAAGAAGGCATCAGCTTCAGGCTTTTATTATCCGTGCCAATGCCGTGGCGCATGGCCCGCAGCCAGTCCTGGTCCGTGTAGCCCGCAGGACGACCGCCCTGCCCGGCCGTAAGATTGGCGCCTGCAAAACGGCCTACCGCCGGATCATCGAGGAAGACTTTACCGCCCAGGTCCGCACCATGACAATCGCCGCAACCTTTAATAGCAAAAAGATGGGCGCCGGCGGCGATAGTAGCCGAATCATGCGGGATCTCTACCGGCCGCACCGTTACTGCATACTGTTTGTTCACATGCGTGCCGTACAGGTAAAAGAAGATACCGAAAACAATCAGCAACAATGTTGCAAGGCCCAGCAATACAATGCCGGTCCACTTCAGGATTTTGGGGAACATGATGTTTACAATTGTTGGTTTAGGAATCAGGCGGTAAAATTAAAACGGGGAAATTTGTTGGATATCAGTAGTACTACTCATTTTTATGGGGTAAGTGTGCTTTTAACGTAAGAAAGCATAACGTGGATTACAGGTCGTAATACTATTCGTAAGAGGAAGATGAGCCTTTTCCGGTATAAGAAAGCACCCGTTTTAAAGGGTGCTTTCCAGTGCGTAAAAGTGTTTCAAATCTTTCTTTGATTTTGTGTTAAGGTTGATAAACGGTAAAGAGTGATGAATTAACCCAAATTTAACGTTCCTTTTGCAATATTAAATAACACTAAAGGGGTAATATTTCATTTTATTGTCAAAAAAGATAAATGGTTTGCCCCTTATCTTTTTTTAAATTAAAAAAAATTCGTTTATCTCAGTCCTGTCAAAATCAACAAATAATTCGCTGTAGTTATCTTAATGCCTCTCTGGCGATCACAATTTTCTGTATTTCGGACGTTCCCTCTCCTATGGTGCATAATTTTGCATCTCGATAATATTTTTCCACGGGAAAGTCTTTCGTATAACCATAACCACCGAAAATCTGTACGGCGTCATTTGCTACCCTTACGGCTACTTCAGACGCATAATACTTAGCCATGGCGGCTTCTTTCGTCATTTTCACGCCTCGGTTTTTCATATCTGCCGCCTGTAAAGTAAGCAGCGTAGCGGCTTCTATCTCGGTGGCCATATCTGCCAGTTTAAAAGAAACACCCTGGAACGCCGCGATGGGCTGGTCAAACTGGTGTCTTTCCTTCGCATATTTTACAGCGGCATCCCGTGCGCCCATGGCGATGCCCAGCGACAAAGCGGCGATGGAGATACGTCCGCCGTCCAGCACTTTCATGGACTGAATGAACCCATCTCCTTCCGCCCCCAGCATGTTGGCAGCCGGGATACGGCAATTATCAAAAATCATTTCCGCTGTTTCAGAGGCGCGCATGCCCAGCTTATTTTCTTTTTTGCCGCCGCTGAAGCCCGGCGTGCCTTTCTCTACTACAAAGGCGGTCATGCCGTGGCTGTCGCGAACGTCGCCGGTACGGGCTATCACTACGGCCACGTCACAGCTCTTGCCGTGGGTGATCCAGCATTTGGTACCGTTGATCACCCAATGGTCGCCGTCCTTTTTGGCCACACATTTCATGTTCATCGCGTCGGAGCCGGTGTTAGGCTCTGTCAGGCCCCATGCGCCGATCCATTCTGCACTGGCGAGCTTCGGCAGGTATTTCTTTTTCTGCTCTTCATTGCCAAACTGGAGGATATGGCCGGTACAAAGAGAATTATGTGCCGCCACGCTCAGGCCGATAGCGCCGCAGAAGCGGGCAATCTCGCTGACAACGGTCACATACTCCAGGTATCCCATGCCGCTGCCACCATATTCCTGCGGTACCAGCACCCCCATTAATCCCAGCTCGCCCAGTTGTTTGAATAACGTTACAGGAAATTCCTGTGTTTCGTCCCACTCCAACACGTGCGGTACAATATGTGTTTTTCCGAAATCCCGGATCATCTGCGCGATCTGTTGCTGCATATCCGTTGGCTCAAAATTCATAACGTGCGGGTTTAAAAAGTGATTACAATGTAATGTTCAATTTTACGATAAATAACGTCATCCACCAACGGCAGCTGCCGGAGCTCTTCAACATGCCTGAAACCCCCGTGGGCACTGCGATACTGTATGATCAGACGGGCCAGTTTATAGCGTATGTATGGATGTGCAGCCAAAGATTTTTCATCTGTGAGGTTGAGGTCTATTTTTTTTAGAGATCCATTACCGATCTGTAAGAAAGGTTGAATTTTTTTAAAGGTGCTATCCGGCAAACCGTAACATTCGCTCACCTGGCCGACGTCGTAGAAGCCGCCCAGCTTCTCCCGGAAGGCCACGATACGCCTCGCAAAGCCTGGTCCTATGCCTGGTAATGCCTGCCAGCCGGCCGTATCGGCGGTGTTCACATCGATGGCCCGGGGCGGCGGCTTACGGTGATATTCCCTGTAATGATACGCTGTATCCCTGCGTCCCGCCTGCCGGGTGCTGTCCCGCACGGCGCCCCCGCGCGTGATCCGCACATAAGGTTGCAGCTGCCGGCACAACGCCGGCGCCAGCCCGTATATCCGTTCCAGGTCGTCCGCCCTGCGGAACCGCCCGCCCTTCTGCCGGTAACGGTCAATGGTGGCGGCCGTCCGGGCACTGACGCCCAGCCGTTGCCATCCCTCCGCCGGCAGCGTATTCGGATCGAAATAAAACAAAGCCCGCGATGCAACGGCAGCGGCTACACTGTCTTCCGGCAGTGCACGTTGCACTTCGGCGGCCGCTTCCAGCGAACGCAGCGCAGCAGCGCACCCCGTGGTATCCGGCAGTGGCACAGGATATAAATAAAACCAAAGGTCAGGCGCACGGCCGGTCAACCATACCAGCAGCAGCAACAGGACAATCCCTGCCTGTTCCTTACGGGAAAAGCGGAGTAATTCTTTCAGGGGTGTTTTGTGCATATATGGGGTCGTCGCTTGTCCCCAAGTTAATGCACCGTTACCAGGAAAATGTTAACAGGAAGTAAACGCCGTTATATTTCCAGCGTAAGGCCGTCGTAAGCCAGCGCCATGCCATCGGGCAGCTCTTTCATCACCTCGTCGTGCAGGCCCATCTGGTGACTGATATGCGTGAAATACACCTGGGGCACTTCCAGCTCGCGGCCCAGCGCAATAGCTTCATCAAGCGTAAAGTGAGAGATGTGTTTTTCTCTCCGCAGCGCGTTCAGCACCAGCACTTTGGAGCCGCGGATCTTTTCCTTTTCCTCCGGAGCGATGAAATTGGCGTCGGTGATATAGGTGAAGTCATGGACCCGGAAGCCCATCACCGGCATTTTATAGTGCATCACCTGTATAGGCGTGATCGTGAGTCCGTTGATCTCAAACGGCGCGTCGTCAATCGTTTTCAGGTTGATTTCCGGGATGCCGGGGTATTTGAAGTCCGCAAAGGCGTACGCAAATTCCCGCATGATGATGTTTTGCGAAAAATCGGTCGCATAGATATCGATAGCGCCTTGCTGGAAATAATTGAACGCCCGGATATCGTCCATCCCGGCGATATGATCTTTATGTGAGTGCGTAATCAGTACGGCTTCGAGGTGTTTTACCTTCGCCCGCAACATCTGATAACGGAAGTCGGGCGTGGTGTCTACCACGATATTGCCTGCCGGCGAAGAAATAAAGATACTGCTCCTCAGGCGGTTGTCTTTGGGATTGGAAGAAGTGCATACTTCGCAACCGCAAGCGATGACCGGTACTCCCTGTGATGTGCCTGTTCCAAGAAATGTAACTTTCATCCGTAGCGTTAGTTTTCTGATGCCTGTTCCCCGGCGTCGGCTGCCTCACCGGCATCCTGCACGGGCTTACTGTTCAGGATCTGCTTGTAGAGCTTGTGCGACTCTGCGGTGAGCAATTCCTCATCCAGCGGCAGCGTGGATAAAATATCCAGCAGCGTGTTAATACGTCCTTCCAGGTTCAGGAATTTATTGATCACCACAACCTTTTTGTCTTCAAGGATACAATAACCGGAAGTGAAAGAACCTTTTTCAAAACGCAACAGGTATTTGGCATCTTCAAAAATCTTCTCCAGCTTGGTCAGGTTATTAGGCGTGATCTTAATGTTCATGCTACAAATTTAAACAATTACTTGGATACCATTCTTACCACGGGAACGATCATCTCTTCCAGTGAAATACCTCCATGCTGGAAGGTATTGCGGTAATAGTTCACAAAATAATTGTAGTTGTTGGGATAGCACAGGTAACCATCGCCACGGGCAAAAATATAGGAGGAGTTAACATTGGGCTTGGGCAGGCCGGCATCTCTGGGATCGCGGAAAGCCAGTACTTCCTTAGGATCGTAGTTGAGGTTTCGGCCGTGTTTATAGCGCAGGTTGGTAGTGGTCTGTTTATCACCGATCACTTTGACCGGCGTCTTCACCCGTACGCTGCCGTGGTCGGTAGCGATGATGAGGTTGATTTTTTTATCCCCGATACGTTTGAGCGCCTGGTGCAGCGGACTGTGTTCAAACCAGCTGGCAGTAAGGGAACGATAGGATGTTTCATCGCTCGCCAGTTCTTTGAGCACCTCCATTTCTGTGCGGGCATGACTGAGCATATCCACAAAGTTGTATACGATAATGCTCAGCGGATAATCCAGCAGGTTGTGGATGTTGCTGAGCATATGCTGCGCATCGGTATGATTGGTCACCTTGGTGTAGGAAAACCGGCCGTCCATTTTCAGCCGCTGCAGCTGGGAGGCGAAGAACTTCTCTTCATACAGGTTTTTCCCGCCTTCTTCATCGTCGTTTTTCCATTCTTCGGGGAACTTGTGCTCGATGTCTATCGGCAGCAGTCCGGAGAAGATGGCGTTGCGGCTGTATTGGGTGCTGGTAGGCAGAATGCTGTAGAACGTATCTTCTTCCACCATTCTGAAAGATTCCTGGAAAATGGGGAGAATGGCCTTGAACTGGTCCAGCCGCAGGTTATCTATCAGCAGGAACACGTTCGGCAGGTCAGGGTCCATAAAAGGAACGATCTTTTTGGAGAAGAGCGTGTGCGACATCACCGGGGCCTCTGTGGCCTTCGGATGCAGCCAGTTGGAGTAGTTGCGGCTGATGAATTTGGCGAATTCCGTGTTGGCTTCCGCTTTCTGCGTATTAAACACTTCCAGCATTTCCGGGCTGTTGGCTTTGGTCATCTCCATTTCCCAGTATACCAGTTTTTTGTAGATGTCCATCCACTCATTATGGTCCGGGTTGGAATTGAGCGCCATAAACAAGGTCCGGAATTCCTGCTGGTAGGCGGTGGTGGTTTTTTCGGCCACCAGTCTTTTATTGTCGATGATTTTTTTGAGTGATAACAGTACCTGGTTAGGGTTGACCGGTTTGATCAGGTAGTCCGTGATCTGGGAGCCGATGGCATCGTCCATCACGTTTTCCGCCTCGTTTTTGGTGATCATCACTACGGGTATCTGCTGGTCTATCTCTTTGATTTTCCCCAGTGTTTCCAGGCCGGTGAGGCCGGGCATGGATTCGTCGAGCAGCACCACGTCCACCACCTGGTCTTTCAGAAATTCCAGCGCGTCGTAGCCGTTGGTGAGGGCGGATACGTTGTAGCCTTTACTTTCCAGAAAAATAATCTGCGATTTGAGGGATTCTATCTCATCATCTACCCATAGTATGTTGATCTGGCTCATAGTTCGTTTTATGGTTGCGGAAAACAGAAAATTACCGCTAATTTTTGGCAAAAATCATTCCCCGGATCATCGTTTCACGTAATTATATGTTAAAAATGGGTCATGCGGGCAAAAACCGGGATGGAAATAGCGGGTCGGTCCTCAAAGTTAATTACCTTCGCGTATTACAATTTTCTACCTGTAACCTACCAATTGTTTTTACTGTGAATAGGGGTTTCCCCTCTTCAAAGCGTCATTATAAGTAAAAAAAATACATATAATTAATTCATAGTGTAGTTTTGCATAATGGCACTATGGATTTCAGGTGCGCTTAGGCATTTGAAATTGAATAATCTGATGCAATGACCGAACGCAAGCGAAAAATTGTTAATGATCCGGTGTATGGCTTTATTACCATAGATCACCCGTTGATTTTTAACCTCCTTTCCCACCCCTGTTACCAGCGTTTACGCCGGATACACCAGATGGCCCTCGCTCATTTGGTATACCCGGGGGCCATGCATACTCGTTTTCATCACAGTCTCGGCGCCTATCATCTGATGAGCATAGCCCTTCAGGAACTGAAGAGCAAAGGCGTGGACATTTCGCCGGAAGAAGAAGTGGCCGCCAAAATGGCCATTTTGCTGCATGACGTTGGCCACGGGCCATACTCCCATGCGCTGGAGAATGGCATCATCGAAGATGTGTCCCATGAAGCCATTTCACAGTGGCTGATCGAGGACCTCAATCGCCAGATGGACGGGGCACTGTCACTTACCCTTGATATTTTTAACGGCCGTTATCATAAAAAATTCCTGCATCAACTGGTTTCCAGCCAGTTAGACGTAGACAGGATGGACTATCTGAACCGTGACAGCTTTTTCACCGGTGTGGCCGAAGGCACTATCGGCTACGATCGTATCCTCAAGATGCTGACCGTGCACCAGGGAGAGCTGATGGTAGAAGAGAAGGGCATCTATTCCATTGAGAAGTTTATTGTGGCGCGGCGGCTCATGTACTGGCAGGTATACCTGCATAAAACAGTGCTGAGTGCCGAAAATATGCTGGTAAAGATCCTGCAGCGGGCAAAAAACCTGGCACAGGACGGTCAGCAGCTGTTTTGTTCACCGGCGCTGTCCTATTTCCTGTATAACACGGTCAGCAAAGACAATTTTGAAAGGGAACCTGATTGTCTGCGATTGTTTTGCATGTTGGATGATTATGATATCATGGGAGCCATAAAAGTCTGGTCGGAGCACCCGGACAAAGTACTGTCACTTTTATGTAAATGGCTTATTAACAGGGAGTTATTCAAAGTAGTATTGACCAACGAACCGTTCGACAACAGTGCGGTGGACCTCCTTCGCCAACAGGTGGCACAAAAATGGCAGATCACAGGCAGTGACCTTGATTATTTTGTTTTCACGGATGTGGCCTCGCTGAGGGCTTATAACATAAACGATGAAAAGATCAACATCCTGTTTAAAGACGGAACTGTAAAGGACATTTCCTCGATAGACAACGCATTGATTAGTCACACACTGGCGATACCGGTAAAAAAATTCTACATTTGTCATCCAAAAATCTAGGCTAACAACGTTTTACAAGCTTTAAAACATTAAAGAATAATTTCATACATTCCGGAGTAGGCCTGGAAAACATTACAAATATTATTTATGCAGTTTAGCGCATTACAGTTAGCGACCATGTTAGATGGTAAGCTGGAGGGAAATCCGGACGTGAAGGTGAGCAACATCGCCAAAATCGAAGAGGCAGGCGAAGGCATGCTCAGTTTTATTGCCAATCCTAAGTATGAAGAGTTCATATATACGACGAAAGCATCTATTTTGATCGTGAATGAAAGCCTGGTGATAGAACATCCTATCCATTCCACCCTGATCCGGGTAAAAGATGCATACAGCAGCTTTGCCCTGTTATTGGAGAAATACCGTTACCTGACCGGCAACAAATCCGGCATCCAGCAACCTTCCCACATTCCCCAGTCTGTAAAGATGGGGCAGAACGTATTTGTGGGCGCGTTCGCCTATCTGGGCGAAAACGTGGTGCTGGGCAATAACGTAAAAATATATCCCGGGGTATACCTGGGCGAGAACGTCATAGTAAACGACGACGCGGTGCTGTACCCCGGCGTAAAAGTATATGACAACTGTATCGTAGGCAGCCGCACCATCCTGCATGCAGGTTGTGTGATCGGCGGCGACGGTTTCGGTTTTGCGCCGCAGCCGGACGGCTCCTATAAAAAGGTGCCGCAGATCGGCAATGTGGTGATCCATGACGATGTGGAGATCGGCGCCAATACCACCATTGACCGGGCTACGATGGGTTCCACCATCATCCGCCAGGGGGTGAAGCTGGACAACCTGATCCAGGTAGCCCACAACGTGGACATCGGGCTGAATACCGTGATCGCTGCGCAGACCGGCGTTTCCGGCAGCACCAAAATCGGTCAGAACTGCGTGATCGGCGGCCAGGTAGGCATGGTAGGGCATATCCACATCGCTGACGGCACCAAGATCAACGCCCAGAGCGGACTTTCCAAGTCCATCACTGTTCCCAACAGCTCTCTCACCGGCTCTCCCGCCTACGATTATAAAAGTTCGCTGAAAAGTCAGGCAATTTTTAGAAATTTGCCGGACCTTGAAAAACGCGTGAAAGAATTAGAGGAGATGGTAAAACAACTGCTACAAGAAAAAGCAGGGGTTTAATTAATCTGAAGATCAAACAGTTATACATTCGTTAATATGATGGAAAATCAACAGTTGCAGAACCAGCATACCCTGAAAGGCGATATCAGCATTTCGGGTGTGGGTTTGCATACAGGAGCCAGTGTAAACATGACGCTGAAACCGGCATCCCCGGGGTCAGGCATCAAATTCCAACGTGTAGACCTGCCTAACCAGCCCGTTGTAAAAGCGGACGTGGACTACGTAGTAGATACCGCCCGCGGCACCACGCTGGAACATAACGGCGCCCGTGTGAGCACGATAGAGCACCTGCTGGCAGCCCTGGTAGGTACCGGTGTTGACAACGTGCTGATTGAGCTGGACGGTCCGGAGATTCCTATCATGGACGGCAGTTCCCTCCCCTTCATCGAAGCTATCGAGAAAACAGGGATACAGGACCAGGACGCCAAAAAGATCTATTATACTATAGATACCAACATCAGCTACTACGACGAGCAGAAAAAAGTAGAGATGGTAGCCTTGCCGGCACTGGACTACAGCATCACCTGCCTGATCGACTTCAACTCTCCCGTACTGGGCACCCAGCACGCGAAAATGAAAAGCATTGAAAACTTCCGGAACGAGATCGCCTCTTCCCGCACTTTCTGCTTCCTGCACGAGCTGGAGTACCTGCTGAACAACAACCTGATCAAAGGCGGTGATATCAACAACGCCATCGTGGTAGTAGACCGCGCCGTAAACGAGGAGGACATGACCCGCCTCGCCAAAGCCTTTAACCGCGAAACGATGTCAGTACAGCGCGAAGGTATCCTCAACAACATTGAGCTGCGTTTCCCCAACGAGCCGGCACGTCACAAACTGCTGGACGTAGTGGGCGACCTGGCCCTGATCGGTTATCCCATCAAGGCGCATATCATCGCTAACCGCCCGGGCCACGCTTCCAACGTGGAGTTTGCCCGTAAGATCAAAGCCTATATTAAAAAGAACAAACACAATAAAGACGTTCCGGTATACGACCCCAACCAGCCACCGATCTTCGATACCCCTCGTATCGAAAGAACGCTGCCACACCGCTACCCGATGCTGCTGGTAGACAAAATCATCGAACTGGGTGAAGAGAGAGTGGTAGGTATCAAAAATGTTACTTTCAACGAACATTTCTTCCAGGGGCACTTCCCGGCCAACCCGGTCATGCCGGGCGTTTTACAGCTCGAAGCACTGGCCCAGGTAGGCGGTATCCTGGCACTGAACCGCGTACCGGACCCGGAGAATTACGACACCTACTTCCTGAAAATCGACAACTGTAAATTCAAACAGAAAGTCGTGCCGGGAGACACCATGATCCTGAAAATGGAACTGCTGAGCCCCATCAGAAGAGGGCTCGTGGAAATGCGGGGAACGGTCTTCATTGGCAATAAGGTTGCTACCGAAGCCGACATGATAGCACAAATTATAAAAACCAGAGAAGGCAAATAAAAGCAATGATCCACCCGCTTACATACATACATCCGGACGCCAAGGTGGCGCCTAATGTTAAAATTGATCCGTTTACCGTCATCCACAAAAACGTAGAAATCGGCGACGGCACCTGGATAGGCTCCAATGTAACCATCATGGAAGGAGCCCGCATCGGTAAAAACTGCCGTATCTTCCCGGGCGCTGTTATTTCTGCCATCCCTCAGGACTTAAAATATGCGGGTGAAGAAACCACTGTGGAAATCGGGAACAACACTACTATCCGTGAATTCGTGACCATCAACCGCGGCACACGCGACAAGTGGAGGACCAAGATCGGCGATAACTGCCTGATCATGGCTTACGGCCACATTGCGCATGACTGCGAAGTGGGCAACCACTGCATCTTCTCCAACAATACCACCCTCGCAGGGCACATCACCGTGGGCGACCATGTGGTACTGGCCGGCATGGTGGCTATCCAGCAGTTCTGTAAAGTAGGCGACCACGCCTTCGTTACCGGCGGCTCCCTCGTTAGAAAAGATGTACCTCCTTACGTTAAAGCCGCCCGTGAACCCCTCTCCTATGTGGGTATCAACTCGGTAGGCCTGAAAAGAAGAGGTTTCTCCCTGGAAAAAATCAATCATATCCTGGATATTTACCGTGTGATTTTTGTGAAGGGCTATAAATTATCCAAGGCCATCAGCATCATCGAAGCTGAATTTCCCGCCACAGACGAAAGAGACGAGATCCTGTCCTTCATCCGTGAGTCCGGCCGCGGTATTATGAGAGGTTACACTTCCCATTCCAATGACGATATCTCTTGACCAAACAGGTAAACGTTTCAACTACGACTGGATATTTCGTGGTGTGAGCCTCACCTTTCAGGAAGGAGAACGCTACGCGATTCTGGGGCCTAACGGGTCAGGAAAATCCACTTTATTACAGGTGATCAGTGGCGCCGTTCAACACAACGAAGGCACCGTCCAATACAGCACACCGGAAAAACCCATCGCCCCCGATGCGTTTTTCCGGTACTGTGCTATTGCAGCTCCCTACCTCGAACTCATAGAAGAATTTACCCTCACCGAAATCATCACCTTCCACACCCAGTTCAAATCCCTGCTGCCCGGCATTACACCCGCCATGGCCATGGAAATGGTGGGACTGGAAAAAGCGGCGGAAAAACAGCTCCGTAATTTCTCCTCCGGCATGAAACAGCGGATCAAACTGGCACTGGCCATCCTTAGCGATGTGCCCGTATTGCTGCTGGATGAACCCTGTACCAACCTCGACGCCGCCGGCGTAGCGCTATACCAGGGGCTGATCAATCAGTACGGCCATAACCGCCTCATCATCGTCAGCTCCAACGATGAGCAGGAATACTTCATGTGTAAACACCACATCCGCATCACCGACTACAAACAATAGTGCGGTCATATCGCGATTTTGTTATCTTCGTTGCCAACTAACTGTCTTCGCGAATGATTACTGCCGGCAAAAAAGTCCTTAACGGCTGGGCCATGTACGACTGGGCCAATTCCGTGTACAATCTCGTTATCACTACTACCTTCTTTCCCATTTATTTTCTCGCCGTCACCGACGAACATGTGTCCTTCCTGGGGATGCGTTTTGTCAACTCTGCCTTGTATAATTATACCATGGCAGCGGCCTTCCTGTTGGTAGCGATCGCTTCCCCTATCCTGTCGTCCATATCCGACACCCGGGGCAATAAAAAGAACTTCCTGAAATTTTTCACCTTCCTGGGCTCGCTCTCCTGCGCCGCCCTTTTCTTTTTTACCAAAAGTACCCTCTGGCTGGGCGTGCTGGCGTTTATGCTGGCCACCATGGGTTATTGTGGCGGACTGGTGTTTTACAACTCCTACCTGCCTGAAATAGCCGCCCCCGAAGACCGCGACCGTATCAGCGCCCGCGGCTACAGCATGGGCTATATCGGCAGCGTACTGCTGCAGCTGGTAGGCTTCGCCCTCGTCATGACGCTGCCATTCGGGCTGGACGAGGGGCAGGCTGTCAGAAGTACTTTTCTGCTGGTAGGCGTTTGGTGGCTGGGATTCGCCCAGATCACTTTCGCCAGGCTGCCGGCGACCAAAGCCCCTGCCGGCAAACACAACGCCGGCGCTTTCACCGACGGATTCAACGAACTGCGCAAGGTATATGCCCAGGTGAAAAACATGCCGGTGCTGAAACGTTTTCTGCGCGGTTTCTTCTTTTACAGCATGGGCGTACAGACCGTGATGATGGCCGCTACCATCTTCGGCAGCAAAGTGCTGAACCTCCCGTCCGACAAACTGATTGGCACCGTGGTGATCATACAGGTGGTAGCGATTGCCGGCGCGTGGGGCATGGCCCGCCTCTCCGGCATCTTCGGCAATCTTCGTGTATTGATTGGCGTTGTCATCGTATGGATCGGTATCTGCATAGCAGGCTACAAAATGCAAACCGCGACCGACTTCTATCTGCTGGCGACAGCGGTAGGCCTGGTGATGGGCGGCATACAATCGCTCAGCCGTTCCACCTACGCCAAGCTGATGCCCGAAACCAAAGACACCGCCAGCTTCTTCAGCTATTACGACGTCACCGAGAAACTGTCCATTGTGATCGGTATGTTTTCTTTTGCCTATATTGATGATTATACGGAAAACATGCGCAACTCCGTACTGGCGCTGGTCGTGTTTTTCGTGATCGGTCTGCTGTGGATCATTTCCGCGCTGCTGAAGCAACGACAGGTCCCTCAGACAGCCACCGAAAAAGAAAAGGATTTAGTCATGTAGTTGCTGTTGCAACCTAATACAAGCACATATGAAATTATACACCATCGAAACAGGCTTTTTCAAACTGGATGGCGGCGCCATGTTTGGCGTAGTACCCAAGACGCTGTGGAACAAAACGAATCCTGCAGATGAAAACAACCTCTGCTCCTGGGCAATGCGTTGCCTCCTCATTGAAGATGGCAACCGCCTGATACTGATAGACAACGGCATCGGCGATAAACAAGATGCTAAGTTCTTCAGCCATTATTATCTGCACGGCGATGCCACCCTCGATAAATCCCTTGCAGCGCATGGGTTTCACCGCAATGATATCACCGACGTGTTTTTAACGCACCTGCATTTTGACCACTGCGGCGGCAGCATTGTACGCGAAGGCGACAAGCTGCTCCCCGCCTTCAAAAACGCTGTCTACTGGAGCAATGAAGACCACTGGAAGTGGGCAACCGTACCTAACGACCGGGAGAAAGCGTCCTTCCTGAAGGAAAACATTCTGCCGATCCAGGAAAGCGGTCAGCTGAAATTCATCGCCCACCAGGAAGGTGTAGCCTTCACCAATCATATCAATATCCGGTTTGCCAACGGCCATACCGATGCCATGATGCTGCCGCAGATCCGGTACAAAGACAAAACCATCGTATACATGGCCGACCTCCTCCCGTCTATAGGGCATCTGCCTATTCCCTACGTGATGGCATACGATATGTTCCCGCTTACCACCCTCACGGAAAAGAAAAGATTCCTGCAGGAAGCGTTGGACAAACAATACGTGCTGTTCTTCGAGCATGATCCTGTGAACGAGTGCTGCATACTACAAAACACCGAAAAAGGGATCCGCGCAGGGGAAACATTTGCACTCAACACCCTGTAAGCACTGTCAGTATGTCATTGCCTGCAGGCCCGCACTATTTTTGATCAGGAGGAAGCATGGCTATACATATTACACCGGATAACAAACTCAAAAAACTCATCGTTGTGGGCGATCGGGTACTGATTAAGCCAACGACGCCGCATGACCGTACCAAAAGCGGACTATACCTGCCTCCCGGTGTGCAGTCAAAAGAAAAGGTACAGAAAGGATATGTGATCAAAACCGGTCCGGGCTACGCAATTCCCGTTCCTGTGGAAGACGAGGACTCCTGGAAACCGGAAGAAGACAAAGTGAAATACATCCCGTTACAGGCCAAAGAAGGCGATCTGGCCATCTTCCTGCTGAGCGGCTCCACGGAGATCATGTATGAAGACGAAACCTACTTCATTGTGCCGCAGGGAGCCATCCTGATGCTGGAAAGGGAAGAAGACCTGTGATCATTGGGAGATTTTGATATTCAGATATTTAGTTCCCGCCCGCCTGGGCGGGATTTTTTTTGCCCGTTGGGAGAGATAAACGGGCTACCGGGGGTGATTTTTTGTTTATATTATCGGGAGATTATATTTCGTTCCCGGCGTGCAAACTGCCATCCAACGGCAGCGATTGCAACCGGTTTTTGTTATCTTCATAAAAAAACATTTTACACCATGGCCAATAAAGAAGCATTTCTGGAATCCATTAAGAACGGCTATACATTTAAAGGCGAGCATTTCAAATTAGGATGTGCTATGCTGGATGGTGAAGTGATCAGCGGAGCAGACGTATCCCTACCCCTGAAAACCATGAACAGGCATGGTTTGATTGCCGGCGCCACCGGTACAGGTAAAACCAAGACCCTGCAGGTGATTGCCGAAGGCCTTAGCGACGCCAGCGTGCCCGTTTTACTGATGGACATCAAAGGCGACCTTAGCGGTATTGCCGCCGCCGGCACCGACAATCCCAAAATCCAGGAACGGTACCAGAAAATCGGCGGCTCCTGGTCCCCCGCCGCTTACCCCACCGAACTGCTGTCCCTCAGTAATGAGAAAGGTGTGCGTTTGCGCGCCACCACCAGCGAATTCGGCCCTGTCCTGCTGTCCAAAATACTGGAGCTGAACGATACCCAGGCCGGCCTGGTAGCCATGCTGTTTAAATACTGCGATGATAATAAACTACCCCTGCTGGACCTGAAAGATTTTAAAAAAGTATTACAGTTTGCCAGCGCCGAAGGCAAAGCAGAACTGGAAAAAGACTACGGTAAGATATCCACCACCTCTACCGGCACTATCCTGCGTAAAGTGATAGAGCTGGAACAACAGGGCGCCGATCTTTTCTTCGGGGAAAAATCTTTCGAAGTGGACGACCTGATGCGCATCAGCGATGATGGCCGCGGCGTAGTGTCTATCCTGCGGGTAGCCGATATCCAGGACCGCCCTAAACTCTTCTCCACCTTCATGCTCAGCCTGCTGGCGGAACTTTATGCCACGCTGCCGGAAGAAGGAGACCTCGAAAAACCCAAACTGGTAATGTTCATCGACGAGGCGCATCTCATCTTCAACGAAGCCAGCGACGCACTGCTGAAACAGATCGACACCATCATCAAACTGATACGCTCCAAAGGCGTGGGCATTTTCTTCTGTACCCAAAACCCCATGGACATCCCGGCTTCCGTGCTCGGACAGCTGGGCCTCAAAGTACAGCACGCTCTGCGCGCCTTTACCGCCAACGACCGCAAAACCATCAAACAAACAGCAGAGAACTACCCGCTGTCCGACTTCTATAAAACCGATGAACTGCTTACCCAGATCGGTATTGGTGAAGCGCTGATCACCTGCCTCAACGAAAAAGGCGTGCCCACCCCACTGGCCGCCACCATGCTGGTATCGCCGCACTCCCGTATGGACGTGCTCACCGATGCGGAAATAGCCGCGCTGGTCAGCAATTCCAAACTGGTGAAGAAATACGCCGAAGCCATCGACAGCGAGAGCGCCTACGAAATACTGACCGCCAAACTGGAAGAAGCGGCGGAAAAAACAGCCGCTGCCGCCGACTCTTCCGGCACTTCCGGTCCCGGTAAGAAAAAAGAAGAAAAGAGCCTGTTCGAACAGGTGATGGGCAGCTCCGCCATGCGGCAGGCAGGCCGTACAGCCGCCAACGTTATCACCCGCAGCCTGCTGGGCGCGCTGGGCCTGGGCGGCAGAAGCAAGAAAAAGTCTATTTTCTAAGGTAGCACAGCCGGTCAGGATTACCCGGAAAAAGGATTTCCGTAAAAAAACTGCCTGTTTTTTTATACTTTAATCCGGATAATCTTAACCGGCTTACACGCCGATTCAAACGATAATTATGAGTAAAGTGATTAAGACGGGCATCTGCTCCTTTGGCATGTCCGGACAAGTTTTCCATGCACCGTTTATTTACGTGAACCCGGGCTTTGAATTCACCGCCGTCGTGGAACGCAGCAAGGACCTGGCCAGACAACGGTATCCTAACGTAAAAGTATATACGTCCGTAGCGGATATGCTGGCAGATAAAGAACTGGAACTGATCGTAGTAAACACGCCGAACTACACCCACTTTGAATACGTAAAAGCCGCACTGGAAGCCGGTAAGAATGTGATCGTAGAAAAGCCGTTCACCGTTACCACCGCAGAAGCAGCAGCGCTCATCGCCCTGGCGAAAGAAAAAAAATTGTTGCTCAGCGTATATCATAACCGCCGCTATGACAGCGATTTTAAAATCGTCCGTAAAGTGCTCAACGAAGGCCTGCTCGGCGATGTTCTCGAAGCAGAGATCCACTACGACCGCTTTAAGGAAGAACTGAGCTACAAAAAACATAAGGAAGTGGCCAATCCGGGTACCGGCAGCCTCTATGACCTCGGCTCCCACCTGATAGACCAGGGACTGCAGCTGTTCGGTTTCCCAAAAGCCGTATGGGCCGACATCCGGATCATCCGCAAAGACTCCGTTGTAGACGATTACTTTGAACTGGTACTCTACTACGACTCGCTTCGCGTACGCCTGAAATGCAGCTACCTTATCAGGGAAGCGCTGCCCTCCTACCAGATACACGGCCGCATCGGCTCTTTCATCAAAACCAAATCCGATATACAGGAAGCGCAACTGCTGAGAGGCCTGTTGCCCAATAGCCCGGACTGGGGCGCTGAAGCGCCGCATGAATGGGGACTGCTGCATACCTCCATCGACGGTAAAACGGTGAAACAATACCTGCCCGGCACCAATGGCAACTATATGGACTACTATCAGGGCATTTATGAAGCCATCGCTAACAATGCACCCAACCCTGTAGATCCTAAAGATGCGGAAAATGTGATCAGAATTATTGAAGCCGCCTTTCAGAGCAGCCAGGAAGGCCGGGTGATTAATTTATAGATTTTTTGATTTTTTGATTTTTTGATTTTTTGATTTACGAATTTTTTGATGTCGTGGATGATAAGAGCGAAGGCCAAAGCTGATAATTAAAATCGCTTTAGCCTTCGCTCTTTTATTCGCAAAATCAAAAAATCGTAAATCACTACATCCCTAAATGCAAAGTTTCCCTTCCTCATCGCGGCGCAGCAACCCTTCCTCATTCATAAACTGCAACACGGCCATCAGGTCGCTCCGGCGCACATCGGGCATTTGCTGATGCAGCTCTGCAAACAGCAGGGGTTTATCTTTCAGTATAATGGCAACGCTATCGGATATACGTTTAAACGCCGTGGCATCCGGCGGGGATGATTTTTTCTTCAGGCATACGTCACAGACGCCGCAGGGGGCTGCGTCTTTTTCTCCAAAATAGGCCACCAGCTGCTGGGTACGGCAGGTATCACTGTGACGGGCATACGCAAACATCGCCGCCAGCCGGTCGGCATATACTTTTTTCCGTACCTCTACCCGCGCCATATTAATACGCAGGTTGGCGGCCGAAACACGTTCCTGCAAAAAACAGAGCTGTGGCTCATCACGGCGGGCCTGATAATGGATAATGCCGTATTGATGCAGCTGCTGCAACAAGGCGGCGATGTCATCATCCTCCATGTACATGATCCGGCCTATCTGCCGTTCGTATATGGGTACGGGGTGGTCAAAAATACCTTCGTAGGTACGCAGCAACACCTTCGTGATCTCTTCCAGCGCAGGATACGCGCTTTCGAAAGCATACAGCGATTCCTTATTGGTCACAAACTCCGCACGTGACGGCAGGAACACGCTTTCGCTCAGCTGCAGTACTTCTTCCTGTTCCAGCAGCTTTACAGCGCTGTATACCATCGTGAGGTTCAACTGGAAAGTACGGGCAAAGTCATTGATATCAAAATCAAAATACATACCTTCCGCGCTGCCCACAGGCACCTGTAAATAGTTAACGATACATTGGTACACTTCCCGCACCTGTTCCAGCGTGGGAAACTGCAACGCAATACGTTCCTGCATTTCAGCCAGTTCCTCTTCGTTGTAGAGCAACACGGCATATGCCTTTTGTTCATCTCTGCCGGCGCGTCCCGCTTCCTGGTAATAGGCCTCCAGGCCATCAGGCGTATCGTAGTGTACCACGATGCGCACATCCGGCTTATCAATGCCCATACCGAAAGCGTTGGTGCAGACCATCACCCGGGTTTCATTGTTGATCCAGGCTTCCTGCCGGGCGGCTCTCTCGGCCTGTGGCAGTCCTGCATGATAGTAGCTGGCGGGGATACCCTGCAGCTGCAGCAGGTCGGCTATTTCTTTGGTGCGTTTACGGTTGCGGCAATACACGATGCCACAGCCGGGCACGCGGTCCAGTATATGTTTTACTTTATCGATTTTAGTGGCTTCTTCCAGCACACTGTAGGAGAGGTTAGCGCGGGTAAAGCTTTTGGTAAACACTTTCGCGTCTTTCATCAGCAGCTTATCGCAGATGTCTGTCTGCACCCTGGGCGTGGCGGAAGCTGTGAGCGCCAGTACCGGCGCATCCGGGAAAAAACTGCGGATATCCGCTATCTTCAGATAGGCAGGACGGAAATCGTATCCCCACTGGGAAATACAGTGTGCTTCATCTACCGCGATCAGGTTTACCGGCAGGCCATCGCAATAGGTTTGAAACAGTTTGCTTTGCAGACGTTCGGGCGATACGTACAAAAATTTACATCCTCCTCTGCGGGCCGCTTCCAGTACACGTTCCACGTCTTTGTACAACATGCCTGAATAGATAGAATAAGCAGAGATACCTTTCTTTTTGAGGTTGGCCACCTGATCTTTCATCAGAGCGATCAGCGGCGTGATCACCAGGCACAGCCCGGGTTTCATCATAGCTGGCACCTGGAAGCAGATGGACTTACCGCCGCCGGTAGGCAGTAGCGCCAGCGTATCCTGGCCAGCCAGGATACTGTTAATAATATCTTCCTGTAATGTACGGAACTGGCTGTAACCCCAGTATTGCTGTAGTATGGCTTTGGGTGTACTCAAATCTTTCGCTGAATAGTGCGTTTGCAATTTACTATTTACGCCGCACTTACCACCCGTTTATACCGAAGCCGTACCGAATTGATGGCCAGCACCACATCGGAAAGGCCCATCACCCCTGCGCCCACAATAGGGTTCAGCAGTCCGAGCGCAGCCACTGGTATGGCTACCACGTTGTATATAAATGCCCAGAAAAGATTTTGTTTGATGGTCAGGTAGGTGTGTTTTCCCAGTCCCAGCGCCAGCGGCAGACTGCCGAGATGATTGTTTAACAGCACCACGTTGGCGCTCTGCATGGCTACCTGCGTAGCATCGCTGAGCGAAATACCGATGGTAGCCCTGGAGAGTGCGGGCGCATCGTTGATGCCGTCGCCCACCATGGCGGTTGGTGACTGTTGCATAAAACGATCGATCTGTTCCAGTTTCTGTTGTGGTGACTGTTCTGCGTACACTTCGGTGATCCCCAGCGCAGCGGCCAGCTCCCCGCATTTGCGGGCGGTATCGCCGCTGAGCAGCACCGGCTGTATACCGGAGGCCTTCAGCTGCCGGATCACCGTAGCCGCTTCGGGCCGTATTTCATCTGCGAAATCGAGCCATCCCATCAAAGCGCCGTTGCGTATCAGGTAGAGATTATGACTGTCATCATCCGTCAGGCCTGTGGCCATACGGAAAGATCCCAGCTGCCATTCGTTGCCTTCTTTATCTTTGGCGCGCATGCCCAGTCCCCTGTGCTCGCGGACCTGCTGCAGCGGCACTTCTCCGGCCGATTTCCACATCGCCGCCACAGAGCGGGCAATAGGATGGGAGGAATATTTTTCCAGGCTGTAAACGATCTGCCGGAAGCTGGTGTCCTCCATCGTAGTATGATAGTGTCGAAGACTGAGTTTCCCCGTTGTGAGCGTACCTGTTTTATCGAATACTACCCGTTTGATATCTTTAAACAACTCGAGGGTATGCCCCCCTTTGATCAGGATGCCGTTGCGCGCAGCGCGTCCCAGCCCCACCATGACAGCGGCCGGGGTGGCGAGCCCCATGGCGCAGGGACAGGCGATCACCAGTACGGCAATGCTGCGCATCATAGCAGTGCCGAAAGTAGTGTGACCGATAAAATACCACCCCAGGAAAGTAACGATGGCGATGCTCAGCACCAGCGGCACAAAAATGGCGCTGATGCGGTCGGCCAGCCGCTGCATAGGCGGCTTGTCGCTCTGGGCTTGTTTTACCAGTTCAATGATATAAGACAGTACGGTGTCTTTACCGGTAGCGGTGATGTATATTTTGATGCTGCCTTCTTCCAGGAGGGTGCCGCCGATCACTTTGTCTTTTTCTTTTTTGCTGACAGGGTCGCTTTCGCCGGTGATCATGGATTCGTTGATATGTCCGCTACCCCAATAGATGGTGCCGTCCATCGGTATTTTATCGCCGGTGTTGACCAACACGCAGTCGCCGGGACGGAGCGTCCTGTTGTCTACCTCGTGGATATGTTCGTGCCCGTGGTCTGTATTGATCAGTCGTGCCGTGGTGACCTGCATGCGGGCCAGTTCCGCGATGGCGGTGGTAGTTTGTCTGACGGATTTTTCTTCCAGCAGGTTGCCCAGGAAAACGAGGGTGATGATCGCCGCGGTGGTTTCGAAGAACAGGTAGTCCGGGTTACCGTTGATCAATGCGCCGATGACGCTGTAAAAGAATGCCGCCGAAGCCCCGAGGGTAACCAGCACGTCCATATTGGCCATGCGGTTCATGACAGAGCGAAGGGCGCTTTTGCCGAAATGCCACAGTCCGGTTAGAAATACCGGCAGTGTAAGCCAGAACTGCGTCCACGGGTTATGCAGCCAGTGCCAGTCCACCCACATGTGCAGCAGGAGCGGCAGTGTAAATATTAAACAAAAGAAAAATTTAAAGGTCAGGGTCTGGTAGACCGGTACTTTGGCCGGCGCCTGATCAGGCAATACCACACGGAAACCGAGGTCGGCGATGCCGTTGAGCACTTCCGCCGAATCGGCGCCGGCGGGAGTGGTAAAACTCACCTCTTCCGTAGCAAAGCTGACATTGACATTTTCCATGCCTTTTTTCTCGAGGTATCGGGATACGCTGAGCGCACAATTGGTGCAGTGCATGCCTTCCACCTTACAACTAACTGATGTCATGGTGATTCCTTTTTCCGAATGTAAAATTACCCCATGACGGGGTAAGATGGTCAAAATATTAATGCAACAGCGTATAAATTTAACCTATTGCTACCACCTGAAAAAACAGCCATAAATCGCTACATTTGCCTATGCAATGGACATTTACGCTGGAGCAGCTGCCGGAAGTAGCCGGTGCGTTCTGGGACTATTTTGGCGATAAACAGGTATTTACGCTTAACGGCCCCATGGGCGCCGGTAAAACCACGATGATCAAAGCTTTATGTGCGGCCAAAGGGGTAGCCGACGCCACCGCCAGCCCCACTTTTTCCATTATCAATGAATATGGTTACCTCGATGCACAGGGACAACCACAACGGATCTTCCACCTGGACCTCTACCGGCTGAAAGACGAAAACGACGCTATCAGCGCCGGCGTGGAGGACACGCTCTACCAGGATGCCATCAGTTTTGTGGAATGGCCGGACGTGGTAGCCCCCCTGCTCCCCCCCGATACCATCCACCTTCAACTGGAGGTGCTGCCTGACCAAAAAAGGGTGCTTCGCGAAATCTCCGCATCTGACAAATAGTGTATCTTTACAAATACAGAAAAACAATATTGACCGATTTATGGAGCAAAGGCAAAAACCTGTAGTGAGTGCTGGCTTTACTTATTCACCTCTGGAAGAAACGCTGGATATCCCACAAAAAAATTCCCGTTTATTTATCGGTATACCCAAAGAAAATTCCTTCCAGGAAAACCGGATTGCCCTGACGCCCGACGCGGTTAGCATCCTGGCTGCACACGGACATCATATCGTGGTGGAACACAAAGCCGGCGACGGTTCGCATTATTATGACACCGACTATTCAGAGGCCGGCGCAGAAATCGTCTACGATAAAAGGGAAGTTTTCAAGGCAGAGATCATCGTTAAATCGGCACCGCTGAACGATGAGGAAATAGAACTCTTACATCCCCACCAGATCGTTATCTCCCCCATCCACCTGGCTGCGCTGAAAGCGCCGCAGGTACAGAAGATGATGGACAAACGCATCACCCTGTTGTCTTTCGAAAATCTGAAAGATGATGCAGGCACCTATCCCATTGTAAGGGCGATGAGTGAAATTGCCGGCGGAGCCGTCATGCTCATAGCCGGACAATACCTCAGCAACGGCAATAAAGGCAAAGGTATCCTGCTGGGCGGCATTACCGGTATCCCTCCTACCAAAGTGGTGATCATCGGCGCCGGCATTGTAGGGGAATTTGCGGCGCGTACCGCTATGGCGCTGGGCGCCTCGGTAAAAGTGTTCGACAACAATATTTACAAGCTGAAAAGGCTCCAGAACAATATAGGCGTGCGCGTATTCACCTCCGTGATACAGCCCAAAGTGCTGGCGGAACAACTGTGCAATGCCGACGTGGCTGTGGGCGCCCTCTCGTCCCAGAGCGGCCGCACACCGATTGTAGTCAGCGAGGCGATGGTCAGCAATATGAAAGCGGGTTCCGTGATCGTGGATGTAAGCATCGACCGCGGCGGCTGTTTCGAAACATCAGAAATCACCAGCCACGAAAACCCGGTTTTCAAAAAATATGACGTGGTACACTACTGTGTTCCCAATATACCCTCCGGCTTCGCCCGCACCGCCTCCGAAGCGATCAGCAACGTCCTGATGCCGCTGCTGGTGGAAGCTGCCGACGACGGCGGTTTCGAAAACCTGGTATGGATCAAACGCGGCGTAAGAAACGGGATCTACCTGTACAAAGGAGCACTGACCAACTACCACCTCAGCGAAAAATTCAAACTCAAATACACAGACCTGGAGCTGCTGCTGGCAGTCAAAGGGTAACTGTGACGATCATGATTTTTACGGATTTCGCTGATAAGCGAAGATGTTAATAAAACGAAGCGCCGATGACATCAGTCACCGGCGCTTCGTTTTATTACGCTGTCCTGGCCCCGGGGCCAGGAATGAAATCATAGTTGTTTTCCCATCAGGATGGCGGCAATGATAATAACGCCAACGATGATGCGGTAGTAGCCCCACATCTTAAACCCGTATTTTTTCAGGGCGCCGATGAAAAATTTAATAGCGGCCATCGCCACGATGAAAGCCACGATATTACCTACCAGCAATAGTTTCAGGTTTTCCGGATGCGCCATCAGCAGTTCTCTGCCTTTCAGCAGTTTATAACCGGTGGCGGCAGCCATGGTCGGTACCGCCAGGAAAAAGGAAAATTCCGCCGCCTGGCTGCGGGTGAGCTTCTGCTGCATACCGCCGATAATAGTGGCGGCGCTGCGGCTAACGCCCGGTATCAGCGCCAGGCACTGAAAGAAACCAATCCGCAGGGCGGTGAACATACTCATTTTTTCGTCTGTGTCGATCGTGGGCTTCTGGAACCAGTTATCCACAAACAGCAGCACCACACCTCCCAACAGCAGGGAGATACCTACAGTGAGCGGGCTTTCCAGCAGCTGGTCTATCTTATCGCTGAAGAGATAACCGGCAATAAGCGCAGGGATCACCGCTACCACCAGTTTGAGGTAGAAATTGAACCTGTTTTTATCGAAAACAAGAAATTTTCGCCAGTACAATACCACAACAGCCAGGATGGCGCCCAGTTGTATCACCACTTCAAAGAGTTTGGTAAATTCATCGTCTTTAATCCCCAACAGGGAGCTGGCAATGATCATATGCCCTGTGGAGGAAATGGGCAGGAATTCCGTCAGCCCTTCCACAATGGCAATAATGATGGCATGGAAGAAGTTCATTAAAACAAGTATGGTTAAAATGTGATAAAAAAAGCGATGAGGGCATCATCGCTGTCATCATATGATCGTTGGCTCAAAATTACTCTTTCGTTTTGGGACGGGCCATGATAGCATACACTTCTATCAGCAGCCCCAGCACAATGACAATAGGCGCCAGTGTAATGCGACGGAAGCTGTATACTTCTTCCGGCTTGAATGCATTAGGGTCGTTGCTGTTGCCACCCATCATGAGGAGGAAGCCGATAACGATGACCACAATACCCGCCAGCATGATTTTGTAGTTCTCTTTAGGAAAGATAGGCCGGCTGTCGGTCACCTGGGTATCTTTTGTCACAGTTGATCTGAGCGTTTCTTTAGCCATAGTGTTTATTGGTTAAGATGATGTTGCATTAATAAAGATCGTCCAGTTTCAGCCGCAGGTATTTCATCACGGAGCGGTGGGTACTGAACAGGGAGATAGCGATTCCTACGACGATCATACCGAGGAAAAGCAGGGCTATCATCAGGTTGTCGCGTAATCCGTTCAGCTCCGGCAGCGCTTTATCTGCAAAGGACAGGATGCCCAGCAGTCCGGCGATAGCAATGAGCGCACTGATAGCGCCATTGGCAATACTGCGGAGATCGAACGGTTTGGCGATAAACCAGCGGGTAGCACCCACCATCTGCATGGTTTTGATCAGGAAACGGTTGCTGAACATCGCCAGGCGGATGGTATTATCGATCAGGAAGATGACCACCAGCGCCAGCAGGCAGCTGATAATGAGGATCACCATCCCTATTTTATTGACGTTTTCATTCAGTTTCTGCACCAGGCTGCGCTGATAGGAGATCTCCCGTACGATGTTCTGCTGGGTGAGATTGTTTTCGATGACCTTCAGGCTGTCGGTGTTCACGTAGTTGGCGTTGGCCTTGATATTGATGCTGGCGTACAATGGATTATACTGCAGCAGCTGGATAAAATCCTCGCCAAAGTCTTTCTTAAAGCGCTCTGCCGCCACATCTTTCGATACGTATTCAATGGATTTGATATACGGTTTGTGTGCAATGGAGTCGCGCAGGGCCGTCGCCTGGTTCTCTTTCACATTATCTCTCAGAATCACCTGAATTTCAATGTTTTCCTTGAAATACTTGCTGAGTTTGCTGGCATGGATGACCACCAGTCCCAGGGTTCCCAATGAAAACAATACCAGCGCTACCCCGATAATGGAGTAGATATAGGACGGTTTAGACTTTTTTGCTGATGATTTCCCGGATTGCGCCATTAATCTTGCAGTTTATCGGCGAAAATAATAAAAATTAGTAGTTATGTGTTTAATTTTGCCAGTCCAACGTGTCACTGGCTATAATATATGTTAAGAAAACGGCAATATATAAAGATGTTGGGGGATGTCATTGCTGTATTAATATTTTTAACATTATTTTGCCGAAATGGCATCAACCGGTTTATAAATTTATAACTGATAACGCGGTAAAGACCGGATGTATTGTTTATATCCGGACAGTTACCGTTCATCTACATTGAGATATGGAATACAATTTCAGGGCAATCGAAAAAAAATGGCAACAGCAATGGAAGGAGTCCCACGCTTATAAAGTAAGCAATGACAGTCCCAGGCCCAAATGTTATGTGCTGGACATGTTCCCCTACCCTTCCGGGGCCGGCCTGCATGTTGGCCACCCGCTGGGTTATATTGCAACGGACATCTACTCCCGCTATAAAAGGCTAAAAGGCTTTAACGTACTGCATCCGATGGGATACGACGCCTTCGGCCTGCCGGCGGAGCAATACGCCCTGGAAACCGGCCAGCACCCCGCTGTGACCACCGCCCAGAACATCAAGGCGTTCCGGGAACAGCTGGACAATATCGGTTTTTGTTATGACTGGGAACGCGAGGTAAACACCAGCGACCCGTCTTACTATAAATGGACACAGTGGATTTTCCTGCAGCTGTTTGAAAGCTGGTACAACCGCCTCAACGCAAAAGCAGAACCCATCAGCACCCTGACAGCCATCTTCGAGCAGGAAGGCAACAGCCGCCACGCCTGTCCCGGCGACCGCCAGCGGACTTTCACGGCTGCCGAATGGAAAAGCTACTCCGAAAAAGAACAACGCGAAGTACTCATGCAGTACCGCCTCGCCTTTCTCGACTACGCCGAAGTGAACTGGTGCGCCGCCCTGGGCACCGTACTGGCCAACGACGAGGTGATCAACGGTGTGAGCGAACGCGGCGGCTTCCCCGTCGTGAAAAAGAAAATGCGCCAGTGGTTCCTGCGCATCACTGAATACGCCGACCGCCTGCTGACAGGCCTCGAAACGGTCAACTTCAGCGATGCCATGAAGGAAATGCAGCGCAACTGGATCGGTAAAAGCCAGGGCGCCGAACTCGCCTTCTCCGTCAAAGATACCGGTCACCGCATCGAAGTGTATACCACCCGCCCCGACACCATCTTCGGGGTAGACTTCATCGTAATCGCACCGGAACACGAGCTGGTACAACAAATCACCACCACAGCGCAGAAAGCGGAGATCGAAAAATACCTCGAATACGTACAAAGCCGCTCCGAAAGGGAACGTATGGCAGACGTGAAACAAATCACCGGCTGCTTTACCGGCGCATACGCCATCAACCCTTTCAACGGCCGCGAAATACCGGTATGGACCGCGGAATATGTGCTGGCAGGTTATGGCACCGGCGCCGTGATGGCCGTGCCCTGCGGCGATCAGCGCGACTTTAGCTTCGCCCGCCACTTTAACATCCCCATCACCAATATCATCGGGGATGCGTTCAACGGCGAAGAAGCCAATCCGACCAAAGACGCCACCCTGCAAAACAGCGGCTTCCTCGATGGTATGGACATGAAACCGGCCATGGACGCAGTGATCAACAAAATGGAAGAAATGAAGATCGGCAAACGCCAGGTCAACTTCAAAATGCGCGACGCCGGCTTCAGCCGCCAGCGCTACTGGGGCGAACCCTTCCCGATCGTGTTTAAAGACGGCGTGGCCTACCCGCTGGAGGAAAAAGACCTCCCGCTGGAACTGCCGCATGTGGACCAATACAAACCAGGCGACGAAGGTGAAGGCCCGCTGGCCAATATCACCGACTGGGTAAACGTAGCGCCCGGCGTAAAACGCGAAACCAACACCATGCCCGGCTACGCCGGCAGCAGCTGGTACTTCCTGCGTTATATGGACCCGCACAACAGCACCACCTTTGCCGACCGTAAAGCCACGGACTACTGGAACCAGGTGGATGTATATGTAGGCGGTACCGAACACGCCGTAGGCCACCTGCTTTACTCCCGCATGTGGACCAAAGCCCTCTATGACCTGGGCCACATAGGATTCGATGAACCTTTCAAATCGCTGATCAATCAGGGTATGATTCAAGGTTCATCCAGATTCGTCTATCGTATACATGGCACACAACAATTTGTGTCAGCCGGACTGAAAGATCAATATCAGACAGATAAACTGCATGTTGACGTAAATATTGTAGACGGAATTGTATTAGATACGGAAGCTTTTAAGAAGTGGAAACCAGACTATGCCAATGCTACTTTCATTCTCGAAGACGGCCAATACAACTGCGGTACCGAGGTCGAAAAAATGAGCAAAAGCAAGTTCAATACCGTCAACCCGAATGAATTAGTGAACAAATTCGGCGCTGATACCTTCCGTATGTATGAAATGTTCCTCGGACCGGTAGAACAGTCCAAACCATGGGACACCAAAGGCATTGAAGGTGTACACCGTTTCCTCAAGAAGCTGTGGCGTCTCTTTGCCGACGAAAACAAAGGCCTCATTGTTAACAACGATGCCCCTACGCCGGAAGAGCTGAAAATATTGCACAAAACCATTAATAAAATTGACGGCGACACCAGCAGCTTCTCCTATAACACCGCGGTAAGCCAGTTTATGATTTGTGTAAACGAGCTGGCTACCCTGAAATGCCACAAACGTGCCGTACTGGAGCCGGTGCTGATATTGCTTACGCCTTATGCGCCGCACTTTGCAGAAGAGCTGTGGCACCTGCTAGGCAATACCACCAGCATCCTGGACGCCGCTTACCCGGTATATGACGAAAGCTTTACCAAAGAAAGCACCTTCAATTACCCTATCGCGGTAAACGGTAAAACCCGCACCGAAATGGGGCTGCCGCTGGATGCAGACAACAGCGCCCTCGAAAAAGAAGTGCTGGCCAGCGAAGTGGTACAAAAATGGCTTGAAGGCAAACAACCGAAAAAAGTGATCATCGTAAAAGGCAGAATGATCAACGTTGTTATTTAGAGATTTTTTGATGTACGATTTTTTGATGTTGTGAATAAAAAAGCGAAGACCAGAGCGACTTTATTTGTCTGCTTTGGTCTTCGTTTTTATCTGACTGAAATCAAAAAATCGTACATCAAAAAATCCCTAAATCAAGATGATCCACCCGGTAATAAACGCCGCCAGCATGATCAGAAACCCGGACAGCAACAACGCCAGCCCCTCCTCCCTGTCCTCCGCTATCAGCAGCATAACGCCTACGATACCATAGGCCACGACCAGCATTCCCAGCAGGATGCCCGCCGTATCCAGGTTATCACCCTTGCCGGCAGCCAGTGCAATAAAAAAAATCAGCAGCGGGACTGCTGTAAGATAAGCCGTCATCCACCTGAAGTTGCGCATAAGCATGATTTTAAACGGCTACCCCTACATCGAGGCGAGAATGATACCACAGGTGGACAAGCCCACCACCAGCATCACGCCGGAAGCCAGTACCAACGCTTTGCCTGTTTCTGCATATTCCCTGGAGAAAATCGCCAGCAGACACCCGATCACCAGGTAGGCCGGCATAAGGAACATTAACATCAAACCAGCGCTCATAATTCCCTCTTCACCACCCGCCAGCATTGCCAATCCCAGTACCAGCGGCACCCCCAGCAACCACAAAAGTTTACTAACAAAAGGTTTCATATACGATGTTTATAGCTGAACAGATGCTCTTTCTTCCTGCAGTGTCTTGAGATATTCCTCTTTATCATCCCGGTAAAACAGGTTCATCGTTTCAAACGGAATGATCCTGCCGTCTTTATGTACAATATGTACGCAGGATTTTTTGATAGCGCGCACATCGAAGTCATAGGCATCAATAAACCGCATGATCACGATCCGGAAAAGGTTATTGTAATCCAGCCCCGGCGCCTGTATCTGTGGCAGGCAACATAACAGCGATTGCATATCACAAACCGCCGCATCTGTGGAAATACCGGTGCTGAATATTTTTAATACATGCTGGTGCAGCTTTTCATCCTGTTCATATACTATGGTGTTTTTACTGTTGTTCAGCAGCACCGCCGGGTCTACGAAACGTGTGAGTGGAAACACTTTGCCGTCAATCTTCAGCACATACGCCATGGCCAGCGCATCCGGGTTACAAGGCACCGGGATGATATCATGAGCATTGAAGATGGGTGACTGTTCCAGTATGCGCTGACGTACTTCCGTTAACGTTATACGGTCAGTGGCCGGATCAAAATCATCTGTGCGGCCGGCCACCTGTACCGGCTGGAAGGTAACGCCCCTGACACAGGGTTGTTGCAGCGCATACTCAATGATACTGCCGATCTCATCCTCATTGATGCCGCGCTGTAAGGTCACCACCAGCGTTGTGCTGAGGTTTACCTCGTTCAGGTTCTCCAGCGCCTGTTTCCGGGTGTCCGTAAGATCCTTTCCCCGCATACGTTCCAGCGATTCCGGCCGGAAAGAATCGAACTGCAGGTATACTTCAAAATCGGGCATGTAGGTCGCCAGCCGGGCGGTAAACTCCTTGTCCTTCGCAATGCGGACACCGTTGGTGTTGATCATCAGGTGACGGATAGGCTTCTTTTTGGCGATGTCCAGTATCTCGAAGAACTGCGGATGTATCGTTGGTTCGCCACCGCTGAGCTGCACTACGTCGGGCTGTCCTTCATTGGCAACAATGATATCCAGCATCTGCTCTATCTCTTCCAGTGTACGATGACGGCCGTAATGCGGCGAAGACATTGCGTAGCAGGTAGGGCAGGTAAGATTACACCGGTCCGTTACTTCAATCACCGAAAGACAGGAGTGCTGTTCATGGTCCTGACAAAGGCCACAATCATACGGGCAGCCGTAATGTGTGCGCGTATTGGTTTTCAGTGGCGCTTCCGATGGTTTGTTATAATTGCGGGTATTTTTATAATAGTCGATGTCCGTGGCGATGAGCACTTTCTCCCTGCCGTGGGTAGGACAGGTTTTCACCATAAATACTTTGTCGTCCTCAAAGATCACTTTCGCGTCTACACGCCGCAGACAGGTGCTACAGATACTGACCGTAAAGTCGTAATACGTGTAATTTTTCTCAGGCATATTGTTTCTCAATTAATCGTGATGGGGAAATAATAACAGGTGCATAATATATCAGTCCGGCCAGACAGGCCAGTTGTATAGAGCCAAGACCAAAACCGAACCGGTAACCGGGTTTGATAAAATCCAGCGTAAAGCGGAACAACAGGTACCCGATCATGAATAGTTGAAAACGGGCGCCGCTGACCAGCGCATAACGCCGGCTTATCATGCGCAGCAACTGCCATAGCAGCAACAGGAAAACAATTTCATATAGCGACACAGGGTGCCGCAGCAGGCCATCTCCCAGGTTCATCCCCCAGGGCAGCGTAGTAGACACCCCGTAGGTTTCTTCGTACACGCCCATGCTGAAACAGCCGATACGGCCTATCATCATCGCCAGTATGAGCGGGTAGGTAAACAGATCGCCGGTTGACTGCCGCTCTCCTACTGCTTTTTTGACGGTTTCCACCCCTATCAGGCCGCCCAGCAGGCCCCCCACAATAGTTTTATTCTGGTAGATGTATAACAGGGGGTTGTCGGCATGCAACAGTCCGGGAGGGTTTTCCAGCGCTCCCAGCAAGCGGCTGCCCAGCAAAGCGCCGAAGGTAGCCCCGATAATAGACCAGATACGATTGTTACTGTCTACCCGGTCGCCCTGGCGCCGGCGCAGAAAAAGGAAATAACGGAAACCGATAAACATACCCAACGTCTCCGTTATCGCGTGCAACGGAAGATGAAGAGAACCAACAGACACATAGACAGGATACACCACGGGGTAACTGATTATTTTATACACAAATTAATATTTATATTTAGATGTACAGTTTAAGCTGACAAAATATGTTACAGGAGGTACTCAAACAACACCAATCCACCTTCCAACCGGTGATCACGCTGCTTCATCCCGACGAACAGCTGCTGGTCATGGATTTTACTGCCAACAATACAACGCTTACCAAGCCAATCCTGAATAATATAGACCGGTTTTGTTCCTATATCACCCATACCCTCGCCGACAGCGGATGCCGGCTGGGCATAGGCGGATACAACGAGCATCGCACTATCTATGCTGTCAGTCCCCATTTTGATGCCGGCGAAGAACCGCGCCGGCTGCACCTGGGTATCGATGTATGGGGCCTTGCCGAAACGCCGGTGTCGGCACCACTTAATGGTCATGTGCACAGCTTCCGCTTCAACGACGATTTCGGGGATTATGGCGCTACTATTATTCTCCAGCATCAGCTGGATGGCTATACGTTCCATACTTTATACGGTCATCTGAGTATCTCCAACCTGCAGGGACTTTATGAGAGAATGCCTATCGCCGCCGGGCAGCCGTTCGCGTGGTTTGGTACCCCTTCAGAAAATGGCGGCTGGCCGCCGCATCTTCATTTCCAGGTGATCATTGACATGATGCACTACCGGGGTGACTATCCCGGGGTGTGCCGCTACAGTGAGCGCGATAAATACCTGCAGAACTGCCCCGATCCGGACCTTATCCTGCAGCTCAACCGGAACACCCACGGTTAAGCCGTCTACAGCACTAAAAACTGCCATCCATCCTTCGCGACTTGACATAAAGCAGCGCGATTGATATTTTTACCGGCTAAACAGATACAATATGAGAAACATATGGCTGACAGGCTTATTGTGCCTGCTCATGGGCGCAGCGATGGCACAGACGCCGCTGCAGGTGATGACCTTCAACATCCGGCTGAACACCAACAGCGACAGTCTGAATGCATGGCCCTACCGGAAAGAGAAAGTGGCATCAGAGGTATTGTTTCATCAGGCGAATACGCTCGGAGTACAGGAAGCGCTGTTCGATCAGATGGAAGACCTGCGCCGCTTACTGCCAGGGTACAAATCTATTGGCGGCGGCCGTGAAGACGGAAAAAACAAGGGAGAGTTCTCTGCTATTTTCTATGATACCAGCCGGCTGCAGTTACTCAAATCAGCCACTTTCTGGTTATCAGAAACACCGGACGTTCCCGGCAGCAAAGGGTGGGACGCTGCCATCACCCGTATTGTCACATGGGGGCAGTTCAGGGATAAACAAACCAGAAAAATATTCTATCATTTCAATACCCACTTTGATCACATGGGTAAAGTGGCGCGCCGGGAAAGCGCCCGTTTCCTATTGCAGCAGGTGCATAAAATTGCCGGCAATACACCCGCCATTATCACCGGTGATTTCAATGCCACGCCGGATGATGAACCGATACAGGTGGTGATGAACACCGGCGACCCGCTGCATTTCACCGATAGCAAAAGCATCAGCACTACGCCGCATTATGGCCCTACCGGGACGTTCAACGGGTGGCATGCTGCTGAAGTGGATGATCAGCCGATCGACTATATTTTTCTGAAAGGGAAATTTAAAGTATTGCAGCATGCTTCCATATCGCAGACATGGGGCGGCCGCTTTGCTTCCGATCACTTCGCCGTATTGGCACGGGTGGTGCTCGCAGAGAATGCAAAGTGAGCAAAGAAACAAAGAAAATAAGCGTACAAAGAATTAGAGGATAAGCAAGCAAAATAGTTAAGCAAGGAACGAAGATTAGTTGTAATCTTCGTTCCTTTTTCTTTGCGCTTATATAAACTTTGCGCTCTTTGCTCACTTAGCGTCTTTGCGAGACTCAATCGTGGGTGTGTTCAACGCTCATGCTGTTTTCCAGCGCGTCAACTACCTTATTATGCAGGTTTCCATTGATGTCTACACTGATTTTAAGTTTGCCGTTGGCAAAGGAACCGGTAAAGTCACCCACCTGCAGCTTGGTCAGGATCAGGTCCATAGAGATCTTGAGAGAGCCTTTCCAGTCGATTTTTTTGTCGGTAACGACTACATCTTTGCCGTGTGCCTGCAATTCGATCACACCAGACAGCAGGATTTCCATCGGGATCTTTTTACCATCCCAGGTCAGGAATCCTATCAATCTTACCGCAGGATCTTTTTTATCTCCTTCTACTCTGGCATACACTTTCACCTGCTGATAGGTGCCCAGCGGAATTTTGATGGCGCCCAGCTGCGCAGGGATCTGTTTCAGATCGATCTGCCGGTCTGTTCTTAATCTGAATTCCAGTTGATCTTTACCGCGTTTGGCATCAAAGCGGATTTCCCGTAAGCGGGCAGTGGCGGTATCCCATGTAATGTCAAAACCACCGGAGCTCTTAGCCATAGCGGCATTGCCGGTAATGGCAGACAGACGGCCCGCAGCATCGGGTGATAAAGTGTACGTTGGATTTACCGCAGCGATTTCGTAGTTGATAGCTGTTGAGTCCTTCACATCAGCGGGGGTTTGCTGATCAGGTCCCGACATATCTTTTGAACACGATGCGAGCATCATGGTTGCGATGCCAAGCGCACCGCAGAATTGTAGGATTCCGGTTTTCATATTGATATGGTTTTAAATGACTACTCGGGGAAATATTGGCCATAAAAATAAACAAGAAATTCGAAAAAAGAACTGATACTGTATTAATTAAAAATAAAAAATCCGGTTGAGCTCACTCAACCGGATGAATATATGATGACCGCCCCTATTGGGAAACAGGTGTTATACGTGTAGGCGTTGACGTTCCATTCACGATGGTACCGGAACTAACGGCAATCGCTTTAATGATGTCTGTAATATTCTTCACATCCAGTGTAGACACTTCATCTTTTACCGTATGATAAAATTTGTCTTTATCAATTTGTGTGGTAGAGATCGTATGTGCCGGAACGCCTACCTTGGCCAGGTTGGCGTTATCGGACCGATAAAACAGGTTTTGTTCAGGATAGGGATCGGGGTAAAAACGGAAGGCAGACCTCTCCAGGTTTTTTTGCAGGATAGTACCGAAGTCAGATTTTTCAAAGCCCGTGATGAACGCACTGTTCTTACCAAATTTGGATTCCTTACCGATCATTTCGATGTTGAACATCGCCACTACTTTGGCAGGGTCCATTTGTCCGGAGAAATAAGAGGAACCGTAACCACCCATCTCTTCTGCGGTGAAGGCCACAAAAATCAGGGAACGCGCAGGGCGTTTCTTCTTGAAATAATTTGCCAGCATAATGACTGCGGTCGTACCGGAAGCATCGTCATCTGCGCCATTGGCAATGCTGTCACCGGCTTCAGCGGGTAAAATGCCCAGATGATCGTAGTGACCGGAATAGATCACATATTCATCCGGTTTGGCAGCGCCTTTGATCATGCCGGCCACGTTAGTGAACGCCTGCGTCCGGATGCTGCGCGTTTGTTCTACAGACCAGGTGTCCTGTGCTGTCACCGGTTCCTTTTCCAGCACCAGGATCATTTGCCATTTGGCCGTATCTGCGGGCACCTCGGCTTCTTTGGCATACATGCGGTTGGAGATGGAGCCTTCCAGGTTGGCGAGGTAACCACTCAACGCCGGCGCCATCCATACCACGATGTTCCGGGTCATGGATTTACGTTTTCCCAGCGCAGCGCGCAATTCATCTGCATTGGCCACATGCAGCTCTGTACAGCTGGCGGTGTCCCTGCGCAGCTCCACATGCCGCGATGCGCCTACTGCCACTACCGGCCAGTCTTTCGCAGTACCGTTGACAATCATGCTGGTGGCGGTGGTATGCAGCCCGTAGTAATTGAAACTTTGCAGGTAGGTTGTTTCTCCTGGCAGCGGCAGCAAGCCGGCCTTTTTAAATTCAGCGCTGATAAAGGCAGCGGCTTTGTCGGAGCCGGGCGTACCGGACTGCCGGCCCTGCATATCATCAGCAGCCAGTGTGTTAATGATACGGGCGACTTCTTTCTGCGGTATCTGTTGACTGTAACCGGTGGTGAGCATGCACCCCGCAGCGAGCGATAAGATCAGTCTTTTCATGAGCGGTTTGATGGGTTGTATTTCGTTCTGGTTGTTGTTTGGACCCAACGGCAGCTATTGCCGTCAGACCTGTAAGATAACATCATCTGTGTTAATTGACTGCAATGCTACCACTTTTCCGGCGGGATAGATTAACATCTTTGTAGGATAGCGGGAACGCACATGAATATCCGGTCACCGGCTGGATATAATTTGGTATTTTTGGTCAGTATTATGTCCAATCCGCATTTAAGACCAGAAGAGACTAAGCTCAGCGCCGCTGAGAAAGAGTTTGAGAACAGTATCCGGCCCAGGGAAATCATGGATTTTTCTGGACAGGAGCAGATCATCGAAAACCTGAAGATATTTATCAAAGCCGCCAAGATGCGGGGGGAAGCGCTGGACCATGTTTTGTTCCATGGCCCTCCGGGCCTGGGGAAAACCACGCTGTCGCGCATTGTGGCCAATGAGCTGGGGGTAAATATCCGGGAGACTTCCGGACCGGTGATTGAGAAACCCGGCGATCTGGCGGGGCTGCTGACCAACCTGGAAGACAAGGATGTGCTGTTCATCGACGAGATACACCGCCTGAGCACTGTGGTGGAGGAATACCTGTATTCCGCCATGGAAGATTACCGCATAGATATTATGATCGACAGCGGGCCTAATGCCCGTTCCATACAGATCAACCTGCATCCTTTCACGCTGATCGGGGCCACCACCCGTTCGGGGTTGCTGACGGCTCCCCTGTTGTCCCGTTTCGGCATCAAGTCGAGGATGGAATACTACAATGCCGCCACACTGCAGAAAATCATCTGGCGGGCAGCCGGGCTGCTGGGCACCAAGATCACTTCCGACGCCGCCGCTGAGATTGCCCGCCGTTCCCGGGGCACCCCGCGTATTGCCAACGGACTGTTGCGCCGGGTGCGCGACTTTGCCATGGTGATCGGCAACGGTGTCATTGACCTTGAGATAGCGCAGCTAAGCCTCAAAGCCCTCAACGTGGATGAATACGGCCTCGACGAGATGGACAACCGCATCCTGCAGGTGATCATCGAGAACTTTAAAGGCGGACCGGTAGGCATCACTACCATTGCCACCGCAGTGGGGGAAGAAGCCGGTACCCTGGAGGAAGTATATGAGCCGTTCCTCATACAGGAAGGTTTTATCAAGCGGACGCCCCGCGGCCGTGAGGTAACGGAAAAAGCCTATGTGCACCTGGGGAAAACGCCGTTCCGCGGCGGAAGCAACCTTCTCTTCTGATGGTGATGGCCATGATTTTTGCTGATTTCGCCGATTTTTTCGAGCACCGTAGCAATTGATAAGAATTTGATTAACAAGAAGCGCCCCCATTGAGAAGATTCAATGGGGGCGCTTTTTATATCAAATCATGTTGTTCGCTGCAATCTTTGACAAATCAGCGAAATCAGCAAAAGTCCTGGTCATCACAGCTCCTTCACAACCAGCCGGAAGCCGTTACCATGGATATTTACGATTTCGATGTTCGGATCATCTTTCAGGTATTTGCGGAGTTTGGCGATATATACGTCCATACTGCGGCCATTGAAGTAGGTATCGCTGCCCCATATCTTTTTCAGAGCCAGTTCCCTTGGCAGGAGGTCGTTTTTATGTTCGCAGAGCATGTGCAGCAGTTCGTTCTCTTTAGGGGAGAGCGTGTGGCTGTCGCCATTGTGTGCAAGGGTACGCAGGCGGGAATTAAAAGCATAGGAGCCGATCTGGAACTCGTGTTGTTCCTCTTCCTTGCTGTTCAGTTCCTGGTTGCGCTTCAGGATGGCTTTGATCTTGAGCAGCAGCAGTTCGCTGTCGAACGGCTTGGAGATATAGTCGTCCGCGCCCAGTTTATAGCCCTGGATGATATCTTCCTTCATGGTTTTGGCAGAGAGGAAAAACAGGGGGATATCGGGGTCTACGTCCCGGATTTCTTCCGCCAGTTTAAAGCCGTCCATATTGGGCATCATAATGTCCAGCAGGCAGATATCGAATTTCTCGCGGCGGAAGGCAGCCAGCGCCAGGATGCCGTCGCGGCATAATTCCACATCGTAGTCATTCAGTTCGAGGTAGTTTTTAAGTACCATGCCCAGGTTGGTATCATCTTCCGCCAGTAATATTTTCGGTTTGCGTTCTTCCATAATCATAAAGGGTTGATTATAACAAATATAAAGTTTTTCTACGGCACGTAAGGTCGGTAAAATTTGGACGGGTGCACCCCAAAGAATTGTTAAATCTATTCATTTTCAGGGCGGTAAATATTTTATCGTTGTTTTATCAACGAAGTGAAGGGGTGGCGGAGGTTGCTGTAGTTCACCATGTCTACAATAATGTTGCCTACGGAGATGGGGCTTTCCACCCGCAGCGGCACTTTATTGGCGTCGTCGCTTACCCAGACGGTCATCTTCTCTCCTCCTTCAAAGATGGTGCCTTTGATCAGCAGTGGTTTGAATTTGATGGCCCTGAATTTACCGAAGCGGGTATTGACTTCTTCTTTGCCGAGGTACCGGATATAGATATTATACACCTGGTCGTCCAGGAACATGGCGAAGGGTATTTTGTCGCCTTCCTGGTAGCGGGAGAAGTCGATATTCCGGGCGTAGTAGATAGAGCTGATCACGTCCTGTACGCAGGGGGGCACCGTAAAGGTGCCATTGGTGCTGATGGCCTGATGGGCCGCCTGGTTAAACACCACGTTGTTATAGATTTTATATCCGCCTTCGTTCACGTTGCGAAGAAACTTCAGTGGCTGCATGGTAGCAGTGTCCAGCCAGGTTTCGTATTTATCGCGCACTTTAAAGATCCAGTCGTAAGCGCGGAAGGTGCGGCCGTCGCCGGTGATATGGTACACGTCGCGGTTGGCGAAACGTTCGAGGGCTACGGTAAAAACGGCCTCACCGGCCCCCACATACATTTTACCGAGGTTATACATCACTTTGAGGGTGATACTTTCTCCGACGTTGAAGCTGGAATTACGGATGGAACAGAAGTCATTTTGCGCATGAGCGGGGGTTACACAGGCAAAGCATAAGAAGATAAGCAGAAGATACCTCATTGCTGGAAGCTATTTGTCCTTAAAAATTTTTACACCGAGGAGCAGCACACTTCCAATCACTGCCGGTAGACAAAGGTTGATTAACCAGATACCCCCCGTGGCTGCTATAATAACGGCTGTATTGGTACTGAGCAGTCCGAGGAAATAGATACTGACTTTCCCGCGGATTCCAAGTTCTGCGATGGCGATGGTCGGCACCACGGCCATAACAAGGTAGATAACGCTATTCAGCAGGAAGGCCTGCCACCACAAAAACTCCAGCCCCAGCGCGTCCAACAAAATCAAATACTGTGCCGAGAAGACCACGTACCGCAGGGCCGAAAGCAGCAACAGGTAACGTAAATCACCGGCAGAATAGCGCACTATAATCTGTACAAAGACCTTTGCTTTTCGCAGGAACCTGACTTTTTCAAATACGGCCAGAATAATCTGTAGCCGAAAATATAACAATATCGTCAGCACACAAATTACCAGGAGGATACCAAACACGATTTTCTCCCAAAAGTTCGGGGGAAAATAGCTGTTTTCCTTTACCAGCGCAAAATTATTGAGATAGTAGAGCATGCCTATTAACCCAAAAATAACAGTCACGATCAGCTGGCTGAAGCTACCTACAATGGTGGCGGCAATCGCTTTGAGTTTGTTATGGTTCTTCAGGTAAAGCACCCGGCCACCGTATTCGCCTATACGATTAGGGGTATTAATGGAGAAGGACACGCCGGAAAGAATGGCGCTGAAAGCCCTTCCGAAGGAGATGGGTTCCAGCGGGCGGACGAGCTTCTGCCATTTTTTGGCTTCCAGTCCCCAGTTAAAAAACATCAGTACCAATACCAGTACTAACCCTACCCAGCCTTTCTCCTGCAGTGTTCTGTTCATCTGCGCGAGCGACTGCTCCAGGTTTTCGCGGTGGGTCAACTGGCTGTAGATGGAGTACGCCAGCCATGTAAAAAGCACTGCTCCTAATAAGTAATTGAGAAATATTTTGGTACTTTTGTTCAGATATCAAGATTTTTGCAAAAATATACTGTGGTTGGCAAACAAGGCAAAAATAATTCTAGGCATTGACCCCGGCACCCTGGTTATGGGGTATGGACTGATCCACGTGGAAGGAAAAAAAGCCAGTCTGATTGCGATGGATGTCCTGAAATTATCCCGGACCAAGGACCATTACGAACGCTTACAACTGATTCACTCCCGCATACATGAATTGATCCAGGAGTTTAAACCAACTTGTTTCGCCATTGAAGCACCCTTCTTCGGGAAGAACGTACAGAGTATGCTGAAACTGGGCAGGGCACAGGGTGTGGCTATCGCCACCGCCATGCATGCCGGTTTACCCGTAACAGAGTATTCTCCCAAAAAAGTAAAGCAGTCGGTTACCGGCAATGGCAACGCTGACAAGGAGCAGGTGTGGCTGATGCTGCAACGCATTCTCAGTATCGGTGAACAGCCCGATTACTTCGATGCAACGGACGCCCTGGCCGTGGCAGTCTGCCACTTCTATCAGGAAAGCAGCCCCCTGGCCGCTGTAAGCAAGGCGAAAGGATGGGAACAGTTTTTGCAAAAACACCCCGAACGGATTTCCAGGTAGCGAAAAGGTTATTTCATAAATTCGTAAAATGTAGTTACTTTGTTTGAAATTGTTCATCCTGAACCAAAGGCTAACCCGGCAAGGCCGGAAATTTAGCATCACTATGAAAAATGACCATCATTTGTTAAGCATGAATTGCGCAACAAGCTTTTTATTAATCAGCATCAGGCAAATATGAAAGCAAGAATCCTATTGGTGGAAGATGATGAATATATTGGTGCAGTTACAAAGAAGCGGTTGGAAGAAGCGGGCTACGATGTTGTGCACAGTATAGACGGCCAGGCCGCGTGGGAACAGTTCCAGTTACGCACTTTCGATATTTGTTTGCTCGACGTGGTAATGCCCAAAAAAGACGGCCTCACGCTGGCGCAACAGATCCGCACGGTTAATGACCACATTCCTATTCTCTTCCTGACCTCCAAAAACGAAAAAGAAGACCGCATCGCCGGCCTCCGGACCGGAGCTGATGACTATATCAGCAAACCTTTCAGCATGCAGGAACTGATCCTGCGCATAGAAGTGTTCCTGAAAAGGACCAGAAGCCAGATCGCCAAAAGAAGCACCACTTTCGCTATCGGCAAACTGATGTTTGATTATGAAGACCTCCGCCTCTACAACGAAACCGGAGAAATCTCCATTTCCCTTACCCAGAAAGAAGCCGAACTGCTCAGATACCTGTGCGAAAACCCCAACAAAACATTGAAAAGGGAAGATATCCTTTCTCACGTATGGGGTAAAGACGACTACTTCCTGGGCCGGAGCATGGATGTTTTTGTGACCAAACTCAGAAAACACTTCAAGTCAGATCCACATGTAAAACTGGAAACACTGCACGGTGTCGGTTTCCGGTTCAATATCCCTGTGAAGTCATAATACTACAGCTGCGCTACTATCTGTTCCTGGATCGCCTTAAATTCTTCCGCTGACAGTTTCAGCTTGCCGCGCGAAAAATCCATGTCTTGCACGGAATTAATCGGAATCAGGTGTATGTGCGCATGGGGCACTTCCAGCCCTACCACGCTCACCCCCACCCGGTTGCACGGTACTACCTGCTCAATAGCCTTCGCAATAGGCTTGGCAAATACCAACCACTCCCTCAATAAATCATCCGATACGTCAAAAAATTTGTCCGTTTCCACTTTGGGAATCACCAGCGTATGCCCTTTCATCAACGGGAAAATGTCCAAAAAAGCGTAAAAATGCTCGTTTTCTGCAATTTTGTAACTGGGTATCTCTCCTTTGATGATCTTAGTGAAGATTGTCATATTTGGTTATTTTATTATTTTATTGTTTGATGATCTGGTTATTTGACAGGCCCCTATCGGATCCTTAAAATAACAAAATCCTGCATCCCCCAATATCAAAATAACAAAATAACAAAATAACAAAATGAAAAAGGGGCTGCATCGCTGCAACCCCTTCCATATTGTGAAACAGCATCATCCGGGGATCATACTGAAATACTGTCAATCTTAAACTTAATCACTCCATTGGGCGCCTGCACATCCGCCACATCTCCCACCTGTTTACCCAGCAAGCCTTTCCCGATCGGGGAAGTCACCGAGATCTTGCCCGCCTTCAGGTCCGCTTCCGTCTCTGAAACGAGTTGATAAGTCACGGTTTTCTTGTTGGCCATATTGGTAATGGTCACCTTACATAAAATAGACACTTTGGATGTATCGATGGCATCTGCGCTGACAATACGGGAAGTAGCAATCGCTGCTTCCAGCGTCGCGATTTTAGCCTCATGTATTCCCTGCGCTTCTTTGGCGGCATCATATTCGGCATTTTCCTTCAAGTCCCCTTTCTCACGTGCCTCAGAAATAGCACGGGCAATCTCAGCACGACCTTTCGTTTTAAGAATGGTGAGTTCGTTCATCATTTGATCCAGGGTCTCTTTCGTAACGTAGTTTATGCCAGACATAACCTGCTTGTTTTTTATGGTTATAAGAAAAAAAAATCAACGCCTCCATTTGCACAGAAGCGTTGTTTACGGGTGTTATTGCAAATATAATAAATTTCGGGTAAAGAAAAAAAAGCGCCCTCCCGAATTAAATCAATTGAAAATCAACAATTTAATTCAGGATACAGGACCCGGGGACAAGGACCCTACAGGATATTCAGCTTCTCCAGCACGATGCGCGCCATCTTAATGCTCGCCTCGTGGGAATAACCAGCTATATGTGGCGTCACCACTACATTCCGGGCATTCAGCAGCCAATTCAGCTGCTCTTTTTCGGCCGGTGTATAGGTGTTCAGTTTTTCATTCTCCAACACATCAAGACAGGCGCCGCCGATGATGCCCTGCTGCAAAGCCGCAATGATATCGGTATTGTTCACCAGCTTGCCCCTCGCCGTATTCATAAACCAAACGGGTTTATTAAACGACTGGAAGAAAGCCATATTGGCGATATGCAACGTCTCTTCCGTCAGCGGCAGATGCAGGCTCACCACATCGGCATTGGTGAAGATATCGGTCAGACTGGCCTCTTTTACGTCAGCCGTACCGAAGCCTTTCTTGTATTTGTCATACGCCAGGATGTTCACATCAAAACCTTTGAGCTTACGGGCGAAACTGCTGCCGGTATGACCATAACCGATGATACCCACCGTTCTGCCATTCAGCTCATAGCCCCGGTTGCCGTCGCGCTCCCAGATACCTTCCCTCAGCTCCAGGTTGCTGCGCAGGATATTGTTGACCAGGCAGAGCAACATGCCCACCGCCTGTTCGCCTACGGCATCCATATTCCCTTCAGGGCTGCTGACGCAATGAATGCCCTTGCTTTCTGCATAAGGCACATCTATCAGTTCCATCCCGGAACCCAGCCGGCCTATCCATTGCAGCTGCCGGGCGTTGTCAATAATATTTTTGTCTACCCGGATACGGGTGGTAACGATCAACCCCACACAATCGGCAATAGCGCTATGGACCCCGTCGTAAGTAATGGATGGCTCGTACACCACCTCAAAGCCTTTGTTCTTCAGCTGGTCCGTCAAATATGGATGTACCCTGGCGGTAATTAATACTTTTCTGCTCATATCATCTTATGGGATAATGCTGCAAATTCAGCAACAGTCAATTCTTCAGCCCTTTTCGTAAAAATCGGGTCCTGCAAAGTTTCCTTGTCAAACAAGGGTTTCAGGGGATTACGGAGCTGCTTCCGGCGCTGGTTGAACGCTGTTTTCACCAGTACGGTAAACTTCCGCTCGGAAGCGATATCCGCCGGCTGCTCCAGCCTCGTGAGCCGGATCACGGCTGATTTCACCTTCGGTGGCGGATTAAAGCAGTTCTCATGCACCTCAAAAAGATACTCCACCTTATAAAAAGCCTGTAACAGCACACTCAGGATACCGTACTCCTTGCTCTTGTGGGCAGAAGCGATCCGCACAGCCACTTCTTTCTGGAACATGCCTACCGCCACATCCACCTGCTCCCGCCACTCCAGCAGCCGGAACATGATCTGTGTAGAAATGTTGTACGGAAAATTACCGATGAGCCGGAACTGGCCGGCGAAAGGAGGGGCGGTATCAAGAATGCTCTCGTTGATCAGCTTGCCCTGGATGGCAGGATACGTTTTCTCCAGGTATTCCACCTTCTCCTTGTCCAGCTCCACCGCCTTGAAATCAATGCCCGGCAGCTGCAACAGGTATTTGGTGATGGCCCCGCCGCCAGGACCCACTTCCAGCACTTGCTGGCCTTCTATTACAGGTAAGGACTCCACAATTCTCCTGCACATGTTCTCATCTGTGAGGAAATGCTGGCCCAGTGATTTTTTTAATGTATACATGCGTGGCTGCAAAGATAAGCCGGTTTCTGCCAAAGGCGTAATATTTCTCCCGCAAACTGGCTATATTTGCCTTTCATTGGAGGCAATATCAGTATGAGCAATATACAGACCAACAAACCGGTTATCGGCATCACCATTGGTGATATCAACAGCATTGGCGCAGAAATCATCATCAAAACCTTCCTGGACAACAGGATGATGGAGTTTTGCACGCCGGTGATCTTCGCATCTAATAAAACCATCAACTTCTACCGGAAGCTGATGAATGAAAATAACTTCAACTATCAGTCTATAAAGGATTTCACCCGTCTGAACCACAAACAGGTGAACGTGTACAACTGCTGGGAAGAAGAGGTGCAGATCACCCCGGGCGTACTCAATGAAGCCGGTGGGAAATACGCCGCCCGCGCCCTGGAAGTCGCCATCCAATGCCTGAAAGACGGTCATGTACAAGGCCTCGTTACTGCCCCCATCCATAAAAACAACATACAAAGCCAGCAATTCAATTATACCGGTCATACGCCCTACCTCAAAGCAGCCTTCAATGCCAAAGACGTACTGATGTTTATGACCGCCGACAATATGCGCGTTGGCCTCCTTACCGAGCATGTGCCCATTGCGGAAGTCTCCAGGTTTGTAACGAAAGAAAACATCCTCGCCAAACTGCAGCTGATGAGAGAAAGCCTGGTGAAGGATTTTGGCATCGATAAACCCCGCATCGCGGTACTGGGCCTCAACCCTCACGCTGGCGACGAGGGACTGATCGGCAGAGAAGAAATTGAACAGATCATACCGGCCATCCGGCACGCCAAAGGCAATGGTATCCTTTGCTTCGGCCCATACAGCGCGGATGCGTTCTTTGCCCGGGAAATGTTTACGCAGTTTGACGGTGTACTGGCCATGTATCACGATCAGGGCCTGATACCCTTTAAATCCCTCGCCAACGGCGAAGGCATCAACTATACGGCAGGCCTCAATATCGTCCGTACCTCCCCGGACCATGGCACCGCCTTCGATATCGCCGGTAAAAACCTGGCAGATCCCAACTCTTTCAGACAGGCCGTTTTTACCTGCCTCGATATCATTGAACAACGGGAACGTTATGCGGAAAATACCCGCAACCCGTTGAAGAAAACAGAACTGGCTTCCGAATAGTACCGCTGACTACTTCGATTTGCCCACTTTCAGGTATGCCTGAATGGCATGCACATAATCTTCAAAAGCTTTTTTGCCCGCAGGCGTGATCTTACACAGCGTCTGCGGATAATTGTCCCTGAACTGCTTCACCACTTCTATATAAGCAGCATCCCGCAACTTATTGATCTGTACACTCAGGTTGCCTGCTGTTGCATTCGTTCTCTCCTTCAGCAGCGTAAACTCCGCTTCCTTTTCACTCAACAAAACATTCATGATCGCAAGGCGCAACTGTGAATGTAAAACAGGGTCCAGATCTTTAAAGTCCATACTATATATATTTTTATATTTAGTTATTTTATTATTTGATTTACAGATTTTGGAATTTACGGATTTTGGAATTTTTGGGGAGATATGCGCGAACAAAACATCGACTGCATCACAATATCCAAAATCTCAAAATCCGTAAATTCCAAAATCTGTAAATCAAATAATAAAATTTCAAAATAACCCAATAACCCAATTACTGGGCTTTGGTCAACAGCTCTTTTGCATAAGGCTCGCCCCAGTGAGGAGCGATAGTGCTTTCGGGTTTAAAGGCTGCATATTTCTGCAAGGCTGTTTCCAGCATCGTTTTCGCCTTTGATTTGCTGCCGCCGAACTGTTCGGGGGTAAACAGGAGCGACTGGCCCAGCAGCAAGTATACGCGCGGGTTTTCGGCATTGTAGGATTTCGCCAGCTCAATCTGCTGACCGGCTTCCATGCCATACTTCATCCCTCTGCTGGCAGGGTCCACCATCAGTCGCGCTGAAGCCACCAGGGAGCGGATGCAAGCCACTTCGGAATTCTTCGGATTTAATGTTTCGGCTTTGTCCAGGTTGGCGGCAGCTTTGTCTGCCAGCTCATCAATCTTGCCTTTGTCCTGACCCACAAAGCAGGACATCACCTGGCAGTAGGCGGCATAGTAGTAGGGCAGCCATTGCGTTTTTTCCGCTTCGGCAATACGTTCAAAAGTATTGGTTTTAGCCACCAGCGCATCCGGCGCAAAAGTACCACTGCTGTCCAGGTCGGCTACCTGTTTGGACATAGCGTCCTGATATTGCGCGGATTGCGCTGTTGCGACCGTTGCCAGTCCGCCAATCATAAAAAGGGAAAGGAGTAAACGTTTCATATGTGTGTGAATTATAAGTTATTAATAACGTCCTGTCTTCTGTCGATGCCGAAGTTCATGAACATCCCCAGGAAAATAAACCGGGGCACGCTGGGCGTGATTTCCCCGCGACGCAATCCATCGCTGGAATAGCGGTAACCGAATACCTGTTTATTACCCGGCGCATTGCTCACACTCAGCACAAAAATCGTGAAGGCTTTGCGGATGGTGGTCAGATAACTGGCGCTTACGCCCAGCGCGTGATAATCCATGGTTTTCTCCGACATGAATTTGTCCGCCGGCAGGTTCGGATTATAGTACGGCCGGCCGGTGGCGAAAGTATATGTCAGCCCCAGATTGGTGCTCAGCTTCGGGAAAAAATGTTTGTATACCAGGCTGGCCGTATGGGTGGCGGCAAAATCAGGCTGCACTTCCTTCGGATAGTTCAGGTAGTCGCGTTTGGTGTCCAGCCAGGAATAAGAGATCCAGTAGTCCACGTTTTTGATGCTCTTCCGGTCACGCCAGAACAGCTCTATGCCTTTCGCATAGCCTTTACCATTATTGCTATAATACGGCGCCGTTTTCACAAGATCTGCATATCGCTTGTAAAACACCTCTGTACGGAAGGTATAATCGGACGCCACCCGTTGATAGCTGGCAATGTAGTGGGTTGCTTTCATATAGCCGAGACCGTGGTCAAAACGGAGGTACTGCGGCTCCGGCTTCTGATAATAATCACCGTAGGCAACGGAGAACTGACTGTAATTATCCACTTTATAGGCCAGCGACACACGGGGTGCGACGTTCATTTTGGCCAGCACGGAAGAATACTCTGCCCTGCCACCTACCCGGCCTACAAAGCTGGGCGTGAAATAAATATCCCCTTCTGCAAAGGCGGCTGTATAGTTGTCGGCGTAGTTGAAAGACCGATGGTTCACGGAAAACAGCTCCGTGGCATACTGGTATTCACCACCGAAACGGATGGCGGAGAACTGACCGATGTTGCGGGTCAGCATCACCCGGGACTGGTTGAGAGAAGACCGGAGCCGGATATCTGCCGGGGTCTGGCCTTTACCCAGCGTATCTGTTACAATGTTGTCCCGGTTGTTGCTGAATGAGATCCCCACATAAATCCGCCAGTCCTTGCCAAGACTTTCACGATAGGTCATATTCGTATAGATATTACCGTTACGAACCTGGTATGATTCGCGGTCTCCCGGGTATTCAATGCTGGGAGAACTGAACCCCATCTTACTCCAGTTACCGTAGCCGTAAAACTTGAGCAGACCGGTGGGAGAAGTTTTTCTTCTGAAATTCAGCGAAGTGCCGATGATCTCCGGTCCCAGGTTAGGTGTTTGTTTGGGTTTCACCACCTGAAAATAGGGCGCCAGATTGGTATAGTCCCCTTCCACGCCCCAGGAAGATTTTTTATCCTTCGAGAGGTTTTCCACACCTGCGTTGACGCCGATAACCGACAGCCCTACACTGGAAGAAGAGCGCTGAGGCAGGTCTGTAGACTCCAGCACCAGTGCGGATGACAAGGCCTGGCCATATTGCGCGGAATAGCCACCGCTGCTGAAAGTGGTGCCTTTAAAGAGGAACGGCGAAAAACGGCCCCTGCCGGGCACGTCCGGCAGCGAAGAAGAAAAGGGGTTCCGTACCAGCATACCGTCTATTAATGTTTGGGTTTCATATCCCGTACCGCCGCGCACGAACAGACCTTCGCGGTCATTGGTCTGTTGCGCCCCCGGTAATGTTTTGATAGCGTTCACGATATCAGCGCCGGCGCCGGCGGTGGTCACGATGTCCAATGGCTTCAGCACGGTGCCTTTTTTATCGTCGCTGGCCTCAAAGCTACCGGCAGAAATAGTCACTACGCGCAGTGCATTAGCGGCGTTCTTCAGCACGATAGACAGCTGCTCACCGTTCTCTGTGGTGATTTTTATTTCCATGGGCTGGTAGCCGCTCAATGTGGCTGCCAGAATGCGTTCCCCCGCTTCGGTGGTGGTAAAGGAAAAGCTGCCGTCTGCCTTACTCGTGGCGCCGTCATAAGCGCCTTTGATGTACACATTGACACCGGACAACGGACGTTTCCTGTTGTCTGTTACTTTCCCGCTGATTTTATGCTGTGCCAGCAATATCACAGGTGAAAAAAGTAAAAGGGATAGATAAAGGTTGATCCTGAACATTTTTTGGGAGTTAGGGAAACCGAAGATAAACTAGTTTACAATGTAAACAAAATTATCTTAAAATCATTTTATAATAAATTGATTATAATCCTATTATAAAAACAAAAAGCCTGCACAAAACCTTTCGGGCGTTTTATGCAGGCGAATGCGACGATATATAGTTGGGGCATATGCAGACACCGATGGTGGCATGCTTACTTCTTCCGTTTCTTTTTAGGTGGATGACCATGTCCCTTTGGAGGGTACGGTGTTGTTTCTTTCACAGCAGGCGTCGTGGGACAAATAGATTTATTGATCGGAGTGTTTTCGTTCATATTTTTGGTATCAAACTCCACACTCTCTATATGATCGGGGTAATGTACGCGGATAACATATTCTGCGTCTGGTTCCAGCTTTGCTTCTATCTTCTCTGATGGCGGCATAATCATGTAACACCATCCCATCCCCCTGGTTTTGTTATACAGATAAACGCAGGTGGCGGTATGTGCGCAGATATCAACGGTGAGGGGTATACGTAACAGTGGTACCGGCAACGGCTGTAGTTCCGGCAGCGCAGGCGGCAGGTTAAAGCTATAGATGTCATCGCCGCCGCGGCCGCCTGGCCTGTTGGAAGAGATAAAGCCTTCCCGGCTGGTTTGCGGCACATAGTAGAAATCATCCGCACTGGAGTTAAAAGGAGGCAGCAGGTTTACCGGCGTGGTCCATGCCGCCTTGTTACCGCTGGCAGCAAATACATCATAGCCCCCTAAACCGGCTTTGCCCTTACTCGCATAATACAGCCTGTCACCGGCTCCCGTGACAGGAAACGCATCATCATCTGCGGTATTCAGCTCCGGTCCTCCATTTTGTGGTTTTCCCCAGCTGTTGTCGGCTTGTTTTTCACAATACCAGATATCGGTACCACCACTACCACCGGGCATATCAGAAGCAACATACAGGATATTGCCCCCTTCACTGAGTGCGGCATGCCCTATCGAGTAGTCGTTACTATTATAGGGAAACGGCACCGGCGCCTGCCATTTATCCTGCTGTCTTACAAACACCAGCAGCTTCAGATGCCGTGTGCCATACACCGGCCGCTCCTTTTTGTCGTAAGGTACGCGGCGCGCAGGATCGGTAACGGTCACATAGGCGGTATCGCCAGCGGGTGTAAAACAAACCGGCCCTACGTGGTAAGGATAATTATTGATCACGGATGAAAAATCTTTCACGTAGCCGATGCCTGACTGTCCTGATGTTGCTTCATACAACTTGCCATAACCCGCATTGTTGCGGCCATAACGACGGCGTGTCCCTTTGATGTACCACACATTTCTGCGTACGCTGTCAGACACAAAAACTACATGATTGCCATGCCAGGTGGTGCCCCAGTCATTTTTACCGGTATTGACACCCGTTTCATTTCTCAGGTTCACCGCTCCGGGGAGCCCTTGCCACCTCGCTGCTGAATCACATCCGGCGATGCGGGAGGCTACCCGCTGCGGGTCGGGGTGCTGGCTGTATTGTTGCCTGGCTTCATCGTAGCGGCCGAGGCTCTTCAGCATGTCGCCATAATACAGGCGGTCTTCGGGCGTAGCGGTATTGTCCTGCAACAGCTGGGCGTACCAGTAGGCGGCTTTCTCATACTGGTTATACAACCGGTAGGAAGTGGCCAGCCGCTGCTTTATTTCCGCTGCATGTTTGCGGCCTTCCCGGGTACGTAACAACCTTTCGTATAGTCCTGCCGCTTGTGCATATTCTTCCCTGCGGAAGCGGATATCCGCTGTTTTGCTGATCGATGGCTGCTCCTGGGCGGCGGCCGTCAGGGTGATGCAAAACAGTATGCCGGTGGTAAAATAATGGATCAGTGGTTTTCTCATGCCTGCAATATTTTAAAAGTACCTTGGGCTACGGGTGCGGGATTCATATTTTTTACTGTTGAACAGGAAGCCTACAGAGATTTCATGTGATCCCTGCTGATAGCTGGCCATTTTGCTGACCGTAATATCGTAGGCATAACCAATACGCAATTGCTGTGTGGCATAAAACTCTACCAGTACACTGGCAGCGTCCAGCTGCTCCAGGTCTTTGGACAGCGCCGGTTTGTTCCACAGTTTCACACCGGTACGATAAGATCCCCCTACCCATAACCGGTCGGCAATCAGCAGGAAAGCATTCAGGTCCACATTGGTCGGCCCTTTAAAATCTTCTTTCACCATCAGGGACGGTTTTAATTTGAGATTTTCGGACAGGTTAAGCATATAACCGGCAGTCAGGTAAAGGTGCTGTGTTTTCTTCAACGTATTGTAGTTGTATCCACCCCAGTAGTAGTTGATGTTCGCGGAATAGAGCGAGAACAGGTCCATCACGGATACGCCGGCGTAAAACTTAGGCGTATAGTAATATACCCCGAAACGCGCGTCCGGCACTATCCTGGACGTTTTGCCCAGCGGGATGGCCTGGTCCAGGTCGTCCACATATTTTAAGGCCGTGCCATCTATGCTGTACTGGGTGATACCGCCACCGATGCCGATACACAGGCGCCGGGTGTCTTCAGGGTCCAATGGAATACGATAGGAGTAAAACCCGTAGGCCGACAGGTTTTCCTGCGGCCCCAGTTTGTCCAGCATCACCTGTGCGCCCACCCCTACCCTTTCATCTTTGGCATTGGTGAGACCATCTATGGAGATGCCTGCCGTGGTGGGCGCTCCCGGGAAGTCCACCCACTGATGGCGGTATATCGCATTCAGATACCAATCCTGTTTGTATCCTGCATAGGCAGGGTTTACACTCAGGCCATTGAACACATACTGGCTGAACTGCACGTTTTGCTGGGCAGTGGCTGTCAATAGCCCGATGCAGCCGCATACAAGTAATAAAAATCGCTTTGTCATATGTGTGGACTGGTTTTTAATGTTGATTACCGCATCAATTCTATCCATCCTTTGTAAGACCTTTCGCCACCTTCTGCTGTTCTCAGCTTCAGTACATAGTAGTAAGTGCCTTCGCTTAATCCATGGCCATCCCATTCGTTCTGATAGTTTTTAGATTGATATACCTGGTTGCCCCAGCGGTTATAGATAAAGAGCGATGAGTTGGGGTAACGCGAGATACCGATGATCATAAATCGATCGTTCCTGCCGTCGCCGTTCGGCGTAATCACGTTGGGGATGAAAATATCATCACCGGATACCGTTACGGGTTGGGTAACAGCAGTGTTGTTAGACAGGTCCGGGTCCTTAACAGCACTGGTAGCGGTCGCTGCATTCACCACGGTACCGTTGCTGTTGATGCGGGCGGTCAGCTCCATGGTAGCTGTTAGTCCGGATGCCAGCACCGGCACTTCCCATACTACAATTCTGGACACCGCGTCATAACGGGTGATGCCCGCGCTCACATTGATACCACCTATAAGATCGAGGTTACCGGTAAGCGTATCCCTCACCACGATAGTCTGTGCTGAATCCGGTCCCGCATTGGTCAATGTTACCCGGAATACGGCCTTACCGCCTGTCTGCAACGGCCCGTTGTTCATCAGCACTTTTTTCAACTGGAGGTCAGCCAGTTTCAGGATCAGCCGTTGTTCCACTTTTGTAACAATTGTTCCGCTGGTATTGTTGGCCGGGTTGGTATCAATCGCGCCATTGGGGGCGGTAATAGTGGCAGTATTGCTGAAAGTGCCCGGTCCCGGTGCTACCCCGCTGATGCTCAGCCTTACTTCGCCGCCTGCCGGGAACGTGCCGACAGTGGCCGTTACCGTACGATTGTTCACATTCACCCGGACGTTACCTGCGCCACCGCTGACGGTGAGCACCACCCCTTCGATGTCGTTTATCCCTGCTGGTAATACGTCCGTTATCACTGCGCCATCACCCGCAGCCAGGCCATTATTCCTGGCGGTGAGCACGTAGTGGATGGTATCGCCGCTGCTGGCGGTTGGCGGGCCGGATTTGGCGATGGCCAGGTCCAGGTTCCGCTGCACCGTAGTAGTGGCAGATGCGTTGAAGGTATTGCCTTCCGCAGTGGCGGTGGCGTTATTGGTGAGTACTCCGGCGAAGACAGGGTTTATCTTTCCTTTTACCACGATATGCACCATATTGTCGCCACCGGCAGGTATCATTGCAGTAACGTTGACCGTATTGCCGGTACCGCTACCGCCACTGAGCACCTGCGCCGCGCCGGTTACGGCGGTAGTCCAGCGTACTCCCGTAATGGTAGCTGGTATGATATCCTGTACGGTTACCTTACTGAGGTCGCTCACGCCCGGGTCAGACACGATGATGTCGTACTGGATACTGTCGCCTGCGGCAGCCCTGGCCGGCGCTATTTTCACCAGTTCCACGGTATTGGTCCTGATAATGCTGGTGGACACGGTATCACTGGGCACCTGACGACCGTCTGTAGTCGTCAGCAGCGCGCTGTTGGAGATGCCTCCTGAAGCCGTATTGCTGGCTATCCGTCCATTGATGATCACCCGGATGCTGTTACCCGCACCGGCGTCGATGTTTCCGGTCACATTCACATTATTACCGCTGCCGGTGGCATTAGCGGTAACAGTCGCGGCACCGGTGCCGGTGGCCTGCCAGGTGACGTTGGTGACGCCGGCAGGCACCACATCGGTAATGCGGATGCCTTTCGCATTGGACGGGCCCAGGTTGGTGGCCGTTACCACATAGGTGATGGTACTTCCGGCAGCGGCATTTTGCGGGCCGGTTTTGGTGAGCGACAACTGCGACTCATTGCTGACGGTTGTTGTAACGGATGACGGATATAGCTGACCGTTATTATCTGTCGTCTGTGCTGTATTTTCTATTGTACCGGTAAAGTCGGGCGCTATCACCCCGGTGATGATCACCTGTATGCTGTTGCCAGCACCGGCCGGCACATTGGCTTTAAAGGAGAGCTGCTGCGTAGTACCGGATACCGGTGTACCCGCAGCCAGGGAGGCAGCACCCTGTGTGATGATCTTCCAGGACACCGCTCTTACCTGTGACGGGATGATATCCGTAACAGTCGCTTCCAGCAGATCGGAAGGGCCGGTGTTGCTGAGATTCAGGGTGTATACTATATCGTTGCCGGCGGCAGCTTCTTCCGGACCGGATTTGGTGAACACCACACCCGGCTGTTGTACCAGCTGCGTTTGCACGCTGTCCTGTGCCACCACACCGGTGCTGTTGGACACCGTTGCCGTATTCTTCACGATACCGCTGCCATTGGGAGCGATGGTACCGGTAACTGTCACCAATACACTATGCCCGCTGCCTGCCGGTATATCTGCGTTAATGCTGATGTTATTACCAGTACCGCTGCTACTTCCATGAACAACAGCGCCGGTAGCGGCGGCAGTCCATGTTACGTTCGTTACCGCGGCAGGGACGACGTCGGCAATCGTCACATTCGCAGCATTGGATGGTCCGCTATTGGTGACTTGCAGCGTGTAGGTAATGGTGCTGCCTGCGGCCAGTGTATCCGGACCGGATTTGCTGAGCCGCAGCGCTGTCTGCGAGGTAACCGTTGTCACCACCGGCGGAGTAGGCACGGTATTGCCGCCGAAAGTATAGCTGGCGGTATTGGTGACAGTACCTGTCAGCGCCGGATCGGTGTCCCCTTCTATCGTGATAACAACGCGGTTGGCGGCGCCCGCAGGCACTCCCGCTGTCAGGGCCACATTACCGGTTTGATCAGATACGTTGCCTCCTTGTATTACTGCCGCACCAAAGGCGGTAGCAGACCATACAGGATTCAGCAACTGTGGCGGCAGGATATCGCTCACCTGGATATTGGCCGCGTCGCTCGGACCGCCATTGCTCAACACCAGGTTGTAGCTGATATGTCCTCCGGCGGCTACGGTAGCCGGACCGGACTTGCTGAGCTGCACCGCCGCCTTGTTGTATACAATGGTAATCACCCTGTTGGATGACGTGGTGACATTATTCAGTGTAGCCGTTGCCGTATTACCTATGGTGTCGGTAGCTGCAAAGGAAGCTTGTAAGACACCGCTCACGATGATATGTATGGAATGGCCGCTTCCCTGTGGCACACTGGCTGTCAGGGCCACATTACCAGGCTGGTCCTTCAGATCGCCGCCATTGATAGTAGCAGCGCCGGCGGCAGTGGCTGACCAGGTAACCTGTTGCAGCTGCACCGGCAGCACATCAGCGATTTGCATATTGACAGCGTTGGAAGGACCGTCGTTATACACATCGATGGTGTACGCGATCCTGCTACCGGCCGCGGCGGAGTCAGGGCCTGCTTTCACCACGCGCAGTTTGCTCAGCTGTGTGAGGACTGTTTGTGCGGTATCCGTTACCGGTATACCGTTGGCCGGTGTTATGGCTGCTACGTTCGTGATGGTCCCGGTCGATACCGCGGCATCTGTCTGCCCGTTGACCATCACCATGATGGTACCGCCGGCAGGAATATCTGCTTTGAAGCTGACGTTACCGCTGCCATTGGTGATGTTACCACCGGTGATTGCTGCACCGTTGCCGGCGGTAGCAGACCAGGTGGCGTTTTGCACTTCCTGTGGCAGCACGTCGCTGACAGTAGCGCCTACGGCGGTAGACGGACCGTTATTGGCCACTGAAATACTATAGGAAATATTGCTGCCCGCGGCAATCCTAGCCGGACCGGATTTGGTGATCACCAGTCCCGGCGTATTGTTGATACGGGTGTCTACGGTATTGCTCAATATTGTTCCGGCAACGGCCCGGTTGCTGATGATGCCGTTGAACGTTGGATCAGTGGTACCGTTGATGGTCACCGTTACGGCGCCGCCTGCAGGAATATCTGCGGTCAGGATTACATTGCCTGTACCGGAAGCCGCGCCGGTGATAGTGGCATTCGTTGCCACTCCCTGCCAGTTTACGTTCGCTACGCCGGATGGGATGGTATCGCGGATAACAACGCCGGTAGCATTGGATGGTCCGTTGTTACGGACCAACAGCGTATAGGTGATACCGTTACCCGCCACTACATTGGCCGGACCGGATTTCACGATAGTGATGCCTGTAGCGGCGGTCACTACCGTGTTCACAGTAGCGGTGGTTGGCAGCGGATCGGTCACCCCCGCCGGAGGTGTGGCGATAGCTGTATTTACCAGCGTGCCGGTGAAGGCCGGATCTACAATACCTTTTACATGAATGGTCACCTCCCCGCTATTAGCTGGTATGTCTGCGTTCAGGGAGATGTTATTACCGCTGCCGCTGTTGCTGGTAACGGCGGCGCCGTTTGCAACGGTTGCCGTCCAGGTTACATTCATCACACCGGCAGGCACCACATCCTGGATCGCAGCCCCCATAGCGTCGGCCGGACCGTTATTAGTCACCGTGAGCAGGTAGTCGATCGCCTCTCCGGCAAACATGGTTGTCGGACCCGACTTGCTGATACGCAGGTCCACAGACTTGTTAACAGAAGTCACCACGGAACTGGTTTTTGTACCTCCTGCCTCTACCACGACGGTATTCGTGATGGTAGCCGCTGCCGTGGTTCTTACAATGCCATTCACCGTGATGGTGATGGTACCTGAGCTGCTGCCGCCCAGCATACCCGAGAGGCTGATGTTATTACCGGTACCGCTGGCCGGCGTTACGCTGGCATTGCCGGTAGCGGTGGCCGTCCAGTTGTTGACGGAAATATCAGCCGGCACAGCATCTGTAATGGTCATGCCGGTAGCATCGGAAAGACCATTATTGGTGAGTACGATACTGTAGGTGATCGGGTCGTTCACGTTCACGGAAGCCGGGCCGGACTTGGAAACCTGTACACCTACATCCGTGGTGATGACGGTGGAGATGCTGCTGCTGTTATTTGCCGGAATAGTTTCTGTCACATCTGCCGGCGGCGTCACAGTAGCAGTATTGCTGATAGTGCCGGTAGCAGACGGATCTACGGTTCCTTTGATGATTACCAATATGCTATTGCCATTGCCGGCAGCGATGTCTCCCGTGAGAGTAACGGTGTTACCGGTGATCGCCGGCGCAGCGGCGGCAGCATTGCCGGTGGCGGTGGCTGTAGCGCCACTGATAATAATACCTGATGGTACAACGTCCGTAATCACGGCATCGTCTACATCGGATTCCCCGCGGTTGGTGATCTGCAACTGATAGGTGATATCCTGACCCGCGTTGATATTGGCCGGACCGGATTTCACCATGACCAGGTCGGCCTGACGACTTACAGCAGTGATAGCGGTAGCGCTGACCGGTTGCGGGTTATCCACTCCTGCCGGCGGCGTTGCGGTAACAGTATTGCTGATATTGGTACCGTTGGCAGTGGACGGATCTATTCTTCCTTTCACCGTGATGATAACGCTGCTGGTATCAGCAGCCATATCTGCGGTCAGATCTACATTGCCAGTGCCGCCGCCTACAGACACTACGGTATTAGGTCCTGTAGAAACAGCCGTCCATGTGGCTTGCAGGATATTGGATGGTATCGCATCATGGATAGCGACACCTTTCAGGTTGGAAGGACCGGCATTACGTACAGTGAGTACATAGGTGATATTGGAGCCTGCGGCGGCGCTGCCTGGTGCGCTCTTCACCACGCGGAGACTGCCACTGCGGCCTACGGTGGTATTTACAGTAGAGGTCACCGGCGTTTGCCCGCTGATAGCGGCGGTAGCTGTATTGGACAGGCTGGTGCCGGTAAAGTCCGGATTTAGTGTACCCGTTACCGTTATATCAATACCATTGCCTGCGCCTACAGGAATATTACCGGTCAGTGTCACATTACCGGTGCCGCTGGCAACGCCTGCACTGGCCGTACCGGTGGCTGTAGCTGTCCATACCGGCTGCAGGATGGCCGGATCTATCACGTCATTGACAGCAATATTCATCGCGTCGGAAGGACCACTATTGGTAAGATGGATGGTGTATTTTATCGAATCTCCCGCAAATGCCTTACCAGGACCACTCTTCACAATATCCAGTTTCGCCTCGTTGTAAATGGTAGTCACCGCCGTATCACGGGCAGGTATTGGTTGGTCAGCAGATGACACATGCGCTACGTTCACCAGCGCCGGGCCGGTATAACTGGCGTCTACGGTACCCTGCACCACCACCAATGCACTGCTGACCGGGGAACCGGCAGGCATATCGGCAGTCACCGCAATCGGGTTGCCGGTACCACTTTGGCCGGCAGTAATCACGGTATTGCCCAACCCGATCACTTCCCATGTTACATTATGGATGGCAGCAGGTACGGTATCGCGGAACTGCACCCCGGTAGCATTGGACGGACCGTAATTCCTGAAGCCTATCAGGTAAGCAATATGTGCTCCCGCAGCAATCCTGTCAGGACCGGCTTTTATAACGGCGAGCGACACCTGTTTCACCACATGCGTGGTAGTGGTATTGGAACTTACCGATGGCTGACCGGCGGCAGTGGCCTGTGCCATGTTCGGGATATCACCGGTAAAGGCCGGATCTACGGTGCCGTGAATAGTGATAATAATGGCATTACCTGCACCCGCCGGCAGTGTGCCGGTAACGGGGACATTGTTGCTGCCGGTACCACTGGTGGTTTGCAGCGTAGCGCTTCCTTTTGCCTCGGCAGACCAGCTTACGTTCTGTACAAATGCCGGTACAGCATCGGTCACGGTTACACTGGTAGCGTCTGACGGACCAGGGTTTGTGACGGTCAGCGTAAAGGTGATAGCGCCGCCTGCAGCTACCGTATCAGGCGCTGTCTTCACAATCTGCAACGATGGTTTATTCTGAACAGTAGTTACCACAGTATCACTCTGCACGGTGTCTTTCGCCTGCATGGCAACATATCCGCTGTTGCGCAGTACGCCCACATACCCCGGCGCTACGGTGCCGGTAACGTCAACGAATATATGATTACCGGTACCTGCCGGCAGGTTGCCCGTCACCAGGATATTATTGCCTGTACCGGTATTACCGGTCAGTACAGCACCATTGGCCGCCACGGAAGCCGTCCAGCTGACGTTGGTTATCTGCTGTGGCACTACGTCCTGGATCTTCAGGTTACGGGCGTCAGACAGGCCATAGTTGGTGGCTACCAGCCGGTAGCTGATCTGTTCACCGGCATTGATCTGCGCGGGACCTGTTTTGCTGAGGGCTATCTGCGGATTATTGAGTACCTGTGTTGATACTTCTGTTTTTACGGTAGGCTGACCAGTAGCTCCTGCGGTGGCCACATTGCTCAATGTGCCGGCTGCTGCGGGGTTCACTGTACCCTGTATGGTCACCACTACTTTGCCGGCGCCGGCCGGAATATTAGCTGTCACCAGCGTCTGATTGCCGCTGCCGGCAGCCCCACTGCTGATCACCGCACCACCGGAGGCAGTGGCCTGCCACTGTACATGTTGCACCGTTGTGTCCACCGCATCCGCGATGCTGACGTTCTGCGCATCGGAAGGACCGGCGTTGGTCACCGTGATCACATAGGTGATCTGGCCTCCGGCCGATATAGTGGCAGGAGCAGACTTACTGATCTGCAATTGTGGTTTATTGAGCACCACAGTATTCACGGTATCAGATATCACCGGAGGTCGTCCGCCTGCTGTACCCGTTGCATAGTTGGTAAGCACACCGGTAAAAGACGGTGAAACGGTGCCGGTAATCGTAATTAAAATCGTATGATCGTTACCGGTAGGAATGTCCCCGGTCACCTGGATGTTATTACCCGTACCGGCGGCGCCTGCGGTAACAGCCGCACGGCCGGCGGCTGTGGCGGTCCAGCTCACATTGGTAAGCCCGGTCGGCACCGCATCGGTAATCACCGCGCCTTTGGCATCAGATAAACCATGATTGCCTGCGGTCACGGTGTAGGTCAGTGACTGCCCCGCAGCTACCGTGTCGGGCGCGCTCTTACTCAGTTCAAGCGCTGGCACATTGCTGACAGTCGTTACTACCACTTCTGAAACAGCTGTATGTCCGCCGCCGGCATCTGCAGTGCCCTGGTTTCTGATCTGGCCGGAGAAGGCAGGATCTATCTTACCGCTTATCAGTATCAATACATAGTTACTGTCTCCCGCGGGCAGATCGGCTACTACGTGCGCAATATTAGTGGTCACATCTTTGGAGTCTACCTTCGCATTTCCGAAAGCAGTGGCGCTAATAGCCGGGTTCTGTACCGCTGCGGCGATAGTATCTGCAAAAGCCACATTATAAGCGTCAGACGGACCGGTATTGGTCAATTTCAATACATATAACAGAGTACCGCCAGCCGTAGCACTGGCAGGCCCCTGTTTGGTGATCACCAGCCCTGGCTGTTGCCCGATGGTGGTCACCACCTCGTTGGAGTTCACAGGCTGCTTGCCAGGAATGGTAACGGTAGCTGTATTAATTGTACTACCGGTGGCGCTGCTCATTACGGTACCCGTAATGGTAATGGTCACTTCATTATTGGCGCCGGCAGGAATGTTTGCATTCACGCTTACGCTGTTACCGGTGCCGGTAGCGCCACTGTTCACCACCGCTGCACCGGAAGCTGTCGCTGTCCAGCTGACATTGCGGATGGAGTTAGGGCCTACAAGATCTGTAATGGTGGCGTTCACCGCATCAGACGGACCGGTATTACCTACCGTGATCGTATATACGATAGGGGTACCGGCATTAACGGCAGCCGGGCCGGATTTCCGGACCTGCAGTCCCGGTTCTGTCAGGACAACGGTTTTGCTGGTGGCCGTAGCGGTATCGATGCCCGCTAAAGTTGCGGTGGCGGTATTTATCAGCGTATCGGTGGCGCTGGCGTTTACCTCTCCGTTAACCTGTACCTGTACGACATTGCCCGCACCGGCAGGAACATTTACAGTCGTCCTTACGGTATTACCGATACCGGATACCGGTGCGCCGGCAGCCATAGAAGCGGTACCCAGCGTAGTCACGTTCCAGGTAACATTCTGAATATTGGCAGGAACCGCATCCTGTAATACGATGCCGTTGGCATCAGAAGGACCAGCGTTGGTCAGCCGGATGAGATAACTGATACTGTTGCCCGCCACCACAGTACCGGAAGCTGGTCCTGCTTTGGAGAGGGTCAGCCCCGTTCTGTTGTTGATAACGGTGTTTACAGTATTGGAAGACACCGGTGTTTTTCCAGCCGGTGTGACGGTGGCGGTATTGCTAAAGCTGCCGGTGGCGGCGGAATTAATGAGCCCTTTGATAGTGACAAGGATACTATTGCCGCTACCGGCAGGAATGCTGCCGGTAAAGTTCACATTACCGGTACCGGAAGTACTTGCGGCGGTAGCGCTACCCTGCACTGCTACCGTCCAGGCTGCATTCTGGATCACCGTCGGTAAAATATCTGCCACAGTAGCATTGACCAGGTCAGACGGACCGCTGTTACTGATCTGCAGCTGATAGGTGATGCTGTCTCCTGCTATGGCCTGCGCCGGGCCGGATTTAGATACGGTAATATTGTATTGCAGGTCCGGATCATCTGTATCCGTAGCGGTATTGCCGGCAGGATTGATGTTTGTATAACCGGCAGGAACTGTTGCGGTGGCGGTATTCACGAGCGCACCGGTAAAGCCGGACGGAATATTTAACGTTAACGTATAAACGATTTTTGACCCTGCCGGAATGTTGAGCGGTTGATCAATAGCACCGTTACCGGAGATAGCCGGTTGTGCCCCGTCAGGAGAAACAGCCGTCCATGAAGCAACGGTAATGCCAGCCGGCAGCGGGTCGCGGAAGGTAGCTCCTGTCAGATCAGAAGGGCCTTTATTAACGACAGTGATTTTGTACTGCGTAGTAGTACCCGGTACATACAATGGGGTATTATCGGTTTTGTCTACCGTCACTTCCACGCTTCTGCTCACCGGTGTTACCACAGAGGCACTATCAACGCCGGGATCTACATCTCCGGCGGGCGGGGTGAGGTAAACTACGTTACGCAAACTGCTGCCGGTGAATTGAGATGCAACCCTTCCAAATACAGTCAGGACAACTGATTTTCCGGCAGGCATCGTGAGTCCGGTCCATTGCTGACTTCCCTGATCATATGTTCCTTCGGAAGCACTAAAGCTGCCTACCAGGAATCCTGCCGGGATGGAATCTGCAACGGTAATGATTTCATTGGGCTGAATGGTAGACGGACCGTTGTTGGTAATGGTGATCTTATAGGTCAGCGGTTGACCAGCCACAGCGCTGGCCGGTGTGGCTGTTTTAGTCACCACAAGGTCAGTCACCGCAGCAGTTACCTGTATGGTAACGGTAGCCGTGGCGCAGGCGCCCTGGTTATCACACACCTGGTACACATAGGAATCTGTACCGGTGAAGCCGGGATTGGGGGTATAGGTAAATGTGCCATCAGCGCGTTGTACTACCTGTCCATGCGTCGGTGGCGTAACCGGTGTAGTCGTTACCGTTAGCGGCTGGCTTTCAGGGTCGCTGTCATTGGTCAGCACGTTGCCGCTCACTGCCACGTCGCGCGGGGTGGTGTATTGGTCGTTCACCGCTATAGGCGGATTATTAGGCACCGTACCGGTTACAGCAGACGTATTGTTGCTTTGGTCAGGGTCCGGTGTATCAGCAGGAAAAGCCAGCACGCCCATATTTTCGATCACATCCCCGCCTTTGGCGGTGGCGGCCACTGTGCCTCTGACAGTGACTACTATTTTGTTACCCGCAGCGAAAGGGATGTTTACATTTATTTTGATAAGGGAGCCGCTGCCGGAGGTGGCGCTGACTGTTACGCCTGCACCGGTGGTGACAGCCGTCCATGTGGGGTTACTCATCAATGCTGGCAGCACATCCTGTATGCTGGCGCCGGAAACATCGGAGGGGCCAAGATTTTCTACCGTCAGCGTATATACGAGCGGGCTACCGGTTTGGTAGGTATTACCGGCATCTGATTTGGTGATTTTCAGATCGGCTTGCCGTCTGAAAGTCAGCACTACCGTATCCACGGAGGGCGGGCAGTTGCCGTTGGTGATGGTCCAGGTAAGCGTGGCGCTGGTATTCGGTTGCAGCGTTACGTTCGTATTAGGATCGTTGTTGGATGCTACGGCAGCAGTACCGCTTACCACCGCCCAGTTGCCGACACCATTGACAGGCGCATTGGCGCTCATCGTGAAGAGACCGTTGTTATATTTGGTTTGATCGGGCCCTCCATTGGCGGTTGTTGGCGGTGCATACACTGTGATTTGCACTGTATCGGCAGTAGCAGCGCAGGCGCCGTTGCGGATGGTCCATACCAGCTGATAAACGCCCGGTGTAAGGTTCTGCAATGCAGTATTGTTCTGATTGGGGCTGACGATAGTTGCATTGTTGGGACCTGCGATCTGTGTCCAGGTACCGATGCCCGGGGCTGCGGCATTACCGGCCAGCGTAGTGCCGGTCGCGTTACACAGCTGTTGGTCAGGACCAGCATTGGCAGCAGGTCCTGGTGTATTGATCGTCACCAGTACGGTATCTGCCAGCGCGGGACAGGAGCCGTTGCGGGTCGTCCATGCAAACGCATAACTACCGGTAACCAGGCCGCTGACAGCGCTATTGCTGCTGGCGGTATCTGCAAAGACGGCTGTATTAGGCCCACTCAACTGACGCCAGCCACCGGTGCCAACTACAGGCGCCGTAGCAGCCATTGTAGTGGTAGTAGCGCTGCAAAGGTTTTGGTCAGGACCCGCAATAGGGAGACTGGGCGGCGCATCTACCCTCAGCTGCATGGTGTCAGCAGAGGCAGCGCAGCTGCCATTGTTGATGGCCCATTCGAAAGTATAGGTGCCTGTTATAAGGTTGCTGACACCTGTGTTCGCCATTTTCGGATTCGCGATGGTAGCGGTATTGGGACCTGTCAGCTGCCGCCAGGTGCCGGTGCCGGTAACCGGATTGTTGCCGTTCAGCGTGGCAGAAGTAACGTTACATACCGCCTGATCAGTACCAGCATTGGAAGGCGTGGGCTTGTTACGCACAAAAGTGGTGTCGCGCAGGATGTTGTTACACCCACCGCCGGAAGGCGCTGCATCACATTCATGATTAGGGTTGGTAGGCACCGCCACGGTGGGATCAGAAGCATCTGTATCCAGGTCTGTGGCGGAGCGCAGCAGGCTGGCTTCGAAGATGGCCAGATCTGCGGGCGCCTGGGTGGTAACGGTGACGGAGAAAATATAGGTAGCCGCCCCACCGCTTGTCAGGGTAACAGAATCTGTATAACCGATGTTGCTGATAGAACTGCCCACACCGAAAGAACCGCTACCGGCGGTAATCGTGCGGCTCACCAGCGAAATATTGTTGATGGCAGTCGGTACGCTGAAGCTGAATTTTCCATTCACGGCCGAGTCAGGACCATTGTTCCGGATATTGATCTGGATGTTGTAAGGCGTATTCAGGCATCCTTGTTTGTTGGGCGGAGATACAGAAGATACCACCTGCAGGTCCATATTACGGCGGGTATCTACTTTATCTGTGGCTGTATTGTTAGCCGTATTTGCTTCATAGGCATTAGCCACCGTAGCGGTATTGGTGACGCTGTCAGGCGCGCCGACAGACACTTTCACGGGGATGGTAACAGGCGGGTACGAGGCGCCGGCAGCAAGGGCATCCTGACGTGTAGCCGTTACCGTAGCACCCGAGACGTTGATCGTCCATCCGGTGCCGGTAGGTGTCCCGTTGATCGTGAGTCCCGTGGGGATTACATCTGTCACCGTCACCTGGCTGACATCCGGCTTGGCATCCACCCCGCTGTTGGCGATGTTTAACACATAATTTCCGGTGAGTCCTTTCCTGAGGTTGCCATTATGGGTCTTGGTAATGGCCAGGTCGGGTGCTATAATATTGGTAGACACACTGGAGGTGTCGTTCGACGCGTCGGGGTCGGTGATACCGGTGGCCGATGGCGTCACCCATACCTTGTTGGTCAGTACTTTGCCCGGTGGCATCGAAGCCACCGTTCCCGTGACAGTAAAGGTACTGGTACTGCTGGCCTGCATGTTCAGCGTGGCATTGGAAAAATTAGTGCTCGTATAGCCGGTGGCGGTATTGCCTGCAAAACCATCATTGGAAAAAGTGACATTGGAAATATTGAATCCGCCGGCCGGTGAAAATACGTCCTGCAGTGGCAGGCCGGTGAGCGCGGAAGTGGTTTCATTGTGGACCGTCACCTTATAGGTTAGCGCGTCTCCTACTTTGGCAATGGGTTTATCCACCAGTTTCTGTATACGGATATTACCCGGCGTGGTGATGATCAGGTTTCTTACTTCATGCCGGTTATAGGCGCCGCCGGTAGAAGCGGCAAAGCCCAGCTTCATGCGTGCCGGTGGCGGGGAGGTCAGGGTAATGGGGCCGAACAACGTTTGCAGCGTTCCCCCTTGTACGTTGGTGGATTTTACGGTGAGGGTGTACTGACCGGTGCCGGTGGGCAGGATGGTCACCTGCACACGACGGTAAAACTGTGCGGCGGTCGGGCGCGTACTCGTCACCACATCATAGTCGAGTGAGGTACCGACGGAGCTGCCGCCGAGGTAACTGTAGGTGGGGGACGGGCCACGGGCGGAGATATAGTCACGGTAAAGCGTGCCGCAGTTGCCGGATACACCGCCGGATTTGCCTTCACTACAGTTGGCGTAGTTGCCATATTCATCGATGCCCACGCCTACATAACCACCCGCCAGACCGGTATTGCCGGTGGAGGTAGATTGTGCATATCCGAGGCTGCCGCCTCTGGAACCGAGGCTGAAGGTAGCCGCGGTAATATTGTCATTAAACAGGAACACGGAGAAGCCGTCACCACCCCCCAGGCCCGGATTGGTGCGCCTCCAGGCTACGTATTCAAAGTCCATCAGTACCCCGAGGGTAGACGGGAAACCGGCGTTCACAAAGGCGTAGCCCACCTGGTTGCCCACGTCTTCCGTGAGCCGCAGCCATCCCTGCCCGGCGGGATCATCCCCACCGGAGGTAAGTTTGGCGGCGCCACCAAGCGTCACATTCCCGGCGGAACTACCTTTGAAGTTTTCCGTAATAGTAAACTGCGCACGGGCAGAAAGGGACAATAACAGGCAGGCGTAAACGAAATGCCATGCGTCCGGGCGGACGCGGATCATTTTCTTTACCACGCTCAGGAACAAACGTAGACATACATCCATAGACAATGCATTTAGACGGAGTATCTCTGGCCGGGACACAAACAGTCATAGCTTCTCACATGCAACCAGTAACACTTACAGTAAATAGAAAAAACCGGAATGAAAACTATTCGTCTAAAGGGCGGTAAAGGTTATGAACGGGGCAAAAACATTGATACGATCTTGGTCAGGTTTAATTGCCTTGTAACCAAATATAAAACGGCCGGATCAATTAATAAAAAAAATCTACGTTAAAAAAATTCGTAACAGACTGAATATTAATAATATGTATATTTTTTATATGCTATCTTTTTATATAACTGCGATGGGGGCTTATAAAGAAAGAAGCCTCTGCCGTATTATTGGCAGAGGCTTCTTTATAAAAAGGATTAAAAGCTGTATTAGATGAAACGGGGTTTCAGTTCATTAGCGAGGGTAATCATTTTTTTGATACCATCTTCCGGCAGGTTACCTTTTTTGAACTCGCCCAATACGTCAGGCAGGCGTACCTGCATTTCGTTCAGGAAAGCTTCTTCGAAGGCGCGTACCTGTTTAACCGGAACGTCACGCAGCAGGCCGTTGGTACCCAGGTAGATCATGGCTACCTGTTTTTCCACTGGCAGCGGGCTAAACTGTGCCTGTTTCAGAATTTCCACGTTACGGGCGCCTTTGTCGATAACTGCTTTGGTAGCAGCGTCCAGGTCACCACCGAATTTGGAGAAGGCCTCCATTTCGCGGTATTGCGCCTGATCGAGTTTCAGGGTACCGGATACTTTTTTCATGGATTTGATCTGCGCGTTACCACCCACACGGCTAACGGAGATACCTACGTTGATCGCAGGACGTACACCGGCGTTGAACAGGTTACCTTCCAGGAAGATCTGACCGTCGGTGATGGAGATTACGTTTGTCGGGATATAGGCAGATACGTCAGACGCCTGTGTTTCGATGATCGGCAATGCAGTGAGGGAACCACCACCTTTTACCAGGTGTTTGATAGACTCAGGCAGGTCGTTCATCTGCTTGGCGATGTCATCGTTGTTGATGATTTTCGCTGCACGTTCCAGCAGGCGGCTGTGCAGGTAGAATACGTCACCAGGGTAAGCTTCACGGCCGGGAGGACGTTTCAGCAGCAGGGACACCTCACGGTAAGCAACGGCCTGTTTGGACAGGTCATCGTATACGATCAGGGCAGGACGGCCGCTGTCACGGAAGAACTCACCGATGGCAGCACCGGCGAACGGAGCGTAGAACTGCAGCGGAGCAGGCTCAGATGCAGAAGCGGCAACGATCACAGTGTAAGCCATAGCGCCGGCTTCCTGTAAAGTTTTCATTACACCCGCAACAGTAGATGCTTTCTGACCTACAGCCACGTATATACAAAATACAGGTTTACCTGCTTCGTAGAATTCTTTCTGGTTGATGATGGTGTCAATACAGATGGCAGTTTTACCAGTCTGACGGTCACCAATCACCAGCTCACGCTGGCCACGGCCGATAGGGATCATCGCGTCGATCGCTTTGATACCGGTCTGCAGCGGTTCTTTTACCGGTTCGCGGTACAGTACGCCCGGAGCTTTACGTTCCAGCGGCATTTCGTACAGTTCACCAGAGATAGGGCCTTTACCATCGATAGGTTCGCCCAGTGTATTTACCACACGGCCTACCAGACCTTCGCCTACGTTGATGGAAGCGATTTTGCCGGTACGACGTACTTTATCACCTTCTTTGATATCCTGAGACTCACCCATCAATACCACACCTACGTTATCTTCTTCCAGGTTCAATGCGATGGCTTTTACACCGTTACCGAATTCAACCAGTTCACCATAACGCACATTTCCCAGACCATAGATGCGGGCGATACCGTCACCCACCGACAATACTGTACCCACCTCTTCGAGATCGGCAGAAGCATTGAAGTTGCTTAACTGCTGGCGTAATATCGCCGAAATTTCATCAGGTTTAATATCAACCATAATTATGCTTTTAAAAAAAGTCGTTAAAAAAGTTAGTATAACGACAACAGCTTTGCGTGTACGCAGCGGCTGCTGTTTTCATTTAGCGTATCGCGGATACGTAAATATTCTGACTGAATTGTTTTTTAATATCGTGCAGGTCGCGCGCTACGGAAGCGTCGAACAGCTTGTCGTTGGCTTCCAGTACGAAACCACCTATCAGGTCTGCATTCACGGCAGTTTCCAGCTGTACCTGCTGCGGTATCTCGCTGGCCACTTTCTGACGGATCGTGTCCAGGGTAGCGTTGTCCAGCGCTACCGCCGTAGTGATCTTCACCATGCTGATATTTTTAATGATGTTGTACTGGCGGGTGTATTCCACTGCAATTTCCGGCAGGAAAGCTTCACGCGCCTTATTGACCAACAGGTTGATAAAAGCCAGCGTGGTAGCGCTTACACGGCCTTCCAGGATGGCGGCCATGATTTTCTGCTTTTTATCCGCCTTGATGATCGGGCTTCTCAGCAAACTCACCACATCGCGGTTGGACTTCACCAGTTGCTGCAGGAACAGCATGTCGTTCTGCACCGCTTCCAGCTGGCCCTTTTCCTGGACCAGGTCAATCAATGATTTCGCATACCTTGATGCTAAACGGGGATTCTGCATATATGCTTATAGCTTTTAGCCGTCAGCCTCCGGTGTTGCCGGAGGCTGACAGTTAATCTCTTAATTCAGTTTAATTTCTCCGGCCAGTTGTTTCACATAAGATTCCTGTGCTGATTTGTCAGACAGTTCTCTTCTCAGTACTTTCTCAGCTACCTCGATCACGAGGGTGCCTACCTGGTTTTTCACATCCGTTAACGCAGCCATTTTCTGGTTTTCGATAGCGGTGTAAGCTTCGGAGATGATTTTTTTGGCTTCAGCCTGTGCCTGCGCTTTCGCTTCGCTGATGATCGCGTCTTTCGCGTCTTTCGCCTCTTTCAGAATTTTGCTTCTTTCAGCTTTCGCTTCAGCCAGTACGTGCTCGTGCTCAGCTTTCATTTGCGCCATCTCTTCTTTTACTCTCTCAGCAGAAGCGATGGAGTCTGCGATAGAACCTTCCCTTTCTTTCAAAACAGCGAGGATCGGAGTCCAGGCAAATTTTTTCAGCACCAGGAATACGATGACGAAGATCACAAATGAAATCAGAAACAAACCTAACGCGGGGAGCAACAGATCCATGTTATTTGAATTTTATTATTTTTTATTTTGATATTTAGACATTTACTGATTTCAGCAATTGAGAGATCAATAAATCTCCAAATAATAAAATGCCGAAATGAAAGATTACTGCATCCATTGCCCTGTGCGCCGGATGCAGTAAAAAGTTTGGCTTACAGAACTACCGCCAGCAGACCAGCGATTACACCGAAGAGGGCAACACCCTCAACCAGCGCAGCAGCCAGGATCATGTTTGCACGGATGTCGTTAGCAGCTTCCGGTTGACGAGCGATAGACTCCAGAGCGCTTTTACCAATGTTGCCTACACCGATACCTGCAGCGATAGCAGCGATACCAGCACCAACAGCACCACCAGCTTTAGCTAAACCAGATGCAGCAGCAGCCTGCAATAAAACAGTCAAAAGTGCCATAATGAATATGTATTTGTATTTAAGAAATTACTAAATGATTAGTGGTGGTCGTCATGTCCACCTTCCATCGCCTGACCGATAAACACCGCTGTCAGGTTGGCAAAGATAAACGCCTGGATAAATGCTACCAGCAGCTCCAGCATCATCATCACGATGTTAAACACAATCGTGATCGGCAGGAAGCCGTAACCAGCTGTTTTGTTCAGGGAACCAAATATAAACACCAGGGAAATGATACTCAGAATGATAATGTGACCAGCCAGGATGTTGGCAAACAACCTGATCATCAGGGAAACCGGCTTGGTAAATACACCGATCAGCTCTACCGGAGCCAGGATGAATTTTACGCCAAAAGGCACAGGAGGATTAAAAATGTGACCCCAGAAATGTTTGTTGGTAGCAAACATGGTAGCAATAAAGCTGATCAGCGCCAGCGCTGCAGTTACCGCGATATTACCGGTTACGTTGGCAGAACCCGGTAACAGGCCCAACAGGTTGTTGATCAGAATAAAGAAAAATATGGTCAGGATCAGCGGCGTATATTTCTCCGCTTTTTTACCGGGAATGTTTGGTTTTACTACTTCGTCACGCATGAAGATGATCACCGGCTCTACCAGGCTCTGGAAGCCTTTGGGCGCCTTTTTGGAGCCACGCACACGGTAAGCTTTCGCAACGTTCAGCATCAGCACGATCAGCAGGATAGCCGCAATCAGCATGGAAGTAACGTTCTTCGTCATGGAGAAATCGTAGATCTTCTCACCGGAAGGCATGTCGTTGCCATCCACTGCGATGATCCTGCCTTCAATGAACTGGGCAGGGTCCAGACCTTTCTCATGCAGATAGTGTGCGTTCACGATACGGTAACCCTCATACGCCTCATGGCCATGATGGAAATGAGAAGCGGAAAATACAGAAAGCCCGCGTGCCGGGTTATAAATGATAACCGGCAGCGGTATAGTGTAGTGTGACTCACCGATGCTGAAAAAGTGCCAGTCATAGGCATCCTTAACGTGACCGAGAATTACTTCCTTCGCATCAAATTTTTTAGGTTCTGTAGCTTCTGCTTCATGAACATGCTCCTCTGTTGCATGTTCCGCACCCTCTGCAGGCGCTGCATAGGCAAAATTACCAAAACCGTGAAGGCCTAAAGCCATCACAAGTGCTACCACTCCGTGTTTGAACTTACTGAAAGAAATCACCGTTTTCTGAAATTTTGCGCAAAGATAAACGATTTTGTCTCAAAAATTCAGCGACTATGGAAAAAATGATGGATATAATGTAAATATATTGATAATCAATGTCTTAAATCATCCCCAAACGCCAGCCGCCCTTTAAGAAAAGAACATAAAAAATGGCAGATCTTTCAGCGATCTGCCATATATATTTTTTTATCATCTAATGGTCCCGGCCGGAACTGCGATAAGAACGCAGCAGCACCAGTCTGCGCCTGGTTTACACCTCGTTGGGCGAATTTTTCCTTCTTCAGGCAATCTCTGCCCATCCCCAACCGGCCGGATTTATGCCTTGCCAGGCCGAACTTTTCCCGGCCCCCCGGATTTATACCTTATTGGCATTGAACTTACACGCCTGCGTGCCGGAAGCCTGTCCCCCGCTCCCCGGATCTATACCTTATTCGCATTGAACTGCATACTGTGGAGCTTGTAATAGAACCCCTCCAATTTCAGCAGCTCCTCGTGGGTGCCCATCTCCTTGATCTCCCCCTTGTCCAGCACGATAATTTTATCCGCCTTGCTGATGGTAGACAACCGGTGGGCGATAATCACCGCGGTCCTATCCGCTATCAGTTTATCAATGGCCTGCTGGATCATCATCTCGGATTCGGTATCTACGGAAGAGGTAGCTTCGTCAAGGACCAGAATGGCCGGATCGTACAACAACGCCCGCACAAAGGAAATCAGCTGCCGCTGACCCAAAGACAGCGTACTGCCCCGTTCCATCACCTGGTAGTCATATCCCCCGGGCAACTGCATAATGAAATCATGAATCCCGATCAGCCGCGACGCCTCCTCTACCTGCTCCCGTGTAATAGCTTTGTTATGCAGGGTAATATTATCGTAGATAGAGCCGGAAAACAGGAAAACATCCTGCAACACCACCCCTATCCTGCTACGTAAAGCCTCCAGCGAATAAGCCGGCAGCTCAATGCCGTCGATCTTAATACTGCCCTTCTGAATTTCGTACAGCCGGTTCAGGATACTGATAATGGTTGTCTTACCGGAACCGGTGTGCCCCACAATCGCTACGGTATCCCCGGGGTTAGCGTGGAAAGTAATATCCTTCAGCACATAACGGTCATCCACATACGCAAAATGCACATGGTCAAAAGTAATGGCGCCTTTCATCTTATTGCCTTTCTCATGGCCCCTGTCCGGAATGTAATCCTGGTTGTCCAGTATCTTGAACACGCGCTCGCTGGCCACCATCCCCATCTGAAGGGTATTGAACTTATCCGCCAGCATACGCAGCGGACGGAACAGCATGTTGAGGTACATAATGAACGCGATCATCACCCCTTGCGTCACTTCATAATTCAATACCTTGTTGGAACCCCACCACACCATCAGCCCCAGCGAAATCGCCAGGATGATTTCCACCACCGGGAAAAACACAGAATACGCAAAAATGGCGTCGATATTCGCCTTACGGTGCTCCTTGTTGATATGCTTAAAACGCGCAAACTCCCGTTTTTCGGAAGTAAACGCCTGCACCACCACCATGCCGGTCAGATGCTCCTGTACAAAGGCATTGAGCGCTGATACCGCATTCCGCACCCGGTAGAAGGACTTGTTCACGCTTTCCTTAAACACATAAGTCGCAAAAATCAATATCGGGAAAGGCGACAGGCTCACCAGCGTCAGGCGCCAGTCTTCAATGAACATCACCACCAGTATCGCCAGAATGGTCAGCAGGTCAGACACGATAGAGATAATCCCTTCTGAAAACACATCATTGATCGCTTCAATGTCGTTCACGGTACGGGTGGTCAGCGTCCCGATCGGTGTTTTATCAAAAAACGCCAGGTTCAGGTGTACGATCTTCTTGTATACCGTTACCCGCAGGTCTTTCACGACGGACTGTCCCAGCCAGTTGGTCAGGTACGAAAAGTAAAACCGGACCACGGTTTCCACCGCCAGTAAAGCGATCTGTACAATCGTTACGGTCACCAGCATCTTCATGAGCTGGTTGGCGATGTATTTATCAACAGTAACCTGGATCAGGTAGGGCCTCAGCGGGGAAATAACGGCGAAAATTACGGTCATCGCCACAGACAGGTACAATGCCCGCTTGTAAGGCGCCGCAAATGTGAAGATGCGTCGTAGTAAACTGAAATCAAATACTTTCTTTACGGCCAGATTTTCCAAAGGAACGATGTTTAGACTAAACTATATAACAAACCTAGTACATTTCACGCAAAGACACAAAGCAGCAAAGGGCGCAAAGATTATATAAGCGAGCAGAGAAAGCAAAGGGGCGAAGATCAAACTGATCTTCGCCCCTTTGCTTTCTTATTTAGTCTTAAAACTCTTTGCGCCCTTTGCTGCTTTGCGCCTTTGCGTGATTATTTTTTCTCATCTTTCATAATCTGGCGGTAAGCCTTGATGAAGATGGCGCCGAGGTTTTTATGCGGCGGCACATAGTCGCTGAACAGCTCGCGGTTACGGGCGTCCGGTGCAAATTTCCTGCCCAACTGCGCCCACATCAACACCCAGTCTACGTTTTTACCGGCACGTACCACATCTTCCAGGCTGTGGATGATAGGCTCGTTCACAAAACGGGTACCTACCTGTTTGGAAGAAATGATATGCGCTTCCGGGGATTTCTCCAGTACGGTAGCCAGGTTATGATAACCGCCACAGGAGCCCAGTACCACAATCTTCGCAGAGCTTTGCAGATTGTCCAGCGTGGTGTTGATATGATAACTGTGTCCGCGGTGGATGAAGATCGTGGGGTGAATATCGTTTTCATCAAGGTATTCAGACAACCGTTGGATGGCTTCCTTATCGCCCGGCTCATCTATCGGCAGATTGGCGTAGATAGTGGTGGGCTTTCCTTTCAGCGAAGTGATGGTCACCCAGTATTTGTTCTTCACCGCCTTCCAGTCCGAAGAGGGGAAGTTGCCCATAAAGCTGGCGTAAGAATCCTGTCCGTCTTTATCGCCATAGAAGAACACCTGCTGGTACACGCGGCCGCTATCGCTTTGCAGCGTATTAAAGCCTACGTAGTTGATGGGCGGCAATGACAGTTCAGCAGCGATGTCCGACGCTTTGGAAGAATCGTTTTCGCCTTTGGCAGCTTCTTTTTCAAACAGGCTGGTGAGCAACTGATAGATCACGGTACCTCTTCTGTCACTATGCTTTTTCACGTAAACCAGGTTTTTCTTCACTTCTGCGCGAAGGAAGTTAAGCAGCTTCTCGTCGCGGATACTGCCGAATGAGTTGGCCACGTCCACCGCATCTTCCAGGTCTTCGGTTTTCTCCAGGTTCTGTACATACTTCTGCATCAGGTAGTTGGCGTTTTCCGGCGCCATGGATTTCAGGAAATGGTCCAGTGTGTTGAAACCTGCGGCCATCGCGATGAATTTCTTGAAACGATCGAAGTTGACCATCATCAGAAGGCTGTCGCCGCGGGGCGGTTTCATACGGATCATCATCTGGTCGTACAAACCGGCGTTGTTATGGTTGGTATAGCTGGAAGTATACAGTTCTTCCTGACCGTTGATGATCAGGTAGTAGAGTTCTTCCGGCGTAAAGTCTTTCACAATGCGGAAGCGTACAGCAGCCGATTCTTCGTGCAGGTCGTTCACCTCGCGTATATACAGCAGTGACTTGGCCAGCATGTTTTCCATCATGGCCTTCATACCAAAGGGATTGCGGCCTTCGCTTTTCATTTTCTGCAGCGCCACCATGGATTTCACCATCTGTTTGTAGTACTGGTAGTCGTTGTCCACCACTTTCTCCAGTTTCTCCACGGTGATAGACCCGTCCATCAGCTGATCGATGAAAGGCAGGATCTTGGTGCTCTGCGGGGATTGCCCGATACGGACGATCAGCTGCACCACCGGGTCCTGGTTCTTTCTGATCAGGTTGGCCATGGGTGTGTAGGAAGTAGCATAGGTCAGCACCTGGTTAGGGTATTTACGGGCTACCGCCGCCACGATGGAGTCTGTACCCGGATAATCCAGGTAGCCCTGCAACTTGGGCATCACGGTTTCCAGGTTGTTGAAAGCATATTTGGAGAACACCTCTCCCCTTGCTTCCTTGTAACCCGGGTTATCATGGAAGATTTCAATAATACGCTCGGAAGCGTCGAAAGAAAGGTTTTTGATATAAGGCTCGATGCTTTTCCCTTTGATATCTGCCCGCATCATATTGCGGTAGGCAGTGATCATCGAAGGCGCTTCTTCCGGCTCTATTTTACTGCGGGACCTTTTCTGGTTATAATCTTTTACGACCGTATAAAGCCCTGTCAGGTATTTTACTTTGAGACGGTGGTCCAGCGCGGAGTCCCGTTCTATTTCAACCTGCATGTCGTCCACTTCTTTCAACAGGGCGTTGGTGACCTGGAGATTGATGGTCTGATCTTCAGACACTTTCACCAAATCATCCGCCTTACCGTCAAATTTTGCGGCTGCAGCCTGTTCTTTGTCAATGTTGTCATGGAATCCCTGCCTGCTGATAGGTATCTGTAAGTGACCGTTTTGCGCGTGCACAAGGCTGCTTTGAGAAGCCGCCAGCAATAACAGAAGTAGAATTTTTCTCATTGTAGATGTACTTTTCACTTCGACCAGATAGCAAATTTACAACCAAATTATGAGAGCTGCGCGTATTTGATGCTTATTACATCATAATCATAAAAATACAGATGTCGAAATAAGAACATATCAACCCTCAAAAGAATTCTGTGTAACTTGCTGTTTGTCAATGTGAAAAAGAGTGGTATTGAATTAACAATTTCATAATGTTAATTTTCCATTAATCACGGAACCGGCTTTATAATTTTGTGCCGTCTTTTTAAAAGCAAATTTTTATGGTAGACCAAGCGGTTGCAGGAAAAATACTGGTAGTAGATGACGAGTTGGACATACTGGAAATTATCAGTTACAATCTCAAGACGGCCGGTTACGAAACGGTAACAGCCAAGGACGGCAGCGAGGCTATTCAGAAAGCGAAGATATTCCGGCCGGACCTCATTATGCTGGACATCATGATGCCCAACAAAAACGGCATCGACACCTGTCGTGAACTTAGGAAAATCCCTGACTTCAAAGATACCATGGTGCTGTTCCTCACAGCTCTGAACGATGAAAAATCTGAAATTGACGGCTTGAACATGGGAGCCGACGATTACATCGCCAAGCCTATCAAACCCAAATTACTGGTGAGCCGTATCAATGCATTGTTCCGTCGCCTGCACAAAGCAGAAGAAACAACGGTGCAGCTGGGAGATCTCATCATCGACCGGGAGAAATTCACTGTTACCTACAAAGGCCAGGACATCATTCTCGCCAAAAAGGAATTTGAACTGCTGCAGTTGCTTGCCTCCAAACCGGGCCGTGTATTCCTGCGCAACGAGATACTGAACCAGGTATGGGGCACCGAAGTAATCGTGGGCGACCGTACCATTGACGTGCATATCCGTAAGATCCGGCAGAAAATCGGTATCGACCTGATCACTACAGTGAAAGGTGTAGGATATAAATTTGAAATGTAAGACGGAGACCTTCTTTCCTTATTATTACTGACGGAAACCACCTTTCCTGCACCAGAACTATTGTTAACCGTTGATGCTTTCCGCTGGCGGCGAATGGCTTTTTTATGGCAAGAACGAAATTTAAAGTAATTTCCCATTATTATACCAATTACTCACTTTGGAGTATGTTTAAAGCTAAAAACCTGTCCCCGCAAAAATTAGCGGGATTCACCGCCCTTATTCTGTCCGCTATCATAGCGCTGGGCATGCTGTTGGTGGATGGTAACTGGCAGATAATGCTGGGAGCCTTCGTTCTCACCTTCCTGGTGTCTTACTATCTCTATTTGTATACCCTGCAGAACTTTATCTACCGGAAAATAAAACTCATTTACAAGTTTATCTACCAGACAAAAGCTTCTAAAAGAGAAGAATTTTTCCAGAAAAATATCCTGCCATTGAAAACCATCGAGGAGGTAAGCGAAGATGTGGAAAAGTGGGCCAGCCAGAAAAAAGAAGAACTGGAGAACCTGCGCCGCAACGAAGCTTTCCGTAAAGAATTCCTGCTCAACCTCTCCCATGAACTGAAGACGCCGATCTTCGCGGTACAGGGCTACATCCACACCTTGCTGGACGGCGCACTGGAAGATCCTGCGGTCAACAAAATGTTCCTGAAAAACGCTACTAAGAATATTGACCGTCTTTGCCGTCTGATAGATGACCTCGACGAAATCTCCAAACTGGAAAGCGGGGAAATGACCATCAACGCGGAGATCTTCGTCATCCAGGACCTCGTGAAAGATGTGTTCGACACCCTCTCCCTGAAAGCCAATACCAAAGGCATCAAATTCAATATCAAAAAGGGTTGTGAAGCCCCTATCCCCGTGGTGGCCGACAAAGAAAAAATCCGCCAGGTGCTGATCAACCTGGTAGACAACTCCATCAAGTACGGCAAACCCGACGGCCATACGGTGGCCAGCATCTACAACATGGATGGCAAACGGGTACTGGTGGAAATATCGGATGATGGTATCGGAATGTCGGAAGAGCACCTCCCGCGCGTATTTGAACGTTTCTACCGCACCGACCGCGCCCGCAGCCGCGATATCGGTGGCACCGGCCTCGGCCTCGCCATCGTGAAACACATCGTAGAGGCGCACGACCAGTCCATCACCGTTCGCAGCAAACCGGAAATCGGCAGCACGTTCGGCTTTACGATGGAAGCCGGCAGAGAATCCATGTTATAAGAAGGAATTAAAACCGGTATTGCATCCGGCAGGTAAGCACATTGTCCCTGATATCGGTGGTATAGCCGGACAGGCTGGTGCTTTCATTGTCCACCCAGTCATAATACACCATAAACTTCAGGTGTTCGTTGGCGTAATACAGGTATCCCAATCCCACTGTATTGTAGCGGACATCCGCCGCATTCAGGTTGGAGCCGGGAGCGCCAATCTCTTTCCCGCTTACCTCATTATTGGGGTCATACCAGTCATATTTTACAACCGCCTGGTGTTTTTCACTGCCCAAATGCTGAATAAAATACAGATAGGCGCCATCAAAACGCCGGATATACAGCGGTAGCTTATTACCCTGCGCATCTACGGGGATCACGCCCGGTGTTTCAGTGGTAGCGGCAGTAGCGGTTTGCGATCCGCGGATATATTCCGCCCGGAACTGGGTGTAGCCCCGCTTGGGCCCGTTGGGAATTCTCAGCTGCACATCGGCGCCATAATAGTGCCGGGGCGCTATCTTGCCTACATTCAGCGCGTTGGAGTCCAGCACCATTCCTTTCTGCCCGTTGACAGTGCTCATCCGGTAAATGGAGGGGGTAAACTGCTGCATACCGCCGTACAAAACGGAAACACCTCCTGACAATATCCAGTTATTGCCTTTGAAACGGTAAGGTTTCCAGGCGACACGGGCAATCAGGTCTTTATGGCTGTCGAAATCGCTGGTGGCGGTAAGGCCCTGTCCATTGAATGCGCCCACATCTATTTTCAGGTAACGCAGAGGATGTCCTTTGCGGCGGGGCTCAAAAGAAACCATGGCGCCCAGATCGCGCTCCGTGCGCATCAGTATCTGCGACATCCGTCCGCGCTCCGGTGTTTCACGGTCGGCCGACGACAGGTTCACCTCGTAGCCAAAAGGCCGCGCAAACATGCCGCCCACCAGGGAAAACAGGTTAAATTTCGTATCAAATACCCTTCCGTAGAAGTCACGTATCGCTACGCCTCTTTCCGTCCCGTCAAACTGAAAGGCGAACTGCACCACCGGCATATCCTGATGATTATAGCGTTCATAATCCACGCGGATGCGGCCGCGGCGCAGGGAGAAGCGGTTGTTGACAGCAGCCGGGAAGTCGCCGGCGGCGTAACTGTCAATTCCCTTATCTTGCGCCAGCTGGAACTGTGGCTGGATATATCCGCTGAAACGCAGGGCGTCGTACTTGTGATACATGGAAATCATACCCTTTCCCAGCTCTGTGGTGGTATCAATCATATCCATAAGAAACTGTGCCTTTACACTCGTAAAGGACGCCAGCAGTATTGCCATCAGCAGGAAAGATCTGAACAGTCGCATCTGCGCAAAAAATTTGCGCAAAAGTAGGATTTTCAGGGAGATAATCACAGTGAATCCTCTTTAACGCACCTTCTCCGACCGGCATCAGTCCGGTTAATCCCTCGTTAATCCGAGGCCCTTCCCGTCTTAAAACGCTGTCAAAGGGCTAAATTGAAGGAGGATTATGTAACTTATGAAAACGACCACCAGGGAGCACTGGGAATGGAAGGTTCAGTTGGCCATTGCCTATGCCCACAACAATTCCCTCATCGAAGTTAAACTGAAGACGGTAGCAGACATGCTGGCCGTGTCCAAAGACATTTTTTCGCATAAATTTTCCTCGTTGATGGGAGAGCCATATGCCAGGTATGTGAAACGTACGCGGCTGGAGGCCGGCGTTGGGTATCTCCGCCACAGCAATTTTTCCATTTCCGACATTGGTGAATTGTGCCGTTATACCGGCGAATCGTTCGCCAAAGCTATCAGGGGGTGGTTTAACACCAGCCCCTCCGGCCTTCGTAACCGGGAATACATGCCGGCCGAGCTATACACCCTGGAGCAAACCCGGATCGCCACGGCTTCGCAGCAGGATTTCCCGGAGTACTTCAATATGGACAATACCGTCGAGACCCGGTTGCCGGATTGTACACTGTATTACAACATACTTCCCAGCGGCAACGATCCGGTGAAAGGCATGGTAGCCTCCATGGCCCGCTATTCACGACAGCTCCGTGAACTCACCACCGAACTGGCGATGGACGATCCCCGCATCATCGCCGGTACGCTCGACGTGGTGCCCGTTACCACCTACGACCGTATGATGATGTACGTTGGTCTGCTGCTGCCCAACACGCCCGCCAATGATATGGCGCATTACCAGATCATCCGCCGGTACCAGGAAGCCTACCGGCTGGCAGACAGACAAATCGGGGACGGACATTACAAAATGCTGAAAGTCCCGCTCAGCTTCGCCGATGCGGGACTTCCCATGTATAAGTTCATTAACGCTAACTGCCGCATGGGCAATTTTTACATGCGTACCAATCACTTCTTTATCTCTCTGCCGGAACCAAGCGTATCTGAAATTTATATTCCCTGGCAGAAGCGCGTTTAAAACTGGAAATAAATCGGGATCATCGGCTGGGTGCTCTTCACCTGCACGAGCAGCCAGATAAAGATCACCATAATGGCGATGCTTCCGGCTAATGGCATACGGCCCAGTACACCCGCCATTTTCAATTCCGCCTTTGCCGGCAGGAAGTGCAGCACAAAACCCAATACCATCACCCAGAACACGGCGGCATAACCGTCATACAGCTCTATGAAGATGCCTGGCTGGAAGTCATACACAATCTGGTGGATGAGTGACCATGCATCGTGGAAAGTGGCGGCTTTAAAGAATATCCAGCAGAAACATACAAAGTGGAAAGTCAGCAGGACACCGCCCACTTTCATCAGCCCGGCAGTGAAGCCGCTGCGCTCCGTTTTCCGTTTTTTCTGGCTGTCAATCCGCACCTTGTCTATCGCGAGGGCCGCGCCATGCAGGCCGCCCCAGAAAATAAAGTTCCAACTGGCGCCATGCCAGAAGCCGCCGATCAGCATCGTGAGCGCCAGGTTGATATACTGGCGGACCTTGCCCTTACGGTTACCGCCCAACGGGATATACAGGTAGTCGCGCAGCCAGCTGGACAGGGAAATGTGCCAGCGGCGCCAGAATTCTGTAATAGAAGAGCTCTGGTAAGGAGAATCGAAGTTCGCCGGGATCTTGAAACCGGTCCACCGGGCGATACCGATGGCCATATCCGAATAACCGGAGAAATCGCAATAGATCACTAACGCATAGCCATACACGCCCAACAGGCATTCCAGGCCGGTGTGTTTGCTGGGATCATCAAAAATATATTGTACAAAGTTCTGATAGATAAAGTCGGAAATCACGATCTTCTTGAACAGGCCGCCAACGATCAGGGCCATGCCTTTGCCGATGTCTTCCCCGTTCAACCGGTAGGGCTGATGGATCTGCGGAATGAAATCCGCCGCCCGCACGATGGGGCCCATCATCAGTTTCGGGAAGAAAGACAGGAAGAACAGGTAATCCATGAAGCGGTTCACCGGCTTGATTTCACCCCGGTATACGTCAATCGTGTAACTGAGGTTTTCAAAGGTATAGAACGAAATACCGATCGGCAGCAGCAGGTGCAACGGGGTGATGTGTCCGTTGGCCACATCGTTGATGATGCCGATAAAGAAATCCGTGTATTTGAAATAGAAGAGCAGCCCGATGTTCAGGATGATACTAAAAATCAATAGTGATTTTTTGACCTGGTGACTGGTGGTGTTATATATCCAGCGCGACAGGTTAAAGTCGACGATGGCTGAGAGCACCACAAGGCCTACATAAAAACCGCAGGCTTTGTAAAAAAAGTAAAGGGAGAAGATGGTGTACACCCATACCCTGCCTTGCTGACTGCGGCTTACGGCGAGGTAGCACAACAGGAAGACAGCAAAAAAATAGAAGAAGAAAGCACTGTTAAACAGTACCGGGTCTGATGGATTGTACAGCAGCTGGGCCAGCAGCTTATTAACGTCGATCATCCGAGTTGACTTGGTTTTTCTTTTTTACCTGTAAATATTGATTATAGGACTGCTGCAATGCTTCATACAGCAGCTGTCCCTGTAACTGGTATCCTTTCGTATTAAAGTGAATGTGGTCCGGGGCCCAACCGCCTGCAAAGCGGCGGTTTTCCGCTTTGTTTACTGCGTTGAAATTCCAGCAGGCGATACCATGTTGCCGGGCATATCCTGTAATCTGTTGCGTTGCCATGGCAATGTAAGGATTGGGATAATACGAAGTGGTATAGTAGGTCCGGTATTTTTTCTTGTTTATTTTTTTCCGGACGGCCTTTTTCACGGCCCGCATACAGTTGGGGGGCGTGGTTAGCAGGATGCTGGCCTGGGGCGCCTGTTCCTTTATCAGCTGCACGGTCTTATCAATTTCCTCGCGGAAGGCCAGCGGGTCGAAGCGGCCGTAGGCTTCGTTGGTACCCAGGGAGATGATGACCAGGCGGGGTTTAAACACCGCCATTTGCGCCAGCAGGATGCTGTTGAGGTCATTGTACTGCTGATACATGGCGCCGTTGATACCGATGCTGTGATACAGTACGCCATTACGGCCGTTTTGCAGCACGGCGCCATAGAAGCGGAAGGGCAGGTTACCGGTATTTTCCCAGCGCACCTGGAACGTTTGGGAGGTCTGCAGGAAATCGAGGGTCGCCATTTTGATGGTGGGCGTTCCGGGAAACGGCATATCTGTTATGGTGATGTCGGCAGCATCGGGGCTGAAGACGGTGTTGTTGTCGGTGGCGGCGTCGTAGAACAGTTGCACTTTCCGGAAGTTGTTGTCCATGGTGCCGTCCTGTTTACCTGCAAAAGAGAGGGCCGGGGCCTGTGCCTGTGTCTGGATGGCGATAGCGCCGGGGCCGAGCACAGGTGGTTTGTAGCGGTCGATAACTCTTTCCATGGTCCAGCGGGCGGTGCTGTTCCAGCGGTAATCTTCGGGGCCGTTGGTGCCGGCCACGTTGTACGGGAAAACGTATCCCCTTCCGGCATAGCCAAACTGTTGCTGCAGCATGGAGGCGGTGGCGAACGGGAAAAAGCCTGCCTGTACATGGGAGTCTCCGAGATGAAGTATGGAAACCACATTACTGTCTGCGTGATACAGGGATTCAAATGCGCTGTACAGGGCGGTGTCCTGCTGGATCACGTTAGCCTGCGGTTGCGCATAGGTGGTAAATGTGGCGAGCAACAGTACCAGTACTGCTGCCATACTTTTTCTACGGTTGTTGTTCTCCCTGCCTGTAATCATTCATGATAGCTTTATACAGCAGCGCCCCCACTTTGGCCGCTCCCTGTCGGTTAAGATGTGTATAGTCTTTATTCGCCAGTACGGTATCTCCTTCCACCCATTTCACCATAGAGCCGGAGCCGCCCATGTTGGCGTATAGGTTCCAGTATGCCGTGCCGTAGGTGGTAGCCAGGTCATGCTGTACTTTCAGCAGTGCTTCCACGCCCGGAGCGGTGATATAGCGGTCTCCTTTTCTGTAGGACTTGTCGGCCGTACCTACGATGAGGAAGGACGTTCCCGGCAGGTCCCTGCGGAGAGAGTCCACCACTTTTTTCATGGGTCTTTCGTACCAGCTGTAGTCAGTCAGTTCGGGGCGGAACAGCACGTTGGCGCCGTAGTGAAGCACTACGAGGTCGTACGGGCGTTCTTCCTGCATGCGGCGGATCATGCCGGCTGACAGGTGTCCGAGCTCCACGCCACTGATACCGCGGAACGAAAAGTTGTCCACATACACGCCGTTATCTGTTTCGAAGCAAACACCATAGAACGGTGCGGCAGGTCCGCCGCCGTATTTGATGGTGATGGTGCCGGCGCCGGTATCCTGGCGAAAGTCCAGCTTGTTCACCGGTGCGTTGCCGGAGAGGGTGTAAGGCTTTTCGTTGATGTTAACGGTAGTGGCTTCAGCGGGACCGTACAGCAGGGATACCTCGTCGAATTTGTTGAGACGCGGTTTTTTGACCGGCGTATATTTTATCCAGCTGCCGCCGCCCGGGTAAAAGGTATGACCGGACAGGCCGAGTACAACATTGGAGGGGGGTGAGTTTTTATAATGGTAATCTTTCCAGTCACGCGAGAAGGTGTGCGTGATGGTAGTGCGGAAGCTGGCCACCACGGAGGTGATGGGCACAAATCCTACGCCGGCGCCGCCGAAGAAGGTTTGCAGGCTATCGCGCAGATCGGAGGTGATGAGGTCTCCTTCGATCATGGAGTCGCCGAAGTAGGCGATGCGTACTTTTTTACGTTTGCCTGCTTTCAGTTCCTTGAGGGCTTCCATAAAGCGGTCCATGCCCGCGTTGCTGTCGCTGGAGGTAGCGGTGGTGTAGTTCAGGATGCCTTTGTACGACATGAAGTCATACACTGCGTCGGGATTGACGGCGGTGCCTTCCGGTGTTTTACCGGCCGCCGCTGCGGTGGAGTCGGCATGAGAACGCTTACCGCCGCCTTTCGCAGCAGTAAGCGTTGTACTATCTTTTTCCGGTCCGGATGTTCGTAATTCCGACAACATGTCCAGGCGGCGGAATTGAAAATCTTTGAATGAAAAACTAAAGTTGAGCTGGGAGCATATCACCAGGCACAGCAATGAACCTACGATAATGTAAAAAGGGTAGGCAGACTTGTTTTCGCCAGACATATTTTCGAGTCGATTAGCACACTCACTGGTCGTCGGTAGTTGGCGGCATGCCTACGCTTAACCAGGAAGAGCTCCGTGCCAGGCTATCGCTATCCATTCCTTCGTCCAGTTTATATAATTTGTAACGGTTAATAACGGCAGTCACTCTTCTGATCCATTCATGGCCGGCAGAAGAATAGCCGCTGTGATTCATATGTTTGAGCCATACCGCGAATTCGGGGTTACCTTTCAGTTGGCTGAACCATTTTTTTCTGGCGAGTACTTCCACGAAATGTTCGTAGGAAGCAACTGCAGAAGCATATTGCTTGTACCGGGATTTTTTGCCGGGAGCAGTTTTTGCAAGATTGTTTTTACCGACAATACCAAAGTGGTTGTTGAGCAATTTGGCATTTCTGCTGGTACCTGTGCCGGATTCCAGCATAGCTACCCCGAGGATAACGCTGGCCGGAATGCCGGTTTCCTGCATGAGTTCTACAGATACCGGTTTAAATTTCTTCAGATAATTACTCGTGGACTGTTGAGCATACCCAACATTGCTGAGCATCAGCAATAAAAGCACCGCACATACCCATACTGACCGTTTGATGTAGGTGGTTACCTTTCTCATAGGAGTATTCTTTGTAACAGGTGAAAGATTGTTGTTTGTTTTCAGCATCATTACTTACCTCACATATCAACGATGATCACACATCACACCGCAATATTACTTTAAAAAATTAAATAATACGTTCTTTCTTCGTCTAACCTTATCTTCGTCGTTAATTTCTTGTTAAAAAATTCGTTCCTTATATTAGCATCAATCCCCTTTGATGCGGCAAAATGCCATATCAAAGGGGATTTTTTCGCTTCAAAAGCTCCGTATTGTGCAAAGATTGTGCCGGTAATCCTATTTTACCAGACTGATCTTTAATTCATCAAGCTGGGCTTGACTGATCTCGGCCGGAGCGTCCATCATGACATCGCGTCCGTGATTGTTTTTCGGGAAAGCGATGAAGTCGCGGATACTCTCACTACCGCCTAAAAGCGAGCACAAGCGATCAAATCCGAAGGCGATACCGCCGTGAGGTGGTGCGCCATATTCAAAAGCTCCCAGCAGGAAGCCAAATTTGCGTTCTGCTTCTTCAGGTGACATTCCCAGCGCTGCGAACATTTTCTGCTGCAGATCGCGCTGGAAAATACGGATAGAGCCTCCTCCTATTTCAGTGCCGTTCAATACGATATCATAAGCATTTGCCTTGATATTAGCGTACTGTGACATATCGTCCATGAGTGCGATCTGTTCCGGTTTCGGTGCGGTGAATGGATGGTGACGGGCCACCCAGCGATTTTCTTCTTCAGCGTATTCAAACAGCGGGAAGTCTATCACCCACAACGGTTTATATTCGTCTTTATTGCGGAAACCGAGGCGTTCGCCCATTTCCAGGCGCAGCTCGCTCATGGCTTTACGGGTACGTTCTTCTTTGCCAGCCAGCACCAGGATAAGATCTCCGGGCTTCGCCTGACATTTTTGCGCCCACCCCTGCAATTGTTGTTCGTCAAAAAACTTATCTACCGAACTCTTCAGCGTACCATCTGTATTGTATTTAACATAGATGAGGCCGCTCATACCGATTTGTGGTCTTTTCACCCATTCTGTCAGTTCATCGAGCTGTTTACGGGTATATTCGGAACAACCGGGCGCAGCGATAGCCACTACGAGTTCGGCGTCGTCGAATACTTTAAAGCCTTTTTGTTTTACGGTATCATTGAGGTTAACCAGCTTCATATCGAAGCGGATATCCGGTTTATCATTGCCATAATATTCCATGGCATCATCCCATGTCATACGCGGGAAATCACCTTCGAACGCAATGCCTTTGATCTCTTTGAAGATATATTTCATCATACCTTCAAAAACGTTCAGTACATCTTCCTGTTCTACAAAGCTCATTTCACAGTCGATCTGGGTAAACTCCGGCTGGCGGTCGGCCCGCAGGTCTTCATCGCGGAAACACTTTACGATCTGGTAGTACCGATCATAACCACTCACCATCAACAATTGTTTAAATGTCTGCGGTGATTGCGGCAAACCGTAGAACTGGTTAGGGTTCATACGGCTGGGCACCACGAAGTCGCGGGCGCCTTCCGGCGTTGAGTTGATCAGGAACGGCGTTTCGATATCGATGAAATTCCTTGTATGCAGGTAGTTGCGCGCGGCGCGGCCTACTGCATAACGCAGTTCCAGGTTTTGTTTTACCGCGTTACGGCGGAGATCGAGATAGCGGTATTTCATGCGCAGTTCATCTCCCCCGTCGGTATCGTCGGTGATGGTGAAAGGCGGTGTTTTAGCCGCATTCAGGATTTTATAGTCGCTCACCGTGATTTCGATATCACCGGTGGGGATATTTTTATTTTTACTGGTACGCTCTGTTACCACGCCGGTCACCTGCACTACGAACTCACGGCCCAGCGGCTGTGCATCCAGTTTGTCATTGAGGCTCTCGTTGAATAACAGCTGAGTGATACCATAGCGGTCCCGCAGATCAAAAAAGTTGATACTGCCAAATTTTCTGACTGTCTGTATCCATCCTGCCAGCGTCACCTCCTGGCCTATCTGCTCCATTCTTAACTCCCCGCAAGTGTGCGTCCTGTACATGCGTAAAAAATTGATTTTTAATGTTTTATGGTTGAATCCCCTGGATGTGCTGCCAGCTGTTCCGAGACCACTGTTCAGTTGTTCAGCCATACCTGTAAGGGGGGCAAAGATACGGCATGATGCGGGCATTTCACCCCCCGGAGATGTTAAAATATCTATTTATGTCTACTTCCGGCATCAGCAGGGCATTCCCGGCTAATACTTCCGTAAAATGCGCAGCCATAAAGGGCGCCAGTGAACAGCCTTTGGTACCGAGGCCGTTAAAGATACCCACAGCGGGCATCTCCGGATGTAACCCGATCATCGGCCGGCGGTCATTACCGGAAGGGCGCACCGCCGCCAGCTGGTACTCCACGCTGTAAGGTACTTTCAACAGCTGCTGCAGGCCCTTCTCCAGCACCTCCCGCTGCCTGCCGGTGGGCAGGTCGTCATCATAATCCCATACAAAGGAAGACCCCGCCCAGAACAATTCAGGCCCATAAGGCACCAGCGTAATGCTTTTTTTGATGATATCTTCGGTATGCAGCCCGGGGACCCTCACCCACAGCACTTCTCCCTTATTAGGTAAAAATGTCAGTTTATCGAACCACGGGTTCTGGGCCGTAGCCACCCCGTCGCAGAAAATGATCTTCTGCGCGGTAACGTCCCCGTAACGGACGCTTGCGGCCGTTACTTCCAGCTCACCCAGGTTCAGATGCGCCTCCTGCAACGCCCCCTTACTATTCAGGAACTGCCGCCAGGCAGGCAGCAGCGCCCGCAGGTTGACCGTAGCCCCCTTCACAATAGCCGCGCCGTAAGGCTGGTCCAGTATCTCTTCGTATTCCATCCGTTCAGGCAGCAGCGTATACGGGCCGCCCGCGGCCTTCTTCATAAAAGCCTCCTGCATCTGCCGGGAAGGGAACACGTTCCACAACCGGCGCTCCGTGAGCACCTGTATCTGCAACAGTTCCGACAACTGGTGGTAAGCATCCCCGGCAAACGGATAAATGGTATCATACATCCACGCCGGTTCAAACCTGCGCCCGGATACCGGATTAATAACGCCCGCAGCCACCCGCGACGCACTGTTCGATTTTGCATCGTCTACCACCAGCACCTTTTTACCCGCCCGCCACAACGACCAGCTCAGCATGGTACCGGCAATCCCCTGTCCTACTATGATATAATCTACGCTTGTCATACTATCTGTTCATCTGAAGCCCTAAAAATACCCATAAAAGTGGAAAGCCCCGCGGGCATCATACCAGCGGGGCTTTCTTATTATAAAGGAAATCAATTTATCCTACCCGGGTCATTTCTCCACCACTTTCACATTGATGCCTTCGCTGTGGGCGCTAAACTCCGGCGCATACATACACTGTGCAGTGCTGATGCCATTGGAGAACTTACCCTGATGCGTTACAAACAATGCATATTCAAACACATAAGTACCTTTCGGCAGATAACTGAAGAAGAAATCCGTAGAAGCGTCTTTGGTGCTTTCGTAGTAGCTGAGGCCATTCTGCCATTTGGCGCTGCTCAGTACATTCTCCGGCTCAAAGCAGGCGGCACGCATGTCTTTCAGGTGGATGTACTCCATCGTCCTGTCCACACGAAGCACGATCCGCACTTTTACCTTGTCACCCACTTTCAGCTCATTGCCTTCAGCAATTTTAGTCAGCACCGGGCCTTTATCAGAACTTACTTCTTTATACAGTTCTTTTTCCAGCACCAGCGGTGTTTTAGCAGCAGTAATTTTATCCAGCTCCTCAAAATACTGCCAGTATACGGCGCCCCAGGAAGGCTGACCTTTACTGTCTTTCACCGTCACCTGGATGTTGCCCATATCCGCTTTCACATCTTTTGCCTCGATATGTTGCTTGAAGTAACCCGTACCTGCTTCAGCAGTTTGTTGTTTGCTGCTGATAGTTTCCTGGCCCAGCCGGATATCTACTTCCGGGCTGGCGGTGAGCCAGTTGCTGCCCTGCAGCAACATCGCGTAGCAGGCGTCGGCAGTGGATTTGGTGGTGCTCCAGTTATTGGTCTGTTTGTTTTTCAGCAGCCATGTTTTCATATCGGCAACGGCTGCTTCGTCTTTACCGGCCACCTGGAAGGCTTCTATCAGCAGCGCCTGTGTTTCTATCGGCGCCTGATGCCAGCCATAACCGGCCACTACATCTTTCCAGTACATGCCTAATTCCGGGTGGTTGATCGCGTTTTCCTTCAGTGACTTCAGGATAGCGGCAGGCGTGGCTTTATCGCCTTTTTTGAACTGGCTCAGGGCAACCATACCTTGTGCATAACGGCCCATTTTGGTCCAGAACTGCTGCTGCTGTCCGGCGTAGTAATTAAAGGAAGCCTCCATGCCTTTGGGCACCGGATTGTCAAAGAAGCTGCGGGCATACAGGTATTGCACTTGTATTTCACTGATCTGTTGTTTTTTCAGATCTGCCTTGTTTTTGATCAGCTGATGGTAATCTTTGTCCAGCTGCCTGTCCAGGTACTGCATGGCTTTGTTCGCGATGTTTGCTGCCACAGGATCTTTCACGCTGGTCAGCTGTTGCAGGTGACCGATACCTGCCAGAATGTACTGGGTGATATAACGATCGGCCCACATACCGTTGAACCAGGCAAAAGAGCCATCAGACTCCTGTTTTGCTGCCAGCTGGTCCAGGGCGGACTTTCTTTCCCGCTGCATCCGCTGCAGATCAAACAACAGCGCGATATTTTTCTTCTGCTGCGCTTCGTTCTTCGCTTCCAGCACCCACGGCGTCTGTTGCAGCAGCAGGGATTTCAGCTCTTCATTTTTCTGCAGGTTGCTCAGCAGCGCTGCGGTATCGGTGGTTTTCCATTTATCGAAAACCTGCCGTATACCGGGAACGCTCTTCGCAATATGCGTAGCCAATGCATTGGCATAGTAGCGGTTAAACACCTGCTCGGAGCAATCGTACGGATACTCCATCAGGTACGGTAACGCCTGCACGGCGTACCACGCAGGGTTGCTGGTGTATTCCACTGTAACGCCCTGCTGGCGCAGTGTGGAAGAAGCGCCTGATTTCAACAGTTTCTCAAAAGTGAAGGTATGTTGACCGTCGCCACGTACCGGCAGCGGCATGGATTCGGTTACCAGCATAGAGTTGGTCAGCACCGGCAGCGCATTTTCTTCTCCGTCGCTGTAGTTACCGGACTGCGCTTTCACGCGGTACAGCAATGCGCTGGTAAAGTTGCGCGGTACCTGTAACTGGAAGGTCACCACCGTGCTCTGACCTGCGTTAGCGGTAAAATGTTGCACCGGGAAGATATTCTGGAACCAGCCATCAACCGGCTGCATGGTAGCGGCATCCAGCAGTTCGAGATGCGCCTGGCCGATCAGCTGGGAATCGGTCAGGTTGCTCACCTTGGCAGTGAAGTCAATCTTATCACCGGCCCTTACGAAGCGGGGTGCATTGGGCACCACCATCAGTTGTTTCTGGGTAACGATGCTGGCGCCGACAATGCCGAAAGCAGCATCCTGCGTATGTGCCAGCCCCTGGAAGTTCCACTTGGTGAGGGCTTCCGGCATGGTGAATTCGAAAGACAGTTTACCGTCTTTGTCGGTACGCAGCTCCGGCAGGAAGAATGCTGTTTCCTGGAAGTTTTTGCGGACAGGAACATTACCGGCATTGTTTTCCGGCGCTTTCGGTGTTTCTTCTGCGGCAGCGGAATCTGCCGCCTGCTCTGTTACATAGTTCATTGCGCGCGCGTCTTTTTCTTTCATCACCTCTTTCCGCTGTACCGCAGCCGGGGCAGGCGCCATGGCCATAACAGCGCCGGCAGCGCCTCTCGTTCTCACGCCAGACGCTCTGCCGCCCAGTTTTTCATATACATAGCTGTTGCCCATTCCCCAACCGAAGAAGTTCAGCAGGTCGTAGCTTTTTTCCTTTGCAGTGGCTCCCTGTCTGTCTGTTTCGAAATAATACTGGGAAGTCACCATACCAAAGTTATCGTAGGCGTGGTACACCAGGCGGCCGCTGGTCCGGATATCAGGATAGATACCGGGTTTGCTCCATTGGTGCGGCACAAAAGCATCCAGCGACGCATCGTACATGGAAGCCAGCATTTCAGCAGCCACTTTTTCCCCTTTGTAACCGGTGATTTCCACGCTCCATTTTTCTTTTTCTCCCGGCAGCAGCTTATCACGGTGGGTGCCGATTTTGATGTCCAGGTCTTTATTATCCCAGGGCACCTGGATGGTATGCTGACTGGTAAATACCCTGTTATCTTTCACGAAGACGTAGTCAAGCCCAATGCCGCCACGGTCTTCTTCAGTGACATTATAGTCGTATTGTTTTACCCCGTCCAGTGTGATATTGGTCATCTGAGAAGACTGACCAATCCGGGTGAGGGATTGTAAAATATGGAGGTCTTTGGCGGAAGATCCTAATATGACAGCGCCTTTCTTGCCTGGCTCTGTCTTCTCTTCCGGCTGATAGCTCCATAAGTAAGCGGGAGCCGCCAGCGTTTTAACGCGTGGGTCTACCAGTTCAAACACTGCTTTCTGTACAACAGGCTGTCCGTTTTTATCGGTAGCGCTTACCACCAGTTCGTAGTAGCCTGGGGTCAGTTTTTTGCTATCTAAAGCCACTTCGCCGGTAGCGGTGCTGGTGAACTGTTGTTCCGATACCGCTGGTTTACGGGGCCATTTGTCTTTTTCGTCTTCATCATGGTAGATGTCCAGCGGGAAATCTTTGATGTAGGCCGCTTCCGTGATGGCGAACTGGTCTGCCTGCTCCCAGTAACGGGGACGCAGCAGTCGTTTGTTCGGTTCCAGCGGTTGTACCGCTACTTTAACGGAGAGCTGTTCAAATGCGCCGTTCAGGTTGCGGGTAAAAACGCGGACATCTTTCAGGGCGCTGATTTCTACACGCTCCGGCACCTGCACATTAATTTCCACCGATTGGTAACCGGCAGCTACAGACTGGCTGGCGCTGCGGGTTTCGCCGTTCAGGTCCGTTACGTCTGCTGATACGATATAGGTAAAGATGGGCTTCTGATCGGGTGATACCGTCTTATCCGGCGATGCAGGGAAACTTACCTTAAAGTGGCCGTTCTCGTCGGTGGTAGTTTCACCATGAGCTATTTCACGGGACGTGCCTGCGGGCAAATACCCTCTGAATAACCAGGGGTATGGGAAGCGGGTCCTTCTTTCCACGCGGTATTTCACCGTAGCGCCGTTGATGTTGTTACCGGCGTAGGCCAGGGCTTTACCTTGTGTGGTAACGGTTTCCCCCAAACGATAACTGCCTTTGATGGTATCAAACTCCACATAGAATTTCGGGCGTTTGTATTCTTCCACACGGAAGGTGTGCACACCATAACTTTTCGCATCCCGCAGGAAATAGTTGCCATTGAGGCGGCCTTCCGGCAGTACGATTTTACCGGAGAAAGCACCGTATTCGTTGGAGGTCACCACGATGGTGTCTACTTTCTCACTGTTGGCATCCGTTAAAATCAGGGTGCTTTTCAAGCCTTTGACCAGGTGACTGGTTTTCTTACCGGCTTCCTGTTGCAATACGATCCCTTTGAAATAAAGCGTCTGGCCGGGACGGTAGATGCTTCTGTCGGAGAACAGGAAGATATGTGGTTTAGATTTGGGTTCCCCTTCGTTATAGTGATAGATGTATTTGTGATCATCGAGGAACAGGATATCTCCCTGGCGTTCCCATTTGAGCCGTACGGAGCGGTTGGTAGTACCTTTCACGTTCAGTTCGGCGGTGCCGTTGGCATCGGTAACTGTAGATTGCAGCTGCACCCATTTTTCTTTTCCATCGGCCCATTCCTGGCTGAAGGCGGTCAGTTTGGTACCTGGCAGCGGTTTACCGGTGCTGCGGTCCAGCGCGATGAATTTTGCATTGTTTTCCAGGTAGCTGATGTTGGACACCCAGGCAAATTGCAGTGCCATGGGGTTTTCTTTCAGATCGAAACCAGGTTTCACGCTGGCGAGGATAATGTATTGTCCCAGCGGGAGCGCATCGATTTTTATTTCTGCCGCGTGGTGGTTGTAGTCTTTCGGGTCTGGCAGGGATTGTTCCCAGGCTTTCACCGGTTTTTTGTCCAGCAACAGTCTCCAGTACCTGTTCTGGCGATCGGTGTAATCATTCTGCGCCAGGCGGAGGGCGGCGGCAAAAGCCTCATCCACCTGCAGTACGCGCAGGTATATTTTGTCAGCGTTTTTGTATTTCACTAATGTACGGAAAGGCAGGGAGGGTATGTTTACCTTTTCTGTCATCAGTTCCAGGGATTGCGCTTTGATTTCGGCCAACAGGTTGGAGCAGTCAGCTGCACCTTGTGTGCCGGGGCCTTTCTGTATAGCCTGTTCACATATTTCTTTGGCTTTTTTCAGGTTGGCAGTACTGTCGGCTTTACCGTACAGGGCGTTGCCGATATAGGTATTGGCCAGCAGGGCCAGCACGCCGGTCACTTCTTTTTCACTGTTGTAGACGACCGTCATTTCCTCCAGGGCTTTGCGGTACCGGGTGGTTTTATCTTCCGCTACTGAGATCTGCTGCATGTATTGGATCCTTTCGAGGTCAATGTCCAGCAGGGCTGCTTTATCGTTTTCGTGCAGGCGTGTCAGTTGTTGCAGCACCAGGATGGCCTGGTATTGCAGCGATGTTTTGTCGGTAGCGGCAAACGTGTGCCGGGCGAAGGCGGCAGCTGGCGCGAAAGCGGCAGGATCGTCGAGTTCAAACTGGTCCACTGGTTTGGCGAGGGTATTTTCGCCGGATTTAAAATAGTCCAGTGCACGGTGGGCCAGCAGGTCGAACAGAACAGGGCGGAGCTGGCGGGTGCCGGCGCCTTTGATCAGGATGGGATCAAAATCCCCGATGGGTGTTTTTTCCAGGGTGGCTTTGTCGGCGAGCGATGCCTGGTAGGCTGCGGTGATCTGGCGGTGGAGGTAGTCCTGGCTCCAGGTGGTAATATCCGGGCCTGGTTTTTCTTCTGCAATGGCGGTGCGGTTATAGAGCCGGTACCGGTTATTGCGGAGGTAGTTCAGCAGTACTTCGGCTTTGATGCTTTGCAGGATGGCCTGCTGGGCGCCTTTAGCCGCGGCGGTCTTCTGATCGAGTTTTTCCAGATTTTGCTGGATGCTGCTGTCGCTCAGCTGGTCGGCATATTTCATCTGATAGATGAGCGCTTTGATCTGCTGGGCCGGCAGGTTGTCTTTCACTGCACGGGCATAGATCAGGTCTACTTCTCCCAGCGCGGATTTAGGCAGATTTTTTTCGTCGAGGGCAGCCACTTTCTTCCAGGAATTGTCATAATAGGTCTGAGCCATCACGCTGTTGGTTAAGAATAAAACAATGAATAATGAGAGGCATAAACGCATATATATCGCTATTTACGGGTAAGTTAGTTCTTTTTGTACAGGATGCAGGAATTATACGGGTTTCCATAAGGGGGTCAAAAAAAAGGTGAAAAGTGCTGGGAGACCCGCTTCACTTTTCACCTTTCAAATATGTGGGTAAACTGATTAAGCCAGTGCAGCCTTTTTGCTCAGCACTTCAGCCATCGTTTTACCGATGTTGGCAGGGCTTTCCACTACGGTAACGCCGCATTCCGCCATGATTTTCATTTTAGCGGCAGCAGTATCTTCCGCACCACCGATGATAGCACCGGCGTGGCCCATACGGCGGCCCGGAGGCGCTGTCTGGCCGGCGATGAAGCCTACTACTGGTTTGGTGCCGTATTCTTTGATCCAGCGGGCAGCGTCAGCTTCCATGCTACCGCCGATTTCGCCGATCATGATGATACCTTCTGTTTCAGGGTCGTTCATCAGCAGTTCCACGGCTTCTTTGGTGGGGGTACCGATGATCGGGTCGCCACCGATACCGATAGCGGTAGAAACACCCAGGCCAGCTTTAACTACCTGATCAGCAGCTTCGTAGGTCAGGGTACCGGATTTGGATACGATACCGATTTTACCTTTTTTGAAGATGAAGCCGGGCATGATACCCACTTTCGCTTCTTCAGCGGTGATAACACCGGGGCAGTTAGGTCCGATGAGGCGGGTATTGGAACCTTGCAGGAAGTTTTTCGCCTTGATCATGTCCTGAACAGGGATACCTTCCGTAATACATACTACCAGGGCAATACCAGCTTCGGCAGCTTCCATGATCGCGTCTGCGGCAAATGCCGGCGGTACAAAAATGATAGATACATTGGCGCCGGTAGCTTTTACCGCATCGGCCACGGTGTTGAACACCGGGCGTTCCAGGTGGGAAGTACCGCCTTTACCGGGGGTAACACCGCCTACAACCTGGGTACCGTATTCGATCATCTGTGTAGCATGGAAAGTACCTTCAGTACCGGTAAATCCCTGCACGATCACTTTGCTATCCTTATTAACTAAAACACTCATCGCGCTTGTTTTATTGGTTTATTATTTTATATGTTTCTTCTATAGGTGCGGCAAAAATAAGCCGATTTCCATAATTCTGCAATTTATGGCCTTTAAGATAAAGCTACCAATTCGCAGGGAAATTACTTTTTGCCGTCGCGCTTCAGCTGTTCTTCCAGCTGATCTTTCCATTTGCTGTCCTTGAACATGTCCAGCTGGCGCATTTCTTTGGCATCCCGGAGGAACTCGGAAGCGAAAATGAAGTCGTTGAGTTGCTGGTCTTTACTGAAGACAATCTCTTTATTGCTGCCTTCCCACTGCTTCTGTCCCTGATACATATATACGATATGGTCGCCGCTTTCCATTACGGTGTTCATATCGTGGGTATTGATGACCGTGGTAATATTATATTCCTGGGTCAGTTCTTTGATCAGTTGGTCTATCAGCAGGGAAGTCTGAGGGTCCAGGCCGGAGTTGGGTTCGTCACAGAACAGGTATTTGGGATTCAGTACGATAGCACGGGCAATCCCTACTCTTTTTTTCATACCACCGGAGATTTCGGCGGGGAATTTTTTGGCGGCATCTTTCAGCTGCACTCTCTCCAGGCATTCGTCCACCCGCTTTTTCCGCTCTTTTAAGGAGTCTTTGCTGAACATTTCCAGCGGGAACATCACATTTTGTTCTACAGTCATACTATCGAACAGGGCAGACCCTTGGAACAGCATGCCGATCTGCTGGCGGATTTCCTTTTTAGCCCGGTGGTCCATGGCTGTAAAATCCTGGTTATCATAAAGTATGGACCCGGAGTCTACCTTCATCAGGCCCACGATACATTTCATCATCACGGTTTTACCGCTACCGCTGGCGCCGATGATCAGGTTTACCTTACCGGACTCCATAGTGGCCGAAACGCCTTTCAGTATCTCCTTATCTCCAAAGCCTTTGGTAATATCTTTCAGTTCAATCATGGTTACAGTAATATAGCCGTTAACGCGTAGTCCATAAATAATATCAGTACGCAGCTTACTACCACCGCAGTCGTACTGGCTTTACCGATCTCGAGGGCGCCGCCCTGTACGTTATAGCCGTAATAGGCCGACACGCTGGCGATGATAAACCCGAACGTATAGGATTTGGCCATGGCAAAAAATACGTTGTACGCCTTAAACTCCTGCCGCAGCCCCATCATGAACTGTTCACTGGAGAGCACGCCGGACAGCACGCCCGCTTCTTTGCCGCCCCAGATACCGAGGAAACCCGCAATGGCTACCAGCAACGGGATCATCAGGGTGGCCGCCAGGATCTTGGGCAGTATCAGGTACCCCTTGGTATTGATACCCATAATTTCCAGCGCGTCTATCTGTTCGGAGATACGCATATTGCCCAGCTCAGAGGCTATTTTAGAGCCGATCACCCCGGCCAGTACGATGCTGGTAAGGGTAGGCGCAAATTCCAGGATGATGGTGTCCCGCACCACCTGCGCGATGGTGCTCTTGGGAATGATAGGGCTCACCAGCTGGTAGGCGGTTTGCAGGGTGGTAACCCCTCCCATGAACAGGGAAATAATAAAGACTATCCCTAACGATCCTACGCCAATATCTACGCACTGCTGCATAAATTGCTTCCAGTACATCTTCATGTTTTCCGGACGGGAAAACATGCCCTTCAGCATCAGCAGAAAATTTCCAAAGTGATAAAAGAATCTGAATTCCATAGCTGGTCAAAGATATGAAGGATTTTGCCAATCCGACCCGAATTTAAGATTTTATGGTGCGGTTAACGCAAACTGCTTACCAGCAAGCGTTTCAAACTGCGCTCGATAATTTCGCCCATGGTTTTACAACGTGAAAAAACGGCATCGTGATAGTACTCTGCCAACTCATCTCCCAGCTGCTGTACTTTCTCCGGGAAAGATACCTTGTCGGTCATAATCACGTCCCGCAGGTCTTTGATACGGTGCCGCTGTACCTTTAGACGGCGCGCTATCAGCGCCCGCTCCTCTTGCTGATACTGCTTCACCACTTCAGCGTTGAGGTGTTTCATGGCCAGTTCCACAAACACGCGGTTCTCCTTAAAGAACTGCGGCATATACAGGGTGCGGCGGCCTTCGTAAAACTGCTGGTCAAAGTCGATGGCGCGGATACGGAACTGCACATCATCAAAATCCGGGGTGATATCGATGATGAAGTTATAGGAGCGCATATCGCCCAGCAGCCGCACAAAACAGCGTTCGTTGAACTTAACGAATTCTTTGGCGATACGTTTGGGGTTAAAGTCCATCCTGTCAAGATAATGCAGGATAAACTGATCTCCGGGCACGCCGGCAATGTGTTCTTCCACCAGGGTGTTACCATCGATCAGGAAGTTCATCCAGTAGGGCGACAGGATGTGTTCCAGTTCGAGCCCGTAGATACGGGACGCGTCGGCCACCTTGATGTAGAAATAGTCGTATACCTCATTGTAATTATTGACGATTTTGATACGGAAAGGATGGGAGTTCCCAAAAGTGCAGTAGTCGATCCGTTCTATATGCAGGTGTTCTTCCGCTGTCTGGTCACCGCCGGCTTTCAGGATGGAGTAAATCCGTTTCAAACCGGCATGAATGGCGCTCATGGTGCTCTGCGGATAGAACACGGTTTCCCAGAGCGTATCTTTACCGTCCTTGTCGTATACGGAAATGGAGTGCTCATAATAGCGCAGTTCCTGGTAAGTCAGGGGCAACTTCACCTCCCGTTCATACAATTTAAGGTAGTTACGGAAAGCCTCGTTGATCGGAAAAAATATCTTCTTTTTGGAGATTGTCTGCATAAGACAAATTTAATCAAACGGGGCACGCAAAGGCGCAAAGCAGCAAAGAACACAAAGGATTTTTTAAGATTAATAAGAAAATAAAGGAGCGAAAACCAGCTATTGCTGATCTTCGCTCCTTTATTTTCTTAGCTCGCTTATATTTAAATCTTTGCGTTCTTTGCTGCTTTGCGCCTTTGCGTGACTATTTTTTCTTTTTCTTGTCCGCTCTGGCTTTTTCCTCTTTACACTCCGCCACTTTGCGGCATTTCTCCTGGGCGTCCACCACAGCGATGTTCACCATGTTCACGATCTGCCTTACAGTGCTGCCCAGCTGCAGGATGTGCACCGGTTTTTTCATACCCAGCAATACCGGGCCGATGGCATCGAAGCCGGCTACTTCCTGCAGCAGGTTATAAGCTACGTTACCGGCGGTGAGGTTCGGGAAGATGAGGGTGTTCACTTCCTCGTTCATCAGTTCGGTGAACGGATAGTTGTCTTTCAGGATCTCCTTGTTGAAGGCCATGGCCGCCTGGATTTCGCCATCTACTACCAGCCGGGGGTCACGTTGTTTCACGATTTCCCGTGCTTTGGCAACCAGCTGGGCTTCCGGCGTTTGGCTGGAGCCGAAGTTGGAGTAGGACAGCATCGCGATACGGGGCGTAATGTTGAAGTGTCTCACTTCTTTCGCCACCATCAGGGTAATGTCTGCCAGCTCTTCCGCAGTAGGATTGAAGTTTACCGTGGTATCGGCGAGAAACAGCGGTCCGCGTTTGGTATTGATGATGTACATACCTGCCACACGTTTCACACCGTCTTCCATACCAATCACCTGCAGGGCCGGACGGATGGTGTCGGGATACTTGCGGGTAAGGCCGGAAATCAGGGCATCCGCTTCTCCTGTTTCCACCATCATGCAGCCGAAATAGTTGCGTTCGCGCATGATTTTGCGGGCTTCATACAGGTTAAAGCCTTTGCGTTTACGTTTTTCGAAGAAGAGATCACCAAATTGGTGACGTTTTGCCTGCATTTCATCGCTTTTCGGGTCGATGATCACCACGTCGTCGATCTCGATGGAGTTTTCGAGCATGATCTGGCGGATGCGGGCTTCGTTGCCTAACAGGATAGGGAACGCGATATTTTCGTCGTTCACCACCTGAGCGGCTTTCAGGATTTTCACGTTGTCGGCTTCCGCGAATACGACCTTGCGCGGGTCGCGGCGGGCTTTGGTGCCAATCACCCTGAACAGCTGGTTATCCAGGCCCAGGCGGTTGTTGAGCTCCTGTTTGTAAGCCTCCCAATCGGTGATCGCATTGTGCGCTACACCGCTTTCCATCGCGGCTTTCGCTACTGCGGGCGCTACGGTGCTTAACAGGCGGGGGTCCAGCGGTTTGGGAATAATATATTTAGGTCCGAAAACGATGTTTCTTTCATTGTAGGCCAGGTTCACGATATCCGGCACGGGGGATTTGGCCAGTTCGGCGAGCGCCCGTACGGCAGCCAGTTTCATGGCTTCGTTGATCTGGGTGGCTCTCACGTCCAGCGCACCGCGGAAGATGTAAGGGAATCCGAGGACGTTGTTTACCTGGTTAGGGTAATCGGAGCGGCCGGTGGCCATAATGATATCCGGCCTGGAGGCGATAGCGGTATCGTAGGCAATTTCCGGATCGGGGTTGGCCATGGCGAACACGATCGGGTTTTTAGCCATGCTCTTCACCATTTCAGGCGTTACCACGTTGCCTACGGAGAGACCGAGGAACACATCAGCGCCTTTCATTGCTTCTGTGAGCGTGCTTACTTTGGAAGTGGTAGCAAACTGCATGTGTCTTTCGGTAAGGTCTGTGCGGGACTTGTTCAGCACGCCGTCCTTATCGAACAGGATGAAGTTTTCCGGTTTGGCGCCCAGTGCCGCATACAGCCTTACACAGGCCATGGCAGCGGCTCCTGCGCCATTCACCACTATTTTTATTTTGTCAATTTTTTTCTTCACCAGGTCCAGCGCATTGAGCAGTGCGGCCGCGGAAATGATAGCGGTACCGTGCTGGTCGTCGTGCATCACTGGTATTTTCAATTCCTTGCGCAGCCTGTCTTCGATCTCAAAGCACTCAGGGCTTTTGATATCTTCGAGATTGATACCGCCGAAAGTAGGTTCCAGCGCTTTTACTGCTGCCACAAAACTATCGGGATCTTTAGTATTCAGTTCAATATCAAATACATCGATATCGGCAAATATCTTGAACAGCACCGCCTTTCCTTCCATCACAGGTTTACCGGCTTCAGGTCCGATGTCGCCCAGGCCCAGCACGGCGGTACCATTGCTGATAACCCCTACCAGATTACCTTTGGCGGTATATTTATAAACATTTTCTACATCTCTGTGAATCTCCTTGCAAGGTTCGGCAACACCCGGAGAATAGGCCAGGGAGAGGTCCCATTGTGTTTTAGTATCTTTCGTAGGTATTACTTCGATCTTGCCCGGCCGTCCCTTTGCATGATAGTCCAACGCATCCTGCTTGTTCAGTTTTCTTGCCATATAAGTATAAAAGATTGTTATTGGGCGTGCAATATACGAAGTATTACACTATACGGACGATCAAAATCCGCAGTCTGCTATCAGATATTGCGCTTTTCAACCACTAAATTTGCTTACTTTTACGCCGTTAAACATTCGCAAATATCATGATACAACGTATTCAGAGTCTTTACCTGCTGTTGGCTGCCGGAGCGGGAGCCGCCACACTGTCTTTTGATCTGTGGAAAGCCAAACTGAGCAATGGAACAGTTACTGCTGTGAACGCTTCCAGCAACTATCTGTTATTCGTGCTGTACGTGATCATCATCCTGCTGGCTGTAGTGTGTATTTTCCTGTTCAAAAAACGCAAGCTGCAGTTCCGCCTGACGATCTTCAACATCCTGTTTGTGTTTGCCGCACTGGGCTACCAGTATTATGTGGTACAGCAAACGGCCAATAAACTGGCTGCCGGCGGTATCACCATTACTTCGGCATCATACCAGGTTGCCTCTTTCCTGCCGGTCCTGCTGATCGTACTCCTCTTTATGGCTGCCAGAGGCATTTATAAAGATGAGAAACTGATAAAGTCGCTGGACAGGCTCAGATAACGACCATCAACGCAATTCATAAAAAGAGGGCTGATCATCGATGACCAGCCCTCTTTCTGTTTGGTATTTTTCAGAGAAACTTCCCTGTATAACTTTCCTTCACTTTCTTCAGTCCTTCGGGTACGCCGGTATACAGCAGATTTCCGCCGCCGGCGCCGCCTTCCGGCCCCAGATCAATCACCCAGTCGGCGCTGCGGACCACATCCAGGTTGTGTTCTATCACCAGTACCGTATGTCCCTGATCGATCAGCGCATTAAAAGAGTTCAGCAGTTTTTTGATATCATGGAAGTGCAGACCTGTAGTGGGTTCGTCGAAGATGAACAGGATTTTGCCCTGCGCCTTGCCTTTACCGAGGAAAGAAGCCAGCTTTACGCGCTGCGCTTCGCCTCCGCTCAGGGTATCGCTGCTTTGTCCGAGTTTCACGTAGCCTAAACCCACATCGCTCAGCGGGCGGATTTTATTGCAGACATCTTTCTCGTCTTTAAAGAACTCCAAAGCTTCATCTACGCTCAGTTCCAGCACTTCGTAAATATTTTTCCCTTTATAGGCCACTTCCAGCACTTCATCCTTGAACCTTTTACCGCCGCAGCTTTCGCACAACAGGTGTACATCTGCGAGGAACTGCATTTCCACAATCACTTCGCCTTCACCTTTGCAGGCGTCACAGCGACCGCCGTCCACGTTGAAAGAGAAATGTTTGGGCTGGAAACCACGCATTTTGCTGAGTGGCTGCCGGGCAAAGAGGTCCCGGATTTCGTCGTACGCTTTGATATAGGTGACCGGGTTGGAGCGGGATGATTTACCGATCGGGTTCTGGTCTACCATTTCTATCTGGGTGATATCGTCCACCGCGCCTTTCAGGGCTTTGTGATAACCTACCCTTTCCGCAAATTCTCCTTTCAGCTTCATGAGCGCCGGATACAGGATCTGTTTTACCAGCGTGGTTTTACCGGAGCCGCTCACGCCTGTTACCACGGTCAGTACTTCCAGCGGAAAATCGACGGAGATATCTTTCAGGTTATGTTGCCGGCAGCCTTCGAGGGTGATGGCTTTTTTCCATTTACGCAGTTTTTGCGGTGGGTCTATCCGGTAGTTGCCGCTCAGGTATTTGCCGGTAAGGCTTTTACCGTCGGTCAGTATTTCCGGGTAGGTACCTGCGAAGATGACTTCACCGCCGAGGTGACTGGCCAGGGGGCCCATGTCGATGATATAATCGGCTTCCTCCATCATTTGCTCGTCGTGTTCCACGATCACCACGGTGTTGCCCAGGTCGCGCAGTTCTTTCAGCACGTGGATCAGCCGGTGGGTATCGCGGGCATGGAGACCGATACTCGGTTCATCGAGGATGTACATGGAGTTGGTGAGGTTACTGCCCAGTGTACGGGTAAGCTGTATACGCTGACTTTCGCCACCGCTGAGGGTATTAGCCACCCTGTTGAGCGTCAGGTATCCTAACCCTACGTCCAGCAATGTTTTCAGCCGGTGATTGATTTCAAACAGGATACGTTTGGCTACCTGCTGGTCATATTCGTTGAGCTGCAGGTTATCGAACCAGTTTTTCAGGTCTGATACCGGCATGTCCACCAGGCGGGCGATATTGCTGTCGCCTACGCGGATGTAAAGCGCTTCTTTCCGCAAACGGCCGCCGCCGCACTCATGGCATACGGTACGTCCGCGGTAGCGTGCCTGCAGTACGCGGTATTGTACTTTGTAGAGGTTCTGCTCTACCATTTTGAAGAATTCGTTCAGGCCGTAGAAGTGTTCATTGCCCGTCCACAGCAGCTGTACCTGTTCATCTGTCAGGTCTGCGATAGGTTTGTGTACCGGGAATCCGAATTTACGGGCCACTTTAATGAGCGCCTCTTTGTATTCGCCCATTTTCTCGCCTCTCCAGGGAGCGATGGCTCCTTCAAAAACGCTGAGGCGTTTGTCGGGGATAACGAGATCGGCGTCGATACCGAGCACCTGGCCGAAGCCTTCGCAGGTGGGGCAGGCGCCGTACGGGTTGTTGAAGGAGAAGAGGTTAGGCACCGGTTCTTCAAACTGGATGCCGTCCAGTTCGAAGCGGTTAGCGAAGTGGGTGATGTTTTTACCGTCCACTTCCACGTAGCAGTCGCCTTCGCTTTCGTAGAAGGCTGTCTGCACGCTGTCGGCTATACGGTGTTTGTCGTCTTCCTCAAAATCTTTGACCACCAGCCTGTCTATCAGCACCCATGCATCTGCGGACACAGCCGGCTTTTTCTGCTCCATCAGCTCTTCGATGCGCAGCAGGCCGTTGCCGCCCGCTGACGGGGCGTATAAACGGGAGAAGCCTTTCTGCATCAGGATATTCAGTTCTTCTTTCACATCTCTTTTCGCATGTCGGCGGAAAGGCACCATCAGCAGCACTTTGCTGCCATGTTCGAGATTACTGATAAAGTCTGTTACGTCGCTGACTTCATGTTTTTTCACCAGCTGACCGGACACGGGGGAATAGGTTTTGCCAACGCGGCCAAACAGCAAGCGGAGGTAATCGTAGATCTCCGTCATAGAGCCTACGGTGGAGCGAGGCGTGCGGGTGATCACTTTTTGTTCGATCGCGATGGCCGGGCAGATGCCTTTGATATAGTCCACGTCCGGTTTGTTCATCCGCATGAGGAACTGGCGGGCGTAGGAACTGAGGCTTTCCGCGTAGCGGCGTTGTCCTTCTGCGTACAGGGTGTCCATGGTGAGGGACGATTTTCCCGAACCGGATACGCCCGTCACCACCACCATTTTGTTGCGGGGGATGGAGACGCTCACATTCTTAAGATTGTGGACCCTGGCGCCTTTTATGAAGATATTGTCCTGCGGGTTAACCGGCTGAGGATCAATGATGGTTTCTTTTTTCTTAGTTTTCATTGCCATGACAGAACAAATTTACGGGAAAAGATGTTAGTTGAATAGTAATTGGTCAGGCAATTCATTCACAGAAAATTAACCTGAACAAAGTACCCCAAAATGGCTAAAAGCTTCTCTCCAAGGGCAAAAAAGCTATTTTTATTATTTGTTTTATTGAAGTATTCTTTTATATTTGCGTAGAACGTTTTCTATACCTGGGAATTGTAACAAAATCTTTAACGCTTAAAACTGCTCATTATCGCTTAAACTTTACTCAATTAAACAACCAACAGGCTGTAAAATCCGTATTTATTTACTAACCCGTTCTAGTTGTAGAAGTTTATGCAAATAATGTACAAATTGTGCGACGAGCAGTTGATTACCCTTTTCAAGAAAGGCCATACTTCAGCATTGGAGGAATTGGTTCACCGTCATAAAGACAAGGTGTACACTTCCATCCTGTTGCTTGTAAAGGATTCTTTTCTGGCGGAAGATATTTTCCAGGATACTTTCATCAAAATCATCGACACGATCAGGGCTGAACGCTATACAGAAAAAGGGAAATTTTTACCCTGGGCGATGCGTATTGCACACAACCTGTGTGTAGACCACTTTAGAAAGATCAAGCGCACCCCGATGATAAAAACCGGCGATGACAAGGATATCTTCGACGTACTGGGCTTCAGCGACAGCTGTGTGGAAGACAAGATCATTACCCGTCAGAGCCACGACCGCGTCCGCATCATGCTGGACATGCTCCCGGAGGAGCAGCGGGAAGTAATTATCCTACGACATTATGCAGAACTGAGTTTCAAAGAAATTGCCGATCTCACGCAAGTGAGTATCAATACTGCTTTGGGTCGTATGAGATATGGCCTTATTAATCTCCGGAAGATGATGACGGAGAAGCAAATTTGTCTATGAACGACCCTTTTTTTTGCTTGCCAGCAGCGGGCGGCCGGATGTAATGTCCGACCGCTCGTTATTTTTAGGCAAGTCCTTTCCTTCCTGTAAATATTTCCCTCAGCATTTTTCAAAGATCATGGCGGCCCCTTGTCCTACGCCCACGCACATGGTGGCGAGGCCATAACGTGCTTCCGGGCGGCGTTTCATCTCATGCAGCAGGGTTGTGGCAATGCGGGCGCCGCTGCATCCCAGCGGGTGGCCGACGGCGATGGCGCCACCGTTCACATTCACGATATCGGGGTTGACGCCGAGATCGCGCATACAGGCCAGCACCTGAACAGCAAAAGCCTCATTAAATTCGGCCAGCTGTAGCTGGTCGATGGTAAGGCCTGCGCGTTGCAGCGCTTTTTGGGTGGCAGGCACAGGGCCTATGCCCATAATGGACGGGTCTACCCCGGCCACTGCCATGGCGCGTACCATGGCCAGCGGTTTTAGGTTGAACCGTTGCAATGCTTTTTCGGAAACGATCATCACCGCGGCGGCGCCATCGTTGATGCCGGATGAGTTACCTGCTGTTACCGAACCGTCTTTAGCGAATGCCGGGCGGAGGGCAGCCAATTTTTCCAGGGTGGTTTCCCGGGGATGTTCATCGCGGGACACCTGTACCTGTTCCTTACCCACAGTGGCGGTGATGGGCACTATTTCATCGTTCCAGCGGCCGGCGTTGAGGGCTTCTGCGTACTGATGCTGGCTGCGCAGGGCAAAGCGGTCTTGTTCCTCCCGCCCTATCTGCCATTGGCGAGCTACGTTTTCCGCTGTTTCCCCCATGGAATAGGGATGATGCAGTGCGGCCAGCTGCGGATTGGTAAAGCGCCAGCCGATGGTAGTATCAAAAACCTCGGCTTTCCGGCTGAAGGGCCCATCTGCCTTACTCATGACGAAGGGTGCGCGGGTCATGCTTTCTACGCCGCCGGCCAGGTATATCTCGCCGTCACCGCACATAATAGCACGGGAGGCGTCCATGATGGCCTGCAGGCCGGAAGAACAAAGGCGGTTCACAGTGCTGCCGCCGACCGTTACCGGTAAGCCGGCCAGCAGTGCGGCCATACGGGCTACGTCGCGGTTATCTTCTCCGGCCTGGTTGGCGGCGCCTGCAATCACATCTTCAATGGCGGCCGGGTCTATGGAAGGGTTCCTGTCTGTCAGCGCTTTCAGTACGCGGGCCAGCATATCGTCCGGGCGGACTGTGCTTAATACGCCACCATAGCGGCCTATGGGCGTACGTACTGCATCTACAATATAAGCGACTTTCATGTTGATGGTTGTTGGTTTTGGTGTTTATCTGCAATATAAAACTCTTTTTTGCCGCTGCCGCTTTTTCCGTTCTGGTCAATCCCCGGCGGCCTTCCTCCCCGCTTCCGGCGCCACAGTCATTTTTCAAGCATCAATTAATATGTTTAACAAATTGACTATCAAATAATTAATGATTATTTATTTTCTTTCAGCTTGATAATCAAGCTAAAAGGTGATAAACGCGGGGCCTACTGCTATTTTACCTATCTTTGCAGATGCTTTCCGACTGCCGTAAGGCAGCCATTTGCTCATATAACGGTCAATAATGAAGTCTGACAAAAAAAATATCCGGCACTTAAGTCTGCCAGCCTTACAAGAATATTTTGGGTCTATTGATGAAAAGGCCTTCCGTGCGAAACAGGTGTATGAATGGTTGTGGCTGCGCCATGCCACCAGCTTTGAGGCCATGACGAACCTCTCTAAAGACCTGCGTCATAAGCTGGAAGAGAATTTTGTACTGCCTGCCGTAAAAGTGGATGCCACCCAGCACAGTAACGATGGCACCATCAAAAGCCGCTTCCGTTTACACGACAATCACCTCGTGGAAGGCGTGCTGATCCCTACCGATACCCGTCAAACTGCCTGCGTATCTTCCCAGGTAGGCTGCAGCCTCAGCTGTAAATTCTGCGCCACCGGTTACATGGACCGCAAGCGGAACCTGGATTTTGACGAGATATATGATGAAGTGGCGCTGATCAACCAGCAAGCCATGGAGCATAACGGAAAGAAGCTGACCAACATCGTATTTATGGGCATGGGTGAACCCCTGCTCAACTATAAAAATGTATTGCAGTCCATTGAGCGGATCACCGCTCCTGACGGCCTGGGCATGTCTCCCAAGCGGGTGACCGTGTCGACCGCGGGCGTAGCTAAAATGATCCGCCAGCTGGGAGATGACAAGGTGCGCTTTAATCTTGCCCTGTCCTTACACGCCGCCAACGACAAGAAACGCAGCGAAATAATGCCTATCAACGATTCCAACAACCTGAAGGAACTGATGGCGGCGCTGAATTATTTCTACAAGGAAACCGGTAACGAGATATCCTTCGAATACATCCTTTTCCGGGACTTCAACGATTCCAAACAGGATGCTGACGAGCTGATAAAAATCTACCGTCAGGTGCCTGCTGACCTGGTGAACATCATCGAATACAATCCGATCGACAACGCCCGCTTCCAGAAACCTGACGCCGAAACAGCGGAGGATTTTATGGACTATCTCGCTAAAAACCGTGTGAATGCCAGATTACGCCGGAGCCGCGGTAAAGACATCGACGCCGCCTGCGGACAACTGGCCAATAAAGGATAATCAGCACAATAAAAACATCTATGGGCCATGCTTGCATGGCCATCAATTAATAATAATTTATGAAGAAGAAACAACCTGCTAAGAAGGGCCCGGCTCCTTTTAAAGGAAGAAAAACGGACAACACAGACAAACCGGCAGCAGGCAACCGCAACCGCTCCTCCTTTGATGGCGAAAGGCCCGGAAGAGCATCTGCAAAAGACAACGCAGGAGATACTCCCGCTCAACGTAAACGTACCTACAGCAATGATGGCAACGCCACCTTCCGCAAACGTACGTTCGACAACGGAGAACAACCTACCCGCAAACGCAGCTTTGGTGATAAGGATTTCTCCAAAGATGACAGCACCCCCCGCAAACGCAGCTTTGGCGATAAAGGTTTCTCCAAAGACGACAAAGCGGCCTCCGGTAAACGCAGCTTCGGCGATAAAGGTTTCTCCAAAGACGACAAAACAACCTCCGGTAAACGCAGCTTCGGCGATAAAGGTTTCTCCAGAGACGACAAAACAACCTTTGGTAAACGCAGCTTCGGCGATAAAGGTTTCTCCAGAGACGACAAAGCGACCTCCGGTAAACGCAGCTTCGGCGATGGTAAAGCACCTGTACGCAAAGGCTTTTCCGGCGATGACCGTGATGACGAGAAACCCGTCTTCCGCAAACGTACTTACGGCGACAAAAAACCTTTCGGTAAAAAAACCGACAGCTATACCCGCAAAGATGAAAGCTCTTTCCATGGAGACTTTAACGAAGCTAAAGGCGGCTCCAAAAAAGAAACACCCAGTGGCTTTAACCGCAAAAAATTCTTTGACCGCACCAATGATCGCTTTACCGACAAACAGGAAAGGCGAATGGCAGCCAAAAGCGGCGGCACCGGCAGCCCGCAGGCTTCCGGCCATAAAAAAGAAAGCAAAGAAAGCGCTTTCGCTCCGGGCGAAATGCCCCTGAACAAATACATTGCTCACTGTGGTCTGTGCTCCCGCCGCAAAGCGGTAGACTTTATCAAAGAAGGCAAAGTGACCGTGAACGGTACCGTGGTAGTAGAACCAGCTACCAAAGTGACCAGCGCCGACACCGTGACACTGGCGGATAAAAAAATAAATCTGACCAAAAACCTGCTGTATATCCTGCTCAACAAGCCCAAAGGTTTCATCACCACCACCGATGATCCCGAAGGCCGCAAAACCGTGATGGACCTGATCCAGGACGCCACCGGCGAAGAAAGGGTATACCCTGTGGGCCGCCTGGACCGCAACACCTCCGGGTTGCTGCTCCTCACCAATGACGGCGAACTGGCACAGACACTGGCACATCCTAAACACAACATCAAAAAGATATACCAGGTAGAACTCGACAAACCGCTTACCAAAACGGACTTCGACCAGATCGTTGCCGGTCTTACCCTTGAAGATGGCGTAGCCTACGTAGATGCGTTAGGGTATGTGGACCCGAAAGACAAAAAGCAGATTGGTATTGAGATCCACAGCGGCAAGAACCGTATCGTCCGTCGTATTTTTGAGCATCTCTCCTACAATGTGGAAAAGCTGGACCGCGTGATGTATGCCGGCCTCACCAAAAAAACGCTCAATCGTGGCCAATGGCGTTATCTCAACGAAAAAGAAGTGATCCTGCTGAAACATTTTAAAAAATAACCGGTGCGATTAGAAGAGCATATTTTACTGGAAACACCTGATTTTGTTGTTGTAAACAAGCCATCCGGCATGCTGACGCTGCCGGACCGCCACGACAATGAACTCACTTCCCTGATAGCTGTCATGAAGAAGGCTTACGGGGAAATATTCACCGTGCACCGGCTGGACCGCGATACCAGCGGTATTATCCTGTTTGCCCGCAACGAAGCAGCCCACAAATACTTCTCCCAGCTGTTTGAGAGCCGTGATGTGGAGAAATACTACCTTGGCCTGGTACATGGCGTTCCTATGCCGGAAAAAGGTGCTGTCAATGAAGGCATTATGGAGCATCCGGTACAGAAGGGGAAGATGGTGACCAACCGCAAAGGCAAGGCTTCCCTGACAGACTATGAAGTGTTGGAATCTTTTGGGCTTTACAGCCTGATGAAATGGCGGATCCATACTGGTCGTACCCACCAGATCAGGGTGCACATGAAACATCTCGGTCACCCGATTGCGGTGGATGAGCTGTACGGCAGCCCGCAACCTGTGTTGTTATCGTCCATCAAGAAAAAGTTCAAGCTGGGGAAACATACAGAAGAAGAACGTCCGTTACTCTCCCGGTTGGCGCTGCATGCTGCCATGCTGGTGTTTAAGGACCCTTCCGGCAAGACGTATACCGTAGAAGCGCCGTTGCCAAAAGATATCAACGCCGTGGTCACGCAGTTACGGAAAAACCGGTAACCGCAGGCACTGTTTTGATCGTACAGGTAATAGCACATGCTATTACAGCTGAGTAGGACACAACTCGTTTTGGTTTAATACTGGCCCGTTGGCATAATGCCGGCGGGCTTTTTTATGCCTCTGCCATAAGCGCCAATGCATACCAGACTGCCTGGACCGGTAAACGATCACACCTGGTGCGGAAAACGCTTCGCTGTGTCTGTCTAAGCGGCATTGTTCACTATCAACGGCTCTTATCATAGCAGCACTTTCATCAGGAGAACATTGATGGTATCCATCAACTTCCGGAATTATACAAGGCGGCTAAAACAAATTATAGCATTTAATAATATAAAAGTAAGGCGCAAAAAAAACGGGGAAAAATCCCCGCTTCGTAAAAATCAAAAACCAACCATTAAAAACTCTTATAGCGAAAGCCGGTACCTGGTTGTGTGGTGGATCGGCTTCTTTTGTGTCGTTTCTTATTTGTTCGGCTGTGGTGTTGTTCTCAGATAAGGCTTGATAATTTTGTGGCCTTTCGGAAAACGTTCCGGTATTTCTGCCGTAGGCACTGCTGCCGTCACAATAACATCTTCCCCGTCTTTCCAGTCTGCCGGTGTAGCTACGCTGTATTTAGCCGTCAGCTGCAGGGAATCGATAACGCGTAAAACTTCGTTGAAGTTCCTGCCGGTAGATGCCGGGTAGGTGATCGTCAGTTTTACTTTTTTATCGGGACCAATGATGAACAGTGATCTTACGGTAAATGTTTCTGAAGCATTCGGGTGAATCATACCGTAGAGGTTGGCTACCGTTTTGTCTTCATCTGCAATAATAGGAAAAGTTACGTCACATTGTTGCGTTTCGTTAATATCTCCTATCCAGCTCATATGTTTATCCAGCGGATCTACGCTGAGTGCCAATACTTTAACGTTTCTTTTGGCAAATTCGCCATTCAGAAGGGCTGTTTTGCCAAGTTCAGTTGTACAAACAGGGGTAAAATCAGCGGGATGGGAGAACAGGACGCCCCAGCTATCGCCGAGGTATTCGTAAAAATCTATTTCTCCTATTGTGGTCTTAGCTTTGAAATTGGGAGCAGTATCGCCCAGTCTTAAACTCATAATTTCACAATTTACTTGACCAAAAATAGCATTTTCCTACAAGAATTATAGACTTTAAAATAACTTTTTCACTTTTTCATCGCTTTTTTTCAGGAACTGGATAAAGTGGTTCCGGAAAGTAAAATCTCCGACCGGGTACCCTCCTGGTTTAAAACCAGGAAGGCGAAAATAGGGAACCGGCAGGTAGTTTGGGTAGACAGGCTGCACAAACGGGGAAATGCGCAGCCTGTCTCTTCAGGGTCACAATGGATTGTTTCAGGGATAACGATGAACCATTCGGCATCGATTAACCATGGTGATTGCCTTCCGGGAGGGTGATGGACCTCTGGGGCGGCAGACCGTCACGGTCATCTGATTTTACAGGTTCAACGGATGACAGGGCCACAACGGATGATCCGGGCCACAACGGATGATCCGGGTTACCGCGGCCGCTACCAGCAGGCTTTTCCTACCGGCAACTGTCTGTTCTGACAGACAGGCTTACGTTGACAACGTCATCGTAAATACCCGGCGGCCGCGGACAATGGATGAATCAGGGTTAAACACAACTACAATGGCCAGGGCATAAATAGGGTTTTGAGGTTAACAAACAGGGGCAAACAAACAGGATTCAATCAACGGGATTTGTAAAAAATGGAACTAACAAACAAGGATATTTCATGGGTTAAAGGGACAATGGACAAGGGTTTTACAAACATCCGGATGAAAAAACGGGGTTTTCAATCAAGATGGATCAGAAAGATGTAGCTGCCAGGCATAATAGGCCGTACTGAAACTAAGATCATCAGTCAGGCCGGCTTTCACGCGGGCAGCTTCCTCTTCCAGGTCTATTTCAATAAATCCAAGGTACAGGTCATACTTGTTGCGCAGTGTCTGCAGGCATTCCTCCATTTTCTCCGCAAACGCTGCACGCATCGGCGGTACCGGAGGCGTCACCGGCATGGCCACCACCTTTTGAATAAAATAGCAGGCGTCGTCCGCACAGATTTCCCATTCATGGTGTTCCGGCCTGCTCATGTGAAAGAGCATATTATCAAAAACCACCGCACCTCCCAGTTCTACCTCTACGTCAATCAATTCCGGGATATGGTGCATTGTTTCCAACTTCTTCACAATGGTCATTTGTACGGCATCATTTTTTTCATGGCTGTACCTTAACATTGTATTCATTACTTCATAAGTAGTTACAAGATCACAAGGATACCACACGCCATCCTGCTGCACATGACCCCATAATGTCAGATAGTTGGAATCGTCCATAATGATCTGGCCCACTGAAATGGCCTGCATTTGCATAGTTGCTGTTGATGTATGTGCTTTACTCATAACTATCAGCTTTTGATAACAATACAAAGCTACCGGCTCCTCACGCAAGGGATTTGCGTAGTGACAACAACGTGTGAAATTTTTTTTATCATCTCCCCCTAAAACCCGGAAATGCTTATTTTTAACCCAAAATTTTACGCTTGTGCCAAAAAACAAGGACGCAGTTTCGCGCTATCGCTGGATAGACGAGCGTTTGCGCAACAAAAGGCTGCCAAAGCCCACCCTGGAAAACCTGATAGAATATGTATCGGACAAAATGGATGCGGTGATCTCTACCCGCACTATTCAGAAAGATATTCAGGACATGCGCCAGGACCCGGAGCTCAACTATATGGCGCCTATCGTATATGACCGTAGCAGCCGTACGTACCGTTATGCGGATGATTCCTTCTCCATCAGCAATATCCCTATTGAGGAAGCTGACCTGCAGGGGCTGGAAATCGCTATCGGCATACTCGAACAGTTCCGCAGCCTGCCTGTTGTGCAACAGTTTGAAGACGCTATCCTCAAAATAGCCGCGAGCCTCAAAATGAACCGGGAAGCCCTGCAACACAAAGGGCTTATCAAATTCACCCGCACCACACAATACAAGGGCGCACAGTTCATCCCTGATATTGTGGACGCCATCAAAAACCTGGAGGTGATCCGCATCGCCTACCAAAGCTTTGATCGTAACGAACCAAAGGAACACTGGGTGGAACCTTATCACCTGCGGGAATACCAGCACCGCTTTTACCTCATCGGCAAAAGCCAGCAAACCAGGGGCGGGGCGGTCATCACCTTCGCGCTGGACAGGGTGGTGAACCTGTGGCCCACCATGAAACATTTTGATGAAAAAAATTTTGATGATGCCAGCTACTTCCAGCACGCGATCGGTATCACCGTGCACGATGGCGAGCCGGAAAAAGTAGTGCTGTCCTTCTCTCCCAGGCAGGGGAAATATATCAAGTCGCAGCCAATCCATTCCTCCCAGCAGGTGCTGGCAGACAATAGTAAGGAATGCCGTATCACCCTCCAGGTAGTGATCAATCCGGAACTGACCATGCTGCTGCTGAGTTATGGCGCCCAGGTAAAAGTACTGGAGCCGCAGCACCTGGCGGATAAACTGGCTACGGAAGCCAAAGAAATGATGAAACTGTATAAATAACGCAGCGCCGGGGCCTGATGCCCCGGCCTCCTGTACAACTTCTATTTAGCGGCCGGCTTCTCAAACAGGGAATCTGCCATCGGCTGGTTCACCTCTACCCTGTTCACACGGATCTTCACGTTACTGTCGGCCGTCGTTTGTTCTACCTGCGCCGGATAAGCATAACCATCCACCGTTTTCCGGTAATCAGACAATCGTGTTACCAGTTCGGCTTTGTGCCCCTTAATATCGATTTCGTTGGTCGCTTTCACCAGGTAAAAAGTGTTGGCGTCCAGGTACGCGAAACCGTTCAAACCTTCGGTAGTTGTCACTTTCAGTTTATATACCTCGCCGCCGTCCAGCGTCTCTTTGCCTGCCAGCTCCACCTTTTTACCTTTACCGGCAATATCAAACAGTTCCCCGGTAACATCCAGCTGCGGCTGCATCAGTTTACGAACGGCAGGATCTATCTCTTCAACGTTCTGATTGGTGGTCACCGGCATATACTGCCAGCCGGCATCCTTACGCACCACCTGTATATTTTTGGTGTCCCGGATGTCGAACTCCATCCGCATCGCCTCATCCTGTTTCACCCACTTTCTGACAGGCACCTTCAGTCCCTGCTGGGAATTCAGCGTCATCTCCCCTTCCGTATATTGTGTTTTGATGGCTTTCAGCTTATCTGTGCCACCCAAGGCAGCGGTGTATTTGTCGAGGATCTCGTTCACTGTCTGGGCCTGCAGGCCGATGCTGCCTGTCACCATCCCTGCTGCCAGTAAAAAAATGGTTGCATATCTCATAAACACGGTCTTTTTTTTGAATGGACAAGGGCACCAAAAAACGTACCCCCTTTTGCAGCTGCTGCAGCGCAAACGCTGAAAATGCCGGCTATTGCTTAGCTTTACGGCATGAATAGTTATCAGATCTCAGGCAATATTGTAGACATCCTGCAACGGGAAATTTACCCGGCCACGCTGCATATTGCGGACGGCCACATCCGGCAGATCGTTCGTAACACCAACGACTACCCGCATTTTATCCTGCCAGGCTTTACAGACGCTCATGTACATATAGAAAGCTCGATGCTGATCCCTTCTGAATTCGCCCGCCTTGCAGTGGTGCACGGCACGGTGTCTACAGTTAGCGATCCTCACGAAATAGCCAATGTGATGGGGGTGGAAGGTGTTCAGTTCATGCTGGACAACGGCAAAAAAGTACCGTTTAAATTCAATTTCGGCGCCCCCTCCTGCGTGCCCGCCACCGTATTTGAAACGGCCGGCGCTACCGTAGACGTCGCCGATATCGATCAGCTGCTGCAACGCGACGATATCAAATACCTCGCGGAAATGATGAACTTCCCCGGCGTACTACACCAGGACCCGGACGTAATGGCCAAAATAGCAGCCGCCAAAAAATACAACAAACCGGTAGACGGCCACGCACCAGGGCTTCGCGGCGAAGCAGCGCAAATATATATCGCGGCTGGCATCAGCACCGACCACGAATGTTTCACCCTGGAAGAAGGAAAAGAAAAACTCGGCTACGGTATGCATGTGCTGATCCGCGAAGGCAGCGCCGCCAAAAACTTTGAAGCCCTGATCCCCCTGCTGCACGACCATCCGGAGAAGATCATGTTCTGTAGTGATGACAAACATCCGGACAACCTCGTGGAAGGACATATCAACCAGCTGGTAAAACGGGCGCTCGGCCACGGCATCGATCTGTTTAAAGTATTGCGTGCCGCCTGCGTCAACCCGGTACTGCATTACCGGTTGGACACGGGGCTGCTGCGGGAAAACGACCCTGCCGATTTTATCATCGCCGACAATCTCAAAGATTTTCATGTCCTCGCAACATATATCAACGGCATTAAAGTAGCCGAAAACGGTAAAACGCTGATCCAACCGGTAGATACCCCTGCGGTAAACAACTTTATATGCCAGCCGTCAGCTCCTGCTGACTTCAGGGTGGCTTCCACCGGCACTGCTGCGACAGTCAAAGTAATGGAAGCCATGGACGGACAACTGATCACCAACGCCCTGCAGGCCACGCTGCCGGTACAGGACGGGCATATTGCCTGCGATACGCAGCAGGATGTTATCAAGCTGGTGGTCGTGAACCGTTACCGGCAGGCCCCGCCGGCCATCGCCTTTATCCGTGGCTTTGGCCTGCAACGCGGCGCCATCGCCTCTTCCGTGGCGCACGACAGCCATAATATTATCGCCGCCGGCGTCGATGACGCCAGCATCTGCGCCGCTATCAACGGTGTAATTGCACATCAGGGCGGTATCAGCGTAGCAGACCAGCAGGAGCTGCAGGTGCTGCCGCTGCCCGTTGCCGGACTTATGAGCAACCTCGACGGCTATACGATTGCTGAACAGTACAGCCGCTTCGACCAGGCTGCCAAACAACTGGGCGCTACGCTCGCGTCGCCTTATATGACCTTGTCTTTCATGGCACTGTTGGTGATCCCGCACCTGAAGCTCAGTGACCTGGGCCTGTTTGACGGCGACAAGTTTGCCTTTACACCGCTAGAAGCGTAGTGAAAGTTTATATCTTCAAAAAAAACGGCGGCAGGTCCCGAAGGTCTGCCGCCGTTAATATAATAGGGTCCGTCGTTTATTGACTGATCCATAGCGCACCGTTAATAGAATCCTGCGTTGCTCCTGTAACGGAAGAAAGCACGTTCACTTCCTGCCTCCATCTCAGGGCGCCTATCAACGCCATGACCAGCGCTTCCTTAAACGCTACGGTCAGTTCGTCGGGCACTTCCACTTCAATGCCCAGCGGCGCCAGCTGCTGGCGGATTGTTTCTACCAGGAAAGTATTAAAAGCACCGCCACCGGTGACCAGCAATTTAGCAGGGCCTTCCGGCATGGCTGCTTTGAGTTGGCCGGCTGCCTGCGCGATCTGTGCGGCGATATGTTCTGTATAAGTCCGCAGCTTACCCTGAACGGATATACGCAGTCCGTTGACCAGGGGAAGCACGGTGTCTGTACCGAAGTCATTGGCCAGTGATTTGGGCCATGACTGCCGGTAGTAAGGCAATGCGTTCAGTTGTGCCAGCAAACCGGTATCGGTCACCCCGCCAGCCGCCAGTGCGCCGCCTTCGTCATAGGGTTTGTTGAGTTGCAGGGCCAGTTCATTGAGTACACGGTTGGCCGGACAAATATCGAATGCCACGAAACCATCCGGCAATTGCGCGGATATATTGGCAATACCGCCGAGATTGAGCCAGTACTGATAACCGCCCAACAGATATTTCTCCCCGATGGGCACAATAGGCGCTCCCTGTCCGCCCAGCGCCACGTCTACCGCCCGCAGGTCAGTGATCACCGGCAGTTTGGTTACCGCAGCCATGGCTGCGCCGTCTCCCAGCTGGGCCGTCATTTGCTGACCTGGCAGGTGGAAGGTTGTATGTCCGTGGGAAGCTATAAAATGTACTTTATGGTCCAGTTCATTTTTCTCAATGAAAGACAGGATACGCTGGCCGGCATAATGGCCGTAGGCCGTGTGCAGCAGCAGGTATTCCCTTGCAGGCAGGGTGGTGGCCGCCGCCAGTCTTTCCACCCATTCCGGCTCGTAAGGCAGGCTTTCCGAAGCCTTGATGACATAAGTCCATTGTCCCCTGATTTCCGTCAGCTCAGCAAAAACGATATCCAGTCCGTCCAACGAGCTGCCGGACATGGTACCTATTACATTGTATACCATTCAACTAAAATTTTGGCAAAGGTAGGGTTTCCCTTCCGGTAATTTTTTTTAACCGGTTTATGGAATCGGTGATATCCCCTGCATCATGCCGGCAGAAAACATCCATATTATGCAAAAATACCTCTCCCTGCTGTTGCTGGGTTGTCTGCTGGTGATGCAGGCCACCGCGCAGATGCGTACCATTACGGGGCGTGTCCAGGACAAAAAGACCCATGCCGCCATCAGCGGCGCTGTTATCAGCCTTAAAAAAGGCGGTAAAGCCATCACCCACAGCGATCAAAAAGGCCGGTTTACCCTGAACGTCCCCAACGGCCCCTTAACCCTTGAAGCCATTGCCGCCGATTACCAGACCACTACCCTACAAATTACTGCCGGCCTCTCATCCGTTGTTATTAACATGCAGCCCATCCTTCATCCTGTTAACGCCAAAGATGACAGGGTACTGGAAGAAGTGATCACTACCGGTTATGTCCATAAGGCCCCGGAGCCGTTATCAGAACCGTCTGCCACGCCGATAGCGTCACCGATGGCATACTCACTGCAGGGTAAAGTAGCCGGTGTAGCCGTTAACTACGGCAACGGGAAGCGCCGTGCGCCGGCAGGCCGTTTCAATACGGAAGACTACAGCCCTGTCACCGAAAACATTTTCCACGCCGCCACCGATGAGCCATTGAGTACTTTCAGCATCGATGTGGACAGGGCTTCCTACAGCAATGTGCGCCGTTTCCTGAACCAGGGCGTTCAGCCGCCACAGGATGCGGTACGTGTGGAGGAGATGATCAATTATTTCGACTATAATTATAAATCACCCACCGGCAAAGACCCTGTGGCCATCTATACCGATATGGCCGTATGCCCCTGGAACACCAGCCACCAGCTGGTACGCATTGCCATTAAAGGGAAAGATGTGGATGCCCGTGAGCTGCCGCCTTCCAACCTGGTGTTCCTGCTTGATGTGTCCGGCTCTATGGACGAAGAGAACAAACTCCCCCTGGTGAAACGTGCTTTTGCCGCGCTGGTACAGCAATTGCGCCCGGAAGACAAGGTGGCTGTGGTAGTGTATGCCGGCGCTGCCGGTGTGGTATTGCCTTCTACCAGCGGCAGTGAGAAAAAGAAAATCCTGGAAGCCATGGAATCTCTGCAGGCTGGCGGTTCTACCGCGGGCGGCGAGGGCATAGAGCTGGCCTACAAGATCGCCGCAGAGAACCGCAGCGCCAAAAGCAACAACCGTATCATCCTGGCCACTGACGGTGATTTCAACATCGGCGCCTCCAGCGACGGAGCGCTGCAACGGCTCATCGAAAAAGAAAGGCAGCAGGGCATTTTCCTGTCAGTACTGGGCTTCGGTATGGGCAACTACAAAGACAACAAGCTGGAGCTGCTGGCCGACAAAGGCAACGGCAACTATGCTTACATTGATAACTTCGAGGAGGCCCGCCGCACCTTTGTGACCGAATTCGGCGGTACATTGTTTACCATCGCGAAAGACGTGAAGCTGCAGGTGGAATTTAACCCTGCCTTCGTGCAGTCGTACCGGTTAGTAGGCTATGAAAACCGGTTGCTGGCAAATGAAGATTTCAATAACGATAAAAAAGACGCCGGTGATATGGGCGTGGGCCATACCGTGACGGCGCTGTATGAAATCATTTCCACCACCGACAAGGCCGGTAAGGGCGTTAATTGGGTAGATCCGCTGAAATACCAGCAACATACCGTTGTAGGTCATCTGCCGGAAGTGCTGACAGTAAAGCTGCGTTACAAACAGCCCCAGGAAAACAAGAGCCGGCTGATGGAACAGGTGTTGCCCTACAACCGGCAGCAGATCACAGAAGCCCCGGAAGATTTCCGGATGGCCACTGCAGCCGCGGCTTTCGGACAGCTATTACGTAATTCCGCCTTTAAGGGCGCTATCACGTACAATGATGTGCTGCAACTCGCTTCTTCTGCCAAAGGCCAGGACAAAGAAGGATACCGGGCGGAGTTTATTCAGCTGGTGAAAAAAGCACAGCTGATCGGCAAGGACCAGGAATAGGTTACATATATTTTCGGTAATTTGCCGCTTCAAAGCGAAGCAGATATATGATAATCAATTTAAGTGAAACAAATTCGCTGGTAGGTGAATGGTTAAGCGAGATCCGGAATGTGGAGATACAGCAGGACCGTATGCGCTTCCGGCGTAATATGGAAAGGCTGGGCGAAGTAGCCGCCTACGAAATCAGCAAGACACTGGATTATGTGGAGAAAGAAGTGACCACCCCTATGGGTATTGCCAATTGCCGGGTGCTAAAAGCACAGCCGGTACTCGCCACCATTCTGCGGGCAGGGCTGGCGCTCCATCAGGGTTTGCTGCATTATTTCGACAAAGCCGATCATGCGTTTATCTCCGCTTATCGCAAACACAACCACGACGGCTCTTTCGATATCAGCCTGGAATATGTGAGCAGTCCTTCCATTGAAGGACAGGTGCTGATCCTCTCCGATCCCATGCTGGCTACAGGTTCCTCTCTGGTAAAAACCATTGAGCACCTGGAGGAAATCGGCAAACCCAGTCATATTCACCTGGTAGTCGCCATTGCCTGTACGGTGGGTATTGAATACGTGCTGCGCAATACCAAATCCAATATTACCATCTGGGCAGGAGATATTGATGATGAACTGACCGCCAAAGGCTATATTGTACCGGGTCTTGGCGATGCAGGAGATCTCGCCTTCGGAAATAAATTACAACAATAATCCGGGTCCGGCGTTTAATAAAAAGGAATTTTCAGCATACAGCTTACGGATTTAGCGATTTAAATAATGGCAGTATATCACACGATTTTACACCATTATTTAAATTGTTAAATCCGTAAATTTATTATGCACGATAGGATTTTCATGCCGTATTAACATTTTTACACATGGATTTAATTTGAAATATAACATATTTGGTGTACCTTCACCCTTACTGCATAAACCCTATGCTTTAAGCTTATCATATGAAAAGAGCTTTATTACTATTCTTGACCATATTCTTCTATTTAAATCCACTGCGGGCGCAAGACCCGCACTTTTCGCAGTTTTTTGCGTCACCGCTCACCCTTAACCCGGCTTTTACAGGTTTATTTTCAGGCGATTACCGTATATCGGGCAACTACCGTTCTCAATGGCGCAGCATTTCCACGCCCTTTGTGACCGGCACGGCTGCCATTGATTTTGGTATCCTGAAAAATGTTATTTCCTATACGGATATTTGGGGCGTGGGCCTGATGGCGATGTACGACAGAAGCGGGGGCGGCGCTCTTACTTCTACCTACCTGTCGGCCAGCACTGCCTATCACAAAGGATTGGACCCGGAAGGCAACCATACCATTGCCATTGGTTTACAGGGAACGCTGGTACAGAAGAGGATAGACAACACCAAACTGCAGTTTGAAAACCAGATGGACAACAACGGGTATAACCCGCTGATTCCCAGCAATGAAACGCTGGTCAACCCGAAAATTTCCTACTTCGATCCCAACATTGGGATCCTGTATAACGGCCTGATCGGAGAATCGTCCAACATCTATCTGGGCGCCTCCTATTATCATATTACCCAACCCGTAGAATCTTTCATGGACCAGACCCAGAACCGCCTCAGCTATCGCTGGACCTTACACGGCGGAGGCTCGGTGCCGGTCAACGGGAAAGATCGTTTTCACACCAGCATCCTGTACATGAAGCAAAGCACCGCCTCTGAATTCACCTTCGGCGGCGCCTATGGTTTTACCCTCAGCGAAATGGATGAAAACAATCCGACCGTGCTGTTCCTCGGCAGCTGGTACCGTATGAAAGACGCTATCATCCCTTATGTAGGGATGCAGATCAAAGGATTCCAGGTAGGGATGACTTACGATACCAACGTATCCAGCCTGCGACCGGCCTCCAACGCCCGCGGCGGCCTGGAGATCTCCCTGATCTATATCCATACCCGGAACGAGAACAACAAGTACAAAACCCTGTGTCCCCGTTTCTAACATACGTGTCTGTCACCTGATCATATATCAAAACCGTGTTGCTTAGGCCACACGGTTTTTTTTTATCATGAACCACACAAAATCAGCGATTTCAGTAATTCCTGGCCGGATTTGAAATATTTTTGCCTTAGTTTCGTTCATCATCAAATTATTCATGTAAAATTTTCTGTCACCAAAAAATTTCAGGCGTTGTTGTTTTCATTCAGAGAGGTACTGTCGGCCATTCAATCATACGGAAAAGCCCATCAGTTCATTATGCAGCATAAGTTGTGGAAGTGGATTCTGATACCCGGCATCATTTACTGTTTACTGTTTTTCACCGGATTTTATTTTGTATGGGGCTATTCAGGTGATTTTGTGGAATACCTGACCAAACTGTTGCATATCACCGAGTGGGTACAAGACCTGGAAAGCAGCTGGGTAAGCTTCCTGTTTATCCTGGTGGCCTTCTCTGTCCGCATCGTTTTTGTATTCTGGTACTTTTCCTACTTCAAATATCTCTTTCTCATTGTAGCGTCCCCCGTCTTCTCCTATCTGTCGGAGAAAACAGAAGCTATTCTCGAATACCGTGAGTTTCCCTTCAGCTGGGCACAGCTGGGGCAGGACATCTGGCGTGGCATCCGCATGTCTTTCCGCAACATCGTATACCAGACAGGCGCCATCCTGATATTACTGGTGGTGTCCTTTATCCCGGTGGTAGGATGGATTACCCCTATGATCGGCTTTTTCATCGAAGCTTATTTCTATGGCTTCTCCATGATGGACTACAGCTGTGAACGCCACCGCCTTTCTATGGCGCAGAGCATACAGTTTATCCGTCAGCACCGCGGAATGGCGCTGGGCAACGGCATGGTGTTTTACATCTTCATGCTGGTACCTGTAGTTGGCTGGATGCTGGCTCCTTCCTATGCGGTGATCGCCGCCACCATCGATTTACAACATAAAAAACTGATATAACCATGAGTGCTACAGGCAAAGTGTACCTGATCCCTACTGTGCTGAGCGCTGACGCCCTGTTCAGCATTCCTGCCTATACAACTGCGATTGCACAGCAGTTGCGCGTATTTTATGTAGAAAACGAGCGGACAGCCCGCCGTTACCTGAAAGCACTGGACAGAAACATCAATATCGATGAGCTGCAGTTGCTGCCTATGCACGAAAACCAGCCACCAGATGTAGCCCTGGCAAAAAAACATTTATTGGCGGGCACCGACATCGGCGTATTAAGTGAGGCAGGATGCCCGGCCATCGCAGATCCCGGCCACCTCGTCGTGCAGGCTGCCCATAGCATCGATGCCCGTGTAATTCCGATGGTAGGCCCCAACTCCATGCTGCTGGCCCTGATGGCCTCCGGTATGAACGGCCAGAACTTCCAGTTTACCGGCTATCTGCCCATCAAAGCCCCGGAGCGAGGCAAAGCGCTGCGCCAGCTGGAAGAGGAATCTGAAAGGAAAAAACAGACGCAGTTGTTCATAGAAACGCCTTACCGTAATAATCAACTGCTAAAGGACATACTGGACCATTGTAAAGATCATACCCGGCTGTGTGTGGCCGTTGACATCACCGGTCCGGAAGAATTCATCAAAACCAAAACGATCAAAGAATGGCGGAAAGCATTGCCGGACCTGCATAAGCGGCCGGCGATATTTTTACTGTACGCCGGTATGATATAAACAACGATCACTTAAAAAGCGCGGGTTATCATGTAACATGATAACCCGCGCTTTTTTATCCCTGATGGCGTTAAGGAAGATCTTTGCCGGAGGCGTCCCTGACGCTGATGACACTGTCTACGATAAACGGGCTGTAGCCGCGCCACGGCAACGCGCCCAGGTATTCCTTGTAGTGCAGCTCCACGGTTTTACCGCTGGCAGTCATCAGCTGTTGCGCGATACGCTCATCCGCTACGGAGAACTGGAATTCATTGGACTGAATGGTTCCGGCGGTACGGCCTTTGTAGCCGGACTGGATAAGTTTTCCTTCATAGGTTTTGAAGACATATCCTTTTTCCACGAAATAGTTGAGCTCACCAGCCTTCACGCCCCTGCCGAAGACGAAATAAAACTTGTACAGGAAGATGCCGCCCAGTACCAGGACGATGATAGTGATGATGATAAAAATAAACCGGCCCATGTGAATAGTTTAGTAAACGTTATGATCAAAAGTAAAGATCCACGAGATAAATCAGACCGGCCATTCCAAAGGCACCCAGTTCCAGTTCACGTTTGTTTACTGCTTCAAACACATCGTTGGCCGCGTGATGAATATCAAAATAACGCTGGCTGTCCGGAGAAAGTTCAACCATAGGGGTACCGATCGCCGCGTGCAGTTGTCCAACGTCGGTGCCGCCGCCTGGTCCCTCCAGGTCGTACAGTCCATAAGGCTCCAGCAGGGGTTTCCAGCTGATCATTTTCGCCTTTTTTTCCGGTTCCATGGTAGAAGTGAAGCCTCTTGGCGTAAAGCCTCCGGCGTCGCTTTCCAGCGCCAGTACATGTTTTTCGTTACGTTGTTTCGCCAGCTCAGCATATTTTTTAGCGCCGCGGGTACCGTTTTCCTCGTTGGCAAACAGCACTACACGCAGTGTGCGGGCAGGTTTAATGCCCAGCGCCTTGAAAGTGCGTAATACTTCGATAGACTGTACGCAGCCGGCGCCATCATCGTGCGCGCCTTCGCAGACATCCCATGAATCGAGGTGGCCGCCGACCGTAATGTACTGGTCGGGGGTTTTATTGCCGCGGATCTCACCAATCACGTTATGCCCTACAACATCTGCCAGCATTTCGCAGGTGGTACGCAGGAATACTTTAGCGGAATTATCCCTCTTCAGCCGGTCGCTCAGGCGGTCGGCGTCCTGCAGGCCAATCGCTACGGCCGGTATTTTCGGATAGGCCGGGTCATATGACATAGCGCCTGTATGCGGGAAATTGTTGGCGCCATGAGACATGGAGCGTACGATCACTGCCACAGCGCCGTATTTGGCTGCTTTGCTGGCGCCCTGGCCTCTGAATTTCACCGCATCGCCATAAGAATAAAAGGTCTTGATGAACTCCGGCTTGAAGTGATAGTTATAAAAAACGATCTTACCCTTTACCTGGTCTTTTTTTGCTTCCAGGTCTTCGAAGGAGGCTACTTCCAGTACCGGGGCGGTAACACCGGCTTTACCGGTGCCGATGGAATTGCCGAGGGCGAGGATATTCAATGGCGGCACAAAATCACGCAGCTTTGATACGATGCGGGCTTCTTCTTTTTCGCCCCGCACCCAGTGCGGCACCATACATTCCTGCAGGTATACCGTGTCTGCTCCGGCGGCTTTCAGGGCTTTTACGCCCCACTGTTCGGCCTTTACCATCTGAGGAGAACCCGCCAGCCTGCCGCCGATGGTCTTTGTCAGTACGCGGAGGTTTTCATAAGCGGTGCTGTTTCTCAGGATTTCGTCGGCCATCTGTCGTAAAACGAGGGAGTCTGACTGCTGGGCCCTGGTCACTGCCGGTAACAGGCAGGTCAGCAGCATTGGCAAAAGGCGTTTTCTCATATAAGCGGCTAAATTTTGCAATAAAACTAATTAATTGGCAGGGTTCTTACAAATAACAAATAAATGGTTTAGCGGTTTCCGGTAATTCGAAATTCAGCGTTACCTTCGTTATGCAAAGTAATCTGGTCGCTGGCACACATTATCAGGACTTTATTACTTGTCGCTTTCCGTTCGTTAAAATAAAGATCATGCGCATAGGAATAGTATGTTATCCGACATACGGAGGTAGTGGCGTGCTGGCCACCGAGCTGGGCAAAGCCCTGGCAGACAAAGGCCATATGGTACACTTCATTACCTACCAACAGCCCGTGAGGCTCAATGCTTTTCACGCCAACATATACTACCATGAGGTACAGGTACCCACCTATCCTCTTTTCGATTTTCCGCCTTATGAGTCGGCGCTGAGTAGCACCATGGTGGACGTTATCCTGAACCAGAAGCTGGACCTGCTCCACGTACACTACGCCATTCCCCACGCCTCTACGGCGTATATGGCCAAACAGATCGTTAGCAAGCAGGGCCGGGTAGTACCTTTTATTACCACCCTGCACGGTACAGACATCACCCTGGTGGGCAAAGACAAGACCTACGCCCCGGTGGTGACCTTCTCCATCAATGAATCAGACGCTATCACCGCGGTGTCTGAAAATCTGCGGGACGAAACCTATAAGTATTTCCAGATAGAAAAAGATATCTCCGTGATCTACAACTTTGTAGACACACAGCGTTTCAGCCGTCGCGAGATGCCTCATTTCCGCAACGCCATCGCGCCTAACGGCGAGAAGATATTACTGCACGTATCCAACTTCCGCAAAGTGAAAAGGGTGCCTGATGTGGTAAAGGTATTTGCGAAAGTAAGGAAGGAAGTGCCTTCCAAGCTGCTGCTGGTGGGTGACGGTCCCGACAGGCCTACCATCGAGTGCCTGTGCCGCGAGCTGGGTATCTGCGAAGATGTACGGTTTGTGGGTAAACAGGAACAGCTGGAAGACGTCATGTCTATCAGCGATCTTTTCCTGCTGCCTTCTGACTATGAGAGCTTTGGCCTGGCGGCGCTGGAAGCCATGGCGGCACAGGTCCCGGTCATTTCTTCCAATGCCGGCGGTTTACCGGAGATCAATATCCCCGGTCAAACCGGCTATATGAGTGATGTAGGAGATGTGGACGGTATGGCCGCCCATGCCATTAAGTTACTGCAGGACGACGCCTTGCTGGCTAAACTGCGGAAAGGAGCATTGGCGCAGGCGCAACGTTTCCACATCGACAATATCATTCCGAAATACGAAGCGTTGTACGAGCAGGTATTGCAACAGCAGGCGCAGTTACTCTAACGGCTGCGTATCCACCGCTCGGGGTTCTGCTGTACCATATTGCGATAGATCTGTAATTCTATCTCTCCGTTGCCCGCCAGCGCGCTGGCGGCCGCAGCGCCCAGCACGTGACCACGTTTCACGGACATGCCTTTTTTGACACGCACATCCACCAGTCTGACATAATTGGTAAAATATCTTCCATGGCGTAGGGTAACCATATACCCTGCGCCTGGAACACTGAACACCATTATCACCACTCCATCAAAGATCGCTTTCACGGCGGCGCCTTTCGCCGTAGCGATCACGATGCCATTGTGTTCCACTTCTACTTTCCCTACGGTGCTGGTACCAAAGCGGCCGGTGATCCTTCCGGCGTCAACGGGCCATGGGAGCCTGCCCCGGTTGGCTTCAAAATCGCGGGACAGCGACAATGCTTCCGGTGTGGCCGCCAGTACATCTTCTTTCGGCGCCGGTGCGGCCGCCTCTTCTTCCCTGTCGTCTGCCTGCTTCGGCGGCGGGGGTGGTTTACGGCCTGCCTTTTTAGCTGCAGCGATGGCGCGTCTGCGTGCCGCTTCCTGTTCAGCTTTGCGCTTCGCTGCTTTGGCCGCAGCGGCGCGTTTACGGGCGGCCGCAGCAGCCAGCTCCCTTTTGCGGGCGGCTGCTATTTCCCTGCGGATGGCATCCTGAATGGCGCGATCTACCTGCCTGGCTTCCGCCCGGCTTTTCCGGATATTTTGTTGTAATTGTTTCTCCTGTTGCTGCAGCTGTACGATGGTCTGATCAGTTTCTTTTTTATCCGCCATCAGCACGCCTCTTTGTTTTTGTTCGGTATACAGGGCGCCGGCTTTCCGGGTACGTTCCTGTTCAAGGTTTTCCAGTTTCTGTGCCAGCAGTACTTTGGTAGACAACAGGCTTTCTGCCTGCTTGCGGCGGTTCTCGCGGTATTGCCGCAGGTACTGGTACCGGCGCAGGGCGTCGTTGAAACTGGTGGCGGAAAAGAGGAAGTTGAGCACATCGTACTCCCGTTTGGTTTTATAGGCATATACCACCAGCTGCGCGTAACGGGCTCGCAGAGAGTCCACTTCTTTCTCCAGCGTTTGTACGTTATCGTTAGTACTGCTGATGGCGCCGTCCAGCTGACTGATTTCTATGTTGATATTTTTGATCTGGGCGTTGCGGTTGTCGATTTTCTGCTGCAGTTCCCGTTGCAGTCCCAGGTTTTGTTTGGTGGATTTGCGGGTATTTTGCAGGGAACGGGTAGCCTCCTGTATTTCTTTCAATAGTTCCCGTTTACGGCTTTCCAGCGCCGCACGCGAGGTTTTTTTACCGCGCTGTGCATACAGCACTGCCGGTAACAGCCAGCAAGCTATTAAAATTGGGATCAGCTTTTTCAAAAAGGAACGGTTTTAGACATTTAGTTATTTGACCATTTGGTTATTTGTTCATTGATGAATGCCCGGGCTGCCTTCAATGAACAAATAACCAAATGCACAAATGATCAGATTACCTGCGTCTGATCCACTGTTCAGGGTTTTGTTTAGTAACCCCTTTCCAGATCTGCAGTTCCACCTCACCGGTATTTTCGAGGTCGTTCACACTGGCGGTACCGATCACCTGACCGGTTTTCACCATATCTCCCTTCTTCACACGGGTAGTCTGCAAACGAACATAAGTTGTAAAGTATTGTCCGTGCCGGATAATAATTACATAGCCGGAGCCAGGCATCACCACCACGGATTTCACTTCTCCGTCGAAGATGGACTTCACGGCGCCGCCTTTGGTGGTGGCGATGACGATACCGTCGGACGGTACGGTGATATGTTCCATCACGGCATGCTGGTGTATACCAAAATGTTCGATGATATTGCCGGCATCCACAGGCCAGGGCAGTTTACCACGGTTGGCCTCAAAGCTTTCAGACAGCGCCAGCGCTTCGGGGGTGGCTTCCAGTACGTTTTCGCTACGGGTAGGAGCCGGTTTCGGTGGCTCTGGCGCAGGTTTGGGCGGTTCTGGTGCCGGCGTTGGTTTTGCCGGCGGCGGGTTATTGGCAGCGTTATTGTTATTGGCGTTATTGGCAGCGGCAGCGGCAGCGGCATCTGCTTTCGCTTTCTCAGCGGCGGCCAGTGCGGCTTTGCGGGCTTCTTCCTCTCTTTTACGTTTCTCTTCGGCAGCTTTACGACGGGCAGCTTCCTCTTCCATGGCCTTACGGCGCGCTTCTTCGATCTCACGGCGGATGACCGCACGGATAGCAGCCTGCACTTTCTGGGCGTCTTTATTACGCTGATTGATATCCGCTACCAGCTCTTTCTCACGGCCTTTCAGCTTGGAGAGCACTTCATCTTTCTCTTTCTTATCCTGTTCGAGGGTAGCCCGCTGGTCCTGTTCTGTCTTCAGCGCATCGGCGCGTTTTACGCGCTGGTTCTGGAGGCTCTGGATTTTCTGGTTCAACTGGTCCTGTGTAGACAGAATATTATCCGCCTGACGGCGACGGTATTCGCGGTATTGTTTAAGGTACTGGAAACGTTTTACGGCATCATTGAAGCTTTGGGCGGAAAACACAAAGTTCAGCATGTCGTAGGAAGAACGGTTCTTGTAGGCGTATACGACCAGTTGTGCATATTGCGCCTTCAGTGTGTCGAGGTCTTTTTGCAGGGTTTTTACATCCCGGTTGGCAGTATTGATGTCCCCGTTGATAAAGTTGATCTCATCATTGATATTATTGATCAGCCGGCTACGCAGGGTGATTTTATCGCGCAGCGCACGGAGCTGTCCCAGGCTTTCCTTGGTTGATTTTTTGGTATCCTTCAGCTGTTGGTTGGCTTCTTCAATCTCTCGCTGCAGCTCTTTTTTCCTGCGCTCCAGTTCCTCCCGCGTCGGTTGCTGCTGGCTGGTATTCTGAGCCACCAGTATAGCCGGTAACAACCATATGATGCATACTAACGGGATAATCTTCTTCAAATACAACATGACTATTTTAAGTAACTGCAATTAAGTACCAAGGTTCAAGTATATAAACGATAAATATACAACGTTTATTAGTTTAATGAAGATGACATTTGCCGGGAAAATTTATTACATGCGTTTATAGCTTGCCGGCGTGCTGAACGGAAAGGTCAGCGGCACGTCAAAGTCATAGCGGGTAAAGTCCAGCGCAACTTTCGTCACACTTTTCTCTTCTACGAAAATACGGCGCACTGTGGGAAATTTCCGGTTGGCTACTTTAGCATAGTCGCCATAGGTAAGTTCACAGGAACGTTTGTTGGCAGCGGTGCTGTCGGCATCCATTACTTTACTTTGCTGGAGGCTGTAGTCATCCGCGAATACGTTGAAGAGGCTTACAAACCTGGGGTTCCGGCAGGTGAAAGAAATCACGGAAGGTGTTTTCACGAGGCCGTAGACGGAGTCTGTCAGGTATACCGGGTTACCGATGAGCAGGTCCTGCAGGGTCTTAAAGTCAAACGGTATATTCAGCAGGTCTTCCGCGTCGGCCATACGCCGCAGGAACAGCTGTTTCTCCAGTCTGTTATAAAGCTTGAGGCTGTCGGGCGTGATCACGGCGCGCATTACCTCGTCGATGATAGGAGCGCTGACGGATATCCAGATGATACTGTCTTTTTTCATCCGGATGGTGGCGGTGAGGTTATTATGGCTTTTGCTTTCGTTTTCAAAGGCCAGTTTCATTCTGCCGGAGAAGGTATTAAAATCGATGTTATTACTGCGTACTCCTTTCAGCATATTGCCGATGAAGGCGTTCCGTTCTTCTGCGGAGGTAGAGTCCCGGTGGGCAGCCACCCTGCTGGTGTCTGTGGCCGGGAACGTGTTGCGTGACAGTTTTTTCGGGTGACGGCAGGCGGTAAAGGCCAGACCGGCTATTCCTATGAGTAACAGTAGTGTTTTTTTCATGCAGCTATATGCTTTTAGCGGTATCAGCGCTACCAACGGTGGTGTTGTCGGGCATTCCCGGCTGAACGCTATTGAATGTATTTTTTCTCTGCGATCTTACGGACAAGGCCTACTGAAGTAGCACCCTTGTCTTTGGCTTTCTGCCAGTATTCCACCGCTTTTGTGACATCTTTCAGGTTAAACAGAATGTCCCCGTAATGCTCGAGCACATTTGGATTCTGTTGTGCTTCGGGAAACTGCAGGGCTTTCTCTATCCAGTGCCTGGCATCTTCGAACTTGTCCTGCCGGAACAGTATCCAGGCGTAGGTGTCCATGTAGGTAGGACTTTCCGGTTCCAGTTCCAGGGACCGTTTAGACATTTCCGCGGCATGGTCCAGGTTTTCGCCGCGCAGTGACAGGTAGTAACTGTAGTTGTTGAGTACCAGCGGGTCGTCGGGCCGCAGCAGGAGGGCTTTTTCATAACTGCTGTCAGACTGCGGGTGCTGTCCGGTAGCGTGATAGGCGTCTCCCAGCAACGACTGTACGTCGGCCATAAATTTCTTTTCTCCGTTGCCTGTTTCCAGCGCTTTATTGAGTGCGCCGATGGCAGCGGGATACTGTTGCAACAGGAAACTGGCCACCCCTTTGAAGTAGTAGCCCATAAATTCCCTGGGGAATTTGTCTGTTACGGTCTTGCTGAGTGCCAGCAGCGCGTTGGGATCTTCTTTGCGGGAATAGATCCACATCAGCTGATACCATACGGAGAAGCGGCTGGAGTCGAGGCTCAGCGCCTGGGTATAATTTTGCTGAGCGCTGTCCAGCATATCCGCCTGTGAGTACATATCGCCTCTCAGGGCATAGGCTTTCGCGTCTTTGGGATGGGCCTTTACGATCAGGGAAGTCAGCTCCAGGCCTTCTTCCACTTTGGTAGAGTCCAGCTGCATCATCTGCAGATAAGGATATACGTACGCAACTTTTTCATCGATGCTGTAAGAAGGATTTGCAAAGGCGCGGGTCAGGAAAGCCCAGTAACCGGGCTTATCGTTGTTCTTACGGGCATAGGAGGCGAGTCCCAGCAACGCCCTGGCATTGTCGGGATCTTTGCGCAGCACTTCCTGATAGATAGCGGTAGCTTCAGCGCCGCGGTCGTTCGCATCATACACCTCTGCCAGCAGGAAATAATAGCGCAGTTCCTGCGGGTTGTTATCAATGAGTTTACGGATTTCGGCGGCTGCCGCATCCACCTGGCTCATTTTGAGTAACAGCCGTTGTTTTTGGTAGATGACTTCTTCCACCACCCCTGTTTTTTTCTCCAGCTGACTGAATACCGCCAGGGCAGACGCCGGTTTATTGGCTTTGGCGAGGAACATCGCCTTGTTGTACAGGTAGTCCTCATTTTCGGGGTAACGGGCAGTCAGTTTATCAAAGACAGTGGCGGCACTGTCAAATTGTTCATTGACAGCAAAAGCATCCGCGAGGGTGATCTGGAACCAATGGTTGTCCGGGTCCATAGCCGCCGCCCTGCGGGCAAAACCGAGGGAGTAACCGGGGTTCTGGACTTCCATGAACAAACGGGCCAGTTCATAATAAACGGTGGGATTATTCTTATTTAACCGCAGGTAGTCGGAGTACTGGGTGATCGCCGTACGGAAATCCCCGAGCATTTTAGAGCGCTGGGCAGCAAAGAAAAGGCTGTCTGCCCGCTGCTCCAGCACAGCAGGATCTTTGATCACGGCCTGATGGCGCAGCGTCTTTTTAGGCCCGCTGCACGCGCCTGTGATCAATATGCCGGCAATACTTATAACGGTTAAGAATACACGCATCTATCAGGATTTACCGGTATGACCGAAGCCTCCTTCACCGCGAACGGTTTCGTTCAGCACTTCCACGGGCTGCATTACAGCCTGTACGTAGGGAGCGATGATCATCTGGGCTACACGGTCTCCGGGTTGTATCGTTTGTGGTTCGTTGGACAGGTTGATCATAATTACTTTGATCTCTCCCCTGTAATCAGCGTCGATGGTACCAGGTGAATTAGGTATGGTCAGGCCCTGTTTAAAAGCCAGGCCGCTGCGCGGACGGATTTGCGCTTCGTAGCCAACAGGCAGTTCCATAAAGAGGCCGGTAGGCACCAATACCCTTTCCAATGGCTGGAGCGTCAAGGCTGTCTCCAGGTGTGCGCGCAGGTCCATCCCCGCTGCTTGGTCTGTTGCATAAGACGGTAGTTCATTATCCGACTTATTGATGATTTTCACAATTATATCAGCCATTGGGCAAAGATAATTTATTATTATTTAGCGATTTTCTCCAATAATACGACTGCGTGTGCAGTAACGCCTTCCTCCCGTCCGACAAAGCCCATCTTTTCCGTTGTGGTGGCCTTTACAGACACGTCCTCCAGCCCTATCCGCAGTATTTCCGCAATGGTAGCCTGCATCTGAGCTACATAAGGCTTGATTTTAGGGGCCTCCAGGCACAGAGTGCTGTCCACATTCACGACACCATAACCTTTTTCACCGATCAACTGCGCACAGCGGGCCAGCAGTATCTTACTGTCAATATTTTTATAGGTATTGTCCGTATCCGGGAAATGTACGCCGATATCACCCAGTGACAGGGCGCCCAGCATGGCATCGCAGATAGCGTGCAACAGCACGTCTGCATCACTGTGTCCCAGCGCTCCCTTGTGGTGCGGTACCTTTACACCGCCCAGCCAGAAATCCCGGCCTTCCACCAGCTGATGAAAATCTACTCCCAGACCAATACGTATAGTACTCATAGCTTATATTTTAAAACATTTATGCCAATGCGCAAGGTAAGGCTTTAAATATAAAAATCCCCCCGCTAAAAACGGAGGGATCACCTGATATTCCGGAATTTTATTATTTAGAAATAATGACCGGCACTTATCACCAGCCTGTTCTGCTTTCTTCATCGCGGCCCCCCAGATCAAACGTCAGGGTGAAGCGCAGCGTGTTGGACAGCGGATTACGTTGTATACCGGAGCCGGAAGGCACGAGGTAAGAAAAGTTCAGACCGAAGATATCATATTTGATGCCTATACCAGCGGTCACATACTTACGGTTGCCTTTATATTTGTTTTCGTTAAAATATCCCGCCCTTACTGCAAACATATGGTTGTACCAATATTCTGCACCTACGGAAAACATCACCTCCCGCAATTCTTCCTTCAAGCCGCCCGGTGCATCACCAAAAGAGCTGAACATGCCCTGCAGCACGCCTTTCTCTTTGTAATCACCGGTAGAATCCGGGGTGGGTACCAGCAACTTGTTGACATCGAGCGCAAAAGTCAGCTGATTGGTTTCATCGAGGGCGAGCGTGTAGGCCGCACCGAGACCCAGGTTAGTGGGCAGGAAATCCTTGTTTTGTGCGGAACTGGTATAAGAGATTTTAGTACCGATATTGGAAATGGAACCGCCGAGGCTTAAACGGTTGGTCAGCCCGTCGTCTTTTTCAAACTCTTTGGTATAGAAGGCCGAAAGGTCCGCTGCAAAAGCCTTTGCAGGACGGATCATGGCGCTTCCGTTGGACTGTCCGCCGGCAAGGTTGGAATAAATATAACGGGCGGTTAATCCCATAGAGAAGTTATCGGACAATTTACGGGCGTAACCGGCGTCCAGTGCGAACTCACGCGGGCGAAAATCCCCGAGGTCCTGGTTGGTGACATCCCTGAAATTGATGGTCCCTAATGAAAAATAACGCAGCGACCCCGAAATAGCCTGGTATTCATCCAGCTTCGTGTACCCGCTGACTGTCGCCAGAAATACGTCGTTCACCAGTTCCTTCAGCCAGGGGGTATAGGTTACCGCCACGCCGGCCTTTGCGTCGGCAAAAGGCAGCTTGGACAGGTTCCAGTAGATGGAAGAGGCATCCGGCGAAATAGCCAGCCCCACATCCCCCATAGCACCGCTTCTGGCGTCAGGCGTTATGCGGAGAAAAGGCACCGCGGTATTAATCGTATTGGTACGGCCATCAATCTGGTCTGTATTAATCTGTGCTGAGGTTTCAAAACTGCTGAAAGTACCGTATATGAACACAAGGCTCAAAGCTACCTTTCGGATCATGCAATGTTCGTATTTTGATAGGGTGTAAAAATAAACTTATTTATTAATATTAAAACGAAAAGAGGGTTGATAAAGGGGATCATGTCTAATCTGCTCTCCCATGCATAGGTTATAACAATACCATTTTTCCACCCAAAACCCTGGTTTGACCATTACTGCCTATAATCAGCCGGTAGATATAAATGCCGGCGGGTAACCTTGCTCCTGAATCACCTCTGCCGTCCCAGGGGATTCCATCAAAACGGCTTGTTCCGGAAAATATTGTGCTACGCATTTTCTTTACCAATTTTCCATCCGTGGCAAATACCTGTAAATCCACCTGCAACTGTTGCCCCTGCTGGTTATGCAAAAAAGAGAACCTTGTTACATCGTGAAAAGGATTGGGATAATTGACAACCTCCTCTACTGCTATTGATCCCGGTGCTGCAACTTTAAAGGCAATCGTTCTTACAGTGCTGTTGTTATAGGTATCCCAGGCTTTAATGGTTATACGATGCGCTCCTGTTGGCAATCCGGTCAACTGAAAACGCACCTGCCCCTCCCGGTAATTATCCAAAGATGCTTCAAAATAATCATTTAAAATCAAATATTCTGAACTATCCAGTATCGCTACCAGACTATGTACCGGATCACTGCCCGATATATTGATCCCACTGCTATCTGCCAGCGCTATCATCAGCCATGGATCAGGGCCGGTCATATCCCCACTGGTAAATGTTTTACTGTCGAGCCATACTTTTACATCCGGGCCCGTCACGTCGGCCGGTGCACCGGACAACATACCTCCCGTTGTAAATCCGTCAAAGTAACCACCTCCGTCTGCAGTGGCATTACTGGTGTAATAACTGATCTTCCCCTTGCCTTTACCATCCGGCAGGTCCGCAGGAACGGTGAAAGCAACGGTAAACTCGCCATTGGTAACGGTTTGGGTACCTTTAAAGAGGATATTCTGTTGTACCTGGAAATCCACCGCACGGCTGCGGGGATCGTTGCCCCGCGTGCGGCGTGTAACCGGCTGGTCATACACGACTGTCGTCAGCGTACCGTTGTACTCCCGCAATTTGTTTCCCTGCGCGTCCTCCACATGTCCTTTAACGATGCAGTGCTGCAGTCCTTTCAGGGTATCCGTTTCCGTTGTAACCCTACGACCGTTGATACTGTCTGTCACCACCCGCCATTGCGGGAAAGCCAATCTCAGCGAAGGGTCTCCCAGCAGCTGGAATTTGCGGTTGTTGATCACATCGCCGGAAGTATTGTACGTTTTATTCTTACCATCCTGTACGGCAGCGCCCAGCGTACGCATGGAGCCATCCCCCTGCGGCGTGAAAACAGCTTCAAGGTAGTTGGCATTCATGATGCGGTTGGAATTGGCAAAAACGGCCCTTGTAGTGGTCATCAGCGCAATGGCGCCACTTTGCTGTTGCAACAGTAATTGCGCCCCCAAAGAGTTAATACCCGGATCATCAAACGGTGCAAAATCACAGGTCGCCGTAACCAGTAACGGTAACCGTTGTTCGTTTTTCCACGCCTGTACGCTGTTCACGTCCATCACGGTTTCTTCTGCCAGGCGGTTGTAACTGCCATGACCGTTATAGTTAAGCACCAGCGTTCCTTTGTTGATATTGTTATTCACGGCCCTGGTCACCTCCGGGGAGCGCGTCCCGGCAGCGGTGCTTTCCTGCGGATAGGCGTCCACATATATTTTACTGATATCAGGGAGATGATTGTTTTTTGCGATGATGTTGCTCATAGCTTCGGCATCCTGCAGATGCAGGTTGTCGTCTTCATCGTCGGCCAGCAGTGTTACGCTGTTGCGCCACGGCCCGAAGGAACGGGGCTGTTGGTAACGGATGATTTTGTCCACCGCCGTCCTGGCTTCTGAGGCGTTCCGTACCGGCAGTCGCCCAATACCGATGTCCAGCAGGTTGGATATATCTGTCCGCGTGATATCTTCTGCGTCGTCGAGGAACCCGAAAAAGTCATCCGATACATGGGAACGAATGGCATCCAGCGAAGCCTCGCTTTGCCAGGAAGGTACCAGGTTGGTATTATTTTTCACCCGCTGGCGGTAATCGTAGGAGGCGGCGCCGAACAGCAACAGGTATGCCGGATGGGCGCCACGGTCGTAATGCATTTTCACATAATCCCTGATGGCGGTGGGGTCCGGTGTCCCTGAGGCGAACTCATTATATATCTGGGTGGTGGTGGCCACGGCTACGCTGACCCCATCGTGAGCACGGCGCCAGGCGGCGAGACGTTCTGCTTCCGCCAGGAACGCCTCATGCGTCACGATCAGCAGCGTCGCTCCCGGCTGGCCGTGCAGGTCCTGGTTGGGCACTGCTCCGGCGGCCACCGGCCGCCGGGCCGCCCCTGCATTAAAAGCGATGTATTCCCGCAGCGGTCCGGCATCTCCCGTAAAAGTCAGGGTATCGTCCTGCAGGCGGGCAGGCATGGCCAGTGGCCGCAGCGGGTTGGTCACGTCCCATACCTGCGTTTGTGCCGTGGCATTAGCCAGGAAGTATTGCGTACGGCCGTTCACCGTGATATTACGGAAGTCCAGCTGCCCGCCGGCGGGCAGGCGTAACGGACAGACGGCCATCAGCTCCAGGTAGTCGAGCCACCCTTTGGCGTTCAGGTCCCCCGGCTGGAAGGTCACGGCTGCTGTCACCGCATCTCCCGCAACGGTAGCCGTGCCGGAGGCGTAGGCGGCGGTGGCATAAGATTCGAAAACGCTGCTGCCTACGGGCAACAGGTAGGCGCTGGCGGCGGCGGCGCCGTTGAGGCTTACGCCAAAGTTGCTGCCGGTGGCGCCGCGGGCGGCCACTCTGAACCCTATGGCGACAGGGCCAACGGGCGGTCCGGGCAGGGAAAAGCTGTAAGAACGGCTGTTTCCTACCACTTTGCCGAACTCCTGTCCCCACCATTGTTTGCCGCTGCTGAGGAAGTTCAGGCTGTCGCGTTCATAAAAGGTATGATAATCAAAGGAATATGTTTTGCCGACGGCGGGCTGTGTGTTGGTGTCCTGTGTAATGCGGACGCCATTGCCGCTGACTGTCAGAAAGTAGGTGGCCGCATCGCTGTAAAGGTTATACTGATGCACGAAGCCGGGTCGCAGCGGGTCCCACTGCCAGCGGTGGGGACCGGGTGTATAAAAAAGGAGGTGATCGTTGCCGTCCAGCAGGCCGTCCCCCCCGTCCTGCACCTGGAGCGGAACTTCCGGCAGGTCGTCGTGGCGGGGCTGGGCGTTGGGCTCGGGCAGCAGTTGGCCGCCGTTGCCAAACAGACGGATGCTGCCGGTGGCGAGTTGCCGGGTATCCACCCCCAGCTGCCGCAGCAGCGGCAGGTCTATTTTATAGACGCCCGGGGCCGTCACTGACAGTTTATACCAATGGCCCGATGCCAGTACGCTATGGTCTTTGTAGGTCCGGGGAACGACCGGTTCAACAGCGCTGCTGTAGTGATATAGAAAAATTAACAGGAGCGCCGGAAAAATATTCGAAGGTTTCATTATCTTGATAGCCCTTTTCCATCCTTCCTGAAAGGCCGGTGTAATGTAGAGAAAATATAGGATAAAAATTTGAAATATATCTCTTAATTTTCGCTGCTGTCCTGTCCTTGGCTGTTACCGGAGATTGGTCGGATGAGGGTAAATTACAAATTAATTTTTTTCGCCATAAAATAAAAAAGATTACATTTGCGTTTACTGTAAATATAATCGACTAAAGCTGTATCGCATGCGTAGATTAACCTCTTTATCATTGCTCGTAGGTACCGGCGTAATGCTATCCATGACTGCCTGTAACAAGAAGGACGGTGGAGGACTTTTCGGCAAAAAGAAAGAAGTTTCCTCTGCTACCGGCTGGAACTATAACGACCAGAAAATGGGTGGTTTCAGTGTAGCCAAGAATAAAAACCAGCAAACCGGACCGGGCCTTGTGTTTGTACAGGGCGGTACTTTTGCCATGGGTGCCACTGAGCAGGATGTAATGGGCGACTGGAACAACATTCCACGTCGTATTACAGTTTCCTCTTTTTACATCGATGAATCAGAAGTAGCCAACGTACACTATCGTGAATACCTGTTCTGGCTCGCCCGTGTTTATGGAGAGTCTTTCCCGGACGTGTACCGCAACGCGCTGCCAGACACCCTGGTATGGCGTAGTGAACTGGCTTATAACGAGCCGCTGGTGGAATATTACTTCCGCCACCCTGCCTATAACGACTATCCGGTGGTAGGCGTTACCTGGAAACAGGCGACCGACTACTGTAAATGGCGTTCCAACCGTGTCAACGAAAAGATGCTGATGGACAAGGGCCTGCTTTCCAAAGCAGACGTCACCAACCAGTCAGACGACAATACATTTGATACCAAAGCCTACAGCGCCGGCCTGTACGAAGGTACTCCGGGCAAAATGTCCAAATCCACCAAAGACCAGTTCAAAAACCCGGACGGTACCCCGCGTACCGCCCAGTTTGAAGATGGTGTTATGCTGCCGAACTACCGCCTGCCCACAGAAGCAGAATGGGAATACGCGGCACTGGGTTACATCGGCCAGAACCCCGGCCCTTCCAAAAAAGAAGGCAAACACGGGGAAGAGCTGATCATGAACAAACAGGTATATTCCTGGGGCACCAACACCAGCGGTCTGCGTGATATCCGCCGCGGCACCATGCAGGGTCAGTTCCTGGCCAACTTCAAGCGTGGTTCCGGTGATAACATGGGTGTGGCCGGTGGTCTGAACGACCGTGCGTCCATCCCTGGCCCTACCCGCTCCTTCTACCCCAATACTTTTGGCATCTATAATATGTCCGGTAACGTGTCTGAATGGGTACTGGACGTTTACAGACCACTCAACCCGATCGATGGAGAGGACTTCAACTACTTCCGTGGTAACAAATTCCAGACTGTTTACCAGAACGAAAACAAAGAGTTCGAAAAAGACAGCCTGGGCCACCTGAAAATGCGTGACGTTACCGACGAAGAAAGTGCTAACCGTCTCAACTACCAGAAAGGTGACGTTATCAACTACCTCGATGGCGACTCCCTCTCCCAGGTGGAATATGGTTATGGCATCACTACCCTGATCAACGACAAATCACACGTGGTGAAAGGCGGTAGCTGGAATGACCGCGCTTACTGGCTCTCCCCCGGTACCCGCCGTTACATGCAGGAAAATATGGCCACCAACACCGTAGGCTTCCGTTGCGCTATGGACCGTGTGGGCAGCCCTGAAGGTAACAAGTTCAAGACTGGTAACCTGTTCAAGAAACAAAGACAGAAGCGGTAGTTCTCGCAAAGCTCGCTAAGGAGCAAAGAGCGCAAAGATTTTTTTAAGTTTTAAATAAGAAAACAAAAGGGGCGATGATCAAATTGATCATCGCCCCTTTTGTTTTCTTTGCTTGTTTATACTATTTGATCCTTTGCGCTCTTTGCTTACTTAAGCTTCTTTGCGAGACCAGAGTTCCAGGATCTCCTCCGTGTGGTTTTTGGTGTCCGGTTTTTTGATGATGTGATCAATCACTCCTTTCTCATTGATCAGGAAAGTGGTCCTGTGAATACCATCATATTTCCGGCCCATCATCTGTTTTTCTCCCCAAACACCGTACTGGTTCACGATCTGATGATCATCATCCGCCAGCAGGGTAAAAGGCAGTTCATATTTTTCGATGAACTTCAGATGACTTTGTTCGCTGTCGGTGCTGACACCGATCACCTCATATCCTTTCTTCGTCAGTGCGCTGTAGTTATCGCGCAGGTTGCAGGCCTGAGCGGTGCAACCGGGCGTCATGTCTTTCGGATAAAAGTAAAGCACCACACGCTTGCCTTTCAGGTCCGTCAGTGATACGGTCTTTCCGTGCTGGTCTTTGCCTTTGAATACCGGCGCTTTGTCGCCTTCCTTTAAGTTTACCATATCGTGTTTTTTTTACTTTAAAAATCAACGTTTGAAGGACAGGTGGTAGCTGCCTTCATTGCCGGCAACGTCAGTCACTTTCATCACGAGGGTATGATTGCCTGGCGGGCAATGCTCATCAAACGTGTAGGTGAGCACGTTGCCTTTGCGGGAAAACATCAGCCACTGGCCATCCAGCTCTCCGCGGAAATCTTTGATACCACTGGCATCGCTCATCACGAAAGAAAGTTTGGTGGCCCTGGACAGGTTGGCGCCGGGCTTTACCGCTACCGGCGTTACTTTGGGCGCTACCGTATCTATTTCAAGGTGGAAGTTGCCAAAATCGCGGAAAGTACCTTTATACCAGCCATCTTCCTTTACAGTAGCGGAAGTATTACTGCTGCCCAGTCCTTCCCGCACCATCACCACTTTGGGCTGCAGGTACTCCGGAACTGTTTTGGTGGGCTTCAGCCGTACATCGAAGAAATCGTGTACCGGCACCAGCGGCGTATGCAGCCGGTAGATATTGGAATAGCATTTAGGGGAAGTAGCCGCTACTTCCTGGTAGTTGAAGCAGATCTGATCGTACAGCGCTCTTTCATCTACATAAAATTCCACCTGGTTATTTTCAAAAATATTACGGGAGTCGGGATACATGGGGTTGGCGCAGGTTTTCTCCGGTGCTTCGTCTCCGCTTTGCTGCAGGTGGAGCTTCACGGTGGAAGTATTGCCGTAGGCGTCTTTCACCAGCAGTTTCACTTCATGTACCTGGCCGTCTGACAGGTTGATGGTACCATCTCCTTTCAGATCGTGGTAGATGCCCAGTTCATTGCCCGGTACGGAAAACAGCAACTGGAGATAAGGCCCGTTGCCTTTTTTCACTTTGTAGTCGATATGTGCGTTCAGATAACGTGTCTCGTCGTACCCGATGTCATCCAGCTGAAAGTCGATATCCGGTACGTCGTTGTTGTACATGAACACTTCGTAGATACCGTAGGTATTGGGCACGTTGTTCATCCGGTCGATGGCGTTGATGCCCAGTCCGGCTTTGTGCGCCCGTACTTTCACCACCGGCTGGGTGGTGGTGTAGTGATCTCCCACCTTTTTCACCGGCAGTATTACCGGTTGTTGTTCGTAGATACTTCTGTCTCTATCGTAAATGGCTATACGATAAACGTCCGGTGGGCGGGTATCCGCGATATTAAAGCCGAACAGCAGTGGGTTCAGCGGTTTTTCCGTTTGAGTATTTCTGATTTCGAAGTGCAGGTGCGGGCCGGCGGAGCCGCCGGTATTGCCGCTCCAGGCTACAAAGTCGCCTTTTTTTACCGGGAACATATCTGCCGGGATAGACAGGTCGCTGGACCAGCTTTCATTGGCGTATTGCTGTTTTTTCACATAAGCCTGTAAAGCCGGGAAGAAGGCGTTCAGGTGCGCATATACTGTCGTATAACCATTCGGGTGGGTGATGTACAACACGTTGCCAAAGCCGGTATGCGATACACCGATACGGCTTACATAACCATCTGCCGCGGCATGTACCGCCATGTTTTCACGTTGCCGGGTTTTAATGTCCATGCCGGAGTGAAAGTGGTTGGGTCGGAGTTCACCGAAGTTACCCGCCAGTTCTATGGGAATTTCAAGAGGATTCCTGAAATAGCCTTTTGGATAATTCTTTTCGGGAACGGATTGTGCCTGTAATAAATGCGGTAGTAAGCAAAATAAGCCAATGACTCTCTTCATAATATGCAATGGTAGAAAAAAAATAGGAATTGACAGACGTAATTTCTTCCGTACATTAGATGCCGCAAAACAAGTATATCCTACATGTCTATCCTGGTATCACAACTGAGCAAGGTCTATGGCGAACAACGGGCAGTGGACGCTATTTCCTTCGAACTGAAGAAGGGGGAAATCACCGGTTTCCTGGGCCCTAACGGGGCGGGGAAGTCCACCACGATGAAAATGATCACCGGTTTCCTGCCTCCTACCAGTGGCAGTGCCAGCGTGTGCGGATATGACATCGTGCGCCAGTCGCCCGAAGTACGCAAACGAGTAGGATACCTTCCGGAATCCAACCCTTTGTACTATGATATGTATGTAAAGGAGTTCCTGGAGTTTGTCGCCGGCGTGCATCAGCTGGGTAAAACCGGTGCTGAGCGTATCCGCCGGGTGATTGACATGACCGGCTTATCGCCGGAGAGCCGCAAGAAGATCGGGGCGTTGTCCAACGGCTACAAACAGCGGGTGGGGCTGGCACAGGCCCTGCTGCACGATCCTGAAGTGCTGATCCTGGATGAGCCTACGACCGGGCTGGACCCTAACCAGCTGGCCGATATCCGGCAGCTGATCAAAAACCTGGGGACCGACAAGACCGTGATCCTGTCCACTCACATTATGCAGGAAGTAGAAGCGCTCTGCGGGCGGGTGATCATCATCAACAAAGGGAAAATAGTGGCGGACGACCAGCTGGCCAACCTCCAGCAGCAAAACGCCACCGGCGGCTACCTGCAGGTGGCCTTCGGAGAGCCTGCCACCGAAGCCGAACTGTTGCAGATACCCGGTATTTCCCGGGTGGCTGCCCTGGAAAACAACACCTGGCAGCTGTATACCAGCGAGGTAGATGCTGTGCGAAAAAACCTGTTACAATTTGCTTTGATTAATAACCGGAACATCCTTTCTTTGCAGAGCAATTCACAAAGCCTGGAATCTATTTTCCGGGAAATAACAAAGCGTGTGGACCCGATGGGTGAAATGCCCGCTGCTAACCGCTAATAGCTAACAATTTATAACTTTCGAATTATGAGTACCATTTCAGCAATCCATGCCAGGCAGATCCTCGACAGCCGCGGTAATCCTACAATTGAGGTAGACGTAACCACCGAAGACGGTCATTTCGGCCGTGCTGCCGTTCCTTCCGGCGCTTCTACCGGTAAACACGAAGCCGTAGAACTGCGTGACAACGACAAGAGCGTTTATGGCGGGAAAGGCGTACTGCAAGCTATTAAAAACGTAAACGAAATCATCGCAGAAGAACTGATCGGCTGGGAAGTTACTGACCAGGCAGGTATTGACAAATTGCTGATTTCCCTGGACGGAACCCCCAATAAAGCGAAACTGGGCGCTAACGCTACCCTGGCGGTGAGCATGGCCGTAGCCAAAGCTGCCGCTGAAGAATGCAACCAGCCGCTGTACCGCTACCTGGGCGGCGTAAACGCATTCACCCTGCCTATTCCCCTGATGAACATCATCAACGGTGGTGCGCACGCGGACAATAAAATTGATTTCCAGGAGTTTATGATCGTTCCGATCGGCGCTGCCACTTTCTCCGAAGGTCTCCGCTGGGGCGTGGAAGTGTTCCATAAGCTGAAATCCGTACTGAAAGGCAAAGGCTACAGCACCAACGTAGGCGACGAAGGCGGTTTCGCTCCTGAAATCCAGAGCAACGAAGAAGCTATCGAAACTGTACTGGAAGCCATCAAAGCAGCCGGTTATACCCCGGGCGAACAGATCGCTATTGCCCTGGATGCCGCCAGCAGCGAGATGTACAACGAAGAAACCAAAAAATACAAGTTCTATAAGAGTTCCCAGAAAGAAATCACCAGCGACGAAATGGTGGCTTACTGGACAGAATGGTGTGCCAAATACCCCATCGTTTCCATCGAAGACGGTATGGCAGAAGACGACTGGGAAGGCTGGAAAAAACTGACCGAATCTGTAGGCAGCCGCGTACAGCTGGTAGGTGATGACCTGTTCGTAACCAACGTAAAACGCCTGAAAGAGGGTATCGATAAACACATCGGCAACAGCATCCTGATCAAAGTAAACCAGATCGGTACTGTCACTGAAACCATCGATGCAGTGAACATGGCCCACAAAGCAGGTTACACCTCTATCATGAGCCACCGCTCCGGTGAAACAGAAGATACTACCATCGCTGACCTCGCAGTAGCGCTGAACTGCGGCCAGATCAAAACCGGTTCTGCTTCCCGCACCGACCGTATGGCCAAATACAACCAACTGCTCCGTATCGAGGAAGAACTGGGTGAAGTAGCGATCTATCCTACCAACGCCATCAGCGTAAAAAAATAAAATCTAATATTCAGGGATTTTTTGATTTACGATTTTGGAATTTAAAATGCTGCGACGATCTGCTTCAGTTAAATTTCAAAATCGTAAATCAAAAAATCCCTAAATTGCATTATGTCTTTTCTGAAATCCATAAAACTGCCGCGCTACATAAAGAACAAGTTCTTTATTACAGCCCTTGCTTTCGTGATATGGATCGCCTTCCTGGACAAGACCAACCTCATGTACCAATATCAGTTCCAGTCAGAAGTGAATAAACTGGAAGACCAGAAGGAATTTTTCATCAAAGAGATCAGACAAACCCGGGAAGAACAACAGGAGCTGCTGTCCAGCCCGGAGAAACTGGAGAAATTCGCCCGAGAGAAATACTATATGAAAAAAGATAATGAAGACCTGTTCATTATCAGCCCCGCTCCCCAGCAGTAATTGGTTCCCATCTCCCTGCGGATCATAAAAATTTATCTTAAATTAACAATACATTGCACCTTTCTATCGTTATAAAGTAGGATACAATTCTCTTATCAAATCTATATTGCATGAGTAATTTTACACTATCTACCCTCTCCCACCTGTGTCTTGTTACTGATAGCGATCTCAAACGTTCACAACAGGAAGCATCATTGACCCGGGAAGAGCAGGCTTGTTTCGAGGACACGAAAGCCGTCCTTGACACTGTTCGTTTTTCTCCCAGGGCCGCCACGCTCCGGTTAATCTTTGATTACGCTGCCAGTAAGCCGGAAAAACCATAATCCGGCACACTTGTACTGACTTTACTGCCTGTCGATTGTACTGCAAGTTCCACGTGCGGTTATCGACTCATTTTTCCTATTTTTACGGCATGACCAAAAAAGAGCGTTTTGCATTCGTTATCAGCTATTTCGAGCAACATGCACCCAATGCCGAAACCGAACTGATTTATGACAATCCTTACCAGCTGCTGGTAGCCGTTATCCTCTCCGCCCAATGTACCGACAAACGGGTGAACCTGACCACTCCTGCCATCTTTGAACGTTACCCGGATGTGGAAGCGCTCAGCCACGCCACCTTTGAGGAGCTGTTTCCCCTGATCCGCAGTATCAGTTATCCTAACAATAAGACCAAACACCTCATCGGGATGGCGCAGATGGTCATAGACGATTTCAACGGCGAAATACCGGCTACGGTACCGGAGTTGATAAAATTACCCGGCGTAGGGCGTAAAACCGCCAACGTGATCACCTCTGTGGTGCACCAGCAACCCAATATGGCCGTAGATACGCACGTATTCAGGGTATCCGCCCGTATCGGCCTTACCACCAATGCTAAAACACCGTTACAAACCGAGCTGCAGCTGCTGAAATATATCCCGAAGGAAAAGGTGTATATCGCCCATCACTGGCTGATCCTGCACGGCCGCTATATCTGCATCGCCAGGAATCCCAAATGCGGTGAATGTGGCCTGCGGCCGGCGTGTAAATACTATCAACAAATCACAAAGGCTCAGTAACAATTACGTATATTCAGTATACCTAAATCTTCCGTATGCGCCCATTCCTGACTGCCAGCTGGCGGAATCTGCTGATGCTCAATTTTGCCGCAGATGCCAACACGCTGCGGCCATATCTCCCGGCACACACCGAACCGGACACCTTTAACAACATCCATTACGTCAGCCTCGTTGGCTTCCTTTTCCAGGACACGAAAGTCAAAGGTATCGGCTTCCCCGGCCATCGCACCTTTGAGGAAGTGAACCTTCGTTTTTATGTCCGCTATAAAGACCAGGGCCAGTGGAAACGGGGGGTGGTATTTATCCGGGAACTGGTGCCCAAACCACTGATCACGCTGGTAGCCAATACCCTCTACAAAGAAAACTACGCCACCCACCGGATGCGTCACCAATGGGGGCAACCGGATGCCGACACCCTTCATGTGCAATACGAATGGGAAGTGGCCGGCCAGATGAACTACCTCAAGGCTACCGCCGCAGCGAAGCCCCGGCCGCTGGAAGAGGGCAGCGAAGCCGCTTTTATCACAGAGCATTACTGGGGCTACACCCGGCTGGACCATCGTACCACCGGTGAATATGAAGTGGCCCACCCCAGGTGGGACCTCCACCCGGTGATTGACTACGATTACCGGTGCCATGCCTCCCGCCTGTATGGCCCGGCCTTCGGCCCGGTACTCGAACAGGCGCCGTTGTCGGCCCTGCTGGCCAATGGCTCTCCCATCGCGGTGATGCATGGCCGTAAACTGCGGTCCTGAACCGCCGGAAACCCATTACGTTTTTTTCTTCCATCATAAATTTCCCAGACGATTTACAATAATTTGCTATCTTAAGCAGTTCATTCAGATGCATTTAAAAAGCTAAAAAAACGTTATGAAATCAGCCGTAAGAGTACAATTGTCCTTCATGATGTTCCTCGAGTTCTTTATCTGGGGAGCATGGTTTGTGACATTAGGTACGTTCGTATTAAAAAATCTGCAGGACACCAATGCCAACCAGGTGAGCGTTGCTTTCCTCACCCAATCGATCGGGGCTGTCATCGCACCTTTCATCGTGGGTATTATTGCGGACCGTTTTATTTCTGCCCAGGTGATCCTCGGCGCCATTCACCTGATCGGGGCAGCGCTTTTATGGACCTGCTCCGGCATGACCAGCTTCGACAGCTTCTACCCTGTACTGCTGGTGTACATGATCCTGTACATGCCAACGCTGGCGCTGGTAAACTCCATCTCCTTCCGGCAGATGAGCGATCCCAGCAAGGAGTTCTCCACCATCCGCGTGTTCGGCACCTTCGGCTGGATCATCGCCGGACTGCTGATCGGCTGGCTCAACTGGGAAAAATCCAACACGCTGGGCCTCACGTTTAAGATGGCTGCCGGCGCATCCCTGCTGTTGGGCCTCTTCAGCTTCACGCTGCCAAAGACGCCACCGGCCAAAAAAGGCACAGAGATCTCTGTAAAAGAAATCCTCGGCCTGGATGCCATCCGGATGCTGAAAAACCGCTCCTACCTGCTCTTTTTCCTGGCTTCCATCGCTATCTGCATTCCCCTGGCGTTTTATTACAACTTCACCAACCCATTCCTCAACGAGATTGGGATGACTGCCGCCGCGGGTAAACAGTCCCTCGGGCAGATGTCAGAATTTTTCTTCATGCTGGTGATGCCGCTCTTCTTCGTCCGCCTGGGCGTGAAAAAGATGCTGGCGCTAGGTATGCTGGCCTGGGTACTGCGTTACGTGCTGTTTGCCTACGGCAATGTGGATTCCAACTACTGGATGCTGATCGTGGGTATCGTGTTGCATGGTATCTGCTATGACTTCTTCTTCGTTACCGGTCAGATTTACACCGATAAACTGGCGGGGGAAGAATTCAAAAGCTCTGCGCAGGGCTTCGTTACCCTCGCCACCTATGGCGTAGGCATGCTGATCGGCTTCCTGATCTCCGGTCCTATCGTAGAGTCTTACAAAACCGCTTCCGGCCACAACTGGCAAGGTATCTGGCTGATTCCTGCCGGTATCGCCGCTGCTGTGCTGGTGCTGTTCATGCTGCTCTTCCAGGACAAAACAACGCAAAAAACCGCCTGATTTTTCAGCTTATAATTTTTGAACTTACGATGCAGCGGGGCTATGCTTCGCTGCATTTTTTTTTCAGATGGTTTTAACAAACAGTGCTCTCCCCAAAGTGTGGTTAACCTCTACCTCCGTTAATACGCCGTTGGTATATTTATAGATGTTTTTTTTCCCTTCCGGCAGTCCCAGTTCATACTGGCCGCTTCCCAGCGCGCGGAGGGGCAGGAATTTGCCCAGCGCTTCCGAAAAGATACGGGACACCTGCTTGGGTTCTGAAAAGTAAAGATCAGCAACACAATGTGCTATTTCTGTGTTGTCGATCACAGAGCGGGCGCCGTTCAGCAGTACCGTGTAGTCGTTTCCGTTACGGCGCGTCGTTGTTTCCTTGTCTTCTCCTTTTTTCCCTGCCACGCGGGTGGACCTGGCCAGGGTGAGCACGTTGTTATCGTACTCGTTGAGGATGTCGCTGTTGACCTTTGCCAGTAGTGTCTGGATACGGGTTTTAATCGTGATACTCTTGGCAGATCCGGTTACTTTACGTTGTGCTTCGATAGTGCCCACTGCATGATTGGCGATCCGTACTTCAAAAGTGGTCGTTTGGGCATGTGCCGGGGGGCAGGATACAGCTACCGTTGCAACGCATAACAATACACGAAAAAGGCATTTCATAAATAGGAGGCTTAAACTAAAAATTAAACATCAGCGGGGAGGTAGCTGTAATAGTCCCCTTGTTGAAAATACAAAAAATCCCTGAAGTTTGGCGCCTGTCTCAACTCTTAATACAGCAGGGGCGCAGCGGAGATGGTCTCCATTGCGCCCCTGGCCTATCCAACGCATTAGCGTCTATTATCTTATAACATTTCCTTAATGCGGGTAATGAGCTCTCCCTTGGTGATAGGAACGCCCATGATTTTATGATACCCTTGTGCATCGATCAGGTATTGATCGCGGATAATTTTGATCAGCTGACCATTGTTGATTTCCGGTATCAGTACTTTATCGTAGCTGTGGAGGATTTCATCCAGATTTTTCGGGAACGGGCGCATATGGCGGATATGGGCGTGGGCAACCTGGTGGCCTTCTGCCAGCAGGTCCAGCACGGCGCTTTTAATGGCGCCGAAGGTGGAGCCCCAGCCGAGTACCAGCACTTTACCTTTTTCCGGGCCGACTTCAATTTTCTGCGGGGGGATATGGTCTGCGATCTTATCTACTTTTTCCTGGCGGATTTTCACCATCAGCTGGTGGTTTTCAGGATCGTAGCTAACGTTGCCGGTGATATTTTGTTTTTCGAGGCCGCCGATGCGGTGTTCCAGGCCGGGAGTGCCGGGTACGGCCCAGGGGCGTACCAGGTTTTCATCGCGGTGGTAGGGCAGGAAATGTTCTTCTCCTTCTTCGAGTTGTTTTTTGAATTTCACTTCGATGGCCGGCAGGTCAGCGCTTTTCGGGAAGCGCCATGGCTCGGCGCCGTTGGCGATGTAGCCGTCACTGAGGAAGATGACCGGTGTCATGTGCTGTACGCTGATGCGGAAGGCTTCAAAGATGGCGTCGAAGCAGTCGGCCGGCGTAGAAGCGGAGATGATCGGCATGGGACATTCGCCGTTACGGCCGTAATAAGCCTGTAACAGGTCTGATTGTTCCGTTTTCGTAGGCAGGCCGGTAGAAGGGCCGCCACGCTGAATATCTACGATCAGCAGCGGTATTTCCAGCATCACGGCCAGTCCCATGGCTTCGCCTTTCAGGGCCATGCCCGGGCCGGAGGTGGTGGTAATTCCCATGTGGCCGCCGTAGGAGGCTCCGATGGCGGAAGTGATACCAGCAATTTCGTCTTCCGCCTGGAAGGTACGGATACCGAAATTTTTGAAGCGGCTCAGCTCATGCAGGATATCAGAAGCCGGTGTGATGGGATAGGTACCCAGGAATATCGGCAGATTGGCTTTTTGGGAGGCCGCTACCAGGCCGTAAGCCAGGGCGGTGTTACCGGTAATGCTGCGGTAGGTGCCCGGCTCCATGCGGGCTTTTTCCACGCGGTAACGGGTGGTGAAGGCTTCTACGGTATCGGCGAAATTGTAACCGGCGCGCAGCACTTTCAGGTTACTGTCCAGGATCTCCTGTTTTTTGCCGAATTTTTCCTGCAGGAAAGCTTCTGTACTTTCCATATTACGGTCGTACAGCCAGTAGAGGAAGCCCAGCACAAACATGTTTTTGGCGCGGTCTTTCTCTTTCATGCCCAGTGAAGTCTCTTTCAGGGCTTCGCGGGTCATTTTGGTAACGTCCATGACGTGGAGCTGGTAATTGGCCAGGGAGCCGTCTTCCAGCGGATTAACGCCTTCGGGATAGTTGGCCAGCCGGAGGTTTTTGGCATCGAAACCGTCCGTATTGGCGATGATGATACCGCCTTTTTTAAGTCCTTTCAGGTTGGCTTTCAGGGCGGCGGCGTTCATGGCTACCAGCACGTCGCAGGCATCGCCCGGGGTAAATATTCTGTTGGAAGAAAAATGAAGCTGAAAACCGCTCACACCCGCCAGGGTCCCCTGCGGGGCCCGTATTTCGGCAGGAAAGTCCGGAAATGTGCTCAGGTCATTGCCGATCAGCGCGGTATTATTGGAGAACTGGGTACCTGTCAACTGCATCCCGTCTCCACTATCGCCTGCAAATTTTATCACTACATCATCCAGTTGTTGAATCGAAGTATTAGACATCTATTATTCTTTTAAGGTATCTTAGTATAAGGTATTCTGTATAAAACAGGTGTAAATTTAGGCAATCGGCGGATGTTATGGCCAAACCTGCGCAAAATCATGTCTATTTACCTACAAAAGTACACAAATCCAGTAGACTATTACTGTCAGAAAAGGGCTTTCACATTACTTCTTGTTATGGGTGATAACTACAGGTTATTGACTAATAATTGCTAATTTTAATACAAATTCAGTGGCAACGGGAGCTGGATGTCAAATCAAATCGTACTTTTATTCCGTTAATAATTTTAAACTATATTTTATGGCACTGTTTCAATCGAACAACCCTGTACTCAAAGAAAGTATTTTTGACAAGGCTGCTCATTCTGATGGCGCTACCATGAGCATCCGTGGTACTGTTAACAAAATGTCTTTCCTGCTGATCATGCTGATGGCAGCAGCTGTTTTCTCCTATGGTCAATTTGTAAAAGGCAGCTCCAATGTCTTTCCGCTGGTGATCGGCGGTGCCATTGGCGGCTTTATACTGGCACTGGTTATTATTTTCAAGAAAGAATGGTCCGGTTATCTGGCCCCTGCTTATGCGCTGGCGGAAGGTCTTTTCCTCGGCGGCATCTCCGCGATGTTTAACGCGCAGTGGCAGGGTATTGTGCTGCAGGCGGTAGGCCTCACTTTCGGCACCTTCATCGCTATGCTGGTACTGTACCGCACGGGCGTTATCCGTGCTACCGAACGTTTTAAATCTATCGTGATGACGGCTACCCTGGGTATCGGTATCTTTTACCTGATTGCCATGGTGCTGCGTTTATTCCATATTGAAATGCCATTGATCCACAGCAGCGGTACTTTCGGTATTGTATTCTCCGTTATCGTGGTGGCTATTGCTGCGCTGAACCTGATACTGGACTTCGACATGATTGAGCAGGGCGCGGCCATGGGCGCACCCAAGTACTTCGAATGGTATGCATCTTTCGGTCTGCTGGTGACGCTGGTATGGTTGTACCTTGAAATCCTGCGTTTGCTGAGCAAATTAAACAGAAGATAAACGATCGTTTTTTCTTTATAGTTAAAAGTCTCCCGGCAAACCGGGAGACTTTTTTTGTTTTGTTAATGTCTTCCAAAAGAATTGTTAAAGGGGATATACCTGCGGTTTTATGGCACCGTGTTTGCAAAACTACCATCAGTTCTTTACATCAAAAAATTGATAGCAATATGCTGACACCTTTACTTTAACCATAGAATCTTTATTGTTTAACTGTTAAATCGTGTGCTATGAAAAAATTGAAAGTAACCATGTTGGCATTGGCAGCAGTAGCGTTTGGAACCTTTGCTTTCAAAGGAATAGAAGGTGGCTCCGTCACAGGTAAAGTAACACCTGCAGATGCCGCTACTGAAGCACTGGCTATCACTGGAACAGACACGTTAAAATCACCTGTCAACGACGGTGCTTTTAGCTTTCAGAATGCCAAATCAGGAACCTATACGGTGATCGTAGGTGCCAAGGCGCCTTTTAAACCTGCCACCATCGCAGATGTGAAAGTAGAAGATGGAAAGGCGACTGATTTGGGAGAAATTAAACTGACAAATTAATCAAGAGCAATAGTTGGTTTTCATAGGGGTTAATCAAAAGCCGGTTCCGTACGTCTGTACGGCCGGCTTATTTTTTTTGGGTACGTCCGTAGGGGTAATTGTTTCTTCAGCCGTCATTTTTGCATAGCCCCCTAAAAATGACTTTTATGAAGAAACAAGCTATCATAACTTACACCAGTCTCAGTGTGAGCTGGTTATTGCTGATGCTGGCGATCTTTACCCTGATCCTGAGCGGCTGCGCCCGGGACCAGATTGCCGGATCAGGCCATATCGTAGCGGAAACCCGCAACACCGCTCCTTTTTCAGAAGTGGAAATATCCGGTCCTTTTGAAGTTCACCTGGTGCAGGACAGTACCGCCGCTGTAGAGATCAGGGCGGAAGATAATGTTATTGGCGCTGTAGAGACCAATACCAGCAATAATACCCTGTTCATCCGCCTGCGGAACCGGGTGAGGTTGTGGCGTCATATGCCTATACAGGTGTATGTGCATAGCCGCAACTACCAGCGTATTAACTTCGCCGGCTCCGGCAGCCTGGATAATAAGGACACCTTACAAGGCAATACTTTTTCCTACCAGATTGATGGCAGCGCCAATGCTACGCTGGCGCTCACTGTGCAGGAACTGCATACCCGGATCAACGGTTCGGGCAACCTCGATCTTAAAGGCAAGGCCATTTCCCTCAACAGCGCCATAAACGGCAGTGGTCAGGTGGCAGCGCTTGACCTCGACACACAGCGGGCCGATATTACCATCAAGGGTTCCGGCGACCACACCATACGCGTACGGGACCAGCTTTCTGTAGGCATTTACGGCAGTGGCGACGTAACTTATACCGGTAATCCGCAGAAAGTACAAACGGACATTAAAGGATCAGGTAAGGTAAAAAAGATCTGATTCGTATAACCTGCACTGTTAGACTGTGGTAATTCACAGTATATACACTGGAAGGGTCTCTGCAGCTGTAGCGGAGGCCCTTTTTCATTTAGGAATTTTGATATTTTGGTATTTGGTTATTGGGTTTAGGGAGCAGTGGCGTTATAGTGATGGGAGTATAGGCATTCCCAAAAAAAAATTAGCCATTTGGAAAACCCAAATGGCTAAATATCGAAATAACTAAATTTCTAAATTTCTAAATGATTATGCGCCACCCAGTTTGCATTTCTGCAGTACTTCCCAGGATTTGCCGTTATGACGCAGGAAGTAGAGGTTGTTTACTTTGAAAGTAGCCTCGTATTCCTTGTTTTCGTATTCGGGCCAGGCCTTGTTGAACTGTTCGTCGTCCAGGTCTTTAAACGCTACGGTTACGTGCGGTGTAAAGCCGGTACGTGCCAGCATGGTACTGAATCCGAATTCCTTACGCAGGAAGTTGATCAGCTGGCGATGCATGGTAGCCATGGTTTCGCTTTTTTCCACGTTGATGAACAGGACGCGGTTCTGTTTGTTCGGGAAGGTACCGAAGTTTTTCAGGGACACTTCGAAGGGAGCCTGTGTTTTAGCGAATTCCGTCAGTTCATCGCAGAAGGCTTTTTCCAGTGCCGGATCGGCTGTAAAGGGTACCTGCAGGGTGATGTGCGGCAATACTTTCAATGCGTACATTGGCCCGTATTGTTCAGCAAATTCCTGTTTTATTTTGATGATTTCCTTACCTACTTCTGCAGTGGGCAGCAGTGCGATAAAGTAAATTTTATTATCTGGTTTGGGTTCGAAGCGTCTGTTCTGGCCACCGGGTCTTGGTCTGCCGCCGCCGCCGCGATTGTAGCCGCCACCACCGCCACCGCGGTTATAGCCTCCGCCACCGCCGCCGCGATCGTAACCACCACCGCCACCGCGGTTGTAGCCTCCGCCACCGCCGCCACGGTCGTAACCACCACCGCCACCGCGGTTGTAGCCTCCGCCACCGCCGCCACGGTCGTAACCACCACCGCCACCGCGGTTGTAGCCTCCGCCACCGCCGCCACGGTCGTAACCACCACCGCCACCGCGGTTGTAGCCGCCACCACCGCCGCCGCGATCGTAACCACCACCGCCTTCGCGGTTATAGCCACCACCACCGCCACCGCGGTCGTAACCACCACCGCCACGATCGTAGCCGCCACCACCGCCTTCGCGGTTATAGCCTCCGCCACCGCCGTCGCGGTTGTATCCACCACCACGATCATAGCCGCCACCGCCGCGATCATAACCACCACCGCCGCCGCGGTCATATCCGCCGCCGCCACGATCGTAGCCACCTTCACGATTGTAACCGCCATCGCGGTTGTACTCAGTACGGGGGCGATACCCACCCTCGCGATTGTAATCAGTACGTGGACGACGTTCTCCGTCTCCACCGTTGTAGTCGGGTTTTCCACCCTCCCGCTCATTGTTTAAGTTGGGTCTGTAGTCACCTCTCTCCTTGTTGGGATCATTCTCTTTGTTGGTATCAGAAGAGTAGGGCCTGCGGGGGCGTTCGTTTCTCTCAAAATTCATCTTACTTAATTAAGCGTTTGAAGCAATATTAGCTATGATTTCATAAAAATGAAACACATCTTGATAAGAGTTATACATCGGCGCCGGCGAAACCCTGATGACTCCGGGTTCCCTCCAGTCAACGATTATACCGGCATCTGTCATTTGCTGATGTATCTCTTTTCCTTTTTCCAGGAACAGCAAAGATAGTTGTGCGCCACGTTCATTACAATTTTTAGGTGTAATAATTTCAAAATTAATGCCTTTCAACTGCTGCAGCAAAAACTCCAGGTAATTGGTCAGTCCCTGGCTTTTTTCTCTCAAAGCGCCGATACCGGCTGCTTCAAATAGTTCGAGGGATGCTTTCAGGCTTACCATGTTAAAGACCTGAGCGGTACTTTGTTGCCATCCTTCGGCTTCTTTCTTAGGCACAAACCCTTTTTCCATTTTAAAACGTGCACTCTCTTCGTTGCCCCACCAGCCACCCAGGCGGAGAAATCCGCGGTCGCTGGCATGTTTTTCATGCACAAAGGCGCCTCCTACTGCGCCGGGACCACCATTCAGGTATTTATACGAACACCAAACGGCAAAATCTACGTCCCAATTGTGCAAAGACACCGGAATATTTCCTGCTACGTGCGCCAGATCGAAACCGGCATAAGCACCTGCCTTATGAGCAGCGGCCGTAATAGCGGGTATATCAAAATATTGTCCGGTGTAATAATTAATCCCTCCGAATAAAACTAATGCTAAGCTATCACTTTCCTTGTTAATAATATCTAAAATATCTTCTAATCTTATTAATTGTTCTCCAGCCCTGGGGGAAACCTCAATAATGGCCGTTTCCGGGTCAAAACCGTGAAACCTGACCTGCGTTTCCACTGCGTATTGGTCGCTTGGAAAAGCTCCCGCCTCCATTAACACTTTAAACCGCTGTTTGGTTGGCCGGTAAAAACTCAGCATCATCAGATGGAGGTTAACAGTGAGTGTATTCATCACCGTTAGCTCCTGCCGGCTCGCTCCCATCATTCCGGTCAGCGGCTGACTGCAATACTGCTGGTAATAGAGCCAGGGATTCTTGGCTGCCCAGTATCCTTCCACTGCACACTGCTGCCAATCTGCCAATTCCTGTTCTATCGCTGATTTTACATTTTTAGGCTGTAATCCGAGTGAATTGCCACATAAATAAATTGCGTCCTTTCCTTTTCTTTGGGGGAAATAAAACTGCTCCCTGAATTTATTTAATGGATCCTGCCGGTCCTGCTCTTTAGCAAATGCTAAGGTTGCTACGTACTCCATGGTCTTCCAATCTTTAGCCAATCCTTCTTTTTAATGGCTGAGGGTATCGCCTGCTGATACCGGTATCTTTCCTTCGCTAAAATCTAAATTCTGTATGATTCTACATCCAATAAAACAGGCAAACCTGTATAACTGTTTAAAACAGACCGTCTTCTGTCAAAAATTAACGTCCGATAATCATATGGCATATAAGGCTAAGGCTGTATATAGCTAGTAACGTGAACGCTCTGAGGGTCAAATGTAACAATAGCTATCGAATTGCCCACCATCCTGTTTGTTAAAATTTGTTAACAACAATAAAAATATGGTTTCATCCACAATATACAAAAAAAATCCGTCCTGAAGAATCAGGACGGAGACTGTTAACCTACAACTGTTACACTGTATTACTAAAAAGATGTAATTATCATGTTATTAATTCACCGAAATCCCTGCCTTGGCGCTTTTCCGGTGAATCTCCTCCTGCTGTTCCTTTTCAGGGGCCGGGAAGAAATTATAAGGCTTCGGTGACATATACTTCGGATCATGCAGCTTCTTCACCTCGTCTTTCTTCATAAATATTTTTAATATCAGCACCAGGAAAGGCACATATTTCAGTGTCCTGGACATTTTATAGCGGTCCAGCACATCAATGGAACGTTTGTTCATGGCATACATTACCGGCACCAGGATCAGGGTCAGGAAGGTCGCAAAAATCAACCCAAACACCATTGTCCAGGCCAGCGGGCCCCAGAAGGCCACGTTGTCCCCACCGAAGAATATATGTGGTTTGAATTCGCTGAACAGGGTGGCAAAGTCAATGTTAAAGCCTACTGCCAGCGGGATCAGCCCCAGGATGGCGGCAATTGCGGTCAGCAACACCGGCGTCATACGGGTTTTACCTGCTTCCACTACGGCTTCATACACCGGCATGTTCTGCATTACCAGCAAATCGGTAAACTCTACCAGTACGATACCGTTCCGCACCACGATGCCGGCCAGCGCCATAATACCCACCCCGGTCATTACAATGGAAATATCCATTTTGAAGATGGAGAAGCCCAGGAACACCCCGATGATGCTGAACAGGATCTCCATAAAGATCACCAGCGGCCTTCCGATAGAGTTGAACTGGGTCACCATGATCATCAGGATCAACCCGAATGCGCCCAGCATGGCCATCAGGAGGAAGTTCATGGTTTCCTGCTGGTCTTCCTGCTCACCCGTCATCTTGATTGTCACGGAGTTAGGGTGACTGAAATCATTCAGCGCTGTCTGGATATGCTGTACTACTTCGTTGGCGTTAAAGCCCGTCAACACGTTGGAATACAAAGTGATAACCCGTTTCTGGTCAATACGTTTGATACCGGCGTAGGTATTGGAATAATGAATGTCTGCCACTGCCGACAATGGTACCTGTCGTACGGCGCCGCCCATATTCATATCCCGGTATACCAGATTGAGGTTCATCAGGTTATTGATGTTGTTACGCTGATTTTCCTGCAATCTTACCATGATCTTGTATTCATCTTTGGCGTCCCTGATTTTAGACGCTTCAAAGCCAAACAAGGCGGTACGCAGGGCGCCACCGATCTGGCGGGTGGAAATGCCTTCGTTGTTGGCCCTTTCGCGGTCAATGTTCACCACGATCTCCGGCTTGTTGGCCTCGAAGTCGCTTTTCAGTTCTTCCACGCCGTCCACCCGCAGCGAATCGAGGTAACGTTTAAGCCTGAACGAAGAGCTGGTCAGCTCGTCAAAGTTATCGCCGGAAATTTCAATGTTGATCGGTTTACCGGTGGGGGGACCGCCCTGCTCCTGTTCTACGGTGATATTAGTACCGGGGATGCCTTTTACGGCCGTACGGATCTTGTCGAGGTATTGTACGGTGGACTGTCCGTTACGGGCGCCGAATTCAACAAAAGCTACGGTCACCTTGCCTTTCTGTGGCTGGGTGCTCATGTCCATCTGCGATGGATCGCCGGCGCCTTTGGCCACATTGGAGATGATGGACTCCACGATAGGATTGTTGGCCCCTACTACTTTCGTAATGCGGTCTTCCACGATGTGGGTGATGGAGTCGGTGTATTTCTGGTCGGTACCATTGGGCAACTCTATGTAGGTGTAGATAAAGTTCGGATCTGCCTGCGGGAAGAATACCACTTTCGGGTTGCGGATACCGGTGAGGATGATACTGAAGATCAACAGCGCAAAAGTCGCTACCAGGATCCATACGGGGCGCCAGCCCACCAGGCACCATTTCAGCACATGTTTATAACGTTCCTGTACTTTAGGCCAGAAAGTGTGCTGGAAGTGACGGGCCACACCGCCCAGCCAGAAGCGTTCCAGTGCGATCATCCCGTAAGCGAAGATCACAAAATTGCCTACGCCTACGCTGCCGTTGGCATATCCCAGCAAGGCGATCAAAGCGAATACAGCGGTGAGTATTTTGAACTTACGGTCAAATTTAGGTTTGGGATGATCTTCCCCTTCATGGCGGTCCATAAAATCCACCGCAAACACAGGGTTGATGATATACGCTACCACCAGCGAAGCGCCCAGGGTAGTGATCAAAGTCACCGGCAGGTAGAACATGAACTTACCAATAACGCCGGGCCAGAATAACAGCGGTACGAAAGGCGCCAACACCGTCAGGGTTCCTGACAATACCGGCAAAAACACCTCTCCCGCCGCTATCTTGGCGGCTCTTACTATACCCAGGTCTTTTCGTTCGTTAAAAATACGGTGTACGTTTTCAATCACCACGATGGCGTCATCTACAACGATGCCCAGTGCCAGCAGGAAGGAGAACAGCACCATCATATTGAGGGTGAACCCATATACCGGCATGAGCAGGAAGGCGATGAACATGGAGATAGGCACCGACAGCGCCACGAAGATAGCGTTCACCGCGCCCATGAAGAACATGAGGATAACGGTTACCAGGATGAAGCCGATGATGATGGTATTGATCAGGTCATGCAGGGTAACGCGGGTGGATTTGGACTGATCGGCGGTGATGGTCACATGCAGTCCTTTCGGGAAGTAGTTGGCCTCCATGTCTGCCTTGATCGCCTGTATTTTGTCAGACGCGTCGATCAGGTTTTTACCGCTTTGTTTGATGACGTTGAGGGTGATTACGTTTTTGCCGGCGAGGCGGGCGTAGCTTTCCTGTTCGAGGAAACCGTCCACCACGTTTGCTATGTCTTTCAGGTAAACGGTGGCGCCGGACTGGCCACGGACGATGATGTTACCGATCTTTGACGGGTCTTTGTACTCTCCTTTTACGCTGAGGGTACGTTTCTGGCCGTCCATGGTTACCAGGCCGCCGGAGATGGTGATGTTTTCTCCCTGGATGGCGCCTACGATATCTTCGAAACCGATCCTGGCGGCATCCATTTTATATTTATCAACGTTGATCTGTATTTCTCTTTCCAGCTCCCCTACCAGGTCTACACGGGTAATTTCATTCAGTGCCTCGATGCGGTCTTTCATATCGTCTGCATAACGTTTCAGCGTCTGCAGGTCGAAGTCGCCGGAGAGGTTCACGTTCATGATGGGGATCTGGGACACGTCGATTTTTACGATCTGCGGTTCCTGTGTCAGATCTTTCGGCAGGTCCTTTTTTGCGTCGTCCACTTTCTCTCTTACCTGCTGACGGGCCGCTTCGATGTCTTCGTTGGCATTGAATTCGATGGTGATGGCGGAGAAGTCCTGCATGGAAGTGCTTTTGATCTTCTTCACGCCGGAGATGCCGTTGAGCTGTTTCTCAATGGGCTTTGTCACCAGTGTTTCCATATCTTCCGGGGAAGTGCCGGCATAGATGGTGTTGATGTAGAACTGTGGGAACACTACTTCCGGGAACTGTTCCTTGGGCAGGTTGATATAGGAAAATATACCCGCCAGCGCAATGATAATGGTGGCAACGTAGATGCTCACCTTATTATCAATCGACCAGCTGGTGGGTTTAAATTCTTTATGGAGATTGTCTTGCATAAACTTGGTTTTGGCTGTTAGTGGTCAGCATTACAGTTTGATCAGGTCATTATCATTGAGGCCCTGATAACCGGTGGTGATGATTTTATCACCGGCTTTTAAGCCGTCTTTGATTTCAGCCTTATCGTTATAGGTGCGTCCCACTTCGACGGTCCTGCGCAGGGAGGCCAGCTGTCCGTTTTTGGATGCAGCCACCATCACGAAGGGTTTACCGGAGGAGTACTGGATGAGGTTTACCGGAATTACGACAGCGTTGCTGGTGGAGTAGTCTACTATTTTGATATGCGCGATCATGTTAGGGCGCAGCGCGTTATCGGGTTTCAGCGGCACTTCGATTTTGATGGTACGGCTGAGGGGATCGATGGTCCTGGAAGCGAAGGAGATGTTTGTTTTGATCTCGCGGTTGATATCCGGGAAAGAGAGGATAACGCGGTCGCCTGTTTTCAGGAGGCCGGCATACGCTTCCGCCACGTTGGCGGTCACTTTCAGGTTGTTGGCGTTCACCACGCGGAAAGTAGGATTACCGGGCGTTGCGTTATCGCCTACTTTAGCGATCACCGCGTCTACGGTGCCGCTGATGGGGGCGATGATGCGGGTCTGGGCCAGCTGGTCCTGCAGGGTGGCCATTTTCCTTTCCAGTGATTCCTTTTGGTTTTTAGCGTTGAGGTACTGTACTTCGGAACCTATTTTTTGTGACCAGAGGTTTTTCTGTTTTTCGAAGAGGGTGTTGGCCAGGTCCATCTGGGTGCGCAGTTCAGCCATATTGGCTTTCAGCACCTGATCGTCCACCTGTGCCAGTGTCTGGCCTTTGCTTACCTGCTGGCCTTCTTTCACGTAGATAGCGGTGATAACACCCATGGTACGGGCGGACACGTTTACGTTTTCGCGGGCGTCCACGCTTCCCTGCACGTCGATATAATGTTCGAACACGGTGTCTCTTACTTCAGACACGGTAACATCTTTCATCCTGGCTACTGTATCTTTTTTGCCAACTTCCTTCTCAAGATCGGCGATTTTGGTATCGAGGGCCGCTCTCTCCTTTTTCAGTTTTTCCAGTTGTTCTGCTTTGTTGCCACCGCCGCCGCAGGCAGCTATTACGACAGCGAGCACCGGGACCATGAAAAGATATTTTTTGTTCATATAGCTAGTAGTGATAGGTGATTGAAAAGGTTTTGCACTATAGTTTGCCATAAGCTTTGAGCAGGTCTATCCTGGCAACGATGGCGTTGTACAGTGCGGTGAAATAATTGTTCTGGGCGGTGAGCAGGTCATTTTCGGCTGTCGTCATTTCCAGGCTGGAACCCACGCCTTCGCGGTATTTGATCTGGGTGGTGTTGTGTACGTCTTCTGCGAGCAGCATATTCTTTTCCTGCGCCTGCAGGGAGAGCACGTTGTTGCGGAAGGTGGAAGCGGATTGTTCTCTTTCGAGATCGATGCCCAGTTTGGCATTTTCGATGGCCACTTCACTTTTCTTTACCGCCAGCAGGGCCTGGTCTACCTGTCTTCTGCGTTGCAGTCCGCTAAAGATGGGCACAGAGAGGTTAAGGCCGGTATTGAGGTAGCCGTACCACATCTGGCTTTTGAGGTAGTCGAATTTATCACTGCCGCGGAGTGCGCCGGTAGCAACGAAGAGCTGCAGGGAAGGCAGACCTTTCAGTTTATATCTTTTCAGGTCGTATTCGTTGGCTTTCTTTTGTGTTTCGAGCAACTGGTATTCGACGCGTTGGGAGTAGTCGAACTTGTCCATATCGGGGATGCTTTCGGCGATCCTTTCGGTGGACAGGGTATCGGTGAGTGCTACCGGCTGTTTCAGCGGCATGCCCATTTGGTATTTGAGTGCAGCCACGCCTATTTCCACGAGGTTGCGGAGTTTTGTCTGTTCTGTCTGGAGGTTGGTGTACTGTACGACGAGGCGGTCTACGTCCAGTTTTTCGACGAGGCCGTTTTTATTAATTTCTTTGGTATCGTTGAGCAGTTTTTCCAGTGTATTGATGTTGTTGGTCAGGATGGCCAGTGCTTTACGGGCTGACAGTACATTATAATAGGCTTTATAGACGTTGGCTTTAACGTCTATCTGTGATTTGGCCACATTTTTTGAGACCAGGTCTTCCAGGGTTTTACGTGCCTGGAGGGCTACCAGTACGCTGGGGTCGAAGAGGGTCTGTGTAAGCCTTACTTCGCCCATGAGGTTTTGGGGGAGCTGGAAGCTGATTGCCGCAAAGGAATCTTTGGGCGCTCCCGGCATGAAATTGCCCACGCTGAACATTTGTTTCTGGACGATCGGGTTGTACTGATACTGACCGGTACCGGTGATGGTGGGGAGGGCCAGGCCGCTGACTTCTTTATTTTTGGCCAGCTGGATCAGTTCATCGAGTCTGGCTGTTTTTACCGCCGACTGGTTAGCCAGGGCATAGTCCACTGCTTCCCGGGCCGACAGACGGACAGGCTCCTGGGAGATGGTCTGGGCGCCGGCGTTGACGGCCAGCGCGAGCAGTCCCACCATGGAAGCCATGCCGGTGAGCCTTCTGATACGTTGCATAGTGTTATATGTTTTGCGATAGTTGTTTGTACTTTTCGATAAGCTTGTACCCTTTAGCGGAGGCTACTCCGTACAGAAAATTTTCCAGCAGTACTTTTTGTACCCTGTTCATGTCAGAGTTGCCCGGAAACGCTTCAGGCTGAAAGCTAAGCATACATCCGTAAACGCGGTATTGAGTCAGAATTCTGATGTCGAGGTCCGGTCGGTAGAGTCCTTCACTGATGCCACGCTCGATGTTTTCGCGGATCGTGTTGGTCAGTGAGTTGTTCTGATAGTTCAAAAAAACCTGGTATGCTTTCGCGTGGAACTTTTGCAGGTCTAACAGGATCACGGGGTTCATGTTGCGCATCCGGCGGTCCAGCATATCCATGACGAGGAACAGTTCCTCGATGGCGTCTGCTGATTTATCGCGGTCTGTCAGGCATTCCGCCTCGACGAGGCCGATAAAACGGGTAAGCGCCTGTGTGACCAGGTCGTCCTTATCCATAAAATGGGCGTAGAGTGTCTTTTTGGAGATGCCCATTTTCTCAGCGATGTCATCCATGGTGATTGACCTGGTGCCATATTGTCGAAACAGGCCAAAAGCCGTGTCCATGATACGTTCCTGCGGTTCCATAAGAGTGCTTTAACAGGCTTTGTGATGCGAAGACAAAACTATGGAAACTTTTTAAACTTCCAAAGTTTCCAGTATTTATTTTTTATATGTGGCAACACGGAACTGTGACTTTCATGATTTTACTGATTCTTCCGGTGAGCGGGGGATGTAAGCGGGGGTTGTGAGCGGGAATGTAAGCGGGGGATGTAGGTGGGAATGTGAGCGGGGATATCATTTGAGCGAGTTGCCTGGGGACATTAGCGGAGGGGGCAGCCGGCTGCCCCGGACAGGGAAATGTGGAGCATCGGAGCAAAGGAGGTCCTGGCAGTGGCGGAGGGGGCCTCGGGTGATCTTTACAAACAGGCAATGTGGAGGGCGGGTAATCTTCCGCTTATTTGTCTAATTTTGTGCCTCATTCCTTTTGCCATGTCGCCAAAACTCAGATTAAAAGTGTTTGCGTCCCGTTTATTGCGGTATTTCTTTCAGGGCCTGCTGATATTGGCCCCTATCGGGATCACTGCACTGACATTATATTGGGCGTTTGTTACTATCGACAATCTTATTCCGAAGGAGATCATTCCGGACGACACTTCGTTCAACTTTTTAAAATACAAGGGCGTAGGATTTGCGCTGGTATTGGCATTAGTGGTAGTGGTGGGGTATCTGAGTTCTTCCTTTATTATCGGGCGGATCTTTGATCTGTTTGACCATTTGCTGGAGCGCACTCCTTTTATCAAGTACATTTACACCTCCATTAAGGACGTCTTCGACGCTTTTGTGGGCGAGAAGAAAAAGTTCGATCATCCTGTGCTGGTACAGATTTACGGCGTGGATGTATGGGAGATGGGCTTTATCACCCAGACAGACGTGACCAGTCTCGGCATGGAAGGCTATATGGCCGTTTATGTCCCGCATGCCTACGCTATTACCGGCAAAGTATTTATTGTGCCGAAAGAGCGGGTGAAGCCCCTGGAAAACGTTTCAGCCGGAGAGGCGATGAAATTCGCTGTCAGCGGCGGCGTCACCAATATTTAGGGATTTCCTGATTTGGGAATTCAGTTATTTATGTAAGGCAGGGCGTTGGTTCACTTGAAATAAATAACTAAATTCCCAAATCAAGAAATCTCTAAATTGTTTGTTATGTTAACCCGTATCCTGAAACAGCGGCTCGCTGTAAGTTTCACATGTATATTATTGATGTATGCCGGCGAGGCCGGTGGCTGGGGCTTCTTTGCTCATGAGCGGATCAACCGGCTGGCAGTTTTTTGTCTGCCGCCGGAAATGCTGGTGCTGTACAAGCCGCAGCTGGAATATATCCGTGTGCATGCTACAGATCCGGATAAGCGGCGCTATATGGTGGCTGCCGAAGCGCCACGGCACTATCTGGACATCGACGTGCTGGACCGGCCGCCTTACCGGCAGATACCACGCAGCTGGCAGGAGGCGGTAGCACGGTACGGCGCCGATTCACTGCAGTGCAACGGCATATTGCCCTGGCACCTCGAAAAGATCATGTATATGCTGACGAAGGCTTTCCGGGAGCGGGACCAGCAGCGGATACTGCAATTGTCGGCAGAAGCCGGGCATTATGTGGCGGACGCGCATGTGCCGCTGCATGCCTGCTCCAATCACAACGGGCAGTTTACCGGGCAAACGGGCATTCACGGACTGTGGGAGTCGCGCATCCCGGAGTTGCTGGCAGACGCGGAGTTTGACTACTGGGCCGGTAAAGCGCATTATATCAGCGACTGGCGGGCATATGTCTGGCAGATCGTCACCGAAAGCGGTCTTGCAGCAGATACTGTTTTACAAAAAGAAAAGCGGTTATGTGAACAGACGCCACCGGCCCGGCGTTATGCATATGAGATCAGGAACGGTGTGTTAACGAGGACTTACGCTGAAGGTTATACGAAAGCATATCACCAGTTACTGGAAGGCATGACAGCGCGGCGGATGAAACAGGCTATAGCCGCCGTGGCGGCCTGCTGGTATACTGCCTGGGTAAACGCAGGACAGCCCTCTCTGAAGGAGCTTCATCACACAAGTCTTACGGAGAGCGAGTTACAGGAGTTTGAACAGCTGCAACAACGGTGGACACAGGGACGCATGCTGGGCAGAGCAGAATAAAGGGGCAAAATATTTCGGCTGATACAGAATAATTGGAAAAGAAATTTTATCTTTGTCCCTACCGTCTTTTAACCTATCCTACACCACGCGCCTTACAGGTTTTAAAACACCCGTGCCGTTTTTTTTCCGTTTCCTTAGAAAAACCAAAACAAAGTGGAAAGATCAAAAAATGAATTTAATCTAGATCGTAACATGAAGGTGCATAATTTTAACGCAGGTCCTTCTGTATTGCCCAACGAGGTATTATACAAAGCCAGTAAAGCGCTGATCGACTTTGAGGGATCAGGGATGTCTATACTGGAGATAGGCCACAGAACGGAGCCGTTTGTAGCGGTGATGGAAGAGGCGCGTAACCTGGTTAGGGAACTGATGCAGCTTGATGATGACTTCGAGGTGCTGTATTTGCATGGCGGTGCCACCACGCAGTTTATGCAGGTGCCCATGAATCTGCTGGAAAGCAGTGAGACAGCGGCGTATGTAGATACCGGCGTATGGTCCAACAAGGCTATCAAGGAAGCGAAATTGTTTGGCTTCGTTGATGTAGTAGCCAGCTCCAAAGACAGTAACTACAACCACATCCCCAAGCAGTTCAACATTCCCCCACAGGCCAGCTACCTGCATATTACCACTAACAATACCATCTACGGTACCCAGTGGCATATGACCCCGGTAACAGACGTTCCCCTGATTGCGGATATGAGCAGCGACATTATGAGCCGCTCCATGGATTTCAACAAATACTCGCTGATCTATGCCGGTGTTCAGAAGAACATGGGCGCAGCCGGCGCTACCATGGTAGCCATCCGTAAGAGCATGCTCGGTAAAGTATCCCGTAAAATCCCGGCTATACTGGATTACAAGAACCATATAGACAACGGGTCTATGCTGAATACCCCTCCCGTATTTGCGGTGTATATCTCCATGCTCACCCTTCGCTGGTTAAAAGAGCAGGGCGGTATACCGGCCATCGAAAAAATCAACGAGAAAAAGGCAGCCCTGCTGTATGATGAAGTTGACCACAATCCGCTCTTCCGCGGTACGGTGGCCAAAGAAGACCGCAGCCTGATGAACGCCTGCTTCATCATGGACAAGCCTGAGATGGAAGAGGAATTCCTGAAATTTTGTAAGAAAGAAGATATTGTTGGCATTAAGGGACACCGCCTCTCCGGTGGTTTCCGGGTATCCATGTACAATGCTTTGCCCTACGAAAGCGTAGAAGTAATGGTAGAAGCCATGAAATACTTCTCCCTGAAGAAAGCTTAAGCCACCAGCTATACGAAATTGGATAACGATGATTTAACTGAACCATCATTTCAGTTTGATCATCGTTATTCGTATTTCGTAATTTTTATTATTACTTTTACCCTCATCTACATTTTTATCATGGCTATTATCAGACCTTTTAAAGGATTAAGGCCCAAAGAAGAACTAGCAGCACAAGTAGCTGCAAGGCCTTATGACGTACTCAGTTCGGACGAAGCTAAAGCTGCCGCTGCCGGTAATCCGTATTCGTATTATCATGTTTCCAAATCTGAAATAGATCTGCCGGAAGGGATAGACACCCACAGCCAGCAGGTATACGATAAAGCAGCTGAAAACCTGCAACGCCTCGTAAAGGAAGGCGTGCTGTTTCAGGAGGCGCAACCCGCCTACTACATCTACAAACTGGTGATGAACGGCCGCGCCCAAACAGGCCTGGTATGCGCATCCTCGGTAGATGACTACAATAAAGGCATTATCAAAAAACATGAGTTTACGCGCCCGGACAAGGAACTGGACCGTATCAACCATATTAAAACCACGCTGGCCCAGACAGGCAACGTTTTCCTGGCATATAACGACGTACCGGAAGTCAACGCCCTGATCGACCACTGGCAAAACAACAACAAACCAGCATACGACTTCACCGCAGATGACGGCATCCAGCATACCATCTGGGTGATCAATACCCCGGCTGCCGTACAGGAAATCACTACCCTCTTCGCCGAAAAAGTGCCCTGCACCTACATCGCCGACGGTCACCACCGCGCAGCGTCCGCCAGCCTGGTACAGAAAGAATTCCAGGAAAAAGGCACCATCACTTCGGTGGAAAATCCGGTGAACTATTTCCTGACCACCATCTTCCCTGCCAGTCAGCTCGCCATCCTGGACTACAACCGCCTGGTGAAAGACCTCAACGGCCTGAGCAAAGCGGAGCTGCTGTCCCGCCTGGACTACGATTTTACCGTAGAAGAAATTGGTCACCAACCCCAGCAGCCTTCCATGCTGCATGAATTCAGCATGTACCTCGAAGGAACCTGGTATCGCCTGGTAGCCAAAGAAGGTACATATACCACCGATCCTATCGGTATCCTGGACGTGACCATCCTGTCCAACAACATCCTGGACAAACACCTGGGCATCAAAGACCAGCGTACCGACAAACGGATCGACTTCGTAGGCGGTATCCGTGGCTTACAGGAACTGGTAAAACGGGTAGACAGCGGAGAGATGAAAGTCGCTTTCGCCCTGTACCCCGTTACCATTCAGCAGTTGTTTGATATTGCCGACAGCGGCAATGTGATGCCTCCGAAAAGCACCTGGTTTGAACCCAAGTTGCGGGACGGCCTGATCACGCATGTGATTTAATCAACATATTTTTAAATAATATACTTCCCCTGATGCACTGCCATCAGGGGAATTTTTTTTGCCCTGACAATGCCTGCTGTGCTGGTCTGCCTACCCCCTTATCTTAAAAGATATCGTTTCAAACAAATAAATTAATTACATAATATAAAATTTCCTGTTCTTATTTGTTCCTGCCCGGAGATTGATCAGCGGCACATTACCCCATTTTCCTTACTTTTACAACAAACGACAGACAGGAATGCATATGAGGTCTTCTTTATTGAAAGCAGTATTTGTTGCGGGGGTATTATTTTCACAAGTGGCAGTGGCGCAGGATGCAAATGAATTATACAGGACCGCTACCAACTTCATGCGTAACGGGGATTACTCCAATGCTGTGCTGGTATTAAACCAGGCGTTACAATTGGATCCGGACAATTTCGAATACAGGAAACAGCTGGGTTTCACCTTTTACCTGAAAGGAGACCTTAACAAAGCGAAAGGTGTGATAGAACCGCTGCTCAACAGGAAAGAAGCGGACATACAGGTATTCCAGATTGCAGGCAACATCTACCAGGGACGCGAAGAATGGAAAACAGCGCAGCGGATGTATGAAAAAGCCATCCGCAAATTCCCCAACAGTGGTGAGCTGTACAACGACAACGGTACGCTGGCGATGAACTTCAAGATGTACGACGGCGCGCTGCGCTCCTGGCTGAAAGGCATTGAACAGGACCCTACTTTTCCGGGCAACTATTACAATGCCACCAAAACCTATTATTACAGCAACAGCCCTTTGTGGTGTATCTTATATGGAGAAACCTTCATGAACATGGAGAGTTTCACCACCCGGACCGCTGAAATCAGAAACATTGTACTGGAATCGTACAAAAAGCTGTTCAACGATCCGAGCCTGTTCGACAGCATGGTGCCTGAAGAAGAGGGTAAAAAGGGTAAAAAAAGCAAGGGTGACGGCGGTTTTTCACAGGCATTCAAACAGTGCATGGGCAAACAGCTGAGTGTGATCACCGGTGGTGTAGACCCGGACGCGCTGATCATGGCCCGCACCCGTTTTCTGCTGGACTGGTACAATTCCTATAGCAACACCTATCCCTATGCGCTCTTTGATTTTCAGCAGAAGATGCTGCAGCAGGGTATGTTTGAATCATACAATCACTGGCTTTTTGGTCCTGCCGCCAATCAGGCCTCTTACAAAGCATGGGTAACGCTGCATAAACAGGACTATGACGACTTTCTGAAATATCAGCGTAATCATCCGTTGAAACCCAGGCCCGATGAATATTACAATGACGGAAAATTCACGCTGATCAACGCGGGGTATTGAGTTCCCGGCTGAAGCCCGGGCCACGATGTGAAAAATGCAGCATTGGATTAGCAAGAGAGCCGTTATTTCAAGCTTTTTCCGGCCGGGATGATAACCATCCCGGCTGTCTGAATAATCTCAAAATCTGAATAATGCTCGCCACGAAACACCAAAACACGATTGATGCCGCTGTTAAAGCGAACCACGAAAGAACTTTCTATTCGCACTATCCGGAGCACCCCAAAGCTTACGGGGAAGAAGCCCATGCAAAAGGAGTACAGAGCTATCAGCAGCTGCTGAACAAACCTTTCAAACAACTGCTGCAAACCGGAGAAACCGGTTGGGCGGGAGAAGAAGTGTCACCCTATACCCAGGAGGTGCTGGGCGTTACCTATCCTTTTTTCGCTGTGGACGACCTGGTCAAAAGAGCCGGGGACGCCGCTGCTGCATGGGGCCGTACCCCGGTGGCCGAAAGGGCCGGCGTACTAACGGAAACGCTTGAACGTATTAAGGACTACTTTTTTGATATCGCCAATGCCACCATGCATACTACCGGCCAGAGCTTTATGATGAGCTTCCAGGCTTCCGGTCCGCACGCCAACGACCGTGCCCTCGAAGCCATTGCCACCGGTTATCATGAGCTGCAACGGTACCCTGCCGAGCTGGAATGGGAAAAGCCTATGGGCAAAACTGCTATCCGGCTCCGCAAGACATTCCGCGCCATCCCGAAAGGTATCGGCGTGGTAATCGGTTGCTCCACCTTCCCGGTATGGAACACCCTGCCCGGCATGTACGCCAACCTGATCACCGGTAACCCGGTCATTGTAAAGCCACACCCACGGGCCATCCTGCCTATCGCCATTGTGGTAGCCGCCATACAGCAGGTGCTGCAGGAAAACGGGCACGACCCGCTGCTATGCCAGCTGGCGCCGGACAGTTCCGAAAACCTGATCGCCAAAAAGCTGTCAGAACACCCGGACGTAAAACTGATTGACTATACCGGCAGCAGCGCCTTCGGCAATTATGTAGAGTCCCTTCCCGGGAAAACGGTTTTTACCGAAAAAGCAGGTGTCAACTCCGTACTGCTTGACAGCGTAAAAGACCTGGACGCGGTGATACAGAACCTCGCCTTTTCCGTGAGCCTGTATTCCGGCCAGATGTGTACCGCGCCGCAGAACTTCTTTATTCCTGAAACCGGTATTGCCACCGCAGCGGGGCAGGTAAGTTTCAATGAGGTGGTGCAAAAGTTCAGGGACGCGATCGTAGCGCTGGCCAACAATCCGAAAATGGGCGCCGGCACATTGGGCGCACTGCAGAACGAAAGCACCCTGCAGCGTGCGCAGGAAGCGCAACAGCTGGGCGGTAAAGTGATACTGGCGGGCGCACCCGTTAACAATGAAGAATTCAGCAAAGCCAGGGTGATGGCGCCTACCGTCATCGAAGTCAGCAGCGCCGATACCAATATTTATGAAAAAGAGCTGTTTGGCCCCGTTGTGCTGATTGTTAAAACCAAAGACACGGCACATACCATTCAGCTGGCCAAACAGATGGCGCAGAAGCACGGCGCCATTACCTGTGCGGCCTACACCACAGATCCCGCCACCAAAGAGAAGATCACAGATGAAATGAACAGTGTGTTTACACCTGTTTCCTTTAATCTGACCGGTTTCATCTGGGTGAACCAGCATGCCGCCTTTTCCGACTTCCACGTCAGCGGAGGCAATCCGGCCGGCAACGCCAGTTTCACCAACCAGGAATTTATTATCAAGCGGTTTGTATGGGTGGGCAACCGGGAACTGATAGAATAGATTGATCATCCCGGCGTTCCGGTTTTTCCGGAATGCCGGGCATTATAAATGCAGGGAGATATTTATGAAAAGTATTGTATACCTTCTTTTACTGTCCGGTATCCTGGTGGCCTGTGAGCAGGCGCCCAAGGCCGACAAAGCCGCTGCCAGCAATCCTCAGGAAGTAAAGGCAGCTACCGGCAACGCTTACCTCGCGGACACCGCTGCCAGCCTGATATCGTGGATAGGCACCAAACCTACCGGTAAACATCACGGTACCCTGCGGCTCGCCGGCGGAGCAATCTATGTAAAAGACTCCCTGGTCACCGGTGGCCGATTGGTGATCAACATGCACAGTTTGCAGAATATAGACCTCGCCGCAGACAGCGCCATGAAGAACAAACTGGAACGGGAACTGAAAGGCAGTTCTTTTTTCGATGTAGAGCAATATCCTACCGCCGTTTTTGAAATGACGGGTATCAACACTTACTACCCTGCTGTAGGAGAAGAGGTAACGTTAAAAGATGCCACACATGTCATGTCCGGCAACCTGACCCTTAAGACCATCACTAAAAATATCTCTTTCCCCGTACGCATCAGCGTGGACGAACATCATCTTACCGCAGTCGCTAATTTTAATATTGATCGTACCCTATGGGGCATCAACTATCGCGCTGACAAGTCACTACAGGACAAACTGATTAATTCGCAGGTAAACATAGGGTTTAATATCAGCGCCTCCCGATAACTCATATTTCTTGTTTTTTCCGCCGGAAAGCCGATAAAATATTTTAAATTGAGTAAAGCCGCTTCACAGATAAAACCACCTGTTATGGAAACTACCCAGCAAAGAGATGAACGTCTCTGGCGCATTGCAAAGGCCAGGGCCGGCTTTAAATGTCATCTCATCATCTACCTGGTGATCAATATGGGATTGTGGATGGTATGGTTTCTTTCTGACCGGGACATGCCCGGAAGCGCTCCCTGGCCACTGGGCCCCTCATTAGGCTGGGGCATTGCACTCGCCCTTCAATACTTTAATACTTATCACAAAGACACTTTCGATAATACGCTGAAAAGAATATAATACGCACAGCACACTCAAAAAACAGCATAATGGACCGACCGCAGCGACTATTTGACGTCATCCGGTATCAGCTGGAAAACTATCCCAGAGAGGATATGCTTACCGGCAAGGAAAACGGACAATGGAGAAAATACAGCACACAGGAAGTAGCTGCCATTACCCGCAAATTCAGCTCAGGCTTACTGAAGCTGGGTATCCGGGCAGGTATCAAAACAAATGAGGAGAAAGACAAGATCGCTATTATCTCACCCAACAGGCCGGAGTGGTTGCTGACCGACCTCGCCTGTCAGCAGATCGGCGCCGTGCTCACCCCCATCTACCCGACGATCAGTCAACAGGAACTTGAATATGTGCTCAATGATGCCGAAGCCCGTATCCTGTTTGTCAGTGATCAGGAACTGCTGAATAAAGTACTGGCTTCACGGGACAAATTTCCTACCATCCGGGAGATCTTTACGTTCCAGCAGGTACCCGGCGCCCGCCACTGGTCTGAAGTGCCGGCGATGGCCGACGAAAGCAATTATCCGGTGATAGAAGAAACGCAGCAGAACATATCTCCGGAGGAACTGGTGACCATCATCTATACCTCCGGTACCACCGGCACTCCCAAGGGGGTTATGCTCTCCCATCAAAACGTAATCAGCAACGTGCTGGCCTGTCAGCCTTACCTGCCGGTCAACCAAAACGCCCGTGCGCTCAGTTTCCTGCCGCTCAATCACATTTTTGAACGGATGGTCACCTATCTCTATCTGACCGCCGGCGTGCCTGTTTATTACGCCGAAACCATGGACACCATCGCCGACAACCTGAGAGAGATAAAACCCACTATCTTCACCACAGTACCACGGCTGCTGGAGAAAGTGTACGAAAAGATCATGACTACCGGCCTTGAGCTGAAAGGGATTAAACGCGCCCTGTTTTTCTGGGCCGTAGACCTGGGCAAACGTTATGAGATCAACCACAACGCCGGTTTCTGGTACAACTTCCAGCTGAAACTGGCCAACAAGCTGATCTTCAGCAAATGGCGCGCTGCCCTCGGCGGCAACATCCAGTGTATCGTTAACGGCGCCGCCGCCTGCCAGGTAAGACTGCTGAAGATATTCACCGCCGCCGGCATCCCCATCCTGGAAGGATACGGCCTTACAGAAACATCTCCCGTCATCAGTGTAAACCGCTACAACGAGGAGGACCGTATGTTCGGCACCGTAGGCCCCGTCATCAGCAACGTCGAGGTAAAAATTGCAGAAGACGGAGAGATACTCTGTAAAGGCCCCAGCGTCACCATGGGATACTACAAACGCCCCGACCTTACCGCCGACGCTATCACCGACGGCTGGTTCCATACCGGCGATATCGGCGTGCTGATTGATCATAAATTCCTGAAAATCACCGACCGGAAAAAGGAACTGTTCAAAACCTCCGGTGGCAAGTTCGTGGCCCCCCAGCCTATAGAAAACAAATTCAAGGAGTCTCCCTACATAGAACAGATCATGGTGGTGGGCGAAGACCGCAAATTCACCGCAGCGCTGATAGTGCCTGCCTTCAACAACCTCCGCAACTGGGCGCAGAAAAAAGGTATTTCCGCCGGCAGCAACGAGGAACTGCTAAAGCGCCAGGAAGTGCTGGACCTCTACAAACAAACCGTGGATAAGTACAACCAGTTCTTCAACCATATCGAGCAGATCAAAAAATTCCAGTTATTGCCCCGTGAGTGGTCGGTAGACGCAGGAGAGCTTACCCCTACCCTGAAAGCCAAAAGAAAAGTGATCCTCGAAAAGTACAAGAAGGAAATAGACGGTATTTATGCCCCTTCGGGTGGAAAAGTTGATATAGAAAGTCTTTAAATATTAATTTAAAACCCTTACTTTTGCAACCCGATACCCCGGAAGGGAATCAGGATGGTCCCGTAGTTCAATGGATAGAATAGAAGTTTCCTAAACTTTAGATACAGGTTCGATCCCTGTCGGGACTACAAAAACGCTTATTCGCCCAAACTTAGCTTTACTAAGTTTGGGCGTTTTTCATTTATGGACGTGGGTTTCGGAGGAAAGAGAAGGAAAAGGAGGTAGAGGGAGATTAAGCGAAATATTCCCCAAAACCTTACCCCACCTTACACAAAGCCTGCAAGGCTATGAAACCAATCGATTTGTAACCTACCTGCATTCGCTTTTCGGCGCTAATATGACCAGTGAACTGACCCAGCGCTATAAGATAGGCACTTCCGGGAGCCGCTGGCCGGGGGCTACTGTCTTTTGGTGGGTTGATGCATCGGGTAATATAAGGGCCGGACAGGCGAAACAATTTGATCACACCGGTCATACGGCTAACTCTTCAGATGGTAGTTCCCGGACAACATGGATACACAGCATTTTGAAGTACAGCCATGAATCCAGAAAAGAGCGCTTACCCGGCTGGTTGACCGCGTATTTGGAACAAGGCGGCAACTATGCCAGCTGCCTGTTTGGGGAACACCTTTTACCAGCGGATACCAGCAAACCCATTGCTATTGTGGAAGCGCCTGCAACCGCCATCGTTGCAAGTGCTTACTTACCGGCTTTTATTTGGCTGGCTGCAGGAAGCTTGTCCTACCTTACAACAGAACGTTGTCAGGCGCTGGCAGGGCGGCGGGCGTATCTTTTTCCCGACCTTTCAGCTGACGGCAGAGCGTTTGCCCAATGAAACAAAAAGGCTAAAGAGCTGGCCGATATTGCTACTGTCGTGGTGTCCGATCTGTTGGAGCGCAACGCCACGGCAGTAGAACGCGTTCAGGGGCTGGACTTGCGGGATTATCTTACCCGGTTCGATTACCGGCAATTTCAGCCGGCGCAACCACCGGAAACGAGGCATACCCTCACCATTGACGGGCAAGAGTACGAAATCAACGCCATAGCGGTTATTACGGAAATCGACAGCTATAAAATAGTAACCTACAGGCTAAGAAATGATAAGTTCTGCGAGGTGTTATATACAGCTGCCGGCGAACTGGCCAATCAGGCGGAAGATTTTTCCCAGGTCATTTACGCACGTATGGGGAAGGTGTTCAAGTTGGGGAAGCTAAACGGGGGCGCTTGTCTTCTTTATCTGCTGAAAAACTACTGAAGAAGATGTCATGATGTGACGCTATTTATTACTGAAATAGGCCAAATAGGGCAATGAGGGAAAATGAATCTTCGCATTCCTTAGTGATTTAGGTTTCTAAATATGAGTGTATTAAATATGATAGGGTTGATTCGTTAATAACTCCCATTTTCCGATAAACTTCTACTCCACTTTGAAACAGAATTAAAGTCGGTACCTGGGTAACATTATATAGTCTTGTCATTCTTTGAGAATTTTCAATATCTAATCGACCTACTATTATTTGTTGATTAAATTCATCTGCAATCCTGTCAACAACAGGAGATACCTGACTACAAGGTGGGCTCCAGGAAGCCCAGAATTGAACCAACACTTTAGTACTTTCTCCGAAAACTTCCACCTCGAAGTTTGCATCATCAAGGTTTTTGACTTTATCATTAGGCATGATATTATGATTTTGAGGGTCACAGTTCAATAGAAACAAAGATTACATGAAATTGTTCTTACGAAAGATGACGACGGAGTATCAACTAATATGTTCTTCGAGGAAGTAATACAATAGGCCTTAAAAAACGATTATTTATTTCTTACAGAAGACAAGGACTTTGGGGGGGTGGGTGTTTGCTCACCATATTAAAAACCTAAGTGTCCTGTTTCTTCGTTATACTTTTCATGAATATAAGGACATCACAAAAGCAATTATTTACCTGTTACAAACACAGGAGCTGTAGTCTATCCACCACAAAGCCCAATTAGCAACACTCTTAGGAACCGGGAAAGTTTGGTACTTCGTTTGCCCATTAACGGGCAAGCGCTGTCGGAAGTTGTATTTTAAAAGCGGGTATTTCCAACACAGAGGGGAAGGGTACTACGAAAAGCAGATTCAGTCAAAGCATTACCGGCATGACATATTAGCAGATTGAACAAATAGATTTTATTTTTCCCAAATGCACAAAATGAATAAGAGATTTACTCCAAAGTTGCTTTAACTGACAGCATCATTTAATTTAAACAACATATAAAACTCAATCTTATGATTAAGAATCTTGTTGCACTCCTCCAAGCCTGTCTTGCGCTTCCGTTCGCCATAATTAAATCAATATTCTCACTTCCAGATTAAACCTTAAATTTTCCAAAAATAAAAGGAGCTGTGTTACAACACGCTCCTTTACTTACTTGAATATCCCCCCTTCTTAGCTCCTATAGCTGTTGAATACCTTATTAAAGATATGACATAATATGTCCCTCATTTCTTTGATGATAATGCCAACAGAACAATGAGGAAGATTAAATCTTCACATTCCCTAATGATTTAGGCTTGACAAAACAGTCTGACCCAATAAGCAGATGGTAATTTTTGCTTAAATTGTGGTTAAAATTATCTACCATCATGGATTATAGAGAATATATAGAATCAAATATTAATATAATGCTTGGCAAGCCGGTCATTAAAGGCACACGCATTACTGTAGCATTGATATTGCAAAAATTATCTGAGGGAGCTACAATTAATAACCTCATGGAAGCCTATCCTTCCCTTACTCCGGCGGCCATTACTGCCGCGTTGGCCTATGCGTCCGATGTTATTGATAACGAAAGTATTATTGCCGTAGCATGATCCTAGCTGATGAAAACATACATTCCTACATTGTTAAAACATTGAGGGGAGAAGGCTTTGATGTTACCTCTGTAACAGAACTAAGCAAAGGCATCAAAGACGAGGAAGTAATACAATGGGCCTTAAAAAACGATTATTTACTGCTCACAGAAGATAAGGATTTTGGGGAATGGGTATTTGCTCACCATATCCAAAACCTCAGTGTCCTGTTTCTTCGTTATACTTTTCATGAATACAAAGAGATCACAAAAGCAATTATCTATCTATTACAAACGCAAGAGCTGCAACGTCCTGTATTTGTAACCCTGACCCCAAAGAAAATAAGGATAAGGCAGCTTTAAGCCCGATTCATGTGTTGTTAAATCCCCCTACACTATATGGCCAGAATAGGCACTTACCCTGCAACGTTTGAAGACCGGAAATCAATTTCCATATCCGACCTCCGTAAATGGAACTACTTACAGCCCGATAGCTGGCGTAGTGGTACCTTGAGTTGGAGCCGGCGCGGCACGGTACACAGTCAAATAAGTTTCTGTGTAGACATGGTTACAACCGGGCCATATTTAGAGCTATCCTACAACTGGCAGCAACAACCAATTCACTACAAAGTCAAGCTAACGGCGCTGACCAGCAACTTAGGAGCCGGGAAGGTTTGGTACTTCATTTGCCCGCAGACAAGTAAGCGCTGCCGGAAGCTGTATTTTAAGAACGGGTATTTCCAGTACAGAGGGGAAGGATACTACGAAAAGCAGATTCAGTCAAAATATTACCGGCACCTGGAAAAGACATACGGGCCTGCGTTGAGGGGTGATCAGCTCTATAACCAGCTCCATAGCCGGTATTTCAGAAAGTTCTACAACGGAAAGCCTACCAAACGGTACGTTAAACTAATGGCACAGCTAAACGCAGCGAACAGCGTTAGTGAAAGAAACCTGATGTTGGCAATGAGTAGGTAGCACTATAAAATCGCTTTATTATTTGAGGTCTTCAAGTAACATCGATGGTGATATACCCAATCCCCGCGCGAGATCAACAATAACCAGCACACCCGGATTTAGTAACCCTGATTCAATCCGGCTAATATCTGCCTGTTCTGTATCACATTTGGCAGCAAGCTTATCCTGACTGAGCTTTGCTTGCTCCCTGTATTTCTTTAACGTTTGCCCTAACTGGGCCAGCACTTCTTTTGAATCATTAATCATCTTAAACTGATTTATGCCTCTTTAACGCCAATCCAATTAGCGCCTCTACCTTACATCCAATCAGTTTAGATAACTTCAACAACTCGTGCAGATTAAAAAGGGTATGATCTTTCATCCTCTTTTGGAGACTATAGTAATTCAGGTTGATATCCGTTGCTACGACCGATGGAGGAACAATATCAAATATCTCATTGAAATTGCTGATTCCTTTAGCCTCCAGTAGCTTATTTACAATAGCATATCGTTTATCCTTCATGATAATTCGTTAACAGGGTGGAAGGAAATAGGCTTATGTAAAATCAGAGGAAAACTAATTTACGCACATATGAGGAAAGCGTTCAGGCCGGGAAAGTTAAACGGGTCAGCTTGTCTTCTATCTGCTGAAAAACTGTTGAAAGATATGTCATGTGACGTTGTATGTCACTGGAATACGGCAAATAAGGACAATGAGGAAGACTAAACCTTCATATTCCCTAGTGATTCAGGTTCTTCAACAGTAAATTACAGTAAAACAAGATTATAATGCCTGCCTCCACATTCAGTAAAATAGTTCACTTAATGAATATTCATACTTGGGCTTTCCCACTTTTTCCCTTCTCGTGTTTAAGAAATCAAAACAACTGAGGCGTTCCTTATTCTTAATACTATAGCAGTGCTTTTCCTGGCCAAGAAACCAGGCTTACAGACAACGGCTTCAAAAAGTATATAGCTGAGGTCAGCGTTTTGTCAAACGAAAATCCACCACTTACTGTCTCAGCAAAATTAACAGAAGTCATTTTTTCTCGACAGCTATCATCAAAATAATAGATTATGGGAATGAGGATGGAAAAGTTTTTCGATTTGGTTGCTCCAGGGAAAATATTCTTCCATTTTACTGCATCAAATACTTTCACTTTGCTGACAAACTCTTCTTTAAGTGCGGAAGGAAAGTTTTTTGAAAAGATTATTTCCCTTTCTCTGATTCCATTCGTATAAGAAAGAATAAATGATACCGTAATAGACTTACATTGCTGCCGTAGCTCTTTGGGAAATTGTATATCATTGACGATCTTTTTTGTAATAGTGTCATACTCAGCCTTATACGCGTTTACATCTTGAGTAAATCCTGCAATGCTAAAGAATAATAAACACATCAACAGCAAAAAACATTGTTTCATGTGAAATCAGATTTGTATTTAGTTACATTTTGTTCCAGATTGACCGCGCTTATAAGCTTTATTCTTATCAATAATACTCTGCGCCCCAGTCGGGCTTGTTCTGACCAAATTCAGCCATGAATAGGATTCATGGACACCACCCCAAGCCAGTGCCTTTGCATCATCAGCGCTGATTGATGGATACACTTCTCTTATCCCCGCTGCCATCTCATCGACATAGAGGAATCCCATTTCATTGTGATCTTCCACCAAGGGATTAACATTTAACGCCTTGAAGTAGGCATGAAGAACTTCATGCATTATTGTAGCTGCTATATACTCCTGTGAGGCAGTTGCAAGTTGAGGTGTATTTAACGTAATACGGAGGTTTTTATACTCTCCTGATATTGATTCCTAGTCCCTATCCTTTATCCGTCTACGATTGGACGATAATTTGCGAATAAAATATATGTTATAACTTCAATAACGAAACACTTTCAACCTTACATTCCCTAGTGATTTTGGTTTATTTAAAAATGAGCTATGCTCGAACTGCAAGAACATGAAACAATTTCATTTCTAAATTTTGGGCAATTGCCAATCGAAATAGATCAAATCAGTTTATTTCGTTACTCCAATCAGGATAAGAGTTTTTTTCAGTCTGACAGCTTTAGTGAGGTAATCATTGATAATATGGAAACGAGTTTTGTAAAAGTATTTTTATATGGCACATCGTCCATATCCAAGTTCGATAACTCACCTGTCGGGACTACAAAAACGTTTATTCGCCCAAACTTTACTAAGTCTGGGCGTTTTTCATTGATGCATGTGCGCATCTGCAGCTACCTGCACCTTTCTGCTCCCATTTGCCAGATTAGACAGTGCCATGAGTCCTGCACCTGCCATCATCGCTCCGCCTACAAAGGGAAACCCGGCACCCACCAAATCTTCCATGGAAGAGGAGAATAAAAACGGCAGGCAGTAAAGCATTCCCAAAGTACCCAGCGTAATGGCGGTATATGCACCAACCAGCGCGATACCTGCGGTAGTAATACGCTGCTTTTTTGCGGGGGCGTAGTGGAAGACGGCCGCCCGCAATGCGGCGGTATTACAATGCGCGTAGTCTTCTATTGTCCAGGAACTGACAGGCCTCGCCTGCCGGCCATCCAGATAGTCTTTATAAAACGTGCGCCAGAGGTCCGGCAGGAACAACGCACCGAAGATAAATATCGCGAAGCTGGGCAACGTGTAATTACCATTGCCCAACATAAATGCCTGTAACCGTATCTCGTCTACCGGTGTCATTTTAAAACCGAGGAGTACATGTTTTAAGTCATGGCTCTCGTATCCCGGTACCAGCCGCAGACCATTCCGCTTCAGACATGCTGCAATGTCTTTCCCTAACGTTCCTTCCGGCAGCTCGTCCAGCTGCCGTGCTTTTTCTTCATATACCGCGATATCATAAAACTGTTCGATCGTCCATACCGACAGATGAAAGGACTTCCGGATAATACTTCTTGCGATGAGCTGAAAGATATTCATGGGTACTGGTTTATTGCCTGGCGGCAGCGGTTGATGAATGATAACATTAGGAGTATAATGTTTACCTAAAATATGCAAAAAAAGGCATTCCTGAACAAATCCCATATCCAACGTGTATCTATAAGTAACAGCTCATTGACCCCAAACACCATTTGTTATGAACAGTCCCGAAATACCTTTACACCAGGCTAACCCTGAACTATTTAAAACTTACCTGCTGGACCACACGAAGCCCGACGAGATTTTAATGGTCAAAGGCGTCACGATGGATGACCATCTTCTCAAATCGGAGTTACATATCAAGGTGATCATCCGGTTTCTGACAGAAGCCAGTATTGAGTTTAAAAAGACGACGGCCGTTAGATTCCTTTCCCGCCTCAGAAGGCGTATCCGCAGTTTTCTCCGTTCGCCTCGTATGGCTACGGCCATCCGGAAAACAGAGCGGAGCTGCTCCCCCACCGCTCCGGTACTTTACAAGCTGTATCCTGCGCTGTTCGAACAGTTGATGCTGGAAGACCTCCGCTCACGTCCTGACACGGACGATATCCCCGGCATCACCCAGTGGGACAGGATGCTGCGGATTGAAATTGTTCTGTTTATCCTGGACGATGAAATTATCAGGTTATGTGCCTATGTAAGGCAGCAAAGCGTGCAGGCGGTACGGGCGGAGCACCGGCGAAAAGTAGACCGCGTATTGGCTGCCTACGGCCGGCTGTTACCGGCAAACCAACATAATTAAGGAAAGAGACTATTCCCAGCTTTTCCCGCGCAGTTGGTATTTGTACTTCCTGGATAGTAAGCGCAGGTAAATCCACCACCCCATGCTTTTTCTGACCAGCCCGAATTTCTCCTGCCGGAAAACGAAATCCTTGTCTTTGGTGACGGAAGAGAAACCGTCCATATTGTACTGCGCGATAGTAATGGGAAGGTGCACCTTCTTAAAAGCCTTGTCACCCCACACCTGGATATTGAGCGCATAATCGGCAAAAACCCGGTAACGCAGGTCGTAGCGGTATTTCCGGAAAACACCGGCGGGATAGAGGATCGCCTGGTGATTCATACAGAATTTCGCCAGCCGGTAGTTGCTGAAAGCCCCTTTCAGCAAGAGGTAACGCGGGCCTTCCTTTTCGAAATACTCGGTAGTATTGCCATAGTAGACGGTATCGTTGTCCTTCAGTTGTTGCATCATCTTGCCAAAACCGGGCAGCAGGCGGTCATCGGCACCCATAAAATAGAGCCACCGGCCCCGGGCCCGTTCCACGCCTTTGTTCAGCGCATCATAAATGCCTTTGTCCGGACCGCTTTCCCAGGATACCAGGCCGCTGTCAAAGCTTTTTACAATATGGATGGTATTGTCGGTGCTGCCGCCATCCACGATCACGACCTCTATGGCCGGTTGTCCCAGCGACTGGATGGATGACAAACACTCCCCGATGTATTTTTCTGAGTTATAAGTGGCAATAATGATACTGACCAGTTTACCTGTTTCCTGCATACCCTGCTTGTTTTCCAGCCTGCAATTTGGCAAATTTACTCATAGCATGGAAATTTATTATTTGAGGCGCATTTTTTCTGTTATCCGGGGAACACGGGCATCAGTTATAATTTTTTGTTAGCCATCCATACTTTTATTAACTTTAATGACTACCTGCTACCCCATTATTTCACCCATTTATTGTCATGTTAAATGTTCGTTGTTATGCGACGGGTGAACTATGCACAGCTCTCACTATTTAGTTACTATGAGTACTTCCTGTTGCTCTCTCCGGGGCAGCGTATCGTCCACAAGGTGGCCGCCATGAAAAACCTGCTGGCGGGCATGATCAGGATACCGTCTTACAACCTGGGATCGATAGCCCATATCTCCCTGATGAAATTTCAAATAACAGAAGATGACCAGTCTGTTATCCGGCGGGTAACACATGCGGTGGAAGGCTTTCGGGAATTCGATGTACAACTCGGCGGCGCAGGTATTTTTCAAAACGGCGCTACCGGTACGTTGATGTTACAACCTGCCAACGGCGATCGCATACACCGCCTGCATGGATCTATCACAGCTGAGTTCAACCGCCGCCGGAGCATCCGGCCGCATATAACCATTGCGCGGAATGTGGCCAACGAAGAGCTTTTAAAGGTAAACCTGCATGATTTTGACTGTCATGACAGCTTCTGCTGCAACAAAGTGACCATACTGAAAAAGGCAGTGGAAGCGTCGCATTATGAAGTATTACAGGAAGTGCCGTTTATTCCCGGAAGAACCTTTTGACACTGCCATCCGGGTTAAAACTGATGGCGTATCTTTCTCTGCTGCCGCTGATCGACGCCGGATACCATAACATCCGTTTCTCCTGGACAATACCATAGATATGGGTCGGTGTTTTCGCACCTTCTATCGTGGCAGACTTCTCCGCTATATTTTTATACACCCTTGCCATACTGGCAAAATCTATATCATCCAGTGGTATCATTTTTTGTTCCACTTTATCCCGTACAGAAAGCTGTACCGGCTCCGGCCCTGTCCATCTGCCATTCCGGTAATGATAAGCGTCCACGTATTCAGGGTTGTCCGGATGCCGGAGCTGCAGGTTGATACGGCCGTCATCGTATGCGTGGATATCATCGTAGAGGTACATTTTTTTGCCGGCATAGGCAGGCAAAGCCAGAAGACTGGCCTGAGCCGCCTTCAGCCCCGCTTCGTCCATCAGAAAAGCCGCCTTGGCAGCAGTGCCGCGGGATGAACCGGAAGCACCGGTAGTAGTGGCAGCACCAGCAGCGCCGGAAGAAGGGGGCGTTCCGGAAGAACGATACCTATAGGTAGTACTGACAGTATCCGCAGAAACATGCGACTCAATAACGACGGAAGAAGTCACCGTACTGCTAGTACCGGAAGGGGTTTCTTCTTTTTTATCGTCTGTCTTTTCTTTAAAAGTATCCTTGAACGTATCCGTCAGCTGGTTGCAGGAAAGGCAACTCAGCATCAGCAATAATCCTGAAAATATAGACAGGTTCTTCAGCATAAAATTAGTTTAGTCATCCAGATCGTCTGCAAACGCCACCTCTGAAGGTTTATCCTTCAGATAAAAAATAGAAACAGTTTCCTGCCGTGTCATTCCCAGATCGATAAGCGATACAATTTTTTTCAGTTCCGCGTTGTAGGTCTTACCATATTCATCTTTATACCGCAATTCAAATTTCACCTGTGGCTGTTCGTTGATATAAGTACCGGTCTGCGATGCACTCACCACTTCCGCCATCGTTTGTATACCGTAGTATTTGATCCGCAGCAGTGTGCCCGGATCTCCACCACTGAACAACTTCAGCAAAGCCCCCAATCCAAAACGGGTGGCAAACAAAATCACCGGGCATAACACCAGCGGATGATAGAACTTCATAAAGCGCCAGCCGTAACCATCATTTTCCAGGTTGTAGGAGAAATAATAGTACCATACGATAGCTGCTACAATCCCTAACCACAGCAAAACCGTCACCAGCATCCTGCCTGCCTTCACGTCTGCCTGCGCTGTGTCTACGGTCAGGTAAGGCCGTAACTTCAGGGTCTTGTCGATCATGAGGTAAATAACCCGTCCTTTTTCGTAGCGCATCTCCCCCGGTTTGGTATCCACCAGCTCCAGCTTTTCGGTGATGGGCGTTCCCACAAAATTACGCAGGCTGACCGTCATCCCCTTGGTAATCATGTAATGTTTGAGCTGTTTACCATCCTTACTTTCCACCACACGGGCTTCTCGCCGCTCCCCTTCCCGCAACAGGTAATCCATGTTCCGTTTCATTTTAAACGGCAACAGTATCCAGTTATGGAACCAACGCAGCGCCAGTATGGTCCATAATATTACTGACAGCGCCAGCCACGTAATGGCCAGATATGGATTGGTATCTGACAGCCCCTCCCGCGTGTTATAGTAGATCAACATCGGAAAAGGGATGGCAAAAAAGAGCATGTACACTACCCAGAAATATGACCAGAATCCTTTCATGATACTAATTTAAACTAAAACCCTCAATATTAACTTTTCCTTTAAGAAAGCGTTTATATCTTGCCGTTATGCGACCACTCCGGCATATTATCTTATTGTTACCATTGCTGCTGGTATTGTCGCAAACCCACGCCCAGACTACCATACAAGGAACTATTTTCCGGGAAGACACTATTCCGGCAGCCGGGGTAACGGTATTGAATAAACGTACACAGACCGCTACTACCAGCAATGAGCAGGGCTACTATCAACTCAGCGCACACAAAGGAGACACCCTACTCCTGAAAGCACTGGGTTTCGTACCACTGCTTTATATCGTAAATAAAGACAAAACAACTGTCACCCACCAGCTGCAATCCCAACCTTTGGAACTGAAAGCTATTAACATCATACAATACAACTATCTGCGGGACTCCCTTCGCCTGCGGCAGGAATTCAGAAAAGAGTTCGATTTCCGCCGGCCGCGCTGGAACGAAGTGATCGTAAGCGCAGGACCACTCATTGCTGTAAATATCAACCAGCTGTACAAAGCAGTGTCCTTTGCTAAGAATAAAAAGAAAGAAAAATTCAGGAAAATACTGCTGGACAAAGAGAAAGAAAATGTAGTGGAACAGAAGTTCAACCCATCGCTGGTGCAACGCCTTACCGGTATGGATGGAGACAGCCTTACACAGTTTATGCTGCGGTATCAGCCGTCTTACGATTTTGTGAGAGATATCAGTGATTACGATCTGTATGTCTATATCAGGCAACAGTATGATAAATACCGGCGACAAACAGAAAAATAATCTACAGTTCCTTCTGCAACCACCGCCTGTCAATCACAAAGGGAAACACATTAGAATACACACTATCCTTCCTTGACTTAAACTTCAGCCGGCAGGAGGTATGATAATCTCCATCTGTCAGCAATAGCTTCGCTATCGCCATTTCCCCGGCTTTCAGCACCTGTGCGCTGTCTGCAGGTGTCCAGGGAGCGTTTTCCCCGAATGCTTCATCCGTGGATTTCCAGTGAGGCGATAACGGCCGTAACGGCAGCACGATGGTATCTGCCACGGGGCCCATGTAATAAATAGGGTACTCGCTCGTGTATTCGTCGGCGTGGTAAAACTTTGCCTTGTCCGCTGGCAGGGCAGAATCGGTTAACACCAACCCGCTTTTTACCGTATTGACCGGCTGAAAACGGCATCCACTCACGATGAGTACTATGAATATCAGACGCAAAGGCATAAAAGGCTTTATCTACAGATTCCGGAGCCGCAAAAAATCCATATAGTTCACCGGAAAATTTGTTGTCCAATTGTTTAAATTAACGGCAAATATATCCCCTCTTATGCATCACTCGCTGCTTCTTGTCCTTACTTTATTGTTCGTTGTGTTTATGCTGGTCATGCTGGGCCAGCGGCTGAAGATCTCCTATCCTATTTTCCTGGTGTTAGCAGGACTGAGCATTGGTTTCATCCCTGGTTTGCCGGCCATTGAGATTGACCCTGATATGGTGTTCACCATCTTTCTGCCGCCTTTGTTGTACGAAGCTGCCTGGTATACGTCGTGGAATGACTTCTGGAAATGGAAGCGCCCCATTATGATGCTGGCTTTCGGGGCGGTCATTTTTACGTCCTGTATTATCGCGTATGTATCTCATTCGATGATACCCGGGTTCACGCTGGCGCTGGGCTTCCTGCTGGGTGGTATTATCTCCCCGCCGGATGCCGTGGCAGCCACGAGCGTGCTGAAACACCTGAAGGTCCCTAAACGGGCGATGACGATCCTCGAAGGGGAGAGCCTTATCAACGACGCCTCCAGCCTGATCGTATTCCGCTTTGCCGCTGCCGCGGTGGTGTCCGGGCACTTTGTGATGCAGGAGGCTGTCGGACAGTTCTTTTTATCTGCGGGTATGGGTGTGGCGATAGGGCTGGCGGTAGCGTATGTCATGTACCTGATTCACCGCTGGCTGCCTACTACGCCCAGTATAGATTCCGCGCTGACGGTGATGACGCCGTATTTTATCTACCTGGCGGCGGAACAGTTCCATTTTTCCGGGGTGCTGGCGGTTGTCAGCGGAGGCCTGTTCCTATCGTACCGCTCTCACCTGGTCTTTCCCGACGGCGCTACACGGATGCAGATGCTGGGCGTCTGGAGCACGCTGATCTTCGTGCTCAACGGTATCATTTTCATGCTCATAGGGCTGGAACTTCCCGTTATTGTACATGCGCTGGGCGACTATTCCATCGGCGATGCCATCCGCTACGGGCTGATTATCGCGGTGCTTACCATAGGGGTGCGGCTGTTATGGGTATATCCGGGTGCTTTCATTCCGCGGATGCTGAGCAAAAAAATCCGTACACAGGAATCCAGCCCTGGCTGGAAAGGGCCGCTGGTAGTAGGATGGGCCGGTATGCGGGGCGTAGTGTCGCTGGCGGCTGCATTGTCGGTGCCATTGTTGTTCCCGCATCGTAACCTGATCATTTTCATCACGTTCATCGTTATCCTTGTCACGCTCGTGTTCCAGGGGCTCACACTTCCCTGGCTGATAAAACTGATCAAAGTAGGTGAGATTGATGAAATTACGCCGCTGGCCGAGCAGGAAGCCGGTATGCGGCTGGCCATGATGAAAGTCGCCCTTCAGCGGCTGGAAGAAAAGTACAGCGTGGAAGCCGCTGACAATGAGTTGGTAGGCTTTCTGAAAAAAGACCTGGAACATAATGTCGGCAGCACCTCTGCGCGACTGGAGTCGCTGGAATGCGACGACACGGAAAAAGCGGAGGTGGACCTGTATCATTCCGTGCTGATGGACATCTACGCCCGGCAACGGCAGGAGCTGTTCCGCCTGCGGCAGCATAACACCTTCAGCGATGAGGTGATCCGTAGTCAGGAAATGCAGCTGGACCTCGATGAAATGAAGATCAAACGTCCCGGTCACGAATAAACGTTGCCGCCGATCTCCCACACCCTGAAAAGGCACGTCATGTGGTCTTTTCAGGGTATGGTCAGCGGGCTGCCCGCCCGGATCACTTGCTGATCAGCTTATCCAGGGCGAAACCATTATACCGGATGAATACCAGCAGCACGCCGAAAAAGGCTGCGTGAATCAATTGTGTAGGGATGGAATGCCAGTCTTCCACCATGGTACTGCCGAATATCAGGGCGACCATGATCAGTCCGCCACCAATGAGGGACAGGCGTGTAAACAGGCCCAGTATCAGGAACAGGCCCACTACAAATTCCGCAATGGGCAGTATATAGCTAAAAGGCACTACCAGGGCGCTGGGTATCATGGATTTTTCAAAGGAAGAAACCATCCAGTGGCTGAACCCGCTAAGCTTGGGGAGTCTTACGAGACCGTGGCCGAACATGCTGGCTGCTACGGCCAGTCTTAACAGTACAAAGGCAATTGTGTTGTTTTCCATTACAGTAATTTTGTATATCAAAGGTCTGACTCTCCCTGTAAAATTCTTTGTACAAATCAGGGATCATTCAGTAATTTTATAAGATGTTACAGGAAAATTTATATCAGCCCTTCGAAATCGAGTACCGCGAGTGCACCGAATGCCCCATAGACGCGCATAAGCACAATTTCTTTGAATTGGTATATATTATGGAAGGCAGCGGGGTCCAGTGTGTAAACAAGAACCAGTTGCCCTACAGCGCCGATAAGCTTTTTCTCGTAATGCCGCAGGATTGTCATTCCTTCCAGGTAAAGGAGAGCACCAAGTTTTTCTTTATCCGTTTTAATGACGTCTACCTGAAAAATCAGCCTAAAGAGTGGATACAGCAGCTGGAATTCATCTTCCAGAACAACAATCACCTACCGGGCTGTATTCTCAAAAACAAAAGCGACAAACCACTGGTAAAATCACTGATAGACGCGCTTATCCGCGAGCAGGTGAACCAGCAGCCTTACCACAAGGCCCTGTCACAACAGATCGTGAATACCATCCTGATGATCGTGGCCCGCAATATCTCCAGCCAGTTGCCCGAGCCATCCCGGCAACCAGGCAAAAGCGAGGCGCCGCTGAACATCCTCCATTATATTCATGAAAATATCTATGCTCCCGAAAAACTCCGGGCTGAGCAGATCGCTTCCCACTTTAATATATCGCCGACTTACCTGAGCGAGTATTTCAAACGGAACAATGGCGACAGCCTGCAGCAATATATCACGCAGTACAAACTGAAACTGGTGGAAACGAGGCTGCAATACAGCAGCATGCGCGTAGGGGAAATAGCTTATGAACTGGGCTTCACCGACGAAAGCCATCTTAACAGGATGTTCAAAAAATACAAAGGGGTCAATCCATCCGCATTCAGAAAGGAACTGCAGTTGCAATTGCAACCTGACTGATGAGGCAACAAAAAAGCGCCCGCGATAGCGGACGCTTTTCAATTTCTTACAGTTACTATTCTTCTTCGTCGTCTTCTTCGCCGTCGTCTTCCAGCCATTCCATGTAAGAGTAGTACCAGTCTTCCAATTGTTCAAGCAACTCCTGTTTCTTTTCCGGAGCATTTTTGTAGAATGCTTCTACATCGTCGATTTCCTCGATGATATCGATGTAGGCAGTTTCTTCGTCTTCTTCTACACGTTTGGCAAAGAAGCGGGGTTTTTCAGTGTGAAAAATATATTCATTTTCCGGATCTGTTACTGGATCGTCCGCGATCAGAAATTTAGGTAACTGTGCCATAGTGGTATATTTTCGTTTAAATGATGCTGGTTACAAAAGTAGGCATTTCTTTCACGCGCCCATATCATTCCCCGCTTTTATTTATGGCGGAATTTTTACATCTTTATAGTCGGTTTAAACCCATACCATATGCAAGAATACTGGACACGATGGGAAAATTGGATGAGACAGCATGCCCCCAAGCTACTGCATGTACTTAACCCCGGCGTCTCCAATGCATCGCTGGAGTCTTTGGAAAAACTCGTTGAATCGGCCCTGCCGGCCGATTTCAAGGCTTTCTACACCTTTCATGACGGGCAACAGAAGCCAAGGCCCGGACTGGTAGACGGCGACCAGCTGCTGCCCCTGGAAGAGATCATCAATAAATGGCATTACTGGCACGATCTGATCGCTTCCGGTACCTTTACCTATAATGATGAGCCCATCGCTTCCGAACCGGACACCGGCATCCGGTCCGACTGGTGGAATCCCCGGTGGATACCCATTACCGCCGACGGCTTCGGCAATTTCCTCTGCCTGGACCTGGACCCCGCTCCCGGCGGCCACCATGGCCAGATCATTACCCTCTGGCATGATGACGGCCACCGCGAAATTGTAGCGCGCTCCTTCCGGGAATGGATCAGCAATTACCTCGACGCCCTCGAAAAAGGAGATTATATTTTCGTTAAAAAGTGGGGCATCGTACACAAAGACACCACCTTCAACTACAACGACTGATATTGTAACGGACTGCTGCCTGTCCACCGACGGAAAGCACGGGTAAAAGCACTTAGTTCATTATACCCCAGCATATAAGAAATATCCTTCAGCGGGTAACTGCCGGAAGAGATATAATACAACGCCAGGGATTTCCTCACCGCATCTGCAATATCCTGGTATTTTACCCCCTCTTCCTTCAGCTTGCGCTGAAGGCTGCGCGGACTCAGGTTAAAATTGGCCGCCATTTCCTCCAGTGATATAACGCCCAGGTAAGAATTGGCCAACAGGTAATTATATACCCTTGCCTGTAGCGTTCCCGCCGTTTTCGCAGGTTGCTGCGGTGCCATGGCCGCTACCTTCTTCAGCAGCAGGTCCTGCAGTTCATAATTGGCCGTTAATATCGGCTCTTCCCAATAACGGATATCGAACACCAGCGCATACTCCCCGGCGCGTTTTGTTGGCCGGCAACGGAATATCTGTTCATAAGCCGCTGCGTCCGGTACGTTATAAGGTAATCTTACCGTTAACGGCACTATCTTCTCCAGCATCAGCCCCGACACCTCATGGATGGTGATCACCATCAGCAATTCCACCAAGACGCGGAAGGCCATCGTGGGCTCGTTCACGTTACCGCCGGCAGGGATGAACCTTACTGTAAAGTTTTTATTGTTCCGGGCAATCTCCAGCCGGCACTGGTCAGTTACGTAGTGCGTCAGTGCTGCAGCATGAGTGATCGCCTCTCCCACTGTGGCGCTGGTTTGAATAATCTGCCCCACAACACCTAACGCAGCCGGCTGTACGGAGGCGGCAAAATGCAGTGCAAACAGCGGATCGCCTGACAGTCGTGCACCATGCAGCCACAGCGCATCCAGTTGCTGCTGCGTGACCGGCGGCGCGTTGGTTTTCTTTAATGCCGTCAGGTTGATGCCCGCCAGCCGACACAACTTGGCCGTATCTATATCACGCTGCACCGCATACGCGATGATGGATAATACGATTTGTTTCATCGTATAAAGTTATCCATCCCTTCCGGATAAAAAAGAGGTTGGCGTGAAATGACAATCGTTTGTCGTGAAATGATAAATAACGAGGATGCCCGCGGTAGTAGCTTTGTATCATCAAACAATCAACAAATCACTCAAAAAAAAGATAATCATGGAAAATCAAACCTTAGCCGTCGTTAAAGCATTTGTTACAGCAGTTCAGCAGGTAGATCTTGAAAAACTGGGCGCTTTGCTGCATCCTGCCATCACCTGGGACCAGCCGGGCAGCAATCGTTTCTCCGGGGTCAAAAATTCCAGTGGCGAAGTATTCCAGATGGTGGGCGGCATGTTCGAAGTATCTGCCAACACCATGAAACTCTCCGATGTAAAATCCATCACGGTAAACGGGGACCAGGCAGCAGTAGTATTACGCTGGCAGGCCAGCAGGGACGGCGCTACCCTGGACACTGACAACGTAGACGTATATACGGTAAAAGACGGTCAGATTGTAGCGGCCAAGGTATATGCAGCCGATACCGCACATGAAGATCTGTTCTGGGGAAACTAACAGCATTCTCCGGAACAGCACAACCCTTCGGGAAGCGGGCCTCCTGAAGGGTTGTGCTGTTATTGTATTGGAATTACAGGAATAATTAAGACAAGCAAATACCAACTGTTAAAACCAACGTTTCTTTTTAACCTGACGGCGTTCTTCGTCAGTGGGGTATACCTGGTCCGTAAAATAGCGGCCGCGGGGGCGCAATTCTTTCGCTTCAACGACGACGGCCGTTCCTGTCCACATCCGGCAAACGGTAGCCGGTACGGCTACCACTTCTATAGCAGGTAAATCATAAGTCTTCATAGGTTTTGTCAATGTGTCTTCAGGCAGGGGCGCCAGCAGTATTTCCACCTGCTCCAGGTCGCGTGCTTCTGCATAGCTGTGATTGGCGATCCCTGTGATGAGACCGGCCGTCAACAGCAGTGCGGGTAAAAAATTTTTGCGGGGAGATACCGGAGGATTGATCCGTCTGTTCAGCTGGTTATCCTGAAAGTGGCCACAAATCTTCCCCCTGCTGTTACTGATAACAGCAAAAATTTCAGCATCCGTCATGAAGGAGAAGTCTATTACGGTTTTAGCACAACTATCGCAGTGTTTACCCGCAGCAGTATTGGTCATTTGATCCCAATTCTCCCCGCAAGGTGTAGGAACAGACAGGTACAGACCATTCGAATATCTCATAGACACAGGTTATCGTTAATCAATATACGAAAAAGTCCTGATACTACCGCGGGGGAAAATCCCCGGTCACTTTCTGCCGGTTAGAAAAATATTATCTGTAACCATTTGTCTTTCAATTAACCACTGCCTGTGTTTGGGAATGGCATCAAAATTGAATTAACAACCACTGCATTAGATCATTAACTAACAAAAAAGACAATCATCATGAGAGCTCCAAAAACAATTTCCGCCGTGCTGTTCGCCCTCGCTTTTGGTGCAGTGGCGACCCTGCCGGCTCAAGCTGTATTTGCGCAGAACAACCTCGACAGCACCGCAAAAAAAGTAGGGAATAAAACAGCCTCCATCGCAGTGAAAGGCGCCTCCGCCATTACTGATAAAATCTATAAGGGTAAAGAAGGCCCTAACGGAGAAACGGTGTACATCAACAGAAAAGACCAGAAATACATCGTCAACGAAAAAGGCAGGAAAGTGTACCTAAAACCGTCACAGATTCATAACAAGAAAGCGTAGTTTGTAAGTTAAAATTGTGTTTCAAAAACCGTCGGATCATTTTCCGGCGGTTTTTTAACACAAAGTACACTTTCCAAATTATCAAGCCGTTATTCATAACGCAGCGCCTCTATCGGGTCCAGCCGGGAGGCCGCCTGCGCAGGGTAATAGCCGAAGAATACGCCCGTCAGCGCACATACCATAAACGAAAGCACAATAGACGATTCAGACACGATGGTGGGCCATCCCAGGGCAAGGGTGATCACCTTGGCGGCTGTGATCCCCAGTATCACACCGATGATCCCGCCGGTAACGCTGATAATAATGGCTTCCACAAGGAACTGCAACAGGATGTCTATGCCCCTGGCGCCGATGGACATTCTCAACCCTATCTCCCGCGTGCGTTCGGTCACCGACACGTACATAATATTCATGATCCCGATACCGCCGATGACCAGGGAAATGCCCGCTATGGCCGTAAGCAGCACGGTCAGCAGGCTGCTGGTGGAACTCAGCGTTTTAATCAGTTCTTCCATGGTACGCACCTGGAAATTGTTTTCGTCTGTAGCGCGAAGCCGGTGTGTTTCCCTTAGTATATCTATAATTTCATCGGTTGCCTGCACAGAGGTGCCTTCGCTGACAGCGGAAGCATAGATGCTCTGAAAATAGATGGTGGCCAGGATACGCTTCTGTACCGTAGTATAGGGCGTCAGGATAATATCGTCCTGGTCCTGCCCGAAAGAACTCTGCCCTTTAGGCACCAAAGTACCGATCACCTGCAGCGGGATGGAATTGAGCCGGATGACTTTGCCCACCGGGCTTTCTCCGCTGGGAAAGAGGTTATCGATCACGGTTTTCCCCAGTACGCACACCTTGGCGGCCATGCCCACATCCGCATCGGTGAAACTAACGCCATCGGCTATGTCCAGTTTACGGATCTCGAAATAGGACGGCGCTACGCCCTGCAGGCTGGTAGGCCAGTTCAGCGCGCCATAGATCGCCTGTCCTTTGGTAGCGGAAACCGGCGATACGGCGGCCACATGTTCGGCCCCTTTCTGTATGGCCTTTACATCCACGATGGTAAGTGACTGAAAACTCGCCCCTTCTATACGCACGCCGCCCGATACGTTACTGGCCGGCAGTATCGTAATCATATTGGACCCCATGGCGCTCAGCTGCGACTGGATACTTTCCTTGGAACCCTCTCCTATGGCCACCATGGCGATCACCGCTGCCACGCCGATGATAATACCGAGCATGGTCAGGAAAGCCCGCAGCTTGTTGCGCTGTAAGGCCCTTAAAGCTATCCGTATGAGGTTGATGGCGCTCATGCTGTTGAATTAGTAATCATCTGCCGGCGGCAGCGCTTCCAGCGCCTCTTTGGCCGAGCGTACATTTTCATTGACGGTATCTTTCACCACCTTGCCATCCCGGAGCATCACTGTCCGGCTGCTGAAAGCGGCGATATCCGGCTCATGGGTCACAAAAACGATGGTTTTGCCATCCTTGTTGAGGTCCTGCATGAGCGACATAATTTCGTAGGAAGTGCGGGTGTCCAGGTTGCCGGTCGCCTCATCGGCCAGGATCATCACCGGCTGGTTCACCAGCGCGCGGGCAATGGCCACCCTTTGCTGCTGCCCGCCGGACAGCTGACTGGGCGTATGGTCCAGCCGGTCGGCCAGTTTTACCGCCGCGAGGGCTTTCACCGCTTTTTCTTTCCGCTCCGAGGCCGACAGCGCAGGGTTATAGAACAGCGGCAGCTCCACATTTTCCAGTGCGGAAGTGCGGGGCAGCAGGTTATAAGCCTGGAACACAAAGCCTATCTTCCGGTTGCGCAGCCGGGCCAGCTCATTGCGCGACAGGTGGCTGACATTCACCCCGTCCAGCAGGTACTCACCGGACGTTGGTTTATCCAGGCAACCGAGGAGATTGAGCAAGGTCGTTTTACCCGAGCCGCTGCTCCCCATGATCGTCACGAACTCGCCAGCGTGTACGTCGAACGACACGCCTTTAAGGGCGCGGACTATTTCCGTGCCCATCACAAACTCACGCCTGATCTGCTGTAGTTCGAGGATCTTGTTGTTCATCGTCTGCGCCCTCCTCCCATCCTTGGCAGGAACGGGCTTTTGTTACCGGCCGTCGCCGCAGGTCCGGTGCTGCCGTTGACGGCCATCACCACCACATCCTGCGGCGTGAGGCCGTGAATGACTTCAATCCGGGTGTTATCATTGAGGCCTGTACGAATATGTTTCTGCAACAGGCTATCCCCTTTCAGCACCCATACATAATTGGATGATCCCACACGCTGCACACTTTTGAATTTACCACTCGTGTCGGCAGGCGACGCAGCGCGTTGCCGGCGCCCAACGGCGCTGACAATAACATAATCTTTCAGCAACGCAGAATCCGGCCTGAACTTGAGCGCCTTTACCGGCAGCAACAATACGCTGTCTTTTTCTGCGGTATAGATGGTCACGTTGGCCGTCATCCCCGGCTTCAGCTTCATAGATTCATTGGTGGCGTTGATGATGGTATTATACGTCACTACATTGGAAGATACGGAAGGCTGCAGCCGTATCTCCTGCACTTTACCGGCAAACACATCTTCCAGGTAGGCATCTACGGTGAAGGTTACACGCTGCGAGTCTTTTACATTACCGATGTCCGCTTCGTCCACACTGGCTTCCACCTGCATCCTGGTAATATCTTTCGCAATAACGAACAAGGTAGGCGTGTTAAAACTGGCGGCCACCGTCTGTCCTACGCTCACGCTTCTGTTGAGCACAACGCCGTTGATCGGGGAGATGATATCTGTAAACGAGAGATTTTTCAGGGCCGATGCCAGCTGCGCGCTGACGCTGGCCACCTGTGCCTTTGCCTGACCCAGCTGGTTGTAAGCCACATCGTAATCTGCTTTGGCGATGGCGCCTGTTTTATACAGCAGCTCCTGCCGGTGGAAATTGTTGTTCTGATAATCCAGGTTGCTCTGCGCCACCTGTAAGTTAGCCTGGTACTGGTCTACCTGTGCCTGAAACAATACCTTGTCCAGCTCACCCAGCTTCTCTCCTTTCTTCACCTGCGAGTTAAAGTCCACATACAGGTATTTCAGCGTACCGGACACCTGGGCGCCCACCGCTACGGTATCCACCGGCTGGATGGTCCCTGTGGCAGTAACGGTAGTGGCTATATGACCGTAGGATGGTTTCACCGTATCGAATGCTACCGGCTGACGTTTCTTTCTGAAAAAAAGAAACCAGATGACCAGCGCCACCAGCAGGATAACCGCCACGATGATAACCTTTTTATATTTTCTCATACGTCAAATACATTTATAGTTTTACAGGCACGCCCCTGTAAAAATCATATATCCTGATTGTCAGTGCGGCATTGTATTTAGCCTGTATATAAGACTGAAAGGCTTGTATATACAGGTTTTTCTGTTGCAGAAAATCCACCATATTGGCCACGCCTACTTTCAGCTGCTCGGTAGCAATCCGGTAGCTTTCGGTGGCGTAGCGCAGCTGCTCCACCGCAGCGTCATACTGCCCCTGTGCGTTCTGTACGTTGATATACGCCTGCTCCACTGTCTGTGACAGGTTAGTACGTGTATTCTTCAGCGTTAGTTGCGACTGGTCCACCTCCAGCTTTGATTTTTCCACGTTGGTTTTATTGAGCCGGCGGGTGAATATCGGGACAGACAGGGTGAGGCCTATCTGCTGGTAGAAGTTGTTGTCCAGTTGTTTGAAGAAGTTGTTGCCTGGATCTTTAAGTGAGGAGCTGCCCAGTGCGCCGCCGGCGCTGAGCGTAGGCAGGAACCCTGCACGGGCTTTGGCCAGGTCCAGCGAGGATATGTTGACGCCCAGTTGCGCGCTTTTTATTTCCGGCCTGTTAGCGAGGGCGGTATCCTGTGCTTCCTGCAGGGGCACCACCAGGTGGCTGGACACCAGCGTGTCCGGGGAAAAAATATCGAAGTCGTAGGGGCTGGGCAGTTGCAGCAGCTGTTTCAGCGTGAGTTTACTCAGCCGGTGCTGGTTTTCAGCGGTGACGAGGTTGTAGCGGTCGGCCGCCAGCTGCGACTGTAGCGAAGCCAGGTCTTTCAGCGCGATGCTGCCCACATCATAACGCTGTTGCGCCTGCTGTACCTGCGCTGTTGAAGTAGTTACCAGGTCTCTCACGTACACGATATTTTCCCGGGCCAGCAGGATGTTGAGGTAAGCCTGCGTGATCTGGATGGTCATATCGTTGATCTGCTGTGCGATGTTGAGATCAGCGACCTGTGTCAGCAGCCCTTTTTGTTTGATATCGTAGTTAAGATAGCCACCCTGGTAAAGCGTGACGTTGGAGTTGACGGAGTAGTTGCCCGACAGCGCGCCTTCGTAGGGCATGTTACCACTGGCAGTGAGGGTTTTACGGCCGGTCAGCGTTTGAGAAGCCGAGCCGGAAAGATCAGGTAACCGGGCCGCTTTGGACAGCAACAGGTCCTGTTCGCTACTCATCCGGCTCAGCCGCAGGCTGTTCAGCTGGATGTTGTTTTGCATGGCGTAGTTCAGACAATCCTGTAAGCTCCAGATAGCCGGCAGCGGCGTTTGCGCGCTATCCTGGGCTTTCAGCGGATTGTTGCCATACATCCAGAGGGACAGACATAAACAAGTAACAAACCGCCGGGGGAACTTCATCGTGTAATCATTGCTGTTAGAAAAATAGCTAATGACAGATATGGAGTTAAATAGTAATCCTAATATAACGAAAAAAAAGAAGACCCGGGCAAAAAATACCGGGTCTTCTTTTTTTTCATTCGTTATACTCAATGCTGCTATCCTTTTTTAAATGGCGCCTTTAAAGGTGGTGTTCACCCGGCCGGTACCCTGCGGAGGGCCCTGGTGCCAGTCTTCATCATATCTTACAAAAAAGGCCATCCAGATGGTCCTGGACCAGCGCATCAGTATCGGCTGCAGGCCCAGCAACAGCATGCCGTTGAATCCCAGCCACCAGTAAATACTGTTATCATAAATAGAGAAGCCTACAAACAGCCACCAGGCGATAAGGCTGGCCACACAAATAGCGATAGAGAGGGCGTAGCTCACGTAGCCGGTACCGTAATAGAACCCTACTTCCACCTCTACCTGCTGGCCGCACACCGGACATTTTTCCGGCATTTTCATACAGCTTTTAAGGTCATAGGGATTTTTGCTGAGGAAGATAGCACCTCTTCTGCAGCGTGCACATTTATTGGTAAATACGCTTTTGAAGATGTTCGGTTTCTCATGATTTTTATCTGCACACATATAATGAAGCTTTTAATGTCAGGAAATACTTTTCCGGAATTCTTCCGGTGTTACCCCTTCATATTTTTTGAAGAATTTCGTGAAGTAGGAATTGTCGGCGAAGCTCAGCTGGTAGGCAATGGTGGAGATACTGATATCAACATTGATCAGCAGTCTTTTGGCTTCCAGCAGTACCCTGTCACGGATAATCTCTCCGGCCGATTTACCCAGCATATGCCGGCAAAAAGCGTTGAGATAATTGGGGGTGACGTACAGCAGCGCAGCGTATTCTTTCGGCAGCCGCAGCTGCATATAATGCTGTTCCACCAGTTTGCGGAAGTTGCGAAGCAGCACATAGTTGTGCGGCGGCTCCTGCGGAACGTCGCCGTTGCGTGTTTCCCGGCTTACTTTCACAAACATCTCCAGCATCAGCAATCGTAGCATGTCATGGCTGTAGGCTTCTGTGCCGTCCATTTCCACCAGCATTTCCTCAAACAGCGCCACAATGCCGGGCTGTGCTTCTTCCGGCAGTGTCACTACCCCTTCGGCGCTTACGCCGCTGAAAAAAGGGAAACGTTCCACATAACCGGCATCCTGCAAAAAAGCGTTGAAAAAGCCGGCCGCCATATTAACGACATATCCTTCCGTCCGTCCTTCAAAAAACCAGCTGTGCACCTGTCCGGGGACCATGAAGTATAATTGGCCCGGCGCCACCGGAAAGCGCTCAAAATCGATTGTATGCGAACCTCTTCCACCGGTAAAAAATGCCAGGTGGTAGAAGGAATGCCGGTGCGGGAATCTGATGTCCGGGTGTGCTGCCAGGTAGTCGGTAAATCTCGCCACCAGAATGTCTTCTGATGCAGGTTTGTCCATCACCAGCGAACAGATATCATATGTATGGATATGTGCCTTTGACATGATGACACAAAGGTACAGGGCATGGCGTGAAATTGATTGTGTTAAATGGGTCTTCAATGGCACTTTTTACCTATTGGCATATTTTCATCATATAAAAGGTTCGGGATGGCATCATATAAAAAACCCAGGGCTAAGGCCCTGGGCTACGATGTTTTGTTCAGGCTTTTTATTAATTGGAGGCTTACGCTTTACTAATGCCGTTTATTGAAAAAGCGCGATGAAGCCTCCGCTCGTTAATTGCTGAGTTGACAGGTCCGGATTATTTCACGTATTTCATCAGCCAGTTGTCCATTTCCCACAGCATGTGCAGGATACTTTCCTTAGCGGCGTATCCGTGGCTTTCCTGGGGCAGGAACACCAAACGGGCGGTACCGCCATTGCCTTTAAGGGCATTGTACAGTCTTTCGCTCTGGATGGGGAACGTACCGGAGTTGTTGTCCGCTTCGCCGTGGATCAGGAGGATCGGCGTCTTCAGCTTGTCCACGTAGGAGAACGGCGACATTTTATAGTACACTTCCGGCGCCTGCCAGTAGCTACGTTGTTCGTTCTGGAAACCGAAGGGCGTCAGCGTGCGGTTGTAGGCGCCGCTGCGGGCGATGCCTGCTTTGAACAGGCTGGTATGCGACAGCAGGTTGGCCGTCATAAAGGCGCCATAGGAGTGGCCGCCCACGGCGATCCGGTCTTTGTCGCCCACACCCATGCCGGTGATTTTGTCTACCGCTGCTTCAGCGTTCATCACCAGCTGGTCCACGAAGTTGTCGTTGGGCTCTTTATCCCCTTCACCTACGATCGGCATTTCGGTGGCGTCCATCACGGCGAAGCCGCGGGTAACCCAGAAAATGGGGGAACCGTAGGTAACACGGGTGAATTTATAGGCGGAGCCTCTTACCTGTGCCGCATCGCTGGCGGATTTGTACTCACGGGGATAAGCCCACATCAGTACCGGCAAACGGCCGTCTTTAGCGGGATCGTAACCTTTAGGCAGGTATAGCATGGCGGTGAGGTCCACGCCGTCTTTCCTTTTGTATTTGAGCAGTTGTTTCTGTACGCCTTCCAGCAGGGGTTGCGGGTGCGGGAAGCTGGTCAGCGCTACAGCCGCTGATTTCTTTTTCAGGTTTTGCAGGTAATAATTCACCGGCGCTGCTGCTGATTCGCGGGCTACCACGATCTGCAGTTTAGCAGGGTCGATCACTTCCGCCACCTGTTCATAATAGGGGGCTTGTGAACGCCACAGTATCTGCTGTTTGCCGTTTTTCAGGCTGAAGCTGGAAAGGAACGGGCGGTCGCCTTCAGGGGAAGCGCCCGGCGCGATCATCAGCAGTTCATTGGCAGGAGACACGTATAAAACAGGCTTGTTATACTGATTCTTTACCATAACCGGTTCGCCGGGATCGTTGTAACGGTCGTTTTCGGACCGGTTGATCACTACTACGGGCTCCTGTCCGGGATGGGACGGATCGATGCGGCTCACTTTCACGGTCTGTTTGGAGCTGTTGCCTTCTGCTACGAGGGCCAGCTGGTTATTACCCCAGGTAAGGCCGCCGAAGCGGTCCCGGGTTTTCACCAGTTCCACAGGCGCCGCGGTGAATGGCGCTTCCAGGGTATTCACCACGTCGCGGAAGGGTACTTCTTTTTTAGGATCGCCGCCGTCGAGGGCCTGCACCCAGCAAATGGTGGCGGGAGCGTCGCCGCGCCACTGATAGCCGCGGGGGTAGTTGCTCGTAGCGTCGAAACCTTTGGGTCGTACTTCATCCAGCGGATTTTTGGCGAGTGGTTTCACCACAGTGCCCTGGAGGTCCCAGATGCTGATCTCTGCGGGGAAGCGGTAGGCGCCCACGAGGTAAGAATAAGGACGGTTCAGCTGGTGGACCAGCAAATATTGTTTATCGGGAGAAGGTGTGATACCGGTATATACGGCGGGTTTGCCGATGACTTTTTCGCCGGCTGCGCTGATGATCACAGGTTCTGACTGGAAGTAGTAGTCGAACAGCTTTTCATCGTAGGGATTTTTGAGCATGTCCTGGTAAGTGGCGGCGGGAGCGGCTTTTCCGGCTGTTTGTTGCACGGTGGGGCCTTCCGGCGCCAGTGGTTTTTCCGGTGCGGCGCCCAGGCCGGCGGGCACGGAAAGTACCAGGATACGGTCTTCATCGATCCAGCGGAATGCGCCGTTGAACGTGTCATTCAGGCGGCGGGTGCTGACTTGTTTTGCTTCGCCGGTGGCTACATCCGCTTTCCAGAGGGTGATGCCATTGTTCATGGTAACGGTAAAGGCGAGGTGCTTTTTCTGCGGGGACCAGGTCACGTTGCCGATGCGGGCGTTGGCCGGCAGGCCGGTCACGGCATATTCCCGTTTACCGTTCATTTCTTTGATACGGATACCGGTTACATAGCTGGCGCGGCTCGGGCCGAAATTAGACGGGTTGATACGGAAGCCGGCCAGGCGGTATTCCGGTTGTGACAGTTCTTCGATGGTAGGGAATCCTGTTCGGTCCATGATCAGCATGAGGTCTCCCCTGCTGAAGTTAACAGCGGGCGAAGGCGCTGCCATGGCCAGCTCCATAATGCTTTGTGCAGGTGTCTGGTATTTCAGCGCATCCTGTGCATAGGCACGGAACGTGATGAACACCGACAGTGTCAGTACTAATTTTCTCATACAGCAGTTTGATTCTGAAAAAATGAATCCGGCCAAAATAGTACATTATTCCGGTTATCGAAAGTGTGTTATTTGAACGGTAAGCGGCAGTTTTACTGCTTGAAAGTACCGAAGAGGCGGTCCCATATGCTGGTATAGAAGCCGTAGTTGTATTGCTCCTGCCGGTGATGATCGTGATGAAAGGTGGAGGTGCCGAGGTATTTTAGTACCGGCCATTGACGCATGTTTTCCGGCAGGGGTTCCATTCCCAGGTGGCCGGTCATACCAAAAACAACATTGACGGTAAGGTAGATCAGTATGCCGTACAGGTTCATGTTGAACGGCAGCAGTACCAGCAGCCACAGTGCGCCGAAGCTGAGTGTTTCCAGCGGGTGCAGCACAAACAGATCGATGGGCACCGGGTCTGTCGCTTCATGGTGCAGGCGGTGCAGCAGCCGGTACAGGAAAGTCTGGTGGATCAGGTAATGAAAGATATACATGAGCAGGTCCATGACGAGAAACAGCGCGAGGGCATCTGTGAGCACGCGCCATGACAGGGTTTCGTGAATGCGGACGTACCCATGTTTCCACAGCTGGTAACCGGCTACCGTCACCAGTGTATTGAGCAGGGTGGTCACGATACACATTTTCCACTGGTCACGGGTATAGCGGAACATCTCCTGTCGTGGGCGCTGCAGCAGGTAGTTGCCCCAGGCGAGCACGCCCGGAACAATCAGCGCGTTTTCTATCAGGAAGAAACACCACAGTTGCCAGTCAGGAATATCATTCAGGTATTTTATCATATCATGTGGCCACAAAATTACCAAATAACAAAATCTTTCATTACCTTTGCAAACATCTGATGATATGATGAATACAGGATCTGCACCATTAAAGCGTCAAAATCTCGCGGAAGAAGTGGCCGACAGGCTGCAGGAGCTGATATTTGGCGGTAAATATACCACCGGTCAGCGGCTGCCGACGGAACCGGAGTTAATGCAACAATTCGGCGTAGGCCGTTCGAGTATACGGGAGGCGGTGAAGATACTGGCCAACAAGGGGCTGGTGAAGGTGCAACAGGGACTTGGCACATTTGTGATATCACAGATCGGCAGCGGGGAACCGCTAAGCCAGCGGCTGCAACGGGCAGATTTTGAAGAGTTGAACGAAGTGAGGCTGCTGCTGGAGGTGAAGATTGCGGAAAGAGCCGCCATCCACCGCAATAACAAGGACATAGAAAAGATGAAAGGTTTTCTCAGGAAACGTTTCACCTATGCAACGGCCAATGAGCTGGAGCCTTGTATTCAGGCGGATATCAATTTCCATACGGCGATTGCGGAAGCTTCCAAAAACGAAATTATGCTGGACCTTTACAGAACGGTGGCCACCCACCTGAAAACGTCCTTCGTATCGCGTTACCACAACACGGATTCGTTCGTGGAATCACAATCGCTGCACGACGCCTTGCTGCAAAGTATTGTAGACAAGGATTCCAAGAAAGCATTACTCTGGGCTACAAAAATCAGTACACAAAGCAAGTAGCCCGGAGGCTACCGTGCTTCGCCGGCACCTCGTAATTTTTTTATTTTAAAACATCAGATGATCTGACCTTCAAACAAGAAACCATGACAACTTTTACACAGGAGGCCCCTAAAACAGCCTCTGAACAGGTCGCCCATCAGACGGTATTTCCCATACTGATTGCGCTTAGCTTTACGCATCTGCTGAACGACACGCTACAATCGCTGATCCCGGCCATCTATCCGCTGGTACGCAACTCCCTGAAACTGAACTTTACGCAGATTGGGCTGATTACGCTGACTTTTCAGATGTCGGCCTCTATCCTGCAACCGCTGGTAGGCTTGTACACAGACAAAAAGCCGCAGCCCTTTTCACTGGCGGTGGGCATGGCCTTCACCCTGCTGGGGCTGATTTGCCTGTCCCTCTCGCATTCATTGCCTATGGTGCTGGTATCCGTGGCACTGGTAGGCATTGGTTCCTCTGTCTTTCATCCGGAAGCCTCCCGGCTGGCCCATATGGCCTCCGGCGGTAAACACGGCATGGCACAGTCGCTGTTCCAGGTAGGCGGTAACGCCGGCAGTTCGCTGGGCCCCTTGCTGGCGGCCCTGATCATTGTGCCCTTCGGCCAGTTCCATGTGATCTGGTTCTCCCTGCTGGCGCTGCTGGCCATCTTTGTGATGGTATATATAGGCAAATGGTATAAAGGCAACACGCACCGGATAAAACCGAAGAAGGCAGTACAGCATCATCTGCAGCAGCCAAGCCTGCCCCGCACCCGTGTAATTGTATCACTGGGCATCCTGCTGATGCTGATCTTCTCGAAATATTTTTACATGGCCAGTATGACCAACTACTATACCTTTTACCTGATAGACCGTTTCGGCGTTTCCATTCAGCGTTCACAGGTATACCTGTTCATCTTCCTGTTTTCCGTGGCTGCCGGCACTTTCTTCGGAGGCCCTTTGGGCGACCGTATCGGCCGTAAGTATGTGATCTGGATATCCATCCTGGGCGCAGCGCCTTTCGCATTGTTGCTGCCCTACGCAAATCTGTTCTGGACCGCCATATTAAGTGTATTCATCGGCGTTATCCTCTCCTCCGCCTTCTCAGCTATCCTGGTGTATGCACAGGAACTGGTGCCTGGTAAAGTGGGTATGATTGCCGGCCTCTTTTTTGGCCTGGCGTTCGGTATGGCCGGCGTAGCCTCAGCACTGCTGGGCAAACTGGCCGATGCTACCAGTATCGGGTACGTATACCAGGTTTGCTCTTTCCTCCCGTTGATTGGTCTCCTTACAGGATTCCTGCCTAATCTGGAGAAAAAAGAAAAGCGATAACTTTGATTTTCGATTTTTTGATTTTTTGATTTTCGATTTTGGGAATTATAAAATCTCAAAATCGAAAATCAAAAAATCAAAAATTTATTGAGCATGTGGAAAGGTATTCTGCTGGTGCTCCTGGGCGCCTGCAGCTTTGGAATTTTATCGACGATCGTTAAACTGGGTTACCAGGAGGGCTTTACCCTGGGGGAGTTATGCAGTGTGCAGGCTGGCTTCGGCATGCTGGCGTTATGGGGCCTTCACTTTTTATCGGGCCGTGCCACCCCGGGGCTGAAGAACAAAGAGGCCCGCACCTGCTTTATGCTGGGTAGTTCTACCGGTCTTGTAAGCATCACCTATTATCAAAGTGTACAATATATCCCGGCGAGCATAGCCATCATACTGCTGATGCAATTTACCTGGATGAGCATGCTGGCGGAATGGCTGATTTATAAAAAGCGGCCTACCGCTATCCAATGGGTGGCTGTTGCGTTTATCCTGGCAGGCACACTGCTGGCGGGCGGGCTGTTCAACAGCAACGGTTTCCGTCTCGACTGGCGGGGCATCGGCTTTGGCATGCTGGCAGCGCTCTTTTACACCACTTTCATCGTAGTCAGCGGCCGGGTGGGCCATTCCCTCACGCCGGTGCTGAAAAGCGCCTGGATCGTTACCGGCGCGTTTATCATCATCAGCCTGCTGTTCCCGCCGGCCTATCTGTGGAACGGCCGGTTCACCGCCCCTCCGCTGTGGCTTTGGGGGCTCCCCCTGGCCCTTTTCGGGACGGTACTGCCACCTTTTCTGTTCTCTAAGGGCATGCCGCAAACAGGCGTGGCACTGGGCGCCATTCTCAGCGCCGCGGAGCTGCCGGTAGCAACGATAGCCGCCACCCTGTTGTTACACGAAGTCATTACCCCGGTACAGATCACCGGCATCTTCGTTATCCTGGCGGCCATTGTGGCGGCCAACCTGAAAAAACCGAAAGCGGCGCCGGCTAAAAGCGAACTATTAAACCCATGAGGTGTTTTTTTTATTTATCTTTGCCCCCGCTATTAGAAACAAGTGACTTACGAACAGTTTTTTCATGAAAGCATTTAACTTTTTTATTCTATATCGTTTCCCGGTCGGGATCGTGTTATTGGTAGCCGGTATTGCCCTCGGGTTCACGATAGGCTGGTGGGAAGCGACCATTGTGCTGCTGCTCGCCGTTATCTGTATTGTAACGCACCTCCTGTTTGGCCCTATGCGGCTGGTACAGGAAGCCGTGGAAGCCGGTGATATAGAGCGCGCCACTGCTCTCATGAACAAAGTGAAGTTCCCTAAACTGCTGTATAAACCTATTCGTTCTGTATACTACTTCATGCAAAGCAACATGGCCATGTACAGCAACGACCTGGACAAAGCGGAAGCTACCATCCGGCAAAGCATCCAGTCCGGCAGCCCGATGAAAGAATACGAAGGCATGCAGTACTTCCAGCTGGGCACCATCGCCTACCAGAAGAACGACCTCAAAACGGCTGACCAGAACCTGAAGAAAGCGGTGCGGATGGGTTTGCCTGACAAGGAAAACACCGCCGCCGCCCTGCTCACCCTGGCGTCCATCGCCATGAGCCGCCGTGACTTCAAATCTGCCAAAGAATACTTCCGCAGAGCCAAAGCACAGAAGCCCACTACCGCCCAGATCGTTAGCCAGATCAAGGAAATGGACAAATACATCTCCAGAATGCCTGGTTGATCTGATCAACATATTTAAGTGTAAAGCAGGGCCGGATGAACTTTCATCCGGCCCTGCTATTTTAATGCGGCACATACTGCCGAATTCGTAATTTCGCCCCCTATGAACTTAAAACTTTACACACTTCCCCTCCTCTTCTCTTTACCTTTTTCCGCTACAGCACAAGATTCCGTGCCGCGGATCAGCCAGTTGAACGAGGTATCTGTCACAGCCACTAAAGGCCCCCAGAAAGCCAGTGAAACCGGAAAGGTGGTCACCATCCTTTCCCACGAATACCTGGAGAAAAACAGCGGTAAAACCATCGCCGCCCTTCTTGGTGAACAAGCAGGCATTACGATCAACGGCGCCCAGAACAACCGGGGCACCGTACCGGAAGTATATATGCGGGGCGCCTCCAACGGCAATGCCCTGATACTGGTAGACGGTCTGCCGGTCAGCGACGCTTCCCAGATCGCCAACTCCTTCGACCTCAACTTCATTACCCCCGAACAGGTAGAGAGAATTGAGATCCTCCGCGGCAGCCAGTCCACCCTCTACGGCTCCAATGCCGTGGCTGGGGTGATCAATATCATCACCCGGAAAAAAAGCGATAAAAAGTTCGGCGTATCTGCCAATACCAGCTACGGCAGCTACAACAGCTTCCTCGGTAATGTCAGCGCCTATGGCAATGCCGGCAAGTTCTCCTACCTGCTGGGCTACAAATACGAAACCTCCAACGGCCTGTCCGACGCCTACGATTCCACCGGCAAAGCCGGTTTCGATAAAGACGGCTTCCGCCAGCATAGCGTATTCGCCAAACTGGGCCTGCAGGCTGCTTCCCGCTGGAGGCTGCAGTACCTGTTCAACTACAGCGACTACCATCACGATCTCGACGAAGGCGCTTTTATCGATGACCGCGACTATACCGGCAAATCCAATAACCTGCTCAACGGCTTCGGCAGCGAATACCAGTTCAAAAACGGCAGCTGGCAGGTATTATACAGCTACCAGCGAACCAAACGCCATATCGTCAACGATTCCGGTTATGTAGCCCCTACCGGCTACAGCGTGTTCGACCTGTCTGATTTTACCTCCAACATACACCAGGTTGAAAGTTATGTAAACTGGAACGCCTCCCGTATTATACGGCTGGTGGCCGGTGGCGCTTTCAGCGCAGCCAATATGGACCAGTTGAACCAGCGCCTGGGCCAGCCCGCTCCGTGGGACCCCAATCCGAAGATGGAATACACCCGGCTGGCAGACGACAGCGCCCATGCCCGCCAGATCAGCGCCTATGCATCCGTGCTGCTCCATAACCTCGGCGGGTTCAATATGGAAGCCGGCGGTCGTTTCAACCACCATAATATCTACGGCAACAACGGCACCTTCACCTTCAACCCGTCTTACCTGATCAGGGACAACCATAAGGTGTTTGTGAACGTTTCTTCCGGGTATAAAATCCCCTCCCTGTACCAGTTATATACCGCGATATACGGCAACAAAGACCTGAAGCCGGAGTCCACAGTGAGCTATGAGGCCGGTTATCAGGCTTCCGTGGCCAACCGCGCGCTGGATTTCCGGGTAACAGGCTTCGCCCGCCATACCAAAGACCTGATCCTTTTCACCAGTCATTATGTAAATGCCGACAAACAGTGGGCTTACGGCGCCGAGGTGGAGGCAGACTGGCACATTACCCGCCAGCTGGACCTGAATATGAACTATGTCTATACCGACGGTCGGTTACACACCACCCAGAGTGGCAAGGACACCTCCTGGTATAACCTGTACAGGATTCCCAAACATGCCGTGAATGCTACCCTGGGCTACCAGGTAACCCCGGCGTTGTACGCCAGCGCCGCCTTCCGGTACACCGGCGAGCGTTACCAGGGAACAACGCCCATGGGAGATTATTACACCGTAGACCTCTATGGTGAGTATAAATTTGGTAACTTGCTGAAAATTTATGCCGGGTTCCGAAATATTACCAATTATCAGTATTTTGATATCCTTGGCTATAATTCCCGCCGGTTTAACTGTAATGCCGGTGTTGTTTTGAATTTGTAAACATTAAATCCAACATAATGTCTTTAAAGAATCTTAATCCCCGGTTTGGCATTCTGCTGCTGTTTATGCTCGTAGCAGGTATAATACGAGTAGTGTTGGGAGCAGACCAGTCTACGCTCCAGCCGATCGCTATGTTCACCCCGGTGGGCGCCATGGCGCTGTTTGGCGGTGCTTCTTTCTCTGAAAAATGGAAATCCTATGCATTCCCGCTGCTGACGTTATTCCTCAGTGACGTGATCCTGATGCAGGTTTTCCACCGCGAATATGCACAGGGCCTGCTCTACAAAGGCTGGGCAGCTAACTATATCAGCTTCGTGTTTATCGTGCTGATTGGCCAGCTGGTGATCCGTAAAATGAGTGTGGGCCGCATCGCTGTTGCAGCGGTGGCAGGAGCGCTGGTGCATTTCCTGATTTCCAACTTTGGCGTATGGGTAAGCGGTTCTACCGATATTACCACCGGTTTGCCTTTCACCAGAGACATGGCAGGCCTGACCAAATGTTATATACTGGCTATTCCTTTCATGAAGTACTTCCTGGTAGGCACCCTGGTATACAGCGCTATTTTCTTCGGCGGCTATGCCCTTGTACAACGCAAACTGCGTCTGGCTCACTAAGATATTTTCTCACTTTTTGATTTAGAGATTTAATTATTGTTACAGCGCACCGGCTATTTGATAAGAATAGCCTGCACTGTAGCAGTAGCTAAATCTCTAAATATTTAGATCCAACAAACAATCGTACCATGCGAAGATTTACATGCCGTTTGCAACAGCTCTTTCTACTGGCAGCAGCTGCATTGCTGACTTTTTCCGCCTGTCAGAAAGATAATGTGGCAGAAGTGGTTATTCCTGTTATCAGCAACCCCGGACTTAAAGACGGTAAAGACACCATTGCCGTTGGCGAAACGCGCGTGCTGCGTCCACAGCTCGTTAACGCCAAAGAGCCTACGTTCCTCTGGCTGGTTAACGGAGTAACTGCCGGCACCGACTCTACCTATACCTTTACGCCTACCGCTGCAGGTGATTATACCATCTCCTTTAAGGTAAGCGCAGGCAACAGTCTCAACTCCTACTTCTACCGTATCAAGGTAACAGATAAGTATGATAATGGCTTCTTCATCGTGAATGAAGGCTGGTTTGGCCATGACAAGGCTGATGTGAACTTTTACCGTTATGGTGAAGACACCCTGCACCGCAACATCTTCCAGCGGGAGAACCCTGGCAAGACCCTGGGCAATACTGCTGGTTACGGCACTGTATTCAACAACCGGATCTACCTGGTGTCCAAAGATGCGCCGCTGGTGGTAGCCGATGTGCATTCCATGAAAGAGGTGGGCCGCACTGCCCCTCCTCCGGCGATGGCTAATGCTTTTTGCCCTGTTAACAACAGCACCGGCCTGCTCTCCACTACCGACGGGGTTTATCCTGTAGACCTCGGGGCTTTCACCATCGGCGCCAAAATCGCCGGTATCGACGGTCAGGTGGGTGGCATGCTGAAAGCAGGCAACTACGTGTTTGTGATGTCTCAGTCCGCCGGTATCGTGGTCCTCAACGCCAGTAACTTCAGCATTGTGTCTACCCTGGTAAAAGCAGACGTAGGTTTGGCGCGTACGCCGGATGGTACCATCTGGGCAGGCGAAGGACAGCACCTGTATGCTATCAATCCCACCTCGCTGGCGGTGAACACCATAGCGCTGCCCTTCCCGTTGTATGGCGCATGGGGCGCATGGAACGCAACGATGATCACCGCTTCTACCGTTGAGAATGCCGTATTCATTGCTAAAACCAATGACTGGGGCATCAATGGCAAACAGATTTTTAAATACTTACCGGGCAACGCTGCTTCCCTGCAGACGCCTTTCATCACCTTACCGGCCGACAGAGAGCTGTATGGCGCCGGTTTCAGGTATAACCCGGCCAACAACACTCTGGTGGCCACCGGCGTAGAGCCCGGCTACGGTACCCACTTTGAAAAGAACACCCTCTTTATCTACAACGCCTCTACCGGCGCTGTTGTGAAGAGCATTCCGTATACCGGCTATTTCTTCCCGGCTATACCCGTTTTTAATTAGCAACTACGCATTACGAATGGAGGGCCTCCTTGCGAGGGGTTATTTAATAACCTTTCAAAAAGGCGGCCCTCCATTCGTAATCCGCCATCCATCATTCGTAATTTACCCGTATGATCACACTCGTTACAGGTGGCGCCCGGTCCGGTAAAAGCCGGTATGCACAGGACCAGGCGCTGGCCTCCTGTGAGCAGCCGGTATATGTGGCCACCGCCAGAATATGGGACGAGGATTTTGCCGCCCGTATCCGGCGCCATCAGGCAGAGCGCGGTCCTTCGTGGACCAACTACGAAGAAGCGTTGCATGTAAGCCGGTTGCCGCTCGCCGGGCGGACTGTGGTGATAGACTGTGTCACCTTATGGCTCACGAATTTTTTCACGCTTCACGATTACGATATTGACAAAGCGCTGGCGTCCCTGCAGGCGGAGATTGACGCGCTGCGGGAACAACCGGGGCATTTCCTCATTGTCACCAATGAAATAGGTATGGGCTTACATGCCGAAACAGCCGTTGGCCGTAAGTTTACCGATCTCCAGGGCTGGGCCAACCAGTACATTGCACGTATCGCCGACACGGTTATACTAATGGTTTCCGGCATTCCGGTTGTAATAAAGAAAAGAGACTGATAAAAAAACAGATGATGCAGATAGCCGTCTCCCCTTTGTCCGAAGAACTGAAAGCAGCGTTACAGGACAAGATTGATCAGAAGACAAAACCGCCCGGCTCCCTGGGCAGGCTGGAACAGCTGGCATTACAGGCCGGACTGATACAAAACAGCCTTACTCCGGAATTGCGGCACCCCCACCTGCTGGTGTTTGCCGGCGACCATGGCATCGCTGCCGAAGGGTTGGTAAATCCTTTTCCGCAGGCCGTTACCGCGCAGATGGTCTACAATTTCCTGCAGGGTGGCGCCGCCATTAATGTATTCTGCCGGCAGCACCAGCTGCAGCTGACCGTGGTGGATGCGGGCGTCAATCATGAATTTCCTGCACATCCGTTGTTGCATGACCGTAAGATTGCCTGTGGTACGAATAACTATCTGCATGGTCCCGCCATGTCGCCGGACCAGTGCCGGCTGGCGATGACTGCCGGCGCCGGGGAAGTGGAGCTGGCGCATGCCGCCGGTTGCAATATCATTGGTTTCGGAGAGATGGGGATCGGCAACACCTCGTCTGCTGCGCTGCTGATGAGTTATTTTACCGGTATTTCCATTGCTGACTGCGTAGGTACCGGCACCGGCAGCAATATGCAGCAGCTGGCGCAGAAAAAAGCGGTACTACAGCAAGTGATGGCCCATCATGTGAAACCGCCCACTCCCGAGCTGGCGCTGGCCACCTATGGCGGTTTCGAAATTGCCATGATCACCGGTGCCATTCTGCAGGCAGCGGCCCTGAAAATGATGGTGGTGATCGACGGGTTTATTGTCTCCTCCGCACTGCTGGCCGCCGTGGCCATGCAGCCTGCCGTAAAAGATTACTGTGTGTTTGCGCATTGCTCCGAAGAAAAAGGTCACAAGGCCATGTTGCAGTTTTTGGGCGTACAGCCATTGCTACAGCTGGATATGCGCCTCGGCGAAGGTACCGGGGCAGCCATGGCCATTCCTGTTATCCAAAGCGCTGTGCTCTTCCTGCAGGAAATGGCCAGCTTTAACAGCGCCCAGGTCTCAAACCGCAGCATATGAAAAAACAGTGGCAGCTTTTGCTAACCGCTATTATGTTCTATACCCGTATACCCGTCACCGTTAATGCGTACAGTCCTGATATGCTCAACAAGGCTACCCGCTATCTGCCGCTGATAGGCTGGATCACCGGAGGCTTTATGCTGGCAGTGTTGTATGCATTGGGCGATATTGCACCCCGCCTGGTGACCGTGTTATTATCCCTTGTTATCAGCATCTGGGTGACCGGCGCTTTTCATGAAGACGGCTTTGCCGATATGTGCGACGGCTTTGGCGGCGGGTGGACCAAAGAAAAGATACTGGAAATCATGAAAGACAGCCGCATCGGTACGTATGGCATGCTGGGCCTGTTGCTGCTGATGACCACAAAATACATCTGCCTCATACCACTGACGCTCAACAAAGTGATGCTGGCTGTGATCATCGCGCAGCCGCTGAGCCGCTTTGTGGCTGTCAGCATTATCTATACGCACCAGTATGTCAGGGAAAACGAAGACAGCAAGGCAAAGCCGGTATCCAAAGGTATTTTGCTGCCGGACCTGTTGCTCGCCGGCGCTTTCGGGCTGTTGCCCCTGCTGATGGTGATCGCCTTTACCCGTAATTACGCGCTGCTGCTGATCCTCCCCGCGCTGGTACTGGTACGATGGTACATGGCCCGGTTGATGAACAAATGGATCGGCGGCTACACCGGCGACTGCCTCGGGGCCGTACAGCAGGTTGCCGAAACAGTCATATATTTGTGCTTTTGCATTCTCGCATGGAAATTTACCTCATAAGACATACGACGCCGGCTATTGAAAGCGGCATCTGTTACGGCTTTTCAGACATCGGCGTAGCCGGTACCTTTGAAACGGAAGCTGCCGCCATAAAGGCCAAAGTGCCCACCGGCACGTTCGATGTATACAGCAGCCCTCTGCAACGCTGTCAGAAGCTCGCCACCACTCTCTTTGGTGAAGATGTCCATACAGATGACCGATTGAAGGAAATGAATTTCGGCGCCTGGGAAATGCTGGCCTGGGAAGCCATCGGCAAAGAAGAGCTGCAAACCTGGGCGGACGATTTTGTACAGGCAAAGGTACCGCAGGGCGAAAGCTACGAGGAACTCTATACCCGCAGTATGGCTTTTATAGAAGAGATCATCGAAAAGGGCAACAACGCAGTGCTCGTTACCCATGGCGGTGTCATCCGGTCTATCCTGGCCCACGCCACCAATACCCCCCTGGCAGATTCCTTCGACCTGAAGGTACAATACGGGAGAATTTCACAACTGCAAGTGGAGAATGGAGATATAAAAGTTGTTTTTTATAATTCGTAACCCATTGTTTTGATGACAATTATATTAAAATTCTCAAATATCTCGGCAAAAGTCGAAAAAACTCTTATTTCGTGCTAACTTTATGTCCGGAATCGCCGTATATTAAAAGCACACAATAAAAAACAGTTTATAATGGCAACATCACTTTTGAATATTCCGTTTTTGTTCCTGCAGGAAATCGGTATCAAAGAATTACTGCTGATTGCGCTGGTAGTTCTCCTCTTGTTTGGTGGTAAAAAGATACCTGAGTTAATGCGTGGTTTGGGTAGTGGCATACGCGAGTTCAAAGATGCCAAAGATGAACCCAAAAAAGAATCAAAAGGTGCTTCTGAAGCTCCTAAGGCATAAATAACGTGAATAAGAAAGCTATTAAAAAAGCGAAACTGAAATTCAGTTTCGCTTTTTTTTGTTTAGTTCACTATTCCTAATTTGAGGCTGTCGCCATTATACTTTTTTTTGAAATACCAGGAAGATACCCCCATCATTACTATTCCTGTAACAGAAACGCCCAGTACGGCATCTCCAAAAAACTGGCTCCAGGACAAGGGCATATGACTGGCGTTCTTGAACAGCATCACTCCTACACTACCCAGATATCCAAACGAATCGGCCACATACATGATAAAGCCTACATTACTGGCGTATTTAAAAACGGCTATCAGTCGCTCGAAGAAGATACAATTGAAAGGAATATACCCCATGTACAAACCTAATCCTGTCAGCGTCATCCACCATACGGGATCCAACCGGTGCTGCCGGAACAGCAGCGTGCTCACCAACGCGATCAGGAATCCGGAGATCACGATCACATGGTTCAGCATAAACGCCTGATAGTTGTTCTTCACAAAAACCAGCATTCCCATAATAGCAATAATGGCGATAGATATCGGTATTTCCGTACGGGTGAAGATGCCTGTGTCTGTGCCATACCCCAGGTCTTTCCAGATATCTGCCGCAAAATTGTCCCGCATATCGCGCAGTACAGTCAGCAATACATAGCTGCCTATCAACAGCACCAGGCCTGGCAGGAATGTCTGCAGGAAACGTTTCCGCTCCTGCTTGTTCATTGGCACCCTTTTCGTGCGCATCTTCACATCTTCCGCGCCCGGCGGCGGTATCTGCTCCAGCAAGAGGATAAACACCAGGATAGGCCCTAAAAACAACAGTCCCGTTACAAACGGCATCCAGAACTCCGATACATGCCAGGACAGGATGGTCATCTTCCCGGCTGATTTCACAAAACCGGAAGAGAAAATAAAACTGATGGATAATACCGCGCCCATAAACTCCGTGCTCCGCCTGCCTTCCAGGTAACTGAACACCAATCCCCAGATCATGCCCAGGGGAAAGCCGTTGATAAACAGGAAGAGGATGTTATATGGCGCCGGTACCAGCGCAAAGCCCAGCAACGCCACCCAGGAAACCAGGATCAGCATCATGATGTACTGCGCGCGGTTGCTGCCCTTCATTTCCGCAATAAACCGGATACCATAAAACTTACTGCAGGCATAGCCTATCGTCTGACTGATCACCAGCCAGATTTTGTAGTCTATCCCCAGAAAGGACACCCCTTCAAATATTCCCGCGGTAAACGGTTTCCGGAAAGCATACATGCAGGAATAGGTGCCAAAGGCCACCAATGCGGCATACAAAGACAAAACAATATTCGGCGCACGCTCCAGCCGCTTTTGTATCCAGGGAATAGTCAGCATTTCCATTCAGGTATTTGGGTCAAAGGTGCCTATCCAATGTAAACTAATTGTTAAGCAATACTGAACTAATTGTTAAGTATTACTAAAACAAGAGTAGTAATGCTAAAGACCCGGGCGATGAGAAGCGGTATAAAAAGAAGGGCCGACCGGTTAGGTCAGCCCTTCTTTTTACTTAGATGATGATCCTATTTATTTAACAAGCCACATCGCCGCGTTAATATCATCTGTAGTGCCGCCGAACTGGCTTTTCAGCGAGGTGGTCCAGTTAACGGTATTCGCTGCCCTTTCGGTGTCCGGATATTTGAACCGTTTGGGGATCATGCCGCTGTTGCCCGTACCAGCACCTGTCAGGAAGGTAGGCACCCCCGTACGGCGCCAGTTGAAATAGGCCTCCCAGCCGGAGTTTTCGAAGAACGCGAGGTATTTCTGCGTCAGGATCTGTGTTAACCCCTGCGCATTGTTGCCCTGATACTTCACCGCAGCCTGCTGGTAATAACCACTTTCAAAACTGAACGGTATGTCATAACGTGTACCCTTATACGTTTTGCTTACGGTACCCGCTACTTCTGTAGGGATACCGTAGAAACCCAGCGAAGCTTTGATACCTTTTTTATACCATGCTTCCGCATCTCCGGTAACCCAGCCGCGGTTAATGGCTTCCGCCATGTTAAAGCACAGTTCAGGAAAACCGACGATCACGCCTGGCTCGGCCGCATAGCTGCTATAGTAGCGGTTTCTGCTGCGCAGGGAATAAGCGGCGGTATCTACGTTAGACATTTTGGAAGACATATCTTCCTGGCTCTCCCCGGAAGAAGCACCCACATAGGCGGTGATATCCGAAGGCAGCTTATGCAGCTCGTTGATCTGTTTGGTGGCCGGTTCCGCTGTGATGTAGGCCCTTGGGTCCTTCAGTGCTACCAGCGTGTTCAGGTAGGTGGCCGACATATTGTAACGGGTAGCATCGAAGCCGAGGTTATCCGGGTTGGAAGGGTATTTGTTGATATTGTTGTAGATGAACTGCATGTTGTGGTCCATCGACTCCATCAAGGGGTATTTGGAAGGATTACCAACAATATCCTTAAACTGCTGCGCAATGTTAAGATCTGACTCTCCTGTTCTTTTGCTCAGCGCTATCAATACCCTCAGCCGGAAGGTGTTCACGGCGCGCTGCCACTTTGTAAGATCGTTGCCATAATAAAAGTCTCCTTTCAGCACCTGCCCTTCGGCGGTATTGGATTTATCCGGATTGGCGATCTGTGCGGCCAGCTGTGTATTTGCTTCCTCCAGCCATTGCAGGACCTGTACAAACACTGTCTTTTGCGCGTCGTAGGTTGGCGCGATATTGTCTTTGCCCTGCAATGCGGTCTTCAGCGGCACGTCCCCTACAAGGCTGGACAGCCGGTAGTAAAAGAAGGCACGGGCGAATTTCCCCAGCGCGCTATAGGGGTTCACGTCCTTTCCGCCGAGGCGGATGGCTTCTGCTTCCATCTGCTGCACATTGGTCAGGGAGAAATAGCTGGCGAAATCGGCGCCGTTCCAATCGTAACGCTGGTCGCCATAATAGTTATAGTTGCAGCAGTCAAACTGGTTCCAGCGCATCACCGCGCTCCAGGGTTTGTCTGCATTCATATCTCCCAGGATACCGCCTAATACCAGGCTTGGCGGCACCTTCGCGGGTTTATTTGTATTGACGGAATAATCTTCAAACTTTTTGTTGCAGCTACTGAGGGCGATACCGGCCAGCGCAGCAAAGGCAACTATTTTCAGTGATTTCATACAATGCGTGTTTAAGCGGATCAGAAAGTGAGATTAACATTAAAGCCAAACCGGCGCGTAGTCGGTGTTTGCAGGGTGGAAGAACCCTGGTCGGCGCCGGGGTACTGGTCCAGGTCCACATCTTTATTTTTGGCAAAATACAGGAGGTTCCTGCCCACGAAAGAAACATTGGCCGAACGGATGAAAGTACCTTTCAACAGGCTTTCCGGCAGGGTGTAGCCCAGTGTCACTTCTCTCAGTTTGGCAAAAGTTTTACTGATCAGGTTTGCTTCGTTGGTTTTATAGTATACGCTGATATAATCCTGCAGGAAAGTTTTGGTAGTGTTAGGAGCAAACTGCAGTTTATCTGCGTTCGTAACATTACCGTTGTTATCATACTGGATGGGGACATTGTTGGTGATCACCACTCCTTCCCCCTGCCATGACTTCACGCCTTTATAGTCCTGGTAGCGGGCATCTCCCATGGCGCCTTCTGTGGTAAGAATATTACGGCCGCCACGGAAAGTCTGCTGCTGAATATAGTCGATCATCTGTCCGCCTACGCGGCCATCGAACTGGAAGCTGAGATTGAAGCCTCTGTACCGGAAGCTGTTATTGATGCCCCATACCCAGTCGGCGCTGGCGTTACCGAGGTATTGCTGCGTGGGATTCACGATGGGGCGGCCATCGGGGCCGTTGATGATCTGGCCGTCCGGCGTTCTGACGAATTTGGTCCCGAAGAATCTATCCACCCGGTCGCCTGCGCCGATGTAGGCGTTCAGTTTTGTCTGGTCTCCGTAGATGCTCACGTATTTCTCCTGGAAGGTGGCCCAGTTGGCGGTTACCGTCCAGGTGAGCCCGCGGGTGTTCTTGATGGGGGTAGCGTTTACGGATACTTCATAACCGGTTTTGCGGGTGTTCACCCCATTCACGAGATAGTCGGAATAGCCGGTGCTGGGGGCCAGCAGCAGGGAATAGATGCGCGGGCCGTTGAGGTTGGAGAAGTAAGTAGCGTCTACGCCGATACGGTTTTTCAGGAAGCGGATATCCATGCCCACTTCTGTTACTTTACTGGTAAACGGCTGCAGGTCGGGGTTGGCAATCACGCGGGCATAATAGGCCGCGGCCTGGTTGCCATATACCGGGGACACGCTGTACACGGGCGTGTTATAGCGGGGACCGTCGTACGAGGACTGGTATTCCGTACCATAACCCAGCGGATAGCTGGCTTCCGGGGTGGCGCCGATGGTCGGTACTGTAAAGCCGCCTTTCACGTTGGCATAGGAGCCACGGAATTTGAGGAAAGAGATCACTTCCGGCAGGTGTACATAGTCAGACACCACGGTGCTGAGGGATACGGAAGGGTAAGAATAGGTGTTGTGTGTTACGGGCAGGTTGGATGCTTTGTCCAGCCTGTCGGTCAGGGACACTGTAGCGTATTTGCCCAGGTCGATGTCCACATAGCCGTAGGCGCTGAGCACCAGCATGGGTGCGCTGTAGCTGGTAGCAAACAATGGATCGCGGGAGTTTCCGAAGCCATACCATCCCGGTGCGTTGAGGTAGCTGGTGGAAACGAAGCTGGAATTATATTTATACGAACGCGCGTTACCGCCTACGGATGCACGGATACCTATTTTGTGCGGAAATACATTGGCATAGGACAGCATCACGTCGGTATTGTTTTCGTACAGGGAGCGTTTGTCTTCCCGGTAGTCGCCTTTGCCTTCTTCGCGGCCGTAAGGGTGGGCGGAATAGGGCATTTTCTCCGTGCGGACAAGATCATAGCTGGTGACCTGCGTGCGGGCCATGAGTTCCAGCTTGTCTGACAGTTTGTAGGTCAGTTTAGCGTAGCCGTTCAGATCTGTTTTATGATGACCGCGCAGCCATTCGTAGGCCATGAACCAGGGGTTGTGATAACGCTGGTATTCAGCGTAGATGGACTGAATGCCTTCTTTGCCCGGCTGCCAGTAGTTGCGCATGTCGTCCATGCTCCAGTCGGCGCCTGCCCAGATAACGGTGTTATAGATAAGGCTGTTGGGGCCGTACGTCACATCCGGGAAGTTATCGCTGGCCTGGCGGTTATAGTTCAGGTAGCCTTCCAGTCGCAGTTTGGGGGAAAAGCTATAGCCTGCGGAGATATTGAAATTGACGATATCGAGCGAGGTATTGGGAACGATGCCTTTCTGGTAGGAATTAGACAGAGAGAAGCGCAGGTCGGCTTTCTCAGTATGTGCCGAAACGGCGAGGTTGTTGGTGCTGAGCATGCCGGTGCGGAGGAAGCGTTGCAGGTTGTTTTTCCCGCGGGCTGTCCAGGGGGTACCGGTGCGTTTGCCGGTAGCGGGATCAATAGGGCTGTCGTATTGCGGAATGAGCTGGCCTTCAAATTTCGGTCCCCATACGTCGTAGTCGGCATCGTTGACGCCGGCGCCTTTACCGTCTACGAACGCGTATTTACCGTGATCGCCGGGGCCGTAGAGGTCCTGTACTTTGGGAATGGCGTTGAAGCCTCTTTCGAACATGGTGCTGGAATTGAATTCGATAGCGTAGCCTCTTTTGTCCCTGGAGCCTTTTTTGGTAGTGATCATGATGGCGCCGTTGAGGCCGCGGGAACCGTAGAGGGCGGAGGCTGTAGCACCTTTCAGGACGGTGTAACTTTCGATATCGTCCGGGGAGATATTCCAGGTATCGGAGTTGATAGGTACGCCGTCCACCACGTAGAGGTTGATGTTATTACCGCGGAGCTGTACCATGGGGGCGGCCAGGAGTTCCGCCGAGGCTCCTACGGTGAGGCCGGCCACTTTACCTACCAGCCCGTTGATGGGATTGGGTTCCCTGGCTTTCACAAGATCGGCGCCTTTGACTTCCTGTACCGCGTAGCCTACGCGTTTCACTTCTTTACGTATGCCCAGTGCCGTTACCACTACTTCATCCAGCGCTTTTTTGTCTGTCTGCAGGACGATGGAGAGGAAGTTGTGGTTGTTGACCGGGAATTTACCCGTCAGGAAGCCGATGGAGCTTACTTCGAGGATATCTGTGCCGCTGGCGGTGATGCTGAAGTTACCGTTGGCATCGGTGACTGCTCCTCTGTTGGCGCCGGTTACCTTCACGGTAGCGCCGATGACCGGCTGGTGATCGTCGGCCGAAAGGACTTTTCCGGTAACGGCTTGTTGTGCTGTTGCTGTAGATACGTTCAGCAACAGCAGTAGCAGGGCACATAACTTCGTAAGTGCCTGTCGTAGGTTTGCTTGCATGGCAATTTAGATTAAGGGGGTAATGTTGATTACCATGCAAAGGTTAGGTTCGAATATGATGGAAATGTTAAGATATACTAAATTTAACGTTAAGTATTTGTATATAATAGGTCAAAAAAGTTTACTATTTCTCTGATTCGAGGAAGAAATAAACGACGAGGATCTGCGCGGTTTCTTCGCCGATATTAGCGGGTTTATGGCCCAGGCGGCCGTCGAAGAAGAGGGAGTCACCTTCTTCGAGGATATATTTTTCGTTATCGATCAGGTATTCCACTTTGCCTTTGATGATGTATTTATATTCATAGGCGTCGGTTTTAACGACCTGGGAACGGCGGGCTCCTTTTTTCAGTTCCAGCATAACGATATCCACCGGGAAATGTTTGACGTTTTTGGTGAGTATTCTTTTATACTGAAACCCTTTGGCTGGCTCCTTTTCAAACTCCTGGTAGGAGGATTTCTGTTTGATGATGACCTTGGCCTGTTGCGACTGCTGGTCTATTTCATTGAAAAATTCATTCAGGTCGAGGTTTAGCGCGCGGATGATATTGATGAGCACCAGCAGGGAAGGCACGGTGCGGTTGTTCTCGATCTGAGAGATAAGGCCTTTGCTGACTTCCGCCTTATCAGCCAGTTCCTGTATGGTAATGCCTTTGGCTTTCCGCTTTTCTTTGATCCTGTTACTGATCTGAATAATAATATCCTCGGTCATATAGGTCGGTCTTGGGACAAATATAGGGAGAGAAAGCTAATGCATTACGTTATATATTTGCCGCATGTTCAGTATCGACCAAATTCTAGCCATCGCGTTCACACTGTTTGCCGTTATAGATATTGTTGGCTCCATCCCAGTGCTGGTATCTTTGAAGGAGAAGCTGGGGCATATCGACGCCGGCAAGGCCACGCTTGCTTCCGGCTTCCTGATGGTGCTGTTCCTGCTGGTAGGCGAGCAGTTCCTCCGGCTGTTCAGCGTAGACGTGCATTCGTTTGCGGTAGCCGGCTCCATTGTTATCTTCGTGATCGGCCTGGAAATGATCCTGGGGCTTGAACTTTTCAAGAGCGGCCAGGACGTTAAATCCGGCAGTATCGTCCCCATAGCTTTCCCGATGATCGCTGGTTCCGGCACCCTGACCACCATCATGTCGCTCAAAGCCAACTTCGGGGAGTATAATATCTTCGCCGGTATCGTGCTGAACCTGCTGATCGTTTTCCTGGTTTTAAAGAGCCTTAACTACATAGAACGCCTGCTGGGAAAGGCCGGACTGATGGTGCTGCGTAAATTTTTCGGGGTGATCCTGCTGGCTATCGCTGTAAAAATTTTTAAAAGTAATATCAATCTTTAATGTAATTTGGGATTATTCAGGAGAAAATGTAACTTCGCGTTCCCTTTTGGCCTCGTAGTACAATGGATAGTATAAGAGTTTCCGAAGCTCCAGATTCAAGTTCGATTCTTGACGAGGCTACTAAAACATTAATTCGCCCAAACTTAGCTTTACTAGGTTTGGGCGTTTTTCATTTATGGGCGTGGGTTTCAGAGGAAAGAGCGGTAAAGGGGAGTAAAGAGAAATTAAGCAAAAATGTCCCCAAAATGTACCCCAGTGTACCCCAAAATATAGCGCCCGGTAGGTTTCTCAGGACAATATCCTGGCTGTACGCAATTTAAGTTTCAGGTCTCTCAGTTCGTTCAGGATGCCCTGTACCTGCGTTTGGGAATAACTAGTTCCGGCTGATAGTGCTGAATCGGGTGAGGTCCCGGCTTTAATCATGCTGCCTACAATTCTCCAGGCTCCGTTTGAGACTACCTGCAACGTAATTAAATCCCCTGTACCCAATAATGACACTGTGGCCGCCGCCAATTCCGGGATGACATCTCCGCTGAAACAATTAATTGTAACAGCGTTGCCGGTACTGTCAATCTTCTTGATAGTCTTGCAATAGCCGGTGTTGAGCACCCTGGCAGCCGGCAGTGTTACCACTCTTGTTGCACCGCTTGCATCTATGAACACTTTTTCATGCCCCATATCGGTACAGGTATAATTTGCGCTCAGGGTCACAGATTTTTCACTCAGTGACAGGTTCCCGCTTTTATACAGAGATGTCTTCTTTCCAGAAACGGATTGCCAGAATATGTTGTTACCAGCTGTCGTGGAGATGATAGTCGAGTCCCCTTCGCAGTAATCCTCCAAGGTATTGTTCCCATTATCACTAATATAATAGCCATTGACAGGCTGCGCAGGCAGATCATTTATAACGGTAAAACGGGAGAACTTGGTTTTGAACAGCTGCAAGATGGCAGACCCGTCAGGCCTGTTGTTGTCTGAAAATATCAGAAAGGAATCGGTAATATAGCTCAGGTTCACGTTGATAGCCATCGTGGTGTTATTAGCAATCATATTGCTATTGGTATATTTAAACGTACAGGCATCAATAAGGCAGCCGTTGTTTGTCAGCATAGGCTTGCCTGACTGATTCCCACCATATACCGGGTGTTTTCTGTCTTCAAAATGACACCTGGTAAACTTCAAAAAGTTACTCACCTCTTTTATTTCTGTATATGGAGAAAGGGATACGCTTCCGTAAATGGTACAATCAGCGAAGTGTAGCCTGTCACTGTGGCACTCCGCAGCTAAACCATTGATGGCCCAAAACAAACAGTTCTCGATCTTAATATTTGTAGCATGCGCCAATGCGAGCAACCCTACGCGCTCGTTATTGATAAACTCACAATTATTGAATACGACCTCCCCGATGTATTGCTCTTCCGGTTCAATATCCACACCGGCTCCCGGTGCAGATGTCGGTATAATACCATTTCCTGTGTGATTAAACTTACTACATCTCGCTGTTAGATGGGTACCGCCCACAATGGATAATCCGTTACGCCCCGCGTACTGACAAGTGACATTGTCCAGAATACTGCTGGTGTGGTTGCCGGTTTCAGAAAAGCCTACATTTTGTGCCAGGTATACCCCGTCGAGGCCGAAGTTTTCTGCTACCACATCGGATATTTCCACCGAAACATTTCCCAGGCAACGCACACCAATATGCCGGCACTGATAGCCAGCATCTCCCCATGCGCCACCAATAATCTGTTGCTGGATATTTCCATCAATAGTGAAACCCGATACAGAAACATTACTATTATTTTCCAGGTCAATAAAGGAGCCAATATCCGCCCTGTAAGATGATATATGAAAAGGGAGCGGCGGAAAGTACGGTGCCCCTGTTGCAGGATCGAAGGTGCCGAACTTCAAACCCGATACAAACTTAATTTTACATCCCTCAGCAATAATGCTCACATTTCCCTTACAATTGGCAATTGAAACAATAGGTTTCGGTGCCAGGTATATGCCCGGCTGGCCGGAAAGCTGCCCTCCCACCAGGTAAGTGCCTCCGGGAAAAATCAACGTTCCACCATCATTATCTTCAATAATTTTTGCAGCTTTAGCAATGGCATCCGTATCGTTGTATACTCCATCGCCTTTCGCGCCAAACCATTTCACATTAATGCTGCCGCCTGTCACGAGCCGTTTCCACCTTCCCTGACCTGCAACCGAAATAATGGTGCCATCGTTGTTTCCCTGATCGGAAGTGTTATCCCAATAGAAATCACCTCCGCCACCATCACCTGCGGCATAATAACCGAGTACAAAGGAATGCTCATTTTGTTGGGTACTGGCGGTGGTCTTTAAAATACTGATTGTCTCTGTTGTCATACTACATCAATTTGGTTACCAAACTAAGATAACAGACCACTACGCATCATACCTGCGCGCCGAAGCTATTTTTTATGTACTGCATACAACCGCTCCAAATCCCGCCCCATTTCTTTCGCCAGTTCATAATAACTGACATCGGGACTTATTTTCAGGTCATGGTAAATCTTCTGCCGTAAATCCGGATGGTAATGCAGGTCCAGGTCTGTGAGGCTTTCGGGATAATATTCCCCTTCTATTAAATCCTCTCTCCCCTGTAGTGCCAATGCCGCGTCCAGTATCACCGCCGGAAACTCCGCTCCCGGCAGTATGCCAGGATACGCCACGGCATCTTTTATCGCGGTACGGAAATACAATTCACCTCTCATCAGTCTCACCTCATTGTAAGCATTCCCTACGACCTCCGGAAACTCTACTTTGGTAATATCTACTTCCTTGTATCCGGCTTTTCCACATTCCATCTGATGGCTCTTCAGGTCCATACGAAAAACAAACACCCTTGGGATCAATATCTCCGGGTTATCAGGAGGAGAGGTGGAAGCATATATTCCTTTAAATATTTCGACCAGCTGGCAACCGGCATAACTGTTAAAATAACTCTCTTTATCGACGATTACATTTTTCAGCTGCCGGTCCACATCAAACAGCACCCTGCCAAAAATATAGCGGGGATGCCCTTCCTGTTTCCAGTAAAAAATGTCGCCTGTTGAAATTTTCTTTGCCATGTAAAAATGCCTCGTTAAAAGATAAGAAAAATGCCCATCAGAGAACTGAATGGGCGTTTTTTTGATTTGGGTTAACGTTACTAGTCGTTTATGATTGTGAACTTTGGCATAACGCCGCAGTATTGTTCATTCGTTTTAACAGCATAACTTTGGGGGATGTTTGCTGCCAGTGTTCTGACGTTGAACAGTCATGATATCAATGGCAGCAAACCATCAAACAGTGGATATTTTTTATGCCGGATGGCGTTAAACCTTCTTTTCTTAAGCGTCATCCTGTAAACTGAAGTAAAAGTAGTACAACCTAAAACGCCCCGCACGGCCAGTTGATATCCGCAGTAAGTGTTTCAATATTTGCGGTGATTTGCTGAATTTTCGCCTGATGCTACCTGCCTGCACTGAAGCATATTCTCGTAAACTTCTCTATAACACCAATGTGTTATGTTGAATAGCAGGGTTTTATCTATATTTGGAGACATACAACTAGATAACCAAAATCTGTATAATCCTTATCGCCCATAATGTTGCCAAATTGTTTGGAAACTAAACAATCTATATCAGCGAAGTAAATCATAAATCTAAAAATTGTGCTGTTGCCCGTGAAGAGAAAGGGTACTTTTTCAACCAATAAATCTAAGTCAACCTATGATCAAAAAAGTAGTCACAGCATCGTAGCAACACTTGTTTTTGCTTTTAATTAAAGACATTTTTAAACATCCATACTGTCATTTTCAGGCCTTGTCAAGGCCTGCGGTTTTGCTATTGCCATTTACATATATACTCGTGAGTGACCCACAGTAATCAAGGACGATCTGTCTTTATTTCTTACTGATCTCGGAGCCATATACTGTAGGTGGTCGGGGAATTCCTGTCTTTATATGTTATCTCAGAAAATCAAATCTAAATTGCTCATGAAAAATTTGCTACTCTTATGGCTGTTCGTGGCCAGCAGTATTGTGCATGCTTATGCTCAGACGCGAACAATCTCCGGTAAAGTCACAGATGCAAAAGACGGTTCACCTATACCGGGTGTGACTGTCAGCATCAGTGGCACCAGAACGGGTACCATGACAGGTCCTGACGGAGGCTTCAAAATACCGGTGAGCGACAATGCGTCGCTGGTGTTTTCCTATGTGGGTTATCTCAACCAAACAGTATCCACTACCGGTAAAAGCCGCGTGGATGTTTCCATGCATATAGACACCAAAGGTCTGCAGGAAATAGTGGTAACCGGTGTGGGTGCAGCTACTGACAGAAGAAAAGTCGCTATCGCCGTAGAATCGTTGTCTGCAAAAGATTTACCTAAAGTACCCGCCGCCTCTATTGACCAGGCACTGGTAGGTAAAATCGCCGGTGCACAGATATCTTCTGTTTCCGGTCAGCCAGGCCAGCAGGCACAGATCATCTTACGTGGTATCAACTCACTGGGTGGCACTCAGCCCATGATACTCCTCGATGGTGTGCAGATCAACGCAGGCAACAGCACCAACGGTTCTTCCGGTAACCTCTCCTCCAGGCTCGCTGACCTCGACCTCTCCAATATAGAAAGAGTGGAAGTGGTACAGGGTGCTGCCGCAGCTACCATCTACGGTGCACAGGGCGCCAACGGCGTTATCCAGCTCTTTTCCAAAAAGGGTACCCGTAGTGGTAAAATAAATGTCAACTTCAGCTCAAGGGCTAGTTTCGACGACGTATTGACCGGCAACTTCAAATACCTCAACAAACACTACTACCCCACCGATGCTGAGGGATACATTATCGATCCTTCCGGGAAACGCATAAAACCCGACGCCAGAGGCATCTGGTCACAGCCGAACCGAGACATCACTCCTAATACCGTAACAGATAAAAACTTCAAGGAACCTACCTACGATCACGTCGATCAGTTGTTCAAAAACGGCGCTCCCACTTACAACAATTCCATCAACATCGCCGGTGGCCGCGATGGCATGGACTTCGCCCTCAACGTCTCAAACCTTAAACAAACAAGTATTATCAACGGGGATTACAGCAGGACCAACCTCTCCCTGAACGTAGGGGCCGACCTCATGAAAAATCTTAAACTCCGTTCCACTACACAGCTCATTACCTCCAAGAATACTACCGGCGGTATCACGGGCCAGAACAACATCTACAGCGGCCTCGGTACTGCCATGTCCTCTTATCCTTATGAGGACCTGCTGTTCAGAGATTCCCTCGGCAACTATCCGTTTAACACCATCATGACAGATAACTCCGTATATCCGTACTACTCCTTCCAGAACAGGACCTACGAAGCTAAAACAAGCCGTGTAGTACAAGGTGTGAACCTCAACTATCAACCAATCAGATTCATTGAATTAGACTATAAATACGGTATCGACTACTATCGTTATGATTTTTCCGACTTTATCCACAACCAGGAAAAAACACTAACTCCCGGTAAAGGCCTCGATCCGTTTAACGGCCGGCTGGGTTACGACAGAGATAACGAAACCACACAAAACTCCTTGCTGACGCTGTTCGTAAAAACCGACTTTGAACGCGATTTCAACATGAAAGTTCCCATCACCACCAGCACCCAGTTTGCATACGACTGGCGTAAACGTGTATATGGCAACGTTACCATGGAAGGTGTTGGCTTCGCTCCTTTCCCTCCCTACACCCTGGCCAACGCCGCTTCCAAAAGCAACGATGAACTCCGCGAAGAATTCGTTACCTACGGCTACCTGATCAACCAACGTATTGACTACGGCAACCTGTTCGGCATCTCCGGTGGCGTGCGGGTTGACTACTCTTCCGCTTTCGGCCGCGGTACCAAACCCTTTACGTTCGGTCGCGCTGACGGTTACTTCCGGGTGGGTGAATTGTTGAAAGTGCCCAGCATCTACGAACTGAAGATCAGAGGCGCGTATGGCGCGGCAGGTATCCAGCCGGGCGTATACGACCGTCAGATCACGCTTGAAAAGGGCGCTATCGGAAATTCAAACTACCTTATTCTCAAAGGCACTTTGAATAACCCAGACCTCACAGTAGAAACATCTAAAGAAACAGAATTAGGTATCGACTTCGGCCTGCAGCTAAACAAAGGCATGTGGTTCAGAAAAATCTTTATCAATCCTACTTACTGGACCAGGACCTCGGAAAACGTTATCCGCGCTATCGACCTTTCTCCTTCTACAGGAGCCAGCGGTATCCTGACCAATGCGCTGAGTCTCAAATCCAACGGGTTCCAGTTCTCTTTCGACCTGGACGTACTGGAAAGCAGAAAAATGTACTGGAACTTTGGCGTTAAATTCGGTAAACAACGCTCTCTTGTTGATAAGATCTCCAACGGCAAACCCATCACTATTGGCGGCTCCGGCGAAGGTCAGTTCGTCCTGAAAGAAGGTGAAAGCATTGGTGCATTCTTTGGCGTTACACCGCTCACCAGCATCGATGAGCTCCCCGCTACTGCTGTAAAAGGCAACTATGAAGTAGGCCCCAATGGTTATGTTGTGAATAAAAATACCAAGGCTGTAATGTTCGGTACCGAAAATAAAAAAATCGGTGACCCTACGCCGAAATTCAACATGAGCTTTAACAATACCCTCACCTTCAACGGTCAGCTCACATTGTCCTTCCAATTAGATTGGGTATATGGCGGTCAGATCTACAACCAGACACGCCAATGGCTGTACGCTGATAAAATCAGCAGCGACCTGGAAAAACCTGTTACCATCAACGGTCAGACCGGCGCTTTTGTAGCTTATTACAACAGCCTTTACAATACCAACACCACCAACGCTGTTTTCGTAGAAGACGGTTCCTTCCTGAGACTGCGTGACCTCACGCTGAACTACAGACTGGACAAATTCCTCACCAACAAATTCATCAACACAGCGCAGATCAGCCTCACAGGCAGAAACCTTTTCACCATCAGCAGCTACTCTGGCCTGGACCCTGAAGCCAGCGCACGTGTAAACAACCCCGTTAGAAGAGGTATCGATGTATACTCTTTCCCCAACTTCCGGTCTATACAGGTTGGCGTAACGTTCGGTTTCTAAAAAACAAAAAAATCAAGATCATGAAGAAAATATTCATCACCATATTATCAGCATCCCTTTTTTTTAGTTGCAGCAAGAGCAGCCTGGATCTGTTGAACCCAAATGAACCCACCCCGGCGGTGTTGAAAACAGAAGAAGGATTGATCAGGGGTACCCTTGGTATCTACAACAAATTTGGCCTTGAATTCTGGTGGATAGCCCTCGCCAACCATGACGCTATGGGCGACAGCTATACCATCAGCGCAGGTAACTTCTCCTGGAGATGGGTAAACCAGGTATCCAAAGTTACTTTGTCCAACGGCACCGTGCTGACTCCACCCCAGGGCGGTTCCCAAGGGCAGGAGCTCAAAAACCGCAATGACCGTTCTTTCGGCAATGACAACGCCTTCTATAACGAATGGGCCGCCCTTTATTTCGTAAATAACCAGGCCAACCAGGTGCTCGACGTAAGTGCACAAAATGACCTGGTCATGAGCGGCGGCGCCGAAGAAGTTGCTACCAAAAAAGCCCTTATCCGTGCATTTGCTTACTGGTGGAAGGGGTATGCCTACTCCCGCCTCGGTTCCATCTACATCGCCGGCGTACAAGCCGATAAGTTCGTAGACGGTACCCTGATGAACAGCGATTTCGTTACACACGACGCGATCGTAAAACTGGGCAACGACAACTTCGACGCCTGCGTGGCTGAACTGAACAAAGTATCCAACATCAGCGCCTATAACGTGCTGTTTAAACGCCTCGTCCCCGATTTCACCACCAGCGGTAAAGGCGGCGTTATCAGCCCCGAAGCATGGAAGAGACATATCAGCACCTATAAAGCCAGAAACCTCCTGGTAAACAAAAAGGTGGCGCAAATGACCAATGCCGACTGGACCAACGTGTTAAACCTCGCTACTGCCGGCATTACCAAAGACGATAAAATCTTTACGATGCGCAGCGCCGATGTAAACGACCTCGTTTCCATCACCGCCTGGTCTCCCTACCGCTTACAGATCGGTTGGGAAAATATCAGCGAACGCCTCATCCAGGACTTCAAAGCCGGTGATGAACGTTATACCCGTAACATCGACGGTCCTTATGCTGCATACGGCAATGAAAGAAACAGGGGCGTTCAATATGCTACCAGGTGGTATCTCTATGATGTTGCCGACGGCGGCGACTGGGCATCTACTATTACCGGCCTTGCTGAATTACCGGTTGCCTGCACTTACGAAGAAAATGCCCTGATGATTGCGGAAGCAAATATCCGCCTCGGTAATATCGACGAAGGGCTGAAATATGTTGACGCCGTACGTGACTATCAGCAGTCAGGCCTGGCACATGTATCCGGTACCGGCCTTTCCCAGGCAAACGCCCTCGAAGAGCTGCGCCGCGAAAGAAGGATTGGCCTCTTCCTGAAAAATGTGGCCTTCTACGACGCCCGGAGATGGAACGTTACCGCTCCTGCCGCACAAGGCGGCGGACGCCAGCATGCCTGGGTAATAAAACCAGACAATACCCTCGATGCCGATGCTACTATCGAGTACAACTACCTCGATTATTGGGACGTTCCGCAAAATGAACTGGACTTTAATACTCCCAGCAACACTTCTGCACCGGTAAAATCCAATTAATCCTCTTTTCTCTTTTAATACAAACGGGGGCGGCGTATAGCCGTCCCCGTTTTTTTATACAATCAGTTATAAGCTGTTGCCATCAGCGATGCCAGAACTTTCTCCATTTGTATTTGAAACGTTGCCAGGTATTGTTTCTACGCACGCCACCGACAACAACAACTTCACCACTCAGCTGCGCATCCGCGTCCTTCAACACTACGTCTACCGTCTGTTCTGCTGCTATTGCCATCTCTGTTCGCTTAAATCCAATACAGTCAACTACCACCGTCACTTTCTGGTCCGCCGGCAAAACAGGAATGGTTAACCGGTAATAACCGTTGACATCTGTTACCGCTCCTTTGTTCGTGCCTTTAACTACCAGGCTCACTCCCGGCATGAGCTGACCATTTTCCACGGTTACTTTTCCGGTAATAGTGCGTGTTGTTGCCGTATCCGCCATTTGCGCGGCGTGGTCACCCGCCGCAGCTGCAGTCGCCGGTAAACCGGCTGCCAGCAGCGCACCCAGTACAGCAGCGGGCAACAACGAAGCCGCCTGCTGCTCCGGTTGTATCTGCCGGTCCAGCTGTGATTTCCTGAAACGGCCGCAATACCGCTGAGAGGTATCGGAAAGCAATTCATGTATCTGGCTGTCCGTAAGGCCGGAGAAATCGACAACCGTCTTCTGGCAGCTGCCACAGAAGCGGCCGCCGGCTGCCGGTGTCATATTTTCCCAGGATTGCTGGCAGGGACTTGGTATGGAAACGGTCAGGGATGTTTTTCGCATAAGGTATCAGTTACCGTAAATTACAGCTTTTGACTGAAACAGCACGGCCGGCGCAGGAGATCCCGCGCCGGCCGTTACTTTATGCCCGTTATTTTTCCAGCACCAGCTTATCCAGTTCTGCCGAGATGAAACGGATTTCCTCCGGTGAGAGCTGAATGTTGGCCGCCCTGGCATTTTGTACCGCCTGTTCGGCGTTACGGGCGCCTACCAGCGCAATCGTGATGCCCTGATGGCCCTAACAGCACCTTTCCGCTCCGTGCCGCCCCACATCCAGCCGCCGGCGGCCCAGGCGCCAAACGTGATCACGGAGGCTTTTAAATCTGATTGTCCTAGTTGTCTGTATTCCATCACCCTTGTTTTTTGAGTCAAAAATAAAAAAGTCCGGAGATGCATCTCCGGACTCCCTGGTATATAACCATTGTGTTATCCATTCAGTTCACTTAATTCCAGCCAGCGCATGCCCTTTTCATCCAGCAGCTGTATGATTTCCCCTATCCGGTGGGTGAGTGGCTCCATTTCCTCATAGGGCAGTGTTCCGCCGGCCAGTTTAGCTTCGATGGCTTTCTTCTCTTCTTCCAGCGACTCCATTTCTTTTTCCAGTGATTCAAATTCCCGCTTTTCCTTGTAGGTCATTTTGCGCTGGCCGTTGTCTGCAGGGGCAGCAGCAGTTGCCTGCACAGCTTCCGCTTTTGTTTCTTTCTTCTCTTCTGCTTTACGTTTGTCCTCCTCTTTCTGCCATTCGCGGTACTGGGTGTAATTACCGGGATAGTCACGCACCACGCCGTCACCTTCAAATACAAAGAGGTGGTCTACCAGTTTGTCCATGAAATAACGGTCGTGGCTCACAATGATCACGCAGCCCTGGTATTCCATGAGGAAGTTCTCCAGGATACTGAGCGTGGGCAGGTCCAGATCGTTGGTAGGTTCATCGAGTACCAGGAAGTTGGGATTACGGAAGAGGATAGACAGCAGGTGTAATCTTCTTTTTTCTCCGCCGGAGAGTTTAGAGATGTAGGTATACTGTTTTTCCGCCGGGAAGAGGAACAATTCAAGAAACTGGGCGGCGCTCACTTTGGTGCCATCCGCCAGCGGGAAGTTTTCTGCGATGTTTTTCACAAACTCGATCACGCGCATGTCTTCTTTCACCACCAGGCCGGTTTGGGAATAGTTGCCGAACACGATGGTCTCTCCCACGTTGATTTTACCGGAATCCGGTTGTTCGGAGCCCAGCAGCATATTGAGGAAGGTGGATTTACCGACGCCGTTTTTACCGACAACGCCTACACGCTCTCCTTTTTTGAAGGTATAATCAAATCCTTTGAGGATCACATGGTCGCCATAAGCTTTATAGACCTTTTTAAGTTCCAGTATCTTTCCGCCAAGGCGGGTCATTTTCACATTCAGCTCCAGTTGCTGATCGGCCATCCTGGTGGATGCTTTTTCCTTCACCTCATAGAAAGCGTCCTGGCGGGCCTTGGATTTGGTAGTACGGGCTTTGGGCTGCTTGCGCATCCACTCCAGCTCTTTGCGGTAGGTGTTGCGGGCTTTTTCTACGCTGGACCGGTCCATTTCTTCCCGGGTAGCTTTGCGTTCCAGGTAATTTTCGTAGTCTCCCTTGTAAACGAAGAGCTGCTCCTGGTCCAGTTCCATGATCTCGTTGCAGACGCTGTCGAGGAAGTATCGGTCGTGCGTTACCAGGAGGAGGGTCACCCGTTCCTGGTCGAGATAGTTTTCCAGCCATTCGATCATGCCTACGTCCAGATGGTTGGTGGGCTCATCCATGATAAGCAGCACGTGTTTGTGCTCAAACCCGATGTCTATCAGTACTTTAGCCAGGGCTACGCGTTTTTGCTGGCCACCGGAAAGGGAGCCTACGGGCTGATCGAGATGGTGTATATTGAGTTTCCCCAGGATCTGTTTCACTTTGGCGTCAAAATGCCAGGCATTGAGCTCATCCATGCGGGCAAAAGCTGCGGTGAGCTTTTCCACATCCGGTTCGTGGCCTTCTTCTGTCAGGAGTTCGTATTCCTTGATAGCGTTTAGTGTGGGGTTATCATGATCGAAGATATTCTCGATCACGGATTTGTTGAGATTAAAATCGGACTGTTGCTCCAGCATTACAACGGTCACATCCTTGTGTATCCATACTTTTCCATCATCAGGGGCTTCTTTGCCCAGGATGATCTTGAGCAGGGTGGATTTACCTGTTCCATTCAGCGCCACCAGCGCTATTTTATCGCCTTCTTCGATGTGAAAAGAGATATTCCGGAATAATGGCTTAACGCCGTATGATTTAGTGAGCCCTTCTACTGTAACGTAATGCATAACCGCGAAGTTATACATATTCAGGAAAACTCCCCCAAATCCCGAATTATGTATTTGATATTATGATTTTTTTCGTATATTCAGTATAGGAATGGATGGCCGGACGGATGATCCTACACCTAATGAGAACGTTTTTTGTTGTTCGTTTTATTTCGGCCTTTGTCCATTATCCTTGCCCCTCTTTGCGTAAAATAAAAAGCCCTTGCGCGTAACGCGGAAGGGCTTGCGTGTTTTTAAACGTCCGGATGACTACACATTTCTGCTGATATGTCTGATCTTTTTCGGCTGGCGCCTGTTTAAGGACCTACGGTACCTACTTGCTAAACATATCCTGGTTCGTCAATAAGCCATCTATAGCATTTTTAGTAATTCTGGGGATAGGCCCCTGCCTGAAGCTTTCGGCAGTACACCAGTTGGTAGATGGGAAGTTGATCACTGTTCCGGAATGAACCGTTTTTTTAAAAACCATTGAAGTGGCAACCGTTCCTTTTACCCTGAAGCCATGGTCGAACGCCGTGAGTTCTACTTTGTGAAACTGTAGCATTGCAGCGTCTATGATAGGATCCCCATCGGCCGCAAAACCCAGAAGCGGCGCTCCGTCGTATTCCACAGAGCGGCAGGGTATAATATCTCCTTTTGCAAGCGACAGTCCCTTAAACAGTGGGGAACCGGGCGTCATTACCTTAAAGCCATGCCAACCTTTCCCCTGACCGTTATTGCCATATCCGCCTCTGTTGAAATCGCAACCGATGCTATGAATGGGCTGATACTTCAACGACTTTTCAGGCCAGTTGATTGTTTTGAGTGAATCCGGCGTATGTATCGGCTCACCGGAATACTTGTAGCAGCCCATCTGATTAAGACCCGCATTATACGAAGTTTGCCACCACATAGTGTTGCCAGACAAGATCAAGGCATGGTTTCCGTTATCCACAAACCGGTCGAAATTACGTCTTGCTTTCCTGGTCCAGTATTCATTATGCCCTGGGAAAACGACCAGCTTGCCCTTAAAATTGTTATAGTCTTCCATGTCCACATCCGCAATTACACCATAAGAATAAGGCTGCTTTTCAATCCAGGCAAAAAATCCAGCTCCGTAAAACGTGTAGGGTATGGGGCGCAGAAAGGAAACCTTCTTGGCGGCGGGCACTGTATAAAGGCTCCTTCTCCCTGAGGTGCAATAGGCGTTTTCTGTATTGGACGGATATACAATAGTTATATCCGGATGGCCGGTCGTCTTGATAACTATAGGTATTTTTTTCGCAAGGAGATATACGCCGCTCTTGATGTCAGGCACTTTGAACGCTACCGGTTCGGTATAGCCGAACCCCATTTCGGACGGCGAGTCGCCCCTGGGGTCCTGTGGCTTGGTGACACTGACATTAATCTTATGTACCACGTTGCCTGCAAGGTCGTACACATATAATAGTTTATTTTTATATACATTAGCAGTAGACATGTATATCTTCGCACTGTCACCAGGAAAATAAGACTGTTTGTCCGGATATCCGTTCAGCAAAGATCTACTATCTAACTCTATGGTATTTCCCGGAGGCTTCTGAGACTCCTCCGCATCTTCCAAGCCAACCTTGGTACAGGAACTAAGCAGGTTAACTGCAATAAACAATCCGATAAGATAACAATGTTTCATAAATAAGGAATTACCCCGATGAATGGTTTCGCGTCGTGAATAAAACCATTCCGTTTAATGACGATGAAAACGGGGGCCCCCTCTATTAGTACATTAAATTATTCCGGATGGTAGTATCGGTTAACCTTTGAAGAAAAGCTATTAATTGCGTCTTTTCCCCGGCCGACAAATTCAGGCGCTTCGCAGGTAAAGTCTGATTAGGCAGCTTCACGCCGCGGCCCCATCCTCCGCCAGCATCGTAAAAGTCGATTACCTCTTCAAGTGTCCTGAACTTACCATTATGCATATAGGGAGCAGTCAGGCCGATATTGCGTAAAGTGGGCACCTTGAATGAATAGAGGGCTTCCGGCACTGGTAACCTGTTATACATGCCCTTATCAGGATCAATCAGGTTGCTGCCCGGTGTTACGGTAACGCCGATAACCTCGGCCTCTGCTGAGGTAAAGTCCGGAGGCAGGGCACCATTGAATAATGGCAAAAAGTGGCAGCTGGCACACCGGGCCTTGCCTAGGTATAAATTCAGGCCATTAATTTCGTCGCTGTTCAGTTTTTTCCGGTTCCCCCGCAAATAGTCATCCACCGGCGAATTCATGGTGTTTAAGCTTCTGACATAGCTGGCGATGACGTTTTGCAGATGGAAAGTGGTTATGGGATTGTCGTCTTCCGGGTATGCCCGGCCAAACATCTCCCGGTATTTTTCATCTGCACTTAACCGGGTAAGGGCCTGACCGGAAGAGCTGTGCATCTCGTCCGGGTTCTGCAACACTTCCGTAATCTGGTCCTCCATATAGGTTACCCTTGCGTCATAAAACAACGCCGGCTGATAACCTGCATTCAGCAACGTTGGTGCGTTCCTGCTCACCTTACGCTTGCCATCAATGGCGGTGCTTTTGTCTACACCATCCGTAAATGCCATTTGAGGATTGTGACAGCTGGCACATGATCTTGTCTTGTTACCAGAAAGAACAGGGTCATAAAAAAGGCGCTTGCCGAGAAGTATTTTATTGCTGTCCGGCCATTCCCTCCTGTCGGCAATGAAAGCCCGTATATCAATAGCGTCCTTATCAAAAAGCGTTCTTGCTGTGGGGCTTATTGCAGAAGGGCCATCGTCCAGACCAGTTCCCCGAAGCGCAGTATCGTACCATTGCTCCGAAACAGGGATAACATATTCCGTTAAAAAGAAGGCGCGGTTGAACAGTGAATCTGACTTAATTCCATCCAGGTATGCGATACCTCCCTGCAATGCATGGAGCATTTTCTCCCATCCCGGTTCCTTTCTGCCTCCATGGCTGCCGGAATACTCATTAGCGACATTCAGCACGCTTTTCAGAACAGACCTGCACTCCGCGGCCGAGTTACCGGACAGCTCTGCATCGTATGCTGATATGCCCAGGGCACTCAAACGAAACAATTCCAGGCGGACGGATTTGAGGATTAATGTATCCGAGACGGCCAATTCAGCCATGCGGGCTTTATGTATCTGTAAAGACTGACGAACGTCACTGATAATTTGTAGCAGGCTGTCTTTATCGGCTGGGGCATCATGATCGAAAATGATGGATTCGATCACCTGAAACCCTCTTGGCTGGACCACTGTTATTTTATCTTCCGTCTCGATTTCTGCAGTGGCTGGCCCATTGAGCAGCTTTGCAATATCCGGGGACACATACTCCACCAGGTACTCAATTTGCTTATAATAAAGCCGGGCTTTTTTAAAGTCGTCCTGCAACTGACCAGGACCGGCGCCATTCTTCATACTGTTTTCCAGCTTAGTGGCATACATAGCAGTACTGTCCAGCATGTGCATGTATTGCCGCATCACTTCAGTATTATGCACAACCGCGGCCCTTTTGCCGCATGACCAGTAACTAATAAGAACGGCAACCCCGATAAAAAAAGCAAGGATGGAAGTAGTTTTGGCCTTTATCATAAAAAAAGAAAAGAAGCTGAAGGTAGCTTCTTTTCTATATATGTGAAATAAAACAATTAGTGAGTTTCCTGAAAAACCTGTGGAGGTGCTCTCCGGATATTAAAAATCATAGGCAAATTGCCTGAAGGAGCTGCGGAGACCAATATTAAAGATCAGGTCCCTGCTCATGAACACGTTATTCTTTTCACTTCTGCCCGTAACAGACATTTCAACTCTCAGATTATTCTTTGGATTCAATACGTATGCCACCACCCCCTGGCCATACAACAGATCAGTTTTAATGCCCTGAGCAATATGGTTACCATATACATTCACATAGGTCAGGTAGGGCTTATAAATGTTCTGGCCATAATTGGTTTTGCTGTCCGGGTCTATTCCATACTGTGACCACATCAGTTCTCCCCTGACATACCACCGTTTTAACCTGTAGGAAGCAATACCGAGCAATTCCCTGAAATTGGCGCCCAGCGGGTGAGCCAATGATTGATTATAATGTGCGTAGTTCGTGGCAGTGTTCCTGTAGCTGTACGTGTAGGGACGCACGGTGTTGAACTCACCTTGTACATCCAGGCCTTTGACGCGGAAAACGTCATAGCTTTTGATGCCCAGCTGCACTCCCCATTTATTAGCCCACCAACCTTTACCACTCACCATTTCTTTTAATTTAAACTCATCCAGCACTAATTGACCATACATGGTGGTCTTTGTGGCAAGTTTAAATTTCGCGTTGGCGCCCAGCACAGCATTATCGGAAGAACCTTCTGAAAATTCCGCAGGACGGAGGAAGATGATCGGGTTCATATAGCTCCAGTCAAATCCCCTTTTTCTTCCTGATGAATCTGCATCAGGCCAGATAACCGCATCAAAAACCCCGATACTGAGTTTTTTGCTGACATTCCAATCCAGGTAATGAAAGACTCCCCATTTTTTGGGATACCCGATATCGTGGTAAGCCTGGCCGAAGTCAAGCGCATAGCGGTCCATAAACTGTGCCCAGATAGCGGTATACTGAAATTTGCCCAATGTGCCGGTCAGCTTCAGATAAGGGTAACTATACTGGTTGTCGGAGAGAAGCAGGGAACGGTGACCATCTCCAATAAAATTCTGCCCGTAGCCCGCTGCCATACTCAGGTACTTGTTGGGCGTATAGGCCAGCAATGCGGATACATTGCTATAGTCAAACCCTTTCCCGTCCTGGTAAAGCTTATACGAACCCTGGCCCGGCACGACCGACATCTTACGCATAAAGCTATCAAGATAATACGGAAAGACACCCTGGTTCTCAAAAAAAGTGGTTTCGAAATAAAAATTCTTTCCGATGTTACCTTTCACGGATGCTCCGCGTGTATTCAACCAGGTAGTTTTGCTGCCTATCCTGGACTTTCCTACCTGGAAGTCAGGCAGGAAATCAACAAAAACATTATAATCCTGCGTTCTGAATTCGAACAGATGTTCACGGAACAGTTTCCTATAAATCCAACTACGTTTGGTGGTATCTGGCCGTGTGTACATTGCGCTGGTATCTTCGTGGAGCAATGGGCGAACAGCAGTATGGACGTTCAGACTGTCCATATATGCTTCCCGGAGATTCAAATAATTATAGGGTGCAATGACAGGTAGTTTTTCCTGTGCATGAGCACCAACAGCAAGCAGCACAGCCAGCAACGTCAATTGAAAAGGTTTCGGCAGCCGATAAAGTAACTGTTTCAATTATTATTTTTTAGCGTTAAACAAATAAGGATCTACTATTCCTGGCAAGACGGATCATTTCACCTATCCGGCCTCCAACAAATTTCTTATAAAGGTCCGGACAGAAGTATTGACCGTATAACGGTCAAATATCAGGCCCTGATATGTTTACCCTGAAGAAAATCCCGGTAGGCTTTCTGAATACCCTCTTTCAGACCTATTTTGGCTTTCCACCCAAGGCTATTCAGTTTTGAAACATCCATCAGTTTCCGGGGAGTACCATCAGGCTTTGAAGTATCCCATTCAACGCGGCCTTCATATCCGATGATTTCACGGACCAGCATAGCCAGCTCGGCAATGCTGATATCTTCTCCGGTGCCAATATTGATAAGCCCTGGCTCATCGTAGCCCTGCATGAGGAAAACGCAGGCATCTGCCATATCATCTACATATAAGAACTCCCGCTTCGGTGTGCCTGTTCCCCAAACAACAACCGCGGGATCTTGCTGGGTTTTGGCAAGATGAATTTTATGTATAAGCGCCGGAAGCACATGGGAGTTTTGAATATTGTAATTGTCGTTGGGGCCATATAAATTCGTCGGCATCACCGAGATAAAATTAGACCCATATTGTGAACGGTAAGAATCGCAGAGCTTTATCCCTGCTATCTTAGCTATTGCGTAGGGTTCATTCGTAGGTTCCAGCAATCCGGTGAGTAAATACTCCTCTTTAAGCGGTTGAGGGGCCATTTTAGGATAAATGCAGGAAGAGCCCAGAAACATCAGCTTTTTTACATTACTGACGTGCGCCTGATGGATCACGTTGTTCTGTATCATCAGGTTTTCGTAAATAAACTGTCCCCGGAAAGTATTATTCGCCAATATGCCACCGACCTTCGCGGCTGCCAGGAACACATAGTCGGGCTTTTCTTCACTAAAGAACTGCTCCACCTCCGCCTGCCTAGTCAGGTTTAATTCGGCGCTGCTCCTGGTAACGATATTGGCAAATCCGGCCTCCCTGAGGCGGCGGACTATTGCAGAACCAACCATTCCATTGTGGCCGGCAACATATATTTTATCGGTAGTTTTCATGACTATTTTTATTCAAATTGGCTTAAGATGGTATAGCCTGCATCTTTCAGCAGTTTTTCCCTTCTGAACAGGTCCAGATCGGCAGCAACCATTTCCTTCACCAAATCAGCCAACGTGTGCTCAGGCTTCCAGCCAAGGTTGGTCCAGGCTTTCGTAGCATCTCCAATCAACAGGTCTACTTCTGTAGGTCTGAAATAACGCGGGTCCACCGCGATAACTTCCTGGCCCGGCTTCAACGCGGCATTATCAGCAGTCACGCTTTTTACATATCCTTTTTCATCCACGCCCGACCCTTTGAATTCCAGTTCAACGCCTACTTCTTTAAAAGCCATAATAATGAAATCACGGATAGAAGTGGTAACGCCGGTCGCTATAACGTAATCTTCCGGCTTCTCCTGCTGGAGCATCAGCCACATGGCCTTCACATAATCTTTTGCATGCCCCCAGTCCCTTTTCGCGTCGAGGTTTCCCATGTAAAGTTTATCCTGCATGCCCAGGTGCATTTTTGCCACTGCCCTTGTTACTTTCCGGGTAACGAAGGTTTCCCCGCGTAAAGGACTTTCATGGTTAAAAAGAATGCCATTGCAGGCAAACATATTGTAGGCTTCCCGGTAATTCACCGCGATCCAGTATGCGTACATTTTAGCTACGGCATAGGGGGACCTTGGGTAAAACGGTGTTTTCTCAGATTGCGGCACTTCCTGCACCATCCCGTACAACTCAGAAGTAGAGGCCTGATAAACTTTTGTCTTCTGCACCAATCCCAACAAACGGAGAGCTTCGAGTATGCGCAACATGCCTATGCCATCTGCATTGGCTGTATATTCAGGTGTTTCAAAACTTACCTGTACGTGGCTCATGGCCCCCAGGTTATAAATTTCGTCAGGCTGAACTTCCTGGATTATCCTTATAAGATTTGTTGAGTCTGTTAAGTCTCCGTAATGTAATTTGAACCTCACATTTTTTTCGTGCGGGTCCTGGTACAAATTATCAATACGGCCTGTATTAAACAGGGAACTTCTTCTTTTAATACCATGAACCTCGTAGCCTTTGTCAAGCAGGAGCTGTGCCAGATAGGCGCCGTCCTGCCCCGTTATACCGGTAATAATGGCTTTCTTCATATAATTAGATATTTGCAGGCAAAATTAACTATTCCCTTTAATGAAGGAATTTTTCGGTTTTAAAAATTCCTCTTGGGTAAATCCTTAAAAATTCTATAGGGCATATCGGTCTCCGGGGAGAAAATCACCAAAACCGTCAGATATATGATCTTAATATCAGTTCCGAACGAAAAATTGCGTTGATACCAGAGTTCCAGTTCTCCTTTGTAGGGTGCGATCACCTTTGCATAGTATTCCTTGGGAGGCAATGTTGTTTCAGAGAGAAGTTTCTCCTCATCCCTGAAAATAACAGACCCGATACCAGTAATACCAGGTGGTACATCATAAATTTTTTCCCTGACATGTTCCGGATAAACATCAAAATCGACCTTCATTTGCGGACGCGGCCCTACAAGTGACATGTTACCAATCAGCACATTAACAATCTGCGGTAACTCATTCAGTTTGGTGATCCGGAGGAACTTGCCTATCCTGGTTACCCTGGGGTCATTTCTCAGCGTCAGGGAGCCCGTACCCATATTAGGGCTGTTCTTCAGCATGGTAGCAAACTTCCAGATATCAAAAGTTGATTGTTTATATCCAATCCTTTTTTGAAAGTAAAACACCTCCCGTTCCCCGGTAAAGCAGAGGATAATTACAATTGGCAACAATATGGGCGCCAGCAGGATTAACAGCGTCAGAGCAGCCAAAAAATCAATTATTCTCTTAACGATTCGATACATAATAACTACATTTTCTGGTCCAAAGATTTTCCGGTTTCAATATGCTGGAAGTCGGGAAGGTAATCTTTCAGTACATGGACAATTTCAGCTTTCGTGGTTTGCGTCTGAAAAACCGCTTCCAGGCGCTGAATAACGCCATCCAGTTCCGCCAATGATTTACGGGGCGTTTCTTTGATAATTCCCAGTTTCCCGAAAGCATCCAGGTTAATCACTTCGCTGCTTGTGTAGAATTCCTCATAAGGCTTTTCTCCTGAAGTATCTGAAGCAAAGTAATAAACAGGATATTCCGATGAGTTGGCATTTAATTTACTGGCCATCTGCCTTGCTTCCTCTTCCGACTGGCAATAAACAGGCTTCAGTCCAAGCTCCTTCAGTAACTCATCTGCCACATAGGTAAATGTATACATGTCATTTACCTCGTCCAGCTTAGGGAAGAAAATATCACCCGATGCGCCCAGCAGACACGCTATCATGCAGATTTCGCCGGACTCCTCCGGGGAAACAAAAAATCTGCGAACGTCTTTGGGTGCAGAAAATGGCTGGCGTTTTTGCAGTCTCTCCATGAATCCAAACGGAAGGCTTCCGTTAGAGAAGGCCACATTGGCAAATCTCGCCGTGGTAATTTTTATTTTCTCCGAATAGGCCATGATCACATCTTCCATCAGCTTTTTACTGGCCCCCATAATGTTTACCGGATTGGCAGCTTTATCAGTGGAAACGCAGAAAAAGTGTGCGGGAGGTTCTTTCAGCAGTTTGTCCAGCAGGTCGCGCGCTTTCAGCACGTTATTGTGGACCATGGCTTCAATAGACAGCTCATCTTTCTCACTTCTTACATGTTTGTGGGCGGCAAAGTTAGCCACCACATCAAAACGTCCATATCGTCGCAGTATCTTCTCAAACACAGGATCGGAGAAGTTTACAGGGTAGGTAAGGATGTTTGGAGGAATATTAAGATCGCTGCTGCTTCTGATATCACGGATAATTTCAGTAAGGCCGTTTTCGTTGATATCTACCACCACTAGTTGCGCAGGAGTGCCATTCCTGAGAAGCGCTTTAATAAACGACCCCCCAATGGTACCTGCACCACCGATCACCATGATATTTTTACCGTCTATTTCCTTTGCAAGTTTTTGCTTATTCTGAATAATATCATCCGTCAGAATACTGGAATTACGGTGTAAAATTCTGCCAATAAAAGCTGATAAATTAATTATCCTATCCACAAGATTTATTTTACTTAATGATGTTTTTATATGCCGCTGCAATGGTCTCAACAACAAAGGACACCTGTTCTTCAGTCATGCCATTATACAGCGGAAGCGAAATTTCGTTGGCATACATCCTGTAGGTAACAGGATAATCGCTGATCTTGTACCCGCGCTGCCTGAATAAGGTGAGCATAGGCATCGGAATGTAGTGTACATTCACCCCCACCCCTCTTTCAGAAACGTACTGGATGATCTGGTCCCGTTGTTCTTCAGTAATATCCTTTATACGGAGAAGATACAGGTGGTAGGAAGATGTCTTTTCGTTGTTGTCATAGGGTGGCAGCAATGCCCAGCCATGGTCTGAAAATTTACGGTTGTATTGATCATAGATCAATCTGCGCTCAGGCAACAGGGCGCCCTGGTAGCGGCGTATTTGCGACAAGCCGATGGCCGCGCAGATATCAGGCATGTTTACCTTCATACCCTGGTCAACAATATCATATCTCCATCCGCCGATCTGATTTTTTTCAAAGGCGCTTTTTGTTTGTCCATTTAGTGCGAAATATTTCAGGAACTGGTATTCTTCTGCATTGTTAAAGAGTGCAGGAAAGTTGAGGCAAATGCCACCGCCTTCACCAGTGGTGATGTTCTTAACCGAGTGGAAGGAAAATATAGCCACATCAGCTGCCAGTGCGGCCGGGCGGCCTTTGTATACGGCACCGATACTATGTGCGGCATCAGCCAGTACCAGTAACCGCCCCATTTTCTGCTGGCGTTCGGTTTTAGCCTGAAACCTGGCCTTCACCGCCTCGCTGTTTACAACAGCAAATATTTCATCATAGTTACACGGCCACCCTCCGAGATCAACAGGAATGATCGCTTTTGTGGAAGGCGTTACCGTAGCGGCAATTTTATGCTCATCAATCGTAAAGTCTTCTTTCACGTCGACCATCACCGGCGTAGCGCCGATGTTCATGATGGCCAGCGCCGTTGCAGAATAAGTATAGGAGGGAATAATTACTTCGTCGCCAGGGCCTACGCCAAACCACCTGAGTATCAACATGGCGCCTGAAACCCAGGAGTTCACACAGATACAGGCGGGAGCTCCTGTAAGCTTTTTGAGTTCCTCTTCCAGTTGCTTTACTTTAGGACCAGAGGTCAACCACCCTGTATTAATAAGTGTATCATTGACTTCCTGAATTACATCCTGATCAATCAGCGGAAGGGAATATGGAATATTCATCTATCAAATTATTTTAGAATTCTTATTTATTTTATACCGTAGCCATAAACGATATAGTGAAAACTGGATGGCAGTATCGGGCAAAGTATTTTATCTGTAAAAGCCGCCACTTTCCGCAGTATGCCGTCAGGTAAAAAGATGGCTATGAATCCGGTGGACCGATGTTCTTTCACACGAAACGGGCTTAAAAAGGAGGAGGTGTCTTTTATGTGCAGGTAGCGCCAGTAACTACTCCACCTTACCAGCTTTTTTCTAAGCAGCATATGAATTTTGGTTGCCTGCAGGTTTTCAGCAAACAACAATACTCCGCCGGTTTTAAGGACTCTGTACATTTCGTTAATGGCAAGTTTTTGCTTTTCTAAATCACCCAAAGCTCCTATCACCGACTTAAACACTACAACATCGAAAGTATCGTCATCATACGGAATTTTCGTGCAGTCAACCGCTGCATAAGATATTTTATCTGCTACCTGAAACGTTTCATGCAGCGGACGTGCATAATTACAGGGATTATTAAGGTCAGAACAGACCACGTCCATTTCATGTTCCTTGGCAAGAAAAAAAGAAAGTCCGCCCCTTCTCCCACCTATCTCCAGAGCATTTTTAGGATCTCCGGCAAGATTCAGTCCTCTTTCCCAAAGTTTCATTGCTCTGCTCCAGCTGTCCACATCCCATTCGAAATAATGATTCAGGTTTCGATGCATATCATATGGTTTATCGCGTTAAGGTTTTCATTTTTGCATTCTGTACCGGGGACTTACCGAGCAAGAGGACATCATACAATCCAACAAGATAACCAGCTCCATATCCTACATGCAAGCATAAAAAGGACAGAAAAATATTACTGAAATTTTTGAAGGAATTGGCTGACTTGGCAGCAAACCAGGAGGCAATTAACAAATATAGACATAAAATTGCCAAATAGAAGTACAGGAACCAGGTGCCTAACAATAACATAACGGGCAGAGAAACAAGAAATAATACAAACATCGGCGGGAATAGCTGTCTGACGGATGTTACTATTTTATGTTTCTTATTTACAAATACTTTCCAGTAGCCATATTGATAATACTGACGGAAGAGTTTTTTGAAGGACGCACGCACGAAATACCGGGATTGTAAAGCTGGCAGCAGGTATATTTTGCCGCCCCATTTAGTGAGCCTGTAATTAAACTCATCATCCTGGTTTCGGATCAATTCCTCGTCAAAAACGCCTATCGCTTCAAAAATTTCGCGCTTGTAGATGCCAAATGCCACCGTGTCAACAAACCCTTCCTGTGCGCCGGTACGAAAGTGAGCATTTCCTACACCGAATGGCAGTGACATCGCCGTACCAATTGCCTTCGATGCCTCGTTTTCATATACGTTGTCAAGAATTCCACCTAAACAGGAAATTTCCGGATGAGCCTCCAGGAAACTGATAGCGTCTGTAAGATAGTTGGGCTTTAGTTCTGCATGGGCTCCCAATATCATGAGGTAATTAGTATTGCTGTGCCTGATACCAAGATTAAAAGCAAACGGAGCCGCTTCCCTTTCATTTATCAGCAATTCAACGTTGGGCGACACGCCTGATATCGCCTTTACGATGTCGGGAGTCCGGTCTGTACTTTTTCCATCACAAACTATTATTTTTACTAATTCCTGCGGATAATTTTGTTCGGTAATGGAAGTGATGCACTTTTCTATATATTTTTCCTCATTCTTGGCAGCGATAACAATTGCAATGCTAGATCCGTACATAAAGGTTTACATTTAGCTGCCAATAATGGACAGTTATTTCAAATTTACTATTTATTTACTATCAGATCGTTGTACAATGCATGTAATTTGACCTCTTCTGCTTCCCAAAACATATCATAATTCATTATACTGCCACCTGTTTTAATCAGGTATTCCCTGTATTGTTCGTCCTCCAATTTTCTGACAGCTGCAGCAATATCCTGTGGGTTCAATGGATCCACATAAATGGCGGCGTCTCTGTAAATTTCTCTCCAAAACGCGAAATCAGACATGATTACCGGGAGGCCACAGGCAATATATTCATATGATTTAATGGGAATGCTCTTGATATAGCCCTGTGTCGGATGCAGGGTCGTCATACCAATATCAGCGGATTTCATTAAGCCATATACTTCCGCAATCCGTTTGTTACCCATATAATCCACCATGCTCCAACCTGGAGAAGCCATGCATTCCTTCATAAAGGACTCACTTTCCCAAACACCCAGCAACCATAGTTCCACATTATTATTGAACTGCAGAGAGTCAACCAGTTCTTTAATACCTCTTATCTTCGTCAGTCCGCCGGCATAAATCAGCCTCACCTTTCCGTTTTTTGGTTTATCTGCCATCGGCACCGCCTTTGTTATCTGTTCGAGAATAGGATAGTTTTTGAGTATTACCTTCCATGGGTTATTGAAACGTGCACTGATGTCTGGAGTTACCGTTACAATCCCTGAAAAATATCTATCGCCCAGCTTCTCTATAAATTTAACTGTCCGGGAAAGCAACTTCTTTAAAAACCTGCTGTTGAGGTATGGCTTTTCCAACAAGTCCTTGGGAAAATCCTCATGAATATCATAGACCACACGCTTCCCCATCATCCGGAGTATAAACCCGATCGGCATCAGTTCAGGGTCATGAAAATGATACACATCCGCCTTTACCCGCAACGCCTTCCTAAGGATACGAAAGGGGGTGAAGAACATACGGGTTAGTCTGCTGCCCGACTTTCCAACATTGAGAATATGAACTCCGTCTTTAACTTCATCTTCCTTGCCGTCCGCTACGATCTGATATACCTTGTACCATTTTGTCAGGCTGATACATTCTTTAATGAAAATACGTATATCGTACCTTGTGTGGGCGCTGGTCATATGACACACAACTTCCATATATAACTAAGCAATCTGTATTTTTATGTTATAAGTTATTTTTTAATTTGATGTCTGTCAGAACCGGACATTCTTGTTGTCGGTAACTTTCATAAAAGAACGTGTTTTGAGCGTTTCCAGGCTCTGAGCATTATTAGTGCCATTTACGAAGGTATTATTATAGATTGAATAATAATACTTCGGAGTACCCCTGACACCAAATATTATACTTTTTGAGTATATTATATTATCATACAGCACAACGGAATCACCGGCGATATCTGTGTTGTCCCCTCTATCCTTACCACCATGCATGTCAAATATGGGAGAGTCCGCATATGACTTCAGGACGATGTTCCGGTAGGCAGCATAAGAGGTGCCGGGTTTGCCTGTTCCTGCCACGGAATGGTTATTCAACTCAAAAACGTTATTATAGATATTGGCGTTGGCCTGGTCAAGGCAGATGCCATATCCCAGTCCCTGTCGCTGGTTCTGGTGAATATAATTGTTATGGATACTGGCGTTGGACGCTCCGGTACGAAGAAAAATAGCGGAATGTGACCAGCCATACAGTTCACAATTATCCACCGTCAGCCGGTCGAATTTGCATTGTATGCCGTTTGCCGGGGCAACAGTATAGTACTGCTTGCTTGATATAAGTTTCTTCATTGCCGCTACGTTCCGGGCAGAGTCCGGGCCCTGAATTCTCAGGCCGGTTATTCTCACATTATCGCCAGCTACATAAAATAAGGGAAAAGTATTCAGGCTATCCGTATACAGTAACGCTCCCCGCGATCCGCGCGTTCTCCTGCCACTGGCTAGCGTTACTCCTGCGTTCAGATTAAGATAGGTCAACCCCGACAGATCAATGACAGCCTTATCATTAACATACACAACATCCCCATTCCCGGCTTTCTTCAGAGCGCTCACCAGTTCATCCCGCGTGTTAACGCGGTATCGGGCCGATGAGGCCGGGACCTTGGTGAATCCTTGTGCATAATACTTCTGCAGGTATTTCAGATTATCTATTGCGGCAGACTGAGCATTGGCGCCAAGCCAGCAAAAAAGAACGACCGCTATAAAGCAATAAATTCTTGATGCCATAACACTATTTTTTTATTGTTAACAATAACCGTCGGGTAGTGCCTGCGTACCTCAGGTTGTTGCATTCTCCGGACTATATGATCACCTTGCGATTAGGTTCCAATGGCACTTTAAACATGCTTGTGAATAATTTAACCAATATCATCGGAAAATATGAAAAAAACACATATATAAGATTCAGATTATCAAATTCACCTTTAGGATACAGCATAATAAATGTAACGGAAATCTGGGCAAGTATCAGGAAACTCCAAAAACTTGCAGATTTGATGACTGCGTTATAAAACAACTTAATCATCAGCCCAAGGAAAAACATTCCCATAAACGGGCCAAAAGGGCCAAAATTGATATACATTTCTGCAACACCAGTAGGCGGGAGGTGCCCACCTTCCGCATGAGAATACCATAATTGCTTAATAATTGCACTTGGCTGATAATCTTCAGGTCTTATTTTACTTGGCAAAATATTCATGACCCATGAAACAAGGGACTCTCCGTACATAAAGCCATGATCAATTTTCCAGGCATCCAGCACTTTAATAAATATTACTGTATTGGGCATATTCCCTTTATCGATGATATAAAAACTCATACTGTTTAGAAAGTCACCTAACAGACTAAAAGTATCGGCATTGAGCGCCATTCCACTGTCACTCATACTACTGAGCAACCGGAAAAAATAAAAAAAGATGCCAAAAACGGGTATCAGTACCGTAAACATGAGGTATTTCCGGTTGTTGAACCGGGGAAGCGATAACAACCCCTTATAATAAAACAGGATGATTACAGTTACAAGGTAAAACACGGTAGAGGCGATCCTCCCATTGGATGCCCAGAGCACCACTCCACCAAAGATACAGAGGATGAAGAACAGGTCGGGCTTTTTGTTTTTCCGGAGATATTGAAAGGAGAGCAGGTAAGTGCCCATGTAATACATAATATACCCGATAGTAGTTCCTCCATCTTCAAACTGGTACTTTCTAAGTGCCACCTGCGATAAATATGCAACAGGATTACCACCGGCGAATTTAACCACGTTGTAAAAAAAGTTCAGCGCACCTAATCCCATCATTGCCAACGCAACAATCATCAGCACATAGGAGCTCATGGAAGCCTCACTGTCAAATGTCATTGGTCTGAAGGCTAGAGGCTTTAATATACTGTACCCGGCGATAATAGAAATCAGGCCGGCGAAGTAGTAAAATGAACTCCAGTTAAACAGGTGTATATAATTATTATGCAATGAAGTCTTCTGGAGATATGGCGTAAAATCACACTCTGTGTTCAGATAATAAAAATTAACAAAAACAACAGTTGTATAGTATATACAAAATAAATTAAGCGGCGCAAAAATGATAAGCCGCTTCTGAAAACGGAGATAGGTATAAATAACCCCCAGTGTAAGCATTGACCAAAGCTTTACATACACAAAGGGGTCGTCATTAAAGGTGCATGACAGTATGTAGCAGATAATAACAATCAGCAAAAAGAAGACCTCTATCAATTTACCCTGTACAGGTTTCATTCACTTACTTTTAGGTTTCCTGTAAATACTTCGGCACACCCTGCTCAACTTCTGCAATCAACATCTTCACTTTCGTCAATACAGCCTGATGGCTATATTCGGCAATCAGTAATTCCCTGTTATGTTCCCGTTCTTCCCTCGTAAGCGCAGTGCCGATGCTCTTACCGTTAAATTCCTGCTGAAAACTATAGATCTTAAATCCTTTTCGCTTCAGATAACTGTATACAATGCTTTCCTCAGACATGAAGATTCTGCAACCTAACCATAAAAGTGCGATCAGATTCCCAACTGCCTGTTGCCGGTTATGGTTCATTACGGCGACGCTACATTGTTTTAACAATGTAACATATGCCGCTGAAGGATAAAAGTCCAGTAAAGGGAAGAAATTTTCTCCCAGCAGATCCTCTCCTTGCTTTAAAACCACTGCCTTGTAAGCTGGCGTACCTGCATAATTTAAGGGGACCACGACCTTCTGCTTTTCCCCCAATTCCATTTCCGAAATGGCATTGAGCACATCAAGGTGATTGGATTCAGGCCCTGCAGAGTTCCCCACCAGAATGTCATTCCCCATTACATAATCATCCTCTCCAATCTTGTCTTTAAACATATTTTCGATAGACTCATATGAAAAAAGAACCTGTTTCGCAGAGAAAAATGGGAACGAGTTGAGAATTTCAAACTCATCCGGAATTACAGTGGCACAATAATCCACCTGGGCAACGGCTTTTTTATAAGCTGCATCCGGAAACATACCGGTATATGAAAAATAGTACAGCCTGCTCAGAAGCGACTTAATACCCGCTGTCACACCACTTCTTTGTTGTCCGACAATCTGGTTGGTATAATACTGATATAACGGCTTTTTGTAAAAAGAAGTATTATAGATATCGGTCCCCCACGACAGCCATATGATCCTGCGGTTGCCTTTAACCAATCTGTTCACCGCCCAGCGCTTGTCACGGCACATGGCATGAACTACCAGCACGTCAAAGGGATATTGCCTGATAAAAGAGATATACTGCTTAGTCCGTCTTTTGAGCACTTTCACTTCATGGCGGGCTTCGGTGTGCCTGAGAGTTGCTTGCGGGTCAACAGTGCTAATCAAAAACATGTTATTTCCCTTATTGCATTGCTCAAACAAGTTGATTGCAAAATTGGTAAAAACAGTATCATCAATTAGGTGAAGATATTTCATACATATTTTGTTCTGTGGCATTCACCGTCAGTTGATTTCATAGTCTGGTTCCCTTTTTCTTCTCAGCAGCATTAAAGGTTTTTAATGATTACACGGGTAATCATATCCTGATCTTCCTTCCGGAGGCTATGGTATAATGGCAAACAGATCACCCGTTCAGAAATCGATTCAGATACCGGACAGGGCTGTTGTTTAACGTAAGAGAGATTATTCAGCGACGGATAAAAATATCTTCTTGGCTGTACATACTGAAGATTCAGGGCGGCAGTTACTTTGTTTAACTGTGCCTCATCTTGTAATACAATAGGGAAATAAGCGTAGTTAAATTCACATCCCGGAGTAATTTTCAGCAATTGTATCCGCTTCTCAGCCCGTAATAAGCTCTCATAGCGTTGCCATTGTGTCTTCCTCGTCACCAGAATATCATCAATATGATCCAGACAACAAAGTCCCATTGCAGCATGGAACTCAGAGTTTTTTGCATTGATCCCGACACTACCAAAAGTAACCGGTGAAGTGTGGCCGAAATTCCGCAGCAACCCCATTTTATCTGCCAATTCGTTATCCTGGCAAAATACCGCACCCCCTTCTATGGTATGAAACAGCTTGGTGGCATGAAAACTGGCCGTACTGACATCACCATACTCGAATACAGTTTTATTTTTATACTTGGTCCCGAAGCAGTGGGCTGCGTCGTAGATAACATGCAGGTTGTGTTTATCTGCTATTGTTTTTATAGCGTCTATATCACAGGCATTTCCGAATACATGTGTAGCGAGGATAGCGGTAGTATCTTCTGTGATGGCTTCTTCAATCTTCGACGGATCAATATTAAAGGTTTCAGCGTCAATGTCAACAAACACTGGCCGGCAGTTTTCCCATACAATTGCCGAAGTTGTGGCTACATAGGAAAATGGCGTAGTAATAACCTCCCCTTTCAGATCGAAGACTTTGACAGCTATCTGCAAGGCAAGGGTGCCATTTGCCAGGAAAAGAACGTTGGAGGTGTCCAGATATTCTTTCAGCCTTGTTTCCAATTCATTTACCAATGGGCCGTTATTGGTCAGCCATTGCCGGTTCCAGATTGCATTCAGATGTCGTTGATATTCCTCCTGGGAGGGCAGAAATGGTTTAGTAACAGGAATCATCTCTTCTTAAAAATTATTTGCTTAATGTCTGTAATGGCTTGCATTTTTGTATAGAATCCTATTCCCAGATATATCAGCAGGTAAACTACTCCGGTAGTCACAATGTTAACCAAATGCCCAGGATTCAGATGTCGGTTCAGCAGGTGGATCATCAAAAAAACCGCAATTCCCGTTAAAGCAGCCAGAATAAATATAGGCAATATATCCTTCAATTGCTCTTTAATAGGATAATTAATTAGTTTGCCGCTGTAAAGCGTGTTGATATAGAATGATATGACAGACAGCAGGATCTGGAAGTAAAGTAACCCATAGATGCCGAATGGCAGGCTGCAGCCTATTCCCACACCGACTACTACCTTCTTTATCACTTCAAGTTTAAGGAACAAATCGCTTCTCCCCTTAACATTGAGAATATTCAGGTTATATACCTGCAAAGGATACAGAATGGCCGACACACACAAAATCTGGAAATAAGGAACCGCCGGCAGCCACTTGTCTGTTAACAAAAATCTCAATAATGGTTCAGCAGCAATCATCAGGATAATCATTAGGGGTGTTATCCAGAATACTACCTGCTGCATCAGTTTTCTATAAGCTACCTTCAGTTTTTCATTATCGTTCTGAATGGCCGCAAATGTGGGATAGGTAACCTTATTCAATGCAGTAGCAATATTCTGCACCGGCAACATACGCATGGAATCAGCCCTGTTGTAATATCCCAACTGCGTCGCTGAAAAAAATTTCCCTATGACAAGATTATAAATGTTCGTGAATACCGTGTTCAGTATCCCGGACAATGTCAGCTTATATCCAAATAAAAAATGATGCTTCAACCTGGCTTTATCGATGATAAAGGAAGGATACCAGCCGGTGCGGAACCAGTGCTGCAGGGTAAACAGGAACGACTGAACGATTTCCATCCAAACCAGGCTCCAGACACCAAACCCTTTATATGCAAGCACAACTCCGGTTATTCCTCCTGCAATAACAGAAGGAATTTGCATAAACATCTGGATCTTAAAGTTCATTGCCTTTGTAAGCCTTGCCGTCTGCACACCGACAAACGCCTTGATGACAATCGAAACGGTGTAGACCCTAATAATGTTCGTGAGAATTTCCTGTTTATAAAAAACGGCTATCAGTGGCGCCAGGGCAAATAACGCCAGATAAACTACAAGGCTGCCTAACAGATTAATGAAAAAAACGGTGGAATAGTCCCGTTGGTCTGGCGCCTCTGTCCTAATGAGGGATGTGGTAAGTCCACTGTCCATCAGTGAATTACCAATCCCTACAAATACTGTCAGCATTGCTATCAATCCAAATTCTGAAGGCATCAGCATTCTCGCCAGAATGATCTGGACCAGAAAGTTTATTGCCTGAACACTAAATTGCTGGCTGAAAGTCCATAGAACACCTGAAATCGTTTTCTGTTGTAAACTCACAATATCATTCCTTTTACAACGTACTCGCGTAAATCTGCTCTATAATATCCACTACCTTCAATCCTTCAAGCGCATTTGTTGTAATGGCCGATCTTCCTTTCAGTACATCTACCACGTTTTCTATAACATAATGATGGTTCTGCGCAGACCCCTTATATGCTCCATAGTCATTACCCGGATTGGTAGGCGCCAGTTCAGGCATGGTATAGTCTTTAACGTGACAATATTCCACTTCATTCATATATTGTCCGCCAATCTTCACCGATCCGTTTTCGGCAATAATGGTCATGGAGCTCTCAAGGTTCTGGTTCCACACAGAAGTGGAATAATTAAGCGAGCCCATACCACCATTAACAAAATCGAAACTTACAAAGCCGGAATCCTCAAACTCTGTCAGGTGGCTGTGGTTGTGGGTAGCCAATCTTGCTTTCACGTTCTCGATGTCGCCAAAGAGCCAGTACATGATATCAATAAAATGAGAAAACTGTGTGAACAGGGTACCGCCGTCGAGATCTTTTTTGCCATGCCAGCTATCTGGTTTATAATAACGCTCGTCCCGGTTCCAATAGCAGTTGAGTTGGACCATATAGATCTTACCCAATGTTCCGGAATCTACCATGTCTTTGATCCATACAGCCGGCGGAGAGTACCGGTTCTGCATCACGGCAAAAACGTGTTTATGTACATGCAGCGCCTTAAAAATTACTTTTTCTGCATCCAGCTTTTTCAGGGCAACCGGCTTTTCAATTACTACGTGTTTTCTGGCCGACAACGCCGCCAGTGCCTGTTCAGCATGAAAACCATTGGGTGTAGCGATGTTGATGACATCAGCATTAATGTCTGATTGCAAAAAATCTTCCAGGGAGTTGAAGAAAGGTACACTAAATTGATCTGCTCCAAGTTTTTCTTTGGGCTTAACATCAATGATGGCCACCAGTTCGGATTCTTCATTTCGCTGAATCATTTCTGCGTGACGTTTACCGATATGGCCGCAGCCTATAACTGCAAATTTTATTTTCTCGTCTTTGGCTACCATTATTTAATTCTTTTTACTGTGTTATTATCTAATTTATATTCCTGGCCACTTTCGGGGCAAACGGCAATATTTTCACTGTTGAACACAAGTTTGTGTCCATATTCGCTCATCCATCCTGTTTGCCTGGCCGGATTACCCACTACCAGGGCATAGTTAGGAATATTTTTTGTAACAACAGCTCCGGCTCCAATAAAGGCAAACTGACCAATATCATGTCCGCAAACAATAGTCGCGTTCGCTCCTATCGATGCCCCTGTGCCTACATGTGTTTTAGCATATTGCCCCCTTCTGTTGACAGCGCTGCGCGGATTAACGACATTCGTAAAAACGCAGGAAGGGCCCAGAAATACATCATCACCACACGTCACACCGGTATAAATGGAAACATTATTCTGTATCTTAACATTATTACCGAGCACAACTTCCGGGGATATCACTACGTTTTGGCCGATATTGCAGTTCTGTCCTATCTTACAGTTGGGCATGATATGGGAAAAGTGCCAGATTTTGGTACCAGTACCTATTGTAGACCCATCATCTACTATTGCCGTTTCGTGTACAAAAAAATCCATATCGCAATTATATTATTTAAAGAATTCCTTAATGCCGCCAATAATGTAATCCTGTTGTGCAGTATCCATTTCTGTATGAATAGGAAGCGACAGTACCGTTTGGCATAGATTTATGGTTACGTCCAGGGAACCTTCTACTCTCCCCAGTCCTTGAAATGCCTCCTGCTCATTAAGCGGAATAGGATAGTAAATCATTGCCGGAATTCCTTTTGACTCCAGAAACGTTTTCAGCTCATCACGATTCCCGGCAACTTTAAGGGTATATTGGTGAAAAACGTGCGTAGAGTTTGAAGCGCGTACAGGCACTGTGATTCCTTCAATACCGTTCAGCTGCTGATCGTAGTAATCAGCGGCTTTTCGACGTGCTGCTGAATAATCGTTCAGATACTTCAGCTTCACACCCAAAATAGCAGCCTGCAGCGTGTCCAGACGGGAGTTTACGCCGATATATTTGTGAACATATTTTTTAATCTGTCCATGGTTGGCAATGATCTGAATTTTCTCTCCCAGTTGCGCGTCGTTTGTCATGATCGCGCCACCGTCCCCGTAACAACCAAGGTTTTTAGAAGGAAAGAAGGAAGTACAGCCAATATGACCAATTGTACCTACCTTCTGTTTGCGGCCGTCACTGAAGGTATATTCAGCGCCGATGGCCTGCGCAGTATCCTCGATTACATAGAGATTATGCTCAGCCGCCAGTTTCATTATGGATTCCATGTCGGCACTCTGGCCGAATAGGTGTACCGGAACGACAGCCTTCGTTTTCGGCGTAATGGCTTTCCTGATATGTTCTGCCGTAATGTTGAATGTGCGAGGGTCAACGTCTACCATTACCGGAACAAGGCCGAGAAGACCAATCACCTCAGCAGTGGCAATATAGGTGAAAGCTGGAACAATAATCTCATCGCCGCGCTCAAGGCCCAGGGCCATCATCGCTATCTGCAACGCATCAGTGCCGTTGGCACACGGGATAACCCGGGCGGCATCCAGATGTTGTGCCAGGGAAGTAGCGAATATTTTAACAGCTGGCCCGTTGATGAATGCGGTACTTTCTATGCAATCGAGAACAGCTGCATCGATCTCCGCTTTGATTTTTTTATACTGACCTTTCAGGTCAACCATTTGAATATTTTCCATATAATTATAAACGTCCGTCTACGAGATTACGATTCAGAAATGCTTTGGTATCAAAAATAATAGTGTTGTGACCGTTCTTCAACGCTTTATAATCCAACTCCTGGAACTCGCTGTGGGATACTGCCAACACCACAGCATCATATTGTTTCTGAATACGATCTATCAGTCTGATGCCATATTCGTCCTCTACATGATCTTTATCTGCATGCGGGTCAAAGACATCCACGTTCATACCGAACTGTCTGAGTTCTTCAAAGATATCAATCACACGGGAGTTACGGGTATCGGGACAGTTCTCCTTGAAAGTGATACCCAATATCAGTGCATTGGCACCATCCACTTTATGTCCCTTCTTGATCATTAACTTAACCACCTTATTGGCAACGAACATGCCCATGTTATCGTTCACCCGTCTGCCGGATAGGATCACCTGCGGGTGATAACCCAACGCCTGCGCTTTATGGGCAAGATAGTAGGGATCCACACCTATACAGTGACCGCCAACAAGACCTGGTTTGTATTTGAGAAAATTCCATTTGGTCCCTGCCGCCTCAATAACATCGTTCGTGTCGATTCCCATTCTGTCGAATATCAATGCGAGTTCATTCACAAAACTGATATTCACATCCCGCTGAGCGTTTTCAATTGCTTTGGAAGCCTCGGCCACTTTTAAGCTGGAGGCCTTGAATGTACCTGCTTCTATGATGCTTTTGTAGAGGTTGTCCACTATCTCAGCAATTTCTTCGGTAGAGCCTGAAGTAACTTTCTTGATCTTGGTCAGCGTATTTACCTTGTCACCCGGGTTGATCCTTTCAGGCGAATAACCACAGTAAAATTCCTCATTGAATTTCAAACCTGACACCTTCTCCAGTATGGGCACACAATCCTCTTCCGTACAACCAGGATATACCGTGGATTCATAAATTACAATATCTCCTTTCCTGAGCACGCTTCCCAACATGGAAGAAGCTTTGATAAGGGGTTGCAGGTCCGGGGTCTTAAACTGATTAATCGGGGTAGGAACAGTTACAATATATGTGTTATACGCTTCAAGGTCCTTTACGTTACTGGAGAAGAAAAGTCCCATTGCGGGATTCTCCTTTCTAAGCTGCATTGCGGCATTCAGCCCGTTCAGATCGGCTTCTTTGGTATGGTCCAGACCTTGCGCAAGCTCTGCAATACGCTTCTCATTTATATCGAATCCCAAGACATCATATTTCTTTCCGAATTCAATTGCTAAGGGGAGTCCAACGTAACCCAAACCTATAACAGCAATTTTATGCTGCATTTGCTCCATAACTTTAATGTATTATAGTTTTAAAAGTTTTATTTGTTAGCATCAGCTTTCCATTATATTCTTATACAGTTTCCTAATAATTAGCCATACACAGATAAAAAAACCAGCCAGAATTCCACCGATAACAATTCCTTTTGCCTTTCCCAGTTTTTCGATCTTGAGAGGAAAGGATGGGGTGTCTACAATCTGAATAACAGGAGTTTCACGGGCCATAGCCATTTTGCTTACTTCAAGATTTCTCAGCACCTCGCCGAACATGGTCTGTAAAACCATTTTATCCCGTACCCCCAATTCCGTGGGGACAGTAGCAAGCGATTTGGCAGGATTCTGATTGATGTCCATTCTTCTGGCGATCGCATAGGATTGTTTGTTAAGCAGATGCTCAATGGAATCAGCAGTCATCTGTAGTTTATCAACGTTTGATTTAGACCGCTGAGTTTTTGTCCGGATGTAAAAGTTGGTCGCTTCCTTTACGAGATTATCGGTAAAATACTTCGAAAACGTCTCATCCGCTGATGAACATTTCACGGCAATAAAGCCCAGTTTTTTATCTGGCTTTGTTACATCCAGATTATCCTTGGTAATTTTATCATACAGGACTTTAATGATACTGTCCTGCTTCAGGCTAAACTTTTCTCTTTGCAAACCCGGAGGATAATGAAGATTCTCCAGTCCTGGTTTACCTTTCCAGGCTTTACGGAGTTCATTGGCATCAATAAAAATGTCGGCCAGCGTAATCTGTTTCCCGTCTCCTCCCTTGATTGGCGTCATGAGCGCTTTCTCAACGATCAGCCTGGACTGCAGAAATTCGATTACATTATCGCCGGAAAATACACCAGTCATTCCAGTCTCTGAAGGCATATCAATACCAATCTGGCTTGCGATACCTGCATATGCACCGAGCATCCCCCCCTTACCATCTTCTACCACAAAGGTCAGTTCTGCTACATAGGCCGGTTTCTTGTATAAAGCATAAACTAAACCCAATCCTCCTCCCAGCAAACCAACGATCAGAATAATATACTTTTTACTGAACAGGAACGAGATCCACGCTTTAATTTTCAGGATCAGGGCTTTCAGCGTCAGTTCTGACTCCAAACCACTATCTTGCTTGATCGGATCCATTTAGCTTATCCTTTATGAATTATTGAATTGTTCTTAATAACGTTACGATCACCAATGCCACCGAGGCCACACCGCTCGCCAGCCCTACCGCTTCTCCGGTACTCAGACCTTTTCTCTCCTTACGGGTGGGCACATATATTTCAGCTCCCGGCCTTACAGCAGGATAGGAGTTAAATAAAAAGACTTTCTTGGTATTCTTCACTTCGCCGTTCGCATACACGATATAACTTCGCCTTTTTAATGCCTGAGAGGTAAATCCACCCGCTCCGTGGATATAATCCTTGAATTTATACTTTCCGTCAAACCGTACCTTTTTGGGGAAGTAAACTTCTCCAAACAGCTGTACTGTCTGTAACTTTTTGGGTATCTTGATCACATCTCCTTCTTCCAGCAACAGATCATACTTCGATCCGGGATGTTTCATAATATGTTCCAGGTTAATTCCCAGCAATTGTTCCTTCCGGTCTACTGCCGCCTGTACCCGTGAAATATCTGCGCTGTCCTGCAGTTTATTGTAAAACACCTGTAGCTTGTTGGCCAGGAGCATGCTATCTCCCTCATTGATAAATGTCTTGCGCATCATCACGGCCCCTTCGGGATATGCCTCCGGGCGAAGTCCTCCCGTTCTTTTTATCAGGTCGGAAATGCGCTCTGACCGGCTGTTGATCGTATAGTCACCGGGGTATACCACCTCTCCGCTGACCATCACGTTGGCCTGTGAGGCATATGCCGGTGCTCTCCGTACTACGATTTCATCAAATGGTTGCAGCGCAAATGCCTTTGCTTCAGGATTATTACTGAGATCGGCATTGATGTCGAAACGTTGTACGATAGCCTTGGTGCTGTCTTTAGGATCATATATATTACCCCGTTTCCTGCGGGAAATCTCCACTTGCTGCAATGAAGCTGCATCAGTCAGCCCTCCGGCCATCAGGATGAGGTCTTCGAGGTGCATACTGTCAGCGTAGTTGAAGTAGCCGGGCTTATTCACTTCTCCATCTATTCTCACCTGGTATTCCTGCCGGAGATCAAACTTGGAATAGATCATTACACTGTCTTCTTTCTGCAAGTGCATGTTGGCTTTACCGGTCAGCTCGTCCTGCACGTTAAAGTTGATATAAGCAGGTGTATAATCGGCCTGCAAACGACGGATCAGGCCTCTTGACAAAGCCGCTATTTCTTTTACACCATCGGCCTTTTTTATCAGGTCTTTCACTGTCATATTATCCTCCAGCGCGTAATTACCCGGGTGAAAGACAGCGCCCGCAATAGTCACCCGGTTACTGAAACGGTTCAGGATGGAGTCAATAAAAAACTGGTCCCCGGATTTCAGTTTAAAAGACGCAATCTCGCTGGCAGGAATATTAACCACCTCCCGCTCTTTATTATTTACCCTGTATGCACGGATCACATCACGGAAAGACAAATCTGTATAACCACCGGCATAATCAAGGATATTCTGCAGCGTCTCATTGTCTTTCGCTTCAAAGATTGCCTGACGTTTCACCTCCCCGATCAGCTCCACCCGCGTTTTATAAGGATTTACTTTTACAATGTCCTGGTCCTGCAGCACAACATTATTACTAAGATCACCACGGGTCAGAAAATCATACAAGTCGAATGTCGCTATGGCAGAACCGTTACGGATGACCTGAATACTGCGGAAAGACCCATTTTCGCTGGGACCGCCCGACACATATAAGGCATTGGCCACTGTGGCCAGTGAAGGAACGGTATAGGAACCGGGGTTCATTATTTCCCCAATCAGCAATACCCGGATACTTCTGATATTGCCCAGAGAAATCTGAACCGACGTGTTCCCCGATGGGATACCACTGTAAATAGTTGCTAACTGTTTGGTGATCCGGTTTTTAGCTTCCTCCATGGTAAGACCATTCACATATACCGGGCCCAGGTTGGGAATCCGGATATAGCCTTCAGGGCTTACTTTCAGACGATGTTGCACTTCGGAGTATCCATAAACATCTATCAGAATTTCGTCGTTGGCGGCCAAACGGTAGTTGGGAGGGGTTGGCATCTTGAGGTTGGGCTCAAAAGTCAGATTTTTGTTATTGAAAAGCTCTGAACCAAAAATTCTTTTTCGTCTCCTTTCGCGTTCCTTCTCTTCACGGGTGGCCGGCTTATCTCCTTTTTCTGTGACACTGTCTTCCGTTGCTCCATCCCCCTCTACCCTGCGGTTACCAGTCTCATCCTCATTTTCCTTGTCGCTTTTGTCTTTTGACTTCTGACTTTGTTCCAGGTCTTTATCGAGTCCCAGCTGCCGAATTCTTGCCTCCAGCTTGCTGACTTCACTATCCGGGATTCCTTTTTGCTGTGCGTATGTTCCAATGTCAGAAAGAGACATATTGTTCTTTTTCATTTCCGCCACCACCTGACGAATCTGATCATCACTCAGATTGTCCACCTTCATCTGCCGGATTTGTTCTTTGGATAATACCGGATTCTGTGCAGTCACACAATAGCCAATAAACAGGAAAAGCTGTAGCAGCAATAATTTTCTGAACATGTATTAATAGGATAAAAAACTTCTCGAATACTTTCTGGAAAACAACTTTTAACGGACCATACCGCATGGGGATGGCCAAACAAGTTGCAAATCTATTAAAAATAACATATAAATGTGACAGGAATCAGATTAGCTAACCGTTTTGTTTCGAAATCGTTAGACATTATCTGATATGCGTTGAAACATCTACTGATTGTACCTGTAAGATCAGGAAAATTAAGGTACCGGCACGCCTTTAAATTAATTTTAAGTTATTTATAATATAAATATTTTTACAATTCGTTTATTTCAATATAACTGAAACATTCTCAATCCGTTTTTCACTTTTTCTCGTTAATAATAGCAGAGAGTCATGCTGATAAGAACCTGTTGTTTTTATTAAACTATCCAAATCAGCGCTTTTTATAACAGACCGGAACACTCAGAAGACCACATTTTAACTAATACACATCCTTAAACCCTTGTAAACCAATTTATTAAAATTTCGTGAACGTCCGACGCCGTGTAGTTCCGTTTCATTCAGTTAAGCCAAAACCTGAAACATGATGTCATCTGTTGAATTTAACACCTTGCTTATCGGAAACGCTGATTTCCTGAAATCCTTTGCTTTTACCCTTACCAAAGATGCTGAACAGGCCAAGGACCTATACCAGGAAACACTCTTCCGCGCACTGTCCAACCAGGAAAAATACCTGGAAGGCACCAATATCCGCGCCTGGCTCTTTACCATCATGCGCAATATTTTCATCAACCACTACCGCAAAAAAGCCAAAAACAGGATGATCGCCGAACCCAGCGTCAGCGATTTTTTCCTTAATTATCAGCAGAGCCCGACTACTAACAAAGCTGATACCAATCTCCGGATAAAAGACATACACGTGGCCGTTTACCATCTTCCTCAGATCTTCAAACAGCCATTCCTGCTCTATTACGAAGGATATAAATATTTTGAAATAGCTGATATCCTCCAGGAACCCCTCGGGACCATCAAAAGCAGGATCCACTTCGCCCGTAAAATACTCAAGACGCAGGTGCTCCGGCACTAAACGACTGTTGCGATCCTTCACGATAATAGTTATCTTGGCGAATTACCAAACAACCAAATCATCCTATAGTGACTGCATCGCAACGTTTTTTATCGCTGGACGTGTTCCGCGGATTGACCGTGGCCGCCATGATCCTGGTCAACAATCCCGGTAGCTGGGAATATGTATACCCGCCCCTGGAACATGCCAAATGGCACGGCTGCACGCCCACCGATCTCGTATTTCCCTTCTTTCTCTTTGCCGTAGGCAATGCCATGAGCTTTGCCATGAAAAAATACGCCGACGCCGGCAACGCCGCCGTCATCCGGAAAATACTCACCCGAACCCTGCTGATCTTCGGTATCGGCCTGCTGCTCAACTGGTTCCCTTTCGTAAAATGGGCCGACGGGCACCTGGTCATGAAACCACTCAGCTCCCTGCGCATCCTGGGCGTATTCCCACGGATCGCCCTTTGCTACGGCGCCGCAGCCTTCATCGTGCACTACCTGAAAGACAGGGGCGCCTTCGTGGCCGCCTGCGTCATCCTGCTCGCCTATTGGTTTGTGCTGATTGCCTTCGGCACCGGAGACCCCTACAGCCTCGAAGGCTATGCCGGCCTGCCGCTCGATAAGTTAATACTGGGAGAAAATCATATGTATAGAGGAGAAGGAGTTCCCTTTGACCCGGAAGGAATACTCAGTACCTTCCCGGCCATCTGTAACGTGATCTTCGGCTACCTCGCCGGTAAATTCATCCAGGAAAAAGGAAAAACCTATGAAATGCTCGCCCGCCTGATGATCATGGGTTGCCTCCTCATCTTCGCAGCGCTCTGCTGGGACATGGTATTCCCGATCAACAAAAAAATATGGACCAGCTCTTATGTGCTCTACACCGTAGGCATCGCACTGCTGCTGCTCTCCATCCTGATGTATGTGGTGGAATTCCGCGGACAAACCCGGTGGACGACCTTCTTCACCGTTTTCGGTAAAAATCCGCTCTTTATCTATGTACTGTCCGGCGTAGTGGTAAAATTATACCTGCTGATACACCCGGTACCCGGCCAGAACATGTACTCCTGGCTGTACCAGAGCGTATTTCAACCCATAGGGGGCAATATGGTAGGCTCTTTCCTCTTCGCCCTCTTCCATGTGTGCGCCTTCGCCGCGATCGGCTACTGGATGGACAAAAAGAAAATTTACGTACGGGTATAACCGTATACCAGCCGGTAATACCGCTCCTTCAGCCGCGACCGGAACCAGAGCGCTGTGGTTAACACCAGGACCGCCAGTGTCAGCAGGGAAGGATGCGGCCAATAGTAGTACAACGCGAAACACAAAACACTGTAACGCGCGTACTCCAGGTAAAACACCCAGCGTTTCTGCTCCATGATTGCACCGCAGTTAATCAGCGTCAGCAGGATCAGCAGGGTCACACATACCTGTACAAATACCGGCACATAATACTCCAGCAACAAGAAAATAAATAACAATGTGAGTGTGGCAGCCATCTGCCACACCACATAATTATTCAGCTTAGGCGTTTCCGTTATCGTCCGGTTCCGCAACAGGAACGATTCCTCCAGCACTTCCCGCGCAGCGGGATCTACATAGTCAGGCTTTCCGAACACTACACACAGTTTATTCCTCCAACCGCTTGCCCGCTTCACGGAATAAAACATTTCCAACAGGAAATGAAAATGCTGCCACAGGAAACTGTTGCTCTCCAGCGGTTTCGTCAGCCCGTATATCGGCTCCTCTTCTTCTTTCTGAAAAGTGCCGAACAATTTATCCCAGATGATAAAGACATCACCGTAGTTTTTATCCAGATACTTTGGATTGCTCGCATGATGCACCCGGTGGTGCGAGGGAGTTACCAGGATATATTCCAGGATACCCAGTTTACCGATCGTACGGGTATGAATGAAAAACGGATACAGCCCATGCACCAGCAACATACTGGTGATCATTGCCGGCGGAAACCCGATCACCGGCAATACCGCCCAGAAGCCGGTACGGATGAAGGCCTGGAAAACAGTGATCCTCGCCGACACGGTATAGTTGAACTCCTCGCTCTGATGATGCACCACATGCGCGCACCAGAACAACGTCACCTCATGCGCCAGCCGGTGGTACCAGTACCAGATAAAATCGGTGCATACCAGCAACGCCACCCATAGCAATACGCCCGGCTTTATATCAAACAAGGCATAATGCCGGTGCAGATAATCATACAGGAAATAAAAAAGGCCTACCGTAAAAGTGTCCAGCAGCCGCTCGGCAATGCCCACGCTGATGTTGGCCACGGAATCGTTGAACTTGAAATAGCGTTTTCCCCGCTTGTGCGCCACCAGGTACTCCAGTCCCATGAATGTCAGGAAAAAAGGAACTGCCAATGCCAGAAAATTCAAATGCACTTTGATAAAGTTTAAAATGCTAAAAATGAAAACACAGGTATCCCCGCATGGTGCCAGCCCATGTGCAGGGGTATTGAATCTCGTTATTGGTGGTAACTGGTAACAATATTAGAGAATATTTCTTTAATATCCTACTAAACTTGTAGACTACAAAAACAAAGGGCGGAAAACAGCTTTCGCCATTTCCCGCCGCTGCGACATTGCATATATCTGGTTCGTTTTCTGTTAATCTTCTGCTGGCCCGCCGTTGGCCATCCGTACCATTTTCGGCTGGAACTGCCCTACCACTTCCACCAGGTCGGCCTGCGCCGCCATCACGGTATGGATGTCCTTGTAGGCGCCGGGCGCCTCGTCCAGTCCGCCGCCGATCAGCGTTACGCCGTTATCCTGCAGCATTTTCCGCATCTCCTCACCGCTGATGGAAGCGATGGCTTTGGTACGGGACATCTGCCGTCCGGCGCCATGCGACGCGGAATGCAGGCTGGTGGTTTCTCCTTTGCCACGTACAATAAAGCCAGGAGCGGTCATAGAACCCGGTATAATACCCAGCACACCTTTCTCGGCGGGAGTAGCGCCTTTACGGTGCACGATCAGCTCTTTACCATGATGCACTTCTTTCCAGGCGAAGTTATGGTGGTTCTCCACCCGCGCCAGCATCGTTGCGCCCATTTCAGCGATCAGTCTTTTATGGATCAGGTGATGACACGCAGAAGCGTAGTCACCGGCAAGATTCATCGCCAGCCAGTATTCCTGTCCGGCTTCTGTGTCCAGGTCCAGCCAGGCCAGATGCTGCGCATCTTTAGGCAGTACGCACAGCTCTTTCGCCAGCCGGGTATAATGCCCGGCTACCTGGGCGCCCAGGCCACGGGACCCTGAGTGCGACAGCAACGCTACGTAATCGCCCGGCGCCAGGCCCCATTCGTTATGGGCGTCCGTGATCGACACCACGCCCCACTCCACGAAGTGGTTACCGGAACCGGAAGTTCCCAGCTGCCCCGCAGCTTTCGCCTGCAGGGTACGCAGTATCTGAATTTCCTTGAACTCGTCTCTTTCCAGTACGGGGTCCTCATCGTTCCTTTTCCATTCAGCACCAGCACCGAATTTGGTTTTGTATTTCAGCGCTTTCTCATACTGACTCGCTTTCGTCGTCAGGCTGTCCACCGGCAGGTCCACGATGCTCAGGCACATACGGCATCCGATATCCACGCCTACACCGTAAGGAATAACGGCGTTCTCCGTGGCCAATACGCCACCGATAGGCAGGCCATAGCCCTGGTGGGCATCCGGCATCAGCGCACCGGCTACGGCAACGGGTAAACGCACCGCGCTGTTCAGCTGCCGGATGGTACCTTCTTCAATAAAGCCGGCGCCGAAAACGGCATAATCCACCGGCTTCTCCCGCAATGGTATTATCTCCGGACGCGCCTCCGGGACCAAAGCAAGGGCCACCTGCGCCCATACCGCATCTTCGGTATAAGCCGCCGGGTCCGCCAGTACTTTGGCCAGTATCGTTGTTATCTCTTCCGCTGTAGCCGTTGCATAATATTGGGCAATAACGTCAATGGATATACTGATTACAGGTCCCTGCGGATAACCCAGGGCGCGTAATTGTTTTCCGGTCATTTTCAATTCAGACATAATGGGGGTGTTTCAATCAATGTTATCATAATATGCTTCCTGCAGCATTTGCAGCAGGGGTTTCTTTTTATACCTTTCCTTTACTTTCACGGGAGGCTCCCAGCTCCTACGGCCGCCACGTCTGCTTTGCGTAAGCCAGTTCATGCGGTGTCTCAGCTGACGGATAGTAATGTAATTGTCTACTTCCTGTATCCGTGATTCCAGCTCCGGGTCTACCACTCTCCGATGCGTCAGCATATACGGCCGTACCCGCAGTACAAACCGCCAGGGTTGCGTAAACACTGTCATTTCTACTTCCTTTCCCTTCCTTTCGTAAAACTCCATCCGCGTTTCAAAATAAGCGGCTTCTTCCGGGGTAAACGCAGCCTTTGTCACTTCCCAGGGGAGCAGCTTCTTCAAATACTGCTCTTTGTCTACCCACACTTTTTTGCCGCGTACCCGTTTTTTCTTTTTAAAATCCCTACGGTGAAAATGCTGTGCCGTATTGATCTTGTCCAGGATACCCTGAAAAAATAATGCCTGCTTTCCGCGCGCCACATCGTCCCTTAATACAAAAGTGCGGATGTAGCCTTTCTGTATAGGCGGTTGCAGCGGCACATATATCGCCTGCCGGCTTTTCTTCCAGAGCTTCTTTTCGTATCTGCTCAGCTGCAACAGCTGTTTATCTCTTGCTGTTATAACTGCGCGGCGCTTTTGTCTTGCGGTTTTGAGCCGTGCGGTATCGATATAAAATTGTAATTCGTCAGAAAATAACTTGTCCATAACAAATCGTCTGTTTGTTTTTCAATAGTGTCTACCGGTCGGTAAACACAGTGTACCATTGGATTGTATACGGACAAGCGATTCTTTTTCATGACGAATAATATTCTAAATAAGATGAATAATGTTTGTTTATACGGTTTCTTCCAGCAGGGTCCTTCTGAAGCCGATCACGTTTTTCGGCGTTTCAAAAGAAGGCTCATGCTGATTGGCTATTTCTGCAACACTCATGGGTTTGCTGATCACGGTGTCAAAGCCTAAATGTTTGGACAAGCGCTGTGCTTTCGCCGGCGAGAGTTTTTTGAACTCATACTTGGAGATCAATCTTCCCTTGCGCAACAGTGCACTGTCAATAGCAGACAGGTCGCTGTTAAAAGAGCATACCAGCTGTATGTTCAGGCAATCTGCCAGCAGCCCGTCAGACAGGTTGAGCAGGTTGGAAACGGAAGAGTTCCCGCTGAACTTCCTGTCCATGATCACGTTTTCCGCATCTTCGATAATCACCACACAGTTGGGATTGTCTATCAGCAGTTCCATGAATTCGGGGTTCATGATGTTATGCGCCAGATCGGGCGAAACAAACAGGATCCGCTTCTTGATTTTACCGATAAGATAACGCAGATAGGTTGTCTTGCCGGTTCCGGGAATACCGTGCAGCAGCACGATCCCCTTGTCTTTATCTTTGCGCAGCCGCTGCTGTATTACCTTGTCCACTTCACGGAAATCATCTTCATAAAACAGTCCGATATCCAGCTTGGTGCGTTTGATTTCCATGCTTTTCAGCTCCAGTCCTTTCCGACCGCTTACGATCAGGTTGATTTCATGCGGCTCACGGCGTTGCTTTTCCTTATAGCGTGTAGCCGTTTCTGTTACTTTTGATACAAACGCGGTATCCGAACCATCGTGCAATATCTCCACCCAGGAGTGCCAGAAGGCAACTACGCTGTGGTTATTAAGCACCATTACGGTTTGGGCGTGCTTATACTTTTTCTTTTTAGTGTCATAGTCGGTATAGCGGTAAGTATGCAGTATCATTTTTTCAAAAGTCTTCACAAACGCCGCTGCAGCTTTTTCTCCGTCTATATCGTAGATATTATTGATATTGGGTATACTGTTAAAATGAAACGTATACACCCCTTTGGGTGCAAAGTATTCTCCATCGGTGATATCTATCTGGTTATTGACCATTGTTTTCATTTACAAATTGCACATTAAAATTAATCTTCCCTGATAGTGATTTACCGGAGCCCTGACCGGGCTCCTGGCAAATCAGACTTATCATTTCCGGTACGTATAGGTACCTCTTTTGGGGGGAAGTTACAAGTTATCCTCTTGATAACCTGAAGATGGGGGTTAATTCAAACAGAGACGAAAAAAACAACTTAAAGAGAGAGGATCAGCGGAGCAGGATTACTCCGCTACCTGTTTATAAATTGTACCTCCTCAAATATCTTTTCGCGATGAACACAAAAAAACCCGGTCAGTTTACACGGACCGGGCTACTAACGTTAACGCACATACTACGTTAAGGCATGCCAGGTCCGTTTAGCGTCAATACGATTGATGCTATCCTTAAATTCTTTACTGCGGCGCATTCCAGCGACCAGTGCCCGGTTATTGATTGTATTCAGTGGTAATGTCATTATCAAAACCATCATAAAAAAAGCCCGGATCCATGGATCCGGGCTTCCGTTATATGATACAAATATTTTACACTACCTGTAACAATGAAACGCCCGGAACCCGCCCCAATCCTGCGTGCCGCAGGGGATTGCTGATTCCATATTTAATTTAAAGCGTACCATTTTTACAAGTGTTTACTATTATCAATTTTTAACGATGCAAAGATAATGTGATAAATAGTGATAATGCAAATTTTTAACAGACTTTTTTCAAAAAATTTTTCTATGTAGATAAATATAGTGTCGGCTCCTGACGGCATAAAAAAACCGGAAGTGCGCATACTTCCGGTTGCTGTAATCGAATGAGGATAACAACAATAGACGTTGTTGGTCGACCAAAAAATCAGATCAGAACGGCGCTTTCTTCATACTCCTTTTCCAGTCTTTTCATCTGGCGGATATGACGTTCTATATGTTTGGTCAGGAAATAGATGTACTGATAGATATCCAGTTTGCCGAGGTGGTTTACAGACATGTTGGTGAATACCAGCACTCCTTCGCCATTCTTCAGCAAAGACAGATTGTACATGCACTGCGCATACTGTTGCTTCAGCAGCACTTTTACTTCCTGCATATTTTTAAGCCCTGTAGGCTCCATGTGTTCAGGCCTTACCCATCCGAAAGACTTGCTGCTGATCACATCGATCTGGCTGAATTTCTCCTGGTAATCTGCCGGCACAACAACGGTATGACCGTTACTTTTACGGTCAAGCGCCCTGCGGGTACTTTTGTTGATGATCAGTAACAGGAAGTAGTTAGTGAGGGAAATATGTTCCAGCACTTCCCGTATACTCCATTGATCGCGGTCTGGTTTGAAGTCCAGCAAAGCCTGTTCCTTGTCAAACCAATTGTCCAATTCCTTGAAATTGGTGAGTAAAGCCTCTCTTACAACTTGAATAACGTTCCTCATATACTAACGTTTTTGGGGTTATGCACTGTACCTGTCTGTACGAGATCAAATGGGCTTAGCACATAACATTCTTAAAATAATTGTTTGCCATTTCTGTGCCGGATTTTCCCGTGAAATAAAAAACCCGGCCGTATTTACGGACCGGGCAATCATGTAATGGGTTAAGCTTACATTACTGCATACCTTGTCCGTATGGCTTTTTTAAGGCAAAGCCATTCCCTTTACACCAGATGGTGTATTGAATATTTTGACCAGTTATCGTCTGAAGTTCTTTCACTGTCGTCATTTCAGTACTGCTTCAAAAGCAAAAGGTCCCGCCTCTTCGAGAGCGGGACCTTTGTTTATATCGTTTGATAACTTTTTCGTTAACAATCGGTGCAACGTGCCCGCAATCCGTCATAGACCTGCTCTTGCTTGCAGGTCATCGCAATAATCTTATATGTTGACAGAAGTTGCACTAAGAAATTTTGTTATTTGCTACAAAGGTAGATTTTATTTTTTTGATTACACAATAATATAGCCTACTTTTTTTATAGCGTTAACAATTCGTTTATATCCGGCAGGCGCCCCTCTCCCTATCTCGGCTACCATGGCCTATTACAGCTTTTCACTATTATCAGCCACCAACTCTTCCCGGACAATGGCCGCCTGTCTTCAGCCGCAGCCCCGCCACACCAGCCACTTTCCGGCCGTTCGCCAAACGGCTCAGGATCAGTGCTTTTGCAGCCATCTTACCTAGAACAAACTCAGTTGACTGGTAGGACGGCGGAAGGACTCCGTATTAAACTCAAACCGCTCCTGATTCAACCCGTTCTTTTTCACGTGTACCCTGAACTGCTGCCGGATCAGATCCGCGATATTGCCGTCCCCCCGCATCCGGCGGCCAAATTCACTGTCATTCACATTACCGCCGTGCATGCTCTCGATCTGATGCCATACCTTGTCCGCACGGTCAGGGAAATTTTTATAGAGCCAGTCATTGAAAATAAGTTTTACCGCATCATTGAGCCGTACAACGGTATACCCCGCATACTTAGCCCCATTGGCGGCAGCCATCTCCAGCAGCCGGGGAATCTCATGGTCATTCAACCCCGGGATCATAGGGGCCGTCATCACGCCAACGGGTATACCAAAATCACTCAGCTCCTTTACGATCTTAAACCGCTGCGCTGCCGTCGTCGTCCGCGGCTCCATCTTCTGCCGCAGCTCCTCCTGCAAGGTGGTAATGGAAACATATACACAGACCAGCTTTTCCTGCGCCAGCTGCTGCAGCAGGTAACGGTCCCGCAGCACCAGTGAGTTTTTGGTGATGATACCCACCGGCTGTTTATATTCCAGCGCTACCTCCAGCAGCTGCCGGGTAAGCCACATCTTACGTTCTACCGGCTGATAACAGTCTGTATTACCGGAAAGGGAAATAGGCTTGGGTACCCAGTTTTTATTGTCCAGGAACTTGCGCAGCAGCTCCGGCGCATTATGTTTAACAATGATCTTCCGCTCAAAATCCAACCCCGCACTCAGCCCCCAGAACTGATGGGCGTTACGGGCATAACAATAAATACAGCCATGCTCACAGCCCTGGTAGGGGTTCATGGAATACCACATCCCCACATCCGGGCTATCCACCTTGTTGACCAGCGTCCTGGCATGCTCCTCAAATACCTGGGTAGGCACATCCGCCTGCCACCACTCGTCAATCCCCTCCACATGCTCCTGCACATACTCTCCCTTCAGGTATTTGTTCCGCGGATTTATTTGTGCACCACGTCCTTTGTAATAGGGAGTTTCACCTCCTCCTTCCTGGAATGGCAATGTCATACACTAAATATTTTAGTAAAAATACTAAATATTTTGTCATTTCATTATTTAGCTATTTTATTATTTGATGAATGCCTGACTCCCAATGGGATCAATCAAATAACAAAATATCAAAATAATAAAATATCAAAATCTAGATGATCTCCATCTGTTTCATCAGGAAAGTGGCGTTTTTGTTACGCGCAATACCCGGACGGATACGATAGTCGAAAAACAGGTGATCGTCCTGGATCGTACTTTCGAAACAGTAGTTCCGGATTTTATTGGGATAATTTTCTTCGAGGTGGCCCAGCTCCAGGTCATGCGTGGCAATCATACCCAGACAGTTATATGCCAGAAAATGCTCTATCAGGCTGCGGGAGCCGGAAAGCTTATCTTCCGAATTGGTGCCTTTCAGGATCTCATCCAGCAGGATAAATACCCGCTCCCCTGTTTTCAGCTGAACAATGATATGCTGCAGCCGCAACAACTCTGCCTGGAAATACGAGGTATGGCTGGCGATAGAATCTTTGATCCGCATGGAGGTCATAATACGCATGGGCGTAAACACCAGCCGGCCGGCACATACCGGCGCGCCGCACATGGCCAGCAGCAGGTTCGAACCCACGCTACGCAGAAAGGTGCTCTTGCCCGACATGTTGGAACCGGTAATGATCAGGAAACTGGCATCCCGGCCAACCTGCCCGTCATTTTTAACGGATTCACGCTCAGGGATCAGTGGATGCCCCAGCCCTTCCGCCTCCAGCAACATCGGCTCCGTCTGTGGTTGCGGATAGGCATACCCCGGATGGTTAAACGCAAAAGTGGCCAGGCTGTTCCACACTTCCAGCTGCGCAATCACTTCAATCCATTTGTCCACCGCCGTTTTATGCTGCTCTTTCCACCGCTCCAGCCGCAGAATACAATGCAGATCATACAAGAGCAGGGAATTAAGGGCAACGCCCACCAACAGGTTCAGCCGCTGGTCAAACGCGGAACTGATGCGGGACAGCTGATGCAACGCCACGTCAGCCTCACGCGCCGTTTCCTGCTGCTGCCGCAGCAACACCGACTGCTCAAAGGAGCCTTTACGGATCAGGCCCAGTAACAGGGCGAACTTCTCCAGTATCCGCTCCTTCTGCGAAATGAGTTTATACTGCTCCAGCAACCTGGGCTGGATACTCAGCAGTATCAGCCAGTTGACCATAACCATCCCGATGAAAAAATAATAATGGCCGATATATCTGCCGGCCACTATTGCTGCCACGGTTAACGCCGGGAACAGCCACCGGGCGATGCCCATAAACCGGTTATGTATAAAGGCAAACGGCATATCCAGCCACTGCGCCAGTTCCCGGCGGTCGCTGGCATCTTCTTTGGCCAGCATGGCATTGGCGGTAAGATGCTGCCGGAAATCCGTTTCCGGGGCCAGCACCTTCAGCGCTTCCTGTGTAGCCAGGATCTGCGCGGTATCCAGCATGGGCGCAGATAATGACGCCGCCAGCAACCGTTTGCCGGACAAGGTGCCGGTACGGTTGATCGACTGAAAAATGGAAGCAGGGCCAAACACGTCGAGGTCACCGGAATAATCATGCTGATCGTCGATGAACTCATGACCGTCATCAAAGGAAGACTTCCAGGTAGTAGCCTGCTGAAGTTCCTTGTTATTCAACTCCAGCAATGTTTTCAGTAACGCCAGCTGTTGCTGCGAGCGATGATGTCTTTTAAGGAAAAAACCGAAAGCGACCACGCCCACTGCCGTGGCCAGCAACCACGCTCCTTCCCTTCCCTCACGGAAGTAAAATACCACCCCGGCAATGATCAACAGGAAACTCAACAAACGGGACCAGGAGAGCAGCGCTGTCCGCTTCTTTTCCTTGTCAATCGCCTGTTGAAAGTCGTTGATGCGTTGCTGGTACAGATGAGGGTGCTCCATTACTTACATTTTTAAAAGTGAAATGCAGCGGAAGACGATCGTCTCCGCTGCATTCCAAATATCAACATAAAAAAATAATAAACTAAAAAAATGATCAGGCGTACTGCCGTTTCAGCAGGTCAGGATACTCCTGGCTTACCTTCAGGATAAGTTCACCGAACAGGGTGCACGCCCAGGCAAACCACTTACGGGTAAACTTCGTAGGGTCGTCCTTGTGATAGGACTCATGAATGAACCCTGTGTTACCGTCGGTATTGCGCAGTGTTTTGATGCATGCTGCGATTTCTTCTTTGCTTTGGCTGGTCAAAGCCCTCATAATAATACTCATCGGCCAGATATAGTCTACCCCCGTATGCGGGCTGCCTACACCATCGCCATATTTACCCTTGTAGAACCACGGATGGAAACTGCTCCACACAAAGTGGCGGGAAGCCTGGTACAGCGGATCGTCTGCAGTGGTATAGCCCAGGTAAGGGATAGACAGCAGGCTCGGTACGTTGGTATCGTCAATGAATAAACGATTTCCGAAACCATCCACCTCAAATCCGTACATATTGCCCAGGTACGGGTGTTCTACGATCGCATAGGCTTTGATAGCGCGGTCCACTTCGTCCGCCAGTTCAGCGCACTCTTTGGCAAAGGCGGCATCTTTATAGATCTCCGTGCTGATCTCCGCCAGTTGCCGCAGGGACACCACCGCAAACATGTTGGACGGGATCAGGAAAGGAAACACCGTAGCGTCGTCGGAAGGACGGAAGATGGAAACGATCAGCCCTACCGGCAACATCGGTGAACCGTAGCCGGAATTGGGAACGGTATCAGATTGCCAGGCGGTGACACGCTGGAACTTATAAGGACCTTTGTCTTCCTTACGTTGTTGTTCTTTAAAGGTTTTAACGATCAGCCGGGCCGACTGCTTGTATTTCGCATCAAACACGCCGGTATCGCCGCCATGCTTCCAGTAGTGGTATGCCAGGCGTACAGGATAGCAGAGCGAGTCTATCTCCCATTTGCGCTCATGCAGCTCCGGTTTCATGTCTGTCAGGTCTTTTTCCCATTCGCTGCCGGTAGGTCCGTCGTTGAAGGCATTGGCGTACGGGTCTATCAGGATACATTTCACCTGACGGTTGATGACCCCTGCCACCATCTGCTCCAGCTTCTTATCTTCCTTAATGAGCGGAATATAAGGCCACACCTGCGCGGAAGAGTCGCGCAGCCACATAGCGTTAATATCACCGGTGATCACAAACGTGTCGGGCCGGCCTTCCATTGTTTTGAAGTTGACAGTGGTATCAAGGGTGTTCGGGAAACAGTTCTCAAACATCCAGGCCAGTTTGTTGTCGGCAATCTGTTTTTTAACGTTGGTGATTGTCTTTTCTACCGCGTCGCTGGTAAATTTTCTTTTCGCCAGCGGCGGACGTTGGGAAGAATAACCATCCCAGCCCAACACGGTCTTGGGCATCCCCAGACCAACAGCACCTGCCAGCAGCGCGCTGTTCCTGATAAAATCTCTCCTTGCTACCATACTGTTTATTACATTTAAGTAAGGCTAAAATAGAAAAGTTTCCGGGATTTGCTTAATCGATTTATCAATCGTCGTCCTCTTCCTTCTCCTGCAGCTTCACAAAGGCGCTCCGCCGGGGCGCCGGCATCACCGCATTTTCGCCACGGACGGCCTTCCACACCACTTCGTTCAGCTCCAGGTCTGGCACCCTGTCTTCATGGGAGAGATCAAAAGCAGCAGAGCGGCGGGCGCTCTCATTCCAGGCGGTATTCCGCTCGCGGATATCCACATTGGCCTGCAGCGCTACATAAGGCGCCAGGTCGGGCGTAGCGGTAAACAGCTCCCACATAGGCGTGGCAGCGGCATCATACTGGCTCATGGGGGGCAGTCCCAGGATCAGCTCCATGGTCCGCAGCATCCCGGAGGTAGAGTACATGGTATGGTTCACGGTATTCCGCTTGACATAAGGACTGATCACATAAGCAGTGGAACGATGGGCATCGACATGGTCAGGGCCGTTCTGGGCATCGTCTTCCAGGATAAAAATGGCGCTTTCATTCCAGATACGGCTGTGGGAAATATATTCCACCAGCTTACCTACCGCCAGATCGTTGTCCGCCACGGCAGCATAGGGCGAATAGGCGCCTTTCCGCATACCACTGGTATGGTCGTTGCCCAGCCGGATGGTGTTAAAGCGGGGCACCGCATCTGCCGCCAGCAGTGAATCGAAGTCTCGCTGCCAGATTTGCTGGCGGTCCACATCCAGGATGCTCAGGTTGTATGGCGGATAATCCTTGCAATAGTGCCCCTCCAGCGTTTTCAGCGTAGCAGACTTTTCACCGGTGAACTCGCCGTAGCTGCGGAAGCTCACGCCCGCCCGGCGGCAATAGTCCCAGATAAACCCCTTTTTAGGGTAGGCGATTCTGCGGCTGCCTTCGTAGTCATAAGTGCCACCTCTCCCGCCATAACTGGTAGGCCACGTCTTTTCGGTATAATCGGTAGCATAAGCCGCCATGCTCCAGTTATGACCATCGGCGCTTACTTCTGCATCCACATAAAAATTATCAAGCAGCACATAGTCCCGCACCAGCTTATGCTGATTGGGCGTGATCCGCTCAGGGAAAATACAGAGACTGCTATCACCATTGCCTTCCTTGATATCACCCAGCACCTGGTCATAAGTCCGGTTTTCCTTGACTACGTAAAACACGTATTTGATAGGTGAAGGTTGCCCCGCCTCCCGGGGAACAGGATTGCCTTTTTCGCCGGGAGCGCGCAGCTCCTTCTCTTTGGTATAGGGAGTATTGTCGTACACTATTTTAGACCATTGTTCCAGTACCTTTTCCCCCGGTTCCCGGAAGATAGACAACGTGCCTTTAAACAGCCCGGCGATGTATTGTACAGGACGGTCTTTACGGGTATTGGCCTGATGCGACCCACTGGCATCTTTGCGACTGACAGGGTTAGGTCCTTCCGGGTTCGCCATCGAAGTAAAACCCTTACCGTTGGCTACCAGCACCTTCTTGCCGCTCACCCGTACACAGGTGGGATACCAGCCTACCGGGATAAACCCTTCTGCATGGCTTTTACCGGGGTGGGCCACATCGAATACAGCGAGACAGTTGTTGTCTGCATTCGCGATGTATAGTGTTTTATTGTCTTCAGACAGCGCGAGCCCGTTGGTAGTGGAACCGGTAGGCGCATCCGGATAAAGTGCGGCATGCAGGTTTTCTATCACTTTACCATCGGCAGTGGTAATAACAGCTACCGAGTTATCGTTGGCATTTGCCACATACAGGTATTTCCCGTTTTTTGATAAGATAATTTCATTAGGATGACTACCTGTTTTAATCTCCTGTACAATTTTACCAGCGGCAATATCATATACTGCGATAGCGTCTCCTCCCCAGAGGGAGATGTACAGCGTTTTATTGTCCTTAGACAGCAGGCAGGTAAAAGCCTCTGCTGTCAGGGGTATCCGCTGTATGACCTTTTTGATGGACAGGTCCAGCAGGTAAAGACTGCTATCCTCTTTTGTTACTACGTATAGCCGGTTACGTGAATGGTCCAGGGCCATTCCTGTAGGACATATTTTTTCTTTAGGCCAGGCAGCCCCGAGACGGATACTGTCTGTCGCCACCAGTTTATTGTTCCGCAGCTGGTATTCCCGCACTACGTTATCGTTGGCGCCTGAAGCGTAGAGTGTCTTTTCGTCTTTGCTGAAGGCCAGCCCGTACCATGACCTGGGGATAACCACTTCATCCAGCAGTATTTCCTGCCGGGCGTCTATCAGTTGCAGGGTGTGTTTGCTTTGGCCGTTGTTGTTTACCGCCAGGTACTTTCCGGAGCCGGAGAGCATCATATTCAGGGGCAGATCGCCCAGCGGCAGGGAATGGCCGGCCGGCGTAAGTGCCCATCCATTGGGCAATACTATCCGTGCGGCTACGGTATCTGTTGTTTGTGCTGTGGCCTGTAACCCGGCCAGTAACAGCGCACTGAAAATTATTTTTTTCATATGCATGTCTGATATTGTGCTGACAATTAACCAATAAGCTGATAAAAATAGAACAGTCACCCAGCGCAAAACAATAGCCCCTGCATTAATAATACTAATATAACATTTCCCGCAGCCAGGGTGTTATGGGATAGCCCCTCCAAAAAAGACGGGCCGACCCAAAGGCCGGCCCATCTTTATAAATCAATGATTGTTTTTCTTTTTATCTCCGCTCATCAGGCGAATCAGCAAAAATCATGGACATCATAGTTACATGTTTCGGCGGTACTGGCCTCCCACTTCATATAATGCATGGGTAATCTCGCCGAGGGAGCAGTGTTTCACCGTGTTCATCAGTTCAGCGAAAAGGTTGCCGTTATTGACGGCCACCTGTTGCAGCTGTTTCAGCGCAGCGGCGCTTTTATGCTGATGGCGGTGACGGAAGGCGTCCAGTGTTTTGATCTGGAAGTCTTTCTCTTCTGTGGTAGAGCGGATCACCTCTGCGGGAATGATGGTAGGCGAACCATTTTTATTCAGGAAGGTGTTCACCCCTACGATCGGGTATTCGCCGGTATGTTTCAGAGATTCGTAGTACAGGCTTTCTTCCTGGATTTTATTCCGCTGGTACATCCTCTCCATGGCGCCGAGTACGCCACCGCGTTCGGTGATACGCTCAAATTCAGCCAGCACGGCTTCTTCCACGAGATCGGTCAGTTCTTCGATGAAGAAAGAGCCCTGTACCGGGTTTTCGTTTTTCGCGGTACCCAGTTCGCGGTTGATGATAAGCTGTATGGCCATGGCCCTTCTCACGCTTTCTTCTGTGGGCGTGGTGATAGCCTCATCGTAGGCGTTGGTATGGAGGGAGTTACAGTTGTCGTAGATAGCATACAGCGCCTGCAGCGTGGTACGGATATCGTTGAAGTCTATCTCCTGCGCGTGAAGGCTTCTGCCGGAAGTCTGGATATGGTATTTCAGCTTCTGGGAGCGGTCGTTGCCTTTGTATTTGTATTTGATGGCCTTGGCCCAGATGCGGCGCGCCACGCGGCCTATCACTGCATATTCGGGGTCCATGCCGTTACTGAAGAAGAAAGACAGGTTAGGCGCAAAGTCGTCGATATGCATGCCGCGGCTCAGGTAGTATTCCACATAGGTGAAACCGTTGGCCAGCGTGAAGGCCAGCTGGGTGATGGGATTAGCGCCGGCTTCGGCGATGTGGTAGCCTGAAATGCTGACAGAATAAAAGTTGCGGACTTTCTGCGTGATGAAATATTCCTGCACGTCGCCCATGAGTTTCAGGGCGAATTCTGTGGAGAAGATACAGGTGTTTTGCGCCTGGTCTTCTTTCAGGATGTCTGCCTGAACGGTACCGCGTACGGTGCTGAGCGCGTGGGCGCGGATTTTCTCATACACCTCGCGGGGCAGCACTTCTTCACCGGAGATACCGAGCAGATGGAGGCCGAGACCGTCGTTGCCTGCCGGCAGGTCGCCGTTGTAGTGTGGCAGCGGGTGATCTTTGAATTTCTCGCGGATGGTAGCCTGTACCTGTTCTGTCAGGCCGTTTTCGCGGATATATTTTTCGCACTGCTGGTCGATAGCAGCGTTCATGAAGAAAGCCAGGAGGATCGGCGCCGGGCCGTTGATCGTCATGGACACCGATGTTTTCGGATCACAGAGATCAAAGCCGCTGTACAGTTTTTTGGCGTCGTCTACGGTGGCGATGCTTACGCCGGAGTTACCGATTTTTCCGTAGATGTCCGGGCGGACCGCCGGATCTTCCCCATAGAGCGTCACGCTGTCGAACGCGGTAGACAGGCGTTTTGCCGGCTGATCGAGCGATACGTAGTGGAAACGTTTGTTGGTCCTTTCCGGGCCGCCTTCCCCGGCAAACATACGGGTAGGATCTTCTCCTTCCCGTTTGAGCGGGAATACACCAGCTGCATAAGGGAACTCTCCCGGCAGGTTTTCAGTGAGCTGCCACCGCAGGATATCGCCCCAGTCGTTGTACTTAGGCAGACTGACCTTCGGGATACGGCTATGGCTAAGGCTTTCGGTGAACAGTGGTAATTTGATCACTTTATCCCTTACCTGGAATTCATAGTTATCGGCGGCATATTTTTTCAGCAATGCCGGCCATTCGTCCACCAGTTTTTTGCATTCCGGATGCAGCGCCTCAGTGAGTTTGGTTTGTATATCGGCCAGCAGCGGCGCTTTGGAAGCGTCTATATTGATGACGCCTGCTATCTGGTAGAGCTGTGTGGCAATCTTACATTGTTCATCCACCCATTTGCTGTAGTCGGCGATAGCTTCGCTGATTTCTGCCAGGTAACGCACCCTTGCCGGTGGAATGATCTGGGATTTGGTGGTGGTGGACTTCAGGCTTTCATGGGCCATGGGGCCGAAGGGGGCGCCGGTTTTCTCCACTACTTTTTCCATCACTCTTTCAAAGAGGAGATTGATGCCTGCATCGTTGAACTGGGAGGCAATGGAGCCTACTACCGGCAGTTCTTCGTCTTTCGCCGTCCACAGGGTGTGGTTACGTTTATATTGTTTGCGTACATCGTGCAGGGCGTCGAGGGCGCCGGCTTTATCGAACTTGTTGATGGCGATCACATCGGCGTAGTCCAGCATGTTGATTTTCTCCAGCTGGGAGGCGGCGCCGTACTCGGGCGTCATCACGTAGAGGGACACGTCGCAGTAGTCGGTGATGGCGGTGTCGCTCTGACCGATACCGGATGTTTCGAGGATGATAAAGTCGAACCCTGCCAGCTTGCAGATGTCGATGGCTTCCTGGATATGTTCGCTGATGGCTTTATCGCTTTCGCGGGTGGCGAGGGAGCGCATATAAGCCCGCGGATGGTGGATGGCGTTCATCCGGATACGGTCGCCCAGCAGGGCGCCGCCCGTCTTTTTCTTGGAGGGGTCTACCGAGATGACGGCCACTGTTTTATCGGAAAAATGCGTGAGGTAACGGCGTACCAGCTCATCCGTCACGCTGCTTTTACCCGCGCCGCCGGTGCCGGTGATGCCCAGTACCGGGGAGGTACTGTCCGGTGTGCTGGTAATATGTGTGCCTGCGTCTGCATCTACGGTCACGGCTTTGTGCGCTTTAACGCCGCTCAGCAGCGCTACCGGCAGGTCGTTTTCCGCGAGGCTGATCGCCCGGGCGATGATTTTCGGGTTTTTGCTTTTTTTCAGCTGCGGGATGTCTTCCACACTACTGCCGCTGCTTAGCGGGGTGACGGCCGTATCGCACTGGCGGATCAGGTCTTCGATCATGCCTTCAAGGCCCATCTGACGACCGTCATCCGGAGAATAAAGCCGGGCTATGCCGTAAGCGTGCAGTTCTTCGATTTCCGCAGGCAGGATGGTGCCGCCGCCGCCGCCGAAGATTTTAATATGGCCGCAGTCTTTCTCCTGCAGCAGGTCATACATGTATTTAAAAAATTCCACGTGCCCGCCCTGGTAGGAGGTGATGGCTATTCCCTGCGCGTCTTCCTGGACCGCACAGTCTACTATCTCCGCAGCAGAACGGTTATGCCCCAGGTGGATCACTTCGGCGCCTTTGGCCTGCATGATACGCCGCATGATATTGATAGCGGCGTCATGCCCGTCGAACAATGCTGCTGCAGTTACGATACGGACCTTATGTTGTGGTGTATATGACATATGAGATTCTTTTTTTTCACGCAAAGCAAACAAGAGAGCGAGGAACGCAAAGAACACAACACAATAAAATCTTATACAACAATCTTTGTGTCTTTGCTTTCTTACCTGCTTTGCGAGCAATGCAAGTTACGGAAAAACTGCCTGAAATACAGGACTAACAGGGGTTTAGAAGAGATCAAACGGAAAAAGATTCCTGTTGCAAATTATTTAAGCATACCCGGGAAGGGTTAGTTTTTCCCTAAAACAACTTTCCCCTGTACAAACGACTGTACAAGGGAAAGCGTAGAAAATAAGACACTCGCAAAAGTGCTTAGCGGCCTTCTTGTTTCATAACGTGGAACTATAAAATCAAACTATTGATAAATACTGTATTGATTTCTTTCTGGCATACTTGATAAATGGAAAATTTCTAAACCCCGACTCAAATGGCAAAACGTGCAAATACGATCTAAACGCTGGTTTTCATCATACCCCTGCCAATAGCCATTGTGCAGGGTGTGTATATTTTACACAATCTTACTTAAATTTTTGTTAAAAACAAACTTTTTTTTCTGTTTTATGGAGAAATAAGTTCAAATGTCCGCACCATAGGGCATAGCGCGTCTAATCCTTCATGGTAAAGGATTTCATCAACATTTATATTAACAGGAATTCGAGCGGGGGAGAGCCCGGAGGGCTAAAAAAGTATTATTTGATTATTGGGTCATTTAATTACTGTGTTTTGGAATAGAAATTCCTTAAAAGGCCTGCTAAATAACCAATACCCCAATAACCAAATATCAAAATATCAAAATATCAAAATATCAAAATATTAAAATATTAAAATATCGAAATCAAAATCCGATCCCGAGATAACGTTTTTTGCGCTGGTCGTATTTATCAAAATTAAACTTGTAAAGCTTGGCCGGACGGTGCGGTACATCTTCCTCCTCCTCATTGAGGTCCATCAGCAGGTCCATAGACAGAAACTTCTTTCTGAAATTACGGCGGTCCAGTTCTACGTCCAGGATAGCTTCATAGAGGTTCTGCAGTTCCCGCAGGGAGAACTTTTTAGGGAGCAGGTTAAAACCGATAGGCTGTACCATCACCTGCTGTTTCAGCCGCTCATGACAGGTATCCAGTATCTGCTTATGGTCGAAAGCCATGTTCTGCAGGTCTTTGATAGCATGCCAGTGCAGGTCGTTATTATGCTTTTTAAGTTCCACATGTTCGATGTTCACCAGCGAATAATACGCCACGGTTATCACGCGGCCGGCAGGATGGCGGTTGATCGCCCCGAACGTTTGCACCTGCTCCATATACAGGTCATCCAGCCCGGTACGCGCCTTCAATACCCGATAGGCCGCTTCGTCCAGCTCTTCGTCCGGCCGCACGATGTCTCCCAGCAGCGACCATTTCCCTTTATATTCTTTCAGGTCAGACTCAATCAGCAGTACTTTCAGCTCATTTCCGTTAAATCCGAAAATGACACAATCTACCGATATGGCAACTTTGAAATAACTCTTGATCTCAACAAGGTGAGTATTGATGTTTTTGGTGTACATAGACATCATAAAAATACGTGGAATTACAGTTATCGTCTTAAACCTCGCGGTAAGGCATTTATAATCCAAATGAAAGAAAAAAAAGGGACATTAAAAGCAAAAAAGACCGGATTTTTTTGCTTTGGTTTAGGGAAGCGGAAAGATAAGTTTATTTTTACAGCTCAGTATCAAGCTATATGTACACAAAGGAAATAGAAATAACCCTGGCACAGCTGGCCAAAGACCTGCTGAAGCATCAGCAGCAACAAACGTTGCTGCATTCCATTGACGAAACCCTGGAGGCATTGCGCCGCGTCATTTCCTACAATGACTGGCGCTATTATGTACAAAGTGATCCTGTGCTCAGCGACTATGAGTATGACCAGCTCTTTACCTGGCTCAAAAAACTGGAGCAGGAACGCCCGGACCTCATCAGTCCCGATTCCCCTACCCAGCGCGTGGCCAAAGGCCTCACCAAAGAGTTTGTAACGGTACAACACCTTGTGCCCATGCTGAGCCTCGAAAACTCCTACAATGCGGACGATCTTATCGACTGGGACCGCAAAGCCCGCGAGGCCAGCGGATTGCAGGAAATAGAATACTGTATCGAGCCCAAGTTCGACGGCGCCAGCATCTCTCTCATTTATGAAAACGACCGGCTCACCAGGGGCGCTACCCGCGGCGATGGTATTGCCGGAGAAGATATCACCACCAATATCCGCCAGATACGCTCCATTCCGCTGTCAGCCAGCTTTTCCAAATATGGTATCCACCAGATAGAAATACGGGGGGAAGTACTGATCAATAAAAATACCTTCAAGGCATTCAACGATAAACGTATCGCCGAAAACCAGCCACCACTGGCCAATCCACGCAACGCCGCCTCCGGCTCCCTGCGCATGGTAGACCCTAACGAAGTGGCCAAACGCGGACTGGAAGCCTTTCTTTATCATATGAGCTTTCATACCATGGAAGCCGGCCAGGAAGAACCGGACGCCATCAAAACACACAGCGGCACCCTCGACCTGTTGTCCACCCTCGGTTTTCGGAGCCCTGCCAAAGAGAAAAAGGTGGTGAAAGGCGTACAGGCTGTGATCGACTACTGTCTTCAGTTTGAAACAGAGCGCGACAACCTCCCGTACGAAATCGACGGTATGGTGATCAAAGTAAATGATTATGCCCTGCAGGACAAACTGGGTATGACTACCCATCACCCCCGCTGGGCCATCGCTTATAAATTTAAAGCCCGCCAGGCTACCAGCCGCCTGCGCGCCGTGGAATTCCAGGTAGGCCGTACCGGCTCCATTACCCCGGTAGCCAAAATCGATCCTGTGCACATCGGTGGCGTAACGGTATCTTCCATCTCCCTGTTCAATGAAGATGTGATCCGGGAAAAAGATCTGAAACTGGGCGATATGGTGCTGGTAGAAAGAGCCGGCGACGTGATCCCCTATATTGTTAAGTCCGTGGCCGACCTCCGTACCGGGGAAGAAAAGGATATTGTATTCCCTACCGTGTGCCCCGTTTGCAGTGACCAACTCGTAAAACCGGAAGGAGAAAGCGTTTGGCGCTGCACCAACATCAACTGTGAAGCGCAGGTAGTGGAACGGATGATCCACTTTGTGAGCAAAGACGCCATGGACATCAAAAGCTTTGGCGAAAGCAACGTCCGCAAGTTCTATGCACAGGGCCTCATGAAAGATATCCCCGGCATCTATGAACTGGACTTTGAAAAAATCGGCGCCATGGAGGGCTTCGGCAAAAAATCACTCAGCAACCTGCAAACGGCGATTGAACAGTCCAAAGCTCAGCCCCTGCATCGTCTCATCTTCGGCCTGGGCATCCGTTACGTCGGCGAAACAACCGCCAAAACATTGGCCAACGCCGTCACCAACATCATGGACCTTCGTCACTGGACAGAAGAACAAATACTGGCGCTGGAAGATATCGGCCCTAAAGTTGCGGGCGCTATCCGCGTGTTCTTCACCAACGACGACAATATCCATATGCTGGAGAAACTGGCGTCGCTGGGCATCAATATGACCAACACCAAGAGCGAACGTCATACCGGCGGCAACCTCGCAGACCAAACCTTCCTCTTTACCGGTACCCTGCACAAGCTGAAACGCAGCGACGCGGAAGAAATGGTAGAACAACAGGGCGGTAAAATCATGAGTGGCGTAAGCAGCAAGCTCAACTATCTCGTGGTAGGAGAAGATGCCGGCAGCAAACTGGAAAAAGCGAAGAAGATCAACACCATCAGGATTATCACAGAAGATGAGTTCCTGGAGATGATTAAATAGGATTATGATTGACGATACTTTTTATATGAAGCAGGCGCTGAAAGAAGCGCATAAAGCTTTTGAAGACGGAGAAGTGCCCATCGGCGCCGTGGTAGTACTGAACAACCAGGTGATCGGACGCGGTCACAACCAGGTGGAGCGGTTGAACGATTGTACCGCCCATGCGGAAATGATCGCGCTCACCGCGGCGTTTAACACACTGGGCAGCAAGTACCTCATGGAAGCCACCCTGTACGTTACCGTAGAGCCGTGCCTGATGTGTGCCGGCGCTCTGTACTGGAGTAAAATAGGCCGCATCGTTTATGCGGCGGCAGACGATAAAAACAGCTACCGGCGGGCCACCGGCGAACGGTCGCCCTTCCATCCGAAAACAAAGCTGGAAGCCGGACCCTGTGAAGAAGAGAGTTTGCAACTAATGAAAACCTTTTTCGAGCAAAGACGCTAACCATATTATTGAAACTGATTTTATTAAGAGACCGGAATTTATGCACATAAAAAACATCGTTGTCATCGGCTCTTCCGGCCATGGCAGGGTCGTAGCAGATATTCTTTCGCAAATGTCCGGCTACAGGGTAGCAGGGTTTATTGACAGCTTCGCGGAAAAAGGAACCATACGTTTCGGACATCTGTCTGTTCTCGGTGGAGAACAGGACCTTCCTGCCCTCATGGCGGAACACCAGATAACAGGTGGAATTGTAGGCATTGGCGATAACTGGGTGCGAAGCCAGGTGGCTGCGAAAGTACAAGCCGTCGTGCCTTCTTTTGAGTTTGTCAATGCGATACATCCTTCCGCCGTGATATCTGATACGGCCCATATTGGCCATGGCAATGTCATTGCGGCCAACGCTGTGATCAATACCAATGCCACCCTTGGCCATCACTGTATCATCAATACAGCTGCCTGCATAGAACATGACAACCGTATGGACGATTATTCCAGTGTTGCCCCACGGGTGGTTACGGGTGGCAATGTGACGATCGGCGCCTACACGGCGATCAGTATCGGCGCAGTGGTAAAACATGGCATCAGCATCGGTGAACAGAGCATTATCGGCGCCGGCGCCGTAGTACTGAAGCCGGTGGAAGCCTACAGCATCTGGTACGGCGTGCCTGCCCGCAAAATGGGTGAACGTAAAGCAGGTGATAAGTACCTGTAAATAATATTCAAAATAAAAGGCGCCCGGCGGTAAATACTGCCGGGCGCCTTTGTGTATCAAGCGGTTTCTATTTTTCCATTTTGGTCTGCATCAGCTTATTCATCGCCATCATCTGCTTCATGGTCTGGTCCATCCCTTCAGAAGAACCATCGAGGAAGATAACGTTGCCTTTGGAGTTCTCTGCAAAGTTCTTGATCGCTTCTGTCCACATGGAGAAAAGGATCACGGAAGTATCGAGGTTAGCCTGCTGCATTTCTTTGGCGGCTGTGGTCATACCTTTGGCCACTTCCTCACGGAACAGCGCCACGCCCATACCACGCAGCTGCGCCGCCTGGCGTTCTGCTTCCGCAGCGATTTTGATGGCGTTACCGTCGGCCTCGGCGGCCTTTGTTTTGGTGATCAGCAGCGCCTGGCCTTCGTTTTCAGCAGCAGCTTTCAGGTTGTTGGAAGCCACTACCTGGGCCATGGACTTCATGATCACTTCATCAAAAGTAATATCGTTCATCTGCAGGTCCAGCAGATGAAAGCCCCACTCTTCCAGGGTTTTGTCGATCTGCTCTTTTACATGCTCCGTGATGTCTTTACGAAGCCCCAGCACTTCCGCCTGTCGTTTGGTGGCCACAAAACCACGGATGGAACCTTCAATGGTACGTACCAGCGCCTGCATAAAACTTCTCTCGTCCATAAATTTGAACGCTACGTTTTTCAGGGTTTCTTCTTCCTGGTTCCATACGGAATACAGTAGCATCGCTTTAAAATAAACGTTGGCCTGGTCTACAGTAATGGCCTGAAATTCCAGCTCGACAGATCTGTTCTGAATAGAAATTTTCTTAAATACTTTTTCAATCAGGGGTATTTTCCAGTTCAGTCCGGGGAACAACATCCGGTTATACTTGCCGAAAATAGTGGTCACAGCTACATTCCCCTGCTGTACGGTCACAAAAGAGGACAAGATCACTATCAGCGCCAGCACTCCCAGGATGATCAGAAATACATTCATAATGCGTGTTTTTTGTTTAGGGTCGGGTTTAATGCCCTAAATATAATCAAATAAAACGCAATGTACAGGAAGGGCAAGGGAATACCGGCAAGCTGAAAGCAGGTACATTTTGAGGGTGTTTGTATGAAGACAAACAATGGATGAAAACTGAGCTTAAAAAGACAATGAATGAATATTATAAAAAGCTGAGTTAATTAGATCCTTTGTTTTCTTCTGAAATAGATGAACACATCGTCCAGTTCAATTTGTTTCAGCTGGTAGGCCAGCCGGGTCCGCAGGTCCTCCGTCTCGTCCTTGATCTTTCTGTACTGATCTTTCAGATCTTCATAGCGCTCGACGATTTCCTCTGCGGTGGCAGTTTGTTCCAGTTGTAAGATATCAAATGCTCTTTCCTCGGTTATCATAGTGATAGGGGTATTTCAGCCAATAATCATGTCCGGATGTTTAAAAAACATACTTCTTTTTAATACACTAAATTAGTGGAGATACAAAAGCAAGCAAATACCCAAGCTTGGGTATTTTTATGAAAATTTAGCAAGATTTAGCAAAAAATTTTTCGCAGTTTTTGCAGTCGCAGTAGTTGAAAATCAACAATATACAATTTATTAATATATTTTTCATGCCAGGCTGTTTATTTTGAGGGTGCAAAAAAACCGATGTAAAAACGCAAATAACTAATACTATTTTAACTAATTGTTATTCATTGAAAACCAATTTTCCGGGCGATGGCCACCAGCTCCGTCGTATTGCGGACCTTCAGCTTCAACCGGATGTTTTTCCGGTGTGTTTCAACAGTATAACGGCTTAGGTTTAAAGAATTGGCAATCTCCTTGTTATTGAGCCCCTGTACAGCCAGTCCCAGCACATCTTTTTCACGGGGGGTGAGTTTATTTAACAGGTTCTCATTCTGCCGGCGCAGTATTTCACTAAGCGCCACCGTCAGCTGGGCGTTGGTATCAATGGCATTGGTGAGGTCGAGGAAAGCGCAGATGATTTCTTTCACCCTCCCCTGCGTGTCCCAGGTAAAGGGCACTTCCATGCCCAGCAGCCAGCGGTAGTCTGTATCCCCTTTCTTACGGATACGGGCCACCCCGCCAAAGTGGCTTTTATTGTCTATGAATGATTGCTGGGCCACCACCGCCATCTTAAAATCATCGGGATGCATAATGTGCCTGAAGAAGTCCATGCCGAGGCCGGTCATCTCCGCAGGCGTATAACCAAAGGCCGCCGCCAGATAATGGTTGCACCAGGTGATGGTTTTGTTGTTATTGTCATAACAATAAAGCATGGCAGGTACACTGTTGACAATGCTCTCCAACCACAGATGACGATCTTTTAACTGCTCATTTTCCTTTTGTAAGGCAGTGAGGGAAAGGTTTTGCCCTAAGTCCGAGCCTGTATGCATACTATACGTTTTAAACAAACAATAGGTAAACAACTGTCAGGCACATACGAAAAAACATGTCTGATGTTACGTCCTTTTAAACCGAGTATATGTAAATATAAAATAATTTTCCATATGACATAGCATTGAACGGGGCCTAATTTAGTAATTGAAAAATGAAATTGATTTTTAACGGATTGGCAGTAAATTTGGCGACTATCAGTAAATAATATTTTCAAACCCAATAAAAACACGAGTTATGGCATTTACACTCCCGAGCTTACCCTACGCTACAGACGCGTTAGAGCCGCATATTGATAAATTGACAATGGAAATTCACCATGGTAAGCATCATCAGGCATATGTTGACAATCTGAACAAAGCGATTGCCGGCACTGAAAACGAGAACAAATCACTGGAAGAACTGGTGGCAAATGCTGGAAAAATCAGCCCTGCAGTAAGAAACAACGGCGGTGGTCACTGGAACCACAGCTTCTTCTGGACCAGCCTCGCACCTAACGCAGGTGGCCAGCCTACCGGCAAACTGGCTGAAGCGATCAACAGCACCTTCGGTTCTTTCGACGCCTTCAAAGAAAAATTCAACACTGCAGGCGCTACCCGCTTCGGTTCCGGCTGGGCATGGCTGATCGTAAAAGACGGCAAACTGGAAGTATCTTCCACTCCTAACCAGGACAACCCGCTGATGGACGTTGCTGAAGTAAAAGGCACTCCCATCCTCGGCGTGGACGTGTGGGAACATGCTTACTACCTGAAATACCAAAACCGTCGTCCGGAATACCTGAACGCCTTCTGGAACGTGGTGGACTGGAACGCTATCAACAAAAGATACGAGGCTGCTGCCAAATAAGGTATTAGCTCCTATAAAAACAAACCCCGCCACATGATGGCGGGGTTTGTTTTTTATAGCAGGTACAACCTGTTACAGTTCTTTGATCTTGATATTCTTGAACCAGATTTCGCTGCCATGGTCCTGCAACGCAATGTGGCCTTTTTTAGACATACCGTAGCCTTTGGCGTCTTTCCATTTGCCTTCGGCTTTATGTTTCTTCCATTCTTCTGAGCCGAGGTCATATTCAGCCGTTTTCTGACCATTCAGCCAATGCTCCACATGTCCTTTGTTAACAACGATCCGGGTGGTATTCCACTGTCCGATTGGATTGGATGCAGCTACCAGCGGAGGATTCATGGCATAGTTGGCGCCGGTTTTCTGCCAGTCTTCCAGCTTCTCCGGGAAGTTATTATCATCAATGATCTGATACTCCGGTCCGCTCAGGTAGGGTGCGTCAAATTCTTCGGTCACCATGTACAGGATACCGCTGTTACCTTTGGCCGCCAGCTTCCAGTCGGCTGTCAGCTCAAAGTTTTCGTATTCTTTGTCAGTGATCAGGTCGCCGCGTTTATCGCTTTTATCGGTGGTGCTGCCCAGGCAGTGCAGGACACCGTTTTCCACTACCCATGGTTCGGTGGGTTTGTTTTTGTAACCGCGCCAGCCATCTTTGCTGGTACCGTTGAACAGCAATTGCCAGCCTGCAGCTTTATCGGCTTCGCTGAGCGCCGTCATCGCCGTGGTGTCTACTGCTGTAGCAGCAGGGATGGTAGTCACCGAATCCGTTACGATTGTTGAATCTTTTGCTTCTTTGGTAGCGCCTCCGCCGCACGACATCACAGTGACAGCCATCACGGACAAGGCAGGTACTAAAAACTTCTTCATATGGTTCACGTTTTTATGGATTATACAACTTTCAGGTTCTGTGGGTCCCACTGAATGATCTTATTGTTGAAATAACTTTCGTTACACAGTAACGCCGGTGCGGCTGCACGGAAACCGAACAACGGATCTTCCGCTACTTTACCCCCGGTACGCATGGCATTGAACAGGTTATAGAAGTGATCAAAATGCGCGCCTTTATAGCCTTTGTCAGCTTCGTATATCATCTTGTCCGGCGACAGCATTTCCGCACGGTGATAGGTATACGATTTGGCAGCGTCAGCAGCGGCGTTAGCGGCTGCCAGCGGATCGTTCTCGTCTACCGCCACCTTGTTGCGGTACAGCGTTACACGGTCCCATTCTACGGTCATAGAGCCTTCGCTGCCCACCATACGCAGGTAGTTGGTACCACCGGTACCGTCCACGAAGTTCACCCGAAGTGACAGGTTAAACGCCGGATGGATAGCTGTTTCCGGGTAGTCGAACATGCCCAGCATAATATCGGGTACTTCACGGCCGTCTTTCCAGTAGCGCAGGCCACCGGTAGCCATTACTTTATTGGGACCGATAGAGCCGGTCACCAGGTGAAGACTGGAGAACAGGTGTACGAACAGGTCGCCGGAAACGCCGGTGCCATAGTCTTTGTAATTACGCCAGCGGAAGAAACGCAGCGGATCAAAGGCACGTTTCGGTGCATTTTTGAGGTATGCGTCCCAGTCCACCGTTTTAGTGGAAGCATCTGCCGGGATCGGGTACTGCCACGCGCCCGTTGGCGACATACGCGCCCAGAAGCCTTCTGCGTAGTTCAGTTTACCGATAGCACCGTCTTTCAGCAGTTGACGGGCTTTTTCATTGCCCAGTGAGCTCATGCCCTGGCTGCCTACCTGGTACACCACTTTGCTGTTTCTTTTCTGCGCGTCCACTACGGCAGGGCCTTCGCTGACGTCGTGCACCATCGGCTTTTCGCAATAAACAGATTTGCCTTTGTTCATCGCTGCCACGGAAATCTCCTTATGCCAGAAGTCCGGCACTGCAATGATTACCGCGTCAATATCTTTACGGTCAAGAATTTCATTGTAGTTGCGGGTAGTGAAAATATCATTGCCCCATTTCTTTTTGGCGTCCGCCAGGCGTCCGTCATACAGGTCGCAGGCCGCTACCAGCTTCACACCGGGCACGGTGATCGCGGTGTTGGCGTCTGCGGTGCCCATACCGCCGGCGCCAATCAATGCCACCTGGATCTGGTCATTGGCACTGTACTTTTCGTTTAGTCGTGAGAGTGATTCAACGTTCCGTTTTCTGTCAGCTGCTGTAATGATGCTAGGCAATAAAGAGGCCCCCACCACACCTTTTGCGAATTTGCTGATAAAATGCCGGCGTGAGCTTTCGTTGGAATTTACTGGCATGAATATCTTTTTACTTTAATGGAAGAAATTGATGAATGCGTTTGTTAAAATAAAAACAATAAATGGGAAATCATAATTTTAGAAATACGAAAGCCTGCTCCCGACAAGGGAAGCAGGCTTTGCAGTAATATCGGGGGCTGTGCATTTACTTGCGGCTGGTGCTAAGCGCCTGTTTGTATACGACCGGGTCGCGAAGCATGGCTGCTGCGGTATTTACCTCACGGTCCCATGCCAGTGATTTGGCGATGCGGCCATGCTGCGAATAATACCGGTTGGTAATTTCCTCTTCCAGCAGGCGTTTGATCTCGGTTTTATTTTTCAGCAGGTCCTGCTTCTTATCATGTTTCATCTTTTGCTCCAGCTGCTCCAGCTCTTTAGACACGGCGTCGTAGTACTTCTCGCGCCTGGCGGTGTTCTTAAAATTCTCCAGCGCGTCTTCACTGCGGGTCTTATAGCTGTAGTCTTTGTTGTCGAGATAACGTTCAAAATCGGCGAACTCCTCGTCTGTCAGCGCAAAATCGGCGGCCGGCGCTATCCTGGGGTGGCTGTAATAATAGCTGGTAGCGTAGTCGAAGATAAACTGCTTGCGCAGCAGGGTGGCAGACACCTGGCTGATATAGGTTGGAGGTACGAGGGTATCCGGTTCGATACCGCCGCCATCTTTTACCGTGCGGCCGTTCACCGTACGGAACGTCTTCTTCAGGGAATCCGGCACATAGTCCACGCTGCCATCATCGGCGCGGTGGGAGTAGTCGATCGCCTGTATGCAGCGGCCACTGGGCGTATAGTATTTAGCGGTAGTGACTTTCAGTTTGGTATTATAAGGCAGCTGACGGGTGGTTTGCACCAGCCCCTTGCCGTAAGAGCGCTGTCCGATCACCAGGCCCCTGTCGAGGTCCTGTACAGCCCCTGCCACGATTTCCGCGGCCGAAGCGGAGGAATGGTTGGTCAGTACTGCCAACGGAATATGGGTGTCCAGCGGCGCCTCTGAAGTTTCGTAATTACGGTCCCAGTTTTTCACTTTGCCTTTGGTGCTGACAATAAGTTTGTTTTTTTCCACGAAGATGTTGGACACTACCACCGCCTCATCCAGCAGACCGCCGGGATTACCGCGCAGGTCCACTATCACGCCTTTGAGGCCGGGATTGGCTTGTTTCAGCTGCTGGAAGGCATTGCGTACCATGGCGCCGCTGTTTTCGGTGAACTGTGTCATCCGGATATAGGCCACATCTTTTCCTACCAGGCCGGAGTAGCTGACAGGCTTTACATTGATCTCTTCGCGGATGATCTTTTTAGGAGTTTCCTTACCACTTACCGGGTTCCGGAAGAGGATGTCCAGCGAAGTGCCGGGAGCGCCTTTCAGCAGCTTGCTGATCTCTTCCTGGGGGGTGTCTTTCACGGATTTACCATCCATGGTAACGATGATATCACCGGGTTTTACACCGGCCTTGTCCATCGGGCTGCCTTCATACACGTCGGTGATGGCCGTCCATTCCCCGTTTTTGTTGATAGAGGCTCCTACCCCGCCGTATTTGCCTGTTGCCATGAACTTCAGATCGTCCAGGTTTTCTTCGGTCACAAAATCGGTGAAGGGGTCTGTTTCTTCCAGGATAGCCTCAATGCCCCTGTGCATCACTTTTTCCGGCGGCAGGTCATCTACATAGTAGGTGTTCAGCTCGCGGTAAAAGGCGGCGAAGATATCGAGGTTTTTGGCGATCTGGAAGTAACGGTCGCTTTCGTTATAGGCGAAGAGGCCACCGGCGGTGACCAGCAACAGCAGGGCTGCCAGCAACTTTTTCCTTTTATTCAAAAATGCACGCATGCAAAAGAGGGTATAAGATGAATGATGGGTGATCGTTGGCGGGTGGATACGGCGCTATCAGGGAACCGGATCGTAACCGTGCCCTCCCCAGGGGTGGCACGACAAGATACGCTTTATCGTCAGATAGCCTCCTTTAAAAACGCCGTATTTCCGGAACGCCTCCAGTCCGTATTGGGAGCAGGTGGGCGTATAGCGGCATTTGGCGCCCAGCAGCGGAGAGATCAGCCACTGATATACTTTAATCAGGAAGATAAACGGGTAACTTAACCAGCGCTTCATATAACATCGCTTTTAGGCCATAGCCTGCCGGGGTGTAGGCTTTTAGTAAAACAACTTTCCCAGCATTCCCTAAAAGCTAACAGCAACAGGCTAGTAGCTATTTTTCAATTTCTCTAAAATTACCGAAATTTTGTGGTGAAGGGTAGAAAAATCCGCTATTTTTTTATCGGTGTAGACGAGGAAAACGGCTAGTTGGCGGGATTCGGCGCGCAGGTGATCATACAGTCCCTGCTTCTGGAGGCGCCAGGCTTCACGGGAAAGCCTTTTAATACGGTTACGGTCTACCGCATGGGGAAAACGCCGGGAGGAGGCGCTAAAGCCTACCTGCACCGGATATTTGTTTACCGGCAGCTCCTTCACGGGCAGGTAAACGACACGGAACGGGAAAACAGAAAACGCTTTTCCTTCACGAAAAAGCGTTTCAATAAGTTTTCTGCTCTTTAACCTCTCCTCTTTTGTAAAAGAATAAGTTTTTATGGCAAATAGTATTTAGCTACTGGATTATTTCAGCTTACGCTCGTCAGAAACAGTCAGCTTCTTACGACCTTTAGCTCTGCGGGAAGCCAATACCTTACGGCCGTTGGCAGTTTCCATTCTCTTTCTGAAGCCGTGAACGCTCTTTCTGCGTCTGTTATGCGGTTGAAAAGTACGTTTCATTTCTTTTTTATGTTTTTACCTGTACTATACTAAAAGATTCCCCTTTCGGAGACACTATTTTTAAAACGGAAGGCAAAGGTAGCAGAAATAATTCAAAAAGTAAAATAAATCGCAAAATACCTGCTTCCGGAATAAAAAATGGAATACAGCATCTGCCATATTCCATCTCTTATATTAACGAAGTTAATTATTTGATACCGAGTTTAGCTTTTACTGCAGGCAGCAGGTCGTCAGCGGAAGGAGACACCAGCAGCAGGCCAGCGGAGCTGTCGATTACATAACCGTAACCTTTTTCTTTGGCAACATCTTCGATCGCTTTGCGGGCTTTATCGTAGATCGGTTTCAGCAGGTCCTGTTGTTTCTGCTGTACCTGTTGTTCAGCTCTTTCGCGGTAATCCTGGATGCGTTTCTGTGCGTCCTGGATTTCACGGCCTTTGATTTCTTTCATATTGTCGGTCATGCTGGCCGCTTTCTCGTCGAATTCTTTTACTTTTTTAGTGTACTCGTCCACCATTGTTTTGCCCTCAGCTTCCAGGCTTTGTGCATAAGTCTGGAGATCAGTCTCTGCTTTTTTGGCTTCAGGCATGCTACCTACGAGCGCTTGCGCATTGATATGTGCTACTTTGGACTGGGCCATTGCATTCACGCTGAACAAACCGGTAACTGCCACGAAAGCAATAATTACGAACTTCTTCATGATGTTGTCTGTGTTTAAAAAAATTTTAATACTTATTAGTTAAAAAATAGGTACAAGTGATTATTTCTTTACGCCCAGCGATTTCAGTATTTCCTCGCTTTTATCCAGTTTAGGATCTGAGAAAATAACGGTGGTGCCGCCGGCCTTGTCCAGTACGAAGTCGTACATCCTGCTGGCAGAAAGCTTCTGAACAGCATTGTAGATCTTGTCCTGGATCGGCTTTACCAACTCCTCCCGCTTTTTAAACAGGTCCCCTTCATATCCGAAACGTTTCTTCTGCAGGTCCTTGGCTTCCTTCTCCTTTGCCACGATCTCGTCTTCCCGCTTGCGTTTCAGCTCTTCTGTGAGCATCACCTGCTCCGCCTGGTAAGACTTGTACATTTTATCCACTTCCTGGAACTTGGCGTCAATCTCTTTCTGCCATTGTTCCGCCACTGCATCCAGTTTTTTCTGGGAGTCCTTGTATTCAGGGATGCTCTCCAGGATATATTTGGTATCTATCACACAATAGCGCTGTGCATTGGCTGCACCTGCCATGGCCACCACCAGGGCCGCTGTAATAAATATTTTCTTCATGCTACTATAGATTTTTGGCTTCCGGAACACCGGTTAATCTTTGCAATATATAAATTTATTTCACAATTATTCTGGTTCAAAGCCGAGCATGAAGGTAAACTTAGCCGCATCCTTCAGGCCACCGCCGGACTTGATACGGTCAAATCCTATACCATAATCAAATCCAAGCAATCCAAACATCGGCAGATAGAAGCGCATACCTATACCAGCAGAGCGACGCAGGCGGAAAGGATTGTAATCCTGCATGTCGCGGTAACCGTTGGCTGCCTCGATGAACGCCAGGCCGAAAATGGTGGAACTGGGGTTCAGGCTGAACGGATAACGCAGCTCCATCACATACTTGTTGAATACAGTGAATCCGCGGTAATCTATCGGCTGACCGCTTTCCGGGTTTACACTCGGATCAGAGGTATAATACACCGGATAACCTCTCTGGGAGATGATATCACGGTCATAGATGGCAAAGTTGCTCAAACCATCGCCACCCAGCTCAAAGCGGCCGAACGGAGACAACGTTGTACGGTTGTTGTACCGGGAGATATAACCGAATTTGGCAGCCACTTTCAATACGAAAGTCTTGTTATCGCTACCCATCGGGCGGCTCAACGGCACATACCATTCTGCGTTGAAGCGGTATTTCTGGTACTCGATAAAATTAAACTGTTTGGAGATAGGCTCTTTCGTATAGTCTTTGTTCGGGTTGAACACTGAATACGGCGGCGTATACTGGGCAGACAGCATGAAGTTGGAACCACTGCGCGGGAAGATCTGCTGGTCTACAGAAGAACGCGCCAGGGTGAACTTCAGGTTAAGGTTATTGGAAGTGCCATTGTCAAAACCGGCGATACCGAAGTAGTTATAGTTCTTCAGCTTATACTGCTGGTAGTTGACAGAGTAGATCAGCGTGAAGAAGTCATCCGGCCATTTCAGCTGCTTGCCGAGCGATACGGAAGCACCCATTACCTTAAAGTGGCCATCGGTAGTAGTGGCGTTCTGGTTATAGATGTTTGCGTAGTAGTTACTGTAAGCGTAAGGGTTCTGGTAGCTGCTGTAGAAGCTAACGGAGAACTGGTTACGTTTTTTACCGCCCAGCCAGGGTTCTGTAAAGGAGAAGTTGTAAGAGCGGTATGCTTTACCGTTGGAAGACACGCGGACAGAGAGTTTCTGACCATCGCCGCTGGGCAGCGGGTCCCATGTTTCCTTACGGAAGATATTACGCAGGGAGAAATTGTTGAAGGTTACCCCCAGCGTACCGGTCAGACCGATGTAACCACCCCAGCCGGCAGACAGTTCCAGTTGGTCATTGGCTTTTTCCTCTACGGTATAGTCGATGTCCACGGTACCATCGGCCACATTGGGCACGGGGTTCATACCGATCTTTTCCGGGTTGAAGAAGCCAAGGTTGGCAATTTCACGGTTGGAACGGATCAGGTCAGCGCGGCTGAACTTTTCTCCCGGGATGGTACGCAGTTCACGGCGGATAACGTGTTCATTGGTTTTTTCGTTGCCTGCGATGCGTACTTCTTTGATGGTAGCCTGCGGACCTTCGCGTAAACGGATCTCGTAGTCGATGGTATCGCCACGGATACCGATTTCCACGGGGTCGATCTGGAAGAAGAGGTAACCATAGTCCATGTAGTAGCCGGTGATGTCGCCGCCTTCCTGGGACATTTGTTTACCCAGCCTTTTTTCCAGCAGTTCCAGATTATACACGTCTCCTTTTTTGATGCCCAGGATACGGGTCAGTACGGAGTCGGAATAGCGGGTGTTGCCTTTCCAGGTAATGTCGCCGAAGTAGTATTTTTTACCTTCAGAAACGGCCAGGTCGATATTCAGGTTGCTGGCATTGGATTTATAGGTGGTGTCTTTGAGAATGAGCGCGTCCCTGTAACCCTTGGAGTTATAGTAGCTCACCACTTTGCTTTTATCTTCGATGTACTTGGTTTCGTTGAATTTGGCGGAGCTGAACAGTTTGAAGCGGAAGTAAGGGTCCAGCTTATCGAGTGCGCGGGTGGGCTGCAGGAAACCGTAGGTTTTCCAGAAGTCGTCCGGCTGTGCCAGGGAGTCCACATACACCTGCCTGGTATCGGGGTGCAGGGTGAAGCGGGTGCGCTCCTTGGTCCCTTTCATTCTCTTTTTGAGTTTGGAATCGGGGATGTTGTAGTTGCCAACAAAGTTGATATTGTCGATACGTACCTTGTTGCCTTTATTTACCAGGAAAACGAGCCCCATGGAGTTTACCTGGTTGCTGTCCCTTCTTTCTTCTGTTCTTACAGTGGCGTTGCCGAAGCCCTTGTCAGCGTAAAATTTATGTACAACGCCGATTACGTTTTGTTTAAGCGCCGGGGTAACCACGGTACCTTTACGGAGGCCGGCTTTGGTGGCGATGTCGTCAGCTTCTGTTTTTTTGATGCCTTTGAACTGAAAGCTGTTCATACGGGGCATTTCCGTCAGGCCGATTTCCAGCCAGATCTTGCCATCCTCGATTTTGGTGACGTAGATGGTAACGTCAGCGAAGAGACGCTGGGACCAGAGGCTTTGGATAGCTTTGGTGAACTGGTCTCCGCCGGGGTACACCACCTTATCGCCTACACTGAGGCCGGAGAGAGACAGCAGTAATGCTTTATCCAGGTATTGGGTCCCAGCAACGGTGATATCGGCAATTTCATACTGTTGCGGATTAGCCATAATTGCCGGCAGATTAGCGGGAGGCTGCGCGGGAGGCACGGTATCTTTCTGTTGAGCGGATACACGTATGCCTGCACTGCAACATAATGCTATAGCCAGAAGGCCCTTAGGAAATAATTTCTTCATTCTGCTGAATTTGTTCGCTTGTTTTGCCAAAGCGCCGTTCTCTGGTTTGATAGTTTAAGATGGCTTGGTAAAGATGTTCATTGCGGAAGTCCGGCCAGCGGGTATCTGTAAAGTACAGTTCCGCGTAAGCCAGTTGATATAGCAGGAAATTGCTGATCCGGCATTCACCACTGGTACGGATCATTAATTCCGGGTCGGGCAATCCTGCGGTACAGAGATATTTTTCCCATACCTCCGGCGTTACGGAAGCCGGGTCGAGGGTTCCCTTTTTCACATCCAGAGCGATTTTCTGGGCAGCATTCACGATTTCCCAACGGGCACTGTAGCTGAGGGCCATGATAAGATTGAGGCCGGTATTGTGGCTGGTCAGCGCAATAGCCTCTTCCATTTCCTGTTGGGCCTGGGGGGGCAGCATGCTCATGTCGCCGATGACACTCAGCCTGATATTGTTTTTGGATAAGGTACCTACCTCCTTACGGATAGTATTCACCAGCAATTCCATTATGCCGTTCACCTCGTAAACGGGGCGGTCCCAGTTTTCAGTAGAGAAAGCATACAGGGTCAGGTAGCCTATTCCAAGTTCTGCACAGGTTTCAACGATATTGCGCACACTTTCCACGCCTTCGTGATGCCCATACAGCCTGTCTTGTCCACGCTCCTTAGCCCAACGGCCGTTACCGTCCATGATAATGGCGATGTGGCGGGGTAACCGTTGTAAGTCTAATTTATCCTTCAAGCTCATTTTGTGTCAGGCGTATTATATCAGTTTATACAGATTCACTAAAAGTGTGCAAAGATACAAAAATAGAGCAATGACTTTTTTAGCAAAGCTTGCCCCCTTGTTTTAACGTAGTTTTAACAGCGAAATCAATACCAGCGGGGATTTCAGGATTTTCGGCGGTAGAACCGGGCCATCCGGAGGCAAGAAATGCCGGCCTGTAGAAAGTATATTAACCGTAAATTAAAATTTACAGTTGTAAGAGGTGAACAATATACTAATCGTGAGCTCTATGGTCAGGAACTGGTCCTTGTCGCGGCTGTTGCCCCGCTGACGCCCGGTAACGCCCAAACGCTCACCGGTGGCGTATGACCGGTCCTGCAACAGGTAGGCTACACTGGCTTTGTCGCCGGCCAATGCCGGAAATGCTCCCGGTCCGGCGTAAGTGGTACTTACATCATCGAGATAGTCCGTCTGCGTAAACCGGTACAACGCTTCCAGACCCACATTCACTTTTTTTGAAATATTATACTTAAAGCCGCCGCCGATCACGAAGGCGTAAGAAACGAGGCTGTAGGGCTTCCGGTCGGGATACAGGGCCGTTCCCTGCCCTTCCGTACGCAGGGGCTGTAATTTATATTTAACCCCGTCCAGGTAAGCGTAAGGGTTAAAATGGAAAATACTGGCGCCGCCGGACAAATACGGGGAAAAACGATGGTCCAGGGTGCCCGGTTCAAACTTGAAAAAATTAAAATCGCCCTGCAGGGCCAGCTCAAATACATCCGTATTAAAACTGAGGTTCCTGCGACGTTCAAATTCATTTTTATTATATGCGTCTGAATAGCCTAATTGCATAAAACGGCCATGGGCCCGTACCCCCACGTACTCATTCAGGTATTTACGATAGTAAATGCCGACCGCCGGCTTAATGGTATTCAAGGCCCCCCTGGTGTTCAAATCCCCGAAATACTGCGCTCCTCCGACCGATATTCCCAGCTCCCCCACATATTCCAGTTCATTTTGCGCCCTCGCCTCGCCGGCCAGCAAAGAGGCCGCCGCCAACAGGAACGATAGCACGAAGTTTTTAGGATATAAAAAAGGTTTCAGCATAAATCAGTTCTACTTAAACGCAATAATGCCGGATTTATTTAATGTGTGACGGATCATTTATGCTAACAGCTTCCTTATCAACCTCCTTCACAGGCATAACTGAACTTACAATCAGCAGGCAATACATTTGTAAATGTAGGAATATATTTAACAAATATTATATCCGGTACTCATATTTTGATCCGGTTCCGGGCATCGATGCCCCAGAGCAGTTTGTTACGCAGGGTATGCAGGAAATTACTTTCATCGAGCCGTAACAGGCTGATTTTGAACTTTTCTTTTTTGACGGCCAGCTGCACCGAGCTGTCGATGGTTTCCATGCGGCTGTCCAGCGTACACAGGAACTGGTCGCTCCGGCCTTCCACTTCAAAGGAGATAACGCTTTCATTGGGAACGATGATCGGGCGCACGTTGAGGTTGTGCGGCGCCACCGGGGTGATCACAAAATTTCCGGCGTCCGGGAACACGATCGGGCCGCCGCAGCTCAGCGAGTAGCCGGTAGACCCTGTCGGCGTGGACACGATCAGCCCGTCCGCCCAGTAGGTGTTCAGAAACTCGCCGTTCAGGTAAGTATGGATCTTCACCATTGCGGAAGTATCCTTCTTATGTATGGTAAATTCATTTAATGCATATGGAATATCGCCAAACAACGGTATGTTGGCGTCGAGGTGGATGAGCGACCGCTGGTCTACCATGTACGTACGGTCCAGCAGGGCCTGTACGAGGGCATGGATCTCATCCTTGCCGATACTGGCCAGAAAACCCAGCCGGCCGAAATTGATCCCGATAACAGGGATATTGGTGTCCCGGACGTAACAAACGGTGTCCAGCAGGGTGCCGTCGCCGCCGAGGCTCATCAGGAAATCTATTTTCCCCGGCAGGTCTTCCGCGCAGGAAAACAGGGCAGGGTCCTTCTCAAAAGGAATATACTGTACCAGGATGCGGTAAAACGGTTCGTAAAAAGTAGCGGAAATCTCCGCGCGTTGCAATTCATCCAGCAACAACCGGATATTGGCTATGTCTTCTGAAATAAATCCCCTGCTATAAAGAGCAACCTGCATATTAAATTACGAATTACGAATTACGAATTACAACCCCACTTGTTGCCCATTACGGAGTACGGGTGAATTACGAATTCCCATTCGTAATTCGTAATTCGTAATTCGTAATTGACTTACATATCTACACTGGTGTGTAAAAATAGTCCTTTTTGCCCTAACTGGTTAACGCTGTACTCTATACGCAGACAGGTGTCATAAAAAGAAACGATGTCAATTCCTACGCCGCCGGTATACAGAAAGCGGTTATTCAGGAAACCGTTGCCCGGGAACTTGCTGTACGCATACCCTGCATCGCCGTAGGTTTTGGCAAAAATCCGGAAAGGCACCGAGTTGAATTTTTTCGGGACAATGGGCAGTTTGATTTTGAAAGACACCAGTTCCCGGCGTAAGGTGGATTTCAGGATGGCGAAACTGGTACCGTCCACCACATAATATTCCAATCCCCGCAGGTAATCTTCCGCATATCCCAGTGCCTGCTGGTTGATATAGGGCTGATCGGCGGAGAATTTCACCTGCCCGCGCATGCCCAGCGCCAGGTAAGTTTTGCGGTGCACCTGCCAGTATTTGGTATAGTTGAGCCGGAAGCGGACATCGTCGATATCGCTGAGCGGACCGATGCCCCGTTTGGCCACCTCTCCCGTGATACTGACGCCTTTCAGCGGGTATATCCAACTGTCTGCTTTGATATAGGTAAAACGGTAGGACAGGTCCAGGTAACGTACGCTGGTGCGCCCTTTTCCCAGGTAATCCGGATTGATGATGGCCACTGAGTCTGCCACCTTTTCATAGTTATAGGTGAGAAACACCTGGTGGCGGGCATTGATGGCTTTACGATAACTGTAGCGCAGCCCTACCACATAGGCCTGCCGCAGGTATTCGTCGTCTTTCTTGAAAAACTGCTGTTTGTTATTGCTGGTGACGTTGTTAACTTCACGGTTACGGCTATATGAAAACAGGATACCCAGTCCGTGGCGGAAACTTTTATCGATATAGGGCAGATTATAAGCGAGGGCGATTTTCTGGGTATAACCAAACTGCAGGGTGGCGTCCAGTCCGTCATTGCGGCCGGTCAGATTTTCCTGGGTGCCTTTCACGCCGAAGTTGAGGCGGTTCAGTTTGTGACCTTTTTCCACCCACCACTGGTTAAAATTGCGGTCGGCGAGTTTAAAAATGGGGAAGGCGAAGGTGTACCACCGCTCCCATACTTCAAACACGAGATCAGCATTGTTGCCGTCCCAGTTTTTGACGTTGGCGGTGACATTCAGGAAGAGAGAAGTATTCAGTAGCTGTTTGCGGCGTTCTTCCAGCGTTTCTGCCAGATCTTTCAGGTAGATGGTATCTCCCGGCACAGTACTGATTTCTCTGAGAATGATGGAGGTACGGGTTTTTTTGTTACCAACAATGGCAATATTACGGACAACCAGGTAGCCGGAATCCTGCACCAGCGCTGTAACAGCCTCTCCTTCCTCTCCTAACCGGCCTGCGGCCGTGCCGGATAACCCGATGCCGAGCAGGCATACGATTCCCAGCAAGTAATAACAGCATCTCAGCATTGTAGGCTCTCTGATTTAGCGTCTTCTAAAGTTATTTAAATGTGTGTCGTTATCATGGAAGATAACGAACCCAATCAAGTTAATCAAATAACCGGAAATTTAGTGCGGTGAGCCTTACATGCTGATATAATTCATCAGCAGGTCGTAGTTCTTTTTGAGCAGGTCTTCCTCCTGTTCTTCAGAATAGATGTATTTGATGGTGTAATTAAACCGCTCATAAGTAGCTACAAGGGAGTGCAGCTCCTGACGGTTGGTTTTCAGCAGTACTTCCAGTTTACCGGACGGGTCGGTTAACGTATTGACGCTGAGCAGGGTTACATCGTTGGATTCAGCGATGCGGGCAATTTCGCTGAGGCTGTAGTCCCTGGGGTCCATTTCCAGCGCCAGGATGCCACCGGCTTCCTTGGCGCCGTTATACTGGGCCAGGGCTGCCAGCAGGTTATCTTTGGTGATAATGCCCAGGTAGTCATTTTCTTTGGTAATGACGGGCAGTACAGATAATTTGAATTCGTGAAACAACTTCAGCGCCTCAAAGAGATGGGCACCTTCCTGGATGGCCGGGCGATTGGCGCCGTTGTATTGGATGGACTCCAGTTTTATTTCCGGCTCTTCCAGGTCCATGATCTGATCTTCCTCCACCAGCGCCACGTACTTGTTTTCCACTACCATAGGCAATTGCGTAAGATGATATTCATTCATCAGGCGCAATGCCTTGGCACCTGCATCCGAAGGCTGCAGAATTGGCACGGTGGATATGAGTTCTCTGGCGGTCATTTTCGTGTATTCTTACACAATAATAACAAAGAATCTTCCAACAAAAAAGAAATTACGCGCACGGGCTGCCAGCCGCTCCTGCAGAGAGCGGTACAGAGGCGTTTACAGCTAAGTTTCAGGCAGTTGGCTGTGTTTTCAATCTTTCCAGGAAAGCATGCAGGATCTTGTTGAATTCATCGGGCACCTCCATCATCGGGGCGTGGCCGCATTTGTCAATGAATTCCAGTTCAGAATTAGGTATAAGCTTTTGGAACTCCTCGCCTACCATAGGTGGTGTTACGGTATCGTTACGGCCCCAGATCAACAGTGTAGGTTGTTGTATGTCCTTCAGTTCATCGCCCAGATTATGCCGGATAGCTGACTTGGCGAGGGTGATGATCTTGATCACTTTTAAACGGTTGTTCACAATTTCGAACATCTCGTCTACCAGCTCTTTGGTAGCGATCTTCGGATCATAGAAGGTAAGCTCTGCTTTTTTACGGATGTATTCATAGTCCCCTCTCTTGGGATAGGTTTCTCCCATGCCGTTTTCAAACAGGCCGGAACTGCCGGTGAGTATCAGTGACTTAACCGGTGCCTCAGGGTGTTTCAGCAGGTATACCAGCGCCACGTGGCCGCCGAGTGAGTTGCCCAGCAGGTGTATGTTCTGATAGCCTCTGGCCTCTATAAACTTATGCACAAACTTCGCCAGTCCGCCAACAGACGTTTCCAGGATGTTTAAATCATACAGGGGTAACATGGGTATCACAACCTTGTTATACTGCCGGAAATACTCGATCATGTGCGAGAAATTGCTCAAAGCACCAAAAAGTCCATGCAATAATACCAGTGGTTCTCCTTCTCCTTCTTCTATGAAATTAAACTTGCCCTGTGTTTTGATTTCGTAATCCATTGCCAAATCTTGAAAGTCAATTTTACGCTAAAATAATTCTTTTTATTAATCTAAATACTGTCAGGCCGGTTGCAACTGCCGGGCTGCTTTATCAAAAAAGGCCTGTAACTGGGAGAAAATGTCTTTAAAAACAGGTATCCAGTCACCCATGTGGTCCAGTACCCAGGGGCCAACAGGTTCAATATAGGGATATACTACAGATTGCAATTTGGTTTCGGGGCTCAGCAGGTAAATCTGATTGGCCATCCACAGTACCACACTGTAGATAATAGTGAAGATAAGGGCATACAACAGGATACCGCCCAGCCGGTTCAGCCATCCCATCATGACCATCTCCACGAGCTTCTGCAGGGCGCCTGCGCCCAACCGTACCAATAATACCACGCCCACAAAAAGACAAACAAAACAAAGTACAGGGACCCAGCGGGAATGTACATCCCATCGTTGCTGGACTTGCAGGGCCGTCACCGCGGATAGTTTAAGGGCTACCGCCATGCCCAGCGTTACGGCTACCAGCGAAAATACCGCCACTATCAATCCCCGGGTATACCCCTTGTACAGGGCGAATACCATGATAATGGCAAAAACGATATCAATCGACAATAGTTATGATTTGCGATTTTTTGATTTACGACTTTTTGATATCCGGGAGATAACGGAGAAATCCCGCCATCAAAAAAATCGTAAATCAAAAATCTCTTATTTAAGGAGTTCTTTCACCATTGCGGAAATAGCCTTTCCGTCGGCTTTACCGGCCAGTTGTTTGGTGGCCGCGCCCATCACCTTGCCCATATCGGCAGGGGAAGCAGCACCTACAGATGCAATGATGTCTGTCAGGGCAGCTCTCAATTCATCTTCGGTCATCTGTTTGGGCAGGAAACGCTCAATCACTTCCAGTTCCTCTTCTTCCTTCTTTGCCAGATCTTCACGATGCTGCTGACGGAAAATTTCGAGGGAGTCTTTCCGTTGTTTGGCCAGTTTTTGTAACAGCTTGCTCTCATCGGCTTCTGTCAGCTCGCCGGTGCTGCCTTCCGCTGTTTTAGCCAGCAGGATGGCTGCTTTGATGGCGCGCAATGCACGCAGGTCTGCCTCTTTTTTACCCAGCATCGCCGTTTTGATCTCGGCGTTGATGTTTGTTTCTAATGACATATGTGGTTACGTTTAATGGATAATCAGGTCGATTATTTGGTTTCTGCCGCTTGTTTTTCCTGGAATTTTTTGAAGAAGTCCCGTGCGAAGGCTTTCATTTCATCGCCCTGGTCACGGTATTGGGTGGCCCGTACATAGGTGTCGGCCATGGTCATCATGGTCTGAAAGAAAAAATCAGCCATTTCGTCTACCATCATGTCCTTGGTCCACAGGTCAATCCGCAGGGCGGCTTTCTCCGCCGGGTCCCAGAAAGAAATCATCATGGCTTTCGCCTTGATCATCCGCTCTTCCTTGCTGTCAGTGGCGCTCCACTCGATCGTTTCCGGCACTTTATTTTCGTCCAGACCCACCTGGATCTGTATGTTTTTCTTACTCATGTTTTTCTATTAAAGCGCAAAAATAACTAATCATTCAGGATTTTGACATCCGGCTTTATTTTAACAGGCCGGCCAGGGCCGCCCCGGCAGCCTCCCAGCTGCTTCCCGGCCTTACCGGTGGCTCCATGGCCAGCAGCCGGCTGCGTAGCTGTTCGTCCTTATACAGCAAGCTCATTTTCTCCGCCAGGTCATCTACACTGGCAGGATCAGTATATAATACCGTATCTCCGCCAGCCTCCCGGGCAGCAACGCTCTCCAGCGCTATTACGGGTACCTCGCACTGCCGGGCCATATACAAAGGCATCGGCAGCCCATCAAAACGGGTGGAATATATCAGCGCATAGGCGCCTCCTATGACCGATGCCAGCTCCTCCATGGTCAGGTTTTCCTTCCACACCACGTCACGCCGGAATTTAAAGGACTCCAGTGCTTTCACGATCTCTGCACCCTCGGGGGCCAGGTTACCGGCCAGCACCAGTTTCAGGTTGGTGCGCTGCCGCTTCTTCAGGGCGGAAAAAGCCTTGAACACCGGCATGATATTGTTGCGCGGATGAATACTGCCCGTCACGAGGAAATACTCTACTGACCCGGACCAGTTAATTTTGACATCTTCCCGGTCGTCCCATTCCAGTGGCCGGAAAACGCTGCTGACAGCCGGTTCCAGCTGTACTACCTTACCCGCAGCGCCGGGCGCATAACGCAGCAACTCTTCTTTGGCGGTGGCCGACAACACGGCTATATGGCTGGCCCTGTCCAGGTAACGTGTGATATGTTTTTTCAGCGATTCCTGTTCCCGGGCGGATTGCAGACCGGCATCCTTCAGGAACGACAAATCCCTCAGCAGGATCAGCGCCGGCACTTTACTGCGCAGCGGCAGGGTGCCATCCAGCCCGATGTACCATTGGGCGCCCCCGGCTTTCATGGCATGTGGCAGCTGCCATTCGCGCCACCAGTAACGATGCCATCGTTTCCCCCCTTTCAACGGCAATACCACCGGGGTAACATTGGCCGGAAAAGTCAGGTGCGCGGGTATCTCCCCATCAAAATAAAAAGTAAAGCGGTGCTCCGGCTGTTGCCGGCAGAGGGCGAATATGATATCAGTTGCCACCCGTCCCGTATCTGCGGGCAGGTCTTTTCTCAGGCAGGCGGCATTAACAGCAATTTGCATAGTCGTTTTCACTTGATGTGACAGCCTGCAAACCTACATTATTTTGTTTTGCCGCAAGATGGATAATTTATGAGCCGGACTTGTTGGTAATCAGGAATTCCAGCGGAGTAGCGATATTGGCGGTATTCCCCAGCGACGCCAGGGTAACCGTCACCTTGTAGGTCTTTACCTCTTTCAGATGTTTCAGCGTAATATTAATCACGTTACCCGTAGCATTGGCAACATCATCCTGCGCCAGCGGGATACCGCCCGGGTCTGTCGCCACATTGAGCGTTATTTTCACCCCTTTGTCCGGTACTTTGGAGGTCACTTTCACCTGAAACGTAAAGGTGCTGTCCATGGCTACATTGGCTTTGCCAGCCACTACGCCGGCCAGCTCTACCTGAAGAGCCTCTTCCTGCGTCACCGGTGCAGGGGTCTCGTTCTTTTTATTCTTTTTGCAGGCAGTCAGCACTATCAATGCACCGATCAGCAGTACGGATAAATAGTTTTTTAAAGACATGGCAACAGGGTATGTAAGCAATAAAATTATATTTTTTCCTTATGTAAATCAAATTTTACTTCTCACATCCAGCGCATCGCGCAGTCCGTTGCCTAACAGATTGAAAGCCAGTACCAGCAGCATGATAGCTACACCGGGGGCCAGTGCCAGCAAAGGGTTATGCGTAATAATGAAGTTGTAATTTTCTTTGATCATCAGTCCCCATGAAGGCTGCGGCGGCTGCACCCCTACCCCGAGGAAGCTCAGGCCCGCCTCTACCACGATGGCGGTGGCGAAATTCCCTGCTGCTACTACCATCACCGGCCCGAGGATATTAGGCAGGATATGGCGAACGATAATACGGGCATGTCCGTACCCCAGCGCCCGGGCGGCCTCTACGAACTCCAGTTCCCGCAGTGCCAGTATCTGTCCGCGGATAATACGGGCCACGCCTACCCATAAGGTCAGCCCCACCGCAATGAACACCTGCCAGAAGCCTTTGCCCAACGCGAGCGTGAGCGCAAATACCAATAGCAGCGATGGCATAGACCACACCACGTTCACCAGCCACATCACCAGGTCATCGGCCGTACCTTTGAAATACCCGGCGATGGCGCCCATAAACACCCCGATGGTCAGGGAGATGATCACCGCAATGCAGCCCACCCCCAGGCTTACGCGGGTGCCTACCAGCAACCGGCTCAGGATATCACGGCCAAATTTATCGGTCCCCAGCCAGTAGGTCACCGGAAAAATCCTTTCACGGACAACCCGCTGCTGCAGTTCCGGCAACGGCATATCCACCGCCTGCCTGCTGCCATACCATATTTCACGGAGATCATATTTTTCTTCCCTGGACAGGGTTTCATCTACATAACGTTGTACCACCAGCGTAGTATCTTTCAACTGCCAGGAACGTACCGGGGTCCAGGTAACATCAGATTCCTGCCCGTACAACAGCTTCCCGAAAAAAGATGCCCGGGCCACCGGCTGCGCTTTTTTGACAGCCAGCATATGCACCCGGAACCCGGGATACTGCCCGCCTACCTCCAGCACCATCCTGTTGGCGTCCGGGGTATTGTCCGGCGCTATGACATAAGCCAGCAGGCTGACTACCACGGCCGGCGCTATCACCATCAAACCAGCCAGTGCGCCTTTGTTTTTTCGAAGCCTTTTCCAGGCAGCCCCCATATGGATTTCTTTATTTCTTTATTTGTTTATTTATTCATTCGGATATTGGCGAAAGCAGGCACTCTCCCAATGAAAATATTAAAATGACTAAAATACAAATCAGTTCACCTGCCGGCCCTTCCATTGATAACTGCCAAACTTCCCCAACCAACCAGCGAGAACAATATAAGGAATATGAAAGATCTGTCCTGGTATAAACCACACCAGCAAAGCCGTTTTATGAAAAAAACCGGCCACCGGCACCAGGAAATACAGTTCCAGTGTCACCTTGTACAGCATCAGGATCAGGAAAGCAGGCCACCAGTGTGGTACAAACAGCGCCACGGCGCCCAGGGCCAGTACGCCTACGTTGAAAAAATAAACCAGCAACAGCATCCAGGTAAGACGCTTGTCTTCATACTTGTCGGCCTTGGACGACCAGCGGATACGCTGGTTCATAAACCCGCGCAGCGTCTCCACCGGAAGGGTGCGAACAATCACATCGTCGTTTTTAAGGTACAGGACTCCTTCGGGGTAAGCGTTGTAAACTTTGTACATCAGCAGCATATCATCGCCGGAGGCGATATTATCGATCCCGGTAAAACCACCCACTGCATGAAAAGCGGATTTTTCGTAGGCGAGATTGGCGCCGTTGCACATGGTACCGGACTTCAGCCGGGCTACCGCCCCCGTAATGCCCTGCATGGTGATAAAATCGAGCGACTGCAGTTTCATGAAGAAATTACGTTCCCTGTAAAAACTTACCGGCGCCGCAATGAACTTTGGGCGATAGGCTTCATAGAAACGGACGATGGTCTCTATCCACCGTGGCCCCATCACACAGTCCGCATCGGTGGTAACGATCAGGTTTCCTTTCGCCCGTTCGATGGCCATGGCGATCGCTTTCTTCTTATAGGCGTTGAGACGCTCGTCTTTGGAGAGCATATCCTCCATTTTCAAAAGGCGGACATTCGTCGCCGGAAACCGGGTGACAATACCAGCCGTATCGTCTGTGGAAAAATCATCGACAACAATTACTTCCAGCAGATCAACAGGATAGGTTTGCTGCTGTAAAGCCTTCAGTAGGAGAGGCAGGTTCTCTGCCTCGTCCCGGGCAGGGATAATAACCGTTACACTGGTAGTGCCTTCTATGGGCTGCGCCGGCACATACTCCGGCAGCTTTCTCCAGCCGCGGCTGTACCATAGCATCAACAATCCATATCCAAGTGCCAGTATGACGACAATGATCAAGAAAAAATACATTCAGCTCAGGTTTGTTTTAATAACGGAGGCCAGCTCTTTTGAAATCAGCTGGTGCCCTTTATCGAGGACCAGCATTTTACAGGGAAATGAACCGTCCATAAACCGGGTGCCCAGTATGGGTGGTATTACCCGGTCATATTTTCCAAATACCAGGAGCGTGGTAATATGCTGTGCTCCCAATAACTGTTTACACTTTTTTTTATCCGGCATCATCCGGCGCATGAGCGTCCAGATATTATAAACCTGTTCTCTCTTGGCCTGTTGGTTCATCCGGTGCAATGCAAATTTATACACGCTTTGATTCAGCCATCCCAGCTTACGCCACAGTTCCAGCAGGGTAAAAAACAGCCGGGGGTTGTCGGTATTATATTTGAAGATCCTGTTTCCCACGCTGGTCTGGGTGACGAACATATGCCAGGGGTTATTCCGGAGGCCATCAGCTGCCAGCATCAGGAGATGATCTATTTTTTCCGCCATTGTTTCCACCAGGCAGAGCGCCAGGCGGCCTCCCATGCTATACCCCAGCAGCGAAAAGCGCTCTTGCCGGTGCTGCTGCAGCACCATTTCCACTACGGCCGCCAGATCTTTTTTTTCGAAAGGACGGTCTTCCTGCCAGTCGGTTTCACCATGCAGCGGCATATCCAGCGCCACCATGGTGAACCGGTCGCCCAGGCCTTCCGCCAATGGCGCAAAGTGGGCGGCGCTTTCCCCAAATCCATGCAGGCAGATCAGCAATTGCGGACCCGTTCCATTGGTGATTCCGTGGAACCGGCTTTTAGCATATGGCAGATAAAAATGCATAAGGGGGAACAATGATAGGGAAAAAACCCCAGCCATTTTTGATTTAGGGATTTTTTGATTTTAGAATTTTTTGATTCCAGCGGCAGCAGGGCTTCCTTCAAATCAATAAATGGCTGCATGGTAAATGTTTCGGTTTTGTTAAAAATTTTGCCCCGGAACGGCTGTCCTGCGGGCAAACAGCCGGCCGACCGGCGTCGGGAAGCAGTGGGCATACCGGGATGGCAGCCGGTATGGTTATATTTCAGGTTAATTCGGTAAATTACGGAAGTACCAAAAAAAATCAGAAAACATGGACGCAACAGTTGACAATAAGCAAGCGCTGAAAGGCGCAGAGTTCCTGATAAAGGAAAGTGTACCGGAGGATGTGTTTACCCCCGAAGATTTTTCGGAAGAGCAGCTGATGATTAAAGACATGGCCGATCAGTTCATCAGTAAGGAGATCACCCCGATCGTTGACAGGATTGATAAACTGGAAGAGGGCCTGATGCCTTCCCTGCTGGAAAAGGCAGGCGAACAGGGGCTGCTGGGTGCTTCTTTCCCTGAAGAATACGGTGGGCTGGGTAAAGATTTTGTAACGGCCACCATCATCAATGAAGGGCTGGGCGCCGGTCACTCGTTTTCTGTAGCCATGGCCGCACACACCGGTATTGGCTCGCTCCCCATCCTCTATTTTGGTACAGAAGCCCAGAAACAAAAATATATTCCCAAACTGGCCACCGGTGAAATGAAAGGCGCCTATGCGCTTACCGAGCCCGATTCCGGTTCCGATGCGCTCGGCGCCAGGACTACGGCCAAACTCACGGAAGACGGCCAGCACTATGTGCTCAACGGCCAGAAAAGCTGGATCACCAACTCCGGCTTCGCGGACGTATTTACCGTATTTGCCAAAATCGACGGCGATAAATTCACCGCTTTTATCGTAGAGAAGGGTACGCCCGGCTTTACTTTGGGCGCAGAAGAACATAAAATGGGCATCAAAGGGTCTTCCACCCGCCAGATCTATTTCCAGGACGCCAAAATACCTGTGGAAAATGTGCTCGGCGTGATCGGCAAAGGACACCTGATCGCCTTCAATATCCTGAACATCGGCAGGCTCAAACTGTGCGCCGCCGCTCTTGGCGCTGCCAAGAAGTGTATCACCACTTCCGTACAGTACGCCAATACCCGTCAGCAGTTCAAACAACCGATCGCCAATTTCGGCGCCATCAAACATAAACTGGCAGAAATGGCCATCCGTACCTGGACAGCTGAATCTGCCCTGTTCCGCACCGCGCAGCTGATCGATGAAAAGGAAAAAGAACTGCTGGCCTCCGGCAAACCCTTCAACGAAGCCCTGCTGGGCGCTGCTGAAGAATATGCCGTAGAATGCGCTATTCTGAAAGTAAACGGTTCCGAAGTGCTGGACTACGTAGTGGATGAAGGTGTACAGATTCACGGCGGCAACGGCTTCAGCGATGAATACATCATCTCCAAAGCCTACCGCGATTCCCGTATCAACCGCATCTTCGAAGGCACCAACGAAATCAACCGCCTCCTGACACTGGACATGACGCTGAAACGCGCCATGAAAGGCAAACTGGACCTCATGAACCCTGCCATGAACGTCATGAAGGAACTGATGAGCATCCCCGATTTCGGCAACGACGATGAAAGCGCTTTCAGCAAGGAAAGAAAGCTTCTCGCCAACTTCAAGAAAGCCATCCTCATGACCGCCGGCGCCGCCGCCCAGAAACTCATGATGAAGCTGGAAACCGAACAGGAAGTACTGATGAATATCGCCGATATGGCCATCGAAACCTTTGTGGCTGAAAGCGCCCTCCTGCGCCTCCTGAAACTGGTACAACACAAAGGCGAAGCTGCCGCTGCCCTGCAGACAGACATCGTTCGTACCTACCTCTACGACGCAGCAGACCGTATCAACAAATCCGGTAAAGACGCTATCAACGCCTTCGCGGAAGGCGATGAACAACGGATGATGTTACTCGGCCTGAAACGCTTCACCAAAGCAGAACCTTTCAATGCAAAAGAAGCCCGCAGAAAAATAGCGGACCAGCTGATCGCAGAAAATAAATACATCTTCTAACATTTAGGGATTTTTTGATTTTCGGATTTTTTGATTTCGTCGTTTTTTACCCAAAATCAAAAAATCCGAAAATCCCTAAATCATTAAATATCAATTGCTTTCTCCTATTTCCCTCTTATCTTTACATGATTACGCAGGGATATGAAGCACGTATCGAGATTATTACTCCAGACATTAATTGCCATTGTAGTCCCCCTCCGGGCCAGCAGCCAGGCGTTTATCCGGCTCAGCCAACCTTCCCGGGAACAAAGTAATGTAAGCACCGCACGGCAGTTTATTGCCGGCAGGACCTGCACCGGCTGCCAGGTTACCATCAACGGGGAAAAGGTATACGTGTACAGCACCGGCACCTTTGCCGTGAAAAAAGAGCTGACAGAAGGAAGAAACGCTTTTACCATCGTAGCAGAAGATGATAACGGTAAAACCTATACGAAAAATATTACCTGGTATTATGCCCCGCCTCCGGCGCCCCGCGTCACCAGCGCCTTTCGCATAGACTTTATGGAGATCTTCCCCAAAGGCAACCTGGAACTGTCTGCAGGCGACACGCTGCATATCAAGATGAAAGGTTATCCCGGCGCAAGGGCCACATGGCTCAACAATGTACCGCTGCGCGAACTGCCCGCCTCCCAGAGCGGCGGCGTGCCCGGGTATTATACCGGCATGTATATACTGCAGCCTTCAGACTCACTGCTGAACGGCAGAATTTCCGCCCGTCTTCAAAACGGCAGCGAAACAGCTGTCCTGAACAGCACTTACCGGTATCGTATGATGCCCCACGGCACCCCATTGATGGGCCGTACCATCGACAATATGACCTATCTCACCTCTTCCGCAACCGGCGACCGGCTTGGCCCGGATAAAACCGGTTACCTCGACAAGGACGTGCTGCTGCAGGTGGTAGGCAAACAAGGTGATTACTACAAAGTACGGCTCTCTTCCCAACGGACGGCCTTTATCCCTGAGCCGCTGCTGGATACCGAAATACCGCAGGAAGCCCCGGCTGTCAGCATCGTATCGGATGCCAAAGTATGGGGCGACGAAAAGGCGGATTATGTATCCATAGAACTATCGGATAAACTGCCATACACCTCCACACAAATCGTATCTCCCGGAGAAATCATTGTGGATATACACGGGGCATATACAGAACAGGGTGTCAGCACGCTGCTGCAGGGAACCCGGGAAATCACCGGCGTACAATGGCAGCAGCCGGCGCATGATGTGTTTCGCATGGCCATCTCCCTGAAACACGCGCCGTGGGGATACCAGATCTACTATGAAGGTAACCGTATAACGGTAAAGGTTAAACGTGTACCGGAGAACCTCTCGCTGCGCGGCCTTGTCATCGGGGTAGACGCCGGCCACGGCGGCGGCAATATGGGCTCTGTGGGCCTTACCGGCGTCTATGAAAAAACACTGACGCTCAATCTGTCACTGCAGCTGAAAGCAGCGTTGGAAAAAGAAGGCGCCAGCGTGATCATGACCCGTACCAGCGAAAAGTTCGTAGCCAACGAAGACCGGCTGTCGCTCTTCCGCCGCGCTAATCCCGACCTGTTGCTGAGCATACACCTCAACTCTTCCGGCAACCCGGTAGATATATCCGGTACCGCCACCTATTACAAACATCCTTTCTGTGAACCGCTGAACGCCGCTATTCACCGGCGGTTGCTGGAAACAGGGCTAAATGATTTTAAAAACAACGGCGACTTTAACTTCATCCTGAATAACCCGACCGAGTTTCCGGATGCGCTTATTGAAACACTGTTCATCAGTAACCCCGGCGACGAAGAGCAGATACTAAACCCACAGTTTCAACAGGAACTGATCAGTAAAATTATGCTGGGCCTGAAAGACTATCTGAGAGGCCTGGCGGGTGGCAGATAGCGTCTTATCTATTGAAATAAAAGGGCTGATCCTCTGATCAGCCCTTTTATTTTTTAGCGGGTAGTTACCGTCTGCAGATATCTGGCGAGCCGGTTGATGGCTGCTGCCGCAGCATCTATCTGCTCACCGGCCTCTTTCCAGCGGCGCTGTTCCAGCGCTTCCCTTACCCCGGGAATGGTCTTTACGCCGTAACCGGTGTAGAAGCCGGGAGCATACAACGTATGTTTATACCATGGCCGGGAAGGCAGCCCCTTGCTGCTGAGCAGTTGTTGTTCCGCCTGATAAAGTTGTTTATTGAGCTGCGGTTTGCCGGTAGTCAGTTTACCCGTAAATCCCTGTGTCACGGTATCCAGCGCAGCGAGTGCATTTTGCAGCGGGCTGAAATCGATGTAAGGCACCATCGCGCGGGGAACCGGTGGCAGCAGGTGTTTGGCGGTGTCTGTAGCCAGCTGGTATTTATTTTCGCGGATCAACTGATTTTCGAGGGCAGTAGATTCGCGCAGGTCGGCAGCCAATGCTGTCAGCTCATTCACGTAGCCGTTGGCCGTTTCATAGAGTTTGCGGAAATCGAACGGCAATGTAACGGCGTTGGCAATACGTAATACTGTATGACCGGCAGTTTGTGACAGTACTACCCCGTAGCTGAAAGTAGGATCCTTGAACCGTATGTAGTTATCGTAGGAGTCGTAGATGGAATGATATTCGCCGCCGGCGTCTTCTCCGCCAAAGCCCAGGTCCAGCGAGGGAACGCCGAGGTGCTGGAGAAAGGAAGAGTAGTCGGAGCCGGAGCCCATGGCATTAATGGCAATGCCCTGGCGGGACAGCTTTTCTTTCTTTTGTTTGACGGTAGCCGCTCTCAGCACGTCGGCCGCCTGACGGCGGGCCAGTATGCTCACTTTTGTTTGCGGGTCGATGATATCGCGGCCTACCTGGTTGATCAGTGTTTCGAGGGCATGGGAGCCGCTGGCATTGAGGAAACCGCGGCCGTTGCTGTCGGAGTTGACGTACACCACTGCTTTTTCCTGCAGTTCGGCCGCATGATCTTCTACCCATTCGGTAGAACCCATCAGGCCAGGTTCTTCGCCGTCCCAGGCGCAGTATACCAGTGTGCGGCGGGGTTTGAACCCTTCTTTAACCAGCGCTCCGATAGCTTTGGCTTCTTCCAGTAGCGCTGCGAGCCCGCTGATGGGGTCGGCAGCTCCATTCACCCAGGCATCGTGGTGGTTGCCGCGTACCACCCACTGATCGGGCTCTTCAGCGCCTTTCATTTTAGCGATTACGTTGTGACAGGGACGTATCTGCCAGTCGAACGCCAGTTTGAGATGTACTTTGGTTTTGCCCGGCCCGATATGATAGGTAAAAGGCAGGGCGCCGCGCCAGGCATCAGGTGCTACGGGGCCATCCAGTGCTTTCAGCAGCGGAGCGGCGTCGTGGTAGCTGATAGGCAGCACCGGTATTTTCAGCAGGTTAGGCGCCTGCAGGCGGTCCAGCCTTTTAGCGGTAGCGGTAGAGCCCTCATTGGGCGTGAGCGGGTCACCGGGATAGATCACCATATCCATGATAGAGCCGCGCTGTACCCCATATTCGTTTTTGAAAGCGCCCTGCGGGTATACGTCTCCCGCAAAGTAGCCGTCATCTTTAGGATCGGAGTAGATGATACAGCCAACAGCGCCGTGTTCCTGTGCCACTTTGGGCTTGGTGCCACGCCAGGAGCGGCCGTATTTGGCGATGACGATTTTTCCTTTTACATCTACGCCGGCACGTTCCAGGTATTCATAATCTTCCGGGAGACCGTAGTTCACAAATACCAGCGGAGCGGTGACGTCACCATCGGCGCTCCAGCAGTTGTACGTCGGCAACTGTCCTTCCTGGTCGGAGGTGGCATCTTCCCTAAGTGCCGGTTCTTTTAATACAGCTTTATAGCTGGTGGGGCCGGTCATTTCCAGCAGGCGTTCTTTGGGCGTGGGAAACAATACCTGGTAGGTGACGATTTCAGCGTCCCAGCCATAGCTTTTAAAACGTTGCAGGATGTCTTCCGCCACCGCTTTCCCCTGGGCAGAGCCAATATGATGCGGTTTTGCGGAAAGGGCTTTAATAGCTTCCCCGATATGAGTACTGCTGAGATGCTGGTCAAAACGGGCTTCCAGTTGCTGCTGCCGGGCCGCTTCGCTGTCGGTGTAGCCCAGCATTTTTTTGTCCTGCGCCAGCACAGTACCGCTGGCACATACGCAGACGGCCAGCAGGCGGTAAAAAAGCGTTTTTTTCATAATAGAGGTTCAGATCTGTTGGTTGACAAAAAGAAAAGTTGGTATATCAGACAATATACAAATAGTCTACCATATCAATAGACCTTTTTGATGAAGAAATTATCAACATAACTTTTTGTTATTGTCCATAATCACAGGTTATAGGCCGAATAGTCCACTTCACCAGTAGATTAATGTATATTTGTAAACACTTTCATAGCTTTATCCCTGTGAAACCATCCGTTAACTTTTATAAAGAGGATTTATATGTCAAATACGATACAGGAGTTCAATGACTACCGCGGTAAGATGAACGAAGTGATTCTGGGAAAGCAGAACAAAGTGATTAACAGGCTGTTCAACCTCGATACCAATACCTATGCCGAGGGAGCGCTGAGTACAAAGACGAAAGAAATGCTGGGCCTGGTGGCGTCGATGGTGCTTCGCTGCGACGACTGCATCAAATACCATCTCGGCAAATGTCACGAGCAGGGCATCAATACAGAAGAAATGTACGAGATCTTTGCTGTGGCCAACATTGTAGGTGGTACGATCGTTATTCCGCACACCCGCAGGGCAGCTGAATATTGGGAAGAGCTGAATAATCAGTAACTTTACAGACTACATATAAACATACTCATATATACTTAACTCATACAAATGTCAACAGCAACTATAGCTCCGCAGGCCTTAACAGCCAAAGATTTTGCAACGGACCAGGAAGTGCGCTGGTGCCCTGGCTGCGGCGACTACTCTATACTTAAACAGGTACAAACCATTATGCCTTCGCTGGGCATTCCCCGCGAAAATATTGTGATCGTTTCCGGTATCGGCTGCTCTTCGCGTTTTCCTTATTACATGAATACTTACGGTATGCACTCGATCCACGGTCGTGCTACCGCCATCGCTTCCGGCCTGAAGGCAACCCGCCCCGAACTGAGCGTGTGGATCGTTACCGGCGACGGCGACGGCCTCTCTATTGGCGGTAACCACACCATCCATTTGCTGCGCCGTAATTTCGACGTGAATGTAATGTTGTTCAATAACCAGATCTATGGTCTGACCAAAGGGCAATACTCTCCTACTTCCGAAGAGAACAAAGTGACCAAATCCACGCCCTTCGGCAGTATCGACCACCCGTTCAACCCGCTGGCACTGGCACTGGGCGCTGACGCCACCTTCATTGCCCGCAGCATGGACCGCGACCCGAAACACCTGCAGGAACTGCTGAAACGCAGCCACGCCCACAAAGGCGCCTCTTTCCTGGAAATTTATCAGAACTGTAACATCTTTAACGATGGCGCATTCGAAATATTCACTGAAAAATCCAGCAAAGCAGAAGAGACCCTGTTCGTAGAACAAGGACAGCCGCTGATCTTCGGCGCACAGAAAAATAAAGGCCTCCGTCTCGATGGTATCAAACCCGTAGTAGTGGAACTGGGCAGCGAATACTCCGCCGCCGACCTCTGGATACATGATGAAAGCGACTTCTATAAAGCGCAGCTGCTGACCCGCCTGTTCGACGATCCGCGTATCGAAGGACACATGCCGCGTCCTTTCGGTGTGTTCTATCAAACAGAACGTCCTACCTACGAAGCAGTGATGGCCGCTCAGCTCGAAGACGCCCTTTCCAGGAAAGGCCCCGGCGACCTGGATAAGTTGCTGGCCGGCAATGAAACCTGGACCATAAACCCCTGATGGTCATACATTACCACCAATATTTTTATAAAAGCAGACCGCCCTTTGATAATGTCAAAGGGCGGTCTGCTTTTTATTGATCAGGACAAGACGTTGATGATCTCCCTGAATCTCATTGTATTATTCTTTTTTACTGTACTCCCCCGTTTCGTTCTCCGCTTCTGTCTCCGGGAAATCAGCAATAATCATGGCCATCACAGTTAATGGGCGAGCGATCCCAGCTCAAACATCACCTTGTACAGCAGCACCACGCCGAAGATGATCATACTTACGCCCGCCACGCGGTTAAGCCATTCAACGTTGGTGAGGGTGAGTTTATGGCGGATCTTGTCGGAGATAAATACCTTGAGGATATCCGCGGAGAGCACCAGGGTGAGACATACCGCATACATCACAAAGCGGTGCCCCACAGAGGTAGCGGCGTTGGCCACGCATACGCCCAGCCAGAAAATAATAACCCCGGGGTTCAGCGTATTCATGAGGAAGCCGGCCAGCCATATCTTCAGGTAGTCATGCGTGCGGAACATTTCCGGCTTTTCATCTCCGGTGCTGATTTTCACTTTTTTGAAGAACAGCCCGTAGACGCCCATGCCTATCAGGAGGAACCCGCCTACCACACCGATAGAGCGCTTGTATTCTTCCAGTCCGGTGATAAAAGAGGTGGCCAGGTTACCGGTCAGCACAAAGAAGATATCGCTCATAGACACGCCCAGCGCAAAGCTGATACCCGCCTTGAAGCCATTATTGATACTGTACTTGATGATGGCGAAAATTACAGGCCCCACCGATAACGACAGAAATAATCCCAGTCCTAATCCAGCTACAATTGATGTTATCATGTGTTTATATTCGGGGTCACGGGTTATGCCTGATGCTTCACTGTTTTACCGGTCAGGAATTTCTCCCAGTCTTTCAGTTTTTCTCCTTTCATGACCCGCGGGAATTTATTCATCGCGCCTTCCTTGCCTTTGCAACGCAGGTAATCGATAAACACTTCATTAGGCAGCACCTCTACAAACACGTCTTTCAGCGCGGAAGTTCTTTCCACCGCATAGTCATCGTTCACTTCGGCCAGCGTCTGGTCAATGATTTCCCGGATCCTGGCCACATCGGCCACTGGTTGGTCTGTACCGATATACCAGCGGTGGGCGAACAGGTTCTCATAAGGGAAACCTGCTACGGTAAACTCACGGATGGTGATGCTCATCTTTTTCTGTACCGTATCGATAGCCTTGTTCATATTGTCAATGCTCATGTGCTCACCGGCGAGGCTGAGGAACTGTTTGGTACGGCCCACGATCACGATTTCATGTTCTTTCACGGAAGAGAACTTCACCACGTCGCCGATCAGGTAACGCCATGCGCCCGCACAGGTGGACAGCATCACTGCATACTCCACATCTTCCACCACCTCGTTGATCATGTAAGATTTTGGGTTAGGCTTTACTTCTCCGTCTGCGTCGAAGTTTTCTTCGTTGAAAGGAATGAATTCGTAGAAGATACCGGCATTGAGCACGAGTTTGATGCCTCTTACACCGGGGCGTGCCTGGAAACCGAAAGAGCCTTCAGAGGCCATGTAGGTTTCGATGAAATTGATCGGCTTACCCAGTAACTTCTGGAAGCTTTCGCGGTAAGGCTCAAAAGATACCCCACCGTGGATATAGATAGCCAGGTTAGGCCATATTTCGTGAATATTTTTTACACCATGGTATTTGATGATCTCCTCAAATACGATCTGTACCCAGGCGGGCACGCCACATACGGTTCCTACGTCCCAGCTGGGCGCCTTGCGGACAATCAGCTTGATACGCTGCTCCCAGTTGGGTTTGCGGGAAATGCTGCCTCCGGGCTTATAAAAACGGCGGAACCAACGGGGGATGTTCTTGGCCTGGATGCCGCTCATGTCCCCTTCGTAATAGTCACCTTTCTCAAACAGGGAGGTGGTGCCTCCCAGCATCAGGATCCCTTTCGTAAACGATTTGGGCGGAACATTGAAGTTAACCATCGAGTACAACTGCTTCACCCCCACCTTTTTCACTGTCCGCAGCATGGCTTTGGTAACGGGAATATGCTTGCTCGCCGATTCGGATGTACCGGAGCTCAGCGCAAAGTACTTGATCTTCTCCGGCCAGCTGACATTGGCTTCCCCTTCCAGGCAACGATACCACCACTCCTTGTGCATCTTACTGTAGTTGTGCACAGGTATTTTCTCCCGGTACTGACCGATAAAATTCGGACTGTCCAAAATGTCCTGGAAATCGTAGTGCCGGCCAAACTCAGTATCCTTGGCCTTCTCCAGCAGACGGTGCAGCACCTGCAGCTGGTATTGGCGAGGTGTACCTAACTTAAACGTGAACTTCTTCCTGATACGTAGTGACCTGGAAATCAGATTACCTATGATGGCCATTAACTTTCCCTCTCTTTAATTGAACTGCAAAAATAAGTTGAATAATGAATATAAACGCGAATTACCAGTTATAGATTGCAAGTTAACTATTAACACATGTATTTTTTACTAATAAAATGATAAAATTGGCAACCGGCAATTGATAATTCGTTTTTACCTTTGCGGCATGCTAAAATCTACTTTACTCAAAGCTACTGAAGCCGGCGGAAAAATACTCCAACAATATTTTAACGGCGCTTTTGAAGTGAGCAGCAAAAGCACTGTCAATGATCTGGTAACGGAAGCGGATAAAAAATCTGAAGCGGTAATTATCGAGGTAATCCGCAACACCTACCCCGACCATTTCATTCTCAGCGAGGAAGTGGGCGCCATTAAAACGGACTCTGCTTATAAATGGATCATCGACCCTATAGACGGCACGGTTAATTTTGCCAATGGCATCCCTATCTGCTGTGTCTCAATAGGCGTGGAAAAAGAAGGAGAAATGGTACTGGGCGCGGTATACAACCCTTTTATGAACGAACTGTTCGTTGCCGAAAAAGGTAAAGGCGCCACCCTGAACGACAAACCCATTCATGTGTCTGCCAAGGCGAACGTGGCCACTTCCTGCCTGGTGACCGGCTTCCCTTATAAATGGGAAGAGAGTGATCAAAACCCGTTACAGGTGCTGACCAGCGTCATCAAACAGGGCATTCCCGTACGCCGCCTCGGCTCGGCGGCCATAGACCTCTGCTGGGTAGCCTGCGGCCGGTTCGACGGCTTCTGGGAACATCACCTCCAGGCCTGGGACAGTGCTGCCGGATACCTGATGGTAGAAGAAGCGGGCGGCAAAGTGACCCAATTCTCCGGCGACAAATTTTCCCCGTATCAAAAAGATATCCTGGCTACCAACGGCCATATCCATAGTGAACTGAGGAACCTCATTAACGGTAAATAAGTATTGGACAACATGGAAGAAAGAACAGAAATAAAAGACCTGGGCGAATTTGGTCTGATCGACTACCTCACCAGAAATATTGAAATACAAAACGCCAGCACCGTCCTCGGAGTAGGCGACGATGCCGCCGTCATCGACCACTTCGGCAAACAAACCGTGATCAGTACGGATATGCTGGTAGAAGGCATCCACTTCGACCTGATGTACACCCCGCTGAAACACCTCGGCTACAAATCGGTCGTGGTAAACCTTTCCGATATCTATGCCATGAACGCCACGCCCACACAAATCACCGTGAGCATCGCATTCTCCAATAAAGTGTCCCTGGAAGCGCTCAGCGAATTCTATGAAGGCATTTACGCCGCCTGTGAAAAATACGGCGTAGACCTCATCGGCGGCGATACCAGCAACTCCCAGAAAGGATTTATCATCAGCGTAACCGCCATCGGTGAAGTTACCCCCGACCAGTTCGTGAAAAGATCTACCGCCCAGAAAGGCGATCTGCTCTGCGTTACCGGCGATCTGGGCGCGGCCTACCTTGGCCTTACTCTCCTCGAAAGAGAAAAGAAAATATTTCTCGAAAACCCAGCGGTAAAACCCGATCTGGAAGATCAAACCTATATCATCGGCCGCCAGCTGAAACCGGAAGCCCGTAAAGATATCGTCGAATTCCTGCAGGAGCAGGAAATAGTGCCCACCGCCATGATGGACGTGAGCGACGGCCTTAGCTCTGAAATACTCCACATCGCCAAACAGAGCAATCTCGGCGTGGTACTGTATGAAGAGAAAATCCCCATTGCACAGGAAAGCAAGGAAATGGCCCTCAAGTTCAGCCTCGATCCTACTGCCTGCGCACTTAGCGGCGGAGAAGATTACGAACTGCTGTTCACCATGAAACAGCAGGACTATGATAAAATTGTGCTCAACGAGCAAATCAGCGTAATCGGCTATATGACAGACATCGCCGAAGGTGCACATATCCACACCAAGGGCGGCAACAAATTCAAGTTGGTAGCGCAGGGCTGGAACGCCTTTAAACAATAGTCACGCAAAGGAGTCACGCAAAGGCGTCACGCAAAGAGCGCAAAGGAGCAAAGAGCGCAAAGATTTTTTTAAGTTTAAATAAGAAAGCAAAGGAGCGGAGATCAAATTTGATCTCCGCTCCTTTGCTTTCTCTGCTCGCTTATATTGTATTCTTTGCGCTCTTTGCTCCTTTGCGCTCTTTGCGTGACGCCTTTGCGCGACTATTTTTCCACAATCACCTTTATCCCCTGGCTGTTATGCGTAGGAATCAGATCGCCGGCAAACACACAGAATTTCAGCAGGTATTCTCCGGGCTTATCCGGCATCACCACGGGCATCGTCACCACCCTGCGCAACATGGCACGCTCCAGCGTCAGCTCCGATTTGACCGGCGGCAGGGCATCGTCTTTGGTGGAGAAGCCATAACCCAGCATCGGCGGGTGTTCCCGGTCTATCGGCAATGGTCTTTTGTAACCGTTGTTCGGCTGCAGCAACACATTCACCTGTTCACGCGGACGGGCTTTAATATGTTGCAGTCCTGCTTTCATCTGCACCAGCGAATAGGAATAGTAAGCCGGTTGTATGTTAAGGTCCCAGGTGCCCCGGACGGTTTTGATACTATCCGTTACCGGCATATCGGCGCCTGGCTCAAATACGACCATGGCCGGTTTTCCCCATAACTGCGTTTCCGTGTCCCAGAAATTATACTGGCTGCGCCGGGAATAGCGGCTGTTAAGGCTGTAAGACAGGCTGCCGGTATAGAACATATATTTGGAAGGCAGCTGGTAGCTGTTCATAAACACCACCGGGCGGCCTTCGGCGCGGGCAGCCAGCGCGGATGTCCATTCTTTGTTGTGATGTATTTCCGGCCGTATTTCCACTTCCGGCATAAAGTCCCATATCATATATACCCTTGTCACCAACACCAGCAACAACGATACCGGCAACGTATATAACAGCGGCTTGCGGGACCAGCCTCTGCGCACAATCGCCTGGTGGGCCAGTATTACCACCGGCGTAAACACCATCACCGTCCAGTTGGCCTCCACCCTTCCTTTGAAAGTGCTGATGGCAAAAAACACCAGCACTCCTATCAGGCTGAATTTCAGCGCCCGCTCAAAGGTATTCTGGATCGGGCAGCGGAAAGCGTAATACAGCAACAGCCAGCCCATCAGCGGACCAAAGAGCAACAGCTGCCCCGCCAGGTAATCCAGCGTATAGGTGATATCGTAAGACGATGCGTTACGCTCTACCAGATGGTATTGCAGGGAAGGAAAACCATGCGTGTACTGCCAGTAGATATGCGGGAAAAAGAGGATGGTGGTGATGATACAGGCAGCCCAGAACTTACCCACCCGCAACAGGTTCATGTTGGACAACACCGTAAAAAACACCAGTAAAATACCGTGGTACTTGCTATAGAACATCAAGGCCATGGCAACGCCCAGCAGCAGCGTATTTCGCCAGTTCTGGCTGGCCAGGAAATAACGGTAAGCCCAGAAATACACGGCGGCGAAGAATATCAGCGGCAGGTCCGGAACAGCCAGCATACCGCCTATCTGCATGGCGCCCATGGAGCCCATGATCAGATAAAACAGGATATTGTCTTTGGAAGCGATCAAACGGGCAGTCAGCCACAGGGTGGCGGTGTTGAACAACACAATAAACAACCGTACGCCCAGTTCGTTGTGAAAAATGCCGTAGCCCATTTTTATCAGCAGGGCGATCATTGGGGGATGATCAAAATACCCCCAGTCCATATGCCTGGAATACACCCAGTAGTAGGCTTCATCGTCCCACAGTTCAGAAAAACAGGCCTGCAGAAGGCCCAGGACCACCCAGGTCAGCAGGAACAGGTTCTTGTACTGGCGTCTCGTAAAAAAACGGATTATGGCATCCATGCGCTAAAGAAATGATGATTTATCCTGCGAAGATAGTAGTATTAACAGTAAACTGCCATATCCCAGTGGTCCCTCAGCACGATAAATGCCGCTTCATAGCCGGTTTCAATGCGTCCAAGCCGCGAATCAAGGCGCAAGGCCCGCGCCGGATGAAGCGATGCCATCTGCAATGCCGTGTGTAAGGGTATACCGACTTTCTCCACGCAGTTGTGCACCGCCTGCAGGTCTATCGCATTGGGATGGCCTTTATATTCGGAAGCAGGTACAATACCTGTGATGATGTGATGGTCCGTTACTACTGCATGGTCATTGAGAATGCGGTCGCCGGTGAATATCAGGGCGTTTGTATAAATAACGGACATGGCAAAATGTGTTAGGGTTGTTCGTACAACTCTAAAGGTAGGCCATCAGGGTCAGTAAAAAAAGTGAAACGCTTGCCGGTGTAGGGATCTATACGAATTGTTTCGGTGGGTACGCCTTTTTGGTGCAGCTCCTGTACCGCGGCAGCAACGTCCTTCACAGCAAAAGCGAGGTGCCGGAGGCCGCAGGCTTCCGGGCGGCTGGCCCTTGGCGGCGGATCAGGGAAGGAAAACAGCTCTATCACATACTGGTCGCCCAGCGCCAGGTCCAGCTTCCAGGAGTCGCGCTCTTCGCGGTAAACTTCCCGGATGACCTGCAGGCCCAGCACATCGGTATAAAAAGCCTTACTACGTTGATAGTCAGCGCAAATAACAGCGATATGGTGCACGGCCTGCAGGAGCATCTATGATAAAGATTAAACGAGTTCGTTACTGAGAATAGTGAAGTTGTCGGCGTCTTTCAGGAAAGGGATATTTTTTCTCACTTCATCCACCCGGTCACGCTGAAGGGTATACGTAAAGATATCTTCATCATGTGACTTGCGGTAGATGATTTCGCCCATAGGGTCTATGAGGCTGGTTTCCCCGCTGTGGTAGATGTTATTGCCATCGTTGCCCACCCTGTTGACGCCGATGGCGTAACACTGGTTTTCAATGGCGCGGGCCTGCAGCAGCGTGGTCCATGCGGTGCTGCGGCGTTCCGGCCAGTTGGCCACATATACCAGCACATCGTAGGCGGGATTACCGTCCGGCTGGATGGTATTGCGGGCCCATACCGGGAAACGCATATCGTAGCAGATATTCAGGTTGATTTTCCAGCCTTTCACCTGTGCGATCAGCCGTTTGTCGCCCGGCTGGTAATGCTCATGTTCGCCGGCATAACCAAACAGGTGGCGTTTATCGTAGGTACCGTAGGTGCCGTTGGGCAACATCCAGATGAGGCGGTTCAGATAATGACCGTTTTCTTCGATGATCAGGCTGCCGGTGAGGATGATATTTTTTTCGGCGGCCTTTTTCTTCATCCACTGCACAGCGCTTCCGTCCATGGTTTCCGCCAGCTTCTCCGGCTGCATGCTGAAGCCGGTGCTGAACATTTCAGGGAGAAACACCACTTCTGTCCGCTCACCTATGCGATCGATTTTCTCGTCAAACATCTGCAGGTTTGCCGCAATATCTTCCCAGTAGAGCTGGGATTGTATCAGTGTAACTTTTAAATCTGCCATTATCGGGTATTGTGACTACAAAAGTACTGCCTGATGGATTAGAAACTTTTCAAATTATTCCCCGTTCAGGCGTCATTATTTGCAATTTCTTCAAGCGCTTCATGGATCAGGGAGCTTTCAAAGCCGCGCTGCATCAGGTGTTGCATGGTTTTATACCGCCGTTTGAGCGCAGTTTCCCTGTTGAGCGACTGCCATTTTTTATCGGCCAGCTTCTGCAGGGTGGCGTAGTAGTCGTCTTCGTCGATCTCCGCCAGCCCTTTACGGATGCAGTAATCAGACACTTGTTTCTGCTTCAGTTCCGCTTTGATCTTATTGCGGCCCCATTGTTTGATCCTGAATTTACCGCCGGCAAAGGCTTTGGCGTACCTTTCCTCATTCAGGAAATTGTCGGCTATCAGTTCCGCAATGGCCGTGTCCACTGCCTCTCCGCGTAATCCCAGTTCCAGGCTTTTATATTTCACTTCCTGATGGCACCGCTCCTGATAAGCGCAATAGCGGCGCAGCATCTCCAGTTCTTTTTCCATACGGCTATCTGACGATCCTCAGCTTGGCGTAGTTAAGCATAATTTTCTTTTCGCCACCGCCTTTAGGGAATACCACAGTAGCGATCCTGTTGTTGGGAGCGCCTTCCATGCCCATAATGGTGCCGAAGCCGAACTTCTGGTGTTCCACCTGCATGCCGGGTTCCATGCCTGCCGGGTCGTCCGGGGTAAATCCGGGGGTAGGCACATGGGTAGTGGCTGCTGACGTGGGACGTGGCGCCGGTTTGGGAGAGGAAGACGGCTGGGAAGTAGTTTGTCCGGGCGCTTTTTTCTGCATCCGGTCAAACATATTGCCCATATTGCTGCCACCGCCCCATCCGGAGGTGCTGCCGCTGCCGAAAGCGTTGCGGACACTTCCTCCGCCGGCATAACTGCGGTCGATGAATTTTTCCGGCATCTCTTCCAGGAAGCGGCTGGGTTCATTCTGTACCAGGTTGCCAAAGCGGTAGCGGCTGTTGGCGTGCGTGAGCCACAGTCTTGCTTTAGCGCGGGTAATAGCCACATAGAACAAGCGCCTCTCCTCCTCCAGTTCTTCCCGGGTATTGATAGACATACCGCTGGGGAACAGGGTTTCTTCGAGGCCCACCGTGAATACCACGGGGAATTCCAACCCTTTGGCGGCGTGAATGGTCATTAGTTTCACCACGTTGCTGTCTTCCTCATTGCCCTGATCGGCATCAGTGAGGAGAGTGATCTGCTGCAGGTAAGAGCCCATGCTCTTATCCAGCAGTTCGCCTTCTTCATCCGGCGTTTCGGTGAACTCCTTAATGGAGTTGAGCAGTTCCTGTACGTTTTCGTAACGGGCCAGGCCTTCCGTGGTTTTATCGTTGAACAGCTCTTTTACGATGTTGGTGGATTTACCTACCACCACGGCCACATCATAAGCGTTGTGGGTGGTCAGCAGGGCCTGAAAGCTTTTGATCATCACGACAAAAGCTTCGATGGCTTCCAGGGTACCGGCTCTGAAACCAAACTCCCTGGCTCTCTCCAGCACTTCCCACATGGTAATATTGTGGTCGTTGGCGAGGACAATGGTTTTTTCCATGGTGGTTTTACCGATGCCGCGTACCGGGTAGTTGATGATTCTTTTCAGGGCTTCTTCGTCGCGGGTGTTCATGGTTACCCGGAGGTAGGCTACAAAATCCTTGATTTCCTTGCGCTGGTAGAACGACAGGCCACCGAAAATGCGGTAGGGTATAGCTTTACGGCGCAGGCTTTCCTCGAAGGAACGGCTCTGGGCGTTGGTACGGTAGAGAATCACGAAATCGCGGTTATCGTAGTGGTTGCGCAGCTTTTGTTCTGCGATGGTGTCCGCTACAAACTTACCTTCTTCGTTATCTGTCATGGTGCGTACCAGTTTGATGGTATCGCCTTCGGTATTGTCTGTCCACAGGTTTTTCTCTATCTGTCCTTTGTTGTGGGCAATGACTTCATTGGCCACGCTCAGGATGGATTTGGTACTGCGGTAGTTCTGTTCCAGTTTTACCACTTTCACATCGTCGTAGTCTTTTTCGAACTGGAGGATGTTTTGAATGGTGGCGCCGCGGAAGGAGTAGATACTCTGGGCATCGTCTCCTACCACGCATATATTTTCGTTGACAGCACCCAGCAGTTTGATGATCTCGTACTGGGCCGGGTTGGTATCCTGGTACTCATCGATCATGATATATTTAAACTTATGCTGGTATTTGTGCAGAACTTCAGGGAAGCTTTTGAGCAGCACGTACATTTTAAAGAGCAGATCGTCAAAGTCCATAGCGCCGTTTTTGAAGCAGCGTTTGGCGTACATATCGTAGATCTTGCCGATCAGCGGCCTGTTGGCCCTCATGTCTTCCTGTTGTACGAGATGGTCGAGCTGGTATTCTTCCGGTCCCATCAGGCTGTTTTTAGCAGCGGAGATCCGGTTGTACACGAAATTCGGTTTATAATGCTTATCGTCGAGGTTAAGCTCGTTCACGATGGTTTTCACGACGCTTTTGGCATCATCTGCGTCATAGATGGTAAAATCGTTGGGGTAGCCCAGCCGGTGTGCTTCTACACGGAGAAGGCGGGCAAATACGGAGTGGAAGGTTCCGATGTAGAGGTTCCGGGCTTCGCTGCCTCCCAGGATTTTTTCCACACGTTCTTTCATTTCACGCGCCGCCTTGTTGGTAAACGTGAGCGACAGAATATTAAACGCGTCTACCCCGTTGCGCATCAGGTGTGCAATACGCGTGGTCAGAACTTTCGTTTTTCCCGAACCCGCGCCTGCAACGATCATCAGGGGGCCATTGATATGTGTAACTGCTTCCCGCTGTCTTTCGTTAAGCTCGTCTAAATAATTTGCCTTCATCACGACTTTTTTGAGGGTGTAAAAGTACGAAATGAAACTGTGATTCTTTTGATTTTGCGGTCGTCTTTAGGTACACACACGACTTTAACCGGCGGGATAGGGCCAGCAGGTTGAAGGGGACGGTGAATAATATTCCAAAAAATAATGTTAGTGTCTGGTTATCCTGGTTTTCAACATTTTCCTTGCGAAGTGGATGCGGCTTTTCACTGTTCCCAATGGTTCATTAAGGATAGCGGCGATCTCATAGTATTTATAGCCTTCGAAATAGAGGAGGAAAGGCTGTTTAAAGATAACCGGCAGATTATATACGGCCATCTGCACGTCTTTCACGCGGAGGTCGGACTCTGCGAAATTGCCGATAGCAGAAGGCTGGTGGCTCAACAGGTAATCGCCGACGGCGTTGTCCAGCAATTTATACTGACGGTTTCCCCGCCGGTAGTTGTTGATAAAAATATTCCGCATGATGGTATACAACCATGCCCGGATATTAGTGCCGGCAAGGTATTTATCACGGTTGGACAAAGCCCTGAACAAGGTTTCCTGGTAGAGATCCTTGGCGGATTCAGAGTCTTTTGTTAGCGTAACGGCATACGGCCGCAGGAAATCAGCATTTCCCAATAATAAATTATTGAATTCGGTGGATGACATAACGGTTAACTTTAAATTTTCAAAATAGGCTACAGCATGCTAACCCCTTTTGAGGGCCAGGGAGTGAGCGTGCGCGTGGGGCAGCAATGGTGGCCACCGGTACTCCGGACCGGCGTACTGCCGGCACCTGCTGTCGTCGGAACCGTGATGGTATCAACACCGGCGGACAGACGCAGCAAACAGGTGCTACTAACCAGGTGTTTTGATCAGCATCGTGTAAGCGTTTTAGTTAGAAAATAAGCTTGCATATGGGGATAATTTAGTTGAACAACAACAAGGGCTTCCGTTTCTGTTTTATTTTCCGTTTCTGTTTTATTTTTTCCGTAACCGGAACGATAGTAGTATCAACATGACTCCCGATATCACCGCATAAAAGCCAAACAACCATGTCAGCGTAATAGCAGCGTTTTCAGGGTTAGATAAAAGCAGAATGCCAAAGAGAATAGACAGCAGTCCGCCAGCGATATACCAACCTTCACCGGTTATCAGTGTTCTTAACCTGATCGCAATAATGATTTCGAAAATACCGGCCAGCATCGCCCAGAACCCTACCAGGAATATCAGCGCGGCGCCGGTCGCAAAAGGATTGTACAATGTCAGGATTCCTAATACAATACCCGCTAAACCAGACATCAAAAAAAGCCCCCAGTTCTCGGCCGTTTTACGGGCAGCAATAGCGCCCACCATCGCAAAAGAGCCGGCAATGAAAAGATAGGCCCCCAGAAAAACAATCAAAGTGGTGAAAGTAGCCCCCGGCCATACAATGGCCAGCACACCCAAAACCAGCGCAAATATCCCCCTGAGCAAAAAAATCCACCAATAGGCACTATAAAAGTTACGCATGCATCTCGTTTTATAATTTCACAATGAGCGCTCCGGCCAAGTGAATAGGGTACACAATCGCGAATAAACAACCAGGTATATCTTGAGTTTTCATGCAGGATTAATTATAAAACGATAATGGTGACCTCCCTATGGAATTCCATGACAACACCGGCGCGGGACTAATGCATACATCCTGCGGGTACAATGGGTCATCAAAGGAAAGATGGCAGGTGCTTTCATGATGGTAAATTTATAATGTTACCAAATAGCGGGGTCTAAGTTTCCGATTCAATAAAAGACAAGCTTATACACCGCCTGATACTATAAATACCGATTTGAACAACAACAGGTTTGTCGAAAAAGTTTAAAGGGTTTTACCTGACTCTCGTTAAAAAAAATCGTCCGTTCACACTCAAATGACATCGCTTACATTCAACTTCAAATTCACATAAAATATATGATATATATATCTATTATTTTAAGCTAGGACTGTATACACAATTTATAAAATTTTGTTAAAAAAAACAAAAAAAACTGTATGGTCATGATGTCTGCTGATTCGCGGAGATAAAACCGAAACCCGAAGCAGAACAGAAATCCGTCACCACAGCGAAGATAAACGCCCCCCTCTGTGATAGACAGGATGACTACCTATACTGATAATACCGTAAAACCGTAAATAAGATCATGAAATATATTGCCGCCGCACTGCTGAATCATTCAACCGGTTATATGACCACTCCGGGGCTTTGAGGTTTAAGATGACGTTCTTTTCTTTCAAAAATAATAGCCCAAAAACGAACCGCCTTTATGAATGACCTGTCAGACAGGTCATTCATAAAGGCGGTAAAATATTGTATTTCTTCTTCTTCCCCTCTTCGCTTTTATCTCTGTGGACCAGGGGAATCAGCAGGCATTATGACCATCAAAGTTTTGTGGCTGTCATCGCAATCTGCCAGGCGGTGTAAAATACCAGCTGGGCTCTCCTGGATAGCAGCTCGTAGTTGATTTTCTCCACTGTATCTGTCGGCTGGTGATAATCCGCATGGGTGCCATTAAAATAGAAAATCACCGGAATACCATGCCTGGCGAAGTTGTAATGGTCAGAACGGGAATAAAACTGGTGCGGATCATTGGGGTCATTGAACTTATAGTCCAGCGTGAAACGGGTGTAGGCGTCGTTGACGCTTTCGCTGAGCGGGCGCAGTTCGCTGCTGATTTTATCGTCGCCGATAATGTAGATGTAATTGGGATCGTGTTCGTGCTCCGGGTCAATACGGCCAATCATATCAATGTTCAGGTCCACTACGGTTTTAGCCAGCGGATACACCGGGTTGGCGGTATAATAGGCAGATCCCAGCAAACCTTTCTCTTCGCCGGAAACCGTCATGAACACGATACTTCTGCGCGGCCTGCGGCCTTCGCGGGCGGCCTTTCCAAAAGCTTTCGCCATTTCTATTACGGCGGCGGTGCCGGAGCCGTCGTCATCTGCGCCATAATTGATTTTACCGTCTACAATGCCCAGGTGATCGTAGTGCGCGGTAATGAACACCACTTCGTCTTTTTTGTCTGTTCCTTCGAGATACCCCAATACATTGGATGGCCAGAGGGTAAGGTCTTTTTTGGCAAAACGGATCTGCACCGGTTGCAACGATGTTACGGGTAACAAGCCCTGTTCTGCCTGCAGGCTGTCCCGCCCCATCATAGCGCCCGCCATGGCCGGCGTAATATAATAAACGCCCGGCCTGCTGCTGGTGTCTCGAAATTTATAGATATCGGTCCTACGGAGATAGTCCTGGTTCAGCAGCCGGAACCGGTTGGCGCTTCTGCTGATCACCAATACCGCAGCAGCACCCCTGAAAGCCGCGACGGCAGCCTTCTCTGAGGGACTGGCTTTTTCGCGCGCCACGCCGGCAGGCACGCCCTCCCTTACCATTACAATCTTACCTTTCACGTCGAGCCCTTTGTAGTCGTTGCGCTCAGGGGTAACAACACCGTAACCGGCAAATACCACCCCGGCTTCCACTGTACTGTTGAGTGTTTCCTGTACGTTGGAGTAGAAGTCCGTCCCGAACTGGAAAGTACGGTCTCCCACGGTGATGGTGCCGGTTTCCAGGCTGTCGCGGTACAAGGGATAATGTTGTTCCCATTGTCCGTTGGCGCCGGGTTGCAGCCCGGCTTCCTTAAACTGTGACACGATGTAGGCGGCAGCCCTCTCCTGTCCGCGCGTGCCGGTTTCCCTGCCTTCCATCTCTTCCCCGGCGATAACCGCCAGTTGCGCCTTTGTGGAAGCAGGGGTGATGGTAGCGCCATAGCGCAACGCAGTGGCTTTGTCGAAAACGAGCGGGGATTTCCCTTGTGCAAATACGGTAGACAGTGAAAAGAGACACACTGCCGTCACTAACAATCTCATGAACTGTTTTTTGGTGAAGCCGGATACCGGCCTATAAAAAAAGAGCCGGACTTTCATCCGGCTCTTTAAGTTACAAATAATATGAAAAGGTACAGACCATCCTTTGTGGGGAGTGGTCGAAAACCATTACAGACAGGCCATTTTGCTGACGCGGTTCTGGTGGCGACCGCCTTCAAACGGCGTATCGATGAACACGTCCACCATTTGATTAGCCACAGCGACGTCCACAAAACGGGCAGGAATGCACAATACATTCGCGTTGTTATGGGAGCGCGCCAGCCTGGCCAACTCTTCGCCCCAGCAGATGGCAGCGCGGATGCCCTGGTGTTTATTGGCCGTGATAGCCACTCCGTTGGCGCTGCCGCAGATCAGGATACCAAAGGCAGCCTGCCCTCTTTCCACTGCTGTAGATACCGGATGTGCGTAGTCCGGATAGTCTACCGAGTCTTTGGAATGTGTACCAAAATCTTTTACGGACAGCCCTTTCGCTTCCAGGTAGGAAATCACTTCCTCCTTGTATTCAAATCCTGCATGGTCTGAGCCGATGGCTACAGGCAAAGCAGTGTCAAAAGTGTTATGTTGTTGCATAGCGTGAGTGTTTACGGTTAATGAGCATCCACTTTTAGGACCATTCCTGCACGTCCTGTTTCCGTTCTACCGATTCTCTGTCACGGAGCGCTTTCTTGGACACGAAGATACTGATTTCGTAAAGACAGTATAAAGGTGCGAATACAATCAGCTGGTCAATCAGGTCGGGCGGGGTAATAATGGCCGCCAGGATCAGAATAACCACGATAGCGTGCCTTCTGTAGGCCCGCAGGAAGTCCGGCGTCAAAATGCCCAGTTTGGTCAGGAAAAACACGAGAATGGGCAATTCAAACAGCAGTCCCATACCGAGCACGATCTGGGTCATCAGATCGAAGTAATCGTCCATAAAGAACTGGTTCAGCGCTTTATCCGTCACGGTGTAAGACGCCAGGAAGTTGATGGTGAAAGGCGCCATCAGGAAGTACGCAAAAGCGATACCCAGAAAAAACTGGAAAGACACCCAGAAAATAGCGCCCCTGGCGCCTTTCAGCTCTTTCTCTTTCAGCGCAGGTTTCACGAAACGCCAGAACTCCCAGAAAATATAGGGGAAGGCGCATATAAACCCGATCATAAAGGCCAGCTTGAACTGCAGCATGATCTGGCCCACCATTTTATAGTTCAGGAAAGTCACCTTCACCGGTGTAATACAAAGTTTGTCGCCCATGCCGATCCAGTGGCTCAACTTACACAAGGCAATGTAGGAGGGGAAATCGGCATTGGTAGGTCCGAATATCACATTGTCCAGAATTTCCTGGGTATACACAAACCCAAATACACTGAACGCCACAAGCGCAAATGCTGATCTTACGAGGTGCCAGCGGAGATCTTCGAGGTGATCAAAAAACGACATCTCTGCCTTGTCCTCGTTATTGGAAAAAAGTTTCTTTAACATGATACGATCGATCGAAGTTGAATGTTTCTTCTACAGGAGCACAAATATAGCGGATGGAGACTACAATTTACAGCGCAGCGGCGATAAAGTAGCAGGTTTTAATAGTCTTTTAAGAGCGGGAGTGCTGCAACAGCATGATGTTGCGTGAGATAGCAGGCAATGAGCAGGGACAAAAAAAAGAGCCAGCCCGAGAAGAATCAAGAGCCGGCCTTTCATCCATTGTTTGTTAACCCCAAAAAAGTTGAATTCGAGAATGTCTTTTGCTTCCAGTTCAGCTACTTACCTAATTGATGGCAAGCGTTCAGAATAAGTAAGAATCACTGGTTGCTTTTATTTTGTAATACAAAAATAACAAGAATTATTTTATTATCAATGTTGGAACACTTTTTTTACAACCTTTTAACAAAAATCAAATCATTGTGTTACATCATCTACAGCAAATGTATACAATCCGTGTTAAATTCCTACTACTTTTTTTGAAAACGTTTTAGCAAAATTGTTATTGTACCGTTAATACAGATATTATAAAAAAATTTATATCATATAAACATCGTATAACACCGGTCAAAAAACAACTTTTCAGCCGAGAATTTTCATCTTCACCATTTCAATACGTGTATCCGTAACATTCAGTATATCAAACTCATAGTCACCGATAATGATCCGTTCCTTGATCTTGGGAATGGTTTCATGATGGTTGATGATATAACCGGACAATGTTTCGCTTTCATCTTCCGGAAAATCGAGGCTGTATTTTTCGTTTAAGTAATCTAGCTCCAGGCGGCCTGAAAAAATGTATTCTTTTTCGGCGATCTGTTTTTCCACGAACTCTTCTTCATCGTGTTCGTCTTTGATTTCTCCGAAAATTTCTTCCAGTACGTCTTCTATAGTTACAATACCTGCGGTGCCGCCAAACTCATCCACCACCCACGCGATGCTTTTACGTTCTTTGTTGAACTTGCTCAGCAGATCGATGGCGCTCATGGTTTCCGGTACAGCCAGTATCGGATGGATGATGCTTTCGATGTTCTGCGGATTCTTGAACATGTCAAGCTGATGAATATATCCGAGAATATTATCGATGGTGGCATCATAGATAATGATCTTGGAGAGTTTGGTTTCCATGAATTTTTTCCGGGCGTCGATGATCGGATTTTTGATATCGAGCGCTTCGATTTCCTTGCGCGGAATGAGGCAGCCGCGGATTTTCACGTGTGCCAGGGAGAGGGCGTTTTCAAACAGCTCTGTATTAAGCTCCTGGTTTTCGCCCACATGCTGTTGCGATTGCCGGATGAAATGCTCTACATCCACGCGGCTAAAGGACTCCCGTGTTTCGAGGATACGGACGTTGAACAGATATTTCAGCATCCATTCAGAGATGGACACCAGCAGGTTACCGATGATATATAGTGGTTTGGCCACGATAGAAATCGGCAATGCAAAAAAGCTCAGCAATGCTTCGGGGCGTGAGCGGAAGATAGCCCTTGGAATAAAAAATCCGAGAAACAGCATGGCGAGGGATGCCAGCAATATTTCCAGGAAGATCACCAGCGGCATGGGCACATTGTCCGGCGTAGCGGTACTGGCTTCCCACACAGGCTGAAAGAAGCCTGCCAGCAGGATGCTGTAGATCACTACGGTAATGGTCAGCCCTACCAGGCTGGTCGCCAGAAAACGGCTGGGGTGCTCGGTAAAACCGGCCAGTATTTTGCCGGTAGCCCTTCCCTGCTTTCTTTTGAGCTCAATGCTGAGTTTATTCACATTGGCAAAGGCAGCTTCAATGCCCGCAAAGAAGCCTGCCAGCAGTAAGAGGGAAACTAGAATTATAATTGTGTATCCGTCCATCCTAACAAAAATAATGAATTAGGTACACCAACGATCACCCTGCTATTTTATATTTAAAAAATCCTGCACCAGCGTTTTTACTTCTTCGTAGGCGCGTTCCAGTTCATCGTTGACAACAATCTTGTCAAACTCATGGGCAAACGACAGTTCATACTGTGCTTTGGCCAGCCGCTCGTCGATAGACGCCTGTGTTTCGGTGCCTCTGTCGCTGAGACGTGCGCGCAGCGCATCGATGGAGGGGGGTTGAATAAAAATCGTCAGGGCTTTATCGTGGTAGTGTTCTTTAATAGAGAGGGCGCCTTTCACATCAATATCCACCATCGGGATCCGGGTATCGGCCCAGATACGTTCCAGCTCGCTTTTCAGGGTGCCATAATATTTACCGGCATATACCATTTCATATTCCGCGAAGGCATTTTCATCGATTTTAGCGTGAAATTCTTCTGTGGTCATGAAATAATAATCCTTTCCGTTTACCTCACCGGCGCGGGCCGTGCGGGTGGCGGCGGAAATGGAGAAGGCCAGCACAGGCATGTTGGCCAGTAGTTTCTTTACGATGGTGGTCTTACCCGCTCCGGAGGGAGCGGTGATAATGATGATCTTTTTTTCCATTATGCTAATCAAAAATCGAAATGTGGCGGTAGCTTTCAAATGCAAAACCCAAAATCCGGCAAAAGGTTGCCCGGAATTTGGGTTTTGAGGTAATATTAACCGTTTGTTCTTATACGCGTTTGATATCGGCCCCCAGGTTTCTCAACCGTTCGTCGATGTACTGGTAACCGCGGTCAATCTGGTCGATGTTCTGGATGGTGCTCTTACCTTCTGCGCTGAGGGCAGCGATCAGGAGGGACACGCCGGCACGGATATCCGGGGAAGACATGGTAATGCCACGCAGCGGGTGCTGGCGGCCCAGGCCTATCACGACGGCGCGGTGCGGATCACACAGTACGATCTGTGCGCCCATGTCAATGAGCTTATCTACGAAGAACAGGCGGCTCTCGAACATTTTCTGATGGATCATCACGCTGCCTTTGGCTTGTGTGGCCACTACCAGCACGATGCTGAGTAGGTCGGGCGTAAAGCCGGGCCATGGATGGTCTGCAATAGTCAGTATAGAACCGTCCAGGAACGTCTGTATTTCATAAGATTCCTGGGAAGGAATATAGATGTCGTTGCCTCTGATTTCCAGTTGGATGCCGAGGGAGCGGAATTTCTCCGGGATAATGCCCAGGCTGTCCACGCCGGCGTTTTTGATGGTCAGCTCACTCTGCGTCATAGCGGCGAGGCCGATGAATGATCCTATTTCGATCATATCCGGCAGCATGGTATGCTGACAGCCGCCCAGGCTGGTCACCCCTTCAATGGTGAGCAGGTTGGAACCTACACCGCTGATACGGGCGCCCATGCTGTTGAGCATTTTACATAACTGCTGCAGGTAAGGTTCGCAGGCAGCGTTGTAGATGGTGGTAGTGCCCTGCGCCAGTACGGCAGCCATCACAATGTTGGCGGTACCGGTCACACTGGGCTCATCCAGCAGCATATAAGTGCCTTTCAGGCCACCGGGGGCTTCGAGGCGGAAATAGTTATCGTCGGATTCGTAGTTGAAGCGCGCACCCAGTTTTTCAAAACCAATGATGTGCGTATCCAGCCGGCGGCGGCCGATTTTGTCGCCTCCGGGTTTGGGGATCAGCGCTTTGCCGAACCTTGCCAGCAGCGGACCGGCGATCATTACAGAGCCACGCAGCCTGCCGGACTTCTTTTTAAAATCGGCACCCTGCAAATAGGCCAGGTCGATATCATCCGCCTGAAACTCGCACTTGTCGCGGCTGATACGGTTTACTTTTACGCCGGCATCGCCCAGCAACTCTATCAACAGGTTGACATCTACTATATCGGGAATATTGTGAATGGTGACTTTCTCTGAAGTCAGCATCACGGCACTGATGATCTGTAAAGCTTCGTTTTTGGCTCCCTGCGGTATAATTTCACCTTTGAGACGGTTGCCACCTCTTACTTCAAAAGCACTGCTCACTTGTTCCTGTTTTTGTTGTATTTGTTATTGTGCTTGTTATTATTTTTTCCTCCGCCGCTGTTGCTTTTGAACTGTTTGTTCTGCTGGAAGTTCTTGCGTTTGTTGGTACGGAAGTGATCACCACCGCCACCGCCGCTGGTATTACCGCCGAGGTTAAACGTAGCTGTCTGTACAGGTGCAGACGCGCTGCCGCCGGTCTGGAACTCCAGTCCGCCATTGGTGATAGCCGCCAGTTCCGCCTTGATGGCGTCGTCGTGCACGCTTTCCTTATGCCAGTTGGAGTAGGCCAGTTTCATGTAGTTGCCGATGCACTGGGTAAACCCTTCTTTTTTCTCGGTGTTATCTTCATGCAGGGCCTTATCGATCACCATCTCCAGGTTTTTACCGAAGTGACGGTTACGCGGATATTTTTTGGGATAGGGCAAACGGTCCGGTTTAGCCCGCAAAGCTTCCTGGGTAGGCACCGGGTACGGTGATTCCACTTTCAGGGTGAAGCCGGATATGTTGAACAGATGGTCCCATAGTTTATGCCTGAAGTCTTCCACATTTCTCAGATGCGGATTCAGCGTACCCATTAATTCAATCACCGCCATCGCATTGCGCTGGCGCTCCTCATCGTCCTCTATGGTTCCAAGGAACTCCACCATTTTTTGGATATTCCGGCCATATTCCTTCATTATCAGGTAATTACGCGTGGTATTATATTCCATTATATGTATTTAAAAGTATTATTGATGCAGGAACATCTTAAAGTGAAGATAGTAAAGTGACAACATCCCTGCAAAAATAACAAAAAAATACGAGGAACATTTAACACTACCGCATTGTTAAAGAGCCAAAACGAATGTTATGGAACTTCTGAAAGACAAAGTGGCATTGGTGACAGGGGCTGGCTCGGGCATCGGCCGCAGCGTAGCGGAACTTTATGCGCGCAACGGCGCCAGCGTGGTGGTCAGCGACATAGACGACAAAGGCGGGTTTGCGGTGGTGGAAGACATACAGCGGGCAGGCGGCAAAGCTTTTTTCGTGAAAGCGGACGTGAGCAAAGCGGAAGACAATGAGCAGCTGGTGGCGGCCACCCTCAAAGAATATGGTAAACTGGACATCGCCTGCAACAATGCGGGCATCGGCGGCGAGTCGGCTCCCACCGGGAATTACAAACTTGCCGAATGGGAAAAAGTAATCGGGATTAACCTCAACGGCGTATTCTACGGCATGCGCTACCAGTTGCCCGTCATGGAAAAAGCTGGCAGCGGCGCCATCGTCAATATGGCCTCCATCCTCGGGACTGCAGGGTTTGCAGGCTCCTGTGCCTATGTTGCCGCCAAACACGCGGTGGTAGGCCTCACCAAAACAGCCGCCCTGGAATATTCCGCCAAAGGCATCCGTGTGAATGCTGTAGGCCCCGGATTCATTGAAACACCTTTATTAACCAAACATCTGAGCCAGCAGGAGATGCAGGGCCTTGTAGGTTTGCATCCCATAGGCCGGTTAGGCAAGCCGGAGGAAGTGGCGGAACTTGTATTATGGCTAAGCGCCCCCCTCTCTTCCTTCGTAACCGGTGGTTATTACCCGGTAGACGGGGCATATCTGGCTCGATGATTGGATTTTTGGATTTTTGGATTTTGATATTTTGATATTTAGTGATTTGACCGGCATTTGTTTAAATGTTTTGTTTTAAAGCGTTTGTTTTTAAAGGGATTTTCCTTTAAATAGCAATCTGTTAAGACGAAAGGTCCGGTAAATCTCTAAATATTAAAATATCAAAATGCATAAATTCCCTCTACTGCTACTGCACGGCGCCCTCGGCGCAGCCAAACAGTTCGAACAGCTGGCAGCACAACTGGAACCCTACTACGATATTCATACGATCAACTTTAGTGGTCACGGCAGCGTGCCGTTTTCCCAGAATGGTTTTAATGTGCAGGTATTTGCTGCGGAAGTGCTGGAGTACCTTGACCAGCATCAGCTTGACTTTGTGCATGTCTTCGGATACAGCATGGGAGGTTATGTGGCCATGTACCTGGCCCGGCACTACCCGGAGAAAATCGGGAGGGTGATGACGCTGGCCACCAAGTACAACTGGAACGAAGCGACGGCAGGCAAAGAGGTAAAACAGCTGAATCCGGCCCTGATAGCAGAAAAGGTACCCGGCTTTGCCCAATTATTGGCCGAAAGGCACAGCCCGAACGACTGGAAGGAGTTGGTGACACGGACAGCGCAGCTGATCGAGGACTTGGGGCACCAGTCGCTGCTGAAGGCACAGGATTACGCGCAGATCGCTTCTCCCTGTATGTTGCTGATGGGCGACCGGGATAACATGGTGTCTTTCTCGGAAACGGTGGAGGTGTACCGGTCTTTGCCGGAGGCGCAGATGACCATTCTGCCGGATACGGCACATCCGCTGGAAAAGGCAGATGTACCGTTGTTGGCATATTTTATCAAAAGATTTACTACGCAGAAAATAGACTGAGGGGGGCTATTCGCCCATCGCCAGTTTGCCCCAGTTATTGAGTTCTTCTTCCGTCCACAGTTCCGGGAAAAATACAATGCGCTTGTTTTTCGGGGGCAGGAACTGTTGCCAGTTGGTCCCGCCCGTGGCAGCAATGTCTTCCGGCTTTTTATGCAGGTATCGGACTGCTGACTTATAGTGCATCAGGGGCCATCTCACGTTGATGTTCAGGTCATATTCCTTCAGCAGGGGTATTACGATCGCCTTATCGGCGTCCGACAGTTGCCGATAGGCCGCCTGCAGGTTACAGCCTTCGTACCGGGTAGCCAGTTGCAGGAAGGGGCCCATATATTTCTTTTCAAACTGCTGCAGGGTAAGGGTTTTCTTGCCGGTAGCCAGTTCGGTAGCGCCGCTTCTCCAGTAAATGCTGTCCAGCACCGTTTTCAGGTCGCTGTTTTCCATAGCCGGGCGCTGCGGTTCATACACCAGGTTGACCAGCCGGGTGGAGCAGATCTCGATCATCCTGAACTGTCCGCTCTGGAAGCCGCTGGCCGGCAGCAGTGCCATTCTGAACTGCAGGAACTGGTCTTTGTCCATTCCGTCCACCATGATCTCAAATGAATGGATCAGGTTACGGAAATAGTTATTGATCCGTTTCAGCTGTGTGGTAAATACAGCAGCGGTCCGTTCCGGCGCGAAGCCGATCTGTTCGATGGCCTGCAGCGTCAGTTTAAAATACAATTCCGTTATCTGGTGATAAATGATGAAGATGTTTTCATCCGGAATCGGCGTGCGCGGGTGTTGCAGGTTCAGCAACACATCCAGTTGGATATAATCCCAGTATGTCAGATAGTCCGCGTATAGCAGCCCGTCGAGATAGGAAGACAGGTTCTGCCCCATAGCGGCGTATTTTTCTTCCAGCCGTTTTATTTTATCGGCAATTTCTGTTGTAACCATTGGCGGAAATTAATCATTCCGGATGAAAAAGCAACTGTAGCGATTTCCTGGTCCGGCCTGCTTTAATTATTCCACCACATTGATAGTGCGGTAAAAACTTTCTTCGAGAGAGATGAGGGTTTCCGTTCTTTCAATACCTTTTATTTTCTGTAATTCATCGTGAAGGATACGGCGCAACTGGGTAATGTCTTTACAGATGATTTCGGCGAACATGCTGTAACTGCCGGTGGTGTAATTGAGGCGTACCATTTCCGGGATTTTACGCAGTTCTTTAGCTACCGTATCATACATGGAACTTTTTTCGAGGTAAATACCGATAAAGGCAATTACATCATAGCCGATCATTTTCAAATCTACATGTAATTTTGTACCTTTAACTATACCCAGTTCTTGCAATTTCTTCATTCTCACATGAATAGTGCCGCCGGAAACGAACAGTTTCTTCCCCAGATCGGCGTAGGAGATCTCAGCATTATTCATCATCTCGCTGATAATCTGCAAATCGAGTTTGTCAATATTCAAATTGTGGCTCATTTTTACAATTTGTTTTTGAATGTTTTAAAGTTATATGCAAATATTTAAAAAATATCGAAAATTCAAAAATTTTTCTTAAAAAATTTGCAAAGAATCACCCGCGTCTTTAGATTTGCATTATAATCATTACAAAAAAGCCACCGGAAAGAACGTGACAGTAATGATAATAAAAATTGTGGGATGATGAAACTGGCAGACATGCCCCCTTGTCTCGGGGGTGGGGAATTCGGGATAAACGTAGCATAACTGGGTTGACCACTAATCTTAATTGTGCTATGGCTAACTGCCCCGTGGAGGTTCGACTCCTCCTCCTACAGCCAAATTGGTTTAAAGAGCTCGTGAGCCTATGGCCCATGGGCTTTTTTTATTGGGGATTTTTTGATTTACGGATTTTTTGATTTCGGGTAAATAGATCGGTGCGGCCCTCTGCTTATTATCCCCGAAATCGAAAATCAAAAAATTTCAAAATCCGTAAATCCAATGGCTCACTGTCCAAATACCTCAAATAAAAAAATAACGTGGTATTTTTGCGCCAAATGGGACAGAAAAAACTACAACGCTTTGCTGAAATTGAGACCTTCCCCAACGTATTGATATACCCGGAAGGCATGCAGGGAAAATGGAACGAATACTTTAAAAACAACCATCCGGTCACCCTGGAACTGGCCTGTGGCAAAGGGGATTACACCCTTGGAATGGGCCGCCTGTTCAAAGAGCAGAACTTCATCGGGGTAGACCTGAAAGGTAACCGCATCTGGAGAGGTGCTAAAACAGCCCTCGACGAATCGCTCACCAATGTGGCTTTCCTCCGTACACAGATTGAGAAACTGGACAATTATTTTGCGCCCGGAGAAATCAAAGACATCTGGATCACCTTCCCGGACCCCTTTCTCCGTAAATCCAAAGCCCGCAAAAGACTGACCCACCCGCGGTTCCTGCAGCTGTATCAGCCGCTGCTGGCCACCGGCGCGACCATCAATCTGAAGACCGACTCCCCGGAATTATATGCTTTCACGCAGGAAGTGATTGCCGCCGCCGGCCTCACCCTTATTGAAGATATCCCGGACGTATACGCACTGCCGGAAGTACCGGCCCTGCTGAAAATACAGACCTATTACGAAGGTATGCACCTCGCAGACGGTCGTACCATCCGCTACCTGAAATTCCGCCTGCCCGACACACCGTTGAACTGGCGCAGCATAAAACTGCCTTCCGATGAAGCAACCGTTGGTGGAGAAGATTGATTTTTACTATAACGCGGAGGGCTATATGGTATTTACCGAAAAATATCACCTGGACCGGGGCTACTGCTGTGGCAACGGCTGTAAACATTGTCCATTTTCATATGAAAAAGTACCCGAACCCAAAAAGTCCGTCCTCCTCGAAAAACGCCGCAACGAAGAAAAAGACGGACGATCCTAAGCCCGTCTCTTTCTTCGATGTGGTGTATAAAATAGCCCGCAAAATCCCCAAAGGCCGGGTCACTACCTATGGCGCCATTGCGGAAGCGGCCAACATCAAACTAACACCCCGCATGGTAGGCTGGGCCATGAACGGCGCCGGCAACGCCACACCGGCGGTCCCCGCGCATCGCGTAGTGAACCGCATCGGGGAACTCAGCGGCCGCCAGTTCTTCGCCACCCCTACCCTCATGCAGGAACTGCTGGAACAGGAAGGGGTGACCGTCAAAAACGACAAGGTCAGCGACTTCAAAAATGTATTCTGGGACCCGGGCAAGCCCAAAACTGCCACCGCCAAAAAAACTGTCAGCAAGAAAGCCTGAGCATTAATTCCCCCGATTCACCTTATTTTTATATTATGTCGATACTAAAATTAAAACTGGACCAGGAACAGTTGGTAGAGGATTTCTTTGAAAACACCCACCTGATCGGTATCGCTTCCAGCGCCCGCGATTACCAGCTCTGCTGGCAGATCAACCGGCAGCTGCATACCAATTTCCGGGTCAATAATCTGCTGGAGATCACCCTCTCCAAGAAAAACAGGTCCTTCCATTTTACTGTCATGGAGTTCCACGAACCCACCAATTCGGTATCCCATTATTTTTACAACAACCACTGCCAGGCCGAGTTCCTGCTGCCCGAGCTCAAACATATCCACTTCCTCTGGATGATCAAGGGCGACTATTACCAGGCAGACGACGTCAAAAAATTATTGGAACAATTACGCCTTGTTCCCCTCGTACAATTAGTATCTTTACTGGATACAAGAGAGATCAAAAACAAAATGAACCTCATTTTTTAGGACAGGAAGACGACCAAAGCTGTTACAGCACCTAATATTTTGACCAGTAACCTAGTGAATTGCCACATTTTCACCTTTAAACACTCGCTGTATGTGGGAAGAAAAAGACAATCAACTGCACCGGGCCTTTACCTTTAAGGATTTCCGGGAAGCATTCGGGTTTATGACCCGGGTGGCGCTGGTCGCAGAAAAAATGGACCACCATCCCTACTGGACCAATGTCTACAACAAGGTAGACATCTACCTGAGCACACATGATGCAGGCAATGTGGTGACGGAAAAAGACCAGGCGCTGGCGAAAGCAATCGATCAATTATTATAATCAAATCCATACTCCATTTGTGAAGCGCATTATTATTTTAATGCTGTTATTGTACTGTTACGCCGTAGGCACCCTTGCCGTTAACCCTGCTCCGGACACCCTGATAGCAAAAGACGACTTTGCTGCCTCGGCCCTGGACCTGCGTCCCTACATCAACAGTCTCTCCGACCCGGAGGGTCATCTGACCATACAGCAGGTGGCTCACCTTCCTTTTACGTCTTCCCCCCACTATTTTCACAACTTCAAAAAAAATAACGGCCAGGTTAATAACTGCTGGTTCCGTCTGCAGATAAAAAATGAAGGCTCCGACAGCCTTTCCGCCATTCTTTTTGCCGGATGGCATGACTTCATGTACTGGTATTCCAAAGCTCCGGGCGACAGCGCTACCCTGCTCATGCAAACAGGTCTCATGTACGACAAAGGCGGCGTGGAAAGGTGGGACCACTACGGTTTCAATGTCAGCGTGCCGCCCGGCCAGGTCCGTACCTTTTATCTCCATATCATCAACAAATCGTACAATGAAAATCCGCTGATGCCTGCCCTTTTCAGCGAACAGGCCTTTGCCCGGTTCCACAACAAGGAGCAGGACAGCTACCGCAAAGAGGCCGTCATCATACAGGTATTACTGGGCATGCTCCTCGTTTTCTTCAGTATCTCCATCATCAACTATATACAGTTGCCCGACCGGTCGTATATCTACTTCGCCATTTATATCCTCGGGCTGATCCTGTTTTTTGCCCTGCGGCTGGAGAGCAAGCCCTATCAGCTGTCTTTCTTCCACCGCTGGCCCATGCTGAAATATTACTGGGACATACCGGGACTGCTGTTCTGCTTCTACCTCATGTACCTGATGTTCGGCAATACCTTCCTGAACCTGAAAGAGCGATATCCCTTTATGGAACAGGTGTTCACCTGGGTGTCCACCGTGGTAGGGGGGCTGATCATTGTTTGTATATATTGTATTCTGATGGAGCAATACCATCTGCCGGTGATCATCTACAGTTATGTTTATTTCTGTACGCTGGTGCCCTTCCTGGTGGTGTTTGTGGCGCTGGCCAGGCGATCCCGCCATCATCCGCTGGTACGCTTTTTCCTGTACGGGTCGGTATGCCTGTACCTGGCCTGCCTCGGCTCTTTCCTCATGCATATCAGGCCATTGGGGCTGCTAAGCGCTTTAGGCGAACTGGCTGCGCCCAGCATGCTGCTCATCGGCGGGGTATTGCTGCAAGCCATGTTTTTCCTGGCCGGCCTCAGTTACCGCAACAAACTGGTGCACCTGGAAAGGACCCGTACCCAGGAGCTGCTGATCAAACAACTGAATAAGAACAAAGAGCTGCAACGCAAGCTCAACGAGCAGCTGGAGGAACTGGTGAAAGAACAGACCACCGAAATACTCCGCAAGAAACAGGAGCTGGAAGAACAACGAAAGATACAGCTGGAAACAGAGTATGATAAAAAACTCACGGAGATAGAACTCAAAGCTATCCGGGCGCAGATCAATCCTCACTTTATCTTCAACTGCCTCAATTCCATACAGCTGTTTGTGATGCAGCGCGATTATGAGTACGCCCAGAAATACCTGTCGGACTTCTCCTACCTGATCCGGAAAACATTGGATTTCTCCCGACGCAACTTCATATCTCTTGCTGACGAGATTACCTATCTCAATACCTATCTGGGCCTTGAGAAGATGCGGTTTGAGAACAGGATGGAATATGAAATTGTGGTGGACCCGGAGATAGCCACCGCCGAACTGGAGATCCCTGCCATGCTGCTGCAGCCTTATGTGGAAAATGCCGTGAAACATGGTATGACCAATCCGCAGCAGCCCATCGGCCAGCTGTCTATCCATTTCAACCAGATTGCTGCAGACATGCTCGAATGCGTAATTGCCGACAATGGCATCGGCATCGCACGCTCCCGTTCCTTACGCACGCTGCCGAAGCACCACCAGTCGTCCGGCATGGAGATCAGCCAGAACAGGGCGGAGCTGCTGAATAAAATGTACAACACGGAGATTCATATAGAGATCATTGACCTGTCGGCGCGGAACGAAGCGGATAGCGGCACAGTGGTAAAGATCCTGATACCTCAACTATAATATATACGTAAACGTTAGATAGCAACATACTGTTATGATAAAAGCAGTGATTATTGATGATGAGCGAAACAGCCGGGATATCATTGCCCTGATGCTGGAAAAATATTGCCCTGAAGTAACGGTAGCAGCTACGGCTTCTGACTGTGCAGAAGGCATTGCACGGATCAGGGAGCATCAGCCGGAGCTGGTGTTCCTGGACCTTGAAATGCCTGACGGCACCGGGTTTGATGTGCTGCTGGGCACACGGGAGGACGTATCTTTTGAAGCGGTGTTTGTGACTGCATTCGAGAAGAAGTTCCTGCACGTGATCCGCTGCGCCGAGGTGGAGCTGATCCTCAAACCGATCGATAAGGAAAGCCTGTTGCAGGCCGTTTCGTTGGTGCGTGACCGGATTGCGGGCAACAGCAGTAAACAACGTTACCAGGTGCTGCTGGAGAATTTCCATAACCTGCAGCATGCGTCGTGGAAACTGCTGGTGCAGGACACTAACGGCGACACCCAAACGATATTTCTTCCTTCCGTGGAATGCCTGGAAGTACGGCAGGAGAACTGCCTTTTCCGGACGGATTCCGGCCAGGAGCTGCTGGCAGAGCGGCCTTTCCGGTATTATGCCGATTTGTTTTCCTCACTTCCTTTTTATCAGGTGAATAATATGCAGATGATACAGCTGTCCAATATCAGCCAGATCGATGCCAGTCATGGCAAGGTGCTGCTCAAAAGCGGCATGGTGGTAGAGATTACAGAGCGCCGCCGGAAGGACTTATTGAGCCGGTTGCAACGGTAGCGCGGCATTCGCGGCAAAAAGGCATTGATAACTACCGGTTTATCCGGGGTTTACGCCTACCGTATTACGCAATTTGAAAATTTTAAGGTCCCTCTTTCAATTTCCTTCAAAAAAGACCCTGTTTTTTAGCGGGCAGAGCAAAACGTCCCCCCTTTTTTTTCTTTTTGATGTGATTGCGCGGAGAATACGTAACAATTATTTAACAAAAAAATTTGGTGGAATAGGTTTTGGTCGTACTTTTGACTCGTCAAACAAAAAAGTCAGACAGTCAGACTTTGGAAATTTGACAAAACAAACTATGGCAGAATTAGACCAGAAGCGAACACTTATCCTTGAGGCCGCTTTAAAGCGGTTCAAAAGGTTCGGACTGTCTAAAACCACCATGGAAGAGATCGCCAGGGATCTGGACATCTCAAAAGGGTCTTTGTATTATTATTTTTCAGATAAGGAGTCCATTTATGTAGCAGTAGTGGAGCGCATGATTGCTGATTGTTTCATTGACATGTCGGCTTTTGTGGAAACGGCCCCCTCTACCGATGCAATTATAAACCGGTATCTGGAGTTGAAGGAAACCATGCTGATAGAGTATCATTTTCTGTTTGGGATTAACCAATGGATAAAAGATATGCCATCTTCTTTGATGCGGCAGACGATAGAGTTGCTGCAGACGGTGGAAATTTCCTTCCTTTCCGCCACTATCACAAGAGGGATCAGCCTTGGGGAACTGAATGAAAGCATTGACGCTGATGATACAGCGCAGTTGTTGATCAACGTATTATTCGGCTTATGGGTAATATGGTGCAAATGGCAGGCAACAGGCTTTGATCCGCAGGACCGGGAAAGCTTGCATTGTTTTATGCAGCGGGAAAAAAAGGTATTGGATATTTTCTTTAATGGATTAAGATATAGACCAGCAATCAACCAGGACAGGCTTTAATGTATGTAGAAGAATCAAAGACAGAGAGAACAGTTTTAATGTATATTTAAATTTTACGAAAGATGAAAAAGTTGATTGTAATGGCCGCAGTAGCACTGTTCGGCACACAAGTAGCTAAGGCACAGTTATCAAAAGGCGATGTTATCCTGGGTGGAAATGTTAATGTAAAAACCACTTCAGCTAAAGTAAAAGACTCCGACGCGAAAGCAACTTCCACCACCTTTGGTGTTAGCCCTAAAGTGGGTGTAGCGTTGAACTCTAACTGGGTAATCGGTGTTTTCGCACAGACGCAGTTCGGTTCTTCCAAAGACGTGAACAAAGTAAAAACCAAGACGCTGGACATTACTCCTGGTGTTTTCGTTCGTAACTACCACATGATTGGTCAGAGCAAATTCGCATTCTTCGCAGAAGCTAACGCAGGTTACGGTTTCGGTAACACTAAAGTTGCTGACAAGAAAACTGAAAGCTACAATGGCTTTAACGTAAACGTACTGCCTGGTATCACTTACTTCGTGACTAAAAACTTCATGATTGAAGGCGCATTTGGTGGTCTGGGTTACACTTACGCTCAGAACAAAAATGAAGCGACCGGCGTAAAAACCAACGTTAGCGACTTCGAATTCAACTTCACTAAACAGCTGAACCTGGGTGTGAACTTCATTTTCTAGTCCGTATTGATTGAATGTTTTACATAAGAAAGTCAAAAGGTTAGATAGATTGGATAATCCCGCTGCAGTATTACTGTAGCGGGATTCTTGTTTTAAGTGCTTTTGTTTTTGCCTGATACATATTGACGCACAAAAAAGCCCCGCCGGTGGCGGGGCTTTTTTTCATTATGAGTTTGGACTCCTGATTATCCGTTCATGGAGATCAGGAATTCTTCGTTGTTTTTGGTACCACGCATATGCTGCAGCATGAAGTGCATGGATTCGTCCGTATTCATATCTGCCAGGTGATTGCGCAGGATGTGGATACGTTTGAGCGCGTCCTTATCGAGCAGCAGATCGTCGCGGCGGGTAGAAGACGCAGATACGTCGATTGCCGGGAAGATACGTTTGTTGGCCAGTTTGCGGTCAAGCGCCAGCTCCATGTTACCGGTACCTTTAAACTCTTCGAAGATCACCTCGTCCATTTTGGAACCTGTATCGATCAGGGCAGTGGCCAGGATGGTGAGGGAACCGCCGTGTTCTATTTTACGGGCGGCGCCGAAGAATTGTTTGGGTTTCTGCATGGCGTTGGCTTCCACACCACCGCTCAGCACCTTGCCGGAGGCAGGGGCAACGGTATTGTGGGCTCTTGCCAGACGGGTGATGGAGTCGAGCAGGATCACTACATCGTGGCCGCATTCTACCAGGCGTTTTGCTTTCTGCAAAGCGATAGCAGACACTTTCACGTGTTTTTCAGCCGGTTCGTCGAACGTAGAGGCGATCACTTCTGCTTTTACGCTGCGTTCCATATCGGTCACCTCTTCCGGACGTTCATCGATCAGTACCACCATCAGATAAATTTCGGGGTGATTGGTAGCGATGGCGTTGGCTACTTCTTTCAGCAGCATGGTTTTACCCACTTTCGGTTGCGCCACGATGAGGCCGCGCTGTCCTTTACCGATGGGGGTGAACATGTCCATGATACGGGTGGAGTAGTTATTGGAAGTAGTAGTGAGCTTCAGTTTCTCGAAGGGGAACAGCGGCGTCAGGTAGTCAAAAGGCACGCGGTCGCGTACTTCTTCCGGTGACTTGCCGTTGATCGTTTCCACTTTCAGCAGTGCAAAATACTTCTCTCCTTCTTTCGGCGGGCGAACGGAACCGTTCACAGTGTCGCCGGTTTTCAGGCCAAACAGCTTGATCTGGGAAGGAGATACATAAATATCATCGGGGGAGCTCAGGTAGTTATAATCAGAAGAGCGGAGGAAACCGTAGCCGTCGGGCATCATTTCCAGTACGCCTTCACTGAGGATCACACCGTCAAACTCTATGTTGAAAGCTACGTCCTTCTTAGGGTAGCGCTGTTTCTGCGCAGCAGGAACAACCGGGTCCAGACCTTCCGGCATCACAAAATCATCGTCCTCCTCTTCTTCTTCTTCCAGTGCCGGAACAGGTGCTGCTTCCTCTTCTTCTTCCGCTTCATCTTCGGTGAAAGCAGGAATGATGATATCATCATCATCGTCAAAAGTGAGCGAAGGAATGCTGTCCAGGTCTATATCGAAATCTTTTATTTTAGATTTAGCTGCCGGAGCGGGAGCAGGAGCGGGTGCTGCTTCTACTTCTTTTGTTTTGCTTCCGGAAACTTTTTTGGTAGATTTTTTAGCGGCTGGTTTTTCTTCCGCGGCGGAGGAGGGTTCTTCAGTCTCTTGATGCGCTTCTTCTTTCTTTACAGGTTTGCGTTTGCGTGCTTTTTTCTCTTCTCCGTTGGACTGGTTATCTTCTGAGGCCATCACTGCTTGTTTGTCCAGAATTTTGTAGATCAGGTCCTGTTTGTTCAATTTTTTCGCGTTGGGAACATCAAGCTTCTCTGCAATGTCAAGCAGCTCAGGAACGAGCATGTCGTTCAATTGTAAGATGTCGTACATCATCTGTGTTGTCAAATTTTAGAAGTGTTGTGAGGCGGGTACCACTGCATACCAACATACACCAATTACAAATAATTGTTTTGTGTCAAGAAATTTAATAGATTATTAAATTTGATAGGGAATGATTGAGTTTAGGAACTGCTGATGAAGGCGTGAATTTGAACTTAATCAGTCAGATTATACCGCAAGATTAAAACAAGTTTTATTATTATCCAAAAAAATTTCAGCCCAAACGCCCCGCAGTCACCGCTGTGACGCCATTCCGGCCTCGCCGTTCCGGCTATAAATGCGGAAGGGCGCGGCCCTTAAAACCCGCCCCCAACATATATCCTTTTTTATATTATATCCATTTTTAACATTTTTTTTGCAACCCGGCAGGAGTAATTATCTTGTAGCGGCCGCTATAAGATGCTATGGACTATGACGGAGAACACTTATTTTTGCAATCCAAAATTTAATTTTTTATGAGCCAGAGACTGAAAGTCAAACAAATCTTGTCGGACGACAAGACGCATTATGAAGCAACGGTAAAAGGTTGGGTGCGGTCTTTCCGTAACAACCAGTTTATAGCTTTAAACGACGGCTCTACCAATAATAATTTACAGATCGTTATCGATGCTGAAAATACCGATGCTGCCCTGCTGAAAAGGATCACCACCGGCGCCGCCATCAGCGCTACCGGTGAAGTCATCCCTTCTATGGGTAAAGGTCAGCGTGTGGAACTGAAAGCAGCCACACTCGAAATACTGGGCGACTGCGACCCGGAAAAATATCCGCTGCAGCTGAAAAACAAGCCCAGTCTGGAATACCTGCGTGAGATCGCACACCTTCGTTTCCGCACCAACACCTTCGGCGCTATTTTCAGGATCCGTCATTCGCTGGCATTCGCAGTACATAAGTTCTTTAACGACCGTGGTTTTGTATACCTGCATACCCCCATCGTCACAGCGTCTGACGCAGAAGGCGCAGGCGAAATGTTCCGGGTAACCACCCTCGACATGAAAAACCCGCCCCGCACGGAAGCAGGCGAAATCGATTATAAAGAAGACTTCTTCGGCAGGTCTACTAACCTTACCGTGTCCGGCCAGCTGGAAGGGGAACTCGGCGCCATGGCCTTTGGTGAAATCTACACCTTCGGTCCTACTTTCCGCGCAGAGAACTCCAACACCGCCCGCCACCTCGCTGAGTTCTGGATGATTGAACCGGAAATGGCCTTCTATGCACTCGAAGATAACATGGACCTCGCTGAAGCATTCATCAAATCGCTCATCAGCCATATCCTGGAGCATAACCGCGAAGACCTCGACTTCCTCGCTACCCGCCTGGCTGAAGAGGAAAAACAGAAACCACAGCAGGAACGCAGTGAAATGGGCCTGATCGAAAAACTGGAATTTGTGCTGCACAACGAATTCGTTCGCATCACCTATACTGAAGCGATCGATATCCTGAAAGACAGCAAACCCAACAAAAACAAGAAGTTCCAGTATCTCATCGAAGGATGGGGCGCCGATCTGCAGAGCGAACATGAACGTTATCTTGTAGAGAAACATTTCAAGAAACCGGTGATCCTTACGGACTACCCGAAAGAAATCAAGTCTTTCTACATGAAGCTCAACGACGATAATAAAACCGTTCGCGCCATGGATATCCTGTTCCCCGGCATCGGCGAAATCGTGGGCGGCTCCCAGCGTGAAGAGGACTATGACAAACTGGTGCGGCGCATGCAGGAAATGCACGTGCCGGTAGAAGAACTGTCCTGGTATCTCGACACCCGCCGCTTTGGTACCGCACCGCACGCCGGTTTCGGTCTCGGCTTCGAACGCATGATGCTGTTCGTCACCGGCATGACCAACATCAGGGACGTAATACCGTTCCCCAGAACACCGAAGAGCGCCGAGTTTTAACGGTGACAAACAAGATTATCACTGATTCGCCTGATTGTTTGACAAGACTGTGATTACATTGTAACTACTTTTATTTACCTTCGGGCATTCTCTTTTTAGATATTTATGGAACCCGTACAGGCCTGGCTTGTACGGGTTTTTTCTTTTTATGCCATACGGCTGCTACCCCTTATGGAAAACAAGGTCCGCTGCATCTCTTATGCAGAAAGCGCTTTCAACCAATTTCGTACATCCCAAACCGTTACTTATGGCTGAAATGAACAACGACGCGCCCAAGGGACGCCACGACAGTAAAAATACCCGCAGCAGTAAAAAATCCACCCGCGTGGATATGACACCTATGGTAGATCTGGGCTTCCTGCTGATCACTTTTTTTATGCTGACCACTACCCTCTCCCAACCCAAGACAATGCAGCTGCTGATGCCCCGCAGCGACGGCAACCCCATGTCACTCCCGGCTAAAAAAGCACTGACCGTCATCCTCGGGCCGGAAGGCCGCATCGCCTGGTATGAAGGCATGGGAGATGACCCTGCCGCACCGCCGCAGGTCAGCTACACCAGCTTCTCCAATCGTAACGGCATCCGCGATGTGATTATCCGGAAAAAAGAAGCTGTATACCAGGCCACCCACAAGCATGACCTGATGGTACTGATCAAAGCCGATAAACAGGCCCGCTACGAAAATGTAGTCGATATCATGGATGAAATGCTGATCAACCAGGTAGACCGCTACGCTATCGTGGATATCAGCCGGCAGGAAGAAGCTTACTTCAAATAATTACGAATTACGGATTACGAATTACGAAGTTGGGAAACGCAGATGCATTAAAGAAAACCTCAATTCGTAATTCGTAATCCGTAATTCGTAATTGGATCCGTACCTTTACCGCTCCAAAACAATGTAATATGGCAATAACCCATTCCATCCCCTCTGTAGATCTGGCGGACTTTACCTCTGGTGACGCCAGCCGGAAAGCTGCCTTTGTGCAGCAACTGGGAAAAGCTTACGAAGAAGTTGGTTTTGTAGCAGTAAAGAATCACGGCATTCCTGACGAGCTGATTGCTGACCTCTACAAGTATGTGCAACAGTTCTTCCAGCTGCCCTTTGACACAAAACATAAATATGAAATCCCGGAACTGGCCGGCCAGCGCGGCTACACCTCTTTTGGTAAAGAACATGCCAAAGGATATGAGGCGCCAGACCTGAAGGAGTTTTTCCAGTTTGGACAAACTGTGGAAGACAACGACCCCATTGGGGAAGAATATCCGCCGAATGTGCAGGTTGATGAAGTACCGGCTTTTACGCCTACGTTCTTCAAAGCCTACCGTGGCTTTGAAACTTCCGGCAGATACCTGTTACAGGCTATCGCCCTGTTCCTGGGCCTGGATGAAGGCTACTTCGACGATAAGATCCACAACGGTAACTCCATCCTGAGAGCGATCCACTACCCTCCTATCAAAGAGGAACCCAAGTCGGCCATCAGGGCGGAACAACACGAAGACATCAACCTGATTACCCTGCTGGTGGGCGCTTCTGCCGACGGGTTACAGATCCTGGACAAACAAAACAACTGGGTGCCCGTTACCTCCCTTCCGGAACAGATTGTGGTAAACGTAGGCGATATGCTGCAGCGGCTTACCAACAACCGGTTAAAGTCCACTACCCACCGGGTGGTAAACCCTCCCCGCGAAATGTGGCACACTTCCCGTTATTCCATTCCTTTCTTCCTGCACCCCAAGTCCGCCATGAGACTGGATTGCCTGGAGAGCTGCGTTACCGCCGACAACCCGCTGGCCTATGAACCCGTTACCGCCGGCGAATACCTCGATGAACGCCTGCGCGAAATCGGACTGAAAAAATAGACTTCCTATAATGTTCAAAGTCCCGGCAGGGCTACCTACCGGGACTTTTCGTTTATCCTGCGCAAGGGCAAGTTCTGGTTATTTCAGGCTTTTCAGCATGGTTATTTTTTTCAAGGTTTTTCTGATATGGTCACTTTTTTGGTCCGGGCACTCTTTCATGCCGGTGGGTTATAAGTTTCACAGTACAAACCAGTTACAACGGATAAAAGGCCATATTCGATTACGATAGCCACCCTTATTACAAGTATTGTGCCCTTATTATATTACGGATTAGTATTATTAGCAACACTGTTGTATTTTGTCGGATTATTTTTACTAACTTATTGAATCCATCGAGCGGAATTCACTTTATCAATAACTGTGTTTCTACGTCATATACCTTTTTTGAAAGCGGTGCTATTACATAGCATTACTGCCTACGGTGGTCCGCAGGGGCACCTGGCAATGATGATGAAAACATTCGTGTACCAGCGAAAAGACGTTACCGAACAGGAACTGATGGAATATAACGCCTTCTGCCAGCTCCTTCCGGGCGCCTCCTCTTCCCAGACACTTACCCTTATCGGTTATAAACGCGGTGGCGTTATGCTCGCCATCGTTACCCTGCTTATCTGGATCACGCCGGCCTGTTTAATGATGGGTTCGCTTAGTTTTCTGCTGCAGTACTTCGACAAACGCGCGTTACAGACCGATATTTTTAAATACGTACAGCCGATGGCGGTAGGCTTCCTGGCCTTTGGGAGCGTCAAAGCTTTCCGGATCAGCATCAACAACCTGGCAACGTTCGTGATCATGATCGTCGCCATGTTTGCCGCCTTTTACCTGAAATCGCCGTGGACCTTTCCGGCACTGATCATACTGGGGGGAATCGTGTCCAACTTCAGTAACAAACGTATCCCCGATATTTCGGACAAACCTAAAAAAATACAATGGGGGAATATCTGGCTGTTTGTGGTGATTTTTGTGCTGGCTGGTTTCCTCTCCGAATATGCGCGGTCACATGAATGGATCACCCGCCGTCCCTTTAACCTGTTTGAGAACTTCTATCGTTTCGGCAGCCTCGTTTTCGGCGGCGGCGATATTCTCATCGCCATGATGCTGGAACAGTATGTAACCCGCGCCAAGTCCAACTATATGAGCGCAGAAGAGTTGCTGACCGGCGCCGGCATCATGAGGGCCCTGCCGGGACCCACCTTCTCCATTTCCGCCTATGTAGGCGGGATGACCATGCGTAACCTGGGGATGGGCTACCAGTTCCTCGGCTGTATCCTTGCTCCTGTCGCTATCTTCCTGCCCAGCCTTTTACTGGTGCTCTTTTTCTTTCCGATCTGGCATAACCTGAAGAAATATGTGGTCATCTACCGGGCATTGGAAGGGATTAACTCCGTGGTGGTAGGTATTATGTGGGCAGCCACCCTGATCCTGTTTTTTGCGATCCCGATCACGTGGTACAACCTGCTGATCATGTTTACCACCCTGGCGCTGCTGCTGTTTAGCCGGCTGCCGTCGCCGTTTATCGTAATAGCCTGCCTGCTTATGGGCTGGCTGCTATAAATCAGATATTATATTCCCGGATTTTATTGTACAAGGTGGTGAGGCCAATATCCAACAGCTCCGCCGCCTTGGTTTTATTGCCTTTTACATGGGCCAGCACCCGGATGATGTGACTCCGCTCCATTTCCGCCAGGCGCATAGACGAAGGCGTATCCACGCCCTGCTGGAAATCGAAAGGCAGGGAAGCCACATCCAGTGTATCCGTGTCCGTAAGAATGGCGGCCCGCTCTATTACGTTCCGCAGCTCACGGATATTGCCTTTCCAGCTATGCTGCTGCAACGCCTGCATAAAAGCGGGGCTCATACCGGTGAGGCGTTTGTTCAGTTTAGGGGAGAACTGCTGTATAAACCAGGTGGCCAGCAGCGGGATGTCCTTTCTCCGCTCATTGAGCGAGGGCAGCGAGATCTGAAACACCGACAGGCGGTAAAACAGGTCTTCCCGGAAATGGCCTGCCGCTATTTCCTGCTCCAGGTGGCGATTGGTAGCGGCGATCACCCTTACGTCGGTTTTAACCGGCTTAGCCTCTCCCACTTTATAAAACTCCTGTGCTTCCAGCACCCGCAGCAATTTGGCTTGCAATTCCACCGGCATTTCGCCGATTTCGTCCAGGAAGATGGTGCCTCCCCGGGCCTCTTCGAAAAAGCCTTTCTTATCCTTTACCGCCCCGGTAAAGGCGCCGGCCACATGGCCAAACAACTCACTTTCGAGAATGTCTTTACCGATAGCGCTGCAGTTGACCGCCACAAACGGCTGCTGGCGCCTGTTGCTGCCCTCATGGATAGCATGGGCAAACACCTCCTTGCCGGAGCCGGTTTCGCCCAGCAGCAGCACTGTCATGTCCGTAGGAGCCACCTTGCGGGCCAGCTCTTTGGCCGTATTGATTTCAGGGGAATTGCCCAGGATATTGTCGAAATTATATTTGCCGGCGATCTTCTTTTCCAGGTCGCGGATGCGGAACTGCAGCCGGGCTTTGTCCATCGCTTTGCTGACCAGCGGGAGAATGCGGTTGTTGTCATCTCCTTTGGTAATATAGTCAAAAGCACCGTTCTTGATAGCCTGTACCCCGTCGGCGATATTGCCATAGGCGGTAAGGACGATCGTTTCCACCTGCGGGAAACGGCTGCGGACCGTTTGTACCAGTTCCACGCCGTTGCCATCCGGCAACTTCACGTCTGACAATACCACGCTGATGTCCTCTTTTTCCAGGATTTTCAGGGCGGAACGAACGTTGGCCGCTTCATGCATGGTGTAACCTTCCAGTGACAGCAACCGGCTCAGGAGCTTCCGCAGCTGGTCTTCGTCGTCTATAATAAGTATATGACCGTTCAAGCTATTTTGTTATTTTGTTATTTAGATATTTAGATATTTACCAATTCCGGTAAACACAACAAAGTAACTAAATAACCAAATATCAACATCATCAAATCGCCGACTATACGTTTTGTTCCGGCCTGTTCCGCGTGGTTTTCTGGTTGGCCTTAAAAACGAGTGCCGCCAGCACGGCCGCCAGTGCGCCCATCGCAATATTGGCAAAGAGCACATTACCGAGGAACATGATCCAGAACTTCTGTTGTTCCGTGTTGTGATTGCTGACCACAGTGGCGCCAGCGCCGTTTTCCTGCTGCACCATATAATGCCCTTCCCCGCTCACCACCAGAAAATGAAATACCAGTGAAAATACCGCTACCAGAAAGGTAGCCAGCAGCGTGGTCCGGAACCCCATCGCAAACGACGACATCATCGATGTCTGGTTATGATGTCTGCCATTATAATGCACGATGGACAACATCACACCGAGGAAAAACACCAGGCTCGTGCAGAAGCCGGTCCACAGGGTACCGTACTGATTGGTGACATAAAAAATAACTGTCAGCGCCATGCAGATGACCGCGATAATAATACCGTAAACGGGGGACAATTTCACAGAAACTTGCGACGACTGTTGCATAACATTGGGTTTTAACTTCAAAAAATCAACTGTCTGCGGACTGTTCCACATCACGGATAAACTTCCGCAGATCATTTTTTGTCGTTTGAATATCGTGCCAGATATCTCCATTTTCGTTTAGCCGTTCCTGTGAGTTAAACAAATCGAAGTCACTGATCTTCAGTTTTTCATTTACCTCCTTCCATTGCAGCGGCATAGACACCGTGGCGCCGGGTTTGGGCCTCACGGAATAAGGGGCGGCCACCGTCTGGCCGCGGCTGTTTTGCAGAAAATCGAGGTATACTTTTTTATTGCGGGCGGCTTTTGCACGGGTAACACTGGTGCTCTTCGGCAACTGTTTGTTTACCTGGCGGGCAATATATTCCGCAAACAACCGTCCTGTATCGTAACTGTGTTTGCCGCCGGTAGGAATATAAATGTGCAGGCCGGTAGAACCGGAAGTCTTACAAAAAGTGGTTATTTTATACGGGTCCAGGAAAGCCTTGATATGCAGGGCAGCTTCTACCACATACTTAAAATCGATGTTCTCCGGATCGAGGTCCATCACCACGTAATCAGGGTTATCCAGCTTGCTGGTGCGCGACAGCCACGGGTTAATCTCTATACAGCCCAGGTTGACCATATAAGCCAGCGCAGCCTCGTTGTTGCACAACAGGTAGTCCACGTCTTTGCCGGTGGAAGCCGCGTGCAGCGCAATGCTTTTGATCCATGCCGGCGTCTGTTCCAGGTCCAGATCTTTCTGATAAAACGAAGGTTTATCTATCCCGTTAGGGAAGCGGTGCAGCGACATGGGCCTGTCTTTCAGATGCGGCAGGATATACTGCGCTACCGACAGGTAATAATCCACCAGCTGGCCCTTGGTGATCTTCTCTTTGGGCCAGTATATCTTCTGTTGATTGGTAAGGTTTACCTTTTTGCCATTGAGCGTAAGAACGCGGTCCTTTTCTGCAGTAGCGGTAACAGTAGCCATAGTCTGAACTGTTTTAGGTGTTTCCGGATGTACGTCTGACGGTGGTTTATCTTCTCTTAATCCAAGGAATACCGGCATACGGAGGATGCCGTCGCCTGTCCACTCTGAAAATTTCACCTGGCATACCAGTTTGGGTTTTACCCAGGTGACGGGCATGTTTGTCCTGACTTTACGGTCAAACGGCGACGTGGGCTGCACCAGCGGCTGCAGCTTTTTGGACAGCATATCCAGCGTAGCCTCATTGAGCCCGCCACCGCAATTGCCGATGTACTTCAGTTGCTTATCATCATACAAGCCGAGCACCAGCGCGCCCAGTTTCTTACGGCTGCCCCGGGGTGCGGTAAACCCGCAGATGATAGCTTCCTGTTCATTGGTGACTTTTATCTTCAGCCAGGAGGCGGAGCGGCGTCCTTCTTCATACGGGCTGTCCGCTTTTTTGGCGATCATGCCTTCCCAGTGCTGACGCCTGGCTTTTTCAAAAAACGCCTTCCCTTTTTTGAGCACATGCCCCGAATATTGTACCCGCTTATCACCGAGTTGTGTCACCACATCTTTCAGCAGGCTTTTACGTTCCAGCAGGGTCAGTTGCTGCAGCTCATTGCCATTGAGATGCAGCAGGTCAAACACCATATACACCAGGTTGCCTTTGCCGGTGGTTTTATAATTCTGAAGGGACTGGAAATGTGAATTTTTTTTACTGTCGAGCACGATAATTTCGCCGTCCAGCACCACACTGTGCGCAATATTCTCCACGGCCGCCACTACAGCGGGATAGTCTTTGCCAAAGTCTTTTTCATTGCGGGAATACAACTGTACTTTACCGTTATGTACGGCGGCGATGGCGCGGTACCCGTCCCACTTGGTTTCAAACAGCCAGTCGGCATCATCAAAGGGCGCATCTACGAGGGTAGCCAGCATCGGCTTGTAGACTTTTTTGATGGGTTCTTTTCTCCGCGGCGCTGTTGATTTCTTTACCGGCTCCGGTGCGGGCTTGCGGACGGGGCTTTTTTTTTACTACCGGCGGCTTTTTCACGAAGGCCTTGTTCTTTTACCCGCTGCGGCGTATAGTCTTCACTGTCATATTGCTCTTTCACGTATTTATCGCGGTGCTTGATCAGCAGCCAGGCGTTATCTTCTGAGCCTTTCATCTTCACCAGGGCGAATTCCCCTTTTAGCTTCCTTCCTTTCAGCACCACCTTCAGATCACCGGCCTTTATCTCTTTCAGGGCTTCTTTATCGAAGTCCTTACCATCATCGCGCAGCAGTTCGAAGGTGCCTTTGTCCCAGATATACACCGTGCCGGCGCCATAGTTGCCTTTGGGGATGGTCCCTTCAAAGTCCTTATAGTCATATGGGTGGTCTTCCACCTGCATGGCCAGGCGCTTATCGGCGGGGTCCAGCGAAGGACCTTTGGGCACGGCCCAGCTTTTCAGCACACCATCTATTTCGAGACGGAAATCGTAATGCAGCCGGGAGGCGTGATGCCGTTGCACCACAAAAATGTGTTTTCCCTTTGCCGGCTTACCGGCAAAGGGCTCCGTGGTTTCCCCGAAATTCCGTTTCTGTTTATATCGGGCAAGACTCATGAGGCGCGTTTTTTACTGGTGGAAGGTTTACTGCCCAGACTGGCTTTCAGCTGGTCAAACAGATCGTCACTCTTGGTATGTACTACCTTCAGTTTCTTCACCACCGGTTTCTTACCGCCGGCTTTGGCTTTAATGATCTTCATCAGTTCCGCTTTGTATTCATCTTTATACTGACTGATATCAAATTCGGCAGAGTATTGTTTGATCAGCTCTATGGCCATATCCAGTTCCCTTTTAGCAATTTTGACATTATCCGGCAGCTTCAGGTCTTCCGAAGTACGTATCTCTTCTTCGTAGCGCAGCTGCTGCAGCAGCAGGTAATTTTCCCGCGGCCTGATGACAGCCAGGTGTTCCTGCGTGCGCAGCACAAAACGGCTGAGGCCTGCTTTCCCTGTTTTTTGCAGGGCTTCCAGGAGCAGTTCGTATGCTTTTTCACCACCTTTGGCAGGTTCCAGGAAGTAAGGGTTCTCAAAATAGATATCATCTATAGAAACCTCTTCCACAAAAGATTCTATTTCGATGATCTTACTTTTTTTAGGGCTGGCGGCTTCGTAATCTTCGTCTTCCAGTATCACATATTCATCATTGTAGAGATATCCCTTCACAATCTGTTCCCAGGGCACCTCTTTTCCGGTATTTTCATTCACTCTTTTAAACCGGATATGCGCCAGACCGTGGCTGTCCAGCATGTCGAGGTCCAGCTTGCTATCCTGTGTGGCACTGTATAATTTGACGGGTATATTGACCAATCCGAAGCCGATTGATCCTGACCAAATTGCACGCATAGTGTGAAAGTTTTGGTTATACGTTAATGTTAACACAAATAGTACCAGTGTACGCTATAATGGTAAACAGCGCGGCATAACTTTTGGTTTTTTCTTCCGGTAACCAAAACCCTTATTTTATGGAAAAGCCAGGAGAAATGACAACACTGACACGCGTATTAGAGCGACTGCATGAAAAAGGCTATGACCATGAGCTGAAGATGAGTGACCACGGCAGAATGCAATCGCCGGACATGCAGAAAATTTACGATCCGGAAGACCTTACCATTATCAAAACCTATCGTTTCGAAGGCGAATCAGACCCTTCAGATTCTTCTATTCTGTATGTGATGGAAGATACCGAGGGCAATAAAGGGTACGTACTGGACGCCTATGGCGCCTATTCGTCACACGACGAGCCCTGGTTCGACGAGTTTATCAAGAAAATCAAAGTGGAAGACAGGGAAGAGCAGTTACTGTTTGGCTAACTGCTTCAGATAATCCAGCAGAATTTTTTCATCAGCATGCAACCCGTCACTGTTGGCGGGTTGTTTGCATTGGAGCCGGATTTTCTTCAGCCATGGCTCCAGTACGCTGTTTTCATAATCGTCCAGCAGTTGAGGGTGGATATAATATTTCCTGCAAACGGCGCGGGTATTCCCCAGTTTGGCGGCCACCGTGTCTATAATCCCCACCACATTGCGTTTACAGGCTGTTACAGCAGTAAAATCCTCCAGTTCGGCCAGCAGGTTCAGCGCATACACCGTTCCTGCCCAGGTGCGGAAATCTTTACAGGTAAAGTCTTCTCCTGTACATTGTTTCAGGTAGTCGTTGATTTCCCCGGAGTCCAGCGCATGTGTTTCCCCGTTATCATCATAGTACTGGAACAGTTCGTGTCCGGGTATGTCCCGTACCTTTTTGAGGAGGCGGGTGAGGGCCGCATGGCGTAACTGGATTTTATGGGCTACGCCTTTTTTGCCGCTGAACTGAAAGAAGGCCGCGGAGCCGTTGATTGTCACATGTTTATTGCGAAGTGTGGTGAGGCCATGGGAGCCATAGAGTTTTTCATAGGCGCTGTTCCCTACGCGGATCAAGGTTTCTTCCATGACCGCCAGCGCGATGGCGATGACCTTTTCCTTGTTGAGCCGGCTCCCGTGAAGGTCCCGCTGTATCTGCCGCCGCACCGCCGGCAGCAGGGCGCCGAAATAACGCAGCCGGTCATACTTTGTCTCGTTGCGTACCTGCGACCAGGTGGTATGATAGCGATACTGCTTCCTTCCTTTCACGTCGATACCGGTAGCCTGCAGGTGGCCGTTGGCCCATTTGGAGATCCACACGTCTTCCCAGGCCGGCGGCAGCACCAGCTTACGGATACGGTCGAGCACTGTTTCGTCGGTGATGACGGCGCCATTTTCATCTTTATAAACGAAATCGCCGTTTTTCGTGCGTTCGCGGGAGTAGCCCGGAGCGCCCGCTTTCACGTAGCGTAATTTCACCGCTTTGGCCACCGCCACGGGATCTGTTTTGATCGCGATATTATCCATTTACAATTTCTCCTCCGTTGGGGTGCAGGATTTGCCCGGTGAGATAAGAAGATTCTTCAGAAGCCAGGAAAACGTAGCAGGGTGCCACTTCCACTGGTTGTCCTGCCCGCTTCAGCGGTACGTCTGACCCGAATTTGGACACTTCTTCCGGCTTAAACGTTGCCGGGATGAGCGGCGTCCAGATAGGTCCGGGCGCCACGCCGTTTACCCGGATACCTTTTTCCGCCAGGGATGCCGACAGGGAGCGGACGAAGCTCACGATAGCGCCTTTGGTGGCGCTGTAGTCGATCAGGTGACTGCTGCCCCGGTAGGCCGTCACGGAGGTGGTACAGATAATGCAGCTGCCTTTTTTCAGGTGTGACAATGCTGCGCGGGTGAGGTAAAAATGCGGATAGATGTTCGTCCCGAAAGTCTTATGCAGCTGTTCCGCAGTGATATCTTCCAGTCCCTGCTGCGGGTATTGCACCGCCGCATTATTGACTACTATGTCCAGCGCTTTAAACTGTTTAATGACTTTTTTGATAATATCCTGACAGTGTTTTTCCTGGCGGATATCACCTGCAATGGTAAGGCATTGGCGGCCATACCGTTCCACCTCTTTAGCGGTGATAGCGGCATCTTCTTTTTCGTTGTAAAAAGCGATCGCCACATCAGCTCCTTCGCGGGCGAAAGCGACTGCCACTGCCCTGCCGATGCCGCTGTCGCCGCCGGTGATGATGGCTACTTTTCCTTGCAGGCGGCCTTTGGGCAGTTGCTTTTGGTCAAATACGGGCTTAGGCTCCATGGCCGTTTCCAGTCCCGGTTGACGGCGTTGTTGCTGCGCCGGCCTGACGGCCTTCTTTGGATGGGATTTCTGCATGATCTCTTCATTTAAAAGGTCCCTGTGCAATGACAGGGACCCTTGCAGTTTTTCTATTCAACAAATTCACAATCTTTTACACAAGCGTTTTTATTCCGCAGCTGCTTCTTCGTTAACGGTAGATTCAGCTATCTCTGTGAGCAGACTGTCTGCGTGTTTTTCTTCTTCGAGGGTTTGTTCCAGCAGGTCTGCTGCATCGGAATGTCCCATGACGTTTGCCAGTGTACGTAGACTGCCATAAGCGGAAATTTCGTAGTGTTCCACTTTTTGGGCGGCGATGATAATGCAGGCGTCTCTTACCATCGTATCTTCCTCCGTATCTTCAACACCCTGCTGTGCTTCAGCGATAAGCCCTTCCATGGCTTCACATTTTTTACCCACCGCTCTCTTTCCCATCATGTCAAAAATGTCTTCCAGTCGGCTAACGTGGGTTTTCGTTTGCTCCAGGTGGTCACCGACAGCGGTTTTCAGTTCTTCGGAAGTAGCTGCTTTCTGCATTTTAGGCAGCGCTTTTACCAGGGCTTTTTCCGCCCAGTAGATATCTTTCAGTTCTTCCATGAACAGCTCATGAAATTTGGAATTACTCATCTGCTCCGCTGTATTGGATTTGCGAGTGGGTTTTCTGGTAGTGGAAGCTGTTTTTGCTGTTGTTCTGGACGTAGGCATAAACGTAAAAATTTAGTTGTGTGATGAAATGCTAGTTATCTGGTTTGTGTCTTTGAAACGCCTGATTGGACTGAGGATCTGCCGGTTGCCGGGGCACTTCCCTTTCGGGTAGTTCTTCCGGAATAGGCTCGGGTTTGTCGGGAGGCGGTTGCACAGGCGTTGGATTTTCCCTTCCCGGTTGTTCCTTGTCCGGCTTAGGTTCCTCGTCTGGCTGTTTTTTTCTTTCCGGGTTCATAGCTTGCTGTTTTATGGGTTAAATAACTGTTGAAAAAAAATCAAAGTTCATTCCAATGCCATAAAGGGAGGCGTCAACACACTTTTATATTCTCCGGGAACACAATACAGCAAAGGCATCCAGCTATTATCAACGCGTATCAACGACGCCAGCCGCAGCGCATATTTATAGCTCCGCATGAGCCGTAGAAATAAGTATCATACTGTGGAAATAGTTGCGCAGAGAGGACTTCAGAAAAATACGCGGCCCGGTCATCTGTTTTTAACGCATAAAATAGTATCTTGAATTGCTTACACAGTAACCACTATTGAAGAGACCAAATGCATTTTCCAGTATATAAAAAAATACGCATCGGATTTTTCATCGCCTTTACGGTTATTATAGCTGCATCCATCTTTTCCTACCTGGTGGCCAAAAACCTGCTGGACAACGCCGGCCGGCTGAATCACGCCATCGAAGTATCCAAACGGCTGGAAGTGATTACCCGGCAGCTAAAAGAAGCAGAGGCTGCCATACGGGGCTATAATCTCACTAAAGATAGTTCCTTCCTGAACCCTACCATGCAGGAAAGGAGTACGCGCATAGAAAAGGAATATCTGCTGCTGCGAAAAATCACCGCCGAGAATCCCCGGCAGCAAAGACACCTGGACACGCTGCGACAGCTGCTGACCATCAAATATGAACAGCTCATGTCCGGCAGCCAGAGGGTGACCGTGGCGCGGCAGGAAACGTCTGTAAAAGAAGGGGAGAAAGCGGCGGACCGGCTGGACCGGAAGGTGCAGGACATGATACGCATCGAGGAAAGCCAGGTGCACGAAAAATCCAAACTATTTCATTTTTTCTCGGTACTGTGGGTGCCGGTAATCTTCATCTCCTCGATCGTGGCCATCCTGATCGGTATTTATTCCTATGTGACGCTGACACGCGAATTCCGCCTCCAGCTTCACATCGAGAGCAAGATGAAATCCTATCAGCGCGATCTGCAGCAGAATATCTCCCTCCTCAATAAAACCAACCAGGAACTGGAACAGTTTGCTTACGTGGCCTCTCACGACCTACAGGAGCCGCTGCGCAAAATATCCACCTTCAGCGACCGCCTGCAGATGAAGTACCAGGAACATCTGCCACCCGATGCCATTCAGCTGATAGACCGCATGGTCTCGGCCGTGGCGCGTATGCGGGTGCTGATCAACGACCTGCTCGTGTTCTCCCGGGCCGGGCGTATCACCCCGGAGAGCATTACCAGGGTAGATATGAACGTGCTTTTACAGGAGGTGCTCACCGACCTGGAGGTAACCCTCGAAGAGAAAAAAGTGACCGTCACCTACGACAGCCTGCCTGAAATAGAAGGCAGCGATACCTCTTTCCACCAGCTATTCCAGAACATACTGGCCAACGCTATTAAGTTCGCCAGTCCCGACAGGCCGCTCGTGATCACGATCCGGCAAGAGGTGCTGACGGGCAGGGAACTGGGGTTGGTGAAAGAAAACCGGTGGGACACCCTGTTCTGCCGTATCAGTATCGCAGATAACGGCATCGGCTTCGACCCGGCCTTTGCAGAGCGCATCTTCCTTATCTTCCAGCGCCTGCACGGTATCAGCGAGTACACCGGCACCGGCATAGGGCTGGCGATCTGCAAAAAAATAGTTGACAGCCACAACGGTTTCATCTTCGCAGAGGGCGAACCCGGGCAGGGAGCCACTTTTATCGTTGTTTTACCCCTCACGCAGAACAATAAAAATGAGGATTGACATGCTTTCCTAAAAGATTAGCACTTTTCTTGCGGAGCAAAGCTCAGATAACTTTTGCCACTCTTTAACTTATCCAGATGAGCGAGCGCCCGATACAGATACTGATGATTGATGACGATGAAGATGATTTTTTCCTGGTAACGGAACTATTGCGTGATATTTCTCCCGGTCAATATACCCTGGAATGGGCGCCTACCTATCAGAAAGGCGTTGAAGCCATTGAACGGAAAGCCCACGATATTTTCCTGGTAGATTACCGGCTGGGACCACACACCGGCCTGGACATCCTCCATCACTTTCAGGAGATGCATTATAGTATGCCCGTGATTATGCTGACGGGTAAGGGCGATTATGCCATTGACCAGGAAGCCATGAAAGCCGGGGCATACGACTATCTCGTGAAAGGTGAGATCACCGCCGACCTGCTGGAACGCTCTATCCGCTACGCACTCGACGAATACAAGCACCTCCGCACCATCGAGGAAAGCGAAAGAAAATACTTTGGCATCTTTGAAAAAGCCCATGACCTGATCATCCTGGCCGACTGCGACAAAAACATCATCGATGCCAATCCGGCCGCCCTGCGACGGCTGCAGTACGCCAAAGAAGATATTCTCCGGCTGCACCTGCGCGAGCTCTTTACCTTCCAGGAGCAGAGCGAACAGTTCCTGGAGAACATCTGCAACGATGGCGTGGCGGGCACACAGGAATATGAATTCAAAACGCGCGACAATAAAAAACTGTTTGTGCTCATCAATGCAGTGATGCTGGATGAAGCAGAACAGATCTTCCTGTGTGTTATACAGGACATCACAGAGAAAAAAAGGGAAGAGCAGGAAAAACAACACCAGGAAAAATTTGTGATCACCGGTCGCATCGCCCGGGTGATCGCCCACGAGGTCAGAAACCCGCTGACCAATATCCTGCTGGCTGTCAGTCAGTTCAAAGAAGAAGATGAGGTAGTGGCCCATGACGACTCGGCGCTGTATACCGATATCATTGAAAGGAACTGCACCCGTATTAACCAGTTAATTACCGAACTGCTGGACAGTACGCGCATGATAGAGCTGCACACTGCAGAACACGGTATTAACCAACTGATTGAAAATGCGCTCCGTCTGGCGCAGGACCGTATGCAGCTGCATGAAATACGGCTCAATAAACAGCTGGTGACCCCTGATATAAAAGTAAATGCCGACGATGAAAAAGTGGTGATCGCCATTCTTAATATCATTATCAATGCTATTGAGGCCATGGCGCCCGGTAAGGGAATTCTCACCGTTACCACCCGCCGCAACCAGGACAAAGCGCAGGTACAGATCTCCGACAATGGCATCGGTATCCCGGAAGAAAAAATCTCCCGGCTGTTTGATCCGTTCTATACCAACAAAGCCAAAGGGACCGGCCTTGGTTTGACCAGCACACAAAATATCCTGTTAAATCATAAAGGAACCATTCACGTAGATAGTGAACAGGGAAAGGGAACTACTTTTACCATTACATTGCCGGCTGTTTAGTCTTCTTGTCCGCTGCCTTCAGAAAACTTGCGCTTGCGCAGGCGCGCTTCGTGTTTGCTGAGGGCGCCGCTAATCGCTTCTTCCACAGAATGCGACTCGTTCATCCTGATTTTTTTGGCTGTTTCTTCTGCCATCACATGATAGTACCTGTGCAGGATATCCAGCTCTTCTTCAGAAAGATTTTCCACATCAATCAGCCGGTTGCTGGCCAGCTTGTTCGCTGCTATCAGTTCATTCAGTTTCAGCTGGATGGACTTCGAATCTTTGTTTTGCGATTTCTGGATAATGAAAACCATCAGGAAGGTTATGATGGTAGTACCCGTGTTGATCACCAGCTGCCAGGTATCGGAGTAGTGGAATAACGGGCCGGAAACACCCCAGAGTACAATGACGCCAAGTGCCAGGAAGAAGGCCCGGGGGCTGCCGGTAGCGGCAATAACTTTGGCGGCCATGGTTTCGAAAAATCGGGTACCGGATTGTTTTTCGGATAGTGGTTTCATAGCTGCCTCATTTGTTATAAATGAGATGCAGGCAAAAAGCCTGCCTGCATCTCCATCTTTTTTAGTAGTTGATATTCAACAAACGTAATTTATTATAGAGGGTTTTTCGGTCAATATTTAACAGCTGCGCTGCTTTGGTTTTATTGTATTTTACTTCTTTGAGTACGTTGATGATTTTATTGTACTCGGCCTGCAGCGCTACTGTCTTCAGGTCGTTGTCATTAGCCATGATGGCCAGTTCACCGGTTACCTGCATTTCTTCCGGAGGCTGGGCGAACGATTCTTTCATCTCCAGCGGCAGTGCTGCCATATTAATCTCCTGCATTTCCGGTGTCAGCAGGCAGGCGCGGCGGATGATATTTTTCAGCTCACGGATGTTACCGGGCCAGTTGTACTGTTGAAAACATTTCCATACTTCCGGTGATATTTTACCACAGGATTTCTCCAGTTCCCGTTCCACCTGTTCCACAAAGGCGGTCACAAACAGCGGCAGGTCTTCCCGGCGTTCACGCAGTGGCGGAATGTAGATTGTGAATTCATTGAAGCGGTGGAAGAGGTCTTCCCGGAATTTACCACGTTGCACTGATTCCGACAGTTTTTCGTTGGACGCCACGATGATGCGTACGTCTACCGGTATTTCCTTGAGGCTGCCCACGCGGCGGATCACTTTTTCCTGTAAAACGCGAAGCATGGCCACCTGTATATCGTAAGACAGGTTTGAAATTTCATCGAGGAAAAGTGTGCCTCCCTGCGCCTGTTCGAAGGCGCCTATTTTGGTGCCGATAGCGCCGGTAAAGGCGCCTTTTTCATGGCCAAACAGTTCACTGGCAGCCAGTTCTTTAGAGAGGCTGCCGCAGTCCAGCGCCACAAATGGTTGTGATGAGCGTTTGCTGTGATGGTGTATCAAGTGCGCTACCGATTCTTTACCGGTACCGGTTTCCCCGAAGATGATCACGCTATAGTCCGTAGGCGCCACCAGTTTTATCTGGCGGATCAACTCACGGGCGCCTTCACTCTCGCCATATACATACTTATCGTTTTTCTCGCTCTGGTTACGGGACAGCAGCGTTTCGCGGGCTTCCGGGGCGCTGCCGGCATCTACCGGCTGCACAGCCAGACGTTCCTGTTCGGACTCTTTATGCGCAAAAGCTTTGTGTACCAGGTTCAGTATTTCATCCGGATACAGCGGCTTGGACAGGTAATCGTATGCGCCATTTTTCACCATTTCCACTGCCACACGTACGTCCGTATAGCCAGTGATGATAATGACGATTGTCCGCGGATTGATCTGATGGATGTCCTGCAGCAATTGTGCGCCATCCGTATCTTTCAGCCTGTAATCGCACAGTACGAGGTCAAATGTTTTTTCCTTCATCATTTTAAGCGCAGCGGCGCCTGTCATAGTGGTATCTACATTGAACCCGTGTTTGCTCAGAAATTTACTGAGGAGCGTACAGATATTAATTTCGTCATCTATAATCAGGATATTTTTCATACTTCTCTAATATGTGGTATTTGTCAACAGCTTACTTAAAATTACTAAATAAATCCCGGCTCGTGGCGGCTAGTGCCTGATGCTGCCTATCAGTTCATCGACATGTTTTACGCTGAAAGGCTTGGGTAAAAAGAAGGTAGCTCCCGCGCTCAGCGCTTTTTGTTTCTCCATCCCGTTGTCATAGGCACTAATGGTTATTACCGGTAAACCAGGGCATTCTTTTCTGATGACCGGCAATGCGTCCAGCCCCGATCCGTCCGGAAGATGGATATCCAGGAAAAGCAGGTCCGGCTGGTGGCACCGCAGGTGCAGCAGTCCTTCAGTCAGCGCATGGACGTATTTAACCTCATAGCCATGCCTGACGAGGGTCAACTGCAACAATCGACAAATGTCCGGTTCATCATCGATAATAAGGATACTCGGTCCGTTTTTTATTTCATCCGCTGAACCCGATCCGGACCGGTTCACGGTTGTCTTTTTTGGTTGTAACATATTTGTGTTTGTTCCATTGTTCCATCAAAAGACGGGCAATCAGATAGCACACCGTAGATTCGGCGCCCTGATTCTGGTTAACATTGTTACGTTCCAGTCCATCATAGCATCCGTAGGTAAGGGGATTATAGACCAATTGCTTGAGATGGTTATTCCCCAGGTACCAGCTGAAGGCGACGCGCATTTTTTCCAGGTACAAATGGTTTTTAGTGGTGTTATAAAAAGTGTCCAAAGCTAACATGGTATATGCCACTTCTATAGATTGTTCACCACCTGCTTCATTGGCAGGGGGCATATTTTTATGGTACCATGTTTTATTGCTGATGACTTTCATATAGCTATCAGTAAAGGTTTTGCCACAAAGAAACGCCAGGCTTTCTTCCGCAGTTTTGCGGTAAGCAGGCACTCCGGTCATCTGGAAAGCCAGCATCATGGCTTCGGGGAGTACGGCATTACCGTAGGTAAGGCTCGATTCAAACCATTTCCAGTCATCATCTGCTTCTGCCGTATATAATCCCTGCAATCGCGAGGCCAATTTATGGAGCAGGTCTGCGACCTGTTCGGTTTTCCGGTATTGCTGGAAATAAAAGAGTCCTTTGATGGCAAAAGCGATAGCCCTCGGGGAAGAGAGGCTGTCTATCCACCGCAGGCAGGGCCTGAAGAGAGACAGCAGTTCCTGTATCATATCGAAAGACAGGACCCGGTGGCAGGAAAGGGCGTATCCCAGCGCCCATACGGTGCGGCCGTTGGCGTCTTCCAGGTTCACGTCCTCATTCTGGCCGGTGAAGTTCCCTTCTTTGTCCACATAGTTAAGGAAGCGGCCGGACGGTTTACGGCAGGAGGCCATAAAACGGATATACTTACGGATCAGGGAATCCGCGAAGGTACTGGGTTTGATGGCGGTAGTGTACATGCAGAGCGCGATGAGTGCACGGGCATTATCGTCCAGGGTATAACCGTGGGCCGGGTCCGGCACGTCGTAACGGGCAAACTGCAGCATGCCCCGTTCATCTGTCAGCCGGTCCACATGGTCCAGGTAAGGCGCCGGCAGATTGGGCATGGTCACTTTGCTGTCATCAAGCACTTCGCTGAACATGGCCATATGTGCGATGGCCACGTTGTCCCAGATAGAGCTGCGTGTTTTTTCGATGGCGTTGCGGCTCATCGTGCGCCGCAGTTCAGGATCGCCCAGCAGCGTCATAGCTGCGCGGGCAAGCTGTTCCGCATTGTTGAAATCGATCAGGCAGCCACAGTTTTCGTCCAGCATTTCCTTTGCCTGCACAAAAGCCGTGGAAATAACGGCGCAACCTGCGCTCATGGCGTATACAAAAGTTCCGCTGACAGCCTGATGGGGATCTTTGGAGGTGAAAAGGTAAATATCCGTCAGTGACAAATAATCCAGTAAGGTCTCGAGAGAGAGATAGGTATTAACAAACCGTACATTGTTTTCCAGCTGATGTTCCTTTACCATCTCTTCCAATCGTTCGCGGTAGCGCTCTCCCTCGCGGGCTACGATGACAGGATGCGTTTTACCCAAAATAAGATAGATGGCATCGGGATATGTTCTGACGATCTCTTTCATGGCCCTGATACCCGTTTCCAGCCCTTTATTTTCACTCAGGAGGCCGAAGGTGCTGAGCACCAGCTTGTCTTCCAGATCGTATTGTTTTTTAAGGGCATTCACATCGTCGATGATATGGGCATGGGTGCCATGCGGAATATGGACGATTTTATCTGCCGGCACCTGGTATACATCACGCAGCAGATCAACCGACGAGCGGGTCATGGCAGTCACCTTGGTGGCCAGGGCGCCGATCAGGCTGACCACCTTCAGGCATTTCTGATCAGGGTAAGGCAGTACGGTATGAAAACGGACGATAAAAGGTTTGTCCAGCAGCGACAGCATGGCGAGCAGGTTATGCCCGTATTCGCCGCCGTAGAGGCCGAATTCGTGCTCAAAGCAGAGCAGGTCTATTTTACTGTTTTCATTGACCTGCTGCGCAAAAGCGATGCAGCTGTCTATATCGAAAGGATTAACGGTATACGTGACCGGAGCTTGTTTGCTCCCCCATGGTTTTCCCGATTCTTCCAGTGCACAGATTTCAATATTTAGTTTCCCGGCGAAACTTTTGTCCAGCGCGTTGATCAGGTCTTGCGCAAATGTAGCGATGCCGCACTCACGGGGCGGAAAAGATGATACAAAAAGCAAGTTTTTAGTCATTGGTCAAAAATTTAAGGCTTTCATTCACAACGGACCCATTGGGCAGTCCGGGATGTAGCTTTTCAAATATCAATCCAACGCCTGACTGCTGCGTTTTACCGGATTCATCAAACCAAAACTGTAGAAAATATTCCCCATATGTTTATCCCGCTTTTTCCCCTGTGGGGAAAATATTTTTGTCCGGCGTTTAGAAGTGATTAACATTTGAAATATCTATTTATTATTATAATTGTAAATTATTTGTTTACCTCGCCAACGGGCGGGAGGCAAACAGGCCTGTTATCAGCAGGCTGTACAACGCGAGAAAGGGCCTCAGGTGTTCACTGAAAACACATGTCACATTATGTCCGGCATACATGTTCAGCAGAAAAAAAGGCAGAACAATGCGTCATATATCTGCTACCAGGGGAGATCTGTAATGGCAGCGGCTGTTGGGGGAGGGCGGGGAACAAAGATGTTTTATTTGTAAATAATATCAATCAATATATTACTAAAAAATGAAAAAATGTATACAATTTTGTTAATTGTCCAAACTTGTTTATTTTTAAATCCATAACCATATCAGACCCAATTAACCAAAGATTAACACACTTCTTTTTTTGATTTTTTATTGTATCGGCGATTTACTTGGATCAAAATCTATCTATTCATTATAAAACCTTACCGCGCTTATGCGACATATTGCATGTACCCTCAACGTGGATGGAGTCCCCACTAAAATCAACATCCGGAAAGTAGCCAAAGAAAGAAGATTCCTGGCAATTGTAGATCAGACAGTTACAGAATACATCATTTCTGACGAGACCAATGAAGTGGAATATTATGAAGGACCTAAATTAGATGACTATCTCTTTGAGAAAATAGCTGCCCTTATCAAACAGTATTTTCCCAAAGTAAAAGCCATTGTAAAAGTGGGGGAAGATAATTATGAGGACTATGACGACTACTAGTCGTCAGTCCTCATGTCAGATAAATCCTTTTTCGAGCGAAAGGAAAGCTTCAGACGGATGCACCTGCTGCCATAATACGGCATACACCGCCTGGGCAACCGGCATTACCGCCCCTATTTCCTTGTTCATTTCATACATGCATTTGCTGGCATAATACCCTTCTGCAATCATATTCAGCTCCAGCTGGGCAGCTTTAACAGAGTAGCCTTTCCCGATCATATTTCCGAAAGTCCGGTTCCTGCTGTGCAGGGAATAACAGGTTACCAGCAGGTCGCCCAGGTAGGCGCTGGCGCTGTAGTTGTGCACCATAGGCTCGCTGCCCCGCTGCTCCGCTTTCTGTGCCTCGTATTGCTCCAGGAAAGCCTGCATCTCCCGGAAGCAGTTGGTGATATATACGCTCAGAAAATTATCGCCATATTCCAGTCCGTGCGCAATCCCCGCTCCCAGCGCATAGATATTTTTCATCACCGCTGCCAGCTGCACCCCAATCATATCTGTATTGACGATCGTCTGTAAATAGCTGCCGGTAAACTTATCAGCGATAGCCTGTGCGGCCTCCTGATGTACCCCCGAGAAAGTGAGGTACGAGAGTTTTTCATTGGCTACTTCTTCCGCATGGCAAGGCCCGGTGATCGTGAAATAATGCGCTGACGGCAGCTGGAAACGTTCCTCCAGGTACTCGTTGATCAGTTGATTATTGCCCGGTACCAATCCCTTAATGGCCGAAATCACCTTCTTCCCTTCCAGCGCCGTAGCAGGCAGCTGCTCCAGCACGTCTGTCAGGAACGCCGAAGGAACCGCCAGCACCAGCTCATCACAGGCTGCCACCACAGCACGCACATCGCTGCTGAGTGATAACAGGCTGGTATCAAAATACACAGAAGTCAGGTAATGTTTGTTATGATGACGTTGCTGCATATGCCGGATGGTATCTTCATTGCGGATCCACCAGTGGATATGCTGTCCATTGTCTGTCAGTATCTTGGCCAATGCAGTGGCCCAACTGCCACTGCCAATAATACCAATGCGATTCTCCTTGCTCACAATGCTAATTTTACGCAAGATAGGAAATCCGGCACGCAAAGGCGCTAAGCAGCAAAGGCGCTAAGAAAATAAATAAGAAAACAAAGGCGGGAGATCGATTTGATCTCCCGCCTTTGTTTTCTTATCAGTCTTAAAAAAACTTAGCGTCTTTGCTGCTTAGCGTCTTTGCGTGACTACTTGTTCTGCCCTTCAAAAAGTTTGTCTTTAGGCACCACCTTTACTTTCTTCCCGTTGTTCAGCGTGCGGGACACGGCGCTGTAAGGAGCGCTGATCACCTGGTCCCCTTCCTGTAAACCGGACAGGATCTGGATATTGGCATCGTCCTGCACACCGGTTTTTACAGGCACCATTTTCACGGTGTTGTCTTTCTGCAATACAAACACCACTTCGTTCAGCTCTGCAGCGTTCTTATTGGTATTGGTATCTTCCGGTTTTTTCTCCGCTTTCTTGGTCGAGTCAGTGTCGCGGGTAGTAACTGCATTGATGGGGATAGACAGCACGTTGTTTTCATGGCGGGTCTGTATATCCACGCTGGCGCTCATACCGGGACGGAAAGGAAATGATTTGTGACGGGCAGGATTTATCAGATCGGCATAGGATTCCGGCAGGATGCGGATATGCACAATATAGCTGGTCACCTGTTCTGCTGAAGAGGCAGTGGTAGTGGTAGCAGTAGCAGCGCCTTTGCTGGAGCTGGCGATCTGGGTCACCACCCCTTTAAAACGACGGTTGTTATAGGCGTCTACCTCGATGATGGCGGTATCACCATATTTTACTTTGGGAACGTCGTTCTCTCCTACGTCTACCTGTACTTCCATGCGGCTCAGATCAGCGATACGCAGCATTTCGGTACCGGTCATCTGGGCGGTACCTACCACGCGTTCCCCTTTCTTTACATTCAGCAGGGAAACGATACCGTTCATAGGAGCTACGATGGTGGTACGACCGAGGTTCTTATTAGCTTCTTTCAGATTGGCCTGTGCACTCTGCACGCCAAACTTGCTACTGTTGATCTGTTGCACCGCTGCGTTGTAATCCGCCTGGGAAGCAAGGAAGGTGGCTTCGCTGGTTTCAAACTCAGAGCGGGAGATCACTTTCTGGGAAAGCAATTCTTTATTACGAAGATAAGCGGCCTTATTCTGGTCAAGGCGGGCTTTGTAGGAATTGAGCGCTGCAGCTGTGTTGGCCAGCTGTGCCTGTGACTGGCTAACGGAAGCCATGGCTTTGTCTACCATAGAACCGTAGATATCTCCGTAAATACGGGCCAGTACCTGGCCTTTAGCCACAGAATCTCCTTCGAGTACTGTCAGCTCAGTAATTTCACCCGATACGTCGGAGCTTACTTTTACTTCTATTTCGGGATAAATTTTGCCACTGGCGGTCACCACCTCAATGATGTTCTTCTTTTCCGCTTTGTCTGCCGCTACATTCAGTGCTTCTTCTTTGCCGATAACACCTGCTGCTTTTAAAACAATGAGCAAAATAACAAGTAAACATATGCCCGTGATCCAAATGAGGGTCTTTTTATTCTTCTTCATAAAGCAATTTATTTCCCGGCTATCTACAGGGATATTCTCTGGTCCCGGTAGAACTCCAGTAATTTCATTTTAAAAATATAGTCGTACTGGGCCGAGACTTTATCAATCTGGGCTTTGAACAATCTGGTTTGCGTTGTGATATAATCAATGGTGTTCATTAATCCAAGGTTAAACCGCTTGGTGGCGAAGTCATACGCTTTTTGGGCGGCCATTACGCCGGTAGAGGAAGCGTTGAATTTCTGCAGGGCGGCCACTGCGTTGGCATGGGCGGTATAGATGTCCTGCCGCAGTTTCTGGTTATCAAGATCACGGCTCAGTTCTAAGTTATACACATTTACTTTTGCCTTTGCTACATTGGTTCTTTGTTGCCAGCCGCTGAACAGCGGAATGCCCAGACTCAGCCCGATATTTTTACCGAAGGTATTATCCAGCTGTTTGTTGAAAGGGATCAGCTTTCCGTCACGGTCATAGAAGTTGTTGGCGTAGCTGGTAGAGAGCCCACCCACCAGGGACAAGGTTGGGTACAGCTGTCCTTTCGCTGCACGATAGGCCCTGTCTGCACTTTTGATCCTGAGCTCATCGGATTTCACCAGCGGATAGGTGGTCAGCGCGGCGCTATACACCATTTCCGGGTCCATTTCGCCGAGAGGCGTCATCGACAGTGTGGCGATGTTCTCCGGGATTTCCGGTACAAAAGGAATCTCGAAACCGAGGTTCAGATAAGCCTTCATCTGCAAGATAGCCAAAATTACGTCATTCTTGGCGGTCACCAGATTAGTGCTGTCCTGCGCCAGTTGCGCTTCCAGGTCGGCCTGATTACTTTCCGGAACAGAGCCGGCGATCACCAGTTTTTTGGTATTTTCAAGGTTGGACAAAGTTTGTTTTGCCTGCACCTCGTTTACTTTCACCTGCTCTTCTTTCAGCAGGATCTGCAGAAATGCTGTTGCAACATTGAAAGCGAGGTCATTCCGGGCTTTTTGCAGCAGAAAGCTATTGGATTCCGCATCCAGCCTGTTAGCGGCTATCTGATTCTGTTTGGAAAACCAGTTAAACAAGTCACCTCTCATATTGAGCGAACCACTGGCATTGAAAACGGACTGATTGATATAGGCGTTATCCTGGATGCTGGCGATACGACCATCGGAATACCCTGCACTGACGTTGCCGGAGAAGCCGGGTATCATACTGAGGCGGCTTTGTTGCAGGGTAAGCTCTGCGAGCCGTTTTTGCACCTCCTGTTGTTTCACAGTGATGCTGTGTTCCATAGCATAGTCCACACAGCGTTTCAAACTCCACGTATCCTGCGCCACAGCCGGGGTTATGTTAGCAAACATGCAGAAGAACAGGAAAAATCCTGCGATTTGGGATAGTCTCATAACAGGCCAAAAATATAATAAATGTAAGGATAGTTTTCCTCGCTTCTTGATAGAAGGCAAAATTTTGTTAGGTATGGTGTCATACCCAACGCCATGCGTATACAACATAATCTTTTTTTTGGAGATTAATACTGATTAAGAACACCATCTGTCGTTATCCCTGTATATACCCGTCCCGGATCTGGATAATCCGGTTGCCGTAAGTAGCATTCAGGTCAGAATGGGTCACCTGTACAATGGTTATTTTATCCTGGTCATTGAGTTGTTTAAAAAGTTCCATGATCACCTTCGCCTGGTCCGAATGCAGGTTGCCGGTAGGTTCGTCTGCCAGTATCACCCTCGGTTCAGCCACGATGGCGCGGGCGATACCCACCAGCTGCTGCTGGCCGCCGGAGAGCTGATTGGGGAAAAGGTCTTTTTTGGCCACCATATTAAACCGGTCCAGCACATCCGCCACCTTGCTCTTTCTTTCAGAACCGGAAAGGTTTTTATATAGCAGCGGGGTCTCAATGTTTTCGTAAACGGTCAGCTCATCGATCAGGTGATAAGCCTGAAACACAAAACCAATGGCACCGCGGTGCAACTGCGTCCGCTTTTTCTCGTTCATTTTGTCTACCCGTTCTCCCTGAAAGAGATATTGCCCGGCAGAAGGTTCTTCCAGCAGCCCCAGAATATGCAGCAAGGTTGATTTACCAGATCCGGAAGGGCCCATAATGGACACGAATTCGCCTTCCCTGATCGTCAGGTCGACGTCTTTCAGGATCTCGTTTTTACCAAATCCTACCGGGTAATGCTTGGATATTTTCTGCAGTTCTATCATGATAACTTTTTTTTGAAATTTAGACTTGCTTACAATTTTCCGGTGAAGCAATATAAGTTCATTTCACCGGATCTTTTTATTCAGTTTTTAAAGTATGGACCGGATTACTAAGGGCTGCCCGCACTGTCTTCAGGCTCATGGCGCCCAGGGCCATGAGGACCATGATTACGCCACCGGCAGCGAACACCCACCAGGTAAGACCGGTACGGTAAACAAAAGATTGCAGCCATTGGCTCATCACCCACCACGACAAGGGGATGGCCAGCAGGAACGCCACCAGTACCGGCTTCATAAAGTCGGTCGTCAGCATACGGACTACCTGCCACACGGTGGCCCCCAGCACCTTGCGGATACCTATTTCTTTGGTGCGCTGGTCGGTGGTAAAAATAACCAGGCCTAACAATCCGAGGATACTGATAAAAATAGCCAGACCGGCGCACCAATTCAACAGGTTGCTCATCCGCTGCTCCTGCCTGTACATATTTGCGACGGTTTTATCGAGGAACTCATAGCTGAATTCCTCCCGCGGATAAATATCCTTCCAGGCTTTCTCTATACCGGCGATAGCGTTTTTCCAGACTACGCCATCTTCACCGGGACTGCGCAGCCGCACATGCAACACCCGGTGCCGTTTCAGCGCTTCGCTGCCAATGGCCATGGCGGGGATCTCACTGCGTACGCTGGCCGCACTGAAGTTGGCCACCACCCCCACCACCGGATGTCCTTCTATCACCTGTCCGATGGCATCCTGCGGCCTTTTAAAGCCAAAAGCCGCCACCGCTTTCTCATTCAGCAGCCACTCGCGCACAGAATCCGTGGTGGCAATGTTCCTGCCTGCCAGCAAACGAAGCTGGTACAGCGGAAGGTAGTTACTGTCGCCATAACGCACTTCGACTGTCTTATCTACTTCCTGACGGCCATTGTTGTACTTCAAAATAGTGGATTCCGTACCGCTGATAACCGGTGTGTTGGCCGACAGGCTGACCATATCCACTTCCGGCAGGGAAGCTACCCGCGCCTCCAGCTGCCTGCGTTTGGACTGGTCGGGGTCGCGCCGCGGCGTGTTAACGCTGAGAATGGCGTTTTTCCGGAAGCCCAGGTCTTTATTCAGGGAAAAATTAATTTGTTTGCCGACAATCAGCGTGGCGATGACAAAAAACTGCGCTACGGTGAATTGTACCGCCGTCAATGTCTGCCGAACCCACACTTTTCCGCCGCGATGCCCTGTATTGGACTTCAGCACGACTACCGGCTGGAACCGCGACAGCACATAGGCCGGGTAAATTCCGGCGATGAGCGCCACCCCTGCCGCCAGCAGGAATAAAAACGACAGCACCGGCGCCGTATACAATTGTGCCACGGGCAGATCGTCCGGCAGGAAAGCATGGAAACTGACGATCAGCAACGGTGCCAGCAACAACGCCAGAACAGCTGCCAGCAGTGTAAGAATCATCGTTTCCCCGAGGAACTGTTTGATCAGCTGCCCGGTGGTGCCGCCGATCGCTTTCCGGATACCGGTTTCTTTCGCCCTGCGGGAGGCCTGCGCTGTTGTCAGGTTCACAAAATTAATGACCGCCAGCCCCAGTAAAGCCACGGCTATCATGGAAAGAATATCGAGCTGCTTTCTGCTCGCGGTGCGGCGGTAGGCCTCGAAGCCGGTGTCGAAATGCAGATCGCTCAGCGGATGCAGCGACAGCTCCGTCGTAAAATCCTTTGTGTCGTGTTGCGATATATACTTATCCAGTATAGCGATCGCATCCTGCGGCCTGGCGGCGGGACGGAGTTTAACCAGCAACTGGGTGGAAGAGCTGATGCTCTGCCAGTTGTCGCCCAGGTAAATTTCCTTTAACGTGGCATTGGTTTGCAGCGTAGGCAGCGAAATCATCTCCCTGAACCAGAAATCTGTATCGTAAGCCAGGTCTTTCACCACACCGGTGACCGTAACCCTGATGCTGTCATCGTAAAGGACCTGCTTTCCCAGCACCTGCGCTACCGGCGTGTTAGGGAAATAAACGCGGGCGCGCTCCTGCGTAAGCACTACTGACAGCGGCTGCGATAAAGCGGTGGCCGCATCTCCGCCGAGCCACTCGTATCCCAGCATGTCCATATATCCCTTGTCCGCAAAAATGACGTCTTCTTTGTTCTTAAAGTCTTTGCCTTCAACGGTAATACGGGCAGTCGTATTATTGATAAAAAAATCCACCGCCTTTTCTACCTGCGGCACATTCTCTTTCGCCACCGTTATAACGGGAACGGGCACACCGTTATTCTTGATACTGTCTCCTGAAAAACTGATCGTAGACACTACCCGGAAAATACGGTCCTTATCGGCGACCGCTTTGTTGAACCCCGATTCGTAAAATACAACGAGATATACCACCAGTGCAGCGCTGATACCTGTCACCAATCCCATGATATTCAACAGGGAGAAGACTTTATTACGCCATATATTCCTGATGGCTACAAGAAAATAGTTTCTAAGCATCACTTTCTTTTTTTACTCTGCCCTGAGGCTTTTTACAGGATTCATGGTGGCTGTTTTCAACGACTGCAGGCTGACCGTCAGCAGGGCTACCACGATGGCCAGCGCGCCGGCTGCCACAAAAAGCCACATGCTCAGGGAAGCATGGTAGGCAAAAGCATTCAGCCAGTTATGGCCTGCATACCAGGCTATAGGCACAGCCAGCACCAATGCTATCACCACCAGCCTGATAAAGTCTTTCGACAACATGGCCACCACATTGGTCACGGAGGCGCCCAATACTTTACGGATACCTATTTCCCGCGTACGTTGCTGCGTTGTCAACGCGGCCAGTCCCAGTAAACCCAGGCAGGACACTATCATTACCAGTGTGGCGAAAACACCCAGCACAGCGCCCACCCGGTACTCTGATTTATACATCCGGTTGAAGTCGTCGTCCAGGAAATGATAATCAAACGGTGTTGCCGGCTGCACTTCTTTCCAAAGCGCTCCGATAGCGGCAATCACTTGTTGTTTGTCACTTCCGCCTGTTTTTATATAGATCTGCTGGAACCAGTCGTATTCAGGAAATACCACGATAGGCTCAATTTTGCTTTTCATGGAAGTAAAGTGGAAATCTTTCATCACACCTTTTACGGTCCCCTGGCGTCCGTTGAGCATCATCCGTTTGCCTACAGCGGCTTCCGGCGTCCATCCAAGCTTTTTGACTGCTGTCTCGTTCAGGAAAAAATGATATGCCCGTTCTTCGGAAGGTTCTTTCAGGATGTCAGCAATATCGGCATGCGTCAGGTCTTCTCCGGACAACAGGTTGATGCCCAGCGTTTTCAAATAGTCTTTTTCTATTGGCAGCGCGTTGATGTTAAGCGCATAAGACGCCGGTCTGCCTTCAATATGGTCTATGCTGTAGCCGCCCTGGATATCTACCGGCGATTCGGCCGAAGCGGTAACATGTGTCACCCCGGAAAGTTGCAGCAGACGTCCCTTAAAAGCTTCCAGCACCTGCGCATCAGCTTTGAAGCCGTTGAGCGCCAATACCTCCGAGCGGTCCAGGCCCAGTTTTTTATGCTGTATATATTGCATCTGCTGCTGTACCACCAGTGTACAGATGATGAAGAAAATAGAAGCTGCAAACTGGAACACCACCAGCGACTGACGGATACCGCGGCCCTGGGGCGTGGCGGTCTGCGATCCTTTCAACACCTGCACCGGTCTGAAGCCGGACAGGAACAACGCAGGGTAAATTCCCGTCACGAAGGAAACAAGGAAGAAAACGATCACCAGTACCAGGTAGAGGCGGTAACCACTGGTGCCGCCCATCTGCAAGTGTACGTCCGCCAGCTGGTTGAAAGCAGGCAGCAGCAGTTTAGCCAGCAACAGCCCGATGCCTAACGCAATGCCGGTCAGCAGTGCAGACTCCATCATAAACTGCCAGAAAAGCTGCCCCCGCTGCGCGCCCAGCGCCTTACGCACCCCTACTTCCCGGCTTCGTTCGGTAGACCGTGCCGTGGCCAGGTTCATGAAGTTAACACAGGCGATGACCAACAGCATTCCACCTATCAGCGCGAAAATATAATTGTAGCGCATATCTCCTTTTTCTTCGGTGACGTCAGCTGCTACAGAGTGCAGGTGGATGTCTGCCATACGTTCCGGCACAAAGTTCAGCGAAGCGCCGCTGTTAAGCTCTTCATCGCTGAGCTGCTGCCGTGCCAGCGCGGTGAGGCTCGCCTGGAGACTCTCCAGCTGCGCCGGGTGCTGCACCTGCACGTAAGTATAATAGTTAGCCGAACCCCAGTATTCTTTCAGCTGCAACGTACTATAGCTGGCCACAAAATCGAACTTGAGATGTGTATTGGAAGGAGCATCTGCCGCAACGCCTGTCACCTGGTAAGAACGTTTACCATTGATCAGCAGTATCTTACCCACAGGATCGGTATCTCCGAAATATTTTTTTGCCATAGACGCTGATATCACCACCATATCGGGGCCACTCAGTACCGTTGCGGCATTACCGGATTTCAGCGGAAAAGAAAACAGCTGAAAAAAAGGTGCATCGGCATAAAGGAACCGCTTTTCGTTCCAGTTTTTGTCTTCATACCGGATGCTTACATCGCGGTGGTACACACGTACAACCTTTTCTATCTCAGGCTGGTCTTTAATGGCCGTCGCCAGGATATTGGGGGTCAGGGCCGTCTGAACCGGTTTCTCTCCTTTCTCGCCATAGTCCATACGCAAGCGGTACAACTCCGTCACGTTTTTATACCACCGGTCATACGTCCATTCATTTTCCAGGTATAGGGATAATAATATAAAACAAGCGATAGCCGTAGCCAGTCCGAAAACATTGATACCTGCATATAACTTGCGTTTGAGCAGGTTCTTAACAGCTATCTTAAAATAGTTTTTCCACATCGGGCATTTGTTTATAATCAGTTAATCGTTAGTCTACTTTCAGGCTTTCTACCGGGTTGGCCAGCGCAGCTTTGACAGCTTGCAGGCTGGTAGTCGCCAGGGCAATCAGCACAGCCAACCCGCAAACACCGGCAAACATCCACCACTGGATTTCCACATGAAGTGCAAACCCGTTCAGCCACCGCTGCATCAGGTACCAGGAGACGGGCGTTGCCGCCAGTACGGCTATGAGTACCAGTTTCAGGAAATCTTTCGACAACAGCATCACGATACTGCTCACAGAAGCACCCAGCACTTTGCGGATACCTACTTCCTTACGGCGCTGCGCCATCACCAGCACGGCGATGGCAAACAATCCCATGCAGGAGATAAGGATGGCCAGTACCGCGCCACTCATGAAGATTTTTGAGAAACGGGCCTCCTGCCGATAGAGCCGGTCTGTGTTTTCGTCGAGGAAACTGGGGTCGCTCTTTGTCAGCGGATCTATTTCTTTCCAGATAGCGCTGATACGGTCCATGGTAGCCGCCGGATGGTTAGTATTTACTTTTACAAAGAGATAACTCTTCCGCGCCGATGCCGATATGGACAACATCAGGGGTTCTATCTTTTTACGCAGCGATTCAAAGTGATAGTCTTTTACCACGCCAATCACATGATAGTCATTACCGTTGGCGTTATATACAATATTCAGCGGGTCTTTCTCTCCCAGCTGTTTAGCCATCTGCTCGTTGATCACCACGCCGGTAGTGTCGGCGCCATACTGACGGGAAAAATCGCGGCCGGCGAGCAACGTCAGGCCTAACGTTTTAGCATAATCGTAATCTACCACCATCGCCTGGGTATTGACGTGATTGCCTTTGTAATCAAAGCCGAGTGTCCAGTTGCCGGAAGATCCGTCTTTACCGATGCCCAGGTTCAGGGTGCTGGCGGTAATGCTCTCCACCGAAGGTTCAGATGCCAGCCTGTTACGTATCGCCGTCAGTGCCTGCTGCGGGGCATTTCCAACAGGAATACTGATCACCTGCGTAGTATTGTATCCTAACGGCGTGGCACGTATGAAATTGAGCTGCTGCCAGATAATAACAGTACAGCTGATCAGCAGGGCCGCCACCATAAACTGGAAAACAATCAGGCCGTTACGCACGCCGCCGCTCCCGCTCAGGTTCAGCTTTCCCTTCAGCACCTGTATGATATTTACCCTGGCTATCTTCCACGCCGGATAACCACCGGCCAGCAGCGTTATCCCAAAGAAAGTAGCGGCAGTGCCCAATATCAGCCATCCGTTCTGGAAGAGGCGGAAACTCAGGTCATGTTTGAAAGTGGCATTGTAGTAGGGCAACAGCAGCGTGGCCAGCAACAGGCTTAGCAGCAACGAAATAAAACACAGCAGGAAGGCTTCGCTCCAAAACTGCAGCATCAGCTGCCTGTCCATGGCGCCCAGCGCTTTCCTCAGCCCTATCTCACTGCCACGGGTAAACGATCTGGCGATAGACAGGTTGATAAAATTAACACAGGCAATACCGGTGATCAGGCAGGCCAGCATCAGCATCATCCAGGGATAAAAGGGATTCAGTCCGGTACCAAAAACGCTGTAGGGAGAAAGATGCAGGTCTTTCAGCGGTATTGTCCGGATACGCAGGAACTCCCCGTCTTCATCAGGCGTTCCCCCCATGCCCGTCAGGTCCTTGATGAGGTCTCCCATATATTTGTGCGCTACCGGCACCAGGTCTTTACGTAGTGTGGCCATTGAAACAGCAGGCGCCACTTCCAGCATAACAGGATAAGAGGAAGTATGCCAGTCGTTACGGATCGCTGCATAGTCTTCTACGTTCTCAAACCTTATCAGTGCTTCAAAAGAAATCGAGGAGTTGTCTGGTATGTTGTCCGCTACCGCTGAAACGACGAAAGGTTTCCACTGATCTCCGATATTTATCTCCACCGTTTTGCCGATAGGGTCATCCTGGCTAAAAAGCGATGCGGCAGCCCCCTGGGTAAGCACCAACTGGTCCAGCCGGTCCAGCGCGGTATGAGCGTTCCCCTTCTGCAAAGGGAAGGAAAACATCTGCAGGTAGTCAGGATCCGTCATCTGCACATCGAGATAGATACTTTTATCTTTGTACCGTACGAACAAGTTATCGCCTCCGATACGGGTAACATGTTTTACACCCGGCACTTCTTTCCGTAGCACTCCGGCCATAGGTTCCGAAAAGCTTTTGGAGATGTGTGTGCCGTTTGTTCGATGATCTTCCCGGTACAGCTGATAGATATGATCCCTTTTTTGTTGAAAATCATCATAACTCCACTCCTTGTAGGCGGTAAGGGATAGCAGCAGCGCCGCACAGATAGCGATACTCATGCCGGCCACGTTTACTGCAGCAAATACCTTCTGCTTCCATAAATTCCGCCAGGCAATCCTGAGATAGCTTGTAAACATGAGACATCGTTGGTTTAAAAGTTAGAAAATAAAACAGGGCGCGTAGATACACACTCCGATTTGCTGTTCACTTGTTATTCTCTTTATAATATTTTAATCATTTCTCAATACATCCACCGGGTTAGACTGCGCTGCGCGCCATGTTTGGGAGATGATCGCCAGTAGCGCGATCCCCAGCAGCGCAACAAAACTGCCGGCCAGTGTAAAAAAACCTATGCTGATCCGGTTGGCAAATATTTGCAGAAACAGCAGGCTGCCCAGGTAGCCGAGTGGCAGCGCAATCAATCCCGCCAACAGGATAAGGCGGAGATAATTACGGGAAAGCAGCAGTACCAATCCGGATACGCCGGCCCCCATTACTTTACGCACTCCAATTTCCTTCCGGCGGGTAAACGTTGTGTAAGACACCACGCCCAACAAGCCCAGTGCGGCTATCACGGTGATCATGAAGACCAGTACCGCCAGTCCGGACACCGGCTCTTTACCGCTGGTTTTCTCATGCATCAGGTCACTCATCCATTCCGCGGAAAATGTTTCTCCGGGATGCATCTCCAGCCAGGCTTTTTTAATGCCGGCTGTGAGCGCTTCTTTATCGTGTGTGTCCACCAATACCTGTAACTGGGTGAACTGGCCGGGCACAAACCGGATGGCCATCGGAAACACAGGGGCTTCTATAGGCTGATAATTAAAGTCTTTTATGACCCCGATGATGCTGACCATGGCAGAATCAGAAAGCCATATCGCTTTCCCGATGGCGTCTGACGGGGATGTCAGGTTCATCGCTTTCACCATTTGCTCATTGACGATAACATACTGCTCATGGTCCCGGGACATGGTGGCCGGAAAGCCGGACCCTGCCAGGAGCTTCAGCTGCATCACTTTCAGGAAGTCGGCATCGCCGGCATAATAGCCTGCCTGCATATGACTTCCGTTCACCGCTGTTTTTATCTGCATAAAACCGCTGTGGCGGGGAACGCCCAGCGTGCCTGAACTGGCGGTGATCATCTCCACGCCTTTCACCTGCATCATCCTGTCTTTCATCAGCTGGAAATCAGCATCCGCCAACGGTACATTCAATATGTTCTCACGGGCAAATCCCATGTTAAAAGCGGCTTTGTAGGCAAACTGCCGGTATACGGTCACAAAAAAGATGATCGCGGTGAGCGACAACGAAAACTGGATCACGATCAGGGTTTTGCGCAACCCCAGCCCTCCAAACAGTTTGATATCTACCATGTTGCGCAGTACTTTGGCCGGCTGGAAAGACGACAGCGCCCAGGCCGGGATAACACCCGCCAGCACGCCGGTCAGTACACTGAAAAGCAGAAACCAGCCTATCAGCATAAAGTCCACCGGCTCGCCGGAAAGGAAACCGATGCCGATAGAAGTATAGTGTTCCGCCAGTAGCAGCAGGGCCAGGGCTAGTAACAGCGCCAGCACGCACATGATCACCGATTCCACGATGAACTGCATAAACACTTGCCAGCGGTAGGCGCCGTTCACTTTACGGACACCTACTTCGCGCGCCCGCTGCAATGAACGAACAATGGATAAGTTAATATAGTTAAAGCAGGCACATACCAGCAAACCAAGACCAACGGCTATCTCACCGAGTACTTTGCCCCATGGCGGCGCACTGCCGATGTCATTATACATTTCCCGGGAAGGAGAAATACTGCGGAGGGATTGCTGCTCCAGCGTAATACTGCCGATCCCTTTGGAAGCCGGCTGATAATATCTCCGGGAGATAAAAGACAGGGCGGTAGCCAGCGACGCTTCGCTGACATCCGGTTTAAGCTTCACATACACATATCCGTCCTGTACATTGTTCCAGTTCAGCAACCGTTCCGGCAACAGGCCCTGTTGCTCCAGCGCCTGCACGGAGGAGAGCGAAGCGTAAGCCTCATAGTCGATATGGCTCAATCCCGGAGGAGGTGCCAGGATACCAGTAACGATGTAATCGCCCAGCTTCTCAAAGTGCACCACCTTACCCATGGCGGACGTAGTCCCGAAAATACGGCTGGCGGTGGCTTCGCTTAATACAATGCTGTTGGGCGCGGATAAGGCCGTGGCCGGATTACCGCTCTGTAGGCGGAAGCCAAATACCCGGAAAAAAGCAGGTTCGGTAAAAGCGCCGCTGACCGGCAGTTTCTTTTTACCGGCTGTTACGTTGCCGGATAAAACACCGTACAGGCTTACCGCTTCTTCCGCGATGGCATAGTCCTGCCGCAATACGTTGGCCAGCGGCAACGGCGCGCTGGCCATATGGTAATGTTTTCCTTCCTGCGTAGTCGCCTGGGAGGTGATCCGCCAGGTACGGGAAGCAGCAGGATGGAATTTATCGTAACTGAAATTTTTTTTGGTCGATTTCAATACCATCAGACATACGGTCATGCTCAGTGCCAGCCCGGCAATATTAATAAAAGCGAAGAGCCTTTGCCGACGCAGGTTTCTGAAAGCAATTTGTATGTAACGGAGTAGCATATACGTAAATAAATTTTATTCAGTTCTCAGTGATTTTATGGGATTCATGAGCGCTGCCTTCACCGATTGAATGCTTACGGTAAACAGCGCTATCAGGATGACAACAACTGCTGTAAGCACAAACAGCCACCAGTGCAGGGGCACCCTGAAAGCGAAGTGGCTCAGCCACTGTTCCATTCCATACCAGGCGATTGGTAACCCAATGGCAATGCCTGCCAGCACCTGCTTCAGGAAATCGCGCGACAACAAAGCAGATACATGCGCCACAGAAGCGCCGAGCACTTTGCGGATGCCGATTTCCTTTGTTCGCTGCCTGGCTATCAGCATAGATAGTCCCAGTAAACCTATACAGGCAATAAACACGGCGAGGCTGGCAAATAGGCCGAAAATCTTTCCCATGGTACGCTCACCGGCGTATTGTTGTTGCAGGGCCTGGTCCACGAAAGAAAAGTTGAAAGGAATGTCAGGAGCCAATTTGTTCCATACCCGCTCGACACCGGCCAGTTGCTTTTGGTTGTCGCCGGGCGCCAGCCTTATCGTCAGCACTTCGGCATCCTGCGGCCTTATCTGATAAACCACCGGGCCTATCTGGTAATGCAGGGAACGATAGTTAAAATCCTCTACCACCCCTATGATAGTTCCGTGTTTGATCAGGTTACCAGGTCTCCATTCAATCCGTTTGCCGAGCGGATCTGTAAACCCCAATCGTTTAGCTGCTGCCCTGTTCACAATAAATGCGGCAGTCGAATCTGTTGACATGGCTGGATCAAAATCTCTACCGGTGACCAGCTTAATGGCTGTTGTCTTTAACAAAGCATCGTCCCCGCTGATCACGTCGGCAATAAAAGATTCTTTGCTATCAGCCCCTTCCCTGGCAATGGCAGTACCATTCATAATACCAACGCCGATCAGAAAATTGCTTACAGAAGCCTGCTGCACACCCGGTAACGCTTTTAACTCCGTACGAAGCAATTCCGCTTTAGCGTCTATCCCATCGAGGTAAACGTTCACCAGATGGTCCTTATCAAACCCGAGGTTCTTCTCCTGCCAGAAACGTAACTGACTGTACACCACTACGGAAGCAACAATCAACACAACTGCAATGGCAAACTGCGATACCACAAGGGCGCGTCGGATAAATGTTTTCCTGCCGGGAGTGATAAAACTGCCTTTCAACACTTTAACAGGTATCAACCCCGAGAGGTACAACGCTGGATAACTGCCTGCCAGTAAGCCAACAATGGCCACCAGCAGCAATAAGCCTCCATAAACCGATACATCTGCTGAGGCAAACAACACCAGTTCCTTTCCGGTAATATTGTTAAATAACGGCATAAAAAGCAACACCAGCAGCAAAGCGCCTATGAGCGACAACACGCTGATCACTAACGACTCTGTCAGAAACTGCAGAACAAGGCTCTTCCTTTCGGCGCCTAACGCCTTGCGAAGCCCTACTTCTTTGGCCCTTTCATTCGCCCGCGCCGTGGTCAGGTTCATGAAATTGATACAGGCAATCAAGACAATAAAGGCAGCAATGGCAACATATAACCAGATCATGGGCGTATTATCCGGCCCACCGCTGTCACTGTCGGGATGTAAGTGCACATGCTGCAATGGTTGCAGTTCCAGGAAAAATTTAATTCCGTACTTCCTGGTAATTTCCCCGATATGCAGCTCAACAAAGTCTTTCAACAGGGGCATTAGTGCAGTAGGGGTAACATCTTTGGCCAGCTCCACATAGGTGACGTTATTGGTAAACATGTACCACATGTCTTCCCAACGGTTATTTTCACTGGTCAGCGTAGCGAATGACTGAATAACGTCCATCCGGAGGTCCGTATTAGCCGGCATGTCAGCAGCTACGCCGGTAACCGTACAGTTATATTTATTGCCTACTTTCAGCAATTTCCCTACCGGCGATGCTGTGCCGAAATATCTCCTGGCAGCGCTGGCGGAGAGTACCACAGTATAAGGCGCCTTGAGTACAGTTGCGGGATCTCCCTCCAGCAGCGGAAAATCAAACATCTGAAAAAAAGAAGCGTCTGCATAACCAGAATGTGCTTCCAGTATCTTTTTATCACCGTAGGTATACAGTGTAGTGCCTGGCGTAAATATTCTTACTACATCTTTAATACCGGAGATCTCCTTTTTAAGTGCGGGGCCTACAGCTATCTGTGTGCTCGCATCATGATTCATGGTACCATTGGCATTATTACTTTCTACTTTCGTAAGCCGGTAAATACTGTCTGCCTTATGGTGGAACCGGTCAAAACTCAGTTCGTCCCGTACATACAGTACGATCAGTATACAGCAGGCCATTCCCACTGCCAAACCAAAAACGTTGATGGCAGTGAGAAATTTATGCCGCTGCAAATGGCGAAAAGCGATGCTGCAATAGTTCCGGAACATGATGTGATGATTTTAGAATGGCGGAAAGAGAAAATCACACGTGAAACTGTTCCTTAATATTCTCAGTTACCACCCGTCCGTCGAATAAGTTGACAATACGGTGGGCAAACCCTGCATCATAGGGGGAGTGCGTCACCATGATGAGCGTGGTACCGGCATTGTTCAGCTCCTGCAACAGCTTCATCACTTCCTCACCGTTGGAGGAATCGAGGTTACCGGTAGGTTCATCCGCAAGGATCAGGTTAGGTTTGGCCACTACGGCGCGGGCAATGGCCACACGCTGCTGCTGGCCACCGGACAGCTGCTGCGGGAAGTGGTTGCGGCGGTGCATAATGTTCATGCGCTCCAGCACCTCCTCTACTTTCTGTTTCCTTTCTGCCGGCGCTACTTTCAGGTATAACAACGGCAGCTCCACATTTTCATATACCGTCAGTTCATCAATCAGGTTGAAGCTCTGAAATACAAACCCGATGGATCCTTTACGCAGCTGCGCCCGCTGACGCTCGCTCATTCTTGCTACCTCTTTGCCCCAGAAATGATACTCGCCGTCACTGGGATTGTCCAGTAACCCAAGTATATTCAGCAAGGTGGACTTACCGCAACCGGACGGTCCCATAATCGCTACAAACTCTCCATCCTGCACTTCCATGTTAATGCCGTTGAGCGCAGTTGTTTCCACTTCTTCTGTAGTGAACAGCTTTTGTAAGTTAACGGTGCGAATCATATCTCTTGATTGTCTTTAATGAATAATGGTTTTACAATGCTCGTTATATAAAAATGGATGATGTTTTAAAATGCCAGCACATCCTTGTTACCGAAGTTTTCGTAGGAAGAAGTGATCACCTGGTCACCCGGTTGCAGTCCTTCCAATACTTCAAAATACAAAGGATTTTTCCTTCCAAGCGAGATATTCCGTTTAACGGCTTTGTTCCCGCTCTTGTCTACTACGTACACCCAGTTGCCGCCTGTGTCGGAGAAAAAGCCGCCAAGGGGCAACAGCAGCGCTTCCTGTGATTTGCCCAACACCAGCCGGATGGGGGTGGACTGTCCACGGCGGATGCCTTCAGGTGCTTCTTTTTCAAAATTCATATCTGCTTGAAAACGACCACTTTTCACCTCCGGGTATACCTTGGTCACCACCATATCATAGGATTTTCCATCAAATTCAAAAGTAGCTTTCAGACCGGCAAAAACCTGGGATACATAGTGCTCATCGATGTCTGCACGCAGCTTAAACCCGTTCAGGTCGTCAATCTGGCCGATATTCTGACCAGCGGTAATGCTGGAGCCCACTTCCACATCAATGGATGACAGCTGGCCGGACACCGGGGCCCGTACGATCAGGCTGTTGAGGTTCTGCTTCATCAGCTCCAGGTTACGCTGGGTGCGGGACAAGGTCCCTTCCAGCTGCGTAATCTGCTGACGGGCGTTGTCACGCTGATAGGCCTGCGACTGCATCTGGATGTCCCGCTGCCGTTTCAGTCCCTCCAGTTCAATCTTGTTTTTATTGAACTCCTGGCGGGCAACGATCTTCTCGTCTACCAGCTGCTTATTGCGATCATAAAGGTCTTGTGCGGCGTCGATCTTGGTGTCCAGGTCGGAGATGGTCTGCTGCATCACGAAGTCCTGCTGACGGATATTCAACCGGGTGTTCTGTAACTCATTTCGCAAACGGTAGATCTCTGTTTCGTGGTTCACAAACTCCATCATCATTCGCTGGTTGTCCAGCTTCAGGATGGAATCACCTTCTTTTATCATACTACCGCCTTCGAGATACTTGCGGCTCACATAACCGCCTTCAATGGCGTCGAGACGGATGGTCTTCAATGGCATCACCACGGCGGTGACAGCGATATATACATCGAATGTTCCTTTTTTAACAGTAGAGATCGTGATCTTGTCTTTCTCCACATTCAGCGTGGCCCGGTGATCCGCAAAAATCAGCGTATACAGTAACAGCAATGCTACCAGTCCGCCACCACCGACCATCAGGATGCGCTTTTTGTTCCAGAACTTCTTTTCTATTTTTCTGTCCATGATATTTATCAAAAAGTTTGTGCCCAAGGAATTTCAATCCATATGCCAAAGCACAAAACAGCGTACCATCAAGCATTTAGAGGGGCCAAACGGTTAAAAAACGTCCTATGCCGGACAACCGGTGTTCATAAACGGACACTTTTCGGAAAGCCTGAAATAAAGCGCTTTTGTAAAAAAATCTTTCTGTAATATTGTTGCATTCACCTTTTACCCATGACCACCATGCAACCCGGAAAAATTCTGATCGTTGACGACGATGTTGATGTATTGCGCGCAGCCCGCCTGCTGCTGAAACGGCACTTTGAACAGGTGGATTTTGAAAAAAATCCGCAAAAGATTCCATATCTGGTAACCAACTTCGACTACGACGTTATCCTGCTGGATATGAACTTCACGCGTGACCTCAGCAGCGGCAAGGAAGGATTCGAATGGCTGGACCGTATCCTCGACATCAAACCCGATACAGCAGTGGTATTATTTACCGCCTACGGCGATGTGGAAATGGCGGTAAGAGCCATTAAATCCGGCGCAGTGGATTTTGTGCTCAAACCCTGGGAAAATGAAAAACTACTGGCCACCATCCAGTCGGCCTACAACAAACGGGCGTCCAAACTGGATAAACCGCCCGCAGTACATAACACCGGCAACCTGATCGTGGGCAACAGCCCGGCTATGCAGGCCGTATTCGACACCGTTTCCCGTGTAGCCGCCACCGATGCCAATGTCCTTATCCTCGGCGAAAACGGTACCGGTAAAGACATGCTGGCCAGGCATATCCACCAGCAATCGCACCGCAGCGGAAAACCTATCGTCAGCGTAGACCTCGGCGCCATCAGCGAAACACTCTTTGAAAGCGAACTTTTCGGTCACGTAAAAGGCGCCTTCACCGACGCCCGGGAAGACAGGGCCGGACGCTTCGAAGAAGCCGCCGGCGGCACCATCTTCCTCGATGAAATCGGTAACATCTCCATCCCCTTTCAGGCTAAACTCCTGACAGTACTGCAAAACAGGTCCGTCACCAAAGTAGGGTCCAACAAGAGTATACCCATCGACGTTAGACTGATCTGCGCCACCAACCGTAATATTCAGCAACAGGCTGCCCAGCAACTGTTCCGCCAGGACCTTCTCTACCGTATCAACACCATCGAAATACAACTGCCTCCCCTGCGCGAACGCCGGGAAGATATCATACCATTGGCAGAACATTTCCTGCAACTGTACAGGGAGAAATATAAGCGCCCGGTCAACAGCCTGCATGAATCGCTCATCCCGCAACTGGAGAAATATGAATGGCCCGGTAATATCCGCGAACTGCAGCACGCTATGGAGAGGGCCGTGATCCTCTCTCAGGGCAAATCATTGCAGGCCAAAGACGTTTTCGTGAAAAACAATACCGCGCAGGACCAGCAAATGGATACCGGTTATAACCTGGAAGAAATGGAACGTAACATTATCACCCAGGCCATGAAAAAATGTAACGGGAATATCACCGAAGCGGCCAAAGAACTGGGCCTCAGCAGAGCAGCGCTCTACCGCAGGCTCGAAAAATACAATATTTAACTGCCTGTTTGCCGGAGCCTCCTCCGGCAAACCTCTTTATCATGAACCGTTTCAGCCTCAATATCATCCTTCGCATACTGCTGCTCACCATTACACTGGCCGCCGTAGTATGGCTGTACATGCGGGACATGACACCGCTGGCAGTCCTTACGGTCCCATTGGTAGCCGTGCAGATATACGGTATCTACTACTACCTCAACCGGATCAACCGTAAACTTACCCTCTTTCTCGAGTCCATCCGGTACGAGGATTTCTCTATCCGCTTCAGCGCAGACAACCAGCTGGGCAAGAGCTTCCGGATGCTCAACCACCAGTTCAACGAGGTACTGGAAGCCTTCCGGCAAACCCGCGCCGAGAAAGAAGCCAATCTCAAATACATCGATACCATCATCCAGCATATCAGTATCGGCGTGTTCTCCTTCGACGCCGAAGGACGGATAGAACTGATCAACCCCGCCGCTTTCCGCCTGCTGGGCATCTACCGCCTCCGCAATATTGCAGAACTGAAAACCGTGCATCCCGGCCTCTCGGAATTATTGACGGACCTGTCTTCCGGCAACAAAACCCTGTACGCCACGCGGCAGGAACAGCAACTGTCTATCCACGCCGCCACCGTGCGGCTGCAGGGCCGGCTTATCAAGCTCATCTCCATCCAGAATATCCACTCCGAACTGCAGAAAAAAGAGCTGGAAGCATGGCAGAACCTGACGAAAATATTACGGCATGAAATCATGAATTCCGTTACCCCCATCGTGTCACTTATTGGCACCATGCAGGAAATCGTGGACCTCGACATAGCCCCCTCCGCCGGCAACAGGGAAGGCATCGAAGATCTCCGGGAAGCCCTGCTGACAGTAGAAAGCCGCAGTAAAGGCATCATGAACTTCGTCAACGCCTACCGCGACTATACCACATTGCCGCAACCGCAGTTTACCCGCGTTAATATCAAATCACTGACAACTACCGTCAGCAGCCTTTTCCAGACAGACATGAAACAGGCCGGTATCCAGTTCCAGCTGGAAGTGGACGCTGAAAATGTGGAGATACATGCCGACGTGTCGCAGCTGCAGATGGTGCTGATCAACCTGGTAAAAAACGCTATGGACGCCCTGGAACAAACCGACAACCCCAGTATCCATGTGAAGGTATACCTCAACAACATACAACAGGTATGCATTGAAATCACCGACAACGGTCCCGGTATCGATACCGACGCCATGAACAAAATTTTTATCCCTTTCTTCACCACCAAAAAAACCGGTTCCGGTATCGGCCTCAGTCTTTCCCAACAGATCATCCAGATGCATGGCGGCCAGCTAAAGGTTCTAAGTCCCGGTAATAACGGCAACGGTACTACGTTCCTTATTCTGCTGAATACCTGATGTTTGTGCTAAAAGTTTGTTATCTTGTTATAACAACCTGCACAACTCATGAACGCATCCAGATGGTTAGCGCTGTATTTCGTGACCCTCCTTGCTGATCTGGTATTGATCAGCCTGAACATGGACGGCCTCCGCTTTGCTACCAAACCTCTGCTCGTACCATTGCTGGCTGTTTATTTCCTGACAGCCGGGGGAACAACGCCGGCCAGACAGAAGGCATGGATGTATGGCGCGATGTTGTTTTGTTTATCGGGAGATGTGCTGCTGATGTTTGACCACCTTTTTTTACCGGGACTGGGGTGTTTCCTCGCCGGGCATGTTTTTTACATTTTCTTTTTCCTGACGATCCGGTACTCCAATCCGCCCGTACCGCCCTGCAAATACCATTGGGTGTTTCTCAACGCCGCTGCCGTCATCGGTTACGTTCTCTTTCTGATGCCTTACCTTGGCAGGATGGTCATCCCGGTGATCATCTATTCGCTGGTGATCTCCATTATGCTGCAAAGCGTGATCCACGCCTTTCATTACCGTTACCAGCGTATGGCCTGGTATTGCCTGGGAGGTGCTGTGCTTTTTGTGCTGTCTGACTCCCTCATTGCGCTGGGCCGGTTTTACCATCCCCTGCCGGCAGGCGGGCAGCTGGTCATGCTTACTTACGGACTGGCACAGGCAGGGCTGGTTTATGGTGCTGTACAGTATTACCGCCAATGACAAAAATCACCGGTATTGGTATTAAAAAAGCGGTAATTTCGTACCCTATGCAGCAAACAGATTTTCTTGTCATCGGTTCGGGGATTGCAGGCTTGACCTATGCTCTCAAAGTATCTCAGCAATACCCTGATAAAACAATTACCGTTATCACTAAAAGCCGTGAGGATGAAACCAATACCAAATACGCGCAGGGCGGTGTGGCAGTGGTCAACGATCTGGAAAACGACAGCTTTGAAAAACATATAGAAGACACCCTTATCGCGGGTGACGGCCTTTGTAACGAACGTATTGTGGAGATCGTGGTCACCGAAGGACCTGAAAGAGTCAATGAAATCATTGAATGGGGCGCCAACTTCGATAAAAATCCCGACGGCGATTTTTCTCTCGGCCGGGAAGGCGGGCATTCCGTTTTCAGGGTCATCCACCATAAAGACGTTACCGGTAAGGAGATCGAACGGGCGCTGCTCGAGGCTATCCACCGCCGGCCCAATATACAACTCGTTACCCACTGCTTCGTGGTAGACCTGATCACCCAGCACCACCTGGGCTACCTGGTCACCAAATCCACGCCCGACGTCGAATGTTTCGGGGTGTATGTGCTCAACCTCAACAACAGGAAAATAGAAACTATCCTGGCGAAAATAACGCTGCTGGCCACCGGCGGCAATGGACAGGTGTATCGCAGCACCACCAATCCTACTATCGCTACCGGCGATGGTGTAGCCATGGTATACCGCGCTAAAGGCCGCATCGAAAACATGGAGTTTATCCAGTTTCACCCGACCGCCTTTTACCAACCCGGGGTCAACCCTTCTTTCCTGATCACGGAAGCAGTACGTGGCGACGGCGGCATCCTCCGCAATATCCACGGCGAAGATTTCATGCATAAGTACGATCCCCGCCTGTCACTGGCGCCGCGCGATATCGTGGCCCGCGCCATCGACAGTGAGATGAAGATCACCGGTACCGAGTATGTGTATCTCGACTGCCGCCATATGGATATTGAAAAGTTCATTCATCACTTCCCCAATATTTACGAAACCTGTAAAGCTGCCGGCATCGATGTGCAGACACAGATGATACCGGTAGCGCCGGCTGCACACTACAGCTGTGGGGGCATTAAAACCAACGAATGGGGCCAGACTTCCATCCGTAATCTCTATGCCTGCGGCGAATGCGCCAGCACCGGCCTGCATGGCGCCAACCGCCTCGCCTCCAACTCTTTGCTGGAAGCCATGGTATTTGCCCACCGCTGCTTCATGGACGCCACCAGCAAAATAGATATGCTGGAGTTCCGGGAAAACGTGCCCGACTGGGACGCCCGCGGCACCACCGCCCCACGGGAAATGATCCTTATTACCCAGAGCCTCAAGGAACTGAAACAGATCATGAGCGACTATGTTGGTATCGTACGGACCAACGAACGCCTGGCCCGCGCCATGCGCCGCCTCGATATGCTGCACGAAGAAACGGAAGCCCTGTATGAAAAAACAGAAGTATCCCCGCAATTATGTGAACTGCGTAACCTGATCACCGCCGCATACCTGATCGTAAAAGGCGCCGCCTTCCGCAAAGAAAGCAGAGGCCTGCATTTCAATACGGACTACCCGTACAAATGCGAACTGGTGCAAAATATTGTCTTGTAAGCCAACCGGCTGGTTTTCACTACCTTTGCGGGGCATTCAAGTTTAGACAGGCATATGTACTATTTATTACTTGTTTTTTGTTACGGCATTTCCTTATTGCCTTTCCCGGTACTTTACTTCATCAGTGACATCCTGTATGCACTGGTGTATTACGTATTCGGTTACCGGAAGCAAGTGGTGCTGGCCAATATGAAACAGGCTTTCCCGGATAAATCGCCGGAAGAAATTAACCGGCTGGCTAAAAAATATTACCGCAACCTCACCGATATGATGGTGGAAACCATCAAGCTGCTCACCATGAGCAAAAAGCAGCTGCAGAAGCGCTTTATCTGTGACCTGACGGTCCTGCACGAGCTATATGCCAAAGGCAAGAGCTGCCAGTTGCACCTGGGGCACAATTTTAACTGGGAATGGGCTAACCTCTTCTGCATGCAGGGCGTAGCTTTCCCGTTCCTCGTAGTATATATGCCGCTCAGCAGCAAACCGGCCGACCGTATGTTCCGCCACTTCCGGGAAAAATTCGGGTCTATACTCATCCCCGCCAATGACATGGCCAACAGTATGAAGCCCTGGCTCGAGAAACAATACCTGATTGCACTGGTGGCCGATCAGAATCCCGGCAACCCCAGGAGCTGCCTGTGGTATCCGTTTCTTAATAAAATGACGCCCTTCTATAAAGGCCCTGAAATGGCGGCCCGCAGAAACGATATCCCGGTAGTGTTTGTAGATATCCGTAAAACCAAACGCGGTTATTACCACGCCACCCTGAAACTGATGTTTGAAGAACCGCAACAGGCGCCGGTAGGGAAAATAACGGAAGCGTTTGTACGGTTCCTGGAGAAAAATATTCATGAGCAACCGGAGGTATGGGTGTGGAGCCACAGAAGATGGAAACATGCCTATCCCGGCACACCGGAAACGAAATAAAAAGCAAAGACCCGGGCAGCCGCCCGGGTCTTTGCTTTTATACCTTCACCGGAAAGATCATCCGGGTATTTTGAGTTTTTGTCCGGGAAAAATTTTATTCGGGTCTTTGATCTGGTCCTTATTGGCTTCAAAGATATCCTTCCACGAAACACCGGGATAGTTCCTGGCTATCTTGCTCAGATTGTCACCGGATTTTACTTCGTAGGTCTGCACTCCACCCCCGCTGCCATCGGCAACAGTGATATTCATGACCACATCAGCAGAACGCATTTCGGGGTCCAGTTTTTCGTAGGTGTCCCACAGTTGGTCTTTCACCGCTGCAGTAGCGCCACCATCGATATACAGTACACCGTCCTGTTCCCTTACCTGTAAATTGGTAACGCCGGCGCTGTTAGCCTGGCTGATCAGTTCCTGGTATTTATCCTGTAAACTCATGACAGTAATTTTTTAAAGGGTTATTTCAATTTAAGGTTGTTGTTAACTTTCCTGGGTTTGGATTCCTGCGCTGTCTGAATGATTTTACGCAGATCGCTTTTTTTAGCTTCGCCGTTCAGGGTTACTTCACCGTTGGCCACTGTTACGGTTACTGTAGAAAATCCCGCTGCAGCATATGCAGAATCAAGGGTTTTCTTCAGCACATCGTCGGGGTTGATCGTTACCGGAGCTGGGGTTGGTTCCGGCGCTTTCACAGTGATATTGTTGGTGACAGATTTTACACCGGAAACGCTTTTCAGGGCTTCTTCCGCTGCTGCTTTGGCAGCGTCGTCGGTCACTTCGCCGCTCAGGGTTACCCCCCCGCCTTTCACCTCTGCGGAGATACCTGGAATAGTGCTTAGTTTTTCGTTAACGGCCTGTTGGATTTTGCTGTCCGATGGCTTACAGGCGAAGAGGAAAACGCCCATCATCATCATAAGGGCGAGCGCTAAGGATTTTCTATTCATGGTGAGAAGTTTTAGTTCCAGAAGATAACAAATAACGTGCTAACAGAAAATTTTTTCTCGTTTAACTAATTGTTAATCAACTAAAAAATCACACAAACAAAAAAGTCAACCTGAAAAAGAACGGCTGTAATAAAGGATTTGGGGGAAACGGGACAGCAGCAATATACATTCGCTTATTTATCTATATAAAAACAGCAGGCCGCAAAGGAATCCCTTGCGGCCTGCTGATATATCATTTAAAAAAGGCGCTTAGTTCAGCACGTTCTTTTCCTGTACCACTTCCAGTCCTTTCTCATCTTTCATTTTGGCGAAACCACCCTCTACATTACGCAGGTTGTGGATACCCTCTTTTTTCAGGATAGAGCAGGCGATGATGCTGCGGTAGCCGCCCTGGCAGTGAACATACAGGTTCAGATGCTCTTCCAGGTTGGCGAGATTGGCGGCGTCCATCATATCTCCCAGCGGCAGGCTGATGGCGTCTTTAATATGTCCGTTAGCGTATTCTACCGGTTTGCGTACGTCCACAATCACAAGATTTTCATCATGTGGTACGTCCATAGCCAGCTCATCTGCTTCTACGGTGATGATCATATCTCTTTCCTCACCGGCTGCTTCCCAGGCAGGGAAACCACCTTCGAGGTAACCCGCTACGTTTTCAAAACCTACGCGGGCCATTCTTACCACTGTTTCTTCTTCTTTGCCCGGTGTGGTGACCAGGATAATTTCCTGATCGAAAGGCAACAGGCTGCCGGCCCATTCTGCGAAACGGCCTTCCAGGCCGATGCTGATGGATTCAGGCACAAAACCGTCGCCAAATTCCGTAGCCGGACGGGTATCCAGGATCAGGGCGCCTGCGTTGCGTCTTTCTTTCAAAGCAGCGGGCGTAAGCGGTTGCAACGCTTTGTTCATCACGGCCTGCAGCGCGTCATAACCTTCCTTGTTGATTTTTGCGTTGATCGGGAAATAAGAAGGCGGTGTGGCCAAACCACTGGTCACCTCCTGGATGAACTGCGCCTTATCAGTGGCCAGCAGTGCATAGTTGGTGCTTTTTTCTTCTCCGATAGTGCTATAGGTGTTCGGGCCAAGGTTTTTACCACAGGCAGATCCCGGGCCGTGCGCCGGATATACGATCACGTTATCAGGCAGTGTTTTGATCCGGCTGTTCAGTGATTCGAACAGGAGACCAGCCAGTTCTTCTTTCGTGAGATTGCCGCTGAACAGGTCAGGACGGCCTACATCGCCCACAAACAGGGTGTCTCCCGTAAAAACGGCGTGCGGCGCTTTGTTGGCGTCCAGCAGCAGGTAACAGGTAGATTCCAGTGTATGCCCCGGCGTATGTAAGACCTTAATGGCTACATCGCCAATGGCGAATTCTTCATTATCTTTTGCCACGTAGGCGTCGAAGCCGGTTTCAGCGTCCGGGCCAAACACGATCTGTGCACCGGTAGCTTTCGCCAGTTCCAGGTGCCCCGACACGAAGTCTGCGTGGAAATGGGTTTCGAAAATGTATTTGATGGTGGCATTGCGTTCCCTGGCGAGGTCCAGGTATACATCGATATCCCTCAGCGGGTCTATCACCACGGCCACTCCTCCTGACTCAATGAAGTATGCCGCTTCTGACAGGCAATTGGTGTATAATTGTTTTACGTACATGGATTGGCTTTTTGATTTGATTGGTTTTTGTAATCCACAAATTTACAAATAAATCACCCCCCGCACGTATGGATAAAATCTATACTAAAATAAAAAAGTAGCCTTCCGGCTACTTTTTACAATAATTCAATTCCGTATTTAAAAATGGCTAATATGCATTAACCAACCAGTTCTTCCACAAATTTTGCCACCTCAGCAATACGCTGCTTGTTGATGGTGTAGTGGATAAACTTACCATCTCTTTCTGTAATTACAATACCAGCCCGTCTTAATATGGCCAGATGCTGCGATGCTACCGATTGTTCCAAACGCAATTTTACATATATCTCTGTCACAGTCATTTTCTTATGGTCCTCCAGCAGCTTTATCATCTGCTGGCGCAACTTATGGTTGATAGCACGCAAAACCATAGCGGCCTTTTTAACGGCAATGTAATCCAATTTGATCTGGTCTTTTTCATTGTTACCTCTAGAAATAATAAGAGTATTAGAAGAGGTAGTTAATAATGTTTTTTCCATCGCATAATAGTTTTTAAAAAATGATGAAATGAAAGGGATCAACGGACAGTAATCGCAAAACAGTTAGACAACAAATGCGGTTATCGATTTACACAAAAATATAATATCTGTCACAATAAAAAAAATTTCTATACCTTATTTTATCATATATAACCCGAGGATATGTGCAAATTAGATGTAATTTGACAGTTGCATGACAAATAAAACGAACGTGTTAGGATTTTTGGGGGAAATAAAAGCCTTTGAGGTAAAAAGGGCTGAAATAAGCGAGGTCAGCAAAAGACTTTCGATGGAATAACTGTTCAGCCAACGGGGCCATATCCGCGGCATTCATTTCATAGGGAACAAAAACGGCATTATCGATGGAAGGCAGCATGGCGGCCCACTTTGGGCTACCATTGCCGAAAAAATATACTTTCTTTTGCACCAGCCAGGCATCCAGCGACGCCGGTTCCAGGATAAGGGCCTGCGGCGCCATCACCGGTTGCAGAGAGGCGTCATAAATAGCGGTAAACACTTCCTGCCGGCGTGCGTCCAGCATAGGGCAATACCACGCGTTTTCATCCTGTATGCCCGCCATGGCGCCCTGCGCCATCATCTGCAATGTGGGAACGGCCAGCAGCGGCTTATTCCAGGCATAACACAGTCCTTTGGCTGTAGCCACGCCTACCCGTAAACCGGTATAAGACCCGGGTCCGGCACTGACGGCCACGGCATCGAGATCGGCCGCAGTAACGCCCTGCTCACGCAGCACCTGCTGCACATACAACACCATTGCGGCGGCATGGTCCTGCTGCTGCTCGTTCACAAGTGTCTGTAACGCTTTCCCATCGCGGGCCAGGCTCACCGAACCGGTAGTGGTGGCTGTATCTATGCTCAGTATTAATGCCATTGTTATATCGCCTCATATGCTGTTTGTAATAATGCAGCTACCTCGTAACGGTCATCACCGGTAGCGTCGTGCACTGCTTTCAGTACTTCGTACACATGTTTCACGCCTATACGCTCACACCACTCGAAAGGCCCGAACGGATAGTTGGTGCCTAACTTCATGGAGATGTCAATATCCGCGCGGGAAGCAGTTCCCTCCTGTGCTGTCAGGTAAGCCTCGTTGATGATCATGCAGACCACCCGTGGTGTCACCATCCCTGTAGCATCCGCTACCAGCGCGTATTCCCAGTTAAGCCGATACATGATGTCTGCCAGCACTTCCTGCTGCCCATCATCCATCAACGTCACTTCGAGCAGCGGCAGACTGATAAATCCTGGTAGAAAATTGCAGCCCATGATGTTGAACCCCTGCTCAAAAGCATAGTGGTTCATCAGCTCAGACAACGATGTTTTTACCATTCCCGCCAGCACCGGCACCCCTGGATTACGGGCATACACCGCGGCATGGTCGGGCCGATCATCGAAAATAAGATCTATCACCAGGTCAAACGCTTTCACAGACAGCACCTCTTCCAGACTGGTCTTCCATTGTACCTCATGCCGGGAAAAATCTCTTTGCTGCAATTCATCATACCGCTGCGCATCTGCTATTACGAGGATATTCATGCGTTAAATTTCGGCAAACCTAAGAAAAAAATCCCTTTATCTTCCTGTTAAACCAGCCGCATGCCGGGCCACTGCTGCCCTCCGCAACGCTTATTTTTTTATTTTCGTCAGATGGAAAAGCAAATTATCAATACCAATCAGGCGCCCGCTCCTATCGGGCCATACAACCAGGCTGTAAAAGCTGGTAATATCCTTTATGTGTCCGGCCAGATCCCTGTGGACCCTGCCACCGGCGAACTGGTAAAGTCAGGCATCACAGATGAAGCCCATATGGTCATGAAAAACCTGCAGGCGGTACTGAAAGAAGCCGGTCTCACGTTCGACAACATCGTAAAAACGACCATCTTCCTCACAGACATGAATGACTTCCCGAAAGTAAATGAAGCGTACGGCAGTTATTTCACCGGTAATTACCCCGCCCGCGAAACCGTGCAGGTGGCTGGTTTACCCAAAGGCGTGAATGTGGAAATATCTGTAATAGCGCATAGCTAAACATGATACATGAAAAAAAGAGATGTCCGCGGACATCTCTTTTTTTTCTTAATATTTTTCGGCGCTGTCTGCCGGGCTCTTTGCCGGCTTCGGCTCGTTATTGCCAAACAACGTAGCAGCCAGTCTCGCATCGTGGCCGTACACATCGTCCCGGAAGTTCAGTTTTCCCTTGCTGTCCACGAAAGCGGTGAAGTAAACAATGAACACCGGTACTTTATCTTTCACCGTCGCATACTTTTCTTTGCCGGCATTCATAGCCTCGTCGATCTTTTTCTCTGTCCACGCGGAATCGGCTCTCAGCAGCCATTCTGCCAGATGTTTAGGCTCTGCCACCCGGATACAGCCGTGGCTGAAAGAACGTTTGTTTTCCCCGAAAAGATAACGTGCAGGCGTATCGTGCAGGTAGATGTTATACTCGTTGGGGAACAGGAATTTGACCTTGCCCAATGAGTTTCTGCCACCGGGGCGTTGTCTTACCACATAGGGGAAATTGCCACCGGAATATTTGCTGAAGTTGATGGAACCCGGCGGGATCACTTTTCCGCTGGCGCCTACGATCTCCATGTTCTGACGTGCCAGGTAACCGCTGCCACTGCGTTTAAGGCCGGGCAGTACCTCTTTGGACAGAATGCCCGGAGGCACGTTCCAGTAGGGGCTGAACACGATATAACGCAGGTCTTTGGAGAACACGACGGTGTTGGCGCCGGGCTTACCGACTACTACGTTACAGCTCCAGTCCAGCTTGCCTTTGTCATACACATACATGGTAAATGCAGGGATGTTCACCAGGATATAGTCTGTGGTGGGTTCCAGCGGCACCCAGCGGGAACGTTCCATGTTTACCAGTATCTGGCGGATACGCTGCTCTAAAGGCACATTGAGCGCGTTTGCCGTCGTTTGTTTGACGACACCGTCCACTTTCAGGCCCATGCGGGCCTGATAAGAGCGGACAGCGCTGTCCAGCTCCGGTGTAAAACGGCTGCTGCTGTCGTTGACAGCAAGGTCGCCCAGTGCTGCCAGTTTATTTTTTACAGCGATGATCACCGCGGAGGAATCTCCTTTTTTGAAGGTGGCCTTCGCTGCCAGCCGAACGGAATCCCATTTCGTTGAGGCTTCCAGGTTAGCCAGCCTTTTCAGTTCATTACGCAGTAGTTTGTACTGGCGGTTCACCGGTTCATCTTCTTCAAAAGCATTGGATTTCTTGCGGACTACGGAGTCCAGCAGGCTTTCCATGTCAATTTTTTTGCGGGGAATAAACCACTCAAGGTCTTTGGCCGAATCGGCAGTCAGGCCGCCCCATACTTTATTGCCATAGGCAAAGAACTGGGCCGTGAGCAACATTTCAAGGCGCGGGCGGGCCGTATCGGCGATGCGGAGCCCGGCCTCGCTAAGCAGCAGGGTGTCAGTAAGCTGCTGCAATTCGGAGTTGATGAGGCTGCTGTCGTTAATACCATAGGAAGCGTCGTTTTTCATCATGTTGATGAAGTTGGCCGCCTGTTCCGTCAGTGAATCCTTATTGATCCATGCATAATGATACCCCCGCTTCTGGTAGAAGTTCCGGATGTATTCATCATACTGGTCAAAGTTGGTATTCGTTGCCAGGAATTTGTTGAGCAGGTTACTGTCCAGCGACGCTTCAATATACGCTTCTTTAGTGTAATGTGTAGTATCTCTGATTTTCAACTTTTTTCGAAAGCCTCCGTTTTGCTGACAGGCAGCAAAGACAAGGAGGGTCAATAAAGAGAGGGTGGTGTAAAAACGTACCTTCATAAAGATGTAATGGATGTGATTAAGAAACAAGAACAAACATGACAATAAACAGTATGGGATGGGTACTGTTCGATGACATAAATGTATGAAATATATACAGTTTGAAGTGGGGTTTGGGATTTAACAATTTGAAATTTAGCCATTTGAAAATTTGACAAGGGGAAGTTTTCAAATTTTCAAATAGCTAAATTCTGTTATAATTTGATCTCTTCATCATTAGCGTCGAAGAAGCGATATTCAGTCAGGTGATAGTTGGAGTCTGCCTTCAGTTTGATCCATTTTTTGTATTGGAAATACCATTTCCACTGTTTGGATGTCAGGAATCCTTTGGTCAGATAGGCGTGCAGGATAGGATGTACGCGAATGGTCAGTCCTTTGTGCTGGTGGTTCAGGAGGTATTGCAGGTTTTTCTCGATATCTTCCAGTATCAGCATGGAGGCGCCTATTTTGCCGGTACCGCGGCAGGTGGGGCAATCTTCGGCTACGGAGATGGTGATTTCCGGTTTTACGCGCTGACGGGTGATTTGCATCAGCCCGAATTTGGAGATAGGGAGAATGGTATGTTTTGCCCTGTCCTGCGCCATGAATTTCTCCATGGCTTCGAAAACGGTCTTTTTGTTTTCCGGCAGTTTCATATCGATAAAGTCGATAATGATAATGCCGCCCAGGTCACGCAGCCGCAGCTGGCGGGCAATTTCAGCCGCAGCTTCCAGGTTGGACGCAAGGGCGTTTTGTTCCTGGTTGTTGCTGGAGCTTTTATATCCACTGTTGACGTCTATTACATGCAGGGCTTCCGTGGCTTCGATGATGAGGTATACGCCGCTGTCGAGGTTGACGGTTTTCCCGAAGGAAGCTTTTACCTGGCGGGTGATGCCGAAGTTATCGAAGATGGGGGAGCCGTTATTATAGTAGTTAACGATATCCTGCTTTTCCGGGGCGATCTTCTGGATATAGGTTTTGGTATCCGTATAGATATTTTTATCGTTGATCACGATCCGGTTGAAGCTCTCGTTGAGCAGGTCGCGGAGAATACTGGTGGTTTTGGTTTGTTCGCTCAGTATTTTCTGGGGGGCCTGTGCGCCGTTCAGGTTGGACTGGATATTTTTCCAGGTTTGAACGAGCGTGGTCAGATCTTCGTGCAGTTCAGCTGTTTTCTTTCCTTCTGCGGCAGTCCTTACAATAACGCCGAAATTCGGCGGTTTGATGGCTTCCACGATTTTCTGCAGTCTTTTTCTTTCTTCGGAAGAGTGGATTTTTTTGGAAACCGCAACAATATCATTAAAGGGAGTTAACACGATGAATCTTCCGGGAAGAGAAATTTCGCAACTCAGGCGGGGGCCTTTGGAAGAAATGGGTTCTTTCAGGATCTGTACGAGGATATTGGGTTTACCGCCCAGTACGTCGGTTATTTTGCCGGTCTTAACTATTTCCGGTTCATTTTTAAACTTAGTGAAATCAAATCCTTCAGGGGTTTTATCACTGATGGCAGTTGCAGTAAATTTAAGAATGGAACGGATATAGGGGCTGAGATCCGTATAATGTAAAAAGGCATCCTTTTCGAAGCCTACGTCCACAAATGCAGCATTCAAGCCGGGTATCAGCTTTTTCACTTTGCCCAGGTACAAATCGCCTACTGCGAAGTTGGGATTGCCACTTTCGTGATGCAGTTCCACTAACTTTTTATCTTCCAGTAACGCAATTTCCACCCCTGTGGGAGCCGCATTTATAATAAGTTCCTTATTCAAGCGTCCAAAATTTTAACCTTTAAAACTACACCTTTTATGCTATGCACACAGCTATGTAAGAACAGCTTACTGCATACCAAACAATAGCTCACTATAAAGTTAGCATATTCTTCACCGATGTGATGATGGATTGCTTAAGGGTTCAGCGATCACTGCAGGCAAATGTCCGGGGATCTGGTTGCGGGATCTATGGAAACAACCTGCATGACTCAGGCAATTTAAGATAATTGCCAGAATCATGCAGGGTATATGAAAATTTTTTATCCGACCACCGCGCCGGGTAATACCTAGTTAGTATAAATGGCGGGAAACTGGAGTAATTATTTCTTCTTACTTTTATGCCGGTTCTTTCTCAGTCTTTTTTTACGCTTGTGAGTGGCAATTTTATGTCTTTTTCTTTTCTTACCGCAAGGCATACGCTTATACGTTTTTAAATGATGGAAAAAATAAAATATTATTGAATGCTCTTAATATAGCTGTCTACTTCTTTCTTCAACTCCGGATCGGTCATCGCCTGTTTGCTTTTCTCAAACAGCGCAATTGCTTTTTGTTTGTCACCTTTGCTTCTGTAGGATTCTGCCAGTACAAACAGTACTTTGGCATTGTCCGGATGTTTCTGCATCACGCCTTCCAGCCTTTCGATAGCTTTATCATACTGGCCTGATGTAATGGCCAGGTTCGCTAAAGTAACCTGTGCGTCGATATTATCAGGATTTTTGGCTACGACTTCCCTTAATTTGGAAACCCCTGTCATCGGTTCGCCGGTGTTCATATACACCATGGCCTGTGATATCTTCAGGGTGTCGTTGGCCGGATTCAGCTGAATCGCCTGGTCAAACAGGCTGATGGCCTGTTCGGCTTCCCATTTTGCTATTCGTGGATCCTGAGCGTGTTGCAGGTGAGCCAGAAACAAATTGGCTGCAAAGGTGAGGCTTTTTTCGGAATTTTCCAACTTGGCGGCTTCTCCGAGATAATGAGCCGCCACAGGCAGCTGGTTGAGGCTGTCCCAGGTATTATACAACTGTTTGTACGCAGCGATCTGCTGGGCTTTCACGTCCCCGCGTACAACGTTGGTCTCAATCGTGTTGATCAATAATAATTTTTCAGCAGGAATTTTTCCTTTCGCCGATTCCAGTAGCTCGGAAAAGGCAATAGGCTCTACACCCTGACCGCCCTGCATAGGAGCAGCAGTTGACATAGCTTGCTTTTCTGACCGGGGTACAGTACGGCCAAAAGCAAATAAAACCACCAATAGTGCTGCAGCAGCACCAACCAGGAGAACTTGTGACTTTCGCATCGCCTAAAGATTAGGCTGCAAAACTAAGAACTTTTGAGCTTCTTTACCTCAGCAACAAATTCTTTCGAAGGTTTGAATGCCGGAATAAAGTGCTCCGGAATCTCCACAGCTACGTTCTTCTTGATGTTGCGGCCAATCTTGGCGGCCCGTTTCTTTGTGATAAAACTACCAAACCCACGGATGTAAATGTGCTCACCATTGGCCAGGGCTTCTTTCACCTCTTTAAACATAGCCTCCAGTGTGACTAGAACATCTACTTTGGGGATGCCGGTTTTTTCAGCAATGTTGTTTATTAAATCAGCTTTTCTCATATGAAAGCGAGAGGATTACTTTACTCTCAAAGTTAATTTAAAAATTTTAATTGCTGAATTTTAAGCAAATAAATTTTATCATTTTTTCTTATAACTGTATTGATGATAATTTATATTTATTTGCATGCCCGGAAAAGGCATCAGATGTACCTCCATAGGGTTTTTGGACAGCTTTTACCATATCAATTTACTAAATAATTTTATTAAAATAATATATAAATGGCCGATTCCCGACTTTTTTTTACAGAAAAATTATTGGAATGGAACCAACTCAGCAATACCCGCACCATGCCCTGGAAAGGTGAAAAAGACCCCTACCGGATATGGCTATCCGAAATTATACTCCAGCAAACCCGCGTGGAACAAGGATTGCCCTACTATCAGAGATTTATAGAACACTACCCCACCGCCACCAGCCTGGCCCAGGCCCCCGAAGAAGAAGTGTTCCGCCTCTGGCAGGGCCTCGGCTACTACGCCCGCTGTAAAAACATGCTCGCCGCAGCCCGCGAAATAGCCACCACCTATAAAGGGAAATTCCCGGATACCTACGAACAGATCAAAGCCCTGAAAGGAATCGGCGACTACACCGCCGCCGCCATCGCCTCCTTCGGCTTTCATCTCCCCCACGCCGTACTGGACGGCAACGTATACCGCGTACTCTCCCGCTACTTCGCCATCGATACCCCCATCGATACCACCGCCGGCAAAAAACAATTCAGCGACCTGGCCAGGGAACTGCTCCCGGCCAACCAGTCCGCCGCCTATAATCAAAGTATTATGGACTTCGGCGCCGTGGTCTGCAAACCACAACAACCCGCCTGCCCTACCTGTCCGCTCAACCGCAAATGCCTGGCCCGGCAGCAGCAACTGGTGGAAGTTCTTCCCGTAAAATCAAAGAAACTGCAGATCAAAAAACGCTATTTCAACCACTTCCTCGTGGAATTCAAAGACAGTATCTATATCCGGAAAAGAACAGAAAAAGATATCTGGCAGAACCTGCACGAATTTATCCTGATCGAAACACCGGAAGCGACAACGCTCGATGATCTTCGGAAAAATGAATCCTTCCGGCGGCTTTTCGGCAATACCGCCTTTACCGTGATCAACGTTTCAGCCCCACAAAAACAACAACTTACCCATCAAACCATCTACAGCAGCTTCTTTACCCTGGAAATAAAGCAGCCCCTGCCGGAAAACGGTCACCTGCTCGTTTCCCGTAAAACACTTGATAAATACGCGTTTCCAAAAACCATCACCGCCTTTTTGCAAAGCAAAAAACTGCAGTTGTTCTGACGCGAAACATATATACGAAAATAAAAATGTATTATCTGGTTAAATTACAGGAAGTTATAATACATGCGTGCATTCATGCTTAACACGCTGCCAGCAAGAAATTTTTCACTGTCGATTGGAAAAAAATATTAACTTTAAGAAGGTTGTTTATTTATAAAAGAAGAACCTTTTAACAATAGACTAAAAAAACCTACAACTATGAGAGGTGTTAATAAAGTAATTCTGATAGGCAATTTAGGCAGAGACCCGGATGTGCAGTTCCTCGAAGGTAATATCGCCGTGGCCAAATTTTCCCTGGCCACTACCGAAACCTTTAAAGACAGAGCGGGAAAACTCATTTCTCAAACCGAATGGCATACCGTAGTGCTGTGGCGCGGACTGGCAGAGTTGGCCCAGAAATACCTGCACAAAGGCAGTCTGGTCTATATTGAAGGACGTTTGCGCACCCGCAGCTGGGAAGACAAGGAAGGCAACAAAAAATTTGCGACAGAAGTTGTAGGAGACAACCTGGTTATGCTGGATAAACGCATGGACCTCAACAGCTCAGACCACCCCATACCTCACCACAGCAGTTCAGGCACTTCAACCGGAGACAATTTCGCTAACAATATGGAAATTCCCCCTTCGCTGAATGAGCCCGCAGACGATCTGCCTTTTTAGTACATCTGTAAAATATTATCTTTCCGGAACTACGTAATCCCATATAGGGACATTACTTATATTTGCGTGCAGGAAAATGTAGTTGTGTGAATTACCTTTCCTGTTTTTTGATTGATTACATCAAAGCTAAATATCTTGGAGATCCTCTCGGCAAGCAACATGTCCTGTTTGTTACAAGTAAATGCACCTATCGCTACGCCAAACATGGTGGTATTCTTACTTGTCATTTTTGTAATACTGCTGCTTACCTTTATCGTTTCCGGCGCAGAAGTAGCGTTCTTTTCCCTGAATTATAAGGACCTGAACGTTCTTAAAACACGACAGAACACCTCCGGCAAACTGATTACCAAGTTGCTGGAAAAACCAAAATCACTCCTGGCATCCCTTCAGATCGCCGGTATCATCCTTATGATTGCTTTCATTATGATCACCAACTACCTGGTGACCCAGATGGAAGACCTTCAAACACTGCCAGTAGTGTCCTTCGTGGTGAGAATCTCCCTGATCTGCCTCATCCTCCTGTTTTTCGGACAGATACTTCCCCGCGTATGGGCCGCCCAGAATAATATCCGCTTCGCCACGTACTTTGCGTGGTTTGTCAGCCTCGTCCACGCCACCCTGGAACCTGTCAGCGATTTCTTCGTAGGCATCAGCGGCAGCATCGAAGCCCGCCTGTTCCATCGCGGCACCGGCCCTGTCAACTACCACGAAATTGACGAAGCCATCGAAATGAGCGTAGACCCAACCGCCTCCCAGGAAGAAAAAAACATCCTCAAAGGCATCCTCAAATTCGGCAATATCACCGTTAAACAGATCATGCGGGGCCGCCTCGATGTAAACGGCATCGAATACGACAGCACCTTCGAAGAAGTCATCAAACAGGTGGCAGATCTCCACTATTCCCGCCTCCCGGTGTACAAGGGCAACCTCGACAGCATCGTAGGCGTGATCCATACCAAAGACCTGCTCCCCCACCTCGATAAAGGCAATAAATTCGACTGGCACGAAGTAATGCGCCAGCCCTTCTTTGTACACGGCCACAAGCTGATCGAAGACCTCCTATCCGAGTTCCAGAGCAGACGCATGCACTTTGCCGTGGTCGTCGACGAATTCGGCGGTACCTCCGGTATCGTTACCCTCGAAGACATTATGGAAGAAGTCATCGGCGATATCAAAGACGAATTCGACGAAGAAGAATTCAACTACAGCAAACTGGACAACTTCACTTACGTTTTTGAAGGAAAAACCATGCTCAACGATGTTTGCCGCATCATGAACATCCCACCGGAAACCTTCGAATCAGTAAAAGGTGAAAGCGACTCCCTCGGAGGCCTGATCCTCGAACTGGCCGGAAAATTTCCGGAAGAAAACAGCGTTATCAATTATACCAACTACGATTTCACTGTACTGGAAGTCACTAAAATGCGCATCCAGAAAGTACAGGTCACCATACGGCCGGACGCCGCCCAAGAAGCGTAATCCTGTCCAGTTAAACGATTTCAGAAAAAAATGCCATACTTCAAAGGAAAGGGTATTACCCTCCTGTCCCTGCTGATCACCATCCTGGCTGTTGCCTGCAACACGCCTCCCACACCTAAGCCCAGGGGCTTCTTCCTGATGAAATTCCCGGAAAAAAAATACCGCACCTTTGATGCGCCCGGCTATCCGTACACCTTCGAATACCCCGTGTACGCCAATGTGGTAAAAGACACTTCCTTCTTCGGTGAAAAACCGGAGAACCCTTACTGGATCAATATCGACTTCCCCACGCTTAACGGCAAAATATACCTCAGCTACAAAATCATCGGCAAAGGCAACAACTTCCAGCAACTGGTGGACGATGCCTACAAAATGACCTATAAACACACCTACAAAGCAGAATATATAGACGAAAACAGCATCCGAACACCGAACCACGTAGCCGGTACCTTCTACCAGGTAGGCGGCAACGCGGCCTCCGCCAAACAATTCTACGCTACCGACTCCCTGCAGCACTTCCTGCGGGGCGCCCTCTATTTTTACGCTCCCCCTCAGGCCGATTCCCTCGCGCCCGTCAATGCATTCCTCGAAAAAGATATGTGGCACCTGGTGGAAACCCTCCGCTGGAGATAAGCCGGCAATCTCGTAACTTTGTGGTCTTTAAATGCTTGTTCGTCCCCATCAGGACCAACAAAAGACCATAACCCGATGATTATCATTGACGATAAATATATTAGTGACGAACTGGTGGAAGAGCAGTTTGTATGCAATCTGTCAGCCTGCAAAGGCGCCTGCTGCGTAGCCGGCGACTGTGGCGCCCCCCTGGACAAGGACGAGACTAAAATCCTGAAAAAAATCTACCCGAAAATCAAATCCTATCTGCGGCAGGAAGGCATCGAAGAGATTGAACGTACCGGCACCAACACCACCGACAAAGAATACGGGTATGTGACGCCTATCGTGAACAATGGCATTTGCGCCTACGCCTCCATCGATGATCATGGTATCGTGGGTTGCGGCATCGAGAAAGCATACAACGACGGCGTAGTGGACTACAAAAAACCCATCTCCTGCCATCTCTATCCCATCCGGATAACAAAATACGAGTCGTTTGAAGCAGTCAATTACGACCGCTGGGATATCTGCAAACCCGCCTGCAAAAACGGCCGGTCGCTGAAAGTTCCGGTGTACCGATTCCTGAAAGAGGCCATTACCAGAAAATACGGCACGGAATTTTATGAAGTGCTGGATAAAATTGCCACTAAAAAATACTAGATCATCTTTGATCAGGGATTTTGTTATTTAGTGATTTAGAAGGAGTTGTTTAAGCTGCAGCTATTTCGCAACGCTTAAATACACTATATTTATCAAGGAATTATCGTTTGCTTATGCATCAAACAGCCTCCACTTTTCTCGAAGCAAGTGAAAAAAAAGCGACAGATCTTGGTCACCGCCAGACGATCAACTTCAACATAGGAAAATACAATGCTGCTGTAAAAGCCGGCAAACAGCAGTTTGCCGACCTGCCAGTGGCGCGTGAACGGGCCAAGAACATCAAGTGGAGAGCGATTGAACACCTGGACAACCACCTCGAGGAATTCGAAATGAATTTCACCAGACGTGGTGGTAAAGTGATCTGGGCGGAAACAGCGGAACAGGTGCTACAGGAAATCCTCGCCATCTGCCAGGCCAAACAATGCAAAAGCATCGTCAAAAGCAAGTCCATGGCCACCGAGGAAGTGCATCTCAATGACTTTCTCGCGCAACATAACATTGAATGCGTGGAAACCGATCTGGGAGAATACATTCAACAGCTGGACGGTGAACCGCCTTATCATATCGTAACACCGGCCATGCACAAAAGCAAGGAAGATGTAGCCCGCCTCTTTACAGAAAAACTGGGCACTCCTCCCGACCTTACTCCCGAACAACTGACCCTCGTAGCCCGGGAAAAACTCAGACAGAAATACCTGGAAGCGGAAATAGGCATCACCGGCGCCAACTTCATCCTGGCCGATACGGGCTCCGTCGCCGTTACGGAAAACGAAGGCAATGCCCGCCTCAGCACCGCTTTCCCGAAAACGCATATCGTGCTGGTGGGTATCGAAAAAGTACTGCCCTCCGTGGCAGACCTGGCGCTGTTCTGGCCACTGCTGGCCACCTACGGTACCGGCCAGCAGGTAACCGCGTACAACAGCATCTTCAGCGGTCCCCGCCAGGAAGGCGAAACAGACGGCCCGGAAGAAATGTACGTGATCCTGATGGACAACGGCCGTACCAACATCCTCCAGGATACCGCCGCCCGCGAAAGTCTTTATTGCATCCGTTGCGGCTCCTGCCTCAACGCCTGTCCCGTCTATAAAAACATCGGCGGCCATAGCTATGCCACCACCTACAGTGGCCCGATAGGCTCCGTCATCACGCCGCACCTCAAAGGGATGGATAATTATATGCACCTCAGCTTTGCCTCCTCCCTCTGCGGTAATTGTACGGAAGTATGCCCCGTACGTATCAACCTGCATGAACTGCTGCTCCACAACCGCCAAAAAGCGGTAGAGGAAAACCATACCTCCGGCGGAGAGAAGTTTGCATGGTTTGTATGGAAACAGGGATGCACCAGCCGTAAAATGATGAATATGGCCAGTGGTAAAATGAAAAACTTCTTCTTCCGCAAATTCTTCGCAAAAAGTTGGGGAGAAAACCGGGACCTGCCGGTGTTTGCAGCCAAATCCTTCAACCAGCAATGGAAGGAACGCAAAAGTTAAACTGTTTTTTTACTGGTCTGCTTTTTTTCTGAAGATCACTTCCAATGTAACATTGGCGGGCTTTCTGTCTGCCGCAGGCTTCCATGCCGGCCCTTCCTTCACCACCCTGACAGCTTCCGCGTCGCAGGCGGCATTCAGGCTTTGGACAACTTTAATATCCTGCAGCGTACTGTCCGGCATAACGGTAAACGCTATACGTACAACGCCATTAAATGCTCCGGGGTTAGCGGTATGTTCAAGAAGATATTGTTCGTAAGCTACGCGGCCGCTCACAGGCACAGGCTGCGTATCCGGTTTCCGGCCTTTATTTCCCTTACGCCTCGTTTCGCTGTCAACACTAACACCTGCCACTTTGCCCTCTAAAGCATAGGCCATCTGCTCATCCCGGGGAATGTTACGGGTGAGGGAATCATGCGGCACGGACGCTGCTTTCCTCGCACGGGCTGCTCCAAAGCCAGTGGTAACCACCTCTTCCAGCGCCCTGTTATTATAGCCCATGGCACCGGAATCACGCCGGTCTGCCGCTATATCGTTCTGTTGCCTATCAATGCTGACAGGCGCCGGAGCCGGCGTAATCACCGGAGCAGCCTGTGCTAATGCCGGCGCTGCGGCCGGCGGCGGTACAGGTGCCGCGAAGGTAGCGTTGGGCGGCGATTGTTTTAATTCCCTCCGCTCCAGCGGTTTTTCCACCAGTCTTTCGTCTTTGGCACTGATGTCCGCTACAGGCTCCATTGTACGGGCTAAAGCGGGGGCTTCCTTCTGCCGGATGGGGGCCGCCTTCTTATTGTCGGAGTCTCCGGATGGCCGCATGGCCATTTCTGGTTTGTCGGCCGGGACCCCTGCTGCGGTATCCTCGGGTATCACCACTGGCCGATCCGCCTGTGCTATTTCCGGAGCCTTGTCGTTTTGTGTTTTGAACAGGAACCAGCCACCGGTAAAGAGCAATAACAGGATCGCCGCTGCCGCTGCAATACGTGGATACAAAGGACGCACCACCGCCGTACGCCCCTCTTGCGCTACCCGCCGGGAAAGCCGGGCCGCCAGGTCTTCCTGGTGGACCTGCTGGGCAGGGGCGTGCAGGGCATAACCTTCCAGCGCGGCGGCGAGGAACGGGTCATCCAGCGCCTGGCGTTCCAGGGCATGCATGGCCTTATCATCCAGCTCCCCGGCCAGGTACTGGCGGATAAGCTCGGCGCTTACGGCAGGTTTGTTATGTGCGTGCTTGTCAGGCATGTTGTTGCTCCATACAAATTTTAAGATTCCGTTTCCCGTTCTGGATATAGCTTTTCACTTTATTCATTTCATATCCGGTGATAACAGCCACCTCCCGGTAGCTTTTTTCCTCCAGGTAGAACAGGTTCACGCTGCGTTTTTGCTCTTCCGGCAAGGTCTCCAGGCATTTCTCCATGGACTGGAGATTGTCTTCCAGCGTGACTTCGTGGTCATGATGCGCTAATTCTCCGTTTTCCATAACCGGGGAATTTTCTTCTATGGTCACCTGGAGAGATTCCTTGTTTTTCATGGACCGCAGCTTCATCAGGCAGTGGTTCCTCGATAAAACATGCAGCCAGCTTTTAAAGTTCTGTACCTCGTGCCGTTTCAGTTTATCAATCAGCTCCTCAAAGATCTGCATGACGGCATCCTTGCTGCCTTCTTCATCAAAATATTGCAGGCATACACCATATACCAGGTTCATATAACGCTGGTAGAGGGCAGCCAGCAGCTCCAGACTGCCGGAAGCTTTATACTCCCGGACAAGGTCCGTATCTGCCGCATCCTGCATGATATTTTGCTTGATAAAGGCCATGAACAACAATACTAGCTATTTTCAGGCAATGGCGCCAATTTTTCTTTAAAAAAAAGCGAAGGTCATTTCCAGGAAATGAGCTCCGCTTTTTGCTTTTATATTTTACACGGATTAATGGCGGAAATGACGCATGCCGGTCATCACCATCGCCATGCCATGTTGTTTGCAGAATTCGATGGAATCGTTGTCCCGAACGGAACCACCCGGCTGGATTACCGCTTCGATGCCCTGTTCGTGCGCAATGCGTACGCAGTCATCAAACGGGAAGAACGCGTCGGAAGCCATCACTGCGCCTTTCAGCTCAAAGCTGAACTGGCCTGCCTTCTCAATAGCATGACGCAGTGCATCGATACGGGAAGTCTGGCCACAGCCCTTACCTACCAGTTGTTTGTCTTTCACCAGCGCAATAGCATTGGATTTCAAGTGTTTGCACACAATATTAGCGAACTCCAGGTCTGCCTTCTGCGCAGCGGTAGCCGCCTGTGCGCCCACATCGTTCCATTCTTTATAGTTACCATTATCGCTATCCTGCAGCAATACACCGTTCAGCACGTTTTTGTACATGTACTTGCTTTTCACCGGTTGTTTCTGCTCAAGGAGGATACGGTTTTTCCTGGTTTGCAGTACTGCCAGCGCGTCAGCCTCGAAGCTGGGAGCGATCAGTATTTCAAAAAAGATTTCGTTGATGGATTCCGCTGTGGCTTTATCAATGGTTTGGTTGCACACCAGTACGCCACCAAAAGCGCTTTCCTTATCGCCGGCCAGCGCTGCGTCCCAGGCTCCTTTCAGGGTAGCGCGGGAAGCGATGCCGCATACATTGGTATGCTTGATAACTGCGAAAGTGGTTTCAGTAAATTCCTGTATCAGCTGGCAGGCGGCGTCTACGTCCACCAGGTTGTTGAAGGAAAGCTCCTTGCCATGCAGTTTATTAAAGATATCGTTCAGGTTACCATAGAAAACACCGCGCTGGTGCGGGTTTTCACCGTAACGGTTTACCTGTCCCTGTGGAACGGATACCTGGAAATAATCCGCAGGTTCGTTGTTCAGGAAATATTGGGAGATAGCCACATCATAGTTGGCACATACTTCAAAAGCTTTAGCGGCAAAGCTCCTGCGGTCTTGCAGGGAAGTGGCGCCATTGTTTTCTGTCAGCACTTTTTCCAGGTCTGCGTACTGGTCTTTGGAAGCTACGATCACCACATCTTTGTAGTTCTTGCCGGCAGCGCGGATCAGGGATACGCCGCCGATGTCAATTTTTTCGATGATCGTCTGTTCTTCGGTCGTATTTTTTACGGTTTCTTCAAACGGGTACAGGTCCACGATCACGAGGTCAATTTCCGGAATGTCGTATTGTTTCAGCTGTTCCAGGTCCTGCGGATTTTCGCGGCGGGCCAGGATACCACCAAATACTTTAGGGTGCAGCGTTTTCACACGGCCGCCGAGGATAGACGGGTAAGCAGTCAGATCTTCTACTGCCACGCATTTTACGCCCTGTTCCTCAATGAATTTTTGGGTACCACCGGTAGAATAGATGGTCACACCCTGTTCACCTAACTTTTTAACAATGTTCTCCAGGTTATCTTTATAGAAAACGGAGATCAGCGCTGATTTAATTTGCTTTTGCATGAATGGAAAACATTAGAAATTTTAATAACATAGGCCCCTGGTCCGGAACCGAAAAGTTGCGCAAAGTTAACACGTAACAATCACTTTTCCATTTCCTGCCGGCGTGGAATACCAGGGAAAGGCCGGCAGATCGTTGTCAGATGAGCAAAAAATATTAATTGCCGGCCGGCAAACCGGAGAAAAAGTCAGAACGGAATAATAAATGCGCCTTTCTCCGGGATGCTGTAAAAAGGCATTCCCAGGGAGTCGCATTCGGCCACCCAGCGCCGGATGCGGTAAAGCGGGCAGGCAGCGCCCAAAACAACCGTGTCCGCTTTATACCAGGCCTGTACCCGGTCCATGTTCATTTTTATGTGTCCATTCAGCAAAAGATAGTCAACCCGCAATGGCCGTACCGGCGCCCATGCAGGCAATGTAGTGTCCACTACCGCCACCGTTTTCCGTCCCAGCAGCAGATAACGGCCGTCCTGCTGAAAACCGGGCACAATGCCCGGCTTCACCCCCATGGCCGCCCGGGCTGCCTGCAAATGTTTGGCCGCCGGCGCTTTCCAGATACTGTCTTGTCCGATGAATTGCACATTTCCCTCAGCGACAGCATCCATCGCCGTATAGGCGGGCACGTTATAAATGACCAGTTGCCGTTGCTGACGGGAAGATATATGACGTATCGCCTGATCGGCCACCATCAGCCAAAAGGCAGCCAGTGCCAGCCAGTAACCGCGGCGGTACTGCCACAACAGCCAGCCTGCTATACCTGCTATCAACAGGTAACAGCAGCCGGTTTGCCACAAGCTCCACTGCAGGTCTTTTATCATGGCAAAAGGTAGTTGTCCCAACCAGGCCACACCGGTATTCATAAGATGAATCAGCCAGCGGAGCGCCGCTCCCGCCCACCCTGCCAGGGTGCTGAAAGGCGTCAGCAACAACAACAGGACCTCACCGTAGATGACCACGGTGGACAGCGGCACCGCCACCAGGTTGGCCGGCAGAAAATAAACAGGGAACTGATGAAAGTAGTAGATAGATACCGGCAGCGTCAGTACCTGTGCTGCGAGAGACAGCGCCGCCAGTTGCCATACAGCCTTTGCCCATCGGGCGGAAGGTGTCCATAATGCATAGGTCACGTTATAAAACAGCAGAATACTAAGCACTGCCAGGTAGGACAACTGGAAGCCTGCATCCACGGCCAGCCAGGGCTGGCAACACAACAACACAAATGCCGAGGCGGCCAGCATGTTGTAGGTACTGGCTTTTCTGCCAAGCAACCAGTTGCCCACCGTGATGCCGGAGAACATCATTGCCGCCCGTAATACCGATGCAGACGCGCCTGTCAGCAGGGCGAAGCCCCATAACACGGCCAGCAGTACCACTGCCCGGACCACATTCGCCGCGCGGCGGGCGGGCAGCCAACGCAGCAGCCATAGCAGGGAGCCGTACAACAAAGCCAGGTGCATGCCGGAAATGGCGATGATATGTACAATGCCGGTGTTGCTATAGGCGCTGACCACTTCGGGGTCCAGGTCCTGGCGGTAGCCGATCAGCAGGGCTTCTGCCATGCCCGCCTCCGGACCGTTGCCGATATAAATCTTTAGCTGACCGAGACAAAACTCACGGGCCTGGAGCAGGAAAAAGGTAAGGTCATGAAGCGGCGGACGCGACAGCTGCCGGTAGTCGCCCGCTTTCAGGAATACCTGGTGATACAGCTGTTGTGCAGCACAGTAACGCTGGTAATCAAACCCACCGGGATTACCGCTATTGGTGATTTTAACCGGCTTTTTAGCCAGCAATACCACTGCGCCGTACACCAAACCGGATGATGCACTATCCCGGCTAAAATAGGCCAATAAACGTCCCTTCGATGCCCGCCAGCGTCCCTGCGTGCAGGTGGCGGTAACGGCCAGCCATGTTTTACGGGAACGGGGTTTGTCCTGTAAAGGCGCTTCTACCTTTGCCAACCAATACGTGGCACTGTCCGGTGGTGCGGAAAAACACGTGTCGTCCTGCCGGATACCGGCAGAAACCAGCAGCAACGCTCCACTGCAATACAACAGGATAAGCACGGGAATACCTGCCGCCCATGCATAATGATAACGGTATACAACCGGCAGCAATCGTATCAGCAACAACAAGGCAAAAGCCGACAGCATAAGGATATGCAGGTACTGTGCTGAAAGAGGATTGGATAACTGCATACAGATGCCCGTTAATAACGGAGGCGTTAAACGCAGAAAGGGCGCACGTTTCCAACATGCTGCAACAAACATGGATGATTCAAACTGCATAAAAGAGGGTCAACTTTTGATCTTCCGACATCCGGAAATTAAACCGTCCAAAAAACGCAAAAACAGCATATCCGAAAAAGATATGATAACTAGGTAATTTTTGATTCAGGATGTGTTAAGATAATTTAGGTTAACAAAATCGTATTTGTTTAATATGTTAAATATCAATATTATAAATATATTAACTTCTCGAATCTGTTATTGATTAGTTAACATCTTCTTTAAATATAATATTATTTGTAAAATGCATTACCGGTCACGCTATTTGTGTCGTATCAAGATTCAATAGTCGTGTCTTTAATGGTTATTTTGAGGGAAAAGAAGGAGCCTGATCTTTATCAGGCTCTGTTATTTTATAGCTGTCACACTTAAAAGATAAAACAAAAAAGCCCGTCAACACAATATTGACGGGCTTTTGTTTTTATGGTGCGACCTGTTTTATTTAGACAGGTACATGCTCTTCTCTTTATACAACTGACGGAAGTAAGGATCCCTCAGGTCTTTGATAAAGCGGATCGCTTCACCGGTGGACTTCATTTCAGGGCCGAGTTCTTTATTCACGCCCGGGAACTTATTGAAAGAGAACACTGGTTCCTTGATGGCAAAGCCGCTCAGTTTCTTTTCAATTTTGAAGTCTTTTAGTTTTTTATCTCCGATCATCACTTTGGTAGCGATGTTCAGGTAAGGCACCTGGTAAGCTTTGGCGATAAACGGTGTGGTGCGGGAAGCGCGCGGGTTGGCTTCGATCACATACACCTGGCCGTCTTTCACCGCGAACTGAATGTTGATCAGACCACGGATATTCAATGCGCGGGCAATTTTTTCCGCGTAGTATTCCATGGTGGTCACTTCAATCGGCGTAAGGTTGAAGGCCGGCAGCAACGCGTGGCTGTCACCACTGTGGATACCTGCAGGTTCAATGTGCTCCATAACACCCATCACGTGAAAATCCGTACCGTCAAAGATACCGTCGATTTCAGCCTCCTGGCAACGGTCCAGGAAGTGGTCGATCAGGATCTTATTGCCCGGCAGGTGACGCAGCAGGCTTAATACAGATTGTTCCAGTTCTTCCTCGTTGATCACGATACGCATCCGCTGGCCGCCCAGTACATAAGACGGACGTACCAGTACCGGATAACCTACTTCTTTCGCCACTTCGATCGCATCGTCTGTATTGTAGGCGGTACCATATTTCGGATAAGGAATACCGAGGTCTTTCAGCATATCGGAGAAACGACCACGGTCTTCCGCGATGTCCATGCTGTCGAAAGAAGTACCGATGATTTTGATACCTTTTTCTTCCAGGCGTTTTGCCAGTTTCAGCGCTGTCTGACCACCCAGCTGAACGATCACGCCTTCCGGTTTTTCCAGCTCGATGATTTCCCACAGGTGCTCCCAGAAGACCGGCTCGAAGTACAGCTTATCGGCCATGTCGAAGTCGGTGGATACGGTTTCAGGGTTACAGTTGACCATGATGGCTTCATAACCGCAATCCTGGATCGCCTGCAAACCGTGGGTGCAGCAGTAGTCAAACTCAATGCCCTGGCCAATCCTGTTAGGGCCGGAACCCAGTACGATGATTTTTTTACGGTCAGTTACCTTGCTTTCGTTTTCGGTATCGAAAGTAGAGTAGAAGTAAGGTGTTTTTGCTTCAAACTCAGCGGCGCAGGTGTCTACCATTTTGTAAGTCCGTACAATGCCGTTGGCTTTTCTCTTTTCGTAAACTTCTTCTTCTTCACAGTTGCCGAAGATAACCGCCAGCTGGGCATCAGAGAAGCCCAGCTTCTTGGCGTCAGCCAGCATATCAGCCGGAACGCTTTCCAGATCGTGCTCGCCCAGTTGTTTTTCCAGGTTTACGATATCCTGTATCTGGTGGAGGAACCAGCGGTCGATGTAAGTCTGCTGGTGAATATGTTTTACAGAAGCGCCGGCCATCAGGGCATCTTTAATACGGAAGATGCGGTCCCAGGTCGGACGTTTCAGTTTTTCGATGAGTTGTTCAGATTTCATCAGTGACTTGCCGTAGTAGCCGAGGCCGAGCGCATCGTTTTCGAGGCTCTGGCAGGCTTTCTGCAAGGCTTCAGGGAAGGTGCGGCCGATAGCCATTACTTCACCTACTGATTTCATCTGGAGGCCCAGCGTATCGTCTGCGCCTTTAAATTTATCGAAGTTCCAGCGTGGCATTTTTACGATAACGTAGTCCAGCGCGGGTTCAAAGAAAGCGGAAGTGGTTTTGGTGATCTGGTTTTCCAGTTCATCGAGGGTGTAACCGATCGCCAGTTTGGCGGCGATTTTCGCAATCGGATAACCGGTAGCTTTGGACGCCAGCGCAGAAGAGCGGCTCACACGCGGGTTGATTTCGATGGCGATCAGTTCCTCATTTTCCGGGTTCAGGGAGAACTGTACGTTACAACCACCGGCGAAGTTACCCAGGTCGCGCATCATCATCATGGCTTTGTTACGCATGTCCTGGAAAGCGGTATCGCTCAGGGTCATGGCAGGGGCCACGGTGATGGAGTCGCCGGTATGGATACCCATCGGGTCCAGGTTTTCCACCGTACAGATGATCACCACGTTGTCGTTCTTGTCGCGCAGCAGTTCCAGTTCGTATTCCTTCCATCCCAGCACCGCTTTCTCCACCAGTACTTCGTGAATGGGAGACGCTTTCAGGCCACGGTCCAGCGCTTCGTCCAGCTCGTCTTTGCTGTGTACGAAACCGCCGCCGGTACCGCCGAGGGTGAAAGAAGGACGGATTACCAACGGGAATCCTATCTCCTGTGCAAACTCTTTACCTTCCAGAAAGGAGTTGGCCGTTTTGGCAGGAGCTACCGGAATACCGATCCGGAGCATCCACTGGCGGAACTGTTCACGGTCTTCCGCTTTGTCGATCGCTTTGATGTCTACCCCGATCAGGCGAACATTAAATTTCTCCCAAATTCCCAGCTCATCTACCTCTTTACAAAGGTTCAGCGCTGTTTGACCACCCATGGTAGGCAATACGGCATCAATCTGGTTTTCTTCCAGAATCTGCTCAATGCTTTCCACGGTTAATGGGAGCAAATAAACCTTATCGGCCATCATAGGGTCCGTCATGATGGTAGCCGGGTTGGAATTAATCAAAATCACTTTAATTCCTTCTTCCCGCAACGAACGTGCTGCCTGGGAACCAGAATAGTCAAATTCGCAAGCCTGACCAATAATAATGGGACCAGATCCGATAATGAGGACAGATTTGATAGATGAGTCTTTTGGCATTTTTGTAATCTATTGAAAATGAAAAACCACATTGATTTTAATGCCGTACGAGGGACCAAAAAAATCGTGCAAAGTTACGTGATTTGAAATTTAATAATGGAATTAAATTTGATTTTTTATGAAAGAATTTTGGAGACGGCATGATAGAATGCTTTTTTTACATACAATAATTATTGTATAAAACATTACGGCAGAGGCGGATTTCAGCAGAAACACGCCGGTTTTTTTTCCGTACAAATACGTTGCGCTATCATCCCGGAATATCCTACCTTTAGATCCTGTTAGTACATACCCCAAAGTGACCGGCATCAATTGAGCAGCATTTTTATTCGTTTATATCTGTCGTTTTTATATCTATCATTTATCACCCCAAAAACCACATGTCATGCGTACAGCAGAAGTTCACTACGGAACTGACGGCCAGGTAAACCTCACCGTGCCTAAAGGCACGAAGATGGCCGACATCGCCAGATTACAGGAACTGGTAATTTCGAAAATTAACCCCCGTGGCTGTCAGGCCTGCCTGTCCGGCGTCCACTTTAACATCCGGGAAGAACTGGAACATGTTATGAAAGTAGACCTCGACAAAATGGCGACCATCAAAGGTACCATCAAAGGCACTGTCATCGGCCACTAACGTATCACCGCCCCGTTCTCCGGAGCGGGGCTTTTTAAACATTCCCTACCATGTATCCTGCTAAGCTTACCGGCTACAGCAGCCGGTTGTATGAAAAAACTATTCCCCGGCTGGGCGTGGGTTTATTGTACAATCCTTCCCTGGAACTATATCTCGACAGCCCCGCTACCTGCTGCGATTATGTGGAAATTATTCCGGACATGTTCTGGACAGACCTGGGCAACGGCCACCCCGGCCGCTTTGAAGAAATAGACAGCTGGATGGACGTGCTTCATAAACTCGCTGCCCGTTATCCGCTCACGGCACACAACATCTCCTACTCCCTGGGCAGTGCCGGCATCTTCGATATGGCCTATCTCCACAAAATGGAAGAATGGCATCAGCGCTTCTCCTTTGTGTGGCACAGCGATCACCTCTCTTTCGTAAAAGTACATGATGAACATCAGCAGGAACGCAATGCCGGTATGGCCGTTCCCGTGCCCTACGATTACGAAGTGCTGGATATGATCGACGGCCGCATCAACACTATCAGCCGCAGTATCAGAGCACCTTTCCTGGTAGAAAACAACGTCTACTTCATTGACCTGCCGGAACAGGAGCTTTCCGAAACGGATTTCCTCAACGAACTGTCGCAGGACACCGCCTGCGGCCTCCTGCTCGATATCCACAACGTATATACGAATGCGGTGAACCATGGCTTCGATCCACGCAGCTTCATTGCCGCACTGGACCTCGGCAAAGTTGTGGAGATACACATCGCCGGCGGCAATGAAATGGCCGGTATGTATACCGACTCCCATGCAGGCCCCTGTCCGGAAGCCGTCTGGGAACTTCTCGAGTATACGTTGCCGTTAGTACCCAACCTTTGCGGCATCACCTTCGAATTTCATGAATCCTATTTCCATCTGCTGCAGTTCGACGGGATCACCCGCGAGCTGAACAGAGCCAAAGCAGTATGGAATCAATATCATACGTGAACAGCCATGTCACTCCTCTCCTTTCAGCAGGCACTCGCCGCACTCATCGCTTCCCCCGAGCTATGCGTGGAAGCCCGACAACAGCCGGATGCAGTCTTCGCATCCTATGACCTCACCGACCGCGAAAGAAAACGACTGGAATCGGTCGTGTTCCAGCGGGGCATGTCGGTCAACTGCACCCTGTACCGGGTGAACCGTATAACGCCTATCTATACGCTTCTGCCCTATACCTGTCTGCTGCTGGGCAACCGGCTCATGCCGCTGGCCACCGCCTTCTGGGAGGCCTGCCGGCAATCCGATCTCCAGTTCAAACGGGAAATTGAAGGTTTTGCTGATTACCTGGAACAACAAATAATACAAGGGCGCCTGCAGGTACTTTACCTGCCTGAAATATTGCGGATGGAAACCGCCATCAATGCTTTGAAATTTTTACCGAAGCAGCAGGACGCCGCTTTAAAGGTGAGATATATCCCTTTTGAACATGAACCCGGACCGCTGCTGGAAGCCTTGTCTGCACTGCGGTTACCGGAAGTGAGGCCAGCTGTGGGCAACTGGCTCCTGATCATCGATTACAGCGGAGAAGAGATGTTTTTCAGCACCACTTCCACCTTCGAAGCGTCATGACCCAGGGCCGAAGCCCCGTACGCTGTTATCGCTTAAGACATGGAAGCCACAACTTCTGTTGCCTTCCTGAGCCTCACCGACTGTAAGCCGTTACAGCTTCAGCCGGGTGGACATAATCGCGATGGCAGCGCCCATGACGGCGATCAGCGAGAAAGACACCGCGAGGCTGGTAGCCTGCGCCACAAAGCCAATCAGCGGAGGGCCAAAAAGAAAGCCCAGGTAGCCAATGGTGGAAACCGCCGCCAGCGCCATTCCCGGCGACAATACCGACGATTTGCCGGCAGCGCTGTACACCAGCGGCACTACGGCAGAAACACCCGCGCCAACCAGCATAAAGCCCAGCGTAGCGCTCACCAGGTAGGGGAAAGCCACCGCTACCAGCAAGCCGGCAGCTGTAAGTGTTCCGCTGATGATGAGCATTTTTCGTGTACCCAATCGCGTTATCATCCAGTCGGCCACAAAGCGGCCGGAAGCCATGGTGCCCATAAAGGCGGCATAACCGGCGCCTCCCAGTCCTTCATCTACCTTCACTACACGGCGAAAATACACCCCGCTCCAGTCAAACATAGTACCCTCGCATATCATAGAGCACATAGCAATGATGCCCAGCGTCAGCAAAAAGCGGTCAGGCTTAACAAACAGTGGCTGATTGGCCTGTACATTATTATCCTGCTGTACAATATGCCGCATCGTGAGCAGTACCAGCGTCCAGGAAATACCGGTGATTAGCAGGAAATGATATACCGGCTGCAGATGCAGTCCGCTCATGGCCGCACCGATAGCGGCGCCGGTGAAACCCGCCACACTCCACAGCCCATGAAAGGATGCCATGATAGAGCGGCCGTACATTGCTTCTACAGCTACCGCCTGGGTGTTGACCGCAATATTGGCCAGGTTGCCGCAGAAGCCGAAAAACACGAGAAAAGAGATCAGTTCCCAGGGGGCTTTCGCGAGGCCCAGTACCGGTAAAATAGCGGCATACGCCACCGCAGCAATGATCAGCACCTGCTTGCTGCCAAAGCGGGACACCAGGACACCCGCTACCGGCAGGGAAATCAGCGATCCTACCGGCAGGGCCAGCAGCACGCTGCCAAGTCCCGCATCGTTGAGGTGCAGGGATTGCTGTATATCCGGAATACGTGATGCCCAGCTGGCAAAACACAATCCGGTCAGGAAAAACAACGCGCTTACCGCAATGCGGGTGCCTCTCTTATGTATCACCGGTATCGATAAATCCTGTAACATCGTTGTGTAAATTCAAGTAAGGTTTCCGTTTAACGTTATATCACCTGTATTCCCAGGTCCTGGTAAGGCTTAAACAAGGGCAGTTGCGGTTTATCCGTCACAATCACATCTATCCCGGTAATTTCACAGACTTTAAACGGCTCTGCCGTGTCCATTTTATCGCTGGTGGCCAGCGCAACAATTTTATTGGCCGCTTCTATCATCACACTTTTTACATCTGCCTCTTCAAGGTCCAGGCCAGTTACACCGGCTTCGGGATGCAGGCTGCAGATACCCACGAAAGCCAGATCGGCGCGGATCTTCTGCATGGCGCGGATAGTGTCCATGCCGGTGGCAGTTTGTGAGTTTTTACCGATACGCCCGCCCGTAAAGATCACTTCAATGGTAGGGTGTTCTATCAGCTGCGTGACGATGGGCACACTGTTGGTAATGATGGTGAGCCGTAGCTGGGGGGGCAACAGTTTTACCAGCGCCAGCGTGGAAGTACCGCCATCCATCAGCACCGTCTGTCCGTCGTGCAGCAGGGTGAGGGCTTTGCGGGCCATCAGCTGTTTATCCGCGGCATGCCGCTCTACTCTCTCCTTAAAAGAATAGGGGTTGGGGGAATGCGGGATAGCCCCTCCCCGCACTTTGATCAGCTGCCCGCTTTGCGCCAGCGCCTCCAGGTCCCGCCGCACCGTATCTTCCGATACCTGCAGGTCGGTACTCAGTTCCGTCTGTAATACTTTCTGATCGGTTTGCAGCTTCTTTAGTATATAATCAAGTCTTTCCTCTTTCAGCATACTTGCCATTTTCTGCAATATTATGTAATAATTTGCAATATTCTGCAATTATTTGCATATCTTTGCAATAAACCGCAAAATATGGCAAGAATAGCAATAGATATGGACAATGTAATGGCGGATATTTACAGCCATTACCTCAATTATTACGAAACGTCGCACGGTATTAAGCTGGACCCGCAAGGCTTGCACGGTGTTCCCGAAGGGGAAGTACTGCCTGAGGGGCTGGTCAGGAAGTTTTTACTGACGCCGGGCTTTTTCAGGACAGCGCCGGTAATGCCGGGCAGCCAGGAAGTGATCAAAGCCCTGATGGAGAAATATGAAGTCTTCATTGTATCTGCGGCCATGGAATTTCCACAGTCACTCCGTGAAAAGCTGGAATGGCTGCATGAACATTTCCCTTTCATCAGCTGGCACAATATTGTGCTTTGCGGCTCCAAAACCATTGTGAACGCCGACATCATGATTGACGACTACGACAAGAACCTGCGGCATTTTAAGGGAAGGCAGTTGTTGTTTACGGCACCGCACAATGTTCATCTGACAGATTACGAGCGGGTACACAACTGGGAAGAAGTAGCAGCAGCGCTGGAAGTAGAAGTTCCGGCTGCCCGGGTATAACCACAATGGGGGATAACATAACGGCTGGTTACAGGAGGTTTATCCCCTCTTCGCTTTTCCTTTACGGAGCGTGGCCAGCTCTTTCTTCATTTTAAGCACATCATCTTTCAGGGCTGTGTAGTTCTTCAGCAGCTGGTTGTGCTCTTCCAGTATTTTATAGTATTTCTCCCGCAGCACCATCATTTCTTCGCTGTCTGTCTGCCTTGTTTCCTGTGTGGTGCCGGGATTCAGGAATGCTTCCGGCGTCATGTCCAGTCCACGGGCTACCCGGTCCAGTTCATCCGGCGAAAAGGTTTCCTTTTCAAAAACATTATACATGGTACGCCTGCTCATATTGAGTCGTTCGGCCAGTTTGCTCTTGTTGAGTCCTTTCTCCGCAATCAGGTGCTGAAGGCGGTTCCCGTGGTGTATACTCTTTCCGTTGGCCAGCTGCATGGTGCCGTTCCAGCGGATAAACTCGTCCGGCGTGATACCGATAATTTCACAAAAACGTTCCAGGTTGACCCGCTTCATATCCCCGTTCCTCAAGTGATAGTGAGCAATTTGGTTGGTGAAGCCGGCCATTTTTGCAAAATCGATGATTTTGATTTTTTTCTGCTTCAGTATCTGCTTTAATCGCTGGCCCATATGTATCAAACTCGACTGCATCATTTATGCTTTTTTATAAATAATTGTATAATATAACAATTAATCTTTCATTTCGTAAATAAAATTACCAAATCGCGTTAAAAAATAATAAATTGATCATAGCAGGTAGCATATTGATCCGATGTGCTAACTTTTATGCCTATACGTAGGCTGAAAAAATTATTTCACGATCATTTTGATTGAAATCAGTATAAAACGATCCTAAAAATCATATCTCAACCGCCCCGTTATCATAATGATAAATATCCGCTGAAACTGATCGGAAAACCTCTCCAACAAACACTCTAAAATCAATACCACAAAGGGTTACATGATTTTTATATCGCAAATAGTGTAATTTTATGCTGATAATTTTCACAGTTATAACTGTATTTGCTAACAGCCATAAATAATCTCATTTTGCAACCGGCCGTACGGGTATAACTGTGATTCCATTGTTCATCATAAAAAGATTGTTATTATGAGTAAGGAGTCACCCAACCTCTTGTTTTCCATTCATGAAAAGTTTTCGGGCATGGCCGCCCTCTTCCGGGAAAGGGTATGTCAGGACTGCAACTGGAGCACCCCCACATTTTACCGGAAAATGCGCGCCAAAGAAGGACGCGGCAACGCCGAAACGTCCAGGCAGAGCGCTTTTCTGAGCAGCGCGGAAAAAAAGCGCATTGTGGAAATCATGGATGAAGTGTACAACACCTTCTGGAAATCGGCGATCAAGTACCGCACCCCCAGGTAAACTGACCATTACAGACCTCCTGGCGCCTGCCTTGCCAACCTGTCCTTCTTCAGCACCTTTAGCGGCATCCCTTTACCAGCCTGCCCCAGCGGGCAACGGCTATTGTTGTGCCCTAAAGGTGCTTTTACCATGGCCTTTCTTCCAACCCATTTTGAAAAATAATCTGGTTTTAATATGATTTTTTAGATTTTTTCTAGCATACCGTCGGGTTTTTCTTAAATTTAAAGCCCGTTAGGAAAAAATCTACTTAACCAATAAACATTCATGGTGCTATGTCGTACCCTTACCAGATCAAGACTATAGAAGATTATCAACAGGCTTATCAGCAGAGTGTAATAGACCCGGAAGGATTCTGGGCCAATGTGGCAGACCACTTTATGTGGCGCCGTAAATGGGACAAGGTACTGGACTGGAACTTCAAGGACCCTGAAATCAAATGGTTCTCCGGTGCCAAAATGAATATCACCGAGAACTGTCTGGACCGCCACCTCGGCACCCTCGGCAACTCCCCGGCCATCATCTGGGAACCCAACGACCCGGAAGAACGCCATCGCATCATCACCTATCGTGACTTGTTCAACAAAGTATGCCAGTTCGCCAACGTACTGAAAAACAATGGCGTTAAAAAAGGCGACCGTGTTTGTATTTATATGGGCATGATCCCCGAACTGGCAATTGCTGTATTGGCCTGTGCCCGCATTGGCGCTATCCACTCTGTGGTGTTCGGCGGCTTCAGCGCCCAGTCCATCGCCGACAGGATACAGGACGCACAGGCCAGCCTTGTGATCACCTGCGACGGCGCTTACCGCGGCAATAAAGACATTCCCCTGAAATCCGTGATCGACGACGCCCTCATGGCCTGTCCCACAGTTAAAAAAGTGATCGTATGCACCCGTACCCGCACGCCGGTGAGCATGCTCAAAGGAAGAGACGTATGGTGGGAAGATGAGATCAAACAGGTGGAAACCATGGGCAATCCTCCCTGCCCGGCGGAAGAAATGGATGCGGAAGATATGCTCTTCATCCTCTACACTTCCGGCTCTACCGGCAAACCCAAAGGTGTGGTACACACCTGCGGCGGCTACATGGTATATGCCAACTACTCCTTCGTTAATACCTTCCAGCACCAGCCCGGCGAAGTATTCTTCTGTACTGCCGACATCGGCTGGATCACTGGTCACAGTTATATCGTATACGGCCCTCTCAGCGCCGGCGCCACCACCCTCATGTTTGAAGGTGTGCCCACCTATCCGGATGCCGGCCGCCTCTGGGAAATCGTTGACAAATTCCGCGTCGATACCCTGTACACCGCTCCCACCGCCATCCGCAGCCTGATGGGTTATGGACTCGGCCCGGTCAACCATAAAGACCTCAGTTCGCTCAAAAAGCTGGGTTCCGTGGGCGAACCGATCAACGAAGAAGCATGGCACTGGTTTAAAGACAATATCGGTAAAGGCCGCTGCCCGATCGTGGATACCTGGTGGCAGACGGAAACCGGTGGTATCATGATCACCCCCATTGCCGGCATCACTAAAGAGAAACCAGGCTTCGCCACCTTACCGCTGCCAGGGGTACAACCCATCCTGGTAGACGAGAACGGGCAGGAAATAAAAGGCAACGGCGTTAACGGTAACCTCTGCATCAAATTCCCGTGGCCCGGCATGCTCCGCACAACCTACGGCGATCATGAACGTTTCCGGAAAACATACTTCTCCACGTACGAGAACCTCTACTTCACCGGCGACGGCTGCCAACGTGACGAAGACGGTTACTACCGCATCACCGGCCGCGTAGACGACGTACTCAACGTAAGCGGCCACCGTATCGGCACCGCCGAAGTGGAAAACGCCATCAACATGCACGCCGGCGTCATCGAAAGCGCCGTGGTAGGTTACCCGCACGATATCAAAGGACAAGGCATCTATGCTTATGTGATCATGGAAAGAATGTCGCATGAACCAGAGCTGTCTAAAAAAGATATCGCACAAACCGTTTCCCGGATCATCGGCCCCATCGCCAAACCGGACAAAATCCAGTTTGTAAGCGGGCTGCCCAAAACACGCTCCGGCAAAATCATGCGTCGTATCCTGCGCAAAATCGCGGAAAACGACCTCGATAACCTCGGCGATACCTCTACTCTCCTCGATCCGGCTGTGGTAGATGAGATCAAGAAAGGCAAGCTGTAAATCATTTACGGATTTTTTGATTTTGATATTTTTGATGTTTAAAATGCAGCGGAGATCACATGATATAGTGTGATCTTCGCTGCATTTAAATTTTATAAATCAAAAATCCGTAAATCCCATGCGGCGTTTCTTCAAAAGAGCCCTTTATACCCTGCTGTTCTTCATGCTGGTGTTTAACTGCATCACGGCCTTCCATGCCTATAAATTCACCCATTTCTCCGAAAACAACCGTCACCGGAACAAACGGCCGGAGGAAATGAACATCGGGGAAAAACTCAACATCATCTTCTTCGGCGTGCGGCTCTCCAAATCCATTACCAGCGCAAGACCCAGCATCCCTTATGATACCGTGCAGCTCCTCACCGCCAGCGGATTGCACCTGGAAGGCTGGTGGATGCCGGTGCCACAGGCCAAAGGCACCGTCATCCTTTTCCACGGCTATGGCGGCAATAAAGGTTCGCACCTGCCGGAAGCCTACTGGTTCCGTCAGCTGGGATACAATACTTTCCTGATAGATTTCCGGGGCCATGGCAACAGTGACGGCACCGCCTGTACCATTGGCTATAAAGAAGCAGAAGACGTGAAGCTGGCGTGGGATTATGCCAGGTCCCGATCCGACAGGCCCGTCTCCCTCTGGGGCATGAGCATGGGCGCGGCGGCCATTATGAAAGCAGTGCCGGAATATCACCTCACACCGCAGAAAATTATCCTCGAATCCCCGTTCGCCACCCTCCTCGATGCGGTAAAAAGCCGCATGCGCGCCGTACACCTGCCTGCCACGCCATTTTCCCAGCTGCTTACTTTCTGGGGCGGATTGGAACTGGGTTTCTGGGGCTTCAGTCATAACCCTCAGGATTACGCCCGGCAGATAAACGTGCCGGTGCTTTACTGCTGGGGCCAGCAGGACATCCGGGTTACGCCCGATGAAACACAGCGGGTGTTCCGCCAACTGGCGACCTCAAAAAAACAGCTGCATATTTTTAAAGACGCCGGGCATCAGTCCTTCTGCCAGAAAGACGGCGCCGTATGGAAGCAGTTGGTAAAGGCCTTTATGGCGCAATAAAAAAGCGCGCACCATCCGAGTGGAGCGCGCTCTTCACAGGATCTGACCCGCCGTATATATTGGAGTCATGGTACAGTATTGAACCTGTACCACTAGATGCAATACACAATGGTTGCAGTATAAAATTACCTACTTATGCTGCCATTGGAAAACACCTGCTACCCTCCACAAAAACCTTTCCTTTTTAACGGCGTATCACCACCGGTGTGCCTACTTTAACAATTTCATATAATTCGTTCACGTCTCCATTCTTCATACTCACACAACCCAACGTCCAGTTGATGCGGCTATCCACGTAATTGTCGCGGATACCAGCGCCATACTCCACGCCATGTATCCCAATACCGCCGCCCATACTGGCTCCCTGCGACAAACTGCCCTCGCTCTGCCGCTGCAAAAATTTTTGTTTTGAATCTTCATTCGGGTAATCCAGCAACATAAAACGGCTCCATCGGTTGTCCATGCGTTTGGTCTGAATACGAAAGGTACCTTCCGGTGTTTTGCGATCGCCTTCCACCAGCTTGTCACTCTGGTCCTTGTTGCCAAAAACCACTTTGTAAATTTTGCGCAGTGTTACATCTTCATACAGATACATCCGGTAATCACTTTTGTCTACCAGCAGGAAAATCTTGTCCGGATTGATATTGCCGGGAGTCAGCCGTACACTGTACAGATCAGCGCTGCTCCCAACAAATCCGGACAACGGCATCAGCAATAGCAGCACTGCGTATCCGTAAATTCGGTACATTTTCATAGGGTGATTAAATAATCCTGATAACGCCACAGGATAATTATTTATTGCAGTAAAATAAAAAAGCGCAGCATACAAACAGGCTGTATGCTGCGCTGGCATTCTTTCTATGTAATATTAATAACCAAAGATATCTTCGAGAGAAAGTGTTTTCACTTCACCGATTTTTTTCAGATCGTCTATGCTGACTTTCTTTCCGGAAGCCACCACACAGTATGTATAAGGTTTGTGTGCGATGTTGGTATCATGGAATTTCTTCACATCATCGAAATTCATTTTATCAATCGACTCATATACCTGTTTGCGGATGTCTGTATTAAGGCCCAGTTTCTGCGCGGCCAGGTAACTGAAGATGATACCATCATTGGTGATGCGTTCTGTTTCAATATCCTGCTTCATAGACTCCTTGGCGGTTTCCAGCAGTTTATCTGAACGGGGAATATCATTCAGCAGTTCATTCATGCCTTTGATAGCCTCGTTCATTTTATCCGCCTGGCTGCCTACGTAAGCAATCTGGGAATAGCGCTCTCCTTTTTTATCAGGAGAAATAAACATCGCGTAGGTAGAGTAAGCCAGTGCTTTGGATTCGCGGATGGTCTGGAATACGATAGAGCCCATGCCACCGCCGAAGTAGTTATTGAACAGGGAAATAATGCCGGTATTGGCCGGATCATACACCGCTTCATTGCCCACCCAGTTCACTTCTGTCTGCACCATATCGTAATCGGCAAACAGTACCTGGTTGGCTGACTGTGTAGTTTTGCTGAACTTCACGGCAGCGGGCGCTTCCTTAAAGCTTGCAGGCAGTGTGTGCAGTTTCTGTACGTTTGCAGCAGCAGCAGCCAGCGATTGAGGACCATAATAAATGATAGTGTGTTTGTAAGAAGGCAGTTCATGCAGCAGGCCTGTCAGTTCTGCAGCGGTAATACCATCGAGATCTGCCTGGCTCAACTGATTGTTGAACGGATTGTTGGCGCCATACATAGCGTAATTAATCACCCCTTTCATGATGGCAGACTTGTTCAGTTTGGCATCTGCGCGGGATTTCTGCAACCGGCCTTTCAGTGCCGCCAGCGCCTCTTCGTTGGGCTTGCAGCTGGTCAGTATGTGTTCAAACAGGGAAACTGCTTTGTCGAAATTTTCCTGTAATCCGGTAATGGTGATGGTAGTATTTTCTGTGGAAGTACCTACGCTGAAGTTGCACGCGATATTGTAAAACTCTTTGCTGATCTGTTCAGAAGTGTACTTGTCCGTACCGAGGAATTGCAGGTACTGCGCAGCCAGGGCCAGTTTCTTGTTATTCCAGGAGCCCATGTCAAAACGGTAGTACAAACGGAACAGGCCATTGTCCTTGTTCTGCACGTACATCATGTTTGTATTGCCTACCGGCGCGGTCTGGATATCTTTTTCATAATCCAGCCATTGCGGTTTCACCGGGGTAGCCGGGATGGCAGCTACTTTCTGCAGGAAAGGGGATTGTGCTTCACGGTTTACTTCCACCGGTGTGATCGCCGGTTTCTCCACTTTCTCGATGTTTTTATCCTCACCTTTGCGTTTGTACACAGCCACGTAGTTGTTAGCAAGATATTTATTGGCGTAGTCTACGATCTGCTTTTTGGTGACTTTACCCATATCATCTACATAAGACACATCATGCGCCCAGTTGGCGCCACGGCTTTTAATGAAAGCGTCCATGATGGAAGTAGCGCGGTTGTTGTTGCTTTCCAGGCCTTGCAGTTCAGCCAGTTTGGAGTTGTTGACGATGGCTTTTACCAGTGATTCATCGAACGCTCCTTTCTTCAGGATGTCGAGTTGTCCCAGCAGCAGGTTTTTTACGTCGTCCAGGGTCTGGCCTTGTTTGGCTTTACCGGACAGCACCAGTACGGAGTAATCTTTCAGTCCCAGCACCTGTGCACCGGCGCTCAGGGCTTTCTGTTGTTTGTTGAGGTTCAGGTCCAGCAGGCCGGCTTTACCGTTCTGCAGAATGCTGGAAAGTACGCCGAGGATCAGACTGGACTGGGTGTCGAGCGCACCGGGCAGACGGAAAGCCAGGTCGATGCTTTCTGCATCCGGGCCCAGCACTTCTTTCACGACAGGAGCTTTGAAAGGTGCTTCCGGAGCGGGTTTATATTCTTTTACCGGTTTTGCCTTCATGTAACCGAACTGTTGGTCGATGGTTTTGATCACATAGTCCGGATCAAAGTCACCTGCCATTACGATGGCCATATTATTAGGCACATACCATGTATTGTAGAAATCCCGGATAACCTTCAGATTGGGGTTTTTCAGGTGTTCTACCGTACCAATGGTGGATTGCTGGCCATAGTTATGCGTAGGGAACAGGGCCGCCAGCATGGTTTCATATACTTTACGGCCGTCGTTGTCCAGACCGCGGTTTTTCTCTTCATATACTGCTTCCAGTTCGGTGTGGAAGAGGCGGAATACAGGGGTGCGGAATCTTTCTGCCTGTACGGTCAGGTATTTATCGACCGCATTGGAGGGGATATCTTCCTCATAGATGGTTTCTTCCACCCAGGTATGTGCGTTGGTACCCTGGGCGCCCATGCCGGTCATCATCTTATCGTATTCGTTGGCAATCGCATATTTGGCGGCGATGCCGGATACGCTATCGATCTGGTGATAGACTGTTTTGCGGGCGGCAGGGTCTGTTGTTTTATTGTATTTGTCGTACAGGTTCTCGATCTGGTCGATATAGGGTTTTTCCTTTGCCCAGTCGAGTGAGCCATACTGTTGGGTACCTTTAAAGAGCAGGTGTTCCAGGTAGTGGGCCAGGCCGGTGTGGTCCTTTGGGTCGTTGTTACTACCCGCACGGGTACCGATCAGGGTTTGGATTCTGGGCTCTTTTTTGTTAACGCTCAAAATAACGGTCAGCCCGTTTTTCAGCGTGTAGAAGCGGGCTTTCATGGGGTCGTCTGTTACATACCGGTAGGAGTAACCGCCGGAAGTAGCGTCTTTCCACTGAAATTTACCCTGAGCGAAGGCTGTTGGCAGGCTCCCTGCAAACAGCAACAGCGATACAGCGAGTTTACGCAGTTTCATAGAAATCTGTTAAGGTTGGTTTGAAAATAGTCTCCAAATATAACGGAAGGGGAAAAATTACAGCAGTTTGGCAGCGGATAATTCTATGAGTGGTAACACAAGACAAGCTTCAACCGATTGAAAACCGGCAGGGGCAACAAGGCAACAAATCTAATTATTCATTTGGTTATCAGGGAGTTAAGTTATTCATCAAGAAGGCGGCCCGCTTTCCCAGCACGAGGCTGTTCCACAGGGAATCCGCCTGAACGACGGCAGCATAGTGCTTTTTGGCTGTCGTTGCTCGTGTGGCCGGTTTATGAACGGCGGGCGTCCGCTTTACGGAAGCGGTCACGGCTTTCTGCGGAGCGGCTACGGGAATGTTGCTGAAAGAAGGAACATCTACGGGGAGCTGCCGGTCTGCGCCGGAAATTCCCGATACATTCACACCTAGTAGACGTTTATCACAGGAATGCACCCACGCAATACAACCAATGCACGCCAGCAGGGCGACAAAAGAACGCATAGATAGAATTTTGGTCAGGTCAAAAAATTTAGAAACCGTTTAACCGCAACCCAACAGAAAACGGATACTGCTGCAAACCGTAGTCATGCAAAGGCGTAAGGGCGAAGTTACCGTACAGCTTCACCGGGCCGTAGCCCAATTCGCTGGTAAGTCCGAAACGCCATTTGTTAAGGTTGAAATCATCGGTCTTCCTCACTTTTCCTCTCTCCTCACTAATCTGTTTGGTCCTGGATTTGATCAGGTAACCTCCAGAGACGCCAAAACTCGCCTGAAACGCGCGATTAGGGCGGGCCGGGTTAGAATTAAAGTTTAGCATCACCGGGATGGAGATATATTCAGCAAACAGCTTATTTTTTGAAAATTCTACTGTATCCCTGATTATTCTCGTGGCATAACCCGGCTGGTAAGTAATATTCCGGGCATACCTGAAATTGTTCATTTCCAATCCCAAAGCATATAACAAGTTAAGTTTGTGTTTTGTTATATTAAGCCGTTGTTGAAATAACCAGATATTAAAATTGATCGATTTTCCGGTGACAAGTTTAAATTCTGCCGGTGTTAATGGTTCGCTTCCTTCCCTGGGTGCAAAGGTGGAGAGTCCGACCGCAGAGTAGTCATAGGCCCTGGCAGCGGGCATGGCGCCGTTATAGAAGCCGCTGGTATTGGGATAATAAGCGATGTAGCTGGCACCGCCGTATTCGCTTCTGTCGATGTAATTATTAAATCCGATATCGAAGACAAACCATCTTGTGTGCAGGTTTTTCTTCAGCCGGGCCCGTGCATAGGCGGTATCGCTGTATACTTTATAGGTATTGCGTCCTTTTTCGTTCTTCCCTTTGATCAGGATCAGCCCTTTTATCCAGAAGGTGTCCGGAACCGGAGCGGCCGCAGGTGTTGCAGCAATATTGGCCTGATGGCTGGTGTCAACGTTTTGCCCCTGCGCCCATCCCATACACAATACCAATATTAAACAGAGTAAAACTTTATGCTTCATAATTATTTATTCCTTTTACGGGAGAAAAATTTAGCGACGTTGGTGACCTTGTCCAGGATGCGGCTGTCACTTCCGCTGACAGACAGGATCAGCTCCCCTTTCACGGCAGCAGGGGCCGGAGCGGCCGCCACAGGGCTGGATGCCTTGGCAGGCATGGCCGGCATATTGGCTGCGATAACAGTTTCCTTAGCGGGACCTGCAGCCGGGGTATTATCTGCCGGAGCAGCTGCCGCCAGCGTTGTGTTTTGCTGCAGGTGTTTTTCCACCACTTCATCCGACGTATTACGCGGAGAAGGCAGCGTGGAAATGACCGGTACATCGGCGGCGGCTACAGTCGTTGACGCTACGGTGTTATTATTTTGCGGTTGTTGAGGGGCAGGTGTAACCGGGGTAACTTTTGCCGGAGCTGTTTCCTTTTTACGGGAGGCGGTGCGGCCGGCTGGCATATGCGCTACTTCCGGACGGGGCGCTTCTGCAGGGAAGGCAGCGGGTGTTCCCGTTTTCTCCGGTGCCGGAGCAGGAACCGTTGTCGTTTCCGGTTGAGCAGCGGGCGGGGCCATTGCTTCCTTCGTCACTGTGCCGGCGATAGGCTGACGGTTATGGCGGTCACCGGGGGGCAACAACCAGATCAGCAGCCCTGTCAGTACAGCAGCGGCGGTGGCGCCCCACCAGTAAGGCGTCATGCTGATAGTCTTACGGGAGGTGCGGTACAGGCTGGCTTTGTTGGCGAATACAACCGTGGTATCCGGCTCCAGTTTCACTACCTGCAGCAGCGCCATTTCCTTCTGCGCTTCCGGATGCTCCTTCAGCCAGGATTTCAGGCGCGCCGTTTCTTCGGCAGGCAGTTCTCCGTCCACATAGCTCAGCATCATCGATTCATAGGCATCGGCGGAGGCGGCGGGAGACTGACGGTACAAGGCTGCTTTCTGCTCAAATACGACCTGTTCGTCCGGCACCACACAGGCGCCTTTCAGCAGTTCCAACTCCGCCCGTATATGAGGATGTTGTTGCAGAAACTGTTCCAGCGCGGCTTGCTCCGCGTCGTTCAGTTCGTTGTCCACATAACTGAGCAGGTAAGATTCGTAATTCGATATGTCGATCTCTACAGCCAAGAAATTGTTTGTTATTAACCTATTAACAATTATAAATATTTATATCACGTTTTCCATCTTTACAAGATAATTTTTTAAATGTATCCTGGCCCGATGGAGGTAAACCTTTACCTGGGAGGGGTTGAGCTGCATGATTTCGCCTATTTCCTCATAGCTGTAACCTTCATAATCTTTCAGCAAAACCAGTGATCTTTGTACCTCACTCAGATTAGCCAACGCCTTGGCAATCACCTCTTTGGCATTATTGATCTTATGATCTGCCACTTTCATTTCGTCCTTGAACTCGTCTACCAGCGTCACCCGCTTTGTCTTACGTACATGATCGATCATATTATGGTACGCCACTGTAAACAGGTACGATTTTGCCTTTTCAAAAGGCACGTCCTGGCAGTGCTTCCACAATATTTCGAATGCGTTCTGTACTACGTCCCTGGCATCTTCCGCGTGGTCCAGGTTTTTAATAATAAAGCGGAATATATTGTCCGAATACAGATCCACACATTTATTGTACTCCTTTTCCGTCATTCCGGTGGTGCGGGATTTTAGTGCTAAGTTCCGACTTTTACTTTAATACCTATCATGGTCACTATCCGCTTACCCACACCTAAATAATCAGCCCACACCGCTTTTTCCGGTTTGCACAGCAGGAACAGTTTATATAAAACTGATCATCAACCTATTATCCAGCACATTATTTTTGTATCTTTCTTTCTCAGGTCAAATTCACAGTTTTCCACTACATGGCATCTTTAATCGTGATAGTATTATGACGGAGTGCTGCCGTTAAATGTTACACCTTAGTCAAACTTTTTACCCTCCTCGCCGTTAACTGTGGATGCGACAGAGATTCGTAATACTTTTATTGCCTGTAACTTTGCAAAAGCGTTATAATTAAATATTGTACTTACTATGAATAAGAAGTTTACATCCCGCTTACGGGAAGAACTGGAGGAAATCAACAAAGCCGGTCTGTATAAGAGAGAGCGTATCATTACATCCGAGCAGGGAGCTGAAATACAGGTTGGCGGTAAGACGGTCATAAATTTTTGCGCCAATAACTATCTGGGGCTGTCCTCTCATCCTGCGGTGGTGAAAGCGGCGAAAGACGCGATCGACACACATGGTTACGGTATGAGCAGCGTCCGCTTCATCTGTGGCACCCAGGACATCCACCGGGAGCTGGAAGAAAAAATTTCCAAATTCCTTGGCACGGAAGATACCATCCTGTACGTAGCCGCTTTCGACGCCAATGGTGGCGTATTTGAGCCACTGTTCGGCGAACAGGACGCCATTATTTCCGACGCCCTGAACCACGCTTCTATCATCGACGGTGTGCGTTTGTGCAAAGCCAAACGTTTCCGTTATGAACATAACGATATGGCTGACCTGGAAGCCAAACTGAAAGAGGCCCAGGACTGCCGCAGCCGTATTATCGTAACAGACGGTTCTTTCAGCATGGATGGTACTATCGCCCAGCTGGACAAGATCTGCGACCTGGCGGACAAGTACGACGCCATCGTGATGTCCGACGAAAGCCATTCTTCCGGTTTTCTTGGTAAAACAGGCCGTGGCACCCACGAATACTGCAACGTTATGGGCCGGGTAGACATTATCACCGGTACCCTGGGTAAAGCGCTGGGCGGCGCTTCCGGCGGCTTCACCAGCGGTCCGAAAGAAGTGATCGACATCCTGCGCCAGCGCAGCCGTCCATACCTGTTCTCCAACTCTGTGGCACCCAGCATCGTAGGCGCTTCTATCGCCGTACTCGATATGCTGAGCGAAACCACCGAACTGCGCGACAAACTGGAATACAATACCCGGTATTTCCGCACAAAAATGACAGCCGCCGGCTTCGATATCAAACCCGGCGATCACCCGATTGTACCGGTGATGCTGTACGACGCCGTGCTAAGCCAGCAAATGGCGGAGAAACTGCTGGCGGAAGGCATCTACGTGATCGGCTTCTTCTTCCCGGTAGTAGCCAAAGGCCAGGCCCGTATCCGTGTGCAGCTTAGTGCCGCCCACGAACAGGCACATCTCGATAAAGCTATCGCCGCCTTCACCAAAGTAGGTAAGGAACTGGGCGTGATTAAATAATCAGAGACCACGAATTGCAAATCAGGGGTCCGGTTTTATAATTGACTGTTTTACAATATTTTAAATATCGTAAGGTGTCTTTTATACAATCGGACCCCTAATTCGTAATTCATAATCCGTAATTCGTAATTTCGCACCTGATTATTTACTAAATCTTAATACTGATGAAACGATTTGGCTGGATGTTATTAGCACTGTGCCTTTTCATGGCCGCCTGCGCACCGAACAATGTTAAGGAGGAAAAAGGCTGGGAGAAATATTTCACCGAATACAAGGTGGAAGGCACTTTTATGTTATTCAACAACGCACAGGGTACATTCAAGGTGTATAACCTGGACCGCGCCAAAGAACGTTTCCTGCCGGCTTCCACCTTCAAGATCTTCAATTCACTGGTGGGCCTGCAGACCGGTGTGATCACCGACACCGGCATGGTCATCCCCTGGGACGGCGTTACCCGCAAATACCCGGCATGGAACCAGGACCTGAGCATGCAGCAGGCGTTTAAAGTATCTGCTGTTCCTTACTTCCAGGAAGTAGCCCGCCGCATTGGCAAAACCAATATGCAGCAATGGCTGGACTCCGTTAAATACGGCAACATGAAAATGAGCCGTGTGGATACTTTCTGGCTGGACAACTCCTTACAGATTTCCGCAGACGAAGAACTGGGCTTTGTTAAAAAACTGTATTTCGACCAGTTGCCCTTCGCCAAAACCAATATGCAAATGGTGCGTGACGTAATGCTGATGGAGAAAACCCCTAAATACGAACTTTCCTATAAAACCGGCTGGGGCACCACCGGCGCCAAACAAATTGGCTGGATCGTAGGCTGGGTGGAAGAAAACAGGCACCCCTCCTTCTTTGTCCTGAATATAGAAACAGAAGACCCCAACTTTGAGATGGTCAAAAACCGGATGGCGATTCTCCGGAATATCCTCACCGAGGCCGGCTATTTCAAAGGAGAAATGTAATACTAATGAGGGGTATTTGGTTAAAAAAAACCTAAACCCCTCTTTCCGCTCTTGTAATACGTGACAAAAAAATTATTTTTGAGATCTTGCCAACCGCAAGCGATCTTAAAACTGCATATGTTACGTTTTCAGCATAGTGAATATTTATGGGCACTGACGTTGTTACTGGTATTGCAGCTGGCTTTCCTGGGGGTATCCTGGTGGAAACGCCGCTCCATACGCCGTATCGGCGACCCAGCCCTCGTGGAAAAACTGTTCGCCGGTTATTCCCGTAAACTGTTTGTATTCAAATTCCTTCTGATTTTTCTGGCCTTTTTCTTCGGAGTACTGGGACTTGCCAACCTGCAAAAGGGCAGCCGCATGGAGAAAATCACCCGGAAAGGCGTGGACGTGGTGATAGCGCTCGATGTGAGTAAAAGTATGCTGGCCAACGACATCCAGCCCGACAGGCTCACCCGCGCCAAGCAGCTTATCAGCAAGCTGATGGACAAACTGGACAACGACCGCGTTGGCCTTGTGGTGTTTGCCGGCAATGCGTACCTCCAGATGCCGCTCACCATCGATTATTCCGCCGCCAAAATGTACCTGAGCACCGTCTCCCCGGAGATGATCCCCACACAGGGCACCGCCATCGGGCAAGCCATCCAGGTGTCCGACGAAGCCTTCAACAAAAAAGAACGTAAACATAAAGCGCTGGTAGTCATCTCCGACGGGGAAGACCATGACGAAACAGCCTTGCAAAAAACCCGGACCGCTTTCGATAACGGCGTGGTTACCAATACCATCGGTATCGGTTCCGTGGCCGGCTCCCCGCTTCCGGACCCGGAAACAGGCGGCTATAAAAAAGACAGGGAAGGTAATACCGTGATTTCCAAACTCAATGAAAATGAGCTCAAAGGAATCGCCGCAGCAGGAAAAGGCATCTATCAACACCTGGACAACAATACAGACGATGTGGTGAATACACTGGTCAGCAAGATCGACAGCATGGAGCAGAAAGAATTCGGCGAAAATGTATTCACAGACTATAACAGCTATTTTCAATATTTCCTGGGCATCTGCCTGGCGTTACTGCTGATTGAATTTTTCATACCGGAAGTACGCCTCCCGCGCGAGCCCCGGGAAACTACCGTAGCTTAATTCCAACAGATCATGAACATTACTTTTATAAAACAGGGTTGCTTTATGGCTGCATTACTGCTTACCGGCTTTACCACGCTGGCGCAGAACGGCACCAACAAGTTTATCCGCAAAGGCAATGAACTGTATCAGAAGCAGCTGTTCAGCGACGCAGAGGCCAACTATAAAAAAGCCCTCGAACAAAATGCACAATCAGCCGTAGGCAGCTATAACCTGGGCAACTCCCTCTATCAGCAAAAAAGATATGACGACGCCCGTACCCAATATGCCAACAGCCTGAAAACAGCCGATAACAGCCGGATGAAAGCGGAGGCGGATTACAACATCGGCAACACTTTTATGGAGGCCAAAAAGTGGGAAGAAAGCATTAAATCCTACAAGCAGGCCCTGAAAATCAATCCCGCCGATGAAGATGCCCGCTATAACCTCGCTTACGCGCAGGCTATGCTGAAAAAACAACAGCAGGACAACAAAGACAATAAAGACAATAAGGATAAAAACAAAGACAAGAACAAGGACAAGAACAAAGACCAGAATAAGGACCAGAACAAGGACCAGCAGGATAAAGACAAAAAAGACCAGCATAAAGACCAGCAGGACAAAGACAAAAACAAAGATCAGAACAAAGATCAGAACAAAGACAAAGACCAGCAGGACCAGCAGAAACCAGAGCCACAGCCCAGCAAAATGAATAAACAGGAAGCTGAAAGGCTGTTACAGGCATTATCCCAGGAAGAAAAGAAACTGCAGGACAAAGCCAAGAAAATGAAAGGGCAACCGGTGCCTGTGGAAAAAGACTGGTAATCTTTCTATATACGCAGTAAACAGCAAAAATCCGGCAGCATCAATGATACTGCCGGATTTTTTATCATAAAAAAACCGGAACATGATTATTCCGGCCATTTTACCTAAACCTACAACAGTTACGCATGGTAACAGTACTCTTTGCCAGTAATAAGGTAAGGGGAAGATGTTCGCCGCCTGACTGGTTACTCTTTACCTATTTGCCAGCCTAATGGTCTTGTATTCATCTTACATTTCCGGCAAACACCTCCCCGAACTTTAAAACACACATATTTTTAGGCAGTGCGTTTTCACGGCTGCTGATATTTTTGTTTTATCGCTGGCATCGACCAGAGGGCTTCCCGCCCATCCGGTCCCCTGACTTGCGTGGGTGACGGGAAGACTTACAGCACAGTTAACATTTTAGCATCCTTGCATGATTTCCGGTTCAACGTCAGCGGGCAAAAAACAATTCAATACGCAAAACTAAGTGCAGACGGGACAATCTACTAGGACAATTCAGCTATTGACTTGGACTATTTGAACATTATGTCCCGGAAGTCCTGGGGAGAGATACCGGCGTTGTTTTTAAAAAACCGGCTGAAATAGGCAGGATCTTCAAACCCAAGCTCATAGCAGATTTCTTTTACGCTCTTGTGGCTGAAGGCCAGGTTCCGTTTGGCTTCCAGGATAATGCGGTCATGCAGCAGTTCCGTGACGGTACGGCCGGTAGTTTCTTTCGTGATTTCATTTAACCGCTTGGGTGTCAGGGCAAAAGCATTGGCATAAAAGGCCACCTGATGTTCGCGGGTGTAGTGTTTTTCCAGCAGGCGACGGAGCTGTACCACGCGGGAATCGTGATGGAGCGGCCGCATGGTATCGGTAGCGTTGCGTTTTTTCTCTCTTTCTGCCAGCAACAGGAAGGCATTGAGATAATGTTTGACGATACTGCGACCGTTGGCGCCCGGAGAGCGGTGTTCCCGGCTCATCAGGTCTACCAGCCCCAATAATGACGGGGCCGTGTTTTCGCCGATAAGGATCGGGCCGTAGCCATGCCAGTTGTCGAAAAGGTTGGAAAAATCGTACAGGGTTTCTTTGTCGTGTTTATTGGCAAAATAAAAGCGTTCGGTGAAAAAGATCACATGACCTTCCCGCTCACAGTCCAGCTGATGCACCTGTCCGGGCCTCAGCAGGAATAACATATTGTCTTCCATTTCATACCACACAAAATCGACCATATGCCGGCCTTTGGCTTTGGTAAACCACAGGATCTGAAAATGGTGATGCCGGTGCGGCTGGTGGGTGAAATCCGTCGCAGCCATCCCCAGCGGGGCGATGTTGAACTGTGATTTCAGCGGCCATTCCTGATAGGGGATGTCCAGACTTTTATTATTCGACATAAGTAGCTCAAATTTAAACGAATGGCCCTCTTTGGCGGCACCGTTCGTGGAATTTAATGTAGCTTTAAGGTGTGGGCTAATTGCCCCTCAGGTTTATTAACTTTGCACCTGCAGAAAACAAAAACGTATGCAGCTTTATTGCAACTCATTAACAGAATACAAGCGACTGGCCACACTGGAAGTAAAGGTAGGTGATCTTCTCATTGGCAACTTCCAACCTATCCGTATCCAGACCATGACCACCACCGACACCATGGACACCGCCGGCACCGTAGCCCAGGCCATCCGGTGCATCGAGGCGGGGGCAGAACTGGTACGCATCACCGCTCCCAGCAAAAAGGAAGCGGAAAACCTGTTGCACATCAAAAACGAACTTCGTCGCCAGGGTTACCACACACCGCTGGTAGCAGATATACACTTTACCCCCAATGCAGCCGAAATTGCGGCCCGCATCGTGGAAAAAGTAAGGATCAACCCCGGTAACTATATCGATAAAAAGAAGTTTGAAACCATCGAATATACCGATGCCGAATACCTGGAAGAAATAGACCGTATCCGGGAACGTTTCACGCCACTGGTGAGCATTTGCAAGGAATACGGCACTGCCATGCGCATTGGCACCAACCACGGCTCCCTCAGCGACCGTATCATGAGCCGCTACGGCGACACGCCCATGGGCATGGTGGAAAGCGCCATGGAATTCCTGCGTATCGCGGAAGACCTGCAGTACCGTAACATTGTGCTGAGTATGAAGGCCAGCAACCCGCAGGTAATGGTACAGGCCTACCGCCTGCTGGTGCAAACCATGCACCAGGAGCTGGGCCACTGCTACCCGCTGCACCTCGGTGTTACAGAAGCCGGCGACGGCGAAGACGGCCGTATTAAATCAGCCATCGGTATCGGTACCCTGCTGGAAGACGGTGTGGGCGACACCATCCGGGTTTCCCTTACAGAAGATCCTGAGTTTGAGCTGCCCGTATGCCGCGACATCGTAAAACGCTACAGCGGCGCCCGTACGGAAAAACCAGCTACCGCCCGGCCGCTGGACGCACTTCCCTACTCCCCGTTCTCCTACAAACGCAGGGAGAGCATCGCCGTAGACAATACCGGCGACAAACAGGTGCCCGTAGTAGTGGCTGACTACCGTAATCCGGCCACGATACAACCCTCCGACCTTAACGCGATCGGCTATACGTACGATGAACCCTCCGATAAATGGAACATCGCCGATGCCGCCGCCGACTATATTTATACCGGCACGCAGGTGCCCTCCTTTGCCCTGCCCGGTACATTGCAGGTGGTAGTAGACGCCGGTCATTGGCAGACGCTGGCCGACAAAGCCGCCTATGTACCCTACTTCGGCACCCGCGCCTACCTGGACGCCGTGGCAGCCGGACAAACCGGTAAAAAGAACTTCGTGGCCGTTAATGCAGACGACCTGGACACCACAGATATCAGCGACCTGCTGAAACAACTGGCACAACCCGTTGCCGCCAGCGCCGTCATCCTGGCCGTTCATGCTACCGGCAGCAACGCCATGGCCAGCATCAGAAGGTTCTTCATCCTGCTGACAGCCCAACAGCTGACGGTACCGGTGATCATCCACAGCGTTAGTCCGCAGGCCACCGCAGACGAGCACCTGATCCATCATGCCACGGAAGCCGGCGCCCTCCTGCTGGATGGCTTCGGCGACGGCCTCTGGCTGACCAACCAGGACCAGGCACAGGCAGCCCTGCTCAACAATATTGCTTTTGGTATCCTCCAGGCTACCCGTACCCGTATCTCCAAAACAGAATACATCTCCTGCCCCTCCTGCGGCCGGACCCTGTTTGACCTGCAGGAAACCACCGCGCGCATCAGGGCGGTCACCCATCATCTGAAAGGCGTGAAAATCGCTATCATGGGCTGTATCGTGAACGGCCCCGGGGAAATGGCAGACGCCGACTTCGGCTATGTGGGCAGTGGTGTTGGAAAAATTACCCTGTACAGAGGCAAAGAGGTGGTAAAACGTGGCCTGAACAGCGACGTAGCAGTAGATGAGCTGATCAGCCTGATCCGTGAAAACGGCATGTGGGTGGAGAAAAACTAATTATTAAATGTAGCTTAAAAATAAGGGCGGGCATGTTCTATCATCTATAAAAAGCTTAATTTTTGGTAAAACATTTCTTATGAAAAAGTTGCTTACCGGCGTTCTGGCAATGTTCATGGGCTTAACTGTCGCCATGGCCCAGGCTCCTGCCACCACCCAAAAAGAAGCTAAAACCAAAGTGAAAACGGAGCAAAAGGCAGCCAGGAAAGAAGCGGCCTCCGTTAAGAAGGATGCTGGTCAACCTGCCGCCCAGGCTTCACCGGCAGCAAAAACAGCGCACGTTACCAAGAGCGGGGCTCCTGACAAGCGTTTCAAAGAAAACAAAGGCACCTCCGAAACAGCAGGGCCCAAAAAGAAAGACGGTACTCCTGATATGCGCTATAAATCAAACAATGCCAGCGCAGGAAAGAAAAAAGCCTGATCCATAAACATCTTTTCCCATAAGGATTAAGCTGCCTCCGGCGGTTTAATCCTTATTTTTTTACCTTTAGCCCTGACAACCAACCACTGCCCTCTAAAAAACCTTATTTTTATTGCATGTTCGATTTCAGACTCAGAGTATTTCATACCGTTGCGAAGAGGCTCAGTTTCACCAAGGCCGCAGAAGAACTATATATTTCACAGCCAGCTGTCACCAAACATATTCATGAGCTGGAGCAGCAATTGGGCTTGGCCCTGTTTGAAAGAATCGGCAACCGTATCAAGCTTACCCGTGCAGGCCAGCTGGTGATGCATCACGCCGAAATTATTTTCACGGACTACCGCAACCTGGAGTATGAAATTAACCAGCTGAAACACACGCAGGGCGGCCTGCTCGCCATCGGCGCCAGCACTACCATCGCACAATACCTCATTCCTCCGTTGCTGGCCAAATTCAACCAGCGTTACCCGGACGTAAAAACCTCGCTTACCAACGGTAATACAGAGCAGATAGAACAGGCGCTTTTCGAAAAAAGTATTTTACTGGGTATCATAGAAGGCAGTTCCAAAAATCCCCTGCTAAAATATGTAGAGTTTGCCCGCGATGAAATTGTGCTCATCGGGAACCCCAAACATGCCTATGGCAGCGGCGAGCCGCTTACTGCCAACGAGCTGCGGAGCATTCCCCTGCTCATGCGGGAACACGGTTCCGGTACGCTGGAGGTGATCACCGATGAGCTGAAGCGGCTGAAGCTGAAAATTACAGACCTGAACGTAGCCATGTATATGGGCAGCACGGAGAGCATCAAATCCTATGTGCACCATTCTTCCTGCGCAGCGTTTATCTCCCTGCAGGCCGTACAGCGGGAAGTGGAAGCCGGCGAGTTTGTAGTGCTTCCCATCAAAAACTTCAAGCTGATCAGGAAGCTGCACTTTACCTACCTGCAGGGGCTGCAGGATAAGCTGGCGCAGCTTTTCATCAAGTTTGCCCGCCAGCACATGACACCCTGATTATAACAGAAAATCTTTTTCCAGCAGTTGCCAGCGAAGCATGTTGTCCTGCATGCCGGTTTGCCGCATGCCGAGGCGTTGCAACACCTTTCCGGAAGCGATATTATCCACAGCACATTCCGCTTCGATACTTTTTACGAATGGCTGCTGAAAGGCCCAGGCAATTAATGCGGCGGCAGCTTCCTGCATATAGCCCTGTTTACGGTGCGGTGGCAGCAGGGAGTAGCCTATTTCCACCATCCCGTTTTCGTCGGGGCGGCCTTTAAAGCCGATGTTTCCCAATACGGTTTTGTTTGTTGCGGACACGATCGCCCATAATAACCAGGGGAATGATTTGGGATCGTGCTGTAGTTGTTCAATCAGGTGTGGTAGCAGCTCTTTTAGTTCAGACATAGGCCAATCGGGCGGAATGTCGGCATTCAGCAGCGTGACGGCCTGCGGGTCCTGCAGATAGATCGCTGTGATCAGCGGCAGCCGGCAGGGGCATACCAGTAAACGGGATGTGGTCAGGGGTAACATATACGGATGATTAAAGAAAAAATATCAGGGAACAGCTACGGTTTATGCAGCTGTAGTTGAGACGTATCGAGTTCTTCACCAGCTTTCATGGCATGGATCTGCAGCCTTTCCTGGTCCTGCGTCAGCTCTTTCAGTCGTTGAGGCGTGCCCGTGAGCGCGGGCATGGTACCGTAATGACAGGGAATCACATGTTTTACTTTCAGCAGGCGGATAGCGAATGCCGCTTCGAGTGGCCCCATGGTAAACCGGTCGCCGATAGGCAGGATCGCGATATCAGGTTCGTAGATCTCTCCCAGCAGGGCCATATCGCCAAAAACGGAAGTATCTCCTGAATAATAAACAGAGACGTCGTCGCTCATCCAGACGATAAAGCCGTTGGCTGCGTGGGTATACCCGATTTTTCCATCCGGGAGCCATACCTGTGCAAAGTGGAAGGCGTTGGTCATGGTGACTTTCGTTTGCAGGATGGAGACGGTGCCGCCGGCATTCATCTGTTCAAAAACATGTTCCGGTACGCCCTGCTCCTGCAGGAACAGCCGGACGATAGGATTGGCGATCACTTTAGGGGAATGGGACCGGATCAGGTCAATGATTTTACTGTCCATGTGGTCCCTGTGGCCGTGGGTGATCAGGATCAGGTCAATTTGTTCCGGGATGGTGTAATCGGCGGGCAGCGCCGGGTTACCGGTAAACCAGGGGTCTACGAGAATGATATGGCCTTCCGGTGTTGTAAGCTGAAAACTGGCATGGCCAAGAAACTTGATATTGGAATGCTGCGTGCTCATATTCATCTGGCTTTTTTAACCTTATCTAAATATACTATTATCTATGAACACCGATAAATGAAAAATCCTGCCCGGAGGTGACCGGGCAGGATGTCTTTCGTATAAAACGATAAAAATTATTTCCGCTGTAAAGTGTAGATGATGGAGGCTGTTTTACCTTCAAAATTAACATTGGCTCTCCAGGTCATGGAGCTGCCGGCTTCAGTACATTCCATCAGGTAGCCGTCTGCTACGTTTTTGGCTTTTACGCCGGAGTACAGTTTTTTGAAACCGAACATGGTGATATTTCCCTGTTTGCTGAGTGTCCAGACAATTTTCTGCGATGCAGGGCTGCAGCCGTCTGCAGTGGAGGACAATGTATAGGAACCATTTGCATTATTGTCCGGCAATACCCATTGGCTGCCGATGAAGCATTTAGCATTGGCCTCGTCAAAAACGGTTACTTTGGCGTTTTCGGGAATACCTTCATAACGGATATCCGTCAGTACCCAGTTGCCTTTTACAGCGCCTTTGTTAATGTTGGTAGTTACGCCCTGTTTGGGAGAGCAGGAAGTACCCAGGATTGCGACCAGAGCCAAAAACAATGCTGCGAATGATAAATTTTTCATGGAATAATAATTTGTATGTTTTAATGCCTTCTCTGCATTCAACAGCTGTACTACCATAAGGTTTAAAACAGCCTGAATACTGCGGCAAGTTCAGCATTTACAAGAAACGTACCAAATGAATATACGAAAGGTCAGCGGCCGGCCGGCAAAAGGGCTTCTGCCGGGGTTTTGAGCCGGATCAATACATCTTCCAGCTGATTGGTCCGCTTGTAGAGATACCAGGTGCTGGCCGCCAGCGACATGGTCAATACACAGAGGGCCAGGAATGCGCAGCGCCACCAGATGCTGACGGTGATCTGGCGGTTCCATCCGGGCCTGATATTGATATAAACGGGGTCTTGTGGCGGCTGTTGCCCATCGGCGTCGCCGGAATGTTTGAAGTAGTATTCCCGGTGCTTATGGCGCCGGGCGTCTCCCATAATTTTGTCCTTCAGCTGGACGGGCGGCGGCACAGCTTCTGCCATGATATTGTTTTCGATGCGCAGTTCAGCCGCGGCGATTTCCTGTTCGAGTATAGGATGCAGCCTTCTCATGTACGTTAGCTCCCTTTCCTGCTCAGGTGTGGCAAGGCCGAGTAAATAACGTTCAATTACTCCACTGTCGATATAGTTTTTTAAGTCCAAAGCAATGATTTAAAAAACCGCATACCCATCAAACATGATTGATAAACAAAATATCTACGAACCGGGACGGCCGGTTGGATTGTAAAATTGAGAAAATAATTTAAATAACGGCTTGCCACAGGTTATATTATATATAAAAAATATTTGCTTTTCGCTCATGTGTAAGCACTGTGGCGGCAGGAACTTCGTCCTGTTTTTCCTTTTCCTGACGGTATTTCAGGTAATAAAAGATGGCAAAAAAGAGAAAGATCTTAGATAGGATAAAAATAATGATGAAGAATATTTTCCACCAGCGATGTACCGAGATATGGCTTCCGTCTTTAGGCTGGATATTAATAAACGTATAGTTTGACTGGGCATCTGCCTGGGCGCCGGCGTATTCCCAGCGTACTTTCTGGAGTACCCGTTCCCGTATTTCCACAGGCGGCAGTACCGCTTCGTCGAAGCAGGCTTTCTCCAGCCGGCGTTCCGCCAGTTCCACCTCTGTGTCCAGTTCAGGAAACAGTTTTCTCATGTGTTCCAACTCCTCTACTTCCGTTTCCGAAGCAAGGCCCAGCACATAAGATTCGATGATGCCACTTTCGATATAAAATTTTAGTTCCAATGTTCTTTCAAGAATTTTCGGAAGGCTTTCATTGCTTCCCCCAGTATTTCATTTACCTGCCCTTCTGGTATGGCCAGCATACGGGCTATAGTTGTGATCGATAATCCTTTAAAATAACTCAGCCGGAACACCTGCTGTTCTGAAGCCGGTAATATGATATAGAACTGTTGCAGGATACCTTCTTCTTTCTTCATCAGCTCAATCCCCGTGAGCGCCGTTTCCGGGATGGCTTCCTTGATGGCCAGTTCCCTCGTTTTACGTAATAACCAGGCAAATAAAGTGCGGAAGCCTGAAGAGTGGAACGCATTGATATGATGGAACGCCCACGCAAAAACCTTTACGATAACATCATTGGCTCTATCTTTTATAGGCACCAATTGCAAGACAACTCCATACAGTGCCCCGGCGTATCGGTCATATAACAACTCTTTTGCCGCGGGATCACCTAACGTCAGTCGTTCTATAAGCATTTGCTCACTTATATGTGTCAGATCTCTCCGCAAACAGTTGTGCTTACATTTAAGCTTGCTAATTTAAGAAATATGTACGTTAAGCCCGCAGCGAGTTATTCACATCAAAAGCTGAAATGGACAATTTTTTTTAAAGGGCCATCTTATACAGCCAGTATTGCTGCCCCAGGATAGGCTGCAGCTCCTTCATCAGCGAAAAGCCCAGTTCATCATACATTCTCCGGGCCGCGGGCATCATCGTGCTGGTATGCAGGCCCAGTATTTTTTCACCCGAACGCCGCGCCTCTTCGATGGCCAGCTCCATCAGCCGGCGGCCAATGCCCATGCGGCGGAAAGCGGGATCTACCCCCAAACGGCGGATATATGCCCAGTCTGCCGGATAAATAGCGGTAGCCTGGCCGGAAGGCACCAGGAACACCACGCCTACCAGCCGTTCGCCCGACCGGCACACGAAAGTCCCTGCCTGCTCCATCAGCGCCGTCAGATTATCCATATCCGACTGGTTCTTATGCATGGCACGCCAATACTCCGGCTCCATAACGGCCGCATACTCGCCGTAACTTAACAGCGATAGATCGCGGATAGCCGCTGCATCCGCCGGGATAGCCATTTCGTAAACGAGTGTGTCCATTTGTTTTCTGCTCTGGTGTCAGGTTATCCAACAAATAAACAGGGCCGGTTGTTGGATAAATAACAGCATATAAAAATACAACATGATATTACTCATAAATAATCTATTAAACGCTCGATAAATTTGCTCAAACAACACCAACGAGAATGTCTTACACCACTATCCAGGATGCCATACAACAGATCCACTCCGGCCAAACCGTTTTTATCCACACCGCTGCCGCCACTCCGCGGGAGCTGGTAAAAGCCATGTCCCTCCGCAGTCATGAGCTTAAAAATGTCCGGCTGGTAAGTATCCATACCGAATGGGACGCCCCCTATGCTTCCCCGGAACATGCCCACGCTTTTGAGATCGATACTTTCTTTGTCGGTAAAAATATCCGTCAGGCCGTCAACGAAGGAAGGGCCAACTATATCCCCATGTTTCTCAGTGAAGTGCCCCGCTACTTCCGCACCCTGGAGCCCGCGATCGATGTGGCGCTCATCACCGTGTCTCCGCCTGACAGGAACGGCTATTGTACCCTCGGCGTATCCTGCGACGTGTCCAAAGCCGCCATCGATACTGCCCGTATTATCATAGCCGAAGTCAACCCCAATATGCCCCGTGTGCTGGGCGACGGCGTGATCCATATATCCCGCATCACGGCTGCCGTAGCCACCGACTACCCCATTTATGCACAGGCTGTACGCCCGCCCAGCCCAACAGAACTGGCCATCGGCGAGCATGTGGCTTCCCTGATAGAAGACCGCGCCACCCTGCAGATGGGTATCGGCGGTATCCCCAACGCCGTACTGCAATGCCTGCACAGCCATAAGGACCTCGGCATCCACACGGAAATGTTTTCCGACGGCATCATCGACCTGGTGGAAAAAGGCGTTATCAACAACCGCTACAAAGCCATCCACCCCGGCCTCATGGTATCCAGCTTTGCCATGGGCAGCCGCCGCCTGTATGACTTTATGGATAACAATCTTATCATCCGCCTGATGGACGTGGAATACGTCAATAACCCCACGACTATACGTAAAAACCCAAGGGTAACCGCTATCAATAGTGCCATAGAAATCGATATCTTTGGTCAGGTATGCGCCGATTCCATCGGATTCCGGCAGTACAGCGGCGTAGGCGGCCAGATGGATTTCATGCGCGGCGCAGCACTCTCTGCCGGCGGTAAGCCGATCATTGCCATTCCATCCGTGACGGCCAAAGGTATCTCCCGCATCGCTTCCCGCCTGCAACCCGGCGCCAGCGTTGTTACCACCCGCGCCCACGTGCATTATGTGGTGACAGAATACGGGATCGCACACCTGCTCGGAAAAAACCTGAAACAACGCGCACAGGCGCTTATCAACATAGCACACCCTGATCACCGGGAGCAATTGCAGAAAGACGCCTTTGAAATATTCAAAGTGTTTTAGCTACAGATAACTGTCAGATTAAAAGGAGGGCCTATGAAAGTCTTTTTATGGGGAATATTCATTTGTCTCGGCACGCTGACTATCGCACAGGCACAGATCACCCAGAATGCCACCAGACAACTACGTATATACGAAGATGACGACTTCTTTAATGTATGGGGAAGGGGAACAGACCGGGGCTACAGCAACGGTACCGCTATCGGGTACGTATATATGAAGAAGAAAAAATCCACTTTCCTTGACAAGTGGATCTTTCCCAAAGCAGGGCCCTCCGCCATCAATGTTTTCGAGTGGCAACTCATGCAGGTCATGATCACGCCCAATCAGATTGCAGACACCTCCTTTCATCCGAATGACTTTTACTACGCCGGCGCCCTGTTCGCCACCCATGGACTGACCTCCTACAACCCGGTCAAAAAGTACGCCTTCCATTCCGAACTCGTGTTTGGCGTACTGGGACCATGGGCCGGTGCCGAACAGACCCAGCGCCTCTTTCACCGGCTGATTCACTACCAGGAACCGGAAGGCTGGGGCAACCAGGTCCCCAACGCGCCCCTGCTGAACTATTACTTTTCCTTTGAGGCCATGTTATGGAATCCGGTCAAAAGTCTTGAAATAACGAGGGAAATCGGCATTCACGCCGGCACTATGATGACTTCCTTAGGCGCGTCCCTCTATGGCAGGTATGGCCTCATCAACCCCTATTTCGGGGGAACGGACCTGGATGCCGCCACCCGGCGGAAGTTCCAGCTGTATATCTTCGCCCGGCCACAATTTGCCATCAACCTGTTCAACGCACTGCTGCAGGGCGGCATCTTCCGGTCCACCGATACCAATTTCGAAGAGCTGACCGACCAGCAGACATCGTACATGCGCCGCTTCACCATCGGGATGGACTACGGCGTTGGCATCGGCATCGGCCGTACGACCATCTGCTATACCCAGCAGACGGCCACCGCCTGGATGAGCGGTACCGGCAAACACTCCGTCGGTAATATTACCTTGTTAATTCCCCTCTCGAAGGCAACCTATTTCCCGTAATGCTGTTATCTTATCTAAAAAAGAAAATCACATGAACAGCCGTCTGTCTTTTTCCGCAGCCATTCTTCTGTTGCTGGCCTCCTGTGGAGGCGCTACCCGTAACAACGCCGCCGATGGCGCCGTTGCCAATGACACCGCCCTGAACATACAGGCCGACAGCGGCGGCAGTCTCGATGTACAGCCGCTGAACGGCTACTTTGTCAAAAACAGTATCCAGGTAAAAGACAGCCTCACTTTCTGGCTGATCGACAATCCCGCCGCCTTCGACAGCTTGTTTGGCGTGGCCAAAACTATGAACAACAAAATTGACCGTCCCGATTTTGGTACACAGGTGGTCGTTGCCGCTACCATGCCTTCCACTTATTACGGCACGCAGATACAGCTGGCGTCCGCCACTACGGACAACCTGACCAACAATGCGGAGATGCATTTTGTAGCCACCGCCCAGGCGGAGAAAAATTCTTACAGTACCACACCGCTGTGGGTAGGCAGTATTCCCAAAACCGGCAGGACCAGCATTAAAGTGTATACCGGCGATCAGCTTTCGACGACCCTGACCATCAAAGAATAACGTTTATCCGAAGTACTCCTGTACTACCCGGTACCGGTAAGCGAAGAGGTTTTCCAGCTGGCGCCGCACAAACAGAGTATGCGCCAGGCGGCCCAGCCATCCCAGTGGCAGGCGGTAATGGATCGTGTCTGTCATCTCCACTCCTCCCGGCACTTCCCTGAAATGGTGCTGATGGTGCCAAAGCCGGTAAGGGCCTACGCGTTGCTCGTCCACGAAATATGCTCCGTCCCGCACATGTACAATTTCCGTCATCCATTCCAGCGGAATGCCCATCAGCGGGCAAACGGTATAGGTGATCACCTGCCCGGGATACACCTTCCTGTCATCCGGCGGGGAAGTAACCGTGAAACGCATATAGGGCGGCGTGATCTTCGCCAGGTTGTTGGGATTGGAAAAGAAGTCCCACGCCTGTTGCAATGGCGCGGGTATAAACTGGGTACGTTGCAATAGAAAGACACTGGCCATAGCCTAAAGATACGCCATTGATGCCCATCCCGACCCGAGGTCAAAAGAAAAGCGAAGCTTTCCGCCGTTTTCGTAAGTTTGCAACATATTTTTTTAATCCGACCGGAAATATGTATCAATATATCAGGAGCTGGGCATTCTGGCTGATATCCTTTATGATTGCTGTTTCGATGACCCGCTGTGCCAACATTGTACCGCCAGCCGGAGGACCGCGCGACAGTCTACCTCCTTCCCTTGCGGCGGTGAATCCACCCGATTCCTCCCTGCATTTTAAAAACAAGAAGGTATACTTTGTGTTTGACGAGTTTGTGGAACTGGATAATGTGAACGACAAACTTATTGTGTCGCCCACGCTGAAACGTACACCCATCATCACCGCCAAGCTGCGTACGGTGACCATGGAACTGAAGGACACCCTGCAGGAAAATACCACCTATACTTTCAATTTTTCGGACGCCATCCGGGACATCAATGAGCGCAACGCTATCCCCGACTTTCAGTATGTGGTGTCTACCGGTAATTACCTGGACAGTCTCCAGCTTACGGGCCATATGATAGATGCCGAAAACGGCGTTCCTGACAGTAACATCGCTGTGATGCTGTACCGCAACCTGGAGGACTCCATCGTTTCCCAGGAGAAACCGGTGTATTATGCCAAAACCCGTCCCGACGGTTCTTTCCGGTTTAAAAATATGGCTCCCGGCACTTACAAGCTTTTTGCACTGAAAGAGGAAGATCGTGACCTCCAGTACAACCAGCCTTCCGAAATGATCGCTTTCGTGGAGAAACCCATTGTAATGAAGGAGCAGAATGTGGAGGGGGTCAACCTGTTGCTTTTCATGGAGCGGGACAGTACGATCAAGGAACCGCTTTCCCCGCAGGATTCGCTGGACCGGGCCAACCAGGAGCTGGAAGACCAGGAAAGGGAGAAAGAAAAGGAAAAAGACAAAAAGAAGAAAACGCCTAAACTTCAGATAACGCCCACGCTTGACGGGGGCTTGCAGGAATTGCCTGCACCGTTGCAGCTGACGTTCAATCTGCCGCTGAGAACGCTGGACAGCGCCCGTGTGACCTTGGGAGAAGACAGTGCATTTACCAGGGTCACTTTCCATACCAGTATGGACAGCACCCATACCAAGCTCACGGTGTTTTATCCGTGGAAAGAAGGGACCCCTTACCGGATGATCTTCCCGGCAGATGCCGCCACTGATACCACCGGACAGCAGCTGCCCAAAGCAGATACCATCAGCTTTAAGTCCAAAAAATCAAGCGATTACGCCATTTTCGGGGTAACGCTGAAGATCAGTGACAGTACACGGCAGGCTATCAATGACGACTCCATGCATTACGTGATACAACTGGTACAGGATAAGGCTATTAAATACTCCGGTACCGCTGTCAACGGCACCTGGCTGCAGAAGTTCATTACACCCGGCGAATACGAAGTAAGGGTGCTGCTGGATGCCAATGGCAACGGCAAATGGGACCGCGGCCAGTACTACAAAGCGCCCAAGCGGCAACCCGAACGGGTGATCCTGGTGCCAGGCAAGCAGAACCTGAAAGCTTACTGGACGCTCCGGCCAACGATAGAAATATAATTATTGCCGCATTACCGGCCCCTGTGGCCTGTACAGCGGCAATATTCCTAACTTTGCATTATGGTATTCTCTTCCGCTCTGATAGAAAACGCTGTCAATGAATTTGCCAAGCTGCCGGGCATCGGTAAAAAAACGGCCCTGCGACTGGTGTTGCACCTGCTGAAGCAGGAAACGGTGCAGGTACAGCAGTTTGGTGAGGCGATAGCCCGTATGCGGCAGCAGATCCGCTTCTGCAAAGTATGCCATAACGTTTCCGATGAAGAAGTGTGCGGTATCTGCAGTAACCATTCCCGGCAGCGGCAGGTGGTTTGCCTGGTAGAAAGCATCCGGGATGTGATGGCCATTGAAAACACACAGCAGTTCAACGGCCTGTATCATGTGCTGGGCGGTATTATCTCCCCTATCGATGGTATTGGCCCGGAGCAACTGAATATCCAGTCGCTCGTAGAACGGGTAAAACACCAGGGCGTAGAAGAGGTGATTATGGCCTTAAGCCCCACCATTGAAGGAGATACCACCATTTATTTCCTGTCTAAAAAACTGAAAGAATATCCTGTGAAGATTACCACGATTGCGCGGGGGATTGCTTTTGGCGGCGAACTGGAGTATGCCGACGAGATGACGCTGGCGCGGTCCATTTCCAACCGGCTGCCGCTGGACAGCTACGTTAAACCCTGACCATTTAGTCATTTAGTCATTTTATTATTTAGATATTGGATTAAAGCGATTTAAAATGAATCAATAACTAAATATCTAAATAAATAAATGGCAAAATAACCTAATGGCGAAATAGATAAATGGCAAAATAGATAAATGGCAAAATAGATACGGGCGTTCAATAACGCCCGTCTTCGTTTAACCTGTAATTCCACGTTATGAAAAAGATCAGTGTACGTCTTTTTCAGGCGTACCCTGAAATATGGTATGATTGGTTTTTGATTCCTGTTCGCGCAGCTCTTTCCAGCGCTGCATTTCATATTTATTAAGAAAACATACCTTAAAAACCGCTGGCTCACTTCCATCATTCATCTCCGGAACCGGTTGCAGGCCAAGGCCTGCCAGGTGTTCCCTGAGCGCATGGATATGTTCTGCTATTGTCATGACAAATGCTTTTTGTTGTAATAAAAACCGGGAAGAATTCAATGAGAAACCAGGTGCCGTTTTAACAGCAACAGCGTCCCGAAGGACAGCAGGCATAGGACTGGTGGGGGGCTACCGCCGGGTTCAACAGTATGTTCAGCTTTTGTTGTTGCATGGTGTTTTCTATTACCCTACAAATATAGTAGACTTTATAGACTTCTACCAAATAAAAATATCAATATAGACAAAATCTATACAAAATACTGTTAATATTAACTTCGGAAGAAAGGCCGTCCCATACAGTACGGGACAGGCAAATAAGCTGTTTTTAGATATTAAAATAGCGTATCTTTACAAGATATTACGGGGTGGATTTGTTTATTGTTCGACCCTGTTGGATTTTAACAGCAACTAATAAACAGCAAAGAAAACCATGAAATCTTTACAAGACTGCGCTAATGAGCGTGTGCTCATCATTGACGGTGCCATGGGCACCATGATCCAGCGATACAAACTCCAGGAAGCTGATTACAGAGGTACCCGTTTTGCCAACTACCATATGGACCTCAAAGGCAATAATGACCTGCTCAACCTCACCCAGCCACAGATCATAGAAGCCATTCATAAGGAATACCTGGAAGCGGGCGCCGATATTATCGAGACCAATACTTTCAGCAGTACTTCCATTGCAATGGCCGACTATGACATGCAGGCACTGGCTTACGAGTTGAACGTGGCTGCGGCCCGGCTCGCGAAGAAAGCGGCTGCGGAGTACACCGCCAAAAACCCGGACAGGCCCCGCTTTGTGGCAGGCGCCATCGGACCGCTGAATAAAACCCTGTCGCTCTCCCCGGACGTAAACAATCCCGGGTACCGCTCCGTGTCCTTCGATGAAGTGGCCGAAGCTTATGAAGAGCAGATAAAAGGCCTTTCAGACGGCGGCGTGGACATCCTGCTGATTGAAACGATTTTCGATACGCTCAACTGTAAGGCGGCCATTTATGCCATCAAAAAGTACTTCCGTGAATCCGGCAAGCCGGAGCTGCCGGTGATGATCTCCGGGACCATTACGGATGCATCCGGCCGGACGCTGAGCGGTCAGACCCTGGAAGCTTTCTACATTTCCGTGATGCATGCCAACCCCTTCTCTGTAGGACTCAACTGCGCCCTTGGCGGTCAGCAGATGCGCCCTTATGTGGAAGAGCTGTCCAATATCGCCAGCTGCTATGTCAGCTGTTACCCGAACGCAGGCCTGCCCAACGCATTCGGAGAATACGATGAGGAGCCGGAAGATACCGCCTGTATCATTGAAGATTTTGCCAGTTCAGGCTTTGTGAATATTGTGGGCGGCTGCTGCGGCACCACGCCAGACCATATCCGCCATATTGCACAGCATGTAAAAACCATTGCACCACGCCGGAAACCGGAGCTGGTAGACACCCTGGCATAATCCTAAACACAAAAGCAATCATGAGCGCAAGCATACATTCCCATACAAGCAACGAAACGATAGCGATGGAACCGGAAACTGCCCCGCAACGGGTAATCCGGCCGTTTATGCGGCTGAGCGGCCTTGAACCACTGGTGGTAAGGCCTGAAACCAACTTTATCAACGTCGGTGAACGTACCAACGTTACCGGTTCCAAAAAATTCGCCCGCCTCATACGGGAAGGCCAATATGAAGAAGCCTTGTCCGTAGCCCGGCAGCAGGTGGAAAACGGCGCCCAGATCCTGGACGTGAACATGGATGACGCCCTGCTCGACGGGGAACAGGCCATGTCTACCTTCCTGAAACTGCTGGCGGCCGAACCGGACATCTCCCGTATCCCCATCATGATCGACTCCAGTAAATTCAGTGTTATTGAAGCCGGTCTGAAATGCGTACAGGGCAAATGCGTGGTGAACTCTATCAGCCTTAAGGAAGGGGAAGCCAAATTCATAGAACAGGCCCATATCTGCAAAAGCTTCGGCGCTGCGGTAGTAGTCATGGCGTTTGACGAGCATGGCCAGGCCGACACCGAAGAAAAACGGGTGTCCTTCAGTCACCGCGCCTATAAGATCCTGACGGAAAAAGTAGGGTATGACCCGCAGGACATCATCTTCGACCCCAATATCTTCGCTATCGCTACCGGTATAGAAGAGCACAATAACTATGCGGTGGAATTCATCAACGCCACCCGCAGGATCAAAGAACTGATGCCACTGGCTAAAATAAGCGGTGGTGTCAGCAACGTGTCTTTCTCTTTCCGTGGTAATGAAACCGTGCGCGAAGCCATGCACTCCGTATTCCTGTTCCACGCCATCAAGGCAGGGATGGACATGGGCATCGTCAACGCCGGTATGCTGCAGATATATGACGATATCGAACCACAGCTCCGCGAGCTCTGTGAGGACGCCATACTAAACCGCCGTGACGACGCTACCGAACGCCTGATACAGTTTGCCGAAACGGTAAAAGCCAAAGGCAAAGTGGTGGAAAAGGATGAAACCTGGCGCCAGGGCACTGTGGAAGAAAGACTCAGCCACGCACTGGTAAACGGCATCACCGATTATATTGACGCCGACACCGAAGAAGCCCGCCAGAAATATGCCCGTCCGCTCGACGTCATCGAAGGGCCGCTGATGGACGGCATGAACATCGTCGGTGACCTGTTTGGCAGCGGTAAGATGTTCCTTCCGCAGGTGGTGAAAAGCGCCCGCGTGATGAAAAAATCGGTAGCCATCCTTACTCCTTATATAGAAGAAGAAAAACTGCGCAACCAGGCACTTCACGGCGGAGAGATAAAATCTGCCGGAAAAATCCTGCTGGCCACCGTGAAAGGCGACGTGCACGATATCGGCAAAAACATTGTAGGTGTAGTACTGGCCTGTAACGGATATGAAATCATCGACCTCGGCGTGATGGTGCCTGCTGAGAAAATACTGCAGACCGCCCGCCAGGAAAATGTGGACATCATCGGCCTCAGCGGCCTGATCACCCCCAGCCTGGATGAAATGGTGCACGTAGCCCGCGAACTACGGCGCCAGGAGTTCGATATTCCGCTGATCATCGGCGGCGCCACCACCTCCCGTACCCATACAGCGGTGAAAATCGCACAGGAATACGCCCACGGCGTAGTACACGTACTGGATGCCTCCCGCAGCGTGACCGTTACCGGCAGTCTGCTCAACAAAGCGCTGAAAAAGGACTTCCTGGCCTCTGTGAAAACGGAATACGAGAAACTGAACGAGTCCTTCAGGAATAAGAAACCGGTTAAACAATACCTTCCTTTTGCCACTGCCCAGGAAAATAAAACAGCGATCAACTGGGACGCCTTTACCCCGGTAAAGCCAAAGTTCACCGGCGTAAAGGTCTTTGAAGACTACGATCTCGCCGAGATCGCGCAATATATTGACTGGCAACCCTTCTTCATCGCCTGGGAACTGCACGGCAAATTCCCGCAGATCCTGACAGATGAAGTGGTAGGAACAGAAGCCACCCGCCTGTACAACGATGCGCAGGAACTGCTGGCGAAAGTCATCCGCGAGAAATGGCTGGGCGCCAAAGCCGTTATCGGCCTTTTCCCGGCCAATGCCACCGCTGCCGACAGCATACAGGTGACACCCGAACAAGCTGATATTGCGCCGGTGACGCTGGAATTCCTGCGCCAGCAGATCAAAAAAGCACCCGGACAACCCAACCAGTCCCTTGCGGATTATATTGCCCCTGCTGCCACCGGCAAAACCGACTATATCGGCGGGTTTGCCATTACTGCCGGCATCGGCATCGAACAGTGGCTGGAGAAATTCAAGGCGGAGCATGACGACTATAACAGCATTATGCTGAAAGCCCTGGCAGACAGGCTGGCAGAAGCATTCACCGAACTGATGCATGAACGCGTGCGCAAAGAGTTCTGGGGCTATGCCAGCGAAGAGCACCTCAGCAACGAGGCGCTTATCCGGGAAGAATACATGGGTATACGCCCGGCGCCCGGCTACCCTGCCTGTCCGGATCATACAGAGAAATACAAGCTGTTTGACCTCCTGAATGCTACAGAGAACACCGGTATCACGCTGACAGAATCGCTGGCCATGTACCCTGCCGCCAGCGTAAGCGGCTGGTATTTCGCCAACCCGGACGCCCGGTATTTCGGTCTCGGTAAAATAGAAAAAGACCAGGTGGCAGATTACGCAGCCCGTAAAGGCTGGACAGTAGAAGAAGCCGAAAAATGGCTCCGGCCCAACCTGGAATACGACATTTAATCCAACACATGAGAATCATATCGTACAATGTGAACGGCCTCCGTTCCGCTATGACCAAAGGTTTCACCGAGTGGCTGCAAACTGATCCTGCAGACGTGATCTGTCTGCAGGAGATCAAAGCCCACCAGGATAATGTGGACTTCAAACAATTTGAGGCGCTGGGTTACGAACATTACTGGTTCCCCGCGCAGAAGAAAGGATACAGCGGCGTGGCCGTACTGACGCGTATTACACCCGACAAGGTGCATTACGGCAGCGGGCACACGCAAAGCGATGAAGAGGGCCGCTTTATCCGCCTGGATTTTGGCGAGTTGACACTGATCAACACCTACTTCCCTTCCGGTACCAGCGGAGACCTCCGTCAGACCTATAAATACCAGTGGCTGGAAGAGCTTTTCGCTCATCTTGGCGAACTGGTACAAACCCGGCCCAACGTGGTGCTGTGCGGTGATTACAACATCTGCCACAAGGCGATTGATATCCATGATCCCGTCAGCAATAAGAATTCCACCGGGTTCCTGCCGGAAGAAAGAGCCTGGATGGACCGGTTCTTCGAAAGCGGCTTTGTAGACAGTTTCCGGCATTTTAACCCGGACCCGCACCAGTACAGCTGGTGGAGCTTTCGCGCCAATGCCCGCAATAATAACAAAGGCTGGCGTATTGACTATATCAATGTGACCACTCCCTTAAAGGAAAAGCTGAAGCACGCCACCATCTACCAGCAAGTGAAACATTCAGACCATTGCCCGGTGTTCCTGGAGCTGTCTTTATAGGCGGTTCTACGGTATCCGTACATGTGGTTTTTATATCCGCACGCAACTTATGATCATATACAACGTAACGGCCAAAGTGGCCACAGATGTGCATTCCACCTGGTTACAGTGGATGAGGGAAGAGCACATTCCCGCCATATTGAGCACCGGTCTTTTTACCGACTACCGTATGTGCCGGCTACTGGAGCAGGATGACACGGAAGGGCCTACCTATGTGATACAGTTCTTTGCCACCAGCCAGGAGCACTATCAGACCTATCAGGCCGTACAGGCAAATACGCTCCGGCAAAGGGGTTACGACCTGTTTGGCGATCGTTTTGTGGCCTTTCATACCGTTATGGAGGTCATCTGAACCATGCTTAACAATTAAACTTATCCACAGGAAATTCACTATTTTCAAGGCCTCCGGACTTTGGTACAATACTTGGAAAACACCCTCTTTTACAACCTAAAAGCCCGGAAACCCGCTATGGAACAACGTTTTAAGAGAGCCTGCTAAAGTTCATGTCTTTAGCAGGCACCCCCCCAATCAGCTGTAACCGTTACCAGCAGGCTTTTTCAGCCGATAAAAATTTCCATAAAAAAATTGTGAAAAATTTGGTAATCTGATAAAACGCGCTATATTTGCTCACATCAAACATTTTTTCACTAGTTAAATCTTACTAACTATGAACAAAGCCGAATTAATCGACAAACTTGCTAAAGACGCAGGAATCACTAAAACCCAAGCTAACGAAGCGCTGGACTCTTTCACTAAAGCTGTTGCTGATACCCTGAAAAAAGGTGGTAAAGTAACGCTGGTAGGTTTCGGTACTTTCTCTGTTTCTAAACGTGCTGCACGTAACGGTAGAAACCCGCAGACTGGCCAGATCATCAAGATCAAAGCTAAGAAAGTTGCTAAGTTCAAAGCTGGTAAAGCTTTATCCGACAAGCTCTAATCAGTTAGCACAACTTATTCAAGCAAGGAACAATCATGTTTCTTGCTTTTTTTTTATATAGAAGTCCGACTGTATGCTATTTCCGCGATTTAGCGTAATTTGCAGCCTGATAACATCCTTTTAATAAAAACAACAAACTTCAAATTATTCGTTATGGGTAGAGGAGATGTAAAAACCAAAAGAGGTAAGATCTTCAACAAATCTTTCGGTAAAACAAGACCAGCAAGAACAAGGAAAGCCGCTGCTGCAGCTGCTCCTAAAGCTGAGAAAAAAGCATAAATATTTACGGATTTTTTGATGTAGGGATTTCCTGATTTCGTGTATCAACGACAGGAATTCCCCAAATCAAAAAATCCGTAAATCAGAAAATCTATACATGGCTCAGGGTGCCAGCCTTTCTATTTTCCAGCTGCCACCGGTGGTATGTGTATACAGAATACGGTCGTGCAAGCGGCTGCTCCTACCCTGCCAAAACTCCATGGCTAAGGGTTTCACGATATAACCACCCCAATATTCCGGCCTTTGCGGCGTTTCCTTTTCATATTTTACAGCTATCTCGTTCACTTTTTCTTCCAGAAAATGACGGTTCGGTATTACCTGGCTCTGGGGTGATGCAATGGCGCCTATCCTGCTGCCCAGCGGACGGCTGTTATAGTATTCATTGCTCACGTTTTCCCCTGCCCTGGACACGATCCCTTCTATCCTGATCTGGCGTTCCAGCTCACGCCAGAAAAACAATAGTGTCACATAGGGGTTCCGGGCCAGTTCATGCCCTTTACGGCTTTCATAGTTGGTAAAAAACATGAATCCTTCTTCATCAAAACTCTTCAGCAACACAATTCTGGCAGAGGGCCGTCCATCCGGCGTGCTGGTGGCCAGCGTCATGGCGTTGGGCTCGTCTATTTCGCTGGAAGTGGCGTCGTTCCACCATTTCCCGAACTGCTGCAAAGGTGACGGAGCTACATCCTGTTCGTCGAGCGAAGCCAGCCTATAGTCTTTCCGCAGGTCTGCTACTTTCTGGTTTAACATGATCGTAAATGTTTAATTGGTTTAAACCTGTAAACAAAGGTATGGAAGGATAATAGTAATTTTGGGAGACCTGATATAAATCATAGTATGAAAAGAGTGCTTCTATTACTCGCGTTGGCTGGTGGTCTGTTGCCGGCCTGTCACAGCGGTAACCAGGAAAAGGACCGGCAAGATACGGCCAGTATGGTGGTTCCCCTGTTGAGTACCCCCTATTATTATACGCAATTAAAAGGCGCAGTGGGTAACAGGCAGATCACCATGGAATTGCTGAAAACGGCGCCCAATCTGTTTCGCGGCTATTATTACGATGACAGTACCGGTCAGCCGATCAGCATCTGGGGCAGCCAGGAAGCTGATCAGGTCAAGATTTATGAAGACAACGGCAACCGGGAGGAAGAACGTTTTTTTGGGGGCACGCTGAGTGATGACGGTATTTTCAAAGGGGTATGGCATGGCGACAGCACCTCCTATCATTTTGAACTGCGTACCGACCTGCGAAAGGCGCAGGCGTTGAAAGTATATTACGCTGCTGACTCTGTGCAATTGTTGCCTTCTTTCACCGGTTCTCCGCTGGGCATTGCATCCAACAGCATCCTTTGGCCGGACCCGGCAACGGATTCTGCCACGGCGGCTTTTCTGCGGAAAGCGATCACCGGCGACAACAGGGTGACAGATCCGGAGCGGTTTGTGAAAAGGGCCATTGATTCTTTTGTGACCAGTTATCGTATCGCTGCCAGGGATGCAGACAGCAGTGACATGGCCGATGGCCAGTCAGCCTCCTGGAACTGGACCACCGAGAGTGACATGAAGGTGGTTTACAATACGTGGCCACTGCTGGTGATAGAAAAATATGCCTATGATTTTACCGGCGGCGCCCATGGCAATTCCGGGGCGTTCTATCAGACGCTGGACCTGGCCGGTCATAAGGAGATAACGCCTGACGGCTTTTTCAAACCCGGCTATAAAGAAGTTTTATCTCCTTTGCTGGACAAGGCGTTCCGGAAGAAGTTCCATATTGACGAGGACGAGTCGCTGGACCAGAGCCTGTTGGTGAAGACGATCGTGCCCAATAACAATTTTATTGTTACCCATAAAGGCGTAGCGTTCAGTTATGTGCCTTATGAGATCGGGCCTTATGCCCTGGGGCAGGTGACGTTGTTTCTTCCGTTTACGGAGCTGAAAAGCATCATGAAATGATTTAGGGATTTAGGGATTTAGGGATTTTTTGATTTGCGATTTTTTGATTTCGTATATTGATAAAAGCGAAGACCAAAGCGAACAGTAGTCGCCTTTGGTCTTCGCTTTTTATTCGCTGAATTTAAAAATCGCAAATCAAAAAATCCCTAAATCCGGGGTTAGTCCTTTACCAGGGTACCCACATTTTTGCCCATGATCACGTTCAGGAGGTTTCCTGGTTTGTTCATGTCAAACACGATGATCGGCAGTTTATTTTCCTGACAGAGGGTAAAGGCTGTCATGTCCATGACGTTGAGTGATTTCTGGTATACCTCAGAGAAGGTGATAGTTTCGAACCGGGTGGCGGTGCTGTCTTTTTCCGGGTCGGCGGTATAGATACCGTCTACGCGGGTTCCTTTGAGGATGACGTCTGCCTGGATTTCGATAGCACGGAGGGAAGCGGCGGTATCGGTCGTAAAGTACGGGTTACCGGTGCCGGCTCCGAATATAACCACGCGACCTTTTTCCACGTGGCGGATGGCGCGGCGGCGGATGTAAGGTTCTGCGATTTGTTCCATTTTAATAGCTGATTGGAGGCGGGTATAGAGTCCTATTTTCTCCAGTCCGCTCTGCAGGGCCATTCCATTGATCACGGTGGCCAGCATGCCCATATAGTCTCCCTGGGCTCTCTCAATGCCGGTTTCGGCTTCATTCATTCCACGGTAGATATTACCGCCGCCGATCACGATGGCTACCTGAACTCCAAGGTCGGTAACAGCTTTGATATCGTAGGCATACTGGGTAATTACCTTATGATCAATACCATAATTTGCATCCCCCATAAGGGCCTCACCGCTCAATTTGAGCAAAATACGCTTATACTTTGGCAACATGACGCTATAAAATATTGTAAGATTGTGATTTGCTAATGTAATTACGGTATCCTAAGATACAATTTAAAAGCAAAAACCTGCAAGTGAAAGCAAAATGCCGGATGATTTTGTTGTAAGCAGGCGATTGCGGGCGACTGATTTTGCAGTGCGCAAAAAAAAGGAGAGAACCAAAATTCTCTCCTTTTTTCTAATATGCTGGTATTAACCTAAAGCGATTCGCTTAAAGCCGGATACTTTCAGATCAGCGTCTACAGATTTCAGGTAATCTGCAACGGATTTGTTGTTGTCTTTCACGAAAGCCTGAGCCAGCAGGGTGCTTTCTTTGAAGAATTTGTTCACTTTACCGACAGCGATTTTTTCGGCCATTTCAGCAGGTTTGCCTTCAGCTTTCACCTGTTCAACAGCGATTTCTTTTTCGCGGGCGATAACGTCAGCAGGAACGCTGTCAGCGTCTACTGCGATCGGGTTCATGGCAGCGATCTGCATGGCCACGTCTTTACCTACTTCTTCAGAAACAGGTTTAGAGAAAGCAACGAGAACGCCCATACGGTAGTTACCGTGGATGTAGGCAGTTACACCACCGGCTTCCACGAATTCGAATTTATTCAGGCTGATTTTTTCGCCGATTTTAGCTACCTGGTCGTTTACCTTGTCGGCAACGGTTACACCGTCCAGCTCAGCAGCATTCAGTTCGTCGATGGTTTTGATACCTTTGGCCAGGGCCAGGTCAACGATAGCCTGTGCGAATTTCACGAAGTCTTCGTTTTTAGCCACGAAGTCGGTTTCGCAACCGAGACCTACGATAACGCCGGATTTACCATCAGCAGCAACTTTAGCGATGATAACACCTTCTTTAGTTTCGCGGTCGGAACGCAGTGCAGCTACTTTCTGACCTTTCTTACGCAGGTAGTCTACTGCTTTTTCGAAATCGCCATCACTTTCCACGAGTGCTTTTCTGCAATCCATCATACCCGCACCAGTTTGCTGACGCAGTTTGTTTACATCAGCTGCTGTAATTGTTGCCATGAGAGTTTATTTTTTTATTTTATTATTTGGTCATTTGGTTATTTAAAATGCAGCGAAGGTAATCTTCGCTGCATTTTAAATAACCAAATAATTAAATATCAAAATCAGAAGATGATATTATTTACCGGCTGGTTTTCTCGGACCGCCGCCACCAGCGTTGGAAGGACGACGTTGTCCGCCACCCTGGCCACCGCCACGGTTGCCACCGCCGCGATTACCGCCGCCCTGACCGCCGCGGTTACCACCCTGGCCACCGCCACGGTTAGCACCTGCGCCCTGGCCACGACCACCGCCGCTGTTGCTGCCTGGTTTACGACCTCTTTCGCGGTCTTCGCCACCTTCTACGTCAAATCTGCGTGCTTTATCTTCTGCTTCTTCTTCCTCTTCTACTTCTTCAGATTTTTCAGTAGCTCTTTCAGACAGACCTTCTGCGATTGCTGCGCAGATGTAGCTGGTGATGATAGCGATGGATTTGGTAGCATCGTCGTTCGCAGGGATAGCGAAGTCAACTTTGCTCGGATCGGAGTTGGTATCCACCATACCGAAAGTAACGATGCCCAGGCGTTTAGCTTCTGCCAGTGCAATATGTTCGTGGCTGATGTCTACCATGAACAGAGCGGCCGGAACACGTGCCAGTTGAGCGATACCGCCCAGCACTTTTTCCATTTTCTCTTTATCACGGCTTAAAGTCAGACGTTCTTTTTTGGTGATGTTGTCGAAAGTTCCGTCCTGCAGCATTTTTTCAATGCTCTGCATTTTCTTCACGCTCTTACGGATGGTAGAGAAGTTGGTGAGCATACCACCTAACCACCTTTCAGTAACGTAAGGCATGTTGATGTTACGCGCAGCATCTGCTACGATTTCTTTCGCTTGCTTTTTAGTAGCAACGAACATGATCTTTTTACCGCTTTTAGCGATGGATTTCAGGGCAGCAGCTGCTTCCTGTAAACCTTCTACGGTTTTGTTCAGATCGATGATATGAATACCTTTCTTTTCTGCGAAAATATAAGGCAGCATCTTAGGATTCCATTTCTTCTTCAGGTGACCGAAGTGAACACCTGCCTCCAGTAACTGCTGCTGCAATGAGGTATTATTTTCCATGTTTATATTGCTCAATTAAAAGGATCAAATAATGTTTAGCGATAATTGCTAAGTACTCAAAATTAGCGTTTAGAGAACTGGAAGCTTCTTCTTGCTTTCGCTTTACCTGGTTTCTTACGTTCTACGCTTCTCGGATCACGTTTCAGCAGACCGGCTGCTTTCAGTGCAGGACGGAACTCGATGTTCACTTCGCACAGTGCACGTGCAATACCCAGTTTAATCGCTTCTGCCTGTCCTTTGATACCACCACCCTGTGCATTGATCTTCACGTCAAATTTATCCAGCGCGTCGATAGTTTTGAAGGGCAGTTCCACCTGGTTCTGCAGGTAGATCAGAGAAAAGTAGTTTTTATAATCCTTGTCGTTTACGGTAATGTTACCGGTACCCTTGTTGATATACACACGGGCAACAGCTTCCTTACGACGACCTATTGTATTTTTTTGCTTTTCCATGTATCAGAGAAAAATTAGAAAGTTAATGGTTTTGGTTTCTGCGCTGCATGAGGATGCTCTGCACCTGCGTATACAAACAGTTTTTTGTACATTTTACGACCGAGACGGTTCTTAGGCAGCATACCTTTGATTGCCTTCTCAATCATCACCTCAGGACGGCGACGGATCAGGTCCTTAGCCAGTTCAACTCTCTGACCACCTGGGTAACCAGTGTAGTGCATGTATTCTTTTTCCGCCATTTTATTGCCGGTCAAAGCAATTTTTTCCGCATTGATCACGATGATATAATCACCACAATCAGTATGAGGCGTATAGTAAGGCTTGTTCTTACCTCTCAGGATCGCTGCCATTTTCGCACATACTCTTCCCAGAGTCAGGTTAGTAGCGTCTACTATATGCCAGTCACGCTTTACGTAAGCGTCGTTAGCCGATTTAGTTTTAAAGCTTAATGTGTTCATTGTTGTATACGATAAAAATTACGTCTTGTAAACAATTCCCCCTGTAACGGGGAGTGCAAAGGTACATTCACTATTCTGAATAACCATACATTTTAGGTTATTTTTTGAAAGACACCTTTGCAATTGATTGATTTTCAATAAAAAATTTGAATAAAAGTTATTAACACAATAAAAAACGACGCCCCGCGGGACACTACAGCGACCACAGCCTCCGGGGGCTTTCCCGGCGCCACTTCTCCCCGTTTTTGAACTACCAGCTGTTTTTTAAATGCTTATGCAGATGTTTTGTTTCTATATTATAAAAAGATAATACTCACCGGCGAAGCCGGCGGTGGTATCGGTGGCAGGAGGGCTGGGAGATTCCGGCGATGGTATCGGCGGCACCGCCAGGGAGGATACTGGCAGGGTGGTACTGCAAGGATAGCACTGCCACGGTGGCACCGCCAGGAAAGTACTGCCACACAGAGGTAGAAAGCTACCAAAAAAGGCTTCCCATCCGGAAAGCCCTCCTAATTTTCAGCTCAGTACGGTTATCGCCGGTCGCGGGCGCCCATATATAGTAGTATATACTGGAAGAGGGTGGCCAGGGAGGCCAGCGCCGCTACCACATAGGTCATAGCCGCCCACCAAAGGGCATTTTTAGCCTTGTCATGCTCCTGCGGACGCATTACCTGGCTACGGTCCAGCCATGCCAGCGCACGGCGGGAAGCGTCAAATTCCACAGGGAGCGTAATCAGCGAAAACACGGTAGTAATCCCGAAAAGGACAATACCCGCCAGCAACAACTGGGGAAATACATTAATCAGCAGGATGCCGCCCAGCAATACCCATTGTACCAGCGAGGCGCTGAACTGCACTGCCGGCACCAACCGGGAACGCAGGCCCAGCCAGGGATAAGCCGCCGCATGCTGTACCGCGTGCCCGCATTCATGCGCCGCCACGGACGCTGCCGCCACATTGGCCCCGGCATATACGTCAGGACTCAGGTTGACCGTCTTATTGGCCGGATTATAGTGATCCGATAAAAATCCGTCTACCGACAGTACCTGGACATCGTAAATGTTATTGTCCCTCAACATTTTCTCCGCGATCTGCTTGCCTGTAAGTCCGGATGAGGTTGGTATCTCAGCGTAGGCCCGGAACTTACTCTTTAATACATAACTGACAAGAAAGCTGATCCCCACAAAAATCAGCGAAACAAACATGATTCCTGGTGTCATACTTATACATTTGATGGTGCTGTACGCACAAATTTCTATCCAGATACCCCGTTTTAAGTTTTATTTAAGAGTTTTCCTGCCAACCTCGCCTGTGACCTTTCATACAGAAATTTAACACTGTCATTTTGTCTTTTTTTAAGAAATTTACCTGAAAAAACGGCCGGTTTGGCAGAACTCACCGCTCATCTTATGTTAATTTTTTCATATGCAAAAATCCTCAACATCAATCCTATTTATCAACATTTTACGAGTTGCCAATGAAAGTAATATTGGACAATTTATGGCCTGAAACAGGCGTTGGCAGCCACTTTCTTACATTACGAAAATCAATCAAAAGTTATTCACATCAATCAAATAAACTTTTTTATTCTGAAGCCATTTTGTAATTTAGACCTGAATTTAATGGGTTAGTAAGTAGAAAGAGTCAACGGAATCTTCCGTTTGGCTCTTTTCTCTTTTAAGTACCCGATACCCCCCTTTTTTAGCCTTTCACGTTAACATTTCACCCCCGTTTTTTTACAAAACCACTTACTTTGTAACATCCTGTTTCAAAAATATTATGAGTAAAATAAGAACCGCTTTTTTTTGCCAGCAATGCGGATACGAATCTGCAAAATGGAATGGTAAATGTCCGAGTTGCGGACAATGGAACACCTTCGTTGAAGAAAGAGTGCAGAAAGATATTCCCGGCAAACAGCACGACTGGAAAAACAACGACGGCGGCAACGGCCGCACCCAGAAAATAGTCAATCTCTCTGAAGTAGTTACCAACGAGGAGAAGAGGTTATTGACGCCCGACAATGAACTGAATCGTGTACTCGGCGGCGGTATCGTTGCCGGCTCACTTGTACTTGTAGGCGGAGAACCCGGCATCGGCAAATCCACGCTCTTCCTGCAAAATGCCCTGCAGCTGAAACAAATAAAAACACTTTATATCAGCGGCGAAGAAAGCGAACAACAAATAAAAATGCGGGCCGATCGCATCAAGAATACCAACGATCAGTTTTATCTGCTCACAGAAACATCTACGCAAACCATCTTCGCTGAAATAAAAAAACTACAGCCGCAACTGGTGATCGTAGATTCCATTCAGACACTACATACACCGCTGATAGAATCGGCACCTGGCAGCGTGTCACAAATCAGGGAGACCACTGCGGAATTACAACGCTTCGCCAAAGAAAGCAACACCCCCGTCTTCCTTATCGGTCACATCACCAAAGACGGTTCCATTGCAGGCCCCAAAGTACTGGAACACATGGTGGACACTGTACTGCAGTTCGAAGGCGATCAGCACTATGCCTATCGCATACTGCGCACCATCAAAAACAGGTTCGGCTCTACTGCTGAACTGGGCATTTATGAGATGACCGGCACCGGTCTCCGGCAGGTGACCAACCCTTCTGAAATACTGATCTCCCAACGGGACGACCTATTGAGTGGTGTCGCTATCGCCGCTACCATGGAGGGGCTTCGTCCGCTGCTGGTGGAAGTGCAGGCGCTCGTCACCCAATCTGTTTACGGCACGCCGCAACGTACCGCCACCGGCTTCGACCTGCGCCGCCTGCAACTGCTGCTGGCCGTACTGGAAAAACGCGGCGGCTTCCACTTTGGCGTGAAAGACGTTTTCCTTAACATCGCCGGCGGCATTCGTGTGGAAGACCCGGCCATTGACCTCGCCGTACTCTGCGCGCTGCTCTCCTCTTATGAAGACAACGCCATCGCCAATAAAATATGCTTCGCCGGAGAAGTAGGCCTGAGTGGCGAAATCAGGGCTGTCAACCGTATCGAACAACGTATTGCAGAAGCGGAAAAACTCGGCTTTCATAAAATATTTATCTCCCGTTATAATAAAAAAGGAATAGATCTCAGCAAATTCAATATAGAAGTGGTGCCGGTAGGAAGAGTGGAAGAAGTATATCAACAATTATTCTGATACACCTCATACTAACCCGATGTTTACCCGTTTGTTATCTCCGTTGGTACAATTGTTTTATCCGCACTGCTGTGAAATCTGCGGAACGGAACTGCCTGCTGCCGGCGACCTGTTGTGTCTGCATTGCCACGACAGCCTTCCACTGACAGGCTTTCACCACTATGCAGACAACCCGGTAGCGGATATTTTCCGCGGACGCCTTCCGGTGGCCCATGCCGTGGCCATTTATTATTACAGTCAGCAATCGGGATTGCAGCAGCTGGTCCACCAGTTCAAATATCATCAGCGAAAAGACATTGCCGGCTGGCTGGGAAAACAGGCGGGCTATATATTACGGTCGGGCCATCTGGCGATGGCTGCCGACTGCCTGGTGCCGGTACCGCTCTTTCCCCGGAAAGAGAAGGAACGGGGCTACAACCAGGCAGCGTTGCTGGCCGAAGGCATTGGTGCCGTTATGGACAAACCGGTGCTTCCCCATGCGCTGCAACGGGTCCAATACACCGGTACGCAAACCAGGAAAAGCAGGACCAGCCGTTGGGAAAATGTGAAAACGGTTTTTAAGGCCAACCCTGCGCTACTAACGGGCAGGCATGTACTGCTGATAGATGATGTTATTACTACCGGCGCCACCACAGAAGCCGCCGGACAGGCCTTGGCAGAGGCCGGCGCAACCGTCAGCATCTGTTGCCTGGCCTGGACTTCGGGCTAACAAAAAGTTAATTCTTTTTGTTCCTGCGGATGCGTATCTTTACACCGTAAAGTCCGTTACACGCTGACTTTACTACCACCGATCATTCCCTCTAAAAATATTATTTATGTTGAGACTGGCCATACTTTGGGTCCTTCTGTTATTTGTAGGTCCGCGTATCTACGAGTTTAAAGTAGATGCAGTTGACGGGGGCAAAATTGATTTCTCCCGTTTTAAGGGTAAAAAAATAATGATTGTCAACACTGCCTCCCTTTGTGGCAATACCCCACAATATGCAGGTTTGGAGAAAATATATCAGAAATACCAGGATAAGCTCGTCATCGTGGGTTTCCCGGCGAATAATTTCGGCTCACAGGAGCCTGGCACTAACGCAGAAATCAAGTCCTTCTGCACCAAAGAATATGCTGTCACCTTTCCCATGGCCGCCAAAATATCAGTAAAAGGGGATAATATCCACCCGCTGTATAAATGGTTGCTGGAAGAAAGCAAAGCCAAACACCTGGAGCCGGCAGACGTTAAGTGGAATTTCCAGAAATACTTACTGGATGAAAAAGGGAATCTCATTGCTGTGTTTTCACCCAAAACACAACCGGATGCACCGGAAGTAATTGCTGCCATTGAAAAATAGCATTACCTCCCTGCCTTTTGCCAACTTAGTGTAATAAAATGCCACACGCCTGCGTATATACCTATACGTTAGCGTGCCTGAGAACATTACAACAAGTGGATACATAATACAGATGAAAAACCAACATTCCGTACACCGCAAAAAAACCGTAGTCCTGGTTTCTACGGTGGTAATGTTGTGCATGGCCGCCTGCCAGCGCAACATAGACACACCAATTCTTTCATGCCCCGAAATGACGATGACTGGCACTGTTCAGAACACCACCCGTTCCATGAACCTTTCCACCAGCACCTTGTTCCGGCAACAGCTGGACAGCGGCGGCGTTAAGTTCCTGAGCATCGAGGCGGTCAATGACAGCTTTAAGCTCGTGTTGAACCTGATGGACGGCCCTTACGGCGACCCTGCCATCGGCAACGACAGCCTGAAGCTGAAAACATACGTATACTCCAAAGCCCGCCGGTTGCAGGGTGGCCTGGTGGTTGCAGCCATCAATAACTCTGCAGACTTTGACTACCTGCGTACCGACACCTCCAGTATCACCATTACTTTTATCAATACCAAACTGAAAAAAGTAAGCGGCACTTTTTATTTTGAGGCGGACAACCATAAGGTTACCGGCTCCGGCACGTTCCAGAATGCTTGTTATGTGACATTACCCTAACCGGTGATTAGCCCCTTTTCAGTATCTTGCGTCCATGCTTTTTTCGGAGATCATAGGACAGGCAGCGGCACAACAGCAGCTGATACAATCCATACAACAGAACCGCCTCAGTCATGCGATGATATTACTGGCCCCCGAAGGAGCCGGCGGTTTACCGCTGGGACTGGCCTTCACCCAGTACCTGGTATGTGAAAACAAGCAGGCGCACGATGCCTGCGGCCAGTGTTCATCCTGCCTGAAAGCGGCGCAGCATATACACCCCGATATTCACTACTCCTATCCGGTGATACCCCGAAAACCAGGTGACAAACCTGTCAGCACGGATTATATTTCCGAATGGCGGGAGTTTGTGACTACCAATCCATATGGCAATGCCTATGACTGGCTGCAGTTTATCGGGGCTGAAAACAAACAGGGGAATATTACGGCTAACGAGTGCCAGGATATTATCCGGAAGCTGAACCTGAAGAGTTTTGAAAGCGGTTATAAGATCCTGCTGATGTGGATGCCGGAATACCTCGGTAACGAGGGCAACCGGCTGCTAAAGCTGATAGAGGAACCACCGGCCAATACGCTGTTTATCCTGATTGCAGAAAATCAGGAACAGATCCTGGCTACCATCCTGTCCCGTACGCATCTGGTGAAAATAAACCCGCTGACCCGGGAGGATATGGAAAAAGCCCTGACGGAAAGGGCGAAAGTTCCGGCTGCCAAAGCCCGACAGGTTGCCACTATTACGGCGGGCAATTACCGGGAGGCTATCTTTTTGCTGCAGCATTCCGATGACGACTACCATGAACTGCTGCGTAACTGGCTCAACTATCTGTTTACCGGCAACCGGGTGGCGCTGCAGGAATGGATCGAAGCAATCTCCAGCGCCAAAACAGGCCGTGAAAATCAGAAACAGTTCCTGCGGTATTTCATCAACCTGCTGGAACATACCATCCGCCTTCAGTATATTGAAAAGGCCCAGCTCGCTTTTTCAGACGAAGAAGTAGATTTTGCCGGTAAGCTGGCGAAACTGGCCAATCTGGAACAAACCCGGCTCATTGCCGATGAGCTGGACAATGCATATTATCATATCGAGCGAAATGCCAATGCTAAAATGTTATTTCATGCATTGTCTATCAAGCTACAATATATATTCAAAAAGAAACCTTTACCCGTTCTGTAATAACCGGAAAGCCGCTCTCCTCTTGTCATAGCATTTCCTTACCTTTGTCATCTCCCGTCCTTTTTGTTTTTCTGAAGGGAAAAGCGTATTTTAAAGGATTGGAGTAACCTGAAATGCTTATTTATAAAATTTAAACTAATTACTAATATGGCTTGTGCCGGATGTGGTACGGGTGTGGAGGGAAAGCCGTCAGGATGTAAGAGTAATGGAGGATGCAGTACGGGAGGTTGTAACCGACTGAATGTATTTGACTGGCTGTCCAATATTCCGCTTGGCGATAGCTTAGCACCATTCGATATTATAGAAGTAAGTTTCAACAACGGCAGCCGTAAGGACTTCTTCCGCAATGTCACCAAACAGCACCTTGACAAAGGTGAGATGGTGACCGTGGAAGGCGTTAGCGGCTTTGATGTTGGCACGGTGAGCCTGACAGGCGAACTGGTAAAACTTCAGATGAAGAAAAGGCGCGCTGAAGACACCCCCGAGATCAAAAAAGTATTACGTCGTTCGAGCAACGACGACCTGCAAAGGATGGCCGATAACAAGGCCCGCGAAAAAGATGCCCTGATAAAATCAAGGGCTATTGCCCGTAACCTGGGCCTCGAAATGAAACTGGCAGAAGTGGAAATACAGGCCGATGGCCGAAAAGCCACCTTCTTCTACACCGCAGACGATCGTGTGGATTTCCGTGAGCTGATCAAGGTTTATGCCTCTGAATTCCGCGCCAAGGTGGAAATGCGCCAGATAGGCGCCCGCCAGGAAGCCGGAAAAGTAGGTGGTATCGGCAGCTGCGGCCGCGAACTCTGCTGTTCTACCTGGCTGTCTGACTTCAAAAGCGTCAACACTACCGCCGCCAGGTACCAGAACCTGTCCATCAATCAGGCGAAACTGTCCGGTCAATGCGGCCGCCTGAAATGCTGCCTCAACTACGAGCTGGATACCTACCTCGACGCGCTGAAGGAATTCCCTGAAGACGCTGACACCATCGAAACTTCCTCCGGTGTCGCCAATCTGCAGAAAAGGGATATCTTCAAAAGCCTCATGTGGTACTCCTATGAGGGCAGCAACAAACAGTATCCGCTGACAATTACCAGGGTAAAGGAAATCCGCCAGCTCAACCGTCAGGGTGTTAAACCTGAGGAACTGAAAGCGGTGGAAGTGGTGACCGCCAAACCCAAAGAAGCCGACCTCGGCTTTGCCGACGTGGTAGGCCAGATCAGCCTTAAATCACTGGAAAAAACAGTACAGAAGCGCAAACAAAAGGATAAAGACCGTCAGAAACAGCAAAAAGCTTCCGATCAGCAGCAGAAGCAGGGCGGTCATCCCAAAAACGAGCCTAAACAGGAACAAAAATCTGCCCAGCAGCGCCATGAACGCCACGAACGCCACCATCCTGATCGTAAAAACAAACAGGAAGGACGCGGCGGCGGAGGCCACCAGCAACGCCAGGGACAAGGCCAGCAAGGCGGACAACCCAAACAGGGCCGTGAACAACAACCACGGCAGGAACAGGGCCCAAAGCCTCAGAATCAGGGAGCCCAGCAGGGACAAGGCGGACAACCCAAACAGGACCGTCGGCCTCCAAGGCATAAACCCAGACCCAAGCCCGATAATAACAACAAAGGATAAAAGAAAAAGACAACCGTAACTGGTTGTCTTTTTTTTGCTTAATTAAGTAGATATATAAAAACTAAAAGGCCGCCCAGACGAGGCAGCCTTTGTTAACAATTGGTTTTTGCTTATGAGAAAAACTTAATAAACACTTTTGATTATCTCTTTCACCAATTCAACAACACGGCTACCTGTGGTCTACTGCGCCTACGACTCACTTTCAAACATCAGCTTATAGTAGTTCAGATTGGTAGCTTCATCATACCCGCGCTCAATCATCTCGCGGTTACCATGAATATACACATGGAAATTGCGGTCCAGTTTCAGTATGCTCTTAAAAACCTTCTGTTGTTTTTTTACTGCCGGGGCCGAAATCTCAAATTCGTCAGGGATCTCCTGTTGATATGTTTGCTGGTACTCATTTCTGAACTCCTTGAAAGAAGCGATCGCGTCCGGATGCCCTAATACTTCCTGTGCAAAATCTTCCAGCTGAAACTGTTCTTTTTCTTTAAAGTAGACAGCCGATTTGTTTAACAAATCTACCTGGTCTACACGGTCCATTTCATATTCGGTTGGCAGCTTGTTGTGAATAAACTGCTTGCACATATTCACCGCAGTCTCTGTCTGATGGTAGCTGTCTTCACGGCGCTGCACCTGTAAAAACGCGTCTTTCCAATAAACTGCTTCTGTTTGTTTGCTGATGCTGTCAACTATGCTGACCTTATAACCGTTTTCTTCTTCTGTATTGAAGATCAGACAACCTTTGTCAAGTTTGTTAATATTGATGCCATCTTCATAGTCCACCTGATAATTCTCATCAGACAAAAACACTTTCAGATAGGTATCCCGGTTTTCCGATTTAAAAATACCGATGGCCGCCACTTCTTCTCCATCCACCTGACATTTGCTAAAGTAGGCTATATAAAGCTCTCCACCTTTGACTTTGGGATGGGTGGAATGTTTATATAGATGTTTGGCTATATTAACAGATTGCTCCTGAAATTCATTCTCGTCAGTAAATATACGTCGACAATATTGAAATATTTCATTCAATTGTAAATCTGCCTCATGATAAAAGCGGAAATATTCCGCTGAATTCGCAAACGGCTGTATAAAATAGGTGACCAGCAGCTGGGCAATGGTCTCATCTTCCAGCTTCAGCGGAGCCTTCGAAAAAAGAAGCGGCTCGTCATTAGCGGGATTGCCTACCTTATGAATCGTAAGCTGAGCAAGGTCTTTGAACTCCGAAACATGAATCATGGGCGCAAAATTAAGAAATAAGTTGACAGTCCCGTTGGCCGATCCCGCAACACCCCTTCCCCCCTCCTTTCTGCCCTCGTTAAAAAATCGGTAATTCTTGAGTAACTTAACCCTTCAAATATTCTAGCTCATGAAAAGACACCTCTATCTGATGGCGCTGATGGCCTGCCATGGCCTTTCCACGTTGGCCCAGCAAACAGAACGCCCGCTCTATCAGGCCCGTGACCTCACCGCCGAGAACATGTTTTCCGTCAATATTGAAGGCCCTAATTTCGATAAAGCCGGTAACTTCTACGTGGTCAACTTCCAAAAAGATGGTACCGTGGGCAAGATCAACACCAAAACCGGCGCAGGGAACATCTTTATCACCCTCCCCGATAGCAGCGTAGGAAACAGTGTCAACTTCAACAGCAAAGGAGATATGTTTCTCCCCGATTTCAAAGGGCATAATGTGCTGCGGGTAGACATGAAAACCCGTAAAATTAATGTATATGTACATTCCGGCCAGTTCAACCAGCCCAATGACCTCTGCATCAATAAAAAAGATCAGATCTTCGCTTCAGACCCCGCCTGGGGCACCAACGGCGGACAGATATGGCGCATAGACCCCAACCGAAAGGCGGTACTGCTCGAAACCGGCATGGGCACCACCAACGGCATTGAACTGAGCCCGGATGAAAAAACATTATACGTCAACGAAAGTGTCCAACGTAAAGTGTGGAAATATGATGTGGACAAAAACGGTAATGTGTCCAACAAAACCCTGTTTACCACTTTCCCCGATTTCGGCCTCGACGGCATGAAATGCGATAAAGCCGGCAACCTGCACATCGCCCGCTGGGGCAAAGGCGTGATCGCTGTATTCACTCCTGAAGGAGAACTGATCCGCGAGGTGCCACTCAAAGGGAAAAACTGCAGCAACCTCATCTTCGGCGACAAAGACGGCAAAACCGTGTATGTTACCCTGCAGGACCGCAAATGCGTGGAAACCTACCGCACCGATATCCCGGGCAAACTCTACTAAGCATTTAGGGATTTTTTGATTTACGATTTTTTGATTTTTTGATTTTTTGATTTTTTGATTTTGTTTCCTGATAAAAGTGCGAAGACCAAAGCGGCTATAAATATTCGCTTTGGTCTTCGCACTTTTATTCGCAAAATCGTACATCAAAAAATCTCCTGAATCCTTATTTAATAATAAGGAGCCAGCCTTTATTCTTAGCCACCGGTATAGGCGTATCTTTCCCGAACGTACGGCCGTCCTGGAAATTACGTATAGCCGGTGCAGTGATCACCGCCCTCGCAGGGTCTATTCCCAGTGCTTTCCAGTCGATGTTCAGTTGTATGGTAGTATTCTCTTTCGCCCAGCTGGCAAGGGAAACCAATACTGCCCCGCCTTTCTTGTAAATTGTGGCAGGCACCTGCGCGTTGTTGGTTTTCACCGGGCTGTTCTCCACCCAGTAACCGATCATTTCAGCGCCCTGCATACCAAAATCGTCCCACACTTTCCAGATAGGCCGGGGATCGGCATTGTCAGACCAGGGCATCCGGCTGGTCATGCCATATACCATGCCTCTCCACGGATTGCCGCCGTCCTGCAGCATTTCACCCATCAGACCGAAAGGAATGCCGCTCACTTCTGTCAGGAAGAAATCAGGGCTGTTATTTTCATAATCAAAATACTCGCCGAACCAAAGCCTGTTCAGATAAGGGAAATGCTCCATATAGAGCATAGCGCTGTTGATAAACCCATCTGACTTATTGTATTGGTTGGCAGAGTGCAGATCGATGATACCCGGATGTCCTGACTGGGTAAGCGTTCTTTTAATACGCTTCATCGTCACCCGGTCGAAGGCCACGTCATCGAGATAAATACCGTCGATGCCCACATTTTGCACCAGCCAGTTCATGCCCTCCACATAGTAGTTGTGCCAGCGGTTCATGCCACTGTTGATGATCGCCGCATCCTTAAATTCCGGCACAAACCACGCCGCAATGTAGTCACTGTCCACATGCTCCTGCAGCCACGAGAAACCACCGCCTTTACCGGGGCTGTACACCTCATGGCCCAGGCTGCGCAGCGGGAAGGTCTCCCATGCGTGATTGGACAACTCGCGCACCGTATTGTATATTTTCACCTTCAGCCCTTTCCTATGGGCTTCGTCAATGTAATCCTTCATCTTCTTCCATTCTATGAACGGATAGTTGATCCATGGATTGATATCATTGCCATGGTGGATATTAACGACGGTAGCGCCGGTAGCCTTAATGCTGTCCAGGTTATTGTACTTGTGATAAAAACGGGTGCTCCACTGGAAATCGGTATTGATCGGGTGAAACGGGGTAATGATGAGGTGGAAATTAAAATACAGCGTATCCCCTTTACGCAGGGTACGTTCACCACTATACGCATTTACCAGGATCGCTTTTCCTTTCTCACCGATGGTGATACCGCCTTTATCGCCATTACCCCATGAAACCGGCAACAGCAAAGGCTTTTGCAGATAAAAATTGGTATTGAGCGGCCGTACATAATGTTCATCCCGGAGGGTAAACTGCAGGCCGGCGTTGACATCGCCAAGCCAGGCGCCGTCCTGGTTTTTATGCTGTACGTCCCACTTCCAGTCTATTTTCTCCGGGCGGGCGCCTCCTTTCTGATTCAGGCCCATCATGTATTTCGCCGCTGTTTTCTCCAGAGGCAGATGCAGCGTAATGTCTTTCAGGGCTACGTCTTCGAGGGCGGTCACTTTCACGGTATAGTCCATATACCCGTCGAACTCAAGAGACGCATGTACGTCCATTTTCAGGCCGGTGGTGGTATTGGAGGCTTTCCAGCTGATTTTGCCGGCTTCTTTGCCGGTCAACCGCCAGCCGTTATTCTTCCATTTCAGGTCTTTACCATCAGCGGCGACGAAGTGGAAGTGTACTGGTTCTGTCAATATGTTTTTAGCCTGGTTGGACAGGGAGGTCATTTCCGGTGTGAAGAAGGTCTGTATCTGCGCCGGGAACCCGTCTTTATGAATACCTACTTTGCGCCCCAGCAGGCTGATAACGCTGTCTTTCATGTCCAGTGGCGTGTAAGGCGCGATCACGGAATTATCCTGTGCCAGCGTAGAGTTGAGCCATTTAAGACGGGTTTGTTTCCAGGGTTCGTTGAACCCGCTGCTGACCGCTGTTTTGCTGGTCACGGTAAGTGTGATCCTCACCGGCATGGCAGGCTTGCCTTCCGGGTGAATAGTGGCCACGCCTTTATACACGCCCGGTGCAGCATCGGCCGGCACGTCTATACCGCACCACATGGCCTGCACGGCCCCTTCCGGGATGTTGACAGTGGCGGTAAGGGGCTGTGCGTCGTAAGTTGTACCCTGTGTGTTGATGCATTGCAGCTGCGATGCCGGGATCGTTTTCCCGTCGGTGGTTTTAAGATCGTTGAAATGGACCTGCACCCGCTTCAGTGGCCTGAGGGCATAAACGCCCAGCTGAAAGGCATAGTACTCTCCTTTATTGGCCTGGCCTGCAAAACGCTGAGAAGGGCCGCGCTGTATCCATCGCTGGGGCAGGTCTCGCGTCATCCGGATGGGGAAAGCGCGGTCTTCGGGGAATACGAGATAGCCTGCGCCGGGATGCTTCAGCAACAGCTGTTTCACCTCTGCGGCGGTGGCTATCACTTCCATCGGGTAAAAGGTATTAAACGTATCGATGGCTTCCAGCTCTTTTACCACGGCGTTGGGTTTTGCCGGTACTGTGATCGTGTTCGCCCAGCTGTTGCCGCTGGCCGGTTCCGGCGCCAGGTAGGCGCTTTTCGGATAATTGGGCCGCCCTTCGTTTTTATAGGGAAGATAATAGATGTAGTAGGTCCCTTTTCCGGACACCGGGTCAAAAACGATGTCGCCCTTTTCCCGGTTGATGGACACGGGAAACACGCGGCTGACGGGCTGTTTGGTCCGCGCATCCTGCACGATGATACGTTTCTGTTCAGGATGACGGTCATGGCGGCGCCATGGAATAATGACGCGGGCCGGGCCCGTGGCGCCGCTGAAAGAGACCACCGCGCGGTGATTACCGAGCGAATCGGTATCCCAGCTATTGTTACCGGCGGTGTACTTCACCTGTGCGTTGGCAGCGCCGAAGAAAGCGAGCATAACGCCCGCCAGCAGCGTGCCTTTCCGCCCGAGGCGGTCATGATATTTCGTTTGATGCATCAACAATTATTTTACTTTTTTCACTTGATCACTGCGGGGCTTAATTTACGCAGGATGGCGGTTTTTTTCACAGATAATTACATAAATGGAAAAGCCCCGCAGTGCGGGGCTTTCGGGTGTCAGATATGGTTATTGTATTGGATTCTGTACCAGGTTGGGGTCCAGCAGGATCTCCGACTCGGGAATGAAGTGCACCACTCTTGCATCGGTGTACTTGATCGTTTGCGGATGCTCCGGCTGTACGCCCGGATAATCACGGAAAACATTCCTGTTGTTACGGAAGAGGTCAAACACGCGGTGTGTTTCAAACGCCAGCTCCAGGCGGCGTTCATCCAGCACTACGTCCAGTACGGAAGGATAGCCCTGCATATTGGCGGAGGAGAACAGGGCGTTGCCGCTCAGACCTGCGCGGGCACGGATAATGTTCACATCTGCCAGTGCTTCCGGGGCCTTGCCCATTTTAGCATTGGCTTCCGCCCGGATGAGGTACATTTCGGCCAGGCGCAGTACTACCGGGGAGCTCAGGGTAGGCACGTTGTCCTGGTTGCTGTACTTCAGGATGTACCACTTCGGTACGTTATTGCGGGAAGCCAGTACCTTGTTCCCGCCGGCGTCTACCGAATCCTGCCCTGATTGTGCTTTCAGGTATACGGGCTGTACAAAGGCGTGCCGCACATCCTGCGGATATTTGTCCAGCAGCGCGCGGTAAGACTGGGAGGCATATACTTCTCCGTATCCCATACCACCGGGCGACATGTAATACATGGAGCCAAGGGAGCTCCAGGTGCGGTCGTCCTGTAAGGTGTGATGAATGGCAAAGATCGTTTCGTTGTTGATGTCGTTGCTCTTGGTGAAATAACGAGGTAATTCCGCTGTGCCGGCCAATGTATATTTACCGCTGATGATCACAGAGTCTGCATAGATGGCAGCGGAGTCATTACGTCCCATATAGAGATAAGTCCGTGCCAGCAGTGCCATTGCCGCTCCTTTGGAAGCGTAGCTGCTGGTGTTGTCGTTGTTCATCAGCGCTTTGGCGCGGGAGAGGTCCGCCACGATCTGTGCATATACTTCTTTTACGGTATTGCGTTTAGGCATAGCCGTTATATCATATTTAGTCACAACGGGCACGCCTAAGTTGGTTTCAGGGCTTTGGCTGTAAGGACGGCCAAAGGACCGCACCAGTCCAAAGTGAACGAAGGCACGCATAAACAGGTTCTCGCCGATCAGCTGATTCACCGCAGGGGACTTTCCTTCCGGCATTACTTCCAGCAGTCTGTTACAACCGTTCACCACTTTATAGGCCATACGCCACAGCTGGCCGGTATTTCCCTGATTGGTGAGATGACCGTAGGTGTAAGAGTAAAACAGCGGGTCAGTGGTAGCGCCGCTCAATGCCACATCATCACTGGGAAATTCTCCCATCTGAAAATAGTTACGCGTAAAATTCTCTTCTTTGAGCAACGCATAATTACCGATAGTGGCGGCCGGCCATTTCGTTTCATCTTTCAGCACGCCGTCATCGGGCAATGCGCTGTATGGTTCTTTATCGAGCGAACAGGAGGCAGTAAAAGCCACCAGAGAAAGCCCTGCTATATATTTAGTTATCTGTTTCATGATAATATCTTTTTTGCACCCTGTTAAAAATTGATTTCAAGTCCGGCAAACCATTTGGTACTGAAGGGATATTTGGTCCCGTTGATACCGCGGTCGTCCACTTCCGGATCGATACCGGAAAACCTGGTAAGGGTCCACAGGTTGTCGCCGCCCACGGATACACGTACATTGTTCACTTTCACGCGGTCCAGCCATTGTTTGGGCAGCGCGTAGCTGAGGTTCACGTTTCTCAGGCGGAGGTAGCTGCCGTTCTCGAGGAAACGGGAAGAGGGTTTGTGTGCGTTTTTATTGCCGCCGATCACATACTTCGGATGCGTGGCATTGTCTCCGGGGTTCTGCCAGCGATTCCAGTTTTTATCGAGCTGCATCAGGTTGTAGGTGTAGTATGCACCATCGTTGTCCATCAGCTCACGGGTACTGTTGTACACCTCATTACCGGAAACGAAGGCGAGGAAGGCGGACAGTTGGAAGTTTTTATAAGACCATACGTTGCGCATACCCCCAAAGAATTTAGGTGTGGCGGTACCTACGATCTGGAGCGAGGCATCGTTGTAGTTGCTGGTAGTGGTTACGGTTTTGCTGCCATCTGCGCCGGTGGTCACTTTTTCCCACAACGGATTACCGTTGGCAGGATCTACCCCTACCCATTTGCGCATATAGAAGCTGCGCATGTCCTGTCCTTTCTGTAAGATAAAGGAGCTGCTCAGCGGATCTATGATGTAGTTTTTGCCGCCATAGAGCTCACGTACAGTGTTTTTGTTGAACCCGATGTTGAAATCGGTGCTCCACTTAAACTCACCCACCAGGTTATCCGTGCTCAGGTTGATTTCAATACCCTTATTACGTACGCCGCCAACGTTCTGTGAAATATAGCTGTAGCCGGCGGTTCCGGGCAACGGTACGTTAAACAGCAGGTCTTTGTTGTCTTTCTGGTACAAGTCCACGCTAAGGTTGATGCGGTTGAACAGCCCCAGGTCAAACCCGATGTTGGTGTTATAGGCTTTTTCCCATGACAGGTTAGGCACATTATAGATGCTGGGGTATGCGCCAGGCACGCCATTATACTGCGTGCTGATAGCATAGGCGCCGATAGCGGCATAATCGCCTATCTCAGCATTACCGGTGGTACCATAGCTGGCTCTCACCTTCAGGTTGGTAATGGCTTTGATGGACTTGATGAAGTTTTCTTCAGAGGCAGCCCAGGACACGCCGAAAGCATAGAAGTTACCATACTGCTGGTTGGCGCCGAACTTGGAAGACCCGTCCCTTCTGAAAGAGGAAGTAAAGTAGTATTTGTAGTTGTAGTTATAATTGGCCTGTATAAAGTAAGAATTGAACACCCGGTCTGTTTTGCTGCCACCGATGGACATGGGGGCGGAAGTGCCGTCCAGTACGTCTTTACCGGCCAGGATGCCTTTACCTTTGGCATTGATGTCTCCGAGTTGCACCTGTTGGAACTCAGCGCCCACCAGTCCGTCGATGTTATGCACTTTATTAACGGTGTAACGGGCTTTCAGCAGGTTGGAGCTGATGTAAACGGAGGTATCCTGATAGTAGTTATACAGTGTTCCCTGGTAGTCGGCGCCGGCGGATGTTCTTACATCGCCGTTGCTTTCGTTGCGGTCGTGGTAATATTGCGCGCGGTTGGTAGTGCTGAACGACAGCCATTTGGTGATGTCATATTCCAGTTTCAGCAATCCTTCGAGCGACTGTCTTTTATGTTTGTCGTAGTTATACTGCTGCTCGTAGAGGAAGTTGGTCATATCACGGCCGTACCATACGTCGGTATTGACCGGGTTAATGGGTTTGCCCGATGCGTCGAAAGGTTTGTCCCATGGCAGGTTGGTGTAGTACTGGTATAAAGATCCGCCGGAATTGTCCTTATCGGTCTGCTGTACCGCCGCGAAATTGGCGCTCACGCGTAGTTTTTCGGTGATGTTATGGTCCAGGTTGAGGCGGGCGCTGAAACGTTCCACGCCGGTACCTTTGAGGATACCATCTTCTTTGTAGTAGTTACCGCCCAGGTAGAATTTCGTTTTTTCGTTACCGCCGCTGGCAGACAGTTCGTAGTTCTGGTTGGAAGCGTTCTGGAAGGCCAGTTTCTGCCAGTTGGTATTGATATTTCTGATGGAGGGGTCCAGTTTTCTGCCGGCAGCGGTCTGCAGGTCATAGAGCTGAGTACCGTCCATGAGGTGGAAACGTCCGGTATTGAGTTGTGCTGTACCTACGTTGGTGCGGAAGTTGACCTGTGTTTTACCGGCTTTACCGCGTTTGGTGGTGATCACCATGACACCGTTGGCAGCGCGGGCGCCGTACAGGGTGGTAGCGGCCGCGTCTTTGAGGACGGTCACGGTTTCGATATCGCTGGGGTTCGGTAAACCGCCGATGATACCATCTACCACAACCAGTGGCGCATTGCCGGCGGTGAGGGTACCATTACCCCTGATGCGGATGGTGGGGGTGGCAGCGGGGTTGCCGGAGCTGTTACCCACAAATACGCCGCTGACTTTTCCCTGCAGCATTTTATCTACGCTGGTGGCCTGCACGTCTTTCAGCTTGGCGCCGCCAACGGACTGGGCTGCGCCCGTCAGGTTTTTTACGGTGGTGGTGGTATACCCCATGACCACTACTTCTTCCAGCTTTTTGGTGTCGGCTTCCAGTTTCACATTGATTTCCGCACGGTTATTTACGGGCACTTTCTGTTGTACATACCCCACGAAGGAAAATATCAGCGTAGCGCTGCCGGAGGGCACCAGTACGGTGAAGTGGCCCGTGGCATCCGTAACGGCGCCGGCGGAAGTGCCTTCTACCGCGATGGTCACACCGGGCAATGGTTCATGATTGCCGGCATCGGTGACCTTGCCGGTGATTTTCATCTGCTGGTTGTTCACCGGCGTGATCACCACGAGGTTGTTTTCCAATACGCGATACGTGACGTTGGCGCTGGAGAACAGCTGTCCGAGCACGTCGTTGAGTTTTTTATTCTTCACATCGATGGACACTGCCCTGTCCAGGTCGGCGAAGTTTTCATTATAAAAAAAGCGGTAGTTGCTGGTATTTTCAATCATTTTGAAAACCTCACGAACGCTTTTGTTTTCTGCGTGTAGTTCGCTAATTCGGTCTTGTGCGGAAATGGTGGCAGATGCTTGTAGAATACTTCCGAAAATTAGCAATCCCGTCATTCTCATCATTAGGAATAATTTTCGCCTGGGGCAAAGAAATGCCGCCAAGTTTAGAGTGGATTTCATAAACTTGTATAGATTTTAGTTAAACGATGAATTACGGCAGCACGCCTGTCGCAAAGGCTGCTGCATTCTGGGTGATTTTCGTTGGATTGGGGTAAGTCGCATTACCCCAATTTTTTTCAGTTGTTCTTACTGTTCATTCATTGGTTTTTACAGGTTGAATAATTGTTATTCTGTTGTTGGCCCGCCTCCCGGTTACTTACCGTTCCGCAGTGCGTTGGCATACTTTTCTTTCAGTACTTTATCCACGCTGATGGTCACTGTCCCCTCCTCTATCCTGTAGTCCAGCGGGGCCGTCAGCTTGAGGATGTTGAGCACCTGTTCCAGGGTTTCCTGGCGGAAAGTCCCGTTGAACCGGTAGTTTTTCAATTCTTCTTCTTTGAAGTCAACGTTTACATTAAATCTGCGCTCCATGGTGACAGCCAGCTCTTCCAGCGTTTGACCGGTGACGATCCAGTTGCCGTCTTTCCAGGCCGTATATACATCTGTGTTGCTCACGTCTTTTGATTCCACCGGGGCCGGGGCGGATGCCGGGTCAATATGGCTTTTACCTGCCTGCAGCGCACTGGCCGCTTTTTTGTACACCACATGCTGATGTGGTTTTAACATCATTTTAAACGGATTGGCCGTACTGCTTCCGTCTATCCTTACCGCGCCGTCTACCAATGTGGTCACTACGCCTCTGTCTTCCGGGTAGGCCTTCACGTTGAAAGAGGTGCCCAGCGCCAGTATTTTCAGGTCAGACGCCTTTACTGTAAACGGTTTCCGGGAATCTGTGCGTACCTTGAAAAAGGCTTCCCCTTCCAGTTTTACTTCCCGCGCGGAGGTGTTGAAGGATGAGGCATATTCCAGCTTACTACCGGCATTCAGCCACACTTCTGTTCCGTCAGACAATTCTATTTTAGTGGTAGCTCCTTTCGGGCTGGTCACCGTCACAAGGCCCTGACCGCCTTCGCCTTTCTTGAGGGTCAACCAGGAAAACACCACGCCACCGCCCAATACAAACGGTAAGGTAAAGGAGGCGGCCATTTTCAGTACCTGTTTCCATCTTTTTACAGCAACCGGCGCACTGATCTGCCGCATTTCTTCCCAGGCCGCATCGGCATTGTAAGGACCTGTTGCCGCGGTAGCCATCCAGGCGTCTCTCAACTGTATAAAATACGCCCGGTTTTCCGGGCTGGCATCTACCCAGTTCTCCAGCTCCTGCTGGTCTTCCGGGGTGATATCTCCGGACAAAAATCGCGCTATCAGATCATCCATCTGCCCTGGTAAATAGTTAGGCTGCATATTATTAAACAAGTAGTAAGACAATTTTTTAGTCCCTATAGGGTGACAGGCAGAAAAAAAATTTCCGGAATTATTTCAGCAGTGGCAACAGCTCGTCCCGCAGGCGCTGTAATGCCCGGGTCATCTGTGTTTTCACGGTATTAACGGAAATACCGAGTTGGCGGGAGATCTCGGGATAACTCAGCTGTTCGAAGCGGCTTAGCCGGAATACGTCCTGGCATTGCGGCGGCAGCTTCCGGATCGCTTTTTCGGCCATATGCTCCAGCTCCGCATTCTCGAGCCTTTCCGCCGGTGTAGGCGCAGCAGGCATATTCATTAAAGTAATACGGGATTCCAGCTGTTGGAGCAGCTCATGACCATACCGGGAGCGGATACGGTCCTGTTTGATGTAGTTGAGGCAATTGTTCTGTACAGACCTGTACAGATAAGCTTTTACAGATACCTGGATCTCCAGGTCTTCATACCGCTCCCATACTTTCAGGAAGGTGTCCTGTACAATCTCCTCCGCCAGTTCATGGCGGTTCACAAAATCAAATGCAAAAGTACACAGCGCAGCATAGTGCGCTTTGAAGAGCCCTTCAAACGCCGGTAACTGTTGTTTATGTTGACTGATATGTAAACTCGCTTCCAATGTATTCATCAGATCCTGCACACTGTTATACTGGCTGTAGTGCTACCTGTACGGCCCCGTGATTGTTCACTTCATTGCTCATCCGCCGCAAACAAATATATGTGATACGTTCATGAAAAGATACGACAAGTCCGCACGTAATTGACAAATTATTGGAAATAACACAGAGATGTGTAAAAAAAATAACAATGTCCGCCGCTTCCCTACCTGTAATCGTCACTGAAATTTCATCATACCGCGGGTTAAGTTTAAATGAAAACTGATACTTAGTAAGTTAACAGTTTTGTAAACATTTGTTAATATGCCCATAACAGTGGAGCGGTTGCTTTGCAGTCTGATTTTTTTTAAAAACCAGTCAAAGCATGAAGAAAAAATTTACGAAGTATCTGAAGCGACCACTGGGCCTTGCTACTGTACTGTTGCTCTCGGGACACTTGTATGCACAACAGCCTGTCCACGTAAAAGGACGCGTGGAATCATTCGACAAAGGTGAGCCTATTCCGGGCGCAGCCATCATGGCCGCTGGTAAACTCCTCGCCATCACCGACGTAAACGGCGCCTTTGACATCAAAGCCATTCCTCCGGGCGCGGACGTCTACATCACCATGATGGGTTATGAAAAACAGCAACTGGTTGTAAATGGAGAAGTATTGAACCTGCAGGTGCGTCTGAAAACCACCACGGGTAAACTCAATGAGGTGGTGGTGACCGCATTGGGCATCAAAAGAGCAGAGAAAGCACTGGGTTACGCACAACAAACCCTCAACGACGAAGCCATGACAGACGCCCGGCCCAACAACTGGTCTGACGCGCTGCGCGGGAAAGTAGCCGGCCTGAACATCGCCTCCCTCGGCGGCCCGCTCAATTCCCAGGAGATCAGGCTTCGTGGGACCAACTCCCTCACCACCAACGGCAACGCCGCGCTGGTGGTGGTAGACGGTATTCCCGTGAACGGCGGCCTCACGACTTCCGGCGCCTCCAACGCCTATATGGGCGGCGCTGCTTCCATCGACGTACCGGTCGATTTCGGTAACGGTATCGCAGATATCAATCCCGACGACATCGCCAGCGTCACCATCCTGAAAGGACCCGGCGCTACTGCGCTGTATGGCAGCCGCGCTGCCAATGGCGCCGTGCTGATCACCACCAAATCAGGCGCTAAAGCCAAAAAAGGACTGGGCATCTCTTTCAATTCCAACACCAGCTTCGACGTGATCACCCGCTGGCCCGACTGGCAATATGAGTACGGCCAGGGCGACGGTAAAACCAACTATAACGCCAACGGCGAACTGTATTATTCTTATGGCGCCACCGAAGACGGTCGCAGCACCGGTGGCAGCAGCAGCGCCTTCGGTCCCAAATTCAACGGACAATACTACTATCAGTACGACCCCGTTAAGATGGGCACCGGCGCCGAAAGAACACTGTGGCAACCCTATAAAGACAACCGCAAATCATTCTGGCAGACAGGCCGCACAGTCACCAATACCCTGTCCCTCGAAAACTCCGGTCAGGATGGCTCTATCCGCGCTTCCGTGACGCACTCCAACAACAAATGGATCATGCCCACTACCGGATTTGAACGCATCACCGCCGCAGTGAACGCCAACTATAAAGTGTCTAACAGCATCCGGCTGTCATCGGCAGTGAACTATACCAATAAGTCCAGCGACAACCTGCCGGGACTGGGGTATAACAACCACTCCATCGCCTACTTCATGATTTTCCAGAATCCCAACGTAGACCTCGACTGGTACAGGCCCAAATGGAGACCAGGGATGGAAGGCATCGACATGATACGCCCTTACAGCTCTTTCATCGATAACCCGTTCGTTATCTCTGAAGAGATCACCAACGGCCTGCGTGGCAATGCTATCACGGGCAACCTGAAAGCAGACGTACAGCTGGCGCCTAAACTCACCCTGATGCTGCGCGGTGGTATCAACACCAACCACCAGAACAGGGACCAGCGCCGTCCCTACGACACCAACCGTTACGGACAAGGGCTGTTCACCAAACAAACCGTATACACGCAGGAAATCAACACCGACTTCCTCCTGTCTTATAAAAATGCATGGATGCAGGACAAGTTCACCCTGACCGCATCCGCCGGCGGCAACGCCATGAGCAGCCGCTACGACCGGACAGACAATACCCTGATCGGACTGGTGGTGCCCGGCGTCTATAAAATGACCAATGGTATCAGCAACCCGCTCGTAGCCACCTACGATTCCAGGAAAAAGGTAAACAGCCTGTATGGCTTTGTCAACCTGGGTTACAAAGACGTGGTATTCCTTGACCTGACCGGCAGAAACGACTGGTCCAGCACCCTGCCGGAAGCTAACTGGTCTTTCTTCTACCCTTCTGCCAACCTGAGCATGATCATCAGCGACATGGTGAAACTGCCCAAGTCCATCAGCTACCTGAAATACCGCCTGTCACTGGCGCAGGTAGGTAACGACACCGAGCCTGGCAGAACCGCCAAATACTACGGCCGCAGCAGCTTTCCCAGCTCCGCAGAAGCACCCAGCGAACTGTATAACCTGCAGTTCAAACCGGAAATATCTACCAGTCTGGAAACCGGCATCGAAGTGGCTTTCCTGAACAACCGCCTGAGACTGGACGCATCCGTATACCGTACCCGTACCAAAAACCAGATCCTTTCCGTTCCCCTGGACTGGTCCAGCGGCTTCAGTTCAGCCCTGCTGAACTCCGGAGAAGTGCGCAACCAGGGCCTGGAGCTGATCTTAAACGCCACGCCTGTCACCAATAAAAACTTCACCTGGAACACCATCATCACCTGGGCGGCCACCCGCAGTAAAGTGCTGAGCCTCGATGCACGCCTTGGCGGTAAACTGAATATCATGAGCTCTTCCAGCGCTACGCTGACAGCCGTAGAAGGACAAACAGCTTCCGCGCTCTACGGGTTGAAGTTCCAGCGTGCCCCGGATGGCCAGATCATCTACGTAAAGGGCATCCCCAGCGTAACGCAGGTCGCCGAATATGTAGGCGATACCAACCCTGAATGGAGAGCCGGATGGAACAACAGCTTCACTTATAAAGGCTTCAGGTTAAGCACCACCATCGACGGACAGCTGGGCGGCACCCTGTATTCCCATTCCCACCATAAAATGACAGAACAGGGTAAACTCAAACATACGCTGAAAGGCAGGGAAGAAGGATGGATCGTGGGCGAAGGCGTGGTACAGAATGCCGACGGAACCTTCAGCCCCAACACCGTAAAAGTAAGGCCAGCTGATTACTACGCACAGTACTACCGCCTGAACAACACCGAGGCCAACTCCTTCGACGCTTCTTTCATCAAGCTGCGGGAAGTATCACTGGAATACAATTTCCCGAAAGCATGGTTCAGCCGTACCAAAGTACAGAACCTGAGCCTCGCCATCTACGGCCGTAACCTGGCTACCCTCTCCGATTTCCCGATCTATGATCCGGAAGTAGCCACACAGGCCGGCGGAACAGGTATCCTCACCGGTGTGGAAGTAGGCCAGATGCCGACGCCATCAACTTTTGGCTTCAATCTGAAAGTGAAATTATAATCGATCTCTGTTACTGAAATCAGTATGACCATGATATTTCTGAACATAAGCAATCGCCTCAAAGCCTTATCTGCCGCCGTACTGGCCACTGCGCTGCTGGGCAGTTGCACCAAAGACTTTGTGGAAACCAACAAGGACCCGAACCGCCTTGAAAGCATCACACCGGGCACCTTGCTGAATCCTACCATTTACGACGGCGCCTCCTACGGCATGAGCCGCAGCCGCTCCTTTACGTTTGAACTGATGCAGGTTGCCGGCGGATACCCGAATGAGTCCGTGGAAGACCAGGCTTATCTGTACGACTTCCGCGAAGATATTGGTAATGGCATCTGGAATACTTATTACCAGGGCCTCGCCAACGCCCGCGAGATGGAATTGTCTGCCATCAAACTGGGCAACAATAACTACCTCGCGATATCGCTCACCCTGAAAGCCTGGTTCTACTCCATACTGACAGACTGTTTCGGCGATATCCCGATGAGTAACGCACTGAACGGCGAACAGGGCACTTTTTTCCCTGCATTCGACAAACAGGAAGTGATCTACAAAACCATCCTGGCAGACCTGGAAAAGGCCAATACGCTCTATGGCACTGGCCCGGCTACTATGTATGCACCGGATATCCTTTTCAACAACGACCTGACCAAATGGAGAAAGTTCACCAACTCCCTCCGTCTCCGTTTGCTGCTGCGTACCCTGAAAAGGTTGCCTGGCAATGCAGATATCATGTCTGCCATGTTGCAGGACGCTACGAAGTATCCCATTTTCCAGAGCAATGCCGAAGCCGCCGTGCTGAGCATTACCGGCACTACGCCGAATATCTCTCCCTGGAGCAGGCCACAGGACTTCAGTACCGGCCGCGTGTATTTTGACTTCTTTGTCAGCAACCTGAGTAACTTCAAAGATCCGCGCTTAGCGCTGTTCGCTGGTCAGGCAAAAGATAAGAACAACAAAAACATCGGGTACAAAGGGCTTCCGGTGAATTACATGGAATCCCCTACCAGCGTTAATTACAGCCCTTCCGGGTTATTACAGCGGCTGGTCATTGCACCGATGATAGCGCCGATCCTCAGCTACGCCGAAGTGGAACTGATTCAGGCGGAACTGGCCCAGCGCAATATTATTCCTGCTGCAACCGCCGAAGAGCATTACCAGAAAGGGGTGAAAGCAGCTATTGAAATGTGGGGAGGTGTGATGCCGGATAATTATTTTACACTGGAGAGCACCAAATACGACGGCACGCTGGACCGTATTATGCTGCAAAAGTATTATGCGCTTTTCTTTACCGATTACCAGCAATGGTTTGAGCATCGCCGTACCGGCCTGCCGGTATTGCCTACCACTACTTTCATGTATAATGACAGGAAGATGCCCACCCGGTTATATTATCCTACTACTGCCCGGATTTACAATACCGACAATTATCTGAAAGCGGTAGAACAGATGGGAGGAGATAAGATCAATATCAAAGTATGGTGGGAACAATAACCACATAACAAAAAAACGCGGGTGTTGTCACCCGCGTTTTTTTTATCTCTTCAATAAAATTACATGCATAAACCGCCGCAGGCACTGATCGTTTGACCGGTAACATAGCTGCTCATATCGGAGGCCAGGAAGAGGCATACATTAGCGATATCGTCTGGTGTACCGAAGCGGGCCAGCGGAATTTGCTGAATGTAGCTGGTGGCTTGTTCGCCTTCTTTCAGGTAGCTGGTCATATCTGTTTCGATAAAGCCTGGTGCTACCGCGTTGCAGCGGATGTTACGGCTGCCCAGTTCCTGTGCGATGGATTTGGTGAACCCGATGATACCGGCTTTAGAGGCGGCATAGCTGCTTTGACCAGCGTTGCCCATGATACCGATAACAGAGCTCATGTTGATGATGCTGCCGGATTTGGCTTTCATCATCGGGCGGATCACGTGTTTGGTCATGTTGTACACGCTTTTCAGGTTGATGTTCATCACATCATCCCATTGGTCCGGGCTCATACGCAGCAGGAGGTTATCTTTGGAGATACCGGCGTTGTTCACGCAGATATCAATTTTTCCGAATTCTTTCAGCACTTCCGTTACCAACGTTTCTGTTTCTTCGTAAACACCGGCGTTTGACTTATAGGCTTTTGCCTGTACGCCCAGCGCACGGAGTTTTTCTTCCAGGATTCTCGCTTTTTCGTCAGAACTTACATAAGTAAAAGCCACGTTAGCTCCCTGTTCTGCAAATTTTAAAGCAATCGCTTCTCCAATACCACGGCTGGCGCCAGTTACAATCGCTACTTTGTTCTCCAGTAATTTCATGTTATAGTTGATAGGTTTTAAGTGTTCATGGTTGCCGCAAACTTCAGGATTTCCTCGAGGTAATTGCGGTCGTTGTTCAGGCGGGGCACTTTGTGCTGGCCGCCCAGTTTGCCTTTACTTTTCAGGAATTCGCAGAAGGTTCCTCTGGGCAGCACATGTACTACCGGCGGGCGCAGTGCGATATCCTTGTGTCTTTTGGCTTCGTAGTCTGAATTGATGGACTTCAGTGTATTGTCCAGCACAGTTACAAAGGTGTTGATATCTCCCGGCGGCACTTCAAACTCGATGAGCCATTCGTGGCCGCCGTTGCCTTCATCACTGAAATATACGGGTGCTGCGGTATAATCATTCACTACGGCGCCGGTCACTTCGCAGGCTTTTGCGATAGCGCTGTCAGCATTTTCCACGATCACTTCTTCACCGAAGGCATTGATAAACGATTTGGTGCGGCCGCTAACCTTGATGCGGTAAGGCAGCAGGGAGGTAAACTGGATGGTGTCGCCTACGAGGTAACGCCATAATCCGCCGTTGGTACTGATCACCAGGGCGTAGTTTTTCCCGGTTTCCACTTCCTGCAGTTGCAGGGTGCGCGGATTTTCTTTGCCCAGTTCCTCCATAGGCATAAACTCGTAGAAGATGCCATGGTTAAGGAACAGCAGCAATCCTTCTTCTCCGATAACGTCCTGGGCGGCAAAGAAGCCTTCCGACGCGTTATAGGTTTCCTGGTAGTGCATCAGCGGGTTGCGGATCAGTTTCGCAAACTGGTCGCGGTAAGGCGTAAAGCTCACGCCGCCGTGCATATACAGTTCGAGGTTGGGCCATACGTCTGCCAGGTTATCTTTGCCGGTAAGCTCAAATATCCGTTTGATCAGTACGATGGTCCAGGTGGGAACGCCGGCGATGGAGGTCACGTTTTCGTGAATGACCGCATTGGCCATGCGTTCTATTTTTTCTTCCCATTCGTCCATCAGCGCGATTTCCAGGTCGGGCGTGCGGATCATGTTACCATAGAAGGGCATGTTCTGCAGCATGACAGCGCTGAGGTCTCCGCAATAGGAGTCGCTGTCTTCCGACAGCTTGTTGACCTGGTGGCTGCCGCCGATGATCAGCGATTTTCCGGTAAATACGTCGGAGTCAGGGAAATTATTGTAATAAAGAGAGATCACGTCGCGGCCGGAACGGTAATGACATTCGTCCAGGCTTTCCACGGTAACGGGGATAAACTTGCTTTTGTCTGCGGTGGTGCCGCTTGATTTTGCGAACCATTTGATAGGCGTGTTCCACAGCACGTTCTGCTGGCCTTCCATGGTACGCTGGATATAGGGCTTGATGGTATCGTACGTGTGTACCGGTACCCTTTCTTTATATTCCTCTATCTTATAAATTTTCGAAAAGCCGTGTTGTTTGCCGAATTCTGTGTACTGGGCGGCGCTGATAAGGTTTTGGAATACCTGCTGTTGCACTTGCACGGGATATTGCATAAAATAGGCGATGCGCCCCATGCGCAAACGTGCGAGTTGTGATATGGCAGGACTTAAAATCTTCATATATAGGATGCTGTAGCGTGTTTTTATTGTTTAGCTGCTTCGTCCAGGTAATTCTTCCTGCGAAGAACGAAATTCTGGCCAAGATACACTTTTCTTACCTGTTCATCTTCAGCCAGTTCTTCTGCCGACCCTGATTTCAGGATTTTTCCTTCAAACAATAAATAAGCCCTGTCGGTAATGGACAGCGTTTCCTGTACGTTGTGGTCCGTAATCAGGATACCGATGTTCTTATATTTCAGTTTAGCTACAATAGACTGGATATCTTCCACGGCGATAGGGTCGATCCCGGCAAAGGGTTCGTCCAGCAGGATGAATTTAGGGTCTACGGCCAGTGCACGGGCAATTTCGGTACGGCGGCGTTCCCCACCGCTCAGTACGTCACCGGGGCTTTTACGGACGTGTGTCAGGCGGAATTCGCTCAGAAGCGCCTCCAGCTTATCTTTCTGTTCGGCCTTTTTGAGGTCGGTCATCTCCAGCACGGCGGCGATATTGTCTTCCACACTGAGTTTGCGGAACACGGAGGCCTCCTGCGGCAGATAACCGATGCCCATTTTCGCTCTTTTATACATGGGAAGCTTGGTAATATTCACCTCATCGAGGTAAACATTCCCTTCATCCGGCTTGATGAGCCCTACTACCATGTAAAAGGAAGTGGTTTTACCCGCTCCGTTAGGGCCCAGCAGCCCTACGATCTCCCCCTGGGACACCTCAACAGACACGTGGTTTACCACCGTCCTGGCGCCATAGCGCTTTACCAGCTGGTCCGTATGTATTCTTAATGCCATATGATCAAACTTAGCAAAATTAAACAATTCATTCACTTGGCCTAGTCATAGTTCTGCCAAGATGAAAAATCATAGAAGATTGATGAGGGGATATGTTATTTTTGCCCCCGTAAATTTTCAGTCGGAATAAGGTTTACCCAAACAGCCATTATTCCACAAATTCCATAACACATGAAAGTAACAGAACATATTGCCCAGGCGAAGGATACACTGATATCTTTCGAAATCCTTCCCCCGCTGAAAGGAAAGAGCATTGAATCCATCTACGACCATCTGGACCCGTTGATGGACTTCAAGCCGGCCTATATCAATGTAACCTACCACCGCAGTGAGCATATGTTCAAAAAGAAGGCCGACGGTGCTTTCGAGAAGGTGGAAATCCGGAAACGCCCCGGTACGGTAGGTATCTGCGCCGCCATTATGAACCACTATACTGTGGACGCGGTCCCTCATCTGATCTGTGGCGGCTTTAGCCGGGAGGAAACGGAAAACGCACTGATTGACCTGGCCTTCCTGGGAATCGATAATGTATTGGTCCTCAGAGGAGATGCTCCAAAAAATGAAACGTTTTTCGAGCCCGACCCTCACGGACACGCCTATGCGAGCGAGCTGCTGGACCAGGTAGTGCACATGAATAACGGGGTATACCTGGAAGACGACCTGCAGGGCGGCGTAAAAACCAATTTCTGCATCGGGGTGGCCGGATACCCGGAAAAACACTTCGAAGCGCCCAATATGCAGACAGATATGGGCTACCTGAAGAAAAAGGTGGAAATGGGAGCGGATTATATCGTTACCCAGATGTTCTTCGATAACCAGAAGTTCTTCGATTTTGTGGCCAAATGCCGTGAAATGGGCATTACTGTACCCATTATCCCGGGCCTGAAACCCCTCACCTCCAAAAAACAGATGAACATCCTGCCCCGGATTTTCCACGTAGATCTGCCCACAGAGCTGTCCAGCGAAATTATGCGCTGTAAAACAGATAAAGAAGTAGAACAGGTAGGAACCGAATGGCTGATCAACCAGTCCAGGGAATTAAAGGCTTTTGGTGTACCGGTGCTTCATTACTACACGCTGGGCAAACCACAGGTAGTACGCAAAGCCGTGGAAGCTATTATATAACACGAACCGCTTTTACATAAAAAGAAAAGGGAATGACGAAAGTCTTTCCCTTTTTTGCTTTTCTTTCATATTATAATGCCATTACGTAGAGACGTAGTGGCATATCCCTATAACTGTCACACATTTAAATTAACTGTCCAATGATCATCGCAACCCCTTGGGGAAGCAACTTTCTATAAACAAGACGCACACAAACAGGTTCACCCCTATTCTCCCGGCAAAAAAAAGAGGCCGCCTGTTACGGCAGCCTCCTGGTCCTATTAATGATTAACTGATAAGTATGTACGAAAATAAATAAACGAATGCCTGCTATTACCTTACGCTCCCCCTGTCACAAGGAAAACCTCTTCCATGATGTCTGTACGGCAGCCCCGGAAACAGTATCCATCAGTCAACAAATATAAAAAATAAATAAATAATAAAATATTTAAATACACCCTACCAGTCTTCCCTGTTAAACAGGATGCCGACATTAATGCCGAAGTATCTGTTTTTGATATTACCGTCAGACCGGTCCAGGTCCACCAAACCGTGGCTGTAATTAACACCAAGTGTCACATAGCAGTTAAACTCGATGGTAGCAACGGCATTTAAGCCGGCGTCCCAGCGTTGCAGGTTATATCCGGTGGTAAACACATTGGGATTTTTTCCGAAGTCCACCCGTTGGTTGCTGGACTGTAGCAGTTTTCCTTCTTTGTAGATGGCCAGGTTATAGTCACCGCGCGTACAATAAGCGCCGTAACCGCCGCCGCCTATGGCCAGCTTCCCGATGCCAATCGGTATTTTATATACCAGGTTCACCGGCAGTTCCAGGTATTGCAACCTGATTTTAGTAGCGCCGGGCAAGGCTACATTAACGTCCTGCTGACCGTTAAATGACCGGTTGGCCCCCTTCACGATATAGTTCAGGCCAGGTTGCAGGGCGCCATTGGGAAATACAGGAATATTCAGGTAAAAACCAGCTTGCCAGCTGTGCAGTGGCTGCGGTCCGGGCTGTGTAACTCCGGCACTTCCGGAAGAGACATTCATTTCGGCATTCACGTAACCCCCTTGCAAGCCTAAGCTTACCTGGGCGTTAACAATTGTGGTGGTAATGGCCAGAGAGGCCAACACACACAGGAATTTTAAACACTTCATGTAGAACTGTACTACGGGATTAATGATACTTGCTCAATATATCGTTATGAAACAGACAAGGTTCTTCAGGTTCACCCAACGGATACTAACGGCGAAGCTAAACAAAAGGTTTCGATTTTATATAAAAAAGGCTGCCTGGAACTTACCAGGCAGCCTGTTAATTAATTGTGATGTGGTGTTTTTGCGATGATTAACGACCGCTGAATTTATATCCTACGGACACGCCGAAGGAAGTGTTTTTGAACTTTGCGTCGTTGCTGGTGTTGTCAAATGCGTTCACCATACCCAGGTCGGCATTCAGACCGAAGTAAAGACCAGCCGGGATTTCATAGCCGATCTGGATGTTACCGCCGGCATCAAAACGTTTCAGTTTGGCCAGGCCGGCTTCATCATCAAACGCTTTTCTTTCGCCAACGAGTGGCATGTCCTTGTATTTACCGGTAACGCCATAGGCGATGTAAGGACCAACGGCCAGTACCAGGTTACCGCTACCTACTTCCGGTTTGAACATGAAGTTGATCGGCACCTGCAGGTAGCCCAGGGATACTTTCATATCCGAGTTTTTGAACTTACCGCCTTTACCGGAATACAATAAGCCGGTGCCTACATAAAATTCATCCCCTAAAGGAATGTCGACGGTTACGCCAGCTCTTAATCCTGTCAAAAGTTTGCTGGTTTCCTTGGAGGTAGTACCAAAAGCGGATGCTTTGGTGGTTACACTGGAAAACTGAGGGCCTGCTACAATGCCCCATTTTGTCTGACCGAATGTAACACCTGCGATCAATAAAGCGACCGCAGCTAAGAGTACCTTTTTCATTTTAATGTGTATTTGGATGAGGTTAAAAGTGACGCCAACAGGCCGGTGACGTCACTTTTTGTCTTTTTCTGATTGCTAAATGATTATGAATCAGCCTGTACTTTTTGCTTGCTAGCTGTAATTACAACACGAGTTAAAAATTGTTCGGAAATTTTTTATCTGCCGCCAAAGAGATAACCCACGGAAACACTGAATACACGGTTCTTGTCTTTGTTGTCCGTACTGTTGATTTCGCCTGAATACACTTTGGCGAAGCCGATACCATACTGGGCGCTGATCAGGAAATTGCTGATTTCAGCGCCTACCTGTACGTTACCACCCCAGTCAAACCGTTTCCACTTGTCACGGCCCTGGTTGAGGTCTCCATTGTTAAACGGCGTGTCATCGTCCCACTTAATGCTGGAAGAACCGCTGGTGGTACCGGCCACAGTAGTGGCTTCGTACTTGTTCTTCCCCGCTACCCCGAATGCAAAATACGGGCCTACGCCTGCAAACAGGCTGGCGTGCTCACCCACCGGCAGTTTCGCAACAAAGTTTAAGGGCACTTCGATGTAAGATGGATTCTGTGTGTACTTAGCATAAGGATTGGTGACCGTCACATTGTTTTTGTCACCAACTTCGGATTTAGTACCCTTTGTGGTATAAAACACCCCAGGCTGGAATGACAAAATACGGGGCACCAACGGTAAATCCGCTATCACACCGACATTGAAGCCGGAGAGACTTTTGGCATCTTTCGTACTGCCGTCATTGCTGGTGGTGATGTTGGAAAGGTTCCAGCCACCTTTAACGCCTACACGGGCCTGAGCCATCGCTGCAAAGGACAAGGTCATCGCTGCAAAGGAGAGGAAAATCGTCTTCTTGGTCATAACCTGAATTTTTGGTCCGCGTCCCAAAATTCAAAGAGTATGCCAAAAGAATGTTAAAGTTTTACAAGTAATTGATTTTCAGTATAAAACGGGGTGTATATTCTACGTTCTACACCCTGTTTTCTACAGCTTTGCTGCTGTGTTTTTTTGTCCCGAACGCTCCAGAAAATCGTTCAGTTGCTCTACAGCGAGACGTTTGGCAACAATTTTCTTGCGCTCGTCCAGCAGGTATACTACCGGGGTGCTGTAAACGTCGTATAGCCGGCGGTAGTTAGTGGAGTTGTCCGCATCGAGGGCGTGTATCCATCCGGTAAGGTGGTTGTCCCTGATAAAAGATAACCACTCCTCGCGGGTACCTTCTGTTTTGATACCGATCATAGCTACCCCCTTATCTTTCCAGCTGGCCTTGAAGGCGGAGTCGAGCCGTGGCAGCTCTGTCTTACAATGTCCGCAGGTAGGGTCCCAGAATACCAGCACCGTGTATTTTGCTTTTGTCTTATAAAGCGAGACGGGTTTGGAAGCGGTATCTTTCAATTCCAGCGGCGCCGCCTGCTGGCCGATCAGATTAGGCGCCAGCGTATAGGCGCGGTTGATGATTTTGTTGAGTTGTTCATCATTCAGCCAGAAAGCGTCTCCCGGAACGTAGTACTTCTCCACCAGGTGCACAAATACGGCGTCCATGCCCATATAAGGGGAACTTTCGTAGTTGTAGGTGAGCCACCACAACACGTATTTAAAGGCTTCTTTGCTTTTGCGGGTGCGGGCAAGGAGCGCGTCGCAGTCTACAATAATGGAATCAGGCATATTCACCACCAACTGGGAGAAATACTTTTTCAGCTTGGCCTCCAGTACCGGCGTCCTCACAAGCCGGTCTGTGGACAGCTCCACTTCATCCCAGTAATGCCCTTTAAAGTAGCGGTAAGCAAAGGAAGAATCCTCCCCTTCCGGCTTCTGCGGTATTTCCGGCTCCTTCATCGCCTTGAAAATAGCCGACAGGATAGCCTGGGGATGTTGGGACACCAGTTCATGGCGGTATTCCTGCAGTTTTTTGCCCAGTTCCTGCTGCAACGGCGCCACCTTGGCAGAATCAGCGGCGGTGCGGGCCGTTTTCAGCTGGTCGGTGATGCTGCGTGTCAGCGACTCCTGCTGGAACAGAAACCGGTTATAAGCCAGGAAAAGCTCGTTGTCCGGGGACCCTTTGTAGACAGTTTTACCCACCAGGTCTGCCGTATCAATCGTCACGGAGAAGAACTGCTGCCTGTCGATCAGCGTTTCCACATATTTCTGTTTCCCGGGCAATACGATCAGGTAGATACCGGGATACAACGGTGTTTTGCCTTTCAGTACCACTTCCCCTGCGGGGTTTACCTCTGCCGAATCGGCCAGGTAGGTGGTCCGTCCCATATAGTTGGCCAGGAACAGTTTGCCACTGTTGTAGTTCTTCAGCCGGATAGAGAGCTGATAGCCCTGCGCATGCAGGTGGAGCTGGATAGAGAGTGCTGTCAGAAGCAGGAGAAATATCTTACGCATAGGAATTGGTAACAATATGTAAAAATACATGTAAAAAAGCTAACTGTGATATCCTTTTACGGCCAACGATTCATGATTTCCTTTTACCTTTGCAGCCGTGAGGAAAAAAAACGTAGTAATAGAAAAAGTACCTGTATCCGGCTATGCCGCAGAAGGTAAGGCCCTGGCACGGCATGACGGTAAAGTTATCTTTATCGAAGGCGGCGTAATGCCCGGCGATATTGTGGACGTACGCCTGTCCAAAAATAAAAAAGACTGGGCGGAAGGCAAAGCCGTTCATATACATAGTTACTCCGACAAACGTATTACTCCGTTCTGCCAGCATTTTGGCACCTGTGGCGGCTGTAAATGGCAGATGATGCCCTACAGCCTGCAGCTGGAATACAAGCAGCAGCAGGTGGCGGACCATCTGCAGCGGATCGGTAAGCTGGAGCTCCCTGCCATGAGCCCCATCCTCGGCTCGGCCCATACGGAGCACTACCGTAACAAACTGGAGTTTACCTTCAGCAACAAGGCGTATCTCACCAATGAGGAAGTGCGCGCCCTCAACGGCGAAATCCCCGTCCGCCCCGCACTGGGCTTCCACGTGCCCAAATTGTTCGATAAGGTGCTCGACATCAACACCTGCTATCTGATGCAGGAGCCGGTCAACCTTATCCGGAACACCATCCGGGAATATGCGATACAACACGAACTGTCTTTCTACGATATCCGCCTGCAGGAAGGGTGGCTGCGGAACCTGGTCGTACGTTTGTGTACTACCGGGGAGATCATGGTCAACCTGGTGGTTCACCACGAAGACAAGGAAAACAGGGTGGCGCTGCTGGACCATCTGCTGAAGACGGTGCCAGCCATCACCACACTGCTGTATACCATCAACCCGAAGAAAAACGACTCGATCTTTGACCTGGACCCCAAAGTTTATTTCGGGAAAGGTTATGCAGAAGAGAAGCTGGAGGACTTTGTTTTTAAAATTGGCCCGAAATCTTTTTTCCAGACAAACACCTACCAGGGAGAAGTGTTATATAAAGTTACCCGCGATTTTGCAGGGCTGACTGGTTCGGAAATTGTATACGACCTGTATTGTGGTACTGGTAGTATTGGTATTTTTGTATCCCGGCAGGCCGGAAAAGTGGTAGGCATAGAACTGATCAAAGAAGCGATTGACGATGCCCGCGAAAACGCCGCACGGAACCAGGTAGGCAACGCCGAATTTTTTGCCGGCGACGTGGTGGACATCTGTGACGACGCCTTTTTTGCGCATCACGGACAACCGGATGTGATCATCACGGACCCTCCACGGGCAGGCATGCACGAAAAACTGGTCAACAAACTGCTGGAAATCGCTGCCCCAAAAATCGTATATGTAAGCTGTAACCCGGCTACACAGGCCAGAGACCTGGCATTGCTGGATGCACTGTACACGGTGGAAAAGGTACAACCCGTAGATATGTTTCCGCATACGCATCACATCGAAAATGTGGTGTTACTGAAGAAAAGAGAAAATAATCAGCAATAAATGAACGAGTACAGGCCCGGAAAATTTCAGTTTTTACCCCTTGTGATCAAAAATCTGTTGATCATTAACGGGTTGGTTTGGTTGGTACAGATCACCCTGCTCAAGCGGTACGGGTATGATATGAACGACCTTTTTGCCCTTCATTACTGGGGGTCACCGGGATTCCGGCCTCATCAGTTCATTACCCACCTGTTCATGCACTCTACCAGTGACTTCTGGCATCTGTTCATGAACATGTTTACCCTCTGGATGTTTGGGTCTACCCTGGAAAACCGGTGGGGTTCCAAACGTTTTCTGATTTTCTATATGATCTGCGGCATTGGTGCTTCGCTTTGTTACATGGGTGTGCTCACCTATGAGAACATGACGCTGACCAAATACGCCAATGCCTTCCTGGACCATCCTACCTTTGATAATTTCGTAGCGCTGGACCGCAAGTTCCATCTGGACAATGCCAATGTGAGCATGAATGACATGAAGGAGGCCATTGCGCAGGGGAACCAGTTTGCCATCGACATGGCAAAAATCTATGTCAAACAATACACGATTGCTTACAGCAACAGTATCGTGGTAGGCGCTTCCGGCGCGGTATACGGTATCCTGTTCGCTTTTGGTTACCTGTTCCCCAACGCAATCATCTTCCTGTATTTTTTCCCGGTAAAAGCCAAATACTTCGTGGCCTTTATGATCCTTACGGAAGTATGGGCCGGTGTACAAAACGCACCGGACGATAATGTAGCCCACTTTGCGCACCTGGGCGGCGCACTTTTTGCGTACCTGTTGCTCAGAGGCTGGAATAAAAGAAACCGAACGGATTTTTATTGACGCAAGACCTTATTAAGCCGTAATTTTGTATTGTAAATTACTTGTACCATGCATGCGTTGGAAAAAGAGAAAATGCCACGTCTCTCCCTCGGGGAAGAGCGGAATATGGTCACCCAGTTAGTGGTTGTTAATCTTACTATTTTTATATTCCTGCTTTTCGCCAAGGTGATTTATACCATGGAAGTAGGGAAAGAAGGAGATGCCCTTTTCTATAAAAATATTATGAACTGGCTGCGGATGCCGGCTGACCCTACCCAACTGCTGGCGCGTCCGTGGACATTGCTTACCTCCCTTTTCTCCCATATAGAAGTCTGGCAGGTATTCACCAATATGGTATGGCTGTGGTGTTTCGGCACTTTCCTGCAGCATATCGCCGGTCATCAGCGGATACTTCCCATGTACCTGTTTGGCGGCCTGGTGGGCAACCTCTTTTATATCCTCGGCATTCAGGCCATTCCCGGCCTGCATACCCTGCTGCCCAACGCAGCCACTATGGGGTCTTCCCCCAGCATAATGGCCATGGCGGCCGGCGCTACGCTGATTTCTCCGCGCTATCGCATCTTTCCGCTGCTGGCCGGCGGCATCCCCCTCTGGATCATTACCATAGTGTATACCGGCCTGTCCATCGGCACCAGCGTGTCTACCCCGGGCGGCATTGCCTACCTGGTACAGCTGACCGGCGGCGCTATTGCCGGGCTGCTGTTCATGTACAGCTGGAGAAAGGGGCATGACTGGGGCGCAGGGTTCAACCATCTGCTGTTTAAACTGACACACGTTTTCCATCCCGCTGCACAGCAAATAGATCCCAACCATCCGAAAAGCGCCGCCAAAATCGTTGCCCGGCTGGAAAGTCAGCCTTACCGCAAGATCGGTCAGGTCCCGGAGCAACGGCTCAATGAGATTCTGGATAAGATCAACGAAATGGGCCTCGACTCCCTCTCCCCTGAAGAGCGGGAAACATTGCTGCGGGCGGGCGACAACTAACATCCGGGGATTTTGATTTTAATATTTGGTTATTTAAGGGTTATTGATGAGCAACTTGCTGATTAATATGATAACTTACCGTTCCCGGAAGATACCTGAATAAAAAAATAGCTAAATATCAATATCCCTCCATGAAGTTTGTTTGCTCTCTGTTCATCATTCTTTTACTGACCAGCGCCTGGTTGCCGCTGCTTAATCCCGGAACTTACTGGGTTTCCGGATTTGCCGCCCTTGTTTTTCCCGTCGTTTTTCTCTTTTGCGGGTTGTCATTACCGATCTTATGGTGCTGGCGGCAGCAAAGAAAGTACTTCTTCGCGCTTGGCATTGCGCTGCTGCTTTGCATCCGCCCGGCTTTAAATACCTGGGGGCTTCATTTTTCCCCGAAGGCCGACCTTCATATTGAAGCTGGCAGCACTGATTTTACCCTGATGACTTACAACAGCAGCAGCATGGGGTTACAGGGGTATAACATCAACCAGTCGTTCCGTACCGCCATTTTCCGGCAGATTGCGGACGCCTCGCCGGATATTCTCTGCCTGCAGGAGTTTTACACCAACGACGGCCCCGGCAAGTCGCACAATATCGACTCGCTGCGGCTGATAGGCCAGTATCCTTATCATTATTTTGCCCCTGATCATACCAACTGGGATACGTGGCACTACGGTATAGCGCTGTTCTCCCGCTACCCTGTTGCAGCCGCCGCCATGATCCTCAGCGATAGCCTCGCTCCCCGCAGCGGCCGCAGTTTCCTGCAGGCAGACGTAGTGGTCCATGGTGACACGGTGAGAATTTTCAGTGTTCAGTTCACTTCGTATATGCTTGAACGTAGCGACCTGCAATTAACCGGCTTACAGCGGCTGATGAGCCTTGGCAGTAAAATGAAAGCTACTTTCCGGCGGCGGTCATCACAGGTAGAGCAGCTGACGGCGCTGATCGCCGCCAGTCCCTATCCGGTGATAGTGGCCGGAGATTTTAATGATACGCCGGCATCCTACAGCTACCGTGTGGCCGCCGCCGGGCTACAGGACGCCTTTCTGGCCACCGGCATGGGCTGGGGCCGGACGCTCTCCTACCTGTCGCCCACCCTGCGCATTGATTACATACTGCCAGACCAGCGTTTCAGCATCAAAGGATGCCGGGTGCTGGAAATGCCGCAGTCGGAGCATTTCCCGGTTATATCCCGTCTGTCGTTGAAAAAACATTAACTTTATTCATTCAACAAACGTGGAAACGCGGTGCGATTCTTAAGACTATTTACGAAGGGCTTTTTTGTATTCATCAACGTTGGAGTGGTGGTGCTGTTTCTTGCCGCCTGCCTTGCACCGTATATTTCACCGGCCTGGTTCTGGCCTATCAGCTTCATCACGCTGGCCTTTCCTTTTTTACTCGGGCTGTTGGTGATCTTTTTGGCGGGATGGTTGTTTTTCAACTACAAATATGCTTTTTTATCACTCACCGCGCTGTTCCTCGGCTGGAAGTCCATCAGCGCTTTCCTGGCGTTTAACCTGCCTTCCGGTAACAAACCGGCGCCGGCAGCGCAGAGCCTGACCGTGATGAGTTACAACGTCAGCCAGTTTGGCCTGTACCGCGAAAAAGACAGTAAATACAACCGGCAGGCCATGTTTGCGCTGATCAAAAAACAGGAGCCGGACATCGCCTGTTTCCAGGATTTTTATACGTCTGAGCGGAAGAATGATTTTAATAACCGGGAGGATATTTCCCGGGAGATGAAAATGCCGTTCCGCTTCTTTTCAAGCGACTTTAACCGGAACGGAATGCAGCACTGGGGTTCCATCATATTTTCAAAATACCCTATTATTGCATCAGACAAGGTGAAAATGAGCATGGGCCCCCTCAGTGAGAGCCTGATTTATGCAGATATCGTGAAAGACGACGATACCATCCGCATTGTGAATATGCACCTGGAATCGTATCGTTTCAATGAAAAGGACTATACCGATATCCGCAAGATCAAAAACCAGGAAGATACCGGCCTGGTGGCAACGAAGAACATCATTCAGAAAATGCGCGAGGCGTATATACGCCGCAGTCAGCAGGCCGATATTGTCGGTAATTTTATCCGGCAGAGCCCTTACCCGGTGATTGTATGCGGAGATTTTAACGACACCCCGGCGTCGTATACCTATTTCACGATCAAAGGCAACCTTCAGGACGCTTTCCTGAACAAGGGCTGGGGTGTAGGCCGCACGTTTAACGGGATAGCCCCCACCCTGCGCATTGACTATGTGTTTGCCAGCACTGATTTTAAGGTCAACAGTTTCCGGAGAATCATATCCGACCTGTCGGACCACTATCCGGTCATCGCCAATCTCAGCCTCGTTGGCAGCGGCGTGCAGGAAGTAGAAGTAAACAAATAAGTATAATTATGAAAATGTTTAATATTTTGAGATCTGACCGATGTTGTTTCCGGACTTTTCACTTACATCTGGAACAATATTTATCTTTGCCATCCACCACCGGAAAAAAGGCCTGTTGCCTGTAACAGGTCCCCCGGAAATCTTAATTACAGCATATGTCAGAACTCAAAATATACAATTCAATACACCGCCAGAAAGAAGTATTCACCCCGCTGCACCCCGGCCACGCAGGCATGTACGTTTGCGGCCCTACCGTATCCGGAGAATCCCATCTCGGCCATGCCCGCCCGTATATCACTTTTGACGTGGTATACCGCTACCTGCAGTTCCTGGGCTATAAAGTACGTTACGTACGCAATATCACCGACGCCGGCCACTTTGAAGAAGAAGGCCGCGCGGCGGAAGACAAAGTTTCCAAATCCGCCGTACTGGAGAAACTGGAGCCGATGGAACTGGTACAGAAATACACCAACCTGTTCCACTGGGCCATGCTGCAGTTCGGCAACCTGGAGCCGAGCATTGAACCTACCGCTACCGGTCATATTATCGAGCAGATAGAGATGATTAAAACGATCATCGAAAAGGGTTATGCCTATGAGGTGGACGGCAGCGTGTATTTCGACGTAAAAAAATATGCCGCCGGCTATGACTACGGTATCCTCAGCGGCCGTGTGCTGGAAGACATGCTCGAGACCACCCGCGAGCTCGAAGGCCAGGACGAAAAGCGCAACAAGGCAGATTTTGCCCTGTGGAAAAAAGCGCCGCCGGAACATATCATGCGCTGGCCGAGCCCCTGGGGCGAAGGCTTCCCCGGATGGCATATCGAGTGCTCTGCCATGAGCGCCAAATACCTGGGCCATCAGTTCGATATCCATGGCGGTGGTATGGACCTCCAGTTTCCCCACCACGAGTGCGAGATAGCGCAGAGTGAGATCGCCCACGGCGAAATGATGGCGCGTTACTGGATGCACAACAATATGATCACCATCAACGGCCGTAAAATGGGCAAGGCTTATGGCAACACCATCAAGCTCACGGAAATGTTCACCGGTGAAAATCCGCAGCTGGACAAGGCCTACAGCCCCATGACCATCCGCTTCTTCGTATTACAGACGCACTACCGCAGCACGCTCGACTTCTCCAACGAAGCGCTGCAGGCGGCCGAAAAAGGACTGCAACGCCTCTGGGCCGCCTACGAAACGCTGCAGAAACTGAGCTATGCCTCCGATGGCGCCGCCCTCAACGAGGAGCTGGATAAACAGGTACGTACGTGGTGCCAGGAATGCGCCGATTTCATGAACGACGATTTCAACACCGCCAAGGTGCTGGCCAACCTGTTTGAGCTGACGCCTGTTATCAACTCCCTGAAAGGCGGCCAGATCAAAATGCATGAAATCAGCGAAGACACTTTCCGGCTGCTGCAACAGACCTGGAAAACTTACCTGGTGGACATCCTCGGCGTACAGCAACCGCCGGCCAGCAGCGACGACCAGTTACTGGACGGCGTACTGCAGATGCTGATCTCCATGCGTAAGGAAGCCAAAGGCCGCAAGGACTACGCTACTTCCGACCGTATCCGCAATGAATTGCTGGGCATCGGGATACAGCTCAAGGATGAAAAAGACGGTAACGTCACTTATAGCGTTCAATAAGCAAATACCTACTGATAATAATGCGTAAAGTTCTTAGCATGTTGACAACGCTGGCCCTCCTGGCCGGCGCTTGTCAGCAGCCATCCACAAAAACAGACAACACTGCTGACAGCACCGGCGCCAGCAAAGTGGCCAAACTGAGCGTGCCGGTACCGGCGTTCAACGCAGATTCTGCCTACGCCTACACGGCAAAGCAGGTGAGCTTCGGACCGAGAATACCCAATACGCCCGCACAGCAACATTGCGCCGACTGGATGATCAGCACCCTGAAACAATGGGCAGACACCGTGTATGTGCAACGTACCACCGTGGACGGTCCGAATAAAGAGAAACTGCCCTGTATCAATATTATCGCCAGCTTCAACCCTGCTGCCAAACAGCGCGTGCTGCTGCTGGCGCACTGGGATACCCGTCCCTGGGCCGATGAAGACGCCTTCAACAAAAAAGGCAAGCTGGACGGCGCAGACGACGGCGCCAGCGGCGTAGGCGTACTCATGGAGACCGCCCGCCAGTTCAAAGCGCAGAAACCTGAAGCCGGCGTGGACATCCTGCTGGTAGACGTAGAGGATTACGGCGTTAAAGACAACGAAAACTCCTTTTGCCTCGGTACCCAGTACTGGGCTAAAAACCCGCATATAAAGGGTTACAAAGCCAATTACGGCATCCTGCTGGACATGGTAGGCGGCCGCGGCTCCCAGTTTTACATGGAGGGCTCTTCCCAGCAATACGCTTACGGCCCGATGAAAATGTTCTGGGACGTGGCCAACCAGCTGGGGTATTCCGACTATTTCCGGTACGAAAAAAACGGGTCTTACATTACCGACGATCACATCTATGTGAATACCATGGCCAACATCCCGACCTTTGACATCATCGCCTGGCAGGCCAGCGGCAACTTCGCACCGCACTGGCATACCCAGGGAGATAACATGAGCGTGATTGATACCAAAACATTAAAAGCAGTAGGACAAACTATCCTGCAGGTGATCTACAATCAGCCTTTCACCTATTAAAGGCCCTTGCCGGAGCGCAGGATAGCGGATATAATCATTTAATCAATCGTTTATGCCCAGACCGTCAGGCACTCCGGTAACGGAGCATGCTTATATCTCCCATCTCAGCAAAGACAAAAAGCTGCAGAAGATCATCAGCGGGCCGCTGGCCGTGGGGGTAAAGCAGAAAAACTTTCCCCTGCGCCTCATCGGAGCGATCATGGCCCAGCAGCTGTCCACCAAAGTGGCCGATGTGATCTACGCCCGTTTCCTGGCCCTCTACGACAATAAAGAACCCACGCCCCAGCAGGTGGCCGCCACCCCTCCGGAAAAGCTCCGCGCCATCGGATTATCCAACGCCAAAGTCTCCTATGTGCATAATGTGGCCAACTTCTTCATGACGCAGAAGCTCACCGACGCCAGGCTGCATAAAATGGACGACGAAGCCGTGATGCTGTGCCTTACCCAGATCAAAGGCGTAGGACGGTGGACGGTGGAAATGCTGCTCATGTTCCACCTGCACCGCGAAGATGTTTTCTCCATCGACGACCTGGGCATACAACAGGCGATGGCCCGTTTGTACAAACTGGACATCACCGATAAAAAAGCCTTTCGTGAGAAAATGAAAACCATCTCCGCCAAATGGTCGCCCTACCGGACCCATGCCTGCCGTTATCTCTGGCAGTGGAAAGATCAATAAGCATGTAAATACATTGCGTACTGCCGTCGTAAATTTGTATCATGAGTTTGCAGGGAAGCCTTTTTGAAGAGCCCGACGCCGGGAATGCCATCCACCTGAAGAACGGAGAACTGGCTTATTATCCGCGCCTTTTTAAGCCCGCGGAAAGTGATGTTTATTATCAGACGTTACTGGATACGATCGACTGGAAACAGGAATCGATGAACATGTATGGCAAACAGGTGTTATTCCCGCGGTTGATGGCCTGGTATGGAGACGTAGCCACTTCCTACAGTTTTTCGGGCAATACCTTTGAACCTCGTCCCTGGACGGCGGCGCTACAGGAAATACGCGACCGTATTACCCATATTGCCCAAACAGATTTCAACAGTGTATTGCTCAACCTTTACCGCAGCGGCAGCGACTCCATGGGCTGGCATGCGGACGACGAGCCCGAACTGGGCCCCCAGCCGGTAATCGCCTCTGTCAACTTCGGCGCCTCCCGCCGTTTTTTATTACGCTATAAAAATGATCATCACCTGAAACATGAAATTTTGCTGGAACACGGCTCCCTCCTGGTCATGAAAGGGACACTGCAGCAATACTGGGAACATCAGGTACCCAAAACAAACCGGCAGATCTCCGGAAGGATTAACCTCACCTTCCGCTTTATCCACTCATAAAACCATATACACCTGCTATGAACAACCTTATTTTGTTAATCGGAAATGATATCAACAACATTTCCAGCGGACAAAGCTGGAAAGACCTGCTGCAGGATATCATCACCTTCTGTCATACAGGAGACTGCGTGGAACTGGATGATAAAAAACCATTCCCGCTGCTGTATGAAGAAATTTTTTTAACCGCCATCAAAAGAGAAAAACTTCGGGAACGGGAACTGAAAGCTTTTATCGCCATCAAAGCCGCCGAAATTAAAGCCAATGGCATCCACGCCGCCATCCGGGCGCTGAAACCGGCGCATATCCTGACCACCAATTATGAGTTTACCCTTGAAGGCCGGACTCCTTATGAAAACACCAGTCTTATCAACGAAAAATTCTACAGCATCTTCCGCAGGTACACCATGGACGATATCCATTACTGGCACATCCATGGCGACTGCCTCAATCCCATGAGTATCAACCTTGGCTTTGAGCACTATGGCGGACAGCTCCAGCTGATGCGGAATTATGTGGTAAGCGGCACCTTCTACTCCAGCAAGGAAGTACCCAAGGAATCCTTACTGCGACGCATACACGCCAAACAGGTGTACTACCATTCGTGGATAGACTTTTTCTTTACGCACGACATCCACATCTTCGGGCTATCGCTCGATTTTGTGGAAACAGACCTCTGGTGGCTGCTCACTTACAGGGCGCGTCAGAAATTTCATCATAAAAATGTACCGGTACACAACACCCTCTATTACTATATTCCGGAAGAGCTGGTGCCTGGCTCCAAATTCAAGCTGGACCTGCTTGCCGCCAATGATGTACAGGTAATCAGCCTGCCGGGAAAAGATAAACTGGCCTACTATACCAGCATCATTCAGCGGATAGGTAAACGAAAATCGTCCTGAAAGCTGTAACATTCTGCATGCTGGCAGCGTTTTTGCAAACAGAAGGTATTCTGACAAAAGTAAACCGTCAGGTACCTTTTGTTGTTAAAGATTAAAATCACAATTATGTTTCTTGAATTAGCATTGACGCTGGCTACGACATTGATGACGCCCGTGAAGCCTGTACAAAAGCAGCAGTCCCCAAAAAAACAGACTATTTATGTGAAAGAGTCCAAGGAGCCTTGCACCGGTGTGGCGCCCATGGAATGTCTGCAGATCAAAGGAGTGAAGGATACCGAATGGTCTAACCTGTACACCAACATTGAAGGATTTAAATATACGCCCGGCTATCGTTACAAACTGCTGGTAAGGGTGACGCCCGTTAAAAATCCACCGGCCGATGGCTCTTCAATCAGATATACGTTGCGGAAAGTTCTGGAGAAGAAAAAAGTGAACACCACTCCTGAAGCAGGCTCCCCGTGGGCGTTTATCGCCAGTAAAAGATGGAACCTCATCAAACTCGGAGACAGCACACTCACACAATCCGGTATCTGGGTAGAATTTGATCCGGTAGCTAAACGCTTCCATGGTAAAGGTGGTTGTAACAGGATTTCCGGAGGTTACCAAACTAACGGAGAAAACATTACCTTTACAATGGCGATCAGCACAAGAATGGCTTGCATGGATGAAAATGTGATGCGCCGCGAAACGGAATTTCTGAAGAGGATCGGCGAACATACCTATCGCTATGATGTGGCAGACCAGACACTGAACTTCTACGAAAACAATCAGCTGGTCATGATATTCGGGATGCAGCCGAAAGACCTGAAATAGACTACTTAGTAACCCATTATAACAGAGGAGGTTGTCTTGTATAAGACAACCTCTTTTTTTCCGCAAACGGGTTAAATTGCTTAACTTTAAATACTTTTTAACCGCAGATACACCCCCTGTTTTTCGTATACACTACAGCCGCTGAATTTTTATTATTAATCCCTAATTATCAACCCCATGAAACAGCTGTGCTACTTGTATCTGCTTACCTTCTTTTCCCTGTTACCGTTTTCCGGCAGCTATTCCCAGACCTGTACCAATCCCCTGAAGATTGTTGTACTAGGTTCTTCTACAGCCTGGGGCAACGGCGTGCCGGTACGCGACAGCGCCTGGACATTCCGTTACCGTCGTTACCTGAAAGCAACGCACCATCCGTCCGATACGGTGATCATCCTGGCGAAAGGAGGTAATACCACCCACACCATCCAGGCCAATGGAACACCGTCTTATACCGTGTCCGGGAACACCTTCGCAGTAGACACCACGTGTAATATCACCCGCGCCATTGCCTTGTCGCCCGACGCCATTATCATAAACATTCCCAATGAAGACGAAGCCCGCAACTTCCCGATGACCGTACAGGTGGCAAACCTGAAAGCCCTCGCAAGGCAAGCCGCCTTATACAACATCCCCTTGTGGATAACCACCACACAACCCCGCGGCAACCTGGGCCTCGCCGCCGGTACCCGTCTCACGCAAATGAAAGACAGCATCATTACCTATTTCGGCAGCAAAGCGATCGATTTCTGGACAGGACTGGCCGACAGCAGAGGATACATCCTGCCGGCCTACAACAGCGGCGATGACGCCCTGCTGAATTCCGCCGGACAACGCATCCTGTTCGACCGGGTGGTGACCAAACAACTGCCGCAGGCGCTGTGTACCACAGCTCCCGCCCCGCCCTTCCGGCTGTCCGCTTTTACAGTGGCCACCGCCGGACAACGGCTACAACTCTCCTGGAGCACCATCGAAGAAAACAGTACGGTAAAATTCGTCATCGAACGAAGCATCGATACCATCAGCTGGATGGCCATCGGCAACGTTAACGCCGCGGGAAGCGCATCCACACAACGCAATTACCAGTTTACCGACACTACCGCAGCGCTCAACCAACAATACTATTACCGGCTGAATATGGAAGCCACCTTAAACCGCCACTACTACAGCAGCGTTGCCGGAGGTAAAGTGGTATATGTACCCGGTAGTTGCAACAAACCGCTGCGTATTGTGGTGCTGGGCTCTTCTACCGCATGGGGCAACGGTCTTCCCAACCGCGACAGCGCCTGGGTAATGCGGTATAACCGTTATCTCAAACAACAGCATAACAGTGCAGACTCTATCATCCTGATGGCGTTCGGCAGCAACACAACACAGGCGATCATGCCCACCGGCACTCCGCCCTATACCGTGTCCGGCATCACGTATTCCGTAGACACCGCGCACAACATCACAAAAGCTATCGCGCTGCAGGCAGATGCCATCATCATCAATATGCCCAGCAACGATGAAGCGCGGAACTTCCCCTTGTCCAAACAAACCGCCAATTACCTTGCCCTGAAACAGGAAGCAGCGCTGCATCATGTTCCATTATGGGTGGCTACCACCCAACCCAGAGGCAACCTCGGTTATGCCGCCGCACTGCGGCTGGCACAGATGAAAGACACCATCAATCTCTACTTCGGAGATAAGGCCATTGATTTCTGGAACGGACTCGCACAACCCAACGGATACATACTGCCTGAATACAACAGTGGCGACGATGTACATTTTAACGCGGCCGGCCATCGTATCCTGTTTCAACGGGTAGTGGATAAATACATCCCTTCCGTTGTCTGCCCCGATACCGCCGCCGCAGCCGCACCGATGCTCATGGCTGCGCCTCAAACGGCTTACGCCATGACCGGGCACATTGCTGCCGGCAGTCACCCGCTGGCGGTGTTTCCCAACCCTGCTACCAGTTATGTGGTGATCCCACCGGTAAACAATGCGCCTTTTGTGTTGGAAGTATTCAACGCAGCGGGCAACAGGATACTGAGCGAACGCCGTGCAGGAAGGACCACCCTGTCTGTCAATGGCTGGGCGCCCGGCGTTTATATTATCCGACTGATCAGTGGTACGGAAAAGTATCAGCACCGGCTGATAAAAATCTAGCAGGACATCTTCCGGAAAAAAACAAAAGAGGGCGCCTCTGTCGGAGGCGCCCTCTTCATTTCTACTTTACTAATAAAGCTATGGTATAACAATTAAACGCTGCGTTATTAATAGGCCACGCTGGCGAACTCCCGTGCGGATGCAACCAGCTTCCGTGCGGAGTTGTATTCAAACAACATAGCGTTGGAGGTGTTAGCTCCTACTGCTACTACCACCTGTACAGTGTCTGCTTTCTGCTCAGGTACCTGTACCAGCAGATAGTTGGCTTCTGCACGCAATATATGCGCTACCACATCTCCAAAGATCACTTTGTTAGCTTCTTTTTCTTTGCTAAAACCATGACCTCTGATGATCAGAAAATTACCGGCATTACCGGTCACTGTAGCTGTTTCTTTTTCTTTTCTTTCCTGGTTTGGGGAACAAGCCGTCATTGCCGCTACCAGCAGCATAAGGGCCACCACAAACGTGTTGTAATGTTTCATCTTTTTAATACTTCATTTTGGGGTAGGGTAACAAACCCTGTTACAAATAAAATCCGGGGTAACACTATTGCATGTAGCAACTCTTATTCGCAACAGTATATCTTCGGTATAAAAGCGGATGCAAATCTACACCTTTTTTTGCAAATAACATTCGTTTTAAACAACAAAATTTTCAAATTACGTATAACTACGTATACGCCGCAACGTAGTACTGCGCTATTTTTTCAGCAGCTGCGCCTTGTTGTATTCCCAGTTCATCCGTGCGATGTGCAGCACCGAAATCTGCTGCGGGCATTCGGCTTCACACGCCTCTGTATTGCTGCAATGACCGAACCCTTCGGCGTCCATCTGGTCCACCATACGACGTACCCTTTCCTGCGCCTCTACGGCTCCCTGCGGCAGCAATGCCAGATGGGTGATCTTCGCACTGGTAAACAATGCTGCACTGGAATTTTTACACACCGCCACACAGGCGCCGCATCCGATACAGGCTGCTGCATCAAACGCCGCTTCCGCCACCGGGTGCCCCACCGGAATACTGTTGGCCTCTGGCGCCTGCCCGGTGTTGACAGCTACATAACCGCCGGCCTGTATCACCCTGTCAAACGCGCTGCGGTCTACTTTAAGATCACATTTCACGGGAAAGGCCGTCGCACGGAAAGGCTCTATGTAAATGGTATCCCCTTCCCGGAAACTGCGCATATGCAGCTGGCAGGTGGTCGTGTTCTTTAAAGGCCCGTGCGCCCGCCCGTTGATCATCATACCACACTGTCCGCAGATGCCCTCGCGGCAATCATGGTCAAACTCCACGACCCGCTGCCCCTGTGCCAGCAACTGCTCATTCAGCATGTCCAGCATCTCCAGGAAAGACATGTCGGGATTCACATCGGCTATTGCATAATCCTGCATCTTACCGGTATCGTGGCTGTTTTCCTGCCTCCATATTTTCAATCGTATATGCATACACGTTATTTATAGCTTCTTACGGTAGGTGTAACAAATTCAAAGATCAGGGGCTCTTTATTCCACACCGGCGGCTGGTTTTCTCCCGCCCACCCCCAGGCAGATATAAAAGCGAAATCCGCATCATTACGCATCGCCTCCCCTTCGGGGGTCTGGTACTCCAGCCGGAAATGCGCCCCGCAGGACTCCTCCCGCGTGAGTGCATCATAACACATCAGCTCTCCCAGCTCCAGGTAGTCAGCCACCCTCCCGGCTTTTTCCAGCTCGCTGTTGATGGCATATCCGCCCGGAACAAACAGATCGGCATAAAACTGCTGCCGTAGCTCCCTGATCTCCCCGATCGCCGCTTCCAGCCCTTCTGCGGAGCGTGACAACCCACATTTGTCGTACAGTATTTTACCCAGCGTTTTGTGGAAATAATCCGTCGATAGTTTGCCACCAATGCTTTTCAGCAGATGCAACTGCTCCTCCACCTGCTTAACCGCAGCATCAAAAGCCGGATGATGCACATCCGTCGCCGGGGTCTTAATTTCATCCGCCAGGTAATTGGCCAGCGTGTACGGCGCGATAAAATAGCCATCCACACAGGCTTGCAACAGCGAATTAGCCCCCAGCCTGTTGGCGCCGTGGTCCGCAAAATTCGCTTCTCCCAGCGCAAACAATCCGGGAATGGTGGTCATCAGCTCATAGTCCACCCATAAACCGCCCATAGAAAAATGTGCTGCCGGCGAAATCTTCATCGGCTCTTTATAAGCATCTACACCCGTGATTTTTTCGTACATGCGGAACAGGTTCCCGTATTTCTCCCTGATTTTATCTATTCCCTGGTCCTTAATCGCTTTCGAGAAGTCGAGATAAACCGCATTCTTCAGGGGCCCTACGCCATAACCCGCATCGATACGCTCTTTCGCCGCCCGGGAAGCGATATCCCTTGGCGATAGATTACCAAACGCCGGATAACGGCGTTCCAGGTAATAGTCCCGCTCTTCTTCCGGCACCTGGTTGGGCAGCCTGTTTTCCTCCTGCTTCTTAGGTACCCATATACGACCGTCATTGCGCAGGGATTCAGACATCAGTGTCAGCTTGGACTGGTATTCCCCCGACTGCGGCAAGCTGGTAGGATGGATCTGCGTCCAGCTCGGATTAGCAATCAACGCGCCTTTCTTGTGCGCCCGCCAGATGGCGGAACCGTTACAGCCCATCGCCAGGGTAGACAGGTAATAGATCTTCCCGAAACCACCAGTGGCCAGTATCACGGCATGTGCCCCATGCCGTTCTATCTCGCCGGTATCGAGATTACGGACAATGACGCCTTTCGCCTTACCGTCGATCGTTACCAGTTCCAGCATTTCATGCCGGGCATACATTTTCACGGTGCCCTGGTGTACCTGCCGCATCAGCGCCTGATAGGCTCCCAGCAGTAACTGCTGCCCGGTTTGCCCGCGGGCGTAAAATGTTCTCGATACCTGCACGCCGCCGAAAGAACGGTTGTTGAGATAACCACCGTACTCCCTGCCGAAAGGCACGCCTTGCGCCACGGCCTGATCTATCAGGCTGGCGCTGCATTCTGCCAGGCGGTACACGTTGGCCTCCCGTGCCCGGAAATCGCCTCCCTTGATGGTATCATAAAACATGCGGAAAACATTGTCCCCGTCGTTTTTATAGTTCTTACAGGCATTAACGCCTCCCTGGGCCGCCACTGAATGCGCCCGGCGCGGCGTATCCTGAAAACAAAAGCTCTTCACCCGGTAACCCATCTCCCCCAGCGAGGCTGCAATAGCGCTGCCGGCTAATCCTGTGCCCACCACGATCACCTCCAGCTTCTTACGGTTAGCAGGATTTACCAGCTTAGCATGTTCCTTGTAATGACGCCACTTGTGTTCCAGCGGCCCGTCCGGTATTTTTGCGTCCAGCATACCCCATTATTTTAAGAAGTGAACATAAATCGGTATCCATGCAAAGGCCGCGCAGATGCCCACACTGTATATCCAGCCAATCACCCTCACCCATCGCACATAACGCGGGTGATATACCCCCAGCGTTCTGGCAGCGCTGAAGAAACCATGCAACAAGTGATAACACAAAGCCACCATACACAACACGTATACCAGCACATACCATGTTTCGCTGTATACCGCCACCACCAATCGGTACAGGTCTTTATTGCCCCGTTCGTCCAACGGTAGCGAACCAAATTTGTACACGTACCAGAAATCGCGGAAGTGAATCACCAGGAATATAAAAATGATGGTGCCCAGCACGCCCATGTTACGGGTATACCATTTACTCACCTCTCCCCGTCTGTCATAGTGATATTTAACATCACGTGAACGTTTATTCGTTAACGTTATAGCAATGGCATATACCACATGCGCGATAATACTTGCATACAATACCCATGAAATAATCTTGATCAGGATATTACCAGACAGCAGGTGAGAATAAGCGTTGAACTGCAGGTGCGCCCTTTCGTCGGGCAGCATCAGCTGCAGATTGCCCAGCAAGTGAATAACGAGAAAGAAACACAGGAATAATCCTGTAAACGCCATCCAGTTTTTCCTGGTTAATGTTTTTTGTCGCCATTGACCCATAGCTTGATATTTAGTTGTTACCAGATGCCCAATACCTTCCACCAGCCGGCGCCAATGCCCATCCAGAGAATGATATACACGATGCTCAACAGAAATCCGCATTTCCACCAGTCTTTCAGTTCCACATAGGTGCTGCCGAAGAATACCGGCGCCGGGCCGTGACCGTAGTGGGTCAGCGTACCGAAGATACCGCCGCAGAAGCCCAGCACAAGCGCCAGCAGCGTGCCAGGTATGCCCACAGAAATGCCCACCGCCAGAAAGGCCGAATACATGGCCGCCACATGTGCGGTGGCGCTTGCGAATATGTAATGACTGTAGAAATAAACGAGCACAATAATCGGGAAAGCGACCATCCACTGCATACCGCCCACCTGCTTTTTAATGAGGTCGCTGAACCAGGGAATGAAGCCCAGCGAGTTGAGAAAGCTGGCCATCATTACCAGGGCAGAAAACCATACGATCGTGTCCCAGGCGCCTTTTTCAGACTTAACATCTTCCCAGTCCAGCACCTGCGACAGCAGCAGGAACACCAGTCCGATGAGCGCAGTAGTGGTCGCGTCTATCCCAAACAGATCGCCGGTGATCCACAGGACCAGCAGGATCACAAAAGCCAGCAGCATCAGCCACTCGTTTTTATGCACCGGCCCCATTTCCTTCAATTTCTCCGCTGCCATAGCCGGCGCATTGCCGGTTGACTTCAGCTCCGGCGGATATACTTTATACAACACAAAAGGCACCACGATGATAGACAGCGCAGCCGGCACCAGCGCAGCGGCAAACCACGACATCCACGTGATATCGATACCCATATTTTTGGCGAATTTCTGACACATAGGGTTACTCGCAGTGCCGGTGAGGAAAAGCGATGACGTGATGAGGTTCATATTGTAGCTGCTCAGCGTCAGGAAGCCGCCCAGTTTGCGATGGGTGGCAGGATCTTCCGGCACTGAGCCAAAATTCATGGCCATGGATTTCATGATGGGATAGATGATGCCTCCCCCCCTTGCCGTGTTGCTGGGCACCGCCGGCGCCAGTACCAGGTCAGCCAGGCCCAGGCCGTAAGCCAAACCCAGCGAGCTTTTGCCGAAGATGCGGATAAAAATATAGGCGATACGTTTACCCAACCCGGTTTTAATAAACCCACGGGCGATGAAGAAAGAAATACCGATCAGCCAAATTACCTTGTCTCCGAAACTACTGAGCGCCAGGGTAATGGACTTGCCGGGGTTTCCGGGCGCCAACACACCGCTTAAAGCCACAAGGGTGATGGCCAATATGGACATCGTTCCCATGGAGGCTGCTTTCAGAATAATACCGAGGATAGTGGACAGGAAGATGGCCAGCAGGTGCCATGCTTCCGGTGTTACGCCCACCGGCGGAGGTATCAGCCAGATAATAACGCCGAAAATAACCGTGACCAACAGCTGTAGATACTTGATTTCTTTCATAATAATGGCCTTTTATATTCTGCATTGCACCTGTACGATCATCAGGTTACTATTGTGTGTTTTTGTTCCGGGAATATTCCGGTCGTAATTGTCAATCTGCATACCCAGCTGTATACGTCCGCCATAATCCTTCAGGAAAGCCAGGCTGATCATGGGAATGTAGGTCCGGCGGGCGTTGCCGCTATGACGGTAGTCTTCATTAAAATATTCATAACGCATCGACACTTCAATGGATGTAAGTTTATGGTAGTTGATCTTGTACCGGAAGTTAGGCAACAGATAAACACCATGCATCCCGTATTCGTTCAACGGGCCTCTGCGGAGGCTGTCCGCCAGTCCGTAAAACAAGCGATGGTTCGTTCCCTGCTTAAACTCTGACTGCAGCTGCAGGTCAAATTTTTCCGCCAGCGGCACCACGCCGCTGAAGTCTATCCCCAACGCATATACGCTGTATTGTTTTACGGTGCCGGCGCCGCCGTTCAGGCCGAGTGACAGCTTGTTCATGTCCCCGAATTCCAGCCGGGCGGAAGCCAGTTTTCCATTGTCATCGTCGGCCACCTGGTTACGGTTGTTTCCGTTGACCACAGAGACGGCGTATTTAATGGGCAGCGATGTGTTTTTCCGGAAGGTGCCGAACATGGACACGCCCACCTGGAAACTTTGCCAGCCGTTATTCCCAAAAGCATAGTATTGATTGGAGAAATCCATGGACCGGATGATATCTACCGGGTAGAGGTCTTCCAGGCCAAAGGAGGGCCGGAACTGGCCCACCGTGAAGTTGACAGCGTCATTCCACCGGTAGGAAATGAAGGCATTTTCCAGCACTTTTCCTTTAGGGTCGCTGGCGAAGTCGGCGAAGTTGACCAGCACGCCTGCCTGGAACCGGTCGCTTACCTGTGCCTTCACCTGAAGGCGCGCTCTTTTGAGACTGAAGCTGTTACGCACCACTTCCTTCCCCGCATCCGCCTGATGGGTGCCATTTACATCCACATTGGAATGGAGGGAAACGGTGTATCTCGCCTGGAATACGCCACCCAGCGTTATTTTCTTCAGAAATCCGGGTTTGATGGCGGTGGTGTCCCTGGTGACAGTAGTGTCGATGACAGGTCCGGCCCCTGCATAGGCCAGGGGAATAGCCGTACACAAGCACAGGAAAAAGGCGGCCAGTCGGATATTTCGTTTATGCATGCACGGTTGTTGAGTTTTCGGATCAGGCGGTTATTTACTGGTGATAACACCGTGCAGAAGGGAAATGTTTGGCGGCCCGGCATAAAAAAATCCCGTTCCGGCGGTACCGGAACGGGATGTATATTTTGAGCAGGCAAAGGCTTATTTTACCAGCTTCAGTTCATGGATGATGTTTTTGGCACCTCCGAGTTTTTCGATACACCACAGCACATAGCGTACGTCTACGCAGATAGTGCGGTTGTAGTCGGCGTCAAACTGGATTTTGTGGCTCAGCGCTTCGTAGTTGCCGTCAAAGGCGAGGCCGATCAGTTCACCGTTGGCATTGATCACAGGGGAACCGGAGTTACCGCCGGTGATATCGTTGGTGGTGATGAAGCCCACTACTACGTCGTTGCGTTTGGCGTCTTTATACTGACCGAAATCTTTTTTGTTGTACAGGTCCATGTAGTTGGCCGGCAGGTCAAATTCATAGTCTCCCGGAACATATTTCTCGATCACGCCTTTCATGGTAGTTGCGTAGTCGTAATGTACAGCGTCGCGCGGGGAGTAAGCTTTCACCCGGCCATAGGAAAGGCGCATGGTGAAGTTCGCATCCGGGTATCTGTTACCGTTAGGCTGCATTTGCATGACGCCTTTCAGGTATTCGCGGCCCAGGTCATTGTTTTTCACTACGAACTGGCTGTGGATCGGTTGATATTTACCTGCATAATTCCTGATGAAAGTGCTGGCGTAGTTAAATATCGGATCGTTCTGCAGGGTTACCGCGTCGGGGTTAGCGATAAACGCTTTCCATTTCGCATCGTCGAAGATGATGGTGTTGTTCATCAGGGAAGCGGCCCAGAGTTTCCAGGTGTTATCTTCTTCGAGGCTGCCGAATTTGTTTTTCAGTGTTTCGAAGTAACCGGTAGGCTGCTGATCTTTCGGCACGTCGTTGTAGAACATGCGGGCGGTAGCTGCCAGTATTTTCTGGTCGCTGGGTTTGTTTTCTTCACCGAGGAAGTTGGCGCGTGCTTTATCAGCAGCGGCGGCAGCCTGTTGTGCGGCGTCTTTGGGAGCGCCGGGTGTTACGAGGGCTTTTTCGAGCGCCATCAGGGAGGCGGCATAAGCCGCTACCGGGGAACCGAGTACGCCTTCCGTGAGGTATACGCGGTGTTTGGCGTAGGGAGACCATGCTTTATAAGCTGCTGCGTAGTCGTTCATGATATTGGCGAATTCAGGTTTGTCCTGGGCCCATTTCGCGAAGGCAGCTTCATTTTTTTCCTTGTCTTCCAGTACGTGGTGTTGTTTCAGCTGTTTGGTTTCGCCATCAAAGAATTTCCAGTAGTTGGCGATACCGGCGTAGGAAGAAGCCAGTTGCAGTTTCACCGCCGGATCTTTCACCATCTGCTCCATCATGGCTTTGAGCCTAACGTCGCGCAGGTTCACGAGGGACGGGTTTTCCACTTCTGTTTTCAGTTTGAGGCCGTAAGAAGTTTCGTAACGGTTGGTGCCGCCGGGGTAACCGAAGATCATGGCGTAATCGTTTTCTTTCACGCCTTTGACAGATACCGGCAGGAAGTGTTTAGGCTTCAGGGGTACGTTATCTTTGGAATAGGCGGCTGGTTTACCGTCTTTGGTGGCATACACGCGGAAAACGGAGAAGTCGCCGGTGTGGCGGGGCCATTCCCAGTTATCGGTGTCGCCGCCGTATTTACCTACGCTTTCCGGCGGAGTGCCTACGAGGCGGATGTCTTTAAAGCGCTCGTATACGAACATCAGGTATTGGTTTCCTTTGAACATCGGCACTACTTTCGCTTCGTATTCGGTGCCGGTAGTAGCTTTGGTGATGATACCGGCATAGGCTTCCTGTTCTTTCTTCATTCTGTCGGCACCGCTGAGTCCTTTCAGCTGGGATTCCACATCTTTGGTAACGTCTTCCACTTTCACCAGGAACTGGACAGAAAGCATGGGGGAAGCAATTTCCTCCTGTTTATTTTTTGCGTAGAAACCGTTTTTGAGATAGTTATGTTCTACTGAGCTGGCTGCCGCGATGGCGCCGTAGCCGCAGTGATGGTTGGTGAAGATGAGGCCTTCATTGCTTACTATTTCGCCGGTGCAGCCGCCGCCAAAGATCACGATCGCATCTTTCAGGGATGCTTTGTTGATGCTGTACAGCTGTTCCTTGGTCAGTTTAAGACCTTTTTTGACCATGTCATTGTAGGTCTGCTGGCCCAGTAAATAAGGGAGCCACATGCCCTCGTCTGCTTTTGCCCATTTAATACTTACGCTAAGCAGCAAGAGCAAAACCAGTAATTTTTTTCTCATATCAGTTTGGTTTTGTTGTAAAAGGACCTCAAACCTAGCTATTTTTTTGTTAACGGACGCATGGATGGGGCATAATGAGTAGGATCTTCCCCGGTAATTTGTCTTTTTAAATTATATTAATAATTTATACCTATTTTTTCTTCTGTAAATAATATATCCCGGCAGTGAACAAAAAAACTGGAATATGTTTTGATAAAAGGGAGCAACGCAATAAGGCGTGCCAAAAATTTAAAAGCCTATATTTTTTAATTGTTTAAATGGATTGATCATGAAAAAAATAATGTTAATACTGGGTGTAGCAGCGTTTTTGGCGTGTAATGAGAACAAACAGCAGGAAGAGAAGCGGGAAGAGATGAAGGAAGACGCGGCTAAGTTGAAGGAGGACGTAAAAAACGCCGCCAACAGTACGGGGGATTATCTCAACGAACAGAAAAAGCAGGCGGAAGATGCGATCCGGGAGCGGATTAAGCAGATAGACCAGACCAGCGAGGAATTGAAAAAAGAAGGGACGGAGAAAAGCAGGGAAGCGCGGAAAAAGCTGGAGGGCCTGAAAGTGGAGATGAACAAAAAAATGAAAGAGGTGCAGAACAGCAGCGCCGATGCGTGGGACAGTACCCGTAAGGCAGCTGATGAGCTGATGAAAAAATCTGATAAAGAGTGGACAGATTTCAAACAGGATTTCAAAGACCTGTTCAAACGCGATTCCCAGTAAGCCGTGTAAAATTCGGGATTCCTTGTTCCTTAACATTAATCTTGTAATTTTACCCGTCTTAAACAGAACCGGATTTGCTACTATCTCATTATCAGGACGAATTATTGGAGGCTGGCTGTGACGAGGCCGGCAGAGGGTGCCTTGCGGGCCCTGTGTTTGCTGCGGCCGTGATATTACCGGCAGGTTTCAGTCACCCGCTGCTCAATGATTCCAAACAACTGACGGCGGCAGACCGGGACCTGTTGCGCGGAGTGATAGAAAAAGAAGCATTGCACTATGCCGTAGCCAGTGTAGACAATGTGGAAATAGACAAGATAAACATACTGAAAGCCTCTTTCAGGGCAATGCACCTGGCGCTGGAGCAGTTGAGCCGGCAACCGGAATTTATCATCATTGACGGTAACCGGTTTTATGCTTACGGCAAAGTACCTTTTGCCTGCATTGTTCAGGGAGATGGCAAATATGCATCCATTGCCGCTGCCTCCATTCTGGCCAAGACGTATCGTGACGAGTACATGCAGCAGTTGCACCTGGAGTATCCGCATTTCGGCTGGAATGAAAACAAAGGCTATCCGACGCGGCAACATCGCGATGCTTTGCGGGAGTTCGGTGACACCCCCTACCACCGCAAGTCTTTCCGCCTGTTGCCGGAGCAATTGGAACTGGACCTATAGCCCCCGGCATTAGCTGCCACCGTTGCCGGTAATGACCGCTGACTGTGGACTGCTAAAGGCGGTAAGGCTATCGTTAACCTTATACTTATTAATTTTGCCCTGTAGGGAACGATTATTATGCTAAAGCAGACACAACAGCAGAAGTTATTACAAAAGCTTTCACCACAGCAGATTCAGCTCATGAAGTTGCTGCAGGTTCCTACTGTCAACCTGGAAGAAAGAATTAAAGAAGAACTGGAAGAAAACCCTGCCCTCGAATACGGTGAAGACACACATGAAGACGAATTCAAAGAGCAGGAGGATTTTGACGCCAAGACAGACAGTGAAGGCGATGAAGAGGATGATTTTGAGCCGGACGGCAGCGAAAGCGAATATGACAATATAGATATTTCCGAATACGTAAGTGATGGAGATGACGATGTAGCGGATTATAAACTGCGGGACGACAACTATCCCGATCCGGATGAGAGCAACAAAACCATCCCTATCCGGGTGGAAACATCTTTCCACGAACACCTCCTGAGCCAGCTGGGCATGCTGGAACTGGACGATCACCAGAACGCCATCGCCGAGCATATTATCGGCAGTATCGATGACGACGGTTATCTGCGTCGTGAAGTAAGCGCCATGGTAGATGACCTTTCTTTCTCCCAGAACATAGACACCACAGAAGAAGAGCTCCGGGAGCTGATCAAAAAGATCCAGGAATTTGACCCTGCCGGCGTATGTGCCACCGATCTGAAAGAATGCCTGCTGCTGCAGCTGAAGCGGAAACCGCAGGACGATGAAGGCGTGAACACCGCCTACCAGATCCTCGAGAATTATTTCGACGAGTTTACCAAGAAACACTACGAAAAGATACAGAAAGCGCTGAGCCTAAGCGATGAAGGGCTGAAAGCGTCCATCAATCAGATTATCAAGCTGAATCCGAAACCCGGCGGCAATTATGCGACGCTCAACAAAGCGGAGAGTTACGTATTGCCGGACTTTTTCATCATGAACAATGCCGGTAAACTGGAGCTGACGCTGAATTCCCGCAATGCGCCTGACCTCCGGATCTCCGGCGGGTACAAAGACATGCTGCGGGAATATGACCGCGGCGACAAGAAAGACAAGCGCCAGAAGGAAGCGGTATTGTTTATCAAACAGAAAATTGATGCTGCCAAATGGTTTATCGACGCCATTAAACAGCGGCAACATACGCTGTTATCTACTATGGAGTCTATCATGGACTACCAGCGGGAGTTTTTCCTGACCGGTGATGAAACCACCATGAAGCCGATGATCCTGAAGGACATTGCCGACCGTACGCAGCTGGATATCTCTACGGTGAGCCGCGTGGCCAACAGTAAATATGTGCAGACAGAATTCGGTACCTTCAAGCTGAAGTTCTTTTTCTCCGAGTCCCTGTCTACCGACAGCGGTGAGGAAGTATCCACCCGGGAGGTGAAGAAGATACTCTCCGACCTGATAGAGGCGGAGAACAAACGGAAGCCGCTGAGTGACGAGAACCTGACCAAGATGCTGCAGGACAAGGGTTATAATATTGCCCGCCGGACGGTGGCCAAATACAGGGAGCAGCTGAACATACCGGTTGCCCGTTTACGTAAAGAATTATAAGAATAAGATGATGCACGAACAAGCGTTACCGGAAAGTAACATCCGTACCGGTGAAGGCCCGGTATTTCCACCTGCAGCCAGGTCGCTGTCGCAGGTGATCTCCTATATCACCCATCCGCTGTTTATCCCTACGCTGGTAACCTTTTTAATATTACAGTCCATTCCGGAGTACATGGTGGCTTTTAAGCCCATGAGCAAAAAGTTTGCTTTTGACATCCTGTATTTCCGGGTAGTGGCGATCACGATATTTTTCCCGTTGCTGACAGTGCTGCTGGGCAAGCAGCTGGGGTTTGTGTCCTCTGTTTATATGAAGACGCAGCGGGAGCGGATTATTCCATACGTCGCTATTATTATTTATTACTTCTGGGCTTTCTACACTTTTCTGCAGGAAGGCCGGGCGCCGCGGTTCTACACCGCTTTTTTCCTTGGTTCTTTTCTCGCCGTGTCTATCTCTTTCATTACCAATAGTTTTATGAAGACCAGCCTGCATGGTATCGGCTGGGGCGGTGTGATTGGGTTTCTGCTGGCCCTGATGTGGGGCATGCACATGAACGTGTCGTTACCGCTGGTGATCACCTTCCTGGTGACCGGCGTGGTAGCTACAGCGCGGATGGTACTGAACGCCCATCAGCCTTTCGAGATTTACACCGGTTTATTTATCGGGATCATCACCCAGCTGGCCGCCTGCTGGTTCCTGGTGATCTGATCCAACGGTAGCATACTCCCTGCCGGCTTTCTCTTTTCAGAGCGCCAGACAAGGAATATGCTATGTTTTGGATGGGGAAAAAACTTTTTGGGGTTTACCTTAACAGCCGGACTGCTTATTCCGGTAACATGGATGCAAGGCCGCAAGGCAGGTTAACAAACAATCTAACAAACATCTGGGGTACAATCATCAACAACTAAACTTGACAATACAAAAGTCCGATATTCTGCGTTGAACCTCAAGCGTATAACTACGCTTTTTAAAAATGCAGTATTTCCCCCCTGTCCCCTGCCTCAGAAATTTTTTTTCACGGGAAGATGATTACGCACATTCAATGCGTAATGGCTTCGGATCTTTGTTATGTCGTTAGGGCGAAGCGAAAAAAGTGAGACCGAATACGATATGAATACTAGTTTTTTTAGCATTGAAAATAAAATGCTAAAAAATTTAGGAAAATCAAAAATTAGGTTATAATTTAGCATTCCAGTTGGAGATATGCTTTTCGATTAAATTTGTAAAAAACAACTACAGATATGTCTACAGCCAATACAGAAAAACTGAAGGCGTTACGCCTTACAATGGATAAGATTGAGAAAGATTTCGGTAAGGGATCTGTGATGATGATGGGCGAAAAAGCAGAAGCTCCGATGGAAGTAATTTCTTCCGGTTCCCTGGGGCTTGATATCGCACTGGGCATTGGCGGTTTTCCGAAAGGAAGGATCATTGAGATCTATGGTCCTGAGTCTTCCGGTAAAACAACCGTAGCCATCCACACAATTGCGGAAGCGCAGAAAAAAGGTGGTATTTGTGCCATCGTGGATGCTGAGCACGCCTTTGACAGCAGCTATGCACGCAGACTGGGCGTGGATGTGGATTCTCTCCTGATTTCACAGCCGGACCATGGTGAGCAGGCGCTGGAAATTGCGGACCGTCTGATTTTATCTGGCGCCGTAGACGTAGTTGTAGTGGACTCTGTAGCCGCGCTGGTACCGAAAAGCGAACTGGAAGGTGAAATGGGTGAAAGCAAAATGGGCCTGCAGGCACGTTTGATGTCCCAGGCGCTGCGTAAGCTGACAGCCACTATCGCCAAAACCAACTGTTGCTGCATATTCATCAACCAGTTACGTGAAAAAATCGGTGTAATGTTCGGTAACCCGGAAACTACTACCGGTGGTAACGCCCTGAAGTTCTATGCATCTGTAAGGCTGGATATCCGCCGTATGAGCCAGATCAAAGACGGTGATGAAGCAGTAGGTAACCGTGTGAAAGTGAAAGTGGTGAAAAACAAAGTAGCGCCGCCGTTCCGTCAGGCTGAATTCGATATCATCTACGGTCAGGGTATCTCCAAAATGGGTGAGATCATCGACATGGGCGTAGAATACGGCATCGTCCAGAAAAGCGGTAGCTGGTTCAGCTACGACTCCAATAAACTGGGTCAGGGCCGCGATGCAGTAAAACAGTTACTGGGCGATAATCCGGAGCTGTCTGCGGAAATCGAAGCAAAGATCAAACTGAAAATTGCAGAGAAACAAGAAGAGGCTTAATTATTATGTAAGCTGCAAAAATTAGATTTACTCTTTACTATACATACATAGAAGTTAGTTTTAGTTTTAGTAAGCATTGGGTTAGTATGCACTCCCCGCCTTATCCTGGGCGGGGACTTTTTATTTTCCGGAATATATGCCGATGCTTTTCTCACTGTCAACTATACCTAATCGTTTTGATTGCCTGCCAGCGATTATACATAAACCCTCGGAATGACCTGGCACTCCCCGATCTGCATTCGTTGCCCAAAGTCTACACCCGGGATTCCTGTCTGCAGCATACAAACAGAAAAGGCTGACCAAATGGTCAGCCCTCTCCTTTCAAACATTTTTCAAGTTAGTGTTATCCTTATTATGAACCTGCCTTGAGGGGCGGGCCTTATAATCAGATTACGCTTCTGCTTTCATGCTTTTCGCATTTCTCTTACGCTCTTCTTCGTCCAGGATGGTTTTACGCATACGGATGAAGTTAGGCGTAACTTCGATGCACTCATCATGCTGGATATACTCCATACATTCTTCCAATGTCATCAGAATTTTAGGTGCGATATTCGCAGCGCCGTCGCTACCGCTGGCGCGCATGTTGGTCAGCTTCTTACCTTCGTTCGGGTTTACCACCAGATCACCGGGTTTGTTGTTTTCACCGATAATCATGCCTTTGTACACTTCTTCTCCCGGATCAACGAAGAAAGAACCTCTGTCCTGTAATTTATCCAGAGAGTAAGCGGTAGTGGAACCAGCTTCTTTGGCGATCAGCACGCCGTTGTTACGGCCGGGGATCGCGCCTTTCCAGGCTTTGTAATCATTGAAGCGGTGAGCCATTACAGCTTCGCCGGCAGTGGCGGTCAGCATCTGTGTACGCAGACCGATCAGACCACGGGAAGGAATTTCAAATTCCAGGTGTTGCATTTCACCTTTTGTTTCCATGATCAGCATCTCACCTTTACGGCGGGTTACCAGGTCAATCACTTTGCTGGCGAATTCCTGCGGAACGTCTACCACCAGTGTTTCGTATGGTTCACATTTTTTACCGTCGATGTTTTTAACGATAACCTGCGGTTGACCAACAGTCAGCTCATAACCTTCACGACGCATGGTTTCAATCAATACGCCCAGGTGGAGGATACCACGGCCATATACCAGGAAGCTATCCGCACTGTCTGTATCCACTACACGCAGCGCCAGATTCTTTTCGGTTTCTTTTACCAGACGGTCACGCAGGTGACGGGAGGTAACAAACTTACCGTCCTTACCAAAGAAAGGTGAGTTGTTGATACCGAACAGCATGTTCATGGTAGGCTCGTCTACGCTGATAACAGGCAGGGCCTCCGGAACTTCACCATCAGCAATGGTGTCACCGATATTAAAATCTTCGATACCTACTACGGCGCAAATGTCGCCGGCCAGTACCTTATTTACTTTTCTTTTACCTAAAGCTTCAAAGATGTACAGCTCACGTACCTTCTGTCTTTTAGACGTACCATCAGCCTGCATCAGGGTGATCCACTGGTTTTCTTCGATAGAACCACGGGTTACTTTACCTACGGCGATACGGCCGAGGAAAGAAGAATAATCCAGGGAAGTGATCTGCAGCTGCAGGTTACCCTCAGGGATCTTAGGAGAAGGAACGTGCTCGATGATACCATCCATCAACGGCGTGATGTCGTCACAAGGCGTGAGGGAAGAGTTGAACCAGCCGTTTTTACCAGAACCATAGAAGGTCGGGAAGTTCAGCTGCTCTTCTGTTGCATCGAGGTTGAAGAACAATTCGAATACAGCATCGTGTACTTCATCAGGACGGCAGTTAGCCTTGTCCACTTTGTTGATCACCACGATCGGTTTCAGGTTCAGCTGCAAAGCTTTCTGCAACACAAAGCGGGTTTGTGGCATCGGACCTTCGAAAGCGTCCACCAGCAGGATTACACCGTCTGCCATTTTCAATACACGCTCCACCTCACCGCCAAAGTCGGCGTGGCCCGGGGTATCGATCACATTAATCTTGGTGCCTTTGTACTCAACAGAAGCATTCTTACTGAAGATGGTAATACCACGTTCTCTTTCAAGATCGTTACTGTCCATGATCAGCTCGCCGGATTCCTGGTTAGCCCGGAAAACGTTCGTCTGGTGAAGAATTTTGTCAACCAAAGTAGTTTTACCATGGTCTACGTGCGCGATAATTGCAATATTACGAATGTTCATATACTTAATTCTTTAGCTATAAGCAGCTTGTAACTTCTTGGCTCATAGCTGCAAAAATGAGGCGCAAAGGTACGAAAACCTGACGAGAATGAAGGATTCATGCTTTAAATAAATGTAACCATTTAGTCACTTGTACAAAATCCCTCATAACACACTAATTATCAGTCAATTACAAGATCGCTTATTTCGTCGTGACGGAAACTGTCCTGCGCAGGCATATCCCGCCAGGTTTATGGCGGGAGATTTGATTTGCCTCCGGATAAAAACCTATCAGCATGAAACGTACCTTTTTATTTTTATTACTCGCCTTTTACTGCTGCTTCCTTTCCCCCGTTTACGGACAAGACATTGCCACACAAGATATTATGCTATCGTCCTACAAATACCCCTATCCTGTTCATTATTTCAAATTCCAAACCCAGGGCCAACCGCTGACAATGGCCTACATGGACGTACAGCCTTCCCGCCCCAATGGCCAGACAGTTGTGCTGCTGCATGGTAAGAACTTCTGCGGCGCTTACTGGGACAGCACCGCCGCCAGCCTCTCCAACAACGGTTACCGCGTGATCATCCCCGACCAGATCGGCTTCGGCAAATCCTCCAAACCCGCCCACCTGCAATATAGCTTCCAGCTGCTTGCACAAAACACCAAAGCGCTGCTGGATACGCTCGGTATCCCTAAAGCCGCCATCCTCGGGCATTCCATGGGCGGCATGATCGCCACCCGCTTCGCCCTCATGTACCCCGAAATCACCACCAAACTGATACTGGAGAACCCCATCGGGCTGGAAGACTGGAAAGTGGCGGTTCCTTACCAATCTGTGGATAAATGGTATCACGCTGAGCTAAAACAGACCTACGATAAAATCAAACAATATCAACTGGATAACTACTACGCCGGACAGTGGAAACCGGAATACGAAAAATGGGCACACTTGCAGGCCAGCTGGATTCAAAGTCCCGACTACGCCCAGGTAGCCTGGAACGCCGCCCTCACCTACGACATGATCTTCACCCAACCAGTATATTACGAGTTTCCCAACATCCAGGCCCCCACCCTGCTCATCATCGGGCAGCGTGACCGCACCGCATTAGGCAAAGCCAACGTCCGGCCGGACATCCGTAAAACCCTGGGCAATTATCCTGAACTGGGAAAAGAAGCGGCCAAACGTATCCCGCACGCCACCCTCGTACCTATCGAAGGGGTAGGTCACCTGCCTCACATTGAAGCCTATACGAAATTTATTACGCCGCTACTGGATTTCCTGCAGCATTAGAGAAAGCATCCCGGCGAAGCATAGCCGGCGGCCATCCGGAAAGTAAAACGGGACTGATTATTCGGCCATCAGTTGAACGACATAATCCAGCGCACTTTGGTTCGCCGGATTATCCAGCGCATGCGCGATGTCCAGCTTCTCGCGCGAAGTGAGGTGCCACGAGAGCGCCGCCCCTTTGTCTTGTTTCTGCGGCACATACTGGAAAATGATCCGGTGGAATTTATCGGGAAAATACCCCTCCATATAGTTGACCAGGTCGTCCTGATCAAAATCCTGCATGGCGCTCCAATGCTGCTGCATCGTAAATAAAGGCTCGAAGAGCAGGTCGCTGAGGTCTTTGGTTTTCTTGATCGGGGAAATATCATTTTTGCGGGTGTCCCGGATCTGTATGTACACGACCCCGCTGGTATTTTCATTGATCCATTTGCTGAAAGTATAAAGGAAACGCAGGGTGGTCTGTTGGCCGAAATTATCCCTGATACCTGCATCCATCACATCTACAATAGGATTGCTCGGTAAAAACGTGTTGGGCAGCACATAGGGGAAAGTAGCACACATGCGGATAGCGCTGGTGACTTTCAGGTCCATCGCGTCCTGATTGGCATAATACTGCGCAAAGTCAACACCGTCAATATCCCTTACCTGCCTGGTAGGATACAGGTACTGCGGGCTGCACAGGTAACTGATCGGTTGCGGCGAAATCATCAGCCGGCGGCCATCTGCATTAATGGTAGCATTCCATATCAACATCGGGATCTCTGCATTTTGCTCGGGCGCCTTGTAATCCCGCAGGATTTTATTGAGGGCATTATCGGTGTTCTGGTTCAGCTGCATCTCAAAGGCGTACCCCCGGTCTTTCGCATACCGCTTGTTATCCATCTTAAACGTGCGCCACGGAGTAATGAAGTCATTCACAGCCATAGCGCTGAACACGGAATTCAGCAGGTCCCTGGAAACACGCTCTGTATAAATACTGTCCGTAAGCCGGATCGGTTTCCCCATCAGCTGCTGATAATACAGCTCCCGGAAATAGCTGGCGCCCAGCATGCCCCCCGAGGCGCCGGTCATCAACACGGTCTGTTTCATCAGCCGCCCCTGTAAAAGGCTGTCCAGCCGCTGTAATACATGCAGCGACCAGGTGGCGGAACGGCTACCGCCGCCGCTGAAATTCAGCACCACCAGCCGCGGCTTTTTGTTCGCCGGAAACTTGCTGCGCCATTTCTTCAAAATATTCAGCGATTGTTTTCTGTCTGCCTCATACCGCTCGCGGTTAAAAAACCGCTGCAACGCTTCCACACTATATTCCGGCCTTGCCTTTTTCTGTTGGTAATCAAGTCCATATGCCTTGTTGCGGTTATCTACCCAGTTATGCTCTACCATCCAGTTGAGCCCGAACAGCAGCACCAGCACCACCGGGATAGACCATGTCTGCAACAGGTACGAGTAAGCGCCGGCCACGCCGATCAGGAATGCGAAAAAAATCAGCACGCTGGCGCCGGCAGGAATCCTGAAGACTTCGTAGTCCATCATATATGCCAGTATCACAAGGAAAATCAGCGCACAACCTACCGTGATCATCGCTGCAAAGTGATGCTGTTTGAGGATACTATCGAGATAGTGTTTGTTATAGTGGTCTACATTCCGCGCCCGGCGTATCTTCCACGGCGTGGATAAGTAGTTGTGCACCGGCAGTGCGTTCTCATCCGGCTCCTGCGTAGGCTTCAGGATCACCCGGAGAAAATTACGCGGGTTACCAAAACGTCTCTCCAGTCGCCGGCCGATGTTTTTATCGGCATTAAAAAAATAAAAGAACCCAAAAAAAACGACAAACAGGGCGCCACAGATAAACCCTTCTCCCAGCAGAAGGATTTCGGGAATGGAGCTCAGCTGTTCATAACGCTGATATTCCCAACCGCGGTAAAGCAGGCAGATAAAAAACGCCAGCGGGATCAGGGAGTTATTGAGACAATACCGGAAAAAAGGCTGGGAGGTGGTGGCCAGAAACTTAAACCGGCCGGTATGCAGGATGAAGGTAGTGATCTGCCAGCTCATGATAAACATGCCCGTGGCCAGCCCGAGAATCGCCGTACTGTAAAAATTCACTTTCCCCAGGTATTCCGGCGCCAGGAAGAGCGCGTCGCCGCCAAAGACCTTGGCAAATCCGCCATTGATCGTGCTAAAGAGAATTACCCAGAAGATGAGCAACACCTGATATTTCCTGAAATGCAGCAGGAGCAACTGAACAGGGAAAGAATAGTACGTTTTTATTAGGAATAGCTTCACCTTCATCAGACCAATAATTACAATTAAACCTACGTAAAAAATCAGTAAAAACGAATAAGGGGCTCATGCGATGCATGAACCCCTTATGTATTATCGGTGGTTGTTATTATTGTCTTGCCTTGCTGAGATAAAGCGTCCATACCAGCGACAGCAGCAACAGCATCCCCACGCACTGGTGCAGGATACCGTAGCTGATGGGGATTTTCACCTGGCTGTTGAGCAGGGTGAGCACTCCGAGCAGCACCTGCAGCAACACCAGCAACAGGGGCAGGTAACGGATACCATGCAGCAGGCTGTTGGCCGGCGTTTGCGCTGATTTCCACCACCATATCGCTATAAGAATGGTGATCAGGTAAGCCAGTCCGCGGTGTATAAACTGTATAGTAATCGTGTTATGTGCAATGTCTGTCCAGAAGCCGCCCTGGGAAAACATCCCGGCAGGTACCCAGGCGCCGTTGATATCCGGCCAGGTATTGGCTACCAGTGCGGCATGCAGGCCCGCCATAAAAGCGCCATATATCAGTTGTACCGTCACCAGTACCAGCAACCAGATATTTAACCGCTTCAGGGAAGGTATTTTCAGGATTTCTTTACCGGGAACGCTGATTTTCAACGCAAACCAGAAAAGATAACATAACAGCACCAGCGCCGACATAAAATGTACCGCCAGGCGGATATGGCTTACGTAGAGATTTTCATCGTTCAGGCCGCTCTTAACCATGACCCAGCCGATAAGCCCCTGCAGGCCGCCCAGCATAAAAAGTACAATCATCGGGTTGATCATCTCTTTGCTGATCTTCTTCTTCACCACGAAATAAATAAACGGTACAATAAATACAATACCGATCAACCGCGCCCAGTCACGATGCAGCCACTCCCAGAAATAAATGAATTTAAAATCTGATAAGGTGAAATGGTTGTTGACATATTTATATTGCGCAATCTGCTTATATCCGTCAAAGGCTTTTTGCCAGGCCGCTTCATTCATTGGCGGAAAAGCGCCCAACAACGGCTGCCACTCTGTAATTGACAGGCCGGAGCCGGTTAAGCGGGTCAGCCCTCCCAATAATACCTGGATCACCAGCATGCCCACTCCTATATACAGCCAGATGGCCACCGGGCGGTTATTCTTGATATTAACTGTTTCCATAAACGCTGCAAAAATAGTGAATTACGGCTCCCGAAATACTCACATTCTTTTAACAATCGCGTAATGTTCTGTTAACGCTGGCCTCTGATCTTTGCGGTGAAAATTAAACGGCAACAAATTGTATTAGCTAATACTGCCCTTACAAGTAAAAAAGACAACACATTAAAAAAATAATGTCATGAAACACTTTTGTTTTGTTTTAGTTCCCAAAGCAACGATGATTGTATTAGCCACCATCCTCATTCCCTTTGTAACCATGCATGCACAGGAAAGATCTTTTGCTTACAACAACCGGTTTGTAGCAGAACAGCCTTCCTCCGGCATCAAAAAGGACCTGGAAGTGGAAATCAGCCAGCCTCAGAAAGAAACACTGAACTTCACGCTGGCAGTGATCAATCCGGAAAACGAGAAATTGACACTCTACATCAAAGATAGCTACAACAACACCCTTCACCGGGAAGTATTACCTGCAACTGTTAAATTTGAAGCACGCTACAACCTGCAATCACTCGAAGACGGCCAGTACATCTTCGAAATCAGAAGCGGAAAAAATAAAGTAGCGGAAAAAGCCATCGGTATCAAAACACAGACGATGGTAAGCAGAACAGTTTCCGTAGAAAAATAATCCTGCAACACTATTTCTGATTTGGTTAATTGGTTATTTAAAATGCAAAGGAGATTATCGTCTGATAATCTCCTTCGTATTTTAATCTGTACCAAAATACTGTAATCGTCAGGGTTTCATCGCTTCATATACCACGTCCATCATTTTGCCCCTTGTGTTGAGGGCCGACAGTTTGCCGTTGGAACCACCATTCGGGTACACCCTGTTGCTCAGGAAGATAAACACCATTTTGCTGTTGGGGTCTGCCCAGACACAGGTACCGGTGAAGCCGGTATGCCCGAAAGTAGCGCCGGAGGTGAGTTTGGATGGATAGCTTTCCCGGCGGGTATTATTGTCTTTCTCCGGTTTGTCGAAACCCAGGCCGCGACGGCTGATACTGCTGTTATAAGCAGTGAACAACCTCACCGTTTCCGGTTTAATATATTGTACGCCTCCAAAAGCGCCGTTATTCAGCAGCATCTGCATGATCACTCCCAGGTCATGCGCATTGGAATACAGGCCTGCATGGCCGGCTACGCCGCCCAGCATGGCTGCTCCGGGATCATGTACAAAACCACGCAGCAACTGCATCCGAAAAAAATTTTCCCGTTCCGTAGGTACCAGCAAACGCAAGAGGAACCGTTCCCGTGGCAGAAAGCCGGTAGTGGCCAGCCCCAGCGGTTTATAAAATGTTTCCCATACGTACTGGTCCAGCTTTTTGCCGGTCACCTGCTCTACTATTTTCCCCAGGAATAAAAAATCCAGGTCGCTGTAAACATAGCCCTGATGGGGATTTACTTTACTATCGAGGATTTTTTTCCAGATGGAGTCCACATAGCGGTGGTCCAAATACATATTTTCCGCTACCTGCACGGAGTGTAATTCGTCCGGGACGCTGTGATACAACGCGGTATCAGGCCGTCCGTCGGGGTATAAAGTTTCCTTGTAAAACGGGATGAAAGCCACCAGTCCGGCCTGGTGCAGCAGGATGTCCCTGATTTTCAACCCGGATTTGTCAGAGCCTTGTACGAAGGGCAGATACTCCCCCAGCGTTCCGTCGAGGCGTACTTTGCCTTCATCATACAGGCGCATGATGGAGATGGTGGTAGCGCATACTTTGGTAACAGAGGCCAGATCATAGATAGAACCGGGGGAAACCGGCTCCTGGCTGTTGTATTCGTAGTGACCGAAAGTACGGTTGTAAACAATTTTTCCATCTTTCAGGGCCAGTACCTCGCAGCCGGGTGCGGCGCCACGGGCCACCATGTCGTTGGCCAGGGCGTCGATGCCAGCCAGGCGGGCCTCGTTCATCCCTGCTTCGGCGGGGGTGACGGTCGGCAGATCGGTATAGAGGTCCACATCATAAGAGATGCCGGCTCCTTCGGGCAGGCCGGGGCATACTGTTACCGGCAGTTTGCCTTTGGGGCCCAGTTTACCGAACAGCAGGTCTGCCGCTACTTTCTGGGTGATGCTGTCATCTTCGTAGGCAGCTACAATGTTTTTGGCATCGCACCAGTGCTGGAGGGCGTATGGATTACCAAATACCACGGTGGCGGAAGGCATTTCCGACTGCAGTTGTTTAACGATCAGGCGTTCTGCCAGGGTCAGGCCGAAGTTGTTGGCCGGGCGGCGGCTGAAGTTATGCACACTGATGATAACGGCTTTGTAATCGCGCTGGATGCGGGATACGATCGGCGCTATCTGTTGCACGGTCTGCCGGGAGGTGAAGATAAATGCGTCTGTACCGGGCTTATAGGCCCTGACAGCATCGATGAACGCGTTGTTTCCATCGGCGCCCACCGCGATCACGGCCAGCTTCTGCTGGGTCATGGCCGGGGAGAACGGTATCAGTTTATCATCATTTTTTACCAGCGTGATGGCCTTTTCTGCGATGCGGCGCGTCAGTGTGTCCGTCAGTTCGTTTAAATCATTAGTGAGATTATTTGTCTCGATGCGTTGTGGTTTCCAGAGACCTAAGTCATATTTGGCGTGGAGAACCTTTTTAACGCGGGCATCTACTTCCTGTTGGCTGATCTGTCCTTTTTTGATGGCCTTCATGATAGCGGATATGCTACCGGAGGCGGTGGAGGGCAGGATCATGAGATCGTTGCCGGCCAGCAATGACTGTAAGGATTCCTGGCCTTTGGAGTAAAATTTGGCGATGCCTTTCATCTCGAGTGCATCGGTAACGATAAGGCCTTTGTAGCCCAGCTCATTTTTCAGCAGTTTGGTGACTGCTTTATAGGAGATAGAAGTGGGCGTATTGGGCTTGTTATCGATCGCGGGAATAAAGAGGTGCCCTACCATGATGGAGCCTACGCCGGCAGCGATGGCTTCGCGGAAGGGATACAGCTCGAGAGAATCGAGCGCCTTCCGGCTTTTATTGATGGAGGGCAGGTCAAAGTGGGAGTCCACGTTGGTATCGCCATGGCCGGGAAAATGTTTGGCGCAGGCCATTACGCCGGTGGACTGCATGCCTTTGATGGCGGCTACGCCGAGGCTGGCCACCAGGTATTTGTTTTCCCCGAAGGAGCGGTCATTGATAACCGGGTTGTTCGGGTTATTGTTGATGTCCATATCGGGGGCGAAGTCGAGATGGATGCCGATGCGTTTGCATTGTTCGCCCATGACGCGGCCGGCTTCATAGGCCAGCGCAGTATCACGGGTGGCGCCGATCATCATGTTGCGGGGAAGGGAGGTAACGCTGTCGAGGCGCATACCGAGGCCCCATTCGCCGTCAATGGATACCAGCAGGGGTACTTTGGAGATGGACTGGTAGTAGTTGGTGAGGTTGGCTTCCCGCACGGGGCCGCCCTGGAAGAAGATGACGCCGCCGACTTTGTTGTCACGGATATCTTTGGCCACGGCGTTGATGTGGTCCTGTCCGAAGTTCGAATGAGCCCTGATCACGATGAGTTGCGCGATGCGTTCTTCCGGCGTCAGGGATTGGAATACGCTGTCAACCCATTGTGAAGCCTTATCTTGTGGCCGTTTGGTGATGGTGTTGACTTTCTTGTTCTTCTTTTTGTTCATAACGCCGGGCGGCATAGGTATAGCGCTCCCAGTCATCAGCAAGCCTGTCAGTCCTGCAACCAATAATTGTTTCCTCATGTCATAAACTTACAAATAATCGGGCAAGATTTCATTACCAGTGCCTGACTATCAAATAATTATTAAAAAACCGTATATGTTTTTGTCAAATCGCCAGATATTCGTTAAATTAGAATATTCTATTGAAGATATTTTACAGTTCCGCTATAAATATTAAAATATCTTTACTATTTTGTCTAAATCTTTTACATTTTTTAACCAATCGCAATTTTAGTTACCAATACATTCAATTGTTTGTTATATTTGCAACCTTGCGAGTAAAGTAGATTTTAATAAAACATGGTCAATCTCATTTTATTTGGCCCTCCCGGCAGCGGTAAGGGTACACAAAGTGCTAAGATAATAGATAAGTACGGGCTTATACATCTGTCTACCGGCGATTTGCTGCGTTCAGAGATAGCCAATAAAACTCCTTTGGGTATGGAAGCCACCAAGTTTATGGACCAGGGTTTACTGGTACCGGACGAAGTGGTGATCGGTATGATCAGCTCCAAGCTGGATGCCAATCCGGAGGCCCGGGGTTTCATTTTTGACGGTTTTCCCCGTACTACTGCCCAGGCGGAAGCGCTGGACAAGTTGTTGGCCCTGAAAAAAACGGCCATTTCGGTGGTATTGTCTCTCGAAGTACCGGAAGATGAACTGATCAAGCGTTTGCTGAACCGTGGTAAGACCTCCGGCCGCAGCGACGATTCCTCAGAAGACGTGGTAAAAGCACGTATTGTGGAATATCATAATAAAACAGCGCCGGTAGCTGACCACTACGCAAAATTCGGCAAGTTCAGGAAAGTGAAGGGAGATGGCAGCGAAGCAGAAGTATTTGACCTGCTCTGCAAAGAACTGAATGAACTGGTAGCAGAGAAGGTATAAGGGTTTTATCCCGCCATTAGAAAGACATACAGACCTTATATAACACGCAAAGATTGTAAGTTAGGAGCTAAGGACACCGGAAAGTGTACCAAATTCGCTCAAACTTAACGATCTTTGCGTTTTATTTTCTGGCAGTAGCCATTTTGGTTTAAAATATTGATTAGTGGAAAAAGCGAACTTCGTAGATTATATCCGTGTATTTTGTAAGTCTGGTAAAGGCGGCGCAGGCAGTATGCATTTTATGCGTACCAAATTCAATGCGATGGCCGGCCCGGACGGTGGCGACGGTGGCAGAGGCGGACACGTGATCCTGAGAGGGAACGCTCAGTTATGGACCCTGCTGCACCTGCGCTGGCATAAGAACCTGCTGGCGGAAGACGGTGAAAACGGCAGCGGCGACAACTGTACCGGCCGCTTTGGAAAAGATATCATCATCGAAGTACCGCTGGGCACTACTGCCAAGGACGAGGAAACAGGCCGCGTGGAAGCGGAAATCCTCCACGATGGCCAGGAAGTGATCTGGATCCCTGGTGGCCAGGGGGGCCGTGGCAACGCCTACTTCAAATCGGCCACCAACCAGACTCCGGAATATGCTCAACCCGGCATGCCGGGACAGGAAGGCTGGAAAGTCGTGGAACTGAAAGTGCTGGCCGATGTAGGGCTGGTAGGTTTTCCTAATGCCGGCAAATCCACCCTCCTTTCCGCCATCTCCGCTGCCAAACCCAAAGTGGCAGACTATGCCTTCACTACCCTCACCCCTCAGCTGGGGATGGTAGCATACCGTGACAACCAATCCTTCTGTATGGCAGACCTTCCGGGTATCATCGAAGGCGCCCACGAAGGCAAAGGACTGGGTCACCGGTTTTTACGACACATTGAAAGAAACGCCGTATTATTATTTCTGATTCCAGCCGACAGCGCCGATCACCGTAAGGAGTTCGACATACTGGTCAACGAACTGGAACAGTATAATCCCGAGCTCCTGGATAAACAGTTTTTGCTGGCCATCAGTAAAAGCGATATGCTCGATGACGAACTGAAAGCCGCCATCGCAGCAGAATTGCCGGAAGATGTGCCGCATGTATTTATCTCCTCTGTCACCCAGCAGGGAATCACTGAGCTGAAAGATATCCTGTGGCAAGCCCTGACAGATAAAGACAACCAGATAAGTACAGCCGACACCGTTAGTGCCGAGTAACTGACAGGACAAGGGATAGGTGATAAACGTCAATGTTTCGTTACACGATCCCAGCTACTATGAAAACACTGTTAAAGCTTGTACTGCCGGCATCCCTGCTGATGACGGCCTGCCAACAAACAAAAACACCAGTTAAGGAAAAACCCGTCCAGATCGATACCATGCAGCTGATAGCCCTCCCGGCGCCGTCAGCTGAAAAAGTCGCGTCCAATGAAGTGTCGGTAGTAAGCCGCGACAGTACAACGTATGTGCGGTTCGGTGACTGCTACTTTTCGCTCGACTGGATCTCGGCAGACCAGCAGCGCAATGACTTTGAAAAACATCCCGACACCCTCTACTTTTCACTCGCGCCCAAACGCACCATCGAAGGCCAGATGCTGGCCATCACCACCGGCGAAGCCGAAAAAATAAAAGTATGGCAGCGCTTCGAAACCAGCGCACGCATAGGCCGGCAGATACTCCGCCAGTGGAAACACTACCGGAGCGAATGGGAACAGCTTCGCCCCGAAGCCAGCAACTTTTTTATCTGCCGGAAATATACCGCCGCACAAACCAACCTGCTACCCGACGACGCCACCCTCGAAAGCCTGCAACAACACGTAAAAAAACATTACGGACAGGCACTTTTAAACCAGGTGGCCCTGCTGGAAGCACTGCCCGAGGCGGTCATCACCACCTACTTCCTGAAGTTCAACGGCACCCTGCGCAACTCCCCCACTAAAATCAATAAACTGCTGATCATCCAGGTAACGCCCTGACAGGGGGCTGAAATTCACACCAGGTACGCCCCTCCCTGGCAGGAGAGCGCTAAAAAAGAGAACCGGCAATGCAGACGCATCACCGGTTCGTATCAATCGGCTGTACTTAACAGAACAGGGTTTTTCGGTTCCGGCGGGTAAAATAACATAGCGGTGCACAGGCAATTCGCAAATTGATGCCCCACCAGAACAGGATAGTTAATGCAGCTCTTACACCCTTCCCAGAAATGGGTGTCAGTAGTAATTTCGGAATAAGTAACCGGCAGGAATCCCAGCCGGCTGTTTAATTTCATCACCGGCAAACCGGTAGTGATACTGAAAATTTTTGCAGATGGATATAAAAAACGACTTAACTCGAATATTTTCTTTTTGATGGCCGCCGCCACTTTCAGTCCCCTGAAAGCCGGCGCCACAATCAAACCGCTGTTCGATACAAAACGGTTGTTTTGCCAGGCCTGTATATAAGAAAACCCCGCCCAGAAACCACTCTTCGTAAACGCGATGACCGCATCTCCCTGCAGCATCTTTTTCTTGATATCCAATGGATTCCGTTTCGCAATACCAGTGCCCCTGGCTTTGGCGGACGATTCCATTTCGGCCACAATGGGTAGCGCAAAGTCCACGTCTTCCGGCGTCGCTACCCTGACAATTATCTCCTCATCTGTTTCCATTATAAATGAGTTGTTGCTGTATGTAAAGACCATAAATCGCATCCGGTATCAGGCCATAAATCCTGATCCGGTTCACGGCATCGCCCAGCGGCACCTTACTAAGCGCCGGCACAAATACCCGGGTGATGGCCCCTTTTACCACTTCATTACCGCGTTCATATAACTTCCCGGCCAGCTGCAGGCATCTGCCGGCCACCGGAAAATTCTGTTCCCGCAACTGCCGGTCGGTATATTCACTGAAGCATCCTACGGTGTCGTATATGTGAAATATCGCCGGAAACTGATGTAAAGCTTTTTTAAGTGCCGGTATATGATCTTCTATATAAGCCGGCACTTCGTATTGGTTTATCATGGCTGATCGTTGTTACTATTCAGCTAATGCCAAATGGTATTCCACAAACAGCAGCAAAACGTTAAAACACAGCAGGGATAAGGTTTTTCAACAATTTGCGGATGATGCCAAACGGGAAAAGCCTTCCGTTTCTGCATGGTGTTTTCAAAAAATGCAAAGCCGGTGACCGCTATTAACGGGAGAGCCTGGCACCGTAAAAGGTGCCAGGCTCTCTGCCATTATTTTGTCTGTGAAAATCAGGCGGCAGCCAGCGGAGGAACCACGCTGCGCTTGTTCTTCGTCGCTTTCTTTTTCTTCATGGTCCGGTTGATCCACAGGATAGTTCCGGTAGTGGGGAACGTGGCTCCAAGCAAAGCCAGCATCAGTGCAAAAATTTTAGACGGCAGCCCGAAAATGGAACCGGTATGCAGCGGCTTGATCATGCCCCGTACCTTCTGACCGAGGTTTCTTTCGCTGAAAGTCTGCGATTTTAAAACCTTACCGCTGAACTGGTCGAGGTAGTAGCTGGTGGTAGCCGCTTCGTTCAGCGCACCGGCGGGCAGCAGAGTCACTTGTATAGACGCTTCTTTGTCTTTCGGCATCGCCACGGCATAATACTGCGCATCGGGCGCCTGCTGTTTTACCGCTGCCAGCGCCGCCTCGTAGGAGACATTGCCGGTCGTTTCCGGCACCACTACCGATGCCGGCGCCTCCATTGGTTTGGGAGATGCACCCAGCACAGCGAACAGCCCCTTATTAAACCACTCGTATGACCAGGTAAGGCCGGTAAATACCGATACAAACAGGAAGATGCAGACATAGAAGCCCAGCACCACGTGCATATCATGGTTCAGCCTTTTCCAGCCGCCATCCCACTTCACCTTAAGGCGCTGTTGCAGGATCCTGCGTGTTTTAGGCCACCACAATATAATGCCGGTAATGAGAATGAAAAGGAAAATCAGGGTGCTGGCGCCGGTAATCATCTTGCCGGTGTCTCCGGCCAATAACCAGCGATGCAGGGAAAATATCTGGTAGTAGAAGGTTTTCTGATAACTGTAAAGCGCTATCACTTTACCGGTGTAGGGGTTGACAAAAGCGGTACGACCTTTGGATTTCTTTTGTTCCTTGCCGCCGGCCCTGGCGGCTTTACCTGCCACAGCCTTCACTTCTTTGCCGGTCTCTTTCCCGCCTTCCCCGCGGGCTTCTTTGTTCTTCTCTCCTTTTTTGCCCTCGTCCAGCTGAACGGCCAGCGAACGGGATGGATCTGCATACACCTGGATACGGGAAATACCCGCGCCTGGTACCTGCTGTTTCACCATGTCGGCGATCTGGTCCAGCGGTAACCGTTCCTTTTCAGGCTGCACGTAATAGCGGCTGTGATTAAACGCTTCCGTCAACTCCTTTTCGAATACCAGTAAGGCACCGGTCAGACAGCTGATGGTAATAACCAGGCCTGCCGCCAGCCCAAGGTATAAGTGAATACGGCGAAAAAAAACTTTCATATCAGATTGATCCAACCGCAAAAAAACGATCCGTTGCGCGAAATATACCCGCGGAAGAGGAAAATGATTTACGCAATCCGGAAATTTTTCACGCAAAGGCGCCAAGCAGCAAAGCGCGCTAAGAAATTTTAAGATTAAATAAGAAAAGCAAAGGAGCGGAGACCTCTTTTTATTATTTATTCATTCATTTATCCGCGTAGTTATTATAAAAAATAATAATTATTAATTGTTAAATATCTGAATGAGAAAATAAAAAGAGGTCTCCGCTCCTTTGCTTTTCTTATTTAATCTTAAAATTTCTTAGCGCGCTTTGCTGCTTGGCGCCTTTGCGTGACTACAGCAAACCGCCCAGCATACCGCCGGCAGCGCTCTTCATTTCCGCTTCCCACGTATTTTCAGCATCTTTCAATGCACGGTTCAGCGCAGTCAGCAGCAGGTCTTCCAGTTCTTCTTTATGCTCCGGCGCCATCAGACGCTCTGCTACCTCAATACTTTTTACCTGGCGGTTGCCATCTACTGTTACTTTAATTGCACCATCGCCCGCTTCGCCTTCCAGCGTAACTTTAGCCAGACGCTCTTTCCCTTCTTTCATTTTCTGTTGGATCTGCGTCAGCTTGCCGAATAAATCACCAAACATATCTTGTGTTTTTTTTTAGGGCCGTAAAGATAAGTTTTTAGCACACCGTTTTAATATTCAATATTTTAAACATACGTTAGCTACAACCAACAATTATGTATCTTACCATCAGGTATAAGTTATCAGCTTAAAAAAAATGGAGACTAAAGTTTGTATTATTGGCGCCGGTCCGGGCGGAGCATGTGCAGCCCTTCAACTGGCACAGCTGGGCATCGAATGCATCGTAGTAGACAAAGCCGTTTTTCCACGGGATAAAGTCTGCGGTGATGGCCTCAGCGGAAAAGTTTTAACCATCCTTGAGAGAATAGACAAAGGCATTGGCGAGCGGTTACAACAGGCTGCCTTTAAAATGAACAGCTGGGGCGTTACTTTCGTCGCCCCCAACCGCATCGGCATGGACATCCCCTATAAAGCTGACTATCAGCAGGATAAAACCGATCCCCGGGGATTCGTCTGCAAACGCATGGACTTCGACAACTTCCTGGTGGAAGAGCTGAAACGCCGGCCGGAGATCCGCCTGTTCGAAGGTGTCAGTATCGATAAATATGAACTGCGGCCAGACGGTTATCACCTCTCAGACAAAGAAGGAACTTTCCAGGTGAAAGCCGATCTTATATTGGTGGCCAATGGCGCCCATTCCGCCTTCACCAAAGAGGTGGCAGGCATCAAAATGGAGCCGGACCACTACATCGCCGGTCTTCGCGCGTATTATAAAGGCGTGGCAGACCTCCACCAGGATGCTTTCATTGAACTGCACTTCCTGAAAAACATGCTACCCGGTTACTTCTGGATATTCCCCCTCCCCAATGGCGAAGCCAACGTAGGCGTGGGCATGCTCAGCACCACCGTGCGCAACAAAAAGGTGAACCTGAAAAAGCTGATGCTCGACACCCTCGCCACCGATCCCATCATGAAAGAGCGCTTTAAAAACGCCACGCTGGAAGGGAGCATCGACGGCTACGGTCTTCCCCTGGGCAGCAAAAAACGGAAACTGCACGGCGAACGGTATATGCTGGTCGGCGATGCCGGTTTCCTGATCGACCCCTTCACCGGCGAAGGCATCGGCAACGCGCTGTATTCCGGCCAGATAGCTGCCAAACAAGCCGCAGCAGCCATCGCCGCCAACGACTATTCAGATAGTTTCCTGGCCAGCTACGATAAAGAGATTTACCGCATCCTTGGACCGGAAATGGAAGTCAGCACCAAACTGCAAAAACTGATCAAATACCCGTGGCTGTTTAACCTGCTGATGAAAATGGGTTCCCGGAACAAACAGCTGAAAGAGCTGATGACGTGCATGTTCCACGAGGTAGACCTCCGTAAGCGGCTGGGCAACCCGCTGTTTTATGTGAAGCTATTATTTAACCGATAATCCGATCATCCCTGTGAGATACATCATTTTGCTTGCCATTTGCTTTTCTACCGCTATCGCTCATGCTCAAAAACAGACCATGACCACTGAACAACGGCCTAAGATGACGGTTAAAACCGCCAACCAGCTGGCAGCACTGCCGCTGAAATGCCTGGACCTGCCTTTCCCTTATAAAACAGGCATAGTATTTCCGGACAGCTCGCTGCTGGGCACACCGGCCAGCTACCACCCGGCTTTCTATGGCTGTTTCGACTGGCATAGCAGCGTCCATGGCCACTGGATGCTGGTACGCCTGCTAAAAATGTTCCCCGATATGGACAGGGCAGCGGAAATCCGCACCAGGCTGGCACAGCACCTCACCGCAGAAAATATACAGACAGAGCTGCAGCTGTTTAAGGGCAAAGAAAACAAAAGCTTTGAACGCATCTATGGCTGGAGCTGGCTGCTGCAGCTGCAGCGGGAGCTCCTGACCTGGAACGATCCGCTGGGCAAAGAACTCAGCCGCAATGTACAACCGCTGGCCAGCCACTTTGCGAAGGCATATGTCGATTTCCTCGGTAAACTGATGTATCCCATCCGTGTGGGCGAACATACCAACCTGGCTTTCGGCCTCTGCCTGGCCTGGGATTACGCACAAACTACCGGTGATAAAGCCCTGCAAACTGCCATCCACGATGCAGCGATGCGCTTTTATGCCAAAGACAAAAACGCTCCGGTGGCATGGGAGCCCGGCGGATACGACTTCCTCTCTCCCAGCCTGGAAGAAGCCGACCTGATGCGCCGTATCATGCCGGAAAAGGAATACCGCCCATGGCTATACGCTTTTCTGCCCGGCCTCTTCCAGCATCCTATCACCATTCTGCAACCCGGACAGGTAAAAGACCGCACCGATGGCAAACTCGTACATCTCGACGGCCTCAATCTCAGCCGTACCTGGTGCCTCGAAGCCATCGCCCGTCACGGCGGCAAAAATCAGCAGGCCATCCAGGCCCTCGCCAACAAACACCTGCTGACATCTTTCCCACAGATCGCCAGCGGCGACTATGCCGGTGAACACTGGCTGGCCTCCTTTGCTGTATACCTGCTCACGGCAGAACAGCAATAAGCTGTGCTGAACGTATTAATCCCCTGCTATGACCTGTACCTTGAAAACAATACTGCTGTTACTGCTGGCACTCGTGCCGGCAGTAACACAGGCACAGCATAAAGCTGTCAGCACCGGCCCTGTCCCCTCCTGGCTGGTTCCCTGGCAACCCAACCTCCAGCAAAAGCCCAATGCCAAACATATCAGCGACGGCTTTTACCTGCTGCTGGCTGAAACACAGTACCATGCTGAACTGAAAAGCGACTACCATCACTACGTCCGCCAGATCGTATCGGAAGCCGGCATCCAAAACGGCTCCGAAATATCGGTAGACTATGACCCGCAATACGAAAAACTTACTTTCCACCGCATCGTTATCAAACGCGATGGCCGCGAAATCAACCGCCTGGCAGGCGCCTCCTTTAAAGTACTGCAGCAGGAAGAAGAACTCTCCCGCTTTATCTACAGCGGCACCTACACCGCCTGGCTGATCCTGGAAGACGTACGCAAAGGCGATCAGATAGAATACAGCTATTCCCTTACCGGCGTCAACCCCATCTTCGATAATAAAATAGATGAAGAATATTACCAGGTAACCGCAGCGCCGGTGGTCAACTTCTACCGGAATATCATCGCGCGCCCCGGCAGGCAGCTGCACTTCAAAGCGTTCAACCACGCCGCACTGCCACAACAACGCAGCTGGAACGGGCTTACCGTCTACGAATGGCATAACATCAACCTGCAGGATACTGATAACTTCAGCCACCTCCCTTCATGGTACAACCCCTTCGCCCGGCTGCAAGCCAGTGAATACAACAGCTGGCAGGAAATAGCACAGTGGGCGCAACGAATCAATACCATCGCACCACCAGGCAATGCGGTCAAAAGCAAAATCGCCGCGCTGAAACAACAGGCTGGTAACAGCAAGGAAGCCTATCTCCAGGCAGCCCTCCGTTTTGTACAGGACGATATCCGCTACATGGGCATCGAAATGGGAGAATACTCCCACCGCCCCAATACACCCGATAAAGTACTGGCACAACGTTTCGGCGACTGTAAAGACAAGTCCCTCCTGCTGTGCACCCTGCTCAACGGAAACGGTATCAGCGCCCACATGGCCTATGTGAATACCGACCTGAAAGAGGCAGTCAGCCAACGGCTACCCTCCCCTACCAGCTTCAATCACGCGATTGTTTGCGCCACGCCCGGAAGCAAAACCTACTGGCTGGATGCCACCCTCTCTTATCAGCGGGGCGCACTGGCTGATTTCTGCGAACCAGACTTTCAGCTGGCGCTGGTGATCACAGATACCACCACCCAGCTAACGCCTATCCCTAAAAAGAAGAACGGACATATCGTTATCCGGGAAACCCTTACCCTCCCGGAAGAAGAACGGAAAGACGGCTCCCTCCTGGCCAGCACCACCTGGTACCGGGAAGATGCCGATGCACAAAGGGCCGCCATGGCTTCCGCCAGCCTCAAGGATAAAGAAGCCACATTTCTCACTTTCTACCGGAAGTTTTATGGAGAAATGGCGCTGAAAGACTCCCTCCAGCTGCACGACGATGCCGACAGTAACATCTTCCGTATCCGGGAGAATTATGTGATCCGTCATCTATGGAAAAAAGACAGCGCCAGCCGTAAGCTCCTCTTTTCCATTATCGCACAGTCACCTTCAGACATACTGCCTTATGTGACAGACGAAAACAGACAAGTCCCCCTCGCCATTAAGTACCCTTTTGACCAGGACTACCAGATCATCGTTAACACGCCCATAGAATGGTCGCTGGATGAAAAGCCGCTGCATATCAAAAACGACTACTATCAGTTCGACTTCACCGCCACCCGCACCGGCAAACAGATTGTACTTTCCTACGTCCTGAAAACATTCCGGGACCATGTGCCACCGTCATTTATGCCGCAGTATGCCCGGGAGGTCAAAGAAATACAAAAGACCACTTCACTGGACCTGACACTGAAGCCCGCGCTCCTGCAGCCTGCCGGTCAGCCGGCCGGCAATGGCAACTGGCTCGCCATCGTACTGGCCATCTGCGCCGCAGCGGTATTCGCCTATCTGGGCGCTCAGTATTACAAACATTCCGTACTGCCGGTACAGCATCCGCTGGAACCATTGCCCATCGGGGGCTGGCTGGCGCTGCTGGCCATAGGGCTGGTATTCTCTCCTATGTCTGATGTGCTGGTCCTCTGTGAGGCCAAAGTATTTAATTATGAAACGTGGACTGGCATCTCTGCCCGCAGGGACATGGGGAATATCACGCTGGTACAGCTTTTCCTGATCGGAGACATGATCATACGGGTTTTCCTGCTGTGTTATTCGGTGTTACTGGCGGTGCTGTTCTTCAACAAAAGGGATACCTTTCCTTTTGCACTGGCCACCTATTACTTCATCAATACGCTATACCTGTTCTTTTTTCACCGTATTTACGGCTATTATTTCGGGGAAAGCACGCAGGGAAATTTTCTTGATCCGGACTCCATTGTATGGCCACTGCTACGCATGGCCCTCTGGGTTCCTTATCTGCTGATGTCCCCGCGTGCGAAAGCAACTTTTATTATGCCGCATCCGGCACTGCTGCGGGACCGTTAAATGGTTTCGGAATCGAAGACCACCACCCGTGACCAGTACTGTTTGCACTGCTCTATAAAATTGATATGCACAGGATGCGCCTGATAACGATCGTGCGCTTCCAGGTTTTCAAATACGCATAACATGCAGTAGTCGTAGTCTTTATCAATGGTAGGGCTGTCTACCACCGGTGCGGGTTTGCCCACATTAAAGATAGTGATGTCGTCGATCGTATGCAGACTGCTTATGCCGGTTTCAAAGCGTTTTCTGTCCTCCTCAGACAATCCGGGCTTCAGATAAAAATTCACCACGTGTACGAGCTTTTTCTCTAGTGCTTTCATACTTAAATATTTTAGATGAGCGTAATCAGGATTCTTTGTTGACGTAGCGGCTGACCGTCAGCAGGTTGACGATGTACACCAGTCCGAGTACCAGTACTGTTCCGGCGAATACACCGGGACCTGGCCATATGCTGACCACCATATCATGTTTGGCCAACACCACAGCAGTCATGTACTGCAATCCGGCCAGCAGCAGCACACACACACACCCGATGATAATATACAGCGGCACAAACTGTTTCAGCAGGTACCGTTTCAGCTGACGGGGCGCTGTGCCCAACATCACCAGCAATTGTATTTCCCGCTTACAGGATGCTATGATCAGCTGGATGAACATACTGAATACAAGCATCGCAAACAGCAGTAGTATCAGTCCGAAGAAGCCGATCACGGATACGATGGTCTGTACGATCAGGCGTGTTTTACTGAACTTGAGTTTGTCTAGGTTGGTGGTATAGCCGTTATCCTCCAGGAACTTCACCAGTGTTGGGTTGGACGGGTCCGGCGTTTTGATGATCACACGGGAAGTAGGTGCTTCGCGGGTGGTGCCGTATTTGTCATTGGCCCAGGACATAAAGGATGCGGGCACCAGGAAGGAGGAAATCCTGTCTGAGAAGCCCACCACCTGCCCGATAAACGGTTCCTGGGTGATATTGTTGGAGATGACCACCTGGAGGGGTAGGGCTTTGACTGTTTCCTGTGAAATCTGCGGCAGGTCCTGGCTCAGCGAGAACCCGAAGTTATACAGGTTGAGGAAGTCGCTGGGAAGGATGATAGGAATAGTACGGTCGCCGGTGTTCCATTTCCAGTCGTCGTTTTTTACGTCCAGGAAGCTGTCAGCCACCGATTCGAAGAACATGTCGGTTGCAAAATGCAGATCTCCGGGGGCTTGCACCACCACTTTAAACCGGCTGGAGGTGATTAACCCGAACGACTGCACGAAGGGTTGGGCTTTGATCCGGTCTATTTCTTCCGGGGTGAAAGCGCTTTTACCGCTTTGTCCCATGATGGCGTTGGTGATTTTTTTATTGATCACCAGGAAGTCTGCCGTCTCGTTCTGATTTTTGGCGCTGTACAGCAGCTGGTTGAAGTTGGAGTGTACCTGTATGGCCACCAATATCAGCAGCATGGCGATGCCGAGGCCCACAGAGGCCATCAGGAAGCGGCTTTTGCCGATGCCAGTATGGATAATCTTTTTTAGCAGTTCAAAAAACGGGCGCATGAAAAAACATTAAAGCTGGTAATGAACATCGTATGAAAAATGTTGGTCATCATCCAGATCGGTTAAAATAAATCCGGCGTTGCGGGCTTTACATTCTTCCGCGATGAGGTTGGCGGCGCGGCGGGTGTTTTCCTCGTCGAGGTGGCTGAAGGGCTCGTCCATCAGCAGCCACTGGAAGGGTTGTGACAGCGCCCGGATGATGGCAATGCGCTGTCGTTCGCCATAGGACAGTGTTTTGCTGCTTTGCTGCAATACATGCGTCACGTTGAGGCGGGCCGCCATTTCCCGGATTTTTTCCGGGGAGCAGTACGGGTTGGGCAGCATCACCCTTTTCAGGTTGATGTTTTCTACGGCGGAGAGCTGTTCAAACAGCCGCAGGTCCTGGAAAATAATACTGATCTGCTGCTGCCGCATGGTGGCCAGTTCATTTTTATTATAAGAGGGCCATGGCCGGTTATTGACCAGCACGGTGCCCGTATAGTCGTAACGGATATGGTAGAGGTAGTGCACGAGGGTTGTTTTCCCGGTGCCGGAGGGGGCTTTTATTTTGACAAAGCTGCCGGGGCTGAAGGAGACATCCTGGTTCCAGATGCCTGAGGTACGCTGTAGCAGCTTGTCCTTCAGGGGGATGGGCAGCAGGTGTTGTATCTGAATTTGCATATGCCGAGCTGATTAACAGGTCCCAATATAAATAAAAAGGGCCGGAGCAGCTTAATTGCTCCGGCCCGTGCAGATATTTTGAAAGATAACAATGCAGCTTAGTGTGCAACAACGGCGCTGTCAACAGCAGGAGCTGCAATAGCGGCATCTGCTGCGGCATCTACAGCGCCCTCTGCCGGTTCAGCGAACAGGCTGTCTTCCATTGCTTTCTGTCTTGCTTTTTTAGCTTCCATTACTTTGGCAGCTTCCGTGCCGAAGTTAACCAGCTGTACCAGGCTGTTTTCATCCTTGTTTTTGAAGTTGAGGATGATTTCAGATTTGGAAACGTCTCCGCTGGTGTTTTTAACGACCATGGTAACGTCTTTCAGCAGGCCTTTCAGTTTCACGAGGAGGCCTTTTTCTTCATCGCTGTCCGCTTTATCTTCCGGGATAGCGCCGATCACTTTTTCCAGGTCTGCGTAGCCGCCCATCATGCTGCCTTTGATTTTGCTTTCGATGCCTTCCGGCAGTTTGATGCTGCCTTTACCGGCCAGGTATTCCTGCAGCAGTACGCTGTCGGAGCCTACGGTGATGAATTTTTCGGTGATAGACACAGCCGGCATACCCATAGCGGACATACCAGGATTGGCGTATACGTAGCGGTCGCCTTCCTTGGTGAACATCTCTTTCAGCATCGGGGAAGTCATTACTTTATTGAATGCTTCCTTGTTGCCCACTTTCAGGTTAAAGATCCATTTGGAAGTAAGTTCGTCGTGGAACTCACCGGGATAGTATTTGGATTCTTTCTTCTGAACAGCCATGTCAGACACCACATAGGTAAACTGGCCTTCGAAGGCGTTCAGGACATCATCCATAGACAGGCCGGATTTAGCCAGGAACATATTAACGATGCCGTCCATGCCGGTAGATTTAACGATTTCGCCCACCATATGGAAGTCGAAAGCGTAGGAGGTAAAGCCGGTGATATTCTGGGAAGGGTACTTCTTCAGCATATCCAGGTCGATTTCCTTGTTACCGTATTTTTTATAGATGCCGGCAATTTCTTTACCCATATAGTAGTTACCGTTAGCAACGATCCTGCCTTTTTCGAAGGTGGAGGTACCGGTATAATAGGTGCCTTCCATCAGTTTTTTGAAATTGGCCGGGATCATGGTAAGCATCCCGCTGTTATAGATCGCTTCCGGGTTGATAAAGATGCTCATATCGGCATTCTCTTTCAGCATTTTGGCGAATGGCTCGATAACGCCGGCGCTTTCGTCTTTTTTCAGGTGGAAGAGGTGATCTACTTCTGCTACCAGGGTTTTGGTCTTAGCGTCTTCTTCAGCAGTCACGAGGGCTACCGGGGTAGCGGTGGCTGCGGTATCTACCTGTACCTCTTCGGAGTCGGCGTCAGCGCCTGGCAGACCGGGCGTGCCGGCTGGCGCATATTTATCAATACCATCAGGGATAGCCGTCAGGAAAATAACAGTGCCTTTGTTCCAGGCAACCACCCCTTTGCTTTCTTCTTCCACGATGTATTTGAAGTCGCTGCCGGATTTCAGGGAGAAGTTTTTTTCACTTTTTTTCAGGAAGGCCTCAAACTTATCAGCATCAGCAAGGCTGGCAGTGGCGCTGATGTAGGACTTGGTGCCACCACCCTGGCCCGGGAAAACGAAGGACACAAAGAAGTGGCCTTTCAGGTCAACACCGGAATTTTCGGCATCTTTCCAGGCTTTCATGGCTTCACTGGAGGTGTCTTTAGACTGTACGGCAGAAAACAGCTTGTCCATGGTAAGCCCGTTGGTAGCCAGTTTCTGGGTAATTTCTTTGGCGTTCAGGTCAATCACTACGCCGGCTGTTTTGGGGATGTGTTTACTTTCTTCCGGTACCTTGGTGGAGCAGGACGACAGCACTACCGCTGCAGTTACAGCGGTTAACAAAACTTTGGAAATTGTTCTTTTCATAAAAGATATAAGAGTTAATAATTGACTATGGTAGGGATACCGACCATCTGACCGGCACATTCCCACAATCGTGGTATTTCGGTGGTGCGAAAGTACGCATATTTTTGTAGCTTATATGTCTCTATTTTTTTGGGGCAGCAATGCCACATACAATATTTTGGGATCATTATAGTTAATACCTTTGTTGCTTACTATGAAACAAACATCTAAAACCATCGAAAAACCTTTATGTTCCTGATTCTTCTACAGTACATCCGACCGGTAGCGGCGGTAGAGCACTTTATGGAAGCGCATACAGCGTTCCTGCAAAAATATTATGATAACGGCAAATTCATCCTGTCGGGCAGGCGGAAGCCCAAATCCGGCGCGTTGATCCTTTGTCAGGCTTCGAGCCGCAAAGAAGTGGAGCAGATCATGAGCGAAGATCCGCTGGAGAGAAACCAGCTGGCCATGTATGAGATCATAGAATTTGAACCTACCGCCTACGCCACTGCTTCTGCCAGATAGTCTTTCCGTTTTTGCCGGCTTTTTTCGTTGATTTCTTTCCGTTAGTGCTGATGCTCACTGCATAAAGTAAATGACCTTCGTCAGCCATTTGCTACTATCCTTCTCTTTGCCCGGATCTGTCACATACATCTCCATGGTGGGCGGAATTACTTTTTTACCCTTTTTTTCTATGAACTGCTGGATGGCGACGTGGGCATTGGCGATTTTATCGTAGGGCCCGTAGTAGTCCACATAGGCGGCCTGAGCAGCCGGCAGTTTGATGATTTCGAATCCAGGTCCCAAGGAGCTCCCTTCCGGTACCGGTATGGCAGCCGCCATGTCTGTTTCCCGTTTTCTTTCATCCCAGGTATAAAAAAGGCCGCAAGGCACGCCCGGCTGGAGCTTTGCGGTTGTGGCCGCTTTGTAGATCTGTTCCAGGTTGGTCCGGTAATAATCAGAGATCCCTTTAAAAGGCACGGTTTTCCGGACAGCAGCATAGGTGGTGGCGGGATAATCCATTTCCCGTACGGTGACATTGATCCCGTTCGGCGTTCCCGGGCCGTTCTTATCGGCCTCTGCCATACTTTTGAGGTTACTGAGCCCTTTGGCGAAATCTTCTTCCAGCGCGCCTTTCATAAAAAGGGCCATCACGTTCTGCGGGCGGTCGTAATGGGCGTCGAAGCCCCATACCACTTTGGTTTTGCCGGCAGCCTCCGAGAGCTGGAAGAACACGTCCGACTCGGAGTGGAACGGAGAAATGAATGTCAGTTTCTGCTGAACGGATTTATACGGATCGAGCGAGAGATGCTGCAGTTTGCCCTCTCCTATCTTTTTGCCTTTCCAGGAGCTGACAGCGCCCACGGTGCCGTCGTCTCCGGTTATAGTGTATTCCGCGGTGGAGTCCATCATTTTCCAGGTATTCCATTGGTTGAACTTCTCGAACCGGACAATATCATTCCACACGACAGATGCCGGTGCGTTGATTTCCACCGTACGTTCCACGTGCATTTGGGTTGGGGCAGCAAAAATGAGTATAATCAGTACAAGCAAGAGAATACCTACAATCCAGGCAAGTGCTTTTAAGACTTTCATAACTCCGGTGAATTGATTACAATAAAAATACGCTTTTTATTGTGCCTCCGGAGCTGTTGGCATCAGTGATAAACAGTTCGGGTTATTCTTTTTCCTTTCCTTTTTCTGAATATTGCTTGTCGGCTTCTGTGGCCTGTTCAAAATCCAGGATCACAGAGTTGATACAGTAGCGGAGTCCTGTTGGCGGCGGACCGTCGTCAAAAACATGCCCGAGGTGCGATCTGCAGCGGCCGCATAATACTTCGGTGCGGTGCATGCCATGACTGTTATCGGGGGCATAGATGACGCTGGCTTTGGCTACCGGCTCAAAAAAGCTGGGCCAGCCACAGCTGCTCTCAAATTTGGCATTGGATACAAAAAGCGGATGGCCACAGGCTGCACAATAATAGGTCCCTTTTTCATTGCTATTCCAGTACTTGCCGGTAAATGCCCATTCTGTTCCCTTCTCTCTGGCGATGTTATAAACTTCCGGCGGTAAGATCTTTTTCCATTCGTCATCCGTTAAGTTAACCTTACTTGTATCCGAATGGGAGTAAACTTCTCCCTTCTTTTTTCCTTCTTCCATTGATTTCTTTTTGTCGCTTTTTAGCGTGGGTCTGTTCAGTTGGTGACTAATAAGATGCTCAAAATTATCAGATTCTGCAGGTTCATGCATAGCGTTTTGTTTCCGTTAACGGGTCATTAACACTATCATTGTATTTTTCTCTGTTGGCCTGATGAATATTTTTTCTCTTAATAAATTACGTATGAACTGGCTTAATGGATTGTTATTTCCTGCAAATCAACCTGGTATTTCGCAAATCCCGTGCTTAAATGTTTCAAACAGTCTGATAATCACCCGCGAGCAACTGCGTATAAATTATTAACTTTACGCCAAAAGGCTAGTTAAGTGGCGGACATCATCAATTTATTACCAGACAATATAGCGAACCAGATAGCTGCGGGCGAAGTGATACAAAGACCGGCATCAGCGGTAAAAGAATTACTGGAAAATGCCGTGGACGCAGGTGCGACGGAGATTCAGCTGATCATAAAAGACGCAGGCAAAGAACTGGTGCAGGTAATCGATAACGGTGGCGGTATGAGCGAAACAGATGCCCGTATGTGCTTTGAGCGCCATGCCACCTCTAAGATACAATCCATAGATGACCTCTTCCAGATCCGGACCATGGGTTTCAGAGGAGAAGCCCTCGCTTCAATCGCAGCCGTTTCCCAGGTAGAACTCAAAAGCCGGAAAAAAGGCGCCGACGTAGGTTCCTATGTAGAGATAGACAACAGCGTGATCAAAAAGCAGGAACCCTGCCAGACCGCGGAAGGTACCAGCATCGCCATGAAAAACCTCTTTTTCAATGTGCCCGCCCGCCGCAACTTCCTTAAGAGTAACGCGGCAGAAATGCGACATATTGTGGACGAGTTTATCAGGGTGGCCATGGCCTTCCCCCAACTGCAGTTCTCCCTCACCAGCAACAACCAGCAACTGTTCCATCTCGATAAAGGCTCCCTGAAACAGCGGATCATCGCCATCCTGGGGCAGCATTACAACGCCCGCCTGGTCAATGTGAAGGAAAGTACCGACTATATGAACGTATACGGTTTTGTCGGTAAACCGGAAACAGCCAAAAAAACCAGGGGCGACCAGTTCTTTTTTGTCAACAACCGGTACATCAAAAGCCCTTACCTGCACCACGCAGTGATGAGCGCTTTCGCAGATATCATCCCGGCAGACAGCTACCCGCTGTACGTCCTGTTTATTGATGTAAACCCCGAACATGTGGACATCAACGTACACCCGACCAAACAGGAAATCAAGTTCGACGATGAAAAAGTAATGTACGCCTTCGTGCAGGCAACGGTGAAACACGCGCTGGCACAGTTCAATGTGACCGCCACGCTCGATTTCGACCTGGACCCCAGCATACAGGCCCTGGACGCAGTGAGCAAACCCTTCACCAAACAACAACAGGAGGAATACACCCATTCCCCCCTCTATAAATCCTTTACACAGGCCAACCAGGCCCATATGATTGACAAAAGCAGCAACAGCAGCAATCTGAAGCACTGGAAAGACCTGTACGAAAGCAATAAAAACACGCCGGAAACCGAAGGTTACACCATCAGCTCCTATACCGTGGAGCCGGAAACCCGCCCGGCCGTGACCTACGAAAGCCAGCCCCACGCCACGGCTTCCGTGATCGACGAACGCTGGCAGGACACCGCCACCGACCAGAAAGTGCCGGTGCAGGTACATCAGCAGTTTATCCTGTCCCAGATAAAATCAGGCTTCATCCTGATAGACCAGCAGGCAGCCCACGAACGTATCCTGTTTGAACGCTACCAGCGCGCCCTCGAAGAAACACCGATGGCCACCCAGCAAAGCCTCTTCCCCCAGACCCTGCAGCTGCCTCCCGCAGACGCTGTGCTGATCACGGAGATGCTGCCCGAACTCCAGGCGCTGGGCTATGAACTGGAACCCTTCGGCAACCATACCTTTATCGTAAGAGGTACCCCCGCCGATATGCAGTCTGGCAATGACCAGGCAACGATAGAAGGCCTCCTGGAGCAGTTTAAAAACTTCAGTGAGCTTAAAATCAACCGCCGCGAACAGCTGGTACGCTCTATGGCGCGCAACAACGCCATCCCGGCCGGCAAAATCCTGTCTGCCCGTGAAATGCAGAACATGATCGATGAACTCTTCGCCTGCAGCATGCCCAATGTGGCGCCCAGCGGGAAGTTCACCTTCATCTCATTCAAACTCACGGACCTGGCCCGGATGTTCGAAAGAGGCAACTAAATCATTTTGATATTTTGATATTTTGATATTTGGTTATTGACGAACCCGTTGATTGAGGGGCTTCTAAATAACCAAATACCAAAATAACCCAATGGCTAAATTTCCTTCACCGCCTCGTACAGTCGCAGGAACCGCCCGTATTTTTGCTGATATCCCTCATATTTCTCTTTGTCGGGTGAAAAAATCATCGCCGGCGTTCCTTCCCAGGCCCCAAACGGCAACTGCAACACATTGGCAGCCAATATAATAGCTCCCATCGCCGAGGCGTCGTTCTGCTGATCGAGCGTCATCTCCTGCCCGAAAACATCGGCCAGCAACTGTATCCATCCCGGGGTAGCGGTAAATCCACCACTGACAGATATCCGGCGTACCGGTCCGGCAGTTTCCGTCAGCGCCTGGCGGATGCTCAACAGCGCAAAACAGATCCCTTCCAGCATGGCCCGCATAAAATGCGCCGCGGTATGACCGGGTTGTATGCCCACAAAAGCTGCGGTAGCGTGGCTGTTCCAGATAGGCGCCCGCTCCCCCAGCAGGTAGGGCAGGCATAACAAAGGACCGGTGTCTGTTTGCAGCGCCTCGTCCACCAGCGGTTGCAGGGCTGTCAGCGGCATCCGCAGGAAATCGCGCACCAGCCATTGCAGCAGCGCGCCGCCATTATTGGTGGCGCCACCGGTGATATAGACGTCGTCCGTCAGCAGGTAGGTGAACAGGCGGCCATGGGCGTCTGTCTGTGGCCGGGAAGAAGCCATGCGTACCGCCCCGCTGGTACCGATGGTGACGGTGGCATGCCCCGGGTCCAGCGCGTGGCTGCCCAGCTGGGCCAGGCATCCGTCGCTACCACCGATGATGAAAGGCGTATCGGCTGGTATGCCCAGTTCCGCAGCCACCGCGGGTAATAAGGGCGGCAGCCGGAAAGTGGCCGGTACCGGCTCCGGCAGCTGCGCGGCCGTAATACCGGCATAGTCCAGCGCCTCCCGGCTCCACTGCAGCCCGGCAATGTCAAACAGCCCGGTAGCGGAGGCAATACTATGATCGCTATAATATCTCCCGAAAAAATGATGTATGATATATTCCTTGATACCCGGGAAGATGGCCGCCCGGGCGAAAAGTGCCGGCTGCTGTTCCCGCAGCCAGCGTAACTTACAGAGGGGCGACATGGCATGTACCGGGGTGCCGGTCTGCCGGTACAGCCTTTTCCCCGCTTCTGTGTCGCGCAGGGCCAGCGCCTGCGGCTCGCTGCGATTGTCGGCCCAGAGGATCAGCGGCGTAAGCGCCTGGCCATCGCCATCTGCCGCCATAATGCTGTGCATGGCGCTGCTGAAGGAGATGGCCGCCGGCGGATGCCCCGCCCGGGACACCACTTCACGGATACCTTTTTTCACCGCATCCAGCAACAGCAGCGGATCTTGCTCCGCATATCCCGGCTGCGGGTAGCGGGTGGCATAAGCCTGTTGAAATACGCCTGCCACCGCTCCGTTTTGAAGCCTCAGCCCAATCGTTTTAGCACTACTGGTGCCAATATCTGCGCCGATGATGTAGGGTGTCTGGTCACTCATAAAAAAAAGACAGCTTTTTACGCATTTAATTTATAGATTTAAAACCGGTGTTCTTTAAATAAAGTCTAAAAATTTCCACGCAGATGGCTTTTGAAATTAAAAAACAGGCTAAGCTTTATGATGTTTGTATTGTTGGATCTGGCGCCGGCGGCGGCATGACAGCCAAAATATTATCAGAGGCCGGGCTTAAAGTAGCGCTCCTGGAAGCGGGGCCAAAATATGATCCGGCAGACCCGGAGCAGGCGACTCAACTGAAATGGCCCTATGAATCTCCCAGAAGAGGCGCCAGCACTACCCGCCCTTTCGGCGATTTTGATGCCGCCTACGGCGGATGGGAGATTGACGGTGAGCCATACACGACAAAGAACGGGACAGCATTTGACTGGTTCCGCTCCCGTATGCTGGGAGGCCGCACCAACCACTGGGGCCGTATTTCCCTTCGTTTTGGAGAACGCGATTTCAAACATAAAAGTTATGACGGACTGGGAGACGACTGGCCTATCAGTTACCAGGACGTATCGCCTTATTATGACAAGGTAGATAAGCTGATCGGTGTTTTCGGCTCTAAAGAAAACCTGCCCAATGAACCGGACGGTTTCTTCCTACCTCCTCCCAAACCCAGGCTCCACGAGCTGATGGTAAAACGCGCCGGCGAAAAAATGGGCCTTCCCGTGATTCCCGCCCGCCTGTCTATTCTCACCCGCTCCGTCAACAAAGACCGTAGCCCATGCTTCTATTGCAGTCAGTGTAGCCGCGGCTGTACCGTGTACGGCGACTTTTCCTCGTCCTCCGTACTGATCAAACCTGCCATGAAAAGTGGTCATGTAGACCTCTACACCGGCGCCATGGTACGGGAAGTGCTCACTGACGACAGCGGCAAGGCCACAGGGGTGGCCTACGTCGATAAATCCGACATGCAGGAGTATTCCGTTAACGCCCGCGTAGTGGTACTCGCTGCCAGCGCCTGCGAATCAGCGCGCCTGCTGCTCAATTCCAAATCTGCCAAACATCCTAACGGCCTTGCCAACTCCAGCGGCGTTGTGGGTAAATATCTCCATGACTCCACCGGCGCGTCCCGCGGCGGCTTCGTACCCGCCCTGATGGACCGCAAACGCTACAACGAAGACGGTGTAGGCGGCATGCACGTGTACATCCCATGGTGGGCCGACAATAAAAAACTGGATTTTGCCCGTGGCTACCATATTGAACTCGGCGGTGGCATGCACATGCCTTCCTACGGCTTCGGCTTTGGCCTCGAAAATATGAACGGCAAATACCCCGGCCGCGATGGCAAACCCAAAGCAGCCGGCGGTTATGGCGCATCGCTGAAAGACGACTACCGCCGTTATTATGGCGCCTATATCGGTTTCGCCGGCAGAGGCGAATGTATTGCCCGGGAAGACAACTACTGTGAAATAGATCCGAACGTGGTAGACAAATACGGTATTCCCGTGCTGCGCTTCCATTATACCTGGAGCGATCATGAGATCAAACAGGCCAAACATATGCAGGACACGTTTGAACAGCTGATCGTTGAAATGGGCGGCATTCCTTCCGGTACCAAGGCCGGTGCAGACACCATGTACGGACTGGAAAACCCCGGCCGTATCATCCACGAAGTGGGCACCACCCGTATGGGCGACAACCCGGCTACTTCCGTGCTCAACAAATTCAACCAGTCACACGAGGTAAAAAACCTGTTCGTGGTAGACGGCGGCGCCTTTGTGTCGCAGGCGGACAAAAACCCGACCTGGACCATCCTCGCCCTCGCCTGGCGCGCTTCAGACTACATCGTGGACCAATTGAAAAAACAAAACCTGTAATCATTTAGCCATTTAATTATCTGATTATTTAATGACCGAAGCGGGTGATCCAAACAACGAAAGCGCCCGGTAAATAATCAAATAACCAAATAAAAAAATACCCAAATGGATAGAAGAGAATCCCTTAAAGCCCTTGCGCTGGGAACTTTATCTGTAGGCACTATCTTATCCGCCACCGGCTGTGAAGACAAAAAAAACACCGGCGAGGCCAAAGCGGGCAACACCCCGGGCTACGGGCGCACGCCCGACGAAGCCCTGCGGGACAAAGGCCTGATGGAAGAAAAATTCTTCACCGCAGAAGAAATGAAGACCATCACCATTCTCGCAGATATTATTATACCGGCAGATGAACATTCCGGCAGCGCCTCCGACGCGAAAGTGCCCGAGTTCATTGAGTTTATCGTAAAAGATATACCGGAACATCAGCTGCCCATGCGCGGCGGTCTCCGCTGGCTCGACGTTCAATGCGCCAAACGCTATAATAAGTCCTTTGCGGAGTGCAGCCCCGAGCAACGGATAGCCGTAGTGGACCTGATCGCCTACCCCGAAAAGGCGGCTCCTGAAAACAGCCAGGGGGTGGCCTTCTTCAACCGTATGCGCAGCCTGACCGCCACCGGTTTCTTCACCAGCAAAATCGGTATCAAAGACCTCGGTTATGTGGGTAATACCCCCAACGAATGGGACGGGGTACCGGCAGACGTACTGAAACAATACGGTTATGCCTACGACGAAAAAACCCTGGCCACCTGCCTCAAGATAGAAGACAGAGGCAAGATCATGACCTGGGATTAAATAAACGTTATGAATGATAAATCCGGAGCGTCCATTGATAAGCGGGCATAGAAAAACTGGTTTCGCCTTTTATCTTCGCCCCTGCGATCCGCGATTCATCATTATCAAGCCATTAATAAGTACCTAAAAACGAATATCACTCATGGTTCCAGAAAAAAAGAGCGGGAACAACCAGGTGTCCCGCAGATCATTCCTGAGGAACGGCGCCCTTGCCGCGGCGGGATTTATGATCGTTCCACGTCATGTACTGGGTAGAGGTTATACCGCGCCAAGCGACCGTCTGCGCGTTGCCGGTATCGGTGTTGGCGGTAAAGGCTACAGCGATCTTACCGGATTTGCTGCAGGCCCCGCCGATATTGCTTACCTCTGCGACGTAGATACCCGTCGTGCGGCCGATGCCGTTAAGAAATTCCCGAAAGCGAAGTTCTACGCCGACTTCCGGGAGATGTTCGATAAAGAGCATAAAAATTTTGATGCGGTTTCCGTGTCCACTCCGGACCACACACACGCCGTAGCCGCCATGGGCGCTATGCAGCTGAAGAAACACGTATATGTGCAGAAACCACTGACGCATGACATCTATGAAGCGCGTATGCTCACGCAGGGCGCCCAGAAACATAAGGTGGTAAGTCAGATGGGTAACCAGGGCGCTTCCGGCGACGGCGTTCGTCAGCTGATGGAATGGTACAACGCCGGCCTGATCGGTGACGTACATACCGTATACTGCTGGACAGACCGCCCCGTTTGGCCGCAGGGCATTGCATGGCCTACCGGCAAAGCAGAAGTTCCGAAAGAACTGAACTGGGACCTCTGGCTGGGCACCGCACCCAAAAAAGACTACGTGGACAACCTCGTGCCGTTCAACTGGCGCGGCTGGTGGGACTACGGCACCGGCGCCATCGGCGATATGGGCTGTCATATCATTGAACCGCCTTTCCGCGTACTGGGCCTTGGCTACCCCACTTCCGTAGAATGCAGCGTAGGCAGCGTGTACGTCGGTGAATTCACCCGCGGCTACTTCCCCGAAAGCTGCCCTCCATCTTCTCATGTGATCATGAAATTCCCCGGCAAAAACGGTAAAGAAGTGACACTGCACTGGATGGATGGCGGTATTCAGCCGGAACGTCCGGAAGAACTGGGCCCCAACGAAGTGATGGGCGACGGCGGCAACGGCGCCGTCTTCATCGGCGATAAAGGCAAGATGATGTGCGGCACCTACGGTATGTACCCCAAACTGCTGCCTACTTCCCGCACCGCCGAAGCAAACGTGCCGCAAACAATTGCCCGCGTGCCGGAAGGACACTATGTGCAATGGGTAAACGCTGCCATCGCCGGCTATAACAGTAAACTGGCGAAAACACTCAGCTCTCCGTTCGACATTGCCGGTCCGCTGACAGAAACTGTACTGATGGCCAACCTCGCTATCCGCAGCTTCGACATCCGCAAGGCGAAAGCCTCCGGTAAAGGCTACGACTACCCGGGCCGTTATATCAAACTGCTCTGGGACGGCGCCAATATGAAGATCACCAACTTCGACGAAGCCAATCAGTTCGTGAAACGTACCTATCGCGACGGCTGGTCTCTCGGCGTATAATACGGAGATATTTGATCCAAACAAAAAAGGGCGCCGACGGGCGCCCTTTTTTGTTCCTCCTGCGTTTACCGGCTAGTGGTGATGGTGATGACCATGGCCGGTTGCCACTTCCGCTGCAGCGTTGCCTACGTGTAACGTAAAGTTGGCCGTATGCAATACCCCTTCTGTTTTAAATTGTATCCACATACGGTAAATGTCTGCCTTCGGAAACATCGTATGGCCGATAATAGGAAATTGACTGTCTGACATGGGATGGATATGCAGAAAATCCTTGTCTTCCCGGCCGATTAAAATAATATGTGCCACAGCGCCCAGGTACGGATCGATGTCGGCAGCGTTCAATGTCTTCCCATCTTTTGTGATAGTTACCGGAATGTGGCTTTCTGCTCCTGCCACAAAAGGAGCTGTTGCTGCGACAGCAAGATACAACCCGTCAGTAACTGCGGAAAGTTTTTCGTTCGTTTCATCAGCGCCCTGTTGCTCCCGGCCTTCTACCAATAGTGTCAGCCGGTCTGTTTGCGGTGTATACCCTTCTGCCTGATAATCGGCATAAACGAGGTATTGGCCTGCATGATTAAAAGTAACGTCTATGAAATAGTTACCATCGGCAGCGCGCTGCGGGTGCAGGTGCCCGAAAGATGTCAGCTGGCTATCGACGATAATCAGGTGAAACTCGGCTTCATGCTGTATGCTTAATGGAACGGAGGCCTCAGGGTGATGGCTGTTCACCGGTCTGAATACCAATCTGGCGTTTTCACCGGTCATAAGGCCGGCAGCGCCGGCGATCAGTTTCATGACTACGGGTGAAGGTTGTTCATACTGTTTATGGTGCCCGTGGTGGTGGTGATTCATTTCCATAATGATTAAAATTATGGTGTAAAGTTCGCGGCATACGGCAACATATCTGTTACATTATTTGGGGCTTCTTTTACGAGATTTACGGGTGAGAAAAAACACAAGAGGGCGTCTCCGTTACAGAGACACCCTCATCTTTCTTTATATAGGCAAATATCTCACTTATTTATACGGCACCTGCTGTTCCAGGTTGCTGTTCTTCCTGATTTCCGCGGCAGGAATAGGCAGCAAATAATCCTTTTCCTTGAAAGTACGGCTCTGGATACTGATAGGTCTGTATACAAAAGGATGGTTGGCGATCTGCGAGCCCAGCACCTCAATGCCCAGCGCACTGCCGTTGAAGTAAGTCATGGCGTCTGTCACCCAGCGGCGTGCATCGAAGAAACGATGTTCTTCATAAGCCAGTTCATACCTTCTTTCATATTTCAGCACCGCTTTCAGCGCATCGCCGGTAGCATTGGTGGCCGGCATGCCTGCCCTGGTGCGTACTGCATTCAGCACCGGCAGCGCGTCTGCATACTCGCCCAGCCAGATGCTTGCCTCTGCGTAGTTCAGCAATACTTCGGCATAACGGATGAAGATCCAGTTCTGATCACCCCTGAAAAACTGTGCGTCCAGGTTTTTATCCATGAACTTACGCAGGTAGTACCCGGAGAAGGTACCGTTCCAGTTTTCGATGGTGCTGTTACGGGTGTCCAACCCCCATACGCTGTCCCTGCCACCGTTTTTAGGCTCGTACTTACCGGTCTGTATCACACCGATAGGATCTACTTCAGCACCGTCTTTCGGACGGGGTTTCCATTTAGCCCCATCGTAAAGGATGGTAGCATAAAAACGAGGATCACGGTTTACATACGGCGCTTTGGCTTGTGCGGCATTGGCCCAGGAAAACGCAGAGCCGTCTCTCATCTGGTAACCTGTCACAAAATTTTCCAGTGGCACATTACCGCCCCAGTTATGATAACCATTAGGCCCGTTGTAGAGGTCATGGGAAGTGCCCAACAGCGCTTTATCGTACTGTTTTATAAAAATCAGCTCTTTATGATCTTTATCCAGGAAGATACGGCTGTAGTTCTCCGCTGCGGAATCTGTAGGATGGTACAGTTCATAGATGCCCATGTCCATCACCGCTTTGGCGGCATTTTTAGCAGCGCGCAGGCGATCGGTCTGGCTGCCGGATGTGTATCCCATCAGCGGACTTTTCACGTTTTTATTAAAGTAATCGCTCGCGGCATACAGCAGCATCCTTGATTTCAGCGCCAGGGCAGCGCCTTTGGTAACACGGCCTTTGTCTTTCGGTAATTCATACACAGTGGGCAGCATCTTTGCGGCGCTGTCGCATTCGTCGGAGATAAATTTAACGCAGGCGTCATAAGTAGCACGCTTGATATTAAGGATCACCTGTTCATCTCCCTTTACATTAAAAGTTCTGGTGATCAGCGGCACACCGCCATAGTATTTCACCAGCATGTGATAATACCAGGCCCGCATGAAATGTACTTCGCCTTTCATGGTGTTGCGTGTAGTCCCGTCAATGGGCGCCTGATCGATTTTTTCGAAGAACATGTTACAGTTCCGGATCTCTTTATAGTGGTTATCCCAGCGGGCAAAATCACTGAGCCTGCCGATATCGTCGGGCGATACGTTACCCTGCACCACACGGGAGGTGTTATAGTCGTGGATAAACCGCGCTTCGTCTGTCATAGAGGCCAGCATCACTTCCAGGTACCCCGGGCGCATCTGCACGTAGAGGTCATTTACAAAAGCCTGTACCAGGCCCTGGTCTTTCCATACATCTGATTCCTCGTATTCTGTCAGCGGTTTCTTCTCGAGGAAGTCCTTTTTACACGCCGCGGAGGCCAACAGTAATCCCGCCGCCAGCAGATATTGTATGATGTTTGATTTTTTCATGGCTTGTTGTTTAGAAAGTAACATTTAATCCCACATTGTAAATCTTCACCTGCGGATAAAACTGGCCGCTGCCCATAGGCGCTTCCGGATCAAATATTTTTACATTGTCGATGGTAACCAGGTTTTGACCGCTCACGTATACACGCAGTTTTTGCAGACCGATGCTTTTGATCGCCATACCGGGAATAGTATAGCCCAGTTCCAGCGTTTTCAAACGGGCATAGTCTGTTTTCCAGAACCAGAAAGTGTTCTGGCGGTTTACCCAGTATTCGCGGTCACGGTCATTCACCCTTGGCCATGAAGCGTTGATATTCTCCGTTGTCCAGCGGTCTTTGATATAGGCTTCGGGGAAGTTGCCGATAAGGCCGGACTCGGTATGCAGATACTGGCTGGCGCCGGTAGCGCCCTGCCATAACATGGTGAAATCGAAGTTGTTGTATTTGGCGCTCAGGGTGAGACCGAAAATCCACGTGGGATTTTCAGTGCGGTTTACCCGGATGCGGTCCAGGTCATCGATAACACCGTTGCCGTCAACATCTTCAAAGATGACATCTCCGGCACGGGCGCCGCTGATGTGGGGCGACTTGTCTACTTCCTCCTGTGTTTTGTAAATACCGATGGCTTTATAATACAAGGGCGCATCTATCATCCTGCCGGTAGATTTCTGCCATTCCGGAACATTGGGCACCTCATCCCAGAACAGGATTTTGTTTTGGGCATGGGTAACGGTACCGACTACTTCGTAATGGAATTTGTTGATGTCGTTTTTATGTTTCAGCACCACTTCGAAACCTTTGTTTTCCACCTTACCGATGTTTTCCTGTGGCAGGGTCATGCCCGTATAGGCAGGCATAGACTGGCTGCGGCTCACGAGGATGTTGGCGCGGCGGGTATAGAAGTAGTCCGCTTCCAGGGACAGCTTTTCACCCAGCAGTGATGCTTCGATACCGATGTCGTAGTTGTTGGCCATTTCCCAGGTAATGGCTTCGTTGGGAGAGCGTAGCTGGTAGATACCTTTGTTCAGGTCGCCGCCGAACATCACGCCGCCATCGCTGAAGCCATAGGTACTGAGGTATTGGAAAGACGGGATCTGGTCGTTCCCCATCTGGCCCCATGACGCGCGGATCTTGAAGTAATCCACTGCGGGCACGCCTCTTTTCCAGAAGTTTTCGTTAGACACCACCCAGCCTACAGACGCGCCGGGGAAGAAACCGAAGCGGCTGTTGCTCGGGAAATTCTGGGTACCATCATAACGGGCGTTGAAGTCGAACAGGTAAGTTTCTTTATAGTTGTAGGAGATACGGCCGAAATAGTTACGACGGGCGAAGGAAAAACCGGTGCCGCCATTGTTTTTCTCTTTATCGCCACCGGCAAACAGCTGATCGAGCTTATCACTGATAAAATACCGGCGGTTGGCCAGCATGGTATCACCGTCGAAAGTTGCCTGTTCAAAAGCGACGAAAGTACTCAGGTTATGTTTTCCAAAAGAACGTACATAGTTCAGTTTCACGTTCACCGTTGTCATGCGGTTGCTGTTGAAGCTCTCGTTCAGCTCAGGAGCGCTTACCCCTCTGGAGGCCGGGTTCAGCTTGTGGTCCGGGCTGTTGGGATCGAGCGTATACAGCGTCCAGGGTTTCACCCATGTTTTCAGGAAAGCGAAGTTCTGATCATAGGCGAAGTTTCCGTCCACAGACAATCCCTGTACCCAGGGTATATTGATGGTGGCGCCGAGGGTACCGTTGACTACATAGTTTTTGTCGTTCGTATAGCCGATGACGTCTGTGCTGGTTACCACCGGGTTATCCCCGTATTCGATGTCTGGCCCGGGGAGACCGTTGGGCCAGATAGCATTTTCCGTAGGCCGTCCGCGCATGAGGGAGCGGAAGATGGAGCCGGCGGAGCGGGGCGGATAGTGCCTGTTTTCCAGTCTTCCTGCCAGGTCGAAACGCAGGTGCACATATTCGTTCACGTTAGCATCGAGGTTGGCCCGGATATTCTGTTGTTTGTAATAGGTAGCGCTGGACTTGTAGATACCGTCCTGGAAGAGGCTTCCGAGCGATACGTAATACGTCATTTTTTCAGAACCGCCGCTGAGGGACAGGTCATGCCTGTTCTGCAGGGATGTGTTTTTGATAACAGCATCATACCAGTTGGTGTTGGGATACAACCAGGGGTCTGAGCCATCACCGAACTTTTTGATCTGCTCTTCCGAAAAGCGGGGCGCATCGCCGCCATACTGGAGTATTTCATTGACCAGCCTGGCGTAGGTAGGTGCGTCCGCCATTTTTGGCAGGCGGGTAGGCGACACGAAGGATTGGTTAAATCCGTAGTTGATAGTAGGCTTTCCTATCTTACCGCGTTTGGTGGTGACGAGGATAACACCGTTGGCCGCACGGGAGCCGTAGATAGCTGCAGCCGCGTCTTTCAGGACGGATACGCTTTCGATGTCGCCGGGCGCCAAACGCGCAAACCCTTCACGGGGAATACCGTCAATCACATACAGCGGCGTACTTACCCCAAGGGTGCTGCGGCCGCGGATAAAAATACGGGAGTTGTCGTTTCCCGGCTCGCCGCTGTTATTGACGGCAATGATACCGGGGATACGGCCTACCAATGAGTTGGAGATGTTCACGTTGGGCGACTGTTGTAATTCAGCACCCTTTACGGTGGCCACAGCGCCGGTTTTGGTCACCTTCTTCTGGGTACCATAACCTACCACTACGTATTCGTCCAGGGTTTTCTGATTTTCTTTCAGAACAACGTTAATGGACGTGCGCCCTTCTACTTTTACTTCCTGTGGATCATAACCCACAAACTGAAATACCAGCACTCCATCCTTTTTTACATCTTTCAGGGTGAAGCTTCCTTTAACGTCTGTAACGGCGCCGCGCTGGCTGTCTTTCAACAACACCGTTACCCCCGGCAGGGGATTCCCGTTGACGTCTTTTACTTTACCTTCTACTGTTGGATTGGCCTGCTGCCATACCGCAGGCACTAAAGCCCTGGCAGCGACCGGCCCCGAGGAGGCGGCGGAAAGGCATAGCAATAGCATTGCCTTCGCATAACGTGGATTCATAAATGAGATTTTTGGGTGATAAAAATGCTACGTTCTACTGTTTTTCAATAAATAGTTTAATCCATAACATAGTGGTAATCTTACCTTGTGGCAAGATATTCAGAAATAACTTGATTATTTTCTAAAAATAAGTGTGTTTTTTACGCCTTTTTTTAAAATGCTCCTGCATAAAAAGTATATTTTATATTTGCGTGTCTTTACCTCATTAGTTATCAACAGAACTTTCATCCCTATGACCAGAAGATTTTTATGGCTGTTAACCTGCTGTATCGTGTTGCTCTCGGCCTGCGACAAAAGAATGGTGACAGCAGACAATCCCCCTGAAACCAACAATCCCACTACCGGCGCCCCTCCTATCTCCGATAAAAAAGTACAGGCAGGCGTACAGGGTATTGTTACCGACGCCAATAATGATCCCCTGGCGGGCGCACGCGTAGTATGCGGCGACCAGAACACCATCACCGATCAGTACGGCGCTTTCCGTTTCCAGGAAGTGAACATGACGGAAGCCGCAGCAGTAGTGACCGTGCAGAAAGCAGGATACTTTAACGGTATCCGTACTTTTCGTGTAACCGCTCCCGGTAGGGACCAGTTTGTACAGGTACAGCTGCTTCCCAAAACTACCGCCGGTACCTTTGACGCTACCGCCGGCGGCGTAGTGGCGGCGTCTAACGCGCAGTTCATCTTCGTGCCCAACCAGGTACTGGACGCGGCCAACAAACCTTACAAGGGTCAAGCCACGCTGTCGTATGCTTTCATCAATCCTGAAAGTAATGACTTCGCAGACATTATGCCCGGCGACTTACGCGCTGTCAATGATAAAAATGAACTGGTGGCCTTGCAGTCCTTCGGAATGATGGCCCTGGAGCTGCAGGGAGCAACCGGGGAAAAACTGCATCCCGACGGCACCAACAGCGTTACCTTCCGTATGGTCATACCCGCCACGCTGCGGAAAACAGCGCCGGCGGTCATTCCACTGTGGCACTTCAATGAGAGCACCGGTTTGTGGGAACAGGAAGGCAGCGCAGAAAAAATGGGCGACAGTTATGTCGGTACTGTGAAACACTTCTCCTTCTGGAATTGTGACGCACAGTTCCCGATGGTGAATTTCAAAGCTGTTTTCAAAGACGATAAAAACAATCCGCTGGCTTACACCGCGATACAGCTTACCCGTAACAATAACAGCAGCAGCTACGGCTACACCGATGAAGCGGGTGAAGTAAGCGGCCTCGTTCCTGCCAATGAACAGGTAACGATCTCTGTGAAAGACCAATGTGGCAAAATTATCTTCTCTAAAAATGCCGGCCCCTGGTCCACCGACGCCAACGCCGGCACCTTCAACGTGTCCATCGATCCTGACGCCAGGTTAGCCCTCAGCGGCAAAGTGACCACCTGCGACGGCGCTGCCGTTACCAAAGGGCTGGTCAACATACAGGTAAACGGCGTACACTACGAAACAGCTATTCAGAACGGTAATTACGCCACCTCCATTCTGCGCTGCGCCACTGGTGCGGCAACGGTGGTGCTGAACCCCATAGACGAAACCGCCGATAAAATGTCAACGTCCACTTTCCAGCTGGCACCGGGCAATTACACACGCGACCTGCAGGCTTGTGACGTGATACAGGTTAGTACCATCTCGCTCCTGCTGGAAGGGCAGACAACCACGTTTACCTCCCCGGCAGATTCCGTCCTGTTTACGTCCTACCGTTCGGACACATCTACCGTTAGCATCTATTCCCTCTCCGCCGCTCAGAAAACACCAGGAGGGCTCATTCGGATCAATATACAGCTGTCGGGTATTCAAACAGGCCCCAGCGTGTCCCGCTACTTTACGGTCGCTATGAACGATGGCACTTACTTCAGTGAGTCTCTGAATATTACCATCACCCGCACCGGGATAGCAGGCGAATACCTCGAAGGCACTTTTTCCGGGAACGTCCAAAAAATACCGGGCAATACTACTGCTCCCGTCAGTGGCTCATTTAAAGTAAGAATAGAATAACTTAAAATCGTTATACAAGCAAAAAGGCCGATAGTCCAAAAAACTATCGGCCTTTTTGCATAAATTCATAGCACTGAACGTTATACAGTAACCAGATCTATTGTTTATGAAGCACCTCCACGTATTCTTTTTGTTTCTGGCAGGCTGCGCATTGCTAATCGCCTGTAGTAAAGAAATGAGCCATGACGGGACAGGATTCCCCACCTGCGATTATGCCCCTTATACAACCGGCTCTTCCTTTTCTTATATTGATGTGAACCTCACCCAGGACACGCTTGCGTATACCCTGACTGTTTCCGGAGACACCACTGTCAACGGCAACACTTACAAAATGGTAGGCGACGACAGCGTATTCTTCTGCTCCAGCTGCAAAGACGGTATTTACACACAAATAGCCAGTATCTTCACTTTTCAGGGATATAAAGCGGACAGTCTGCAACTTACCTACCTGAAAGAAACTGCCGCCATGGGCAGCAGCTGGTCAGACACCGTCACCATCAGCAATGGTACGCTTACTACCAAAGCCGTTCTGCAGCATACCATCGTACAAAAAGGCGTCACCAAAACCGTTAACGGGAAAAACTATCCCGACGTGATCGCTGTAAAGCTGGACGCCTCCGCTATTGTGCTTAACAACCCGGTCACCATCGGCACTATCTCCACCAGCTACTACGCCAAAGGTATCGGCCTTATTGAAGCAGACCAGGCAGACGATACTATCAAACTGGTATCTTATATTCTCAAGCCCTGAACCGTTTAGTATTCCTTCCAGATCATCGTCAGCAACCGCTCTACCGCTCTTCGTACGCTCGTAGCCGTATCCTGGTGATTATTTACCAGTACACTGAATATCAGCGTCTTATTCTTTTTTGTCACCAGGTAACCGCTCAGCCCCACTACCCCGTTCAAGGTTCCCGTTTTGGCATGTACAAACTGCTGCTGGTAATAATTGCGCAGCGTGCCTTTTCCGCCGGTAGCGAAAATATCCCATAACCGCCGCTGCGGATATTGCGCATACATCTTGTTCAGCACGCTGACAAAGTCGCGCGGCGTGATCAGGTTATAACGCGACAAGCCCGAACCATCCACCCACTGCGGCGCATGTGGCAGGTCTTTCAGGTCTCCTTCCAGCAGCCAGCTGATCATCTTTTTAGTGCTGATCGTATCCCAGAGGCTGGCGGATGCCATCATCAGCGTTTGCTCTGCGAAGAAATTATCACTGCGGTGCATCATCGGCGTAAACAGGGAGTCCGCCGGAATACTTTTCAGTAACTGAAACGATGCCGGCTGCGGAGCAACGGCAAGGCCTATACGCTTATGCAGCGTGTCTTGTAACCGTTGCCGGAGTTCCTGTTCAGTCCCTGTAATAAAGGGCACCTCCGTAGTGGATACTTCTTTGTAAGCAGGGTTATACTTCAGGAAGAAAAGATTGTTTCGCTCATCCCGCTCGGTGCTGATTTTGGTGATGGTGCGGTCTTCCGTTGTTTCCAGGTCGTAAAGGGCCGGCATTATTTTGCTGGTATCGCCATGATGATAGATCCGGACCACATTACCATACATGGGCCACTCCGTCAGTTCCGGCTGGTAATCATCGGCATAATCCGCCCAGGACCACCCGGGGCCGTACCGTTTGTTGAGATTATTGGCCGGCACCAGGTATATCTGTTTTGCGGTTTGTTGCAGCAGCTGCAACAACGGCTGAAAAGTATAATCAGGATGCAGGAAAGAAGGATCGGCCATCCCTTTCACAAAGACGGCAGTATCGTTTTCATAGTAGCGGGCGGCCGGCAGCGAGTCGCCCAGCAGCTTCAGGCCGGCGTACAGCGCAAATATTTTGGTGTTGGAAGCGGGTGTAAAAAACTTATCGTCCTGGTACTGGTACCAGTATTTCCCGGTGGCCGGCTCATAAATAGAGATCCCCACATGCGCCTGTTCCAGTGGTTGCTGATGTAAGAGGGAGCGGCTGGCCCACTTGCTGATGGCGGCCGTTTGGGCCGATGCCTGTAAAGACAGGCTGATGGCGGAAAGCAGTAAAACAGATCTCATAGCAGTAAGTTAAAAATAAAATGGGAAGATGACGTTGGCATCTTCCCATTGTTTGAAAATCGTGTGCAGAAAAATATCAGGAGAAATATTTTGTCGTTCCTGGCTTTGCATACGCGTAGTTTCCGGACGCATCCGGTACTATCGGCGGCGGTGCGTCGAAAGCGTACTTCTGTGGCTGCAGGTTCAGTCCGGAGTTGAGCGCCGTGTCCCAGTTGATGATCTGACCGGAATAAGTAGCCAGGCGGCCGATGATGGCGGAGAGGGTGGCCTCTGCACCCCGCTGGGCGTCTGCAAATTTGTATTGCCCTTTGGCGATGGCCGCAAACAGCTCATCATGTTCTGTCTGATAAGGGTTGTTTTCTTTCGTTTTGTCAAACTGGTAGAGCACTTTCCCTTTGTGGTCCACGATCTGCGCCTTATCGCAGTAGATACGGCCCTTAGTGCCTACAATCTCTTCATCTACCTTGCTGGGCGCATCTTTCCAGTGGCGGCACTGGCTGTTCATGACCACGCCGTCGGCATAACGGTATTCCACGAAGTGGTGATCGAAGATTTCACCGTATTCTTTACCGGTGCGTACGGCACGGCCGCCCATTCCGCCGGCAGTCAGCGGTGTGGCGTTCTTAAACCAGTTGCCTACGTCGATATTATGGATATGCTGTTCTACGATATGATCGCCGCAGAGCCAGTTGAAATAATACCAGTTGCGCATCTGGTATTCCATTTCTGTGTATTCAGGTTTGCGGGGTTTTACCCAGAGCGCGCCCTGGTTCCACCATACCTGCATGGAGAGGATATCGCCGATCATGCCATCCTGCGCACGTTTGTAGAGCTCACGATAGGAGTTCTGGTAACGACGCTGCAGGCCCACTACCACGTTCAGTTTTTTGGATTTAGCCAGCGCTGCGGCCTCCAGTACTCTTTTGATACCGGCAGGGTCTGTAGCCACTGGTTTTTCCATGAACACGTGTTTATTCTGTCTGATGGCTTCTTCAAAGTGGATAGGCCGGAAGCCCGGAGGGGTGGTGAGGATCACCACGTCTGCCAGTGCGATGGCTTGTTTATAAGCGTCGAAACCGGTGAATTTATTTTTTTCCGGTACGTTCACGCGGCTGGCTTTATCGCCTAAAGCTTCTTTGATGTTGTCGTAGCTTTCTTTGAGCCTATCGGGGAAGGCGTCGGCCATGGCCACCAGCTGAACGTTTTCTTTTGTGCTCAGCGCCTGTGTAGCTGCGCCGGTACCGCGGCCGCCGCAACCGATGAGCGCCACTTTGATGACATCAGAAGAGCCGGAGAAATAATTTGCTTTAGATAAGATGGGCATGGCCAGCAATCCGCCAGCAAGCATTGATGTCTGCTTAACGAAATCGCGGCGGCCTTTGTCGTGGAATTTTTGTTGTTCGCTTTCCATAAAAATGCGTTGTGATTTATTGATTTTTTGGATGATGATTAGCGTGCGCCTTTGTATTTATCAACTACGTCTTCGAAAAATTTCTGTGCTTCTTCGGGGGTAGGTTGTTTCGCAGGTTTCACGATACGGAAGCCGATGAAAGGTGCGTCAGCATTCCACCAGGAGCTTTTCGGGATCTGCGGGTCCCTGCGGTTCCACACGGGGTCGGACTTCAGGCGGGCGGCGCTGCGCAAGGCAGGTGCTCCGTCCTTATAGTTGCCGCCTTTGATCACGCGGGGCATCTTGGAGGTGGGGACTGTCCACGGATCGGTGGCTGCTGCGGCAGCTACGCCCGTTTCATCGTACTGGTCCAGCGTCCATTCTGCTACGTTGCCCAGCATATCGTAAAGGCCCCATGCATTGGGCTGCAGTTGCGCTACCTTATGGTATTTATCTTCACTGTTGGCCCGGTACCAGGCATATTTTTTCAGTTGCGATTCGTCGGTGCCATACGGGTAGGGCGTTGTAGACCCCGCGCGGCAGGCGTATTCCCATTCTGCGGCGGTAGGCAGGCGATAGAACACGCCCGTTTTGGCATACAGCCATTTACAGTACATCAGCGCGCCATACTGGCTCATACTGTTGGCCGGATACCCTCCGCCTTTGCCCATCCCCAGGGTAAGATCAATATATGGAGGGCTGGGGCGTGTCATACCGTCCGGAGTAGGCGTTTTATCCTTTTCCGCATCGGCATATACATCATATTCATCGAAAGTCACTTCCGTGGCTCCCATCCAGAAATCTCCGACGGTTACTTTTTTCGCAGGGCCTTCGTCTTTGTTTCTTCCTTTTTCATTGTCCGGGCTTCCTAACGTGAAAGTGCCGCCTTTAATCGGCACCATTTTAAAACTTACCGTGGTTCCGGGGATCTGTTGTTCAAATGGCGTAAAGGTCTGTTGCGCCTGAGTAGTCATAACCTGGCCGAGCAACCCGCCCAGCAGAAAGGTCACATAATATCTAGTCATCCAAACGATTTAAAAAAAATACAAGTGGGTGAATTTAAAAAATTACAAAGTGGAATGCAATATTTTTTTATGAATGCGAAAAAAGGAGGATGAATTGAATTTTTTTCAGCTTTATTAGCATTTCCTTGTAAAAGCGATTAAATTTAGCCAATGTCCTTTTCTATGATCATTTTAAAATAACCTAACGTTATGGAAAGAAGAAAATTCCTGCAGCAGGGCACTCTGGCCGGTATTTCCGCGCTGGCCCTGGGCGGTATCACCAGCAAAAGCCAGGCTGCTACTGCCGGCACAACAGCTGCTAAGGAAAAACCCTTTAAAATGGACTTCGCCCCGCATGATGGCATGTTTAAAAACAGCGCAGGCGCAGATTTCCTCGATCAGATCAAATATATGCACGACCAGGGCTTCCGGTCTATAGAAGATAACGGCATGATGCACCGCCCTGTGGCTGAACAGGAAAAAATCGGCAACCTGCTCGCTAAACTGGGTATGACCATGGGCGTATTTGTAGTGGATACAGGCAACAACTGGAAAACTTCACTGGCCTCGGGCAAACAGGAATTTACCGATGCTTTTGTAAAAACCTGTAAAGACAGTGTAGACGTGGCAAAACGCTGTAATGCCAAATGGGCTACCGTAGTGCCCGGCTTCTTCGACCGCAATCTGCCGATGGGTATACAAACGGCCAACGTTATTGCTGCGCTCCGTTTGGGCGCCGCTATCTTTGAGCCGCACAAACTTGTCATGGTACTCGAACCGCTCAGCGATACGCCCGATCTGTTCCTGCGCACCGCAGAACAGTCCTATGAAATCTGTAAAGCGGTAAACAGCCCCGCCTGTAAGATACTCTACGATATCTACCACATGCAACGCAACACCGGCAATCTCATTCCCACTATCGATCAGTGCTGGGATGAAATTGCGTATGTCCAGATCGGTGACAACCCCGGGCGCAAAGAACCCGGCACCGGCGAAATCAACTATAAAAATGTTTTCGCGCACCTCCACAAGAAAGGATATAAAGGTGTGCTGGGCATGGAACATGGCAATGCCGGTCAGGGTAAAGAAGGCGAAGCGGCGCTGATAAAAGCCTACCGGAACGTTGATTTACAGGATTAATACTGACTTCCCTGATTTGCGATGATTAAAATAATCAGACCTCTTAACGCCCTGTCTGCCTTGGTTGACAGGGCGTTTTTATTTGATGATGCCGCTACCACTGCGGTTATATGTCAATATACGCTGGTGCTGTTTTTTTCGTTATCTTACTGATACACTAAACACAATCATATGGGTTTCCTGGTCCGTATATTAGTAAGTGCACTGGCGGCTATGTTAACAACCTACCTGCTGAAGCCGGCAGTCAAAATCGATAGTTTTGTTACCGCTCTGATCCTGGCGTTGGTGCTGGCATTGCTCAATGCATTGGTAAAACCGTTACTGGTATTATTTACCTTCCCGGTAACCCTTCTCACGCTGGGGTTATTTTTATTTGTGATCAACGCCGTCATTATACTGCTGGCCGCAAAAATCGTCCCCGGATTTAAGGTGGACGGCTTCTGGTGGGCCATGTTATTCAGTATCGTGATGACTATTATCAACAGTATCATGATCAATCTCGCCGGCGGCAGCAACGACTGACCTCCAGCCCTATTCACGTTGTAAACAGCCTATACATGTATTTTGACCGGTCTAATCTCAGTGACACGGAGTTACTGTCTTTTTACAGGGCGTTGTTATACCCCCGACTGATAGAGGAAAAAATGCTGCTCCTGCTGCGGCAGGGGAAAATCAGCAAATGGTTTTCCGGCATTGGCCAGGAGGCCATCGCCGTAGGCGCCACGCTGGCGCTGGAACCCGACGAATGGATCATGCCGTTGCACCGCAACCTGGGCGTATTCACCACCCGTAATATGCCGCTGCATCACCTGCTGCTGCAATGGCAGGGTAGCCAGGATGGTTACAGCAAAGGCCGGGAACGCTCGTTCCACTTCGGCAGCCGGGCCTTTCATATCTGCGGGATGATCTCCCACCTTGGGCCGCAGCTTTCCATCGCCGACGGTATAGCCCTCGCCCATCAGCTGAAAAAGGAACATAAAGTGTCGCTGGCATTCTCCGGTGAAGGCGGTACCAGCGAAGGCGAATTTCATGAAGCGCTGAACGTGGCCGCCGTATGGGGGCTTCCTGTTATCTTCCTGGTGGAAAACAACGGTTACGGCCTCAGCACGCCTGTCAGCGAACAATATCACTGCAAAAACCTGGTTGATAAGGCCATCGGTTACGGTATGGAAGGGGTTCAGGTAGATGGCAACAACCTCCTTGAGGTATACCAGACCATCCGCACCGCCCGCGCGTATGCCATCAAAGAACAAAAACCCGTGCTCATAGAGGCGATGACCTTCCGCATGCGCGGCCACGAAGAAGCCAGCGGCGTAAAATATGTGCCTCCCGAACTTTTTGAGCAGTGGGGCAAAAAAGACCCGGTAGCACAGTATGAAACTTTCCTGCGGGAAAGCCATCTGCTGGACACCACCGGCATAGAGGCCATCCGGCAGGAACTGAAACACCGCATCGACGAAGACGTGGCCAAAGGACTGGAGCCCCTCCCCTTCGCTGTCAATACCAGCACCGAACTGGAAGACATCTATGCACCGGCGGCGCCGGTCATACCTCCCTCCGGCACCGCTTCGGAAAAACGGTTTATCGACGCCATCTCCGATGGGCTGCGGCAGTCTATGGAGCAGTACCCCGAACTGGTATTGATGGGCCAGGATATTGCGGCCTATGGCGGTGCTTTCAAGATCACGGAAGGGTTGCTGGGCAGCTTCGGAAAAGAGCGGGTCCGCAATACCCCGCTCTGTGAAAGCGCTATTGTCGGCACCGCGCTCGGCCTGTCTATCGCAGGTTTTAAAAGCATGGTGGAGATGCAGTTCGCCGATTTCGTCAGCTGCGGCTTCAACCAGATCGTCAATAATCTCGCTAAAATGCATTACCGATGGGGACAAACGGCAGATGTGGTCGTCAGGATGCCCACCGGTGGCGGCGTTGGAGCGGGGCCCTTCCACTCCCAGAGCAACGAGGCCTGGTTTACCCATGTGCCGGGGCTGAAAGTGGTATACCCTTCCTCCCCGGAAGATGCCAAAGGCCTGCTGAATGCAGCTATCGCAGACCCTAACCCGGTAATGTATTTTGAGCATAAGGCCCTCTACCGCAGCATCAGCGGCCTGGTGCCCGACGGCTATTATACCGTGGAAATAGGAAAAGCACGGCTAGTGCAGGCGGGCGACGATGTCAGTATCATCACTTATGGCAGTGGCGTGCACTGGGCCCTGGAATACGCCGCCGCCCATCCGGCGCTCTCCATCGCCATCCTGGACCTCCGCACCCTGTTGCCGCTGGACTATACCGCCATCCGCGACGCCGTAGCCCTTACCGGCAGAGTGCTGGTATTGCACGAAGACACCCTCACCGGCGGACTGGGGGGCGAGATAAGCGCCTGGATAGCAGAACACTGCTTCCACCTGCTGGATGCGCCCGTTATACGCTGCGCCAGCCTGGACACCCCGGTACCTTTCGCTGTTGCGCTGGAAAAAAATTTCCTCGCCAAATCCCGGCTGGATCAGTGTATCCGGCAATTAACAGACTGGTAATAGCATACGGGATTGGGAATTTGCCACGAATGTTCTAATTTGCATCCAGAAATAAATAAAATCATTATACAATGTTGACGAATCTCTTAACAGTAGTACAGACCACCAACTTTTACAAGGTGGGTGATAGCATTGGTCATTTTCTGGCTCCTTGTGCCATCGTTATTTTTGCCCTGATGTTCATTTACGCCTGGGTGAAATACGCAAAACTCTAATACCCCGTTTTTTACATCGCATTATAGTAGAAAAGGCTTCCTTCCGGAAGCCTTTTTCTTTTATCATCACTATTGGGCACTTATCAGCTTTTGCTCAGTATTTTTTCTATCAGCGCTTTCAGCTCCGGGGTGGAAGGCCGTGGTGCATCAATGGTCACAATCTTACCCTGCTGGTCAAACACCATGAAACGGGGAATTCCCTTGATATCATAAAATTTGGTGATGTCGCTCCAGCCGGCGCCAAAGAGCTGCACTCCTTTCATCTCCTTTTCTTTTACAAACGCCTGCCACTTTTCTTTATCCTTGGTTTCATCTACAGAGTACCCCAGGAAAGTGACGTTCCGGTCACGCATCTCTTCTTCCAGCTTTTGCAGGTGAGGCAGTTCCGCTTTGCATGGACCACACCAGGTAGCCCATACATCTACCACCACTACTTTTCCTTTTAAATCGTTGAAAGTCACTTTTTTACCATTAATATCCTCTCCGGAAAAGTTGAAACCCGGTTCACCGGCAGAAAACTTACGCAGCCCTTTCTCCGCTGCAAGATAAAGTTGCTGCTGGCTCTCTGTAACGAGATACTGCTTCACCGGTGCTACTGCTTCCGTGAGTTTATCGTACGTCCTGAACCCACCCAGGCTTTCGGTAATCAGTAACCCTTTGATCGTATCGTTACAGAACAGACGGGTGTTTTCCTCAAGGGAAGCAGGTCCCTGCCGCTTCTCCGTGCTCATAATATGGGTAAAGGTCTCGTATAAACGAACGATACGACCGGCATCTCCGTTGCCCAGCAACCGGCCATCACAGTACTTTTTATCCTGTATGATCTGCCGGTAGTAAGCCGGGTACTGGCTTTTCTCCGGATGCTTTGAGTGCGGCATCAGGAGGAACGACATCGCGGTATATTCCACATCAACGTCCATCGTGTATTTCAGCAGCTCGTTGAACTTCCGGTTAGGCGTATTCACGGCCTTTTTCAGGGCGGCTACTTTGGGAGCCAGCGCTTCCAGCTTGGGAAAGAAAGACAGGTAGGTGGCGGTATCTCCGAGGCTGGCGTGCCGGGAGATAGTGCCCAGCTGTTCCTGCCATTGCCAGAGCTGTTTATTTTCCGGCGATCCCACCTGTACAGTATAAGCGCCGGCGTCCATTTTCAGTTTCAACTGATCTCCCGGTTTGAGGTAGATACGGGTGTCTCCGCGGCTACCGGTTGAGAGGTAATAGAAGCCTTCTTTGGGCGACGGAATAGCGAAGGCAAAGGCCTGCTGCTCATCCACTGCCGTATTGGCGATTTCTGTTTTGCGGCCTTCCTGTACAGCGTACAATGTGATTTTTCTAGCTTTTTCAGGAGCCTGTCCCTGAATGACAGCGAGGGTGGAAACAGGCGATGGACCTGCAACAGTAGGGGCAGCCCACGCCATGCAGGCTACCAGAGGCAGCAGCCTGCTTACTTTGGTTGGTTTCATTTCTTAATGGTGGTTTGGTTTTCGATCATTAATCGTTGTGGTTTCAAATATAGACAAACAGGCTTATCTGTTACCCCCAAACCATCATTATTTATTCTTCGGGCCTTATGTACTGGTTGTAGTAATGTTGCGCCAGCCGGTAGTTTTCATCGTCAAAACAAACCAGCACTACTTCCTGCAGCACCTCGTCCTGCTCCAGGAAACCGACGATGGTTTCCATGGCGATGCTGGCAGCGAGGTCTTTCGGGAAATGATAAATGCCGGTGCTGATATTGGGAAAAGCCACCGATGCAAGCTGGTGGCGGGATGCCAGTTGTAAGGAATGCAGGTAGCAGTTGGCCAGCAGGGCGGCCTCGTGATGGTTTCCTCCGTTCCATACCGGTCCTACGGTATGTATTACATGTTTGGCCGGCAGGCGGCCACCGGTGGTGATCACAGCTTCTCCTGTTTTACAGCCGCCCTGCCGGGCCACGATTGCCCGGCAGTCTTCCAGGATAGCCGGGCCGCCGGCCCGGTGGATAGCGCCATCAACGCCACCACCACCCATCAGGGATGAATTGGCTGCATTTACGATGGCAGCTGTCTCCATTTTGGTAATATCCCCTTTGAGAACTTTTATTTTCCTATATGCCATAACGTTATACTGTTCTTACATACACCAGTTTGCCGGTCTTCTTGCCGCTTTCCCGGATATCGATTTCGAAATTGGGGAAGTTTTTGATGAGCTGTACCAGCTTGTTAAAGCCATAGTTACGGGCATCGAAATCGGGCTGTTTCTTCAGCAGGAGATTGCCCAGTTCCCCGAGATATGCCCATCCGTCTTCATCAGCGATATCATTGATACTGGTAGACAGCAGGTCTATCAAATCTTTGTCGGCTTTGCTGATGCCTTTGGGTTTTTCCTTAGCCGATTTGGGTTTGGCGCCTGTTTCTGTTTTCTTTTCCCTGATCTGTAATATTTCGAGGTAGATAAACTTATCACAGGCCGCGCGGAAGGCGCTGGGTGTTTTCTTCTCTCCCATGCCGATCACGCGCATACCGGCTTCTCTCAGCCTGGTGGCCAGCCTGGTGAAATCGCTGTCGCTCGAAACGAGGCAAAAGCCGTCCACTCTGCCGGTGTACAGGATGTCCATCGCATCGATGATCATGGCCGAATCGGTGGCATTTTTTCCGGAGGTATAGCTGTACTGCTGGATGGGGGTAATAGCGTTTTCCAGTAAAACGCCTTTCCATCCGGCAACGGTGGGTTTGGTCCAGTCTCCATAAATCCTTTTGAAAGTGGGGTTCCCGTATTTGGCTACTTCTTCCAGCATCCCTTTGATGTTGTGGTAGGGTATATTGTCGGCATCTATGAGTACGGCGAGGCGGAGATCGTTTGAATTATCCATGTGGAACACGTTACATTGGGTGATTTGATTATTTAGAAATTTAATCATTTAATGGGTTCTATAAATGATTAAATTTCTAAATAATCAAATCACCCAATTATTATTATTTGAGGTAGGAACGGATCATCCATGCCAGTGACAGGTGTTTCTGCAGCAACTGTGTTGCGAAATCGGCAGCTCCTTTGTCCTTGTACTTTTCATCGAACTCGTCGATCAGTCTGCGCAGGTTGCGGATAATGGTTTCGTGGTCATTCAGCAGCTCCTGCAGCTGTTTTTTCTGGTCGTTGGAATATTCGGATTCCAGCAGGTTGGTGAGTTTCAGCACGTCTGTATAACGGCCTTCTGCATAATGTCCGATCTTGCGGATGTACTCTGCCACTTCATCAGCGATTTCTTCCAGCTCCTCATATTGACCTTCATAGAACTTATGCATTTCCATGAAGTTGGAGCCTTCGATATTCCAGTGGCTGTTGCGCGTTTTCGCGTAAACCAGTAATTCATCAGCGAGCACTTTGTTCAACTCTAATGCTATTTTCTTCGCGTGTTCTGCAGAAATGCCAATATCGATTTTCATATTCTTTGAATTTTTTGGTTTAAATAAATTTACGAATTCTTTGGGAGGGCTATCCTGATGTTTATCATAAATTAACAATCGGTATAATAAACAGGTCCATAGCCGCTTTTGTTCAGGTTTCAGGGCCAGGCCAACATATTTGCCAAAATTGTACCATAGTTACTAATTTTGTGGTATGGACCAGTCTTCCGGAAAAATCTATAGTCTGCATTTTATTCTTCTATGCCTGAGTAATGCTTTGTTTTCTGCCAGTTTCAATATGATGATCCCTGAGTTACCGGCCTACCTGAGCAATATGGGTGGTGCAGATTATAAAGGATATATTATCGGATTATTCACGCTGATGGCGGGTTTGTCGAGACCATTCAGTGGTAAGCTTACAGATACCATTGGCCGGGTGCCGGTGATGATTTTCGGCTCTCTTGTATGTGTGGTGTGTAGCCTGTTATACCCATTGGTGAGTTCCGTTGGGGCGTTTCTGCTACTCCGTTTTTTTCATGGTTTTTCCACCGGCTTCAAACCGACCGGCACATCTGCCTATGTGTCAGATATCATTCCGTTCAACCGGCGGGGGGAGGCCATGGGGATGGTGGGCCTGGCCAGCACCATTGGTATGGCGCTCGGGCCGGCGATAGGCGGTTACATGGCGGTAAGATGGAATATCAATGTGATGTTTCAGCTGTCAGCCGTTTTTGCCTTGCTGTCAGTCGTGATTCTGATCGGCATGAAAGAAACGCTGGCCAACAAACAATCTTTTCGCTTTTCATTGCTCAAAATCAAAGGAGATGAGATATTTGAGCCGCTGGTATGGTCTCCGGTGATCATCTGTTTCCTCACCTACTTCAGTTACGGCGCCATGCTTACCATTATCCCGGACTTCGGTGCTTTCCTCGGTGTGGCCAACAAGGGCGTGTTCTTTACCTACTTTACCATCAGCTCTATCGGCATCCGTTTGCTGGCGGGGAAAGTTTCTGACCGCTACGGCCGGGTACCGGTACTGAAAACTTCCGCCATACTGATGGCAGCGTCCATGCTAATGATGGGCCTGGCCGGATCTCAGGCCCTATTGATGGCTTCTGCGGTGGTGTATGGCATTTCCGTGGGCCTCAATGCCCCGGCGGTAACCGCATGGACCATCGACCTCGGACAGCCCGAACACCGCGGCCGGGCACTGGCCAGCATGTATATTGCTATGGAAGCGGGCATCGGGCTGGGCGCCTATTTCTCCGCATTTGTGTACAATAACCAATCTTCCAATTTCCCGCTAACGTTTTACCTGTTTGCCGGCATTACGTTACTGGCTACTTTCTATCTCACCTTCTTCTATAAAAAACCGGTGATGGTCGCTAAAGAATGCCGGTAGCCATTCCCTACCGGCCCTGCATATCCTGCATCTCTCCTTCATCGGAAGAAGCAGGACGCTGTATGGTAATGCCCGGCGCGGGGACCTGTTTGGTTCCGGATTCAGGGGCGTCCGCTTCATTCTCTGGTGTTGTGTCTACCGCTACGATCAGCTGAGAGGGCAGGTTCTTTTTATTTTCCAGTCCCAGTTTGCGCATACGCTCCGCTCTGCCTACCAGGTTGCCGTGACCGGTGTTGAGTTTGTTCATGGCGCTTTCATACACCCCCTGGCTGCGTTTCAGGTGTTCGCCGATCATCCCCATGTCTTCCGCAAAACCTACAAACTTATCATACAATGCGCTGCCCTGCCGCACGATCTCTTCTGCATTCCGGTTCTGGTTGTCCAGTCTCCACATAGCATCAATGATCCGCAGCGTGGCCAGCAATGACGGAACGCTGACCAGTATTACCTTGCGGCGGAAAGCGAAGTCGTAAAGATCTTCTTCCTGCTGCATCACCGCCAGCCCATAAGCCGGTTCTATCGGGATAAACAGCATCACAAAATCGGTCGTGTTCTTATACAGCGTGTGGTAGGCTTTCCTGCTAAGTTCGTTCACGTGGTTCTTCACCGACTGCACATGTTGTTTCAACGCCTGCTGCCGCTCCGCCTCCTCTGTGGCGCTGCAATACTGTTCGTATGCTTTCAGGGACACCTTGGAATCAATGACGATCTGCCTGTTTTCCGGCAGCTGCAGCACCAGGTCCGGCAGGCGTAGCTGCCCCGTATCGTCACGCTGCGCGTCCTGTGTAAAAAAGTGAATGCCTTTCTCCAGCCCGGAAGCTTCCAGTACTTTTTCCAGGATCATCTCTCCCCAGTTGCCCTGCTTCTTGGTATCAGCCTTCAGCGCTTTGGTAAGGTTGTTCGCTTCTTTGGACAAGGTCTGGTTCAGCTGCAACAAACGCTGCAATTCCGCTTTCAACTCCGTACGTTGCGATGTCTCCGCCACGAGCGATTGTTGCACGCTGCTCCGGAAATTATCGATCTTCTCCGCCAGCGGCTTCAGCAGGTCGTCCATCTTGACCTGGTTCTGCTGCATAAAATTGCCGGATATTCGCTGTAACAGCTGCTGTGCAGTATTTTCAAACTGCGCTTTAAAATCCTGGTGCATCTCATGCAGGCGCTCTTTCTCGCTCTGCAGCTGCTGGTGCAGGTACTTATTCTGCTCCGCCAGCCGGCCCTGCTCCGCCATCAGGGAAGCAAACTCCTCATTGAGCCGCTCCAGCTGTTCCTGCTTTTCACGGGCCAGTTGCTGCTTGTCCTCCACCAGGTGCTGTAAATAGCCCTGCTTTGCCTCCAGCTGGGCATAACGCTCCTGATACGCTGACACTTCCGCTTGCAGTGCCCGCTGACGGCCCGTTGCCATGAAGTACAGATACCCCAGCACAAGGGCTACAATTCCCGTAACAATCAATAATATCAACATGATTAGTTCGTTAAAAGCAATATCGTTTATGACTACGCATTGGATCTGCGTACAAAAAAAATACGAATTGCAAACTACGCTGCAATTCGTATTTATTAATATGGTTTCCCGTAAGGTTATAACCGCTCGTACAGCTTACGCAGCCGCTCGCGGGTCATGATCTCTTTCCAGTCCTTGCCCAGCGCGTTTTCCCACAACGGCGCCATACCGAGCGACACATTGATCATGGTGTCAAACTGCTCGTCGGTCAGCCCCCTGGTAATACCCTGCGGAATATCGATGTTATGTTTCTTCACCATTTCCTTGAACTTCTTCACGCCGTCCGGATAGAACTCTTCCAGCTTGTCGAACACGATACAGTTGCCGATACCGTGTTTGGTGCCCAGCAGGTAGGCCAGGCCATAGCTCACCGCATGGGCCACGCCCACCTGGGAGTAGGCAATGCTCATACCGCCGGCGTAGGAAGCCATCATCAGTTTCTCGTCGGAATCATCGTCCCACACGTCTTTATCCAGAAAAATTTCCTCGCACAGCTCCTGTGCTTTTTCACCGTAAGATTTACTGAAAGCATTGAGATAGGTGCCGGTCAGCGATTCCACACAATGGATAAAGCAGTCCATAGCAGTATAAAAGCGCTGGTTGACTTCTACGGTCTTCGTCAGCGCCGGGTCCAGCACGATCTGATCGAACGGCGTATAGTCGGAGTTCATACCGAGCTTACGGGTGGGGCCGGTCAGCACGCAGGTACGGCTCACTTCTGCACCGGTACCGGAAATAGTAGGGATACCCACTTTATACACGGCCGGGTTCTTTACGAGGTCCCATCCCTGGTAATCAGCGGAGGAACCGGGGTTGGTCATCATCAGCGCCACGGCCTTGGCCATGTCCATCACGGAACCACCACCGATACCAATGATACCGGACACCTCGCCGAATTCGGCCTGGAGCTCATCACGGATTTTATCTACTGTTACGGTCTTGGGTTCGTACGTCACATCGATCACCACTATCTTGTCCTTCCCCTGCAAAGGAATGCGGGACAGAAAGGCCTGTTTGTCCTGGAAATACTCATCCACGAAAAAAATCATGGGAGCATCGCCTTTACGACGGGGGGCCAGTATTTCGCCCAGCTGATCAAAACATCCGCTGCCGTAAACTACGTAGTCCACCATTTTGAAATTCCTGAATTTCATATATCCGTTTTAGTTAGATGTTATAAATATTTGGCCGCTTTTTCCAGGTCTTCCGGTGTATCGATCTCCACGCCCATATAGGAGGTTACGACCATCTTCATCGGAATACCGTTTTCAAGATAACGCAGGCATTCGATCTTCTCTGCCAGCTCCAGCGGCGTAGGCGCCAGCTGCGTGAACGCAAGCAACGTCTGTTTGCGGAAAGCGTAAATACCAATATGCTCGTAATAAATGCTTTTGATGTCTTTGTTACGGGGATAAGGGATCACGGAACGGGAAAAGAACAGGGCGTTGAACTGCTTGTCTACCGCCACTTTCACATAGTTGGGATCCGTGATGGACGCTTCATCATGCAGCTCCTGCATCAGGGACGCTACCTGCACCTGCTTTCCGGCCTCCCCTTCAAACACCCGGAGCAGTTTCTCCAGCGGTTCTTTCTGGGTAAAAGGCTCATCACCCTGGACATTCACCACAATGTCCACCTCCATGTCCACAACAGCTTCGGCAATACGGTCCGTACCGCATTCATGTTCTTTTTGGCTCATCACAGCTTTACCGCCATGATCCACAATCTCGTTGTATATCACATCGCTGTCGGTTACCACCATCACATCGTCAAACACACCGGTGTTAACGGTGGACTCGTAAGTGCGCAGGATCACGGATTTGCCGCCCAGCCGGGCCATCATTTTCCCCGGGAAGCGGGTAGCGCCATAACGGGCAGGTATCAAAGCTACTTTCTTCATGTTGGTTTATTTTCACGCAAAGGCGCAAAGCAGCAAAGAGGCAAAGATCTTGACACCTTTGCTGCTTTGCGCCTTTGCGTGCGGAAATTATAAAGCGCTTTTTACAGCTTTCACCAGCTTCTCAGCCCGTTCCTGTACTTCGGTATCGCTCCAGGACAGGTTGATCGGGGTAGAGATGTTCCGGCTGATGATGGCATCGGAAGCGGGGAACTGTTTGGTTTTATAGATTTCCATCGCCTGTTTCAGACCGGGGGCAAACGGTGTTAATACGTCGCCGTTCCTGAAATGGTCCCACTGACGGATGTAGTGCCAGTTGTTATCATAGTAGTAGAATGCAGGCAGACCGGCGGCTTTCATAGCAGCAGCGGCTTTTCTCGCCTGTTCCGCTTCCGGCAGGAAGAAGGACAGGAAAGTGGCGCTGTCGCCGGCTTCATCCGGCAGACGGCGGAAAGTTACCCCCGGTACGGTAGCCAGTGCTTCCTTGAAGATCTTTTTGGTCTTACGCTGCATGGCCAGGAAGGTGTCCAGTTTACGTACCTGCGCCAGGCCCACGGCAGCGTGCAGCTCGGAAATACGGTAGTTGTACCCGATAAACGGATGCAGGTCGGCCCCGCGGTCCACGCCAAGGTGGTCATGACCATGATCGGTATACCCGTCACATTTGATATAAACGTCTTTGTTATTGGTAATGATGGCACCGCCTTCCGCACAGGTAATGGTCTTTACGAAGTCGAACGAGAAGGTGCCGGCATCGCCGATGGATCCCAGCGCTTTACCTTTATAGGTAGCCCCGAAAGACTGACAGGCGTCTTCCAGCAGCAACAGGTTATGTTTTTTACAGATGGCCTGCAGCGCGTCCAGGTCGGCCATAGCGCCGCACATATGTACCGGCATCACCGCCCTGGTACGGGGAGTAATGGCCGCTTCCACTGCTTTGGGGTCCAGTGTCAGGGTGTCATCAACATCTACCAGCACCGGCGTAGCGCCAACGGAGAATACAGATTCAAAACTGGCGACGAAAGTGAAGGTAGGCATGATAATTTCATCGCCGGCACCCAATCCGAGGGCTGCCATAGCGGTGGTCAGTGCGGCAGTACCGCTGGAGGCAAGCTGTGTGTACTGTACATTCAGTTTGTCGCAAATAGCCTGTTCCAGCTCCTTTGCTTTCCAGATGCCTTTACGCGGACCGTCAAATCCGTAACGCATCATGATCCCTGTTTCCAGTACATCATTTACTTCTTTCCTTTCTTCGGCGCCAAATAGTTCATATCCGGGCATAAGCTGTTGATTTTTAAAATATAATTGAAAGAGATGTCAAAATAGTGCTGCAAAGTTACTATAATCAGTGTTGCGTTACATCGCAAATTCTGTTTATCTTTTGCTAAAAATTCACCATGCGTTTTATACTGTTCCTGATCATAATAGCCAGCTTCTCCGCCTTACCTGCCCGCCACGCCAACGCACAACAGGACGACCGCCGCCAGATCGAGAGCCTGATGGCCGCCCAAACCAGCGCCTGGAACCGCGGCGATATCGACGGGTTTATGCAGACCTACTGGCGCTCCGACTCCCTCCTGTTTATCGGTAAAAATGGCGTCACCTATGGCTGGCAGGCCACATTGGACCGCTATAAAAAGACCTATCCGGACAGCACCGCCATGGGCAAGCTGGACTTCAAACTGCTGGAATTTAAACCCCTCGGGCGTGACGTATACTTTGTAGTTGGCAAATGGCATCTGCAGCGCAGCATTGGCGACCTTCAGGGACATTTCAGCCTCACCCTCCGCCGCATCCACGGCGCCTGGAAAATTATCGCGGACCACAGCAGCTAAATAAAAAAACCATCCTAAGAGTAGGATGGCCGCTATACACCACAACATTAAAGAAGAAACTAAAAAGTAAGCTGTTATCTTCTTTTAATAAAAAACGTTCGGGTTTTCTCCGGATATGGTAATTATTTGTCTTCTATTTCGATTTTTTGCTCTTCTCACTGTCGCGTACCGCCTTATTTTCCTCTTCCGGCGACTCGGATAAATCTCCATGAAGCGGATTGCGGCTCACAGAACCTTTGTCGGTAGTCAACACCTCCGCCGGTCTTTTCTTGTTTTGTGAAAACCCTGCCGACTTCTCTTCACTAAGTTTCTTTTTCTTCATAATACCGGTTTTGAACAATAGCATGAAAACAACTTCTCTATAAGCCCGGCAAACACTATTCCAGATGAAAATCCGCTGTTTTGGCCTGTGTAGCGGACTGGAGACGGGGCAAACCCTCCCCATGTGCCGGCCTCTTGTGGGAAAAGTTCACTACAATACTGAGTAGCAAAAGGTTGCGTTCATTAACATTCGGTTTGCAAAAACACCGTTTCTTTTTTCAGTGCGATCACCTATTTTCGTGGCGCAGCAAATGTATTTGTACTGCAACTACATCCTTAACCCATAACCTCTGAAACTGCCACTGAGTAGTTTTAATCTTATCCCCTGGAACCTCCTATAGTTTTAGTCCTTATCCTGTTTAGACCTGTATCTGTTCATTTATTCATTTTTTTAATTTTTAACTGGTTATGACAGGGAAATTTATTTGTGCGATTTTAGGTGTATGTGTAGCAGTAGCAGTATTTACAAGCTGTTCCAAAGATTCGGGCCTGCTCCCTGTAAATCCAAAAGACACGGCGACCACGACGCCGGGAAAACCTTCGGGAGACACTTCTAAACCGGGTAGCGGTACCACGCCGGGTACAGACACGACCAAACCCGGAACCACCAACCCCGGTACAGGCACAGGCATAAGCGGGAACAACATCGACCGCGAAGCGTTGCTTAACCTGGTGAACGGCCTTCGTACCAAAGGCTGTAACTGCGGAGGCGTAGCAATGCCCCCCGTAGGGCCTGTTACCTGGAACGGCCTGCTGGAAAAAGCAGCTTATGATTTCAGCGTGGAAATGAAGACCAAAAACTTCTTCAGCCATACCTCCCCCAGCGGTTCCACACCGGGCTCCCGCCTCGATGCCGTGGGCTACAACTGGAACACTTACGGAGAAAATATTGCACAGGGCTATATGGATGAACAAAGTGTCATCCTCGGGTGGATCAACAGTCCGGGGCACTGCAAAAACATCATGAACGGCAACTTCAAGGAAATGGGTATTGGCAAGGCCGGTAACTACTGGACCATGGACCTGGGCAGACGAAGTGGCAACTAATCAGGCCTGTCCATTTTTTTACGCCAGAAGCGCCATATCATATAGAGATAGGCTGCCAGCGATAATACAAACCACGAGTAAAAGAATATCATCCGGCCGGGGGTTGACTCCTCCGGCACGGCAAATCCCAGAAACAGGCCCAGAAATACATTAAAAAACATCCAGAAGAAACCGACAAAGATGGTACGCATGATCTTGATAAGAAACCAGAAAAGGTCTCTGTCCAGCTTGTCTATTTTCCTGGGTTCCTGCTGTGGATGTTCTGTTTCTTCCGCCATATGATCAGTTTCTGTTCGCCGGGATGCACAGCCTCGCCAGTGCTGCGCTGTCGCCCCTGAATACGTTAAAGTCTACTGTCGTTCTGATGCCGTTCACCCTGCCGATGTCGCTATGCTGCCAGAAAAGCCATGCCCTTTTGGACGCCGGCCGCTCTTTCTGGTAGTAATGCGCGATCCATAGGGGATAATCATCAAACTCGCTGCCAAGATACGTTTCATAGAAATGGATATTGGTATAGATGATCGGCTTCACCTTATAGGCTTTCTCCATTTCTTCCAGCCATATTTTAGCGGTGCTGCGGATCACCGCCGCCGGCTGGTTATTACTGGTTTCGATATCGAGGACCGGCGGCAGGTCGCCCGGCTGAAGGTCCGCCACATTCCGGAAATTGATGGCCTGCTTCAGGGGGTCGCGGGTACTGTAGAAAAAGTGGTAAGCGCCCCTTACCAACCCTGCCCGGCCGGCCCGTTCCCAGTTTTGCCGGAAAGTGGCGTCCTGGCGGGTAATGCCTTCCGTCGCTTTTATAAAGGCGAAGGATATACGAATTTTATCGACCTGCATCTGTTTCACGGCATGCCAGTTAATATCCTTCTGAAATTTGGACACATCGATCCCGTGGATTTTATAATTGACCGGTATATCGATCCCAAATTCATCATATCGCACAAAGAAGATGCGCTCCTCCCGGGAATACCACCATTTCCAGGCGCCCAAGGCCAACAGGATCGTTAATACCGTCAATAAAATAATGCGCGTCCAGTTACGTTTCACTTTGTTTCAGTTAGTTGCTGGGATTGGGTAATTTGCTGCTGTTTAATGCCGGCAGACCTTTTTTTACGGCAAGTATAGGTTATAATTTGTTTAAAGACGCTACTTTTACATAGGTCAAGTGAATTTTATATGCCTGATTTTAACCTGAATGATACCCTGAACCTCGCTTCCAAATTCACTTTCCGTCGTGCGTGGAACGCCGGAAAAGTGCTTGGCAGCTACTTCTTCAGCAAGTGGACCAATAAGCCGGTGCAATGGGGGTACCCCATTTCCATGTCTTTTGAGCCTACCACCTCCTGTAACCTGCGCTGCCCGGAATGCCCGAGCGGCCTGCGGGCTTTTACCCGCCCTACGGGAATGCTGGAACAGGATTTTTTCCGGAAAACCATCGACGAAATCTCGAAAGAGCTATTATACCTTATCTTCTATTTCCAGGGGGAACCCTACCTCAATCCCGGCTTCCTGGACATGGTGAAATATGCTTCGTCCAAAGGCATTTATACCGCCACCTCCACCAATGCGCATTACCTGACAGACGCCAATGCCAAAAAAACCGTGGAAAGTGGGCTGGACAGGCTGATCATCTCCATTGACGGCACTACCCAGGACGTATATACGCAATATCGTGTGGGTGGTAAGCTGGACAAAGTGATAGAAGGGGCCAAAAATATCGTGAAGTGGAAAAAAGAGCTGAAGTCCACCAAACCTTTTGTGTTTTTCCAGTTCCTCGTGGTAAAGCCCAATGAGCACCAGATTGAAGACATTAAAAGACTGGCGGAAGAAATCGGGGTGGACCAGGTGCGGTTCAAGACGGCTCAGGTATACGACTACGAAGAAGGCAACCGCCTCATCCCCACTATTGACAAATACTCCCGTTACCACCGTAACGAAGACGGTACTTACGCCATCAAAAACAAACTGGGCAACCATTGCTGGCGCCTGTGGCATTCCCCGGTTGTTACCTGGGACGGCCTCGTAGTGCCTTGCTGCTTCGATAAAGATGCACAGCACCGGCTGGGTAATCTCAAAAAGGAATCATTCAAGGCGCTGTGGCACAACAAAGAGTATATCCGTTTCCGTAGCCAGATCCTGGAAACCCGGAAAAACATCGATATCTGCGCCAATTGCAGTGAGGGTACGAAAGTCTGGGGGTAACTATTCTTCCTCAGCGCTGGCCTGCGCTGCTTTTTTCTTCTTACGGCGGTTAGTCACCTTATTGAAAATATTGATGCCCAGCTGCACGCCTATAAACTCCAGTGCCGTCATGAGGGCGCCGGTGGCGAAATTCTTGAATTTACCGCTGCCCCAGGCCATCTTGGCCACGTTGGCAGCAATATTCAGTACGCCGCTATGCCTGGCGCTGCCGGGTATAACGGCATTCAGCGCCATCTTCTTATAGTTGTCTTTGAAGTAATCTACCCGCCTGCCCAGATCATTTTCCAGTTGCCGGGAGCGCATTTTCAAACGGGCAATTTCCAGGTCAAGGGTCTCCTGATTGGTTACTTTTACCTTACGCATGTGTAAACATTTTTCATGTTATCCTTTTGAAGTGTTTTCTGTAGCCTCTTCATTGGGCACATGTCTATATGTATCCTGATCACGGCCGGACGGGTTGTGTCCGGGCTGGTTATGAATATGACCGGACTGTTCGTCCGCTTCTGAGATCTCCTCTACCAATTCAGTCAGCAACAACCTGGTGAGGGGCCGCTGTATCAACTGCCGGCGAAACAGCAGGATCACCACGAATAACAACACAAACAAGCCTGCTGCGCACGCAAAACCAATCGTGAAGCTGCCGGTCATTTCGCCGATCCAGAATCCTACTACCATTCCGAGGAAAACGATCACGAAAAAGAACAGCAGGAAAGCCATCGTCAGGGAAAAGAACAGTCCCAACGCCTTCGACAGCTTTCCCGCTGCCTGGAGCTTCAGCAGGTCCAGCCTGGTTTCCAGATACTCTCTGGCTACCTTGCCCGTTTGGTTAAAATAGTTGCCGAAATTTTCTTCCATGCAATGTTTTTTAAACAGCTTAGGGGTTATACCAACTCATTTTCCAATTCATCCTGGAACTGGTCCTTTCTTTTTCTCCATTTGTCTTTCAGTCTGTCTGTCTGGTCTTTCAGTTTTTCCACCAGTTCATCTTTTTTGTCGGAGTTCAGGAAATACCCTACTGCTACGCCTACGGCCGCACCAACAATAAAAGAAACAACAGCTTTGGAACTTGTACTCATAAAATAGGTTTTTAAGGTGAGAGAATAAGTTTTCATTTTTTGGTACCTAAAGGTTCACAAACACCATTCCATAAATGAATAATGTATAAAACTTTCCACTAAAATTCCGCATTAAGAACAAGCTTTGCGGTTTTTTGTTTAGCTATCATGGCCGGAAGCGCTGGTTCATTTTTTGCCTGTACGGATAAATTATCCGATATTATTGTACTATGAGCTACCTGGACAACGACCGCCTCAAACAAATTGGCTTTCTTTTATTGATCCTTTTCCTGGCTATCCTGCTGTTTAAGGAATTATATGTGTTCTTCCCCGGCTTCCTGGGGGCCGTTACGATGTATGTGGCCTGCCGCAAATGGATGTTCCGGCTGGTGGAAGTCCGCAAATGGAAGAAGAGCCCCGCTGCCGCCCTCCTGATGACGGCTTCCTTTCTTGTCATTCTGTTACCTATCGGCGCGCTGGTAAACATGCTGTCTTCCCGCGTGGCCTACGCCGCCAGCCATTCCGGGGAAATTATCAACAAGGCCCGGGAATTCAATGAAAGGCTGCACCAGCAAATGGGGATAGACTTACTATCCACCCAGCAGCTGCAGAAGTTGCAGGACGGGCTCACGGCCTTCCTCCCCGGCTTCCTCGGCGCCACGTTCAATACGCTGACTGCCATCGCCATCATGTATTTCATCCTGTATTTTATGCTGGTCAACGGCCGGAAGATGGAGGAAAATCTCTACGAGTATATCCCACTGAGGGACGAAAACGTGGAAAGACTGGGCAGAGAATTCAACACACTGGTATTTGCCAATGCGCTGGGCATACCGCTGATTGCTTTTATCCAGGGGGTTGTATCATTGATAGGGTATCTTATTTTCGGTGTTCCGCAACCGTTTTTCTGGTTTGTGGTCACCTGCTTCACGGCCATGCTGCCGGTGATCGGCGCTGCGGCGGTATATGTGCCTATGGGCGTATATCTGCTGGCTGCAGGCAACACCTGGCAGGGCATTGCGGTACTGGTCTACGGTTTTGGGGTGGTGGGCACCTCCGATAATATCTCCCGTTTTCTGCTGGCAAAAAAAATAGCGGACGTTCATCCACTGATTACCATCTTCGGCGTCATCATCGGCGTTAACCTCTTTGGTTTTATTGGTCTGATATTCGGCCCCCTGCTCATTTCCATGTTCATCCTGCTGCTGGAAATCTACTCCAACGAATACCTGGTGAAAAGAAGGGACCGCCGGCGACGGCACGAGCAGGAAGCGGCTGCGCAGGGAAACCAACCAGCTGCTGACTAGCGGAAGTAGTTGTTCTCCTGAATATAATTGATCACCCCGTCCGGTACCATATACCGGACGGACTTGCCCTCTTTGATCCATTTCCGGATGTCTGTCGCGGAAATGTCGAGCATGGGCGCGTTCAGTATTTCCACCCGGGCGCCGTAGGTATCGGTGATATCATGCCCCGGACGGCGGTATACATATATCGGATAGTGCTGTACGATGTGCATATAATTCTTCCAGCGCGGCAGGTTCTGAAAACTGTCGCTCCCCATAATGATCGCAAATTCCTGTGTGGGGAACTTCTCCCCCATGAAGGCCAGGGTGTCTACCGTAAAGGAAGGCCGCGGCAGGGAAAACTCGATATTGCTGGCGCGCAGGCGCGGCTCATCTTTGATGGCCAGTTCCACCAGATGAAAACGATCATGCTCATTCAGCAAAGTAGAGGAAGTCTTCAGTGGGTTCTGCGGGGAAACCACAAACCATACTTTGTCCAGGTCAGTATTGTATGCTACATAATTGGCAATGATCAAATGCCCTGTGTGTATAGGATTAAAAGACCCGAAATACAAACCTATTCTCATGTTTCATCTTTTTACAATTACGAATTACGAATTACAAATTACGAATTGAGAGCCCCCTTATGGAAAACTTTCTCAAGTAATCTTGCTATAAGAACGCCCTCAATTCGTAATTTGTAATTCGTAATTCGTAATTGTAAAAGTAGGTATTTCCTGCGATAGCCATGGTGGAAACATAGAAACAACGCTTATTCCAGCGGCTTGAATTGCTCAAACACCTGGCCACATGACTTGCAGTAATGAATAGCGCGGCACAACGTAGACCCGAACGGCGAACGGAGATAGGTGTGTTCGCTGCCACAATGCGGACAAGGCGTGTTCAGCATGATCTCCGGACGCACATCCCCTTCCAGTACCGGCGGCGGCGCTATCCCGAAATTCTTCAGTTTCTCTTTGGCGGCAGCCGTCATCCGGTTGCTCTCCCAGTGCACGTGTTTGTCGATTTCTACGGTCACGGCTATCCCAAGCGCTTTTTCCACCACCGTTCTGATATTATCCTTAATATAGCTGACGGCCGGACAAGCGGCGAAAGTGGGTATCATGCGGATCAATACCGGTTGCCCTTCCGTGATGTCCACTCCGGTGATCATCCCGAGATCGATCACGCTGAGCACCGGTATTTCAGGGTCCATCACCTGTTCCAGCGCATGATATACTTCTTCCTGTGAAATAGTGGCTGACATCATATTACCAGCTGGCCTCCGTATCCAGGTTAAATACTTCTCCCATCTCTTTCAGCAGCGGCGCCAGGTGTGTGGTATGAAACCCCTGCCTGCCGCCATATACCGGCGTGATGGTTTCCATATCAGGGAGGTTAAGGGACGCTTTCACCAGCACGGGATAGATACGGTCCAGCCAACGGTGGTACAGCGCTTTTTCCCCGGGATATACCTTCTCTGCGATCAACTCCTCTTCGTGAGCGGCAGAAGGTTCAAAGATACCGGCGGCCAGCGCGATGGTGTCGTTCAGCGCCGTCTGCATCCGGGCATATCCTTCTTCACTGGCTTTGCTGAGCTGTATGATAAACGCATTGGCATGCAGCGTATGGTACTTCAACTCCCCTTTTACTTTTTTACTGAGCAGCTGAAACGGTTCGAAGCTGCTGTCCTGCAGACTTTCATAACGCACCGTTTCGGCATGGTCGAACAGGAAATGCCGTATCAGGCTAAAGTCATAACCGCCGTTGGGCATCTCCACGAGATGGGCGCATTTAAAAGCGCTCTCCGGGCGCATGAACGCAAAACGGTCCGGGTCTTCCCCACCCAGGTTTTCATGCAGGATGCGGTACAGCGCCCAGGCGTGGCCGATCTTGTCCTGCGCCATGGAGGAAAAGGCAATATCTTCTTCCATCACAGGCCCGAGGCCTGTCCATTCGGAATTGCGATGGCCCAGGACCAGTTCATCATCGGCCATCTTTATAATAAGGTCTGTTAATGCTGCGTTGCTGCTCATTTCGATTGTTTGAATTTGTTGATCTTCTCCATTACCTTGAAACCACTGGCATCGCGGTAGTTCTTTTCCAGATTGTTGGCGAACATATCTTCATCTTCCACATCAAAAGCAAGAATGTCGGCACTTCTGACTACCCACAGGTTCACACATTTTTTACGGCGGGCAAATTGTTCTTTGGCAAAAACCAGCGCCAGCTGCGGGTCCGGTGCATGCACACAGCCCACATGCTCGTGATGGGCGCCCCTTTTCTCCTGATGAAACACCTCGTACACATTCCAGTTCTCCCCTTCTTCTACTTTGATGACCGCGCTGGCATCACCCAGTTTCAGCCTGTTAACACGCGGATCTAAAGACTCGTTAGACATGAATTTGTTGATTGCTTTTTAAAACGAAAATCTGCCTGTCGACCGGGATCGCAGGCTATAACGCGCAGGTATATACGATTTATGCCACCGGCAGGGAGCGTCGCTCTGCCGGGTTCATTAAAGCCTTGCGTACCCAGCGTCCTTCTTCTTCTGCCCACTTGCGTACCTGCAGCCGCTCTGCATTGCAGGGACCGCCGCCATTGATCACCCGGAAAAACTCGTCCCAGTTGGGGTCGGTATATTCCCAGCGGCCGGTATCCGCATTTTTGCGGAGCAGCGGGTCCGGCAGGGTCAGTCCCAATTCCCAGATCTTGGGCACATAGCTGTCGAGGAACTGGTTCCGCATTTCGTCGTTGCTCGCCATCTTCACTTTCCATTGCATCAGCTTTTCGCTATGCTGGGAGGTTTTGTCGGGAGGACCGAAGAAATGCATGATCGGCTGCCACCAGCGGTTCAGCGCATCCTGCAGCATGGCTTTTTGCTCCGGTGTACCGGTGGCCAGTTCGATAAAAGCATCGTGCCCCTGTTTCAGGTGGAAGCTCTCTTCGTAACAGATGCGCTCCAGCGCCCGGCAATAAGGGCCGTAGGAGCCTTTGGCATTGGCCACCTGGTTCACGATAGCGGCCGCATCGATCAGGAAACCGATCACCGTCACATCCGCCCATGTTTTGGCGGGATAGTTAAATACGTTGGAATATTTGGATTTGCCGCTGAGCAGATCGTTGATCATGGCTTCCCTGGACTTGCCCAGGGTTTCTGCCGCATTGTACAGCAGCTGGCCGTGACCGATCTCATCCTGCACCTTGGCAATCAGGGCCAGTTTACGCTTAAATCCCGGAGCGCGGGTGATCCACGTTCCTTCCGGCAATGCGCCAATGATTTCCGAATGCGCGTGCTGTTCAATTAAACGGATGAGTTGTCTGCGATATTCCGCCGGCATCCAGTCGCCCGGCTCAATTTTTTCCCCTCTGGCGATTCTTTCTTCAAAGGCCGACAGCTTTCCGGGATCATCATGCTGTTGTTCTTCCCGCAGCTGTTTACCGTTTGGTTCGTCGAAAATATATCCGCCGCCGTACATAGTGCGATTGTTTTGGTTGGAAGTAAATTACGGAAAAAAGCCCGTTTCCGGCAGAAAATGATTGTTAAAACCCTGCCCCAAATGTTATAGAATTTACAAATTTTCGCCCCCGGGAACAGGCAGTCCCGCATTTTCCTAATTTTATTGCTGTTGTCCACAGGTATGCCACCCTTATTACATATATTTTGTATGTTTCTTTTGCCTTTCGGGCAGACGAAAACGCACATGCCGCCTGCTCCTCCGCATAAAATCATCCATATCCAGCTGGAATTCGAGGACCGGGAAAACGAGGACGACCCCGATTCAGACACCCTTTTTTACTCCAATACCCGCAGACTCCGCTGGGACGACTTCAAGGGCGTGCCCTCTCCTGCCGGACCCAGCGCCGCCGTATCCTACACCAGCTTCTCCTACGAAGGGGCCAGCACGCTTTCTCATGATACGCTGAAAATCAAGCTTATCATGCAGGTGTTCTTTATTAAAAGCGCCTCCTGGGTGAGGAACGATGCGCGCGATAACTACGCGCTGATGCACGAACAACTGCATTTCGACATCACCCGGCTGGTAGTGGAACGCTTCAAACAAAAGCTGCGGCAAACAGCATTGAACCGCGACGACTACGACAGTGTTATACAATATCAGTATCTCCAGTCTTTTCAGGAAATGAACCGCATGCAGTACGCCTTCGACCGCGACACCCATCACGGCAACAACATGGCCGCGCAGGTCCGGTGGCGGGATAAAGTCAACCTGGGCCTTAAAAACAAAGGGGTGATGCCGGAAGAACTTGGATATGATCTCTTTGGTAACTTTGGTCCACAATAGTGTTGTGCTATTGTTCGTTTAATCATTCGGGTTATCCTAAATTTGCTGCTATGCAACCAAATCGACGCAACTGGCTGATCGCCGGCCTCCTGTTTACCGTCCTGTTCTCTGCCTGTAAAAAAAAGGACGCGGCAGGCCCCCAACGGCAACAGGGCAATATCAACGATAGTATCTTCTCCGTATTTAAAGACATTTATCTCTGGACAGATGTGATCCCCGATTCTGCCACCTTTAAACCGGAAAGTTATGCTTCGCCGGTGAGCATGTTCCGCTCACTCATCAGCATCAAAAAGAACAATACGAGTGGCCAGCCGCTCGATAAATACAGCTTCCTCGACGACGGCAGCACTTCCCGCGCCATCCAGGACGGTATTGTGGGCGATATGGGCTTTGAAGTAGGCTATCAGACAGACAACACGCTCTATGTGGTATACGTTTACGCCGGCTCCCCGGCAGACAAAGCCGGCATCAAACGCGGATGGCAGCTCACCAGTGTCAACGGCACCACCAGCTTCCAGGTAGGACAGGCGACCGACAACCTGCTCAACGCCGCCTTTGCCGGCAAAAGCGCCACCTGGATATTCCGCAAACCGGATAATAATTCACAGACCATCACACTGTCACCCGCCATTTATAAACTGAATCCTGTTCTCTACGCCAACACTTACAATTTTAACGGCACCAAAGTGGGTTACGTTGTTTTCAACAGCTTCGTCGCCCTTATGGATGTAAAGCCCACCTTTGATTCGCTGTTCAATGTATGGTCGCAGGGCGGCGTTACCCGGGTGATCATGGACCTGCGCTACAACGGCGGCGGCCTCCTCGAAACAGCGGAATACCTGGCCAATAATCTCGCACCGGCCAGCGCCAGCAATACCGTGATGTACACGCAGCAGTTCAACAGCAACGTCAATAATAACAACTACAGCTACATTTTCCGGAATATGAAAGCGGTTCCTTACAACCCTGATATGTACTGGACAGAAATTTTCCGGAACGAAGCCACCATTTACAAGACCGCCAAATTCCGGAAACAGGGTAGCCTGGCGCTGACCCATCTCAGTTTCCTCGTTACCCATGGCACCGTATCTGCCAGCGAGCTGCTGTACAACGTACTGAAACCTTCCATGAAACCACATCTGATCGGCAGCACCACTTATGGCAAACCAGTAGGTTTCATCAACATCCCTTTTGGCCAGTATGATATGTATGCGGTTTCTTTCCAGACATTCAATTCTGCCGGAGAAGGAGATTATTTCAGTGGTATCGCCCCTACCCTTACCGTAACAGACGACTACACCCACAACTGGGGCAGCCTCGCCGACCCGCTGCTGCGCTCCGCGCTGACGGACATGGGCATCCCGGCTTCCGCGCTGGGCAGAATAGCCACCACGGAGCTTAGCACCGGCAGGATCGGAACGCTGCGCCAGAGCAACCGCTTCCAGGGCATGATACAGACCATGAGATAAATACATGTAAAGATTTTCTGATTTAGGATTTTCTGATTTAGGATTTTTTGATTTTATAAAATGATAAAAATGAGAAGACCAAAGCGATTATTACTCGCTTTGGTCTTCTCATTTATTCCTGAAATCAAAAAATCGTAAATCAGAAAATCCCTAAATTCCTGCTTCATTTACCTCTTTAGCCACCTCCACGATGGTTTTCACTGCCTGATAATAAAAGCGGTGGTGGATGTGGTCATACTCATCTCCCAACTGATGGTAGTCGGGATGATCTTCCACACCAAAATACAGGAAGGGGATCTTCTTTGCATGGAACGGCCCCTGGTCGCTCTGGTTGGTCCAGTTGTCGGAGCCGGTACCGGAAACGTCGTGGCCTGCCAGCAGTTTGATGCTGCTCTTCGCCGCAGCGGCATCGGTATATTTTTTCAGCTGCGGATAAGGCGTAGTGCCGGCCACGTACAGTTCCCCTTTATCATTGCGCGATACCATGTCCATATTGATATTGAGCCGGATGGAACTCAGGGATACCGGTGGTTGCTGTACAAAAGCGCGGGAGCCCTGCAGTCCCTCTTCTTCCCCGTCAAAAGCAACAAACAGCAGCGTGTATTTGGGAGGGTTCTTTTTAAAATAGGCGGCCATTGCCAGCAGGGTGCCCACTCCGGAAGCATTATCATCTGCGCCGTTGTAGATACTGTCCTTTGCTGCATTGGGCCGGCCTGTTCCCAGGTGGTCGTAGTGCGCGGAGATGACGATCACCTCGTTGCTTTTACCGGGAATATAGCCGTAGAGGTTAGTCCCCATTATTTTTTTATTTCCTTCCTGGAAATAAAACGGGTATTCGTACGTATCATGATAAGGGGTGATACCGATCTGTTTAAAACGGTCGATGATATAAAACTGGGCCAGGCGGCTACCGCGGCTGCCGGTTTTACGACCTTCAAACTTATCGGCGGAAAGGGTCCGCACATCTTTCATTAGCTGAGCGGAATCAACCGACTGCGCCATCAGCGGCCCTGCAAAAAGCAGGCATAAGGTGTAACAAAGCACTTTCATAGCAATGCAATTTCGTGAGCATTACTGCAATGTACAAGATATTATCTGAAGATGTTAAAGATGATCAGACTGCAGACATAGGCCAGGGCAGTCATGTACCCCAGTTGTATGAAGGGTATTTTCCATGATTTTGTTTCCCTTTTTACGATGGCCATAGTACTCATGCACTGCATCGCAAATGCATAAAACAGCATCAGGGAAAGTCCTGAGGCAAGGGTGTATACCGGTCTGCCGTCCGGCCATGTGGCGGACGCCATTTTTTCGCGGAGGGTGGCGTTGTTATCATCGGGATTTTCACCTACACTGTAGAGGGTGGCCATGGTACCTACAAATACTTCACGGGCGGCGAAAGATGTAATCAGCGCAATGCCTATTTTCCAGTCAAACCCCAGCGGGCGGATAGCCGGTTCAATAGCATGGCCAAGGATGCCGGCATAGGAATGCGACAGTTTTTCGGAGCGGAACTCGCGGTCCAGCTCTTCAGCTTCGGGAGAGTCTGCCGGCGCCGCCGCGATCATTTTTTCGTATTTGGCATGCAGCGGCTCCATCCGGGAAGACGGCCCGTAGGAGGCCAGGAACCAGAGGATAACGGATATGACCACGATTACCTTACCGGCGTCGGTGATAAAGATTTTCGCTTTTTCCACCATGGTGGTGCCGACGTTTTTCCAGCGGGGAGCGCGGTATACCGGCAGTTCCATAATGAAATAGCTTTTCTCCTGGATCTTCACAAACAGCTTCATCACGGCTGCAATCAGGATGGCCATAAAGAAACCGAGCAGGTAGAGGCCCATCATCACAAGGCCTTGCAGGCCCAGGAAGCCGAATATTCTTTTGTCGGGGATCACCAGCGCGATCATCATGGTATAAATAGGCAACCGCGCGGAGCAACTCATGAGCGGCGTGACCAGTATGGTGATAAGTCTTTCTTTTTTGTTTTCGATGGTCCGGGTGGCCATAATGGCGGGGACCGCGCAGGCGACACCACTGATCAGCGGCATCACGGATTTACCGTTGAGGCCCACCTGCCGCATAAGGCGGTCGGTGAGGAAGCTGATACGCGCCATGTAGCCGGTGTCTTCCAGTACAGTGATCAGGCCAAACAGGATCATGATCTGTGGCACAAATACGGCAAACCCGCTGATACCGGCCAGGATACCGTTGACAAAGACATCTGTGATCTTATTGTCGGGCAGTACTTTGGTCAGCCAGCCGCTCAATTCGCCGAAACCGGCCTCTATGGCGTCCATCGGGTAGGAAGCCAGCCAGAAGATGCTCTGGAACAGCAGGAACATCACTACCAGCAGGATGACATACCCCCAGAAACGGTGCAGCAGCAGGTCGTCAATTTTTTCGGAGCGCAGCTGCTTCTGTAAAGGGTCGGCTTCCACAACGGAACTTTTCATGATATGCTTGATACGGTTGTATCGCTGCATGATCTCTTCCGCCTGTACTTTTGTTTTATTGAACTGATTGTTTTGCAGTGATTGCCGGATGGCCTGTTTCTGGCCGGCATTAAGGAAAGTCAGCTCATCTGTGTTTACGGCAACATGCAGGGCCCCGTAATCGCTACAGGAGGGCACTACTTTTTTCACGTCTGCTATCACGTTTTCGGCTAACGCGGCATTGGAGATAAAATCGCGGGGAGCGGCGTTATAGTTGCCGCGGGCAGTGAGTTCGATGGTCTTTTTCAGTTCAGCCACCCCTTTATTTTTGCGGGGATTGATGGCTACCACCGGCACGCCCAGCTCTCTTTCCAGCCCGTCGATGTCTATTTCCACCCCTTTTTTGCGGGCGATGTCCATCATAGTAAGGGCGATGATCACCGGGAACTTGAGGTCAATGATCTGGGAGCAGAAGAGGAGGTTCCGTTTCAGGTTGGAGGCGTCGGCTACGATGACCACCATATCGGGGGTGTCTTCGTTTGCCGGATTGATCAGCACATCGTAAGTCACATATTCGTCCGCACTTTTGGGGTACAGGCTGTACGTCCCCGGAAGGTCGATAATGTTGGCCGAAAGTCCAGGAACAATGTTGGCCGTTCCGGTTTTCTTATCTACTGTCACCCCGGGAAAGTTGCTGACTTTCTGATTTAACCCGGTGAGTGCGTTAAAAAGGGAGCTTTTTCCACTATTAGGATTTCCTACCAGCGCGATGTTTATTGGTGCCTGCATTCCTTATCTTATCCTCTTTTTTAATGTTATGTGCCGAATACACAAAGTTAATCATTAATCTTCCCGGGTAATGATCGGATCGGGAAAAAAGAAGCGGGGCAGCCCGGAAAGGCCTGCCCCGCTTCCATTAAAATGGCGGAAAATATATAACTATCTGTGTGTAGTGTCGTTACCCTTGTAGTGATAAGTAGCTTCCGTGGAATCCCGTTGCGCTTTCGTCGTATTGGATTCTTCGGTAACACCATCGGGCGTCATTTTCAGACGGGTGTGATTCCTGTATCCGTCATTGTCCGCATCGATATACCAGTCATCGTCGTTGTACCGGCGGCCGTACTTATCGAAGGAGAAATGGCGGTAGATATCGTCATCTACTTCGAGGTTTTTGCCTACCGGCACTTTCACTACCATTACCAGGCGCTGGCCGCGGAACGTGGAGTGAGGCGGCAGGGAGAACCCTTGCGGGATGTACAGCACGGAGTCTTCCTGTCTGAGGCTGAAGTGGATGTCGCTGGCCAGCTTGTTGGCCTGTGACAGGGTGCGGCCCTGTGAGTAGCGGAACAGTTCCACGCCGAAGCTGTCGTTGGCACTTTTCTCCACCCTCAGTTTCACGATGTTGATCATTGTGGTATCGTCTGCTACCACCAGGTTGTCGTCGAACCAGCTGAAGTCGCCGTTATTGAAGATCCCGGGTGCTACGCGCAGCGTCAGTTTATTTTGTGAAGGCTGTTGAATGGCCACTTTTTCTGCGGACAGGTTACTGCGTCTTCTGAAGTCTTTTGCCAGGGAGGCGCCTACGATGCCGGCGAACACAAGGCCCAGCAGCCAGAGGAAGCTCAGGGAGTAACCGGCATAGCGGTTGCCTTGTTTCATGCCGGTCAGCTTACGGACGATGAAGATCAGCAGCGCTACCACGGGGATACCGATCAGCAGCACCAGCGCAGGCCAGAAGAGGAAGCTCTGTACAGTGTGGGGGGTGAGCAGGAAGTTTTTCAGGGGAAAGAGGGCCGCAGAAGAAATGGCGATCGCTATCCCTGTAACGATCAGGCAGATCAGTATCACTACTGCCAGGAAGTAAAAGAATCCTTTGGTGACGAACACCAGTACTTTTCCCAACCCGTTGACGAGGTTTACAAAAAAGCGTTCCAGATCATTACCCACCTGCTTTCCGCGGCCCTGCGAAAAATTTTGGAAATCTTTTCCTACGTTTTTTCCGACATTTTTCATCTGGTCCTTCATATTGTTCAGTTCTTCCTGAATAGTGGTTTTAATATTATTCAGGTCCACCTTTTCGCCGCGCATTTCCAGTTTCTCTGCCGCTGTATCAGCAGAGGGAGTGGCTACCCAGAGAATGAAATATACCAGTACGCCGGTACCGAAGCCGCCGATGGCCAGCAGTACGAAGATGACACGGAAGATCACAGGGTCTACGTTGAAATAAGCCCCCAGGCCGCCGCAGACACCGCTCAGCACCTTGTTGTCGGGGTCACGGTAAAACCGCTTGCGGGGACGCGGCATAAAAAAGGCGTCATCGTTGGTTGTCTGGGATTGCGCACCGCCGCCGGCCGCAGCGTCGTCAAACTGTTCCGGTGTGCCCATGGATACCTTTACAGCAGCCACGTCTTCGTCGGTAATACAGTGAGCGCCTTTTTTCAGCTTATCCTGGAACAGCTCTGCAATGCGGCTTTCAATGTCGGCCACAATTTCGTCGCCACCCTCTTCTTTGGAGAAGTAGCTCTTGAGGCTGTCCAGGTACTGGCGCAACAGCTCGTAGGCGCTATCCTCGATGGGAATCAGCCGACTCGACAGGTTTATGTTGATAATCTTTTTCATTTGTTGGTTCTTTTAGATTTTAGGTTTAGGTATATAAGCTACAGCGGTGCGCTGTTTTGTTGTGTTAACTGATGGACCGCGTTGGCCAGTTCGTTCCAGGTGCTTTCCAGTTCGCGGTAAAAGGTTTCCCCTTTGTCGGTCATGGAAAAATATTTTCGTGGGGGACCTGAGCTGCTTTCCACCCACCTGTAGGTGAGCAGCTCTGCGTTTTTCAGCCGTGTCAGTAAGGGATATAAGGTACCCTCCAGGATGTCCAGCTTTGCCTCTTTCATCTTTTCTATGATGTCTGACGGGTAAGCTTCTCCTTGCTTGATCACGGACAGGATGCAAAATTCGAGCACCCCCTTCCGCATCTGTGACTGTGTGTTATCAATGTTCATGGCAAGTGAGCTTTAATTTGTATAAATGGTGGTTTTTGATTGGTCTCAGTTGATGGCTTGTACACCTTCCTTCAACTTTACGATACAAAAATAGGAATTATTTACTACTATGCAATACACAATACCATAGAAAGCAAAATAACTTGTTTTGAACATTACTGAGAAAATAGGGCAAACGCAATACTGTAGGGCGTCTTCCCAAAAAAAGATAAAAGCCGGCGAACAAAACAATGTGATGAACGGTAATTATAAAGGATAAATGGAATTTTCGGTTCACGGTACTTTTTTCCGCCACCAGTCATCACTAAATTGCTTTAACATTTTTTTAATTACCGTAACTTAGTATATATGGTTTTGCTCATTTACTTTTGTATCAGCAGTTAATACGCATGAAGAAAATTATCGGCATATTCCTTTTGGGTCTTATGATCTCCCAATTCCTCCCTATCAAGGAGGTAGGAAAGCTGCTGTTTAATAATCAGATTGTAGAAGAGCATCCTGTTGACGCAGCAGGAGACCATGTAAAAATTGCCAAGGAATTAAAATTCTGCAAGCAATTTGACGCACTGCAGTTCAACCCAATATTACTGATCGGCGTTTTGCACCCTCTTTTAATGGAGGATATACCCAGCAACCCAGCCCAGGAAATCCATGCTCCCCCTCCTAACGCATTGATGGCGTAAACACCCTTTTGCTACTGTGAACACAGTCAGCTTGATCTTTCTATTTATTACAAGTCTTTATTCTCAGGCCTTCCAGGGACATCGTGTGTCGTGTATCGAATAACGTGATACCTGCGATGAAACCCCAAAGGGAGTGTCATCTGTAATTATTTCCGCGGTGGTGGCGCAGGCTGCTGTCCGGTATTGCGATCCTTAAACGGAAAAAGCATTTTTTATGAACAAGCAAACTTCGTTATTCTCCAATATTAAGGGGGACTTTTCTGCAGGTCTCGTTGTTTTCCTCATTGCTGTGCCGTTGTGTCTGGGCATTGCCCTAGCCTCCGGCGCTCCGCTCTTCTCCGGTATGATTGCCGGTATTATCGGCGGATTGGTCATTGGATTTTTCAGCGGCTCCCAGCTGAGCGTGAGCGGCCCGGCGGCAGGTCTTACTGCCATTGTGCTGACAGCCATCACCAAACTGGGCGCATTCGACATCTTCCTGCTGGCAGTCGTGATCGGCGGCGGTCTGCAGCTGATCCTTGGTCTCATTAAAGCGGGAACAGTGGCCAACTATTTCCCCTCTAATGTGATCACCGGCATGCTGGCAGCGATTGGTATTATTATCATCCTGAAACAGATTCCCCACGCCTTCGGTTATGATGCCGAAAGTGAAGGCAGCATCGCTTTCTTCCAGGCTGACGGGGAAAATACTTTCAGCGCGCTGTTGTCTACCCTTAACCACATCAGCATCGGTGCGACGGTCATCACCCTCATATCCATTCTTATCATTCTGTACTGGAGCAAGATTCCAAAAGTAAACCTGGTACCAGCACCCCTCGTTGCCGTTATAGCCGGTATTCTGCTGAACCGTGCCTTTGCCGGCAGCGAAGTGCTGGCCCTGGGGACGAACCACCTGGTAAACCTGCCCGTGCCGCAGTCGTTCAACGACTTCCTCGGACAGTTCACCTTCCCTCGCTTCAGCGCCATCACCGACAAGGAAGTGTGGATCACTGCCCTTACCATCGCAATTGTGGCTTCTGTAGAGACGCTGCTCAACGTGGAAGCTACCGATAAGCTGGACCCCCTGAAACGTCACACCTCTCCTAACCGGGAGCTCAAAGCACAAGGCATCGGTAACATCGTGAGCGGCCTTATCGGCGGCCTGCCCATTACTTCCGTTATTGTGCGCTCCAGCGCCAACATTAACGCCGGCGGCCGTACGAAAATGTCTACCATGATACACGGCTCCCTGCTGCTGATCTGTGCGGCCCTGATCCCCATGGTCCTCAACATGATCCCGCTGGCCACCCTGGCGGCAGTACTGCTGGTGACCGGTTATAAGCTGTGTAAGCTGAAGGTCTTCAAAGAGATGTTCAAGAATGGTAAATACCAGTGGGTACCATTCGTGGCCACCGTTGTCGCCATCGTATTCACCGACCTGCTGATCGGTATTGGTATCGGTATGGCCGTGAGCGTACTGGCTATCCTCCGGGGTAATATGAAAAGCTCTTATTATTTCCGTAAAGAGAAATACCAGACCGGCGACAGCATCCGCCTGGAACTGGCGCAGGAAGTGTCTTTCCTCAACAAAGCCAGCATCCTGCTCACACTGGACCATCTGCCTGCTGATACCACAGTAGTGATAGACGCCCAGAAAACAGCGTATATCGACTTCGATATACTCCAGACCATCCGGGAATTTAAAGACATCAAGGCGCCACAGAAAAATATTACTGTCATCCTCACGGGGTTTAAGGACGTATACAAAATCCCTAACACTCCCGGGAGTTTGGTAGAAGAGCATGCCCGTAAAGCCAACGGACATGTACACACTATTGCAGCCGGTAATCACAAGGAGTTACTGAAAGAATTACAGTTGAACTAATATGGCTTAAAGCGTAAACAAGAGGCAAGAGAAACCGGAAACCATGCTCTCTTCCTCCTTCATTCACCCAACAAAACGAACAATCATGAAAACATTGAATAAAGTATCTCAGAGTGAAATTACACCAGGACAAGCTTTGGAATTATTGAAATCAGGCAATCTCCGTTTCGTGGATAATCTCCGCATCAACCGTAACCTGCTGCAGATGGTGAACGATACCCGTGACGGTCAGTGGCCGATGGCAGCTATCGTGAGCTGTATGGACTCCCGTACTTCCGCTGAACTGATCTTTGACCAGGGACTGGGTGACATCTTCAGCATCCGCCTGGCGGGCGCCGTTATCTCCGACAACGTGCTCGGAAGCCTGGAGTACGCCTGTAAAGCTGCCGGCTCCAAATTTATCGTAGTGCTGGGGCATACCAAATGCGGCGCTATCTGCGGCGCCTGCGACGCTGTGGAAATGGGCAACCTCACCGGCTTGCTCAATAAAATCACGCCGTCTGTGTTTGCAGAAAAAACCGTTACCGATAACCGGACTTCCAAAAATCCGGAGTTTGTACAGGCGGTGACCAATATTCACATCGAGCGCTCTGTGCAGGCGATCATGGAACAAAGCCATATCCTGCGCGACATGATCCTGAAAGGGGATGTAGGCATTATCGGCGCTATGTACAACGTGGAAACCGGCATCGTCGACTTTATGGAGCATACGCTGATCCTGAATAACGACAAAAAAGCGGCTCCAGCCATGGCCGTTTAATAAAAAGTCTCCTCAGGAGGAGACGTATGTTTGCTTGTGATATTAATGGGGCGGAGATAACCAAGCCAGGCCGGTTTTTATAGGGGTACCAGTCTGGCGGTTATCGAAGCCCCATTATATTTTGTTATTTGTCTATTTGTCCATTTTGATATTTAGCGGGCTATTAAGAAATCTACATTCCTTAACACAATATCTAAATATCTAAATATCCAAATGACTAAATGTTTTTCAGGCGTGCTGCCGCCTGTTCCAGCGTTGTTTCTTTTTTGGCAAAGCAGAAACGGACCACATGATCATCTTTCCCATCATGGTAGAAGGCCGAAACAGGAATAGCCGCCACCCCAAATTCTTTCGTCAGCCGGATGGCAAATTCTTTGTCCCCTTCCCCCGAGATCCCGTCGTACCGCATCAACTGAAAATAACTTCCCTCACTGGCCAGCGGTGTAAACCGCGATCCATTCATCAACTCCAGAAAATAGTCTCTCTTCTGCTGATAAAATGCCGGCAGTTCCAGGTAGTGCGCAGGTGTTTCCAGGAATTCCGCCAGGCCATACTGCATCGGCGTATTCACAGAAAAACAAAGGTACTGATGTACTTTGCGGTATTCCTTCATCAGGTGTTCCGGAGCCACACAATAGCCCATTTTCCAGCCGGTGTTATGAAATACTTTCCCGAAAGAAAACACCACAAAACTGTTCCTGTAAATGGCCGGGTAGCGTAATACGCTAAGATGGCGGGCGCCGTCGAATACCAGGTGTTCGTACACTTCATCGGATAGTACCAGCAAGTTATGTTCCGCTACCAACTTTTCCAGTTCGGCCATATCTTCTTCACGGAGGATACTACCGGTAGGGTTATGGGGGGTGTTGACCATGATCATGCGGGTTCGGGGTGTTATGTTCCGGCGCACTTCCTGCCAGTCGATCCGGTAATCCGGGAAAGAAAGCGATATCAATACCGGCTTACCGCCGTTGACCAGCACATTGGGGATGTAGCTGTCGTATGCCGGTTCAAAGATGATCACTTCATCACCGGGATGGATATACGTAGCGATCGCCGTATAGATGGCGTAGGTGCCGCCCGGGGTAATGGTGATCTCCGTATCCGGGTTGACGGACCGTTGGTAAAGCCCTTTTATTTTGGCGGCGATGGCGGTGCGAAGCTGCATCAGGCCGGGCATGGGCGCATATTGGTTATGTCCCTGCTGCATGGCCTGGTTGACCATTTCTTTCAGTTCATCGCTGCAATCGTAGTCTGGAAAGCCCTGTGAGAGGTTGATCGCTTTATGTTCCGTTGCCAGGGCAGACATTACGGAAAAAATGGTGGTTCCTGTGTGCGGTAATTTGGACATAAAAAATTACGGATTACGTCTTACAAATTACGGAGTTTACCCCTGTAATTGTAATTCGTGATCCGTAATTCGTGATGATATTGATTACAAATATTTCTCGCCTTTGTTGCGCTTGATTTCCGCCACGTATTCCTTGATCTGTTGTTCATTATCTTTTTTGCAGATCATAAGGACATCCTGGGTGTCTATCACGATAAATTCATCGAGGCCCTGCAGCAGTACCAGTTTTTCGTTTGGCACTTTCACCATGCATTTGGTAGCGTCTATCACTACTACGTTTTTGCCTTGTACTGCGTTGCCGAGATAGTCTTTTTCCAGGTTTTCATAAGCGGAGGCCCAGGTTCCCAGGTCGCTCCAGCCGAAGTTGGAAGGGATGACATACACATTGTCCGCCTTTTCCATGATACCGTAGTCGATGGAGATATTGGTACACTGGGGATAGACTCTTTCGATAGACTCTTTCTCTTCCGGCGTGTTCAGTGCTGCAGCACTTTGTTCAAACAGTTCGTTTATTTCCGGCAGGTAATCGCGGAAAGCGGCAACGATGGTTTTCACATTCCAGACGAAAATGCCGGCGTTCCAGAGGAAGTCGCCGCTTTGCAGGAATGTTTTAGCCAGTTCGAGGTTGGGCTTTTCGGTGAATGTTTTGACTTTATAGACGTTGTCTGCCACCTGTTGAGGTTCATACTGGATATAGCCGTACCCGGTGTCAGGGCGGGTGGGTTTGATACCGAGGGTCACCAGGGCGCTGTGTTTCTGCACAAACAGGAGTGCATTGAGGCAGGCGGAGGTAAATGCCGGTCCGTCCATGATCAGGTGGTCAGCCGGGGCGCAGATGATATTGGCCAGCGGGTCTTGTTTGTGTATTTTATGGGAGATATAGGCGACACAGGGGGCCGTATTTTTACGGGAAGGTTCGCTGACAATATTCGCGGCGCTTACTTCGGGCAGCTGTTCTGCCACTTTACCGGTATACTGCTGATGCGTGACCACGAAAATATTTTCCTTTGGAATAAAGGTGGCGAACCGCTCATATGTCCATTGGAGCAATGTTTTCCCCGTGTTCAGGATGTCCAGGAACTGTTTGGGATTGTCTGTCCGGCTATGAGGCCAAAAGCGGCTGCCAATGCCTCCGGCCATGATGGCCACATAAAAATGGCTGTTCAGTTGTGTCATTATATAATTCCTTCTCTGATTAAATCATGTAAGTGGATCACTCCGCAGTAGCGTTCTCCGTCCATAGCCAGCAGTTGTGTGATGTCGTGCTGGCGCATCATTTCCAATGCGTTGATCGCCAGTTCGTTTTGCTGGATATTTTTCGGGTGGACCGACATGATGTCTTTGGCGGTCACGCCGGCGGTAGCGACATTCTTTTCCAGCATGCGCCGCAGGTCTCCATCGGTGATGATGCCCTGTAACGCGCCGTTTTCATCCAGTACAGCGGTCACCCCCAGCATTTTGGAGGATATTTCCACAATTACTTCCCTTAATGTGCTGGTTAACAATACACTAGGGGCCTGGTGTAATTTGCAGAGGTCTGCTACTTTGAGATATAATTTTTTGCCTAACGCGCCACCGGGGTGGAACTTGGCAAAATCAGACGCCGTAAATCCGTGCCATTCGATGAGGCATACCGCCAGGGCATCGCCCATCGCCAGTTGGGCAGTCGTGCTGGTAGTGGGTGCGAGGTTATTGGGGCAGGCTTCTATGCTTACTGTGGTATTCAGCACATAGTCTGCTTCCTGCGCCAGGAATGAGCTCATATTCCCCACCATGGCCACTAAAGTGTTGCCAAAATTCTTCACCAGCGGCACCAGCACCTTGATTTCGGCAGACGTACCGCTTTTGGAGATACACATCACGATATCGTCCGGCGTTATCATGCCCAGGTCCCCATGGATGGCGTCTGCTGCGTGCATAAACAGCGCCGGGGTGCCTGTTGAGTTTAAGGTGGCCACAATTTTCTGCGCAATAATGGCGCTTTTACCGATGCCTGTCACCACCAGTCTTCCTTTGCATTGGGCGACCAGTTCTACCACTTTCTCAAAATCTGCATCTATAAACTGTTGCAAATCATTAATAGCCGCTGCTTCCAATGCAATTGTGCGTTTGGCTACTGTTCCAATGTTAATGGTTCCATTCCTTTTCATGACGAATTACAAATTTATCATTTTTTAGTCAGCAGCAGTGCGATCATGTAATTTATATTGATACTACGCGCTTTTTTAAGTAACTTCGTGTCCCCTAAAAAACGTATAGAACTATTTCATCATTTGTTGATTCTTTAGAGTTTGAGTTTACCATTCTTTTTAAATTTTGAATGCAATGGCTGTTGTAAAGGTAAGTTTGATGGATGCATTACGCGAACATTTCGGGTTCGATTCCTTTAAAGGAAATCAGGAAATCATTATAAAAAGCATCCTATCGGGAAAAGATACCTTCGTTATCATGCCAACCGGCGGAGGCAAATCCCTGTGCTATCAGTTACCGGCACTGATGAGCCCGGGTTGTGCGCTGATAGTATCTCCCCTGATAGCACTGATGAAAAACCAGGTGGACCTGGTACGGGGTTATAGCAGTAAAGACAACGTGGCGCATTTTCTGAACTCCACCCTTTCCAAGGCGCAGATCAAAAAAGTACGCACCGACCTGCAAACCGGCAAAACGAAACTGTTGTACGTGGCGCCGGAAACACTGACAAAACAGGAAAACCTGGATTTCTTCCGGGAACTGGAAATATCGTTCATCGCGGTGGATGAAGCACACTGTATTTCCGAATGGGGGCACGACTTCCGTCCGGAATACCGCCGGCTCAAAGAGATGATCGACCAGATCAACGATAAACTGCCGATCATTGCGCTGACCGCCACGGCTACGCCCAAGGTGCAGAGCGACATCGTAAAGAACCTGGGATTAAACAATCCCAATATCTATATCTCTTCTTTCAACCGTTCCAACCTGTACTACGAAATCAGGCCCAAACGCAAGAAAGACCAGACGATCAAGGATATCGTTAAATATATCCATCAGCACAAAGGCAAAAGCGGCATTATCTACACGCTCAACCGCAAAACCACCGAGGAGCTGGCCGATATGCTGACTGCCAACAATATCAAGGCCGTAGCTTATCATGCCGGTCTGGACCCCACTACCCGCGCCCAACGGCAGGATATGTTCCTGCACGAAGACGTGGAAGTAATTGTGGCCACCATCGCCTTCGGGATGGGCATCGATAAACCCGACGTACGATTTGTGATCCACTACAACATTCCCAAAAGCCTGGAAAACTACTACCAGGAAACCGGTCGCGCCGGCCGTGATGGCCTGGAGGGCAACTGTATCTGCTACTATTCCCATAAGGACGTACAGAAACTGGAACACCTGATGCGCGATAAACCCCTCAGTGAAAGGGAAATGGGCGCGCAGCTGATCAACGAAACCGTAGCCTACGCTGAGAGCGCCGTATGCCGCCGTAAAGTGATCCTGCATTACTTCGGGGAAAAATACGAAACGAAAGATTGCGGACAGTGCGACAACTGCCGTAACCCGAAAGAAAAAATAGAAGTAAAAAACAGGGTGGTGATCGTGCTCAAAGCCATCAAAGCCCTGGAAGAACGCTTCGGCAGCGAATATGTGGTCAACGTGATCACCGGCAAAACCAGCCCGCAGATCTCCACCTACCGCCACGACCAGCTGGACATCTTCGGCGAAGGCAAAGAATTCGACGCCCATTTCTGGAACTCCCTCCTCCGGCAGATGATGCTGGAAGGCCTGATCGAAAAAGACATCGAAGAATACGGCCTGCTAAAGGTGACGGACAAAGGCAAAAAATTCCTCAAAAAGCCCTACTCAATTATGGTGGCACTCAATCACCAGTTTGACGAAGACGGTATCGAAGACGAAGAGGAAGCCAATGCAGAAGCCAACGCCTCTGCCGATCCGGTGCTGTTTGAAATGCTGAAAGAGCTGCGCAAAAAAGTTTCCAAAGAGAAAAACCTGCCCCCTTTCGTGATCTTCCTGGAAACATCCCTCGAAGACATGGCCACCCAGTACCCTACTACGGTACAGGAACTGGAAAAAATCCAGGGTGTCAGTAAAGGAAAGGCTATCCGCTACGGTAAACAATTCATCGACGTTATCGCCAAATACGTGGAGGAAAACAACATCACCAAGCCGGATGACTTTGTGATGAAAAGCGTTGTCAACAAAAGCGGTATGAAGGTGTTCATCATTCAGAACATCGATAAAAAAATCCCGCTGGAAACCATCGCCAAAAGCAAAGAGCTCACGATCTCCCAGCTACTGGATGAAATGGAAACCATCGTGGCCAGCGGTACCAAGCTCAACCTGGATTATTGTATCGACGAGGAACTGGACGATTACGCCCAGGATGAAATCATGGAATACTTCAAAGGTTGCGAAACTTCTAGCCTGGCGCTGGCCCGGGAAGAGCTGATCGAAAACGATTACACGCTCGAACAATTAAAACTGGTCCGTATTAAGTTCCTGGTAGAATACGGCAACTAATGCAGTTTACCAGTCATGTGAAACCAGTGAATCAACAGTCATAGAATGAACATCGAGAAAATACAGGAAACCATTTCCGCCAACAGGGGAAAAGTTATTTCCCATCCTTTATACGCATCCCTCGAAACCCTTGACGATATCCGTCTTTTCATGGAATACCATGTGTATGCCGTGTGGGATTTTATGTCGCTGCTGAAAGGCCTGCAGCAACAACTGACCTGTGTACAGGTACCCTGGGTGCCTGTAGGCAATGCCGCTACCCGCTATCTCATCAACGAAATCGTTACCGGTGAAGAAAGTGATATAGACATGAACGGCCAGCGTTGCAGCCACTTCGAATTATACGAAAAGGCAATGGAACAGGCAGGCGCCGATACCGGGCATATAAAGGCCCTTATTGCCGCTATCACTGCTGGCACGCCGGTACATACCATTCTGGCAACATCAACGCTCCCTGAGGCTGTAAAAGGCTTTCTCGGCTTTACCTTTGATGTGATCGCCACGGGCAAGGCGCATGTCATGGCGGCCGTCTTCACCTTCGGCCGTGAAGATCTCATCCCCGACATGTTCCACGAACTGGTAAAAGACCTCGACCGTAAGTTCCCCGGCAAACTGGGCACTTTCATCTACTACCTCGAAAGACACATCGAAGTAGACGGTGATCATCACAGCCAGCTGGCCATGCAGATGGTACAGGAACTTTGTGGCGACGATCCGCAGAAATGGGAAGAAGCCGCCGAATATGCCGCTACATCACTGTTCTGGCGCGCTCAACTGTGGAGCGGTATCGTTCAGGAAAAAGTTTTTTAAAAATTTCTGAAGAAAAATTTTGCAATTATAATTTTTGTCTTACTTTTGCAATCCCTTCACGAGAGGGACACAAAAAAAAGACATGGTGCGGTAGCTCAGTCGGTAGAGCAAAGGACTGAAAATCCTTGTGTCGGCGGTTCGATCCCGCCCCACACCACAGAAAAAAGATCATCATTCACTGATGATCTTTTTTATTTTTAACCCTTTGTATACCTATACCAATATGTTTTCTATTCTACCCTGCCGGTTGATGCGGTTATTCATTGCGCTGTGTTGTGTCTCCTTTTTATTTAGTTGCCATCCGCCACAGCGACCAGTAAGAGAGAAAAAAGATTTCCTCGCAATCGTAAAAGCCAGAACAATGGTGTTTATCGTTCCTGATAAAGAACTTCCTTATATGGAAGACTATAAACAACTATTACCACAGGTATGGACGATCTCTCCTGTCAAAGTTGTGACCTATAAGGAAGCGGCCTTGTATCCGGCGGCATCGGAACATTACACCTATTTTACCCTGCACCAAGAGGTGATAACGCACAGATACGGCACCAACACCTATGTGAACATGGCGCTTGATGTTCCATATAAGGAAGCAGGTAAAAACCGGTTAAAAGTGAAGCAACTTGGCTTGGTAGATATGTATCCTGAAATAGGCTCGATGGGAATACAAAACACCAAAACGATTATTGAGCAGATGTATACCCAATATAACATCCGCAATTTTAGCCTGCCCTATATGCTGGCCTATCTGAAGTTTACACAGGAACAAATAGAGACCGGAAGCAAGCTTAATCTGGCCGATCCGCTTGCAGACAAGGTACTCCTCGCACAATTAAAAAAAAGCACGCTCTATGTGCCGGACAGTCTCATTTATCACCGTAATATTTATGCCGGCGGTAAAGAAAAACGGCAAAGCGAAGATCTGTTTTCCGAATACAAGGGTAAATTCCAATTTATCGCTACTGCCGACCTGATTAAGCTCCTTAAAGAAAAGAAAAATGAACCTCTTTTTCTTTTTGAATACGTACAAAACAGCAACACTAAACTGATACGTGTATTGGAGCTACGCACTCTTAGCACTGCCTTTAGATTCAAAAGCGCGCTTAGTTATAATCTCAAACCCAAAGATATGAAACTTATCCTCCGATAAAAATGGGCTTACCAATACTAAATCATCCGATAACCGGAAAGTTGAAGTCCACAGAAAAAGATCATCATTCACTGATGATCTTTTTTTATTTTTACCCCTTCAGACTTACACCCAGCACAAAATGGAAACCATTGTTCCTGAAAATATCAAAGACGATAAACAACAGATCATCACCCGGATGTATACAGACTTGGAGAACACCGCCGCAGCGGACAGGTTTTACACCACCCGTAATATCGAAGACTGCTCCGCCGATCTGGACACCTACATCAAAAGACTGTCGCAAAGCGCGGACAGCAAAAGCATCGCTAAAAGTATCAAATGGATATTCCGGTCACTGTCTACCTTTAAACAGGAAGAAGAGGCCCCTGAATTCCTATGGGGCTTCATTTACAACGGATACACGAAAGAACTGACCGACTTTATCCTGAATACGGCCTTTGCATTTGGCCTGGAGAAAGGAAAACCGAAGACGATCAAATCGAAGATAAGCTACCTTACCCATCATCCGCATTCAATAGACCTGTTCAGAATTTACATCGGCTCCACGTCGAAAAGCGGTGTCATCCTGAACTATAATCAAAAAAGCTCGCTGTTTGAATACCTGGAAAACCCATACGGGGAAAGCTATGCCCTCCCGGTTTTCGACCTGGTGATCAATGAGGACTATACAGCGCTCTCTTTTAACGTACTGGCTTCCGGCGCCTACAAGACCATCACACTGAAAGCCTGGCAACCCACCGACAGCGTCCTGTTTAAAGCCATCCACGATCTTCATAAAAGTGAACAGCTGAAAAGCAGTCCCCTGCCAGATTATTGCGAACTGGAGCTGGAGCTGACCGAAGGTGTGCTAACAAGACTTACCACCCGGAACTATGACGCCAATAACCGCATCATCAATATGTACACGGAAGGTGCGGGGATGAAGATTTTTGTGCAGGAGCTCGACGCCAATAACTGCTTCCAGAACAGCGATAACATGGCTCCCCATCCGGAGATTGTGGATGAAAAGTTTGTGATCGTGGATGCCGTACCCCATTGGAAGTATTATGAAATTGAGGATTTAGACATGCAGCAGGAGGTTATTTCCGTACGCACAAAGCCGCAGCAATTCGAATATGAGAATGATGAACGAGTGAATGTTATCGCTCACCCAATACCTTGCAGGACGATTCAGCACCCCATTAAATCATACGCCTTTATAAAGACGCTGCTCCACGAGCTGCTGCCTTTAAGACAACCGTTTAAGTCCCGTTTTTAGCGCTTTTCCGATGAATCCATACCCGGCATTTTTATGGCTCCGGTTCCGGCAGCTTCTGCACCACATCATAAGAATGTAAGATGTCGTATCCGAAAAATCCCCTGCTATAGTCTATCACCACATATTCTGCTGCTATCACCTGCGGATACCGCGCAAAATCAAATACCAGCTCCTTGTCCACCCCCTGATGATGAATAATGATGGAAGGCTTCTCCAGTCTGGTGATACGCCCGGTGCTGTCTATTGCCAGGTGTTTGCGCTTTATGGGTACCACCAGCCCTTCATCTACCGTACTGGCGCCGTAATAATTGATCAGCAAAAAGAGGAACGCCACCATGCCGCCGTATGCCAGCAGGCTGTTGGACAACGCATAAAAGAAACCCCTGATACCATACACCCGGTTATAGTGCTTACGGACCGCCACAAATGCGATCATCCCCGCGAGGAGGACTACGCCTGCCGGTATCAGCAGGGAGATAAAAGTATGACGGTAAAGCAGATACGCAAATACCATCAGTATAATCCCTGTTACTAACAGAAATATATATACGTTCTGATAAAAACCCTTTCCGGAAAAACGTGGTGTCATGTGAAATAGTATTTCATGATGGATAGGTACTGTAATTTACAACTCCCCGCGATTAAATGGTGCATCTACTGCAAACCTGTTACAGCAGCGGTTTCTGTACCTTTTGTTACGCATATCCAGTACGCAGCCCCCTCCTACCTTTGACCTGTTAGCTCGAAAATTTCTTTTTCACCCATTTATCTCTTTCGTTATGAATGAAGCCAACTTCTGGCAGCTGATAGAAACTGCCTGGTCATCATCTCCCGAACTCAATGCAGCCCGCCGGCTTGCTTTAAGGACCAACGATCCCTTCCTGCTCGAATCCCTTAGTTACGAACTGACCGATGTTATCGGCGAAAACCTCCGCCAGCAGCTGGAAACACTGGAGAAGCCCGCGTTGACGGCTTTCATCCTCCTGATGGAGGAAAAACTGTATCACATTGACAGACACGAAGTTCAGCAATACACCGACGGTGCTGACGATGGCTTTCTTTACTGCCGCTGCTTTATCGTGGGCATGGGCGAAGCCTATTACAACGGCATAGACAGCAACCCTGCGCTGGCCACCATGGACGTAGAAGCGGAAAGCATCGGTTTTATCGGTTACGAGGTTTACCTCGATAAGTTTGGAGAGCCTTTTTCCCGCAACACCCGGTATTGTATTGAAAGCGGCTCCAACAAAAAGGGTTGGTGATCCTGTCATTGTTCATAAATAATCCGGATCATATTGTTCCGTTTCATGTCTGTACTCAGGTCCACCCGGCGGCTGATCTTATCGAATAGCAACCGTAATGCAGCCGTATTGGGCGGTATGCGCCCCAGGTTATCTGCCATGAACTGCAGCCTGTTTTCGCCCGGTAGCAGCGTGATTTTCAGTTCCTGTATCTGTTTCTTCACCGGGAAGCCGCTGACGATCCATTTTTCGTTGAGCCGCAGGGAAATACTGTCTCCGTCTTCTGTCTGAGCGTCCCAGAGTTCCAGTGTAATTTCCTGCTGTTTCACTTTGATGGTGGTCACCCATTGGTCTTTCCGGCTGGTGGCGGTGCGGGTGAGCGCTGCGGTGTCCCTTGCCGGCGGCTGTAACGGGGGAATTGCCGGTGATACAGTGTCCGGTGACGGTTTGCCTGCCACCGGCCTGCGGTACAGCTGCGCCACCAGGAAAGTAGCATAGGCATTGGAGCGGTCGCTGAAGTCAAAGCTGTATTTTTTACCGTCTATTTCCACGCGCATGTCGCCTGTATTGGGCGGCAGGCGGCCGTAGTTGTCTGCAAAGAACGCCAGCAGGTTCATGCCGGTATCCAGCCGTATCCGCTGTGACTGTGTCTGCTCGTTGATTTCCTGCGACCGGAGCAGTGTCCGGCCGTTGTGCACCAGCGTAACCGTGTCTTTATCCAGCTGATCTTCATCTACAATGGTCAGCTGTCCCGTACTATCGTACACGTCTATACGATCATATAATCCGAGGTAGATGGAGTCCCTGTCCGGATCTACCATTTTCTGTGCCGCCGGCGCCGCCCATGGCTGATGGCTGATTTTTTTCAGCTGTATGGGATTGCGGTACAGCATGTCCCGCAGGGTGACTTTGGTGCTGACGAAAATTTCATCATCGTCGTAGAGGCCTTTCATGAAAATACCGAAGTCTTTTATCCACATTCGTTGTATGTCCATCACCGGCATATCATTGCCTTTCCGGGAATAATTGAAGGTGCCGTTGAGGTATAACATCCAGATCCCCAGCTTGAAGGGAGTTTCCTTCACGGGATACTTCCCTCTGCCGATGCCCAGTTGCTGCTCATTTTTCCGGACCAGTAACAGGTAGTACTCTCCGTGAAACGATCCGTAATTCAGCGATAACAGCGCAGGATACAGCATGTTTTGCCTCGGCAAGCCTATCTGCAACTGCATGGTCACCGCAGGAATGTGCGGCCAGGGTTTGTAATCCACTTTCCAGCTGCCGGCCCACTGGTCCGGAACAGCCGGGGCGGTGTTACCCGTACGATAAGGTGGCACGCCGGTGGTTGTCCCGGTCGACTTGCGGCCCTCCGTTCCCCTGCTTTTTCCCGTGGCCCCTGAAGATCGCGGCATGGCATTGCCCGCCTCCTGGCGCGTTTGCGCTAAAGCGCACTGTACTGTCAGGCAAAGAAGGAATATAATAAGGCTTCTCATATATGGCTCGTTCGTTAACAACAACTTAGTGCAACATACATGATCCCTTCCGAATCATCCTTGTTTTTTTTATTTTCAGGGTGATATTTCCGCGATTCTCGACACTACTCTGTAAACGAAGATTGTATGACCATGCATAACGATCCCATTTTTGAGTCGGTATACCGGGATACCCTTCCTAAAGTGGCAAGGATGGTACACCGTATGGGTGGTGACCTGGATACTGCCAAAGATATTTTTCATGATGCGGTGATCATCTACCTGGAGAAAAAACAACAAAACACCTCTTTCATTGTTTCAGACCAGGCTTATATCATGGGCATCGCCCGGATACTTTGCCTGCGCCGCCTGAAAGACGACCGCCAATATGTAGCCTTTCATTCGGCTGAAGGTGATGATGTTATTCCGGCTGACTTTTACGATCCGCCGCCAGTTGCCCATCCGGTGATCACCTACCTGAAAAACGCCGGCAGAAAATGCCTGCAGCTACTACAGGCGTTTTACTATGACAGACTGCCGATGTCTGAGATAGCCCGGACGCTGCAATACAAAACGCAACATGTGGCTACCGTGCAGAAATACAAATGCCTCGAAAAAATCAGGGAACAGGTAAAACAAACACAACATGAGGAAGCAGCTTTGTGAAATCAGGGATATCGAACAATACCTCGAACAGCAGCAGGATACCGCTGATCAACGGGTGTTTGAGGCCTGCGAACTGACCTCTCCTGAACTGGCTGCAAAAGTTAGTTATCAGCGGAAAATAATACAGCTCGTACGTTGGCTGGCACGCCGCAACAGGCGCCAGCAGCTGGACGATCTGTATCAGCAGCTGATGACCGACGAAACATACCGTCAGAAAATCACTTCCATCTTCCAATAATCCTTTTACATATGGCTTTTTTGATTCCTACCGTCATTGACGGCGATGGCCGCAATGCCTTTGACATATACAGCCTGCTCCTGAAAGAGCGCATCATTTTTCTCGGTACAGCCATCGACGACCAGGTGGCCAACCTGATCGTAGCTCAGCTGCTGTACCTCGACAGTATCGGGCACCAGCCTATCAGCATGTATATCAACAGTCCCGGCGGCGCTATTTATTCAGGCCTCGCTATCTACGACACCATGAAAATGCTGAAGTCGCCTGTATCCACCATGTCCATGGGCTTCACCGGCAGCATGTCTACCGCCATCCTTACTGCCGGTGCAAAGGGACAGCGGTACGCCCTCCCCCATGCCACAATACACATGCATCCAGCCGCCGGCGGCGCCAAAGGCTACACCGAAGATGTGCGCATCGCCTACCGCGAACAGGAACGGCTGCAAAGTCAGCTCTTCTACCTGCTTGCCCAACATGCCGGCAGAAGTACAGAAGAGATAGCAACCGCCTTCGAAAACGACCACTTCATGAATGCTGTCGAAGCACAGGCTTTTGGCCTGATAGACCAGGTACTTGGCAGTACGGAAGACCTCATTGCTCTCGAACATTCCCCGTTCCGGGTGGCGCTCATGCAACCGCTGCTAACAACCGGAAAAACGCTTACCGGTGGCTCCCGGCCAGCACGCTCCTGATCACCGTGGTCACCTCCTCCGTTCGCTGCTGAAAACGCAGCGGCGAACGGGTCACCAACCGGTCAAAGTAATGTATACGTCCGTTCCCGATGGCTGCCAGTAAGGGTTCCAGCGCCTCCTCGGTCAGCACCCGTTTATCCTCCCAGCTACCCGCCAGCACCAGGTAATGCACCAGGCACCCGGACGCCTCCAGGTACTGCACGACCCGCCGCGCATCCCGCCGGCCTCCATCCAGGATAAAGCTTAACATCAGCATAAAAGCCGCAGAAGAAAAAATATGCTTACTCATTACGTGACTGAGATGTGTGCATAACGTATCAGATGCACCACGATGATTGGTCCTGTTGATCACTACAAACTTATTTTCCGGAAACGCAACGGGTATAAAAGGGTCTTTCAGCGGAAAAAAATTCTTTCGGGCAAAGATCTCCTGCAATACCTTTCGTTTACCAACGTTAGGATAACCAACAATAACAAAAAGTGGTTGGGGGTTAAAAAACATGCTTCAAAAAAAAGCATTTTTTTTTATTGAAATGTTAATCAGTTCTTAACGTTCAAAGAAAAAAATCACACGTATTCCGCCAGTTTTGCTATCAGCATGGCCCCCGGCAACAGCAGCAGCTGGGCCAATAAAGTGCCCGCTACACGGGCAATCACCATATAGGTGATATACTGCCGGAAATAACTGACACTCACTTTTCCCAATACCACATCATCCGTTAGCACGGAAGAGTGCGGATCTATAAAAAGCACCATCAGCAACGTCGCTACGCCATTGATAACGCCGGATAAATTGCTGGCAGTGGTCCTGTAGTCAGGATTCAGGTACGCAGCATATACACAGCAGAGCACACTGATGGTCATAATAGCCGTGGCAACCAGGTTAAACAAAAACATCTTTCTCGGAAACCCCTTCACTGGATGTAATCCTGTAATACTTCCCCTGGAAGGCATCCTCAGGTTCTCTTTGATAAACTGCATCCCTGATCCCGAAAAGCCAAGATAGAAGAGCCGGGGAACAGAACGGTGCACACTAAAATGTTCTACGGCCTTTGACAACATCCGCTGAAAAGAAGGTATCAGCGCCGCACCGATCACCGAACCAATCGTACAGGATAAAATAATAAGCCGGAAAAGTCCTTCGTTGCCCGTCACCTGCCGCTTTAACTCCTCCTCCACCGTTTTGGCCAGCAGCGGCGCCTGGAAAGTATTGGCGGTACGGGATACCAGCACCAGTATATTAAAAAGAGAGAAAGTAATCGCTATCCTGCCGGTCGTTACCCCAACGGTCCTTACAGCAAAAGATAAGGTTACAATCAGGTTGATAACGGCTGTCAGTACCAGTACAATGATGATCTGCGGCGTCATGGAGAGTCGTTTTAAATCCTCCCCAAACTACGGATTATTCTGTTTTTAAACTTTTCACCGGCGTGGTGACCGCCAGTTTGCAGGCCATCCCCGCACTTATCCGCACGTATTCGTTCGCAACTGCACAAAACAACCGCTTTCCGGTAAATTATCATCAGCTTTTCTGATCAATATTTGTATTTTGTACGCTTATTCCTCCGCGTTAAAAAATAACACATGAAAAAATTGCTCTGCATAGGGCTGCTGCTGCTCTCCCATAGCGTTTTCGCGCAGCGTCAACAGATACGGCTTGCCACCAGGAATATCAGCCTGGTTTATAACGTCAATCCCCAGGGCCGGCTGGTACAGCAATACTTCGGACGGGCATTGCAGCCTGCTGAAGCCGACACCGCCGCCCGGAACACCCAGGAAGCCTATACTACCGCCGGTATGGAAAGCCTGCTGGACCCCGCCATACGGATCGTGCATAACGACGGTAATCCCTCACTGGAGCTCAAATACGTCTCTTCCCGGACTGACAAAAAAGATAATAATGTCTCCACTACGGATATCATACTCAAGGACCCCGTATATCCGGTAACCGTTACCCTGCATTTTGAGACCTTCTTCCAGGAAGATATGATCAAGGCGTGGACAGAAATCAGGCACACGGAAAAACAACCTGTGTTAATGACCGCCTATGCTTCTTCCATGCTGCATTTTAATGCTGCCCGTTACTGGCTGACCCAGTTCCATGGCGACTGGGCCAAAGAAGCTAACATGGTGGAAGAAAAACTGACCAAAGGCAATAAAATACTGGACAGCAAACTGGGTGTACGTGCCAATATGTACCAGTCGCCCATGTTCCTGCTTTCCCTCAACGGCGCCGCCAATGAAAACACCGGCGAAGTGCTGGCCGGCACGCTGGCCTGGACCGGCAACTTCCGTTTTGGCTTTGAAGTGGACGAAAAAAACGCCCTGCACGTGAGCGCAGGCATCAACCCTTACGCCAGCGACTACACGCTGCAGCCCAATGAAGTATTTACTACGCCCGCTTTCCTCTTCACCTGGTCCGACCATGGCAAAGGCCAAACCAGCCGCAATTTTCAGCATTGGGCGGTAAACTACGGTATCCTCGACGGACACACGCCGCGACTCACCTTGCTGAACAACTGGGAAGCCACCGGCATGCACTTCGACGAGACTAAACTCACCAGCCTGTTCAGCGGCGCAGCCAAACTCGGAACAGACCTCTTCCTGCTGGACGACGGATGGTTTGCCAATAAATATCCCCGCGATGCGGACAACGCCGGCCTCGGCGACTGGGACACCAATAAAGATAAACTTCCCCATGGCCTGGGCTACCTGGTAAAAGAAGCGGAAAAACAGGGCGTGAAATTCGGCATCTGGCTGGAACCGGAGATGGTTAACCCCAAAAGTGAGCTGTACACCAAACATCCTGATTGGATACTGCGTCTTCCCAATCGTGAAGAGCACTACTATCGCAACCAGCTGGTGCTGGACCTGGTCAATCCTGCCGTACAGGATTTTGTATTTGATATCGTGGATAAAACAATGCGTGAAAACCCTGGTATCGCCTACATCAAATGGGACTGCAACCGGATGATGACCAATTCTTACTCCCCTTACCTGAAGGGAAAACAATCCCATCTTTTTATTGACTATACCCGCAGCCTTTATAAAGTGCTGGAAAGAGTGCGCGCCAAATACCCGCATCTTCCCATTATGTTGTGCTCCGGTGGCGGTGGCCGTACGGATTACGGCGCCATGAAATACTTTACGGAATTCTGGCCCAGTGATAACACCGATCCGCTCGACAGGATTTACATTCAATACGGGTACTCCCATTTCTTCCCGGCCAACACCATGGCGGCACATGTGACCAACATGGGCAAACAATCCCTGAAGTTCCGTACGGATGTGGCCATGATGGGTAAATTGGGTTATGATATCAAAGTAGACGATTTCACACCACAGGAACTGCAATTCAGTCACGATGCCGTAGTTACGTATAACCGTTTACGTGACATCGTTTGGTATGGCGACCTCTATCGTCTTGTTTCTCCCTACGGGCAGCCTCGTGCAGTATTTCAATATACAAGCGCTGACAAACAAAAAGCTGTAGTATTTCATTATCTCATGAATACCCGCCGGGTGGATGTTTTCCCGGTGGTGAAGCTACAGGGACTGGACCCTAGCAAGAACTACCGTGTCAGTGAGACCAACCTTTTTCCCGGAACCAGGTCAGCTTTCGGCAACCAGGTATACAGCGGAGATTTCCTTATGAATACAGGTATCAGTCTAACACCCGGCAGGGTAAAACCGCTGAGCAGCAATATACTGGAGGTAATAGCAGAGTAATGCAAACGGGCCGGATAGTTCCGGCCCGTTTTTTATTTCAGTACAATGGGTAAAGTTGTCCCTTCTTTTATCGTGTATTCTTTTCCGTTAGCCATCACCAATAATCTTCCTTTGTCTTTTCTTTTTACTTCGACATCAAATTTTCTACCGAAGGCGTGAATGTTGCGCAATGCCATATGGTCCCAGCCTTCCGGCAGCCGTGGCGTACAGTCAAAACTGTTAAATCCCGTTGGCCGCATACCAAACATACCTTCCGTGAAAATACGGCAATACAGGCCACTTTCTGCAGAGAGGTGCCGCTGGTTGCCTTCCGGGTAAGCTTCTACCGGATAAGGCACATGTTCGCCCAGCAGCCGGCGGCGGGAGTAATATTCCAGTTTATCCATCGCCCTGGCTGTTTCGCCGGCAGCAAACACACCCCGTAGGGCATACAACGTAGAGCGGTCCCAAAACGTGCGATCGCCGGACTGGGACGCGAGGCCGTCTTCCGTCCACAGCTTCGGGGAAAACAGGGCGGCAATTGTGCCCGCTTTCCTTTCAAACAGGCCGGTTGTCAGCGGTGTTGCGATCCAGGCACGCAATACTTTGTTTTCCCCGTAATAGCGATAGGTATCAAAGCCTTCCACGGTAGCGCCGAAGAACCGGTCAATGTTTTTCCGCAGCTCGGCAGCGCGTTGCGCATAGTCCCGCGCCGGCACCTTTAATTGTTTCGCCAGCAGCACAGCGGAGCGGAGCGCATCGTAATAGAGGGCGCTGGTATTGAGGTTAGCGTTCCCCGCCGGGAAACGGCCTTCCAGTTCATCGCTGTCGGAATGCACTACGCCGTTTTCGTTCACCTGCCGGCGCAGGTATTCCAGGCTCCATTCTATCAGGGGCCACAGTACGCGGGCAGAATCGGCGTTGCCGGCAGCGAGGGCATAGCGGCTGGCGCCATAGGCGATCATGGCCATGTCTCCCCGGTCCCCGGCGCCATGCCAGGTACCGTCGCCCTCTGCTACGATGGAGCTGGGAATGGGTTTATAATCCGGGTTCATGTACTTCGCAAACCAGCGATAGCTGTTCATCGCGGAATTAAGCGCTATGCTGTCGCCCAGGAAGCCGAAGAAGGGGTTTACATATTCCGCCTGATCATTGGCCCAGATCGCAGCATAATAACGCAATCCGCCAGGTCCGTGCAGGTACCCTCCTTTCGTGAGATAAATACTTTCGGTGGCCCTGATCTTAGCAAAAGCAAAAGCGGTGTTCAAAAGGGTATCCGGTGTTTCCAGCTGCAGCAATGACAAGATACCGGCGATCCGTTGCCGGCGGCCTGCCATCTCCGCATCAGCGTTGATCTGCGGCCGGGGTTCGGTACCACGGCGGGCACTGTACCCTACCACAAAACGGACAGAATCGCCGGCAGCTACCTGTTGCCTGCCTGCACCGGCTGTTTCCACGGTAAAATAAAGCGGTCCGTTCGCACTACGGCTTTCTGCCGGCATGCGTTCCAGTTGCATGGCTTCCATCTCAATGGGCACGGGCTGTGTGCCATGATTAATGAATACAAACTGCTCCAGTACCAGTGGCTGGTTATCAGATGGAAAGAAAGTCCTTTTTAATTCTATCCGGTGGTCATTTCCCAATACACTGGTGACGGTGGTGATCCCCTTGTGTTGTATGCTACGCACTTTCTCCGGCAGCGCCTTTACCGGCCCGCCGTTGTACACGTCCGGCTTCCACAGCTTGTTGTTGATAAAAAAGCGGGGCAGCATATTATCGGAAATAGTATACATCATGGCAGTCTCCGTCTTGTTGGGCACCAGGCGGTACGTAGGAAACACGATCGTCCGTGTGATGGCGCTGGCCCCACTGCTGTCTACCCCGTATTGCAGCCAGAGGGCGACCTTTTTACCAGCCATTTCGATATGGTCAGCATGAGGGATATGACCGTTAATGTTCCAGATAATGCTGCCGCCGGGCGTTATCTGCCAGCGATCGGGCGTTTGGGCGTAACCGTCATACGCGCATAAACATGCCGCGGCCAGCGCCCCTTTGATCAGTATCGTTTTCATAAATTCGTGGATGTGTGGCAAACAAATTATACCATTGTCCGCGCAATTCATAACGGAAAGATCATCCCGGACAGTATCCGGTTAACATCGGATAAAATAATATAAATGGCGGTTTTGTTATCTTCATGGTGTAAACGGGTTTAACTTTTTAACAGGCCCGGCGTTAAATACTAAAACCGTATCAAGAGAGTGCACACGCTCATTAACTATCTGACTGGCTCCGACTGGCACCTGTATGTTAAAATAAGCAGCACGGTGCTGTTAATCCTGACATTTGCCGGCGTCATCTTCTCCATACTCCTGGAAAACCGGAACCCGGTAAAGGCTATGGCCTATATTATGCTGCTGGTATTTATACCGATCGTTGGCCTGATCGTATACTATTACCTGGGAAGAGACCTGCGTAAAAAAAGGCGGTTCACCCTCAAAGGCAGTAAAGATGAGGTGTTATTTGCTAAATACTGGCAATCGCAGCGGTCGGAAATAGAACACATGCAACTGGAATTGCGGCAGGCGGTGGGCACCAAACAGGAACTGTCGGCCATGCTGCTTAACACACGGCAGTCTATTCTCACCAAAAACAACCGGGTCAAACTGCTGATCAACGGAGAAGAAAAATTCCCGGAGGTAATGGCCGCACTGCGGGCTGCCAAACACCATATCCATATTGAGTATTACATGATCGCGGCAGACGATGTGGGCAATGAAGTGACACAAATACTGGTGGAAAAACTGAACCAGGGCGTGCAGGTCCGCTTTGTCTACGATGATATGGGCAGCGACCGGATCAAAAAGATACCTAAGATACTGAAGGAGAATGGCGCCAGCGTATATACATTCTCTCCTGTGCTGGTGGGTTTGTACCGCAATGCCAACTACCGGAATCACCGGAAAATCATCGTGATAGACGGCACGGTGGGATTTGTGGGAGGCATCAATCTCGACGACCGTTATATCAATAATGGCAAGCACGATCTTTTCTGGCGTGATACGCATCTTAAAATTGAGGGAGATGCCGTAAACCTGCTCCAGCTGCAGTTCCTCATGAGTTACCGTTATTGCAGCAAAGAAGTGTTTCCTTTTGAAGCGCCATTCTTCGGCCGTTCTCTCCCGCTCACAGGCACTTGTTTTACCGACATCGTCGCCAGCGGGCCGGACTCAGAATGGCCTATGACGATGAGTTCTATTCTTATGGCCATCAACGTGGCCAAAAGGCGGATCAGGATCACCAATCCCTATTTTGTACCTACGGAAGAATTGCTGACAGCCTTACAGATGGCGGCTTTAGCGGGAAAAGATGTACAGCTGCTGCTACCGTTGAAAGGCGATTCCTTTATTGTGCAACATGCGGCCCTCTCCTATATGAAGCCCTTACTGGCAGCAGGTGTGAAGGTATTTTTTTACACGAGGGGATTTATTCACGCCAAAACCATGGTCGTAGATGATAACCTGGCCTGGGTGAGTTCTGTCAATTTTGACAATCGCAGCTTTTTTCTGAATTGTGAAATCGGCGTGTTGGTGTATGATAAGGAAGTGGCTGCCAAACTGGACCGCGCATTTGATGAAGATCTGCTGTATTCTTTACCTGTACAGGAAACCCGCTGGAACAAAAGAAATATCTTCAAACGGTTTATGGACTCTGTCTGCAGGCTGCTGACGCCTTTACTGTAACCGCTTAATATTTATCGTCCTCATCCTCATCGAGAAATTCACCGTTGTCTTCCTCCAGGTCCTGGTGGCGATCGCCGCCGAGGCTGTACAGGTTGTTTTCTTCATCTTCTTCCCCGATTGCTTCCTCCTCGTCATCCAGTTCTGCTCCTGGTATGTCCAGGTCATCGCCTGTTTTGTCCTGGCGCCAGGTTTCTTCCTGTTCATCGCTGCGTTTAGGGCTTTTCTGCTTTTCTTCGGGCAACTCACTGTTATGCCGGAACGAGCGGGTCACATCGTCCATATTCAGGTCCACCTCATTGCCACGATTTTCCCTGTTCATGATATCTTCGCTGGCCGGATACTCCGGATATCCCGGAAATTCCTGTTCTTCCTCCCCCGTTTTTTTCTTCTTTTTATCGTCATGTTTGTTTGTCATAAAAAAGATTTTTTGGTACGATGACACGCAGAAAATGACGTGCCATCTACCATGATAACAACGGAAAAAACCGATTGTTTTAGCCGGTTATACTGAACGGAAGCTGCTTTGCCGTTATCACGGCTTTCTGCCGGTAAAAGTCAGGTGTACTGTCATCCCGGCGGAGTACAGTTTTACCTGTCCATATCCCACCCCATTCAGCGGAATTTTGACATAGGGTTGTACTCCCAGAAGCAGGCCGCGGCCTGCCGGACGTTGATAGAGGATACCGGCATTGATGATAGAGAGATAATGCTGGTTTTCGTTGGTGACGGTTCTTTCTTTCGGTGGACCGTATTCATACAGGTACCGGTATTTTTCTCTCAGCATAAAGTAGTTGGAGAAACCCAGGGTGGCGCTGACTTTATTCTTTTTTACCGAGAGGAAAGTATAGTTCATATTGATGGGCACATCCAGCACGTCACAGTCCGCGTTTACTTTTTCAAGGGTGCCATAAGGGGTGCTGGTGCTCCCGGTGCGATAGTCTTCCGGTGCGGCGCCATATATTTTTTTGCTGTACACGGCTCCTGTTGTCACGAAGAGATGAGGGTTGAAATAATAGTGCACCAGTACGCCTGCATTAAAGCCGATGTTACCGTATTTAAAAGAGGGCGCCACTGTCAGGTCGGGCCCCAGTACAAGGCCTGCATACCATTTTTTTGTTTTACGCTTTACGGCCGTTAGTGTGCTGTCTTTTAAAGCAACTGATACCGTTCTATAATCATCATTGACAGCGGTCGTATCTATTTTCGTATAGTCGTTGATGTTATCTACATTTATTTTCGTATATCCATTATCGTTATCTTCTTTTTTTTCACCGGATAATGGTAATACAGGGGCTTGCTGATCCGGTACCAGCCGGGTAGTTCCTTTATCCGGCGGGCGTTGTGTATTATTGTTGTTATTCGCTGCTACGGTGTAGGAAGCAGTTGCCGAAGTTTCTTTTTTAACTGTATTGGATTGCCGGTTAGTTATAGCGGGGGATACAACCGGCGTTTGTTGTTGTTTTCCCGGTATTTTTCCCTGGTTTTCCTTCTTTTCAGGGAAATGACCGGTATTTTTTTCAGGGAGATTTTCTCCCGGGAGATGATGAGCGTTTGTTATGGGTTCCGGTTGTTTTGTGCTGCCTGTATCCGGCATAAACCACCATACGCTTAGCGCCAGCAACAGCACGGCAGCAGCGGCCCACCACCAGATGAATACAGGCTTGCGGCCTTTATTTCCATCCAGCAGCGCTTCCATTTTGTCCCACGCCTGTGGGTCAAATGGATGGTCAGCTTCGTTTAGCTTGTTGCGGATACTATTTTCGAAATCTTCACTCATTTTTATGCACAACAAAGTTAACAGCGGCATTGGCGGCAGTGCCTTTACCTGCAGCGATAAGAATTTTTTCCCGTAGTATTTTTTTTGCTTTAAACAGATTGGATTTGGAGGTGCCTTGAGAAATCCCCAGCAGCACAGCAATTTCATGATGCTGATAACCTTCCATAACATAGAGATTAAATACAGTCCGATAGGCTGGTGACAGGGATTGCACATGCATCAGCAGTTCATCGTACGACAGTTTTTCCACCACATTATCTTCCTTTCCCAATTCGTGATATTGTTCTGCCTGGTCTGTAAATACCAGTTTCTTTTTGCTGCGTAAAAAATCGATGGCGGTATTGACCATAATTTTGCTCAGCCAGGCTTTAAACGGGCGATTGGTGTCAAAGGTAGAGATACGCTGAAAAACTTTCAGAAAACCATCATTCATTATTTCGATCGCTTCTTCCCTGTTCGGTGCATAACGCATACAAATACTCAGTGCATACCCAAAAAATTTACGGTATAGCAATTCCTGGCTGCTGCGATTCTTATCACAGCAACCTGATATGATTGTATGAATTTGATTCAGGTCTTCCACAAATGATCGTTACCTGTCTTTAGCTAAAAAAACCAAACTGTGGTCGTCCCCTGAATTTTTTGGGTCCGTTCCCCGAAAAACAGTTGGTTGATGTCCTATGCATACGAAGGCGATGTAAAATTGGTTGCTTTTCTCTCTAAAAAAATCCCTCTCTTTTTTTGGGCATTTTTAAGCCCATTTTCGCGCCTGTCTCTTTTTTGAATGACTAATATCAATCCCAACGCGTTTTGCCAAATTTACCCCATTTCTGAAGGTCGATTTTTTGATTTTTTACCCAAAATTTTTCATTTTCATAGAAAAAGCGGTCATCCGTGCGCTTTAGGTTTTGCGCTGGTTCTTTTTCCGGATGTTAAAAACCGGCGGAAAATTATTGCTGAAATTTTGAAGGATTAATATTCCTTCATTTTTTTGCGTCTATCCCGACTGAAAATTTTTCATGACTATAACGGAACTTTCCTGCTGAAATTTTGGGCTGGTATGTTTGGACCTGTTCCGGTCCCAATAGTCGTCTTTTATAAAAACAAAAAGGAGTATCTGAGCGATACTCCTTTTTGTTTTTATACGTTTGATGGAAATTATCTTCCCATATATACCATCAGGATTTGTACATCGCTGGGGTTAACGCCGCTGATTCTGCTCGCTTGTCCCAGGGTATGCGGACGGATTTTGGTAAACTTCTGTTTGGCTTCGGTAGAAAGGGAAACCAGTTTACTGTAATCAAAGTTTTCCGGGATGATCAGGTCTTCGAGCTGGCTCATTTTTTTCACCAGTTCATTTTCCTTCTCAATATATACATCGTATTTGATCTGGATTTCCGCCTGTTCCAATACTTCTTTTCCGAAGCCGGCCAGTGCCTGTTCTATTTTAGGAACAGCTGTCTTCATAGAGAAGATGTCCAGGTTCGGGCGAAGTAATATCTGGTGGGCCCGTTGTTTTTGGGTGAGGCCGGCGGAAGATTTGGATTCCAGCAGGGCACCGATTTCTTCCGGCTCTATCGACAATTCTTTCAGGATGGTCTTCACCTTTTCCACCTGTTCTTTTTTCTGTTGCACTTTAGCCATTCTGTCTTCCTTGGCGAGGCCCAGTTTATAGCTTCTTTCGGTAAGGCGCAGGTCTGCGTTATCCTGGCGGAGCAGTGTCCGGAATTCGGCCCGGGAAGTAAACATGCGGTAAGGTTCTTCCGTTCCTTTATTGATCAGGTCGTCGATCAGCACACCGATATAAGCTTCGCTTCTTTTCAGAATAAACGGATCCTGTTCTGTGGCTTTCAGGTGTGCGTTAATGCCAGCCATCAGCCCCTGGCATGCGGCTTCTTCGTATCCGGTGGTGCCATTGATCTGGCCGGCAAAGAAGAGGTTCTGCACCTGTTTTGTTTCCAGGGAGAACTGTAGTTGTGTAGGTGGGAAGAAGTCATATTCGATGGCATAACCCGGGCGGAACATGCGGCAGTTTTCAAAACCTGGTACCAGGCGGAGCGCTTTCATTTGCACATCTTCCGGCAGGGAGGTAGAGAATCCGTTCACGTATATTTCCACGGTATCGAAGCCTTCCGGTTCTACGAACAGTTGATGTCTTTCCCGTTCTGCGAAGCGGTTGATTTTGTCTTCGATGCTGGGGCAGTAACGGGGGCCTGTGCCCTGGATACGGCCCTGGAACATGGGAGATCTGTCAAATCCGGTGCGCAGCATTTCGTGTACGGCGTCGCTGGTATAGGTGATCCAGCAGCTTCTTTGTTGCGCTGGTTTTATTTTTTCTACATCGAGATAAGAGAATCCGACGATGTCTTCATCTCCCAGTTGTTCCTCCATTCTGGAATAGTCCAGGCTTCTGCCATCGATACGGGGAGGTGTTCCTGTTTTCAGGCGATCGCTTTCGAAGCCCAGGGACACGAGTTGTTCCGTGATGCCCGTCGCCGCTTTTTCAGCAACGCGGCCTCCGCCAAATTGTTTGTCGCCGATGTGAATTACGCCGTTGAGGAAAGTACCATTAGTGAGGACGACTGCTTTCGCTTTGATTTCATGTCCCAGGCCGGTTATCACCCCATAGCAGCGACCATCTTTTACGAGGAGGCCTTTTACCATGTCCTGGTAGAAGTCCACGTTCGGTGTTTTTTCCAGGGCCTCCCGCCATTTTGCAGCAAAAAGCATACGGTCGCTCTGTGCACGGGGGCTCCACATGGCTGGTCCTTTAGAGCGGTTAAGCATCCTGAACTGGATGAGGGATTGGTCTGTAACAATCCCGGAAAAACCGCCGAGCGCATCAATTTCTCTTACAATCTGCCCTTTGGCGATTCCCCCCATAGCAGGGTTGCAACTCATCTGCGCGATGGTTTGCATGTTCATGGTCACCAGTAAAACTTTGGAGCCCATATTGGCAGCAGCAGCGGCGGCTTCACACCCCGCATGGCCGGCGCCTACCACAATGATATCGTATGATGGAAACATAATAATTAAAAGAAAGTGCAAAATTACGGAGAAGACAGCACATTGCAGAGATTAAGTGGAATGTTCCACGTGGAACATTCGGCGATTTACTCCTAATTGACAAATCGGCAAGATCTAGTAATCTTGCTGTTCCTTTAGGCATCCTGAAAACACTCATCCTATGTCCAAGACCCAATCTGCAGGTTTACCTTTTCACAAATCGGAACGCCTAAAAACCTTCAGAAGACTTCATCCCGACGTATCTCCCTCCAAACCATGCTTTACACCCGGCACATTCGCTGTCGTTTCAATGCTGAATGGGAACAATCCTCCGGAAATATAGTAAACCTGAGGCATTGGGTCTCTCCCCTGCATTAAATAGTACATTTGCCATTTTCCTGAATCCGGAGATCTGCAAAAATCGAAAACACCCTGATTTAAATACTCATTCGCAAAACTATATCACCTATATCCTTCATTGAGATATGTGGTTCACGAGGCACTATTATCCTAAACATGGATGTTACTTGTTAATTCTCCCTAACGTTCTTCTCCAACTTCAGGGACATCCCCGGTTTCTGAAGAACTATCACCCCAAAACATCCGGGCCACTTTTATATCTTCCTGACAACGCCTTCTCTAAATTAGGAGACCTCCAGGCTCATGAAATCCAACCATTGGGAAACACTCATGTATAATCCCGGTTAACCCCTCTCCAACTTTGGAGAAATACCGGTTTCTGAAGTACTATCATCCCCTGCAACTTTCCAACTTCTACTTACAGATTCTCTGAATCCGGATACCCTCCAGACTCATGTGATCCATTCATTGGGAAACACTCATGTATAATCCCCAGTTAACCCCTCTCCAACTTTGGAGAAATACCGGTTTCTGAAGTACTATCATCCCCTGCGACTTGCTAACTTTACTAGCAGATCATTTCTCTGAATCCGGATACCTCCAGGTTCATATGATCCATTCATTGGGAAACACTCATGTATTATCCCCAGTTAACCCCTCTCCAACTTTGGAGAAATACCGGTTTTCTGAAGTACTATCCCCCCCTACAACTTTCCAACTTTTACTTACAGATTATTTCTCTGAATCCGGATACCCTCCAGGTTACTGAATCACCGTCATTATCATCCCAAAAACGGGCAACGCAACTTCTCCTAACAGGCTCCTTTCCTGAATTCGAAGTTGTTCAGAATACCGGCAACCTCGCGCTTTGCGGGTGCTACGACTTTTCCATTGCATTAGCATCATCAGAAGAATATTTAAAATCACCAAAAGAAAAGCCATGAGGAATATCAGACAAAAATTCTCCCCGTCAAACGGGGCCGCAATAACAAACCGCTCCTCGTGGGAAGGAAGCAATACAGCATCTATGGAGAAGCATTAAGAAGGTTGGGCTAAGATACAGTTATCCCCAAAGACGGTAATACCCATGGCAATATCACAGGCTGGCTTTTAAGATAACATGAGAATACCCGGGGTAAAAACGAAGGTAACCTCCCGGGAACAACTTCGCTCTTCATTTACTTTCTTAGTTCAAGGATTTACTTTGTTATTCAAGGATGAAAACGCCTTCTTTCAAGAATGCTGTAAAAACAGCGTTATGCCGCTGTTTCAGGCGCTCAGCGGTAAACATTCCCCTCAGTACCCCTATATGCTGTAAAAGGGCGTAGAAGGGCTTAAAATAGCTAATACCGGCATCATTTCATCTGTTACCCGATGGAGTGGTATTCAGTAGAAACTGCGTTTCAAAGAAAGAAGAATGTGGCAATATGCCGAAACTTTCTAAATCAGGCCAGAGAATCAGAAAGTATCTAAGAGAATGTATCAGGTACAGAGATATAGCACCAGGTTCAACGGGTGGATTGTGGAAGGTATAAACCTTCCGTTTCAACATATTCCAAAGGAAGCGGCAAAGAGCTATTATTCTCCTTTAAACTGCCCAAAGCAAAATCTTCAGACAGGCAACTCCTGTCGGTAACAGGCAGCGCTCCCAGGAGAACACAGTGATTTTAAAATAGGAAACAGTGGTTATAACCCAGCTATATATTCTCTGGTAAAATTCTCAACGGCAAGAGAGATCCGATAGAAATTTTCATCTCCCCTAATAAACGATATACTGTCTGTTCTGATGTGAAATTAACTTACTTACCGCGGGCATCTTAAAGCAGCCTATGTTGGAGCCTTAATAGCCTTCCTTCGTGGGTACATCGATAGGAAACCTTGTGTATGACTTCTGCCCCCCTTTTTATGGTCTGTTTGACAGGAAATTCATAAGCATATTTCCTTATTGGTTATGAATCCTAACCGGCCCCTGCAGAAAGCTTTAAATAATAAAAATTTGCTCAGACTAAATGTGCGGTCAACCGTTTCTTTTAAAATGCAAAAATGTTCCACGTGGAACATTCAAAATTCGTCTAATTAAAATGTTCCACGTGAAACATTTTAATTATTCCAACGCACCGAAATATTTAATAAGATATTCATCTTCCTTTTGGTGCATCAGCTCATTTTCTGCTTTACTTTTATCCTTAAACCCACACAAATGTAAAGCACCATGAAAAATTACCCTATGCAGCTCCTGGTTTATAGATGCCTTAAATTTTTCCGCATTTTCCTTCACTCTGTCAATGCTAATGTAAATTTCACCTTCCGTAACGTCAGGATCTTCGCCCATCTCAAAAGTGACGATGTCAGTGTATGTGTCGTGTTGCAAAAACTGTTTGTTGATTTCCAATAAATACGCATCAGAACAAAAAATGTAATGCAGGTTTTTTAATCCCTGCCCTTCACCGGCAAATAAATCCTTTAAAAAGGTTTTCAACTTTGTTTTTTCTTTCAGGTCCACTTTTACCTCATGCGCTGTAAACTGAATTGCCATTGATGTATCGAATTAAATAAAGTGGTGTAAAAGTAAAGTGAAATTTTGGATTGAATGCCGGATTCTTTTTGCATATTCCGTGCTCGGAGGTACCTTTGCCCTGTCATTCATCGTAGCAATACCCCCGTTGCCAAAACTTAGTTTAAACAGATTAATACGTAGGTATGAAAAAAGGCATAATGAAATTATCTTCCCTGGCAACAGGTAAAAGCGCAGTAATCATAGAATTTGAAAAAGACGATCTACATATTAAGTTAATGGAGATGGGCTGCGTACCAGGCGAAACCGTTAAGATTGAAAAAATCGCCCCCCTTGGTGATCCCATTTCAATCATGGTGGCAGGCTATAATCTGTCGCTCAGAAAAACAGAAGCTGATCATATTTGGGTAGAGGAAATATAATTCCTCTACTCGTTTCCCCCTTTCTTCTCTTCTCTCCCCTTCCCTTGATTATTTATCTTCCCCTTAAACAAAAAAAATTTTCAAAAATTGCCCTGGATGTGGAAACATCCCCTCTATTTCTATTTTCTACCATTAAAAGAAGAAAAATTTTGGCGCTGTCATAACCCAGGTACCCTTCTTTCATAAAATTTTTCCTATAACTAACTCCTAAAAGCCACTCCTTATACACAATTTAGAAGCGCTCCCTCCAAAAATCCTTTCTGTTAAGCCGCTTTTCCACAACATCCGGTTAAAAGCAAAAAAAATTTAGAAAATACAGGTCCTTTTCCACAAAAAAGGACCTTCAAAAAGTAATTAGGGAGAAAAGCTTCCTTTTTTCCACATAATCTCCGCAAAAAATCAAAAAAATTTTCCAAAAACATGCAGATCGCTTTAAAAAACGCCGGTACTTACATCTTTTGAAAAAAATTCGAAGACTTTTTCACATTTTCCAATAGAAAAAACAAAAAAAATTTTCGAAATAGCCGGTTTTCCACAAAATTCCGACTTTACATAGGATTCTTCCTCCATTCGGATCCGGAAACTCAAAAAAATATGCACTTTTCCACATCACGTGGTCAATTTTTTTAAAACCAGCGTCAAAACAGCTGTTTTCCACATTTTCTTCATCTGTTATAGTGAAAACAGGAAAAATTTTCCGAAAAAACCTTTTTAAACTGCGATTTACTCTCAAGTAAAAATTCAAGGCGTTACGAATGCCCTGAGAAACCTGTCCGGCTTAAAACAATGGCATCCCCCCACGAAATTCTTCTCCGCTGTATTCTCCGACCTTTATTTAAGCCTGGAGAACATTCCCCTCTACCCTTCCCATCACCGGACTCAAATAAAACAGATTCTCAGCGCCTTTCCTGTGCCGTGAGATTTCGATAAAACAGTTTGATCGTTGGTCATGTCACAAAAGCAGAAAAATATTCAATTCTCACCACATTGTGTGGCGCGTGAGACTGGCTTCTGTTACTCCCATATACCCGCTTCCTCACTTTTGGAAAAAATATTCAATTCTCACAGCTTAGACTACACGCTGAGGATCGAATATTCTATTTCTTTTCAAAAGAGCATATAATCCTCCATGAATATTAAAATCTCAGCGGCCTCACTACACCCTGACATTTCAATGGATTTTCATCCTGCGCAGAAATTTAGATCGCTCAAAATATATTCAATTCTCAAGGCACTGCTTAGCCGCTGAGAATCGAATATATTTTTCAGTGCCAGGCTCCCCCCAATACCCGAGCTATTCTCAGCCCACAGGCAATGCGCTGAGGTTCCAATGAAAAACAAAATCCCGGGGTAACCCTTGATCTGAAACAAATATCTAATTGTCAGAGCGCTCCTGAAAATCACACCTTGTAGTCTCCTCAGGGCCTCCGTTTGGAGAAAAAAAGATTTTTATACGCCAGTATGCAAAGCTTGCCGGGCACGGCTAATACGTCCTAATGCAGAAAATAAAAACGTCCGTAAAAAATAAAGGCGCTGAGAATTGAATAAAATATGAAATCACGGGGTTTTGCCGTTACTGAACATTTCATTCAATTCTCAGCGCCTTCAAAAATTACAGGGCAACAGTTTTATAACGGAAAATTTCGGAAAGGATTAGAGGAAGTAAACAAATAAAAGACTCTCGCGAAACTTATAAGGCTTTGAGAATCTTATAAAAAAAAATTTATCGGGCATACCCAAGGTGGGAAAAAAAAATTAAAATCTCAGCGCCTTCAAAAAGCAGATTTAGCTGTTTATGCACATATACGAAAGAGAAATTAAGACAGCTCCGTTCAATAAACCAGGGAAATGGACGGACAAAATTAAATATCACACTCTCAAAGCCTTCATAACCGCCTGAGAATTAAATGATTCCGACTAAAATAGGAAAGCCCCGGGGTTATATAAACCTCGGGGCTTCTGAATATGGTCAAATAATTAATTGACTAAAAAATAAAATTTGAATAATACTGAAAATCAAATAGTTAAATCAAAGTCCAGCACGTTCACTAATCTCCAGCATTCGCTCTATCGGCTTTTTAGCGGCGATTCTAAGACTTTCTTCCATGGTAATTTCCGGCTGTTCGTATTCCATACACAGGTACAGCTTTTCGAGCGTATTCAATTTCATGTGTGGACAGTCGTTACAGGCACACGCATTATTAGGCGGAGCAGGAATAAAAGTTTTCCCCGGATTTTCCTTTTGCATCTGATGCAGAATTCCGGTTTCCGTTACCACGATATATTCCCGGGCATCGTCTTTTTGGCTAAACTTCAACAACCCGGTAGTGGAACCAATGTAGTCAGCCACCGCCAACACTGCCGGCTCACATTCGGGGTGTGCAATAATTTTTGCTTTCGGATGCTGTGCTTTCAGTTTCGTGATTTTCTCCAGCGAAAAAATCTCGTGTACCATACAGGCGCCATTCCATAAAACCATATCACGACCGGTTTTCTTAATCAGGTAAGATCCCAGGTTGCGGTCAGGCGCAAAAATGATAGGCTGGTCCTTCGGAACACTTTCGATAATTTTTTCCGCATTGGAAGAAGTACAAATGATATCACTCAGTGCCTTGATACCTGCTGAACAGTTGATATACGAAATCACGATATGATCAGGATACTTATCACGGAATTTTTTGAAAAGTTCCGGAGGAGCACTGTCGGCCAGAGAACACCCCGCTTTCAGGTCGGGCAACAGCACTTTTTTCTGCGGACTTAGAATTTTTGCCGTTTCCGCCATAAAGTGCACACCGGCAAAAACAATAATATCGGCATCCGTTTTGGCAGCTTGTTGACTGAGCCCAAGACTGTCTCCGATATAATCGGCCACATCCTGGATATCAGGCTCCTGGTAATAGTGCGCCAGTACGATCGCGTTTTTTTCCTTTTTCAGATTTTCGATCGCTGCAAACAGGTCCAGAGCTGGGTCAACCGGTATATCCAAAAATCCGTTATGCTGCAAATTTTTTTTCGCGACAGCGATTTCAGTAATCATAACTATATACTTATTTATTTATTTAAAAAGAAAAGCCCACTACTATTAGGGCTGTGAATATGTGGAAATTAATTTTCCAGCACCTGTACAAATGTAGTTGTTATTCCTTTTTTATACGCTTTCCACATCTAATTAACACCCTGTTTCCCCGTCATTGCTGGATTTTACCTATTTCATCCACATACGTGGATATCGTTGTTGGTGAAAATCTTTTTTACCGGGAGGGTATTGGAAAAATGTTAAAAGAACGCTTTTACTATCCACAATTCACAACTGCTTTTTTTGAGGTAAACTTTTGGCAGAAAAACAAAATTAGTTTTACCGGTGTCTAAAGGCACCTTTTCCCACCTTATTTTCAGTTTTACAGGTGGTTTTACACAGGTATTGTGGAAAAAAAACGATCGGACGAGTCAAAACGCCAAAATGAGGTGTTGTTGAAAATAACCATGTTTTATTCACATTTTCCTGTGGATTGTGAAAAATGGCTTTTTCACATTTGTGTATAAACTGTTGAGCTTCCCAGGTGGACTGTTTTGCGAAAATACCCGTTCCTGCCGGTATTTTGAAATACTAACACCTTGAAAAAAAGCACCTTGAAAAAAGGGGATATCTGTGGAAAACCTGTGAATGATAACCAGTCCACAAAAGTGTTAGAAAGGCCTCAAATCCTTTACTGTATTGGGTTTGGAGGCAAAAAATACTCTTTTGCAGTTACAGTTATTTTATTCTATTTTTGCTTTCCTTAAAAATGTAGACTATATAATATATGTCAGTAATTCAGAAAATCAGGGACAAATATGCCGTCGTGATCGTAGTAGTGATTTGCCTGGCTATTGTTAGTTTCCTGTTGCAGGATGCCTTTTTTGGCAAAAGTTCTCTCGCCCGCCGTTCTACCACTGTGGGTAAAGTAAACGGTGAAGAGCTGGATCTCGGAGAATACCAGCGCCGTATTCAGGATGCCGAAGCAGGCGCACGCCAGCAGATGCCCAATGGTAATATTGACGAACAAACCCGTCAATATATCCGTGAGCAGGTTTGGAACCAGTTTCTGAATGAACAGATTATGCAGGCCCAATATGAAAAACTGGGTATAGCAGTGACTGAAGCGGAAGTGGTAGACCAAATCAAAGGTAAAAACCCGAACCCGATCGTGGTTCAGCAGTTTACCCGCGATGGTCAGTTCGACCGCGCAGCATTACAGCAGACAATCGCACAGGCTCCCCAGAATCCTCAGATCCGTGCGGCCCTCGCGCAGTTGGAAACCTACATCGCCAAGTCGCAGGAACAGCTGAAATATATCACCCTGATTAAACAAGGGGTATACTATCCTAAATGGATGGCTGCCCAACAGCAGGAAGATAACAGCAAGACCGCTACTATCTCTTATGTAAGCGTACCTTATGCTTCTATCGCTGACTCCACTATTAAAGTAACTGATGCGGAACTGAACCGTTTCATTCAGGACCATAAAGAGCTCTTTAAAGTAGAAGAATCCCGCAAAGTGGAATATGTGTCTTTCGACGCCGTTCCTTCTGCCCAGGACTCCGCTGCTGCTATCCAGCAAATCGTTGCCCTGAAGGCAGAACTGGATACTACTAATGATGTGGCCGGTTTCATTAACCGTAACTCTGAGATTAAATACTATGATGGCTACGTTTCCAAAAGCGCCGCCCAGGTACCTCAGAAGGATTCTATCGTAAATCTGCCGGTAGGCGCCGTATATGGTCCTTATTATGATAATAACCTGATCGTGTTCGCGAAAATGGTAGACCGCAAAAACATGCCTGACAGCGTGAAAGTGCGCCACATCCTGATCGCTTCCGGTCCGCAGGGAGGTTTACCGGACTCTATCGCTAAAAAACGTGCCGACAGCATCGAGGTAGCAGTTAGAGGCGGCGCAGACTTTAAAGCACTGGTTACCCAGTATTCTGACGATCCGGGCAGCAAACAAACAGGCGGTGAATATGATATCACCCCTGCTACCCAGTTTGTGCCTGAATTCAAAGATTTCGCTTTCGAAGGTTCCAAAGGCCAGATTAAAACGGTGAAAACACAGTTCGGTTACCACGTAATCGAAATCATGGACCAGAAAAACATTGGCCCGGCTATCAAAGTGGCTTACCTCGGTAAAGCCGTGGATGCCAGCAAGGAAACCAACAATAACGCCTACGGTGCCGCCAGCGATTTCGCTAGTAAAAGCCGTACCGCCGCTACTTTCGAAAAGAACGTACAACAAGGCAAACTGAATAAAAGAATCGCTGACAACCTTCGCCCGATGGATTTTGTGATCCCCGGCATCGGACAGTCCCGCGAACTGGTACGTTGGGCCTATGAAGCCAAAAAAGGCGACGTAAGCACTGTGTTTACCTTCGACGACAAATATGTGGTAGCTGTACTGAGCAGCGTTCGCGCTGAAGGCACCGCTCCGCTGGATGACGTAAGACCGCAGGTGGAAGCTGAAGTGAAAAAACACAAGAAAGCTGAACAAATCATCGCTAAACTGCAAACTCCGGCCAGCCTGGACGCAGCTGCTAAATCCACCAACCAACCGGTGCTGAAAGCAGAAGGTGTAAGCTTCGCTTCTCCGTTTATCGCTTCCCTCGGCTTTGAACCTCGCGTTGCCGGCGCTTCTTTCAACAAAAGCTGGGGTACTGCCAAAGTATCTGCTCCGATTGAAGGCAATGCTGCGGTATACGTAATCAAAGCGGATAGCTACGAACCAGCCCAGCAGGCACAAGACCTGGCCACCCAGCAGGCTGCTTACGAACAAGGTATCAAATCCCTGCTCGACCAGCAGCTGTTTGAAGTGTTGAAGAAGAAAAGCGATATCAAAGATACCCGCGGTAAATTCTTCTAACAGACAGCATACATTTTTAACTGACATAAGGAAAAAGGGAGGCAGTAATGCCTCCCTTTTTACATGCCCATATCTTCGTAAATTTGTGAGGTTAAAAACAGACAGCTATGGATGAAATCGTTAATAAAGTAGCACAGAGTGGCCTGGAAACCATTGACCTGGAACAATTCTACCCTAAGGGGGAGACTGTCATTTTTGATATGAAGGACTACCTTTTTATGGGAATGATCCTGAAAGAGAAAGACTTTCGTACCGCTATGCAGTCGCACGACTGGGAACAATACCGTGGCAAAAACGTAGGCCTGGTATGCACGGCTGACGCTGTAGTACCCTTATGGGCTTATATGCTGGTGATGACCAACCTGGAACCGGTGGCCGCCTATGCTGCGTTCGGTGATGCAGAATTTATATATAAAACGCTATACCTGAAGAACTTATCTTCATTGGACGTGACCGCCTTCACAGACAAACGCATCGTGATCAAAGGTTGCGGCGATCAGCGGGTAGGCGAAGTAGCCTATGCAGAGGTAACCCGACTGCTGCGTCCGGTAGCCAAAAGCATTATGTACGGGGAGCCCTGCTCTTCTGTACCGGTATATAAGAAAAAGGCCTAAAACCAGCCCCGCTTCCGGAAAATAAGGATCATCAGTACTAACAATATCCCCATTCCGCCAAGGGTATAAAAATAGCCGTTGCGGGTTGCCAATTCCGGCATATTATGGAAGTTCATACCATAAATACCGGCAATGAGGGTTAAGGGCGACAGTAACGTGGTTACCACCGCCAGCACTTTCATGATCTCATTCATTTTGAGATTGAGCTGGGTATGGTACATCTCCTGTACGTTGAGGATCATATCCCGGTAGTTATCTGCCAGATCATTACATTGAATGATGTGGTCGTATACGTCTTTGTAATATTTCGTCACATTGTCCTCCAGCAGGTTACTGTCACTTTTCAGGAATCCGTTGACCAGGTCACGCACAGGCGCTATTCCTCTTTTGAAAAGGAATACCTGTCGCCTAAGGAAGTTGATCCGCGCCAGCGTGCGGGTATTCGGATAGTGTTGTACCAGGTCTTCCATCAGTTCTATCCTTTCTCCCAGTTTATCCAGCACCGAAAAATAACTGTCTACAATTAGATCCAGCAGGGAATAACAGAGGAAGTCCATCGTACCATTACGGATACGGGAACCTGGTATTTTCAGTTTATCGCGTACCGGATCAAATACATCCCGTGTAGGATCTTCCTGAAAAGAGATCACGAAATTTTTGCCCATCACGATGCTTACCTGCTCAAGATCTATAGTAGATGCTTCGCTATTAAAATACATCATGGGCAACTGGCAAAACAGCCGTTCTCCAATGTCGTCCATTTTAGCACGTTGTCCTATACTCAGGATATCCTCCTCTATCAACGGGTGGATCATGTAATGCTGACAAATGGCATGTACATCATCTTTCCGGATACCATCCACATTAATCCAGGTAGACGTCGGTTTATCACGGAAGGCAAATACCTCTTCCAGGGACACCAGTGTTTCCTCCGTACAGCCGTTACCGCTATAATCGAAAACGGTGATCTTGCTGGTTTCCGCCGGTTTGCGCGAAGCCACGCTTGTAGCCGGGTTGAAGTTCATAATACGCTGCCGCTTCACCTTGAATGGGTTCAGCTCATCCAACACATCCAGCACACCGGGAATGGGTAGTCTCTTTTTCACTGATTTAAGCATAAAACGGTATCTGCAAAAGGATCATTTTTCAAACCGAATTTAAACCAAAATCCGGTAAGCACCGGCGAAAGTAAATTTGTCCCTAATACCCCATAGGGTATATAGGAAACAAAACGGATAAAAAACCGCCGGAAAAACTTCCGGCGGCTTTCGGTCGTAATACTAACGGTGAACGTTATACGACAGGGGATAGCATATTTTAGAAACGCGGTAGCGTTATCTCAGGGTGTTTACCCGTAGCTGGGCGCTCGAAAATGTCGCCATACCGGGCATCTGCGGGCTTGAAGCCGCTGGTCCAGAGATAGAACCAGCCATTTTCAGCACCGCCGCCGAAATCCAGGCGGTCTTTTGCTTTAGCGGTAGCATCATTGGTGAATTTCGCTTTTGTCAGCTCTATCCATTCGCCGGTGTCTGTTTTTATCCAGTGATTACCATAGTATCCTTTTCTGCCGAGATGTCCGTTCTCAAAAGAAAAATTTTCAAGGAACGAATACAGGTGTCCCATATACTTACCGTCTTTGGGTGCACGGAAGCTGGCGATCAGCTTCCACTCCCGGTGTTCCGGCACATAGAAATAGGCGGTATAGGTGGTGGTGGTACCGGTAGGCACGCTGTGCATTAAAAAGCGATAGGTATCCCCTGCCTTCCAGTTATATATCCAGTGACTGTGGCCGCCGGTACCCTCGCCGCCGAAACCGCTGGCATAAACGCTGTCGCCTTTGGCCAGCAGCACTACCTGGTCTTCATACTTTACGTTGTCGCGCCTGTCTGGCTCACTGCCCGCATCCCATACGGAGAAAATGATCCTTCTTTCCTCCGGCGAGTTGACCTGCATGCCGAAATAACCACGATGGAAGCCGCAGGACATAAAGTATGTGCCCACTTTGTCTTCCCCCGCCGGTACTTTTATCTCGCCATAAAACCACTCTGCATTTTTACCCTCCGGAACAGGATAGTTCAGGTGTACGGAAGCAGAACGCCGCCATGGTTTTGGATTGAACTGGATATCTTTGGTGGCGGCGCCCTCCAGGTTAACACCTTTCACATCAGCATACACTTTACCGGATTTGTCCAGCCCTTTCAGCGTTACCGCATAGAAACCCGGTTTTTTAATATTTGTCTCCAGCGCAGGGATAGCTGCATAGTTACTATTGACAGGAATGCTAACCGTTTTTGAAACGCCGTTTAGTGTCACCAGCAATTTACTGCCTGCGTCAGAGCGGGCCTGCAGTGTGACTTTCAGCTTGCCGGTATTGGCAGCGTGAAAATAGAAGTTGACCGTATTCTCATTGCCGGTCCAGTTTGTTACCCCGTTGTTTTCATTGATGTCAACGTTTTTCTCTTCAGGGTCTGCATAGGCAGTAAACCCCGGCAGTACTACGGGAGATGATTGCGCCGAAACCTGTTGCATAGCCATCAGACCAGCGAACAAGGCGCAGAAAAGCATATTCTTTTTCATTGTTCAGGAATTAGTATCAACAAATAAAACAGTCAATCGTCCCAAATGCAACAGGAGGGATAAAAATATTACACTGGAATGAGATTCCTTTTCTTCTACGGTATGGGAAAAAATATATACAACGGTTATACGACCGCTGGCGCGGGACCCCGGCCATAGGTCAGTTGTTCTCACAGGGGAACCTTTTTTGTGCAGTGGGGGGAAGAAACAAAATATGGGAATTAGCTGTGCCCGTCAGGCACAGCGGAAAAAGAGCTGGTTTAATCACAAAAAAAACATGAATTATGGGAACTCAATTGCAGAACAAAAAAGTGGCAGTACTGGTGGCCAACGGATTTGAAGAAGTGGAACTGACAGCGCCGCTGGAAGCGTTAAAGGAGGCGGGAGCAAAAGTGGATATCATCTCTCCCGAGAAAGAAAAAGTGAGGGCGTGGGCAGAAAAAGATTGGGGGAAAGATTATCCGGTGGATAAAAACCTGTCTCAAGCCAACGCGCAGGACTATGATGCGCTGGTATTGCCCGGCGGGGTGTTGAACCCGGATCAGCTGCGTATCAATCAGCAGGCGGTCGCTTTTGTAGGAGGTTTCTTTGAAGACGGAAAACCGATTGCTGCCATTTGCCATGGTCCCTGGACGCTGATTGAAACCGGGGAGCTAAAAGGTCGCAGGGTCACGTCCTATCCTTCCCTGAAAACAGATCTTGAAAATGCCGGTGCTAACTGGACAGATGAAGCGGTGGTCACTGACCATGGACTGGTGACCAGCCGTACGCCAAAAGATCTGCCTGCTTTTTGTAAGAAGATGGTAGAAGAGATTGCAGAGGGCGCACATGTGGTATGATACAATTGTGTTGGGCGTTAGCGGAAGGAGAAATGCTGCGGCGTTTCTCCTTCCCTATTTTTTAGGCTTTTTGTATTTGATTTCCACATTGGCCACGCCGGTATTGATCATACCCAGTTTGGAAGCTGCTTTTTTAGAAAGATCGATGATCCTGCCGGGAGCAAAAGGTCCTCTGTCGTTGATCCGCACTTTTACCGTGCGTCCGTTGGCGATGTTGACCACCTTCACGCGGGTACCGAAAGGAAGTGTTCTGTGGGCTGCCGTGAGGTGGCGTTGCCGGAATGTTTCCCCGTTGGCCGTACGTTTCCCGTCAAATGAATCGGCATAGTAGGACGCTTTCCCGTTTTGGGTAACCTTACGGCTACACGCAGTGGTGCTGATGATGAGCGTAGCACAGGCGAGTAACAGGGAAGGATGTAGTGAAAGTCTCATAAAAAGGCCGTGGTTTAGTCGTATAAATATAGAAATATTTTCTGATGGGTGAACAGGCCCGTTTATTGGAGCCATTACAGGCGTAAACAAAGTGTCAGCCGGGTTGTTTTTAAAAAACACATCCTGAAAAAAATAAAAACATATTTATGGGAAAATCAGTTGCCGACCAATTAGTGGAAATGCTGGTGGATGCTGGCATTAAACGTATTTATGCTGTTACGGGAGATAGTTTGAACCATATTAACGACGCTGTGCGCAGAGATGGCCGCATCCAGTGGATACATGTGCGTCATGAAGAGGTGGGCGCCTATGCCGCCGGTGCGGAGGCGCAGTTGAACGGGCTGGCCTGTTGCGCCGGTAGCAGTGGGCCGGGGCACGTACACCTGATCAACGGATTGTACGATGCACATCGCTCCGGCGCGCCCGTCATCGCCATTGCTTCTACCTGCGCCACCAATGAATTTGGCAGTGATTATTTCCAGGAGACGAATACCATCAAATTATTCGCAGACTGCAGCCATTACAACCAGGTGGCCAGTACGCCGGCACAGGCCCCGCGTATGCTGCAGGCGGCGCTGCAACATGCCGTGCACAAGAAAGGCGTGGCCGTGCTGGGGCTACCGGGCGATGTGGCGTCGGCCGACGCGGAAAATATCAGTACTGCATTGAAACTATACCGGCCGGCAGCGGTGCTGCGGCCAACGGAGAAAGAACTGCAACAGCTGGCGGCGCTGTTGCAATCTGCCGGCAAGGTAACCATCTATTGCGGGTTAGGCGCCACTGCCGCTCACGACGAGGTGGTAACGCTGGCGTCCCTTCTGAAAGCGCCCGTAGGCTATTCTTTCCGGGCTAAAATGGGCATCGAATATGATAATCCCCATGAAGTAGGGATGACAGGGCTGCTGGGGCTGGCATCCGCATACAAAAGCATGCACGAAGCAGATGTGGTGTTATTGTTGGGGACTGATTTTCCTTACACGCCATTTATGCCGGAAAATGCGAAGATCGTACAGATCGATAACCAACCGGAAAAGCTGGGTCGCCGAGCCTCCCTGGAAATGGGTCTCTGCGGCGATATCAGGCCTACCCTGCAGGCGCTGATGCTGCTGATACAGGACAAGAAAGACAGAAAATTTCTGGATACCATGCTGGAGTTCCATGAAGAGGTAAAACGGAAACTGGATACTTATGTGGAAGATCGCGGTAAGGAGGAGGCGATCAGTCCTGAGTATGTGGCCACAGTCATCAGCCGGCTGGCAGCGCGCGACGCTATTTTCACCGTCGATACCGGTATGACCAATGTATGGACTGCCCGCTATATCGCGGCTACCGGCAAACGTACGTTGTTAGGCTCCTTTAACCACGGTTCCATGGCCAATGCCATGCCGCAGGCTATCGGCGCCGCCCTGTGCCAGCCTGGCCGGGAAGTGTACGCCCTTTGCGGCGACGGAGGCCTTACTATGCTGCTGGGCGATCTGATGACTATCCGGCAGTACAACCTGCCGGTAAAGGTGATCGTTTTCAACAACCGTGCTTTGGGTATGGTGAAACTGGAGATGGAAGTAGCGGGGCTGCCTGACTGGCAAACGGATATGGTGAACCCGGATTTCGCGGGAGTGGCTACAGCGATGGGTTTTACCGCATTTACGATCCGTACGCCGGATGAAGTGGAGCCGGTGCTAACGCAGGCGGGGGATGCTTCCGGACCAGTGCTGGTCAATATTTTCACGAATCCGGCTTCATTGGCCATGCCTCCAAAAATAGAGTTCGAACAGATGAAAGGATATGCCTTGTGGATGGGGAAACTGATACTGGGAGGAAGGTTGGATGATGTGCTGGAAGCAGTGAAGTCAAACTATAAACACATTAAAGACGTGTTATAAAACAAAACGGATGGTACCTGCGTACCATCCGTTTTGTTTATCATCAGAAAGGATATCCGATAGCGATATTGAGGATCAGGTTTTTCTTCCGCCAGTCGGGGTCTCCGAAATTAATCTTGTCAAACACCCATCGTTCTTTTGGCGGGAGATAAGGTATGCGGAAAGGCGTTGCGAGATCGAAGCGTACCACCACGATCGAAGCGTCTATACGAAGGCCGATGCCACCGCCCACGGCTATTTGCCGATAGAAGGAATCCAGTTTAAACTGGCTGCCGGGTTTTTCCGGTACCTGCTTTTGCAGCCAGATATTACCGGCGTCTATAAAGGCGGCGAAGTTAAATACGCTGGCGATGTGTATGCGTACTTCCGAGTTAAATTCCAGTTTGATATCACCAGCTTCATTGGCCAGCAATGCAGCGGTGTCAAGCCCTTTGTTGTAATAGGAGCCGGGACCGAGTGTGCGTGCCCTGAAGGCGCGGATACTGCTGCTACCGCCGGTAAAGAACTGTTTTACGAAGGGCAGTGTTTGTGAGTTGCCATATGGCAGGCCGTAGCCGAGAAAGAGGCGGTTTACCCATTGTTTGCCTTTGCCGATCTGCCAATAGTGGCGGCCTTCCAGGGAGAAGCGTTCGTATTGGGCGAACGGGTTTTTCAGGATGTTTTTTGTACCGGAATCACTTTTGGGGATAACCAGGCCGGCGATGTTGCCCGATACATCCACGTTGCCGCTGATATAGAAGCTGTGGATACGGTTAGCTGTCTGGTTATTGAAAGTGATGGTATAGTTTCCTCCCAGGATAAATTGTTTTTCGATGGAAGCCCGCTGGCTGGGATCGTTCTTGAGGATGCTGTCATATGCCGCCGTGGTTTTGGTGGGCAGTACATAGGTCACCGCAACAGGTGCAAAAGCATGATTCAGGTAAGCTGTCTTTTGCCACAGGTATTGTAACTGCAACGTGTAGGCGTTAAGGTTATACAAGTCTGCCCGGCTGTACAATTCATAGCTGGCGCTCATACGGGTACGTGGCACGTAGGGTGTACGGATATTCAGCCGGAAGGGCGTCAGGAAGCGCGGGAAGGTGACGGCGACTTCCGCCCCGAGGCTGTAGGAGTTGGAGCCACCGGCGCTTTTATTGCCTGTTTGCCATTCCATGCCGCCGTGGACCCCTATTTCCAATGAAGTCGCAGAGTGCAGCCAGTTACGGTTTTTCGCTGTGATACGGGCTTCAGAACCGATAAATCCATTGGATTTGGAAGTGCCGCGCAACTCTGTCTGCAGCGAGCGCCGTTTGTAGGGGGTGAGATAAAATTTAGCGTCGAGCCATCCGCTGTCGAGCGCTACTTTGTTATTCACCATGGCGCGATAGGTGCCGGCCAACGCTGTGTCGCGGCGATAGGTACTATCGGCGGCGGCGTTGCGTTTCACAAAGCGGGGCGCAGCGGTGTCCCGGGCGGGGGTAGGCGCATTGGGGCTGCCACCTGTGATGTTATGGCGTGAAGTATCTCTCACTGGACGGAAGGTCCCCTTTACAAATTTGAATACACCGAGATTGATCAGGCGTTGCAGCGTGATATTGTGTGAACTTAAACGGTAAAGGCTGTCCGGCCGGAGGAACACGGAGCGTTCGAATACAATGGGCTTAAAGCGTTTGGAGGAATCGATGATATACATGCCGCGGTAGTATACCGGTGTGCCGGTGGTGGACAGTGCCTCATTGTCCAGCGAATAATCCGGAAAAAGGCTGATATCATGCATCCGGTAAGGCCGGAGCGCCACCAGCGGCGTATTGTCTTTTATCTTCAGAAAAAGGTCTACCGTACCGTTATTGGTAGTGTCGGCCTGTACCAGCAGATAGTCAGGTGTAAAGTAATAGTATCCCTGTTCTTTCAGCGCAGCGTGTATACGTTCCCGTTCTGCCTTAATGGAATCCAGCGAATAAGGCTTCCCTACCACCAGGGAGCTTTTGTGATAGGCTTTGGTCACCGTACGGCCAATGGCACTGCTGTCTGTCAGGTAGGCCACGCTTTTGATGGTGTATCGGTGATTGGGTACCGCTTCATAACGGATGGAAGCTTTTTTGCTGCCGGAATTTTTTACGGCAGAGGAAACTTCTGCCTGGAAGTAACCGTTGTCCACCAGGTAACCTTCCAGCACCTCGCCGGTATAATCGGGTTTAGCCTGGCTTAGCAGTACAGGGGGCTCTCCCCATTTCTTGCGCAGGAGGTAATTAAGCCCTTTGCCTTTGGGTTCGTGGCCCATATTATACAGCCACAGCTTAATAGGCATGCCAAGGAATTTCCGGTTGGTATTGGGCCGTATTCTTTTTTTCAGTCCCTCGCTGAGAGAACCGTAATCTTTGGGTTGTTTTCCTTTCCAGGCCACAGTGCTGCCGGTATACAGGCGGTCGCCTTCTGGCACGGTACGGGTAGTGCTGCAGGAGCTGATAGCCAGGAATCCCAGGCATAATATGATACAACAGATGATATAGCTATTTCCCTTCTGCATTACTTGTTTTTGTTTGATTCATCTTGCGCGGCCTGCTTTTTCTTTTTTTCGTCGCGCAGGCGTTCTTTTCTGGACTCTCTCCTGGAACGTTGCAATATCTCCCTGAATTCGTCGTAATCCATGACGAGCATAAACGCTACGCCGGTTTCGGTATACTGGCCCTGAATAACGGTCTGGTTATCATTACGCTGATATACTCTGAGGCGGTATCTGCCGTCACGGCTTAATTTGTATTCGATGGAGATATCCCCTACCAGCGAGCTGGCATTCTGGGTGTTGCCGGTAAGCATGATATTGGACCCAACGGAAACGGTTAAACGATCGTTGAATAACTTCTTGGACGCACCGATATTGAGGTTGGTGGTTTCCTGTGCGGAGCCAGAGGAATAGTCTTCCTTGCTTTGCAGGTCGAAGTTGAGGTCCACCCCTTTGATCAGGTTACCGGCGAGGTTATTCAGCTGTTGAGACAGGATTTTGCTCACACTGTTGCGGGCTGCCTGTCCTACGGCGCCACCGCCGCCATCCAGGGTAGACATGGGGTCATCCGGGATGAAGGTATTGAGTACCAGGAGGCCCATCACCTGTTTATTCAGTTCAGAAGACACCTGGTTGATCTGTTTGATCCGGTTGTAAGGCATACCATTAAAGGCATTCCTTTCCCTTTCCGGCATATCCAGCTGGAAGCTGATATCGGGCTTCAGCAGGCTTCCCTGTATTTTGAGATATACTTCAAACGGGATACGTTGTTTGTAGGTGTTCCGTTGTTCTGCGGTCATTCCGCCGAGTTGGTCCTGGACCAGGTCGATGGCAGGTGCGTTGACGGTATATTTGGCGGTGATGTCCAGGTCTGCGGCCATAGCATCGCCGTTGAAGGAGATGAAGCTGCCTTTCTGGATATCGAAAGAGCGTTTTATCAGTTGATTGAGCGACATCTCGTATTTACCTTCCGAGATCTCATAACGGCCGGTGATGCTCATTTTGCTGGAGGGGTCGAGGGTTGCGTTCAGGTTGGCCGTACCTTTTGCCTGTACGAAGTCGCCGTTAGCCTGGTCGATAATGATTTTCAGCACCGACTCGGGTGTGATTTCCACATTACCGGAGAAGAACATGCCCTTGAGCCTGGGGTTGCTATATTTGGCGCTGTCCTGTTTGGCCAGCAGTGCGCTGTCGATGGGATGATCGCGGTCGATGAATTCCACTACTCCTTCCCTGTCGGCCAGCCCGGGCTCTTCCTGCGGCAGCATAACGGTAACACTGGATTTGTCCCGCAGTTTAATGTTGGCGTCTACACGGGGCAGATCGAGGGAGCCGCGCACGGTGACTTTACTGTCTATAAAGGCCGGGCCGTAGATCCACTGGTCCTGGTTCTGCTGTTTGCCCAGGGCCATGAAGTTATCGGCGTTGATATTCAGGTTGAAGCCGTATTTGATAAAGTCGGAGGTATTGATACGACCATTCACCACCATTTCATTGTTGAGGCTGTCGGCCACTACCAGGTTGTTAAGCAGGATGCCTTTCTCATCGATCACGATATCTTCATCGGGCAGGTGAAGATTACTGCCGATGAAGCTGATAATGCCGCCGGCGTTGTTGAAGTGCATATTACCTCTTACTTCCGGTTTGCTGGCGGTGCCCGAGATATCGAATTTACCGGTGGCGTCGCCATACATATGGGTAACGCTGCCCATGGTAAAGGGTTCGAGGGAGGCCATCCGCAAGTTGGCGATGTTTACCCGGGCGTTGATGGTGCTGTCGTAGGTGCCTGTAACGGTGACATCGTTGTTGTCGCCTTTCAGCGCCGCGTCCAGTTTATAGGTATTGGGAGCGGTACTTTCTGCGGTAGCGGTGAGTGTGCCGAGCGGTGCTGTTTTCACGGTGAGACTGTCTACTTTCAGCTGGGCATGAATGAGCGGCTGGGTGTTCCAGTTGCGCACTACGGCATCGGCGTTGAGCAGGCCGTTGGCCAGCAGCGTGTCAGTAGCCAGCATACCGGTAATGGTGGCCAGCTGGAAGTTGCTGACTTTCGCCTGCAGGGCCGGCACACCGGAAGTATCCGCCTGTGTATTGACCTGTATGGACTGATCACCATAGGAGAGTTTGATGTTCGCCGTATCCGGACCGCCGTTTTTGATGCGGAAAATATTATTTTCTGCTACGTTCCAGGCTTGTTTGTTCAGCAGCAGGTCTGGTTTGAGCACCAGCTGCATCATATTGTCCGGCAGGAAGGTAAAGATGCCGCCAAGGCGGTATTTAGGCTGTCGTTTAACATCGTCCATGAGCAGGCCGAAATCCACCACGCCGGTATTGGCTTTGGCAGATAACACCGTATGATAAAGCGGGAATGACGGATGTTTCATGTCTGCGATAGACACATAAGTCTGCAAGGTAGTGTCTACGATGCGGGCGTATAAGCGCAGGCTGTCTACCTGGATGGAGTCGTAATTCACTTTCGGCAGATTTGCTTTAACGAAAAGCAGGCTGCTGTCGCTGTTGATGCGGCCGGCAATGTCCATCGGTACTTCCATGCGGATGCCTGGTATGAGGGGTTCCAGCGTGTGAGGTATCTGCAGGGCTGCGGCAAACTCCAGATATTGTCCGGGAGGAACAATCACGATGCGGCCGGAATCGGTGGGCTTCAGTGGTTTCATGATGATCTGACTGAAAGCGTTGCCGATTTTGGTATAGTCCATACGTCCCTGCGCTGTTACCGGCCCAAAGGGGCTTTTCAGCGCGATATATTGCAGACTGTCGTAGTGGGCGGTGAGAGCAATGGTGTCCAGCGGCACCACATGGCCCTGGGTGGCTACCTGCCAGCCGGTCAGTAACGCAGCACCTTCCAGCCGCTGTGGCTCCAGGCTGCTGAAGTCGGCGTCCAGGTTACCTTTGATGGTCAGCGGTTCTGCGTACCAGTGGGTGGCATACAGGTCGGCGTTGGTAATTTCCGCGTTGGCCTTCAGACTACGCAGCGCGGTATCGCTCAGGTTACCGTTGACGGTAAAGCGGGTATTTAAGCTGGTATCTGCGCTTTCGCCGTTGGCGTCGAATTCGCCTTTCCGGATATTGGCATTCACGTTGACATCGTGATAAGTATATCGGTTATAAGTCGCTTCGTTCAACCGGATAGCTGCCTGTGCTGCCATCTGTGTTAGCGTATATCCTTGTCCACTAGCCATGAGGTTACCGCTCACCCAGCCAAAGGTGGTGTCATAGAGCATGATACCCGGATGTACCCGGAAGGATGGGACACTTACATCGTAGGTGCCACGGATGCTGTCGGTAATATTGGCCAGTTTGGCGTTGATAGTGGCGTTGGCGTAATCGCTTTTCAGTTGCAGCTGTGCCAGCATATTTTTCATGCCGCCTTTGAACAGGCCGGTGATCAGCATGTTTTCCGGCAGTCTTGGTGTGTCGGGCAGGGTGCCGGCCGGCAGCCAGGAGCGCAGGGCTTTGTTGCCGGACTGGATATAGAGCTCCGGCAGATTCGCATTGAGCCGGTCCACATCGGTAGCATGTTCTATCTGGCCGTTGGCCGTTCTGATCAGGTTCCCTTCATGGTCATTCAGGTAGAGCTGTTTGATATTCAGTAAACCAAGGTTGCCTTTTAATATAGCCGATAGCGTTAGTTCCTTTTTCCACAGTGGTGCAAAGGATTTGTTTTTACGGGCGTCGGGCACAAACGGCAGCCATTCTGCGAGGGCCACCTGCACGGAGTCCAGGTTGGCGTCGATCCCCAGCTGGTCCATATGATCTGCGATACCGGACCAGGAGGGAACGGTAATGGCTATATGTTTCCTGAAAACACTCTTGTTGGTTTGCAGGAAAAAGTTGCGCAGTTCCAGGCTTTTTGGAGTGAAGGTCACGTCCATATTGGCTTTCCGGAGAGTGAACCCTGACCAGTCGCGGGCTGCCAGGCTTTTGAGGCCTGCCTGTATGCTGTCGGGAGTGTAGCGGATGTTGCTGACTTTAGCATTTACGTTTGACAGGAACAGGTGGTTATAATCCGGGTCAGGACCAGCTGCTTTGGGTGCCGGGCCGCCGTTGTCATAACGCAGCGCCAGTTTATCGAGATTGACCTGTGTGGCAAATACCTGCCATGTGTTGGGCACCGTGTCGGGTGGTGCGGGCGTAGTATCTTTTCCGGGCATCATCGCCAGGATACCGGTAGTACGGTGAATAGAGAGGTCGCCTACTTGTATGCGGGTGGAGTCCTGGTCAAGACTGCTGTTGCGTAATACGAGGTCGCCTATTTTCCAGCCGGTAGTGATACCGATGCCATCGCTGCTGTAGAGGAAATTGCTCTCTTTGATACGCAATTTCTTCAACAGCAGGTGAAGTCCTGCGCTGCTGGTATCGGCCGGTGGCGGTGGTGGTGCGGCGCCGGCAGCGGCCGACGGAATATAATGCTGACGGAAAAAGCCTTTCAGGCCTGCCAGTTCTATGCCTCTGAAAGCATAGATGCCGTCGTTGAGGATAAGATCATCAGGATCGGCGTGGAGCGTGTCCCAGGAGGCCACCGCATGCATGCCGCCGGTCTGGTCTTCGAAGCTCAGTTTCACATGCCGGAGGGAAACATCTTTGATGCGGAACTGGATCGTCGTACCGGTAGCGGATGCCAGTGTGTCCGGTTTTGTATCAGGGGCAACGAAGGCGTCTACGGCAAACTGGAAGTTGAAAGTACTGTCTCCCTGGTGACGGTAAACATTGACCAGCAGGGTATCCCACTCCAGTTTATCTATTTGCAGCTCATTGTTGAAAAAAGCCAGCAGGTTGTAACGTACTTTCAGGGAGCCGGAATACAGCAGGGCCTGATGGGAGGTGTCCGCCACAAACACATTTCTCAGTTCCAGGTATTTCCATCCTCTGGCGCGGAGGTACCCGATCTGTACTTTGGTTTTCAGTTTTTTCTGCAGATAGCTTTCGCCCTGTTGCCGCAGATAATTCTGTACGCCGTCCAGTTGCAATAATAACACCGCCATCACGGGCAAAAGAAGCACCGCAACGATGATCCATAAAAGCCACCGCCACCAGGGGCGCCTGTGTTTAATTTCTGTTTCTGCTGGTTCTGTCACTATGATAGCTTACTAAAAGTAATTTACTGAATTAAAACGCATGAGCGTCCCAATGGTTTACTTTCGGATAAAGACCCGTGTTCCGTCCGCTTGCCCGGCGAAAAGCACAAAATCCATACCCGCGGGTAATGGGGATAAACTGTACTGCAAGGATACATTAAAATACGGGAACGGACATACTGAAAATTGTCCGGAAGGCCGAAAATAACCGTCTTTGGCTGGTGTTGGAAGTGAATAATATCCAGAGGGCCCTGTTGGCGACCGGGTAGATTATTGCCCGCTTTGAGGTGGTTTGTTGCGTGCGTTAAAGCGGGAGATATAATAATCCAGCTTATCTTTTTTGGCTTTGTCGGACCGGAACTCTTCCAGTAGTTCCGGATCTTGTGGGAGGATATATTTTTTGAGATTAAAAAGTGATAACTCCAGGATTTCTCCGGTAACGATATTAATGACCTTTTTGAGCCTGACGGGCGTATTGAGCGCGTTCACCGTCATATCGGCGGGGTTATAGATACTGCGGGAGGGCTGCACCCCCTGCAGTTCATAGGTGCAATAGTAGCCGGTGATCTGTATGACATTAAGCCCGTTGTCTTTGATGTAGCTATGGGCGCCATCACAAAACCCCCAGTAATTTTTCACTTTGTGCTCCTGCCCTGTTGCATCGCGGAGCACCAGCCCGTTCCTGTTGGCGAGCAGGTAGATCTGTGCTGCTGTGCTGCGATTTTTCACGACCAGGTCGCCCGATTCGGAGGGGCTGTTTTGCTGAAATTCGCGGAAAGACCTGTACAGCCCTTTCCTGAGGGTGGCGGCTTGCAGGATAAACTCATCCTGGGCCATAGCTGTCAGGCAAAAGCAGAGAAGTCCCCAGAGGCTGCACCATTTTTTCATAGGGCACAAATGTATCCGGAATCTGTACGCTGGTGGAGGGAAATAGCTGAATGGAGGAATTGTTTCTGCTGATCTGTTATTTCTGTCTGTAAAGTTATGAGGGGGAGGTACAAATAAAAGGCCGGGTAAAAACCCGGCCCGGCTGAAGGTTACAACAAAATCTAAACCTGCTTATGAGAAAAGCGTTAATAAATAGCTACTAGCTTTTAGCCGTTAGCCGATATCATATTTTTATGAACGTTGCCTTCAGCCTGTCAATGTTAAGCAACAGGCTAAAAGTGTACGCTATTATTACAGTGCCATTGCCTGCAGGGAATGGTCTTTGCTTTCCAGCTGGGAGCTGCCCATCAGGAATTCATCCACTTTCCTTGCACACTCGCGACCTTCGCTAATTGCCCATACCACCAGTGACTGGCCGCGGCGCATGTCACCGGCGGTAAACACTTTAGGGATAGACGTCAGGTAATCTTTTTCAGTGGCTTTTACGTTGCCTCTTTCATCTTTCTCCACTTCGAGCTGTTCCAGCATACCGGTGTGCTGCGGGTGTACGAAGCCCATTGCCAGCAATGCCAGTTCGCAGGGGATGTCTCTTTCAGAGCCGGGAACTTCGGTAAATCTGGCTGGTTTGCCGTCGGCGCCCAGTGTCCACTGAAGGTCTACTATGCGGAGGGCTTTCAGGTTCCCGTTGTCGTCGCCGATAAAGGCTTTGGTAGCAATGGCCCACTGGCGGTCTGCGCCTTCTTCATGGGAAGAAGATGTTTTCAGCACCATGGGATAGGTAGGCCATGGCATGTAATCGGTGCGCTCGCCGGGAGGTTTGGGCAACAGTTCCAGCTGGGTAACGCTCACCGCGCCATGGCGGTTGCTGGTGCCTACGCAGTCGGAGCCCGTATCGCCCCCTCCTATCACGACCACATTTTTACCGGAGGCCATAATATCCTGTCCGTCAACGGGGAGGTTGCTGACTCTTTTATTCTGCTGTTTGAGGAAGTCCATGGCGTAGTGTACCCCTTTCAGTTCGCGGCCGGTGATACCGAGGTCGCGCGGAATGGTGGAGCCGCCTGCCAGTACAATGGCATTGTATTCCCTCAACAGGTCATTGGTGCTTACGGTAACGCCTACGTTGGCGTTGCACTGGAAGGTAACGCCCTCTTCTTCCATCAGTTTGATCCTGCGGTCGATGGTCCATTTTTCCAGTTTAAAGTCGGGAATGCCGTAGCGGAGAAGGCCTCCCGGTTTGTCGTCGCGTTCAAACACGGTCACGCTGTGGCCGGCATAGTTCAGCTGGGCGGCGGCGGCCAGTCCGGCAGGACCGGAACCGATCACGGCAACCTTTTTGCCGGTACGCACGCGGGGAATCTTAGCCTGTACCAGGCCCTTGTCGAACGCAATTTCTATGATATGCCGTTCAATTTCCTCGATCGCTACCGGCGGCTGGTTGATACCCAGTACACAGGCGCTTTCACAGGGAGCCGGACAAATGCGGCCGGTGAATTCAGGGAAATTATTGGTGGAAGTCAGGATATCGTAAGCATCCTGCCAGTCCTGACGGTATACGGCATGGTTGAATTCTGGTATCACGTTGCCCAGCGGACATCCGCTGTGACAGAAAGGCACGCCGCAGCTCATGCAGCGGGACGCCTGCTGGTTCAGTTTATTTTCAGGGAAACGCTCCACAAACTCGTTGTAGTGGTTTATCCTTTCCCGGGGATCTGATTTTCCGGGCAGCTCTCGTGTAAATTCCAGGAATCCTGTAGGTTTACCCATAACTATTATCTCATTTTATCACTGGGTTATTTGATTATTCTTCCGGTCCGTTTCTCTCTGCATTCATTAAACAATCCGATAACCCAATAGCCAAATATTAACGTTTTATCTTCTGTCCCTGTGCTACGCCTGATTTCAGCACAGCCTTGTATTCTTTCGGGAATACTTTCACGAAGTGACGCAGCTGATTTTCCCAGTCTTTCAGGATAAATTTCGCCACGGTGCTGTTCGTGTAGGCGTGGTGTTTAGTGATCAGGTCCTGCAGGGCGGCTACATCTTCCTGATCCAGCGGATCGAGGTCGATCATATCGCGGTTGCAATGGTTGGCAAAGGAGCCTTTGACATCGTACACATAAGCGATACCGCCGCTCATACCGGCGCCGAAGTTGCGGCCTGTTTCCCCGAGGATGACAGCGCGGCCGCCGGTCATATATTCGCAGCCGTGGTCGCCTACTCCTTCTGCCACGATGGTAGCGCCGGAGTTACGGACGCAGAAGCGTTCGCCGGCTTTACCGCGGATATAGGCTTCACCGGAGGTGGCGCCATAGAAGCACACGTTACCTGCGATGATGTTTTCTTCCGCTTTGAAGCCTGCTTCTCCGTGAGGATAGAGGATCAGTTTAGAGCCGGAAAGGCCTTTACCGAAGTAGTCGTTGGCTTCGCCTTCCAGTTCGAGCGTCAGCCCTTTGGTGGAGAAGGCGCCGAAGCTCTGGCCGGCAGAACCGGTGAACTTGAAGTGGATGGTATCTTCCGGCAGTCCTTCGCTCTTGTAGCGTTTGGATACTTCGTTGGAGAGGATGGTGCCGATGGTACGATCGGTATTTTTAACAGGGTACTGCTGGTAAACCCTCGTCTTTTTCTCCAGCGCCGGCTGTGCCGCTTTCAGCAGCTGCCAGTCGAGCACTTCGGCAATACCGTGGTCCTGCTCTTCCTGTTTGTACAGGCCTGTTTCAGGAGCAGCCGGTTCTTTGTACAGAATGGGAGAAAGGTCCAGTTTCTGTGTTTTCCAGTGGGTGATACCTTCGCGCATCTGGAGGTTATCTACCTGGCCTACCATTTCGGTGATGGTACGGAAGCCGAGGTCGGCCATGATTTCGCGCAGTTCTTCCACGAGGAAGGTGAAGAGATTCACCACGTGTTGCGGATCGCCGGAGAAGCGTTTGCGCAGGTCCGGGTCCTGGGTGGCTACGCCCACGGGGCAGGTATTGACATGGCACTTACGCATCATGATACAGCCTTCCACGATGAGGGCGGCGGTAGCCACGCCCCATTCTTCAGCGCCGAGCAGTGTGGCGATAGCGATGTCGCGGCCTGTTTTCAGCTGGCCGTCGGTCTGCAGTACTACCCTGCTGCGCAGTTTGTTTTTCACCAGTGTCTGGTGGGATTCGGCGAGGCCCAGTTCCCACGGCAGGCCGGCATGTTTGATGGAGCTTATCGGAGAAGCGCCGGTACCGCCATCGTGACCTGCAATCAGTACCACGTCGGCATGAGCTTTGGCCACACCGGCGGCAATAGTGCCCACGCCGGCTTTAGACACCAGTTTTACGCTGATGCGGGCGGCGCGGTTGGCATTTTTCAGGTCATAAATGAGCTGTGCCAGGTCTTCGATGGAATAAATATCGTGGTGCGGTGGCGGAGAGATGAGGCCTACACCCGGGGTGGAGTGCCTTACTTTCGCGATCCAGTCGTCCACTTTATGGCCGGGCAGCTGTCCGCCTTCACCAGGTTTGGCACCCTGGGCCATTTTGATCTGTAATTCGTCGGCATTGGTCAGGTAGTAGCTGGTAACGCCGAAACGGGCGCTGGCTACCTGTTTGATGGCGGAGCGCATAGAGTCGCCGTTGGGCAGTTGCTCATAGCGGATCTCATCTTCTCCCCCTTCGCCGGTATTGCTTTTAGCGCCGATGCGGTTCATGGCGATGGCGAGGGTGGAGTGCGCCTCATGAGAGATGGAACCGAAGCTCATAGCGCCTGTCGCAAAGCGTTTGAAGATGCTGGAAGCTGGTTCCACCTCATCGATAGAGATGGAAGCACGGGTACGTTTAAACGAAAAGAGGCTACGCAAGGTGCAGGCTTTTTCGCTCTGGTCGTTAACGGCTTTGGAGTATTTCTTGAACACACTGTAGTCGCCCATACGGGTGGAATACTGCAGCAGGTGGATGGTAGTGGGATTGAAGAGGTGGAATTCCCCTTTGCGTTTCCACTGGTATACGCCGCCTTCGGTGAGCCGTTGTACCGGTGTTTCCTTGCGGCCATAGCCCATCCAGTGTTTTGCCAGCGTTTCGCGGGCGATTTCATCGAGGCCGAGGCCCTGGATACGGGACACGGCGCCGGCGAAATATTTATCTACCACTTGCTGGTTGATGCCCAGGATCTCGAATATCTGCGCGCCCTGATAAGATTGCAGGGTGGAGATGCCCATTTTGGAGAATACTTTGAGCAGACCGTCGCAAACGGCTTTGATGTAGTTTTTCTTCAGTTTATCTACGTCCTGGTCGGTGTCCAGTTTGCTGGACAGTTTCAGGTCGCGGATGGTGCTGAGTGCCAGGTATGGGTTGACAGCGGTAGCGCCGAAGCCCAGCAGGCAAGCGAAGTGGTGTACTTCCCAAACGTCGCCGGCTTCCACGATCAGTCCTACCGAGCCGCGGATACCTTTGCGGATCAGGTGGTGATGTACGGCGGATGCAGCCAGCAGGGAAGGGATGGCGGCATGCTCGGAGTCGATGGCGCGGTCAGAGAGGATGATCACCTCAAATCCGTCTTCCACGGCGTCTACGGCGTAGCGGCACAGGCGGGCCAGCCCTTTTTCAAGGGAACCGGGTTTGCCGTCGGCCTTGAAGTAGGTGTGGAGCGTTTTTGCCTGAAACAGGCCCGTATCGATACTGCGTATTTTTTCCAGTTCGTAGTTATTCAGGATCGGATGGCGCAGGGCCAGGCTGTGGCAGTGCAGCGGATCTTCGTCCAGCAGGTTGCCGTTGCCGCCTACGAAGGTGGCGAGCGACATCACCAGTCTTTCCCGGATGGGATCGATGGGTGGGTTGGTTACCTGGGCGAACAGCTGTTTGAAGTAGTTGGCCAGATGCTGCGGCTGGTTGCTGAGCGCGGCCAGTGGCGTATCCGTGCCCATGGAGCCTACCGGCTCTTTGCCGTCGATGGCCATCGGAGCGATGATATGCTCCATGTCCTCGGTGCTGTAGCCGAAAGCGCGCTGGTATTTAAAGATCTGGTCGTGCTCGAGGTGGGTAAAGGTAACCCTTGGCTCTGGCAGTTCTTCCAGCCGGATCTTGTATTTATTGAGCCATTCAGCGTATGGCTGTTGGGTGCAGATCTGTTGTTTCAGTTCCTCGTCGCCGATGATGCGGCCCTGGTCCATGTCCACGATGAACATTTTGCCGGGCTGCAGACGTCCTTTTTCTTTTACGTTTTTAGGATCGATAGGTAATACACCGGCTTCGGAGGCCATGATCACCCGATCGTCTTTGGTCACGACAAAGCGGCTGGGACGAAGTCCGTTACGGTCCAGCGTGGCACCGATGATTTTACCGTCGGTGAAAGAGATGGAAGCCGGGCCGTCCCAGGGTTCCATCAGGGATGCGTGGTATTCGTAGAAAGCTTTTTTCTCCGGCGCCATGTCTTCGTTGCCGTCCCATGCTTCGGGGATCAGCATCATCATTACATGCGGCAGGGAGCGGCCGGTCATGGTCAGCAGCTCGATCACGTTGTCGAGACTGGCGGAGTCGGACTGTCCTTCTTCTACGATGGGCAGCAGCATGTCCATTTCTTCGGGAGTGAAGAACCGGGACATGAAGTCGCGCTCACCGGAACGGAGCCAGTTGAGGTTGCCTTTCAGCGTATTGATTTCACCATTGTGGGCGATATAACGGTAAGGGTGCGCCAACCGCCAGCTGGGGAAAGTATTGGTGGCAAAACGGGAGTGGATGAGGGCGAAGGCGGATACCATCTTCTCATCGCTCAGGTCAGTATAATAATGACGTACCTGGTAGGTGGTCAGCTGACCTTTATATACGATTGTCTTATAGGAAAGAGACGCGATGTAAAACAGTGCTTTCTCTTTGGGAATGGAATTACGAACGGTTTTGGACACGTAATTGCGGAGCACAAACAGTTTGCGCTCAAACAGTTCCGGGTCGCTGATATGATAAGGACAGGCGATAAATACCTGTTCAATTTCCGGTTCTACGGACAGGGCGGACTCACCGATGCCATCGGGGCGAACGGGCACTTTACGGTATCCCAGGATCTCGAGGCCCAGTTTTTCAGCGCTGCGCTGCAGGATTTCGCGGCACTCTTCGCGCCAGCGGGGTTCTTTCGGGAAAAAGACCATGCCTACGCCATACTTACCAAATTCAGGTAAGCTGATACCTAACCGCAGGCACTCATCATACAAAAATTCATGGGGGACCTGAAACAGGATTCCTGCACCGTCACCCGTGTTCTGCTCACAGCCGCAGGCGCCGCGGTGTTCCATGTTTTCCAGCATGGTGAGGGCATCACGAATAATATGGTGGGATTTACGACCCTTGATATGAGCCGTAAAACCTGTTCCGCAGGCATCATGTTCGAATTCAGGACGGTATAAACCTTGCGTTTGCTTCACTTCATCCATTTGGTTTAGATTTTTTGCTTTGATACACTCCTCCCTTCTGACTTTCGTCGATGGGTGGTGTACGATATAATTCGGGAACGGTTTAAAGATACTAAAGGAATGCTGTATTTTTTATACAAATTTTTGATAGAGGCTAAAAATTTAGAAAAAAATAAAAATATATCCCTTATTGTTAGAATTTATGGAAAAATGATGCAGTGGGGCCGGTAAAACCGGGCACGTGACTGCGGCAGTATTTGTCAACCAGGCAGACGAAAATGTCCTGACCCGGAAGCAGGCGGTGACAATGCCGGGATTCGGTTAAATTCGCGGTAATTGTCATAAAAAAGTATCCTATATCTATCATTCGTATATTAATATAAGATGTCAACAAAACAGTCCCTGCTGCTTTCGGCTTTGTTAACTGCTTTTACGATGACCGCCATGGCACAATACCCTACTGATGAAGTGGCGCCTGTGAAATCACAAAAGCAGACTGAGCTGAATAAAGGAAAAATCACGCTTGGAAAGGAAAAACTGCTGACGGCGGAGAAACTGCCGTTAAAAATCAGCGATATTGAAGTGGTCAGCGCGCTGTGGGATACGGCGCACCTCGGCTTTATTTCACTGGGCTCCCGTTGGGTGCCTGCCACCCCGGATAAAGCAATGACCTCCTACCTCTCGGAATTTGTGGAAAATGCCTTTGCCCACCTTTATGCCCCTGATGGTATAAAACTCCTGTGGGTGATAGAAGACCTGCGTATTGGCGAACAGCCCGGCGGCGTGACTGAAAAAGCCTTCATCCGCCTGAAAGCTACGGCCTACGGTTCCACAGACGGCCAGCATTACAAACGGCTGTACGCCATGGATGAAGCTAAACTGAACAGAGGCATTGGGCTGACAAAAAAACACCATCAATTTATTGCCAATGTTTTTACAGAGCTGCTGCAGAAAACGCCGGAAAAATCTGGCAGCCTGTGCGCGAAATCAGATATCCTCGCCCATCACCTGCAAACAAGACAAGTGCCGGCATTAACGGCACAGATGAAAGATGGCGTGTATACGGATTTTGAGGCTTTCCGGAATAACAGCCCCGCTTTTACGCAGTTTGAAATCAAAAAAGGTGAATACGAGTATGAATGGTGGGACATTATCGCAACTACCCCGGAAGGCGAAAAGGGACGGGTTAAATCGTGCTGGGCTGTTGTAAAAGAAGGAAACATATTTCGTTATGTGGACGGGAAGCTGATCCAGCTGGAGCGTTTCGAATATGGATATGTGCTTTCCCGTTATCTGAAAGATAGCCGCGACCGTAGCCGTGCTGCCATGATCGGTGGCATACTGGGTGGCGCTGTCGGGGCTATGGTCGCATCCGGCAGCGGTCATATGGTCAGCGCCGATGCATTTCCGGCCCTGAAAGTTAATCCGGACGCTACCGCTATAGATATGGAAACAGGCGCATTTATCTTCTGATACATGCGCCTGTTTCCGGGTTGTCAGGGTTCAAAGATAAATGTCGTTTTCCCGTTTTTGATCTCCATCCGTAGCGGTTCGCTAAGGTGGCTCTCGTTTTGAAGCCGGTCCAGAGCGGTAACTACATAGGTGTAGGTCTTCCCTCTCACATAGGTCTGGTCTTTATATTCCGGATCTGACGCCTGTGGCAGGATGGCCAGAATTTTCGTGGGATCGGTCACGTTAATCGGTTCATTAGCTTCAAAACGGTACAGTACATATTGTTTGGTACGGCCGCTGGTATCGTCGTCGGTCCAGTGGATTTCCAGTCCGCCGGGTCTTTCAAAAGCATCGATGAAATAAGGCGGATCGGGGGTAGTATTGGGCAGCCACGACATGACAGGCCGCAGCGCGGGGTATTTGTAGTAGTGGTTGCGCAGCGAGTCTTCGATGCCCTGCGGGTTGCCGCGGAAAGATTTGGCGCTGTAGAAGATACTGCCCTGTATGGTATTCAGTGTCCGTGCTTCTTCTATCTGCATAGGCAGTTCGCGGGGATTTTTCCAGGCGGCGTTGCTACCGAGGCGGTAAACGCCGTGTCCGATGTATATCTGCCGGCCATAGCCGTGCTGGCTCCACCAGTTGAGCAACACTTCATAGTCCGCCAGGCGGTGACCACGCTCCCAGTACAACTGTGGCGCTGCGTAGTCTATCCATCCTTTCTTCAGCCATTTTAAAATATCAGCGTACAGGTCGTCGTAGTTGGTCATGCCGCCGCGGGTGTAGGAGCCTTCAGGGTCTTTGCTGCGGTCGCGCCAAACACCAAAGGGGCTGATACCGAATTTCACCCATGGTTTTTCCGCTTTGATGGCGACGCTGAGCATTTCAATGATGGCATCCACGTTGGCCCTGCGCCAGTCGTCTTTCATCATCCCGTTGCCATACATGCGGTAGGAAACGTTGTCGGGGAATTCTTTGCCGGGTACACGATAAGGATAAAAGTAGTCATCGAAGTGAACGGCGTCGATATCATATCTTTTTACCACATCACGCACGACGGAGGTCACATAGGTCCGTACTTCCGGGATGCCCGGATCAAAATATTTTTTATTGTCGTAGGTGAGGAACCACTGTGGTTTCAGGCGGGTGATGTGATTGGCGGCCAAGCTGCTGCGGCTGACGTTGAATACGGCCCTGTAGGGGTTGAACCAGGCGTGAAATTCCATGCCCCGCTTGTGCGATTCTTCAATCATAAACTGAAGGGGATCGTAGTAAGGGTTAGGCGCCTGCCCTTGCGTGCCGGTCAGGTATTCGGACCAGGGCTCGTAGGGAGAGGCATAAAACGCATCCGTGGCCGGGCGTACCTGGGCCACTACTGTGTTCATGCCGTTGCGTTGCATCTGATTGAGCAAATCGATAAACTCCTGTTTTTGTTGTTCCGAGGGCAACCCGCGCCTGGAAGGCCAGTCAATATTTTCTACTGTGGCAATCCACACCCCGCGCATTTCCCTTTTGGGCGGCAACTGCGCCCATGCCTGTTGTGTGAGGCCCGCACAAAGGGCCACACCGGCTAATAACTGCTTCAACATCTGCCTTGCTTTAAACCGTAAGATGCGAAAATAGCAAAAAGGAAGCCTGTTTGCTTGCTTAATTATATGATTCTTACGGCTTAGGGTCCACTTTTACCTTAAAGGCAGGAGGCTCATAATTTCCCGGCATATAGGAAGCCGGAATGGTAGTTGCATTTCCATCGCGGTGCGCATGGTATTGCGGCGACATGATCTCTACGCCGGCCTCGTTAAAATGGTCCTGTATCTGCTGGTTTAGCAGGGAATAGATCTCACTCATCTGGTGCGATTTTTCCGTATAGGCGTTGATTTCATAGGCCACGGAAAAATCGTTGAGCGCTGTTTGCAACACAAAGGGCTGCCGGTCTTTCTGGATACCGTCTGTCGCCAAAGCAGCGCGGGTCAGCAGGTCATGCACCTGCTTCCAGGGAACATCATAACCAATAGTGACGGTTGTATGCAGGATCAGCCCGAGATCTTTACTGGAAGAGGTGAAATTGACCGTATGGCCGTTGAGGATACTGGCGTTGGGCACGGTGATCTCTTCGTTTTTGGTGGTGCGCAGTCGCGTTACCAGCAGGTTTTTTTCGATCACATCGCCGGTGATTTCCCCCAGCCGGATACGGTCCCCTATTTTAAAGGGCCGCATGTAGGTGATCACGAAACCGGCTACCACATTGGAAATAGCGGAGGATGATCCAAGGGAGAAAAGGATGCCGAGGAATACAGACACGCCCTGGAACACTTTGGAGTCTGACCCGGGGAGATAAGGGAAGATCACGACAAACATAAAAGCGTACAGCAGGAATTTGATTCCGCTGGCCGTAGGCCAGGCCCAGTCTGTATAAAAGCCGTTGATTTTCAGGTTTCCGCAGGCGATTTCGCTGGCGAGATAATTGACCAGCCGGATAAGCAGCCGTGTCACTAGATATATGACCAGGATCGTGAGCAGTTTGGGCAGATAGCTGAAAATACCCTGCAGGATGGATTTGATGGGCGATAACGTCCAGTCAATGAGTTTATCGGCAATGCCTTTGGTCCAGGGGAAGATGCCAAAAATGAGCGGCAGCGTGATGTACAGGACCAGCAGGACCAGGACGATGCGTGCCACGCCAAGGGCGCTGTAGATAAGGCTGAGTTGTTTCTGCTGGTTCAGCAGGGCGTAGTTCTTTACTTTCACACCTTTTACATAACGGTCTTTTTCACGGACGAGTCTTTTGCGGAGGGCCCTGAACAACCGGTTGATGCCGAAGATGATAAAGCCCAGCACTACAAGTATCAGCGCCAGCCAGCCGAGGCGCACCAGGATGTACTGTACGCTGTGCTGTGCTTTCTCCTGCCGTATGGCTTTGCGGATGAGGGCTGCGTAGGCGGTGGCCACCTGCTCCTTGTCCTGGTCCAGCCAGAGCGCATCGTCATCAGTGATGGTCTGGATGATCAGGTCGTTGTACACAACATCCACATTGTTTTCATTGGGTACCACCCTGATGGAGTCCGGTGAATAGAACGGATCTTTTTCGATCAGTTGCAGTTTACGGGAGATATTAGCGGCGCGGTCGCTGGGTTTGAACGGCCCCAGTTTGTTGTACACGCGGAACAGGGTATCGCCGAAAGGGGCTACGGGTATGCCTTGTGAGAGGGCTTTCATCTGGAGGATGCGTTCCCGTTGGCGGATTTTTTTGAGCGAATCGGCCTGCACGACAACAGCGAGCTGTTGTTCCAGTTCTTTTTTGCGCTGGTTGTTATTGCTGAGTTGCAGGATCTGTTGTTCCAGGGCGGCTTTAGTGGCGGCATCCGCCCTGATCAGGGAGTCGCTTTCCCGGAGCAGCCGGGTGGTGGCAATGAGCTGTGCGTTGGTGGTGGAGTCTTGTGATACTTTGCTGCTGTCCTGCGCGAGGCCCTGATGGATGGTAAGGATGGTTAATAAAATGGAAAATACGGATCTCATTCCCGAAGCTTTTTATTAAAGTACGGAAATTTCCCGGCGCAGCATCGCTGCAGGGCATAAAAAAGGGGGAATATAAAGGTGGGACTATACTTTCCGCTGCAGGTACTGGGAATAGTCTGGCAGGATCACTTCGTAGTCCTGGTGCATCAGCGGGGATGTCAGCAGGAAGTCGGCCGAAGCGCGGTTACAGGCCACGGGGATGTTCCACACTACGCCCAGCCGCAGCAGGGCTTTGATATCCGGATCATGTGGCAGGGCTTCCATGGGGTCCCAGAAGAAGATGATCACATCCAGCGCGCCTTCCGCAACGAGGGCGCCGATCTGCTGGTCGCCACCCAGCGGGCCGCTCAGCAGTTTCCTGACAGAAACGTCCAGCGCTTCCTCGATCAGTTTGCCGGTGGTGCCGGTAGCGTAGAGTTCATGGCGGCTCAGTACCGTTTTGTTGTAGGTGGCCCATTCTATCAGCTCGGCCTTTTTGTGGTCGTGCGCGATCAGGGCGATCCTTTTGCGTGCTTTCAGCGTTTTGATGGTCTGCATATGCTGCAAAAGTACTAAGCCGCCCGAATAAAATAAATGTAAAATTTAATAATATTAGTGTCTGTCGGCCGTATCCATGTTGGCCAGGTCACGATCGAAGATGTAAAGGCCGCCTTTGTCTTCCCCGATCAGTTTCAGTTTATCGAGAATGTTGCGGGCCATGCGCTCTTCTTCGATCTGTTCGGTGACATACCACTGCATGAAGTTATGGGTGGCATAGTCTTTTTCCTGCAGGCAGAGGTCCACCAGGTTGTTGATCTCCCGGGAAACGGCCAGTTCATGGCTGTACACATGTTCAAAAACAGCGTGTATGTCGGCGAACTGATGCTCCGGCTGCCGCAGTGCCGGCACGAGGCCGTGACCGCCTCTTTCGTTGATGAATTTCACCAGTTTCAGCATGTGTATACGCTCTTCATCGGAATGCCGGTAGAGGAACTGTGCGGTACCGTTATACCCCTGTACTTCGGCCCACGAAGCCATGGCAAGGTAATACTGGGACGAAGCGGCTTCCATTTCCACTTGTTGGTTGAGCGCAGCCTGAATTTTGGGAGAAAGCTCTTTCAGTAACATGACATTAGTTTTTAATTTGATGTAGGGAACGGCGTTAGAGGGGATATTGTCGCCGCTTATAACGTTATTGTAAAATTCGATGAGGTTTCCCTTTCAGCCGGCTAAAATTCTGCCCGGAAAGTGCTACCTTTGTCGGGTAAATTAGGATAAAATGATTAAAACAGGAAATCCGATCATTAGCATATACACGGAAATGACGCCCAACCCGGAAACCATGAAGTTTGTAGCCAACAAACTGTTGTATCCCGGCAAGAGCATTGATTTTCCGGATGAGGCCAGCGCAAAACCGTCCCCTTTGGCAATAGAATTGTTCAGCTTCCCTTTCATCAGGGGCGTGTTCATTATGGCCAATTTCATTACGCTTACCAAAACCAGTGAAACTGACTGGAACGATATAATCCCTACAGTAAAAGCCTTCCTGAAGGAATACCTGGAGGATAACCGCCCTGTTATCAACGAAGACGAAGTGGTAGTGACCAAAGACACCGCCAGCAACACCGTTAGCGCGGATGACAGCGACGTGGTAAAAAGAATCAAGGAACTGCTGGAAAACTACGTGAAGCCTGCGGTAGAAATGGATGGCGGCGCCATTCAGTTCAAAAACTACGAAGCAGGCACGGTTACGTTGATGTTACAGGGTTCTTGTTCAGGCTGCCCCTCTTCCATGATTACGCTGAAAGCCGGTATCGAAGGCATGATGAAGCGTATGATCCCGGAAGTGAAGGAAGTTGTGGCAGAAGCAGAATAAGCCATAGTTGAGTGAATGATAGTGTTAAATGAAGCACAGTCTTTTTGGCTGTGCTTTTTTATTTTTTAAGATAGATATAGCGACAATGAAAGGATTACTGGTTATGTTGACCGGCCTGGCCATCACAGCCCAGCCGGTACTGGCACAGAAGAAGAAAAACACCGACAGCGCCACCGCCGTGATCACCTACGGGATGCGCAGCAACGGAAAAGAAGTGGGCAGCGGCCTGCGGCTGTTCATTGACCACAACAAGGCCCATATCGTTCCCGGCGGTACTGCCGCCAAAGAGCAGCAGTACCTGGACCTGGCCGAAAAAGCCTCGCTGCAGGTACTTGGCAGTCCTAACGGGAATAACTACACGTTGAAGAAACCCTTCGCGGAGTATGTACAACCGGAATTGCTGCCGGGTACAGACACTATTCTCGGACTGGTGTGCCAGAAAGCCAAACTCTTCATCCGCTCCAATACCATCGAAGTATGGTATACTAACCAGCTGCCTCTCAAAGGCACGCCCAACCTGACCATTGCGCCGGGACTGGGACTGGTGCTCAAAATCGTACGCAATGGCAACAGTGAAACCATCGCCCAAAAAATCGATTACCGCAGAATAACCCCGGCAGAACTGGCATGGCCAGCACAAACAGGTCAACTGGTAGACGATGCCGCCTATATGCGGGAGGTGATCGAAAGCCGCTACTCCACCCTGCCGGTGTTTGACCAGGAGCAGATCAGCTGGGGCAACAATATCGCCAACCCGGCAGACGACCAGCCAAACGTCACTTACCGCTATGCCGGCGGTACCGTGATCCTCAAAAAAGTAAAACTGCCCGCTCCTAAAAAAGGGGAAACCATGTTCGCTGAACTGGTGCAGTATTCCAACGGGGACGCCTATGACCGTACCGGCTCGGTATTCATGGTGCCCACAGACAAAGCGTCCTCCTTCCTCGACGGTCTCCGCAAAGGCGCCGCCGCCCTGCCGGTGTTCACCGCTAAAAACGGCAAACAGTACCAGGGCATGGTCGCCACCGATCATTATCTTCCGGCACTGGAGGTGCTGCGTTTCTTTACACCGTTCGGCGTGCGCCACTTCAATGACCAGGTGAAGATCAAAGGATACCACTGGGCCGATTCCGTGATGTACAAACAAGACATCACCGAACTGCAAAACCGCCTCCAGGGCGAAGTGTGGCTCGGCGTTTACATCGGTAACTACGATAAGGGCGGCCACAAAGTAAGCCTGCGCTTTAAATATTATCCTGGTGATGATGAAGATGAAAACAATCATAAGCCGGACTGGATCTCCCCGGTTTTTAATACGACCAACCTGATGGAAATGGCCGGTCAGGAGTACCCTACCCTCTTCGATAAGGATTCTCTGACCGTGACCGTCAACATACCGGAAGGGGTTCACAACCTGCAGCTACGCTACATTACTACCGGCCACGGTGGCTGGGGCGGCGGCGATGAGTTCAACCCGAAACAGAATGAAATATTCGTTGACGGAAAAAGAGTGTACCACTTCATCCCGTGGCGTACAGACTGTGGCACCTATCGCCTGTCCAATCCGGCATCCGGCAACTTCGGCAACGGCTTGTCCTCTTCAGACCTGAGCCGCTCCAACTGGTGCCCGGGCACGCTGACGCCGCCGGTGTTTATTTCCCTGCCTGATCTCGGACCTGGACAGCATACCATTAAGGTAGCTATTCCGCAGGGCGCTCCCGCGGGTACCAGCCAGAGTTTCTGGGACGTGTCCGGCACGCTCATGGGTACACGGAAAAAATAATCCATCAACTGCAATACTTACATTTGTTGTATGAATGATTTTATAGCAGAACTGCAAAAAGGCCTGCAGGCAATGACATGGCAGGAAGTTGTTGCAGTCCTGTTTTCCGTGTTGTCGGTCATCTTTCAGAAGAAAAATAACATACTGGTGTATCCCACCGGTATTATCAGTACCGGCATCTATACCTGGCTCCTTTCAAGAGAGCACTTTAAACTCTATGCAGACGCCACGCTCAACGCCTATTACCTGGTGATGAGCATTTACGGATGGATATACTGGTCCCGGCAGGGACCGGCCAAACCGGAAGTGAAGATCAGCCGTAGCAGCCCCCGGGAGCTGGCTACGGCGATCTTCATCGCACTGGCAGGATGGGCTACCTTCTATCTGTTGCTGGTCAACTTTTCCGATTCTAACGTACCGGTCATGGACTCCTTTATTTCTGCCACCGCCTGTGGCGGCATGTGGCTGTTGGCGAAGCGGAAAGTAGAAACCTGGATATTGCTGAATATCTCCAATTTTGTGGCGGTACCGCTGTTGTTTTACAAACATCTGTATCCGACTGCGTTGCTGACCATCTTTTTGTTTATCATTGCTATCTTCGGATATCGTAGCTGGCGTAAGGCTGTGCTGCAACAGGAAACCTCCCATTCATGAAAAAAGTAGTCGTCATAGGGCCTGAGTCAACAGGCAAAAGTACGCTTAGCGCCCTGCTGGCAGCGCATTTCCACACCGTCTGGACACCGGAGTATGCCCGGAAATACCTGGACGGCCTGGGGCGCCCCTATGAGCAGCATGATCTGCTGTCCATCGCCGAGGGACAGTTACAGCTGGAGCGTGAAATGGCCGCCAGGGCCAACAGCCTGCTTGTATGTGATACAGACCTGTATGTGATAAAAGTTTGGAGCGAGCATAAATACCAGGAATGCGATCCCCGTATACTGACAGCCATCGCGGCACAGGAGTGCGATCATTATCTGCTGACTTATATAGACCTGCCCTGGGAAGAAGATCCCCAGCGTGAATATCCCGACCCCGAGATGCGGTCTTATTTCTACCAGGTGTACCGCGACATCGTGATGCAGTCGGGCGTAACCTGGACGGATATACGGGGAAGTTATGAACAGCGGGAGGCGCTGGCTATTGAGGCTGTGAGCCGTTTGCTGGCGGAGTAGCGTTTTTATCTGATGCGGCCGGTTCTTTTTTCACGCCGGAAACAAGTTCCATAATGTCCGGGTCCGGCGCCAGGTTGCGCATCTGTATCAGAATTTTCCTTTGCCTCCAGGTGGTAATGCGGGCCGGTGGCGTCACGGTATATTTAACCGGGTTAGGAAGACAGGCGGCTATCATCGCAGCTTCTTCCCGGTTCAGGCTGGCGGCAGTTTTGTGATAGTAAGCCTGTGAAGCGGCTTCCACGCCAAAGATGCCATCCCCTGTTTGGGCCACGTTTAGGTATACTTCCAGTATACGCTGCTTTCCCCAGATCTTTTCGATCATAAATGTAAAATACACTTCTAGTCCTTTACGCACCCAGCTGCGGCCCTGCCAGAGGAATACATTTTTAGCCGTTTGCTGGCTGATAGTGCTGGCCCCTCTTATTTTTTTACTGGTGGAATTATGTTTCATCGCCTTTTCGATAGACTTATAGTCGAACCCGTCGTGGTCAGGGAAGAGCTGATCTTCGCTGGCAATCACGGCCAGTTTGGCGTGCTGGGATATTTCATCGTAGCTGGCCCAGGATTTCTGCAGATGTTTGTCGGTGCCCCAGCCGCTGAACCAGCTGGAGATCATGGTGATGGTGATCGGTGGATTGACCCATCGTAACAGGATGATATATACAAATTGTGCGACAAACAGGACCAGCAGTATCCGCTTTAATCTCCTCCACGTTCTGGGGACAATGCCTTTTAACTTCATTCCGCGTAGGTTTGGAAAAATCGGGCTGAAAGATAGGAAGTAATTGTGGAATTATGAATTACGAATTGCATATTAAGTTACAGTGAGCATTTAATTTGGTAAATTTACAGTAGCAGCACGGTTGTTGCGCAGTTGTCATCGTTGTTACTTTCATTTAATTCATGATACTATGCTGTTAAATGTTCACCCGGATAATCCGAATCCCCGCCATATAAAAACGATCGTGGAATGTCTGAAGGATGGAGGTATCATTATTTATCCTACCGATACCGTTTACGGTTTGGGTTGTGATATTACCCAGCACAAAGCGATCGAGCGTATCGCGCGTATTAAGCAGGTTGATGCTAAGAAGGCACATTTTTCCTTTATCTGTTATGATCTCAGCCACCTTTCGGATTATGCCAAAAGTGTGGATACGCCGGTATTCAGGATGCTGAAAAAAGCGCTGCCCGGTCCTTATACGTTTATCCTGCCTGCCAGCAAGATGGTGCCTAAGCTGTTAAAAACAAAGAAGGATACGGTGGGCATCAGGGTGCCGGACAACAATATCTGCCGGACGATTGTGCATGAACTGGACAATCCGCTGATGAGCACTACGCTTCCGGTTGACCACTACGTGGAAGAATATACGGACCCGGAAATCATTTATGAGAAATTCGGCAAGGTGGTGGATATTGTAGTGGATGGCGGCCCCGGTGGAATGGGTTTTTCCACCGTGGTGGATTGTACCGGCCCGGAACCCGAACTGATACGTGAAGGCATCGGTAGTTATGAAGCGATTACCTGAAATATTTTATAAGATGAAATGGTGGATGATCGGTTGTTTGATGATAGGGCCTTTATCATTACAGGCACAGGTACCATCCGGTAAAATCACAGAAGCGGCGTCGCCGGTGTCCGGCAACACCTGGTTGCCGGATGCAGATTCCGGGCATGGGCGTTTATCGGCTCGGGGGAGCGCGCAGGCAGGAAATAATGTATCCTTTGTGTTGTTTTCCCGTAATGGTGCTGTCCTTTTTACCGGCAGCCCCGCTGCGCATCCATTAGCCCCCGCTTCCGGCAGTCGCCTTCCCGGCGGCATCAACGCCCGTTTCCTGTCCGGTAGCCATGCTTCCGGACGGCAGTCGTTCGACGGCTTCTTTACAGATGGCCTTCCGGCCGGTAGGATCTCCTTCGGTAGCTTCCTTTCAGACCGGCCTTCGAAAGAAGGGCGGACCAATGATCATATTCCGCTGCGGATTGCCCCGCCTTCTGCATCCTCCCTCCCTCCTTCCCCGGCCTATCTGATGACCAGCCATGCTTACTATGACCAGCATTTTGGTTTTTTCTGTAAGAAAGAATGGGGCTGGCAGAAACAAACCGGTATCCCGGTGAAATTAAGGCTGGGAAGTTATGACCTCACCCAACGACAGGAAGGGAAATGATCTATAATATTTTATAAGACAATATATTATAAATAATTGTTTGACTTAATCAAATATATTTATTTGACAAAGTCAAATAAGTATTTAACATGAAAAACAAGGCATTTATGGGAAAAGCGGCTGGGCTAGTTTCGGACCGTTTGGAGGATTGGTATCAGATGACGGCTAAAATTTCAGCTGTTAGGAGGAGCCTGGCGAACCAGGTTGCGCAGCAACTTTCATCAGCCGGAGGAATAGTCCGGCCGGATGCTGTAACGAGGAATCTGGCGAACCGGTTGCGTAACAACTTTCAGTAGCCGGTGGAGCAGTCAGACCGGATGCTGTTGAGCAGGAAACCAGAAAGAGAATGCTGCAGCTGAAATGTGATGGCAGTAGCGCTGGCTGCGATGCGTCTGCGGGCACTGCGGTAGTATCGGCAGTACGATTCAGGGGGACGAGTTCCAAAAAAACAAAGGGGCTAACCCGGAGGCAGCCCCTTTAAAAGTAGTTGAAAATCCTGTATCAGGCGTTTGTGCCTGATCTACGGGCATCAGAGTTTTAATTTTTTCGCGATATCGGCCGGCAGTGCTTTTTTGTTCACCATAAAGCTGGTGGTTTTATAAGAGAAGTACGGCATAGAAGCGTAGAAATAGCCCTGGCCGAAGTTTTCGGTGCCCCAGGAATTTTTCACGCGGAAGTATTTGTTACCGTTCTGGTCTTTTACGATGCCTACGATGTGCATGCCGTGGTCGTCCTGTGTTTCGAAGTTATCGAAGGCGAGCTGGCGTACTTCCGGGGTGATGGTTTTTTCTTTAACTGGTTCGAGGAACATTTTTTTCCTTTCTTCTGCAGACATGTCGGCCCAATCTTTATCGGGAACGATGGCAAGGCCTTCTTTGAAGTTGAAGCCTTTTTCGCTTACGTCAGCAGCCCATGCGAGGGTATAACCGTTGGTAACGGCTGTTTCCGCGATGCGGTTAAAATCATCGAGGGTCACGTTGTATACTTTCTCCCAGTTCCAGTTGTCCGGTACTTCCAGCACAAACTCGCTGTTGTACGGGTGGTGGGTAAAGGAAGAGATCAGCACGTAGTCGTCTGCGCTCAGGCCGAGTTCTTTGGCAAAAGACTGCGGCGTATAGGATTTGCCGTTATACTGGAATTTTTCAGGAGCGTCGCCCATGTAGGCGTTCAGTACACCATCAAATGCTTTCTGCCAGTCGGGGTTGATGGTGCCGTTGGCGTTGCCGATGGTTTTCACCATACCTTCCAGCAGGCCTTCCATTTCAGCGTGGTTGTATGTTTTGCCTTTGTTGCCGTCGTAGGCGCTCTGTGGCACCAGTCCGTATTCGCGCAGGCACAGCAGATCGTCGGGGAAACCGCCGCCTTCGCCGAAGTTGGCGCGTCCGTGCATTCTTACGTAGTTAGCCGCTTTCAACGGGTACATTTTGCGGACAACGAACATTTCGCTGAGGTTCAGGCCTTTGCCTTTACCGCTGCGGAGCAGTTCTGATTCAAAAAAGGAGAGGCCGGAGAAAGACCAGCAGGTGCCGGTGCGGCCCTGGTTCTGTACATCTCCTGCGTCCATATTTTTAATAACGGAAAACTGGTAGCGGCTACCGTCCGCATTGGTGCTTGTTTGAGCAAATACAGCACTGCTGCACAGCATGGCAGCGCCGAACATCCATTTCTTCATGTTGTTAAGACAGGTTTTAGACAAGGGTCAAAAATAAGGGAATCGGGGTATTCCACCCGGAAAAAGATGGATGAACGGAGCTTGCTACAGCTTTTGTACAGTATTTTGTTGTTCCTGGTATTGTTCCCTGGTAACCTCCCATTCCCAGAGGTCTTCGTTTTCTTTGTTCTTAACAGTGCCGACAAAACGCATTCCTGCTTTTTGTAATATTTTAACGGAGGCGTTATATTCTTCTTCTGTGTGGGCGATTACTTTCTTAACGTACGAATGGCCGAAGGCGAAGCGGACGAGCGCCTGCGCCATTTCAGAGCCGAGGCCCTGCTCGCGGTAATCTGCAGTGATTTCATAGCCCATTTCAACGAGTCCCTGGTGATTGGGTTTGCCTTTAAATCCACCGGCGCCTATCAGGCGTTTGTCTTCCCGGTGAATAACAAGGTAAAAGAACCATCCCAGCATGGAAGGGTCATTGCGTAATTTATCATATGCTACCAGCACCATTTCGGGATATTCTGTCCACCCTTCCGGAACCGAAATGCCAAGAAGGTCGGCCAGTGTATCATTGCCCTGTAATAGCGACTCAAAATGCTGCAATGTGCAAGGCAACAATTGTAGTCGAGGAGTTTGGATCATGTTTTGAAACTAGTAAACTGTTTTGGGAAATACAACATTTAAACATTTTTTCATTTTGATATTTGTCGGTGGGGAATACCGCGGGGTAAACGGCTTTTTCCGCACGTCAAAACCAAATATCAAAATGAAAAAATGTGCAAATTAAATTAGTGCGCCTGCAGCCAGTTTTCACCGATTCCCATTTCTGCTTCAACGGGAACGTCCAATGGCAGCGCATTACGCATACAATCTAATATCAGGGGTTTAATAATTTCCAGTTCAGAGCGATGGGCGTCAAATACCAATTCGTCATGCACCTGCAGGATCATCCTGGATTTCAGGTTCCTTTCTTTAAACGCCTTGTGGATTGAGATCATGGCCAGTTTGATCATATCAGCGGCCGTGCCCTGTATGGGCATATTGATCGCGTTCCTTTCCGCATAGCCACGTACCACTGCATTGGAAGAGTTGATGTCTTTCAACCATCTTTTACGTCCGAGTATCGTTTGTACGTAACCGTTAGTCTGCGCAAATTGTATCTGATCGTCCATATATTTTTTGATAGACGGATACTGCGTGAAATAGTTATCGATCAGGGTTTTTGCTTCGCTTCTGGCGATGCCCAGGTTTTCGGACAGGCCGAAGGCGCTCACCCCGTAGATAATACCGAAGTTGACGCTTTTGGCGTTCCGGCGCATATCTGAAGTAACGGCGTCCAGCTCCACGTTGTACACTTTGGCTGCGGTGGCTGCGTGGATATCTATTTTCTCGCGGAAGGCAGTCATCATCTGTTCATCCTGCGCGATCGCCGCAATGATGCGTAACTCGATCTGCGAGTAGTCGGCAGACAACAATACGAATTCTTCGTTGCGGGGCACAAATGCCTTTCTCACTTCCCGTCCCCGGTCAGTCCGGATCGGAATATTCTGGAGGTTGGGATTGTTGGAGCTCAGGCGGCCGGTAACGGCTACTGCCTGGTTGTAGGAAGTATGTACGCGGTTCGTCCGTTTGTTGATCATTAACGGCAACGCATCTACGTAGGTGGATTTCAGCTTGCTCAGTTCACGGAAGATCAGGATGTCATCCACGATCTTGTGTTTGTTGGCCAGCTTGGCCAGCACGTCTTCACCGGTGGCGTATTGTCCTGTTCTCGTTTTTTTGGCTTTGGGGTCCAGTTGTAGTTTTTCAAACAGCACTTCGCCCAGTTGTTTGGGAGACGCCAGTTTGAACCTTACGCCTGCCTGTTCGTATACGCTTTCTTCTGCGCGTTTGATTTCTGTTTCCAGTTCGCGGGAGTAGTCTGCCAGCGCCTGTGTATCGATGCGTACGCCTTCAAACTCCATATCGGTCAGCACTTTCACCAGCGGGTTTTCTACTTCGTAAAATACTTTCTCCACTGCTTTTGCCGGCAGCATGGGCAGGAAGGTGTGCTTCAGCTGCAGTGTGATGTCCGCATCTTCAGAGGCATATTCCTTGATTTTTTCTACTTCCACGTCGCGCATGGTGCCCTGCCCTTTTCCTTTTTTGCCGATCAGGGTTTCGATGGCTACCGGCTCGTACTGCAGATACTGGGCGCTGAGCGCGTCCATGCTTCTGCGGCCTTCCGGCTCAATGAGGTAATGGGCCAGCATGGTGTCGAACAGCGCGGTGGTCACTTCCAGTCCGTACCATTTCAGCACCAGCATGTCGTATTTGATATTCTGGCCTACCAGGGTAATAGACGGATGTTCGAAGAGCGGTTTGAACTCATGCATGATCGCACGGGCGGCGTCGTAATCTGCCGGGAGGGGGATGTAATAGGCTTCTCCCTTTTTGTAAGCGAAGCTCATGCCCACGATGTCCGCTTCGTTGGCATCGGTGCCGGTGGTTTCGGTATCGAAGGCCACTTCCTGTTGTTGCAGGAGATCGGCCAGCAGTGCGGCGCGTTTTTCCGGCGAGTCTATCAGCAGGTAGTTGTGTGGCGTGTTGTGAATGTTTTTATCGGGTGCGAGGAAGCTGGCGGCTTCGGCGGGTTCTTCTGCCACGGCTGTTTCCACGGCCTGTCCGAAGAGGTCTGTCTGCACCACTTTGGCTTTGGGTTCGGGGGCGCCGCCGGAAAAGGTGAAACCGTCTCCCAGTACTCTTTTACCGAGGGTTTTAAATTCCAGCTCGGTAAATATCTCCGTTAATTTCTCTTTATGGATACCGGTCAGGGAGAAATCTTCTTCATGGAAGGTAACCGGCACATCGGTGATGATAGTGGCCAGTTCTTTGGACAGCAGGGCGTTGTCGTGACCGGCTTTGATCTTCTCTCCCATTTTGCCGCCGATGGCGTCAGCATTGGCCAGCACGTTTTCCAGTGTTTCGTACTGGGCCAGCAGTTTCATGGCTGTTTTTTCACCCACGCCGGCGATACCGGGGATATTGTCCACCGCATCGCCCATGAGGCCGAGGATATCGATCACCTGGTGCACGTCTTTGATCTGCCATTTTTCGCACACTTCCTTCGGGCCCAGAATTTCTTCTTTGCTGCCCATATAGGGCGGTTTGTAGATGAATACGTTTTCTTTCACAAGCTGGCCATAGTCTTTGTCGGGCGTTACCATGTATACGGTATAACCGGCGTCAGCAGCCTGCCACGCAAGCGTTCCGATCACGTCGTCGGCTTCGTAACCATCAATTTCCACTACCGGGATATTAAACCCTTCGATGATCCGTTTAATATCAGGGAGGGCGTCCAGCAGATCTTCCGGAGCATCTTCACGATTGGCTTTATAGTCGGTGAAAGTGGTATGGCGTTCGGTGGGCGCGTGCGTGTCAAACGCAACAGCCAGATGGGTAGGTTTTTCCTTATTGATAAGGTCCAGCAGGGTGGTCGTAAAACCAAATTGGGCATTGGTATTGCGGCCCGTGCTGGTAAGCCTGGGATTTCTGATCAGCGCGTAATAAGCCCTGTAAATCAGGGCCATAGCGTCCAGTAAAAATAATTTCTTTTGCATCACTAAACCTACAAGAATTAATTTGAATGCACAAAATTAAGATAGTACCACAATATACGTTCAGAATGTATTTTTAAACCCGGAAATAAATCAAAGCATATGAGCAAGATATATCATTTGTCTACCTGCAATACCTGCAAAAAAATTCTGGAAGAAATAAAGGCCAAAGAAAGGGGGATTGAGTTGCAGGACATTAAAACGGAAAAAATCACGCCCGGGCAACTGGACGAGATGCATGCGCTGGCGGGCAGCTATGAAGCGCTTTTCAGCCGGAGGTCCCAGAAATACAGGCCAATGGGGCTGCATGAGAAAAACCTGACGGAGCAGGATTACCGGGACCTGATATTACAGGAGTATTCTTTCCTGAAAAGGCCGGTGGGCATTGCCGGAAACAGGATTTATATCGGGGCGGAAGTGAAAAACATGTAGCTGTGATGGCCATGATTCCTGCTGATTTCCCTGATAAGCGGAGATTTTTCCGGAAAACAGGGAAGGCACTGTGTTCATCTGGCGTCAGCCGGGCTGCTGCAGTTTCTGGACGAACTGTCTGACCACTTCCCTGTAAAGCGACATGTCCTGTTCGTGCTGGAAAGATTTGAACGGAAAACGGGAAACCTCTTCCATGGCCGTCTTCAGGTCAAATTTTTCTTGTGCGACAGCGTAGAAATAGCCTTTTTCCATCAGGTATTCCCCGAGATATACCTGTTCAGACTGGCCGGGTGTGGGTACCAGGATCGCTTTTTTGTTGAGCTTCACAAGGTCCATCAGGGTGGTGTAGCCGGAGCGGCTCAGCACCATGTCGGAAGCAAGCATGGCTTCGTTTAACGCTTTGGCGTTCAGATGGTTAACATGCATTACGCCGGGGGCTACCTCTTCATGAAAAGGGGTTCCCGGTTTTCCGCTGACGATCAGGGCTTTCAGGGAGAGGTCTTTTACCTGTTCCAGTACCAGCTTTTCCAGGTTGGTGCGCTGGGGTTCAGGCCCTGAGATGAGCACGAGGAGGTCGTATTTTTTTTCGACATCCTGCTGTGGCTCAAAGCGGCTTAGACAGCCAATGTACGTAGTGTTGGGCGGGAGTTTTGCCGGATGGGCCAGTTCACCGGAGAGGTTATTGTCGCCGGCAAAGTCCGGGATCCAGCAGGCGCTGTATTTACGGATAAAATTATAGTTGATTTTCTGTAGTGTTCGCTCAATCCAGCCGCCGAAAGGGGTTTTGATCAGGAGTTGATGGGTGATGAACACGGTGGGGATGTCTTTATGGGACAGCCCGAAGCGGTTATCCGAGATCACGGCGTCGATCTGGTATTCTTTTACGATCTTTTTGAGCCACCGTTGCTCATATTTCACCGCCTTATATATCTTGGGTATTTGTTGTATGATCTTCATTCCGAAGAACTTACCTTTCTGTGCGTATTGGATGCGGTATCCGGGAAGCGGTAAAATGGTAATTTCCGGAAATTCCTGTTTCAGCAGTGCGGCATGTTTGCCTTCGGCAGCAATAAAAACCTGGGCGCCTGCGTTTAGCATTTCATAGATGAGGGGAATGTCGCGGGTGGCGTGTCCCAGGCCCCAGTCCAGAGGCACTGTTAAAATTTTTACGGGAGGCTGGATTGTGGACAAATAAATTGAATTTTTTTGCGAATTTAGCTTAAATTACAAAGGGTGATTGTTAAGAAAAGGTAAACTAATTAGGGAAGGATTTATAATTAACCGGAAGTATTTTAACTAGCAGTATGAAAAGGCTTAAATGGATGGTGATCTTTTTTCTTTGTGGAAGTTTAACGATGACAGGTTGCAAAGTGTTTAAGAAGAACGATTGCGGATGTCCCACTATGAACAAAAAACGAATGCACTAAGAGGCACTTCTGACGCAACATTGAAATGATTTTACCTTATCTTTTTTGAATTATCCCATGAAAACCTGGCCAAACAATTATTTCGGGGAACAGTCAAAATTTTTTTCATGAAACCGGTAGATAGAGATTTATTGATCCTGCTACATGAAGATAGGTACACAGAGCAGCAGATCCAGTCTGCTGTAAGGCAAATCAGCGAGATGTTGTCTTTAATTGAAACAATGGATTATCTGTGCGCAGTAATGGAAGTAGTAGATTGCAACAAAAGCAGAATCACCAGCAAACGATCGGTGCTGGAGAAAGCAATTTCGCGTAAAGCACATAAGCCTTTTGAGTTTATTATTCACCGCAACTAAGAGTCGTGCCTTCGGTATTCCCGTTACAGTAGCATAACCCGCTGCTTATCTGCATCATGATGTATTTTTTTTAAATTCTTGTTGTACGTTTGCCGTCAAACAAACCCAACTAAGTGATGGCAGATTTTTTGCACCTGCAGGATTTTTTGCAGCCTGTTTCCAAAGCTTTTCTGAACGATGATCAGGAATATGACGCCTTCCAGATCGGAGGTGTGATAGATGCTTATGAGGAAGAGCATCATCCGGACCTGGATGCTGCTGATATTGTATTGCTTGGTGTGGGAGAAGAAAGAGGCAGCGCCAGTGGTAAAACCGGCAGCAGCGGCCCCGATGCCATCCGGCGCGAGTTCTTTAAACTCTACAACTGGCACCGCGATATCCGCCTGGCCGATGTGGGCAACCTGCGCTCCGGCGCTTTCCTGGCCGATGCCTATGCCGCCATGAAAACAGTGGTGGGTGAACTGATACAGGCCAACAAAACCGTATTGATACTGGGCGGCTCTCATGACCTTACCTATCCGCAATACAAAGCATATGCTGCGCATCAGCTGATCATTGAGGCCACCGTGGCAGATGCACTGATTGACCTGCAGGAAGAATCCGCCCATCGCAGTGAAAGATACCTGATGGATATCCTCACAGAACAACCCAATTATCTCCGTCATTACAACCACCTCGGGTTCCAGAGTTATTTCGTACATCCGCGCATGTTAGAGACGCTGGACAAGCTGCGTTTCGACTGTTTTCGTCTGGGCCGTATCCGTGAGAATATGGAAGAAGCGGAGCCGGTATTGCGGCACGCTGATTTGTTCAGCCTGGACATCAATATCATCCGGCATACGGATGCGCCGGCCAACAGCCTCTCCCCTAATGGCTTCAGCGGTGAAGAAGCCTGCTCGCTGGCCCGTTATGCGGGAATGAGCAGCCGCTTGTCTTCCTTCGGTATTTATGGCTACCGGCCTGAAAAAGATAAGGAACAACTCACGGCCCGTCAGATTGCGCAAATGATGTGGTATTTTATGGACGGCCGCTCTGTCAAAAATAAAGAAGCCCTGCTGGATGACAGGGATGCTTTTTGGGAATTTCATATAGCCTTCTCCGATATAGAAACCGTTTTCCTGAAAAGCAAACGCACCGGCCGCTGGTGGATGCAGCTCCCCGATCAGGAGTTTGTGCCCTGTGCCTATAATGATTACCTGCTGGCCAGCAATAATGAAATACCGGAACGCTGGCTACGCCATCAGGAACGACTTTAAATCATTTTGGGATTTACGGATTTCTGAATCTGAGGATATCGGGAGCTGAAGAATGTGACAATGCCGTTAACAGAAAACCGGCATAACAAGTCTTAAATTCCTAAATCCGTAAATTCCTAAATATCAAAATCCAAAAGAGCAGTAACGCGGTCTTTTACATAAGCCGCCTTATTGTCTGTCGAGATCATATCGTCGTCCAGCCCGTTCATCGTGCTTTTGTGCATTTTCTCCACCCGCTCGTCTATCTTACGGAAATATGCATCTTTTTTCTCTTCCCACGCTCCCTGTTCTATCTGGAGGGTGTGCAGCCTGTTAGGGTCGATCTGGCTGTAAAGGCGCTGTAAGGTGCTGTGAAGAAGGCTGTCGAGCTGCTTGTAATATACAAGGGCGCAGCCATAACTGTTGCTGCCGGCTGACAGGCAACGCTGATAACGGTTTTCGAGTGTGTCCAGTGCTGTCTGGCGGGACTGGCAATAGGCGTCACCACACAGAAATACCGCCAGGATTAGGATAGGGAGTCTCATAGGCGCTGTGTTGTTCGCCAAATATACAAAAAATAATATGTAATTTATATTATATGGAGGTTGGTTATTCCGTAGCACCGACAGAGCCGGTGCAGGTTTCGCCGGGAGGCAGGCCGTTGAGCCACACCCGGATAGCTTCTGTACGCTGATTGGTCAGTTCAGTGAGGTAATTGGCTTTACACATCGGGAACATGCTGCCGTAATTTTTGGCGGACCCGGGATACATGGCTTTCAGCTGAGCATCGCGCAATTGTACCCACAACCGTTGCGCTTCCCGGAAATTGGTAATAAACGTTTTATTGGCCGCGTATTTTTTCAGGATCTCCTGGTATATGGTATTCAGCTTCTTATCGGCCTCTTTGTATTCCTGTCCGGCCTGTTTGTTCATCTCTGACTGGGTTTGGGCCATCCCGGTGAGACTGCCCGCCACGAATAACAATGTAATGAGAAGTGACTTCATATGTTAAGGTTTAAGGAACGTGAATGCATATACCATAGGCAGCTTACCTTCCATGCCTTTGATCTGGAAGCGCCCGTTTTCACCCGTAGTATTTTGGAAACAGTTGTACGGGGAATAGTCAAACTCCTGCAACACCTGTAGCTGCAGTCCCTGTGCAAGCAGGGAGCCAAGGACTTCGCTCAGCGGATGGTTCCAGGAATAGGAAACTCCTTGCACGTCCGCAGCAGTCTCTGCATCGGTATAGGTATCGGTATTGTTTTCCACAATCGTTTCCGTGTTGAAATAATCGTATTGCACGCGGGTGAACTGATCGTCAAACATCCACACGACCGGGTGAAACTCTGCCATGACGAAGGTGCCGCCAGGCTTCAGGAAATGCTGCACTACCCCGGCCCATTTGTCCAGGTCCGGTAGCCAGCCGATCGTACCGTAAGAGGTGAATACAATATCGAAGCTGTCCTGCAGTTGCGCTGGAAGGGTGTAAATATCGCAGCAGATAAACTTCGCCTGCCCGGAAAGATTCAATTGTGCGGCCAGTGCGTTGGCCTGGTGAATGGCTGCATCGGAGAGGTCTGCTCCGGTTACTTCGGCGCCCATGCGCGCCAGGGAAAGCGTGTCCTGCCCGAAATGGCATTGCAGGTGCAGGATACGTTTCCCCCGGACATCGCCCAGCAATGCCAGCTCAATACTGTTGAGCGAACTACGCCCTTCCAGGAAAGCCGGCACATCGTAAAAGGAGGAATTAACGTGCACGGCTGTACGTTTGTTCCACAGCGCTTTATTGGCTGCCAGGTAATGTTGTTCGTCGTGCATGATTATCACATCAGATCACCACCAGTTCATAGAAATCGCCGGGTGTGAGGTATTGTTTGGCGAGATGCTGTAATTCTTCTGCGGTGACGCTTTTGATCGTCTGAATATTGTTGTAAAAATAGTTTTCGTCCAGGTCGTTGAGGATCAGGTTTTTCCAGCGTTGTATCAGTTGGAACGCTCCGTCCAGGTCGCCGAGAATGGAACCGATCATATAGTTGCGTACCAGGTCCAGTTCTTCCTGCGGCACGGCTTCGTTCTGCAGGCGTTGCAGTTCCTTGTATACTTCTTCGATGGTGGCTTCGCACACGTCGCGACCGGCTTCGGTTTGGATGTTAATCGCGCTCACCTGCCGGAAATTGTACAGCTGGGAATAGATGCCGTAGGTATATCCTTTTTCTTCCCGGATATTACTCATTAGCCGGGAGCCGAAGTATCCGCCCAGGATGGTGTTGAGCACCAGCATTTTAGGGAAGTCGGGATGGTAGCGGTTCGGGAAAGGCCGGGCGATACGGATAGCGCCCTGTACCCCGTTTTCATCATTAAAGATGCGGAATTTCTTTTCTTCTGCGGGTTGTACAGGAAGATCCAGCCTGGTATGGCTGGTCTCGCCGTTCCATCGGGTGCTGCCGAAATGTTTATTCAGCAGCTCCAGCATGTTGGCGGGCATGTTGCCGGCCACGAAAATGCGGCAGTTGTTGTACGTATAATGCTTTTGATAGAAGGCGTGCAGCGTTTCTGTCTGTAAAGCATCATAGGCCATCATGCTGCTCACGCGTCCATAGGGATGGAACTCGCCAAACAGGTATTTATCGATAAAGCGGTTGGCCACAAAATCACATTTCTGAAGATTGACGGCCAGTTTCTGTTTCTGGTTTTGTTTGTAAAGCTGCAGCTCTTCTTCCGGGAACACCGGATCGAGGATCACGTCCTGCAGCACCGGCAGCAGCACTTCCGTGTGTTTGGTAAGGCAGTGCAGGGTGAAGGTGGCGTTTTCGTGATAGGCGTTCCGGTTGAGATAGGCGCCATGATAATCGATGGCTTCGTTGATTTCCAGTGCGGTCCGCTTGCTGGTCCCGTTTTTCATGAGAAAGTTGGTCGCGGCGGCTTCCAGGCTTTCGCTTTCGTACCATGATCCGGCCGGAAATATCAGTTCCAGCTGGAGCGTGTCCTGTTCTTCCGATTTAATCACGTAAACAGGAATACCATTGTCCAGCGTGAACTTCTCGTAAGGCTTCAGCTTTATATCAAACTCCACAGCGTCTTTAATGGGAGGAGGAATCGTTCTGTTCATAAATAGCTCATTTATACCGTGTGACAAAGAGGTTGATTATCCCTGGTTTTCGGCGTAATAATAAATGGTGTTGGCATTTTTTTCATCGAAGAGCAGTTGTGCTTCCCGGTGAATATCTTCGGCTGTCACCACTTCATAGTTTTCAAATTCTTTGTTCATCAGGCCGGCATCACCGAGGAGCTCATAAAAAGCCAGGTTGTTGGCCCTGTTGAGCAGGCTCATGTCTTCAAAGGCGAGCAGGCTTTCCACACGGTTTTTCACCTTTTGCAATTCACGGTCTGCAATAATTTCGCCCTGTAATTTTTCCAGTTCTGTTTGTATGGCTTTTTCGGCGTCTTTCATTTTCACGCCTTTTACCAGTTTGCCTTCGATGGTGAGCAAACCGGCGTCGAGGCTGCCGAAATGATAGCAGTCGATATTACTGAAGAGTTTTTTCTCTTTTACCAGTACCTGGTGCAAACGGGAAGAGCTGCCGCCGCCGAGGATATCGGAGATAAGGTCGGCTGCGTAATACCGTTTGTCGGAGCGGGGGTACATATGATAACATTTGTACAATGCGTCCAGCGGTACATTGGCTTTCACCTCCAGCTTGTGCGATGCGTCCTGTGGTGGTTCCACCGGCAGGCTGCGGGTATATTTTTCGCCGGAAGGGATGTCGCCAAACCATTTTTCGGCCAGCGTTTTCACCTGTTCCACGGTCACATTGCCCGCTACAGAGAGGATGGCGTTTACGGGGCGGTAAAACTTAAAGAAGAAGGCTTTCACGTCTTCCAGCTGCGCATTTTCGATATGCGACAGTTCTTTACCGATGGTCATCCAGCGGTACGGGTGCGTGTTGTATGCGAGCTCCCGCATCTTATGCCATACGTCGCCGTAAGGTTTGTTGATATAATGTTCCTTGAACTCTTCTGATACTACCTTGCGCTGCACGTCCAGGCTTTTTTCACTGAAGGCGAGCGACAGCATCCGGTCGCTTTCCAGCCAGAAAGCGGTTTCGATGTTTTCTGCCGGCAGTTGTATGTAGTAGTTGGTGAGGTCGCTGGTGGTGTAGGCGTTGTTCTCCCCTCCTGCCATCTGCAACGGCTCGTCATATTCAGGGATGTTCACGGACCCCCCAAACATGAGATGTTCAAATAAGTGGGCAAAACCGGTCTGCCCGGGATTTTCATCTCTTGCGCCTACGTCGTACAGTACGTTTAATACAGCCATGGGCGTAGTATGGTCTTCATGTACCACTACCCGCAACCCATTAGCTAATGTAAATTTATTATAATGAATCATAATGTAATATTCGTATAAGAGTAAAAATAGGGTAAAAGGACTAATTACGTATTAGGAATTAGGAATTAGGGTGCGGGTTTTCTGTTATCAGGATGGATTTTGGGGATACATACAGGCTGTAATGCAATGGCAGCGGTCATTCCAGGTACAGTTCCTTCTTTCCATAGTTGATGGTGACGGTAAACTGTTTCCATACTTCATAACCGACAGCGCCGGCAATCTGGGTGAACACGCCCACATCGTTGATGTCTTTACAATAGCTGACGGGCACATTGGCCATTGTTTTTCCGCCCAGTTGCAGCGAGGGGATATTGCTGTTGATATAATACAGTATCCTGACCATGTCCTGTACCCTGTCGGTATTGATCGTAGGGAGACTGTTGATGCGGTTGGAGTCCACGTAAGGCCAGTTGAACAGGATGCCGTAATCGCCGCCGGTGGTGATGTGATAATGCCCGGGGAGGTAGCGGCCGTCAGGCATGGTGATGGCGGCGTCTATCACCGGTGTGGAGTAATTGAGCTGGAAATGCAGCCGCCGCCCGGTATTACCGACCGGTGTTTTGCCGTTGCGGTATAACACCAGCTGTTGTTGCCGGTAGTCGATTTTTACGATGTACAGTTTCATGAGGGCTACGCCGATAACGCCATCGATATCGCCGAGATTGTCCAGGTTTTCGAGATAGGCGTTAACGTAAGGAAGGCGTAATTCATTCAGGTACAGCGCATTGATTGTTACTACGGGCGTTTTTACCATGGCGTTGTTGGTGCCGCTCATAAAAGCCTGGCGGCCGCTGTTGATCTTCATTTTTTCAGCGATGCGTTTATGGAGTACGGTGATCTCCGCGCCTGAGTCAAAAACAAAACGCAGGGTGTCTGTGCTCCCGGAGAGGACGACCGGTATCACCACCTGTTTGCCGATCATGCGGAACGGGATTACGGCTAACGGTTTGCTGTTGTCTGCCGCTGCGGAGGCAACTTTTTTTCGTTGTGCGAAAGCAGGCAGGAATAAATTACAGCATAAGCATATTACAGTCACCAGAGTACGCCACATGCTGCAAATAACGTTAAAGAATGCTTTTTATTGGCAACTTTTTAATTAACAGCTCGTTATCTCTGGCGATCAGCAGGGTGGCCTTGGTGCCTACATTTTTGAGCAGTTCACGGAACACCTGGAGGTTGGAGCCAAGATTATTATTGACAGCCATGATGATATCGCCCTTATGTATACCGGCTTTTTCGGCCGGGGACCCTTTGATGATGTCCGTTACTTCTACCCGGCCGTCTATCAGGTAGATGATAAGGCCGGTATAAGAGTAGTCGAACATGTCTTTGTAGTGGGTATTGGGCATCAGGTATATTTCTTTTTTGCTGTAGTTAAGCGTAATGTTGAAGCGGCGCAGCAGGTCGTTACCGATCATGCCGCCGAGGAACGGATAGGCGGTGATGTTGGTCCGGTCGTCGAAGATGTAGGTCGGCACGTTCCGGAAGGAGTAGTTGCCGATACGGAACTCCTGCACGGTGGTAAGTGACATCTGCATTTTACCGCCCAGGCCCTGGGCTTCCGTCTGAATAATTTTCCGGGCTCTGCGTCGCCTGGTGATCAGCGCGCTGTCTTTCACAAACTGCGTGGAAAGCAGCAGGCACATGCCGGCGCCGGTATCAAAGTAGTAGCGGTTGGTGACTGTTTTCCGCTCATTACGCAGCGGAGCCGTGATCAGCGGTATCTGGGTGAGCGAAGGGCGCAGGAGCAGTCCGCCTCTGGGGTAGGCATAACGGCCTTTGCTGTTGACGATGATCTCTTCCGTGTCATAGTCTACCGTTACGATGTAGCGGCTCAGGAAGCTGTAGCCGATGATACCATCCACCTGAATGCCATATACCTGGCTAATCAACTCATAATCATTAACATGGAAGTTAAGGCTGTCTACGGAGAGCCCTGGTAGTTTCAGGGAGTGGTTCATCGCAAAGGAGACGGTTTTGGCGGCCCCCAGTCCTTTCACCACCTTGTCGGTGGGCGTCAGTTGAATGCCCAGTCTCACGCAGGTAGCGGTGTCCAGCGAAATACCGGCGCTACCGGTGTCAAGGATAAATTGAAGGGTGTCGGGGATGTTGTCGAGCGTGGCCGAGATAACCACTACGCCTCCGTAGTATTGTTTGAATTTAAAGCGGGTGATGAACACAGATTGCTGTGTGGTATCCTTCTCCTGGATGGCATTTCCGGCAGATACTGGTTGATAAAGACCGGCTATGGCTGTCAAGGCGAGCAGCACGGCGAGTAACAGATTTGGTTTAGGCATACAGGTGATGCAAGAGGATCATTTGCCTAAATTTAATGTTTAATACGCTACATATAAAATATTTTTATTACCCGCTGTTATTGTGCGATATACTACCTTTGCCAGGTTATTCAGCGATTAGAAAATAGCATATGGTACTTCAGGATTTATATCAAAAGGCGCAGCAGTTTGAGTTTCTGACAGCAGAAGAAGGGGTGTACATGTTTGAAAATGCACCGCTGGCAGAACTGATGCACATTGCCAACGAGTTACGTAAGCAGCAGGTGCCGCATGGGAAGGTGACTTGGCAGATAGACAGGAATGTGAACACGACCAACGTGTGCACGGCCAACTGTAAGTTTTGCAACTTTTACCGCATACCCGGCCACGCCGAAGCCTATATTACCGACATTGAGGAATATAAACGCAAGATAGAAGAGACCCTGAAATACGGCGGCGACCAGCTGCTGTTACAGGGCGGGCATCACCCGGAACTGGGGCTGAGCTTCTATACTAACCTTTTCAGGGAACTGAAGAAGCTGTACCCTGCCCTGCGTCTGCATACGCTGGGCCCCCCGGAAGTGGCGCACATCACCAAACTGGAGAAAAGCACCCATATCGAAGTGCTGCGGGCACTGCAGGAAGCAGGTATGGACAGCCTTCCCGGCGCCGGCGCGGAAATCCTGAATGACCGCGTACGCCGCCTGATCTCCAAAGGCAAATGTGGCGCACAGGAGTGGCTGGACGTGATGCGTGCCGCGCATAAGCTGAATATTGCCTCTTCTGCCACCATGATGTTCGGTCATGTGGAAACGGTGCTGGAACGCTTCGAACACCTGGTAGACATCCGCCAGGTACAAAGCGAAAAGCCGGAAGGACACTACGGTTTTACCGCCTTCATCCCCTGGACATTCCAGGATGTGGACACACTGCTGGCCAGGATCCGTGGTGTACATAACATGACCACCGCCGAAGAATATATCCGCATGATCGCGATGAGCCGTATTATGCTGCCCAATGTTAAAAACATACAGGCATCCTGGCTCACTGTTGGTAAACAGGTGGCGCAATTGTGCCTCCATGCCGGCGCCAACGATTTTGGCTCCATTATGATTGAAGAGAACGTGGTGAGCGCCGCCGGGGCACCGCACCGCTTCACATACCGTACCATGCAGGACGCTATCCGTGAAGCTGGTTTTGAACCACAGCTGCGCACGCAACTGTACCAGTTCCGCGAATTGCCGGCCGCTATTGAAGAGCAGGTGATCAACTACTAACTATGACGGCCATGATGATCGCTGATTCATCTGATTCACGAAGATCGTAGCATAACAGAAATATTATTTTTTAAAGGTATGTCTGCAAAGACATACCTTTTTTATTTATGTTTTATCAGCCGGGTTATCCGCTTTATCGTTGTACCGGTCTCCCCCGAGTCGGGGAAATCAGTAGTAATCATGGCTATCACAGTTCATCATGGCCATCATAGTTATGGGAATGTTAAAACTATCTTGTTGCTGTTACATTTTCCTCCTTGCCACGTCTAACAGGTATAACACAAAAACAAGGAGGGAACCATGAAAAAGCTGGGTTTAATATTATCGGGATTAGCGATAATGGCTTTGGCTGCGTGCAGTACGAAAGTTACGTCTTCCTGGCGGGCCAATAACGCGCAGCAGTTACAGAAAGATCAGAAAATAATGGTGATGGCGCTGGTTCCTCAGAAGGACCGAGCACTCAGAAGCCAGATGGAAGATTTCACCGTGGCAGAATTCAGGCGCAAGGGCTATAATGCCGTTTCCGCATTGCAGGAATTCGGTCCCGGCGAGTTTATGAAGATGGGAGAAAAGCAGGCCATCAGAAAGCTTCAGGGTAGCGATGTCGGTCAGGTCCTGACCATCGTCATGGTAGATAAAGGCAGAGAAAAAAGTTATACGCCGGGGTATGCTTATTCTCCTTATGGTTATTGGGGATTCTGGCCTTACTATTCCCGTTGGTACAATAACTACTATGGTCCGGGGTATGTCACCTACAGCACCAGGTATCAGTGGGAAGGTAATCTGTACGATCTGAAGAGCGGTCAGTTGCTGTACTCTGTACAATCACAATCTTTTGACCCGCCGTCTACAGCAAGAATGGCGGTATTGTATGCACAGCAGGTAGTGAAAGATATGGCGAAGAGAAACCTGCTGGCGCAAAACTAACAACAGCAGATAAAAGACAGATTTTAAGTGTGATAAAATGACGGCAGATCATTATTGGTCTGCCTTTTATTTTGTCAACGGTTCATCATCAATAAATTCGCAAATCATAATTTTATTCGTAGGTTTATCCCCCACTTTAATTCCGGTTATGTTAGATATACCTGTCAATGAAGATATTTACCTGCGGCAGCTCACCATGCAGGATGCCCCACTGGTATACAAACAGCTGGATGCTTCCCGGAAAAGCCTGCGAAAGTTCCTGCCCTGGGTAGATTACAATACTAATGAAGAACACAGCGCCCGTTTCATCCAGATGATGCAGCGCAAAGCGGAAGAACAGGAAGCGATTGCGCTGGGCATTTGGTACCAGCATCATTTATGCGGGGTGATGGACCTTCACGGGTGGGACCACCAGGTACAAAAAGCAGAAATCGGATATTGGGTCGGAGAAACTTTTCAGGGGAAAGGGATAGCCACAGCGGCCTGCCGGGCACTGATCTCCTATGCGTTTAAAAAATTGCGGTTGAATAAAATTGAGATCCGGTTTGTGTTACAGAACGAGCGTAGCGGGCAAATCCCGATTAAGCTGGGATTCACCCGCGAAGGTATCCTGCGGCACAACGCCAAGCTGCATGGCCAGTTCGTGGACATGGTCGTAATGGGCGTGCTGCGGCAGGACTGGAAGCATTACTGATTGGCGTTGAGTTCCCGCCTTACCCGGCTGTGTTTTTTACCGTAGCAGAAATAGATCACCATCCCTATTGCCATCCAGATAATGAGTCTTAACCAGGTATCCAGCGGAAGGAACACCATCATGCCCACGCAGGTCAGCATACCCATGATCGGAACAAAAGGCACCCATGGCGTTTTGAACGGCCGTGGCGCATCGGGCATGGTATAACGCAGTATCCATACGCCGGCGCAGACGATCACAAAGGCCAGCAACGTGCCGATACTGGTCATCTCCCCTACCACCTTGATAGGTACCAGCGCGGCAAATAAGCTGATAAAAACACAGAAGAGGATATTCGACTTCCACGGCGTGCGGAAGCGGGGATGTATTTCAGAGAATATTTTAGGCAGCAGTCCGTCTTTAGACATCGAATAGAATACGCGCGACTGACCCCAGAGGTCTACCATGATCACGGAAGTGTAACCGATGATGATCGCCAGTACCACCAGTTGCCCCAGCCACTTGAAAGGGGTGTGGGATATGGCGATGGCCACCGGAGCGCCGCTGTTTTTAAATTCGGTATAGGGCGCGAGGCCGGTCATCACGTGAGAAAACAATATAAACAGCACTGTACAGATGGCCAGTGAACCGAGGATACCGATCGGCATGTTGCGCTTCGGGTTTTTGGTTTCCTGTGCCGCCGTGCTCACAATGTCGAAGCCGAGAAAGACAAAGAAAACCACTCCTGCCCCCCGCAGGATGCCCGACCAGCCGAAATGACCCAGTTCTCCTGTATTCTTCGGGATATAAGGTACCAGGTTGGCCGGTTGTATATATTTCCACCCAAGGGCTATAAACACCAGTACAACGCCCACTTTAAGCGATACCACCACTGCGTTCCACATAGCGGAACCTTTGGTGCCGCGCATCAGGATGTAGGACATGAGGATGACGACCAGCGCCGCCGGCAGGTTAAACAGGCCGTGCACTACTTCCCCGCCGGGAAGCGTAATCGTTTCAAAAGGCGAATGCACCAGCCGGGGCGGCAGGTAAATACCGTAGCCGGCAAGGAACTCCACCAGGTAGTTGGACCAGCTGATGGATACGGTGGCCGCGCCTACGGAAAACTCCAGCACCAGGTCCCAGCCGATAATCCAGGCCAGCATCTCTCCCATGGTGGTATAAGCGTAGGTATAGGCGCTGCCTGCGACGGGGATCATGGCGGCAAATTCAGCATAACACAAGCCTGCGAAGGCACAGCCTACCGCTGCTACCACAAAGGAGATGGTGACCGCCGGACCGGCGTTGTTGCCTGCTGCCAGACCTGTCAAAGAAAACAGGCCGGCCCCGATAATAACCCCGAGACCCAGCATGACCAGCTGAAAGCCGCTCAGCGTACGTTTCAGGCCATGGCTGGCCTCTTCTCCGGACTCCTGTAAGAGCCATCCCAGTGGCTTTTTGTAGTATTGTTTCATTAATACCCTACTTGTTTAGTGGACTAATTGGGCGCAAAAGTAGCCAATATTTAGTTATTTGATCATTGGAGACATTTTTTTATTTGATTTGGGGATTTGGGAATTTTTTGATGTTGAGATTTCGGGGAGATTAGATAAACGCGGATATTCAAAGACAGTGCTTTATGAATTATAAAAATAACTAATGTTATTTGCTGATCTTCGCGTAAATGTTTCCCGAAATTCCAACATCAAAAAATTCCCAAATCCCTAAATCTTTTATGCAATATCGCAGATATGAACGGCATTGTTCAGGGAAGCCAGTTTATCGGGGCGGGACGGAATGAACTCCTGCGCCACGTATCCTTTGAAGCCTGTTTCGTAGATGGCTTTCATGATGGCGGGGTAATACAGCTCCTGTGTTTCGTCTATTTCGTGACGCCCGGGAACGCCGCCGGTATGATAGTGCGCGATGTACTGATGATGATCACGGATGTTGCGGATAACGTCTCCTTCCATGATCTGCATGTGGTAGATATCGTACAGTAGTTTAAAGTTTTCGGAACCTACTGATTTACAGAGTGCTACGCCCCAGGCGGTATGATCGCACTGATAGTCGTGGTGATTTACTTTGCTGTTCAGCAGCTCCATTACGAGGGTCACCTTTTTCTTTTCTGCATAGCTGATAATGCGCTGCAGCCCTTTCGTGCAGTTCGTGATCCCCTGCTCGTCGCTGAGGCCATTGCGGTTGCCGGAGAAGCAGATAAGATTGGAAAAACCGGCTTTGGCTGTTTCATCGATATAATGCCGGAAATAGGTTTCCAGTTTATCGTGATGGGCCGGGTTGTTGAATCCCCGGGTGATGCCCCATTCCGGTCCGTTGCTGGCCACCATGGCGCAGGTCATATCGTGTTTTTTCAGAATGGCAAAATCCTTCGGGTCTACCAGGTCAATCGACGGAATGCCGATTTTTTTGGCGGCCACGCAAAGGTCGGCCAACGGAATATCATCATAACACCACGCACATACGGAGTGGTTGATTTTTCCTTTCAGCGGTTCTCCAACGGCTTTGTCGTGAGCCGATACCCTTTCTGAAAGGGAAGATAAGGCGGTAGATGCCAGTGCCATAGTCGCTACTTTTTTGATCATGTCGCGGCGGGAGTTTTCCTCGTGCATAATTTCAGTGTGCTTTAAGTGGCATCAATTTAATTGAAAATAAGCGTATTTGCAACACTTACTGCAACTTCGCAACAGGAAAGGCTTCCGACAGGTTGTCATAGGATTTTTTGGAGGCAAACGGCCTGAAAATCTTACCTTTATATCAGCAAGCTATTTTGGTAAGCATTTTGTTTATGTATTGAAAAGCGGAGGTTGAAATGGAAAAAAAATATACCCCAAGTTTATGGCTCTGTATCCTGATGGACCTGATTGGTTGTGCCAGTTATGCCGTACCTGTTTTGGGTGATGTCAGCGATGTGATCTGGGCCCCGATTTCAGCAATTATCTTTTACCGCATGTTTGGTGGCCCCGTTGGTACTTTTGGTAGTGCCTTTAACTTTTTGGAAGAACTGTTCCCCGGAACGGATTTTATTCCCACGTTCACTGTGGCATGGATTGTAAAACGTATCTGGGCGGGCAGAAGGACCGTTTCTATGCGGTAACTTTAAATTTTTTGATTTTCGATTTTTTGATTTTGAGATGGTGGGTGTACAAAAATTCCCAAATCAAAAAATCGAAAATCAAAAAATTTTAAAAGTGGTTCACACGGAATCCTCCCTGTCCTCCACGAGGCCCCATCATCCGCATACCTCTCTCTGCATTGTTCCCTTTGTTATTACCGCCGAACTTATTGAGGAAATAAGTGAAGCTGATCATAAAGTACTGCTGCAGTACATTGGAACGAACGTCTTCGATATAGTTATCGCTTACGTCGCGGGAAACCGCCACATACTGCCGCAGCAGGTCGAAGCCCTGTATCTTGATCATACCCTGTTTCTTCGGGAACACGTATTTGGATATGTTGGCGTTCCACATGGTGGAAGTCAGGTTGTAGCCCGCGGTACGGCCTCTGCTGAGCGTGCAGGTGATGTCTGAGCCTACCATGAAGCCCAGCGGCAGATTAAAATTCACATCCGCGTTGAAGTTATAATCAAAGTATTGTGTGTTGGGTGTAGACGGCAACGTATAGGAGGTGGCGTTATAATTGACGCTGCCTCCCAAAGCGGCATCAAACAGTTCCTTGTACATATAGCTCACGTTCACGGATTGTGTCAGTTGAAACGTGTTTTTATAGTTCATTACACCCTGCGTCATATTTACATCGCGGCTGTAGCCTACCATCGTGCCGGTATTCAGGTTCTGGCCGGGCGTGCGTGACAGCGGGATGGAGTTGTGCAACATGCCATTGAGGCTGTAATAGCCATTCACGTTTACCGGTTTGCTGAAGGTCTTTCCTGTAGCGGTATCCAGCCGGGTGGAGTTGATAATCTTATTGGAGCCGAAAGATCCTCTCAGCATGGCGAACATGCCCCGGAAGGTTGTATTGTTGAACTGATTATAGTTAATACGCAGGGTATTGTTGAAAGAAGGTTTCAGGTCGGGATTACCTTCCTGTACATACAATGCATTACTGTTGTCCGGCACGGGCTGCAACTGTTGGACGGTCGGTTGCTGGGTGTTGCCGTTATAGTTTATGCGTAACCGTTTGTTCTTTGCGAACGTGTAGTTAAAACTGGCGTTGGGCGCGAAGTTAACAGTGCGCTGATGTATGAGGCTGTCTCTCTTTGTCCGGAAAGAATAAGTGTTGTTATCGAGATTATTAAACAGCACATTCAGCCCGATGGAATAATCGTATTTCAGTTTGGTGGTACGGAAAGCTATGCCAGCCTGCTGATTGAGCGTATTGTTGGTGAAAGCGTTGCTCAATGAATCGTTGAGTTGATCGTATATGCCTTTGCTTTCGTCGTAGTCGTACGTATATTTTTTGCTATCGCTTTTGTAGTTGGTAAAGCCGTAGTTGGCCTCCAGGTATTTATCCCGGCCCAGGGGCTCGGTGTACGTGAGGTTGGCGCCGGCATTTTTGCTGGTGGTGTTGATCTGGTTGTTCTGATTGAACGTTGACAGGCTATCGTTGGCAAAATAATAAACGCTGGACTTGTTGAAGTTCTGCTGATCATTAATGCTGGTATTGTATGTCAGGTTGAGGCTGAGGGAGCGGCCGGGTGTTTTGAACCGTTTTCTGAACAGCAGCGATCCGCCGATGTTCTGATTGTTTCCCTGGCCGTCGTTGGTGGTGGTACCTTTGTTGATCGTGTCCTTGTTGTTGTTCAGCGTCTGGTAGTCGCGGGAGCTGAAGCTGTTGCCATTTGTAAGGGAGTACGAAGGTGAAAACACCAGGGAGTGCATGGAGTCTATTTCGTATTCCACACGGGCATCCAGGCGGTTGTTGCTGTTGTCTGTCTGCGAGGTGGAGTTTTCGTTATAGAAGGTGGTGCTGTTGCCGGCAAAAGTCTGCCTGGATGTTTGTTGTGCCAGGTTGGTCTTGGTATCGTTGAAGAAGTAGCTGCCGCTGAACTGTACTTTTTTGCTGAAGTCTTCGCTGAAGTTGAGGCCTGCGTTCCAGTTGCGGGTAATGCCGGGGTTGGCGTTGCCGCCACCGCGACCGCCGCCCTGTGTGACGAGCATACCGCCGCCGCGGCCTCCTCTTCCACGTCCGCCGCCACCGCCGCCGCCGGCGGGGCTGAAGCTCATTTGGTCGCGGATGGAGTAGCCGGTACTGTTAATGTTGTTGCCGCCGCCGATAAGGCTCATTTGCTGGTTCTCACGGAAGCGGTTAATGTTAAAAGCGGTGGAAAAGCGGTCGTCTGTACCGTAGCCTGCAGAGGCGCGGCCAAACAGGCCTTTCTTTTTATCTTTTTTAATGGTGATGTTGATCGCTTTTTCTGTCTGTCCGTCATCGATTTTAGTGAATTCAGCCTGATCTGATTTTTTATCGATGATCTGTACTTTATCGATGATGTTGGCGGGCAGGTTTTTGGTAGCCATCTTGGGGTCTGTGCCGAAGAATGGCTTACCGTCCACGTACACTTTGGTAACGGTTTCCCCTTGTGCGGTGATGGCGCCGTCTTTATCCACGGTAACGCCGGGCAGTTTTTTGAGCAGGTCCTCTACTACGGCGTTATCGCGGGTTTTGAAGGCGTCTGCATTAAATTCGAGCGTATCTTTTTTCACCACGATGGGTGGTTTTTCATCTTTGATTTCTACGGCGTTGAGGTTTACGCCTTTGAGTTCCATGCCCAGGGTGCCCAGGGTGAGCGATGGTGTTTCTTCCGTGATTTTTACGGATTTATTGATGGCTTTATAGCCAAGAAAGCTGATAAAGAGGCGATAGTCGCCGTTAGCAATATGGGTGATCTCGAAATTGCCTTTGTTGTCGGTGATGGCCGTATTGGCCACGGTAGAGTCTTTGGCGTGCAATAATACCACAGTGGCCGCGGGCATGGCTTCCCTGGTGCTCTGATCTGTTAACTGTCCCTTAATCTTTCCTTGCTGTGCCTGAGCCTGGGAGCAGATAACTCCCAAACTCAGTACCAGCAAGAGCTGTATAAATTTTTTCATAATGGAGGTTCGCGCAAAAAGGTAAGATAGGATGAATTTTTACATTTGGGGTTGCCGCTTACGTAATTTCTCCATCTCCTGTTGCCTGATATCCTTCATTTGTTCCTGGCTGATTTTCTCCGCTCCCGCCGGGATGCTGAGGTCCGTATCTGTAACGGCCTGCAGGTTTACGCTGGTGGCGTTGAAGGCACGTTTGCCGCCTTCGGCTACCAGTACCACGGCGTTGGCTTCCGGCAATAATCCGTTGATGGGAGAGAAACTGAACGGCAGTTCTGTAGTGTACCATACTGTGTAGGTATCATCCTTCAGTTTGACGGTGGCCTTTTTGCAGGTATAGCCTGCTATTTTTTTTGTCTTTTCGCTGGTTTTGGTATCAGCGGCAACAATAAAGTCTTCTTCGCTGTAATAGGTTTTGCGGTCTTCGCCGAAGGTGCTGAATACATGCAGCACCTTTTTATTGGTGAGATCGAAGTACTGTGCATTGTTGCGGCCCATCATGCCTCCCATTCTGCGCTGACCCATGCCTGGCCCTTGTGCGGGCGCGTTGCTGGTGTCTCTGCGGGCTCTGCCGCCCCAGCGGCCGCCGCCATTGCCAAAGTTGGGCCTTTCGGTGGCCAGTTTGGCATGGCCGTTACTAAAAGTGAGGGTTTGTTTGAAGGTGATCACATCGGGGACCTGCGGGGCGTCATCACCGTTGCCACCGCCGCGCTGGAACCCGCGCATCCGCTCGGGATCTGTTTTAGCAGTCACCTCGTAAACAATCGTGCCTGACTGCTGCGCGAGCAGCGGCTGTGAAAAAGGCAGCGCCAGGGCTGCGCTCATAATGATCCGGGATATACCTTTCATGGTTGCTGATTTTACAGACAAAAGTCCCGCTTCCCCGCTTCTTTTTGCGTTAAAAACCTTTATTTACTGTTATTTACTGTTAAAGATTATCTGCCAGCGTTAAATAGGCTTATCTACTGTTAATTATTGTTAAGGATTTCGCCCCTTTAGCGCCGGAATAGATAGTTTTGTAACGATATAAATATGATTGATGCGGCAACGAATCCGAAACATCCTTATCCTCATGTGCAGCTGTATCCTTGGGATCTTTCTCTTCCAGGGGTATTGGGTGTACAATTCCTATCGCATCCGGCAGGAGCAGTTCAGCAAGGAGATCAATGATGCCTTGCGGACAGCGGTATTCAATAAGCAGTTCTCAGATGTGCACCGTAAGTTCCCGGATATGCGCAGTTACCGTTATTATAACAGGGCCAAGGATAGCGCCCGCATGGTGATGCTGCGGATAAACCGGCACCGGCATGGCCCCGGCGACAGGCCACCGGGCCCCCCGCCACCTGACAGTATCCGGGGAGATGTTACCGCCCGCATTTATGTCGATACCCTCGCCCGTCAGATTTCCGAATTCCTGATCGCCGGCAACAACCGTAACGACAGCGCCAATCTTAAAAAACTGGACTCCGTTTTCCGCGCTGAACTCCACAACCGCCAGATAGCCACCCCGTATCAACTGGACACCTTCCACATGAGTTACAGCGGCTTTGAAAGGGAAAGCTTCCGCGACAGTATCCGGAAAAGAGAGCCCCGGCAAACGTCCAAAATACCTTTTAATCCTGCCAGCAACCTGTTTGTGCGGGCCAGCTTTGAGTCTCCGCTGCAGTTCATCCTGCAGAAGATGCTCTGGACGCTGGTAAGCTCCGTAGCGCTGCTGGTGCTGACGGTGCTGTGTTTTGTATATATGCTGCGTACGATCCTCAAACAGAAAAAACTGTCGGAGGTGAAGAACGATTTTATCAATAACATGACCCACGAGCTGAAAACGCCTATAGCCACTGTGTCTGCGGCGGTGGAAGCGCTGCAGAACTTCAATGCGCTGAACGATCAGCGTAAAACGCAGACCTACCTGGACATCTCCAAAAATGAACTGCAACGGCTGTCTGACCTGGTGGAAAAAGTATTGCATATTGCCGCTGAAGAGAAAGAAGACTTTGAGTTGTTCAGGGAGGAAACAGACCTGAATGAAGTGATCGATAATATCCTGACGAACCATCAGCTGAAAGCGACCAAAGTGCTGCAGGTGCGGTATGACAACAAGTTGACCCGTCCCACTGTTTATGTAGATAAAACCCACCTGTCCAACGCTATCAACAACCTCGTGGACAATGCCATCAAGTATTCCGGTGAGCAGGTACAGTTGTATATCAGCTGCAGCGAAGAGAACGGCGTACTGAAGATCAGGGTGAAGGACAATGGTATTGGTATCCCGCGGGCGTACCAGGAGAATATTTTCGATAAATTTTTCCGGGTGCCCACCGGCGACCTTCATAACGTGAAAGGCTTCGGGCTGGGGCTGAGTTATGTGAAGAAGATCGTGGAGATGCACGGCGGCACCATCCGGGTGCATAGTGAGCCGGACAAGGGGACGGAATTTACCATTAATATTCCGCTGTCCCGGGGCTGAAGCCCCGGGCGACAATCAGAGGAGGCGCCATGAAGATGGGTTCATGGGTACACCAGGCTTCCATAGGAAGCAGCTCCAAATACATTACCTGTTTCACAACGTGGCTCAGGGCTTTAGCCCTGGGATACGGGAACGAAAAAAAAGATATGGCAAAAATATTATTAATAGAAGATGAATGGCAGCTGGGGCAGATTGTCAAAGACAGCCTGGAAACCCGCGGGTTTGAGATGCTGTACGCAGAAGACGGTAAGGAAGGACTGCGGCTGTACCAGCAGGAGCGGCCTGATGTGGTGGTACTGGATATCATGATGCCTAATATGGACGGCTTTACGGTGACGGCCGAAATCCGGAAGCAGGACAAATTCACGCCCATCATCTTCCTGACGGCCAAATCGCAGACGGCGGACGTGGTGAAAGGGTTTGAGCTGGGGGGCAACGATTATCTCAAGAAGCCGTTCAGCATGGACGAGCTGATTGTGCGTATCAAGGCGTTGCTGAAGCGTTTCAGCGATCATCCGGCGGTGAAGGAGATGGAAGAGGGGTCCGTGGTGATCGGCCAGTATATCTTCAACTATGCCAAGCAAACCCTTACCCGCAATAATACCACCGAGTTTCTCTCCCACCGCGAAGCCGAGATCCTGCGCCGGCTGTATGACAATAAAAATGAGGTGATGGAACGGAAGGCTGTACTGATGGACCTCTGGGGCGACGACAACTTCTTCAACGCCCGCAGTATGGATGTTTTTATTACCAAATTGAGGCGTTATCTCAAGGATGACAGCCGGGTCCAGATCGTTAATATCCGTGGGGTTGGTTATAAGCTGATATTTTAGCATTATCGCTTATCTTTGTTCTTTATGGAACAGTTAGTACAGCAAATAGCAGCCTATAAACAGGAAATAGCGGCTTTTACGCCCGCCAATGCGGCCGATCTGGAGCAATACCGGATAAAATTCCTCGGTACCAAAGGTATCGTGAAGGCCCTTTTCGGCGAAATGAAACAGGTCCCCAACGATCGCAAAAAGGAGTTCGGACAGATCCTGAACGAGTTTAAGCAACTGGCAGAAGAGCGCTATGAAGCGTTTACAGCGCTGAAAGAAGCTGCCGGCGACAATCACCAGGAGATAGACTATACGATGCCCGAAGCCCCTCACCGGCTGGGTACCCGTCATCCTATCAGCCTGGTAAGGAATAAAATCATCCGCATCTTCGAACGGCTGGGCTTTACCATTGCAGAAGGCCCGGAAATTGAAGATGACTGGCACAACTTCACTGCGCTGAACCTCCCGGAAAACCACCCTGCACGCGATATGCAGGATACTTTTTTCGTTAGCAAAAATCCTGACTGGCTGCTGCGTACCCAAACTTCTTCCGCCCAGGTAAGGGTGATGGAGCAGGGCAAACTGCCTATCCGCATCATCAGCCCGGGAAGGGTATACCGCAATGAAACCATTTCCGCCCGTGCACACTGCTTCTTCCACCAGGTAGAAGGGTTGTACATCGACGAAAACGTTTCTTTTGCCGATCTGAAACAGACCCTTTATCACTTCGTGAAAGAGTTCTTCGGCGAAAACACCGGTATCCGTTTCCGTCCTTCCTACTTCCCGTTCACAGAGCCCAGCGCTGAGATGGATATTTCCTGCTTTATCTGCGGTGGTACCGGATGTTCCGTGTGCAAACAAACCGGTTGGGTAGAGATCCTGGGTTGCGGCATGGTACACCCTAAAGTACTGGCCAACTGTGGCATCGATCCGGAAAAATATACCGGTTTCGCTTTCGGTATGGGTATTGAACGTATTACCATGTTGAAATACCAGATCAAAGACCTGCGCCTGTTTTCTGAAAATGATACCCGCTTCCTCGAACAGTTTGAGGGAACGGTTTAAGATATGCAACGATTTTGTGATTTACGATTTTTTGATGTTAAGGCCCGGTTGGCCGAAGTCAGAAAATCGTAAACTGCAAAACAGCCTCCGACAAATGATTTATCGTTGATTTAGGGTAAGCCGGGCGACCTTCAAATCAAAAAATCGTAAATCAAAAAACTCCCAAATCAAGATGATACATTCTATTGCTGTATGCGGCGCTGGTACCATGGGTGCCGGCATAGCCCAGGTAGCGGCTTCCGGTGGTTATAAGACGGTCCTGTTTGACATTCGCCCTGAAGGCCTGGAAAGAGCGCAGGCGCAAATCACCAAAAGCCTGGCCACAGCAGTGGAAAAAGGACGGCTGAAAGCGGAAGAGAAAGACGCTGTCCTGGAGCGGCTTACTTTTACCAGCGATATCAACCTATGTGTGGCGGAGGTGATCATTGAAGCCATTGTGGAGGATATGGCGGCTAAAACAGCCTTGTTCAGCCAGCTGGCGCCTATCAATCGCGAAGACGCCATCTTTGCTTCCAATACCTCTTCCCTGTCGGTTTCCCAACTGGCGGCTACCCTTCCTCATCCGCAACGGGTGGCCGGCATGCACTTCTTTAATCCTGCCCATCTGATGAAACTGGTCGAGGTAGTCAGCGGTGAACAAACATCGCCGGAAACGGCAGACCGTGTTTATGAACTGGCCAAAGCGATGGGGAAAGTGCCGGTAAGGGTGAAAGACGCACCGGGATTCATCGTTAACCGCGTAGCGCGACATTACTACCTGGAAGCGATGTTGCTGGCCGAACAGCGGATGGCCGACTTCAGCACCATTGATCAGCTGCTGGAAAATGCCGGTTTCCGGATGGGGCCTTTTGCCCTGATGGACCTCATCGGCAATGATATCAATCTGGCTGTCACACAGTCACTATACGACGCTTTTCAGCAGGCGCCCCGGTTTAAGCCCAACGCGCTGCAGGAACAGCGGGTGAAAGACGGAAGGCTGGGCCGTAAAACAGGCCTCGGTTTCTACCGGTACGAGCAGTAAACTTTTAACAGTTATAAATCAGGAGGACCGATCAAATCACGAAAATCATTAGTTATTTTTGGGCCTCCTTAAGTAAATGAATTAGTCTTCATGATTTTAGTAACCGGTGGTACAGGTTTTTTAGGCAGTTATTTGATTCGGTCATTGGTCGCGGCAGGCAAGCCTGTGAGAGCCCTTTACCGGAAAGCCCCGTCTCCCCGGTTACAGGACCTCTCCGGAAAGATAGAATGGGTGCAGGGGGATATCCTCGACGTATGCGCACTGGAAGACGCCATGCAGGGTGTTACCCAGGTGTATCACTGTGCCGCAGTGGTATCTTTTCAACCGGGACACGCCGCCAGTCTCATGAAGATCAATGTGGAAGGAACGGCCAACGTGGTGAACATGGCGCTCGACGCCGGCGTAAAAAAACTGGTGTATGTGAGCTCTGTTGCCGCTATCGGCAGAGCGAGGGAGCAGGCCGCCATCGATGAAGATTGTGAATGGGAAGAAAGTCCTAACAATTCCCGGTACAGCGTGAGCAAATACCAGGGGGAGATGGAAGTGTGGAGAGGTATTGCCGAAGGACTGGAAGCCGTGATCGTCAACCCTTCTATCATATTGGGCGCCGGCTTCTGGGACGAAGGTTCCGGTACCCTGCTGAAAAATGCCTGGAAAGAGTTCCCTTATTATACAGAAGGTGTCAACGGTTTTGTAGATGTGCTGGATGTGGTAAAAGCCATGGTCCTGCTCATGGACAGCCCTGTAAGCGGCGAAAGGTTTATCCTGTCGGCCGGCAACTGGGGATACCGGCAGCTGTTTACCTCCATGGCCCATGCATTGGGTAAAAAGCCCCCCCATATCGCGGCTAAACCGTGGATGGCGGAAGTGGTGTGGCGGCTCGAAAAAGTAAAGGGGCTGTTCACCGGCAAACAGCCCGTTGTGACGAAGGAAACGGCGCGTACGGCACAGCTGAAGGTGTACTACGACAATCAGAAGATACGTAAGGCGCTGCCGGAATTTGACTTCCGCCCACTGGAAGAAACCATCCGGGAAATATCCGCCGCTTTCCTGGCTTCCCGCAACTGATATTTTACCTCAACAACAACGCGCCGATAGCCGCTGCCAGGGTTTTGATGGTTTCCGCCGGCGCATCCTTGCTGACCCACACACGTGGCTTATCGCCGGCGATAACTGCCGCTACCGGCTGACCGCGATACTGAAACTCATAACACACTTTCTCGTAGGAATTGACCTTACCGTAACGGTTATGTGCCGTAATGCGGATATCCGTGTCTGCACAACGGAGGATGCCCGTAGGTTTGTTATTGTTCAATTCCAGGTACCCGGGTGATTTTAATATCATTTCCCAGCGTTTCAGCGGCTCATTTTTGGTCCCGTTGATCAGGGTGTACGAGAGGGCCGCACTACCGTCAAGGTCTTTTAAAACGGCCGGTAAATCGCGATTACTGAAAGCGATCCGGGTGGTGTTCATCGTTTGCACCAGGATATGTTCATCGTTGCCGTTTACGTAGAAGTTGAAGGGTGTTTTGGGGTCTTTGATGAAGCTGCCCATGGTTTCCGCCACGCCGTTTTTCCGGGAGGAGGTGCTATACAGTCCGAAGGAGATGGTTTTGGCGGTCAGCCAGCCGTCGTTCACCTTCACCGGCCATTCCTGGGCCTGACTGTACAGGTTGTTGACCGTCGGCGAGGTAGTGGATTGTTTGGCAGTGGTACAGGACAGGAGGAAGAGAAAGGGAAACAGTAGTTTTTTCATGAATTACGAATTACGGATTACGAATTACGAATTGACGGTTACGACGGGAAAAACCCCCATTCGTAATTCGTAATCCGTAATTCGTAATTGGTTAAAGGGATTTTACTTTCTCCCAGATTTCGGGGATACGTTTTACCCAGCCGAGTTCTCTCTTTTTTTCGCTGGCCACTTCTGCCGGGTAACCGAAATATACTTTACCGCCTTCGAGGCTGCCGGGTACGCCGCTTTGTGCCAGCACCACCGCACCTTTACCGATGGTAAGGTCTTTGTTCACGCCTACCTGTCCCCAGAGGATCACGTTATCTTCGATATGGGCTTTGCCGGCTATACCAACCTGGGCGGCAATGAGACAGTTTTTGCCGATCACGGTGCCGTGACCGATATGGATCATGTTGTCCAGTTTAGTGCCACGGCCGATGATGGTATCACCACTTACGCCTTTGTCGATCGTACAGCCTGCGCCTATCTCTACATCGTCTTCGATGATCACCCGGCCACAGCTTGCGAGCTTGTCGTATATCACCTCTCTGTCGGCTCTTTTCTTAAAGTAAAATGCATCTGCACCGAGTACGGTACCTGCGTGAATGATCACGTTGTCACCTATGACAGCGTGGTCATAAATCGTTACGTTAGGATGTATCAGACAGTTGCGGCCGATGCGCACATGATTGCCAATGAATACGTTAGGCTGTACGATCGTACCTTCTCCGATCACTGCGGAATCACTGACCGCTTTGCTGGCCGGTTCAAATGGACGGAAGCGGTTCACCAGTTTTACATAAGCGCTGAAGGGATCTTCCAGTACTAACAGCGCCTTGCCTTCGGGACATTCCACTTTCTTGTTGATGATGATGATAGTTGCGGCAGATTGCAGACTGGCGTTGTAGTATTTTTCAAAGTCTACAAAAGATATATCCCCTGGAGTAACCTTGTGTATTTCATTGAGGCCGGTAGCCATCAGCTGGCTGTTGCCTACCAGCTCTGCGCCTATGAATGCAGCGATTTCCGTTACTGCAACGGGTGCTTCAAACTTCATATGATCTGAGTTGTTGAATAATATTAAGTGCAACAAAGGTAGTAAATCGGGGAAAGCAATAAGCAAAATATGGAGGGGGGTATAACGATAACCGGGAAGTTTCAGACTGCTGTTATCCACAATTATTTTAGTAGTGTGAATAAAATTTTTTGTAAAATTTTTCTTTTGTCATGAAATTCTTTTTAATATTGTGTAGGGAATTTTGTTTCCCTGTACTTACTAACCCATTCACATAATAAGAAAGTCTGATTGTTCCAACGGTCAGACTTTTTTTATTGCCGCTGAAATCCTTTGTTGGCGAGCGTTACAGCCGACTGCTATTTTTTTCTTCCTCACATGGCATACATCGTTTTATCTGTTGAAGGGGTATTTTATCTCCTGCTCCCCCATCTCCGGAAAAAGGCAAAAGGGAGCAAAAACACGTTGAAGTATCCCTTGCTCCCCATTTTTTCCCGATGAAGTTATATGGCTTTGCTGAACAACTGGCTTTCGGGCAGTTTTCTCCATAACCGGGCATCAAATGCCATGCAGATATTGCGGATAAACGGCCGTCCCTGCGCAGTAACTTTCACGCTGTTCTTCACTACTTCCACCAGCCCGTCCTTCTCCAGTTCCTGCAGGCGCTGAAGGCCTTCTATCACCGCATCGCATTGGGTATCGGCCTTGCGCCAGCTCGTTTCAAAAGTACACATCAGGTCGCGGATATGTCCTTTCAGCAGCTGGTCTTCATCGCTGAGGATATGTCCGCGAACGATGGGAAATTCTCCGCCGGCTACCCGCTCCTGATAGGCCGTCACCTGCTTCTCATTTTGTACATAGCCATAGCCGTTATCACCGATGGAAGAAGCACCCAGTCCTACCAGCAGCGAGGTGTGTGAAACGGTATAACCCATGAAGTTACGATGCAGTTCTCCCTTCTCTGCGGCGATAAACAGTTCATCTCCCGGCAGTGCAAAATGGTCCATCCCGATCTCGGTGTAACCATTCCGCGCGAAGAGCATTTTGCCCAGTTCATACAACCGTCTTTTCTCTTCGTCTTTGGGTAAATCGGCTTCAGCGTAACGGCGTTGTCCCACGCCTTTGATCCAGGGCACATGTGCATAGCTGTAGAAAGAGATCCTGTCCGGCCTCAGCAACATCACCTTGTCAACAGTGTCCTGCATACCGCAGGCAGTCTGCAACGGCAGCCCGTATATCAGGTCAAAGTTGATGGCAGTGAAGCCGATCTTTCTGGCGTGTTCCACTACCTTCTCCACCATTTCGAAAGGTTGTAACCGGTTGATGATTTCCTGTACCCTTGGATCAAAGTCCTGGATGCCGAGGCTTACGCGACGGAAGCCGAGGTGGTATAATGTCTGCAGATGTTCGGGCGTAGTGTTGCCGGGATGACCTTCAAATCCGAGGGAGGCGTCCGGCAGCAATGTTGCATGCTGATAAATACCCTGCAGCAGCATGGTGAGGTTTTCCGGACTGAAAAAAGTAGGAGTGCCGCCGCCGAGATGTATCTCCCGGATACGGGGCTTCCCTTCAAAAGCGGCCACATACAGTTCCCATTCTTTCAGCACAGTTTGTATGTAGGGTATTTCCACGGCGTGGTTGACCGTAATGTGTTTATTGCAGCCGCAATAGGTGCAGAGTTTTTCGCAGAAAGGCAGGTGGATGTAAATACTGATACCGTCCTGATGGTTGGTGGCCTGAAATGCTTTTTTCAGCAACACCTTCCATGCCTGCAGGTTAAAAGTATTTTCATCCCAGTAAGGTACGGTTGGATAACTGGTGTACCGGGGAGCTGCGATATTGTATTTGCGGATAAGTTCCATGATCATGAAGGTTTATGACAACAACGTTCTGCCACTTTTTCGCTGTGGGCAGACATCACAGGACTGATATACGGTATGCCGAGGTTGAGGCCCCGCAGAATAAGCAGAACGCCCATGACGCCGACGGCTACCGGTATGAGGGCGCGTATGCGGTTACGCACACCGATGCTCACCAGGTGGCTGAACCAGGTGACGGTCATCATGGCCGGCATAGTGCCTGCGCCAAAAGCGGCCATAAAGAGACTGCCTTTCCAGGTGGCGCCGGTGGCAACGGCTCCGGCAACCGCCAGGTATACCAGTCCGCAGGGAAGCAGGCCGTTCAGCACACCGATGCCATAGAGGGTGCCAAAGCGCTGCTGACGTAATAGTGCACCCAGCGCTGATTTTATTTTAGAGAGATAAATACCGGGGAGCTGACCGCCTTTTAGCCGGTATATGCCGGTGTACTGCAGTAATACGATCAGCAGCAGGAAGACACCGATGCCGATAGACAGCCATTGTTGCAGGCCGCCGAGATACAACTGCCGGCCCACCCAGCCAAAAATCATTCCCAGCAAGGCATAGGTGGTGATACGGCCGGCATTGTACAGCAGGATACCCGCCAGTTTCTTCACCCCGTCGAGATGCCGGACCGGCAGCGTGAGCGCTATCGGACCACACATGCCGATGCAGTGGAAGCTGCCCAGGAAGCCGAGAATAAATGCGCCTATCATGACAGATCAGTTAATGTGTAAACTTTCTTCCTGATAAAATGGTTTACCGCTGTTTTCCCATTGCACCTTTACGAGGTAATTGCCTTTGTGGAACAGCTGGCGGTTGATCATCAGCATACCCCCGCTGCTGAGATGCAGCGGCATTTCCACGTCCAAACCGGCATCGGAAGGGCGGTAGAATTTTATCTTACCGGTGATATTGGTGCCGTGCAGTTCCTGCGGGAACGTAACGGCGATACCTTCTGACTGCTGCGCGATCAGCACGGGAGCAGAGAGGGCGCCGGCATTCTTTTTACCGTCTATTACCTGCTGGTATTTGAGCTCTTCCGCGTAGTAATCCTTGGTGACCATGTCTATTTTAGTGCGCATGCTTTTGGTGACCAGCGTGAGGATGCCGGCAGCAAAAACAACAAACACGATGATGATTTTATGTCCCCAGTTCATGATGGTATGATTTAAATGATATAAAGTTTATTGTACGGGCCCGAGGAAGGTGGTGCGCATGCGTATGATCCGTTTATCGCCTTCATACAGGCCGATGTAAAGGGAAGATTTCCGGTTACGCAACGCTGTTTTGGGTACGATGATAAAAAACGTGCCCTCTCCCTGTCCTTCTGCTTTTACGGTGATGGTGCTTTTACCCACTACTTCCACGTGTCCCGGTTCGTCTTCCAGTTTCAGTTGCAGGGGTATTTCACCAGTTGTTTTGTTAATGAGTTTGATACGGTAGAGGTTAGAGATGCTGTCAGCGCCTCTTTCCTGGTACAGCATGCCGGCGGTGCGCATAATGGTACCGCTGACGGGTTTGCGGCTGGCGAGCATAAACACGATGGCGCCGAGCAGCAGGGTAAGGATACCGGTGTAGATACGCAGCCGCGGTGTAAAACGCAGGGGTGCTTTCCGGGCGATGCCGTTTTCGGAAGCATAACGTATCAGTCCGCGGGCGCGGCCGGTTTTATCCATCATATGGTCGCAGGCATCGATGCAGGCGGTGCAGTTCACGCATTCCAGCTGGGTGCCGTTGCGGATATCGATACCGGTGGGACAAACTTTCACGCACTGGGCGCAATCGATGCAGTCGCCGATGGCCCGGGCATCGTCTTTACGGAATTTTCCGCGGGGTTCTCCCCTTTCGTAGTCATAGGCCACGAGGATGGAGTTTTTATCCAGTAATACGCCCTGTAAGCGGCCGTAAGGACAAACGATGGTGCATATCTGTTCGCGCATGAAGGCGAATACGCCGTAGAACACGCCGGAGAATACCAGGATAGCGATAAAGCCGCCGGTATGTTCAGACAAAGGCGCTGTGATAATTTGGCCGAGTGTTTTGGCGCTGATGATGTAAGCGAGGAATATATTGGCGATAAGGAAAGACAGTGCGTAGAAAACGATGTGTTTGGCGGTTTTACGGATAATCTTTTCAGTGTTCCATGGTTGTTTGGCCAGCATGCGCTGTGCGGCGGCGTCTCCTTCTATCCAATATTCTATCCGGCGGAAGAGCATCTCCATAAAGATGGTCTGCGGGCACATCCATCCGCAGAAAAGCCGGCCGAAGGCCATGGTAAACAAAACGATAAAAAGGATAAAGGCCAGCATGGCCAGGCCGAAGATGAAGAAGTCCTGAGGCCAGAAAATAGCACCGAACAGGATGAATTTGCCTTCCACTACATTGAGCAGCAATAAGGGCCTGCCATTTATGGAGATAAACGGCAGGCTGAAAAAAACACTAAAATAAAAGATGCTGAGGAAGCTCCGGATGTTATAGTAGCGTCCTTTCGGTTGCTGGGCAAATATCCAGTTGCGCTTTCCCTGCTTATCAACTGTGGCTAAACTGTCTCTGAACGTGTTGCTATCGGCCATGACTTTATTCTTTTACACCTTGTGGTTCTTTTGGATTGGGAGGGTTGCTGCCATGAATAGATTTCACGTAGCTGGCCAGCTGGGCCAGTTGTTTCGGTGAAAAATCTTCCTGCCATGCTTTCATCCCTTTGTCGGGCACGCCGTATTTGATGGTTTTAAACACCTCGTTGATTTTACCGCCGTGCATCCAGTAGTCGTCGGTGAGGTTGGGGCCTACTACGCCCTGTCCCTGTGGCCCGTGGCACGGTGCGCAGCTGGCGACGAAAATTTTGCCTCCTGCCGCGAGATCGTCCGCGTTGTCCATCATTTTCACATTGTTTTCGTCGATGTTGTTGGCGGCGTTCTTCAGGTATTCCGCTTTGGCGACGGCTGCTTTTTCTTCCGCCATGGCCAGCTCCTGTAGCTGATTGGGGGCGGAATGGGATATTTCGGTACGCCAGAAATAGACTACGCCGAAACAGATGCTGAAGATGAAACCCCACTTCCACCAGGGAGGCGTGGGGTTGTTCAGCTCACGGATACCATCGAAGTCGTGGCCCATGTCTTCTTCTGTTTCGGACGTAGCATCCAGGGTCCTGGTTTTGTTGATTTTTTCCAGCCAGGAGATGCGTGGTTTGGCAGGCGTAGCCGCATCAGCGGCCGCCAGGCGTTTGCGCTTGCTTTTGATACCGGCCAGGAAGCGCAGTACAAAAAGCAGGGAGATGATCACCGCGATTTCCAGGACAACAATGGTAACTAACAGGTATAGGGAGGACCGGGATAGTGGCGTATAATAAGAGGATGCTTCGGTGGCCGCGGTGGTAGCGCTTGCCGGCAGGCTTGCTGCCAGGGAGAGCGTTACCAGCATGAGGATGGCCGGCAGTTTGGCGGCTTCTCTTTTCATTCTTTCACGATAAAGGTCCATTGCGCCCACCACCGCGTTGCCAAGGATGGCGATCACCAGTACCAGCCCGATGATGACCGTCAGCAGCACCAGTGCTACCGGATCTTTCAGCTCAGACGGCGGCTTGGGGCCGTTGGCCAGTGCGGACAGGCTGCATAACAGGCTGCCGCTGAGTGTATATAATAGCTTCCTTTTCATATGTATCGTTTATAGGCTTTGGGTTTCATCATTATCTAAGGGGATGCGGCTGATCTGGTCTACCATGTTACGGTCTGCCCGGAACGCCCAGAAGGCGGCGAAGACAAAAAAAATGGAGAAGATCAGCAGGGAAGCCATCGGGTAGATGCTGATACCGGCAATTGATTCCAGATAATTAATGAACTTCATGGTCCTGTGTTTTTATGTTGACTAAAAATCGTTTTTGTCGTTGCTGCCGGTGCTGGCGTCCGCGGTGGCGGGCTTGGGTGCCGGAGCCATTTTGATATCCTTGCCCATCCGTTGCAGGTAGGCGATCAGCGCTACAATTTCACGGTCTGCTTTAACAGGCAGTTTGTCTTTCTCCAGGGTGGCGGCGATGCTGGCAGCCTGCTTGTCAAGATCAGCGAGCGCCTGTTTTTCGTAGCCGTCTGCATATGGTACGCCCAGTTTCCGCATCACGTTGATCATCGCGGGTGTTTTGCCTCTGTCGATACGTTCTTCAAACAGCCAGGGATACGGCGGCATGATAGAGCCGGGAGACATGGAGGTAGGGTCCAGCATGTGGTTGTAGTGCCAGCTGTCGGGGTATTTACCGCCTATCCTGGCCAGGTCCGGACCGGTACGTTTGGAGCCCCACTGGAAGGGGTGGTCGTAGACGAATTCACCGGCTTTGGAGTACTCGCCGTAGCGGGCTACCTCGTCGCGGAAAGGACGGATCATCTGGGAGTGACAGGTATAACAGCCTTCACGGATGTAGATGTCGCGGCCGTGCAGTTCCAGCGGCGTATATGGCTGTACGCTGCTGATGGTCGGGATATTGCTGCGGATGAGGAAGGTGGGCACCATTTCCAGGATACCGCCGATGGCTACGATCACGAGGCTGAACACTACCAGCTGGATAGGGCGGCGCTCGATCCAGTTGTGCCAGTGCGCTTTGCCGTGTGTAGGGATCACTTTTGGCAGCGGAGCTGCTTCGGCAGCTTCATTGGCCACGAAAGCGCCGCGGCGGATCGTTTTCCAGAGATTCACGATCATCAGCGCCAGGCCGCTTACATACAGCAGACCGCCGAAGGCGCGCAGGGCGTACATGGGAACGATGGTGGTCACCGTTTCCAGGAACTGGTATTTCAGTTGTCCTTCTTCGGTGAACTGTTTCCACATCATGCTCTGGGTGAAGGCGGCCCAGTACAGCGGAATAACGTAAAAGATAATGCCGAGGGTACCGATCCAGAAGTGGGTGTTGGCCCATTTGCGGGAGTACAGCTGTGTGGAGAAAATGCGCGGGATCATCCAGTAGAGGATGCCGAAGGTCAGGAATCCGTTCCAGCCCAGTGCGCCTACGTGTACGTGGGCGATGGTCCAGTCGGTATAGTGACTGATAGCGTTCACATTTTTAAGGGACAGCATCGGTCCTTCGAAGGTGGCCATACCGTAGCAGGTGAGCGCTACCACGAAGAATTTCAGGATGGCGTCTTCCCTTACACGGTCCCATGCGCCACGAAGGGTAAGCAGACCGTTGAGCATACCGCCCCAGGAAGGCGCAATCAGCATGATGCTGAACACGGTGCCGAGAGACTGTGCCCATTCAGGCAAAGCGGTATACAGCAGGTGGTGAGGACCTGCCCATATATAGATGAATATCAGTGACCAGAAGTGGATGATAGACCAGCGGTAGGAATATACCGGTCTGTTGGCGGCTTTGGGCACAAAGTAGTACATGAGGCCGAGGTAAGGCGTGGTCAGGAAGAACGCTACCGCATTGTGGCCATACCACCATTGTACCAGTGCGTCCTGTACGCCGGCGTACCAGCTATAGCTTTTAAACAGCGACAATGGGTACTCGAAGGAGTTGATAATGTGCAGCATGGCGATGGCTACCCAGGTACCGATGTAAAACCAGATGGCCACGTACAGGTGGGACTCGCGCCGCCGCAGGATCGTGCCCAGCATGTTGGCGCCAAACACTACCCATATCAGGGTGATGGCGATGTCGAAAGGCCATTCCAGTTCGGCGTATTCCTTGCCGGTAGTATATCCCAGGAAAAGCGTCAGTGCGCCGCCGGCGATGATCGCCTGCCATCCCCAGAAGTGGACCTTACTCAGCAGGTCGCTGAACATACGGGCTTTACACAGCCGTTGCAGCGAGTAGTAAACACCCATGAAAATACCGTTACCCACGAAGGCGAAGATCACGGCATTGGTGTGTACGGGCCTGAGACGCCCGAAGGTAGTTGGCGCGAAGCCCAGGTTAAGCTCCGGCATTACCAGCGTGAGGGCTGCCCAGAGCCCTGCCAGCATGCCGATCAGCCCCCAGAACACACAAGCGTAGGCAAACCATTTTACCGTGCGGTTGTCGTAATAAAATTTTTCGAGAGACATAGTGCTGTTTATTGTTGCTTAATAGATGGCTTATTTGCGTTTATTCGTTGGTGTTGTCCTTTTTATCTTCGAAGAGAATACGGTGTGCGGGAGAGAAATCATCTTCAAACTGTCCGTTCTTTACCGACCAGATGAAGGCGGCCAGAAAGCCTGCTGCTACTAAGAGGCTGGCGCCAAGTAAAAGAATAATTACGCTCATAACAGTATTATTTAACCAGTAAAAACCGGGTTGTTTCCAAAGCCTGCAAGGCATGTTTTTCGTTGGCGCCGAATGTCAGCACGTCGCCGGTTTCCAGCACCGTCACTTCATCTTTCAGCATAAAGGCCACTTTCCCTTCCAGTATCAGCACCATCGCATCTACAGGGGATACATGCGGCGGAATCTGATGTCCCTGTTGCATGATGATGAGGGTTGCCTCTGTTCTCCTGCTTTTCAGCACCAACCGGCTTGTTACTTTTCCGGTTCCCTCTTCCTGTAATACGTTCATGGTTTTCATCAGCATAAAATCATGATATGTGCAAATCAGATAAGCATAGATCGCCCGTTATGCACAGGCAGCCTTGTTTTTCAGGCTGCCTGCACATCCATTTCAATCGGGTTTTAATACTGGCGCTTTTAAGATTTCACGGTGTGTATGTTGTGTTGATAGCAAAGGTAACAGCAACTACATGGCACTGCAATGACATTGCTCAATCGGGAATATGATTTTTGTCAGACATTTCTCCCAATACTTTGCCAGCAAGCTTTTTGCCCTGCCATTCACTCAGCAGGTAAGTCATCAGCACGATGCTGATGGAGCTGGCGGGCATTAATATAGCCGCTACCAGCGGAGAAAGTTGTCCCTGTACAGCGAAGTAAAGGCCGGTAATATTGTAGGCGAGGGAAAGAATGAAACTGGCCAGGATAATACGTTTGTTGGCTTTGCACAGTTGTACGAAAGAAAGTAATAACGGCAGTTGCCCGGCTTCGAGGATGCCGTCGCTGGCAGGCGTGAAGTTATTGCTGTCTTCTGTGAGCGAAATGCCGATATCGCTTTGTTTCAGCGCACCGGCGTCATTCAGCCCGTCTCCTATCATCATTACTTTTTTACCCTGTTGTTGCAGGGAGATGATATACGCCAGTTTATCCGCCGGTTGCTGTTCAAACAGCAAGGCGGTTTCATGGCCCATGAGCCGGCGCAGGTTCATCGCTTCCCGGTCATTGTCACCGGAGAGCACTGACAACGGATATTGCTGCTGCAGCTGTTTCAGCAGCGGCCGGATACCGCTGCGGTAGTTGTTATGAATGGTGAAGAGGCCGGTCAGCTTGTCGTTGAAAGACAGGTATACAATACTGCCATCGGCTTCTTCTTTATTGTGTGCGCCGGTAAATTCGGCATTGCCCATCCGGATGAAATTACCCTCTACCCATCCGCATACGCCTTTGCCGGTGACATCGCGGAAATCGCGTACAGGCGTTAGCGTAGTTGTGTTGCAATAGGCGGCGATGGCCTTGCTGAGGGGGTGGGTGGACTGTTTGGCGAGGCTGGCGATCAGGCTCTCCTGGAAAGGGCTGAGCGTGTCACCGTAATATTTAACGTCGCTGCCGGTTTTGCCGGTGAGCGTACCGGTTTTGTCGAAGACAATATGCGTGGTGTTGGCGAGATTTTCTATCGCCTGCGCATTGCGGAGGTACAGGTGGTGCCGGCTCAGGATGCGCAGGATATGCCCGTTGGTGAAAGAAGATGCCAGCAGCAGTGCGCAGGGACAGGCGATGATCAGGATGGCGGTCACGGCCGGCCATATACGGGACGGATCATGAAATCCCCAGTAGGTGGCGCTGAGTGCGGCGATGAGTAATACCACCCAGGTGAAGTTGCGGCCCAGCAGGTGCACAAAAGACACGTGTTTTTCTTCTTTGTTTTTCAGCTCGTCGCGGTTCCAGAGGCTGGTCAGATAACTCTGCGCCACTTCTTTGATGGTGAGTATTTCGATGTTGCCTTCCAGCTGCCGGCCGCCGGCGTAGATGATCTCCCCTACGGATTTGTTGACAGGCGTGGCTTCACCGGTCACAAAGCTGTAATCGATCAGCGCTTTTCCCCGGACAATGATGCCGTCTGCCGGTACCAGTTCATTGTTATGTATGAGCAGGGTATCACCGGTTTTGATATCCGGTAAGGCGGTGGGTACTTCTTTTTCTTCGCGTATAACGCTGACGGCTATAGGGAAATAGGCCGTGTAGTCACGGTCGAAGGATAGGCCCTGGTAAGTTTTGTCCTGCAGGATGCGCCCTATCAGCATAAAAAATACGATACCGGACATGGAATCGAAATAGCCGGCCTGGCCTTGCGTAACATCCACCACGCTGCGGATGAAAGTCACCACAACGGCGAGCACAATGGGAACGTCGATATTCAGAAAGCCGTGTTTAAGTCCGCTCCAGGCGGACTTAAAGAACACCTGTGCGCTGTAAAAAAATACCGGTAACGCCAGTACGAGGTTCAAGTACCGGAAGAGACGGTTCATGCCGGCGTCGGTATGACCGCTGCCGGTAAAATATTCCGGGAAGCTGAGCAGCATGATATTACCGAAGCAGAAGCCCGCGACGCCCAGCTGGTAGATAAGATGGCGTTTAATGCCCGGTTTCTTATGCTGCAGGTCCTGCAGGCTGATGTAAGGTTCATAGCCGATGGCGGTCAGTACTTCCGCTACGCGCCGTAGCGAAGTTTGTGTTTCAGAAAAAATGATGACCGCTTCTTTCTTGCTAAAGTTGACGGTTACACGTTGAATGCCTTTATCGAGCCGGTGCAGGTTCTCCAGCAGCCAAAGGCAGGAGCTGCAGTGGATATGCGGAATATAGAAATTGACATGGGTCTGGCTTTCATCCCTGAACTGTACCAGCTGTTGCTGTATTTTTTCATCTTCCAGGAAAGCGAATTTATCTTTTCTGACGGTAATGCGTTGATTTACACCCGGTTTGTTGTTCAGGTCATAATATTCGCAGAGGTCATGCTGGTTGAGTATTTCGTAGACCAGTTTACACCCTTCGCAGCAAAAAGTTTTTTCCTGAATGATGATGTCGCGGTTGTGGCAATCTTCCCCGCAGTGGTAGCAGGTTACTTGTACGTCAGAATAGGTAGCCATGATTAGTCGATGCTTACGGTGTTAAAAATTTCATCCTGTCGGATAATGATGGTGTTGGCGGGCAGTACGGCCGGGTACAGGATGTTTTGAGCGATATAGTGCCACTGTTGCAGCAGTTGTTCAACGGTGTACATATCGCTGAGGCATATTTTATAAGCGGGGCTCCAGTGGCCTTGCAGCAGGTAGTTGCCGGTTACCTGGCGGAGTTTCTGGAGCAGCAGCATAATTTTATCGAACGAAGGCCGGATGCCGTCGTACGCCGTGGGTTTGAGGCTTTTACGGCCTTTTTTGTGAATGGCGGCGTTGCGGATGACCGGAAAGATGAGCGTGGTTTCCTTGCGCATCAGTTGTGCTATTTCGGTCAGCATTTTAGCAAACAGCAGTTGCTGCAGATCTGCGGTGGCCGGGGCAGTTGGGTCGTCCTGCCTTTCCAGGTTAAACCAGGCCATTACTTCCTCCGCGGTACGTTCTATCGGTTGATGGAACTTGTTCACGATCACGTCGCAGAGTGCGGCGGGTGTCAGTTCGTGAAAGTTGATGATAGCATATGGATGCATGAATGGATGGTATTTTTGATGTTACAAAAGTACCAGTACACCCATCCCCTGGGAATGATATGTATCAAGGTGAAGTATGATATTTGTCAGTAGTGGGCCGAAGCGGCGGCTAGTCCTGCAGGTTAGCGGTTTTTACGATTTGCTGGAGATCGAGCAGGCGTATTTTTTTACCTTCCAGTTCTATCATACCGTCTTTTTTGAATTCGGAGAGCAGGCGGATGGCGGATTCGGTGGCGGTGCCTACGAGGTTGGCGATTTCTTCGCGGGAGAGGCGGACGCTGAGGGTATGGCCGTCGGCTTCTACGCCATAGGTTTCTTTGATGAACAGCAGGGTTTCTGCGAGTCTTTCCCGCACCGGTTTCTGGGCGAGGTGGGTAATCTTCAGTTCCGCTTTCCGCAGTTCGCTGGAGAGGATGCGCATCATTTCGAAAGACAGGGAGGCGTCTTTCTGCAGGATGCTCATAAACAGGTCTTTTGGTACGAAGCAGATGGAAGAATCTTCGAGGGCGGTAGCGGTGGCGGTATAACGTTCGTTGCTGAGCAGCGCTTTGTATCCCATGATATCGCCGGCTTTTACCAGGCGGATAATCTGTTCGCGGCCATCGTCGCCGCTGTGGGACAGCTTTATTTTACCGTCGTTGATACAGTAGACACCAAAGGGGTATGCGCCTTCATGGAAGATCACCTGGCCTTTTTTGTACACAGAGCATACTTTGGCCTGGTCAATCTGTTCCAGATTGCACTGTTCCGCCTTGCAGAAAATGGAGGAAAAACGGTCCCTGCAATGTTGGCAGGCAGGATTTTGAATTGTGCTACCCATATCAATCTGCAAAAGTACTAATTTACAGCTCCTTAACCAAAGCAAATGCTGTCGTGTCGTTAAATTATTATGTAATTTATAAACCATATGAGGTGCTGTCCCGGTTTACGCCGGAAGGGAATAAATCCTGCCTGGCAGATTACTTTAAAGTGCCCCGGGATGTGTATCCTGTGGGGCGGTTGGACTATGACAGCGAGGGCTTGTTGTTGCTCACGAATGACAAGTCATTGAATAACAGGCTGCTGATGCCGCAATACGCCCATGAAAGGGAATACTGGGTGCAGGTAGACGGGGCGGTGACCAACGCGGCGGTGCGTCAGTTGCAGGAAGGGGTGGACATCACGGTAGACGGTAAGCTTTATCATACAAAGCCCTGCCTGGCGGAGATCTTTCGGGAAGAACCTTTCCTGCCGGAGCGCAACCCTCCTATCCGTTTCCGGAAGAACATCCCGGCGCCCTGGCTACGGCTGGTGCTTCAGGAAGGAAAAAACAGGCAGGTGCGTAAAATGACGGCGGCCACCGGCTTTCCTACGTTGAGGCTTGTCCGTTACCGCATGGAGGAAATAACGATAGCAGGTATGCAGCCGGGCGACATGGTGCAACTGAGCCGCAATACCGTTTATAAAAAACTCCGCCTGCAATCATCCTGATGTGGAAGGTTTTAACTATTTTGATACTTAATTGCCGGATTCACTGTATAAATCCGGCAGTTGACATCAAATAACCACCTGTCAACATTAGCAAATCCACAAATTTTAACTAGGTTTGTTGCCTACAAATATTTATTATGCTGAAATCAATGACTGGCTTCGGAAGGGCAGAAAGCGCGAGAGGCGAAACAAGTATCGTGGTGGAAATCAAATCGCTGAATGGAAAGCAATTTGAGGTGAACCTGAAAATATCGCCCCTGTTAAAACCCTACGAATTTGACATCCGTTCGCTGATGCAACAAACCCTGCAACGCGGGACACTGGATGTCAGCATCAATATTCGCCAGAATGGTGCTACAAGACCGGTCGTGATTAATACAGACCTGGCGAAATACTATTACCAGTCCATTACAATGCTGGCCAACCAGCTGGAATTGCCGCAGGGCGATTTGCTGAATGTGCTGATGAAACTGCCGGAAGTGGTAACGCCTGGTACCGAACAGCTCACCAAAGATGAGTGGAAAGATGTGGAAGACACACTGAGGGAAGCGCTCACCGATCTGGACCTGCACCGTCAGGACGAAGGCCAGATGCTCAAAGCAGACCTGCAACAACGGATAGATAACATCGAACAATACTCCGGTAAGGTCCGTGAACTGGACCCGCTCCGGAAAGACCGTATCCGTCAGCGCCTCGAAGGCCTGCTGGCCGAACATGTAGGAAAAGACAATGTGGACGGTAACCGGCTGGAACAGGAGCTGATCTTTTATCTGGAAAAACTGGATATCTCTGAAGAACTGTCCCGCCTGGAAAACCATCTCCGTTATTTCCGCGAGATCCTGAAAGATGAAGACCCGGCCAAAGGAAAGAAACTGGGCTTTGTGCTGCAGGAAATCGGCCGCGAAATCAATACCACCGGTTCCAAAGCCAACGACGCCGGTATCCAGCAGTGGGTAGTGCTCATGAAAGACGAACTGGAAAAAGCCAAAGAACAAGTATTAAACGTTTTATAGCAAGGCGTATACCGTATGAAAAGACTATTTGGGGTAACCGCAGGCTTATTTTTACTGGCTGCAGCCTGCAAGCCGATCAAGATGGATGCCTACGAGAAAAACCGGGAAATCCCGGAACACGACTGGGCTTACGGCTATAAACCCTCTTTTGATGTGACCATCCAGCCGGAAGATACGGCTACTCTCTTTGATATTTATGTGAATGTACGGCATACCGACGCCTACCCTTACAGTAATATGTGGCTGCTGATAGGCACCAAATATCCGGGTGACAGTATCCCCAAAGAACAAAGGGTGGAACTGCCGCTGGCAGATATCAACGGCAAATGGCATGGCAACGGTATCGATGATATTTTTGAACACCGGGTCCTCATCCAGCAAAAAGCCCTCTTCAACAAACCAGGCACCTATCAGTTTACTTTCGAACAAAACATGCGGCAAAACCCGCTCCCCCATGTAATGAATATAGGTTTGCGGATAGAGAAAGCCGGCAATCGGCCATGATGAGAAAATTTTTTAATAAAATGCAGGAAGGAAAGTCCGTTTCCTTCATTTACCTGCTCGTACTGGCTTATACGATCGTAGCCCTCATCTGGTGGGGCGTGCTGCTGTTCAGGCAAAGCGAACAGATCAGCCAGTTCGAGAAACAAAACCTTTCCCTCCGTATCGATAGCCTCGCCCAGCCGGTAGAACATCAGCTGGAGTTCCAACGGATAGAAAAAGACGCTCATATGCGATCTTTTAAATATGTAGGAGAAGGCGCCATTTTTTTAGGAATCATTCTGCTCGGCGCGCTCTTTGTATATAGAGCGGTCTGGAAATACATGAAGCTCAGCCGGCAACAGCAAAACTTTATGATGGCCGTGACACATGAACTGAAATCACCCATCGCTGTCGCCAAACTGAACCTGGAAACCATCCGTAGACACAAGCTGGATGAGGAAAAGCAGGCCAAGCTGATAGACAATACCATCCGGGAAACCAACCGGCTCGACCAGCTCTGTAACAACATTTTGCTGGCAGCACAGCTGGAAACCCACAACTATAAGCTGTTTAAGGAACCGCTCGACTTCTCCGCCCTGCTGGAGGCGAATATCCGGGAACTGCGTAACCGCATCGGGACACATGTCATAAATGCAGACATTCTGCCACATGTGTGGCTGGAGGGTGACAAGCTGATGTTACAGATCATCCTCAGCAACCTCGTAGAGAATGCGGTAAAATATGCTCCCCGCAACTCCACGATCACCGTCCGCCTCTTTGAAGCCGGTCATCGCCTGAAATTACAGGTGTCCGACGAAGGCCCCGGGGTGCCCGATGAGGAAAAAGAACGCATCTTCATGAAATTCTACCGCCTTGGCAACGAGAACACCAGAAAAGCAAAGGGCTCCGGACTAGGATTGTTTCTCACCGCCAAAATCGTGGAACAACACGACGGCCTTATCTGGGTGAAAGACAATGAGCCTGCAGGCGCCTGCTTCGAGATAATCTGGCAGCAATATTCCGTGCAAAGAGCGTAAATTAGTTGACGGATTCATGCTTCGGCAAGTCCGTGATTTATAGTTACATCAAACGATAACACATGAAGGAAGCGACCAAAGCATCCATATTACTGGTGGAGGATGAAGAGAACCTCCAGGAAGCGCTTAAGCTCAACCTGGAACTGGAAGGTTATGAGGTGACCGCCGTAGACAACGGTACCGCTGCCCTGAAAGCAGTAAAAAACGAATATTTCGATCTCATCATACTGGATATCATGCTGCCGGAAATGGACGGCATTGCTGTATGCGAAAATATCCGCATCCAGAACAATGAAGTGCCCATCCTCTTCCTCAGCGCCAAAAACAGCAGCGCCGACCGCGTGCTGGGCCTCAAAAAAGGCGGTGATGATTACATGACCAAACCCTTCAACCTCGAAGAACTGCTGCTCCGCGTAGAGAAGCTGATCGTCAAAAACAAAAAGATACAGGATAAAGACAGCGTGCCCAATGTTTACCGCTTTGGCAACAATATGATCGACTTTGCCGCCCAGGAATGCGTAGGCAAAGACGGGAAACACTATGAACTGAGCAAGAAAGAAGCCATGCTGCTGAAACTGCTGATCGAAAACAAAGGAGAAGTGGTGACCCGTGAGAAAATACTGCAGGTGGTATGGGGATATAACGTATACCCTACCACGCGCACCATCGACAACTTTATCCTCAACTTCCGCAAGTATTTTGAGGAAGACAGCCGCAACTCCAAGTACTTCCATTCTGTAAGAGGCGTCGGGTACAAGTTTACCGAAGCCTGAATATGTTGAGATTGATTGATTTTGGGATTTATTGATGGCTGCAACAAATCAAAAAATTCCAAAATCAGTAATTTCCTGCATGGAAAACCACTTTTCCGCAATTTCTCCCCGCTTGCCTGTAAAAACCCGCCTCCGGATAATTACCGCTTCCCCAAAGGAGTGATTTGACCGATATTTATTGGACTGATCAGAAAGACGTTCAACTTTCCTGTAAACCTTAGACGTGGTACAACATTTCAATGAAATAGTTTTTGCTGCGGGATGGCCGTACTGGCTGTTTTTTTTGTTAAGTCTTCTTGCCATTGTAGCATTTTTTATCCACCGGGAAAAAAAGATTAAAAGAGCCTCAGCGAAAAAAATAACCATACAACACACCTTAATTAACCTGGAACTCCATGCTTTTCAGGCACATATGGACCCGCATTTTATATTTAACAGCCTCAACGCTATCCATCATTACATCCTTACCACCAGTACGGACATGGCCTCCCTGTACCTTACCCGCTTCGCGCGCCTGATGCGCCTCATGATCGGTAACTTCAACAAAGAATGGGTAACGCTGCAGGAAGACCTTGAAGCGCTGGAACTATACATACAACTGGAGCAGCTCCGGTTTGACCACCAGTTTTCTTATCAGGTACGCATCGCTCAGGACGTTAATTCCCATGACACCCTCATCCCTCCGCTCATCATCCAGCCCTATGTGCAATACGTGATCTGGCACCGCTTGCTGATGCGCCCGGAGAAAACCGGTGGCCGGCTGGTGGTCCATATCGGTAAAGACCACAACAGGCTCTATATCCAGTTGGAAGACAATGGTGTGCAGGCCAGCGAACTGCTGGACGACACCGGCGAACGGCAGGCGGCCGGTATTGACATCGCCGCTGAGCGGCTGTATATGATGAGTGAGAAATATCAGATGAAAGCAGGCATTCAGGCGCAGCAGCTGTTCGATGAAACGCACCGGCCCAACGGGAACCGCCTCACCATTAGTATGGAACAAATGCCATCACGGCACATGCCGGTAGCGGTATAAGCTATAACCGCCTGATCCACGCGCAGCTGATCCACCCGGTTTTACCATCGGCCAGCGATATTTTGCAGTAATCTTTCGTGGCATCCGCGATATGCACCTTCATGCCTTCCTGCACTTCAAAAGCGTCTTTGCTGTTATCGTCCGGGGCTGTTTTTACTTTGATGTTACTCTGTGTGATGATGCCTGTCTGATGATTGTTGGCCAACGCATAAGTATCTATTGCCATCACCAGGTACAGCGCAAACAGCGCTCCCAGTGCATAATTGCCCCAGCGGAGGAATTTGTTTTTCCAGCCGGGCAGAAACGTATTGAGCATAATGCCGGCAATCGCCAGCCAGAAAAAGAGAACGCATCCCACGGCCCAGCCATTGGGCCTGTGTATCTGTTGTAACTGCCGCCACCATTGCTGGAAAAAGACTAACGGTAATTCATCAACGAAACCGGTCACCTTTTGATTGGCAAGGGCCAGGTTGTGCTTGGCGGCTTCGTCGCGCGGAGCCAGTTGCAGCGCTTTTTCGTAGTTAAAAACGGCCTGCCCTGTTTTGCCGGCTTTGTAGTAAGCGTTGCCAGCGTTGAAATACAGCGCCTTTATGTTATAGCCATCGTCTATCAGTTGCTGATAGGCTGCTGCTGCTTCGGTGAATTTACTTTGCTGATAGAGGCTGTTGGCCGCATCAAAACGTTGTTGCGGGAGTGCCTGCTGTGCCCTGAGCATACTGCCGGTGAGCAGCAGGAAAGCCAGTAACAGGGCGGTTTTAATATGTTTATATCCGGGCATACTACCTTTTCTCATGGATTAGTTTTTCAAAGCATCTTCCAGGTTGGTGATGATGGTCACCGCTTTGGAGTAGGTGCCCTGCATCTTATCGTCGTTGTGGCCCGGTGCATACAAGGCCACTTCGCAGTTGTCGATCAGTTCAAACAGGTCGCTGGTATTGGTGCCGTTGATATGGCGGGCGGCCAGTTTGTCCTGGATCAGCTGCTTGCTCAGGTCTGCGAAAGGTATTTTCAGTTTATGGCTGAGATACCCCCATACGGCGCGGGATGTTTCTTCATAGAAAGCTTTGTCTTTGCCTTCTTTGAGATACCGGGCGGCCAGTTCCAGCCTTTTCAGGGCTACTTTATTGGCGTAGCGATGCTTCAGCAACGCTGCATTGGTGGTGTTGTAGTCTTTTCTGCGTTTGTAGAAAATAACAGCGCCGGCGATCAGCAGCGGCAGCATCAGCAGTGCGTAGAACCAGGGGCTGAGGATGAACCAGCTGCTGTGTTTGGACCATCGCTGGAGGCCACCATCTATTTTCACCAGTTCATTTTTGCCTACGCTGAAATCGTGTTTGTCTTCCTTGATGCGCTTGCCCTGGGTGATATCAATAACAAATGCTTCAGAGCGGAGCGTCTTGTAGCTGTTGGCTTCGGGATCGAAGTAGGAAAACTCGACGGCGGGAACAGTATGTTTACCAGCTTCCTGCGGCATCAGTACGTATTCAAACGTTCGGCTGCCGGACAGCGGGTTGCTGTTTTTCTCAATATCGTCAGTCATTTTAGGGTCGTACTTCTCAAATCCGGAGGGTACGTCCACTTTGGGTGAATTGAGCAGGTTGACATTACCACGGCCGCTGATGGTGACTTTCAGCGTAAGGGCGTCGTCTGTGCTGAGCGTGGTTTTATCCACGGCGGCGGTCATTCTGAAGCTGCCTACAGCACCGTTATAGCTGAGCGGGCGGCCTTCTACCGGCAATGGTTTTACGTTGATCTTTATCGGGTTGCTCTGGATCTTATATGGTACGTCCTGGTACTCCACCTCGGGGCGGTTGAAGAAATCGTCGAAGAACGGGTCTTTGAAGGCCGGGTCATTGAAGAAGTCGTCCAACGGGTCGCGGGCGCCCCGGTTGCGCTTGCCCACCAGTTTCACCAGGCGGACCTGGTTGTCCACTTCCACCGGGTCCAGCTCCAGGGTGCCTGACTGCAGCGGGAACAGCAGTGTTTTGCGGATGGTGAACACCTTATAGGGAATGCCGTTGATCCGTTCTTCGGTGGCCTGCGGCGGGTTGGGGAGTTCTATGTCTTTCGCGGAGAACCCTTTGAATGCTGGTACTTTGGTGACGCTGGAGTTTGTCGGCAGCCGTGTATAGAGTTTATACGTGGCCGTTAGCTGGTCGCCTTCGTACAGGTTGGTTTTATCAACATCTACTTTCAGGAAGATATTTTTCCGGAGTTTTTCGGTGATGTCCTCTCCTTTTTTGAGGATGCCGTCCGACAGGTCTTCGCTGATGCCGCCGCCGCTTTGTCCGCGGTGTTGCGGAATTACCTGTTGAGGCTGCTGTTGTTGCGCCTGTGCATTGCCTTTGCGTACTTCTATGAGCACGGGGTTGGACTTGATAACGTTGCCGTTTACCCGGGCCTGGGCGCCGGGGATGGTGAAGTTGCCCACATGTTTGGGCTGCAGCACATAATTCAGCGCAAAATATTCAGAGCGGCGTCCGTTGAAGATGGATTGACCCTGCATTTGTGAAGGGCCCTGCAACACCTCAAAGTCTTTGAAGCTGGGCGGTGTAAAGCTGGTGATGTTGGTCCCGTTTTCCAGCATGAACTGGATCTGGAAAGGTTCATCCAGCGTAACGGAGTTACTGCTCACGCTGGTGGTAAAGCGGAGATCTTGTGCGCTGGCGCCAACAACCAGCCCTAAACAACACAAAACAGAGAAAATGTACTTCCTTATACTAAATCTGTCCTTCATAGTTATGTCAACAAATTTAACCAAACCCGCTCCGGAAGCGGTGTCAACTGCCGTTAAAACTTAGTTAAAAGATCATATATGTCAATTAAACACTAACGCTGGCGGATGGTGGCCCGGCGCGGGTTTTCCCTGGGTCCGGCGTCTTGTTTTCATGATGTTAAATATCTCCCAACATAGGTCTGAGCTGTATTTCCTCTACAACAGTTTGTTTGGCCAGGGTAAAGGCGTTCCACACCACGCTGGCGATGTCTTCGGGGGGCATCATCCTGTCCGGCGGGCCTTCGAAGCCGTCCCAGGAGGCGGTGAGCGTAGGGCCGGGGCTCACGGAGGTGACCCTCACGTTGTGGGGCATCAGCTCCCGGCGCAGGTTTTTGGAGAATCCGAGCAGGGCGTATTTGGTGATGCTGTAGGAGCCGCCGTTAGGATAGGCATGATGGCTGGCGGTGGAGCACATATTGAAGATATGGCCGTTACGTTGGGCTATCATGAGGGGTAGCAGTTCGCGGGTGAGGTGGTAGGCGCTGTATACGTTGACGGCCATCAGCTTTTCCAGCAGGCCGTCCGCTTCGTCGTGCAGGGCGCCGGGGATGAAGATACCGGCGTTGTTGACCAGTATGTCCACGGTGGACCAGGTGTCTTTGATTTTCTGTGCAAAAGCCATCACCTGTGCCTTGTCTCCCATATCCACTGATTCGGCGATGACCGTTACTGCGGGATTTTTCTCCCGGATAGCTGCCTTTGCAGCGGCCAACGCGTCTGTATTGCGGGCACAGATGATCACGTTGAACCCTTCTGCCGCCAGTCTCTCTGCAATAGCCTTTCCGATGCCTTTGCTGGCACCTGTTATAACTGCGTTCATAAATTTCTGTCGATTAAAGCGTTAAAATAATGAATTTTAGTTGAATGACCTTAGTCTGGAAACCCCATCTGTCTGGTATTTTGTACCTTTGCCGCGTTATGAGATATAAGCATCTTTTCTTTGACCTGGACCATACGCTCTGGGACTTTGAAACCAACGAACAGGAGACCTTGCTGGAGCTTTTCGACACCCATGGGCTGGCCAACCGCGGAGTACCAACTTTCGAAGCATTTTCAGTTTCTTATGTCGGGCACAACGAACGTTTATGGGAGCGTTTCCGGAAGGGATTCATCAACAGGGCCGAGTTGCGGGACAAACGTTTCCGGCTTGCGCTGCTGGACTTCAAAATCGGTGATGAGAAGCTGTGCCAGGCAATGAGCACGCAGTTTCTGGAGATATTGCCCAACAAAAAGGCGCTCTTTCCCGAAACAAAGGAAACGCTGGACTATCTGGCTGCCAAAAACTACCCGATGCACATGATTACCAACGGATTCGAAGAAACGCAGCTGCTGAAGATGAGGAATGCGGGCATTGACCATTATTTCACCCATATCGTTACTTCTGAGGTGGCGGGCAGTCTGAAGCCGTATCCCGGGATATTTGAATACGCCATCGGCAAAGCCGGCACCAGCGCGGCAGAGAGCATTATGGTGGGCGACGCCATGGAGCTGGATATTAAAGGGGCGCATGGCGTGGGGATGGACCAGGTGTATTTTAATCCTGCCAAACCGCCGGTGGACTTTACGCCGACGTATACCATCGGGCATTTAAAGGAGCTCAGAAATATACTCTAATATTGGGTGATTTTTTGAGGTACAAATTTTTTGATTTCGTGTATAAAACAGGAAGACCGAAGCGAGTCCTAAAACTGCTTCGGTCTTCCTGTATATCAATGTTTTATCAATTTACGAAATCAAAAAATCCGTACATCAAAAAATCTCTACATCTTTTTCGTTCTGAGACTGGCCGTGCGGGAGGGTTGTAAACAGCAGCTTTTTTTCGTGTTTTTACGGGCGGTAGAATCGTGCCGATACTGCGCCAGCTTAGGCGTCCCGCAGGGCAACGGCTTATGGGCCGTGGCAGTGGTTTGTTTGGCGGGTGCTTTGCGGCCGGGTTTATCCTGGGCGGTGGCTGCTCCCGTAAGGAGTAACAGCGTCAGTGCAGTCAAAACATTTTTCATACAGTCCTGTTTGAGCATACTAATATACTAGATTTTTGCGATCACTGTCTGGCCGCCTTTTACCACCTGCTCCAGCTGAACGGTCACTTCTGTGCCCAGCGGCAGGTAGAGGTCCACGCGGGAGCCGAATTTGATAAAGCCCATTTCTTCATTCTGATTTACCTGCATACCGGGTTTCAGGTAGTTAACGATCCTGCGGGCGAGGGCGCCGGCGATCTGTCTTACCAGGATGTCTGTTTTTTGGTTGCCGATCACTACAGAGTGTCTTTCATTTTCCGTAGATGATTTCGGATGCCAGGCCACGAGGTATTTACCGGCGTGGTATTGGGACAGTTTCACGGTGCCGCTGATAGGGTTGCGGTTTACGTGTACGTTGGCAGGGCTCATAAAGATGGACACCTGCAGGCGTTTGTCCTGGAAATACTCCGGCTCAAAAACTTCTTCTATCACCACCACTTTACCATCGCAGGGAGAGATGACCAGGTTGTCTCCGGTCGTATACTGTCTGGCGGGTACGCGGAAAAACGATACGATAAAAAGGAAGAACAGGATGGAAAAGATCAGGATGGCGTAGCCTACTGCCGGAATGGCGCCCAGCCAGTAAAATACGGCCCCGTTAATCAGCGCCAGTACCAGGAATACAAGGGAAATGGTAGCAAATCCTTCACGATGGATCTTCATTTGTTTTCTTGTTTGTTAGATTTTTATGTATATCCCGGCTTTCGCCGGGATGGTTAAGCAAAGTGCAAAGTTACTTCAGAAATACTTTTTTCTGTCAGATGAATATAAAATATTTATTATGTGTATGCTAGGCCATCATAAAGGCGTGCACATAAATCCAGGCGAAGGGGGTGGCGAGCAGCAGGGAATCGAAGCGATCGAGGAAGCCGCCATGGCCGGGCATGATGTTACCGGAGTCTTTGACGCCGGCCATACGTTTGAGCCTGGATTCCAGCAGATCGCCGGTGGTGCCGAATACGGCGGCGATGCCGGCCAGGGCCAGCCAGTGCTGGAGTGACAGGTATTGCTGCCCCCAGTAATAGCCATATACGCCGGCGGCAACAACGGCCAGTATCATCCCTCCCACGGAGCCTTCGATGGTTTTTTTAGGGGAAATGGAGGGGAAGAAAGGCGTTTTGCCAATGAGGGAGCCTACTATATAGGCCATGGTATCGTTGATCCAGATAAAAATAATGAGCAGTAAGGGAATGAGCCAGCCGGGGGCGGTGCCTACATTTTCCGGGGTATAGTGAATATCGATGGCGTTGAGGCGGATATTGACCAGCAGGCTGAAGGGGATCACCACATACAGCAGGCCCATACAGGAGTAGCCGACATTGCGGGGCGAGAAATCCTTATCAAGCAGTATTTCACCGAGTGGCAGTACCAGCAGGAAAATAATGGCGATCCACCAGCCAATGAAGCCTGTGGAGATGTCGCCCAGCTGGAAATATTCTCCGGTAAAAGCCAGCATGATCGCGGCGCCGGCGATGGTTGCCCCCCATTTGTGCCAGGATGGGATATTGTTGTAACCGGTATCGATCAGGCGCATCAGTTTAAAAAATTCCTGCAGGGCGAAGGTGCTGACCAGGAAAAAGAGCAGAAAAAAGGTGAAGGGACTCCATAAGATACCTCCCAGCATCACTGCCACAAACACCAGCGCTGAGGCAGTGCGGGTAAAAAAAGTCTTCATTATGCGTAGTTCTGTTAAAGATTCTGAACCGCAAAAGTGTACAAAATTACCCTGCGGAGCAAATTGCTATTCCGGCAGCTCGTTGGGGTCGCCGGTGGGAAGGTTGTTGTGATTGTGTACGAGGTCCTTTGCTGTTTGTTCATCTTTTTCGTGTACGTATAACTCTGCCTGACCGGGGAGGGTGATATTGTAGGAAGATGACTGACGGTTGATCAGCACTGCGGTGATACCATTGTCTGCCAGCATTCCTTTTACGATCTCCGCCTCGAAGGGACGGTCACTTGAGAAGATTTTAACCCAACCTTTTTCCATAGTAATAACATTTGTCTCAGCGGTAAATTACTGATTTTCATCCACACCGATGTTGTCTATTTGGTCATCGTCCGCCTTTCGGACAGGAGCTGTCATCACCATGGGCGTGGATTTCTGGCGCAGCGCCCACAGGAGGCCGATAGTTACCGCAAGGCTGAGCAGGGCGATATACCATTCCACCTGCGTGTCTTTGGTAGGATCTGTTTTAATGATGCCCTGCTGGAACAGGTATATGAGTATCACCAGCGAACCGTTGTTGAGTATATGGGCGAAGATGCTTAACCAGAGGTTGCCGCTCAGCACATAGATGGCGCCCAGTATAAAGCCCAGTACCACACGTACCATAAAGCCCAGCATTTCAAAATGGATAAAGCTGAAGAAAACGGCGGTCAGGAATACGCTGAGCCACACCTTGCGGGTGCTCTGGATGAGCAGGCGCTGGAATACCCCGCGGAAAAACACTTCTTCCGCGATGGCAGGGACGATGGCCATCAGCACCAGGTTGATGAATAAGTCTTTAATGGAGGGCATGCGCAGCATGACCGTGATCAGTTTTTCGGTTTGTTCCTGCAGCTCACGGGCCGCCTGCGGTACCTGCCAGGTCTGGTTCCAGTTGTTCAGGAAACCGCCAAACCAGGTAATGGAGTACATGGCCATCAGGGCCAGCAGCACCTGGATAGCGGCCGGAGCAGGCTTCAGGCCCAGGTAGCGGCCGGGATAGGGCTGCCACAGGTAGGCAAAAAGGGCCGCCGGGACCAGATAAACCACGATAGAATATAAAAACTGTGTAATTTTCAGATAGCCGATAAGGTTAGGGTCTGTTATATCCCCGCTTTGAAGGTCCATCAGCGAATGACCGGTCATGGGTTCCATCAGCAACATCAGTGCTGTGTTGTATATCAGCAGGAAGCCAATGAAAAAGCCGAAAAAGGTAATAAACTGTAAAGCGGGTGGGGACTGTTTCAGATAACCGGTCATAAATACTTACTGTATTAATTTTGCGTAAATTTACATCGCGAAATCCAGTTTGCAGTGATACCTGGTGATCTCCATCATCTTTTTTGTATCCTGCCTGCTTCTTTTCGGAAGTCAGGAACTGTCACTTCCCGCTGTGAAAAAAAATAATATAAAGTATAAAAATAATAACTACAGCCTGGCGCTGTGGTATTTAACTTATGGTGAAGATAGGAAATATAGAATTGGGTGAATTTCCCCTGTTGCTCGCGCCTATGGAGGACGTGAGTGATCCGCCCTTCCGTGCGGTCTGTAAGGATAACGGGGCTGATCTGATGTATACGGAGTTCATTTCTTCGGAGGGGCTTATCCGTGATGCCATCAAAAGCCGGCAGAAGCTGGATATTTTCCCTTATGAGAGACCGGTAGGCATCCAGATCTTCGGCGGAGATGAGGAGCCTATGGCCATGGCCGCCCAGATCGTGGAAACAACCAACCCCGATCTGCTGGACATCAACTTTGGTTGTCCGGTGAAAAAGGTGGTATGCAAGGGCGCCGGCGCCGGTATTCTCAAAGATATCCCTAAGATGGTAAAACTGACAGCTGCTGTGGTAAAAGCCACCCGGCTGCCGGTGACGGTAAAAACCCGGCTGGGCTGGGATGATAACACCAGGAATATTGAAGAGGTGGCGGAAAGACTGCAGGATGTAGGCATACAAGCGCTCACCATCCATGGCCGCACCCGTACGCAGCTGTATAAAGGTCATGCAGACTGGACGCTGATCGGTAAAGTGAAGAATAATCCCCGTATCAAAATTCCGATTTTTGGTAACGGTGACATATGTACGCCGGAACAGACGATCGCAGCCCGGGAGAAATTTGGCGTGGACGGGGTCATGATAGGCCGCGCCGCCATCGGCTACCCCTGGATATTCCGGGAGATCAAGCATTTTATGAAGACGGGTGAACATTTGCCGCCTCCGACTGTTTTGGAAAGAGTAGAAGTCTGCAAAAAACATCTCCGCCAGTCCGTGTCCTGGAAGGGAGACATTGTGGGAATCCTTGAAATGCGCCGCCATTACGCAAATTACCTCAAAGGGCTGCCCCATATTAAAGAATTCAGGCAACAATTAGTAACTTACAAAACATTAGCTGAAATAGAAGACGTATTAGACGCGATTGTTACACAATACAAGGACCACATATTCGAAAGGACTTCTCCCCCACTAGCTGAACAGAATTTTCTACCAGCGGATAATGAAACGGCTGGTTGTAACGTTTACGTCTAAACGGACTAACCCCATCAAAACAAAAATTATAAATTACTTTCACATGACCACAATTAAAAATCTGAGAAATGAAGTCTGGAAAGACTTACAGATTAAAAACAAATCTGCCCTGCGTAAACGATACGCGGTATCAAACATGGGGAGAGTGATCAGTTATCATGAAAGTACAGAAGATGGTAAGCTGCTCACGGGTTCTACCGTGGAAGGCTATACGGTTTTGAATGTAAAACCGGCGGACAGCTACCAGTCACTCTACCTGCACCGGGAAGTGGCCAAGCTTTTCAACAAAAAACCAGGACGTGCCCACCGGTACGTGATCCACCTGGATTATGACAAGAAAAACAACAAGGCCAGCAACCTCAAATGGGCAACCAAGGAGGAAATGGAAGAGCACCAGCAGAACAGCCCGGCGAAACTGGCCTACAAGGAAAAGCAGCGCAACCGCCTCAAAGGGCTGAAGCTGAATGTGACCAAAGTAAAGAGCATCAAGCGCTTACTGAACAAACCCGGTAAAAAAACCATGAAGCAGATCGCTGAACAGTTCGACATCAGCGAAATGCAGCTGTACCGTATTAAAAGCGGTGAGAACTGGGCGCACGTAACACTGGATTAATGCCTGGTTTTACCAGGAATGATCATATATGATGTTGTCTGACTATGGCCATACTTGCGTGTGGCCATAGTTGTTTGGTTACTTTTTCGATTTAGCTGTTTTACAGGCTGCCCCTGACCATCTCACCCAGTACCTTCCGGTAGTGCGGGCTCCGGCCCAAAGCCGGCTCATAGCCCAGCAGGACCACCTGTTTTCGTGCACGCGATAACGTTACCAGCAACTTACGGTCTACCTCTATATCTGCTTCATCCCATGTGAAACTGCCCAGGCATTGCAGGGTATCCACCTGCGCGGCATGATAAACCGCCAGGGACACGATGATAATATCGTTCTCCGATCCCTGAAAACGCTCTACCGTGTCTATGTTCACCTGCTGCAGGGCCTTGTCTCCCGCCAGCAGCTCCCGGATCAGGCTGATCTGGGTGCGCCAGGGTGTGACCACTCCTACCGTATCGCGGGTAAAGGAGGCGCCATGTTGCGCCCTGAGGTATTGCAGCAGGGAAACGACCCTTTGGGCTTCCGTCTGGTTCATCTTGGAAGTGGCCTCATAAGGGCTGGGAATGAATATTTTCCTGCCCAGGGCCAGTATGTGCCGCCATGGCTGCGTTTCGGGGCATGGCCCCGGATCAAAGTCAGCCCGTTGCTGCTCCCCTCCAGATGCCAGTTGCCCGGCATAGTAGTGATTGACCAGGCTGGCAATACTTTCGTGCATCCGGAAATGGGTGTTCAGCATACCCCATGCATGGCGCCACTGCCACTTCTTACAACAGTGCATCAGTCTTTCGAAGATGGAAGACCGCAGGTCCCGCATGCCCAGCTCCAGCAGCAGCGGGTCTTTCACCCGGCAGAACGTGGCTTCCTGCGTGACTACCGGCGGCAGCTGGTTCTGGTCACCTATCAGGATAAATTTACGGAAGGGCATCAGTAGGCCCAGCAGTTGTGGCTCTGTGAGCTGCGATGCTTCGTCCACGATCAGCGTGTCCGTAGGGATGCCCATCATCACCAGCTGGTCCAGCCGGGTGGCCATGGTGGCAACGGTAGCCACAAACACACGGTGACCGGTGACATAGGCACGGGCATCGTCCAGCGAGCCCCGAAGGCATAGCTGCCGCAGCTCCTGTGCCGGTGCGGTATTGCGGCCGCCGAGGCGTAAGTGCCGTATCTGACGTGCTTCCAACTTGCTGCAGATCTCCTCTACCGCTTTGTTGGTAAAGGCCACAATCACCACATGACGCTGCTGTTTGATCATCTCTCCCACGATGGTGGTGAGCAGGGAAGATGTTTTGCCGGTGCCCGGCGGCCCCTGCAACAGGTAGTAGTCCTGCGCTTCCAGCGCCTGCTGCACAATTTTTTCCTGGTTGACGTTAAACATGGCCGGCGCCGGAAATGGTAAGGGCTGCCAACGGGGTATGTCCAGTCCCAGCAGAAGACGCACCCGCTGCGCATTTGCCGGCGAGAGGACATGAAACAGCGCAGACGCCGCCATCCAGTAGTTGGACTCATAAATATCATGCTCAATCACCCACTCTTCAAACTGACGGAAAAAATCCAGCGTCATCTGCCGGTTGTTCAGGGAGAAAGTGAGGGTGTCTTTGGCGAGGTCGTCGATGCGGCCCTTGAGCAGCTGTTGTTGTAGCGGCTGCAGCCCTGCGCCGGTACGGGGATAGATGATAGCGGTATCGCCCGTGCGGAAATTATGGCTAACGGGGCCGGCTATATCAAAAATGACCGCGCTGTTCATCGGGTCAAATTCCCGGAAGCGCAGGCCGGGGATAATATTGAAACGCGCAGCTTTCTCTTCGGCGCTTTGCAGCCACAGGGCGGAAAAGCCATCGGCATCTTCTTCCCGGTCCACTTCGGAATACATGCCGCATTTGGCCTGCAGGTACTCCCGCAGCACGAAGGACAGGTATTGTTTGTAATAAACCTTCGCTTCTTCTGCGGCGGAATACCAGGCTTTTTCGAAGGCAGTGAAATGCGCTGCACTGAAGGATGGCAGGCCTGTTGCCGCAGTGCCGGTGATGGCAGACAGTACGCCGTACTCCTCTCCTGCCAGCCGCAGCAGCATGGCCACCACCTGGTTGCGCAGCAGCATCAGCTCATTTTCGGTACGGTGCGTACTGCTGACGTTGCGGAGCGGATTAGCCGCAGCGGCTGAATACAAAATAGCGGAACTGCCTTTGCGTTGCCGGCCGAAAGTGGACCTTAGCAACAGGTTGTAGCCCACTACCTGCATCTCATGATTTTTCCAGGTATTGAAATCGGGCGCTTTACCGCTTTTTAATTCGAAGATCTCTTTACGGTGCGGGTCCTCGTGGTCTTCTGTCATGAGGTCCAGCCTCCCCTGCAGGCCGTAGCGGGCGGAGAAGAAAGTGGGCTCTATCTGCACCGGTTTGTCGCGCAGGTCACGAACGGTGGCGTGGAGGTTGCCCCAGTGATGCTGCCGGATATCGCGGAACATTTCATTTAGTTGTTCCCGGCCGTAAGCGGCGGCCTGTAGTGCGTTTTCGGCCACGGCTTCCACGAAAGAGGTTTTCACGTCCACTTCGCCGTTACGCAGCATCTCGTCCAGCAGGGCGTTGACGAGGTTTCCCTTGAACGCTGCGGGCGACGGTTGCTGCGGCGTTAGTTTGCGAACGAGGTACAGCAGGTGGTTGGCGCCTTTGTGCGTGAAACATTCTGCCAGTTCACTGATATCGATGAGGAGGTCCGGCTCCAGGATGATCTGGCTTTCCGGTGCTGTGAGGTAATGCTGAGGGCTGTCTCCCTGCCGGCAGTGATGCACCAGGATGGTGTCGTAAGGGCGTAGCAAGGGATACAGGGCTACCACGGTGAGGTCGTCCAGTTGGTCCAGGGACAGCTCAAAGTCGCCCTGTTCATCGTTTTTGGCGGAGATGGTAAACGTGTGGGCGCCTTTATCGTTGAGCCTCAGCGTACTGGTACCGGTGACCATGCACTTCAGCAGCGGGATATCGGAAGGATGATGCTGGTAGGACAACGACAGGCGCATGTCGCTCACGGAGCGGAGCAGCAGGCGCAGGTCTTCCGGTTCCGGCTCCTGGTAGGCCCAGGCTACCGCTTCGGAGAGTGCTTTAATACAACAGCGGTGTTCTTGTTCGTGCAACGGGAACATGCCGCTGGTGGCCTTATTGGTGAGAAGGCGGAGCGCAGACAGTGGTTGCCGTACCTCGGGGGGCACCACCTGTTTATCAAAATAAAACTGCATGCGCGCAAACAGGTTTCCGAATGACCGGGTCTCTTCGCGGGTAAGGTCGCGGAACAAGGTTTCCAGTATCTGCCGGTACTGGCGGATTTTTTCTTCGGGGCTGGTTGAATGATGCGCTTCTTTTATCCTGGCGAAAAAAGCGGCTGCCTTGTGTGATGCCTGCATAGCTGCAAGATAAGGAATACGCGTGGTTTGCATCAGTGGCGCAATTGTTATACCTTCCGTAGGATTTTATCTGAAAAAATAATTTTTATGTCAGCCAAAAAAATAGCCATTATTGGCGGGGGAAATCTGGGTTCGGCCATCGCCCAGGGATTGGTAAAAAGTGGTTTTTCCCAGCCTTCCGATATTACTGTTACCAAACGTAACACCAGCACGCTGGCCGATCTGAAGGCCGCCGGCGTACAGGTGGAGACAGACAATGGAAAAGCTATCCGGCAATCGGAGGTGATTGTGGTGGCGCTGAAGCCGTACAACGTGCGGGAGGTGTTGCAGCAGTTGAAGACTGACCTGGACCCTGCGAAACATATTTTGATCAGCGTGGTGACGGGCGTCAGCATTGCTGATTTGTCGCATATCGTACCGGACATGCCGGTGGTGCGGGCCATGCCTAATACGGCTATTGCCATACAGGAATCTATTACCTGTATCTGTGCCGCCAATGCCAGCGAAGAGCAGTTGCGGTATGTGAAGACGATGTTCGACCAGCTGGGCGCAACGGTGAGCATTGACGAGAAGCTGATGGATGCCGCCACGGTATTGGGCGCTTGTGGTATTGCTTTTGCGTTGCGGTTTATCCGGGCCAATATCCAGGGGGGGATTGAAATCGGGTTTGACGTGCGGACGGCCAGCCTGATCGCCGCGCAGACCGTGAAGGGGGCTGCGGAGCTGCTGATCCGGGAGAACCGTCACCCGGAGGAGGAGATAGACAAGGTAACTACGCCGAAGGGCTGTACCATTGCCGGTTTGAATGAAATGGAGCACCAGGGATTCAGTTCGTCCCTGATAAAAGGCATTAGTACTTCCTACAATAAAATTGTGAAGGGTTAGTTATTGCGGGGATAGTCGAAGAAAAGGAATTTTTTACGGGCCAGGTCGAAGTCTTTCCAGCTGTCGGTATCCGCCTGTATGGCGAAGATGCCGGTGGTGGGCACGTTATCGATGCGGATTTCTTCGGTGAGGTAGTTGGCAAAGTCCGTGATACCGGGGTTATGAGCGAAGATGGCTACCGCGTTGAAGTCGTCGTCTATCCGGGTGATTACCTTGAGGAAGGTAGAGGCGTAGCAGAGATAGAGTTCTTCTTCCAGCAGGATGGCCTGTTTGGGGTAGTGCCACTCTTCGGCCATGATTTTGGCGGTGGTGCGGGCGCGTTTGGCGGGGCTGGCGATGATCAGCTCCGGGACCATGCCTCTGGCAACGAGGCGTTGGGCCATTTCCGGCGCATTCTGTTTTCCCCGCTTATTGAGCGGTCTGTCAAAATCGTCCATGTCCGGATTGTTCCAGCTGGATTTTGCATGACGGATGAGTAAGAGTGTTTTCATGGGCTGAAAACGGTGATTTACCGGAACGAAAATAAAGAATTTACAGGAAGTTAATGTGTTAGGAGAATAAAGCGGGAAGGGGCGGCCTGATTTAAGACAAAATTAACACGGCCGGATACTACTAAAAAAGCGAAGATCAGTTACTGATCTTCGCTTTTTTTATGATGAGGGGAGTTTTCTTTTTTAGTAGCCTCTTTCATTTTTGCCTTCCATGAAGTTCATGAAGGCTTTGTTCACTACGCGGTTGCCGCCGGGGGTAGGGTAATCGCCGGTGAAATACCAGTCGCCCAGGTTGTTGGGGCATGCTTCGTGGAGGCTTTCGATGGACTGGTAGATGACTTCCACTTGCGCGCCGATGCCTTCCGGGGTGAGGATTTCCGCGATTTTAGCGGAGATCTGTTCCGGTGTGAACGGTTTATAGATGTTTTTCACCACGTTTTGTGCGTGGAGGGTGTTGGTGCGTTGTAATTCTTTGCAGAGGCCGTAGGCTTCCTGCAGGATGTGTTCTTTGCCGTGGTCTTTCAGCAGGGCGATGGCGGCCTGGAAGGCTACGAAGTCGCCCATTTTGCTCATATCGATGCCGTAGCAGTCGGGGTAGCGGATCTGCGGGGCAGAAGACACTACGATGATGCGTTTGGGGCCGAGGCGGTCCAGCATTTTGATGATGCTTTCGCGGAGGGTGGTACCGCGAACGATGGAGTCGTCGATGACTACGAGGGAGTCTACGCCGGGCCTTACCGTACCGTAGGTGATATCGTATACGTGTTGCACCATTTCATTACGGCTGGAATCTTCCGTGATGAAGGTGCGCATTTTCACGTCTTTAATAGCGATTTTATCGATGCGGATGCGGCGGTTGACCATTTCGTTGAGTTTTTCCTCATCGAAATCTTTGCCCCAGGAGAGGATTCTCTCCACCTTGATTTTGTTGAGATAGTCTTCCAGTCCTTTTAACAGGCCGTAGAAGGCTACTTCAGCGGTGTTGGGGATGAAGGAGAAGATGGTATTTCTCAGGTCGTTGTCGATAGCTTTGAGCACGGTAGCGGACAGGTTACGGCCGAGGGAGGTCCGTTCCTTGTATATTTTTTCGTCGTTACCGCGGGAGAAGTAGATCCTTTCGAAGGAGCAGGCTTTGCGTTCTTTTGCTTCGAGGATCTGTTCGATAGCGTAGTCGCCGTTTTCTTTTACGATGAGGGCGTTACCGGGCATGAGTTCGAGCACTTCATTTTCGCCTACGTTGAAGGTAGTGCGGATGGCGGCTCTTTCGGAGGCGGCAACGATCACATCGTCGTTGATGTAATAGTAAGACGGGCGGATACCGTGCGGGTCTCGGATCACGAAGGCGTCGCCGGTGCCGATAAGGCCGCAGGCGTGGTAGCCACCGTCGAACAAGGAGAAAGCCTGTTGCAGGATATTTTTGACGTCGAGGCCGTTGCGGCGTTCTTCATCTTCTTTGCAGAGGAAGTGATGAACGGTTTCCAGCATGGCGGCGAGGTCGGAGTTTTTATGTACTTCCCCGGGGTTTACCTGAACGAATTTGAAGAGTTCATCGGCGTTTACCAGGTTAAAGTTACCTGCCATGGCGAGGTTACGGGCGGGAATGGTGTTGTAGCGTACAAAGGGGTGGCAGAGTTCCACGTTGTTTTTGCCCTGTGTAGCGTAGCGGAGGTGTCCCATCAGGTTTTCACCTAAAAACCGGATATGTCCTTTGAGGAGGCCGGGATATTTGGTGATTTCAGGCTGGTATTTTTCGATTTCCTGGATTTCTTCCCGGATTTTACTGAAAACATCGCCGATAGCCTGTGGGGCGGCGCTGCGAATTCTGTGCATGAAAGGAACCCCCGGTTCTGTATTGAGTTTTACCGCGGCCACCCCAGCGCCGTCCTGGCCTCTGTTGTGTTGTTTTTCCATGAGCAGGTACAGTTTGTTCAACCCATAGAACACAGTCCCATATTTTTGCTGGTAATAAGAGAATGGTTTTCTTAATCTTATAAATGCCAGGCCGCATTCATGTTTGATCGCATCACTCATCGCTGAAATTTGAAGACGCAAAGTTACGCCAAAAAAATGCGAATTACGAATTGTGCGTGTTGAGTGGTGGAAAGCTGGCCGGCGGAGCGAGGGGAAAAAGGCAGGCGTCTATCTGAAACGGTGTCAATGGGGGAAGCAGGAAAGGGTCATAAGGGGGTAGAAAAGAAGAAGGGCGAAGACAGGAGCTGTTCGCTGTTGTCTTCGCCCTTCAGGAGAATTAGTTTACATCCTGTTCCTCACCGTTACTGTTTAGCCAGGGAGGCCATCCATTGGCTGATGTGGGAGCAGTTTTTATAGTCATCATCTACGTGTACGTAGAAGGTGGGTATTTTTTCGATGAGCCATTTATTGATGGCTTCAGCCCTTTTGATATCCAGGGTGCGTTGCTGAATGCGGGAGTAGTCGTCATTCAGGTTTTCGCGGTGTGGCTGGGTGCGTGTTTTGAGGTACACGATCCTTACGCCGGCGCGGCCTGTTTCGTCGGTAAATGAGACGGGGGCGGATATTTTTCCGGGTTTAAGAGTATCGAGCATGAGTACGATATCTCTTTCAGAGGGATCGTCCAGCTGGTCGATAGTGAGCAGGGTACCTTCTCCTGTTTTGGACTGGAGCATACCGCCGTCGAATTTGGCGCTGGGTGCGTCGCTGTATTTGGCAACCGCTTCGGAGAAGGTGAGTTTGTTGTTCACGATCAGGGTGCGGATGGAGTCCAGTTTGGTGGTGGCGCCGGCGAGGTCGGATTTGGTGACTGCTGCTTTGAGCAGGATATGTTGTACGGTCACGTTATCGCCGGAGCGTTTGATCATCTGGATGAGGTGGTAGCCGAACTGTGATTTCACCGGGGAGGATATTTCGCCTTCTTTCAGACGGAAAGCTGCCGCCATGAAGTCGGCGTCCCATTGTTTATCGCTGCGGTTCATCACGTAGATGCCTTTGTTTTCTTTCACGCCGGGGTCTTCAGAGTAGAGGATGGCGAGGGACCCGAAGTCGGATTCCTTGTTGAGTACTCTTTTTTTGAAGCCCTGGAGGCGTTCGACGGCGTAGTTGTCCATTTCGCGGGTGGCCTTGGGGATGAGGACGAGTTGTCCTATTTCCAGTTCGGACTCATAGAAATGGAGGCTGTCTTTCGGGATGGCGTCGAAGTAGCGTTTTACTTCGGAGGGGGTCACTTTTACGTTTTCCACCACTTTATTGCGCATGGCTTGAGCGAGCAGGCCTTCCTTGATGGGTTGGCGGAACCGTTCGCGGAGCTGGTATACGCTATAGCCGGTAATTTCTTTCATTTTTTCTTTGGTGCCGTAGAGCTGTTCGAAGTAGCGGATACGGTTTTCCATTTGTGCTTCCACGTCTCCGTCAGAAACGGGCAAGCTGTCCCTTTCTGCCTGGAGCACCATCACCTTTTGGGAGATCAGCATTTCCATGGTAGTGCAGGCAGCCTGGGGGCTGACGGTGCCGTCGGGGGAGTTCCGAGCCTGGTCTGCCAGGGCGCCGTCCATATCGGATTTGAGGATAATCTTATCCCCTACTATGCCGATAATTTTGTCTGCCACGAGTTTTTGCTGAGCGGCAGCAGCTTGCCATAACAGCAAAGCTCCTGCAGATAAAGCCAAAAGTTTCTTCATATTATAGCGGTAAAATCCAAAAATAACCAATTAAAGATCAGGACTGTATTTAATATCGACGGATTTAACAAAAGTTTAGATAAGCCTTTGGTTTTGCGCCGACGGGCAGGGATATTAAAAGAAAAAGCTGTCAAAAAGCGGGGATATTGAGGGTATCTCCATTTCTGACAGCTTTTTTTATGTCTTCCCGGCCTTTGGGGGCCGGGAAGCGGGTATTAGAGTGTTCTTTTTACTTCCACCTCTTCGAAGCCTTCGATGATATCGTCGGGTCGGAGGTCGCTGTAGTTGCGGATACTGAGACCGCATTCCATGTTGGCGGCCACTTCCTTCACGTCGTCTTTATAACGTTTGAGGGAGCCGAGTTCGCCGGTGTGGACTACGATACCGTCGCGTACTACGTTGATGCGGGTGTTTCTGGTCAGCTTGCCATCGAGTACGAAGCAACCGGCCACGGTAACCTTGTCGAATTTGTAGGTTTCGCGTACTTGTACGTTGCACACCACTTTTTTCTCGATTTTGGGTTCCAGCATCCCTTCCATCGCGCTTTTGATCTCGTCGATCGCATCGTAGATGATGGAGTAGTTGCGGATTTCGATGTTTTCCTTTTCTGCAAGTTTGGCGGCCTGAGAAGAGGGTCGTACCTGGAAACCGAGGATGATGGCGTCGGAGGCAGTAGCGAGCAATACGTCGGATTCGGTGATCTGGCCTACTGCTTTGTGTACGATACTGATGACGATTTCTTCGGTAGACAGTTTCTGGAGGGAGTCGCTCAATGCTTCCACAGAGCCGTCGAAGTCGGCCTTGATGATGAGGTTGAGCTGTTTAAAGTTACCCAGTGCCAGCCTGCGGCCGATTTCATCGAGGGTGATATGTTTCTTGGTGCGGATACCTTGTTCGCGAACGATCTGAGCTCTGCGGTTAGCCGTTTCTTTAGCTTCAGATTCGTCTTCGTACATTTTGAATTTCTCACCGGCTTGTGGTGCGCCGTTGAGGCCGAGCACCTGTACCGGCATGGATGGTCCTGCTTCTTCCATTCGTTGGCCGCGTTCGTTGAACATGGCTTTGATTTTACCGTAGAAGGAGCCGGACACGATGGTGTCGCCCTGGCGGAGGGTACCGTTTTGTACCAGCAGGGAGGCTACGTATCCGCGGCCTTTATCGAGGGAAGCTTCCACGATGCTACCGGAGCCTTCGCGGTTCGGGTTGGCTTTCAGTTCGAGGAGTTCTGCTTCCAGCAGGATTTTTTCCAGCAGGACGTCGATATTGAGGCCGCTTTTAGCGGATATTTCCTGGCTTTGGTATTTACCGCCCCAGTCTTCCACGAGGAGGTTCAGTTGAGCCAGTTGTTCTTTAATTTTTTCCGGGTTGGCGCCTTCCTTATCAATTTTGTTGATAGCGAATACCATTGGGAGGCCGGCAGCCTGGGAGTGGGAGATGGCTTCTCTTGTCTGAGGCATGATGGCGTCGTCGGCAGCCACTACGATGACAGCGATATCCGCTGCTTTGGCACCGCGGGCACGCATGGCCGTAAAGGCTTCGTGGCCTGGTGTATCGAGGAAGGTGATTTTTTTACCGTTGGCGGTCGTTACCTGGTAGGCACCGATGTGCTGGGTGATACCTCCGGCTTCACCGGCTACTACGTTGGCGCTGCGGATATAGTCGAGCAACGATGTTTTACCGTGGTCGACGTGACCCATGATGGTAACGATCGGTGCGCGTGGCAGCAGATCTTCCGGAGCGTCTACATCTTCTTCTTCTTCGGAGTCTTCCACCGCGTCGAGGCCGATGAATTCCACTTCATAGCCGAATTCGCCGGCTACCAGTTCGATTACTTCCGCGTCGAGGCGTTGGTTGATGGACACCATGATACCGAGGCCCATACATTTGGAGATAACTTCGGCGAAGCTAACGTCCATGAGGTTGGCGAGTTCGCTTACGGAAACGAATTCCGTTACCTGGAGTTTGTTGTCTTCAACGCCCTCTTTGGCTTTCTGGCTGGCTCTTTCCTCGCGTTTTTCCCTACGGTGTTTGGCTTTCACGTTTTTACCGCGACCGCCGCCACCGAGTTTGGCCATGGTTTCCTTGATTTTATTCTGGATTTCGTTTTTATCGATTTCCTTTTCTTCCACAGTGCGTTTATCATCAGCGCCTCGACCACCCGGACGGAAGTTGCCGCCCTGGCCGGGTCTGTTGAAGCCGGGTCTGTTACCACCCTGGCCGCCGCCTTGTCTGTTGAAGTTACCGCCTTGCTGGCCGCCTTGTCGGTTGCCACCCTGGCCGCCGCCCTGGCCTCTGTTAAATCCGCCGCCTTGCTGGCCGCCTCTGTTGAAGCCGCCGCCCTGGCCTTGCTGGCCGCCGGGTCTGTTATGGCCCTGGCCGCCGCCCTGGTTGCGGTTATCACCCTGGTTACGGTTGTCGCCGTGCGGGCGATTGCCGCCACGGTTATCGCCGCGGTTGTCGCGGTTTTCGTGGTGGGGACGGTTACCGCCGCCTTGTCCTTGCTGGCCGCCTTCTTTGAAGTCTTTCGGCTGGATGGGTTCAGGTTTTTTCTCCACGATGATACGTTTGCGTTTACGTTTTTCATCGCGGTTGAAGTTGCCTTTATTGTTATCGCGTCTGTCGGACTGAACGGGCAGTTCGATTTTCCCGATGACTTTCGGGCCGGTCAGTTTTTCGGCCTGGATGTTACTGATCACGGTGGGCTCTTCCGGTTGTTGGGGAGGAGTTGGTGTGTTTTCAGCAGCAGGGGCAGGCGGAATATTGCGTTGTTCTTCCTTTACGGGCTGTTTAACAGGAATGTTAGCCGGTTCTTTGATTGCAGCCGGTTTTGCCTCTTGTAATACTTCTTCCACTTTGTTAACTACAGGTTTATCTTCAACCGGTGCGGCTTTTTCCGTTTTTTCTGTCGTATCGGTTTTAACTGTTTGCGCTACTTTCTCTGCTTGCGGAGCGGGTGCTGTTTCAGCTTTTTCCGCTTTTGGTGCTGCTTTTTCCACGTCTTCCTGTTTTGCAACGGGGGCAGTTGGAGCCGGCGTGGGTTCCGGTTTTTCTTCCGGTTTAGCTGCTACGGGAGGGGTAACCGGTTGTGGTTTTTCCTCTTTGGGAGCAGGAGCTGCCGGTTGTGGAGCCGGTTTTTCTTCCGGTTCTTTTTTGGCAGCGGGTTTTTTATTACGGTTAAGGGCGTCGAGGTCGATCGTGGTGATGACTTTCGGGCCGTTAATCTTAGGAGATTCTGTTTTCACGACTTCCGGTTCAGCGGGAGTAGCTGGTGCTTTGGGAACTTCCGCAACAGGGGGAGCTGTAACAGCCGGAGGTTCTTGTTTGGGCTTGGCTTCCTCTTTTTCTTTTACCGGAGGAGGTGTGGGTTGAGCCGGAGCAGCCGCCTGAGGTTCCTTTTTAGGCGTTTCCTTTACGGGTTCCTGTTTAGGTTCGGGGGCTTGTTCAGCTTTGGGAGCTTCCGCTACGGGTGCAGCCTCATCTTTATCTTTCAGGTTCTTTTTTGCCGCAGCCTCTGCTTCCTCTTTCTCCTTCTTCATCTTTGTTTCTAACACGCTTCCTTTGGGCAGGGCTATCTGGTCGCTTTTGCGTTTGTTAGCCTTGTCCTGCTGGAATTCCGACTGCAGAGCTGTGTACATGACAGCCGTAAGGCGGGCATTTGGAGATCCAAAGCCGCCCATATCGAAGCCTTTATTGCTAAGGAAATCGATGAGCGTTTCCTTACCAATATTAAACTCTTTGGCTGCAGCCAGCAATCGTGGTGTGTTGTTTGTTGTTTCAGGCATATCGTATTTCGGGCCTCCCCTGTTTCCCGTTTTTTCCAAACGGGATGTTTTTTTACGTTTAAACAATAACTCGAAAAAATCAATTCCCCTTCTAATAAGCCCTTTACCTGGGAAGGTTTCTGGCTGGGCTTTATTCTTTGTCAAACTCTTCCTGTAATATTCTTCTTACATCCTGCACTGTCTCTTCTTCCAGATCCGAACGGCGAACCAGTTCTTCAGTGGTCAGCTCCAATACGCTGCGGGCAGTGTCACAACCTATTCTTTTCAGCTCGTCAATGATCCATTCTTCGATTTCATCTGAGAATTCTTCCAGATCGATATCAAATTCAGCCTGTTCCTGGGCTTCGTCGCGGAAGACATCAATTTCAAAGCCTGTGAGTTCGCAGGCGAGTTTGATGTTAACGCCTTTTTTACCGATGGCCAGTGATACCTGGTCAGGGTTGAGGTAAACGGAAGCGTATTTGTTTTCGCTATCTACTTCCATGCGGCTGATCCGGGCGGGTGTGAGGGAGCGCTGAATCAACAGCTGGATGTTGGTAGTATAGTTGATGATATCGATATTTTCGTTTCTGAGCTCGCGCACGATGCCGTGGATGCGGCTACCTTTCATCCCTACGCAGGCCCCTACCGGGTCGATACGGTCATCGTAGGATTCAACGGCCACTTTCGCTCTTTCGCCGGGTTCGCGGACGATTTTCTTGATCACAATCAGGCCGTCAAAGATCTCGGGTACTTCAATTTCCAGCAATTTAGCCAGGAAGGATGGATGTGTGCGGGAAAGAATGATGAGTGGCGCGTTGTTCTTCATTTCCACTTTCTTTACTACCGCTCTTACATTTTCTCCTTTTTTGAAATAATCCGTCGGAATCTGCTCAGATTTGGGCAAAATTAACTCATTCCCTTCATCATCAAGCAATAAAACTTCTTTTTTCCAAACCTGGTATACTTCCCCGGTAACAATTTCGCCGGCTTTGTCGGCGTATTTCTTTACCAGGATGTTCTTTTTAAGGTCGCCGATACGTGCGGAGAGGGTTTGTTTGGCGGCGAGGATAGCCCTGCGGCCGAAGTCGAGGATCTCTACTTCTTCATAGAGATCTTCCCCAATCTGGTAGTCCGGTTCTACTTTAATGGCGTCGGAATAGGCGATCTGTGCATTTTCGTCTTCCACTTCGCCGTCAGACACGATAGTGCGGCGGCGTAATATTTCAAGGTCACCTTTCTCTGTATTTACGATCACGTCAAAATTCTCATCAGAGCCATACTTTTTCCGCAGCAGTGTTTTGAACACATCTTCCAATACCTTCATCAACGTAGGGCGGTCAATGTTTTCCGCCTCCTTGAACTCGGTGAATGACTCAATCAGGTTAATACTAGCCATGTTTATGTATTATATTTTAAAACACGATGCACACTTTGGTGTGCTTTATTTCATTTAGTTTTAATTCCGTTTGTTTGGTTTCTTTCTTTTTGCCGATTGTTTCCTCGATGGTGATGGAGTCATCCGTTACCGTCAGCAATGTACCTTCTTTCACTGCGCCGTCAAGGAGGGTGACTTCCACCTTGCGGCCAATGTTTTTCAGGTATTGTCTGTGCAGTTTCAGCGGCTCGTCGAGCCCGGGGGAAGAAACTTCCAGGGAGAAATCGTTGTCCGGAAAGATCTCGCTGGTTTCCAGCAATGCGTAGAGTTTGCGGTTGAAAGACACCAGTTTGTCCACTGGTATCCCCTTATCCCCATCAATAAAGAGTTTAATGTTATTAGTGGGTTTTATCCTGATTTCTACCAAAAAATCGTCGGGATTATTTGCCAGCAGTCCTTCTGCCAATTCCCGGATAGCTTTTATCACTTGTTCGTTTGCCATACAAAAAACGAGAAGGGGACGTTCTCTCGTCCCCTTCGTTTGAATCATTTTTCCTGATGCAAATCTACAAATTATTTTGATTGAAAAACAAAATCTTTAACTTGGAGTGAATTCAGACCGCAGACAGCCCCATCGACAGAACATATTTAATTTTTTTTAATGATATTTACATTCCTGAAGAAACTTCACCCGGAACTGCTGGTTTGGCCGGCAGGTCTGACAGGTTTGTTTTTTCTGGACCCGGTCGCCGGCCAACCGTCCCTGTGCCTGTTTAAAAATATCGGTATTCCTTTTTGCCCCGGCTGCGGGCTGGGACACGGAATCCATTTTTTTCTGCACGGCCGGTGGCTGGAAGCCATACATCACCACTGGCTGGCACCCGCCGCGGTGGGGGTGCTGATTTACCGGACCGTGCAACTGGCCCGGCTTCAATTCGTTAAACTTAAATTATAATAAATAATTATGTCTGATTTTTCATATGCCATGTTACCGGGCATCGAACAGGAAGAAATGCTGTGGCTGCAGGAACTGACAAAAGGCTACAGTGCTGAAAACAAGCAACGCTTTCTGGCATTGTACCAGTCCCGCCGGAAAGATCCCCAGATGATCCTGATCTGCTGCCTGATCGGGCTGGTAGGGGCCGCGGGGATTCAGCGTTTCCTGCTCAACCAGATCGCCATGGGCATCCTTTACTTCGTGACTTTCGGCTTCTGTATGATCGGCACCATTATCGACGCGGTGAACCATCGCAGGTTAGCATGGGAATTCAATAAAAAGGAAGCCCTGTCCTGCGCTGCACTGCTGGGCCTGTAACAGCAACGTTAAAGAAACCTTAAAATCAGCGGATTATCCGGTTAACGGAAAGATAATCTGCTACCTTTGTCGCACTATGTTGAAATTTTTACTATACATGTTTTTTGCGTGGCTGCTGTACAAGCTGGTATTTGATTTTATCATACCGGTTTACAGGTCCACCAAGGCGGTTCGTAAGCAGATGAGCGACATTCAGCAACACATGCGTCAACAGTATGAAGAGCAGCAGGCTGCCCAGCAGGGATATAATTCCCAGCAGCAGTCCTCCCAGCGGCCAGGTCCGCAGCCGCCCAAAAGAGACGATTACATCGACTTTGAAGAAGTAAAATAGAAAAAGGCCGCGCACCGCGGCCTTTTTTATTGTCTTATATGCCCATCAGCTGTTCTGCGGCCGGAAAATGTCCAGGATCGTTTTCGGCGCCTGCAGGTGAAGCGTTTGTAACCCTACCACCTTCGCCCCTTCGATATTGGGCAACGTATCATCAATAAATAAGGTCTCTTCCGCTTTCAGCCCGTTCTCGTCCAGCACCATCTGGTAAGATTCCCGGTCCGGTTTCCGGTAACCCATCAGGTGGGAATAGTACGCTTTGTCAAAAAACACCGACAGTGACGGGATGCCCCGCGTCTCCTGCAGGATCTTGTTAAACGTTTCCAGATGGAGCGCATTGGTATTACTCAGCAGGTACATGCTATAATGCTGCCTTAGCTGCTGCAGCAACTGTAAACGTTGCAGGGGAAAATCCAGCAGCATGGCATTCCAGGCCGCGACGATCTGTTCGTCCGTTACGCCTTCGGCTACATGCTTTTTCATTTCCGCCAGAAACCCCTCCGGAGTGATATGCCCCGTTTCCAGGTTGTCGAACAACCGGGAACCTTTGAACTGGTTGTATAACTGTTCAAAATGCTGCACCCCCAGCGCTGTAAAAGCCTCACTGGTCAACTGGTGGTCTATATTGAGGATCACCCCTCCCAGATCGAAGATGATGTTTTTGATATTTTTCATGGGATACAAAGAAAGCAGATTTTTTACAGTATAGGCGTATACGTGCCTATAAGTAAAAAAAATTTAGGATAATTCGGGGAAATAATTAACTTTGCCGTCCCTTGAAAAAGGGGATTTTAGTTCTTCGGAACGGCTCCTATAGCTCAGTTGGTTAGAGCACCTGACTCATAATCAGGGGGTCCCAGGATCATGCCCTGGTGGGAGCACACTACACTAAAGGCTTTCAGCGCGGATGCGTTGGGAGCCTTTTTTCATTTGATACATGTTTTTGATACATAATTTTAGGAATTGATACATTAGGAGGGCACCGAAAAGCGATAAGGCATTTTTGCCTGGTAATTCGGGAATGCCTATTGTAAAAAGGCTTTCCGCTGTTGGGGACGGAAAGCCTTTAAGTAGGTGGTATTTTTTCAGATTACTTTTGATTCATCAGAAGTTGATAATTGTACTATCTGCGCTCCAGTCATTTAATGAAGCGTCTATTGAAAAATTGGGATCAATATCTGGGGAGAACAGTTTTCCTTTCAGAATCAGTTTTTTATTCCATTGAATTTGCACATTGGTAATTGTTTTGGATGCTAATAGCTGATTACTTGCGTTATAGCCTTTGATTCTGATATCAAATGGGTTTTTGTTATTGAGTACGAAAGCTTCCAGGCTTCCAACGCTAAGACTAGTGACATAAGGATCTCCTCCGACAGTGACATATGGATCGGCGATAGTACCGGAACCTATGTAGTAGGCCTGAGAGTCCATGGATAAATTTGCGGTTGTATGGTGAAAAGAGGTAGAATCCTGGATGGTCAGCTCAATTTTACCGACAATTCTTGTTAAGGATACATTGGGAACAATGCTGTCGCCATTGATATTAATGGAAAATTTTTTCAGGAAAACTTCATTGCCTTTTACAATATCACCAGGCATAAAGGAGATATATGCTCTGTCTAGTGGTAACGAGGGATCAGTAGGGGTGGCAACTCCTCCGCCATCTATATAAGGCCGGTTTTTGGCCCCGATCATCACTATTGTATATGAGCCCGGTCTTAAAGAGTCACTGATGCTGCCAAATATCAAAGAATCCTGGGTTTGTATTTTAGAGCTGGCGAGCTTTCCCGTATTATCATATGCCATGTAATAAAAGAAAGAAATATAATCTTTCAGAGATCCCGCCCTTGTATTCGTATTCATGGACCTGCCGAAGTCTGTTATTTCCCGGGTGAAATCACTCACGCCAAATTTAACAGCTACCTTTTCTGCTGCTGCTGGTGGTGGTGTTACGTCATTACCACCACTGTTTTTCTTACAGGAAAAAAGTAACATGGTTATTAAAAGGGTCATGCAACAAGTGCCAATGGAGAGTTTAATGTTCATAAAAGGGAGTTTAATATGTCAAATAATAGCATTTTTCAAATAACCTTTGAGGTGTCAAAAATTGATAATTGTACTATTGGTTTTCCAGTCGTTTGATCCGGCATCCGCTGAAACCCTGGCGCCATCAGGCGGAGCCGGGGAAGCCAGGTTACCTTTCATGATTAGTTTTTTATTCCACTCAATCCGCATATTGGTGATGGTTTTGGATGCTACCAGCTGATTGCTTGCATTAAAGCCTTTAATTTTGATGTCGAATGTTTTTTTGTTATTAAGCACAAAAGTCTCCAACCTCCCTACCCCATGGCTGATAAAAACAGGTTCTCCTCTAACATCGATAAATGGATCTGCAATAGAATCACCGGCTATATAATAATCCTGGGAATCCATTGATAGCGTTGCCTCCGTGCGGTAAAAAGAAGTTGAGTCGAGAATGTTGAGCTCAACTTTGCCAACTATTCTTGCTAAGAACACACTGGAAACAATGCTGTCCCGGCCAACGTCGACGGTAAACTTTTTATAGAAAATTTCATGGCCTGTTATTACCCCCATAGGTGTAAGGTTAAAGCCCGGCAAGAAGACAATATATGCCTCGTTTAATGGTAAAAATGGCATGAAGCCCGTGATGGGATCTATGCCTGAGCCATCCACAGAAACAAAGTTTCCCGACCCCATCATTACGATCGTATAGGCACCTGACGCTAACGAATCACGGATACTGCCGAAAGTTAATGAGTCTTTTGTTTGCATTTTTTTGCTGACAATATTTCCTTTGTTATCATATGCCATGTAATAAAAGAAAGAAATGTAATCTTTTAGATTTGTGTTACTTGTGGCCCTGCCGAAGCCTGTTGTTTCCTGTGTGAAGTCGCCTACCTGGAATTTAATGGCTACCTTTTTAGCGGGCGGTTGAGGGACTATATCCTCTTTGCTGCTATTCTTTTTACAGGAAAAAAAAAGCAGTACTGTACAAAGGGTAATACAACAAACGGGAATGGACAATTTTATCTTCATGAATCGGGAGTAAAAAATGTTGAGATAAGATTTTCAAACAATGTATCAAATTGTGTATTATAGGCATGAAAGATACACATAAATTGACTTACAGGCAAGCTGCTTTATTGATAACCATGTATACCGGCCGGCTGCAGAGAAATGTTTTAACAGTTAATCTTATCTTGTGTTATTTGATGCCACCGGGACGATCAACCTCTTCCTTTTCTTTGTCTGTGTCATTCATGTGTAATCAGGCACGTCCTTCTGATAACCTGACATGAATGCTTTTCCCCTTGCGGGTTTACTGGTTTTTGGGTATAGGGCGCATTATTGGGAAAAATCTAATTTGCATAGGCAGAAAAAATTTTTGAACTATGTTTTCTCCCTTTTCTAAATCCATATTTATTAGTGCAGCCACATTATTTGCCGCCCTGTGGCAACAGGCACAGGCGCAGGAAACATTTGACCCTAAGCTGCTGAAAAACGATCGTTTTTCACTGGCGTGTTATAAGGTGAAGAACGGCCATGAAACCCCTATCGGTACTTTGACTGTCGGTCTGCAGGCTGCGGGTGGCCAGCTTTCGGTGACCGCTGTCACCGCTTTTACCGGAATGGAAGCCTGGAAAGATACCGTTGTATCGGACCTGAAATCTTTGAGGCCTGTCTACCGCTCGTCGCACAACAGTATGCGAGACATGATACTGCACTTCGGTAATGATGTTACCGGTTATCATGTAGATAAGAAAACCAGCCGGACGAGCGAGATCAATGAAGCAGGAGACCGGTTTTGCGTTGACAGTTACATCTACCCATTCCTGTTGTCAACGCTGCCGCTGAGTTCCGGTTACCAGACTGATTTTCCGGTGTACGACTACAAGCCTTCGAACACCGATAGCGTGAAAATAGCTGTTGTAAAGGAAGTGAAGAACAGTGTCTATGTAAGTAAGATCACCGGGAATCATGATGTATGGGAAGTCACCGTACACGAACCTTCCACCGGTGAGAAATCGGTTTCCTATAGCGACAAAAAGACCCGTCACCTCTGGCAGGTAGATGTGTTCAGTAAAGGATTGCAGGTGAAGATGGTCGATACTGAGTCATCGTTCGCTGCTGTAAATGTTCCTTTCGATAAAGCGGTGACCCTGCAAATGATCAATGGTGGTAAGGCCACCATTTCCGGCCAGGTGTTTGCCCGTAGCCACTCGCAAAGCAAGCATATTATTGCCAAAGTACAGTTGGTGAATTGGGACCCAAAGCAGGTTGCGCGCCGTGGGACTTAGATTTTACTTATCCCGTACACTGAATACTTTAAGGAATGGGTCAAGGTAAACGAATCGCAGCGGAAGAAAGGCCGCGGAGGTGTCGCTCTTTCGGATGAAGCGGCGGAATGTATCAAAACCACTATTGTATACGATAATGTCGGCCACTTTGAATTTGTGAACCTGATGCCCGGCGAGTACCTGCTATTCACAGAGTTCAGCTTTGTACACACCTACAGCCAGACCGAGGTGGTGGGGTACACAGATCACTATATCAACGGCATGTTCCAATATTCTTCTGCCAATACTGTCAACAATAGCTATAGCACCGGTGCAGGGGCAAGCATTCAAAGAGTAGTGACCGTGAGCAAGCCTGGTGAGAAAGTGGAGGTGAAACTGAAGAAGACGAGGCAGTAAATCTACTGGTTTACCAGTAGAGATTCCACCGTCGAAAAGCCTACTTTTGTGTTGTCAGATAAATTATCAGGACTATGTTTTCTCCATTACGTAACTCAATATTCATTGCCGCCACTACATTGCTTGCGGCTATTTCAGGAGGCGCCAACGCCCAGAGTAAGTTCGACGCCAAGCTGCTGAAGAACGGTAAATACACCTTGGCTTGTTTTATGACCAACGAGGGGCGTGAACAGGCGATCGGTACTTTCACCTTCAATGTTAATGCCACCAACGATAAGCTGTCGCTGACAGTTGTCACCGCCCTTGCAGGGCTGGAAGCGTGGAAAGACACGGCGGTAACCGATCTGAATACCTTCAAGCCGATCTATCTGGCTTCGCACAACACTATGAAAGATATGGTGGTGAACTTCGGCCCTAACATCACCGGCTATCATATCGACAAAAAAACAGGTCAGAAAAAAGTGATCAAAGAAGCAGGAGTTCCCTCTTTCGTAGACAGTTACTCCTATCCTTTCCTGGTGTCAACGCTGCCGCTGACTTCCGGTTATAAGACTGACCTGTCGGTGTTTGAATACAAGCCTACCAACACCGACAATATGAAAAAGATCGTGGTAGATGAGGTGAGAAACAACACGTACGTTAGTAAGTTCACCGGTAAACATGATGTATGGGAGGTCTCCGCGGTAGAACCAGCCACCGGTGATAAAATGGTTTACCTCATCGATAAAAAGACCCGCCGCCTCTGGCAGCTGGAAGAATGGGCCAACGGTCAGCATATCCGGATGGTAGATATGGAGACAGACTTCAACTCTATCAAAGCGCCTTTCGATAAAGTAGCCACCATGAAAATGGTGAAAGGTGGCGACGCCATCATCTCCGGACAGGTATTTGCCCGTGACTTCAATGATAACGGAACTATATGGGCCAAGATGCAGGTGATGAATATCCAGGCCAAGCAGGTTGCTCCTAAAGGCACCCAGGTGATCCTCATCCCGTACAACGATTACTTTAAAGAATGGATCAAGGTCAACGAATCCCAGCGGAAGAAAGGCCGGGAAGGTATAGCGCTTTCCGATGAAGCGGCCGAATGTATCAAAACTACCCAGGTATACGACGATGCCGGTCACTTTGAATTTGTGAACCTGATGCCCGGAGAATACCTGCTGTACACAGAGTTCGGCTATTCACACTCCTATAGCCAGAATGAAGTGGTTGGGTACACAGACCACTATATCAACGGCATGTTCCAGGGCACCAGCGCCAACACCGTTACCCGGAACTATAGCACCGGCGCCGGCGCCACCGTGAAGAAAGTGGTGACCGTGAGCAAACCCGGAGAGAAAGTGGAAGTGAAATTGAAGAAGACGAGGGCGTAAATAACACGCTACTTATATATTTAAAGGCTTTTAGCATTTATGTTGAAAGCCTTTTACTTTTAAAGTTGCTGATTTATGCTAACAATCGATTCGTAAGTTGAACATCTACCTACACCCATCTCTCCACCATCGCCAACCCTACCACCGCCATTACGCCATAATCCTTAAACTCGCTCCGCATCACCTGCAGCGCTTTCCCCATATGCTTCTCCACGGCTTTCACGGAGATGCCTAAACGCTCTGCTATTTCCTTATAGGACAGTTCATCTCTCCTGCTCAGTAAAAATATCTCCCGGCTGCGTTCCGACAGCCTGTCCAGCGCTTCGCCGAAACGTTTCTCCAGCAGCTGCAGGTCGTAGTTGCAGGGGCTTTCGGTGGCTTCAGGAACGGATAACTGTTGATGGTGCTGTTCATGGATAAGGGAGTTCCGCAGTTCGTTGAGGATGCGGTTGCGCAGGGCGCTGTGGAGGTAGGCGCGCAGGTTGATGATTTCGCTCAGGGAGGAGCGTTTGCGGTACAGGGTGAGGAATACTTCCTGTAGCAGGTCTTCCAGCAAATGCGGCACGGGCAGCTTTTTGAAGGCGGCCAGGTATAGTACACGGGCATGGCGGTCGTACAACGTTTTAAAGGCGTTGTTATCGTCGTGTGCCAGCAGGACTATCAGTTCGTGGTCGGATAAGGTGGAATACTCGATCATTCGGGGCAAAAGTTAAAAAAATTAAGGCGATGTTGATACTATCTCCCTAAAAAAGACAAAAGAAGGGGGTAGGGTGGGTAAAAAGTTATGTGTCTTATATAGGCATGCAACCAGATACAACCGATCGGCAGCTGTTGGAGCTGCTGGATAAATACCTGAAGGGGGACTGTACAGAACAGGAACGGCAGCTGCTGGAGTCCTGGTACGAGGCCTATGAATCCCGGCTGGCGGGCGACGGCCCGGCGGAGGTGCCGGCGCTGTACGACGGTATGGTAGCGCAGCTGCAGGCCGAAAAGACGTGGGTGGCGCCGGTTAAAAAGATGCGTACCTGGTGGAAAGCCGCGGCCGCGGTGCTGGTATTGATCGCCGGCGCTACGCTGGCGTGGGTGATATGGCCTTCCGGGATGCAGGAGGTACGCACCCTGGCAGGGCATCACCGGCAGGTGACCCTCCCCGACGGTACGAAGGTATGGCTCAATGTGAGCAGTAGCCTGAAATACAGCAACGGTATGAAAAATGGTCAACGCGACGTGTACCTGGAAGGCGAAGGCTATTTCGATGTGGCGACTAACGACCTCCACCCTTTTATCATCCATACGAAAGATATTACCGTTAAGGTGCTGGGCACCCGGTTCAACCTGAAAGCCTATAACGGGGAATCGCTGGAAACAGCCCTCCTGCAGGGCAAAGTGGCGGTGAGCCTGAACAGCCTGCCGGAAAAATCGCTGCAGCTGGCGCCGCAACAGAAACTGACGCTGACCCGTAAAGCAGACGCGGAACAGGCTTCCGGGGAAGACTGGGGCGAGTTCATCGCGGAGGTGCAGCCGATCCGGCGGGAAGGCGAAACAGAGACCGGCTGGCAGAAAGACAAACTGGAATTCCACAATAAATCATTTTCCGAACTGGCGCGGATTATGGAAAGATGGTACGGCAAAACCATCCTGATAAAAAATGCATCGCTCAACAGCAACCGGTTCAACGGCACCTTCCGCCGGGAAGACGTGACCCGCGCACTGAAAGCCCTGCAGCTGACAGCCGACTTTAACTATAAAATCAAGGGAGATACAGTAATCATTTATAAATAATCAACCAAAAAGAACAGAACAATGCCAATATCCACGACTATTCCACAACCGGGCTAACAGGGCCCCTATACACCAATAGAAAAGGGAAGTGCGGCTACACTCCCCCTTTTGCCGTCAAACATGGAATGAAACAACATTTTCCGTGCGGGAAGTCATGTGTTTCAAATTGTCTAACATTCAAATCAAATGTATGAAAAAAAAGCTGTGTCCACAACCAGCCATTCCCCGGTCTTTATTGAGAAAAACACTATTGTGTATGAAGCTTTGCCTGTTACTGATGACTGCTTTTGTCCTGCAATTGCGTGCGGCAGTTTATTCACAAACCCGTTTTTCCATCAACAGCAAACAGATGGAAATGCGCCGGCTGCTCGAATGGATCGAAACCAAAAGCAGCTACCGCTTTCTATATAACTTTAAAACATTTCCGGCCACGGATAAAGTTGATGTGAACTTCGATAACGCCACGCTGCCGGCCATCCTCGATGGAGTGCTGCAAAAATCCTATACCTACCGCATCCTGGAAGACAACCTCGTGGTCATCTCCCCCGCTGAAAAACAACAGGATATCACCGTAAAAGGGAAAGTAGTGGGCAACAACGGTGTAGAGCTGATAGGCGTGAGCATCCAGCTCAAAGGGACCAGCCGCGGCACCGCCACCGACGAACACGGTAACTTCTCCATCAACACCCCCGCCAACGGGGTGCTGATCATCTCCTACGTGGGATATGCCTCCCAGGAAGTGCCTGTCAACGGAAAAACAACACTCAGCACCATCACCCTGAAAGCCTCCGACGCTGGCCTTAATGAAGTGGTGGTACTGGGTTACGGCCAGAAACAGATACGGCAAAGCGTTACTGGCGCCATCAGCAGCATACAGACCAAAGAGCTGAAACAAAGCCCGGTAGCCAACCTGACCAACGCGCTGGCAGGACGCCTGCCCGGCCTCATCACAGCCCAACGCTCCGGCCGCCCCGGCTCCGACTACTCCCAGCTGTTCATCCGCGGTATCAACACCACCGGCGCCACCAACCCGCTGATCGTGATCGACGGCCTCCCCCGCGGTAACGCCGACCTCGGCCAGCTGGACGCCAACGAAATAGAATCCGTGACTATCCTGAAAGACGCCTCCTCTACCGCCCTATACGGTATCCAGGGGGCCAACGGTATTGTGCTCGTGACCACCAAACGCGGTCAGGACGGCCCTCCCAACATACAGATCAACGGACAATACGCCCTGCAACAGCCGACCACTTTCCCCCGCTTCCTGGACTCCTACCGCTCCGGCCTCCTGCAAAACGAAGCGGCCAAAAACGACGGAATGCTGCCGGTATGGTCCGACCAGCAACTGGAATACTTCCGCACCGGCCTCAAGCCCTATGACTATCCCAATACCGACTGGTACAACGAATTGATCAGGAACTTCTCCCCGCAGAAAACCCTGAATATGAATATCAGCGGCGGCTCCAAATATGTACGGTACTTCGTGTCCGGCTCTTACCTCCGCCAGGAGCCTCTCTATAAACACGCCAACGAAAACATTTACGGTATCAAATACAAATACGATCGCTTTAACTTCCGCTCCAACGTGGACATCACCCTGGATAAAAATACGGACCTGCAGGTGGACCTGGCCTCCCGCCTCGAAAACCGCACCGGTCCCTCCTCTGACAGGGCCGATTTTGAATTCCTCTGGGTGGTACTGTCACAGATGACCAACAACCTTACGCCGGTAAAAAATCCTGATGGCAGCATCGCCTCCGGCAATATGCGGGAAGATTTCTACAACCCTTACGGCATGCTCACCCGCAACGGCTATCTGGACGCTTACTGGCACAGTACCAACGGTAGTGTGGCGCTCACCCGTAAACTGGATTTTATCACACCCGGTCTGAAAGTAAAAGGTCTCTTTACCTTCGAAAACTACGGCAGCATCAACGTGGCGTTTGACCAGGAATTTGATTCCTACCGCTATAAAACCGTTCCCGGCACCGGCGGCGGCACCTACTCGCAACACCGCGCTGCTACCAGCCTGCAACGCTCCGGCGCCACCAGCGGCGAACGTTACTACTATTACGATGTGAAACTGATGTACGACCGTGACTTCGCCAAACATTCACTGGGCGGCCTGCTGCTGTTCAACCGCAACTACCGCTCCCAGTCCGGCGACCTGCCAAGGGTATACGAAGGCTACGTCGGCCGCTTAACCTACAACTACGATAAAAAATACTATCTCGAATTCAACGCCGGCTACAACGGCTCGGAGAACTTCCCTCCCGGCCGCCGTTATGGCTTCTTCCCCGCGGTGTCTGCGGCATGGATGGTCAGCAACGAGCGCTTCATGCCTAAAGACGGCGCCCTCAGCTACCTGAAGCTGCGTTTCTCGCACGGTTATGTGGGTAACGACCTGGTGGGCAACGGCCGCTGGCTCTATATCTCCGATTTTGCGAAAACCGGCGGCTTTACTTTCGGCAGCGTAGCCTCCGGCGTAGGCGGCTATGTGGAAAACAGGATCGGGAATACCGCCATCACCTGGGAAAAAGCTTCTAAAACAGATCTGGGTATAGAAACAGGCTTCCTCAAAGACAAGATAAAACTGAACATGGACGTGTTCCGTGAGCTGCGCAGCGATATCCTTACACAGGCCGGCTCCATACCTGCTTACCTCGGTATCACGGCGGCGCTCAACCGTAACCTGGGCCGTGTGGTCAACAGAGGCGTGGAAGTAGAACTGAACGTAAACACCAATATCCGGCAGGTGGGCGTTTTCGCAAAAGCCAACTATCAGTACGTAAAAAACAAAATACTGGAAATGGATGAACCCAAGCTGGCTTACGCTTACCAGAGCCAGGTAGGTAATCCTATCGGCTATGGCCTGGGATATATTGCAGAAGGCCTCTTCCAGAGCAAAGACGAAATCGCTAAAAGCGCCAAACAGACCTTTGCCCCGCTGATACCGGGAGATATTAAATATAAAGACATCGATAACAACGGTATCATTAATGAAGCAGACCGTGTGATGCTGCCCATGCTGAACGTGCCTACCGGCTACTTCGGCGTTACATTGGGAGTAGATTACAAAGGCCTGGATGTCAGTGTGCTGTTCCAGGGCGCTACGGGCGGCCGCCAGATGTACTCCGCGCAGCTGGTGTACAACTACCGCGAAAGCTACCGTCCTATCCACGAAGGCCGCTGGACACCGGAGACAGCGGACAAGGCTACTTTCCCCGCCTTGCACCTCGTTGAAAGCAATATGTCCAACAACTTCATCAGCTCTTCCTACTGGATCAGGAAAACCGATTATATCAAGCTGAAAAATCTGGAGATCGGCTACCGGCTGCCGCGTGAATGGGTGAAGAGAGTCAAGCTGAAAAGTGCGCGTATATACGTGAACGGTATGAACCTGGTCAGCTGGGACAATGTCAAGGACCTGGGCGTGGACCCCGAGGCCAATACGGCAGACCGCTGGGGATGGCAGCCCTACCCTATCATGCGCATCTATAACGCCGGTATTACCATCAACCTTTAAACCACGATCATGAAACTAACAGTGAAAATTAGAACAGGTATACTGTCAGCGCTGATACTATGTTTCTGCGCCTGCAAGAAAAATTACCTCGACAGGAAACCCAGTGACCTGATCACGGAGGAAGAGGTGTTTAAAAATATTGAGAATGCGGAACGCTTTGTAAATACCACCTACCAAAGCTTGCCCGATATGTTTCAGCCCTGGGGATGGCCGCTGAGCAGCGCCACGGATGAAACCAACCAGGCCATCGACAATTCCAGCGCCGACGCGGGAAGTTTTAATACTGGCTCCATGAGCCCGTCCAACTTCCCGCTCGCCGGGCAGTGGACCGAGTACTACGGAAAAATACGCGCTTGTAACATTTTCCTGAAGAATTACGATAAGGTTCCTAATGATCCTACTTATCCCGACCGCCGCTCCCGTTTGAAAGGAGAAATACTGGTACTGCGGGCTTTTTATTATTTCCAGCTGGTCATCCGCTGGGGAGACGTGCCGCTGCTGGCACAGGTAGAAAACCCATTCGATAACCCGGAGGGCATCTACTTTAAACGTAACAGTATCTCCGATGTGCTGGGAGCGGTTGTTAAAGACCTGGATGAAGCCATGACCCTGCTGCCGCCTACCTATGCGGAGCGCCCCAACAACTGGGGAAGGGCCTCCCGGGTGATAGCACTGTCGCTGAAAGGCCGCGCCCTGCTGTACTTCGCCAGCCCATTGTACAACCCAACGAATGATCAGAACCGCTGGACGCAGGCGGCCAACGCCTGTAAAGCAGCGCTGGACTCTGCGCTTAACAATGGCTATGCGCTGAATGATAACTACGGCGAGATTTTTACGCAGTATTTCAACAAAGAAGTGATCTGGAGCAGACCTGCGCCCTCCGCCTATGGCGACGGCGGCATAGATCGGGAAATGAACCCCCGCGGGGCCAACGGCTACGGTAACGTAAACCCCATACAGGAGCTGGTAGATGACTACGAGATGGAAAGTACGGGGCTGCCGATCACCGACCCTGCTTCCGGCTACAACCCGCAACGCCCCTACGATGGCCGCGATAAGCGCTTTTATGCTACTATCCTGTATCCGGGATGTATGTGGAAAGGCCGCCCGCTGAACCCGAACGGTGAAGATGTGCCCCGTCCGGGCCAGAATGCTACCGGCTACTGGCCCCGCAAATATCTGCTGGAAGGAGTGAATCTCTTCTCCAATACCGGCGCCACCGACCGCAAATGGGTGCTCATCCGCACTGCGGAACTGTACCTCAACTATGCGGAAGCACAGAATGAAGTGTCGGGGCCGGGGGCGGACGTATACAACGCCCTCAATGCTGTCAGAGGGCGTGCCGGCATCCCGGCAGTCAACAGCGGAACGAAAGAATCCCTGCGTGCACGTATCCGGCATGAAAGAAGGATAGAGCTGGCGCTGGAAGCCCATCGCTTCTGGGACGTACGCCGCTGGAAAATAGCGGAAGTGACAGACAACCGTGAAATACACGGTGTGACGGTCACCGGCAGCGGTAACGTGACCTACAGCTACCCCGTGGTGGAAAAGCGGGTCTTCGATCCTAAACGCGCCTACTGGTTGCCCGTTCCCCAAGCGGAAATGGACAAAGTGAGCGGCCGTAATCCGGAGTTTGTTCAGAACCCAGGCTGGTGATAAAGGCTTCATCCCAAAAACTAAGACAACATGAAACACATCCGATATTATCTGTTGCTGCTGGGCGTACTGGTATTCAACAGCTGTAAAAAAGACAAAGCATTTGAACATGATGCTTCGTCGCCGATCGTCATTGATAAATTTACACCCGCTTCCGGCGGAGCCGGCACGGAAGTGCTCATCTATGGCAGCAACTTCAGCCTGGACACCAGTCGTGTGTCCGTTACCGTTAATGGCGTGAAGGCATTCGTGGAAGGTGTGGTGGAAGACCGTATCCTGGTGGTTATCCCCCGCAAAGCGGGTACGGGTAAGCTAGTGGTTACTATTGACGGAAAAGCCGGCACCAGCAAAGAGGATTTTAACTACCAGACATCCTACGTGGTAAGCACTCTTGCGGGCAACGGCTCTGCAGGATATGCCGACGGTAAAGGCACTGCGGCCGCTTTTAACTTCGGCAACCGTTGCGGCCTCGATATCGACGCTGATGGTAACCTCTATGTAGCGGAAGCGGAAAACCGCCGTATCCGTAAAATAGCGCCCGACGGCACTGTTACCACTCTCGCCGGCAGCGGCAGGAACGAATACGCAGAAGGCAAAGGCTCCGCGGCTTCTTTTTTCCTCCCGATGGACGTAGTAGTGGATAAAGACGGTAATATTTTCACCTCCGACCCCGCCGCCTGGACGCTGCGTAAAATAACGCCCGACGGCACCACTTCCCTCGTAGGGTGGTTTGAAGCCTGGGGGATCGGCATCGATAAAAGAGACGGCACCATCTACTACACCGACGCCCGCAGCAATGGCAGCGTTTTCAAGGTGAAACCCGATGGCAGCGCCGATCAGATCATTACAGGGCTCTCCTATCCTTCCGACGTGGCAGTGGACAGTAAGGGCAACCTCTTCGTGGTGGTAAACGGCAACTCCGTTATCCAGGAATATAAATACGGTACCTGGGAAAAAGGCGTGACCATCGGTCAGTCCGGTGTGACCGGCCTGGTAAACGGCGCTGCCAGCGCCGCTACCTTCGAATATCCCTGGATGATAGCCACCGATGCGCATGACAACCTCTTTATAGCCGGCAACGGCACCTGGGACGGGTCTTCCGTTAATACCAACCAGTGTATCCGCTTCGTTGCCGCCGGTACCTGGCAGGTGAGCACTTACACCGGTGGCAGCACCGCCGGCTTTGCAGACGGCACCGGCGCAGCAGCCTTGTTTTACGCCCCTACCGGCGTAACAGTAGGAAAAGACGGCACCGTATACGTAGTAGACAGAAGAAACAACCGCGTCAGAAAAGTAATCGCAGAATAATGAGACAAAGACTTTTAAAATGGATGTTATTATGCGGAGGCATGGCGATCGCCATGCAACTCCATGCGCAGGACTATCGCTCTTTTAAATGGAACGAGCTGCCAATAAGAGGCCTGATGCTGAGTGTGCCGAATAAACAGGACATACCGTTACTGTGTGATTTTATCAGGAAAGCGCTGCCGAAAGAAGGAGTGAATACGCTGGCCCTGCGGATCGAATTCTGGTACCAGTACGAATCACATCCCGAACTGGCAGAACCCAACGCTATCAGTAAAGAAGGCTTGTTACAGATTGTACAGGCCTGCCGCGATGCAAAAATCCGCTTCATTCCCATGATGAACCTGCTCGCCCATCAGAGCGAGCAAACGGAGATCGGCCCTTTGCTGAAACACTATCCGCAGTTTGACGAGTCGCCGGATTACAATCCACCGGTGCCCTGGAAAAACGGTGGCATGTTTGATTTCTACAGCAAATGCCTTTGTCCCGCACATCCCGATCTGCCGAAAATCCTGTTCCCCGTTATGGACGAACTGATTGACGTATGCGGCGCCGACGCCCTGCATGTGGGACTGGACGAAGCCTGGATCATCGGTTATGATAAATGCCCCCGTTGTGGCGGCCGCGACAAATCTGAAATATTAGCGGAATACATTCGCTTGCTGCACGCACACTTAAAGCAAAAAGGTTGCGAAATGTGGATGTGGAGCGACCGGCTGATAGATGGTAAAACCACGAATCTGCTGGCCTGGCAGGCAAGTATGAACGACACACACCGTGCTATCGATCATATCCCGAAAGATATTGTGATCACGGACTGGAAATATGAAAGCGCGCCTCCTACCCCGGCGTACTTTGCGCTGAAAGGGTTTAATGTGCTGGCCAGCGCCTGCGCCAAAACAGACGTAGCGCTTGCACAGCTGGATCAGATACTGGCCGGCCGCAAAGACGGTACCCGCGCGGATTTCGCGCTGCCTGTGGCAGAGCGGATGAAGGGCGTTTTTGAAACGATGTGGGTTAATACCGCAGAGTTTATCAATGCTTATTATGGCAAGGGTGAATTCCGGCCCGGCACAAAAGATAATGCGGACACTTTTAAGGCGTTGTTTAAAAGTATCCGGGAAGCCGCTAAACGTTAACCATAACCGTGGAATTCTCTGAATACGGGGCGCTCTTTTCTAAGGGCGCCCCGCTTGTATTAAGAAGTGAAGGCTTGCACCAGTACCATGGTGCAGTTGCGAACGGCTTTTAAACGAATGGCTTTCAGTGGCTGATATTCCGGGTCCTGGTAGCATTGAAGCGCTGCTTCGGGCGAAGGGAACCGGATGATGGCGTTCATCATGCGGGGACTGCCTTCCACGGCCACACCGGCCAGGTCCGAGGCCACTACCGAAGCGCCGTATTTTTCCAGCAACGCCATTACCGCCGGTGGGTATTGGCTGAAAAGCTCCATGTCTACAATGTCGTAACTGTTAATGTAATAGGCTGCTGCCATGGGCATAAAATTTAAAAGGTGTATTCCGGAGGTGTGATGCCTTTACAGCGCAGATAAGTAGTAGCCTGGCCACGATGGTGCGCAATATGGTCCAGCGTGGCGTACACGCCGTGAATGACTTTTTCATCCGTGTCCGCTTTCTCTATGCTCTTTTGTAAGATGTCAAAGCTTTTGGTCAGATACGCCTGTGTGGCGGCGGCTGTTTTGGTAGCTGCGGGCGGGTTCCAGTCGGCCGGCTGCTGCCGGATGTAGTTTTCATTCCACCAAAGAATGCCGTAGCCTATATGATGCAGCAGGTCATTAAAGCTCCAGACGGCGGTGTCCGGTTTAAAGGCATAGTCGGCTGCCGGCATGGCGGCGGCCACGCTCAGTGTATACTGACGGGCATTTTCCAGTGTGCTTAATAATTGTGTTTTCATAAACATAATAAGTTGTTTGATGACACAAAACTATCTCACCGGGTGGGGGGAGATTTAAGGAAAATTGCTGTTTTTTATCGCCGTGAATGGGAAGGGGATAGTCCGAATTGTTTTTTATAGGCAGCGGAGAAATGCTCGAGGCTGTTGAAGCCCGTATCAAAGGCAATATGTGTTACCGGCTGGTTGCTATGCCGCAGCTGAAGATGCGCTTCTTTCAATCTTACCTGCAGCAGGTAGTTATAGGGGGTGATGCCTGTCATCTGTTTGAACAGCCTGTTAAAATGAAATGGGCTGAGATGACCTACCGTGGCTAGTTGCGGAAGAGAGAGGTCGTCTGAAAAATGATCACTGATAAATGTTTTTACAGCAGCTATCAGGGGAAGATGATGGCGCTTATGTTTTTCTGTCAGCGGAGAGATGTTTTTATTTTGCCCGCGGGAGAGTACCAGTGAGAACAGTTCAAGCATCATTTGCTCCACCCACAGGCGGGGAAAATGTGGTTTTTGCAGTAAATGAAAGATACGGTGGTGCAGGTATTCCATTTCCGGGGTGGCCTTTACCAGTACGGCGTGCAGGTCCGGGTTTTTCAGAAACCAGGACAGCTCCCTGCCTTGTTCTTCCAGTTGCTCCGCGTGTACGGCGGGAAAAGAAAATATGGTGCATTGGTCCGGCATTTCATGCACATGCCCCACCCGGTGTTCGTATCCGGGTTTGCATACCAGGAACAAACCGTTGAAGGCGTCGAGGTCATTCCGGAACACTTTGAAAGTAAAATTACCCTGCCGGATAAAGGCAATGGAGAAGGTTTCCTGATGTTCCCAGGCAGACAACTTACACTGCTGGCACTGACACAGAAAATTGTGCACATGGCCAACAGGAGACTGATACATATTTTGTACGATAGCTTCCATATGGTTATCGGTAGCCTGTTACTGCAAAGGTAAACAATTGGCGTTTCCTTTGCGGCAGACTTTGGTTGGTGAATCATTAAAAAGGCAGCTGATTAAAAAGGTATTTCTTCGAGCGGGATCGTCACCTCGCTCAGAAAATAAACATCTTCCCTTTCCTCCGGCTCTTCCAGCCACAGCGGAAATTTTTCCGGCGTGGAAAAGTGTTGCTGTAATAACCGGGTGAGATGCTCGGAGGCCATGTGCGCCTCCTTCAGGATGGCCTCCTCTTCTGCCTGGCTGAGGAATGACTTCCGGCCTCTTTTGCCGGCCGCAGGGTGATGACATCTCATTTTGCGATAAAACGTAGGTTCACTCCAGTTACAGGCAGTACATACCATTTGCCGGAACCTTCCGCAAAAAATGTTGAAAACAGCGTAAACATCTCTGAGCAAATTTGGATCTGAAGTCATTTGGTTTTTGTTGTGGGTGAGGGAAAGAAGAAGCGGCACACCGGAAACAACGATCACATGATGCTGACAGCAAGATAATTCATCAATACGCAAAGGATTTGCGTGCTGTTATTTCCTCCGGAAAATAAGTAAAAGGAATCCTGACAATGTACGGTATATAAGCCTTCTGACAGTAAATATACAGCAGTGGCCCGCGAAAAAACTTTTTTTTCACGTAGTACTTTTTCGAGATTGCACCGACTCCCCCATCGTGCTGTATTTTACGTGAAACCCTTATCAGGAGATCTGAAAACCTTACATACGATAGCCTAGCATATAACCCGAACGCACATGTAATTCCCTTTTAGTTGAGCACTAGTTTTTATTAACCATTATCTTAACAAACAATCACTATGACACCAAAATCTACCAATGGTAGCGCAGCGCTCCGCTGTCTCGCATTCGTCTGTTGGCTGTTACTGTCGCTGTCGCCCGGGAGCTTTGCCCAGGTAAGCCCCACTGTTCCGGCCACCACGCAGCAACACAGCAAGCAGGTGATCGGTTACATCACCCAATGGGACGCCTGGAAAAATGTGGCAGGCACTGTTCCCTTAGGTGGTTACAACCACCTGAACGTGGATTACTCGCAGTACACCATCCTGAACTTTTCGTTCTTTGGCGTAGCGAATGACGGATCGCTGCACAGCGGTGACTACCGCAACAAAAACATTTACCAGGCTGGCGCCGTACAGGCTCCCGCCCCTATGGTCAATGAAGACATCTACAGCAGCTGGGACATGTACCTCCTGTACGGAGAACTGGAAGTGCTGTATTACATCCCGGACAACAGCTACGCCTACTCCCTCGGATACCGCAACGGCGGTAGCGGATGGACCAACGTGAACACCGGCAAAACAGGCGCCTTCCCGCTGTCTGTGCCCAAACAGGGCGGCGCTCCCGGCGTACTGGACCTGGCCCACCAGAAAGGGGTAAAAGTACTGGCTTCCATCGGCGGCTGGAGCATGTGTAAGCACTATCCCGAAGTAGCGGCAGATGCCACCAAAAGAGCCAAATTCGTGGCAGGCTGCCAGCAGCTGATCGCCATGGGCTTTGATGGAATCGACTTCGACTGGGAATACCCCAACGATGCGGGTATGAACATTGAACATTACAGCACCGCGGACTATACCAACTTCGCGATACTGCTGGAAGCAGTGAGAGCAGCCATCGGTCCCAACAAACTGATGACCAGCTGTTTCTCCCCTGCGCTCAACAAACTGCAGGGCTTTGACTGGCCACGCCTGAACAACGTCCTGAACTATTTCAACATGATGACGTATGACTACAACGGCGGCTGGTCCAACAAAGCCGGTCACAACTCCCCGCTGTACGAATACCCCGGCCAGGAATATGCCGGCTTCTCTCTCGACGCCACCACCAAAGGGCTGCGCGCACTGGGAGTTAACATGAGCAAAGTCAATCTCGGCGCACCTTTCTACGGCCGTGGCGTTATCACCAACGGTACCGCAGATCTGCATACGCCTACCGTGAAACGCGCTGAAACCGTACAGCCGGACGGCCCTATTCAAACCTGCGCCGACTATACCAACTGGACAAAGGATGTATGGGACGGTACGCCCAACTACAGTTATATCGTTAACACCACTGGCTCCGGCTCCGGCTGGACCGACCACTGGGACGATGTCGCCAAAGTGCCTTATAAAACAAAAGGCAATTTCTTCCTGAGCTATGACAACGAACGTTCCGTTGCCGCCAAAGCCCAGTACATCAAAGATAACAGCCTGGCAGGCGTGATCATCTGGCAGGTGTACGCTGACATGGTGAACATGACCAGCAGCACCGTCCCCAAAGGTAAACTCATCTACTGCCCCAATACCCGTTCCCCTTTGGTGAATAAAATCAATGAAGTATTCGCCACCGGCGGCAGCGGCACCAATGTGCCCCCCGTCGTTAGCATCACTGCTCCGGCCAACAACGCTACCTTCACCGCGCCTGCCAATATCACCTTGCAGGCTGCTGCCAGCGATACCGACGGCACCGTGATCAGGGTAGATTTCTATAATGGCGCTACCCTGCTGGGCAGAGACAGCACCGCTCCTTACAGCTATGCATGGAACGGCGTGCCGGCCGGCAACTACGCAGTTAAAGCCATTGCTACAGACAATAAAGGCGCCTCCACTACTTCCTCAGTGGTGAACCTGGTGGTGAACACTTCCGGCCCCGGTACACCAGACTCCGGTAAAGTGATTGTTGGTTACTGGCAGAACTGGGGATCTCCTTCGGACGCTTCTCCGTATATCCCTCTCCGTAATGTCAACCCGAAATACAACGTCATCGAAGTAGCGTTTGCGGTCAGCGGATCCGATCTGGCCACTATTTCCTTTGTACCTGAAAACGTAACACCGGCCGAGTTCCTGGCGGATGTACAATACCTGCAGTCACAAGGTAAAAAAGTACTCCTGTCACTCGGTGGTGAGACCGGTTCGCTGAACCTTTCCACCGCAGCGAAAAAACAGGCTTTTGTTACGTCTATGAAAGCATTGCTGGACCAGTACAACTTCGATGGCTTTGACCTGGACATTGAAGGAGGTACCAACCTGCAGCTGGACAACGGTGACAAAGACTTCACCAACCCCACCACCCCCAAAGTACAGAACCTGATAGCCGGGGTGAAAGAGGTCATCGCCTACCGCAAAGGCCAGGGCAAAAACTGCTGGCTCACCATGGCGCCCGAAACCTACTATGTGCAGACGGCCTATGGCTCTACCTATTCACCGCTGGTAGGCGCTTATCTGCCTATTATTTACGCTTTGCGTAATGAACTCACTTTCATCCAGACGCAATATTATAATACCGGCTCCGTCATGGGCCTCGATAACGGTGTATACAACCAGGGTACGCCAGATTTTATCGTGGCGCTGACAGAAATGCTGCTGAAAGGATTCCCGGTAGCGGGCACTACACAAACTTTCCCTGCATTGCGCCAGGACCAGGTGGCCTTTGGTATTCCGGCTACCTCCCGTGCCGCTGGCGGCGGTTATATCGCACCTGCCAATGTGAAAAAGGCACTGGACTATGTGATGAAAGGACAATCCTTCGGCGGTACTTACCAGCTGCGCAACGCAGCAGGCTACCCCGGGCTGCGCGGTATCATGACCTGGTCTGTGAACTGGGATAAATCCAATGGCGATGAATTCGCCAACAATTACTACGAATATTTCTTCGGTTCTTCACCGGTTAACAAACCGCCGGTGGTAAGCATTACTTCTCCTGCCAATAACGCGAACTTCACTGCCCCCGCTTCCGTGAACATACAGGCGGCAGCTTCCGACAGCGATGGCGTGGTGACCCGCGTAGCGTTTTATCAGGGCAGCACCCTGCTGGGTGTAGACAGCGTGGCGCCGTATGCGTGGGCCTGGAGCAATGTGGCAGCGGGCAATTACAGTCTTACTGCCAAAGCTACCGACAACAAAGGAGCTACTACCACTTCTGCTGTGGTGAACATCAGTGTAACAACAGGCGGCAACAAACCACCGGTAGTAAATATCACCTCTCCGGCCAACAACGCCACCTTCACCGCTCCGGCTACTGTGAACATACAGGCGGCAGCTTCCGACAGCGACGGCGTTATTAAACGCGTCGTTTTCTACCAGGGCAGCACCCAGCTGGGCGTAGACAGCGTGGCGCCGTACACCTGGACCTGGAGCAACGTGGCGGCAGGCACTTACAGCCTCACTGCAAGAGCGACTGATAACGGCGGCGCCACTACGACGTCTTCGGCTGTCAGCATTACCGTGAGCGGCGGCAATAGCTGTAATGGTATTCCGGCCTGGTCTCCCACCACTGCTTACAACGGTGGTGCTCAGGTATCGTATAACGGTAAAGTATACTCCGCAAAATGGTGGACACTGGGCGAACAGCCTGATATCAGCCTGGGCGACGGTAAACCGTGGAAGTATGTTCGTGATTGTACAGGAGCCGCTATGGCCGCTTCTCAGCCCGAACAGCTGATCGCCTACCCCAACCCGGTAGTGGGCCCCGATCTGCAGATACAGGTAGATGCTCCTGCCGGCGACAAGCTGCTGGTAGAAGTAATCGATCTGAAGGGCAGCGCACCGGTATTGCAACAGATACATACCGCTAATGCCAAAGGCACCATGCCTTTACGCGTAGATATGTCTAAAGTGCCGAATGGTACCTGGATCATCCGGGTTACCAGCCAGCAAAGCAGAAAAATCTGGCGTAGCAAGGTCGTGAAACTGTAATCACGTAATTGCTCGCAGGCTCGCGGTGTTCTCGCAAAGTCGCAGAGCAGCAAAGAACGCAAAGATTTTTAAGATTAAATAAGAAAGCAAAGGGCGGAGATCAAATTTGATCTCCGCCCTTTGCTTTCTTAGCTCGCTTATAATTATTCTTTGCGTTCTTTGCTGCTCTGCGACTTTGCGAGAACCCCCGCGTGAAAAAAGGCCCCCCGGAAAATCCGGGGGTGCCGTTCTTTTCTCATAAACCCACGTTAAGAAGCTCGTTACTGTTGGCAAAGGTGGCCACTTGTACCGGACAGCTTTCAGCCGGTATAAATGATCCCTGCGGATCAAACCGGGATATGGGTGACAAAAAAGAAAAAGGACCTGAGTCTGCACTCGTGGAATTACCGTTGACGGTTATACGCTGTTTGCTGTCAAATCCGTGAAGGATCAGCTTGATGTGATGAAACTGGCTGCTGTAGCTGCCCTGTGGCTTTTGCAGTGTCAGCGTTCGCTGTACAGGATCATAGGTGATGGTCCTTTCATAGTAATCACCTTTTTCGTTGGCGAAGCTTTCACCATCATCCTCATAGTACACGAATGTATTAGGCTGATCGCCTTTATAGAGATGAAGGAAAAGCGTGTCTGCAGGTTTTTCCCGTGTTGACTGCACCAGTGATTGCATCGGCACAATGCTGCTTTCTTTTACATATACCGGTAAGGTTTTGATATTGAGGGGAGTAATGACGTCCTGGCCGCCCATGGTGACAGCGTCTGTATAGAGATTGTACCATTTCCCTTTGGGGAAATAAATACTGCCGAATTCTTTTGTGCTCTCAAACGGAGCGATCATATACGCGTCGCCAAACTGGTACTGGTTTTGGAAGCGGGTGTCGTACACCTGCGGATCGAACGTGTTTTGAAGGGCCAGTGTGCGCATTACGGGCATGCCCGTACGACTGGCGGTGTACAGTGTGCTGTAGAGGTAAGGCAGCAGGTGGTACCGCAGGTTTACATAGTTGCGGGTGATCTCCAGCGCCTCTTCCCCGAACGCCCATGGCTCTGCTGATTTCGTATTGACGCCGGTATGATTCCTGAAGTAGGGAATAAAAGCGCCGATCTGCATCCAGCGGGTGTAAAGACTAACAGAAGGGTTGCCGGTAAAGCCGCCTACATCCATGCCGGAGAAAGGAAAGCCGCTCACACCCAGGCTGTTCAGTAACCGTACGCCCAGCAGCATGTGGTCTTCTTCCGCCCGGTTGTCTCCGGTCCAGATAGCGCTGTAGCGCTGGCTGCCGGAGTAGGCAGCGCGTGTTAACAGGAACGGCCTTTTTTGCAGGGCTTCGCGGGCGCCTTCATAGCTGGCACGCACCATTTGCAGTCCGTAGATGTTATGTGCCTGCTGGTGGGTGACCGGATGTCCTTCGTAGTCGAAGAGCACATTGTTGGGCATTTTCTGTCCCCAGGTGGCAATTTCGTTCATATCGTTCCATATGCCGCTCACACCGTCGCGGATATACGATTTCACCTGGCCTTTCCACCAGCTGCGGCCTTTCTCACTTGTGAAGTCTGGAAAGTGGCACCAGCCGGGCCATACCTGCCCGGTATAGTTTTGCCCGTCGCTGTATTTGATAAAGATGTTTTCCCTTTTGCCATTTTCGTAGGCAGGGTAACCATCTTCCACTTTGATGCCCGGATCAACGATGACGGTTACACGAAATCCCATGTCTTTTAACCTGCCGGTAAGCTGTGACGGGTTGGGGAAGCGTTCTTTGTTCCAGGTGAACAGCTTATAGGCGTCCATATAGTGGATATCGAGGGTGATGCCGTCTGCAGGGATTTTCTTTTCGCGCAGGGTTTGTGCGATCCGGTATACCTCCGTGTCTGGATAGTAGCTGTAGCGGTTTTGCTGATAGCCGAGGCTCCATAACGGCGGCAGGGGCATACGGCCGGTGAGGCTGGTATAGGACCGGATGATGTTGGCCATCTGCGGATGATAAATGAAATAATAATTCATCTCTCCTCCCCTTGCGCCGAACGATGAAAAGCGGTTGTTGCTGGCCCCGAAATTAAAATCGCTCTGATAGCTGTTGTCGAAGAAAATACCGTAGTTCTGCCGGTGGTGGATACCGATGTAGAAGGGAATCGTGGCGTAGATAGGGTCCCTGTTCGTGGCGTAACCGAATACATCGGAATTCCAGTTCGTATAGCCTTCCCCTTTACGGTCCAGGTTACCTGTTTTTTCGCCCAGCCCGATGAACCGCTCGTGCTCCTGCATCTTTTTGTAGGTCGTTACTTCATCGCCGATCCAGGAAGTACCGAGGCCCGGTTCATCTTCGCTGATCACATCGCCCGAAGGGCTGAAAAAAGCAACAGCAAAAGGTGTTTTTTGTATCCGCATTTTTAGGGAATCGGTTACAATACTGATTTCGTTGCTGTTTTGGGTGATCTGTGCTTTGGTAGGCAACGGCTTGCTTACAACGGCATAAGAAAAATCGGCCTTTAGGGGCTGTTTGTCCATTCTCACGCGTACGATAGACGGACTGTATACCGTTACCTCCGCAAAAGCGTTGGCTGTTTTTATTTTTACCTGTTGACCGGAGATGCTGACGCTGGTGACATTACCTGCCGGCATCACGGGCGTCTGCGCAATGAGCGGAAGTTGAATCAGCGTGAAAAACAACAGCGAAAGGACCGGCAGCGGAATTTTGTTCATGATACTGATGATTTGATGAGACAATCCTCCCCCGGTACGCCTGGCAGGGCCGGGCGTTGCAGCGGGTAACAGGTAAAAAAGCCGGAGGATTTACCGGGAACAGCACCGGCGTGGCGCTGTTCCCGGCAATAGAAAAATATGGTTTAGTAACCCGGGTTCTGTACCAGGTTTTTGTTAACAGCAAGATCGCTGGTGGGAATGGGGAACAGCAGGTTCCTTGGGTTATCAGCGGGTTTCAGTTGCCATGGCTGCAGGAATTTACCGAAGCGGATCAGGTCTTGTCTTCTCCAGCCTTCCCAGTAAAGCTCGCGTCCTCTTTCGTCCAGCAGGGAATTTACGTCCAGGGCGCCCAGCGCTGTAGCGCCACGGGCTAACCGTATTTCGTTCACGATGGCGAGCGCGCCGGCGGCATTACCGGTACGCAGCAGGGCTTCTGCTTTCATCAGCAGCACGTCGGCATAGCGGAAGAAAACGTAGTCATTGCTGGCTTCGTTGTTATCCTTTGAATTTGTGGAAGTGAAAAAGTCCGGTACATATTTGATAACGCGGATACCGGTCACTTCCAGGTTGGCGCCGGATTCTTTGAGCTGTACATCACGGGTGAAAGCCAGTGGATTGCCTTTACGGTCTTTCAGCGGGTTATGGTTCACGTCATATTGCTGACCGATGAGGAAGCCTGCGAGCATGCCGCTGGTATCTGTCAGACCGGCATAGGCGCCGCCTCTCCTTCTGTCGGAAGCCTGGAATTTGTCGTAGAAATCGGACAGGGTGGTGAAGCCGTTCCAGCCGCTGGGCGTCATGTTGTAGTGTACGGTGAATTTCCAGCGGGCGTAGGTGGCGTTGCCGCTACGTACGGTGCTGAAGCCGGGACCATTTTGCTGCGTGAAGATATTTTCTGTGGATTTTAAATCGTTGTCACGGGCAAAATTGTCGAAGTAATCGGTGGCCAGCCTGTAAGTGCCGGTGCCTTTGATCTGATCTGCGAGGGTGATGACCTGTTGCATGTCAGCTGCAGCGAAAGTGGGTGCGGCCCTGTTGAGGAACGCGCCTTTGTTGAGGTAACACTTCATCAGCAGGGCACGGGCGGCGTCCTTATTGGCCACGTAGGCGGGTGTTGCAGGGCGTGCGCCGAGGTCCGGCATGATCGCGTTGAGCTCGGAGATGATATAGTCCAGCGCTTCCTGTGTTTTCAGCACTTTAGGTGCATTCAGGAGGGTGTCGGAAGGGTTTCTGAAGGGTACTTGCCCCCAGAGGTCCAGCACGGTGAACATAGAAAGGGCGCGAAGGAAACGGGCCTGCGCCGCCTGGTTGTTGCTCGGTTTGAAATTGAGCACGTTGCTGGCACTGAACTGCAGCGTGAGCAGGTTGGTGAATGCCGACTGAATGTGGGCGTGGTCTGCATTCCATGTATGTTCGTGGAGGGAGCGCCATACGCCGTTATCGTCCCAGTCGCCGCCGCGGGTGGGCCCTACTGTTTCGTCGGTTGTCATCTGGGAGAGGCCCCAGCTGTTGTCAAATTCCTGGTAAGGCAGCTGCAGGTTGTCGTAGGCGCCTTTTAAGAGAGCCGGAACTTTGATCACCGAGTCGGCATCTTTCCGGTTAATGGTGGAGCCGAGCTGCTCGTTGAGCCCGCAGGCCTGGAAGCCTGCGATAGCAGCGATGGCGATAGCGGATCGGAAAATATGTTTAGTCATGATAACAGGTTTAAGGTGAATGGTTTACAAAGAAAACAGGATGCCGAGCATGACCGTTCTGGCAGTTGGATACGGACCGTATTCAATGCCGAAGGAGGTCACACCATTCACGTTTTTGTCGGTATTCACTTCAGGATCGAAGCCGCTGTATTTGGTGATCACGAAGAGGTTCTGGCCGGTAGCATATACTGCGGCGTTTTTCAGGACACGGCCTACGTCACCGATGTTATAGGTAAGCGTCACGTTATCCAGTTTGAAGAAGTTGCCTTTTTCGAGATAACGGGAAGACACGGTGATGGGATTGGAAAGCGCTTCACCGTTGCCCAGGATAGACTTCGCAATGTTGCGGGAGCCGAGGTTACCGATAGGCAGTACGGTATTAGCGGTGTTGTTGTACACTTCGTGACCAAAGGCGCCGTGGCCGCTGGCTGCCAGTACCCATTTTTTGAACACCAGTTCGGTGTTGATACCGAGGAGTACTTTCGGATTGGGATTGGTGAGATAATACAGGGTGTTGCCGTTGTCGGCGTATTGTGCCTGGCCTTTGTCATCGAAGCCTTCAAACTTGCGCACGTAGAAGGTATTCAGCGGATAACCGTTGGCAAGCCTTTGCGCGGTGGCGCCGGATACGCCCTGGCCGCTGATAGCGCCGGTGAGTACCGGAGGACCATCATAGTTTTTCAGTTCGTTGTGCAGCACAGTGCCGTTTACGCCTAATGTCCACCGCAGCTCTTTCTTCCGGACGATATCGCCTTTGAGGGATACCTCGACCCCGTTGTTGATCACATTGCCGGGCAGGTTGATCCAGTAGGTAGATGCAGGCGCCGGCTGGATGGCAGGGAAGCTGAACAGCAGATTGCTGGTGTTTTTATAGAAATAGTCCACGCTGCCGTAGATGCGGTTGTCTACCAGACTGAAGTCGATACCGGCGTTGAACTGTTTGGAACTTTCCCATTTCAGGTTGGGGTTGGCCACATTGGTGAGAGCGGCGGAGCCGGAAGCTCCCAGACCGTATTGTTCCTGTGCTGCGCCGGCGGGGAATTCCTGGTTGCCGGTAGCGCCATAACCTAACCTCAGTGCGAGATTGTTAATGGTTTTATTGCCTTTCAGAAAATCTTCGCCGGTGATGTTCCATTTGGCGGCAAAGGACGGAAAGTAGCCGTATTTGTTGTTGGAACCGAATTTACTGGAGCCGTCGGCCCTCAGGGTACCGGTAATGATGTATTTGTCATAAAGGTTGAAGGTCGCTCTACCGAAGAAAGACTGCAGCTCGGAGCTGGGGTTTCTGAAAGAGCTGATATTGGTATTGGCCTGTGCGGGGGCCTGGAGGATGTCGGTATATTTTACGGCATAAGTCGGGAACCCGGTAGCGCCGAGGCCCATACCGAAATAGTCAAATTTCTGGTATTCGTGGCCTACTACGGCGTTCAGGCTGAAGTCCGGATTAAATTGTTTGTTGAAGCTGAGGGTGTTGGTCAGCAACTGGGTCGTCAGTTCAACGTTGCCATAATAAGCGAGCCCCTGTTTCATGATACCGGGGATATTGATAAAAGAAGCTACCTGCGTCTGTCTTTTGCCCACCTGGTGGTTGATGCTGTAGAGCGCACGGTATTCCCAGTTGTCATTGAATTTATAATAGGGAGATACGCTGGCCAATATATAGCTGATGTTTACTTTGTCGTCGTAAGCCTGGGACATAGCTTCCGGATTGACCGCACTACCTTCGCCGAGGATGTTCAGGGTGCCGTCGGCATTCCGGAGGGACATCGTCGGGTTCCACTGCAGGGCCATACTGATAAGGCTGCCGGTGAAGCCGGCGTCGTTGGTGATGGGCGCCAGTTGTTCGGTGGTTTGGGCAGCCATGATGTTGTAATCGATGCCCAGTTTTTTGCTTTCGAGGAACTTGGTCTGGCCGTTGAGAGTGGCGGTATATTTTTTCAGGCCGGATTTTTTAACGATGCCTTCCTGGTCCTGTACGCCGAAGGAGGCGCGATAGCGGCTGGTTTCGTTGCCGCCGCTCATGGCCACATTGATGTTATGAGTGATGCCGGTGCGGAGAATGGATTTCATGCCGTTGGAACTGCTGCCGTAGTCGCCGCCTGACAGGTTGTAAGTTTTCAGGGCGGAGCGGTATTCGTCTGCATCAAGTACGTCCAGTTGTTTCATGATATTGCTGGCGCCGACAGAATAGGCTACATCGAGACGGGTGGGGCCGGGCGTGCCTTTTTTGGTGCTGATGATGATGACGCCGTTGGCGCCGCGGGAGCCGTAGATAGCGGTGGCGGAGGCGTCTTTCAGCACATCCATGGAGGCGATATCGCTGGAGTTGATGAAGTTGAGCGGGTTGGCGTCCGGTGTCTGGCCAAGGCCGCTGACATTGATGGCGGGCCGGGCTACACGTCCGTCGAGGGGTACCCCGTCGATAACATACAGGGGCTGGTTGCCGGACCTTACGGACGATACGCCCCTGATGCGCACGGTGGCAGAGGCGCCGGGAGCGCCGCTGTTGTTGAGCACCATCAGGCCGGACACCTTACCCTGGATCAGCTGATCGGGGGCGGAGGTGATACCCCGGTTAAAGTCTGCGGCTTTCACCTGGGAGATGGCGCCGGTGATATCTTTTTTACGGGAGGTACCGTAACCCACCACCACAACGTCGGTGAGAGTGGTGTTTTCGGCCACCAGTTTTACGTCTACATGGGTTTTGTTGGCGATACTGACTTCCTGTGCGGTTTGACCGATAAAGGAGATCACCAGGGTGTTGGCGCCAGGGCCAACGGATACCTTGAAATTACCATCAGGATCGGTGGTGGTCCCGCTTTTAGTGCCCTTGATCTGCACGGAAGCACCTGGGATAGGGGCGCCTTTGTCATCTGTAACCTTACCTGTCACGGTCCTGTTCTGGGCCATGAGCAGACCCTGTAACAACATGAAACATGTGCACAGGAAAAGATGCCTGAAAAGTCGTGTTTTCATCATAATGTGGATTTTTGAGCAGTGAATGACTGATCTGTTTACCGTGGATTTAAAAACTTAGATTCAAATTGGTTGCTGAATGTGGAGACCTGCTCGACATGCTGAACAACGTGGATTTAATAAATTAACTGGTTTACGTGGGTGGCAATGATGCCTTGACTTAGATTCGTTTATTGGCTTTTAAAAGTTTCAGAATTTTGGTTTATGCTTCCTTTTAGCCAAAGTAAGAAAGCAATGTTCAGGTGAACAACTAATACAATATAAATATAGAAAATAAAAGGCTATTTTGACAGTATATTGATGCTATTATTTTGAAAAACAACAAGTTGTGAACAAATATAAATTTTATATATATTGACGGTATTAACCCCTTTTATCCTGTTTTTCAAAGGGCTTTTATGGCCATAATCCGGTTTTCAAACTCCTCGTTGGGCACTAAAGAGCGTTTTTTGATTTTGGTTTTATAAGCGTAAATCGTGTTAACGGAGTACTCCAATATCCGGGCAATTTTTTCATTATCAGTGATGCCTATACGAATCAGGGCAAAAATCCGGAGATCGGTATTTAATAATTCATCTTCCCGGAGGGCTACCCGGTTGGCGGGTTCAAACAGGGCATTAAATTCTTCTACAAAATGTGGGAATATCTTCAGAAACACCTTGTCAAAATTGGTGAAAAGGTCTTCCCGCTCCTGCCGTATATTGATATTATTTACAAGATATTTTACCTCGTTGGGTTTATTGTCGGTTAATTTTTGCTCAAGGGCATGTTTTAGTTTTTCAATCTTGCTGATATAAGAAGCATAGATGTTAAAACAGTAACCCACATATTCTTCTTTTATTTTGTTGGCTTCGAGCAACTGGTTATTGATTTCCTGTTGTTTGAGATGGGCGGCGGTGATAATTTCCTGTGCTACCTTCAGTTTGCGCACCTGCCGGGTAACAGTGACAGCCAGTATCACTACGGCTACCAGCAATAATGTAACGATGGAGGCATAAATGAGTAGTGACCTGGTTCTTTCTTCGGCGGTATTGATTCTTTCCTGCTCGATGATAGGTAAAATACTACTAACCTGTACCTTGCGTTGCCTGGCGCCATAGAACACTGCTTCCGCAATGGCCTTTTCAATGAAATGGGAGGCATTTTTGATATCGCCCTTTTCAAACAACAAGGTGGCCAGGGTATACATGGCCATGGTCTCCTTGGTTGACGATTTGATATCCGCGATAGCGGAGCGGTACATCAGTTCTATAGCGGTATCTGACTGATGGGCATGCAGGTAGATATATCCCAGCGTGCAGGCGGCAACGGCCAGCTGCCGGTAATTGAGGCCCGGCTGGTTCAGGTTGGGGTAATTGCCACGGGCGGCGGCAAGATTGCCCATCTTATAATATTGTAGTCCTTTGTTGTACTGATATTCAAAGGAAGCGGGAGACATCAGGTGGAGGGCGGAGTCCATATATAGGCTGCCCTGATGAATGTACGACGGGGAATAATACCGGTCCTGGTTGTAATCGGCCAGGTCGTAGTAGAACCGGCTTTTCATCAGGTAGTATTGGGAACGGATGCTGTCGGGCATACCGGTTACATCGAGGCTATTGAGAAAAGCGGAAGTCTCTGTGAACATGCCGGAAGACAACAGGATAAAACCTATCCTGGTACGGGCATACGTAAGCCGCAGCGGGTCCTGCATCTCGTCCGCGAGCTTTTCCATCAGCCGGGCATATACAAAGGCGGAATCAAAATTGAAAACCTTGTATTGTTCATACAGGAGCTGGTATATATGATAGCGGGCGCCCGGATCGGCGCCGGTAGTGGCAAGGGTACGCCGGATGCTGTCAATGCCTTTTATTTTTAAGGCGTCGTAGACAGGTGCATTTTCGATGCTGCGGTTTAACTCCTTCAGCAAGCTATCCTGTGGAGATTTTCCAAACACATACACCTGCAACATCAGCAAAGCCATCAGGCAGCCTAAGATACGCGTCATAAATTTTGGAATGATAAAGTCACTGGTCCGGGCTAAATTTAAGCGACTTTTTTGATATATTGGTCATTCCTCAACGCGTTTGAGGCTATAGTTAAGGGAGCCGGGGATAGATTGCCTGTCTTTGTCCAGCTGACGGAGTACATCTCCTGCCCTCCGGTAAAAACGCTGAAGATTCCGGTCTTTATCGGGATTGAGTTGAATAATTTCGGCGTCTTTGTCCTCTTTGTCTCCATGCAGCACGGTATACGTGCCTTCGCTGTTAAAAGTCTGGTCTTTCCCGCCTACTCCCTGATAGGTTTCCTTTAGTTTGAAGGTAGGCTCTCCGCCGGCCCCGTTGTCTTCCAGTACCAGGGTGGTCAGGATGCCGCTGCAATCTGCACAGGGCAGCGTGCCGGTATAGGTGATCCGGGCGGGGATAACCGCTGTGCTGTCTGAATGGCCGGCTTGCTGGCCGGAACGCGAATGTTGACAGGCAAAAAAGGCAATAGCAGGTAATAACAGGAGGTATTTCATAACGATGAATGGTTTTCCCGTATAACAACCAGGCCCGGCATTTAGTTAATGCCTGCAGGAGAGGGAACCACCTCAAAGACAAAGAACTGGCTTTCCTCTGCAGCGGAGAAATTGTTATCTGCCACAAACACCAGGCTTTGATGGCCATTGGGTAATACGGGCCCGAAAGTTACCCCTTCAATGTTATCAATGTATTGCCCCAGGGAAGCAAAATCAAAAAGTAAAGATTTGGTAACGGTCTTCACACCGGTGGCCGTCTTCAGAGAATTCACCCTGCTGATATCGGTGGCGCCGCGGAGGTCTGTCAGGAACACTTTGATGGTACAGTCTTTTACGCCGGAGGAGAAGGAACGTTCTATCGACAGCAGCCGGTCATCAGACAATACCAGGATATCAGAGATGCCATTTACTTTAAAGGCATTGGCGGGAACGGTCGGATGGGCCACCGGTTCCAGGCGGTAGGCATATTGGGCAACAGGCTGCATTGTTTTGTTATCAAATTTAATCAACCGGGTAAGGGCGGTGGTATCCCCTACATCTGCGCGGGGACCGTCTTCATAGCGGGGTTCTTCCAGGCTCACGAAAGTGTAGCGGTAGCCAGGGGTGAAGCCCAGGCCTTCGAAAGCGCCGTTGCGGCGGGGACCATTGTCTGTGGCCTGCATACGGAACTGCGCCGGCAAGGAGAAAGAATCAAGATAACGGCCGTCGCGCGAAATTTCATATACGCCGGGATGGGTGAGGATGGTGTCTTTGCTGTTTACGATCCGCTCTCCTTCGCTGCTCCATACGAAACGGTCTTTTTTAGCGTTGTAGCGCAGCGCTTCCGGATCGGGTGTGAGGGCAGCGTTTGCTTTTGCGCCGGGATATGGATGGCCGTTTTGTTGCAACAGTGTGGTCATCCCGGTGAAGCGAACGCTATCGAACGATTGACCGGAAAAATAAAGTTTAGCGGTATAGAAGCGGGCTGGCGCCAGTTCAGAGCGGTCGTCACAGATCATATAATACTGTTGCCGCGAGGCATCGTAGTCTATACCGGAAAGGCCGCCTGTGACGGCGCCCACGAAAGGCATATTGTGCGGGATGGTTTGCACTCCGATAAAGCGGAGCTTTCCGAAGTGTGCGGTAACGGAATGAGTGGCGGGACGCGTGCTGATGCAGCCGGCGAAAAACGCCATGATCATGAAGACAGGCAAAAACCGGGATATTTTCATGGCGGCAATTTAAGACAATTACTAATTAAGGACGAAGTGTAAATACTTCGCCCGTAATTCGTAATTGTTTAATTGCACTAGACAGCTCTGCCTCTAATAATGTTGATTAAGATGGCAATAATGGCAAGTACCAGTAAGGCGTGAATCAATGCGCCGGCAGAATACACAAAAAATCCAAGAACCCATCCAATGATCAGTATGACGGCGATGAGATATAACAGGTTATTCATGTTTTAAGGATTTGGTTCCCCTATACTCCTAAAAAATATATGCCAATGCTGATAAGCCCTTTATATACAATATATAGCGGGAAAAAAGAAGGCCGGAAAGGTGTGGAATCGCTTCCACCATACGAAGAAAAAAAAGGACGGATGCAATAATGACCTGTAGCTGAACTGGCTGGTAATAAAGGCTGTGCGAAATGGTCGCATTTTTGGTTCTCTGTTTACAGATACTATTCTTTAATCCTAAAATTTACCGGAATATGCAACAACAGGAATTACTCGCCGACGTACTCAGCGACCTCGTCAGGATCAATAACGACAGAGTGGAGGGATACGAGCAGTCAATAGAAGCGACGGATGATGTGGATCTGAAGGCACTGTTTCAACGTATGATCGATGACGGCCGCCGGTATGCTTCCCAGTTGTACGACGAATTAGTAGCACTGGGTGAGCAGCGGCATTTCGGCACAACGGCGGCCGGCAAACTATATCGTACCTGGATGGACATAAAGACTGTTTTTACCGGACATGACCGGCACGCTATTCTTTCTTTTTGTGAATACGGGGAAGACGCGGCGCAACGTGCTTACAGCTCCGCTCTCCGATCAGATACGCCTATGTCATACCGCATCAGGGAACTGATCGCTAATCAGCAAAAGGCGCTACGGAATGATCATGACATCATCAAGACGTACAGAGACGTACAACGGATCGTGTATTAGACTTTTCTCCGTGCAGGAAAACGATCATTGTTCATTTTGTTCAAACTAAAGCTAAATACGGTTGTTCAGGAATAGCTTTTTATTTTTGGATAGCGGTATTCCAATCATACTTATTTTTATAAGTAATATGGCAACTACGGGATTTTTCGGTACAAGGCTGCTTCTCCAAAGAAGCAGCCTTTTTTTATGCCTGTAGGTGTACAGGTTTTTAGGATAAGGTACATGGTTATACGGGTCCAAAGCCGGTGATTTTGTTCACCATTCCCGGAATCTGTTCATTTTGTTCATTTTTAGTTCACTGCTTTTTTATACCAGTGTGCATGTTATCTTTAAAACTGATTGAGAGAAGTTTATTACCCCTTGTAATATTGCTTTTTAACCAGCTATGAAAAACAACAAAGGTGGCCGTTAGCGCCACCTTCTTTTATTTAGCCCAGCACCTGGTCCCAGTCTTTCCATACCGGTTCGTATCCGCTTTTTTTCAGCATGTCAGCAATAGCGGCAGCGCTGCGTTCGTCGGATATTTCGAACTGTTCCAGCGATTGCTGGTCGGCGGCGTAACCGCCGGGGTTGGTACGCGATCCGGCGCTCATGCTGGTGATGCCCAGCCGGATGATATGATCTCTGAACGATTCCTGTTCCCGTGTAGAAATACTTAGCTCTACTTCCTGGTTGAAGAGACGGTAGGCACAGATCAGCTGTACCAGCTCCCGGTCATTCATCTCTACTTTAGGCTGGAGTCCGCCGGAGAATGGCCGCAGGCGTGGAAAAGAGATGCTGTACCGCGTTTGCCAGTATTTTTTTTCGAGATACTGTAGGTGAAGTGCGGTAAAAAAACTGTCTGTCCGCCAGTCTTCCAGGCCTATCAATACCCCGAGCCCCATTTTATGAATTCCTGCGCGGCCCAGCCTGTCGGGCGTTTCCAGCCGGTATTGGAAGGATGACTTTCTTCCTTTGGGATGATGTTTTTTGTAATCTTCCTGATGGTAGGTTTCCTGATATACGAGTACAGCGTGTAGTCCCAGGGGAATAAGGGTGGCGTAATCCGCCTCGTCCATCGGTTGCACTTCCATGGAGATATGGGAAAAATGTGGTCGCAGCAGTTGCAGTGTTTTTTTGAAATACTCCAGTCCTACCAGTTGATGGGCTTCACCGGTAACGAGCAGCACGTTGTCGTAGCCCATTTCTTTGATAACGGCGGTCTCCTGGAGTATCTCTGCGGCGCTGAGTGTTTTGCGCCGGATTTTATTATCAAGGCTGAACCCGCAGTAGGTGCAGATATTCTGGCATTCATTGGAGAGATACAGGGGAATGTATAACTGCATGGTGTTGCCGAAACGCTGCAGTGTCCTTTGGTGGCTCATTTCCGCCATGGGCTGTAAGTAAGGCGCCGCGGCGGGAGAGATGAGTGCGGCAAAATCGTCGAGGGTACGGCGCTGGTTATGCAGTGCCTGTTCCACGTCTGCCGCTGTTTTGGAGTAGATGTTTGCTTTTACATCATCCCATTGATATTGCTCAAAAATTTCTTTAAACATGATCGCTGTTTTGATTAAGCTTCGTCCAAAAATGCCACCAGTGGGCTGGAGGCGATGGCCTGTGCGCTGGTGGGCGCCAGTCCTGCTTCATAGGCCATGCGGCCGGCTGCTACGCCGGCTTTGAAGGCGGCGGCCATTGTCACCGGGTCTTTGGCGACAGCCAGCGCGGTATTGACGAGGACGGCGTCGGCTCCCATTTCCATGGCTTGTGCTGCGTGGGAGGGGGCGCCGATGCCTGCGTCTACCACTACGGGCACATTGCTTTGTGCGATGATAATGTCGAGGAAGTCGGCGGTGCGGAGGCCTTTATTGCTGCCGATGGGCGAGCCGAGGGGCATCACGGCTGCTACGCCGGCGTCTTCCAGGCGTTTGCACAATACCGGGTCTGCATGTATATAAGGTAGTACTACAAATCCCAGCTTCACCAGTTCGGTGGCCGCCAGCAGCGTTTCTACCGGATCGGGCATGAGGTAGCGGGGATCGGGATGTATTTCCAGTTTGATCCAGTTGGTGTCGAGTGCTTCCCGTGCCAGCTGGGCGGCGTAAACGGCTTCTTTGGCGGTACGTACGCCGGAGGTGTTGGGCAGCAGTTGTATATGCGGGTGGTGGAGATGCCGCAGCAGGTCGTCGGCCTGATGTTGCAGGTCTACCCTTTTCAAAGCCACGGTCACCAGTTCACTGCCGGAGGCGAGCAGCGCTTCCTCCATCAGTGCGGCGGAGGCGAATTTACCGGTGCCGGTAAACAGGCGGGAACTGAATGTCCGGCCCGCGATGGTTAATGGTTGTGTCATCACTGCTTGTTTAAGAGTTCATAAATATGTTGTACCAGCGGCTGCTGTCCGGCGGACTGTGTAATCAGTCCGCTTACAGCGATACCGTGAATACCCGTCTGGATAATGGCGGGAATATCTGTTTCCAGGATGCCGCCGATGGCTACTACCGGTGTATGGACCTGCTGTTCGCGCAGCGCTGTCATGATCGTCCTGTACCCTTCGAGGCCCAGGACAGGGCTCAGGTTTTGTTTGGTGGTGGTGAAGCGGAATGGTCCGAGCCCTACGTAGCTGGCGCCGTTTCGAACGTGCGTCAGTATATCGGCGAGGGTGTTGGCGGTGCCGCCGACTATTTTCTGTCGCCCCACGATGGCCCTGGCTTCGGCCACGGTCATGTCCTGCAGGCCTACGTGCACGCCTGCGGCGTCAACGGCTGCCGCGATATGCGGATAATCGTTGATGATCAGCAACGCGTTGTAGCGGTCGCAGAGGGCTTTGGCGGCGGTAGCTACGGGTAGTATATTTTCGTGCATTTCGTTTTTAATACGCAGCTGTATCAGCTGGCAGCCGGCTTCGCAGGCCGCCTGGATATTATCGAGGTGGCTGCGCTGTGCTGTTTGCTGGGAGATATAATGCAGTTTGTTGATCATATGTGATGATATCCGGTTAATGAATGGTGACTGGCCAACAGGTTTTCCGTATATGCTTTTGCGTTGGCACAGGCATCGGGCAGCGAGCGGTTAAGGGCAAGATTGGCCGTAATGGCGGCAGACAGCACGCAGCCTGACCCATGTTTGGGATAGACCTGTTTTTGTCCGGGAGGAAACCGTTGTGTACCGTTGGCGGTATACAGGGTGTCTTCGCCAGGGCGGGCCTGATGGTGGCCGCCTTTGAGCAATACAGCGCAGTGTGCGGAGAGTTGCTCGGCCGCCACATCGCCATCGTCGGTGCCTGCCAGCAGCGTGGCTTCTTGATAGTTAGGCGTAATGAGGTACAGCTCGGGCAGCAGCTCCTGCCATGCCTGCCGGGGGATGCTGTTGTGAAAAGCATGTCCTGCGGAGGCTTTCAGCACCGGGTCAAGGATGATGCGGATACCGGGTGACAGGCATTTGATAGTACGTACCAGTTCCAGCAGGGACTGTACATCTGCCATGATGCCTATTTTGCAGTAGCGCACTGTTTCGGTGGCCAGCAGTGGTTGGGCCTGCGCCAGGATGCGCGGCAACGACAGCCAGTCCACCGAGATGAAGTCGCTGGCTGTTTGTATGGTGAGGGCAGTGCATACGCCGAGGCCATATACGCGGTGTTGTTCAAACGTTTTGATGTCTGCCAGCAGGCCTGCTCCCCCGCTGGGGTCGAGGCCTGCGAAGCTCATCACGACTGGTCGTTGCTGTTCCATCGTTGTTGTATGCGCTGATAAGTGGTTACTGCTTTGTCTGGTTGTTGCCAGATGGCGCCTAACAAGGCGGCGCCATCGAAATGCCAGGCTTTCAGCCGGTGGATGTTGGATGCGTTCACGCCTCCCAGCGCCAGTACCTGTTTTCCTTGTTTGCCGGGCAGCGGTTGTGCAAAGCGGCCCTGATAGCCGGCTTTGGAGATGCTGTTGAAAACGGGGCTGAGCAGCAGTACTGAGAATTGCGGCGGTATCGTGGCGATGGCCGCCGTATCATGTATGCCGGTGCTGCAGAGCGGAAAGTGTTGCAGGTCACGGTTGTCGATACTGCAGCGGGCGTTGGCGCTAAGATGCAGTCCTCCTACCGGAAACCGGCTGTTTATTGCCGGTTGGTCGCGGACGATGAAACGCGGAAGCCATTCAGGGTCTGTATTGTCGAGGAAGGCGAGATAGTCGGCCGTTTGCCAGGAGGGTTTGCGCAGCAGGATATGGCTGGCGCCTGCCTGCAGCAGGTCGGTGACTATCTTCGCTTCTTCGTGTATACGTTCAGGTGAGGTGACGATCCAGAGCATCGGCAGTTGTTTTTATTGGTAGATTTCGCCTCCCTGTTCAGCGAAGGAACGGGCTTTGTCCTGCATGCCTGCTTCCAGCACGGCGGCTTCGTCCAGTCCTTCCCGGGCGGCGAAGTCGCGTACCTCCTGCGTGATTTTCATGGAGCAGAAATTGGGTCCGCACATGGAGCAGAAGTGGGCGATTTTAGCGCCTTCCGCCGGCAGTGTTTCGTCGTGATAGGAGCGTGCCGTTTCCGGATCGAGGGAGAGATTGAACTGGTCTTCCCAGCGGAATTCAAAGCGGGCCTTGCTGAGGGCGTTGTCGCGGTGTTGTGCGCCCGGATGGCCTTTGGCCAGGTCGGCGGCATGTGCTGCGATTTTATAGGTGATAACGCCCTGGCGTACATCTTCTTTGTTGGGCAGGCCGAGGTGTTCTTTCGGTGTAACGTAGCAGAGCATGGCGGTGCCGAACCAGCCGATCATCGCCGCACCGATGCCGGAGGTGATGTGATCGTAACCTGGCGCGATGTCGGTAGTGAGGGGGCCGAGGGTGTAGAAAGGTGCTTCGTGGCAGTGTTCCAGCTGTTTGTCCATGTTTTCTTTGATGAGGTGCATGGGTACGTGGCCGGGGCCTTCTATCATCACCTGTATATGATGTTTCCAGGCTATTTTGGTGAGTTCGCCCAGTGTTTCCAGTTCTGCGAACTGTGCGGCGTCGTTGGCGTCGGCGATGCTGCCGGGGCGGAGACCGTCGCCGAGGGAGAAGGACACGTCGTAGGCCTTCATGATCTCGCAGATATCTTCGAAATGGGTGTAGAGGAAGTTTTCCTTGTGGTGAGCGAGGCACCATTTGGCCATGATGGAGCCGCCGCGGGATACGATGCCGGTGGTACGTTTAGCCGTGAGCGGTATATAGCGCAACAGTACGCCTGCGTGGATGGTGAAGTAGTCTACACCTTGTTCTGCCTGTTCGATCAGGGTGTCCCGGAATATTTCCCAGGTGAGGTCTTCCGCTTTGCCGTTTACTTTTTCGAGTGCCTGGTAGATGGGCACGGTACCGATGGGCACGGGTGCGTTACGGATGATCCATTCTCTTGTTTCGTGGATATTTTTGCCGGTGCTGAGGTCCATGATGGTGTCTGCGCCCCAGCGGCAGGACCATACGGCTTTTTCCACTTCTTCTTCGATGCTGGAGGTAATGGCGGAGTTACCGATGTTGGCATTGATTTTTACGAGGAAGTTGCGGCCAATGATCATGGGTTCGCTTTCCGGGTGATTGATATTGGCGGGGATGATTGCGCGTCCGGCGGCTATTTCCTGTCTGACGAATTCCGGGGTGATATGTTTTTTCGGGATATTGGCGCCCATACTGTTGCCGGGATGCTGATGCCAGAGGGGGCTGTTTTCCTGGTAATATTTTTCGGCGTATTGATTTTCGCGGATGGCGATGTATTCCATTTCCGGGGTAATGATGCCTTGCTGCGCGTAATACAGCTGGGTAACATTTTTGCCGGGCAGCGCGCGCAGTGGCCGGGCGGTGATGCTCATGCCGGGCATGTTATCGCCTTTCTGCTGGAGCTGGCGAACGTAGGGGCTGGTGTATTGTGACAGCTGTTCTACGTCTCCCCTGCCGGTGATCCAGCTTTCGCGCAGTCTGGGCAGGCCGCGGGTAACGTCGATGTCAACAGACGGGTCGGTGTACGGGCCGCTGGTGTCGTATACAACGACCGGTTCATTCGGAACGGCATCGCCTTTGCGGCCATGAATACGTGTATCCGTGAGCGTTATTTTACGCATGGCGACTTTTACAGGATGAAGCGTCCCGCTGACATATATTTTTTCTGAGGCGGGAAAGGGTGTGCGGCTGATGGCCACTGGTTGTTTTTGCATGAGAAAGGATTTTGTGGACATGAGAATACCGTTTCGTTATAGCTATATAACGATAAAGGCTAAACGAATAGACAATGCGGGTGAATTATCCTCCCTGTGTGGCGCGGATAATCGTTATGTTGTCTGAGGGTTGCAGGGATTGGTCATTCCAGCTGTTCCTGGGAACGACCTGGTTGTTGACCGCGACGGCAATCCCTTTTTGGGCGGAGAGTTGAATAAACTGTAAGAGCGCAGCAATAGTCGTTCCTTGCTGCACCGCATAAAGTTTATTGTTTACAAGCACTTCCATGCGTGTTGGAATTTAAGTGAAACAATAAACTTTAAGGATGTGTGGAAGATGAGAAAGTTCAGTTACTTTTCCCTACGGCAGTATGAGCTGCTTCAGGTACTGAGGGTATCATCTCAGCTTATCCCGTGTACGGGATAAACACCCCTAAAGTGAGGGGTAAAAGTAGGAAAAAAATAATAATTGCATCGTGATAATTTTATGGGCAGTTGAATGCTGTTTGCCTGGGGAAGGGGCTGTTGCAGCTGTATGCGGCAAAAAATATCCGGCGCATATACTGGTAATTCGTAATTTAGGTTCATGTTAATGAAACAGTTATCGTCATTATTGCTGTGCGTATTATTGTTATTGGCAGCGTGTAAGCCGAAGAAGGCGCCTGTGCAGGAGGAAGCGGCGCAGCATGACAGTAGTCTGCTGGCGGTTACAGACAGCAGCAATGCCGGCGTTACCGACAGCATCGCTGCTGTAACTGATACGCTGCGGGTGGACACAGCTAAGCTCATAGGGAAATGGATACAGCCCGTAGCGGGACTGGATAAGGAGATGCAGGGGTTTCAGCTGCGGAAGAACGGAACGGCACGGTCTATTAACATGTATACGCTGGTATATGAAAAATGGACGTTGAACAATGACACGCTGTTTTTATGGAGCCATTCGGAGGGTGTAAAAGATACCTCCGCTGTCGTGGACACCACCATTATCAGGGAGCTGTCCGACACATCACTGGTACTGTTTCCATTGAAGGCAGCGGAAGGGTATACAGACCGGTATCGCCGGAGCCACTAATCATCTCCTTAGTTATACATCTGCCACAGTCCTACCAGGCAGGCTACTACAGCCATGAAGATGCCGGCTGCTGCAAGTTGCATATCATCAATGTTTTTTCTGCCGATATACAGGGATACGAGGCCGATCAGGCCTGCGACAGCGCCTGCGGTAACAGCATAGGCCGGTGTTTTGGTGGCAAAAGCCAGTGCTGCTGAGAGAACGCCGATTACCAATGCTGCGATGCAGGCCGTTTTTGTGAGTGTTGTTGAGTGTTGCATATATTTCGGATTTAAAGAAACAGGTAAATCAATACAGTCTACAGGTTACTGCCCACTCCACTGATCTTATCATTTTTTGCTGCAGCGGTTTGTTCCCATGGTACTTTCAATAAAGGGCCTACTTCCTGGTAGCGGTTGTCCTGGTATTCGTCCAGCCCGTACCGGATGGAGGTGGTATCAGGGATAAAGGTAAATGTGCCGAAAATCCGGTCCCAGATAGAGAAAATGTTGGCATAATTGGAATCCGTTTCCGGCTGGTAATGGCTGTGGTGCACCTTGTGCATGTCGGGCGAAACGATGATCCAGCTAAGGCTGTTGTCAAGCCATTTAGGCAACCGGATGTTGGCATGATTAAACTGCGACATGAGCGCAGAGAGCGACTGGTAGAACATCACCATCCAGAAAGGAACGCCCATGGTAAGGATGGCGATCAGAAGCGCTCCTACGCGGAACAGGCTTTCCACCGGATGGTGGCGTAGCGCGGTGGTGGCGTCGATCTGCGTATCGATGTGGTGTATTTTATGGAAGTGCCACATCCAGGCGGTTTTGTGTTGCACCAGGTGGATGAGGTAAGCGCCGATCAGGTCCAGCATCAGGATGGCCAGCAGGGTATGTAGCCAAAGCGGGACATGCAGCCAGTACAGGAGCCCGAAACGGGTATTGCTGGTCCATTGCGAAGCTTTCACGATCAGGAAGGCGAAACCGGTGTTCACGATCACGGTGGTGAGGGTGAAAAACAGGTTGGTGCCGGCGTGCCGGTATTTGTTGCCACGGAAGGTGAAGCGGGGGAAGAAACCTTCGATGATCCACAGCAATAACAGGCCGCCTACCAGGATAGCGGTGCGGTAATATGACGGAATATTTTCAAAAAATGTTACCATAGGCTGGCAATAAGATATATCCGGGAATGTATGATCTCTGCTTTCTGAAATGTCGAGGTTTTCCGGCCAGGCCAACAATGTCAAACGGGTGGATATCGGGGAGTAATCAATTTAAATCGGAAAACGATTTCTACTGTCCTATAAGCTGTTTTTTCCAGTTACTCCGGCCAAAAATTACGACTTTTTGGGGAATAAATAAGCGCTCTTTTCCGCCACAGGCAAAGAAAAAAGCAACCTCTTTGGTAGAGATTGCTTTATATATAAACTTTTAGCTATAAGCATCGGCGTGTAATTTAATATAGCCGTTCGCTTTAGCGGGTATTAGTTGTTCAGCATGAGTGGCATCACCAGCATGAGCAGGTCTTCATTTTCCTCTTTTTCGGAAGGTTTGAGGATACCGGCTTTGGTGGCGGTGGCCAGTTCGATGGTGACTTCATCCCCTTCGGCGGCGTTCAGCATTTCGATGAGGAATTTAGCGTTAAACGCGATCTGCATATCGTCGCCGGTATACTGGCAGCTCATACGTTCGTTGCCTTCAAAGGAGAAATCAACGTCCTGTGCGGAGAGCTGCAGTTCGCTGCCGGTGATATTGAGTGCTACCTGGTTGGTGCTTTTGTTGGCGAATACGCCTACACGTTTCAGGGCGTTCTGGAAATCGCTTTTTACCACCGTGAGACGGTAAGGGTTGTCCTTAGGGATTACCACCTTATAGTCAGGGAAACGGGCATCGATGAGGCGGCAGATCATCTGGGCGCCTTCATGCTGCACGAAAAAGTGGTTTTGGCTGTAGGACACTTTGATTTCAGACTCGTTGTCCGGCAGGGCGGATTTCAGCAGGTTCAGCGGTTTTTTAGGCACGATGAACGTATCAGCCTGCGGACATTTCGCGTCTGTTCTTACATACTTCACCAGCCGGTGGGCATCTGTAGCCACAAAGGTGAGGCTTTCCGTGCCGAGTTCGAAGAACACGCCGGTCATGGCCGGGCGGAGATCGTCGTTGCTAACGGCAAAGAGCGTTTTGTTGATGGCTGTCACCAGCGCCGTAGAGCTCATGGTGAAGGACGTAGTGTCGTCAGCAGCGGGTTCTTTGGGGAAGTTTTCCGGATTTTCTCCCATCACCTTGTACTTACCATTGTCCGAAGTGATTTCTACCGCGTAGGAGTTCAGGTCAATGTGGAAAGTCAGCGGTTGGTCGGGCAAATTTTTCAGGGAGTCCATCAGAATTTTAGCCGGGATACAGATCCGTCCGTTTTCTTTGGCTTCCACCTCCAGCTTCACCCGCATAACGGTTTCGAGATCAGTTGCAACTACGGTCAGCTCATTTTTATCAATCAGGAACAGGAAATCCTCCAGTATCGGTAATACTGTATTGGAATTGATAACACCGCTGATCTGTTGTAATTGTTTTAATAAAGTAGAGGAAGAAACAATAAATTTCATGGTCTATATTAGTTTGCTTGTCATTCTTAGTTGCCGGGGAGTGATGCCCTCCTGTCTGTCCGTTTACATGGCACATCCCTGATAAAAGGTGTAAATGTACTGTAAACAAAGATAGAAAGTTTTGTTATTCCCCTTAAATTGATCACATCTTATACACTAAATATAAGCGGTTTTACACAGGCTGAAGCGAAAGAAAATCACATTTAAAAATAACATAATACTATACAAAAAGCAGGATTACGGCAGTTTGCTTAGACAGAAAATAATAATTTGGCACTATTATTAACGATTGTAAAAAGAATACTGCTTTTCTTTTAAATTGTCTTCAAATCGGTTACTTTTGCCGCGCTGAAAAAATATTCTAAAACCAACAAAAAATAGCAGGTTATGAAACTGTCTCATTTAGCCGAAACATTGATTGGATCAGAAATCATCAAGTTAGCAGCTGAAGTCAAGGAGAAACAGGCCAAGGGCGAGAAGATCTACAACTTCACCATCGGCGATTTTGACCCGAAGGTGTTCCCTATCCCGGTTGAATTTGAACAGGAAATCATAACTGCCTATAAGGAACACCTGACCAACTATCCGCCGGCTGACGGTATCGCTGAGCTGAGAAAAGCGGTAGGTGATTTTATAGCAGAGCGTGAGGGACTGACTTACGATCCGGCCAAAGAAATCGTGATCTCCTGCGGCGGCCGCCCCATTATCTATGCTACTTTCCGCACGATCGTTGACCGGGGCGAGAAAATAGTCTATGCTACTCCTTCCTGGAACAACAACCACTATACCCACTTCCTCGAAGCGGAACACGTGGTACTGGAAACCAAGGCGGAAAACGACTTTATGCCGACTGCTGCTGAACTGAAGCCGCTGCTGAAAGGGGCTACCCTCCTGGCGCTGTGCTCTCCGCAGAACCCTACCGGTACCGCCTTTCATAAGCAACAGCTGGAAGAGATCTGCGACCTGGTAATCGCCGAAAACAAAAGCAGGGGTGCCAACGAAAAGCCGCTCTATATCATGTTTGACCAGATGTACTGGGTGCTTACCTTCGGCGAAACACATCACTACAACCCTGTTCAGCTGCGTCCTGAACTGAAAGAATACACCATCTTCATCGACGGTATGAGTAAGGCTTTTGCAGCTACCGGTGTGAGAGTTGGCTGGGCCCTTGGTCCTGCCCACGTGATCGGCAAAATGAAAGCCATCCTCTCCCACGTTGGCGCCTGGAGCCCGATGGCAGAGCAAAAGGCAGCTGCCCGCTACCTCGTACAGAAAGAGAATGTGGATAAATACCTCCAGCATTTCAAAGGAGAGATCGAAGAGCGACTGGTGAAAATCTACGAAGGCTTCGACGCCCTGAAAAAAGCCGGTCACCCGGTAGAAGCCATCGCCCCGCAGGCGGCCATCTACCTCACCGTTAAACTGGACCTCGCTGGCAAAACGGCAGCCGACGGCACCGTGCTGCAAGACCAGGCAGCTGTTACCTCTTACATCCTCAACGAAGCGAAACTGGCACTGGTGCCTTTCTACGCCTTCGGCGCCGCTAAAAACTCACCATGGTACCGCCTCAGCGTAGGTACCTGCGTGAAACAGGAAATCCCTGAGATGTTTGAAAAACTGAAAGCAGCACTGGAAAAACTGAAATAGTAGCATTTGGTTATTTGGTTATTTGATTATTTTATCATTTAATTATTTTGTTTATAAGCTTAAAGGGGCTGGCCGGAATGGCCGGCCCCCTTTTTTTTCGGGGCTAAAGCCCCGGACTGCCGTGTGTTTCAGCCTGTTTTTCAGCAATAAGATTGATTATAACAGGTGTTGGCCTGGAAAACTTAAATAGACCGCAGGGTTTTCATGTACGGTAATAGTCGGGGCAAAACCTGATCATCGCCCGAAGGGCAAAAAAACAGCTTGTGAATAAGTGCCTGGTAACAGGCGGTCATCGCCGGGGGCTATTCATTGAAACATGATAAGTTTGACTTTTTTAAAACGCCCTCAAATCCCTTCAGATGCCTGCTGGCAAACAGCTCCTCTCTCCGCTCGCATCTCTCCGAATCAGGTGCATCAGTTAAAATCCTGTCCGCCAAAGTTGACTTTTTGACTTTTGTCATCAAAAAGTTAAATGCCTGTTAAAACGTCAACAGCCACTACTATATTGAAAAAACTTCCTAATTTTGACCTTGAAACTAAAAAAGTCAAAAAGTTAATGCATACAGAGAACAAAGACGAAATGAGGGATAAGATCCTTGAGGCGGCTCTGAAGCGTTTTACTCATTATGGCGCAGGTAAGACCACGATGAATGAGATCGCTGATGATCTTCATTGTTCCAAGGCGTCCCTGTATTATTATTTTCCGGATAAAAAAGCCATGCACTTAGCAGTGCTGGAGAAAATAGCGGAGGCCTATTTCGCAGAAATGGAGAAGGTCACCACCAACATTACCTCTGCCGCAGCAGCTTTGCATAACATCATCGATGTTAAAAAAGGATTCATCAGTAAATTCTGCCGGCTGGAGATCTTTAAAATACAGAAAGATGGTCCTTCCGTTTTCCAGGAAGGGGTGAAACGGGCCAAACAGATCGAAATAGGGCTGACAACAGAAGTGATCAAAGCGGGCGTTGCTTCCGGTGAATTTAAGGTGGATAACCCGGCACAAACGGCGGATTTGCTGGTACAATCACTTGTTGGCCTCCGGTTTTCCGTACCGGACCACTTTTCCAACGATGAGGAACTGGATGAAGAAACATTTGAACTGGTGATAGAGAAACAGAAATTGTTGGTAGACTTTTTCATTAAAGGGATGAAGGGATAAAGAGAAAAGATCATGGCTGCGAGGGAAAGAATCAAAGAAGTAGCGTTAAAGCTGTTCCGTGTATACGGAGTGAAAGGAGTAACCATGTTTGACATCGCCCGCGATTGCGGTATGTCAAAAAAAACGGTGTATGAACACTTTTCCGATAAACAATCGCTGATCGACGAAGGCATGCAACAGCTGCTGGACGGGCACAGCGCCTTTTTTAAGGAAACACACACCACCGCGGAAAATGCCATCGATGAACTGGTCCGCAACATGAAATACACGATCAATATGGCCAGATCGCTTAACCCGGTCATGTTGTTTGAACTGCAAAAATATCATCCGGACACCTGGAAAAATATTGAGAATTTCCAGCGGGACTGTATCCTGTACGGCATTACGGAAAACCTGAAAAGAGGAATGACGGAAGGTCTGTACCGGCACAATCTCGATCTGAATGTGATAGCACGCATGCGGCAGCTGCAGCTGGACGCGGCCTTCGATCAACTTCAGTACCCACCGGACACATTCGATATGCCAGCTGTGATGGAACAAGTCACCGCACATTTTATACTGGGTATTGCCACTATCAAAGGACATAAGCTGGTAAACCAGTACCTGCAAATCAAAGAAGAAGAATAACTATTAACGTATGAAGCGATTAAAGTTAACGCTTATCCTCTTACTGGGGATAGGGGGATTGCATGCCTACGCTCAGGCGCCACTGACACTTCAGGAAGCGCTGAAGTTTGCACTGAATAACAACCAGCAACTCTCCAGAACAAAAATGGAAGAGGAAATGGGTAAGTTCAAAACACAGGAAGTACGCTCACAAGCCCTTCCCCAAATCAATGGTAACGCTAACTACACAGATAACCTTAAACTGGCGCAGTCCCTCCTTCCGGGAACCGTGATCGGTAAACCGGACAGCTCTGTGACCATCACCTTCGGTACCCAGTATACCGCCAGTGTAGGTGCGGAACTGAACCAGCAAATCTTTAACCAGGCAGTGTTCACCGGCCTGAAAGCTGCTAAAGCCGGCGAAGAATATTATACCCTGCAAACGCAGAAATCCACGGAAGACGTGATCTACAACGTTTCCGGTCTTTACTACCAGCTACTGGTATTACAGGAAAAAATCGTGACGGTGAACAGCAACATTGAAAAGCTGACCCAGCTGGTGAACGCCACACAGTCACAATATGAGAACGGCCTCGCCAAAAAAATTGACCTGGACCGTATCAAGGTGAACCTGACCAACTACAAAACCCAACGCACCCAGTTGCTCAACAACGCAGCTACCCAGGCCAACAACCTGAAACGCCAGTTGGGTATGCCGATGCAGTCCAGCTTTACCATCCCGCGCGCCTCGCTCAAAGAGATCGAAACAAAAGCCGCCGGCGTATTGCAATACGACGATATGAACCTGGAAGACAGAACAGAATTCAAACTCATCAAAAAACAGGAACAGCTGCAGGAGTTCCAGAAGAAAGCCTATCTCGCAGAGTACTACCCTACCCTGTCGCTCTTCGGCCGTTATTCCTACAACGGTATGAGCCAGCAATGGGCATTCTCTAAAAGCGATCCTGCCAACTCCACCTTCTGGTATGGCGCCGCCGCCGTAGGTCTGTCGCTGCACATCCCCATCTTCGACGGTTTCGGCCGCCGCTCTAAAGTCAGCCAGGCAAACGTTACCCTGCGACAGCTGTCCAAACAGAAAGAGGAGATAGCGCTCAACCTGAACGCAGACTACGAAAACGCCAAACTGCAGGTACGCACCAACTTGTCTACCATCCACACCCAGAAAGAGAACGTAGACCTGGCCAACGAAGTGTACTATTCTACCCAGAATAACTACAAACTTGGTCTCGCCAGCCTGACAGACCTGCTCAACGCAGAAACATCGCTCGCAGATGCGCAGAACAGCTACAACGAAGCACTGCTTCAATATAAAATGGCTGAACTGGACATTATCAAAAGCAAAGGCAGCCTGAAAGAACTGCTGACTAACAACTAACACTAAAGAACAAAACGATAGACCGCAACTGTGGCGGATATAAACACACAAATTATTGCAGATGAAAAAGTTTATTATCTGGGGCTTGGTAACAGTAGGTGCAGTGGTGCTGATCATGTGGAAGCTTAACGCCAATAAAAAAGCCAATGAAGCTAAAACAGCATTTGTAAAAGAAAGCAACAGCGGCGACGTGCCGGTACTGATACAACGGGTATCCACCAACGATTTTTCCCAGGGCTTCCTGGCCAATGGTAACTTCGCACCTATCCGCGAACTGTCTTACCTCGCCGAAACCTCCGGCCGTATTACCCGCCTGTTGGTAGATGAAGGCAGCGTGGTAAAACAAGGCCAGGCCATCGCCTACATCGACGGCCAGATCGTAAGCACCGATCTCTCCGCTGCAAAAGCCAATCTCGATCAGCTGCGAGTGGACAAAGAAAGATATGAAGCCGCTTTCAAAACCGGTGGTGTTACCCAGAAACAGGTAGACGATGTGAAGTTGCAGTACGACATCGCTAAAAGCAACTATGAAGCCGCCGGCCGCCGCGTGAGCGATACTTACGTGAAAGCGCCTATCTCCGGCGTTATCAATAAGAAGTATGTGGAACAGGGTGCTTACCTCTCCCCCGGTACCAAAATGTTTGACATCGTGGACGTGTCCAGGCTGAAACTGGCCGTGGCCGTACCGGAATCACAGGTTGTCACCCTGAAAAAAGGACAGAAAGTGAAAGTCACTTCCAACGTGTTCCCTGAAGCCAGCTACGAAGGTACCATTACCTTCATCGCTGCTAAGGGCGACAACTCCCTCAACTACCCCGTTGAAATGGAAGTGGGCAATGTAAGCGGCAAAGAACTGAAAGCCGGCATGTACGGCACCGCACACTTCGAAGCGCCTACTGCCGCCAAAACCATGTTCATCGCCCGCACAGCCTTTGTCGGTGGCGTAAGCAGCAACGAAATATATGTGATGGAAGGTAAGGTGGCTAAAAAACGCAAAGTGATCGCCGGCCAGATCATCGGCGACCAGGTGGAAATACGGGGAGGCCTCAACGAAGGCGACACCGTGATCACCAGCGGCCAGATCAACCTCACAGATGGTACACCAGTAGTAGTACAGGGTGGCAATAAATAAGCGTGAACCAATTCTTGCAACATGAAGATTACTGAAGTTTCCATAAAAAGGCCCACGATCGTAGTGGTGGTGTTCACCATCCTCACCCTGCTGGGCGTTATGAGCTATAAATCGCTGAACTATGAGCTGCTGCCCAAGTTCAGCTCCCCTATCGTCACCATTGCGACGATATATCCCGGTGCTTCACCCAACGAAGTGGAAAGTACCATCACGAAAAAAATAGAAGACGCGATCGCTTCCATGGAAAAGATCAAGAAGATCACCTCCAAATCTTCTGAAAGCCTTTCCGTGATCACCGTCGAGCTGAATAACGATGCCAACGTGGATATCGCGCTCCAGGACGCACAACGTAAAGTAAACGCCATCCTGGCCGACCTTCCGGGCGATGCCAAACCACCATCCCTCAATAAATTTTCGCTCGATGACCTGCCGATCATGACCTTGTCCGCCACCGCTAAAATGGACGATAAAAAGTTCTATGACCTGGTGGATAAAAAATTGCAACCCCTGCTGTCCCGCCTGCCGGGCGTAGCACAGGTGTCGCTGATCGGCGGCCAGGAACGTGAAATACAGGTGAACGTAGATCCTGCCAAACTGCAGGCGTACAACATGTCTATCCTGCAGATACGCCAGGCGGTTACCAATGCCAATATGGACTTCCCTACCGGTAAAGTAAAAACAGCCAATGATCAGATCCTGATCCGTCTGGCCGGTAAATATAAAAACGTGGACCAGCTGCGTAACCTCGTGCTGAAAACCACCGCAGAAGGTACGCAGATCCGTCTGCAGGACGTAGCCGACGTACAGGACGCCCAGAAAGACGCTGAACGTATCGCCCGTGTGGACGGCGTAAACGCGATCGCCCTCCAGGTCCAGAAACAAACCGATGCCAACGCGGTAACGGTGAGTGAGGAAATGAAAAAGGCCATTGCCCAGGTGGAAAAAGACTATGCTGCCAACGACCTGAAAATACTCGTGGCCAACGACTCCTCCGACTTTACGCTGGAATCCGCAGACTCTGTAATACATGACCTGATCCTCGCGGTGATCCTCGTGGCAGTGGTGATGCTGCTGTTCCTGCACAGTATCCGTAGCGCCATCTTCGTCATGATCTCCATCCCGGCTTCCCTGATCGCTACCTTCATTGGCATGAAACTGATGGGCTTCTCCCTCAACCTCATGTCCCTGCTGGGGCTGTCGCTGGTGGTAGGTATCCTGGTGGATGACGCCATTGTGGTGCTGGAAAATATTTACCGTCACATGGAGATGGGTAAGAACCGTGTTCGTGCTGCGTTTGATGGTGTAAAAGAGATAGGCTTTACCGTTACCTCCATTACGCTGGTAATTGTGGTGGTGTTCCTGCCGATCTCTCTCACCAATGAACTGGTGTCCAAGATCCTGCGTGAGTTCTGCGTGGTGGTGATGATCTCTACGATGCTCAGCTTGTTATCTTCTTTTATGATCGTGCCGCTGCTGTCTTCCCGTTTCGGTAAACTGGAGCACATCACCGGAAAAAATATCTTCGAGAAATTCATCCTGTGGTTTGAAAAACAATTGCAGCGCTTTACCCAATGGATGACCGGTATCCTCAGATGGGCGCTGGTACATAAAGCGATTACCCTGATCGCTTCTGTAGGCCTGCTGTTCGCTTCTTTCATGCTGATCGGCAAAGGATACATCGGAGGTGAGTTTATCCCGAAAGGTGACCGCGGTCAGTTTATCGTGATGCTGGAAATGCCGAAAGATGCGTCTGTACAGCAGTCCAACCAGGCTACCCGCACCGCTGAACAATATCTCAATAAAAAAGCGGAAGTGGAAAGAATGATCACCACCGTAGGTCAGACCAGCGAGGACGGTTTCGGTACCTCCCAGTCCACCGCCTATAAATCTGAGATCACGGTGATCATGGTGCCGTTGGAAAAACGTTCCGAAAGCTCCGATATCTACGCGGCCAAAGTGAAGAAAGAACTCAAAGCCCTCCTGCCCGGTGTGAAAGTGAAAACGACCGACGTGAGCATCATGGGTACAGCAGAAAGAGCACCGGTGGAACTGGTGGTAATGGGCAGTGAAATGGACAGCGTGATGAACTTCGCAAAAAAAGCGATGGACACCCTGAAAACCATCAGCGGTACCAGTGAAGTGAAACTGTCTGTGGAAGAAGGTAACCCGGAAATCAACGTGCAGGTGGACCGCGATAAGATGGCGGCACTGGGCCTCACCCTCGATATGGTAGGCGGCACCATGCAGACAGCTTTCAGCGGTACGGCAGACGACTCCAAAGTGAAGTTCCGCCAGGGTGATTATGAATATGATATCAACATCCGTTTTGACGACTTTAAGAAGAGGAACATCCAGGATGTGGCCAACATCCAGTTTGTGAACGACAAAGGCCAGCTGATCAAACTGTCGCAGTTTGCTGCGGTGACAGAAGGCTCCGGCCCCAGCCACCTGGAAAGAAGGGACAAAAATACCTCCGTGTCTGTACAGTCACAGGTAATGGGACGTCCTTCCGGTACAGTGACGCAGGAGTTTGCCGCCAAACTGGCGAAAATGGAAAAACCGACAGGCATCAACTTCGTATTCGGCGGTGACGCTGAAAACCAGGGCGACTCCTTCGGTACACTGGGCGCGGCGTTGCTGATCTCCATTGTAATGGTATACCTGATCATGGTGGCGCTGTATGACAACTACATCTACCCGTTTGTGGTACTGTTCTCCATTCCGCTGGCGATCATCGGTGCCCTGCTGGCACTGGCGCTGACCAATAACACGCTGAATATCTTCACCATCCTGGGTATGATCATGCTGATCGGTCTGGTGGCGAAGAACGCGATCATCCTGGTGGACTTTACCAACCAGATGAAAGAACAGGGACAGGATACCTATCATGCGCTGATACATGCCAATAACGCGCGTTTGAGGCCGATCCTTATGACCACCATTGCGATGGTGATCGGTATGTTGCCGATTGCGTTGGCTACCGGTGGGGTGGCTTCTACCAAAAACGGTCTGGCGTGGGTGATCATCGGCGGTCTGATCAGCTCCATGTTCCTCACCCTCATTGTGGTGCCGGTGGTATACATGGTGGTTGATAAGATCATGGCCAGATTCGGATGGGGCAAACTGTCTACCAAACGTTATATCAGACAACGGATGGTAGCTTCCTACGAAGAAGTTCCCCTGAATGAAATTCACAATAACTAATTCAAGATATGTTACTAACAGTGTAACAGTTGTAGGTTTAGGTAGTGGCCGGAGTATTCATACTCCGGTCTTCTTTTTTCCGGTACTTTGATATTCACAAATAATGCTTTGTTGGATACAATTGAGGGTGCAGGATATACATTTATTTTTGTATATAAACTATTCTCATGAACAGATCCATTTCCCTGTTACTGGCCGGCATGCTGGTTGCTACGGCTGCTTTTGCACAACGAAATCCGCCTTTCGTAAAAAGGACTGTTACCGGGTTGGTAACGCCTGAGAGCGTAGTTGCCTGGAAAGATGGCTACTTCGTATCGCAGATCGGTGTGAAACTGGAACCCGCTGCCAAAGATGGCGACGGCTCCATCGCCTTTATCAGAAAAGATAAAGTGCAGTCTCCCCGCTATTTCGACGATACCCTGAACGCTCCCAAAGGCCTCACCATTGTTGGCAGTACCCTGTATGTGACGGATATCGATCATCTCAAAGGATATGATATTAACAGCCGGCAAAAAGTGTTTGATCTTAACCTGGAAGGCAAAGCCGGTGTGCTGAATGATATTACCCCGGTGAATGACAGCCAGTTGGTGATGACGGATTCCTTTAAAGGAGATGTATGGCTGGTCAATCGGCATACTGCGGCTTTACAGCAGCTTGGAAACATCGTCACAGCCAATGGCGTAGTGTATGATAAAGCCACTGACGAGTTGTACGTATGTTCCATGGGGCCCGATATGAACGGGAAGGGACAGCTCTGGCACCGCCGGCTAAAGGTGAGCGGAGATGCTTTTCAGCCGGTAAAGAACTCCCCTACCGGCTTGTTCGACGGGATTGTTCAGTTGGATGCCAGCCATCTTTGCTTGTCTAACTGGATACCGGTGGATGCGCAATTCGGGGGAGGTCAGTTGCATGTTTATGATCTGAATAGCGGAAGCACCTTCGACATATTGGTAAGACGCTCTCCTGCTGATATTGCGCTGGGCAAACGGGACCAGTTACTGGTACCGGTGATGCTCGACAATAAGCTGGAGATATGGTCTAAGGAAAGTACGGAGTCTATTTACGTGCCAGTAATAACAGGTGGGAAGCCGGAAACGGCATCGGTTCCGGCTGGCCGTTCCCATTAATGCGGAGCAGTTGTGTCTTCCCTTCCAGCCTGTTCTTCACAATCCATTCGTTGCGGTAGGTATGCGACAGGTTGTCCAGTCGCAGGCCAGCCGCTTCCAGCGCCTGTTTCCAGTCATCGTAATTCCAGAAGCAGAAGGTCTCGTGCATTTCGCTGAGCCAGTTGTCGTGATAGTCTTTTTTGAACAGGAATTCGCAGGCGTCCTGCATAGAAAGTTGACAGTAGGTGGTGCCGCCGATAGTGACCCACTGGTGTGGCAGCTGGTAACCTTCTTCATGACGGAAGTCCTGTGCAAAGCGCCGGAACAGCGCTTTGGTGGACAGTTTTCCGAGCCATGCCGCTAAAGTCTGTGTGGTAGGGTTTTCCGGCATGGGCAGGTCGTTGGCGCCATCTGTTTCGTTGAGCCACAGGAGTACGGTCTCGGTCCTGTTTTCAGGGCCTACCACGTCGCGGTTGATCCATACGCCGCCGGGCACCAGTTCCTGGTAACGGTTTTGGATAAACGCCAGCAGGTCTTGTCTGCTGCCGTAAGATTCTATTTCGTGTGTTAAAGAAGACGTGTGGATGGTGTTCATGCTGCCTGGTTCAAACACGAGGCTGGTGACCGCGTTTTTCTGGGCAAAAAATACGGAGGGGTTGGCGAACTCGCCGTTGTGTTTGCGTTGCAGGCAGATATCATAGAGGTGCCGCGACACTTCTATGCCATAGAAATCGCATTCATGCAGGCGATCGTCTTCACAGGCTATCTTAATCCAGGAGCCTGTGGCGCAGCCGATGTCGCCGATGTTGCCGGGTTGTATGTACGGGGCGGTTTCGCGGTATTTCAGCGCCGCGATATCGTCCATCTGTTTTACGTATACGTTGTAATCCCGGGTAGCGGTGAGATCGCCGTCGGCCCCGATAATAGGGTCTTTCAGGATCTGTTGTACTTTCTCTCCCACCCCATACAGTGACCATATTTTAAATGCCGCCGGATGCACCTGTTCAAGTACGGTGGGGTGTTTGCGCCAGTCGCTGGTTTGTGCGATGAGGTTCACAAGGTCCCAGGGCATGGGCTGTGTGAACCGGTTGGCTGCCGGGTCCCATTCTGCTGTCAGGATACGGAAGCCCTGTTTCAGGTACATCTCGCGAACGCTGGTGGAGCAGATGACCACCGTGTTTTGCGGGGTGAGGTTATGGGCGCCTTCACTGGAATGCCGGATGGTTTTGATGGTATATTCCGCGAAGTCGTGGATCACGCCCACGTCGTCGATGCCATACACATAGGCGGGCACGTCGAGCGAGTTGGAGAATTCCTGTATCACCATGGCACGCAGGTAGAAAGGTACCGGGTTGCGTTTGGTGCCGAGGTGGTTGGCAGAGGTGACAGCGAAGATGACGCCCGCTACGGGCGTGATGTCCAACGGTTGTCCATATACGTCTTTTTCGCCTTCCAGGCTGCATTTGATCAGACGGTTCAGGTATTTGAACTGAAAGTCGGTCAACAGGTGGTGGCGTCCGGGTATGAGCAGGTACATACGGTGAAGTTAACAGATTTCCGGAAAAAAGCCCGGGGGCTGAGTCCCGGGCGATGAAATGGGGGTAACCTTTACTGGAGGAAATAAAAGTGATATTATAAAGCGGCTGCCTGGCGGACGGTGTCGAAAGACCATGTTTTGGTGACGGTCCCGTTTTCGAAAACAGTTTCGAGCAGGTCGTCCAGTTCGGGCGCTTCGTTGGCGCCGAGGGTTTTGAAGGCACCGTTTTCTTTGACCAGTTTCAGTTTGCCGGCTTTGGATTTCTTGAAGGAGGTTTGCAATTGACCGTTGGCGTCCATTTCCACCGGCATTTTCTGTACGTTGATGCTTTTGCCGTTGACTTCTGCGTAGGAGCATTTCAGGGCAAACTCCTGGGTGTCGCGGTTAACGCGCTGGAGCAGTGCGCCGCCCATGCCAAGCACGAGGTTTTCGGCGCTGATACCGGCTTTTTTTAGTGCTTCAAAGATACCGGGGATGGAAGAGTAGCTGATGCCGTCGCCTTGTATCACGCGGACCTGCGGGGGTAATACTTTGTAGCCTTTTTCGTTGATGGTGAAGCCGAATTTGTTCATGAGGATATCGAACACCCGCAGCAGGGTTTGTACAGGATCGCCGCTGTCGGGGCGGATGACGAGGGTGCCTTGTCTGCTGAGGATCTGTTCTTTCAGTTCAGTGCCCCAGTATTCTTCACAGGCGCGGAAAATATTGTAGGAGTCAGATACGCAGGCGATGGTGCCGGTGGGGAAGGTGTTGAGCACATGTTTGAAGATGTCCGGTTCTCCCGGTTCTCCCAGCATGGTGACGATAGAGTGTTCCGTAGCGGGGATGGACAGGCCTGGTGCGGTAGCGGCGTTGTAATACCGTTTGGCAAAGATGGACGCAGCGATGGTGTCGCTGCCGGAGAAGTTGACCAGGTGGGCGCTTCCGCCGATGCCGGCGCTTTCTACGGAGCTGGCGCCCCGGAAACCGAAATCGTTGAGGACAAAGTCGATGCCCGCAAAGGCGGCGGCGCTGGCCGTATCGTCGTAGTAGCGTTTCACTACTTTTTTGATTTCCCTGGAGAGGGAGGCTACCGTGCAGGGGTACCACACCTGCATCAGCAGTGTTTCGAGGAAGTTGGTGAGCCAGTAGCATTCAGGGTCGGTGTTTTCGATGGTCATGAGTACATTTCGTACAGGCACCACCGTTCCTTCCGGGACTGCTTTGATGCGCACCGGCAATTTACCGCCGTGTTTACGGATGATGTATTCAAAGCGGCTGCGGTCAAATACATCGTCGCGGCCGAATACTTCTTTCAGGGTAATGGCTGCTTCATCCAGTTTTTCTTTGGTGAAGACCGCGCCTTCGAGGTATTCTTTGAGGAAGTACTGCAAGCCATAGAACACGGTTTCATCGAATTTGCCACCGCGGCTTTCCAGGTAGGAGTAGATATGTTGTGTTCCGGGGATGTATAATTTATGGTGGGAATATTTGTAAGCATCAGCGAGGAGGATGAGATTTTCCTTTGTCATAGCAGTAAGTTTTTAGTTCTTCTTATTTAGCATATTTATCAACCAGGCGTTGAAACAACGGGAGGTGTGTGTCAGCGAGTTCTTGTTTTCTGATCAGTTCGGGTATATCCGTTACTGTTATCCACCGTACTTCCGCCAGGTCGTCTCCTGCTGCGGGCTCGCCGTAGAGCAGGTCTGTGGCGAATAAGGTGGTGATGATTTTATTTGTTTCGGAGCGGTAGCGCCAGTCGTCTATTCTTACAGAGGCCAGATATTCCATGGCGCTGGTTTCCACGCTGCCGCATTCTTCCCGGAGTTCTCTTGCGGCGGCTGTTTCGAAGCATTCGTCGGTGGGGTCGGAGAATCCGCCGGGCAGCCGCCAGTTGTTTTCATTGGGTTTGCGGCCTACCAGCAGTTGTTGCCTGTTGTTTCTGAACAATGCGATGTCTACGGTGGCATACACGGCCGGGAACAGGTTGTAGGTGTTATAGATGATGCCGGCGCGGAACTCTTCGGTGTCAAACACTTTATCTGACAGGGCTTCGCGCATGGCGGTAGCGTTGTAATCTTTCACCGGTGGCAGCGCTTCTGTGGGGTAACGGCCGGAATAGGTGCCCATGAAGCTGTCGCGGCTGCCGTAGAGAACGAAGGTTTCGTGCGGAAAGTTGTTGTGCAGCAGTTCATCCAGCTTTTTGGACCAGACGGTATCGTATTTCTGATCGCTCAGGGGGAGAATAATGATTTCGGGGAACTGTTGTTTGATCATACGCTCGCGGGTGTAGTAGTCCAGCGGATTTTTGCGGCTGCCTTTTACGGGGCTGACGCCGAGGATGATCAGTACGCGGTTGTGTTTCATTTTCACCTGCCGGATCAGCTCCAGGTGACCTTCGTGGAGGGAAGGTGTCTGAAACCGGGCTATAATAACTCCTGTGGGCTTTGTTGTTTGCATATCCGAGCTATTTTGTGTATTTGTTACACAAATATATAAAGAGAAATAATATCAGCAAAATATTTTTGTAAAAAATACACAAAATATCTTAACTGATTGATTTATAATTTATTAAATAGACTGTCGATTTTTTGTTCTTATTCCCTTTTCTGATTTTATAGGTTGATCATCATGTGGTGCCGGTAAACATGTTGTTTTTGCGGTTGGATGTAATAGTTCCTTTAGCGACGCATGGGCTATTTGCAGGCCGGCAGATTTGTGGATGTCTCCTGCAATAGGTTCAGCAACTCCAAGTTATCATGTGCTTCCCGGAATCAAAAAACCGAAAATCAAAAAATCCCTAAATCCCCAAATCCCCAAATCCCTAAATCCCTAAATCTCGAACGCCATTCCTTCTTTCTTCAGTTTAAAATACTGTTCTTCATTGAAGCTGAAAAGTTTGGCGGGGCGCCCCTGTGACACTTGTTTTTGTTTTTCGTTGTGGGCGATCAGGATGCCGAGGTGATTTATTTTTTTCTGGAAGTTCCGGCGGTCGATGGGCCGGTCCAGCAGTGTTTCATATAGTTTTTCCAGGTCGGCGATGGGAAATTTCTTATCCAGCAGTTCGAAGCCGATGGGTTCATAACGGATTTTATTGCGGAGCCTTTGTACGGCCACGTCGATAATGGTGGCGTGGTCGAAGGCGAGAGACGGCAGGTCCTTGATATTGAACCAGGAGGCGTCTTCCGCGTCGGAGCTGGCGGCGAGTTTAAAATTGGTAGGGTTTACAAGGCCGAAGTAGGCGACGGACACCACTCTTCCTCTGGGGTCGCGGCCGGGCAGGCCGAACGTGTACAGTTGCTCGAGGTAATTGATATTCACGCCGGCTTCGGTCAGCAGTTCGCGGGTGACGGCCGTTTCGAGGGACTCATCGTCCAGCACGAATCCGCCGGGCAGCGCCCAGCTGTGCAGGTACGGGTCTATAGTGCGTTTGATCAACAACACAACGATGCCCTCCCTTGGGATGTATCCGAATACGACCGCGTCTACGGTTAACCTGATGTTCTGTACTACTGGCAAACTGCTAACGGATTATTTTGCTTTAATATAGTTTTCAACCTGGGCGGTGCCCTTGTGTAAATTTACGAATAACGGGTTTTTCACCGGATCGAATACGATGATGGTATTCATAGACCATACGTCCTGCGGGGCAGGCATCTCTATCATTACCTCGAGGCCGTTGGCCCGGTGGAACAGGAGGCTGTCCTTACCGGCGATGTGTGGTTTAAAGCCCTGCTGATCGAGGTAGTCGGTGATTTCTTTGCGTAGCCGCAGCGCCGAGTCCATCTCCGGGCTGGCAGCGGGTTTGAATTCCCGGTATACGTAACTTTTCTCGGTGATCACATCATAGGCATCTTTATTCACCTGGTGGTCATTACGGGTAGGGTTACACGCAAAGAGCAGGCTGGCGGCGGCGGTCAGTACGGATAATAATATTTTCATGATAACTGGCTTTAATGTTCATAGCAGCCGTAATTGCGCTGCCGGTATATTTTTCCTTCGCGGAATTCGATGACGGTGCAGATGAAAGCTTTCATCACCTGTCCCCTTCTGTATTTGCCTGCATCCACGCCTATCTCCCCGGTCCAGTTGGCTTCTACTACGAGGGTATTGCCATTCTGTACGGCTTTCAGCACGCTGTAATGCTGAGATTTCAGGATCAGTTTATTGGTGGCCATACTGTCCAGCATGAGTTCAAAATTCCTTTGTTTGACTTCGGCTGACAACTGGTTGGGATATTCTGTCTGAATAACGCCCGGATGAAAGATATTGGCAAACTCGGTCGGATCTGCTGAAAAATTTTCAAGCAGCTGGAAATACCGGTATACGAGGGCCAGTTTTTCGTCCATTTACAGGGATGCGTTGAATGAATAACAAATAATGCAGGCGTATGCACGCGATGCAATCTGCGAATTTATAAAATTCGTGTAAATGTAACTCATTCCTGCTCATGTAAAACGATGTGAGCGGTGGGATTTATTTTCTGGCGGTAGCTGCGTTGAACGCCAGCTTTTCCATATTGTCTGTTTTGCCGATGATATCGTACACCAGTTTGAGGACGGTGAGCGTGCCGTCGTAGTTGAGTTTGTCCGGTTTGTCGCCGGGCTCTGGGGTGCCTTTATGGGCGTTGGTGTAGAAGTAAAGAACAGGGATGTTCTTTTTATAAAAGGAAAGGTGGTCTGAGGTGCCGGCGCCGGTGGAGTCGTAAACGACTTTGGTGTCTTTGGCGGCTACGCTGCCGATGATGCCGGGCCATCCGGCGGAGGAGCTGATGCCGCCGATCTGTACGCCTCTGGTAGCATCGAGGTCACCGATGATGTCCAGGTTGATCATATAGTTCACCTGCGAGAGGTCGATGCCTTCGCTGTGGGCCGTGAACCAGGCGGAGCCGGCGAGCCCTTCTTCCTTGCCGGAGAAAGCGATGATAACGATGTTATGGTTTTTAAGGCGGGCGGACTTGAGCAGGCGCGCCAGTTCCAGCAGGGCGGCGGTACCGCTGGCGTTGTCATCGGCGCCGGGGTAGACGGTATTGTTTTCGCTTTTGCCGAGATGGTCGTAATGTGCTCCGATGATCACTGTTTTAGGCGCTTTGTTGTCGATATAGCCGATCACATTGGTACCGGTGACTTTTACCGCTTTGAAAGCGATTTTCATATCAATCTGGAAGGCGTTGGCGTCGTCGTTGCCGAGTATTTTACTGATGTCGTTGCTAACCCAGACGGCGGGGATGCTGCTGGGTTTGACAGCTTGTTTTTGCCAGCTGTTGACTTCCGCCGGTGTTTCCTGTCCGTTGTAGAAGATAACGGCCGAAGCGCCGGACTTAGCTGCTACCTCCGTTTCCCGGAGATACAGTTCCATCTTGCTTTTGTTGGGGTCGGCTTCTATTTCTTTAACATTTATTAACCAGATATTATCCGGTTCATTGACCGCGGGGAGTACTTCGCCTTGGGCGCTTTTACCGGCGCTGAAAGGCAGTGCGATGAACTGTTTGCCTGAAATCAGCTTTTGGTGGTTAAGGTTCAGCGTGCAGTTGTCCGGTTCGCGGCCTTCGCGGATGGTGAAGGTTTGCAGGAAGCCGTTGTCCCCTTTGGGGCTGACGCCTGTTTGTTCGAGTTGGGAAGAAAGATAGGCAGCGGCCAGTTGTTCGCCGGGGCAGCCGGTCTGGCGGCCTTCCAGCTTGTCGCTGCAGAGGTAGGTGACATGCGTTTGCAGATTGGACAGGGTTTTCCGGTCATTTTTTTTCTGTGCACCTACGAACAAGGTAGTACATACCAGTGGTAACAGCCAGGTTATCTTTTTCACGCAATCTTTTTTGGGTCTGCTGCAAAATTACGAATTACCCCCTGCTAATAGCGCAATGGAGGCAAGTTCTTTTTTAAGCGCCCGTTGCATTTCAAGTATGTTTAATATGATGTTGGTCTGAAAACGGTCATTCGCCGGGAGCGGTTTATCTTTCATAAGAGGCAAATGCCTATTTTTGCCCCGTTTTAAAAACAAAGTATGAAAAACACACCTTTTACACAGAAGCACATTGCATTGGGCGCCAAGATGGCTCCTTTTGCGGGTTACAACATGCCAATCTCCTATACAGGTATCAATGATGAGCACCAGGCGGTACGTACAAATGCCGGTGTGTTTGACGTGAGCCACATGGGTGAGTTTATTTTGAAAGGTGAAAATGCGCTGGACCTGATTCAACGGGTGACTACCAACGACGCCTCCAAACTGACTGCCGGCAAAGCCCAATACAGCTCCCTGCCCAATAACGAAGGCGGCCTGGTGGATGACCTGCTGGTATATTGCATTGAAGAAAATAACGTGTATATGCTGGTGGTAAATGCCAGCAATATTGAAAAAGACTGGAACTGGATCAGCCAGTTCAATACCAAAGGGGTGGAAATGCATGATATTTCCGATAAAACCTGCCTGCTGGCCATCCAGGGCCCTAACGCCACCAGCATCCTGCAGCCCCTGACTGAAGTAGATATCGTCAACCTGAAATATTACACCTTCGCCAAGGGCGTTTTTGCAGGTGTTCCCAACGTGGTGATCAGCGCTACCGGCTATACCGGTGCGGGAGGCATCGAAATTTATTTCGAAGACAAAGACGGCGCAGCAGACAAGATCTGGGACGCCATCTTCGCTGCCGGCGGTCCTAAAGGCCTGAAACCCATTGGCCTGGGCGCCCGCGACACTCTTCGCCTGGAGATGGGCTTTTGCCTGTACGGTAACGACATCGACGACCGTACCTCCCCCATGGAGGCGGGCCTCGGATGGATTACCAAATTCACGAAAGACTTCCCTTCCCGCGCTATCTTCGAAAAACAGAAAGCAGAAGGCATCTCCCGGAAACTGGTAGGTTTTGAAATGGTAGACAAAGGCATCGCCCGTCATGACTATGACATCAAAGACGCCGCAGGGAATGTGATCGGCCGTGTTACCTCGGGCACCCAATCCCCTTCTTTGGGCAAGGCTATCGGTCTGGGCTATGTGAATACAAGCCATGCCGCCCTGGACAGTGAGATATTTATCGCCGTAAGGGACAAAGCCCTGAAAGCAAAAGTGGTGAAAGTGCCTTTCCTGGGCTAGGAATAGCGGGTGAAAGTTATTAATTTAGGCACGCAAAACATCACGCAAAGGCGCAAAGCAGCAAAGGCGCAAAGGAGTTAAAGAGATTGACCAGCCAACAAAGGAACAAAGTGTTCTTTGCCCTGGTTCTCTTTTTCTTATGTTTCTTCTTTGCGCCTTTGCTGCTTTGCGCCTTTGCGAGACGAGAACTTATTTATTGCCATATCTATGCCTACTATTCATTTAACTACCGTTATCCATGCACCGTTAGAGAGGGTGTATGACCTGAGCCGGAGTATTACCCTGCATAAACGCAGCATGTCACACATGCAGGAAGAGGCCGTCAAAGGCCGGACCAATGGTCTGATCCGTTTGAACGAAACAGTCACCTGGCGCGCCAAACACATTGGCAAAATGCGGGAACTGACAACGAAGATCATCGCCATGAAAGAAGGGGAACATTTTACCGACGAAATGACGGAAGGTGATTTCACCCATATGAAACATGAGCACCATTTCAGGGAAATAGGTAACGGTACCGTAATGATCGATATCATGGATTTTGGTACCCCCTACGGTTGGTTCGGGCGGATGTTTGAACGGTTCTATCTCCGGAAATACATGACCCGCCTGCTGAAACACCGGAATGATGTTATTAAGGACTACGCGGAGAGCGAAAAGTGGAGAGTAGTCCTTGATTAATGCATAAAAGCAATTGAATGACAACTAGTAACAAACCCAGCCTGGAAGTATGTTTATCTCCGGCTTTATTACATCTCTATGATGTAAAAAACAGTATCGTGGTCATCATCGATGTACTACGCGCCACCTCTACCATCTGCACCGCCCTGTACAATGGAGCAACGAGCGTAATACCGGTGGCTACTGTGGAAGAATGTGTGAACATCGGCCGCGCTATAGACGGGATTACCGCCGGAGAGCGCGATGGCAGAGTAGCAGAAGGACTGGTACATGGTAACTCCCCTTTTGAATATCCCCGGGAGTTCATCGAAAATAAAACACTGGTGCTGACTACCACCAACGGAACGAAACTGTTGCACATGGCCAAAGACGCCATCCAGATCGTTACCGGTTCCTTTCCCAATATCAGCGCCGTATGCGATTACCTGGCCGCACAGGGACAAAACGTGATCCTCGGTTGCGCCGCCTGGAAAGACCGTGTCAATATGGAAGACACCCTCTTTGCCGGCGCCGTGATAAGCCGCATCCGTGAACATTTTGAGGTTGGCTGTGACGCTGCGATTGCCGCGGAAACGCTGTACAACACGGCAAAGGGAGATATCTATGCCTATATGCAGCAGGCTTCCCACTATCAACGCCTCGCTAAATACGGACTGGAAAAAGATATTGCTTACTGCCTCACGCCTGACGGCGCCAATGTGCTGCCCATATTCAGGGAGGGTAAGCTGGTGCCATTCTGATAGTTGGTTATTTGGTTATTTGTTTATCAGAAGTTTTGCCAGGCAGCCTTTCAATAAACAAATAACCAAATGATCAGGCGGCCGCCTGTTTTTTACTGCCCAGGATACAGGCCGCAAATACCACGATCATCGACAGCGGAAACGCCACATCCGCGAAAGGCGCGCCGGAGCTGATTTTAAACAGAGTGGCTATCACCATGGTGAGCAGCAATGCCATGCCTGCCGGCCGGATGAAAAAACCGGTAATAAGCGCAAGACCTCCCAGTAATTCCGCCAGCGTAGCCATGAATCCCCAGAAAGCCGGCCACCGGCTGATACCAACCATTTTCAGGGTGCCGCCCAGGAACTCCCACATAGCAGGACCTCCCATAATTTTCTGTATACCGAAAACGACGAATAATACGCCAATACCTATACGTAATACGAGAAACGCGAACTGTTTGTTGTCTTTCATGTTGAGTGTGTTTTAACAAATGAAGACACAAAACTAGTGCTCATGGGGAAGGCTGTCCATGGATAAAAGAGCGTTTGTCGTGTACATTTATACCGGCTGGGATGTTTCGCGGAACTGCTGCGGCGATTTGCCCGTATTTTTTTTGAAGAAACGCGTAAAGTAAGCGGGGTCCTCAAAGCCGATCTGGTAGCCAATCTCCTTTACAGTCAGCTCATTTAAAAACAACAATCGCTTCGCCTCCAGCAGCACCCGCTCTTTGATGAGGGAGCCGGCTGTTTTACCGGTCAGCTTCTGCGTGAGCGCATTGAGCTGCCGCGGAGTTATATGCAGGCGGGAGGCGTAGTCCTGTACCTCGTGTTGCTCATGGAAATGTTGATGCAGCAGTTGCTTAAACTGCAATAACTGCATCTGTGGCTGGCCGGGCAGCAAGTGCGGCTCAGACAGCTGCCGTTTGCGGATGCGCATGATCTCCATCAGCAGCACGCGGACATAGGAAAAGAGAATGGGCGTGGTATCTTCTGTGGTCTGGTCATACTCTTCCCGGGCAATGCTCATCAGGTTTTCCAGTCGCGCCAGGTCTGCAGCTTCCAGCGGAATAACAGGATAGGACTGCATATTGTCGAACAGGAAATGGCCCAGCAACTGGCTGTCGGGGTCGTTGCCGCTGGTGAAAAAAGAAGGATCAAATTTCAGGGAATAGCCGGTAGAGGCCTCCCTGTCCAGCTGATGCACCTGTTCGGGCGATAGCAGGAATACCACAGCTCCATCGAAAGGCCAGGCCTGAAAGTCAATATAATGTATGCCTTTGCTGTGGTGCAGCAACAGGATTTCGTAATACGTGTGCCGGTGCGGATACTGCCGGGGGATTATCTTCCCGGTATCGTCAAAACCGGCAATCAGTACATGTTTTACCGGCGTGGACACCAATGTGGTCACGCCTTCGTTGATCCGGTGTTGAGGAATAGGCGATTGCATGTTCAAATGTACAAGTATTTGTCGAGTATGTCCCTTGAGCGGGGTGGGTGCCCGGGCTACTTTTGCATCACAAAACAAGTATACCATGGCACAAGAACATTCAAGAAGGGCATGGCTCAAACAGAGCGGACTGGCAATGGCGGGGCTTCCGCTTTTATCAAAAATGCCCTACCTTCCTGCAGATAAACCGAAAAACATGAAACATTATATCTGTGTAACCTGCGGCATACAATACGATGCGGCTGCCGAAGCCCCCACGCATTGCCCTGTGTGCGAAGACGAGCGGCAGTATGTGAACCCATCCGGACAAAGCTGGACCACTTTCGATCAGATACAGAAGAAACATAAAAATGTTATTGAACTGGTAGCGCCCAACCTGTATGCCATCTACAGCACACCTGATTTCGCTATCGGGCAGCGGGCCCACCTGCTGATAACGCCTCATGGTAATATCCTGTGGGACTGCATTGCTAACCTCGACGCCTCTACGATAGATATCATACAAAGGCTGGGTGGTATCCGTGCTATTGCGTTATCGCACCCGCATTATTTTTCTACTATCGTGGAATGGAGCCATGCATTTGGCCATGCGCCCGTATATGTGCATAAGCTGGACGCTTCCTGGCTGGGGCGGCACGACGATGTGATCAAACTGTGGGACAGCCAGACGCTGGACCTGTGGGATGGTATCAAACTGGTGTTGTGCGGCGGTCACTTCCCGGGGGCGAACGTATTGTACAGTCCTGCCGGTAAGGGAATGCTGCTGGTGGGCGATGTGATCCAGGTTTCTTCCGACAGGAAGACGATGTCCTTTATGTATAGTTATCCTAATAATATTCCATTGTCGGCCGCGGAGGTAAAAGTCATTGACGATGCCGTGAAGCCGTACGCTTACGATGCTATGTATGGCGCTTTCGGGAAGTATGTGCATACGGGGGCTAAAGCGGCGATGGATTTTTCCGTGAAGCGGTATATACAGCATATAAGGTAGATGATTTTTCGATTGATAAAATGGCGGTTACAGCTGGTAGCCGCTATTTAACCGGCCCGCCATTGTTTCCCGCGCCTTTGTATGCCCATTTCCACCTGTTGCATGCTGCGTGCTCCCGCACCCTTGCCCCCGATTCTTTCCCGTGCTGATCATTCACGGCAGGTCCCGTAACGCCGGGTTACCCGATTTATATCAATTTTTATTTATGTGATCGTAATGAATTGATAAACAATGGTAAAATAGTATTAGTTAAAACACATTAAAATAATTAAATATAAAAATAATTATATATCAAATAAAGCGCCCTGTCCGGGCGGATCGCGGGTAACTTGCTACTACCAAAGGATTACCGTTTTGCCGGCATTTTGCCTGCTGTTTATTAAAGATTTCTGCTTACTTTTGTGGATTGCCTTTTTATCAGCGGTTAAAGATTTTTGATATATTTATTTACCCCGTGGCCGTCGATATTAAAAGCAGGCAACAACGAATAGTATGTCGCTGCCCCATTTGCTAAAATATGTTTACAATAACGGCACTGATGAAGTGATCCGCAGGGGGAAGCGTATTTTTTCTACCGGGGGCGTTGAGCTCATTGAAGCAGACCCGGTATTGAAAACAGCGACCTTCCGCGTTAAAAGTGACACGCATGCCAATTACTACCGGGTTTCCATCAATAAATACGGTGAAACCAGCGGTATGTCTATCCGTTGCCAGTGTCCCTATAACCTGGGCGACATCTGCCGGCACGAGGCAGCAGCACTGTTCCAGCTTCAGGAAATGCTGGACAAGAATCATTTCGAGAGCTTCGAAACACAATTTGATCAGCAACACACCCTGATCAAAATGAAATCCATCGATATTAAAACGATCAAACTGCTTACCTCCAGCGCTATCATAGCCGAGGCGGAAGCGATCGTGAAACAGCATCCTATCAAAATTTCATCTGCCAAAGATGAAAAGGTAGAGGCCGTGCTGACGCTGGATAAAAAAGAATATCCGCTGATCATCCAACGCAATGAGGAACGTTTTTTCGATACCCATTGCACCTGCGATGAAACAGCCCATGCGCTCTGTGTGCATAAAACTGCGCTATTCCTGCAGCTGCTGCAGAAAAACGGTCCGTTTTATTTTGATACGCTGCGCAATTGGGACAAAGAGAAAAACAAACTTCTCTCCCTCTACGGCTATTCCCTGACAGACGATCTCGATGGCAAATTTGCGTTTTCCTATATGGATGGCAAACCATTCCTGCGCGTGCTGGACCCCACCATCAAGCGGGTGGACGGCGCCACCGCGGGCAGACAGCAGCAGACGGCCCCGCCGCCACCGGAAGAGACGCTGACAGTGACGCAACGCCTGGCCGCGGTATTCAACGCCAACGAAACATTATACCCTTACTTCAGAATAGATATCGTCAGCGGTGAGGTGAACGATGAGCAGACCGCCTTCGTATCACTGGCCAGCAAACTGGACCTCACCAAATACGTTGACTTTTATCAGTACCGGGAGAAAGACCGGGAGCTCATCGCCCCCATCCGTAAACTGCAAGGTCCGGAAGTCAGCAAATTCCTCAGTAAAAACTCGCCGTTCGCCGGCATCTGGGAAAATATCACGCATGAAAATGCGGAAGAGCTGCCTACCGAAACCAAAGAACTGATGCTGGAATACCTGCACCCCAAACTGGCCAAACTGTTTCCGCAGCTGGCAGAACACGGACTGGTATTTCATCTCCCTAACAGACAGCAGTTCAAAACCAAAAACCTGCAACCCCTGCAGATAGGGGCCGACAGGCTAAAACTTATCCTCAAGACCCACAGCGGCAGCACCAACGTGGAAATCAGCTGCTACGTGTCTATCGAAGGTGAGTTGATCGACGTCTCCAAAAACAACTGGGAAAGCCCGCTGCTGTTCCTTTACCAGAATACGCTGTACCTGTTTGAAAGCCCGCAGGACGCCCTGCATGTAGCGCTCTTCCAGCAGAGTGGCGGTAAACTGAAAATTCCCAACAAGGAATGGCCGGTATACCTCAAGGACTACCTGTTGCCCTTAAGCCGGCAGTACGATATCCGCTTCGACAAAGAACTCCTCGCCGAGGTGACTGACATCGAACCGGAATGCCGCGTATACCTGAAAGAACTGGGCGAAACCTTCATCATCCAGCCGGGATTCGCTTACCGCGGACAGGAAGTGGAATGGAACGAAGAAGAGAAAATCACCGTGCAGGAAGGTAACAAAGTACTGGTCATCCGCCGCAACAAAGAAGCGGAAGATGCCTTTGTCAGCCGCCTGCGCACCCTGCATACCAATTTCGCACAGAACGATAACCAGCACTATTTCTACCTGCGCGCCAAAGAAGCCCTGAAGAACAACTGGTTCTTCCTCTTCTTCGACGCCCTGAAAGAAATGAACGTGCGGGTATTCGGTTTCGATAATCTGCGCAACTTCAAATTCAGCTCCCACAAGCCGGTCACCAATCTGCAGATCAGCTCAGGCATCGACTGGTTCGATGCACAGATCGAAGTGCTGTACGGCGACCAGAAGGTGAGCATCAAAGACATTAAAAGCGCGCTGGCCAACAAGCAGAACTACGTGCAACTGGCAGACGGCTCCCTGGGCCTCCTGCCGGAAGAATGGCTGCGCAAATACTCGCTCCTCTTCAAAGTAGGGGAAGAGAAAGACAAAGGCCTTAAACTCAGTAAATATAACTTCAGCGTGATCGATGAACTGTATGAGTTCATCGATGATGAAGCGGTAGTAATAGAACTGGAACAGAAACGTAAAAAGCTGTTGCAGTTCGACGAGATCCGTAACATCTCCCTGCCGCGCAACCTGCAGGCTACGCTGCGTCCATACCAGGAAAGCGGCTTCCAGTGGCTCAACTATCTCGATGAGATCAAATGGGGTGGCATCCTGGCAGATGACATGGGTCTTGGTAAAACCATCCAGGCGCTTACCTTCCTCCAATATTACAAGAACAAAAACGGCGGAAAATGTATGGCGCTGGTAGTGTGCCCCACTACCCTGATCTATAACTGGGAAAATGAGATCCGTAAGTTCACGCCGGAAATCAAACACCACATCCATCACGGCCCTACCCGTATCAAAGATTCGGAAGAACTGGCCAAATTCGATGTGATCATCACCACCTACGGTACGCTGCGCAGCGATATCCAGACACTGATGAAACTGGAGTTTGACTATGTGGTGCTGGATGAATCACAGGCCATCAAAAACCCGCAGTCCAAAGTGACCAAAGCGGCCCAGCTCCTGCAAACCAAAAACAGGCTGGCGCTGAGCGGTACGCCCATGCAGAACAATACTTTCGATATCTATGCACAGATGAACTTCCTGAACCCGGGCATGCTGGGCAGCGTGGACTTCTTCCGTAATGAGTTCGCCACGCCGATAGACAAGTTCCAGGATGAAGAAAGGAAAGAACACCTGCGTAAACTGATTTATCCGTTTATCCTCCGCCGTACCAAAGAACAGGTGGCGAAAGACCTGCCGGATAAAATCGAGACCGTTATCTTCTGCGAAATGGACCCGGAACAACGTCATATTTACGACGCTTACCGGAACACCTACCGCTCCAAGATCCTGGGCGTTATCGAAGACCAGGGCATGGAACGTTCACAGCTGACCATCCTGCAGGGCCTGATGAAACTGCGCCAGATCTGCGACTCACCGGCTATCCTCAACGACACGGAACAGTATCCTAACCATTCCGTGAAACTGCATGAGCTTACCCGTGAGATCGCTGAAAATATCGGCAACCACAAAGTGCTGGTGTTCTCCCAGTTCCTCGGTATGCTGGGCCTGATCCGCGAAAGGCTGCAACATATGAAGATCCCCTACGAGTACTTCGATGGCAGCACCTCTACCATGGAGCGTGAGAAGGCCATCCAGAACTTCCAGCATAACGACGAATGCAGGGTGTTCCTGATCTCCCTGAAAGCAGGTGGCGTGGGGCTGAACCTTACCGCAGCGGACTACGTGTATATCGTAGACCCCTGGTGGAACCCTGCCGTGGAACAACAGGCGATAGACCGTACTCACCGTATCGGGCAAACGAAAAATATCTTCGCTTACCGCATGATCTGTAAAGACACGGTAGAAGAAAAAATATTACAGTTACAGGAACGTAAAAAATCGCTGGTGAAAGAGATCATCTCCGATGATAGCGGCTTTGTGAAAAAGCTGACCAAAGAAGATGTGTTGTACCTGTTCAGCTAAAGCAATGGCAGTAATTTTTTTTGATGTAAATTTAGAATGTGGAAAAAATTGGTCATATAGAAATCAGGATAACCGGGTCAATAGGTAATATTGACCTGAGTCCGGATAATTATGACATTAGGGAAATTAGGGAGGTGTTGGAATATGGAGAGAGTTTGTTGAGTCCAAACAATGATAAAAAAGACAGACCCCTAATTACCTACCAACTGGAAAAAGGGTCTGTCCGTCATATTTTCAAAACATCAATTCAATACATTATTGGGTTTAATGCAGTGCTTGGACAAGTTGCCCATGATCAATCAATTGATTTTTTGGATTTACCTACAGCGAAGGCATTTGAATGTTTTCAGGATATGGCTCGGAAAAAACGATATGTTTTCGAAATTAATACTTCCCTTGAAAACAGTAACAGTGTTAGCATAGATCAAAATACCAGATTTTCCCGTACCACAAGTGTTTGGGCTGATGCCGAGTTCTATTTTTATGGTAAAATAACCAATATGGGAGGGAAGGACAAATCAAACATACATATATCAACCAGTGATCAGGGTATAGTTATCGTTCACACATCTAAGGATTATCTGGAAAAGCTGGAGAACAACTTATTGTATAAACCCTATGGCATTAGGGCAGTTGGAAAACAACATACAGAAACAGGTGAAATCGATAAATCCAGCCTAAAATTTATAGAATTAATAGATTATCATCCGAAGTATGACGAGGATTACCTTAACGCGCTGAGGAAAAAAGCCAGTCATAACTGGGAAAAAGGTTTTGATGCTGATGCCTGGTTAAGAGAATTAAGAGGAGGGTATGATGCATAAGGGCGTTTTACTTGATACAAGCTTTTTTCTCCGGTTTCTCAACGAAAGAGATCCTCTATTTGCTAATGCAGATGGCTATTTCAGATATTTTATTGAGAATGACATCCCAATGTACATTTCAACAATATCCATTGGGGAGTATTGTGTGCGTGGTACCGTAGATGAACTACCGCTGAGATCCCTAAAAGTACTTACCTATAATATTGATCACGCCAAGCGAACAGGTGTATTTGCTAATTTAATATTCTCAAATAAGGGGCGTTTAAAATTAAATGAACGCAATATAATCCCTAATGATACCAAATTATTTGCTACAGCTGATGTAGAAGGCGAAGTTGCGTACTATCTTTCCTCCGATGGAGAAAGTCAAAAAATTTATGAACTTTTAAAGCAACTTGATTCACCACATTTCCAGTTTATTAATTTGTATAACCCCTATACATCAGTTTTTGGCGTACTTCCATTTTAATGCGTTACAATAAAATACCTATCCCCTTCCGTTTTTGAAACAACCCTTCAGATTCTGCATGGTTTCCCCTTTCTTCTTTTTTGCCGGATTACTTGAGTTTCGATTTATTTAATTGATTTGCAATTAGTTATAAGAATTTTCTAATCCTTTTTTAATACTGGCATCTGGCTGGTATGCCAGTCATTGTATCAAAACATTTGATTCACATGTTACCAGACTCGAAAATCTCACAATTGATCGGTTTACAGATCCCCGGCTTGTCATTTCCTATGGAGCAACTGACAGCCAAAGAAAGAGTGAGCAAAGTGATCCACACATTTGCCGATTATACCGGCAATATGATCCGTCACGAACAAATACAGGAAGTGAAACGTTGTTTTACTGTCGCCGGGGTACTGTACCGCAATGGCAGCAGTGTGCTACGGAATGCTATTGAAAGTGTATTTATATATGCGTTGTCTCCTATACTGTGTACGCATCACCGGGACATGTTACCTTCTTCTCTCAGGACTGTCAGAATTCAACATTTACAAACAATAGCGCTTTAAAACAATTTTTATGATGACTGTATTACTGGTACTCGCGGGACTGGCCTGCTTTGCCCTGTTCTTTGCCGCTGTCGATTATTTTGAAAAAATCTGATAAACAAATCTGTTATGACCGCTTTATTCGTGTTATCAATATTGGTCTTCGGCTACATGATATATGTATTGCTGAAACCGGAGAAATTCTGAGATGGCCTTTATCTGTGGCCGCATGCAACATGCTTTTTAATTAATTAGAAATGACAACAGAAATTTTAGGCGTTATTGCCACCTATGGACTAACATTACTACTGGCCTGGCCACTGGCAAGGTATATCGTAAAGGTATTCAAAGGCGAAAAAACCTGGTCCGATTTTATGGCTCCCATGGAGCGGCTGTTCTTTAAGATTTCCGGGATCAATCCCAAAGAGGAAATGACCTGGAAAGAACATTTAAAAGCGTTGCTGACCATCAATCTGGTGTGGTTTGTCTATGCCTTTTTTATGCTGATGTTCCAGGACAAGCTACCGCTGAACCCCGATGGCAATCCGGGACAATCGGCGGACCTGGCGTTTAACACCGCCATCAGTTTCCTGGTGAACTGTAACCTGCAGCACTACTCCGGTGAAACAGGGATGACCTATCTCACCCAGTTGTTTGTACTGGCTTTCCTGCAGTTTGTGAGCGCTGCCACCGGTATCGCCGCGCTGATCGTCGTATTCAAAGCATTTAAGGAAAAGACCACCACCAAACTGGGCAACTTCTGGGATATTTTCCTGAAGACCAACACCCGTATCCTTTTACCCTTCTGCGTTATTATAGCCTTGATACTGGCGTTTAACGGAACGCCCGCCAGCTTCGACGGTAAAGACACGGTGGTAACGATGCAAGGTGACACTGTGAATGTATCCCGCGGCCCTGCTGCCGGTTTCGTGGCCATCAAACATCTGGGCACCAACGGTGGTGGATGGTTTGGAGTAAACTCCTCCCATCCGCTGGAGAACCCCAACTATGTTACCTGGATGACAGAAATGGTTGCGCAGGTAGTGATTCCTATCGCCATGGTATTCGCGCTGGGGATGTTCATCAACCGCCGCAAATTTGCCTATGTCATTTTCGGGGTGATGACCATCGGGATGATATGCCTGCTGATACCTACCATGATGGCAGAAATAAATGGTAATCCGGCTATTGCGCACATGGGCATACAACAGGCTACCGGCGCCATGGAAGGCAAGGAGGTCCGCTTTGGGCCTGCTGCCACCGGTTACTGGAGTACCGTTACCACGATTATCTCCACTGGTTCAGTCTGCGGCTTCCATGACAGCACCATGCCGATGACCGGTATGATGGAGCTGCTGGGTATGATGCTGAACTGCTTCTATGGCGGTTGCGGTGTGGGTATTCTCAACTATTACATTTTTATCATCATCGCGGTGTTTATTTCCGGTCTGATGGTAGGCCGTACACCTGAACTGATGGGACATAAGCTGGAGGCCAGAGAGGTGAAGATCGCGGCTATCATTACGCTGCTGTCACCCTTCCTGATATTGGCGGGCACGGCCCTCTCCTCCTGGGTACTGGCTCATCACCCGGAGGCCAACTGGGCCGTGAAGCCGTCAGCCTGGCTGAACAACCCCGGCTACCACGGTTTCTCCGAGATGCTGTATGAATATACTTCTGCCAACGCCAACAACGGCTCCGGTTTTGAAGGCCTTGGCGACGGCAACGTATTCTGGAACGTATCCACCGGCTTTGTGCTGATACTGGGCAGGTACCTGCCGATCATCGGTCCTTTGGCTATCGCGGGTATTATGGCATCTAAAAAATATATCCCGGAATCCGCCGGTACCCTGCGTACAGATTCGATCACTTTTGGCGCTATGACGTTCGCCGTGATCGTGGTACTGACTGCCTTGTCCTATTTCCCTGCACTGGCGCTGGGCCCGATTGCAGAGTATTTCTCCCTGTACTGATGATAAACTATAACGAACAATTACCATGAAGAAAAGAGATAATACATTGTTTCCGAAGGAGCAGGTGCTGCAAAGCCTGAAGCAGTCCTTCGTGAAACTGAATCCGAGACTGATGATCAAAAACCCGGTGATGTTTACCGTGGAGGTGGGTACGGTGGTGATGCTGATCGTTGCCCTGTACGCTGCCTTTACCAAAAACACGGACCAGGGTAGTGCAACTTACAACTTCATCGTCTTTATCATACTCTTCCTTACTGTGCTGTTTGCCAACTTCGCCGAAGCCATTGCAGAAGCACGCGGCAAAGCGCAGGCAGAGAGCCTGCGCCGCACCAGGGAAGAAACACCTGCCAAAAAAGTAGAGCTGATAGGAGAAATTTTCACCAACGAAGTGAAAGTGGTTTCTTCTTCTTCCCTGCGCAAAGGCGATATTTTCGTTTGCGATCCGGGCGATATCATCCCGGCCGACGGGGAGATCGTCCAGGGACTTGCCAGCATCGACGAATCGGCTATCACCGGTGAATCTGCACCGGTGATCCGTGAAGCCGGCGGTGACAAATCCAGTGTAGTGGGCGGTACCAAGGTACTGTCTGACCATATCAAAGTACGGGTGACCACCGAGCCGGGCGAATCCTTCCTCGACAAAATGATTGCCCTGGTAGAAGGCGCCAGCCGTCAGAAAACACCGAACGAAATTGCGCTGACTATCCTGTTGGCCAGCTTCACGCTCGTGTTCATCATTGTATGTGTGACGCTGAAACCATTTGCGGACTATGCGCAGACACCGATCACCATCGCGGCTTTTATCTCCCTGTTTGTCTGTCTGATCCCCACTACCATCGGCGGGCTGCTTTCCGCTATCGGTATTGCCGGTATGGACCGCGCGCTGCGCGCCAATGTGATCACCAAATCCGGGAAAGCTGTGGAAACAGCCGGCGACATTGACGTGTTGCTGCTGGACAAAACCGGTACCATCACTATCGGTAACCGTAAAGCCACCAATTTTTATCCTTCCAATGGTCATGCACCGGAAGAGTTTATCCGGCTGTGCGCCCTCAGCTCCCTGTCGGACGAAACGCCGGAAGGTAAGTCCATCGTGGAACTGGCCGGCAAAGACATTGTCAGCAAACTGACCGTGAGCGGCGCCAGCCTGGTGAAATTCACCGCCGAAACCCGCAGCAGCGGTATCGACCTGGCCGATGGCAACCGTATCCGCAAAGGCGCTTATGATGCTATCAGGAAGCTCACCGAAAAAGAAGGCTTCCGCTTCCCGGAAGATACGCAAGCCCGCGTGGAGGCGATCTCCCGCGACGGCGGTACTCCGCTGGTAGTGGCCCTCAACAGTAAAGTACAGGGCGTCATCGAACTGCAGGATATCATCAAACCCGGTATCAGCGAGCGCTTTGAACGCCTTCGTAAAATGGGCGTGAAAACCGTAATGGTCACCGGTGACAACCCGCTCACCGCCAAATACATTGCCACCAAAGCCGGTGTGGACGACTTCATCGCGGAAGCGAAACCGGAAGACAAGATGACGTACATCCGCAAGGAACAGCAGGAAGGCCGGCTGGTAGCCATGATGGGCGACGGTACCAACGACGCCCCCGCCCTGGCCCAGGCCGATGTGGGCGTGGCCATGAACAGCGGTACCCAGGCGGCCAAAGAAGCCGGTAACATGGTGGACCTGGACAACGACCCCACCAAGCTGATCGAGATCGTGGAAATCGGTAAACAGCTGCTGATGACACGCGGCACCCTCACCACTTTCTCCATCGCTAACGATGTGGCGAAATACTTCGCCATCGTACCAGCGCTCTTCGTTGCCTCTATCCCTGCTTTACAGGGTATCAATATCATGAAGCTGCACAGCCCTGAAACAGCTATTCTCAGCGCCGTGATCTTCAACGCGATCATTATTCCTATGCTTATTCCGCTGGCATTGCGCGGCGTGGCCTACAAGCCTATCGGCGCCAGCGCACTGCTTCGCCGGAATCTGCTGATATATGGTGTAGGCGGCGTTATCGCTCCCTTCATCGGTATCAAACTGATTGATATGCTGATCGCGCTCTTTATGTAGTAAAATGGGAAAATAAAAAAATAAGAAAATGAAGAAGTATCTCCTGCCCTCTGTTAAACTGACCGTTCTCCTGCTGGTACTGCTGGCAGGCATCTACCCGCTCTTCATAGCCGGTATCGCTAAAATGGCGCCCGGTAAAGGCGGCGGTGTAACGGTAACGCATAATGGAAAAGTAGTAGGGTATGAAAATATAGGACAGAAGTTCACCGATGATAAATACTTCTGGTCCCGCCCGAGCGCTGTGGATTATAACGCCGCCGGCTCCGGTGGCTCCAACAAAGCGCCTGGCAACCCGGACTATCTGAAAACCGTGGCCGAGAGAACAGACACTTTCCTCGCGCACAACCCGGACGTGAAAAAAGCAGATATCCCGGCAGAACTGGTGACCGCTTCTGCCAGTGGTCTGGACCCGCACCTCTCTCCTGCTGCTGCTTACGTGCAGATTGCCCGTGTGGCCAAAGCCAGGGGCATGGCGCCGGAGAAACTGAAACAGCTGGTAGACGCCAATACCCAGGCGCCTATGTTGGGTATGTTTGGCCCTTCTACTGTCAATGTACTCAAACTGAATGTCGCCCTCGACGAGTTAAAATAAATAACAGGTTTCCGGTGAGCCATCACCGGAAATCTATCTAACCTATATAAAATTTATGAAGAAGATTTTATTGCTGGTAGCTGTTCTGGCCGCTACTATCACCCTTTTTGCCCAAACGGAACCAACTACAGAGAAAGAAAAAGAGAAAGGTAAGCTGACATTTTCCGGTTATGCCGAAGCCTATTACAGCTATGATTTTAACCAGCCGGCCAATCATACCAGGCCCGGTTTCCTGTATAATTTCAACCGGCACAATGAGCTGAACCTGAACCTCGCCATGCTGAAAGCCAACTATACTTCCGACCGGGTACGCGGTAACATCGCGCTGATGGCGGGCACTTATGCCCAGTACAACCTGGCGGCCGAGCCTTCCATTTTCCAGTACGTCTACGAAGCGAATGTAGGCGTGAGGGTGGGCAAAAACGTGTGGATCGATGCCGGTATCATGCCCGCCCACATCGGCTTTGAAAGCGCTATCGGGAAAGACTGCTATACCCTTACCCGTAGTATGCTGGCGGAAAACTCTCCCTACTATGAAACCGGCGCCAAAATCACCTGGACGCCCAATGATAAATGGTCATTCGCCGCTATGTACCTCAACGGCTGGCAGCGTACCAAACGGGTAGACGGTAATCAGACACCCAATTTCGGTACACAGATCACCTTCAAACCATCCGCTAAAGTGTTGCTGAACTGGAGCACTTATGCAGGCAATGACCTGCCCGACAGCACCCGCCGGATGCGTTATTTTAACAACCTTTATGGTACCTTTGGTATAACAGATAAATTCAGTCTGATAGCGGGGATAGATTATGGTCTGCAACAGAAAGCAAAAGGCAGCAGTGACTTGTCCAACTGGTATACGCCCATTGTCATTGCCCGCTACGCTTTCACGGATAAACTGGCGGCGGCAGGAAGAGTGGAGTATTTTAACGACGCGGATGGCGTGGTGATCGCAACAGATACCCCGCATGGATTCCAGACCACCGGCTATTCCCTTAACCTCGATTTTGCACCCGTCAGCAATGTGATGTTTCGTGTAGAAGGAAGGATGTTTAACGGAAGGGACAAAACATTCATCAAAGGGACAGACCTTAAAAACAACAATGCAGCTGTGACGGCATCGCTGGCAGTGTGGTTTTAATTTATCATGACAGAAAAAGAACAACAAGTAAAGCACTACCTTGATCTGGCCAGCCGAAGCGGCCGGGGTAAGTTCAAGATCTACATTGGCATGAGCGCCGGTGTGGGAAAGACTTACCGCATGTTGCAGGAAGCACATGCCATGTTGAGGAACGGTATCAATATCCAGATCGGATATATAGAAACGCATGGGCGTACGGAAACACACGCCCTGCTGGAAGGCCTGCCTGCGATCCCCCGCAGGCAGGTTTTCTATAAAGGCAAGATGCTGGATGAGATGGACGTCAACACCATCCTGCTGCTGGCGCCGGAATGGGTGGTGGTGGATGAACTGGCGCATACCAATATTCCCGGTTCCAAAAACGAAAAGCGCTGGCAGGATGTGATAGACCTGCTCAATGCCGGCATCAATGTCATTTCGGCTGTCAACATACAACATATCGAGAGCATCAACCAGGAGGTGAAAGCCATTACCGGCGTGGAGGTGAAGGAGCGGGTGCCCGACAGTATGCTGCAAATGGCCGATGAGGTGGTGAACATTGACCTCACCGCCGACGAACTGATCACCCGGTTGAAGGAAGGAAAGATCTATGACCAGTCTAAAGTGGAGACGGCCCTGCGGAACTTCTTCCAGGCGGATAAAATCCTGCAGTTGCGGGAGCTGGCCCTGAAAGAAGTGGCCACACAGGTGGAAAGAAAAGTGGAAACCGAAGTGCCCAGGAGCCAGCAGCTGCGCCATGAGTCTTTCCTCGCCTGCATCTCCACCAACGATGAAGTGGCCCGTAAGGTGATCCGGAAAACCGCCCGCCTTGCGGCCTATTACCATGCCGACTGGTTTGTGCTGTATGTACAGACGCCGCGGGAAAGCGTAGAGAAGATACCGCTGGCCGCGCAGCGTCACCTGATCAATAACCTGAAGCTGGCCACAGAATTAGGTGCGGAAGTTGTGCAGGAACATGACGCGCGTATTTCAGAGGCGATCATCCGCGTGGCGCTGGATAAGCAGATCACCACCGTTTGTATCGGCAAACCACATATCAGTTTGTTCCGGATCATTCTGCGGACCAACCTGTTTAACCAGTTGCTGAAAACACTTTCTTCCAACGACATAGATTTGATTATCCTGTCATGAGTACACTGAGGTTAAAAACGAAGATTACTTTAGGGGTGTTGTTCCTCTATATTATGCTGCTGATTGTCAGTGTACTGGGATACTATTACCTGAACCGGCTGACCGATAAGGCCAAGATCATCCTGAAAGACAACTATGAGTCGCTGGAGTACGCCAAGAACATGATGGTGGCGCTGGAAGACCTGCCGGTACGCAGGGCGCAGGCGCTGCAGCAGTTTGCCACCAACCTGAAACAGCAGCAGGCCAATGTGACCGAACGCGGGGAGCATGCCGCCACGGCTACAGTAACGGCCATCTTTGAACGGTTACAGAAAGACAGCGTAGCGAATCCTGCCGATGTGGCGGCCATCAAAAGCGGTATCTATACTATCATGGACCTCAACATGAACGCGATTGTGGGGAAAAACGAGCTGGTAAAACGCACGGCCGATCATGCGCTGTTGTACATCGCTATCATCAGCGGGGTGTGTTTCCTGCTGGGTTTCACCTTTGTATACAACTTCCCTGGTTATATTGCCAGCCCTATCGTAGCACTGACCGAGGCCATCAAGGGCATTTCCGATAAACAATACAGCAAGCGGCTGCATTTTAAGTCCAACGATGAATTCGGGGAGCTGGCCACTGCTTTTAATACCATGGCCCAGCGGCTGGACGAATATGAGCACAGCAATATCGCCCGTATTACGTTTGAAAAACAACGTGCCGAAGCGGTGATCAGCAGCCTGAAAGATGCTACCATTGGTTTTGACACACAGAATACCGTGCTCTTTGCCAATGCGCAGGCCTTGCAGCTGTTGAACATGCAGGAGAAGGAGCTGATCGGGCATTCCGCCGATGAGATCGCGAAGCAGAATGACCTGCTGCGTTTCCTGATCAATCCCCGGGAGAATGTGCCATTGAAGATTGTTGTGGAGGGTAAAGAGTGTTTCTTTACGCAGGAAGTGGCCGATATCCGGCATGAAGATCATCGTATAGGCTATGTCGTTATCCTTAAAAATATTACAGCTTTTAAGGAGCAGGACCTTGCCAAAACACATTTTATCGCGACTATCTCCCATGAATTAAAAACGCCGCTGGCATCGTCTGACTTCAGTATCAAATTGCTGGAAGACGAGCGTATAGGTACTTTGAAGCCGGAGCAACGGGAGCTGCTGGAAAGTATGAAGCAGGACAACCAGCGGATGATCAAGATTGTGAGTGAGCTGCTGGACCTCTCGCAGGTGGAGAGTGGTAACATCCAGTTGCAGCCGCAGCCAGTCACCGCGTTAAACATTGTGCAATATGCGCTGGACACGGTGCAGAAGCAGGCCGCCCAGCGGGAAATCACTATCCGGCAGCATGTTCCGGAGGTATTGCCCCGGGTGATGGCCGATGTGGAAAAAACCGCGTGGGTGCTGGTCAACCTGCTGACCAATGCCATCCGCTATTCCACCCTGAAATCGGCGATAGACCTGAAGGTGGAGGATACCGGCACCAGCATGATATCTTTTTCTGTGCAGGACTACGGCAAGGGAATACCGCTGGCTTTCCGCGACCGGATATTCGAGCGGTTTTTCCAGGTGCCCGGGGGAAAGGGGCATAAGGGAAATGGCCTTGGACTGGCCATTTCCAAAGAGTTTATAGAAGCGCAGGGCGGTGTGATCGGTGTTGCCAGTGAAGAAGGCAAAGGCAGCCTGTTTTATTTTACATTACCGGCGGCGCAGTAATCACGGGCAGGTAGCGATATGCGCTTCAATAGCAGGTTTAAAGTGATTGAATAATTCTTCTATTCTCGCCGCTTTGCGGGAAATCTCCTCATAATTGTTGTCGAGCACGACGCCTCTGTTGATCTCATGCGCCAGCTGTACGGCTTCATGCATGGAAACGAAGCCCAGGTTTCCTTTCAGCTGGTGCGCGATGTTACCCACTTCATGCCAGTTTTTTTCCTCGATATATTGCCGCATTTGAGAGATGTAATTGGGCATGGTGAGCACCAGCTCTTCCAGTACAATTTTCACTTCATCTTCGGCTACCGCCTGATGGATAAATTCGAAGCTGATGGGTGGTTTTTCTTCTCTCCCGGTGTTGGAGGGCGGCGGGGTGCTGTTGTCGCCGCCGGTTGGGTTAGACAGGTGTTGCGCCGGCCCGGGGCGGTGTTCCGGTTGCGGACCCTGGTCGTTGCTGTTGCTGGTAGAAGCCTGGATTTTGCGGAACAGGTCTTCTTTTTCAAAGGGCTTGGACACATAGTCGTTCATCCCGGCCTGCAGGCAGCGTTCCCTTTCGCCATCAAGTGCCGAAGCAGTGAGGGCAATGATGCTGGTATTGATTCCGTTGTTACGGATAGCACGGGTGGTTTCATAACCATCCATGCCGGGCATTTGTAGGTCCATAATGATGCAATTATAGGATTTGGTACTTAATATTTCGAGTGCGGCCATGCCGCTATCGGCAACGTCTATGCGGGAGCATCCGCCTTTCTTCAGCGTGTAATAGGCTACCTGTTGATTGATACGGTTGTCTTCCACGATCAGAACAGACAGTCCCCGCAACGGTAATGCCGTAGAAGGCGACTGCGGCTGGTCTTGTTGGTGTGGTCGTGGGAAAGGATTTTTAGTGAAAGGTAGTTCAAAATAGAATACAGATCCTGTATTGGGGCTGCTCTCTACTTTGAGGGTGCCGTTTTGCAGGTCTATCAGGTGTTTGCAAATAGTGAGGCCCAGGCCGGTGCCGCCAAAATCGCGGCTATTGCCTTTATGGCTCTGGGAGAAGCTTTCAAAGATGACCTCCAGTTTATCTGCCGGTATGCCGATGCCGGTATCTTTTACTTCAAAACCTATCCGGACGCCGGAATTGTTTTTATCTGCGGATACCAGTGTAACCGTCACCGTTACATAGCCTTTGGGGGTGAATTTAATTGCGTTTTCGATGAGGTTGGTGAGAATCTGGCGGAGTCTTACCGCGTCGCCCAGCAGTTCCGCGGGCATATTTTCCGCGGTACGGACATTGAAGGCCAGTCCTTTTTCCCGGGCTTGCAGTTGTAGGGGGAAAACGGTGCTGTTCATCACTTCGCGGAGGTTGAACGGCTCGCTGACGACTTCCAGTTTGCCTGCTTTTATTTTGGAGAAATCGAGTATTTCGTTGATGATGACCAGCAGGTAATTGCCGGGCATATCTTTTACGAACATCATGGAGGGCATATTGTCCAGGATGGCTTCCAGTCTTTTCTGGAGGTACTGCACGTGTTGTTCCTTGCGGTATTCCTGGTCGATGTCGCGGACGATGCATTCAAATTCTTTACGGCCCTTGTCGCCGGTAAGGAGGTAAGCCAGTTGTTCCACCCATTTTTTCTCTCCGGTGCGGGTAATGATTTCAAAGCGGAGCGACGAGTATTCGTCGCCGTTCTCCAGCTGTTGCAGGTAGAAGGTTTTCAGCCGTTCGAATTCCTTGTCTTCCAGCAGCAGGGAATAATGTTTGCCCACGAGGGTGGTATTGGGATAGCCCGTCAGTTCTTCCGCGCGGGGGCTGACGTAGGTGAAAAAGCCGTGTATGGTGGATTTGTAGATAATCGGCTCGGCTTCTTCTGCGAGGCGTTTGAAGGTTTGTTCGCTTTTGAGCAGTTGGTTGCTCCAGGTCTTTATTCTGAACAGCAGTTTAAAGATGTAGCGGACCTCTCCTATGAGGAGGACGAGCATAAAGGCGCTGATGATCAGCGTTACCCGGAATGACCATGTCGTATAGGAGGAGTCGTTATTGTTACGCTCGAGCAGTTCCCGTTGTTCCGCCTGGATATAGGTGGCAACGAGTTCGCGAAGGCTGTCTGTCTGCGCGGTGAAGGCAGGGCTGACCACCATTTCCTGCGCTTTGGCCGGATGGGTGGCGGCCATGGTGACCATCTGCAGTTTGGTATGGCGCCGTTGGAGCAGTAGTTTTTGAATGGCCTGGAGGTAGCCTTGCTGGGAGGCGGTATTATGCCTGTTGCCCGACAGGTGCTGAAGTGCCTGTTGGATGCTGTCCTGCAGCAGGGCTTCCTCGAGGGGGATGTTACCGTTGCTGAGCAGGTGGTCTTTGATGCTGGCGGTGCTTTTATAATCCAGTATGGCGATGGCGCGGACCTGGTTGGTGATGTTCTGGCTGTTGGTGATCCAGTTGACGGCTTCGTTGGTTCTTTTTTGTACCATCCCGGCATAAAATATGAAGCCGCTGAGTACCATGAGTACGGCTATCACGAGGGTAATGACGGTGAGGGCAATATTTCTCATCAGATTTTTGGTTTCACAGACTAGTTTGCTGTTTTGGCCGGGGTTGTTTCCCCGTTGGAGGATTCATTCCTGAAATTTACCTAAAAAAAAGCATTATTGTTGTTCATCTTGTTCATTTTTCTGATGCGGTACATGTAAAGAATATGTGTTATCAATATGAACTTTTATGTAACTTTCGCGCCGAAAAGGGGATGTTTAGGAATATTTTAACCAATTCTTTTACAATCATTCCAATATATTTGCCTAATATTCTTTTTCCTAAGTACTAAAATATTTTATGAAAAAAATAATTTTTACCCTTGGCCTGATAGCTGTAGCTGTGGGTGTTTTTGCACAGGAAGGCGGTTCTCCCATGAACAAGGCAGTTAACAGGGCTACCCATTCCAGGGATTTTCTGATGATTCAGTTATCCTACGATGGTTGGGCTGGAGCTCCTGATAGTATCAAGACGGGTTTCAACAGGGGCTTTAATATCGCGCTGATGTACGATTTCCCGTTCAAAAAGTCGCCACTGAGCGTGGCTGCGGGTCTGGGTATCAGCACCAGCGGGGTATATCTGAAAGATCATACTTTGGATGTTGCCGGAAAAGTGCATAGCGACAGGGCTTCTTTTGTGGCCAGCAATGCCTATAAAAAATTCAAGGTCGCCACTACCTACCTGGAAATTCCTATTGAGTTGCGTTACCGTAGTGTGCCGGATAATGCCAACAAGGGCTTTAAGGCGGCACTGGGCGTGAAGGTGGGCACATTGGTGAATGCGCACACCAAAGGCCGTAATACGGCGCCTAATGGTTCCAAAAACTGGGATAAAGACCTGAACAAAGGCTTTTTCAATCCCTGGCGTTTTTCTGCCACTGCCCGTGTAGGTTATGGCAACTTCGCCCTGTTTGGCGCTTATTCACTGAATCCGATGTTGAAAGACAACAGCGATCTGGATATCAGACCTTATCAGATCGGTATTTGCCTGAGCGGACTGTAATTGTCCACAGGATTAAAAATATAACGGCCATGGTTGTACTAAACCATGGCCGTTTTTTTTATTTCTTTTTGTTTTGGTATCAGTTGCCGGTGAAAGCCGGTTTTCTTTTTTCGAGGAAAGCGTTGATGCCTTCACGGTTGTCGGTGGAATTGCCGGCGATCTCCTGGCAGTAGGCCTCGTATTCGAGGGTGGCGTCCAGCGATTCGGTCATTCCTTTGGTGAGCATTTTTTTCATGAGGGCGATGGCTTTGGTGGGAGCGGCGGCGTAATAGGCGGCTTCTGCTTCCACGGCGGCATCGAGGGCATCGGCCGGCACTACTTTATTGACCAGTCCCATTTGCAGGGCTTCTGCGGCCGTGACTTTGGAGGCTTTGGTGGCCAGTTCAAAGGCGCGGTGATAGCCTACGGTGCGGGGCAGAAAGTAGGAAGAGCCGGAATCGAGTACCAGCGCGATATTCACAAAGATCTCGATCATGGTGGCGGTTTCGCTGGCGATGATCATATCACAGGCCAGTGCGAGGGAGCATCCGGCGCCGGCAGCCACGCCGTTGAGCTTACAGATCACCGGCTTGGGCATATTGCGGATAGCCCGGATGATGGGATTGTAGCGTTTGTGCAGTGACTCGCTCAGGTTGCGTTTACCCGCTTCCATGGATGCTTTGAGGTCCTGGCCGCTGCTGAAGGCTTTGCCTGCCCCTGTCAGTACCACTACCCTGACGGCAGGGTCTCTCTCTGCCTGTTTCAGGGCGTCCTGCAGTTCATAGCTGAGCGGATCGTTGAAGGCGTTGTAAACTTCCGGGCGGTTGAGGGTGATGGTGGCCACGCCATTGGCCGTTTCCAGTAACAGGGAGGTCATAACAATTACGAATTAGGAATTACGAATTACGAATGATGAGTTTCGAATTACGAGTTAAGGACTACGAAAGGTTTCAAATTCGTAATTCGTAACTCGTAATTCGTAATTGGATTAAAGTGTTTCTTTCAGCCAGTTGAAGAATTCGCGCTGCCATACGATGGCATTCTGGGGTTTGAGTACCCAGTGGTTTTCTTCGGGGAAATGCAGCAGTTTGCTTTTGATGCCTTTCAGCTGTGCGAGCTGGAAGGCTTGCAGTCCCTGCTCGATGGGTACGCGGAAATCGATACCACCCTGGATGATCAGGATGGGCGTGTTCCATTTGCTGGCGTGTTCACTGGGGTTGAAGTCCTTGTACGCCTTAGCGTTAGCGGGGTCCCAGTAGGCGCCGATGTCCCAGTTGGCGAACCACAGTTCTTCCGTGGTGCCGTACCAGCTTTTCAGGTCGAACAGGCCGTCGTGTGAGATGAAGGTTTTGAAGCGGTTTTCGTGTACGCCGGCCAGCATGTATACAGAGTATCCGCCGTAGCTGGCGCCGATGGCGCCGAGGCGTTTTTTGTCCACATAACTTTCTTTGCTTACATCATCGATGGCGCTCAGGTAGTCACGGATCGGCTGGCCGCCCCAGTCTTTGGAGATGGAGGCGTTCCATTCCACGCCGTGGCCGGGCATTCCTCTCCTGTTGGGTGCTACCACGATATAGCCCTGGGAGGCGATCAGCTGGAAGTTCCAGCGGTAGGAATAGAACTGGGAGAGTGCTGACTGCGGGCCGCCCTGGCAATACAGCAGGGTCGGATATTTTTTAGCAGGATCGAAGTCCGGAGGGAAAATCACCCATGCCAGCATCTCTTTGTTGTCGGTGGTTTTCACCCAGCGTTTCTCCACTTTGCACAGGCCTATTTTATCGTAGGTGCCTTTGTTGACGTTGGTCAGCTGCTGCAGTGCGCCTTTCCGGAGGTCTACGGTAAACAGTTCGGCGGCGTGGTTCATATCTGTGCGGGACACTACCATGGTGTTGCCGGACTGGGCCACGATACCGTTGATATCGAAGTCGCCGGAGGTGATTTGGCGTATATGCTTGTCAGTTGTCTGGGCCGGATCTTTCTGCAGGGCTATTTCCAGCAGTTGTTCGGTGCCTTTCAGTACGGCGAGGAAGAAGATTTTTTTGCCGTCGTTGCTGAAGCGTACGGCGGAGGCGGTACCATCCCATTTTTTGGTGAGGTTGGTTTTAACGCCGCTGGCGCGGTTCAGGAGGATGACATCATTTTTATCTGCTTCGAAGCCGTCGTGTTCCATGCTGAGCCAGGTGAGGTATTTGCCGTCCTGGCTGAAAGCGGGGGCCATGTCGTAGCCCATCATACCTTCGGAGAGGTTGCGGGTGGCTTTGGTAGCGATGTTGTACTCGTAGATGTCGGTATTGGTGCTGATGGCGTAGTCTTTACCATATTTTTTCTTGCACACATACAGGATGCTCTGGCCGTCGGGGCTCCAGATCAGGTCTTCCGGGCCGCCGGAGGGCATCTGCGGGCAGTCGTGTGGTTCGCCGGCCATAATATCCACCGGTGTACCTATCTCCCCGTTGTTATAGGGGGCATAAAATACGTGGGAGAAGTTACCATCTTCCCAGGTGTCCCAGTGGCGGTAGTTCAGGTTATCATAGATCTGAACGTTCGATTTGGGAAGGTCGGGGTAGTAGTCCACGCCGGCAATTTTTTTCACTTTCACCTCTTTGGTAAACAGGATATGTTTACCGTCGGGAGAAATTTTAATGTTGTGCATTTCACCGGTCCCGCTGGTTTTCTGTGCGGCGCCGGCGCCGTCAGCGTTCATTTCCCACCATTGGCCTTTGAGGGAGTAGCCAATTTTTCCGCCGGGGAGTGCGGCCACATCGCCGGCTCCTTCGGTCAGTTGTTTGGGAGTGCCGCCAGCGAGCGGAATGGCATAGAGGTGTCTTTGACTCTTGTTGTCGGCCAGGCTGGGCTGCGATACGCTGAAGAAGACGGTTTTGCCGTCGGCGCTGATCGCTTCCCCGCTGACTCTGCCGAGCTGCCATAGCAATTCGGGCGTCATTTTGTCCTGGGCTGTCGCCATAGTTGAAATTAATAGTCCTGTCAGTAAAAATGGTTTGTACATGATCTGCAAGATGTTTTGGATCGCGTAAATGTAGGAAACTGCGTGCTGATTCTACCGTTTTTAACCGTTTTTCTGATGAACGGAGCGGTGACAGCCGTCTTCATATAACAGAAAAAATAATCCATCATCGGCATCACTGGGTAAAAACAAGTATTTTTGCAATAAATTTTTAAACACTTTGATAGAAAAGAAACAAGTCGTCCAAAAAGAAGAGAAAGCGGTTATCGTGGGGGTCATCACCAAAGACCAGACGGAACGGCAGGTACAGGAATTCCTGGACGAGCTGGTGTTCCTGGCGGAAACGGCCGGGGCCACCACTTTAAAACGCTTTACCCAGAAACTGTCCCATCCGGACAGGGCTACCTTTGTGGGTAAAGGTAAACTGGAAGAGATTCACCAATATATCGCCAGCCGGGATGTTTCGCTGGTCATCTTCGATGATGAGCTGACGGGTTCCCAGATCGCCAATATCGAAAAGGTACTGAAGGTAAAGACCATCGACCGGAGTGACCTGATCCTGGACATCTTCGCCCGTCGTGCCCGCACGGCGCAGGCTAAGGTGCAGGTGGAGCTGGCCCAGTACCAGTATATCCTTCCCCGTTTGCGTGGTATGTGGAGTCACCTTGAACGCCAGGGTGGCGGTATCGGCAGCAGAGGCCCCGGTGAAACGGAGATCGAAACCGACCGTCGTATCGTTAAAGACAAGATCGCGTTGTTGCGTAAGCGTCTTACTGAAATAGACAAGCAGTCCCTTACCCAGCGTAAGGAACGGGGTGAGTTTATCCGGGTGGCGCTGGTAGGCTATACCAACGTAGGCAAGAGCACCATTATGAACATGCTCAGCAAAAGCGAGGTGTTTGCGGAGAACAAGCTGTTTGCCACGCTGGACACCACTACCCGTAAGGTGGTGTTTGAACAGACGCCGTTCCTGCTTAGCGATACCGTAGGGTTTATCCGCAAGCTGCCGCACCACCTGGTGGAGAGCTTCAAATCCACGCTGGATGAGGTGCGCGAGAGCGATATCCTGCTGCACGTGGTAGACATCTCCCATCCTCAGTACGAAGAGCAGATAGAAGTGGTGAACCGCACGCTGCAGGAGCTAAAAGCTTTTGACAAGCCGACCATTATGGTCTTTAACAAGATGGACCTGTACGAAGCCAACACTTTTGATAAATGGTTGGAGGAAGATATCAAAAAAGACATCCTGCAGTCACTCAAACAGAACTGGGATACGAAAACCCATGGTAACACCGTTTTCATCGCCGCGCTGGAAAGGCGTAATGTAGAGGAGCTGCGTAAGACCATTATGGACAAGGTGGCTCAGCTTTACAGAGAGCGTTATCCCTACAAAACAGAATTTTTCTACTAATGGCCAAAACGTACACCTGGCATAAACTGGACGAAGGATACCTGCCACTTGCCGACAATGCCATCCGTATACAGGAAGTGAACGGAAAAAAGATCAGTGTAGCCCTGCACCAGGGCCAATTGTACGCTTTTGCCCATAAATGCCCTCATGCCGGCGGTATCATGGCCGATGGTTTCATCGATGGCGCCGGCAATGTGGTGTGCCCGTTGCACCGTTATAAGTTCAGCATGAAGAACGGGTTCAACTGCAGCGGCGAAGGTTATTTCCTCAAAACATACCCCATAGAACAGCGGGAAGACGGTCCTTACGTGGGCCTGGAAAAGAGCGGCTGGCTGTGGTAGCCACCGGTTTATTTTTATGTTAATTACCGCCGGCAGGTTTTAATCCGTCAACGGATGAACGTAACTTTTGGACATGTTACCGTTACCTGCAACTGTCCGCCCGTTTGCCTTTTCAGAGAAGCAGATCTGGGTGTTTATCATTTCCCTGCTGACTTTACTGCAATTCAGCGCCCTCCAGGTGCCTATCCTGGAGCCCGACGGCGCCCTCTATGCCGGCATTGCCAAAACCATGGTGCTGAAACATGACTATCTTAACCTCTACGCCGATGGTCATGAGTGGCTGGACAAGCCCCACTTCCCTTTCTGGATGGCCGCGCTGAGCTTTCAGTTGTTCGGTTTTCATACGTGGTCGTATAAACTGCCCGCTATCCTCTTTCTCCTGATGGGCGCGTGGTACACCTACCGTTTTGCGTTTTCCCTGTATGGCAGCACCACCGCCCGTTGGGCCGTTTGTATCCTGCTGACCGCAGAGCATATTGTTATTTCCAACAATGATGTGCGGGCAGAGCCCTATCTCACAGGACTGATCATAGCCGCCGTATATCACTTTTACCGCAGCGTGGTGCAGCGGTGGCATTATCACCTGATCGCCGCTGCTTTGTTCACCGCCTGCGCCATTATGACCAAAGGCATCTTCGCCCTGGTGCCCATAGGGGCCGCTATCGGCGGGCATCTGCTGTTTGCTGGTCAATGGAAACAGATTTTTCAATGGCAGTGGATCGTGGCACTGGCACTCATCGCGCTGTTCATCCTGCCGGAGCTGTTCGCGCTTTACCAGCAGTTTGACCTGCATCCGGAGAAGATCGTCTTCGGCAGCACCGGCGTATCCGGACTGCGTTTCTTTTTCTGGGACAGCCAGTTCGGGCGTTTTATGAACACCGGGCCTATCAAAGGCGCCGGCGATCCCTTCTTCTTCTTTCACACCCTACTGTGGGCTTTCCTACCCTGGCCGGTGATGCTGTATGCCGCCGTGATCATCTTTTTCCGGAAATGGAAACAGCAGTCAGAATACTACTGCCTCTGCGGCGCAATGGCCACTTTCGTGCTGTTCTCGCTGTCACGGTTCCAGTTGCCGCATTACCTCAACATCATTTTTCCATTTTTCGCCATCCTTACTGCACAGTATATTCTCTCGCTGCATACCGGGAAGGGACTGCGTTTTTTTCGTACCACGCAGTATACCATCATCATCCTGCTGGCCGTTGCCGGCGTGGTGATAGACCTGTTGTACAAGCCGGTCATGGGCTACGCCTGGCTGGTCCCTATCGCCGCGCTGATCGTTTTGTACATGCTGCTGCACTACTGGCTCGACAGAAGCACCAAGGAAGCGGTGTTTTATCGCACCGTCGCTATGAGTATCCTGCTGAACCTGTACGTCAACACCATCCTGTATCCTGATATGATGCAGTACCAGAGCGGCAGCGAAGCCGCACGTTATGCCAACGCCACCATCCCCGGCACGCCGGTCACCCTGTTTCAGAACAACTCCTATGCTTTCGAATACTACCTGAACGCCCCCGTGCCGCGCGCCGACACCGCCGCCGAAGGGGTGATGTTCACCACGCCGGAAGGGCTGGTCAGTCTGCAGCAGCAGGGCTACAGCTATACCCTGCTGCGGCGTTTCCCTAATTTTTACGTGAGTAAACTGGACCTGCCTTTTGTGCGGAAAGCTACACGTACCAGCGCCCTCGGCGAAAAAATGTTAGTCAGGGTTAAAAAAGTGTCTCCCTGAAATGCTTTATAGTAGCGGGTTTGACAACTTTTTGGAAAAATTTTTAAAAAAAGTGGCTATAAGATTTTGCAAAAATGAAATTTTGCCTATTTTTGCAATCCCAAATCGCACAAACGATACGGGAAACACTCCTCCTTAGCTCAGTTGGTTAGAGCATCTGACTGTTAATCAGAGGGTCGCTGGTTCAAGTCCAGCAGGGGGAGCTTGGTAATCAAACATTTAAAAGGTCACTTCGGTGACCTTTTTTATTTTTGCCAACAATTTGCCAGCAGCGTGGCTGGTGGAAGAAAAAGAGCTTAATACATGTTGAAGTTAACTATTTCTGTGTATGTACAGATATAATTAGCTTCGTTATTAATTTGTATTCACATTCTATGTAGAAGATCTGTAAAATTGCTCTCATGAATGACAATCTGATATACCTGGATAATAATGCTACAACCAAGATTGACCCAAGGGTACTGGAAGTAATGTTGCCTTACCTTACGGATTACTTTGCCAATGCTAACAGCACTCATCAGTTTGGACTAAGAGCACATGATGCCGTAAAAGCTGCGCGAAAGCAAGTATCCAATTTAATAGGAGCTGAACCGAACGAAGTTATTTTCACAAGTGGCGCCACCGAAGCAATTAATCTGGCTTTAAAAGGTGTCGCTGAAAATTACAGCAATAAAGGTAAGCATATTATAACTGTAGCAACAGAGCATAGTGCAGTATTAGATACTTGTAAATATCTTGAAAGTAGAGGCTTCGAAGTAAGCTATTTATCGGTTGCCTCAGATGGTTTAATTGCGTTAGATGAGCTAAAATCTTTGTTGCGTCCAGACACTATATTGGTCTCAGTGATGTATGTAAATAACGAAACTGGCGTAGTTCAACCAATAAGAGAAATAGCCTCGGTAGCGCATGAAGCAGGAGTCTTGTTTTTATCTGATTGCACTCAGGCAGTCGGGAAAATAGCAATCAATGTAAATGAAATTGGAATAGATCTATTATGCTTAAGCGGGCATAAAATTTATGGTCCGAAAGGAGTTGGAGCACTGTATGTTAGACAAAGTCCTACTCGCGTTAGAATACCAGCCTTATTGCATGGTGGAGGGCATGAACGTGGATTCAGAAGCGGAACATTGAATGTTCCCGGTATTGTAGCATTAGGGAAAGCCTGTGAAATCGCTAGTTTAGAAATGGATAAAGATTCTAACGCAATCCTGTCCTTACGAGATTATCTAGAATCGGAATTATGCTCTATAGAAGGAACGTCAATAAATGGGAATGTAACAAATCGATTATATAATGTTTCCAATGTCTTATTCCGAGGAGTAGATTCTGATGCAATTATTATGGGGTTGAGTAATCCAGAAAACGATCTGCCTTTAATTGCGGTAAGCAATGGGAGCGCCTGCACTTCGACAAGTATTGAGCCGTCTCACGTTTTGACTGCAATGGGACTAGATGAAACTGCAGCTTTTAATAGTATTCGTTTTTCAATTGGGAAATATAATTCTAGAGAGGATATTCCCATTGTAGTAGCTGCTATAAAAAATATCGTTGCCGATTTAAGGGCTATGGTTTCTTGAAATTATGGTGCTTAACCTGTAATTAATGACCAATTCATATAAAACAAAACAATTATGGAAGCGGCTTGTCTTTTATCCAAAAAGTACCATCGTCTAATAATTGAAAATATTTCACGCCGCTTTGTAATGGGGAATCAACCCCTACGGAATGCTTTCTTAGCTCCGATTTAAGAACACTCAACGGATTTTTTGCTTTAAATTGATATAAGGCACCGTCTGTAATTCCATTGTATATATCTTGTGCGAGCATTGGTCTATTGGCGTTTATCAATACTGCAGTAGCAGCTTGGCAAATAGTTTCTATATTAAGCATGTTGTAATAATTTATTAAACCCAACCTAAAATTCTTAAATTTTCGTCATAATCTGTCAGGTGGCTTTCTACCAAATCATCTACATCGAACTTTTCTCTTTGTTCTTCTGCAAATTCGTTATCATTAGGCAAATAATCACTGAAAGCTGATTCTGCGATTTCAATAAGTTTAGAATAAAGCTTATCGTATGAATCTATAATTAATGGCTTATCATAATCATAGTTTGGATATAAAGTGATATTTTTACTGCCGTAGTTCCATTCAATTTTATCCAAAGTGTTAATTACAGCATTCTCAGCTTCCTCTTCCCAAATCCACTTTTCTTTCTCTGTGTTTGTATTCTTCCCTGCTAAAATCTTTTCATAAAAGGGGATATCACTTTTTTTGATTTTATCCTTAGCGATTAACCCCATTGATAAACCGATAATGTTTCTAATCCTACTTCTACCGATACCTGACGCCTGGAAAAACGTATCTGAAAAATCGATATTTTGTATTTTCAAAATATAGCTATTAAAACCAATTTTATCAGGTTCAATACTTGTTTTCGATTTCAAAATTAGTTTCAAAATATCAAAAGAAGCCTGAATCCCTACTGTTCGGATAATATAAGATTTTTCGGACGCAGTATTCCAAAGTAGATCCTTTACAGCGCTGAAATAGTTGATAATTGTATCATAAATGACCTGATCTTTTAGTTCAATAAAATATGATCGAAGAGGGGATGTGTCTGACTTGAATCCGGTTAACATCTCGCGGTTTCTCCCGCTAAAGAAATGTTTTTGTTGCATTTCGACCCTATCCCTCTTAACATTCGTTGAAATTAAAGAAGTAATTCCATCAACTATAGTTGCGGTTGAAACAACCCAATTTGATTGAACACCATCCTCAAAAAGATTCTCAGCATTTAATGGCGCAACTTTTATATGCTTGTAAAATGGCGACTTTCCCTCGTCGATATTTAACTTGCGAGAGATAAATACTGCAAACTTCTCTGGTGTCCATGCCTTCTCCGGTTCATCGTCCACATTAAATCCAAACTGCTCCAGCGCTAAACTTCGATCAACTTTTTTCTGATTTGAGTTGATTGTTGCAAAGAGGAACGCCTGATAGGAGTTGGGAAGATCAAAGTAAACTGAGCAGACCAATTGAAGCAAGTCGACCCTTTCCCGATTAACCACAAATTCAAACGCATTTAACCTATGCTGTCCATCAATTATTGCCGCCAATTTTGTCTGCCTTGGGATAATTATTTTATAAATACTACATTCTTTGTCCTCAATTACTTTCCATCGCTCACTTTCATCTTTTGAAACTACTCCTGTTGGAGTATAATTGGCCGCGAGTATTATTGAATTAGGAAAAGCCATTTCAACTGAGTCAATATACTTTGCTATTTCCTTTAACCTTTTCTCGTCCTTCGCCCTTTGGCTACCTTTTACTTTCCCAAATTCATCTTGATAAGCCATAGGCTCAGAAAATGACACTGAAAGTAGCTGCTCTGCGCTCATTGTCATCACATAGAAATCCCCCAGCGGCTGTTGAACTTTAAGAGCCGGAATTTCAAGGAATGGTGCCAATTTTATATTATCCATTTGCTAAAGGTCTGTTTACATCTCCACCTAAAGGAGCTGCTGTATTTGAAAAATTAGGATTACCATCATTGGCAATCCACCAGATCCTGTAAGAAATTAGAAGTCCAACAATGCCTAAAAGTAAAGCCCAAAAATCATATTTATATATATTAAGCAGGATTGCGCCAACAACAATTCCGAGACCCAAAAGGAGAATAAATAGAATATTCAAAATTACGTTTACAAGGCCATTAATATTTAGCTTATTAATCTTGCCAAGAATCAAGTCTATACACCCTGCAAATAGTAGGCTTACAAAATATGTTGTTACATTAGGAGGAACATTATGAAAGGTTACTTTCTTTTCAATTATTGCTTCTAAAATTATTGGGAGCCATATTCCAATTGACCCCATAATAATTACAGCAATAAAGAAATACTTGGCTTTAATGCTCATTAATTCTACGCTTTAAACAATTCGGCAATCTTGTATTCCTTTAAGTTACTCACCAATTGATATTTCTCAATACTTTCCATACTTTTCTTCAAAGCATTGGCATGTTTTTCTCCTATGCCCATGAACTTCTGCATCATTCTAAGATTTGTCTTATCCTTTATATCAAATAAAAAGGCTGTTTCGCACATACTACTAAAATCAAAAGATGGCTGATTAAATTCTTCGATACCTTGAGAAAGTAAAACAACCGATACGCCTTTACTACGAATCTCACGAAGGATTTTTTCTAGCAAATCTTGGCTCTTTTTCTCCTTAAAGATCACATGGGCCTCATCAATCAGAAAGACATACCTCATGCCCTGGTAACTACCTTCAATTGGTGCATTATCCATATTCATAAAAACATTATAGATATAATTGATAATCAGAAAAACGGAAGTAAACCGAATATTATTGGGGAGATCTCCAGATAAGCTTAGATAGTAGTTTTTGTTAAGAAAATCGTTTTGGAGGTCTACTTTGGATTGGAACAAGTCGAGATCACTTAAGTTTTGTAATATCTCCCTTAGCGTACTAGGCCGATTATCTGCTGCAACTACATTGTTATAGATATCTTTGATGGTTGGATACCCACCCTTTTTGGCGTTTGCAAAAGCCTGCCGCGTAGCATCTCTCAAAGTTTGTTGCTGTACCTTACCAATATTGCTGTAGCTTGTAATGATATCAACAAACTTATTTATTCCCATTATTCTATTCTTTTCGTTTACATTATCTATAAACGAAAGCGGATTTATTGGGAAAGGCTTTTGAGGTGCATCAATGTAGATAGCCTTAGTCTTAGTGAAAAATGGTTCCAATCCTTTCTCATCCTCCTTCTTCAACCCTTTGAAATCAAGATAAATGAAATTTACTTTTCCCTTTGAACCTTCAACTACTTGCTTTAAAAAGTTATTTGCAAAATAAGTCTTCCCTGTCCCAGAATTCCCAGCAACAGCCACATGCGCATTATTGTGAATGCTGGTATCATTGAGTCCGAAATATATGGGATCACCATCGAATGTTTCGCCAACCCTTACTTTGAGCTCTTTTGCAAAATACTCTTTGTTGGTTATTCTTATCTTACGAGTTTTATCATCAAATATAATGGCATCATTGCTTACAGTATTTTCTTCCAGTATCTCAATACCCTTTTCTATATGCTCTAATAGGAAGTCCAGTCCCGAATAATTTTTGTTCTCTTCAAACAGTTTGTTCATCAAGCTAAGTCCATGATCAATGTGCATTTTTATATACTTCGAGATACTAGGATCCGTTTTATAAACTTGGTAGTGCTGGCAAATTATAGTTATATAATAATCACGATAGTTACCAAAAAGAATATCATCCTTATATTCTTTCCCTCTACTATCAAGTAAATGTTCCTTATTACTTGAGTCAAGGTGAATTCCCTTTGAGATAGAGTATGCAAAGGCCACTCTTGATATATAATTTTCGGAAGCTCCGGGAAATACTTTCCTAGTGAGTTCCTGAACAATTATTTTATTCGCTTCAGAAGTACGTATATTAATTAGCATGATTGTACATTCTATTGTAGGTTTTCAAAAACTCGTCCGTTTCAATTGGTAAAAATTCACTCTTCTCATCATGTACACTATTTATCAAAATGGTCTTGGAAATGTGTTTTGATAAAAGATTAAACTCCCTTTCTGTCAATTCTTTATTGATAAGCGGGAAGATTACCACTTGGTCAGAAATGTTTGGATAAAAGTACTTAATAATATTTTCGGCATGCTGCTCATCGAATTTTTGCATTGGAGAATCGATAAATACTGGGAACTGAATATCACTTTCTTCAACTAGCCCCCGCAGAAGGGCGGTGGCATACATTTGTTGCTCGCCCTTACTTAAAGATTCTTTTTTTATCTCCTCGCTTCTGCTATTTTTAAGTACAATATCAATATCTTCACCGATTATTTCGACCTCCACCTTCTTAATAAATCCTTTTTTGTGCATTAGTGTTTCTAGTCCCTTCAAAATCTGCTCCTCGAGTGATACCTTTTTCCTTGCTTTGAATTTTGAGATAAAATCCTTCAGATTATTAATATTCCTGGTGAGTACAGCGTCTTTCTCTTTATTTTTCTCTGACACATTTAACTTTCTAGAAAGCTCTTCGATACGTTTACCCCTCTGAGTTTTTTCATTGGTGAACTCACCAATTTCCCTGTTCAACGAATCAATCGTATCATCTATTCTTATTATTTCAGTGTTTAATTCTTCCTTTCGCCGCCTTAGTTCAGCAATGATGGGATTCTCTTGGTTTGCTTCAGCATCTTTTATTCTTCTGCGAATAGTATTTAATTCATTGCGCGTGAGGTTGTATTCACTATTTATTCGCTTAAAAGATTCTCTGAATGACAATTTGATATTATTAAGAAGTGCTAATAGCTCATTCTTCTCAGTATCAGAAAAGTCGTGCAGTACTTTAAAATCATCTGGCAATTGAGGTGTGTCAGAAAAAAAATGCTTCCGTATAAGCTTCTCAAATGCGTCAGAGTAGAATCGCCTTATTTCATGAGTAATTAAAATGTCTTTGGGCTTTGGTTCGTCGTCTAAATCAGTAAGAATTTTACTTGTAACGCCTTTCACGTTTTCTTCTTTAAATTGCGCGGCTTTGTAATTTGATTCGTTCTCAAGCTGCTTACTTACCTCAAGAAATTTATCACCAGCAATTGCAAAAGGTATTATATCATATGAATCCTTTAGCTCGTTTTGCAAAGATTGTTGTTGCTTAGTTAGCAACTCTTCTTGTTCACGGATTTTTTGGAGCTCTTCTATAGTGATCAAGCTTCCCTCCCGAATGAGCTTCTCTTGTATATCTCTTACCTCTTTGTTAAGCTCTGTTCTATGCTCTCTTAATTCCGAAATTTTTTCCTCATTTTCTTTTATTTGCCCTTCATATGAGATGACTTCTGCCTTCAACTTTTCCAATTGACCCCGTTCAGCCGCACTGGCTGATTCTTGCCGGATTTTCAATTGGAGACTTTCCAAGTTGCCCTTTATGTCCTCATACTTTTTAATGCCTAATACTTCTGAATATGCTCGACTCAATCGCTTACGCTGCTCATTTGTGGTTACTTCTGCTAGATTCACGATCTTTTCTGCGTCAAAGAAGAAGAATTTGGCGATCTCGATGGGCATTATAAACTCGCGAATGAAAATTTCATGCCCTACTTCCTTAGCTAATTCACTAGGGTAACCATCAATCAATATCTCAATCTCCTCACTTGTACTCGTAAGTGCATTATAGCTTCGTCGTATAATTATTTCTTTGCAAGGTACTTCCGGAATATTAACATCCACAAACTTGATACTAACATGGAAGTTATGGTCTTCCTCTGCTTTGGCCAATCGATTAAGCGAGTTTGAGATGTATTTACTGTATCCGCCTTGATCTTCAATTTCTTTCTTGTATAAATCGTCAACCTCTTGCATATTCCGGCCATACATACACCACACCAGGGACATAAGAAAGGTCGTCTTGCCAAAGCCATTACGCCCACTTATAATCGTAATGTTCTTTTTCCCCTTGGCAGAAAGATCAATTTTATTCTCGCCTTTATATATCCGAAAATTGTAAAGCTCTATTTCCTTTATAATCATTACCTATGCTTTTTCTTTTGTTTCCTCAATGAATTGATCTAAACGGTTTTCAATATCATCAAGTAACCCTCTTTTCCTCATCATGAGGGTCTTGGTTTTTTGAAGAGCTAGTAAGTCTTGGATAAGTTCAACGTCTTTGGGTTCCTGTTTACAAGACTTACGAAGGAGCTCATTTTCCTCCTTGAGTTTTTCTTCGTGTTTACTCATATCCATTTGAGTTTTAAAGATTCGGTTGTAGATCGTTGAAACCCTTGTCTTGAAAAACAAATCCCTAAACCAGTGATACTGTATCAGGACCATTTCCTGATGAGTAATAAGTTCTATCCCTTCGGTTTCTTCAAGACTTTTCTGCGCTTTCAATACGCGTTTAAGAATTTCTACTCGTGTTTCAAACTTATAAGGTCCCCATATTCCTTCTTTTTCAGTTCCATCCCGTCTTCTTTTTTCTCTCCATATCTCTGGATTATCCCTGGTTTCAATTAGAAAGTTTCTAATGTTTGCCAATGGCTGCATCCACTCCTCACCATTTTCAATAAGGCCATCCATTGATTTGTCTTTATTAACCACTGTACATACCCAGCAACCAAACCGACTATTCCCGCAACTCGGAGTTGTTGTATCTATTACAAGAGGGCAATCACCAGAATTTGCATTTCTATATAACGTGACCAGTTCTTTATGTGTACCGCCCCAGGGTGGGGGAACTTGATTTAGATATTGCCATAACTCATTTGTTGTTACATCTTTTATTGGCGCAAAAACATACGCGTTGGGCAATGGATGACTACGTAATCTTTGGCCTTTAATTTCATGCTTTTTAATTGAGGCTGCACGCCGAGAACTTTCATCACTTCTTGTCCCTAGAAGTATAATTGCCTCTCCATTTTCAGCAATCTTTTCAGTAATAAGACGAGTTGTGGGATTTATTTTCAGTCTTTCTGTGCACCATCGATAGAACCTGTTAGGGGCAGGATATCCAAGTCCTATAAGCCTCACCCAAAAACTGTCTTCAAGTTTAGGAATTGTTTCCTTTACCACCAAAGGAATCTGTTGATCAACAGCAGCCTTTTGTATTTTCTTTAGCGTTTTGCTAATGAATTTCACAATTTGAGGATTCTCTACCAGTGTATCATTACAAACAACGTAAATCTGACGGGTCAATAGAACCGGCTCAATCTTTTTTAAGGCATTCCAGACGATTTGCAAGAGCATTGTACTATCCTTTCCTCCACTAAAACCAATAATCCATGGGCGAGTTGCATTTTCGTCATATAAATATTGATCTATAATTTCTGCTTCTAAAAATTTTACATCCAAAGCCATATTGTTCTTCCTTTCTATATTTATTATTGGATTAATTGAATTGATGCGGTATTCTGAAACCTTTACCGCTTGGTTTTTCCGGTTCGCTTTCCCTGGTCTACTAATTCCTTGAGTATTTCTAGATGATTTGTTCGTTCTATTTCATTTATTTCGGCCGTGGAAACAAATAAATCCTTAAGGTCTCGTTTTAAAACTAGGGCAATAAGGTAAAATACGAATATATTCGGTTGTTTGGCATTCGTAGCCCACTTCGAAACAGTTGTTTCTGTAAATCCTATTTCGGAAGCTAACCAACGATTCGACCGTCGCTCTTCCTTTAAAACTATAGCAATTCTATTAATTGTAGGTAGTTCTTTATTCTTAAAGACTCTAGATTTGTTCATTTAGGACATACTTTGGTCTATTCAAACAAATCTATATAAACCTAAACACTTCAATTTCAACATATAATATCATTAAAGAATAAATTTTTGTTCTTTATGATTGAAATATCTATCTTTAAGATAGAATTATAATCCTTATAAAAATTTATAATTTTAAACATTTTCTTATATGGACTTTTCGCATATTGCATCAGGATAGTATAATGTAACATATAAAATAATCATCATAAGCGCATTTGCTTAATTCTCGTACTGAAAACTGCGACCGTTCAAAAACTCGAGAATAAGGTAAATCGCTCACGTTTTCCTTTATCTTTAAAGGCAAAGGCGTGGGCGTTCTTATTCGGGTTTGGGGTGTCGCAGCCCTTCAGTACGGTAAGGACCAACCCACGTCTACTTTTTTTGCGTTGGGCAGCATCGGTCCTTACAGGCTTACATTTCACACTCCCGAGCTGCCGACGCCATGAGCTACTACATTACTACTAGTACGCCGGAGAATCTTTCGTATTTCTTGCTCTTTCAAAAAGGTGAGGAATTAGGATTCACTTACATATATAAACACCTTTACAAACCGGTCCTCTATTATGCGAATCGCATAACAGGCGATGAATTCGCCAATCAAACGATAGTCCAGGAAGCATTTCTCCGCGCCTGGCAGTTCCGGGAGCGAATGACCAGTATGCTGCACCTATTTCGCTTTATCAGGCTTTGTACCCGTTGGGGGTGTTATGACTACTTCCGTCAGCCTTCAAATCGATTTTACCGTCAACTTATCCATCCGGAATACCTTGAAGATTATAAGGCCGCGGCTTACGACCCCGAAAAAGAGGATGAACTATCTTGGGTTTCCAATAAGGAACAGGAACGAATCAACCTAGTGAAGGATGCCATACCATACCTTTCTGGTAATCGTCAAACTATCATGACGTTACATTTCCGCTATGGCCTTAGCCTGAAGGAAATTGCCAGCCGCTTCGCCGCTCCATATCAACAAATCAGCCAGGAAGTCCAGGAAAGCATATTCGATTTAAAAAAGATGATCCTGCGAATAAAACTGCCGGAACCCGCCAGCCAAGTTACTTCGGGCTGTTCGCCTCCAACTCATTGGAATAAGCTATTAAGTGATCAGCAGATGAAGGTCTGCCAGTTAAGAATGGAGCAGCAATACGACTTTGAAAGGATTGCCCAGGAGCTGAAAATTCCCGTGTGGCAAGCCCTCAAAGAATATGTGTCTGCGCATGAAGTTCTCAAAAGAGTAAAGCGATGAAAGAAGACAAAGTAGTGCTGACCCGGAAAATTCAACTGCTGATTCATTCAGAAGATCCTGCCGTTAAACGGCAAACGTGGGAAGCCCTCTGGAAATGGTAGCGCATATGCCATCGGGCAGCCAATTACATTTATACGCATCAGTTTATTCAGGAACAGGTAAAGGACTTGTTTTACTTCACGGATGAAGTGCGGGTAAGGCTGGCGGATATAAAGAAAGACCAGGATGGTATTCTCACCATGTCACAACTGGGGACTACTTATCAACTGCTCAGTCGGCGCTTCAAAGGACAAATGCCCATGAGCATACTGAGTTGCCTCAACAAAATATTGGTATACAGTTTCAGCAAGGAAAGGGATATGCTATGGAAAGGAGAGCGATCACTCAGGAGCTTCCGGCGGGATATTCCTATGCCAATATCTTCTCATGATCTTCGCCGGATAACACTGGAAGAAGGAGGTCGGTTTTTTACTTGTCAGATCTTTGGTCACACATTCCGCCTATATTTTGGGAAAAAGGGAGGTGACAAGCGAACTCTCTGGGAAGCGGCTTTACGTGGTGAATATAAGCTGTGTACCAGTTCTATCCAGGTGGATGAACACAAGATCTTCCTATTGGCCACCTTTGAGGTGTCTAAAGAGGGCCATATCCTTGAACCGGATGTGGTGGCCGAAGCCACGCTGTCGATGGAAATTCCCATCCGCGTGAAGATCGGGCGGCACAGTTATTCCATTGGCACCAAGGAAGACTTCTTGTATCGACGTTTGGCTATTCAGCAAGCACTCCAACGATGCCAGCAATCGGCTACTTACAACCGATCAAAGAATGGTTTAACCCGAAAGCTCCAAAACCTGAAAAATTACCGAGGCGCGGAAAAACGGTATGTAAATTATAAACTGCATGTGTATAGCCGTCGGCTGATCAACTTGTGCATCAAACACCGGGTGGCCACCTTATTACTAACCGGGCAACAACGAAAAGAAACAGCAGCTAAGGAGGAAGAGTTCTTGTTGCGCAATTGGAGTTATTATAGCCTGAAGGATAAAATTGCCTACAAAGCAAATAAAGCAGGCATCGCGCTGGTGGTGGAATAGAGGTGTTGGGAAAATATTATTTGAGGGTGCTTGTACACCCGTAGCGTGAGGCCGTGGTGCACTCACGGAGCATCAGTGTAATCATGTTTACAAAGGTGCATACAACGCGTGGGCCCTCTTGTTTAAATAAGAGAGCTGTTGTAATTATTGTTTGGCTTTCTGGCGTAACTGCCAGGCCTCTGCTTCTTTACGGGTTGCCTCGTCCAGCATTTCCAGGCGATGTTGCTTTGCTTTTTCGGCGGCAAGTATGCTATCCCGGAAAAAGTTTGGCCGTGCTTGTTGCAAGCTGTCTGCATAGTGAAGCAGGCGATTCATCTGGCTATTGCCGAATAGCTGCAAGTAACGATACTTGGTATCATTGTCCCGGTAGTTATCCAGCCGGGAGGCCGTGGTGTACCAACCGGTAACTATGAGGCACAATATCAAAAAAAGCCCCCCTGTGGCCCAGGCAATTTTGGGGAAGTGGTGATGATGCCTTTGTTCCTGTGGCCGGGTAAGGACGGCTATAGTCTCCTGCAATATTCCATTTAGATGTTGGTGTTGTTTTGTTTGTTTGGGCAGTTCGGTGAGCAGCTTATTCAGGTGGTTGTCACTTTCGGTTAATTGGTTAAGCATTGCTTTCCAATCTGTCAAGTGGTGTAATGTTTCCTGCAATGCACTGAGTTGTTCACCGTGCTGCTCAATTTTTTTCGTATGACCTTCGCTGATCTCTGTCAAGGTAGTCAAAAGATTTTCGTTCATAGTTTAACTTTTTCACGGTTAAAAAAGGGTAAGCTTTGCTTACCGTATTCTTTTACGTTTTTTCTTCTTACGTGCCTCCCGTAGCAATTCTGGAGAAGTGTCTTGGGATACATACTCAGCTTTAAGTAGTTCTGCCAGGATGCCGGTGGCCGAATGGAGTACTTGATTGCCCAATTCTTCGACCAGTTGACCGGCGAAGTTGTGTTCCTCGGAGATCTTGGGCCCAGGTTGTTGTTGGTGTTTGATCGTTGTGGATGTTTGGGTAAGTACCTGCTGCTGATTTTGGGCGAGTGTCTTTTCAAGATTGCCTAAAGAGAAATTCCGGTCCACCTTACTGCCTTTGAAAACGTCTTTACCAAGTTGGAAACTTATACCCTGACGTTCCTGGGTCTGTCCTTTGTTCTTGTACAGCACTTCGATGCCATAGGCTTTAAGACGGGTTTCCAGTTCCTCTAGGCTCCGGCATTGCGGAAGTGTTTCCAGGATGGCCGTGTAAATTCTGTACCGGTTAGCTTCTGAGTGGTCGAGGGCTTCGAGGTGGGTAAGCGCCAGGTTTTTCTTTTCGGCTACAATGAGCCCGTACTTTAAGGTTAGTTTTTGGGCAACCTTTTTCCCTCTCAACCCGATATGATTGTCTTTGATACTTCTGGCTTCATTGTTCACCATGTTGGCAATGAGGTGGACATGAAGGTGAGCTTTGTCTGTATGCTTGGTGATGGCAAACTGTGTATTGGTGATGCCTATTTCATCCAGGTATTCTTTAGCAATGGTCACAATCCTGGCATCGTCCGGCTTTTCATGTGGATGAAAACTTAGTACCGCATGAAAGCAAGCCTGCTTTTTAGTGGGGCGTTGGGCAGCCTGGTCAATAAAATCCTCTGCCATTAACTTGTAGTTATAGCCCCGCACTCCTTCTGTTGCCAGTACTTCTGCGCCTTGTTTATTGCACATATACCGGCAGGCGTGGTAAAAACTATGTCCGTCAAAAACCTTACTTATCATCTCGCAACATTTTTAATAGTTGATCCACTTTCTCCCGCAGTTCCTCTATATGGGTGGCTGTTTTAATAATGCCCGCCTGTTTAAATTCTTTCACCAATTGGTTCAGGTTATTTGCCATACCCACAAGTTTGCGGATAAAATCTCTTTCTTCCGGAGTAAGCCGGGCCTTGATAGGTGCATTTTCCGCCGCCTGTCGCAGGTAGGTGGAAAAATTCAAACCGGCCTTTTGCGCTTTATGTCGCAGGATAAAGTATTGTCCCTTGTCGAACCGTACCCTGACAACCGTTTCTTTTTTGGTTGCCACTAACGGTCGCCCTCCTGCTTTTTTCTTCGTTGTTGTTGCTGTCATAATTTCTGGATTTAGCCTTGAGGCGGTTCATTTTTTCTTCCCCATGCGACCAACGGGAGCAGGGGCAAGCCGTTTTCGTCCTACGAAAACACCGCTTGCCTTAAACCGAAGATTAAAGAGTGGCCGATAAGTCACCGCTGTTTTAAGCAGTAGCAAAGCCGCTTTGTTTTTCATTATTCGCGGTGATTCGCTTATCGCTATTTGCCTGCTTCCAGGTTAAATATCTTCGGACTATCGATGCTGTATTTCCGGAGATTGGCTTTCAGGTTCATCCAAAGCTGGATGTTAAAATCGGCCAGCTCCATCAGATCTTCCTTGTCCAATTTGTAGGGGTTGGTCACTTTGCCTAACTCCTTTCCTCCAGTAAGGTCTTCTGTGAAGGAAAAAATATTGGGCGCATAACCTTCTCCTATCTCCAGGCTTTTGGAAATAGCGAGACTGCTGCCGTACAACTTCAGGTGCTTGCCACTGGTCAGGGAAAGCGTTTTACGTTTTATATCTGCCATTGTTTTTTTTGATTGTTTAAAAATGAATTACTGCGGTTTATTATTTGGAGATAGTATTGAGATTTTACAGGCGGTTCCTTTTGCTGGTTTGCCTGGTTCCAGGCGGTGGCTGATCACTACCCCGCAGCATCTTCCCGGCTTGGCGAAGGGAGAAATGTTCTTGCTTCAACTTTGAAAAGTTCTGAATCAGCCAATCGTTTAGATCTTTGGATTCGGCATAGAGCTGGCTACCGTCGTGGAATTGTGGCCCTAGTTTCATGGCCTGCTGAGTACATTGTATACCGGCGGTATCTCTGTCCAGGTAAAGGGTGATTCCCTTATGTTGTTCCATAAGAGGGATGTTTTTCTGAAAGAAAGTAAGAGAGTTTAAAACCAGGAAATTGCAGAGACCCAGGGCGCGATACTGATTCAGGGTAAGAAAAGAAAGGAAATTGAAGAAGCCTTCAAACACAGCCAATTCATTATATCCCTGATCAAAAAAGGTGGAAGCCTTCGGCGCACTGCTACCCTTAAAATGAGCATTGCGCAATTCAAAACCACCGAGGTCATTTTTAAATCCAATAGCAAAGAAACATTTACCGGATAACTCAAAAGTCACTTCCCGACAGTAAACGGCGGCGATTGACAGGGGAATTGTGCGGCTGGCAAGGTAACTGGTGAGCACCGGTGAAACCAACGGACCCGCAGCCAGCACAACCAACTTTTTCTTTTCACCAGCCGGAGTATCTGATGGTTGACTGGCAGCCGGAGTGAATGGTACGGCTGACTGTAATGGCAGGTGAAAAGAAAAACCCTGATCCAGCCGCTTTAAAAACTCCCGGAGATCACATCTGAAATATGCCATCCCAAAATCAATAATAGTTCCTCCTTGCCCGGTGCCATGATCGTACCACAGCCGCTTTGTCCTGTTTACCTTAAAAGAAGCCGTCTTTTCCTCCCGCAAAGGGGAGCGGTACCAGTAATCCTGATTCCTTACCTTTTCCGGTTGAAATCCCAGAGATGCCAGATAATCCACCAGGTCGAGCTGTTTGGCAGCTGCAATAGTTATCCTACTCATGACCGGGAAGTTTTGCCTGGGGTTTACGTTTCTGTTTGAGGTATTCCAGTACTTCGGAGCGCAGGAAGTACACCCGGCCACCCTGTTTGTGAAAGGGTAATCCCTGTTTCATCCATTCATGGAGGGTAACCAATGATACCCGGAAGATGCCAGCGATTTCCTTGCGGGTAAGCAAGGGCTCCTGCTGCGGATCGGCGGATGCCCCCTCTTTTACAGGCATGTTCTCCAGGCATTCTCTCAGCGCCTCCCTGATCCATCGCCGGAAATCGTTCTCATTTGGAATAAATAAAGTGTCCATAAACATGCTGTGTTATGGACGCAAGATGGGTTAAGCAGGACGGTAAGTCAATGATGGATTGGTCATGGATTTTTATCTGTTGAAAGACAATGTGATTAATCAGGTTCAATATCATAAACCTGGTTAATTAAGGTAGATAAAGGGCCTAACTATAAAAGAATTCTTCCATTGCCAGGGTCAACTTCTGCACTTTGGGATCGTTTGGCCTGAGTTTATCAATGCTTGCCTTTGCATTTTTCTCTACTGTGTTGGGCTTCTTATCGGCAAATTCCCGGAAATGGAGGCGCAGGATAGTGGCCAGGTCTATATTGTTAAAGCCGCTAAATAACTGTTCAGTCCTATTATTGGGATTCTGTAAGTTTTGGATCAGGTAAAAGAGTTGGACCAGTTTATCCAGGTGATTTTGATTGTTCAGATTGATCTTAGCAGAAGGAAGGAGCGCTTTTGAATTTTCTAACCGTTCTATGGCATCGGCAAATTTTTGCTCCAGCTTATTGGTTAGGTTATCTAGTCGTTTCTCTGCTTCGTCGGTTTCGCCTGCCGCTTTGCTATCGATCACGAGCTGGAGATCCCTGGAAATAGCCTCCCTGGATACTTCGGCCAGCTCTTTTAGCACCAACTTTTTTTCTGCCACCCAATCGGCTGCAGATTCCAGTTTTATCTGACGCTCTTTGCTATAGCTTTTCTTTAATCGTTCCGTTAGTTGCCGATCCAGGAACAGGATAAAGGCGCTTTTCTCAGGGAATGCCTCGAAATGAAAGTCCAGGTATTTAAAAATATCGTCTCCGGCGTACTCGAATAGTTTGTTAAACACCTCATTATGGTACCGGATGGTGAAGGGTTCTTTGGGGAAATATAGATAGTAGTCCCGCTGATACGGGCCTATCCTGTATTGGAAATAAGGTATGAAGCCTCCCGCCTCTCCGGTATATGCGGACCGGGTACCAAAGTCGGCCAATATGTTACGGAATATCATATTGGAGGAAAGCCAGTCTCTAAATTTTCCCATGGTGCTGAAAATTTGTAATACTGAATTTGAGGAATAACATCCAAAGGCATGGCTACCCGCTTATGCAATGAATGGCAGGGTATTAATTGCCAAATTTTGTAAGAAATTTATGGTTAAATCGGTTTGTATCCGATTTGTTAGTAATTTTTCTACATTTCAATGTTAATTTTTTAGCCTATAATCGGAAATAATCCGATTTTTGCATTAAATTCTCACAATATGAGCTTCAAGGATGCCGTATATGAATATGCAGAAGAGCCACTCACCAGGCAAATCATGATGGATCTGCTAAAGGATTTCAAGCGTCCAAACGACAAAATAACTGAGTTGATCAAAAAAGGAGAATTAATAAGCATAAAGAAAGGACTATATATAACAGGACCTAAGATCAATATTGCTAAGCCTGAACCTTTTTTAATAGCCAATCACCTCTGGGGCCCAAGTTATGTATCCGTGGAAGCGGCTCTTTCATACTGGGGATTGATTCCCGAAAGGGTATTTGAAATTAGCTCCCTTACTATCAAAGTATCGAAGATTTATAAAACTTCAATTGGTAGATTTAGTTACATAAATGCCCCCTTACCTTATTATTCGTTCGGGATTAAGAGTGTTCAACTTACTCCCAAACAGGTTGCTTTAATCGCCTCTCCGGAAAAAGCGATTTGTGATAAAATAATTACGACGTCTGGTATAATTCTACGTAGCTCCAGGCAAGTAAGGGAATATTTAGTTGATGATCTAAGAATAGATGATGAGAAATTACATGAACTTGACCTGGGGGCCATTAGTTCGTGGATCAAGGATGCCCCCAAGAAAGAAAGCTTATCTATGCTGGTAAAAACAATCAAGAGCTTATGATCAGGGAGTGGATTCAGGAATATAATCCTCAAAATAAAGAGCAAGCGGAATCCGCATTGCGGGAAATCATGCAGGAAGTCGCTCTGGCAGGGTTACAAAGAACAGGCTTTTTTGAAAAAGCCGCTTTTTATGGTGGTACGGCTCTCAGAATATTTTACGGCTTAAACAGGTTCTCTGAAGACTTGGATTTTTCCCTGCTTGAAGTAAACCCGGACTTTTCTCTTGAGCCATATTTTGAAGGAATCATCAAGGAGTTTGAGGCTATTGGAATGAAAGTAAGCATTAGAGAAAAAAAGAAAACCAATCAAACCAATATAGACTCTGCATTTCTAAAATCTGAGACCGTTTGGAAGGAGCTGATTCTTGACGGAATTATACCACAAGCAGGAGTACAAGCTTCTCCAAGCATAAAGATTAAAATAGAAATAGATCGTGAGCCTCCTCTTGGTTTTGAAACTGAAGAGAAGCTTCTGTTACGACCATTTTCTTTTTATGTGAAATGTTTTACATTACCGAATCTTTTTGCCGGAAAAATGCATGCATTGCTCTTTCGCAAATGGGGAACCCGGGTAAAAGGTCGGGATTGGTATGATCTCGAATGGTATATCAAGAAGGGGGTAGTACTCGACTTGCATCACTTTCTGCTTCGCGCGCGGGATACCGGTGATTGGATTGAAGATGCCATTACAAAAGATCAGTTGATCGAATTATTAAAAGCAAAAATCGACGCTGTTTCCTTTGATAGTATCCGGGAAGATATTGTAAGGTTTATACCAGATGCTTCTGTGCTTGACATTTGGAGTCCCCAATATTTTAAAGACCTGGTGGATAAGCTAAAGTGATCAATTGCGTATGCGATCATATCGCTCTGTTAATAGGGCTGTATATTTTTGCTTATACTCGTCAGATAAGAAAGACACCTCTATTAAATCTACGGCTGATTTTTCACTCCTTAATAGGCGGCTAAACACGCCCTCTATTTGCCGGATAGTCAGTCCTAAGCCCTGGCCAAACTCCATGAAGCGAGCACGATTGAATTTGTTTTTTCTTGCACTTATTGGTAGTGCCAGCTCCTCTTTATCTGCTGGGTTCACTATTGCCACATTTAATAAGTCGTAAGCGGGGGCCAAGTCCCACGTGCCATCCTTTTTAACAATCATCGAAAAATTCTTCAGATGCATATCATTATTGCCGGTCAAAAAGCAGAAAACCGTCAACTCGAAAAAATTAGACAAGTCCAAGAGTGTATTCTCCGCATATTTAGCAATAGCTTTTCCAACTCTTTCCATAGAGCTTTTGTATTTATCGAACGCTTCAAGTATCTGGAACATGTCCAGCATGTGAATTTTTTCACCCTCTTCTGTCCGGTCGATACGTTTGGTAATATAGGCCAGATCTCCAGACGATAATCGAATTAAGCTTGATGGTACAACTTGCAAACCGAACAATTCAGCAATCCGCATAGTCAAGTGTTCGTTTTGCGGCATTTCGGGATAATCTGCGTGTGGCGGTTTAAGAATATAGTTTCCCCCAAGAGCTCCTACAATAGTCAGACGGCCATTGTTACCGTCTTCCAAAACATCTTTGACAAGTGTTAGAGAAAGCTTCGGTTGGACTCCGGGAACCGTTACACTTCGCTGAACAACATTGGCTGCCAGGTCAGCCATTTGTTCCAGGCTATATCCTAGCTTGGGAGGTTTATCTGTTCCAAAGAATTCCCTATTGCAGCGTGGATGAAAGTCGATTTGCCCTTTCTCTAATTGTTGATAGCAATATAAACAACGGTTATTCATGTTCGATTTCGATTGGTATTACACTTACAGCACCTATACAATTTTGGCAACAGGCCAACAATAGTCCCATTCTATCGTTCGGATTTAATTTCCAATTCTTGCTGGCTATTTCCAAAAGCCATCCTTCCGGAATTAGTCCTTCGAAAAATGGGAATAGCCGATTGTCTTTATAGGGTTCTCTCCTGACTGGCATTGTAAAAGTGAGAAATTGATTCTCGTGATTTTGCACATAATCGTCCTCATACACAAACACGTATTCGCCATCGTCTGTTTCAGTAAGATAGCCAGCAAAATCTTTCTTATAATATATCTTCGCCTTTCTCATCCTTTGAGATCTGTTTTAAACTTATGGGAGCCAGGGTATGCCCAAACATTTTAAGCACCTGGTTCACTTTTTCAAGTTGGAGATCATTTTTCCCTTGTTCTATTTTCCGCACTACAGTTAGGGCAACACCAGTCTTCTCTGCAAACTCCTGCTGAGTAAGACCAGCTTCCTTACGCTTTAACTTAACAAAGGCTTGCAGTGATTTCATAATTATATGCTTTTGAATATAAAGCATAATAAAGATACGAAATTATATGTATTTAGATATAATCATTATTGTGTTGTGTGATTTTATATCTAAATACATATAAAGTTAAAATTGTGATAGAGTTTATATGTAAATGCATATACTTTTGGATAACCATAATTGACTTACATCTCCTAGATCACGATTTGTTTGCGTATTAAGGGTCATTAATCTTTCTCACCAGCCTTAAAAGCCACCAACTTCAGCGAATACTCCTTCTTAACCGACTTCTCAAAACTATCCAGGTAGCTCTCCGTCGTCTTTATGCTGGTATGCCCCAATGATTCCTGGATAAACTCCGTACTCACGCCCGACCTTTTCAGGATGGTCGAGAAAGTATGCCTGGCCACGTAGGTAGTCACCTTTTTCTCAATGCCCAATTTCTTCCCGATCTTGGCCATCCAGTCATTGATAGACTGGACAAACAGTTCACACAATTCCACCTGCCGCAAAGGAGTGATATTATGTTCCATCCAGGGAAAGATGTAATTCTCCGGGCTTTTATCCTTATTGCCCCAATAATCAATGATCTTCTGCATATCCTCCGAAATAAAGACAGTTATGGGGCGGGGATCGAGCCGAGTAGCGTTCACCGTCTTTGCCCGCTCGAATACAAGGTATTCGCCATCAATGTTCTTGTACTTAAGATGTGCGATATCTGTAGGATTGATGCCATTGGCCAGGTAAGAAAACAACCAAAAATCTTTCGCCTTTCGTTCCCGCTCATTTTCGGGCTGATAATAATAGATCTTACTCACGTCCTCGAGCGTTAGCGCTTTTTTGATATTCCGGGAAGATGGCGGTTGATAAAGCCTCCGGCCAAAGGGATAACAGTTCTCTCGCTTAATAATTCCCTGGAAAATTGCCTCGTTAAAAGCAGCGCGTAGACAGCGAGTGTAAATGCCTACAGTGGTCTTGGAATATTCCTGCTCCAGCATCCAGGCCTCGAAACGCTTCAGATAAATGACATTGATATCAACGAAACGTACATTGCCGCTAAAACGGGCAAGGACGTTGTAAGTAGTCTGGTAATGGGCGGCCGTCCGGATACGATGCTCATTCAATAGTTTGCTGATGTAAAACAGAAACACCGACAGAATCGTGTCCGGTTCCGGCTTAGGCAAACGGAAAATAGGGAAACGGTTATCATACATTACCTGGTTGAAGGGAAGATTTTCAAGTTCAGCTATTTCCTTGATGGTCTTCCGCTGGTGAAAAGAAGGATTGTTTAGTATGAACGACTTCTCGAACCCCTCAAATGTGAACGGGGAAAGATCTGCTGCCGCTTCCTCTGCCTTTCGTTGCAATTGTTTGAGGGATGCTTGCATCTTTTTCAGATACTCTGCTTTTTGCTTAGCAGATAAAGCCTTGAATTCTTCCTCGCTCAAGTCGTAAACCGTCTGATAGCGGCGAGGTTTGCGATTAAAAATTGCCAGCAGCTTCACCGGAAACTTCCCCGTTTTTTTAGCCCGGCGGGTGTCCAGGCTGATCGAAATACTCAATGACATCTTGACTAAATTTTCAGGTTCACAATGGCTCTTCGACCTCCAAAATTTGCCAACAATTTGCCAGCAAAGTCCCGTTAAAGGGCCTTCGGACGGCTTTTATCAAATTAGTCAAAAAATATTAAACGATTGATAATTAAACAGTTAAGTTAAATCAAGTTCACCCTGGTTAGCCCCAATTAGGCCTTTTCAAGGGCTGTTAATCAGAGGGTCGCTGGTTCTGCATATGGCCAGGAGGCGCGTATATTCTTTAGTATTCTTCTAAATGATGATTCTTGCGAGATACATTATTTAAGGGCGATAAAAGAAGCGTTTGATGTTGACATTTGGTCAATGCTGGAGTGAGGGGGGGGATAACAGTTTAATATCACTTTCCCATAACCAGACACTTCCGCTCCGGGTTTATATAATCCAACTCCTTTTCCTCAAACAATTCCTCCAATGCCTCACAGCCATTTTCAACTTTATAATCCCGTTCTTCTTTTGTGATAGGGATCAGCCAGTAGCAATGGGTTTCACGATCCTCGAAGGAGAGAATTTCAAAACCCTCTTCCTCGAGATAAGGCAATGATATAAAAGCATGATCACAGCCGGAGTTATCCAGCCAGGGTTGGCCGATATTAACAGTGTGATGGATATTCAGCGGCCGGCTTGTTCTGTGATAAGACGCGCAGTAGGTGAGTAACTCCACCAATTTGGGATCGGACTTAGGAGAGAATACAAACAGCTCGATCAAGTTGTCGTCTGTCCTGTCGGCAGACATGCCAACGGTGCAATACACAAAAGCACCATGGCGCCTGTTGGGTGGAAATTCGAGTATATAGAAATCAGGATGCAATTTTTCCCGGGGCCCTTTGTTGAGCGTATGTTTCACGCCTTCAATGCCGTAGTACTGCTGGTAGTGTTGTTCCAACTGGTTTATATAGTCTAATGTCGATTTCATATACGCCGCTAATGTAAGCGTTTCCGATAATAATCACCTACTTCCCTATTGCCGCTGTCAAAAACATCTCTCCGCTCGCCGGCGCCAGTCCATCTGTTCTGCCGGAAAAGTAACACGCTTTCAGCTCCGCCGGCGACACAATAGCCACGTCTTTAAGCCCGCTTTCCGCGGCTAGTTCCCGCACTTGTTCCGGTGTAAAGAAGCTCACGAACGGATTCCCGGAGGCTTTCGCACCTTTGACGGATGCCTGCTGCAGCACCAGGTCTTCTTCTTCCAGCATTTCCTGTGGCAGGAGGAAGGTGATGGCGGCTTTGCTACCGGGGGCCATACCGGCAATATAGCGCAACAGCTGACTGATAGCCTCTCTGCTGAGGTAGAGCGTTACACCGGTGCAGGCGATAACAGCTGGTTGCTGAGGGTTAAAACCGGCTTGTAGCAGGCTGTCCCACCATGATTGCCCCTTTTCGAAGTCGACACCTACAAAGTGTAATCCTGAAGGAACGCCGTAGCCTGTTTCGATGAGCCGTTGGCGTTTCCATTCCAGTGCGCCAGGCTCGTCGATTTCGTAGATATGCAGGTGGGACGCTACCGCCGGGTTACGTTGTGCGAAGGTGTCCAGACCTGCGCCGAGGATCACATACTGAGCGATACCGCCGGATATTTCCTGAATGATTAAATCTTCGACAAAACGGGCCCTGGCTGCCATAGCGGCCCGCACTCTCCGTGAGAAGACGGGGTCCATATCCGGCCGTTGCTGCCACCCTTTTTCAGGTGCAATGAGTTGGAGGCCGGTGGTATCTTCAAGGATATGCGGCGGCGCATCCAGCTGAACGTGGAGCGCTCGCCAGAGGGCGGTGCGTACGGCGGTGGAATTCGGTGGCTGCATCGGGCGTTATTCTTTTGAACGTAAACCAATAATATTTCCTTCTGTATCTTCTGTGAGGGCAATAAAACCAGCTTCGCCGATGTTGACTTTTGGCTGCTGGATTTTACCGCCGGCGGCGGTTACGCGGCTTAACTCACTGCTGATCTCCCGGGTGTCGAAGTAGATGAGTGTGCCACCCGGACCGGGATTCACTTTATCCAGCTTCACCAAAGCACCCATGCTGCCGCTGCCATCTTCTTTGCCCGGGAAGAGGGCGTAGTCCATATAGGTGTGCCGTTCGCTTTGTATAGGCGTTACCGTTAAATCCATCAGGAAAACATCACTGTAGAATTTTTTAGCCCTGTTGAAGTCGGTGGTATAGATTTCGAACCAATTGACTACATTTCTCATCTTGTATATTTTAGATGAATGTAAAATTAGCCCGGTGTGCAATGCCGGAATTGTAAAAAACCGACAGCCGTTATTTTAGCCATTCGGGGAAGTTAGGGAGTTGTTCTTTTGCCTTGCGGAGGAAATGTTTCGGCGAGGCACCGGCAAATTGCTGAAACGTTTTGATGAAATGGGCCTGGTCGAAGTATTGCTGCAGATGGGCGACGGCCGTCAGGGAGCCGAAATTGGATTGCCTTATCAGGTCCAGCGCCGACTGAAAGCGATAGATGCGGGCGTACATCTTAGGCGTTACACCGATATGATGTTTGAAATACCGTTCCAGCGTGCGTTCTGAGATATTCAGGACTGACCGGACCTGTGGGAGTGTCCGTCCCTGCTGAAGCAAATGAATGGCCCATTCCGTCTTCCTATCAGGGGTATTATTACACTTCAGTTGCTGCAAGAAGAAACACTCGAGTAGATGCACCTTTTGCTCAAAGTTGGCGGCGTGCGAAAGTTGTTCGCTGAGGGTAGTACGGATGAGGTCATCCATATCGATATACTGATTGGTCAGGTCACAGACCGTCAGCGGGAGAAAGCTTGTCAGGACGCCCGGATGGAAGCTCACGCCTACGTCCAGAAACGTTCCTTTTACCTGCATATTAGCGTATCTTGTTTTGGTGCCGTAGAGGAACAGGCCCGGCAGTTGTTGCTGGTAGTGGTCGCGGGACGCTTCCGGATACTGCTGGAAAATCATTCCCGGGATGCCATCGGCCATAATTTTGAAGCTTCGCTCTTCAGCGTCGGCAGACCGTTGTTCAAGCATCCAGAAATAACGGATATATTTTTTCAGCGGCGGAATAGGATGTAGCAGCCTGAAGTCCATGGTTGTTCCGTTTCTCTGAGTGTTCGTAAAGATACACAAAAAAGAAGGCACGGGTATCCCGGCCGGAAAGAGGAGTCAGTTCAGACAAAACTAACCATCTCCCGGAACCGGGATTTTTTCAACAATTACTAATTACCGGTTTTTAGCAGCAGGTGTGGCCCGGAGCAGCGGTACAATCGGTAGGGCGGCGGGTTTCTGTTGTGCCACAACGGGGCAATGCAGTAACACCACCAGCCAGTTTGGTTTGTTCTTCTATGGTTAATTCAGTAATGGTAAGCTTGTTGAGGAACAGCTTCGGGTTCAGTACGGGTTTTTTCTTTTTCATGTTGTTTGGATTTTTGAGTGATTAAAAAAGGAGTAGAATGGTTAACACGTGAAATCAGGTTATTTGAGTTTGTTGGGTTGTTGGCGCTACAGGTAGTCTAATTTACCAACTATGTTAGAGAAAACAAAGGACGGTTATCAAAATACTACGTTGCCGGGAGTACGAATGCCGGTTTCCGGGGAGCTGTAACTATTAGGCCTGCTGAATCGCTATATAGGCGTCTATCAAAACATCCCGCTTTATGAAAAAAATATTACTTCTGTCACTGCTGTTTGCCGGCGGTGTAAGCTGTAAGAAAGACAAGAATACGCCGCCGGAAGTATTGGAAGGTACCTGGGAACTCAGAAGGCATCAAAGCGACGTGCTCCTGGTCAGTACGTCGGGAAACGGTGAACTGTTCCGTTTTACAGGCAATAGCTACGAACAGCGTTCTCAGGACCGTGTGACCCGCAGTGGTACTTTCCGCTTAACCAAAGGCTTTAACGCCAACGGAGCACTTGACGACAGGATCATTTTTGATAATCAGACAGACGCTAATGCAACGACTTTCTATCAGTTGACAGGTGATTCGCTTACGATCATGTATGGCAGTTTGTCGAATAATGGCAGCGGCGCGATCGTATCCTATAAAAAAATCAGTGACTAAAATATGCTGCCAAAGGAAAAGAAGCATACTATCAAGGCAAGTATGCTTCTTTTCTATTTAGCAACGATCAATCATAATCAGATAATCTCACCGCAAATACCACCCTGTTGTCCTGCCCGTATTTCGCGGTTTCGTATTCTGTCAGGTTCCAGAGGTAGCCGGTGGCGGTATCCCGGAAAAGGTCTTCAGCTCCATGCGGCCAACGGTACCGTGTACCCGCGGCAGTGCCATCGTTATAACGCACCAGGCGGGCGGTAGAACCCAGGTACGAGCTGGTGCCGGTGATGGTCATAAACGTTTTGCTGCCTGCCCGGAAAACGCCCTGTATGCCGTACACATGGCCGCTGTCGTTGTCCACTGGCACAACTACGGTTGGCTGTGTGGTGGTGCTTATCTGTCCGGCGGTATTGACCGGGAAACCGAAAACCTGCGGTGTGGCGGTGGAGGAAGAGGTGATGTATTGCGACGTCCAGAGGTATTTATCAGCGGCTGTAGCGCCTTCTCCCAGTGCTATACAGGAAAAAGGCTTGGCATTGGTGATCTTGTAATAGCCCGTCTGCGGCAGGATATAGGCGTAGTTAAACGCTTTGAGATCGCCATTGGTTTCCTGGCCGATGCGTGTTTCTGTGGCGTCGCCAGCGGCAGACACGAAGCTGTTAAGGTCAAAAACACGGATACCGAGATTGGTGTCGGCTACATATATCTTCCCGGCGTAATACGCCACGCCGCCGGCATGGATGGTCACCGGACAGAATACACCCAGCTGCGTATAAGGGTTGGAAGCCTTGTACAAAGCGGAATTAGACATATTAGCCGCATTTTGTACCAGCAGTATATGCCGGTAGGTGATACTGGCCATATTGGTGATGTCCACCAGTGAGATACGCACGCCCTTATGCTGATTGTTAATGCCCGCAATGGTACCGGGATCTATGCCGTACCATGTCACCAGCAGGAATTTTTTCCCACCCCAGGAAAACCCGGTAATACCCTGTGGGCGCCATTCCTGTGTCTGCTCGTCTCCACTGTTCCATTTAAAGCCGGTCACCTGGTTGGCAGCGGGGATATTAAAGCCGTATACGGTGTTGTAACCGCTGGTAGATGCTACGCGGTTAAGGCCCAACTGGTCGGGCGTTTTAAAGCCATAAGACGACAGGCTGCTGACAAAGCTGCTCTCGTCTGTGTAGGTAATGGTACTGGCGGCAAGAGCGTTGGCATTAATGGTCTGCTGTTGCTGCGGCGCATCGCCGGGTGCCGTCTGATCTGCCAGATTTTTACTGCAGGCGGCCAGACAGAGAGACAGCGCCAGCGGAAGATGGTAAGCGTGAAGCTTCATAGGATGTTGTATTAAATGGTTGAAAAGAAATCATCTAAAGGGCGTAAAGCTAAAGTGCAAAGAGGTAAGTCGTGGAACCTTACAGGAAGTTAATGATAACTTCACATTTTTGCAAGCCCCGTCAAACAATCAGCCCGCGGGAATGTTATGATCTCGTACGCCTCACCATTAAAGAATATGTTGCAACATAGAATATCCTGCTGTACGGTTTGCATGAACCGTACGATGCATCTGAAAGAAACCCTGCTGCGAAACATACAGGATAATGCAGGATACCAACCGCTGGAATTTGTGTTACTCAATTACGGGTCTGCCGATGACCTGCACGAATGGGTGCAACAGACGTTAGGCGCTTATATCGAATCGGGAATGCTGGTATATTATCACAACCCCGAACCAACTTACTTTCATATGAGCCATGCCAAAAACATGGCCTTCCGGCTGGCTTCCGGTGATATCCTTTGCAGCGTGGACGCTGACAACTACACCGGCGCCGGCTTCGCGGCTTATGTGAACCGGGTTTTTAACGAGGAAACATCGGCTTTCCTCTCCCCCGCTGGTATCGGTCCGGGGAAAAAATGGTGGGATGTACAGGGACGCGTCTGCCTGAGAAAAGAAGATTTCCGCAGGCTGCATGGCTACGATGAACGGGTAATGGACTATGGCTATGAAGACCAGGATTTTAAAAGCCGCCTGGCGGGCCTGGGAAGGAAAAAAGTGGTTATCCGCGACCCTGCTTATTTGCAGGCCATCCGGCATGATGATACGATGCGCGTCGCCTCCGGCTTTACCACGGCCAGGATGAAGGATTTGCTGGTGGGGCACTACTGTGAACAAACATCGGAAGTGATCTGCCTGCAAAACGACTATACCTTCGAGAGATTTTTTATCGACCGAGACCTGCTTCATTATGAAAGCACACAGGAAGATATTCTCCCCAAAAGGAGGTACGCAGGTACCTACCAGGTCAGGGAAAACGATATCCGGCTGTATAAGGAGAACGGGAGCACCTACCTGCAACTCACCCCGCAGGACGAGGATACTTTGCTGACGGCGGATAACCGTCTCTTTCACCGGGTAACGTCCCCCGTCCTGCTCAACAAATTCCTGCTCCAGCGGGCTATTTACCTGGGCAGGAAGATCTTCTTCCGCAACAGGAAAAAACCTTCCTGTGTGAACCCTGAAGGCTATGGCCGCGGGAAAGTATACCGTAACTTCTCCACAGACATGCTGCTGCTGGCGTAGGCTCACCGGGAAAGGTCAACCGGCTTGTTTATCCGCGTCAGTTTCCTGGGATTCGCAACAGCATAGATCCGTACAATCCGCCCGTCTTTTATTTCAAAGCTTACTGCTGCAGTGGTGCCGTTGATCTCAATACGCCCCGCCGGTTCGCCATTGAGCCATACAGGGGTGGCGGTCACCTGCCGGTTCGAACGAACCAGTAAACTGGCTACTACCGCGGCGCCATGTACCGGCGCCTTGGCAGCCGGCACCAACCCGCCGCCATCCGCGGTCAGGACCACGTCGGGCGCCAATACTTCCATCAGCTGCTGCAGCTGCCCCGTTTGCAGGGCGGCAAGGAAACGCTCTACTACGGCCTGCTGCTCTGATACGCTCACAGATTGCCGCGATTGCCGGGCCGTCACATGCTGCCGCGCCCTGCGCGCAATCTGCCGGACCGCGGCAACAGACTTGCCGATTACCTGGGAGATCTCGCCATGGGGCATCCCGAAGACATCATGAAGGATGAACACCGCCCGCTCTGTAGGCCCCAGCGTTTCCAGCACGATCAGCATCGCCATCGAGACGCTTTGCCTGAGCTCGAGGTCACGGCCTATCTCGTTGCCTGTCAGCAGCGGTTCCGGCAACCATTCGCCGATATACTCCTCCCGGCGGCGCGACAATGTCCGCATATGGTTAAGCGCCAGCCGCGTAACGATCCGGACAAGGTAAGCCCGCGGGTCATGTACCTCCGGCTGATCTGCATTTGACCACCGTAACCAGGCCTCCTGCACCACGTCTTCCGCATCTGTAGCGGAGCCTAACATCTCGTAAGCTACCGTGAACAACAGGCTCCGATGTAAGATAAATGGGTCTTGCGTCATGATTTAGACAGTACACCGGCCGTCCCGGTACGTTTAGCCAACGGGATCTCACAGTTGTCAGCATAGCCCTGCGACTTAATGCCGTGCGCTGCGTTCACCCTGGAGGCGAAATTAGCAAATCCAATAAGTGCGGAAAGTTCCACCAGCGCGGCGGCGCCCAACTGCTTCAGCAAGCTGGCCGCCAGTTCATCCGTGACGGTCGTGGGCGTGTTGGTCATAGCTTCTGTATATTCAAGCACTTCCCGCTCCAGCGGATCAAATACGTCCGATTCCCGCCAACGAGGTATCTGGCTGGCCTTCACAGGGTCCAGCTGCTTGTTGAGGGCCATAAAATAGTTGAGATCGAGACACCAGCTGCAGCCTACCTGCGCCGCAACGGCCATGTGCGCGAATGTCTTCAGCTGTTCATCCACCGCTTTCCATTCCGCAATTTTTTGCCCGAATATCAGGCTGTCCTCGGTCATCTGCGGGCTGTGCCATGCTACTTCCACGGGTTCGGGCACAGCGCCCATCTGTGCGATCATGTTTTCCCTGAGTGTTACAGGGAGCTCGGCTTTTGGAATACGTAATGCCATAATGTATCTTCTTTTAATGTTATCGATTTAACATGAAGACACCTCAAAAACAGTGAATGTGACATAACCGTCTGAAAAAAATTCTTTTGCCTTCGGATCAGTCCGACGTATCCATATTTTTTTTATCTTAGTTATCACCTGCGGAAGTAGCTCACCCGGTAGAGCGACAGCTTCCCAAGCTGTAGGTAGCGGGTTCGAGTCCCGTCTTCCGCTCTATTTTCCCTTGACAGGATAGGGATTGGCCAATACCAGCGCCTGGGCGCTTTTCCTCAATGGCACCTTACCCGGCAGATTTTTTAAATACGCGAATAGCTCACTCATCACCCGCGGAAGTTCATAGTTTTCAACCACCTGTCGTTTATTATTGTACCATACGGCCACCGTATACCTCGGGACATCGTATATCCGCTGCTCCCATGTTTTTAGCTTGTCCAGCGCCGAAATGCTGAGTAAGTACTGTAAACGTCCATAAATGCTGTCAGACAGCACGCCGGTATAATGCCCTTCTTTAACGGAATATGAATCGCCTATAAATTTCAATTGCCTGTTTTTAGAGATTTGGAATTCCATGGCAGGGCATTTCCCATAACAATGGGTAGATTTAAAATATAGACTGTCGAAACGAATCGTATCTGTAGCAGTCAGTGCCTGGTTTTTATAGCAGAGTACCGGTTGACCCTTAACCATTTTAACAGCGCCGGAATCAACCGGAACCAGTACGAGGCTGTCTGGCGTCAGTTGTTTGATCAAAAACTGCGGATGGCCTATGCCCTGGAAGCCAAAATTTGGTCCGTTTGGCTGCAACCGTAAAGTGTCCCCGTCTATCCTGTAAGTCATTTGCGCGGGAAATCGACCAAAGAAATCAAATACGCACCGGGTGGTATCAAACGACACATAGGCCAGCTCCGGTCCTACCCATGCTTTCTGCAGCAGGGAGGCCTTAGTTTGTGCCATCATGGCAACAGGAAACAACAATAGCAGCAATAGGGATCGTATGCGCATATGGGTTACATTTACAGTAAGATAAAAAAATTACTACAATTCATGTCATCGAGAATCGTCAAACAAGTCATTGTAATGCGCAAGGACCTGAATATGCGGAAAGGAAAAATGATTGCGCAGGGAGCCCATGCCTCTATTGCTTTTTTGACCCGGGAAGCGAGCATAGCAGGAAATACTTTGCAGACAAATATCGGTAACCCGGAAGAGGTGCGCGAGTGGTTCACCAAAGGCTTTACCAAGATATGCCTGTCAGTAGATTCGGAAGAAGAGCTGGTACGTGTTTATCAGCAGGCAGTGGAAGACGGCCTGAATGCTACGCTGATCACGGATTCAGGACTGACAGAATTCGGCGGGGTACCCACCAAAACCTGTTGTGCTATCGGCCCTAACCTGAATACGGAAATAGACCGGATCACCAAAGACCTGAAACTGCTTTAATACCGGTGGCTTTTGGCCGTCAGCATATCTTCTATGAACGAAATGGTGTCCAAATCGGGCCGGGCGGTAAAAATGCCGTAATTGCCGTTGTTCCGGATACCACGCACAAAGCAGTAAATAACACCGCCAAAGTGTTTATGGTAGTCGAAATCCGGTAACCTGCTTTCAAGGTATTTTTTTACGGCCACCGTATAGATGAGGTATTGCAGGTGGTAGTTGTTGTCATTCATGGCGGCTGCCAGCGCTGCCGGCGCATAATCTTCCACGCTGCCGCCCAGGTAGTTGGACTTCCAGTCGAGGATATAGTACCGGTGATGATGCTCAAAGAACAAGTCAATCTTCCCGTTCATGATGCCTTCCAGTTCCTGGTTCCTGTCTTCCGAAAAGCGTTTTACCGTTACCGTTAACTCATTATCGGAAAGCGTGTTTAGCATATTGGCCCGGAACAGCGGTACCGGGAAATCGAATTCCAGCTCGGCGAGGCGTTTGTGTTTGCTGACGGATGCCAGCTGCAGGCTGGTTTTGCCTACTTTGATCTGGGTGTGCATTACGTGTTGCAGCAGCTCCAGCAACATCGGCTGGTAAACTTCCTCCTGTCCCGGTACAAAGCGGGCGATGGCTTCCGTGATCCAGTAATCCCACTGACTGTCATCGGAGAAATGAACGTTTTCGAAGATAAAGTGCAGCAGGTTGCCCGTCTTGGCGCCTTTGCGCAGGGTGTTGAAGATAAAGTTATCGTATTCGTTTTCCTGCTGGGCGCTGCGGATACGGGGCTTCTGCTCCGGTTTGGCCGCCAGCATGGTGTAACTCATTTTACGCCAGTTTTCCTCCCGGAGGAAGAACGACACCGGCGCATTACCCGCATTCCTGTTGGGCGCCAGCTTGCTCTTGCGATAGCGTTGTTCCGGTTCCTGTGGCAGGGTGTCTTTCACCTCTATGAGCGCGGGGTCTGGCGGGTAATGCCGGAAAGCGTCCATAAACCGGGTAAAGGATGATTTATTATTGCTCGTATTATTGAAGAGATAACATTTATAAACCGCGCGGGTGATAGCCACATAAATGAGCCGACGGTCTTCCTGCTCCTGCTGCCGTTGCTGTGCCGCCTTTTGTTCGGGTGAAACCCTTTTCGCTTCCGCATTGATATAATCGCCGGTATCCGGATCACGGAAGCTGAGGAAGTCGCTGTCGGCGTTCCGGAAGTCCAGGTAGGGCGCCATCACGATACGATAGTCAAGCCCTTTACTTTTGTGAATGGTAACGATATTGACCGCTTCTTCATCGCTTTCCACCCGCTGGGTGTACTCGTCTCCTTCCACCGGCATCCCGTCGATACCGCGTTTCAACCAGGAGATCAGGTCGCGCATAGACAGGTTTTTCCGGTTCTGTACCTGGTGTACCAGCTCTGCCAGTTGATAGAGGTTGGTGATGGCACGTTCGCCGTTTTTGGAATGATCGCCCAGCAATACGCCCCGCACGCCGAAATCGGCGATGAAAGTCATCAGGGCGGTATAGGCGCCGTTGTCCTGCCACAGGGTATGATAGTGGCCGAAGCGGGTGAGGGCAATCTCATCGTCCAGGTTGAGGATGTCCTGCACGCTGAAGCCGGTAAAGGGAGATAACAGCGCCCTGTTGATGGTAGAGCGTTCCGGCGTCTCCATGGCTTCCAGCAGGTATAGTACATCGAGGGCTTCGGCGGTATCCAGGACTTTCGTATCATCAATGGTAACAGCCGGAATGCCCAGCTGGGCCAACTTCTGCTTAATGTCTCTGCCCTCTTTGCCGGTGCGCACCAGTATGCCGATATCTGCCGGGGTGATCTCCAGCGTTTTATCTTTAACGATCTTATAAGCCGGATCGAGTAGCAGTTGCGCTACCTGTGCAGCTACTGCGCCGGCAATAATATCTTTGTTTTTGCAGTTCAAAATAGTAATGGGCACTTCCTTCACCTCGTTGTAATAGAGGAAGCCTTTGCCGCTTTCGTCCGGCGCCATCACATCGATGTACTGGATACTGTCTTTTTCGCCGGCAAATTCAAACGTGTCGAAATCAGGCGTGGGCTTGAAGAAGGTGTTCATGGCGGCGATCAGGTTCTCCGACGAACGATAGTTGTGGTTCATGTCGTAGAGGTGCTTCACGCTGTTACGGGCATCGAAGTAGGTAAAGATGTCGGCTTTACGCCATGCATAAATGCTTTGTTTGGGATCGCCGATATAAAACAGGATAGTGTCTTCACCAAAAGCGCTGTTGAAGATCTCATACTGCTGCCGGTCTGTATCCTGGAATTCATCCACAAACACTGCTTTGTATTTGTTGCGCAACGATGCTACCAGGCCGGGGTTTTCCTTTTGAACCAACGCCAGGTTCAGATGGCTGATCAGGTCGTCGTAGTTCAGCATGTTGCTGTGCTGTTTGTAGGCTTTTACGCCTTCAGCGACTTCCTGTATCGCCAGGCAGTTCAGCTGGCGGCGAATAGTGTCGATATGCGCGCCGATCATCTCCCCGAAACCTTCCTGTGCGTCTATCAGCTCCAGTATCTCCGGGAAAAGCTCTTTGATATAACCTGATCCTCGCCTTTTTTGGATGATGGCGGCGAATTCGTCCGGCTTATCTATCAGCGGCAGGATATCCTTTCTGGCATTGGCTTTGGTGTTACAGGCGCTGGCCAGGTCTTCCCTGTTCTGAAGGATGTATTCATGCAGGGCTGCCTCGGCTGCCGTTTGTTGCTGACGGATATTGTCCAGCTCCTCCAGCCAGCTTTGCTGCTGCGCAGCGGTGATGTTATAACGTTCCCATGGCTGGTAGCCGAGGTATTTTTTCCCACTGAGATGTTCCTGCAATACTTTCTGGATATCGCTGCGCATACTCTCCCGCCACAACATCTGCAACATAACAGGATGCAGGGTGGTGATATGCGTGCGCCAGAATTTATTCAGTTCGTTTTCGATGATGGGAGTGGTATCGGGCACCATCTCGGCGCCGAAGAGCTGATCGGTTTCAAAGGCAAACTCGTTCAGTGTTTGCTGACAGAAGCTGTGAATAGTCAGTACAGAAGTTTCGTCGAGCAGCAGCACGGCATCCCGCAGGCGGTGATTCACTTCAATAGCGCCCCATTGGTCTACGGCCTGTAGTACCAGGTTTACGATAGTGTCGTCATCCACGGGGTTGCCGAAGCTTACGGTGTAGGCTTTACGGATAAAGAGCCGGATACGGTCTTCCAGCTCTGCTACCGCGGCTTTGGTAAACGTCACCATCAGGATGTCTTTCACCGACAGCTGTTTTTCCAGGATGAGACGCAGCACCAGCACCGCGATGGAATATGTTTTCCCCGTGCCGGCACTGGCTTCTATCAGGTTACTCCCTTCCAGTGGTACTTCAGTCGCTATGAAATGTTGATATCTGTTCTCCGTCATCGTTTAAGCGTAATAGTCAGGAAAAATTTCAGCCAGCGGCACAATGAGCTGTTCGCACAGTTGTTTGTATTCAGCCAGTACGGCTTCATCGCTGAAAAATCCTTTTTCATATTCCTGGAGGATATAATTATCGTTACAAGGGAACTGATAATTGTTCAGTTTTTTCTCCACCAGGTCGTCAAATGCTTTGCTGTCAAGATCCGGAAGATCTTTAGGCGCAGTGCCGAAATCAGGGTAAAACGGAACGATCTTGTTAAAGCCTGATTTATATATTTTCATCAACTCCCTTAAACGGCTATACGCCGCTTCCCTGGAAAGTTTTGATGCGTTGAAAATCGCTTCTTTTTTGGCGCCGGAGATATACTGCATCCCTTTAACTGCTCCGGAGGCAACACCTGCAAGGTAGCGTATGTAGGCCTCTACCATGTATTTGGTTTCGTTCCTGGACCAGGAAATTTGCAGCAGCTGGTCGTTGTAAACATTACTGATAGAGCCTTTGAACAGCGTGCCGTCGATATCGGTTTCAAAAGAAGCTTTCTGCTCCGGGCTGCCCTGTGTAGCGTTTTCATACAGCATACGAACAGGATGTACCCGCTCTTCTACCTGCTGAATGGCTACAAAAGCCATATTGTTGAGCGGTAGCTGTCCTTTTTTTACCAGCCTTTTCTGTAAAATGCGTTTATCCGCTTCCGTTACCGGCAACAGCTGGTTTTTAATGCTCCATTGCTGGAGGTTATCGAGACTGAACAGCTCTGTATCGCTGAGCAGTATTTGTTCGTCGTTATAATAGATGCCCAGTACCTTATTGTAATACGCTTTGAACGGGTTTTTGAAGAAACTCACCAGTTCGTCCAGGTTTATTTCTTCGAAGGTGACCGGATCGATTTTTTTCTGCTGGTTAATGACCGCCTTGCCTGCATCCTGGTACCGGTTGAGGTAACTATACAGGCGATCGTTGCCCATGCTGTATTTACGGCTGAAGCCTTGTAGCGGTTGCTGCGTGATCAGCAGGTCCCGTACTTTTTCAGCGCCGTCTTTTACGCCGGAGATAATATAATCTACCAGCTCGTCTACCAGTGCAGACGGCGGTAACGGTGTATTGTCTTTGGCGTTGCGGCCTACATAACTGATGTAGAGGTACTGTTGCGCGGAAAGCACTGTTTCGAGGAACAGGTGTTTATCGTTCTCTTTTACGTTACGATCCCCGCGCTGCCATTGTTTTTCCATCAGGTTGAAGCTCGACTTGATCTCCCGGCGGGGAAACTTATCGAAGTTGAGTCCCATGAGCGCTACCACTTTAAAGGGGATACTACGCATAGGGATCAACGAACAGAAGGTGATGCCGCCGTTGACAAACAGGCCGGCGCGGGTACTTCCTGTGAGTGCCTGTAACAGGCTGTGGCTGAATACTTCGAAGGCTACCGGTTCCTGCATGTAGTCATTCAGGGAGTGGTAGTCGGTCAGCTGTTTGATAAGCGCGTTATAGTCTTCATCTACTTCTTCCTGTTGTTCAAAGACCAGGTTATGGACTACCTGTTCAGTATATTTTACCCAGTCGGCGATGCTGCGGAGTTTTTTCCGTTCTTCGATGGACGCCATGAGTACTTCCGCAAAGTGGCAGAAGCGGATAGTTTCATGTGCGTCGCTGCCTTCCTGTACATCCAGCGGAAAGAAGCTGTCATCGCCATGGCCATATTCTTCTTCCCCGCTCATACAGATACCATACATGATACGTTGTATGCCGTAGCGCCAGCTGACAAAATGTGTTTCTTCTGATTTTTTGCCTTCTATGCCGAAACGGATATTGGCGGCTTCCACAATGCTGCGGAGGCGTACCGGATCGTTGAGCCCAAAACGGTTACGGATATAGGAAAAGTCCAGCAGCTGCATCACTGCCTCTGCGGTGAAGTTGTCTTCATTGATGGTGAGCAGCGCATAGAGGGCGTTGAAGAGGTTGTCGTTGTCTGTATAACTTTCATCCGCAATGGTGTAGCGGAATTTGTAGGGTGCGTTGTTGAACACCGCTTTGATATAGGGTGCATAGGCGTCAATATCGCTGACCATCACCACAATATCGCGGGGAGAAAGGTATTCCTGCCGTTGGTCTACCAGGTGAACGAGGTAGTTGTACAGCACTTCTACTTCCCTGGCAATGGTATAGCAGGAGTTGATGGTGACGGAGCCATCCTGTATGTCTTCCAGGCTGAGCAGATGGCGGTGATCGGTGGCGGCGGTGAAGATGTCGTGCTGTACTTTGTGCAGCAGGGAGTCTGGTATCGGTTCTTCAATGCCGATCTCTTCAAAGGCATTGATGAAAGCATCATATTGGAAAAACAGGCCGAAGGTGTTCTGTATCACGCGGCCCCAGCCGGTGAGCAGGGCGTTGCCGACATTTCGGGGGTCGCTGGATTTTTGCTCTTCCAGTCCTTTCTGGCGCCAGCGGGCCAGCTGTTTTTCGCTTTTATCATCAAACCAATACACCACGGGCGCCGGATTGATGATATGAAAATGGATATCGATATAAGAAGATAATTCGTGCAGAATTTTGATGTGGTAGGCCGTGATGATAGACAGTCCGAAGAGGTGCACCGCCGGCATTTTGTTGGCGAGACCGGTATGAGGCCCTTTATAGAAAAGGGTTTCGAGGATATAGTTGCCTACCAGTGTTTTATCCGGCAGGGCGCTGCCGGAAACGGCTTTCACCTTGGCCCAGAGCCAGGCCTGCCATTCGTCGTCTTTCAGTAAAACCGGATTTGCCTGGCTCCACTCTTTGATCATCTCCGGGCGGTATACCTGGTACTGGTCGAATAAGTCGGCTACTTTTTCTGCCAGCCCCATGCGTTTCAGTTCGCTCTCTCCTTCTCCTTCGTTGAAATAGGCGGCCACTTCGGGATACTTCTCTGCAAATTCGGGTTCTCCCATCAGCTTAAACAGCAGCCAGCTGAGGTTTTGTGGGGAGAGCACCTGTGTGAAGGGGCCTCCCAGCAGCAGGTAGAGGTGAAAGAGCAGGTCGTTGGGTTTCATGAACCGGCAGTTGGCTGCGATGCCCATTTTATAGGCGAGCTGCAGTTTCAGCCAGTTGTTCATCCCTTCCGTTTGGGTGATGATATAGTGCGGCTGGAACACGCCGTTGCCTGCGGCTTTCAGGTCGTCTGAAAGGCCGGCAGCGAGACTATTGAGCGAGTTCGAAACCTTTAGATATATAGCCATGTTTAATTTCCTGTTTTGACGTCGGCGGCTTGCGCCAGGAAGCGGGCGGCGATGCCGGAGGCCCTGGCGACAAAACGTTCTGCCGCGGCGAGGATCACTTCTGCGGTGCCTTGTACGTACACTTTGTTCCGTGCGCGGCTGACTGCGGTATATAGCAGTTCCCTTGTGAGGATGGGCACATCGGCCGCATCGGGTAATACCACCAGCACCTGGCCGAATTCGGAGCCCTGGCTTTTGTGAATGGTCATCGCAAAAGCTGTTTCCGCGAGGGTCAGATAACCGGGCAGTACGCCTTTCAGTTCACCGTTGCTGTCTTCAAACCAGGCCATCAGTACGCCGTTTTCGTCCTGACGGATAATACCGGTGTCGCCGTTGAACAGCCCGTGCTCATAATAGTTACGGGTGAGGATGATGGGGCGGTTTTCGTAGAAATCCGCTGTAATCCTGATTTTTCCGTGATCGTGGAGATATTTCTCAATATCACGGTTGATGGCGTAGAGGCCTTGCGCTCCCTCCCTTACGGCTACGAGCACACGCTGATCGTTGAGTTTACGCAGGGCGGCGCGGGTGTCGGGTTCGTTGATAAACGATTCGTACCCGGTGATAAATTTGTGGAACAGCGCCACGTCGCAGGATTGATCGATGACCACTTGTTCGTCGGCGCCGGCGGCAAAGAAGCTGTAGATAGCCGGCTGATCGTTTCGGATCAGGGCTTTACTGAATTTACCGATACCGGTGTGACCGGTAAAGCGATGGCTGCGGCGGAGCTCCACAAGATGTTCAAACAGCGGGTGCCGTGATTTTGTTTGTGCCTGTGCCGCGGGTATTTTCCGGTTGTCATCTGAGATGAACCGGTTGATCAGTTGTAGCCGTTCTTCAGAGAACATATTCAATTTCTCCTGTGCCTGGCACAGGTCGCCGAAGAGGCTTCCTGCCTCCACGGAGGCCAGCTGGTCTTTATCGCCCAGCAGGATGAGTCGTGTCTGCGGGTGGATGGCATCCAGCAGTTTAGCGAAGAGGGCAACGTCTATCATAGAGCACTCATCGATGATGACGACATCATAGGTGAGCGGATTTTTTTTATTGTACCGGAAATACGGACTGTTTTTGATGGATTTGAGCAGCCGGTGGATGGTGGACGGGCTTAGTTCCTGGAATTTTTCGGCAATGGCCGGATCTACCGGGATGGTGGTATTACGTAAGCTTTCCGCCATCCTGGCGGCGGCTTTACCGGTAGGTGCTGCCAGCGCCACTTTGAGGGCGGGATCGGTAGCGTACAGGATGGCCAGCAGTTTGGCTACGGTAGTGGTTTTGCCGGTGCCGGGGCCGCCGGTGATGATGGTGAAGTTGTTTAATACGCCCGTGATGGCGGCCGCCAGTTGCCAGTCGGCCGGATCGTCGCCGTCGCGGAGGCTGTTGCCTGCGGGAAACAGCTGCCGTATCAGTTCCTGCTGCTGTTCCAGGAGTGCTGTTCTCCCGGGCAGCAGTGCTTTTTCGGCGGCCAGGAAGTCGTTGATATGTTGCAGGAAGCTGGTTTCGTAGCGGTAGTACCGTTGCAGGTACAGCCTGTTTTGGAAGAGCACGAAAGGCTGGGTGTCATTACCGTTTTTGCCCACCAGCGGGATGGCTGTCAGCGGGGCGGGACCGTTTTCCGTGATCTGGTAGAATCCGGGCAGGTTTTCCTGTTCTTCGCTGATGGCGTCCAGGTCGAGGCAGATATGTCCCTCACTGAGTTTTTTAGACAGCAGGTAGGCGTACGGCTTCAGGACCGGTACCTCGAAATACTCGGCAAACTGCTGGTGAACATCATTGAGGGTGGTTATATTACGCATGTAGATTCGCACTCTTGAAACGTTGTCAAAGTACGACTTTTCTGCGTGATGGGGAAGGTCCCGTCACCTGATAATCAGTACTTATATGTAGTGAAAATGTCAGTCTTCTTCCGTGACGTTGATTTCGGCCACGCGGCCGACCTGACCGTCTTCCAGGCGGACTTTAATACCGCGGGAGTGGAAGGGGGCGGAAGTGAGGATATCCTGCACGATGCCGTAGGTGCGTTTGCCGGTACGCTGGTCTTTTTTGAGGATGATCGCTACTTCCAGGCCTGGGTAAATATCGTTTCGGTTACGTCCGTGCATAATTGAAAAAATTAGAAAAGAGTCAACCGCTAAGTTAACTCTTTTCTGAAAAACTATTTGCTGATGAAGAGCTGCCGGAGCTGATCTATCAGGACGCCGTTACCGGAGACGCTGATGTTATTGATCTTTTCTGCGATTTTCTCCACGTATTCCATTTCTTTCAATTTGAACAGCATGGGGTTGTCTTCCATCAGTTTGGCCGTGTTGAGCAGGCTCCGGGTGCTGGCGGTTTCTTCCCTTCTCATGATGATATTGGCCTGTGCTTTTTTCTCCGCTACCAGTACCTGGTTCATGATGTCTTTCACGTCGCCCGGCAGGATGATATCCCGGATGCCGAAGCTGGTCACCGTGATGCCCAGCGCCGCTGCGCTGTTGCCGACTGCATCGAGCACGAAGGCGGACAGGGCGTCTTTTTTCTCCATCAGTTCATCGAAGCCGAGGCTGGCGATGTACTCCCGCAATGCCAGCTGGAAGAGGACGTAGAGCTGTTTTTCGTAGTCCTTGTTGGCCAGCAGTGCTTTTTCGATGTCATCTACCCGGTATTGCGCCCAGGCGTTGAGTCGCAGCGCCGCTTTGTCTTTGGTCAGGATTTCCTGTCCGTTGATCTCCAGCTGGCGCTGTCTCATATCTATTTTGCTGACGAGGATAGAGATGTCATTCTTCCACCAGTAGTAGGTACCGTGGGAGAGGGTGATCTCATATTTGCCATCGATCAGGAGCACTGCTTTTTCGTAGTTCTCAACGGTGGTAGATCTTACGAAGGGCGCTACCAGTTTATGGTTCAGCGTGGCGCGGTCGATTTTCTCCGTGATGTTCACTTTGCTGAGGTCCGCCCTGACGAAGGTGTATTCGATCAGGTTTTTCCAAAAGGTATATCTTCCGGTAGTGAGCACTTGTTTCAGCAAACCGTTTTCGTACAGCAGTACGATTTCCGTTTCTTTTACGTCGATGACGTGCAGGGCATCGGCGAGTGCCGCATCCTGCAGGAGGATGTTCAGTTCTACCGGTGCGGTGAAAGCAGTGTTGATGTTATACACTTTCACTTCTTCACCAAACAGCCAGTGGCTGCCGGTTTTCAGCATGCGCAGGTATACGCCTCTTTTGAAGACGAGTCCGATTTCGTACGCATTGATGATGACCCTTTTCATTTTTTTTCTGTTTTTGGGTGGATGAAATAATAAAGCCAGGAGTATGTGACTATCCCGTTTCCACGGAAACGACTTTCACTACGTATGTTCGTACCTGTTATGGCGGAAGGAAAGTAACTAAGGGATACGAACCACGCGCAGATATACAGTCGTTTGCTGGTGTTCACCGGATTTGCCGTTGCGCCCTTTTGACGCGGTAGCACAGGCATATAACCCTGACTTAAAGAATGAGCACATTTTATAGAAGATGTGCGCTTCCCGAGGAGTGTTAGTCCTTTGCCGACCATTGGCTTGCCCCTTGCGGGGTGGGAATCGAACCCTTTTTTGTGTTCTATTGCTCTACCGGATGAGCTACTGATTTTCAAGATCAGAGAGGATTCGAACCTCTTACCCATAGATGGAATACAGCGAACAGCGTATATGGCAACAGCATACAGCCGGTTACTACCGCTGCACTGCGGGGTGTTCTGAAACCCTCGCCTGGTTTGCGTGCATAACTGCTCCTGCTTCTCTGACAGAGAAGAACTTGTGGCTGGCAGCCGAAACTACCTTACCCGTTTTTTGTCGGCCAGACTGGATTTGAACCAGTAACACACTGCATATAAGGCAGCCGCTCTCACCGTTGAGCTACAGGCCGGACTTTTGGGGCAACAAAAAAACCGGTCATCTTTTACAACGACCGGTTTCAGTTTACTTTTCACGGGATGAAACGTGAGGGGTACTACCGATGTCGTTGTCGTTTTGGGGCATATGAATGCTTACTGCCTTGTGGCTGTATGCTATAATGAAAGTGATATATCGTTAAGTGATGCATATTTTCTGAAATTAAAAAAGCCCCGCAATCTCTTGCAGGGCTTGTGTTATATCGAATTCGTTGATTTAACTATTCTGTAGCATAACATGCCCCGCAACCCGTATGGCCTATGCGGCCTGACGCGCTGAATTTCTGTGTATGTATATACTTTGGATGCATGTTTATGATTTTTTTAACAATGCAAAGATGGAGAAAATATTTTAATATCTCCAAAATATTTTTTTAATCCTGATAAGAAGCAGAAATTTTTATTTCTTGTAAATGCTTTGTGTGTAAAGGTTTGGCGTCTGTTGAAAATTTTTTAATGATATAACGTTGTTGGTTATACGTAAATTTATGCGTTGCGATTAATGTCGATAGTAACCGATTGTGGATCAATGCGAAAAGCGTTTTTCGCCAGCCTGTTATCTGTTTTCTATAACGGGTCCAAGGTCTTGCCATACGGTACTTGATCCCGGTGTTTCTCCTTGTGTCCACCACTTTGCCTTATACATGCGGCCTTTATACACGACGATATCACCAGCGGCGTAAACCGTGGAGGCATTCCATTCTCTGGGTGCGGGGGCAATTGTATGATTGTTTTTTAGGTAGACAGTGATGTCTGGCTGAATTTTATCATTGCCGGCGAAAGAACTCAGCGTGAATAACATCAGCCCGGCAAGGACCGTTACAGCGGATCTTGGGTTTGTCGGTAAACGCATGGAAGTTGATTTGAAGGTTATAAAAAGCGTTTCAAAAAAGATAGGAAAAGGTAATGCAATAATTTTTCAGAGAGGACTCGCGGTTTTGGGACCAGGCGGAAATTTTTGTATGTGTTGTTTTTGTGTTTATAATTATTTGTAAATCAATATTTATGATCACAAAAATTATGTGAGTAAACAGACTTCTTCCCTTCCCCCGGATTTATTTTTCGCTTAAATTTATACTACGTTTTTAACCCGAAAATTTTAACCAATGTACATCTACAGAACACTTCATCATCCGGAAGGATGGAAAGGTCTGGCGGAATTTGAAATCCGGGACAACCAGATCTTCACTACTGTTCATCATGCCAGTGGTACCCACACACAACCCTGGTTTGAAATCACCAACGACAAGGTTTATCCGACGGTGTATCACCCCAACGGTCGTAGTTCATTCCCTTGGTTTGAAATCAATGGAAGCAGCCTGAAAACGTCGGTAAATCATCCGAAAGGTGTACAAGGATTACCCTGGTATAAGATACAGTAGGTGTCCCGAAAGAATAAGAGGTGCTCATGGCGCCTCTTATTCAATAATATCATCTTGTTTAAGATAAATGTCTAAAAGCGTTTCTTCCGAAATGTGAATTCCCCTGCGCTGTAAGCCTGGCTGCCGTTCTTCATAGAAGCGGTTAATCAGCGCTTTCTTATAATCATTTTCGCCGTGGTGGAAGGCTCTGTGACAAGTCGGGCATAAGGCTATAATATTTTCCGTTACATCCAGACTGTGGATAAAGTTATCTTGCATTGCCATTGGAAGGAAGTGATGAGCTTCTACAAATGGGTGTTTGTTTTTCTGAGAAGTAAAAGTCTTGTGAGTGGGATCTACTTCGCATTTGTAATAAGCACGTAATAACGCAACTGCGGAAATACCTGTATTTCTTTTCCATTTATTAGGAGCACGAGTCTGTTTTGATGGTCTGGGTATCGGGCCATCGGGAAGATAGACGGGCGTTGCTGTCTGTATTTCTTGTTGGAAATCGTTTTCTGTGGGAATCGTTTTATGAACGATGTCAGACCCTATTTCCTCTTTCATCGTTTGATATAGACTCACCATTTGCTTAAGGTCGGATAATATCGCCTGATCATCGGGCATTTCATCGATGAAATATACTTTGTGAAAAATGGTACCGTATATATATCCCTTTGTGCGCGTTCTTTCTGCATATAACCCTAACTCAGCAGTCGAAAAAGCACCTTCCGTGTCAAACTGATTTCTTAGGCCCTCTTGGTTTTTAAGAATGATTTTTCGACCGATTCGTGCGCCATATGCTTTTTCGAATTGCGTCCATCCCTGCAATAGCGTCAGATAAAGCTTCGTCATTCTAGGATCAAATAGATAAACGATATAGTATCCTCTTTCGGGAGAATCTGTTATAGATTTATCGAGAATACATAAATTAGGTACCTCGGCCATGCGCCCTTTACCTACCGATCCCTTAAAGAGATACTGATCGAAAGAGAGGCCAGATTGGACTTGTAGCAATGCAGGCAACTCTTCCGTTAATATTTTAGTAGAACGAAGATGCCCATAATTTTTATCTATAGAGTTCTTAACATTATTTTTCTCGCTGGGATATATGGCGATAAATTCTGAGAATAATTCTTTTAACATGATTCATGGGTTCTCACCAATATTACAAAATATTATCTAAGGACTGATTTACACCCCCGCCTCCCAACCGTCAAACGCAACTGACACGGAAAAATCGATGTGGTAACAGTCAAATGATTAGGAAACCTAATGAAAAATGCGGATAGTTACTTATACCCCGCCGCCTGCAACTCAAACAACTCGGCATACTTCCCTCTTCGCTCCAGCAGCTCTTCATGGCTTCCTATCTCCGCCAGTTGTCCTTTCTCCAGCACCAGTATCCGGTTGGCCATGCGCACGGTAGAGAACCGGTGGGATATCAATACTGCGGTCTTGTCCCGTGTGAGGTCTGCAAAGCGGAGGAAAACGTTGTATTCCGCCCGGGCATCCAGGGCGGAGGTTGGCTCGTCGAGTATCAGCAGCTGGGCATCTTTCATATAGGCGCGGGCGAGTGCTATCTTCTGCCATTCGCCGCCGGAGAGGTCAATGCCCTGGTTGAAGCGGCGGCCCAGCATCTGTTCGTAGCCGAGCGGCATTTTTTCGATGAGGGGTTCGGCGAGACTTTGTCGCGCCGCATCCTGGATGAGCTCATGGTCATGTCCGTGGGTAATGTTACCGACGGCGATGTTCTGAGCAACGGTCATCTGATACCGTTGGTAATCCTGGAAGATAACGCCTACCTGCGTACGTAATTCAGAGAGGTCGTACTCCCGGAGGTCAACGCCATCGAGGAGGATACGGCCTTCCACCGGGTCGTAGAGGCGGGCGAGCAGCTTCACCAGCGTGGTTTTACCGGCGCCGTTCTCTCCTACCAGCGCCAGTTTTTCGCCGGCATGAAGGGTGAAGTTCAGGTGACGGATAGCCCATTTGTCGGAGTTGTGATATTTGAAGCCTACGTTTTCGAAGGTAAAACCCTGGCGAATAGGATGTGGAAAGCGCCGTGGGTGCTGTGGTGAGCGCATCTGCGGCTGTATCTCGAAGAAATCGAAGAGATCTTTAAGGTACATGGCGCCTTGTGTTACGCTGGAGAAACGGATCAGGATACCCTGGAAGGTGGTACGCAGCTGCCGGAAGGAGCCGGCGAGGAAAGCGAGGCTACCGATGGTCAACACGCCGTTGACCGTTTGCAGGATGATGATCACGTAGGCGGCGTAGTAGCCTGCGCTGCCTAGCAGCGCAAACAGGGTGCCCCAGATAGCGTGGCGGGACTCGAGATTCTTTTTATCGTTGTAAAACTTATCGGAGATCACGCGGAAGCGTTGTATGAGAAAATTGGAGAGATCGAAGACTTTTACCTCTTTGGCTGTTTCGTCGCTGGCACCCAGGTAACGGATATAGTCCAGCTCCCGGCGGTCGGATGTCTGTCCCCAGGTGAGGCGGTAATGCAAATGGTTGAAGTGCGATTCGTTCAGGAACGCCGGGATAACGGCAACGAGCAGCAAGAGTATCAGCCAGGGGTTGAAGACGACCAGCCCGGCGGCCAGAAAGCCCATCGTGATAAGGTCCTGTACCTGGCTGAATACCTGCGATAGCAGGATGGTGCGGCCTATTGTTTGTTGACGGGCACGCTCCAGCTTATCGTAAAACTCAGAATCTTCAAACTGGTCCAGGTCCAGCGAGGCAGCATGTTCCATAATTTTTACTGATGTGTGGTTGGCTACCAGGTCGCCCAACAGGCTGTCAATGAGTGTAATAGCCCTGCTAAGCGCATCGGAGAGGATGGCCAGCCCGAACTCCAGGGCCACCAGCTGCCATAGGTGCTGTGTGCTGTGGTGGGTATGGTCTTTACTGATCAATACCACCTCGTCGATAATGAGTTTGCCTACGTATAGCAGGGAAAGCGGCATGGCTGACTGGGCAATGCGCAGCAACCCGTTGGTGATCGTTAAGCCCCGGTTGGTCTGCCATACCATCCGGAAAAAGGCAGGGATATTACGGAGGGCAGCCAGTCTTTCCTGAAATGTCAGTTTGTCTTCCGCAGCCCTTGTTCGTTTCTTGTGCGTTGTGCCATACTTATTCATGGTATTAATTTACGGAAAAATGCCATGCGAAACCGGTGACCAATTCCCTATATTTGTCCCTGAGAATGCAAAATCTGATCTACATGATAGTACTTGTTCTTATTGCGGCCGCGGCCGTTGTGGTGATTGCAGGCGCAGTAACCGCTATCAATCTGCAGTCCGGACAGTGGGCTTCATTCGAAGATTAATTACGTATTTACTTTTTTTTAATCGCCGCCCTCTAATAGGGGGATGCGGCTTTTTGCTGCGTCATATCAGCATATATAGTATTTGGATCTACGATGAACTACACGGCTGTACAGCGTAAACGCAACGTGCTGACTTATTTGGGAGAAAAGGAATGGCTGATCATGTTCCTTTGGTTTGGCCTGGCTTTTATTGGTGCTATTACGGAAATATCCCGGGGTAACATCAATAACTTCCTCATTTTCAAGAATGTATTCTTTCACCTGATACATCAGCAACCACTTTATATCGAGTATCCGCAGGAATACTACGATGTAAACCTGTATGGACCGGTGTTTAGCCTCGTTATCGCGCCTTTTGCCGGACTGGAAACCAAAGTCGGCGCCCTGCTATGGGCCATGACCGGCGCGGGAATACTGTATTATGCTATCCGGCAGCTGCCGCTCAACAGGATACAACAAAACATTATCCTGTTGCTCTGCACACAAGAGCTGATGGGCGCCAGCGGATGGTTCCAGATGAACCAGTTCATCGGTGCTTTTATCATCCTGACCTTCGCCAGTATTGTAAAGGGTAAGGATATGATGGCGGCATTCCTGATCGTGTTGGGTACGCTGACAAAGATTTACGGCATCGTGGGACTGGCATTCTTCTTTTTCAGTAGCAATCCGAGGCGCCTGATTGGTGGTTTGTTCCTTTGGGGAGGTATCCTGTTTGTAGCGCCTATGTTGCTTTCCAGTCCTCAGTATGTCATTAATTGTTATTTCGAATGGTATGCTGCCCTGGTGCATAAGAATACGCTGAACGAGGCTACTACCACTATCTTCCAGAATATTTCCGCCGGAGGGTTTATCCAGCGGATACTTCACCTGCCTACGCTGAATCATAATTATGTTCTGATCCCGGCGGTATTGATTTTCCTGTCCCAATACATCCGGCTGCCTTACCGCTATAATTCCCGCTACCGGTTGTATATGCTCTGCTCGGTGCTGATGTTCCCCGTATTATTTAGCAGCAGCTCAGAATCACCGACTTACATTATCGCGATACCGGCCATCTGTATCTGGTATGTGATGCAGCCTATCACGCGCGCAACGAATACATTCCTGTTTTTTGCCATACTACTTGTGAGTTTCTCCCATTCAGACCTCGTTACGCCATGGGTGAGGAAAAACCTTGCGGTGCCGTATGCGCTGAAAGCCCTGCCCTGCCTGGTACTGTGGCTGATGATCGCATGGGAAATTCTTACCAAACAGTTCCTGAAGAAGCTGGAAAAGACAGAAGCAGCTGCCCCTGTGCTGGAGCCTGTCGGGCAACTTTGAGTCGCTTCGCTATCCGGAAAACGGCGTTTCAGATGCCCGTTTTCCGGACGCTATTTTAAAGCCGGTTTCGCCTCCACCTCCATTTCCGGCTTTACACCAGCTTCCCCCTCTCGCAGCCACTTCCGCTTCCACCCTCACCCAGCTTCCGCCTCGCCCAGCTCACTTCCGCTTCCACCCTCACCCAGCTTCCCCCTCTCGCAGCTCACTTCCGCTTCCACCCTCACCCAGCTTCCCCCTCACCCAGCTCACTTCAGCTTCCACCCTCACCCCACTCCCTCACCCAGCCCACTTCAGCTTCCCCTCACCCAACCCCAAATAACCTCCCGTTCACAAAAAAAGTGCTTGAAAAGTTCTCCCGACCGCGTATATTAGCTTGCTAAAAGGATTTAGTTATGAATATGGGATTTAGGATCGGTGGCGCACTGGCCTTGTCGGCCCTGATGCTGCAAGGCACGCAGGTATCGGCACAGGCTAAAAAGGCTAAAGCCGCTGAAGGCTTCATCGAAAGCAGATCGGTAGCGGCGGTAGACCCTTATATCGGCTCCGGCGGCCATGGCCACGTATTTGTAGGCGCCAGCGTACCGTATGGCGCGGTGCAGGTAGGCCCCACCAATATCGTAAAAGGGTGGGACTGGTGCTCCGGCTACCACTACTCTGACAGCGTGGTGATCGGCTTCTCTCAGATGCACCTGAGCGGCACCGGTATCGGCGACCTTGGCGACGTGCTGATCATGCCTTACACCGGGAAAGTCCGCACCAACCGTGGTACCCAGGAAAACCCAACCTCCGGCTACGGCTCCCATTATTCACATGCCCGCGAAAAAGCCCGCCCCGGCTATTACCGGGTAAAACTGGATGACTATAACATCGACGTGGAACTGACCGCTGCTGAAAGAGTAGCGCTGCATAAATATACCTTCCCGAAAAACGAACCGGCCAACATCATCATCGACCTGAAGGAAGGCATCGGCTGGGACGCCCCCGTGGAAACATTCATCCGCAAAGTGGATGACCATACCCTCGAAGGTTACCGCTATTCCAAAGGGTGGGCGGAAGACCAGCGCGTATGGTTCACCATTAAATCCAATGTACCGGTAAAACAATTCCAGGTGTTTGAAGGAGATACAAAACAGGAAGGTATCTCCCTGAAAGGGAAAGCAGTAAAAGGTGTGATCTCTTTTGCAAAATCACCGGGGCAGGTCATGCTGAAAGTGGGCATCTCCCCCGTCAGCAGTGCCAACGCATTGGCTAACATCAACGCGGAAATGCCAGGCTGGAACTTCGCCCAGGTGGTGAACAGCGCCAACGCCAAGTGGGACAAGGAACTGTCCAAGGTAGACATCCGGACAAAAGATGAAGCGGCCCGCCGTGTCTTCTATACCGCCCTCTATCATACCATGATAGATCCGGCGCTCTTCAATGATCATGACGGCAGCTATCGTGGCACTGATAAAAAAGTGTATCCAAACCCGGGCTTCGATAACTATTCCGTTTTCTCCCTGTGGGATATTTATCGCTCTGCCGCCCCGCTGAGCACCATCCTGCATCCGGAAAAAGTGAACAGCTTCGTCAACTCCATGATCACCATACACAAGCAACAAGGCAAACTGCCGGTATGGCCGCTCATGGGCAGCGAAACCAACTGCATGGTGGGTTATCATGGCGTGCCTCCTATCGTGGACGCCTATCTGAAAGGATTCACCGGCTTTAATGCAGAAGATGCTTTCGAAGCCATGAAAGCTACCTCCATGCGCGACGACCTCGGCGTGAAATACGTAAAAGAAAGAGGTTATATCCCCGCTGATAAAGAGTATGAATCAGTGTCGAAAGCCCTGGAATACGCTATCGACGACTGGTGTATCGCTGCCATGGCCAAAAAAATGGGCAAACAGGAAGACTACGAATATTACAAAAAACGTGCTGCCTACTACAAAAACTACTTCGACAGCACGATTAAATTTGTACGGCCACGCATGAGCGATGGCAGCTTCAAAACACCTTACGATCCGTTCAATTCCATCCATGAAAAAGGCGATTTCACGGAAGGCAACGGCTGGCAATACACCTGGCTGGTACCGCAAGACGTGGAAGGACTGATCAGCCTGATGGGAGGTGACGAAGCCTTCACTCACAAACTGGACAGCCTCTTCACAGCTAAGGGAGATATGGGAGCAGAGGCATCCAGCGATATCTCCGGCCTGATTGGCATGTACGCTCATGGGAATGAACCCAGCCATCATGTTACCTACATGTACGCTTTTGCAGGTAACCAGTGGAAAACAGCGGAAAAAGTAAGACAGGTGATGAAAGACTTTTACTTCGATCAGCCGGAAGGTCTGGCAGGTAATGAAGACTGCGGCGCCATGTCTTCCTGGTATGTGTTTTCCTCTCTGGGCTTCTATCCGGTAAACCCCGCCAATGGCGTGTATGTGCTGGGCAGCCCGCTGTTCGATAAGGCAACGTTGAAGCTGGAAGGTGGTAAAACCTTCGCGGTGCAAACGATCAATAACAGCAAGGAAAATATCTATATCCAAAACGTCACGCTTAACGGAAAGCCCTATACGAAGAGCTTTATCACGCACCAGGACCTCGTAAAAGGCGGTACCCTGGTAGTGACAATGGGGAACAAACCGAATGTCAATTTTGGTAAGGCGCTGGCAGACAGACCCGCTAACAATTTGTAAATTTTGTCATTTAGAAATTTGATGATTGTTATTTAGGAATTTAGCTATTCAAAATAAGCCGGGAACGATAAGGCATTAAATAACTAAATTCCTAAATAACAAAATTTCTAAATTTACACGCTTTCTCCCAGCACCCTTAACACTTCCGGCGTCATGTCCCCGAAGATAGAAACACCGGCAGCGCCATTGTCTATGGCCAGTTTCACCGCTTCGCGCAGATCATTGTAGTTGTTGTTGAAGTCAGGAAGGAATAAGCCGGCATACAACGGAAACGCTCCATGCAGGGTTTTAACGCCTTCTGCTACCGCATCCCCTATCCAGGTAATGTTTTCCCGGTAAAAGCCATGATAGATCATCGGCATAACGGCGTTCAGCGGCCAGTTGGTCCAGTCCTGCCGTACAATGCGTTTGGCTATTTCCGGCGTGGGGAACACCGCGGCGGAAATAGGTTTTTTATGTTGTTGGGCTACCTGTGCAAGGTTCTTTACCACGTTGGTGATCCGGTCGTAGCGGAATTTCCGCCAGGACGGACTTTGGTCCGGATGCTCTATCTCCAGAGGGTCCTTGCCATAGGCGGTTTTATAAGCACTGCGGCAGTCGTTGCAATAACAGAAATCATATTCCGGCAGCTCTCTCGACTGATCAATGCCATATTTACTCCAGAGGTTCACCGGCAAAATAACATCGCAAAAACGAACATAGTCCAGGTGAATACCATCTACATAATTCTTCGACAGCGCCTGTTCTACCTGTGATTTCAGATAGTTGATCACTTCCGGTTTGCTGGGGCACAACCAGCGGTAGTAATCCACATACGGCGGATGGTTGGAGCAGGACTCGCCCTTACGGTTCACTGCATACCACTCGGGATGACTGGCCAGCAGCTCTTTTTCACCACGGTTCATGGTCCACATCCAGCGGTGCGCCTTAATGCCGGCAGCTTTGGCCGCCCTGAAATGTACTTCACTGTCAGCTTCAAAGAAAAGGTCTGTAATGCCGGCTTTACGATAGGTGGCATAACGTTTGGCCAGATCGGCCGCTTTTTCTTTGGGATCGGGATTGATCCAGACACGGTGCTGTACCCCTATTTTTTCCATGGACTGCGGCTTCTCGGTGGTGCCGGCTGCCAGTGCGGGCAGCGACGGTTTCGCTAATACCAGCCCGCTGAGTCCCAATGCTTTGATGAAATTACGTTTATTCATAAGCGTTATTTTCTTTTCGTGTTGCTGTAGATACGGCCTTCCTGGTTAATGTAAACCGTTCCCTCCAGTTTGCCGCCCTGTATGGAAGCGGTGAACTGGGAACTGATGCCTTCCAGCTGCAGTGAGTAAGTGATGCCATCTGCTGCGGTTTGTTTGGCGGGCAGGTTCAGTTCCCGGAGGGTAGCAGCAAACTTACCGTGGCGTTCCCGGTAACGTACCTGCTCATGGAAGACATGCCACAACAGGCGTTTGGCTGGTTCGGCAACCGGCATCCGGAAGGGTGCGGTGGCGTCATGGGTCGGTTGGGTGCTGAACTGCAGGTATCCCCATCTTTCAGGGGCGTGCATGTTGATGATTTCCTGCGGAGACCATACCCAGTTGTTTTCCGGCTTCTTCCGCTTTACATACTGACCGTCTTTGATATCGGTGTCCCACTCTACCCGGGAGAAATTGATACGCCAGGTGCTGCCATCAGACGGGCGGCGCGGATCATTGAAGAAGCGCAGTGCATGGAATGGGATCGCCATTTCCACAGTCCACTCCTTGTCCTTATCGCCGGGCTGGTTGAGCGTACCGTTAATATGAACGGCGGTCTTAAGGCCTTTAGTATCCCAGTTGAGCAACGCGTTGCCACCATGACGGTACGGCTTGTTCATAAACAAATCCATCACGGTATTAAAGGCGTTGATTTCCAGTTCAAAATACTGATGTGTATCGCCATCGGGGTCAATGAACACCTCAAAGTCGTTGTCCTGAAATATGATCGCATCATGGTCTTTAAGGGTAGCCCGCAGGTGGGGTTCCTCCATCACGGCAGCAATGTAGAGATAATGCTGGTCCCACATCATTTTTACACGGCTGCGGAGCGGCGGCGCCGGTTTGGTATCTCCTTCAATATCCGTAAAGTCATCTGTCCAGGGTACCTGTTCCCACGCCTTTTCCGACAGCTGACCGTCAATGGTCACGCTGTCAGCAGTGTGATAACATACATAGTGGCGGGGTGTGCCGGCAAACGGTTTAAAAGCTTCTGAAAACGTCTGTGCGGAAGCGTTTCCAGCTCCTGTACAAACAGCAAATACTCCGATAATAACAATAGCAAAAAAGTGCGCGACTGGTTTCCGCCGCTCATGGCATGAACTTCCCATTTCTCTTATAGCTCCAAAATTAATTTAGCAATCCAATTCCAAAATTCGGGACTCAAGATAGTTAATAGTTCGCGCAATATGTACATTATATCTTTTCCTGACGGCATTCAGACAAATAGAAAAGCCTGACTGGAAAGGAGTCCCAATCAGGCTTTTCATACCTCGTAAAAGGTCTTACCATATTCTGACACGTGCACTGTCTGCTCTCCACATGCCGTCGCCTTCTTTCAGGTTGTACACTTTGTAAAAAGCGTCTACGTCGCTAAAGGGGCCGATCACTCTGAACTTGGCGGGGGAGTGCACATCGGTGAGCACTCTTCTGGCCAGGTCTTCTTTTTTGGTGTGGCTGAGCCATCCGAGGGAGTAACCCATGAAGTAACGTTGTGCGGGGGAGTAGCCGGCGATGGGCTGGTTCTTTTTAAACTGTGCTGTTTTTTGGAAGGCGTCCCATCCGAGGAGGATACCGCCAAGGTCTGCGATATTTTCGCCGAGGGTGGCTTTGCCGTTGATATGCAAGGTGTCTACTACTACGTAGGAGTTGAACTGGTTGATCATCACCGCTGCGCGTTGATTGAATTTTGCTTCGTCTTCTTTGGTCCACCAGTTTTTCAGGTTACCGTCTGCGTCAAACTGGCGGCCTTCATCATCAAAGCCGTGGGTGATTTCGTGGCCGATGGTGGAGGCGCCGGCATAGCCATATACCAGCGCGTCGTCCAGCTCTTCGTCGCGTTTGCCGGGCACGGTGAAGATACCGGCAGGCAGCACGATTTCATTGTTGCTGGGATTGTAGTAGGCGTTATAGGTCTGCGGTGTCATGTCCCATTCAGTGCGGTCTACCGGTTTGCCCAGTTTGTTGACCTGGTAGTTGTGCCACCATTGTTGTGCTGCTCTGGCATTCGCTGCATATGACTGCTCTTTGATGGTCATGGCGGAGAAGTCTTTCCATTTGTCCGGGTAACCTACTTTCTTGGTGATTTTAGACAGTTTGTACAGTGCTTTCTGTTTGGTGCTGTCGCTCATCCAGGTGAGGTTTTCGATACGTGTTTTCAGTGCCCCGCGGATGTCTTCCACCAGGTTCTCGTATCTTTTTTTGGCGTCGGCGTTGAAGAACTCTTTCACGAACAGTTGGCCGAGCGCTTCGCCCATGGCGCCTTCTTCCGCATCCAGCACCCGTTTCCAGCGGGGCTTTTGTTTCTCCTGGCCTTTCAGGAGTGTGCCATAGAAGGCAAAGTCGGTAGCGGCAATGTCATCGCTGAGTGTGGAAGCGCTGCTGTTGATCAGGTGCCATTTCAGGTAGTTCTTCCAGGCGTCCAGCGGTTGTGATTTAACGGCGTTGCTGAGGGCGGTGTAGAATTCCGGTTGACCAACAATAATCGTATCTGCGTGACTGTTAATGCCTTGCTGTTTTATAAAGGCGGCCCAGTCGATGTTACCGGCCATTTTGTTCAGCTGGGTAACGGCCATCTTGTGATAGTTGGCTTCCGGATCGCGCAGGTCTGCCAGCTTGCGGCTGGACCTGGCGAGGATGGTTTCCAGTTGTACCACGCTGGCGGCGGCAGCTTTGGCGGCAGTGCTGTCCATACCGGTGAACTGCAGCATTTTAGCGATGTGCGCGGGATAAGCCTGCCTTATTTTGGTAGTGCGTTCGTCGGTATTGAAATAGTAATCGCGGTTGGGTAAACCAAGGCCGCCCTGGTAAAACTGCAGGGCCATGGCTTCGCTGTTCTTGGCATCCTGTGCGATGTAAGGGCTGCACATTACGCCGGTGAAGATGTTTTGCTGTGCGGCAAGGGCAACCAGTTCCCGGGTGTTGGTAACGGCGTCGATAGCTTTCAGATCGGCCTCGATAGGTTTAATACCGGCGGCGTTGAGGGCTACGGAGTCCATTCCGCTTTTCCAGAAAGCGGCTATTTTACGGGAGATGTCATCGCCCGGTTTTTCGACGGCCTGCTCGTTGATGAGCCGCAGACGTTTGTACAGCTCTTCCTGTACCAGGTTACCGATGCCCCAGGAACTGTACTCTGCAGGGATAGGATTACGTTTTATCCATCCGCCGTTGACATAGTCAAAGTAATCTTGTGCGGGGTTGACAGTGCTGTCTACGTTGGCAGCCAGGATGTCGGGGGTGGCTTGTTGCTGATCGGCCGTCGACTGTCCCTGGTTGCAGGCGGCCATGCATGCCATACCGGCAATGCCGATGCCTGTGAGCAGGTATTTCCTCATAAGTGTTAATTGGTTTAAGGCTGGAAAGATAAATTTTTTTAGCCACTGGCTGCTTAAAATAGCCTTAATACTATCAGTTTTATATTGTATTTTGGACGATCGTCAACCCACAATCCCCTATGATCAATAAATTATCAACCGGTCGTATTTTATCTATCGATGCTTTTCGCGGAATTACCATCCTTGTGATGATTTTTGTTAACAGTGTTGCCGGCGTGCACGGTATCCCCTCGTGGATGCAGCATGCGCACGCGGATGAAGACAGGATGACATTTGTGGACGTGGTGTTTCCGGCATTCCTGTTTATCGTGGGTATGTCTATTCCTTTTGCCATCAATAGCCGCCTGAATAAAGGCGACAGTTTCTGGCAGCTGCAGAAACATATTCTCTGGCGCACGCTGGGCCTGCTGGTGCTGGGGGTGTTTATGGTGAATACCGATGAGCTCAATCCCGCTGCCACCGGTATGAGCATGGGGGTATGGGCGTTGTTGTTTTACGGTAGCGTGATACTGGTATGGAATGTATATAAATTCGAACAGCCGTGGATCAGCTGGTGCCTGAAAGGTATCGGCGCAGTGATATTGATCGTGCTGGCGGTGATCTACCGGGGCGGTGAAGACGGAGCGCATTATCTCACACCACAATGGTGGGGTATCCTGGGACTGATTGGTTGGGCATACCTGTACGCCTGTATTATCTACCAGCTCTTTAAAGGCAATCACAACGCTATCTTTTTCATGATAGCGGTATGTATCGGGTATTATATTTTATGCCGGCAGCCGTTTATACAAAACAGTGAGTGGAGCTTGCTGGCATCACAGGGCGGCAATGCGGCCCATACGGCCATCGTGTTGTGTGGGATGCTGTTAACTTTATTTTATTTTGATGAAGACCTGGGACTGACTGGCAGCCGCCTGGTATCCAGGGTGGCAGGGTTCTGTACGGTGCTGCTGATTGCAGGCGCCTGGTTACGGCCCGCGTATAAATTATCCAAGATCCAGGCAACGCCCAGCTGGTGCCTGTACTGCGCGGCCATTTGTGTGGCCGTCTTTTCACTTTTATATTTTTTGATAGATGTAAAACATTTCAACAGATGGACTTCCTTCTTTAAGCCCGCAGGTTCCAACCCACTCCTCACCTACATCCTGCCGGACATCGTGTATTTCGGAATGATGGCCCTGGGCCTCAGCCTGCCGGCTGTTCTGCAGGAGGGCGTGCCGGGCATCATCTGGTGCATGTGCTTCGCGGTGGCGATGTTGTTTGTGGTAAAGGGGCTTAATAAATTACATATCCGCCTGCAACTGTAACTATATTCCCCACTTCTTCGTTATACCCTATACGTTATGTAGAAAAATATCTGCATGAGCAACATCCGCATGTAGTTGTTGTAACGTAGATATGGTATGGCATTTCGTTTGCCGCCGGATCCCGTGAGTAGTATTCATTATCCCAAAATTTACCCCCGATGAAAAAAATAGCAATTGTTCTGATGCTGGCAGGTGTGATTTTAGCTATCTTAGCGCAGTACGCCTACACGAATGACTGGATGTGGTTCCGGATTTTCCATACACTGGGATTCGTAGGATACATATTTATCATTAGCGGACTGGCTTATTTTTCCCTGTCGTTCATTCATCAGCTTTCCCGGGATGAAAAAAACAGGATCAAGCGTTATTATCAGCAGCAACACAGTGAAAAAGAAGCCTGAGCCCTGCAACGGCAGTAACCAATGGCAACAGACACATTTACCCTGAAATTTGAATATAAGGGACACCCTCATATTCTGGAAGTGAACACGGTACACCAGACGTACAAAACCATATACAAAGTCGTCATTGCTGAACACGAGATCTCTTTCGAGCCCGATGAAGAAGGTTATGTGCGGGCTGTCTCCGATAAACCCATGCACGACCACAGCCATCCGGTAGACGTAGAACTACTGCACCACGTGGCTGAACTGATCATACACCATATTCAATAATCAGCTCTCTGCTTCTCCACGCACCTCATCGCGGATGGAACTGGCATCCCAGCCCTGTCCTTCGTCCAGCCATGTTTTGATGCGGTCGGAGGCAATCAGTTTTTCCATTTCTTCAATACGCTCGCGCATACTGACGAGGTACTGTTTCTTATCGTCGCGCATGGCCGATAACCCTTTTAATGTCCTTTCGTCCTGGCGGAAGAATGTGCGCGCGGCCCTTTCACTATGATAGGCGCGCACTCCCAGCATCCGGAGCGCATCAGCGCCCATCCGCAGCGAAGTGTCCACCGTTTCACGGTAAATATGCAGTACGCCCTGGTCCATCAGCTCGAAAGTATCTTCCACCTGTTGCGCCCTCACCAATAACTGCAGATGCGGGAAATATTTCTGCGCCAGTTCCACAATCTGACGGGTCTGTTCGGATTGGTCGGTCGCAACTATCAGCAGTTTGGCGTCGGCAGCGCCGGCAGCGACCAGCAGGTCGTAACGGGAAGCGTCGCCGTAATATACTTTGATACCCAGGTTATGCAACGCATCTACCCGGTCTGAATCCATATCGAGAATGGTACATTTGATACCATTGGCCCGCAGGAAACGCCCGGTCATACTGCCGAAACGGCCGAAGCCGGCGATGATCACCGGGTTCTTTTCATGGATTTCATCAGAAGAACGCTCGTCGCCGTGTGGTATCTGGCGGGTAAACCGTGGCTGTATCACTTTTTCGTACAACAACATGATCAGCGGCGTCAGCGCCATGCTGATGGCCACAATAGCCGTAAGCATCGCGGAAAGCCTGCCATCGATCAGCCTTACCTGATTGCTGAAAGCCAGCAACACAAACGCAAACTCGCCGATGTCAGCCAACGCAAAGGCAAAGAGCAGGTTCTGGTCTGTACTCAGCTTGAATATCTTCCCCAATATCGTCAGCACAACACCTTTTATCACCATCAACCCCAGTACCAGACCAAATATCAGCAACGGTTCTTCCTTGATGAGCGAAAAATCTATGGACGCTCCCACGGCGATGAAAAACAATCCCAGCAATAATCCTTTAAAAGGTTCTATATCGCTTTCCAGCTCATGACGATATTCGCTGTTGGCCAGCACCACACCGCCCAGAAAGGCGCCCAGCGCGGAACTTAAGCCCACAAGATTCATCAGCACGGCGATAGCCACCACCATCAGCAGCGCCGTGGCGGTAAATAATTCCCTGACGCGGGTGCGGGCAATAATGCGCATCAGCGGGTTAACAAGGTAGCGGCCGGCCACAACGATAGCGGCTACGGCGCCCAATACCACCAGCGTTTGCCCCCATGCAGGCAGATTGTCGCGCAGGGATGGCTCATGCAGGTCCGCCGTGCTGGCGGCGCCGTTGGCCAGCAACGGGAAAATGGCCAGCATCGGGATCACCGCGATGTCCTGGAACAACAATACGGAAAAAGCGCTCTGCCCTGCGGCCGTTTGCATCCACCCTTTTTCATTAAGCGTTTGCAACACAATAGCGGTAGACGACAACGACAGGATCATACCCAGCGCCAGCGATGCATTAAATGGCTGCCCCAGCCAGTAAGCCAGTCCGGCGATAGCAGCGGCGCTGCCCAGCACCTGGAGCCCTCCCAGCCCCAGAATGGAAGTACGCAGCCGCCAGAGCAACGTCGGCTCCAGCTCCATCCCGATAAGAAACAACATCATCACCACGCCAAACTCGGCAAAATGCATAATGTCTTCCCCCTCTTTACCGATGAAGCCCATCACAGACGGACCGATGATCACACCGGCGATCAGATACCCCAGCACAGCGCCCAGCCCCATTTTCTTGGCCAGCGGCACAAACACAATGGCGGCAGCCAGATACACCATTGACTGAAATAGCAGCGAATGTTGATTCATATTTATCGGGTTTGGGATGGAAGTTGTAATGCCTCGTTCATATAAGTCAGCCGGGTCAGGGCCTCAGGCGTTATTTTGTCGTCCCGCAGCTGCTCCAGCAGGTTGCGGTAGTGCTGTGCGGCGCCCCGGACATCTTCTATGTCCATACGGTGTACGCCGTAAATCACATAGGGAGCGAGATACTGCATGTTACACAATGCGGCGGTTTGTGAAAAAGGCAGCAGGAACTCCCGTACCGGGTACTGATGTTTCCCTTCGGGATGGTAACCGCTCTCCGCACTCCCGGCAGAAATGATGTTACTGAGATATTTGCCCTGCAGCGCTTTCCCGGTATGGCCATAAGCCCAACCATGCTCCAGCACCAGGTCCATCCACTGTTTGATGATGGCGGGAGCGCTATACCAGTAAAATGGATGTTGCAGCAGAATAATATCGTGTCGCTCCAGCAGTTGCTGCTCCCGGGCTACATCAATGTCCAGGTCAGGGTACCACTCATACAGATCGTTGAAAGTAATGCCCTTTACGCCTTTGATAGCCGCCAGCAACTGCTGGTGCACCCTGGACTTCTCCAGTGCCGGATGTGCAAAATTGATGAGTACCCGCGCCATATTTGAATGTATCTATCCTTCAGAATATTCTTGTAACAGTAATCTGTACTTATTCAGTATGCGTGATTTGGAGACAAACCCTATCAGCTTTTTGTCCTGCACGACCGGCAGGTTCCAGACATGCGCCTCGTCAAATTTCTTAAGCACCAATGTAATACTGTCTTTTAAAGATACTACTGCGGGCGGCGCTTTCATTAATTTCTTGACAGTAACAATATCGTACAGCTCCGGGTTGAACATGATCGGACGGATATCATCGAGCGTAATGATACCTTCGAGTTTGTCCTGTTGGTTTACTACCGCGATTATATTGCGGTGCCCGCCTTTTACAAGCTCTATCAGCTCCCGGAGGTCGCTGTCGATGTTTATCCGCTGGATATCCTGTTCCACAAGGTCCTGCATTCTCAGCATCAGCAGGATGTTATTGTCATGGGCTTTGGTAAATACTTTGCCTTCCTTGGCCAGTTCCGTCAACTCCGGGGAGATGGGCGAAAACCATTTAGCCATCAGGTAGGAGGTGGTAGATACAATCATCAATGGAATGAACAGGTCATACCCCGAACTGGATTCCGCGATCAGGAAGATGGCTGTCAGCGGAGCATACATCACCCCGGCCATTACTCCGGCCATGCCTACGATAACAAGGTTGGTCGCCGGCACATCGGTCAGGCCGATCTGTGTACATAACAAAGCGAAAAAGAACCCGAGGAAACCGCCGGCAAACAGGGAGGGCGCAAAATTCCCGCCATTACCGCCACTCTGGATGGTGATGGAAGTGGCAAAGGCTTTCAGCAGGCATACGCAGCCGGTAAATACCAGCAGCATCCAGCTTTGTGGTGGAAAGTACCCAAAGAAGCTGTTTTGCAGGATCACTTCTCCATGGCCTCCCGCCAATGCTTTTACAGCGGTATAGCCTTCTCCGAACAAAGGGGGCAACGCTACACAGAGCGCCGATACCAGCACCCCGCCCAACATGGCCCTCCGAAGAGCGCTCCACTGCAGATGCTGGAAGAAATGCTCCACTTTATGCGACAATACCACAAAGTAACGGGCGTAAAACCCACTCAGCAGGCCGAGGACAATATAAAAAGGGACATTGTGATAGTTAAAAGGTATCCGGGATTCAAAATGAAAAAGGACCTCCTCCTGAAGGATGATTTTGGAAAGAAGGCTGCCGCAAACGGCTGCCACTACCAACGGCATAAAGTCGGAGAACACCACGCCGGTCAGCAGGATCTCGAAGGCAAACATCATTCCGGCAATGGGCGCATTGAAGGCGGAAGCGATACCCGCCGTGGCGCCGGCTGCCAGCAACAAAGTACGTTCCTTGTATCCCAGTGAATAAGTGCGGGCGTAGTTCGATCCCAACGCGGCGCCGGTAACGGCAATAGGGCTTTCCAGCCCTGCAGATCCGCCAAGGCCAACAGTCACGGCGCTTTGCAGTATCTGGGAATACATCTTCACCTGCGGTATGATACTGGAGTTCTGGGCAATCTCATGCAATATCGCCGGAATCCCTTTGCGGGATTGACCTTTGAAAAAGAAAATAACAATCAGGGTGGTCAGCACAATCCCCAGAAAAGGGAAAACAATATAAAATATGATCTGGGTACTGAAATGTACTTTGTAGGTGATGATATAGTGAATATAATGCACCAGCATTTTTAGGGCAACTCCCGCCAGGCCGGCGGAACATCCTACCAGGATACCGGATAACAGCAAAAACTGATTACGGTTCAGCTTGGTATGAAGCCAATGGAGAACCAGTTCATAGCTTTTGGCTTTTCGAAGGCTATATTCTTCAAACTCTCGTTTAAACCTGAAGAAACTATGATGTTTCCGGATACGGCTAAATCTACTCATGGCGCAAATTTAGGAATCAGAGCTCAATCAACCCATAAACTTTATCATTCATGTACGGACCGCCGGGATGCCTGGCTGTGTAATCGAGATTGATCCAGTACTCCCCTTTCAGTTCGTGGTAATATAACTCCTTGATGACGGGTTTGGGAAAAAGCGTAATGATGGCCTGTTTCATGATTTCGAAATCTTCCTTGTCGCCGCAGTACAGCTCCGGGTAAGCGTGGCCTTTGATCAGTACAATACGGCAGCGCGCCCCGATAGACTGCAGGCAGGAGGTCATCAATATGGAATGATCGTCACAGTCGCCACCAAGGCCGTTCAGGATGGTTTCCTGTGGCGTGGCGAAATATTCGTCACGCCGGGAATCGAGCACATATTTGAAATTACCGTTGATATACCGGAAGAGAGACAGGAAACGGGTGATCTTCCCGAATTTATAAAAATACTCGTCGTAATACGCCAGCGAATGTTTAACAGAGAAGTTGCGGACCACGGAGTCCTGGTAGTTGACTTTCTCCCGGATGCCCCGGACAGTTTTGTCGCGATAGCTTTCCACACGACGGGGATACAAGCTGAGGATGTCCAGCTGTTTGCTGTCTTTGGTGCCCCAGTTGCCCTGCACCATCCCTTTATAATCGTTCAGCACATTCGTGAAGGTATAGTCGTCCCGGTATTTGTTGATCAGCAGGATACTGCACACCAGCAGGAAAGCGGGAATAATCAGCGGCCGGAAAACCCATCGCAGGGTATATACCACCAGAAGGCTGATCAGAAACGATACAGCCAGGTCTATGTGGAACCCTCCCGCCACGATGGGCGGGAGGAACCGGTTTACAAAAGGTGCGAGTGGTGCCAACGTCAGCAGGCTCAATACGTTGAGCAGCAATTGGGTAGACGTCGTGTATTTGCTTTCATCAATGGCCATTATGCTATGCAATAAAGCAAAATTATGCCATAATCACTTCGCAAAATTTGGAATGGCCTGTTTGAAGGAGGTGCTGTTACGGATTAATTCTATTTGTTGTTGTGTATCGGTGATCTGTTTGTCCATGTTGAGGTCGCGGTAGATGTTCTTCAACAGGGCGTAGTTCATCAGCGCCAGCACTTTCAGGTCCAGCTTCTGTGCATGTTCAATGGCTATTTCGGCTACACGGATCGCTTTGTGGAATTCGTGTTCATTATAGTATACGGTAGCATGCAGCAGTTTCTGGAAAGACTCCAGGTGTTTGCCGCTGAAATAGTCGGAGGAGTATTTTTTGATGACATGATCGGCATGCCGGCAGATCCTTTCGGCTGATTTAACGTTGCCCATTCCCAGGTGGCCCTGAGCTTGCCAGAGTAGCAGCATGAGGCGGAAAGAGTCCGCTTTGCGGTATGGCAGGGAAGGGTAGGCCTGAAACAGGCGCTGGGTGAAGTTGAGCAGATGCTCATAATCTTCCATCAGCAGGAAGGCGGTGCCCATGTTACGGAACACGATTTCCTGCGCCACGGATATCTGCTGCCGGGAAGTATGGCCCCAGTAATGTTGGTACTGGTATATTTTGGCCCGGATACCCTCATTGACAAAGCCAAATTTGAGATACTCATAAATAAAAAGGAGTATTTCATAAGGCGTCACCCACAGTTCGCCGTCGAATTCGTCTGCGTTGTACAGTTTTTTGATGCTGTTGAGCTCCAGCTCGCATTGCTCGGCGTCCAGCTGCAGTAATGCCATGCTGAAGAGCAGGTTACGGATTTTGAGTTTGTCCTCCCGCGCTTCGGCCATTCCCAGCAGGGCGTTCAGCACTTTCCGTTTACGGAAATGCATAAACTCATCATTAATGATCTGGCTGAGCGGGTTCTTTTTGAAGAAGCCCGGTGGAAAGATCGATTTCAATTCCACCTGGTTGTTGCCTTCGTGCTGGTAGTGGAGCACGAGGTATTCCAGCAGGTGTGATTTTTCGATGTTCGCCAGCGGGAGATGGAACATCTTGATGATGCCTTCCGTTTGCCGGGTGGTGATCGCATAGCGGAGCAGCCAGCGGAATACCCCGATGCGGTAGGGGGATTGCGGCAGGTGGTCCAGTATGTTCCGTAACAGGTTTTCGTTGATCTCCTGGCTGCTTTGCTGGAGGTAGTGCATGGCTACAAAGTATTCCAGCAGGAAGGTATGCGCGAAGCGCACCTTTACATGGAACATGATTTCCTGGCTCAGGTTCTCTTCCGCCAGAATATTATCCGCCAGTAGTTCCTTGTAGGCGGGGAACAGGTCTGCGTTCTGATTGAGCAGCTTGCTTTTATCGATATAGATACCGCTGCGGCCATAATCGAGCAGCGCCAGCAGCTTTTCGATGATCTTTATTTTAAAGGCGTTGCTCTGGGAGTTGAAAACCCGGTTCTGTACAAACCGTGATACGATTTCGAACAGGCTGAGGTGTTCATCCACAAAATTCTGGTCCGGGCCGGCGTTGAGCTGGCAGAACAGCTGCAGGTAATACGGGTTGCGTAGTTTCTGCAGGAAGCTCTCAGAGAACATCCGGATGGTGGACGGATCGAAGTGGTGATTGTAGAGCACCGACTTCACTTCCTGTTCGGTCAGTGCCGGCAGGTTAATGTTGGTTTCTTCGTCCATCTCCGGTCCCAGGTACCAGTAACGGCGGAAGGCCGGGTACTGGTGGGAGTGCTGGAATATCTCCGACCAGGTGCTGCTCCGGACGGAAAGGATCACTTTCACCCACGGATAGCGGTCGTTCGAATACACAAAGTCTTCCAGCTTGGTATATAATAGTTTGAGCTTATCGCCGGAAACAGCGATCTCATCGAAGCCGTCGATGATGAGAATCAGGCGACCGCCCTTGTTATTGAAATGACTGGCGAAATATTCGCGGAAGTTCTCCCCTTTGCCGAGGTCCATCTGGTTGTCCAGCCAGTTGGCCAGGGAGAAGCCTTTGAGTAACAGGCTGCCGGCGGCGTGTGCATGGATGAACCAGCATACGTCGTGTTTGAACCGGGCGTCCCTGCAGAACCAGAAATGTTCGGCAAGGTGTACCAGGGCCACGGACTTGCCCCAGCCTGATGGCGCGATCAGGGCAGTAGCAGCGTAGTCGCTCTCGAGGAACCGCTCAATGTGTGCGTTACAGAAAGTGCGGGGAACGGTAAACGGGAACGCGATACCCGAACGGTTTTTAAGCGTCAGGATGGTGTAATGTGATACTGCGTCCGCTTTGGTTTTCAGTTCATCCCATCTGCGGGTGTCCAGTTGCTGGTTGCTGCGACTGGCGCTGTTGAGCAATTGATAATGATGTTGCTGGAAATCTTCCCAGTCCTTAAAACGGCAATATTGTGAGAGCGTGTTCAGCGTGTAGCGCGAAAAGCTGTGTTGTGTAACAGCAAATCCGAATACCCTTTTGAGCGTTGTCTCACTCACCAGTTTCGTGGTGTTATCCAATATGGACTGAGCCAGATTCTTGCAATCTGCCGACGACATGACTTCAACACCGTATCTGCGCAATACTTCTTTCTGCAGTGTCATGATGAAGTCATAGGATAGATCAATCATAGGGGACAATAAATGGATTAGGAATTTTCGATACTTCATTAAGTACGTCTGAGTCAGGGGTTTAGATTTGTAAAAATCAAAATGAACAAAATGAACAGCAAATTTTAAAAATGATTATATATATAATAATCTTTAATAAAGATACTTTTGTGTTAGTTATACCATATAATTATATATATAATTAATTTGAAAATAACAAAGTATAGCGAAAGTCAACCATGGTGGCCATTTGGCCGGGGTTGCTAAGAAAAATCGACCCATCCGAAAAAAAATTTATCCCTGAATCCGCTGCCGCCAATTGAGGGAACTTCTTTGTAATAAAAAAGGTGACCGTCGTCACCAAAATGAACAAACTGAACAATGAAATTTTAGAATGAACGAAAGGGACGCTGCCGGTCAAAATGAACTAAAATGAACCACCTTTTATCCCCCGCTTCACTATACATTCGTAACGTTTTTGCAATCCTTTAACATATGATTGAAAGTAGGATACATCAACCACCTCACTTTTTATCATTTGTCATATAGCCACGTCATAACCTATCCTGCCGCCAGAGTAATTTGTAATTCATTGCAAAATGAATATCGTTTTATTTTAATATCTGGTGCTATGCATTCAAACACTACTCCTAATTGCCCTTTTATTGCTGCCCCTATTACCCGGTCCTGGGCGAAGAGTGCCTTGAACACACCTGTGTTACTCTTCTTCAAAAGGCATACCCGTTTGTTCCTGGGAAATCTGCTGTTACTGCTGACGGCCTTCGGAATGATAGCACAACCGGCAATGGCGCAAACGCAAACACAACGTGTATATGCGACTACACAAACCAATGCGGTGGATATCACCGGTATTGGCTTATGTGCGTTGTGCGGTGTCAATAACCCCGGCAATGCGGTGGATGTTACCGGCAACTTTCTGCAGACGTCCTCCCAGATATCAGCACCAGTGGTGTTGAGCGTATTGGGACAGGTAACTGTTTCCCAAACGCTGATCTTCCCTGCAGGCCAGCTTCCGACGGGTTCTACTCCGGCAGTGGTAAAAATCGGCGCAGGAGATGCATTGTCATTGGCGCTCGCTGGCTCTATCAGTGTACAAGCCTATAACGGCAATACTCCGGTCGGCTCCCCGGCCCCTGTTACAAATGCATTGCTCAACCTCCTTGCCAGCGGTAACCAGGCAGAAGTGTTTATTCCCGCTCCGGGTGCAGCGTACGACAGAGTACGCGTATCTATCCGGGCTGACCTGCTCTCTGCGCTCGTGAATATTAATGTATATGCTGCCTATTATAATACACCGGCCACCGGCACCATCAACTGTAATACCCCCATCGATGTATTGTATGGCGTGAACGGCACACTGGCAGGCGTAGGCTCCGTAACCAATGCACCCAACGCAGTGGACGGCAACGTGGCCACCTTCGCTCAAATGTTCTCCGCGGTAAGCACCACCCTGGCAGATAGCTATACACAATTAACTGCGGTATATCCCGGACTGTCAAAAGCCGGCGACTCTGTTCGTATCGTGACTTCCAACGCCGGCGCGCTGCTAAGCGCTCAGCTACTGAACGCCATCACTATCGTCACCTATAACCAGGGCACCGTAGTGGATTCCCTGACAGGCAGCAGCGCCCTGCTCAAAATAGACCTGCTCTCGGGAGGGTCGGGGCCCCAAACCCTCACCTTCGCTTCTTCGGGAGTGTTCGACCATATACAGGTCCGGTTCGGCGCTATCGTCAGCGGACTCGCCACCCTAAATGTGAACGAAATTCAACGGTTCAGCCCCTCACCGGCCACTACCGGCGGCTCCGTCGTTAAAACCACCTGTCTGGGTACGCCGATCACGCTGAGTGTAAGCAATCCTGACAATGTTAATTATAACTATACCTGGTACGATTCTACCCAGACAACTGTGGTAGGCTCCGGCTCCAGCTTCCAGGCCCCTGCCGCTACGGCCGGCGCTTTCCGGTATTATGTGTCTGCCAGCCTGAAAACCTGCTCCGCCTCTGAATCAGCTAAAGCGCTGGTGACAGTCCTTGTCAACAACTTCGCTACTGCCGCTGATATCACAGTGCCGCCCACTACCGCTGTCTGCGCAAACACTGCTTCCATTACACCTACTGCTACCAACCCGTCCGGTACCGCTACCTTCAAATGGTATAAAGACATTAATAAAACCACCCAGATCACCGATGGACTGGTGGAAGGCGCCATCAGCTACGCGATCGACGCCGCTACCGGTAAACTCACCATCACAGGGCTCACTGCTCCGTCTACCACTTTCTATGTAAGTATCACTGACAGTACCCATTGTGAAAATCAGGCTGGCGCACTGGCTTCCGCCACCGTTACAGTCGGCACCAGCCCGCTGCCGCCGGTAACCGCTTCCAGCGTTTCCGGTATCGTGAACCAGCCGATCACGCTGACGGCCTCCGCACCAGGTGGCACCATCGAGTGGTATACAGACACCACACTGGCGCCCGTGGCTACCGGCCCTTCCTATAATGTAGGTCCGTTCCCTACCCCGGGTGTACATACCTATTTTGTGGGTGTTCGTCTTGCCGGTGGTTGCTCTTCCGCAAGAATTCGTGTAGATGTGACCGTTACTACCGCAGGTACGCCTGTTTCCTGTAACGCTGCAACACAACAGGCATCCGGCACGACCCTCGGTTGTGTGCTTTGTTCCATTAACAATCCAACCTTCTCGGTGGACAGTGATCCGGCCAACTTCACGCAACTGAGCGTACCGGTAGGTCTGCTGGGCGGCGCTGCTTTTCAACAGCTTATCTTCCCGCAACCCGGCGCCGCGTTAGACAGCATCCGGTTTGATCTGGAATTCCCCGGCGGCCTCGCAGACGTATCGCTCCTGGGCGGCGTAGTGCTGACCGTGGCCAATGGAACCACTGTCGTGGCGAGAGATACCCTCACCCAACTTCTCCATCTTACACTGCTCACCAGCACCAGGGGTTATGTGACCATCCCGGCCAGAGGCGTGTTTGACCGCGTGGAAGTGAAAATGACCGGTACCCTGAACCTGCTGAATGCAGTGAATATATATGGTGCGCGCATCATCAGCCCCAACCCGACCACACTGGTACGTAACGTACAGGCCTGCGTTGGTTCCACTGCCACCCTCACCGCCACACCGGCGCCGGGCACCAGCGTTCAGTGGTATGCTGACTCCACCACTACTACAGCCCTGGGCCCCAATCCATATACTACACCGGTACTCAACACCGCCGGTACTGTAACTTACTGGGCACAGGTAATCGGCACCAACGGTTGCGCTAACCCTGATCGTATACCAGTTGTTGTTACTGTGAATACACTGGCTACCGCCGCAGATATCAATATCGCTGATACCACCCTCGGCTGCGTGAGCAATACTGCTGTGCTGAAACCTACCGCTACTACAGTATTGGATTCAGTATTCACCTGGTATAAAGACGCTAATAAAACAACTGCCATCACCAACGGCCTCACAGAAGGTGCGGTACACTACGCGCTGGATAGCGTGGGTAACCTCACCATCACCGGTCTGGCACTGGGCAACTATACATATTATGTAGCCGTGAGCGGTTCCAACCGTTGTGAAAACGCAGCAGGCGCACTGAAGCCTGCTGTCGTAAGCATCGTGAACGCACCGGCCGGACCAGTGGTAACCGGCACTGTAGTGGTAGCTACCGGTCAACAGGCAACCCTCACCGCCTCTCCTGTTCCGGGTGCGGTGATCAACTGGTACGCCGATTCCACTACCACCACCATCGCCGGTACAGGTACCAGCTTCGTGGTAGGTCCGTTCAGTAATCCTGGTATTTACAGCTACTTCGCTGCAGTAAGCATCCCCGGCGCCTGCTCTTCTGCACGGGTACGTGTAAACGTAGAAGTGACCGGCCCGGTCATTCCTTCTCCGGATTGTAATGTGCCGACTACACAGGTGTCCGGTACCACCCTCGGTTGCGTACTCTGCTCCGTACAGAATCCAACCAATGACATCGACAGCTCTCAAACCAACTTCACCCGCCTGAACATACCGGTAGGTTTACTCGGCGGTTCTGTATACCAACAGCTCATCTTCCCGAACCCGGGCGCAGCTGGCGACAGCATCCGTCTGACCATGGCAGCTTCGGGCGGCCTGGCGGATGTAAGCCTGTTGGGTGGCGTGGTGATTACCCAATATAATGGTACTACTGCCGTAAAAGCAGATACCCTGGCCGACCTGCTGACACTGCGTCTGTTGAGCGGTCAGCAATTCTCCGCTACCGTAGCAGCCACCGGTACTTATGACCGCGTGGAAGTGAAACTGACAGGTCTCGCTAATCTGCTCAACTCCATTGATATCTACGGCGCCCGCATCCTGTACCCGAACCCGACTATCAGCGGTACGGACGATACCGTATGCGTGAACCAGAAAGCGACGCTGGCGGTAACGCCTGCTGCCGGTACTACAGTGCGCTGGTACGCAGATTCTACCAGCACCACCGTATTGAGCAGCCAGAACACTTATACTACTGATACCCTGAGAACACCCGGTAAAGTAACCTACTACGTACAGGTGGTAGGCGCGAACAATTGCGCTAACCCTGGCCGTATAGCCGTTAACGTAGTCGTGAATCCGTTGGCCACTGCGGCAGACATCAACCTGGCCGATACCACTCTCGGCTGCGTGAGCAATGTCGCCCTGCTGAAACCAACATCTACCACTGTTACCAACCCGGTATTCACCTGGTATAAAGACGCTAATAAAACAACCGCTATAACCAATGGTCTTACAGAAGGTGCGGTACACTACGCTTTAGACAGCGTGGGCAACCTCTCCATCACCGGCCTCGCGCAGGGCAACTATACTTATTATGTGGCTGTGAGTGGTACAGGCCGTTGTGAAAATGCTGCAGGTGCACTGAAACGGGCAGTTGTGAGCGTAGTAAATGCTCCTGCAACCCCGGTGGTAACAGGTACTGTAGTAGTAGCTACCGGTCAACAGGCAACGCTGACCGCGTCCCCGGTTCCGGGTGCAGTGATCAACTGGTACGCTGACTCCACTACCACTACCATCGCCGGTACCGGTACCAGCTTCGTGGTAGGTCCGTTCAATAATCCGGGCACTTACAGCTACTTCGCTGCAGTAAGCATCCCCGGCGCCTGCTCTTCTGCACGGGTACGTGTAAACGTAGAAGTAACCGGTCCGGTAATTCCTTCCCCGGATTGTAATGTGCCGACCAGCCAGACTTCCGGTACTACCCTCGGTTGCATACTCTGCTCCGTACAGAATCCGACCAATGACATCGACAGTTCTCAAACTAACTTCACCCGCCTGAATATACCGGTAGGCTTACTCGGTGGTTCTGTATTCCAGAAACTCATCTTCCCGAACCCGGGCGCAGCTGGCGACAGCATCCGTCTCACCATGGCGGCTCCGGGCGGCCTGGCAGATGTGAGCCTGTTTGGCGGCGTGGTGATCACCCAATACAATGGTACTACTGCCGTGAAAGCAGATACCCTGGCTGACCTGCTGACGCTCCGTCTGCTGAGCGGCCAGCAATTCTCTGCTACCGTGGCAGCCACCGGTACTTACGACCGCGTGGAAGTGAAACTGACCGGTCTCGCCAACCTGCTCAACTCCATTGATATCTATGGCGCCCGCATCCTGTATCCGAACCCGACTATCAGCGGCACCGGCGATACCGTATGCGTGAACCAAAAAGCAACACTGTCTGTAACACCTGCTGCCGGCACCACCGTACGCTGGTACGCAAGCGCCACCAGCACCACCGTGTTGAGCAGCCAGAACACTTATACTACCGATACCCTGAGAACACCGGGTACCGTTACTTACTACGTACAGGCGGTAGGCGCCAACAATTGCGCTAACCCTGACCGTGTACCCGTAAACGTTACCGTGTCTCCGGCGCCTGTAGTGCCCGGTCCTGACCAGACGCTCAACCTCTGTCCTGGTACCAGCGCTGCACTGGCGGTAACCAATCCGAACAACCAGCTTACCTATAACTGGTACAACGTGGCCACTGGCGGCACCAAACTGAATGCCGACAGCGGATACGTATTTAACGTACCAAATATCACCAAAGACACCACTTTCTATGTGGAAGCGGTAAGCACCTGTGGTGCTGTTTCTCCGAGACAAGCCTTCCATATCGTGATCTCTGCTTCCCTGAGCGCACCAGTGGTGACACCTAATCCGGACTCTGTAAACATTGGCACACAAGCCGTTCTCAAAGCCACCTCCAACGCCGCCAACGTGGTATTCACCTGGTATGGCAGCCAGACTGGCAACGACAGCCTGTTTACCGGTCCGATCTACGCACCGCCTACCCGAAACACGCCGGGCACTGTAACCTACTGGGTGAAAGCCTCCATCAATGGTTCCTGCTCTTCTATCCGCGTGCCGGCAGTAGTGGTGTACGGAACATTTAACACACCAACACCAGTGCCTTGTGAAGGCGCTACCACCCAAACTATCGGCGGCAGCGGTCTCCTCGTACTGGGCAACGTATACAACCCGCAGCTGGCGGTAGACAACGATGCCAGCACAGCAGCGTCTCTCGTGATCAATCTCGGCGTACTGAATGCAGAGGTATGGGAAAAAGCAGGCTTCAACGGTCTCTCCGCTCCTGGCGACACCGTAAGGGTATTGCTCTCTGATCCGGGCGTGGTATTGTCTGCATCCCTGCTGGGCGGTGTTCAACTGACTACTTATAATGGTAACGCTCCGCAGGATTCTGTGACCGTCAGCGATCCGCTGGTGAAACTCAGTCTCCTGAGCAACGGTACGCAGGCAATCGCCGAATTTGTACCGACCAAACCATTCGATGCCGTACAGGTGAAACTGAAATCCGGCCTCGTGGGTGCCCTCACAGAAATCGGCTTCAACTACGCACAGCGCGCACTGGCCAAACCTGCTGTACAGGCTGCCCAGGTAGCTGTTTGCGCAGGTAGCACGGCTACGCTCAACGTACAGAATCCGGTGGCAGGCATCACTTACCGCTGGTATACTTCCAACGGTACTTACCTCACCGGTAAAGATGGCGCTGCCCTGACTACCGGCGCGCTGACGGCAGATACCAGCTTCTTCGTGGAAGCTTTCCGCAACGGTTGCGCAAGCGCCGCAAGAACGCAGGTGGCTGTGAAAGTGGCCGCTGCTCCGGTTGCACCGACCGTACAATCCAATGATGTGAAAGTTTGTCCGGGTTCAGACGCGGTACTGGCCATTGCCAACCCGCTGGCAGGATACACCTACAACTGGTACAACGTAGCTACCGGCGGCACCAAACTGAACGCCGACAGCGGATTTACGTATAAAGTGGTCAATGTAACAGCTGCTGCCACCTACTATGTAGAGGCGTTCAACGACAGCTGTAACACCACCTCTGCTACCAGGACAGCTGTTAACGTGAGCACCGCAGCTACCCTGCCTGCTCCGACCGTAACACCGAACCCTGACACCGTGGTAGTCAACCAGCAACCGGTATTCACTGCATCTGCTTCTACCGCTAATGCGCAGTTCTACTGGTTCGCTACACAGACGGCCACAGACACCCTGTTTAAAGGAGCACAGTTTGCCGCACCGGCTTCCGCTACCGTGGGTACTAAAACCTACTGGGTGGTAGCAGCCATCCCCGGCGGCTCCTGCTCTTCCGCAAGAGTACCGGTAACAGCGGTCACCATTACCGACAGGCAGGACCCTGTGCCTTGCGAAGGCGCAAGCTCCTTTACCATCGGCGGCTCCGGCCTCCTCGTGCTGGGCAATGTGTACAACCCGCAACTGGCAGTTGACAACAGCGCCAATACTTACTCTTCCCTCGTAATAGACCTCGGCATACTGAATGCCTCCGTTTGGGAAAGGGCCTTCTTCAACGGTGTCTCCACTCCGGGCGATACCGTGAAAGTAATGGTCACCAACCCAGGCCAGGTGCTCTCTGCCGCCTTACTGGCAAGCTTGCAGCTGACATCCTACAATGGTACTACAGCCGGTGACTCCGTACTGGTGTCCAACCCGCTCGTTAATATCAACCTGCTCAGTGGTGGCAGAAGCGCGCTGCTGTCCTTCGTACCAACCAAACCATTCACTGGTGTGGAAGTGAAACTGAAATCCGGTATCGCAGGCGCCCTCACCGAAGTAGGCTTCAACTACGCACAACGTGCGATCGTTCAGCCTACCGTACAGGTGACCAACAGCAGCATCTGTAAAGGTCAGCAGGCTACCCTCAAAGTGGTGAACCCTGCGGCAGGCGTTACCTACGGCTGGTACGACAGCAATGGCAACCACCTGCTCGACAGCATCGCCTACCTGACATCACCGACCCTCGACTCCGGTACCTACACTTATACGGTAAGGGCCATGAGAAACAACTGTAGCGGCGCAGCTTCCCTGCCTGCAACAGTAACCGTGTACGGTACTCCGGCCACTCCGGTTGCCACCAAAGACAGCGTTACCACCTGCGTGAACACACCGGTTACCCTCAGCGTAAACGCTGTACCAGGTGTTAACTTCAACTGGTACGATGCTGCCACCGGCGGCGCCAAACTGGCCTCCAATACCAATACATACACCACTCCGGCCAACCTCGCCGTAGGCACTTATAAGTTCTATGTAGAAGGCGTGAACGCCAATAACTGTGCAAACGCCGGCGCCCGCGCCGTCATCACCCTGATGGTGACCAACGCTGCTACAGCAGCCGATATCAACGTGACAGACCAGAACATCTGCGCAGGTGATACCGCCAGACTCACACCGACTTCTGCTACCGTGCAGAACCCGGTATTCAAATGGTACGCTAATCCGGATAAGACCGGTCCGATCACACAAGGTGTTAGCGCAGCCGGCGTGCTGACCATCTCCGGCCTCGCACAAGGCACCTACACCTACTACGTGAGCGTAAGCAGCGCCGGTAACTGTGAAAATGCAGCCGGCGACCTGAAAGCAGCACACGTGACCGTGAACAAACGCTCCGCGGCTGCTGACGTCATCGCAAGAGACACCACCATATGTGCGAAAACAACCGTCACCCTGACGGCTTCCAGTACTACCGTGACCAACCCGGTATTCAAATGGTACAAAGAGGCTACCCTGCAAACACTGCTGTTTACCGGAGCGTCTTACACCACACCGGTGATTACGGCCAACACTACCTACTATGTGACCGTAGAAGGAAGCAACAGCTGCGCAAATGCAGCCGGTACAGCGAAAGCGGTGAATGTAAATCTCACCAGCGTGCAAACGCCGACCATCTCTGCTTCCAATACCAATATCTGTGCAGGTGACTCCGTAGTCCTCTCCGTACAGAACCCGGTAAATACCCTTACTTACCGCTGGTACAACGTGGCCACGGGAGGTACCGCGCTCTTCACCGGACCGGTATACATCGCGAGAAACCTGACAGTGTCTACAGACTTCTATGTACAGGCTTCCGCCGGCAGCTGCAGCGACACTACCCGTGTGAAAATATCCATCGGCGTAGGCACCGCACCAACACCGGTACTGGTAGCCAGCAATGTCACCACTTGTCAGAACAACCCGGGAACATTGATGATCCTCAACCCGGACAACGCGCTCACGTATAAATGGTATACCACACCAACAGGCGGTACCGCGATCTTTACCGGACCGGTATTCATTACGCCGCCGTTGGCAGCCACTACCACTTACTATGTGGAAGCGGTAGGTGATATCACCAAGTGTGGCGCACCATCAGCCCGCACTGCCGGTACCGTTACTGTAGTACCCGCACCGCCGGCGCCAGTGGTAACACCTGCATCCATCAATACCTGCACGGGCTCCAGTGTAACGCTGACCGTACAGAGCCCGCAGACAGGCATCAGGTACCAGTGGAGCGATATAGATGGCAACCTGTTATTTACCGGTACCAGCTATACCTTCAATGCTGACAGCAGCACCACTTACTATGTAAGAGCGGTGATCGGCGGCAGCTGCACCACCTGCGGAGGCTGCGGTGGCCCAAGAACTGCCATCCCAATTAAAGTGAATACAGCGCCGGCTACACCGACCGTCACAGCCACTTCACTGAGTGTGTGCGCTGGCGGCTCTGTAACCCTGAGTATTCAGAACCCCGTGGCTGGTACTACCTATAAATGGTTCAGCGCCGCTACCGGCGGTACCCAGCTCGGAACCGGCACCACCTTCTCCACCGGCCCGCTGGCAGTGACCACCGACTTCTATGCGGAAGCCAGCAACGGTACCTGCGCGAGCCCGGTAAGAGCTAAAGTGACCGTGAGCGTGGGCACCGCACCAACACCGGTACTCGAATCCAATGCACTGACTGTCTGCACAGGATCTACCGCAACGCTGCGCGTGATCTCTCCTGCAAACAATATCACGTACAAATGGTACACCGTTCCGACAGGCGGCACATCCGTCTTCACCGGACCGATATATACAACAGGGCCGCTGACCACCACAACAGACTTCTATGTGGAAGCTACAGGCGATCCTGCACAGTGCGGCAATCCTTCTGCAAGGGTGAAAGCCACTGTGACAGTGACCTCCGCTCCTGCTGCTCCGGAAGTAACTGCCACCAGCCTCAGGACCTGCGCCGGCACCGGTGTAACAGTGTCTGTGAAGAACGCACAGCCTGGGTTTATCTATCGCTGGTATGACGCCGCAACAGGTGGTACCCTGCTCTTCACCGGTGAAGTGTATAACATACCGGTTGTCAACAGCACGACTACCTACTACGTACAGGCCAATATCGGCACCGGTTGCTCCAGCGCCACCAGGACAGGTGTAACCGTGAACGTAGACCCTGCACCGGCCATGCCGACTGTAGCGGCCAATAACCTGACCATCTGCATCGGCGGTACCGCCACCTTCAGTATCCAGAACCCGGACCCTGCACTGACCTACAACTGGTACAGCGCCCCGGCCAATGGCACACTGCTGGCTACCGGTACAAGCTATACCACCGGCCCGCTGACCACCACCACTACCTTCTACGTGGCGGCAGTCAACAACAAAGGCTGCGGAAGCTCCCGCGCTGGCGTAACAGCAACGGTGATCACTACCATCGACGCTCCGCTGGCAGATCCGAAAACAACCTGCGCAGGCCAGACCATCACCCTGTCTGTGAAGAACAGCATCACCGGCGTGATCTACAAATGGTACACTGCACCAACAGGCGGTACACCAGTATTCATCGGTGCTAACTACACCATCACACCGGCCGCTAACGCGACTTACTACCTCGAAGCTGCTACCAGCGGTGGTTGTGTGAGCGCCAGCAGAACAGCGGTGAACGTTACTGTAAATGCGGCTCCGGCTGTACCGGCAGTGGCAAACGCTACGCTCCAGACTTGTCAGGGCCAGACCGTGACACTGAATGTACAAAGCCCGAACGCAGCACTCACCTACAAATGGTATACTACCGCAACCGGCGGAACAGCCATATCAACCGGCAGCAGCTTTACAACGCCACCGGTTACCGCAAATGCGATGTACTATGTGGAAGCCACTAACGCTAACGGCTGCCCGAGTGCAACCCGCACCGCTGTAAGTGTTCAGCTGATCAACGCACCGGCCGCACCGACAGTTACCGGCAACGAAAACGGTATCTGCCCGGGTAAAACAGCCACGCTGACAGCCAGTTCAACTACACCAGGCGTCACCTTCAACTGGTACACAACACCAACAGGCGGCACACCAACATTTGTTGGTCCGGTGTTCACCACACCAGCACTGAATACCACCACTACCTACTATGTGGAAGCGGCAAGCGCCTCCGGTGGCTGTACAGGTGTGGGTGCAAGAACAACAGCGATCGTTAGCATGCTGCAACCGCTGGCTACACCGAACGTGGTGGCCACCAGCATCACCGCCACCAGCGTCACCTTCAGCTGGAACGCTGTTCCTGGTGCTGTACGCTACGAAGTGACCCTCGACAATGGCGCTACATTCATCGCACCAAGCACCGGCCCGAACGGTACATCGCATACCGTGATCAACCTGCAGCCTAACCAGCTCCTGAAGTTCGGTGTAAGGGCCATCGGCTCCAGCGATTGTCAAACCAGCGCGTTGGGTAGCGTTACTTGTACAACATCCAACCCGCAAGGCAACAACATCTTCATACCGAACCTCTTCAGTCCGAACGGCGACGGCGTCAACGATGTGTTGTATGTGTACGGAACAGCTATCGCCCAGCTCGAATTCAGAGTGTACAACCAATGGGGGCAGCTGGTATTCACCTCCAAAGACCAACGTCAGGGATGGGATGGTACGATGAGCGGACAAAAACAACCGGTAGGTGTGTATGTATACATCGTGAGGGCGACTATGCAGGATGGACAGATCATCACGAAGAAAGGTAACGTTACCCTCATGCGGTAAACGACAGGAACAGAAACCCGTAGATTAATAAATAATAAACTAGCCGGGGTGCATGCCAGGCACCGGTCTGCACCCCGGCAATTTTGAACAAGTAAAAAATGTTCCTATGAAAAGGATCTTTATTGTTGCAGTACTTTTATGGAGCAGTTTGTTGCCCTGGCAGTCTTTTGCACAGGTAGACCCACACTTCTCCCAGTATTACGCCTATCCAATGTGGCTCAATCCCGCGTTGACAGGCGTGATTGACGGAGATTACCGGATCTCCGGGAACTACCGCAACCAGTGGGCAAACTATGGAAAACCCTTCTCTACCGCCGGTGTTTCCGTCGACGCCGCCACTGATAAAAATATTGGCGTAGGCCTTAATGTCCTCAATATGTCTGCCGGCGATGCAGGATACAATTTCTTCAACGCCATGGCCAACGTATCTTATACCGGCGTACGGTTCGGGCAAACCAAAACCAGCCAGATCGTATTCGGTATCCAGGCAGGTGTCATCAACCGCCGCGTGGATCCGGCCAAATTCCAGACGGGCAGCCAGTACAAACCCACCATAGGTTTCGATCCCAGCATCGCCAATGGTGAAAATGTAACAACTACTTCTTCCACCGTTTTTGACGCCGGAGCCGGTGCCATGTTTTTTGACGGCAATCCTAATCACATGCTCAATCCGTTTGTGGGATTTGCAGCGGCACACCTCACCGGTCCCAAAGATCCGTTCTCCGGCGGTACCGGTGAAGAAAAGAAACTGCCGGTGCGCTACCTCGTTCACGGTGGTACCAAAATAAAAATAAACGATGCAGTAAGCCTTACCCCTACCGGCCTGTACATGCGCCAGGGGAACGCCGAAGAAATAGTGGCCGGCATGTACGCACAACTGTTGGTAAATCCCGAATTCGATTTCCTGGTAGGTGGAAACTACCGCTTTAACGATGCAGTCATTCCTTTTGCCGGCTTCCATTTCAAAGGTTTTGTATTGGGCCTCAGCTATGACACCAACACTTCAAATATGCGCCGCCTTGTCAACGGCAGCCAGAGCTTTGAAGTATCCCTGTCCTTTATCAGCAGGAAAAGAAGGGTGTTGAATGAAGAATACTTCATCTGCCCGAGATTATAGGGATATAGTTTTACAAGTGGATATAAACAGAAGTGGATACCATATTTCTCCAGACCATAGAATTAGAACCTTCATGAAAAAAATTACACTTCTTGTACTGGTAATTTTTGCAGGGCTGATTAATTCGATACAGGCGCAATACGTAGTTGATTTCAAACATACGGCAGACGTATATTACAACGCCAGGGACTATTATTCGGCAGCACAGTATTACAATAAAGCACTCGGTACTTTTAAGGTGAAACCGGAACAGATATTACCTTATGCCGTCGCCAACGCAGCTCCGCCCACCGGTAAGTTTAAAGACTATCAGCAGGTAGTGTCCCGGCTGGCGGAGTCCTACCGGCTTTATCATGATTTTGGAAATGCCGAGACCTGGTATTCCCAGGTGGTAGGGTTCAATAATCCCCAGTTCATTCAGGCCAAATACTGGTATGGCGTATGTCTCAGGGCCAACGGGAAATATGACGAGGCGCTGAAGCAGTTCAATGATTTTAAAGCCAGCTACACCGGTGCAGATGAACTGTCTACCCGCGTGCCGCTGGAAATCGCCAACTGCGAATTTGCTTTGAGCGAAGCCGGTAAACAACCCCGTTTTACCATCGTGAAACTGGCCGGCAATGTGAACGAAGGCGGGGCCAACTACGCACCTGTGGTAGTAGATGCAAAAACACTGATGTTTACCTCTTCCCGCGCAGAAACACCGGTAACCCCTACCGGTCAGCCGGAAAAAAAGAAAGACCGGAAAGGGACCCCTTATGTAAATGACCTCTATACCGCCAGTGGCAACGGCAGCGATTTCGGCAACAGCCAGAAACTGAAAATCCCTGCTGCAAAAGGATATGATCAGGGCGTTTCTTCCATCTCCCCCGATGGAAACTCCATGTATATGACCCGCTGGTCAGTAAAAAATGGCATGAAACAAGCCGATATCTACCTGAGCACCAAACAGAATGGTAGCTGGTCCGAACCGCAGAAAATGGGCAGCAATATCAATATGGATGGTTACAACTCCATGCAGCCTTATATCACAGCGGATGGCAAGTACCTGCTGTTTGCATCCAACAGGCCCGGTGGTATGGGTAAATACGATATCTGGTATTGTGTGATGAACAGCAACGCCCCGGGTAATGCCCGCAATATGGGAACTACCATCAATACCAAAGATGAAGAACAGGCGCCTTTTTACGACGCAGAGAAAAGTGTGCTGGTATTCAGTACAGACGGCCGCGTAGGCCTCGGTGGCCTGGACTTCTTCCAGAGCGAAGGTGACTTCGGTACCTGGTCAAACCCGGTAAACATGGGCAAACCATTGAATTCTCCCAAAGATGATATCTATTATTCCGCGATCGACAATACACACCCTTTCGCGGAAGGATTTATCAGCTCCGACCGCGAATCCGTTTGCTGCCTCGAAGTATTCAGCATTAAAAGAATACGGAAAATGGCCAGCGGCCTGATCGTGGACTGTGATACCCATCAGCCGCTTGCAGGCGCTACCATCACCCTGCTCGATACGGTACGGCAGAAAACACTGAAGAAAATAACACTCGATGCTACCGGACGCTACTCCTTCGAGGTAGACCCGCAGCGTTATTATAAAATTGTTGCTGAAAAAGAAAATTACTTCACCAAAAGCCTCTACTTTAAATCAGACGAACTCACCAGGGTGGATTCACTCGATAATCCAACCCTCTGCCTCAAACACTATGAAGTGGAGAAACCGATTGTCCTGAACAATATCTATTATGATTTTGGTAAAGCGACCCTGCGTCCCGAATCCAAAGTTGTGCTGGACACCGTGGTGGACATGCTGAATGACAACCCGAAACTGATGATAGAAATGTCTGCGCATACAGACAGTGTGGGGTCAGACAAGTTCAATATGAAACTGTCTCAGTCCCGTGCACAGTCCTGCGTGGATTACCTGATCAGCAAGGGCATTTCATCCCAGCGGTTAATTGCTAAAGGCTACGGTAAATCCCGTCCTGTGGCACCTAATTCATTGCCTAATCATAAAGACAATCCGGAAGGCCGTCAGCAAAACAGGCGTACGGAGTTCAAGGTATTGCGCAAGCAGATGCCTGTGTTGACGAATGATACCAACGAAAATCAGTCGTCGCAATAGACCCTGATCGTTTTCCATATCCTAATAAAAACAACAGAATAGCCGGCGGATAGCCGGCTATTTCTTTTCATCACACTATACCAGAACAGTTTTAATGGTATAAAAATTAATTGGCTTTGCCAACGTTACCAATAGTAAGGGTGTCTGTAGAGAAACGGCTGTGTTTTACTTTGAGATGGGCCACATACTTAACGGCATCGTTATACCGGAAAGGTATTTCTTTGGTAGCGCCTGCAGCCTGTTTCAAGGTAACTTTCTTTACGTTTTTAAACAGTTCCACTGCAAGGAGGCCTCCGTTGCCTTTTGCGTCTACAGCTTTTAACGTGTCCGTTGTAGGTACCAGATAGGTGCCGCCAATGAAATACACCTGGTGTACCGTGTCTTTCTTGTTTTTACCCAGCATTAAAATTACGTTGATGGAACTGTCCGTATTTTCAGTAATGGTAACAGCGCCTGTTTCGCGGGCCGCATCGGTGCCTGTGCCCCGTAACTTAAAGGTGATGTTACGCGGTTCGGGAACAGGAGGCGGACTGTCGTCCTTGTTGCAGGCGGTGAAAGCTATGCCCAATACAGTAGCAGCTACGACTCCCGTTTTGAGAGCGTGTTGGTGAAACATGAACATGATGTCTGTTTTAACGAAGGTTAAATTGGATAAGTTGACTTTTTGGTTTCCCTATAGGTTTCAGCGCGCTTACTGTGATGTTAAACGAGAGACAGCATTAAATGTTACAACCCTTGCACAAAATATTCTTTACAGAAATTTTGACTTTTCGAAAAAACGGCTACTTTTGTTTTACATCCTGCTGATGTAAAAATAGTAGCATATGAGAAACTAATTTCGCGGACCTACCGCATTTTCCCCGCTTTAGAACCTTTAATGATGGCTGCCTGCAGCCACAGACTTTCACGTATTAACTTATTGGACATGCCTTTCTTTAAACGGGCGCAGTTGCGTCTTGTTCAATTTTTTGAATTGTTTCGCGTCGCTGTTGCCGGAACTGAAAAAGAATTCACCACCGGTAGTATTAACCGGGCTATTTTTTTACTGGCCATACCAATGGTACTGGAGATGGCCATGGAATCGTTGTTTGCCGTAGTAGATATTTTCTTCGTGAGCCACCTCGGCGTGAATGCTATTACTACTGTTGGACTTACGGAATCGGTACTGACGCTGGTATACACCTGTGCGATGGGCCTGAGCATGGCCGCTACCGCGGTGGTGGCGCGCCGTACCGGTGAGAAGAACCCTGAAGAAGCGGCCCATGCCGCCATGCAGGCGCTGTATGTAGCGTTGGTGCTGTCGGTGGTCATCAGCATCGTAGGCTTCGTTTTCTCCCGGGATATTTTATTGCTGATGGGTGCGTCGGCGGAAGTGGCAGATTACGGCGTCGGATATACGAAAATACTGCTGACCGGTAATCTCGTTATTGTATTGTTGTTTCTCATCAACGGTATTTTCAGGGGGGCCGGCGACGCCGCGCTGGCCATGCGTTCGCTCTGGCTGGCCAATGGCCTCAATATTATATTGTGCCCGCTGCTGATCAACGGGTGGGGCCCGGTGTCGGCCATGGGCCTGAAAGGAGCTGCGCTGGCCACTTTCATCGGGCGGGGCATGGGTGTTTGTTACCAGGTATACCACCTGGTACGTGGTAAAGACCTGATCCGAATTACCAGACAGCATCTGTCGCCCGCCTGGGACACGATTGTATCTGTCCTGAAGCTGGCTGCCGGAAGTACCGCCCAGATGCTGATCGCATCTGCCAGCTGGATCTTCCTGGTGAGGATCATCTCCCATTTCGGCAAAGATGCGGTAGCGGGATATACCATCGCCATCCGGGTGGTGATCTTTACCATCCTGCCTGCCTGGGGAATGGCCAATGCCGCGGCGGCGCTGGTAGGACAGAACCTGGGGGCGCAACAGCCGGACCGCGCGGAAAAATCGGTATGGCGGGCAGCTTTTCTGAATATGATCTTCCTCGGCATTGTGGGCGTTGTTTTCCTGGCAGGGGCGCCGGCCATCATCCGGCTGTTTACCCATGAGGCCGATGTGATCACTTATGGCGTGCAATGTTTGCGCCTCATGAGCCTCGGATACGTATTTTATGCCTATGGTATGGTGATCACGCAGTCGTTTAACGGCGCCGGGGATACCCGCACACCTACTTTCATTAATCTGGTGGCTTTATGGATGTTCCAGGTGCCGTTGGCCTATACCCTGTCTATATGGCTCCACTGGGGCCCCCAGGGCGTTTTCTGGGCTATCGCCATTGCCGAGTCTGCAATGGCTGTAGCGGGGGTACTGTTATTCCGCCGCGGTACATGGAAAACAGTAAAGATTTAACCTTTTTGCTTTCTCCGGAAGATGTTACCTTTGCCTGGCTTTGTATTAAATTTTAAACTAATAAAATTCAGGAAAGTAACATGGCTCTTACAGTCGTAGGCACAATGGCGTTCGATGAAATTGAAACGCCCTTTGGTAAATCAGGAAAAATCATTGGCGGTTCTGCCACTTATATCGCATGGGCTGCCTCCAATTTCGTGCAACCAGTGAATCAGGTGTCTGTTGTAGGTGAAGATTTCCCGCAGGCGGAGATGGACGCATTGACTGCCAGAGGTGTGGCACTGGACGGAGTACAGGTGAAGAAAGGGGAAAAGTCTTTCTATTGGTCCGGCAAGTACCACATGGACATGAATACCCGCGACTCGCTGGTTACTGACCTGAACGTACTGGCAGACTTCAACCCGGTTATCCCGGACAGCTACCAGGGCAGCGAATTCCTGATCCTGGGCAACCTCACACCGCAGGTGCAGATGAGCGTGATTGAACAGCTGACCGTTCGTCCTAAACTGATCGTGATGGACACCATGAACTTCTGGATGGAAGCAGCCCTGGACGATCTGCTGAAAGTACTGCAGAAAGTGGACGTGCTGATGGTGAACGACAGCGAAGCCCGTCAGCTGAGCGGAGAATACTCCCTCGTGAAAGCGGCCAAAAAGATCCTCACCATGGGTCCCCGCTACCTGATCATCAAAAAAGGAGAGCACGGTGCGCTGCTGTTCCACGAAAATCACGTGTTCTTCGCTCCTGCCATGCCGCTGGACGATGTATACGACCCAACCGGCGCAGGTGATACCTTCGCAGGCGGTTTTATCGGATATCTGGCCAAAACCCGTGATATCTCTTTCGAAAACATGAAGACCGCCATCATCGTAGGTTCTGCCATGGCTTCCTTCTGTGTGGAGAAATTTGGTACTTCCCGCCTGAGGGAAGTAACACACGAAGAACTGACCACCCGCCTGGAACAGTTTGTTCAGCTGGTGAACTTTGATATCGACCTGGTATAGACCAACAGATAACATAAAAAGAGAAAGCGGCCACCCGAGCAGGGATGGCCGCTTTCTCTTTATGTAGCCCGGACTTCGGCGGGGGAGAATTATCTGTAGATGCCATTCAGGACGGTTGCGAGACGCAGGCCGCCTTTCAGGAGCTGGTTGTTCAGGTCTTCCACAAACACATAGTTGTAACGATAGCTGAGCTTGGAATCCGGCTTGGTGTAGCCATACACTTTATCGGCCAGCAGGTGGGACTCAAACATCCAGTCGGCGATGGTGCCGCTTTGCCATGCTTTTACCCTCGCCGGTGTGGCGATGTTGATAGCCCTGGTGTATTCTGTGTAGCTGAGCTGCTGAAAGTCGATCAGCTGTTCATCCCACACGCGGTGCAGGTTAGAAGGCTGGTTGAACCACATTACACTGATTTTGTTGCCCCCCATGTCTTCATCACGACCCACGTGCAGTGGCTGGTGCATATCCCCCATCATGTGAACGAGGAAGGTGAGGGCAAAAAGTTTTTTCTCTTTGGACAGGTGCTTATTTTTCAGGTCGCGGATCATGGCCTGCGTCTGGGAGTACAGGTTTTCTCCGGTGGCCGCTTTCAGGAGGCTGTCGAATGCTGCGCGGCCCACATTGGCGGGGAAATCGAGATAGTGCCAGGTATTGGTGTGGTCGTACTGGTGGGTGGTGTCGGATTTGATAAAATCCGGCCAGTTAGCGATCATAGGCAGGCTTTGGCGCCCCAGGATGTTGGCAACGGCTTTTTTAGCCTGCGGGGTCAGGTGCTGCCAGGCAATCTCCGCTACAATGCGGTGCCCGTTTGGCCCCCAGGCGAAGCTGGCTAAAGGCAGTAAAAAGGCCAGGATCAGGCCCGGTAAGATCTTTTTTCTCATGAGTAAGTCAGTGATTGAAAGGCAAAATTAAAGCTCTTTTTTTTAACACTTTTAGGACGCGTCATTTTAGTATTTTTACATACTGCTCAAATGAAATTTCAATATGCCATTTAAGATACAAGCGCCTTACGCTCCCGCTGGTGACCAGCCGGAAGCCATCAGACAATTGACCGAAGGATTGCTGGAAGGAGAACAATATCAGACGTTGCTGGGGGTGACCGGATCTGGTAAAACCTTTACAGTGGCCAATGTGATTCAGAATGTCCAACGCCCTACCCTGGTGCTGACCCACAATAAAACACTGGTAGCCCAGCTATATGGAGAACTCAAACAGTTTTTCCCTGATAATGCGGTGGAATACTTCGTTTCCTACTATGATTACTACCAGCCTGAAGCATATATGCCGGTGAGCGATACCTACATCGAAAAGGACCTCGCCATCAATGAAGAATTGGATAAGCTCCGCCTGAGAGCTACGTCCAACCTGCTTTCCGGGCGCCGCGACATCATTGTGGTGGCCAGCGTTTCCTGCATTTACGGTATGGGTAACCCCACCGAATATGAAAACGGGATTATCCGTATCCAGCAGGGACAAACGTTTAGCCGGAACGCCTTCCTGCATGGACTGGTCAATTCCCTCTACAGCCGTACCACCGGTGACTTTAACAGGGGGAATTTCCGCGTACAGGGAGACACCGTGGACATCAACCTGCCGTATGTGGACTACGGCTACCGGATTACCTTCTTCGGTGACGAAATCGAAGAAATAGAAAGCTTCGACGTACAGAACGGCAAACGCATTACCACGATGGAGAATGCGGCCATTTTCCCGGCCAACCTGTACCTCGCGCCCAAAGACATCCTGCAGCAGGTGATCTACGAAATACAGGACGAACTGCATGCACAGGTGGAATACTTTAAGGCCAACGGAAAACTGATAGAAGCACAGCGTTTATCCGAAAGGGTGAACTATGACGTGGAAATGATCCGGGAATTGGGCTATTGCAGCGGTATTGAGAACTACTCCCGTTTTCTGGACCGGCGTAAGCCCGGTGCCCGCCCGTTTTGCCTGATGGATTATTTCCCCAGGGACTTCCTGTTGGTGATCGATGAGAGCCATGTGACCATCCCGCAGATAGGCGGTATGTATGGCGGTGACCGCTCCCGTAAGCTGAACCTCGTGGAATTTGGTTTCCGTCTGCCTTCAGCGCTGGATAACCGCCCGCTCAATTTCTATGAATTTGAAAACCTGGTGAACCAGGCCATATTTGTGAGCGCTACCCCCGGTGAGTACGAACTGAAAAAGACCGAAGGGATCGTAGTGGAGCAGGTGGTACGTCCGACCGGTCTGCTGGAGCCGCCTATTGAGGTAAGGCCCAGTGTGAACCAGGTAGATGATCTGCTGGATGAAATTGACAAACGGGTACAGAAGGGCGACCGTGTGCTGGTGACCACCCTGACCAAACGGATGGCGGAGGAAATGGACAAATACCTCGGACGTATTAATATTAAGTCGCGCTACATCCACTCTGAAGTAGATACGCTGGAACGTATTGAGATCCTGCGGGACCTGCGGCTGGGTAATATCGACGTGCTGGTGGGGGTGAACCTCCTGAGGGAAGGTCTTGACCTGCCGGAGGTATCGCTGGTGGCTATCCTGGACGCCGATAAGGAAGGGTTTCTGCGCGACGAACGTTCGCTGACGCAGACGGCTGGCCGTGCGGCGCGTAACGTAGACGGGCTGGTCATCTTCTATGCGGACCATATGACGGACAGTATGCAGCGTACCATTGATGAAACCAGCCGCCGCCGCGAAAAGCAGGTGGCGTATAATGAGGAGCATAATATAACCCCGCGGACGGTGCGTAAGAGCAAGGAGCAGATACTGGGGCAGACTTCCGTGCTGGAAATCAAACACTTCGACGAGTCTTCCCCTTATGCGGTGTATGATGTGTCGCTGGTGGCCGAAGATGCGGTGCAATATGCAAAAGAGACGACCGTGTCAGCGAAGACGATTCCGCAGATGGAGAAAGCGATCCAGAAGGTGAAGAAGGAGATGGAAAAAGCGGCCAAAGATCTCGACTTTATGGAAGCCGCCCGTTTGCGCGATCAGATGTTCGCTATGGAGCGGGAATTACTCGAAATGAAACAATAATTCATCTCCCTTCTCATAAACATTATATAGAATTATTTATAATATATCACTGGTGAAAATTACTCCCAGTGATATATTATAAATATGTATAAAATTGATAAACAATTCACTGTAGCGGGTCTTTTCGAATTGTAGTAACATCTCTCCCTGGATTTTTTTAAAAAATCGTAACCCTTTCATAAAAGTTTTTAAATAATTGATTATTAATTAGTTAGACTACGATTGTAGCACGTTGTATCGCTAGATAAGGAAGGAAAATAAGAATTAATATTATAATATATTATTATATAATTGATTTAATCCTAATTATTACATCGATAATTCAAATAATTCTATTTTTAGACCCTTCTATTTGATGTTTTAAATTTCACATCTACTTTTATTTAAGAAATTTAAAAATCAAATGCTATGAAGAAAAGTTTGTTCCAAGACTATCTCCCCTTTATTTTTCTGGCGGCAGTGGCAGTAATTGGGATTTTTATTCCAGCGTTACCCAATTTTTCAGATGTCAGTAAATATAATACGGCTGACATCGCCTGGATCCTGGTAGCGTCTTCTCTGGTATTTTTGATGACACCGGGCCTCTCCTTCTTTTACGGTGGTATGGTGAACCGGAAAAATGTGATCTCTACCATGATGCAGAGCTTCATTGCAACAGGATTGATCAGTGTGGTATGGATCGTAGTGGGCTTCAGTCTTGCATTTGGAAAGTCTTATCATGGCATTATCGGTGATCCCGCTACCTTTTTTATGTTCAACAACGTTGGTTCCGGTGCCCCCTGGAGCCTCGCCCCTACTATTCCGTTGCTGTTGTTTGCGCTCTTCCAGATGAAGTTCGCCATTATTACACCAGCGCTGGTGGTAGGCGCTGTGGCGGAAAGGATTCGTTTTACTTCCTACGTTCTCTTCATGGTGCTGTTCAGCCTCCTGGTATATGCACCTATCGCGCACTGGACCTGGCATCCGGAAGGCATCCTCTTTAAACTGGGTGTACTGGACTTTGCCGGCGGTACCGTGGTACATATCTCAGCCGGTTGCGCAGCCCTCGCAGGCGCGCTGGTGCTGAAACGCAGAAAGGACCATATTGAAAAGAAAGAACTGCAACCGGCTAATATTCCTTTTGTACTGTTAGGTACCGGCCTGCTGTGGTTTGGCTGGTTCGGCTTCAACGCCGGTTCCGCCCTCGGCGCCAATGCGCTGGCAGCAACCGCCTTCGCTACTACCAATACCGCTACTGCCGCTGCCGGTCTTTCCTGGGTGTTCTTTGATGTGATACGCGGAAGAAAACCGTCAGCCCTCGGCTTCTGTATCGGCGCCGTAGTAGGACTGGTGGCCATTACGCCTGCTGCCGGTTATGTGGCGATCCCGCAAAGTATATTCATTGGTTTTATTGCGTCCATTATTTCCAATATGGCGGTGCACTGGAAATCAAAAACCAGCATCGACGATACACTGGACGTATTCCCCTGTCACGGCCTCGGTGGTATGGTAGGCATGCTGCTCACAGGCATCTTTGCTACCAAAGCGATCAACGAAGGCGGTAACAACGGCTGGTTCTACGGCAACTTCGAACTGTTCAGGAACCAGGTACTCGGCCTGCTGCTGGTAGTAGCTTACAGCTTCACCGTGTCTTACGCCATCTTCAAGCTGATCAATTTCATCCATCCGCTGCGGGTGAGTGAAGACGAAGAAGCGCTCGGCCTGGACGCAACACAGCACAACGAACACTATCACCCGGCGCTGATGAGTGTAACTGATACAGGATCACTGAAAGAGGAGGACTTGATACACTCCTGAAAAGTGACACCTGTTATGACCCTCCGTGATGGTAAGTTCTTTGAGTTCGATTCTGACCTTTATCAATTTTATTAAGACGTATAGACAATACCGTTGAAAGATCTGGAATGGATAATTAAAGAGATAGCATGCTGTAACATAGTGAAACGCTTTCTTAATTATCCATTCCTAACTATGTAGCATCAGCACGCAAGCATCCCCAAAACAATACGCAGGAGAAGGCCGCATCACTACTTATCATTCTTTATCAACCAAATTCAAGTACATGAAACGAATGCTAACGACCTTATTTGTTATGAGTAACGCTTTTGTTGCCTGGTCTCAATCCTCTGACACCCTGCCGGCCCCGGCTTTCAAGATTTCAGGCTCTGCGGATGTCTATTATAAATATAACCTGAACGGTAACAATACCGATAATAAAACCAGCTTCACCAATTCGCACAATTCTTTTGAACTGGGCATGGTTTCGCTTAAAGTGGAGCATGGGTTTAAAAAAGGTAGCATAGTGGCCGATCTCGGCTTTGGAAAAAGGGCCGGCGAATTCTCTTACAATGAACCGCCGTCACCGTCAAACGGCCTGTCAATGGCCATCAAACAACTATATGTATCCTACCAGCTGACAGAGAAAGTGAAGCTGAGCCTGGGCAGTTACGCTACCCACGTAGGATATGAGCTGGTAGATGCTTATCTGAACCGGAACTACAGCATGAGTTATATGTTTAGCTACGGTCCGTTTTTTCACACCGGCGTAAAAGCGGATATAGCCCTCACCTCTTCGCTCAGTGCGATGGTAGGCGTGTTTAATCCTACCGATCTCAAATCAGTCACCTTAAACAGTCATAAATATATAGGCGCGCAGCTGGGCTTTGCCCCGGCGGAAACACCGATCAAGCTTTATCTCAACTACCTGGAGGGAAAAGATACGCTGGGCGTGCAGAACCATCAGGTAGACGTAGTGGCTACCTACCAGGTGAATAACGTACTGGGGCTGGGCTACAATGGTACCTACAGCACCTACCTGAATACCCGCGCCCCCAAAGAAGATAAGAAGAGTGCCAACTGGTGGGGATCAGCGTTGTATGTCAACTGCGATTTCACCAACAAAGTAGGCCTTACGCTCCGTGGCGAGTATTTCAGTGATAAGGACGGGGTGAAAGTATTTGGCGCAGTACCAGGGGGCGGTAGTGTGGTGGCCGGCACGCTGTCACTCAACTATAAGGCAGGAAACCTGACCATTATACCGGAGTTCAGGGTCGATAATGCGTCGGCGGATATTTTTCATAAATCTGACGGAGTGGCCTCCGGTGTTACGGCAAATGTATTGTTTGCCGCTGTTTACCACTTTTGAAAACCAAAATCTGACTCATAGAGAAACGAGAAAAGGAAACCCTTGCAGTGAAGGAGGTTGGCCTACAGGGCCTGCCTCTTTTGCGCATTTAGCAGATAACTGCTTTACAACGCAGCCCCGGAGCTTCAGCCCGGGAAAATTTTATCAGCCGCATGTATTATCTTGCTATAAAAAAATAATAACAATGTTACAGCCTTCCACGTTGAAATTTCTTAAATCACTGAAGCAGCACAATAACAAGGGCTGGTTCGACGAACACCGGGACCAGTACCTGGCCGCCAAAGCGGATTTTGAAAGTATGGTCCAGCAACTGATAGATGGTATGGCGAGGCAGGATGCCACGCTCGCCGGGTTACAGTTGAAAGATTGTGTATTTCGTATATACAAGGACGTTAGATTCTCGAAAGATAAAACACCTTATAAAATAAATATGGCCGCCTCCTTCCAGGCAGGCGGCAAAAAGTCGACCCTGGCAGGGTATTATTTCCATCTGGAACCGGGCGGCAATAGTTATGCCGGCGGCGGCCTCTGGATGCCGGCTGCCCCTGAACTGAAAAAAGTACGCCAGGAAATTGACTACAATTTCGACGAGTTTGAACGCATCATCGCCAATAAAGGTTTTATCAAACATTTCGGAAAGGTAGAAGGCGAAGCCCTCAAAACAGTACCGCAGGGATATCAGAGTGATAATCCCGCTATAGCCTACCTGAAATTAAAAAGCCTCATTGTATCACACCCCGTAACAGATGACACCTGCGTACAACCGTCGCTCGTCCGGGAAATCTTAAAAACGTTTGCGCTCATGCAGCCGCTGATTGCATTCATTAACCGTGCCATGGACTAACGCCATTTAGCCATTTTTTCATTTGGTTATTTAGCTATTTAAGCTTATGCCAAGGTCTTCCACCTTATTCAAATAATTAAATAACCAAATGGAAAAATGACTAAATGTCTAGTTTTTGTGAATAAGAAACTCAAACGGACGCGCTTTTCTGTTCTTCAGTAAATTCTCCTTGTCTGTACGCGCGTGGGCAAACCGCTGGTTGTAAACATTTGCCACCTCAATGGTAGGAATTATTCCGTCCAGTGTGTCCTGCTGGTCCACGATATTCATGATTCTGGACACTTGTGAGGAAAAATTGGTGCTCCACTCTTCAGTAAACTTGTGCATTAACAAAAGCTCACGATTGGTGTTGGTTTTCATAGGACTTAAAGGGTGTTTTCTGATTAGAAAATAACGAAAATATCCGGCATCTCTCTAAAATTGGACTACTCTTTTTGCAAAAAGCTTAGTTGGCATAGGATTATGTTATCAAAATTGGATTTTATAAGCCACAAATCAATACTACTTCCGTGTAATTTTTACACTTTGTGTGTTATGCTATTGTGAAATATTCAAAAAAAAGCAAGCGCTAAAACGCTTGCTTTTAAGGAGTTATGATTTCATTTTCGTATAGCCATACGCGGGATTACGTTCAGGGTGTGTTTACGGCACACAATTACATAGCACGACAGTATGATTATAACCAGTTCTTTTGTTGCAAATATTCTGCAATCTGAACTGCGTTTGTTGCAGCGCCCTTACGCAGGTTATCTGCCACAATCCACATGTTCACAGTGTTGGGCTGTGTTTCGTCACGACGGATACGGCCTACAAACACTTCATCTTTATCATGCGCATCTTTCGGCATCGGGTACTGCGCCTTAGACGGGTCGTCAACCACGATCACGCCCGGTGTCTGTGAAAGCAGCGTCCGTACTTCGTTTACATCATAGTCGTTTTCAAACTCGATGTTCACGGATTCACTATGCCCGCCCATTACAGGAATGCGTACAGTCGTAGCCGTTACTTTGATGCTCTCGTCGCGCATAATTTTCTTGGTCTCGTTCACCATCTTCATCTCCTCTTTCGTATAGCCGTTATCGAGAAATACGTCGATCTGGGGAATCACGTTCAGGTCAATCGGATAAGCATATGCCATTTCACCGGTGATACCCTGTCTTTCATTCATCAGCTGGGTAACCGCTTTAACGCCGGTACCGGTTACAGACTGGTAGGTGGACACCACCACTCTTTTAATCTTATATTTTTCGTGCAGGGGCTTCAGCACCAGCACCATCTGTATGGTAGAACAGTTAGGATTCGCAATGATTTTGTCTTCCTGTGTGATGGCATCGCCGTTTACTTCCGGTACCACCAGTTTTTTGGTAGGGTCCATTCTCCAGGCGCTGGAGTTATCGATCACCGTAATGCCTGCCGCCGCAAATTTAGGGGCCCACTCCAGGGAGGTGCCGCCGCCGGCAGAGAAAATAGCCACGTTGGGCTTCATGGAAATAGCCGTATCAGCGCTCACCACCTTCCAGGTCTTACCCTTAAATGTTACTTCCTTGCCTACGGACTTCTCAGAAGCCACGGGAATCAATTCAGTGACAGGGAAATTCCGCTCTGTCAACACCTGTAACATTTTTGAGCCTACCAGACCGGTCGCTCCTACTACGGCAACTTTCATTTTGTTTTACATTTTAATTTTTGGAGTCCCAAAATTAATATATACGCACCGCTTTTCATAACAATCTGTAGTATTTATTCGGCCGTTAAGACGGCATTAACATACAACTCCCGGATTACCTGTATGTTTGGGACTTAACCCCCTTAAAAGCCATATTATATGTCTATTGTTTGTATTGCCCTGCTGTGGCAGTTTATCACAGCCCGCGACACAGCCGTTACCGGTATTTATGATATCGTGGTTCATGAGATGATGATCAAACCCGCGCCCGCTATAGGATTGCCGCCCTTTGAATATGTAGAACTGCGCAACAGGAGCGGTCACGCTGTACAGTTACAGCGCTGGACGCTGGCAGTGAACAAACGGGAGATCACATTGCCTCCTTATTTATTACAGCCGGATAGCCTGCTGCTGCTGTGCGCGCCGGCAGCGCACTTCTCTGTGCCCAATGTGCTGCCGGTAGACCGGTTCCCACCGCTGCCGGACGATACCGGGCTGGTGGTGCTGTACAACGAGCGTCGGGAGGTGAGACATGCCGTTGCTTACACCGATGCCTGGTATGACCTGCCCACATCTGCCCGCGCAGGTCGCAGCCTGGAGATGCGCGACCCGTCGCAACCCTGCAGCGGGAAAATAAACTGGACAGCTTCCGTTGCCCCTGCCGGCGGTACACCCGGAACTTACAATGCTGCGGCCGGGCAGGTAACAACAGATACCCGGCCTGACCTTTATTTTATAGAGATGCCCGATAGCCTGCACCTGCTGCTCCATTTCAGCAAAACGCTCGACAGCGGAAAAACCGCGTCCACGGATGGATACCAGGTAAGCACTTCTCCTGTGGCTGCTGTGTCAGTACTGCCTCCGCTGTTTAACATTGTATCTCTCCGGTTGGGGACGGCCGTTGATACCGGCAGCGTTACCTTACGAGGTATCATCGACTGCGACGGCAAGGAAAGCAGCCTGAAAAACAGTCTGCCTTTTGCACGGCCACAGCCACCGGTAGCAGGCGATCTGGTCATCAATGAACTGTTGTTTGACCCGCCGGCCGGCGTACCGGAATTTATTGAATTGCATAATCGCAGCGCCCATGCTATCAGCCTTCGGAATGTTTTTCTTTGCGTCAGAAAGGCAGACGGTCGACAGGGGCCTGTAAAAAGAATCGCTGCCAATGGTCGTTTGCTGATGCCAGGGCAATGGCTGGCCATTACCACAGCGGCGGACCGGCTATGTGGTTATTACCGCTGCAGCAGTCCCGAAAATGTGCAGGAAGTGGCCAGCCTGCCGTCTATGCCAGCGGAAGCCGGCGCCCTGCTGCTGCTGGCGGATAGTGTGGTGCTGGATGAGGTCAGCTATCAGTCGGCTTTCCATTTTCCGCTGATCAGCCAGCCGAAGGGCGTGGCCCTCGAACGCCGGGACAGCGCTCATACCGTTCGCTGGACATCCGCTGCGGCTTCTGCGGGATATGCCACACCCGGATACGCTAACTCTCATCCATGGCCGAAAATCACGGACAATGCCCACATGGAAGTGAAACCAGCCGTGTTTTGTCCGGACGATCCCGCTCCTGCCAACCGCGCCACACTGCAATGGGAGCTTCCCGGCGCCGGATGGGTGGGCAACGTTACGGTTTTTGACGCCGCAGGCCGCCCTGTGTGCCGCCTGGCGCGGAACATGACGATGGGAAATAAAGGAAATCTCTACTGGGATGGATTTGGAGAAAATAAAGTACTTTTGCCGCCAGGTATTTATATATTTTTAATTGAAATATTTGACCTCAAAGGCCGGGTGAAACGCTGGAAACAGCCCCTGGTCATGGCACGAAAGTTGAATTGATGCCAGCCCTTTGCTGACGGCATTTTCAAGGTGAAAATTTGTCAGCGGGCAATCTATTATAATTATTTATATTTGCGCTTCCTAAAAATTAGAACATGCAGTACAGAGAAATTGTTGCAGTAACCGGATTGGGCGGTTTGTTTCAGTTAATTGCCAGCAAACAAGATGGCGCCATCGTTAGGTCACTGGAAGATAAAAGCACAAGGTTTGTATCTTCCCGCGTGCATAATTTTACTCCACTGGAAAGTATTGAAGTTTTCACTACCGGCGAAAACGTAAACCTGGCTGAAGTATTCAAAGCCATGGACGAAAAAGCTGCTGCTTTTCCGCTGATCGACAACAAAGCAGACAACAACGCGATCAAAGCTTATTTCAAGAGCGTATATCCTGAATTCGATGAAGACAGAGTATATGTGAGCGATATGAAGAAAATGGTAAAATGGTTTGGTATCCTCAAAGCGAACGATCTGCTGAAATTTGAGGAAATCCTGGCCGAAGGAGGAGAAGACGTAGTGGAAGAAGCTGCTGAAGTAACAGAAGCTCCGGCTCCTGCCAAAAAGAAAAAAGCTGCTGAACCTGCTGCTGAAGAAGCTGCCGCAGAAGAAAAGCCTAAAAAGCCCCGCGCTAAAAAAGCAGCGGCTGCTGAAGGCGAAGAAGAAAAAGCACCGAAGAAAGCAAAAGCTAAAAAAGAAGACGCTCCTGCTGCCGAAGGTGAAGAACCAAAAAAAGCGGCTAAACCCCGCAAGAAAAAAACTGAAGAATAAGCTATTTGATCATTTGACTATTTTGATATTTAGTATAGCCGCTTCTGCGCATCACTTCTAAATAATCAAATAACCAAATAACGAAATAACCAAATGAACAGGCTTCCGCATACAGTGTCCCACTGTAACGGAAGCCTGATTCATTTGGGGGAATTGAGCTAAATTGACTAAATTCCAAATCCGAAAAATTTAGTAAAACATCAGTACATGAACGCAGATATAAAAAAACTCCCCCGCCACTTCCTGCCGGAAACGTTTGAAGTGACTACCTGGGACACCCTGCAGCCATACTACGAAGCGCTGCAGCAAAGAAACATCAACAGCGTGGCAGACCTCGAACAGTGGCTGAAAGATATCAGTGAACTGGAATCCGTGATCAGCGAAGACGCTTGCTGGCGCCAGATCAAAATGACCTGCGATACCACCAATAAGGAACTGGAAGAAGCGTTCACCTATTTCTGCATGGAGATACAGCCCCGCCTGCAACCCTATGCAGACGCACTCAATAAAAAGCTGCTGGAGAACCCCTTCCTGAAAGACCTGGACCAGGAGTTATATAAAACGTATCTCCGTAACGTGAAAAAACAGGTGAAGCTTTTCCGCGAGGAGAATATCCCGTTACAGGCAGAATTGAGTGTAATGGCACAACAGTACGGTGTGATTGCCGGTAAAATGACCATCACGGTTAACGGTAAAGAATACACGCTGCAGCAGGCTGCCAAGTTTCTCGAAAATGAAGACCGTGCCCTGCGTGAGGAAGTATTTACCAAAACAGCCGCCCGCCGCCTGCAGGACCGCGATGCACTGGATGAGCTGTATACCGGGCTCGTACAAAAAAGAGACCAGGTGGCAAAGAATGCCGGTTTCGCCAACTATCGCGATTACAAATTCGAAGAACTGGGCCGTTTTGACTATACCAAGGAAGACTGCTTCCAGTTCCACGAAGCGGTAAAAACCCATATCCTGCCACTGGTACAACAGATACTGGAAAAACAGCAGGCTAAACTGAAAGTCGACCAACTGAAACCATGGGATACGGAAGCAGAACCAGCCGGTGTAAAACCGCTGGAGCCTTTTCACACCGGCGAGGAACTGATCACTAAAACCATTGAAACATTCGATCAGCTGGGACCTTTCTTCGGTGACTGCCTGCGCGTGATGAAAAAAATGGGACGTCTCGATCTGGAAAGCCGCATCGGCAAAGCACCGGGCGGATACAATTGTCCACTCGCGGAAACCGGCGTGCCTTTTATCTTCATGAATGCTGCCGGTCAAATGAAAGACCTCACCACCATGGTACACGAAGGCGGACATGCAGTACACTCTTTCCTCAGCCACAACCTGCCGTTAAGTGCCTTCAAGGAATATCCGATGGAGATCGCCGAAGTGGCCAGTATGAGCATGGAACTGCTGACAATGGATTCCTGGGACATTTTCTTTGATGATAAAGAACAACTGCGCCGCGCCCGCCTTCAGCAACTGGAAAGGCCGCTTACGATCTTCCCGTGGATTGCTACCATCGATAAATTCCAGCATTGGATTTACGAGCATCCGCAGCATACGGTCGCAGAACGTACCGCCAAATGGCTGGAAATACTCAATGAGTTCTCCCCTGCCGTGATTGACTGGAGCGGACATGAAGATTACCGCGCTATTACCTGGCAGCGGCAACTGCACCTGTTTGAAGTGCCCTTCTACTACATCGAATACGGCATTGCCCAGCTGGGGGCTATCGCGATGTGGAAACAGTTCAAGGAAAACAAACAACAGGCACTCGATAATTACGTACAGGCGTTGAGTTTAGGGAACACCAAAACGCTTCCGGAACTGTATAAGGCTGCCGGTATCCGGTTTGACTTATCTCCGGCCTACATTAAGGAGCTGGCCGATTTTATGAGAGGTGAGATAGCGAAAATTTAGAAATTTTTTGATTTACGATTTTTTGATTTACGATTTTTTGATTTCGTGGATGATAAAAAGCGAAGACCAAAGTGGATAGTTAAATCCGCTTTGGTCTTCGCTTTTTATATTCGTGTTTTATCATCCACGAAATCAAAAAATCGTAAATCAAAAAATCCCTAAATCATTTACAGGATTTACATACTCCGTTAACCACTACTTCCACATTGTGCATGGCGTAGCCTTTCGGCAGCTGGATGTTGGGAACATCCGTTTCGTCCAGGCAGGTGGTGTGGCCGCAGGTTTCGCACTTAAAATGCACGTGGTGGTCATGATGATGATGTTCTGTACATTCTGATTTGCACACTGCATAACGCACAGATGTGTCGGTAGTGGGGATCTTATGAATAATCCCTTTTTCAAGAAACGTTTGCAGGGTACGGTATACGGTCACACGGTCAAAGGATTTGCCCGCGAGCTTTTCAAAGTCACTGTGTTCAAGTGCTCCGTTACTTCTCATGAACAGCTCCAGAATTTTCACTCTGGTATCCGTTATACTCAGTTTGCTATCCCGCAGTAAGGTGCTTATTCGTTCTGTTAGTTGTTGTTTGGTACCCATGATGAAAAAAACTTTTATTCTTCCATTAATCGGTCAATATCGTCCATCAGTTTATCTACGTCTTGTTTTTTGGTGCCTTCATACAGGCCGCGTATCTGTCCGGCTTTGTCTACCAGGGCAAACCACTGGGTGTGTACAAAGTCCTCGTCACCGGTGTAAGTGCCGTCATCCACCAGGTATCCCTGGCGGGCCAGCGCGTACAGTTCTTTTTTGGTGCCGGTGAGGAACCACCAGTTTTTGGCGTCCGCTCCGTGCTTTTCAGCGTACGCTTTTAATACCGGAACGCTGTCGTGCTCAGGATCTACCGTATGAGACAGGATCAGGAAATCCGGTTTGTCTTTATATTTTGCGTATACTTTTTCCATGTTGGCATTCATCTTCGGACAAATACCGGTACAGGTGGTGAAAAAATATTCCGCTACATAAATTTTGCCCTTTACATCTTCTTTGGTCCGGGTATGTCCTTCCTGATCGGTAAAGGAAAATCCCTGCACCGTATGTCCCGGTGCGCCGAGGATCGGTAATTTTTCCTTACCCAGGAAAGTGCCTCTTTCCCCTTTGATAACATAACCGGCATATCCCAAAAATCCGAGGCTCAGCACGGTGAAAAATACAGTATATAAGATCGCTTTCTTAGACATAGGTGAAAAATCCCCGCTGTTTAAAGTCAATAATTATTCAATTCACAAAGGTAACACATAGTTGACAGACACCGATCATATAAAGCTATTTTACCCTGTTTTAGGTAGATCATCAACCAGTTAAAAATTATCTTGAAAAATATATTTGAATGATGCGATCTTTTATTTGCAACATTGTTGCAAAATTACATAGTTTTGTGATCGGAACAAAATTCAGGTAAGGTGGAGAATATATTTAGAAGGATGAATCTGGACACGATAGGAATAGGGGCCTCTATGCTCTGTGCCGTGCATTGCGCCGTGCTGCCCTTGCTGTTTGCGGCCCTCCCGCTGCTGGGAATGGAAATAGGAGAAAATGACGTACTGGAATATTGCCTGCTGCTGTTTTCCTTTGGAATAGGTTGCTTCGCCCTCGGACAGGGATACCTGCGCCACCATCGCCGGCTGCTGCCGCTGCTGTTGTTCGTGGGAGGTTTCGCGCTCTTACTGGTGGGCCATTTCTGGGCGGAAGCAGCCGCCGAATATACTTTGATATGCATCGGGGCCGGCGCCATTGTCAGCGCGCACCTGCTCAACCAGCGCCACCGCCGGTACTGCAGGATACATAAACATCACTAACATCATATATGAAAAAATTACCCGTTACCGTGCTGAGTGGTTTCCTCGGCGCAGGGAAAACTACGCTCCTGAATCACGTATTGCATAACCGCGAAAATCTTCGTGTAGCCGTTATTGTTAATGATATGAGCGAGGTGAATATCGACGCGCAGCTGGTGAGAAATGAAAATACCCTGCACAAGACAGAGGAGCGCCTGGTGGAAATGAGTAACGGTTGTATATGCTGCACCCTGCGCGACGACCTGCTGAAGGCGGTGGAGCAACTGGCCGGTGAGGACCGTTTCGACTACCTGCTGATCGAATCTACCGGTATCTCCGAGCCGGTACCGGTGGCGCAGACCTTCTGTTACCAGGATGAGCACCAGGGCATAGACCTGAGCGCCGTCAGCCGCCTCGATACCATGGTGACGGTCGTAGACGCCTATAACTTCGCCCGGGATTACAGCAGCATCACGTTGCTGCAAGACCAGGGCCTGACAAACGACGCCGCCGACCAGCGTACGATCGTGAACCTGCTCACCGACCAGGTGGAATTTGCCAACGTCATTGTACTGAATAAATGCGACCTCGTCAGCCCGCAACAGCTGGGCAACCTGAAAGCGCTGCTGGGCAAACTCAACGCCGGTGCAGCCATCATTGAGGCGGTCAACGGACAGGTGCCGCTGCATCGTATACTGAACACCGGGTTGTTCGATTTCGAAACCACCTCGCAAAGCGCCGGCTGGCAGGCGGAGCTGGCACACGAACACACACCGGAAACGGAAGAATATGGTATCAGCTCCTTTGTATACCGCAGCCGTAAACCCTTTCATCCCGAACGGTTCTGGAATTATCTTAACCAGCACTGGCCGGGCAATATCATCCGGAGCAAAGGCCTCTTCTGGCTGGCGTCGCGCCCCAAACTGGCGGTCAACTGGAGCCAGGCAGGCGGGTCCCTGCGTGCAGAGAAAGCCGGTTACTGGTGGTGCGCTATCCCCCGTCAGCAATGGAATCTCGACGAAGAAACCTACCAGCTGATTGCCGGTCGCTGGGATGAACGCTTTGCAGACCGCTACAATGAACTGGTGCTGATCGGACAGGATATGGACCAGGCCACCATTATGGCGGAACTGGACCAATGCCTCTGTACCGAAGCGGAAGTGAAACAGTATCAGCGCGGAGATGTTTTTCAGGACCCGTTTCCGGTGATGTAAGAGATTTTAGATGAAATTTAGATTAGCCTAAATAATAATTCAGGCAAGTGTAAAATAAGATTATAGTTTTGTAAAAAATATCGGTAGCCGTGAGGGGAAGTGTTTATCACTTTATCCCGGGACCCCTGCGCGCTGCTTTACCTACAAGTGTCAGATTTTACATGAAACATTTATTTACACTACTGGGAGCCCTGTTACTAATGGTATCATCCCAGGCGCAACAGGGGACCATCACGGGAAAAATTACTGCTAACGGGAAACCGGTACAGTTTGCCAACATCGCTATATCAGCGCTGAAAACCGGTGCTGTGGCGGATCAACAGGGAATGTTCGTTATCCGTAACCTGCATCCGGGGACTTACGATATTAAAGTATCCATGATCGGCTATCAGCCGCTGGCTTTGAAAAAAAGCATCCGCAGCGGCCAGACCATCACACTGGACATCGCGCTGGAAGAGGACTTGTCTAAACTGAACGAAGTCGTGGTAACGGGCGTGTCCCGCGCTACCGCCGTGCGCAAAAATCCTATACCCATTGCCGTTATAGGTAAACGGGAAATGAATATGCATGTCAACAGTAATATCATTGATGCGATTGTAAAAGGCGTGCCCGGCGTAAGCGCTGTTACCACAGGCCCCAATATCTCCAAACCTTTCATCCGGGGCCTGGGATATAACAGGGTGCTGACGCTCTTTGACGGCGTAAGACAGGAAGGACAGCAATGGGGGGATGAACATGGTATTGAAGTGGACCAATATGGTATCTCAAGGGCCGAAGTGGTGAAAGGCCCAGCCAGCCTGACTTATGGCTCCGACGCCCTGGCCGGCGTAATCAATATGATACCGGATATTCCGGAAACGGCACCAGGCAAACTGAAAGGCAGTTTCCTGGCCGACTATCAGACCAACAACGGTATGATCGGCTCCTCCCTTGGACTGGCCTACAGCAAAAACGACTGGAAATACGTACTGCGCGGCACCATGAAAGCGGCCCATAACTACCGCAACAGCATTGATGGTTTTGTATATGGCACGGCTTACCGGGAATACAATCTTACGGCGCTGGCCAGGGTAGACAAGTCATGGGGCTATTCGCAATGGGGCGCCAGCTTGTACGATAATACCCAGGAAATCCCCGATGGCAGCCGTGATTCGCTGACCCGCAAATTCACCCGGCAGGTAAAAGACGCTGATGATGACATCAAAAACAGGCCCATCGTGCCTGAAAACGAACTGCGCACCTATACGCTGAACCCCCTGCATCAGCATATTCAGCATTACCGGTTATACAACCGTACCCGCCGGCAGTTAGGGAAAGGAGATCTAAACTCCCTGCTGGGCGTGCAGCAGAGCGTGCGCCGGGAGTACAATCATCCTGAAATGCCGCTCCAGCCGGGATTATACGTGGTGCTGAACACGCTCAATTATGATCTGCGGTATAACCTGCCGGCTATCGCCGGGTTAGAAACCACTGTTGGTGTGAATGGCATGTATCAGCAAAACCGCAGTCGTAATGCTACCGACTTCCCTATTCCGGACTATAACCTGTTCGACATCGGAGGATTTTTCTTTGCCAAGAAAACCATAGGCCAGGTGGACATTTCCGGTGGTCTTCGTTATGACAGCCGGCATATTCGCTGGAACGATTTTTACGTAGGGCCGAATAAAGACAATGGCTTCGATAAACAATATCACCTCCCGGATACCGCCGGCGCCAGGTTGCAGTTCCCGGCTTTCAGTCATAATTATACCGGTATCTCCGGCAGCCTGGGCGTTACGTGGAACCTGAGCCAGCGGGTACTGCTGAAGGCGAACATCGCCAGAGGCTATCGGGCGCCCAATATCACAGAAATCGGTTCCAACGGGCTGGACCCCGGCGCTCATATCGTTTACCTGGGCAACCGGGAATTTAAGCCGGAGTTCAGCTTCCAGCAGGACCTGGGCTTCCTGGCATACCTGCCCGATCTGGACATCAGCGTGGAGGTATTTAACAATCATATCAACAATTATATCTACCAGGCAAGATTGTATGATGCCAATGGCGAGCCGGTGGTGATAGTACCCGGCAACGCCACGTATCGTTACCAGCAATCCGGTGCGCGGTTGTATGGGGCAGAAGTGAGTGTAAATCTGCATCCGCGTGCTGTGTCCTGGTTGACGATGGATAACAGCGCCGCCTATACGGAAGGGCGTAACCGGAACAAAGCCCTGATTGATTTACATGGCGATGCCGCCCGCTATCTTCCTTTTATACCGCCACTGCATATACGCTCTGCCCTAAAGGCAACGGCTACCCGCAATTTCGGCATGTTTTCGAAAGCCTATGTGCGGGCCGGCGTGGACCGTTTCTCCGCCCAGAAACATTTTTATGGCGTGGATGATACCGAAACTTACACTGCCGGCTATACGCTGGTAAATGTAGGGGCAGGTTCCGGTATTGTCAATAAAAAAGGAAAAACCGTTATGGAGCTGTTTCTCCAGCTGGACAATGTGTTTGATGTGGCTTATCAGGCCAACATGAACCGGCTGAAATATTTTGAATATTACAGCAGTTCTCCCAATGGCCGGATGGGTATCTACAATATGGGAAGGAATTTCAGTGCAAAAGTGATTGTGCCGTTTTAAAACGGTGATTTATTTACGAAGGCGGAGGCCCAGCTTGATACCGAGGTGCAGGCTGGGCAATACGCTTACCAAGGTACCCTTGTTGTGGTTCACCACGCCGTTTTCCAGCAGTTCATAATTATCTGAGTGATAGGATTTACCCCGGAGACCGATACCAAAATAGGGGTCGAGCACCAGTTTCTCCCGACGGAACTGCCGGCCTACGAGCAGCTGAATGGCATAAACATCTTTGGAGCCTGAATTGGTGTAGGTGTTATTGTTCAGCACCACATCCTCATTGGAATAAAATACTTTTTTATAGATCAGCACCGGTTCAAAGTAGGTGCCCGCTGCAGAGCTGGGACCTATCTCCCGGGTGATCAGATAGTAGCGAAGCCCTGCCCTGAACCCCAATCCGCGCCCATCCACAAATTGTTCCGTGCTGATATCCGGTTTTTTCTGCCCGATATCGATCTTCTTCGCCAGCACATAGTCGGGGTAATCGGTATAGATACCGCTGATGCCCACTTCTATGCTCACTTTATCAGAGATGTCCTGTTCCAGCAGGATATCCAGTTCATTGATCAGTGTAGTGGGATTTATTTTAAGGTAGGTAGACCTGAACCGTTTTCCTCCGTCCTGGGCATAGGAAGAGGCAAAAGACATACAGAGTATTCCGATGAGCAACAGAGTCTTTTTCATACAGTTAGTAGGTAGCTAAGGGTGAGGTTTGAAGGGCAGTGTGCGGCGGCTGGTCAGGGCCGCACACCGTCTGTTATTTTAGCAATATTCGTTCCACAATTACCGGAAACCATTGATGTTCCAGGGCCTGCACCTTACGGGCAACTGCCTCCGGCGTGTCTTCAGGAGTAACGATACAACGTTCCTGGAGAATAGGTTCTCCGTCATCATATTTCTCATTGACGAAATGGATGGTGATGCCGCTTTCTGTTTCACCGGCAGCCACTACCGCCTCATGCACAAAATGTCCGTACATCCCTTTTCCGCCGAATTTGGGGAGCAGGGCCGGGTGGATGTTGATGATCCGGTTGGGGAATGCCTGTACCAGGTTGGCCGGCACTTTCCAAAGGAAACCAGCCAGCACGATCAGGTCCGTATGCTGCTCCTTCAGGAGCTGTACATATGTGTCAGTATGGAAGAATTTTTCTTTTTCAATTAAAACGGCGGGTATGCCTTCCCGTTGTGCGATGTCCAGCACCCCTGCTCCGGGTTTGTTACATACAATCAGGGCTACTCTGCCTTTTTCCGAATTCCTGAAATGATCGATGATCTTTTGCGCGTTGCTTCCTGCACCCGAGGCGAAGATGACAATATTTTTCAACAGTACTGTTTTAGGCGCAAAGGTAATATTTCAACAGGTTTTTCAGCCGGGAGTTATTTCAGGTACTCTCCGCAACCATGATAAGTTTGTTCTTTCACCTTCACTTCCACGGTGTTAGGGCGCATGAGTCCGCTCATGTCATCAGTGCAGAGGGTGTTGCGGATGGTGATGGTGAGCTGGGGGGTGGTATATACTTTCAGGGTATCGGTGTTGGGCCGGGCGGGGGGCAGGGAAGCCCGGACACTGTCACCGGCGGCGGTGCGGAAGAGGATTTTCCGGGCTTCCAGGTCGAGGCTCCAGAAAGGTTCGTTGCCGGTGGCGGTGAAGGTGATGCCGGCGCCGGCTTTTTGGGCCAGCAGGTCGCGGCGGTCGCCGCCTTCCACCGGTCTCAGGACATAGTTGCTGGCGAGAGCGCCTTCGATCCGTTTGCCTTGTTTATCGAGTACCAGGAGTTTGCTGTCGGACGCGAGGAAGGAGCTGCTGTCTGTTTTTTTCTTAATGCTGACGATGGAATCGTTGATCTGCTGCCAGGTCCCCTTCTCTGTAAAGGCGATTCCCTGTCCCCTTCCCTGGTAGGCTACCAGTTCGGTAAAGGTATGATCATCGAAGAGGCTGATCTGGTAGTCCATCCCCGGGCAGTCGGCGCAGGGCAGGGTACCCTGATAGGTGCCGGTAATATGGGTGACGCTGCCCACGGGCGTTTGATGGCCGCCGGTGGTGCTGTCGGCGGTGTTTTGGGTGGTCTGGCTATTGTTACAGGCCGTCAGGGCGGCGAACAGGGCTGCTAAGCAAGTGAGTTTACGCATGGGTATATTTTTTACAGACAGATTGAACATTCTGATCCGGTGGCAGGTTATTTATGGTAAAAATAAGATACTTACCTTAAAATAAGGCGGCAGCGGCTATATAATATATTATATTAGGAGTAAGGATATAGGAGACCGCTATAGGGTTTTGATCTGCATATAATAATACTATATCCCCCGGAGAACGCCTGCCCTATTACTTATGGGCCTGTCAGCAATAACGAATCGAACTTTCAATCAAAATAATAAGTTTTGAAAGGTCCGGAGGGGCATAGCTCCCAAATAAGCCAGCATAAAGGATTACAGCAGAGAATTTACAGTTCGGGAAGCAAAAATGAAGCATTTCTTAAGGCAAATAATTTTTAGAATTGTTGGTAAATTGTCAACATTGTGTCTTATTTTTGCTGGCACTTTTAAGAAACTTTAGGTCAAATCTAAACTATATAGGCTGTGTATCGTCGTGTTTCCATTCTTTTGCGCAAGCATTTTGTGAGTGTGCTTATTCTATGCGCTAGTATAGTAATTCCGTTTTCTGCCGTAAAAGCAGCGGATCCTGCCAAGGGTAAGCAAATCTTCCAACAAAACTGCGCTTCATGTCACAATGTCCATAAGAAGCTGACAGGTCCTGCACTGGCGGGTGTAGAAGGTCGCTGGGCCGATAAGAAATTATTGCACCAGTGGATCCGCAACTCCGCTTCTGTATTGGCGTCTGGCGACAAGTACGCCAACAACCTCTTTAATGAGTACAACAAAACCGCGATGACGGCTTTTCCTGCCTTAACAGAGGAGGAAATTGACGACATCCTGGCGTACGTTAAAGTAGAAGAAACCAAAACAGCAGGCCCTAAAACGGACGCCGGTCCTGCTACTGCAGGAGCCAAAGAAGAAGGCAGCGACAACAGTCTGCTCTTTGGTATCATCACCCTGATCCTGGCGGTGGTAGCCCTGATCCTGATGCAGATCAACAGCAACCTGAACAAACTTGCTGGTGATAAAGAAGGTCAGCCTACTCCTGAGCCGATCCCCTTCTACAAAAACAAAGCCTACATCGCACTGGCTATCCTGGTGCTCTTCATGGTAGGCGGTTACTTCACCATCCAGGGAGCTATCGGGCTGGGTCGTCAGAAAGACTACATGCCTGAGCAGCCGATCTTCTACAGCCACAAAGTGCACGCCGGCATCAACCAGATCAACTGTCTGTATTGCCACGCCGGTGCTGAGAAGAGCAAGCACGCCATGATTCCTTCCGAGAACATCTGTATGAACTGTCACAAAGCCATTAAAGAGTACACCGGCCCTGAGCTGTTTACTGCTGAAGGCAAAAAAGTGGACGGGACTGCAGAAATCGCAAAATTATACGATTACGTAGGCTGGGACGCTGATAAAGGTAAGTATACCAAACCAGGTCGCCCTATCGAATGGACCAAGATCCACAACCTGCCTGACCACGTTTACTTCAACCACTCCCAACACGTGGTGGCCGGTAAACAACAGTGTCAGACCTGCCACGGTAACATTACCGAAATGGACGAAGTACATCAGTTCGCCGACCTGTCTATGGGCTGGTGTATCAACTGCCACCGTACTACCAAAGTGCAGTTTGCTGACAACAACTACTATAGCATTTTCGAGAAACTTCATCAGGATATTAAAGATAAGAAGATCGATAGTGTGACTGTTGAAATGGTAGGTGGTACTGAATGTCAAAAATGTCACTACTAGAAAGGATTTAACGCGTCATGATTTTCTGCTTACAGAAAATCATGACCTGTTTCAGAAGATATCAAAATTTATAAACGTAACTCGTTAATATAACATGGAGCAAAAAAAGTATTGGAAAGGCTTGGAGGAGTTGCACAATACCGAAGCGCATCAGGAAATTGTGAAGAACGAATTCAGCGAAGAATTGCCGTTTGAGAGTGAAGGCCTGTTGAATGCTACTACCCCCCGCAGGGACTTTCTGAAATACCTCGGTTTCACCACTGCTGCTGCTACTATCGCTGCCAGCTGCGAGACCCCCGTTCATAAGGCTATCCCTTACGTGAACAAACCGGAAGAAATCACTCCGGGCGTAGCCAACTATTATGCTTCTTCTTACACCATAGATGGTGAATACGTTCCGGTAGTGGTTAAAACCCGCGAAGGTCGTCCCATCAAAATAGAAGGTAACACCCTGTCTTCCATTACAGGTGGTTCTACTTCCGCTAAGGTACAAGGCGCTGTACTGAGCCTGTACGACGTAGCCCGTCTGCGTTTCCCGACGATCGGCGGTACTGAAACAACCTGGGCCGAACTGGACAAACAGGTAGGAGCTGCACTGGCTGGCCTGGGCGGCGCACCTGTTGTGCTGCTGAGCACTTCTATCCTCAGTCCTACTACCAGGAAAGTAATCGACGCTTTCCTGGCCAAGTACCCTAACTCCCGCCACGTAGTGCACGATCCGGTGTCTTACTCCGGTATGCTGCTCGCCAACGAGGCTGCTTACGGTAAAAGGACCATCCCTTCCTACCACTTCGAAAACGCTAAAGCCATCGTGAGCCTGGGCGCCGACTTCATCGGTACCTGGCTGAACCCGGTTGAATATGCCCGTCAGTTCGCTCAAACCCGTAAGGTAAGTGCTAAAAAACCGGAAATGTCCAAACTGTTCCAGTTTGAAAGCAACATGAGCCTCACCGGTGCCAACGCTGACGAAAGATATACCCACAAACCCTCTGAAGCCGGTGCGGTAGCACTGGCCCTGCTGGCCGCCGTAGGTGGCAGCGTTAGCGCTCCCAAGCTGGACGCTAAAGTAGAAGCAGGCATCAAAAAAGCAGCGGCAGAACTGAAAGCGAACACCGGTAAAGCACTGGTGGTAAGCGGTTCCAACGACGTGAACGTTCAGCTGATCGTAAATGCTATCAACAATATCGTAGGCGCTAACGGCACTACCATCGACTGGGCTAATCCTTCCGATTACCGTCAGGGTATCGACGCCGATATGGCTAAACTGGTAAGCGATATGAATGCCGGCAGCATCGGTGCTGTACTGGTATATGGCGCTAACCCTGCTTACGACTACTTCGACGCCGCCAAATTCAGCGAAGGCCTGAAGAAAGTGAAACTCTCCCTTTCCTTCAACGACCGCCTCGACGAAACCACTGAACTGTGCAAATACGCTGCTCCTGATCATCACTTCCTGGAAAACTGGAACGACGCTCAGGGCAAACCAGGCTACTACAGCTTCGCACAGCCTACCATCTCCCCCCTGTTCAAAACACGTGCTGCGCAGGACTCCCTGCTGGCATGGACCGGCAACACCACTGCCTGGGCAGACTACCTGAAAGCTGAGTGGATCAGCAAACTGGGTAGCCAGGAAGCATGGGACAAAGCCCTGCAGGACGGTGTGGTAGAACCCGCCACTGCTCCGGCACCGGGTGGCGCCTCCTTCTCCGGTGATATCGCCGGCGCCGCCGCTAAAATCAGCAGCGCGAAAAAAGGTGGTAAATACGAACTGGTCCTGTACGAAAAAGTGGCCATCGGTAACGGCAGACAATCCAACAACCCCTGGTTACAGGAAATGCCTGACCCGATCACCCGCGCTACCTGGGACAACTACGCTTGTATCTCCAACACCCTCGCTAAAACTTTCTCCGCCGAGCTGGGTGACGATTACGAAATCAACGTTGAGAAGAAAGAACTGAAAATAAAAGCCAACGGCAAAGAAGTTGTACTGCCGATGCTGATCATCCCGGGTATGCACCCTGAGGTAATCGCTATCGCAGTAGGTTACGGCCGTGGTAAAAACGTAGGCCGCGCCGCTGCCGGTATCGGTCAGAACGTTTACCCGATGGTAAGCTTCAACGGCCAGACTTTCGACTACTTCGCTGTTGACGCCTCTGTAGAAGCAACCGGTAAAAAATACCCTGTTGCTTTAACACAAACGCACAATAGCTACGAAGGCCGCCCGATCGTTAAAGAAACGACCCTCGCAGAATTCAAACACAATCCTAAAGAAGTTAACGAAGACAGGGAAGAACTGAAGAAGTTTGGTAAAAACTTCCGTGACGATGCTACCCTGTACTCTTCTCACCCCTACCCTGGTATCAAATGGGGCATGTCCATCGACCTGAACACCTGCTTCGGTTGCGGCGCTTGTACCATTGCCTGCCAGGCGGAAAACAACGTTTCCGTAGTAGGTAAAGACGAAGTGGCGAAAGCGCATGAAATGCACTGGATCCGCATCGACCGTTACTTCAGCGGTGATGAAAATAACCCGGAAGTAGTGTTCCAGCCGATGCTGTGCCAGCACTGCGATAACGCTCCTTGCGAAAACGTTTGTCCGGTAGGCGCTACCAACCACAGCTCTGAAGGTATTAACCAGATGGCTTACAACCGTTGCATCGGTACCCGTTACTGCGCCAACAACTGTCCTTATAAAGTTCGTCGCCTCAACTGGAGAGACTGGAACGGTGCGGACAGCTTCGAAAACAACCTGTACGACGTAGCAGATATGAACGATAACCTCACCCGCATGGTACTGAACCCTGACGTAGTGGTTCGTAGCCGTGGTGTGATGGAAAAATGCTCTTTCTGCGTACAACGTTTACAGGAAGCTAAACTGGAAGCTAAGAAAGCAGGCCACCCGATGAAAGACGGTGCTGCCAAAACAGCTTGCCAGCAGGCTTGCGGCGCTGATGCGATCGTGTTCGGTAACGTCAACGACAAAAACAGCGAAATCTATAAGATCCGTAACGAAGAACAAACAGAAAGGATGTACTATGTGCTGGAAGAAACACACGTACTGCCTTCTATCAACTACCTGGCTAAGATCAGAAACAAAGATGCCGCTCCTAAAGCAGAGAACAAATCTGCTCACAAGGAAGAAGCGCATCACGCGTAAGATCTTTTAACAGGTAACGTTAAGGGAGAAATATAACAAAAGAAGTTACAGAATCTGAGATCATAACAAAAGACAAGGGCTAGTAGCTAGAAGCTAGCAGCTAAAAGCTTATAGAATATGAGTTTAAAATACGAATCCACACTGAGAGAACCTTTAGTTGACGGGGTTAAGGATTATCACCAGGTAACGGAAGATATCATTAGTCCCATTGAAGGGAAGCCTGGTAAATTGTGGTATGTAGGCTTTTTAATTTCACTGTCACTGTTGGGCTTCGGCGCATTTTCAGTGTTTTGGCAGATTTATTTCGGTGTGGGTGTTTGGAATCTGAACAAAACCATCGGTTGGGGTTGGGACATCACCAACTTCGTATGGTGGGTAGGTATCGGTCACGCCGGTACCCTGATTTCGGCCATCCTCCTGCTGTTCCGTCAGGGATGGCGTACAGGGGTGAACCGTGCGGCAGAAGCGATGACCATCTTCGCGGTAATGTGCGCCGGCCAGTTCCCGATTATTCACATGGGTCGTGTATGGATGGGCTTCTTTATCCTGCCTTATCCCAACACCCGCGGTCCGGTATGGGTTAACTTTAACTCTCCGCTGCTGTGGGACGTATTCGCGATCTCTACTTACTTCACCGTTTCCCTGCTGTTCTGGTACTCCGGTCTGATCCCGGACTTCGCCACCATCCGCGACAGAGCTAAAACCAAACTGCGTAAACTGCTGTATGGTGTAGCTTCCTTCGGCTGGACAGGCTCCACCAAACACTGGCAACGTCACGAGGCACTGTCACTGGTACTGGCAGGTTTGTCCACTCCGCTGGTACTTTCCGTACACACCATCGTATCTTTTGACTTTGCGACTTCTGTAATTCCTGGTTGGCACACTACCATCTTCCCTCCCTACTTCGTGGCGGGTGCGATCTTCTCCGGATTCGCGATGGTACAAACCCTGCTGATCATCACCCGTAAAATATTACACCTCGAAGAATACATTACCCTGGGCCACATGGAAGCCATGAACAAGGTAATCGTACTGACAGGTTCCGTAGTAGGTTGCGCTTACCTGACTGAGCTCTTCATGGCATGGTACGGTGCTAACCCTTACGAATTCGCTACCTTCTTCAAATACCGCGCTGCCGGTCCGCTGGGTTGGTCTTACTGGATCATGATGACCTGTAACGTAATCACCCCGCAGGTGTTCTGGTTCCGCAAAATGAGAAGAAACGTGATGGTAACTTTCGTGATGTCCATCATCGTAAACATCGGTATGTGGTTCGAACGTTTTGTGATCATCTGTACTTCCCTGTACCGCGACTACCTGCCGTCCAGCTGGTCTTACTATCGTCCGTCCTGGCCGGAAGTAGGTTTCTACATGGGTACTTTCGGTCTGTTCTTCACCTGCTACTTCCTGTTCGCTAAATACTTCCCGGTAATCGCGGTAGCTGAGATCAAGTCTATCCTGAAAACTTCCGGTGAGAACTTTAAGGAAGGCATGGAGAAATACGAAGGTGAAACTGCAGAGCAGTTTGCACACGCTGTTCACCACGAACACGCTCACTAATCAGATGAATTGACAGAATTAATTAATTGGAATTTGAATTTTTAAATATATGGCTGTTAAAAATTTTGTTGTAGGCTTGTTTGACGATGAGGCAGTGTTGTTCCCGGCAGTGAAGAAAGTACGCACTGCAGGTTACAAGTTGCACGATGTATACACTCCTTTTCCTGTTCACGGCCTGGATCATGCAATGGGTTTAAGGGAAACCAGCCTGCACACAGCCGGTTTCATATATGGTATCACTGGTACCACCACGGCTTTATCTTTCATGAGCTGGGTATTTAACGTGGATTGGCCGCTGAACATCGGTGGTAAGCCTCACTTCCCGTTACCAGCATTTATTCCTATTACCTTCGAGTTGACTGTATTGTTTGCTGCGGTTGGGATGGTAATGACTTTCTGCTACCTGTGCCAGTTAATGCCAGGTGTAAAGAAACATATCTTCCACCCCAGACAGACGGATGATAAGTTTGTGATGGTGATCGAGCTCACAGAAAAGACCAATGCGGAAGAAGTAAAACGTTTTCTGAATGAGGCCGGTGCGCACGACATCAACGAACAAAGAGCGGAAGCTGGCTGGTGGTATGGCCGCTTTGACCAGGCTGATGAAGATATTCACGCTCGTCCGGTTAACGCTTAATAACATTAACAGCAAAAAATTACAGTTGCAACCATTAGGTACTGGGAGCAGAACTAATGAAAGCTAGAATAAATAATTTCTGATGAAAAGGACTTCTAACATATTGATTGTAGCCGCATTGGCAACTGGAGCTTTCCTGGCAGCCTGTAATAAGGGGGAGCACAACAGAAAGCCCGGCAGGATTTATGTGCCCGACATGTATGAATCCCGTGCGTATGAGTTTTACAGTGCACGTTTGGCAGGTCTGAAACCAGTGGACGGAACCGTGAAGAGAGGTGAACTTTTGCCCTACCATCTGAAAGAAGCAGATACAGCACAGGCTAACCTGGTGAAGAATCCGCTGACAATCACTGCCGATGATCTGAAAGAAGGTGAACGTTTGTTTAATATTTACTGCGGTATTTGCCATGGTACTGCACTGGACGGTAACGGTCCGCTGTACAAAGGCGGCGATGGTCCTTACTCTGCAGCTCCTGCCAACCTGATAGCCGGTGCAAAATCCGGTTACTCTGAAGGCCGCCTGTTTCACGTAATGACCTATGGCTATAACATGATGGGTAGCTATGCCAGCCAGCTCGACAGGGCACAACGCTGGAAAGTGGCCGCTTACATCAAGAGCAAACAGCCTGGCGCTGCCCAGCCTGCAGCAGCTGCTGCTCCGGCGGCAGATAGTACAACCGCCAAATAAGTTAGAGAGAGTTAAAACTGAATTTCAAACAAGTATTTTAATATACAGTAATGAAAGACCAATTTGTAGTACCGGCAAGATTAAAAAAGACCAGCTTCGTGTTAATGGGCGTGGGCTTGCTGACTTTATTGATCGGATTAATTGCGTTTCAAGGTGAGAACGCGACACGGTTCTGGGCCGGTCTGTTGCAAAACAGCAGCTTCTTTTTGCTGATTACATTGGCCAGCACCTTTTTTATTGCAGCCACAACCCTGGCCCACGGTGGTTGGCAGATTGCCTTCCGTCGTGTACCGGAAGCAATTTCCATGGCAGTTCCTGCCTTGTGTGCCATCCTGTTTATCATTTTAATGATCATCGTTTTCGGTGGTAAAGAACACATCTTCCATTGGTTAAACGCGCATCATGTTGCTGAAGACAAAATCCTCACCTGGAAAGCCGCTTTCCTGAACAAAGGATTCTTCACTACCGCCACTATCATCACTATGGGTCTGTGGATTTTCTTCACCCTGAAGCTCCGCAACATGTCCATCGAAGAAGATGGCTGGGACCTGAAACCTGAAACCGGTCGTAAACTCATCTGGAGAAACACCGTTTGGTGCGGTGGCTTCCTGGTAGTCTTCACCCTGAGTGTGGGCTCCACCACTCCCTGGCTGTGGCTGATGAGTATCGACGCTCACTGGTTCTCCACCATGTATTCCTGGTACACTTTCGCCAGCAGCTGGGTATCAGGCCTGTCCCTGATCGCACTGTTCGTGGTATACCTGAAAAAACACGGTTACCTGACATACGTTAACGAAGAACACCTGCACGACTTAGGTAAATTTATCTTTGCTTTCAGCATCTTCTGGACTTACCTCTGGTTCTCCCAGTACATGCTGATCTGGTACGCCAACATGCCGGAAGAAACGGAATACTTCCAGCCGCGCGTATGGGGTGAATGGAGACCTATCTTCTTCCTCAACCTCCTGATCAACTTTATCACTCCGTTGCTGTTCCTGATGAAAAGGGACACCAAACGTAACTATACTTCCGTAGCTTTCATCGCCGTTGTAGTAATCGCCGGCCACTGGCTCGATTTCTGGCAGATGGTAGGTCCCGGTACTTACAAACACCTGGTGTTCCCCTGGTATGAACTGGGTCTGGGCTTAGGCTTTGTAGGACTGATCATTTTCCTGGTAGCTAACGCGCTGACCAAAGCTCCGCTGGTACCAAAAAATCACCCTTACCTGAAAGAAAGCATTGTTCACCACACCTAATATGGTGATAACGAAGATTTAGCAATAGAAAAGCATTAGATAACTTAATTATTTCATATAGCAATGTCAGGATTTTTAGCAGTCTTAGTTATTGTTCTCATATTCATAGTCATCTTCCAGATTGCGAAGGCGAGCGAATATGTGTCCATATTGAAGGGAGAAAAGAAAGCGCGCCAGCAAAGCAACCGTATCAATGGTTTCCTGCTGATAGCATTCCTGGTGCTGGGGCTCATCGGCGTGTATTATTGTAATAATCTGCTGAAAGGCAAGATCCTGGGCGAATCTGCTTCTGTGCAGGGTGAAGGTGTGGATACCCTCATCTATGTGACCCTCGCCATTACCGGTGTCGTGTTCGTCGGCACCCAGATCCTCCTGTTCTGGTTCGCATTCAAATACCAGGAGAAAGAAGGCCGTAAAGCATTTTATTTTCCGCATAACAACAGGCTGGAAGTGATCTGGACCGTTATCCCGGCCATCGCACTGACCGTTCTGGTGGCTTTCGGTCTGAAACACTGGTTCCAGCTGACTTCCGACGCACCGAAAGATGCAGCCATCGTTGAAATTACCGGTAAACAATTTAACTGGCTCATCCGCTACCCGGGTAAAGACGGTCAGCTCGGCCGCCGCGATTTCAAAAAAATCGACGAAGCTGCCAGCAACCCGCTGGGTATGGACTGGGATGACCAGCTGAGCAAAGATGACTTCATGGCTACCGAAGTGCACCTGGTAGTAGGTAAACCCGTAAAATTCGTAATCGGTTCCCGTGATGTTATTCACGACGTTGGTTTACCTCAGTTCCGTATGAAAATGGACGCTGTGCCCGGTATTCCTACCACCCTGTGGTTCACACCGAAGTTCACCACTAAACAAATGAAGGAAAAAACCGGTAACCCGGATTTTACCTACGAAATATCCTGCGATCAGATGTGTGGTTCCGGTCACTATTCCATGAGAGGCGTGATCGTTGTTGAAACTCAGGAAGAATATGACGCCTGGGTTGCCAAACAACCGCTGCAGTACAGCCTGGCTCACCCGGCTCCTGAAGCGCCAAAGGCCGATAGCACACAAAAAACAGTGGCAGCAAATATCGCTAAGCCGTAATTTTGTGTAGAAGATTTTTTTGACGCAGTACTTAACCAATAATAAAAGACAAACTGACAAACGCGATACTTCCCGGGCGTTGGTTTATTAATAAACAGAACCGATTATGAGTAACGAAGCAACATTGCACAGTCAACAGGAGGTAATGCACGGCGCGCATGATCATCATGATCATGAGCACCATCATGAAGACAATTTCATCTCGAAATATGTATTCAGCCTTGATCATAAAATGATTGCCAAACAATTCCTGATCACCGGTATTATTTGGGCTATCATCGGTGCTTTCTTTTCTGTGGTGTTCCGTTTGCAACTGGGTTTTCCCGATGCTACTTTCCCCTGGCTGGAAAGCATTCTGGGTCACTGGGCTAAAGGTGGCCGTATCACTCCCGAAGCTTACTATGCATTGGTAACAATGCACGGTACTATCCTCGTATTCTTTGTATTGACCGCTGGTTTGAGTGGTACCTTCTCTAACCTGCTCATTCCGCTGCAGGTAGGTGCCCGCGATATGGCTTCTCCTTTCATGAACTGCCTCAGCTACTGGTTCTTCTTCCTGGCCAGCCTCGTGATGATGGCTTCCCTGTTCGTTCAGACAGGACCGGCTTCCGGTGGTTGGACCATGTACCCTCCGCTGAGTGCGCTGGGAGACGCTTCCATCGGTTCTAAAATAGGGGTGGATCTCTGGCTGATCTCCATGGCACTGTTTGTTGTTTCACAGCTGCTGGGTGGTCTGAACTATATCTCTACCCTCCTGAACATGCGTACCAAGGGTATGAGCATGACCAAAATGCCTTTAACCATCTGGTCATTCTTCTTTACTGCTGTACTGGGCGTACTGTCTTTCCCGGTACTGCTGTCCGGCTTCATCCTCCTGCTGATGGACCGTCACGCTGGTACCAGCTTCTATCTCTCTGACATCTTTATCGCAGGTAAAGCCCTGGCAAACGAAGGCGGTAGCGCCATCCTCTACCAGCACTTGTTCTGGTTCCTGGGCCACCCTGAAGTATACATCATTATCCTCCCTGCCATGGGTATGGTGTCTGAAGTACTGGCAGTTAGCTCCCGTAAACCTATCTTCGGCTACCTCGCCATGATCGGTTCCCTGTTCGCTATCTGTATCCTGGCCTTCCTGGTTTGGGCGCACCACATGTTCGTTACTGGTCTGAACCCATTCCTTGGCGCCTTCTTCGTACTCCTCACCCTCCTCATTGCGGTACCATCTGCCATCAAGGTGTTTAACTGGCTCACCACCATCTGGAAAGGGAACATCCGCTTCACGCCGGCCTCCCTGTTCTCCATCGGTTTCGTAAGCACCTTCATCTCTGGTGGCCTGACCGGTATCTGGCTGGGTAACTCCTCTATCGATATCCACCTGCACGATACCTACTTTGTAATCGCTCACTTCCACATCGTAATGGGTGTGTCCGCTTTCTTCGGTATGTTCGCAGGTATTTATCACTGGTTCCCGAAAATGTATGGCCGCTTTATGAACAATACTATCGGCTATATCCACTTCTGGGTAACCCTGGTAGGCGCTTACCTGATCTTCTGGCCCATGCACTACGAAGGTATGGCCGGTATGCCAAGAAGGTATTTCGACTATTCCAGCTGGACTTCCTTCAACCAGTTCGGTGGCCTGAACCAGTTTATCAGCATCGTGGTAATCCTGGTATTTGCTACACAGCTGTTGTTCGTGTTCAACTTCTTCTACAGCATTTTCAAAGGAAGAAAACTGACCGAACAGAACCCATGGAAAGCTACTACCCTGGAATGGACTACGCCGATCAACCCGGGCCACGGCAACTGGCCTGGTGAAATTCCTGAAGTTCACCGCTGGGCTTATGACTACAGTAAGGATGGAAGAGACTTCATCCCACAGACAGAACCGATTGGTCCTAACGAGTCAGCTCACTAAACTTATAAAACGGGATTCCGGAGCGCAGAAATAAACTGCTTTCCGGAATCTTGTTCACCGTGATGTTTGTAAATTTGTTCCGGATTTAAAACCCGGGATGTGGATAGAAATAAAATGTTGCAAGAAAACTCCATAAAATTGTCGTCATCGTATGCAGTAGCGAGTAAGGTGAAGGATTATTCTCAGTTAATGAAGTTTAATCTCACCTTCATGGTGGTATTTTCATCCGTGGTTGCTTATCTGCTCGTGCCGGGCGTGGAGTTTGACCTGATCAAAGTTCTTTTGTTATTTGCCGGTGGTTTGCTGGTTTCCGGATCAGCCAATACCATCAACCAGATATGGGAAAAAAATACCGATAAGCTGATGGCCCGCACCGCCACCCGCCCCCTGCCCTCCGGCAGGATGAGCGAAACGGAAGCGATCATCGTAGCGGCGGTAACCGGTGTAGCGGGTTTCCTGATCATGGGTTATTGTTTTAACTGGCTGAGCGCCGCCCTGAGCCTTTTCTCCCTGGTGATGTACGGTTTCGTATATACCCCGTGGAAGAAATGGAACTCCCTCGCTGTACTGGTGGGAGGTATTCCGGGCGCCATGCCGCTGCTCATCGGGTGGGCCGCAGGTGCCAACAACCTCTCCGAAGGTGGTTGGTCATTGTTTGCGATCCAGTTCCTGTGGCAGTTCCCGCACTTCTGGGCAATCGCCTGGATTGCGCATAAAGACTATACCCGCGCAGGGTTTAAACTGCTGCCTGCCAACGGCGAACCTAACAAGTTCACCGCCCTGCAGGCCGTTATGTACACCCTGTTGCTGATCCCGGCCGGCGTAGCACCCTACCTGCTCAAGATCACAGGCGGTATTTCCGCTATCGTGGCTATCCTGGCAGGCCTGTTTTTCCTGTACCGCGCTATTAACCTGTACAGAAAGAATGATGTTCCGGCAGCACGTAAACTGATGTTTGGTTCATACATTTACCTGACCATTGTTCAGCTGGCACAGCTGCTGGACAAGGCCTAAAAGCAATAGAAGGAGTGATGCATACAATGAGCATACAACGTAAAAAAATTCATCCGCACAAGTATTCCCTATGGATAGCAATGGGTAGCATTACCATGATGTTCATCGGTTTTACAAGTGCCTACGTTGTGAAGAGATCGCAGGCTAACTGGCTGGCATTTGAATTGCCGCATATTTTCTGGCTGTCTACTGCTGTGATTTTACTCAGCAGCCTGACCATCCACCTGGCACTGAAACAGTTCAAGGAAAGGAATATGCAGCGCTATAAGCAGTTGATCACCCTCACGGCCGTATTGGGCGTGGTTTTCGCTGCTTGCCAATGGATCGGCTTTTCACAATTGAAAAACAGCGGACTCCCCCTCAGCGGGCCTGTTTCCGCTTCCTTTATTTATGTTATCGTAGGCGTGCACATGCTGCACGTATTGGGTGGTGTGGTAGCATTGCTCATCATGTTTGCGAGAGCCTACCGGACCCGCATTCGTACCTACTCCCCAGTACCCATCGAAGTTGCCGCTACCTATTGGCATTTTGTGGATGTGCTGTGGATCTACCTGTTGATTTTTTTAAGTATCGCGAGATAAACTTTGTAAAATTTTATAAAACTAACAATGGACACAGCAGTTACAGCGAAGAAAAAATGGTGGGACGGAGGATACTCTCCCTTTAATGTGAGCTATGGCAAGTTGATGATGTGGTACTTCCTGATATCAGATGCCTTCACTTTCGGAGCATTACTGATTTCTTACGGAACTATTCGCTTCTCCAGCACTTCCTGGCCTGATCCGAACGAGGTTTTCCGCTCTTTCCCGGGTATGGGACATGCCAACTTACCGCTGGTATTCGTGAGCTTGATGACCTTTATCCTCATTATGAGCTCTGTAACCATGGTACTGGCCGTTCATGCCGGTCACATGAGAGATAAAAAAGCTGTTGCCAAATGGCTGACCTGGACCATCATCGGTGGCGCCTGCTTCCTGGCCTGCCAGGCCTGGGAATGGACACACCTGTTCCACGAAGGCGCATGGTGGGGCCGCAACCCTTTCCACAACGTTGACGGTACACTGGCTTCTACCAACTTCACCAACTTCTTCTTTACCATCACCGGCTTCCACGGCTTACACGTAACTTCCGGCGTGGTACTGAACATCGTCATCCTCGCTAACGTACTGAAAGGTACTTACGAAGAAAGAGGTCACTACGAAATGGTAGAAAAAGTAGGCCTTTACTGGCACTTTGTAGATCTGGTTTGGGTATTCGTATTCACCTGCTTCTACCTGCTCTGATCTGGTAAATATCGGCTGCAACGAATACAAGGTTTGTAATTTGAATTATCGCATTTTAGAATTTATTTAATCTCAATAGGAATGGAGCATACGCATACTGCAGAAGGACATGCACATCATGATTCATCTACCAAAAAGATCTGGAAAACGTTCTGGATCCTCCTGGCTATCACCATGGTAGAAGTTGGTCTGGCGTTTTTACACCTGGAAACAGGTTTCCCCAGCAGAGTAGTGCTGAACGGCGTATTCGTCATACTGACAGTATTGAAGGCGTTTTACATCGTTTCTGAGTTCATGCACCTCGGCAGCGAAATCAAAAACCTGATCTACACCGTCCTGCTTCCTTTGCTGCTCTTCGTCTGGTTCATTATCGCTTTCCTTTATGAAGGTAACTCCTGGAAAAACATGAACAGGGACCTGAAACCAGGTACGCCGATAGAAGCGGTAAAAGCACCGGCAGAAGGACAACACGGACATCACTAAGTTTTTTGACTATTAAATTTCAGCGTCATCTCACGCAGGGCTATATTAGGAGTTGCATTGGCTATATTGGTACCGCTGACAGGTTACCTGATTGTAGATCATTACGGGAAAAATGTAATACCCATTCCAAAGTATTACATCCCCGAAAGAGTGGACACGATCGTTAAGAATGGTAAAACCACTTACGACACCGTTTTCCATCAGATCAGGGATTTTAAAATGACCAACCAGCTGGGACAAGAAGTAAGCCTGAAGGATATGGAAGGTAAAGTGATCCTGGTAGATTTCTTTTTTACTTCCTGCCCCTCTATCTGCCCTACCCTGACGAAAAATCTGAGAAAGATCCAGAACGCTTACGGCAAAACCGATACGCTGCTCCAGATCCTCTCTTTCTCGGTAGACCCTGTCAGAGACTCCGTACAGAAGCTGCGGAAATACGGATACGACTATAAAGTAAATCCGGACAACTGGTGGCTGCTGACCGGCGATAAAAAAGAAATCTACGACCTCGCCAGACACGATTACTTCGTTTCTGTAACAGAAGGCAACGGCGGGCCGGATGATTTCGTTCACACAGAAAAGCTGGTGCTGATAGATAAAAACAGGCATATCAGAGGATATTACAACGGGCTCGATTCCAACGCCATCAAACAATGCGCAACAGACATCGCTACCCTGTATCTTGAAAAAGACAGGCGCCGCCCGGGATTCTGGAAATTCTTCAAAGGGCTGTTTAAAAACTTCAGCTGATTTAATTATAAAGTATTCGTGAAAGGTGGATAAAAGAAAGGGTTGTCACCTTTCTTTTTCCACCTTTCGCATATCCGGAACATATTATGGAACTAAAGAATAAAAATCTAAACACACCTATTGCCATCGTCTCTATCGTGATCCCTGCACTGGTGGCATTGCTGTTTTTCCTGCCGAAGCCTGATTTTCATCCCGGCTTTGATATTAAAGTCCTTCCCCTGTTCCACGCTATCCTCAATTCCGCCACAGCGGTGTTGCTGGTGGCCAGCCTCTATTTTATCAAGAATCAGCATGTAAAAGCGCACAAAACCACCAACCTCATTGCGGTGGGACTGTCCGTTATTTTCCTGTTGTCATACGTTACTTACCACTCGCTCGCATCTGAAACCCGCTTCGGCGATGTGGACCATAACGGTATCGTGGACGCTGCTGAAAAGGCTACGCTGGGAGGCATCCGCTATGTATATTATTTCCTGCTGCTCACCCACATTGTACTGGCCGCTATCATCGTGCCGCTGGTATTGTTTACGCTGCTGCGAGGTTTCCAGAATGATATTCCGCGCCATCGTAAAATTGCCCGTATTACCTGGCCTATTTGGTTCTATGTGGCTGTCACCGGTGTGATTGTGTATATCATGATTTCTCCATATTACCATTGATACATTTGCGAAGCTATTTTTCCATTAGATGACCTAATTTTGTTAGATTAAAATTTGCCGATATGAATAAGCTGTGTTTGTTTCTGCTGACCGTTCTGCTGACAGTAATGAGTTCGCCGCTGATGGCGCAATGTTCGCTTTGCACCAAAACAGCACAGCAGTTGGGAGAAGGCCCTGCAAAGGGATTGAACAATGGTATTCTGATGCTGGCGTTTACGCCGCTGGCGATCATCGGCCTGCTGGCTTTCCGCTGGTGGAAAAGCAACCGGGAAGCATCCTGATAGCTTCCGTTGCCGTATGTTATGTTATTAACCCCCCTTTTTGTTTGTCACTATGATCACCTATCGCAAAGCGGATATCCGGGATATTCCACAAGTGGTATCATTGCGTCTTCGGTTTCTTAATGAGATGTACCCGCAGCCGGACACTTCCCGCGATGTATTGCTCCAGGAAAAAATTGCTGCCTACCTCCGGGAGCATCTGCCTAAAGGAGATTTTGTTAACATGTTTGCGGAACATCATGGCCAGATAATAGCCAGTGCGGGTATCGTATTTTATAATCAGCCTCCCCTGTACCACAACCTCGACGGCCAGGTGGCCTATATCCTCAACGTATACACGCTTCCGGCTTATCGCGGGCAAGGCATTGCCAGAGCCTTAATGGAAAGGCTCATCACAGAGGCAAAGGATCGTAACACGGGTAAATTAAGCCTGCATGCCAGTAAAGACGGACGGCTGCTTTACGAAAAACTGGGGTTTCTTGCCGGAGATAATGAAATGACGCTGCAGTTGCCGCGGGCACAACCCTGACAGGCCCCCGGAGGAGCGTTCTGCTGAAAGCAGGAAAAATAGTTGGCATCTCCCGAAAACATGACAAAACACTCACACCGGACAAGCGCTGAATCGTTGGCCTAGCCTTTAGCTTCAAATACCGGACAATCCACCCGCAGGTTACCCTGCTTCAGGGAAATACCCAGTTCTTCGCAGTAAGGGCCTTTTCTGCCGCTGGCATAATGCTCGCAGTTAAAACACATCGGCTGGTGCGTGATCACCTCCTGTTGGTTCAGTTGGTAGATCAGCTGCATCAGTTGCTCCAGCAGTACGCCCTGTTCTTTGGCAGGACTGGCTGCTACGGCTTCCTGCATCGGCGCGGCGAAATGCTCCACCTTTTTGGCGATGGCACGTCCTTCCTTCAACAGGTGCAGAGAGTGGCTCCGGGTGTCTGTCTGGCTTGGCTTTCTTACCAGGTAATTTTTTTGTTCCAGCGATTTCACAGCGTCGCTGATGGTGGCTTTGGTCATGTTGAAATACAACGCTAACGAGGTTACTGTACGTTGCTCCTCCGGATAATGGAGCAAAAACGTCAGTACCTGAATCTGTATGGGACTCAACCCATATTGTGTGGCCTCCTGCCAAAGGAGCACCCTGAAAGCCTCTGATAAGCGCTCAAGGGCAACCACAATTTTGCTTGGTGTGTTTTCTGCCTGCTGCGCGGGGCTGAATGTGGAAACTTTCCCCATATTTACTACTGTCCTTAATTAGCGGGGCAAGGTACAATAATAAAGGCTGCTTGTAAATAGCATATTAGTGACATCCTTGAGATTCGTGGATATAGTATCCTTGTACGGCTATCTGTGATTCCCAGCGGGGAACGGTTTCTGTGGTGTAACAAAAACGGCAGTCCCTGCTGCTGACCGGCAGGTCCTCCTGGAGGCGCGTCTGCAGAAAGGCGCTTCCATAGGCCAGCACGGCGGTAAAAGCCGTTTCCGGTGGCACAATAATATCAAAATGAAGAATGCCTCCTTTTCGCTTTTTTGCACATGCCTTGTATACGGCGACTTCCATAAATATAGTTTTGGGGTGTTGGTGACTGTCAGAAAGGCGCCGGCTGTCCTTCGGGATAAATCCATAATAAGGCGCTCAGACTCACTGCTTTAAACCACGCCTGGTGCATAGCGGCGGTTTCAGTAGCATCATATCCTGCATGATCAATAAAATAACGGCCAGCTTCACTTACCGGGAATACGAAAGTTGTCATGTACCGCAGATATACCGGCGATATTGCATGCAAGTCATCTAGTGGCACATGCCTGAGCTGCAGCTGCCGCGCAATACGCTCTTCAAATTCCCACCACCGGTGACTGTCGCCCCGGTCACATAAGGCGGTGATCCAGGCCTTAAAATGCGGACGGAGGCCGTTCAGATAATCCAGGTCCGGCGATCCGCTGTTGGTGAAATAATGTGACAGATAATTGTTATTGACAATACGCTCATACCACCGGTTCAATATCTCTTCGGCATGAGGCGCCAGTATGGCTCCCGCCATCGTCAGATATTGCTCGTCCTCTTGCGTGAACAGCATCATGCGTTTGATCTTAATCAACACCTGCGCATCAACGGAAGTGCTCTGGGGCTCTGGAATCATTGATGACCGCTCAGCTGCGTTAATCATATCGTACTTACGTTTTGTAACTACTGCATTTAGATAATGGTCATATGCAAATATAGTAAGGATTCCTATTCAATTGCAACTTAATGCAATTGCAATAACTTTTTTTATTTGCGGTACCTTATCCGCCTGCGGCAGATATATGGGTTTGAATTAATTTGAGATTTTCCGGCGAACTGTATAGTTTTGATTACCTGCTAACCAGGTATTTGAACTGGCAAAATGAAAAACATCCTGACACTTCTATATAAAAACGGTCTTGGTATCAACTCTGTACTATCCGGAGACAAAGAAAATTTTGAAATAGTTCCCCCGGAGGGCTATTTACGATGTATTGGCTACCTCACGGCCCTGGGCGCCGCTGCGGGATTACTCACAGCCGGCCTCGGAATGGCCCTGCTGTGGCTTATCCGCATCATTACCAACGTTACCTTCTTTGGAAAACCGGTAGCAGACATAGCTAATCCGGCAGAGAGTGAGGCCGGCATCTGGTTGCTGCTGATCCCGTTACTCGGCGCCGGGGTATCTTTGTTGCTGACCAGGAAGGGCATTCCTGTATGGAAACTGCCGGCACTGGCGGTAAACATCGGCACCGGGGCGCCGGTAGGCACAGAAGGACCCGTTATGCTCGCCGCCGGCGCTTTTGCCCTGCAGGCCGGGCAAAAGCTGCGGATCTCCGCTGCGGAAGCCCGCATAATGCTGGTGGCCGGCGCCGCTTCAGGCGTAGCCTGGTACTTTGGAGCGCCGGTGTCGGCATTGCTGCTGGCGCTGGAACTATGGCTCGGCAGCTGGTCACTGCTCACCGTACTGCCCGTCCTGGCCGGTATCCTGGCGGGAGCCCTCGCCCGGTATGGCATGTACAGTATAGAACCTTTCTTTACAATGGGGCCCGGCCCGGAACTGAATATCAAAGCTTTTCTGGTGTACCTGGTACTGGGACTGATCATTGGCCTGATGGCCGCCGGTATCATCCGGGCTTCCCGTGGCCTGGCACGGCTGGCGGAACGCCTGCGGCAGCGCCATCCCTGGTGGCTGGTGCTGTTTGCTGTCCCTGTGGGGGTGCTGGGGTATCTGGCGCCTGAAAGCCTGGGCAACGGTGAAGTCTACGGCAGTTACCTCTTGCAGGCGCATGTGACCTTACAACTGTTGTTCGTAGCAGGGGTGGTAAAACTGATTGCGTGGCTGTTCTTTATGAGCGGGAATAATACAGGGACAACCATCACTCCCCTGCTGATCATGGGAGGCGCTATAGGACTGCTCCTCGCGGTAGCGGCTCAGTTCATGTGCCCCGGGGTGGTGATCAATCCGGTCATGGCTTCGCTGATAGGTATGGGAGCACTGTTTGCCGGTGTTACAAGAGCATGGCTCTCTGCCATTGTATTGATGCTGGAATTGACGCATTGCCTGCCGGCAGCGGCGCCGGTGGCCGGAGCGGCCATCATCGCTTTTGCCGTGTCATGGCCGCTGATAAAAACAAGGCGCACCGCCTGATGCGGGCGCCCTGCCATAAAAAATTACTCGCCTCCGGAAACAGCCTTCAGGCCTGCAATAGAACCGATCAACATCACGAGAAAGAATATACGCCACATGGCCGCTGGTTCCTTAAAAAAGAGCATACCTGCAATGGCAGTACCAGCAGCGCCAATACCTGTCCATACCGCGTAGGATGTGCCAATCGGCAGTCCGTTGTTGATCGCTTTGTTCAGGAAAAAGAAACTGAGCGTAATACAGATGAAAAAGCTCACTGAAGGCCACAGCTTTGAAAAATTCTCAGAGTACTTCAGTGAAACCGTAAAGCCCACTTCAAACAGTCCGCCAATAAGCAGGAATAACCAAGCCATAATAACCAGATTTATACGTGAAAAATAAAATTTGTGAAGGGAAGGGTTGGGACAACAGAAGCCCGCAGCCTCAGGATCAGAGGCCGTAGTTGAACACTGCGTAAGCGATGGATATGCCGAATGAGGTTGTCCGCATGGCGCAAAGATAATAAAATTTAACTACCTGCCTTTTCTGATACGTACCGATACAGGTTAAATGATTGTTGCGTTATATGGGATTGTATTTCAGCCTGTAATATTTTTTTACTGATATCATGCATACGTCGATGCTGTATAAGCTGGTAGGCTTTCTCAGCGAGCAGCAGGGAACGCCGCTGATGCTGGTGTTGTACGGCCTGATGATGCCGCAGAATAGCTGCTGTAATTTCGTTTATGCCTTCCTGTTGGGTGGCAATGGATTTGACAACAGGTATTTCCCAATGCGCCTGTTGTTTGCTGTGCGCCAGCAGGCGCAGGTTTTTTACAAAGCTGTCCGCGTTGTCGCGGTCTGCTTTGTTGACCACAAAAATATCCGCGATCTCCATCAGCCCCGCTTTCATGGTCTGTATTTCATCGCCTGCTTCCGGCACCACTACTACAACAGTGGTATCGGCAATACCGGCGATTTCCACTTCACTCTGGCCTACGCCCACCGTTTCAATGAAGAGATAATCGAAGCCGGCGGCTTTAATCAAATCACTGACTTCAATGATTTTGGGACTCAGCCCGCCGAGTGCGCCGCGGCTGGCCATGGAACGGATATATACGTTGGGATCTCCGAAATGTTGCGCCATCCGGATCCTGTCGCCCAGTAAGGCGCCGAAATTGAAAGGGGAAGAGGGGTCTACGGCGATAATGGCTATTTTTTTACCGGATGCCAGCAGATGGGTGATCAGTGCATTAACGAGGGTGCTTTTGCCAGCGCCGGGAGGACCGGTGATCCCCACTACTTTCGTCTGATTGTTGTCCGGCAACTGCTCCAGCAGCATTTCATAACCAGGAGCTTCATTCTCCACAAGGGAAATACAACGGGCCAGCGCTTTTATCTCTCCACGCAGAAGTCCATCCATATATTGCTGGTACATGCTCAAAGTCTTTAGTTGATCAGGTATTCCAGTATGCCCTTGTCTGCTTTTATCTTTTTACTGCTAACAGCGGCCTTTACCAGGATCATGTTCTCCTGATGTTTGCCACGGGAATTTTCGCGGTGATAAAGGTGATAGGCGACGCCCCCCATCTTGATGAATTTTTTCTGGACACCGGCATTCAGCAGTCTCACCGCAATATCGTTGTCCTCCATGCCCCATCCGGTGAAGTTTTCATCATAGCCGTTGACAGTCAGGAGATCCTTTTTCCAGAAGGACATATTGCAACCTTTAACATAATATTTATGCCTGCCGCCCACTTTATAACGTTTAGACAGGAAGCGGCTGAGCGCCGGAAACCGTAATGCGTTGAACAGGTGACTGAAAGGAGTAGCCCGGTAATTAATATTGATCTCATGCGCCTGCAGCAACCTGTCAGTAACGCTGGACGACAATAATGCCCGGCTGCCGGTGATAAAATACCCCGGTTCTGCCAGGTTACGGTGGTCTTCCACAAAGTGTTTGTCCAGGATAAGGTCTCCGTCTATCTGGATAATATACTCCGAAGTGGACTGGGCGATACCTTTGTTTCTGATTTGTGCCAACCGGAACCCTTTGTCCTCCTGCCATACATGAATAAGCGGCACCGGAAAGTCGTTCCGGATGCTGTTGATCAGCTCACGGGTGTCTTCCCGGGAACCATCATCAGCGATGATCACCTCGTTGGGCAGGATGGTTTGTGATTTGATACTATTCAGGCATAAGGCAAGGGCAGCTGGCCAATTATAGGTAGAAATCAACAACGATATCGTGGATGTGGTTGCTAACATGTCTGCGAATGAGTAATAATGTTGTCTATAAAGGTATTCCTTTTATTTAATATATAGATAGCGGTGATGCTAATAAGCAGATTCTGCGCCCGTTATGCGGGCCGTTTTTTTTATCTTTAGCTTAAACTCTGACCCAAAAAATGACAAATTTTATATCCATATTTCCCCTTGGTATTGTGGTGTATCCCGGAGAACAGCTGAATCTCCACGTATTTGAACCCCGGTATAAACAATTGGCCCGGGAATGCGTGGCCGAAAATAAGCCTTTTGGAATTCCGGCTGTAATTGACAAAAAAATAATGGAATATGGAACGCTGGTGACCATAGAAAAAGTAGAAAAATTATACGACAACGGCGAAATGGACCTGGTAACCCGCGGTACCAGCGTTTTCAGGACCCTGGAACATATCGGTGACATTCCTGATAAATTATATGCCGGCGCAATCGTCAACTATCCGGAGAACCATGCGGGAAGCAATGCCCGCCTGCTGGACGAAGTATTGCACGGTATCCGGGAGCTGCATGCTATCCTGCAGGTACATAAAAAATTTCCCAAAGAAGATGCCCGCCTTACCGCCTACGACCTCGCCCACCATGCCGGCCTGTCGCTCACAGAGGAATATGAACTGCTGCATCTTTTTTATGAGCTGCAGCGACTGGAATACCTCAAACGCCATCTTCATAAGGTAATTCCTATGATGGCAGAAATGGAACGGCTGAAAGAACGGGTAAAACTAAACGGTCATTTCAGAAACCTGTCTGCCGGGGACCTGTAAACTTTTCCCAGGCTGAAAACCTGCCGTAAAATATTGCCAAAAAAATATATTTTTGACGGGAAACGGCGGCCTGTCGCTACTTTCGGCGTTCGAGGCGCTCAACTTTAACGCGCTTTTAACAGGGCTGATTTTGGATTTTTTTGCTTCCCGCCTTAAAAAGTAGATATTTGCAGACCCATAATTTTCACTGGACAAGGGTTTAAATTCAATTCTGATACGAAATGCATTGGACAAAAGTCAGTATTCTTTGCTTCCTGGTTGGGTTTTTCCTGGTGGCAAATAATGCTACAGCACAGGATAATTCACCCTACTCGCGTTACGGTTTAGGCGATCTGAACAACAACCAGAATACGGTCAACCGTGGTATGGGGGGCGTTTCTCAGGCGTATGGTGATCCTACATCTGTTAACTTTATCAATCCGGCCAGCTATTCCAACCTGCTGCTCACCACTTTCGACATAGGTGTGGAAGCCGGCGCCCGGTCTATCTCCGATAAAAATGCCAGCTTCAGCTCCGGTTTTGGTACGCTTTCCTATCTGCAGGTGGGTATTCCCATCCGTAAAAAATGGGGCCTGAACCTTGGTCTGCGCCCGGTAACCCGGGTGTCTTACAACATCCAGGAATCCAAAGACCAGATTTTTTATGATACCCTGAAACTGCCCGTTGCCCACCGTTACCAGGGCAGTGGCGGTTTGTATCAGTTGTATGCAGGTACCGGCGTAGGCATCGGTAATTTCAGTATTGGTGTAAACCTGGGTTATCTGTTTGGAAACATCGAAAACAATACCCGCGTGATCTATCCTGTAAGCGATATCAACGCTTCACGGCATATGTCCCGCATCAGCTACAGCAGCTTCTTCTACAAGGTAGGTGTTCAGTATAAAGCCAAACTGACCAAAGAAATGGACCTGACGCTGGGTGCTTCCGGAAGCCTGAAACAGGATATGACGGTACGCCAGGAAACCCTGAGCGAAAGCCTGATATATAATGCCTCCACCGGCGACTTTACCTCTCTCGATTCTATAAAATCCGAAAAAGGCCCTAAAGGTACCGTTGTGTATCCGCAGGACTTTGGTGCTGGTTTTATCCTGCGCAAACTGGATAAATGGCAGATCGGTATGGACTTCAATACCACGCAGTGGAGCAATTTCAGAAAATATGAGCAGGCCGATTCCCTCCAGAACTCCTGGAAAGTGTCGATCGGTGGTCAGTTCGTTCCCAACGCCACTGCCCTCAGCGGCTACTGGAACCGGGTGGCTTACCGCCTGGGTGCTTACTACGGCCTCGACTATCTGAAACTGGGTGGTCAGGACATGAATATGATGGGCTTTACTATAGGCGCCGGATTACCGGTTCGCCGTATGCCCTACTCCAACCAGTACAGCATGGTCAACATCGCTTTCGATGTGGCCCACCGTGGCAGCAATAACACTGCTCTGAAAGAAAATACCTACCGGGTGTCCTTAGGCTTTACCCTGAGCGACAGATGGTTTATCAAGAAGAAATACGATTAAGCCTGACCGTATGATCGGGAAGAAACTCATATATCTGTGTATTGCGCTGACAGCGGTTGCCTGCGAAAATGATATCCAGGCGGTCATGGATTTTGATTCCAAGAAAGCAGCAGTGGAAAACGGTACCAATATCGAGGCCATCTTCAGTCAACGTGGTAAGGTTAATGCCAAGCTGACGGCTCCCGCCATGGAACGTAGCCTGGACAAGCCGTCGTATGTGAAATTCAAACAGGGGCTGAAAGTGCTCATGTTTAATGACACACTGGGCGTGGAAAGCACCCTCACCGCAGATACCGGCCGCTATATGGAAGACGAAGGCGCTATATTCCTGTCTAAAAATGTGGTGGTGGTGAATAAAAAAGGTGACCGGCTGAAAACGGATGAGCTAAACTGGGACCCGAAGAAAAAAGTATTCTATTCCACCAAGGAAGTATTTATAAAAACCCCCACCGATTCGCTGCATGGCTGGGGTTTGATTGCCAACGAAGACTTTACCGACAGAAAGATTATCAATGTAAGCGGCCCTATCACCGTACAGGACAGCCTGTCCATGCAATAGCCCGCTTCCGGAACGTATATAACGAAAGAACCCCACCTCTGCAGGTGGGGTTCTTTCGCTTTAACCTATTTTTTAACCTAAAATTTGTAATATTAAAAACAATAACTATGCCAGAGTGAGCTTTTGTGGGTGCAATTCAACACGTTGTCCGACCGTTCTTCACAAACTGATGTACGCTTTTGCTTTTTTGGCCGCAGTCCGTTATTTTTAAATAAAACGAGTATAAAATGGATTTGATCAACTGGCAGGATTTTGAGAAAATAGAAATGAGAATAGGCACCATTATCGAGGCGAATGATTTTCCCAAGGCACGTAACCCGGCCTATCAGCTGTTGATAGATTTCGGTCCGGAAATTGGCCGGAAAAGGTCTTCTGCACAAATCACCCGGCTATATCAGAAAGAAGAGCTGATCGGTAAGCAGATTATCGCCGTCGTAAATTTCCCCCCAAAACAAATCGCCAATTTTATCTCCGAATGCCTGGTGTTAGGCGTAGTGGGCGATGATAAGGAAGTTACCCTCCTGCAACCGGGCAAACCAGTTCAAAATGGCCAGCGGATCGCCTGAACTGCGGTGAGCTAAACGTACGGATACGGTCCGTCAACGCGCCCATTTAAAGGGTAAACGCTTAAAGTTATCAGGATACCGTCCTTCAAATCAAGAAAAAATTCAATTCAACTTGCGTTAAATCTACGTTATTTATTGTTCAGTAGGTGTTTATACATATTTATAAATAATAATTCTATATATTTATAATATTGCAATTTATTTAATATAATAGCATATTTACCATTATTCACTTTTCACGAACAATATTACAGCGTTCACGGAAATGGAAGCCTGAGACTAAATTCATCAGTATATCTTTGTTTTAGGTTTTTCATAGGATATGGTTAAAATTATTACAAGGGCGGTATTCTTACCACCCTTTTTTTATTTCCCTACCTCGTGTTACAGATGATTTATAATAAAATATACGTTTTATCATTTTTGTTAATGTTTTTCTTTTTAATGTAACTGCCCTCCTTTCATCTTACGCGAAACCACTCATCATTTTTACGTTTACCTTCCCGTTTCATGCGGTTACCTGCAATATCGCTGCACCCCATCTGGCCGGTTTTATCCTTAAATTGAAGGTCTTTCTAACATAAGTGTATGATAGTCAAGTTTATATATCAAAATCAGATACATTATAATTAAATCGCAATCGTTTAACTGCAATATGCGTTCACCGTCTTTTTTGCCACGTTCCCCGAAAAAAATATATCATTCACAAAAATGGCGCGACGTCTAATCTGAAAAACGCCCACCTTTGGGTTAGGTTTTTCAATAAAGATATGGTTAAAATTTTTCGGGGCTGTAGTCTTGCAGCCCTGTTTCTTTCTCCTAAAACCTGAAATCTTCTCTAACACCGATTCCCTTTACCAGACAATCAATTCATTCCGTTTTAACCCATAAAGATTTTTTGGTCCTATTTACTTTGGTCCTGTTTATTCTTATCACCTGTGATGTCGTAATCTTATCTTTTGTGCGTTTATTTTCACTCCTTTATAGCAAAAAAAATGAGGTCCCGGAAAGGATATCATGCAGATATTTTTCCGGGACCTCGTATATGATGACCGCAGGTCGGTTATTTGGCAGAGAACTGTGCTGGTAAAGGCTTGTCCAGCAGGTAGTTATAGATGAACCGTGCCGTTTCTGAGGAAGCGTGTTTTGCATTTGGTCCTCTCCATCCGTGGCGTTCGCCGGGATACAGCATAAATTCAAAATGTTTGTTCAGGCTTTGCAGTTTGTCTGCCAGCTGAATTACATGCTGCATATGCACGTTATCGTCCATTGTACCATGGGCCATACGGAGCAGGCCTTTGTACCGGTCGGCGTATGTCATCACGGAAGTGATTTTGTAGCCTTCAGGGTTCTCGGCCGGCGTATCCATGTAGCGTTCTGTATAGTGGCTGTCGTACAGTTGCCAGTCGGTAACGGCGTAGTTGGCCATCCCGTGGGTAAATACATCGGAGCCATAGGTCAGGGCCATATCGGTCATATAACCGCCAAAGCTGCCGCCGGTCATGCATATTTTGGACGGATCAGCCCAGGGTTGTGTGCGCAGCCACATGGCGGCATCCATATAATCTTCAATTTCATATTTGCCCAGCTGGCGATGGATGTAGTTCATCCCTATTTTGCCCAGGTGGCCGCTGCTGCGGTTGTCGATGGCTACCTGTATAACACCTTCCTGTGACCACCACTGGGAAGCGGGGCTGAATTTCCAGGTATCATAAACGGTGCCTGCATTAGGACCGCCATAGATACTGATCAGGACCGGGTATTTTTTGCCGGGTTGCAGGTGAACCGGCAGGATGATGGTCATGGGCAGTACCAGTCCGTCCCGCGTTTTGTATGTCGTCAGTTCCGTTTTGGTCAGATTGTACTGATCAAATTTGCTGCCTTTGGCGTTACCGAGTTCGCGGACCACCTTGCCGTTATTGTCCAGCAGCGCCATACGCTCAGGGGTTTGCAGGTTGGAGTAGGTGGTAATGAAATATTTGCCACCAGGCGCCATGCTGATCACATGGTTATAGTTGCCGAAGGTCAGGCGGGTAATAGCGCCCGTTTTCATGCTTACTTTATACAGATCAAACCTGGTGGAGGCTTCTTTACGGGCGGTAAAGTAGATCAGCTGATTTTTTTCGTCGGTGCATACCACGTCTTTTACGGTCCAGTTGCCGCTGGTCAGCTGTTTTTTCAGCGAGCCGTCCATGTTATGAAGATAGAGATGCGACCAGCCGGTTTTATCGCTCTGCAGCAGGAAGCCCTGGTTGTTTTGCAGGAAAGGAACGGCATCAAACCAGTCGATCCATGTTTTTTGGGTTTCGCTGTAGATTTCTTTTTTGGCGCCGGTTTTCGGATCGATGCTGTATATCTTCAGGTTGTCCTGGCCGCGGGGCATCCACTGCATCCAGAGTTGTTTGCTGTCGGCCGTCCAGAAGGGCATACCGAAGTATTGATCGTCGTTTTCGTTGAAGTCGGCCCACACGGTGCTGCCACCTTCTACAGGCACTACGCCTACTTTTACCGCCGGGTTAGGGTCGCCGGCTTTGGGATAGCGGGTGTTTTCGAGATAGCCATGTTGTCCTCTTTCGCTGTAGATGGGGAATACGGGCACTTTGGTGTCGTCAAAGTGCATATAGGCGATCTGTTTACTGTCGGGGCTCCACCAGAAGGCGCGGTAGCGGGTGGGGCGACCGAGGATTTCTTCAAAGTACACCCAGGAAGACCATCCGTTGTAGATCACGTCTGTTCCGTCGCTGGTATAGCGGGTTTCCTTTTTGGAGGTTATTTCCACGCTATACAGGTCATTATTGCGGGTAAAGGCCACATGTTTTCCGTCCGGCGAAAGGGTGGGGTTCTTTTCTACCAGGGTGTCGTTCGTCAAGCGGATATTGCTGCCGTCGGCAGCTTTGTAGAAAATGTCCCGGTCGCGTACTTCCACGCTGGGGCCATCTACCGGTGCGGTGTATACGGTGGCGGCGCCGGTGCGGGCGTCCACTTTCATGGCCTGAAAACGGCCGGATGCGGGAAGAACGCGCATTTCCAGGTAATGGTCAGCGTCTGCCCAGCCTTTCAGGACCGGCAAAGGTTGGGTAATATCGGTGGTCTGGCCTCTGAACGCCTGTTCAAAGGTAACATCCTGCTGCTGTGCCTGTAAACGCGGCGCGGCAGCCAGTAACATGGCGGCGCTGCCCAGGCAGGCGGGTGTAAACCATGATAAGCTTCTCATAATAGACAGTTGATTTTTGTTGATGTTGGCGGGCGAAAATAAGCATAACTCAAAAATACCCCTCAACAAATCCATAAACGGCCGGTCTGCCGGCGCCATTTATCCGCCGGGAAACGCCATTTACGCAATAGTTAACAGCAATCCCTAAATCCCCACTGTTTATAGCAGTAGAACAGGCTACCTTTAAGCCGGTTTTCATAGGATATGGTCAAAAAATAAGAGGGCTGTAGTCTTACAGCCCTTTTCCGTAAGATTGTCCCCATAATCAGTTATTTTTGCACTCCATTTGGCATTTACAAATAATCACATGACACAATTATCTGAGCAAGAGATTATACGCCGGGAAAAATTACAGGAGCTGCAAAAACTGGGCATCGACCCCTACCCTGCGGCAGAATACCCGGTCAATGATACTTCCGTTAACATAAAAGAGAACTATTCGGAAGCCACTAAGGAGCAATTCCAGGATGTATGCCTGGCAGGTCGTATCATGAGCGTTCGTGATATGGGCAAGGCCGCTTTTGTGGAACTCCAGGACAAGGCTGGCCGTATCCAGCTGTATGTACGCCGCGACGACATCTGTCCCGGTGAAGACAAGACCGCGTACGATGTTGTTTTCAAGAAACTGATGGATATCGGCGATATCATCGGCGTAAAAGGCTATGCCTTTATCACCAAAACCGGTGCTACCTCCATTCACGCAAGGGAAGTGAGCATACTGTCCAAATCCCTGCGTCCGCTGCCGATCGTGAAATCCGTAGAAGGACAGGTGTTTGACGAGGTGACCGATCCGGAATTCAAATACCGTCAGCGTTATGTGGACCTGGTGATCAACCCGGAAGTGAAAGACGTGTTCGTAAAAAGGACCAGAATCCTCCAGACCATCCGCGATTTTTATAATAACCTGGGTTACCTGGAAGTGGAAACGCCCATCCTGCAGCCTATCCCTGGCGGTGCTACCGCCCGCCCGTTCGTAACACATCACAACGCGCTGGATATGCCGCTGTACCTGCGTATTGCGAACGAATTATACCTGAAACGCCTGATCGTTGGCGGGTTTGAAGGGGTATACGAATTTGCGAAAGACTTCCGTAACGAAGGCATGGACCGTACCCATAACCCGGAATTTACCGTAATGGAGATGTACGCCGCCTACAAGGACTACGAATGGATGATGCGCACCACCGAAACGCTGCTCGAAAAAGTAGCCGTAGCGCTGCATGGTACTACGGAAGTACAGGTGGGCGATAAAACTATTGACTTCAAAGCGCCCTTCCGCCGCGTGCCTATGTACGACGCGATTAAAGAACATACCGGCTTCGATATCACCGGCATGGACGAAGCACAGCTCCGCGAGGTGTGCAAACAACTGGGCATCCATGTAGACGCCAAATTCGGTAAAGCCAAACTGATCGATGAGATCTTTGGCGAAAAATGCGAAGGCCACTACGTGCAGCCAACCTTTATCACCGATTACCCGGTGGAAATGAGCCCGCTGACAAAAAAACACCGTAGCAAAGCCGGACTGGTAGAACGTTTTGAACTGATTGTCAACGGTAAAGAGATCGCCAACGCCTACAGTGAGCTGAACGATCCTATCGACCAGCGCGAACGCTTCGAAGAACAGGTGCAGCTCATGGAACGTGGCGATGATGAAGCCATGTACATCGACTACGATTTCCTCCGTGCCCTGGAATACGGCATGCCGCCTACTTCCGGTATCGGTATTGGTATCGACCGTCTGACTATGCTGATGACCAACCAGCCGTCCATCCAGGACGTACTGTTCTTTCCGCAAATGAAGCAGGAAAAATAGTCACGCAAAGGACCATAAGCTTTTAGCGGATAGTAAGCCCGCAAAGAAATAAAAGACCACATTTTGTTGTTTATATTAGTTTATGTTAATATGATCAACAAAATGTGGTCTTCTTTTTATAAAAAAGGAACATAATATGATCTTCGATCCTTTGCGATCTTAAAACCCGCTGCGATCTTATGATTTCTTTGCGTGAAAAATTTCCGGCATTAAATTTTCTATACCCTTTCAGAAAGCGCTCAGATGCCGTGTCACATCGTTAACTTTAAGTAATGCTTTTCTGTATCTTAAAATTAGTCATATGAAAACGATACTTGTACCCACTGATTTTTCTGATACCGCCTATAATGCAGCTACTTATGCGCTGGCGATGGCCCCACGGCTAAATGTTGACCGTATCGTGCTTTACCATGCCTATGAGCTGATTGTTCCTATTCCGGATGTGCCTACCGCCATTCCGATGGTCAATCCGGATGATCTGCGGATCGCTTCCCAGGAAGGACTGGACAAAATGCAGAAAGAGCTTGCGCCGCTGGCAGGCGCCGGTGTGAGCATCGTGACGAGGGCGGACAACACACTGCTGGCAGCTACTATTGACGATGTGGTAAAACAGGAAGAAGCAGCGCTGATCATCATGGGCATCACCGGTGGCAGCAAAATGGAAGAGATACTGGTAGGTTCCAATACCATCGACGTGGTGAAACATACCTCCTGCCCGGTGCTGATCGTTCCGGGAAAAGCAACCTTTAAAGGCATTACGAAGATTGTATTTGCCTGCGATCTGCGCCAGGTGGCCGATACTACGCCGATCGCCCCGCTGAAGAAGCTACTGGCCGCATTTCATGCGGAGCTGCATGTGATCAACATAGACCATGAAAGCAGGCACTTCTCCACAGATACGCCTTTTGAAACACTGATGCTGGATACGCTGCTGGAAGATTATAAGCCGGAATATCATTTTGTGGACAACCCGGATGTGGTGCAGGGGATCACGGAATTTGCGGAAAGCATACAAGCCGACCTGATTCTTACCATTCCTAAAAAACATGGTCTGTTTGAACGGATCTTTAAACGCAGTAATACTGCTAAACTGGCCTACCAGACACACATTCCGCTGCTGACGATACACGAATAAATTTTATATATTTGAAACATTAATACATATCATCACAACATTATGCTGAAAAAAACACTGTTGGTTCTCCTGGGCGTTGGCTGTATGCACGCCAGTCAGGCACAATTGCTGAACAAACTGAAAAAGCTCAAAAATTCCAGCTCCACCACTACAAACACTACTGCTACGTCCACTAAAGGCGGCGGTGGCAGCTTCACCGAAAATGAAGCTGGTTCTGCCATTAAGGAAGCGCTGGCGAAAGGTGTTGCCAATGGTATTGCCAACCTCAATAAAACGGACGGCTTCTTTGGTAATGAACTGTATAAATTGTTATTGCCTCCTGATGCGGTGAAAATCGGTAACACCCTGCGCGCTATCGGTTTAGGCCCACAGGTGGACCAGGCTATCCTGCAGATCAACCGCTCCGCGGAAAAAGCAGTAGGATATGCTGCGCCCATCTTTGTGAATGCCATCAAACAAATGACGCTCACGGATGCGATCAACCTGGTAAAAGGTGGCAATAATTCCGCTACCGAATTTTTCAAAAGCAAAACCACTGACCAGCTGAAAGCCGCTTTCTCTCCCGTAGTGAAAGGTTCGCTTGACAGCACCAGCGCTACCCGCTACTATTCAGACATCGTGACTACATACAACAAACTGCCGACGACGTTCAATAAAGTGAACCCTAACCTGCAGGACTATGTGACCACGATGGCAGTGAACGCACTGTTCGACCAGATCGGTAAGGAAGAAGCTGCGATCCGCGCCAATCCCGCCGCCAGAACGACTGATATCCTGAAAAAGGTGTTTGGAAACGTCCTGTAGTTGCCCGCAAAGACGCAAAGCAGCAAAGAACGCAAAGATTTTTAAGACTAAATAAGAAAACAAAGGGGCGAAGATCAAATCTGATCTTCGCCCCTTTGTTTTCTTTGCTCGCTTAAATATCCTTTGCGTTCTTTGCTGCTTTGCGTCTTTGCGGGCAACTACGCGCTGAGCAATACCTGCCAGGCCTCTCCTACCTTGTTCGCCTCCAGCAGCTGCTTAGCATAGTGATGCAGCTCGCGCTCCATCTCATCCGGTGTAAGACTGTAATACTGGATGATGTTTTTCAGGTGATGATCTTCAAATGTCGGATCTACAAAAGGCATTTCATGTACGTTGCCGAGTTTGCCCAGGTCATTACCACTAAGGATCGTGCTGTTGCGTATGGATAACGGTAACGCATCTACGCCTATGCCGAGTTGTGTGTTGGGTTTGGGCACTTCAAAGACGGCATCACCGGAGGCGCGGCAATAGTAGTCGCCGCCCATGCGGGCTACCAGATCGATCTTTTGCGGGTCTATCCGGCCTTTGGCATCGAAAATGTCATCATTGATATGGATCAGTACCGGTTCGCAGATCACGAGGTTGCCGGCGCCGCCCTGGTTGCCGGTTTCGATGATCTGTTTCACCACGCATTCCATCTGTACCGGGCTTTCCTTTACGCGAAGCGGTTTTATTTTTTCTGAAGGCACCGGTGTAAAGCCGGCCTTCACGAATTCGTCTACGCCCGGGGGATATTCGCAGCTGGCCAGTGATGTTTGCTGAACCATGTTGTAGGTAACCACGTTGATCACCACCTCGCGGGTAGTGTACACATTTTCCAGCGTGTGTTTGGTGGTGTTGTCACGCACGCGCCTGGATGGTGAAAATATCAGCGTTGGCGGATTGGTACCGAATATATTGAAGAAGCTGAAAGGCGATAAATTCGGCTGCCCATCCGCATTGATGGTGCTGGCAAAACAAATAGGACGTGGAGCTATGGCGCCCTGCAGATAAGCCTGCAGCTCGCTGGTCTTAATTTCGGACGGAACTACCTTCATGCCTATACGTTTTTCTTAAGTGCCAGTATAGAGAAGTCGGTGTCCTCTTTAACGATCGTGTTGGTAAGCGTGCCCAGTCCTTCTATTTCCATTTCCACCACATCGCCCGGTTGCAGCCATTGTTCGGTATAATTGGGATCATTGAGTTTTCCGGTGCCATTCAGTTCCAGGAAACAGCCGGTACCTACGGTGCCGCTGCCGATCACATCGCCGGGCATAATGTTGACGCCATAAGCGCAACGTTCCACGATCTCTGCAAACGTCCAGTCCATATCGCCCATGTTGCCTTCGCTGACCTGTATGCCATTGACTTTACAGGTCATTTTCAGGTTGTAGTTATTGCCGGTATGCCCGGGTTTGGCGGCAACCAGGAACTCTTCCAGTTCGTCCGGCGTTACCAGCATAGGACCTATCACGGTGCTGAAGTCTTTTCCCTTGGCGGGTCCCAGGTTGAGTTTCATCTCTTCCATCTGCAGGGTACGGGCGCTCATATCGTTCATGATCATAAAACCCCCGATGTAGTCATCCGCTTCCGCTGCGGTAATATTGCGGCCGGCTTTGCAGATCACGATCGCTGCTTCCAGCTCAAAATCCAGCTTGTCGAAATGGTCCGGCATACAGTGAATATCGCCGGGGCCCTGGATAGCATTGTGATTGGTGAAATAAAAGATAGGATATTGATCAAACTCGGGGATCATCTCTACCTTACGGTTTCTCCGGGCGGCAGCCACGTGTTGCCGGAAAGCATAACCATCGCGGCAGGAAGTAGGGAATGGTACAGGAGACAGCAACTGTACGCTCTCCACCGGGATACCTTTGGCGGTGCCCGGATGTTTGCCGGCTTTCAGGCTGGCATCAGCCTGGCGGGCCACATCGATCACGTCTTCCCACATCATCAGGAACATTCCCATGTTATTGGGCAGGTCCGGATGCAGTTCCTGGGTGTTGTATAACTGCCCGTTGACAAGGATGGCCAGCTGGTCTGTTTCCTCTCTTAAATAACTTACAAGTTTCATGATTTGTATTGTTCTGGTTGTATGATTGACCAAATATAAGGATGCTCCTGCGGTTTTTTTGTATAATTTAGGAAGATAAATACCTGTTATGAAATCCCTTTTATGGCCCCTTTGCCTGCTGTTTGTGCTGCCGTTGGCAACCACAGCGCAGTCATCTTCCCGTTATACCATCTCCCCATTGGCCAGGCTACCGGCCGACAGCCTCCTGAAAACAAGGCTCCTGGTAAGCCTGGACGGATTTCTGAAAGATAAAGACCATCCCGGTCAGCCCTCCGTTTACATGGACACGGCGTACCTCAGGGGCGACAGGATGGGCTTCGAAGAAATAGTAAAAGTGGAGAACAGCGCCCAAAGCAGGGACACCAATTTCTACAAGGCGCAACTGCAGAATGTAATAAAGCTCAGGGCGGAAGGGGAATACCTGGTTAAACTGGGTTTCGTAGGGATGGCCGGCGATCAGCCGGTGGTTCGCATGATATACAATGTTATCGCCAGGGACAGGCAGGACCGCTTTGTTTTTTACCCGGTCCGCGACTATGTGGTCAAAGACTGGAAGCAGCAGCAGGTAGGTAATATTCATTACCTGTATCCCTATACGCTGGATATGAATGCGGCGCGGCGCTTCGATCGTTTTAACACCGAGGTGGCCGGCTGGTTTGGCGTAAAGCCGGTAAAGCTGCACTATTACCATTGCAGCGATGCGCTGGAGCTGCTACGGGTGAAAGGAGTGGATTATAATGCTACCACCAGCCACCTGCAGCGGGGAGATGCAGACACGGAAAATAATATCTTTATGAGCGGGGTGGGTAGTCCCTGGTATGGACATGACCTTATCCACTTCTACTGTGATAAATTTCTTTCCCAGCCAAGGAACAGGGCCATGGAGGAAGGACTGGCGTATTATGCCGACGGTGGCTGGGGCGAATCTTATGCCACCTGTCTGGGTGTACTGAAGAAATATGCTGCCGACCATTCGGCGGAAGACCTGTACCAGGTTTTTAAAAACAATGTCAGCGTGGGAGATATCAACCTGAAGTATACGATCAATGCTTTATTGCTGGAGGAGGTGATACGCCGGCACGGGGTCCCGAAGGCGCTGAAGATGCTGATGGCCGGGAATAACGATGCAGGACTGGAACAATTGCTCCGGATGCATTTCGGGCTTACGCCGGCTAATTTTAACGAAAACATCAGGAAGCGCTTAACTGCCAGCCGATAATTTTATATTTTGGTAGTCAGAACCACTATCGCTGCTCTATGATGCGTCACTGTTTGCTGTTGTTGCTTTGCGGCAGCCTGTCGCTGGTACAGGCACAGCCCCGTACAGATACCCTGCTGAAAAACATGTTCGACCGCGAGGCTACCCCGCTGTTGCGACATATGCTGCAACACCCTGACTCTTTCCGGTATCAGCTGATTTATACCCAGATTGACCGGGATGCCAATAACCAGCCACATTTCACACATTACTATCTTCATGTGGACGCGGACCAGTATTTTAACCCGGCCAGTACAGTGAAGCTGCCCATCGCCCTGCTGGCGCTGGAGAAAATGAGGGCGCTCAAAGTCCGCGGACTGGATGGCAATACCACTATGCTGACCGACAGCAGCGGAAGCGGGCAATTAACCGTGCATACGGACAGTACGGCCAAAAACGGGCTGCCATCGATCAACCATTATATCAAACGGATTTTCCTGATCAGCGACAATGATGCCTATAACCGTTTGTACGAATTCGTGGGTCAGCAGTCCATTCATGAAAGGCTGTGGAAAAAAGGTTATAAGGATGTGCGTATTGTGCGGCGGTTTATGCCGTTGTCTGAAGAAGAAAACAGGCGTACCGGCGCCATCCGGTTTGTGAAAAACGGTAAGACGCTGTACAGTCAGCCGCCGGCCGTCAGCCGGCTGTCTTACGACTATAGCAGAAACATCCGGATAGGCGCGGGCTACATGGACAAAAATGAGCACCTGGTATCTGAGCCGATGGATTTCACGAAGCATAATAACCTGCCGCTGCAGCAACTGCAACAGATGCTGCAATCGGTGATCTTCCCGCAGTCGGTACCGGCGGCGCAGCGTTTCCAATTAGCCCCGCAGGATTACCGGTTCCTGTACCGGTATATGTCTGAATACCCTTCTGAAAGCGCAGATCCCGTTTATGACACTACCGAATACTTCGACAGCTATACGAAGTTTTTCCTTTTTAAGGGTACCGGACACCATGTGCCATCTCATATGCGGGTCTTTAATAAAACCGGCTGGTCTTACGGCTTCCTGACGGATGCTGCTTACATCGTTGATTTTGAGCATAATATCGAGTTTATGCTCACCGGAACGGTGTATGTGAACCGCGACGGTATTTTAAATGATGATAAATATGAATATGAAACTGAAGGGTATCCCTTTTTCCGGGATGCCGGCAATATTATTTATCAGTATGAGCTGCAACGGCAACGGGTTTACCAGCCGGACCTGAAGGCATTCCGGATCGACTACAGGCGGTAGCGGAGACTGGAGGTCATCAATATTGACGGATAAATTAAAAACTAAAAAGATCCCAATTAAGGTGAAGATTGTATTTTTGTGCCTGAAATCGGCAGATAGGCATGGCTACCTGCCGGGGTAAAATAAGAGGGGTTTTATTCATTTTCCCGTGACTGTTGCGCGTTAAAACTGGGATTCATGAAATTTGAAAAGATTAAGAACAAAGGACAGGCAAGATTATTTGAAAGCCAGTACCTCGAGATGCTGACCAAGACGCATCCCCTGGTGATCTGGGGAATGTATTTGCCCATTATTGGCTATATGCTTTATTATAGTCATGACACCTTAGGCTTTGAAGTGAGCACGGTGATATCAATATTCGTAGGCGCCATGTTATTCTGGTCGTTCTTCGAGTATATCATGCACCGGTTTATTTTCCACTTTGCCAGCGACAGCCCGAGAGTGCAGCGCTTTATTTACGTGATGCACGGTAACCACCACGAATATCCGAGAGACAAACAGCGTTTGTTTATGCCGCCGGTGCCAAGCCTGATCCTGGCTTCTGTGATCTTCGGCAGCCAATACATTTTTCTGCGGCAGTACACTTTCATGTTTTTCCCCGGTTTTCTGCTGGGCTATCTGATTTATGGCAGCATGCACTATGCTATCCATGCCTGGAACCCGCCTTTCAGGTTTATGAAGCCGCTGTGGCGTAATCACCACCTGCATCATTATAAGAGCGAAGACAAAGGTTTTGGGGTAAGCTCAGCTTTCTGGGACCGGGTATTCGGAACTTTCTTTGATCTGGACAAGGAGAAGGAAGACAAAGAGAAAGTAAAAGAGCTTATGTTTTAATGTAGAGATTTTTTGATTTACGATTTTTTGATTTTATAGATTTACAAAAGGAGAAGACCGAAGCGAGTTGACAACCGCTTCGGTCTTCTCTTTTTATTGCAGAAATCAAAAAATCGTAAATCAAAAAATCCGTAAATGAATCACCATCTTTCTTCATCGTCCGGCAGGTCGTCTTGCCGGAACGCTTCACGGGAAGCTATTTTCTGCAGCTGTCGTTCGATGATCAGCGCCGCGATGGGCCGGTAGGGATCAGTGCCTTGCCGGGCGGCATACGCCAGTATCTGTCTCACTTTTTTCTCTGATACATCAATCCGGTAGAGGAGAAAGATAAACTGTTGCAGATCGGTACTGATGAGATATTCCAGTCTTCTGCCCAGTATTTCCTCCAGTTGAGCGTAACTGATATTGCCCGGGGGCACGCTGACATCAAACGTCTGTTGCGTCCAATTGGCTGTCTCCTGGAGATACGGTACAGGAAAGCTGTTCATTATTTCATCTGTTTAATTTTGTAGGACGCGTTGGTGACAACTTTCACCGGCACTTTCAGGTCGCGTTTAATGCCTTTGGCCTTATTTACTTTATAGGTGTAGTTACCGTTCATTTCGGTATTCTGAACGCAGATGCTGGGCATGCCGCTGCTGCGCATCACCAGGTAATTGGACGAAGTGGTGCCGCTGATTTCGGCGGTGGCCTTAATATCGTCTTCGAGGGTGAGGGTTTGTACCTTGTCGGTATTTATTTTGGAGGTGCCGCCGATTTTAGCGGTCTGCGTGTCCCAGGTCTGGAGGTTCCAGTAGAGATCTATCCTGCCAATGAGGCCGCCACGAAGAGGAACGCTTTCTTCCCATTGGGTGCCGGTTTTGATGCCATGAGCCGGGTACATGATCAGCAGCTGTTCCAGCCAGGCGCGGAAGGCATCGCTACCAAACTGGTCTTTCATCAGTTTTTTATAGGCTTCCTGCTCGTCTTTTTTCAGGGTACTGAAAGCGGCGGTAGCGTTGTCCAGCAGGTTGTCGAGGCCGTCGATCTTTGTGATAACGCCGGTGCTTTGCAGCTCCACGGTGAAGGGCTGGTTCAGCAGTTTCTGCAGGCCAGCCTGAAAAGGTTCATCCGGTTTGCTCACTTTGGCATCCACGAAGATGTTCTGGTTTTTAGCGTTGAAATTGAATCGCAGTTCTTTATACCGGAACGTCAGTGTGGCTTTGCCGGGTATTACATCGGTGATATCGATGGTGATGATATTGTTGTAGTCGCGGGTAACCCTTTGCTGTGCTTCATTAATGGTGGTATAGGTCTCTGTACGGCTTTTCTGTTCCAGTTCAAACTGTTCTCCTTTGTTGAAGCTGTAGTTGATGGACATATAGTCCTGCGCCTGTGAGGTGAAGGACAATGTCAGGAAAGTAGCAATGGCGCCCAATAATTTTTTCATTACTGTAATTTATTTTAATCAAACATACTTTTCGATCACACCTAGTCCAAAGAGGGCGAAGTCGTATTTGGCCGGGTCTTCCGGGTCCAGTTTTTTGAGCTCATGGGTGAGCGCTACGGCTGTTTTCCAGTCTGACTTCCCGTCTGATATCAGTCCCAGCCTGGTGGCCACGCGGCTTACGTGAACATCCATGGGGCATACCAGTTGTGATGGTGAAATATGTTGCCACAGCCCAAAATCCACGCCATTTTCATCTTTTCGCACCATCCAGCGCAAATACATGTTCAATCGTTTGCATGCGGAATGTTTGGCGGGGGAAGAGATATGTTTTTCTGTACGGGCGGGATGCTCGAGGGAGAAAAACATTTTATGGAAGCCGATAAGGGCTTTTTCAACATTTTCATCCTGTGGGCTGAGGTGTCCGCTGAAGGCGAATTCGAGGGAGGTGATGTTGGTATAGTAATGCTGGAGGAATTCCACGAAATACAGGAGGTCAACTCCGTTGAAGGTCCGGTGGCAGAAGGTCATCAGCTTCATGCGGTCGCGCGGGTCATGGTTGCGGATGTAGTCATAGGGCGCGTTGTCCATATGCCGCATCAGTTCCGTGCATTTGTTGATGATGCTGGTGCGGTTGCCCCAGGCCAGTATGGCGGCAAAGAAGCCGGCTATTTCTATGTCCTGCAGTTCGCTGAAGCGGTGCGGGATGCAAATGGGGTCATTTGCAATGAAATCCGGGTGATTATAGGTTGCCGCTTTCGCATTCAGGAAGTCCTTCAGTTGTTGGATCTTCATAGTGTGTCACATGTAACATCTGCAGCCTGGCTATACGCGTCAGCCACCTGCGCTGTTGCCTGAGGGCAACAGCGCAGGTGGTTTGATTCGTCAGCGCTGATAAAATAGGCTGTGGATATGGTCCAGGAAAAAAATATATACTTCGTAAAGATAATTTTTAACCGGTAAGAATTAAAATCAGATTGATGAGCGTGTTATCCGATAGCCTGGTTGAGGTCTGCTATCAGGTCATCCACGTCTTCAATGCCTACGCTCAGGCGGATCAGGGAATCTGCCAGCCCGTTTTTAATACGTTCTTCCCGGGGGATGGAGGCATGAGTCATGCTGGCCGGATGCCCGATCAGCGACTCTACGCCGCCCAGCGATTCTGCCAGCGAAAACAGGTGGGTGTGGCTCAGTACCCGGTTGGCGGCCTCAAGGTTGTCGTCTTTCAGGGTAAAAGACATCATACCGCCAAAGCCCCGCATCTGCCGTTTGGCGATATCGTAATTGGGATGATCGGTAAAGCCGGGCCAGTATACCCTGTCCACCTTGTCATGGTTGCGCAGGAAATGGGCGATTTTTTCTCCGTTTTCGCAGTGGCGCTGCATCCGTACATGGAGGGTTTTGATGCCCCGCAGCACCAGAAAGCAGTCCTGTGGACCCGGTACGGCGCCGCAGCTGTTTTGTATAAAATACAGTTGCCTGGCCAGGTCTTCGTTTTTAACGATCACAGCACCATGCACCACGTCGCTGTGGCCGCCCAGGTATTTGGTGGCGGAATGCAATACGATGTCTGCTCCCAGGTCCAGCGGATTTTGCAGGTACGGAGAAGCGAAAGTATTGTCTACGCAGAGCAAAATATCGCTCTTTTGGGCTATTTGCGCCACGGCTGCTATGTCGATGATGTTCAGGAGTGGGTTGGTAGGCGTTTCGAGCCAGATCATTTTAGTTTTGGGGGTGATATGCGCTGCCACGCCGGCTGCGTCTTTCATGCCCACAAAAGAGAACTTAATGCCGTAACGTTCAAATACTTTGGTGAAAATACGATAGGTACCGCCGTATAAGTCGTTGGTAGCCACTACTTCATCGCCGGGTGACAGCAGCTTCATCACTGCGTCGGTAGCGGCGAGCCCGCTGCCGAAATTTATACCATGGGTGCCGTTTTCAATGGCTGCCAGTGCGTTTTGGAGGGCGTCGCGGGTGGGGTTCTGGGTGCGGGCGTATTCGTACCCTTTGTGCTCCCCCGGGGCGCTCTGTACATAGGTGGAGGTTTGAAAGATAGGCGTCATAATGGCCCCTGTGGAGGGATCGGGCGCTACACCTGCGTGTATGAGTTTAGTACCCAGCTTCATGTCTTAAATATTTTATAATGAACAATTTCTGGTGGTTTTTCAAATATACTCCCTTTTGTGATTGGAACATTTTAGCAAGCACGGCAATTATTGTCCGATTTAGCAGTCCTGAAACTGTTGATGGAATGATTTAGCACGCTTACGAGGATTTTTATATCGTTCACCAAATGAACTATAACGGGTATGGATATTCGATATACATTCGTGTAGGTTTTTCATAGGATATGGTTAAAATTCTTAGGGCGGTAGTCTTACCGCCCTTTCCTTTTTCTGAAATATTACACACTATATAAAAGACAAATGGCCCAACGATACAGATATCGTTGGGCCATTTGTCTTTTTATCTTGTGGGAGGCGTTATTTTTTAGCACCGCTTTTAGCACCGCTTTTGGCGCCGCCGTCTGTCCACCGGATGGGCAGACTTACACTTACCTTGTCCCAGGCGATGATGAGGTTGGCGCCCGGGTCGCCTTTTTCAAATACCATCGTGAAGGCATCCAGTGGGGTGTCCAGCGGTGTTACAGGGAGAGCTGTTCTCACCACGTCTTTACGCTGGTCATATTTGAAAGCTCCCCAGATATCTATTTCCCTGTTCAGGATAATAGTCCATGTTTTTTCAGTAGGGATGGCGTACAGGGTGTAACGTCCTTTCGGAACATTTTTGCCCGCGATGACCACCGGCCGGAAAAATTCTATTTCTGTGGCTTCGTTGGCGCCCAACCGCCATATTTTCCCATATTCTTCCAGATTGCCAAAGATCTCTCTTCCTTTTGTTTGCGGCCTGCTGTAAATAACCCTGGCTACCAGCGCGCCGGGTTCTCCTTTTACCTTTACCACATAGGGATACATCGGCGGGTAGTACACCATGTCCATGGGGCTGGCATCGAGTGGTGGCAATTTTTTATCCTGAGCTCCTGCGTTGGCGGCGAATAGTCCCAGTACAAAGGCGAAAATGATGGCTTTTTTATACATCCTGTGAAACTTTATTTTCTTTTAAAACAAACTTGCGGCCCCAAACCTAGAATTTTTTACCGAATCCGGAAAGTAACCGGGCTTTTTAACAAGCCCTTAGCGGTTTTCGTTTTGTAACAAATTTTCCACATATGTCTGAAGCTCAGGGAAAAAAGCCTGGTAACAGCCTCTCAGCGCTTCATAATGTTCCAGGAAAACGGCAAAAATAACGGCTGGACTGCTTTCCAGTCCTTTGGCCCGGGAGCTGATGCCCCGGAAAGCCCGTTCCATGCCTTCGTTACCGCGGTAATTATATAACCAGTTGAACTGCTGCATGTATTTAAACATCTCCAGGAATCTTTCCGGCAGCACTTCCTGCTGATTATTAATAATAGTATATACCTCCGCAGCAAAGTCATACAGGCTGTCTTCAGAAAAGCGGGAATTGTCCACTGCCAGGAAGTGATCATATACCAGGTCGGTAAATACGCCGCTGTAAAGGCCGCAGGCGGGGCGGAAAAAAGATTTGGCCCGGGAGGTGACCGGATGCTGGTCTGTAAAGGTGTCAATTGCCCGGTGCAACCGGATACCCTCCTGCACATCAGGGCTGTACAGCGCCAGCTGCTGCCGGCCTTTTACATAATCCGCGATCAGGTTGCCGGTGATCAGTGCCGGCCGGTGGAAAGAGAGAAAAGCGTGTGCCAGGTAGTTCATAATAAAGCCGTTCTGGTGTTTTTGACCAGACAAATGTAACGATCGTTTTGCCATTGATGGGCAGGCCATGCCGGTTTTCACGTTGAACCACATTTCTCATCCACTTTAACACAACCTTAACACTCGTCCATGCAACATTGGCAAGGTGGCACCAACAAACAGGCCACGGCTGCGGAACACGTGCAGTTGTCCGCCACCGGCCAGCCGGACGTCCGATAGCGGATACTCCAAGTTATCTAGTGCATCCACCAGTAAAGTATGCCTTGACCAACCGTCCATTTCCGCCGTAGTTTTGAGTCATCAAAGCAAAAAACCAACACAAAAAATTTTAAAAACCTCTTAAATTTTTTCCGCCATGAAAAAATTAATTCTTCTGATGAGTGCCGCATTACTGCTTTCCGCAAGCGCCCTCTTTGCAAACACGTATGAAACTACAGTTAACAGCAGAATACAGCATTCCTTCAGCGAAACATTCGCCGGAGCCAGCGAAGTGAAATGGTATACTGACGACAACAAAACCTTCACGGCTAAATTTAACATGAGCAGCAGCAAGGTGACAGCCTTCTTCGACGACGCAGGCAACCTGCTGGCCACCTCCCGTTATCTTGATCCTGAACAGCTGCCGCTGGCACTCACTTCCAGGCTCAATAAAAAATATCCCAACGATAGCCTGTACTGCATCGTTGAATATTCTTCCAATGGTAACGTTGTATATTTTATCACCCTCGAGGGAAAAGATACCTGGACCGTGTTAAAAGCAGATGGGACCGGCGCTACCAGCGTAAAGAGCCGCCTGAAAAAAGCTTAGTTTTAGTTTGTGCTTTCCGTTTGATTGAAATGAACAGGTCTGTGGGCGCCGCCACAGACCTTTCTCTTTTAGCCCTTCCTCTTTCGCAGCCTGCCGGCAGCGGTAAAACCGTTACGTTCAGCCTTTCTCTTTTAGCCCTCCCCTTTCCCTTGGAAAATTATCTTAACTTTGCCAGCTGTTAAGGCTTTATGAGCCAGGCTGTTAATGTATAAATGATTAAATGACATGAATAAGGGACCCATTTCTCAATTTATCCAGCACCATTACCGCCACTTTAATGCTGCTGCATTGGTGGATGCTGCCAAAGGATATGAAACACATTTACTGGAAGGCGGTAAAATGATGGTTACATTGGCTGGTGCCATGAGTACGGCCGAGCTGGGCATTTCTTTCGCTGAAATGATCCGTCAGGGTAAAGTGGACATCATCTCCTGTACCGGCGCTAACCTGGAAGAGGATATTATGAACCTGGTAGCACACACGCACTACAAAAGAGTGCCTAACTACCGCGACCTGAGCCCGCAGGAAGAATGGGACCTGCTGGAACAAGGCTTTAACCGCGTAACAGATACCTGTATTCCTGAAGAAGAGGCGTTCCGCCGTATCCAGCAACACATCCACAAAATCTGGAAAGATGCGGAAGATAAAGGTGAACGTTATTTCCCGCACGAGTACATGTACAAACTGCTGCTCAGCGGTGTCATGAAAGAAAACTACGAAATCGATCCGAAAAACAGCTGGATGCTCGCTGCCGCTGAAAAAAATATTCCTATCATCGTTCCGGGATGGGAAGACAGCACCATGGGCAATATCTTTGCTTCCTACTGCATCAAAGGTGAGCTGAAAGCTTCTACCATGAAAAGCGGTATCGAATACATGATTTTCCTGTCTGACTGGTACCGTAAAAACTCTGGTGGTAAAGGCGTTGGCTTCTTCCAGATCGGTGGCGGTATCGCCGGTGACTTCCCGATCTGCGTAGTGCCGATGATGTACCAGGACCTGGAATGGACAGACGTTCCTTTCTGGAGCTATTTCTGCCAGATCTCCGACTCAACTACTTCTTACGGTTCCTATTCCGGCGCTGTTCCCAACGAGAAAATCACCTGGGGCAAACTGGATATACATACGCCTAAGTTCATCGTGGAATCAGATGCTACCATCGTAGCGCCGCTGATTTTCTCCTACGTGTTGGGCTGGTAATAATATTTTGATATTTTTTCATTTAGGGATTTAGTTATTTGGAGCGCTGCTTTGTTTAAAAGAGTTCTTTCCAAATGATTAAATCCCTAAATTATTTGGTTATTTTTTTATTTAAAGATTTAATAATTCCGGGTTCATCTTCGCTTCAAATCCCCAAATCCCCAAATCCCCAAATCCCAAATCCCCAAATCGTAAATCAAATAATCAAATGAACAAATAATCAAATAAACAAATCCGCTGCTATGCCGTCTGCGAAAAGGCGTCCGGCCTTGGTGAGCCGCAGCGTCTCTCCCTGAACAACCATCCATCCTTTATCTATAAATTGCCGGCTTTCCTGCTGCAGGCGCAGACTTTGGTCTGCCCCGAATTTTTCCGCGACCCATTCCAGGTTACAACCGGCGGAAGTGCGCAGGGAGGTCATGATGTATTCGTTGAACTGCATCTCCGTTGTCAGGCTTTCTGTTTCGGCTGGTATTTCGCCGGCGGTGATGCGTTTGATATAAGTAGCATTGTTGGCTACATTCCACTGGCGGGAGTGGCCGTTGAAAGAGTGGGCTGACGGGCCGAGGCCCAGGTAAGACCTGCCCTGCCAGTAGCTGCTGTTATGCCGCGAATGCCAGCCGGGCAACGCGAAGTTGGAAATCTCGTAGTGTTCATAACCGGCGGCTTCCAGCCATTGCATCAGTAGTTCGAAATGCCGGGCCGCCTTGTCAGGATCGGTAGCGGCCATTTTTTTCTTACGGATGAAATGGTCCAGCGCTGTGCCGGGTTCTACGGTCAGGGCATAGCAGGAAAGGTGCGGAATGCCCAGGGCGATGGCCTGTTCCACATTTTCGCGCCATCCTTCGTCGGTAAGGGTGGGCCCGCCATAGATCAGGTCTATCGTGATGTTGCGGAATCCCAGCTGCTGCGCCTGCACGATACAGTCCAGCGCCTGCCGGCTGTTATGGGCGCGGTTCATCCATTGCAGGTCTGTTTCATGGAAGGACTGTGTCCCGATGCTGAGCCGGTTGATACCGGCTTCGCGGAGCGATAACAGCTTATCAGCATCCAGGTCATCGGGGTTGGCTTCCAGCGTAATTTCCGCATCGGGCGCTACGTCGAAAGTGCTGTATATGCGGGAGAGCAGCAGTTGCAGCTCCGCTGTGTCCAGCAGGCTGGGCGTGCCGCCACCGAAGTAGATGGTATCTACCCGCTCACCGCCGAGGTAGCCGCGCTGCAGGTCTGTTTCCTGCAGCAGGCATTGCACCATGTCCGCTTTGCGGGCCAGTGAAGTAGAAAAATGGAAGTTGCAGTAGTAGCAAGCCTGCTTACAAAAGGGAATATGTAAATAAATTCCGGCCATCAGCGTTTTTTATCAATAGCCTGCTGTTGCCGTTTTACCGGTCAACTATGGACTATTTTAATATCTTTGCAAACAGCAAAATTACGTTTCAGTTTTGTTATGTGAACAGGACGGCGTTAATTGCCCCCTGGTTGGGTGTGATGATGGGGCACACGTTGAATTTGGAAAACCGATTAAAAGTCATTGCAAAATATTTTCTGGTGCGCAACTGGTTATTGTTTCTATTTATTTTCAGCTACTTACCGATCATGGCACAAACTGCAGACAGTACTGCCGTGCCTGCCCCTGTAAAAAAGAAACCTGCGGCTACCCGTGTGGCGTCCGACACGCTGCGTCCGAAGCCCCGGCCGGCTGCCACCGCCGTGAGAAAAGACTCGACGCGCACTATCCGGAAAGATACCGTCAGGGCGGCTACGGCGGCGTTGCCGGCGGATACCGGCGCCCTCAAAAAGGACAGTGCGGCACTGGCGGCAGCTCCCAAGCCCCGGCCGGCGTCTGACTATGACCTGTACATGAAGAAGCTGGCGCAGGAGAATATGTTCCTCAAGCCGGGCAAGCCTTCCTTTAAGGATACGAACCCCTTGCGGCCCTACCGGGATATGGACTGGCTGGTGTACCTGGTGGGAGGTGTGTTGCTATTGCTGAGTATTATCCGGTTGTCTTACACCAAGTATTTCGTGGACCTCTTCAGGGCCTTTTTTAATCCTACGCTGAGCCAGCGGCAATTGAAAGACCAGCTGTCACAGGCGCCTTTCCCGAATATGCTGCTCAACGCCTTTTTCGCGATTTCGCTGGGGGTATACCTGTACCTGGTATTATACCGGCAGCAGGTATTTCCACAGGCAGAGCCATGGTTGCTGATTCCCGGACTGGTAGTGCTGGTGGCGGCTGTTTATGGTATCAAGTATGTGATGCTGCGTTTCTGCGGATGGTTGTTTGGAAACAGTGAACTGGCGGACGCTTATATCTTTATTTTGTACCTGATCAACAAAATTCTGGGGGTTTTGCTGGTGCCGTTCCTTGTGGTGCTGGCCTTCTGTGACGTGGAAATAGCCCGGACTTTCCTCTATATTTCGATATTTTTTATAGTATTATTGGTTGTCTACCGATATATTAGATCTTATTCTTTGGTTAGGCAGTACCTATCCTTCAGTAAATTACATTTTTTTCTTTACCTTTGCGCTTTCGAAGTAGCGCCGGTGCTAATATTAACTAAGGTGCTGCTGAATATCTGGTTAACTGGTAATCCTTGATTATCGCCTATTGTTAACACAAGAGCATAAAAAAGTATGATTAAAGGCGGGCCAAAAAAAGATTTGCAAGGTAAACAAATTCAGTCAATCCTAATTTCTCAACCTAAGCCTGAAACAGAAAAGTCTCCCTATTTTGATCTGGCAAAGAAGTTCAACGTAAAGCTGGACTTTTACCCATTTATCAGGGTGGAAGGCTTACCCGCTAAGGAGTTTCGGAAACAGAAAATTGACATCCTGGCTTTCACGGCTGTGATTTTTACGAGTCGTAATGCGGTGGATCACTTTTTCCGGATCTGTGAAGAGATGAAGATTAAAGTATCGCAGGATTGCAAGTACTTTTGTATCACGGAAGCAGTTGCGTTATACCTGCAGAAATTTATTCTCTATCGTAAGCGGAAGGTGTTTTACGGAGCCGACGGTTCTACCAAAGGAGTACTGGAAGTGATGAACAAACACCGGGACAATGAGAAATTTCTCTTCCCCAGTTCAGACAGCCAGAAAAAGGACATTGAGGAATGGTTGAAAACAAACAAATGTGAGTATGCCACAGCCACCCTTTATAAAACCGTTTCCAACGATGTAAAGGAGATCCTGGGGAAGACAACCTACGACATGATCGTGTTCTTCAGTCCTTCCGGCGTGAAGTCTTTATTTGAGAATGTACCGGCTTTCGAGCAAAACGGTACACGTATCGGGGCTTTCGGGCCTACAACTTCGGCGGCGGTGGAAGAAGCGGGCTTAAGGCTGGATGTGAAAGCGCCGGCTCCGCAAGCGCCTTCTATGGCAGCTGCACTGGACCAGTACCTCGCAGGTCTTAACAAAAAGTAAGCGAAACAGATGTCGCACAGATAATTTACCAGGGATGGCTATTGCCATCCCTGCTTTTTTTGCTGCAAAGCGGTCGCAGCAGCTGATTCCCGCTGCTTTTGTGAAGGCTCCAAAAAATCTTTTCCCAAACTGGTAAATCTGTCAAAATCTTTTTATTCTTGTAGCCTGTATCGTTGTCAATCAAAACTATTCCAGTTTCAATTATTTAAGCGGATTCCATGAATAAACTTGCGGGCGAAACCAGTCCTTATTTATTGCAGCACGCGCATAACCCGGTGGAATGGTATCCCTGGGGAGAGGAGGCACTGGAGCGGGCCAGAAAGGAAGACAAGCCTATCCTGGTGAGTATTGGATATGCCGCTTGTCACTGGTGTCATGTGATGGAGCGGGAAAGCTTTGAAGATGCAGCTACGGCTGCCATCATGAATGAGCATTTCATCAACATCAAGATAGACCGGGAGGAACGGCCGGACCTGGACCACATCTACATGGATGCGGTGCAGGCGATGACCGGTGCCGGCGGCTGGCCGTTGAACGTATTCCTTACGCCGGATAAAAAGCCGTTCTATGGCGGCACCTATTTCCCGCCGGTAAAAGCATACAACCGGCCTTCGTGGAAAGATGTGCTGCTGTCGCTGGCGGATGCTTTCGCCGGTAAACGGGAAGATATAGAAACACAGGCGGATAATCTGACCCGGCATATCGGACAGTCGAGCCAGTTTGGACTGGATGCAGGTGTCAACTTCAATATTCCGCGGGAGGAACTGTTTACCCGTCAGCAGTGTGATACCATCTGTGAAAATATGCTTCGGCAGGCGGATACCACCTGGGGTGGTTTCGGCCGTGCGCCTAAGTTCCCCCAAACCTTCACGATCGGGTATTTGCTGCGGTACCATCATGCGTTTAAACATCCGGAGGCGCTGCAACAGGCGTTGCTGTCGCTCGGCAAAATGTTGCAGGGCGGCCTGTACGATCAGCTGGGTGGTGGTTTTGCCCGTTACTCGACCGACGAGAAATGGCTGGCCCCTCATTTTGAGAAGATGTTGTACGACAATGCCTTGCTGATAGATGTGTTGTGTGACGCCTGGCAACTGACGGGTCAGGAGGTTTATGCACAGACGATAAAGGATACCCTGACTTTTATTACCCGGGAAATGACATCGCCGGAGGGTGGTTTTTATGCCGCGCTCGACGCTGATTCTGAGGGCGTGGAAGGTAAGTTCTATACCTGGAGCAAGGCGGAGATACATCATGTGCTGGGGGAACAGGCAGGTCCTTTCTGTGAGTTCTATGATGTAACGGAGCATGGCAACTGGGAGGAGCAGAATATACTATGGATACAGCAGCCGCTGGAACAGTTTGCTGCGGAGAAAGGTTATGACCCGGCGGTGCTGGGCGCTATGCTGAAGGGCTGCCGCGAGAAGCTGCTGGCCGTGCGGGCCAACAGGATACGCCCCGGGCTGGACGACAAGATCCTGCTGGGCTGGAACGCGCTGATGGTACATGCCTGCTGCCGTGCCTTCGCCACGCTGGGCGATGAGGCTTACCGGCAGATGGCGGTGCGCAATATGGATTTCCTCCTCTCCCGCTTCCGGCAGAACGACGGCACACAGGCATTTTACCATACCTGGAAAAACGGACAGGCTAAGTACCCTGCTTTTCTGGACGATTATGCGTGCCTGATACGGGCGCTGATCGCCTTGCAGGAAATTACCGGCGATACCCGGTACCTGTACCAGGCGCACGATATCACAGCTTTTGTCAACGATCATTTCGGTGACGGCGGTCATCTTTTCTATTATACGATCGATGGACAGGACGATGTGATCGTGCGGAAGAAGGAAGTGTATGATGGCGCGGTGCCCAGCGGTAATGCGCTGATGGCCCAGAACCTTTGGTATCTCTCCGTTGTTTTTGATAACAAAGACTGGGAAAACAAGGCCGTGGCCGCGTTAGCCGGCATTGCCCAGACAGTGACCCGGTATCCGACTTCTTTTGGCGTGTGGGCGAGCCAGTTATTACAGTTTGTAAAAGGTACCCCTGAAATAGCAGTTGTGGGCAACGATTTCCGCGAGCGGATGCAGGAGGCGGGCAACTGGTTTATCCCTTTCCGCGTTTTAATCGGCTCGGAAAAAAATCAGCCGGAAATTCCGCTTTTGCAGGACAGATACCGGGAAGATGAAACATTAGTTTATTTATGCAAGGATTATCATTGTATTAAGCCAGTGTTTTATATAGAAGAAATTATTAATTTAATAGAATAATTATGTAACTTGCCCGTTATAAGGGTAGTTTAGGTAAAATAAATGTTGGACCGGTGATATAATAAAATGTTAAAAAATACGTTTAAATTAGTTACCGAACCGAGGTATGTGGAATTGAAAAAGTTGTGTAAAAGTTGACTACAAATTAAATTTTATTATTACATTTGCTATCTTTCATATAAACAAAGCGGGTGATAAATATGAGAAATGTGTTCCCTTGCATTCAGGCAAAAAGCACCAGGCTGGTTAATAGAAAAACATATTCTGATGAAAGCTACCCTTATGAAGCTTAACTATTTAAGAGGTCTGTTGGCAATTCTGCTGGTTTCCCTGCTGGCCAGCTGTGGCGGTAGTAAAGGCCCCAAAAACGCACAAGGGCAACTGATCGGCGTGAGCCCCAGACCTAAGTACACACCCCCTGTACCGTACGGAATGGTTTATGTTCCTGCGGGGACTTTTCACATGGGCCCCAGTGATGAGGACGTGAACTATGCCTACACTGCGCGTAACAAGTCGATCTCCATTTCCGGCTTCTACATGGACGCCACGGAAATTACGAACAATGAGTACCGCCAGTTCGTGCAATGGGTGCAGGACTCCATCGCCCACATCCTGTTAGGCCACGTTAAACAGGACGATGGACATGACATCATCGACTGGAAACAGAAGATCAACTGGAAAGACAAAGCGACAGTGGAAAAACTGGACGCGATGATATACACGGAGGCGGACCGCCTGTACGGCCGTAAGGACGTAGACGTTGGAAAGCTGGTTTATCACCAGGAAACATTCAACTGGGACAAGGCCAAGCTGAGGGAGAACTTCGGTAAGCCCCGTTCTACCTTCATCGTGAAGAAAGACGTTCCCATTTATCCGGACACATTGTGCTGGATCAGGGACTTCTCCTACGCGTATAACGAGCCGATGACCCGTATGTACTTCTGGCACCCGGCATTCGATAACTATCCGGTAGTAGGCGTTAACTGGCACCAGGCCACCGCTTTCTGCGAATGGAGAAGTAAATTCTGGGAAGACTACCGCAACTCCAAGAAATTATTCACGGAAGATAAATTCCAGCTGCCTTCTGAAGCACAGTGGGAATATGCAGCCCGTGGCGGCAGAGAACAAACACCTTATCCCTGGGGTGGTTACTACATCCGCAACAAAAAAGGCTGTCTGCTGGCTAACTTCAAACCGGGCCGCGGTAACTATCCGGAAGACGGCGGTTTCTATACCGTGCGTGCCGACGCCTACTGGCCCAACGATTACGGTCTGTACTGCATGGCTGGTAACGTAGCTGAATGGACTGCCGACATCTTCTATGAAAACGCCTATTCATTCACCTCTGATATGAACCCTTATCTGAGAATGGACGTGCCGGACGACGCGCCGTTGAAGATGAAACGTAAAGCTATCAGGGGCGGTTCCTGGAAAGATGTGGGATACTTCCTGCAAACAGGTACCAGAACATATGAATATCAGGATAGTGCCAAATCATATGTAGGTTTCAGATGTACAATAGCCTTGAGCAGAAGAGCGAAACACAGATAATTGCTGATCCGTTAAAACCAGAAAAGCCTTTATTTATGCACACACTTAGCAAATCATTGAGAAATAACTATTCCATACAGAGAACTTTAACACTTATCACTTTAACCAGTAAATTTTAACCTATGGCTATGAATCCTAACAAAGCTAAATGGCTGAACTTTTTCGTATGTATTGCCGCTTCTGTTGTAATTATCGGAGCGTTATTTAAACTGCAACACTGGCGGGGAGCGGATATCGCTTTGATTTTAGGTCTGAGCACTGAAGCGCTCATCTTCTTTGTATATGCATTCGTTCCTGACTCCGGTGCCTCCCATGCAGAAGGCCAGGTAGTAGCCGTTGCCGGCAGCCCTGCTGTTGCTGGTCTCGACAAAATGTTACAGGAAGCAGACATCACGCCTGCCAACCTGCAACGCCTGAGCGAAAACTTCCAGAAACTGGGCACTACCGTTGATAAAATGAGAGATATCAGCGACGTGGTAGCTGCTACCGGTGACTACACCCAGAAAACAAGAGAAGCTGCCGCTGCTATCGGTAATGTGGCTAGCGCCTACACTACTGCTGCTTCCGCAGTATCTTCCTTCAATAGCGCCTCTGAGTCTACCAGAAGCTTCCACGAACAGATGCAGGGCATGACCAAAAACCTGGCTTCCCTGAATGCTATCTACGAACTGGAGCTGCAGGACACCAACAACCACCTGAAAGCGATGAACAACTTCTACAGCAACCTGCAGAAAGCTTCTACCGCTATGAGTGGCAGCATCGACGACGCTAAGAAAACACAAGAGCAGATCAGCATGCTGGCCAAAAACCTCAGCAACCTCAATACTGTTTATGGTAACATGTTGACTGCCATGAGCGGAAACAGATAAAGTATTGCTTATAGTTTAATAAACCATTCATTAAATCTGCTAAAGAACTATGGCACTACCTAAAGATCCCAGGCAGAAGATGATCAACATCATGTACCTGGTCCTCACGGCCATGCTCGCGTTGAACGTCTCTGCTGAAATACTGAACGCTTTTAATATCGTAAATAACTCTATCGTTACTTCCAACGGTGCCCTCACTGATAAAAACAACTTCATTTATCAGCAGTTTGTGGAACAAATGAAAGATAACGCTGAGAAAGTAGCTCCGCTGAAAGCCAAAGCTGAAGAAGTAAAAAAGGCTTCTGCTGAAGCATACAATTACGTTGAAAGCCTGAAAAATCTCATCATCACTGAAAGTGGTGGTAAAGATGAAAACGGTGAGCTTAAATCGCAATCCGATCTGGACGCTCCTACCCGTGTGATGGAGAACATGAAAAAAGGACCTGAACTGGAAGCTAAACTGACAGCCCTGCGCAAACAGTTGCTTACTTTCGTTGAACCTAAAGACCAGGCAAAATTTGCAAAAACTTTACCCCTGAAAATCGAAGTGGGAAAATCCGGAAGTAACGATCATGGTACTGGTCCTAAAACCTGGACGACCTACCATTTCAACATGGTACCTACCATCGCTGCCGTTACTATCCTGGGTAAGTTCCAGAACGATATTAAAAACTCTGAGTCCGCTATCATCGACGACCTGTATCGTCAGATCAATGCAAAAGACTTTAAGTTTGACAAAATCAGGCCGTTCATCTCCCTGAACTCTAAAAACCTGATGTCAGGCCAGACGCTGACTGCACAAATCGCAGTAGGCGCCTATAGCACTACCGTAAACCCGACGATCACTGTCAACGGTCAAACGATTACAGCTTCTGAAGGTCTGGCCACCTACTCCCTGCCGGTGAGCGGCCTCGGTGAGAAAACCATTTCCGGTACCATCACCCTGCCTAACCCTGCCGGTGGCGAGCCTATCACACAGTCTTTCACTGAAAGCTATAACGTAGGCGCTTCTACGACTTCTATCTCTGCCGACAAAATGAACGTACTGTACATTGGCCTGCAGAACCCGATCTCTATCTCTGCTGCCGGTGTACCTGCAGAAGCGGTTTCTGCTTCCATCAACGGCGGTACCATTACCAAACGCGGCTCCGGTGAATACACTGTCACTGTTAGCCAGCCTGGTAAAGCGGTGATCAATGTAGTAGCGAACGTCGACGGTAAAGTAAAACAGCTGGGCCAGAAAGAATTCCGTGTAAAACGTGTTCCGGACCCTGTGCTGAAAGTAGGATTTAACAAAGGTGGCAGCATGAAAGCCGCTGACTTTAAAGTTCAGCTTGGCCTCGCTGCTGCACTGGAAGATTTCGAATTCGAAGGTGTGAAATATGATGTAGTAGGTTACCGTATCGGTGTATCTGCCAAAGGCAAAGAATACCAGGAAGGTGAAGCCAACTCCGCTTATTTCCCGAACAGCGTAGCGGCCTCTATCCGCGCACTCCGCCCGGGTGACGAAGTATACTTCGAAAACGTAAAAGTAAAAGGCCCTGATGGTATTGTACGTACAATGCCCAGCACAATATTCAAATTAAATTAACAGGTCATAAATTACTGAAATATGCGAGCAGTAATATTTAACAGAATTGGTTGGTGTACAATGTTGCTGGTAATGCTGGCAACAGCTGCGGAAGCACAAAGACGTGGTGGTACTACCCGCCGCAGAACAGCTACCGAAGGTACGCAGACAGACCCGAATGCGCCGGTGGTAAACCCCGCTACCGGGAATGCTGTAACACCGCCTCCTCCTGCTCCAACCGCCGCGTCCCAACGCCCGGACGGTATCACCGCCCCGGTCTCAGACACGCCGCGCAAATCACTGCGCGTGGATGGTGTGGTAGAGAGAAACCTCGCAAGAGAACGCGTTCCCATCGTGTACGACTACATCCGCGAGGATGACCGTTTCTGGGAAAAACGTGTCTGGCAGGTAATCGATGTCCGGGAGAAAATCAACCTCCCCTTCCAATACAACGTGGAAGACGAAAGTGGCATTAACCAACTGTTTATTAATATTCTGCTGAACGCTATCAAGAATAAGGAAGTTGAAGCTTTCAACCCTATCGATGACCGCTTCACCACGGTAATGCCTTACGACGAGATCCAAACCAAGATCGCAGGTGAAGAAAGGACCGTACGCAGTATCGACCCGGTAACCGGCGAAGAAAAAATGGTGACCACCCGCGATGACTTCGACCCCCGTACTATCAGACAGTACAAGGTGAAAGAAGTTTGGGTGTTCGACAAAGAAGCTTCCGCCCTCAAAGTCCGTATCCTCGGTATCGCTCCTATGGTGTCCCGTATGAACGAAGATGGCAGCGTCCGCGCTTCTATCCCCCTGTTCTGGGTATATTATCCTGACCTGCGTCCTACCCTGGCCAAGTACGATGTGTACAACCAGAACAACGACGCATCCACTATCAGCTGGGAAGACCTCTTCGAGATGCGTTTCTTCGGCAGCTATGTAGTGAAGGAAAACAATACCTACAACCGCGAGATCAAGGACTATATTAAAGACGGTGTAATGCGCCTCCTCGAAGGCCAGGCCATCAAAGACCGTATCTTTAATAAAGAACAGGACCTCTGGCAATACTAAGCAATTACGAATTACGAAATACGAATTACGAAAAAGAGCGAAGATCAACATCTTCGCTCTTTTTCGTAATTCGTATCTTGTATCCGGTATTCTCCGTAATTCGTAATTCGTAATTTGTAATTGATTTTGGAACTTCTGCGTAAAACAGCCTTCAGTATCATGCCCCTGCCGGACAAAGAGTGGGAAGAACTTTCCGCCTGCTGGATACCGGTTACTTTCAAAAGAAAGGACATGATCACCGTAGCAGGAGAAGTGGAGAAGTATATCTATTTCGTGGAAGAAGGCGTGCAGCGGCTGTTTAGCCTGGAAAACGACCGGGAAGTGACCATCCTGTTTTCCTACATCGGCTCTTTCTCCGGCGTGATAGATTCTTTCCAGCTGCAACGGCCCTCCCCCTGGTACCTGGAAGCGCTGACGCCCAGCCGTATGCTGCGCCTCTCATGGACCGACTTTGACCGTCTCACCCGGCAATACCCGCTGCTCGACAGGTGGGTGCGCCTCGGCTCAGTGGCCGCCCTGGGCGGCATCCTGGAGCGGCATAAAGAAATCCTCTCCTACAGCGCTGAACAGAAATTCCGTACGCTGCTCACCCGCAGCCCGCATGTGCTGCAGCTGATACCGCAGAAATATCTCGCCTCTTATCTGGGTATTGATCCTGCTACCTTCAGCAAACTCCTGAAGTCTGTAAAATTGTAAAATCTTGATCTGCGCCAACTTTTTCCGTTGCGGACCATAGTAGTTTTGCAGTAAATCTTGTGAATATGGCCTCGATTAGCACCAGCACGCTTTTAAAACAACTCCGCTTACAGATCATAGCAGCGCAGTATAAAGCCGAAAACCACTTCGGCGGGCAGTCTGCCGAAGTATTGTCCTATACGTCCCAACCCGGCACATGGAGCGCCCTGCAGTGCCTGGAACACCTGAACACCTACGGCCGGTTTTATCTGCCGGCATTGGATAAAGCCATTACAGCAGCGGAAAGAAATGGGAGCCAACCCCTGGAAACCTTTAAGAGCGGCTGGCTGGGCGCCTGGTTTACCAAACAGATGCAGCCCACACCGGAAGGGAAACTCCGCTCCCGCATGAAGTCCCCTAAAGGACATCTCCCCTCTGTTCAGCCGGATGTGGCAAGCGTACTCAATGAATTTATCCTGCAACAGGAAACGATGGAAGCGCTCATGGACAGGGCTGCGAAAATCAACCTGCAAAAAGCGAAGGTGGCCACTTCCCTCTCCAGCCTCATCAAACTGTCTGTAGGAGATACGTTCGGCTTTATGACAGCACATATCAACCGGCATGTGCTGCAGGCGGAAAACATGATCCGCCGTTATCCGAAGCAGGTGGGAAAAGCCGTCTAGCCCTGGCTCTTATGGAAATGCTCCCATACCAGTTTGGCTTTGGCGCTGCCAATTTCCTGTGTGAGGTCTTCTTCTGAAAGCAGTTTTATTTTGGCGACAGAGCGGAATGTTTTCAATAGCTGCGTGGCGGTCTGTTCGCCGATTCCCTTAATGGTTTCCAGTTCATTTTTAAACGTGCCCTTGCTGCGTTTCTGACGGTGGAAAGTGATGCCGAAGCGGTGTACCTCGTCACGCACGCGGCGTATCAGCTTCAGGCTTTCGCTGTTGAACGGCAGTTTGATACTTTCTGAGTCGCCCGGGAAGAAGATTTCTTCCTCGTTTTTGGCGAGGCCAACGACCGTCATGCTGCCAATAAGGTCCAGCGCACGGATGCTTTCCATGGCTGATCCCAGCTGCCCTTTACCACCATCGATGATAACGAGCTGCGGCAGTGGCTGCTGCTCAGCCAGCAGGCGGGAGTAACGCCGGTATACGACTTCTTTCATGGAAGCGAAATCGTTGATACCTTCCACTGTTTTGATATTGAAATGGCGATAGTCCTTTTTGGAGGCTACGCCGTCTTTAAATACTACGCAGGCAGACACAGGGTAAGCGCCCTGGAAGTTGGAGTTATCGAAACATTCGATGTGTTCCGGCAGCAGTGGTAGCTCAAGGTCGGCCTGCAGCTGGTAGAGCACCTGCTTCCGTTCCATATCGCTCTTGCCTTCGAGGTGCAGTATTTTCTTCCGGTATAATTCTTCCTTGAAATAATTCACGTTTTTCTCCGACAGTTCCAGCAGTTTCTTTTTATCTCCTCCTTTGGGAACGGTGATGGTGACGTCGCTCTCAGGGTATTCCAACGGGAAGGGCACTACGATTTCAGGCGTGATGCTTTTAAATACGTCCCGCAGGTAGGCGATGGCGTAACTGAGCACTTCTTCATCTCCTTCTTCGAGCTGTTTTTCGAGGGTCACTGTCTTGGTATCTGAGATGGTGCCGTTGAGAATACGCAGATAATTGACGTAGGCATGGTTGCCGTCGCTGATGATGGAGAACACGTCCACGTTGCCCATACGTGTATTGACCACGGTAGATTTGGCGGAATAGTCTTCCAGGCTGGAGATTTTCTTGCGCATGATCTCCGCTTTTTCAAACTCCATGGCGGCAGCATATTGCTGCATTTGTTCCTTGAAAAGGTTTACCACGGGCGACAGGTTACCTTTCAACACGTTCTTCACCTGCGCCAGGCCTTCCCGGTAGTCTTCTTCCGTCTGTAGTCCCTCGCAGGGACCTTTGCAGTTGCCCAGGTGATATTCAAGGCACACTTTGAACTTGCCCTTTTTAATATTCTGATCGCTGAGGTTGAGATTACAGGTGCGCAGCGGAATATTGTAGCGGATCACTTCCAGTATTTCCCGGACGCGGCCCACGGAGGTAAACGGTCCCAGATAGTCCGATCCGTCTTTAATCACGTTGCGGGTAAAGAACACCCTCGGGAATGGTTCGTGTTTGATGACGATATAAGGATACGTTTTATCGTCTTTCAGGTTGATGTTGTACCGGGGCTGGAACTGTTTGATCAGGGAGTTCTCCAGCAGGAAGGCGTCCTGCTCGGAATTAACGATGGTAAACTCAATGTGGTGGATGTGTTCCACCAGTTTACGTGTCTTAAAGTTATCGTGATATTTAACGAAATAGGAACTTACTCTTTTGCGCAGGCTCTTTGCTTTACCTACATAGAGCAGTGTGCCGTCCTTGTCGTAATATTTGTAGATACCGGGATCAAGTGGTATGGTATGTGAAATTTGCTGAAATTCTGCTGCTGTCATGTGTTACATCCTGGTTTTGGGTGTGACTGTTACATTGACTTCAATCTCCTTCGGTGACAGAAAGGCTATTTTCTGGTAGGTGGCGATACGGATATTTTTGTTTCGCTGGTATAACAGGTCCTGCCTGAACTCGTATACCATATTGACCGTATAGCTATGGATATTTACCTGTTGTATGGTCCCGTTTTTATCCAGTTCCATCGTGATTTCGGAAGGGAAAGTTTGTTTGCCTTTCGACTTATAAATTACTGATTTCCTGCCGGAGAAAGGATCATACAGGCTGGAGGTATCGTATTGGTCCCGCAGGGAGGGTTTATTCAGGTCGATATCAGCGAATGGTTTCAGCAGGTCTCTGACGGCAGTGCTGTCGGTGCCGTTGACGGTGGCCGTATCGCTTACGCCGTTGAGGGTGATTATCTTGTGCAGGCTGAAGCCACCTGCGCGGATATGTTCCCGTTCTCCGTTGAAGTAGGCTGGTAGTGGCTCAAATTTGGCTCCGGCCGTTGTTTTTCCTGTTGTATTGTTATCCTGATGGCAGGCTATAAAACCGAATATGGTTAATAGTACCGTCATGTAGCGGTAATGTCTCATACGGCAAAATTAGTACTTAAATACGGGCCAGAAAAAATGCGCCGTAAAAACGGCGCATCGATGCATGAGCAAATCTGTCGAGAGCACTAAAAATATGAATATCAGTCTTTCGGACTGAGAAAAAAGCAGAATGGTGATAGTTAAACGGGAGGGATTAATGAAAAGTTACACACGCTGAAAATATTTTTTCACACAGCGCGCTAAGCAGCTTTTCACGCAAAGGCGCCAAGCAGCAAAGACGCTAAGAAATAATGAGAAAACAAAGGGCGATTATCAAATTTTGATAATCGCCCTTTGTTTTCTCATTTATCTTAAAAAAGACTTAGCGCCTTTGCTGCTTGGCGTCCTTGCGTGAAACCCAGCGAGCCTGCGAGTGCTATACCAGGAGGTTGCCGGTCATTTCCTTCGGAGCGGCCAGGCCCATGAAGTGCAGAATGGTGGGGGCGATGTCGCCGAGTTTACCATCTTTCACTTTACCCTGGAAGTCGTTGCTGATAATGAAGAAAGGAACGAGATTGAGGGTATGGGCGGTGTTGGGGGTGCCGTCTTCGTTGACCATATAGTCAGCGTTGCCGTGGTCGGCGGTTAGGAATACGGTGTAGTTGCTGGCCAGTGCGGCGGCTACTACCCTGCTGACGCAGTGGTCTACTGTTTCCACGGCTTTTACGGCAGCGGAGAATACGCCGGTATGGCCCACCATGTCCGCATTGGCGAAGTTGAGGGCGATAAAATCGGCTGATTTTTCCTGCAGTACCGGAACGATGGCGTCTGTTACTTCGTTGGCGCTCATTTCCGGTTGCAGGTCGTAGGTGGCCACTTTGGGGGATGGTATCATGATCCTGCGTTCGCCGTCAAACTCTTTTTCCCGTCCGCCGGAGAAGAAGAAGGAAACGTGCGGGTATTTTTCGGTTTCTGCGATACGTACCTGTGTATAACCGTCTTTCGCCAGTACTTCGCCGAGGGTCATGTTCAGGTTATCGTTTTCGAAGATGACATGTACGTTTTTATAGGTTTTATCGTATTCCGTCATGGTGGTGTAGTATACCTGCAGCGGCTTCATCCCGAAATCCGGGAACGCTTCCTGTGTGAGCACCTGGGTGATTTCGCGGCAGCGGTCCGTGCGGAAGTTGAAGCACAGTACGGCGTCGCCGTCCCGGATGGTGGCGAGGGGCGTGCCGGCTTCGTCCTGTACGATGATCGGCTTGATGAATTCGTCGGTGACGCCTTCTGCGTAGGAGGCTTTGATGGCGGTGAACAGGTCGTGTGTGCCGGTGCCGGTACCGTTTACCAGCGCATCGTAGGCCAGTTTCACGCGTTCCCAGCGTTTGTCCCTGTCCATTGCGTAGTAGCGGCCGGTGACGGAGGCTATTTTGCCGGTTGACTGCTGCAGGTGGGCCTGCAGGTCTTCCAGGAAGCCCAGTCCGCTTTTCGGGTCGGTATCACGGCCGTCGGTGAAGGCGTGGATATATACTTTTTCCAGTCCCTGGGCTTTGGCGATGGAAGTCAGTGTTTTCAGGTGTTCGATATGCGAGTGTACGCCGCCGTTGCTCACCAGCCCGATGAGGTGGAGGGCTTTGTTGTTGTTTTTGGCGTGCGCCAGGGTGTCCAGCAGAACGGGATTAGCGGCCAGTTCACCGTCGCGGGCGGCTACGTTGATTCGTTGCAGTTCCTGGTATACGATCCTGCCGGCGCCGATGTTGAGGTGACCTACTTCGGAATTGCCCATCTGGCCGTCCGGCAAGCCTACCGCTTCTCCGCAGGTAACGAGGTTGCTGTGGGGGTATTTGTTATATAGGCTGCTAACAAAGGGAGTCTGTGCTTGTGCAATGGCGTCAGCGGCAGGCACTTTACCTTCGCCCCATCCATCCATAATTACGAGAATGGCTCTTTTCTTTTCCATATCCTGTCTGGTTAAGGTTAATGTTTTATGATTTCAACTCGGGAGGTGAAAGTACTTATAATGCAGCTGAATACTTTCTAAATATTTTACAAAAATAAGGCTAATCCAAAAATTATGAATGCCAGGGTCAGTCATCTCGCATTTTGATAATCAGTTATTCGAATTAATTTGCATATTATTTTTGTCTTATTATTTACGTGTTCATTGCTACCACGATGGTGTGATTTTATTGAAATACAACGTGTTTGGCATAGTTTTCGCATTTAATTTGTGTTGATTAAGTTACTTTCTAATAAAAAAACTGACAATGAAGAAGCTATTGATTGTGCTGATGGTGTTGTTGGGAGGAATTATTTCAGCATTTGCACTGGCGGCACGTTCAGAGGAGATGCTGGTGGCCGGACCGTTTGAAGATGTGGTAGGTGCTATCAAACAAGGCGACGTAAACAGCTTATCCCGTTACCTGGACAACAATGTCGAAATTAATATCAGTGGTAAAGCGAATGCTTACAGTAAAGCACAGGCGGAGATCATCCTGAAGGATTTCTTCTCGAAGAACCAGGTGAAATCCTTTGAACTGGTACACCAGGGAGGCGAAGCCTCTAAGTTCGGTATTGGTAATCTGAGCACCAGCGGAGGGAATTACCGCCTTTCGTTCTTCCTGCAGAAAAAAGGAGGGTCCATGGTCCTCAACGAGCTAAGATTTGAGAATAAGTAAAATTGACCACATAAATTAATTGAAAAGGCCTGGGTGCTCCGCTATTAATTGCGGGGCACTTTTTATTTTTGCACCGGTTTCACGCAGAGAAAAGAAGAGAGCAAAGAGAATAAGCTCTCTGGGAAAACATAAACCATGGTCTTCCCGCTTTGCGTACTTTGCTTACTTAGCTCGCTTTGCGAGATTAAATTATGCACCTATGTTAGATGAAGCAGCGCTGAACGCGTTTATCAGAAGCGCCCTGGCAGAAGATATCGGAAATGGCGACCACTCCACGCTGGCCTGCATTCCGCCTACAGCCAAAGGAAAGGCGGTATTGAAGATAAAGGAAAACGGCATCCTCGCCGGTATGGAAGTGGCAGCAGCCATCTTTAAATGGCTGGACATGCACGCGGTATTTACCCCTTTCAAAAAAGACGGTGATACGATGGCAGCCGGCGAAACAGCTTTCGAAATCGAAGCGGCAGTACATACCCTGCTGATGGGAGAACGACTGGTGCTCAACTGTATGCAGCGCATGAGCGGCATCGCTACGCTCACCCACCAATATGTGGAACTGCTGAAAGGTTATCATACCCGGATTCTCGATACCCGCAAAACCACTCCCAACTTCCGTATGCTGGAAAAGGAAGCTGTTCGTATAGGCGGTGGCGTTAATCACCGCATGGGCCTCTATGATATGGTGATGCTGAAAGACAATCACATTGATTTTGCCGGCGGTATCACTGCGGCGGTCAATAAAACAGTGGCTTACCTGGCAGAACGGAAACTGCCGCTGAAAATAGAAGTCGAAACCCGCAACCTCGACGATGTAAAAGAGGTGCTGGCAGTAGGACAGGTAGACCGGATCATGCTGGACAACTTCACGCCTGAACAAATTACCGCTGCTTTGGCGTTAATTAACGGGAAGATGGAAACAGAAGCTTCCGGCGGCATCAACCTCAGCACTATTCAGACGTATGCAGCCACTGGTGTGGATTTTATCTCTGTAGGGGCCATCATTCATCATGCTGTAAGTCTGGACCTGAGTCTGAAAGCGATTATATCTTAAAACAGTTCTTTTGAAGAAGATCCTTTTTATCATTAACCGCAAAGCGGGCACAGATCGTGAAAAACGACTGGAGGGAGCTATCGGCAGGCATTTCCCGGCAAATCAGTTTGAGGTGAGCATCACCCATCTGGCTTACCTGGGGCATGGCACCGACCTGGCCAGAGAAGCGGTGAAAAACGGAGTGGATACTGTTGTGGCCGTGGGCGGCGACGGATCTATCAATGAAATAGCCCGGGGCCTGGTAGACAGCAATACCGCTATGGCCATCCTGCCGCTGGGCAGTGGCAACGGGCTTGCCCGCGCGCTCAAAATACCGCTCGACGTAGACAAGGCGCTGCGGCTTATCGTGAACAATAAACAACGCCCCATTGATGTGGGTTATGCCAATGAGCACCTGTTCCTCAGCAACGCCGGCGTTGGCTTCGATGCGCTCATTGCAGAGCAGTTCAAACATACAAAGAAGAGGGGACTGGCGGGTTACGCCAAACTCGTCCTCAAAAGCTTCAGCAGCTACAACCCGGAAGCCTACCACATCAGCATCGATGGCCGTCAGCTCGATGAAAAAGCATTCCTGCTGACCGTCGCCAACGGCAACCAGTTTGGGTATGAGTTTAAACTGGCGCCGGGCGCCAGCGTCTTTGACGGACAACTGGACCTGTGCATCATGCCGCCTGTACGTTTTTATCATCTGCTGCCTGTCAGCTTTCATTCCCTGATGGGTAACATCGATAAAACACGTTATCTTAAACATTTCACCGGAAAGGAAATCACGATCCGCAGCACTTCCCTGCAGTACCTGCAGGTAGATGGCGATGCTGTACCGATCAACGGTGACGGTTCGGTGCGGTTGTCTGTAAAACCCGCCGCCATCAAGGTAATCGTGAATGAATAACCGCTAAACTTTTGTGCAATGACAAAGAAAAAAAATAGCTCCGGCAACGGGATCGTATACTCTACCGATCCTAATTTTTCTTTTGAACCGGAACATACCGAAGAACAGGAAACCCTCTCCCCTGCTGAACAACAGCTGAGGGTGAAACTAGACACCAAACAACGCGCCGGCAAGGTAGTAACGCTGGTAGATGGTTTTATAGGAAAAGATGAAGATGCGGAGAAACTGGGTAAAGACCTGAAGACAAAATGCGGTACCGGCGGTAGCGTAAAAGACGGTCAGATACTGATCCAGGGCGACTATAAAGAGAAAGTGATCAAATGGTTGCAGGACTGGGGCTATAAAAAAACGAAATAACGATTTCAAAATTTTTTGATTTACGATTTTTTGATTTTGAGAATTTGCCCGACATCTCCCCGAAATCAAAAAATCGTAAATCAAAAAATCTTTGCCTAGCGGTTTACCAGTTTCAGTGCGCCCTCACTGTACCTGGAGCCGGCAACGCCGTCTTTCAGGATGGTTTTAATTTTTTCCAGGTCAGCGCTGTTCAGCTGAACGTCTGCGGCAGCAGCGTTTTCCTGTAAATACTTCCTGCGTTTGGTGCCGGGTATCGGTACGATATCTTCTCCCTGAGCCAGCAGCCATGCGAGAGAGAGCTGTGCGGAGGTGATCCCCTTCTCTTTCGCGAAGTTTTCCAAAGCAGTCACGGTTTGCAGGTTCTGTTCAAAATTACCTTCCTGGAAGCGGGGCAACGTTCTGCGGAAGTCATTGGCTCCCAGCGTAGCGGCGTCTGTGATAGCGCCGGTGGCCATGCCTCTTCCCAGGGGGCTGTAAGCCACTAACGAAATGCCCAGTTCACGGGTGGTTTTCAGAATTTCTCCTTCCACATCTCTGGTAAACAGGGAATATTCGCTTTGTAATGCGGCGATCGGATGTACGGCATATGCTTTCCTGATAGAAGCAGCGCTGGCTTCAGAGAGGCCGAGGTAGCGTACTTTACCGGCTTTTACCAGGTCGGCCATAGCGCCCACGGTTTCTTCGATCGGCACGTTTTCATCCACCCGGTGCGCGTAGTAGAGGTCGATCACGTCCACTTTCAGTCTTTTCAGGCTGTCTTCCACGGCCTGTTTCAGGTGTTTGGGAGAGCCGTCGAAATAGGTGGAGCCATCTTCTCTGTATCTGAAGCCGAATTTGGTAGCGAGGAATACCTTATCTCTTTTGGTAGCCAGTATTTTAGAAAGCAGGGTTTCATTGGCGCCCTGCCCGTACATATCTGCGGTATCCCAGAAATTGATGCCGAGGTCCAGCGCCAGTTCCAGTGTTTTCAGAGACTCTTCCTCGTTGAAATCACCGTCGTGGCCATAGGCAAAGGACATGCCCATGCAACCCAGTCCAATCGCTGATATTGATTCATCTGTTTTTCCAAGTTTTCTGTACTGCATATAGTTAAATTTTTATGGTGTCAAAATTAACCAGCGGTAAGTGGACAGCAATTGTAGCAGGCAAAGTATTAATTGTAAAAATCAAAGTATTACTGTAGCCGGTAGATATGGGGCGACTGCCCGCTGTGGTTTTTGAAGAAATGGGTGAAGTTCCCCGGGTCTTCAAAACCGAGGCACCAGGCTATTTCGGAGATTTGCCAGTCGGTGTGTATCAGCAGCAGCCTGGCTTCCAGCAACAGGCGCATACGGATATGCTCGCTCACAGTACGGCCGGTCGATTGTTTTACGCATGCGTTCAGATGATTGGGATGCGTATTAAGTTGAACGGCGAACTCCTTCGCGGTTTTCAGTTTCACCTGGTGATGGTTGTATTCAATGGGAAACTGTTTTTCCAGCATATCGGTGAAGCGGTGTGAGAGCACCTGCGCGGCGGTTTGTGTTCTTTGCGGCGTGTATGCTTCCGTTGCCAGCCTTTTGCCTTCCAGCATCAGCAGCCGCAGGTAAATCAGAATGGCTTCCTGTTTAAAAGCGGCGTTCTCCTGGTATTCTTTCAGCAATTGCCGGAAAATGGACTGCAGGTAACCGGATTGTTGCTCGTTGAGCTTAAATACTGCCCTTGCGCCCTGCTGCAGCAGCGGGTGATGGAGCAGGTCTTCATGCGGTGAATGTACGGAGTCGAACAACAGATCGGTAAAGAGGCAGAAATAGCCCTCCTGTTCGTCTGTAGCAGCTCTCCATGTTTTGATCTCGTGCGGATTCAGGAACAGCAATGTGGGACCATCTATCTCATAGCGGTCTTCCCCCATGGTGAATATCCCTTTGCCTTTGCTGAAAAAGCTGATCTTATAATAGTCCCTTCTGCTGGCGATCACTTCGTCCACACAGGGGTACTCGGCCCGGTCATGTACGGCAAAGCTGCCTTTCAGCGGTGCTTTGGGTATCATATGCGGGGAGTACAGTTTTTCGGTGAAGTCCTCCATTCTCTGGAGCTGAATGGCGGGGGTTTTTTGAATAGGCATGATCAAATGTAATGGTTTCCCGATAAATTTTTCGGGGTAATATAGGGTGACTATGTTAAGTTTTTATACCTGTAGATACCTTCAAACGCTTTGTGGGACTGCCCGGCATTATTAAACGCAACAAAGTTGCAAATTCATTTTTGATTTATTTCCGAAAATTTCACAATTTGTTAACGCCTTTATCAACCAAAATCTTGTTATCATCGATGCCTTGATGATCCCTTGTACAGAGCGTCCTGCCTGCAAAGCGGATAAGCAAGATACTAAAGTTACCTGCGGAATGACTGTGCTTTTAAAAGGCAGTTTTCCGCTTTTTTTTGCTGACAACATCATACAAGTCCCTGTCATTGATCAATCAAAATCATATTCCATGGAGCTGAGCCAGCGTCGTACTTCCCTGTTATTGCTCTTGTTGTTTCTGGTATTTAAGATGGCGTTTCAGTATACGGTGGTAAACCCGGCCTTTGAGTTGCACCGCGATGAGTACCTGCATCTGGACATGGGGTATCATCTGGCAGCAGGGTATTTATCGGTACCGCCTTTTACGGCGTTTAATTCCCTGCTGGTCAGGTGGCTGGGCGGTGGTGAGTACTGGGTACGGTTTTTTCCGGCGTTGTACGGCGCGCTGACCATGGTGGTGATATGGCGGATGGTGCGTTTCCTCGGCGGCGGGCTGTATGCACAGGCGCTGGCCCTGTCGTTGTTCGTTTGTTCGGCTTTTTCCCGTTTAAATGTGCTTTATCAGCCTAATTCTTTTGACGTGCTGGTGTGGGCATTGTTATGCTGGCTGATGATGCGTTATCTGCAAAGCCAGCAGGGGAAATGGTTGTTATGGGCGGGCGTGGTGGCCGGGATCGGGGTGCTCAATAAATATACGGTGATGGTGCTGCTGGCCGGATGGCTGGTGGCGTTGCTGCTATCGTCGCACCGACGCATTTTCCGGGAGAAGGCGCTCTATCTGGGAGCGCTGATCGCGCTGGCGTTGGCGGCGCCTAACCTGGTATGGCAGATACAGCAAGGTTTTCCGGTGCTGCATCATATGAAAGAGCTGGCGACCACGCAACTGGTGCATGTGAACCGGATGGACTTTGCGGCGGACCAGTTTATCTTTTTCTTTGGCGGCGCCTTTCTTATTGTGGCGGCCTTTGCGGGGCTGTTTTTTTACTGGCCCTACCGGCTATACCGTGTTATTTTGCTGATGTATGTGCTGGTGATATTGCTGTTGATTTACATGAGGGCAAAGAGTTATTACGCGCTGGGGCTTTACCCGGTGCTGATAGCCTTTGGCAGTACTTACTGGGAGCGCGTTTTCCGAAATGGCTGGACCCGTTATCTGCGCATATTATGGCTGGCCGTTGTGGTGCTGCCTTTTGTATACCTGCTCAACGTTGTTTTCCCGGTGCTGAGCCCTGCGCAGATACAGGAGAAGTCGGGCAAGTTTGCCGCGCTGGGCATGTTGCGGTGGGAAGACGGGAAAAATCATGCGTTGCCGCAGGATTTTGCCGACATGCTGGGCTGGGGGGAAACTGCGCAGCTGGCCATGCAGGCGTGGCAACGGGTGCCGGAGCATGACAGGAAAAACACGCTGGTACTTTGCGAAAATTATGGTGAGGCGGGAGCGGTCAATTATTATAACCGCGGCCGGATGCCGGCGGCGGTATCCTTCAGCGCGGATTATGTGTACTGGTTTCCGCCGCTGGACTCTCTGCAATACATTGTGCTGGTCGGAGAAACGCCTTCTGAAGCCTATCGCCCGCTGATTGGGAAGATGGAAAAGATTGGCTCGCTGGAGGATTCGCTGGCCCGGGAGCATGGTGCGCCGGTGTACCTGTTGTCCGGGCTGTCGCCGCAGGTGCCGGCACTGCTGCGCAAGGCGGTGCAGGAGCGGCAGCGGAGCTATCGCTATTGACCCAGCACGAACTCCACTTCCCCGAAGCCCAGCCGGAGGATTTCCCCTTCTCTTTCGAGGCAGAGGTGCCCGTCGGGCAGTACGTCGCGGATGATGCCCTGAAAAACGACGCCGTCTTTCCGGTACAGGCCGGGTTGTTGCCAGCGGAACAGTTTGGAGGTATATTCTGCCAATAGTGTATCAAGAGCGGACATCTGCAGTGTCCGGATACGGGCATCGAGATAGCGGCAAAGCTCCTGTGCCAGGGTGACGGCGTCCCAGTTTTTGCCGGTGATCTGCTTTAGTGACACTGCGTTGGGCAGGTGCTCCGGAAATTTCCCCTGATTCAGGTTGAGTCCGATGCCAATAATGGCATAATGCCACATATTACCCCTTAAAACATTCTCTATCAGGATGCCTCCTGCCTTTCTGTCACGCCAGTAAATATCATTTGGCCATTTGATAACTGTTTCGTCGCCGGCATGGGCCGAGAAGAAATCGTGTGTGCCGAGGGCTACCGCCATGCTTAGCATGAACTGGCGGGAAAGCGGCAACATGGCTGGTTGCAGCGCTATGGAGAGGGCTATGATGTCTCCGGGGCGGGCTACCCATTGTTTGCCACGGGTGCCTTTTCCTGCTGTCTGGTTGCTGGTAAACCAGGCTGTACCGGATGTCACCTGGCCGGAATTTACCCGTTCCATGGCATAGTTATTGGTGCTGTCAATTTCGTCTAATATATAAAACGGGTGTCCTACCACATGAACCTTTTTTAGTCTTAAAACAGCCGGAAAAGTAATTCATTTTATTATTTTCTTAACATTTGTAGGCCCTTGAGCATGATATTTCTGCACGTTATATTAGTGCTTGTTTAGTAACTTTGACAATTAAAGTTTATTTTTAACAAAAACGAGATTTATTGGCACCCTTAACCGTTCTGAGCACGAGGAAAAAGGCCCAAACGCGCCTGACCAGAGAAAGTGAAATTTTTACCACCATCATAAAAGCCATACAGGAAAAGAAGGGGGAAAATATCGTATCCCTGGATCTACGCCAGATTCCTGAAGCTGTGGCCGATTTCTTTGTAATATGTGAAGCCAATTCCAATACCCAGGTAAGAGCTATCGCCGATTTTGTTGCACACGAAGTGGAGCTGAAAGTAGGTGAAGCCCCTTATAAACACGAGGGCTTTACTGCTCAACAGTGGATACTGGTGGACTATGTGAATATTGTAGTGCATATATTCCAGCCGGAAACAAGGAAATTCTATAATCTCGAAGAAATGTGGAGTGACGCCGACAGGATGGACCACAACGATGACTGAACAAAACAGTCGTGAAAGTATTAATTATTATATAAATATTCTGATTGTAATAAACATCCGTAAAGGAGCGTAAGATTATGGAAAAAGGAGGCAATAACTTCAACAAGGGTTCAGAGAAATCTCCGAAGAAAGGACCGAAGTTCAATATATACTGGGTATATGCCTTTATAGGCATCGCCCTGCTCGCAATGAACTTCCTCCCGGATTTCAGACCCTCTACCAAAGAGATCAGCTTCCAGGAATTTCAGGTAAGTTATTTGAAACCTGGGGACGTAGATAAATTGGTTGTCGTAAACAAGAAATATGTAGAAGTCTACATAAAACAGGACAGTCTTAAACTGCCAAAATTCACGGAAGTGGCCAGAAGCCGTTTTGGCGGCGGCCTGAACCCGGGACCTCACTACCGCTTCTCTATTGGTAGTGAAGAGAGCTTCAAAAAAGATATCGACAAAGCCCAGGAAGGCGTGCCGATGGAAAGCCAGGTAAAAATCTCCTATGACGAACGTCAAAGCTGGTTTGAACCGATTTTCCAGTTGCTGCTGCCTATCATCCTGATCATTGGCCTGTGGGTATTGCTGATGCGTAAAATGGGCGGCCCTGCCGGCGGTAGCGGTGGCCCGGGCGGCATCTTCAATATCGGCAAATCCAAAGCCACTTTGTTCGATAAAGGCACCCGCGTGAACATTACGTTCAACGATGTGGCTGGTCTGGACGAAGCGAAGGTGGAAGTGATGGAAATCGTGGATTTCCTGAAAAATCCGAAAAAATACACTTCTCTGGGTGGTAAAATACCGAAAGGCGCGCTGCTCGTAGGCCCTCCGGGTACCGGTAAAACCCTGCTGGCGAAAGCCATGGCGGGAGAAGCGCAGGTACCTTTCTTCTCCATGTCCGGTTCTGATTTCGTGGAACTGTTCGTGGGTGTGGGTGCCAGCCGTGTACGCGACCTGTTCAAACAAGCCCGCGAAAAAGCACCCTGTATCATCTTCATCGATGAAATTGATGCGATCGGTCGCGCCAGAGGTAAAAATGTCATGATGAGCAATGACGAAAGGGAAAACACCCTGAACCAGCTGCTCGTGGAAATGGACGGTTTTGGTACCGACAGCGGTATCATCATTCTCGCGGCCACCAACCGCCCGGATGTGCTGGACAGCGCTCTGCTGCGCCCCGGCCGCTTTGACCGTCAGATTTCCATTGACAAACCAGACCTGGCCGGAAGAGAGACTATCTTCGAAGTACACCTGAAGCCTATCAAAACATCCCCTAACCTGGATGTGAAGAAACTGGCCTCCATGACGCCCGGTTTCGCCGGCGCCGATATTGCCAACGTATGTAACGAGGCAGCCCTGATCGCTGCCCGTAAAGGCAAAACACAGGTGGAGATGGAAGATTTCAACGATGCTATCGACCGTGTGATCGGTGGTCTCGAAAAGAAAAACAAAATCATCTCCCCGGAAGAAAAAGAAGTCATCGCTTATCACGAAGCAGGACATGCTATCTGCGGATGGTACCTCGAACACGCTAACCCGCTGGTAAAGGTGACCATCGTGCCCCGCGGCGTGGCTGCACTCGGATACGCGCAATACCTGCCGAAAGAACAATACCTGTACAACACCGAACAACTGCTGGACGATATTTGCATGACCCTTGGCGGCCGTGCGGTGGAAGAGCTGGTATTCGGTAAAATATCCACCGGCGCGCAAAATGACCTGCAGGTAATTACCCGCATGGCCTACGCTATGGTGACCGTGTACGGTATGAACGATAAAATAGGCAACGTGTCTTTCTATGATCCGAACAGCGATCAGTCTTTCACCAAACCGTACTCCGAGGAAACATCCCGGTTGATCGACGAAGAGGTGAGAAAACTGATTGACGCGGCTTACGTGCGGACCAAAAACCTACTGACCGAAAGAATGGAACAGGTGAAAACGCTTGCGAAGGAACTGCTGGAAAAAGAAGTTTTATACCAGTCCGACCTGGAAAGGCTGATCGGCAAACGTCCTTATGACTTGCCGAGAGAACATCACCTGGGTAAAGAAGGCATGACGACTGACGGTGTACATCCGACAGACATCATCAACCCTTCTCCTTCACCTGCTAATGCATAATTTTTGATATGAAGATTTCTCCTGCCAAGGAAAATATTCTGAAGAGAGTACGGAATGCGTTAAGCCAGCCAGTACAGTTGCCCTTCCCCAATTCGGAGGGCAACTCCGCTGTTTTTAAGACAGACAGCGAAGGGCTGGAACTGAGGTTTGCAGAAGAATTTACCAGGTTACAGGGGAAATTTGTTTTCTGTACCAGCAAAGCAGAACTGATCGAAAACCTGCGGTTGCTGTCTGATAATAAGGAATGGCGGAATGTATACTGCCAGACGCCTTCCCTGCAAAAACTGATAGGCAAAAACGACCTGCCTACCTTAAACCAGGGAAACATACATGAAGCAGATGCCGCTATCACAGATTGTGAATACCTGATAGCCCGCACCGGTACAGTGGTGCTCAGTGCCGCTCAACCCAGCGGAAGAGTGGTGCCCGTATATGCGCCTGTTCACATCATGGTGGCTTATACCCACCAGCTGGTGTATGACCTGAAAGATGCTTTCAGCAGACTGAAAGATAAATACGGTAACGACCTGCCTTCAGCCATATCCTTTGCTACAGGGCCCAGCCGTACGGCAGACATCGAAAAAACACTGGTGGTGGGCATCCACGGACCAAAAGAAGTATACGTATTTTTAGTAGACGAATAAATCATCTGCAGTAGCCTTCCGCTTACAGGTTTTAACAGAACATCCCGTTCTTTAAAAACCATATGCGGAAGGCTATATGTTTGAGGGATAATGCATATTGTCACATGGAAATTCCTTTACCAGCCAATAAGAAAATATACTTTGCTTCCGACTTTCACCTCGGAGCGCCCAACATGACGGCCAGCCGGGAGCGGGAGAAGCTCATCGTGCAGTGGCTGGAGATGGTGGAAAAAGACGCTGCGCATATCTTCCTGGTAGGGGACCTTTTCGATTTCTGGTTTGAATATAAACATGTGATCCCCAAAGGATATACCCGGCTGCTGGGAAAACTGGCGGACCTCACTGACAAAGGCATCGGTATATCTGTATTTATTGGTAATCATGATATGTGGATGGACGGCTATTTTGAAGATGAGCTGAACATCCCGGTATATTACGAGCCGCAGGTATTTACCATCAGCGGCAAAAAATTCTATATTGGCCATGGCGACGGTCTCGGTCCGGGTGATCATGGTTATAAATTCCTCAAAAAAATATTCCGTAACCCGGTATGCCGCTGGTTGTTTTCCTGTATTCACCCGGTAATGGGCATCTCCCTGGCCAACTATTTCAGCCGTAAAAGCCGCGCTGCTACCGGTCAGGAGCTGGAACATTTCATCGGAGAAGATCAGGAGTGGCTGGCCATTTACAGTCGTGAGGTGTTGCAACGGGAACACTTCGACTATTTTATTTTCGGCCACCGCCATCTGCCGCTGGACCTGCTTGTAGGGCCCGACAGCCGGTACATCAATCTCGGTGAATGGCTGAATTATACTTCCTACGCCGTTTTCGACGGCACTACTACCACGCTGGAATTCTTTACAGATGCGGGAGCTGCATTGGTGCAATCAGGCGTCAAGGATCTCGTGCAGGATCGGCGGTGAGTGGAGCTCCGTGAAATCAGGCATATGCAGCCGGAGAAAATCCAGGTAAGCGTATAGTAATTTCCTTCTTTTTTCTTTTGACATGTGGATAGCTGCCAGCTGCTGTACTTCGTTGCACTGGAACAGCCGGTCGGTCAGTTCACTGTACTCGGGGTCCAGGTGGTCGCTATGGTGCGGCGGCAGGTCCGAAAATGTTCCTTCCAGCAAATCCAGATAAGGGGTATACTCCGAAAAATGCCCGTTGAGCCGAAAGCCCAGAAATGCCGCCAGTTTCAGCGTATAGTACAGCGGCAGGTTGGCGATGACCGCCGTGGGCGATCCGTCCAGCAGTTGTAATGTATTTTCCGTAAAGTAATACAGGTCCAGGTGCTGTTCCGGTTGCTTCAGGCTCTTCTGCAGCAGCTCTATCAGGTAGAGGGCAATGGTGTTTTTCACCACATTGTAGTGCAGGGAAGTATAGATGTAGCCCATCTTGAATTCAGTGATACGCTGCAGGTTTTTGATCTCCTGATGATACACCACCAGTTCAAGAATATTTCCGGGTTGGAGCAGGTTGCCTTTGGCGGCTTTGGGTTTGGACGACCGCACGCCGTTCACGATATAGGACTGAAGGCCGAATAATTCCGTGAAGATGCCTGCGATCACGCTCGTGTCGCCATATTTCACCGTACGTAATACTATGCCGCGTGTTTTGTGAAGCAACGGTCTGTGTTTTAAGGATGCCGCAGGAATAAAGTTGCAATTTAGGGTAAACAAATGTAATTCATCTGTCGGCGGCGGGTTGGCTAATGGGGATTTTAACTACCTTTACGCCATTTAACAAATTGAAAAATCCTTATGTGGCAACGCTTAGCCGGCTTTGTGCTAAAATTCCGATTACCGCTCCTACTCCTGTTACTGGTCGCCACCGGCGTAATGGCCTATTTTGCCGCCAAGGTGCAGATGTCTTACGACTACGTAGCGACCATACCGCATGATAACCCTAAATTCCTGGAATACCAGGAGTTTAAGAAGAAGTTTGGCGGCGACGGCAATATGCTGGTGTTGGGCGTACAGACCGATAAATTTTTTCAGGCGGATTTTTTCCGCGATTACCTGCAGCTGAATCACGACCTGAAAAAAATCAGCGCCGTGGAGAATATCCTGAGCGTGCCGCTGGCCATCAACCTGGTAAAGAATGACAGTACCCAGAAACTGGAGGCCGGCCTGTTGTTTAAGGACAGTAGTTATGCACAGCCGCAGATTGATAGTCTGGCGGGTGTTTTCAGGACCTTGCTGTTCTATAGGGGGTTGCTTTACAATCCGGATTCGAAGGCCTATATGATGGCCATATACGTGAATAAAGACGTGTTTAACTCTCCCGGGCGTACAGCCGTTGTGGCGGAGATCACCAAACTGGCCAAAGCATTTGAGGACAAGCATCATACAGAAGTGCACTTGAGCGGCCTTCCGCTGATTCGTACGGTCATGGCCGTTAAGGTGGCGGATGAGCTGAAGCTTTTCCTGAAGATCTCTTTCCTGCTGACGGGGCTGATCCTGTTTTTATTTTTCCGCTCCTTTGGCGCCGTGCTGATGTCGATGGTGGTAGTAGCCATCGGGGTTATCTGGTCTGTGGCCACGATTGTGCTGATGGGCTATAAAATCACGTTACTGACAGGGTTGATTCCCTCCCTGATCGTGGTGATCGGTATTCCCAACTGCGTTTATTTTCTTAGTAAGTATCATACGGAATATGCGCGCCACGGCAATAAGACCAAGGCGCTGGTGCGGATGATACAGCGGATGGGGATTGTGACCCTGTTTACCAATCTCACCGCTGCCATTGGTTTTGGCGTGTTCTGTTTTACCAATAGCGCCATTCTCAAAGAGTTTGGCGTTGTAGCGGGGCTGAACATCATGTTCATCTTCCTGATCTCTTTCATTTTCCTGCCATCTGTATTAAGTTTCCTGCCACCGCCGAAGACCAAGCACATCAACTACCTGGAGAACGGTTTCCTGGGCAAAGTGCTGGACTTCCTGACGACGCTGGTGTTTAAGTACCGCAAGCCGGTATACTTTGTTACCGCAGCGCTGGTCATTGCGGCGCTTGTAGGGATGGGCCGGCTGAAATCTGTGGGATACATGCTGGATGATATTCCGAAGACAGACAAACTGTATACCGACCTTAAGTTTTTTGAGCAGAATTTTAAGGGGGTGATGCCGCTCGAGATAGCGGTCGATACCAAACGAAAAAACGGTGTGGTGAACCTGCAAACGCTTAACAAGCTGGATGAGCTGACAAAACTGATAGCGGAACAGCCTGATTTTGCGCGGCCTTTATCTGTTGTGGAAGGTATCAAGTTCGCCAAGCAGGCGTACTATAACGGGGATAGTTCCAACTATGCGGTGCCCAACTCGTTTGACCTGGGTTTCCTGGCGCCTTATCTCCGGATGAAATCGGCTAATGCGCCCAGCGGGTCGGCGACTACCTTTTCCAAGCTGGTGGCTTCTTTTATGGACAGCACCAAGCAGGTGGCGCGCGTAAGCGTGAATATGAAAGACGTAGGGTCTCAGCGGCTGCCGGTGCTGATGGATTCGCTGGAACCGAAGGTGACGGCCATTTTCGATACCGCGCATTACAAGGTGACCTTTACCGGTACCAGCGTTATTTTCCAGGAAGGTACGCGCTTCATTATCAACGGGCTGACAGAAAGTATTCTGTTGGCTTTTGTCTTGATCATGGTATGTATGCTGTATCTTTTCCGTTCCTGGCGGATGCTGATCATCTCGCTGATTCCGAATATTATCCCGCTGGTGGTAACCGCCGGGGTGATGGGCTGGGTTGGTGTGGCGTTAAAGCCCTCCACGGTGTTGGTGTTCAGCGTGGCGTTGGGTATAGCCATCGACGTTACCATCCGTTTCCTGGTGAATTTCAAGCAGGAGTTGCCGCGGCATAACCTGGACATATCCGCTACCGTGAAGCAGACGATTCATGAAACGGGGTTGAGCATTATTTACACCTCGATGATCCTGTTTGCCGGATTTATGATTTTCAGTTTTTCCGAATTCGGGGGTACGAAGGCGTTAGGGTGGCTGACGTCTCTGACGCTGGTGGTGGCGATGATCACCAACCTGACGATTCTGCCGGCTTTGTTGTTATGGATGGAAAAGGCGTTGTTAAAAAAGGCGCGTAAGAAGGAGTTGTGGAAACCGCTGGACGAGGAGGCGGATATTGAGATGTCTAAACTGGGAGTAGACGACATAGAATAATTTTTTATAATAAAAAGTGTAAAGCAGCAAGGACGCCAAAGCATTTAAAGCTGGCGTCCTTGCTGCTTTGCGCTTTTGAGGCCCTATGCTAAACAAATTCTTTTTTTTAGCTAAAATGGACAAAAAAAGGCTTTAAAATAATCTAGTGGGCAGCATTCAAATACCCTTATCGCCGCTTGTATAAAAGCTGTGTATATACCGGATAAAAAATAAGAGGTTTATAATGCCATTCTAACCACTAGTTCATGAAAAACAAGTACTTAAAAGGTGCTCATTTATCTGAGCGCAAGTTTAAGGAGATCCTGCGGCTGTTCGCCGATGATCTCACTGCGACGCAGATCGCGGATATCAGCGGAGTAAGCAGAGTAACGATTAACAGTTACCTGAAAAAGCTTAGAAACCAGATAGCCCGTTTTTGCGAGGCGCAGCATCCAGTGCCGGTTCCGGTCGTAGCCTACGACAACCGGCAGGTTGAGACCCAGACAGACCACGACGGCGACACGCTGGTGGCTGTCAAACCCGAAGTAGACCGTCTTGTAAAGCCGGTTATTTTCGGTATCTGCAGAATTGCTGACCGGTTGCACACCGAAATTTTACCTGATGTAAGCAGACCTATGATCCATGCCGCCACGCGCGGCCGTTCCGTGTTGGAAACACTGGATACTACAGAACGTTTGCGTCGGTTTAACGGCGTGGTGGACCTTGGCCAGTACCGTTTGTACAGGTTGGGTGCTTCAACAACAGATACCGTTAGCGGCGGCCCGTTAATGGATGACGTAGATGCATTCTGGGGGCTTACCAAGCACCGCCTGGCCAAGTTCAAGGGATTGAACCGCAATACGGCCTATCTGCATCTGAAAGAATGTGAATACAGGTTTAATCATCGTAATGATGACCTGTACAGTGTGCTGCTGGAATTGTTAAAAAATTACCCGCTCACCCTGTCCTGATAACTTTATTTGTCCCACCAACCGGTGGGACAACATTTATTTCGATTTAGATTTTGTTTGATAAGTGCAAGTGGTAATCTTGCCGCTTGTTTATTTTCATATATATACATATTTTTTTAAAACGCAATAAGTTAACGTCGTGTTAAAAAAATGTTATCTGATTGTTATAGCCAACTTTTCCAGCTTAATTTTTTGTTAATAAAAACTATATTTACAGCTGGTTGAAAAATTGTTAAGGAAACTGCTTATGGGAAAGAAGTTAACTACTTCTTCAGGCGATTTATTAAATAAATCGCAACAGAACTCGTTGGTTTTTGCGAATATGTTACTGTAATTACACCTGCTGGCTTTAGTTCTCCACACATTATATCAACTTTTATTTACGACACGGAAACCAAATGAATTGAGGTGAAAGGCCTTGATATAGATTAGTATTTTTTGAAGGTTAAAAACTAGGAAACAAAATCATGCTTATGAGGAAAGTATTATTTCTCCTCCTGGCCGTGCTGTGCATGGTCGGCCAGGCCTTTGCGCAAAGTCGCAGCCTAACGGGGAAAGTTACCGACGGGAAAGACGGATCTCCTATACCTGGCGCAACCATCCAGGTAAAAGGTACCACCAGAGGTACTGCCACCACTCCCGATGGTGCATTCAGCCTGCAGGTATCTGCAAACGATGTATTAGTAGTTTCATTTATTGGCTATGAAAAGAAAGAAGTACCGGTAGGCGCCGCCGCCACACTTAAAATTTCATTGTCCGCCGATTCCAAGAACCTGGACGAAGTAGTAGTGACCGGCTACACCCTGGAGAAAAAGACAAACTCCACCATCGCCGCTTCTACGATCACCGGCGCCAAGGTGAACAACATTTCCCTGCCGGATGTAAACCAGATGCTGCAGGGTAATGCTCCGGGCCTTTCTGTATCTACCAACTCCGGCCAGCCTGGTTCCAAAACGGAAGTAAGGGTACGCGGTGTAGGTTCGGTATCTGCCGGTACCAGCCCACTGTATGTACTGGATGGTATCATCATGTCTTCCGGTGATTTCACGCAGAACACCCCCTCTCAGGACATCCTCTCCAGCCTGAACCCAGCCGACATTGAAAATATCACTGTTTTGAAAGATGCGGCTGCTACAGCGCTCTACGGTTCCCGTGGTTCCAATGGCGTGATAGTGATCACTACCAAAACCGGTAAAAAAGGCCAGAGCAGAATTAACTTCAACGGTAAATTTGGTTTCCAGAACCTGGCTAAGAGCATTCCCATGATGAATGCCACTGAGCTGCTGCAATTCCAGCGCGAAGGTTTGACCAACGTACTCAACACCAACGGCACCAGAAAATATACGGATGCTGATATTCAAAAATTCCGTCCTGACCACCTGGCTGACTATAATACAGACTGGATGGACCTGGCTTTCCGTACTGGTAAAACCCAGTCCTACGGCATCAACGCCAGCGGCGGTAACGAAAAAACTACCTTCTACGCTTCCGGCGACTACTTCAAACAGGATGGTATCCTGATTGGTAGCAGCTTTAGCCGCTATTCCGGTCGTTTAAACGTAGATCACAAGTTCAACAGCAAATTTGACCTGAGCGTGAAAATGAGCGGTAGCTATACCGATCAGGCAAGCGCCGGTCCCGGTAACTCCTACTCTTCTCCGCTGATGGGCGCCCTCACACAGGTTCCCTGGATTCCGGCGAAAGACGAGAACGGTAATCCTTATATTGGTTATGTTGGTGGTCAGCCTGGCTCTCCCACCTGGTCCGGCGTTGCTGATATTCCGGATTCATGGCGTCCGGTACTGCAGGGCGGTAACTTCCTGCATACTGTAGCCAACAACTACCGGAAAAACAATAACACGCAGACTATCTTCAATGCAGCCCTTGGTTACAACATCATTGACGGTCTTCGCCTGGTAGTAAAAGGTAATGCAGAACTGACCAATATCCGTGAGAAACAATGGACTGCGCCGAACTCCTACGATGGCCGTAACTATGGCGGTTACCTGTACAACGGTTCTGCTTTCATGGGCCTGTACACCGCTCAGCAGTTGTTGACTTACAACTTCAGCATCAATAAAGATCATAACTTCCGCCTGCTGGCCGGTAATGAATACTCTTACCAGAGCAGGTCCAACTCCCTGTATGCGAAAAACGGTTTCCCCGGCAATCAGCTGCAGGTGCCCGATGTAGGTGCTAACCTGTTTGACGGTTCCGGCAATGAAACTGCTTATGCTTTCCAGGGCCTGATCGGTAAAGCGGACTACGACTATAAATCCAAATACTTCCTGAGCGCCAGCTATAGAAGAGACGGTTCTTCCCGTTTCCCTAAAGACGCCCGCTATGGTAACTTCTACTCTGTAGGTGCTGCATGGCGTATTACAGAAGAAGAATTTGCGAAAAACATTTCCTGGCTGAACGACCTGAAACTGCGCTCCAGCTATGGTATCATGGGTAACGCAGAAGGGCTGGGCGCATATCCCGACTTCCCTTTCCGTGCGCTGTACAGCCTTTCCGGTGCTTACCTGGGTGAAACAGCAGGATTTGCCAATCAGCCTGGTAACCCTAACCTGAGCTGGGAAAAACAAAACCTGTTCGACGTAGGGCTGGACTTCAGCGTGCTGAATCGTCGTGTGTATGGTAGCGTTGGTTTCTACGACAAACGTTCTTCTGCCTTGCTGATGGAACTGCCGTTGTCTATGACCACTGGTTTTGAAGCGATCAACATGAACGTTGGTAAAATGATGAACCAGGGCTTCGAGGTAAGTATCGGTGGTATTCCTGTAGCTACTAAAAACTTTACCTGGTCTTCCGACGTGAACTTTGCTACCCTGCGTAACAAGGTGCTGGACCTGGGAGGACAGAAGTCTATCCCTGCCGGTACCAGACAGCGTATTGAAGTGGGCAGAGCTATTGGTTCCTGGTATTTGCCGGTATGGTACGGTGTAGATCCGCAGACCGGTAACCCGCTCTGGGTTGGCAACGACGGTAAACCTACCACCAGCTACCTGGAAGCACAGAACAACAGACAATTTGTAGGTCAGGCTTTGCCTAAGATCACCGGCGGCTGGACCAACAAAATCAACTATAAAGAATTTGACCTGTCTGTATTGATCACCTTCAGCGCTGGCAACAAAGCATACAACTCCAACCGTGCTAACCTGGAGAGTGATGGTGCCAACACCCGCAACCAGGCAAAGGATGCTATGGACCACTGGCAGAAACCCGGTGATATCTCCGACAGACCGAAAGTAATATTCGGTGGCGCCGGTGCAAATGCCGGTAACCAGTCATCAACCCGTTACCTGGAAAGCCTGGATTATGCCAGGATCAGAAACCTCACCCTGGGTTACACACTGCCCAAAAAACTGCTGACTAATATGAAGCTGCAGTCGCTGCGTGTATATGCTCAGGCGGAGAACTTGTTCACACTCACTGGTTATAAAGGATGGGACCCGGATATCAACACTAACCCGCTTCCTCCTACCAGTACTGCTTCTGTAGCTACCACCAACGCAGGTATTGATTTTTATCGTTACCCTACTTCCCGTGTGTTCACATTTGGTGTTAGTGTAGGCTTGTAATTGAAGAAGTTGATTAACAAAAATCTTGGTTAAATTATGAAATATTCAAAATTTTCTATACTTGCGCTGACAGCCGTTACTACATTCTCTGCTTGTAATTCCAAGCTGGACATCGTTCCCGGCAATGCGCTGGATGATAAAGATGCAGTTACCGAAGCTAATGTGCGTATCCTGGCCAATGGCCTGTACGAGCGCGCTCAGGAGCTGGAGTATTATGGTCGTGACTTCAACGTGGTGACTGACGTTACCGGCAACGATATGAAGATTACTGCTGCTAACTCTAACCGGTTTACGCTTGAGTTTAAATATACTTTCACGCCGCTTTCTTCCGCACAAAGCAAGACCTGGCTGAATGCCTACCGCGTAGCCAATCAGGCGAGCGTGATCATTGACAAACTGCCGGAAACCGCTGCCACCAAACCGTACAAAGGCGAAGCGTACTTTATGCGTGCTTTGGCACATTTTGACCTGGCAAGAAGATTTACCCGTCCGTATTCCCAGATGCAGACCAGGGCTGCCGATGCTAACACCGGTGTGCCGCTGGCTGTGAAAGCAGTAGATAATCCTGCTACCTTCAAACCTTCCCGCGCTACGCTGAAAGAAACGTATGCTGCGATCATCAGCGATCTGAAAGCCGCCAAAGGAATGGCGCCTGCCGCCGGCTCCAAAACAGAGGCTGTTTTCCGCGCTTCCAAAGAAGCCGCATCTGCACTGCTGACCCGTGCTTATCTCTACATCGGCGATACAACGAAGTCTGCGGACCCTAACTGGCAGCTGGTGATTGATGAAGCTACTCCGCTGATCAATGCTTTCCCGCTGTGGAGCGATGCTAATTATCTGGCCAACTATACTACCAACTCCGCTACTTCTGAAGATATCTTTAGCTTGCGTTTCCTGACGCCAGAGAACAGAGGTGCGAATAATTTTGGTAATATTTACCTGCCTAACGACGGTACTTCTACCAGTGGATACGGTGATGTGCGCCTGACTGAGAGCTTTATGGCGCTGTTGGACGCTGCAGACTACCGCGCATCTGTGGTGAAGAACTTTTCCGGTAACAACTACATGATGAAGTGGGTCGGTAATGGTCTTGGCCTGACAGGCATGTCTAATGTGAAGATACTGCGTATCAGCGAAGTGTTGCTGAACCGTGCCGAAGCGTACATGCGTAAAGGCGATCTGCAAATGGCAGTGGCTGACCTTAACAACCTGCGTCAGCACCGTGGCCTGGCTGCTATTACTGCTGCTGATGCTGGTGCCGTAAGGACTGAGTTGATTAAACAACGCAGACTGGAACTGGTAGGAGAAGGTTTTGCCGCTACTGATCTGTTCAGGTTGGGTGGCGTACGTCACGTAGGTGATGCCGATGCATTACTGCAGAATGACGTGTTGCCCACTGATCCCCGTGTAGCATTTCCTATCTCTCAAATTGAAATTGATGCTAACCCGAACATCGTACAGAACCCGGGTTATAATAAATAATTGCAGCATTCACTGTTGTGAAAGGGGCGTCCATCGGGCGCCCCTTTTTTATATTAGTCAGGTTTGGTGTCCTTACAAAAGGGGGTGTTCGCCCCGCCCATCTGTAAAAAATTTCTTTTATGCAGATTTCTTCTTATTTGCTTAAAAAAAATGTATTTCCTCCGCATATCTTTCTCAACATTTCCAAATGTCTCCCTGTTATTTAGTTGTTATTTAACGAATATTTGTATCTCCTCATATAGCAAAATATCTGAAATTATCTGATATTATTTTAACCAATACTGATAATATATCATCTTTTTTTGTCGTAATTTAACCGGGTTAACTTCTATTTATTTAGTCAATCAAAACAAGTCGCTTATGAAAAAAGAGCTACTACTATGGCTGTTCGTGTGCAGCAGCGTTCTCAGCGCAGTAGCCCAGACACGAACGATCAGCGGAAAAGTTACGGATGCAAAAGACGGCTCAGCCCTCCCCGGGGTGACAGTAGTGATCAAAGGCACTACCAAGGGTGTTTTTACATCCGGTGACGGTACTTACAAGCTGAATAATGTGACCAGTGGCACCACACTCGTGTTTTCCTTTGTAGGTTATCTGACGAAGGAAGTTCCCGTTGGGCCGGAAAATGAAGTTGACGTAGCCCTGGATGCAGATAAAAAACAATTGGGAGAAGTGGTGGTGACCGCCGTGGGCCTGAAGCGTAACGAGGCTTCGCTGGGTTATTCAGTATCCACGGTAAAGCCCGACCAACTGGTGCAGAAATCGGAACCGGACATGTTGAAAGGGTTGCAGGGTAAGGTGGCCGGTGTGGACATCAGGACCTCTCAAGGTACGCCAGGTGCTGCTACCCGCATTAATATCCGTGGTAATACTTCTTTTTACGGAAGCAATCAGCCGTTGATTGTAGTAGATGGGATTCCTTACAATAATGACCAGGTAACCACCTCCAGCCAGACATCGGGCGGCGGTGCCTATTCCAGCGGTCTTTCATCCCTTGACCCCAATGATATTGCTTCCATGACGGTATTGAAAGGCGCAGCGGCAGCAGCGCTTTACGGCTCAAGGGCCTCCAATGGCGCGATCATTATTACCACCAAATCCGGCAGCGCCAATATGGGTAAACGGAAAACGGAAGTCACCTACTCTTCTTCCCTTTCCATGGAAAACGTGGCCAACCTGCCAAAGTACCAGAATGATTTCGGGGCCGGCAGCCGCTTTGTTTATTCCAATGCCAACGGCTCCTGGGGACCGAAATTCGGTACGATCGATTCCATCCCTGCCTGGCCCGACTACCTGGCCGCTTTCCCGGAACTTTTTCCCGCTTCCGGTAACATTGCTTACCGGCCTGTCCCCAACAACGTAAAGGACCTGTTCCGCACCGGTTTCATCACAGAAAACTCCATCGGCGTCAATGGCGGTAATGAAAAATCCGCTCTCAGCGCCACGGCCTCTTACCTGAGCCAGGACGGTTATGTGCCTCACGCCTTCTTTAACAGGGGCAACCTGTCTATCGGTGGTGTAACGCGGCTGACCAACGGTCTTACCGTTAACGGCAACTTCAGTTACAGCACCAGCAACCAGGGAGGCAGTATTTTCGGTGAGAACCAGGTGTCGGGCGCCACCTCCTCTTTTGCCCGTAACCTCTTCCTGGCCAGGAACTGGGACATCACCGGGCTGCCCTTTGAAGACATCGAAGGCAATCCTGTATCTACCAATAAACAACAATATGACAACCCGCTCTGGGCGTTTAAGCATAACACGATCAGCACTGCTACTGACCGGTATGTGGCCGGTTTGAAACTGAACTATGAGGTGCTGCCGTGGTTCAACCTTGGTTACCAGATCGGCGTGAACCAAAATTCCTTCCTGCGTAAAGAAGTGGTGGAAATAGGTTCCAGGGGCGCGGAAGGCGCCGGCCAGATCGTGCAGCAGAACTATCGTTTTACAGAAATAGAATCCAACCTCATCGGTACATTTACTCCTAAACTGAAGAATGAAGATTTTGGCCTGAAAGTGGTGGCGGGGCATAACGTCAACCAGCGTACGACCAAATCACAAATCAATACAGGTAAGGCGATTATCGTTCCCGGGATATACACCATGCTGAACACCAAAACGGTGATCCCGACGGAGGATGTTTTTATACAGCGCAGGTTGTGGGGCCTTTTTGCAGAAGTGGACCTGGACTATAAAAAATGGTTGTTCCTGATACTGACAGGCAGGAATGACTGGTCTTCCACATTGCCCTCCAATAACAGAAGTTACTTCTACCCCAGCGTAGCCGCCTCTTTCATCTTCACCGATGCGCTGAAGATGAACAGCAAGGTGCTGACCTTTGGTAAACTGCGTGCCAGCTGGGCCAAGGTGGGCAGGGATGCAGACCCCTATCAACTCGCTAATATCTTCAGGGTTAACCCCGCTTTCCTGGGGCAACCTGGTGTTATGCAGGACCCGGCAGCGGGGAATCCCAATCTGAAGCCTGAGTTTACACAGGACTTTGAAGTAGGCGCCAACCTTGAGTTTTATGACCGGCGGGTAACGTTGGACTTCGCCTGGTACAGCAGGCTGTCTACCAACCAGATTGCGCCTTTGACCCTGCCGCCTTCTTCCGGTTTCGGGCAGGTGATAGATAACTATGGTAAGCTGACCAACAAGGGAATTGAAATCGATCTGAACGTGATGCCTGTCCGCAACGACAACCTGACCTGGAACATACATGGTATTTTCACCAGGAACAGGAGTGTAGTGAAGGAACTGAAGCCTGGTGTTATCAGGCTGCCGCTGGCAGGGGTGCTGGATGAAATGTCTCCTTACCTCGAAGCCGGAAAACCTTATGGTTATCTGCGCGGCACCGCCAATGTCAGGGATGCTGATGGCAGTCTCCTGATAGATCCGACTAACGGTTACCTGATCCGCGATCCGAACCAGCGGATGGTGGGTGATCCCAATCCCGACTTCAAGGCGGGTTTAGGAACCACCCTGAACTACAAAGGTTTTTTCCTGAATGCGTTGTTTGATCTGACAAGGGGCGGCGACATTTACTCCGTAACCGTCAGCTCTCTGCTTGGACGCGGCGTTACGAAAGATACCCGTGCGGAAGCGCGTGAGAATGTATACGTTATTCCCGGCTATTATGGTGATGTGAACTCCGGAGCACCCTTGCTGGATGACAAGGGTAACAGGATTCCTAACCAAACGGCCATCAGCCTTTTTGAAATGTTCTTCGGTGAAACTTTTGCCATCAACTCTGCAACAGAATGGAACGTGTATGATGCTACCGTCTATACTTTCCGTGAGCTGACCCTGGGGTACGACTTCCCTAAGAAATGGTTCGGTAAAACGCCGATAGGCGCGCTCACGCTGACACTGACAGGCAGGAACCTCTGGTATTACGCGCCGAACCTTCCCAAGTACACCCGGTTTAATCCTGAAGTGGGCAGCTTTGGTTCTACCAACGTACAAGGTATAGAATTGTCTGGTGCACCTACTACCAGGCGTTATGGCGTGAACCTGAAAGTGACGTTCTAGTTTATCACGAAAAAAATGAACCGATGAAAAAACTAAGCAGAATAATTTTGGTGACCCTCGTTATGATAACGGGATGTACAAAAGGGTTCCTGGATATTAATACTGATCCCAACAACCCTACCAAGGTGTCGTTGAAACAATTACTACCAGCTGCGGAACAGGGGTTGGCGTTTTCTATGGGTTTTACCAATGATGCCCGCGGGGCCCGCGGGCTTACAGAGGTACTATCGGTATATGTACATCAGATAGTGGTACGGGAAAGCCAGGACCAATACGGCGCTACCGGGTCACAGTTTGATATTAACGGCGCCTGGTCTGATTTTTACAGTGCGCAGCCGGTGAGTGGACTTCCCGATTATATTGGTTTGCTGGAGAATGTGGAAGTGCTGATTAAGCAGGCTACCGAGGGAGGTAACCGTCATTATGCAGGCATCGGAAAGTTGCTGAAAGCATATGGCATGAGTCAGTTTGTGGATGCATTTGCAGATATACCTTTTTCTGAAGCGAACAAATTTGCAACTGGTGATCTGCGTTATCCTAAGTTTGACAAAGGCGCTGATATTTATCCGCAGCTTTTCAAATTAATTGATGACGCCATCGCTGATCTGGGAACCGGTGATAATCCGTTGGAGCCCGGTGGGGATGATATTTTTTACGGCGGAAATCTTGCGAGGTGGACTGCCATGGCAAAGAGCCTGAAATTAAAACTATACAATCAGGTACGCCTGGTACAGGATGTATCGGGTCCTGTAAGTCAGTTGGTAAGTGCAGGCGGTTTGATCAGTAATACCGGACAGGGATTTATGCTGCGGTACGGCTCGCAGGTGGCGCCGGACGATAGAAACCCTGGTTTTAGCGAGTATTATGCTACCCAAAAATCGCACTATATCAGCCCCTGGTTTTATGAGATCATGAAGGGTTATAATCCGCGGTTATTTACCGGTATCAGGGATCCCCGGATACCTTATTATTTCTTTAATCAGAATACCAAACTGGGTGGTTCGCAGGCGCCAACAGAATATCGTGATTCTGGTTTTGTGTCCATTTATTTCGGTTCAACAGGCACCAACCGCAATTCATCGCAAGACAACAGCATGACAGTGTTTGGCCTCTATCCGGTAGGTGGTAAGTATGACAATGGTAGTGCGGGAACGGTGACTGCAGCCAGCGGCACCGGCGCTGCGCCCTTGCGGTTACTTACTTACGCAGACGTATTGTTTATTCAGGCCGAGCTGATCAATGCCGGTGTTATTGCGGGAGATGCCCGTCAGAAGTTATCCGCCGCTATCGATGAATCTTTCAAGCAGGTCGACTTTGTTGTCAATTTAGCCAAGGGCGGCCAGGCAGTACCCACCATTGTAGGACCGGATGCAACTGCCTATCGTGACAAGATATTGGCTGTTTACGATGCCAGAACTACGGCAAAGGATAAACTGGAAGTGATCATCACACAGAAATGGATACAGTCTTTCGGCTTTAGCGGTGACGCCTATTCAGATTACCGGCGTACTGGTTTCCCGGTATTATTTAATCCCAATGATCCTACCATGGCCCCTGGGCGTCAGGCGCAGCCGCCGATATTCGGTAACCCTACGCTGCCGCCGCCACAGGCAAAAGTGCCGGTAGCATTGGGTAGAAACTATCCGTTGTCGCTGCCGTGGCCTACTAATGAAATCGAAGTGAATCCGAACGCGCCATCGCAAAAACTGCCGGACGTAACACCGGTGTTCTGGGATAAATAACCTTCTCATTCATGTGTACAAAAAAGTAAGTATGAAGAATAAGATCATCTATATAATCATGTTGGCGGTTGGAATAACGGTTTTTTATGCATGCCGGAAGAATGACAACCCCAAACTACCGGATGGCGTTTCGAAGCGCCAGGTGCCGCAGCTTACGCAGGACAACACCAAGGACCTGCTGATTCAGTCAGATAACCTGCCTGATTTTAAAACTGCGTTTAATGTAGCGCTGTATTTCCCTACCGGGGACCAGCCCAAAACCACGGATGTGGTGGTAGCTATGAATGGCAGGTACAACAATGTGAAGGTAGCACAGGGCGGCATCACTTCTTTGCCGGCTGTGGTATCCCTCACCGGTACCCAACTGATGCAGCTGTTCGGGCTTTCCGCCAACGGACTTACACCGGGAGACTACTTTGAAGTAACGACTAATTTTACCATGAACGACGGAACACAGATCCATGGTTTTGGCGATACGGTTACTTTATCAAATGGTAAGAAACAGTACATTCCTCCTTATGGGGCAGACGTGCTGGGTTCCGCCGGGCTGATCAGGCTGCTGACCTACACCAAGGTATGTCCGCTGACCGTAAAGACTTACCTGGGTGGTATGACCGTGAATGATCCGGGGGTAACAGAAGTAGAGTATCCGGTAACGGTAGCTGTTAATGCAGATAGTACCGTGTTTACCTTCACTGGCTGGGCGGATATGGCAGGAGTGGTCATGAAGGCCAATTTCAGCAGGGCCGGTTATCAGTTCACCATTCCCAAGCAGAAAATTGCAGATCTCTTCCAGGGATATCATAACCTGACAGTGTCAGGTACCGGAACGATCAACCCCTGTGATACCACGATTGTATTCAATGTAACAACGGAAGTGGACGAGGGTAGTTTTGGAAATAATGAAACTATTTTATCCAAACCCTGACGGGTTGGATAACGGATACTAAAAGACGCGCCACCCGCAAGGGTGGCGCGTCTTTTTATGGCTGTGTCGATAGGCTAACTTATCAAGAATTATTTAGAATCATAGCAATTTGTTAAAAATATTACCTTAGCATAGTAGAAAAGATTTTTTTGTTTTTATATCTTGTGTCCGTTTTTAAACAAAAATTAACAATTGACCAAAAATCAAAATCTGAATAGTGTGATGTTGTAACCCGTTATTTACAGGCTTTGCTTATGTTTGATGCGTTCGAATCCTATGCTGTGAATGGATGCACCTGATTCCAAATATGGTGTAGTTCGCCCAAAGAGGATATGCCCTGCATTTTTCCCGGAATGAATTTAAGCACCTAGTAATCCAACGACAACGACCCAGTGTTTTAGGTTAACTGAAATATTTATCAAATCTAAATTGCTTATGAAAAGAGGATTACTCTTGTGGCTGCTCATGGCCATTGGCGTCTTGCATGTATCTGCACAGACGCGAACGATTACAGGTACAGTAAGAGATGGTAAGGGCAATTCTCCGATCCCGGGAGTTTCCGTTGCCGTTAAAGGTAAAGGTACTGGTACTTCTACCGGACCAACCGGTACCTACAAGCTTCAGGTAGCACCAGGCACTACCCTGGTTTTTTCCTTTATTGGTTATACCTCCCAGGAAGTAGTAGTAGCTGATCAGAGTGTGGTGGATATTGCACTGGAAGAGGATAAAAAGCAGCTCAACGAAGTGGTGGTAACCGCGCTGGGCATCACCAGGGAAAAGAAGAGTCTGGGGTATAACGTACAAACCGTAAAAGGTGAAGACATCGTACGGGCCGGTGAAAACAACATCATCGAGTCGCTGTCTTCCAAAGCTGCCGGTGTTCAGGTAATTGGCTCCGGTGGTACTCCAGGGGCTTCTTCTAAAATTCTGATCCGTGGTAACTCTACCTTCACGGGCAACAACCAGCCGTTGATCGTTATTGATGGTGTACCTATCGATAACTCCACTAATTCCACTGTATCACAGACTTATCCGTATAATGCCAACCTGCAGGGTGTAAACAACTCTAACCGTGCATTGGATATCAACCCGGATGATATCGCTTCCGTGACCATCCTGAAAGGCCCGTCTGCAGCAGCGCTGTACGGCGCCCGCGCAGGTAACGGCGCCATTATCTATACTACCAAAAGAGGTAAGGCCGGCTCCGTACATGTGACTTACGACTTTAACGCCGGCTTCGATAAAGTAAGCCAGCTCCCTAAGGAACAGGATATCTATGCGCAGGGTTCCATTAAAAATGGTGTGCCTGTTTATCTGCCTAACTTCCTGGATAATACAAATCCGGTAGTTGAAAGCTGGGGCCCGAAAATCAGCTCCCTGAGCGGTGTTAAGGTTCACAACAACACTAAAAACTTCTTTCAGACAGGTACTAACTATACCCACAACGTGTCTGCCACAGGTGGTAACGAGGTATCTACTTATCGTATCTCCCTGAGCCGCGCAGACCAGAAAGGTATAGTTCCCAATACGAACTTCTACCGTACATCTGTTCGCGCTAACTTCGATACAAAAGTTACACAGCGCCTGTCTATGAATGCCTCTATGAGCTATGCCGCTACGGAAGGTACCAAAGCACAGAATGGTAGCAATACTTCAGGTATCATGTTGCCGCTGCTGAGAACTCCAGCCAGCTTTGATCTGAAAGATTATCTTAATGCAGATGGCTCCAGCAGAAACTTCGTTAACAACTACGACAACCCCTACTGGACAGCAGAAAATAACCCGTTCAGGGATAAAGTAGACCGTTTCGTAGGAAACATCGGCGCCAACTACGAAATCAACAACTGGTTAAAAGCTACCTATAAACTGGGTGCTGACGTGTATACTGACGGAAGGAAACAGATCTATGCCATTGGTTCTAATGGTAACCCCAGTGGTATGCTGGAAGAAAACACCATCAGAAGCAGACAATATTACTCTGACCTGATCCTGAGCGGTCATAAAGAGTTTAATGAGAAATACTCTGTTACTGCCAACATTGGTGGAAACGTAACCCAAACGAACTTACAGTCGCTGTATGGTCGTGGTACAGACCTTTCTATCCCGAATTACAATAACCTGGGTAATGCTTCTACGCTGTATTCTGACGAAAGCACTACTTTCCAGCGTTCCTCCGCGTTCTTCTATGACGTACAGTTTGGCTACAAAAACATTGTTTTTGTAGGTACTACCGGTCGTAACGAGTGGGCTTCCACTTTCGGTAAAGTAAAAAATAACTTCTTTTATCCTTCTGTAAATGCTTCCTTCATATTTACAGATGTACTGCCGAAGAACAACATCCTGACCTACGGTAAACTGAGAGGGGCTATTGCCCGTGGTGGCCTGCCTCCTTCTCCGTATTCATCCCTTACTTATTATGTAAAACCTTTCTTTGCTGACGGTTTCACGGATGGTAACTCCTTCCCCTTCCAGAAGCAGAATGGTTTCCTGTTAAACAACATCTTCGGTAACCCGAACCTGAAAGCGCAGACGGCTGTGGAAAAAGAAATCGGTTTAGACCTGAGATTCTTTGACGCCCGTCTGAATATCGAAGCGACCTATTATAACAAGAAAACCTCTGACCTGCTGGTGTTAAGACCACTGGCCGGTTCTTCCGGATTCCAGAAAATGTTGGATAACACCGGTTCTATGGTGAATAAAGGATGGGAAATCGCGGTGTCTGGTGATGTGGTTCGTTCCAAAGACTTCAACTGGAATGTTAACATCAACTTTACCAGAAATAAAAACGAAGTATTGGAACTGGGTGAAGGTGTTTCTGAAATCGACGTTGAACCTGCCTTCACTGCTATTGGTTCCTTTGCGATCGTTGGTCAGCCTTATGGCGCCCTCTATGCTTCCAAATGGAAACGTACTGATAAAGGTGAGCTGATTATCGGCGCCAATGGTCTGCCGCTTGTTGAAGCTAAAAATGGTAACATCGGTAATCCGTTCCCTGACTGGACAGCAGGTGCAAGATCTACTTTCAACTATAAAGGCATTACACTGGGTGTACTTTTCGATATCCGCGAAGGTGGTAAGATCTGGAATGGTACCATTGCCAGAATGCACCAGTTAGGCAGGTCTGAAGAATCTGCTGACAGGGAGAGAACTTATGTTATTCCTGGCGTGACCGATGATGGTACCGGTAAACTGGTACCCAATACACAGGCCATCACAGCAGAGAAATATTTCAAATCTTACCTGGGCGATGGCGCAGGCTCTGCAACGGAGAATGCTGTGTATGATGGCTCCTGGGTACGTTTGAGAGAAGTATCACTGTCTTACCGCTGGAATTTCAAAAACCAGAAAATCATTCGTTTTGTTGAGCTGATCGGTACCGGCCGTAACCTGTGGTTGTCTACCAAATATCCTGGTGTAGATCCTGAAACCAGCCTGACAGGTGCAGGTTCTAACCTGACCGGATTCGATTATTTTAATAACCCAGGTACCAAAACCTACGCTATAGGTGTGAAACTGGGCTTATAAAAAATAAGACCTGGCGATACTAATATTTGGTAATACTAATAACGAGATAATGAAAAAGATAATAATAGCACTCGCATTGCCTTGCATCATGCTTTCTACTTCCTGCAGTAAGTTTGTTGAGGGGTATGAAGTTTCCCCGAACAACCCTGTCAATGCCACCGGCCCACTGGTGTTGTCCAGTGCTGAGTTGGGACTGATGTCGGTATATGCAGGAACACCTGCACGTACAGCTGCAATATTGACTCAACAGCTGGGCGGTACCGCTGAACAGATGCTGGCCATCGACATGTATGATATGAAAGAAGGCGATGCCACCAATGACTGGAATAATATCTACAATAACGTCGTTCAGCCTTGTAACGACATCGTTGCTCAGTATAGCGAAGGCAACCCGCATAACAAAGCGATGGCGCTCGTTGTAAAAGCAATGGGCCTGGGGGTTGCTACAGACCTGTGGGGTGATGTTCCCGGCCAGGAAGGCGGTATGGGACATATTACCGGCAACTTTTCACCGAAGTATGACGCACAAAAAGACATCTATACCCAAATCCAGTCTTTGCTGGATGAGGCCATCGTTTTACTGAAAGACAGGTCCAAAGAAGATGTCCGTAAAGTAGGTACCAACGACGTCTTCTTTCAGGGAGACCTGGACAAATGGTTGAATACCGCTTACATACTGAAGGCGAGATATGCTATCCACCTTACCAAAAAGAACGCTAATGATGCCGCTACCAAAGCGCTGGATGCATTGACCCATGTGACTAACGCCGGCGACCTGCGGGCAACCTATGGAGAGTCCAGCAACGAGTACAATCAGTGGTATCAGTTTAGCCTGGACCGTGCCCCTCTTCTCAGAATGGGCAAGTATCTGGTCGATGTGATGAAAGCCAGCAGCGACCCCCGTCTTCCGGTGTACGCTGAATCAACGTCTGCTGGTTATGTAGGTGCTGCCCCGGGTTCTCAGAACCTGAATGCTTCCGAACTTGGAACTTACATGGCAGGTAAGACGGCTCCTATCACATTCGCAGGGTATGTAGAAGCATTGTTTATTAAAGCAGAAGCTAACTTCCTCCTTGGTAAAACACAGGAGGCTGCCCAGGCTTACAACACTGCTGTACTTACCCATGTGCAGAACGCAACCGGTAGCCCTGCTCCTGCCGCTTTCGTGACAGCTTACGCCAGCGAAACCGCTGCTACCATCACGAAAGCAAAAATCATGAACCAGAAGTATGTTGCCATGTTCGCTCAGATCGAAACATATAATGACTGGCGTCGTACGGGCTTCCCGGCAATTACCCCCAACCCGGACAACGTGCTGAATAAACCAGCTATTCCGCGTCGTCTTCCTACCGACCAGAATGAGCGTCTGTACAACAAGAATGTTGTTGTGACCAGCGATATCCTGAAACCAGTATGGTGGGATGAATAATCGAATGATCCTTTTTTCATAAAAAACAGGCTGATCATTCCCGGTCAGCCTGTTTTTTTTATGTCCTATTTTAAATTTTTCATAACACAAATGTGCTACTTGTTTATTGGTAGCTTTTACTATATTTGGCCCCTGATCATAAACAATGATCATGTGAACCAGAATCTGAGACGTGAAATTGAAATCTAAATCTGTAATAAAAATTGGTTTTCGGTAAATGCTTATGAGAAAATGCCTGACCAGCTTTTTCTTCACTTTTCCTGTTGATATACACGCCGTCAACGCCGCTGTAGTATTAAGTTTTCTTGGTATTTGCATAGGGGGTAAATAAAAATATACCGTCGTAGGTGTGACGGACATCGTGTCAACTTAAAATTGGTTTTGCTTATTTAATCTGAATTTTATTTTCTGCGGAAAATTTTTCCGGCTAGTCGTTTTGTTGTTATCAAAACGCAGCGATAGCTGCGTATAGGATCTCGTTTGCGTTAATATTTTTTTATAAGTGCATTGGTGCTTATCGGCACTTCCATGCCCAAACTTTTGTTATCAGTTACATTTTCTCAAATCAAAATCGCTTATGAAGAAAGGATTGCTTCTCTGGCTGTTTGTGGCTCTCAGCGCGTTACAGGCGTTGGCGCAAACACGAACAATCTCCGGTAAAGTGACCGATGCAAAGGATGGCGCGCCTTTGCCGGGTGTTACCGTACGAATTGTTAGTAGTACTAACGGAACAGTTACAAACGCTTCCGGTGAATTCCAGTTAAAAGTAGAAGGAAAAGTTGCTGCGCTGGAACTTTCTTTTGTAGGCTATGCTACCCAGCAGGTGAGCATTGCCGGTAAAAACAATGTAGACGTAAAGCTGGCAAGGGATGAAAAAGGCCTGAATGAAGTAGTGGTCGTAGGTTATGGAACCGTGGAAAGGAAAAATCTGACCGCTGCAGTATCCAGTATTAAAGGAGCTGCATTGACCAACCAGGCCAATTCCAGCGTGGACCGTCAGCTGGCGGGCCAGGTGGCAGGTGTGCAGGTAGCGGTGCCCAGCGGCATCCTCGGCCAGGCCGCCCGTGTCCGTATCCGCGGTACCAACTCACTGACCAGCAGCGCTGACCCGCTGTATGTGATCGACGGTGTGCCCTATATCACCGGCAACCAAAGTGGCGTTACGCCTAACAACCCGCTGGGTGATATTAACCCCAACGACATTGAAAGCATGGAAGTACTGAAAGATGGCGCCGCAACAGCTATCTATGGTTCCCGTGCCGCCAATGGCGTTATCCTCATCACTACCAAGAGAGGTAAACTCGGAAGAGCCAGGATCACCTACGACAACTGGTTTGCCGCAGCAACACCTTCCAAACGGTTCGATTTGCTGAATGCAGATGAATTTGTGACTATCGCTAACGAAAAATATGCGAACGTAGGTAAACCTGCAGTAGCTTTCCCTACCCCTAATCCGGCTGGCGGCAACTACAATACCGACTGGCAGAAGATCGTTACCCGTACTGGCTTCCAGCATAACCACGCTCTGTCTCTCAGCGGCGCCAATGAACAAACCAACTATTACGTTTCCATGGGTTATACTGAGTTGAATGGTATTGCCGTAGGTAACAGCCAGCGTAAATACCAGGCCCGTTTCAAACTGGAACAAAAGGCGCTGGACGTGATCACCGTGGGTATCAATGCCAATGTCTCCCATATCACCAACAACGGTCTCAATAACAGCACTACCGGCCTTTCCGGTAACATCACCAACGCACTGCGCGCATTGCCCAACGTACCAGCCAAATGGAACGATGGTACCTACAACCTCAGTGCGGACAAACAAGTGCTGGGCAGCGGCGCCAATGCAGAAAAAATCACCGACAACTATACCAATATCCTGTACGTCATAGACCACAACATCTATCGTAACCAGAACCTAAACGTGACTGGTAATGCCTTTGCCAATGTACAAATCATCAAAGGACTGGATGTCAGGACACAGATCGGCGTGAACGCGCTGAACGGTGAAGACTTCCAATACTGGAACCCCGTTCATGGAGATGGCCGTAACTCAAAAGGTATCGTGTTTCAGCAGGCTATTCCCAGCTTCCGGTACAACTGGGTGAATACCATCACCTACAACAAACAACTGGGTAACCATAACATCAACGCAGTAGCAGGTCTCGAGTATCAGAAAACAAGAGAGCGTAGCTTCTCTGCCAATGGCACCAACCTTACCAGCGCTTTCTTCGGACAGAACAACGTGATCACTAACGGCGCGGGTACCCAAACGATTGGCGGCGATATCATTGAACGTGCTTTCCAGTCTTACTTCGTAAGAGCTACCTATGCTTACCTGGACCGCTACATCGTGTCTGGTACTTTCCGTCGTGATGCCATCTCTTCTCTGCCTCCGGGTAATCAGAACGCTGATCTGCCAGGTGTTTCCGTAGGATGGAGACTGTCACAGGAAAACTTCTTCCGCAATTCCGACGCACTGCGCTTTATCAGCAACCTGAAAATCAGAGGTGGCTATGCTAAAGTAGGTAACGTGGAAATCGGATCTTACCCTTATGCCGGTACTTACAAAACAGTACTGTATGGTAACGACCTGGCACTGGCTTATAACCAGCTGTACAATCCGGAACTGTCTTTCGAAACCAGCAAAAAAACCAACATCGGTTTGGACCTGGGCCTGCTGAAAGACAGGATCAACATCACTGCCGAGTACTTCAAAAATGATATTGACGGTATGGTGCTGGCGGCTCCCACCCCTCCTTCCCTGGGTATCCCCGGCGCCGGAAAGCCCAATGTTATCAACCGTAACATAGGTAAAATGTATAACAAAGGCTTTGAGTTTTCCGTGAACAGTACCAACATTCAACGCGAAAACTTTACCTGGACCACCGGTTTTAATATCTCCTTTGTGAAAAACGAAGTCACCGGCCTGGTAAACAATGCCGATATGGTGTACGCTTATAACATCACCAGAGTGGGAGAGTCTGTGGGCAGCTTCTACGGTTATGAGTCGGTGGGTGTGAATCCGGCCAATGGTAATCCGCTGTGGCGGAAAGCTAACGGCTCCATTGTTCAGGGCGATTTCAAAACCAGCGCTTACTACGCTTATGACCCGTCCAAACCGGAAGATATGAGCAAAAGAACAGAAGCACTAACAGCAACGGATAAACGTGTTTTGGGCAGATCAACGCCCACCTACTACGGTGGTTTGAGCAATACGTTTGCTTACAAAGGTTTTGACCTGAACATCTTCCTGTCTTTCGCCGGTGGCAACAAAGTGTATAACATCACCCGCCAGGAAGCACTGAACAACCAGAAGTTCCAGAACAATGGCAGAGAACTGCTCAACAGATGGACTACGCCGGGCCAGGTGACCGATGTACCGAAACTGTATCAGGGTTCCGACAACTTCGTGTTACAGAACGGCAACGTATCCAGCCGTTTCCTGGAAGACGGCAAATTTATCCGTGCACAGAACATCGGTCTGGGCTATACCATGCCTAAGCGTATCGTGGAAAGCATCCGGCTGAGCAATATCCGGGTGTTTGCACAGGTGCAGAACGCTTTTGTGATCACCAGCTACTCCGGTATGGACCCCGAACTGAATGCCTATAGCGGTACCCGTGTAAATACGGAGCCGGGATTGGATTATAACACTAACCCGATGCCGCGTACCTACACTATCGGTATCAATGTTGGACTGTAAAATTAAGTATCATGACAAAGAAATTGAGATATCAATATAACGGAAACCTTACCAAGGTGGTAGCAGGAGTACTGATGATAGCAGCCGGTTTGTCTTCCTGCAGCAAATTTACGGAACTCACACCCAAGAACCAGCTGGCGGACAATACCGTGTTTAAGGATTCCGCACAGGTGGAACTGGCGTTGAACGGCGTGTACAACGCTGCTGCCATCGGTAGCTACAACGATAGTTATACCGCCGCCCGCGGTTATCCTTTCGGTGCTGCCTCTATTGAGCAGGGAGAAATGAGAGGAGAGGATATGATCAACCTCGAAGGATTTTATGAGATTACTTACAAATCCCAGTATTCCACCACTTCCGCCAACAATGTGAACATGTGGGTGAACCTGTATGCGCTGATCAACCAGGCGAATACATTCATCGAGGGTGCACAGGCTGCTGCAACAACCGGTATTATTTCTTCCGGCAAAGCATTGCAGCTGGAGTCTGAAGCCCGCTTCCTGCGTGCGCTGGCTCATCACGAGTTGCTGATCCACTTCTGCAGGCCGTATGCTTCGAAAAATGGTGGTGAAGTGGGTATCCCCTACCGTACCATTGCGATGAACTCTGTTTCGAAGATAGACGAGGCGCTGAAAGTAGGCAGGGGTACCGTGGCGGAAGCATACACCCAGCTGCTGGCAGACCTGGATTTTGCAGAAGCTAACCTGAGCGGTACTACGAAATTTGGGTATAATCATGCTACCAAAGGAGCCGTGATAGCGCTGAAAATGAGGATCAAGCTGCACAAAGGTGATTATGCCGGCGTTATTGCGGAGGGTACCAAACTGGGTACCGCTGCTGCCGGAACATCCTTTAACAGCCCGGTCAACGGATATACACTCGCTTCCAGTCCTGATGAACCGTTTACCAAAAACGATAAAAACAGCGAGTCCGTTTTCTCTATCGCCAACAGCGCGCTGGCCAATGGTGATACCAATGGTGCGCTGCCTTCCATGTTCCTGCCCTCCACCAGTGGTGGCCGCGGCCTGGTAGCCACCAGTCCTAATCTGTACAACGCTGCATTCTGGGCGGAAGATGACTTGCGCAGGTCATTGCTGCAGATCAAACAGACGACTACCAAAGATGGCAAGCCGGTGGATAACTATTATTTCAGCTATAAATACCGCGATGGCCTTAATAAGTCCGATTGGGCGCCTATTATCCGTTATGCAGAAGTATTGCTGAATGCTGCGGAAGCGTATGCCCGTACAGGTAATACCGCTCAGGCCTTTGCCCTGTACAATGCGGTGCGTAACAGGTCCCTGCCTGCTACCAGCCCTAACAGAATCACCACGCCTCCTGCAGATATGATGCTGGCTATCCTGAACGAACGCCGTGTTGAATTTGCCGGTGAAGGACGCCGCTGGCCGGATATTCACCGCCTGGCGCTCGATCCGGTGTATTCTGCAAAAGGTATTCCCGCTAAGGTACTGAAGAGCGATCTGAAAACTGATGGCAGTGATTATAACGTGGTGACCAGACCGGTGGTGAAAGCCAGCTATAACGCGATCTCCTATACGGACTTCCGTTTCATCTGGCCTATCCCATCTACTGAAACTGCTTCCAATCCTAATCTGAAGCAAAATCCCGAGTACTAGTAACATCTCCATAGCAATAGATGATGAGTAACATATATTCAGTTAACACGTGTCCCGGGATTCCTCCCGGGACTTTTTTATGCAATGGTTCGTTTTCCTGACGAACGCTCAAGCGAAGAAGGCTGACCTGTTTTGCAGGTCAGCCTTCTTCGTTGATGAATATGATCGGGAAAATATTACTTCAGTACCTCCCGCAGTTTAGCGGTCAGTGCCTCGCCTCTGAGGTCGCTGGCAATCACTTTGCCTTGCGGATCGAGGAGGAAGTTGGTGGGGATGGCGTTGATGCCGTACAGTGGTACTACGGAAGAGTCCCAGAATTTCAGATCGCTGACGTGGTTCCAGGTAAGGCCGTCTTTGGCGATAGCTGCCAGCCACTGATCTTTGGTTTTATCCAGTGATACACCGAGGACAGTGAAGTTTTTGCCTTTGAACTGCTGGAAAGCTTTCACTACGTTCGGGTTTTCCTCGCGGCAGGGACCACACCAGCTGGCCCAGAAATCGAGCAGCACGTATTTGCCGCGCAGGGACTTCAGGCTGATCATTTTACCGTTAGGATCAGGGAGCGTGAAATCAGGGGCTTCCATACCTACTTTAACGGCGGTTGCGGCTTCATCGTCGCCACCGGCTGCATCACCTGCGCTTAACTGGTTGTTTTTTTCCAGTTCGGCAATTTTATCAGTCATGCTTTTCACCAGGGTATTTTTGGGAAAGCGGGTGGTTAAACCGGCGATCACCTGTTTATGGGCGATGATTTCTTCCGGGTTTCTCACCTGGCTGATAGCGAATACGGCGTTGGCCGGATTTTTTGTTTTTTCAGCAAGGGTAAAGAATCCCTGTTCAAATTCTTTTTCTTTTTTCTGGATGGCTTCCAGCTGCGGCTGAAATACGCTGTCCGGCACTTTGGCGTTGTGGAGGCTGTCTACCTTGCGCATTTCTTCTGTCAGGGCGATAGACTGCTTGCTGATGTCCTGCAGGAACTGCTGCAGTTCGGCCGTTGCTTCGGAACCTGTTACCTTCATGGTTTCGAGGTCGTTGGCATCGCCGGTCAGTTTCATGTCTCCTGCGTCGAGCGCCAGCAGAACGAATTTGCCATTATCAAAACGGATGCGGTAGAGGCCTTGTTCGGGCACCATACCTTTCAGTGTAAATTTACCGCTGGCGTCTTTTACATTGGTGGAGTCCACCACTTTCAGGTTTTCCAGTGTCAGTTCTTCCAGTACTACAGGTCCGAGGGGGAGGTTGCTGAATTGTCCCTCGATTTTAAACTCTCCTTTTTCCTGCTGTCCGGCACATCCGGCCAGGAAAGCTGCAACGGACATCCACAATAAGTATTTTTTCATGCTACTGATTTTTTATCGTTTTCTGAGCCTTTCAACTGTCAATATTAGCTAAATATCTTCAAAGCGGCTATCCTTTCAGTTTTTCGGCCAGCAGTTCGTTGGTGAGCCGGGGGTCTGCCTTGCCTTTGGACAGTTTCATTACTTCTCCTACAAACAGCGACATCAGGCCTTTTTTGCCACCGCGGAAAGCGGCTACCTTATCCGGGTATTTGGCGAGCACCTCATCGATGATGGGGCTGATGTTGTCGGCGTTGGTGTCCTGCAGGAGGTTGAGCCGCGTGGCGATGGCCAGCGGGTCTTCGTTGGTAGCGGTGATCATCTCCGGTAATATCCTCGAGGAGGCGATGGAGAAGCTTACCTTTCCGCTGTCGGTGAGATGGATCAGCGCTGCCAGGACCGCCGGGGTAACCGGGAACCGGGAGATATCTTCCGAATGTTCGTTAAGCCATGATTTTACAGGGCCCAGCATCCAGTTGGCGGCAGCTTTATATTGGGTGGTAACGGTGGTCAGGCTTTCGAAGTAGTCGGCTGTGCCTTTATCATCGCAGATCACGCGGGCGTCATACTCCGGCAGGCCGTAGTTGGTGGTGTATTTTAGTATCAGTTCTTCCGGCAGCGCGGGCAGGGTGGCCTTGATGGCGGCAATAAATTCATCGGTGAGATGGAACGGTGCCAGGTCCGGCTCGGGGAAGTAACGGTAGTCGTTGGCTTCCTCCTTGGAGCGCAGGGAGAAGGAGCTGCCGGTAGCTGCGTCGAAGCTGCGGGTTTCCTGTATCAGGGTGCCGCCGGCTTCCAGCAGGTCTATCTGCCTTTTTACTTCGTTATCGATGGCCCGTTTCACGTTACGGATAGAGTTCATATTTTTCACTTCTACCTTGGTCCCCAGGGTGGTAACGCCTTTGAGGCGCACAGAGATATTGGCGTCGCAGCGCATACTGCCTTCTTCCATATTACCGTCGCATACGCCGAGGTAGCGTACCAGCCGCCGCAGCTCGGTCAGGTAGGCGTAGGCTTCGTCGCTGGTATGCATGTCCGGCTCGCTCACGATTTCCACGAGCGGCACGCCGGCGCGGTTATAGTCTACATAGCTGTTGGCCGGGTCCTGGTCGTGCAGCAGTTTGCCTGCGTCTTCTTCCAGGTGGATACGGTTGAGCTGAATCTGGCGGCTGCCGGCATCGGTCACCACGGGTACATACCCTCCTTTGCAGATGGGGGCGGTATGCTGGGATACCTGGTAACCTTTGGGCAGGTCGGGATAGAAGTAGTTCTTACGGGCGAAATAATTATCTTTTTCTATTTCACAATGGCAGGCGAGGCCCAGTTTGATGGCGTATTCGGCTGCTTTGCGGTTCATCCGGGGCAGCGTGCCGGGATGTGCCAGAGAAATGGCGCTGATATGGGTGTTGGGCGCCCCGCCAAAGGCCGCGCTGTCGCTGCAGAACAGTTTGCTCTCTGTAAGCAGCTGGGCATGTACTTCCAGCCCGATCACTGTTTCATATTTGCTGTAGATATCGCTCATAATCCGTACTGATTATCGCAAATATATTCAAATAATGCTGGGTTTCCGACCTATTTCATGCCCGGAAATACCTAACTTGAGACAGATAAAGGTTAAATTTTCACCCTATGATCAGCAATGCCCAGATCAGTCAGCTGTATAATGCCCAGCACGACTATTTCGATTCCGGAGTGACCCACCCCTATGCCTTCAGAAAAGCGATGTTGCAAAAGCTGAAAAAAGCTATTCAGCGTTATGAGCCCCGTATTCTCGAAGCATTGAAACTGGACCTCCATAAACACCCGCTGGAAGCATATAGCAGCGAAGTCGGGTTCCTGTATGAAGAAATAGCCTATATAGCGGCCAACCTGAAACAGTGGATGGAGCCGGAGGTGGTGACTTCCCCCTTCGTGACTTATCCCAGCAGCAGCCGGGTGTATCGTGAGCCGCTGGGGCTTACGCTGATCATTGCGCCCTGGAATTATCCTTTTATGCTGCAACTCAGCCCGCTGGTAGGGGCCATCGCCGGTGGCAACTGCGCCATCCTGAAACCTTCCGAACTGGCGCCGCATACGGCGACGGTTATCACAGACCTGATCAAAGACACCTTTGAACCTGCCTATATCAGTGTGGTGGAAGGCGAAGGTGGTACCGTGATCCCTGCCCTGATGGCGTTCCGGTTCGATCATGTGTTTTTTACCGGCAGCATCCCTGTGGGAAAAAAAATCATGGAGATGGCCGTACCGCATCTTACGCCGGTGACGCTGGAGCTGGGAGGCAAATCACCCTGCGTGGTGGATGAAAAGGTAAATGTAAAGGTGGCGGCTAAACGAATTGTATGGTCCAAGTTCTGGAATGCCGGACAAACCTGCGTAGCGCCGGATTACCTGCTGGTGCATCATAAAATAAAAGAAGCGCTGGTGGCCGCCCTGAAAGAGGCTATTGTGGAGTTCTTCGGCGAAAACCCCGCTGCCAGCCAGGACTATGCCCGCATGATCAATACCCGCCGTTTTGATGCGGTAGCGGCCTATCTGAAAGAAGGACGGGTGCTGCATGGCGGTCAGACTGACCGTGAGCAGCGGTATATAGCCCCTACCCTGCTGGAAGAGGTGGAATGGGACGACCCGGTGATGCAGGAGGAAATCTTCGGCCCGGTGCTGCCGGTGCTGACCTTTGAGACGCTGCCGCAGGCGATACAGGCGATTAAGAAAAACCCCTATCCGTTGGCGTTGTACGTCTTCACTAAAAGCAAAAAAACAGAGAAAGCATTAATAGAACAGGTGCGCTTTGGCGGCGGCTGCGTGAATAATGCGCTGGTACATCTTACCAATCCGGAACTGCCTTTCGGCGGCGCTGGTTACAGTGGTATGGGGCAGTACCACGGCCGTTATAGTTTTGATACGTTCACCCATGCCAAGGGAATGCTGAAAACCGCTACCTGGCTGGATGTGCCGGTAAAGTATCCACCGTTTAAGAATAAACTCGGACTGCTGAAAAAGATCATGAAATAGTGCAGAAGAACGAAGAGACTGACCTGTGATGGTCAGCCTCCCCGCCTGTATAATTAAACCCAAAAGAAAAAAGTACTTATTTTAAAGATCTGCTGTGTGCAGCTTCTTTGGAACCTTGATGCTGATGGTCTGCGTCTGACCATTTCGTTTAACTGTAGCCGTTATTATCCCCTTGTTGCGGTTGCCACGATAAATCTCCGCTACGTCGTGGGCTGATTTTACCGGGCTGCCGGCCATTTCGGTGATCAGGTCGTTGACCTTGAATCCTGCTTTTTCTGCGGGCGACCCCGGCGTCATATTGATCACCTGTGCAGCATCGCCGTCATCGGTGTCCTGCACCTGTATGCCTAGTTTTACGCCGTCATCGGCCCTTTCAAAACCACCAAATCCCTGTCTGCCACGGGGCATGGGGAAAGCGAACATTTCGCTTCTTCTGCGGGGCGCATTAAAGAGGCCGCTGAAAGCGTCTTCTTTTCTTTCGTCCAGCGTAACGGTGGCTTTGTTTGGTTTGTTATCGCGTGTATACGATACCGTTATTTTATCGCCGGGTTTGAAACTACCGATAGTTTCGTACAGTTCTTTCGGTTCGTTGATAGTTTTATTATTGATTTTTGTGATGGCGTCTCCTGCTTTCAGGCCGGCTTTCTCCGCAGGGCTGCCAGGGGCCACGGACTTCACGGTCGCGCCCACAGCGGTGGTTTTTTCAGTGATGACGCCCAGTACGGCTTTATTGGCGGAGATAGGCATTGCTTCCCCTTCGTCGTCTCCATCACTGTTGAAGAGCTGGATGTCACCGCGGGAAGGACCGCCGAAGCTGAAATTATTGCCGTTTATCGGCGTAATCTTGCGGCGGAAAACGGAGATGTCCGGATTGTTGTACTGGTCCAGCTTATTGCCATCGACCAGGATGTCGCCGTCTTTGATTTCCACGGTTACCTTACCGCCTTTGTTGCTTTTGTTTTTAATGACGATTTCATCATACTCGCCCATTTTATCTTTGGAGGAAGCACCCGGATTTTGTGCGGCGGCCACGCTCACGATGAGGCAACCAAAGCCTGCGAGGGTAAAATTTCTGAGTACGTTTTTCATATGTCAGTTTGATTTTTGAGTGATACAAAATTAACGGGGGTAAGAGGTAAGAAAAAGTTAAAACTGTTCATCAGGTGACGACGGTCACCAGATGAATTGTTAAAATTTTGCCTTCAGCCCGGGCCCCCGGGCTGAAGGCGGGGGGAACTGCGCGGCGGGCAGGTATTAAATAAAGAAAGGCTGACCCCCAAGAGTCAGCCTTCCTGTTCATATGGAAAATGAATTTATCCGAGGATCGCTTTCACAGCAGCCACAACCTGGTCCAGTTTGTCTGTTTCCTGGCCGCCTGCGGTGGCAAAGGATTTCTGCCCACCGCCGCCGCCTTTGATCAGCGGAGCTACTTTTTCTTTGATGATTTTAGGCGCTTCCCATCCTTTGGCTGTCACCAGTTCCTCTGCGATACTGAGGGCTACGCTGGCTTTGCCGCCGATATTGGCTGCAAACAGCAGTACATGGTTGGGGATGTCGTTTTTCAGCTGGAGGGCCAGTTGTTTCAGGCCTTCTGCATTGCTGACGTTCACCACCTGTCCGAGGAAGTTGACGCCGTTGATGTCCTGTACCTGGTCGCGCAGGCCGGCAGCGAGCTGGCGGACTTTTTCCAGTTCCAGGGCTTCCACTTGTTTTTCCAGGGAAGATTTGTCCTGTACCAGTGTTTCCACTGCTTTTACCAGTTCTTTCGGATTTTTCAGCGTATTTCTAATCTCTTTGAGTTGCTGCAGCTGTTCGTTCACGAAGGCTTCCGCAAGAGCGCCGGTAACGGCTTCCACGCGGCGTACGCCGGCAGCTACCGCTCCTTCAGACACAAACTTGAACAGGCCCAGTTCTCCGGTGGTGGCCACGTGGGTACCGCCGCACAGCTCTACGCTGTAGGCCGGGTCCATGATCACTACCCGCACCACGTCGCCGTATTTCTCACCAAAGAGGGCCATGGCGCCCAGTTGCAGGGCTTCTTCTTTCGGCAGCTCCTTGATCACCACCGGGATATTCTGGCGGATCTTTTCGTTAACGAGGGCTTCAATCTGCGCGAGCTCTTCGTCGGTTACTTTGGCGAAGTGGGAGAAGTCGAAGCGCAGCGCTTCGGCGTTCACCAGCGAGCCTTTCTGTGCCACGTGCGTGCCCAGTACCTGACGCAGTGCGGCGTGCAGCAGGTGGGTAGCGGAGTGGTGACGCGCAGTATTATGGCGCTTATCTTTAGTCACTGTTGCTTTTACTTTCGCGGCGGGATTGGTCGGCAGTTTATCAGCAAAGTGAATAATCAGGTTATTTTCTTTTTTGGTGTCGGTCACGTGGATGGCCTCGTCGCCGAAGTGAAGTACACCGGTATCGCCTACTTGTCCGCCGCTTTCTGCGTAGAAAGGAGTCTGGCCCAGTACCAGCTGGAACTGCTCTTTGCCTTTGGCCTTCACGGTACGGTATTTCAGCAGTTTGGTAGTGCTTTCCAGTTGTTCGTATCCGATGAATACCGAATCGGGTGTTTCGTCCAGTACTACCCAGTCGCCGGCATCTATGGCGGTAGCGGCGCGGGAGCGGTCTTTCTGTTGCTGCATCGCGGCTTTGAAGCCCGGCTCGTCTACGGAGAACCCGTTTTCTGAGGCGATGAGCATGGTGAGGTCGTAGGGGAAACCGTAGGTGTCGTATAATTCGAAGGCGGTCTGGCCATCAACAACTTTGCTGGCTGTCTGTTGCTGCATTAAGTCTTCGATCCGGCGGATGCCGCTGTCAAGGGTGCGGAGGAAGTTGTTCTCTTCCTCAAATACCACCTTCTTCACGAATTCCACCTGCTGTTGCAGTTCGGGGAATACGTGGGAAAACTGGGCGGCCAGTACCGGCACAAGGTCATGCAGGAGTGGTTTTTTTACATCGAGGAAGGAGAAGTAGTAGCGTACGGCCCTGCGCAGAATGCGACGGATCACGTAACCGGCGCCGGTGTTGGACGGTAGCTGGTCATCAGCGATGGTGAAGGAGATGGCGCGGATGTGGTCCGCTATTACGCGGAAAGCCACGTCTTTACGACTATCGGTGCCTTCATATTTTTTACCGGTGAGTTGTTCGGTGATATGGATGGTGCCCATGAACACGTCGGTGTCGTAGTTGGAGGTTTTACCCTGTAGTACGCGTACCAGGCGTTCGAAGCCCATGCCGGTGTCCACGTGTTTGGCTGGCAATGGTTCGAGAGACTTGTCCTTCAGGCGGTTGAACTGCATGAATACGTTGTTCCATATTTCAATCACCTGCGGGTGGTCCGCGTTGACCAGCGTTTTACCGTCTATCGCCTGTCTTTCGTTGTCAGGACGGCAGTCTACGTGTATTTCGGAGCAGGGGCCACAGGGACCGGTGTCGCCCATTTCCCAGAAATTGTCTTTTTTGTTGCCCAGCAGGATGCGGTCTTCGGAAATATGTTCTTTCCAGAAGTTAAAGGCTTCCTCGTCTCTAGGCAGGTTTTCGCTCGCATCTCCTTCAAAAACAGTGACATAGAGTTTGTCTTTCGGGATGTTATAGACTTCTGTCAGCAGCTCCCAGCTCCAGGCGATGGCTTCTTTCTTAAAATAGTCGCCAAAGCTCCAGTTGCCCAGCATTTCGAACATGGTGTGGTGATAGGTGTCGATACCTACTTCTTCCAGGTCGTTATGTTTGCCGCTTACCCGGAGACATTTCTGCGTGTCCGCCACCCGGGTGTGGGCAGGCGTTTTATTTCCCAGAAAGTAGTCTTTAAACTGGTTCATGCCCGCGTTGGTGAACATCAGGGTGGGATCGTTTTTGATCACGATAGGGGCAGAAGGAACGATCTGGTGTCCTTTCGACGCAAAAAAATCCAGGAATTGCTGTCTTATCTCAGATGCTGTCATAAATATGGATGCGAGTTAATATGTATTTTTATTTCCATGTAACTGGGAAAAACGAACGTTTTTGTATTGTTTTTCAAGCCATTATAAAGTAGTTAGAAAATTGACATTCAAAAGGTTGATGTTTTAATCTAATTACATTAGGTTTGTGCGCCTTATTTTCCGACGGTTTACAGGGAGTGCAAAAATATTGAAACCTGTATGATTATTCAAAAAAGGTTGTGTTACCCGGCAAAAAAGTTAATGTGGACAGAAAATAACGCAAAAACGGCCATCCGCTTGTTTGGACCTCATGAAATAAAACTGCTGAAACAGCGTTCACTGCTGTAAGCCAGCGTAAAGTACACCCGGTGCATGAAGAAGGTTAAATATTTTTACAACACCCAAACATTAAAATATGAGAAGCTCGTAGTATCGCTGCGGGTGAAGATCCTGAGGATACTCGGGTTTGTATCTGCTGCCATTGTTACCGGGGCGATCTTTCTGTCTGTGGCCTACCGGGTGGTGGATTCCCCCAAGGAAAAGTCGCTGCGCCGCGATCTGGAGGGGATGAAGGAAAAATATGAAGCCATGCAGGGCCGCGTAAAGGAAATGAGGGGGAAGCTGGCCGAACTGGAAGAGCGTGATAATGAAATTTACCGGGTGATATTTGAGGCCTCTCCCATCCCGGACAGTGCGCGGGAAGGCAAAATCAACCGCGACGAGGAGGCTGCCCAGCTGCAATCCTTTGCCAGCAGCGAAATCATTGCTTCTACCGGCATCCTGCTGAAAGAACTGACCAATCGCATTAAATCACAGGAAAAATCATACGAAGAGATCGATAACCTGGTAAAAAACAAACAACAGATGCTGGCGTCCATCCCGGCTATACAGCCGGTGGCCAACAAAGACCTGAAGCACATCGCCTCCGGTTTCGGATACCGTATCGACCCGATCTATAAAACCATGAAGTATCATGCGGGGCTTGACTTTGCGGCGCCCAGCGGCACTCCTATCTACGCTACCGGCGACGGTACGGTGGAAGAGGCCAGCCTGAGCGACGTGGGCTACGGCAACCACGTGATCGTAAGGCATGGATATGGCTATAAAACATTATATGGCCACATGTTCCGTATGAAGGTGAAGACCGGACAGGCCGTTAAACGCGGCGATGTACTGGGCTGGGTGGGCAGCACCGGTAAGTCCACCGGCCCCCACTGCCACTATGAAGTCATTAAGAACGGAGAGAAAGTTGACCCGGTGTACTTCTTCTTTAATGACCTCACTCCCGAACAATTTGACCGCATGCTGAAGATGGCCCGGTCCGGCAACCAGTCGTTCGACTAATGCCCGTCGCCGTTAGTGCTTAGGTTTTAATGCGTTGCAACAGGTAAATGATATTTTTCCGGAGGATAAAAGCGGTAAGCTTGCTATGAAAAGCTTAACTTCATTCCCGTAAAGAATATTTTTCACCGTTTTTTACCATTATGCAACAGTTAGACCTCTTTTCCACACCTGGAACTCCCCACCCGGTACCGGAGACTGCGGGAGGTTCTGTAAAAGCAAAAGTGAAGAAGGCCGTAGCTGTACCCAGACAGCCTGGTAAAAAGCGGGGACGTAAATCATTGAAAGAGGTATCGGAAGACCCAGACTTGATTATGGAGTTGGACAAATTAGTGCTGGATAAGCAATATTATTCAATCAGTGAGGTAGCTGCCATGTTCCGGGTAAATACTTCGCTGATACGCTATTGGGAAAATGAATTCGATATTCTTCAACCCAAAAAGAACAGGAAAGGGGACCGGCTGTTCCGTCAGGAAGACATCCAGCACCTCAAACTGATCTACCATCTGCTGCGGGAAAGAAAATATACCATCGAAGGCGCCAAACAAAAGCTGAAGGAAGATCTCAAGCTGGCAGCCCGAAATTTCGAAATGGTACAGGCTTTGCTTAAGGTACGTGGTTTTTTAACCGAACTGAAAGATCAATTATAAAAACATGTTTATGCGCTTGAAAACATTACTACTGGGAGGCGGCCTGCTTTTTTCAACAATGGCCTGGGCACAGAATGGAAACGATAAAGTGATCAAAGGCAAAATTGAAATGAAAACCCTGATGCAGGACCAGTCTACCGATTGGTTTTATAAGGGGGTGAACAGCTATCAGCCCAACGATAATATGCTTAACTACATTAAGTCCAACCGCACCAATTATAACCTGGTGGTGGTAATGGGCACCTGGGACGAAACCAGCCGTAAGGTGGTTCCTGAACTGTATAAAGTGATGATCACCGCCGGCAGCCCGGAAGACCAGGTGCTGATGTTTGGCGCTGATCAGAAAATGCAGACGGACGCTCCTACTGACTATAAAGTGAAAAAACTGCCTACCGTGATCGTTTACCGCGATGGCAGCGAAGTGGGTCGTATCGTAGGCGCACCGAAAGAATCTGTGGAAGCAGACCTGTCCCGCATCCTGCTGAACAGCTCCAGGAAAGAAAAAGAATAACCGTTCTGCGATAATGTATAGAAAAGGCCCGTTGGTACCATACCAACGGGCCTTTTGCTGTTAATGCCATGATCAGCTGTCTGATGTGCTGAATGTTACGTTGGTAGACGTCGTGGGTAGTTTCACCTCGTTGGCCGCCAGCAGCCGGATGATGGCGAGGTTCACGTTTTCCCGCAGGGCCGCGTACTGGGCGCCGTCGATGATGTAGGTATTGAAGATGACCTGCACGACATAGGTATCCTTCGTGAAATCGTTCAGGTTTACCGTGAAGCCGGGCAATACATTGGAATTGTTTTTCAGCAGGCTGCGGATGTCGTCCAGCACCTTCAGCATCTTGTCGGCAGGCGCTTCTGAGCCTATCTCGAGGCGCATGGCCACCCGTTGTTGCGTACGGAGCGACAGGTTGTCCAGAATGCTGTCCACCATTTTTTTGTTGGGGACGGTCACAAAAGTCTTTTCCAGTGTACGGATACGGGTACTGCGCAGTCCTATCTTCTCCACGGTGCCCTGGTAGCTGTCTACCTTTACGCTGTCGCCTACACGGAAGGGTTTGTCAAAGAAGATGATGAAAGAACCGATGAGGTTTTCGATGCTTTCTTTGGCGGCGAGGGCGAGGGCTGCCGCACCGATACCAAGGCCTGCGATGATCTTCTCTACCAGCGACGGGCCGAAAAGTATCCTGATAAAAGCGATGGCCCCCATAATGAAGACGATCGCTTTAAAGAAATCGCGGAAGAAGATGATAAACTGGTTGTCTGTTTTGTCTTCCGTGAGGTCTGCCTTCTTTTCCAGTACCAGCGCGATGAAGTCGATCAGCCGCAGCATGATCCAGATGATGCTCATGCTGAAAGCCAGTGCCAGCAGGGTGTCGGTGAGGTCCTTCAGGGTGGCTTTGTTGTACAGGTGTACGTTGAGCACTTCAGGGAAGGTAAACCGGTCGATGGTCAGCATAAAAGTGACCAGTAACAGGAAGTATTCCAGTGGCCGTAGCAAAAGGCTGACGAAGTCTTTTTCCTCTATCTGGGGAGACCAGCGGCGAACGAGGCGGAACAGGATGGCGGCCATCCCTTTGGATACGAAGCGTTTAACAAAAGACACGAAGAGCAGTACCCCGATCAGTACGAGGTAGTCCCTTACGGGGTTGTCCAGGATGACCTGGTTCAGGAAATCATTCATATGGTTAATGCTAAATAATACGTTTGGTGTTGTCAGCAATCAGCACTACGCCGGGCTGCATGCCGGTCCTGAAGCTGCCGAAGCGGCTTTCGATGCCGAGGGCCCTGGCGCCGTTGCTGGTTCCCCAGCGCAGCAGCTCTTCCAGCGGTATGTCGGGGTAACTGGCCTGTATGGTCTTTATTTCTTCCCAGACAGACAGCTGGTGGTTAGACGCCAGGCTGTCGGTACCCAGGGTAATATTACAGCCTGCTTCGCGGAACAGCGGGATATCGGGCAACCGGTCTTCAATATACAAATTGGCCTGCGGGCAGAAGCACCACCAGGTATCTACGGATTGTTGCAGGGCAAACCGGATATCGGCGGCGGAAGTATAGGTATTATGTACCAGCAGGATTTTGTTGCGGGCAAAACGGGGCAGGTAGGCCTCGAGGCTGTTGGTGCCTGTGGGCCGGAAGCTGCCGGCATCCATGCCGAAGTGGGCGTAAAACCCCAGGAAATCGCCCGTGTTGGTGTTGTACAACTCATTTTCCGCGGCGCATTCCTGGTTATGGATGCTCACAGGTGTGTTATGCGGGGTTTGGGCCAGTAGTCCGAAAAGTGCGCTGCTGACAGAATAGGGAGCATGTGGTACAATAGAGGCGCTGTGGCCGGGTATCTCCCGGAAGGCCTGGAGTACCTCGAGGCTGTATTGATAGCGGGCGGCCGCACTGCCTTCCGCTACGCCCATACATTCCACAAAAGTATGATAGTAGAGGCGCTGATGGCGCTTTTGCGGTATTGTAGCGGGACTGTTGCAGATATCCCCTACCGCGGCGGTCCCTGCGTCCCACATGGCCTGTTCCGCCGCCGCAATGGCGGTAGCCTGATCATGTCCGCTGTTGCGGTTTTCCATCACACGGGTGAGGAAGGCGGGCAGCCCGGTTTTTTCAGGTATCACCCCTTTCATATGCGAAAGTTCGAGGTGACAGTGGGTATTAACAAATCCGGGACAGAGGATGCCGTCCAGTTCCCGGACATCGCTGCCGGCGGTATTGTCCGCTACAATGCCCGTCACTACGCCATTTTCGTCCAAAACCAGCACATGGCCGGGCCCCAGAAATTGCTGGCCGTCGAATATATCTTTCCCTTTTAATTTGATCTGTTTCAACAACCTGATATTTAATTAAATGAATGGTGTTAATTTTGCAACCCGATTAGTAGTATCACCTGCCGCCTTTCCGGGAGGGACACTCAAAAGTCAAAGATAATTATGATAGACAAACTCGAAGCGATAAAAGGCCGTTTTGAACAGGTGGCGCTGGCACTGACCAACCCGGAAGTGGTAAGCGACAACAAAAAATTTGGCCAGCTTAGCAAGGAATACCGGCAGCTGGAGAAGATCGTGAAGGCATATGATGCCTACCGGAAGCTGCTGGACAATATTGCCTTCAACAAGGAAGTGCTGGACAGTGGCGACGAAGAGATGCGCGAACTGGCCAAAGCAGAAACGGAAGCGCTGCAGGAGCAGAAGCAGGAACAGGAAGAACTGATCCGCAACCTGCTGATCCCCAAAGACCCCCAGGATGAAAAAAATGCCATCCTTGAAATACGCGCCGGTACCGGTGGTGATGAGGCCAGCCTCTTCGCCGGCGACCTGATGCGCATGTACCTGCGTTTCTGTGAAACCAAAGGCTGGAGCACCAACCTGCTGAACGAGACCCCCGGTTCCGCCGGCGGCTTCAAGGAGGTGGTGATAGAAGTCAGCGGAGATGACGTATATGGTACCCTGAAATTTGAATCCGGCGTGCACCGCGTACAGCGTGTACCTGCCACAGAAGCTGCCGGCCGTGTGCACACGTCCGCTGCTACCGTGGCCGTGCTGCCCGAAGCCGAAGAGGTGGACGTGGATGTGCGCGAAGCGGACATTAAAATGGATACTTTCCGTTCCTCCGGCGCTGGTGGCCAGCACGTAAACAAAACCGAGTCCGCAGTAAGGCTTACCCACATCCCTACAGGCGTGGTAGTAGAATGCCAGGAAGGCCGCAGCCAGCACTCCAACCGCGAGATTGCCATGAAGATGCTGCGTACCCGCATTTATGAAGCCGCGGTCCGCAAACACGAAGATGCCATCGCCTCCCAGCGTAAGAGCCTCGTGTCTACCGGCGACCGGTCCGCAAAAATCCGTACCTATAACTATCCGCAGGGCCGTGTTACAGATCATCGTATAGGCATGACCGTATACAACCTCGACGCTTTCATGAACGGGGAGATCAAGGACATGGTAGATGCGCTGCAGTTTGCGGAGAACGCAGAGAAGTTGAAACAAGGCAGCTAGTCCCGCAAAGAGCGCTAAGTAAGCAAAGCGCGCTAAGGAGCGGAGATCAGCGCGGAGTTTCACGCAAAGGCGCTAAGCAGCAAAGACGCTAAGCTCATTATGATCAAATAAGATTAATTGAGATTAATATGAGAGCAATTGAGGTCAAATAAGATCAATTAAGATCGAGTAAGATCAATTAAGATCGAATAAGGTCAATTAAGATCAAATAAGATTTAAGAAAAATATAACAGAGCGAAGAGAACACAAAATTAGATGGTTTTCTTCGCTCTCTTTTATGTCCTTAGCGCCTTTGCTGCTTAGCGTCTTTGCGTGAAACTCCGCGCTGATCTCCGCTCCTTAGCACGCTTTGCCCACTTATCCCTTTTGCGTGCCTGAGTTGGTGGGGTACCGGAATATGCTTACATTTATTTAAACCACTATTTAAACCACGACATTTTTTTCTTCCACAAAATCCATATCAAGATGTTAGAGCAATTAATGCAACTTGTTCGGGAAAATGCGCAGAGCACTGTTGTTGATAACCCTGCTGTGCCCAATGAACAGAACGAAGCCGTGATCGGCGCTGCAACAGAATCTATTGCCAGCGGCCTGCAACAGGAACTGGCCAACGGGAACACGGAAGGTGTTTTGTCCCTGTTGGGCGGCCAGTCGGCTACCGGCGCCACCCAGGACAACCCGGTGGTAGGTAATATCTCCAATAATTTTGTTGGTACGCTGCTCGAGAAATTCAATTTGGACAAAGGGGCGGCCACCCAGTTGGCGGCTTCCCTGATACCGACGGTATTGGGTTCCCTGGTGAATAAGACCAACGACCCGTCCAACAGTAATTTCAGCCTCAACAGCATCTTCAGCTCCCTGACCGGCGGCGCCGCCAACGGTATTGATCTGCAGGGTGTGCTGGGCCAGTTGTCCGGCGGCCTGGATAAAAACGGCGACGGCAAAGTGGACCTGAACGATCTCTCCGGCCTGTTCTCCAACGGCGCCAGCCAGCAACAGCAGGGCGGCAATGATGCAGGTGGCGGTATCGGCGGTATGCTCAAGAACCTTTTGGGCTAGTTTGTTGTTTACTCTCCGGATGTATTCATAACGGCAAAACACAAGCATATCATATATAATTATTTAATTATAAATATATTGCTTGTGTTTTTTTTAATGTTTGTTCATATTTATATTTCAATCAGTTGTGGGTACCGGTAGGAAACTGGCAAAGTATTTGTTTCCCAACTTTCGACTTACATTTGTCATCCTGAATAATATATAATAACCTTCATGTTTAAAATTACTATGATGAAAAGACTCAATGTTCTGGTAGCCCTGGTTTTATCAGTAACCATGTTGTTTAGCTGTAGCACCTGGCAGAGCATGGATAATACTAAAAAAGGCGCTGCTATTGGTGTTGGCGGCGGTGCTGCTGCTGGTGCTATCATCGGTAAAGCAGCCGGTAACACAGCGCTGGGCGCTATTATCGGTGCTGCTCTTGGTGGTGCAGGCGGTGCGCTGATCGGTAAAAAAATGGATAAGCAGGCACAGGAAATCAAAAATGAAGTGCCGAACGCAACCGTTGAACGTGTAGGGGAAGGGATTAACGTAACTTTTGATGCAGGCGTACTGTTTGGTTTTGATAAGTCTGACCTGTCTCCTGCTGCGCAGGAAAGTATCCAGCAGCTGGCGCAGATCCTGAACAAATACCCTGACACTTATGTACGTGTGGAAGGCCACACCGATGACAGGGGTACAGACGCTTACAACATGGGGCTGTCTGAAAGAAGGACCAACACCGTAATGAACTATCTGAAAGGACAAGGGGTTGCTGCCAACCGTATCCAGGGTTTCTGGTATGGAAAGAGCCAGCCTAAAGTACCGAACGATTCAGATGCTAACCGCGCTAAAAACCGTCGTGTTGAGTTCTCCATCTTCGCTAACGACAAAATGAAAGTAGACGCGAAGAAAGAAGCTGGTCAGCAATAAAATATTAAATACACATATTTCTCATAAGCAGATATGCATTCCCCCCTGGTTCCAGGGGGGATTTTTTATTTAGGCTGTTTGAAAAACAGGTATCGTACAAGTTTGAAGACAAACACGCCGGCGATGGCGCCGAGGGTATCCGCGATGATGTCATAACCATCGAAGCTGCGGCCGATGGCCCAGTATTTCTGGATCAGCTCTATAACGAAGCCGTAAACAGCTGCCAGCACTACAAACAGCAATAATGTACGGGAAGATATCTGTTTGTAGTGCCAGTATACGCCCAGGCTGAGGAACAGCACAATACCGCCGAACAGACCGAAATGAACAATCTTATCGAAATGTATTCTTGTTAAGAAAGAGTTGGAGGGGATATCGTTGCCGGGCAGGGTACACAATATGAGGATCAATATAATCCATACGGTGGCCGGAAGGTAGTATTTCCAGATATTCATGATCCAGTAAATCGATTAACGTTGTCCGAAAAAAAAGACAACAGGCGTGCGGAACGCGTATCCTGTTGTCTTTTCTATATGAAATATCAGTTGGCGTAATTATTCACCTAACAATGCCTGGTATGCAGCAGCATCCAGCAGGGAGGCAACATCAGCGGGGTTGGAAACGGTCATTTTGATCATCCAGCCATCGCCGTAAGGGTCGGAGTTCACCAATTCGGGTTCGCCTTCCAGGTCGTCATTGAAGGTGTCGATTTTACCAGCAACAGGCAGGAACAGGTCAGAAACAGTTTTTACTGCTTCTACGGTGCCGAATACTTCTTCGGCGCCTAAAGTCTTACCTACAGTAGGAATATCAACAAATACGATGTCACCTAATTCGCGTTGTGCAAATTCGGTGATGCCGATTGTAGCAACGTTACCTTCTAATAAAACCCATTCGTGATCCTTGGTGTAACGCAGGTTTGACGGAAAATTCATAATTAGTTTGGTTTTGAGCCGTAAAAGTACTGAATCCTTTGTATTTACGGAGCTTTTTGATTTTGATATTTTGTTAAGGATACTTTAGAAGAACAACCACTTTTTCATGACCCTTATTTTCATGGGAACATTCTCCAGGGGCCTGTTATGGCTGTCTGTTTTCACCGCGGCTATTTTATCGATTACCTCCATGCCTTTGATCACCTGGCCAAATACCGTATAGTTTTGGTCAAGATGTGGTGACCCGCCTTCGGTTTTGTAGACCTGCCGCTGGTCTACCGGGATTTTACGGCCGCCCAGCCTTGTTTTCTCCAGTTTGTCCAGCTCCTCGTCGGTAAAAACTTTACCCTGTACGATATAAAACTGGCATCCGGAGGAAGCCTTGGTGGGGTTGTCGTCGCGGGCAGCGGCCAGTGCGCCTTTGCGGTGGAACAGGTCCAGCTGGAATTCAGGCGGAACGGTGTATCCCACATCGCCTTCGCCCAGCACATCGCCGGCTTTGGCCCGTTTGGAATCGGGGTCGCCGCCCTGGATCATAAACTGTTTGATCACCCGATGAAACAGCGTGCTGTCGTAGAAGTGCCGTCTGCTCAGTTTCAGGAAATTATCCCGGTGTTTGGGCGTTTGGTCGTGCAGGCGGATGATCATGGTACCATAGGGCGTGATGACCTTTACTTTCCTGTTTTTGGCCATGGCCACAGCAGTAATGGCCAGCAACAAGGTACAAAGGAGTACGATTTTTTTCATACGGTGGATTATGCTTCTTCTTCGTCTGCGAAATACTCGATGATATGTTCTTTCAGGAAGGCTTCCTGTTCTTCGAGGTTGAATTTGGGAACGGGCTGCAGCTCTTTGAAATGGGGCCATCCGTCTTTATCGTAGCCGTCTACCTCATAATACCCGCTTTTGCTGAGGAGGGTACAGACGGCCACATGCATCAGGTCCTGTTTCTGTTCTTTCGTGTATTTCTTCTTCAGATGATTGATTTCATTGACGCCGATGAGGAACAGGATAGCCTCCATATTGGGCTTTTTCCCGAACCTGGCCGTCAGCATATCTTCTACGGGTTTCCACCGCTTCTCAAGATCTTCCATGATATTGCCTGTTTTTTGGGTCAGTGTTTGTGTTTAAGTGGCTCATAGCCACGGCAAATGTACGTTATACGGAAAAATATTATATAAATATGCGGGAGCTTTCTTAATTTGGGCATCCCCGTTATGCTGATTTTCATGGGAATGAGCCACAGGAGCAAGTTTAACAGCATTTTAACGGCCATTTCACATAGTGATAAGTTTTATTTGACAAGAGAATGTTTATTTTAGCACACTTGAAAAACTAACAGCATGGAAAATACATCGTCCGATATCCGGCAACTGAATGAAAAAATTCACCAGGCCAGCGCTTTTGTGGATCTCCTGAACATGGAGCTGGGCAAGGTAATTGTGGGGCAGCGTTATATGGTGGAAAGATTGCTCATCGGCTTGCTGGCACAGGGGCACGTATTGCTCGAAGGTGTTCCCGGTCTGGCGAAAACCTTGTCTATCAAATCACTGTCCTCCGCCATCAATGCGAAGTTCAGCCGTATCCAGTTTACGCCCGACCTGTTACCGGCAGACGTGGTGGGTACCATGATCTACAACCAGCAGAAGAATGAGTTCGTGGTACGTAAAGGGCCTATCTTCGCCAACTTTATCCTGGCGGACGAGATCAACCGCGCCCCGGCCAAAGTACAGAGCGCCCTGCTGGAAGCCATGCAGGAAAGGCAGATCACCATCGGCGACAGCACCTTCAAACTGGATGACCCCTTCCTGGTACTGGCTACCCAGAACCCGATAGAACAGGAAGGTACCTATACCCTGCCGGAAGCACAGGTAGACCGTTTCATGCTGAAAGTGGTGATCGGTTACCCTACCAAGGAAGAAGAAAGACACATCATCCGTCAGAACCTGAACCCGGAAGCCTCCGCTCCTATCCGCCCGGTGATACAGCCGGCAGATATCCTGGAAGCGCGGAAGCTGGTTCGGGAGGTGTACATGGACGAAAAAATCGAAAAATATATTATCGATATCGTATTCGCTACCCGTAACCCGGAAGAATACAAACTGCAGAAGCTGAAGCCACTGATTTCCTATGGCGGCTCTCCAAGGGCCAGTATCAACCTGGCGCTGGCAGCCAAAGCTTATGCCTTTATGAAACGCAGAGGATATGTGATCCCGGAAGACGTGCGCAGTATCTGCTTTGACGTGATGCGCCACCGTGTAGGCCTCACCTATGAAGCAGAAGCGGAGAACGTGACCAGCGAAAACATCCTCAGCGAAATTCTCAACGCCGTAGAAGTGCCATAATCGTTTATCATGTTGGACACTGCCGAAATACTCAAAAAGGTAAGACAGATAGAAATCAAGACCAAAGGGCTTACCAACCACATCTTTGCAGGCGAATACCATAGCGCTTTCAAAGGCCGTGGCATGTCGTTCAGCGAGGTGAGGGACTATCACTTCGGGGACGACGTACGGTCTATCGACTGGAACGTGACCGCCCGTTTCAATCACCCTTTTGTGAAGATTTTTGAAGAAGAAAGAGAGCTGACGGTGATGCTGCTGGTAGATATGAGCGAAAGCTCCTCCTTCGGTACCCAAAAGCGCGACAAAAGGGACCTGATCACCGAACTGTGCGCCGTACTGGCTTTTTCGGCCATCAAAAACAATGATAAGGTAGGCGTTATCTTCTTCAGCGACGGGATGGAAAAATATATCCCGCCGAAAAAAGGGAAGTCACATATCCTGTTCATTATCCGTGAACTGCTATCGTTCACGCCTAAACGAAAAGGTACCAATATCAAAGAAACGCTCCGCTTCTTTAACAATGCCGCCAAAAAGCGCAGCATTGTATTTTTGCTGAGCGACTTCCTGTCCGGCGAATACCAGGACGCCCTCAACATAGCGGCCAAAAGACACGATATGGTGGGCATCCAGGTATATGACCAGCGCGACCGGGAGCTGCCTCCCGTAGGACTTATCCAGGTGGCGGACGCTGAAACCGGCGCCACCCAGTGGATAGATACCACCGATCGCCGGGTAAGGCAGTATTACGAACACCAGTTTGCCCAACATGCGCAATATTGCAAAAATGCCTTTATGAAAAGCGGCGCAGAGCTGATGACTATCCGTACCGATGAAGACTATGTAAAAGCTTTGCAGACATTTTTCCTGAACAGGGCGTAAGTTATTAAGGAGAGCAAATTCAGACATGTATAAACAGCAAGTGATAAGACGTATACTTTTATCTTTCTTTATTGGGTTGTTGTTCCCGTTAGGACTGCTGGCGCAGAATACCCTCGAAGTGACCGCCAAAGCGGACAGCAGCAGCATCCGGATCGGTGAACAGGTGAAACTGCACCTGAAGGCCACCGTGCCGGCAGCGGTGTTCAATAAGCCCGAATTCAGGCTGCTGTTACCCATCGTGCCGGACTCCCTGGACCATTTTGAAGTGGTGACCCGCTCCAGGGTAGACACCCTGACACAGCAGGACATGAAGGTGCTGCAGCAAACGCTCACCGTTACCAGCTTCGACTCCGGCCACTGGGAGTTTCCCCCGCAGAAATTTGAAGTATACGGCGCTACCGGCGCTAACAGCGTAGATACCCTGTTCAGCCAGCCGCTCGGCATCGATGTCAATACCGTAGCGGTAGATACCACCAAAGCCTTTAAGCCGATCAAAACGGTACGGGCAGTACCCTGGAATATCTGGGACTACTGGCTGTACATCGCTATCGGCGCTGCCGTGGTGCTGATAGCGCTGGGACTCTGGCTGTATTTCCGCAAACGCCCGGAAAAGAAGCCGGCGGAGAAACTGCCGCTGGTAACGCCTTACGACCTGGCCAGGCAGCAGCTGAAGTCACTCAAAGAAGAGCAGCTGTGGCAGCAGGGCGACATCAAACAGTATTATACCCGATTGACAGATATTTTGCGTACCTATTTTGAACATCAGTTTGGTATTGCGGCGCTGGAACAGACTTCTGAGGAATTGTTGAAAAACATCAAGCCGGTGACCAAACTAAACCAGCAACGGGACAAGTTACGCTCCCTGCTGGCCATTGCGGACCTTGCCAAGTTCGCTAAGTTACAGCCTACCGCCGACGAGCATGAAGACTGTATGACCAAAGCGGAAGAGATCCTCGAATGGACAAGGCCCAAAGAAGAGCCCGTGGCGCAAACGCCCGGCGCTCCTGACGAGAAGCCGCAGACAGGTGCGTAATTAGTCATTTAACTGAATTTAAGCGATGGATTTTTCAGCGTGGAAAAATATTGAATTTGCCTATCCGGTTTTCTTCTGGCTGTTATTGCTGATACCGGTGATGATATACTGGCGCATTGCCCGGCGCAAAAAAGCGCAGGGGGTGATGAAGGTATCGTCCGTAGCTGGTCTGAAAGGACTGCCGGTATCCTGGAAGGTACGTTTCCGGCCGTTGTTGCTGGCCCTGCGCGTCCTGGCTTATGCAGCCCTCGTCACAGCGCTGGCGCGGCCGCAGACCTCCAATACTTCCGAGAACATTGACAGTGAGGGCATCGATATTGTGATGGCCATCGATATCTCCGGCAGTATGCTGGCAGAAGATCTGCAGCCCAACAGGATGGAAGCCGCCAAGAAAGTGGCCATGGACTTCGTGGATAAACGTATCAGCGACCGTATCGGTCTGGTCGTGTTCTCTGGCGAAAGTTTTACGCAGTGTCCTATTACTACCGACCATGCCGTGCTGAAGAACCAGATTATGCAGGTGAAAAGCGGCATGTTGCAGGATGGTACCGCCATCGGTATGGGCCTCGCTACCTCAGTAGACCGTCTGCGTAACAGTCACGCTAAAAGCAAGGTGATCATCCTCCTGACAGATGGTGTGAACAATACCGGCCTGGTAGACCCGCTCACCGCGCTGGAGATTGCCAAAGCCTTTAAGATAAGGGTTTATACCATTGGCGTAGGCACCCAGGGGAAAGCGCCTTTCCCGATGCCGATGGCCGATGGCAGCGTGCAGATGGTGATGCAGGACGTACAGATCGACGAACCGCTGATGAAAAAGATCTCCAAAGAGACCGGCGGTAAGTACTTCCGCGCCACCAATACCACTGACCTGAAGAACATCTACGCAGAGATCGATCAGCTGGAAAAAACAAAAGTGGAGATCACCTCTTACAAACGATATGCAGAACACTTCTTTCCGCTGGCGATGCTGGCGCTGGCCTGTATCCTGCTGGAAGTGGTACTGCGTTATTCCTTGTTCAGAAGTTTACCATAAGTTTCATCACGCAAAGACAAAAAGAGAGCAAAGACAGCAAAAGGTGACCCCTTTGCGGCCTTTGCTCTCTTTTTGTCTTTGCGTGATGAAACATTTACCTTTGGGGATATAAATTTCCGGACTATTGCAAGCAACAGTATATAAATCAACAGGCAGCTGGTATGTGGTGAAAACCACCACAGGCGAAACATTCCAGGCGAGGATGAAAGGTATCTTCAAAAAAAATGAGGATATCACTTCTACCAATCCCATTGCCGTAGGCGATGTGGTGGAGATTGTGCCCGATGAAAGTGACGCCAGTGCCAAAAATGCCATGATCACGGAAATCGGTGAGCGCCGGAATTATATTGTGCGCAGTTCCCCGCACGGGCGTAACAAAAAGCACATTATCGCCGCCAACCTGGACCAGGCCATGCTGATAGGTACTATCCGCGAGCCGCGTACCTCGCAGGGGTTTATAGACCGATTCCTGGTCACCGCAGCAGCCTATCATATCCCTGCTGTGCTGGTGTTCAATAAAAAAGATATTTACCGGGCGAAGGAAATGGAGGTTTTTGAGGCTATGGAAGCCCTGTATACCGACATAGGCTATCCGGTGAAGCTCATTTCCGCCACAGAGCAGGAAGGAATAGATGAAATCAGGGCGATACTGAAAGGTAAGACCACCCTGATGTCCGGCCATTCCGGCGTGGGGAAATCCTCGCTGATCAACGACCTGGTACCGGGGCTGGACCTGCGTACCACCGCTGTGAGCGGCTGGAGCGGGAAAGGGTTGCACACCACCACTTTCGCGGAGATGTATGACCTGCCCGATGGCGGTTGTCTGATAGACACCCCCGGCGTGCGTGAGTTTGGTATCGTGGATATCGACAAAGCGGAGCTATCCCACTATTTCCTGGAAATGCAGCCCTATCTTTCCCAATGTCAATTCAATAACTGTTTGCATATCAACGAGCCCGGTTGTGCGGTAAAAGAGGCTGTTGAGGCCGGAGAAATAGATCCCGACCGCTATGTGAGTTATGCCACGATCCTCGAGACCATCGGGGAGGAACAATACTAGCTATTTTTTCGGTTTCCCTAATTCATCGAGTACTTTCTCTGCGCCCCAGTTGCGTTTGGGCTGGGGACATCCTTTCTTTTGGGTGCGGCAGGCCGTGAGGGCGATGGCGGCGAGCAGGGCAAGGGCGATTATTTTGCGCATAGTATGGGTTTTACTAGAATAAACGCATTTGTTTGCCTGCTTTGCGGTTGGTCCGCTGTAAATCTTTTTTATTGTAGCTGGTGGCGGGGCACCCGTATTTCTGTGAAGAGCAGCCTGGCAGCACAATGGCAGCCAAAAGGAGCAGGCAAATAAACGTTTTCATAGTGGGATATTTGCCTGCAATATAATGAATTTTCGTAAAGCGTTATGGTTGCTGCTCCCCTTCCGTATACCAGGAGGCGTACATATTGTAGTTTTTGGAGATGCGGTTGATTTCCCCTTTGATGAGGGCCATATCGATGTCTTTCACTTTTTTGGCGGGAACGCCGGCCCAGATGGTGCCTGGTTCCACATGAGTGCCTGCCAGTACTACTGCGCCCGCAGCGATGATGCTGTTGCTGCTGATGTGTGCATTGTCCATAACGATGGCGCCCATGCCTATCAGCACGTCGTTATCCACCGTGCAGCCGTGCAGGATAGCATTGTGGCCGATAGATACATTATTGCCCACGATGGTTTTGGATTTCTCATAGGTACAGTGGATCACGGCGCCGTCCTGTACATTTACGTTGTCGCCCAGGCGGATGCTGTTCACATCACCGCGTACAACGGCGTTGAACCATACGGTACATCCTTTGCCCATTTCAACATCGCCGACAATAGTGGCATTCGGCGCAATGAAGCAGCCTTCTGCAATTTTCGGAGTAAATCCTCTTAAGGGTATAATGTGAGACATAGCTGATAGTTTTAATCTGAATAGTACAAATATAACAATTACTAATTAGCCGTTGTTTTCTACCTTCGCAGAGAATGATAGAGATATGAACAACAGGCAACTTTTTTTGCAGCACGTGGCGCAAACATCAGATGCGCCGCTGGCACTGGAGATCGTTAAAGCAGAAGGCATGTACATGTGGGATGCCAACGGCAGGAAGTACCTGGACCTGATTGCCGGCATCAGCGTATGTAACATGGGGCATTGTCACCCTGCCGTGGTGAAAGCCATCCAGGAACAGGCGCAGCAATATATGCACCTGCTCGTATACGGAGAATTCGTACAGTCGCCACAGGTAGCTTATGCCAAAGCGCTGACACAACATCTTCCTGAAAACCTCGACTGCGTATATTTTACCAACTCCGGCGCAGAAGCCGTAGAAGGCGCCATGAAACTGGCCAAACGTTTCACCGGCAGAACAGAAATAGCCGCTTTTAACCGCAGCTACCATGGCTCCACACAAGGCGCGCTCAGCATCCTCGGTGATGAATACTGGCGCAACGCCTACCGTCCGCTACTCCCGGGCATACAGCACCTGGAGTATAACAACTACGCTTCCCTGGAACTGATCACCCGTAACACCGCTGCGGTTTTCGCAGAAAGTGTACAGGGAGAAGGCGGTGTCATCGTTCCCCAACCGGAATGGATACACGCTTTACGCGCCAAATGTAACGAAACCGGCGCACTGCTCATACTCGACGAAGTACAGTGTGGCCTCGGCCGCAACGGTACCCTCTGGGCGTTTGAACAACTGGGCATCGTTCCCGATATCCTGTTGCTCGGTAAAGCCCTCGGTGGGGGTATGCCGCTGGGCGCTTTCATTTCCTCCCATACCATCATGTGGAGCCTGACCAACAACCCGGTACTGGGCCATATCACCACGTTTGGCGGCCACCCCGTGAACTGCGCCGCCGGTCTCGCCGGTTTCAACGCACTGCTGGAATCACAGGTGATCAAAGACGTAAAAGCCAAAGGAGAGCTGTTCCGCAAACACCTGCAGCACCCGGCTATTAAAGCGGTACGCTCCCTCGGCCTGATGATGGCGGTAGAACTCGAAAGCTTCGAAGTCAATAAAAAGACGATTGATTACTGCATCGCAAATGGTGTGCTTACGGATTGGTTTCTTTTTGCAGCAGAATGTATGCGCATAGCGCCGCCGCTGATTATTACAGAAGAGGAGATTGTGCAGGCGTGTAAGGTGATTTGTGAGGGGTTGGATAAGCTGTAGAAAATTGTTGATGCAAATTAAAGCCCCACCGGCAATGCAGCCGGTGGGGCTTTAATTTGGACCGTATTTTATCCGGATTTAATATTTATCGGGAAAAGGTAACACTTCCCGCCAATCGATTGTCCGTTATTTTAACAAGCTGTTGTTGAGGTATAATATTTAACACTGGTACTACCATCTGAAAACTGATAATAATAACCATTCCTGCACTGGCCACCTGAGATGGGTTCCTGGAACGGTACTTTCGTACCTTTTTCACAATTACCGTTAATGAGCTTATATCCTTCCTGATCGCAGGTGCAGGTACCATGCAGATTCGCCTGGTTCTGACCATTGGCATTAATGTCGTTTAGTGCCTGCTGATTGGCGTCGGCGGTGCTGACAGAAGAGTGATAGGTACCCGCCGCAACGGTATACTGATATTGTCCGCCCGTATATCCTGTACCACAGTTATTTCTTGTAAACCACTGGCTTTGTATTTCATTGGCATATAACGTGGCGCAGGAGCCGTTCGCGTTGGCGTAGGCCTGGCCGTTAGCATCTATTTCATTGATAGCTTTTTGATTGGCATCGTCCTGCGTATAACCGGTGTATCTGGCTGAGTCGACCGTGTAAGGCAACGGAATGCCAGGGTAATCGTTCGGACAATCGTTTTTAGCCACCATCCGGGTAATGGGTTGATTATAGTATATCTTCCAGCAACCAGAGTTATTGTTGGCATATAGTTGCCCATTAGCAGTCATATCGGATTGTGCCTGTGCATCTGCCGCCTGTTGTGATTGTAATGAACCATACTTTCCAGCCGGCACAGTATAGACAACCGGGCCCTGGGGGTTATAGCCGGAGGGACAATCATTCTTGGTAAAAGTCCCTGACAGTGCAGTGTTGTAATAGACGGCATCTGTACACTCCGTCTGCTGTCCGGCGTAATTGTAGCAATAGTATTTGAGTATTTTATTATTCATATCCCGTATTGCTTTGAGACGGGAAAATGCATCATACTCGTAAAAGGTGGTTCTGCCGGCAGCGTCGGTTTCGCTGGTAATGCCGATTAACGGGGCATAAGTGTATGTACTTATCTGTACGTTACTATTGGCAAAGGTTGTTCTGATTTTATTAAGCTCATCTCTTAGTTGCTGATCACTTGCCGGACGTTGCAGGATATTGGGATTCACTATTGCTATAACCTGATCATAGGTGCTGCCCAAAATTTTGGCAACCGGATATGTATTGTTGTATCCCCATAAATAAACCTCATGGACATCATTTGTTTTTGAACGTTCCAGTATGTTACCCTGTGCGTCATAACGATGATATGTCAGCCTTACCTCCGGGGAATTATTGGTGTGCTGTATTTCGTAACTGGCCGGTGCGATTAATTTTCCGGATGCATCTGTGAAACCATAGTTGTTGGTGGTAACAAATATGCGGGTGCTATTATTAAAAATGGAATCTTTTACTGTTATACTTTTCATGTTTCTGGCCTGCATGCTGTCATATACCGCTACACCGGGAAAGCTGAAGGCATATCCTTTTTTTACCGTAATGGTTTCATCTTTACTGTTTGTAGTAATAATAGTTGTCGGGCTGAGGCTCCGGGTTTCATTATACAGATAACTTTCTGTTGAAGTTATTGGGGTAGCAATGTTGTCTGCATACTGCCGGGTTATTTTTTTTGTGGGAAGAACCGGTACAGAATTTAATACAATGCTCCACTGTTCTATGTCATAAGGGCTACAGATGACACCGGGCACACCATTGCAATTAGCCGCTATTTGCTCTTCATAGCGAACGGAGAAAGAGAGACCTCTTGTTCTTCTGATGGCCGGATGGTTTACCTCTTCAAACCGGTCGGCAGGCCTGAAAGCAGCAAAATCATTATAGCTGTTTTCTACTTCGCTGATTAGCTTAAATCCGGTATTCGTTTTCTTATAGGTCAGTTCCTTAGATAATAATACAGTTGGATTCCAGATGCCATATTCAACATTGACCTGCGGTATTGTATAGTAGTATTCTTTTTTGCCCAAAGCGGTATCGCTGCCAAAGTATTCTGTTACCTTAGGATAGCCTTCATCAACGTTGGCATAATAATAAGATTCGTATAAGTCAGAAAGAGAGGTGCTTGTTCGCATAATGGCAGGACATTTTACAAAAGCGGCTGAGCTGCCAACACAGGTCGATTTTAATTCATACATGACTTTTTCATACCTGTAGTTTTTGTTATAAGATAAGGCTTCCTGATATTCGAAACTTCTAAAATTATACTGTTTGCCATCCGGCGTATAGTCTGCCAGTGTTTTAATTCTTAAAGGGGTTTTGTAAAGCAGCTTATTATTTTCATATTTAAGCAGGGTGTAGCCACCAGAGGGATAATTGATTCTCTCCAGCATACAGGCGCCGGATGCGATGGTATCACGCGCACCTTTGATATTAATGTCGTTTCCGGACAAACGGGTATAATATCCTATTGTATCGGTCCTGGAGTAAAGTCTTCCCGGAAGCACTATCGGATTGTAATCGAAAGTATGTTTCATGGCAAGGTTTTGCCCTGGTACCACCTGCCGGAAGGATAGTAACTTCAGATAACAGTTCTCCGTATTGGTACTGTCTCCAAAGTAACTGTAACGGAAAGCGAACTGCTTTTTTAAATTACGGTTGTAATCATACACGTTGACCCTGTCCAGTTTTTTGGCAGTGACAGCCGCGTTGTCCAAAGAAACAAGGTCTTTCCTGGCGGAATAGATAAATTCAACTTTTGTTCCATTTCCTGCAACAATAGAATCGACGAATAGTTCTTCCAGTTTGTTTTCCTTAGGTACATTTTCTTCCTGAGGATATGACGTAAATCCGCCGCTACAGGGATATTGCCCCTTCATATGTTCAATGGATACTCTGGAGGGCTCTGCGCGATAGCGTATGTTAACTTTATTGTAATAGAATTTGATACTGTCGTTATCGGCGGTCAGGATCTTGGTAAGAAACAGGCCGTTGTTCGCATAAGCGTCATACATAGAGGAAAAAATATAAAGATTTCCCTCTGTATCACGAACATGGATACCACCAGAAGTCACAGTAAAATTATCAGTCGATTGTATATAGTTGTCAATTTTAAGATCGGAGGCGGGCATGGTAAATCCAGACCGGCCCTGGAAAAAAAACTTACCGTTGATAACTGGTGTATTGAGGCTGTATATCTCCGGCAGGTCTTTTGGATTAACGGCTTTGGAGTAGAGAAGCGCGGTAGTCTTGTCTTGCCCGTTGGTATACGTGCAATTACCTGTACAGGTTCCACCGCAGCTATTGGATAAAGTAAACCAGCGCCGATTGCTCTGATTGTCTGCACTGTTGAAAGGAACGAGAAAGTCTTTCTCTCCAAAACGCTGATAGGTGATACTGGATACCGCATTCATGTGCCAGCCGAGACCTGCTACACCGGCTACTGCGTTGACGGGGATGCCCTTGGCTGTATAAGACAGCGATATCGGATACCTAAAGTGTTTGGCTTCCAGTGTGAAGATCGGAATCGCGATATTCGGGCTACCCGATTGATAGGATACATTCAGATTGCCAAAATTTTCTAATTGAGCTGCTGTAGGCGATTTTAGATCGGTTAATACCTTTAGTGAGTTGCCGAATTCTATCTTCTGACAATAGGCGTTTATTGAGAAAAAACACAGAATAAGGACCTTCAGTAACTTAGGTTTGGTTGAAAACATTTCACATATTTTAAAATGGAATAACGACATGGTTGCTATTTCCAACAATCAGATCAGGTTAACGGAAGACATAGGCCACCTAAGCGTTTCCGAGAAAATAGCAGTTTGATAACCATTGATATTTCTTTCGGAAGGTTCTATAACAAATAAAAGATCTTCAAAGGTAGAGAACAATCAAGGGTAATGAAACCGGATTTAAGTTATACTATATCAGGTAATATTACAAATACACGGCACGAATATTTATTCAGTGTTTTTTAATTTATTGATTATCAATTTTAATATTAGCTATTCAACCTCCTCATCTCCATCACTACCTGTCTCGCAAATACTTCCACGTTATCATCTTCCAAAAATGACAAATAGTAATAATACTCCCCTTTGGAAGTCATTTCATGAAGATTGTTATTCATTTCAAATCGGCCGCGATGAAAGAGATCTAAAACACTCCGCGGCTGCGTGGGATGAAGGTTACAGCTGGCTAACCGGGCATCGTAAAAAGTAACCACTATCCTGTCGTCGTCGTTGGTGAACCGCAGTTCCAGTTTCTTTTCCATAAGGCTGTAGGTGATGCGGATGCATTCGAAATCGTTATGCAGGTCGTAATACCGGTCGCCAATTTCGCCGGATAACAGCGTGTCGAACAGGGCGGCATGTGTGACGTCTTTCTTCATTAGAACTGCAATTTAAAGCTGCCAAATACGCCGAATTTTTTGTTGGCTGGTTCATCCGGCAGCACATCGGGTGCTACGCGCCATATAAAATCCACCCGCAGGAATTTGAAGATATTTTCGATACCGGTGCCCACTTCCAGGTAAGGATTTCCCTGGAGGGTACGGAAAGGGTAACCGTTATTGAGGTTCAGTTGTTTATTGGATTCAGACAGGGAACCGACTACGCCTTTGGCTGTCCAGAACTGGCGCCATTTCAGCTTTTTGATGAGCGGGATATATCCGAAGATACCGTTGCCGATGGTGTGTTCCACGTTAAAGCCTACATATTGATCGCTGAGAAATTCGAAGCGGTTCATCATGTTGAAGGCGTATTTGTTGTAGTAGTAGATCTCGTTGCCGGGATGTACCTCGAGTGAAGTATAAGGCACGGTGCCGAAGATTTTGCCACCAAAAACGTTATAGTACAGGGAGCCGAAAGGTGGGAGTTTTACATAGTCGGATACGCTGAGGGATACACGCTGATACTGCTGACCGCTGTTGAGTATCCCCGGGATGCCCGCTGCGAGCTTCAGTTCAGTGATGGGGTATTTACTGCCAAGGCTGATGCGGTAGTAGTTGCCTTCCAGGAATTGTTCGTGGAAAGCCCAGCGGAGCTTCACCTCTACTTCTGTGGTGGTGAGCGGATCGCGGCTGCTGACAGTTTTGGGATAGAATTCGGCGGTAGGCAGTGGCTCGTAAGGTCTGGCCTGTTTGTGTAAGAGGGTGATCTGATGGGAGAAGCCGCTGTAATATTCTTTGAAGAATTCCAGCCGTTGTTCCTGTATCATGAGGAACTTCTGCGGGATGCCGCCTTTACGAATGGCGAGGGTAAAGATGTTATCGGTACCTACTTCGTCATAGTAATGGGAACCGTTGTCCAGGTCTTTCGTATAGGCGCCGTAGAGATACATCCGAGGGTGCCTTTTGAGCAGCCAGAGGGCGGACATTTTACCTTTATACACGTTGTCTTTAAAGCCGTAGGCCAGGTAGCCGTACAGGTACAGGTCTTTGTTGAACTTAGGCGTGGTGCCGAGGTCCAGCCGCAGGCGGAACCCTTCCAGCCGGTTCTGGGAAAAGAGGTAATAGTAGGGACCCCATTCGATAGGCCCGAACGGTTTGTAGCCGGTGGCCAGGAAGCGGACGGTATTGGAGTATTTCTGGAAGAGCGGCATCCGCTGCAGGGTATCGATCATTTTGTAGATACCTACCTCATTTTTACTGAGGCTGTCAGGGCGGTTATCGTTCCAGAAAGATTCCTTGCGGACACGGGCGCTGTCGAGCACTACAACAGCCTCCGGGTATTTTTTGTCACCGAAGATATTGGTGGCGGCGGTGTCATTGGTAATGACATTATCGTAGGTGGTGCTTTTGCGACCGATAAAATCGAAGGTTTTGCCCGGTTTGGGGCTGGGCGCCCAAAAGTCGGCCACGAATTTGTCTTTATACAGAAACCAGGAGCTGTCGGGCAGCTGTCGGAATTCCTGCACCATGCTCACGCGGCGAACGAAGTTGATGTTGGCGTCTTTCGGAACGGACATGGTGGCTTTCATCACGGCGTAGGTGGTGTCATGCACCCAGATATCACCGATGAAGGTGTTCTCTCCTTTTCGTTTAGGCGTGAAGTTAAGTTTGATAAACCGCTGATTGCTGATGTATTGCGTGTCAGCTATTTTATAATCGTAGTAAAAGGCGCCGTTGTGGTGGATAGGACTGACGAACTGTTTGTCAAATACCGGGATGAAATTATTGTAGACGTTGATGTTCTGGTACATGCCACCGAGGAACTTCGTCACGCTTTCGTTGTCGATGCCGGAGGTGCGGGCCGCCTTGATGATTTCCTTTGTTTTGCGGGGACTGGACTGAAAATAATAATCCGACAGGGATTCCGTCAGGAAGATGGGTAAAAACGGTTTGTCTTCCGACGTGCTGTCGATATTATTAAGGATGAAAGCGAAGGGTTTGGTGAACCGGTTTTTGGACAATTTTTCCTTGTTCAGGTTTTTCATGTCCAGTTCCAGTTTGTTGTATACTTCGTATTTATAGTTGTCGAGCCGGTTGTAGTTATTTTCCGGTTTATGTTTGACGATCTGTTTGAGAAGGATCAGGGCGAAGTTAACGTTGGCTTTTATCTCGTATGTTTTCAGGGATACATCGGAGCGGGTGACTTCAAAGTTGACGGTCTGTTCTTTTAGTGTCCGGTCGACCGGCATTTTAAGAATGGTATATCCCATTACCCTGACCAGTAGTGAATCTGACGGGATAACATTTAGTTCAAATAAAAAGTTTCCTTCAGCGTTGCTAACCATACCGGTCTGCGTGCCATCAAACTGAAGGGTAGCGAAGGGAATGATTTCCTGTGAGTGCGCATCTCTCACTGTTCCACTGACCTTATATTGCTGCGCCTTCAATTCCGTACACCAAACGCTTATGCCTATTAGGACTGCTATAATTCTTTTCCAACCAAACATATCTGACAACAATATTAGAGTATTTAACGCTAATCTGTATAGTTGCTTACCTGAAGGTAACGCAGTTATGACGAAAAAAATATATTTTGAATTAACAGAAATTATTTTAGCTTTGTATTGCAAAGTGCTTTTCACTATGACGGAAGATCAACAACATCTGCAGACGTTAACGGACATCAAGCGTATCATGGAGCGCAGCAGCCGGTTTATTTCGCTGAGCGGGCTGAGTGGCGTGTCTGCAGGACTGTGTGCCCTGGTGGGCGCCTGGCTGGCGCGTGTTTGGCTGGTGGCTTATTATGAGCGCTGGGACAGCACCGGTGTGTACAGTGATGCGGATTATGCCGATCTGAAGTTTAAGTTGATCGTAACGGCGCTGGTGGTGATGGTGGCGGCGGTGAGCGGAGGTCTTTTCTTTACCTGGCGGAGAGCGCGGCGGAACAATCTGCCCATATGGGACGTGACTACCCGCAAGGTGTTGCTCAACCTTTGTATCCCGCTGGCGGCCGGCGGTGCTTTTGCGGCCGGACTGTTATACAATCACATGGAAGCGGTGGTGGCCCCTGCTTGCCTGGTGTTTTATGGGCTGGCGCTGGTGAATGCCAGTAAGTACACACTGCCCGAGTTGCGTTACCTGGGCATACTGGAAGTCCTGCTGGGCATCGCCAACCTTTTTCTTTTGCGTAAAGGACTTTATTTTTGGGCAGTAGGGTTTGGAGCACTGCACATCATTTATGGTATTGCCATGTGGTTGAAATATGAGAGAAAGGGAAGCATTCAATAATTAGCATGAATCCGATCGGTAATTTAAACAAGATATTTGAGAGCCGCATCCGACTGGGTGTAATGAGTGTCTTAATGGTAAATAACGAGGTCAATTTTAATGACCTTAAACAGATGCTGGAGGTAACCGACGGCAATCTGGCTTCCCACCTCAATACGCTGGAAGAAAATGGCTATATCAAAGTATACAAGGGGTTTATTGGCCGTAAAACCAATACCACCTACGCTATTACCGCTGCCGGCGAAAAAGCGTTTAAAGGCCACCTGGTGGCCCTCGAACATATGATCAAATTCACGAAATAAATTTTTTTTGCCTTTTTACTTTGAATTACAAAGTGCTTTTAAAAAAATAAAACCATGGAAGTTCCTGAAAACAACCTCAACCCTTCTTTCTTTAGCCGTTATGCTTACGCCTTTAAGGCAATTGTGATTTTCATTATGGTCATCGTACTGCTGATACCTACCGCCATGATCATGGACGTTATCCGCGAACGACAGGACCGCCAGGCCTCCGCTGTGGAGGAAGTCAGCAGCCGCTGGGGATACGAACAGCATATCACCGGCCCCATATTGGCCATTCCCTATACCGTTGCCGGTTCTGCCAATAGTACCTACGTATACCTGTTGCCCGAACAGTTAAAAATCAATGGAGAATTGTTGCCCCAAAAACTTAAAAGAGGCATCTTCAGCGTGGCCGTTTACGACGCCAAAATGCAGCTGAGCGGTACCTTCAGCCCCACCGCCCTCTACAAATCAGGCGTACCGCCATCCGCACTGAAATGGGACCAGGCATCCATTATCATGGGCATCACCGACCTGCGTGGCATAGACAACCAGGTGAAAATGGTCTGGAACGGAAAAACATTTCCTTTCAGCCCCGGCGTAGTCAATACTGACCTGTTCAAAAGCGGGATACAGTCGCCGGTATCGCTGGCCTCCGGCGATACCGCGGCCCTCGCGGGCAACTTCACCGTGGAAGTAGGGGTGAAAGGCTCCGGCCGGATCAGCTTCTCCCCCGTCGGCAAAACCACCACGGTACACACTAGCTCCAGCTGGCCAGATCCCAGCTTCGACGGCGCCTTCCCGCCAAAAGACCGCCGTGTGGACGCTAAAGGCTTCAGCGCCTCCTGGGAAATACAGGACCTGAACCGCGAATACCCCCAGAGCTGGGCGGGTAACAAATACGACATCCACAGCGCGGACTTCGGCATCAAATTCTTTATGCCCGCTGAAAGCTACCAGCAGTCCATCAGAGCGGTGAAATACGCTATCCTCGTGATAGGACTCACCTTTATCATCTTCTATTTTATTGAACTCTCCCAACGCCGCGCCATTCATCCATTGCAATACGCCCTCGTAGGCCTCGCCCTCTGTATTTTTTATACCCTGCTGATATCCATATCAGAACAGCTTAACTTTGCACTGGCCTACCTGATCGCCAGCGGACTGACCATTGCCCTGATAACCCTGTATGTGGCCAGCGCCTATAAAAACGGCCGTATCGCTGCAGGCATCGGTGGTACGCTAATGCTGCTGTACGGTTTTATCTATGTGATTATCAGCGCGGAAGACCAGGCCCTCCTGATGGGCAGCATCGGGCTCTTCCTCACCCTGGCCGCTATCATGTACTTCAGCAGAACGATCAAATGGGACAAATTATCTGAGAAATCAACAGCACAATAAAATATGAGGAAAGAATCTTATTTCAGCAGACGGTTGGCCAGTTTCGGATATGCTTTCAGCGGTATTGCGGCTTTTCTTCGTAGTGAACCCCATGCCCGCATCCACCTGGCAGCTACAATCGTGGTAACGGCAGCCGGCTGCTGGTATAAGCTCTCGAGGATGGAATGGATCTTGCTGATCATCACCATCGCGATGGTCTGGGTCACAGAAATGCTGAACACCGTCGTCGAAAAAATCATGGACCACCTGTCGCCCGACTATCATCCCCGTGTAAAGTGGATCAAAGACGTGGCGGCAGGCGCCGTGCTTGTAACTGCCATCGCCGCCGCCGGCATCGGCGCACTGATATTTATCCCCCATATCCTGTAACCGGTTATTCATCATTAAAACATCAGAAACCATGCGACTGAAAGGCATCTTCCGTTTGATCCGGCAGCGAATCGCGAAAAACCAGCAAACCTATACGCTGTACTTCTCTATCTTGTTCAGCCTGGCACTTCTGTGCTATCGTGTATACCATTCCGGTACCTACCTGCGCGTATCGCTGGTATGGAACCTCTTTCTGGCATATGTGCCCTTTGCCATTACCCGCTGGATGGAAAAACATCCCGCTGAAACCAGCAACCGGCTTACCTGGTACAGCTGTTTCGTGGCCTGGCTGCTGTTCATTCCCAACGCGCCCTATATCCTCACGGACCTGTTCCATCTTTTCGATGGCGGCGTTCCCCTCTGGTTTGAGCTGTTCCTCATCTTCTCTTTTGCCTGGAACGGCATGATGCTAGGTTACATGTCTATCCGCAGCATGGAACACCTCTGGCGCGCCCGCCACACCCGCTGGCCGGCATGGCTGTTCAGCTTCCCGGTCATGTTCCTCTGCGGCATGGGCGTATACATCGGCCGCTACCTCCGCTACAACAGCTGGGATGTGGTGAAAGATCCGCTGACACTCCTCGGCGATATGAGAGACATCGTGCTGCACCCGGTAGAAAACCGCAGCGCATGGGCCTTCACCATCTGCATGGGTATTTTCCTCAGCCTCATGTATCCGCTGTTCCGAAAACAATCCACCTGATCATCATTTTGAGATTTTTTGATTTTCGATTTTGGGATTTCGAGGATCATAACATTTTTTGATTTACGATTTTTTGATTTTGGGATTTCGGGGACCATAATAACGAATTACCATAAAAGAAACGACCGAAGCGATATTTAGTCGCTTCGGTCGTTTCTTTTATGCTTTATTGATCCCCGAAATTCCGAAATCAAAAAATTTCAAAATCGTAAATCAAAAATCCACTCCCATACCAAAATACCAGATCGGGCTACCGCGGAAGAACGCTACCATCGGCCAGCCGGCATCTACCCGGAGGAAGTAACCGGCGATGGTGGTACGGGCGCCAAAGCCATACCCCCCGATAAACGGACCAAGGAAACCTTCTTTGATGCGGGTGGTCACCACACCGTTGTCGTTATAGTTGATATAATTGGCGTCTTTAAAGCTCAGCTTCTCATTCCATGCGGTACCAATGTCCATGAAGGTAGTCACCTGGAAATTGCGCAGGAAAGCGGAGTTGATCGGTTTTTCAATGAAGGTGGCAAATACCGGCAGGCGCAATTCGGTATTCAGCAGCATCACATTGTTACCGTTTTTCGCATTCTGTTTGTAGCCACGCAGGTTCTCTGCCAGCGTCTGGAAAGCGTAATTGGCGCTCATATTCACCGGCGTGTTGGTGTTGATCTGCGGGTTCAGCCAGTTGTCGATACCACCGAGGTAGTACAGCAGTTTACGGGTGCCCCAGGACATATCCAGGGAGAAACGCGTTGCCCAGATGAAGTTGCGGTAAATCTTCTCGTAGTGCCTGATGTCAACGCCCATATTATAGGTGAACCGTCCGCCGGTAGCGGGCGCGTTCGGGTTGAATATCTCGTTCAGACCTCCGTTGGTCAGCTGGGAGTTGATTTCTCCGTACACTTTGTAACGGGTGCCGTTCCAGATGTTGATGGCCGGGTTGATGGTATTGTCATATACATACTCCAGTCGTCCCAGCGCATAACTTTCACTGTAGTTTTTGCTCAGCAGTGATGGTTTTTCCACCGCCTGGGTCACCAGCTTGTCGGTACGATAGCCAACAGACAGGCGGATGCTCCGTACCTGGTCGAACGGATAACGGGCTTCTACCTGGTACAGGTTGGTGATGAATTTGGCCGGCGCTCGGAACTGCCCCAGCTGCGGATCGCTGACGATCACGTCGCTGTTCTTGTCTACTTTACGGTAGTAGGTGAACTTGTAATCGAAGCGTTTCTTCAGGTAGTTGGTCGTGAAGAAATACTCAGATCCCTGCAGGGAGGACGGGATACGGAAACCACCGTTAAACTTCAGGTCTTCAAACAGATCGCTGACGCCTATACGGATTAATCCATTCACCGGGTCGGTCAAGCGGATGGGACCGGACGGCGGACCGGTAAACGGCTGGTACTTGTTGATCAGCACAGAGTTGTCCAGTTGCAGCACCAGGTAGTCGGACGCGAACTTGAACTTATACGGGAACAGTTTTGCTTTTTTCAGTACCGGTTCTTCCCTTTTCTTTTCAAACAGGCCTGGTACGGAAGAAGACGGCGTAGTGCCAATATTATTGCGGCTGGTAGTGGTGTCTACCGGCTCGTTGCTGAATTCGTTCTGGAAGAAGTTGGTATGTGTGGACGTGTCTTTAGGCGCCTGCTCATTATAGGTGGGCAAGCCCAGACGGAGGCTGTCGGCGTGCATTTCCGCCCGGCGGTAGTTGGTCAGTCTGGCGGTAATGTTCCTTTTCTTGAGCACATTGGTGTCTACCTTCAGTTTCATCAACCGTTTGATACCGGCGTAGCCTACCACTTCGGATACTTCTCCCTGTTCACCGGTGATACGGGATTCCTGGATACCGTACGGATAGTTGGATATCGGGAAGGTATAGGTAGAGTCCATGGTGATGGCTACTGCCTGTACGGAATCGGGGGTGGTAGTGCCATATGCTGCGAGGGCGGAATCCAGTTCTTCTTTCTCAGGATTGTGGAGGATTTCCGAACCTACAAAGAAAAGGGAGTCCACACCGGCGTTTTTGGATTTGAAGAAGCCGGCATAGCGGTTACGGATACCGTTAGCGTCTGATACAAAGGTGAAGTGGGTGGTGTTGTACTGCATGGGCAGCCTGGCATCGCCGTACTTCAGGTCGGTGAGCTGGGTGATCTGTTTTTCGCTGCTTTTGTTCCAGTTGTCCACCATGAAAATGTTGAACGGCCGGTTTGGCAGGGTGGTATCGCTGCCTCTTCCTTTAGGCACGGGTCTGTTGGAGGAGTAGATAATACCGCTTTTGCCCGGGAAGGCTGCGAAAGACGGCTCCAGGTCGTCGTATACGTCGTTGGTGATCTGGTCGGTTTTGGAATTGCTGATGCTATAGGTGAAGATGTCGGTATGTCCGTTTTTGATGGCAGACAGCAGGAGGGTATTTTCCTGTACCGGCATGTATTTGAAGTCCACCACGCGGTCAAACTGCGGAAGGTCCTGACGTAGGGTCGTTTTAGTGATAAGGTCGTAGACCATCAGTTTGGTCTTGCCTTCGTGCTCATATACAACGGCCAGTCGGTTGCCTTTGGTGTTCCAGGCCATCAGCGGATAGTTGGGGTCCACCTGGTTGGCGAGCTGCATTACACCGCTGCGCAGGAGCACTTTCGGTTTGTTCCAGCCCAGTTGTATCTGTACGCGGTAGACGCCTTTTTTGAATTCCACCACGGCATAGGAGTTGTTTTTAGGATTGGGATTGAAGCGGTAGTAGTCGGATTTGCCGATTTCCTGTGCCACAATGGTGCGGCCTTTGGCCGATGTTCTTCTCCTGCGGTTATCTTCGGCAAAACGTTTCTGATAAAAAACGAAGAAGTCCTGGGTGGCTTTCTTGGGTGTCTGGTTGAGCACCTGCTCAAAGCCTTTTTTCAGGCCCCTGTTGATACGGGTGATGTACATCAGGTAAGGCACAGCGTCTTTACCATATTTGCTTTCCACATAGTACCAGAAGCCCTGGCCGGCCAGCAGCGGGTTATCGTAGGCCAGCTGGTTGAAGCTGTTGTATTTACCGGACAGCAGCACTGATTTCAGCTCCTCGTCCAGTTTGGCGTTCCAGTTTTCAGCAGCGTAGGCGATAAAGCCATCGGTAAACCATTTGGGGAAATCTATCAGGGCGGCGTTACCGGCAAATTCGCCGATATCTTCCCCGAAGAGGAGGGTTTCCAGCAAAATGCGGGCTATCCCCTGTCTGATCTGCCGGTGCAGGTTTTCATGGTTACCATCAAAATAAACGATCATTTTATTACCTACCAGCTTCGTCACTCCCCCGGTGTTCTGCCAGTCCACGCCAATACCGATATTGGACTGTTTCATCTCCCCGAAGCTGTTATAGACCACAATATTAATGCGCTGTCGGGGATTGGATTCCATGAACTGCTCTATTCCGGGCAATTCCTTTTCGGCTACCTGGGTCACATACTTGCCCAGTTCCAGCCCGTTCTGGCTGAAATAGGTGTTGAAATGCCGGCTTTGATAGTATCTCCACTTAAAATTCTTGAACTGAACGCGATTTTGGCCGAATTCAACTGTATTGGTCTGGGCTTGAGTAACAAATGTTCCAAGTAATAGGGCACCGAATAATAACCTGGTAATAAATCTGTTCATACAGAAAGTATTGATAATATTGTGATCTGTTTTAAAATTAGCTAAAAATCAGGTAACAATGATCGAAATCCAACAATTCACTTTTGGTCCTCTTCAGGAAAACACCTACCTGCTTATTAACGGAAAAAGGGAATGTATAATTATAGACCCGGGTTGTTATTTTCAGGACGAAAGAAAAGAATTATTGCAATATATACAAACGGAACAGTTAAATGTTACGAGATTGCTCAACACCCACTGCCACTTTGATCACATCTTCGGGAACAAACTGGTGTCGGAGACCTACCAGGTAAAACCGGAGTTTCATGAGAAAGAGCAGGTGGTGATGGACAACTCCCAGGCGGTGGGCTCGATGTATAACCTGCCTTTTGACCCCTCTCCCATGCCGGGCCGTTATATCGTGGAAGGAGAAAAAATCGCCTTTGGCGGCCATGAGCTGGATGTGCTCTTCACGCCGGGCCATTCCCCGGGCAGCATTTCCTTCTACTGCGCAGACCAGCATTTTGTAGTCGGGGGAGACGTGCTGTTTTACCAGAGCATAGGCCGTACAGACCTGCCTGGCGGTAACCATACCACCCTGCTGAACAGTATCCGGGAAAAGCTGTTTGTATTACCGGACGAGACCCGGGTATTCCCTGGTCACGGTCCCGCCACAACGATAGGATTTGAGAAGAAGTATAACCCCTTTCTCATTTAGGGATTTTTTGATTTACAGATTTTTTGATCTCAGGGAAACCTGGCCAGCCCCTTCCCAAAATCAGAAAATTTGTAAATCAAAGAATCTCCAAATCTATTTGATGTACTTCCCGATAAACGGCATCCGGGCGAACTCTTTTTTCTCCATGCGGAAGATAAACCATGCGTAGGCGGCAAAGAAAGCCGTGGCCACAGCCAGCGGTAGTGGTTTGAGGGCATAGATGTCGCCGGGGGAGAGCACTTTGGCATTTAGCCAGTTGAACACATAATAGGTGGCCACTGCGAGCCCGATGTAGGTGATCAGCTTGGGAAGATGATAGGGTATCGGGTAATAGCGCTGGCCCCATACGTAACAAACCACCATTTGTACAAAATAACATACCATGGTGGCCAGCGCCGCGCCATAGTAACCCATGACGGGTATCCACCAGTAGTTGAGCAGGAAAGCCAGTACAGCCGTGATCAGGGTGATCACAGCACCGGTTTTGGTGCGGTCGGTCAGTTTAAACCAGATGGTCAGGTTATAATAGATACCGAGGAACATGTTGGCCAGCAGCAGTACCGGAACGATCTTCATGCCCTGGTAGTAGAAAGGCACCCGCAGGAACACCTTCCAGATATTGAGGTACAGGCTCACGAAAAGGAACATAAAACACAGCATCACCACAAACAGCTTCATAATACGGGCGTATACCCTTTGAGGATTCCCGCCTTCCGCCTGTTTGAAGAAGAAAGGCTCGGCCCCTAACCGGAACGCCTGTATGAACATGGTTATGAGGATGGCGAGCTTGTAATTGGCGCTGTAAAGGGCTATCACCTCTTTTTTGGCCTCCATATTATCACCCGGCAGGAACTGTGGCAGGAACCAGGCCCTGTCGAATGTTTCGTTGACCATGCCGGCCATGCCCACAATGATCAGGGGCAGGGCATAGTGGATCATTTTTTTCCAGAGTGCCGGGTCAAACTTCCATTCTATCTGCCGTATCTGTGGCAGGAACAGCAGCAGGGTAAGTCCGCTGCCCAGCATATTACTCAGGTAAATATACCCTGTCTGGCCGGCGCCGTTGTGCAGACCGGGGACCCACTGATGCCCGGCGTCAGCCAGCCTGGGGCAGATGACCAGGAAGAAGATATTGAAAAAGATGGTCGTCAGGATGCCGGCTACCCGGATGGCGGCATATCGCACCGGGCGGCCTTCCAGCCGCAGTTGCGCAAAAGGGATGGCGGTCAGTGCGTCGAATGCCATCAGCAGCACAATGTAGGTGTAAAAGGACGGATGCCCCGTGAGCCCCGCCAGTTCCCCCGTATACGAGTTGATCACCGGCTCCCGCAGGAACAGCAGGAGGATGGTGATGGAAATGGTGGATATCAGCAGGGAGATGGTAGACGTACCCAGCACATGGGCTTTGTTTTCCTGTTTGGCAAACCGGAAAAAGGCCGTCTCCATACCGTAGGTGAGCACAATATTGGCAAAGGGGATATAGGCATACACGTTAGACATCTCCCCGAAGGAGGCCCTGGTTAATATGCCGAGGTAAAAAGGCGTCAGGAAATAATTGAGCAGCTTGCTCACAATATTACTCAACCCGTAATAAACCGTCTGTCCTGCCAGTGTCTTAATGCTCAAACCCTAAATTTTTATGCAAATTACAAATGCCGTTACTCAAAATTGCCTCTCCGCAGCTGTTTTTTCTCGGATAACCGCTTTTTGAACTGTATCCGTTTTTCAACAACCGCTTTGGGTATTTTGGTCGCTATTCTTTTCTTGCGGGGGATCAGCGCCTTGCTGATCAGGTCATTGATCTTGAAGATAACCTCCTGCTTGTTGCCCAGCTGGGTGCGGGCGGTCTGTGCCCTTACCTGCAGGATGCCTTCTGAATTGATGCGATTGGCCAGCTTTTCGTGCAGCAGCTGTTTCTGTTCGGGGGTTAACAGGGCGGAGGCATCTATGTTAAACGCTCCCTCCACCATGGTTTCCACCTTGTTCACATGCTGTCCGCCGGCGCCACCGCTGCGGGCCGTACGAAAGGTGAGCTCAGGTGTAACATTGATGTTCATTGTATGGTTCTTTTTTGTAATGCAAATTTACGTTAATTGGCCCGCAATTTCAACTGTGATAGCCATGATAGCCATGATTGTCACTGATTTACCTGATGAGCGGATAGCCGGCCGATTTATCGGAAATTGTGATCTTTTCCCGCTGAGTGCCGCCCTGCCCCCACCCCGGGGAGGACGCACGGCCACGATTCAAAACGTACAAAAGCAGGAAATGTTACGACGGTTTGTGTTAATTTTCCGCCTGATTAAAAACAGGGTAGCTATGAGAGCAGTTATACAGCGTGTATCCGAAGCCTCCGTAACGGTCGACGGTGTTGTCACCGGCCGGATCGGGCAAGGCCTGATGGTGTTGCTGGGCATAGAGGACGCCGATAGTCAGGAAGACACCCAATGGCTGAGCAGCAAGATCGTTAACCTTCGCATCTTCAACGACGATGCCGGCGTGATGAACGTTTCGGTGAAAGACATGCATGCAGACATACTGCTGGTAAGCCAGTTCACCCTGCACGCCTCCACTAAAAAAGGCAACAGGCCTTCGTATATCCGTGCCAGTAAACCGGACGTGGCCATCCCGCTGTATGAGAAAATGATCGCGCAACTGGAACAGGACCTGGGCACCACCATCCAGCGCGGCATCTTTGGCGCCGATATGAAAGTGGCGCTGGTAAACGACGGGCCGGTCACCATCATCATCGATACCCACCAGCGGGAATAAGATAACATCATTACCCTGCAATCCATTATCTTTAAACACGACAATTCATTATCCATGACTATACAGGAAGCACAGGAAAAGATCGACAACTGGATCAATACGACCGGTGTACGCTATTTCAGTGAACTCACCAACATGGCCATCCTGACAGAAGAAGTAGGCGAAGTAGCCCGCGTAATGGCCCGGCAGTTTGGTGATCAGTCTGCTAAAGACAGTGACAAAAAACGGGAACTGGCCGACGAACTGGCCGACGTTATGTGGGTGGTGCTGTGTATCGCCAATCAAACGGGCATTGATATGACCGTGGCGCTGGAAAAAAACTTCGAAAAGAAAAACATCCGGGACGCTACCCGCCATACCAACAATCCTAAACTGAAATAATCACCTTCTCTCTACGCCTATGTCACAGGAAGCGATGCTACGCATGTTTTTTGCTTCCTGTGGGTAAAAACCTGCAGCATGAACACAAAACCGGGAAAATTACGAATGCTCTGGACGGTGCTGAAAGAGTCCGGCAGTGCTTTTATAGATGATAAAGTGATGAAGCTCAGCGCAGCGCTGGCTTATTACACGATCTTCTCTGTAGCTCCCATGCTCATTATCATCATCTTCTTCTGTGACCTGTTCCTCGGCAAAGACGCCGTAGAAGGCAGTATCTACGGACAGATACAGGGACTGGTGGGCAGCGAGGCCGCCATCCAGATACAGTCCATGATCCGCAACGCCACCCTGTCCAACGATATGAGCTGGGCCACCATGGTGGGCTTTGTAACGCTGATTATCGGTGCCACCGGGGTGTTTGCGGAGATACAGGACTCCATCAATTTTATATGGGGACTGAAATCAAAGCCCAAGAAAAACGGCCTGCTGCGCATGTTGATCAACCGGCTGTTGTCTTTTTCCCTCGTAGTAAGCATGGGCTTCATTTTGCTGGTGTCGCTGGCCGTAAATGGCCTGGTAGAGGTGTTCCGGAACGTACTGGCGCAGCTGATCCCCACCAAGCTGACCACTACGCTGATCGTATATGTAGCCGATCTCGTAGTGCCTTTCCTGGTGATCACCACCCTGTTTACCATCATCTTCAAAGTGCTGCCGGATGCCCGGATCAAATGGAAAGACGTAAGGGTGGGCGCCATCGCCACCGCCGTGTTGTTCATGATCGGTAAATTCGCCATCGGCTATTACCTCGGCGCCAGTAAGGTAAGCTCTACCTATGGGGCCGCCGGCTCCGTGGTCATCATATTGCTATGGGTATACTATTCCGCAGCTATCCTGTATTTCGGGGCGGTATTTACCCGGGTATATATACGCCATTCCGGTAGAGAGATCTACCCCAATGACTACGCTGTCTGGATAAAACAGATAGAGGTGCCCCATGAGCCACAAGCCCCGGTTGACCGCGTGGAAGAAGGGTAAACGTTTCTTTTGTAGGGGTATATATATTAAAAAATAATTACAATCAAATTTTCAAAATAGGCATTTATCTTTGCGCCACTATGTCTACAGATCAGAATAAATTCCAGGCGATTATATCGCATTGTAAAGAATACGGTTTTGTTTTTCCGTCCAGCGAGATATACGATGGACTCAGCGCGGTATACGACTACGGTCAGTACGGTTCCGAGCTGAAAAAAAATATTAAGGACTACTGGTGGAAAAGCATGACCCAGCTGCACGAAAATATCGTGGGGATCGATGCTGCCATCTTTATGCATCCTACTACCTGGAAAGCGTCCGGTCACGTGGACAACTTCAGCGATCCCATGATCGACAACAAAGACAGTAAAAAGCGCTACCGGGTAGACCACCTGATTGAAGCATACGTGGAAACCCTGCCGGAAGCAGAAGGGAACGCGGTGCTGGCGCAGATGGACGAACTCCTGAAAGAAAACGACTTCGCCGGGCTGAAAACCCTGATCGAAGAGAAAAAAATAACCTGCAGCGTCAGCGGCACTTCCAACTGGACAGACGTCCGTCAGTTTAACCTGATGTTCTCTACCCAGCTGGGCAGCGTAACCGATGAAGCCAACGAAATATACCTGCGTCCTGAAACGGCCCAGGGTATCTTCGTGAATTTCCTGAACGTGCAGAAAACCGGCAGGATGAAAGTGCCTTTCGGTATCGCACAGATAGGTAAAGCCTTCCGTAACGAAATCGTAGCCCGTCAGTTCATCTTCCGCATGCGCGAATTTGAACAGATGGAAATGCAGTTCTTCGTACGCCCTGGCACACAGAAAGAATGGTACGAGAAATGGAAAGAAGAAAGGATGCAATGGCACCTGAGCCTGGGCACCGATCCTTCCAAATACCGCTTCAAAGACCATGTGAAACTGGCGCACTACGCCGATGCCGCCGTGGACATCGAGTTCGACTTCCCCATCGGCTTTAAGGAAGTGGAAGGTATCCACTCCCGTGGCGATTTCGACCTGAAACAACACCAGGAATACAGCAAGAAGAAACTCCAGTACTTCGATACCGAAATTAACCAGAACTACGTGCCTTACGTGATAGAAACCTCTATCGGTCTGGATCGTATGTTCCTGCTGACTGTCTGCAACGCTTACGAAGAGCAGGACCTCAGCACACCGGAAAAAGCAGATAGCCGCGTGGTGATGAAATTCCCGGCTAAACTGGCGCCTATCAAACTGGCCGTTTTCCCGCTGACTAAAAAAGATGGTCTGCCGGAAACTGCGCAATTACTCGTAAATGAATGTAAGCAACACTTCCATTGCTATTACGAAGAAAAAGACAGTATTGGTAAACGCTACCGCCGCCAGGACGCGATCGGTACGCCTTTCTGCGTGACCGTTGACCACCAGACCAAAGAAGACGGTACCGTAACCATCCGCTACCGCGACTCTATGGAGCAGGAACGCGTTCCGCTCACAGAAGTCAAAAACATCGTTCTGAACAAGATCATGTAACATGTCCGGGGCCACAGCCGTTTAATTTCGTATATATTCCTACCCCTATGTATATACGAATGATAACAACTGTGGCCCTTTTGTTTTCTCGTATTTACCTGTACGCCCAAAAGGTTCCCCGCGACTCCTCCAGGCAATCCCGCAAAGAACATCCGGTATATTATTCCTCCAAAAAATGGCCCCATGTCGTATATGGTACACTGTTAGGTGCTTCGTGTGGCATTGGTGTTACGTATGATACGCGGTTCAACGGAAAACGCAGCGGTTTCGGAATAATGGCCGGTGCAGGTGTCGTGCCGGAATACGAAGAAGGCCGCGTGAGCCGTAAACTTGGTACCGGAGCCGACAGCCTGCGGTATGTTTTCAATACCACCTATCATGTAACGCCCACCCGCCCCACCCTTTATGGCGGATTCAACTATGTCTTTGGACTACCGGACCCGGACAAGCACTGTGTGGAAATTGGCGCCGGGATGACTTATATGTTTGGCGATTCGCTCTGGTTTGAAGAAGGTGTGTCAAGCCGCACCCTACTGGGCTGGCTGTCGGTCGCAGGCCGGCGGCATTTCATCAATAAACATTTTATGTTCAGGATGGGAGCCATGCTGATGTTCTCGTCTAACCAGGTAACCCCCAACCTGGATACGGGTTTCGGTTATTGTTTTTAGGGATTATCCGTACAGCTCGAGGTGAATGTCGTGGCGGTCGTACCCCATGGCGGTAATACGCTGCCGCGCCTCGTCTATCATGGCTTTCCAGCCACAGAGGTAGAAATTGGCCGGGCGCTTGTTGTCCGCCAGGATTTCTTCGTAGATACTGTGTACATACCCTTTTTTGCCGGTCCAGTCTTCCTGGCGGCTCAGGGTGGGGATATAGTGAAAACGGGGCATGTCTTTGTCCAGCTGCCGCATTTCTTCCGCGTACAGCAGGTCCTGTTCATAACGGCAGCCAAAGATCAGGTGGATATCAGGATGGGGCAGCTGATGCAGCTGGATATACTGTACCATGGACCGGAACGGGGCGATACCGGTACCGGTGCAGATCAGGAACAGGTCTTTTTCCATGTCCGCCGGCAGGGTGAACATGCCCAGCGGTCCCCTTACCTGCAGGGTGCTCCCCTCCTTAATTTCGTTGAAAAGATAGGTGCTGCCTACGCCGCCCTCCAGTAATACGATCACCAGCTCAAAGATATTGGTGCTGTCCGGGTGGGAGGCAATGGAATAACTGCGCCAGCGCTTGTTTTTCTTTTCATGAATGGGGAGGTCCAGGGTGACAAACTGCCCGGGTTTGAAATCAAACCGTTCCAGCTCAGGGATACGGATCCAGAAACGCCGTGTATTATGGGTTTCATCTACCAGCCGGGTAACGATACCTGTATACCAGATCTCCTGCATGGAAAAAGGATTTTGATGTCACTGAATATAATGAAACATTTTGGAATTTTTTGATTTCGGGATTTTTTGATTTCGCGGAAAGGGGCGAGGCTCCCTCAAGCCCGAAATCAAAAAACCTCAAAATTTGTAAACCAAATAATTAAATACTCCAATACCCAAATCACCAAATCTTCGTATCTTTGCAACCTTCATGAATTTACAGGCTGTATTACAATTGTTTCAACGTGATGCTCGCCTGCAGACGCTGGTGAAGGGGATTCAATCACCCACCCCACAATACTTTCAGCTGTCTTCCCTCAGTGGGAGTGCAATAAATTTTGTGGCAGTTTCAGCCTGGGCAAATGCAGACGCGAACCATCTCTTTATTCTGAATGATAAAGAGGAGGCAGCCTATTTCCAGAACGATCTGGAAGAACTCAGCCAGGCCCTTGATATTTTCTACTTCCCCGACTCTTTCAAAAAAACCGGACAGTTCCAGGAGCTCAACAGCAGCCATAGTATGCTGCGCACAGAAGCCCTGATGAAATTTTCCGGCGACGGCGTACGGAAGAAGGTGCTGGTCACCTATCCGGAAGCACTCTGGGAAAAAGTGGCCGGCAGCAAAGCTTTCAGCTCCAACATGGTGCAGCTGAAAGTAGGGGACGTCCTGAAAGTGGACCCCCTGCTGGAAAAACTGATCGGCTGGGGATTTGAACATACCGATTTCGTTTATGAGCCCGGCCAGTACGCGCTGAGAGGCGGTATCCTCGATATCTATTCCTTCGGTAACGAAAAACCTTACCGCATAGAATTGTTCGGGGAAGATATCGACTCTATCCGCCTGTTTGATCCGGAAACCCAACTCAGCGAGCGCAAGCTTACGCAGGTGACGCTCATTGCCAATATGGACACCCACACGGTGGACCATCAGAAGACTTCCCTGCTGGAATTCCTCCCCGCCAATACCGTTGTATGGATGAAAGACCCCGCCTACATCCGGGGCGTGGTGGAACAGCTGGAACAACGGCTGGACGACTGGCTGCTGACCGGTCAGAAAGTGAAAGTGAATGATGACGAGGACATGGTGCTCAACAGCGACGACTTTGTGAAAGCCGCTCCCCTGCTGGAACAGCTGCTGCAAAGGACCACCATCGTCTTCGGTAATAAAGAATATCTTACCGAAAATGGCATGCAGCCGGAAACCATCGTCTTCGATACACAGGAGCAACCAGTCTTCAACAGACAGTTCGATCTCCTTATTAAAGACCTGGCACAACATAACAACAACAAATACTCCCTCTTTATATTCGCAGATAACCCGCGTCAGCTGGAACGGCTGCGCAGTATCTTCGAAGACCTGAAAGCAGAATTTGTCTTCTTCCCCATACCGGTGGCCATCAGTCACGGATTCATCGATCACTCGCTGAAACTGGCCTGCTACACCGATCACCAGATCTTCCAGCGTTTCCACAAATCAAGGGTAAAACAAGCCTACAACAAAAACAAGGCGATTACCATGAAAACGCTGCGGGAGCTGCAGCCCGGCGACTATGTAACGCATATCGACCACGGCGTGGGCGTATACAGCGGTTTGCAGAAAATCGAATCCGGCGGTAAAATGCAGGAGGCGATCCGTATCATTTACAAAAACAACGACCTGTTGTATGTAAATATTAACTCCCTGCATAAGATCAGCAAGTATACCGGTAAGGAAGGCGTGGAACCCCGGGTAAATAAACTCGGCAGCGACGCGTGGGACAAGCTGAAAGAGAAAGCCAAAACACAGGTTAAGGACATCGCCAAAGACCTGATTAAATTATACGCCGTACGTAAAGCCCAGCAGGGCTTTGCACATGCTCCGGACACCTATCTGCAGACAGAGCTGGAAGCCTCCTTCCTGTATGAAGATACCCCTGACCAGAGCAAAGCCACCGCCGACGTGAAACGCGACATGGAAGGCCCCGCCCCTATGGACCGTCTCGTTTGCGGCGACGTAGGTTTCGGTAAAACAGAAGTAGCGATCCGTGCCGCATTTAAATCCATCGTGGACGGTAAACAGGCTGCCGTACTGGTGCCTACCACCATCCTCGCGTTCCAGCACTTCAAAACCTTCTCCGATCGTCTGAAAGATTTCCCCTGTACGGTGGATTATCTCAACCGCTTCAAATCTTCCAAAGAGAAAAAGGAAACGCTCAAACGCCTCGAGGAAGGTAAGATCGACATCATCATCGGCACCCATGCCCTGCTGAGCAAAGACGTGAAGTTCAAAGACCTCGGCGTGCTGGTGGTAGATGAGGAACAAAAATTCGGCGTGTCTGCCAAAGAAAAGCTGAAACAGCTGAAACATAACGTAGATACGCTTACATTAACGGCTACGCCTATACCGAGAACGCTGCAGTTTTCGTTGATGGGTGCCCGTGACCTTTCCATCATCAATACGCCACCGCCTAACCGGCAGCCTATTGAAACGGAAGTGCAGGTCTTCAACCAGGACGCCATCCGCGACGCCATTTACTACGAAACGGAAAGAGGCGGACAGGTATACTTCGTGCACAACCGTGTGAAAGGCCTGGCTGAAATGTCGTCCCTGATACAGGGCCTCTGCCCCGATCTGTCTATCGCTACGGCGCATGGCCAGCTGGAAGGACATCAGCTGGAAGAAGTGATCCTCGATTTCATCGACAGAAAATATGATGTGCTGGTATGTACCAACATCGTGGAGAGCGGTGTGGACATCCCCAATGCCAATACCATCATCATCAATAACGCGCACCACTTCGGCCTGAGCGATCTGCACCAGCTGCGTGGCCGCGTAGGCCGCAGCAACAAAAAAGCTTTCTGCTACCTGCTGGCCCCGCCAATGAGCACCCTCACGGCCGATAGCCGCAAACGCCTGCAAACGCTGGAGCAGCATAGTGAGCTGGGCAGCGGCTTCCAGATCGCCATGCGCGACCTCGATATCCGCGGCGCCGGTAACCTGCTGGGCGGCGAACAAAGCGGATTCATGGCGGAAATAGGCTTCGATATGTATCAGAAAATCCTCGATGAGGCCATCCGCGAACTGAAACAAAACGAATTCCGCGACCTCTTCAAGGAACAACTGGAAGAGAAAAAAGACTTCGTCAACGACTGTACGATCGATACCGACCTCGAAATACTAATCCCCGATACTTATATAGAAAGCATCCAGGAACGCCTCAATCTGTACCAGGAACTGGACAATATCACGGAAGACAGCAGATTACAACAGTTTGAGAAAGAACTGACAGACCGCTTCGGACCGCTGCCTGAACCGGTAAGAGACCTGCTCACCATGATACGCTGCCGCTGGATGGCTATCCAGTTAGGCTTCGAAAAAATGATGCTCAAAGAGGAAAACCTCCGCTGCTACTTTATCAATAACCCCGATTCCCCGTATTTTGAATCCCCTACGTTCAATCATATATTAACGTATATACAAACCCGTACCAACAACGCCAAACTGAAACAGGTAGGCAAAAACTTCATGCTGGTGGTAAACCGTATCCGTCATATGGACGATCTGCATGCTTTCCTCAAAGGCATAACGGATAGCCGGAAATAATTTTTTGTAACATTTTTCTTATGTAATCGTTTCATTTTTAAATAGAAACGAATATCATTTTCATGTATGTATGGTTCTGGGTAATTTTTTTTACTGGTTTTTGTGGAAACAAGGTTTCTCATAGCATCATGAGGGTGTAATCAACATCGAAAACAATTTTTTTAAATAAGAAAAACAAAGACACATGAAAAAGGTAATGTTATTAGCCGCCGGATTATTCTTCGCACTGAGCACTTTCGCCCAACAGGCTGACAATAAACAGGTAAAGAAAATTGAAGTCAACGGCTCTGCCGAAATTGAAATCACACCGGATGAACTCAACCTGGATATCTCCCTGAAAGAGTATTTAAAAGGTAAAACCAAAGTGGACATCACCACATTGGAAAAACAACTGGTGAAAGCCATTGCGGATGCAGGTTTGCCGAAAGAAGTACTGACCATCGAAAACGTGAACGGTTTCAACAATGAATACTTCCTCCGTAAGAAAAAAGATCCGGTAGAATTCATGACCCGCAAGCAGTACCGCCTGAAACTGACCAAACTGGATAAAATCAACGATATCCTGGGGGCAGTAGACGCGGAAGGTATTGAAAGTACCCGCATCTCTTCCTATACTTCCAGCAAAATGGACCAGTACCGCAAAGAAGCGAAAATCAAAGCCATCAAAGCGGCCAAAGAAAAAGCAGAATATATGCTGGCTGCTATCGGTAACAGCATCGACAACGTGATCGAAGTACAGGAAATCAACACCGATAACTATGCTGACTATCGTCCGCAGATCATGGCCAACGCTATGTACAAATCTGCTGATGCCGTTGGCGGTGGCGCTCCTGAAATTGATTTCAAAACCATCAAGGTTCGCGCTGAAGTAAGGACCGTGTTTAGCATCAAATAACGCTCGCGGCGTTCACGCAAAGGCGCAAAGCAGCAAAGAGCGCAAAGAGTTTTTAAGATTAAATAAGAAAGCAAAGGGGCGAAGATCAAATTTGATCTTCGCCCCTTTGCTTTCTCTACTCGCTTATATCATCTTTGCGCTCTTTGCTGCTTTGCGCCTTTGCGTGACTAGAAGCTGTATCTCAGGCCCAGTTGCATTTGGTGACGGGAGCCGAAGAAGTCTTTGGAATAAGGTGATCCCGGATTTTCCAGTTTGAGGATCGGGTAGTTGTTCACCACTTTTCCGGTCGGTGTGGCCCCTACGCTGGCAGAAGAGTTGAAGGTGTTCGGTGAGAAGTACTGAATACCCCAGTCTTTGTTGATCAGGTTGGTCACGTTCACGATGTCGTAAGTGAGTGTCAGCGTGTGCATGGATTTGCCGGCTTTGAAATTGAAATCCTGGCTAAAGCGGAAGTCAGCCTGTGTGTTCCATGGTGTACGGCCACCGTTACGTTCGGTGAACTGGCCTTTACGACCACTCAGGTACTTATCGTTGTTGATGTAGTTCATGAATTCTGCTGCTTGTTGAGCGGCAGTTTTACCATTAGCGTCAGCAAAGAAGTTGGTAGCTTCTGCTACATCTTTCGGGATGTAAGCGAGGCTCACCTGCTGCGGAGTGCCCTGTACGGTGGCGTTTACGAAACCATAGGTATACGGTAAACCGGAAGAAGTGTTAAAGAACACGGAGAAGTTGGAAACCCATTTGTTTTTGGCATCCCATGCGTGTTTGTAATTAACGGTGGCAACGATGCGGTTACGGATGTCGAAGTTGGAGTAAGCCAGTGCCGGGTTGTTCGGGTTCAGCGCCTGGTTCAGCTGCCAGTTGGACTCCATGGAGTTACGGATACCGTTGGTGATGTCTTTAGCTTGTCCGTAAGTGTAAGCTGCCATTACGTTCAAGCCAAAGGGGAAGGATTTGGACACCTGTGCAGTGATGCTGTAGCGGTAACCTTTATCAGTGTTGGACAACAGGTAAGCATTCGTATATAACGGATTGATTTTGGTACCGGACCAGATCGGCTGTTGTTTGTTCACATCGTAAGCGTAGTAGGTCGGATTGTCGGCCAGGTTGATCTGTTGGAACATCAGGTCTTTAATCACTTTGGTATAGATACCTTCAACGCTGAATTTCCACTGATCGCGGGTGCTGTACTCGAGGGCGAGGCTGCTTCTCCATACCTGCGGCATTTTGAAGTTGTTGTCGATCAGGTCCACCTGTGTAGCGCCGGAAGCATCATTTACTTTAGCTCCGTTCTGAGCGGCGAAATCTGCGATGCCATTCGGAGAAGGCTGTGCTGCGGAGATCGGACCGTTTACAAAAGGTTTGGTAGAACGCTGGTCGTAAGCACCGTAAGTTACACCGTTGTTGTAGTAAGCGTAGCCTAACCATGCGAAAGGAATACGGCCGGTGAAGAGACCGGTACCGCCACGCAGTACGAGGCTGTTATCGCCTTTGATATCATAGTTGAAGCCTAAACGCGGAGAAATCTGGATGTTGTTCAGGAAACTGTTTTTGATGTCCTGAGGTTTAGTGTACGTATAGGTGGTACCGTAGTTCGGGTCAACAGGCGCCTTCGTGGTTTTGTCGCTCAGCGGCTGTTTGTTCGGAATACCGGTATAGTCTAAACGGATGCCCGGTGTGATTTTGAAGCGGTCCGTCAGCTGGATTTCATCCTGGCCGTACAGGCTCAGCAGGTTTACTTTAAACTGTGCCGGCGGGTTGGCCATGATGTAATCGCGGGAGTTGTTGGCGTAGTTATAGTTACCACGCACGCGGCTGGGATTGTTGGCGAGGAAATCTGCCACGCTGTTGTAGTCGATACGGCCGTTCCAGGAGTTTACGAAACCATAGGTGATGTTGTAAAACTCGTTGTGCGTGCCTACTGTGATGGTGTGATTGCCTTTGAAGATGGTCACGTTATCAGTTACCTCAAAGGTTTTTTGTTTCATGTTGAAGATGCTGGCTTCACGGTCGGTACCAAGGAAGATGGTGGAACCGGCGGTACGGCCTTTGATCTGGATCTGCGGAGCAGCAGGGTCAGACAGCGGTGTTCTGTAGTCGTGAACGTTGGAGTAACCCAGGATCAGGCTGTTGGAGATGCTGCTGTTGAAGTTGCTTTTCAGTTCTGCAACGGTAGAAGACTGGTTGTTCACCTGTTTGAAGTCGATGCCTTTGAAACGGAAGTTCTGTTGATCGCGTTCCAGGTTGGTGGCTTCGGAAGTGATGGTGTTATTACGGAGAGACAGGTGGTGTTTATCGTTGATATGCCAGTCCAGTCTGTTGAAGAATTTATTGGAATTGGAATAGATGCTGGTGTTACCGGCTGTTCCGATGTCCACGCCATAGGTTTTCATCATGGCGGTGATGTCTGCGGCGTCTTTTTCAGTGAGGATGCCACCACCGTCAGCTGAACCAGCGGCGAGGATCACCGGGTCTACACGGCGGGTGATTTCTTCGTTGGTAAAGAAGAACAGTTTGTTTTTGATGATAGGGAAACCAACACGGGCGCCTGCCTGGTATTCATGGAAGTCGCTGGGCAGTTTGGAACCGTCGCCGGCGTTGTTTTTGCCGATCATGGAAGCATTACGGCCATAACCGTAGATGGAGCCGTGTACTTCGTTGGTACCGCTGCGGGTTACTGCGTTTACGCTACCGCCGAGAAAGTTACCCACTTTTACGTCGAAGGGGGCCAGTAATACCTGTACGTCCTGGATCGCATCGAGAGACACGGGGTTGGTACGGGTGCTGCTGCCTGGCTGACCGCTGGTAGAGCTTTGCCCGCCGAGAGAAGGGCTGAAGCCGATCGCATCGTTGTTGATGGCGCCGTCCACTGTTACGTTATTATAACGATAGTTGGTGCCGAGGAAAGAGTTGTTGTTGCTCTGCGGTGTAACCTTGGTGAGGTCCTGCAGGCTGCGGCTCAGGGTAGGCATGCTTTTGATCTGCTCCTGTCCTATTTTGGTGCCGCCGCTTTTGCTGCCGGTATTGCCTGTCACCACGATTTCGCTCAGCGCGGTGGATTCTTCCTGTAATTTAAAGTTGAAGTTGGTAGTACCCAGTGCCAGGTTCACATTTTCTTTTACTTCTTTTTTGTAACCGATGAAGGAAACGGTAACGGTGTAGGGGCCGCCCGGGTTCAGGTTCGGTACAATATAACGGCCGTCGCCGTTGGTTTGTGTACCACTTTTGGTGCCGGTGGCGGTGTTCAACACAACAACCGTTACACCGGGGATAGCCTGTCCGGAAGGATCAGCTACTTTACCTGAGATAATAGAGGTGGTAATCTGCGCTTGTGTGTTGTTAAAACATAAAACGACCAGAATGCTCGCTAATAGCGTGACAAATGATTTCATAAAGCCTGTAAGTATTTACAGGTGCAAAACAACTACTCCAAAGCAACCAGAATGTTAACTCATTATTACGAAATTGTTAAGGACTACTTAAAATGATCTTAAAATACCCTGGTTGACCAACAATTAAGTGAATTTAGTATCATGTTTGGTGATGTGTATGAAACCTCTGTTAACAAACGGTAAAGGAATTGTAACGCCGGAATTGTTTAACAGTTCCTAAACAATAATTTTAGTAAGACAACTGGTATGACTATACGAAAGGGGTTCTCGCAAAGCACGCAAAGGAGCAAAGAGCGCAAAGATTATATAAGCGAGCAGAGAAAGCAAAGGAGCGGAGATCTACATTTGATCTGCGCTCCTTTGCTTTCTTATAATTCTTATATAGCCTTTGCGCTCTTTGCTCCTTTGCGTGCTTTGCGAGAAACTCCGCGAGAACAAAAAACCCCGTCTTAAAAGACAGGGTTTTGCTCGTTTTTTTAAAACGGTGATTACTTAAAAATAGACTTTAAAAGTCCCGTCCGTTAAAGGTTTTTCTATTTCACCACTAATTAAGGTGCCGGAGAAGGTTCCCTCCGCTTGTTTACTATTAATGCTTTCAAGTTTGATGGAGATGGCTTTGGTAACGTAACCATCTTCTTTTTGCTGAATATCCATCAGCGTCATTTCACCGGCGCCCTGATCGTACTGTCCGGCTTGCAGGCCATTGGGGAAAGTGATCATGAGTTCCATGTGTTTGGTGAAATTATTGGTGACACCGTCTATTACCAGCGTTTTCCTGCCGGCGACAACAGTATCGGAAATATAGCCCTGTGTGGAGTTGGAATGATAGGTTACCCCTCCCAGACGGAAAGTAAAAGTGCCCTCAGGAGTTACCTCTTTCTTTTTGGTGCAACCGGCAAGTCCTGCTCCCGCTATGATAGCAACAATGGCCCATACGAAGATTTTCAAACGCATATGTTTTGTTATTTAATGCTGTCCAGTATTGTGCCGCTGCATAGGGAACCCGGTGTTGGCCGGCAGATAGTGCCGCCGCCAGCCAATCTCATTGGAATAGGTGTACCGGTTAATATACGGGCATAGGGATAAATTCAACTGCAATATATGTAATAAAATTTAAATTAAATAAAATGTTAATAAATAAATACGAAACAGGCAGTGAAAAGAGAAAGTGACAACGTCAATATTAACAATATTTTTGTGGGGTAATTCCGTATTATTACTGTTCGAGTATTCAATTAATAAAGCGCATTATGTCATCGGAAGTAGTCAAACAATTACAGGAAGCAGTGCAGTTTTCACCGGAAAATGTGCCTTTGCGCCTGCACCTGGCCCAGGTGCTGATGCAGGATTATGATTACGTGCAGGCGGAAGAACAGTACCGCAAAGTATTGGAGTTGTCGCCGGACCACACTGCCGCCCAGCTGGGACTGGCCCGTACCTTTTATCATCAGCAAAAATATTCCGCCGCCATCGTTGTACTGGAACAACTGGAACATCATGAGCCGGACCATTTTGATGCCCTCCTGCTGCATTGCCGTATCCTGGTAAAGGAAAACTCCCTGCGGGCAGCCAGAGATATTTATCAACACCTGTTGCAGCTCAATCCTGGCTTCCGTGATGAAGCCCTCGACGCCCAGTTCCGCCTGCCGCAGCAACAACCGTCCGCCACTTTTGAAGAAGAAGACGATGAACTGTCGGAAGATCCGGATAAAGTCTTCACGCTGGAAAAACCAGATATGAATTTCTCCGACGTTGGTGGCATGGAAAGGGAAAAGCAGGAGATAGACCTGAAAATCATCAAGCCGCTGCAGTTCCCTGATTTATATAAGGCCTACGGCAAAAAAGCCGGCGGCGGCATCCTGCTCTATGGCCCGCCGGGCTGTGGTAAAACCTATCTGGCCAAAGCTACTGCCGGACAAATACAGGCGGAGTTCATCAATGTGGGCATCCACGATGTGCTGGATATGTGGATCGGTAACAGTGAAAAGAACCTGCATGCGCTCTTTGAGCTGGCCCGTCAACGCAAACCCTGTGTGCTCTTCTTCGATGAAGTAGATGCACTCGGCGCCAATCGGACCTCTATGCGCAACAGCGGCGCCAGCCACCTGATCAACCAGTTCCTGGCGGAGATGGACGGTATCGCCGCCAATAACGAGAATGTGCTGATCATCGGCGCTACTAACGCGCCGTGGAGCCTCGATCCGGCTTTCCGCCGCCCCGGCCGTTTTGACCGCATCATCTTCGTGGCCCCTCCTGACACAGATGGCCGCGAATCGATCCTGCAACTGCAACTCCGCAACAAACCCGTCTCCGACGTGGATTACAAAGCCCTGGCCAAAGCCACGGCCGGCTATTCCGGCGCCGACCTGAAAGCCATCGTGGACCTCGCCATAGAAGACAAGCTGCTGGAGGCACTGCAGAAAGGGGCACCACAACCGATATCGCAAAAAGAACTGGTGAAAGCCATCAAATCTCATAAGCCCACCACACGGGAATGGTTTAACACCGCCCGTAACTATGCCTTGTATTCCAATGAGGCCGGCCTGTACGACGATGTGCTGAAATACCTGGATATAAAGAAATAAATTATGGCTGTACTCATTCAGCGTGCCCAGTTGCTGCTGCAACAAGGGCGTTACCAGGATGCACTGACCACCCTGAAACAACATCTCAGTACCAGCGCCAACGACATAGACGCGCTCTTCCTGCTGGCCATCTGTTATCTCGAAATGGGTAAAACAGAAGAAGGGGAACAGGTGGTTAACAATGCGCTGGGCTTCGCACCGGACGACGACCGCTTCCTGTACCTGAAGGCACGTTTGGCGCTCAATAAAAATCAGTACAGCGAAGCCTTACAGGCTATCGGCGAAGCTGTGGCCATCCACCCTTACCAGGCGGATTACTTTGGCATGTGGAGCCAGATACTGCTGTTTAAAAAAGATTATCCCGGCGCCCTCCAAAAAGCGGAGGAAGGACTGGCTATCGACCCGGAGAACCTGGTATGCCTGAACCTCCGGTCCAACGCACTGTTTAACCTCGGCAAAAAAGAAGAGGCGTTTTCCGATTTACACGAAGCGCTGGAACATAATCCGGAAAATGCCTATACCCATGCCAACCTGGGCTGGAAATGGCTGGAAGCCGGCGATCACCGCAAGGCGCTGGAACATTTCCGCGAGTCACTGAAGCTGGACCCTAACCAGCAATGGGCCAAGAACGGCATGGTGCAGGCCATGAAAGCGCGTTACTGGTTATACCGCCAGTTCCTGAATTACGCCTTTTTTATGGGAAGGCAGAAAGCCGGAATGCAGTGGTTGATCATTGCGGGCATCTTTATTCTTACACAGATCGCCAGTAAAGTATTTTTCCCGCTGTATGTGCTGCTGGCACTGGTGGCTTTGTCCACCTGGTTGATTGCGCCGGTAAGCAACCTGTTTCTGCGGTTGAACCCTTACGGCCGTTACGCCCTGACGCCACAGCAGATGAAGGTCTCTACCATGGTAGGCTGTTTGCTGGCGGTAGCGCTGCTGGCTGCCGCCGCCTATTGGCTGACCGCCATTCCCGGCCTGCTGTCTGTCGCTATCTGTTCAGGCGTACTGCTGTTGCCGGTTTCAAGTATGTATACACCTGCGTCTAAGAAGAGCCGGAACATCTTCCGTATCTATACCTTGTCGCTCGCTGTTATCGGGCTTGTAGGAATTATTTTCGCTTTCATCACCAACGACTACGCCAATATATTCGTGGCCATTATGCTGATCGGGGTGTTCCTGTACCAGCTGCTGGCGAATTATATTATCTCCCGGGAGCCGTAACTGTGATGGCCGTAATTATCGCTGATTTTTCTGACTAGCGGAGCGCTGTACGAAGAGGATGATTAATTATAAATAATATAGAATAGATATTATAGAAAAAGGACCGCCCATTGATATCATCAATGGGCGGTCCTTTTTCTATATTAATATGATGGCTCGCTTTGGTCTTCGTTCATCAGAAAAATCAGCGATAATCATGTTCGTCCTAGTTACGCGTCGATCTTTGCGTACTTCGCATGTGATTCGATAAACGCTCTGCGCGGAGGTACTTCGTCGCCCATGAGCATGCTGAATACGCGGTCAGCTTCAGCGGCGCTTTCGATAGTTACCTGCTTCAGTGTACGTTTTTCAGGGTCCATGGTAGTATCCCACAGCTGTTCTGCGTTCATCTCACCAAGACCTTTATAACGTTGTATGTTTACGCTGTCTTCTTTACCGCCGGCGGCCAGTTGTACGGTAGCGGCCTTACGCTGTTCTTCTGTCCAGGCGTAGATTTGTTCTTTGCCTTTTTTAACGAGGTACAGCGGTGGTTGTGCGATATATACATAACCCTGTTCCACCATGGCTTTCATGTAACGGAACACGAAGGTGAGGATCAGTGTGGCGATGTGGCTACCGTCCACGTCCGCATCCGTCATGATGATCAGCTTGTGATAGCGGAGTTTGGAGAGGTTCAGGGCTTTATCGTCTTCTTCGGTGCCGATGGTTACGCCCAGGGCGGTGAAGATATTTTTGATCTCGTTGTCTTCGTAGATCTTGTGTTCCATGGCTTTTTCCACGTTGAGGATTTTACCACGGAGCGGCAGGATGGCCTGGAAGTTACGGTTACGGCCTTGTTTGGCCGTACCACCCGCCGAGTCACCTTCGACCAGGAACAGTTCACATTTTACAGGATCATTGTCGGAGCAGTCTGCCAGTTTACCGGGGAGGCCGCTGCCGGTCATCACGCTTTTGCGTTGTACCAGCTGGCGTGCTTTACGGGCCGCCTCACGGGCCTGTGCTGCCAGCACCACCTTGTTGATCACGGTTTTGGCCTCGCGGGGATTTTCCTCGAGGAAAGCGTCCAGTACGGCAGCTACGGAGCTGTCTACCACCCCCATCACGTCGGAGTTACCGAGTTTGGTTTTGGTCTGGCCTTCAAACTGCGGCTCAGGTACTTTAACGCTGATGATAGCGCTGAGGCCTTCGCGGAAGTCATCGCCGGTTACTTCTACCTTTGATTTCTCGAACAGTTTGTTTTTATCACCGTAGGCTTTGAATACACGGGTGATGGCGCGGCGGAAACCGGCCACGTGCGTACCGCCTTCGATGGTGTTGATGTTATTAACGTAGGAGAAGATATTCTCACTGAAAGCGTCGTTGTATACCAGTGCCACTTCTACTGCCACGTTGGAGGCGGCGTCGTGGGTTTCCACGTAGATAGGCGTAGGCAGCAGCGGGTTACGGCGACCGTTTTTATCCAGCATCTGGATAAATTCGCGGATACCGCCTTCGCTGTAAAAAGTTTCGGAGAAGATATTGCCTGCTTCGTCTTTTTCGCGTTCGTCGGACAGGGTGATGCGGATCTTACGGTTCAGGTAAGCCAGCTCCCTTAAACGGCCGGCCAGGATTTCCCGGTTGTAGGTCGTTTCGTTGAATATTTCGTTGTCCGGTTTGAAGTGTACGGTGGTCCCGGTGGTCTCGCTGACCCCGATTTCCCGTACTGCGTACTGGGGGATACCGCGGTGGTATTCCTGTTCAAACAGTTTGCCTTCGGTTTGCACAGTCACATGCAGCCGGGTACTCAGTGCGTTTACGCAGCTGACACCCACGCCGTGCAGACCACCGGATACTTTATAGGTGTTTTTGTCAAATTTACCGCCGGCATGGAGCACCGTCATTACTACCTCCAGGGCGGAGCGTCCTTCTTTCGGATGGATGCCGGTAGGGATACCACGGCCGTCATCTTTTACCCGGATAGAGTTATCCTCGCAGATCGTTACTTCGATATTTTTGCAGTAGCCAGCCAGGGCTTCGTCGATGGAGTTGTCCACGACTTCATATACCAGGTGGTGAAGCCCTTTGATGCCAATGTCGCCAATATACATGGCCGGACGCTTGCGCACCGCTTCCAGTCCTTCCAATACCTGAATACTCCCCGCATCATAGTTGCTGCTGGGGCTGGTTGCTTGCACTAATTCTTCGCTCATATGTTGGTGTAAAATCTTTTAGAAACAAAATCGGTAGACAATCATGCAAAAATACGAAAAATAAGCCTGATTTCCATAAAAGAATAGCTGTTTTTGGGTGGGATGGATCCCGCTTTTTTACCTTATAATTTTCCTGCACCGGCGGTCTCTTTCACCCCGGCAAATAATGTTTTCCACACCAGGTTGAAAAATGACTTCTGGATATCCCTGGCATGGGTGGGGTTAGACACCCGTACTTTCTCTCCTGGCAGGGGGTTACTGTCTTTAATAACCATCACGTTGGCCACAAAACTCATCAGCCCTTTACGGCTGTAGTTTTTGTGCTCTTTGTCCTGCTTCAGGATGGCTATTTTCAAATTGTCGTACAACAGGGTGACGCTGCCGGCGGCCTTCCGCTCGTCCCCGCGGATATTGAAGTTCAGGTCCCGGATGTTGCAGGACCGTATTTCGACCATGCCCAGCGGCCGGGTAACGCTGTTCAGGTCCTTGCCGTTCATGTTTTTCAGCTGCCCCGATACGGCAAAACGGCCGGTAGGGCTGTTGAGGATAAAGTCAAAATGCGCCCTCAGCTTGCCGCTTTGCAGGAAAATAGCGTCAAAATCGGCCACACAATGGTTGTTGCGGGCCACCATGGAATCTATATTAGTGATATTGGTCAACCTGCCGTGAACATGCCCGAAGCTGACCTGTCCTGTCTGCCGGGAAACAGGACTCAGCTCGGTATACTGTAATTCCACATTATTGCCGGTCAGGGTATCTATTTTTAAGGGCAGATTTACTTTTTGCAACACCTGGTTGGGGAACTGCCCCAGCTTATCGCCGGGCGGCATGGGCAGCGTTCTGTCCCGGTAAATATGCAGCCTGCCATTGCTGATATTGACGCGCCGCGCCCACACCTGCTGCTCCTGCAGCAACATCCTGGGGTCCAGCTCCCGCACCTGGATATCGTTAAACTGCAGCTCATAACGGTCCTGCTGCACACCCCCTGTCCGCTGCTGGAACTCTGCCTTGCCATAACGGGGCTTTATCTCAAACTGCCCGATGTTCAGCGTCCTTTCGGCGGCATCGTAACGGATACCGCGCACATACATCCAGTAGAGGCTGTCCCGCGTACGGTTCATATAGTCCCGCATACCGATTTCATAATTGCGGGCGTACAGGTAGCGGGTAGGATCTTTCAGTGCCACAGAATCGATCAGGAAATCGTTGACCCCTACCTGCAGGTTGCGGAACTGGTGGATTACGCGGGAAGAGTCTTTCCGGGTAAACACATATTTAAAGTTGGTGTTGTCCAGCTGAAAACGTCCGATAAAGATGGATTTCATCTTGGAAGAGATGTTCTCATAGGCGGTGCGGGGCTGCGTGGTGTCCCTGACCGTGCTGTTCTGGTCCATCACGATACTGGGGCCGGTCACGATCAGCGCTCCCGCATTCAACTCCTTTTTGATGAAATACCGCCACGGTTTAAAATACTTCAGTTGGAGTTTTTCCACACTGATGAGGTAAGTGTTTTCCGGCGCCCGGCGTGCGGCCAGCATCTGCCGGTATACGGCGGAATCCAGCGTCATCGTGGCTTTCTCCACGGTCAGACTGCCGGAAAGCACGTTGAGATGCAGGTCTTTAAATTGTACTACATACAGACTGTCGGATAAATCCATTACATAGCCGGAAAGTTCCTTGCGTAACAGATTGGTCCAGTGTTGGTTAATGTACCAGGCCGTTCCTAAAACCAGTACCAGCAGTATGCATAATACGGTCAAAATAATCCTGATAATGCGGGGTAATTTCCTTTTCCTGTGTTCCATCTGTTATGAATAAACGAAATTTATACCAATTGATTGCTGTCCCACCGCGTTTAACGGATGAATATTATGCTATATGTTAGGATTGCTTTGTAAGTGTATTGTCAAAATGTATAGGATTAAAATTGGAAGTGTTAAATTTGTCCCGGTTTTAAAACATCAGGTAAAGTGAAAGAAATTCAGGAAATACTGGCATTAGCCATCCCGCAGCCCGCCATGAGCGACCAGCTACAGCTGGCGGAGCAGGACAGCGTGTCCGTCCCGGATTGCCTGGACTTTACATTGCAGCGCTTCATCTACGATAAGCCGCTGCCGGTGGAAGACATAGCCATGGTCGTGTACCAGCCGGCTAAAAGAGGGCAGTCCGCCGCAATAGAACTGCGCTATTGCGTGGCCGGCAGCAAATACTGTAAAAATCCCGCCTGCACTGACCAGTTATGTGCGGAGGGCAACAAGGAAGCCTGTAAGGACAAGGTCCCCTCTGTAGACCTTATCACTGTCAGGTTCCAGCCAGCGTTTATTCAGTCGCTTCAGAAAAATACCACCACGTTCTCCCTTTTCGAGAACCAGACCCGCAAACCTTTCGTGAAAACCATCCAGCCCTGCACCAAATCCAAATCAGTGCTGGAAACCATGGTGCATCACAATTATGAAGGAATGCTGAAGAACATCTTCCTGCAAAGCCGCGCCCTGGACTTACTGTTGTACAGTTCAGACCAGTTCATGCAGAACGATCCCGACGAACGTTACGGCTGCCGCTTCCTGACACACCTGGAAGACCGGGAGAAAATTGAAAAAGCAAGAAGTATCTTACTGGAACAACTGGATTCCCCTATCACCATCCGCGATCTGGCCCGCAAAGTAGCCATGAATGAATGTTACCTTAAAAAAGGCTTTAAAGCCATGTACGGTACCACCATCTATGATTATTTCCAGAAAGAAAGAATGGAGAAGGCCAAAGGCCTGTTGTACGAAAAAGGCATGTCTGTGTCTGAAGTGGCTATGCTGATGGGTTATTCCTGCATCTCCCACTTCTCCACCGCCTTTAAGAAACATACGGGATTAAAACCTTGTGAGTTGTTACTTCGTTGATTATCAATTAGAAAGAAATTGTATAAATGCTGATGGCCCATAGCCATCAGCATTTTTTTTTGCAATTTCCCGCTTTGATCATTTCTTTTCCCGAATTGAAAACCGCAGCCGGAATAATCAGCGTTACTTTGTATTGTTAAAACGACGGACAGATATCTATCTGTGATCCTTCAAAGCTTCCTTATTAGATTTGACCATGGGAAGAAACTTTTCTGGTGATGAAAATCAGTAAAGCCATAAATTTTAAACTTGCGTTTTTTATCAAACACCAAGGGAACACAAGTTTCAATTGCCAGAGAAGTTTTTTACCAGATTTTATAAAGTCGCTTCACTTCTGTGAGGCGACTTTTAAATTTTTAGCAGTGGGCAATGGCTTCTGCATACTCCATCTCATAAGACAACCCATAAGTATTTTTATATTCTTTCAGGAAGGATGCATACAGCTGGCGGGCCGCTGAATGCTGCCGTAATGCCACCAGCGCCCTGCATTTGTGCCGTACGGCTTCTTCGTGAAGGGAGTCGGCATACAGCATACAATCACATACGTCCAGCATAAAGGCCGGCGCAGCTTCAGGGTTTTCCTCCATAAAATGACCCAACAGTTCAATATTATGTGAGGCAATGTCCGCCTTGAATTTATCCAGCCACGGGTATTCGGTTTCCTGCAGGAAAGGCCCCTGCTTCAGCAGTTCCACCAGCGCAGCGGTATTGCCGGGATCACGTCGTAACAACTGGTAGTAACGGTCCAGGTCTGTTTGTACCGCCGGACCTTCAAACCGGAACATCCAGCGTTCATTATCCTTCACCAGCGTATAGGCGCCGGTTTTATCAAGGATGCTTTTTAATTTGACCAGGTTAACGGACCGGTTATTCTTCGCATCTTTTACAGACCTGCCCGGCCACAGCACTTCATGGATCTTCTCCGACGAGATACCATTTCTGCCCGGTATGGAGTGCAGATACAATAACAGAAACAGCTCTTTGAGCAAGGGGCTGAATGCGCGGGTAATATCATTTCCCTCCCGGTCGGTAACGGTAAAATGGCCAAACAGCTGAACACCGGGATAAGCCACGGTTACACTCACCATAGGGCCAACCGGGGAAATGCTCACGGTTTCAGGCTTCGGCTGGTTAACCGGTGCTGACGCCACAGGCGGCTGTTTCCGGCGGTTCAGCGCCGCTATGCCCAGCGCCAGCAAAAACAACGCGACCACCAGGCCGATCGCGATGAGAATACGAACAACATACTGCGGGGTAGGCTTGTCTGCGGGCGCCGGCGCCCCCAGGGCATAGGGCGAAAACTGAAGGGTATGGATACGTACCTGCGTAGTGTTGTTTTTCAGGGAAAACAGCGTCACTACCGTCAGCTCATCGTTTTCGGGCGTATAAAAAAGCCGGGCGGCGGAGCGAATGTCATAAAAATCATAACGGATGGCGGTGGCCATGGTGGTATACTCCGGTTCTTTTAACGACCCCCTGATCAGCTGCAGGGAAGAGTTCATCCGGTCATTCGCGAAAGTCAGCGCGTAATATTCCTGCCGCCTGGTATCCAGCACCATATTGCCGGCAAAAGCATACTGCTCTTCCGGCTCTTTCATCCGGTATACCGTACGGAAGGTGCGGCGTTTCACATCAAATAATATCAGGTCATAGAGGTTGTGCGGATTCAGCAACTGGTCGCCGGTAGTGCTGCCATAACCTCCCAGTATATACGCTGTATCGCCCGCCTGGTTGTGGCCCAGCGCCGCCAGGTACCGTGGCGTGAAAGTATCGCCGCTCATGGTTACCAGCTCCCAATGGCTGCTGCCTGGCGTATAACAGTGCACTTCATTTTTGTACCTGAAATCACCATAACCACCTATCATATAAATGCTGCTGTCAAAGCGCGAGAAAAAAAGATTGGAATGCCAGTAGCCGGTTACATGCTGAGGATTTAATGTCCTGCTCCATGCATGCTGTGCGGTGTCATATACCGCTACCTGCTGACTGTCAGGAAGCAACTGATACAACTGCCGGTCAACCGGATTAAAAACGGCGTGTAGCCCTGCCGGTGATAGCTGCGGCAACGCCTGTGCCTGCGCCGCTTTTTGATGCGTATAACAATAATAACGGTAAAGACTATCGTTGCAGCTGATGTAAATGGTACCTGTAGCTGCATCCATGCTCACAGCGGCGTTGCCGTTTACAATAAAGGAATCGGCCAGTTGCCAGCGGGTAAAGGCAGGTCGCATCCAAACCGGGTTTTTGATCTGCGCGGTTTGTCCTGTTACAAGATCTTTATCGGTAGTGCCCTGCGTCTGGTCCAGCGGCCAGTGGTGTTGCAGCTCGCCGCCGGCAAACAGCCGGACATCTTTCAGCCGCATCGGCGGTAGGTCAAACGTACGGAACGTTTTGCGGTAATTGGCGCCGAAACAGATGCGCAGTGCGCTGCCGGAAACAACAGGACTGCGGATAGCGCCTATCCGCCGGCCATTAACGGTAACGGACAATGTATGCGTTTCGTTGTCGGCATCCAGCCGGATAGTGTTCCACTGGTGAAATAAACTGTCCTGAGGAATAGAAAAAGTGATACCGGAAAATGCATTACCGGTAACCACATAAAATGCTTTTGCGCGGACATTATATATCAGGTCGATATTCTGGCGTTTTTCATCGGTGATCCTGAACACATAGCCAAAATACGACCGGAAAAACGGTTGGAACGACAGGTCGAAAGACAGGCTGTAGCTGCCTTTCACCTGGATAGGTTTTTCCGGCGCGAGGTCAAGTGAGGTACGGTCTTCCTGTGCAATGTTTTTACTGGCAAACACTAATCCATACCCCTCCTGCGCCTGGCAAACCATCACAAGTGATACGAATAGGAGCAAAAAGACTATATATCTGTACATAAGCTTCCTTACAAATCCTGTAAGTCTTTTTTTCGATAATTCAATTAAGATGCGGGATGACAGACCGGCTTTCAATAACGTGGCAAATTAAAGTCTAAACGCTAAAGTTTTTTGATATGGAAGTTAACTTTGCTTTAAGAAACTTCTCTAGTGTTAATTTAATAGATAAAACACGCATTTCATAATTTAATCATCGCTTTTTTTTTGACTTAATCACCGCTGTTAATCCCCAATTAATCCGCCTGTTAACCCGCTGGATCTTACTTGCAGGGTGATAATCAACTCCTGTTCATTAAACCACAGAATGTCACCATGAAAAGATGGTTATACATGCTATTGCTGTTGTCCTATGCCTACGGCAGCTCAGCACAATCCCTTCCGCTGAAAGGGCGGGTGCTGGATGAAGGTGGGCAACCGCTGCCGGGCGTAACGGTGAAAGTACTCGGCACCTCGTCCGGTACAAGCACCGACCCCAAAGGCGATTTTTCGCTGAATACTACTGCCGGCGCCCGGTTGGTTTTCAGCTTCGTCGGCTATCGTCCCGACACCATATCGATCGGTAATCAAACCTTTATCCAGGTGTCGCTGAAAATGAATGTGTCTTCCCTCAATGATGTGGTGGTGGTAGGTTACGGCACCCAGAAAAAAGTAAACCTCACCGGTGCCGTAACCCAGGTGTCTGCCAAAGCACTGGAAAACCGTCCGCTGCCCAACCTGAGCCAGGGATTACAGGGCGTAGTGCCCAACCTCAACCTGGTGCCCGGCGACGGCAAGCCTACACAAGCCCCCGCCTATAACGTCCGCGGTATCACCTCCATCGGACAGGGCGGCAATGCGCTCGTGCTCATCGATGGCGTGGAGGGCGACCCCAGCATGCTCAATCCCGCTGACGTTACCAGTGTCACGGTGCTGAAAGACGCGGCCTCCGCGGCTATTTACGGCGCACGCGGCGCCTTCGGCGTGGTATTGTTCACCACCAAAACACCGGTAAAAGACAAACTGAGCATTACCTACTCCACCAACTACTCGCTGAAAAAGCCCACCACCGTGCCCGACGTGGTCAGCGATGGCTACGAATACGCTAAAAACTTCAATGAAGCCTGGACTGCCTGGAACGACTACTCGCAGGTGCCTCAGAATATCAATAAAACACAGCTTTTCTCCCAGGCCTACCTGGCTGCGCTGAAAGAACGTGCGGAAAATCCGGACCTGCCGAAAACGATCGTCAACGGCGCTGGGAACTATGAATATTATGGTAATACCGACTGGTACGGCCTCTTGTATAAAGACCACACCAGCGCTACGGAACATAACCTCTCCGTTTCCGGCAGCAGCGGGAAAGCGAGTTATTACATCACTGGCCGGTATTATGGCCAGGAGGGCTTGTTCCGCTTTAACTCTGACGACTATAAGATGTACAACCTGCGGGCGAAAGGCGCTATCCAGCTGTTTCCTTTCCTGAACGTGTACAACAGCACCGAGTTCTCCAGCAGGGATTATCACAACCCGCTGAACGTAGGCGAAGGCGGCGGTATCTGGCGCAACCTGGCGGATGAAGGCCATCCCTCCTCCATGCTCTTCAATCCTGACGGTACCCTTACCTACTCCGCCGCCTATACGGTAGGCGATTTCTTCTACGGTAAAAATGGAGTTGACCTGAATAAACAAATATTCAGGAACACCACCGGCTTCTCGGCGGATATATATAAGGACAAGCTGCGGCTGAAAGGCGACTTCACCGTACAAAACACAGCCGATAATCAAAAACGTTTGCGCGTCCCCGTTCCCTACAGCAACGCACCGGGGGCCGTCGCTTACGTAGGTCTCGGTTATAATGATCTCATGATGAGTAATTATAACACCCTTTATCTGGCTTCCAATATCTATACGGAATATGAAACCCGCTTTGGCGATGCGCATTATTTCAAGGCTATGGCCGGGTTTAACTATGAGCAGTCTACTTACAAAGGATTCTCCACCACGCGCAACGGCCTCGTCTACAGCGATGCCAAAGACATGAACCTCGCACTCGGCACCAATATCACTACTGCCGGCGGGTACGAACGCTGGGCGATCATGGGTGAGTTTTTCCGTTTGAACTACGCTTATAAAGACCGTTACCTGCTGGAAGTCAATGGTCGCTACGACGGCTCCTCAAAGTTTCCTTCCAGCCAGCGCTACGCTTTCTTCCCCTCTGTATCTGCCGGCTGGCGCCTCTCCAAAGAGGCTTTCTGGCATCTTCCGGAAACAGCGATTTCTGATTTGAAAATCAGAGGCTCCTACGGTTCTCTCGGTAATGGTAATATCAAATCCTACGCTTTCCAGGAGAAGCTGGAGATTAAACAGTCCGGCAGGGTGATCAATGGCGTGCGGCCACAGCAGACCACCCAACCGGTAGTGCTGCCCGATGGCCTCACCTGGGAAACGTCTACCACCCGCAACCTCGGCCTGGACGTGGCGGCGCTGAACAACCGTCTTACTTTTACCGGCGACGTATACACGCGGGTAACCAAAAACATGTTCACCGTCGGCCAGACACTGCCAGCCGTTTTCGGAACAGATGTGCCCAAAGGCAACTATGCCGATCTGAAAACCAACGGATGGGAAATCGCACTCGGCTGGCGCGATCAGTTCAACGTGGCTTCCAAACCACTGCATTATAGCGTTAACGCCACTTTGGCCAACTACAGCGCTGTCATCACCAAATATAATAACACCAATGATAAGCTGACAGACTGGTACACCGGTAAAAAAGTGGGTGAGATCTGGGGGTATGTCAATGATGGCTACTGGACACAGGAAAACTACAAGGCCGCGGCCAAAGCGCAGGCGCTCTTTAAGGCTTCCAACTCCGGCCAGTGGCTGCCCGGTGATATCCGCTTCAAAGACCTCAACGGCGATGGTATCATCAACAACGGCGCCAACACCCTGGGTAATCATGGCGACCTTACCATCATCGGTGATTCGCTGCCTCACTATACTTACGGTATCAACCTCAGCGCCGACTGGAACAATATCTTCTTCAGCGTTTTTTTCCAGGGCGTCGGAAAAAAGGACTGGTGGCCCGGAGCGGAATCAGATGTTTTCTGGGGACAATACAACAGGCCTTACAACTATATGCCTAAATCACAGATCGGCAACATCTGGTCTGAAGACAACCAGGATGCTTACTTCCCACGCTACCGCGGTTATGTTGCTCAGAACGGCGCCGGCGAGCTCAAAGTGCAACAGTCCAAATACCTGCAAAACGTAGCCTATATCCGCCTGAAAAATATACAGATCGGCTACAACCTGCCCAAGGCCCTGATTTCAAGAGCAAAACTGAATGCTGCAAGGGTATTCCTCTCTGCCGAAAACCTCTGGTCCTGGTCGCCGATGTACCGCATCACGCGTGACCTCGACGTGGAAAGCATCGGCCGTTCTGACACTGTTACAGATTCCGGTAACTCCGGCAACGGGAACAACTATCCCATCCTGAAAAGCTTTACGCTGGGCCTCAGTGTTACGCTTTGATCATCATCGCTTACTATTAAAAGGATAAACTATGCAACCACATAAAAACGCACTTTCCAAAAGGCTTACCTGGCTGGGACTGGTGCTGACGGCATGGGTGCTCACCGGAAGTTGTTCCAAAAACCTGGACCAGGTACCGGTGGACACGGCCACCAAAGACGCGATCTTCGGTAGTGAAGACGGCATGAAACTTTATTCCAATTCTTTCTATGACGTACTGCCAGGTATCAACGATATCTATAAGGCCGATAATATGGCGGATTACAGCGCTGTCAACGCCGTGCCCGACTTCCTGCGACAGGGGGCTTATACCTCCAGGGTAGCCACCGGCTGGGACTGGAAGAACCTGCGTAATATCAACTATTTTATCGCTAACTGCAACAACCCGAAAATACCGCTGGCTGTCAGGAACAACTACCTTGGGCTGGCCCGCTTCTTCCGCGCCTGGTTTTATTTCGATAAAGTGAAACGTTTTGGTAACGTGCCCTGGATTGGAAAACCATTTGAGGTAAACGACGGAAACCTGTACGTCGGCCGCGATCCACGCACGCTTATCATGGATTCTGTAGTGGCGGACCTCGATTTTGCAGCTACAAACATTACGCTGGCCAACGATCCTACCTGTAGCCAGATCACGAAAAATGTGGTCCTCGGGTTTAAGTCAAGGGTATGCCTGTTTGAAGGTACTTTCCGCAGGTACCAGACATCCTACAACCTGATGTCCACTGCGCCCGAATGGCTGAAAGCTGCAGCCACCGCTGCTAAGACGGTGATGGACAGCAAGGCGTTCTCGTTGAACCAGGGTGGCGGCGCTACCCGGTCCTACCGCCAGCTGTTTATCAGCAACGCGCCGGTAGCGGCGGAAGTAATGCTCGCCAATATCGCCAGCGCCAGCCTTGGCGTGTTCAATGATGCGAACTGGTGGTACACCAGCTCTACCTACGGCGCGCGCCTGAGTTTTACGCGCACGTTTATCAATACCTACCTGAACATCGACGGTACGCCCTTTACCAATATTAACCGCTATGATACGCTGCCGTTTTTCAAAGAAACACAAGGGCGCGATAGACGTCTGCAGCAAACAATCCGTATGAGCGGGTACACCCGTACCAGCAACGGTGCTACCGTTGCGGCGCCTCCGGTATTTTCGTATGTGTATACCGGTTATATGCCGATTAAATGGAGCCTGGACGATACTTTCTTTGATAACGGCGCCAATAATACCAATGCAATCAGCTTGATGCGCTATGCCGAAATTCTGCTCAATTATGCTGAGGCACAGGCCGAGCTGGGCCTGTTGTCGGACGACGACTGGAGCAAAACCGTGGGTGCTTTGCGTGCCCGCGCCGGTATCACCAGCGGCATAGCGGCCAAACCGGTTATCATAGACGCCTATATGAAAGCCAACTATTTCACTGACATTACAGATCCCTCGCTGATGGAAATCAGAAGAGAAAGAGGGATTGAACTGGTGCTCGAAGGTTTCCGTTTCTATGACCTCGTAAGATGGAAAAAAGGCGACCTGCTGGCCAGGTCATGGAACGGTATGTACGTGCCCGCGCTGGATGTGCCCATGGACCTTAACGGCGATGGCGTGAATGATGTATACTTCTACAAAACGCCACCAGCCAATCAGCAGAAAGGGATTACCTATATCAACGTGTCGGAGGTGGCTAACAACGTAACGAACCCGCAACAGCTGAGCAATGGCAATTCCGGCGAAATCCACTGGCTGGATAATGTACAGAAGGAATGGAAAGATTACAAGTATCTTTATCCTGTTCCTTATACAGACCTTCAGTTGAATCCTAAGCTGGGACAAAATCCTGGTTGGGAGGAATAGTTGATCATTAAAAAAAATTCTCATGAAGAAAGTTGTTTTCTCTTTTGTGGAGTTGTTGTGGCTGGTGGAAACGGTAACGGCTCAACGGATAAATGTGGCCACTTACAACATGCGCAACGATAATAACAAAGAAGATTCTTTGCGCGGAGACGGCTGGGGACAAAGGTTTCCGGTGATCGCTTCTCTGATCCGGTTTCACGATTTTGATATTTTCGGCACACAGGAATGTTTGTACCATCAGTTGGTGAATATCAAAGACAGCCTGACAGGTTACGATTTTATCGGCATCGGTCGTGATGATGGGAAACGTGCCGGTGAACATTCCGCGATCTTCTATAAAAAAGGCCGTTTTCAGTTGCTGGGCCATGGCGACTTCTGGATGTCTACTGTTACCGACAGGCCCAATAAAGGCTGGGATGCGATACTGCCGAGGATTTGTTCCTGGGGGCAGTTTAAAGACAAAAAAACAGGTTTTGTGTTTTATTTCTTTAACCTGCATATGGACCATGTGGGCGTGGTGGCCCGTGCCGAGAGTGCGAAGCTGGTGCTGGCGAAGGTGAAGGAGATCGCAGGTAACAACCCTGCGGTATTGACAGGTGATTTTAATGTGGACCAGCATAGCGAGTCTTATGGCGTTATCCACAACTCCGGCGTCATGAAGGACGCCTACGAGGTGACGGCGGTACGTTACGCGCTGAACGGAACATTCAATTCGTTTAAGAGCGATAGCAAAACTGACAGCCGTATCGATCATATCTTCCTGACAAAACAATTTAAGGTGAGCCGGTATGGCATACTGACGGACACCTATCGCAGCAAGCGACGGGAAGAAGTTGCGGCGGATGCTGCTAATTTTCCCAAAGAGGTGAAGCTTTCGAAATATATCGCCAGAGAGCCCTCTGACCATTTTCCGGTGATGGCCGTGCTGGAGTACGGCAAATAGCGCCCTTTTAACCGTCATAACGGGCCCGCCTACACGGTGGGCCCTGTTTGTATAACCAGCCGCTTATGCAAAAGCTTTTGTTTTTTCAGTTGCTGGTAGCCCTGTTTTTCCTGGTGGCTGCAGACCGTCGCCCGAAGAATATATGGATCCTGCTATCGGCAACGTAGCCACGTTATTGAAACCTACCGCCCGGTTATCCAGTTGCCCAACGAAATGATCCGCGTATATCCGTTAAGGAGAGATGGCGCCGATGATCAGATAACCGGTTTCCCGCTACAGATAGCGGCGCACAACGATGGTGCGCTGTTTGTCATGAAGCCATCTTCCCGGCCGCTCTCCCCTGCCGCATGGCCTATGATCCGGCACAGGAGGTGATACGTCCCTGGTATTACAGTACCATGCTGGTGGAAGACTGCATCCGTGTGGAGTTTGCGCCCGGTTGCAAAACAGGCGTGTATCGTTTTTCTTTTCGGGAGAACGCCGATCGTAAATTATTGTTCACCGTTCCTCTGACTTTTTCCGGAAACACGTTTACTGCCAGGACATTTTTTCATGGTGATGTTCCGGTGTACGTATATGGCAGATTTAATACAGCCATAACGGCAGGGCTCGTGTCAGATACGTTGTTCTATGCGCGGTTCCCACACCGGAAGGAACGGGCTGTTGTTTTACAGTATGCTGTTTCCTATGTCAGCACAGCACAGGCGAAACAAAATTTTCAAAAAGAAATGGCGGGCCGTGATATGGAAGCCGTCGTTGCAGCAGGGCGGTGCCGCTGGCATGCAGTGGCCGCTCAGATACAGGTAGAAGGAGGTACACAGGCGGAGCGCCGGTCATTTTATACCGCATTGTACCGTTGCCATGAGCGGATGGTCAATATTACTGAAGACAGTGTTTACTACAGCGGATACAATAAGAAAGTGAACCAGGCGCGCCGGCCCTTTTATGTGGATGACGCCACATGGGATACTTATCAGGCGTTGCATCCTTTGCGCATGATCCTGCATCCGCAGCAGGAAGAAGATATGCTGGATGCTTATGTGACAATGTATGAACAAAGCGGCTGGATGCCCACCTTTCCGCGATTGTATGGAGATCATCCCTGTATGAATGGTTTTCACAGCACTATTGTTTTCCTGGATGCCTGGCGGCGGGTCTGCATCGGTATGACGACCAGCGGTTGTTTGCGGCCCGCGCAGAAAATTTCCGGCAGCTGTGGCATGACAGTATTCTTTTTTTTCTGCCGAAAGACAGCGCCGGCAGATGGATCACGATTGATCCTGCATGGGATGGTGGTTCGGGGGGCGTGAGTATTGCGACGAGAACAATGGCTGGACTTATCTCTGGGCGGTACAGCACAATATCCCGGCGCTGGTCCGGCTGATGGGCGGTGAAAGAGTTTTCGAACAGCGTTTGGACGAGCTTTTTCATACAATACCGGCCACGCCGCGGTATGATTTCTGGCATCGTTTCCCGGATGCTACCGGCCTGGTGGGGCAGTTTTCGATGGGCAATGAGCCGGGATTTCGCATTCCCTATTTGTACAATTATGTGGGAGCTGCGTGGAAAACACAGCGGCGGGTGCGCATGTTGCTGGACTTATGGTTTAAGGACAATGTGTTTGGTATGCCTGGAGATGAAGACGGAGGTGGGATGAGTGCGTTTGTGGTGTTTTCGTCGTTGGGGTTTTATCCTGTCACGCCGGGTGTGCCTGTTTATGCTATCGGCAGTCCGGTGTTTAGTAAAGCCACGGTCCGGTTACCCCGGGGTAAGCAGTTTACAGTGATTGCGTGGCACTGTTCGGTGGTGAATCAGTATATCCGGCGGGCGTGGCTGAATGAGGAGGTATTGTATTCGCCTTTTTTCACGCATCAGTAGCTGGTGGATGGCGGGACGCTGGTACCGGAGATGGGGCCTTTCCCTGAGAGGCGCTGGGGGGCGGGTATCCATGCGCCGCTTTGCCGGTGACAGCAATGAAAAAACCCCGCCCAAAAGAGCAGGGTCTGTCCTATTTATCCCTATACCTATGAAATACGAATTTAATTATTCAGTGACGGTGCCTGCATCGTTCAACAGCACTGCTTTGTCTGCACCATTGTCCTGAATGTTTACTTTGTAGTAAGCAGCTACATCTGCTCTCTCAATTTTCCAGCCATCTTTTATGGTGGCTGCCGGATATTTTGCTTTCAGTGTACCAGCCACTGTTTCCGGCAAGGTTTGTGCGTCGTAAGCGCTTCTGGTGGCAATCCATTTGCCGTCCGCGTCATACTCAGCTATTGTTTGAATGTTGTCTTTATGGAAACTTACGCTCCAGTGGCCTGCACTTGTCTTCTTCCACTTGGCGTCTGTAGTTCCGGCAAAAGTTTGATCAAAAGAACTTTTAACGGCTGCAGGTGCTTCCACCTTTTTCGCAACTGTTTTTGTTTTTTTAACTGATTTTTTCTGCTGTGCAAAAGTTATGCCGGAAGTGATCAATACTGCACAAAAAATTAACGTCAACTTTTTCATAAATCAAGATATGGTTTATCCGCGTTGGGTTAAAATTACTGACTTAGGTTTTTTCAATTCTTCCTGGCAAAGAGCTAAAACAATGCCAAAAACGTAAAATAAATACTCTTTATTGTAAATTACTAAAAAAAATATGAAAAAAAATTCAAAACCACTGTTTTTGGGAAAGTTGCCCCTTTAGGTGCCGTCGTATTTTCTTAACTTCGCACAATTTTAATCAATTATTGTCTAAATAACATCAAAGGGCGGGGAATTGTTTTATGTCCAGCAAATATCAGGAATATAATCAACTGAATTTACCTCAGATAGAGAAAGATATACTTCAGCAATGGGAGCTTCAGCAGGCTTTTGAAAAAAGCGTGGAAGTACGGGATGGCGCAACGCCGTTCGTATTTTATGAAGGTCCTCCCAGCGCCAATGGTTTACCCGGTATTCACCACGTGATTTCGCGTACCCTGAAAGACCTGGTGTGCCGTTACAAAACCATGAAGGGTTTTCAGGTGAAACGCAAAGGCGGATGGGATACCCACGGCCTGCCGGTAGAACTGGGCGTGGAAAAGACCCTGGGGATCACCAAAGAAGATATCGGTAAAAAAATCTCTGTCGCGGATTATAACGAGACCTGCCGTAAAGAAGTTCTGAAATATAAAGACAAATGGGATGACCTCACTCAGAAAATGGGCTATTGGGTAGATCTGAAAGATCCTTACATCACATTTGACAATAAATACATTGAATCTCTCTGGTGGAGCTTACAGACCTTGTACAAAAAAGGCCTGTTATATAAAAGCGTGAGTATCCAGCCGTACTCTCCGGCAGCGGGTACCGGTCTCAGCTCTCATGAACTGAACCAGCCCGGCACTTATAAAGATGTAAAGGACACCACGGTGGTGGCCATGTTCAAGGCGAAAAACGCGGAAAACTCCAAATTCCTGTTTGATGCCGCCGGATCTGAAGAGGTCTTTTTCCTGGCCTGGACCACTACTCCCTGGACGCTACCTTCCAACCTTGGCCTTACTGTAGGCGCCAATATCCAATATGTGCTGGTGAGCACCTTCAACCAGTACACTCACCTGCCGGTGAATGTGATAATGGCAAAAGACCTGTTGGGCAAGTACTTCAAAGCAGAAGGCGAAAATGCCGACTTCGCGGCTTACAAGGAAGGTGATAAAGTAATTCCGTGGAAAATACTGGCCAGCTTCAAAGGCAGCCAGCTGGAAAATATCCGTTACGAACAACTGCTGCCCTATGCACAGCCGGAGGAGGGTGATCCTTTCCGTGTGATCGTCGGCGACTTTGTGACCACAGAAGACGGTACCGGTATCGTACATACCGCGCCCGCTTTCGGTGCGGATGACAACCGTGTCGGTAAAAAATACGGCATCGGTATCCTGACGTTGGTAGACCGTGAAGGGAAGTTCACTGACAACGTAGGCGAGTTTTCCGGAAGATATGTGAAAAATTACAAAGATGATCCGGATTACAAAGATGTGGATGTCGACATTGCTGTGAAGCTGAAGAAAGAGAACCGGGCCTTTAAAGTAGAAAAATACGAACACACTTATCCTCACTGCTGGCGTACAGACAAGCCGGTATTGTATTACCCGCTGGACGCCTGGTTCATTAAAACCACCGCGCTGAAAGACCGGATGGTGGAGTTAAACAAGACCATCAACTGGAAACCAGCCTTCACCGGTACCGGCCGTTTCGGTAACTGGCTGGAAAACATGGTGGACTGGAACCTGAGCCGCAGCCGCTACTGGGGTACGCCTTTACCTATCTGGCGTACAGAAGATGGCAGTGAAGAAATATGCATTGGTGGTATCGACGAACTGAACGCCGAAATCCGTAAGGCCAATGAAGTGCTGGGCGGCGACGTGAACAAGTCTTACCTGCATGAGGGCATCCTCGACCTGCATAAACCCTATGTAGATGATATCGTGCTGGTAAGCCCTTCCGGCAAGCCGATGCGCCGCGAACCAGACTTGATAGATGTGTGGTTCGATAGTGGCGCTATGCCTTATGCACAGTGGCATTATCCGTTTGAAAACAAGGAGTTGCTGGACAAAGGCGAAGCATTTCCGGCCGATTTCATTGCGGAAGGCGTGGACCAGACCCGTGGCTGGTTCTACACCCTGCATGCGCTCGGCGTGATGTTGTTCGATAACGTAGCATATAAAACAGTGGTTTCCAATGGTTTGGTGCTGGATAAGAACGGACAAAAGATGAGTAAGCGCCTGGGCAACGTGGTAAATCCGTTCGAAACCATCGAACAATATGGTGCAGATGCCACCCGCTGGTACCTGATCACTAACGCTTCCCCCTGGGACAGCCTCAAATTTGACGTAAAAGGTATCGGCGAGGCGCAACGCAAGCTCTTCGGTACGCTGTACAATACTTACAACTTCTTCGCGATGTATGCCAATCTGGATAAGTTTACATACAGCGAAGCCTATATTCCCCTGCAGGAGCGTCCGGAAATCGACCGCTGGATCATTTCTGTGCTGAACTCCCTGGTGCGGGACGTGACCGCCTATTTTGATGATTATGAGCCTACTCAGGCGGGCAGGGCCATTGAAAACTTTGTGGATGAACACCTGAGCAACTGGTACGTACGGTTATGCCGCCGCCGGTTCTGGAAGGGTGATTATGGCCATGACAAAATCAGTGCTTACCAGACACTGTACGAATGTTTGGAAAAAATTACACAATTGATGGCCCCGGTTTCCCCATTCTTCACAGACTGGATGTTTAACAACCTCAATCGGGTTAGCGGACGCTTCAATGTGCAATCCATCCACCACACTGACTTTCCGGTGGCTGATGGGGCCGCGATCGACATCGATCTGGAAGAAAGAATGCAACTGGCCCAGGATATTTCCTCACTGGTATTATCCTTGCGTAAGAAGGTGAACATCAAGGTGAGGCAGCCCCTGCAGAAGATACTGATCCCTGTTTCCGGCAGCCACATGAAAGAGCAGGTGGAAAAAGTGGAGGATCTGATAAAAAGTGAGGTAAATGTCAAAGGGATTGATTATCTTACCGAAACAGGCGGTTTTATCAAGAAAAAGATTAAACCGAACTTTAAATCGCTCGGTAGCAAAATGGGCGCGAAGATGAAAGCTGTAGCCGCGGCCATTAGTGCATTTACGGATACAGACATCGCAGCTATCGAGCGTGACGGCCATTTCAACCTGGCTGTCGATGGCGAGCAATTGCAGATACAACTCTCTGATGTTGAAATAATTTCCGAAGATATTCCTGGATGGACAGTCGCGAATAAAGGCGCTTTAACGGTAGCGCTAGATATTACCATTACGGACCAGTTGCAGGACGAAGGAAATGCACGCGAACTGGTGAACCGTATACAGAAAATCCGGAAGGACAGCGGCTTCGAACTGACTGACAGAATTAACGTGACGGTAGAGACCGTAGATACGCTGAAATCGGCGATTATAAACTATAATGACTATATTTGCACGGAAATTTTGGCAGATAGCTTGGATTTAGTGGAGCAATTACAGGGCGGAACAGAAATAGAGGTGAATGACCTTAAATTTAATGTATTAGTTAACAAAAAAAGCTAATCCCCCATGGCAACAAAAAAGAAGGTTGCTAGTAAATCGACCCAAAAGGTAGCTCAGGTGAAGAAAGCTGCACCAAAAAAGGCTGCACCTGCGAAAAAGGCCGCCAAACCTGCTCCAGCGAAAAAGGCTGCGTCTGCCGCTCCTAAAAAAGTGGCCGCCGCCAAAAAAGCAGCAGCCAAGCCCGCCAAACCCGCAGCAAAAAAAGCCGTCGTAGCCAAAGTTGCAGCGAAGAAAACCGCCGCTACTCCCAAAAACGTAATTAAAAAGGCTCCAGCCGCAAAAAACAGTAAAACATCGTCCGTCCCGAAAGTTGCTGTACCTGCAAAGAAGACCGTCAAAAAAGAGCCTGCTGTAAAGCAGCAAGTGGTCACTAAAAGTGTTGCCGCTGAAAAAGAAAAACCATTAATTTCTAAGTCAGAAGAAAAAGAACTTAAAACAATGGCAGTAAAGAAAGCAGATACAAAGGAACAAGTTGCTAAGGTGAAAGAATCCACTAAAAAAGCAGCCGAGAAACCTGCCGTAAAGGCCGAGAAATCAGCGAAATCCGAGAAAACCGAGAAAACCGAGAAAACAGAAAAACCGGAAAAAGCTGAAAAAGCCGAAAAAGCAGAGAAAAAAGGTGGAAAGGCTTCACAGGTTGCTTATCAGCCTGAATTTACCAAATCAGTGCTCGATCAACCTGAACAAACTTCCGGCCCCCTTTACCGATATAGTGATGCAGACCTGCAGGAATTCCGGGAACTGATCCAGAAAAAACTGGAGTTCGCCAAAAAAGAACTGGTTTATCTGCAAGGCCTCATTACCCGCAAAGATGAAGCAGGTACAGATGATACTGAAAACAAATACATGAGCATGGAAGATGGCAGCGGCTCCCAGGAAAGGGAACAGCTGAACCAGATGGCCAGCCGCCAGATCCAGTTCATCGACCACCTGGAAAAAGCCATGATGCGCATCGAAAATAAAACCTACGGCATCTGCCGCGTAACCGGCAAGCTGATAGACAAAGCACGCCTCCGCGCTGTGCCGCACGCCACCCTGAGCATTGAAGCCAAGCTGGCCAAGAGCAAATAAAAAATGCTATACTATAAACGAAAAACGGGATTTGAATCATCAAATCCCGTTTTTCGTTTATAGGTCACTGTCATCCTCTAACAGTCTGCCTGCTTCTTTTTGCTCAGCTGCCGCATCGCTAAATACACCAACCCCGCTCCCGCTAACCCCACCAGGCTGCCGATACCAATGTTGCGCACCTGCTTTTTACTGATGGCCGGCAACCTGAATTTCTTGGATGGACTCGCCGGTGCAATGTCCAGCAGCGGCGCCAACGACAAACCTGTAATAATCTTATCGGCAACCTTTTCTACATATGCCCGTTGATACTGTGGACAAAATGCAACACCAATGCCTGCTTCGGTCAACAGTTGGGTGTCCTGCTTACCATCTCCCACATAAATTATATTCTGCGTGTGAATGTTATACTGCTCCGCCACATACGGCAACACAGCATTTCTGCAATACTCACCGTTCCTCAGAAAATAATCAGGCACCGTTAATTCACCGGTGGCTACGCTGTTGACTAAATGAAGTTTGTTGGCCAATACAAAGTCCATCCCCAGCTGATTTTTGATATGCCGTGCCACCATCCCGAAACCATCGGTGATCAGGCCACAGGCATATCCCCTCTTCTTCAGCTCCTGCACTACTTCACGGATACCCGGTATCAGCGGAATGGCGTCTGCCACTTCCAGTAGTTCTGCGATGTTACGGCCTTTAAAAAGCGCTGCGGTCTGCTGGAGACGGGTAAGTGCGTCGGTTTCCGTTGCCATGATCTGCTGCAGCTCCTCTTCCTGGTCAAACGCTATGGCCGCCCACTGCAGATAGTTCTGCGTGAACACAGCATGGTCCAGGTTGAAGATCACCATCTTCTGCAACTTGTCAATAGATTCCAGAATAGAGTACTCCATCTGCTCCCTGATCAGGTTGATGTTTCCCAGTGTTTCCAGGTTTTCCTGCGGAATGTTTTCCGCTTTCCGTAAAATAGTTCTTGATACTTCACGCGACATTTTGCTCAACTGTTCCCATGTCTGCATCGCGTTCTCCACCTTGCCGATATTGGATTCCACAATACGGGCGCCCAACTGGTGCATGTCTATCAGTAGCCCGATATCCACACCGTAATCGTTTTCAAATTGTACCCGGGACAACATCGACTTGCGTCCTGCGATCATACCGCTCAGCGGCTGCTGAAAATGGGCCAGGTCGGGATACAGAATACTCAGCAGCGGCTTGGCCACTAACTGTGTGACCCTGCCTGCCTGCCTTTCAAAGTAGGATTTGACGAAGTCTGCTTCGCCGCGCTCGATAGGATCTGTTAATAAGTCTACAATGTTATCAGGATAAGTAAGAATATCACCATCAACATATGCGATGATTTCATGTTTGGCGGCCATCATACCTTCCCGCATGGAAATACCTTTCCCGCGCTGACTGCTGGTAATTACCCTCACCTGTTCCTTCATGGCCTCTTCCACAGTGTTGTCTGTGGAATTATCATCTACCACAATGATCTCAATTTTGCGTGTGGTCTTCTTTATGGTCTTTATTACCTGGCGTATGGTAGCCCCTTCGTTTAATACAGGAATTACGATAGAAATCATAGGAGTTCGCTATGTTAAAAGGTTAAAGAAATAAACATGCTGCAAAGAGCTGGTTGGCATTATCTGATCGGTATAACAAAAATAGTACCAGAAAAGCGAGGAGATGCAGGCCAGATAATGATTTTGGGATTTTTTGATTTACGGATTTTCTGATGTAGGATATTGTTTTTTGAATCCGGCAAGCTGACAACGCTGTACTAAATTCACAAAATCAAAAATCCGCAAATCAAAAAATCCGTAAATGAAAATTATTTGAACTCCTGCATCTCCACCAGTTTATGGTAGATGCCTTCGCGGGAAAGCAGGTCATCGTGCGTGCCGCGTTCTTTGATTGCACCCTGGTCCATGACCACGATTTCATGCGCATGTTGTATGGTGCTCAGCCGGTGTGCAATTACAATAGTGGTGCGGTTTTGCATGAGTTTGTCGAGCGCCGCCTGTACCAGTTTTTCGGACTCTGTATCGAGTGCGGAAGTCGCTTCATCCAAAATCAGGATCGGTGGATTTTTAAAGATCGCCCTGGCGATGGTAAGGCGCTGACGCTGTCCCCCGCTGAGTTTAAGGCCACGGTCACCAATAGAAGTATCATATCCGTTTTCGAGCTGTTCGATGAACTCATGTGCATTAGCAATCTTCGCCGCGCGGATGACTGCTTCTCGGTCCGCTTCCGGGTGACCGAAAGCAATGTTGTTGAACACGGTATCATTGAACAGTACTGCTTCCTGTGATACCACGCCAACGAGAGAACGAAGATCATTTAGCCGCAGATCGCGTATATCGGTGCCGTCTATACGAAGTGATCCTTCGTTAACATCGTAAAAGCGCGGCAGGATATCTGCCATGGTGGATTTACCCGCGCCGCTGCGGCCTACCAGCGCAATCATCTGTCCTTTGCGAATGGTCAGGTTGATATCTTTCAACACATATTGCTGATCGTATCTGAAAGAAACATTGTTGTATTCAATCCTGTCTTCAAACGTGCTGATGGCTTGCGCATTGTCTTTTTCCTGAACGGCCACCGGCGCATCCAATATGTTGAAGATGCGTTCGCTTGCTACCATACCGCGTTGCATAGTGGTGATAGCAGTGGAGATATTTTTTGCCGGTTGCATGATCTGGGAATAGAACACCAGATAGGTCATGAACGTGGCGCCCGTCAGCAGGTCGCTGCCGTGCAGTACCAGCGTGCCTCCGTAGATCACCAGCACGATCACTACCACCACGCCGAGTATTTCAGATACGGGGGAAGCCAGCTCACGCTGATTGAACATGGATTTGCTGACACTCACAAAACGATGGTTGACATCGCCGAATTTTTTCTGCATAAAAGGCGCCGCTGTAAAGGATTGTATGATGCGGATACCACCCAGTGTTTCTTCTGTCACGTTCAGTATTTTACCCAGCAGCTCCTGGCTGAACCATCCTTTTTGTTTCAGCTTTTTGGAGATATAGGAAATCAACGCGCCGGATATCGGGAAGAATACGATGGTAAAAATGGTGAGTTTGACAGACAGGTAAAAGAGCGCTGCAAAATAACCGATGATGATGAACGGATCGCGCAGCAGAATCTGTATGGCATTTACTACGGAGCCTTCAATTTCCTGCACGTCGTTGGTCATCACTGACAGCAGGTCGCCTTTCTGTTTTTCGCTGTAATAGCCCAGTGACTGTTCCGTGTATTTTTTATACAGATTGGTCCGTAAGCGGGAAAGCATGGTCATCTTCATTCGTGTTACCACGCGGGCGCTCATGTAGCGGCCCAGGTTGGCGATGGTGATACAAACGCCGATCACTGCACATACAAAGTACAGGGCGCTTTCTTTGGAGCCGCTGCTGCGGATGAAGTAGTTAAAGTAGTAGTTAAAGAGATCGATGAAGTAGGTGATGGTAAAAGAAAACGAAGGGCGGGCAAGCATTTCCGGCGTGGCTGATACCTGATCAAAGATCACATTCAGCAACGGAATCAGCATGGCAAAATTGACCATACCGAAAATGATACCAACAAGGGTATATATAATATATTCCGGAACATAATGATGCAGCGGGGTGGCATATCCCAGTAATCGCCTGAAAGTCTTCATTCCTGATGCTTGACGTTTTATTAGCAGACAAAAATAGCACAATTAAGTGACCCCCTGCCCGCAAATAGGCCCAATCTTTCCGGGAAATGGTTAATTTCGCGTATGACAGGGCTGTTCGCGGCTGTGCCCTGTTGACAGCAATATATCATAAATATATTATTATTGTGCATATGAGCTGTTTTGTTAACGATTAAAATTGAATGCAATGCAGGAAACTAAAAGGCAAAAGCAAATAGGACAATTAATACAGGAGGAGCTGAGCAATGTGTTTCAGCGGATGGGGTTCAATGTAGTGGAAGGAGGCATGATTTCCATTGCTGCTGTTAAAATGACGCCTGACCTGCTGGAAGCGAAGGTATATCTGAGCATGTTTCAGATAAAATCTCCCAACGAGATGCTGGAGCGTATCAAGGACAGAATGGGAGAAATTAAAAAAGCCCTTGGATTGCGGGTGGGCAAGCAATTGCGCCGGATGCCGGAGTTGGCTTTCTTCCTCGATGATACCCTGGATTATGTGTTTAAAATGGAAGAGCTTTTCAAGAAAATAAAAGAAGACGATTCTCATATTAAAGGCGATAACCAATAATCAGCTATGGTTTGGCAGTTTGCTTCCCGTTACTTCAGGGCTAAAAAATCCACTAATGCGATCAACATCATTGCCTGGGTAAGTGTGGCTGCCATTGCGATCGGTACCGGAGCGCTGATTGTTATACTGAGTGTGTTCAACGGCTTTGAAGGCCTGGTAAAATCCCTGTATTCCTCTTTTTATCCGGCTATCAGGATTGCGCCGGCCAGTGGAAAAACATTGCTGCTTACACCGGAACAGCTGGAGGCGATCAGGCGTACGCCTGGTGTAGCCGCTTATTCCGAAGTGGTGGAGGAGAAAGCCGTACTTCGCTACGGCGACGAACCCACCATCGCGGTGCTGAAAGGTGTGGACAGCAGTTACAACCGGGTCACGGACGTCAAAAGCAATATTGTCCGCGGACGTTTTGATATAGGCGACGACGTAGCTTACCGCGCCGTGCTGGGCCTGGAACTGGAAGGTGCATTGGGCGTGGATGTGGTACATAGCCTGGTGCCTGTGACCGTATACGTGCCCCGCAGGAGCGTGAACGCTTTTGTGACACCGGAAGATGCATTGAACAATGGTGTCCTCTATCCTGCCGGCACTTTTGCCATTCAGCAGGAGTTCAACAGCAAATATGTGATTACCCATATTGATTTCCTGCGGCGATTGCTGGAGCTGGGGCCCAACGAGATGTCGGCCCTGGAGGTGGCAGCAGCGCCGGGGGTAAACCAGAACGAGCTGAAAAACCGGCTGCAACGGCAACTGGGGGCGACTTACAAGGTGCAGACCCGGTATGAACAGAACCAGTCTTTATATGCGATCATGCAAACGGAAAAATGGGCCGTGTATGTGATCCTGAGTTTCATCATGATCATCGCCGCTTTTAACATGATAGGTTCGTTGTATATGCTGGTGATTGAAAAGGAAAAAGATATTACCATCCTGAAAGCGATGGGTGCCCGTAAGTCATTGATAATGAGAATATTTTTGACGGAGGGGTTAATTATTGCCGGTATCGGCACTTTGCTGGGATTCGTGCTGGGCGGCGGTTTCTGTCTGCTGCAGCAGTATTTCGGCATTATCAAGCTGGAAGGCACTTCTTTCCTCGTAGACGCTTACCCGGTGAGTATGCACCTGGCCGATTTCGGGCTGGTGCTGGTAACTATTGTGGTCATAGGACTGGCTGCCAGCTGGTACCCTGCCCGCCGTGCGGCCGTGGAAGCTATCTCTCTCAAAGCCACCTGATCTGTCTTAGACCTGATTTAATAAAAAAGCAGCGCGACTTAATCTTAAAAGTCCCGCTGCTTTTTTAATATCCTTTCAATTTAGATAAATATAAAAATATCTAAATATAAAAATCTGTAAATGATTAATAGTCGCCGAGTGTTTCAGGCAATTGGGCCAGTGCTTTGGCCAGTTGTTCGTCGCTCGGGGCGATACCATGCCATTCGTGGTGTCCTTCCATGAAGTCCACGCCCTGTCCCATCACGGTTTTCATGATGATAGCGATAGGTTTGCCCTGGCCGGTGAGGCTTTTGGCTTTTTCCAGGGTGGCAACGGTTTCGTCCATATCGTTACCGTCCATATGCAGTACGGTCCAGCCGAAAGTTTCAAATTTAGCGCCTACATCGCCGAGGCCGGCCACATCGTCGGTGGTACCGTCGATCTGCTGACCATTGAGGTCTACTGTGATGATCAGGTTGTCCACTTTATGATGTGGGGCAAACAGTACGGATTCCCAGATCTGACCTTCTTCCAGTTCGCCGTCGCCGTGCAGGGAGAAGACGATGCCTTTATCATTGTTCAGCTTTTTGCTTAGCGCCGCACCAATGGCTACGCTCATGCCCTGGCCGAGGGAACCGGAGGCGATGCGTACACCAGGAAGGTGTTCGTGTGTGGTCGGATGGCCCTGAAGGCGGGAATTCAGTTTGCGGAAAGTGGCGAGCTCTGTTACCGGGAAATAACCGGAACGGGCCAACGCGCTATAGAAAACAGGGGAAATGTGCCCATTGGAGAGGAAAAACAGGTCCTGGTCACGGCCGTCCATGTCGAAAGGCTGCGGATGATGCTTTAAAACCTTGAAATATAAGGCGGTAAAGAAATCGGCGCAACCTAAAGAGCCACCGGGGTGACCACTTTGAACACCATGTACCATTCGTACAATATCTCTTCTGATCTGGGTAGCAATATCCTGAAGCTGTGGCATGATAGTTGAGTGATTTTGTGCCGCAAAACTAATTGATTTCTTAGATTTTGTGGCGTTGAATGTTTGTTTTTGCGGTCTCAAAGTATTAAAAATCCTGATTTTTTCAGTGTTTCTTTTACATATTTGATTGAAATAAATATCTTTGCAAAACTTAAGCCCCACTAATGGAGAATGTTTTAATTGCTACCGTCCTGAGTTTTGTGGTAACCTATTTTTCTATTCCGATACTTATCCGGGTAGCGGAATTAAAGCATTTGTACGACGAACCAGACGAAAGAAAAGCACATAAACAGCGCATACCAACGCTTGGAGGGATCGGTTTTTTCTCCGGGTTCATTATTGCGGCTGCAGTATGTGTTCCGACATTACAGAATTCGCCGTTTCAGTATATGATGGCGGCTTTTTTTATCATCTTCATGGTAGGCATGAAAGATGACATTGTCGGTTTGTCTCCGCTGAAGAAACTTGTTGGCCAGCTCATTGCTTCTTTTGCCATTATCTATCTTGGTAATTTGCAGATTGGTGGTATGTACGGTTTTATGGGTATTACCACTTTGCCTTCCAATATCAGCCTGATGCTGACCTACTTCTATTTTATCGTTGTGATCAATGCGTTCAATTTGATTGACGGGGTGGATGGTCATGCCGGTAGCATCGGTTTGTTGGTAAGTGCAGTGCTGGGCGCTTATTTCCTGCATGTGGGCGAACTCACCTACGCCGTGCTGGGCTTTGCCCTCGCCGGTGGACTGGCAAGCTTCCTGATATATAATATTTCCCCTGCCCGTATTTTCATGGGCGATACCGGCTCATTGCTGATTGGCCTGGTAAACGCGGTGCTGGTGCTGAAGTTCATTGAGGTGGCCGGTAACCCTGCCGGCAAAATGCCGATCGACGCCACTCCTGCAGTAGCTATCGCCATTTTGATTGTGCCGCTTTTTGATACCCTGAGGGTGTTTTCCGTACGTATGCTGCAGGGCCGCTCCCCCTTTTCTGCGGACCGCAACCATATTCACCACTATCTGCTGGACCTGAAGCTGGACCACCGGCAGACGACCCTGATTTCTGTGAGCGTAAACGCTGCCTTTATCGTAGCGGCTTATTTCCTGCAAGGACTGGGCACTACCGTACTGACTATCCTGGTGGTAGGTGCTGCGACAACCTTCACCGGCGTCCTGTACCTGGCCCGTAAGCGGAAACAGGCTGTTAAAGTGGCGGTTACCACCATCGCGCAGCCTGCAGCGCAGAATGTAACCGCACCTAAAATCCTGCGTGTCACCACAGGTGGCGTCTTACAGGATAAATAGCCTGAAAACTGCTATATCCATTCTGTTAGCCATTCTTGTATCCGTTACTTTGATGATTAAAAGAAAACCTGTAGGTTTGCAGGCACTTAACTATTTATGTTATGCAAGATGATCTAATGCTTATCCAGGATGATGCAGCGGACTCGATGAAAAAAGCGATCGGGCACCTGGAACAGGAACTCACTAAAGTAAGGGCAGGTAAAGCCAATCCCCAGATACTGGACGGTATTACCGTGGACTACTATGGTGCTCCTACTCCGCTTAACCAGGTCGCTAACGTCGCTATCGCTGACGCTCGTACCCTGACTGTTCAGCCCTGGGAGAAAAATATGCTGCAGCCCATCGAACGGGCCATTATCGCAGCTAATATCGGCATCAACCCTCAGAATGATGGTATCATCATCCGCCTTTTCCTGCCACCATTGACAGAAGAAAGAAGAAGAGAATTCGTGAAAAGAGTAAACAATGAAGGTGAACAGGCAAAAGTAGCTATCCGGAACATCCGCCGGGATGCGATCGAAGGCATCAAAAAACTGCAGAAAGACGGATTGAGCGAAGACACCGCCAAAGATGCGGAAGCCGATATCCAGGTCCTGACCGATAAACACATTGTGTTGATCGATAAACACTGCGAAGCGAAAGAAAAAGAAATCATGGCCATCTAACCATTATTTCTGTAAAAAGATAACAACAGCGGAGAGATACACCAGGTGCATCTCTCCGCTGTTCTTTTATCAGGACGCCGTTTTAGCCCGGTTCACCAGGTACACGCCCAGCAGGATGATGCCCATACACAACACCTGTATCCAGGTAACGGTTTCATGCGCCAGTACACCCCAGCCAATCGCTACTACCGGTAACGCATAAGTGACCATGGAGGCAAACATGGAACCGGCCCGGCGGATCAGCAGGTAAAACAATACAGCTGCCACGCCGGTGCCCATCACACCCAGCACCAGTCCGGCCGACAAAGAACGCCATGGCGCATGGTCTGTAGCAAACTGCGGAAAAAAGTCGCTGAACCATAACACCGGAAAAGTCACCAGGCCGCAGAAAAACATGGCAATAGACCCCAGCTGCAGCGAGCCAAACCCTTTCAGATAATGATGCACCAGGCTGATATTGGTCCCATAGCTGACAGTGGCCGCTACCACCAGCAGGCTATAATACCAGTTGCCGCCGGTGCTGATCCCCCTGGAGCTGAAAAGCAATACCACACCCACCAGCCCCACACATACGCCCAGCAGCTGCGCCTTTTTGATAGGGCTTTTGAAGATGATCAACCCGGTCAGCAAGGCCATCAGCGGCGTCAGTGAATTAAGGATACCTGCCAGTGAGCTGTCTATGCCCGTTTCAGCCACACAGAAAAGGAAAGCGGGAAGACCGTTGCCCAGAATGCCGGAGAGGATAATGACCGGGAGTTTGTTGACCGGCGTTTGCCGGATGGCTTTGGGCAGAAACGGCAATAACGCCAGGCCTGCCGCTACCAGCCGCAAACTGGCTACCTGATAAGGCGTAAAGGATTCCAGGCCGATTTTCATCAATATAAAGGAACTGCCCCAGGTAAGCGACAGCAACAGAAAAACGCCCCAGTGGGCAAATTTGTGGTTCAAAGTGGCATTTTTTAAGAATACAAAATTGAGAATATAAGTGTATTACGCAAAATATAAATCGTTTGAGATGCAACACTTCTGGGCTGATTTTGTTAAATTCATTGGTAAGAATGTAAATCCATGAGTAAAATCAAGTTGTCAGCCATCAGTACCACCGCACCCAAAAAACTGGATAAAGAAAAAACCAAAGCCGCCACACAGGAGATTTTAGAGGAACTGGACGAGTTGCAAAATCTGTTGTACGCCCAGCACAAACACTGTGTATTAATGGTAATCCAGGGCATGGACGCCAGTGGAAAAGACGGGGTCATCAAAAATGTGACCGGCACCCTTAACCCGCAAGGCTGTACGGTGCATTCCTTTAAAGCGCCTACCACAGAGGAAGCTGATCACGATTTTCTCTGGCGCGTGCACAAACAGGCACCGGGAAAAGGAATGATACAGGTGTTTAACCGCTCCCATTATGAAGATATCCTGATCCAAAGGGTGCATAAATGGATTGATGAGAAAACGGCGCGTAAGCGGATGACGGCGATCAACGATTTTGAGAAATTGCTGACTGTACATAACAATACGCATATCCTGAAGTTCTACCTGCATGTGTCAAGGGAAGCACAACAGCAGCGACTGACGGAACGCACGGAAGACCCGCGGAAAATGTGGAAATATAACGAGAATGACCTGGCCGAGGCCAAATTGTGGGACCAGTACATGGAAGCATATGAAGACGCTTTTAAATACTGTAGTGATATTCCCTGGATCGTGGTACCCGCGGACCACAACTGGTATAAGGAATACATTGTGGCACTAACGCTGAGGGACACACTGAAATCGCTGAACATGAAATATCCGCGTTTGAAGAAATAATAGATTAATAATTAAGCAGTTCTGTGATTATACATTATTTTCGTCGTCATATTTTAACCAAATTAAAACCTTGCTTTTATGTCGTTTATCAAAGAGTTTAAAGAATTTGCCATGAAAGGCAATGTAATGGATCTGGCCGTAGGTGTGATCATTGGTGCTGCCTTCGGTAAGATCGTTACATCACTGGTAGACAATATTATTATGCCTTTAGTTGGGGTGGTGACCGGGGGCGTAAATTTTACCGACAAATTTGCCTACCTGGACACCAGCAAGGGGACTGATTTTCCGTCACTGGCCGCTGCAAAAGCAGCCGGGGCTAACGTATTTGCCTATGGGGCTTTCATCCAGAGCGTGATCGATTTCCTGATCATTGCCTTCTGTATTTTCCTGCTGGTGAAGTTTATGAACAAACTGACCAGGAAAACAGATCCTGCACCTGCAGGGCCTACCGCTCAGGAACAACTGCTCATGGAAATCCGTGATGAACTGAAAAAAAGATAAGCTCTCTTTATATTACAGCACAGTATTCAGTTGCTCTCCTGCTGGAGAACGGCCGGGTACTGTGCTTATATGTTAATCTAAAAAAGTATCATTGATGAGAAAATTTGCTTTGTCCATTGCCTGTTGTCTACTGGGTTTTATAGCAGTACAGGCGCAAAACGACTGGATAAAGGCCCAACGGGATGAAACCGCAAAAAAGATCAAAAAAGACGACAGTGACACCACGGTTAAGATCTGGAAAAAAGGCCTTAATCTGAATGTGAACATCAACCAGGGATCATTAACCAACTGGGCTGCCGGTGGTGATAATTTCACCTTCTCGCTGGGGTCTACCGTATATGCGTACGCGTTTTACAAGAAAGGCCGCCGCGCGTGGGACAACGTCGCCGACCTGGCTTACGGCTATATCAATACGACCAGCCTCGGTGGCCGTAAAGCCGATGACCGTATCGATCTCACCTCCAAATACGGATATGATATCGGCAGGCATTGGTATGTAAGCATGCTGGGCAACCTCAGGACACAGTTCACCAACGGTTACCTGTACCCTGCAGACACCACGCCGCAGCTGTCATCCAAATTCTTTGCGCCTGCATACGTATTGCTTTCTCCGGGTTTTGACTATAAACCGGTACCTGAGTTTTCGTTGTTCCTCTCCCCTGCCACTTCCCGCTTTGTGTTTGTGATGGATGATAGTTTGTCTGCACATGGCGCTTATGGCGTAGATACCGGCAAACACTTCAGGTATGAAATCGGCGCTTACCTGTCGGCCAATTACATCAAAACCATTGCGAAAAATATTACCTACAAAGGCCGGCTGGACCTGTTCTCCAACTACCTCAACAATCCGCAGAATATAGTGGTATTCTTTACCAACGCATTGGAACTGAAGGTGAACAAGTACATTGCAGCGACCCTCAATGTAGATATGATATATGACGATAATGTAAAAGTGTTTGAAAATAAGAAGACCGGTGTGATGGGGCCCCGATTGCAGGTCAAGCAGGTGCTGGGGATAGGCTTTGCCGCCAAGTTCTGATTAGCCGGAATTTTGTTATTTTTGATATTACGCAAAGGCGCGAAGGCGCAAGGCAACAAAAGGTCTTTGCTGCTTTGCGCCTTTGTGCATAAAACATCATCAACGTGAGTGAACAGGTTTCCTATAAGATAAAACTTCCGCAGTTTGAGGGTCCTTTCGACCTCCTGTTGTTCTTTATTGAACGCGATGAACTGGATATCTATAATATTCCGATCAACACCATCACGCAGGAATTCCTTGACTATATCCATCATATAGAATCGCTGAATATAGAACTGGCAAGCGAATTCATTCTTTTTGTGTCAACCCTCATGCGGATCAAGGCGAAAATGCTGTTGCCCCGCAAAGAACTGGACGAACAGGGGAATGAAATTGACCCAAGGATGGAGCTGATAGACAAGATCCTGGAATACAAGCGCTATAAACAGGCGGCGGCGGAACTGGCTGAAATGGAAGCCGAGCGCATGCTGCATATCAAGCGGGGCAATATCGCCAAGGAACTGGCCGAAATCGGGGAGGTCACCAGTGAAGGAACGGAGATACAGACCCTTACCCTGTTCAAGCTGGCGCAGACCTTTGAAAAAGTGATGCAGCGCATGAAAGCGCGCGATCATAAACCTCAGCACGTGGTATACAAGTATGACTATACCATGGAAGGGTCAAGAATGTACATGGAAGAGCTTGCCAGGGCGGAACGTACCCTGTCATTCGAAAAAATATTTGATCACTGTAAAGACCGGGTACATGCCATTTTCCTGTTCCTCAGTATGCTGGAACTGGTACAGATGAAGCACATGGGCATTATGGTCGGAGAAGGCAGAAACAACTTTATCATTGAGTACATTGATCCGGAGAACAGGGAGGAAGAACCTGCCGGAACACTAATAGATGGTTAACAAATGGGCGAGAAACGTGACAATATCGATATCATATCATTGCCAGCCTACGCGCAGGCTGATCCAAGCTTTGTAGTGTCCAGCATTTGCGAGCTGGGGGAACACTTTTTTGACCAGGCAGGCGTGCCTCACCGGCACGATTTCTACACGATCTACTGGATCAAAAAAGGCTCCCTGCTGCATACGATTGATACCGTTACGCACGAAGTTAAAAAGAACACCCTCTTTTTCCTTGCCCCCGGCCAGGTCCATAAACTCCAGATGAGTGAAAGGATTGACGGATATATGATTGCTTTCCAGGACGCTTTTATGTGCCTGAAAGACCAGACCCAGGTGTCCGGGATCAATTCCGGCCTTTTCTTCAATGATCAGTTCAGCAGTATTGTTACGCTGGACCCCGAACAGTCGGCCGATATCGAATCTGTTGTCCGCCTGATGCTGAAAGAGCTCACTACCCGCGAGCCGGAATACGAAACGGCGCTGCATGGGCTGCTGCGTTATTTCCTGGTGCTGGTGTCGCGTATCAAAGGCCGGAGTGTAGCTATACCGGCCGAACAACATGCCGTACATAACAGCTCCATCTTCCTGAAATTCAAAAATCTGATCGAAGAAAAGTACCGGGAACTCAAGACGGTGTCGGATTATGCGGCGCTGCTGCATATAAAACCCGTACTGCTGAATGAAATCAGCAAACAATTGTCCGGAATTACCGCCGGAGAGCATATTCGAAACAGGGTCATCCTTGAAGCCCAGCGTTTTCTCTATAATACCGACCTCACAGCTAAAGAAATAGCCTATAAACTGGGCTTTGACGATCCCCATTATTTCAGCCGCTTTTTCAAGAAGTATACCTCCCAGAGCCCTTCCGAGTTTAAGGAAGCCTCCCGCTCCGTCAGCCACCAGCCTTGATTTGCCCCCTCCGGGTAAAAAAGTCCATCAAGGAAGGTGTTTTATCCATTCCAGATAGATGTTGCAACATGTATTTTTGTGTTGTCTTTTAAAGGAGGCAATTATGAAAAACATAAAACATGTAAGTCAGATTTTAACAGCACCCGCTCCCCATATGGTGGGCGATGGATTCAGGGTCCACAGCGTACTGCCCGGCGGTACCCGTTCCCAGAACAACCTGGTCAGCCCTTTTATCCTGATGGATTATGGCGCCCCCAGTTATTTCCCGCCCACCAACAGACCGCGTGGCGTGGACCAGCACCCGCATAAAGGATTTGAAACTGTTACCGTGGTATACCAGGGCGAACTGGAACACCGCGATTCTACCGGCAGTCATGGTAAACTGGCTCCCGGTGACGTACAGTGGATGACCGCTGCCTCCGGTATCGTGCACGAAGAAAAGCATGAAACGGAATTCAGTAAACGGGGCGGTAAAGTAGAGATGGCCCAGTTGTGGGTAAATCTTCCGAAAGCATATAAAAACAGCAAGCCTGGTTATCAGAATCTTACCAAAGCGGAGATACCGGTAGTGAAAGTTAGTGAAGAAGGATATGTAAGAGTGATTGCAGGAGAATATAACGATGTAAAGGGCGCGGCAAAAACCTTCTCCCCTGTCCACGTACTGGATGTGCAACTTAAAAAAGGCGATACCATAACAGTGGCTTTCCCGGCGCATTTCAACACCATGGCGGTGGTGATGCAGGGAGAAGCGGACATCAACGGCAGTGTGGCCAAAGGCGTGGAAACCGTTCTCTTCGGGCATGATGGTACTGATATTACCATTATCGCGCTTGCAGACACCAGCATGTTGCTATTGAGCGGCGAGCCTATCAACGAGCCGATAGTGGCTTATGGTCCTTTTGTGATGAACACACCGGAGGAAATCAACGAAGCCATCAATGATTACAACGCCGGTAAAATGGGCTTTCTGAATTAATCACGAACAATAAACAGCTATTTATAAAAAACAACACAAAACATACTTGTATGACAACCTGGAAAATTGATCCCACCCATAGTGATGTACAGTTTAAAGTAAAGCACCTGATGATCACTACCGTTACCGGCCAGTTCGGTACATTCGACGCTACTATGCAAACTGAAGGTAACGATTTCAGCACTGCCAATATTTCTTTCAGCGCCGATATCAACAGCGTTACCACACAGAACGCCCAGCGTGACGAGCACCTGCTGGCAGGCGATTTCTTTGACGCTGCCCGGTATCCCAAATTGCAGTTCGTTTCGAAAGAAGTGAAAAAGATCGATGATGAAACATATAAACTGATCGGTGACCTCACCATCCGCTACAACACCCGCCCGGTAGAACTGAAAGTAGAATTTGGCGGTGAAGTAGTGGACCCCTGGGGTCAAACCAAAGCAGGCTTCGAGTTGAGCGGTAAAATCAACCGTAAGGATTTTGGTCTTACTTTCCACGCTACCACGGAAACAGGCGGCGTATTGCTGAGCGATGAAGTGAAACTGCTGGCCAGCGTACAAATGATCAAACAAGCATAAAAAGAACGATGATGGATATTATACAAAAACTGGAATGGCGTTATGCTGTGAAGAAGTTTGACCCCGCGAAGAAACTGACAGCTGCCCAGTTGGACAGGCTGACTACAGCCACCCGGTTGTCGGCTTCTTCTTACGGCTTGCAGCCTTACAAGGTGCTGATCGTTGAAAATCCGGCCATCAGGGAAAGACTGAGGGCTGCTTCCTGGAACCAGCCACAGATCACAGATGCCTCGCAACTGGTAGTGTTTGCCCGGGTGAGCGACCTGAATGAATCCCACGTAGACGATTATACGAATAATATAGCCGCTACGCGTAATATCAATCCGGAAGACCTTGCCGGCTTCGCCGGGGTAATGAAAGGTACGGTAAACAGGCTGGATGCAGCAGGTGCTGCCGCGTGGACCTCCAAGCAGGCCTACCTGGCACTGGGCACCTTATTGACGGCCGCCGCTGCCGAGGGTATCGATGCCTGTCCGATAGAAGGTTTCGATGCTGCCCAATACGACGAAATTTTAGGACTCAAGGATAAAGGACTGGCGACTGTAGTGATTGCAGCCATTGGTTTCAGAGCGGAAGAAGATACCATGCAGTATGCGAAGAAAGTGAGAAAACCAATCGCTGAATTTGTGGAAGTTATTTAAATGTGACCGATAGGATTACAGCTGATTCACCCGATGAACGAAGAGCTATAAGAAGAACCATGAGAGATTGTCATAACCCGGCGGAATCCCGCCGGGTTATTTTTTTGATCATGATAATCCTGTTTATTTTTGTAATTTGGGGCCTCTACACAGATTAATCACCTCAAATTATTTAAAGTATATTAACATGAAAAGATTTGCAACTGCCAACTGGCAAGGCACAGGTAAAGAAGGTAAAGGTACCGTTACTTCCCAGTCAACCGTATTGAACAGTACCCAATACTCCTACAGCAGCCGTTTTGAGGAAGGTGTAGGCACCAATCCGGAAGAACTGGTTGCTGCAGCCCATGCCGGTTGTTTCACCATGAAACTGAGCTTCGTGATCTCCGGTGCCGGTTTAACTCCGGGTAACATCGACACCAAATGCACTATCACCCTGGAAAACGGCGCTATTACCTCCAGCCACCTGGAAGTAAAAGCCAGCGTTCCCGGCCTGGATGCTGCCAAGTTCGCTGAAATGGCGGCAGATGCAAAAGCCAACTGCCCTATCAGCAAACTGCTGAACACCAACATCACCATGGATGCCGTACTGGTATAACCATTGTTCAATAGATTTTATGGGAAATGCAGCGGTTATCCGCTGCATTTTTTTTGTCCACGTTTTTCAACAGATCATCCATTTTATTCCCCTCCCTTTATACCGACCTTTGTAGCGTAAAAACAAGGAGAACAATAGCTATGAAAAAGATTATACAACGTGCAGACGAGAGAGGATACGCTAACCATGGCTGGCTGAAAAGTCATCATTCTTTCAGCTTCGCTAATTATTACAATCCCGACAAAATTCATTTCGGCGCATTACGCGTGCTGAACGATGACCAGGTAAAAGGTGGTATGGGCTTTGGTGCGCACCCGCACGACAATATGGAGATCGTTTCCATTGTGCTGGACGGCAGCCTGGAGCACCGCGATAATACCGGTACCAGGGGCGTGATACAGAAAAACGACGTACAGGTGATGAGCGCCGGCAGTGGTATCGTGCACTCCGAATTCAATGCTTCCAAAACGGAAGATGTGAGCTTCCTGCAGATATGGGTGTTCCCGAAAGAAAGGAATATCACTCCGCGTTATGATCAACGTACTTTTGATCCTGCTGCCCGCCATAATGCTTTGCAGGTGGTGGTGGCGCCGGATGGCGACCAACAGCAGGCGCTGCATCTTCACCAGGATGCCTGGTTTTCTCTCGGTGATTTTGAAGCGGGGCAAAAAGTGGAGCTGACGCCGAAGCAAGCGGGTATTGGCAGTTACCTGTTCCTCCTCAGCGGAGAAGTAAAAGTAGCAGAGGAAGTATTGCAAACGCGCGATGCCATTGGCTTATCTGATTACGAAAAAGTAACAGTGGAAGTGGTGAAACCGGCAACGTTTTTGCTGATAGATGTGCCTATGCTGCATTAATTTTCCGCTTCTTTATATTATTAATATATACAAGAGACCGCCGGAAAGACGGTCTCTTTGTTATTTTATTAAATATTGTAAACCATTGATTATGAATTCATTTTTAACTGAAAAGTATTGGGGAAACACCGTTCAGCAGTATCTGATAGCCATTGGAGTGTTAGTTATACTGGTATTGCTGATCCTGATATTCAAAAATCTGTTATTAAAAAAATTGAAAAAATGGGCTGATAGCACTCCGGGGAAAACGGATGATTTGATCATAAGGGGTATTGAACGTTCATTGATGCCGTTATTGTATGTGGGGGCATTGTACGCAAGCCTGCAAAATCTGGCCATCCAACCCACGCCCGCCAAATGGCTCCATATTTTCTTTTCTGTTTGTGTGATGGTTGTTTCGGTGCGCCTGATTTCTGCCGTGGTGATGTATGTTTTTACCAACTTTCTGCGAAAACAGGAAAGAGGAGAAGAAAAAACCAAGCAGGTAAAAGGGATTATGATATTGGTATCTGCGCTGATATGGATTGTAGGGTTGCTGTTTCTGTTGGATAACTGGGGGGTAAATGTAACCACATTTGTGGCAGGGCTTGGGATTGGCGGTATCGCCATCGCATTGGCCGCACAGACGATCCTGGGAGATCTCTTTAGTTATTTTGTGATTTTCTTTGACAGGCCTTTTGAAATTGGAGATTTTATTGTGGTACAGGACAAATCAGGCACCGTTGAATATATTGGAATAAAAACCACACGGCTGCGCAGTATCAGCGGAGAGCAACTGGTGTTCTCCAATACAGATCTGACTAATTCCCGTGTGCATAATTACAAGCGCATGGAGAAGCGCAGGATTGTTTTCAAATTTGGCGTTACGTATGATACTCCGGCCGCGAAGCTGGCGCGTATACCGGAGATGGTAAAACAAATTATTACCGGGTTGCCGGATACCGCATTCGACAGGTCTCATTTTCTGAATTTTGCTGATTCCAGTCTGGAATTTGAGAATGTTTATTTTATATTGGCCGGTGATTACGGTCTTTACATGGACAGGCAGCAGGCTATCAACCTACAGTTGTTTGAAATTTTTCAGAAGGAAGACATTGAATTTGCATTTCCCACACAAACTGTTTATATTAACCAGCTAACCGATAATCATCAAAATGTTATTAGCAACAGATCTTGACGGAACATTTCTGGCCGGCTCCGCGGCTGACAAAGAACAGCTATACGAGCTGGTCCGCATCAGGGAAGACATTCAACTGGTATTTGTAACGGGAAGGGGTATACGTAGTGTGCTGGCTTTACTGGAAGATCCATATCTTCCCCGTCCGGAATATATTATTTGTGACGTGGGCGCCACGGTAACGCACCTGGCTTCGCTGATATCGGTAGAGCCTGTACAGTCGGACATTGCCAGGCTGTGGCCCGGTGATCATGTACGGGAGCAGCTGAAAGCGGTGAAGGGACTGTTGCATCAGGATGCGCACCAGCAGTATCGTTGCTCTTATTATTACGATGATGCTACAGATATTGACACGGCGCGCGAAATTGCGGAATCGTTGCATTGCGACCTGGTACTGTCTGCCGGAAAGTACCTGGATATTCTTCCCCGCGGTGTCAACAAGGGGAATACGCTGCAGCAACTGTTAGGAGTGCTGTCGTTGCCGCATCATGAGGTGCTGGTGGCGGGAGATACGATGAATGATTATACTATGTATGAGATAGGATTCAAAGGCGTAGTGGTGGGCGGTGCTGAACCGGAGCTGCTGGCCCGCACGGTGGGAATGCGCAATGTGCTGCAAGCCGGCCGCATCGGTACAGGCGGTATCCTGGAGGCGATGGCGTGGTTTCCCGAGTTCGGCAGATATTTATAAACAATACCGGAAGAACCGCGAAAGTTGTGAGGGGGGCATTGAAAAAGGTTGTACCTTAGAAGCGGATCTTTGTTAACAGTGACAGGATATATACTGCTAAGTGGATATCGGAAAAACTGCTTGGGTAATGATGAATCATTATTGTTAATGGCTAAATCAATACACCATGGAAATTACAACACAGCCAACAGATCTGACAGAACAGATCAATTCCTGGAAAGAAGAAGTAAACGAAGTAAGAGAAGATGTAAAAATGATGCGGGAGCGCCTGGAACAAATAGCCCTCAGTTCTGCGCCCCGGGAAGTGATGACCAATGTCGAACATTTTGAGAACCGTTTATTAAGACAGCGGGAAGTTGCCGACGAGATGTTCCACGATCTTAAACAATGTGCCAAAAAACTCTCGGCCCAGTCACCCACGGTTATCCACGACGACCGGCCCGTTTGTGACTACGATACCATGTCCAACCGCATGGAGGTTTTCCAGAAACTATTTATGGAGCTGAAAGCAGATTTCAACCATTTTATGGACAGTGAACTGTAGCCGGTATTATTCGATGTTTTTCACCTTATGTTCAATCTTGTGAATGATTTCATCCAACTGCCTGGTGGATTGGTGCAGCCATTCCATTAGCCGGGAATTGAGATGCACATCCTGATTGCTTTTATCAAACAGGTTGGTGATACTTAGGATGGATACCACCGGCCTGCGTATTTCATGTGAGTTGATCCAGGCGATTTCCCTCAGGGTTTTATTTTGTTTTTCCAGGCGTACAGCCTGTTTTACGTACTGGTCAATATCCTGTACGATGCCAATCATGCGGGTGGGCTGGTCGTTTTCATAGATGATGAACGCCCGGTCCACCACGTATTTGAAGGTGCCGTCGGAGCAGCGGAAGCGGTATTGCTGCGACCAGGAGCTGTTCCTGTTTTGCAGGCAGGTATCTAGGGAACTCATCACAGTGGGACCGTCTGCCGGATGGACATTGGATTTCCACCATACAAACAGGTCGGTGTCCGGTTGGGTGGGATGCTGAAACATACTTTCCAGTCCGTGTTTCCAGAGCACTTCGTTGGTAATGAGATTGCGGTCATAGAGGGCGTCGTTGGTGGCCTGCGCCAGCAGTTCATACCGGATGCCCAGCTGATGTGCTTCTTTAGCGGTGCGTACCTGTTCATCCACATCTTTCGCCATGATAAAGCGGGCTTCTTTGCCTTCGTAGAAGGCGGAGTGCGCATAGATCTCCACAAAGAAATTCTCGCCGTTTTTACGGCGATGTTTCCAGATACCCCGGTATTCGGAGCCGTTGCAGCGTTCCCGGACATTGTCCATCAACGCGTCGAGCTCTTCATTTTCCCTTATGTCTTTGATCGTGAGGGTCAGGAATTCGCGACGTGTATAGCCGTATTTTTTGCAGGCTGCCTCGTTCACGAACAGAAAACGGAGGGTGTCCTTTTCATAGATCCACATGGGGATGGGATGATTGATGTAGAGATTTTCGAACTGTGAAACCGGTTGTCTGCGTATAAGCGTGGCGGTTAACAGCACAAAGGCGCTGCACAGTACAGTTTCATTGAGAATAAGCCAGGTTTTTTGAGTGGATGATTCGCTTCCGGTAAGGAGATAACCATTGATAATAATGATTACAAAAAGCAAACACAAACCTGCCATCTTAATCGGGGAGCGTTGCATTTCTCGAATTTGCTAAAATTTAATGAAAATAGTCGCATGTAAAAAATAATAATCAGAGTGGTATGATTAATAAAACTATTTACATTTTGATTATCTATAATTCGATGTCCACTTTTTCACTGGCGGGATAACCTACGCAGGTGAGGATAAGTCCTTCCGCCAGTTCCTTATCGGTCAGTACTTCATTGACAGACATCCATACCTTTCCGCTGGTGCATTGGGCGGTGCAGGAGCCACATACCCCGCCTTTGCAGCTGTAAGGCAGCGGTACATCATGTTCCAGCGCATAGCTGAGGATGGTTTGGTTGGCAGGCACGGTCAGCGTATAGTGCTCATTACGCAGCAGGATGTTCACCTCCCGGGGAGTATCATCTGAGGGGATGGTGGTCCTGGCCAGTTTGGCTTCGGTGGTGATGACGAAGTTTTCCTTATGCAACTGGGCGTCTTTAAAACCCATAAAATGCAGCGTAAGCAGGATCATGCGCATATATTCCGGAGGGCCGCAAAGGAAGAACTGTGTGGCGTCTTTGTGATACAGCAGATGCTCGTTGACCAGCAGTTCCAACAGGATATTATTGAGCCTGCGGTAGGCGTGGTGGCTGTCCGGGTCGTTGCTGAAGAGGAAGAGGATGTTGAGGCGGCGGGGATGCTGTTGCTCCAGCTTCCGCAGTTGTTCGTAGAAAATGGTCCTTTCCGGGGTGCTGTTGCTGTAGATGAGGGTAATTTTGGCGGCGGGTTCGTCCCTGAGTATTTGTTTCAGCAGGGAAAACACTGGTGTAATACCGCTGCCTGCGGCGAGCAGGAAGATATCGCGTTCGTCGGGCGACGGTTCAAAGGTGAACCTGCCGGACGGTTCTACGGCCGTCACGATATCGCCGGTTTTCCAGGTACGCAGCAGGTGGCGGGATATTTCCCCGTTTTCTTTTTCGCGGATGGTGACAGCCATCAGTGGGTCGATACCTGGGGTGGAGCTGAAGGAATAGGAACGGCGATATTCTTTCTGGTGAAGTTGAATGATGAACGTAAGGAATTGTCCGGCCTGGTAAACGACGGGTTCCGGAGTGGTATTTTCCAGGTAGTAGGTGTTGGTGCCGGGTGTTTCTTTCTTTACATCAACAATCCTTAATTGCAAATACATATCGCTTAAGTTACGGGCATACAAAAAATGAAGGAGCGAAGATACGCCGGGATCTTTGAATGGCCGGCGGGATCTTCGCTCCTTTTATTGGGAATGATATTGTTATCAGACGGTGACGGTGATTTTTTCCCGCAGCATTTCCCGGGTGGCGCGGGCGATGCCGGCGGGGTCGTAGCCGCATTCGCGGTACAGTTCTTCCGGTTTGCCGTGTTCCACGATTTTGTCGGGGATGCCGAGCATTTTCACCTGTGCGTGGTAGTTATATTTTGACATGAATTCCACTACAGCGCTGCCTACGCCACCGGTGATGGCGCCATCTTCCACGGTGATCACTTTGCTGAAATTGCGGAACACCTCATGCAGCATCGCTTCATCCAGTGGTTTCACGAAGCGGAGATCGTAGTGGGCGGGTTGCAGCCCGTCGCTGATCAGTTCTTTGCAGGCTTCCGTTACAAAGTTGCCCACATGACCGAAGGACAGGATGGCTACATCTTTACCGTCGCGGACTTTGCGGCCGGTACCGGCTTTGATGGCTTTGAACGGAGTACGCCATTCGGGCATAACGCCTTGTCCGCGTGGATAGCGGATCACATATGGATGGGTATTTTCTTCCAGTTGGGCGCTGTACATCAGGTTACGCAGCTCTTCTTCGTTCATGGGGGCGCTGATGATCACGTTGGGGATACTGCGCATATAAGCAATATCGTAGGCGCCGTGGTGGGTAGGGCCGTCTTCTCCTACCAGGCCTGCCCTGTCGAGGCAGAAGATCACCGGCAGGTTCTGGATGGCCACATCGTGTACGGCCTGATCGAAAGCACGTTGGAAGAAAGAGGAGTAAATGGTGCAGAACACGCGCATGCCCTGGGTGGCCATACCGGCGGAGAGGGTAACGGCGTGTTGTTCGCAGATACCTACGTCGAAGGCGCGGTCGGGCATTTTCTCCATCATGAATTTGAGGGAGGAGCCGGAAGGCATGGCGGGCGTGATACCGATGATTTTATCGTTTTTCTCTGCCAGTTCGATGATGGTATGGCCGAAAACGTCCTGGTATTTAGGAGGTTGTGGCCTGTCGACCTGCTTTTTGAAGATTTCACCGGTGATTTTATCAAAGAGACCCGGCGCATGCCAGGTGGTCTGGTCCTTTTCTGCGAGGGCATAGCCTTTACCTTTGGTGGTAACGATATGCAGCAGTTTAGGGCCGGGAATATCTTTCAGGTCCTGGAGGGTATCGGTCAGCTTCGTGATATTATGACCATCTATCGGACCAAAGTACCGCAACTGGAGTGATTCGAAGAGGTTGCTGGATTTGGACACTACGCCTTTGAGGGAGGCTTCCAGTTTGGAGGCCATTTCGCGGGTGAAGCGTTTGCCTACCGGCAGTTTGCCGAGCAGGTGCCATACATCGTCCCGCAGCTTGTTGTAGGTGGGGGACGTGGTGATGTCTGTCAGGTATTCTTTGAGTGCGCCCACGTTGGGGTCGATGGACATGCAGTTATCGTTGAGGATAATGAGCACGTTGGCATTGGCCACACCGGCGTGGTTGAGCGCTTCGAACGCCATACCGGCCGTCATCGCGCCATCACCGATAACGGCAATGTGCTGGCGGTCCAGCTCTCCTTTGTAATGGGAGGCCATAGCCATGCCCAGTGCGGCGGAGATGGAGGTAGAAGAGTGCCCTACGCCGAAAGTATCGTATTCGCTTTCGTCTCTTTTAGGAAATCCGCTGAGGCCTTTGTATTTCCGGTTGGTCGGAAAGGCGTCGCGCCGGCCGGTAAGAATTTTATGTCCATAAGCCTGGTGTCCCACGTCCCACACGAGTTGGTCATAAGGGGTGTTGAAGACGTAATGGAGGGCTACTGAGAGCTCCACCACACCCAGGCTGGCGGCAAAGTGGCCGCCATGTACACTTACCACGTCAATAATGTACTGACGCAGTTCCTCGCACACCTGATGCAGCTGATCTTTACTCAGCTTTCTCAAATCCGCTGGGGAGTTTATCTGGCTTAAAAGTGAACCGGCCGTGATATTCATACTGTTTTGATGGTTCAGGGTTTAATTAAAAACAAAACTACTAAAAAATAAGCGTTATCCGGCGACATTTGGCGGGAAAAACCCCGTAATTCCTGTTAATCCGCCATTCGGTACAGGGGATTCGCCATTTACCGGTTCTGATTCGCCATTTATAACATTTAGGTTTCGGTGGGCAGGGCCTTAAGGTATTTTTGGTAAACTGGGGAAGTTTACTAATTTGAATGAATGCTTAAACAAGTATCCAAATATTGGTGGGGGCAATTGTTGGGATGGTCGGTGTATTTTCTGGTCACTTTATTCTTCAACTTCACTTTGAAAAAGGCAGACCTGTCGGTGGTGACGGTCTATCTGATCATTTTTATCATTTCCGGTATTGCTGCTACCCATCTGTTCCGGACCCTCCTGAATAAACTTAAAGGATGGGAAAGCTACAGCTTTGAAAAACAATTGGTTATCTTCCTGTTGTTGGTGATTTGCACCAACCAGACCTTATATTTTGGCAATAACCTGCTGGTAGATTACCTGGGAGGAAACCTGCCGAAAGGCGGGAATTTCTTTATGACACTGGTAGAAAGGGGGTATCTGTCTTCTTTTGCGATCTCTTTTATCTGGTGGGTGATTTATTTCGTCTGGCATTATGTAGACAGGACGCGGACGGCGAAGGTAGACCGGCTGAAGCTGGAGGCCACGGTGAAGGAGTTGGAGCTGAAGACCATTAAAGCACAGCTGAACCCTCATTTTATCTTTAACGCGCTGAACAGCATTCGGGCTTTGGTGGATGAGAATCCGCAGCGGGCCAGGACAGCGATCACAGAATTGTCCAACATTCTGCGCAGTTCCATGGCGATAGAAAAGGTAGAGACCGTTAGCCTGGAAAATGAATTAAACATTGTAAAAGATTACCTTGCACTGGAACACATCCGTTTTGAGGAGCGGTTACAGGTACGGTATGAGATAGATCCTGATACGCTGGAGCTGCAGGTGCCGCCCATGATGTTGCAGACGCTGGTGGAAAACGCCATCAAACATGGTATTTCCCGGATGGTCAGCGGCGGGTCGGTATTTATAGCGTCGCGGTTAAAGGGCATGGAGCATGAAATTACCATCGAGAATACCGGGCAACTGGTAGAGAAGAACGTGTTAAACGGCCATGGTTTTGGATTGGAGAGCACCCGGCAACGGTTGAGCCTTTTGTTCGGAAACAGGGCTACCTTTGATATCAGGAATAAAGACGAGGCAACGGTGGAAGCGCGTGTGGTGATGCCGTTACTCTGACGCACTTGTTATTCGGAAGCCGCTATAGCGGGGCGTTTTGCCTGGCTATGGCTTTAAATGTTTAAAAAAAATTGTCATCAACCAAACTTCATATTGCCAATGAAAAAAGCATTGATAATAGATGATGAACGCCTGGCCAGGAGTGAGCTGAAAAAACTGCTGGCAGACCACCCGGAGATAGTGGTGGTAGGTGAAGCAGTGAACGCGAAGGATGGTATCGAGAAGATAGAGAACCTGCATCCCGACCTGCTGTTCCTGGATATCCAGATGCCCGACAAAACGGGTTTCGATTTACTGGCCGAGCTGGAGAAATCGCCGCAGGTGATTTTTACGACCGCATATGACGAATATGCGCTGAAGGCGTTTGAATACAATGCGCTGGATTATTTGCTGAAACCGGTGGAGCCCAAGCGGCTGGCGGATGCCATCCATAAGCTGCATCAGCAGGACGAGAAGGACCGGCTGGCTGCTTCCGGGGGCATACGCACCCTGTTGTCCGAGAATGATCAGGTATTTGTGAAAGACGGGGACCGCTGCTGGTTTGTAAAATTGCAGGAAATCCGGCTGTTTGAGAGCGTAGGCAATTATGCACGGGTGTATTTCGAGACTAACAAACCATTGATCCTGAAGTCGTTGAATGCGCTGGAAGAGCGACTGGACGAGCGGGTGTTTTTCCGGGCCAACCGTAAACACATTGTCAACCTGCGAATGATCGAAAAGATCGATACCTACTTCAATGGCGGGTTGCTGTTGGAGATGAAGGGGGGTGAGAAGATTGAGGTAAGCCGCCGTCAGGCAGTTAAGTTCAAAGAGATGATGAGCCTGTAATAGTTAGAAATTTTTTGATGTACGATTTTTTTTGATTTCGTTAATTGATAAAGAAGAAGACCGAAGCGAGCCATAAAAGCTGCTTCGGTCTTCTTCTTTATTTTAATTTGTTTTGAATCTTCGCAAAAAGGGACAAAATCAAAAAATCGTACATCAAAAAATTTCTAAATAGTAATGGGTGCAGTGGAATGTACTGCGTCTGCCAGTTCCTTGATGAGGGAGAGATCATTTTCGATGGCGTTGCCTACTACGATGATATCGGCGCCGGCTTTACAGTTGCGGTAAGCTTTTTCAGCGTCGCGGATACCGCCGCCAACGATGATAGGTACATCCACCTGGCTGGCTACCCGGCTGATCATGGTTTCCGTGATCGGGTTGCGGGCGCCGCTGCCGGCATCCATGTAGATCACTTTCATGCCCAGCATCTCCCCTGCCATGGCGGTGCACATGGCAATGTCCGCTTTGTCGGCAGGTATGGGGGTGGCGTTGCTGATGTAAGAAACGGTAGTGGGCGCACCTCCGTCAATAACCATATAGCCGGTGGAAATCACTTCCAACTGGCTTTTTTTAACGGCAGCCGCAGATACTACGTGCTGACCGATCAACAATTCAGGGTTTCTGCCTGAAATCATGGAAAGATAAAGGAGTGCGTCTGCATATCTCGAAACCTGCGAAGGGCTCCCTGGAAACAAAATAACAGGAATATCGCAGCTGGCTTTCAATTGTTGCACGCATTCATCCAGATGGTTGGTGATGACCAGACTGCCGCCAAGGAAGATATAATCTACTTTGGCAGCGGTACATTTCGCGGCAAGTTCAATGATACCAGCAGGCGTTACCTTATCCGGATCAATTAAAACCGCGAATGCCTTTTCTTTCCTAGCCTTTCTTTCGATGAACGAAGTGTATATTTTATTGTACATCAATAGCGCATTGTTCCGGTTGTCGCAAATGTATAATATTTTTATTAATAACCCACAATGCTAAATAAATATGCATGTAATTCATTTTCTATTCATGAACTTCATGATACCTATGGCATTACAAGACGCATCCACACAGGTAAATTTGAGTAACGACAAATTTTAAGCCGGATTTTATGTTATCAGTCTGGTGTATAACAATCCTGTCCGGAAAGTGTTGATACAATTATCCACAAGTTGTGCAAAATAATCCGGTTGTCCGAGGCATTTAAAAACTAATTTTAGAATACCCCCCTTTCATATATTCTTTTAATCCTGGAAAAATTTTGGGTATGAAAAATCCAGCAAGCAGCAAGCGTGGCATGGCCTTCTCCCGGTTCTTTACCAAAGAAGGGATGCGTCCGTATGAACAGTTTGAGTATGACCTCCGCTCTTCGGTGATCCGTAACCCCGGTGGGGATGTGGTATTTGAGATGAACAATGTAGAGGTGCCTCGGGGATGGTCGCAGATTGCGACAGATATCCTGGCACAAAAGTATTTCCGCAAGGCGGGCGTACCACAGGAAGATGGCAGTCTGGGCCGTGAAACATCGGTGAAGCAGGTGGTACATCGTATGGCCAATTGCTGGCGTGCCTGGGGCGAACGTTACGGTTATTTCGCGTCGGAAGCAGACGCACAGACATTTTATGACGAGCTGGTATATAGCATGCTGAACCAGGCATGCGTGCCCAATTCTCCTCAATGGTTCAATTCCGGCCTGTATGAGAGCTATGGCATCAAGGGTAAACCGCAGGGGCATTATTATGTGGAGCAAAATACGGGTCAACTGGAAAAATCGACCTCTGCCTATGAGCGGCCCCAGCCACATGCCTGTTTTATTCTCAGTGTGGAAGACGACCTGGTGGGCGATGGTGGCATTATGGACCTCTGGATGCGGGAAGCCCGTATTTTCAAATACGGTTCCGGTGTAGGTACCAATTTTTCGCATATCCGGGGAGAAGGTGAGAAACTGAGTGGTGGCGGCACTTCCAGCGGCCTGATGAGTTTTCTGAAAATCGGCGACCGGGCGGCCGGCGCCATCAAGTCAGGCGGTACTACCCGCCGTGCGGCTAAAATGGTGTGCCTGGACCTGGACCATCCGGAGGTGCTGGACTTCATTAACTGGAAGGTAGAAGAAGAGAAAAAGGTGGCGGCGCTGATTGCCGCCGGCTATTCCGCCGATTATGAGGGGGAGGCTTACCGGACGGTATCCGGGCAGAACTCCAATAATTCCGTTCGTATCCCCAACAGCTTTTTCCGGCAGCTGGCTGCCGAGGGGGACTGGGACCTGATAGCCCGTACCACCGGCAAAGCCGTGAAGACGGTCAAAGCGCGGGAGCTGTGGGACCAGATCGCCTATGCCGCGTGGCGTTGCGCAGATCCGGGCACCCAGTACGATACCACTATCAACGAGTGGCATACCTGTCCGCAGGGAGGCCGTATCAACGCTTCCAATCCCTGTTCCGAGTACATGTTCCTGGATAATACCGCCTGTAACCTGGCATCGGTGAACCTGAGGCGGTTTTTTGACGAAGAAAAGAGCCTGTTTGACGTGCCGGGGTTTGAATATACTGTGCGGCTGTGGACCACGGTGCTGGAGATCTCCGTGCTGATGGCGCAGTTCCCTTCTAAAGAAGTGGCACAGCTTAGTTATGATTATCGTACGCTGGGGCTGGGTTATGCGAACCTCGGCTCTATGCTGATGGTGAGCGGTATCGCTTATGACAGCGAAGAAGCGAGGGGCATTGCCGGCGCTATTACGGCGATCATGACCGGCGTGGCTTATCAGACTTCCGCTGAACTGGCCTCCTGCCTGGGAGCATTTCCGCGGTATGCAGAAAACAGGGAAGACATGCTGCGGGTGATGCGTAATCACCGGGCAGCGGCCTACGATGCCGCTGAAGCATATGAAGGGCTCGAAATTTCACCTCGTGGCATCAATGCGCGGTATTGTCCCGATTACCTGTTGAAAGCCGCAACAAGGGCCTGGGATGAAGCAGTGCAGGCTGGTGAAAAGCATGGTTACAGGAACGCACAAACGACGGTGATAGCGCCGACCGGTACTATCGGGCTGGTGATGGATTGCGATACGACTGGCGTGGAGCCTGATTTTGCGCTGGTGAAGTTCAAGAAATTGTCCGGCGGCGGATATTTTAAGATCATCAACCAGTCTATTCCCACCGCCTTGCAGCATATGGGTTATCAGCCGCATGAGATCAAGGCGATCGTGGATTATGCGAAGGGCACCGGTTCTTTTGCCGGCGCGCCGTACATCAATCATCAGTCGCTCAGTGAAAAAGGTTTCATTGCCGAAGAGTTGAAAAAGCTGGATACCGCGGTGGTTTCTTCTTTCGACATCTCTTTTGTGTTTAACGTATATACGCTCGGGGAAGCCTGTCTGCAAAGGCTGGGCTTTGTACCGGAGCAGTATTTTAATCTCGATTTCAGCCTGCTGCATGCGCTCGGATTCCAGGATGCAGAGATAGAAGCGGCTAATGATTATGTGTGTGGCACTATGACGGTAGAGGGGGCTCCTTATCTTCAGGAAGCGCATCTGCCGGTGTTTGACTGTGCGAATAAGTGTGGCAGGCACGGGCAGCGGTATATTCATCCGCACGGACATATACGGATGATGGCGGCGGCACAACCTTTTATTTCCGGGGCTATTTCAAAAACCATTAATCTGCCGCATGAAGCGGAAGTAGATGAAATAGCAGATGCGTATATGCTGAGCTGGGAGCTGGGCCTCAAGGCCTGTGCGCTTTACCGCGATGGCAGCAAACTTAGTCAGCCGCTGAGTAATAAGAGTGAGAAGAAGAAAAAAGCGGATGCGGCGCCGGCGATAACGGCGGGTGCTGTACAGTTGCCCGACCTGGAGCAGGCCACTATCGATGAGTTGCTGGAAGAAGTGAACCGGCGGATGATGGCCAGCAAGGACACGACGCTGAAGCGGCAGTTGTCCCGTATTGTGGAGCGTAAAACGCTACCGTCGAAGCGGGGTGGCTTCACACAGAAAGCGAAAGTAGGCGGACAGGCTATTTTCCTGCGTACCGGCGAATACAATGATGGTACGCTGGGAGAGATATTCATTGATCTCGCCAAAGAAGGATCTACTTTGCGGAGTATGATGAACTGCTTTGCCATAGCTGTTTCCGTAGGATTGCAGTATGGTGTTCCGTTGGAGGAGTTTGTGGACAAGTTTGTTTTCACGCGGTTTGAGCCTGCCGGTATGGTGGACCATCCGAACATTAAGTCAGCCACATCGCTGGTAGATTATGTTTTCCGGGTATTGGGATATGAATACCTGGGGCGTACTGACCTGGTGCATATATTGGATGCACCAGGTAATACAGGTGAAGAGGACGAGGAGGAGCCGGGAGAACCGCCGTCTTTATCCGGTATGCGTGTAACTGTAGGCAACGGGCAACCAGCCAATACTTCCAAAACGCCCAAACAGCAAGCGATTGCAGCGCATCAGAGTGAAAGCAGCACACAGGATTACTTACGCAGCATGCAGCGGGATGCCCCTGCCTGTAACGTTTGCGGGCATATCACCGTGCGGTCAGGCACATGTTACAAATGCCTGAATTGCGGTAACAGCATGGGTTGTAGCTGATTCGATGTTGCAACTCTTGTTAACGAGATGTTATTGTGCCTTTAAAATTTCAAAGAAAAATAACATGCACTTATCTTTGTATTCAAATAGGGTTTTCATAGGATAGTAACAAATTGAGGGCGCTTTTCTAGGCGCCCTTACTTTTTTTTAAAACCCTGGTTTTTTGGGAACCATTCCCAGTTACTTCTCTCCTCTTCTCCCGACGCAGGGAAATCTTATATTTTATTTTATCTAATTTCAAGGCTTTAATTTTTCATTTCTGAGATTTTTCGATCTCATATTAAAAATTATTTAATTTTTAGACTTCTCCTTCTGTCACCATATAATTTTATTATATTTGTTATTGTATTAATTTTTATTATGGTTACTGTCCTATGAAAAACCAAATATTCCTACACCGCATGATTCATCATGCACTGTAAATGACTCTCGAAAGCAATGGTTCGTCCATTGCTTTTGTTTTTTTAGGGTACGTGGTTCTACGTATTTTTTTTCAGGGTTAGAAATCTCGGAATATAATTGTATTTTTAAGACTCGAAAAATTGGATGCCTTATGACAAAGCTGTTGTTCATGCTGTTGGTAGTTTTGGCCGCAGCCACATCAGCAAATGCCAACACTGGTAACGGGAATGGTAACGGAGACAATACCAGCACCGGTTTCAAGAACGGGGACAAAGACAAGGAGAAAGACAACAATGGAGATAAAAACGGTGATAACAACGATAACCGTAATAATGCCAAAAACAACGACAAATCCAAGCCTGTAAGGGTAGAAGACTTTGTGTTATTATTCCCCCGGGTAGAGACAACGGAGAAAGTAGATGAAGCAGAGTTGGAAAAAGCTATTGTGGACCTATACAAATGGTATTTACAAAACGAAACTAAAATAAACACCAACGACTTCCTGAAAGGAAGTGGTAAGGAGATGGTGTTCCCTTTTAAAGTGGACCCGAAGACCTTGCAACAATATTTCCTTTTCATCAAGAAAAACTTTCCGGGCTTCAATGAGGAGTACCTCTCCACCCTGAAGCGTAACCGTAAGAAAGAAGCACCTGTTACTGTACGTGATGAAATGGATAATCCTATGTCGATTTCCGTAAACAGATAAAAATCGTTTTGTCAGGCGCCTAATGCAGTTAGAGTTTAGTTATAACAAAGGAGATGTGTTACACGCATTACGCTATCATTTTCTGCACCGGGGAGAAATAAAGGTGTTCCGCAACACCCTCGTTATCCTCCTGCTGGCCACTATTGCCGGATATGTCTTTAATCTGGTCACGCCTGGCGCCCTTTCAGGTATTACCATCATGGTATTGCTGCTGGGGCTCGTTTTCTGGTATCTCCTCCCCATTTCCATCTACAACAAAGCCGCTACCTTCAAGGACGATATTCATCTCCGCTACTCTGAAGAGGGCATCCGGATATCCACCCGCTCCAGCGATCATGAACGTGCGATCAGCTGGCGTCATTTCTCCAGAGTGGTGGAAACCAAAAAATTTTTCTTCCTCTATCGCGATAAAAAGACCTTTTTCCTGATCCCCATCAGCGCCTTTAAAACGGAAGACGCGTACCTGGGATTTAAGGATATGGCAGAAACTGTGAATACATAATTCACAGTTTCATGTATTCACGGTTACAGTTGTTGAAAGACAGCAAAGTGCAGGATATGGTTCATGCTCCGTGCGCCATTTCCTCCCTGTACGAACTGGTTCATATAGCCGATATCGGCTTTCAGGGAACCGTTGAACTTATAGCCAAACGCTGCCAGAAAGCGGTTTTGATCATAGAAAAGGTTACTGATATCATTTCCCCACAGGTTTAGGAATATTTCATCCTGTAAGGCCACATAAAAGCGGGTGGACTGCTGCTTGTGCCGGATATTGAGCTGGGTCCGGTTAAAATAACGCAGGCGGTTGCCATATTTCCAGTCTCCGATGGCTGCATGGGCGTCGGGACTGTTGGGTTGGGCCACCCAGCGTTGCTCCAGCCGGAAACGATGTGTCATATCAATTTTAGGTGCTTTGTAGATGTATTGTTCAAAAATCCGGTGTTCCGGCAGCCAGGTATTGCTGATGCTGTTATAGGTGGGCACGAAGGCATACCCCAGTAGCACCTGGTGTTGCGACGTAATGGCATATTGCAGTCCTGCCCTCATCAGCAGCTGTCCTTTGTTGCTGATGCCATCGCGGATACGTCCCTGTATATCGAAGGGGACTGACCAGCGCTGATTGATTTTTACATTCCCAAAATAAGTGTACCAGTGCTGATAGGCATGCGTAGTCTCTTGGGCTGCGGCATAGCGTGACAATGCCAGTACAGCCATTAATAACAGTACATTCTTCATAAAATTGCTTAAAACTTACTATAGGGGGGCTTAAAGATAAGGCAGAATCATCATTTACGAATTTTTTGATGTTGATATTTAAAAAAGATGAAAGAGGGGGCACCGTTGGCCGGTAGCATTTTGTCAACAAAGGGCATAAAAAAGGCGCCTGCAGAAGCAGGCGCCGGTTGATTGTTTTAGTTGAGTGCTTATGTCTTAAAATTTGTTATACCACAGCCTGGTGCCTTTCAGGTCGCCACCGATGGCTTTGGCAGCGTCGTTATACGCGGCCTGGTTTTGTGCCTGTTCGGTAACGAGGTAAGTGAGGCGGTATGGTACGAAGGGGGCCGACTGGTCCATGCTGCCTGATACAGGAGCGATGAACAGCGCCTGACCACCCGGTTTTTTGAAATTGAGCCTGGTCCTTTCAAACCAGCCCTGGAAGCCCTGCGGATACAGCGCCAGCCATTTCTGGGTGCCGATCACGTTGCGCCAGTCGGCTGCATTGTAGGGCACCGCTCCCACGAACTTGTCAACAGCAGCGTCTGTAATGGAGGTGTTATTGGTCAGTTTTTTCCAGTAGTCGATGGAGGCTTTGATACCATTCACGTAGTGGGTAGACGCTTCACCCACGCTCATGCCGCGTGCGGCGGCTTCTGCCAGGATGAATTCAACTTCAGCGTAGTTCATCAGGATACCGGGCATGGTAGCGCTGTAGATCTGCGTGCCGGGGTAGGAAAAACGGCCCGGTGCAGGTCTGGTGGCGTCGGCGCTGGCCCAGCCATACGGCATGCCTTTGAGTGCTTTGTCGTCTTTGGACGGACGGGCGTAGATCGGCAACCTGGGATCGCCGGTAGCCTGCATGTAGTCTACCATGGTGCCGCTGACAAAGAAGTCAGGAATTTCCCTTTCGGAATCGTTGAAGGGGAATTTATTCGGTGCTGCGTTCAGGTAGGTGAACTGGGCATTGTCGTCGTTGCTGGTGAATGCCAGCTGGTAGTGAGCTTCGATGATCTGTTTGGCTTTGGCGCCGTCCGCGTCGGCCATGCGTATGGCGATGCGGAGCATCAGGGAATGCGCCAGTTTGGCCCATTTCTCGGAGGCGCCATTGTAGATCACATCACCGGTAGCGGTTACGCCTTTATTGGCGTCGAATATGGCGATCTGAGCCTGAAGGGTATCGAGCAGATGGCCATAGATGCCTTTGGCATCGTCGTAGGCGGGTTTCAGGTTGCCGCCATCCAGCTGGAACGTTTTGGAATAAGGCACATTGCCATAGGCATCGGCCAGTATCTGGTAGATCCAGCAGGATGAAACGCGGGCGATGGCTGTCTGGACCGCCAGTTCCGGCGTAGCGGGTTTGGTGGCATTTTGCCGTACAATGGTTTGCAGATTGTTCAGCGAAATACGGTAGAGATTGTTCCACATGGTGGAGTTGTTACCCTCATCCAGTTTATAGCGGCTGTCGTCCGTGCGGGAGTTGGCAGACCAGTACTGGGCGTAGTGCATGGCGATGTACCCGTTCTGCAGACCGCTGTACAGCACGTCCATGGCAGCCTTCTGGGAGCCGGCCAGCAGGTACTGCGGTTCCGCAGTGGTGGGTTTGGTTGGGTCGTGATTGATATCGTCGAGCTTTTTACAGCCGGTGAACGCCATGGCGGCCAACAGCAGTAAAGCGGAGCTATATTTTAAAATCTTGTTGGTCATCTTCACAAATTTTAGAATGATACATTCAGGTTTAAACCATAGGAACGCAGCGAAGGCAGTGCTCCTCCTTCAATCCCCTGTATGTTGGAAGAGGAGTTGAGGATATTGGCAGGGTCCACGTTAGGCGCGTTGGACTTGATCAGCCACAGGTTACGGCCATACAGGGAGAGACGGGCGCTCTGGGCGCCGATCTTTTTGTACCATGATTCCGGCAGGTTATAGCCGATTTTTGCTTCTCTCAGGTAGATATAGCTGGCGTCGTACATGTTGGCGCGGCTGATCACATTGCCGCCATTGGCGGCGAAGTGGTCCTGCGCGGTGATTTTAACCGTATTGGGGTGACCGTCCGCTGTTACGCCCGGTACGACGATACCATTTTCGCGGATATTGTTTTCCACGGTAGTTTGCAGCAGGCCTGATTTCTCTCCGTACAGGTTGGTGTAGGAGAAGAAGCTGCCGCCATGCTGGAAGTCCACCAGGGCAGACAGGTAGATGCCTTTATAAGTGAAGGTGTTGGTCACACCGCCTACATAATCCGGATAGGCATTACCCAGCGGAACGCTCTTGGTGGTGGGTACATAGTGGCCGGCGGCGTCTACCACTTTTTCTCCGTTCAGGTAGGTGTAGTCAGTACCGATGAGCGTACCCAGCGGCTGGCCTACCATGGCTACCACAGATACTTTCTGTGTACGGCGGTCGGTGCCGATGAGATACACAGGAAGGTCTGTATTGTACTGGTCAATGTTCATGCTGATCAGCTTGTTGCGGTTGCGGGCCAGGTTGGCGTTGATATCCCAGCGGAAGCCGTTTTTCAGGCGGATGGGATTCAGGTTGAGGCCAATTTCTATACCCTTGTTTTCCACTTCCCCGCCGTTGGCATAGGCGGTGGTATAGCCGGTAGCAGCCGGGAGGGACAGGTAGATCAGCTGATCTTTGGTCCTGCGGCGGTAGTAGGTAAAGTCTACGCCTATACGATTGTCCAGGAATTTCAGTTCTACGCCGGTTTCTATTTCTGTGGTGCGTTCCGGTTTCAGGTCCCTGGTGTATTTAGTGCCGGAAGCCTGTGTGACCGGGTAGTTGCCGAAAGGCGGCTGGAACTCGTAGGTATCGTAGATCCGGTAAGGATCGGCGTCGTTACCTACGGCAGCGAGGCTTCCTCTTACTTTACCGAAGGTGAGCCATTTCCATTCTTTCAGCAGGTCGGAGAACACGAAAGACAGGGATGCTGATGGGTAGAAGTACTGGTTGTTACCGCTCAGCAGCGTGGAGCTCCAGTCGCTGCGGCCGGTGAGGTCAAGGAACAGCATGTTCTTATACCCGAGATTGGCGGTAGCGAATACGGAGTTGATTTGTTTTTCGTAGAACTCATCGATGATTTTAGCCGGTTGTACGGAGTTGTTCAGGTTATACACGTCTTTTACCAGCAGGCCCTGTTGGGTGCTGCCGCCGGTGGTGGTCCATTTGCGGTGCATAATGTTACCGCCTACGCTGGCATTCAGCTGGAATTCCTTGCCAAAGTCTTTTTTGATATCGGCAGTCACCTGGTAGTTCATTTCGCGGGAGGTGCGCACCCTTTTGATGTATCCGCCGATGAGATAGTCTTTGGCGGTCCTTTCTTCTTCGAGGGTGTTGTAATCGTCCATGAATACGCGGCCGGTGAAGGAGAGCCATTTGTTGGCGTCGATGTCTACGCCGGCGTAGCCGAAGAGGCGGTTACGGCTGTCAGTTTCATAGTCCATGTAACGGTTCCAGTAGGGGCCGTTGCTGAACTGAACCGCGGGGTCGTCCCAGGATTTGCGGTTCCAGGTGATCTGGGAGCCGTCGCTGTATTTATAGTTTTTTTCTTTTTCGATATCGAGCTGGCGCTGGCCGAACATGGTGAACTGCAGGGCCGGGTTGGGGCCGGTAAAGCCGGTGCCGGGGCGGCCTTTGGCTTTCAGTCCTACGTAGTTCACGGAAGCTACCGCTCTTACGCCTTTGGTCACTTCATAGTTACCGTTGAACGACAGGTTGTTACGGCTGGTGGTGGCATTTGGCAGCACGAAGCTCTGGTTCATATTGCCGTAGGACAGGCGGAAGCCGCCTTTATCGTTGCTGCCGGCCATGGAGATATTGTTCGTCAGGGTAAAGCCGGTGCGGTAGAAATCCTTCACGTTGTTGGGATGGGCTGCCCAGGGGGCTGTCTGACCGAAGAGCGGGTTGCCCTTGTCTTTGTCCCATGACCAGTAGTGGCGTACGAGGCGGCCGTCCAGGCGCGGGCCCCAGGAAGCATCTTCATAGTACTGCGGCATCAGGTCATAGCGGCCTTTGCCGTTATTATCATCATATGCAGCGCTTTTTTCGTTGAGGAAGGCTTCCGGGTGTTCGTTGTAATAGAGGGTATCGAACCGGGGGCTTGCGCCACCGCCGTACATATTCTGGTAGGTAGGCAGTTTGTACACCTGATCGATCTGTGCGTTGAGGCTGTAGGTGACACCGATGCCTTTTTCCGCGTCCGGGCGTTTTTTGGTGGTGATCAGCATCACGCCGTTGGCGCCGCGGCTGCCGTAGAGGGCGGTGGCGGCAGCGCCTTTCAATACGGAGATATTTTCAATATCCTCCGGATTGATGTCCTGCAGCGGGCTGCCGAAGTCGTAACCACCGCCGCCGTTGAGCTGTCCTGCGTCGTTGGTGCTGTTGTTTTGCATGGGCACACCGTCTATCACGAAGAAGGCGTTGTTATCACCGAGGATGGACTTTACGCCACGGATGGTGATTTTAGAGGAGCCGCCCATGGAGCCGGTGTTGGTATTGATTTGTACGCCCGGCACTTTACCGGTGAGGGCGTTGACGAAGTTCACCTCTTTGGCTTCCTGAACGGAGCTGCCGCTTACTTCCTGCATGGCATAACCTACGGAGCGTGGGTTTTTCTTGATACCGAGGGCGGTGACCACTACTTCTCCCAATACTTTTTTGTTGGCATTTACAGGGGTGAGCGTAATTGTCAGCGGTTCTTTCTTCTCCACGATGATCGTCTGGTCTCCGAACGTTGGTGAAGTTATCGTGATGGTGTCGTTTTGTTTCGCTTTGACAGTGAATTTGCCATCGGGACCGGACTGCGCGTTGGTGCCGGCCGTTTTGTTACGGATGAGCGCACCGGGAACGGGCGTGCCTTTATCGTCTTTCACGAGGCCCTTGAGCGTAAACTGCCCTATTTCTTTTTTTATCGTAGCGTCGTCCGGCGGCAGGATCAGGCCTGTGTCCTGTTTGGGTTTTGCAGCGGTGTCCTGTTTAGGGACAGCGGTGCCCTGAGCAGGTTTGCTGGTATCCTGAGCGGGTTTGGACGTGTCCTGAGCGGGTTTTCTGGTGGTATCCTGCCGGGGTTTGGCGGCAGTGTCGGCAGCAGCGGGCTTGATTACAACCGGAACGGTAGTATCAGCAGGCTGTTGCTGAACGATGAGATACCTTTCGGGTTTCGTGTATGCGCTGCTGGGGGTATAGCAGAAAAAGGCATAGCACAGCCCCGACCAGGCTAGTACATGGCTTCTCATTGTATAGTGCTTGATTTGGTTACAAATTTTTTGTGCAGCGCCTTCAGGCTGCTTATTGTTATCTGGGCAATACATATCAAATAACAATACAATCAAAAGCCCTTTTACAATGGGCTTAAATTGATTTTATCAGGTTTTTCCTCATTTCGTAGTGAGCAATGCCCACTTTTGTAAACGCTTCTCCACAGATTTCACCGTTTGTGTTGTGACAGCCTCCCGCGGTTTTTTACATGCATACATTGTTAGCATTCCGAACCCGTTGTTCATTGCTGTTGTTGCGGTGAAGAGGGGCGTTTCTCTGTCCGGTGGCTTTCTGCCTGATTTTTCCGGAGGGCTGCCCCGTTCCGGTAGCCGAAACTACCGTAGTCGCTTATACGAAAATCCAGCATTGATTCTTTTCTGATAAGATGTGCCGCAAAGGTTTGCAGCGGTCTTAAAAGCCTATGCCACAGTCATCCGCACCATGGCGGTAAAACAAATAGCCTGCCAGGCGGCAGGCTGGAAATAAGTATGCCGGCTGTTTTACAGCGGTTAGCTTTTAGCGTTGATAGCGTTCACGATAAGTTGAGCGACGGATTTGACCTGCAGAAATGCGTCATGTATCTGGAGTGCATTGGGATGGGTGTCTGTGCAGACGATGCCTTTGACGATGCCGCTGTCTTTGATTTTTTGAAATCCGTTGCCCGCGAAGATGCCGTGGGTGGTGATCACATAGATGTCGCGGGCGCCGGCATCGCGGTAGGCTTCTGCAGCGTGCAGCAGCGAGCCGCCGGTACGGATCATGTCATCATAGATGATGACGATCTTATCTTTCACATCGGCACTGATGGCAGTGATGGCGGTTTCTTCGCCGGAGATGCGGCGTTTGAAGACAAATGCGGCCTGTACGTGAAAATCGTTGGCCAGTGATTCCACCCATTTGGCCCTGCCGGCGTCGGTGCTGGCGAGTACAAAGGGCTGTCCGCCAGCCAGTTCCAGCGCCGCTTCTTTTACAAAGTCTTTCGCATAGAGATGTACTGGGCGGATATCATTTTCGAAATACCAGGTGATGCCATCCACGTGAAGATCTATCAGCATGACGCGGTTACCTCTTGATGTGTTGGGAAGAGATGAAAACAGTACGGCCCTTGTTTTGGCTTTCACGATTTCACCGTATTTCACGGCCCTTTCCATGGTGGAATAGCCAAAGAAAGGGATGACCAGGGTGAGGGAGTGCGCACCCAGTTGGATGCAGCCGCTGGCAAGGTCGTATAGTTCGAGTGTTTCTTTATCGTCGATAGTGCCACCGATGAGGACCACTTCTTTATTGCTGATTTCGCTGACAATACGGTGATAGTGTTCTCCATCCGGAAAATCCCGGATGTCCAGCTGTCCGTTTTCCCAGGGGGCGTCGGGGAGTGACAGGATGCGGTCTTTCAGGTATTGGTAGTGCTGTGTGGCAAAAATGATCTTCTGTGGCATGATAATGGTGAATTGAGGTAAAAATAAGCTATTTATAAGGTTGATAATTAATATTTTTGCCACCGAGCACTGTCACATACCCGCTTTTTTAACTTTTCATTAGCGGGTGGAACGTTAAATTTGATAGATTAGTACGTCCATGATTCGTTTTTTAGCATATACCGGAGCACTGTTTTTCTTCTTTTTCATATGCCAACAGCATACATCTGCACAGGTGAGATTGTCTGGTATGGTGGCTGACCAGGAGACCAAAACGGGTTTGCCATTTGTTTCCATCGTTAATAAAAGGACGATGACGGGTACGCTCAGCAGTGAGAGCGGACGTTATTATATAGAGGCCCTGCCGGGCGATACCATCGAGTTTTCGATGCTCAGTTACGCGCAGCGTCAGGTAGTGGCGCCGGGCATGTCCACCACGCAGGATATTTACCTGCAGCGGCGGTTGTTTGAGTTGCAGGGCGTGAACGTAAAGGGGATCAACCACACCAAAGACTCCCTGGCCACGCGGCAGGAGTATGGCCGTTATTTCAATTACAAGAAGCCCGGGGCGATGGACGTGCTGAAAACACTGCCGGCCAACCCTATCACAGCCTTAACTTACCTGGTGCCCAGCAAAACGCGCAAGCGCAAGGAACAGTTCCGGGAGCAGCTGGTATATTGGGAAAAAGAAAAGTATATAGATTACCGTTATTCTCCCGAACTGGTGGCCAAAATGACCAAGTTACAGTCGCCCGAGCTGGATACTTTTATGCATAAGTACCGTCCCGGCTACCAGTTTTTGAATGAAGCATCTGAATATGACCTGCTATTGTTTATCAAGCAGTCGTTTGAGGACTACCAGCGACAGAAAGGGAACAAACAATAAATCATCTTTCTTTATAAAAGAAAACCCGGAACAACCCTGTTCCGGGTTTTTTTGTGCGATATATTACCAAATTGTTAACCTGTAAAACGGACTAGGAACATCTTATTTCCCGGACGTACTCTTTGCGTAAATACCCTGAGCAGGGGGCGGGATTATGGATAAACAGCTACTAGAAAAGTATTTTAAAGGGCAATGCACGCCGCAGGAAGCGGTAAAGGTAGAAAGCTGGCTTTCCACCGCAGACACCATGCTGCTGGACGAATTTATGATGGGAAAATGGGAGGAAGCCAATTCGCCGGTAGTGATGAAGCCCCGTGTACACCAGTTCTGGTATGGCGCTGCCGCGGCGGCCATCATCGGCATCATTGTTTCCATCGCCTTTTTCTGGCAACACCGTACTGCGGTACGTCCTGTAGCTGTGAAGTGGGATACCCTGCACAACACCAGCGACAACATACAATTGTTCACCATGGAGGATGGCAGTGAAGTCTGGCTCAACACACATTCGTCTATTATTTATCAGAACCGGTACAACCAGGAATCGAGAGAGTTATGGCTGCATGGTGAAGCTTATTTTAAGGTCACAAAAGATGAGAAACGGCCTTTCCTCGTACATACCGGTCATCTTACCACCACCGTGCTGGGCACGGTCTTTAACATCGCTACATCCAATATGGCGGATGGCAGTATCCAGATCAGCCTGCTGGAAGGGAAAGTCGCCGTGAGCAAGCCCGATTCATTTAATGAGGTATTGTTGCCCGGTCAGATGTTGAACTATGTAAACGGCAGGCAGCCGCAACTGACGAACTTTGAAAAGAACGATGTACTGGATTGGAAAAAAGGGAAAATTCATTTTAACCACACCCGGCTGGCGGATGCGTTAACCCGGATCCAGCAGCGTTATGGCTGCCGGATAGTACTGGATGATCCGTTGTTGGGCAAAAAGAAAATTTCAGGTGAATTCAGCAGGGATATGTCCCTCGAAAAAATTCTTGCCACATTAGGTTATGTGCATGATATCTCATTCGTACAGATTAACGACACTACATACGAGACACACAGTAAATAGCTAACTACAATCCATTTAAAATAAAGAATACATTATGCAGAAATCTACCCACAGATTTTGTACAGGGGAAAGTATGTCATGTCGTGTGATGATCCTTTTGTTTTTTTTCGTTCCAATAACGCCTATGCTGGTCCTGGCACAGGCTTACAAATCCCTTGCCGACAAGGTGCAGTTGCAGATGGGCAAGACCAATGCCGCCGCCGTTGTGAAAGTATTACAGCAACAAACGCCTTATACCTTTATTTATGATCCGGAGTACCTGCAGCAATGCACGGTTAATGAAGCGCGTTTTCCGGGAACGCCGCTGGGAGAGGTATTGAGCTATATTGACCTGCATACGCCGCTGGACATCGAATTGTCCGGCAGCAATGTGATAGCGTTGCGCAAAGGCGATGCGCCCCTGCCTGCCATCCAAACCCATGGCCGCATTCGCGGGAAGGTGGTGGATGCCAAAAATGAGCCGTTGCCCGGCGTTACCGTGGCCGCGCAGGGAGGCCTGGGGACCATCACCAATGTAGACGGCAGCTACGAACTGGTGGTAACGCCTGGTGTGTACAGTCTTAGTTTCAGCTTCGTCTCCTATGAAACGAGGAAGGTGACGGAGATCACTGTAAAGGACAAAGAAATTGTGCCGCTGAACGTGGTGCTGAAAAACAGCGGCTCCCGCCTGAAAGAGGTAACTGTTACGGGCAACTACCGCAAAGCTTCCATTGAAGGATTGTACGCCCTGCAAAAGAATAATGCAGCTATCACCGACGGTATCAGTGCAGAACAGATCGCGCGTACGCCGGATAAAAACATGGGTGAAGTACTGAAGCGTGTGAGCGGCCTGGCGACGATGGACAATAAATATGTAGTCGTTCGTGGTTTGAGCGAGCGTTACAATCAGGCGATGCTCAATGGGCAGATCATGCCCAGCACAGAGCTGAACAGGAAGAATTTCAGCTTCGATATCATCCCTTCCAATATCGTGGAAAATGTAACGGTGATCAAGACCATCACACCCGACCGTAGCGCAGAATTTGGCGGCGGCCTGGTGGATGTGAATACACTCGACATTCCGGCGGAGAATTTTCTGAACCTGTCTGTGGGCGGGAGTTACAATGACAAAACAACGGGGAAGGATTTTTACTCTTTGCCGCTGAGTGGCAGTGAGTACCGGGGAAGTACCGCCAAACATCGCTATCTGTTTGGTACGCTGGATTGGAAAGACAGGTTTGATGCGGTGGACTATTACAACAAAGAAGGTAAAAATGCCGCGTTGTTTAATAATAACTGGACCATTACAAAATTTAAAGCGCCGGTATCTCCTAATTTTCAGGCATCGCTTGGTCGTGTATTGCGTGGTGGCGCCGGACAACAATGGGGTTTGGTGGCCGCTGTGAGTTATCGTAATACTTTGTCTACGCAGGATATTGTGTTAGGAAGAGAAGGGTTTGCTGAGTTGGAAGGAAAACCGGATCAGCGCGATTTGTTATTTAAAGGACAGCGATATGGGTTTGTTACCAATCTGGGAGGTATGCTGGGTATTGGGTACCGCAGTGAAAAAAGCAGAATAGGTTTTCAATCGCTCTACCTGCGTACCCTGGACCAGCAGCTGATATTCGGCACCGGGCAGAATGGAAAATTCGGATCGGATCATACACTGGGGTTGTTCGATTTAGCTATGCAGACGTCCTTGTGGCAAAGCCAATTGAAAGGGGAGCACGCCATTGGCCGTAATGGTATTCGTTTGAAATGGAGCGGCAGCTATCTGAAACTGGACAGGCAAAAACCAGACAATCACATGCTGCTGGCCGATTATAAACAAGTGGATGGTGCCGAAAAAAACGAATATAATGTTTCTTCAGTTGGAAGTAATTTTTCAGAAGGCGCTTTGAGATGGTGGAGCCGGGCACTTGAAAACAATTATAACTGGGATGCTTCTATATCCGTTCCTTTTAAGTTCAATACTGGTAAAGTAACATTTGACAATACTTTTAAAGGTGGTTATGCCGGATGGAATAAGGACAGGTTGTTCTTTGTACTTAATACAAAATCAAATTTTGATAATAAAGGAGAGAACTATATACCGCTGGCTAAAGCTTTTACACCGGAAAACAATGTACGGGTGGACATGAGTGAATTTGGTGACAACTTCAAACGCCGATCAGCATCTTTGCATGCATTGTTTGCCATGTTCGATAACAGGATTAGTGAGAAATGGAGACTTGTATGGGGAGTAAGAGCAGAATATTATGATCTGAATAAAGTGAATGATAATCTTGATTCAACTTTTGCGGATTTGAACACTGTACCGGGAAAGGAGTACGATTATTCGGAATTGTTGAATCGAGAACCCAACTGGCATTTTTTTCCCTCTGTTAACCTGACTTATTCGCTTACGCCTTCTATGAATTTACGTTTGGCTTATTCAGAAAGTATTATCCGTCCGGACCTGCGAGAGCTCTCTGTGTTTAGAGAGTATGATTTTGAATTAGGTGGAGAGTATACTGCCTCTTTGGTAAGATCAACTACCATAAAGCATATGGATTTTCGCTATGAATGGTATCCCGGACCTGGTGAAATTCTTTCTGCCTCCTTTTTCTACAAAGACCTTTCATATCCGATGGAAATTTATCGGCGTGGGATGCTCAATAGTTATGAATTGCTCAATAGCAAATCAGCAAAGAATTATGGTGTAGAGTTGGAAGTAAGAAAGTCGCTTGCTTTTACGAAGCTACCAATACTGCGCAATTTCACCTTGTACGGAAATTTTACCTACCTCGATGCCACTGTGAAGCCGATGACTGTTAATATTGGGCTGGATCCCATGAATGCCCAAAGGGTAGTTGTAAAGGAAACAATTGGAGAAGAAGAACGGAGGCCACAGATGGGAGCGAGCAATTTTATGTTTAATGCAGGTATTTACTATGATATGAATCCTGTATCGGTGAGCCTGAATTACAATTCTATTACTAACCGTGTATTTCTTCCAAGTACCGTTTACCGGGAGTCATTAATGGAGCGGCCTTTGCGGGCACTGGATGCGCAGGTGGGATTCAGATTCCTGAAACAACGTGCAGAATTGAAATTGAATTTTGGTAACCTGTTGAATAGCTATGCAGTTATCTATATTAATCAATTTACAGCCGAGCAGTATCAGGATTTTGCCAATGGAAAGAAGCCTGGAAAGAAGGATATGAGTTATGATGCCGGGAAAGATTTCGTGAATTTCAAATCCATGCCGGGCCGTACCTATAGTGCCACGTTTACGTATAGGTTTTAATGTTTTAAAGCAGATGTATCATGAAAGAGAAGTTCTCAACGCTGAATATTCTGTTAGCCCTGATGATGTTGAATGGAATGTTGGGCATGTCCTGTAAAAAAGAAAAAGATGTTGAGGTGCATGAGAGGCCAATAGTGGCTGGTGGCCCTTCCGGTGCTTCCGGCAGCTGTGGAGACAGTACAATCACCGGCGCTATTACGTAAACATCAAGTTGAAAGCCCCGTTTGCTACTACTCGCGCTATCGGTAATTATATTCCGCAGGTACTGTCAGTGGCGAAGAATGCAGGTGCCTTCCCGGTAGGGAATACTACCTGGGCGGATGGCTGGACGGTCTTGTAACAATGTATATGTCAATTGAAAATATCAAACTTTTTGCGCGCATACACGCCAATATACCCTGATCAGGTATTCATTATTCATTCCTTATTCATTTGTTTAAACTTTAAAAAGTAAAAATCCCATGAACAAGAAACCCTTAGCGGTAACCCTCGTGTCTGCAGCAACCGTGCTGGGCATGCTGTTAGGTACATCCTGCAAAAAAGACAACAACGTAGTAAACAATGACCGTGCAGTAGTAGCCGGCGGCCCTTCCGGCGCTTCCGGTACCTGCGGTGACAGCACCATTACTGGTGTAATCACAGCCAACATCACCCTGAAAAGCTGCAAAATTTACAAACTGGATGGTCTGGTATATGTGGCCAACAACGCTGTAGTAACTGTTGAACCCGGAACAGTGATCAAAGGTATTAAAGGTATTCCTCCGAGCGGTACCAACCCTGGTACTCCGGGCGGTGGCCTGATCGTTACCCGCGGTGCTAAACTGATTGCTGACGGTACTGTTACTGATCCGATCATCTTTACTTCCAATGAAGCTGCTCCTCAGTCCGGCGACTGGGGTGGTGTGGTACTGCTGGGTAAAGCACCTACCAACCATGCTGCTGCTGTAACTGTAGAAGGTATCACTGGTACTCCTCCTGCTGATGCTACCTACGGTGGTCCTACCAACAACGTATCTGCCGACAACTCCGGTATCCTGCGTTATGTAAGAATCGAGTATGCTGGTTACGAACTGTCCACAGACAACGAACTGAACGGTCTGACACTGGCTGGTGTTGGTAGCGGTACTGTTATCGACTACGTAGAAGTGTACAAATCCAAAGACGATGCTTTCGAATTCTTTGGCGGTACAGTAAACGCTTCTCACCTGCTGGCTATCGACGCCCTGGATGATATGTTTGACACTGACAATGGTTTTAACGGTAAACTTAGTTATTTACTGGGCGTATCCGATCCTAACCGCGCTGACAAAAGCCAGTCCAACGGTTTTGAAAGCGATAACAACGCTAACGGCGACGCAGTGACTCCGTACACACATCCTACTTACGAGTATGTTACCATCATTGGTCAGCCTAACGCGACTGCTGCTTCCATCACTAACGGTCTGCCTTCCGGTACCGGTAAATATGGCCGCGCTGCTCACCTGAGAAGAAATGCTGAATTTGCTATCAGCAAGTCTATCTTCCTGGGCTTCAACTACGGTATCTCCCTGGATACGCAGAAGCCTGCTTCCGGTGCTAATACCAAAACCAAGTATGACGCTGGTACTTCTACCCTGACCAACAACTTCGTACACGCTTACGTGTATCCGTTCTCTACCGAGATCAACTTTACTTCCTTTGCTGCATTTACTCCGCTGGGTACAACCAACAAAGGTTATACTACTGCTGATCCGAACGCGAACATCAAACTGACAGCTCCGTTTGCCGCTACCCGTGCAATCGGTAACTATGTTCCGCAGGCATTGTCTGTTGCCAAAGCTGCTGGTGCTTTCCCTACCGGAAACACTACCTGGGCTAATGGCTGGACTGTTCTGTAATCATTTTTATCCATCATCACGTATAGAGGAGTATCCTCTATACGTGATGATCATCTTTTTTCTGTTAATTTTTTGAATATGTATCTGTTTTTAAAGCGCCTGCCTTTTCTTTTGGCCGTTATCGTTTTCGTGGCTTCCTGCCGTAAGGGTGAAATGCCCGAAGAGCACTACTTTGGTAAGGTTAGCATTACCTTGTTAAACCTTCCCAATACACCTAAAATCATGATGTATTTTGATGGTAAACAGTTGGATACCATCAGAGCGGTGGGTGATGGAAGCCATTTTGTTCTTCCCGCAGGCAAGCAGGGAAAACTGAGTGCCTATGATGCCGGTAAGCAGGAACTGCTTGCAGATACAATGATTACGATAGCAGCCAATAGTACGCAGCAGTTCCGTTTTGCGTACAGCGCAGAACTGGGGCTGAAAGGCTTTATTGGTAGCGGCGGCGGTGGTTCCGTGCCTGTTGATTCAGTTGATTTCCAATTCTCCAATGGTTTAAGTGCCTCCTTCTATCCCCTCGAAAAATATGACCTCGCTTTTATTTTTGCAGATCCCGATTCCGGTGAAATTCTGGACTACCCGCTGGTTGTAAAGGGATGGTCGAAAGGTAAGCTGTCAGCTGTTACAAGACTGAGAGCTGTGAATGATAACGGGCATGTATACACGTATGCCGCTAAATTAATTGACCCTGCGACAGGACAGCTGGTACTGCAACCGGACGGGTCTGAGTTTTTTACCTTCGGTAGTGATAACCTGGGGGGCAAAACACAGATCATCACAGTGGCGAATGATGCCGGAGGTAGTATTAGCGCCAATTACATTGAACTCTGATAATTTTATGCATCCCGCCCATAAATACATAACCCGCTTGATGCCCTACTTCTGGTACGGGTTAAGCAGCTTATCTGTTATCACTGCGGGTTGCAAAAAGGATGATATGGTAAATCCTGCTGCAACGCAGGAAATAAAAATGGAAATTATCCCTGTGTCGGACACGTTGCGACAGGTAATTGCTTCTCATACACTGCTGACAGCCAGCCATCCCTGGTATATCGATGGCTGGGTATATGTAACGAATGAAGCATCCCTGCGGGTGGAAGCCGGCGCAGTGGTGAACATATTGCCCACAACGGTAAATAAACAGGACGGCTGCTATAGCGGCGGACTGGTTATTACCCGCGGGGCGCATATAGTGGCTGAAGGTACGGCGGCATTGCCCATCCGGATGCGGGTGGAGAAAGTGGCGGGTCACGGTCCCAGCGGCTTGCTGGTGTTGGGCCGGGCCCCTGTGAGAAAAGGCTTCACCCCCTTTCATGAGCTGACTTTCGGGGGCAATTTGCCGGAAGACAGCTCCGGTGTGATCAGACACCTGCACCTGGATTATTATCCGGCTGCCGGTAAAGGTTTTGAAGGTGGTGTATTATTGTTGGGCACAGGTAACAAGACTGTTACAGAAGCGGTGGCCGCACATGCTTTGCCTGTGGAGCGATCAGACCTCAAAACCGGCAAGCTGCGTTAAACCTTTTATAAAATATTACGGAAAGCCCTGTTTTACTGAGTATTCATTAGGATGTTTGTTTGTTAACCCCCATCTTTCTCTCTCCCCTATCTTGGAATGATGACCACACTGTTTATTGCCGCCTGCTGCCCCACGTCATAGTAATGACGGAAGACAGGCGCGCTTTCCCCGGACGCCCTGCCACCGCCGTTGATAATGGCCAGCGCTTTGGCTACCAGCGGATCGTTCACGTCTCCCGGTGGCAGCAGCGGCTGCCTCGACATTTCATCGATCGGATACTGAGGTGCGATGCCCTGCGTGTAATTACCATTCCCATTGGCGTTGGACAGCCGGTAGGTGATCGGCTGCATCACCCAGGGAATGCGGCGGGGGCTACGCATGTCTTTTACGATAATTGCACCTTTGTCTTTGCCGACAGTGGTTTCTCCTATCTGTATCACCTTCGTGTAGGGCTTGAGGTTATTGATCAGCAATTCCGCTGCGGACACTGTCTGACTGCCGGTCAACAGAAATATACGGGGAAGGCTGAGCCGTGCGGCGGCAAGCGCGCTGAAAGGGATAGGATCGGCGTTTTCCGGAACAGACAATGCTGTGGCAAAATCCAAAGTACGGGAACCCAGATGATTGTTACCGCTGTATTGTACAAAGGTGCTTTTCTCCGTGACGTCGGGCGCTACCAGTGCCGTAAGCATGGCTGCGGCAGCGAGACTGCCGCCGGTATTGTAACGGATATCGATGATCAGCTCAGCGATACCCTGACTTTTAAATTTCCGGAAGACATCCAGCAGGTTGTTGTTGTATCCGTCAATGAACGCATTGTAGAAAATATATCCTGTTTTGCGCGGATAGGAAGATACTAACGCCGACGAATAAACGGGGTTTTCTGTTACACGGCTGATTTGCAGCAGCACCGGGACGCCTTCCGTGATAGCGCCGCCGTCGATGGTGGCCGGCGTAAGGGTGCCGGAGGCGGTAGTCCTTAGTTGTTCACTGAGTGTGGCGGCGTTATTGGCGGTGAGACTGGTTTCATTGATACGGGTAAAGTAACTGCCTCTTTTAAGGCCTGCCGCTGCGGCGTAAGAACCAGGCACCACCAGTTTAATGACGCCGATAACGCCTTCCGGCCGTTGAGGCCAGCTGATAATACTGTAATCGATACCGTATTTACTGCGGATGTCGTTGGCATAGGTAGCCGGATCTTCCGGGTTGTACAGCAGGGAAAACCTGTCTGCTGTATTTTTGATGCTGGTAAAAAAAGCGCCGGTTTCCAGGTTGATATTAGGGTTGACCGGCAGCTGATCATTCCACAGGTAAAAGTAGCGCATGCTGTCCAGCACCCAATTGTTGATTTCCTGTTGAGTGACGGGGCCGGTCGGTACTGCCGGCAGATCATCTTTTTTACTGCAGGCGGTCATCAGTGCAATACTGCCAAGGAGAAAAGGACGGTAGGATAATCGCATGGCGGTGTTATTTTCAGGATGAAAAGCTTATCAGCTGTGATGGTTGCCGAAATGGCTGGTCAGTTCTTTCCGGATATACTGAAGGGCTGCTGTCAGGTGATTCTTTACGGTAGCAGGAGAAATAGAGAGCTGTTCACCGATTTCGCGATGGCTGTAGCCATGGCTTCTGCTGAGCATATATACATTGCGTCGTTGCTCCGGCATATTCTCCACCAGTTTGTGTATGTGGTTGCTGAACTCTTTTTGCAGGAGCAGTTTTTCACCGCTGTTGGCAGTTTCGGCAGACTGGTTATCGGCCACTTTGGCCATCGCTTTTTTTTCGCGGTATAGTTTGCGTGTTTCGTCAATCACCAGGTTTTTAACATACACAAAAAGCAAAGGAAATACGTCCTGCCCTTCCTTTAGCTGGTGCATGTTTTCCCAAAGGCGAACAAAGCATAACTGGGTGATTTCCTGCGCTCTGTTGGCATCGCCCGTCAACTTGAACGCAAACCGGTATACTTTTAAATTGTTCTCCTCAAAAATCTTCTCAAATTGTGCTTTAGGCGGGCTATCAGACATAGTTCGAGGTTCTTGCATTATCCGGATATAAATATAAGCCGGCTATGTTACAGGAATGTTAAGGCCCGGATATTTCTCGCGCGAAGGCGCAAAGATTTTTGCCCGTATTTTAAGAAAATTTAAGAGCGCAAAGCGTGGAGAACAAAACGAAGATCTATTATAGTTTACAATAAATTAATCTTCTTTTTTATTCTTCGTGCTTTGCGCTCTTAAATTTTCTTAAAATACGGGCAAAAAACTTTGCGTCTTTGCGTGAAAGTTTACTGCAACAGGGAGCCGTTTAGCCGCTGCAATTCTGTCTCAGCCAGTTTGGTATTGTAGCGGGCCTGTATCAGCCGGTAGTTGGAATCTTCCAGGCTTTGTTGCGCCTGTTTTACCTCTATGGTGGTAGATACGCCCTGTTTGAAGCGTTCCAGCGCCACCATCATGTTCTCTTCTGCCAGCTCGTTGTTTTCTTCTTCCAGTTCCAGTGCCTTTTTGTAATATTCATAGTCTTTAAAGGCGTTGTTCAGCGACAGGTCTACCTGCGATTTGAGATTATCGAGTGTAATGTTTTGGAAATCAAAGTCTATCCTGGCATTTTTCACCTGTCTTTTTACGTTGAAGCCGTTGAAGATAGGGATAGCAGCAGTCAGCCCGTAGTTAAACACGCCGTTGCGGTTGAACCGGGGGCTGAAGTTGTTGGACGCAGCGTTGGACCTGTTGCGGTTATAATTGTAACCGGAGTTAAAGGTAACGACCGGAAAATAGTCTGCGCGGCGTTCCCTGATCGTCAGCGCGGAGATGTTGATGTTTTGTTGCTGTACCTTGATGGCAGTATTGTTGTTGGCTACGTTCTGCTGGAGGGTTACAAAAGACAGTCCGGCGTTGATGGGGATGGAATCCGGCACATCATAACCGGTGGCGCCGGCAGGTACGGCCATTAGCTGGTTCAGCAGCGCTTTGCTTTGTTCTATGAGCGTCAGCTGCCGCAACATCAGTGCTTTTTGTGCGTTGTAGTCTACCTTGGACTGCAGCAGGTCTGTTTTGGGACCGAGGCCGGTAGTGAATTTGGCATCGGAGAGTTTTACCCTTTCTTCAGAGATGGACAGTTGTTCTCGGACGGCGATCAGTTGTTGTTTCTGCTGCACGATGTTATAATAACCGTTGATCACTGTAGCGATGGAGTTTTGTATCTGGTCTTTGATGGCCAGTTCACCGAGGCCTTTGATCGCTTCCAGTTTTTCACGGGTGGCAAACATTTTCAGCCCATCGAAGAGCGTCCAGCTGAGGGTGGCGTTGGCGCTGATGTTATTGCCTTTGATGCCGCTGGTATCTCTTTTGGTGCCGTTGGCGAATTCCTGTTTGGTGGCGGTATTATTCCATGTGGTTCCCGCTGTGGCGTTGAGGCGGGGCACAAAGGCGAAATTCGCATAGGCGTAGTCGTTAGCCGACAGCTCTGCGGTATTTCTGGCCAGCCTGATAGAGAAATTGTTTTTAAGCGCCAGGTCTATGGCCTGCTCCAACGTGAGTATCTGCTGCTGTGCGGAGGCAGCCAGCGTACTTGCCGCTATGAGGATCAGGAGGAAGCCGATGCCGGTGATATATTTCTTCATAATAAATTTAATAACGGTTTATGCATGAGCGGCGGCTACATCTTCTTCTTTGCCTTCCAGTCTTTCTTCTTCATCGCTGTCTTCTGATTTGTTGCCGTGGCGGGAGAAGAAAGTATACATGGCCGGAATTACATACAACGTGAGGATGAGGGAGAAGACGATACCGCCCACGATCACAATACCCAGCGGAATACGGCTGGTGGCCGCGGCACCGAGCGACATGGCGATCGGTAAGGCGCCAAGGGCCATGGCCAGGCTGGTCATCAGGATGGGACGCAGACGCATCGCGGAAGCGTGTACGGCGGCATCGGTTTTGGAGAGGCCTGCATCCCGCTGGTGGTTGGCAAATTCCACGATCAGGATACCGTTTTTGGTTACCAGGCCAATGAGCATGATCACCCCGATCTGCGAGAAGATATTCCATGTCTGGTCAAACACCCAGAGTGACAGCAACGCGCCGGCGAAAGCGAGCGGTACGGTGAGCATGATGATCAGCGGATCTATCCAGCTTTCAAACTGTGCGGCCAGTACGAGGTAAATCAGTACGAGTGCCAGGCCCAGCGCAAACATAGTGTTGGAGCCGCTTTCTGCGTAGTCGCGGGAAGCGCCTGACAGCGCGGTGGTATAGGAGTCGTCAATGATTTTTTCGTTTTCCAGTTTATTATAGATGCGGTACATCTCTTTCAAACCATCGCCGATGGTTTTGCCGGGCGCGAGGCCGGCGGAGATGGTGGCTGACTTATAACGGTTGAAGTGATAGATGATCGGCGGACTGGTTTCCTCTTCGATGCTTACGACGTTGTCGAGCTGAATGGCTTCGCCGCGGGAGTTACGGACGTAGAGGTTCTGGAGGTCCATCGGGTCGTCGCGGTCGGCGCGGAATACCTGGCCCATCACCTGGTACTGTTTACCGTTGCGGATGAAATAGCCGTAGCGCAGGTTACTCAGTGCCAGCTGCAGGGTCTGGGAGATGTCCTGTACAGAAACGCCCAGCTGTGTGGCTTTGTCGCGGTTGATATGAATGCGCAGTTCCGGTTTATTGAATTTCAGGTCCACGTCGGTGCCCTGGAACACGGGGCTGCTGCCTACTTCGTCCATAAAGCGGGGCAATACGCGGGTCAGTGAATCGAAGTTGATATGTTCGAGTACGAAGGATACCGGGAGGCCGCTGCGGCGTCCTACTTGTATGGTTTGTGTTTCGATAGCGAATACTTTCCCCTGTGGGTACCGGATCATATTCCGGTTCACCATGTTCACGATTTCTTTCTGCGAACGCTGGCGGTCTTTAGGCTCGTTCAGCATTATGTTGGCGAAGGCGGAGTTCACCGCGCCGGCGCCGCTGAAGCCCGGGGAAGTAACGCTGAGGATGATTTTTTTCTCAGGAATGGAGTCTGCCAGGAACTTTGTGAGCTGGTCCACGTAGTTGTCCATGTAGTCGAAGGAAGTGCCTTCCGGCGTGGTAATGGACAGGCGGAACTGGCTGCGGTCTTCCAGCGGCGCCAGTTCGGCAGGCAGTGTCCTGAAGAGAAAATAGATCATCACCAGGCAGCCGGCGATCACCAGTCCTGCTACCCAACGGAAGCGCATAAACGATTCCAGTGAATTTTTATAGCCTTCTTCCATCCAGCGGAAGAAGGGTTCTGTTTTGGTATAGAACCAGGAGTGGGTATGTGTTTTGCGGCCCAGCTTTACGTTGAGCACGGGGGTGAGCGTCAGGGATACGAAAGCGGAGATCAGCACCGCGCCGGCCACCACGATGCCGAATTCGCGGAACAGCTGCCCTACGAAGCCCTGCAGGAAGATGATCGGCAGGAATACGAAGGCCAGTGTGATGGAGGTGGCGATAACGGCGAAGAAGATTTCTTCGGACCCTTCGCGTGCTGCGCGCATACGGGGTATACCGGCTTCTATCTTTTTATAGATGTTTTCCGTGACCACGATACCGTCATCCACCACGAGGCCGGTGGCCAGTACGATGGCCAGCAGGGTAAGGATATTGATGGTAAAGCCGCAGACATACATGATAAAAAATGCACCGATCAGGGACACGGGGATGTCTACCAGCGGGCGGAGGGCCATGAGCCAGTCACGGAAGAAGAGGTATACGATGAGGATCACCAGGGTGAGGGCGATGATCAGGGTTTCTTCTACTTCCTCGATGGATTTTTTGATAAACCGGGTGTTGTCCATCGCGATGTTCACGGTGAAGTCTTCCGGGATATCTTTTTTCAGTTGTTCGAATCTTTTATAGAATTCGTCCGCGATGGCTACGTAGTTGGAGCCGGGCTGCGGGATGAGCGCCAGGGCGATCATGGGGTTACCGGATTCTTTGAGGATGGTTTCCTCGTTTTCCGGGCCCAGTACGGCCTGACCGATATCACGGATGCGTATTTCGCTGCCGTTGATATTTTTGATGATGAGGTTATTAAAATCGTCTTCTGTGAAGAGGCGGCCGAAGGTGCGCACGGTGAAGTCGGTGGCGTTGCCCGCGATTTTACCGGAGGGCAGTTCCACGTTTTCCCGTTGCAGGGCGGCCTGTATGTCGGAGGGGGTGAGGCTGTAGGATGATAGTTTGGCGGGGTCCATCCAGATACGCATGGCGTATCTTTTTTCGCCCCATATCTGAATGGCGCTCACGCCGGGGATGGTCTGCAGTTTCTCCAGCAGTACGTTGGTGCCGTATTCGGTTACCTGCAGCTGGTTGCGGGTGTTGCTCTGTACCGTCATGGAGATGATGGCGTCGGAGTTGGCGTCCTGTTTGGACACTACCGGGGGCGCATCGATATCGGGCGGGAGGCTTCGGAGGGCCTGGGACACTTTGTCGCGCACATCGTTGGTAGCGCCTTCGAGGTCTTCCCCCAGTTCAAATTCCACGGTGATATTGCTGCTGCCCTGGCTGCTGCTGGAAGATATGTTTTTGATACCGGCTACCCCGTTGATGGATTTTTCCAGGGGTTCGGTGATCTGTGTTTCGATGATATCTGAGTTGGCGCCGGCATAGGATGTACGTACGTTCACGATAGGCGGGTCGATAGCCGGGAAGTCTCGCACTCCAAGGAAGGTAAAGCCCACGAGACCGAATATCACGATGATGATATTCATCACAATTGCCAGAACAGGGCGTTTGAGTGATAATGAAGGTAGACTCATTTCAGTGATGTATTACGAATGACGAATCGTCATTGCTATTATTGTATTTTATTGAATTTCAATGGCATACCTGGTTTCAGCTGGAGGATGCCGGTGGTGACTACGGTATCTCCCGGTTTCAGGCCGCTGGTGATTTGTACGCTGCTTTCCGTGCGAATGCCTGTTTCCACGACTACGAATTTGGCTTTGCCGCTATCGGCCACAATGACTTTTTTATCACGGGTACCGGGGATGACTGCCTGGGAAGGTATCATAAGGGCTTCCGGCAGGTTGCGCAGGGTAATTTTCACTTTGGCGAAGGAGCCCGGGAAAAGGACGCCGTGGTTGTTGGGGATAATGGCCCTGAGTTTGACGGTGCGGGTGGTCAGGTCAATTTTCGGGTCGATGGCGTAGATGCTGCCTTTGTATTCGTTATTATCGCCGGCCACGAGGAAATTGACCTGGTCACCGTTTTTGATGACATTACGGTATTTTTCCGCCACGGCGAAGTCCATTTTAAGCGGATCTATCTGTTGCAGGGTGGTGATAATGGTAGCGGAAGAGACGATGGCGCCTTCGCTGACATTGCGGAGGCCCAGTTTGCCGCTGAACGGAGCGCGGAGCTCGGTTTTCTGCAGCTGGGTCTGGGTGTATTCGATATCCGCCCCGAAAGCGCTGACCTGGTTGCGGGTTACGTCTACGTCCTGGCGGCTGATACCGTTTATTTTGAGCAGGTTTTCCTGGCGTTCAAGGGTGGTTTGGGCCAGTTGCTGCTGTAATTTGAGTTTTTGCAGTTGGGCGCGGAGGTCTTCATCGTACAGTTTTACGAGGAGGTCCCCTTTTTTCACGTTGGTGCCTTCTTTAAAATAGAGGTGTGTGATGCGGCCGTTGATTTCCGGCTTTACCTCCACTTCTTCGTTGCTTTGTAGCGTTCCGCTTGCTTCAATGGCCTGGTCGAGGGTGGAAGTTTTTACAATCCAGGCGTCCGTCAGTGGCTGTCTGGCGCTGGCGCCTTTAGCGGCGGCGCCATTGGAGGCGGCAGCGGCTTCCTTTTTACCGGTTATTTTTTTATAAGCCAGGAAGAGCACGATACCGACAGCTACCAATATAATAATGGAGCGGACTGTTTTTTTGGTGTTGGGCATGTTAATGAGCCTTTTTGCGATTCGCTTTTAGTGATAAATGACCGAAGGAGCCCCCATGGGCTATTTGATTAACTAGAAATTTGGTTATTGAAGAACCGATGAAATGGTCAAATGTTTAAATAACCGAATAACCTGATAGTGGTGGCTTCCCATAAGCCGGACAAATTTAATAAATGGCGATTGTGTATGTATGGTGCGACTGTTAAATAGCGTTAAGGCGTTAGATAAGTGGTGAAAAAGCGGGTTAAATGGACATTAAAATGGGCTGACTGTGGGCGTAATTGAATATTTGGCCATTTCAGGAGGTGGCCGTTAGCATTTTTTCCCGGAGGAGGTGGCATACCCGAATGGGTATATGAGGGGGGTAAAAAGGGGGGATATGAGGCTTCCAAAAGGGGGGTATGACAGAAAATCTTTAATTAACAAAGTGCAGAATATGTTTACTGTATTGGGTTTGGCGGGATTGTCCGAAGTGGCAGGGGGTTAAAATTCGGGCTATCTGTTGGCAATTCAATAAAAATTATATTTTTGCAGTCAAGTTTTAAACCAAAAACACTTAAAATTATGTCAGACATTGCATCAAGAGTTAAAAAGATCATCATTGACAAATTGGGCGTTGACGAAGCCGAGGTAACTCCTGAAGCCTCCTTCACCAACGACTTAGGCGCTGACTCTTTGGATACGGTAGAACTGATTATGGAATTCGAAAAAGAATTCAACATCTCCATTCCTGACGAACAAGCTGAAACTATTACTACTGTTGGCCAGGCAGTTGCTTACCTGGAAGAACATGTAAAATAATCCTACTAATCAGAATTGTTTTAATGCAACCAAGACGAGTTGTCGTTACAGGTTTAGGCGCTCTTACACCGCTCGGCAATTCCGTAGCTGAATTTTGGCACGGATTGGCGAACGGTGTATCCGGCGCGGATTACATCCGTCAATTTGACGCTTCCAAGTTCAAAACCCGTTTTGCTTGTGAACTGAAGAATTTCGACCCTACCAACTACCTGGATAAAAAGGAGGCCCGTAAGATGGACCCCTTTACACAGACAGCGGTGATATCCGCAGATCAGGCTATACAGGACGCCAATATCAACAAAGACATGATCAATCTGGATCGTGCCGGTGTGATATGGGGTACCGGTGTTGGTGGGATGATCAACTTCAGCCATGAGCTGAAAGAATTTCATACCGGAGACGGGACTCCTCGTTTCAGCCCATTCCTGATCACCAGGCTTATCCTTGACATTGCTGCTGGTTCTATTTCTATCCGCCACGGCTTCAGGGGGCCTAATTTCTCTGTTGTATCTGCCTGTGCATCCGCCACCAATGCTATCATTGAGGCTATGTACAGCATCCGTTACGGTAAAACCGACCTCGTCGTTACCGGTGGTTCGGAGAATGTGATCAACGAGCCTTGTGTGGGCGGTTTCAACGCCATGAAGGCTTTGTCCGAAAGAAACGATGATCCTAAAACGGCTTCCCGGCCTTTCGACCTCGACCGTGATGGTTTTGTGATGGGAGAAGGTGCTGGCGCGCTGGTACTGGAATCATTGGACCATGCGTTGGAAAGAGGTGCAAAAATTTATGCAGAGCTGGCCGGCGGAGGCGCTACTGCGGATGCTCATCATATTACCGCCCCTCATCCGGAAGGACTGGGTGCGATGAACGTGATGCGGCAGGCATTGGCGGATTCCGGTTTACAGGCAACTGATATTGATTATATCAATGTACACGGTACTTCTACCCCACTTGGTGATATCGCGGAAGTAAAGGCTATTCAGAAAGTGTTTGGTGAACATGCTTATGACCTCAACATCAGCTCCACCAAATCCATGACTGGTCACCTGCTCGGTGCTGCCGGCGCCATTGAATCCATCGCCAGCATCATGTCTATCATCAATGGTGTCGTACCACCCACGATTAACCATTTTACTGACGATCCTCAGCTAGACCCGAAATTAAATTTTACCTTTAACACCGCACAACACAGAGAAGTGAGAGCCGCATTATCCAATACCTTTGGTTTTGGAGGTCATAATGCTTCTGTTATTTTCAAAAAATTTGTTCCTTGATCTTTTGATGGTGTGAAATTACTGCCAGGATTTTTATATCGACTCGTATCCAAGAAGCGGCACTTGTACAAAGAGCTTACCAGCCTGTTGGGATTCCCGCCGGGTAACTTTGCCCTGTATGAGATAGCCCTTAGCCACCGCTCGAGCAAAGAGAAGTTCCTCGAAAGCAATGAGCGGCTGGAATACCTTGGCGATGCCATCCTGGGAGCCATTGTGGGCGACTATCTCTTTAAAAAATATCCTTACAAAACAGAAGGATATCTCACGGAGATGCGCTCTAAAATCGTGAACCGTCAGCAACTCAATGATATCGCTATCAAAATGGGGCTGCGTAAACTCACCATCTACGACAAGTACAATAGCTTCCTGAAGATCAGCCAGATCTTCGGTAATACCCTCGAAGCATTGGTCGGTGCGGTATACCTCGACCGCGGCTATAATAAAACCCAGCAGTTTGTTCACAAACGTATCCTCATGCCGTACATTGATATGGACATGCTGGAAAGCGTGGAAATGAACCACAAGAACAAACTGTACGGCTGGGCCAATAAAAACGGTAAAGTCCTCGAGTTTGAACTGCTCGATGAACAAATGGACAACGGCCGGCGCATTTTTACTGTAGGCGCTGTAGTAGACGGTGAACTGATTTGCACCGGTAAAGCCTTCAATAAAAAAGACGCCAGCCAGATCGCCGCGCAGCAGGCCATTCAGCAACTGGGTCTGTCAGACTGATATTGCTCCCCACTTATTTTACAGGATGCCGCAGAATGGTCTTGAGCCGCTCCGGCGCTGTTTTCCTGAAATCAGACAGGTATATTTCATGATGCCTGCCATTCATCTGCAAGCCATGCTCGTGCATGAACGCGTCCATCTGCTGCAGTGACGCAGGTTCTTCACTGAACGGCCCGATGTGCATCATCTGCACGGATTTCCCCTCTTCCATCGTTTTAAGGTCCACGTTTCTGAACAGGAGCGACTGCTTCTTTTTCTCAGCAGAGAGTACCGCGGCAGACAACTGTTGCCGGGTAACGTGATCGGGCATACGAATAGCCAGCTCATACATCCATTCGCTGCGGGGTACCAATAACGGATCTACGGAGGTGTCTTTCACCCACCAGAAGCCTTCCAGTTTGCTGATGGTGAAATCGTCGCCGGCCTTTTTGCATTGGGCTTTGATACCATAGGCCACGGTATAGAGTGCGCCGGTATTTTCGGCAAAAGATTCCCCGTTGGGATCGCCCTGACCGTTGATGGTCAGGAACAATCCCTTTTCGATGACAGCCAGCTGTGGCTTGGTTGTGGCTGAATAATAGCTTTTGAAAGCTTTGGTGAGGTCCAGTTTAGTCATATCCGTTAGGTTGAGTGTATAATCAAGTTTAAATCCTGTCAGTAATAACAGTGCCCAGCCAAGGGCATTCCTGTATTTCATGTTATCAAGGTTTTATAACACCGATCTGCACATTGGTGATATTTTGATCGGGCTGATTGAAGTCATATTGGAAATATTGCTCCCGGTTATAACCGCTCATCTGAATGCCCAGTGCCTGCATGGCGCCTATCAGTTTACCGTAGGTATCGCCCAGTTTGTCCCATCCGCCTTCATGGGTGTTGCTGATACAATCGAAGGCGGGCAGGGTTTCACATTTGTAGGGCGCCGGTACCGGGGCGGTGGCTGTCACCGGCAGGCCGATATCCAGGCGGAAGATGGTTTCGGGGTTGCCGTCGAACTGATGATAGTGCCATTGTACCGGGCCGGATACTTCCAGTCCTGCGCCGATGGCCTGCCGGTACATTTCCAGCGTGGCGGTACGTACCAGCGGCAGCATGCCGGCCATATTCACTTCGTAGCTGCGGAAAAAGAAAGGGAGTGGCGGCACATGGCTGAATTTCAGCGTGGAACCGGCGGCATCGAAGAAGCCGAACCAGAAAGCCAGCTCTTTTTTATCGAGCAGCCCGAGGGCGGTATAGATCTCTTTGGTAAAAGGCACCATGGCGGTACCGGCGGCGGTGATCAGGTTACCGCCGGTGACAGCTGGCTGGTTCACGTAATGGGCGGCGCCTTTATAGGCGGGGGCCATCATTTGCAATACCTGTGCGTCGTTGCCGGTGTGGGGCACGTGGTCCAGCAGGCCGTGGTTGCCGAGGAAAGCGGTGGCGTCGCAGATGGCGGCCAGCAGCCGTCCGCTTTCCAGCTGTTTGCGGAGCAGTGGCAGCAGGGCCTCGTGTTCGCTGCTGCTGGCAATGGTGGTGCCGCCGGGGATGATCAGCAGGTCAATGTCAGCTGCTATGGCCTGTTCCAGGCTTTGTTGCGGCTGTACGCTTACATTACCGCCGGAGGTAACCGGCTGACCGTCCAGTGAAAACGGCACTACCCATATGTCGGTAAAGTTGTTCAGTCCAAAGATAGCCAGAGCCGGCTCCCAGTCGGAATAGCCGTTGTACACATATACATAGCAGTTGCGTTGCGCTTTCATATTGTTCATTTTTAATTACAATACAAAGCAAAGCACGGGGTGTGACAACCCTATGTCAGGAGAAATTATAAATTTATTTATGTAGTCATTTTCTGGTTTAAACGACTACAGGAGATAGTGGTCTTTGAGTTCGGTGACCAGCTCCCGCATGGTGTCTTTGAGGGCCTGTGGCTCCAGTACGGTGACGCCATTACCGTACATCATGAGGTAACGGCCGAGGTAATGCACGCCGGAAGTAAGGAAAGTCAGCTCCACCTGTTCGTCCCTGGTCACTTCGTCCATCAGGCCGAAGTAGTAGAGCTGGTTGCGCATGTAGCGGCGGAGGTCTTTATTGACCGATATCTTCACCAGCAGCGTTTTCTCAGGGGCGGAACTGCGGCGTTGCTCCAGGTATTCCTGCAGGGAGATACGTTTATCTTTTTTATAATAGGTAGATGTCAGACTGAGTTTGCGGATACGGTCTACCCGAAAGTCGCGGTAGCCCTGCCGGAGGCGGCACCAGGCGATCAGGTGCCAGTTGTTGCCATCATGGAAGATACCGATGGGCTCTGCTTCCCGCCGGGTGGCTACTTCTTCCTGGAAGGAAAAGTACTCCATGTTGACTACCTGTTGGTGGCCCAGTGCATGTTGCAGTTCAGACAGGAACCGGTTAGGGAAATTATTCTCTTCCACCGGCCCGTAGCTCCGCTGTACCACGATGTTGTCATCGAGGGATTCCAGGAAGTCTTTTTCAGATCCGCGCAGCACCGACCTGATTTTCTCCATGGCGAAGCCGAACTGTTTCCTGCTGGAGTGGTCGCTGAACTGCTCCATGAGCTTCCCTCCTGTCAACAGCGCGCCCGCCTCCTCTTTGGAGAACATCACGGGCGGCAGGTGGTAACCGTCCACAATATAGTAGCCGGTGCCGGCTTCGGCCCCGATAGGCACACCGGCCTCCTGTAAGGCTTTAACATCGCGATATACAGTACGCAGACTGATATTGAACCGCTCGGATATTTCGGCGGCCTTTACTATTTTTTTGCCCTGTAACTGGATCAGGATGGCTGTTAGCCTGTCGATACGGTTCATGAAATTGCCAGGTTGAGACCTCTAATTTCGGTCGCTGAAAATTATTTTTTATTTTTTTTTTGTGCTCCATTAAACTTTGGGGTGATTAAACTGTCTTTAATACGGACGAAATCTCTGGAAAATAGTTAAGTAGTTGATTTCGAGAGTTGTATGAATTTCCGGAGATATACAAACACGATGCTACAGTACAGAATATAGGTTAAATGGTAAGCCCCTGCAATTTCTTGCGGGGGCCTTTTTTTGACCCCATGATGGCCATGGATATTGCTGATTCATCTTTGTTAATAACTCATATCGGTCAGTTTCACCTTGCCGCGGAAAGTCCAGAAAACAAAAGTGCTGTAGGCGATCACCAGCGGTGTTCCAACCGCTGCTATCAGCAACATGATCCTTAACGATTTATTGGAGGAGGCTGCCTGGTAAATGCTGATGCTGTATGCCGGGTCGGTGGTAGACAGGACGATGTTGGGATACAATCCTACGGCAAACAGGATCAGCAGGCAGGAGGTGATAATACAGGAATAGAAGAAAGCGGTAAAGTACTTCCGGGCATCGATGTTCCGCTTGATGTTCAGCAGGATAAACACGGCCACCATCGGCAGCAGAAACAACTGCGGATGATTTTTAAACTGATGCGTCATGTGCGGAATGTATATCAGTGTAGCCATTGACGTTAGAATGAAGCACAGGATGAAAAATTTACTGCAGTTATTCACCATGATGGTGAGTTTGGCGTAGAGGCGGTTTTCTGTTTTCATCACCAGGTAAATGGCGCCGTGCAGCATAAACAGTGACAGGGTGGTGAAAGCGATCAGGATCGCATAAGGATTAAAGAACGTCCACAGGTTGCCGGTAAATTCATGTTCTTTATTAATGGGCAGCCCGTGGATAAGATTGCCCAGCACCAATCCCAGCAATAGTGTGATAGCCGTGCTGGACACGGTATAAGAGATGTCCCACATTTTGCGCCACCACGGCCACGGCTCCTTACTGCGGAATTCTATGGAGATGGCCCTGAAAATGAGCGCTACCAGGAACAGCATGAAAGGAATATAGAAAGTGGAGAAAATGACGCCGTATACCAGTGGAAAACCAGCAAACAATGCGCCGCCGGCAATCACCAGCCATACTTCGTTGCCGTCCCATACAGGTCCGATTGCATTGAGCACCAGCCGCCGGCTTTCTTCCTTGTTAAAAAACAGGTGTAACGAGCCGGCCCCGAGATCAAAGCCGTCGAGCACGCCGTAACCCGTGATCAGTCCGCCGATCACTAAAAACCACCAGGTGGGAAGGTCCAGTCCGAGAATTGTTTCCATGCAACTGTATTTTAAGAAGGAAGATTTGCCATATTATTGGGATAGTACTGATCGTGATCGTCGTCGTGTTTGCTGCCTGCTATGTCCGGTCCATGTTGTATTTTACGGTTCAACAGGTAGAGGAACAACGCAAAGAGCAACATATATACCAGCGTAAATAATACCAGCGAAAACATCACCTGGTCTGCCGTTACTTTTTTGGAAAGGGCGTCGGACGTGCGCAACAGTTTATATACTACCCAGGGCTGCCGGCCCACTTCCGCGGCATACCAGCCTACCTGGTTAGCAATCTGCGGCAGTAACACCGCCCATGCGAAGATGATCATCAGCCATCGTTGCTGAAACAGTTTTTTTCTCCATAGCAATATCAAAGCCAGCAGGGTGAGGCCAATCAAAGTCATCCCGATGGAGATCATAATATGATAGGTCTGGAAGATGAAGTTGACCGCGCCGGGCCTGTCCCGTGGCGGCGTGGCGCGTAAGCCCTCTACCGGCGCATGGAAGCTGCCATGCGTAAGGAAAGACAGCCCCCCCGGAATTTTGATACCAGTGGTTTTCTGCTCTTTGTTATTGACCCAGCCGATGATGTACATGTCTGCCACTGCCAGGCTATCATAATGGCCTTCCATAGCGGCCAGTTTGGCCGGCTGGTATTTGCTGACATAGTGTGCGGAACGGTGCCCCGTGAAAAGCTGTGCCAGCGCAGCGATCACAGCTACTGCCAGGCCGACTTTAAACATGGCCTGCGCGTGCTCCACAAAACGTTTTTTCAGGATATACCATGCACCTACGCTCATCACCAGGAAAGCCCCTGCGAGGAAAGCGCCGATGATCACGTGGGCATAACGGTCCATGCTGGAAGGGTTATTGACCATTTCCCAGAAGTCGGTCACCACGGCCCTGGCGCCAAGATCATGTCCTTCTATGCGGTAACCCGCCGGTGTTTGCTGCCAGGAATTGGCAATCACGATCCATAAGGCAGACAAGGCAGAGCCGACGGCCACCATGATGGTAGAGAAATAATGTACGGCTTTGTGTACACGGTCCCATCCAAACAGCAGCACGCCCAGGAAGGCGGATTCCATGGCAAACGCAAAGATTCCTTCGGCCGCCAGCGCACTTCCGAAGATGTCGCCTACATAATGCGAATACGTGGCCCAGTTGGTGCCAAACTCAAACTCCATCACAATACCGGTAGCGACGCCTATACCAAATATCAGCGCGAAGATCTTGATCCAGAACTTCGTGATTTCTTTATATAACAGTTTTCCCGTTTTCAGGTATAACCCCTCCATTATCACCAAACACAGCCCCAGCCCGATGCTCAGCGGGGGGTAGATGTAATGGAATGCTATCGTAAAAGCAAACTGTATCCTGGATAGTATTTCAACGGAAGGCATAATACTCGATTATGGTCACAAAGTTAGGAGCTGTGTCAATCTGCCAAGCTGATGTTTATCATGTATGTATAAATATATAATATTTTCTCACGCGAAGTTCACGCAAAGGCGCAAAGCAGCAAAGCATGCAAAGATTTTTTTAAGTTTAAGATAAGAAAGCAAAGGAGCGGAGATCAAATTTGATCTCCGCTCCTTTGCTTTCTCTGCCCGCTTATATTTTATTCTTTGTGTGCTTTGCTGCTTTGCGCCTTTGCGGGAAACTACGCTTCCATGGTTTCGAACTCTTTTTTCCTTTCCCTGTATTCTTCCATGGTAAAGTTGTACACTACGGAGTCGCGTTTGTTTTTGTTGGATACAAAGTGACAGGCATGAATATACGGTTCTGCGATATTCAGTTTGTCCAAAGGCGTTACCACCAGCAGCTGGAGGTTGAGCTGACCACAATATTCCATGAGGTAGTGGCTCTTTTCCGGGTCCAGTTTGCTGAAGGCTTCGTCCACGGTGATAAAGCGCAGGCTGCGGTGCTGGCGGTTGGCTTCGTTAATACCGAACTGGTAGGCGATGGCGGCGCCCAGGATGGTGTAGGTAAACTGGGCTTTCTCTCCACCGGAAAGGCTGGCGGTATCCTCGTAGTATTTAAAGGCTTTATTATCGGCCACATAGTATTCTTTGGCGCCGAAGTCGAGCCAGTTGCGCACATCCGTTACCTTACGGCGCCACGCTTCATTTTGCTGCAGCTCGGTGATCAGTACTTTGATGTTTTCGAAGAGCTGTTCGCCGTAGGCTTCGTCTTTCTCCAGGTGGTACTTCATGGAGTCTGGCACGGCGCCGCTTAGTTTCTCTTTGAAGTTGCGGATCTCCACATCTTTCACATGGCGGCATTCCAGCTGGAGGTAGGTGTCCGGGTTTTTGTTGAAGGTGATGTTACGGAGCGGTTCGTTGAGATCGTCCATTACTTCACGGATCAGGTCTTCCTGACCGTATATCCATGCCCGGTAGTTGGTGATAGCGTTGAGCATGCTGGTGTCCATGTATTTACGGAAACGTTCCTTGTGCTCTATGAGGCGCTGGTATTTGATGTTTTCATACAGCGACGTGAATTCGTCGAGGTATCTGACATGCGGCTGCAGGTCGCTGACGTCGCCGAGCCATTCGGGATAGGCATCGTGGATGGCTTTGGAGGGCATCACGAAAGCGGACAGCTGCCGGGTGATTTCTGCTTCTTTTTCGGCCGACTGGCGCAGGGCATCGTGCAGGGTGGCGTTCAGGTTGTCGTTTGCCCGTTTACGATAGGACGCCAGTTCAGCGGTGGTTTCAGCCGGTTCGGTGAGAGACAGGTCGGAGAGGTATTCCAGTACATATTGCAGCGATACGTCGTCCAGCTTATTTACTTTCAGCTGATTAAAATGCCGCAGCTTTTCGGCGGCTTTATCATCGATACGGCCTTTTTCCTGCAGGGCCCTTTCTTTTTCTTTCTCCTTGTCCTGTATCTGGGCAATGGCTTCGTCGAGCTGGTCGCAGATAGCCTGGTATTTATCGCTGGTTTTGAGCAGCTGGGCTTTTTCGCGTGCAAAAGATTCGATTATGCCGGCATGTGTCTGCCAGTTGATTTCGCTGTAGTTGCGGAGCGAGAGGAAAGCGTTCAGCAGGGTGTTGACGGTGGTGATGGCCTTGCGGCTGTTTTCCAACTGGGAGATGCTGTGCTGCAATGTTTCGATGTTGCTGCCGCATTCGTCCTGTTCTGCCTTGAGTAGCCGCAGTTTGTTTTTATTGTTCCAGCCGAGTACGTAGTTGTTCTGTTGTGAGCGGTTGGGGCGGTCGTCTTTTTCGTGGCGTGTAGCCTGCCGCGTTAGTCCGCTGGAAGTAACGGCTTTGCGGGATTTGTTAAACACGGCCATGTCATCGGTGCAGGTATAGTCAAACTGGTCCAGCAGCTGGTTTTGCAACCATTCTTTAAAGATGGTGCCGGGTTTGATTTCTATTTTCTGCAGGAGGCTGTCCTTTTCGGTAGGCATCCTGAGCATGGTATAATTTTCGTCTTCCACTTTATGGTAGACGAGGCGTGTTTGCAGGTTGTTGGAGTTGATGTATTTGTTGATGTCCATGATGTACTCTTCCGGTACCAGCAGGCGCAGGCCGAAGTTGTGGAGTACTTTTTCGATAGCGTTTTCCCAGCGGCTTTCGGTGTCTTTCACGCGTATCAGTTCCCCTACGAAGGGCAGGTCGTCTTCCTGCACGTCCAGCATCTCTGCCAGTTGCTGGCGGATGCGTACCAATTCGTAGGGGATATTGTTTTTGCGGTTGAGGAAGGATTCGATTTCTTCTTCCAGCCGTGTGATCTGTGCTCTTTCGGCGGTGAGGCTGCTTTTGTAGTGGAACATTTCTTCCTGCAGCGTTTCCAGTTGTTTATCGTGGGCGCTTTTGAGTTGTTCGGCGCCGGAGATGTTTTCGTGGAACTGCTGTTCGTCCGGATTGGGGGCCAGTTCCAGGCGGTCGGCGAGCATGTTGTACTCTTCCATCTTATTACGTTTGCCTTCGAGGGCTTTTTGTTCGTAATGGATGGATTTTTCGATGGAGCGCAGTTGTTCATCGACGCTGTTATTGGCTTTCTGTGCAATCAGCTCGTCTTTGCGCAGGTTCATGGTCTGCAGGTGCTCGTTGATACCGGTGAGGATGGTAGTGGTTTTCTGCTGCTCCTTTTGCAGTGCTTCCAGTTCCTTTTCCAGGATATCTTTTTCCTGTTTGTTGAACCATGCCGGCAGAATGTCCTGCAGCATCTGGAGTTCGCGGTTGCGGTCCTGCAGTTCCTGCCAGGCGGTTTTGTTGGCGATGATGGGTTCCAGCATTTTGAGCTGGGTTTCATCTTTCTGGATGGCGCGGTGGCTGGACAGGAGGCTGTCGTAGTTTTCGCGCAGTTTCAGGAATTCGCCTTCTGCGTCGGTTTCTTCGAGCATCTGGCTGCGGATGAAGGTATTGAGGTCGCCCAGTACCTTGATGCCGACGGTCTGGTTGAAGAGCGACAGGGCTTTTTCGCTGCGCAGGCCGAAGATATTGCTGAAGAGGGCGGCGTATTCTTTGAAGCTGTCGGTGATTTCTGTTTTCGGGTATTCGAGGCGGAGTTTCTTTTTCCAGTCGCCTTTCATATCGAATTTACCTGCGCCAAAGTGGTCGTTGATATTGAGTTTGTGGGGGGAGACGATGAATTGTCTTTTCAATTCCCCGGAATACCAGCGTACCTGCGCCAGTGTGATCTGGTGCATAGTGGCGGCGTTGTAGAAATAGGCCAGCAGTACGGAGTACGGGTTGTTTTCCTTGTGGCGGAGCTGTTCTGTTTTGGACTGCAGCGAGTCTTCCGAGAAGGTTTTGCCGTAGTATCCCCAGAAATAGGATTCTTCGCCGCGGTCTTTACGTTGGTCCGTTCCGGACGACTGGTTATAGAAGCGTTTGCCGGCTGGCACTAGCAGTGTCAGCAGGGCGTCGATCAGTGTTGTTTTTCCGCTGCCGTTGGCGCCGGTGAGCAGGGATGTTTGCCCACTGGTATTGACACGGTATATTTTATTGTGGAACGTGCCCCAGTTGTATATTTCAAGATATTGTAACCGGAACCCGCTTTCTTTGGAATCACTGTTGAACAGGGTTGACATGCAATTTTAGTTTTGATTTGATTTCTTCCAGTTTTTCGTTGTTGACCAGTGCTTTGATCACCCTTTTTACTTCGTATTGATGCAGCTCTTTATTGGCTGCGTCTTCGCGGGTAGCTTTGAGGATACCGATGTTCAGCAGGCTGTTGATGGGTTTGTTCAGGTCTTTGAGCAGTTTGGATTTGTTGTTCCGCTCTTTGAAGAAGAGGGCGAGCCTTTCCTTGATTTCCTTTTGTGTCATGAACAGCCGGGTGCCGTTGCCTTTGATGTCAAATTCATCGAGGGCTTCGCGGAGCACGATGCAGAGCAGGGTGGCTTCGTAGGTGAGCCTGGTTTTACGCATCAGGCGCGGCAGGGGTTTGTCGCCGGAGGTATCGTCTGCTTCGGGTTGCAGGATACGGGCGAAACCGTCGCTTTCGTTGATGATGAGTTGCAGTCCTACCTGGTTCAGGTATTTGCTGAGTTCTGTCTGCCAGCCCAGCAGGTCTTTCCAGTAAGCTTTGTCTTCTTCGTACACGGGACCCTGCATGAGTTTGAGGAACACGTGCGCAAAGGGAGAAATATTGTTATCGGCCATGTTTCGTTTTAGTTTTGAGCGTTTGTGAACAGCACCATCGGCATGTTGATGACGCGGTTGCCCAGGGATACCGGATCTGGTGTTTCCAGTATGATGTGGCTGGATGACTGGCTGGCGATGGAGAAATAGGTGATGAGTTCTGTCAGTCCTTTCTCGGTGCCATAGATATCTACCAGTTCCTTCAAACTGATCTGTTTTTTGTTTTGTAATTGGGTGCTGATGCGGTCTTCGAGGAGGGCGCGGTCGATGTTAAAGTGGTTGAACAGCGCGTCCATATCGGCGTCGGAGAAGTCGTTGCCACCGATGCCTTTGGGGAATTCCACGTCGGGGTGTGTTTTTTTATCGTCTGCCATCTCCCAGCGGTCCAGCATATCTATTTCCGGGTCGCTTTCCATGTCGATATAAAATTCTTCTCCGGGTATGTTGTCGAGTGTCTGGAAGGCGAGTTGCCGGATGTCGTTGATAAGCTCCATGGCTTTCCGGTGATCGGTGAGGTTTTTCTCACTGAGGACGCGGCTGAGTTTGTCGCTCAGTTTTTTGTTGGCGTCGATCACTTTTTTGCCGGAGGCGTGGAGGAACTGTTTGAGTTTTTTGAGGAAGCGGTCGTTTTTGTAGTCGATGTTCCGTTCTTCGAGCAGGTTATAGAGTTTTTCGATGAGCGCCCGCATTTCTTCCTGTTTGGTTTCGTCCATGAGGAACTGCCAGAAGGAGTAGAAGCTTTTGCCCTGGTCTTTCTGGCGGAGGGCTTCGAAAGAGTCGAGGGTATAGGCCAGGAGGGCGCCTTTAGCGATATCGCGTTCGCTTTGTTTACGGTATATCTCCTGGGTGATCTGTTCGAAATTCTGTTCCACCTCCTTGAAATCGCTGAGGAGTTCTCTCGACATGCGGTTTACATCGTAGCACCTTTCTTTGATCTGGGTGTCGTCGAACACCTGGACTCTTCCGGTGATGGTGATGCTTTTGATCTCCTGTTCTATTTCGAATTTCTTTTTTTCCAGTTCCTGGATGCGTTGTTTAGGGTCTTTGTTGCTTTGGTCCACCAGTTCCTTCAGTTTGGAAAAGATGTCTTTAAAGCGGCTTTCAGTGCCCACAAATTCCCTTTTCTGGAGGGTGGATACCCAGTGCATCACTTTTTCCATGTCGCTGCTGAGTTCATGGATGTCGTTGCCGTCGTCGTCGGGATACTTCCGGAGGAAGCCTTTATTGCTCCATTGTTCCACATATTTCCGGGCTCGTTCGTCTTCATTGTCGAGTAGGCCGGTGGCGTCTATTTCGTCATCTGTGGCGCGGTAGCCGGTAGCCACGAGGTAATCGGACAGACGGGTGACCAGTTCCACATTGGGAATGGTGGTATGGTTTTTCTCCTTGAATGTTTGGTGAAAAAATGACAACATCATTGGCGCGCTACGTGCCCGGAGTATCTTTAGTGTGATGGACTGGGCATATAGATTACATAATTGATCATAAGTCATGCGGTAAAAATACGGAATTACCTGTTATGAATAATGATTTCCGGGGTTGTGACCCGGTATGCAGGTCCGGCGTGTCACTCGTCATTTTTACATAATATATAGCCCGTCTGCCTTGGGTTTGACGGGTTGGGGCACCGGTTCTTCGCCCATTAGTTCTATCAGGTTGATTTCGATGGTGCGGGCGATGCTGTCGAGCGGGATGCCCAGGGGGTGGTATTCGAAGGGGTTCATCAGGGTAATGCCGTTGAGGTGGGTGACATGGAACACGAAGCCAAACACCCATCCGAAGAGGATGGACCAGGCGCCGATGGATTCGGTCATCATCAGGGTATTCAAGATCACGTAGAACCAGATGAACAGGCGGGTGAAATAGACGTAGCTGGGTGGGAAGACGGTATTTTTGATGCGTTCCGACTTGCCCATTTCGTCGCAATGTTTGACCAGCATATCGTTGAGCTCAAGGAAGGCGAAGCCGTCTACCACGCCGGTCTTCCGGAGTTGCTGGAGGTCGGCCGACTGGAGGTTGAGCAGGGCGTTGGGAATATTCTGATGTTGCTGAACGTAGTCGATTTCTTCTTTGGTAAGGTAGCGGGTGTAGTAGTCGTCGGGGAGTTTCCGGAGGTTGGTTTTCAGGGCATATACGAAGGAGAGGTGGCGGTAGATCATGTGGCGGACGAAGGTCTGTTGTTCCTGGTCACCGTCGGTCTGTGTGTAGTGGAGCAGACTTCTGGCCCAGGAGCGGGAGTCGTTGACGAGCGCCCCCCAGATCATGCGGGCCTCCCACCAGCGGTCGTAGGCCTGGTTGTTATTGAAGCCGATAAAAAAGGCGATGGCAGTACCCAATACGGCCGATACGGCCACCGGGATGGCTATATGGGCAGAAAGCCAGTATTTGTCCACAAAAAAAACAATGGTGCAACAAAGCAGCAACATCAGGTCTACCTTCCAGGTGAAGGTGAAAATCTGTGCGAAAGAGAGACGGTGTTTCAGCAGCATATGTCTGATTTATTTCTTCAGCAATTTATCCTTTAAAATGGTATTCATCACGCTGTCTTTTAATCCCCTGGAAACCGGTACGGAGGCTTGTCCCATAATGATGATATTGCCTTCGATGCTGGTAATTTTCCGGGTATTGATGATATACGATTTGTGGGTTTGAACAAATTCCGGACCGGTTACATTTCCAGCCACCGCTTTCAGGGTGGAACGGGTCAGGTATCGTCCGTGGGTGGTATGGATGTACACGTAGTTTTCCATCGCCTCTATAAAGATAATGTCTTCCAGCAGTACCCGTATCAATTTTTCTCCGGTTTTGAGATAGATGTCTTTTTCTGCCGCGGAGTGGGATATCGGCGGGGAAAATACTTCCCGGGCGCGGTTGGCGGCTTTGAGGAAACGTTCGAACGGGATGGGTTTCATGAGGTAATCGATGGCGTCCGGTTCAAAACCTTTGGGCATATTGTTCGCAGGCGGTGGTAAAGATCACTAAACCATATCTTATAATTCTCTAAAAATGAATTAATTATGTTTTTAAACATATTTAGTCTATAGATTTAATAGGATAATAAGTTTTTTCCCTATCTTTGTATCATTATAAAACCAGCATGATAAAACCCCTGCAACGGAATATTTTATCAGCCATTAAAAAAAGAGCGAACATGTCTACCTTACACCGTTACGCAGATTACCTGCCAGCCCCGATAGCCGATCAGTTTCCCAGCCCGGTAAGGAACAGGGAGCGTATTCGTCCGTTAACAGCCGGTCAGTTTTTTTCAGACTTTTACCTGGAAGAAGAGAATGTGATCAATGAGGGGCCTTTGCTCAAAGCGGGGGCCGGTGGTACTTCGTTGCATTTGCTGACAGCGCAGCCGCTGGTAGTAGCTTTTTATTCAGTTAACTGGAATGGCTACGGAGATGCGCTGATGGCTGAACTGATAGCCAAACATGCTGCCATAGAAGCAGCCGGAGCGCGTTTGCTGGTACTGTCCAGCGAAGGGAAAAAGCACTTCTCTCAATTCAACCGTCAACCGCTGCCTTTTGACGTGGTGCGGGACGTGCAGCACCGCATCGCCCGCAAGGCTGGTATTTACAAGGAGTCCGATCCCATCTGGGGCCGTGTTGCCGGTGTAAACGCTGATGTGCCTGTTCCGGCAGTTTATCTGGTTACGCCTTCGTTTGAAATTACCTACAGCTTTGCAGATGTAAACCTTGAACGCCGATTTTCTGCGGACGAGCTGTTGGCTGTGGTAGACAAACAGTTGGCCATCAGCGCGTAATACTATTACGTACCCCCGTTGCAGTTACATTATACGAAAGTTCGTGTTCCGGAGGCGGTATAAGCCATCCGGAACGCTTTGGGCGTACAGTCTTTTTTCTTTTTGAAGATGCGGTTGAAATTGGAAATGTTATTAAACCCGCATTTGTAAGCTATTTCATTAACGGTATGCGTGGTTTCTATCAGCATCCGGGAGGCATGCCCCAGCCTTATTTCTATCAGTGTATCCACAAACGTTTTCCCGATCCTTGCTTTGAAAAAACGGCTGAAAGCCACGTCTGTCATAGCTGCCAGCTTCGCGGCCTCGTGCAGCGAGATATTCTTGTCAAAGTTATTATTGAGGTAATGCATGACCTTTTCCACGCGACGGCTGTTATATGAAAATGTTTCCAGGTTGCGGAAAGTGGCGTCTGAAAGGATGCGCATATTCCGGCTGGTAGACAGGTCGTGCAGGATAGACATAAGTTCCAGCACGGAATCGAAGCCTTGTTTTTGTGGCAGGTGTACCAGCCGGGGCATAATCTGCCGGGTGGTTTCTGTAGAAAAAAGAATCCCGCGGAGCGATCGTTCGAACATGTTTTTAATAAAACTCATCTGATTGCGTTGCAGGAATTTTTCATCGAACAGGTCGCGGTGAAACTGAATGGTGATTTCCTTGATCACGCTGCCTTTATGCTTGTGGGTGAACCACCCGTGCTGCAGGTTGGGGCCTACCAGCACCAGTTCCAGGTCTTCAATATCTTCGATGTGGTCGCCAATAATGCGCCGGGCGCCGGTGGCGTGCTGAATGAAGTTGAGTTCAAATTCTTCATGATAGTGCAGGGGAAAGTCAAAAACTGTTTTTTCCCGGGAGAAAAGGGTGAAACAATCGCTTTGCGTCAGCGGGGTGATCTCGCGTAGTAGTTTGCTTTTCATGTACCATATTTTGGTGAACGTGGAATGTCTTGATTTTCTGCCTGTAGCATCACCAGGGATAAAAAAGCATCATTTTTTTATTGTTCCTGTAATAAAACGTAAAGCCGGATGCTGGTATGTAATAATAAGGATAATCGCTGATTTTAACTAGGGCTGTCGTGGGAATTTGTCGGGATATATTATTGGAAAAGATTATCAAAGTATAACTAAAAGATAATAAAGTATTACCGGCTTGTTGAAATAAAAATCATTTTTACAACTGGTAGCGGCCGTGTTACGTTTGCCAGCTACGAAGGACCGGTTGCATTTTGTATTCCACATGTTCATGGTAGGGGCGCCTCCCGGCAGCGCAGCCTGTTTGTGCGGCAGGAAAAGCTATTGCGCACAAACAGGTTGCGGTGGGTATAACATTCAATTAGCGGTATCACCTCCGGATTACCGCTTGTCCGCTGCTTTAGGCTGGCAGCCCGTCAACTGGGCCGCTTCGTTCAGTTGACGTTCCACTGTATTGCCATCTACTATCGCGCGGTGTTCGATGATCTGTCCGTCTTTGATGGCGAAGGAGCGGAATCCGCTGGTGACGGCTGTTTTGCCCGTTGCAGGAATACCTCGCCATAAGCCGGTATGTTTCAGGTGCATGGAGATGCGGACCATGCAGCGACCGGGTTCGGCGAGGTGTTCCTCAATGACCGTCAGCGGTTCAAACGACTGGTGTACCTGGTCTATCCATTGTTTCAGGCCGGTGGCGTCCGGCGGCATGCCTGCGGGGAGCGAATAGTCTTTAAATGCCGGATGCAGGAAAGTATCGAGCAGACTGGTGTTGCCGTTGTTCCACGCTTCACTGATGAAGCGGACAATCAGGTCTTTTTGTTCGGTGAGATGCATATCGTGACTGTTTTATGCAACAAAGGTACCACTGGTGCAGCGGCGCCGGTTGCGTCAAACGTCACAAAACGCGGCGGCGGATGCGGCTGAGTGTTTCGCGGGAAATGCCGATGTAGGAGCTAAGTTGTGTAAGAGATACACGTTGTATCAGTTCAGGCTGGTGGGTTAACAGGTACTGGTAGCGTTCTTCCGGGCTGTGGGTTTTCAGCCAGTCGGCGTGTGCCTCTCCTGCGATGGCCAGCAATTCCAGGCGTTCGCGGCCGAAGGCGGTGATGGCCGGAGATTGTTCATACAGTGCGGCGAGTGTGTCTTTATGCCAGCGGAGGAGGACAGAACGCTCTGTGGTGGCCAGATGATAAGCAGAGGGTTCATTGTTCCGCAGGCTTTTCATATTAGTGACAAAACTGTTTTCGAAGAAAAAGGCGGTGTTTACCTCCCGGTGATGATGATCGTAGAATGCCCGGCAGGCACCTTTTTCCACGAGCCAGATATGCTGACAGGTCTGTCCTGCCTGCAATACATGGTCACCCTGTTTGACCATGTGAATCTGTGCCGCATTCCACAAGAGTTCTTTGGAAACGTTGTCCAGACGCGACTTGTGGAGGACGGAACTGTCGAAACAAACGATTGTTTTTTTCATGGGAGGTGCTGCTAAAACAAGCTGGCAGGCTGTAAAAATACTCACTACTAGGTATTTTAACAATCCTTTCCATCACTTACCTTTGTTCTACGCAGATATTCACTGCTATCTGCTAACTGTCACACAAGGCTAATACTGTTCCAACAGATCATCATATTTTTACCCCCAAAAAAGGGTCATCTTCTACAAGAAGGGGACCCTTATCCGTTTTTTACATACATTTGTTATCAGAGAGCATTAAAACCTACGACATTTTACGGTTTATCCTATACACTATATAGCAGGGACATGGACATGAGTACGTATACCGTATTATCCGAGGCTGCCAGTCTTGAAGAAAAGCTGCAGGCCCTTCAGGCCATAGAGCGCGAACTGCCGGCCGTATTTATCGTGATGAACGTGGAGAGGGATTATGTAGAATATATGTCTGAGAACGGGCGGCAACAGCTGGACGTTTCTATGGATGACCTGAAAGCAATGGGTCTCCGTTACTATGACACTTACTTTAATCCGCACGACGTGGCAGACTATCTGCCTAAAATCACCGCTATGCTTACCGCACCGGCGGAAAAAGATGCCAGCGTCACCTTCTTTCAGCAGGTGAGGCTGGCCCGTCATCTGGACTGGTCCTGGCATCTGGGCACTACCCGGGTGTTTATGCGGAATGCCTTTGGGGTGCCTACGCATGTGATCACCTGCGCCATTCCGATCGATCCGCTGCATCACGTGACCAGTAAGGTGAACCGGCTGCTGGAGGAAAACAATTTTCTGCGCCGCAACCAGCACATCTTTGCCGCGCTGACCAAAAGGGAGAAAGAGATCCTGCGGCTGATGGCCCTGGGCCTCAGTGCCAGCGAAATAGCGGAAAAAGTACATATTTCGGAAAAAACAGCCGTCACCCATCGCCGGAACATTAAGAGCAAGATCGGCGCCCAGTCAGGGTACGACCTGACCAGTTTTGCACAGGCCTTTGACCTGATCTGACGGGAAAAACAATTCCCGGGAAATCCCGAAAATTTAAAGGGGGAATGCACGCCATATACAGATAAATCTGTATTTTCAGTGTGTATACCATATTTTTTCCCTGTCTGCCTGTTTTGCAGCAGACTTGTTAACCGATTAGTTATGTCTTTTAAAGCAGTTCTCAACATCGATGGCGAAGAGTTAAACGTACTGGAGTGCGATTTTACCTTCAGCCAGCACACTGATCACAATGGAAAGCCTGCAGCCCGCCCCAAAGGAGGTAGTATCAATCTGAAAATAGAATCCGCTGGCGAAACCCATCTTTTTGACTGGATGATTTCCAATACCCAGACCAAAAACGGCAGCATTACCTTCTTCCGCCGCGATTCCATGTCCCGGCTCAAAGAACTACGGTTTACCGACGCCTATTGCGTAGGCTACACCGAACAGTTCAACGCCGCCAACGATCAGCCCCTGCAGATACAACTGTCACTTTCCGCCCGTGAGCTGAAGCTCAATAATTCTGTGTACCAGAATCCATGGCCCATCTAGGCCCGTAAAAAATTACTTCACGCAAAGCAGCCTTGTGCATCGCGTGCCGCGACCACGGGACTTCCCATGGCCCGAACGATGTTTCGTGCCTGCGCCGCTTTACACCTGTTACGGTACCCCTCCCGGCCTGATTTTCTTCCTGCTTTTACGTACGAAATGTCTGTGCCTGCGCCGCTTTACACCTGTTACGGTACCCCCTCCCAGCCTGATTTTCTTCCTGCTTTTACGTACGAAATGTCTGTGTCTGCGCCGCTTTACACCTGTTACGGTACTCCCTCCCGGGCTGATTTTCTTCCTGCTTTTACGTACGAAATGTGCGTACCTTTATACACTGTGGCGAAGCCGCAATGTGGACTATGGAAGACAAACAAGTTATCACCTACCCTAATGGCAATACCACCATGACGCGCTGGATGTGCGACGATATCCTCATCGGGCACGGTTTATCATCGTTCCGGGAACTTTTCTCCTATCCGGCACACAGCGACAATGACGTGGTAAGGCTGCATTTCGGCCTGCGGGGCGACTACCTTTTTACCTATCAACAACTGGGAAAGACCTACGACCTGATCGGCGGGCACCATAACTTCATGTATTCCCGTCCCTTTGATATGGTGGTGGAGAACAAAACCCTCGAACTGGAAATTTTCGGGGTACAGTTCCCACGGGAGAAATTCCTGAGTTTTACCCAACATGCCAGCGATCATCTCAAACGTTTTGCAGAAAAAGTAATGGCTGGCCAGCCGGTGATCTTCACGGACACCTGGGGCGCCCTGGATTCCCAGATGGAACAGGTCATCGCCCAGATCCGCTACAGCAAATACGCCGGCGATTTCCAGCGGCTCTTCCTGCTGTCCAAAAGCCTGGAACTGCTGGTGTTATCTGCCGAATCCTGCACGGCGGCCGACCAGCGTCAAAACATCTACCTGAAAAACAAACAGGACACCGAAAAAATCATCGCTGTACGCGACCTGCTCAACACAAGACTGGACTCTCCGCCCAGCCTGACAGAGATTGCCCGTACGGTGGGGCTCAACGAATACAAATTAAAACGGGGCTTTAAAGAGAAATTTAATAATACTGTTTTCGGCTACCTGACCGACCAGCGGCTGCACCTGGCGCATCAATACCTGCGCGATACCGGTAAAACCGCCGCCGAAATAGCGGCTGAACTGGGCTACGCCACCCCGCAGCATTTCAATAATGCCTTTAAAAAGAAATTCGGCTTCACTCCGTTTTCGGTTAGAAATAATCCGTAATGCGCAATCTGCCGAATCACCTTTCTTTTACTTTTGTGCCGAATCACAAAGGCAAAATATTTATCTACCTATAAAACAACTATCGTATGGGCAACGCACTCATTGTGAGAAATGACATCACCATCAACGCACCCGCAGCAGTGGTATGGGATACCCTGATCAATCCTGCCAAAACCAGGCAGTATATGTTCAACTGCGAGACGGTATCCGACTGGAAGCAGGGCAGCGAGCTGCTCTGGAAAACGGAATACGAAGGCAAGGAGCTGATCGCCGTAAAAGGGACCATCGAGGAGATCATTCCCAACGAACGGCTGATTTATACCACCATCGATCCCAATTCCAATATCGACGATACCTCTGACAACTACCTGAAAGTAACCTATCAGCTGACTGCCCAGGACGGGAAAACGTTGCTGGTGGTGACACAGGGCGACTATTCCACCGTGGCGGAAGGCGACCGGAGGTATAAAGAAGCGGTGGATGCCGGTGGCTGGTCTTCCATTCTGACCGATATTAAAAAAGTAGCGGAAGCCAACTAATAACCGGTAAAAAACGGGCTTTCACCGGAACCAGCCCTCCGTTTACCTAGTGATGGTTGATTCCCCGGGCGCTGTGTTACAATTTTGAGGAATAATCCTGTTTTATGACACAGCTCCCAACATCTTTTCATGTAGTGATCGCCGGTGGCGGTATCAGTGGTCTGGCACTGGCGTTGTTCCTGAACAAGGCAGGCATATCCTGCAGTATTTACGAGGCATACGGCTATAAAGCAACCATTGGCGCAGGTTTTAACATCGCGCCTAACGGCATGAACGTACTGGATGCGCTGGGACTGGCGGAAAAGGTTGCTGCCGCGGGGGCGGTGTCTGAGGAAGTTTGTATGCGTAACGGCAAAGGCAAAGTCATCGTCAGCTTACCCAATGGTTCTGTTGAGAAATACGGTCAACCAGGTGTAAGCCTTTCCCGTGCTGCATTGTATGACATCCTGCTGCAGGAGCTGAAAGACCAGGGCCTCACCGTGCATTACCACAAAAGACTTTGCGATATCCGGCAGGCGGAAGACAACGTTACCGCTGTATTCACCGACGGCACACGCACTACCGGGGATGTGCTGATAGGTGCTGACGGCGTTCATTCCGCTACCCGGCAGCTGCTTTTCCCCGAAGCTCCTACGCCGGCTTTTACCTGCATGAAAAACTACGGTGGCTTTGCTCCGCTGTCTGCTCTCCCGGAAATGACTGCGCAGGAAATCAACAGCCTCAATTTTACTTTTGGCAACGATGGTTTCATTGGCTACTGCGCCGCTGGCAACGGTATGGCCATGTGGTGGTCCAATTTGCCGTCTGACGTGCCTTTTACCAAAGAAGAGCTGGACTCCACCACGGTAGAAGAAGTGAAAACGTTGATGCAGGACCGTTATAAAAATTATCATGCCCCTATTCCCGCGCTGATTGCCCATACCGAAAAGGTGCTGAAGGTGAATGTGTCTGACATTGCTTCCCTCTCCTCCTGGCATAAAGGCCGGGTGTTACTGATCGGCGACGCCGCCCATGCGGTAAGTCCCAGTGCTGGTCAGGGCGCCTCTATGGCCCTGGAAGACGCCATGTATCTCGGCATGTTACTACGCGATGCCGGCGTTGGTTCTTATGCTGCCGCCTTCCGGAAGTTCGAAGCCGATCGCAAACCCAGGGTGGAGAAGATTGTAGCAGAAGGCAGAAGAAGGAGCCGGTCTAAAAATATACTCCGTCCCTGGCAGGCTAAAATCCGGGACTGGATGATGGCTATTTTCATTCCGCTGTTTGCCCCTAAAAGTTTTGACTGGTTATACCGTTATAAACTGGACTGGCAGATGAAATACTAACGGGAAGGGGTATATTTGAGGCCAAATATATATTGTTATGTCTTTCCCCGGACCGTTTCAGAAGTTGTGGCGTTTTGTCGTTCCTGTCGTTTTTGCGCTGGTGATGTATGCTATTTTTAATGACGGCATGTCAACGCTCTTTAGCTTGATGGGCCTGGCATTTCTTATTGGTGTGCCGTTTGGCATTGGCGCGCTGACCATTTACTTTTCTCCCAGGGAAGCGGTAGAAAGCAGGGCATATCGCATTCTGGCGCCATGGGTGCCGATCATTATTTTTTTCGTGGTTACGCTGCTGTTAGCTATGGAAGGTTGGGCCTGCTGGCTGATGATATTGCCGTTGTTCCTTTTGGCAGCGTCTGCAGGTGGCGCCGTGGCTGGCCGGTTTAAGCGGAGAGATACAGACAAAGAGGAACGCACCTATATCTCCCTGATTGTTTTACTCCCGTTGATCGTTTCCCCCATTGAACAACTGATTGGTAAGATACCCGGGCAATACAAGGCCTATACTTACATTGATATCCATGCCGGTAAGGAAGCCATCTGGAAGAACGTTACCCGCGTAGGCGAAATCGCCGCGGCGCAGGACAAGGGCTGGTTTACCCGTATGCTGGGTTTCCCCCGTCCCATCAAAGCGGAACTGAACTATGAAGGTGTAGGCGCTTACCGCAAGGCCATCTTCGACAAAGGGCTGGTCTTCGATGAAAGGGTAACAGCGTATAACCACCAGCGTAGTATGCGTTTTACCATACATGCAGATCCGTACAATATTCCCTCCACCACCATGGATGAACATATCGTGATCGGCGGGGAATATTTTGATGTGCTGGATGGCACCTATGAGCTGGAACCACTGTCTAATGGCATCTACAGGCTGCATCTCTACAGCCATTTTAAACTACATACCACTTTTAATTTTTATGCCAGCTGGTGGGCATCCTGGATCATGAAAGACATCCAGAACAACATCCTGCAGGTGATCCGGCAGCGGGCCGAATCGGGCCTACCAGAAGACCGTATATAACGCCGTCAGGATACCGATGATCAGGATGGAGCCTGCGATAAAGCCGGGCGTGGTGCGGAACATGGACTTGTCTATTTCCAATGCATGTGCGGTGGCTTCTTTCGTTGGGCGTGTGATGCTGATGATGATCATCAGGATAACGATCAGTACAAAGGTGATGGACATCCTGTCGAGGAACGGGTAGTCCGGGAAGGCGCCGTGTGTCCATACGGGCAGAAATTTCAATATCGTGGAGATGGGGATGGTCAGCAGGGCGCCGGTAAGTGCAGCGCCGGCAGTGGTCCTTTTCCAGAAGAAACCCAGCAGGAAAATGGCCAGTACACCGGGAGAGATGAAGCCCACATATTCCTGGATGAACTGGTAGGCCTGGTCCAGCGAACGCAGTGACGGGGTTACGATGGCTGCCAGCAGCATAGCGATGATCACCGCCCAGCGGCCCACCCTCACCAGTTGTTTTTCGCTGGCTTCGCGGTTAAAATATTTCTGATAGATATCCAGCGAGAAAATGGTGGAGATGCTGTTGGCCTTACCGGCCAGAGAGGCTACGATGGCGGCTGTCAGCGCGGCGAAAGCAACGCCTTTTAATCCGGGAGGCAGCAGGTTCATGAGCGTGGGATAGGCGTGGTCCGGTTTGATGACCCCGGCAGCATCCGTCATCTCCTGCTGGAACATACCGTTTTTGTGCAGCACGAACATCACAATGCCGGGAAGCACCGCGATGACCGGCACCAGCAGTTTCAGAAAAGCGGCAAACAAAATGCCTTTGCGCGCGGTCTGCAGATTTGCGCCCAGCGCGCGCTGTGTGATGTACTGGTTGCAGCCCCAGTACGCCAGGTTGTTGATCCACATACCGCCTATCAGTACAGACAGCCCGGGAAGATCTTTGTAATAGGGATGATCGCTGTGGAAGATCATGTGGAAGTGGGAAGGAGCCTCCTTCCGCAGTACAGACAAGCCTTTCAGTATATTGCTGCCATAACCGAATTTTTCGGATAATAAAGTCAGTGCAAGGTAGGTGGTTACCAGTCCGCCAATGATGAGCACGGCCACCTGTACCACATCGGTATAACCGATTACTTTCATGCCGCCCAGCGTGACGATGACGGAGAAGATGCAAAGGCCGGCGATGCACCATTCGAAAGGGATGGTGGAAATAGAGGCGATAGCCAGTGCGCCGAGATAGATAATAGAAGTAAGGTTAACGAACACGTATACCAGCAGCCAGAATACCGCCATAACGGTACTGACTTTGTCATTGTACCGTTTGGCCAGAAACTGTGGCATGGTGTAAATTTTATTTTTCAGGTATAGCGGGATAAAGAACACGGCCACAATAATGAGGGTGGCGGCGGCCATCCATTCGTAGGTGGAGATGGCCAGTCCGAGGGCAAAGCCGGAGCCGGACATGCCGATGAAGTGTTCCGCTGAAATATTGGAGGCGATGAGGGAGGCGCCGATAGCCCACCAGGTGAGGGAGCCTTCCGCAAGGAAGAAGTCTTTGGAGCTGGCAGCCGCTGATTTTTTCCGATGATAAACGTAGTACCCGTAGGTGGCGATGGCGATGAAGTAGATGAAAAAGACGATGTAATCCGCTTGCTGCAGCTTATTCATGTGGTGGATGTGTGGAATTTATAAAGTTGGTTGATAAGTTACATTAATTGCTGCGATCCCCCAAAAAGGGGGACCTGATCGGCGTGCAGCAACAAACGGAGGTTTTTCAGAATAGTCAGAACTTCAAGGTGGCAGGGAGGTATTTGGCCACGAGATCTTCGTAATAAGGACGAAGCTTATTCCAGTCCGGCGGTACCGGGTTTTTGGAATAGAGGTCATATGGGTTGAAGAGTTTCACCCATTTGAGCATTTCGCGGTCATGATCATCGAGCAGATAATCATAGGCGCCTTCCCGGTGCCAGGCGTAGAAAGAGTGGTAGCGCAGCATGTACAGGCCGGATTCCGGCAGATGGTCTTTCATCATCTGGTACACGTATTCATCGTGTCCCCATGACATATGCACATTACGCAGGCCGCAGCCCTGCTGATAAACGCCGGTACCTTCCTGGTACGCGGTATTTTGATAGTCCGGGTTGTTGCGGAAATATTCCGGATAAACGACTTTGTCGGAGTAAGGTGCGCCCACAGGGAACGTATCGCCCACCACGGCCCATTGTGGTTCGCCGAAGAGGCAGAGCACTTTGCCCATATCGTGCATGAGGCCTGTGAGCACCATCCAGTCGGGATGACCATCATTACGGATGGCTTCCGATGTCTGCAGCAGGTGCTGGAACTGGTCCAGGTCGGTATCCGGATCGGAATCGTCCACCAATTCGTTCAGGAAATTGAAGGCATCCCATACCGGCATTTCCTTTTTATTGAACTGCAGGAAGTCGGCCCTTTTCTGTTGCACAAAATCATAAGTCTGGTAAGTATGATTGAGACGGTAGAATTCACGGACGGTGTCCCGCTCAGGGGTGTCGTAGTTCCGGTATTCGTCCACCGATTTGGAGGTGGCGATGCTTTCAGGGGTGGGATACCGTTCCAGGACGGCATCTTCCCACTGGTCGAGGCTTGTTAAAGGATTCACTTCTTTTTCAGTGAAGGAAGGTTGTTTGTTATCCATGGCAAGCTGTTTTAAGGCTGACTTAAATTTCGGCTATTTTGACAGGATTATTGGTATGGACGGGGAGTTTTATTTACGAAACCGGTTTCGTAGATTTATTGCTCATGAAAAATGTGAATATCAGGGCGCTGGCCCGGGAGTTGAACCTTTCGTTGTCCACGGTGTCGAAGGCGCTGCGCGACAGTTATGAGATCAGCGCTGCTACGAAGGAAAGGGTGCGGGCGCTGGCGGCCGAATGGAACTATATCCCCAATGCGTACGCCAGCAGCCTGCGGGGGCGTAAGAGTAAAAATATAGCCGTTGTGCTGCCGGAGGTGGCGGACAGCTTTTTTTCGATCGCTATTAACGGTATTGAGGCCGCTGTGAAGCCGAAAGGGTATCACGTGATCATCTACCTGACGCATGAAAGTTATGCCGGAGAAGCGGCTATATTAAAAGATTTTCAGAGCGGGCGGGTAGACGGGGTGCTGTTGTCGGTATCGCGGGAGACCACCGATACCGCCCATGTGCAGGAACTGATGGACAAAGACGTGCCGGTGGTGTTTTTCGACCGGGTGCTGGAAACGATGGCGGCTCCCAAGATCGTTACTGACGATGCCGAAAGCGCCTATAAGGCTACCGTCCACCTGATAGAACAGGGATGCCGGGAGATCGCCTACCTCGGTATCTCCGACAGCCTGTCTATCTGCCGTCAGCGGATGGCCGGGTATATACAGGCGCTGGGTGACCATGGACTGCCTGTACAGCAGCGGAATATCCTTACCTGTACGACCGACAGCGCCCGTAATTTCCAGCAGGTGAAAAGGCTGTTGCAGCGTTCGCGGCGTCCTGACGGCATGCTGGCTTCTGTGGAAAAACTGACAACGACCGTATACCAGGCCTGCCGGCAGCTACAACTGCGCATGCCCGCGGAAGTAAAGCTGGTGTGTTTCTCCAACCTGGAGATCGCTACCATTCTGCAGCCGTCGCTCACGACCGTCACCCAACCAGCTTTTGAAATGGGAAAAACCGCTGCGGATGTGCTGGTGAAGATGCTGGAAAAGAAACCGCTATCAACAAAGGATATACGGATGGTGCTCCCTTCGGAACTGGTGGTGAGGGAGTCGAGCACATGATCATAGTTATTGTCTGTGATTCTCCTTCGTTAGTCTCCACATATCATTTCTCAACGCTTTTGCCATTTCACGGTTATAAAAAGTGTCGTCCTCCAGCATTGGGGGCGTATATAATATTGCACCTTTTTTTAGTTCAATTTCCTTTCGCTTAATATACCTAAACCATAATTTTTCATAAAGCGTTTCAGGCTTTTTTCTCATTTGAGCTACTTCAATAAATTGCTCTTGCTCAGCACTGAATGGTAAAAGTGCTCCTTTAGTCAATGCTTCAAACCAATATCCATATTTTTCCAACAACGCTATTTCTTCATGTGAGAAAATCACAGGATTACATGCAAGGGTGAATTGCCCCTTTGCTTTTATGTATTCATGATGTTTCTTCGCTTCGTTGTTCATCATAACATGAATTGTTTAAGAACTAGGGCAAATAAAATAAGAGAGATTGTTTTGGGTCAGGTGGCTAATTGTATTTTAAGATAGTAAATTTTGAGGAATTTTCCCGTTTTGGAGATCAAAATCCACAGATAGAAACGCTGGGCCGGCTTTGCCTGCAGCGTATTGCCGCCAGGCGGGAAAAACATGCCGCTTTGTTCAAACTGATGAGTGCGCAGGAGCGATATGCTTACCTGGAGCAGGAGTATCCGGAAATGTTGCAGCGGATAGCGTTGTCGCAGCTGTCTTCTTTCCTGGGCGTGGCCCGGGAAACGTTGAGCCGCATCCGTAGCCGGCGGCAGCCTTAACCTTTTGTGACGATCGTCACAGGACGGATTCCTGCAGCGGCCCGACCTTTGCGTGCAGAATAAAAAATGTAAATGATGACACACGCAGGAAAAACCGTAGCGCAATTCCTCACTGCGCTGAACAACGAAGACATGGCGTCCGCCCGGGCGCTGCTCACCTCCGATTTTAAGTTTGTAGGCGTATTGGGCTCCCGTGACGGGGCCGACGTATACATAGAAGATATGGGCCGTATGAAGATGAAATACACAGTCCATAAAATATTTGAAGACGGAGATGATGTATGTGTGCTGTGTGATTATATCATGGGAGACAAAACTGTTTTCGGATGCAGTTGGTATCAGCTGAAAGAAGGTAAGCTCGGTTCCCTCCGGGTGGTATTTGACCCCCGGCCATTGTTATAAAAAATATTAAGCGTGGTTCGCCGCGCTTAATATTTTATAATCAAATGGTTAGACTTGATAAATTCATTTATATAAAAAAATCCCAAAAAAAGGGCGTTTAGCCGTAGGGTACGGGTGCTGTTCTGGTACTCCCTATCAGGCTATGGATAAAAATACCTTTCACGAACTTGTCAACCGTTACCTGGATGGTACTGCCACTACCGCTGAGCAGGCGCTGGTAGACCGTTATTGCGAGCTGCTGGAAACCGCCGGGGATACGGAACTGGAACCGGAGACGGAAGCATTGCTGCAGCAGGTTATGTATGACCGCATCATGCAGCGGATGAAGACGCCCCGGAGACGTTCCTACCGATGGACTTACGCCGCAGCGGCGGCTGCGGTGCTGGCATTGGTAGCCGTGGGAGGCGTTTTCTTTTTCCCCCGCAAGCAGGCCCCTGCCGTAGCTGTCAGGGAGAAATCTGTATTTCATAACGACATTAAGCCGGGCGGCAATAAAGCCACGCTGACGCTGGCCAACGGCAGCACCGTGGTGCTGGACGATATGATGACGGATACACTGGCGCCGCAGGGCAATAGTAAGATCAGCCGGACAGGCAACGGTCAGCTGGCGTATCAGGTGCAGCCAGGCGCTTCTCAGCAACCGGTATACAATACCCTCACCACACCGGCAGGCGGTCAGTTCCGCCTTACCTTGCCGGATGGCAGCAGGGTTTGGCTGAATGCCGCTTCCTCCATTACTTTCCCTACCGCTTTCACCGGCAAAGACCGCATGGTGGAACTCAAAGGCGAAGCCTATCTCGAAGTGAGCCACAATCCACAACAACCATTTAAAGTAAAAGTCCGCGGCATGGAAGTGTCCGTACTGGGCACCCATTTTAATATCAACGCCTATCCTGATGAAAAAGGGGTCCGTACCACGTTGCTGGAAGGGTCCGTAAGAGTGAACAACGAAGAACAATCATATATGCTGAAACCTGGTCAACAGGCACAGCTACAGCCCGACGGGCAATTTTCCCTGCATACGGTGGATACAGAAGACATCACCGCCTGGAAAGACGGGCAGTTTGCCTTCAGCGACGCCGACATCCACACCGTGATGCGCCAGGTAGCACGCTGGTATGGCGCGGAAGTGATTTATGAAGGGAATGTCAGTCACCATTTTATGGGTACCGTCCCCCGGGATGTGCCGGTATCGCGGCTGCTGAAAATGCTGGAGCTGACAGGCAGGGTATCTTTTGTCGTGGAGGGAAACAAAATTATCGTCAAACCTTAAAGCAAAAACCAATCAATAATCTGCCTGAAAAAAAATGGCCAGAGATATTCGCAGTATCCCTGGCCGGTGGGCAACATTAAAAAGTCCTGTTTAGAAATTTTATTCATCACCCAAAATCAAAAGTATGATTTTAAGAGCTTGGTTCCAAGCCCAGCGCGGTACCCTGTACCCGCCAGCTTATGAGCACTCCGGCAGGTTTCCGGCCCGGAGAAAAATCTGGAAGATTATGAAACTAACTGTCATGTTACTGCTGGCTGCTTTTATGCATGTGAGTGCGGGCACTTTTGCGCAGACAGTAACGCTTTCTGTAAAGAAAGCACCGTTAACCAGGGTTTTCAGGGAGATGCAACAACAAACAGGATATTCTTTCCTGTATTCCAAAGAAGACCTGCAGCAGACGGACCATGTCAGCCTGGACCTGAAGAACGTACAGCTGTCGGCCGCGCTGAAGGAATGCTTTAAAGAGCAGCCCCTTACCTTTACGATTGTAGACAAGGTGGTGATCATCAAACGGGAAAAAAATGCGCCGGCAGCACCCCCTGCGGCAGCAACCATTGCCGCCATACCGGTCACCGGTACCATTACCGACAGCTCCGGCACCGCGCTGCCGGGCGCTTCCGTAGTGATCAAAGGCACTACCCGCTCCGCTATCTCCGATGTGGACGGCCGTTTTAATATCGACGCCAAGCCCGGTGATGTGCTGGTGATCCGCTACGTGGGCTTCAATACAAAAGAAGTGACCGTCGGTAAAAATACCAGCATACAAATTAAGCTGGAACAGCTTTCCAGCCGCCTGGCAGGTATCTCCGTGGTTAGCACCGGTTATCAGACCATCTCCAAAGAACGCGCTACCGGTTCTTACTCCACCATCTCCGCCGACGATATGGCCGGTAAAATGCAGACAGGGATACTGGACCGCCTCGAAGGGATGGCCGCAGGGATGACCTCCTATAAAGGCAAAATGCAGATCCGCGGGGTCACCACCCTGGGCACTCAAACTGCTCCCCTGTATGTAATTGATGGGATGCCCTTTGAAGGAGACAGCGCGGTGATCAACCCCTCTGATATTGCTACGGTAACAGTACTGAAAGACGCGACCGCCGCTTCTATTTACGGCGCCCGCGCCGCCAATGGTGTCATCGTAATGACAACCAAACAGGGCAAACCCGGCGCCATGAGAATCACCTATAACAACGCCATTAAGTTCACCCCGCTGCCATCCAGAGGCTATAGCAACCGGATGTCCAGTGCTGAACTGGTAGATTTTCAGCGGGACATGTTCAACTACCGCTCGGGCGATTATAACGCCATCGATCGCCGTAAAGCCATGAATGATGTGTATCGACTGCTGTATGAACGGAAAGGCGGTAAAATCACGGAAGAGCAGCTGCAAAGCGCATTGGACGTATTTCGTAACAACGACCGTTATGATCAGATGACAGACGAATTGCTGCGCAAAGCCATGGTGACCAACCAGCATAACCTGTCCCTCTCCGGCGGCAGCGAAAAATACCGTTATAACCTCTCCGTCAACTATCTCGGTACGAATCCGTACGAAAAAGCCCAGCAGTCCCAACGTTTGGGTTATAACCTCCGCAACACCTTCAACTTCACCAAATGGATGCGTGTAGACGTAGGCGTTTTAGGAAGCAGCATCAAAGAAGATTATGATAACGGGTTTCTGGGGATGAGGAACTTCAACACCGGAAAAGCCTCTTATTATATGTTGCGCGATCCGGACGGGCAGCCTACCCAATGGTACCTGAGCAAATCCCAGTATGAAATTGACCAGCTGAATAGCCTCGGCCTGCAAGACGAAACCTATCGCCCACTGGATGAGCTCAACAGGCAGCATTACACCCGGAAAGGCAACTACCTGAACCTCAATGTTGGCGCTAATTTCAAGATCATCAACGGATTGTCGCTGGATGTACGTTACCAGACAGAGCGCATGGACACCACCATACAGCAATTGTACCGTAAAAATGCCAACGTGGTCACCACCATGCTCAATGACGCTACGCGTGATACTGCTTTCGTATCTCTGCTGCCGCTGGGTGGTCAGTTTAACGAAAACAGAAGCACCGTAGCTACCAATATGCTGCGTTTGCAGTTGAACTATGATAAACTGATCGGCAATGACCATGAAATCCAGGCGTTGGCGGGTGCAGAAAGGCGGCAGGTAAGGAACACCGCGACCAATATCTATAAATACGGATATGATGAGTACAGCCTCAATTACAAGCCGATTGATGAACTGATGCTGAACCAGAGCCTGAGAAATATGCGGTCTCTTTTTGGTCAGTTCAGACTGGACAGCAGGAATAAAGACAAAGAGCGTGGGTTCCGTGATCAGGAAGACCGGTTCGTGTCTTTTTATGGTAATGCTTCCTATACTTACAAACGTAAGCTCACAGCGTCCGGTAGCATCAGGATAGACCAGTCTAACCTGTTCGGTACAGATCCCAAATATCAATATAAACCAATGTGGTCAGCAGGTTTGATGTATGTGGTAACCGATGGCGGAGATATCAGCTGGCTGGACCGCCTGGCGGTACGTACTACCTATGGCGTGAATGGCAACATCCCGAAAGATGCAGGTCCATACATGATCACTAAGGACGACAACACCAACTACCTGACAAATGAATCACAAGCCTATGTATACAGCCCGCCTAACGCCGGGTTGCGCTGGGAAAAAACCAAGGTGGCCAATATCGGTGTTGACTTTAGCACCCTCTCCGGCAGACTGACGGGTTCTGTTGAATTCTATAATAAGAATACTTCTGACCTGTTGGGATACATGGCAGCAGACCCTACCCTGGGCTGGCAGTCCTACATTGTTAACTACGGTAGCATGTATAACCGTGGCATAGACATTACTTTGACCAGCACCAATTTCAAGACCAGGGACTTCCGTTGGAATACCACGTTTAACTTCAACTATAACAAGAATGAGCTGACCCACCTGGACGTATCGGAAAATTCTGTATATAGCTACGTGTACCAGGCTCAGCGCCGGAAAGGTATTCCATTGGATGGTTTGTACAGTCTCCGGTACGCCGGCCTGGATGCCTCCGGACGCCCGCAGGTTTATACCAAAGACGGAAAGATCGTGAAATCCACACAGACCTTAACCGTGAATGATCTGGTATATAGCGGAACAACAGTGCCGCCTTATTCTGCCTCTCTCCAGAACACCCTGCACTATAAAGACTTTGATCTGTTCTTTATGTTCATTTACTACGGTGGCCATGTCATGAGGGACGTGGTAGCGCCTTATCTGACCAAGTTCCCGGAGCTGAATTATACCAGCAATATGGACCGTCTGGCACTTAATTACTGGAAGAAACCAGGAGATGAACAGAATCCGGACCTTGCACCAGCCTATTTCAGCGGCGCCTCCACTACTACCACCAACCTGTGGGAAGCAGCGGACAAACATATCAGCAAAGCATCCTATATCAAACTGCGCGATGTAACGCTTAGCTACAATCTTCCGTCAACACTGCTGAAGAAAGCTTATATACAAAGCATGCGGCTGAGTTTCCAGGTACAGAACGTATGGCGCTGGTCTGCCAATAAACAAAACCTGGACCCGGAAGTATGGAACGGTACTATTATCAACGCCACCAGGGGAGCATTGGTACCTCCCAGCTATACGGTTGGTGTAAATGTTAATTTCTAAACGGAACAAACATGAAAAAAATATTCATACTGTTACTTACTGGTGCATCCTTTGCCACATTGCCTGCATGTAACAAATACCTTGATATAAAACCGAAAGGTTATACCATTCCCGAGTATTTCGATGACTATCAGAAGCTCATGAACAACGTAAGTTTGGTAGCAGCGGTGGGGGCCTATCCGGCTTATATCACAGATGATGTGGAAGCCGGTGAGGATAATGACGTTAATCAGTCTGCGTCTTATCCATTCCTCAGCGTATACAAACGGAATCTGTATAATTTCTCTCCCGGACAGATATTTGAACAGAATGACAGCGATCCGCAATGGAATCCTTCTTACGCCAATATCTTTGTTTATAACACCGTCATCAATAATGTGATGAAAGTGGCGGACGCCTCCGAACAGGAGAAAAAGCGCCTGCGTGCCCAGGCACAGGTATCCCGTGCGTTTGAATACCTGACATTGGTAAATATCTATGCCGAACAATATGATCCTGCCAGTGCTGCTAATGCATTGGGGGTTCCATTGGTGTTAACGGAAGATATTACCAGGCCTTATGAAAGGAAAAGTGTAGGAGCAGTATATGCACAAATCAAGCAGGACCTCGAAGAAGCGTTGCCGAACCTGCCGGACAAAGTACTCAATACTTTAAAGCCGGGAAAGAGCGCTGCTTATGGTTTACTATGCCGTGTAAACCTGTATATGGGAGATTATAAGGCGTCGCTGGAGAATGCCAACAAAGCGCTCGGCGTGAATAATACGCTGATGAGCTACGCCGCCTACGATGTACAGAAAGGGACGTGGGGCCGCGTATTCAACTCCACGGATAAATCTTCCTTCCCGGAAGGACATCTCAATAAGGAAACGATTTGGTTCAGAAGCGGTACCCCCAGCTCTTCCAGCGTATTCAGAGAGGTGTATGCCAATCCCGACCTGATCAGCGTATTTAAGAAGAACCTGCCGGCAGGCGCTGTGGATAAGCGCTTTAGACTGTTCTATTGCGACGGTGAAGCGCTTTTCGGACCGGATAAGATATTCTTCCCGGGCCGCGTATTATGGGCCGCTTATGTTGACTTCAACTTGGGCGTTGGTACGTCGGAATTGTACCTGAATGCTGCTGAAGCGGAAGCCCGTACCGGCAGTAAAGACAGGGCCATGCAGCTGATCAATACCCTGCGTGACAACCGTATCGTCAATAACCAGCCACTGACAGCTGCCAACAACGAAGAAGCCCTCCGCCTGGTGCTGGAAGAGCGCAGAAGAGAACTGGCCATGATGGGATATAACCGCCTGGCAGACCTGAAGCGGTTGAACAAAGACGCCCGTTTCGCTAAAACCGTTACCCATACGCATAACGGGCAGACTTACACGCTGCCGGCCAATGATAAACGTTATGTATTCCCGATCCCGCCGAAGGTGCTGGCGATGAATCCGGACATGCCGCAATACGAACGCTAAACCATGAACCGCCCGGAGGTAGCCGTTCCTCCGGGCCTAACCCTCATTTTTATGAAGAAGATTTTATCGATACTCTGTCTTTTAGTCGCGCTCAAAGCAAGAGCTCAGGAGGAAATAGCGTTTAACAATGCTGCCTGGCAGGCCACGCTGGAACAGGCTGCCAAAGAGAATAAACTGATATTCCTGGATTGTTACACCTCCTGGTGCGCTCCCTGTAAGTGGATGGAGAAGAATGTGTTCAACGTGCCGGAGGTATATAATTACTATAACCAGCACTTCCTCAACACCAAACAGGATATGGAAAAGGGCGACGGTGTGGAGCTGAGAAAGAAATACAATGTACAGTCTTTCCCTACTTACCTTTTCATCAATGGTAAGGGTGAAGTGGTACACCGCACCGGTTCCCGCATGTCTGCGGAAGAGTTCCTGGAAGAAGGCCGTATGGCCACGGACCCGGACCGCAGCATGTCGTCCCTTTCTGCCCGCTACAACGCCGGCGAAAGAAGCATTCCGTTCCTGCTGAATTATTATCTCGCGGTAGCACGGTCTGACCGCCGTACGGCCGAAAAAATCGGTACAGAGCTCAGCGAAAAAGTAGCGGAGGCTGATCTGAACTCACCCCTGGGTTGGAAGATCATTAAAAATATCGCCCGTTCCGGCGATGACCGGCTGGGTAAATACTACCTGGCCAACCAGGCGCAGTTTGCCTCCTACGCCGGCCAGCAGGAACGCGACGCCCTCACTGACCGTCTCGTCTCCGGCACCCTGTACCCGAAAATCTACAACAAGGATGAGAAAGGCTTCTTTGAAGGATTACAACATTTTAAACAATCGGCATCGCCGGACAGACAGAAGCAGGCGGTGATGCTGGAAGCCGAATGGTATCAACAGCAGGGCAACGCAAAAGCATATGTGAAACTGACGGACAAGGCCATGAAAGGCATACTGAAGGCAGATGCAGAAAAACTGAGTTTCCTGGCGCGCCGCCTCAACGGCAAACGCGAAGCAGACCCTAAAACGGCTGCTTTCCTGCCACAGGCCTACAAAATGTCGAAAAAAGCTGTTGCCCTGGAACCGGAAGAGTACAGCATCCAGAGCACTTTTGGATGGGTATGCCTTACCTTGAAGAAAAAACAGGAAGGTCTGACCGCTGCCCGTAAAGCGAGGCTGCTGGCGGATGCAGAAACGTCCAAAATCCAAAAACTGGCCCAGGAACTGGTGGACGAACTGGAAAAACTTTAACCAACGAACCATATCCCGTGAAAAAAAGGGTGTAGCCATGCGGCTGCACCCTTTCCTTTTGAAAAAGGACTTGCATTATTTCGCTGCTAGGGTTATCTTCGCCCTCACCAACCATTTTGAATGGATACATCACTTGTTACTTCCTGTTTGTAGGCCCGCAAACAACAGGTAGCGATTCATGTCGGATTACAACACATATACGGATGATCAGCTTTGGCGCCAGATAACACTGGACGATCAGGATGCTTTTGCCACGGTCTACCACCGTTATTGGAAGGTATTGTATCTCCGCGCCCGTAATATGTTGTCCGACGGCGACCTGGCGCAGGACATCGTGCAGGAAGTGTTCATCTCCCTGTGGCACCGCCGGCAGGAGGTGGAAATACTACATCTTAAAGCTTACCTTTTCCAGGCGGTCCGCTTCCAGGAGCTGAAAGCCCTGCGGAACCTCAAGTCAGACACGAATTTCTACGAGCGGCTGGCCCACATCTCTAAAGATCTCCTACAGCATGAGCCCCTGGCTTTTAAGGAACTGGACAGCGTGCTGCAGCGGGTAGTGGCGGCCATCCCGGAAGACCAGCGCACCATTTTCAGCATGAGCCGCGATGAAGGCCTCACCTACCGGGAAATTGCAGACAGGATGGAAATCTCGGTCAAAACAGTAGAGAAAAAAATCTCCCAGGCGCTGCGGACCATCCGCAAGGGAATGGACAGCGCTTTCCCGTTACTGCTAAGCGTGATGGCAGTGCTGGAGAAAAACAATCACTAGTTGACCGCCGCCTGATAAATCCCCCTGTCCAGCTTTATTCCCAGCCGCTGATAAAATTCCGCCGGTTGAAATCCGATCCGTTTATATTCTTCCAGTACCCTCATTTTAGCATTGTCCAGGCTGACTTTGTTTTTCCAGGTGGCCACGGTGACAATGGAGCATTGCCCGTTTTCTTCCTGGTGCCGGTATATCCGGTCGGTGACAAACCCCTCCAACTGCCGGATAAAGCCCCGGTTATAGTTCATCCGTTCGGTGAATTCAGCGATGGCCTGCGCCGGCACAGTGAATTTGTCAATGAAATACACGGCCTCCTGTATAGCCGGTGGCGTTACATCAGCCGGTAATACGCCCAGTTGTTGAAGGAATCCCAGTCTGTCTGTCAGGATCTCATGGTGAATGAGTTTCCCGTTTTTAAAAGTGTAGATGGCGGTGCCTTCACTGGTCAGTGTTTTGTGGGTAGGCGTGGTGCCCAGGTAAGCTGTCTGATGAGTGCAGGTCATCTGTTGTTTGACGAAGACTTTGTCTCCGTCAGCAGCGATGCCGGTCAGTGTCCACCGGGCATCGGGGAAAGTCTTTATCAGGGCGAGGACCTGCGTTATAAAGCCCTGTGGGCCTTTCTCACCCTGAAGATTGGTGTAATCTGCCGATACCAGCTGGTCGACATCTTCCAGCTGCCGGTGGTTCAGCGTCTGTTCGTAAAAACGAATGATAGCGGCTTTGTTTTGTTGTACGGTATCCATAGTTAAATTTTTTTTAGTGTGAATATTTCTGACCTGCGGATAAGCGGTAGCACTGGCGAGCAACAGGGCGCACAGCGATAATCGTTTGATCATATGGTAATGTTTAGTACCCCAAAATTGAGGAATACCGTACCCGCATCATTGTAAAAAATCAGTGATTTTACCAGAAGAGAGGCGCCTGGAAGAAAGCGGTAGGCGTAAGGCCGGTAAACAGCCGGAAGCTGCGGTTGAAGTGTGCCTGATCGAAATAGCCCGCATCCAGCGCAAGATGGGTTAAACTCCTGTCGGCAGGTATTTGTAAAAGAACAGACCGCATCCGGATGATGGAAGCCATTTGTTTGGGGGTGGTGCCGATGACTCTCCTGAAACGTTTTTCGAAAGCGTCCTGGCTGAGGTAGTTGGCGGCCGCCAGCGCTTTCATACTTAGATCGCCCTTGACATGTTGTATTTGCCGCAGGGCATCCAGTATCAGGAGGTCCTGTTTGGGGAAACGCAGCTGCGACAGCAGGAAAGTGTCCAGCAATGCGGCCCTTTGTGTATCGCTGGTGGCCGCGGACAACTGCTCTTCCATATCCGTTATCTGTTGCCGGATGAAGAAATGGTCCAGTGAAATACTGTGCTCAAACAGTTCATGAAGCGGCGTTTTGAAAAATGCCGCAGCGCCGGCGGCTTTGAACTGCACAATGATGGCGGCACTGTGAGGCTGATAGTTGATCAGCCTCACAGTACTTCTGAGTCCGGAAATAACGGAAGCCGGCAGGTCAACGGGCGGCTGTTCCCCGGAGAGGTAACGGACCTGCCCTTTAAACCGGAAGGCGATGGCGGGCGTAGTGTCCGGCAACACGCGATTCACCCTTTCATCGTGGCTTTCGATGATTTTGTAAACCTGAATGAAGGGCTGCAGCGGCAGTGATGGCAGATACGTTTTCATGCAGTAATAAAGATAGTTATTAATTGTATTTTAGTGGTTTCCTGTATTTGTTTCTCAAAAAATCATTGTTTATGACCAGCTCAAACGGACCGATAGCACATCAGCAGAAAACATTTACCGATGTGAATTATGCTGAAAAAAGACTGAAGAACAGGGAATTTATAGAATGCGAGTTCATAGGTTGTGATTTTTCGAAGAGTGATTTGCGGGGGAATGACTTTGTGGACTGCCATTTCAAACAGTGCAATTTTTCAATGGCTATATTGAACGGGGCCGGTTTCCGCGACGCCAGCTTCACGGAATGCAAGATGTTGGGTATTGACTTTACCCAATGTAACAGGTTGATGTTCGCCTTCTCCTTTTATGGATGTACACTCGATTATTCCACCTTCCTGGGAACGCGGTTGAGAAAAACACCGTTTTGGGAATGCTCGCTAAAGGAAGTGGATTTTTCTGAAGCTGATTTAACCGCTGCTGATTTCAGAAATGCTGATCTGTCGGGCGCAAGATTCTCCAATACGGTACTGGAAAAAGCAGATTTCAGGACCGCCCTGAATTTTGGGATAGATCCGGATTTTAATAAGCTGAAGAAAGCCCGTTTTTCTGCTATGAATCTCTCCGGGCTGCTCTATAAATACAACCTGGATATTGAATTTTAGCTACATGCATTATCTGCTTCGCCGGAAAGTGGCTGCGAGGTGACCTGTCAGCGTTTTGTAGTGGACAACCGGGACAGGAGGACTGGCCTGTCTGGCCAGTATTTCCAGTTCTTCCGTGTAATTCCTGCTATTGCTGATGTGAAAGTAATAGCGATGACCGCCGGCCTTAATATATACCTGGTCGTTAGGAGCGCCTCCCTTGCTGTAATTATAACAGATGCCCAGCTCGTCCATGTCGGCGAAGGGGATGGTCAGTGTTCGGAAAGCTTTAAAGACATACAATACATTATCTTTTACAAGGTAAGGCGGAATGATGCTGTTGGGGTTATAGTCCGACAATCCCTCCCGCAGCCTGCGCAGACGCTCAAAATCCTGTGAAGACATGTCCCGGGCGATGTGGGTGTAGCCGGTGATAAAATGTTGCGTCCACCTCCAGGCGGCCAGGCACATCAGGCCGGAGGTGACGCCTACAAAACCCGTTGCCAGCCAGCTGTCACGTATCCTGGAATGAAGTACTTCACCGCGCCAGAGCTCCTGTCCGGATATAGGATCAACGGGGCGCGTATAGGCAAACGGGTAGGTGTTCCAAAACACCAGCAATGTTGCTGCAAGAGGGACCAGCAGCAGGAATACGCCGAAGTAATATCTGCCTTTATAGGCCTTTTGTAAAAAGACGATCTTATCCTGTTCCAATAGCTTTCCGGGTTAGATGACAGTTTAAAATTACAATTCCTCCCGGATGATGAAGAGGCGGATTGATTTTCGCTGCAGATGAAACAATATTCGCAGGCTAACAACACAATCGTGTTATTTTACAGCATCATCTGATTGGTATCTTGTTGTAGGTGTGAAAAAAACACCGTCCTGGAGCCCATCGCTGAAAAAAGAACGAAACGCTGGTGTGTAACGCTTTAAAAAGTATTTCAATTTTACGGTCCGTGATTTTTCGTTGATTAGCGGGTACTTCAAACTGCGGTCCTGGAAGAATGACTGTTGTGGGCATGCAGCTGGCAAATTATTGGATGTAATATCATCAATCCTTTGGTGGATTTAATGGAGTAGGACTCCGAACAATTATAAGTGGGTGGTACGGAAAAATTACCTCACTGTATATAACCGGAAAATTTTTTCTGATTTTTTTTCGGGTGATTTTTATATCGAAAAAAAGACATAGATTTAATCTACCTGTAAAACTCAAAGACTCAAAATAATCATTACTGTTATAAAGGCCCAATAGAATTGTTGTATGTACTATCACTATTCCACAACAAAAACCAAATTCCCCTGCAATGAAATTATCACTACACCCCTCTGTAGGTGTTGCCCGTTTGGGCAACAGCCCGGATCAGATTTGTCTATCCCCCCGCGCCATTGGCGGTCTTCCCTTTGATGCCGATGTGCATGGAAACGCACTGGGTCCTATTACGAAGTTCAAAGACGGTGCTGGTCTGATAAAGCGCCAGGGACAACCTTTCATGATTTATAATGAAGCGGGCGAAGAGATCACACTGGATACACCCAATGTAAGCTCCATCACCTGGACGGTACATCTGGCTAATAAAAAAGCGGCGTGGTACCAGTATTCAGAGCTGAAAGGTAACCTGATGTATGGTTATGAAAACAGTTACACCAATCAGAAAGTGCCATGGCGTAATAAAGATGTGGAGGGCCGCGAGGCGCGACAAAAGCTTATTATAGATCCGGGGCCGAGAACGGTGAGCGGACGCCAGCAAAAAATCGCTTTTACCAGGGACCAGGCGCCTGCCAACTATCCTGTGCAGTATCCGCCGGAACAGGTGATTTATGGTACGCCGGTGACTACACTGGGAGACCTGCTTACAGATGATAAAGGCAGGCTGGTGGTGCTGGGAGGATACGGCCGTGCTGGTGGCGATAAGCCGCTGACCAGCTATGGTGGTTCCGATACCTGGCATGATGATATTTCAGACGGTAGCGTTAAATGTGTTGTTGAGTTTGAAGACAGCACACCGAAAGTAACACTGCATGCCTGGGTGATCATTGGTTCGCCCGACTTTGCACCGGAGATAGTAAACATATCCACCCTCAGTGACACCATGTTTGATGTAGGGGTACGCCGTCTGCAGATGGTACCGGAAATGTATAATAATAACACCTGGAATGAAAATTATGTGGCCAACTTCAAACGGGATATCCTGCCGGTCATCGATCGTATCAGCAGATATCAATGGGTGGCGAATGTACCGTCCATGATGGCCTTCTGCTCTTTTCAGTTTGATTACGGAGATCCGTCGGAAGCTAACAGGAAAAACCGGGAGCGGTATTTTTCTTATTTCCGCAGGCCTGATGCAATACCACCTGTGGCTCCCCCGGAAGAGCAGTCACAGCAAAAGCTCTGGAAACACAATGGGAGTGATTATTTCCCGGGAATGCCGTTGAATTCCGGCAGCAACTCGGTCAGCGAAGTGAACATCATGAAGTTCCTCTCGCTCGACGATACCCAGTATTTCCTGATGTCGCAGTGGGCTAAAGGAAAATTTGAAAATACGCCAGAACCGGCGCAGGGTTACATCCACCCTATGGACGCAGCGAGTGTGGGCAACTGCGTGGGGCTGCCCATGTGCCCGGGTATTGAAGTAACCTGGAGTATGCAGAATCAACTGGTCTATAAATCGCCCTATGTTATTCATCAGCATGAAGGCGACTATTACGCTACAGGGCTTTCTCCGGAAGAAGATGAATGTGCCAGCTTCCGCGGCTGTGAACCGGGAGATCTTACCAAACGTATGGCTTGCCCGTGGCAGGCAGATTTCTTCCAGTGCACTATCCAGTATATCAACTTCACCAATCCTACCGTCAATAAGGAAGATGGTAAGCCGCTTCCACCCACTTATTATTCTTACTGGTGGCCGCCACAAAGTCCATGGGATGTACTCATCGGGGAAATTACCGAGGAAGGGCAAGCGGCAGCGCATGCGCCGGCTGGGTTACAGGTCAACTATCAACGGGGTATCAACAGCTTCGTGCAAATGGTAGAACACTGGTCCGCGTTGGGCTTCATCAGAGACCAGAATGCCGGAGACAAAGGTTTTCCTTACCTCGTGGAAACAGAACGGGTAAATGAACTATTTACCTATGAGGACGTGCCGGTAGGGCAGATCAGCGGCAACCAGAACGATGATGAAACGACCATTCCTGTTTACTTCATCCGCGAAAACAAACAGGAGGTGATGAACATGAGTGCCCGCGGCGCCGCACTGGTAGAGCATCTGGAAGCACTCGCATTCAAACCTATTGCTGTAGCGGCCGAAGGACTTCCGCTGCCCCGCTCCGGCACCCGGAACAGATATTAAACATATGCAGTCAATTCATACAGATATCTTCATTACAGGCGGCGGACCGGCAGGTACCGCCGCCGCTTTATGCCTGCTTACGCATACCACCTGTAAGGTGGTGGTGGCGGAAACCAGCGCATATGATAATGTTCGTGTAGGCGAACACGTGGACGCCAGCATATTCCGGCTGTTGGAATACCTGGATATCCCGCGCAATACCTTTGATGACACCGGCATACAGGAAGGCTATAACAGTGAGGCGGCATGGGGGAGCGACCGGCTTGTTTCGCGGCATAGTATCTATACTGCCGAAGGGCGCAGCTATCAGCTGGACAGACACCTCTTCGATTCCTTTCTGGCCACGCAGGTGGCCGCCCGCGGCGGACAGCTGTTTCCGCGCACCAGGGCATTGCACTACCAGCAAAACGCTGACAGTCACTGGACCATACTGCTGCAACATGAAACAAAAGGACAGTTTGAGGTACATGCAAAATTCCTGATGGACGCTACCGGCCGTCAGGCACAGGTTTGCCGGCATCTGGGGATTCCCGGCAAGAAGTATGACCAGCTCACCGGCATTGGCGCTTATCTGCAGTCAGATACAACGCATACGCCTGAACAAAAAATACTACTGGAAACAACAGCGGAAGGCTGGTGGTACTACGCCGCTATGCCCGGCAACCGGATGGTCGCCACCTTCTTCACAGATAGTGACCTTGTTAAACAACACCAGTGGCAACAACCCGATAACTGGAACCGGCTGCTGGCGTCTACAAAACACCTGTTGCCCTTAACAAGGGGTAGTCATGCATACGGGAAGCCCTGGGTAAGAAACGCTTTCACGCAAATGACGGATACCAGTACTATAAAAAATTTCCTTGCCGCCGGAGATGCGGCGCTGTCTTTTGATCCTATCTCCTCTATGGGAATCGGTTTTGCTATCAGTTCCGCATGTCATGCAGCACTGGCTGCCAACCTGCAACTGCAGAGGGATGCAGCCGGTATCATCAGTTACCATAAGGATTTGCAGCAACATTTTCAGCAATATCTTCAGATAAAAGCCGCTTTCTATCGAAAGGAGCAACGATGGAAAACGTCTGCGTTCTGGACACGAAGAACAGAACGTGTAGCCGATACAGTTAGTATCGTGCCAGGTGGTTAGAGATGGTGTTTCCTGTTACTGTTTTTCGTAGTGGAGCGCCACACATCCGGATTTGAAAACAATGGAGTCGACCAGCTTTAAATTAAAGTTTTCCTGCAGGCTGCCGGCATCTATCAAAGGTCTCCCTCTTCCCACGATGACAGGGTGGACCACCAGATTAAATTTGTCGATAAGGCCTGCGGAGATCAGTTCCGGCAACATACTGACGGTATCTACGGAGATGGTGCCACCAGGCTGTTGCTTTAGTTTCATCAGCTCTGCTACGGGATTGCTTCGAACGATCCGCGTATGGTGCTGCGCATTTTCCAATGTTCGGGATACCACCACTTTTTCGAGGGCCGTCAATCTTTCGGCAAATCTGTTTTCATCGGCTGTGCCGGATTGATCCCTGGCAACATCGGACCAATAGGGAAACATGAGTTGATACATCACACGACCGAAAAAAATCAGGTCTACATCCTGCATCATTTCTGTGAAGTAATCATACAGTTCTTCACGGGGAGTAAAGGTGGTATGATCACAATAGCCATCCAGGCTGATGTTCATGCCGAAGGATACAGTTCTCATGTCGATGGGTTTTATTGTTTAATAAGATAGTTCAAAAATAGCAGAAGGCCACAAATAAGGTGGCGGGCATTCACGACAAAAAAAGCGGCTTTTATGACACAGAAGTAATGGGAGAAAGAGCTGTGGACACCCACAGGGACCTTAGTGGTAAAGGGGGCGGTGGTGTAGGTACGCCCGCTTTTTTAAAAGTATATGTTCAGGATTGACTTCAGGCCGCAGAGGAAAGCGCTATTTTACAATAGCGGAAACAGTTGATGCTGTCATTCTTTTGTTATAGACTCTCCGTTAATATTTCTTATTAAAAACCTAAAAAATCTCGCATGAAAAAAGTAGCGCCAAAGAAAATGCGACTCTCTGCCATCAGAATCGCGTCCCTGAGTAACCCAAAGCAATGGTGTAGGCTTCCCCGAACTTCGGCCATAAGAATTAGAGTTATGAATTGAAGTTTGATAAATGTGTTTAATAAGCGTTCTAACACGTAATGCAATTATAAAAAGGTTAAAATAATGACAAATTATTAAATGCTTCATCAACATGCGTCATTAGCTTTAAGCCATCTTTTTTAGAAATCCTATACCTACTTTTCAATTCTTCGACCATTTTTTCTTTACTACCCAATTTCAATACCTCCTGAAATTGGGCCAATGAAAGTTTAAACTTCCCTTCTATATATTTCTCAAATACAACCTTCTCCCTGTGATTATTATCTAATTGCTGTGGAATATCTGAATTCGCTGGATTATCTTCAATTCGGTCATTTGATAAATATTCCCCATTAAAATAGCACTCATTAACAAACTGATCTACATAGTCACCCGAACTGCTATTTTCATCGAAAAATATTGAAACAAAATTGCCGCTGATATTTGCAAAGCCGTTAAAACAGCACCAGAAACTAAATGCCATCCACTTTAAATCTAGAGCTTTTGCATTCAAATAATTTTCAAGCTTTTCAATGCTATCTGAATTAAAAGAGAAAGCGATGAAGTTTTTCATTACTATCGAGTGAACCTTGTTTGAATCATATTCATTAATTTCTCCATTTAGATATTGATATAGACTAGTATTCTTCCCATCCACACTTTTGCTTATTCCCGACGCTACATTATCAACAATATGCAATATTTCCTCTTTTCGAGCTTCTCCTTTTCTTCTCTTTGGATTTTGTAAAATTACATTTAAGACAATTAAATATTCATTTAATGTAGATTGCTCTAAATCTTTAAAAGGCACTTGAATACTAACTTCGTTTCTTACATTGTTATATGAAATTCCCGATAGATTCAAATCGCTGTTAATACTAACTTTTTTTACACCCGACTCTACTGTTTTACTCAGATCAAAAATGGTCTTTTTGAATTGATCTGTCAAACTATCTTTAGACAATCTTTCTGAATCGGAACTATAATTTCTGGGGATAGAATATCGCTTAATTACATCCCTTAAAATTTCAAAATATATAGAAGGATTATTACTTTCACTTTTCAGGTAATTAGTCTTTACCGTTGATAAAAAATTCGATCCCAGTAACAATTCCTCCATTTTCTTGAACCTCAGAAATTGCTCTATCTCCTCATTTGTATACCCCTCTGACTCAAGTTTTTTATGGATATATTTATTCAACAGCTTCTCAGAATAACTCTCTCCAGGAAGATATGAATTGAAACTAGATTCCGCATATTGAATAGCATCTAGTACTCTATCACTAAATGTTCTGAATATATCTCTTTCAATTTTTTTACTACTTCCTACTCTTCCTGAATCCCATCTGTTTTCGTGATCCATCCTATTTTTAAACTCTGCAAATGAGTTCGTAATATCTTGAAGAGAGCGTTTTAAGAGCATTTCCATTTTCGAACCACTTTTCAATAACCCAGTGGCTAATCCATAACAAAAACCTTTAAAAAAATTAAATTTACGGTCCGAATCAATGGTCTCATTAATTTCGGTGCTATTGATTTCAATCTGCATAAGTGAACTGGTATCAAAATATACACAATCCTCTTCATCGATAACTTTAAAATTATTTTTATACTTTTTGTATCCTTTAGTTAAAAGTGAAACTTCTGATTTCAAACAGAAAGTTATAAGCTCTTTTTCTGAGAAAAAAAGCAACTCGAAATTATTTTTATTAAGATAGATGGTACTTGGATATCCAATAATGCCCTCAGAAACAAAGATTATTTTTTTCAAATCGATCGCCTCTTCACTAACCTTTAAAATGAATTTTGAAAAGTTAGAAGTCGATTCTATAACCGAATATTTTGGAGCCTTATTATATAAAACAATCATTTCATCATGATGAAATGATTCAATTTTAAAGAAAAAATCAGTACCGAAACCTCTAAGTTCATAAACCTTTGGAGGAGACACAGATTCACTAGAAAATATATTTTCAAATGTGAATTCTTTTGAGCATAAAGGATAGTAGTAGTAGTTCATGTAAACTTAATTATCGTACTTAAACGGAGGTATCTTCTTGAAAAATGGAGAAACATTTCCTGAATGCGTTAAATATAAGTGCTTATAGCTTCGAGTTAGCCCTACATAAAGCGGCTTTTTATAATTTTCAACAAACCAATCATCATGATATGGATATTCGCAAAAGGGCATAAAAACTGCCTCAAATTGCAACCCTTTAGCACTATGCCAAGTGAGAACTTTGGGCAACTCTGAGTCAAAGTCTAAATCTGACCTATCCCAGTCGTTATCATCTCGCATCTTGAATTCATGACTAAATCCCTGGCTATCAAGATATTCACTTACAGATTCAACATTTCTATGAACATTTCTTGGAACATAGTTGGCAGCACTCTTAGTATTATATGGCAACAATATAGCTGTATCAGTTAAATTCCTCGTTCTTATTTCATTCATTATAAAGTCAAGCTCCTGTTGCCAAGTGGCAAACTTTATGATTCTTGGTTTTTCAGTCCCCAGTTTAACACATTTGTTTTCAAGTAATAGATCATCACTAACATGCGAAACGAAAGATGCTATAGTTTTAGGAAGACGATAATTTCTTAATAATTCCTTTTGAGGAAGTTTGAGAAAATCAGCTATTTCTTCTGTACTCATTTTACCATGATAAACCTGCTGGTGAGAATCTCCGTAAAGCATCATTGATATATTGGCTGCATTCCTTACAGCTTCTATTTTTTCCTTATCAAAATCCTGCACTTCATCTACCACAATATAATCAACAGCACTTTCATCCCACACGTCATAATGAACCACTTGATTTAAATCCAATCCCAACTCCAAAACACCAGATTTTATAAAAGAACGAAGAGCTTTCGTATACACCAACAGTGTGAAGCTTACCGGCTTTTTCTCTGCAATGGATTTTATTTTAATGTCATGTGCTCTTCGCAAAGCAAGTATTGTTTTTCCACTTCCTGCGCATCCCCTTATCAGGTAACTGTCTTCAGTACTTAATTCCAAAATCTGCCGCTGAAACTCGTCCATCTCACTTAAATCTATCAACCATTTTTCTTTTGCCATAGAATATTTTTTGATTGAAAAAAAAGTAAAACATTTGATTTCTCTAGTATAATTAGAAAAAGCCAAGTTTATCAATGCGTAACGACATTGCAGTAGTGCTTACTTCAAATACCTTTGCCAGGTGCTTAATTCCCTCTTCTGAAACAAGATCAATATCCATTTTTTCCAGCTCCTTTCTAACCTGGTCAGTAGGCATCAAAATGCAAGATGCAAAGTAATTTGCCTCATGTTCCATTATTTGGTGGTCAACTGTAATGGGTGAGTTTTGACTTCTGTAAATGAACTGCTTATCGACAAAGAGATCAGACTTTTCTTTATGAAGTTCATAATGCCCAAGTTCGTGGGCTATTGTAAAGCGTCTTCTTACTCTAGTTTCGGTGGAATTGTAGCCAATTGTTCCTTTACCATCTTTAATAGCTAATAGGCCCGAAACGTCAGGTCCCAACTCGTAAGGAAGAACATCCAAACCTCTTTTTTTTGCGATACTTTCTATGTCTACGGGTAGAGTAATTGGTGACGCAGCCTTTAAAACTGCATTAACCTTACTATGAATTAACTTAATGTTCATGGTAAAAACTATTTAAGGCCAGACAAGAAGTTCGTTATAGCTGCTTTCGAAGATTTATCCAGTTCATCAATTGATCCTTGATCAGTTAAACCTTCTTTTAATTCTACAGAATCGCTATTATTATCATCGGCTTTTGTGGACTTAAAAGGTATAAGGGTCGTATAATCAATATTTAAATAGGTAGCAATTTGTAGCACTTGATACAATGAGGGCTTATGTCGACTTGTTTCAATATTCATAACAGATGTCCTGGACAATCCAAGGTAATCTGCTAAATTCTGCTGGCTGATATCTTTTTTAACCCGTTCGAATTTTATTTGCTCAGCCAGCTGCTTATAAAACAATTCTGAATCAGGTAGCATGTTTTACAATTTTATTCCGGTTTAGCAAGCAAAACTAACATTTATTTTGCGCAAGTCCAAATGTATTTTACAAAACTTGACGCTAATTTTTATCAAACTTATCGTAAAGTTTTACATAACTTATCAAAATAAATATTTTATTAAACTTGGTATTATCATTTTTTCATCGTACATTTGTAGCAAATTGTATAATATGTCAAATTATCACGTAACACAAAAGAAGGGACAAGCCGATTGGAATGTCCAAAAAGAGGGAGGTAAAAGAGCCTCCGCTATCGCTTCTACGCAAAAAGAAGCAGAGCAAATTGCTAAACACTACGCATCGAACAACGGTGGTGGTGAAGTGAGGATTCATCGGCCCAATGGAGGCCCCATAAGAGATAGTGATACCGTTAAGCCGGGAAATGACCCTCATTCTGTAATAGATAAGAAGCATTAGTATGAGAGTCTATCGCAAAAGATAAAGCCAGGCGAAAATCACCTGGCTTAAATTCCTTTAACAGAGACAAAGGCCCTTGCGAGGCTTTTGGTAGTTATGTTTTCGCACCTCAAAGCTACTCTCTTTATTTGGAATAAACAAGCTTCTAGTGATTTTTACATACCGGTATATTATACTGGTATGCTGGATAATTTTAAACTTTTAAATTTTTGAAAAGCAGCTACTTAACTTTTGGCTGTAGCCAATTCTATTGTCAAATACTTGACATAACCCAAGCCACTTTTTTGATAAAATTAAAATTAACAAATGAATCCAATTCATAATGAAGGGTTAGGCCATGCCCATAATCATGGTGTTCCATTAAAGTTTGTTATTGAGGGAAAGGAATATGAGACCTTCGATCAATACAAAACTGGCGCAGAATTAAAGGAAATAGGTGGTATTCCATTGGATACCGAACTGTACCTATCTATCAGCAAGCCCTATAAAGATGAGCTAATAGAAAATGATAAGCAAGTCAACCTTGCACGTCCCGATACGGAATATTTTTTCGTAAAGAAAAAGCTAGAATTTTCGATTAATAATCAACCGTTTACCTGGTATAAACGGTACATAAGGGGTATTCAGATTCGAGAATTGGGAAACATCCCTGCTGAGGATGATATTTTTCTTGATATTCCAGGAGATTGGCAAGATGACCAAATAATGGATGACGAAGTTGTTGACCTTGCGAGACCAGGCAGAGAGAGGTTTTTCTCAAAAAAGAAAGTGGTTGAGTTCCGAATTATCGTGAACGCGCGAGAGAAGATTTGGCATGAATCGTTAATATCCTTTGAACAGGTAGTAGCTCTTGCGTTTGGAAGTTATGATGACAATCCTAATAAAGGATATACAGTGACATATAGTCGTGGCTGTGAACCCAAACCAGAAGGCACTTTAGTTAAAGGAGCAGTTATTTGTGTAAAAAATAAAATGGTGTTTGATGTCACAGCAACTGATAAATCATAGTCCAGATCTTAAACGCCTTCGAGACGAAGGGTATGAAATTGAAGTACGTGGTGGATATTTACTTATCCACCACATTCCATATGTAAATCATGATAAGAAAATAGCCTTTGGAATGCTTGTTAGTACGCTAACAATGAGATCCAACATCCATACAGCGAAGCCTGATAATCATGTTATACATTTTGTGGGTGAAAACCCATGTGAAATATCTGGAGAAATAATCACTTCAATTCAACATAATAATACTAAACAAGTTTTCAATAATCAGATAACTATTGACAGGAGCTTTTCCAATAAGCCTGTACATGGCTATTCTGATTATTATGAAAAGGTTAAACGATACGCTGATATTATTTCTGGACCCGCAAAGTTTTTAGATGAAGATGTAACAGAAAAGACTTTTAAAGCCATTCCCGACATAGAGCATGAGACTGTATTTCAATATATAGATACAAATGCTAGCAGAGCAAATATCGAATTAATAAATGTAAAGCTTGCAGGGCAAAAGATTGCCATAATAGGGTTGGGTGGTACAGGTGCTTACGTATTGGACTTTTTAGCTAAAACTCCCGTCAATGAAATTCACTTATTTGACGGAGATACATTTGATCAACACAATGCCTTTCGATGTCCGGGAGCTGCCTCTATCAATGACCTAAATGAAAATTTAAAAAAGGTTGAATACTTGCATAAGAAATATTCGAATATGCACACAGCTATCATTCCACACGGTTATTATTTAAAGGAAGAAAATTTACATGAACTGGATCAAATGAGCTATGTGTTCATTTGTATCGATAGAAATTCTGTAAGGAAACTGATAATTGATCATCTAATACTTTCAAATGTTGCCTTTTTCGATGTAGGATTAGGGGTAAACGTTGTTGAAGATAAACTGATCGGAGCTGTTAGAGTTACTTCTGGCACACCAAATAAAAACGATCATATTTCACTTCGCACATTTCCTGAAGATACTGATGAAAATGATTATGTAACTAACATCCAAATTGCTGAACTTAATGCGTTAAATGCAATATTGGCGGTTATAAAGTGGAAAAAGTTAAGTGGGTTTTACGTGGATTTAGAAAACGAATATCACTGTTCATATTCAATTGGCGTTTCAAAAATTTTTAATGAAGATGCTACAACATAAGTTTGTTGAATTTATTCCTGACAATATAGATGATGGGGTTATATATATATCTATTAATTATTGCACAGCCATACATAAATGTGTGTGTGGCTGTGGCAATGAAGTAGTTACTCCTATTTCTCCCACAGATTGGCGACTAACATTTGATAGAAAGACTGTATCTCTGCATCCATCTATTGGAAATTGGAGCTTTAGTTGCCAGAGCCACTATTGGATTAAAAACAACAAAATTCAATTCGCAACGAAGTGGGATAGTAATGAGATAAGTATAAATAGGCAGGCAGATTCGGCGACAAAAAATAACTATTACACTAGCCGGATGCAAAAATCAGAACCAAAGTTCCCAGACAGATCAAAAAGGAATATTCCTAAACTTAAAAGGTTTTTGAGGTCCTTTTTAAAAATATTTGGTTTAGGTACCTGATTATATAGATATTAAAATTTAATCCCGATAGTTTGAGCGTTCGCTTAATTCTATTGGGATTTAAAATGAAGTGAAAATGACAGGAAATAATGCTACGTATTCATATCGAAAATACTGGTCTCCGCCCCCTGATTAAACCGCCCCATCTGCAATGCTTTACCCTTCTTCGGCACCTCAATAACCACGTCTACATCGTGTTGGAAGCTATTTTCTCCCCGGAAGTTCCCTTGTTTAGTGGACTGGAAAACATAAATGAATGATTGGGTCGGATACTGTGCTTTCAAGTTCCTTAGCTGATCCGGGTTACCATATACACCGTAGCACAACCAACAGATACCCGCAATGAAACCGGCGCATTCAGCCAGGATTTGCAATTGCTGTTCAGTAATTATGACAACAGGCTAAGAAGGAAAAGAACAATAAGCGGCATGAAGGCCAAGCTGGAAAAAGGGATATGGGTAACTCGCCCACCACAAGGCTATGATATTGTAAAAGTTAATGGAGAACGTAAGCTGGTGATTAATGAAGAAGGGCTGTTAATCCGTAAAGCTTTTCTATGGAAAGCGGAGGGGGTAAAGAATGAAGCAATATTGGAACGTTTAAAGGCATTGGGATTGAAGATGATTAAACAACAGCTTACCAAGACCTTTAAGCGCCCATTTTACTGTGGTATTATTAATCATGGGTTGCTGGATGGTAAAGTTATTGAGGGCCAGCATGAGAAGCTGATAAGCTATGAAGTTTTTTTGAAGGTAAACGATATCAATGAAAAGGCTGTTGGTTTCAATATACCTCATAAAAAAGAAAATGATTACCTGCCATTAAAGGTGTTCTTAAAATGTGATAGGTGTGGTGAACCATTAACAGGGTATGAAAGGCGTAAAAAGACCAAAACAAAGGTATTGAAGTTCTATTACTACAAGTGCCGCACCAATGGATGTAAATGCAACCGTAATGCCGCAGAACTTCATCAGCTATTCGAAGACCTGTTGACTACCCTGCAAGTATCAGAGGAATTAATGGCACCCATACAGTACGAAATGGAAAGGTTTTATGAGGAATGCTCAAGAGACAATGTTGAGAAGGAAGCCTCTTTAAAGAAGCAGCTGGCAGTAGTAGAAAAGAAAATAGAAGATGCCGAGGAAAGCCTTTTGTTGAAGAATGTGACACTAGAAGTGTACAACAAATTCAATAACCGGTATCAGGAGGAAAGAGTCAATATTTTAAAGGAACTGGCAGAATGTGCAAAAAGCATTTCGAACCTGCCGGAAGCCCTGAAAAAAACCTTGTCTTTTACGCGCAATCTCAGTGTAGCATGGCGTTCCAGCGAAGCGACCCAAAAAGAGGAATTGCAAAAAAACTAATCTTTCCGGAGGGAATTGTATATGATCGGGAAAAACGGGCATTTCAAACCCCTAAGATGAATTTGATTTTTCAGCTAATTGCCCACCAGTTGGGCAATTTCGCTTATAAAGAAAAAGGGACTTACCATTACTTTTATGATAAGTCCCCTTTAGCGGAGAAGAAGGGATTCGAACCCTTGATAGGCTTTCACCTATACACACTTTCCAGGCGTGCCAGTTCAACCACTCCTGCACTTCTCCGTGATTATCTTTGAAACGTTGCTGAAGGGGTTGAGTCTTCCGTTTCAGGGTTGCAAAGATAATCCTTTACTTTTATTTTCCAAGTTTTTTTTAGGCTTTGTCGTACAGCTTCCAGATGAAGCCACCGATAAGGCCGCCAACGATAGGACCTACGATGAATATCCAGAGATGCGCCAGTGCGTCGCCGCCAACGAAGAGGGCAGGTCCGATGCTACGGGCGGGGTTTACGGATACGCCGGTGATGGGAATGCCCACGATGTGGATCATGGTCAGGGAGAGACCGATGGCTACGCCGGCGAGAGCGCCGTTACCATTGTTTTTACTGGTGGCGCCATGGATCACTACCAGGAAAATAGCGGTGAACACGATCTCGAAGATCAGCCCGCTGGTAACGTTGTAGTGGTCCTGATAGGCGTCGCCGATGCCGTTTTGCCCCAGCCCGTTAGCGGCGAGGGTGTATTCGGCTCTGCCGGAAGCCATGCAGTACAGGATGCCAGCGGCGGCAATGGCGCCGAGGATCTGCGCTACAATGTAGGCGCCGGCGTCTTTACCGGAGATCTTGCCGGTGGCCAGCATGGAAATGGTAATGGCCGGGTTGATGTGACAACCGGAGATATGCCCAATGGCATATACCATGGTAAGCACTGACAGACCGAAGGCAAAAGAAATGCCCAGAAGACCTACGTGACTGCCGGCGATAACGGCGCTGCCGCAACCGATCAGTACCAGCACAAGGGTGCCGAAGAATTCTGCGATGAACTTTTGCGTTAACGAAACATTCATACTTTGGAGTTTTGTGGTGATAGAAAGCGCTAACCAGGTACGGGATGGAATAGGCTTGATAATTAAATATAATAAAATATTTGCAATAAAAAAGCAGAAAGTATACTGTTTCAATACTTTCTGCTTTAAGTCTCTTTTATATTCGTATTAATACACTTCTATAGGAGTCAGTTCGCCACGGAGGGAAGTTTCTATCATCTTCCTGCTTTCTTCTTTGGAAAGCCCCTGTCCCAACACAAACATCAGTTTGGTCACGGCTGCTTCAAAGGTCATATCATGGCCGCTTACCACGCCTGCTTCCACCAGGTGCTGGCTCGTTTCATATTTGCCCAGTTCTACGGAACCTCCGTCGCACTGGGTGATGTCTACCACGATGGCGCCGTTGTCAATCACTTTTTTAATGCTTTCGATAAACCATGGTTGCGTGTTGGTATTGCCGCTGCCAAAGGTTTCCATGATCACGCCTTTCAGGCCGGGAACGCTGAGAATGGCTTCCACAGCGCTGCGGGTAATGCCGGGGAACAGCTTCAGGACAGTGATGTTGGTCTCCAGTTCCTTGTGCACTTTCAGCGGCGCCGCCGGGTTGGGCAGTATGAATTGTTGTTTGTATTTGATATCGATGCCTGCTTCTGCCAGCTGGGGGTAGTTCATGGTATAAAACGCTTCGAACTTTTCGGCGTTGTACTTTTTGGAACGGTTGCCGCGAAACAGCGAGAAGTCGAAGTAAATACATACTTCGGGCACCATCGACGCCTGACTGCCGTTGTTATGCCGCGAGCAGGCGATCTCCATAGCGGTGATAATGTTCTCTTTGGCATCGGTACGGATTTTACCGATAGGCAGCTGTGAGCCGGTAAGGATAACGGGTTTGGACAGGTTCTCCAGCATGAAGCTCAGGGCGGAGGCGGTAAACGCCATGGTGTCTGAGCCGTGGAGGATCACAAAGCCGTCGTAACGGTCGTAGCGGTCTTCAATGATACTGGCCAGTTCTACCCATATTTCCGGTTGCATGTCGGAGGAGTCTATCGGCGGGTTGAACGCATACACATAGAAGTCGATCCCCATCCGGTATAGTTCCGGTAAATTGTTCCTTATTTCATTGAAGCCGATAGGGCGGAGCGCTTTGGTTTTGTCATCGTAGATCATACCTACTGTGCCGCCCGTGTAGATTATCAGAATTTTACTCATTGTCTAACTGCCAGTTGCCTGCAAAGGTACCCTCTAAACAGTTAGAGCGTTTTGAATAATTTCCGGGCATTGCTGCTGGTAATAGCGGCTACTTCTTCTATTTTTAGATTTTTTATATCTGCCACCTTTTCGCCGATCAGCGGAATATAGGCACTTTCATTGCGTTTGCCACGGTAAGGCACCGGTGCCAGGTAAGGCGCGTCTGTTTCCAATACAATGTGCTCCAGGCCTATTTTCTCTACTATCTGGTCCAGGCCCGACTTCTTAAAAGTAACCACACCGCCGATCCCGAGGTAAAATCCAAGGTCGATGATCTCTTTCGCCTCTTCCAGCGTGCCGGAAAAACAGTGAAATACCCCGCTAAGATCGCCGTTCTGCAAGGCTTTTACTTCGTTTATACATTCCCGTGTGGCTTCGCGGCTATGGATAGACACCGGCAACTTGTACTGCCGGGCCAGCTGGAGCTGCTCCCTGAAAGCGATGTACTGCTGGTCGGCCAGGGATTTGTCCCAGTAAAAATCCAGCCCTATCTCGCCAATGGCCCGGAAAGAACGGTGTATCAGCCAGTCTTTGATCAGCCTTAACTGATTTTCCACGTCCGGCTTCACGTAGCAGGGGTGCAACCCCATCATGGCGAAACAGTTTTTGGGATACGCCGCTTCCAGTTTCAGCATGGCGGTAATAGAAGATTCATCTATATTCGGGAGCAGCAGGGTCGTTACCCCTGCGTCCAGGGCGCGCTTTACCATCTCCTGCTGGTCGGTCAGGAATTCATCCGAATACAAATGGGCGTGCGTATCGATCCAAGACATGATAAAAATATTTATTAAATTTTTATTTTTTATAATATTTAATAGGTACCTTAGTTACGCAAAGGTAAATCCTGAAAAACCTAATTTAAAAAAACTATACCATGAAAAGCTATTTCAGTACAAATCGTGTGCTGGCTGTTACCATCGCTGCTGTGAGCGTGGCAATCCTTTTCTTCGCCTGTAAAAAAGAAGTGACGACCGATACGGTGTCCAATAATGAAAACGATAACAACACCCTGATAGTAGCTTCTCACGAAGCACAGGCGCAGGGCATCTATGGCGATCTGTTTGAAACGGCTGCTATTGCGGCGGTGGACCAGAACGTGGCGGGCAACGTCCGTAAGGCAGACTATGAAGACTACGCCAACGTGACAGGGTGCCCCTCCATTCTCATCAGCAGTGCCGATCCCAACGTATGGCCCAAAAAGATCACCATCGACTACGGAGACGCCTGCCGCGATAACTATGGCATCACCCGTAGTGGTAAAATGTATATCACCCTTACCGGTCTGCTGTTTAATAACAACACGCATATCGACATCCAGCTTGACGGCTACAAATACAACGGCATCCCGGTTGCCGGTAAAAATTCTATCTCCGGCATCAGCTATAACGCCACTACCGGCATTCAATACACCACTGAGATCACCGGAGGCCGCGTAAGCTACGGCGATACGCTGATCGTAGGCTACGCCAGCAAAAAAACGGTGAAACAGACCGCCGGCGCCGGTACGCCCACACCGAATGACAATGTATACAGCATAGAAGGGAATGCCGCTATCAACTACGAAAAAGGCGGCCCTGCCGGCAGCGCTACCATTACCACACAGGCGCCGCTGGTAAAGGCCAATGCCTGCAAGTGGGTAAGCCAGGGCAAAGTGCTGGTGGCCTATAGCAGCCTCTCTGCTACGATCGACTACGGCAACGGCGTATGTGACGATAAAGCGACCATCACCATCAACGGGGATAAAGTAAGGGAAGTGACTTTAAAATAATAACGTTTCTGCAATATATCGCGCCCGGGGCCTACAGCTCCGGGCTTTTTATTAATGGATGGCTGCCATGTGATACCCCTGCTTTTTGCAGAACTCCAGCACCCGCGGCAGCGCATAAGACATACGGTCCCACGCTTTGGTACTGTCATGAAACACCACAATAGATCCGGGCTTCATCTTAAACACTACATTCTGTACACAGGCCTCACCATCTATCGCCTGATCAAAATCCGCACTCAGCACGTCCCACATAATGATTTTGGTGCCGGGAACGGTCCGCTGCAACTGCTTCACCTGGAAAGGCGTTATCCTGCCATATGGCGGCCGGAACAACGGAGAGGCGATGTATTTGCGGGCCTCGAGAATATTCTCGATATACTTGTCGGTACTCGTTTTCCAGCCGTTCACATGGTTATGGGTGTGATTGCCGGTACTATGCCCTGCTTCCAGGATCTGCTGGTAAATGCCGGGATGCTCTACCACATTTTTCCCGATGCAGAAAAAGGTGCCTTTGGCATCGTATTTTTTCAGCTGTTCGAGGATAAACGGCGTGGCTTCCGGATGGGGGCCGTCGTCGAAGGTCAGATATACCGTGTTGTTTGCCGGAGAAAGGTCCCAGATGCAGCTTCTGTACAAAGCTTTCAGGATGCCGGGTGTTTTGGTAAGATAGAACAAGCGCTTTGACTTTTAGCGGTGAGCTGATGACCGCAAGATAGGTTAAAAAGCACTAAAGCGGATGGCAGTAATCTAAATGCTATTTCCTTACCTTTGCGATCTATGGATAATAAAAAAGTAAGAGTGCGTTTTGCCCCCAGCCCTACTGGTGGCCTACATCTCGGAGGTGTACGCACTGTATTGTTCAACTATTTGTTTGCAAAGCAGCATAAAGGTGATTTTATCCTGCGTATTGAAGATACCGACCAGACCCGCTATGTGCCGGGTGCTGAAGAATATATTAACGAATGCCTGCGCTGGTGCGGTCTCACTCCCGATGAGAGCCCTGCGGTTGGCGGCCCCTATGCCCCCTACCGCCAGAGTGAACGTAAACCGCTGTACCGCCAGTATGCGGAACAACTGGTAAAATCCGGTCACGCTTACTACGCATTCGATACCCCGGAAGAACTGGAGAGCATGCGCGAAAGGATGAAAACGCCTGAAAACCCGCAGCCACAGTACAACCACAAGATCAGGGAAAAGATGCGCAACTCCTTCACCCTCTCTGAAGCGGAAGTACAGGAGCTGCTGGCAAAAAATACCCCGCACGTTATCCGTATAAAAATGCCTGCCGACCAGGAACTGTCCTTTACAGACCTGATCCGCGGAGAAGTAACCATCAATACCGGTCAGGTAGATGATAAGGTACTGCTGAAAGCGGATGGTATGCCTACCTACCACCTCGCGGTGGTGGTAGACGACTACCTGATGAAGATCACCCACGCTTTCCGCGGGGAAGAATGGCTGCCTTCCGCGCCCGTTCACATCCTCCTGTGGAAATACCTGGGCTGGGAAGCAGATATGCCGCAGTGGGCGCACCTGCCGCTGATCCTGAAACCGGACGGCAACGGAAAACTCAGCAAACGTGATGGTGACCGCCTCGGTTTCCCGGTATATGCCATGAACTGGACAGACCCGCGTTCCAACGAATTCACCAAAGGCTTCCGTGAACTGGGTTTCCTGCCGGAAGCGTTCATCAATATGCTGGCCATGCTGGGCTGGAATGATGGTACCGAACAGGAGATCTTCTCCCTGGAAGAACTGGTCAATAAATTCTCCATTGACCGCGTACACAAAGCCGGTGCTAAATTCGACTACGAAAAGGCGAAGTGGTTCAACCACCAGTACCTGCATCATAAGGACAATGAAAGCCTGGCCCGTCTCTTTGAACCGGTGCTGGAAGAAAAAGGGGTGAAAGCCAATCCTGAATATGTAGCCACGGTCGCCGGACTGGTAAAGGAACGCTGCTACTTTGTCAACGACATTTGGGACCACGGTTTCTTCTTCTTCGAAGCGCCCGCCGCTTACGATGAAGCTGCTGTAAAACCCAAGTGGAATGCCGATAAAGCCGCTTTTTTCGCAGAATGGTCCGCAAAGCTGGACGATGTTTCCGCTTTCACGGCGCCGGAGCTCGAAGCCAGCTTCAAAGCGTTCGCTGCGGAGAAAAATATCAAGATGGGCGAGCTGCAGCTGCCTTTCCGTATCATGCTCACCGGCGGTAAATTCGGTCCTCCCGTATTTGACATCGCGGCTACGCTGGGCCTCGCCGAGACCCGCACCCGCATCGCCAAAGGCGTAGCGGCTTTTAACAGCTAACGAAGTAACTGCTATCATAAAAAACGCCCCGTTGATATCATATCAACGGGGCGTTTCTTTTATAAGGTTTGTTGTCAGGCTTTTCCTTTTTCTTTAGCCCAGGCGTCTTTCAGGGTAACGGTCCTGTTGAACACCACTTTTTCCGGTGTGCTGTCAGGATCTACCGTGAAATAACCCTTACGCATAAACTGGAAGCGGTCGCCGGCCCTGGCCTGTAACAGGCCAGGCTCCACGTACGCTTCTTTGACCACCTGCAGGGAATCCGGGTTAAGGAATTCCTTAAAGTCACCTTCTTCCGCAGAAGGATTCTCTGATTTAAAGAGGCGGTCATACAGCCTTACCTCCGCGGTGGCGGCGTGTTCGGCGCTCACCCAGTGGATGGTGCCTTTTACGGTCATGCCGCTATGGTCTCCGCCGCTTTTGGTTTCCGGCAGATAGCTGGCGTAGATGGTGGTGATATTGCCGTTGGCATCTTTCTCCACGCTTTCCCCTTTGATGATGTAGGCGTTTTTCAGGCGCACATGCAGACCGGGGCCCAGCCGGAAGAACTTCTTCGGAGGTTCTTCCATGAAGTCTTCCCGCTCTATGTAAAGTGTTTTGCTGAAGTAAAGGGTACGGCTGCCGGCGGAAGCATCTTCCGGGTTGTTTTCGGCAGTCATTTCTTCCACCTGTCCGTCCGGGTAGTTGGTGATCACCAGCTTCACCGGGTCCAGCACGGCCATCACACGGTTGGCGGTTTTATTCAGCTCCTCGCGGATGCAGAATTCCAGCAGACCGAGGTCGATCATTTGCTCGCGTTTCTGTACACCCACCCTTTCGGAAAACTGACGGATGCTGGCAGGGGTATAACCACGGCGGCGCAGGCCGCTGATGGTGGGCATGCGGGGATCGTCCCAGCCACTCACATATTTTTCTTCTACCAGCTGTTTCAGTTTTCGTTTACTCATCACCGTATAGGTTATGTTCAGGCGGGAAAACTCATACTGATGGCTGGGGAATATCTCCAGTTCTTTAATAAACCAGTCGTACAGCGGACGGTGGGGAATGAACTCCAGCGTACAGAGGGAATGGGTAATATTTTCGATGCTGTCGCTCTGGCCGTGGGCGAAGTCGTACATCGGGTAGATGCACCATTTGTCGCCGGTACGGTGGTGATGCGCATGTTTGATCCGGTACATGAGAGGATCGCGCATGTGCATATTAGGAGAAGCCAGGTCTATTTTGGCACGGAGGGTTTTTTCACCGTCTTTGAATTCGCCGGCGCGCATCCGGGTAAACAGGTCCAGGTTTTCTTCCACAGACCTGCTTCTGGCAGGCGTAGGCTTACCGGGAGTGGTAGGCGTGCCTTTGCTGGCCGCTATTTCCTCGGCGGTAGCGTCTTCTACGTAAGCCAGCCCTTTTTTGATCAGCTTTACCGCAAATTCATATATCTGCTCAAAATAGTCGGAAGCATACAGTTCTTTGTCCCACTCATAACCCAGCCAGCGGATGTCTGCCTTGATGGAATCCACGTATTCCGTGTCTTCTGTAACAGGGTTGGTATCGTCAAAGCGGAGATTGGTTTTGCCATTGAATTGCTGGGCCAGGCCAAAGTTCACGGCAATAGACTTGGCATGTCCTATATGGAGATAGCCGTTCGGTTCGGGCGGAAAACGTGTCAGCACACGTCCGCCGTTGACGCCATTAGCAATGTCGTCTGCTACGATCTGTTCTATAAAATTGAGTGGCCTTTCTTCGCTCATAAAAAAATTAAATATGTCTGCAAAGGTAGCAAAAATAGCGCTTAGCTTTTAGTTACGGCTAATCCTTATCTTTACGACCTTAATTTTTAAGCATGGTCAACCAGTTAAATCGCCCTGTTCGTGTGTTGGTAGCTAAAGTCGGCCTCGATGGCCACGACCGCGGCGCCAAAGTGATCGCTGCCGCCCTCCGGGATGCCGGTATGGAAGTTATATATACCGGGTTAAGGCAAACCCCAGAAATGGTGGTCAACGCCGCCCTCCAGGAAGATGTGGACGCCATCGGCATCAGCATCCTTTCCGGCGCACACATGACTGTTTTTCCTAAAGTGATAGCGCTCATGAAAGAAAAGGGCATGAACGACGTGCTGCTCACCGGCGGCGGCATCATCCCCGATGCGGACATGCAGCAGCTGCAAGACATGGGCGTCGGTAAACTGTTCCCCCCGGGCACCCATACCAAAGATATTTCCGACTACATCACCACCTGGGTGGCCGGTCACAGAAATTTTTAAAAAAATTTTTCGTGTAGCCGTAACATTTCCACGGGCGGGTCGTCTTCTGGGTATAATCACCAGAAATCTAAGAAACCACAACCGCCGTTTTATGAAGTACAAGTTATACCCGTCTCTGCTACTGTTGCTGTTTTGCACCGTAAGTGCCTTTGCTCAGGAAAACACAGATTCCACGGACCAGAAGAAGACTGCCGACAGCAGAATAGCTATCTCCTTTGGAAAATATCCCAAAAAGCGGGACAAGAGCTATGTTACCTCCGGTTTGTCCGGCATGCTGTCCTTCGCGGATATGAAACAGAACGGGGAGCATATGCGTAACATCCCCCGCTTCAGCTTCATTTTAAATTATCATGTTAACTACAACAAGGACTTTACCCGCCACTTCGGAGCGTTTACCGGCCTGGAATTCAAGAATATAGGACTGATCTCCAAACCTGCCGACTCCCTGAAGCTGAAACAACGGGTGTACACCCTGGGCGTACCCATCGGCTTTAAGATCGGGGATGTGACCGGCGGTGATTTTTTCTTCTTCGGCGGCGAACTGGACCTGGCTTTCAACTACAAGGAAAAACAATTTGTGGACGGCAAAAAAGTACACAAATTCAACGAGTGGTTCAGCGACCGCACCCCGCTGATCATGCCGTCATTGTTTGCCGGCCTCCGGGTACATGGCTTCGGCGTGAAAGTACAGTACTACCCGCAGAACTTCTTTAACCGCGATTTCAGCTATGGCGCCGGTGTAAATAAAGTATATCCCTACAGGAATACGGACGCCAACCTGGTATTCGTCACTTTTGGCTATACTTTCAATGGCGTGAAGTACTTTAAAGTACCCAAGAAGAGACATTTTATGAAAATGAAAAGCGGAAAAGCGGAGATAGAGGTGAACTATTAGGTCCCTAAAACGTTATTCTTCATAATTCCCGTAGCAGGCTCCGGTTTGCTACGGGATTTTTTATGTGCAGCCATCAACCGAAAAAAACCTCAAACAAAGGCTTTATGAAGAAACAATTACTCCTCCTTGCCACCTTTTTCCTGTTAACCCACGCAGTCCGGGCACAGTTCGAAATCGGTGTTTCCGGCGGGTATGTCAACAACTATGTACATACCAATGCCGGCTATCGGGCTTTTACGCAGTATTACCAGTATAGCGGCTTTGTGGCCGGCCTGGTGCTGCAATACCGTTTCAACGAATGGCTGGCCATACAGGCAGATCCATCGTATATCCGGAAAAGTTATGAGCTGCGCCGGGACCACTTTTTCAACGGCATTTACCAGTATAACCTCAACGGCTATCTGCAGTTGCCGCTCATGGCGCATTTCTCCTTCGGCGGAGATAAGCTGCGGGGCTTCGTGAATGCCGGTGGTTACGGCGCCTACTGGATCAGCGGCCGTGTCAAAGGCGCTATGGCCAATGTGTTCAGCAGCAACCCGGATGTGCCGGACAACGAGCAGGCCTCGGATTATTTCCGGTATAACACCGCTTACCGTTACGATGAAAAGTATAGTTTCGACAGCCGCCGTGACCGGCGGATGGAATGGGGCCTCGTTGCCGGCGGCGGCGTGGAATACCTGCTGCACAAGCGTTTCCGCTTCTTCGCGGAAGCCCGATATTACTATTCGCTCACGGATCAACAGAAAAATTACATGATCAACCAGGTACCCCGGTATAATGATACCTATGTACTGCAGGCAGGATGCCTGTTCAACCTCCGCCACCTGTTCCATGGCGATGCCCAATAATTGTTGCTCACCATTAATTTTTATGAAGATGAAATCTCCTGTCAGCTATATATTGCCCCTGTTGATGATACTGTTGATGACCGCCGCCTGCCGTAAAGACCTGCCACAGCTCAATGAGCCGCAGGACTACGTCAGCGCCAATTTCAACGAAGTGTTCGATGCCTTCTGGACCGGCATGAACAATAATTATGTTTTCTGGGATATTGATACGGTCGACTGGGACCAGGTGCACCGCACCTATAAGCCCCTCTTTGCCCAGCTGAATATCAACGACTCCAACGATGTCCGTAAAGCCTATACGTACTTCAAACAGATGACGGCCGGATTGGTGGACTCCCACTATGATATCTCCTTTGCAGACACCTGGCTGGCAGACTCCAATTCCGTGAACCCGGCCTTCCAGCGGAAACGGGCAAGCCCGGATTACCACCCACGGATCAGCATCTTCCACTTTTATGACACTATTCCTACCCACTACCTCAACGCCGGCCGCCGTGGGTTTACAAACACGCCGGATGGCCGCCAGTATGTGGCTGTTTCGGGTACCATCAACCAGAATATCCTGTACCTCTACTTTAGCGGGTTCAACCTTAAAACGCTTTTTAATACCGATACCATGAACGGCGTAAAACGGGTGGAACAGTATTTCTTTGATAATCTGGCTCAGCGCAACGATCTGAAAGGTATCATCATCGATGTGCGGGGCAACGGCGGCGGAAGCCTGGACGATCTGAACTTCCTGCTGGGAAAAATGGTGACCCAGCCGGTCCATTTCGGTTATACCCGCTCCAAGCTGGGCAACGGAAGACTGGACTTCAGTCCCTGGGCGCCGGCCTACGTAACGCCGCAGACGGGGGCTAAAGCCATCACCGTCCCCATCGTGATGCTGGCAGACGCCTGGTCGATCAGCATGGCGGAAATGACCACCATGGCCGTAAAAGCCCTGCCCAATGGCCACTTTGTGGGCGAGCGTACCTGGGGCGCCAACGGGCCGCTGACGGGCAATAAATTCTATAACGGCGGCCAGTTCAGCACCGGCTGGCTCAACCTGGTGTACACCTCTTCCCTGGTGTTCAAGTACATCGACGGAAATGTGTATGAGGGGGTTGGGTTTCCCCCGGACAGGGCCGTGCCTTACAACCCGGCGGCGCTGAGGGCCGGCCGCGACCTGCAACTGGAGGCCGCCCTGAGCCTGATTCGTTAGTTATCGAATATTGCTTAATATTGATAAACTAAAAAAGAAGGCCCATGTACCAGACATTAACCACACAGCTGGATAATAATATTCTGATCGTTACGATCAACCGCCCGGAAAAGATGAACGCCCTCAATCAGCAGATGATGGGAGAACTGGGCCTGGTGATCGACGAAATTTACCGGAACAAAGACATCAAAGCGGCGGTCCTCACCGGCTCCGGCGAAAAAGCCTTTGTTGCCGGCGCCGATATCAGCGAGTTCCTGACCCTCTCCCCCAAACAGGGCGAAGAGCTGGCCAAAAGCGGCCATGTAGTGTTTCAGCGGATAGAGTGCTCCCCCAAGCCTATCATAGCGGCGGTCAACGGCTTTGCGCTGGGCGGTGGCTGTGAACTGGCCATGGCCTGCCATTTCCGCATCGCCAGCGAAAACGCGAAATTCGGTCAGCCGGAAGTGAACCTGGGCCTGATCCCCGGTTATGGCGGCACCCAGCGGCTCACCCAGCTGATTGGCAAAGGAAAGGCCACGGAGCTGATGATGACGGGAGACATGCTCTCCGCCGCAGAAGCGCAGGCATGGGGACTGGTAAACCATGTGGTGAAGCTGGAGGAGCTGCTGCCCAAAGCGATCGCCATCCTGCAGAAAATACAGACCAAAGCCCCGCTGGCCATAGCCCGCGTGGTAAAATGCGTAAACGCCGCGCTGGATAAGGACGTAGACGGCTGGGAAACCGAAATACGGGAATTTGCCGCCTGTTTCGCTACCAAAGACCTGCAGGAAGGCGCCGAAGCTTTTATTCAGAAAAGACAGGCAAATTTTAAGGGCGAATAATAGCAGAACGCTTTACTTTTGCTGCATTAATTCATAAAAGCTTAAGCCATGGAATTTAGAATAGAGAAAGACACGATGGGTGAAGTACAGGTGCCTGTAAACGCCTATTACGGTGCTCAAACACAGCGCTCCATTGAGAATTTCAAGATCGCCCAGGATATCAACAGAATGCCTAAAGAAATCATCAGGGCATTTGCTTACCTGAAGAAAGCGGCAGCACTCACCAACCTGGACGCAGGCGTACTGCCCAAAGAGAAAAGTGATCTGATTGGTCAGGTATGCGATGAAATACTGGAAGGTAAACTGGACAATGAGTTCCCGCTGGTAGTATGGCAAACAGGTTCCGGTACCCAGTCCAACATGAACGTGAACGAAGTGGTGGCTTACCGCGCACACGTTATCCACGGTGGCCAGCTCACCGATAAAGACAAGTTCGTTCACCCGAATGACGACGTGAACAAATCACAATCCTCCAACGATACCTTCCCTACCGCCATGCACATCGCGGCGTATAAAATGCTGGTGGAAACAACCATCCCCGGTATTAAAAAACTGCGCGACACGCTGGCTAAAAAAGCAGAAGCTTTCAAACATGTGGTGAAAATAGGCCGTACCCACTTTATGGACGCTACGCCCCTCACCCTCGGACAGGAAATCAGCGGCTATGTGGCCCAGCTGGACCACGGCCTGAGAGCGATCAACAACGCACTGCCTCACCTGAGCGAACTGGCCCTCGGCGGTACTGCCGTAGGTACCGGTATCAATACCCCGAAAGGTTACTCCGAAAACGTGGCAGCGCATATCGCCAAACTGACCGGACTGCCTTTCGTGACCGCCCCCAACAAATTTGAAGCACTGGCGGCCCACGATGCTATCGTGGAAGCACACGGCGCCCTCAAAACAGTAGCGGTAAGCCTGATGAAAATCGCCAACGACGTGCGTATGCTGAGCTCCGGCCCCCGCGCAGGTATCGGCGAAATCCATATCCCTGACAACGAGCCCGGATCTTCCATCATGCCAGGTAAAGTAAACCCGACACAGTGCGAAGCCCTCACCATGATCGCTGCGCAGGTGATGGGTAACGACGTGGCCATCTCCGTAGGCGGCGCCAACGGCCACTTTGAACTCAACGTGTTCAAACCGGTGATGATCTACAACTTCCTGCACTCCGCCCGCCTCATCGGCGAAGGCTGCGTAAGCTTCAACGATAAATGCGCTGAAGGCATCGAACCGATCGAAGCCAACATCCGCAAACACGTGGAAAACTCGCTGATGCTGGTAACTGCCCTCAATACCAAAATTGGTTATTACAAAGCGGCAGAAATCGCGCAGAAAGCCCATAAAGAAGGTACCACACTGAAGGAAATGGCAGTGAAACTGGGCTACGTAACTCCCGAACAATTCGACGAGTGGGTAGTACCCGGTAACATGGTCGGCGACATCAAATAGTCTACCGGATAAATTATAAAACGGATTTGTGTGGCCGAAAGCCCGCAAATCCGTATTTTTTTGACCCTGGCTTAACCGCACGCAGATGAACATCCTCTTTTTTAGCACCCAGCCCTACGACATTACTTACTTTAATCAGGCTAACACGGATAACACACACCACTTCCGCTTCCTGGAATACCCGCTCAACGAAGACAATACCGCGCTGATCAAAGACGAAACAGCCGTCTGCATTTTTGTGAACGATAAGGCCGATGCCGCCGTCATCCGCCTGCTGAAAGAAAAAGGTATCCGCCTGATCGCTCTCCGCTGTGCAGGGTTTAACAACGTAGACCTTAAAGCCGCAGCAGAAGCCGGTATGAAGGTGGTACGCGTACCCGCCTATTCCCCGCACGCGGTGGCAGAACATGCCGTTACGCTGCTGCTGGCCCTGAACCGTAAAATCTATAAATCGTATAACCGTGTACGTGATAATAACTTCACGTTAAGCGGACTGGAAGGGTTTGATGTATATGGAAAAACAGTGGGCGTTATCGGCACTGGTAATATCGGCGCGGTATTCTGCCGCATCATGCTGGGTTTCGGCTGCAAAGTACTGGCACACGATGTGTACAATAACCAGGAACTGATGGAAGCCGGCGTAACATATGTAGCACCGGAAACGATCATGGCCCAATCAGATATTATTTCCCTGCATTGCCCGCTGACACAGGATACTAAACATCTCATCAACGCACACACGATCCATCAGATGAAGCGCGGCGTAACATTGATCAATACCAGCCGTGGCGGCCTGATTGATACCAAAGCTGTGGTGGAAGCGCTGAAAAATGGTCATATCGGGGCACTCGGCATCGATGTATACGAACAGGAAGAACAACTCTTCTTTCAGAATTTCTCCGGCACCATTATCCAGGACGATGTGCTTTCCCGCCTCACTACTTTCCCCAACGTACTCGTAACAGCGCACCAGGGATTTTTTACCAGGGAAGCACTCACGCAGATCGCGGAAACGACACTGACTAATATTGCCGCCTTCGAAAAAAATGAACCCCTCAAAAACGAAATAACCCAGGGCTAACGCCCCGGGTTACATTCCGATGATTTGTAAGTACCGGGCGTTAGCCCTGGAAACCAATAAGCGTACGGAGGCTGAGCAGGATAATTAACGTACCTACCAGTATCGTCAGGGGTTTGCGTTTGATTTTTCGGACCAGTAATGCGGCAAATGGCGATTTAATCGTTAATTATTTTTTGAACACGTTGTCATACGTGATGGTGAGGTAGTACAAACCGCGGATGGTAGGCCCGCCAACATACTGGAAGTACGCAGTGTTCAGCAAATTAGAGGCGCCCAGTTTGAAGGACGTTTTGATCTTCGGTACCCGGTAGGTCACCTGCGCGTCTACGGTGCTGTAAGCCGGCACGTCTGCATTGCCGAAGAGGTTCTGCCAGTAGAAAGTGTCCTGCCAGTGCCATACAACGTTGAAGCCTATATTTTTAAACAGATTGCGGTTGCCGACGCTGATGTTGGTAAACCACTGCGGGGTATTGAAACCCGGTACCAGCGCGTCGTCTTTGGTTTTGTCCTGCGTCAGTTTGTTGAAGTTGACATTGCCGCTGACAGTGTAGTTTTTGTAAATGTCGTAGGTTACCGCGGCGGCAAAACCGTAGTTGTTGACCGTAGATTTACTGTTGGCCCATACACGGTAGCGGTTCTGAAGCGATTTGTCGAGCATCTGGTTCAGTACCGCTGCATCCGGTGAGTTGACATTGCCGGTTTGCGGTACTACGGCTTCAATCTGACCGATAAAGTTTTTATAGGAGCTGTAATAGCCATCAAGGTCGATGAACAGTTTGTTGTCCAGCAGCACGGCTTTATACCCTGCTTCGAAAGAGGTGATTTCTTCCGGCACGATAGGCTCCAGGTTGGCCACTTTGAGCACTCCTGCATTTTTGGCGGCAGCAGCTTCTTTGCTGATATGTTCCGCATTGATGGTTTTGTTGACCGCTACGTTAAAGGCGTCTACGGAAGTTGTGAGGTAAGAGTTTTTAAAGTAGCCCAACCCCTCTTCTATGAAGGCGAGGCCGCCTACGCGCCGCACCTGTCCGTTGTTCACGAAAGAGAAGGCTTCAAACAGCGAGGGGAAACGGAAGCCGTTTTGCCAGGATACGCGGAAGTTGTGTTTGTCTTTCACGGTATATACTGCGGCGATGCGGGGATTTAGTTTACCGGCGAACTGTTCGTTTTTATCGTAGCGCAGGGAGCCGGTCAGTTTCAGCGCATCGTGGAAGAAGGATTTGCTGATCTGTGCAAAGCCGCCCGCTTTGCCGTACCAGATATGTTTACCGCCTTCCTGGTTGCGTTTATCGAGCGGCAGGGAGAAATCCACGAAGTTGTTGCCGTCGGGGATGATCTCGTAGGTGCGATAGTCGGCGCCTACCAGCACGTCCGCGAAATGGATGTATTTGCGGAGGTTCCAGGTACCTTCTGTATGATAGAAGCGGCTCATTTGCTTGAGGGCTGCGCCACCGCTGGTGTTTGCCGGGTTTTTGGAAGTAGGGTAAATATCCCAGTCGTTGATGGTTTTGATTTTATCGCGCTGTGCTTCGAAGGCGGCGGTGCCAGGCTCAAAGCGGCCGGCGTCTGCAAAGGCGCGTGCGGCCTTATGGGCGGCCACCAGGTCGGCGCCTTGTGTCAGCGCGTTATTGAGGCCGGTGGTATAATCCTTCTGCCATGTTTTGTCAGATTTGAAAGATTTTTCCAGGTTGTCCGCCAGTGGGTTCATGTTGTAGGATTTACCTGTATTCTCGATGGAGATGTAAGAGCGTACGGTAAAATCGGGGTGTGTTATTTCCAGCTTGTGGTTGGAAACGGTTACACCTCTGAGCACGATGCGGTTGCCGCGTTGAAAGAAACCGTCCATCTGCCCCCAGCGGGAAGCGAGGGATATTTCTATTTTGTTCGGTAGACGGAAATTGAGAGAGCCGTCTATTTTGGTATTGCGTACGGTATAGTCGCCCACGAGGTCTTTTTCCCAGTAACCGGTACGGTGCACAGTGTAAGCGCGGCCATCTTTATCGGTGATGGCGATGTTGCCCTGGTCGGCGTATTTGTTCCAGTTATCAGCGGCAATATTTTTTTCACCGCTGAGTTGCGGGAAGTCGGGGTTGATCTTGCTTTGCGGGGTGAAGTCGTCATGGCTGTCGGCGTACCAGTCGGTACCCTGCATATAGCTGGCGTTGATTTTCCAGGCAAACCATTTGGAATATGCCTGAGCGTAGCGTATAGCCGTTTCAGTGAGTGGTTTGGGACTGCTGCCTTTACCGTCGAAATGGTTGAATGCTATTTTCTGATATACGCTGACACCCTGGTAATCGAACGGGTTTTTGGTGACCAGGTTAGACATCCCGTTGATGGCGTTCATGCCGTACAGGGCCGAAGATGCGCCGGGAGTGACTTCCACGCTCTGGATGTCCAGCTCCGTAGGGCCGATAGCGTTACCCAGGGGTACGCCGAGGGTGGCCGCCTGGTTGTCTACGCCGTCTACCAGTTGCATGAAGCGGAAGTTGTTGGGGACGTTAAAACCGCGGGTGTTGAACACTTTGAAGGTGAGACCGGCGGTGGTCATCTGCACCCCTTTGAGGTTGCCCAGTGCGTCGTAGAAGGTTGACGAAGGTGTTTCCTTCAGGGCGCGGATATCCAGCTTTTCGATGGCCACCGGTGAGCGCAGCAGTTTTTCCTGTTGCCGGGAGGCCGATACCACCACTTCGTTGACCAGCAATGACTGGGTGAACAGCTGTATGGCTACCTTGCTGTTACTGTTTTTTACCTCGAATTCCTGTGGTTGATAGCCGATCAGGCGGATCACCAGTTTCAGCGGGAAACGGGTGTTGGTCGTCAGTTGAAAACGACCCGTGCTGTCGGTGGTGGTACCGAAAGAGGTGCCTTTTATCTGTACAGAAGCGCCTGGCAGGCTGGCGCTGTGGTCGTCCGTAATTTTGCCTTCGATGACGTAAGAGCCGTTGAGTTGTGCCTTTGATAGGGTTGGACTGAATACCAGTGCCAAAATGAGGATTTTGGCCAGTATTGGTAAGAACTTTTGCATGATGTGGTAAAAGTTATAACATTTATGTAGATCCTGGATGGTGATAAAAATGGTAGGGAGCGCCGGAAAGCCGCGATGTAAAAGGTTCAACATCGATGTAGCAACATAGTATGTACGATTTTAAAAACCATATAGTCTATAGAATTAGTAGACAAATATAAAATGAGGTTTGTTCATTTCAAAGCTGAGAAAAAAAATAAATTACAAGTGGTTGATAATGAGCGGATATGATTTCGGGAATTTTGAGATTTTTCTACCTGGATCAGCTGAAAGCATTGAATATAAACTTCAGTATGATTCCCGGAATTTGAGATTAACTCCCGCCAGGCTGGTGTATTTCATTAGGAGTAATGAGTGATCCATTGAGGTTATCTGCAAACCGAAATATCTGTTTGGGAAGACAACATGTCCGTAAAAAAGATATCGATTGCGTGTTAAAGGACGCCATGCCCGGTTTCGCATGATCGCTTAAGAGAGCACGGGTAGTGCTGAACAGCACCCATGTTTAACGGCTTTTAATCATTTCGCGGAGTTCGTGTTAAGGCTTTCAGGTGTTTAAGAGACCCCGTATGTTTATTGGATTTCTGCTGTATCTTTTTGTAGGTGGATATCGGGTGACGTTTTCGTGAATTGTTTTGGGGTAATTCGTTCAGAGAATTATTAGGAGCGAACGCTAAAAAAGGGAGGGATTTTCTGATCCGAAAATCAAAAAATCCCTCTGAAAATATCTGAGTAGAAAACTAAATCTCTGCGTGGCTGGCGGCTTTCTCCTGCCGGGCAGCGCTATGCCGGGCAAAGAACCGTTTCTGGAACAGCAGGATGGTGATTACGCCAACAGAAATAGCGGCATCGGCGATGTTAAATACCGGGCGGAAGAATACGAAGTAATCGCCGCCTTTAAAGGGTATCCAGCTGGGCAGATAACCTTCATAGATGGGGAAGTACAGCATATCTACCACACGGCCGTGGAGGAAACTGCCGTAGCCGCCGCCGGGAGGCATGAACTTCGCTACTTCGTAGCCGATGCTGTCATTGAAGATAAGCCCGTAGAACATGCTATCTATCAGGTTGCCGGCCGCTCCGGCCAGGATCAGGGAACCACAGATCAGCAGCCCCGTGCTGTATTTTTCCCGGATAAGCTTTTTCATGTAGAAGAAGCCGGCTACTACCGCTACCAACCGGAAGGTGGTGAGCAGGATCTTGCCGAAATCGCCGCCAAACTTGAGACCATAGGCCATCCCTTCATTCTCAATGAAATGGATGCGGAACCAGTTGGGGAAAATGATAAACTCCTGCTGCATGAACATGTGCGTCTTGATCCAGAATTTCAGCGTCTGATCAATCACCAGGATAAGGATAACAATAAAAACTACGTGACGATATTTCAATTGATATTAAAATTTTATCAAAAATAACAGATTATTTCAAAGTCGGAAACCTGCAATATATCATTATTCCTGAAAATATACCCTTTTCACCCGCTGTGAAATTCCTGTTAATATTTCATAGGCAATGGTATCCGCCCAGTTGGCCAATTGTTGTACGGACAGGTCCTGACCGAAGACAATCACTTCATCGCCTTCCATGATGTCCGGGATATGCGTCACGTCCAGCATCAGCATGTCCATGGCCACTGCACCGATAACAGGGGCGAGTTTGCCGCGGATGAGCATTTTGCCCACCCCGTTGCCCAGTCTGCGGGGATAACCGTCTGCATAACCGATACGTACGGTGGCGGTCACTGCCGGTGCTTTGGCTGTCCAGCGGGCGCCATAACCCACGCTGTCGCCGGTTTCCAGGCTTTTGAGCTGTGCCACGGTGGTTTTGAGGGTGCTGACATTCCGCAGCTGGTCCTGGATACCGTTGCTGTAATCGAGGCCGTACATGCCAATGCCCAGTCTTACCATGTCCAGGTGGAGGTCCGGGTGCCGGGTAATGCCCGAGCTGTTGGAGATGTGACGGATCACGGTATAACTAAGCGCTTTTTGCAGTTCATGGCTCATTTCATAGAATAAACGGCCCTGCTGCTGTGTCAGCGCATCTTTCTCAGGGTCTTCGCTGGCGGCGAGGTGACTGAAAATAGACTGTACCTTCAGCAGCTCGTTGGCGGTGAGTGCCTGTGACAGGGCTGCCATATCTTTTTTCACGAAGCCGAGGCGGTGCATACCCGTGTCCAGCTTGATATGGATCGGGAATTCGGTTTTGCCCGCGGCACTCACTTCTTCCATAAACTGCAACAGGATGCTCATGGAATAAAGTTCCGGTTCGAGGTTCCAGTGCAGAATCGAGTCAAAGCTGGCGGGCTCGGGGTTCATCACCATAATAGGCATGGTAATACCGGCACGGCGCAGTTCTACGCCTTCATCGGCATAGGCTACGGCGAGGTAGTCCACGCCATGGAACTGCAGCAGGTTGGCAATTTCAAAGCTGCCGCTGCCATAGGAAAATGCTTTCACCATGGCCATCAGCTTGGTGCCTGGCTTCAGTAAGGACTGGTACTGCTTCACGTTGTGTGCAATAGCGCTCAGGTTGATCTCCAGGATGGTCTGATGCGCTTTCTGCTCCAGCAGCTTGCCGATCCGTTCGAACTGGAAAATGCGGGAGCCTTTCACCAGGATGGTTTCATTCTCGAAATCATCGGCGTTGAACTGCTGTACATATTCATCGGTAGTGCTGAAAAACTGTGTTTTTAAGCCTTCTACCTGCTGGAAACTTTTCTTTTCCCGGCCGATGTTTTTCCCGATGGCGATCAGTTTATTAATGCTCTTTTTCTGCAGCAGGTCGGCCACTTCTTCATACAGCGTGGCGTCGCTTTTGCCGCTTTGCAGGATATCGCTCAGGATCACGGTGCGGGTGGAGTGCTGCTGTTGCTGCTGGAGAAAATCGAGCGCAATGGTCAGCGAACCGAGGTCGAGGTTGTATGCGTCGTTGATCACAGAGCTGTTATTGATGCCCTGTTTCAGTTCCAGCCGCATAGCGATGTTGCTGAGCAGGTCCATCCGCTGCTGGATCACTTCCTGTTCCTTGCCGAGATACAGCATGAGAGCCCAGCAGTGAATGGCATTTTCGATGGAGCCTTCATCTACAAAAGGAATATTGATGTGCAGTGTTTCCTGTTTGTACAGCGCTTCAATACGGGTCTGGTTGTCGTTTTTCTCGATGGTAACGATACGCAGGTCGGCGTCTGTTTTGCGGGACCAGGAGAATAGCTCCGGGCCGCCGCCACCGCCTTCCTGGTTTTCTTTCTTGCCTACCTGGTTGTGGAAAGACAATACGCACTCATTCAGGGCGAGGTAGTCTTTGCAATAGATAAGAATATCGCTTTTGGCGAAAAGGACCAGCTTTTCGTTGATCTTCTGCCGGATGTTGAGAAATCCTTCACTGTGGGCCTCGCCGATATTGGTGAAGATACCGATGGTAGGACGGATGATCTTTTCCAGGTTCACCATCTCGCCGGGCTGGGAAATACCGGCTTCAAAAATAGCCAGCTGGTGTTCCGGTTTCATCTGCCATACAGAGAGCGGTACGCCTATCTGGGAGTTGTAACTCTTCGGGCTGCGCACAATGTTGTAATCCTTTTCCAGCAGCTGGTACAGCCATTCTTTAACGATGGTTTTACCATTGCTGCCGGTGATACCGATGACAGGGATATGGAACTGCTGCCGGTGGAATGCCACCAGCGTATGCAGGGCCTGCAGCGTATCTTTTACCAGGATGATGTTGGCTTTAGGATATTTTTCCAAAGGCACGGGCTCACTTACAATGAAATTGCTAACCCCTTTGCGGTACAGCTCTTCCATGTATTGGTGAGCATTGCGCCGGGGGCTAACAAGGGGTATGAACAGGGATGTTTCCGGAAAACTCAGTTTCCGGCTGTCCAGTAACAGATGTTCAATTTCAGAAAATCCGGTCTCTTGCAACAATTCCCCTTTGAGTGTCTTGTTAATGCTTGCTGCGTTATACACTTTTATCAGATTTGAATAATCACTAACCACTGCTATGACTCCTATAGCAGCCGTTTTATTACTAGGCTTTTCTTTTTCCGGTAACTCATTTTTTCTGATGACGGAGGGAGTACCAGATAGACCCTCCCAGACAAAGAACAATCACCAACAGCGATACATATACCGGTATATGGATAAAGTAATCTGCCAGCATTTTCAGTCCTATGTATATCAATACGATGGCAATACCCTGGGGCAGATAATCGAATTTATCTACCGCCCCTCTCAACAAAAAGAACAGGGAACGTAGTCCCAGTACCGCGAATATGTTGGAGGTATATACCACAACCGGTTGTTGTGAGATGGCAAATACCGCAGGAATGGAATCCAGGGCGAAAATAATATCGGTCACGGCGAGCATCACGACTACTACAGATAACGTCGTCAGGTACACCTTATTATTTTTGCGGACCACAAATTTTCCATGTGCCTCTTCATGCGTCACCCGCAGGTACTTGTTCATAAACCGGTAAGCCACATTTTCTTCCGGCTTAAACTCATCGTCCGCTTTCGCGGTAAACATTTTATAACCGGTGTACAACAGAAATGCCCCAAAAAGGTACAATATCCAGTGAAACCGGGCGATCAGCACCACACCCACACTGATGAAAATAGCCCGGAAGACCAACGCCATCAGGATACCTATCAATAATACACGCGAGTAATGCTCTTCCTTTATCTTAAAGAAACTGAAAATGAGAATAAACACAAAAATATTGTCCATCGAAAGTGATTTCTCCATGAGATAAGCACTCATGAAGTTGATGGCTGTTTCTGCACCATCTTCAAACCACATAAATCCAAAGAACATCACGGCCAGGCCCACCCAGAAAATACTCTGCCATAGCGCAGTTCTTAACGTTGTTTTGGTGTTTTTTTTACTGAATAAGCCTAAATCAAAAACTAAAGCCAGGACTATCACAATACTAAAAATGAGATATGTCCACTGGATAGGTGTCATGAAACGCACGCTTTTTGTGAAGGGCAAAGATAGGTATTTCTACACGCAAAGGCGCATAAGCACGCAAAGAGCGCGAAGATATGCACGCAAAAGCGCCATGCCACCTGATACTAAAAATGCATATAAAAAAGTTAAAAACGGATGACGCTGGTCATCTGTTATATGTATGGGTTATTACGCTAATATTAAACCAGGTGTTTTGGGTCATTCTTCTCCGCTTCTTTCTCCGCTTCTTAGCGCCCTCTGCTCCCTTTTTCCCTTTGCGTGCCTACTCCGCGAACTTACGCTGGCGCACAAACTGGAATACCATCGCAAAAAGCAACACCAGCCCTATCGGGACCAGGAAGCAGATCACCTGCCATTTTGTTTTTTCTTTTTTAATTTTTTCGGCGTCCAGCAAACGGAGGGTCAACTCCTTGTTCCGGCTTTCCATGATACCGCTCTTACCGCTCAGGTATTCGAGACAGTTAAGGAAAAATTCTTTATTGGCAAAGGCAAAGCCCGGGTTAAATTCATTGATGCCCATCTGCAAAGGCCCGTCTTTACGGGATACGGCGTTGGCGATAAGATCGCCGTCACTGACGATGATCATCTTATTGGCGGTATTGGCTGTCTCCCGGAAAGGCCTGCCGCTCGCCTGCTGAATAGCCGCCATGGTGGCCTGGTCCAGCCGGTTGCGGAACAGCGAGGTGAAATGCCCTTCCAGCAATACGGCTGCAGGAATATGATGCTCACGGTACTCCCGGACATTGGGTTTGGTTTTTACAATATCCCAGCTCACCTGCGCCGGTATGCGTACACGGCGGCTGCTGCGGGAAGTGGTGAGCAAAATGGTTTTTTTCACGCCTTCCGCTTTTACGGTGTCGAGAGAACTGACAAAGCGGCTCAATACCATATCCATATTTTTTACAATAGGATGTGCTCCTGTGGGCGTCAGCATGGGAAAATACGGGAACGGCACCGGCTGTATCTGCGGGCGGTTGCCCACATTGCCTACCACCAGCGGCACAATATCACATTGCAGGTCCTGTACCAGGTCCTGGTTGATGCGCACACCGTAGCGGAACAACAGGTCTTCCAGGTTCAATCCCCGGTCGAAGGCGAGAAACCCGGACCGCTGATGCAGACTGTCCATGGCGGCGTTGGTTTCATCGAGGCACCAGAACACTTTTCCGCCATTCATCACATACTGGTCGATCTTCAATTTATCCTGATCGCTGAAAGCCGCTGCAGGCTTGGCAAACAGGATGATGTCAAAATCGTGCGGAATCACCGGAACAGATTGCAGTGTGAGCGTGTCCAACCCATAGCCGGCTTGCAGTGTGGTGAGCGCATCGTATACTTCTACGCCCAGCGATTCGCCATGGCCCAGCATATAGCCTACCAGCGGCTTTTTCTCTTCCTGCAGTTTGCTGATGGCATTGGCGAACTGGTACTCCAGCAGAGCTTCGGAGTTGGTCATGGTTTGCATCGGGTCCTGGCCGCCCTGATTTTTCAGCAGGTTAACGCCGATGGTTTTCCCCTTGTAATGCACCAGGGCGCCGGGAAAGATGAGCTTTTCGGAGTAACTGTCGTTCGCGTCTTCCTGTACTTTCATGTTAAACGGCATGATGCCCTGTGCAGTGAGCTCGCCGAAAAACTTCATGCGGGCGGAGTCAGAAAGGCCCTGGCCTGGATTGATGAAAGTAAAGCGGATATTTTGTTTGCCGTATTCGCGGAATTCCTCCAGCAGCTCCTGTGTGGACTGGGCCAGCTGTTTAAAGGACGCCGGATAGTCCCCTTTGAGGAACACTTCTATATCTACCGGGCTGTTGAGCTGTCGCAGCAGCTGTTTGGTGCTGCCGGTGAGCGTATATCTTTTCTCCGCAGTCAGGTCCCATCTGCCGTGGAAGTAGGCCGCGGCAATGTTTACGCCAATCAGTACGAGGATAATAACCAACGCCTGCTGTAGATATTTTTTTCGTTTAGCCATACTGTTTATGTTAACCGTTCTGCCAGAGTTTTCTTTGCAGGGATAATTTGGTGAGATACAGCATCAGGCCGATAACGCTGATGAAGTAGATGATATCGCGGCTGTCGATGACCCCGCGGCTGACAGCTGTGTAGTGGAACCGGATGCCGGCCATCTGCAGATAGTAGTCAGCCCCGCCGCTGAGAGCAGGGATTTTACTGAGCGCATCGAAGCCATTGTAAAAGATATAGCAGGTGAAAACGGCGATCAGGAAGGCGATCATGGCGTTGGCTGTCAGGGAAGACGCCCACAGGCCGATAGCGGTGAAAACGGCGCCCAGCAGGAACAGGCCGGTATAGGCGCCCAGCATGCCGCCGTTATCGAGTTGCTGCGGATTTACGCTCAGCTGCCGCACGGCGATATAATATACCACGGTTGGTATCAGGGAGATGCCTACAATGAGCAGGCTGCCCCAGAATTTCCCCATCACGATCTGCCACCAGCTGAGCGGCTTGGTGCTTAGCAGTTCCATCGTACCGGTTTTGAATTCATCGGCAAAACAGCGCATGGTGATGGCGGGTATCAGCAACAGATAGATCAGCGGAGCAAGGTCGAACAGCGGGTCCAGGTTGGCGTAACCGGTGTCGAGCAGGCTGGTATCGGGGAATACGAAGAGGAACAGGCCGTTTGCCAGTAAAAACAGCACGATGGCCACATAGCCGGTGACGCTGCTGAAAAACTGGTTGATCTCTTTCTTAAAGATGGCAAGCATGGACAGTTTTGTAAGGATTAGGATACATAAAAATACAAATATATAAGATTATGGTTGCCGGCAAGAAAATCATGGATGTGCCCAGGAAGCGCTATCGGCGAGGTGCCCTTCCCGGTACATTTCCCAGAGCGGGCTTACTGCCCGTAGCTGTTGAACGGTACTGGTAACGGTACGGATAGCATACTCGATCTGTTCATCCGTGGTGAACCGGCCCAGCGCGAAGCGCAGGGAGGCATGGGCGAGGTCGTCGCCGATACCGAGGGCTTTCAGCACGTAGCTGGGCTCCATAGAGGCCGCCGTGCAGGCGGAGCCGGAAGAAAGTGCAATTGTTTTATTAAATCCCATCAGTAAGGTAGTGCCTTCTATATATTTAAAGGAAATATTCATCACATGCGGCAGCCGATGTTCTACAGAACCATTCACATAAGCATGTTCTATTTGTAATAACGCTTCCTGGAGGCGATTTCGCATGAGCGATAATCTTTTTGCGTCGGCGGCCATTTCCTGTTGGGCGATCTCGCAGGCCTTGCCCAGTCCCACGATACCGGGCACGTTGAGCGTGCCGGAGCGCATACCTCTTTCATGGCCGCCGCCGTCCATCTGCGCGGTGAGCTTCACCCGGGGATCGCGGCGCCGTACGTAGAGAGCCCCTACCCCTTTGGGCCCGTACATTTTATGGGCGCTGAGGGTAAGCAGGTCAATGTGGTCGCTGAGTACGTTGACAGGTATTTTACCCGCCGCTTGGGAAGCATCACAGAGATAGATGACACCGTGCTTTTTGGCGATAGCGCCTATGGCCTGCACCGGGTTGATGACGCCGGTTTCATTGTTGGCGTACATAAAAGCGAGAAGGATGGTCTGCGGGGTGATAGCAGCTTCCAGGGCCGCCAGGTCGGGAAGGCCGTCACTGTTCACCGGCAGGTAAGTTACTAAGGCCCCTTTTCTCTCCAGGTGCTTACACGTGTCGAGCACCGCTTTGTGCTCTGTCTGACAGGTGATAATATGATTGCCTTTGGCGGTATAGGTTTCGAACACGCCCTTGATGGCGAGGTTGACGGCCTCTGTGGCGCCGGAGGTAAATACAATTTCCTGTGGTTGCGCTCCTATCAGCCGGGCTACCTGTTCGCGGGCCTGGTCTACCGCCGCTTCTGCCGCCCAGCCAAAAGCATGGCTACGGCTCGCCGCATTGCCAAACATGCTGCTGAAATATGGCAGCATGGTCTCCAGCACCCGCGGGTCGCAGGGGGTGCTGGCATTATTGTCCAGGTAAACAGGCAGCTCTAACATATTCTCTTTATTTTTTATATCATCTCCCAAACAATCCAAATCTACGACATAAGTTCTATTTTTACCGGGTTAGGCAAGCGGCCATTTATCATACCGACAAAAGAATTTTTTCATGTTAAAAGTAGAACATATTGGGATTGCGGTGACATCCCTGGACGTGTCTGTTCCGTTATTTGAGAAACTATTAAATACTCCTTGTTATAAAAAGGAGGAGGTTGTTAGTGAACAGGTGCTGACAGCGTTTTTCCGGCAAGGGGAAACCAAGATTGAATTACTGGAGGCTACCGGCCCTGACAGTGCCATTGCTAAATTTTTGGCTAAAAAGGGAGAAGGCATGCATCACATCGCTTTTGAAGTGGCGGATATCTACGCGGAGATGGGCAGATTACAGCAGGAAGGGTTTGTTTTACTACAGGAAACACCTAAAAAAGGGGCTGATAATAAGCTGATTTGTTTTCTGCACCCTAAAAATACGAACGGAGTTTTGATTGAAATTTGTCAAGATATCAAATAACGAATTAGTTAGACATAATGAATTTTAATAATTAAATTTATTTTAATTTTTTTTCCATTTTAGCAATCCAAAGAGATCCTGTGATACGTAGATAAATAGAGCGACCTCGAAAGGGATCCCAAAAACCAAAATCAGAGAGAATAATTGCCCAAAAATTTTTCAGTTTTTTTGAACAAATATATTTTCTGATATGTTATCTCAATAAAAGACAATCAAAAACAAAAATTAAAAAGACAGATCCTTATAAACTCAAGATATTATAAAGCTTGATTTTTATAGTTAATATAAACATTAAGCTTTCACGATTACTCTAAAGTTGGCATAGGTTATGAACACCTGCGGGTTTTTTAGCTTGCAGGTCTTTTTTTTTTAGCTAACTCCACACCTCTTCCATTTCGTTTCTTCAGCATTTTTAAAGAAACAAAGTATCAAAAAGGGCGGATAGTCTATAGGATACCTAAGATGGCAATGAAAGCAGCTGATAAGATCAGTTCGCATTAACTACATGTATCATCACTGCATTACTGGTTTACTATCGTTGTTGCTGGTACCTGATGCGTTTAGAATTCAGTGTACCTATGGTCCGCATATATGCGTTTAGGGTATTAAACGCGTTTGTTTTCAAAATATTGTAACGAAACTGTGATGGCCATCATCGTTTCACAGTACTTTTTCCATACCTGTACTGCGGGAGCCTTTAATGAGTATGTGCGTGTCCCGGAACTGTTGCTGCTGCAGCCATTTGGCAGCTTCGGCAGAACTGTCGAGGTAGATGTACGGATGATTAACCTTCTTGAAATCACCGCCTACCAATACAACTGCTTCCCAGTGGTGGCGTTGCAGTTGCTCCACCAGTGCTTCATGTTCTTTAACGCTGTCAGCACCCAGCTCCATCATGGCGCCGAGCATCAGTACTTTCTTCGGCGCTTCGATGCCGAGGAAGTTGTCGATGGCGGCTTTCATGCTGGAAGGGTTGGCGTTATAGGCGTCCATGATGATTGTGTTGGTGCCTTGTTGCATCACCTGCGAGCGGTTGTTGGACGGCGTATAGGCGGCGATGGCCGGACCGATTTTTTCTGCCGGCACATTAAAGTGGCTGGCTACGGCCACGGCGGCCATTACGTTCGGGAAGTTGTAAGCGCCGGTGAGCCTGGTTTGTATAAAACCGATGTTATGGTTGTTGACCTGTACGCCCAGCAAAGCCTTATCGGCTGCGGGAGTACCGGTATAATCGGCTTCTTTGCTGCCATAGGTCACCACGTGTGGAATGCCTTTGCTCATTTCGAGAAGATAAGGATAATCGTTGCAAACGAACACGGTGCCGTTGTTGTCGCGCAGATAGTCGTACAGTTCCCCTTTGGCGATGCGTACGCCTTCTTCGCTGCCGAAGCCTTCCAGGTGGGCTTTCCCGATATTGGTGATGATGCCGTGGGTGGGCAACGCGATTTTGCAGTAACCCGCAATTTCTTTCTGATGGTTGGCGCCCATTTCAATCACTGCAATTTGCACGTCCGGTCTGATGGCCAGGATGGTCAGCGGCACGCCGATGTGGTTGTTGAGATTGCCGACGGTGGCGTATGTTTTGAAGCCGGCCGACAGGGCGGCGTTCACCAATTCTTTCGTAGTGGTTTTACCGTTAGTGCCGGTAATTGCCAGAAAAGGAATATTTAATTGTTTCCGGTGCCACAGGGCCAGCGCCTGTAACGTCTCCAACACATTGTCTACCAGCGCCATTTTATCCGGCTGCGTATAATAGGCGGCTTCGTCCACAACGGCGAAGGCGGCGCCCATCTCCAGCGCTTTAGCGGCAAATTCGTTGCCGTTGAAATTATCTCCTTTCAGGGCAAAGAAAATATCATTCGGTTGCAACTTGCGGGTGTCTGTCTGAATGCTGAAATGCTGCAGATAGATATGATAGATTTGTTCTATGGTCACGGGTGGAATATTTTCTGCAAAATAACAACTAAATCCAAATAGTATAACCCTGGCAACCCATTCACTGCATCTTTCGTATCAGATACAGGTTAATAAGCTATTATGAAAAAGAAAACCCATCTTTTGTTAGCGGGATGTATCCTGCTGGCAGCCTGTAAAAATGAACAGGCGCCGGCACCGGTGATCCCGAACGAGGGCCTTGACTGTAAAGTAGCCCGTATTGTCACCAGTTATGCCGAACAAGCCGTCCAGGCCAACTGTACCTCCCGCGGATGCCATACCGGCAATATCCCGCGGGGCCGCGCTGACTTCTCTTCCCCGGATAAGCTGAAGGCCTACATTACAGCTTCCCGGGCAGTTTTTGTACAACGGGTCACCAGTGCACAGGCAGATATGCCACCCTCACGGTTCCCCGCATTGTCGAAAGGTATGAAGGACTCCATCGCCTGTTGGATAGAACATGGTATGCCTGATCAGTAAACCCAAATCTTTTTTGCTCATGAAAAACCTGTTCCTTCTTTTCTCCATGGTGATCATCACCAGTGCGGTATCAGCGCAGGACGTTTTCTCCTGTAAGAATACCCGGTTCTCTTTCTTCTCTTCGGCGCCGCTGGAAGATATAGAGGCTAAAACCGACAAAGGCGTGTCTGCCATCAATGTAAAAACCGGCGCTATTTATTTTAAAGTGCCCATCGCCTCTTTCCAGTTCAGGAAAAAGCTGATGCAGGACCATTTCAACCAAAATTATCTGGAGAGCGACAAGTATCCGTTTGCCGAATTCAAAGGGAAAGTGCTGGAAAATGCAGACCTCAACCGCAACGGTACCTACAATGTGACCGTGGAAGGTACGCTTAACCTGCACGGGGTGGACAAACCCTATCGCGAAAAAGGCACTATCACGGTGAAAGACGGTAGTATCATGGCCGGCTCCACCTTCAACATCCATATTGCAGACCATCGCATCGATGTGCCCACCATGGTGGTGAAAAACATTGCGGAAGTGGTGGCGGTAACTGTCAACGCCGTGTATACCGTGGTAAACAGGTAATCATTGTAAAATCATTTAAACATACCCATGAAAATTATTGCTTTTCTGATGCTGTGTACCAGCATCAGCGTTTATGCGCAGGCCCGGCAGGACCTGAGCCAGCTGTTCGACTCTACAGGCCCGGCGCACCCTAAAGTGCTGTACACCTACAAAGGCACCCGTATCATTATGGGGCATTCTACAGACATGTTGCGCAAACATGAGCTGGATGTCCGCGTAGATCACCGCTTTGGCGACCTGGGCGGCGAGTTCGGCGGCGCCAAAACATTTTACGGCATCGACAACTCCACCGATATCCGTATCGGGCTGGAATATGGCATCACCGACCGGTTGATGGCAGGCATTGGCCGCTCCAAAGGCTCCGGGATACAGCATCAGCTGTTGGACCTGCTGGTGAAATACAGACTGGTGGAGCAAACGCAGGATAACTATGTGCCGGTGTCCGTAGCCGTATTGGGCACAGCAGTAATGTCGATGATGAGCTCGGAGGAAGACCCGCATCATGCGGCCTGGTTCGGCGATGCGTCCGACCGGTTGAGCTATGTGGCCCAGGGCATCGTGTCCCGTAAGTTCGGCGACAGGCTGGCTTTCTCCCTTTCGCCCACCTACGTGCACCGTAACCGCGTGGGTTACATGGACATGAACAATATGTTTGCCCTTGGCGTGGGCGGCCGGCTGAAGTTGTCCAAAAGGATAGGCATCGTGGCGGAATATTTTTACCCGTTCCGCTCCCAGGCAAGCCGGGATTACTACAAAGCGCAGGGCATCACCTTCTATAACCCGCTGGGGGTAGGACTGGAGATAGAAACCGGAGGGCACGTGTTCCACCTTAACTTCACCAATTCCAGCGCCATCCAGGAGAGCCAGTTTCTTCCCGAAACCACCACCTCGTGGTTGCAGGGCCAGTTCCGCTGGGGTTTCAATATTTCCCGTAGATTTACGTTATTCGGGAAAAAGGATTGGAAAAAATAAGATGCCGTATACACGTTGATTCAGGGCTTGCCCGCATTGCCGCCAGGGTGATGCGGGTGAAGGGAGTGGCCATGGTACTGGGACGCACCATTCATCTGCATGGAGCGTCCCGGTTGGAGTTTCTGTCCAATACTGCCTGGGTCCGGCATGAGGCTTGCCATGTGAAACAGTACAGGGAATACGGCATGATAGGTTTTCTGGTCCGGTATCTGTTCCAGTGTGCCCGGTGGGGTTATTACGACAATCCGCTGGAAGTGGCCGCCAGAAAGGCGGAAGCAGACCCGGGCATCCTTGAGGGGATAGAAATTATTTAAAAAATCGTTAAAGTGTTGCGGAAAATATAATTTTTATACCCACTGGCTTTATTTTTCTTATTTTTACGTCAAAGGTTGATTTTATGGTTAAGAAGGTAACAGAGGGAATCACTATCAGCGTGGAAACATTCTACCAGCCGGATTATTCTAATCCTATTGGAAGCGAATTCATGTTTGCTTACCGTATCACCATTGAAAACAACAATACTTTCCCCATCAAATTGCTGCGCCGCCACTGGTATATCATCGATTCCAACGGCACCCACCGCGAAGTGGAGGGAGAAGGCGTTGTAGGCGTACAGCCGTTACTGGCCCCCGGCGAGACTTATCAATACGTCTCGGGATCCAACCTCCGCACTGAAATAGGAAAGATGTACGGTACCTACCAGATGGAAAACCAACTGGATAAGAAAATCTTCGAAGTGAGGATTCCTGAATTCCAGATGGTTGTTCCTTTCAAGCTCAACTAGCCTTTACGGTCTGTACTTAGACGCCTTAAATATTTCCAGCAGATTTTTCGACTCCATCAATTGCTGTACGCTTACGTCAGCATGTTTTTCCATGTATTTGTTCACGATTTCGTAGCCCACGAAGTAGCCGATTTTTCCGGGAGAGCCTTCCGGCATGCCCTGGGTAGCCGGCGCATCGTTCATGAAGAGGTTGATCTGCTGCCAGTCTGTTGTATATAACAGGTTGTTCTGTACAAAAAACTGCCAGATCATTTTTTCATTTTCACGGCACCACTGCAGTTGCTCTTTCGTGTAGCCGAGACGGATAGAATCCGGCGTATGGGGAAGTACTTTGGACAGGAAATACTGTTGTTTGCCGGCCTCGATCATCTGCTCCAGCAGACCGCCGCTGTTACGGGGCGCGGGATACAGCTGCTGCTGCAGCACCTGCATACAATTGGTGGTGATATACTCCGGCGCAAAACGGCGGATCATATAATCAGGATAGTCCGGGATCTGGGCATATGGCGGGAAATCAGCCCCCATATACATATCCAGCCCTATCCCTAAAATAGAGTCGATCGTAATGGCACCATAATTGGCAATACCGGAAGTGAACGTAACCACTTTAGGCGCCCGGAAAGCGGGAATATAATATTGGGTATAACGAAACGCCTCTTCCAGCTCTTTTTGCAGGGTACCGGCATTAGCATACTTTTGGGACACCGCCGTTTCCAGTTGCCGGAAATCGCGGTTGGTGAGGAAAAGCCGCAGCTGACGCTGTACTTCCTTACTGCTGTCCGTAAAAGCGCCAAAGTTCATGATCTCCGAGATATAGATCGGCATGAAAAGCGGATAAGACTGATGCAGACGGGTCATCCCCGGTTGAATATCATTGGTATCGATGGTAAACAGCGCCGAGTCGAACCGCTGGATACTAACGTTCATGGGTATATGACTTACATCCGGCGCTTTATTGCCGGTGTGGCAGGCATAGAGAAACAGCGCCGCAAGGCAGCCGGTCAGCAGGGAGTATGTAGTGTTGTTTCGCATTCAGGTAAAATTATTGGAAAATTATGAATTACGAATTACGGTAAACGAATATATGGGAGATATTATTGCAGAGCGCTTATCGGCGCCATTGATGAATAAAGTAATTCAAATTCGTAATTTCATCGCTAAAATGAATCATATGAAGCGGTTTTTTTTGCTGGCATTAACATTAGGGATAGCTACAGCAGGGATGGCACAGAGCGGGTATGGTAATTTTACCCGCAAGGTACGGCTGGGTTTTAAGTTAGATCCTATGATCTCAATACTGAAACCGCTGGAATCGGGCGTTAACCGCAACAGCGCCAAAGCAGGCCTGAATTTCGGGCTGATGGCCGATTTTAACCTGAATGAAGCCGGTAACTACGCCCTGGCATCGGGTTTTAACGTGGTGTTGGGCGGCAGTAAACTGAAATATGACGCGGACAAGGGGCTGAGCGATTTTAAAGCCAACCCCTCGGAGTACAACATGAAACTCACCTATATTGAGATACCAGTGGCGCTGAAACTGAAAACGACATCGCCCGACGCGCTCAATTTCTGGGGACAGTTCGGTACCTATTTCGCGTTCCCGGTCAGCGGAAGGGCGGACGTCATCTCCCTGAATCAAACCCACGACAGGGTAAACATCCTGCGTGAAATGAACCGTATCAATATTGGTTTGCTGATCGGCGCCGGCGTGGAATATCCCCTGGGTGAAACGCTGACCGGTATTGTAGGCCTTACCTACCAGAACGGTTTCGTGGACGTGACCCGGAACGGTAAATGGAACGATGGTAAGGTAAATATGAATAGCTTTGCGCTGCGGCTGGGCGTATATTTTTAGTAACAGCCAATCTAAACTTTTTTCAAGGGTATGAAAATTATACTGGCACAACAGAATTACCATATAGGGAACTTCGAACACAATACGCAGAAGATCATCGAGGGCATAGCCGCTGCCAAAAGGCAGGGCGCTGACCTGGTGGTGTTTTCCGAACTGTGCATCTGTGGTTATCCCCCGCGCGACTTCCTCGAATTTGAAGACTTCATCCGGCAGTGTTATCACGCCATAGACGTGATCAAAGCCCATACACAGGACATCGCCGTGCTGGTGGGCTGCCCCGCCCGTAATCCTCAGCGGGAAGGCAAGGACCTGTTCAACGCCGCCTGGTTCCTCCATGAAGGCGAAGTAAAACAGGTGGTGCATAAAACCCTGCTTCCCACTTACGACGTTTTTGATGAATACCGTTACTTCGAGCCCTCCTACGAATGGAACATCATTCCGTTTAAAGGAAAGAAGCTGGCAGTGACCATCTGCGAAGATATCTGGAACCTGGGCGATAATCCGTTGTACCGTGTATGCCCCATGGACATGCTGATGGGCCAGGAACCGGATGTAATGATCAACCTGTCTGCCTCTCCGTTTGACTATGATCATGATGAAGACCGTAAAGAAATCATCCGCGCCAACGTGCTCAAATACCGGCTGCCCATGTATTACTGCAATACGGTGGGCTCCCAGACAGAGATTGTATTCGACGGCGGCTCCCTCATTTACGACGCTGCCGGCAATGTAGCGAAAGTGCTGCCTTATTTTGAAGAAGCCATGGGCGGTATGGACCTGGAAGACCTCGTGTCTAAAGGAGAAGCGCCTGCCGAAATGGTTACCTTCACGCCGCTCACGGAACTGGTATATGATCATAACATCAACCGGATATATGATGCATTGGTAATGGGCATCCGTGATTATTTCGGTAAAATGGGTTTCAAAAAGGCCATCCTGGGCTCTTCCGGCGGTATCGACAGCGCGGTGACCCTCGCCATTGCCTGCGATGCGCTGGGCAGTGAGAACGTACGCGCTGTGCTGATGCCTTCCCCTTATTCTACTGAACACTCTGTAGATGACGCCGTAGCGTTGTCCAAAAACCTGAACAACCCTTACGACATCATCCGCATCAACGATATCTACGAAAGCTTCCTGGCCACGCTGGAGCCGTATTTCCAGGGGCTGCCCTTCAATGTGGCAGAAGAAAACACCCAGTCCCGTATCCGCGGTAACCTGCTGATGGGACTGTCCAACAAATTTGGATATATCCTGCTGAATACCTCCAACAAAAGTGAGCTGTCTACCGGCTACGGCACGCTTTACGGCGATATGGCCGGTGGCCTGTCCGTACTGGGCGATGTGTACAAAATGCAGGTATACGCCCTTGCACGGTATATCAACCGGGACAAAGAGATCATCCCGGTAAACATCATTGACAAAGCCCCTTCTGCAGAGCTGCGCCCCAACCAAAAGGACAGCGACAGCCTGCCGGACTACGCGGTGCTGGACAGACTGCTGTACCAGTACATCGAACGCCGCCAGGGACCTAAAGAAATTATTGCTCAGGGATTTGATTCCGCTTTGGTTTCGCGGGCCTTAAAGATGGTCAACACCAATGAATACAAAAGGAATCAATTCTGCCCTATCATCCGGGTATCGTCCAAGGCCTTTGGTGTGGGCCGCAGGATACCGATAGTAGGTAAATATCTCAGCTAAATGCTATTTTTCTATCTTTGAGCAAATTTTTTAATAATACAACATGTTACAAGTACCGTTTATACGTCAAAATAAAGAACTGGTATTAGAGCGCCTCGCCTTAAAAAACTTCAAGGAACCGGGCCTGGTAGACGAAGTACTGGCACTGGACGACAAGCGTAAGCGCCTCACCCAGGAATACGATGAAACACAAGCGCAGGTCAATAGTCTCTCCAAAGAGATCGGTAAACTGATGGCACAGGGTAAAAAAGAAGAAGGTGAACAGCAACGTGCCGCCGTTAACGCCCTGAAAGAGAAACTGGGACCGGTGAACGAAGCGCTGAACGCCACTGAAAAAGCGTTGCATGATACCCTGGTAAAACTGCCCAACCTGCCTGCTGCCATCGTGCCTCCCGGCCATACGCCGGAAGAGAACGTGGAAGTGCGCCGTGGCGGCGATATCCCCACACTGGCTGCCGATGCAGTGCCTCACTGGGACCTCGCCAAAAAGTACCAGCTGATAGATTTTGAACTGGGTAATAAAATCACCGGCAGCGGATTTCCTGTTTTCCAGAAACAGGGCGCCCGCCTGCAACGCGCCATGATACAGTATTTCCTCGATTTTAACCTCGATAATGGTTATACTGAATATGCGCCGCCTTACCTGGTCAACGAAACTTCCGCTTTCGGTACCGGTCAGCTGCCCGATAAAGAAGGACAGATGTACCACGCCACGGAAGACAACTACTTCCTGATCCCCACGGCAGAAGTACCGCTGACCAACATCTACCGCGATGAAATCGTGAAAGATACAGATCTGCCGATCAGAATGACCGGTTACACCCCCTGCTTCCGCCGTGAAGCCGGCTCCTACGGAAAAGACGTACGTGGCCTCAACAGGGTACACCAGTTTGACAAAGTAGAGCTGGTACAGATTGTTCACCCGGAGAAATCTTTCGAAGCGCTGGACGAGATGGTGGCGCATGTGGAAAAGCTGCTCAACAGCCTCCAGCTGCCATACCGCATCCTGCGGTTGTGCGGTGGCGACATGAGCTTTGCTTCTGCCATCACCTACGATTTTGAAGTATACAGCGCCGCGCAGCAGAAATGGCTGGAAGTGAGCTCTGTATCTAATTTCGAGACCTACCAGACCAACCGCATGAAGATCCGTTTCAAAGAAGCCAACGGTAAGCCGCAGCTGACACATTCCCTGAATGGCAGCTCTTTGGCGCTGCCCCGTATCATGGCTTGCGTGCTGGAAAACAACCAGACCGAAGCAGGTATCCAATTGCCGGCCGTACTGCATCGTTATTTCGGAGCAGACAAGATCGCATAAATACAATCAGCTTTTGATGATAAAGAGCAGCCCTAAACCGGCTGCTTTTTTTTATTTTCGTACTATTATGAGACACTTTTTGCCGAACGGAGCAGAACTGATCATCCGGCCGCCTGTGATAGAAGACGCGCTCGGGCTGCTGCGTAATTTTCAACGGATGACGCAGGAAACGGATTTCCTGTTGTTCACCCCCGGAGAAGCGCTTGAAATGAGCGAAAAGTCAGAAGAGGATTTTATTAAAACTTACCTGAAGAATCCCGATCAGCTGATGCTGGTGGCTATTGCCAACGATACGCTGGTAGGGTCCATTACTGTCAACCACAGCGGATACCATAAAAGAGGCCATACGGTCGAAATGGGTATCGCCGTAGAACGGGCCTGGAGCAGCCTGGGCATAGGCCGCCGGCTGATGACCGCTATGCTGCGATGGGCTGAGGAGCATCAAAAAATACAGCTGATATACCTGCAGGTGTTTGCGTCCAACGATAAGGCCATACATCTTTACCGTAACTTCGGTTTTCTCGAGTGCGGCCGCCTGCCTTATGGCATACAGCAGAAAGACGGACAATTTACAGACCTGGTGACCATGTACCGCCGGGTGAAACCATGATCTCAAAAGACGATTTGTTATGCAACGATATGACCGGCAGACAAGACTGGAAGGCTTCGGCCCGGAGAAACAACGTTTATTACAGGCCGCTTCCGTGCTGGTGATTGGCGCCGGGGGCCTTGGCGTTCCTGTATTACAGTATCTAACGGCCATGGGTATAGGGAAAATAGGTATCGTAGAGCACGACACCGTATCAGTGACCAACCTGCAACGGCAGGTGCTGTACCGTACGGCCGATCAGGGAGAATCCAAGCTGGCGCTGGCCGCCGCCCGCCTCCGGCAGCTCAACCCGGAAGTAACGATTGTACCGCACGATACCTGGCTTACAACAGACAATGCGTTGGAAATCATCGGTGCTTACGACGTGGTGGTAGACTGCTCCGATAATTTCGGTACCCGTTACCTTGTGAACGATGCCTGTGTAATTACCGGCAAACCACTGGTATACGGCGCCATTTATAAATACGAAGGACAACTGAGCGTGTTTAACTACCAGGACGGCGCTACCTACCGTTGTATTTTCCCGGAAGCACCGGAGTCCGGCGAAATGCTGAACTGCAGCGAGATTGGCGTGCTGGGCGTACTGCCAGGCATCATTGGTTGTTACCAGGCCAATGAAACGGTGAAAGTGATCACGGGGATCGGCACACCGTTGAGAAATCAGTTGCTGACGATCGATACCCTGAACAATACACACCTGACTTTTAATATTACACCGGTAGCGGCCAACCAGCAGATAACGCGTTTGGCCGGCAACTACCAGCAAACTGTTTGTGAAGTGAATAATCTGCAATCTCTCTCGGTAGAGGAGCTACAGGAATGGCTGCAACAAGGGAAAGCCCTGCAGCTGCTGGATGTGAGAGAAGATGACGAATGGGAGATCTGTCATTTGCCACAGGCCATCCACATCCCTATGGGACAGGTATTGGGCCGCGTGAGCGCCTTACAGCCGGAAGCGCCGCTGGCGGTGCTCTGTCATCATGGTATGCGCAGCCGCGCGGTAGGGCAGCGTTTGGTGGAGATGGGCTTCAAACAGGTGTATAATGTTGAAGGCGGTATTCATGCCTGGGCCTGTGCCATCGATGACCAGATGCAAACTTATTAATGTGACCATAGAACTCTGTATCCTCTTTTTTGTGGTAGCGCTGGTGTATTCAGCAGCCGGCTTCGGCGGCGGCTCCAGCTACCTGGCTATCCTGGCCCTGTGGGGCATCGATTTTCAGCTCATGAAATCTACGGCGCTGCTTTGCAATGTGGCGGTGGTGGCCGGAGGTGTATACCATTTCTATAAAAGCGGCCACCTGCCGATGAAGAAGGCGCTGTTGCTGTCTTTCGTCAGCGTGCCGCTGGCTTTTGCGGGCAGCTATCTGCCGCTTAAACAGGAAACCTTTTTTCTGTTGCTTGGCATAGCCCTCACACTGGCTGCAGTGTTTATGTGCTACCGGCTCTTTTTTGAGCGAAACCAGGAAACGGAGACGCTGCGGGAAGGCAACGGCGTGCTGTACGGCTTTATCGGTGGGGCTATCGGGCTGCTCTCCGGTATGACCGGCATCGGCGGCGGTATTTACCTGGCGCCGGTACTGCGGTTGGGAAAATATGATACCGCCAAGAATGTAGCGGGACTGAGCAGTTTTTTTATCCTCGTCAATTCCATTGCCGGCCTGATGGGGCAGGCCGCTAAAAAGGTCATTGTATTCGAACCTGCTTTTGCCGGGCCGCTGTTGCTGGCGGTGATTATCGGCGGACAAATCGGTGCGCGGCTGAGCGCCCGTGTGCTGAAACCCAGGTGGGTAGCAGGTGCTACGGCAGTGCTGATTTTGTATGCCGGTGTGAGGATGCTTGTTAAATAATTACGAATTACGGATTACGAATTACGAATTGAGGGCACCTCCGTTGGAAAGGTTGCTAAGTAACCGCGCTATAAAGGAGCCCTCAATTCGTAATCCGTAATTAACCTCCGATGAGGGACATGCTTTCCAGTGCGGAGGTGTGCAGCCGTTCGGCCTCAAACCCGTTGGCGGCGCGGTGATGCAGCGCCTGCTGAATAGCGGGCAACAATTCCTCTCCAGACCGTATCAGGTCTTTTACGTTTAATACATCCAGGCCGTAGAGGCAGGTCTTCATACTACCGGTAGCGGATATACGAAGTCTATTGCAGGTGCCGCAGAAGGTGCGGCTATAGGCAGGTATTACCCCGATGTTGCCGAGGTGGCCGGGGATACTGTAGTGGAGTGCGGTGGAGTGCGGCGCATCGGGTAATTTGTGCAGGGTATATGTTTCGCGAAGCGTTTGCAGGATGGCCTCATAGTTCCAGCGGATACCTGAAAAACCATGCCCCTGGCCGTTGAACGGCATTTCTTCGATAAACCTTACGCCGATGGGCTGCTCCCGTGTGAGGGCGGCGAAACGCACCAGTTCATCGGTGTTTACCTGGTCCATCACTACCACGTTGAGCTTCACCTGCAGCTGATATGCCAGGAGGCTGTCCAGCGTTTGCATGACGGCCGCAAACTGGTCCCGGCGGGTGATCTCCTGAAAACGCGCCGGTTGAAGGGTATCGAGGCTGAGGTTAATATGGGTGATGCCCAGCGCTTTAAGCTCCGGGATATGACGATGGGTGAGTACGCCGTTGGTGGTGATGGCGATCTGCCGTACGCCAGGAATGGCTTTGATCTTTGCCAGCAGCGGCACCAGCCCCGGACGGAGAAATGGTTCTCCCCCGGTAATCCTGACTTTGGAGATGCCGGCAGCGGCCAGCGTTTCAAGCAGCGTAATAATTTCTGTATCGGTGAGCAGGGCGGACGATTTCACAAAACGCATCTGTTCCGGCATACAGTAGGTGCAGCGGAGATTACAGCGGTCTGTTACCGACAGTCTAACGTAATCGATTATACGATGATGGGCGTCCGTCAGCATGATCAGCAATTTTTGCCTGCATTCGGGTTCTCGAAAGCCTGGCTGTCGTCTTCATTCCTCGGGGAAAGGCACTGGAAGTCCTTTTCCACCAGTACTTTCAGCTCAGAGCCGTCGGGGTTGGGGAGTATCAGTTCAAAGCCTGTCTGGTCCGGCGCATACCAACCCTGCAGCCGCTCAGCGGGCAGCAACAGGTGCACGCCGTCGTGTTCCATTTTGATCACCGGGTCGGTAATGTTTTTGGACCGTACGCAGAAATGAAGCACACCGGCGCCGATATGGGTGATAGACTCCACTTTGCCGGTCATTTCCAGCAGTTCCACATCTGTTTTGTCCAGCCGGTAACGGATGCTGTTCCCTCTTATCCTGATCTTCATAGAATGTGATTTTCTCCGGTATTAAAAGTACTATTTTATCGCTGCTATATTGTAGTTTTAACCAACAAATTTCATATATGGGCCTTCTGCTTTTTGGTGTGGCAAAAGATATTGCCGGTGCGGCGCTGGTAGGTATTCCGGAAACGGTGACCAACGTGGCGGAATTGAAACAGTGGCTGTATGACCGTTACCCGGCCATGCAGCAGCTCAGCTCCCTGATGGTGGCGGTCAACCGCGAATATGCGGGCGATACGCAGGCAATCGGTGCGGGCGACGAGGTGGCGGTGATACCGCCCGTGAGTGGAGGATAATTAAAAGACAACTATGGAGACATTAATAGCCATCAGAGACACCATCACGGTACAGGAGGCGCTGGACTTCATCCAGTCGCCGGAATGCGGAGGAGAGGTGATTTTCACCGGTACGGTACGGAACGATACCCGCGGCCGCGGGGTAACGAAATTATTTTACGAATGCTATGAGGCGATGGCCCTCAGCGAAATGCAGAAAATCGCGGACCAGGTGCAGGCCCGGTGGGACATCAAAAAACTGGCGATGTTGCACGCCATCGGCGACAAATATCCCGGAGATATTGCCGTGGTGATTGCCGTAGCCTCCGCCCACAGAGGCATCGCCTTCGACGCCTGTGAGTTTACGATCGATACCCTGAAAGAAACGGTGCCTATCTGGAAGAAAGAATTTTTTACCGACGGAGGGATTGGTCAGTGACCTGTTGTATCGCTGCTGCCTTTTCCTCGGGCGTGTTGGCATTGTATTGTTCGGCTGCATAAGGATTATGCAATAACCGGATGTTCGTATTGAGCAAGGTTTTACGCGGACAGTTTTTGCCTGCCTCCACATTTTGATGTAAGGCGCGCAGCCCTGCGGGCTCCCAGATGGCTATCAGCGGTTCCGGCAGGTCATTGACCGGGCTGATGAAGGCGGTGGCGGATTGTTGCGCGTCTCTTTCCTGCAGGAGTATTTCCAGGCTTTTGGGGCCAATCAGCGGCAGGTCGCAGGCCAGTACCAGCCAGGCGGCGTCCGGTTGCAGCAGGTGGGCGCTGAGCAGTCCGGCAGAAGGGCCGCCATAAGGCACACTGTCAGGTATCAACCGGGGATAACCGTTAAAATCTGGTTGTTGATCAGTCCGGCAGGACAGGTAAGTCTCCATTCCGCAGGACGTTAATAAATTCGCCAGATACTGCCACTGGGGCATGCCATGGTAATTGATCCTGCTTTTGTTTTCCTGCATCCGGGTACTTTGCCCGCCGCAAAGGACGAGCCCTTTCAATGGTGCGTTGTTATTTTCCGTCATATCCATCTTTTAAAACCCAAATTATTTCTTTGCGCTCTTTGCTGCTTTGCGCCTTTGCGTGCTCCTCCGTATCCATTGTCGTTAACCTCCGTATTGATCTTTTCCGTTAATCTTCGCTTCCCGGAATGATCTCCGGTTTCATCTCCGCTCTTTTGCGCACAACCGCTTACTTTGAACCTTCAGCGTAATCCTGTTTCCCGCCGGTTTTGCTGACCAGTCGCGTCTGGCGGATGACCATTTCCTGGGTGAAGGCTTTGCACATGTCGTAGATGGTGAGTGCTGCCACGCTGGCGCCGGTGAGGGCTTCCATTTCCACGCCTGTTTTGCCTGTTGTTTTCACTGTGCAGCGGATAACGGCTTCTTCTTCCTCGAGATGTATCTGTACATCGCAACCGTCCAGCAGCAGGGTATGACAAAGCGGGATGAGGTCCGGCGTTTTTTTCGCTGCCATGATACCGGCGACGATGGCGGTCTGGAATACGGCGCCCTTACGGGTTTGAATGTCATTGCCGCGGAACTGCTCTCTTACCAGTGACGGTAAATACACCCGGCTTTCGGCCACGGCTACACGATAAGTGCTGCCTTTGCCGCTTACATCTACCATGGCCGGCTGACCGGAAGAATCGAGGTGGGTAAAATCGCTGCTTGATGGATTGGTCATAATATCATAAATTTAATCATCTTCACCTGTACAAAAATAATACAAAATGATGCTGACTGTTGCTGCTGCATATACTGCCGTATTACAGACCGTGCGGGACATGGGCACGGAAGTGTTGCCTTTTGAGGCGGCTACCGGCCGTGTGTTGCGTGAGCCCGTCAGGGCAGACAGGCCGTTTCCGCCTTTTGACCGGGTTACCATGGATGGTATCGCCATCCTGTACGACAGCTTTGCCCGCGGGCAACAGATTTTCGGGGTGGAAGATATTCAGGCTGCGGGCGCTCCGCGACTGCAACTGTCCAACACAGCCAATTGCATAGAGGTGATGACCGGCGCCATCCTGCCGGAACTCACGGACACCGTGATCCCGTACGAGCAGCTGGAAGCCTCTGACCATGGAGGTTTCCGCCGATTTGCCATCGCCGGTGATGTAACACTGGGGCAAAATGTGCATCGCAAAGGTTCAGACGTAGCGGAAGACACGGTACTCTTGTCGCCCGGAATGCTGATTGGTCCTGCGGAAGCGGGTGTACTGGCCACCGTCGGTAAAACGCAGGTGCAGGTGGCGCGGCTGCCGCGCGTAGCCGTTATTGCTACCGGAGATGAACTGGTGCCCGTAGCCGCCACGCCGGAAGAACACCAGGTGCGCATCTCCAATATATACAGCCTGATGGCTTCTTTGCAACAGTGCGGTATTACCGCAGTATATATACACCTGAGCGATGAAGAGGCTGTTATGCGCGAACGGCTGGAACCATTATTGCAGGAAACAGACGTGTGGATCAGCTCGGGGGCTGTGTCTGCCGGTAAATTTGATCATCTGCCGGCAGTACTGCAGCGGCTGGGCATGCAGCAGATTTTTCACAAGGTGCAGCAAAGACCGGGAAAGCCTTTCCTGTTCGGCACTTTCACCGGCGGGCCGGTAGTATTTGCCCTGCCGGGTAACCCGGTGTCGGGCTTTATGTGTTTTTACCGCTACGTGCTGCCCTGGCTGAAAGCTGCCATGGGCGCACAGGAAACAGCACCTGCCTACGCAGTGCTGCAGGAAAAGGTGACATTTAACCCATCGCTGGAATATTACCTTCCTGTTAAATTGCAGTCCCTGCCCGATGGCACAACGGCTGCCGTTCCGCAGCCCTACCACGGCTCGGGAGACCTTGCCAGCCTGCTTTCTGCTGACGCCTTTATGGCCCTTCCGCAGGATAAACATGTCTTTGAGAAAGGAAGTTGTTATCCCGTCTGGAAGTTTCGTTAAACCCCGGCGCCAAAACACAGTCTTACATTAAATTATTTACGTATGCCTGTAGTTGCCAAAAAACTGGAAATGCAACATCTCGCCTGGCGCGCCGGCTTCGGTGAAACGCTGCCTGTCATCTCCGACTGGGAAAAAAGACGACGGAAAGAAATCGTGAATAAAGTGCTGAACGGCCCCAAACACGCGGAACTGGAATCGGTAGACGTGATCAACGCCACCGACCTGCCAGACTACAAACGTGCTAAAGACATGACGGAGGAGCAACGGAAAACCGTCCGCCAAATGAACACCCAGGGCATCAAAGACCTTAACGTGGCCTGGATGAACATGATGCAGAAAAGCGAACACCCGCTACGTGAGAAAATGAGCCTCTTCTGGCATGGCCACTTCGCCTGCCGCACGCAGAACGTATTATTCAACCAGCAACTGATCGGCGTAATACGGGAAAATGCATTGGGCAACTTCGGCGACCTGCTGACCGCTGTTTCCAAATCACCGGCGATGTTGCAGTTCCTCAATAATCAGCAAAACCGTAAACAACGTCCCAACGAAAACTTCGCCCGTGAAGTCATGGAGCTGTTTACCATGGGCCGCGGACATTACGCGGAAACAGATATCAAAGAAGCTGCCCGGGCCTTCACCGGATGGGGCTTCGATGGAAACGGCCAGTTCGTGTTCCGGGAAAAACAACATGATGACGGCGTCAAAAATATCTTCGGCAAAAGCGGCCGCTACAACGGCGACGACGTGCTGAAGCTGTTGCTGGAACAGCGACAGACCGCCACTTTTATCACCACTAAAATATTCCGGTATTTTGTGGATGACACCCCGGACGATACCCTTATCCAGTCACTCTCCGAAAAATTCTACCATTCCGGCTATGATATCAAAACACTGATGCGGGAGATCTTTATGGCCGACTGGTTTTATGACAGCAAATACATTGGTAACCGTATCAAATCGCCTGTGGAACTGCTGGTAGGCATACGCCGCACCATTCCCATGGCCTTTGAGCAGGAAGAAACCATGCTGGTGTTCCAGCGTATCCTCGGCCAGGTATTGTTTTACCCGCCCAATGTGGCCGGCTGGCCCGGCGGCCGTAACTGGATAGACAGTTCCAGTCTGATGTTCCGCCTGCGGGTACCGCAGGTGATCCTGTATTCGCAGGTGCTGAACATACGGCCCAAGGAACTGACGCCGGAAATGGGTGACGGTGGCAACTATAAAATGACATTGCAGATCAACGATTTTCTTAAAAGGCAATTCGCGAAAAAAGTGAATGCACGGATAAACTGGGACCCTTATGTGCAGGGCTTTAAAGAAGTTCCCCGCGAAAACCTCGCCGATGCCATCGCCGGCGCCCTGCTGCAACAATCGGGCAATGTCAGAAAAAATCTGCTGGAGAAATATGCAGACACCAGCTCCCGCGAAGGCTATATCAAAACAGTGACCATCGATGTGATGAGCACACCGGAATATCAACTTTGTTAATCATCTCCAGAAAGCTATAGGTTATGTATATACTTAACAGGCGTCGTTTTTTACAGGTAGGTTCTCTGGCTTCCGCCACCATGCTGATGCCCAAATTCCTGAAAGCTTTTGAGACCGGTGCGCTCGTGCCTCCGGGAAATAAAGTGCTGGTGATTGTACAGTTGTCGGGTGGTAATGATGGTCTGAATACCATTATCCCCTACCGTAACGATATTTATTACCGTTCCCGGCCTGCACTGGGCATCCGGCGGGAAGCGGCCCTGTCGCTCAATGATGACCTGGGCATCCACCCTGCGCTGCAGGGGCTGAAAGCCTTGTACGACGATGGTGCAATGGGTATTCTCAACAACGTAGGCTACCCTAACCCTGACCGCTCGCATTTTCGCTCCATGGATATCTGGCATTCCGCCAGCCAGTCGGCAGAAATATGGAATGACGGCTGGGTAGGCCGTTACCTCGATGCGCAGTGTAATGGCTGTGATAAACCCACACAGGCGCTGGAGATAGATGATACCTTAAGTCTTGCTTTGAAAGGCGAACGTAATAAAGGCCTCGCACTTACTGATCCTGGCCGTCTTTCCAATACCAGCAATGACCGGTTTTTCAAAGAGCTATTGCAACAGCATACAGCAGAAGACGGGCATCACAATGTAGAATATCTCTACAAGACCATGGGCGAGACCATTTCCTCTGCTGCCTATATCCAGCAACAGTTTAAGACCTATCAATCCAAAGAAAGCTATCCTGCTACGGAGCTGGGACGTAATATGCGCACCATCGCCAACCTGATCATGTCCGATATCAACACCAAGGTGTATTATGTGTCTCATGGCAGCTTTGATACGCATGTGAACCAGCAGGACCAACAGGCGCGGCTTTTCAGGCAACTGAGCGATGCGCTGACCGTATTTACCGGCGATCTTAAAAAGAACAACCGCTTTCAGGATGTGGTGGTGATGACTTTTTCCGAGTTCGGGCGCCGGGTAAGCCAGAATGCAAGCGGCGGCACAGACCACGGAACGGCCAACAATATGTTCCTGATAGGTGGAGGGCTGAAGCGGCAGGGCGTGCTGAATGAAGGGCCGGACCTGATGAACCTGAAAGACGGGGATTTACAGTATAAGGTGGATTTTAAAAGCGTATATGCCACCCTGTTGGACAAATGGCTGGGCGCCAACGATAAAATGATTCTGAAAGCGGACTATGCAAAACTGGATTTTATCTGATCCGGAATTCAGCATAGCATCCAGGGCTCAGGCCCTGGGCAACAATGTTTGTCAGGCTATATAAGGACAGTAGAGCATTCACCATTTAAAGGACCTGAAGAAGATCGTAGCCCCGGGCGTGCGCCCGGGGGTTTTTTATGCGGAAAAAGTTTATTGGGCCGTAACGGTGTAGATCGCTCTGAAAGCTGCGTTTTTGATGGCCCTTGTGCCGGCCATGCCGCTGAGATCTTTCACAGTACCGGAGAAGGTGCCTTCCACCATGATATTATCGCTGCGGGTGATGGTGAGGTAACAATCGGTGCTGCCCTGTGAGCTGTAGGTGGCGGGATATCCGCCGCTGTTGATGACTACGAGGATGCTGTTACCTGCCCTGGTGCAGGGATATGTACCGGGAGGGAAAGGGATTTTCAATCCGGCCATCGTGACGCTGATGATATCGTTGTTATTGGTTTTTCCGGTAATTTCCAACCTGTAGTAATCGTTGGTAGGATCGTCGTCCTGGAAGTCAGGCACATAGGCTATGCCTTTTGGATTTTCGCTGAGATAGATTTTGGTATCCAGCTTTACGGAAACAAACTTACGGTCTTTGCTATCGTCTTTATCTTTTCCGCAGGAGTTACCGAGGATAACAACGGCACTGAGTAATGCGGTTACAAGTATGCGCATAGGTACTTATTATAGAAAGATGTAATAAAAATTCCGATAAAAATAATCATTTTCAGAATAGAAAAACGGATGCCGGCCCGGTATTGTTACATTCCGGTGCCGGCATCTTAAAATATCCTGATAAGTTGGATGTTATGCTTTGCGGGCGGTACGATAGAGATACCAGCCCATAAAGGCGAAGAACGCGCATCCCAGTACGTAGTAGCCGCCATGGCCCAATGCGCCGGCGAGTCCTCCTTCCATATTGAGTTTGGCCAGTACGGCCGCAGAGCTGTCGAATCCGGCAAGCACGGCAATGATAACGCCGGCTACGGCGCCTCCGGCCACCAGGCCGGTAGCGAACAGGTTGCCTTTGCCGAGTTCTTCCTCCGCTGCGGAAGTGTGTTTATTGGCTTTTTTGTTTTTATGGTCTACCACGCCACGGATGGCGCCACCGATGAAGATGGGCAGTGTGGTGGATAATGGCAGGTAAGCGCCTACCGCGAAGGAGAGTGAATTGATATTACACAGTTCCATTACGATGGCGAGGAAAACGCCTACCAGTACGAACTGCCAGTCGAGGTTAAAGGACAGGATGCCTTTAGCCAGGGTAGCCATGAGGGTTCCCTGTGGCGCCGGGTAGTAGGCGCTGCCGATAGCGTGTTCGGTAATGCCTTTGCTGATCATTTCCGCCGTGGGTTTGTCGAGGAATTTTACGGTCAGGCCGATGACCACGGAAGATACAATGGCGCCGATGAACAGGGCCAGCTGCTGATACATGGGCGTGGCGCCTACGATGTAGCCGGACTTCAGGTCTTGTGAGGTACCGCCTGCGTTGGCTGCGGCGATACAGATCATACCGCCTACCACCAGCGCCATCGGTTCATATACCTTGCCGGTCCAGCCGACGGCGATGAACACGAGGCAGGTGCCCATCAGCGTGGCGATGGTCATACCGGAGATGGGGTTATTGGAGGAGCCGATGAGGCCTACGATACGGCTGGACACGGTTACGAAGAAAGCGCCGAAGACCACTACCAGCAGGCCTACCAGCATTTTTTTACCGATAGAGTCGCCCGGGAGCTGTGGCAGGAAGGCCATGAGCAGTACGAGGGCGATGCTGCCGAACAGTACTACTTTCAGGCTCAGGTCTTTCTCTGTTCTTACCACGCCGGCAGGTGCGCCGCCATCGCTTTTACGGTCTTTGATAGCGCCGATGCTGCCTTTAAAGGAAGAGATGATCGTGGGAATGGTTTTCAGCAGGGTGATGAAACCGCCGGCTGCCACTGCACCTGCGCCGATCTGGCGTACGTAGGCGTAGTATACTGCCGCAGAGTAGTCGGAGAAGGTATGGGTCACAGGGTCCCAGTTCCCTTGTCCGCCGGGTGTTTGCAGGCTGGCAAGGTAGCCTATTTTCACCAGCTGGGCGGCGATCACTTCACCTGGCAGCAGGGATGCCAGCAGGGGAATGAGGGCCAGCCAGGACAGTACGCCGCCGGCTACCAGTACGCCCGCAATGCGGGGGCCGATGATATAACCCACCCCCATATACTCCGGGGTGATGTCTGCGCTGATTTTAGCGGAGGGGAAGAATTTGCTGGTTTGTTTGGTCATGTAGGCCGGTGTTTCGGCGATAACATGCAATATCTTCTGGAAGATAGCATAGGCGAAGGCGAAGCCGAGGCCGTAGAAGGCAGTACGGGCAAAATCGCCTCCTTTTTCACCGGCAATGAGCACATCGCCGCAGGCGGTGCCTTCCGGGTAAGGGAGTGTTTTGTGTTCTTTCACGATCAGCGACCGGCGGAGGGGTATCATCATGAGGGTACCGAGGATACCACCGAAGATAGCCAGAATGAGGATGGTGAAGTAGTTAAAGAACTGGGCGCCACCGCCGTCGCTGAGGAACAGAAAGCCCGGCAGTGTGAAGACTACGCCGGCAGCGATGGATTCACCGGCGGAGCCGGTGGTCTGGATAATGTTGTTTTCCAGGATGGTGGTGTTGAAGAATTTTCTGCCGAGGGTGATGGCGATAACGGCAATCGGGATAGACGCGGAAACGGTCAGACCGGCTTTCAGGGCGAGGTATACGGTGGCAGCGCCAAAGATGATTCCGAAGATACAGCCCAGTAAAATGGATTTGAGGGTAAATTCTTTCATTTGTGCGCCTGGTGGCACAAAAGGTTTGAAATTGTTGTCAGCCATATGATTAAGGAGGTAAGGTGTTAAGGGTGAAATTTACGAATTACAGCATTACCGGCCGCGTATAAAAAGGAAGACCGGAACAAATTTCCTTGTTCCGGTCTTCCTTTTTATACATAGAAGGTATGTTTATTATCTAACCCCGTGCATCCATTTTTTCAGGAAGCCGGTGGAGAGGAACAGGAGCACTGCTGCTGCACCCGGCAGGATTACGAATACCATAAAGAACTCATAGAGGTTATGGATGGTGAAACCGGCGAAGGTTGGGTAGTGGGCGGCCAGTTTCAGTTCCTGTAATTTTTCCAGCTGTTGTGCGGTGGCGGTGACAGTGCCGTCCAGGATGGCCTGCAGGTTGATATTGTTTTTAGCCGCCAGGTCAAACTTATCCTGTGTGGGTGGCAGCAAGGCGCCCAGCGTACCTGCCAGCGCATAGCCGGCGGCGTTAGCGAGGAACCATACGCCCATCAGCAGGGAGGAGAAGCGATGGGGCGCCAGTTTGGATACCAGTGACAGGCCTATAGGTGACAGGCAAAGTTCACCGAGGGTGTGGAACAGGTACATGACGATCAGCCAGATCACGCCGAGTTTCTGGCCGGCGCCCAGGTTTTTCACCTGCAGGGCGATGATGAAGAAGCCCAGTGCCAGCAAAGCCAGGCCGATGGACTGTTTCACGGGAGAGATAGGCTCCAGGTTACGTTTCTGGAGTTTCATCCACAACCAGCTGAAAGGCAGTGCAAATACGATGATGAAGATGGAGTTGGCGTTCTGTACAAAGCTCGGTGGCATGTCCCAGCCCAGCAGGCGACGGTCTGTCTGGTAGTCGGCCACGAAAGTGAGGGAAGAACCGGCTTGTTCAAAACAGGCCCAGAAGAAGATCACAAAGAATGCTACAAAGTAGATCACGAGGATACGTTGTCTTTCTACTTTGGTAATGCTTTTATCGGTGAGGATCAATACCGCGAGGCTGATACCTGCCGCATAGATGAAGGGATATAGCCAGGATTTGATCGGGTTGGCATCGAGGGAGAGGTAGTGGATGATGAAGAACAGTGCCACCATGAGGCCCAGAACGCCCAGGATAGCGCCGCTGGAGAATTTGGCTTTGTCAGCTTCTCCTTCCGCCAGGTTAGCGGCTGGTTTGCTGAAGTCTGGTTTGCCGCCGATGGCTTTACCGTCGGGCGTTACCACGTATTTGTCTTTCAGGAAATAAAAAAGGATGGAACCGAGGAACATGGCCAGGCCGGCGGCGAGGAAGCCCCATTTGAAAGCGCTTACCATTCTGACGTTGTCTACTTTCACGTCTCCCAGGATAGGGCAGATCAGCATGCCGAGGAAGGCGCCTACGTTGATACCCATGTAGAAGATGGTGAAAGCGGCATCCAGACGGCTGTCGTTTTTAGGATACAGCTGGCCTACCATAGAGGAGATGTTGGGTTTAAAGAACCCGTTGCCCATGATGATCACCAGCAGTGCCAGCCATACGATCAGTTTGGCGGTATCCACGTTGGAGGCGTAGATGGTGGCGCTGAGTACCATGAGCAGCTGCCCGATACCCATCACAAAACCACCTAATAAGATACAGTTTCTGTTTCCAAGGTAGCGGTCGGAAATATAACCGCCAAGCATAGGGGTGAGATAACAAAGGCCCAGAAAGCCGCCATAGACATAGGAGGATTCGGCTTCAGAGAAAGCCAGCGCATTTACCAGGAAGAGCGTCAGCAGCGCCCTCATGCCATAAAAGTTAAATCGTTCCCACATCTCCGTGGTAAAGAGCACAGCCAGTCCCTTCGGGTGCCCCTCAGACGAGGCATCGACAGACTTCTGTGCAACAGCAGTTTGCATCATAAATGGTTAGTTTTAGCAATAGTTGTTTTAAGGTTCTGTTAAGTCTCAGAGGGGGCAATTTAAAGTAAAATAGATAATTACGTAAAAAAATGGTGGAAATGGGCAGTTTTTGTGGGTTTTTGTGCTTTTTTCATCTTTCTTTGCATTTTCTTTCGCACCTGCATTTATTAGGCAATTCATATGAACATTTTATTACTAGGTAGTGGTGGCCGGGAACACGCCCTGGCCCGGAAAATGTCCCAGAGTCCACAGTGTGGCCAGTTATTTATCGCGCCGGGTAATGCCGGCACATCGCAATGTGGCACGAACGTCGACATGGGCGTGAGTGAATTTGAGAAGATCAGGGCTTTTTGCCTTGAAAACGCCATCGACCTGGTAGTGCCGGGGTCAGAAGAGGCCCTGGTAAATGGTATCTATGATTTCTTTGCCGCAGATGCTGCACTGCAGCATATTCCTGTAATGGGTCCGTCACAGGAGGGCGCCCGCCTGGAAGGTAGTAAGGCTTTCGCCAAACTGTTCATGCAGCGGCATCAGATACCTACCGCTGCTTACCGCGAGTTCAACGCCGGCAATTTCGAGGAAGGGGTGGCGTATCTTCAGCAGCATTCCTTACCAATTGTATTGAAGGCTGATGGGCTGGCTGCCGGTAAAGGTGTGGTGATCACCAGTTCGCATGACGAGGCGGTGGCCGAGTTTGAGCAGATGATCCGGGCCGCTAAATTTGGCGATGCCAGCAAAACCGTGGTGATAGAGCAGTTCCTGACCGGTATTGAATTGTCTGTGTTTGTGCTGACGGATGGTCACACTTATAAGATCCTGCCGGAAGCCAAAGACTACAAGCGGATCGGGGAAGGCGACAAGGGCCTGAACACCGGCGGTATGGGTGCGGTATCTCCGGTACCTTTCGCCGATGCTGCTTTCATGAAAAAAGTGGAAGACCAGGTAATTCGTCCTACAGTAGCGGGCTTGTCAACAGAAGGCATTAAATATAACGGGTTCATCTTTTTTGGCTTGATTAATGTAGAGGGAGAGCCTTTTGTCATTGAGTATAACTGCCGCATGGGCGATCCGGAAACGGAAGTCGTAATGCCCCGTTTACAAAACGATTTACTGGACCTGTTTACCGCTGTTACAACCGGTAAACTGTCGGAGCAAACCATTTACGCTGATCCGCGTGCCGCCGCCACTGTTATGCTGGTGTCTGCGGGTTATCCGGAAGCGTATGAGAAAAACAAGGCTATCAGCGGTATACCGGCGCCTACTAATGACCAGGTGGTGTTTCATGCCGGTACCAAACAGTCGGGAGCAACCATCGTGAGCAATGGCGGTCGTGTGCTGGCCATTACCTCGCTGGCAGCCAGTCTGCCGCTGGCGCTGGCCCACTCGGTGCAGACCGCAGAACAAATTTCGTTTGAAGGCAAAACGTATCGTCGGGATATAGGCTACGAGTTCATTTAGTCATTTGGTTATTTAAGTATTTAGGAATTTTTCAGAAAACAGGCTTTCTAAATGATCAAATGACTAAATATTAAAATGGCAAAATAATCATGTCGGGTTGCCGTTTGAACAACAAATAACTTTTTTTAATATTTAGCCGTATTATTGCAAGAATATCCACTTTTTGCATCGTATATTCGTTAGAATTATTCATTTTTGCATTCTAATTTTTGACCGTATCAACAATGGGATTTTTTAATTTTTTAACGCAGGAAATCGCGATTGATCTGGGTACAGCGAACACGCTGATAATACATAATGACCAAGTGGTTGTGGACGAGCCTTCCATTGTAGCGATAGAACGGGCTAGCGGTAAAATTGTGGCAGTCGGTAAGAAGGCCATGATGATGCACGAAAAAACACACGAATATCTTCGTACGATACGTCCCCTGAAGGATGGTGTGATCGCGGACTTTAACGCCGCAGAGGGTATGCTCAGGGAACTGATAAAAATGGTTTATCCTAAAAAGCCACTGTTTGCTCCCAGCTGGCGTATGGTGATCTGTATCCCTTCCAGCATTACGGAAGTGGAGAAGAGAGCGGTACGTGACTCTGCCGAGCAGGCGGGCGCCAAGGAAGTGTATCTGCTGCACGAACCGATGGCCGCTGCCCTGGGTATCGGCATCGACGTGGAAGAACCGGTAGGTAACATGATCATCGATATCGGAGGTGGTACCACCGGTATCTCTGTGATTGCCCTGGCAGGTATAGTATGCGACCAGAGTATCCGTATCGCGGGTGACGAGTTCACCGCCGATATCATGGAAGCCCTGCGCCGCTATCATAGCCTGCTGATCGGTGAAAGGACCGCCGAGCAGATCAAGATCCATATCGGATCAGCCCTGAAAGAACTGGATAACCCACCGGATGACATCCCGGTTAACGGTCGTGACCTGGTGACAGGCATCCCCAAGCAGATCATGGTATCTTACCAGGAGATCGCCGAAGCACTGGACAAATCTATCTTTAAAATCGAAGAAGCCATCCTGAAAGCGCTGGAAACAACGCCGCCGGAGCTGGCATCAGATATTTACCGCAGAGGCTTGTACCTGACCGGTGGCGGTGCGCTGCTGCGCGGGCTGGACAAACGCCTTGCCCAGAAAATCAAACTGCCGGTTCATGTAGCAGATGATCCGCTGCGCGCCGTAGTGAGAGGCACTGGCATCGCCCTGAAACATGTGGGTAAATATCCGTTCCTGATGCAATAAACCTATTTAGATATTTGGATATTTGGTTATTTACAGATTTCTTTCGGAGAAAGAACCCTGTAAATAACCAAATATCCAAATGATCAAATCTCTAAATGACTCGCGCTTGTGCGGAATTTAATCATTTTCTTTAGGCGATATTTCAACTTCTTCTTATTTCTGCTGCTGGAAGTGATTTGTATTGTATTGGTATTCCAGAACAATAACCTGCAGCGATCTGCCTACCTTAACTCCGCCAATGATATTAGTGGGAAGCTGTACGACAAATACAACAACGTACAATACTACTTTCACCTGAAAGCTACCAACGACAGCCTGGTAGCGGAAAATACCCGCCTGCACAATGCCGTTCATACCAGCTTCGATTCTGTGGTGACAGGCACCGGCCTCAAAATAGATACTATCCGCCAGTACAGCGACGATACCCTTCACCGGGTGATTGGCACCCAGATACGCCGCTACAAGTACTTTGAGGCCAAGGTGATCAACAACTCCATTAACAAGCCGATCAACTATCTCACCATCCACCGCGGCAGCCTGCAGGGTATCCGTCCCAATATGGGCGTTATCAGCAGCAGCGGCGTAGTAGGCGTGGTCAGAAGTGTGAGCGACAACTATGCCGTAGTGCTTTCCATGCTCTCCAAATCCAACTCCGTGTCCATCAGCGCCAGGCTGGCCCAGGGCAAGGAAATGGGGTCCGTACACTGGGACGGCGGCAACGCCACTTTCGCCCAGCTGAAAGATATTCCCAAGAGCGCCAAAGTACATAAAGGAGATACGGTGGTTACCAGCGGCTTTTCTGCCCTGTTTCCCGAAAATATCCCCATTGGCTATGTAGATTCGGTGATGATGTCTGATAAAGCCGGTACTTCCTATAATATCCGCCTGAGACTGGCCACCAATTTCTATAACGTACAATATGTGTACGTGATAGAAAATCTGCTGAAAGATGAACAACAACGACTAGAAGACTCAACTTACAAGTTGATCAAATGAGTATACTGTTAAGAAATATTATCCGTTTTGTATTCCTGTTGCTGATACAGGTGTTTGTGCTCAACAAGATACTGATTCACCAGCTGGTGAGCCCTTATCTGTATATGCTCTTCATCCTGGCGCTGCCTTTTAACCTGCCGCGCCCGGTGGTGATGCTGCTGGGATTCCTGATGGGCGTTTCCCTTGATATGTTTTCCAACACCATGGGGATACATGCGGCAGCCTGCGTGTTCATCGCTTACCTGCGGCCGTTTATTATCAATATCCTGTCGCCACAGGGCGGCTTTGAAACCACCCAGAAAACGCCGTCCATGACCAGTATGGGCGTCTCGCAGTTTCTGATCTATGCGGCAGTACTGGTATTCCTGCATCATGTGGTCTTTTTTACCCTGGAAGTTTTTGGTTTCGGCAACCCATTGTACCTGATGCTGAAAATCCTGCTTTCTACTGCTGCCAGCCTTATTCTGATCGTGTTATATGAATTGCTTTTTTTCACAAAGAAATAGCAGTCAGCAATAGGCGTTTGCCAAATATTACTATTAAATTTATACATCGGAAAAAGGATGTTGTCAGCAGTCAATGCCAACAACAAGCATTTTAAAATTTATCCGTCCTCAATAGCATGTCAGTTTTTAATCAGCCCAGAAAAAGAGTTATACAGGCGATTATACTTGGGATGGTGGTGCTGATCATTACCAGGTTGTTTTTCCTGCAGATCGTGGAGAAGAAGTACGCGAAGCTGGCGGATGCCAACGCCGTACTCAGAAAAGTGGTGTACCCCAGCCGCGGTATTATCTATGACCGGAAGAACAAAGCTATCCTCAGTAACGACGTGCTGTACGACCTGGTGGTAACCCCTGCCAGCGTTAAAGCTATTGATACGGCTTACCTCTGTAAAATATTAAACATCGATAAAGAGGAATTCCGGAAACGGATTGTCAACGCCATCGTGAGAAACGGCCGCGTAAGACAATCGGTGTTCGCCGCCCTGCTGCCGGCAGAAGTATTCGGCCAGCTGCAGGAAAGCATGTACCTCTTCCAGCCGGGATTTGAACTGGTGCCCCGCCAGATCCGCTCCTATCCTTTTTCCGCCGCGGCCAATATCCTCGGTTATATCGGGGAAATTTCGCCGGAACGCCTCAAAGACTCCGCCTACGCTTCGTACAATTCCGGCGACTATCTCGGTCTGGCCGGTCTTGAAAGGACTTACGAAGCGGTGCTGATGGGTACACGCGGTATCCAGTACCTTGTGAAAGACAATCTCAACAGGCCACAGGGCGCTTACGAAAATGGTGAATTTGACAGCGCTGCCATCGCCGGCAAAAACCTGCGTTTGTCACTCGATATTGAACTGCAGCAGTTCGGAGAAAAACTCATGAAGGGTAAAATGGGCAGCATCGTGGCGATCGATCCGCAAACGGGCGGTATCCTGGCCATGGTCAGCGCACCTACTTTCGATCCCAACCTGCTTACCGGTTCTTACCGCAGTACCAACTCGGTGCTGCTCAACCGCGATACGACCAAACCGACGTTCAACCGCGCCATCCAGGCTACTTATCCGCCAGGTTCCACTTTTAAACCGATGATTGCACTGGTAGGACTGGACGAAGGCGTGATCACGCCCAGCTTCGGTTATCCCTGCGGCGGCGCTTATTACGGTTGTAGCAGGCCCATCAAGTGCGAACACCATGATGCCGGTCACGCTGCCAACCTGCGGCTGGCGCTTTCCCACTCCTGTAACTCCTACTTCTCGCACGTTTATCGCCTTTGTGTGGATGCGGGCAAGTTCGGCGGTATCCGCTCAGGCGGCCTCCAGAAATGGTCCGATTATATGAACAGCTTCGGCTTTGGTCACCGCATCGGGGTAGACGTGCCCAGCGAGGCCCGTGGTATTGTGCCTACGCCGGCGTTCTACGATAAAATGTATAAAGGCAGCTGGAACTCCTGTACTTCCGTGTTCCTCGGTATTGGTCAGGGTGAGCTGACCCTGACGCCGCTGCAGATGGCCAACGCCATGTGTATCGTGGCCAACCGCGGTTCTTACTATATCCCGCACTTTGTACAAAGCATCGACGGTGATGACGCGCATTTACTCGACAAATACAAGGAAAAACATGTAGTGGCCCATATCTCCGATACGGCCTATAGCGCGGTAATTCACGGGATGACAGACGTGGTGGCCAGCGGTACCGGCCGCGTGGCCCAGATCGAAGGGATCTCTATCGGCGGTAAAACCGGTACGGCAGAAAACTACGGCATCGTGGACGGTAAACGTACCAAACTGAAAAACCACGCTGTCTTTGTGGCATTCGCCCCGGCGGAAAGTGCACGTATAGCCATTGCCGTTATTGTGGAGAACTCCGGTTTCGGCGCCCGCTACGCGGCACCTATCGCCAGTCTCATGATGGAGAAATACCTGAAGGACTCCATCTCCACCAAAAGACAGGCCCTGATGAAAACAGTAATGGAAACAGTAACACTGGACCCGGCCATGGTGGCTAAATCCAAGCTGGACTCACTGAACGCCAGCGCCCTTTTCAAGAAAAACGGAACTAAATAACTATAACGAAATAAAGAAACGAAACCGCTCATGAACCGCTCGCAAGCCAAACTGACACAAGGGATTGACTGGCCAATTGTAGGCCTGTACCTGGCGCTGGTGATCATCGGCATCATGTCCATCTTTGCTGCGGAATACCGGGGCGATGATAATGTCTGGCAGAATATTATCCACCTGAATAAAAACTATTCGCGCCAGATCATGTGGTTTGGTGTGTCTTTGGTCCTGGCGTCGATTATCTGGCTGACGGACAGTAAATTTTTTACCGCCACCTCCAACCTGTTGTACGCGGGAGGCTTGCTATTGTTGCTATTGGTGCTGGGGATCGGTAAAGATGTAAAAGGTTCTCACTCCTGGCTGGTCATCGGTGGTTTTCAATTCCAGCCGGCCGAGCTGACGAAGCTCTGTACCAACCTGGCGCTGGCCAAATACCTGTCGTCGCAGGAGACGGACTTCACCAAGCTGCGGTCGCGGCTGATTGCCGCTGCCATTGCCCTGATACCGGCAGCTATCATCATTTTACAGGATGAAACAGGGCTGGCGCTGGTGTATTTCGCCTTTTTCCTCGTCATGTTCCGCGAAGGGTTACCGGGCATCCTGCTGGTGATCGCTTTCTCCGGTATTGTGCTGGTGCTTTCGGCCCTGCTGGTAGACAAGTACGTGCTGTTCTCCATCTTTTCCGTGATTACCGCGCTGGTCATTTATTTCATGCGACGGGAAATCAAACGGAAGCGGTCGCGCCTGCTCGTAATCCTGGGTGTGTACGCCTTTTGTTCCATATTCGTGATGTTCGTGGTACCTTTTGCTTTCACCAAAGTGCTGAAGGACTACCAGGTGCGTCGTATCGAGGTAATGCTGGGCAAAGAAAATGATCCCAAGGCGACCTACAACACCCGGCAGAGTATGATCGCCATCGGTTCCGGCGGCTTCTGGGGCAAAGGTTATCTGAAAGGCACACAGACCCGCTTTGACTTTGTACCGGAACAGAGCACCGACTTTATCTTTTGTACTATCGGGGAAGACTTCGGCTTCATCGGCAGCGTGATTTTCATCGGGCTGTATGTGGCGTTGCTTTTCCGGATCATATTTGTGGCGGAGCGACAGCGATCGACCTACTCGCGCGTGTATGCCTATGGGGTGGCCAGTATTATCTTCTTCCACCTCGCCATTAATGTCTCCATGACCATCGGCCTGGCGCCGGTGATCGGTATCCCGTTGCCATTGGTAAGCTATGGCGGTTCATCGCTGATGACTTTCACCATGCTGATATTTATTATGCTGCGCCTGGACGCCGACCGGCAGATGGTGTTGCGGTAACCGGGGCTGCAACCTAATGGTGAATGGGCTATCTTTGCATCATGGCACGAATTATTCCATTATCAGAAGGTTCATTTACGGTAGACGCTACCAAACGGTTTTCTCCTTTCAGACTGGGCACAGATAATCTGCAGGACCGTCCGCACGGTTCCCTGTTGGTAGAGATACAGCCTTTTCTGGTGATCACTGACCGTGACTATATATTGTTTGACGCCGGGTTGGGTTTCCGCAACGAAGACGGCGTATTGCAGATCCATCAGCATCTGATAGACCACGGCATTAATCCCATGGAGATCACCAAGGTGCTCATGAGCCATCTGCATAAAGACCATTCCGGGGGCGTATCCGCCGCAGATCCTATTACCGGGGAGCGTACCCTCACTTTTCCCAACGCCACCTATTATGTCAACAATGAAGAAATGCTGTATGCCATGGAGCATGCCGGCAAATCCTATCTGGCAGAAGATATCGCATTGCTGCAACAGCGTGATAATGTGGTGTTCACCACCGGCAACGGCACTATCGACGGGTATATTCACTATGAGCTGACGGGCGGTCACTGTCCTTATCACCAGGTATTCCTGGTGGATGACGGCGAGGACAAAGTATTTTTTGGCGGCGATGTGGCTCCACAGATTTCCCAGATGCGGAGCCGCTTTGTAGCTAAATATGATTACGATGGCAAACGCAGTATGGAACTGCGCCAGGAGTTTATGGAGCGTGGTAAGCAGGAAGGATGGACTTTCCTCTTCTATCACGATACCAAAGAGCCTTTTGCCAAATTCTGAGAAAAAGGAACAGGAGCATACCCCTATGTACACCTTGTATGACCGCTTTACTTTAACAGGGCAACACCATATCAGGACATGGGAGCAGCAGGGCCACAGCTGGGCTGCTTACAGCAATTACCGGCAACCGGCCGCTCATGGGCTGTACATACCGCACCCGGTGCTCAACCTGGTGGTACGTGGTGAGAAAAGAATATACGACGGCTTGCAGGTGCATCGCCTGCGGGCCGGCGATGTTTTCCTGATACCGTCGGGCAGTGTTATCTGTTCAGAGATACTGCAGCCATCGGAAGACTATGCCAGTATCAATTTTTTCCTGCCGCCGGACCTGCTGGCAACACATTATGCTTCTGCGGCTACCGGCAAGTATGTAGCGGGGGCTACGCAGACCCTTTCCGCTTCTTTGCAGTGGCAACAGCTGACACAGGCGTTGCTGCGCGATTTCCGGGAAGACGGCGCTATGCCCGCGTATGAGAATATGATGGACCGGGTATTGCATTTATTGCAGCAGGAGACTGCCGTGGTGAAAGCGGCGCTGGCCGGCCGGCCGTCTGTTTCCATGCAGCAGGTGATGGACCGGCTGCATAAAAACATGCAGGAAGTGCGGTTGCTGGAAGAGGTGGCCGCGATGGGAAATATGAGCCTGGCTACCCTGAAGCGACGTTTCCGGGAGACTTATCAATGCAGCCCTATGCAGTGGATATGGGCCAGGCGGTTGCAGATGTCGGCGTTGTTATTGCGCACTTCAGACCTGCCTGTACCGGAGGTGGCCTATAGCACCGGGTTTGAGGACCTTTCCCATTTTTACCGGCAGTTTCGCCGGTGTTTCGGTGTAACGCCTGTACAGTGGCGTCGCGGAGAAATTGAGCTTCTCAGCCAATCCTCCCGGTAGTAAAACCCCTACCTTGTTCTTTCAAAAAAGTGATCATAATGGAAAACATGACCTCCTTTGGGCATGCCTGGGTAGCAGCCTGGAACAGCCATAACCTTGATGAAGTGATGTCGCACTATTCACCGGACATTACCTTTTACTCTCCTTTTATACAGAAAATCAATCAAGATCCGGAAGGTTGTATCCGGGGTATTGAGCAGCTGCGCGCTTATTTCAGCAGGGCGCTGACGGCTTATCCTGACCTGCATTTTGAATTGTATCACATACTGGAAGGCGTGAATTCCGTTGTGCTGTATTATAAAAGCGTGAATAATTTACTGAGCGCGGAAATGATGGTGCTGAAAGACGGCAAGGTGGTGGAGGTAAGGGCTCACTATAAAGCGCAGTAACGATGGCGGGTTAGCATACAAAAAGGGAGATCAGATTGATCTCCCTTTTTTATGATGGATTAAGGTCTTTTTCTGAAATTACCGCGTTGATTAATTCTGTTGAGGCGTTGATTGTTCAGGTGATTGATCATGATGTTCCTGAATTCCCGCTCGCTTTTGAAAACTGCGCCGGCTTTGCGGGCTGGCAGTACGCGCTGAAATTCGTTGGTATACCTGGATTTGATGTCGTACATCCTTTTTTCATAGCCGAGGTCATTGTCCATATTTCTCCTGGCAACGTCATCGGGGTCTGACAGTTGTTTGTCCTGCTGCCTTTTGTTATGGCGATCAGCGATGAGTGTTTCCACTTCTTTCGTATAGTTTTTGTATACCGGCCAAAACTTCTCTGCTTCTTCGGCGGAGAGGTTCAGTTTCTGGGACAGGTACTGCATCTGAAGGCTTTTTATTTTTTCAGATGCTTCATCAGATGTCGGCTTTTGTGCCTGGGTTATGGCACTGGTCAACATAAGCAGGACAATCCCTATGGTTATAAAATTAAAGCGTTTCATGCATCACTACTGGTTAGGTAATACCTCTTTGAAGGATGAATGTTGCAGGTATTGTTCGATGGCTGCGGGCGGAATCTCTTCATTCAGTTGTTGTTGCAGGGATTCCGGGGCAGCGTCATCGGCAAAGCCGGCAAAGATAGCATCGTTATCAAAAGCATCCGTATGGTTTTGGAGATAGTATTCAATGTCCTGGGTGTCTATTCTTTCCAGTTGTTTTTCCACGTTGAAGCTGCTGTCCCGTTGCAGGAAGAGAATGGCGGTGGTACTGGTGAAGGTGATCAGGCAGGCGGCCACGGCGTATTTCAGCCATTTTTTTACCGGATTCCGATGTACAGCGCGTAGTGATGGCGTTACAGGAACGGGCGGTATGGCAGCCAGGGTACCGAAGTATGTTGCGGGCACAGTAAAGGGAACCTGTTTGGGTATCGCCGCCAGCAGCGGGGATATCTCCTCCAGTTCGGCATGGACCGGGTTTTCTCTGGTAGTATGTATCCGCCGGAGGATGGTTTGCGGGAGTTCCTCAAAATAGCCTGTGGGTACTGAAAAAGGATGATGAGGCGTGGGTGCGCCTATGTGGTCGGGTTGCAGTAAATGAACCTGCTGCAGCACTACATCCGGCAGCCGGTCAAAATAACCGGCCGGCACCGTAAAGGGTGCATCGGCGGGCCAGTTGGCATCCGGCGCCAGTTGTTTTAATTCATTGCTGATATGTTCGTGCTTGTTCATATACAAATTTTAGACAGGTCACTGCTTCAATAGTTTAATGAGATTTTAATCTTTTGTCAAAAAACTTTAAAGACAGCTTAAAACCGGGAGTGGCGGGTTGTCAGACATCTGATCCTTTGATAAAATCCTCGATTTTTTTGACTGCATGGTGATAAGATGCTTTTAGTGCGCCTTCCGACGTGTCCAGCACTCTGCTCATTTCTTCGTAGGGCATTTCATCGTAATATCTTAGGTTAAACACAATTCTCTGCTTTTCAGGTAGTTGCAATATTGCCTGTTGTAATTTCCACTCCAGTTTGTTGGCATCAAACTGGGTATCGGCTTTCAGTTTATTATTGAGACCGTCTTCCACTTCGGAGAGGGATACGGCGAATTTACGTTTTTGTTGTTCGAGAAACGTCAGGCATTCGTTGGTGGCTATTTTATATAGCCAGGTAAAAAGCTGGGCGTCTTCCCGGAAGTTTTCCAGGTTTTTCCAGACCTTGATGAAAACATTTTGCAGCACATCATTGGCGTCATCGTGAGAGATGACGAGCCGCCGGATGTGCCAGTAAAGTCTTTCCTGGTACTTCCGGATGATCTGGGTGAAACCCTGTTCACGGGTTTCCGGCATCCGGTATAGCGCCAGGAGTGTTTTATCGTCCTGTGTAACGGCCATAGGTTAAATGGTTCTTGGACAGGTTTTATTTTCCTGAATATAAAGAAAAAACTCGCTGTCAGGTACTTTAATGATGGTATAAAGTATTGTTGCTTCTATGATATCTATAAAATGAAAAGGTTTAACCGGGGGGTGGGGTATTTCCGGGAAGGTCCGGGATTTAGTGGTCTTGCAGGAAGCCGGTTAATAGAACAGCCCATGAACGCGGGGTTCATGGGCTGTTGTCAGTTATTTATGCGCGTGCATTATTGTTTTTTCCGTTGCATGGCTTTTTCAGCGGCGGCAACGATATGTTCTGCATCGAGGCCGTATTTTTTCAGCAGTTCCACTGGTTTGCCGCTTTCGCCGAAGGTATCGTTGGTGCCGATATATTCGATGGGCACAGGGATATGGCGGGCAGCTACCTGGGCGATGCTGTCGCCGAGGCCGCCGAGTACGTTGTGTTCTTCGGCAGTGACTGCGCAGCGGGTTTTGCTGAGGGATTTGATCACAGCGGCTTCGTCCAGCGGTTTGATGGTGTGGATGTTGATGATTTCCACGCTATAGCCTTTTTCTTCCAGTATTTTACCGGCTTCAACGGCTATCCATACGAGGTGGCCGCAGGCGAAGAGGGTTACATCGGTGCCTTCGTGCAGGACCTGGGCTTTACCGATCTGGAAGTCCTGGTTTTCTGCAGTGAAGTTCGGCCATTTTGGACGGCCAAAGCGGAGATATACCGGTCCTTCGTGATCGGCGATCGCGATGGTAGCGGCTTTGGTCTGATTAAAATCGCAGGGCACGATCACGGTCATGCCGGGCAGCATTTTCATCAGGCCGATATCTTCGAGTATCTGGTGGGTAGCGCCGTCTTCACCGAGGGTGAGGCCTGCGTGGGAGGCGCATATTTTCACGTTTTTATTGGAATAGGCCACAGACTGGCGGATCTGGTCATATACCCTGCCGGTGGAGAAATTGGCGAAAGTGGTGGTATATGGTATTTTTCCACCGATGGTCATGCCTGCGGCGATGCCGATCATATTGGCTTCTGCGATGCCTACCTGTACGAAGCGGTCGGGGAATTCTTTCACAAAAGCGTTCAGCTTCATGGAACCGAGCAGGTCGGCGGTCAGTGCTACTACATTGGGGTTTTTGCGGCCCACTTCCAGTATGCCCTCACCGAATCCGGCGCGGGTTTCTTTTTCGTTCAGCGGTTGAATATCTTTTACCATTGCGGTCTGTTTAAAATTGAGGCGTAAAAGTAAACATTTAATGTCAGGATGTTAGTTGCTCAGTACTTTATTGCGGAGGCTTACTTCCCACTGCCATGCGGTGCGCATACAGTCTTCTATACCAATTTCCGGTGTCCAGCCGAGTTTTTCCTTGGCGCGGGAGTTATTGGCATAGATGGCGATCACGTCGCCCGGGCGGCGTGGGCCTGTAGTATAGTTGAGTTTCACACCGGATATTTTTTCGAAAGCTTTGATGGCTTCCAGTACGGTTACGCCGTTACCGGTGCCGAGGTTAAAGATTTCGCAGTTGGAGGTGTTTCTGTGTTCAATGAGATATTGCAGGGCCCGGGTATGTGCGTTGGCGATATCCGTTACGTGGATATAGTCGCGTACGCAGGAGCCGTCCCGGGTATCGTAATCTGTACCATACACCACCATTTTCGGGATTTTGCCGATGGCGGTCTGCGTGATCACCGGTACCAGGTTATCAGGCTTGCCGAGAGGCAATTCGCCGATGAGACCGGACGGGTGGGCGCCAACGGGGTTAAAATAGCGCAGGAGGATGGACTGGGTTTCATTTACCCGGCTGTAATCCTCGATCATCTGTTCACCCATTTGTTTGGTGCGGGCATAAGGAGATTGTGCTTCACCCAGTGGTGTTTCTTCCACTACCGGCAGGGCGTTGGTATTGCCATATACAGAGCAGGAGGAGGAGAACACGAAATGGGGAATATTAAATTCCTTGATGCATTTCAGCACGTTGATGAGGGAAGTGAGGTTATTATGAAAGTATAACAGGGGATCTGCTACAGATTCAGGGACGGTTTTGAGGGCGGCGAAATGGATAACGCCTACAATGTCCCTGTTTTCATGGAAAACCGCGTGGGTATCTTCCAGGTTGCAGAGGTCCACTTTGTAGTTACGTACTTTTTTACCGGTAATTTTTTCCACGCCATCCAACAGCTGTGTGGAGCTTCTGATGTTGCTGTCAACAGAAACTACGTCGAAGCCATGATTGATTAAATCTACTATAGTATGGGAGCCAATGTAGCCACAACCACCCGTAACAAGAACCTTCATGATAATATCAGATTTACGTTTTAATGAGATGTCAGATCATTTTTTGTTCCAGTACTCTTTCGAGATACTGACCATAGCCGCTTTTCAGCAATGGTTTGGCCAGTTCCTTCAGCTGGCCGGCGGAGATAAAGCCTTTGCGGTAGGCGATTTCCTCGATGCAGGCTATTTTGATGCCCTGTCGTTGTTCGATCACCTGTACAAACTGGGAGGCCTGCATCAGGGAATCGAAGGTGCCGGTGTCCAGCCATGCTGTTCCGCGGGGTAAGATAGAAACTTTTAACTTGCCGCGCTTCAAATATTCTTTATTCACATCTGTGATTTCGTATTCGCCGCGTGCGCTGGGTTGCAGGTTTTTGGCGATCTCCACGACTTCGTTATCGTAGAAATAGAGGCCGGGCACTGCGAAGTTGGATTTGGGCTTCGTGGGTTTTTCTTCGATGGACAATACACGCATGTCTTCGGAGAACTCCACCACGCCGTATCTTTCGGGGTCAGACACCTGGTAGGCGTATACGATGCCGCCGTTGGGTTCCGTATTATCAGCCAGTTGTGAGCCGAGGCCGGCGCCATAGAAGATGTTGTCGCCCAGTACCAATGCCACGCTGTCTTTTCCGATAAACTGTTCCCCGATAACGAAAGCCTGTGCCAGTCCGTTGGGCTGTGGCTGTTCCGCGTAGGACAGGTTCAGTCCCAGCTGGCTGCCGTTGCCGAAGAGGCGCTGAAAGAAGGGCAGGTCGTGCGGCGTGGAGATGATCAGGATATCTTTTATGCCTGCCAGCATCAGGGTAGACAGCGGGTAGTAGATCATGGGTTTATCGTATACCGGCATTATCTGCTTGCTGATAGCGTAAGTGATGGGATGTAATCGGGTACCGGAGCCGCCGGCCAGGATAATTCCTTTCATGCGTAGATCAGTTTTGATTGGATGTTATAGGCTTCTTTAGAAAACCGCACAAAAATAGTCGCTCTAATCCACATGACGGCATTTTTATGCAAAAAAAGCTCTCCGTTACGAACGGAGAGCTTTTTAATATTATTATATAACATTATGTTAGATAAAGATGCTGGCGATGAGATAGGTCACTGCTGCCAGCAGGCCACTGATCGGGATGGTCAGCACCCAGGCCCAGAGGAGGCTGACGGTAACGCCCCAACGAACGGCTGACAGCCTTTTGGTGGCGCCTACCCCCATGATCGCACCGGTGATAACGTGGGTGGTGCTGGCAGGGATACCGAGGTGTTCGGTCAGGAACAGGGTTATGGCGCCGGAAGTTTCAGCAGCCACACCTTCGAGCGGGGTTACCTTGGTGATACGGGTACCCATGGTCTTCACGATTTTCCAGCCGCCGCTCATGGTACCGAGGGCGATACAGGTGAAGCAGGCCAGCGGGATCCAGTCGGGCATCGCCTTGATATTGGGAATATAGCCGGCGGCCACCATGGCTGCTGCAATGATACCCATTACTTTCTGGGCGTCGTTACTGCCGTGGCCCAGGCTCAGGGCGGCGGAAGAAGCCAGCTGCAGGCGTTTGAACCAGTTTTCTGCCCGGAAGGGATTGGCCTTGCGGCAGATATTCACAATAATAATGGTAATGATAAAAGCCACCACCATACCGATGAGGGGCGCCAGTACGATAAAGTACACGATAGGCAGCACCTTGTGGTAATTGATCACATCGAGGGTGCCGGCGCTGGTAACAGCGGCGCCAATGAAGCCACCGATGAGGGTGTGGGAGGAGCTGGAAGGAATACCCAGCCACCAGGTGAACAGGTTCCAGGTGATAGCGGCTACCAGCCCGGAGAAGATCACCTTGAGGGTGATGAACTGTTCAAATACGGAACTGGCCACGGAGTTGGCCACTTTAAACTCGCCAATAACGTACTTGGCGATAAAAAAAGCCGCAAAGTTAAAAACTGCGGCCCAAAGCACTGCCTGAAAAGGCGTCAGCACCTTGGTCGACACGATAGTGGCTATAGAGTTGGCTGCATCATGGAAACCATTGATATAGTCAAATACAAATGCCAGTATTACAATTATTACTAATAAAGTCATGGTAACACGAGGATTATGCGGTCAGGGCGATATACCCTTTCTCAGGAATATTTGATTATAATGGTTTCAATAACGTTAGCGCAGTCTTCGCACTTGTCGGTAGCGATTTCCAGCGCCTGGTATATTTCACGCATTTTAATCAGCTCTGCGGCATTTTGTTCAGTGTCAAACAGGTCGGCAATAGCGCGGTCATAGATATCGTCGGCATGATTCTCGAGACTGTTGATTTTTACGCAGGCATCGGTGATAACGCGCATATTCTGCATGTTACGCAGCTCAGGGATGGCTTTGTGCAGCTCCAGCACGCCGAGGTGGATCAGCTCAGCGAGTTTGCGGATGCTCTCGTTCAGTACGCTCACCTTGTACAGGTCGATCCTTTTGGCAGAACCGTGAATGTAGTCGGCAACGTCGTCCAGTGTGGCAGCCAGATAGTGGATATCTTCCCGGTCAAACGGCGTGATGAAGTTCTGGCCCAGCTCTACAAATATACGGTGGGTATAATCATCGTTTTTATGCTCCAGCCTCTCGATCAGGTGCACTTTGTCCTTACGTACGGCCGCATCATTGGTCGCTACCAGTTCGTTGAGTACCTGGGCCATTTCCACGAGGTTGGAAGCCACGTCTTCAAATAAAGAATAGAATACCCGGTCTTTCGGCATGAATAGTTTAACAAAGGAATTGAAGCCTCCCATACGTTTGAGTTTAAAAATTTGCCGCAAAAATAGCTTTCAGAATCAATCGGAGCCAGAAAAAAACGTGAATTAATAATTCCTTAACACTGGATTAATATAAAAGTAATATAGCAATTTTTCCTTTGTATAAGAAATTATAATCATAAACAGGTACCTGCAACCCTGTTACATTTTCACATAGATGTCTGACAAACGCGCATTAGATATAGTCGTTATCTCCGACGTCCACCTCGGGATATACGGCTGCCACGCTAAAGAGCTGGTCCAGTACCTGGACAGCATAGATCCCCGCATTATGGTGCTCAACGGAGACATCATCGATATCTGGCAGTTCAGCAAACGTTACTTCCCCAAAGCCCACACCAAGGTGATCCGAAAGATACTGAAGATGATCGGCAAAGGAACGGAGGTGTACTACCTGACCGGCAACCACGATGAAGCCCTCCGCAAGTACGCCGGCTTTGAGCTGAGCAACTTCTCCATCGATAACAAGCTGATACTGGACGTAGACGGTAAAAGACACTGGTTCTTCCATGGCGATGTATACGACGTGACCATGAAAAACTCCAAATGGCTGGCCAAACTGGGAGGGAAAGGTTATGATCTGCTGATCATCATCAACCGCCTGGTCAATAACATCCTGGAAAGCATGGGCCGCGAAAAGATGTCTTTCTCCAAAAAAGTCAAACAAGGAGTGAAATCTGCCGTGAAATTTATCTCCGATTTTGAGCAGACGGTTGCCGAAATAGCAGTGGACAAAGGATTTGATGTAGTCTGCTGTGGCCATATCCACCAGCCACTGATCAAAGAGATGCCCGTAGGCGATAAAACCGTGACCTACCTGAACTCGGGCGACTGGGTGGAGAGCCTTACCGCCCTCGAATATGCCCATCAGCAATGGACCCTGTACCAGCACCCTGTTACCAAAGCCAAAACCGTTCTCCCCGAAGATGAAGATGACGCCTCCCCCGACTGGGACCCCAAAACATTTTCGGATTTAGCCATTTAGACATTTTGTTATTTAGCTATTTAGCTATTTAGCTATTTTGATATTTTGTTATTTTATTATTTGATCGTTTAAATTTTAAAATAATCAAATAATAAAATATTTATATATTTATTGGGATTTTCACATAATCATAACAAGTGCTTAATATTAAATTAAAAGTAGACTTCTAAGTTTGCTTATAAACTATTCAGAAAACCTATTTGGAAGCGCAGTAAATGAAGATTGATCAGCAATGAAAGTACTTAAACTACACCCATTAATGACAATATCCCTCTTACAGATGCAAATTCAACGTTTGTTATCCTGTAATGTAGCGGTATATGTACGCCACTCCCTGGCCAATGCCTTTGACACCCTGAGAGAAGCCGGTTTTGAAGATGAAACCCTGGTAGAATACCCTATCGATGAAACGCTCAGTCTGCGTGAATTTGAAGAAGACCTGGAAGAACGTTTCAACTTCAGCCTCGAGCTCTGCAATAAAGACAACAAGCCATTCACCAACAAAAGTCAGCATCTTTTTCAGATATCCTCCGCTATACAGGATAAAAGAGAAGAGCGCAACTACCAGCTGGATATCTCACTGGACATGTTGATGAACAACAACAGACCCACGCCGCCTTCTTATCTGATGTAGCACCCGTCCGCTGTTCCGGCCTTTCCAGATCCCTTGTTGACAATACCCTGTCCTATGCCTGTTTCGTATATTCGTTCCTGTTAACAATACCATAAACATTTCTTAACAATTAACATACTGGTAACGTCAGCTTAATACTGCGTTAATGCATCGCCGATAATTTTGCCACCGATATTAAAACGGGATTAGAACAAGATTAAAACCGTATAAAACAAAACCAAATATCGTGAAGGGCTTCTTATCTGTACCTCTGTTATTGCTGACTTTATTTCAATTTATTTTTACGGAAACAGCACTGGCGGGAGATCCTGCAAAGCTGACCGGGAAAGTGACGGACAAAAAAACCGGTGAGGCGCTCATCGGCGTTACCATCGTGGTGCAAGGCACCGGCAAAGGCGCCGTCACCGACGTGGAAGGACGCTACTCCTTTAATATGGAGCCGGGCACCTACACCCTCGACTTCAAATACATGGGATATCAGACCAAATCGATCTCCGATGTAATCGTGAAAGCGGGTCAACCTACCTCCCTGGACATTATTATGGATGAACCCAAATCCAAAGAACTGCAGGAAGTAGTGATCAGAGGGTCCTTTAAACAGGAAACCATCAACGCGCTTTACGCCGCACAGAAAAATAATGCGGTCGTATCTGATGGTATCTCCGCCGACCTCATTAAAAAATCTCCCGATAAAAATACCGGTGAAGTCCTGAAACGTGTGAGCGGCACCAGTATCCAGGATAATAAATTTGTAGTAGTACGCGGACTGAGCGAGCGGTACAACACCACGCTCATGAACAACGCCCAGATGCCCAGCACCGAGCCGGACAAAAAAGCATTCTCCTTTGATATCATCCCCTCCGGACTGATCGATAATATCACCATCTATAAAACTGCTTCCCCCGATCTGCCAGGCGATTTTGCCGGCGGCGCGGTGAAAGTGAGCACCAAAGACTTCCCGGACCAACGTTTCCTGGACCTGTCGCTCAGCACCGGTTACAATACCCAGACGACTTTCAAAGATTTCTATACTGCGCCTCCAAAAGGAAAATATGATTTCCTGGGCTTCGACGACGGTTCCCGCGCATTGCCGGACGCATATAAAAATGCGGCCAAAGGCAACTATACCCTGCTGGATGATGCAGAGAAAATCGCTATCGCCAAACAGTTCCCCAATACCTACAGCAGCGGTAAACGCAATGGCAAAAGCCGCCCTCCCATCGGCGTGCAACTCTCCATGGGCAACGCCTGGCAGGTGAAAGAAAAGAACCGGTTCGGCTATATTTTTGCTGTCAACTATGGCAACAGCAATAAAAGAAACGTGCGGGAACGCAGCGAAAAAAACGTCAGCGAGCACCTGTTCGATTTTAACGACGACGTATACACGCAGTCCAGCAACCTGGGCGCGGTACTGAATTTTGCCTACAATTTCAGAAAGAGCAAGATCGCGTTGAAGAACTTTTATAATAATGATTTCAATACGGTGTTTACCCGCAGAACAGGATTGGTGTTTGATAACAATGCTGGCCAGCCGCGGTTGAGCTATAACAACGAAACCACCCAGAACAGCCTGTATAACTCCACCCTCGAAGGGCAACACGTAATTGGCAACGATAAGCTGAACATGGACTGGAACCTCTCCTATGCACGTTCTTCCCGTAATCAGCCTGACCAGCGTATCCTCTCTTTTCAGAAATACGATGGCAACGATTATTATTCACTCACGCTTTCCGGAGAGAACAACCCTGCCATCAGAGATGCAGGACGTGTTTACACCAAACTGACTGAAAATATCCTCGGCGCCAATCTGAACTTTTCTGTACCGTTTAAATTATTCGGAGAGAACCAGAAGTTCAAATTCGGCGGCATGAAATCATACCGTAGCCGTGATTTTTCCGCTGTTGCGCTCGGATACGCCACCGCTGCTTCAAGAGCAGAGATTCCGCTGGACAAAGGCGTTACGGTGGACAATATCTTCAGCAACGAAGACATTGACAAATACAGCATCCTGCTGGCAAAGATCGATGCCAACAATAAAGACTACAAAGGCACTGCCGACCTGACCGCCGGTTACCTGATGTTTGACAACAAGTTTACAGACGCATTGCGGCTGGTGTGGGGCGCCCGCGTAGAATCATATGTACAGGAACTGAAAACTGCCGGTCAGGCTACGCAGCGTTATGATAACGTGGACGTATTGCCTTCCGCCAACCTCACTTATGGTGTGACCGAAAAGAGCAACCTGCGCCTGTCTTTCTCTCAAACGGTTAACAGGCCCGAGTTCAGAGAACTGGCTAACTTCAGGTATTATGATTATGATAATGAATTCCTGATACAGGGTAACGAATACCTGAAACGCAGCACTGCCACTAACGCTGACTTGCGCTGGGAAATGTTCCCGGGCGCAGGCGAAGTGATCTCTGCTTCCGTGTTCTATAAAAAATTCAAGAACCCGATCGAACAGACCAATGACGGGAATAATATTCTTTCCTACAACAACGCCAATAGTGCTACTGACTACGGCGCAGAGATTGAACTGAGAAAACGCCTGAATTTTATCTCCGGTGCAAAGGTGTTTGATAACCTGGTGTTCTATGCCAACGCTGCCTACATTTACTCCAAAGTAGATTTGCCGGGCGCTGTTGACCCCGATAAAAAAACACCGCTGCAGGGACAGTCTCCCTATCTGATCAATGGCGGTATCTCCTATGCTCCTGCTGATAATAATTTCTCGCTCAACCTGCTGTACAACAGGATCGGACAGCGGTTACGCTTCAGAGGTACCAACGCCGGCCTTGACACTTATGAAAAGCCGAGAGATATCCTGGACCTGCAGATCAGCAAAAAAGTGTTCAAAAACGCAGGGGAATTAAAACTGAATATCTCAGACATTTTTGCCCAGCCTATAGCACTCTATTACAAGTTTCCCGGAAACAACAAAACAGCATACGTAGCCGGTAAGGATTACATCATCAGCTCACTCAAGCCGGGCACCACTTTCACGATTACGTTCAAGTATAATTTTCTGTCCAAAGTAAAGTAACAATTAAATAACGCGGGTGTCATATTCCCGTAAAGGTGACTATTGATATTTGTAAATCAAATAATTAAGCAGTATGAACAAAAATTATGTATTGGCTTTAATGGCTGCTGCCACTACTTTTGCAGCCTGCAGTAAAAATGATGACAACAATACAACTCCGCCTCCCTCCGGCAACAGCGACACTGTAATGGTAAGAGGTAAAATCACTGCCAACCAAACATGGTCTAAAAACAAGACTTATGTACTGCGTGGTTATGTATATGTAGATAATGCCACCCTGAACATCGAAGCTGGTACAAAAATCATCAGCATGCGTGATTCTGCCGGTGTGTTATTGATATATAAAGGTGCACAGATCCAGGCTAACGGTACCGCTGAAAATCCGATCGTATTTACTTCCGGTCATACAGAGAAAAAACCGGGCGACCTGGGTGGTGTGATCCTGGTGGGTAAAGCTATCGGCAACGGTAACCACGCTAAGCTGGAAGGTAATATTGACGCGGCTTATTCTGCGTTCGGCGGTACCCAGGACGATGACAATTCCGGTAGCATGCAGTACGTAAGAATTGAATACGCTGGTAAAGCAGTAGCGGCCAATGATGAAATCAACGGTCTGTCATTGTACTGCGTTGGTAATAAAACAACCCTGAACCACATTCAGGTCGTGAATGGTCTGGATGATGCCTACGAATTCTTTGGTGGCAGCGTAAACGCCAAATACCTGATCGCCTACAACTGCGCTGACGACGACTTTGATATGGATGATGCTTATCACGGTATGATCCAGTTCGCCGTGTCTGTGAAACAACCTTCTTTCACTGACAAAAAATCTGACGGTGACGTGTCCAACAACTTTGAAGTAGACAACACCAACCCGAAGAACCTGCCCATCACTACTACGCCTACCACTTTCCCGATCCTGTCCAACTTCACCGCTATCGGCCCTAACAATGCTGCCGGTACCAGCGCTGACTATGGTTATGGCATGCGTTGGAGAAGAGGTGCCAAGTTCGTGCTGGGTAACTCTATCATCATGGGTGCGAAAAAAGCAGCTTTACGTATAGACGATAACGTAACCCTGGGCTTTTATGCTGACGCTACCAGCGGTCTGAAAAACAGCCTGCTGCACGGTACTACCGACCTGTTCGCCACTGCTGACGGTTCCGGTACCGTGGTACTGGACGCTGCAGGTCTGCAGAACCTGGTGACCGGCCGTGACGCTACCAAAGTTTTTGCTGCTGCTAACGCTGGCGATATCAAACTGAAAGATCCTTTCAATAACAAAACTCCTGATCTGGCGCCTCAGACCGGTTCTCCGGCGATCGCTAATGATCCTGCCAAATTCGACGGCAAACTGGCGGACGCTTTCTTCGAGAAAGTGAAATTCCTGGGTGCTGTTGATCCGGCTAACGACTGGACCAAAGCCAAATGGGTTGCCTGGGACAGAATCGTAGTAACACAGTAGTATTTTTTTTAGATTTCATAAGCTGTATTTACACCGTCCTGGTTTATACCGGGACGGTTTTTTTTATAAAACACGCGGGCGTATCAATCGATACGCCCGTGTGTTTTAGTCTCCCTGCACAAACCCCGGCGGCGGCGCAAACCGTTCATCGGTGATAAATCCTTTGTCACTGAGGGTTTTCAGAAATGCTATCAATGCCTTTTTATCATTATCTCCCAGTGAAAAACCGTTTTTAAAGAGCGGGTCCAGCGTGGCGGTGGCGTAAAAACCGTTGTCATAGTGGTTCATCACGCTTTCCAGGCTGCCAAAGCGGCCGTCGTGCATATACGGCGCCGTCAGGGCCACATTGCGCAGCGATGGTACTTTGAATTTGTATAGGTCTTCGTCGAGCAGGGTTATTTTGTAGCGTCCGGAGTCGGTGCCGAAAGGCCGCGGCGCCACGCCGTTATTGCGGAAGCTGTTGTCAGTGAATAACGGTGGCTGATGACAACTGGCGCAGCGTTGTTCAAACAGCGCAAGCCCTTTCTTTTCTTCTTCGCTGAAGGTCTCTTTACCGGCCATGAAGCGGTCGTACCGGGAATCTGCGCTCACCAGCATGACCATGAACTGCGACAATGCTTTGAGCGTACGCGTACTGTTGATGCCGGGCGATCCGAAGGCTTTTTCAAACAGTTGCTGGTAACGTGTATTCCGTTGTAGCTTCCCAATCACATTGTTCATTTTGTCGTCCATCTCCACCGGGTTTTCGATGGGGGCGATGGGCTGGAGATCGAGATCATGCACGCCGCCGTCCCAGAAGAAGGTAGTGGACCAGGCCATGTTCTGGATGGGAGGCGAGTTACGGGTGCCGAGGCGGTCGTCTATGCCGTGACTGACATCGTGGCCGTGATGCGTAAAGGCGTTGGCCTGTATATGGCAGCTGGCGCAGCTGATGGTGCCGTCGCGGCTCAGGAGGCCGTCGTAGAAGAGGACTTTGCCGAGGGCAAAGCCATCCGTGGTAACGGGATTATCGGCCAGGCGGTAGGCGGGTTCGGGGAATCCGGCCGGCTTCACAAAAGAGATGTTTTTAGCCGGTTCCGGTTTTGTTTCGGTATTGTTTTTACTGCAGGCGGTGAGGATAAGAAAGGAGAGTAAAGGCAATACAATGCCGCTACCCCACCTGTAACGATGACGCATAAACGAATAATTGATAAGGAATGCTTACTTCTTCAGCTTGGCCATGTATTTATCCGGCGCTTTGAGGAAGACTTCCTTACAGGTGATGGAACAAAAGTGAATGGTGTCTTTCTGATAAACGGTCCACTCCTTGTAGGCGGTGTCGTAAGGCATTTCGCATACAGGGTCGGGCAATTTATCGCTGACTACGGTTGCTGTTGCAGCGGGTACTTCGGGCATGGGTGCATCTTTTGTTTCAGCTGGTTTGCTGTTCTGATTGCAGGCGAGAGCCAGGAGGACGCTACAGGTTAAGATCAATTGTTTCATGATAGAATTAGTTAATGTTATTCGTTATGCACGTGATCAATGTTAAACATTTGTGTGTAATTATCCGCGATTTTTGCGGAAAATGGCGATACCATTACATCCGGATTAGCGGCGATGCTCACGTTGGTGGTGCCGTTCAGCATTTTCAGCGCATCGGCAAAGAAATGGATTTGGGCTTTGCGGTCGCGGCGGACGATGGCTTTTCCGTTGTTGGGAATGGTGAGGGTTACCTCCCGGGTATTATTGAGCGTACGTGGTCCGTTGTTGAAAGTGCCACCATAAAGACCAATATGGTAACGGAATTGTTTTTGTGCATCTGTAGATGCCGGGGAACTGCCTTCGAGTTTGGCGAAGATGTAGCCACTGTTCCAGCTCCAGTACATACCATATCCACCTTCTGCCGGATCAAGGTCTCCCGGGCGTTTTTTGATATCCATCACATTCCGGGCGCTGTCCACGCCAATCATGAATTTTACCTGTGTGTAATCACCAGCCGGTACATTGTAAAGGGTTCGGAAAGCGGTACTTTTTACATCTTCCCGGATCAGGAAATAGGAACTATCCTGCGGTACGGTGTACACTTTGCCGGTTGCAGTGATAAACCGGAAATTGCTGACATAGTAATTGAAAGCGCTGATGGTAAGCTGTTCCCCGGCGGCGTTGCGGTACTGCTGATTATTCAGGATCAGGTCATCTGTTCCGGCGCGGTTGTCGAATTCCAGGACCACGACACCTTTCTCGTTGGGGTCTGTAACGGGCGTGGTGCTGTCTTTGGAACAGGAGGCCAGTACAGCGATCAGGCTAAAGAGTAAAATATTTTGCTTCATAATGAGTTTGTTTTAAAAGAAGAAGTTAACGGTGGCGGATAATCGGGTGTATGTTTTATTATAACCGGCTGACAGGTGCTGGTACACGGGTAGCTGGGCCTGCACGCCGGCGGAAAAGCGTTTGAAGTATACATCAGCGCCTATGCTGGTATGCAGCATATCGCCACCGGTATATTCCTTTGTTTTATGCAGCTCGTGGTCACCGGAGGCATGCTCGTACATCAGACCGGCGTAAGGTTGCACGGCCACTGTTTTGCTGACAGGCTGATAGAGAAATCCACGCAGGGAGGTATTAAAACGGTTCCCGAACCGGTATTCTTCTTTGTTGGTGGTGTTGATGCGGTAGCTGGCGTCTGTATTGATGCCCCATTTACCGCGTCTTACAGTGTATACGGCGTTCACCACGAAGTCGGTGCTGCGGCTGCCGGGCTGGAAGTTCTGGTAGATGTTACCGCCTTCGTCAGGGATGCCGGTCCTGCCCGTAGGGAGTTTGATTCCACCGCCGGCCTGGAATACATGGTGCCATTTTTTGCCCAGGTCCCAGTTATTATCGATGAAGGTGTAGTTGGCCATCAGGGTGATGTCGCCGAGGCCGGAGACCGTGGTAATGCTTTTTCCTTCCTCTCTCCTGAAATACTGAAACGGTACGAAAGCAAAGAACTGTAGTCTTTTGGTAGCGTACCATCTTCCCCACAATTCTGTAGTATGGTAGAATTCACGGGATTCATGGTTGGAGGTATTGCCCAGCTCCATGGGGTGGGTAGATTTGAACTGCCGGTATCCGTACCGGAGACCGATAAAATTTTTATGGTACTGTGGCAGAATGCCCAGCTGGTAGCCGCTGGCGGAACATCCACAGATGTCGCAGGCCATGACGGATACAGGCATGAGAATAGCCATGATGAAAAATAATTTTTTCATTGCAAGGGTTTAATCGACAAAGTAATAGCGGTATCGGCTACACGTAAGTGATAGCGATAACATTGACAACCGCGTGTATGGCGCGTGCCAGGTAACAATCAATCATTGAAAACAGCAGGATAACGGATAGCGCCGGCTATCGGTTTACTGAAAATAATTACACAGACGGAATTAGCAGAGGGGCGGGTGGAAGATGCTGTTGGCTGGACTATGCGTGGGTTTCATCAGATAGAATGCCGTAAGTTCGGTGGTGATATCGAAGCTGGGTTCCCCGCTGGAGAAAACGACCTGTTCACAGAATAAGGTAACTTCTTTGTTTTCTTTTTGCGCGTAGGGATTTTTTTGTTCCTGTTGTTCTTCCCGTTGTAGCTGTTTGCGCAACTGGCATTTACCATTACAGTGCATGGCCGGGTTGCTCCTGTTTTCGCAAAGATTGGCGGCAATGTAGGCCTGGTTTATCTTGTAGCTGATAAAGACCACTGCCGTGCCGAAGTTTTGCAGCAGGATGATGAAACATAATAATATGCAGAAGAGTTTTTTCACGCGCTGCAAAAATAGATATTTTCATGGTAAAACATTCGTCCATTTAGCAAAACTGATATAAATCATACTATTTGTTCATTTGGCTATTTTGTTATTTGGCTATTGATATTTAGGGATTTTTTGATTTACAATTTTTTGATTTCGGCTGTTGATCTGATTTTCTATTGTTCTATTTATTTGATTTCAATGTGGTAACATCTTCTGTAATAATACAAACGCCTGCTGTGAGCAACAGCAGGCGTTTGCACTGGTTATTAATTATATTGATCTTCGCTTTTATCTCCGTGAATCAGGGAAATCAGCAATAATCATGTACATCAAAGTTACCAGATGACCACTCTTTCAGCATCCGGTAATGACATTTTGCTACCGGGCTGGCATCCCCATGCTTCCTGGAATTCTTTCAGGTGCGGTAAGGGGCCATTGATACGGTCTCTGGCCGGAGAGTGCGGGTCTGTCTGGATTTGCTGGCGGAGAGCAGCGTCGGTGATGTTGCCGTGCCATACCTGTCCCCATCCGAGGAAGAAACGTTGCTGCCAGGTGAAGCCATCAATTGGTTTGGGCTCCTCTTTACCTTCGAAAGATTTTTTCAGTGCGTAGTAAGCGAGGGTGAGGCCACCGAGATCGGCTACGTTTTCACCGATGGTGAGTGCGCCGTTGATTTTCACGCCGGGCAGTGCTTCGATGTTGCTGAAGTAGTTGATATAACGTTTGGTCAGTTTATCGAAGTTCTCGCGGTCGGTTTTGGTCCACCAGTTTTTGAGGTTGCCATCAGCGTCGAACTGGGAGCCCTGGTCATCGAAGCCGTGTGTGAATTCGTGGCCGATCACCGCGATGATGCCACCGTAGTTGATAGCGTCGTCGGCGTTAGGGTTGTAGAACGGCGGCTGGAGGATACCGGCAGGGAACACCACTTCGTTGTTCAGTGGATTGTAGTACGCGTTAACGGTTTGTGGTGTCATGCCCCATTCGCTTTTATCCACGGGTTTACCAATTTTGGCGATGTTCTCATGGTGGTCGTAGAGTATAGCGGAGATGGCGTTTTCCAACAGGGTACCTTTATCGACCTGGATAGAGGAGTAGTCTTTCCATTTGTCGGGGTAACCGATTTTATAAGTGAAAGAGGCCAGTTTTTTGTGGGCCATCTGTTTGGTGGAGTCGCTCATCCAGGTGAGTTTGTCGATACGTTCACCATATACGGAACGAACGTTTTCGATCATCTGGGATACTTTCTCTTTGCTGCTTTCCGGGAAATATTTTTTAGCGAACAGTTTGCCCAGTGGCATGCCCAGTTTGCCGTCTGTAGAACGGATAGCTCTTTCAGCGCGGGTTTTCTGTGCTTTTTTACCGGTCATCACGGTACCGAAGAAATGGAAGTTCTCTTCATCAAAGGCTTTCGGCAGGTAGCCGGCGAAGCTGGAGAGGAGCTGCCATTTGGTATATGTTTTCAGTATGTCGATAGGCGTTGCTTTGAGCAGTTTGCCGGCATTGGTGAGATAACCTTTGTTCTGGAGAACGAGGGTATCTGTTTTGATGTCCTGCTTTTGAGCGAAAGCATCCCAGTCAAAGTCAGGCGCCAGTGTCTTCAGTTCGCTGAAAGCCGCCCTGTTATAGGTTTTAACCGGGTCGCGCAGCTCTACGTTCGTCAGCTGGATTTTAGCCAGCCCGGTTTCGAGGCCGAGGATGGTGGTACCGGCATTTTTTTCGGGGAAGCCCGCAAGGGTGAACATTTTGTCTACGTGTTTAACAAATTCGTCCCGCACATTTTTGGTGGCGGAATCCTGTTGCATGTAGTAGCTTTTTTCACCAAGGCTCAGACCGCTTTGTCCCTGGTAGAGGACATTCATTTTGCTGTCTTTGGCGTCAGCGTCAGCGCCGAATCCGGTAAAGGTAGACACGCCTATTTTCTGGAGCTCACCGGTTACAGCGGCCCAGTCAGCCAGCGTTTTGATGGCGTCAATTTTGTCCAGGTAAGGTTTCAGGGGGGTGATACCTCTTTTTTCAATGGTAGCGGTGTCCAGGAATGAGGTGTAGTAGTCTGCGATCTGTTGCTCTTCAGTGCCTTTTTTCAGGTCAGTTTTGCTGGTGAGTTCAGCGATAATGCTTTTGAGGCGAACTTCCTTGTTCTGTTTGTCGAGGATACCGAAGGCACCCCAGCGGCTTTCGGTAGACGGGATAGGATTGTTCTTTTTCCAGCCTCCGTTAACGTAGTTGTCGAAATCATCGCAGGCTTTGTAAGCAGTGTCGATGTCTGCGAGGTTAAAGGCCGGGACTTTGGCTGTGTCGGTGGATGCCTCCTGGTGTTGCTGCGTGGAACCGGAGTTACAGGCTGCGAAGGTGACCATGGCAGCCAGTAACGGTAGTTTTACCGCATTGTTTTTCTTCATATGTAAAACAGGTTTAGTGTTTAAAGTTATGGAAAAGCGGGCAGCAAAAAACAGGGCTTTTGTATGAGCGGCAAGGTTTATGTTAAGTATTGCTAGATAAGAAGCCCGATTTTCTCTCTAAAATAGGTAGGAATTAGGTAGGTTTGTGTCGTTAAAAAAAGCTTTTGATGAGTTTGATGTTTAAATTATACAGGATTTTCACCGCCCTTGCCTTGATGATAACAGGTCTTTTTACTTTTTTGGGGGTGTTTATGGTCATCTCTGCCGGCTTCAACCCTATGATGCTGGTGTCTGTCATGATCTGGGGCGCCTGTTTTATACATAGCGTTTTGTCATTATATCTTCAGCGTAGCCTCTTGTTGCCCGAGATTCCCTTAAAGGAGAATACGCCCAGCGGTATCCGGATCATGGGAGTGATCACCCTGCTTTTCGGGGCGTTGCTGTTTTTACTCGGTGTCGGCCTGCTGGCATTGCCACCGGAAGTGAAAAAAGAGGTGGTACAGCAATTGGGGGCTGATAATACGGCTATATTGACACCGATGAGCGTGATGTTCCTGCTCATCAGTTTTATCCTGACATTCAATGCCAACCTCTCTTTCCGGTTCCTGCGGGAATGGACACAACGGAATGAAGGGAAGCAGTAAACGACCATTTGACGATGGAAAGGAAGCTGATAACCAGCAGGGCGGATATCCAGTTGTTGGTAGACCGCTTTTATGAGAAAGTGAAGGTGGACGATGTTATCGGCTATATCTTTCAGGATGTTGCCCGGGTGGACTGGGACAAACATCTGCCCATTATGTACGACTTCTGGGAACAGCTGTTGCTCGACAGTAACCGTTATGGCCGAAATACCATGGCGCCGCATTTTGCGGTGAACCAGAAAGTACCGCTTCAACCGGCACATTTTGACCGTTGGATCTCCCTGTTTGAAACGACGGTAAACGAGCTGTTTACCGGTGAAAAAGCGGAACTGGCTATCAGCCGCGCCCGCTCTATCAGAGATATTATGCCAGTTCAAAATGCAGCAGATCAATCAATCCAAATAATCATCCTGTAGAATAAAAGTGTATGCAACCATTAGCAGAACGGTTAAGACCTGTGACGTTAGACGAACTGGTGGGGCAGGAACATCTTACCGGAAAAGACAGTATCCTCAGAAAAGCCATTGAGCAGGGGAAAATACCTTCCATGATCCTGTGGGGCCCTCCCGGCGTAGGCAAAACAACCATCGCCAATATCATTGCACATACCCTTCAGGTCCCTTTTTACACGCTGAGCGCCATTTCTGCCGGTGTAAAGGAAGTAAGGGAAGTGATAGAAATGGCCAGGCGCCAGCGGCATGCCGTACTCTTCATCGATGAGATCCACCGGTTCAACAAATCCCAGCAGGACGCGTTGCTGGGGGCTGTGGAGAAAGGCATCGTGACGCTCATCGGCGCTACCACCGAAAATCCTTCCTTTGAAGTAAATGCGGCGGTGTTGTCGCGCAGCCAGGTATATGTACTGCGGCCGCTGGGCAACGATCAGCTGATGCAACTGCTGCAGCAGGCGATGGAGCGCGACGAGTGGCTGAAGACAAAAAACATCGAATTAAAGGAAACGGCCGCGCTGTTCAATATCTCCGGCGGTGATGCCCGTAAGCTGCTCAACCTGTTTGAGCTGGTGGTAGGCACGCTGCAGGAAGATCCTGTTATTATCACCGATCAGAAAGTGATGGACATCGCGCAGCAGCGTGTAGCCATCTACGATAAAACAGGGGAACAGCATTACGATATCATCTCTGCTTTTATCAAAAGCATCCGTGGCAGCGATCCCAATGCTGCCGTGTATTACCTGGCCCGTATGATAGAGGGTGGTGAAGATGTGAAATTCATTGCGCGCCGTTTGGTGATACTGGCCTCTGAAGATATTGGCAATGCCAATCCGAATGCGTTGCTGCTGGCGACCAGTTGCTTTCAGGCAGTGAACCTGATCGGCTATCCCGAGTCGCGGATCATCCTGTCGCAATGTGTGACATATCTCGCTTCTTCTGCCAAGAGTAACGCGTCTTACATGGCGATCAACGCAGCGCAGTCGCTGGTAGCGAAAACCGGCGACCTGCCGGTGCCCATGCATATCCGTAACGCCCCTACGAAAATGATGAAGGAAATGGATTATGGCAAAGGCTATGCTTATGCGCATGACTATGACAATAATTTTGTGATGCAGGAATTCCTGCCGGACGCCATCAAGGGCACCAAGCTGTATGATCCGGGAAAGAATGCGCGGGAAGACGAGCTACGGCGGCATCTGAAGCAATTGTGGAAAGACAAGTATAACTACTGATCATAACAAAAAAGCGAGGACATTGTCTTCGCTTTTTTTATGTACTTATTGTTCTTTTTCTTTTTCCAGTATTTCGAATGTCTGTTCAATCCTTTCCCCGTTTTCATCCACCAGGGTGATGGTATGTTTTCCTGCCGGCGGATGCAGCGCCATCTGGTGGAATTCCACCGTTTCTCCGATGAAGTTGTTGTCGAGGTGCCAGAATATTTTGGCGGTACTGTTGCGGTGTGTGGCGGTGAAGATAGTTTGACCGGGTTGTCCGTTCAGTTCTGTCGGCACAAAGATGCGGGCATTGGGCCGCGGATAGATCAGTTCTATCGGTGCGCGGTCCTGCCCCAGGGAGGCGATGCAATCCGGCTTGTAAGGCGGCAGCGGCGCGTAATAGTTTTTGCTGCGGTAGTAAAACTCTTGTGACGGCGGCAGGATGAACCATGACTTATGCTGCATGTATTGCGGCGATTCACAGTTTTCCGTTACCCGCCATTGACCGGTGCGGTCCAGGTGTACCAGCTGGTGATAAGGACATACGCCTGAACGGATGCCGGCGGCCGGCACATAGATGGAGTCTTTTTCATCGCAGAGTTCATTGGCGCGATAGCCGCTTTTGCGGCACACCTCTACTTTCCGCAGGTGGGCGGTAGGTGTGGTGAACCAGCTGCCGGTGCGTAGCAGCCTGAATACATCGAAGAGGATGGGCGCTGCGGTGGACACGCCGATGAGGCCGGGGCGGCCCTCCCCGTCCGCATTGCCAACCCATACGCCGACCACATATTTGGGAGTGACGCCGATGGCCCATCCATCGCGGAAACCGAAGCTGGTGCCTGTTTTCCAGGCAATGCGCTGTGAGGAAGAAAACTGTTGCCACAGCAGTTCCTCGCCAGGGCGCATCACTTCTGTCATCGCTTCAAAGGCATACCAGATGGAGCCGGCATCGAGTACGCCATCTTTGCTCAATCCATGTTGTGAAGGACGTTGCATGTCTGCCTGATAGTTGGGCGGATGGATGTCGTCCATATCATATTTGCCGTGGTACTGGTCGAGGTGAATGAGCGTACGGGCCATGCTGGCGTACATGCCGCACATCTCCCATAGCGTGGTTTCTCCGCCGCCGAGGATTAGCGACAGGCCGTAGTGATCGGCGGGTTTCGTGAGCGTGGTGATGCCCATTTTCTGCAGCAGCGTGTGAAAGCGTTCGTAGCGGTACATCTGCAGCATTCGCACCGCCGGGATATTGAGTGAGCGCGCCAGCGCGCGGGAAGCAGGCACGGCGCCATCGTAGCCGAGGTCGAAGTTCTGCGGCGAATAGCCGGCTATCTGTGTGGGGATATCCGGTATCAGGGTATTGGGCAGTATCAGTCCGTCGTTGAGCATGGCTGCGTACAGCACCGGTTTAAGCGTGCTGCCGGGACTTCTCCTGGCCTGTATAATGTCCACATGGCTCTCCAGTTCTGGATTGGAGGGATTGTAAATATTGCCCACATAAGCGAGCGTGTTGCCTGTTTCCACATCCAGCACCAGTACGGCGGCGTTGTTGATGCCGTTGGCCTTGTAGGCGTTGTGGTATCTTTCCGCGATGGCCGTGACGTTCTTTTGTAGCGGTGCTTCCACGGTGCTTTTAATGCGGGTGGGGCCATCTGACTTTTGCTGCTGATAGTCGAGCCGGAATCGGTCCAGCAGGTGTGGCGCATCCTGCGGCAATGCCAGCGGTTGCGCCGGCAGCGGTTCCAGTTTGGCCAGCTGACAGGTGAGGCTGTCGATGGCTTCGTTGCGACACAACTTATCCAGCAGCTGGTTCCGTTTGCTGAGCAGCGTGTTCCGGTTACGGCCGGGATGCACCAGCGCGGGGCTGTTGGGCAGTACCGCCAGCGCCGCCATTTCTCCCCATGAGAGCTGGTCGGCCTTACGGCCGTAGTAGCGCCAGGAAGCGGCTTCCAGTCCTACCACGTTGCCGCCGAACGGTGCGTTGGCAGCGTACAGGGCGATGATTTTCTTTTTAGAGGCTGCAAACTCAAGACGGGTGGCAAGTACCGCTTCCACCATTTTCTGCCAGAAAGTACGGGGCTGATTGCGGGAGATACGGATGACCTGCATGGTGAGGGTGCTGCCGCCGCTGATGACTTTCTTGCCCCGCAGGTTTTGCCGGATGGCACGGCTTACCGCCAGCGGGTCTATCCCCCAGTGATAATAGAACCGTTTATCCTCGTAAGCAACGATACATTTTGCAAATTTCTCCGGCACGTGCGGGTTGTACGGGAAGCGCCATTGCCCGTCAGGCGCGATACCGGCGTTGAGTAAATCGCCGTTTACATCTTCCAATACAAAGGAGGTCGGGCTGGTAAACAGTTGGCGGGGCAAACAAAAATAGTAGGCAATCAGTAATACACCGGCAGCGGTAAGCCACCATTTTCTTTTTTTACACCATTGCCTGAAGCGTTGAAATTTCATCCGAGTTAAACGTATTGTCGTTGGGGTTAATGTTTCAAGATATTTAGTTTGTTCATTTTGATCGGTTCGAATTCATTTGCGCTGATCCGTTCATTATCACCTGCAAAATGAACAGGAGATTGTGTTTCCGGATACTTAAATTCGAAGCTTCTTTTTGAAAACCATATCCAATTAACCCGAAAAATCTTTTTCTATGACGGAGCAATTTACGGAAATAGTGACGCTTATTAAGCGGTCGCAGTATAACACGCAAAAAAATGTAAACATTGAAATGATTAACCTTTACTGGCAGGTGGGAGAATATATACATAAGAAGATAGAAAATGCTAGTTGGGGTGAAGGGATGGTTATTGAGTTAGCATATTACATTACCAAGAAACACCCCGAATTGAAAGGATTCAATCGTGTTGGTCTTTACAGGATGTTACAGTTTTATGGATTTTATTTGTCATATATTGAAAATGCATCTGCGAAAAATATTGAAAATCAACAAGAAATTGTCTCATCACTGATGAGACAATTTACAGATATTCGTAATACAATGCTTGTGAAAGTTTCCTGGACGCATCATTTAACGCTTATGGCTAAAACAAAATCCAGGGAGGAGTCAGAATTTTATCTGCGTTTAAGCGTGCAGGAAAATTACTCTGTCCGCGAATTGGAAAGGCAAATCAAAAGCTGCCTGTACGAGCGAGTGAAGTTAGGAGAGCACCAGTCACCAGTATCAGGCACCAACATTAAAGGTGATGAAAGCCTTCTCTTTAGAGACAAATATGTGTTCGAATTTTTAAATCTCCCGGAAAACCATAGTGAGAAAGACTTGCAACACGCGCTCATCAGTAAAATCAAAGACTTTATCCTTGAGTTAGGAGATGGCTTTACTTTCATCGGGGAAGAATACCGGGTAACGGTCGGAGGCACGGACTTTTATATCGATCTCTTATTTTTCCATCGCGACCTGCAGTGCCTCGTAGCCTTTGAATTAAAAACCACCGACTTCATGCCGGAGTATCTGGGTAAGCTGAATTTTTACCTGGAAGCCCTGGATAGAAAAGTGAAAAGAGAACATGAAAGACCCAGCGTAGGAATTTTGTTATGCAGGGACCAAAACAAGGAAGTGGTAGAGTATGCTATGAACAGAAATTTATCGCCTACGATCATTTCGGAATACCAGACTTTTTTGCCGGACAAGAAGATATTAGAAGAAAAAATGCACGAACTGTTCGAGCAAAGCGCTGAAAATCAGTAAGAAATTGTGCCATCACTGATGGCACAATTTAAAAATAATCATAATGTTTTGCAGCTTCGTTAACTATTAAACATAAAAAAGCGGCCATCTCCTGAAACGAGATGGCCGCTTTTGCGTTAAAAAGAAATATCGTCTTATTTTACCACTTCTACCCATTTGCCTGTTGCGAAAGCGCTGATGGTATTATCATACATCGCTTCGCAGGAAACGGCCGGGAGGTAGTACCGTCCCAGGTATGCGGCATTGAGCAGCACATTGTAGGTGTGGGTTTTGTTTTCCTCAATGTTAAAGTAAGTATACACCCTGTCATCGCGTATATCCATATACGTAAGCGGTGAGGTATGGAAGGTACTGTCGTTTTCCATAAGGCGGGTATTGAGTATTTCCCAGCCTGACGGGAATATCTGTGACAGCGCCATCTGCTCGTAGTAGCCGCGTTTCCCCGGATTTTTGATCGTGACGGTCGCCATGAAGTCGCTGCCCTGTTTCAGGGTAGCAGGATCGAGCGGTTTGCCGTCGCGGGTGCTGTAGCGTACCTGGAGGTCCAGTACGTCAGGGTTATTGCTGGCCACCGGTTCCTGTCCGGCTTCCGGCTGGCCGCGCAGAATGAGGCGTACATACAGTAAGTTCTGCCCGTTGTTCTGCAGGGTTACATTGCCTTGTGAGCCGTTGAAGGTAACAGGTACCTGTGTTACAAATGACTTGCCGTTGACGTTGCCTTTAGCGCCGTTGAGCGTATAGCTGAAGTTCATCTTGCTGCCGTCTTTGTTGCTGCCGCAGAATTTGGCGATGGCGATCAGCGCATAAGCGGTGGTTTGTGTGCTGTACCACTGGTCGTGTTGGGACAGGTGCATGGCAATTTGTTTCACCAGTTCGTTGGCGCGGTTACGCTGGCCCAGGATCGTGAGCGTTTCAAGGATCATGGCTTTATCGCGCAGGTCGGAGCCGAAGGTGCCTCCGAGCTGGCTGTACGGTTTCACTTCTGTATTCAGGTTTTGTACCAGTGAATTGGCTACTTCCGGCTGGCCGGCCAGTTTGTAGGCGGCTGCCAGTCTCCATTTGCCTGGTGTAGAGAGATATTTGAATTCTTTCAGCCGGTTCATGGCGCCTACTTCCGGCACTTTGGCCAGTGCCAGCAGGTACAGGCGATAGGCCTGAGTGAGATCGCCGCCATAGAAGTTCTGGGTGTTGGGCGCCCAGGTAGTGGCTTTATTGCGCTGGTATTTTTTCCACTGGTCCAGCAGGCCCGGAGGCAGGGTATATCCTTTGGCCTGTGCTTCCAGAAGGAAGTGGCCGGCGTAGTTGGTGCCCCATTCATCGGACTGTGCATAACCTGGCCAGTAGCTGAGACCGCCATCTGAAGCCTGGAAGCCTTTGAGCCTGTTGATGCCGGCTTTTACGTTGCGGTCTATCTCTGCCAGCTGGGTTTCTTTCAGGTCCATCAACTGATTGAGCGTCAGCTGCGGGAATACGCCGGAAGTAATCTGTTCAACGCAGCCGTGCGGATAGCTGATCAGGTACTGCAGGCGTTTGCCGAGGTTAAGCGACGGAATGGTGGAGACTTCCAGCACGCCGGTGTTGGTGCCTGCCATGCCTACAGGGCTGAAGGCGGTATTCCAGCCTTTGCCTGCTTCCAGCGTATAGTCGATTACGTTAGTGATCGTTGGATTGGGGTTACGGACGTCCATTTCAATGGCTTCTTCCGCTTTTTCGGCGCCGCTGCTGGCGGTCACCTTGATTTTCGCGATACCGGTCTGTGGTTTCACTTTCACATCGAAGTACACCATTTGTTCGCCCGGTTGCGGGAACGTAACGGTTTTGGTGCTTTCGCCTACCACTTCCAGCAGGGGGCTGGTGCTGATGGTCACATTGGCGGAGCGGATATTCGGCTCAAGGCCGAACACAGTCACTGGCACCTGTATAGTTTCAGACGGTCCCAGTACACGCGGCGCAGTGGTCAGCAGCATGAGCGGCTTTTTCACCGCCACTGCTTTCTCGGCGAAACCATAGGCGCCTTCCTGACCGGCCACCACCATGGCTTTTACGGAGCCGATATACGGCGGTAGTTTGAATTTATGCGTTTGTTTCTGGCCTCCTTTGAGGTAGAAAGGTCCCATGAATTTAACGACCGGTTTAAAGCGGTTGGCTTTGGCAGCGCCGGCGTTTTTATTCAGGCCCTCGTCACCACCGATGCTCAGGATACGTTCGAGGTCGGAGCCGTAAGCGCCCACCACAAAGTCGAACAGGTCCCAGGTTTTCACGCCGAGCGCTTCGCGGGCATAGAAGGAACTATGCGGGTCCGGAGTTTTGAAGCGTGTCAGGTCCAGCAGTCCTTCATCCACGATGGCGATGGTATAAGTCATCGGCTTGCCGTTACTTTCACTGACACTGATGGTGGCCTCTGATTCCGGCTTCAGCTTGTCGGCCATGCTGATCACTGGTTTGAGGATGGTACCGGGATCTTCCACTGTAATGGGAATAGTGCCATACATACGGATCGGCAGGTCGTTGATGGTTTGCGCATGTGGTTGCAGCAGGGTAACGTTGACGTATATATTGGGCGTCATGTTCTTTTCTGCCTTGAAGCGGAAAGTGGTTTGTCCCTGCTGGGTATTGATCCAGAAAGTTTTGAGCACCTTGCTGCCGGATTCAATGCTGATCAGGCCCCTGCCGCCAGCGCTGCTCGGGATGGTGAGGTTGACGTCCTCTCCGGCCTTGTAGTGCTGTTTATCGGAAGTAAATACCAGCATGGCAGCTTCTGCAGGATTTTCTTTCTGCATACGTTCTGCCCATCCGGGCCAGTCTATGTATACGGACTTACCGGAAGTATGACCGCTCTGCAGGTCTTTTACACGCACAAGGTAACGGCCCCAGTCAGGCTGATTGATACGCAGCGACCATTGACCTTTACCGTTGTTCAGGGTGACGGTTTCCTTGCTCAGGAGCTGGTTGTAGCTGTCCTGTGTGAAGTTGGAATATTCGGATTCTCCCTGGTCCCACCACCATCTCCAGCGTACTTTATACAGTTCTACCTGTACCTCGCGGGTGCCGGTGGTAAGGCGGCCGTTGTCGTCTACATCCACAATTTCAACGGTATGAGATTTGTCTGTGAGCAGCATACCGGTGGTACGGTCGCCCTCCGGTAACCGCAATCCCACGTAGGAAGTGAATGGATTGTAGGGCATGGAGAAGTGGTCGATGCTGAAATCGCCACCCGGCTCAAATACTTTTACTTCGAAGTTGGCTTTCAGCTGCCCGGGCGCCAGTTTACCGAGTTGAATATCGGTTTTGATGGGCGCGGAACCTGTTTCGCTCAGCGGTCCTTCGAAGATGGTTTTGTTTTCTGTTTCAAAATGGGTTACCGGGTCATCAAAGGTGAAACCGGAGAAATTTTTAAAGCTGGTAGACGCCTGTATCAATGTCACATCTACCTTGGCTTTCAGGTGCTGGGCAGTAGCGCCAAACATCCACATGGCCGAGAGATTACCGGTGGTACCGGTTTTGGACAGCGCGGTATTGCTGCCAAAGTCGATTTTTATCTTCAGCCTGTTAGGCTTCACGGTTTCTATGCGTACATTTTTCTGGAAGGTAGCGCCGCCTACTTTTACTTTAGCTACCCAGCTGCCGGTAGGGTCTTCCGGTTGGGTAGCGGTGGCGAAGCTATAAAAACCGTTCAGGTTCTCATGCTGGTTGATGCGCTTGTACAGCTGGCCTTTAGGATTGTACAGTTCCAGGGTGACAGGGTGGTCTGCCGGAAGCTTTTTGTCTTTGTCTTCCAGCATAAACGTCAGGTAGATGGAATCACCGGGGCGCCACACGCCTCTTTCACCATAGAGGAATCCTTTGATGCCGCTCTGTACTTCCTCGCCCTGTACATCAAAGCGGCTCAGTGGCAGGGAGTTGCCGTCATCCAGTTTGAGGTAACCTCTTTCATTGTCTTTTTTCGCGATCAGCAGGTAGGGCTTGCGTTTCAGATCGAAGGTAGCCATACCTTCGCCGTCGCTCTTGGTTTTGAAGATCACCTGGTGCTGGTAATCGAGGAGTTCCAGTTCAACGCCGGTGAGCGGTTTGGTGTCGCGTATATCCGTTACCGCTACCAACATGCTGTTGTTATTGCCTCTTTTGGCAATAAGGCCAATGTTGGAGCAGATCACGTTACGGGATGCCCATTTGTCTTTGTTGTAGTAGGAATTGGAGCAGGCGTCGTTACGGCGGTTCCAGTTGTATCCGTATGGATAGTAGCTGTCATAGCGGTTCCAGAAGTCGTCGTCCTCGTCGAATTTTCCACTGTCATTGTAACCGTAGTATTCACTTTCATCTTCTTCGCCGGCTTCTTCACCATCTTCGCTGGTGCTGTCTGCTTTCTTCACTTCCGTGCAGGCGGTGAGTGCATAAGCTTTGCGGAAACCGATGGTGATGCGGTAAATAGCGCCGGGTTCGGTGCGGAGCAATTTATCGAGATCGAGGAAGAAGCGGTTTTTCTTGTGAAGGTTAACGGATTTATCGGTATCCAGCCGGATGGTTTTTTCTACCACGGGCTTGCCTACACGTCGCAGTTCCGCATCGCCGTCGAGGTTATTGGTCTGCAGGTATTGCGGTACATTGTTTTCGTATATTTTGATGATGGTGACGTCTACCGCGTTGAGGTTGACGGCTTCGAACGGCATCACCAGTTTATTGCTTTCGGGGAGGATCACGCCTTTGCCGGGAATCGTTACGGCCGGCATGGTGTTCTCGAAATTCACGTTGGCGCTGTAGGATTTACCGAGGCGTTTGTCGGTGATGTTGATAACACCTTCATTGATCACGGCGTTATAGGTGCCTTCGAGGCGAACGGGCGAATACACTTTTACTTCGCTGCCGTCGATAGTGTAGCGGAGGTCACCCTGACCACTGATGCCGATGAGGCCTTCAAGGCTTTGCGCTACGCTGACAGGATCAGAGAATTGCACCAGCAGGTGTTGTTCCGGGTCAGACATGGCTTTTACGTCCAGTACTTTGAAATCACCTACGGCTGGGACCTCCACGGTTTTTTTACCGCTGTTGTCCACTTTGAGGGCGGAGCCGTCCCAGCTGAGTTCCAGGTTCCGGGCGATATTGGCGCGGTCTATATTGGCGATGGTGAATTTCGACGTACGTTCGCCGGCGTTATGCTGCCAGGTGACCGGCAGTGTTTTGCCGCCATAGCGGGCGGTGATCAGTTTTTCGATGGCCTGCGGCGTTTCCACATCGGCGGTATACACGGCGCCGGTGTAGGTCATCTTATCCAGTGTGGTGTTGGTACTGGCTTTCAGTCCCGACATATCGAGCGAGAAGGAAGGTTTGATAACCTTAAACTCGAAATCGAAAGATTTCAGGTCTGAGGGCACGTCCATGATCTTGCCCAGTTTAAAATTGGCCTGATAGGTTTTGCCGGGTTGCAGGTTCTCGTCGGGCCTGAATTCGATGGTGGTGGCGTCTACCCAGTAGGATTTCCCTTTGATGGAAGGGGAAAAGTCGAACACCTCTTTATCAAGTGGTTCGTTCTGGGTATGTGTCACGTTTACCTGCCCGGCCAGTTGAATGCGGATGGGGCTTTGTTTGGAGATGATACCGGCTGTATAGGCGTCAATATACTTCGCGAATCCGGGGTTCATCTCTTTTTTGGTGGTTCGGCAGCCGCTGATCAGCGACAGTGCCACCAGGGAAACAAATAATGCTACTACAGCAAATAGCCGTTTTGTTGGGTGCATCAGGAAAGGATTATGGTGATTAACGATTCCTGGCGAAGATCCGACTATTTTTTCATTTATACATTTATATATTTGGTTATTTGATTTACGGATTTGGGGATTTTTTGATTTTGGAATTTAAGGATACATGGTTTTTATTCCCCAAATTCCAAAATCAAAAAATCCCCAAATCCGTAAATAATTATATCATCCTGCCGTTGGCGAGGCGCATGAACTTATCTACACAGTTGGGCAGTTCTTCTTCGTAATGCGTTACATAGATCAGTGTTACCGGCATATGGTCACAGAGCATTTCGATGACTTTTTTGAAATGCTGTTTCTGTTGTTGGTCCAGCCCCTGGCAAGGTTCGTCGAAGATGAGCAGCGGCGGATTTTTGACGAGGGCCCTGGCGAGCAGGCAAAGGCGCTGGGCGCTTTCGGGCACTTGTTTGAAGGGTGCTTTCTGATGCCCGTCTATTTCCAGTATTTCCATCCATGCCCTGGCAATGTCTGTTTGTTCCGGAGTGGCTGGTTTAGTGCTGCCGATGATGTCGGTGAAACCGGAGCAGACCACCTGCAGGCAGTTATCGCGGGAGGTGAAGTACTGGTGCAGCTCCGGCGACACGAATCCTGTTTTTTTCTTGATATCCCAGATGCTTTCGCCGCTACCCCTGCGGCGGTCGAACAACCAGAGTTTGTTGGCATATGCCTGTGGATTATCGCCATTGATGAGGCTCAGCAGCGTGGATTTACCGGCGCCGTTATGTCCCAGCAGCGCCCATTTTTCGTTGGGTTTTACCGTCCAGTTGATTTGATCGAGGATGGTGTTTTCGCCATATTTCACACGCACGTCTTCCATCTTTACGATGGTTTCGAAGGTGGCTGGCTGGTGCTGTTGCAGGATAGCGGCTATTTTCTGCGTCTCCATGGCTGGCAGCGGCAGGTCCGGCACCTGTGGAAGCGGTAGTTGTACAAATTCACTACGGGTATATTTTCCGGTGATGGCGCCGTTTTCCAGTGTCAGCACGTGGGTGATGTGTTCCGGTATTTCCTGTGGGGAAGTGGCCAGCAGCACAGTAGAGCCGTTGCGGATGATTTCATTGATCATTTCGGAGAAGTCCTTCCGCGTTTGTACGTCCAGCCCGATGTAGGGGTTGTCGAGCATGAGCAGCTGTGGTTTTTGCAGCAGGGCCCGGGCGATCATCACGCGGCGCGTTTCCCCGTTGGACAGTTTGATCAGCCGTTTTTCCATGAGCGGCGCTATTTTCAGCGGCCTCACCAGGTCGGGGACCGTGGTGATATCAAGGTATTCGCTGACGGTAGGGGAATTGTCGGCGTCCATACTATTGAACCGCTGCTGGTAGTAGAAGTCGGTGGTGGTATTGGATAAATTACGGAAAGTATGATGATGGCCTACCAGCGCTATCAGGTTGCGGTAGTTGAAGTAAGGGTCGGTGACGGTGTTTTCTTTTCTCCAGTCATCGTAAAAATGATAGTGGATGCCGCCGTTGATAATATTGAACTTGCCAAGGACTGTATTAAGCAGTGCTGTTTTGCCGGCACCGCTGGGGCCTGTGATGGCCCATTGCTCGTTTTGCTGTATGTCCCAGTTGAGGGTGTCGAAAAGTGTTTTATCGAGATATCTTACAGTGATATGTTCCAGGGAGAGGAACGGGCGCTTTGTTTCTTCCATGATTTCCTGATTGGGCTAAAGAGGCTTTGTATCGTCTATAAAATTAACAGGAATATTGAAAGCTTCCAGTATTTTTATGATAAACCGGCTAATGATGATCTGGACAATTAAAGCATTTGATGAACTGACGGTACAGGAATTGTATGACGTACTGCATTTACGCAATGAGGTATTTGTGGTGGAGCAACAGTGTGCTTATCAGGACCTGGATTACTCCGACCAGAAAGCGTTGCATCTCATGGGACGTAATGCGGAAGGGCGACTGGTGGCGTATACCCGCTTGTTCGGGCCGGGTATTAAATATCCTGAGGCCTCTATCGGGAGGGTAATCACCTCGCAGCTGGCGAGGGGTACCGGCGCGGGCAGACAGCTGATGGAAAAGTCTATTGCAACTGTGGAAGCAGCTTATGGTAAAGGGCCCATAAAAATAGGCGCGCAGCAATATCTGCACCGCTTTTATACCTCACTGGGCTTTGAGCAGACCAGTGATACGTATATGGAAGATGGCATCCCTCATATCGAGATGGTAAAACCTTAACTGCCATCATACAGGGAGGGCTTTCGTGTAAGTAACCTACGTCGCTTACAGGAAAGCCCTCCTTGTTGTTTATTACCAGCATTTATTTTTTCTTCTTTTTGTCTTTATCGTTCGGCAGTTTTATATGTTCCGTTATTTTATAAAGCGGGAACAGGTAGGATACGGTGTACCGCATGTCGAACACCGCTTTTTTGGAGCCGCTGCCGAAGCCGGGGATCACCAGTGGGGTAAATTCATCAGACTTGACGTTGTTGATCATGATGCGTTCGTGCAGGCTCCAGCTCAGGAAGAAGTTTTTGAGCACTTCCGCTTTAAGTCCCAGTACCAGTTCCACCCAGTGGGCATTGACATTGGTTTTGGGAATGGAGCCGGTGAGGTTGTTTCCCCAGTAACGGTCATTTATTTTATAGGTCGGCACCTCGTAGGTGAGGTGAGAGAACCCATAGCGGATACCGCCAAAGAACATATTTTTTTCGGAGGGGTACAGTCTTTTCAGGAAGTTATAATCTATTCCGAGGGAGATGAACATGCCACTGCCTTTGTAGGTGTAGTTGCTATCGCTGTGGGGAGTATTGGTATACCCTATTTCCGCCGCAGCATACAGGTTGCTGTTCAGGCGGACATCTGCCACGGCAGTTCCTTCTTTCCGGTAGGGATAATAGATGGAAGTCACGATGCGGCTCAGGTCCAGTCCCACGCGGAGACCTCCCTGCATGTGTACGACGCTGTCTTTCACGGGGATGATGGCCGTGGTGTCCTTCGCCGGTTGACGGGTAGTATCTGTTTTGGCGGCAGCGGCTTTAGCGGCTGCCGGTTTGGCCGGTGTTTGCGCCTGTGCGGCGAGGCTCAACAGGATACTACAGATTAAAGAAAAACAAAGTAAGGTGCGTATCATTACTGCTGTTGACTACCTTTGAATTAATAACTACAGAATCGATGGTATGCCGGGTAGCGATAACGGTATCCAGCGTAAAGGTGGTACCGAATCCACAGCCGGCGGATATGAATTTTTTGGTCCGGGAGTATTTAAACCTGAGCGTATCCGGCGTAAGGGTGGAGTCTACGCGCAGCGCGAAAATACAGCTGTCCGCCACCGGCGAGAAGGGCAGAAAGATTTCTTTCTGCGGCTGCCTTCTGTAGAGGGAGTCCATGTTGACGCCGTTGTTGATGGCATAAACGGATACTTTGGGCATAATGGTGTCGCGTACATTATGCAGGAAGGTGGTATCGTTTATCCGGCGGACGGAATCACGCTGAAAACGCACGCGGAAATCTGCCCGGAGTGCCTGGTCGCACACCTTGGTTTCATTCTCACAGGCGATCATGCCGGCAAGCACGGCGCAGGTAAGTAATATCTGGTATAACGTTCTCATTCCTTGGTTTACGGTTGGCAAGATATTAAATTCCCAGCTCCTTTTTGAGGAAGCGGGCGGTATGGCTGTCTTTACAGGTGATGATCTGTTCGGGGGTACCGGTACAGAGGATGGTACCACCGCCGGCGCCGCCTTCGGGGCCCAGGTCTACGATGTAGTCAGCCATTTTGATGACGTCCAGGTTATGTTCTATCACCAGTACGGTATTGCCGCGGTCCACCAGTTTATTCAGCACTTTGAGCAGCAGCACGATATCCTGGAAATGCAGCCCTGTGGTGGGTTCATCGAGGATATAGATGGTTTTGCCGGTATCTTTCTTGGACAGCTCCGTCGCCAGTTTCACGCGTTGCGCTTCACCGCCGGAGAGGGTCACGGCAGACTGGCCCAGGGTGATGTATCCCAGTCCCACGTCCTGTAGCGTCTTGATTTTGCGGTGTATCCAGGGCACGGCCTGGAAGAATTCGACGGCTTCATCCACCGTCATGTCCAGCACGTCGGAGATAGATTTTCCTTTGTAGCGGATCTCCAGTGTTTCACGGTTGTAACGGCGGCCGTTACATTTTTCGCAGTGCACATATACGTCCGGCAGGAAGTTCATTTCGATAACGCGCATGCCGCCGCCTTCACAAACATCACAGCGGCCTGTTTTCACGTTGAAAGAGAAACGGCCTGCGTTATATCCGCGGATCTTGGCTTCCGGCACGGAGGCGAAGAGCGTACGGATGTCGGTGAAGAAACCGCAGTAGGTGGCAGGGTTGCTGCGGGGGGTACGGCCGATGGGTGACTGGTCTATTTCGATCACCTTATCGATATGTTCCAGGCCTTTGACGCTTTTATACGGCATTGGTACCGCTTTGGAGTCATAGGCATGTTTGGAGAGTATCGGGTACAGTGTTTCATTGATCAGCGTGGATTTACCGCTGCCGGAAACGCCGGTCACGCAGATAAAAGTGCCGAGGGGCAGTTTCAGGTTGACGTTTTTCAGGTTGTTGCCGGTAGCGCCTTTCAGTTCCAGGCTGTTGCCATTGCCTTTGCGGCGTTCGGCGGGTATTTCCATCGCGCGTTTACCGTTGAGATATCCGGCGGTGGGCGTGTTGAGTTTGAGTATCTGGTTGGGCGTGCCCTGCGCGATGATCTGGCCGCCGTGTTTGCCGGCGCCCGGACCGATGTCTACCAGGTGGTCGGCATGGAGCATGATGTCTTTGTCATGTTCTACTACGATCACGGTGTTGCCCATTTCGCGGAGGTTGCGGAGGGCATCGATCAGCTGCATATTATCACGTTGGTGCAGGCCGATGCTGGGTTCGTCGAGGATATAGGTGATGCCCATCAGCTGGGACCCTATCTGGGTAGCGAGGCGGATGCGCTGTGATTCGCCGCCGCTGAGCGTGCGGGTGGGCCTGTTGAGCGTCAGGTAGTTAAGGCCGACGTTGAGCAGAAACCCGAGACGTTCGCGTATTTCCTTGAGGATATCTTTGGCGATGGCGTTTTGTTTTTTCTCAAGGCGGTCTTCGATGTTGCTGAACCAGTTCAACAGGTGGTCCAGGTCCATGTTACCCAGCTCGGAAATATTTTTCTCATCTATTTTGAAGTAGAGGCTTTCTTTTTTCAGGCGGGCGCCGTTGCATTCCGGGCAGGTGCTGAGCGCCATGAAGCTTTCGGCCCAGGAGCGCACGTGGTCGGAGCTGCTGTCGTTGAAGTAGCGGCGAACGGTGTTGACCACGCCTTCAAATTCAGTGGAATATTTGGTGGTATCGGAGCTCTCATCGAAAGAGAGGTCTACTTCCAGCTTCCCGTTTTCGTCGCCGTACAGCAGTACGTTGCGGGCTTTTTCGGGGATGGCGGAGATAGGTCCGGTGAGGGAGAATTTATATTTTTTTGCCAGCTGCTGCACCTGTTTGTAGGTGAAGGTATCTCTGGCTTCGCCCAGTGGTTTAAGGCCGCCGCTTTCGATGGAGGCGCTTTCATCGGGGATGATGGCGTCCATATCGATCTGATAGATGGTGCCGAGGCCTTTACAGCGCGGGCAGGCGCCATAGGGTGAGTTAAAGGAGAAGGTGTTGGGCGATGGCTCTTCGTAGGAGAGACCGGTTTCTTCACACATCAGCTGTTTGCTGTACTGGCTTACCTTGTTGGTATCGTTATCCATGACAAACAGGAGGCCTTTGCCCATGGTAAGGGCTTTCTGCACGCTCTGGCTGATGCGGGTGCGGGCATCTTCCTGCACCTGTATGCGGTCTATCACCAGTTCGATATCGTGGATCTTGTAGCGGTCTACCTGCATTCTTTCTTTCAGGTCGAGTATTTCGCCATCCACCCGTACTTTGAGATAGCCCTGTTTGCGTACCTGTTCAAACAGTTCGCGGTAGTGCCCTTTACGGCCGCGCACCATAGGTGCGAGGATCACGAGTTTCTTTTTGGGATAGTGTTTGAAAATATGCTCCTGTATTTCTTCTTCCGAGAAGCGCGTCATGCGCTTGTTGGTATTGTAGGAGTATGCCTGGCCGGCGCGGGCGAAGAGCAGGCGGAGGAAGTCATAGATTTCCGTGATGGTGCCTACTGTAGAGCGCGGGTTTTTGTTGGTGGTTTTTTGTTCTATGGAAATAACGGGCGAAAGGCCGGTGATTTTGTCCACATCAGGTCTTTCCATATCGCCGATAAACTGGCGGGCATAAGCGGAAAAACTTTCCATGTAACGGCGTTGTCCTTCAGCATATATTGTATCAAAAGCCAGGGAGGATTTTCCACTTCCGCTGATGCCGGTGATGACAACCAGCTTATTTTTGGGCAACTGCAGGTCGAGGTTTTTCAGGTTATGCTCCCGTGCGCCAAATACTTCAATCTGGTCATCTGCTATGATTTCCGGAGCGGGAGCGGCGGTTACATTCTCTTTTTTCTTTGCCATAATATTAAACTACTAAGCTACGCCATAATTACGAATTGAAGGGGCATAAAAAAAGAGCAGCGAAGACCTTTTTTGGAAGATCTTCGCTGACAGCTATTTCTGAGCAGTTACCTGCTTATTTGGTATATTTTTTAAATACCACGATGGCGTTGTGGCCGCCGAAACCGAAGGTATTGCTCATGGCAATATTTACCGGACGGCTTTGTGCTTTACCCAGGGTGAGGTTCAGGTTGGTAGGGATACCTTCGCCCAGCACGGTGGTGTTGATGGTGGGAGGAACGATATCTTCCTGTGTGGCTTTGATGCAGGCGATGGCCTCGATAGCGCCGGCAGCGCCCAGCAGGTGGCCGGTCATGGACTTGGTGGCGCTGATATTTACTTTTTCAGCGTGGTCACCGAAGGCCGCTACGATGGCTTTCAGCTCGCTCACGTCGCCTACCGGTGTGGAGGTGGTGTGGGAGTTGATATAGTCTACGTCGGTAGTGCTTACGCCGGCGTCTTCCAGTGCCTGTTCCATACCCAGTCTGGCACCGAGGCCTTCAGGGTGGGTGGCGGTGAGGTGGTAGGCGTCGCAGGTCATGGCGCCGCCGATCATTTCACCGTAGATGGTAGCACCTCTGGCGATAGCGTGTTCGTATTCTTCGAGGACGATAGCGCCGGCGCCTTCACCCATTACGAAGCCGTCACGTTCTGTATCGAACGGGCGGGAAGCGTGTTCCGGATCTTCATTGCGGGTAGACAGCGCTTTGAGGGCGTTAAAGCCTGCGATGCCTGCACGTGTTACGGGTGCTTCGGAACCGCCGGCAACGATGGCGTTGGCCTTACCGAGCCGGATATAGTTGAAAGCGTCTACCAGGCCGCTGGAAGAAGAAGCGCAGGCAGACACGGTGCAGAAGTTGATACCCATGAAACCGTATTTCATGGCGATCTGTCCTGCCGCGATATCGCAGATCAGCTTGGGAATAAAGAACGGGTTGAACTTAGGCACAAAGTTGGCCTGGGTAAATTCAACGATCTGTTCTTCGAACGTGAGCATGCCGCCGTTTCCGGAAGCCCAGATCACGCCTATTTTGGTTTTGTCAATTCCTTCCTTGTCGAGGCCGGCGTCTGCTACCGCTTCATGGGCAGCTGCCATCGCGTACTGCGTGAAGTTGTCCATTTTGCGGGCCTCCTTCTTTTCCATATATTTTTCCACATCAAAACCTTTGACTTCACAGGCAAATTTGGTTTTGAACGCTGTGGTGTCAAATTTTGTGATGGGCCCGGCGCCGCTCACGCCTGCCTTCAGATTGCTCCAAAAAGTGTTTACATCATTCCCGATAGGTGTTAGCGCTCCCATGCCGGTAACCACAACCCTTTTCAGTGTAACAGTACGCATATTTTTTACTTTAATAAAAAAAGTTAGAGCGCAAATTTAGTTACTTATTGTTATAGATAATCATATTCATTAAGATTATATGGCATAACTTTCTCTTTTTCGATATAAATTCAGTATGGTAGCGGTTTTTAGGGTGTATGGAGCAGTGCCGGAAAAGGGGAGAATGTTATAAAGTGTTAATTTTTGCCATCCGGCAAGGGGAAAAAGCCCGGTTAGCAGTCCTGAAAAGGCAAGTGCCCTGCTGGTGGACAGGGCACTTGTGTTATATCAACAGTAATATAATAGCGCAGGCATTTATGCAGCGGCCGCAGCGGCAGTCTCAGGTACGGTATTGATGCGCAGGGTACGTTGCTTCAGGAATGAGATGATTTCCGCGTCTGTCTGAAACCTGTCGCCGATGTTGACAAAATGTTTGGCCAGCAGGTCATAACGTTTGGTCATCAGCCATAACCATACATGCAGGAAGTGGATGCCGTCAAATACGATGGCGTCGTTGGAAATATATTCATCCAGCGTTTTACGGAAATACACCGGATGTTCTGTCCAGTGCATGCTGGGTTTTACGTGGTGACTGATATGATAACCATCATTCCAGCATTTATGGTTGTATTTGGTATTGATGCAGGTAATACTGTTTTTGTAGCTGTTGTCAGGATCCTCAGCGTCAATAAAAGCGTGCTGCGCCCAGTTGCCCACCATCATGATAATACGGGAGATAATAAAGGGCAGGATGAACACCACAAAGGTGGCCGGGAAATTAATGAAGGAGAGGCCTACACAGGCGCCGATAAACAACATTTCGCCACGGACCAGCTTCACCATCAGTTTATTCCTTTTTTTCCGGATATGGTATTTGGCAGTGTCGTAAACGCCGAAAGTCACGAAAGACCAGAGATAATGCAGGAATCCCCGGAAGGAGTCGCGTTGGTACATCATGGTACAACTGTCATCGTCCGGCATATTGTTTTCCGGGTGGTGCATCCCGATATGATGGGAGTAGTAGGATTCCGGTGTTTGTCCAAACAGCGGACCTATCGCCCAGGGAAGGTAGTTGTTGAGAAAACCGTATTTCTTTTCAAAGAAGGCACGGTGGCTGGTGCAGTGCAGCATCAGGCCAAAAGGGCCTTTGAAGGTAATGTTGTTAAAGAACTGGTAGGCAATGGCGGCGGTCCACCAAAGCCAGTTATTGACACCCGGCCAGTACATCAGAATAGCCAGCGGCCAGAGGGTGAAAGTAATTTTTAAGGTAAGGTATACAAAGGGAAGATCACGCTCGTCACGGATCATAGACTTGAAAAGCCTGTCGAACACAGTCTCCCGTGCAGGTTTAACGTAAACAGGATCAGTAAGATGGGTGAGTTGCTTCATATTGCGTATTAAAAGGTCAAGTTGGCTACAAACCAGTTGTAATTGGCAGATACGCCGGTACTTATATTTTACTAATATTTGTATAACGCATATTGCAGGCTGATAGTATCCACATGCCCGGCCGTGCTGCTGTAAGATACCCATTTTAGGGAGAGTTTGAAATGTTTTAACAGTTTTTTGTAATTTCCGGCCCCGTGCATCCCTTCCCATACCCGGCAACCAAACCTGTAATTTTAGGCGGCGATGTAACGGAAAACCAATCAAACTAACAAGCACGAATGAAGAGACTTACGCTCAAGGATGTCGCTAAAATGGCCGGTGTGGCACCTTCTACAGTATCTTTTGTACTCAACGGGAAGGGGAAACAGATGCGGATACGGGATGAGGTGGCGGCCAAAATTATGCAGGTAGTGGAAAAATCTGGTTACGAGCCCCACCGGGTGGCGGTCAATCTGCGCACCGGACAATCCAAAACACTTGGACTGATAGTGGAAAGTATCTCCGGCAGTTTCTTCGCCAGCCTGGCTAAAACCATTGAAACGGAAGCCGAACTGATGGGCTATAACGTAGTGTACTGCAGCACGGAAAACAACGCCCAGAAAGGTGGAGAGCTGATACGGATGCTCGGCCGGCAGATGGTGGACGGCTATCTGATTACTCCTGCGCCCGGTATGGAAAAAGAAATACAGCAGCTGGTACAGCATCATAAGCCTGTTGTGCTGATGGACAGCTATTTCCCGGCTATCAAAGCGCCTTATGTGCTGATTGATAATTTCGGAGGCGTACAGCAGGGCATGAAACACCTGATCGAAAAGGGGTTCACCCGTATCGCCTTTGTAACGGTAGACGTGAAACTGATACAGTTGCAGGAACGCCTGCGGGGTTATGTATCCACCCTTAAAGAGCATCAGCTGCCCCTGCGTAAAAAACATGTGCTGCACCTGAAATATCATAAACTCAGGGAGGACGCCCTCCGCGAGATGCGGCAGTTCATTGAGAGCAATCCCGATCTCGAAGCGATATTTTTTGCCACCAACTATCTCGGTATCCTCGGCCTGGAAGCCATTGCCAGTCTGGGCCTCCGCATGCCTGACGACCTGTCGGTGATCTGTTTCGACGACCATGATATTTTCCGGCTGTATCCGCCGGGCATCTCTGTGATAGAACAACCGATAGAAGGCATCGCTAAAACCGCGATCGCCATGCTGATGCAGCAACTGGGCAAAAAGCCGGCGCCTGTCAAAAATCCGGCGGTAGAGCTGCCGGGACGGTTTATTGTGCGGGGATCGGCGTAACCCGGGTCCGTATGAAGCCCGGGTAGTGCAATGACGGATTATGATGCAGGGCATGGCGGGCTTCCCGGAAACGTGCTTTAGCCTGTGGCGCATGAAGAATACCTGTTAAGCATCGGTAGGGGAATCACCCTGAGGGTTTATTGTATGCGTGGGAATAGCCTGCTGTATCAGTTTGTGAAATAGCCGGCCGCAGCTCCCCTCGGGACGCTCCTTCCGGGTGTCGGGGAACAGCCGGGCCACGCCGTTTATCCCTTTTCCGGTAAAAAAAAGGACGATACCTGCGATAGATCCAAAAATATGTATACATTTAAAAACTGTTTCCGGGAAGGAAAGTGCGTTGGGAAGGCCTGGAAACAGACAAAGGATTCTGTGAATCTTTTTTTTCTGTACAGATGCTAAATCGATTTTTCTAATAATTGCGCGTAAAACAATACCGGCTGGCGAAGCGGGAAAATATCCGGCCGCTGCTGAACATCATAGTTCCTGCGCCGCTGTTGGCGGATATTGCTTTACGAAGAAACAACAACACCATATGAAAAAAGTTGGAATGCTGGCCGCTGCTTTACTGTGCCTGCATGGCGCACAGAGCCAAACAGTATACAAAGTGGCTGAACCGGTGGAATGGGTCAATACCCTGATGGGCACCGATTCTAAAGTAAGCCTGTCAAACGGTAACACCTATCCTGCTATCGCGCTGCCCTGGGGCATGAACTTCTGGATGCCGCAAACAGGCGCCATGGGCAACGGATGGGCCTATCAATATACGGCCGACAAAATCAGGGGCTTTAAACAAACGCACCAGCCTTCTCCGTGGATCAACGACTATGGCCAGTTTGCCATCATGCCGGTTACGGGTAAACTGAAATTTGATCAGCACAAAAGAGCCAGCTGGTTCTCCCATAAAACAGAAGTAGCGAAGCCCTACTATTATAGCGTATACCTGGCAGATGCGGACGTGACGACTGAAATAACGCCTACAGAACGCGCAGCGCAACTGCGTTTTACCTTCCCTTCCACTGACAGCGCTTTTGTAGTAGTGGATGCATTTGATAAGGGATCCTATATTAAGATCCTGCCCAAAGAACAAAAGATCATGGGGTATACCACCAAAAACAGCGGTGGTGTTCCCTCCAACTTCAAAAACTATTTTGTTATCTATTTTGATAAACCGTTCACTGTGGCCACCGCATGGCGCGATTCCACCCTGCTGAAAGACCAGCTGGAATTGCAGGCAGACCATGCCGGTGCCGTAGTGGGCTTCAAAACACGAAAAGGCGAACAGGTAGTGGCCAGAACAGCCTCCTCCTTTATCAGCTTTGAACAGGCGGAGCTCAACCTCCAGCGTGAAGTAGGTAAAGACGGCTTCGACGTGACCCGTCAGAAAGCAAAAGACAGCTGGAACAAGGAGCTGGGCCGCCTGTCAGTGGAAGGCGGTACTTCCGATCAGGTAAGCACCTTCTACTCTTCCCTGTACAGGACCATGCTGTTCCCCCGCAAATTTTATGAAATCAATGCGAAAAACGAAGTGGTACACTACAGCCCGTTCAACGGACAGGTGCTGCCTGGCTATATGTTCACCGACAACGGTTTCTGGGATACCTTCCGCGCGGTACATCCTTTCTTCACGCTGATGTATCCCTCCCTCAGCGCACATATCATGGAGGGCCTGGCCAATTCCTACAAGGAAAGCGGCTGGCTGCCCGAATGGGCCAGCCCCGGTCACCGCGACTGTATGATCGGCTCCAACTCGGCTTCCCTCATTGCTGACGCTTACCTAAAAGGTATCCGTGGTTACGATATCAATACCCTGTACGAAGCGATCCTGAAAAACACGGAAAACGAAGGCCCGCTCTCTTCCGTTGGCCGCAAAGGCGTGAAATACTACAATGAACTGGGGTACGTTCCCTACGATGTGGACGTGAACGAAAATGCCGCCCGTACGCTGGAATACGCCTACGACGACTTTACCATCTACGAGCTGGCCAAAGCGCTGAACAGGCCGAAGGAAGAAATAGCCCGTTTTGCCAAACGTTCCCAGAACTACCGCAACCTGTTCGACCCGGAAACAAAACTGATGCGCGGTAAAAATAAAGACGGCCGTTTCCAGACACCGTTCAATCCGTTCAAATGGGGCGATGCTTTCACCGAAGGCAACAGCTGGCATTACACCTGGTCTGTGTTCCACGATGTACAGGGACTGGCTAACCTGATGGGAGGCCGCGAATCTTTCGCCAACATGCTGGATTCCGTTTTCAAAATGGCGCCTGTATATGATGAAAGCTACTATGGCACCGTGATCCACGAAATCCGCGAGATGCAGATCATGAACATGGGCCAGTATGCGCACGGTAACCAGCCGATCCAGCATATGATCTATCTCTATAACTATGCCGGCCAGCCCTGGAAAACCCAGTACTGGATCCGTCAGGTAATGGAACGCCTGTATAAAGCTACGCCTGATGGCTATTGCGGCGACGAAGACAACGGGCAAACTTCCGCCTGGTACGTATTCTCTGCGATGGGCTTCTACCCGGTATGCCCCGGCACACAACAATATGTATTGGGTACTCCCCTGTTCGCCAAACTCACCATGACGTTGGAAGACGGCAAAAAAATGGTGATCGAAGCGCCAGGCAACAGTGCTAAAAACCTGTATGTGCAACAGACGGCACTAAACGGTCAGCCCTATACGAAAAACTGGATCAGCCACCAGGACCTGCAGAAAGGCGGTAAGCTGGTGTTCCGTATGGGCGCCACTCCCGAAAAAACAAGAGGTACGCAGCCAGCGGCTTTCCCGTACTCTTATTCAACAGCTAATAAGTAAAACGATATAGAAGAATTTCATTGTTCACTGTAAATAATTCATCCCGATTCTTCGGGATGTAACATTTTTCCAGACACGTTTTAAACTGATACCCATGACCAACAGGATTATTTTCTTATCGATACTCTGCTGTATCGGTACTTCCCTCCGGGCGCAGGAGAATGTGCTGTCCTACGTGAAGCCGATTACCGGCACACAACGCATGGGACATACCTATCCCGGTCCTACCGTACCTTTCGGCGCTGTACAGCTCAGCCCCGAAACAGACACGCTTTCCTATGAGATGAACGGCAGATACAACAAGGATGTCTACAAATACTGCGCAGGTTATCAATATGAGGATAAAACCATCGTGGGTTTCAGTCATACCCACTTCAGCGGCACCGGTCACTCCGACCTGGGCGATTTCCTCATCATGCCTGCTACCGGCACCCTGCGGCTAAACCCCGGAACGGCAGATCATCCGGAAAACGGCTACCGCAGCAGGTTTTCTCATAGCACCGAAGTAGCGGAACCAGCCTATTACAAAGTAAAACTGGAAGATGACAACATCCTTGCCGAACTTACTGCCAGCAACCGTGTGGGCTTTCATCAGTATACCTTCCCTGCTTCAGATCAATCGCACATCATCCTGGACCTGATGTCCGGTATCTATAACTACTCCAATAAAAACGTATGGACTTTTGTACGGGTAGAAAATGATACGCTGATTACCGGCTACCGGCAAACCAGCGGTTGGGCGCGTACCCGCACCGTTTATTTCGCCATGACGTTTTCCAAACCCTTTAAAGAATATGGCCATCATAATTATACCAGCGATGTATACAAGGGCTTTTACCGCAAATTCGACCAGACAAAAAATTTCCCTGAAATGGCAGGCCGCCAGATAAGGGCGTACTTCGACTTCAACACAACAGCGGGAGAAAAAATAAAAATAAAATTCGCTATCTCACCGGTGAGCACTGCCGGCGCGCTCAAAAACCTGCAGACAGAAATCCCCGGCTGGGACTTTGACCAGGTAAAGCAGGAAGGACAGGCGCTGTGGACTAAAGAGCTGAACAAAATACAGATTGCCTCCCGCAGCCGCGAAGAGAAGGAGAACTTCTACACCGCCATGTACCATGCATTTGTGAATCCGACTACCTATATGGATGTAGATGGACAATATCGCGGCCTGGACCAGAACAATTATACCGCCAACGGATACACGAATTATACTACTTTCTCTTTATGGGATACCTATCGTGCCTTGCACCCGCTTTTTAACGTGGTGCAACCGCGGCGGAACGCGGACATGATACAGTCTATGCTGCATCATTATGAGCAGAGCGTACAGCACATGCTGCCGGTATGGTCGCATTATGCCAACGAAAACTGGTGTATGATCGGTTATCACAGCGTATCCGTCATTGCAGACGCCATCATGAAAGGCAATGCTCCCTTTGATGTGAACAAGGCGCTGGAAGCCTGCGTAACTACGGCACGCCATCGCACATACGACGGCTTGGGTTATTACATGGACATGGGGTATGTACCGGAAGATAAAAATGGTTCCTCCGTTTCCAAAACACTGGAATATGCCTATGACGACTGGTGCATTGCGCAGGTAGCTAAAAAGCTGGGCAGGACGGACCTTTACGATGAGTTTATCAAACGGGCGGCCAACTACAAAAATGTATATGATAAAGCCTCGGGCTTTATGCGTCCCCGCCTGAGCGACGGCACTTTCAAGGCGGCCTTCGATCCTTTGCAGACACACGACCAGGGCTTCATTGAAGGCAATGCCTGGAACTACAGCCTCTATGTGCCGCACAATCCCGACGATATGATCACCATGATGGGAGGGAAAAAACAATTCACGCAACATCTGGATTCACTGTTCACCATGCACCTGCCGGACAAGTACTTCGCCGAAACAGAAGACATCACCCGTGATGGTATCATCGGTAACTATGTACATGGTAACGAACCTTCGCATCATGTGGCTTATCTCTATAACTGGACCGGCTATCCGTGGAAAACGCAGGAACGCGTGCGCATGATCCTGAAAAAGATGTACCACCCCGGTCCTGATGGTCTCGGCGGCAACGACGACTGCGGCCAGATGAGCGCATGGTATATCTTCAGCTCCCTCGGATTTTACCCGGTATGCCCGGGATCAGACCAGTATGCGCTGGGAAGCCCGGCGGTAGATAAAGCCACCCTGCAGCTGGAGAACGGCAAAACGTTTGTTATCGATGTGAAAAATCAAAGTGATAGAAACGTATATGTGCAGAAGGTGCTGTTGAACGGTAAGCCGCTGGACCGGCTGTACATCCGTCATAGTGAAATAATGGAGGGTGGAAATATGACGTTTTATATGAGCAACAAACCGAACAAGTGACCCGTTCGAATGCATAAAGCGAAGGCCCCTGCGCGATTAGCAGGGGCCTTTTAGTTGGCATAGCTATCTCAAAAAGAAAGGAGGCCGTTGAGACCTCCTTTCTTTTATGTTAACCGCGCAGCGTAAACGAAACAATGCCCAGCGGCACCTGTTTACCCGGATCGGTGGGTCTGATTTTAAAATAGAGATGATGTTTTTTGCCATCTGTCACCGGCGTAAAGCTGATACCGGCTTTGTTGGGTACTTTGGCCTGAGCGCCGGGGCCGATGGTGGTTTCTCCCAAACGGGTACCGTTGGCGTTGTCCAGGAAGGCCTCTACGATAAAGCCTTGTTGTTGCGGGTCCTGCACCATGTAGGTCACATCCAGGCCGTTAACGTTGGTCAGATCGAGGTCATTGTACACTACCCATCCGTTGGCAGTGGCGGGGATGAGCAATTTCATTCCGTTGACCTCAAAGGTGGAGACGCCATCTGCTTTGCTGTAGCCGGCAGCAGGGAGCCTTGGATTGAGCAGTTGTGCTGCTGCGCTGCCTGTGATGGGTTTAATGCCGGCAGCGCCTTTATCGGTGTAGCTGGCCAGCAGCAGTAACACGCCGTTGTCTTTCAGTTCGTTGCCCAGCGTTGGGTCCAGGCTGCCGGTAACGGGCAGGGAGGCAATTTTAGGAGCGTTGCCGCCTAAAGAGAAGATGTATTCCACCAGCTGGTGCGCTTCTCCGTTGGAGATGCCCGGGTGGGCCGACATGGCTGTTTCGCCCCATACGCCACCGCCACCGTTGATGATTTTTTTCGCCAGCGCATCAGGTGCTGCGGGATCGTTCTGGTACTTCTCTGTAATTTGTTTGAAAGAAGGACCGATAGATTTTTCATCCGGTTTGTGACAGGTTTTACAGTCAGATACTTCCATGATGTTTTTACCTGCGATGGCGCCGGTAACGATCTGGTGGCCCTGTGGCATGGCTGCTTTATCGCTGCCCTGTACATAATCCGCTTTTACGAAAATATTGCTGGCGTCGAGTTTGCCGTCGGCGCTGTTGCCATCTTCTTTATCACTAACGGTCACGGCATAACGTACCTGTTTGCCCGGGAAGTAGAACATCTGGTTGCCTTGTAAGGTAATGTTCACCTGCGGTGTTTCGTTGCCGGCATACAGTGCGATGTCTTTACTTTTTGTTTTGCCGCCTTTACCGTCCTGTACTTCCACGTAGGCATTGTATTCGCCGGCGGTGGTGTAGGTCACTTCCACAAATGGTTCGGTCGTTTCTTTTTTAGTACCGTTACCAAAATACCAGAGGTAAGTGAGTTTGTCTCCGTCAGGATCTATGGAGCCTTCGGCAGACAGTTTCACTTTAAACGGCAGCGCGCCGGTCAGCTGGGTGCTATGTATCTCTGCTTTCGGTGCACGGTTGCCGCCGTTGTAGTCGATACGTGCCAGCGCAGCGTCCGGATTTTTGCTGAACCAGCCATTGCCGTATTCCAGTACGTACAAACGGCCGTCAGGGCCCATTTCCATGTCTATCGGGGCATTCAGTTTAGTGCCGGGCATAAAGCGTTCCATCTTGGAGAAATCGCCGTTTTTGTCCATGGTCACGGCCATGATCCAGCCGCGTATCCAGTCGTAGATGAACAGTTTGCCGTTATAGTAATCCGGGAAACGGGTTTCTTTCGGATAAAATTCGCTGTAGTATACCGGACCGGCTTCGGCATTGCGGCCGCCGCTGCCTACAATGGGGAATTCATCGGATTTGCCGTAGGGGTACCAGATAAAGGCCGGCACCGCTGGCGGCAGTTCTTTGATACCGGTATTGTTACGGGAGTTGTTGACAGGTTTTTTGGGATCGTACGCCGGACCGGTTTCGCCTGTTTCGTAATTATAGGCGTGGTACGGTTTATTATCGGCGATGAACATGGGATAGCCGTAGTTGCCCGGCTTTTTGGCCTGGTTAACTTCATCATAGCCGCGGGGGCCGCGGTTAGGATCGTCGTTATTGGCATCCGGACCTACTTCTCCCCAATAAAGGTAACCGGTTTTCCGGTCTATGGAGATACGGTAGGGGTTGCGGGTGCCCATGGCATATATCTCCGGGCGGGTGCCGGCAGTGCCTTTGGGGAACAGGTTTCCTTCCGGTATGCTGTAGGAGCCGTCGGGCGCTACTTTGATACGCAGTACCTTGCCGCGCAGGTCATTGGTATTGGCAGAAGAGCGGCGGCCATCATACTGTTCGTGGCCGGGGCGGTCGTCCGTAGGTCCGTAACCGTTACTCACGTATTTCTGGCCTGCTTCATCGAAGGGAGTGGTATTGTCGCCGGTGGACACGTACAGCAGTTTATCCGGCCCGAAGGCGATGGAACCGCCGGTATGGCAGCAGATGTTACGCTGGGAATAAAACTGCAGCACCACTTTCTCGGACGACATGTCCAGCTGGTTGTTTTCAAACTTAAAGCGGGACAGGCGGTTGACGGAGGTGTCTATGGGAGAATACATCACATAGATATAGTGGTTGTCTTTGTAGTCCGGATCGGCGGCGAGGCCGAGGAAACCTTCTTCTGCGTTGACGTTGGGCACGTCTGTTTTATGATACACTTTCAGAAAGCCTACCTGCGTGAGTGTTTTATCAGCCTGTTTGTAGAGCAACAGTTCACCGCGGCGTTGTGCCACGAGGATGTCGAGATTGGGCAGGATGGTCATCTCCGTAGGTTCGAAGAACTGGCCGGAGGTGAGCACTTGTTTGGTGAAGCGGTTTTCATCCGGTGTGCGCAGCGTGGTAGCTTTGCTGTAGTCGAGCACCAGATTTTTGCCAATGGCGTATTGGATACCACCGAGCACATGTTTCAGGAACAGGCTGTCGGAATAGCTTTCTTCGGTATGGCCGAGCGCTGTGTAGAAAGCGCGGCCGCCGTCGTACTCATGGTACCAGCTCACCGGGTGGTCGTTGTTCATGGTGCCGCCTTCGTAGGTTTTCTCATCTACCTTCATCAATATAGTGGTGGTGGTATCTCTCTTTTTAAAGTTGTACCATTCGTCTGTATGTTCGAATTTGTCCGGCAGTCCGGCGGTAGCCGGGAATGATTTGTTGACCACTTCCACGGTAGCTTTGTGTGTGCCCGGAGGATGGCTGAGGAAATAGGCGCCGGCCAGGTGATTGTACCAGCCCCATTCGTATTCTGTGTCGGTAGCGGCGTGTACGCCTACGTATCCGCCGCCGGCCTGGATATATCTTTCGAAGTCCGCTTCCTGTGCGGTATTGAGCACGTCGCCGGTGGTGTTCAGGAAGATCACGGCAGCGTATTGCTGCAGAGAGTCTTCATTAAAACGGTCGGCATTTTCGGTGGTGTCCACTACGAAGCCGTTTTCTTTTCCGAGCTTCTGCATGGCGGCGATGCCGGCAGGGATGGAGGCGTGGCGGAAAGCGGTGGTTTTGGTAAATACCAGCACCTTCGGCTGCCCGGGGCGCGATTTGTTACAGCCTGCAGTGGCGACTAAAGCCAGCAGCAGAAAGAGTTTAATGGTTTGCTTCATTGGGTTGTTTAGTTAGCTTTTTTGTTGCCCATGGTATACTGAATGCCACCCAGCAGGTGTTGCAGGTATACGGTGTCCTGGTAAGATTCTTTGGTATGGCCCATTTCGGTATAGAAAGCGCGACCGCCTTCAAAGTCGTGGTACCAGCACATGGGATGATTGTCGCCGTTTTTGCCGCCTTCATAGGTGGACTCGTCTATTTTGATCAGCACGTGCACGTCCGGGTTAAGGTCTTTGAAGTTATACCATTCGTCTTTGCGCACCCATTCATCCGGCAGGTGGCGGGTAGCGGGATGGTTGTGGTCTGTGACGCGGAGGGTGGCCTGTTGTTGTTTCGGGTGGCTGAGAAACCAGGCGCCGGCCAGTTTGTTGTACCATGGCCAGTCATATTCCGTGTCGGTGGCTGCGTGGATGCCCATCCAGCCGCCGCCTTTGTGGATATATTGCTGGAAGGCCACCTGCTGGGCGCTGTCCAGCACGTCGCCGGTGGTGCAACTGAAGATAACGGCGGCGTATTTCTTCAGGTTGGCGCTGGTAAAGGCGCTGGCGTCTTCTGTGGTATCCACTTCGAAGCCGTTGTCTTTACCCAGCTGCATGATCGCGGCTTTGGCGACGGGAATACAATCGTGGCGGAAGCCTTTTGTTTTTGAGAAGACCAGTACTTTTTTGGTCTTGTGTTTTTTGCCGGCCTGCGCGCAGAGGGAGGCGGCCAGCAAGAGTGTAATAAACGCGGTAAATGTTCTCATGTCGTGGTAGTTAGCATCCAAAAGCAAAAGACGCAGGGCAGGGAAAAGTTGTTCTTTACTGCCTTGCGCCTTTGTCAAAAAAAATGTATCCGAAAAAAGATTACAGCACTCTTAATTTGATATTACGGTACCATACCTTGTTGCCGTGGTCCTGGAGGGCTATGTGGCCTTTGGCATATTTTCCAAAGCCTTTCCAGTCTTTAAACTTGCTGTTGGCTACCAGTGCGTCCCATTCAGGGGTGCCCATGGTTGTTTCCACGGTTTTTACGCCGTTGAGCCAGAGGGAAAGATGGCCATCTTTTTTCACAATTTTGGCAGTGTTCCACTGACCTACGGCTTTCACCGCTTTCTGTGAGGATTTTACGAGGTCGTAGAGGTCGCCGGCGTTGTGTTTGTTGATTTTTCCATCCGGGTGTTTATCATCATCGAGCACCTGCATTTCAGGGCCGGTGAGATAAGTAGCTTTGAATTCAGGATCTTCATGTACGCTGAAGATGATGCCGCTGTTGCCGCCTTCTGAAATTTTCCAGTCGATGCTCAGCTCGTAGTTTTCGTATTCGCCGTTGGTAACGAGGTCACCGCCGGGGGCGCCGGTTTTTTTGGCGTCCACGTCAAATTCGAGTGCGCCGTCCACCACTTTCCACGCGGGGCTGGCAGCATCTTTCAGGTAGGTATGCCATCCGTTGGTGGTTTTACCATCGAACAGCAGCTGCCATCCTTCCTTTTTCTCTTTGGCAGAGAGGCTATTTACTTTCTGTGCCTTTACCGCTGTGGCGCCGGTGATAGCGCCCAGCATAAAGGCTCCGATGATGATTTTTTTCATTTACTATGATTGAATGATGATGGAAAAGCCATTATTTTCCTACAGACAGGATGTACTGTACCATTTCCTTTGCATCTTCTTTGGAGATGTTCGGATGCGGGAGCATGGCTACTTCGCCCCAGTTGCCGGAACCACCTTTGATGATTTTGTCGGACAGTTTATCCACATTTTCAGGTGTGTTGGGATATTTGCCGGCGATGTCTTTCAGGGCGGGTCCGATTACTTTGATTTCTTCTTTGTGGCAGGTTTTGCAATCGCTTTGCGCCATCAGTTGTTCGCCTTTGCTGGCCGGCTTGTCTGCACCAGGAGATACCATTGAGTTATCCACGGCATTGTTTTCCTGTGCGGGTTTGTCAGTTTGTTGATCAGCTTTTTTCTCACCTCCGCCGCAAGCTGCAAAAAACAGCGCGGTTAATACCAACGGTGCCAGTAACCTCTTTTTCATTTCGTTATTTTTTTATTTTTTTATTTGATTATTTGATTGGTGTTTGTTGTTTATGTTTCTGCCTGTGTTATTTTTCAGGTGGATGAATATGTTTTATTGATTTATCCGATAGCTTCCTTATTGATCTTGACCTGTCTCACCAAGTCAAAATATCTAAATAACTAAATTCGAAAATTCCTAAATGCCCAACACCCGTTTGTTGAATGCGTCATCTGTGGCGGCGCCGGCGAAGTCGTCGAAGGCTTTTTCGGTGACGCGGATGATATGATTTTTGATAAACGGAGCGCCTTCACGGGCACCGTCTTCCGGATGTTTCATGCAGCATTCCCATTCCATAACGGCCCAACCGGCAAAATCGTATTGGGTGAGTTTACTGAACACGGATTTAAAGTCCACCTGTCCGTCGCCGAGGGAGCGGAATCTGCCGGGACGGTCTATCCAGGACTGGAATCCGCCGTATACGCCGGAGCGGCCGGTGGGATTAAATTCCGCGTCTTTTACATGGAAGGCTTTTATTTTCTCATGGTAAATATCGATATATTCCAGGTAGTTGAGGCATTGCAGCACGAAGTGGCTGGGATCGTACAGGAGGCAGGCCCGGGCGTGGTTGCCGGTTGCCTCAAGGAAACGTTCATAGCTGGCGCCGTCGTGAAGGTCTTCGCCGGGGTGTATTTCGTAGCATACGTCCACACCGTTGGCATCGAACTCGTTGAGGATAGGCAGCCAGCGTTTGGCCAGTTCTGCGAAACCGGCTTCCACCAGTCCTGCCGGCCGTTGAGGCCAGGGGTACATGGCGGGCGCCCACAGCAACGCGCCGCTGAAGGTAGCGTGGGCGTTGAGGCCCAGGTTGCGGCTGGCTTTGGCAGCATATTTCAGCTGGTTGACCGCCCATTCGGTGCGGGCCTGCAGATTATTGTGGTACTGTGCCGGTGCGAAGCCATCGAACATTTCCGTGAAAGCCGGGTTAACGGCCACCAGCTGCCCTTGCAGGTGGGTGCTCAGTTCTGTGATTTCCAGGCCTGCGGCGTTGACGATACCTTTTATTTCGTCTGCGTAGGTCTTACTCTCTGCCGCCTTTTGCAGGTCTATCAGGCGGGTGTCCCAGGAGGGGATCTGTACGCCTTTGAAACCGATGGAGGCTGCCCATTCGCAGATGGATTTCAGACTGTTGAAGGGCGCTTCATCTCCCATGAACTGCGCCAGGAATATACCAGGACCTTTGATCGTTTTCATATAATCGTACTAGTTAGCGGTGGTATATTAAATTTCGAAATTTGTCCATTTGGCGTCGCTTTGTGAGGAGCGTACCACGTTGTCGATGAACGCCATGCCACGCACGCCGTCTTCCACGCTGGGGAAGTCGAGCGACTCCGGTGCCGGTTGTACGCCGTCAATTTTTGCCGAGAGGGTCTGTGCGAAGTTGCGGTACAGGTTACCGAAAGCTTCGAGGTATCCTTCCGGATGGCCGCCCGGGGTGCGGGTGTTGTGGGTCATGTAGCTGGACTGGAAGGAGTATCCGCCGCCGGCGCGATAGATCTCTGTGGGTTTGTCGAGCCATTTCACCAGCAGGGTGTTGGGTTCATGCTGTGCCCATTCGAGGCCGCCTTTTTCTCCGTATATGCGGATTTTCAGGGCGTTTTCTTCACCGGCAGCCACCTGGGAGGCCATCAGCACGCCCGCGGCGCCGTTGTCGAAGCGCAGCAGCACAGCGCCGTCGTCATCAAGGGCACGGCCGGGGACCATGATGTTCAGGTCGGCGCACAGTTTTTCAATTTTGGCGCCGCTGATATATTCTGCCAGGTTGGCGGCGTGGGTACCGATATCGCCCATAGCGCCTGCCTTACCGGATTTTTTGGGATCTGTTCTCCAGGCTGCCTGCGCATTGCCTTCCCGCTCGCTCATTTTGCTGAGCCATCCCTGGGGATACTCCACCCATACTTTGCGGATCTTGCCGAGTGCGCCGTCTTTTACCATCTGGCGCGCCTGTTTTACCATGGGGTAACCGGTGTAGGTGTGGGTGAGCAGCAAAGTGAGGCCGGTGGCTTCCACCTTGGCCTGTAGTTGTTTGGCTTCTTCCAGGGAGAAAGTGATCGGTTTTTCGATCACCACGTTGAAGCCCAGGTCCAGCGCCATCATAGCTGGTTCAAAGTGAGCGAAGTTAGGCGTGACGATGGTCACGAAATCGAGGCGCTTGTCGGCCGGCATAGCGGCTTCTTTCTGCAGCATGGTCTTAAAATCGAGGTAGGTGCGTTCCGGATCGAGGAACAGCATTTTACCGGATTCTACCGCTACTTCATTGTTGATGCTGAGGGCACCGGCTACCAGTTCTATCAGGCCATCCATATTGGCCGCAATACGGTGAATAGCGCCGATAAAGGCATCCTTTCCACCGCCGATCATTCCCATTCTTAACTTACGGTTCATCTTCAAAATATTGTTTAGGTTCTCGTTTTTAGTTTCAAATCGCGTTGCGCCTGGGCTGTGCCGGATCAAAAGGCAAGATAACAGCTACAGGCAATATTCCGGTACCGTCCATAACATTTAATCTGCGTGCATGTTTCCCGGAACAGGTATTAGCGGGGATATAACAACCGGCCGTAGCGGCGGTTATCATGGCATTCCCGGCTATTCACTGGTCGGTGTGGAAAACGGCAGCGCCCCGGAGGAGAGCCCTGACATTACAATCACGGTCAAACAGCGCTCAGGCTGTATCTGGTTCGTCATAACGTGGAAGTTTATAATTTAAGAATAATGGCTTTAAAGCCATTAAATTTATAAAAAGTATTTACATATTTTCATTTTTTGACCGGTAGAATGCCATTTTTTTTGAAAATTTCCTTTTCGCCCGGTAATGGGTTATCTTAGCTCCCACTTATGCCTTTCTGACGTTTACTTTTTTATGATTAGCGGGTTATACAGCCAAGAGGTGTTGCAGGGCTTGCAGGCCAGAGACCGTGCGGTATTTGCCCGGGTATACGAATATTTTTACCCCCTTCTTTTTGCCACCGCACGGAAATACCTCGGGGAACGGGAGCAGGCCGAAGAAGTCGTCCAGGACGTTTTTCTCCGTTTGTGGGAGAAAGATTTCGCCCTGGAACATGCTGCTGCGCTTAAAAGCTACCTTTTCCGTGCCGTTATCAACCAGTGTATCAACCATCTGCAGCGTCACCGGCTGCTGGAAGGCCACCACGATACCATCCGGCATCTGCAGGAGGAAAGTTATCTCTGTACCTTCCTGGAAGAACAGGAACTGCGGGAACGGATACATGCCGCTGTGGAACGTTTGCCGGAGCAATGCCGCCGTATCTTCAAACTAAGCCGCTACTCCGGCCTGAAGAACGCTGAAATAGCCCATGAACTGCAACTGTCTGTAAAAACGGTGGAGAACCAGATGACCATCGCGCTGCGTCAACTCAAGGCAGCCCTGCTGGACCCTCCGGACAAGCCGATCTCAGCCGCCGGCCGCCTGAAGCTCCTGCTGTGGCTCTTCTCAATTTAAAAATTTAGAAATTTAAAAATTTTCAAATTTCTCTTGGGGGTAGGCTTTGGCTGATTTGTCTCAGCTTAAAGCGCATCCTTTTTCGTAAGATGACCAAACCGACCGATCATTATTCTTTTATTCTTTTGTGCCTGCAGTCGCCGGAGGATGAGGTATTACAAGCACAACTGTCCTCCTGGCTCGCGGAAGATAACTCGCACGGGGAGCTGTACCAGCAGGTACACCTGCTGTGGGAGCAGGCGCCGCATGCCGCTTTTTTTGAAGAGGCCGATGCGCCGGCCGCCACCGCGCGGTTCCTGCAGCTGCTGGACCAGGTGAAGGCCGCTGCCCCGGTAGTGCCGCTCACGCATGTGCGTCGCCGCTGGTGGGCCGCCGCCGTGTTGCTGATGATCGCCGCCGCCGGATGGTGGCAGTATTCCCGTCATCGTATACAGTGGATCGCCAAAACCACCACCGGCCGGCCGGATTCTGTATTGTTGGCCGACGGTTCTAAAATCTACCTGAACAAACACGCCTCGGTAAAATACCCGGCTGCTTTCACCGGAAAAGGAAGAGAAGTGCAATTGATAGCGGGGGAAGCTTTTTTTGACATTGCCACTAATCCCGTGCATCCCTTTACCGTAGTGAGTGGCCCGGCACAGATCCATGTGCTGGGTACCTCCTTCAACGTGAAGGCTGCCAATACCACTATACAGGTATATGTACTGTCAGGCAGCGTAGCCGTAGCCCATCAGCAGCATTCCCTCCGTTTGCAGGCCGGCCAGGGCGCCTCCTGCAATACCCGCACCGGAGAAATAAAAGCAGATACCTCTGCCGGTAACAACCAGCTGGCATGGCGCACGCGGGAGCTGCAGTTTACCGACACCTCCCTGCAGGCAGTATGCGAAGCACTGTCCGACGCCTACGGCGTTACCATGGTGCTCGATCCGGGCATCAGCAAAGAACGTAAGCTCAATGCCAATTTCAACAACAAATCATTACCGGATATATTACAAACACTGACTGCTTTATATGATTATCAATTTGAACAACTGAACGACACGATCTATGTGCACTTGCCCATAAAGAGATAGCGCATAAGAACCATTATTACCAACCAAAATGCTTTAGCCAGAAGCTAAAACGCCTTAGCCATGAGAAAAAATTACCTACGGTGCATTGCCCGTTGCGGGATGCGTATGTACCACCCCCTGGCAATGGCTGCCATTCTCCTGTCGGCTTCGCCGGCAAGAGCGCAGGACACTTCCCCGCTGAACCGGAAAGTAACTGTGAAAGCCAATAACCAACCTATAGCTGTTGTACTGTCAGAAATCGAAAAACAAACCAATCTGAACTTTGTGTACGACGGCAGCCAGATCAACAAAGCCCAGGCTGTCACCATCCGGGCCAACGGCGCCGTGCTGAAAAATGTATTGCATGACATCTTTCATGACGACGTACAGTACACCGTTGTGGGAAACCAGGTGATCGTAAAAAGCGCGCCTGCCCGCACAACGGCGGTAGCGGTGATGGCCCGCCAGGAACAGGACCAGACCATCCGCGTCAGGGGCTCTGTGTCCCTGCGCGACAGCAAAGGCAACCTGCAACAGATACCGGGCGTCACTATCCGGGTAAAAGGAAAACCACAGGGCACCCATACCGATCCTTCGGGGAAATTTGAGATCACTGTCAGCGCCAGCGACGTGCTGGTAGTCAGCTTCGTAGGCTATAAAACCGTGGAAGTGCCGGTAAGAGGCGCTTCCAACATCATTCTCGATGAAGACGCGTCAAAGATCAAAGAGGTAGTGGTAACAGGCATCTATGAACGAACAAAAGAAAGTTTTACCGGTTCTGCTTCTACCTACACCGCCAAAGAACTGAAACAGATAGGCAACCAGAACATTGTGCAGAGCCTTCGCTCGCTCGATCCTGCCTTTACCGTATTCGAAAATAACCTGATGGGCTCTAATCCCAACGTGATGCCCAACCTGGAAATACGTGGCAAAACCAGTGTGCTGGGCCTGAAAGAGCAGTTCGGTACGGATCCTAACCAACCACTGTTTATCCTCGATGGTTTTGAAACCAACCTGCGTACCATCATAGACCTGGACATCAACCGTGTGGAGAGCGTGACCATCCTGAAAGATGCGGCATCTACCGCTATCTATGGTTCCAAAGCCGCCAACGGGGTGATCGTTATCGAAACGAAGAAACCGAAACCCGGTGAACTGCGGGTGTATTATACGACAGATAACAGTGTTACCGTCCCTGATCTGCATGATTATAACCTGATGAATGCAGAGGAGAAACTGGAATTCGAACGCATCTCCGGAAGGTTCCGGTCCGTCTCCGATTATTCGCAGCTGCGGCAGAAAGAACTGGATAAAGCTTACAGCGAGCGCCTGGCGGAAGTAAAACGTGGCGTAAATACCTACTGGCTCAGCGAGCCGGTGCGTACCGGCTTTACCACCGGGCATTCGCTCTATGCCGAAGGTGGTGATAACCAGATGCGCTACAGCGCCGGAGTCAACTATAAAAAGATCAATGGCGTCATGAAAGGCTCCGGCCGCGATATCGGCGGCGCTAATATCAAACTGGTATATCGCAGAAAAAAACTCAGTTTTAACAATAACCTGTCCCTTAATTTCTTTACTGCAAAAGAATCTCCCTATGGCTCTTTCCAGGATTTTGCGCAGGCGAGTCCCTATTACCGGAAACGGGATGAAACAGGCAGCCTGCAGCCTTATCTTGAACAACGCGCCGACGGAGGAAACGGGACAGATACTACTACCAACCCGTTGTGGAATGCTTCCCTGGGTAACTATAATGTGACCCGCAATTTCAGTGTGGTCAACAATTTTATGGCCGAATGGGAGCTGAACAGGGACTTTCGTGTGAGAGGACGCCTGGGGATCACAAAAGAAGACGGAAAACAAGAGATATATACAGATGCCCGTCATACTACTTTCCTGAAAAAAGTACCCACAGAAAGAGGTAGCTATGAAGGGTTACAGACCTCCGTCTTTAACTACGACGGTGAGCTGACCGCCATATATGGAAAGCTGATCAACAACCGTCACCAGATCAACGCCGTAGGCGGTTGGAAATTCCAGCAGTTTCGTAATACCGGCGAAGGGTACAGGGTCATCGGGCTGCCTCCCGGCGTATCTTCCCCCGCTTTTGCGACCGGTTATCCTTTGGGCGATAAGTCCTCCTCTTCGGAGTCTACTACCCGTAGCACCAGCGCCTACCTCAACGCAGGCTATATGCTGGATGAGCGTTATATGGCCGATGTGAATTTCCGCCTGGATGGCTCTTCCGTATTTGGGTCCAACCATTTCTTTACCACCTCCTGGTCAGTGGGCTTATCCTGGAACCTGCATAAAGAACCCATGTTACAGGAAGTGGCCTGGATCAATTTTCTGAAATTACGCGGCTCTATCGGTACGCCGGGCAACCAGAATTTCTCCACTTACCAGTCGTTTACTACTTACCGTTATAATACCAGGGTGGTCAATGATTTCGGGATCGGCGCCATTATCGATGCATTTGGTAACCCGAACCTGTTATGGCAGAAAACCCTGGACAAAAACATCGGCGCCGACATTATTCTGATCAATAACCGCCTGCGTCTGAACATCGATGTATATAACCGTATCACAGACCCACTGGTGGCTAAGATCAGCCTGCCGTCTTCTGTTGGTACCAGCACCTACCTTACCAACCTTGGAAAACAGGTAGGCAACGGCTACAACTTCATGTTCAGCGTGTCGCCCTGGTACCGGCCGCAGGAGCGGATCAACTGGAGCATTAACTTTTCCGCAAAGCATGAGAATGCCCGCTACGGTAATATGGGCAATAGCCTGGATGTACTCAATAAAGAGAACCGCTCCAAAAACCTGGAACGTTACTACGATGGCGGCAGCCCTACGGCTATCTGGGCCGTGCGTTCCGCCGGCATTGACCCGGGCACCGGAAGAGAAGTGCTGATCAAAAAAGACGGCTCCCTGACATTCAACTATGATGCAGATGACGAAGTGGTAGTGGGAGACGCCCGTCCCAGGCTGGAAGGCATTGCCGGTACCAACTTCAGTTACAAAGGATTTACGGTAGGTGTTTATCTGCGGTACCGCATGGGGGCTGATGTTTTCAATGAAGCGCTGTATGATAAAGTGGAGAACATCAATTCCAACGATATCCTGCAGAACCAGGACCGCCGCGCTTTGTATGACCGGTGGAGAAAACCCGGCGATATTGCCAGGTTCAGGGCTATCTCAATGACACTGAACACCGAGGCTATTGCCGCCAATATCCCGCCAATGACTTCCCGCTTCGTGCAACGGGAGAATATACTGGCCGGAGAATCCATTAATGTAGGATATGAATTTACCAACGGTATGGTAAGACGCTGGCGGATGTCCTATCTGCGGGTGAATGCTTACATGAACGACATCTTCCGCTTGTCGACCATCAAGCGGGAGCGCGGTATCGATTATCCTTTTGCCAATACGGTTTCTTTCTCTGTAAGTGCCGGATTTTAATCACTAAATGAAAGAAAAAATGAAACAACGTATATTCTTCAGCGTACTTATACTGGTGGCTTTTACAGGCGCCTCCTGCAAAAAATGGCTGGATGTAAAACCCCGTGATAAAGTCATAGAAAACACATTGCTGAACAATGAGACCGGCTTCATGACGGCACTCAACGGCGTTTACCTCGATATGACGGATGAAAAGTCCTACGGTGGTCAGATGACCATGCAGATGACAGAAGTACTGGCACAGCGCTATAATGTCGGTGGCGGACATAGCTTGTACAAACTGGCCTCTTATCAATATACGGAGACAGAAGTGCAATCTCTTTTTGGCAATACCTGGGGGAGTATGTATAAGACAGTGGCTAATATCAACAAGATACTCTCTGTTATCGACGAAAGAAAAAATGTGTTTGCCGGTAAGCATTATTCCTGGGCAAAAGGGGAAGCCCTGGCATTGCGGGCACTGATACACTTTGATCTGTTCCGGTTGTTCGGTCCGGTGTACCTGCAGGATTCTACGGCTGCCAGCCTGCCTTATTATACCTCCTTTACTACCAACTTTGAAGCTTATCTCAATGGCAACGTGTTTATAGAAAAGGTATTGGCCGATCTGGATGCTGCGGAATCGTTGCTGGCAGATGATCCTGTACTCACGGGCGCTACGCTGGACAAAGAAGAGAGCCATGAAGGTGTTGCCTGGAGTTACCGGAACATGCGCATGAACTATTACGCGGTAAAAGCGCTAAAGGCGCGGGTATGTTTATACAGAAGGGATAAAGTCAGCGCGCTGAAGTATGCATCGGAGGTGATTACCGGTGGCAGTGGCGTATTCCCGTTTGTAAAGCTGAGCGAGGTGCTGAGTGATCCGCGTAATCCCAACCGCGTGTTTTCCGGTGAGCTGCTGTTTACCTTGCAGGATAGCCGTCGGCCGGTTAAATATAGGGGGTACTTTGATCCTGCGCTGAAGGATGACCAGATCCTGACGGCTGCCCAGAACCGGCTGACTTCCGAGTATGAAAGTAATACGAACGATTTCCGTTACGGCAGTTCGTGGTTGATACCCGGTTCTAATCTGAAGAACTATCGTTGTTTTTTCAAATATGCAGACATAGAAAACAGCGCTGCCCGTTTCAATAACCTGATACCGATGATACGGATGTCTGAAATGTGCTTCATTGCAGCGGAATGCACACCCGACCCGGCCGCCGGCATTGAATACCTGAACATGGTACGCCGTAACCGGGGTATCAGTGATGTAGCCGGTAACGCCAACTTCGCTGCCGAACTGCTGAAAGATTATAAACGGGAGTTTTACGGAGAAGGACAGATGTTTTTCTATTATAAGCGGAACAATACCGCCAGTTTGCCGGGAGGCACCGGCAGCGGTACTATCGCTATGAACAGGCAAAAATACGTGCTGCCTATTCCGCTGGACGAATCCCGATTCAGAAACTAATTCAACTTATTGTTATGATCAGTACGCTCCGATATCTCGCCGGTACAGCGCTGCTCCTGCTTTTGCTGGCAGCCTGCCAAAAAGCGGATACACCTTTCTATTCCACTGATGACGATGTGTATTTCTCAGTGGTAAGAGATAATGTTACCTACGATACCTCCATCGTCACCTTTGCTTATACGCCGGCCACCGAAGACACTACAGTGGTGCTGAAGGTAGCTACGCTGGGTGTACCGGTGAAGCATGAACGAATTGTCAGCTACCGGGTCGTGGATACCAGTGCCAATGCAGCTGTACTCCATACACATTATGAGCTGCCTGCCAGGCTGGTAGTGCCGGCAGACAGTGTGAACTGTTATATTCCGGTGGTGATGCACAAAACTCCGGATATGGCTAAACGGACTTTTTCCATTACCCTGCAGCTGGAGCCTAATGATCAGTTCCATACCCGCCTGCAGGTGCTGGTGAAAGACAAAAACAATCATCTGTTTACCTCCCTGGTCAAACACGTGATTATGGTGGATAATAAGCTGAACAAGCCTGCCAGGGGATGGTACGACGATTTTTACGGGCCGTTCTCCACAAAAAAAATGTTGCTGATGAGCGAATTGCTGGAGCTTTCCGTGCAGGAGCTGTATACTAAGCTCACCAATGCAGACCCCGGCGCTACTAATTTTTACGCCAATTATCTGAAAATATATCTCAAAGACATGGAAGCTGCCGGTACTCCTGTATTGGAAGACGACGGCACCCCGATGAAACTGGGTAAATACATGCAGTAAAAATGAAAAGAATGAAAACAAATTATATTCAGTTATTACTGGGCGGATTTCTTTTGAGCCTGTGTTTTACTGCCTGTTATAAAGATCTTGGCAATTATGACTACCATGAGATCAACCAGGTAGACAGTATTACGGGCGTCGCCAATAACTATCCTGTATTGTATGGCGACACATTGCGTATTGTGCCGCAGATCCTGGCCACGGAGGTAAACGGGGATACCGGCCGTTACAGTTACCGCTGGGAGGCGCTTATTGAAAATGTCGCCCGCATTATTGGAGATGAGCCCCTCGTGTTGATTGGTACCGGTCATAGCCTGGCATACCCGGTGAAGTTAAGGCCCGCTCCTTATGATGTTTTCTACCGGGTGAAAGATAAACAGACCGGCGTGGAATGGTTTAAACAGTTTAAGCTGGTGGTGCAGTCTGCCGTTTACCAGGGCTGGGTGGCCCTCTGTGACGTGAAGGGCGGAACCCGGCTGGATATGGTGGCCCGCCTTGGGGACAAGGACAAGCTGATAACAGATGTACTGAGCTTTACGAATGCGGGCATACCGGTGCGGCGCCAGCCGAAGCAACTGGTGTTTGCCTACCGTTCGATTAACAACCAGTTTTATCTCCGTTCCGGGGAAGGACTTGAAAAGATCGACGGGGAGTCGCTGACCTGGAAGAGTACCTACAATGTGCGGTATGAGATGATGACGCCGGTAGGGACGGATTTTGCGCCCGACTATTTTTTTAATTCGGCATCGTATCCTGCTGTCGATTATGTTATTGCAGGCGACAGGGTTTTCCACCGCTTCCTGATTATGGGCGGGGCTTTCGGTTCGCCGATCAACTATGTGGATGAAGAAAAAACACCCTTCAGGGCTGCGCCTTTCATCGCCTGTGGTTTTGGCGGCACTTTGCTGTATGATCAGGACCACCAGCGGTTTGTAGCCCATGACCCGATGTTTGGCACCAATTGCAGCAGCCTGCGGGACGGCAACCTGTTCTCCTACAGTACCGGCAGGGACATGGTGTATATGAGCTATACCAACTACAATTGGGGGGATGTATATGCCGTTCTGAAAGACAAGGGCGGTAAGTTCTACACCTACTGTATGAATATCGGCAATGGTATAAAACAGGTCTACTATACAGAGATGACCAACGCACCCGAACTGGACAAGGCGACCGCCTTTGCTGTCAGTAACCAGCTGGGGTATTTGTTCTATGCCGCCGGCGGCCGCGTGTACGAATATGATGTTTTTACCAATAAAGCCAAACTCATGGCCGATTTGGGGGCAGAGCGGGTGAGTGTGCTGAAATGCCTGCTTTTTAACTCCTATGGGAAGGAGTTTTACATCAACCTGTCCAACTCCCTGGTAGTGGGCAGTTATGACCCGTCCCGGCCGGACACGGAAAATGGCGCCATCCGTGTGTACAGCATACCTGCCAGAAATGAACAACTACAGCTTACCTGGAGTTATGCCGGTCTGGGTAAAATCGTGGACCTCGCCTACCGCGAAAGATAAAACCCTTTATGTGACGGATTTGCAGGGAGTTTTACTATATCCTCCCTGTAAGTCCGTTATTCTCAACTATCGATGGAATTCCCGCCTAAATCCCTTCATTTCCCCGAATTTATTCCTAATTTTACCCTCCTTGATAAAGCGGCTACAACAAAACTGACAGCTTGGCAGCCCTGCTTTTCCAAGCATAATATTTGAGTAACTGGTATTCTCCGTCTATCCAACAACTTCGCCCGCAGCTTCCGTGCCACAGGCTGGTAGAAAGGAAAAACCAACTGACATAGCTTCAGGACGGGGAGATGTTACAGAAACTAAAATTGTAATTCGTAATTAAACATTCAACATGTTAGGTTTTTTAACAAAACTTTTTGGAGGGAATAAATCAGACAGAGACATTAAATCTGTCGCTCCAATAGTGCAGCAGATCAACGATGAGTATGGAAAGCTGCAATCCCTGCCTATCGACGACCTGCGTCATAAAACCCGGGAGTTCCGCGAGCGTATCGCTACCCACCTGGCGGACATCGATAAAGAAATTGCTGAGAAAAAAGAAGCGGCAGAAGCCGTAGAAGATATAACCGAAAAAGATACTATCTATCAGGAAATCGACACCCTGAAAAAAGACCGCGACAAACAACTGGAAGTGGTGCTCAAAGCCATCCTGCCGGAAGCATTTGCCGTAGTAAAAGAAACTGCCCGCCGTCTTTCCACCAATCCCACCCTTGTTGTCACAGCTACCGATATGGACCGCCAGCTGGCCGTTCAGAAAGATTATGTGACCATCGAAGGCGACAAGGCTACCTGGAGAAACAACTGGAAAGCCGCCGGCAACGAGGTGACCTGGAACATGGTACACTACGATGTACAGCTGATCGGTGGTACCGTACTGCATCAGGGTAAAATTGCCGAAATGGCTACCGGTGAAGGTAAAACCCTGGTATCTACCCTCCCCGCCTATCTCAACGCCCTCGCCGGCGAAGGGGTGCACATCGTGACGGTGAACGATTACCTGGCCCGCCGTGACTCCGAGTGGAACGGACCCCTGTTCGAATTCCTCGGCATTACAGTGGACTGTATCGATAAACACCAGCCTAACACGGCAGAACGCCGCAACGCCTACCTGGCAGATATCACCTACGGTACCAACAACGAATTCGGTTTCGACTACCTCCGTGATAACATGGTGCACAGCCCCGACGAAATGGTACAGCGGAAACACCACTTTGCCATGGTGGATGAGGTGGACAGCGTATTGATCGACGATGCGCGTACCCCGCTCATCATCTCCGGTCCTATCCCCCGCGGAGAAGAACAGGAGTTCCATGCCCTGAAACCACGTATCCAGTACCTGGTGGATATGCAGAAAAAAGCGGTGAACCAATACCTCCTGGAAGCCAAAAAGCTGATCGCTGAAGGCAAAGACGACCCGAAAACCGGTGGTCTGGCACTGATGCGCGCCTGGAGAGGGTTGCCGAAAAACAGTGCGCTGATCAAATACCTCAGCGAACCCGGTGTTAAAGTATTACTACAGAAAGCTGAAAACTACTACCTGGCAGACCAGCAACGCGAGATGCCAAAGGTAGATGAAGGCCTGTTCTTCGCGATAGAAGAAAAACATAACAGCGTAGACCTGACGGAAAAAGGCATCAGCCTGATCACTCAGGGAGGTGAAGACCCTAACTTCTTCGTCATGCCGGACGTAGGCTCCGAACTGGCGGAGATAGAAAAAATGGCAGTGACGCCGGAAGAAAAACTGCAGCGCAAAGACGCTATGCTGGCAGACTACGCCCAGAAGTCGGACCGTATCCACTCCGTTCAGCAGCTGCTGAAAGCGTATACCCTGTTCGATAAGGACGTGGAATACGTGGTGATGGACGAAAAAGTAAAGATCGTAGACGAACAAACCGGCCGTATTCTCGATGGCCGCCGCTATTCCGATGGTCTGCACCAGGCGATCGAAGCAAAGGAAAACGTGAAAGTGGAAGCTGCCACCCAGACCTTCGCTACCATCACCCTGCAAAACTACTTCCGTATGTATCACAAGCTGGCCGGTATGACCGGTACGGCTTCCACAGAAGCAGGCGAGTTCTGGGAAATCTACAAGCTGGACGTGGTAACCATCCCCACCAACCTGCCTATTTCCCGTGGCGACGCAGAAGACCTGGTATACAAAACCAAAAGAGACAAGTATAAAGCCGTTATAGACGAAATCAGGCAGATGCAATCAAAAGGCCGCCCGGTACTGGTAGGTACTACCTCCGTGGAAGTGTCCGAATTGCTGAGCAAAATGCTGACTTTCGAAAAAGTGCCGCACAACGTACTGAACGCCAAACAGCACGCCCGTGAAGCCCAGATCGTGGCTGAAGCCGGCCTCGCCGGCGCGGTGACCATCGCTACCAACATGGCCGGTCGTGGTACCGACATCAAACTGGGGCCCGGCGTGAAAGAAGCGGGCGGCCTGGCCATCATCGGTACGGAAAGACACGAAAGCCGCCGTGTGGACAGACAGCTGCGTGGTCGTGCCGGTCGTCAGGGTGATCCGGGATCTTCCCAGTTCTTCGTATCTCTCGAAGATGACCTGATGCGTATGTTCGGCTCCGACCGTATCGCCGGCCTGATGGACCGCATGGGCTACAAAGAAGGAGAAGTGATCCAGCACAGCATGATCACCCGCTCCATCGAAAGAGCCCAGAAAAAAGTGGAAGAAAACAATTTCGGCATCCGTAAACGACTGCTCGAATACGATGACGTGATGAATAAACAACGTACCGTTATCTATGCCAAACGTAACCACGCCCTGTTCGGCGAACGCCTGGCCATCGATATCGACAACGCTTTCTTCGACGTATCTGAAAATATGGTGATCACCCACAAAGAAAGCGGCGACTACGAAGCTTTCAAAATGGACGCTATCATCAACTTCGGCATCGATGCTGATATCACCCAGGATGAACTGACCCGTACAGACGTGCCTACACTGGCCTCCAAACTGTACCATCAGGCGCTGGAGAGCTATCACCGCAAAGTGCAGGACGTTACCTCCAACACCCTGCCGGTGATCGAACGTATCTACCACGAACAGGGACACCACATTGAGAATATCTCCATTCCGTTTACCGACGGCAAAAAAGGCATCAACGTACTGGCCAACCTGAAAAAAGTAGTAGACACCAAAGGCCACGAAACCATGAACGCACTGGAACGCAGCATCACCCTGGCCCTCATCGACGAGGCCTGGAAAGAACACCTGCGTGCCATGGACGAACTGAAACAATCCGTTCAGGGCGCCGTGTACGAACAAAAAGATCCGTTACTGATTTATAAACTGGAAGCCTTCAAATTGTTTAAACAGATGGACGGCGAAACCAGCCGCGATATCGTGTCCTTCCTCTGCAAATGCGGTATCCCCGTAAGCCAGGACCAGGGCCCTCAGGAAGAACAAATCCGCGAAGGTCATGAAGAGAAAACAGACATGAGCCGCATGCGCGCTTCCCATGAAGATATCGTGGAACAGCATAACGGTCACCAGACAGCACCGGAATATGAGGTGCCGGAAGAAAAACAGGAGCCGGTAAGAGTAGGCCCCAAAGTAGGCCGCAATGACCTGTGTCCATGCGGTAGTGGCAAGAAGTTTAAAAACTGCCACGGTAAAGACCTGTAGTCAATTACGAATTACGGATTACGAATTCGGGGTTCGTTTGAAATATTGGCGGATTATGGATTTGGACATTTTAGATGTTGATTTCCATAGTCCGCTTTTTTTGTTGTTTTGGGAGAGGGTTGTTTTTTGTTAACTTTTTAACCATTGTTTGATGAAACCAAATATTATTCTTGAAAAAGCTATTTGTTTGGAATTAGAACGGTGAAGTTATTCTTATATATGAAAAAGAAAGGGACTGAACAGGTTTTAATGCGACAGTTATTAAAAAGCGGTACTTCTATAGGAGCAAATATTGAAGAAGCGGTAGGGGCATCATCCCAAAGAGATTTTATCTATAAGCTGGACATATCGTGCAGAGAAACCAGGGAAACGATTTTTTGGCTAAAACTCTTGAGAGATACCCAAATTCTGGAACAAAAAATAGCAGCGTCAATGCTCAAAGACAGTGAAGAACTAGCCCGCATTATTGGCTCCATCCAAAAATCTATTAAAAGCCGCAACAATAAAACCACCCCAAATTCGTAATTCGTAATTCGTAATTCGTAATTTTATCCCATGATAAATGGATACATTGACCATACGATTTTGAAACCCACGACCACGCTGGAAGATATTAAAAAGCTGTGCATGGAATGTGTGGAATACGATTTTGCCGCGGCCTGCGTACCCCCGCCCTATGTGAAAGTAGCCAAACAGTTTCTGGGCGCCACCAATACCAAAGTGGCCACCGTTATCGGGTTTCCTTTCGGTTATTCCGCCATTGAAGCGAAAGTGGCAGAAACAGTACTGGCCATTGTGGACGGCGCCGACGAGCTGGATGTGGTGATCAATATCTCCGCGATTAAAAACAATGACTGGGAATATCTCGAAAAAGAGATCGCCAACCTGATGTATATCGTCCGGGAAAAGAAAAAAGTGATCAAGGTGATCATCGAAAGTGGCATATTATTGGAAGAAGAAATCATCAAATGCTGCCAGCTCTACAGTAAATATGGGGTGGATTTCGTGAAAACCTCTACCGGTTATGCTGAAAAAGGCGCTACTGTGGAAGCGGTGAAGCTGATGAGGGCCAATCTGCCCGAAAATATACAGATTAAGGCATCCGGCGGTATTCGTACCTTTGCTTTTGCAACGGAGCTGATAGCAGCCGGCGCCACCCGCATAGGGGCCAGCGCCAGCGTTCAGATTGTGAAGGAAGGCGGAGAGGACACTGCTCATTCAGATTATTAATTTTTAATTATACAGTATTCATGCAAAAATTATTCATCCTGGTGTGCTGCCTGTTGGGAAGTAGCTGGGCCATGGCGCAGGACTATACCATGTCCGGCAATGGTTCGGTAAAAGTGATCAAGGACAGCCGGCTGGACGTACTGATCAAAAAACAGATCTACATCAACACCCTGGCCATCCGCAACCAATCCGGTTTCCGGGTACAGGTGATCTCCACCAACAAACGCGGCGACGCCAATGAAGCCAAAGCCCGGGTAATGCAGCTGTACAGCGATTACCGCACCTACCTGGATTACCAGGCACCCTATTTTAAAGTGCGCGTAGGCGATTTCAAATCCCGCGAGGAAGCCAGCGAGTTGCGCGACAAGCTCTCCAGCCTCTTTTCAGGCGGCGTATTTGTTGTGCCAGCCATCATCAACGTGTCACCGGATAAAGAACTGTCGAATGAAGAACCGTATTAAAGAGCTGGCCAAAGCCTATGCACCTGCTTTTATAGATATCAGGCGTCATATTCACTCCCATCCCGAACTATCTTTCCAGGAATATAAAACCTCCGAATTTATTCAGCAGCAGCTGGATAAATTTGGGGTGCCCTATAAAGCGGGTATCGCCGGTACCGGCGTTATCGCACTCATAGAAGGTAAAAATCCTGCTTCCAAAACGATCGCCCTTCGGGCAGACATCGATGCGCTGCCTATTAACGAGGCCAACGATGTATCTTATAAGTCTGTGAACAACGGCATTATGCACGCCTGCGGCCACGATGTACACACTACTGTGGTATTGGGCGCTACCAAAATATTGCATGAGCTGAAAGACGAGCTGGAAGGGACTGTCAAAATCCTGTTCCAGCCCGGTGAAGAAAAACATCCCGGCGGCGCCAGCATCATGATCGAAGAAGGCGCATTGGAAAATCCCCGTCCGGACGCTATCCTGGGCCTGCACGTGCATCCTTCCCTGGAGACCGGCAAACTGGGATTCTGCGCCGGTAAATACATGGCCAGCGCCGACGAAATTTATATCACCGTAAAAAGCAAAGGCGGACACGCCGCCCAGCCGCATCTCACCATAGACACCATCCTGGTGGCTTCGCAGCTGGTGGTAAGCCTGCAACAGGTGATTTCCCGCAACAACAACCCGTTTTCTCCGTCTGTACTGTCTATCTGCGCTTTCAACGGCGGTTTCACGACCAATGTGATCCCCAGTGAAGTGAAGCTGATGGGCACTTTCAGGGCGATGGACGAAACCTGGCGTTTTAAAGCGCATGAGCTGATCCGCAAACAGGCGGCCGGTATCGCGGAAGCGACGGGCGCTGATATAGAAATCGATATTCTCGTGGGGTATCCTACCCTGTATAACAACGAAGCTGTTACCGCTAAAGCCAGGCAACTGGCGGAAGATTACATCGGTAAAGAACAGGTGGAAGATACAGAACTGCGCATGGGCGCGGAAGACTTCGCGTTTTATTCGCAAATCGTACCAGCCTGCTTCTTCCGGCTGGGTACCGGCAATAAGGAAAAAGGGATCACCTCCGGCGTGCACACACCTACTTTCGATGTAGACGAAAGCGCTATCGAAATAGGAATGGGCACCATGGCTTACCTGGCCACCCAATTCTGAGATAGGTAAAACTCATAAAAAACGAAAGCGTCCTGATAAACATCGGGACGCTTTTTTATTTCGATTCTTTTTGTGATGACAGGAGGATGAATAAATAGTCTTCCCCGTAATATGAAGTAAAAATCATAAATCGTATAATCCTTAACGTTAGTATCTATTTTATTTCTTTGATCTGCTGCAGCACCTTCTGGGAAAGATTGATTTCCCGGAGGCTGTCCAGCTGCATATTGCCCCGCTCGTAGGAGCCCTGGAATTCAAGCCGGGAGCCCCTGGCCAGGAGGATGTTCACGCTGTCGATCTTTGTTGCTTCATCAATAACGAGATTGCTTTCACGACCGCCGGAAAAGGAAAGGATTCCTATCTGACTGTTCGAAAAGTATGTTTCTGCTTTCGGTCCGGCGGTAACGGTCAGCGAAGGCGACTTCATATCGTTGATCCGCAGGTGCGAGGATGGTGCAATGATCTGTTTGATCGCCGGCGCTTTCAGTTCCAGGTCGCCGGAGTTAATGACAGTGAGGATCAGGGTGTCTCCGGCGTAGCGTACCAATACGCTGTCGGAGCCGTATTTGGTCAGCGTATAGTGTTCGTCCGGTTTTATGCGAAGGAAGCCCACGGGCCAGGTACTGGTGACCGTTGTTTCGCTGGTGGCGGTGGTGGTGTCGTCCATCGTTTTGATTTGTTTGACCTTAACGGAGCGGATGGTATCGTGCCGGGGCTGACCGGAAACAGTTTCCACTTTCACTATCTGAAACGGTTGCAGCGTTATCGTGGTGGGAGTCCCATAATCCCGCGGTCCGCCGGAGTTGACGTTGGTGATCCCTTTGCTGTAATTGGCACGCAGTATAATGTCGGTGCTTAACATCAATAACACGAGCGCACCGAGGAAGCCGAGTAATAGTTTATTGCTGGTTTTCATGTTATCTGAAATTAGATTTTTTGAATTTTTCGTAATACGGTTTCAGTTCATCTACATCAATATCCAGCAGGTACATGCTGCGGAAGAGGCTGGGCAGCTCGTTGGAGATAAACGAATCTTTTTTAAACTGCCTGATTTTTTTAACAGCGTCCGGGTGGATGAAATAGCCGATGCCTCTTTTGTTGGAGATGATCTCCTGCTGCTGTAGCAGTTCACAGGTGCGCATAACGGTGTTGGGGTTTACTTCCAGTTGAACCGCCAGTTCCCTCACAGAAGGGATGCGTTCTTCCGGCTGCCACTTGTTCAACAGCACCTGTTCGCATATATAGTCTGCAATCTGCAGATAAATGGCTTGAGAGTCTTTGAATTCCATGTCGCGATGTTTTAGATTTCCTTGTCTTTTAACCGGAAATAGGCGACGGTCCAGAGAACGGGCGCCAGCAGATATTGAGCGATGAATATATAACTGTTGATCATCTTTTCTGAGATCACGTATACACTCGATTTATACATGCCGTCGTGGACCCCTACGAGAATGAAAGGCGCGTTCTGGAAAGCCGTCTGCATATTACCGGCAAACAGTATCCACACAAACAGGGTGTTCAGCAGATAAAGGCCTGTGAGGCAAACGAGCGTGGCCACCAGTGTTTTGATAAAGGCCAGCCGCGCGAAATATATGGCCCCCAGTAAGAACAGCGCATGGCAGAAAAGATAAGCGTAATAGATATAGATATGACCGTCCTCTTTCGTCAGAAAACGCCAGTCGAGCTGTAAAGCTGCTTCGTTGCTGATAAGTGATACTTTGTTGAGGAACAGCAGTGCTGCATAGGCAGCGATATGATATACAAGGAGGAAACCCACCGTGGTGATCAGGAAAATGGTGATGAATTTCTCAAAATGCGAGGCGGGCAACATCAGGAACTGCGCTCCTTTTTCCTTACTGGCCAGCTCACTGAAAGCCATGCTGGTAAACAGCAGGCCTCCGAAGAAAAGGCCAAAATAATAAAAGCCGACTACTTCGCTCAGTTCGCGCGGGCAGTTACGGGTGAGCAGCATAAAGGCAGGGACCACCATCAGCAGGCCGAAGATGGAGAGCGCTCCCAGCAAATATGATTTCCACGATGCGAGTATATGGTATTGGAAATAGTAGCCCAGGCGGCGAAAATCCAGTACGTTGTTAGATTGCATGGGTTTAATCAGTTAAAAAGTTCTTGAATGGGTTGGCGGTTGGAGAGGATAGCGTTGAACAGCAGTTCCATATCGATCTTGCTTTGTTCCATGTTTTCATTTTTCATGATCACGGAATGACCGCGGAGACTACTGTCTGCATATAGTATCGGCAGGCGGTCGTCCAGCTGGCCCAATAATTTGAAGCTCAGTTTGTCCGTTACAGTGCCTACATCCTGGTGGAAGATGATTTTGTGGTCGTCGATGATGACGATGCTGTCTATCAGGTTGTCGAGGTCCCTTACCTGGTGCGTGGATATCACCATACATTTGTCGTCCGTAACGGCGGCGGCCATTACTTTGCGGAACTGGCTTTTGGACGGGATATCGAGGCCGTTGGTAGGCTCGTCCATGATCAGCACTTTGGTATTGGTGGCCAGTGCAAAGCTGATAATAACTTTTTTCTTCTGGCCGTAAGACATATTGGTCAGCTGCTGGTCCTGTGGAATAGCGAATTCTTTCAGGTAGCTGTAAAAAGCCTGCTCATCGAAGCGGGGGTAAAAAGGGGCGTTTGCCTTTACATAGGTGCGGATGCTGATTTTAGGCAGATTGAACTCTTCCGGTACAAGGAATATTTCCCGGAGGAAGGCCGGCTGCCTTTTCGCTGTTTTATAACCCGTTACCTCACAGGCGCCCCCGTCGGGGAATAACAAACCGGCTATCTGTTTGAGCAGGGTGGACTTGCCAGCGCCGTTTTTTCCGAGGAGGCCATATATATGGCCTGCTTCCAGCCGGAGGCTGAGATCCTCGAACAGGGGCCTGTTGGGGCGGTAGCTGAATTTCAGGGATTGGATGTTAATCATATCGTGTGATTTAGTGTACTACTTAACTAGTACACTGTGAAAGTACGATTTTCATTTATAAATCAAAATTTTTTTTGTGGAGATGGATGCGCGCCGTTACAGATTACCTTTTCTGTGGTTGGTGGCCCCATGGATGGGTTATTGAAAACGAAGCGCGAAAATGGCGGAGAAATGAATGATGCAATGCGGGCTTCACTCCGGGAGATGGGGTAAGGAGCATCTGGTGGTGACTTCCCGGGCCAAACATCCTGGTGCCGCGGTGAGGAACAAAAAAAGGCTGACCGGTAAGGTCAGCCTCTTATCAGGAGGAGGTAGTCATCTTAGAGTTCCGGGTACAGTGGGAACTGCTGCATGAAGCCATTTACTTCACCTCTTACTTTGGTGATGAGGGCTTCATTATCAGCGTCCATGAGCAGCTGATCGATCCAGTCAACGATCTGCTCCATATGACCTTCTTTCAGTCCACGGGTAGTGATGGCGGGAACGCCTACACGGATACCGGAGGTGATGAAGGCAGATTTATCGTCGAACGGCACCATGTTTTTGTTAGCAGTGATTTCTGCTTTCACCAGGGTTTGTTCAGCTTTTTTACCGGAGATGTTTTTATTGCGCAGGTCTATCAGCATGAGGTGGTTGTCTGTACCGCCGCTGATGATCTGGTAGCCTCTGTTCACGAAGCTTTTAGCCATAGACTGTGCATTTTTCAGGATCTGTTTGGCGTATACATCGTATTCGTCAGACAGGATTTCGAAGAAGGACACGGCTTTGGCAGCGATGACGTGTTCGAGCGGACCGCCCTGGATACCGGGGAATACAGCGGTGTCAATGAGGGAGCTCATGAGGCGTATTTCGCCTTTCGGGGTTTTGAGGCCGAAAGGATTTTCGAAGTCTTTGCCCATCATGATCATGCCGCCGCGGGGGCCACGCAGTGTTTTATGGGTGGTAGTGGTTACGAAATGGCAGTGTTCAAACGGTGAGTTGAGCAGTCCTTTGGCGATAAGGCCGGCAGGATGCGCAATGTCAGCCAGTACGAAAGCGCCTACCTGGTCAGCGATTTCGCGGATACGTTTATAATCCCAGTCACGGCTGTAAGCGGAGGCGCCGCATACGATCAGTTTGGGTTTTTCGCGGTTGGCGATTTCTTCCATTTTGTCGTATTCCACGAGGCCGGTTTCTTTATTAACGCCATAGAAATGAGGCTCATAAAGCTTTCCGGAGTAGTTTACGGCAGAACCGTGGGTGAGGTGACCGCCCATGCTGAGGTCCAGACCGAGGATTTTATCACCGGGTTGCAGGATGGCCAGCATTACCGCGGCGTTGGCCTGTGCTCCGGAGTGAGGTTGTACGTTGGCATAAGCAGCCCCAAATATTTGTTTAGCTCTGTCAATGGCCAGTTGTTCGCTCTGGTCCACTATTTCGCAGCCTGCGTAGTATCTTTTGCCAGGGTAGCCTTCGGCGTATTTATTCGTCATCACATTACCCATGGCCTGCATTACCTGCAAGCTGGTAAAGTTTTCAGATGCGATCAATTCGATGCCATGGCGCTGACGCTCCAATTCCTGGCGGATAATATCAAATATTTGCTGGTCTCTTTGCATGATGCCTTAAAATTTGCTGCAAATTTAGAATAACTCCCGGTCAAATGCAATTCAGAGATTCGGGGATTTTAAGAATGGTGAATTTTGTGTTTTTGAATGTTAAAATTCGCACATCTGTTATGGTCAAAATCCTCAAATCTTCATAATTTGTCCTATTTTCGCGGCATTCGGAGCTTATCCTAACTACAACTACATGAAGGCAATAATACCCGTGGCCGGGGCAGGTACTAAGCTCAGGCCACATACATATACACAACCCAAAGCACTCATCCCTTTAGCCGGCAGGACCATACTGAGCATTATTGTGGACCAGCTGGTAGAAGCAGGCATCACGGAATTCGTTTTTGTGGTAGGGTATCTGGGGGAAAAAATCCAGCACTACGTTGAAAAAAAATACCCGCAGCTGACCTGCCACTTCGTGCAGCAAAACAGCCGCGAAGGTACCGGTCACGCTATCCTGCTGACCCGCGAAGTGGTAGGCAACGATGAAGTGCTGATTGTACTGGGTGATACCATCTGTGAATGTGACTTCAAAGAAGTGGTGTCTTCTCCTTATTCCGTACTGGGATTAAAGAAGGTGGATGATCCGCGCAACTTTGGCGTAGCGGAACTGGATGAAAGCGGGAAGATCACCCGGGTAGTGGAAAAACCGCAGATCCCCAAATCCAATCTCGCACTGGTAGGTCTTTACAAGATCAAAGAGAGCACGCAGCTGTATGAATGCCTGCAGGCCAATATCGACAATCATATCAAGTCACATGATGAGTTTCAGCTCACGGACGCGCTGGAATGCATGATTGAACATGGCGTACGTTTTAACGCCTTCAAGGTAATCAACTGGTTTGACTGCGGCCGTAAGGACACCCTGCTGGAAACCAACGCTATCCTGCTGAAGAAATACAAACTGGCCAATAATCCGGTGCTGCCGTATGAAAACACCATTATCATACCGCCGGTGAGCATCGGGGAAGGCTGTAACATCAAGAACTCCATCATCGGCCCTAACGTGGCCGTAGGCGATAATACGGTGATCAACTACTCCATCGTGAAAGACTCCATTATCGGTTCTTTCAGCAACCTGTATGAAGTGGTGCTGAAGTCCTCGCTGATAGGCAGCGATGCCAATATCCGCGGCCTTAGCCAGAGCCTTAACATCGGCGACAATACAGAAATCGATCTGGGCTAAAATGTTATATTCGTTGCATGAACCGGATTTCCTCTTTGTTCGGGATACAATACCCGATTGTACAAGCCGGCATGATATGGGCCAGCGGATGGCGTTTAGCCAGTGCAGTGAGTAATGCAGGCGGGCTGGGCCTTATCGGAGCCGGCAGTATGTACCCCGATGTGCTGAAGCATCATATCCAACGCTGTAAAAAAGCTACCAACAAGCCTTTTGGGGTAAATGTGCCCTTGCTGTACCCGGATATCGAACAATTGATCAACATCATCCTGGAAGAGAAAGTACAGGTGGTGTTTACCTCTGCCGGTAATCCCAAAACCTGGACGCCTGTATTAAAAGCGGCCGGCGTTAAAGTGGTGCATGTGGTGTCCAGCTCGGCTTTTGCCCTGAAAAGCGAGGTGGCCGGCGTAGATGCGGTGGTGGCAGAAGGTTTTGAAGCGGGAGGGCATAACGGTCGTGAGGAAACCACCACCATGGTGCTGATACCGGCTGTCTGTGAAAAAGTGCGGATACCGGTGATCGCTGCAGGTGGTATTGGCTCCGGAAGGGCCATGGCTGCAGCTTTTGCACTTGGGGCCTCCGGCGTACAGGTAGGCAGCCGTTTTGTGGCAACCCCCGAAGCATCTTCCCATATTAATTTCAAGGAAGCGGTGGTTAACGCTAAAGAGGGAGATACGATGTTAAGCCTCAAGAAATTAACCCCTGTACGCCTGATTAAAAATCATTTTTACGAAGCGGTAAAAACCGCGGAAGACGGCGGTGCAGACCCCGATACACTGAAAGTACTGCTGGGACGCGCCCGCGCCAAAACGGGCATGTTCGAAGGCAACCTGGAAGAAGGAGAGCTGGAGATCGGGCAGGTCAGCGCGCTGATTCACGATATTAAACCCGCTGCGGCCATCGTGGAAGATATCTGGAAGGAATTCCAGTCTGTATGTAAGCAGCTGTATTTAGATATTTTTTGATTTACGATTTTTTGATTTCAAAACAGACAAAAGCGAAGACCAGTGCAGGTATAAAAGCCGCTCTGGTCTTCGCTTTTTATTCCAAAAATCAAAAAATCCTAAATCAAAAAATCCTAAATCAAAAAATCCCTATATGTTTTATCCTTTCTTTACCACCCATTTCAGGGCTTCTTTCAAGGTTACTTTTTTGCCATACAGCAGGATGCCCGTGCGGTATATTTTTCCGGCTGCCCAGGTGGTCACGATAAATCCACCGATCAGCAGGGTGAAAGACAGACCGAGTTGCCAGTAGGGCACGGTTCCCGGCACGCCATACGGCAGGCGGGCCATCATTACCATCGGTGAAGTGAAAGGAATGATGCTGCCCCATACCGCCAGCGGGCTGCCCGGATCGTGTACGGCTTTCATCATGATCATGATGCCGATGATGATGGGCACTGTAATGGGGAAGGTCAGTTGTTGCACGTCGGTGGCGTCTTCGTTCGCCAGGCTGCCGATAGCGGCAAACAGGGAGGAGTAGAAAAGGTAGCCACCAAGGAAATAAAATACAAAGCAGGACAGCAGCAGCGACCAGTTAATGCTGCCTACCACGTCCGATACGCGGCGGAAGGCTTCGGCTGCTTCAGCATTGTTGTTTTGCGCCATCATATTGCTTTGGCTGGCGGCCTGGATACTTTCGGGCGACAGGAACAGCGGGATCACGGTATAGATAACACTGATCAGCACGCCCCAGATCAGGAACTGCAGCAGGCCTACGGCGGCGATGCCCACAATTTTACCCATCATGAGCTGGAAAGGTTTTACGCTGGAGATCATTACTTCCGCGATACGGTTTACTTTCTCTTCCATGACGCCGCGCATGACAGAGGTACCAAACAACAGCAGGACAATATAGATGGTAAAACCGCTGGCGTAGCCAACGCCATAGGCCACCCATGAGTTGCCTTTCTTTTCATCATCACCGCTTTTGAATTCCACGGTGATATTGGAACGCAGCGCGTCCAGCCTGGATTTGTCGATGCCTTCCTGCTCCATGCGCTTTTTCTCGATAACATTATTGATATCGTTGTTGATCGCGCTTTCCAGGGAGATGCCTGCCTGGCCTTTACTATAGTATTCGAGTCCTGCGGGCCGGTTAATATCTATATCCGGTATATAAAGGATACCGGAGTAGTCGGCCGCCTCGTAGTGCCGTTTGAGGCTGTCGAGGTTAGCGTCTGGCAGGTATTTGAAGTACACGCCTTTTTTATCCGGCAGGTTGTTATTGAAGATGCCGCTTTTATCGATGACCGCGATGCGTTTGCTTTCGTTGCCGCTGACAGCCATGAGGATAGGGATGATGATCATGGCGGCAAAGGCGATGGGCACCAGCAGGGTTACTACCAGGAAGGAGCGCTTGCGGACACGGGTAAGGAATTCTCTTTTAATGATAAGCCATATCTTGTTCATAGTCGATGTGCTGGGGATGATCAGGCGGGTTGCTGCGCAGCTGTGGCAACAGGTGCTTGCTCCGTTTGTTGTACCTGGGTGATAAATACTTCGTTGATGGAGGGTAATATTTCCTCGAAATAGGTAACGGGTATACGCTGATGGATGAAATGCAGCAGGATGTCGTTGGTGGTGCTGTCTTCATTCATCTTGACCGTCACGGTGTTTTCATGCATGCTGACGATGGTGAAGTGGTAGGTGGCCATCTGTGCCGCGTTGGGCGTTACACCGAGGCCTATACGGAAGAGCCCTTGTTTGAAATCCTGCTTGATTTGTTTAACGCTGCCGTCCAGTATTTTATGGCCTTTGTTGACCAGCATAATATGGTCGCATATCTCTTCCACCTGTTCCATGCGGTGGGTAGAGAAGATGATGGTAGTGCCTTGCCGGGCGAGGTTAAAGATCTCCTGTTTGATGAGGTTGGAGTTGATGGGGTCCAGGCCGGAGAAGGGTTCGTCGAGGATGAGCAGTTTGGGATCGTGCATGATGGTAGAGATGAACTGTACCTTTTGCTGCATGCCTTTACTGAGTTCATCCACGCGCTTGTTCCACCAGGAGTTGATATCAAATTTATCGAACCATTTTTTGATTTTCGCTGTGGCTTCTTTTTCGCTGAGGCCTTTGAGGCGGGCGAGGTAAAGGGTTTGTTCGCCTACTTTCATTTTTTTGTACAGGCCTCTTTCTTCGGGCATGTAGCCGATGAGCGGGGTATCCCGTTGCGGGTCGAAGGGATGGCCGTTGAGCCGGATGGAACCTTCGTCGGGATAGAATATGCCGGTGATCATGCGCAGCAGGGTGGTTTTCCCGGCCCCGTTGGGGCCGAGCAGACCGAAGATACTGCCTTGCCGGATATCGAAGCTGATATCATCCACAGCTTTGTGGGTGGCATAGTATTTTTTCAGGTGTTTGACTTCGAGTAGATTCATGATGAAAATTTAGCAATTATTCGTGAATAATATGCTGTGTCTTTCATCAGGGGCAGTGGTGAAGCCGGGTGGCGATCATGGCGGCCACGCGTTCCCCGTCCATCGCGGCAGACACGATGCCGCCGGCGTATCCTGCTCCTTCGCCGCAGGGGTATAAGCCTGTCAGCTGGGGGTGTTCGAGGGTATCGTTGTTGCGTGGAATTCTAACGGGAGAGGAAGTACGTGATTCTGTGGCCACGAGGATGGCATTATCTGTATAGTAGCCTTTTATTTTACGGCCGAAGGCTTTGAAGGCGCCGGCGAGCCGTTGGTGTACGGCTGCGGGCAGTACGGTACGCAGGTCGGTGCTGTTGACGCCGGGGATGTAGGAGCAGTTGGGCAGTGTGGCGGATACTTTACCTTTCACGAAGTCGGTCATGCGCTGGGCGGGCGCCACGAAGTGGCCGCCGCCGGCGAGGAAGGCCTGGCGTTCCACCGCCTGCTGGTAGTACATGGCTGCGAGCGGGCCATGGTGGGCGAATGGCGCGAAGTCGGATTCGTCTACCGTAACGACCATGCCGGAGTTGGCGTAGGGGTTGTCACGTTTGGAGGGCGACCAGCCGTTGACCACCAGTTCGCCAGGATCTGTGGCGGCCGGGGCGATGATGCCGCCGGGGCACATACAGAAGGAGAATACGCCGCGTCCTTCCACCTGTTCCACGAGGCTGTAGCTGGCAGGCGGGAGGTATTCGCCGCGCAGGTCGCAATGGTACTGGGCGCTGTCGATCAGCTCCTGTGGGTGTTCTACTCTTACGCCGAGGGCGAAGGGTTTGGCTTCCAGCAGGATATTTTGCCGGTGCAGCATGATGAAGATGTCGCGGGCGGAGTGGCCGGTGGCGAGGATAACGTGGCGTGCGCTGAAAGTGTTTCCTGCGGCGGTTTCCACGCCGGTGATGGCGCCGTTGTGTATCTGGAGGCTGTTGACTTTCTGTTCGAAGTGTACTTCTCCGCCGGCGGCGATGATTTGTTCGCGCATGGCCGTAATGATATGCGGCAGTTTGTTGGTGCCGATATGCGGGTGTGCGTCGATCATGATTTTCTCGTCTGCGCCGAAGTGTACGAATATGTTGAGGATGCGGTTGATATCGCCTCTTTTGTTGGAGCGGGTGTACAGTTTACCGTCGGAGTAGGTACCTGCGCCGCCTTCCCCGAAGCAGTAGTTGGAGTCGGGGTTTACGATGCCTGTTTTATTGAGGGCAGCGAGGTCGCGGCGGCGTGCGCGTACATCTTTACCTCTTTCGAGGATGACGGGTTTGATGCCGGCTTCAATGAGGCGCAGGGCGGCGAAGAGGCCGGCGGGGCCTGCACCAGCGATGATAACGGCGGGCGCGTTGGCGGGGAGTGGTTGGTAAACGGGGTGTGCATGTACCCTTTCATGGAAGGGTTCATTGACAAATACGAGCAGGGTGAGGATGAAGTACACTTGTTGCCTGGAGCGTGCGTCGATAGAGCGTTTGAGCAGGTGGTAGCCGGTGATGGCGGCGGGTTTTACGCCGAGTGTGGCAGCGGCCTGTGTGGTAATACGGCTGGGATGCGCTGCGTCGGCAGGCGTCAGCTTCAGGGAGATTTGCTGTTGCATAAACGTAGTTAGGGAGTTATCCTAAAAAGAGTTATGAATTATAAATTTTGAGCTTTAACCTTATAACGAAGAGCTTAGCGATAATGTGTAAGTGGCATTATACGCTAAGCTCTTCGCAATAAATTCGTCTCGTCATTGCACATGACCGGGTGGTCATTAAAACGGCAGATCGTCGCCACCATCGCCGGCAGCAGGCATCTGCGGAGTGTTGTAGTTAGGCATGGGGTCTGCGCCGGGAGCAGGAGCTGCCATGACAGATTCCATACGCCATGCGTCCAGGTTGGTGATGTAGTTGACCTTGCCGTCTTTTTCCCATCTGGTGCCTTTGATATTGAAATAAACTTTAACGTTTTCACCTTCATTGAACCGGTCAACAATACCTGTACGGTCCTGTACGGACTGGAATTTGATATAGTTGTTAATCACACGGCCGTTGATATCATCAGATTTCTCAATAACGAACTCTCTTGTTTTAAAAGTTTCGCTGCGTTGTACCGTGTTGTACTTCACAATCAGCTTTCCGGTAATTTCAAAACTCATAGAAAAATTTTTTAAATTCAGAAGCACCAAAGATACGGTATTCAGCCAAGTGCGTGCAAATATTTTTTATTTAAACCGGGCGCGCGGAGATCTACTGAATTTATCTGGTAATAACTAATTCGAAACACATTTTTTTAAATGGAGATACTAACATAGTTTTGCACCCTCGCGGAAAAAATTGTGAATATCTCACCCTTTTCCGGCGGTCATTTTTTTTGCCATGAGGAGGTGCGATATTATTTTATCAGTTATATATCCATATTTATGATAAAAAGGACAATGAGAAAGACAAAGATGCTGCTAATCAACGGAGTTTATAGTACTTAAATCCGTGTAACGTTAGTGCTGTAAAGCGCTGGCAGCAGGGCATGGCGCAGTATCAACACACTGTTGTCAATAGAATATAAACAAGGGTAGATAAATTTTTTTTTTCAACATTTTCTACAGATATTCGTCGTCCTGTCTGAAAAATTTTTCAACATCCTGCGTTGGAAGATTTCTAAAATTCGAGAACTAAGCAGCATCCTTAATTAAGAAACAACTAATTTTTTTTATCTCAATGAATAAAACTTGCGAACAAGTTTGGGAAAGGTGTCTTAATATAATTAGGGATATTGTGGAATGGCAACCGTTTAAAACCTGGTTTGAGCCTATTAAGCCCATTAAACTTGAAAACAATGTTTTAACCATCCAGGTCCCCAGCCAATTCTTTTATGAATACCTTGAAGAGCATTATGTGGGATTGTTAGGGAAAACAATAAAAAGAGAATTAGGTAAAGAAGCCCGGCTGGAATACCGCATTGTAGTAGAGAACGGTACACCACACCAGCATCCCAGAACTGTGAACATGCCCACGCAGTTCACCAAGCCCCAGAAAGATAATGAGGTGGACTTTCCGTTAACTATACATAACCCGGTAAAGAACCCATTTGTGATCCCGGGGATCAAACGGGTACAGATCGATTCTCAGCTCAATCCAAACTATACGTTTGATGCGTATATAGAGGGAGACTGTAATCGTGTGGCGCGCCGGGCAGGAAAAACGGTCGCGGAAAAACCAGGCGGTACGTCTTTCAACCCACTGGTGATCTATGGTGGCGTTGGACTGGGAAAAACACACCTCGCGCAGGCAGTGGGCAATGAAGTAAAGCGTATTCATCCGAATAAAGCGGTACTGTATGTGAGCGCCGAGAAATTCATCAACCAGTTTATTGATCACTCAAAGAATAATATCATCAACGATTTCATTCACTTCTATCAATTGATAGATGTGCTGATCGTGGACGATATCCAGTTCTTTGCCCGTGCAGAGAAAACGCAGGACGCATTCTTTGCGATCTTCAACCATCTGCACCAGTCGGGCAAACAACTGATCCTTACGTCGGATAAGGCCCCTAAAGACCTTGATGGCGTACAGGAGCGACTGCTGAGCCGCTTCCGCTGGGGCCTCAGCGCGGATATCCAGATCCCGGATTTTGAAACCAGAATGGAAATACTGGAACTCAAAATGAAAAACGACGGACTGGAAATGCCGAAAGAGGTGGTGAAGTATGTTGCTTACAACATACAAACCAATGTGCGTGAACTTGAAGGCGCCCTCATCTCCCTGCTGGCACAGTCTTCCCTGAACCGTAAAGAGATAGACCTGGAACTCGCCAAACGTGTACTGAAATCTTTCGTCAAAACTTCTTCCAAAGAAATTACGATCGAAAGTATCCAGAAAATGGTCTGCGAATACTTCGACGTTCCCTACGATAAACTGCTGCAGAAAACACGTAAACGCGAAATCGTACAGGCGCGGCAGATAACCATGTACCTCGCTAAATCATTTACAAAAAATTCCCTGAAAACCATCGGTGAACATTTCGGCGGCAGGGACCATACTACCGTGATCCACAGCTGTCAGACCGTTAAAGATCTGATGGATACTGATAATAATTTTCGCGACAGCGTCATCGAATTACAGCAAAAAGTACAGCTGGCCGCTATGTAAGGCCATTCCCCTAACCTATTTGAATAATGCCGCCCCACACCGGAGCGGCATTATTTTTTACTATTTATATAGTAATATTTTTATATGATTTAATGCGTTGCAATGATAGTTGTAAACATGGGCCGCCTTGAAAAAAAGCCATCACCTGTACACCGGAAACGCCGGGCGCCTGTCTGAATAAATCAGCTATCGCCGGGAACAGCAGTAAACAGAAAACAGTGGGTCCATATGAAGGAACACAGGTACACAGCAGGCATGTGGAAATGGACATCATGCATCGCTGCACGGCAAAAATATCATGACCCTTTTAGCCCAGGATATAAAAAGATAAAGCAGTTGCCCGGCGCTGCCGCTATTGGCAACCGAAAACGGAAGCCTACGGTGTAATACCCTGTAACGCTTTGCCATGAAGGGCCTTAGACCATCCGAACAGGCCGGGGAAGACAGGCCTCACCTGGTAATACTCCGCCACAACTCTACTGCCGGGCAAAAAAAATCTGAAAAAAATTAAATTGCTTTTGGAGAATATAAAACTTTTCCTATTTTTGCAGCCCCTTCCGGAGGAAATGGTGAGGTGCCTGAGTGGCCGAAAGGAACGGTTTGCTAAACCGTCGTACGGGCTTAAACCTGTACCGAGGGTTCGAATCCCTCCCTCACCGCAGGCAAAGGGCGCTCTGAAAAGAGCGCCCTTTTGTATTAAATATACCCTTGTATCCCCACGCGGTAATCAGCAACTTTGTACAAGTTTATGATTACCGGTTTATTGAGTTTTGTGCTGATCGTGCTGCCACGTATATTCTTTCTTCCATTAAATAGTTTAACATGGAAACAGTTATTATCAGAAAAGCCTCACCCGCCGACGCCAAACAATTAAGTGATTTAATCTGCGAAAACGCGCTCGCCTTATTAAAACCTCACTACAGCGAGGAACAGTGGGACATATTTATCAGGTATTATTCCGAACAGGTCATGACCGAAAAGCTGCAGCGGCAGGCAGTGTTCTGTGCGGAAATCAACGGAGAAATAGTGGGTACCGTTGCACTGGAGGATGACTGGGTGTTTGGTTTTTATACAAGGCTCCGGCATGTAAACCAGGGTATCGGCAAACAATTGATGACGCACCTGGAAGACTATGCACGTACCAAAGGACTGGATACGCTGCAATTGGCCGCATCGCCGGCAGGACTGGCGTTTTACTATAAACATGGCTGGCAGAAGGTAAGGGACTTCACAGCGTACCATTACGGCGTAGGTTTTGAAGAAACGCTGATGACCAGAAGTCTCCGCTGATGGTCTGACACCGGCCTGCAGAAGAAGCCGTTTTCGTTTATTCATGCCGGGTTACAGCTGCCGGCCGCCTTCCCGCTATTTTTAGTATCTTTACCGGAAGTGAAAAATCTTTTTTCCATATTCATTTTCTTCTCTCCTGCCAATCTCTTCCAGCTGGCAGGCGTTACGCCATTTGCTGGTGGCAGACTGTATTTCTTTTCAAACTATAAAGACTTCAATAATTAATCCCCGCTCCGGCTGTTAGCGCGGAACGGGGATGATCGTAAGCGGTTGACGATGATAATATCACTGTCAGCCGGATTGTTATTGCTGCCTGCCGTTGTCTATAACGGCAGCAGGCAGTGTCTTGTCTGAAAAAAAATACTGCACATCATGACCACCCATAAAACACCTCTGTTATTACTGAAGAAAGATTATGAACTGCTGATCGACCACCTGAAGAAAAGCGATCCGCCGCTGATGTATGACAAACAGGTACAACAGCAACAGCTGGAGAAAATCAAAACCGCCAGCGTATTGCCGGTCGACGATTTCCCTAACGGCGCTTCCCGTTTATACTCCACCGTTATCATCCGGGATACCGTGAACCGGATCAACCTGGAATATAAACTGATGCCGCCGGATGAAGCTGACGAGCAAGCCGGCGGTATATCTGCGCTGTCATTGTTTGGGCTGGCCCTGATGGGCCTACAGCAGGGAGAGAGCTTTACCTGGCAGCTTTCCTGCCGCAGAAAATACTATGCAGTAGTGGAGGTGCGGAACAGCGCTTTTATATAGTGCCCTGCTGATGACAGGCCCGCTATCCTGGTTATCAGGCGGCGGGCCTGTTTGTTTATTGCTGATGTCAGGGCAACTTTATGCTTCAATACTGAACTTTAAGTAGATGTCAACCACTGACAACTTTAACCGTACATGCGGAGCGCGGTGCTGTTTCGTATCCTGTTGCAGACGGTAACAGCTTTCCGGTATTTTCCTTTTTGTTATTTCTCTGAGAAGCCCGTTTTCTCCGGGCTGCTATTGTTATGTCCTGCTGCAGGCAACCAGCGGCAGCCGTCCAAACTTTTAAAACATGCAACGAATGTTACGCAGAAACATAATGGCATGGATAGGGCTATCCATGCTTTATCTCCTGCCGCTATTGGCGGCAGCGCAGGTACCTGTTACGCCGCTGATCAATTCACATCTCACGGGCGGGTGGTAAATACCCGTACCCGCGAGCCATTACCGGGTGCGGTGGTTAATATCAAAGGCACTACCCACGGCGTTTCCACGGATGCGGAAGGAAGTTTCGTTTTCGTTGCCGGGCAGAAATTCCCTTACACCCTGATCATTTTTATTTCTGACAACGGTGCGCCGGTGGAAGACGTAGCGGACAGGGGAGGCAAGCGGGCTGCCCGCAACGCAGGGCCGGTAACCGTGCGGTACGCAAAGGCAAGTGGAAGCTGGTGTCTATCTATCCGCAGTACCGGTGGGAGCTGTACAATATAGAGGAAGACCGTGGTGAAACCACCGATGTGGCCGCGAAAAATCCACAGCTGGTCAATGAACTGTCGGCTGCTTATTTTGAGTGGGCTAAACGTACGGGTGTGGTGGAGTATGAGCTACTCAAACCAAAGGGGCGGCTATAGCGCTTTTCCGGATGGCCGACATCCCTTTGTTGTAAAAACGTTTCATCATTTTGTTGAGGTGACTGCTATCGGTGAAGCCGAGGTCGTATGCTATTTCCTTAAACGGAATATCGGTGTACAGGGCCTTGGCTTCCGCCAGTTTCAGTTTGGACCGTAAAATGAACTCCTGGTAGGTTTCGTGCGCATTGCGTTTGAAATATTCGCTGAAGTAAGTCGCTGATATGTGAAACTTTTCCGCGAGGTATTGCGGGGAGACCATCTCCTCGTCCAGCAGGTGGTACTGGATATGAAGGAGGATGTCCGCAAATTTTTTCTCTTCGTATAGCGCCTGTGGTGACATCACCGCCGCTATGTTGCGTGCAATCAGCTCCAGTACGGTGACCATGGAGCTCTGCATGATACGGCGGGTATGCGGGTCGTTACGTTCTGTTTCCGTCATCAGCAGCTGCAGCAGGTGTACCAGGTGACGTTTGTCCGTCGGGTTGCTGACCAGTTCACCCGGCAGCCGGTTGTAATTACCGATGATGAAATTGAGCCGGCAGAACCACTTGCCAAAGTCGATCACACAGTCCTCGTCGCTGGAAAAATAAGTGGCGGTAAAGCGGATGAACAGGAAAGTAGTTTTCTCCGTGATCGTATAGGTATGGCAGTCCGAAGCCGGCAGCAGGAAAACGCTGCCTTCCCCATAAGGTATCTGGTTGTAGTTGACACACTGTTCCCCTTTTCCTTCGATAATATATACCAGTTCGAAAAAGTTGTTGCGGCGGTTCCGTTTCTCCCAGTGGTCCAGTGTTTCTATGCTGACGCTAAAAGGTGCATGTGCTTTTTCCATACCGCTAAATTACGGATTTGGGACTTGCCCTCCCGGGGGTATCCCATCTCGTTACCGGTGTTACCTTTTTGTTTACCGTTGTGCCGGCGGGGACCCGGCTACCTTTGTGCGTATTAAAAAATGCCGCAAAATGAAAGCTATAGTATTAGAAAAACTCGACCCTGCCGCTCCGTTGGCTGTCACCGAAGCAGCCGTTCCCGATATTGCCGCCGATGAGGTACTGGTAAAAACTCATGCGCTGGCCATCAACCCGGTGGACATAAAAACGCTGGAGGATTATACCATCGTGCGTGACGGCGAAACGATACGCGGTAGCGCTGCCAGTCTGCTGGATGGCGTGTCGCCTATTATTTTGGGCTGGGATATTGCCGGCGTGGTGACCGCCGTCGGCACCGACGTTACCAAGTTCAAAGCTGGTGATGCTGTATTTGGGATGGTGCGTTTCCCCGGGCATGGCAAGGCTTACGCCGAATATGTGGCTGCTCCGGCCGCTCACCTGGCGGCGAAGCCTGCGCACATCAGCTTCGATGCCGCCGCCGGCGCCACGCTGGCAGCCGTTACCGCCTGGCAATGCCTCACACGGCATTACAGCGTAAAAGCAGGCGACCGTGTCCTCATCACCGCGCCTACTGGTGGTGTAGGTCACTATGCCGTGCAGATGGCCAAACACCTGGGCGCTTATGTCATCGCGCTGACCAGCGGAGGCAACACGGCGCTCGCAACAGAACTGGGGGCCAACGAGGTACTGGACTATGCCACCTTCGATGCAGCCACCGCAGCACCCCTGCAGCTGGACTTTGTCCTGGATGCCGGTGGCCGCAACGACGCTACTTGGTTTGCCCGTCACCTGAAGCCCGGTGCGCCGCTGTTTTACCTGCCTTCCGGCCTGACCAAAGTGCAGCAACAGCGTTATGCGGCACAGGGACTCAATGCCGCTTTTAAAATGGTGACCAGTGAAGAAAGCGCTATCGAAGACATCGCTCGGCTGTTGCACGACGGCAGTATCGTCACAAAAATCGCCGGCGTGTACCCGTTCACCGAGATGAAAGCCGCCTTCGCCGCCCAGCATAAAGGGACCGCGCAGGGGAAAATTATCATCCGGATGCCGGCGTCCGCCTAAAAATTATTTGCTGAAGATGCCCTGCTGACGGGTATCTTCAGCAAATCATCAGATTTTTGTTTGGAAAGTGTTTGAATATCGTTGTAATATCCCTACCTTTGCACTCCACTAATCAGGAAAATAGTCCTGAAAAGTGGAATCTTCGGGGCGTAGCGTAGCCCGGTTATCGCGCCTGCTTTGGGAGCAGGAGGTCGCAAGTTCGAATCTTGCCGCCCCGACAAGACAGGACAAATGGGAATTATTCTCGTTTGTCCTGTTTTTATTTTGGCCAAAATCCTTGTCCAGCGCGTATATGAGGCGCACCGCTTCATTGATGCGTGTAGTTCGAAGTGAAAATCCGTCAAAACTCAATTTTTCGGGATACATCGAACTAATTACTTCCCGTTTCTTCTCAATATCCCCTTTTTCATACACATAATCCAGCTTTAAAAGGTTGTCCAGCCCTTTGTCTAGCAAATCGCTAATATTTACTTGGTTGTGGTTACTGCTGCTTAGCTTTGCTTCCAGTTTTTCCAACTTACCGCTATACTCCGTTTTCATTTCCCGGAAGTCCGCAGGTTCTATTTGTTTGGAAGAAAGTAAATCCCTGATATAGGACAGCTTTTCTTCCTGTTCCCGTATTTGTGCCAGTAGTTGCTTGCGGTCGTCTTGGAGATGATTGGTTTGGTCGTACCATGCTTCAGATATTGTTATTTTATACAGGTCTACCATTTCAGGGCGTGGAATATACTTTTTGAGTTCATACACAAACAAGTCGTTTATATTATCAGCTCTAAAGCGGCAAGTACAGCCATCAAAACAATGGTAGTAGGAATAGTATTTTGTATGACCTTTAGATGCACTTCCTGTTAGCAATTTGCTGCATTGGGGGCAGATAAGGAAGCCACGTAAAGGTAAGGTGGCATTTGACATTACTTTGAGGCGGTAATGCCTTTTTCTGCCATCCAATACATCCTGCACCTGATAATATAATGCTTCTGAAATAATAGGTTCATGCTGACTTTTTACAAAGCGGGCTTCTTCGTCTTTGTACTTGGCAATAAAAATTTTTCCACAATAAACAGGGTTACGGATAGCAAACCAGAAAAGGCTTTTAGTGCCTTTAAATCCCTTTTCTTTAGCCATCTTAAAAACCTGTTCCGTATTAAATACACCTTCGGCAATTTGTTCAAACGCCCAACGTATAATTCCCGCTTGCGGCTCTTTGGGTTCTATATACTTTCTGCCGGCTTCATTTGTTTTGTTCACATATCCGATTGGGGCTAAACCCATATAACGCCCCTCTTTCCTAGCCCTACGCATACCATGAATAACATTTAACGCCCGCCGGTCATTCTCTACTTCAGGAGCCGCTAAGTAAAATGCCAGCATCATTTTATTTTCCGGTATGGATAAATCAAGCGGCTGTTCTATGGCCTGGGGTTCTACGCCTAATTTGCGAAGGGTGTTAATCATTTGGTAAGCATCCCCAGCATTACGGCTAAACCTATCCCATTTAAGAAATAACACCAGATCAGCTTTGCCTTTATGTTTCTTTAGTTCTAACAAGTATTTTTTCCATTCAGGCCGGTTAAAGGTTTTGGCTGAATGATCTTCAAAAATCACTTTGCGAACGGAAATACTATTGATGTCGCAGTATCTGCGTAAAAGTTCTTCCTGGCTACGCTGTGAATAGCCTTTATCCGCTTGTTCGTCGGTGCTTACCCGAATATACAAATCAGCTATTTTCATTTCTTCTAAATATTGGGTTATCAAAAAAGTTAATTCTGCAGTAATTACTGTTTGCGCTGTCTATCCAGATGTTGAGCCACTATAATATTAGCCAATTTACGTAGAAATTCAAGTATAAATGTTGCCTGCTCTACCGTTACTTCAACTCCCTTTTGTTTTAGCATTTCCACCGCTTTTTCCGGCTTTATTTTCTCCATTTGCACCTCCCGCTTTAATCAAATTCACAAAATCCCTGTGCAAGGGAATACCTTTCCGAATGCTAATATAAGAAATATGTTTTGTTAGTTTATGTTTTACCTAAACTTTTTTATAACTTGTACCAAATTTTACTGAACTTTACCTGTATTGATACGATTTGATATGTTTTGATACAATTTTCACTGTAAAACAATGCCTACGAAATGATTGTTACACATTTTGTATACAAACGAATACTAAAAAGATTAAAATGACTAAAACCTACAAGGTTAGCTATAAAACATATTTCAATGACCGGCTTAAACAAGTGTTCTTTCACGGAAAACTTACCTATCCGCTGTATGTGCAGGTAACGTTTGATAGAAAGACTATCTTTTTTAAAAGCTATTACTTTGAACTGTTTTCAAAACCTCGGTATTTTTTATCTGTAGCGGGATTGAGTGGCGGGCCTTCTATTGAGGATATTATAAAAAAGGAGAATATTTTAATCGATTTCATTATTGACAAAAACCTTCCGGATTTTTCTTTAGACCTATTTAAAAAGGAATATGCCTATTACAGCAAAGACCTATGTGATGTAACAGAAGAAGGATTTATCGATTATATGTATGTTTTCTTTCAGGATAAGGGAATGCCCAACCTTGCTACCACTGTGCAGCAAGGCAGCCGGTTCCGTATTGTTTATGACGTGGTGCGGGATATGAAAAGGGCATTTAATAAGCCATTATATGATGAGTTAGTAGAAAATTCATTTTACTATGCTCCGCCTTATTTACCCTTGTATGGCTTCATGCAGCAAACAAAGAAGTGGCCTATGCTAAGCCTTACAGTAATGGAATGGGAAGATGAAAAAACAAAAGATCAATTCGCGGACTATGTGCAGAAATATTATCCCAATATAGCTTTAGCTGAAATAACGGAGCAAGTAAATAAATGGCTCGATCATTTAAGGAAAGAGGCTAAATAATGGTTTATTGACAATAAACGGTGAGAATTGTATATTTGCACCCATGAAATGGTTTGTTTATCTATTTTCACTCTATATACTGGTGTTGTCCGGCGTTCCCTGTAATGGGGATGATGACTACTGTATAGATGAAATTAGCGTAACATCTGCACCCGCAGAACAAAACAGTGATGCAGGCCACAAACCAGCTTGTCCTTGTTCTCCTTTCTTTGCCTGTGGCACTTGTCATGGTGTTGTAGTGCCAAATATTAATGTTGAGTTCCCCCAAATTTTACAGCCTGTTGCAAAGCTGCAATATTTCTATACTGAGCAGTCATTGCTAGACTTTCCGCCCTCTATCTGGCAACCTCCCCAAACTGCCTAAGATCCTCCATTATTGAAATTAATAATACTACTTCGTAGTATTATTGTACTATTCTATCATATATTTTATATTCAAAATGAGAAAAGTTTTAGGCTTAATGCTATTGCTTGGCATGGGTAACCTGTGCATAGCTCAAAATATACTGACTGCCATTATAAAAGATGCCGATTCCAAAGGACCGCTGGCAGGCGCTACTGTGTTATTAATCGGAACTACTAAAGGAGCTACGGCAGATGAAAAGGGCGTAGTTAATTTTTCCGGTATTCCTAATGGTAAGCAGGTGTTTTCCTTCCGCTTTGTCGGCTACGAAGAACATACCGAAACCTTAACTTTTCCTCGTTCTAATGATACTTTGACAGTATTTTTAGAAGCAGCGGGTGAAGGTTTGAATGAAGTGGTAATATCATCAACCCGCAGCACCAGGACAATACAGAACATTCCTAGCCGTGTGGAATTTATAGGGGGTGAAGAACTGGAAGAAAAAGGCAACATGAAGCCGGGGGATATACGTATGATGCTGAATGAAAGTACCGGCATTCAAACGCAGCAGGTATCGGCAACCTCTGCAAATTCAAGTATCCGTATTCAGGGGCTTGATGGGCGCTACACTCAAATATTGAAAGATGGATTTCCCATGTACGCAGGGTTTTCTGGTGGACTTGGCCTTCTCCAAACACCACCGCTGGATTTAAAGCAGGTCGAGGTAATAAAGGGCGCTTCTTCTACTTTGTACGGTGGAGGAGCCATTGCCGGGTTAGTTAACCTTATATCCAAAGTACCAACAGAAGAAAGAGAGCTACGATTTTTGGTCAATGGCACTTCAGCCGGTGGGTTAGACGTTAACGGCTTTTATGGTCAAAAATTTGAAAGAGTTGGCTTAACTATATTTGCATCACGCAACAGTAATAAGCCTTATGACCCTTCCAATACAGGCTTTACTGCTATTCCAAAAACCGAACGATACGTATTTAATCCTAAATTGTTCGTCTATTTCAGCCCAAAAACAAAAATGAACATTGGGGTAAATACAACCTTTGAAGATCGTACTGGCGGGGATATTCAGTACATCAAAGGGAAAGGTGACAGCACACATAGCTATTTTGAAAAGAACAAAAGCAGGCGGCTTTCCACGCAGTTCTCGCTGGAACATCAGTTTAACGAAAACAGTAGCCTGACTGTTAAAAATTCTGTCAATAACTTTAATAGAACTATTGCAATACCCGATTATACATTTGATGGGAAACAATGGTCTACCTATTCAGAAATCACCTACAATCAAAACCGTGAAAAGGCAGATTGGGTGGCCGGTTTGAACGCTTATACAGATAATTTCAAGGAATACCCCAAAGATAGCTTTCCGAAAAGGAACTACGATCAAAACACCATTGGCGGGTTCATTCAAAACACCTGGAAGGCTACCGACTGGCTGCAAATGGAAACTGGGATTCGGGGTGATTATGTGATAGATTACGGTTTTGTATTTTTGCCGCGGGTTTCGGCGCTCTTTAAAATATCTCCTAAGTTTACCTCCCGCTTGGGTGGGGGATTTGGCTATAAAACACCTACTATCTTTACAGAAGAAACAGAGCGAATACAATTCCAGTCTGTACTTCCGATCAATCCTGATGCTAACAAGCTGGAAAAATCTTACGGTGCCAACTTTGACGTGAATTATCGTACCTCGCTGTTTGACAAAGTAAGCATTAGTATTAACCAACTTTTCTTCTATACTCGCATCAATAACCCATTGTTGATGGAGAATGCCTCGGGAAACCTTTACCAGCTTGTAAATGCAGATGGTTATGTTGATACAAAAGGATGGGAAACCAATGTCAAATTAGGATATGGGGATTTCAAATTGTTTATAGGGTATACTTTTACAGATGCTTGGTTGAATGAGGGTGGAAAGAAAAGGCCCAACCCGCTAACAGCAAAGCATCGCCTTAATAATGTGCTGATGTATGAAATTGAAGATAAATGGAAAATAGGACTGGAAGCGTATTATTACAGTAAGCAGCCTCTCAATGATGGTGCTACTGGTAAATCTTACTGGACCTGCGGATTTATGGCAGAAAAGATATGGGAAAGGTTTTCTTTGTTTGTGAATTTTGAAAACTTTACCGATACACGGCAAACAAGATTTGATAGTATTTACACGGGTACGGTTACTCATCCTACGTTCAGGGATATTTACGCCCCGCTGGATGGTTTTGTAGTAAATGGGGGGCTGAAACTAAAGTTATAAGTTTATGCAAAAATCGACATTTCATATAAAGAAAATGGACTGTTCAGCGGAAGAACAGCTAATTCGCATGAAGCTGGAGGGCATTGCCGGTATCAAGCAGCTAGTCTTTGATTTGCCTAACAGAAAATTGGAAATACTGCACACCGGCGAAGTACAGCCTATAACAGCAGCCATCCATGAACTAAATCTTAATGATAACTATATTTCCTCAGAACAAGCCGACGGCCATACATACGCTTCTTCAGAAAGAAATGAACGTAAGCTATTGATCTATGTACTTATCATCAATGCGTTTTTCTTCATCCTAGAAATAGTAACAGGCTTTATTTCCCATTCGATGGGCTTGGTAGCGGATAGTCTGGATATGCTGGCAGATGCTCTTGTATACAGTCTTAGTCTGTTTGCAGTAGGAGGAACGATTATGCGGAAAAAGAAGATCGCTAAAGTAAGTGGATACTTCCAGTTAGCTCTGGCCTTGTTCGGCTTTTCAGAAGTGGTAAGACGGTTTATGGGATTTGGAGAAATGCCGGTTTTTAGTACTATGATCTATATTTCTTTCTTTGCTCTTATTGGAAATACTCTATCGTTGGTAATATTACGAAAAGCTAAAAGTGATGAGGCCCACATAAAGGCAAGTTGGATTTTTACTTCAAATGACGTTATTATAAACATCGGGGTAATGCTGGCGGGTGCTTTGGTGTATTTTACATCATCCAGATTGCCTGATTTGATTATAGGAACCATTGTATTTGGTATTGTGATACAGGGTGCATTCAGGATATTGAAATTATAAACGTAAAAGTAATAATGGGCGTATAAACGCTAAATGGAATACACATTGAAAATGCCTGTCACGGCCATTTCAAATTTACACAAAGGGAACGGCTGAAATTTCAGCCGTTCCCTTTGTGTGTAACCCCTTCTAGTACTTATCATTCGTCTTTTCTCGAACTCGCTTCACTAATTACTTTATCATAAAATGATTGACGATACTCCCGAACATCAATAAGGTGGCCCGCTTCGATCAATTTTTCAAGATATTTTCTTATGCCTAACATATCAAAATCTAACGTTTCATCAAAGAATGTTCTACGAGATAGGCCCATAGAAAACAATTCACGGAGCAATTCTCTCCATTCCCCTAACGTGAGAAAGGAAAAGAATTTTCCTAAAACCAGATAAGGGTTTAGAAACTCTTTATAGGTAAGGCTTCTAGGGAATGCATCCCATACCTCCCGGTGGGCTACAGGCTCACCCTTACTCTGTCTAATCCACGCACAAAACAAACGGGGATTCATCAGGTCAATTTCTTCCTCATCCTCCTTTTGTATTATGACCGCTTTTCGCCCCTTGTTGTCTAATTGTTCGACCAAAAATGCAGCTTCAATTAATGATTCCGTTCTTTCATAAAAAAATTGCAATCCGGAGGGTGATAGCTTTCCCGGTTTTTCCATACTGGCCGAAGCTAACCACCTATTCAATATTTGCCTTGCTCGTGGCATATCATGTGCCGAATAATATTCGTGTATAACCTCGAAGGGATCACGTATTTCCTCGGAAGTAAGGCGCAAGGGAAGGTTATCCCATGCACGGGGAGAAGTAAAATACATAGCTGGATGATTTATAGGTTTGAAATACTGGTTTGTGGCTTCATGCAACCGGGAAAAGCAGTAAGGATGCGGCCCCCGCTATCCGTTAAGACAGTTAAAAGGCTGGTGGGTAGCTGATTAAAGTCATGACCTATTATACTGCCTGTATCTATAACCCTTTTTAGATAAGTGGCGCCAATGACAGGTGTAAATGGCTCTGTATTGGCATCCCGGAGTAAGGACAAAATTTCAACTACTGGAATAGTGAACTTGCTAACATTCGGGTGTCGTGGGATTTTATAGTAATGCCGTTCCATGATATGTGCCAGCGCGTTAACAGTAATGTAGTAAGACTTGCGGAACAGCTTCTTTCTGTCCTTCATCGGCACACGCAGCATAGCGCCATTTACTAGCTCATTTAGCCAACTATGTGTATCACTCAATAGAAAAATCAGTTTTAGCCATTCGTCTTCATCAAATGGGGGGCTTAAATGTATTTTGTCCGTTTCTTCCATGACTTAACTTTTTGAAGGTTATAAACATGGATACAAGTTCTTTTATAATGAAATGGTATTCAATTTGATACAGGGATTATTTATCGGGATATTGGAGATGTTTTAGCCGGTATTTAATTCTATCTTTGAGGATATTTAAGTAGTCGAAAAATTGATTATATTTGTTTTATGACTTATACAGATATGAGTAACAAAGTTCATGAAGGCCATAATATTAAGCGATTCCGCGAAATGCTAGGAATTAAACAGGACGCTTTGGCGTTTGAACTAGGTGAGGACTGGAATCAAAAGAAAATTTCCTTACTGGAGAGCAAGGAAACAGTAGATCCTGAAATACTTGAACAAGTGGCAAAGGCTCTAAAAGTTCCTGCTGAGGCTATCAAGAATTTTGATGAAGAAACGGCTATCCATAATATTCAGAATAACTATGAAGGCTCCGTAATACACGGCGGCCCAACAGTTAACTATAAATGCACGATCAACCCTATGGACAAATGGCTGGAGGCTATGGATGAGAATAAAAAACTATATGAGCGCCTGTTGCAGACGGAGCGAGAAAAGGTTGAAATGCTTGAGAAGCTACTAAGCGAGAAGAAGGGCAAATAACATGATTTAAAAATAATATATAAGGCCACTGCATTAAGCGGTGGCTTTTTTATGCCCATTTCATTATTTAAGCATTTGCTTAAATAATGAAACTATTATTATCTTTGGGTTAAAGGAATAATTATGGAAGGGAAAAATGTTTGCATTCGTGAACTAGCGGACCCGGTACAGATAAATGATTGCAGGAAAAAAGTGGCTGCAAATGAAAAGTCGTTTACACAACTATCCGCCATCTTATCATTGGCTGGTAATGATGTACGGTTGAAAATCCTTTACCTGCTGGAAGAAGAAAAGGAGCTTTGCCCCTGTGATCTTAGCGATATTCTTGGAATGAGTATCCCGGCCATTTCGCAACATTTACGAAAGATGAAGGACGGGGATATTGTCGGTTCACGCAAGGTAGGACAAACCATTCTCTATTCCCTAAGAACGGAACATTTGAAGTTACTACGCCCGTTCTTTAAAATCATCAATCAAGTGAACTTAAAAACAGAAACAGTATGAGTAACGAGAAAAATGGTAAGGTGCTGCTTGGTTCAGGGCTTTTACTGGCGGTAACATCATCCCTTTGCTGTATAGTGCCACTGTTAGCAATAGTAGGCGGAACAGGGGGCGCAGTTGCTACGTTTAGCTGGGCAGCACCTTTGCGACCTTATTTGCTGGGCGCAACTGTATTGATTCTAGGGTTCGCCTTTTATCAAGCATATAAGCCACGGCAAAAAGATGCGTGTGGCTGCCCTGGTGAAGAAAAGAAAAGTGGGTTACAATCCAAAACGTTTCTTTGGGTAATTACTGTAATGTCCGTTTTACTCTCAACCTTTCCCTACTATGCAAAGTATTTTCAACCCCAACAATCCGGACCGCAGATAATAGTTAATAATTCTGCTGGTGCTGAACAGGCTGTACTTCACATACAGGGTATGAGCTGTGAAGCCTGTGAAGGGCATGTAAACAATGCTCTGCTACAAAAGAAAGGTGTACGGAAAGTTAATACTTTTTATGGCAAAGGCATATCAATAGTAGAGTTTGATAGTACCCAAATATCCCTGAAACAATTGGCCGCTACAGTGGAAACTGAAACGGGGTATCAAGTAACGCAATCTGAAAATAAATAATACAATGACGACCACAACTGTTCAATTGAAATCAGTTATTACCTGTCCACATTGTGGACATAAAAAGGAAGAAACAATGCCTACAGACGCTTGTCAATACTTTTATGAGTGTGAAAGCTGCCACCAGCGCCTTAAACCCAAAGCGGGCGACTGTTGTGTATATTGCAGCTATGGGACCGTAAAATGTCCACCGGTTCAACAAGGCACTTGTTCGTGTTGAAATTAATTTCAATAATAAAATGAAAATGGATAGGCTATTCTGGCCGCCCGCTTTTATTGTAGGCACTATCCATTAAACGTTTTATCCCCTTTCCCTGTTGGGAGTAAAGAGTATTCCACGCCTTTTTTATCCTGTTATTTTCTAATTGTTGCAGTTTTATTTCCTTCCGATTTTCGCTCCAATGGATACTAAATTTGTATAAATTGGTAAGGAGCAGCATTACTACCAGCCATAGGAACCAGCGGCCAAAAACAACCCTATAAAACAGTTTTGCATCCTGTTCCGGAAAAAGCAATAGCTGGAATTTTCGTGTCACATTTTTAGGTTGCGCGGCAACCGTCAATTTCATATCTATAATGCCTTTTTTCACAATTTCCTGCATTGGCTTGGTATCCGTTAAAATGTCTATTTCCTTCAGCTTTCCCAGTTTTTCTTCAAATTCGATAAACTTTCCGGATAAACCGTTGACGGCTTTAACCAGGTCGTCAACGGTTTTTGTATGTAACTTTTGTTCGTCCGTAAATTCTTCCAGTACCAGTTCTAAACTGTCTTTTTCAATATCTCCTGTTTTCTTTGTGGTATCCATAAAATTGTAATTTTCTGATTAATGATTAAATCCGGTGGGATTTCTGTTTCCTCTTTCTTCGCTTGATGCCCTCTTCGGTCAGCTCATAAGGCAAATAGTTAGATGTGTCTACAGGCTGTAGAAGCTGTTCTAAAAGACTACTCAATTCCTTTATTACAGGACCAATGGGTGAATGTTCAATATGTGCCGCCCGCTGCGTTTCACGGAGCATCCTTTGAGCGGGGGATAAAGTTTGTTGATTTGTAGTATCATGTTGGATGGCTGCTTCATATCTCTTTTGTTCAGCCTGTTTAGTCACCAGTTCTTGTTTCAGGGTTAAAACTCTTTCTATTTTTGCCAGCGAAAAACCTACCTCACTACCTTTTACTTTTACCTTCTTATCATCAATAAAGGAAATTCCCCGGCCTTTAATCAACTTGTACCCTAAAGCCTGCATCCGCTGCTCAAATTCAGAATAGTTACGGACCTTCTTTAGGGTTTGCCAAATATCTGTTTTCAGTTTTTCCTTTCGCTGATCCTGCCGGGGTAATAACCTGTCTTTAGGTGATAAAAAGGCGCGTGGGCTTAATACTTCCTGTAGCTTGTACTGCTTTTCCAGTCTGCGGCAAAGTGCGGCCATTCTTTTATAACTATTGCTGTCACTGGCTACCTTACCGTTAAAACCAACCCGGTTAGCGGCAATATGGATATGCTGTTCATTGGTATCTTTATGTAACACGCAGATATATTGGTTATCCGATACGCCAAATTCTTTTGCACATTCCCGGCCAATTTCCATTAGTTTGTCTTTGGAAAGGCTTTCACCTGGAGCCAGCCGGAGCGACAAATGAAGTACCGGTTTTTCTACCCGTTTACTCAATTTCCGAACGTCTTTAAAATCTTTTGTCAACTCGTATTTGTCTCCGAAGCATTTGTTATAATATAATACTTCTGCCCTGTCCTTGTGCTGCAAGTGGTCCTTTAGGGAAAGTTGTAGCTTCTGTTCTTCAGATAATCCCTGTTTATCTTCCAGACAATAACTGATACAGTGGAAAAAAGACGCTCCTGTAGATACATGCCCAATCATTGGAAATAGCTTTTAATTTTTGACGCTAATGTTTTTAATTCCCCGGATTGTACTTTCAGATTGGCACGTTCAAGCGGGCTTAATTCTTCCATGCCGTTTCGCTTTTTGGCGATCTGGTTAAGGTTTGCAGCCGTATGATTAAGTGTGCCGGTTAGTTCCAAAACTTCTTTTGGTAATGCTTTTTCCCGCCTGTCAATTTTTCCGGTCATGCTTATTTCCCGTAGGTATTCAGAAACCGAAAGGTTAACACTTTTCGCCCTTCCTTCTATAATACGTCTTTCATAAAGGCTACATTTAACGGCTAATAATTGGTCTTTTTTTACCGCTTTCTTGGGGCGGCCTCCCTTGTTCTTGGTTTGTGCATTCTGCTGCTCCATATCAACCTTCTCTTTTATTTTTTGAATGCGATAGCATGAAAAAAATTTCTCACCGAATGCGATAGCATGAGGTGAGCCAGTAGTTTTGGTTTTACCAAAACATAGCTGGCTACCTAAGCGAGTCAAAGCCGCCTCCCTATCCGCTGGCTTTCTTTTTGGCTGTGGTGATGATGAATAAGCCAATCGTTTAAATCCTTTCTGCCGTGGTAAAAATCGCTCCGGTCTATGTACTTATTTCCATCCCATTGCAAGGCTTTTCGGGTGTGATTCATACCGGCTGTATCTCTGTCTAAAATCAAATGTACCTGCTTGTATTGCTCCATTAGTTGACGGCTTTTTTCAAAGAAGGAAAGGGAATTTAAAACCAGACAATTTGTCAATGGGGCCTGCTGGTTTCTGTTGATGGTGCAAAAAGATAAGAAGCTAAAGAAGCCCTCAAAAACGACAATCTGTTCTGTGCGGTTGTCTACAAATGTTATGTCCTTTGGGGAACTGCTGCCCTTAAAATTTTCGTTCCGCAGTTCATATCCCCCGGCGTTGTTTTGAAAACCGATAACGGAATGTTTCTTCCCATACAAAAGAAAATCTACCTCTTTACAAAAATGGCTGGCAATTTCCACCGGGATACATCTTTTTTGCAGGTAGTCCAGCAGGGATTGTTCTTTAAGCGGGCGGGCGTCCAGAATAACAATTTTGCTGTCGGGGGTATCTTTCTTTTCACCAGCAAAAGAAGCGGGGGCCGGATGCTGACTGCCCAAAGTGGTAGGCGGGTGAAAAGAAAAAGCCGGGGCGGGTTGTCGCTGCGATAAGCGTTGTAACAGGTCGGCAACACTACAATTAAAATAAAGTGTTCCAAAGTCTACCAGATTGCCGCCCTTCCCGGTTCCATGATCATACCAGACGTTTAACTGCCGGTTTACTTTGAAGGATGGTGTTTTTTCATCCCGCAATGGGGAGAGATACCAATAGTCGTGGTTTCTTACTTTTTGGGGTTGGTGACCCAATGAGGCTAAATAATCTACAAGATCAATTTGTTTTGCCTCTGCACACATTAAATTTTTCATACACACGTTTTCAGGTTCACGTTAATTATGCACAACAAAAAATGGCTTACAAGCAATTGGCTATCAAATAGCTATGCTCGCAAGCCGTCTTAAATCCATTAAAAATAAGTTCGAAATTTGTACAGGGAGGGCGACAAAAAGGATGGTAAAACATTTCAAAGGCTTATAAAATGCATATTTTATAAGCCTTTTTTATATCATTTTGATGCAAAACACACCAGGTGGTTGGCGAACTAAGATCCGGCCTGAATCAGGTATTTAATATTTCATCCTGTAGCTTTTTTATACACGACTCCAAAACATCAACAATTGTGTCACATTGAGAATTATTTATTATCAAGGGGGGGCATATTAGTAAATGATCTCCGGAAAAACCATCGCAAGAACCTTTTCCGGGATATAATATAACCCCGGCGTTCATGGTTAACTCACCAATTCGCTTACTAATGTTCATTTCAGAAGGAAAAGGTTCCTTTGTTTTTTTGTCTTTTACAAATTCAACTCCTATTAGTAGCCCCTCACCTCTGATATCACCTACAATTTCAAGATTATAAAGCCGGTTTAATTTTTCTTTTAAATAATTGCCCTGATTATTGGCATTCTCAATTAATTTGTGTTTTTCCATGTACTCAATAACAAAATGCCCAACAGCGGCACCCATAGGATTGCATGCATAAGTATGACCTCCTAAAAAAAAACTATTTTGAGCTACAAAAGGCTCCATTACTTGTTTTGATGCAATGACCGCTGATAAAGGAAAATAACCTCCACTAATTCCTTTTCCAGTTGCAATAATGTCTGGAATTACCCCAGATTTATTTATTCCAAAACGGGCTCCGGTTCTCCCAAATCCCGTTAATACTTCGTCGGAAATAAATAAAATTCCATACTTCTTGCATAAACTATGCATTCGTTCAAGATAACCAGATGGGGCTGGAGCAGCACCCATGGCAGCTGCAACAACAGGTTCTACAACAAATGCCGAAAATGAATATGGATCTTCATCCAGTAAAGTTTGCTCAAACTCAGCTAAAAGATTATTAACATATGTTTCTTCACTTATTTCTGCTGGTTTTCTGTAAAGATTGGCAGCTGAAATATGAGGAAAATGGTTCATCCAATTATTATACATTTTTTTTCTCAACGGCATACCACCTATGTCCAACATGAAAATGGAATTTCCGTGATAAGAAATGTTTCTGGAAATTATTTTATGGCGCCGCTTGTCCCCTCTGATCTGGTGATATTGCAGTGCCAGTTTAACTGCATTCTCGACGGCTTCTGTTCCGCTGGTTACCGTCCATACCTTTTCGAAGCCAGCAGGGGCAAAATCAACAAGTACATCTAAATAATCCTGAACCACTCTAGCGCTAAATACATGTGTAGGAAGAATGCTGACTCTCGAAGCTTGCTCCCTCATGATGTCTGCGATCTCAGTAATTCCATGACCTATATTTGAAACGGCCGCAGCGCCGCTGGAACCATCTATATATTTTTTTCCAGATTCATCATAAAGGTATATACCTTCCCCATATGAAATTAAAGGATATCCTTTGGAATAATCAGGACATACTACCGATGAGCGAATTAGTGATTTCAAGGCATTTATTTTATTGAATGATGAAAATTTTTCCTGAAAAATTTAAATTGGCATTTCAGTTATCCATTTTGAACAATATGGCTCTTTTATAACTGAAAAATGATCGCCTCCGGAATGTATCACCCTGACTTCCTGGAAATAGTTATTCCAGTCAGTGAGTTTCAGAAGCGGAAAACGTTTTTCCGTATCATCAGTTACAATTAATTTAATCGAGTATGGAAGCTTTTCCGTGTAATCATATTTAACAGATAGGGATTTCTCGTACAGTTGCCATAGCCACCTAAAATTTGTACTTTCGTTTACCAGTTCTTTCTTATACAAAACATTGTACAGTAGTTCCATCCATTCCGACGCTGGCTTTTCTAATAGTTGTAAAATTTCATCGTTAAATGGCGGTGATGCCATTGATGTTTTTACAAAGAACGCATTAATAAATAGCCAGACTGCATCTTTATCAAAAGATAGCTGTTTCTTAAATGGAAAGCTTTCGATCAGAACAATATCTCTTACTTCAATAGCAGTTGCACTTAATTGCCTTAACATTTCATAGACTACGGTTCCCCCATAGCTATGCGCATAAAGACGAATTCGTTTTACAGATCCAATACTATTAATCAAGGCAATATTATGGGCGGCCATTTCCTCAATACTATTCAACGAATCATCTTTCATGAATCCCCTCATTTGCAGGCCGTACACAGCCCCTGATGATGATATCTTCTGAGCCAACTCAACATACCCATCACTAATTCCTGGCATGCCTGGTATTATGAACGTAATTATTGTGTTGTCACCTTCGCGTAGTTTAATAATGTGAGGATTAAATTCTTCAAAAGGATCTGTACACGTTTCAATTTTTCCTGCCAGTTGCTCAATGGTAGTATGTTTCATTAAATCAACGAGTCTGATCATTGGCTTTTCAAGCATTGCGTTTACCCCATTCAACACGCGGAACATTAATAAGGAGTGCCCGCCAAGATGAAAAAAGTCATCATATATACCTATCCTTTCTTTTTTTAAGATCCCTTCCCAGATTTTTACGAGCTTACTTTCCAGATCATTTCTGGGGGCAACATATTCGACACCCAGTTGCATATGCAGCCCTTTAAATTGTGATATTGTTTTTTTATCAATCTTTCCATTTGGTAATAGAGGGATTTTGTCTAATTGGATGTAATGAGAAGGAATCATATAGCGGGGAATCCGCTTTTCCAAATATGACCTGATACTGGAAACACTAAATTGCTGTTTACTCACTATATAGGCCGTCAGGACTTTATCATGCTCATTTTCTCCCTGCAAAAGCAATACTACCTCGTCAATCCCTTCATATTGAAGCAATGATTGCTGAATTTCAGCTACCTCAATTCGATGACCTCTGATCTTGATCTGATCATCTTTTCTGCCAAAGATCTCAATATTTCCATCAGGTAGCCATCTTCCTAAATCTCCTGTTTTATATAACACATGGTCCTTTTTAAAAGGACTGGAAACAAATTTTTCGGCAGTTAGCGCTGGTTTATTTATATATCCCCTCGAAACTCCATCACCACTCGTGCATATCTCGCCAATAACACCTATCGGGCATAGCCATCCTCCTGCAGAAGAAATATAGATTTGTGTGTTTTGAATCGGACGTCCAATTAGTACATTGTTGTCGGTATACTGACGAGGTATTTTATAAAAGGTGGTAACATCAGAACATTCTGTTTGTCCGTACGTATTGATGATTTGCAAATGCGGATTCCCTGAATAGCATCGGTCTACAAAATATCTATTTAGCTTTTCGCCCGTCAGAATTAATATTTCTATTTTTGACAGATCGATTTTCTTTTCGTTAAAAATATGCTCATTTAATTGAGATGGGATAACTTCTAAGATCGTTGCACCTGCATTGGTTGCTTTATACAATAGCTTAGTAGTGTTTCTGAGTTCCTCGTAGTTACAAAGAATGACTTTAGCTCCTACGACCAGAGGAGCAAATAGTTGCCATATTCCACCTACAAAATATAACTGTGAGTTGTGGCAGATAACTCCTGCCGAATCTAACTTTAAAAGATGGATTTTGCTAAAAAGATGATTTACTATTCCAATATTTGCCAACATGCACCCTTTCGGATCTCCGGTTGACCCGGAAGTATAGACAATACAAGCCAAATCCAATGAACAGTTGATCGATGATGGATTTGTTTGTCTATATGTTTCTTTTTCAGCCTTGAATTTTGTTAATTCTATATCGTCAATCAACAATTTCCATTTGCTATCTTCTTTCTTGTATTTAATTCGTTCCTCCGGATCTTCAGGATCTACGGGCACGTAGGCTGCGCCTGCTTTTAGTATTCCAAAGATCGTAATGATCATCCATTCATTGCGATCTAATTTTATTCCAATCAGATCGTCAGGATGGATCTCATAGTAGTTCCGAAGATAATGGGCCATTTGGTTCGCCGAGTTGTTCAATTCAGCATATGTCAACTGCTGTGATTCAAACACCAGGGCAATATTATCCGGGTTTTTTTCCACCTGCTCCTCAAACAGATGCACAATTGTTTTGTCCCTGGGATAATCGACTGCTGTACCAGCCCCGGTATTCAGCAACTGATCGAGAATTCCAGCCCCGATGACCTGGTGTCGATCTATCTGTTGTGAATAGTGGTTCAGGTAGCTATCTAATACAGATTTAAAATATTCGTGCAAGGTTGTTACATCAATACCAGACTTCAGTTTCCGTGTTAGCGTAAGAATCACAGTAACATCTCCATTCGTTATATCAACAGTACAGTCCAGGTAGGTATTGGTAAGCGTATAATAGCCGTTCAGAATACTTTTGCTCAGAGGTCCCTTTGCTTCTAAACCCAGGGAACCCTTTACCTGGCCATTCAAAACATGAAAATTTATAAAGTTGAAAAAGACATCAGAAAAAGCATTCTCATGGGAATAGTCTTCACCCACCATTCTTTTGATCTCGAACAATGCAGTATGATCATGTTCTTTCAGTGTAAGCATCTTCTGTTCCACGGCTTCAAAGTAAGATTGCCAGGTATCCCGGGAGTTATGAGAGGCAAAACGAAAAGGGATTGAATTGAGAAAGCATCCCACCAATCGATCCCCATCATCCAGTAATGGACGAGTATTTGTCTGTACCCCCAATGTAACTTCTTCTTCATGCGTCAGTAACTGCAAAACAAACAAGTATGCTCCCAGGAAAACAGTTTTTAATGAGAGATGATCCGCCTGGGATTTTTGCTGGATGCGTTGCAGAAAAGAAGGGTCATACACTTTTACAAATTCCACAACCTCTTTTTCCGGGGTAAAAATGTCAAGCCTTTTGTAGCCCCTAAGTTCCTGTTGCCAGAATGCCTTGCTCCTATCCTGACGTTTCTCAATAATACCCTTGATCACAAAATCTTTATAAGAGGATTGTAACCGGTCAAGGCGAGGAATATCAAGACCTGCCTGCAACTTACTGTACAGACTATCCAGTTCCATAATAAAAGTAGACAGGCTCCAGCCATCCAGTATCGCATGATGGAACTGAAAGACAAAGGCATACTGATCCTGGAACCGGATTAGGGTACTCCTCCACAAAGGGGGATGCGTTACATCAAAAGGCAAGCCGCGTTCAGATTCCATATATCCGTCCAGGTAAATTCTTGCATTTTCCAGATTTAAATGCGATTGATCAAGAAAATGAATATCGATCGGTACTGTTTTGAACACTATTTGCAAACCATCCTCATGGGAATTCAGGTTAAATGCTGTTCTGAAAATCTCGTGCTTTTGCACCAATAATGAGAATGCTTTTTTGAACGATACTGTATCCAGGTCAATTGGCAAAGCATAAGTTATTTGTTCATGGAACACTGCCAGATCTGTACCCAATAAAGAAGCATGTACCATACCAACCTGAATGCTACTCATAGGATATATATCCTCTATTTCCATAGTAGTTAATAGTGATGGCAGGAGTTCCTCTTTTAGATTGGCTATTTCTTTTGACACCAGCTGTTGTGCAGTCTGTTCATTGTTGACTACCGGGATATTATCGATCAATGATCCCAATGAGGAGATGGTAGTATACTGATATAGATCATATAATTTAACCGGTTTATTCAATGCTTTGCGGATACGGCTGATCACACCAATGGAAAGAATTGAATCCCCCCCCAATCTGAAAAAATCATCATGGATACTGATGCGTTCGAGCGATAATGCTTCCCTCCAGATAGCCGATAAAATGCCTTCTGTAGTAGTACGGGGAGCCGAATAGTCTATTCCTGTTCTTTCAAAAAAATCCGGGTTCGGCAATGAATCTTTATCTATCTTCCCGTTCGGGGTTAGTGGCAAACGTTCCTGTTCAACAATCATAGAAGGGATCATGTACCCCGGCAATCGGGCTGATAAATAGGATAGCAGACCTTCTTCCGTGTAACCGGTTCCAGGTACTACATATGCTATCAATGACTTCGTTTCTGAAGCATCCGTTCGAACAGTGACCACTGTTTGTTTCACCAAACCCGATCGTTCCAGGAAACTTTCTATTTCCCCTAACTCTATTCTATATCCCCGGATCTTTACCTGATCATCATTCCTCCCAATGTATTCTAAATTTCCATCGGGTAACCACCGCACAAGATCCCCTGTTTTGTATAATTTAGTGTAGCCTTTTAATTTGTCCTTTTCGGTAGCAAACATGTTCGGAATAAATCGTTCTGCGGTCAGATCAGGGCGGTTTATATAACCCCTGCTTAAACCAGCGCCACCCACGTACAACTCTCCGACAGCACCTACAGGTAATAGCTGTTGCTCCCCATCCAGAACATACGCTGTACGGTTGCCTAATGGACGTCCAATTGGAATTGGCGAGGGGACCTCATGACCGATGCGATAAGTTAGCGAAAAGGTGGTGTTCTCTGTTGGACCATAGCCATTGATAATTTCCATTTCAGGATATGTCTGCCGTAGTTTGTCAATATGGATGTGAGATAATTTTTCTCCGCCAACCAATACTGTTTTCAGGCCCGAAAAAATATTCAGATCGGCATCAACCAACTGGTTAAGCCAACTTGAGGTAAACCACATTTTGGAGACTCCCTTATCAGCAATCGTCGATTGTAAACGGTCTATGTCTAATAGCTCTTCTTCCGTCAACAACACCAAATGTCCTCCATTCAGCAACATCCCCCAGTATTCTATAGTACTGGCATCAAAAGCCGGGGAGCCTGTAGACAGCAATACATCTATTGCACCCAGGGATACAAAATCACCGCCGACGGCGATGCTCGTTACATTCTGATGGGTCACCGCTACGCCTTTTGGACGGCCCGTGGAACCAGATGTATACATTACATAAGCCAGTTGTTCTACGCTGACTGTGTAATTTATAGATGCCGTTGGTAAAACCTGTAATAAATCGTCTAGTATATCCACGCATATCGATCTTTCACTCTCAAAAAGGTGGCGATGAACACTGGTTGTCAGTGGAGTCTGGCAATCAGTATCTGACAACATGTGGGATATCCTTTCCTGCGGATATTTCGGATCGATCGGCATATATGCCCCCCCGGCTTTTAGTATACCCAGGATACCCACCAGTAATTCTACTGAGCGATCAATACAAATAGGTACCAGTGTTCCGGAAACCACACCTCTGTTATGCAGAAAATAGGCCAATTGATTGGAACGTTCATCCAGTTCCTGATATGTCAGCAAACTATTTCCATAGCTCAATGCTATTGCATCGGGTGTTTGCTTCACCTGATGTAAGAATATATCTATAATTGTCTTGCTTTCGGGGTACGCTTTCTCTGTATCATTCCAATCATAAACAATCTGGTTGTATGTCCTGGTGTCAAGTAAGCTGAATTCGCTGTAATACTTTTCCGGGGCTGCCGTAAGCTGCTCAAGCAGATGTATATAGTATTCAGTTAGCTTCGTTATCGTATCTTCACGGAATAAGCTGGTAGCATAGTTTATATATCCCATCAACTCGTCCCGACTGTCGTCTATATAAATAGACAAATCAAATCTTGCCACCTCGTGAAGTTTTTTTGGATCAAATACTTTCCAATACTTCTTTTGTTGATCCGGCGCATTGTATTGGTTTCCAAAATTCTGCACAACAAAGAATACCTGAAAAACAGGATGACGGGAAGTATCCCGATCTATACCTAGTTCCTCTACTAATTTTTCAAAGGGAAAATCCTGGTGTAGTTGAGCTTCTACCTGATCCTGATGCACCTGCTCTACTAATTCCAGATAAGTTTGAAATAAATTAAGCTGTGTCCTGTTTACCTGCATGTTTACAAAAAAACCAATCAAGTCTTGCGTTTGCTGGTAATGCCGGTTGGCAATAGGGCTTCCGGTAATAATATCCTGACATCCGGTATATTTACAAAGCAGGATATTAATACTGCTTAACAGTACAGTATGCAAAGTCGTATTACAGCGTTTTGCTAAATCCCTCAGTTTTTCACTGATATCTTTAGTGATGATGAATTCGTGACCGGCTCCCTGATACTTCATTTGACCAGGCCTTTCATAATCAATTGGAAATTCCAACGGCTGATAACCTGATAATTTTTTTTTCCAGTAATTGAGCTGCTTTTCCAATATGTCACCAGTCAAATAGCCTCTTTGCCATACTGCATAATCTTTATACTGGATCTCCAAAGAAGGCAATCGAAAGTTTATATTGTTGTTAATATAAGCTTCATAATAAGCAACCAACTCTTTTTGGAATATGTCGGCCGACCATCCATCACTCGCAATATGGTGCGTATTAATTAATAATAGTCTTTTATCCTTTTGGTAACCTGGAATAGCTGTATCCGAAGTGATCGTGTAAAATATTACCCGGATCGGATATTCCATGCTTAAATTAAAAGGGGCCCTGATGTCTTCTTTGATCAATGCTTCATAATCGTCTTTATCCGTAAGTATTTTTTCATGGACTGGTAATGCATCCTCATGTACTATCTGAATGCCATGATCCCGAAAATCATCCTGCTCGATGGTGCTTCGTAATACTTCATGCCGGGATACTATCTCGCGAAGCGCATATTTTAACCCCTCCATATCGGCATCCTCATCAAGCTCATAGAGCTCCGGAATATGATATGCACTCGCGCCTTCTTCATATTGTTCCATGAACCACAAACGATCCTGGGCGAATGACAATTGAGCCTGTCTGGATTCGCTTTGAGAGATCGTACTTTGCTCCTGAATCAGGCTATGCTTCAATAATTCTTCAATTGTCCCATGCTCAAATATATCTGACACTTTCAAATCACACCTCAGGGCTTTGCTCATGCGATACGATACTTGCATGGCTAAAATAGAATTGCCTCCTATTCTGAAAAAATTATCTTTGATACCAACACGATCGAGCCCCAGTAATTCCCGCCAGATATTGGAAATGGTCAATGCAGTTTCACCCGTTGGTGCAACGTAATCATCTGATGAAATGTTAAAATCAGGATCAGGCAACGCCCTCTTATCAAGTTTTCCATTGATGGTTAATGGAAAGGAACGCATTTGCACAAGTGCATCCGGTATCATGTAGGATGGTAATACAGCCGAAAGATGCCGAAGGATTTCTTCTCTGTCTATTTGATTTAGATAAGGTATGTTATAATTAATATAGGTATCAGGATCTGAGATCCCGGAAAAATTTTCCTGAAGGATCTTGTTTTGGCTATCCACCTGTTCTTTTCTATTCAATGAAATAACCACATCATATCTAAACCGATTCAATTCATTGCCATAACTGATGGCCCTCTCAAGAATATTTACCTGAATATCCTTAAATGTATTAGTCAGACTTCTAAAGTAATCCGGGCTTATTAATAATTCGTTTTCTTTAAGTGCAATACGGTCAATATCCTGTTGGCTATAATTTTTTCCGTCGTACTCAAATTTTTCTTTGATCAGCGCCTTATGAAGCTCATAATTTCTAATGTCTCCCAAAAACAGATTTCCTTTTTCTGAAAGCTTCGAAATTGCCTTCTCCAGTACACTTTCAAAATAATTTATGCTGGGAAACAGCTGACAAACAGAATTAATAATAATAGTATCGTAAAGTTCGTTGGGTGGTAGTTTATCTAATTCATTTGCATTTAATTTATAAAGATTAACATTATACCCCTTGTTTTCAAGGTATCTTTGATGTCTGTTAATTATTGACTGGGATATGTCCAAACCTACGTATTTTTGAACATGACCCAGCAATGGATACATTAGCAAGCCTGAACCAACCCCAATATCAAGCACACAATTGGGATTTAAACTTTTTATTATTTTAAGGATCTCATCCCTCCATTGTTGCATTTCCGATAAAGGGATTGGCTCTCCGGTGATATAACTATTCCATCCTGAAAAATCGGATGCTATTTTATCTTCTTCAATATTTTCTTCATACACTGCAATGTCATAAATATCCTTCCAGCCATCTAATATATTCTTGTAATCTGTCGACATACTCCTACTGTCTAACACATAGTAAGCCGCCAGGTATTTAATGGTACCGCTTGCCGTCGTTCGCTCTTTCGCAAGCACAAAGGATTGCCTTATGCCTTGAATCTGGGATAAGGCGTGTTCTATTTCGCCTGGCTCTATACGGTACCCCCGAAGCTTAATCTGGTCATCATTCCTGCCAATATATTTTAGATTACCAGATGGCAGCCATCGCACCAGATCACCTGTTTTGTATAGTCTGTTATAACCTTTTGCGACATCAGCTTCGGTGGCAAATGGATTAATAATAAACCGATCTTCAGTTAAGTCCGGGCGGTTTAAATAACCACGGAACAGACAGACTCCGCCAACGTATAATTCCCCCTCAACACCTATGGGTACCGGAACCCTATTCTCGTCCAGGACATACAGACGACAATTTGGGAAAGCTCTTCCAATTATAGATCCGTCAGACGGTGATAAAGGGTTAAATACTGTCGTTTCTCCTGTCTCCGTTGGTCCATAATAATTGTAAATTTTGATATTCTTATTTGTAATACCAGATAGTATTTTTGCTGTGAGGTCTTCACCACTGAAAAAGATCTTACGCAGATGAATCGCATTAATGGTTGAGGCAATCAGATCATACTGAGATGGTACTAAATGCAGTGAGGTGAATTTATTGCTCAACAGAAGCCTATTCAGTTCATTTAATTCAAACACGTATTTTGTTATCTGCAATGTAGCGCCAGCACAGAGGTGCATGAAAATATCGGAGAACGACACATCAAAAATATAGTTTGTCTTAAAAAGATAATAGTCGGATGCACTAATGTCTGAATAGGAGATGCAGTATAAAATGCGATTACAGACAGATCGATGCTCCAACATCACTCCTTTTGGCTTATCAGTCGTTCCTGATGTATATAGCAAATAGACAAGATCAGTGGCTTTATTATACCTGGGTAAATTTGATATATCTTCTTTCTGGTAAAGATCTTCCGTAAGGTCAATCCGTATAATTTTTTCTTCTGGAAGCTCAATATTTTTATTTCCTTTGAGATGGTGCTGGCTGAGTATTAGTGCTGCCTGAATATCATCCAACATATAATTCACCTTTTCCTGTGGATAGTCGGTGGCTATTGGCACATAAGCCCCTCCTGCTTTCAGGACGCCCAGTATTCCTACCACCATTTCTAATCCCCGATCGAGAAATAATGCGATAAAGGTGTCTGGCCGAAGGCCCTCACCGGTTTTTTGAAGATACTGCGACCTTATATTGCGGGCTAACTGATTGCTTTTCTCATTTAGCTCCTTATAGCTTAATTGTTGATCCTCATAAACTAACGCTATTTTATCGGAGGTCTTCATTACTTGCTCCTGAAATAGATCCAGTATTGTTTTGTTTACAGGATAGTCATTGTCCGTATCATTCCATTCAAAAATAACCTGATCATAAGTTTCGCCCAGATCTGAAATTGGTGTTGGCAATTGTTCCATAATTTTATACTTGTTAATTATGTAGTTAGCAAAGGGTATTAGTTTTACAGTTGGCTCCACGCATACCAACTGTCCACCAGGGGGTCGATGAAAATTTTAGGTTTGAGATACATTTTTTGAAGGATTTTGACTGTACAATCAATAGCATTCAGTAATAACATACTGTTATACTATTGCTCATAATGTTAGTAGCAGCGTGTGAGTTCTTCCCTGTTGCAGGCTCCTGGTTGTCCGTGAGCGGTATTAATGGAATTAGCTAATAATCGTGAGATGAAAATGGAAGAAAATATATCATCCTGCTTTGAGAAGTATTTATTAAACAGAAGGGTAAAAATAAAATGGTCGGCATAGCTAACAAAGTCATTTTGAGAATTCATGGGATAACGTTTTGGTATAACAGATTTTCTTAAATAAGGATAATGCTTCTACATGAATTTACTGAATAATTTCCTGATATTAAATAAAGGAATGATGGTATCAATATATTTAAAAATCTACTTCATGTAAAATTTTGTAAGAGAAGCAATCTGCCTTATCACACCTGCGCAATTAACGCGGCCGAGCGCTGTTAAGACTGCTGCCCGGATATACTTATCAATCACTCCAGTTGGGGGCATCAGGAATTAGAATGTCCATTCATTTTCAAAATATTAAGTGTGCTAAACGCTTTAGATCCATGAGGAATAAGTTCGAAAATTGTACAGGGAGGACGACGGAAATTCAGAAACCCGCTCTATGAGCGGGTTTTTTGTTTTTGTATTTTTAAATATTCTCTACGATGTATACCTGGAACAAAATCAAGTATCTAGGGAGGACTCTACTTGATCGGAAACTATGAGGAAAGTAAGTTTTTCTAGCTAAACCGGAAAGCTCAATATTTCAGCTGAAATATGTTGTGGATAACAATGGGAACAAAGAAGTCTGTAAAGGTCTTTCCATCATAACGATGCACCCCGCCGCCGGATCCAAACCAGATACTGCCATCGTTATCTTCCAATATCCCCAGAAAATCCATTCTTCCTCCTGATTTAATTTCTGTTACGGCAGGCTTTTCATTGTACAAGGATTTTGCGTCATAACGAGAAAGTGCCCAGACGTGAACGTTTACTTCACCAGAAGTCCAGATGTTTCCTTTTTTATCTTCGAGAATAGCATAAGCCCCCCGCTGCGACACCTTTGTAAAGGTGCTGCCGTCATAGCGCCAAAGACCATCAACGTCACCAAACCAAATATTTCCTTTTTTATCTTCGATGATTGACCAAACGTTTTTAAATGCTTTGCCATCCTTATTTTTTAAAACGGTAAATGTTTTTCCATCATAAAAGCAAGGCCCATCCCCGGTAGCAATCCGGACTTGACATGATCCTGTGGTGCGTTTGGGTGGTTTTGTCCACAGGAAGGGTGAAAAATAGATATTAATAGAAAAATATATACGTGTACGTGTTTCATCATTTCTTTAATTTTTATATCCTATCAAAATTGATCCGGCAATATTACTTTGATATTTTTCGGTGCGGGGATTTGGACTGTAAATAGAAATGTAACCTTTGTAAATAAATAGTAAACAGTAATATAAGATAGCCGAAATCTCCTCCCGGGGGAGGCTGGGCGATAACAAAAAGGACAGAACGGTTATACCATCCTGTCCTTTTGGGTTTGGTTTGAATCATTTGTTTACGCCCCACCAACTTCCAGCCTATACCCTTTCCCACGTACCACAACAATCCTGACACCCGGATCTGGTTCCAGTTTTTTCCTGAGTTTTGATATGAACATATCCAGGCTACGTCCTACGATAACGCCTTCATCTTCCCATATCTCTTTTTGCAGACGACTTCTCTCGATAATTTCATTGGGTGACAAGGCGAAAATATGCAGCACACGGGTTTCGGTTCCGGTTAAATCTATAGTCTTTCCATGGATGATCAGCTTGCGGTGCGGTGCGTCAAACGAAACTGCACCTAAAGTAATCATGCCTGTAGGCTGACTATTCTCTGGTACCACTTTCCGTGGCTTAACCGGTCTCCAAAAAAGAAAACCAAGAAGTGCTAAAAATGGCAGGCTTCCTAAAAGATACCGGCTGTTGGCGATGTTTATGCCCTGCGACTTAAATTTAATGTTAATCATGTAACAGGCTGTGGGTTGCTTTCTGCCTGTGCAGGCCACAATATCATCTTTCCTGTTTTGGGCGATAGCATATCCGTAGACGACGCTGGCATTGCTGCAGTTCAGCACATTAACCACATAATTATGTGCCAGTGGGTCCCGGGCCAATAAACGCCGGGTAGTATTTACCAGCGAGTCCGGTTGAAATGTAAGATCATTTTCAAACCTGATCTGGTATTCATTGGCTGTGATCTTTTTTACCGGGAGTACCCTCGACGTACTATCACCCGACTGTAAAAGCAATTCATGTCCGATCCTGCGGAGTAGTACTTCCCTTCTGGAGATATCAAAATCATCACTGTCCTCCATACTGAAAGCCACGCAGATGCCGGCGCTCACCAGGAAGAGGACCAGCCCCAACAGGTATTTGCGTTTCCCGGTGAAGAAATGTTGACTAAGATGCATAGTGTCAAGCTTTTATTTACAAAGTTTACAATTCTATTTACAGTCTGGATTCTCCGCGCTGAAGATCTCAAAGTAATTTCGATGGATCAACGTTGATAGGCTATGAAAAGTAAAAAAATGTTCTGGTGTTTACCAAAAATACTTAAAGGAACCGTTCAGTAATTATTAATATTAAATAAATATATTATGAGGTATATTAATGCTTGTGTTTTATTCTTAATGACTGTTTTTGCCTTCTCCCGTGCCCAAAGTCAACCAGCAGGAAAGAACGCCGGAACCCAAGGGGCAACTACCAACCACGGACCTCAAAAGATCACCCGAAACATTATACAAGACAGGAAGGGGAATATTTGGATGGCTGCCTTTGATGGTATTTTTCGGTATGACGGAAAATCTTTTACCAATATTACCGGTAAAGTGAGTTCGGCCCGTTTTTTTTCTGTTCTGGAAGATAGTAAAGGAAATTATTGGTTCGGCTCCATTGGTTCAGGTGTCTATTATTACGACGGGAAATCCTTTCAACACTTCACCATCGGCGACGGACTGCTTAATAATGATGTAGTTAGCATTTATGAAGATAAAAAAGGGAATGTCTGGTTCGGTGTTTTTGGAGGCGTCAGCTGTTACGACGGGAAGTCCTTCAGGAATTATATCATCCATGGAGATGCGATGAATGAGGACCGGTCAGGGAAAACCTTTTCTAAAAGGCCCGCTTATGAAGTGAATGCTATCATTGAAGACAAAAGGGGCAGGTTCTGGTTTGCCACGAGAGGCAATACCTTCATCTATGACGGAAAAACATTTGCCGTTTTCGCCCATGAGAGCAAACCTTTTAAAAATGTTCGTTCTATTATCGAGGATAAAAAAGGCAATATCTGGCTGGGTGGCGCGGATGGTCTTTGGCGCTATGATGGCAGTACATTTACCAATTTCATACAGAAGTTCGTTGGTTATGTAATGGAGGATAAAAAAGGGAATATCTGGACCAGTGCAGAAAGGAAAAGCAGTCAGGCTTTGGCGCTTCCCGGGTATGACGGGAAGTTCCTGTACAATCGAGCCTGGGCACTTTCCCGATATGATGAGAAGTCGCTGTCTGATAAAAAGCCGGCGGCTACTGAATTAACATATCAACCCATGTTTTTCGGGATCTTGGAAGATGATAATGGGAATATCTGGTTTGGTGCTGTAGATGGCGTGTATCGTTATGATGGTAATACCATAACGAGGTTTAACCAACCTTAACGACTTTCTCCCGGCCCCGGTTCACCGGCCAGTCCTGCTGCATTTCCGCGAAATAGCTCAGGGCGCTTTTTTCGCCCAGGGTATCTTTTCCCATCAGGCGTTTACGGTGGACCAGTCCCCAGGCCAGGAGTTCGAAGATTGTTTTGTCCAGTGTTCTGCCATAATCTGTTAGGGCATATTCCACTGTTACAGGACGTGTGTTCAATACTGTTCGCGTTACCAGCTGGTTGGATTCCATTTCGCGTAATTCCTTCGTCAGCGTTTTGGCGGATATACCATGGACATGCCTAACAATATCCAGGAAACAAAGGTTGCCATGCTGCATCAACGCACATAAAACCGGTATTTTCCATTTGCCGGACAGCATCGCTACGGCATCCATAATGGCTAGCCGGTTGTAGGAACATTCGGCGATGGGTTCAATACTGTCTTTCTTCTTCATATAACAGGTAAGTTACTCATTATTCTGACCGGTTACCAATCGGCAATCAGTTGCCTGCAGGTAATCAATGCCCTGGCGAAGCACCCGTCGAAATACCTTTGGCTGCATTAAAACCCAATTATATGTCAGTTAAAGTAATCAGTATTAACGCGTTTGGCGGGCCGGAGGAGCTGCATGTTGAAACCGTGGAGCTTCCCCTTGCCGGCGCCGGACAGGTACTTGTTGCCGTAGAAGCCTGTGGTGTTGGATTAGTGGACGTACTCCTCAGGAAGGGGGTAATACCTGGATTGTCCCCTGTAGGGTTTGTGCCCGGTGTGGAGGTGGCAGGGACCGTTACTGGCGGAGCGGCGGAATGGATAGGGAAACGGGTATTTGCCAAAGTAAATAATGGCGGTTATGCAACGCAGGTGGTGGCTGACGTGACCAGCATTGCTGAAATACCGGATGCGCTGTCTTCAGCAGATGCCGTGGCATTAGGTATTAATGCGTTGGTAGCGCATTTTTCCCTGTTACGCGGCCACTATGGGAAAGGAGAACAAATATTGGTGAGAGGCGCCGGCGGCGGAATAGGTACGATGACGGTCCAACTGGCCATGGTGAACGGCGCACGGGTGACGGCCGCTACGTCCTCGCCTGAAAAGCGCGCTATGCTGTCGGCATTAGGGGTGCAGCATTTTGATAACGGCGACCAGGAATATGATCTGATCATTGATGCTGTTGCCGGGAATGACGTCGCCTCTTTCCTTCACAGGCTGAAACCTAATGGCCGGTATGTGCTCAATGGCGTTGCAGGAGGCTTTCCCCTGCCCGATTTTGCGATGCCGCTGGTGACATTGTTCCAAAAATCGCTGGCAATTTCCTTCCTCAGCCTCCATGCGGTTGCAGACAACCAGCTGATGACAGCTATTGCAGCCATATTTGCCCTGGCAGTACAGGGTAAGATCACCGCGGTGATTGACAATGTGTACCCGCTTTCAGCAGCTGCGGACGCCCACAAAAGACTGGAGTCTGGCCGGGTGTTTGGAAAGATAGTGCTGAAAGTTTAGGTTTTATCCCGATAATATCCCCGTTTATGGGGGTATTGTCGGCCCTATACGGCAAAAATCCCTGTATTCAGGTATATACAGCCTGCGTAATCTGCCTATTTTTATAGTGCATCGACGGATAAAATTGTAAAATGATAGTTGTTGAAACAATTACGGAAAGGGAATTACAAAAGATAAAGAAAAAAATAGCCAACAACTTCCGGGATATCTGCCTTGTAATGATGCTGGGAGCGTTGGTCTTTGGCCTTATATGCGGCCAGATAGAGGTAGCAATAGGTGCTATTCTGTTACCATTGTATTTTTCATTGTTAATGTCATACCGCCACGAACGGCCGCGATAAAGGGCAACATGAAAATTATCAGGCGAAACACGGTGGTGAATGCAATGCTGGAGCATTCAGGGCATAGAACAAAGACTACTACGGTCCGGATTATGCTGGCGCCGGACGAAATACCTGCGTCCTATATACAAACGGATACCTTTATGGTATATCATAGCTGGGGACATCCAGCCGGGATAACGAGTGTAACTCCATCTAACTATAAGCAGCTGATCGGAAGACCTGTAGAAATAACATATATGGCAGACAGTGGTTTTGTTATAGCACTGACAATACCAGCCTGATAGTGTTGGTGATAGTCTGTTAACATCTCCCCGGGGAGCAGCCGGGTAAAACAAATCTTATGGACTTTAAATTTGGGCCTTTCGGCAACTATTTAATTTTTACCGCTTTCATCCTCTGGTACATCACCCTGCCGGCAGGGCTTTTGCTGCTCTGGGTCTGTCTCCGCCGCAAGAACAAGCCCTGGCTGAGATGGATGTCAGGTATTGGCGCGGCGCCACTCCTGTTTCCATTTCTCGTATTTGGATGGGTATCGGTGAAAGAAGCTATCAATGACAGCATAGCGAACCGGGAGTACCGGCAAAAGGAAAAGGAACACACGGTTATTTTAAAACAGCCGGAGACCGTTGCCGGTATCGCCCTGTCGGCAGGAGATACCGTTTTTTATAATTTTGATTTTGATATGGGCAACAGGCAGCAGGCACAGCTAACAGATATTCAGGGAGCCAATTTATCGAAGCCTGCCCGCTTTTTAAATCTGGAGGTGAAGCGTATAGCAGAAAATGCCTATTATGGATGGGACATTTTGCTGGCCCGTGACCAGCAGGTGCTTGGATGGCCCTGTACAGGATATATCGTCCTTACGAAGGATGGCCGGTTTGTCTCCGGGACATTGTCCACTGAACATGTAATTGGGAGCTATATTATCCCCAAAGGCTCAATGGTCGTTGATAACAGCGAAGAGCTGCTTCGTATTACCTTGCCGGATTCGAAGACGATAGCTATTGATAAAAAAACAAAACAACCGGTTGTTGAAGGAGAAGAGTAAATTTTCGAAAACCTGTTGCATAAAAAAAGCGGCTTGCGAGCTGCGGCCATCACGCCCCATGGCAGCAAGCCGCTTCCGGACAAATACAAATTGCTCATCCCATCGCTGTTAATCTGCTTCTCCTACCTTTTCTTCGCTTCTGCTGTCACCGGTGTAAAAAAGTTAATAAGATTGCCATCCGGGTCTCTGAATAACAATGACCGGTTACCCCAGGGCATCGTTGTTGGTGGCTGTACAACCGCATTACCCATGAAGGCAGCCAACGCTTCATAATTTTTATCAACATCTGTTACCCTGAATTCGATGATAACAGATCGGTTGCTGGCAGCCGTAGCCACCTCGTCTCCCCCGAATAATTGTAATGTTCTGGTGCTTCCGATAGCCAGCGTGGCTAAAGAAGTGCGTAGTTCAGCGAAGTCATCTGTATACCAGTTCGCGGGTGTTCCGGTAACATGCTCATAAAACTGAACGAGTCGCTTGATATCAGCGGTGATAATACGGGCTGAAGAAAAATTCATAATCAATGTTTTTAGTAGTGCGAAGAAAAACACGGATGGTGACAGCGTTATGTCAGCAGGAATAAAAGAATGTCAAAATTGCCCCGTAAGAATGTCCATTACGCACTGGTTGTAAATGCTGTTAAGATGATACCTTCGAATCGAAAATTAAGTAACCGATCGGTTACTTAATTGTAACATCATCCGTCTAACAAAACAAAATCATGCATTATGGCAGATCAGAATTTCGCTACCACCCTGCTGGTAGATCAATCTCCTTCCGAAGTATATAAAGCCGTTACAGATCCCCGCGCCTGGTGGTCGGAGGAAATAAAAGGAGGTACAAGCAAGGCAGGAGACGTCTTCGATTATCATTTTGAGGACATCCATCGTTCAAGAATGGAGTTAATAGAATCGGTCCCTGACAGAAAAGTTGTCTGGCTGGTGCTGGAAAATCAATTCAGGCCCGGTCTCTTCGGAGAGCATGTTATACATAACGGGTCCGAAAACGATAAAGCAGAATGGGTGAATACCCGCATTGTCTTCGATATTACAAAAGAAAACGGGAAGACTAAACTACACTTCGTACACGATGGGTTGGTACCTGACTATGAATGCTACGACGTTTGCATCAACGGCTGGAAGCATTATATACAGGAAAGCCTGCACAGCCTTATCACTACAGGAAAAGGCCAGCCAAATAAAACCGGAAGACCGATGACAACAGATGAAGAAAAGTACAATGCCGCCGGTAATGCATAACAGCATTAGCATGTAAACACATAGTGCAGCAAAAAACGGTACCACGGTGGTGCTTACCTGGCCGGCCGTGGTGCTGATTTTTGAAAAGTGAACTTAAGGTAGGATTTTTTCCAGTTCCTCCTTCAGGCTGAATATTTCATTGATCCCCCTTTGCTCTCCAATGTGATCGAAGCATTTTTCAAGATCGGCCACCATGAACATATTCCGGATAGCAGCATTGTTGGTTTTTAGGGGGCTTATCAAACTCTCTGGGGCGTTGTTCGTTTGTGAAGTTATCGGGAATCATAATAGCATATTTCTGCTGTAAATGTAAAAATAAGCAACGTTATACCCGTATAACGCTGCTTGTTTTTTGAAGGAGGACTTATTGTAAATAAGCCTGTGTGTTGACGATGCTGGCGTAAAAGAAGCCCAGGGCGCCCATCAGGGACCGCTGTACTTCTGCGGCAGGAACGGTCTGCCGGTTAACTTCCAGGTCCCTGGTGGCACAGGCGTCGGTAACCACGGTGCAGTTAAACCCGTAGTCTTTGGCTGCCCGGGTGGTAGCGTCTACACAGGCATGGGTCATCATACCGGTAATGATCAGGTCTGTAATGCCGGTCTGCTGCAGGTGTGCCAGCAGCTCCGTTTCCCGGAAACTGTTAGGATAATGTTTTACAACGATTTTCTCACCTGCGAGCGGTTGTACCGCGGAGTATATGTCCGCGCCGGGCGTATTGGCGATGAGGAAACCGCCGGAGGGATCTGCTTTGTGTTGAATGTAAATCACCGGGATACCTTCCTGGCGGCACTTGTCGGCTATCAGGCGGATGTTGGCAGCGGCGGCATCGGGGCCCACCAGCTCCATTTTACCACCTTTGAAATAATCATTTTGTACGTCGATGATCAGGAGCGCTTGTTTTTTCATATCTGATTTTTTGTTTTGTGCGAATACGTTTCCTGTAAGAAACAGTAAAACGAGTGCCAGTACGGACACCCGCAGGCGGTGTATGTTCATGAGCTGAGAAAATTTTAATAACAGAAAAGAAGTAAAGCGCTTTACAGGACAAAGGTGGGGAGAAACAAAAAAATGCCACTTGACATAGGTCAAGTGGCAGGAAAAATTTTAAGAAGAGCGCTTCGACTTTAGCATACGGCTGAAGAAGGCCGGCGTTACACCTATGAAAGAGGCAATCTGTTGCTGGCTGAAGGAAGCCGCAATGCGCTGGTAGCGCCGGAGGAACTGTTCATATCGTGCTGCCGCCGGTAAGCTCAGGATATCGGTGATCCGTTGCTGGCTCACAGCAAACGCCCTTTCGGTAAGTATCCGGAAGTACTGTTCAAAGCGGGGTATCCGGGTAAAAAGAATTTCCCGGTCGGGTTTCGTCAACAGCAATGCTGTGGTGGGTTCCACCGCTTCGATAAACAATTCCGAAGGCGTATCAAAAACCAGGCTTTGATAGTCGGCTACCCACCAGTCGGCGATGGCGATGGTTAAAATATGCTCGTTGCTTTTCTGATCGAGCAGATAGCTTTTTACACAGCCGCTGGTGAGAAAGGCCAGCTGATTACAGATGCCGCCTTCCCGGAGAAGGTATTCCTTTTTGTGGTACTGCCGCTCCTGCAACAGCGAACAAAAGAAGGTGGTTTCTCCTTCGGAAAGTGCAATATGTTTGGCTACATTCTGCAGGATGGGCTCATATCCGGTCGTCATCTTCATAAAACTAAAATAGCAATAAAATGCTACCTTAATGCTATGACAAGAAGTGAACTGATAAATATCGTCAGAAAGATAGCGAATGCCGAAGGGTCCGAAAAGGAGCAGGACCGCCTGCTGGACCTGTTGATGCAAAACGTTCCGGACCCGGATGTGGCCAACTATATATTCTGCGACGATTTAACGCCGGAAGAGATCGTGGATAAGGCGCTGGCCTATAAGCCTATTCAGTTGTAGCAGCGTATCTGGTGATCAGGCCTGCCGGCAGTGTGCTTTGGGATAGACAGGATATTTGCGTGTTCTTCCCCACACCACTACCCCGGCCAGTAAGGTGACGATCATATTGAACCCTGTCACGGACGCTTCTCCCCGTGAAATATGGAATAAGGTGGCCAGTACCATCAGTACAATAATACCAATAGCGGCCCACACGGTGAGTGTCGGCCGGATACGCAGTAATGACGGCAGTAGCAGCCCCAATCCTCCTGCAAGGTCTACGATCCCCAGTAAACGTACATATACCGGTGATACCTGTCCGGTCCACGGGTACATCGCCGCCAGTTTAGCAATAGGATAACCCAGCTTCATGACGCCTGATAGCAGGAACAGCGCTGCCAGCAGTAATTGAACTGTCCAGATCAGTATGTTAGGTACCGACTTTTGTTGTTGCATAAAATTGATTTTTGATGCCATAAAATTAGGGTAGCTTTACTATAAAATAGTAAGTGCTATACAGTAGTATAGCCCTATACTTTAGTATAGGAGCCTTCAATTGTTACATATGAAAAAGCCATACGATTCCTGGGTCGATTTCCGCCTGTCGCCGCAGGACTGCCCCAAAGAGTATATGCTCGCTTTAAATGACGCGCTGAACGTGCTGACCGGCAAATGGAAGCTTCATGTTATCGGTGCCCTGACGACCGGAAAAAAACGCTTCAGCGAAATAGAACGTTTTATCCCGGAGATCAACCCGCGGATGTTGTCTAAAGAGTTAAAGGAGCTGGAAGTGAACGGTATCATTTCCCGGACGGTACATGATAGCTTGCCGGTCGTTGTTGAGTATGAACTGACAAAATCCGGAAAAGACATTAAGCCGGTGTTTGATGCGATGATCACCTGGGGGCTGGGACACCGCCAGACCACGATGAAAAACGGCAATAAATAATCGCAATAAATAACCGCAGGAAGTTATTGAAAGGTATCATTTTTTTCGGCTATTTTAGATTCACCTATACCTAAATTAACTACCGATGATACCTGAAAATACCCGTACGATCGATCTTCATCGCGGCCGCTGGAAAAAAGCGGATGGAACCCAAATGGAAAGGGGGCCGGAAGTCAATATGAGTTATATCATTGAATGGTTTGGTGAATCTGAACCCACGGCGCCATCCTCCTGCTGGCTTGCATGTGACCAGTCTGATAATTATTATGAGGCCGGACAAATAGAACAGGTGTCGCTTTGCTATGGAAACATTACCAGCGTTTCATGGGAACCCGGTTACAACGGAAGGAAGGATTGGATAATCACTTTTTTCGTAACCCATAGGATGCAACTGACGGAGGTGCCTGCCCTGCTGCCGCCACTGCCTTTCCCCTCCTGGCTGGAAGATAAAATTGATAACCATTTAACCGGAATGGCTTACCTGGGAGGCAGTGCCTGTGTAGAAACAAGCGGAGATTATTTCTTTTTAACCTCGCCGGTACATGGCATAGATGAACAGATGGTTGCGGTAAAATACGATAACGACATTCGCATCATTTTGGTCATGCATCACAACGATTGGGAACATCTGCTCCTCTGGCGCAGTATTGGCAACTACGACTGTCCTGAAGGTTTTGCCCATTACTTCAGACATGATAAGAATAATGTGTTGTAACTTTTTTGTCTTTCAGCCCGTTCTATCTCTAAATCTACGTGCATGAAAAACAACATTTACACCCTTGTTCTGTTACTCACTGCTATCTTGTTTGCAGCATGTAAAAAAGACAAAATTGAATACAAAAACGACTTTAACAGGAGTTACCGGGCCTGGGAAGAATTCAAGGCTTCCAGTGGCAATTCCTACCGTTACAAACAAAATTGGGACTCCTGGACAGGTACCAGCACAGAAGTAACTGTTACCGTAAAGTCCGGGAAGGTGGTTCACCGCTCTTATGTTGCCAAACGGCTTAACCGCAATACGCAACCTCCGAAGCTGGAGATATACGCACAGTGGGAAGAAGACGAAACAAGCCTCAATTCCCACGCGGATTTCGGAACTTCACTCACGCTGGATGAAATATACGAGAAAGCCCGCGAAGAGTGGTTGAAGAAAAGAAGTGACGCCAAGGTGTATTTTGAAGCAAACAACAACGGCTTGATTTCCAGCTGCGGATTTGTACCGGATAACTGCGCGGATGATTGTTTCAGCGGTATCAAAATTTCACTCATTGAAAAAATATAGTAAAACGGCCCCCGGGGATTATGCCGGGGGCCGTTTCTTATATCTCCATAAACATTTTTCTGATCTGTGTATGATAGCTGGTTTCGCTGACTGCCAGAAATAGCTGTATCAGGTCCGTGGAAACCGGTTTGGGGAGCGGGTACCGGTGCTGCTGCAGCAATCGCCTCAACGCCAGATTTACCTTCTCTTCCCCGATTAGTTCACTCAGTGCGACCATCACCAGTGCGCCTTTTGAATAAGCGATATGGGTGTTTTGTCCTGATACCTTATATAAGGGCTGATTAATGGTTAATCCTTTCTCCGCCTCATAAATTTGCTGATGTATTTTCAGCCTTTCCCGCATCTTTTCTTTCCCATATTTTTTCTTGTATAACATCATTTCCGTGTACATGGCCAGTGTTTCGGTGAGCATAACGGCTCCTTCCCGGTAGTCCGGGTCTATCTGGCTGTTACCCCACCACTGGTGCGACAGTTCATGCGCAGCGATCTCATGAACTACGTCCTGCTGCCCGTCTGCGCCAACCCTGGCATGAAACAGCATGTCTTCCGTCATGTAAATAACGCCGGGGTAAGCAGTACCGGCGAAACCCCGTGTAAAAGAGGATACTTCGGCAAACGTGATGCTGCTAAAAGGATAGGGCCCGAAATTTTCCCGGCAGTAGTCCAGTGTTTGCCGTGCGCCGGTGATCAGTCGTGTCACATTTTCTGCGTGCCGGGGATGGTAACAAACCACGATGTCAACGCCGTTGTGCCGTTCCCGTTGGATACGATACCTCGCCGATGATACAGCGAAGCGGAACGGCACCGGTACCGGGGGTTGATAACGGAAGTAATTCCTGCCGCCAGCTTTCCATTGAGAGGTCAGCTCGCCGGTACCAATGGCGGTTTGGGAGGAGTCTGTGGAAATAACCATATCCAACCGGATAAAGTCCTGCGGCGCCCTGACGGTATCTTCCAGCTTCGGTACTGCCGTAGCCGCGCCTAATGCATATTGTTGCCGCAGTAAGGTGTCGGTCAGTTCACGGTCTGCCTGGTAGCCGATTCCCGGATAATAGCGGCTGAGGCGCATAAAGGAACCGTTTTCAATAATAGCATTAAACGGCTGATGCCCGTTAATGGCTGACCAGTGATAAGATAGCTCAAAATGAATGGCTGCACTGTCGCCTGATGCCAGTGGGCGTTTTAATGCCAGTTCAGTTACGTGCGGAAGGATAGGGATGGTGTCCGCTGCGGAAATGTAGTCTGCCTGTACAATGTCCGGCGCTTCATCAAAATTGAGTAACACCTTATTAATCGGTACGCTGGCCTTATTTTTTATAACGTAGCTTCCGGTTATCCTATAACGCTGTTGTGCAGGATAGAGGTGGATCTGTGTTGTGACGGCGGTAATTACCGGTTGTGGAATGGATTGATAATGACGGTACTGTTTTTCGTAGCGGGCCGCTGCTGCCTGCTGTGTCTTGTCGTCCCGGGGATGATATGCTTTCATCAAACTCACGGCGGAGAAGGCGCCGATCCCCAGCAACACGGCGGCCAGGCCCCATCGCCTGCCTTTTGAAAGGTCCCTCACTAACCATAGTAGCGCTACTACGCAGGCGCCGAAGAGAAGCCTTTGCGCAAAGAAAAGAGTATAACTGCCATAGCCGTTAAAATCACTGTAGGCGCCGCTGTATCCTGTCAGGAACCGCAATAAAGGTGTCGTTAGCACATAACGTGATAAAGGACCTGCGGGAATGAGTGCTGTTAACATGCATAGTCCCAACGCTATATAGTAATGGCGGGCCCATTGATGCAGCAGCAGTAGCAGGGCTGCAAGCAGCAGCAACGGACAGGTATTGAACAATACGATGCCGCCATAGGCAGCCCCGTCGATATGAGGATAACCATATGCCAGCTGGAATAAGATAGCCTGTAAAATGAGTATGCCGGTGTAACCGCTCAGCAACAACAGGCAACTGCACCAGTGCCCCCATAGTTTGACAGCACCGTGAATAGTTGTTTGTTCCAGTGGCGCCAGCCTGACTATGCTACTTTTCCAGTACAGCTCCTGTATAAAGTACACCAGCAATATCACGCCTGGCAGATGGAAGTTTTTTAAGATAGTGCCGGCCAGCAGCCCGGAACTGGCGAATTGTTGCGGCAAACGGATCCCGCTTTCTACGGCGCCGAAAAATTCCATGCCCATATAAAAAAGCAGGAGGGCCACGCTGGCGGCAAAGGGGATGCTTTTGAGCGTCTGCCGGATATCCATGCGGGTGAAAGACCATATGGCGTGTGCCCGTGTACGTAGGTTGTGCTCGGTGGCTGCCGGAGCGTAGGTACTGGTAGTGCAACTGCCTGCATAGGGAACAGTGCTTACTTTCGGCGGCCGCCGAAAGGTGTAGCTGAACCGTTTGTAACCGATGACTATCAACAGGGCGGATAAAACCACCGTGCCGATCCTGTTGATGAGCAAATAGCCTGACAGCGGCACCAGCTGGGTTTTGCGCTGTATAACCGTGAAATCACGGCTCATGTAAAAGTAAGCAGACAGACCGAAAGGATCTGCCAGCGCAGATATTTGCTGGGCGGACAGCGACTGTGGCGATACCTGGGCCATGAAGGGTGCTCCTGAAAAAAGCAACGCCACCATATACAGTATATACAAGAGCAGGCCGCCCAGCGCCATCATCAGCTTGTTTTTTGTTTGCCATGCCAGAAAAAAAAGCACACTGCATACGAACAAACTGTTGGTCCCTCCAAAAAGAATATAGGCGTAACCGTAATAATGTAAAGCCACCACGCTGCCTGTCCGCAGGTACTGTCCTGCCGCAAAACCGATCGTTATCCACAGAAAACCGGTAGCAGTAAAGGCATACAACGCGAGGAGCCGGCCGGATAGGTAGCGCCCTTTGCTCAAAGGGGTACTGAACAACAAGGTGTCGAAACGGTTGTCCCATTCCCTGAATAGTAACGCAGACGCACATACGGTGGCGATAAAGATGACGGAGAGGCTGAGTATGCCCAATATGAAACCAATACTGTAGGGGGCGTTGGGGCCAACGCCTTCGCCGGCATAGAGATTGAAATGATAGCCGGCAAATATTCCTGAGAGCAACAGCAGCGCGGTGGCAGCATAGGTTGCCACGCTTTTGAAAGACCGAAGGACATCAAACAAAAAAACAGCATTCATGCAGAGCGGCATAAGGTGTGAAAGTAAACATGTTCGAGGGTGGGGGTGGCGGCTGAAAAGCCCGCCGGCTGATGGTCTGCGTACACGGAGATATGCATCTCCCGGGCGATCAGCTGTTGTCCGATAATCGGGTAATGTTCCCGGTACGCAGGCAACGTAGCGGCCGGAATGATCTTCGTCCATACTTTTCCCTGCAGGTCGGCGATCATGGCTTCCGGCGCGCCGGTGGCCAGCAGTCTTCCCTGCCGGATGATGGCCATCCGGGAACAGAGATTCCGCACATCTTCCACCAGGTGCGTGGAGAGAATAACGATCATCTCCCCGCTGATGTCGCTGAGCAGGGTATTGAAACGGTTCCGCTCTTCGGGGTCCAGGCCCGCCGTAGGCTCGTCTACAATGATCATCTGCGGGTGACCGAGCAGCGTCTGCGCCACGCCAAACCGTTGCTTCATGCCGCCGGAAAAAGTATGTACGGCTTTGTGCCGCATATCATAGAGGTTCACTTTCGCCAGCAGGTCCAGTATTTGTGTTTTCCGTTGCCTTGCATCGTTCACGCCTTTCAATACAGCAAGATGCTGTAACAGGTCATAGGCGGACACTTTGGGATATACACCGAAGTCCTGCGGTAAAAAGCCGGTCTGTTTTCTGAGGGAAGCCGGGTTGTCTACAGCGTCTTCACCATTGAAAGTGATTTTTCCGTGATGGGGCCGTTGCAGGCCCACAATGGTTTTCATCAGGGTGGATTTGCCTGCGCCATTGGGGCCCAACAGTCCAAACATACCATTGGATACATCCAGCGAAATGTTTTGCAACGCTTTTACCCCGTTGGCATAGGTGACGGACAACTGATCGATATTAAGTCTGTTCATGACATAAATGTTTGGGCAATACAATTCCGGGCAATGAACTTCATTGCCTTTTTTGAGCGTATGATATGGATGCATTATGCTTCTGGTCTGTATTCCAGGATGTCGCCGGGCTGACAGTCGAGGATCTGGCAGATCGCTTCGAGGGTGTCAAAACGGATGCCTTTGGCCTTTCCGGTTTTCAGTATCGATAAATTTGCCGGGGTGATGCCCAGCCTCTCTGCCAATTCTTTGCTTTGCATTTTTCGTTTGGCAAGCATTACGTCGATGTTTACGATAATTGGCATAACTATATAAATAAGTCCTGTTCTTTTTGTAATTGTAAGCCCTGTGTGAAGATCGCGGCCAGGAAATAGATGAAGATGCCCAGGAAAAAATGAACGATGACCAACAACCAGACGTCTTTTCCTATTTCTGTGAAAGGCCTTGACAGCAAGGCCGCCGCACCGGGTATGAACACATTGAAAATATAAAATCGCCGCAGGTGGATGACGTTCTGTGAAGAAAACAGCCTGGGCTGGTGAAATACTTTGAATACTTCCGATGCCAGCCAGAAAAAAAGGCTGTAGAGCACCAGTGGCAACAGGAAAGAAAAAATGATGTAGGTGGGGGCGGTATCAATGATCAGAAAGGGGCTGCTGGTAAAGGGAAACAGGATGTCAACGAACGCCGCTCTCCCTGCTGTGGGCCGTACATTCCATCCGGTCAGCAAACAAATAACGGCATAGATGATCATTAACAGGTAGCCCAGGGCCAGCGCCCTGCTGATGTAGAACAATATTTTCGAGATGATTTTGGTACGACGCATTTTACCGGGAATTTAAATTGATACACCAAAAATAATAATTAATTATTGTAAAACAATAATTAATTAAAAATTTAAAACAGCGTTACAGCAAAATTGTCTTCCGGGATTGTGTGCTACTTTGTACCTTTCCCGCTTTAAACGGAAATTATTATGAGCAACTTTTCAGACATCGGTTTTGATATTAACACGGAAGAAGAATTTCAGGACTTGCTGGAGAAGACGTATCATGAAAGCACGCTCATCAGGGTGAATGGCGGGACTTATGCCGTGTATGCGGATGAATCGGGTGCGGAGCTGTGGATTCAGCTCAATAACGCGAACGAATGTATTGGCGCAAATCCGCACTACAAAGGAAACAGCCGGAGGAAGGTTTGTCTGACCGCCACTGTAGAAAGGCCGGAGAACCCGCTGGACGGTGGTTTTTACGCCTGGGCTGCACCGGCGGAGCAACAGCAGCCGGAAAGCGGGCTTTATCCTTTTGTATTCGACGTGCCTGATTTCAAAGCGCTGGAGCCGGTGTCCTTTCCTGCCGATGTTGAAATTCAGCTGACTGCTTTTGCACAGGATGTGCAGCTGTATGAAGACGAAGCGGCCTTCGACGCTGCACAAACAAAAGAACCCAGGTTTGCGGTACAGTCATTTATTCCCAGCGGATTGTTTTCGGGATCTGACGAAGGAAAACCTGCCACTCCGGAGGCGTTTGGTTTTTTTACGGGTACTATCCAACAGGTGGAAGGCAGGAGGAATGCCCTGACGGGGCAAATCTTCTATGTGCTGCTGGTAGACACACTCGGCGGAGGGATAGATGTGGTGGCGGATGCCGGATTTTTCGAAAAGCCGCCGGTAATTGGTGAGATCATCCAGGTGGAATGTTGGCTGTCCGGTCAGTTAATTAATTAACCAGTAATCATGCATTTACCGGAAAATAAACAACAACTATTAACACAAATCGCCAATGATCTGCAAAAGGTGGAGGGGGTGGCAGCTATTGTGCTGGGTGGTTCTTATGCCGCAGGGATGGCATCAGATCAGTCTGATCTGGATATCGGGATTTACTATCATGCAGATAAGCCGTATAGCATAGAAGATATCAGGAGCACAGTAGCGCGGTATGCGGTGAGTCCTGCCACGGTGACTGGCTTCTACGAGTGGGGGCCCTGGGTGAATGGTGGCGCATGGACGATGACAACTGCGGGGAAGGTGGATTTTTTATACCGGAATATACAGCAGGTGCAGGAAACCATTGACAAAGCACTGCGGGGCGTGTGGGAAAATCATTTTGAGCAGCAGCCTCCTTATGGTTTTTCTTCTGTCATCTACCTGGCGGAAGTCAATATTTGCCGGCCCTTATATGATCCTGCCGGCGTATTGGCGGCGTGGAAGGAAATGGTATCGGTGTACCCGCCGGCGTTGAAGGAAACGATCATCCGGGAATCGCTGTGGTCGGCCGATTTCACCCTCTGGCAAACCGCCGGCTTTGCGGAGAAACAGGATGTGTATAATACGGTTGGTTGCCTGGCCCGTGCGATGAAAAATATAATGGCGGCATTGTTTGCGATCAACGAACGTTATCCGCTGGGAGATAAGAGAGTGATGGCGCAATTACAGGGTGCCGGCAAGCTGCCGGTTGATTTGCAGGAAAAAGTGGAAGCCGCTTTATGCGTATCCAGGGCGACGATCACAGCAAATGTGGAGCGGCTGAAGGCGCTGCACCAGGAAGTGGTACAGCTGTCGGACGGGCTTTACAAACCGTTATATCAATTATAGCATACAGGAAAAGCAGCCATACCGGCTGCTTTTTTTATGTAGTTGTCAGACGAAGAATATTATTGTTGTGATACCCTGTAGTTGAGCGCGGCGGTGGTGCCGGAAGTCACATCGATGGCAACGCCGCTGATTTACCGGCCATACCGGACGCCAGGAATACGGCCATTTGCGTGATGTCTTCCATCAGCCTGCGGCTTTTATCCGGTCTGCTGTTTGTTGGACAGAAGCCAGCCGATGGCCGGTTAAAAATACACGTGCGTCGGCCTGTGCCGCTGCTACAGCGCCGCCCAATGAGCCGCCTGCGCCATAAATAACAGCATTTTTGTTCCTGAGTAGCATGAGCGTAGAAGATTTTCAATGTGATAGACATACTTAAGTCAGCAACTTTTCAAACAACAGCAGTTCTTCGCCGTTGTACTGAATTGTTTCGCTGTAATGTAATCCCAGCTTTTCAAGTAAGTGGATAGAACGTTTGTTGTCCGGCAAAGTAGTTGCCAGGATATGGCTGTGCGTCTTGTCTTGTTTTAAATCCTCCAGTAAGGCTGATGCGGCTTCAAAGGCATAACCCTGGCTGGCATGTTCGGGCAGGAAGGCGAAGCCGATATCGTGATGCGGCAGGTAGGCCCGCTTGATGACGGTAACAATCCCCAGCGGCTGCTGGTCGTGTTGCCGGCATACCACCCTGAAATCCGTGTCGGGATTGTCGATCACCCGTTGTATGTAACCAATGGCATCGTCGATATGATGTACATGCCGGTCGCCGATAAACTGTTTCCAGGCAGGGGTATTCACCAGTACAAATATAAAGGCAGCTTCATGAGTCGTGATGGGTTGTATGAATAGTCGTTCGGTTTGCAATGTCTCCATCTTGGGAATGCTGTTTCAACGAACTTACAATTTTTACGGAAAAATCGTAAAAGGATTACATGAGAAGTTGATTTAAAATATTTTATAATGTAAAATTTTCATTATATATATTGTGGGTTCAACCTAAAATGCAAACTTATAATATGAAAAAGCTCATCCTTGGTTCTTTCGCCCTGTTGATGTTTTCAGCTTCCATGCTGATATTCCAGATCAGTTGTAAAAAGTCTGCAGAAGCGGAAACACCTGTGGTACCGTTAAACAACAAAGTCGTTTTCCTACAGTACCGTCATAATGTAGGAACTGAAATCTGGATGATGAACTATGACGGCACCGGAAAGGTAAAAGTAAATGTTGCACTGAGCGCGGGCCAGTCTATCAATGACGAAGTGCGCCTTTCACCGGATGGCAGAAAACTTTTTTTCATCGTGTCATCAGGCAGTAACGAAACCTATAAGGAAGATCTTTATTCCTGCGACATCGACGGCCGGAATCTGAACAAGCTGTATGACATGCCGGCAGGTAGCGGTAATACAATATTGGGCAGCGTTAACTAACGCTGAAGGATATACGGAAAAAGGCCGGTGCGGTGCGCCGGCCTTTTTTATGATCATTAGAGATCGGGAAGCGCAATGTTAACGGGCTTGTCAGTGCTCTGGCGGCAACAGTGGCCGTCATAAAAAAGGGCGCCTGTAAAAGACACCCTGCTGTATAATACTTCTAACATACCTGCGTTCGCTTTTTAACGCAATATTTTTACTCGCCTCTCAGGCTTTTGATAAGATTGATGTTGATGGTGCGGATTGCCTGAATACTCACAGTGCCAAGGGCAATCATCACGGCCAGCAGGCCCGACAGTGCAAACGTCCACCAGCTGATGCTGGTCTTGTAGGCAAATTGCTGTAACCACTGATGCATGGCATACCAGGCCAGCGGCACGGCAATCAGGAAGGCGATACCCACCAGCGACATGAAGTCGGCAGACAGGACGCGGAACAGGGAAAGACTGCTGGCGCCCAGCACCTTCCGGATACTGATTTCTTTGGTTTTCTGTTCGGCGGTGAAAACAGATAATCCCAATAATCCCAGACAGGAAATAAAAATTGCCAGTACTGCGAAGATAACGGACAACCGGCCAATTACCTGCTCACTTTTATACAGCCGGTCATATTCAAGGTCGGAAAACTGATAACTGAATGGATACCTTGGGTTTAGCTGTTGGTGTAATTTTTCCAGGGCGCTCAATGCCTGCCGTGTTTTGCCCGGTTGTATCCGCACCAGGAAACTGCCTGCCTGGAAAGTGCCGAAAATACCGCTGACGCGGCTGTGGTCCAACCGTAAGATCAGCGGTTCTATCTGCTTGTGCAGCGACTGGAAATGGAAGTCTTTGACCACACCAATGATCTGTCCTTTTTTACCCCAGAAACTGAGCTGCTGCCCGACCGGCTCTTTGAATCCGATTTTTTTGGCGGCGGTTTCATTCAGCACATAACTCACGGAATCGGTAGCAAAATCCCGGGAGAAATCTCTGCCAGCCGTTAATTGCAAATGCATGGTCTTCACAAAATCATATCCCACGGTGGAGTGATTGAAATAGGATTTTACATTGGGGTCGCGGCCCTCCCACTCAACACCGTTGGTCTGAAGGCTCAGATCGGTGGGGCTCCCCAGCATCTGGCTGACGGCCATCACGCCCGGCAGTTGAAGCGCCTCCTGTTTAAATACCGTTTTCTGGGCTGCCAGATCGCCTTCTACAGGAATGTAGACAAGGTTTTCCCGGTCGTATCCCAGCTTGGCGGCCTGTATGAAATGTATCTGACGGGACACCAGAATGGTGGAGATAATGAGGATGATAGACAGGGTAAACTGAAAGGTGACCAGCCCTTTTCTCAACCACAGACTGCTGCCTTTTTGCTGCAACTGCCCCTTCAGCACTTTGACAGGATTAAAGGACGACAGGAACAGGGCCGGGTAGCTGCCGGCAATAACGCCGGTGAACAGCGTGAGTCCTGCGAGAGAAATCCAGAAAAGCGGCTGCCGCAGCGGTAGCACAATGGCTTTGCTGGTCAGCTGGTTGAATGCCGGCAGTACGAGTATGACCAGCAGCAACGCCAGTATGCCTGCCAGAAAAGCGATCAATACCGCCTCTCCGATGAACTGGCGTACCAGTTGGCCGCGCACGGCACCCATCGCTTTGCGCACACCTATCTCCTTTAGCCGGTTGGCAGAGCGGGCGGTGGTCAGGTTCATAAAATTAATACAGGCGATCAGCAGGATAAACACCGCCACCAGGCTAAACAGTTTGACATAGGTGATGCGGCCGCCGCTGATTTTCCCGTTTTCAAACCGGGAATGCAGATAACGTTCATCATAGCGTTGGAGGCCCAGTTCAGCGTGGTAACCGGGATTCTCACGGTTATAGGTGCGCAGGAAGCTGACAATCTTTTGCTCCAGCAGTGCGGCACTGGCGCCCGGGCGCAGCATGATGATGGTTTCGGGGCCGTTGTTGCCCCAGTCGAGCAACCAGCTGTTTTCCTTTTTCATGGCCTCCCAGTTGAGCAGGAAGTCAAACCGCTGCGACGCATTCGCCGGCAGGTCTTCAAATACTGCGCTCACGGTAAAGTCCGTACGGTTATCATACCGGATTGTTTGATGCATGGCTTTCTCCGGGCTGCCGAAGAAAGCGGTGGCCATTTTCCGGGAGATAGCGATATTTTCCGGGGCGTTCAGCGCTTCGCGGGCAGAGCCTTCCAGCAAAGGATAGCTGAATATCTCGAAGAAATCGGCGCCGGCTGCCCGTCCTTCTTCCCGCTGTATTTTATCGCCGGAGGCAAAAGCTTTGGTGCTGGCCCATCCCAGGCCGGAAGCTTTTTCTATTTCCGGCATGGTGCGCTTCAGCTCTTCCGCCAGCAGGCCGGGCGTCTGGTAGCCGCCGTCAATGGAACCCTCGTGGTATAGTCTTTTGTACACACTGTAGATCTGTGTGCTGTTGGCATGGAAAGCATCAACGCTCCTTTCGTCCTGCACCCACAGGAAAATCAGCAGGCTGCAGGCGATGCCCAGTGTGAGCCCGGCAATATTGATAATGGAAAATCCTTTGTGTTTCCACAGATTCCTGGTGGCGATCCTGAAATGACTCCGAAGCATGATGGAAAATTTAGACAGTGCTGCCACTAGGATGGTGCCATTTTGCCGTTCTGTTGATTGTCAGGTAGTTACAGCGCTATGAAAACAGTAGTACGTCCGGTTTTGATACAGTAGTACGTCCGGTTTTACATAGATACGGTGTTTTACCGGTATTTACACCCGGACGACTGCAATGAGTGCCGCCAGCAAGGTGAGGCCTGTCAGCCAGTAATAGGCCGTCCGCGTAAAAGGCTTGTCTGCGTAGCGGCCGTTCAGCACCGTGATCACCCCGAATATCAGCAGCTTGGGCACTACCTTGTAATAGTTGATGGCCGGGTATTTCAGCGCCGCCAGCGCGATGCCGGTGAGCAGGATTATGATGCCCAGTATTAACCCGGTTTTGTTCCGCGGAATGGTGACATCTTTCCATAAAGAGGCGAGGATAAAGAGGTAGCCGGCGAAAGCGCCGAAGTGTATTAACAGCAGGATATTGAAAAGCAGCATGGATCAGGATTTAGCGGTCGTGCGGATATAATGGAAGCCGAGTATCAGGCAGAGTACTACGGCGATGGCGTGCGGGTACAGGCGGGCCGTTTCATAGTCCGCATGGCTCATTACGATGGAGAAATCTACCATGGGAATGATGCTGCCGGCGAGCAACAGGAAGCCGGCTGCCCGGAATTCCCGCGCCAGTAGCAGGATCACGATGATGACGCCGGTAAACAGGTCACGGATGCCTTTGATGTAATGAAAGGAATAATCGCCGCCGGTAGCGGTGTGGATGCCAAAGGCGGTTTCGGCCGGCATGGGCAGCAGCAGGAAACGGGCGCCGATAAAGACCAGGAGCAGGCCGGTGAGCAGGGTAAGGTAATAGAATAACTGTTTCATATGCTTTGTCGTTGAATGTTGAAGCAAAGCTATGACGACGCTGAAACCTGTCCGTTCACCTGGGTTAATAAATCTGCCGGGAAGCCATTCTTTTGCGGATACGGCTCAGGGACGGCGGTTTTACACCTACAAAAGAGGAAACGTAGTACTGCGGGATACGATGCTGCAAGCCGGGGTAGTCGGCCAGGAACTGCAGGTACCGTTGCTCAGGCGAATCTGCGTAAAGAGAGGCTATTTTTTTGATGGCATATACGTAGAGCTGCTCGCATACCAGGCGGCCGAAACGTTCGCCCTGTTTTACGCCGGCGTATAGCCGTTGCAGGTCTTCATGGGAAATAGAGAGCACTTCGCTGTCTTCCATAAACTGGATATTGCTGGCCGAAGGGGAATGGTCCAGGAAGCTGCTGTAATTACACATGAAGTCGTTTTCTTTACCGAAATCATATAGCTGTTCCTCTCCGTTGGCGTCTGTGGCATAATAACGTACGAGTCCGCTGTTGATAAAGCCCACGGCCCTGCATACCTGGCCTTCCCGCAGAAAATAATCCTGTTTGTTATACTTTTTGAACGTAAAAAGCGAAGTGATAAAAGCCTTTTCCGCCGTGTCCAGCGGTATGATGTTTTCGATAGCCTGGATAACCTGTTGATACATGCCTTAAAGTTAAGGATGTTATCAGCTTTACAGATAATTTTCCGGCGCATTTAAGCTATCTTTCTTTTTGTGTAATTTTAGGGAGATGAAAATCGCAGATACCCATATCCGGTACGAACTCATTCCGGCGCCTGCACACCTGCAGGCTTACATCCGTTATTTCTGGACGCTGGAAGGCGACGATCCGCAGGCGCTGGCCAAAGCATTTGGCTCGCTGGTGGATGGTTGTCCGGGCCTGATTTTTCAGCGCCCTGATGCCGGCGCTTTTATCCGGGAAAGTAAAAAATTGCCGGAAATGTTCCTGTACGGCCAGACCACCAAAAACGTGGAACTTGCGTCGTTGGGGGCTGCCAAAGCTACCGGCGTCATCTTTCAGCCTAACGGCCTGAAGTCTGTATTCGGCCTCAACGCAGGTGAACTGACCAACGATTGTGTGGACGTACACCTGCTGCCCGGCCATCACCACCTGCCGGAACAGCTGACGGCTGCTGGTTCCACCACCACGCAGGTAGACATCCTTTCCGCCTGGCTGCACAACAGGATCACCGGTAACGGCGTGTCCACTGATCCGCAGGTAGACTATGCCGTGGCGCAGATAGCCGCTGCCAACGGCGCCATTTCCCTCCGCGATCTGCAGGAGAAGCTGCAGCTGACAGAACGTACTTTTGAAAGGCGGTTTAAAGAACAGGTGGGCATCACCCCCAAATTATTTTCCCGTATTTGCCAGTACCAGGCCTCTCTGCACCAGCTGAAAAGCAGCGACTACAACAAACTGTCAGACATCGCCTTTGAAAACGATTATGCCGACCAATCCCATTTTATCCGCTCTTTTAAAGAATTTACCGGCTGCTCCCCCTATCAGTTCCAGAAGTTGCTTGATGAAACCGGGGAAGAAATGCTGAGGCTTAAATAGCCCCTTGTCGGTTTTGTTCAATTTTAACAATCCTGCCTGCCCTAGCTTTGGGGTATAAATCATTCATGCTATGAACGCAAAACAGATCGTACTCGTACTCGCTGTGCTGACCACCGGACTGCTGACCGGTATATTTTTCGGATTTGAAGTCTCCATTAACCCGGCATTTGCCCGTCTGAATGATGCGGCGTACATCACCGCTATGCAGGCTATCAACGATGTGATCGTTAACCCGGTGTTTATCTTCGTTTTCCTCGGCGCCGCCATCTTCCTGCCGGTAGCTGCTTTTCAGCAACGGGGCCGGAGGAAGGGGCTGTTATGGATCGCCGCTGCGCTATATATCATCTTTGTACTGGGCATCACCTCCGTCTGCAATGTGCCGCTGAACGACGCGCTGGCGAAAGTATCCGTGTCCGGCGCTTCCGCAGAGCAGCTGCATGCCGCCCGCGAACAGTTTGCAGGGCCGTGGAACATGTGGCATACCATCCGTACCTATGCCGGTATTTTAGCTACCGTTATCGCAATTGCAGCCTGCCTGCGAAAAGAGGCCTGAGCGGATTTTTTTTCGAAGAATTTGGTTTTGTGAAATTTATACCTACATTTGCATCCCGATTTACCGGAAACGGTATTCCGTCGGAACGGGGCGTAGCGTAGCCCGGTTATCGCGCCTGCTTTGGGAGCAGGAGGTCGCAAGTTCGAATCTTGCCGCCCCGACGGATAAAAGAGCCATCTGAATATTCAGATGGCTCTTTTTATTTAAGCTGATATGACTTCTTGTCCTCCAAATCGTATCCCTGTATATCGCGGCGCAGGGTGTTAATTACGATGTATGACAACTTTCTCTTTATAGATTTTTCCATCTTTCGTCATTACCTGTAGAATATAATTTCCAGATGATACGGAAGACGGCAAGTTTATTACCGGGTTGGCCGTGTTGATTTTGAAGACTTCTTTTCCGGATATATCCGTTAGCGTGATGAGATTACTGCCGGGATCGAGTTTGGTTTTAATGATGATCAGGCCGGTTGTTGGATTAGGGTACAGTTGGAGCGACTGTTTTTTCTTTACACCAGCGGTTAAACCTACCGGATGAATGTTTGACAATAGCTGGCCTGTAGAGTCGGGGACCTGATAGGAGCTCCAGTAAGTGGCTACTTCCTGGTCTGTTAAGGCGCGGTCATAAAAAACCAGATCGTCCAGGTATTGTTTATTGAGTGTTACAGAGGCCATGACCGGGATCTCGAAACTATCCTTTGGAGGCCTGTCGCCATTTAACCGGAGAGATCCGTTAAGGTAGTATGACATGACGTCGTTTTTGAACGTAAGGACTGTATGATAATATTTATCGGCATTCGGAGGAGGTGCCGCGGCATCAGGAATGACAACGTGATGGCCTGTAACTGGCGGCTGATATATTACAGCGGTTGCTATTTTATTATTATCGGATCGTTGTTGGATTAGCCAATAATCATAGATTATCTCTATAGAGGATCCGTCATGTATACTTTTGGTCCAATAGGCAATGGTAAATTCCTCACTCTTTCTTGGCAAGGTAGGCATTGTAAGGGCGGCGTTGGTAAGACTAGTATCTGCTACCGCTATTTTGCAGATAGCATTGTCGGTATACGCAAGACGGTGATTAACAGCATTGAAACGATTGGGAGAAACATCATTGGTGTTCAGGTCCAATGGGTAATAGGCTAATGGATTGGGGGGAGGTGTAGTACAGTGATTGGTGGGGAGCGTTTGATAATAGGCGTAGTATATTCTTAAGCTATCACCCAGCGATAGCAAGCCACCATTGAGCTCGATGCCCACATGGTCAAAGTTCTTAGTGGTAAAGAAGGTGTAGGTAAACCGGGTAGAGTCTGCATTGTAACCGATACTGGTACTGTCAATGGTGCGGGAATCCCCATTGATATTAGCGCCTTGAAATGTTGCAATACTAACACGCCCCAGTAACTTTAGGGAAAATCCTTTGCCCCGGCCCAGACCGACCACGATTTTGGAAAAGGGGGCTGTCTGCATTTGCGGAAAGCCGAGCAGCTGCGTAATGGAACCTCCCAATGCGCTGGTATTGATCACTATGGTCGCATAATCATTTTCATTGCTGCCAACGCTGCCCTGAGGATTGAGTACCTGGCAGCTTCCGCAGCCGCTCACCTGTTCAACGGTCTGTGAACTGGCGTATATTTTAGTTTGGGAAACCGCTGGAATGTAAAAGCATACAGACATGAATATAGTGATGACTGTACTCTTCAGGAGTAAGAAAGGAACGGGTATTGTTTTTTTCATGGGATGTAGATTTAACTCATTGATGAATAGTTAGGGTAAGCGGGTTGTACGATGATTAAAATTGCCGGGATAACAGGAAACAACCTACTAAAAGTAGGAATTGGGATAGGAAGGTATAATGCAGGGAAAAATAATGTCCTTTGTCGGGTCTTCTAAAGCTGCTGCTAAATGTTTTATCAACTTCGCGGAAATGTTTTCTTTTGTCCTTTGTTATTACATTTTCTGGTAATAGAAATTGTTGTTGAAAAACTGTACCTTAATACTGTTATTAGTGGTAAACAAATCAAGGTAAGTATTATGCCAGAGCATCCCAACATCACTCTCCGCAAAACAGTTCTTGCTGATTTAGAAATTTTCTTCGTCTTTCAGCTCGACCAGGAAGCCAATCACCTGGCTGCATTTACTTCGAAAGATCCGACAGACAAAGCCGCTTACATTCAGAAATACACTAAACATGCACAAGACCCAACGATCAACATGTGTACGATCTTCATGGATGATGTTATCGTGGGCAGCATCGCCAAGTTTGAAATAGAAGGCCAGGCGGAAATAACCTATTGGATCGACAAAAAATACTGGGGACAAGGAGTGGCCACCAGTGCGCTGAAAGCCCTTTTAGCTAATGAGCCGGCCAGGCCTATTTTGGGTCGTGTGGCATTTGATAACCTGGGATCGCAGAAGGTAATGGAGAAATGTGGTTTTATAAGAATAGGAGAAGACAAAGGTTTTGCCAATGCCCGGCAGGCGGAGATAGAAGAGTATATCTACAAGCTGATGTAATTACTGTCGTCTCAACTTATCTACGTTTATTTTTTTCTATGTTGACCCAACCTTTCTGTTGATGTCTGCTGTTTACCTTTGTAAACGACTTTTCCATGAGATATCCCCTTTGTTTTTTAGCGGTAGTACCGGGTATTTGCTGCGTGATGGGTTGTAAGAAGGACATGAGCCAGGTGGTCCGTGAAGCGCTGGCCGCGGAAAAAGCGGCTAAGCTGGCAAGCGATTCGGCGCCCTCGTCCGGACAGTTCCGCGATGAGATAGCGTGTATACTATCACGTTAGGAGACGGTATGCTTTGCTACATTTGCCGGCAGAAGGAAGAGAAAGCAGCAGAAATATAATTGCTGAAAATGCTACGGATAAGGTAAAAGCAATCGAAAAAATCTTATAAATGATTGAACAGATATGCTTAAGTTTAAGCGAATAAGACAGGCAAAATCCCTACCAGCTTGTCCTGTTGGCGACGGAATGCCTTAACAGGCATTAAACACCACCCACATGAAAAGTAAACTGTTTTTATTTTCTGCCTTTTTGATATTAATGTTTGGCCCGGCTGTCCTGCACGCACAAGACACGGTATGGAGAGTATTTGACAGCGGAAGACTTGATTCACTGAATTCCACCATCTTAAAAGAAAAAAGGTTGATTCAGGTATTTGTCCCGCCAGCCTATAAGCCCGGTAGCGCTGATAAATATGATGTGCTGTATGTACTGGATGGCGGTAACTGGAACACGGGATTGATCCTGAAAATACGCCGGTTCCTGGAAGACGAACGCTATATACCACCCATGATTATCGTCAGTATCATGGGAATAGACCGTAACAAAGACCTCACACCTACCCGGCTCGAAGGTTGGAGGACCTCCGGCGGGGCCGCAAACTTCCTCGCTTTTATCAGGGACGAACTGATTCCTCATATCAATAAAAACTACCCTTCTAATGGGGATAATACGCTGTGGGGCCATTCGTTGGGAGGCTTGTTTGTAATCAATGCGCTGCTAAATGCCCCGCAGACATTTAAATCCTACATCGCTGTTGATCCCAGCCTTTGGTGGGATCACTGTTACATCCAAAAGATAGCACCCGGTAAACTGCCCGCGGTGGCAGGTTCAAATACTACGTTGTTCATTAGCGGTCGGGAAGGAAAGGATGGCGCTGGCATGAAAATCGATAGCATGAATCTTGTCCTGCAGCAGGCTGCCCCGGCAGCACTGAGCTGGAAAAGCATCGCCTATCCGGATGAAACGCATAGCTCCGTGAGGCTGAAAAGTATATACGATGGACTGAAGTTCTCGTACGGATGGCAAAATGGGAACATTGACTTCCATCCGCGGAGCGGTATCATCCGCAAGAACGACACTATAAAGCTTTGGTATTTCGGCGATACTGCCAACGTTCGGTATACGCTCAATGGATCAGAACCGACGCTGGCATCGGAGATAGTACAGCCGGAAATGCTGCTGACAGATGCCGCTACGGTTACTATAAAGCAGTTCACCCACCGTGCCCGTTATGACAAGGTGAAATCCGGAGCTTTCGTGGTGGGAAAAACGCTGCAGCCGGTATCGAAGCCTGCCCATATACAGCCTGGAGGCTTTCGGTATGCTTACTATGAAGTAGACTCTTCTCAGTTTGAGCAACTGAAGGGGTTGACACCGCAACGAACAGGTATCACGGACAGTACTTTCAACCCGGGAGAATTTCCCCGGAAAAATAACTATGCGCTACTGGTCGATGGATGGCTGGAGGCCAAAGAAGAAGGTTACTACATTTTTGTGCTCGATGCTGACACAGATTCCAGGTTATATCTGAATGACCAGCTGCTGATACGATGGGTTGGTTCTTCCGCCAATAAGACATCGTCTTATATTTTACCGCTGAAAAAAGGCTTTTATCCGTTCCGGCTGGAATACCTGCATAAAAACGAAGATTTTGGTTTAAGACTGAGTTATGTTATTCCGAGTGCCATCCAGGCCAAAAATCCAACGCCGATTCCTGTAAATCTGCAATATAGCCGCCGGTAGGCGGTGACCGTAATAAAAAAGGCCCCCGCCACGGCTGCTGCCTGTGAGCCGCGGCGGGGGCCAGCAAATAACTGTGTGCTTAGAAATTAGTCGACAGATAGTTATTGCAGTTAGGATCGGAGCTGGATAATGTACCGGCGTTGTAAGGAGGACGGCTGGTATTGCAGTATTTAGCTTCTGCTGATACTGCAAGATATTCTGCCTGGTTGCTCAATACATAAGATCCTGCCGGGTAGACATTAGAGTAGCGGCAGTTCTGCCACAGATTGTAAATAGTGCCATTGTTGAAACCGCCGGATATCCACCTGTCATGCAGATAGTGGATCAGTTCGTGGAAGATAACATTACCGGGACCGGTGTGTACGTTACGGTAAACACTGAAGTTTACGATATATACGTTCCCGTTAGTATAGAACAGGTCTCCCTGCCCCGGGGCGTTATACACGTTGATAACCGCGCCGGTCATCCTGGATTTGGTGGTGGAAGTAGTGCTGGTGGTGTACAGTTGATCGATTTCGCCATTGACCAGTGCCTTGATGTCATTAGGCACAGTACCGTAATAGTTAACGTTAAATGAACGGTAGCTGGCAGCTGCTACCATGCCGGTGGCTTCACCTTTGGCATTTTTGTTTTTGTTGAAGAGGTCGATAATCTTTTGCCGTTCTGGTGTGATGGTAAGGTGGTCTTCAACAAGTTGCTCGACGGGTTTTTCCGGGGCTACAGCAGGTTGATCTGCTTTTTTACAACCATACTGGATGGTGATGGTTAACAGCAGGGCAATAGCTGACTTAACCAGGGTTTTGGTGTGTCTCATTGGTAAGATTTTGGGTGAAGTTTTAAACTTGCCTGAACGGGCCAGGCAAGTGGGTTTCAAAAATCACACAATGCTACAAACTAAAACTGCTATCTGACATCAATTGCAGCCTGTTGACAGCCTGTCATCGATTAAAATGTGACGCCGAGAATGAACACGTTGGTACTCACCTGCTTGTTGTCCAAATTCACGATCTCATCATTGATTTTAATATCGCGGGGATATTTATAGGTGTACCCACGGTATAAATAGGATGCATATATGCCGAACTTATTGAAATGCCGGATGATACCGGCTCCCACCCCATAAAAATGTTTGCCGGTTTCATTGAAGGTGGTCATTTGCTCTATGCCGGACGGAGCCGTCAGATTCTGTACTTTTTTTACGTTGTAATTGTTGTAGCCAAATTGTCCCGATGCATATGGGGACCAGTTTTCCAGCCGGTATTTGATTTTTAGATCGAGGAATACAGGAATCATGGTATGACCATCAAAGGACGTGAGTTCCACCGCCGGGCCGATGTTGACAAGGTTCCAGAGTTCCACATTGCCGGCAAGGCCACCGCCGAAGGCGCCATCATGTATCATGCCGTAGGCATAACCATATAAAAGTTTATCATTTTGCTGCGCAATGCTGAAAGCTGGCATTAGCATTAACAGTAGGAGCAATTGTTTTTTCATGGTGACCAGTTATTTAAAGATGATCAGGGAGCCCTTATTTAACAGACGGACGGCGGATATTGTTGCCCTGTAAAAAGGGAACCATAGCGCTGTCTGCTATGGTTCCCCAAGATAATACAACAGACCGCAGGCACACCGGTACTGTTTCGCGCTTATTTGTATAAACGCTCGGGTATCTGCGCCAGCGTGGACGGGTGTACTTTGTCGCCCAGTCCGTAAAAATGCTGAAAGCTCATGATGAGCGGGCGCCATTTGTCAGGGTCTACCCGGTCGGGATCACCATCCAGCAGAATGGTTGTGTCGAGGTGTACCTGGCGGATTTTCAGTTCAAAAGTGATAATCCTTCCGTATTGCGCCGGGTCGTCCTGGCCAAGGCGGTGAACGGCCGTCACCGTGGCTTCCAGCTGCACAGGGCATTCTGCTGCACGGGGTGCGGCTACGGTTCCCGGAGCGATGGGGGTTAATCCGGCTAAGGCAAATTTATCTTTTACATACCGGTAGCCCCGTTGCTGTTTCTTCTCTGGTACCGGATCTGCCCCTGTGGTCAGTGCGAGGCGGTCTACCGCAGCAGCTTCGGCCACGGAAGGAAGGTTCAGTACACACTCGCGGGTGCGTAACAGGTTTTGTGCAGTCAGTGAGGTACTTCCCAATCCGATCATACAGCGCCATCCCAGCCAGAAGGCGGATGACATGGGGGCTAGGTTGTAACTGCCGTCTTCATTAACAGTGCTGACCAATACGACGGGGGTACCGAAATACAGGATAGCGGTATGGCTGTCTACATGCATGGCAAATTCATTTATCCGTCAAAGTTGGCGCTTTGCGCCTGCCGTAGAAACCCGTTTCTTGCCTTTCCCTTAAAGGCATAAAAAAGGGCCGCATCCTTGCGGATACGGCCCTGGTATCGATCGATATATCGTTTATTCCTTTACTTCATAGAGGATCACAAATTCCACCCTCCTGTTTTTAGCTTTACCCTCTTCGGTGTTGTTGGTGGCAATGGGATGACGGTCTGCCAGGCCCCAGGTAAACATACGGTCGTCGTTTACTTTGAACTCGCTCAGCAGGTCTTTGGCACGTTTAGCACGGTTCTCCGACAGTTCACGGTTATAGCTGGAAGAGCCGGTGCTGTCCGTGTGCCCCGTTATAAGGATCTTGGTTTTGTTGTATTTGTTCAACACATCGGCAAAATGTTCAAAGGTGGGTTTAATCTCGGGTTTCAGTTCGTCAGAAGAAGAGGCGAACAGTACGTTGTTGGGGAAAATTACTTTCAGGCTGTCTCTGATAATGCTTACTTCCGCTTCGTTCAGCACATTTTTCAGTTCCTTGTACTGTTTAGTCATATATGCATGCGGACTGGCGCTTTTCTTTGATGAGGCGCAGGAAGCCATAAAAGTAACGGCCAGCAAAGCGTATACCCAGTAACGTGAGGTCATTAACATTCTTTTCATATCCTGTTTATTTGGCTGCAAAGGTATCTAAATTTCAGATTATCAACTTGTTGTGATGATTATCTATAATATCTAAATAAAAATATATGTAAGCAAATTGTTTACCGGTTCTTATGAATGGTTTCCGGATAACCTGTTTGTTCGAAGTTCTCTTGTGCCAGGCAGATGGCTCCCGGTTTGGGTATTAAATGTGTGGGTATAACAATATTTGTGAGCATTTTGTTTGCAGCCGCCAGGTGTGCGGCTGTAAGAAGATGATACTTGCGTTGGAAGACGTTCATGTGTGTTTACAACAGACATACGTTGTTTACCAGGCTGTTGAGGTCGCCCGCTCCGGAGGACATTTGCTTATGTTGGGCCGGCAGAGCGGGGGGATTGCCTGCTTTCAGGCACACCCGCCAACGGCGGGAGCCGGATAAGTGAGCATGGCTTCCCCTGATGGCAATAGGCTAATGTCCGTGTCGGGACATTAGCCTATATTATGATCGGGACCCGAAGCTTTCCGCGTTTCCGAAGAAAACAATCAGCGTTGATAGCTGCCAGCGATTTTAATCAACCGGTCAGGATAGTTGGTGATGATGCCATCAACGCCCAGGGATAGCATCTGCAGCAGGTCAGTTTCTTCGTCTACTGTCCATGGCAGCACCTTTACTTTTTTTGTATGCGCTTCTTTTATTAATTCCGGTGTCACCAGTTTAAAATTGGGGCTGTAGATATCAGGCACGAAACCCAGTTCGGCGATGTTGGCCGCGAAAGACTGCTGGTTGCCAATGAGCAGTGCTGTTTGTTGTCTAGGCCATTTTTTATGTAATGCCTGTAAGGTTCTGATGTCGAAAGATTGAATAGTCACCCTGCGGGCGATCTTTTTCTGCTGAAGTACTGCCATCACCTGCTCAACAAATACGTCCGGCGCCGGATTATATATGCCATCGCCATCGGGGGATGACTTGGTTTCCATGTTATAATACACTGGTTTCAGCCCATGCTGTTTTACATAAGTTTCCACACTGTCAATCAGATCAGCCAGCAGCGGACGGTGCACATTCATTTTCTGCTGCTGCGGAAACCGGGGATGCGGTTTCGTACCAGCATCGTACTGACGGATACTGTCGTAGGTCATGGAAAACAGCGCCAGTTTTTTCTGTTCTGCTTTTGTGATATCGCTGCCATCGGGCTTCCGCATAAAATCTGCTGACATGTAGGCATCGTGTGATACCACTACCTTATTGTCTGCCGAGATGACGCAGTCCAGCTCCAGGGTACGGGCGCCCAGTTTAACAGCGTTGAGCATGGCCGGAATCGTATTTTCCGGCATCAGTCCCATACCACCGCGGTGGGCCTGTACATCCGTTTTCTGTTGGGCGTTGCTGTGAATTCCGAGAAGACTTCCTCCCAGCAATAAAACAAGGATACGTTTCATATCTGTCATGATTTTTTTGAATCTGCCCCAAGATACAATATTCGTTTCCCCGATAATAGCCTATCAGCATGACAGATGGGAATCATAAACTAAATTTAACCGTACATCCCGCTTTCATTATCTTGGTATGATAAAAAGAAACGATGTTTTGCAGCATAATGTTGGCCACGGGCCTCTTGATATACTCACCGGCAACAGTCGCAATGGCGGCCGGTAATGGCTGTGCGCCGGTCATCATGCCACATCCTGCGATCTGCGCATCCGCTGCGGCAGACAGTATGATATCACCTCACACCCTGCAGAAAGCAGACAGCATTATCCGGGCTTTTATGGCGCAATACCAGGTGCCGGGGATGGCTGTGGCCATTACCCGCAAGGGTAAATTGGTGTATGCCAGAGGGTTTGGTACGGCCGACCGTAGTACCGGTGAACAGGTAACGGCAGAGAGCCGTTTCCGTATCGCCAGTGTGTCTAAAACGATAACGGCAGTGGCTATACTTAAACTGGTAGAAGCCCAAAAGCTCTCCCTGGGGGATAAAGTATTTGGTCCCGGCGGCCTGTTGGGCACCACGTACGGCAGCAAGCCCTACAGCAGCCGGCTACAGGCTATCACCGTGCAACACCTGCTGCAGCATACCGCCGGTGGCTGGTCCAATAATGCCAACGATCCTATGTTCAGCCACCCCGAATGGCCGGCAGATACCTTGCTGGCCCACACGATTGACCAGCAGCCACTGGAAAACGATCCCGGTGCGGTATATGCCTATTCCAATTTCGGATACTGTGTCCTGGGACGTATCATAGAGAGGGTAACGGGCAAAAGCTACGCTGCCTATGTACAGGAAGCAGTGTTGCAACCAGCCGGCATCCGGCACATGGAGATCGGCGGCAACACGCTGGCAGACAGAAAACCCGGAGAAGTGGTATACTACGGGCAGCTCGGCCAACGTCCCTACAGTTTCAATCTCTCCAGAATGGACGCCCATGGCGGCTGGATAGCATCGGCCACCGGCCTCGCCCGTTTCCTCACTGTCGTGGACGGTTTCTCCTCCCGCCCGGATATCTTGTCTCCCGCGACTGTTAAGGCGATGACAACCGGCTCGGAAGCAAATGCCGGCTATGCGCTCGGATGGGCCGTGAATGCCTGGAACAACTGGTGGCATGCCGGCTCTCTGCCCGGTACCGCCAGCGAGATCGTACGTGCGGCCAACGGTTTTAACTGGGTAATACTATGCAATACCCGCACTGATAAATCTTTTTTCAATGATCTTGACGGGCTGGTATGGAAGGTCGTCAACGACCGCCAGCTGGTGTGGCCGGACGTGGACCTCTTTATGCAGTAGCGGCAGCATCCGGAAGGATACCGGCTATTGCCGCTGACTTACTCCTTCAGTGCCAGTAGGGTATCATTGATCCGGTTAATCCGCCGCTGCCACAATTGCCATAACAGCACCATTTGTATCGCCATAATAATGCCGGCACCGGCCAGCAGCCAGTATTTGGGCGTAGTCCACCTGATGCCGCTACAAAAGAATAGCAGTATGCCGCACCAACCCAGGATGCGTGAACCTACCGATAGCCAGGCATATTGTTTTAACTGCCGCACTTTTTGCTGCAGGGATTGTACGATGTCCGGTGCTTTCAGTTGCCCGGCAGCCAGCAGGTAGCCATTGACATGCTGCACCAGCATACAGGCTACCGACAGTACCAGTATAATATTCAGGTACAGCGGCCTGTTGTGGCCGTCAAAAAAGTCATAATACACCAGCAGGAACAGGATGTAGCAACCGCCTTCCAGTATCAGCTGCCGGCGGATACGGGACATGACGGGGTGCCCGCCCCTGGTACGCATCAGCCCCGACAGGTCGTCGTGCGCTGGTAGCTTTGCCTGTTGCCAGGCTGCCTTTAAAGGATCATTTGTCATGGGTCATGATTTTAGAATGGTCTTCAGTTTGGTTTTAATACGATTGAGCTTTACCCCTACGTAATTCACGTCAATACCGGTAATAGCGGCTATCTCCTGATAGGTAAGATCTTCAAGGTAAAGGGTGATAATGGCTTTCTCCGCGTCGGAGAGCTGCTGCAGCGCCAGAAAGAGCTGCTCCTGCTGCTCCGTCAGCACCGGGGCAGGAATAGCCACATGATCGGGCAGCGTATCCGGATAACTCACCCGAAGCCCCTTTTTACGGAAGGATGCCAGCGCCGTATTCAGCGCAATCCGGTAGATCCAGGAAGACAGCTTCGCCTGGCCCTGGAACGACGGATACGACTTCCAGAGCTGATAAACGATTTCCTGAAAAAGGTCTTCCCTGTCTTCCGGCGTGTCGCGGTACAAGCGGCATATCTTGTGGAGAATGCCCTCATGCTGCCGCAGCAGACCTAAAAATGTTTCCTGGTTCATGAACAGCAGCTGTTTGGGGATATTAGTTGCTGCGGAAGCAAAAAAACTTACAGATCGCGTAAAAATTTTTCGGATGCGGGCATTGAATGATGGAAAGGCTGTTGGGCCGCGGCAACTAAAAAATCAACATACGGATACTTTTTGCACGGTCGCTAAATTGCGGGTAGTGGCCACAAGGCCCAGCTTCTTTTCGAGGTAGTTATTGGAGAAAGGCGGGGCGCCCACATTCTTTTTCATCAGCACATACACCTCTTTCCCGTTCATCCGGTAGGTCTCAATATCGCTTTGCATACTTTCCAGGACCACCGCTGCCTTTTCGCCAGGGAGCGTTTGCAGAAAAGCAATGTATATCTGCAGGTCTTTGTCCGGAACTACGCGGGGATAAGGATTATTGTCCAGCACGGCCTGTATTTCGGCAACGCTCCGGATACAGGCCGGTACCTCAAAACCGAGGTTTTGGGCCAGCAGCCGCTCTATTTTGGGCTCCAGCGCGGCGGCGCTACTGCCGGCATCGAAGATAACATTGCCGCTTTGAATGTAGGTCTTCACATTTTTAAACCCCGCCTGCTCAAACAGCGCTCTTAATATCTCCATTTTTACCTGCCGCCCACCTACATTGACGGCCCGCAGGAATGCAACGTACCTGGTCATAACCTCGTTAGTTTTTGTCCCAATACTACGGCAAAGAATCCATAAAAAAGAGCGCCCATCACAATGGCGAGATAGTCCATGCTTTTCCTGAAAACATGCGGCTGCTGCCGGTAAAACAGTAAGATGGCGCTGGCGGCAACGATCATTAGCAGCCAGAAAACGGGCTTATGACGGCCCTGTACCTCCTGCGGCAGGAAAGGCCGCGGCAACTGCAGGAAAAACCAGGACAGCAGCAACAGCCCCGCTGCGGACGTAAGATATTGCATCAGGTACCAGGTCTCCATCGGCGCACCCAAAACCATCACTTCCCCCTGTAAAAAAGAAAACAACTGTACGAAATACCCGTTCCCATGCGTAAAAGCATCAAGGAAAAAATGGGTAAGCGTGCCCGCAATAACAGATAGTATCACCACCCCATAGTTTTTGCGGAAATAACTGCCCCAGTGAAAATACCGGAAGTAATGCAGCCGCGCGGCTGCCCATGCCGGCAGATAACGGATCAGCGCAGGTTTGGCCACCTCGTGATATAAGAACGCCAGCAGCAGCGCAAGAGGCAGGTCATATGCGAAAATACCCCACCATTCGTGGCCATCGTCGAAATAAGGATCAAACAACACAAAATAGAAAAAGTCAGGTACCATAGCGCCTATCATCAGGCCGGTCACGGAAAGGAAGGACCGCTGTCTGCAGGCAAGCGGCAAAACAATGGCTATATGAGAGATCGTAAAAGGCATAGCGGCATAGTTGTGACTAAATTTAACGCATATGTAGATATTATGTTAAAATTCGAAAAGTTAAATTATCCCTTAAGTACAAAATGTCCATCATTTCCGGTATTTAATCCAATGCATAAAAGAAAGACGGGAACTAAATTTGTCAGGTCTTTGAAACATAAAAAAACAATGTGCTATGACTAACTGGAAAATTGATGAATCACACAGCGAAATAGGATTCAAAGTAAAACATCTCATGATCACCAACGTAAGCGGTTATTTTACCCGCTTCTCGGGCAGTATCCAGACAGAAAGCGAGGATTTTCACGACGCAACGATCTCCTTCGAAGCTGCAGCTGACAGTATCGACACACAGAACTCCCAAAGGGATGAACACCTGCGTAATGGTGAGTTCTTCGATTCAACAAACCACCCGAAAATCAGCTTTGTCTCTACCAAAGTGAAAAAGATAGACAGCGAAAAATATAAACTGCTGGGAAATCTCACGATTAAAGGTCAAACCCATCCGATTGAACTGGATGTGGAACACAGCGGCATCACCGTAGACCCCTGGGGCCAGCACAAAGCCGGTTTTGCCCTGAAAGGCCGCCTCCACCGCACTGACTATGGCCTGCGCTGGAACGCCACCACCGAAGCCGGCGGCATCGTCCTCAGCGACGAGGTAAAACTCAATATGGAAATACAATTGGTCAAATCCTGATCATATCCTCCGGCAGACGCACGGTATAGGGCAACAGATATGCCCCGTGCCGGCGTCTGTTCTTCTTTGCGTGCCGTAATTGGTTTATCTTCGCCGCAGATAACCAGCGCAAATGAAATTTGAACAATACAATATATCTCCTGAAATTAAGGATAGCCTGGCTGAACTGGGCTTTAAACGTCCTACGGACATTCAGTTCAAAGCCATCCCCTCCATTCTGAAGGGAGACGATGTAATGGCCATTGCCCAGACAGGTACGGGCAAAACGGCCGCTTTTGCCATTCCGGTACTGCACCGGCTCCAGCAACAGGACCGCCGCTACCGGAAAGACAAATATGAGGTGAAATGCCTGGTAATGGTACCTACCCGCGAACTGGCCATCCAGATCGCTGAAGTGTTCCAGCAGATCGGTCAGTATACGGAACTCCGTATTCTCGCCCTCGTAGGCGGCGTAGACCAGGAGCCGCAGATCAAATTCCTGGAAAAGGGCGTGGACGTGCTCATCGCCACCCCCGGCCGTATGTTTGACCAGCTGAACCAGCAAAACCTGGACCTCAGCAAAGTACAAACGCTGATCCTCGATGAAGCCGACCATATGCTGGACCTGGGCTTTATCCGCGATATACGCGATGTGATCAGACGCATCCCCCGCCAGCACCAAACCCTGTTTTTCTCCGCCACACTCGATAAAGACATTAAAGATCTCGCTTACTCCGTGGTCAACAACCCTATCCGTATACAGATCTCCCCCGAAGACCCGGTGTCTAAAAACGTGACCCACTCCGTGGCGTACGTGGAAATGGACGATAAACGCTTTTTCCTCGAACGGCTGGTACGGGAATTCCCGGATAAAAAAATACTGGTGTTCGTACGGACGAAAGTACGCGCCGAAAGAGTGGTGGCTGCCATGGCCCGCGTAGAAATCAATGCCCTTGCCATGCACGGTGGCAAAGAACAGGACGACCGACTGCAGGTAATGGAAGAATTCAAAAAAGGCGATGTCCGGTTACTGGTGACGACCGATGTGAACGCCCGCGGTATTGATATCCCTAATGTGGATTATGTAGTCAATTACGACCTGCCGGACGTGCCGGAAAACTATGTGCACCGCGTAGGCCGTACCGGCCGTGGCGTACAGAAAGGCCGCGCAGTCTCTTTCTGCAGCACCGAAGAAAAACCACTCCTCGACGCCATCCAGAAATTCCTGGGCAAGGAAATCACAGAAATGAAAATCAATAAAGGAGATTACGAAGACACCATCCGTTTCTCAGAAGAAGCACCCAATGACAACTGGCAGTTGCTGATTGATCAGCATCACGAAGAAATGGCCAAACTGGGCAAGAAAAAGAAGAAAAAAAAGTAATAACGCTCACCCATATACTTTTTTCATGCCGCGATAGAACATCTGCGCTTTATTACGCATGGCCCGGCTCTCCGAAGAGGGATGCAGCGCTGTGTTCAGAAGAGCCAGGCCGTATATCAGCGGCGCCTTCTGGAAGTTGATATTATTGCCGGAAAGATCGTTTTTCCAGTTGTTGCCGCCATAGTTGTCCTTATAGGTTGCCTCCATGGCGTCATATTGTACCTGGCAACTCTCTTCGTCAAACCATCCGGCCATGGCGGCTATGCCGGTCAGCTCCTCCATAAGGGCGCGTTCTTCCTGCTCTTCCGGACGTGAGCGGCCATAAAACACGACCATGTATAAAGCCGCCAGTGTAAGGATAACGGCAACGGCTATAGATACCTGCCCCGGCCGGTCGCCCGCGATGAGGATAGCGGCAATGCTGCCAACGATCAGGGGAGAACGCAGGTATCCGGCAACAACGCTTTGCCGGTTCAGTTTGATCCGGAAACCTTCTCTTTCCTGCCCCTGCTTCCCCACGATCACCATGGAATAAAGCGGCTTCAGGGGAAGGATCACCAGGGTGAACCTGGTTTCTATTTGCTGGTGGTTGAATTTTTTGACTGCGCCGAGGAAAATGCTGCCAATGGCCATGTAAGAACGGGTTTTAAGGATACAGACAAATCTATGAATATTTGGAGATTTTTTGATTTACGATTTTGGAATGTCGGGGATCAAAAAGAAAGGAGACCATAGCAGTTTAAAACCCGCTTTGGTCTCCGTTTTATATCTTCACAAAATCCCGAAATTTCAAAATCCCGAAATCTTTATTTTTTAACGATTTCTGCGTTTACCAGGATGTCAACGGACGGTGCTACTGCATATACGCCGGAAGGCAGCTTGTCTGCATATTTCACGCCGAAGTCCAGGCGGTTAATGGTGGCTTTGGCGGTGAAGCCTGCTCTCCACAGACCCCATGGGTCTCTTACGACACCGTTATAGGTAACGTCGAAGGGTACACGTTTGGTGGTGTTGCGGATGGTCACATCAGCCAGCATGATGTACTTGTTGCCGGTCACTTTTTTGAAAGACACGCTTTTTACCTTGATATCGGGGAACTGTGCGGCGTTGAAGAAGTCATCGCTTTTCAGGTGGCCGTCACGTTGTTCAATGCCGGTATTGATACTGTTCACGTCGGCGGAGAAGTCTACTTTGGCATTCTGGAAGTTAGTGCTGTCGGCGGTTTCAATGGCGCCGCTGAATTTAGCGAAATGGCCCTGCACATAGTTGATGCCGAGGTGCTTCACGCTAAAAATGATGGCGGTATGGGCCGGGTCGGCATTCCATTTCACCTGTGCAAAAGAGGCAATGCTGGCCAATACCAGGAGGACGGTAGAAAAAAACGCTTTTTTCATGTTTTGTTGTTGTTGTTGTATGCAAAGAAATTAAAATTATTTAGTCAGTTGACGATCTACGGACCAGCGGCCTGCACCTTTGATTAACAGTGCCACCAGGATGCCCAGCGTCAGGATATGGAATTCAAAACCTTCGCCGGCCTGTGTACCGCCCCAGTTCATAAAGAAACCATTGCCGGTATGCATGGAAGCAGCTACCAGCATGATGATGGTCAGCATCAGCGCCCACAGGCGGGTGGTGAAACCAAACAGGATCAGCAGGGAACCAATGCTTTCAGAAATGATCACCAGGAAAGCGAGGAAGGCCGGGGTGCCGTTGGAGGTGAAGAAGTTCATGGTGGCTTTGAAACCATGACCGCCAAACATACCGAGGAGTTTCTGTAAGCCGTGCGGCAGCATGACAATGGCTACTGTTACACGAATAATAAACGAAGTAAGGTTTTCGTCTGTTTGCAATAAGCGCTTTAACATAAAAGGGTGTTTTTGTTGTTATAGTGTTTAGGTATATAAATTTGTATAGGTGTAAACAAATATTGTATATACAATTATTAAGGCAAAAAATAATCCCCGGAATCAGGAGAATCTGCACTCATCATATGCATCACAGTTTAGTCGCGTAACCTGTCAAGCATATCGCCTAACAACTTTACTTCATCTGTCGTCAGTTTGGTGGCCAGCAGTTGATCGTTCTGGTCCATGGCGGGGTCCAGCTCTTTCAGCACTTCCATGCCCTTATCGGTAATTTCAATCTCTACCTTGCGTCGATTGGTTGGGCATTGGATACGCGTTAGCAAGCCCTTCTGGCGCAGTTTTTCCACCAGCCTCGTTGCGTTGCTCATCTTATCCATCATCCGCTCCTGTATATCCAGCAGGTTCAGCGGGTTAGGCCGGCTGCCCCTCAGGATACGCAGTACATTATATTGTTGGGAAGACATGTCATACTTCTTCAGTAGCTGCGAAACGCCCACTTCCAGCCAGTTGGCCGTAAACATAATATTTAACATGGCCCGCTGATAGTCGTTAGCAAATTTTACCTGTTTTATTTCATCTTCCAGTCTCATAACTACAATTACTACTGTTGTATATACAACAAAGGTAAATGTATTTTTCATTCCGGCAAATTTTTTTTAGAAAAAGTAAAAAGCTACTGACAAAGGGTTGTCACAAGAGGGTGTTTTCTTTGTATTACAAAACAAACAACGCTATGATAAACACTACTATTGCTCCTGCTACTAACCTGGTTGACTACGCTAAAGGCTTTGCTGCTTATGAATTATGGGCTAACAAAACGATAGCGGATTGGTTAAAAACGAAAGATGCGGCGCTGCTGGAAGCCCCGGTGACCTCCAGCTTCGGGTCTGTTAAAGAGACGCTGAAACATATGTGGAGCACTTCCGCCTGGTGGACAAAAAACCTCCGCGGCGAACATCCGTCACTCACGTTTGGCCCGTTGGAGTGCAGAGAATCCGTCGCGGAGGTATTGGAGGGAATAGTAAAACAGGCAGAAGAACTGATGGAACTGGTGAGTGCCATGACAGCGGAACAACTGGAACAGGCTTATCCCGTTACCATCCCATTCACCGGCGATTTCAACCTCCCGGCTTATGAAATGTTGTCGCAGATCACGCATCATACCACCTATCATCGCGGACAGGTAGTAACCATGGGACGCCACCTTGGTTTTACCGATGCTCCCATGACTGACTACATGTTTTACCTGCTGGTGGGAGAAAAAAGATATTAACTGTTGGTCCCGCCGTCTATCGTGATGGCGGTGCCGGTAATATAACCGCTTTCCGGTGAGGCGAGGAAAGTGACCAGTGACGCGATGTCTTCTACCTTACCATATTCTCCCAGTGAAATATTTTTCCTTTGAGCATCGGCATGTTCACCATCAGCGGGGTTCATGTCGGTGTCGACAGGGCCGGGTTGTACGAGATTGACCGTAATGCCCCTGGGCCCCAGGTCGCGGGAAAGCCCCTTATTAAAGGCGGTCAGCGCCGATTTGCTCATGGCGTAAAGCGTGCCGTACGGTCCGGTTACCCGGTCCGCCATGCAGCTGCCGATGGTGATAATACGCGCGCCTTTGCCCATATGTTTGGCTGCTGCCTGCGTTCCTACAAATACCGCCCTGGTATTGATGTCCATGGTCTGATTGTATTCTTCGAGCGTGTAATCTTCAAAAGGCTTCATCACGGCAATACCGGCGTTGTTAACGAGTATGTCTATACGGCCAAATTCGGCGGCGGTTTTTTCCACTGCCGCCACCACTGCAGACGGATCTGCACTGTCGGCCGCAATGGCCAGGCTGCGCTGTCCTTTTTGGGTCAGTGCTGCCGCTACACCGGCCGCTTTGTCAGCGCCCCTGTTATAAGTAAATGCGACGGTTGCACCCTCATCAGCCAGTTGTTGCACAATGGCGGCGCCCATGCCGCGGCTGCCTCCTGTTACCAGGGCTATCTTGTTTTCCAGACGTTTCATACAAAATTGATTTTATGCCTGCAAAGCTAGATGGGGCGCGGGGATTAAAGAAGAGGAGATGTAATTGTTAAGGACTAACATAAATGTTAGTCCTCAACATCATAAATATCTTTCGTGGAGAATACGGAGATGGTGTATCTGGTGGCCTACCATCGTAAAGCCCATGGCCAGCACACACATCTGGTATTTCCAGGAGGTGCCGACTCTCAGCAGCGCTTCGTCGGGAAGACTGCGGAAAAACGCGATGGTCGCCTGCCTGATCGCTATCAGTTCCTGTAGCACATCTTCAAATGAACGGTGGGCCGTAAACGCCTCGTCGGCATACAGGTCCTGATCGAAGCCGGGCGTGGCGTTTTTGTCGTTACGTGCAAATACAAGCGCACGGTAGGTAAAAATCCGCTCTGTATCAGCAATATGCTGCAACACGTCTTTGACGGTCCACTTGCCGGGGGCGTACGCATAGTCGCCCTTTTCGGCCAGCTTGCCTTTGTCCAGTGTTTGCAGGTCGCGCAGCGACTGTTCCAGCGCTTCCATAATCGGAACGTCCGGCACCTGGTCGATGTACCGGCTGAAATATTCGGGGTCAGGATTAATAGCCTGCTTTCTCATGTGATGTTTTCTTTTTGGCGTAAAAATAATTGATGCCCAAAGCTACGATACATATAAATAACCCGAAAAATTCACGGGTGTCTTCTATCCATGGCTTCTCCGCTTTCATGGTCTGTGCAATATTCTCTGCCTGATGCTGCGATACCCAGTCTGCCACCCCGTCTTTGGTGAAGAACAAATAGATCGCATATACAAAATAAACGGCTATGCCCGTCAGGTACAAACGGGGATAGAACCGCTGCCGCGCCGCCATGCCACAGCATACGGCGGAAAACAGGTAAATAGGCATCCATACATAAGGGTCAGGATCATTGTACTGCAGCCCCGCGAAAACAATAAAAAGGAAACAAAAAATAATGTTGAATACTTTCATGGCCCGGAATAATTGAGACGTTAAACATACATAAAAGATCACCTGCTTGTACTTTTTTATCCATAAAGTATTATACTTTTTTATCCCGCGAGTGCGGATTACTGTAAGACTGGCCCCCCAAAATTTTTTTATTTAGAGAAATGTTAAAAGAACACTTGTCTGAGCTAATTTATTGTCATATATTCGACTTATTGTAAGAAAAATTCCACGTGAGAACCAAAATCTGGAAGTAGGTAAGTGTAATACTAAATTGAGCCGATTCTCACAAGTTCATTGTTAGCAAATCAATTGTTTACTAAAAACCTTTGCTTTATTCCATGTAGTTGAATATTGGTGTAAACATGTACGCATCCATGTCTTGCATCTTCAAATTTGTGGTTTTTAATTGTTGAACAGACAGTTATTGTTTGCGCCGTCGCTGCTGTAATGCATCATACAGAAGCCGGGGTAACTAATGCCTGTACATGACACCTGTTTGCTGCCGGCGCCCGCACTCATCGCCTGCAACAGGATGCTTATGTCTTCAACTGTCTGCCGGACAAAGGAACATACAAGACAGGTACTCTATTTTTTCATCGATTTTTCTAAAACGTTACCCTTCAACCACGTTATGAAAAAACATTTTTACCAAGGACTGGCCGTTCTCCTATGCGGCATACTGCTATTACTGGGCAGTAGTAACGTATTCGCACAAACGAAAGTTACGGGTAAGGTGTCTGACAAAGCATCAGGCAACCCGCTGCCAGGCGTTTCGGTATATGTAAAAGGTACCAACCGCGGTACCGCTACCGATCCCAATGGAGGTTTTACCATTCAGGCCAAATCGGGAGAAACACTGGTGTTCTCCTTTGTAGGCTACGACCCGCAGGAAGCCGTCGTAAGCTCGGGCACTGTTAACGTACAGCTGGCCGAAAAAGTAGGTTCACTCGAAGAAGTGGTGGTGACCGGTTATGCCAGCCAGAAGAAAAAAGATCTGACCGGCGCCGTCGCTGTTGTAAAGGTGGAAAACCTCACCCGGCAACCCACGTCCCAGATAGCTAATCAGCTGCAGGGACAGGTTTCCGGTATCACCATCGTAGGCACCGGCCAGCCAGGCCAGGAACCACAGGTGTCTGTACGTGGTAAAAACACCTTCGGCAACAACACCCCGTTATATATCGTGGACGGTGTGCCGATTTCCAACCTCGCCGATGTGAACCCCAACGACGTACAGACCATGCAGGTACTGAAAGATGCAGGCGCCGCCTCTATCTACGGCGCCCGCGCAGCCAATGGCGTTATCATCATCACCACCAAAAGAGGTACCGGCAAAGTAAAAGTACAGTACGACGGTTACTACGGTACACAAAGGCCGCAGGGTGGCAACCCCTTCCATATCCTGAATCCGCAGGAACAGGCAGACCTCCTGTGGATGGCTACCCGCAACAGCACCAACGGTACGCCTGTATTCGATGATGTGCTCTATGGTAAAGGCGATAAACCAGTGCTGCCGGATTATATCTTCCCGGAAGGCGCCATGGAAGGAGATCCCCGCGTAGATCCCTCTAAATATTTCCTGATACCGGACTATAAAGATGCAGGGATGCTGAACAGCTTCTATCGTATCAACAAAGCCAACAAACAAGGCACCGACTGGTACCATGAAATATTCAAACCTGCGCCCATCACCAGCCATAATATCTCTGTGGCCGGCGGCAGCGATATCGGCAGCTACTTCTTCTCCATGTATTATTTTAATCAGCAGGGTACGCTGAAAAATACCTATAACAAACGTTATGCGGTAAGGGCTAATTCCAGTTTCAATATCACTGACCATATCCGCGTAGGTGAAAACATGGAGTATTCCATCATCCAAAACCCACAGATAGGTATCCTCACAGAAGGCAGCGGTATCGGTATGGCTTTCCGTGAGCAAAGCATTATCCCGGTATATGATATCAAAGGTAACTACGCCGGTACCTGGGGCGGCGCCCTGGGCAATGCGCGCAACCCGGTAGCTATCCAGGACCGCTTCGGCAGCACCAAAGCGCTGGCCAGCAGGTTGCTGGGCAACGTATACGCGGAAGCTGACATCCTGAAAGATTTTACCCTGCGTACCTCCTTCGGCGGTGAAATCTACTCTTTCAACAACCACAGCTTCACTTATCCGGAATATGAAAACAAGGAAAATACCAGCGTGAACACCTATACAGAAACAACCGGCAACGGTTATGACTGGACCTGGACCAACACGCTCAGCTATCACAAAAAAATAGCCCGTGATCACGACCTGAAAGTGATGATCGGTACGGAAGCCTTCCAGCAGGTAGACCGCACGCTGACAGGCAGCACTACCAATTATTTTTCTTTCGATCCGAACTTTACCACCCTTACCTCCGGCTTCGGAACACCGGTAAATGGTAGCGGCTATGGCTCCAATACGCTGTTCTCCCTGTTCGCCAGACTGGATTATTCCTTTAAAGATAAATACCTGTTAGGCGCACTGATACGCCGTGACGGTTCATCCCGTTTCGGTGCCAGCAACCGCTACGGTAACTTCCCCGCCGTGAGCGCCGCCTGGCGTATTTCACAGGAGGAATTCATGAAAGGAATTTCCTGGATCTCCGATCTGAAATTGCGTGGCGGCTGGGGGATTATGGGCAATCAGATCAATGTTGATCCGGCCAACGCGTTTACTACATTTACATTTAACAAAGCTACTTCTTTCTATGACCTGACCGGCAGCACCAGCACCATTGCCACCGGTTTTATGCAGGGACGGATCGGCAACCCCAACGCCAAGTGGGAAAGCAATACTAATTCCAACATTGGTATCGATGCGACACTGTTTAAAGGCGCCCTGGAGTTCTCAGTGGACTATTACAGCAAACGTATCAAAGACCTGCTGTTCAACCCCGAACTGCCAGGCGTATACGGTGTTGCAGCTCCCCCCTTTGCCAACGTAGCAGAAATGAAAAACCATGGATGGGATTTCTCTGCCACCGGTAACATACAGCTGGCTTCCAAACTGAAGCTCACACTTACCGGTACGTTTACCAGCTATAAAAACGAAATCCTTAAAATATCAGAATCCGCTCCCTATTTCGAAAGAGAAAACCGCCGCTATGGTGTAGCGATCATCCGCAACGCGGTGGGGCACAGTATCAGTGAGTTTTTCGGCTACCAAATCGAAAAGTTTTGGGATAGCAAAGAAGAAGTGGATGCGGCTAACAATGCCGCCAAAGCGAAGTACCCCAATATCAGCGAGTATCAGCAGGCCGCTGCCCCCGGCCGCTTCCGCTATAAAGACGTGAACGGCGATGGTAAAATCGACATACAGGACCGTACTTACCTCGGCAGTCCTAATCCGGACTTTACCTACGGCCTTAATATCGGCCTTACCTACAAAAACTGGGACTTCTCCATGTTCCTCTATGGTGTACATGGTAACAAGATCTGGAACCAGGTAAGATGGTGGACCGATATCTACGGTTCCTTCAACGGCGCCAAGAGCAAAACAGCATTGTACGATTCCTGGCTGCCCGACCGCAAAAATGCCACCGCACCCATCCAGGAGCTGAAACCTAATTTCAGTACCTCCGATCCTCCAACATCCTATTATGTAGAAAACGGTTCATATCTCCGCGCTAAAAACATGATGCTGGGATATACTTTCCCGGCCTATATGCTGAAAAGAGTGGGGGTAGAAAAATTCAGGGTATATGTACAGGCTGCTAACGTATTCACCATTACCAAATATACTGGCCTTGATCCTGAAATCACCGGTAACACAGACTCCTTCGGGATCGACGAAGGCGCCTATCCTAACCAGCGTCAATACCTGGTAGGCGTTACACTGAATTTCTGATCTGATTATCTGAATTGTTAAACTGAGAAAAATGAAAACATTAAGGTATACAAGTGGAATATTGCTGGTAGCGGCGCTGCTCAGCAGTGGCTGCGGAAAAAACTTCCTCGAAAAGCCGCCCTATAGTTCATTGTCGGAAGAGATTGTGGCCAACAAGGATGGGGTGAATTATCTGCTGGTAGGCGCCTATGCAGCGCTCGATGGTGGCGGTAATCCCATTGGTGCGCTCGGCGGCGGTAATCCCTGGGAGGCTGCGGCCACCAACTGGGTATATGGCAGTGTGGCCGGTGGCGACGCTCACAAAGGCAGTGAAGGAACTGACCAGACCCCTATCAATGAAATTGCCATCTGGCAACCGAACGTGTCCAACTCTTTCTTCAACACTAAATGGAGAGCGGTGTATGAAGGCGTTGCCCGTTGTAATAACACCCTGAGACTGATGGCGCAGGCCAAAGATATGTCTGATGCGGATAGAACAAAGGTACAGGCGGAAGCACGGTTTCTCAGAGGGCATTATTACTTTGAACTGAAGAAAATGTTCAATAACGTGCCCTATGTCACTGAAGCGACCGTTGATCCGTTGGTACCCAACGATGTGGATATCTGGCCTAATATCGAAGCTGACTTTAAGTATGCCCAGGCGAATCTGCCGCCTACACAACCACAGGTAGCCCGCGCCAACAAATGGGCGGCGCAGATATATCTGGCGAAAACCTATCTCTATCAGAAAAAGTATGCAGAAGCCCTGCCGCTCTTCAAAGACGCCATCACCAACGGTGTAACGTCCAATGGCCTCAAATACAAACTGACCGATAACTTCGAGGATAACTTCGACGCGTCCAAAAAGAACAATTCGGAGTCTGTATTTGCCATCCAGATGTCTGCGAACGATGGTACCAACGGCATCGGTAACGCTAACATGGGCGAAATGCTGAACTTCCCCGCCAACTTCAAATGCTGTGGTTTCTACCAGCCGTCTTTCGATCTGGTGAACTCCTACCGGGTAGATGCCAATGGACTGCCTTACCTGGACGATTACAACCAGCATGCGGTGAAATCCGATATGGGTATCAGGGCCACCCAGCCGTTCACCCCCGATGCCGGACCGGTTGACCCTCGCCTGGACTGGACTGTAGGCCGCCGCGGTGTACCTTATCATGACTGGGGTTACTTCGCGGGTTCCTCCTGGATCCGTGATCAGACCCAACGTTATGCCGGTCCGTATGCCACTAAAAAAATGGTATACTGGAATTATAACAAGGACAAATACATGGACAATAACTCCTGGGCGCCCGGCAGCGCGATCAATGTACTGCTGATCCGCTTCTCCGACGTGCTGCTGATGGCCGCGGAATGTGCTGCCGAAACCGGCGACCTCGGAACAGCGCTCACCTATGTAAATACGGTGCGCGGCCGTATGAAAGACCATCCGGAAGGCTGGGTGCATGATTACAAAGACCCGGCTAATCCTATCCAGGGCTTCGATCCCAACAAACCACTGCCTTATTATAAGATAGGTTTATACACCGCTTTTGGTGACGTAAACTTCGCCCGTAAAGCGATCCGCTTTGAGCGGAAGCTGGAACTGGCAATGGAAGGGCACCGCTTCTTCGATATTTCCCGCTGGGGCATTGCTGACCAGGTGATGAATGCTTATTTCGCCTTTGAAAGCGCCATTACCGACGATGTGAAAGGCGGTCACTTTACAAAAGGCAGAAATGAATACTTCCCTGTTCCCCAACGCCAGATTGACCTGACGCTGAAGAACGGTCAACCGGTATTGAAACAGAATACAGGATACTAACATACAATACGAGTGACGAATAACGTATCAGGGGCTCCCATCCAGGGGGCCCCTGACGCGTAAATGGTAATTCAAAATTTGTAATTCATCTTTTATATTTATTTTATACTTCGTAATTCGTAACGCTTCATGTGTCATTCAATGAGATCCGTTTTTTCCACGTCAGGTATCGTATCAATCGGTCTTGCCCTGCTTAACAGTTGTTTTGCCCCGTCGGCCAGGGAGAAGGGGAAGACGCTGGCCGACAAATACTGTACTTCCTGTCATCTGCCTGTGGATCCTGCCATGCTGGATAAAGAAACGTGGACAAAACATGTATTGCCGGCTATGGCGCCCAAACTGGGTATCCGGGTATGGTCCGGCGATCAGTATTATCCTGTGGAAGGGCAGCGGCAGCCCGGGCAGATATCTTTTCAGGAGTGGGTGGAACTGGTAAAATATTATGAACAGCAGGCGCCGGTGAAGTTGGAACCGGCAAAACCACCGGTACCGCTGCTGCACGATTGGTTCGGATTCTCCATTAAACGTCCGGTAGGAGATTCGTCCGGTGTGGCGGGAACCACCATGGTTTCCTTTGATACCGCCGCAGCACGCATTTTTACCAGCGATACCTATACCAGTACCCTCGACGCCTGGGATAGTTCCCTGCGTAAAAAACACGCGTGGAAACTGCCTTCCCCGGTCGTAAATATCCTGTACGCCCGGGACAATGGAAAATCATCACCTGCTATCATCACCCAGATCGGTAATATGAGGGCCGTGGATGAACCGTCGGGCATTATAAGCAGACTCAACATTAACGATCCGCGCAGCAAACAGACTGATCTCATGCCTTTCCTGAAGCGCCCCGTGCAAACGCTGCAGGCGGACTTTGATAAAGACAGTCTTGTTGACCTGTTGGTTTGCGCCTTCGGGCATAACCAGGGCGGATTGTACTGGCTGAAACAATTGCCCGATCACCGTTACGAACAAAAGGCCATCACAGAAGTGCCGGGTGCCATACAGGCCGCAGTGGGAGATTTCAACGGCGACGGATGGCCGGACGCGATGGTGCTTTTCGCAGCGGCAGACGAAGGTATCTGGTTGTATGAAAACGACCGGAAGGGTGGTTTTAAATCAACCAACCTGCTGCGGTTCCCGCCGCTCAATGGTTCTACGAGCTTTCAGCTGGTAGATTTTAACGGAGATGGTCAACTCGACATACTATATACCTGCGGAGATAATGCAGATTTTTCGATGGTGCTTAAACCTTTTCACGGTTTGTATGTCTATAGGAACGAAGGTAACAACAGCTACCGCCAGGCATGGTTTTATCCCGTGAATGGCTGTACAAAGGCTGTAGCAGCGGATTTTAACCTCGATGGCATAACAGATATTGCGGCGATTGCTTTTTTCGCAGACATGAAAAATAATCCTGCAGAAAAATTTATTTTGTTTGAAGGAAAGGACCATCGGCTGAACTTCACGCCCCATGCGCCTCCTGTGGAAAAGGAAGGGCGCTGGATTTGTATGGACGTAAACGATATGGATGGTGATGGTGATCAGGATATCATACTAGGAAACTATGGAAAGGGATTTAATATACTGGATGGATATACGCCTGATTGGAAGGAATATCAACCCTTTATAGTGCTGGAGAATAAACGGAAGTAAAAAACGGTAACGTAAAAATCGATGGTTTATTTGGAGAAGAAGTAGAATAATATGTATATTACAGCCGGTAAATATTTCCACGAACGGGTACTTACATGTGTCGGGTCACACTGCAAATAAATGCATTAATTGTTACGGATGTAACGTACCTTTGCTCTTTCAATTCAGTTCATTATAACAAAGAGATATTTTCATGGTGCTATCGCCGGGCAGCATGTATAAAGATATCCTGATGCATAATCAGGTTTTAGAATGGCGGAAGGAGAGGCAGCAATGCCTCTCTTTTATTTTAATAACCACCTATCAAATATTAGCCCTGTAATACGGAAAATCTGCACAATCCTGTTTATTTTTAATCAGAAATCAGTGTTCACCTATTCTAAACAGGAATCTTCAAGTGGCGCAATATGTATATGACAGGCAGAAAATGAGCGAAGGGCTGACCGCCATTATTGCCGGCAATAGTAGTGAGGCAGCCAGAGAATGGCTACAGCAGCGGCTGGAGAAAGCCGCTTCCATACCGCAGTTTAACCAAACCTTTACCGCGATTCCCAGATTCACCGGAAAAAATATGATCACTGTATCCCCTGAACAGGCTGCAGTGTTGCATCAGCTGGTGCCCGGATTCTTCGTACACGGGTGGACGTTAGACCGCCTGATAAGGGTGTGGTGGTTGCTGCAGCTGGATGCTGCCGATAAAACCGCCTACCTGGATACCGTGGAAAAGCTGTTCCTGTCGGCCGAAATGAACGAACTGGCAGCGCTTTACAGCGCCCTGCCGTTGCTCGCCTACCCGGAAGCATGGATATTTCGTACAGCCGAAGGCGTTCGGTCCAATATCGGGGTGGTACAGGAAGCCATTATGCTGCAGAATCCCTATCCGGCCCGCTACCTGGACGAGCCCGCCTGGAACCAGCTGGTGATGAAAGCCATTTTTACGGATAAGCCGCTGCATCTTATTTCCGGCCTCGATCAGCGCAGTAATGCTGCATTGGCGGCTATCCTGACGGACTTCGCACACGAACGGTGGGCCGCCGGCAGAAAAGTATCGCCTATGCAATGGCGGCTGCTGACTGCTTTTGTAACGGATGATAATATGGCCGATCTTACCCGCGTCTGGCACTCCGCCGACCAGGTGGAAAAAGCCGCCGCCGCCCTCGTATTTTCCGGGACATCTTATGGACCGGCTAAAACACTGCTGGCGTCAGACCCGGCGCTGACCGCTGAAATACAAAGTGGCGCCCTCTCCTGGGACGTCATCGCTGCTAAATTAACCCGGAACTAAATCTGAAAATTATGTGTGGTATTCATGAACTGACTGAAAAAGACCTCCAACCGCTGACTTTTACGCCGGCTTATCTCGATAAAATAAAAGGCATGCGCTTTTTTGACCCGCATGTGCATATGACCTCCCGTACGACCGACGACTACCAGGCGATGGCCGATGCAGGCGTGGTAGCCCTCATTGAACCGGCTTTCTGGCTGGGACAACCCCGTACCGGGATAGATACCTTCCGCGATTATTTCAATAGCCTCCTCGGCTGGGAACGTTTTCGCGCGTCTCAGTTCGGTATTAAACATTATTGTACCATCGGCCTCAATTCCAAGGAAGCCAACAACGAAGCGCTGGCGGAAGCGGTGATGGAAATAATGCCACAGTTTATCTATAAAGAAGGCGTAGTAGGCGTCGGCGAAATCGGCTTCGACGACCAGACACCCCTGGAGGAAAAATACTATCGCGCCCAGCTGGAACTGGCTAAGGAAGCCGGTCTGCCGGTACAGATACACACTCCCCACCGTGACAAGAAAAAAGGTACGCAGCGCAGCATGGACATCGCCATCGAGCATGGCCTGCCGCCTCACATGGTAATTGTAGACCACAACAACGAAGAAACCGTGAAAGAAGTGCTGGACCGTGGCTTCTGGGCGGCCTTCACCATCTACCCCTTTACCAAAATGGGCAATGAAAGAATGGTGGAAGTGGTAAAACAATACGGCAGCGAAAGAATTATGGTCAATTCAGCGGCCGACTGGGGCATCAGCGATCCGCTCGCTGTGCCGAAGACAGCAGCCCTGATGCACGAAAGTGGTATTGACTTGAATGACATTCATTTGGTAACTTACGTAAATGCTGTAAAGGCGTTTGCGCAGAGCGGTCAGATAAATGAAGCGGATTTTGACATTGCCGGAAATATTGACCAAAGTGAGAAATTTAATGGAAGCACCGTTTTACGCGGAGGCCAGCAGCCAAGAATCAATAAAAATACAACCATCATCCGGTAAAAGCCTGGCAGTTTCGTTACTGCTGGCAATGAACCATGAAAACCTGTTATTCGGTGAGTTATATTGTTAGCAAAGTAATCGGATACCTGCGCCTGATGCGCCCGGCCAATATTGTCACCGCTATTGCGGATATCCTGGCGGGCGTGGCCATTTCCGGCTATTTCCTGAAAGTGACCTTTGAAACGCTGACACTGGACCAGACCCTTCCCGTGGTATGCCTGTGTCTTGCCACTGCCGGCCTTTACGGCGGCGGCGTAGTATTCAATGACGTTTTTGACGCTGAGCTGGACAGTACAGAACGGCCGGAAAGGCCCATCCCCAGCGGTGTTATTTCGCTGACCCAGGCTATCATCCTGGGCAGTTACCTGCTGCTCGTCGGTGTCCTCGCGGCCTTTTCAGTGGGAGGTGTCAACGGCCTCACCGGCTGGCTGGCCATCGCCACCGGAATAGCTGCACTCGTATATGATAAATGGGGAAAACACCACCGTTTCCTGGGCCCCGTGAATATGGGCCTGTGTCGTGGTCTCAATCTCCTCCTCGGTATTTCCATCGTGCCGGGAGCTGTCGCCACATGGTGGTGGGTGGGCCTGGTACCTATCCTCTACATTGCAGCGGTGACCAACATCAGCCGGGGAGAAGTGTATGGAGGCACCGCCAACAGCATCCGCATTACAGCCGTCTGTTATGCCATCGTATTGCTGACCATCGGCACCGTGGCCATCTTCCACCACAACGGCTGGAAAGTGCTACCCTTCCTGCTTTTGTTCGCCTGGATGATTTTTAAACCACTGCGCAACGCCTGGAAAAACCCGGCCGGACCTAATATCGGAAAGGCAGTGAAAGCCGGTATAGTAGCGCTGATCGTCATGAATGCCTCCTGGGTGGCGGCGTTCGATGCACTCAGCTATGCACTGGCGGTACTGCTGCTACTGCCCATCTCTATGTCGCTGGGTAAAGCTTTTGCTGTTACCTGAGCCGCCCACTCGTCAGGGACATGCTGATTCGTTATCAATCTACCAGCCCCCTTTTGATCGCTTCCTTCACCAGCCCGGCAGTGTTCTTCACGGCCAGCTTCTGCGTGAGGTTAAGCCGGTGGGTTTCTACGGTACGGAGACTGATAAATAGTTTCTCTGCTATCTGTTGATTGGAATGTTCTTCCGCGATCAGTTGTAAAATCTCTTTCTCCCTGCGGGTAAGCGGAATCTCATAACCGGAAGACCGTTGCCCCGTCAGCATTTCATGGAGTAACTGCTGTTTGATGCCGGCATCCAGGAACTGCTCTCCGTTGTATACCTGCTCTATAGCGGCTACCAGTGCTTCCTGGTCGGTGTTTTTCAGCAGGTAGCCGCTGGCGCCATTGCGCAGCATCTGCTTGATATAATGCGATTCCATGAAGTTGGTAAGCGCAATGATTTTGATGTCCGGGTGATTTTTATGCACCAGTTTGCACAGTTCCAGTCCGTCAATATCAGGCATTTGTATGTCTAACAACAGGACATCGGGTTGTGCGGCGGGTAATGCTTCCATCAGTGTGGTGGCTGCATTGCTTTCATATACGATCGTAATGTGCGGATAAGGCGCCAGCATGGCTTTTAAACCATTGATGACCAACAGATGATCGTCTGTAATGGCTAATTTTATCTTCATAAAGAGTAATTGGGGCAGCTATCCTATTTCTGCCAGTTGCATAATCGCGATATTAAATTCTATATAAGCGGTAGTCCCTTGTCCGTTCGCGGCCGCAATCTCCAGGTTGCCGTTCAGCGCCCTGATCCTCGATTGCAGGCTGTTGAGTCCCATGCCGGGCTGTGTCTCCTGTATTTCCTGCATCCCGATACCGTTGTCTTCCACAGTAATGGTCAGCAGCTGGTCCTGCCGGGTGAGCTGCACAAGCGCTTCGGTGGCCTGGGAATGTTTGATGATATTATTGACCAGTTCCTGCACGATCCGGTATACAGACAGTTCAAAGTTGGCTTTGAAGCGGCCAATGTTATCCGGCGCATAACACGAAATAGCCAAATGTTTTGAATGGCTAACGTTGCGGCAATAAAAGCGGACCGCTTCTGCCAGTCCCATTCTGGCCAGTAGTTCCGGCATCAGGTTATGGGCTGTTTTACGCACCTCACCGATGGCGTCGTCCAGCATGCCCATGGCATGACTGAAACTGGTGTCTGTCTTTAAAGAGGGGCGATCGTGTTTCAGGGCGCCGAAATGCATTTTTACGGCAGACAGTAATCCGCCTACACCATCATGCAGATCTTTCGACAGCCGGGTGCGTTCCTTTTCTTCGCCCTGTATCATGGCTTCCAGCACCTGTACCGTTTTCTCCGCTTCCATGGTATGCAACTGCTGTTCCTGCAGATGATGGCGGTGCCTTAACCGCTGCCAGATGACGATCACCAGCGCCAGCAGCGCCACGGCAAAAATGAGGAAGACGAAAATCCATCTGTTCTTTTGTTGTAACTGCAGGTCCTTACGGGCCAGTTGCAGTTCTTTGGCCGTGAGCTCACGGTCTTTTTTCTCTGACTGGTATTGCATTTCCAGCAGCGCCACATTGTTGCGGGCGGCTTCGCCGGAGAGCGAATCGTTGAGCTCTTCAAATTGTTCGCGCAGGGCGAAAGCCTGCTCATAATGCCCCAGGGTGGCCTTCAGGTTGGAAGCCACCAGATACCCCCATCTCAGCTCGTTGGTGGCTTTGTACCGGCGAGCCATCGTGATGGCCTGCTCCACGTAAGACAATGCTTCGCTGTATCTTTTGAGGTTAAATAACTCCCGGCTATAACCCAGGTAGATATAGGTCAGCAGTTCCTGATCGGGGTACTTGCCGGACAGCTCCAGCGACCGGGTATAGTACTGGTAGGCCTGCGGCCTTTTGTCCTGTTCAAAATACAGGTTGCCCAGGTTCACGTACGCTTTCAGCACATAGGCGCTGTCGTCCAGCCCCCGTCCAACTTCCAGCGATTTTAAGTAATACTGTTCGCTTTCCTGGTAGCGTTTCTGGACTAACATGCAGGAACCCATCGTGATCAGGGAGGAGGTGGTGCGGCGCTGGTTGCCGATGGAGATCCCGTTGTGGTAAGCCTTTTCGGCATATTGAAATGCTTTGTTGTAGTCTTTCAGTACAATAAAAACAGTCGCCAGATTGTTGTTCATCAGACCGGAGAAAAGGCTGTCTTTAGTGGCGTCGGACAATTTGAGGGCTTCGAGGTAACGGCTGGCCGCCGCCGTAAAATGGCCCAGCTGGTGATGTTCATTGCCGCTGAAGCTGAGCGCACGCATCAGGCTGACGGTATCCCGGAGGGCTGCATAGATCTTTACCGCATTGTCTACCATGAACAACGATTCTTCATACCGGCCCTGCATGTCCTGTATGAACATATAGTAACAGGCGAAATCGGCTACGCCTTTGGCATAACCAAGCTGCCGGCTTAACCGGAGGGCTTCTTTGAAAATTCCATCCGCCTTCTGTATGCTGTCCGGCATGTAACTCATGGCGTAAGCAATCAGGGTATTTACCCGGCCGGTATCAGCTTTTTGGTGCTGCAGTACCCTGAAAAGGCTGTCCTGCGCTGCTGTATTGAAAGCCCGGGCAGATGAGCAAAGCCCGGCCATCAGACAGACAGCAAACAATATTTTTTTAAACATCGCTTAATGCGCTTACCTGTTAACAATCAGATCTATTATGTGCAACAAGAGAAGTATGAAAACTATCCGAGTTACAGGGCTAACAACATTGGGGGGCTTCCGCCGGAAATCTATCCAAACAAACAAAATATGTTGGCCAGCAACAAGCCCGGAGGCGGTTGCATCGAAAGGTAAATATCTTCATTTCCCCGGTCATACACAACAGGTAGCTGGATGAGCGGAAACAGCAGCTGACCGTATTTACCCCTGTACGGCATGGCAGCGGCCTGCTGGTAAGGTTTTGCCGTGGCAGCGGGCGACTCCGTAGAAATACGCAATTTTTAAAATAATGGTTTGTACCGTTAAATACGCCCTTGAAAGCGGGTTTCTTTGCAACCAGTAATGAACCATTTCTCTATTGCATACCGATAACAACAAACAGGTAGAACCCCAAAAAAGGCTCCGTTCCCGGAGCCTTATTCTTTATGGAAATATCTCATTTTTATGTGTACTTTTAAAGGCTATTGAATTTTTTAAGATTGATGCAAGCGGAACTAAGCCATGGAGTACATTCAACAACAATTCGACGTTAACTTTTCTTTCAGGGTCTTTTTTTCAGGAAATTTATTTGATCCGACCAACACCTGTTTGTCAGCCTTCCTCGAGTCTAAAGCGGATGCAGCGTTTCAAAAGAAATTACTGGTGGTCCTCGACGGAGGCGTAGCTGCCAGTCACCCCGGCCTCGCCGAAAAGATTTCCCGCTACCTGATGCAGGTGCGCGGCTTCCGGCTGGCACCGGAAATGATTACGCTCACCGGCGGAGAAAGTGTGAAAAACGACCTGTCACAGCTGTTCTCCCTGGTGGATGCCATCGATCAGCATGGTATCGACCGCCATTCCTATGTAATCGGCATCGGTGGCGGGTCCCTGCTGGACCTTGTCGGTTTTGCGGCCGCTATCTCCCACAGGGGCGTGAAACACATCCGTATCCCTACCACCGTATTATCACAAAATGATTCCGGCGTAGGGGTGAAAAACGGGATCAATTACAAAGGCAAGAAAAACTTCCTCGGCTCATTCGCCCCACCGGCAGCCGTGTTTAATGACAGCACTTTCCTGACTACGCTGGACGGGCGCGACTGGCGCTCCGGCATGGTGGAAGCGGTGAAAGTGGCGCTTATCCGCGACGCGCCCTTCTTTGAATGGATGGAGAAAAAAGCGGAAGCCCTTACCAACGGCGATATGCCGGCCATGGAAGAACTGATCTGCCGTTGTGCCGCATTGCATATGGCCCATATCGGTGGTGGCGGCGATCCGTTTGAAAGCGGCTCCGCCCGCCCGCTGGACTTCGGCCACTGGAGCGCACACAAGCTGGAACAGCTCACAGCGTTCTCCCTGCGGCACGGAGAAGCAGTATCTATCGGTATTGCACTCGATAGCGTGTATTCCTTCCTGTTAGGATGGATCGACGAAGCGGCGATGCTCCGTATTATCCATGTGCTCAAAGCTATGCAGCTGCCCATCTGGCACCCGCTGCTGCAAAAGCAGGATAACGAACCATCTCCGGTGATTGCCGGCCTGGAGGAGTTCCGCGAGCATCTCGGCGGACAGCTCACGATCTCCTTGTTGCGGGCTATCGGAAGAGGCGCGGAAATACATCATATAGACCTGGATATGCTGTACAAGGCAGCAGACATCTGCCAAAAACTACAGTCATGAAAACAGCATACGGACATCTGACCTATTGTACCAATATTCATCCCGGAGAGAAATGGGAAGACCATTTTGCACAGCTCCGGAAATATATACCCGCCGTTAAGCAACAGGTGGCGCCGGACCAGCCCTTTGGCATCGGCCTGCGCCTGGCGAATACTGCCAGCCTGGAGCTGACAAAGGAAGAAAACCTGCAGGCTTTCAAAGCGTGGCTGCAACAGGAGAACTGTTACGTATTTACGATGAATGGTTTCCCCTATGGCGGTTTTCACCATACCGTGGTGAAAGACCAGGTGCACGCGCCCGACTGGACACAAGCTGACAGAGTAGCGTATACTATCCGCCTGTTTCGCCTGCTGGCGGCGTTGCTGCCGGAGGGAATGGAAGGCGGTATCTCCACTTCTCCCTTATCCTACAAGTACTGGTGCAACCGCTGTGAAGAAGAAAAGAATTCCTTCACCGAAAGCGCCACCCTGAATATGCTGCTGGTGGTGGAACAGCTGGCCCGCATCCATCGTGGCGGCGGCCCGCTGATGCACCTCGATGTGGAACCCGAGCCGGATGGCCTGCTGGAAGATACCGCCGAATATATCGGCTGGTATATGGGGGCCCTGCTGCCGGCCGGTATCCCGTTTATCATGGACAAGCTGCGGGTGGACGAAGCCGAAGCAGCCGCCATCATCAAAAACCACGTGCAGCTTTGTTATGATGTTTGTCACTTCGCGCTGGAATATGAAGCGCCGGAGCGGGTGCTGGAGCAGCTGCGGCAATACGGCCTTAAAGTGGGTAAACTGCAAATCAGCGCCGCGCTGAAGGCCGACCTGCCTGCGGATGCAGATCAACGTAAAAAAGTGATCGACGCCTTCCGCCAGTTCAACGAGCCTGTGTACCTGCACCAGGTGATCGGCAGAAAGGCCGACGGCGCCCTGGTACGCTACCCCGACCTGCCACAGGCTTTGGAAGACGCGGACAACCCGGCCGTAATGGAATGGCGCTCTCATTTCCATGTACCGCTGTTTGCCGAAAGTTATGAGGTACTGCGTTCCACACAACCGGATATTGTGAGGGTGTTGGAATTACAACGGCAACAACCGTTCACCGCGCATATGGAGGCGGAAACCTATACCTGGGACGTGCTGCCGCCAGGCCTGAAAGAAGAAATGGCGGCGTCTGTGTCGAGAGAGCTTAACTGGATCAAAAAAGTCATCGCAAATTCGTAATTCCTAATTGTTTTAATAGCTTTATACCGGAAAAAGAAACGTTGGTTGTATCTATGAGAAAAACAGTCGTATTAGATGTTGTAGGACTATCTTCCTCCTTGCTGGAACATATGCCTTTTCTGAAAGCATATGCGGAGCAAAGGCATGTGGCTACTGTAGCCCCTATGTTACCGGCCGTCACCACGTCGGTGCAGAGTACCTATCTGACCGGTAAGTGGCCCAGCGAACATGGTATCGTAGGGAATGGATGGTATGATCGTACCGACTGTGAGATCAAATTCTGGAAACAGTCCAACAGGCTGGTGGAGGCATCCAAGATATGGGACAAGGCCCGCCGCCTGGACCCTTCTTTTACCGTGGCACAAATGTGCTGGTGGTACAACATGTACGCCAATGTGGACTACTCCCTGACGCCCCGTCCCAATTACCTGTCAGACGGCCGTAAGATCCCCGACTGCTATACTACTCCGGATACACTGCGCGATTACCTGACGCAGGAACTGGGGCCTTTCCCGTTGTTCAACTACTGGGGGCCTACTGCCAATATCAGGTCTTCCCAATGGATTGCCGACGCTACTATCCTGACAGACAAGCGTTATGATCCCACGCTGACCTTTATTTACCTGCCGCATCTCGACTACTGTCTGCAGAAATTCGGGCAGGACCCGGCAGGCATTGCCAAAGAGCTGCAGGAGATCGATGGCGTGTGCCGGCAGCTGATCACCCATTACCAGCAGAAAGGTTGCGACCCGATCGTTTTGTCGGAGTATGGTATCACCAATGTGAGTCATCCGGTGCATATCAACCGGGTGCTGCGCGAAGCAGGGCTGATTGCCGTGCGTGTGGAGAGGGGGCTGGAACTGCTGGATGCCGGCGCTTCCAAAGCTTTTGCCGTATCAGATCACCAGATAGCGCATATTTACGTCAACGACCCCTCCTGTTACAAGCAGGTGCGCGATCTCGTTCAAAAAGTGCCCGGCGTAGAGCTGGTGCTGGACCGGGAAGGGAAACGGCAGCACCATTTGCACCATGAACGCAGCGGCGACCTGGTGCTGGTGGCCGATGCCAACAGCTGGTTTACCTACTACTACTGGCTGGATGATAATAAGGCGCCCGATTTTGCCCGTATTGTGGACATTCACCGTAAACCGGGATATGACCCGGTGGAGATGTTTATGAATCCTGCCGACCCGCTGATCAAGCTGAAAGCCGCCGCCAAGCTGCTGAAGAAAAAGCTCGGGTTCCGGTACCTGATGAACGTGATCCCGCTGGATGCCACGCTGATCAAGGGTTCGCATGGCCGCCTGGAGGAAAACCCGGCCAATCACGCTGTGGTGATCAGCAAACAACCCTTCCGGCAAAACCAGCTGCAGGCGATCGACGTGTATGAGGTAATATGGAACCAGTTGGTGAACTAAATTCCCTCTGTAAGTATAAATGTGACAAGACACTGAACTGTAGCCTGTTACCATTCAGCAGCAGGCTACAGGGGCCGTTACCCCCGGTGATATTCCACCCGCACCGGACAGCCGTCATCCAAACGACGGTAGCCGCACCGGGACGCAAATCGTATTAAAATCTGGTTAATTCCCTGCTTCTGCACGCTTTTGACGCGTTATTTTCTGCAATTAATTCGTTATTTTTATAAGGCAGTTTCATCTCTATTTACAGCAAACACCCATTCCACACTTGGCATATTTTTATGCCTGTTTGTGGTGAGATTCTAATTGTGGTATCCGTTCAAAAACGGGAATATAAACTATGTTTAAACCTGCTGCTATGTTTGACAATGCCCTTGATTATTGCCAGTCTTTACCGGCCGTTACCACTGAGAAAAAGTGGGACAACGAACTGCGATTTTTTGTAGGCGAGAAGTTATTTTGTATGATTTCTCTCGACCCGCCGCACCGCATTTCTTTCAAATGCACGCCTAACCAGTATCATCAGCTGATAGCGAAACGGGGTATTGTGCCGGCGCCGTATCTGGCGCGCTACCACTGGGTGCAGCTGCAACAGGAGGATATTATGCCGGGCCCGGAGCTGGAGCATTTCCTGCATGATGCCTATGATCTTATCCTTGGGACTTTACCGCCGTATGAGCAGGAGGCCATTGAAAAGCTCCGCAAGCTGAATGCCTGATGGTTTATTTCCAGAGTGTGAAGAAGATGTCGTACAGGCCGAAGACAACGAGTGTGCCCGCAAATAACTTTTCGAGTAGCGGGGTCTTCATTTTTACTGCCGTTCTGGCGCCCAGGTAGGAGGCCGGGAAGGCGGTCAGGGAAAGCAGTAGTGCAATGTTCCAGTCGATATGCCCGAGGCACCAGTGTGTGATGGCGCCGGGAACGGAAAGCACCGCAGAAAGGATGACCGCACATGCCAGCGCCTGTTTGATAGGCATTTTCAGCCGGCGGATAAAGAAAGTGCTGAACAGGATACCTCCCGCATTGGCCAGCAGGCCCGAAAGAAACCCTATAAACAAAGCAGCTCCCACAATTTGAGAAGCCTTAATATCGTTGCTGTTGACCGGTGTTTCCACAGAAGCCCCCTTGTGGCGAAGGTAGGAGTATAGCAGAGAACCACCCAGTGTTACGATGAAAAGCGCCGTCATGATCATCAGCGTTTTCCCCGGCAGATAGCTGCTGCACCAGGAGCCCAATATGGTGGCCGGTACCCCGAAGGCCGCTCCCAATACCACCACCCGTTTGTTGAACAGCTTTTCCCGGCTATATACCGCCGTGGCGGAAAGGGTACTGGAAATAGATGCCGGTAACGGGGATGCGAGGGCAAAAAATGGATTTACACCCGCAAAAATCTGTAGCGCAGGAGTACTGATGGCACTGCCGCCTTTGCCTAAAAGGCCCGATAAATAACCGACTACTACCCCTATGACCAATACTGGCAGGTAGTTGGATTGTTGTAAATACTCCATTTAATCATCCCTCCTTCGGGAACGTGCAAACTAATGGTTGGTGGTTGGTTTGTCTCAATTACAGGTTCATCAAAAGTAGGGGGCATTGATTAATTATAACGATAACTAAAAGTTATGGGAGATAACAATATATTATATTTATTGATAGTCTATAAAGCTAATGAACTGAATATTCGTTATTTTCATACCGCTAACGTATAGCAGTTAAATTGTGATATGACAAAGAAAGTGGATTTCCCCAATGCTGATTACTCCTTGCAATGGTTGTACAAGGACCCGGACCAGCATATCTATGAAGATTACAACACGATCGGCGTTCCCGACGAGCGGATTTTTGAGGATATCCACCGTGTATTGGAGATATTGCAGACGGCACAGTTGTTAATACCCACTAACCTGAACCGGTCCAGGAAGTTTGAGTTTTCCGGTACAGGTATCGATGATATTGTGGCGGAGATACGGCAATGGGTGCGGTCCCGGGTGGTAAAGCAGAAACTGTCTGTTTATGGCCACGGGATCGTGAAATTACCCAACGGGGAAGAAGCGGTGCTGAAAGACATGGTGCAGGTGGCAGACCTGCGGTTTACCGAGAGAAGTTTTAAGATCGCTACCACCAAAAACATCTGGGTGCCGGTGGTACAGGATGATGCAGATAACTATAAATGGCAGATAGGGCTGGCGGAGCTGAATGCGCCGCGGCTGGAAAACTGCCTGGCTGCCGTATTTCATAAGCTGAAGCTGGAAGTGACACCGGGACTGGAAGAAGAAGACCGTACCCAGCCGGTGTGGCAGAAGGGGTTTAAGCTGTATCCTTCCCGGGAAGCCATTGAAAGCGCCTATATAGAAGATCCGCCCCCGCCCAGTTTCGACATCGCCAAATACCTGCTGCCCAAAACGGGGGCGGACCACTGATTATATTTTAGGCGTCCAGCCTTTTTCATATTCCCTGCTCCATAGTTTCATGGCTTCGGCATCGTTGAGGATGCGGCCATTGGAGGGATCGGTGTGCAATACCCTTCCTGTGCGCTGTGCAATGTTGCCCAGCAGGCAAAGGAGCGTGCTTTTATAACCGGTATTGATTTCAGAGTTGAGGGTGGCTTTTCCGCGGATACTTTCGAGGAAGTTGTTGATGTGAACGGCGTCATAGAATTCGCCGGCAGGACTTACCGTGTTGGTCACGCTTTGGTTAGGATTAGCGGCCTGCTTCACTTCTTTTACCACTTTGTTTTTATTGTCCACGATTTTATAGCTGTCGCCGCCGGAATTGTACAGTGCGCCCTGTTCGCCGAAGATGGCGAATCCGCGGCCACTGCCTTCCAGGGTGAAGGGGTCGCAGCTGCGGCCTTCCCAGGCAACGGCTTTATTGCCTTCAAATTCGAAGTTCAGGGTCTGGGTATCAGGCGTCTCCCAGTCGTCTCCCGAAAATGAGTAACGGCCGCCGGCGGAGGTGACTTTCGTGGGGTATTCCAGGTCCATGAACCAGCGAAGACAGTCCAGTTCGTGGGTAGCGTTATTACAGGTTTCGGAGGTGCCCCAATGCCAGCGCCAGTGCCAGTTGTAGTGTACAATGTTATCCAGGTAGTCTTTACGTGGCGCAGGGCCCTGCCACAAGTCCCAGTTGAGGGTGGAAGGCACCGGGATTTTTTTGCCCACGCCGATAGGTTGACGGTCGTTGACGTACCATCCGCGTCCGTAGTGTACTTTACCGAGGATGCCCTGTTCTTTTACTTCTTTGACGGCCTGTTGCAGATTGGGCCAGGAGCGGCGCTGGTTGCCCATTTGCACGAGGCGGTTATATTTTTTCGCTGCTGCTACCAGTAATTCACCTTCATGGGGATTATGGGAGCAGGGTTTTTCTACATATACGTGTTTACCGGCAGCAGTGCCCATGATGGCGGCGGGAGCGTGCCAGTGGTCGGGCGCCGCTACTATCAGCGCGTCGAAATCTTTTTGTTCCAGCAGTTTGCGGATATCTTTTATCACCGCAGGTTTGCGGTCCTGTGCGCCGGCGACAGCTTTCAGGCCTTTTTCGATGGCGCCGTCTTCCACATCACAGATGTAGCCGATTGCTGCGCCCGGCAGTTTGGCCGCCACCTGGGCCAGCCAGTTGCCGCGGGAGTTAACCCCCATCACACCCAATACTATTTTATTGCTCGGCGCCTGTTTGCCAAATACCGGGAAGTTCAGGATCGTCAACCCGGCCCCTACTCCGGCCATGGAAGTGGTTTTGATAAAGTCTCTTCTTTTCATAACGTATCTCTCCAATTGAAATAATATGTTTTTAGCAATCGGTTGCAGAGGTAAAATAACAAGAATATTTCAGGGAGGATATAAAATTTTGATGAAGGGTCGCGTAGTTGATTTAGTCAATGGCCTGCATTGAGAGAAACGGAAATAGCGTCGAGGAACATTGAAAAGAGAGGAATGCGCTGCCCACAACGGAAAAAACGAACTACTGACGGCTTTGGACAACATTGTGGCCCGGCGTGCGAGTTCCGGGACAACAATGTGTCCTCAACGAACGTTGCAAACGAAACCGTGGGTATCGTAAAAGCAACGCCGCCCGGCTAAGGTAGTCGGACGGCGTTCGTGCAGTAAGAAAGAAATGCCTATTGACCGTAAAACCGCGTCATTTTCTGTTCGAGTACAGAAAGCGGCACGCAACCGTCTTTCAGCAGTTCATCATGGAAGGCGGGGAGGCTGAATTTATCGCCCAGCGCCTTAGTATATTTTTCCCGCAGTTCACGGATTTTCAGTTCTCCTATTTTGTAGGAGAGTGCCTGGCCGGGGATGGCCATATAACGTTCTATTTCAGCGGTGGCGTCATGTTCAGACACCGGTTCGTTGTCCATCATATATTTGATGGCTTGTTCGCGTGACCAGCCTTTATGGTGCATACCAACGTCAACGACTAAACGAATAGCGCGATGTATTTCGTCGGTCAGCCGGCCGAAGTACATATACGGATCGGTGTACAGGCCCAGTTCTTTGCCGAGGCTTTCGCAGTACAGGGCGTATCCTTCGCCGAAGGCGCCCACCCAGGTGAAGCGGCGGAACTTAGGCAGGGAGTCGTTTTCCTGTTGCAGGGAGAACTGGAAATGGTGACCGGGAATTGCTTCATGCAGGAAGAGGCTTTCCATACCGGGGTACGGGAACTCAGCTGCATTCAGGATCGGCACATAGAAGATGCCCGGACGGGAGCCGTCGGGATTACCGGGCTGGTATTCTGCGGAAGCAGAGGCGGCGCGGAAGGCTTCAGTTTGTCTGATCTCGAATTTGGATTTCGGGAGATGACCATACATTTTTTTGACACCGGGCATGATTTTATTTTCGATGGCCTTGAAGGAATCGAGGATGGCGCCGGGTGTTTTGAAGATGCGCAGTTTTTTATCATTGCGTACTTCCGTGAAGAACGCGGCCAGGTCGCCTTTGAAGCCGACGTTGTTTTTCACTTCTTCCATTTCCCCACGGATGCGGGCTACTTCGCGTTCGCCGAGGGCATAGATTTCATCCGGTGTTCTGTTGGTGGAAGTCCAGGACCGCACGAGATACTCGTAGTATTTTCTGCCATCCGGAATACCTTCAATGCCACTGGTTTTGCGGGCTTTGGGCAGGTATTCGGTTTGCATGAAAGTATATAGTTTCCCGTATGCGGGGAGGATGTATTTTTCGATGGCGGCCGTATAATCGGTTGTCAGCTGCTGTTTGGCGGCCGCATCGAGGGAGTCCGGCAGTGTTTTGAGTGGTGCGTAATAAACGTTGGCGGTATCTTTTTTTGCCAGGTCTTTCAGTTGCGGCAGTGTTTTGATCACCAGTTTCTCCGGCAGTACATAACCGGTGGCGATGCCTTGCCGCATATTGGCTATAGCGGTATCCGCCCAGGCAGCAAAGCCTTCCATGCGATGCATGAAGTTTTCGTAGTCCTTCTTTGTTTTGAATGGCTGCGCTGCGGAGCCGGAGCCCAGTTGCGCCAGGGTGATGGGCAGACAGGTGAACTGCTGTACCGGCATCAGGTAGTCGTGATACGTGAGTGCTTCCCGGTTGAGTCCGAGCTCCCGTTGCAGCATATCGTAAGTAATGCGGTCGTTGCCCGACAGCCCAGCGGTATCGATGCCTTTCAGAGCCTGTTGATAGGCGGCATAAAAGGAATCGGCACGATGACGGAAGTCTGCGCCAATATCTACCGGCAGCTGGTCATTGTATCTCATGTCACCGTTGAAAGTGGCCTGAAGTGGTTGCAGGGCCATATTGCTGTCGTAGTAGCGCTCCACCAGCTGATGAAGGGAGTCCCCCGGGGCTTGTTGGCTGTTGCGGGAACCTTGCTGCTGACAGGCGGCGGCCGTCAGCAAACTGCCCGCTAACAATAAAGAGGCGTATTTCATGTTGTGTATGGATTAAGGAAACAATTTAATCAAATCCCCAAAACAAAAAAGCATTCCGAAGAATCGGAATGCTTATTTAGAACAGTGAACAATGAAAAAAAAGATAAAAAATATGTTTATTTCAATACTTTAATTCTGATGTTTTTAAAGGACACCTCATTACCATGGTCCTGTAACAGGATGTGTCCTACCGGCCATAAACCAAAATTCTTCCAGTTTTTGTATTTGCTGATCGCCACCAGGTCTTTGAAGGCTTGGGAGCCCCGTTCATATTCCAATACTTTAAAACCGTTCAGCCAGTGCTCTACGTGGTTATTTGGATACACAATAATACGACCTTTGTTCCAATCTCCAATAGGTAGCAGGGCACGTTTTTCCTGTTTTCTTGTCATGAGGTCGTAAAGTGAGGCCAGCGTCCGGTTTCCGTCACGTCCCAGTTTGGCGTCCGGGTGCTTTTCGTCATCCAGGACCTGGTATTCCAGCCCGATCGCCGATTTGCCGCCGGTTTCATATGATTCATTTACGAAATATTTGACCCCGCTATTTGCGCCAGGCGTGAGTTTGAAGGTAAATTCCAGTTCAAAAGCGCCATATTCCTTTTCGGTCACGATATCGCCGCCGCTGCCTTCTTCATCGCCGTTAGAGTGCATAATGGTCAGCACACCGTCCTGGATATGCCAGCCTTTGGCGGGGAAGTCCTTCCGGTAGGCGCCTCTCCAGCCTTTGGTAGTTTTACCGTCCCACAGCAGCTGGAAACCGTTCTTTTTCTGTTGACCGGAAACGGTGTTATCCACATTATTCACCACATAGATATTGTCATATGGAGAATATTGGGAAGCCGTCGGCTTGTCGATGATACGGATATTTTTCCAGTAGATATGTTTGTTTTCGTCGGCCGTATTTTTACCGATGCCATGTACCTGCAGTGCGATGAAGCCTTTCGGCAGCGCCGTATCTACCAGGTGTGCGGTCGGAACGCCGTTTACCCAGGTACGGATTTCATGGCCGCGGCATTCGATGCGGTATTTGTTCCAGTCGGTCGGTTTGAAGGCATTTTGCCCGGCAGGGTTTAATTCCAGCGGGTATTGCCAGCCCCGGCGGCCTTCTTCGTAGACGCCGCCGCTCCATTTGCGGTCAGACGGGTCTATTTCCATCTGGTAGCCAAATACGCGGCCGTTCTGATAGTCGTCGCGGCTCTGGCTGCGGAACTGGATGCCGGAGTTAAAAGGGGCGCCCAGTTTAAATTCCAGCTCGAGGATGAAATCGCCGTATTCCTTATTGGTAGCCAGGAAGGAGTTGGGCGTGCCGGTAACCGTGGTACCGACGATCTGCCCGTCCTCTACATTGTATACGGCTTTGCCACCGAGCTGTTTCCAGCCGTTCAGATCTTTACCATTAAAAAGTGTCTGCCACTGGCCCTTTTGTGCAAACATGCTGCCGTACATACAAAGCAGGCTGCCACATAATAAAATCGTCTTTTTCATAACTTTTATACTGGAATGAGGACGTCAAAATAAACAATGAAAATGATTTTTACAACCGATTGCAAAATAAATCTTTCCTAAAATGCTTGTGCTGCTTCAGGAAGGTAAACTAACGAACTTTGATGACACGGTAGGGTAAAAAAGAACAATAAAGTTAGTTTTTTGTAATAAAGTAAGTAACTTTATTAGATAAAAATAACTTTATTATCGCCTGTAAATGGAGCTTGAAAGATACATAAAAGATATATTGGGTAATCACTTTACGCTGGCCGATGTACCCAAAGAGGCACTGGCTTTACTACCCTTATATATAAAAGAAGAATATCACATAAGTCAGGGGGAGTTTTGGGGCTATCCGGTCATATTGATGGCATTAAAACAGGACCTGGACTTCCATACCCAGCGGACAGAGAAACACTTACAGACTATCGCGGACATTTTCCAAAGGAAAGTTGTACTGGTAATGGAAGAGATGCAAAGCTATACCAGGCGCCGCCTTATTGAGAAAAAAATAAACTTTATTGTTCCGGGTAAGCAGTTGTTTCTGCCTGAGTTGTTAATTGATTTGCGAGAACGATTTTCCAGGAATTATGGAAATAAGACGGATACACTTATTCCCTCGGCACAGCAACTTTTTCTCTACTATATGTTACATCGGCATAGCAAAATTCAACTAACAGATTTGACCCTGAAGGAAATTGCCAAAAAGTTTAATTATACACCCACAGCAATTTCCATGGCAGCAGAAAATCTAAAGAAGTTCGATTTGTGTGATATAAAAGGGTCTAAGGAGAAGAACATCGTTTTTAAAGAAGACAGGCCTGCGCTTTGGCATATGGCACAGAAACATCTTGTAACGCCAGTGTTAAAAGAGGTTTTTATAGATAAAATACCTGATAAACGAGTGCTGGCCAGTAATGTTTCTGCGCTTCCCGAATATAGCGACATGAACCCCGGAGCGCAACAATACTATGCCATCGAAAAGAAGCACTACTATCATTTGAGGGCAGCCGGAGCACTGGTAAACGAAAACCCGGATGAAGGGCAGATTTGTCTTGAAGTATGGAAGTATGATCCGTATGTACTCACATATGGTATCACGGAAGATTCAAATGTAGACCCGCTGTCGCTATTTCTCAGTTTGAAGGACAATGAGGACGAACGTATTGAAATGGCACTTGATCAAATAATTGAAAAATTTATATGGTAGACGGCATCACGGCGTTTAGAAACTATTTTAACGCGTATACAGATAATTACATCATCATAGGTGGCACCGCTTGTGATATTGTCATTAGTAGCGCCGGACTTACTGCCCGGGCAACGAGGGATATCGATATTATACTTGTCGTTGAGGCATTGACACCCGAATTTGTAGCACAGTTCTGGCTCTTTGTCCGGGAGGCTGGTTACAAAAAAGCGGAAAAAAGTGAAACAGACCGCAAATATTATCGGTTCAGGGAACCTGAAAACTCAGACTATCCCTTTCAGATAGAGCTTTTCTCGAGAGTGCCGGATTTGCTTGATGTCCGACCGAACTCCCATCTCACGGCGATACCTGTTGACGATAAGGAGCTATCTAGCTTGTCGGCTATTTTAATGAATGATGACTACTATTATTATACGTTGCAACATTGTTCCAGGGAGTCTGAACTTCACAGGGCCAATATCGAGGCGTTAATATGTCTCAAGGCCAGAGCATACCTGGATATGATAAAAAGGAAGGAGCAAGGCGAAAATATTGACACAAAAAATATCAAAAAGCATAAAGCAGATATTTTCCGGTTAAGCGCGCTGTTGACGGACAATGATAATTTTGAACTTCCTCCCACCATTTTTGACGATTTACAATATTTTATCGAGCTGATAAAGAATGACTTACCAGACAGTACTATGATTAAAAGCATGGGATTGCAGCACGTAAAACCTGATACTTTGTTTTCGCAATTGAAAAAGTGTTTTAAACTGGATTAGTGCTTGTTATGCCATGTACCAGGCTCGTTTCAGAAACGCTACCGGAAAATTTTTTTAAAAAATCCTGCGCCCGAAAAAACTTCCTGTCTCCTATACTGAGAATCATTTCTCTCCCTTCCTTCCACTTTTCAATCTAAAAAAAATACTGCTCCAAAATTGCAATCGTTTGCATCTCTGCAAATAATTACTATTTTGGGCTGGATAAGTTAGTACCCAATTTCCATTTTTGAAAAACTGATAAACGTTATGAATAGGATTTCACGCTTATGTTTTGCAGCGTTATGCCTGCTGCTATGCCATCAGCTCGCTCAAGCACAATCCAAACAAGTGGAGGGGAATGTACTGGCAAAAGATAAGTCCCCCCTGGTAGGCGTTACAGTCGCCGTTAAAGGCGGTACTTCCGGTACACAGACCGACGCCAATGGACACTTTAAATTGCAGGTCCCCAACGCCTCCGGTGCGGTCCTTGTTTTTTCCTTCATCGGCTATACCCGGCATGAAGAGCCTGTCACCGGCCGCGGTGTTATCAGCATCGTGCTGGAAGAAGACCAGAAAAAGCTGGAAGAAATTGTAGTGGTAGGCTACGGACAGCAAAAGAAAAAAGATGTGACCGGCTCCATCGCCTCTGTCAGCAGTAAAGCAATACAGGAAGTGCCGGTAACCAACGCCCAGCAGGCGCTGCAAGGCCGCACACCAGGCGTGGACGTGGTCAGCAACAGCGCCAAGCCCGGAGATGAACCCACCGTCCGCATCCGCGGTACCCGTTCTCTCTCCGCCGGTAACGATCCGCTCTACGTGATAGACGGCATCCCCTATTCCGGCAGCCTGAACGATATCGGTCCTGGTACGATCCAGTCCATGGAGATCCTCAAAGACGCCTCCGCTACCGCCATCTATGGCTCCCGCGGCGCTAACGGCGTAGTGCTGATCACCACCACCCGCGGTAAAACCAGCCGGCCGGTAGTGACCTATTCCGGCTCTTACGGCATGGTGAAAAACCTCGGACAGACAGACCTGATGAATGGCGCACAGTTCGCAGAAATGCGCCGCGAAGCCTACCGCACCATCGGCAGATATAATGACAACAACCGCGACTCGTCTGACAAAGCCATCTTTGTTCCCCAGGAATACGCCGGCATCCAGAAAGGGACCAGCACCGACTGGCAAAAACTGCTCCTCTCTACCGGCTACCAAACCAACCACTCCATCGGGGTGAACGGTGGCACGGAGAAAACCAAATACGCCGTCGGCCTTGGCTACTTCAAAGACCAGGGCGTTCTGAAACTGCAAAGCTATGAGCGCTATAACATCAATATCAGCCTCGATCAGATGATCGGCTCCCGCGTGAAAGTCGGCGCCACCATGCTGGCATCCTACAGCAACCGCAAAGGAGAAACCTACAATGGTATCAATAACGCCATCCGTATGCTTCCTATCTCCTCTCCCTACGATGACAACGGTAACCTCATCACCTTCCCGAACAATGACAGCAACCTGCCCAACCCGTTGCTCGACTATGAAAACGGTAACCGTGTCGAAAACCGCAAACGTTTTCGCCTTTTTACCAGTCTGTATGGTGAAGTGGAAATTATCGACGGACTGAAATACCGGCTCAACGTTGGCCCGGATATCTCTCAATTCAACTACGGCCGGTTCCAGGGTAAGAATAACTTCGACCTCCTCATTGGCGGTGGGGATGCTACCGCCTCCAAAACCAGCGGCGAAACGATTGCATACACCGTGGAAAACGTTGTCACCTACAACAAAACATTTAATAAGAAACACAACATCGGCTTCACCGGTTTATACAGCGTACAAAGACAAAGAGGCGACAGCTCCACCGCCAATGTACGCGGCGTAATGGTGGAAGCACAGGAATATTACAACCTTGGTCAGGCCATGAACGTGACCGGCGTAGGCAGCAGCCTCGGCACCTGGACCATCCTGTCTTACATGGGACGCCTCAACTACGGCTACGACGACCGTTACCTCGTTACCCTCACCATGCGTGCGGACGGTTCCTCCCGCTTCGCTCCCGGACAGAAATGGGGGTATTTCCCCTCCATCGCCGCCGCCTGGAATATGAGCAACGAACAATTCCTGAAAAGCAGCCGTAACGTCAGCCACCTGAAGCTGCGCGCCAGCTTCGGCCGCATCGGTAACACCGGTATCGATCCGTATGCTACACAAGGTCTGCTGGCCCGCATCCCATACTCCTTCGGCGGAAAAGGCGTACTGGGCTATACGCCGCAAATGCTGCGTAACCCCAACCTCACCTGGGAAACGACCACCTCCTTCGACGCAGGGCTGGATTTCGGCTTCTTTAAAGACCGGTTGACCGGTACCATCGATTTCTATAAACAGAAAACCACCGACCTGCTCATGCCTTTCCTGCTGCCCTACAGCAACGGGTTTAACAGCGTGCTGCAGAACGTAGGCGCTACCAGCAACACCGGCTGGGAAGCTGCACTGACCGGTATCATCATCGACAATCCCAATGGATTTAACTGGAGCATGGACGTGAACTTCTCCCGCAACCGGTCTAAAATCCTGGAACTGATGGGCGGTAAAAAAGAAGATATCGGCAATGGCTGGTTTGTTGGTCAGCCTACCTACGTGTATTACGATTATAACAAAATCGGCATCTGGCAGACAGGTGATAAATACGATGGTTTGAACTATAAGCCCAAACCGGGAGAAATCAAAGTAGAAGACACCAACGGCGATAAGAAAATCGACGCCAGCGATCGTAAAATACTCGGTACACCGCAGCCCGACTGGACTGCCGGCATGACCCAGCGGCTCTCGTATAAAAACTTCGAATTGTCCGTCGTAGCTTTTGCTCGAATAGGCGGTATGGTGAAAAGTGATTTCTACCAAAATACCAATACCCTGTTCGGCCGTTTCAATAACCTGAACATCAACTACTGGACGCCCTCCAATCCGACCAACGACTTCCCGAGGCCCAACGCCAACCAGGAACGCCCGGTCAACTACCAGTCACTCAGCTATTTCGACGGCTCCTTCTTTAAAATCAGGAACATATCCCTCAGCTATGCGTTGCCTGAAGCCACCGTTAAACGGATGCAGATGCAGGGCCTGCGCTTCAACGTAAGCGTAAAACAACCGCTCATCCTGGCGCCATACAGGCAGAAATACAAAGGAGTAGATCCTGAAGATGTGAACGTTATCGGTATTGACGCTCCCGCCACCTGGATGCTGCAGTTTGGTGTGAATGCACGGTTCTAATTTTTTCAATCAAAAACATTCAACATGAAAAATATCTTGTGGGCATTAGCATTAACCGCACTCGCCGGTACCGGGTGTAACAAAATGCTGGAGGAAGATGTGGTTTCCAACGCAACCGACGATTTCTATAATACGCGCAACGGCTTCACCACCGCCGTAAATGCGGGTTACGCCGGTATGCGCATCTTCTACAGCACCGAAAGAGGCATGACCCTCACCGTTGCCGGAACAGACACTTACACCAACGGCTCCGACGGGAACTTCAAGTTCGCCAACCAGTATACCTCACAGCTGGATGCCCGTTACGACCACGTGAGGGACTTGTGGAACGGTTTATACCAGGCGATCAATAACTGTAACGTGGCAGTGGACCGCGCAGACCTGGTACAGGGCATCGACTCCGCCACCAAAACCAAAGGCGTGGGAGAAGCGCTGTTCTGCAGAGCGCAGTACCATTTCCTGTTGATGCAGACTTTCGGTAACATACCCTTACGGCTGCACGAAAATAAAGTGATCAATACCGAAGCCACCCGCGATTCCACCACCAAAGTATACGAGGCCATTATCGCTGATCTGACGAGGGCGGCACAATACCTGCCACCTACGCAGAGCGACTGGGGGCGCGCCACCAAACCTGCTGCAGAGCATCTGCTGGCAAGGGTATACCTTACCCGTGCATCTTCGCCCGATGCCAAACCGGATGATTATGCCAATGCCGACAAATACGCAGAAGGCGTGATCAAAAATTATGACTTAAAACTGCTGGACGATCCCGGAAAAGTATGGGCGCAGGGTAATGAAAAGAATACAGAGACCATCTTCGCTGCGCAATACACCACCGATCCGCTGTATGCGTCGCCGGACAATAACGCCTGCCGTTTCTTCCTCATGCAGTACGATGTGCTGGCCGGTATGCAGCGCGACCTGCCCAATGGTACGCCCTGGAAACGCTTTAAGCCAACCGGTTTCCTGATCGATACCCTCTACAAGGAAAGAGTGCATGATACCCGCTACGAAAAATGGTTCACCACCGTTTGGTTTGTAAACAAGCCGGTCACCACCCCATGGATGATGAAAATGGGCGATACCGCCGTATACATGCCGGGCCGTCCGGTAACGCCGGCGGAAGTAGCCAGCAAACATTACCTGCTGGTGGGCTCCGATAAATACACGGAGAAGCTGTATCCGTCGCTCAATAAATTTGCCGACGCCCTGCGGCCCGACAACCAGGCATCCGGCGTAAGGCCTTTCATCGCCTTCCGCCTGGCAGAAACTTACCTGATTGCAGCCGAAGCCCTGTACAAACTGGGCAATGCACAGGGGGCCGCTGATATGGTGAATGCCGTGCGCATGAGAGCTGCCCGCCAGGGCACTACGCCCGCAGAAACCCAGGCCCACCAGCTGGCCATGAAAATAGCCGCCACCGATATCAATATCGATTTCCTGCTGGACGAAAGAGGTCGGGAACTGATCGGGGAGCAACTGGCCTGGTTTGACCTGAAACGGACCGGTAAACTGCTGGAAAGAGTAAGGAAGCACAACCCGGAAGCATCCGCCAATATCGATGAACATCATTTGCTGCGCCCTATTCCGCAGGACCAGATAGACAGATCGTCTACCCCCTTCCCGCAGAACAAAGGTTACTAACCATCACTTCATGATTTCTTAACAGGCGCTCCGGGCAATACGTCCGGAGCGCCTGCTTTTATCCCGTTATTTTGTGTATCTTGAAGCACTTAAAAAAGTAACCATATGGCACAGAAGAAGATTTTATTGCTGACAGGAGATTTTGCGGAAGATTATGAGACCATGGTACCTTTCCAGATGCTGCAAATGATTGGGCACGAGGTACACGCGGTATGCCCTGACAAGGCTGCCGGCGATAAGATAAAAACAGCTATCCACGATTTCGAGGGGGACCAGACCTATACCGAGAAGCCCGGTCACGGTTTTGTGCTGAACGCTACTTTTGCCGATATCTCAGTCGGTGAGTATGATGCGCTGGTGATTGCCGGTGGACGGGCGCCCGAATACCTGCGGCTCAATAAGAACGTGATCGAGCTGACCCGGCACTTCTTTACAGAAGATAAGCCGGTGGCCGCTGTTTGCCATGGTATCCAGATCCTGACCGCTGCCGATGTGGTGCGCGGCAAGAAACTGACGGCTTACCCAGCGGTGGCGCCGGAGGTAACCGCGGCAGGCGGCACCTACGTGTCTGTTAACGTGACCGAAGCGGTGGTAGACGGTAAACTGGTAACCGCACCGGCATGGCCCGCCCATCCCCAGTGGATTGCAGCATTTCTGCAGGTACTGGGCACCACGATCACCCTATAATATTTAGTCGAATATTTTTATATTTATATATAATTGATAATTAGATCTTAAAAGAAAGGTCTAATTATCTTCCTCACGGATTTTCAAATTATACCTTCATTGCTTACCTTTGCAGCCAAATTCAGGAAATCAACAGCCTGAATGCATGATCGTCAAAGTAATTTGTCATTCCGTAATTGATTAAAATATATGTCCGGACAGCTTAAAGAAGTTCGTAACCGAATCAAATCTATTCAATCTGGTCAGCAGATCACAAAAGCCATGAAAATGGTGAGTGCTGCGAAATTAAGACGTGCACAGGATGCCATTTTACTGATGCGTCCTTACGCCTTGAAACTCCAGGAAATGCTGCAGAATATTGTTTCCAACAGCGAAGGCAATATCAGCACCCCCCTGGCGGCACAGCGTGCGGTTGAAAAAGTACTGATTGTGGTGATCACTTCAGACAGAGGCCTGTGCGGCGCCTTCAATTCCAATCTGATCAAAACGGCTAAACGCGTGATCCGCGAGAAGTACCAGGAGCAGTTTGAAGAAGGTAAAGTAGAAATACTGCCTATCGGTAAAAAAGGGTATGAGCATTTTGCCCAGAACGGTTACAGAGTAATCGACAAATACTGGCAGCTGTTCGGCAGCCTCACCTTCGAAAACGTGAAAGAGGCAGCTTCTGTAGCATTGAACGGTTTCGTTGATGGTACTTACGATGCGGTGGAAATCATCTACAGCGAATTCAAAAACGCTGCCACACAGGTATATGTTTCCGAACAGTTCCTGCCCATCGCCAAAGTGGAAAACGACGAAAACAGCAAACTGAAAGCAGATTTCATCTTTGAACCACAAAAAGAAGTGCTGATCGCAGAACTGATGCCGAAAATCCTGAACACCCAGTTCTTCAAAGCGGTACTGGACTCCCACGCTTCTGAACACGGCGCTCGTATGACTGCCATGGACAAGGCTACTGAAAACGCCCAGGAACTGCTGCGTACACTGAAGATTTCCTACAACCGTGCCCGTCAGGCCGCCATTACCACCGAGCTGACAGAAATCGTGAGCGGCGCCGCTGCACTGGCAGGTTGATAACACTACGTCAATACTGAATATTGAAATATTTTCAGATTAGGGTCAAAGACTGTATTTTTAGTCTTTGACCTTTTTTTGTCATTCACACCTCTGATAGCAACATGGAAATATCACAGCTCATCCCACATGTGGAAGCACTTATTTTTGCAGCCGATCGCCCCTTACCCCTGCTGGAAATAGTGGAGTTGCTCAATAACGCGCTGGCATTCCTGGAAGACCGCGCCACGCTGGAGCAGGTAGAAGCAGCCATGGAAGCCATCAGGGAAAAATACAGCTCTGAATTCTACGCCTTCGAGATCCGCAGCAGCGGCGGCGGATACCAATTCATGACCAAAAAGGAATATTATCAGACCGTGGCCCAGCTCAACGGGGATAAATTCCTGAAACGCCTGTCCACCGCCGCTCTCGAAACGCTGGCCATCATCGCTTACCGTCAGCCGATTTCCAAAGGGGAAATCGAATATATCCGCGGCGTCAGCACAGACTATTCCATCCAGAAACTACTGGAGAAAGAACTGATCGTTATCTCCGGGCGTAGTGAAGATCTGCCCGGTAAACCCTTACTATATACTGTTTCCCGTTCTTTTATGGATTATTTCGGTATCAATTCCGCTGCCGATTTGCCCAAGCTCAAAGAACTCTTCGAAGAAGATCTCGTGCAGCCCACGCTGATTAACGACGATACCGCCACCATCGGCCGCGGAGACCAGGCTGAAGCGGAAACTACTCACACTATGATGGTCTCCGAAGACGGTGAACTGCTGGACCCGGACCATGAGCTGGACCAGCTGGAGTCCACCGGAGAACTGCCCGCAGCGGAAGACGAAGAAGTCGAACCGGACGATGAAATCATCGCCTTTAATACCTATACCACAGAAGAGGTCACCGAAGACGCTCCGGTCCCGGAAGATGCCGCCGTTCCCGAAGTAACCGATGAGGAACAGGACGAAACACCCACCGGCGAAGACGTGGCGGCTGAAGGCGCCCAAATTACCGGGGAAGAAACAGATATGTCTACCGACGAGGAAATAGCCCCGGAAACGGATGAACCGGAAGAAACTCCCGCCATTGACGATGAAGCCACCGGAGATACGGAAACAACTGAAGACGAACACGGCGACGAAGATCCTGACGGAATAATGGAAGACGCCCTGGAAGTGCCTTCAGAAGATGATGAAGCCGGATTGGATGACGACGACGATGAGGATGAGGATGAGGATGAGGATGAGGATGAGGATGAGGATGAGGATGAGGATGAGGATGAGGATGAGGATGAGGATGAGGATGA